>NZ_CP150310.1:4495000-9267500 GCF_051524405.1 Sorangium sp. So ce119 | reverse complement strand
GGTCCCAAGGGTTCGGCTGTTCGCCGATTAAAGCGGTACGCGAGCTGGGTTTAAAACGTCGTGAGACAGTTTGGTCCCTATCTGCCGTGGGCGTAGGACACTTGAGAGGAGCTGCCCATAGTACGAGAGGACCTGGGTGGACGTACCTCTGGTGCTCCGGTTGTCCTGCCAAGGGCATAGCCGGGTAGCCATGTACGGAACGGATAACCGCTGAAAGCATCTAAGCGGGAAGCCGGCCTCAAGACCAGGTGTCCCGGGCCGCAAGGCCCCTAAAGACCCCTCGTAGACCACGAGGTTGATAGGCCGGGTGTGGAAGCCGAGCAATCGGAGGAGCTAACCGGTACTAATAGGTCGTGCGGCTTGACCATACTTCTAAGGCAAACATCGAAGCGTCGCGCCCGGAGTTCGGGTGACGAGCAGCGTGACACAGCTGGCCCAGCGTAGAGCACCGCGAGAAGCGGGCTCCGCGGGTTCCGATTGGACGCACCCACAAGTTTCCGGTGGTGATATCGAGAAGGTCACACCCGATCCCATACCGAACTCGGAAGTTAAGCTTCTTGGAGCCGATGGTACTGCCAGGGCAACCTGGTGGGAGAGTAGGACGCCGCCGGGATTTTCTTTGAACCTGCGCACAGGCATCGCCGTGCGCAGGTTTTTTTTGTCCTTTCGCAGCCGTTCTGCGGTCCACGCGCGCGCCAGGCGCGATCGGCCTGCGGCGATCGCCGGCTGCTCGAGGCGCGCTCTGCGCTGCCCGGCCCGGTGAAGGGAGCTCGTCGGGCTGCGGACCGGACGGGGCGCCGGCGGCGTGAGGCACGTTCTTAACTGCCCGGCCGCCGTGGAGGGGGTTCGTCGGGCGACGCGGCGGCCGGCCGGACTCGCCTGGACGTTCTTTCTCCGACGTGCACATCGCGCGGAGAAGGAACGTCGATCGGGCTCAGCCATCGGCCCTCCCCGCGCCGCCCGACGAACCCCCTCCACGGCGACCTACCGTCTTGAGGGGGCGCTGCCGCAGTGCTGTTCGGTTCGTCGAGTCGTCTGTCGACAGCGCATGGCGCGGGGCGGCAAGGCCTCCGGCAGGGCGTCGGCGTCAGTGCGTGTGCTCGACGGTTCGCCTCGGGCCGTAGCTCCGCAGGAAGATGAGGCCGACGAGGATGACCAGGGCGGCGATCCGGAGCGCAACCGGGATCTGCTGTACCCACTCCTCCTCATCGATCCCGGTCGTCGCGAGGACCAGACCGAGCAGGCCGCCCATGGCCTCGCCCGCTCGGCCCACGGACGTCGCGGGGCCGCTGGCGATCGCCTCGTGCGAGAGCGCGTGCAGGAGAAGGCCCGCCACCGCGGAGAGCACCCAGGGCTCGACAGCCTCGAAGCGCTCCGCGTCGACGAGGCGCGTCGCGAAGGCGCCGATCACCGTGGCGAGCGCGATGCCGGCGAGGGCCGCGCTCATGGCGCGCTTGCCGCCGGTCCCGGCCCTCACCTCGAGGACCTGGAGCGCCACCACCATCGCGAGCGGCACCGTGTGCGCCGCGAGCGCCAGCACGATGGGCAAGGAGAGCTGCCCGACCCGCGAGAGCGAGGCGACGGCCGCGCCCTCGCCGAACTGATGGGCGAGCACCGCGGCGTACCCCATCGCGAGCGCCGTCGTCGGCGTCCGGTGAGCGCCGGCCTCTCCGAGCACGAGGCGCTCGAGCACCGCCGGCGCCAGGAAGCCAGCCGCCGCCGCGACCAACCCGAGCCAGCCGATCTCGCCGAGCGCCTCCGGCAGCAGATGCAGCAGCGCGATCGACGCCGCTCCGACGAGCGCGAAGGTCCGAAGCGCCGACATCGCGCCCTCGTTCCGGTGACGGAACAACGCCGCGAGGCCGCCGAGCATGACGGCCAGCGCGAGCAACGAAACGCCGAGCGCCAGCGACACAGGCGCCCTCCTAGCACGAATTCACGAGAACCGGCGCTGCACCGAACGACCTGTGTGGCGAACTACGAATGGGGGAGGCTGTGCCGCCCGGCGCGGAGGATCAGATCGCCCACGAGCGCGGTCCAGCCGGTCTGGTGAGAAGCGCCGAGCCCCGCGCCGGTGTCGCCGTGGAAGTACTCGAAGAAGAACAGGCGATCTCGGAAGCCGGGATCGCGCTGGAAGACGGGGTGCTCGCCATAGACCGGGCGGCGACCGTCGCGGTCGCGCTCGAAGATCGCGATCAGCCGACGCGCGAGCTCGTGCGCTCCGTCGCGGAGCGTGCGAGGGCCACGGCCGCCGACCGGCGGGATCGCGAGCACGTCGCCGAAGCCGTGATCGAGCCGGAGGAGCGAGCGGTAGAGGAGATACCCGAGCGGGAACCATATCGGGCCGCGCCAGTTCGAGTTGCCGCCCTTCATGCGCGTGATCGACTCGCCGGGCTCGTAACCGACCGTGTACTGCGCGTCGCAGCGCTCCAGCCCGAGCGAGACGGGCGAGGCCGCGTGCTCCTTCGAGAGCGAGCGCGGGCCGAAGGGCGAGAGGAACTTGTCCTCGTCGAAGAGGTGCGCGAGCACCCGCTCGAGACGCCCAGGCGTCACCGCGGAGAGCACCTGCCGCCCGTCCGGACGCACCGTGATCGCCTCGGCCAGCGCCGGGTTCTTGCGGAGGAACCACTCGGTCCGGCGCCGGAAGTTCGCGAGCTTGCCGTGGATCTCCGGCGTGATCACGTGCACGGCGCAGAGCGGGATGAGGCCGACGGCCGAGCGGGTCTTCACGTGCCGCGGCTTCCCGCCCTCGATCAGGATGTCGAAGTAGAAGCCATCCTCCTCGGACCAGAGCGGTAGCCGACCGTCCGCGGTGTGGTGGAGCGCGTGCGCGATCCGCAGGAAGTGCTCGAAGAACTTGCTGGCGAGATCCTCGTACGCGGAGTTCTCGAGCGCGAGCTCCAGCGCGATGCGCATGAGGTCGAGGCAGTACATCGCCATCCACGCGGTGGCGTCCGCCTGCTCCAGCCGAACCCCGGGCGCGATCCGCTCGCTGCGGTCGAACAGCGAGATGTTGTCGAGGCCGAGAAACCCGCCCTCGAAGACGTTGTGCCCCTCGGCGTCGCGCTTGTTGACCCACCAGGCGAAGTTGATGAGCAGCTTGTGGAACACGCGCTCGAGGAAGACCCGATCGCCCTCGCCCCGCAGCTTCCGCTCGATCTTGTAGATCTGGTACGTCGCCCAGGCGTGCACCGGGGGGTTCAGGTCCGAGAACTCCCACTCGTAGGCAGGGAGCTGCCCGTTCGGGTGCTGGTACCACTCCTTGACCATCATCTTGAGCTGGGCCTTCGCGAGATCGATGTCGAGCGGGGCCAGCGCGAGCGCATGGAAGGCGAGATCCCAGGCCGCGAACCAGGGGTACTCCCACTTGTCGGGCATCGAGATGACGTCGGCGACCGAGACGTGCCGCCACTGGCTGTTGCGGCCCTTCTGGCGCTCCGGCGGCGGCGCCTGCGCGTCGCCGCGGAGCCATGTGTCGACGTCGTAGTGGTAGAACTGCATCGTCCAGAACAACCCCGCCGCCGCTTGCCGCTGGATGGCGCGACGATCGTCGGAGAGGTCAGGGCCCTGGACGGCGAGGTAGTACTCGTCCGCTTCCCTGCGCCGCGTCTCCAGGAGCTCGTCCGCGCCGTCAAAGGGACTCTCCACCGGCTCCGGCGCGAGGCGGAGCAGGAGCCGCCGGCGCTCGCCGGCCGGCACCTCGAGGCGATGCCAGCTCGCGGCCTTCGTGCCGCGCAGCTCGGCGTTCACCCGCTCCTTGTCGCCGTGGACGACCCGGTGATGGAACGCGTCCTTGACGTACGGCGTCCGCGAGGGAGTGCCATAGAGCCGCTCGAGGTTCGTCTCGTTGTTGGTGAAGAGCAGCTCCGGGTTGCCCTCGACGTAAAGGTAGTGCGCGCCGTGCTCGGGGTGCGCCGCGCGCAGCATCACGTGTCCGGCGCCGGGTTCCATGGCCCGGATCTCCGGGATCACGCCGAGAGGCTCGCTCCAGGACCAGGTGTTGCGGAACCAGAGGTGCGGCAGCACGTGGATCGGCGCGGCCTCCGGGCCGCGGTTCACCACCGTGATCACCATGAGGATGTCGTTCGGGCTCCGCTTCGCGTACTCGACGAACACATCGAAGTAACGGTCCTCGTGGAAGGCGCCGAGATCGGGGAGATCGACCTCGCTGTCCGAGAGGCCGCCCCGGCGCGCGGCGGCGACGAGCTCCTCGTAAGGAAACGGCCGCTGGGGGTAGCGGTAGAGGTAACGCAGGTAGCTGGAGGTCGGCGTCGCGTCCTCGTAGTAGTAGATCTCCTTGACGTCCTCGCCGTGGTTGCCCTCCGGGCCGGTCAGGCCGAAGGCCCGCTCCTTCAGGATCGGATCCCGCTCGTTCCAGACGGCGACGGCGAGACACACGATCTGGTGTCGGTCGCAGATGCCGCCGAGCCCGTCCTCGTTCCATCGATAGGCGCGGCTCCGGGCGTGATCGTGGGGGAAATGCGCCCAGGCATCCCCGCTCGCGCTGTAGTCCTCGCGCACCGTCCCCCAGGCCCGCTCCGAGAGGTAAGGGCCCCAGTGCTTCCAGCGGAGGAGGCGCTCGCGCTCCTCTTCGAGGCGGCGGTGCTCGGCGGTCTGCGCGGCGCGGGCGGTCCTCGTCATGCGCGAACGCTAGGCGACTCAGGCCGATGCGTCGAGCCCGCGACCAGCGCGCGGCGGGCCGCGGCCGGCGCTACTCGGTGCGCTTGATGATGTGAAACCCGAACGGCGTCTCGACGATCTCGCTCACCTCGCCGACCTTCAGGGCGAAGGCGACGTCGGAGAAGCCCTTGACCATCACGCCGCGCTCGAACACCCCGAGATCCCCGCCGCGCTCCGCGGCGCCCGGCTCGTCGCTGTACTCGGTGACCGCCTGCTCGAAGCTCGCCCCGCCGCGGATCTTGAGGAGCGCCTCCTGGGCCCGCGCGCGCGCCTGCTCGCGCGTGCGCTGGACGCCCTCGGGCCTGCTCTTCGAGCCGTCGTGCATGACGAGGATGTGCCGCGCGCCGATCTGCTTCGGCTGGCTCGCGACGAGCGCGCGCTCCCGCTCGATGGCCGCGTCCTCCTCGGCCGCCCGGATCGGCGCGGCGACGGCGAGGCCGCCGCCGACCCAGGACGGCGAGGTGGCCAGCGTCCCGCAGGCGGTCGCGCAGAGGAGCGCGAGGGGAGAGCACGCCGAGAGCGCACGGACAAGCAGGGCGCGAACGTCAGGGCTACGCATCGGCGCGGAGACTGCCGCGGGAGGAATGCGCCCGCAACCCCCCGCGCCCGCGGCGCTCAGCGGAGCACCATCACCGGGACGAACGCCCACCCGCCGGCCGCCACGCTCACCCGCGCGCGCCGCACCTCGCCCCGGGCGCCCACGACCACGTCGTGCGTGCCCGCGGGGACGCGGAGCCGCGCGATGGCGATGCGCGCGGGGAGCGTCGACCAGCCGCGCGTGTCCGGCGTGTCGAGCACGGTCAGCGTCGCGCTCGTGAGCAGGCCGACGAGCAAGCCCAGCGGCCCGGAGTCCTCCGCGGCGGCCTCCGTCGCGCCCTGCGCGGCCTCGCCCGCCGCGATGCGGGCGACGGTCCTCGTGATGGCCGACAGGATGAGCGTCCCCTCGTTCTTCTTCCAGGCCGAGCGCACCTGCGCCTCGACGTCGAGCGCCTGCTCCAGCGGCCGGACGCGCCCGTCGATCTTCAGGGTCGGGATCGCGTAGCCGCCCTTGCCGCGGGCGAGCGTCGGGTAGTTGACCCACGTCACGAGCCCCTTCGCCGCGAGCTCGTCGGCCCGCGCGCGATCCGTGGGGCTGATGTCGTTGGCCACGAGGGTCAGCGCGAGGCCGATCGGCAGGCGCTGCGGCACTTTCTGCGGCACGCGCCCGAACCCGACGACGACGACGAGCTCCGCCTCGCCGGCCTCGGCGAGGGGCGGCGGCGGCTCCACGCCGTCGATCAGGGCGGCGATGCGGGGCGATCTCGGCTCGCCGCGCGTGAGCGCGCGGAGCGGGCGGCGGAGCGACGGATACGGGCCGTGGCGGAGCGCGTCGTCGTAGTGGAGGAGCGCCTCCTCGGGCTGGCCGCTCTTCTCGAAGGCGAAGCCGGCGAGGTAGCTCCCGAGGCCGATGAGCGCCGTCTCGCCCTCGTGATCGCGCAGGTACTGCTGCATGACGACGAGGCGTCGGGCCTCGACCTTGGCCCCACTGAGATCGCGCTGGGCCAGGTAGTTCATCATGTTGACAGTGTTGATGAGCAGCTTCTCGTGGGCAGGGGCCCTGTACGGGCCCGCGTCGTCCGAGAAGAGGTATTTCCCGAGCTCGTCGGCGGCGCCGCGGGACATGTCGAGCAGGTCGATCGACTTGTCCGCGGTCCCGAGATCGCGCGCGGACAGCTTGTAGCGGTCCATGCTGAGGAGGACGTTGCCGCGGTCGAGCAGGAGGAGCGCGTTGTCGCCCTGGAGCGCCGGGAGCTCGTCCGCGGTCTCGACCTCGAGCTCGTCGTTCAGCGCGGCGACCGCCTCGGCGGGGGCTCCCCGATCGAGCGCGTCGAGCGCGGTGCGCACGCGATCTTCGTGGCCGCTGCAGGCCGCCTGTCCGAGGCCGAGCAGCACCGCGAGGGGCGCCAGGACCGCGCGCCCGCGCCCCCAGAGGCTCGCGTGCCGCGAGAGCATCACTCCTGGATGAGCGCCTTGGTGAAGGCGGCCCTGTTCTGCCAGACCACCGCGCTCGTCGCGACCTCGATGACCTGCATGAACATGAAGTACTGGACGCGGCGCTCGTCCTCGGTGCGCTCGTCGGAGGTGAAGACCTTGCCGGTGATGTAGTACTTCGCGCCGAGCTGGCGGTTGTACTCGGCGATGTGGTTCGGGTCGAAGCCGCCGCCGTGCTGCTTCTCGACCTCCGCGATCATCTGCTGCTGGCGCTCGACGCTCACCACGGTGACGAGGCCCGTGTTGACCATGTACGTCTCGATATCGGACAGGAGCGCCTGGAGCTGGCTATCGATGTGCTCGCTCGTCTGGTTCGACAGCGGGTAGATGGCGAGCGTGGGCCGAGAGCCGTCGTTCGCCCACGCCTTGGCGATCGGAGACGCCATGAGCGACTTCAGGTTCTCGTGAAGGAGCTGCTCGATGTCGCGCTTGTCGATCCCCGTGCTCATCGCCGCGTCGTCGAGCCCCTCGACCTGATTGCCGCGCACGTAGGTCGGTCCGCAGCCGACGGACACCGATGCGAGCGCGAGCGCCGCGAGCAGCGCGGCCGGACGGATGCTGGACGAACTGGACATGGACACTCCGCAGGGTCAGGACGGCCGCATCCTAGCAGGCGAGGTGTGCGCTGGAGCGGTGATCCGGCGGAAATCGTGCTCCGCCACGCGCTCTACGTGGGTCGCGTGGCCTTCCTGGCGCGCTTCAGCGCGAGCATCGCGAGCAGCGCGAGCATCGCGAGCAGCGCGGGAGCGGCCTCGACGCCGCCCGTGATGGGGCCATGCGCGCACGAGAGCCAGCGCTCGTCGAGCGGTCGTCGCGAAGGCAAGCGCTCCGCCGCGCCGGCGCCTGTGGCCCACCAGGGCGCATCGTAATCGCCGACCTCCGCGGCGCGCCTCGCCTCCGCGACGAGCCAGTCGCGATGGGCGATCAGCCCTCCGTAGATGGGGTCGGAGCAGCCGGCCGGCCCGCGCGACGTGACGCCGATGATCCGCCCCGCGACGTCGAGCGCGGGCCCGCCCGAGTCGCCGCTGCAGATGCCGCTCTCTCCGCGCCACTCGCTCCCCGTGACGCGCTCCTGCGTCCCACATCCGTACCCCACGCACTCGACGTGGAGGCCATCGCGGCGCCGGCGGGCGCCGCCGTCGCGCGCTCGGCCCTCGGTGTCGCCGAAGCCCACCGCCGAGTAAACCTCGCCCTCCTCCGGCGGCCGGCCGAGGCGGGGCGCGAGGGGGGTGACCTCGCTGCCGCGGACCGGCGAGGACAGCACCACCAGCGCGAGATCGCGCCCGCACACGGCGTTGCCGTCAGGTGGGCTGAGCAGCGCGCGGGCGGCGATCCACGGCGCGTCCCCGGCCCACAGGGCGCTGCCGAGGGTGGCGAAGACCTGCGAGGCATCGACCGGCTCACCGAACGTCGCCGTCTTGCAAGCGATGAGCTTCGGGGCCTCGGCGATGCAGTGCTGCGCCGTGAGCACCAGGTTGGGCGCGATCAGCGTGCTCGAGCAGGTCCGCGAGACCCGCCCGCGTCGATCCGTGATGAGCAGCCCGGCGACCGCGCGATCTCCAGCGTCGGGATACCCTCCCTTGATATCCAGCGCGATCTCCGCCGCCTCTTCCTCGTCCAGACCAGGCTCCTCCGCATCCCCTGCGCAGCCGGCGAGCGCGGCGGCGGCGGCGAGGAGGCCTCCAGCTCGGATGCTCCACGCGGTGTTGTTCCGGCACACCGCCAGCCGCCATTGCACGCCACCTGCCAGCCTGGGCTGTGCACCGCCGTGTTCCTCGAGGGGAGGAGAGAGCCGCTTCCGAGGAAGCTCACGCGCTCGCGGAGCAACGCCGCTGCGCTGCGGTGACGCATTCGGGCAACGCGGCGGGCGGGCTCACGCGCACGGCGAGCGCCCGACCTCGGCGACCGCACGGCGCAGGGCGCTCCTCGGTGAGGGGGCAGCGGGAGAGCGCGCCCTCGTCGCGCTCCGGGAGAGAGCCCCCGCGCCGCCTGTGCCGAGCATCCGCTCGGGACGTCGCCGCGCCGCGGAGGCTCGTTGTCGCCGGGCGGCGCCGGAGCGTCGCCAGGAGGGTCAGCCGACCACGATGTTCACGATCTTCCCGGCGACGTAGATGAACTTCTTGACCTGCTTGCCCGCGGAGAAGGTCGCCACGCTCTCCAGGCCGAGCGCGGCGGCGCGGGCCTCCTCCTCCGATGCCGCCTTCGCCAGCATCACCCGGCCGCGGACCTTGCCGTTCACCTGCACCGGGATCTCGAGGACGTCATCGACGCAGAGCGCCTCTTCGTACGTGGGCCACGGCTCGTGGCTCAGCGAACGCTCGTGGCCGGTGAGCCGCCACAGCTCCTCCGCGAGGTGCGGGGCGAAGGGCGACACGAGGAGGATCAGCCGGAGGACCGCCTCGCGCGGCGGCGAGGGCAGCGAGCTCAGGTGGTTCACGAAGACCATCATCGCGGAGATCGCGGTGTTGAACGCCATCGCCTCGATGTCGCCGGTCACCTTCTTGATCGTCCGGTGGAGCTGTCGGCTCGTCGCGTCGTCCATCGCGTCCGAGAGCGGCCGCGTGCACGTCGCGAACACGCGATCCCGGAACCGGACCACCCCCTGGATCTGCCCTGATTGCCAGGGCTTCACCGCCTCGAGCGGGCCCATGAACATCTCGTAGAGCCGCAGCACGTCGGCGCCGTAGGACCGCACGATGTCGTCGGGGTTGATCACGTTGCCCCGCGACTTCGACATCTTCTCGTTGTCCTCGCCGAGGATCATCCCCTGATGCACGAGCTTCACGAACGGCTCGGGGTGCTTCACGCGGCCGAGGTCGTAGAGCACCTTGTGCCAGAAGCGCGCGTAGAGGAGGTGCAGCACGGCGTGCTCCGCCCCGCCGACGTAGAGGTCGACGGGCATCCACGCGTCGTAGGAGGCCTCCGAGAACGGCTCCGCGTCGTTGTGCGGGTCGAGGAAGCGCAGGTAGTACCAGCACGAGCCCGCCCACTGCGGCATCGTGTTCGTCTCGCGCGCGTACCACTTGCCGTCCTTCTGGAAGAAGCGCCAGTCCACCGCGCGCGCCAGCGGGCCCGCCGGGTCGTCGCCGGGACGGAAGTCGGCGAGCGGCGGCAGATCGAGCGGCAGGTCGGCCTCGTCGACCGCGATCGGCTGATCGTAACGGATCGTGTGCGCGTCGCCCTTCCTGGGGTCGCCGTTCGGAGCGGCGAGATCGACGGGGAAGTAGATGGGGATCGGCTCGCCCCAGTAGCGCTGGCGCGAGAAGACCCAGTCGCGCAGCTTGTAGTTCACCTCGCGCCGGCCGCGGCCGAGCGCCTCGAGGCGGGCGATGACCGCGCGCTTGCAGTCCTCGGTCTTGAGCCCGTCGAACTCGCCGCTGCGGACCGCGACGCCCGGGTCGACGTAGGCGGCCTCGAGCTGGTCGCGCAGGGCGCCGTCGGGGCTCACGACCTCGACGATCGGCAGCTCGTAGGTCCTGGCGAAGGAGAAGTCGCGCTCGTCATGACCGGGCACCGCCATCACCGCGCCCGTGCCGTAGCCGCCGAGCACGTAGTCCGCGACCCAGATCGGCACCTCGGCGCCGGTGATCGGGTGGACCGCGACGAGGCCCGTGTCGACGCCGGTCTTCTCCTTCGCGGCCGCGGCGACCCGCTCGCGATCGCTCTTGCTCGTCGCGGCGGCGACGTAGGCGCGCACCGCCTCGCGGCGCGCCTCGGACGCGCCGCCCTCGGCGCCCATGAGCCAGGCGGTGAGCGGGTGCTCGGGCGCGAGCACGACGTAGGTGACGCCCATCAGCGTGTCGGGGCGGGTCGTGAACACGCTGAGCGACCCCTTGCTCCACCCCTTGACCTCGAACGTGATGAGCGCGCCCTCCGAGCGGCCGATCCAGGCGCGCTGCATGGCCAGCGTCCCTTCGGGCCAGTCGACCAGGCGGAGATCGTCCGCCAGGCGGTCGGCGTAGGCGGTGATGCGCAGCATCCACTGCCGGAGCGGCGTCCGGTAGACGGGGTGCGAGCCGCGCTCGCTCTTGCCGTCGATCACCTCCTCGTTCGCGAGGACGGTGCCGAGCGCCGGGCACCAGTTGACGCTCACCTCGTCCTGGTAAGCGAGGCCTTTCTTGAAGAGCTGGAGGAAGATCCACTGCGTCCAGCGCACGTAGCGCGGATCGGTCGTGGACAGCTCGCGAGACCAGTCGTAGCTGAAGCCCAGCATCTTGAGCTGGCGCTTGAAGGTCGCGATGTTCCGCGCCGTCGTGTCGGCCGGGTGCGTGCCGGTCTCGATGGCGTGCTGCTCCGCCGGCAGGCCGAAGGCGTCCCAGCCCATGACGTGCAGCACGTCGATGCCGCGCATGCGGTAGTAGCGGGACACGATGTCGGTCGCCGTGTACCCCTCGGGGTGTCCGACGTGTAGCCCCGCCCCGGAGGGGTAGGGGAACATGTCGAGCACGTAACGCTTCCCGCGGGCGTTGCCCGCGCTGCGGACGGCGCGGAACGTCTCGCCCTGCTCCCAGGCGCGCTGCCAGCGCGGCTCGACCTCTGCGTGATCGTAGCGCGCGGGCTCGCGCGGCTCGTTGGAGGAAGGTTCGGTGGTACGGGGGCCCATCGTCTCGGCGGCCATATCGCGACGAGCCATAGCACTGTGCTGCCGCGGTCGACAGCCGCCCCGCGGCGGCAGGAGCTTGCCTCCCCGCGGGGGCGCCGTCGCCCGTCCACGGCGCGCGCCCTGGTCATGTCGAGAGTTCCCGGCAAGCGTGGACAGCGCCTCGGTGCGAGCTCTGCCGTCCGATGTTCCCGCGCGCGCTCACCCGCGGCGACGCGCGCGCCGTCTCGCGCGTTCGCTGGCCGGCGCGCGGCGCTCGCGTCGTCCACGCTCGCGCGCGCCGCGGCGGCGGTCCGAGATCGCGGCGCTGCGAGGCGAGCCCGGAGCGCGGGGCTCGCTGCGCCTTCGTCCGCAACGGGCGGCTGGGTCGTCGCCGTGCTGAGCGCCCCGGCGCAGCGGAGCCCCAGGGGGCGGGGCGACGCGTCAGAAGGATGGCCGGACACCAAGACTTGGAGGTAGATTGAAACCGCTGTTCCGCTTCAGTGTGAGGCAGGGGGTCCGCTGGGCGGTTCCTCCGAGGCGCGCGGATGACCGACAAACACGTTCCATGGGGAGCCCCGGAGAGTGAGATGGCGGCGCAGCCAGGCCGGCCGATCTTGTCCGCGCAAGGCGCGGGGATCCCGTTCCGGCCGCTGCCCGTGCCGCCGCTCATGGCGCCCGGGGCCTTGCGCCCGCTCGCCGCGCAGTACGCGCTGAGCCCTCACGTTCAGCAGCACAGCCCGGCCGGATACTCCGCGCCGGCACCGCCGGCGCCCGGTTTCGCCGGGGCGGCGCCGGGGTTCGCCGGGCCAGCCCCATCCGGGACGCCGCTTCCGGTGCCAGCGCCGCCAGCGCCGGCGTTCCCGGGAGCGGCGCCGTCAGCGCCGGCGTTCTCAGCGCCAGCGCCGTCCGAGGCTGCTTTCCCCGCACACACGCAGCCGCCGACCGCGAACCTCTCCGCGCGCGGCGGGACCCTCCCGCCCGGGCTCGTCTCGCAGCAGGACGTGCTGTCTGCCAGCGGCGTCTTCTCTCCGAGCGCGCTCCCGTTCGTCTCGGCGCCGCCACCGTCGGATCCAGCGCCCCCGAGCCAGATGTCCTTCATGCCGGCGCCGACAACGGAGCGGATGGGCGCGAACGCGGCGCAGCCGCCTCCACCGGCACCTCCGCCGGCGTTCGGAGGTCCCGGCTACGGCTCCGCTGGCGGTCCCCCTCTGTCAGAGCCTGCGCGTCCGCCCATGGCGTCGATGCACGCCGGCGTGCTGGAACAGGCAGGCCCGCCATCCGCCGTTGCGCCTTCGTCCACCATGAGCGCAGCGCCCAGCGCTGCGGCTCACAGCCCGCCGCAGATGGGTGGCAGGTGGGACAACGCTGCGGCGCACGGCGCGCCTCAGGCGGGTGGCAGGTGGGACGGCGCGGCGGCGCACAGCGCGCCCCAGGCGGCCGCCGGCGGGTGGGACGGCGCAGCCATGGCCGCCGAGAGCCCCTGGGCCACCACGTCGGCGCGGCTCGAGATGCCGGTGCTCCCGTCGAACTTCGTACAGGAGCGCCCGGAGCCGCAGAAGCCCGCGGCCGTCACGGCGCCGCGGCGCGAGGGCGGCAGGACGCTCATCATCGCGCTCAGCGTCATCCTGGCCGTCGCCCTGCTGGCGCTCGTCGGCATCACCGTGTGGCAGAGCATGGGCGGCGGAGGGCCCATCTCGATCGACTACACCGAGCCTCCTCCGTCGACCGCCGAGACGGCGTCCGCGCCGGTCGTGAGCGAGCCGGCAGCCCCCAGCGCGACCGCCGCGCCGCGCCCGGCCGCGCGCCCGCGGCCGAAGACCGAGGACATCTACGACGAGGTCGAGAAGGAGAAGCCGCGGCGCTGACAGCGCGCGCCGCAGGCGATTCGTTGGCCCTGCGCCCCGTTCCATGCTGGTGATCGCCCGCCATGGCGACGCCCATCCCGCAGAACCTCGCCCCCTTCACCCTCGACGAGCTGGCGCGCGCGACCGGCGGGCGCGTGCTGCGAGCCGGGCCGGCCGCGCGGGGCATCTCGACCGACAGCCGCACGATCGCGCCCGGAGCCGCGTTCGTCGCGCTCGCCGGTGAGAGCTTCGACGGCCACCGGTTCCTCGGCGCCGCGGCGCAGCGAGGGGCGGCTGCGTTCGTCGTCTCCCGCGAGGTCTCCGTGCCGTCAGAAGGAGGCGTGGTGCTCGTGGAGGACGGGCTCGCTGCCCTCGGGGCGCTGGCCAGGGCGCACCGCGAGCGGTGGCGGAGGGGCGCCCACCCCGACGGGCCGCGCGCGATCGTCGCGATCGGCGGCTCTGCCGGCAAGACGACCACGACGCGGACCATCGCGGCGCTGCTCGCGGGCGCGGGCCGCGGCGACGTGCACGCGACCACGGGCAACCTCAACAACGCCATCGGCCTGCCGATGACATTGCTCGGGCTCGAGGAGCGCCACCGCTTCGCCGTCGTCGAGATCGGCACGAACCAGCGCGGCGAGGTCGCGGCCCTCGCGCGGATCGCGGGGCCCGACCTCGCCGTGCTCACGTCGATCGGCGTCGAGCACACCGAGGGGCTCGGCACCCTGCAGGACGTCGCTGCAGAGGAGGGCGATCTGCTGGCCGCCCTGCCGACCGCGGGGACCGCCCTCGGGAACGGCGACGACGCGATGGTGGTCGAGCAGCTCGCCCGCGCCGGCGCCGCGCGGCGGATCACCTACGGCTTCGGCGAGCGCGCGCAGATCCGGATCGCGGCGCGACGGCCGGTCGGGGTCCGCGGCACCGCGGTGAGGCTCGAGCGGGGAGGCGAGCCGCTGGAGATCGTCGTCCCGCTGCTCGGAGAGGCGGGCGCGCTGGCCGCGGCGGCCGCGGTCGCCGCGGTGGAAGAGGCGCTCGGGGAGCGGCTCTCGGCGGAGCGGGCAGCCCGGGCCGCCGCGGGGCTCATGCCGCCGGGGGACGGGCGCCTGTCCGTCCGCGAGCTGCCGGACGGCACCGTGATCATCGACGACAGCTACAACGCCAACCCGCTGTCCATGCGATCGTCGCTCAAGACAGCCGTGGAGCTGGCCGGCGCGCTCGGGAAGCGGCTGGTCCTGCTGCTCGGCGAGATGCGCGAGCTCGGCGCGCTCGCGGCGGCGGAGCACGACGCGCTCGGCGCGCAGGTCGGGGCCGCGCGCCCCGCCGCGCTGATCGCCGTCGGCGGCGAGGCGTCGCGGATCGCGCGCGCCGCCGAGGCGGCAGGCGTGCCGGCGTGGTTCGCCGGCGATGCGGGCGCCGCCGCGGCCCGCGCGATCGAGGTCGTCGAGCGGGGCGATCTGGTGCTCGTGAAGGGCTCGCGCGGGATCAGGATGGAGCGGATCGTGGAAGCGCTCGCCGGGCGGGGCGCAGGCAGCGGCGGCTCGCCCGCTCCGTGAGCGCGCGTCACCAGGTCGCGCGCGATCGCCCGTCGCCGCGCCGCGCCTCCGTCAAGCGCCGAGCGCGGCCCGCACCTCGGCGACGGACTGGCTGAGCAGCGCCGGCGCCTCCTCGTTGCTGCAGAAGGAGCGCGCGATCATCCGATCGACGTACAGCGTGCCGCGGAGGTGATCCACCTCATGCTGGAGGATCCGGGCGGGCCAGCCGGTCGCCTCCCAGCGGACCTCCTTGCCCTCCTCGTCCACGCCGCTCACCTCGACCGAGAGATCGCGCTCGACAAGCGCCATGTAGCCGGGGACGCTGAGGCAGCCCTCGAAGAACGTTGCCCGCCCCGCGCTGGCCGCGCCCGGGGGCGGCGGCGCGAGGACCTTCAGCGTCGGGTTGATGATCACCTTGAGCGGGAAGGGCGCGCGGCCGCGCTCGGCGCGCTGGCCCGGCGTGAGGCGGGACATCAGCTCCTCGCTGTCCTCGAGCACGATGATCTGCTGGCCGACGCCGATCTGCGGCGCAGCGAGCCCCACGCCGGGCGCCTTGCGCATGACGGAGACCATCGTCGAGATGAGGTGCTTGAGCTGCCTCGTCCCGATCTCCTCGGGCGGGACGGGCGCGGCGGGCTTCCGCAGGACGGCTCTGCCTGCGAGGACGATCGGGGGGAGCTCCATGCCGCCGGGGATGAACCAGCGCCCCCGCGGGCGCAAGGGCCGCCGGCCCGGGACCGCGGCCCGCGTGGAGGCCCTCGCGGCGAGGCGAGGGTGAGGGTAGAGGTGCGGCGCCGGTCCCGCCCGGCCTCGCCATGGCAGCGCCCCCTCCGCCCCCGCCGGCCCGCGCAGACGCTCCGCGCCGGCCGCTCCGCCTCGTCGTCGCGCTCGCCCTCGCGGCGCTGACGATCGCCGCCTTCGCCGCCGTGACGCTGCGGCTGAAGCTCGAGCCGAACGTCGCCTCGCTGCTGCCCGAGCGCGGGGACGCCGCGGCGCTGCGCCGGTACGTGCGCGGGTTCGGGGGCGGCGACCTCGGCGTCGTGATGGTCAAGGGCGACGACCCCGACGAGAACGCCGCCGTGGCCGCGGAGATCGCGCGGGCCCTCGCGGCGCGCCCGACCGTGCAGCGCGCCGCCGACCGGATCGACGTCTCGCGCGCGCTCGATCCGTGGCTCGCCTTCCGCCACGCGGACGCGCGCGTGCGAGAGCGCCTCGCCGCGGCGCTCACGCCCGAGGGCATGCGGGAGCGCCTCGCCGAGACGCGCGCCATGCTGCTCGCGCCGGGCGGCGGCGCCGCGGCCGAGACGATCGCGGCCGATCCGCTGCGGCTCTCGCAGCTCGTCTTCGAGTCCGCGGACATCGGCTCCGGGGTGCGCACGCAGGCGGACGGCGCCTTCGCGACGGACGACGGCAAGGTGCACCTCGTCCTCGTGCAGCCGGCCGGCCAGGCGCTCCGCGGCGCCGACGCGCGCGCGTTCGTCGCCGACGCGAACGCCGCGCTCGCCCCCATCCGCGCGGCGCACCCGGACATCACGCTCGGGCTCACCGGCGGGCACGCCATCGCCGCGGCCACCGAGGAGATGCTCACGCGCGACCTCGCCGTCTCGGGCTCGCTCTCGATGCTGCTCGCCTCCGCCGTGTTCGCGCTGCTCTTCCGCCGCCTGCGCGCGCTCGCCGCGGTGATGCCGCCGCTCGTGCTCGGCACCGTCTGGACCGCCGGGCTCGCGACGGCGCTCCCGGGCGGGCTCAGCGCGATCGCTGTCGCCTTCATGTCCGTGGTCGTCGGCGTCGGCGTCGACACCGGCGTCCACGTCTACGCCGCGCTGCTCGAGGCGCGGCGCGAGGGCCTCGATCCCGAGGCGGCCGCGCGCGCAGCGCGGGCGCGGACCTCGCGCGCGGTGCTCGTCGCCGCGGTCACCGCGGCCGCGGCGTTCGGCGCCCTCGCGCTGTCGGACATCAACGCGCTCCGGCAGCTCGGGCTCCTGTGCGCCGCGGGCGAGGTGCTCACGGCGATCGCGATCGTCGTCGTGACGCCCGCCGTCGGCGCCTGGCTCGAGCGGGGCGCGCCGCCGCCCGAGGCGCCGGCGCGCTGGCCCGACGGCCTCCACCGGCTCACCCGGACGCGGGGCCGCGCGCTCGCGGTCGCGGCGGTCGCGGCGCTCCCCGTCGCGGCCGTGGCGCTCGGCGCGGCGCCGCCGCTCGCCGAGGCGATCGTCGCGATCCGGCCCGCCGCGCTCGAGCCGCTCCAGGTCCAGCAGGCGATCTTCGACGCCTTCGGCGGGCGGCGCGGGCAATGGGTGGTGCTCCTCGCGGACGGCGAGCAGGAGCGCGCCCGCGCGAGGGCCGACCGGATCGCGGAGCGCCTCGCGTCGATGAAGGCCGACGTGGAGGCCGTCGACGCGCTCACCGCGCTCGCGCCCGCCGCCTCGACCCAGGCCGCGCGGTTCGCCGCGCGCGACGCGCTCGACCTGCCCGGGAAGGCCGACGAGCTCGCGCGGGCGCTCCGCGACACGGGCTTCGCCCCCGAGCGCTTCTCGGCGGTGCTCGACGGGATGCGCGCGCCGCCGCGTCAGGAGGTGACGCTCGCCGATCTCGACCGCGGCCCCGCGTCGATCCTGCTCTCGCGCTACCTCGGGCAGGACGCGGGCGAGGCGCTCGTCGCGCTGTACGTTCGGCCGCGCGACACCGGCTCGGTCGAGCGGATCGAGCGCGCCATCCGCGAGGAGGATCCGAGGGCCATGCTCACCGGCTACACCCGGCTCGAGGCGTCGCTCCGCGAGACGCTCGCGCACGACATGCCGCGGATCGCGATCGTCGCCGGGGGGCTCGTGCTGCTGGCGCTCTCGGCCTCGCTCCGGAGCGCGCGCGACATCGCGCTGGCCGCGCTCGTCGTCGCGTCCGAGATCTCCCTCGTCCTCCTGCTGATCCGGGCGCTCGGCATCCCCCTGCACGCGTACGACGCGCTCGTCATCCCGGTGCTGCTCGGGATCACCGTGGACGAGGGCATGTTCCTGCTCCACCGCGCCCGCGACATCGAGGCGGCGGGCGGCGGCGACGCGGTGATCCGCGAGACGCTGCGCCACGAGGGGCCGGCCATCGCCGCCACCGCCCTGACAACGGCCGCGGGCTTCTCCGCGCTCGCCTTCTGCAGGTTCGACGGCCTCCGCGATCTCGGCCGCGTCGGCGCGCTCGGCAGCGCGGTCGGCCTCGTGGTCGCGCTCCTCGTGGTGCCGGCGGGGCTGCGGCTCTGGCCCCGGGGCCACCGACGCGCGTAACATCACGGCGTTGTCGCCCCGGCGCCTCCTCCTCCTCGCTCTCCTCGCGCTCGCGCGCCCGGCCGCGGCCCAGCCGTCGCCCGCCGCGCCGCAGCGCCCCGCGGCTGCGCAGGCGCGCCCTGCGGCGCCGCCGCGCCCGGCCGTCGCCCGCGCCGTGGACGCGCTCGCGCGCTCGCTCGGCCCCGTGGCCGGCCGCGCGCTCGTCGCCGCCGCGCCGCTCGTCTCCGACGCGCCGGCGCCGCGCGGCGCCCAGCTCGCGGCGTCGCTCGCCGCCCAGCTCGCGGGCAAGCTCGGCGAGGGCGCGCGGGCGCAGAAGGACCCGATCCCGCTGCCGCTCGCGCGCGAGGCCGCGCGCGACGGCGCGGCGCTCATCCACCTCACCGTAGAGATCGCGGCGGGGCGGCTGCGCGTCACCGCCGACGTGTACCCGGTGCCGCGCACCGTCTGGGCGCGCATCCGCGATCCGGAGCCGGGGCCCATCGCCCACGCCTACGCCGAGGCGCCCCTCGACGCGGAGATCCGCAGCTTCCTCGCGCCGGTCCCGCTCGTCGCCGCCAGGGTCGACCGCGCGAAGAACTTCGAGGGCGACGTGGTCGCCCTCGCGTGCGGCGATCTCGACGCCGACGGCTCGCTCGAGATCCTGAGCGTGAGCCGCCGGCGCGTGACGACGCTCCGCCTGCGCGGCGGCCGCGCCGTGCCGCTCTCGTCGCGCTCGTGGCCGGACGTCGTCGCCGTGCACCCGTCGCCGCTGCGCGAGCCGCTCGCGTTCGCCACGCTCGTCGAGCGCGAGCGCGACGGCGAGCTCCTGCCGCCGTTCGCCGACGTCGGGCTCACCGATCGCGCGCGCAGCGTCCGCTTCGACGGCAAGCTCCAGGCGGTCGCCGAGCTCCCCGGGCTCGCGGTCCCGGACGCGGGCGGCTCGGCCTGCACGACCACGTGGGGCCCGCTCCTCACCGGCCCGCTCGGACCGTGCGCCCCGGCGGATCCGCCGCCGGCGACCGCGGCGCTTGAAGGCCGGTACGACGCGCTCGCGTCGGCGAGGCTGCTGTCCGCGCGGGGCGAGCCGTTCACGGTCTGGGCGACGCGCGAGCGCGGCGCGGTCGAGCTCCGGGACAGCGCGGGCCGTCGCAGGGTCGTGGGCAGCGCCGGGGCGCAGCTCGCGCTCGGCGATCTCGATCAGGACGGCGAGCCCGAGCTGCTCGCCGCCCTCGACGCGCTCGACCCGCTCGAGGACGCCGTCGTTGTCTGGTCGTGGCGGCGCCGCGAGGGCGCCCCGGATCGCGCGGCGCTCCAGGAGATCCTGCGCCTGCCGGCGCCGGCGGGGGTGCGCGCGCTCGCGGTCTGCCCGCCCGACGGCCCCGGGCGCGCCCCGTTCGCCGTCGCGACGGCCGACGAGATCTGGGTGGTGCGGTGAGCCGGTCGCTCCCGCGCCGCGCCTTCCTCGGCGGCGCCGGCGCGCTGCTGGGCGCGGCGGCCCTCCCGGACCGCGCCCTCGCCATGGGGCGCACGCCGCTCGGCGGCCGCATCTCGATGCACCTGCCGTGGCCGACGAGCTCGCTCGACCCGCACGACCTGAGCGACCCGGCCGCTGCGCTGTTCGCGCCGGCGATCGCCGACAGCCTCTACGGGGCCGACGCGTCCGGGAACCCGTACCCGACGCTCGCGTCCGCGCTGCCGTCTCGCGAGGGGGACGCCGCGGTCGTGCGCCTGCGCGAGGGCCTGCGCACCGCGCGGCTGCTCAAGCTCGACGGGCGCGACATCGTGAGCTCCGTCGAGCGCGCCCGCGCTCACGGCGCGGCCGCGGCGCTCGCCGACGTCCCGAGGCCCGAGCGCCACCCGAAGGACCCGCTCGCCGCCGTGTTCCCGCGCGCCGACCCCGGCCGCGTCGCCCGCGCGCTCGCGTCGCCGATGGTCGCGCTCCTGCCGCGCAGCTTCGACCCCGCGGCCCCGGACGGCACCGGCGCGTTCCGGGCCGACCTCGGCCCGCGGCAGATCACGCTCACGCGCAACGACGTCGCCGCGCGCGGCGCCGCCTTCCTCGACGCCATCGAGGTGATCCGCTCCGAGGATCTCACGACCTCGCTGCGCGCGTTCGAGGCCGAGCGCGACGACCTCGGCTGGCTCGGCGCCGGGCTTCACACGAACCGCCGCGGCGCCGTCCGCTTCGATCTGGGCGTCGCCGGGTGGATCGTGCTCACCACGGGCCCCGACGCCGGGCTCTTCGGCCAGCCCGGCGTCGCGCAGCGGCTCGTCGACGCGCTGCCGCCCGAGCGCCTCGCGCACCTCGGCCTGGTCGGCCTCCCGAAGGCGCACGGCGATCCCGCGTGGGGCGGTCCTCCGGCGGAGCTCCTCGTGGATGAGTCTGCCGCGCACCTCGTCGAGGTCGCCGAGGCGGTCGCGCCGATCCTCTCCCGGCCCGGGCATGAGGTCACGGCCGAGCCCGTCTCGCGGGCGGAGCTCGGGCGCCGCCGCGCCCGGGGCAAGGCGACGCTCGCGATCGAGCTGGTGCGCCCGCTCGGCCCGGGCCCCCTCAACGCGCTGCTCGCGCTCGCGACCGCCGACAACCGCGGCCGTGCCCTCGACCTCGCCCGGCACCCGCCCCGGCTCGCGCCCAGCGCCGCGCCGCGCTCGCTCACCGCGACGCTCCGCCTCGGCGTGGTCGCCGAGGTCAGGATCGCGGGCGGCGTGATGCCGGACATCGCGCTCGCGCGCGGCGTGAGCGGTGAGGGCTGGGATCTCGGCGCCACGTTTCGCCGCTCTTCCAGGCGCTGACGCGATCCTACGTGCAACCCGAGGCGACGGACAGGGCGGACGCGGCGGCCATGACGGACGCGACCGCATCGCACTGTTCCGGACGTCCGGGCGGGCGGCGCGACGATGGGGCCTGCTTCGAGCGCTTGCGCCGAGGGGACATTTGGTTACTATCGGCTGGTCACGAACGTCACTGGCACTCGACACGACGCTTCTCTTCTCGGGGATCGCGGATTGATCGCGGACTGGACGACGCAACGTGTGGCGCATCGGGGGCTCCTCCCCGGCGCCGCCCTCCCTCGATCCCCCACGGCTCCATCGGGGCGGCAGGGCAATTGTTCGGCACCGAAGCTGACATCTCGCAGAGCCGTGAAGTGAATCAGTGTCATGGGTACTCGCCTCTACGTTGGTAATCTCCCCTTCTCCGCCACCAAGGCCTCCGTGCAGGCTGCGTTCGCCCAGAGCGGCGAGGTGACGGATGTGCACATCGTGACCGACCGCGAGAGCGGGCAGTCGCGGGGTTTCGGGTTCGTCACGATGGGCACGCCTGAGCAGGCCCAGCAGGCGATCGAGCAGATGAACGGCGCCATGATGGACGGCCGTCCGCTTCGCGTGAACGAGGCGGAGGAGCGGGTCCAGCGCGGCGGTGGTGGTGGCGGCGGCGGTTACGGCGGCGGCGGCGGCGGCGGTTACGGCGGCGGCGGCGGCGGCGGTGGTCGCGGCGGCCGCGGCGGTGGCGGCGGCGGTTACGGCGGCGGCGGCGGCGGCGGTGGTCGCGGCGGCGGCCGTGGCGGTCGCGGCGGCGATCGGTACTGAGCTCAGCCAGGTAGGTCGACGTTGATGCGGCGGCGCCTCTCCCCAGAGGCGCCGCCGTTTTCATTGGTGCGCCGCCGCTCCGCGGCGCGCTTCGCCGCGCGTCTCGTGGTCCTCCGTACCGGTTGACCCCTCCGCCCTGTCGGTCGTCACCGTGATGCGACGATGATCCCGAGCGGCTTGCCGATCACCAGGCCGCGCCGCGCCTGCCCGAGCAGCGCGAGCGGTCCGGCTCCGTGAGCGGGGGAGCTTGCCTGTACGTCGCGCGAGGGTCAGAGACCGTCACGCTGGCCGGACCTCGCGCTCGGGGCGCGTCAGCTCACCGCCGATGCCATCGTCTCTTCCTTTGCAGCTCAAACCATCTCCGCGGGCGATCTCGCTCTACTACTTCGGCATCTTCGCCGTCCTCGGCGTGTACCTGCCGCTCTTCCCGAGCTGGCTACAGGCGCAGGAGGTCCGGGGCCTCGCCATGGGGGCGATCGCGGCGACGCTCCCCGCGATGGGCCTCATCGCCCCGCCGGTGTTCGGCTTCATCGCCGACTCGCTCGGCGTGCGGGTATGGCTGATCCGCGCGGCCTGCGCCGGCGCTCTCGTCGCGTTCGCGCTGCTCGCCCTCTCGTCGGCGCTGGGCGTCGCGCTCGGCTTTGGCGGCCTCTTCGTCGCGGCGCTCGCGTTCGCGTTCTTCCGAGCGCCGATGTTCACGATGGCCGACGTGGTCGCCATCGAGACGTCGCTGAGCTCCGGGATCGCCTACGGCAGGCTCAGGCTCTGGGGGTCGATCAGCTTCGCGCTGATGGCGATCGTCGGCGGGGCGCTCATCGACACGGCGCGGCCGGCGGCGTTCCCCGCCACGATGACCGCCGCGCTGCTCGCCGCGTTCGCCGTCTCATGGACGCTGCCGGCGGGCGACGAGGCCCCCTTCCAGCGGCCCCGCCAGCAGCGCGGCGCGCGCGAGGCCGCAGACGCGGCGAGCGCGCCGGCCGCTGAGGATTCCGTGCAGCATCGCGCCCGCGCCCTCCTCCGGAGCCGCGACTTCCGACTGTTCCTCGCGGCGTCGTTCCTGGCCCAGAGCGCGAACTCTTCCTATGACCTCTGCTACACGCTGCACCTGCGCGACGTCGGCTTCCCCGAGTCGCTGGTGGGCGTCGCGTGGGCCGTGGGCGTCGCCGGCGAGATCGCGCTGATGGCGTTCTCCGGCCCCCTGCTCCAGCGGTTCGCGCCGCCGACGCTGCTCGCGGTCGCCTTCGCCGGCGCCGCGCTCCGGTGGGCGCTGCTCTCGAGCGTGCGGTGGTGGCCCGCCCTGCTCGCCATCCAGCCGCTCCACGCCGTCTCGTTCGCGATGATGTGGGTCGCCTCGCTCGCGTACACGAGGGATCGCGCTCACCCGCAGATCCTCGCCACGGCGCAGGGGCTCTTCTCCGCCAGCGCCGGGGCGGGGTCCGTCATCGGGATGCTCGTGTGGGGCGAGCTCTACAAGCGCGGGGGCGGCTCCCTGACGTTCGGCGTCGCCTCGATCACGGCATCGAGCGCATTCGTCCTCGCTGTGACCTTCGCGCGGTCGACGCGACGTTCCTTGTCAGGGAGCTCAGTTTTTTCTGCCAGCTCTCAGTACCAGGAGTAACGTGAGCTGTTCCGCAGCACGCGGTGGCGCGCGCGGGCATTACCTGAACGAGGCGAGCATGTGCGGGATCGTCGGATACGTTGGGTCAAAAAAGGCGGCGCCGATCATCGTCGAAGGGCTGCGCAAGCTGGAGTACCGGGGCTACGACTCGGCCGGCATCGCCATTCATGACGGCAAGGGCATCGAGATCGTCCGGACGCTCGGCAAGCTGGTCAAGCTCAGCGAGGCGCTCGAGAAGCGGACGCTCGACGGCACCACCGGCATCGGCCACACGCGATGGGCGACGCACGGCCGCCCCAGCGAGGTGAACGCCCACCCGCACTCCGCGGGCCCGGTCGCCGTCGTTCACAACGGCATCATCGAGAACCACGTCGCCATCCGGCAGCAGCTCGAGGGCCAGGGGGTCAAGTTCCTCTCCGACACGGACACCGAGATCGTCGCTCACCTCGTCCACCGCGAGCTCCAGAAGGGCGCGAAGTCGCTCTTCGAGGCGGTGCGCGGGTCGCTCCGGCAGGTCCACGGCGCCTACGCGATCGCGGTCGTCTCGCGCGACGAGCCCGGCGTCATCGTCGTCGCCCGCTACGGCTCGCCGCTCGTCGTCGGCACCGGCGAGGACGAGATGCTGTGCGGCAGCGACATCCCGGCGCTCCTCTCGCACACCCGCGACATGATCTTCCTCGAGGACGGCGACATCGCCGAGCTGCGCGCGAGCGGCGTCCGCATCGAGACCGTGGCCAGCAGCGACAAGGTCGAGCGGCGCGTGAAGCGCATCGATTGGAGCCCCGTCCAGGCGGAGCGCGGCGGTTACAAGCACTTCATGCTGAAGGAGATCCACGAGCAGCCTGACGTCGTCGAGGCGACGCTGCGCGGCAGGATCGATCTCGCCGCCGGCGACGTGCACGCGACCGAGATCGGGGTCACGCCCGAGTTCGCGAAGGAGCTGCGCCGCGTCTACATCGTCGCCTGCGGCACGAGCCACCACGCCGGGATCGCCGGGCGCTACTGGATCGAGCAGATCGCCCGCGTCCCCACGGTGGTCGAGCTCGCGAGCGAGGTGCGCTACCGCGAGCCGATCTTCTTCCCCGACGACCTCGTGATCGCCATCAGCCAGTCGGGCGAGACCGCCGACACGATCGCGGCCCTCAAGGCGGCGAAGGCGCAGGGCGCCAAGGTGCTGGCGCTCTGCAACGTGCTCGACAGCGCGATCCCGCGCCTCTCCGACGGCGCCCTCTACACGCACGCGGGCCCCGAGATCGGCGTCGCCTCGACCAAGGCGTTCACCACGCAGCTCGCCGCGCTGCTCCTGCTCGCGGTCTACCTCGGCCGCCGCCGCGACGCGCTCTCGGCGGATCGCGGGCGCGAGATCCTCCAGGCCCTCTGGGAGATCCCGAGCCACATGCGCGAGGTGCTCGGCGACGCCGACTACGTGCATGCGATCGCGAAGCGCCTCGTGCACGCGAAGGACGTCCTCTTCCTCGGGCGCGGCCTCGGCTTCCCCATCGCGCTCGAGGGCGCGCTCAAGCTCAAGGAGATCTCGTACGCCCACGCCGAGGGCTACGCGGCTGGCGAGATGAAGCACGGGCCGATCGCCCTCATCGACGAGAACCTCCCCGTGATCGTCGTCTGCCCGCGCGACGCGCACTACGACAAGACCTTCTCCAACCTGCAGGAGGTCCGGGCGCGCGAGGGGCAGGTCGTCGCGATCGCCACGAAGGGCGACGAGTCGATCCTGGAGATCGCGCAGCACCACGTCTGGATCCCCAAGGTGCCGGACGAGGTGGGGCCGCTCCTCACGGTGCTCCCGCTCCAGCTCATCGCCTATTACGTCGCCAACCTGAAGGGCAACGACGTCGACCAGCCGCGCAACCTCGCGAAGACGGTCACCGTCGAGTAGCGGCGCCTCCCGTGGGAGGGCTGCTCCGGCGTGGCGAGCGGCCCTCCTGATCTTCACGGGCGCGACCGGATCAGCCGGCGAGCCCGCGTCCGCGCGCCCGATCCGGGCCGCGGCTATGCTGCGCGCATGCGCATCCCCGGCAGAACAGAGCGGCGGGTCGTCGCGGCCATCCTCGTGACCGCGCTGATCCCGCTCGTCGCGAGCATCGTCGTCGCCAGGACGGTGATCGCGCGGGTGTCGGCGACCGCGTTCCAGCCCGAGTTCGGCGTCCACCTCGATCGGGCGCTCGGCGTGTACGCGGAGCTCGCCGCCGCCATCAAGCAGGGCATGCGCTTCGAGGCCGACGCGATCGCCGCGGCGGACCCGCTGCGCCAGAGCGCCTTCGCCGGCGACCCGCGGCGCCTCGACGCCGAGCTCGCGCGCGTCGTCGCGGCCCACCCCGCGCTGGTCTCGCTGCGCGTCGAGCGCTGCGGGGGAGAGGTCGCCGGCGCGCGCGAGCGCGGCCGCCCGGTCGATCCGGCGCGCGAGAAGACGCTCACGGTCCGCAAGCCGATCGAGCGCGCGCCCGGCGCCCCCGTCGCGACCGCCGAGCCCGCGCCCGACGACGGCGCGTGCGACGGCGACGTCGACGCGCGGACCCTCGTCGCGACGTTCGCCACGCCGAGCGCCCGCTTCGACGAGCTCGAGTCGGCGCAGGCGTTCGCGCAGGCGTACCGCGCGATCGAGCGGGAGCACCGGAAGGAGTACCTGGACGAGAGCTACGGCGACGCCTTCGCCGCGCTGCTCGGCGCGACGATCGTCCTCGCCGTCCTCGCCGGCGTGCTCGTGGCCCGCCCCGTGGTCGATCGCATCGCGCGCCTCGCCGCGGCGACCCGGCCCGTCGCGGAGGGCGATCTCTCGGTGCGCGTGGCGCTGCAGGGCAACGACGAGGTCGCCGATCTCGGCCGCGCCTTCGATCGCATGCTCGAGGAGCTCGAGGGCAGCCGCGCGCGCATCGAGTTCCTCAAGCGGATGGGCGAGTGGCAGAAGATGGCGCGGCACCTCGCGCACGAGATCAAGAACCCGCTGACCCCCATCCAGCTCGCCGTCGAGGAGTGCCACCGCCGGTACTCGGGCAGCGACCCGGCCTATCAGCGCCTGCTCCAGACGACGCTCGAGGTCGTCGAGGAGGAGGTCGGCACGCTGCGCCGTCTCGTCGGCGAGTTCTCGAGCTTCGCGCGGCTGCCGCAGGCGGAGCTCGAGCCCTCGGATCTCGCGGAGTTCCTGCGCGAGCAGGGCAAGCGCTTCGCGGCGGTCGAGGAGGCCGGGCGCGAGCACGCGTCGGACGAGGCGCTGCTCGGGCGCGTCGATCTCGAGTTCGACGTGCCGGACGCCCCGATGCCGGCCGCGCTCGATCGGGAGATGCTCCGGCGCGCGCTCGGCAACATCGTGCGCAACGCGGCGCAGGCGCTGCGCGACGCGCAGCGGACCGCGCCGGGCGGCGCCGCGGCGGAGCGCGCGGGCGCTGGCCTGTGGGGCAAGGTCCGCGTCTCGGCGCGGAGCGAGGGGCAGAGCTACATCATCGCGGTCGACGACGACGGCCCGGGCATCGATCCCGCCGTGCGAGACTCGGTGTTCGATCCGTACGTCACGACGCGGTACGACGGCACCGGGCTCGGCCTGAGCATCGTGAAGAAGATCGTCGTCGACCACGGCGGCACCATCGGCGTGCTCGAGTCGCCGCTCGGGGGCGCGCGCTTCGTCATCCGGCTCCCGCGCGCGGGCACGCCTGCGGCGCGCGCCGCGCTCGGGGCCGAGGGAGAGGGCGCACCGCGCGAGCCCCCGCCCGCCGCGGGAGCGCCGGAAAGCCCGGCGTCGCGCGGGCGCGAGCCCCTCTCCGGGACCGATCGCGAGGCGGGGGCGGGGGAGGCCTCGACAGCGAAAGCGCACCTCCGGAGCGGTCGATGGTCAGGAGATGCTTGACCGACCGCCCCCACTTTGACATGTTCGCCCGCGGAGAGGTGACCGAGAGGCCGAAGGTGCCTGATTCGAAATCAGGTGTACCCGCAAGGGTACCGCGGGTTCGAATCCCGCTCTCTCCGCTACGCTTGGCTGCTTGCCCCAGGTGAACCCGACGGGCTCTGACCGCCCGCTCCCACGTGAGCGGCGCGGGTCCGGCAGAAGCGAGGCGCGCGTCGAAGAAGTATCGGGAGAGGTGACCGAGTGGTCGAAGGTGCACGACTGGAAATCGTGTGTACGGCAACGTACCGCGGGTTCGAATCCCGCCCTCTCCGCTGGACCGAAGAGTCCGTCGATTCCTGATCGTGAGCTCCTCTGAAGGGAGCCCGCAGGACATCTTCGCTTGATGTGCCCGCCTGCCAGCGGCGTTCGCGCCCTGCCGCAGGTGGCCCGGATCGATGCCGGGCCCCTGGGAGCGTCGCTTCGACCCGAGGTCCACGGGGTCGCCGCTTCCTCGGCCGGCGATGCGGCTGAGGCTGCGGTATGCCCCGAGCGGCGAGCAGAGCGGCAGAGCGCTGCGAAACTACGCGAACCAAGCGAACGAGACCGGCGCCAGGTTGCGGACCGGCGCGCTTGACCAACCTCCCCGGCGGGACGATGGTCCATCAGAAACCAGAGACGCTTGACAGGCGGAGGGCCGCCTTGTACAAGTGGCGCCCCTTTTTGGCAGGCGTCCTTCCGGAGTTTTTCGCCCAATGAATCCTCAGCCCAAGTCCTTTTCCGCCAAGCCTGCGGAGGCCCGCAACGAGCGCACGTGGTGGGTGATCGACGCGGAAGGCAAGCCCCTCGGCCGCCTTGCCAGCCGCATCGCCATGGTGCTGCGCGGCAAGACCAAGCCCACGTTCACGCCGCACGTCGACACCGGCGACTTCGTGATCGTCGTGAACGCCAAGAAGGTCCTTCTGACGGGTCGCAAGCTCCAGCAGAAGAACTACGTGCGGCACAGCGGCGAGCCGGGCGGCTTCCGTTCCGAGTCGTACGGTCACCTGCTCGAGCGCAAGCCGGAGCTCCCCATCCAGAAGGCCGTGAAGGGCATGCTCCCGAAGAACGTGCTCGGGCGCGAGCTCCTCACCAAGCTCAAGGTCTACGCCGGTCCCGATCACCCCCACGCGGCGCAGAAGCCGCAGCCTCTTAGCTACAGCTGAGCAAAGCCATGACGGAAACGAGAACGTACGCCACTGGGAAGCGTAAGACCGCGGTCGCGCGCGTCTTCCTCTCGCCGGGCACCGGCAACATCAAGGTGAACAAGAGGCCCGCAGACGAGTACTTCGTCCGCGAGACCTCGCGGATGGTGATGAGGCAGTCGCTGGAGCTGCTCGAGCTGCTCGAGCAGTTCGACGTCAACGCGACCGTGGTCGGTGGCGGCCACAGCGCGCAGGCCGAGGCGATGCGGCACGGCATCGCGCGCGCCCTGTGCGAGCTCGATCCGGAGCGCAGGTCGTCGCTGAAGCGCGCTGGCTTCCTCACGCGCGACGCGCGCAAGAAGGAGCGCAAGAAGTACGGCCAGCCCGGCGCCCGCAAGCGCTTCCAGTACTCGAAGCGCTAGCCGTCGCGGCTGCTGCCCCGCGGGGCGGACGCCATGGCAAGGACAGCGAGGACGCGAGGGGTCAGCCCTCGGCGTCCTCGCTGTTTTTGTTCATCTGGCGTCTGCACACAGACCGGAGGCGCGAAGGCCGAGGCCTCGATGCTCTTGGTGCGACTGACGCCTGCGCGCAGACCGGAGGCGCGGAGGGCTGATTTTGTGACGTCTTCGAGGCGCCGGGCGTCCGCAGAGAGGCCGGCAACGCGAAGGCTGGTGCCTCGGCGTCCTCGCGCTCCAGACTCCTTCGAGCGGACCTCTCGGCCCGCTCGGTGTCACATCGTTTCCGGTGGGTTCTTGAGATCGGGGCCTTCGATGAGCTCGCCCTCATCGTCCCCGGCGCCCTGGGGCGGCTGCGCTTCGGGCTCGGTCGGTCCGCTCGGGCCTACCGCGGGCGCGGCAGATACCGTGGCGTCGCTGCCGGCCGCCGCGGGCGGCGGCGCGCTCGGCTCCGCGGCCTCGGGCTTCACCGGCTCGGGCGGCGGCTCGGGCAGCGGGATCGCGTCGAGCCGCTTGTCGAGCGCCTCCTTCGTCGCGGCGAACGCCGCGCGATCGATGCCGGGCATCACGCGCTCCCCGTCGAACTGGAGCGTCTCGGCGTCGAAGTACTTGCCGTCCTTCTTGGCGGTGAAGTGGAGGTGCGGGCCCGTCGAGCGGCCTGTCGAACCCACGTAGCCGACGAGCTGGTGGGTGCCCACCTTCATCCCGGTCTTGATGCCGGGGGCATACCTCGACAGGTGGGCATAGCCCGTGGTGATGCCGTTCGGGTGCGAGACCGTGACGAGATTGCCGCTCGGACCCGCAGGGCCGACCCACTCGACCACCCCGCGGTACGCCGCGTACACCGGCGTCCCGGTCGGCGCGCCGAGGTCCGTCCCGTTGTGGGGCATCCTCTTCTTCAGCACCGGGTGCATCCGCTGCGGGTTGAACTTCGACGTCACGGGCGCGCCCGGGACCGGCGAGCGCCAGCCGCCCGCGTAGGGTTGCCGACCGCGCTCATCGAAGTAGCCGCGGGCCTCCTGCCCCTTGAAATCGTAGATGCGCACCGGCTTCTCGGCCGGATCCGCGGGCCGGTACTCGAGCGCGATGATCTTCTTGTACCGGGAGAACATCCCGAGCGCCGTCTCCTCCATGGCGATCAGCCGGACGGTGCTCCCTTCCTCGAAGCTCTCCGTCGACATGCGCCCGCTGAGCGCATCGTCGATCACGTCGAGCACGCCGGGCTCCAGGCCGCCGGCCTGGTACGCGCTGGTCAGGTCCTTGCCGACGTAGAAGGCCGCGACGACCTCCTCCTCGGCGATCTTCATGTCGAGCGTGGTGCCCGCGAGCAGCCCGGCCCCGTCCTCCCTCGCCTGGTAGATCTCGCTCGCCGAGACCTCGTACTCGAAGGCGCGGACGCGGCGCGTGGACCGGTCCATCGCGACCGTGTACCGGTCCTTGCGGCCGCACTTGTCGAACTTCCGCAGCCCGTCGAAGGCCTTCATGATCCGGTAGACCTGCGCCTTCGGGACGCCCTTGTCGGCGAGGGCCGTGATGAACGAGCGGCGGTCCATCACGTCGCTCGCCAGGATCACGGATGGATCCTTCGCGAGCTCGGAGACGCGCCAAGGTCCAGGCACGGGGGTGCGCTTCTTGGCCTTCACCTCGGGCGACGAGGGAAGCTTCCCGGCCTCCTCGGCGGCCGAGCTCGCCGGGCTGGTCGCGACCAGCGTGCGCTCGTCGCGCACCGGGACGCCCTGGATCAGCAGCGCGATCAGCGAGGTGAGCGTCGCGAGGCCGAAGATGCCGCCGAAGACCGCGGTCATGCGCGGCGAGAGGTGCGGCCCCGCCGGGGGCCGGCCGAGTCCAGGGGGCAGGCGCGGACCGTCGACCGAGCCGGGGCCCGCGTAGGGACCGTCGACGAGCGACGGCGTCCGCGGGGGCTGCGCGCGCGGATCGCCGCCGCGCAGCCAGGGCGCCGACGCGCGCCCGCGAGAAGAAGGAGGAGGGAGCTGCGCCCGGGTCAGCGCCGCGCGCCCGCGCGGATCGCCGCTCCGCGCCCAGGGGGCGGCCGGCGACCTCTCGCCGCGGCGAGGGCTCGGCACCGGCGCGGCGAGCGGCGGCGTGGCGGGACGGCTGGACGCGTCGGGCGCGTCGTCCATCACGTCGTCGACGGCGTTGCTGCGCTCGATGTCCGCGCGCGGCGCGTCCTGCGAGGCGGCGGCGCCGGGCTCCGCCGCGCTCCTGTCGGCTCCGTCACGCTCCTCGGAGCGCTCCGCGGCGTCCGGTGCCCCGGATGCCTCGAGCGGGTTCTGGGGTACTGCACTCGGCACGCCGACGTGCGTACCAAGGCATCGCCGGGGTTGCAACCGCGTGAACCCGGAACCCCGCAAGAGTTGCGCGGAAGACGGACCGCGTCGTACGCCGGTCGCGTAAGCTGACGGTCCTCATGGACGACCGGCTGAAGCAGCTTCTGGTTCTCGGCAGGGAGCACTACGAACGGCGCGAGTACGATCTCGCCGAGCATGCTCTGCGGCAGATCCTCGAGAAGACCGACCGATTCGCCGACGTCTTTAACATGCTCGGTGTCATCCTCCACGAGCGAGGGGACTTCCTCGCGGCCGAGGCCCACTTCGAGCGCGCGGTGCAGTTGAACGAGCACTACACGGAAGCGCTGCTGAACCTCGCCGTCACCTACAACGACCTCGGCAAATACGAGGCCGCGCGACAGGTCTATTCCCGCATCCGCCGAGGGGAAGGCGAGGGCGGCGTCCTCGATCCGTTCGCGCGCGGCAAGATCGCCAACATGCACGCCGACCTCGCCCAGGCCTATGCCGACGTGGGGTGCGTGCAGGAGGCGATCGCCGAGCTCAAGCGGGCCGTGGCGCTGTGCCCGACGTTCACGGATCTCCAGCTGCGCCTCGGGACGATGTACCGCGACGCTGGCAATCTGGCGCTCGCCCGCGAGCACTACGTGGCGGCGCGCGACGCGAACCCGAAGTACGCGCCTGCCCGCGTGCTCCTCGGCGTCGCGCTGCACTCCCTCGGCGCGTCCGATCAGGCGATCGCCGAGTGGCGCGAGGCGCTCGCGATCGATCCCGACAACATGACGGCGAAGATGTACCTTCGCATGGTGGAGGCGCGGCGGAACGCGCGCGCCAAGGACGCCGCGCCGCGCGAGTCGACGCCGCCGTCCACGGAGAGGGGCGCGACATGGCAAGCGCTCGACGAGGCGACGCCCACGGAGGTGACCGACCTCCTGTCCACGACGACAGCCGACGCAGCCGATGATACGGAGCACGCTTCACGGGAAGGCAGATCCTGAACGTTGGCGAAATACTCTCCGCTCCGGGAGGAGGCGCGCCGCGCGTGGCGTGAGCTCCGTGGCAGCGAGCTGTCCGCCGGGCGGACGGCCGTGGCCGTGGCGATCGGGCTGTTCATCGGCTCGCAGCCGATCTTCGGTTGCCACACGCCGCTCGTGCTCCTCCTCTGCCTGTGGTTCCGTCTGGATGCAGCGATTGCCTGGGTCGCTGCGAACATCTCCAACCCCTTGTTCGCGCCAGCGCTGCTCACGGCCGAGGTCCAGGTCGGGGCGTACCTCCGCACGGGGAGCTGGCTGCGCCTCCACGAGAAGATGAGCTGGGCGCAAGCACTGTCCGATTTTCCCGAGTACATGTTCCTCGGCGCGCCCGTGGTCGGGATCGCGCTCGCCGCGCTCGGCGGCGGCCTGATCTTCGCCGTGATCGCGCTGAAGCGGCGCCGCGCCCCCTCGCTGCAGGGCAGCAAGATCGAGCCCTATCGGCTCCCCGAGAGCGCGCCGCCGTGGGTCCACGCGGTCGAGCGGGTCGCCGCGAGGTACAGCCCGCCTGACGCCGCCACGCCGGCGCAGCGCACCCGGTTTCACTATGTTCGCTTCAAGCTCCTCGGCGATCCGGTCGCGCGGCTGATTGCTGACATCGCCGGCGACCGCCCCCGCGCGCTGGGCGAGGTCCTCGACATGGGGACCGGGGCTGGCCAGCTCCCGATTCTCCTGCTCGAGCTGGACAGGGCCGCGCGCGTGCGCGGGTTCGACTGGGACCGAGCCAAGATAGAGGACGCCGTCCGCGCGAGCGGCGCAGCGCCGCCGCGGTCATCCGGCTCGCCCGGCTCGTCCGACCACGCGCGCGCTGCCCACGCGGCGCCCGCGTTGCCGGCGGAGTTCTGGTGTGCCGACGCGCGCGACGCGGAGCTGGGAGAGGCAGACACGGTGCTGCTCATCGACCTGCTCCACTACTTCCGCGTGGAGGAGCAGGACGCGATCCTGCGGCGGGCGGCGATCGCGGTTCGCCCGGGAGGGCGCCTGCTCGTCCGCGAGGCGGACACCGAGCGCGGCTTGAGGAGCTCGATCACCCTCCTCGAGGAGCGCATCTTCACCGCGCTCCGTTTCAACCGGGGCGAGCGCGTGCGCTTCCGCCCTGCCCGGGAGATCGTGGCGCTCCTCGAGCAGCTCGGCTTCTCCTGCGAAACCAGGCCGGCCTGGGGGAAAACGCCGTTCTCGAATGTCCTCATCGTCGGGACCCGCGCCCAGCGCTGAACCCAAGTCGCGCTTCCTCGGGCTCTGATCGGACCGCTCCAGCGCGAAGCCCTCGGCGGCCGTCTTCCGGACCGCAAACCCAGCGTGCGGGCTCTACCGAGGGTGTTGCCCTGTGGTTGAGCACCACGGATGGTCAGAACCTGTCCAGCGTAGCAACGATCCGGTCTCGCGGGGCCTCATGAGTCGACAAGCCGCGCTATCGGCGGAGCGAGTCGATGATGGCATGCACCGTGCTTGGCCCACGAGGGCTCGGGCGACGGACCCGGCTGTCTGCGCTCCCCACTTCATGAAGAGGCTGAGTGCCCTCGAGGATCTCGTTGGAGACTCCCCTGGGGCACCTCGGAGATGTCCGGCTCGCCGACATGGCCGACCAGCAATATCCGCCTGGGGCGGCCTGTTCCGATGTCCGCGGAGGTGCGTTGGACTCCAGGCCGGACTGAGCGCGCAGCGTCGAGCGCCCAACCGCTCTGAGGACACGCCGGGTGGACACGGCGCGAGCCAGGCGCTCACGGCAGCCACGCTCGCTCAGCGTCGAACGTGCTCTGCCAAGTTGGCGTTCCCGCCCCCGCCACGGCACGGCGAGACTAGATGTGGTGGTTCCTGGATGTCAGCCCACGAGATGTTGGGGGCTATGGGGTACATGACGCCGCTCGTCCTGCCGAGCCGACGACGACAGGAGCACGGGCGAGCGGCTCGGTGAGGCGCGTCCTGGGCGCCGGAGCAGACCTGTGTGCCCAGAGACCCTCAGGAGCAGCCGGCGCCCTGTCGTCGGGATCGAGTCGCTCAGCAGCGAACGGGAAGAGGCCAACGGGCCGCGCGAGCTGATGTCTCCACCGCGTCACGCGGAGGAGACATTGCTGGAGAAGTCTGCCTGAGGGGTATCCTGAGGCGTGTACGGCAGCGGAGCTTGCTCCGCTCCGATGTGCGACGTATCCGCGCCTGCCTGGAAGGCGCCTGGCGCGCCTCGCTCTCCCCTGCTGGGCGGGGGGGGCTGGACGTCGACCTCGGTTGGCGCGGCCGTACCCGCCGGGGGGGAGGCGGCGCCGGCTCTAGCGGGAAAAGTACTTGGTAGCCCGCTTCTCACCCTTCGACGTGATCTTCTTCTCGACGAGCAGCTTCCGGATCGGGAGGGTCAGCTCCTTGGTGGTGGTGCCCAGATCCTTGGCGATCTGCTCCACGCCCTGGCCGCTGTTGGCCCGGATGTGCTCCAGGACCTTCTGCGTCATGGCGGCGAGCTCTTCCTTCGAGCGCTTCTCGCCCTTCTTGCGGGTCGGCTTCGCGGCGCGCGCAGGGCGACCCGCGGCCTTCTTGACCTCCACAGGCTGCTGAGGAGCCGCCTTGGCCCGACCTGCTTTGCGCGGCGCGGCGGCGGCGGCGGCCGGCTGGCCCTCCCCCCGCAGCGCGTCGGCGACAGCCTCGAGAGCCGCTTTGCGGACAAGTCCGCTCAGCTGGGAGACAAATGCATCAACGTGGCTTTTGATTTCTTGTTCGACGTTGCTCATTGGATCTCGCGTCCCATGAATAGCTAGAGTTGTCAACTGCTGATCAGCGTCATGCTTGAAAATAATTCGAGAGGTGTCCTCTCACCATGCGTCGGGAACCCGCGCTCGCGAGCTCTCGTCGGGTCATGGTCTGCTGGGGCGACCGGTCGAGCCGGACTCGAGCCGCCACTGCCTGTGGCTCCGCTCCGCGAAGCCAGGCCCGCGGCCATGCCCGGCCCAGCCAGGCGCGGTGGTTAAGCTCGGCGCCGTCAGGCCAGGTGGCTTCGCGCCGCGAAGCCAGGCTCTGCCCAACCCAGGAGGGGGTGCGATGGACAGCGCCGTGCTCCGCTCTGCGCGGCTCTGCGGCCCCTTGATGCCGCGCGCCGCGGCCAGCCCCGTAACCGAGGGAAGCCAGCGACATTCCCACGAAGATTTGCTTTCCTGTGCTCCGGACACAAGCGCCGCAGCGCGCCCAGGCCGAGCCGCGCGCCTGACCCGGGGGCGCGTGGAGGAGCCTGGCTCCCCCGGCGAGTCGGCCCCGATGAGGAAAGGTGTCATGGCCGAGGTCGTCGTTCCGGTCCGCCCCCCGTGGGCTGGGCCGGCGGCGCGAGCCTTTCACTTCTGCATTCCGCCATGCCCCGGCGGTGTATCCGTATGCCCGAGCTTTCGTCTCCTCGCCGAGGTGCTCCCCGGGATCGACCGCAACGTGTCGGCCGCCGCTCCGCCCTCCGGCGCTGTTCGGATCATGAGGGCTGCCGCACCCACCTGCCAGGACATCCGCTTGGCCGATTGGCGCGACGGACCGAGGCGTCCGCGCCCAGTCCTTCCGCGCCCAGTCCTTCCGCGCCGAGACACATTGCACCCCGCAGGCCACATCGCCTTGGGCCTGGCTGCATCTTTTTGCGGCTGTGCTGGAGCTGCCCAGCCTCCGGGGGTGTCTCCCAAACCCTTCGTCGCGCCCGAGCTCCGGCCGCCGCTCTGCCAGGCCGGAAGCAGGCCGGGAGGTCGCGAGGCCGCCGTTCCTGCTCAGCCGCCGATCCTGATTCGGGCGGTGACACTCCTGCTGGGCACGGGGGTGACGCTCGTCCGCGGCTCGCGCCCACGGGCGAAGCTCGCCGCGGCCGCCGGAGGCGACATCGATCCCCCGAGCGGGGCGGTGGTGGTGGACGCTGCTGGACAGTTCGTCACTCCTCGGCTGTTCGACGCGCACTCCCACCTCGGGGTCTACCCGACACCAGGCGCGGTGGCCCACCTGGACGGGAGCGAACGGCAGCGAACGGGAACCAGATACGGGGCCGGTGCGCCGCAGGCTCAGTTCGCCGATGCCTTCTGGCCACAGGACCCGGGTATCGAACGGGCAGTCGCTGGTGGTGTTACGACCATACAAGTCCTTTCGGGTTCAGGCAACCTGATTAGAGGGTGCGAGGTAACGATGGAGGTCCGGCCGGTTCCCAGCCAGATGCTCGTCACCGTGGCGCCCGGCGGGCTGAAAGTGGCTAGCGGGGAGAACCCGAACCGCAGCTACGGCGAGGACAAGCGGGGCACCGGCGGCCGGCATGGGCAACGTCGCTCTCCAGCGGGCGACCTTTCTCATGGCCAAGAAGCTCCAGACGGACTGGGCGCGATGCCGCGACGAGGAGTCGGCGCCGGATTGCGACCGAGGCGAAGAAGCGGTCGCTCACGAGACCACGACGCCCGGCCGCGCGACACCGCACCCCTGGTCTCGCTCCTCTCGGAGAAAACCGCGCTGCGCCTCGCGGGCGCGCGTGCGCCAGTGGAGCTCGATGATCTCGGCGGCGCACCCTCGCGCTGCCCACCGCTGCTTCGCGCGCTCGCGCGCTCGCACGTTGACGCGTTGGCGCGCCCGCGCCGTTCTCGCCACACCTCGATGTCGTGACGAGCGCTGGTCACGAGCGCAGCGCGGCTCACGAGCGCAGCGCGCCGCGCCTCCGCGCGCCGCGTGGAGGGACGAGTCCAACCTGCGTCCGGTGATCGCCTCGGACGCCGCGACGGCGGGCGAGCTCGCCAGGGGCGAGTCCCGCTCGTCGCGTCTCCGCGTCGAGCGACATGCCCGAGATCTCGACCTGGGCGTTCCGCCTCTGCCCTGGCGGCGAGCGGCGCCGCCACATCCGTGAAGGAGCGCCGGCGCCGGCCGCGTCTGCCCTCTGCGTCGACGGGCCGTGATCGGGGCGCTTGCTGCCGGCGCGCGCGACTTCTAGATCGTTCCGGCCGTGGTCAACCCGAGCGCCAAGCAGGATCCCGAAGCCCTCGTCGCAGCCAAGCTCGCGTCGCTCCCGACGAAGCCGGGCTGCTACCTGTTCATCGACAAGACCGGCGCCGTCGTCTACGTCGGCAAGGCGAAGAGCCTGCGCTCCCGCGTCCGCAGCTACTTTCAGGAGAGCGGGAGCGACGCCCGCTACTTCATCCCGATACTCCGGAAAATCGTGGCCGATCTGGAGACGGTGGTGACCGCCACCGAGAAGGAAGCGGCCGTACTCGAGAACGAGCTCGTCAAGCAGCACAAGCCCCGCTTCAACGTCAAGCTGCGCGACGACAAGGACTTCCTCTGCCTCAAGCTCGACCCCCAGAAGGAGTGGCCGATGCTCGAGACGGTCCGCCGTCCCGCCCCGGACAAGGCCAGGTATTTCGGTCCGTACCACTCGGCGACGAGCGCGCGGCGGACGCTCCACCTGGTCAACAAGCACTTCCAGCTCCGCACCTGCTCCGATGCCGAGATGGCGTCGCGCCGCCGCCCCTGCCTGCAGTACCAGATCAAGCGTTGCCTCGCGCCCTGCGTGATGGATGTGGACCGGGAGCTCTATACGGAGATGGTCCGCTCGGTCGCGCTCTTCCTCGAAGGCCGCCACGACGAGCTCACGGGCGAGCTCACCGCGCGAATGCGGGACGCGTCGCGGGAGCTCGAGTTCGAGCGCGCCGCCATCTACCGCGATCAGCTCCGGGCAGTCGAGGCGGTGCGGGAGGCCCAGCGCGTCGTCTATGTGAAGGACGTCGATCAAGACGTCGTGGGCATCTACCGCGAGGGGACGCTGGTGGAGGTCGAGGTGATCCTGGTGCGCCAGGGGCGCGTGACAGACACGCTGTCCTTCTCGCTCCGCAACATGGAGCTGCCGGACGACGAGGTGCTCGGCGGTTTCCTGAACGAGTACTATGGCGTCGCGTCCACCACGATCCCCGATGAGGTCCTCGTGCCGGTGTTGCCCGACGGCGCAGAGGGCGTCGCGGAGTGGCTCAGCGATCGGCGCGGCCGCAAGGTGGCGCTCTTCGCGCCTCAGCGCGGGCCCCGCGTCGATCTGCTCAAGATGGCGAGCGAGAACGCAGCTCACGCGTTCCGGGAAAAGCAGAGGAGCTCCGACGATCTCGAGGCCCGTCTCGAGGAGCTCAGGGAACGCCTCCGCCTCCCGACGCTCCCGCGTCGCATCGAGTGCTGCGACATCTCTCATCTCGGCGGGGGCGACACCGTGGGATCGATCGTGGCGCTCCTCGACGGCCAGCCTGACAAGAAGCGCTACCGCAGCTTCAACGTGAAGAGCGTGGCCGACGGCGACGACTACGCCGCCATGTACGAGGTGCTCGCGCGCCGGTTCCGCCGCGGCAAGTCCGCTCGGCCGGCGAGCCCGCAGCCCGCCGCAGACAGCGAGGCGGCCGCGCTCGGCACCTCCGAGGCGGCGGCGGGTGACGAGGGAGAGCGCGAGCAGGCAGAGCGCGACGCGACAGAGAGTGACGCGGCAGAGCGCGACACGACAGCGCGCGAGGTGCCCGAGCTCGACGAGGCCGAGAGCGATCTCGCAGAGAGCGACGAGGCCGAGAGCGATCTCGCAGAGAGCGACGAGGCCGAGAGCGATCTCGCAGAGAGCGACGAGGCCGAGAGCGATCTCGCAGAGAGCGACGAGGCCGAGAGCGACGTGGCTGACGAGGAAATTGGCCTGGTGGCAGCGAGCGACGCGCCGGCGGAGTCGGAGACTGCCGAGGTGCCCGCGACCGCGGCGCGGCAGGCCGCGGCCTCCGCAGAGGAGGCGCCGAAGAGCGCGCAGTCCGGCGGAGCCGAGTGGGATCTGCCGGATCTGCTCGTGGTCGATGGCGGCCGCGGGCAGCTCCAGGTCGCGCTGTCGGCGGCGCGCGATCTCGGCCTCCACGGCCTCCCGATCGTGGGCCTCGCGAAGGAGCGGGAGACGCAGGCCGGCGAGAAGCTCGTCGACCGCGTCTATCTGCCCGGCCAGAAGAACGGTATCCCGCTCCGCTCCACGAGCTCCGCCCTCTTCTTCCTCGCGCGCGCCCGAGATGAAGCGCACCGCTTCGCAAACCACGCACGCAAGCGGCTCGGCAAGGCGCGGCGCCTCCGCTCCGAGATCGAGGACATCCCGGGCCTCGGCAGCGCCGTGAGGACGGCGCTCCTCCGGGAGCTCGGCTCGCTGGAGGCAGTGCGTCGCGCGACGGACGCGCAGATCCTGGCGGTGACAGGCGTCACCAAGCGCCACCTGTCCGCGCTGCGCAAGGTCATCCCGTCTCCCGAGGTCCCGCAGCCCGATGCGCCGGCCGAGGGAGGCGGCGCGCCCTCCGGCCCCCGGGGCTCGCGCGGTGAGCGCGAGCGGTCCCGCCGATCCGGGGCGGACCGGTGAATTATAACGCTCTTGCTGAATAACGTTCCCGGTTGAGCGCCAGGTCGTTCTCTGCGACGCTCCGGAGAGCGGGCGCCCGGCCGCGAGCCTGGCGCCCGCTGTCGATCGTCGATCAAGAGCATCACCCGGCACACCGAGCGCTTCTTGCGGACCCGATCTCATGGAGGCCGCGCTCGGCGGGCCCGATTCCCGGGGGGGTTGCCGCCTTCGCCGGGGTTAGCGGCACGTGAGCACCATGGGAGAAGTACGCGCTGGCCATACGCTCGGTCGCTATGAGCTCCTCGTCCCGATTGCGCTCGGGGGCATGGCCTCGGTGTGGGCCGCTCGGACGAGCGGCCAGCTGCCGAGGATCGTCGCCGTCAAGCTGCTGCGCGCCGAGCTGAGCGACGACCCGGACTTCGAGGCGATGTTCCTGGATGAGGCCACCCTGGTCTCGCAGATCCACCACCCGAACGTCGCCGAGACCATCGATGTGGGCGAGGAGGACGGCGTCCTTTATCAGGTGATGGAGCTCATCGACGGTGAGCCGCTCAACCTGGTTCTGCGGGAGAGCAAGGCGCGCGGCGGCGTGCCGCTCCCCGTCGCGCTGCGCATCGTGGGCGAGGCGGCCCTCGGCCTGCACGCGGCGCACGAGCTGCGCGGCCGCGACGGCAAGCTCGTCGGCCTCGTCCACCGCGACGTCTCGCCGCAAAACATCCTGGTCGGCTACGACGGGACGGTGAAGATCCTCGACTTCGGCGTCGCCAAGGCCGCCTCGAACCTGCAGCGCACCCAGGTCGGGCAGGTGAAGGGCAAGTTCGCGTACATGTCGCCGGAGCAGGCGGGCAGCGAGCCGATCGATCGGCGCACCGACGTGTTCACGCTCGGGATCGTCTTCTACCAGCTCGTCACGGGCAAGCACCCCTTCCTCGCCGAGAACGAGCCCGCGACGGTGCGCCGCATCTGCGACAAGGCCGCGGCCGAGCCGGCGCGGACCCTCGTCCCCTCGCTCCCTGAGAACATCGACCGCATCATCATGAGGGCGCTCGCGAAGCCGAGGGACGAGCGCTTCGCCACGATGGCCGACCTGCGCCGCGCCATCGAGCAGGTGTCGCCGGCGACGCCGCTCGCCACGAGCGATGAGCTCGCCACGCTGATGCAGCAGATGCTCGGCCCGCGCGGCGAGCGGCGGCGCGTCGCGATCCAGGAGGCCATGCAGATCGCGCGCGAGCGCTCGATCGACCACGACGAGCCGCCTCCCCAGCCGAGCTCGCCGCAGGCGGCCCCCCGTCCCGGGCGCGCGATCGTCGAGCGCGACGCGAGCGCGCCGCAGGTCTCGTCGCCGCCCGTGGGCCGGGCGCGGCGCTGGGTCGTCCCCGTCGCCGCGGTCTGCCTCGCGGTCCTCGCGGCGCTCGCGGGCGCGTACCTGCTCGGGTCGTCGATGCGCCGGGGCGCGTCGCACCCGCGGGGCTCGGAGCTCGCGCCGAGGGCGGGCTCGATCAAGGAGCCGCTCCTCAGGGCCGCGCGCGCCGCGTCGGCCGCTGCGAAGGCGCCGCGCCGCCCCCGCAGCGCCGGCCCGTAGCCGCCTCGCGCGCTCGCAGCCGCTCGCCCGCGCCGCCCTCCGCGGCGGCGTTTGCTTGACGGTTCGGGGAAGGCTTTTCAAGATGGCCGCCCTCGCATGGATCTTCGCCGCTCGCCGGAGCTCTGGCGGTTCGCCGCGCTGGTGGCGGTCTTCGTCACGAGCGGCCTCGTCATCACGTACCTCGTGCTGCCGCCGCCGCCGGACGACGGCCCCAAGCCGCCGCCGGTGCTCCGCGTGGCGCAGGTGCCGGTGCCGACGGGCGGCGACGTCGTGGCGAACGCGCTCGACCTCGTGCGCCGCTACGCCACCGGGGAGATCCGGATCGTGCTCCCCGACGGCTCTGCGCGCGCGCTCCGCCGCAACGACCTCGGCGTCGAGATCAACCGGGTCCGCCTCGCCGAGTTCATCCGCGAGGCGCTCCGCCCCGAGAGCGCGCTCCGCCGCGCGCACGAGCGGAAGGACGAGGACGCCCCGCTCGACATCCCGATCCCGCTCCTGCTCGACTCCGAGCGGGCGATCAGCATGCTGCTCGATCTGAAGGTCGAGCTCGACGCGCCGGCGGTCGACGCCTATGTCGATCTCGAGGCGCGGCAGCTCAAGCCCGAGAAGATCGGATATCGGCTGGACGTCTACGGCACGCTCGCGCGCATCGACGCTGCCCTGCGGGCCGGCGAGGACACGGCGCTGGCGAGCGTCGAGACGATCGCGCCGAAGCTCGTCGCCGAGCAGCTCGGCAACGTCAAGTTCGATCAGGTGCTCGGCTATTTCGAGACGCGCTACGCGACCGGGGCGAAGTCCAAGGAGAGGACGTACAACCTCAGGCTCGCCGCCTCGAAGCTCGACGGCGTCGTCGTCATGCCGGGGGAGATCTTCGACTTCAACGAGACGGTCGGCCCGCGCGACGAGGCGCACGGGTACCGCGTCGCGCCCGTCATCGCGCAAGGCGAGCTCGTCGACGGGCTCGGCGGCGGGACGTGCCAGATCTCGGGCACGCTCCACGGCGCCGCGTTCTTCGCGGGGCTCGAGATCGTCGAGCGCTACCCGCACTCCCGCCCGAGCTACTACATCAAGCTCGGCCTCGACGCGACCGTCGTCTATCCGACGATCAACTACCGCTTCAGGAACCCGTTCGACTTCCCGATCGTGCTCCACGAGACGGTGTCGGGCGGCGTCGTGCGCGCCGAGATCCTCGGGCCCTCACGCAAGCTCACGGTCACGTACTTTCGCCGCGTCGACGCGGTCATCCCGTTCGAGGAGCTCGAGCGACCGACGCCGAAGCTGCCTGACGGCACACGGGTGCTGGCTCAGCGCGGCATCCCCGGCTTCAGGACGACGAGCTCGCGGGTCGTGCGCGACGGCGCCTATGCGGTGCGGGAGAAGTGGAGCGACAGCTACCCGCCGACCACGCAGATCATCCATGTCGGGAGCGGCCCGCGCGATCCGGAGTTCAAGGCGGCCGACGACAATCACCCCGAGTACGTGGCGGACGAGTACCTCGTCGTCACGCAGGGCCCGGACGTCCGCACGCCCGGCGCGACCGGCCCCGAGCCGGGCGGCGGCACGGTCGAGAGCCGCGAGCCGGGTCTCACCGGTGAGCGCGGCTGGACCGACCGCGCGGGGTTCGGCACCTTCCGCGCCAAGGACGAGAAGAAGGACGAGCGCGGCGACTCGGAGAGGGACAGGGAAAGCGGCCGCTCGCGCGGCGAGGACGCCCCGCCCGCCGAGGGCGCCGACATCGTGCAGCGCGCGAGCGAGCCTGCGCCCGACGGCAAGGCGCGGCGAGAGTCTCGTGGCCAGAGAGGCCCCGCGGCCGACGAGACGAAGGACGACGGCAAGAGCAAGAAGCGGCGCCGGAACAAGGGCGAGGACAAGGCCGAGGACGGCTGATGAGCGGGCGAAGATCGCCCGTCGCCGGTCCCTTCAGCGCGCCTCTGGCCGCCGTCTCCGCGCGTCAGCGCCGGAGGCGCCGCGCGAGCGGCGCTAGCTCTTCGCCCGCAGCGCCGCCCCGCGCGGCGCCCGGTAGGGGTTCCCGGCCCTCGGCGCGGCCGGCGCCGGCGCCCAGTACGCGTCGCACTTGCGGCAGTGCCATCGCTTCTTCAGCACGAGGAGCGGCAACCCGAGCAGCGCGATGATGACGAGGACCTGGCCGGGCGCCCACTCGCGGTAAGCGTAGCGCGCCTCGCACGCCGGGCACTTCGGCCCGTCGAGCTCGGCCTCGTCGTCGTCGAGCTCGCCATCGTCGTCGACGGCCGGCGGTCTCAGGATCTCGGCCGCCCGCTCCAGGTCCGCGCGCGGCACCTGGAGCCGGATCCCGAGGGATCTGCCGATGTAATGAGGGGTCAGCGTCGCCACGTGCTCATCGGCGATGAAGGCGCGGACGCCGTGCGCGGTCAGCGCCGAGCGCCCCATCTGCGCCTCGACGGACTCGCTGTAGGTCGCCACGGTGACGAGCTGCTCGGAGCCCGCCTGGGAGCGGCCGCGCAGCCGATCGGAGGAGCGCACCTCCCGAGGCTAGCATCCGGCCGCGGCGCAGCGTGTACGGCTGCCCGTTTTCGTGCCAGGGTGGGCGCCGGATCCCCGACCCACGTTGGCTCCCGGATCCCCGACCCACGCTGGCTCTTGCGCCATGTCCGGCCGAACGCCGTCCTCTCCCGCGCCCTCTCCGGGCCGTGCGTCTCCCCCGAGCGCCCCCGCGCCGCCGGCCGCCGGCCGCGCCTCCGCCGGCGCGCGGCCGACCGTCGCGCTCGCCGTCTCCGGCAGCATCGCCGCCTACAAGGCCGCCGAGGTCGCCCGTCTCCTGATCCAGGGCGGCGCGCGCGTGCTGCCGATCATGACCCGCGCCGCGCAGCAGTTCCTGGGGCCGATGACGCTGAGCGGGCTCTGCGGCGAGCCGGTGCGCGACACGATGTGGGACCCGGGCTTCGCGGGCGAGCTGCACGTCGCGCTCGCCGCCGAGGCGGATCTCGTGCTCCTCGTGCCCGCGACCGCCGACCTGCTCGCCCGCCTCGCCGCGGGGCGCGCCGACGACCTCGTGACGGCGCTCGCCCTGTGCGCGAAGGGGCCGGTGCTCGCCGCGCCCGCGATGCACCCCCGCATGTGGGCTCACCCCGCGACGGCGCGGAACGTCGCCGCGCTCGCGGCCGACGGCCGCGTCGAGCTCGTGGGCCCCGTCTTCGGCGAGGTCGCCTCCGGCGAGCGCGGCCTCGGTCGCATGGCCGATCCCGCGGCGATCGCGGCCGCGGCCTTCGCGCAGCTCGCCCCGCGCGATCTCGCGGGGCTCCGCGTCGTCGTCACCGCGGGCCCGACGCTCGAGGACCTCGATCCCGTGCGCTTCCTCGGCAACCGGTCGACCGGCAAGATGGGCTTCGCCGTCGCCGAGCGGGCCGCAGCCCGCGGCGCGGACGTCACGCTCATCGCCGGCCCCGTGTCGCTCTCCACGCCGGCGGGCGCGCGGCGCGTCGACGTGCGCGGCGCGCTCTCGATGCGCGCCGCGCTCTGGGAGGCGCTCGGCGAGGATCTGCGCGGCGCGGACGCGCTGGTCATGACGGCCGCCGTGTCCGACTACCGGCCCGCCGAGCAGCACGCGACCAAGCTGAAGCGCACCCCCGATCTCGCCACGCTGCCGCTCGTGCCGAACCCCGATCTGCTCGCCGAGGTCGGCGCCGCGCGCGCCGGCCTCGCCGGCGCGGCGCCGCCCGACGGATCGCGGCCGCCGGTGCTCGTCGGGTTCGCCGTCGAGACCGCCGCGGACGAGGGGGTGATCGCCTATGCCCGGCACAAGCTCGCGAGCAAGCGCGTCGACATGATCGTCGCCAACCACGCGGCGGACTCGTTCGGCCGGGACGACAACCGCGCGACGCTCGTGACCCGCGACGCCGCCGACGCCCTCGGCGTCTTGCCCAAGCCCGTGCTCGCGGACCGCATCCTCGACCGGGTCTGCCGGATGTGCGCGCGATGATCCCCGTCGACGCCGCCGCCCCTCCGTCGGCGCCCCCGCCGCCTGCCCCGGCCTCTTCGCAGGATCCGCGGTCGACCGATCCGCGCGAGCCGCCGCGCGCCTCGCGCCGCGAGGCCGCGCTCGTCGCCGCCACGGTCACCGCCGTCGTCGCGGTCGCCGTCTCGATCGCGTTCGCCCCGGAGCGCGCGGGCGCGGCCGGCATGCTCGCGGCGGTCGGCGCGCCCTACGCTGTCCTCGGCGCGGCCACGGTGATGTGGCTCCGCCGCCGCGGCGAGCTCCGCGCCGCGCTCCGCCCGCTGTCGGGCGACCTCGCGCGCGGCGCGCTCGTCGCGGCGGCGCTCTACGGCGTCTCCATGGCGGTGCAGATGGCGATCGCCCCGCGGGGCTCGCCGCGCGAGGCGTGGCTCCTCCGCCTGTACCTCCAGCTCGGCGACCCGTCGGCCGACGCGCGCGTGTTCGTCGGCGCGCTGGTGTTCGTCGTGGCCGCGCTCGAGGAGCTCGTGTGGCGCGGCCTCGTGATGCGCGCGCTCGAGGGGCCGCTCGGCCAGGGGGCCGCCTGGCTGCTGTCGAGCGTGCTCTTCGCCGTCGCGCACCTCCCCACGCTCTTCCTGCTCGCCGATCCGGTCGCCGGGCCGAACCCGCTGCTCGTCGCGGCGGGCTTCGGCTGCTCGATCGTGTGGGGTCGCGTGGTGCACCGGACCGGGCGGCTGCCCCCGGCGCTCTTCGCCCACGCGTTCTTCTCGTGGGCGATCGTGAGCTTCCCGATCTGGCGCCCCTGACGGTGGCGCCGGGCGGCCGCCGGCGGCGACGCGCGGGGGCCTGCCCCGGCGCCGCGCGTCAGCCCTCGAGCTTCGCGAGCTCCTCGTCGGGGACGTCGAAGTCGGCGTAGACGTTCTGCACGTCGTCGTGGTCGTCGAGCGAGTCGACGAGGTTGAGGCAGACCTCGGCGTCGCGGCCCGCGACCTCTTTCTTGTTCTTGGGGACGTAGCCTGCGGTGTTCGACTTCACCGCGATCTTCGCGTCCTCGAGGGCCTTCACGACCGTGTCCATCACGTCGACGCTGGAGAGCACCTGCCAGTCCTCTCCCTGGTCGCTGTAGTCATCGGCGCCCGCGCCGACGGCGATGTCCATGAGCTGATCCTCGGTCGCCCCGTCCTTCGCGATGAGGATGATCCCCTTGCGCTCGAAGGCCCACTGCGCGGAGCCGCCGGCGCCGAGCTGCCCGTTGTTCTTCTCGAAGATCTTCCGGATCTCGGCGACGGTGCGGTTCCGGTTGTCGGTCATCGCCTCGCAGAGGAAGAGCGTGCCGCCGGGGCCCGTGCCTTCGTAGAGGATCTCCTCGTAGTTCGCGCCCTCGATCTCGCCGGTGCCGCGCTGGATGGCGCGCTTGATCGTGTCGGCGGGCATCGCCTGGCCCTTGGCGTCGTTGACCGCCTTGCGGAGGCGCGGGTTGCCGTTCGGGTCCCCGCCGCCCATGCGCGACGCGACGGTGATCTCCTTGATGAGCTTCGTGAAGAGCTTGCCGCGCTTCGCGTCGAGCGCGCCCTTCTTCCGCTTGATGGTGGCCCACTTTGAATGGCCGCTCATGCCTGTCTGCTCCGTGATGACGGGGCGCTCGCGCGCGGCGCGCGCCCAGGGGAAAGGTTCGGCGCAAGCTGGAGCACCGATCGGTTCGAAGAGAGAAACCGCCAGGACGCCGAGAGCGCCAAGAGATGTTCGACGTCTCTTGGCGCTCTTGACGCCCTGGCGGTTCGAACCGTCTGTCGCTCTAGCGGTGCGCCCGGGTGGAGGCAACTACGACGGCGCCCCGGACCGCGCGTACCCCTCCTTACCAGGAGGGCGAACGCGGCCGGAGCCCTGATAATCGACCTGGGGACCGGGGTTGCCCGCCGTGTCGCTACAGCGCGTAGCCGGTCTCGCCGTGCTCGGTGGCGTCGAGGCCCTCGCGCTCGTCGCTCTCGGCCACGCGGAGGCCGATCAGCTTGTCGACCAGCTTGAGGAGCAGGAAGGTCGCGATCGCGGCGTACAGCCCGACGGCGATGATGCCGGCGAGCTGCGGGACCATCTGGCCGGGGTTGCCGGCGATCACGCCGTCGCGGCCGGCCTCGTTCAGGGCCTTCTCGGCGAAGACGCCGGTGAGGACCGCGCCGAGGAGCCCGCCCACGCCGTGCACGCCGAACGCGTCGAGCGAGTCGTCGTAGCGGAGGCGCTCCTTCGAGACGACCGCGAAGTAGCAGACAACGCCCGCGAGCAGGCCGATCACGACGGCGGCCCACGGCGCCACGAACCCGGCCGCCGGCGTGATGCCGACGAGCCCGGCCACGATGCCGGAGGCGACGCCGAGCGCGGTCGGCTTGCCCCGCTGCGCCCACTCCACGAAGAGCCACGCCGCGCCGCCCGCCGCCGCCGCGAGGTGCGTGTCGAGCATCGCCAGCGCGGCGAGCCCGCCCGAGGTGAGCGCGCTGCCGGCGTTGAAGCCGAACCAGCCGAACCAGAGGATGCCCGTGCCCGTCAGGGTCATCGTCAGGTTGTGCGGCACGTGCCGCTCGTGCGGGTACCCCGATCGCCGGCCCAGCACGACCGCGCACACCAGCGCCGAGATGCCCGCCGCGAGGTGCACCACGGTGCCGCCCGCGAAGTCGAGCGCCCCCATCTCGAAGAGCCAGCCCTTCTCGGCCCACACCCAGTGGGCGACCGGATCATAGACGAGCGTCGACCAGAGCAGGATGAAGACCAGGTACGCCGGGAACCGCATGCGCTCCGCGAACGCCCCCGCGATGAGCGCGGGCGTGATCACCGCGAACATCATCTGGAACGCCGCGAACGCGAGGTGCGGCACGGTGCCCCGCTCCACCCCCGCGAGCCCGCGCATCCCGACATAATCGAGCCCGCCGATGAGCCCGCCCTGCGACGTGCCGAACGCGAGCGAGTACCCGATCGCCACCCACTGCACCGAGATCACCGCGAGCGCGGCGAACGAGTGCATGAGCGTCGCGAGCACGTTCTTGCGGCGCACCATGCCGCCGTAGAACAGGGCAAGGCCCGGCGTCATGAAAAGGACGAGGGCTGTTGATGCGAGGAGCCAGGCCGTATCCCCAGTGTCGATCTTCATGGCACGGGGGTAACGTGCCCGAAGTTTCAACGAGGTTTCGTACCTGCGGCTGGACGCATTTGGCAGCGGATCAGGAAATTTCCAGGGTCATCTCAGGAAATTCCTGGTGATGCGGACAACGTGCCGGCGGCGCCGCGTCAGCTCTCGGGCTTCGGGCCGCGGACCGTCAGGACGGGGACGGTCGCCGCGCGCACCACCCGCTGCGCGACGCTGCCGATCAGGGCCCGTGCGAAGGCGCCGCGCGCGTGCGTCCCGATCACGATCATGTCGGCGCCGATCTCGCCCGCGAGGCGGCAGATCTCCTCGTCGGGGACGCCGGCGCGGAGCACGCCCGAGATCTCGACGTCGGGCGTGGCGCGGCGGCGCTCGAGCACCTGATCGAGGCTCCGCTGCGCCGCCTCGGCGAGGCGCGCGGCGTCCTCCGCCGAGGGGATCAGCGACGAGCCCTCCGGGAAGCTGTAGACGGGCACGCTGTAGACGTGCGCCACGACGATCTTCGCGGAGAGCTTGCGGGCGAGCTCGATCGCCGTGTCGAGGGCGAGCTCGGAGGTCTCATCGAAGTCATGGGCCAGGAGGAGGGTCTTCATCTTGCTCCGCGGTGCTGGTGGTGTCGGGCGGCGGGCTGCCCGGCTTGTTCTTCAGCTTTCGTAGCTCCGGGCGCGGCTCGCGGGTAGTGGGCTCGCCGGGCTCTTCCGCCGGCGGCGGCCCCGGCGGCTCCTTCGTCGCCGGCTTCACGCGCTTGAACAGCGCCATCTTCTTCAGCCGGCTGACCTCCATGAGCTCGCCGCGCTTCACCGCCGCGTTGTGGCGATCCTGGTCCTTGGCCTTGAGCTCCCCCTCGTCGAGCAGCACGTACTGGACGAGCGCGGCGCGGTCCCCCGGATAGAAATAGGCTTCCTTCCGGTTCGACACGTGCGGCCCCATCTTGCTGGTCGCGCCGACGACCGCGCCGGGCGGGATCGCCTCGACCTGCTGCCGCACCCACGCGTAGGTCGCCTCCTGATCGGGCGTCAGCCGGCGCGCCACGCGGGAGAAGCCGCCCCGGAACGAGGCGTTCTCGACGAGGCCGCCGAACTTCCACGACACGAGCGCGCTCGCCACGAGCATCGCCGCGAGCAGCGCGCGCGACAGGCGCCGCCCGTCGAGCCCGAAGTAGGCGGCCGACGCGGAGTCCTCGGCCCGCCTGAGCGCGATCGGCGTCAGCACGAAGGCGATGGGGAAGAGGATCGACGAGTACTGGAAGTGGATCGAGAAGACCGCGTCGCGCGACGCGAGCAGGCAGAACAGGAGCCCGTACGCGAGCATCCAGCGCCCGGGCTTCGCGAGGAAGGGCAGGAAGCAGAGGGGGACGAAGAGCTGGAGCAGGAAGAGGATCTTCGGCTCCTCCAGCATGACCTTGAGGGCGAAGACGGGGTTCGTGAGGAGCGAGATGAGGAGGCCGCCGAGCCCGCTCCGGTTCGGCATGAGCTCCTCGTAGTAGTAAGCGAACGAGTACGCGTCCTTGCCCGACATGATGATGCCGGCCGACGTCATGAAGAACAGCTTGACGATGACGAAGTAGACGAGGCTCGTCGCGATTGTCACCCATCCGAGGCGCGTCCTGCCCGCGCGCCGGTCGAAGATGGCGTAGAGGCCGATGAAGCACATCAGCAGGGAGACGTCCTCCCGGCAGAGCAGCAGCGCGGCGAGGGTGACCCAGTACATGCGGTCCCTGCCGGTCTCGTAGAAGTAGAGGAGCCAGACGACGAGCGGCGAGATCAGCGCGAGCGAGTGGAACTCGTACATGTTCGCGCCGTGCAGGGCCGGGTAGATGGCCCACACGACGGCGAGCAGCAGCGCCTTGCCGCGGTGCTCGAGCTTGTCGCGCGCGAGCAGGTACACGGGCACGACGCCGGCGCCGAGCCACACGGACTGGAGCACGAGGAGGAACTCCGCCCTCGGGTAGATGAGGTAGAGCGGCGAGAGCAGGACGAGGATCGGGTCGAAGTGGGCGGAGCCGTGATAGCCGGCCCGGAGCCACGAGCAGCCGAGCGGCCGGCCGTGGATCGACTGGTAGAAGATGTTGTCGTAGTACCCGAGGTCGGGCGTCCGCGTGTGCAGCGCGTGGTGGTTGGTGATCGCGAGCCGGGAGAAGAAGAAGGCGTAGCCCGCCCACAGCGCGACCAAGGCGAGCGGCGCGAGCCATCGCCCGGCCTTCGCGAGCGCGCCGGCGCGGTCGTCGTCGAGCCCGCGCGCGTCGCCGAGCCCGGGCGCGTCGCCGAGCCCGGGCGCGTCGCCGCGCGTGCCGCGGCCCCAGGCGTAGAGGCCCACGCCGACGGCCGCCGCGGCGAGGGCGGCGAAGAAGATCGCCGTCTTCGGGCTGTCCTTCTCGATGTTCGGGACCTTGAGCGCGGCGACGAACGGGAGCGCGAGCAGCGGGACCAGGGCCCGGTTGAGGCGGCCCACCGTGTTCACGAACGCCCACGAGGAGGTCAGCGCCCGCCGGGCCAGCATCACCAGGAAGTAGGCGAGCCCGACCCCGATGATCGCGACGACGGCGCCGCCGGCCATCCAGCGGCGCTCCAGCTCGGTCAGCTTGTTCGTGTCGAGCTGGGCCAGGCGGCCCGGGTGGGTGAGGACCCAGGCCGTCACGGCGATGCTCATGCCGTAGAGGATCGGCCACGGCGCCAGGGTCAAGGCGGCGCGCGCGAGCCGCTCGATGGCGCCGTCGAGCTTCGCGAGCGCGCTGTTCAGCCTGGTGCGGTGGTCGTCTAGCATGGATGAGGCGGTGTCTCGGCTACTTGACCCTACCCCCCGCTGTCAAGGAACGGCGCGGGGGGCGCGGGAAGGGCAGGGCGGAGCGCGCGGGGCGCGGTAGAATGGCGGCATGTCGCACTACCGGGATCATCTCGATGCGGCTCGCGCGCGCATCGAAACCCTCGAAGCCAAGCTGAAGGAGCGGGACGCGGCGCTGGCCGCCCGGGACGCGGAGATCGCCGAGATCCGCGCGGAGGTCGAGCGCCTGCGCGGCGGACCGGACGACGAAGGCCCGCTCGACGGGCCGCACGGACGGAGCGGCGGGCAGCGCGCGCTCCTGGTGGCCCTCGCGGTGTGCGGCTTCGCCACCGCGACCGGCTACGCGATGGTGCGCCCCTCGCACTGCCCCAGCCGCAGCGCCTCGTACCCGGCCTTCGTCGAGGTGTCGTCGGTCTCCCACGACGGGATCGAGCCCGGGTCGAGCCGGCTCCTCTCGGAGCACCTCCGCCTGTCCACGGACGCGGCCGCGGCGCTCGAGCGCGGAGGCCGCCGCGCGCAGCGCTGCTGGCAGCCGGACGGCCCGACCGGCGAGGCGACCGTGACCGTGACCTTCCTGCGGAGCGGCGACGCCGCGGTGCAGCTGGACGGCGCGCCCTACGAGGGGACCGAGGTCGGCGCGTGCGTGGTCGACGCCTTCCGCGCGGCCGCCGCGCGGGTTCGTCCCTTCGAGCCCATGACGATGAAGACGCAGTTCTCGATGAGCGCCGGCCGGTGATCTCGACGGGCGCCGCCCGGTGATGCGCGCCCCCGGCGGGCGGGAGCGCGTCAGGGCTGCGCGGTCCCGGCCGGCGAGGCCTCGGGGGCGGTCGGCGGGGGGGCGACCTGCCAGCTCACGAAGCCGAGCGCGACGACGACGAGGTAGATGACGGCGAAGACGAGCAGGCCGAAGCTCACGCCGTGCTCGGCGCTGAAGCCGAGCGACGGGAACACGAGGGCGAAGAAGAACTCGCGCACGCCGACGCCGGCGATCGAGATCGGCAGGAGGCCGAGCAGGTTCGCGATGGCGAGCAGGCAGGTGACGTCGAACAGCGAGAGCGGGACGCCGAGCGCCCGCGCGATCAGGTAGCCCTGCACGAAGTTGACGACGAACGTCGCCACGGTGACCGGGAGCGTGAAGAGGAGCCCGCGCCCGACATGGGCGCGCAGGGCCACGAGGAAGCGGCTCGCCGCGCCGGGCTCGCCGGAGTCCGCGGCCTGCGCCGGCTCCTTCACGAGCCTGCGCGACACCGCGAGCAGCAGCCGCTCGGCGAGCCCCGGGATGAGCAGCACGAGCGGCGCGAGGACCGTGAGCGCGATGCCGCCCCACGTCAGCCACGCCAGCTGGCCGGCGATGACCGCGCTGTAGCGGGCGACGCCGACGGCGACGAACGCCGCGAGCACGTACAGGTCGCACAGCCTGTCCATCACGACGGTGGCCAGCCCCTCCGCGTAGGGCACGCCGAGGTCGTGGCGCAGGTAGCGGATCCGGAGCAAGTCGCCGACCCGCCCCGGGGTCAGCATGCCGACGTAGAGCGACGTGAGGTACGCGCTCCACGCGCGGCGCAGCGGGTAACGGATGTCCCGGGCGCGGAGCAGCGCGTCCCAGCGGACCACCTTGAGGTGGATGTTGAGCACGTTGAGCGCCGCCGCGAGCGCGAGCGGGCCGGCCGAGGCCGCGGCGACGGCGCCGAGCACCGCGTCCCGGTCGTCCATGCGCAGGACGACGAGCACGAGCAGGAGCGGCCCGACCAGGCGGATGAGCGCGCGCAGGGCGTTGCGACGCATGACGGCGGGGCCCGCGGCGCGCTCAGCGCGCCGCGGGGCAGGGGACCCGGCGGGAGGCGACGCCGAGCGCGGGGAGCGCGGACCGAGCGGCGCGGGGCGCGGAGATCACTCGATCTCCTCGCGGACGGGCAGCTCCTCCGCCTGGTGCCGCCGCTGCTGCATCTGGAAGGTGAGGAACTCGCCGATGAAGCCCATCGAGAAGAACTGGATGCCGAGGAGGATCATCAGCACGCCGAGGAGGAGCAGCGGGCGATCGCCGATCTTGTGCCCGAGGAACCAGAGCAGCGTCAGGTACGCGTTGATGGTCACCCCGATCGCCGCGAACACGAGGCCGATGAGGCCGAAGAGGTGCATCGGCTTCTTCGAGTAGCGGGTCAGGAACATGACGCTGAGGAGGTCGAAGAAGCCGCGCAGGATGCGCTCCAGGCCGTAGCGGGAGCTGCCGTACTTGCGGGCGTGGTGGCGCACCGGGATCTCCGCGACGCGGAACCCCTGCCACGCGGCGAGCGCCGGGATGAACCGGAAGAGGTCGCCGTAGATGGGGATGGTGCGCAGCACCTCGCTCCGGTACGCCTTGAAGCCGCAGTTCATGTCGTGGAGCTTCACGCCCGTGACCGCGCGGACCGTCCCGTTGAAGATGCGGGACAGGACGAGGCGGTTCTTGGGGTCGAGCCGGTTGACCTTCCAGCCGACGACGACGTCGAGCCCCTCCTCGACCTTGGCGATGAAGCTCGGCAGATCGGCCGGATCGTCCTGGAGATCGGCGTCCATGGTGACGACCACGGCGCCCCGCGCCTTGCGGAAGCCGGCCGTCAGCGCCGTCGCCTTGCCGAAGTTCTTCCGCAGCTGGATGCCCTTCACGACCGGGTTCTCCGCGCGGATCCTGGAGATGACGTTCCAGGTGTCGTCGGTGCTCCCGTCGTCGACGAAGATGAGCTCGTAGGTGAAGCGCCCTTTCAGGGCCTGATCCACGCGCTGCGCGAGCTCGGCAAGGCTGTCTGCCTCGTTCAGCCCCGGGACGACCACGGAGACGTGCGGCGCCGGCTGGGGGGCCGGCGCGATGGAGGGCGCCATCAGGCTCGGGCGAGGCTCGAAGGCGGAGAGCCCGAACGTCACCCGGTCCTCCGGAGCCTCGTTGGGGGCAGGTGTGGGGGGCTGGTCCACAATCACGGCGGCGGAGGATAGCAGATCGTTCCGGGATCGCGCGGTTCCGTGCCGTCGTTCGACGATCGAGCGGCGCGGCGCGAGGTGACGGCGGCTATGTGGGAGCGGAATCGCGCGATCCTCCAGGGATCGTCGCCGCTGCGGCAGACGGCTGTCGGCGCGCGCCGCGCTTCCCGCGTCGTCGCGCCGCCTGAGGGCGCGGCGCTCCGCTACCGGGAGAGCCCGAGCATCCTCGTCTGCCAGGTCACCTGGGCCGCGAGCCCCTCGCGCAGCGGCATCCGGGGCGCGTACCGCAGCGCCGCGCGCGCCGCCGCGGTGTCGGCCAGGGTGTGCCGGACGTCGCCGGCTTGCGGCTCTCCCCGCTCGACGCGCACGGGCCCCGCGAGCTCCCCGAGGAGCCTGAGCGCGTCGTTGAGGCTCACCCGCGAGCCGCCGCCGATGTTGAACACGCCGACCGCGGTGCCCTCCATGGCGTCGACGTTGGCCTGCACCGCGTCGCTCACGTAGGTGAAATCGCGCGTCTGCTCGCCGTCGCCGTGCACGCGGACCGGCTCGCCCTTCAGCACCGCCGAGATGAACCGGTGAAACGCCATGTCGGGGCGCTGCCTCGGGCCATACACCGTGAAGTACCGGAGCGAGATCGTCGGCAGGCCGAAGTTGCGCCGGTACAGCTCGCAGAGCTGCTCGGCGGCGAGCTTGGTCACCCCATACGGCGAGTACGGTGCAGTCCGGCTGGATTCGTGCATGGGCACATCCTCGGCGTCGCCGTAGACGGAGGAGGACGAGGCGTAGACGAGCTTGCGCACCTGGCCGTACGTCCTTGCCGCCTCCAGCAGCCGCTGCGTCGCGAGCACGTTGTCGTGCAGGTAGCCCTCGAAGCTCTGCCCCCAGCTCGGGCGCACGCCGGCCTGCGCCGCCTGGTGGAAGATCACCTCGCGACCCGCGAGCAGCGGGCGCAGGTCGGCGGTCGCGAGATCGAGCGTCGCCAGCGAAAAGCGGGGCTCGCCGCGCAGCCGGCCCAGGTTCCCCTCCTTGATCTCGCGGGCGTAGTACTCGGTGAAGCGGTCCACCCCGAGCACCTCATGCCCGAGCTCGATCAGCCGCTCCGCGAGGTGCGAGCCGATGAACCCGGCCACCCCAGTCACCAGACAACGCATCCGCCTCCCGTCCTGGTCCCGCCGCGCCGCGGCCCGGCGCCTCGTCCTGCCGCCCTGCGGCCTCCCGTCCCGGTCCCGCCGCGTCGCGGCGCGGCGATGCTAGCACCTCGAGCCGTCCATGGGTCGGGCAGCGGCCGGCGGCGCGAGGCGGGCGCTCGCCCTCGCGCCCGAGCGGAGGCGGACGATGAAGCGCGAGAAGCGCGCTTCATGCAACTTGCAAATTGGCTCACCTTTCCGATGTGTCTTTCTGAATCTGGTTGCGCCTACCCGTCCGGCGGGCGACTCTGGGGCACGCTTGAGCGCCTTGGTTTCTTCTGTCCGGGGCGCGCGCGGGACGGGCAGAAGGCTAGCTGTCGCTTATGGGAATTGTTGTCCAGCAGCTCACGAAGCGGTTCGGTCCGAACAAGGTGGTCGACGACGTCTCGTTCGAGATCGAGAGCGGCGCCCTGGTTGCGCTGCTGGGGCCGAGCGGGGGCGGCAAGAGCACCGTCCTCCGGATCATCGCGGGGCTCGAGAGCCCCGACGCCGGCGACGTGATCCTGAACGGCAAGGTCTCGACGCACACGCGGGTGCAGGACCGGAACATCGGCTTCGTGTTCCAGAGCTACGCGCTGTTCAGGCACATGACGGTGCGCGACAACATCGGCTTCGGCCTCTCCATCCGGAAGCGGCCCCGGAAGGAGATCGCGGCCACCGTCGACGAGCTCCTCAGCCTCGTGCAGCTCGATGGGCTCGGGGGCAGGTTCCCGCACGAGCTGTCCGGGGGCCAACGGCAGCGCGTCGCGCTGGCGCGCGCGCTCGCCCCGGGCTCGTCGCTGCTGCTGCTCGACGAGCCGTTCGGGGCGCTCGACGCCAAGGTGCGCCTCGAGCTGCGCGAGTGGATCCGGCGGCTGCACAAGGAGCGGGGGATCACGAGCGTCTTCGTGACCCACGACCAGGAAGAGGCGATGGACCTCGCCGACCGGGTCATCGTGCTGCACAAGGGGCGGGTCGAGCAGATCGGCACGCCCGAGGAGATCTACGACCGGCCGGCGACCGAGTTCGTGGCGAGCTTCGTCGGGTCGATCAACGTGCTCAAGGGGGAGGTGCGCGACGGCCAGGCGGCGCTCGGGACGCTCGCGGTGCACGCGCCCCCCGGGACCGGCGACGGCGCGAGCGTGCGCGCCTTCGTGCGGCCGCACGACATCGAGCTCCACGCCCGGGTCGACTCGTCGGACCCCCCCGGCTCGGACGACGCCAGCATGGCGCGCGTCGAGCGGCTGTCGCGGGTCGGATGGATGGTGAAGGCGGAGCTCCGCCTCTCCGACGGCCAGCCGCTCTCCGTCGAGATGACCAAGGACCGCGTCGCCGAGCTCGGGCTGTCCGAGGGGGACAGGGTTCTTGTAAATCTGCGCGACGCGAAGATCTTCGTGCAAGACTACTCCATCTAGCCACCGGGCCGGCGCTCCGTCTGGCCGGGTGCCATCACGGAGGGCGGCCAGGTGGGTGCAATCTTCGACAACATCGCGGCGACGATCGGGCGCACGCCCCTCGTTCGCCTGAGCTCTGCGGGCAAGGGGCTGCGCGCCACGCTCCTCGGCAAGGTCGAGAGCCGGAACCCTGGCGGCAGCGTCAAGGATCGCATCGGCCTCGCGATGATCGAGGACGCCGAGCGGCGGGGGAAGCTGAGCCGCGGGAGCGTCCTCGTCGAGCCGACGAGCGGCAACACGGGCCTCGCGCTGGCGATGATCGCCGCGGCCAAGGGCTACCGGCTGATCCTCACGATGCCCGAGACGATGAGCCCCGAGCGGGTCGCGCTGCTCCGGGCGTTCGGGGTGGAGGTGCTGCAGACGCCCGGGTCGTTGATGGTGCAGGCGGTCGCGCGGGCGCGGCAGATCGTCGAGGAGACGCCCGGCGCGGTGATGCTGCAGCAGTTCGAGAACCCGGCGAATCCGGCCGCGCACCGCGCGACGACCGCGCGCGAGATCTGGGACGACACGGACGGCGCGGTCGACGTCGTGATCGCCGGCGTGGGGACGGGCGGGACGATCACCGGCGTGGGCGAGGTGCTCAAGGAGAAGAAGCCGGGCGTGAAGATGATCGCGGTCGAGCCGCGGAACGCCGCCGTGCTGAGCGGCGGGCGCGCGGGGGCGCACCTCATCCAGGGCATCGGCGCAGGCTTCGTCCCGAAGATCCTGCGGCGCGAGCTCATCGACGAGGTGGTGCCCGTGTCCGAGGACGAGTCGTTCGAGGCGGCGCGCCGGCTCGCGAAGGCCGAAGGGATCCTCGTCGGCATCTCCGGCGGCGCGGCCATGGCGGCGGCGCTCTCGGTCGCGGCGCGCGACGAGATGCAGGGCAAGAACATCGTGGTGATCCTGCCCGACGGCGGGGAGCGGTACGTCACCTCGCCGCTCTTCAAGGAGCTCGTCGGCTGCGCTCGGGGGCCCGCTTCCCGCTAGTCGTCTCGGGGCTCCGCCTGCTGGTCCCCTCGGGGCTCCATCGCCGCTCGGCGTCCGCTTCGCGGGCCGCCTCTGGGCGGTCGCGCATCAGGCATTCCCGGCGCGCGACGCCGGCCGTCAGGGCAGAGGAAGGGCGCCGCGGCGATCAGGTCACTCGATGCTCACCGAGACGATGACCTTCATCCACACGCCTTCCGGCGGGATCGTCTTCGTCAGATCGATCTCGCCCTTCCAGTCGACGTGCACCGTGTAGCCGCCGTTCTCGTCGTCCTTGTAGAAGAATTTCCGGATGTCGTCGTGATAGACCCGATCCAGCGGGACGATGCGCTCCCCGGTGGGCATCTTCGCCTTCCTGGCGACCACGGTCGGGACGTCGTCGACCACGGCCGAGGCGGTGATGCTCTTGATGAACGTCAGGTCGGGCACGTTGTTGTCGCGCGCCTCGAGCCGGATGAACCTGAGCTTGGCCCCGTCGACGGAGTTCGGATCCTGCGAGACAGAGACCTCGCTCCATCCTGAAAAGGTCGACTGCGAGGTCGGCTTGACGAGGAACTTCGTCTCGGCCTCATGGTCGCCGACCACCGAGGCGCAGGCGCTCGCGCCGAGCGCGAGAGACGCGGTGAGCGCCGCGCCGCCGCGCGCGGACAGGAAGAGCGAACCGAGCACGCTGCGACAGGTCCGGATAAGCACGTTCATCCGCGAAAGATAGCATGGTGATGTGCGCCGCCGAGCAGATTGGACGGGATGTCCCGCGGTGCGTCCGCGGTGCGTCCGGCGACGCGTCGGGATCCGGCGGCCCGTCGATCTCGAGTCTCGACTCGAGATGTCGAGTCCTCGCGGCGGCGCCGGCGCTGAAGGCCGCCGCGCCTCGCGGCGCGGGCGCGATCGACGCGCCGCGGCCGTGATCGACGCGCGGCGCGCGGCCGGCTATGGTCGTCGCCCGAGGGCGACCAGATGGCGGCGGAATCAGGCGCGGGTATTGACGGAGGGCAGGGCGATGCCGCTGCCTCCTTCGAGGCGAGGCTCGAGCTCGCGCAGCAGACGAGCGCTCGGCTGCGCGAGGCGATCGGGCAGGCCGTCGTCGGCCAGGGCGACGTCATCGAGCAGACGCTCTGGGGCATCATCGCCGGAGGGCACGTCCTGCTCGAGGGGGCGCCCGGGCTGGGCAAGACGCTCCTCGTCAGGACCATCGCGAGCTGCCTCGATCTCAGGTTCTCGCGCATCCAGTTCACCCCGGATCTCATGCCGAGCGACGTGACTGGGACCAACGTGCTCGTCTCGGCCGCGGACGGCTCGCGCCACTTCTCGCTGCACAGGGGGCCGATCTTCGGGCAGGTGATCCTGGCCGACGAGATCAACCGGGCGACGCCGAAGACGCAGAGCGCGCTGCTCGAGGCGATGCAGGAGCACGCGTGCACCATCGCGGGCACGCGGTACGCGATGGAGGAGCCGTTCTTCGTGCTGGCCACCGAGAACCCGATCGAGATGGAGGGGACCTACCCGCTGCCGGAGGCGCAGCTCGATCGGTTCCTGCTCAAGGTGCTCGTGCCGAGCCCGACCGAGGACGAGCTGACCGAGATCCTCGCGCGGACCACGGGCCACGATCGCGGGCCGCCGCCGCGGGTGCTCACCCGCGACGACGTGCTGTTGCTCCGCTCGCTCTGCCGCGACGTCGCGGTCGCCGAGCCGGTCATGCGGTATGCGTCGCGGCTCACGCGGGCGAGCGACCCTTCCGCCGAGGGGGCGCCCGAGATCGTGCGCAGGGCGCTCCGGTTCGGCGCCGGGGTGCGCGGCGCGCAGTCGCTGGTGCTGGCCGCGAAGGCCGTGGCGCTGCTCCAGGGCAGGGCGCACGTCGCCTTCGCCGACGTGCAGCGGGTCGCGAAGCCGGTGCTCCGCCATCGCATGATCCGGTCCTTCGAGGGCGAGGCGGAGGGGATCACGACCGATCAGGTGATCTCCGCGCTCCTCGCGGCGGTCGAGGCGCGGCCCGAGGCCGTGGCGCAGGCGATCCGCCGATGAGGCGCGGCGCTGACGCGCGGGGGAGGGCGCGCCGGGTCGCTCGCGCGGCGCGGGCCGCGGCCGGCGCGGCGTGGCTCGCGGCGCTCTCGACGGCGGGGCCCGCGCTCGCGCAGGCGCCGGCGCCGGGCGCGCCGGAGCTCGCCGTCGACGCCGCGCCCGTGTTCGGGACGAGCGGCGCGGTGCCCTGGGGCTGGAACCAGGTCGTCGTGCGCATCCAGAACAACGGCGGCAAGGCGGCGCGAGGGGACGTCGAGGTCTCGTCGACGCGCTACGGCGAGCAGCGCGTCTTCGTCGCGACGGCGCCGTACACCGTGACGGCGGGCGCGTCGGTCAACGTGCGCGTGCCGTTGCAGGTGTCGCCCTTCGCCGACGTGCAGGTGCGGGCGCTCGACGAGCGCGGCGCGCAGGTCTCGTCGCACGCGCTCTCGTCGACCATGCAGCAGGGCGTGGTGCTGTTCGACGTCAATGAGACGTCGCTCGTCCGGGGCGGCCTCCATGAGGCGCCGGTCGCGCCGCTGTACCTGCCGACCGGCCGTGGCCCCGGGTCGTCGAGCCCTGTCCTGTGGGTCGGGCAGCCGCGCTACGACAGCGCGACCGGCGATCCGCTGCTGCCCGACCGGGCGGCCCTGTACAGCGCGGCGGACGCCGTGCTCATGCGCACCGACACGCTCTCGAGGTTGCAAGGCCCCGAGCTCGAGGCGCTCGCCGGGTACGTGCTCTCCGGCGGCACGCTGGCGCTGGCCGTGGCGCGCCCCGAGGATCTTCGGCACCCGACGCTCGCGGCGCTCGTCGGCGGCCAGGTGGCGAAGGCGGGCGTCGCGCCGCCCACGCTCGTGGAGCTCGCGCCGCCGGCCGCGCCGAGCGGCCTCGGCAAGCAGGGCAACGTGCTCCTGCCCGCGCCGAGCGCGAGCTCCGCGGTGGCCGAGGCGCTCTCCGGCTGGTCGGGCGGCAACCTCCGCGCGAGCGCGTACGGCAGCTCGGCGTCCTACGGCCTCGGCGAGGTGCACCTGCTCGCGTTCGACCCGACGCGCCCGCCCGCGTCCAACGACCCGTGGGCGAAGATCCGGGTGGCCGATCTCGCGCGCCGCGCCCACGATCGCCGCTCCACGATCGCCTTCCGCCCGGGGGAGGAGGCGATGGGCCTCGATCTGGATCCGGTGCGGCGGGAGCTCGATCCGAACGAGAGCTCGCGCTGGGCGATCGGGGTCTCCGCGGTCCTGCTCTGCATCTACGCGGTGCTCGCCGGCCCGATCAACTTCGCGCGCGCCGCGCGGCAGGGGAGGCCGCTGCGCGCGCTCCGGCGCCTGCCCGTGTACGCGGCGGTCGCGTTCGCGACGATCGTCGGCGTGGGCCTGATCGCGAAGGGGGTGCGCGGCAGGGCGCGCCACCTCACGCTGATCGAGGCGGGCGCGGGCATCTCGAAGGGCGCGGTGCGGCGGTTCCGCGGCTTCTTCGTCCCGCGCGCGGAGGAGCTCACCGTCCGCACGACCGACGCGAGCGGCGTCATCAGCACGGCGGTGCTGGCCGAGCTCTCGGAGCGGCGCGATCGGCTCCTCGTGGACCGCGACGGGGCCCGTCTGACGAAGGTCGCCGCGCTCCCGTGGCAGACGGTGATCGTCCGCGAGGACGGCGTCGCGCCGCTCGGCGACGGCATCGCGATCGTCGAGGAGCCGAGCGGGGACGTCGTCGTGACCAACCGGAGCGGCCGCGATCTCCGCGGCGGCGTCCTGTGGATCTCGACGGGGGTGGCCCGCTACTTCGCCCGCATCCGGGACGGGGAGCAGGTCTCGTCGCGCGCCGGGCTCGACCTCGGGGCGCACAGCAAGGGGCAGTACTGGCTGTCGCACGTGAGCCTCGGGCGGCGGGTCGGCGGGCTGGATGTCCACGACCTCGGCGGCAGCCTGCTCGGCCCCCTCCTCGAGCCCGACGCCCCGGGGCTCGGCGCCGCGTGGCTGGCCGTCGAGGAGGCGGCCGGGACCGCCGTCGACTGGTTCCCGGCCGGCGTGCCCGTCCTGCTCGGCCAGCTCGACGGCGGCGAGGGGCGCGCGAGCGACTCGGGGCTGCGGATCGAGAGCGACCGCGTGCTCGTGCGGATCGTCGGCTACGGAGGTCGGCCGTGAGCGCCGCGCCGCCCTTCGCGCCGCGGATCGAGCGGCCCGCGCCGACGATCCGCGTCCGTCACCTCTCGCACCGCTTCGGCTCCCTCGACGTGCTCCGGGACGTCACCTTCGACGTGGGCCCCGGCGAGATCTTCGGCTTCATCGGGCCGAACGGCGCGGGCAAGACGACGACGATCCGGGTCATGGCGACGCTGCTCGAGCCGATGGCGGGGCGGGTCGAGATCGACGGCGTCGACGTCACGATCGACCCGGCGGCGGTCCGCCGCAGCATCGGGTACATGCCGGATCACGCCGGCGTCTACGACCGGATCACGGTGCGCGAGTACCTCGAGTTCTTCGCGGACGCGTTCCGGGTGCCGTCGCTCGAGGTGGTCGACGCCGTCCTGGAGCTGACCGATCTCGGCAAGATCCAGGACCGGATCGTCGCCACCATGTCGAAGGGGATGAAGCAGCGCCTCCAGCTCGGGAGGATCCTGCTGCACGACCCCAAGGTCCTCATCCTGGACGAGCCGGCGAGCGATCTCGATCCGCGCGCGCGCATCGAGATCCGCGACCTCTTGCTCGAGCTCCGGAGCCTGGGGAAGACGATCTTCCTCTCCTCGCACATCCTCACGGAGCTCTCCGACGTGTGCACGTCGATCGGGATCCTCGAGAAGGGCCGCCTCGTCGTCGCCGGTCCGATCGGGGAGATCGCGGCGCGCCTCGAGGCGCTGCGCGCCGCGCAGGCGCACGGGCACGCGCCGCCCCGCCACGCCGGCGCGCCCGCGGCGCACGCGTACCCCGCGCCGCCGCCGCCGCCGTACGGCACCGAGGCAGCTCCGCCTGCGGGCGCGCCGGGGGCTCCGGCCGCGGGCGATCTTGCGCCGGCGGCCGGTCCGCCGCCCGGGTACGGCCCGCACCCGCCCCACGGCGTGGCGCCGGGGGGCGCGGCGCCGGCGGCGGCGTACGCTGGGCTGTCGTCGCTGTCGCGGCGCAAGGTCAAGGTGCGCGTCCTCGGCGAGCCCGAGGCCGCGGCCTACCTGCTCCGGGGCGGGCCGGGGATCACCGACGTCGACATCATCGCGGGCGCCGTGCACGTCGGCTACGTGGGCAACGACGTGAAGATCGCCGAGATCGTGCACCACCTCGTCCGGAGCGGGATCGGCGTGATCGGGGTCGAGCCGGAGCGCAACGAGCTCGAGCGGATCTTCCTCGAGGTCACGCAAGGAGAGGTGCAGTGAGCGTGCAGACTGGCTCCACGTCGCCCGGCGGCCCGGCGTCGCAGCGGCTCGTCGATCGGGCGAGGCACCGCGCCGCGCGCCTCGTCGGCGAGCCGAACCCGATCTGGATCCGCGAGCTCAAGCAGGCGGCGCGCCTCGCCCGCACGCCGGTGATCCTCCTGGTGTTCGCCGTGCTGATGACGCTGCTCATCGCGTCGATCGGCGGCATCGCCTCGAGGGACGTCGCGCCCGCGAAGACGGGGGTGATCCTGTTCCAGGTCTTCTTCTCGGTGGCGTACTTCGTTGTCGCGCTGGTCGGGCCGGCGGTCGCCGCGAACAGCATCGCCTCGGAGCGCGAGGGCCGCACCTGGGAGGCGGTGCTCCTGACGGGCATCCCGCCCGGCGAGATCGCGCGCGGCAAGTTCCTCGCCGCCTACACGGCGATCTCGATGTACGTGGTGATGCTCGCGCCGGTCGGGGCGATGCCGTTCCTGTTCGGCGGGATCACCGCGACCGAGGTGGTGATCGCGTTCGCGTTCCTCTTCCTGCTCGCGCTGCTCAGCGTCGCCTTCGGGCTCGCGATCAGCTCGACCATGGCGAGCCTCCGCGCGGCGATCCTCGTGACGCTGCTGCTCGCGTTCCCCCTGTCGATCTGCCTGTTCATGGCGGGCGGCGCCGGGCTCTCGTACGCGGCGCACCTGGCCTGGCCGGAGGTGCCCGAGGGCCCTCCGATCTGGCTCCCCGTCGCCTACCAGCGCGCGCCCTTCGGCCTCGATTACGCGCTGTTCCTGGTCCTCCTGCCGGTCGCGGCGATCGCCGTCCCGGCCTGGTTCCTGTACCAGGTGACCGTCGCGAACCTCACGAGCGAGAGCGACGATCGCTCCTCCGGCCTGAAGACGTGGTTCGCGGTCTGCACGCCCGTGGTCGCCGCCGCCGCGTCGGTGCCGGCGTTCTCGGTGGATCCGACCGACCGCCTGCCCGCGATCATCGCGGGCATGTGCGCGATGTTCGCGCACCTGACGTTCTGCGTGTTCCTCTTCGCCGGCGAGCCGATCGGCCCGTCGCGCCGCGTCGAGGTGCACTGGGCTCGCAGCCGCGTAAGCCGGCTGCGCCGCTTCCTCGGCCCCGGCGTGGCGCGCTCGGCGTACCTCCTGCTCGCGGTGGGCGTCCCGGCGGTCGTCGCGCTCTGGGCCGTCGGCCACCGGCTCGTCGCCGGCGTGGCCATCGCGTCGCCGGAGATCCAGACGCGGCAGCTCGAGTACTTCGCCGTCTACGCGCTTGCCTTCTACGTGTTCCTCGTCGGGCTCGGCGCCTTCCTCCGCGCGCGGACCGCCTCGCCCATGATCGCGCGCGTGCTGCTCCTGACGCTGCTCTTCGCGATCGCGGTCGGCCCGTGGATCATCGCGGCCATCGCCGGCCTCGTCGCGGAGCTCAGCACCAGCGACAGGGCTCTGCTCGTCGCGGCGCCCTCGCCGTTCTACGCGTTCGCGATGATCTCCAAGGCCACCGAGGGCGATCCGGGGCCCGTCGTGATCGCCGGGTACGCGGCCTCCGTCGGCTGGGTCGCCGCCGGCCTCGGCCTGCTCGCCTCGGCGCGCTCGCGGTGCGCCGCCCTCATCGCGCAGCGCGAGGCAGCCTTCGCCGAGACGAGCGCGCTCCTCGCCCAGGAGGACGAGGCGACCCTCGCGGCCGAGCAGGCGACTCTGGCGCGCGCCGCCGCGCAAGGGAGCGACGAACCCGCAAGCGCCGCGGGCACCGTCGTTTGAGCACCGGAGCTCCCGCGCGCGGTGCTCTGAAATCGGACGCATTCGTGATGTCGTGTGGAAATTTGGATCTCGTCGCGGGAATGCTTCAGGATGCGCTCGCGCGCGGATCTGTCGAAATCTTGAGCGCTCCGGGAGGGCGTGTGAAAAGAGCGCTCGCGCGCTCGAGGTCCGGGAGCGAGAGGGGAATTCGATCCTCGCGTCGCGTCACGACGGCGGTACCACCTCGGCCCGCGGAGGATCGCCTTGCCTTCGCACGAAGACCGCCGATGCGTGGCGCCAGAGCTGAGCGACACCCTGCTGTACGGCACGCCGTACCGGCCTGTGCGCTGGCTCGGGCGAGGCGGGATGGGCGAGGTGATCGAGGCGGCGCACGTGGGCCTCGACAAGCCGGTGGTGGTGAAGCTGCTGCACCGCGATCTCAACCGCGAGCCGCGGCTGGTGGAGCGGATGCGCGTCGAGGCGCAGTCGCTGGCGCGGCTCGCTCACCCCAACCTGGTGACGGTCACCGACTTCGGGCGGACGGCCGAGGGGCGGACGTTCCTCGTCATGGAGCGGCTCCACGGCCGGACGATGCGCGAGGAGCTGGCGGCGCGCGGCGCGCTGCCGTCGCTGGAGGCGCTCGACCTGGTGACGCAGACGCTCGCCGGCCTGGCCGCGGCGCATGGCGCGGGCATCGTGCACCGCGACGTGAAGCTCGAGAACCTGTTCGTGTGCGACGCGGACGCCCAGGGGCGGCGCGTGGTGAAGGTGCTCGATTTCGGCATCGCCAAGGTGGTCGCCCCGGGCGGCGACGGTCGCGCGCCGGCGCCCTCGCTCTACCAGACCGAGGAGGGGGTGCTCGTCGGCACGCCGCGCTACCTCTCGCCCGAGCAGGCCTGCGGGCTCGCCGTCGACGCCCGCACCGACGTGTATGCGGCGGGCGTGGTGCTCTACACGCTGCTCGCTGGCCGCGGGCCGTTCGAGCATGTGAGGCCCGTCCACGAGCTGGTGCGCGCGCACGCCAGCGAGGTCCCGGCGCCGCCGTCGTGCTACGCGCCGCGGCCGGTGCCGCCGGAGCTCGACCGCGCCGTGATGCGGGCGCTGGAGAAGCGCCCGGAGCTCCGCTTCCCGGATGCCCCGGCGTTCGCGGCGGAGCTGTCGCGCATCGCCGCGGCGCTGGGCAGCGGGGCGGGGACGGCGTCAGGGGTGGCGCCGGTCGTGCCACCGGGGTTGGGCTGGCAGAGCACGGCGCCGCTGACGGTGCCGCCGGTGCGCGCGGTCGTCGCACCGACGTTGAGCGCGACCGTGGAGGCGTTCGGCCTCACGGCGCCGGGGGGGGCGGGGCAGCCCACGGCGCGACCTGCGCAGCTGCAGCCCCTGGCGGCGTACGGGGCGGGGGCGAGGCGCGCGCGGCGGCGGGCGGAGCCGAGCTGCGCGGTCATGGCGATGCTGGTGGTGAGCGTGGTGCTGTTCGGCTTCGCCCTGGCGTTCCTGGTGAGCGTCCTGGGTTCACGGCGGCCTTGACGTCGCCGCCGCGTTCGCAAGGAGCCTCACAGGGTGCGACGAAGTTGTTGCCCTGCGGGCTGTGGGTGGACGGGAAGCGCTGGGTGGAGCGCTCAACCTGGGTGCTGGCGGCCCGGGGAGGTCCGAAACCTGGCGCGGACGGCGGCCGGCTCAACCTGGGTGCGGCGTGGCGCGGACGGCGGCCGGCTCAACCTGGGTGCGGCGTGGCGCGGACGGCGGCCGGCTCAGCCTGGGTACGGCGTGGCGCGGAGCGGGAGACGACTCAACCTGGGTGCGGACACAGATGCAGGGCGGATGCAAAAGATCGAGACCGCTGCATCCATCCAGAGCCGACGGCGTAGCCATGGACATCACCCGCTCCTTCCAGGAACGCGGCACGATGGTGGCCAGGGTCGATTTCATGCCGGGCCGGCCCGCCGGGCCACGCTGCGTTCGCGGCCATGGTCCGGGCCGCCGGCGCGTGCGGGCATCGCCTGGTCCCGTCACGCCCCTGACGGCAGAGGGACCTGATGTCGGTGATTCCTGGCGCCCGCCGTTGTATCGCTGCGGAGGGGTCGTGATGCTTGGGTGCGTGGTGGCGACGGCTGGGTGGGGTATCTTCGGGGCTATGCCGTGGCCCTGCCCCCGAGTGAGCTCCGAGGTGCCGCGCGCCGGCCAGCGCGCATTCAACGCTGGCCCGCGGCGCGCTCGCGCTCGCCGGAGCGCTGCCACGGCGTCCGCCGCGCCGTCTGCAGAGCAGCGGTCGAGGCAGATCGCCTCGGGAGCGCGCCCATGACAATGCGGAGCCTTGGACCGGGTGCTCGATGCGCTCCTGCCCACGCGGGGCAGCAGCGCGGCTTTTGCGCGTGGCGAGAGGGGCAGGCATGACCAACAGGAACGCGAACAAGAGCTCGCCAGGGCAGCCGGCGGGTCAGGGCGCTGCGGGCGACGCCGCTCCGCAGCCGCATCCGCCGCCGCTGCCGCAGCAGCCGTCGCGCGGGTACGACGCGCCGAACTTCGTACCTCAGGAGCACCCTCTGCTCGCGCAGCAGCGCGCGCTCTCGCAGGATCCACGCCGCAGGCCTGACGAGGGGGTGCCTGGCCCCGCCGCCGCGCCGCCCGCCGAGCGGGCGATGCCGTGGGGCGATCCCAGGCCGCGTCGCCGGCAGGATCGCGAGGCGGGCCCGAGCGACAAGCAGGTGTACGTTCCTCCGGTCACCCTGCCCCCGAACCGAGAGCACCAGGCCATGGATCTGCAGAAGATCCAGGTGGCGCCGTCGCTGTTGAAGGGCGTTGACGAACGGAACCGTCCGACGATGCGCCGGATCCCGGTGCATGGCATGCCCCCCCCGCCCGGCGCTCCCGATGGGCCGGGCGGCGTGCGCCCCGGCGGCGTGCGCACGGCGCGCGTCGGCGTGGGTAGCGGCGTCTGGCCACCGCCCGAGGAGCCCCGGAAGCAGCGACCGCTCGCGGCGCCGGCCCCCCAGCCCGTCGCCGCCGCGCCTCGGCCGGGGATGCCTCCGAACGCCGCGCGGCCCGATCCCGCCACCGCTGCCGCCGCCGCTGCCCTCGTGGCGCGCCGCCGCGGCGCGCCGCTCGGCCTGTTCGCGCTGCTCGTGTTCCTGGGGAGCGCGACCGTCGCGGGCTTCTGGGTGCTGTGGCGCGCCGCCAATCCGCCGAGCGGTCAAGACGCGGCGCGGGTCGACGAGGTCCGCGGGCCGGCGGCCGAGCCAGGCGTCGCGACGCCCGCGCCGAGCGCGTTGCCCGAGCAGCAGCCGCCCGCGACGGCGCCGCCTCCGGTGGCGACCGTCGAGCAGCCGCCGCCCGTCGCGGAGCAGCCGCCTCCCGCCGCGCCGGAGGCGCCATCGGCCGTGCCGTCGCCGAGCGCGTCGGCGGCGCCCCCCAGGCCGGTGGCCGCCGCCCGTCCGCCTTCGACGCGTCCCGCGGTGCAGGCGAAGCGCCCCCCCAAGGCTCCCCCGACGCCGGAAGACGTCTACGAACCGACCGTGAGCACGCCGAACCCACCACAGGCCCTGCCGTCCGCGCCCGCTGCGTTGCCTTCAGCGCCCCCGGGGACGACCGCTCCCCCGCGTCCATTCCCCTGAGGAATCGCCTCTCCGGATCGCAATCCCGCCGGCAGCCATCATGCGAAAGTCATTCTTGAAATTCCCTCCTCTGTTCCTGATGTGCGCCGCGGTCCTCCTGGGGCCCAGCGCCGCGAGCGCGACCGGCAAGGCGCGGCTGATGCCCAGCTCTCCGACCGATGGCGTCCCTGCGACCTCGCGCGCGGGCGAGCGCGCTGCGCAGCTCTACCGGGAGGGGAACCAGTTCTACGACGAGGGGAGGTTCGCCGAGGCCGAGGCGCGGTATCAGGCGGCGTGGGATCTCCAGCAGAGCTTCGACGTCGCGGGCAATCTCGGGAACGTCGAGCTGGAGGTGAATCAGCCTCGCGAGGCGGCCGAGCACCTCCTGTACGCTCTCGACACGTTTCCACTCGGCGAGAAGCTCGAGAAGAGGACCTTTCTCCAGAAGCGGCTCGCCGAGGCCAAGTCGCAGGTCGGTACGCTCTGGATCAGCGTGAACGTCGATGACGCCGAGGTGCTCATCGACGGCAAGCTCATCGGGCAATCGCCCCTGGATACCCAGGTGTTCGTCGACCCGGGCAAGCGCACCCTCGAGGCGCGCCGCGCCGGCGCGAGGACGTCGACGTCGCTGTTCGTGGCGCGGGGCTCGGACCAGCGCATCGCGCTGAGCCTCGACACGGGCCCGAACATCCCGCTGGTGGTCGCGGGTGGAGCGGTCGGGCTGCTCGGGGTCGCCTCGGGCGTGACCTTCGCGATCCTCTCCACGGCGAAGGCCAGATCCGCGGACGGGGAGCCATCCGGCAGCGCGAGGCGCCTCGATTGGCGCGACTCCCAGACCACGCTCGCCAACATCTCCTTGTGGAGCTTCATCGGTGGCGGCGTGGTTCTCGCCGGGACCGCCGTGTACGCGCTCACCACCTCGAGCCGCACGTCGAGCCCGAGCACGGGGCTCGCCCGCTTTCACGCCGCGCCCCTCGTGACCTCCGAGGCGAAGGGCTTGCTGCTCGGCGCGAGCTTCTAGACGGCGCCGCGCGCGCCGGAGATCGCGCCGACCTCCACGGCGCTGTCCGCTACAGGCCGGTCATCGGAGCGCGTGGCACGCTCCGCCACGCGCTTCCCGTTCGTCGCCTCACCGTGGTTGAAAGTAGCGTCCTACCTGCTCGCGGTACTCCTCGGGGACATCGCTTCGTTCGACGCCGCCGATCTCCTGAGGACCCACGACGCCGAGCGCGCCCTCGCCCTGCACGTTGGCGGTGTCCCCGGCGCGCCCTGCCGTCCGACCCATCACGATCCCCGGCATCGGTCTTCCCGGGTTGAGCCTCGCGCTGGCGCGTGAGCGCAGCTCGCCCCCGGCGATCGCGCCGGTCTGCCCGTCGTGGCTGCCCGGCCCACCCCCCTCCGAGTGGCCTGGCTGCGCGGGCCCTTGGTTGCCGGAGCCGCCAGAAGGCGAGCCCTGCTGCTGCCCGCCCTGGCCGGGACCCCCGCTGCCGCGGCCCGAGGGGCTCGAACCGCCTGCGACCGGCATCGGAAGAGGCGTCCCCCCGAGCTGCCCCTCGGCCTCGTCCGCGCCGCGCTGCGCATCGTCGAGGGCGCGCTGGCGCTCCGATTCCTCGCTCCTCGGGCCTCCTTCCTGGGCCATCCGGCGCAGATGCTCCTCGAGCAGCCGCTGGCCCTCGGGCGTCGCGAGCTGCCGCGCGAGCTGGCGCATCTGCTCCTCCGACGTGGGCTCCCCCGGCGCGCCGCCAGGGGACCTCGCGATCTGCTGCTTCAAGCGGTCTGCGAGCTGCTTGCGCTCCTCGGGGCTCAGCTTCTCCAGCGCCTTCTCGAGGCTGTCTGCGAGCCGCCGCGCGTCCCTGTCGCTCCCGGTCCGGCCGAGGTCGCCGAGCGCCTCGCGCCCCTCGTCGTCGAGCGACTCGCCGAGCGCCTCGGCCAGCTCCCGCAGCTTGTCGGCCTGCTCCCCGCGCTGATCCAGCAGCTTGCGTTGCTCCTCGAGCGCCTTCGCCACGCCGGGGGCGCCGGCCCTCTTCGCGGCCTCGGCGGCCTCCTCGAGCGTCTTCCTGGCGCGCGCGCGGTCGTCTTTTTCGAGCCTGTTCGCGAGCCGCTCCATCTCCTCGTCGAACGCCACGAGGTCGCGGTCGCCGAGCGCCTTCGCGGCGCGCCTCAGCTCGGGATCCTCTCCGAGCTTGCCGAGCGCCGATTCCATTCCCTGGCGCTGCTCGCCCTCGCCGAGCGACAGGCGCTCGGCCGTGATCGCGTCGCGGAGCCTGCCGATGTCGGCCTGCGCCTCGCGGCGCTCGACGCCGCTCCGGAGCTTTTGCCGGAGCGCGTTCGCGTCCTCGGCGAGCTTCTTGAGCCGCTCGCGCTGCGCTGTGTCCCGGGCGTCGATCTCGGCGAGCTGGATCACCCGTTCCAGCCCGGCGATCTCGGCGAGGCGCACCTGCTCGGCCCCCGGAGGGGGCGCGGCTGCCGCTGGGGCAGGCGGCAGCGGGAGCCAGCTGAGGTAACCGATGACGGCCGCGGCGAGCGGCGCGCCGGCGTGCCAGGGGCGCCACAGGGGCGCGCGGACCTGCTGCGCGGTCGCCCCCTCGAGCGCGGCTGCGGCGTGGGCGAGCACGACCTCGTGGGGCGCCGAGGCGCTGCCCTGGGGCGCGCCAACCTGGGTGCGCTCGGCCGCCGTGAGCTCCACGGCCGTCGAGATCGACTCGGAGGAGCCGAGCTTGCCATCCAGGAACAACGCCACGTTCGGGTCAGACCACCGCCGCCGCCGCGCCGCTGCTGCGCCGGCCGCCGCGCCGAGCAGCCCGCCGGCCGCCATCCAGGGGCGCAGCGCGCCGTGCCGCGCCTGCCACGCCGCCGCTGCCCCTGCCGCGCCGAGCACCATTCCGGCGGCGGCGCCGGTGAGGATCAGCTCCAGCGCGAGGCGCCACCGGACGCGCCGAGACCAGCGAGCGAACGCGGCGCTGAACCTTCGCCGGGGGGACGTATCCGCCATGCTCTCGATGTGTACCCGTGGGCCGACGCGCCGGCCAGCGCCGCCTCGGGATCGATCCCCGCGCCGTCGTGGTGCCCAGGCCTGGCCCGGCGCCCGCAGTGAGCGCCTCGCGCCGTGGTGGGCAACCTGCCCGGGCGGGGCGGCGTCGCTCGAGGCGAGCGGCGCCGCCCTGCCAGGGGAGCTCACCTCGCGCACATCGCGAGCGAGCCACTCACTGGACGAAGCACCATTTCAAGTGAAATGACGCGAGCTCGAGACGCGCCGGGACAACGTCCTGGGCACTCTCGAGCAGATGCAATTCGCAGTCGGAGAAAGAGAAATCGCATTCGTGGGGCTCTTGCAGAGACGTCCGGAGCGTGGCCGGACAAGAGCCATAGAAAAGATCATCGTCGACGTACATTCGCATGTTCACGACAGCAGCGTCGCCGCCTTTGCGCTTGCTGCCGAGCAGGTGGAGATCGAGGTAGTAGAAGCCCCTCCTGCCCTTCGAGTAGTCGACCAGCTCCAGATTGGTTTCTCCATTGAGGAGAGAGCAGTCGACGTCCCAGCCGTCGTCGAATCTGGGCACAGGCTGCTTGCCGTCATCGCCCGTGTCAAGGACCAACTCCTCGCCGTCCACGGTCACGACCGCCTTGCCGTAGGCCTCGGGGATCTTCGGGCTGGTGGAGCACCCGAACGCTGAGAGCGAGAGCACAAGGCCTTGGGCGAGGAGGGTTCGGTACATGGAAGGTCTCCAGCAGCATGGCGGGCGAGAGCATCGCACGAGATCGACAACCATGAACGCGCGCAATGTGGTTGATCCATGTGCCGTGCCAGATGTCAACCGGAAACGGCGGGCCCACGGTGAGGGCCTTGTTGGGCCTGACCCAGGTTGCCTGAAGACCTGACCTACGTTGCGTACAAATCGGTCGCTCCCGTGGGGACGCCACCGCCCTTCGCGGTGTCACTCGACCGGGGGAGACTGCCGTCCTGCCGTCCCGGTGCGCCTGCCCTCCCCACAACCCTTCTCGGCAGCGGGCGGCGAGCGCACCGCCGAGACGCTGCTCGCTCTCCACCCGCTCTGCGGGGGGCTCCCTGGCGGAAGTGGCGGAAAGGGGTGGCGGCCGCCAGATCCTCTCAGCGCCAACCATGCGAAATGATTCGCGCGAGACCCCGGCACACCCTTGGCACTATGGGCGGCCATGAGCCAGCCTCGCCCTGTTTTCGCCGGTGCCACGTATCTCCTCACGCGACGCGCGCTGCGTCGCCATCTGCTCTTCCGACCTGACGCGGCGATTACTCGGTTGATCGTCTATGCGCTCGCGGTTTCGGCCAAGCGTTATGGCATTCGCGTGCACGCGTTATGCGCCATGTCCACGCACCTGCACATCGTCGTCACGGACGTAGAAGGAGTGCTCCCGCGTTTTCTGCAGTTTTTTCACCGCCTCGTGGCGCTGGGAACCAAGGCGATCCGAGCGTGGGAGGGCCCGGTATGGGGTCACGAAGCGACGAGCGCGGTCCGGCTTATAACACGAGCGGCCGTCGTGGAGAAGATCTCCTATACCCTGGCGAATCCGGTGGGGGCGGGACTCGTGCGACGTGCGCGGGAGTGGCCGGGGGCGAAGGTCCTCGTCGGCGAGCTCGGTCGCGGCGTGCTGCGGGCGAAGCGACCCGACGTCTACTTCGACCCGAGCAACCCAGCATGGCCCGAGGACGCTGCCATCGCGCTCACGCTTCCGCCTGCCGTAGCGGAGGATGACGCGGACGTCTTCCGCCGCGAGGTGGGTGCAGAGCTCGCGCGGCAGGAAGCGGAGGCACGCGCCGCGATGCACCGCAACGGGCATCGATTCGTCGGACCCGACCGTGTATGCATGATCTCGCCTGAAGACCGCGCTACGTCCTTCGAGCCGTCACGTGGCTTCAATCCCACGTTCGCGGTGGGAAGAGGACATGCCGACGTACGAAGAATCGCGTCTGCTGCTGTACGTGCGTTTCGCACGGCGTATCGCGAAGCGCTCGAGCGATGGCGCGCCGGTCTGCGTGGCGTGGTATTCCCGGCAGAGACGTGGTGGATGCGCGTATTCCACGGCGCGACCGTGAGCGACGCCGTGCTTGTGCTGTAAATCGGTCGAGCTGGCACGCCGCGAGGCGAGCGAATGCCGATCTGAACACTGGAGCGCGATTCGAGTGCGAGTGAGCGTCGCGGCGCGCTGCGTTCGTGTGCACGGTTGTGACCTGAGAATGGCGTGCAGCCGCCTCGGTTGCGCGTCATGCAGTGGCCTGGCTGCGTGTACACGATGTGCCGGAGAATGAGCGTCGACCTCCGGCTCCTCGCGCGTCTCTGTCGTGATCGATCAGGGCTTGAGCACGACCTTCACGCAACCTTCGCTCTTCGCATTGAAGATGTCGTACCCCCGGGCTGCCTCCGCGAGCGGCAGCCGATGCGTTACGATGTCGTCGGCGCGGAGCTTGCCCTCCTTGATCCACCCGAGGAGCTTGTCCACGTGCTTGTGGACAGGAGCCTGGCCGAAGCGCACGGTCACGCCTTTGTCAAAGAGCTGCCCGAGTGGAAAGTTGTCATATGGCATGCCGTACACGCCGACAACGCTGACGATCCCGCCCCGGCGGACCGCGCTCACGGCCAGCTTGAACGCGACAAATGAGCCGATCTGACCGTGAACGATGTTGGAGATCTTCTCGAGCGGCGTCCGGTGTGCCTCCATCCCCACAGCATCGATGCAGATGTCCGCGCCGCGACCGTTCGTCGCCGCCCGGATGAACTCGAGCGCGACGCCCGATTCCACGTTGACCGTCTCGGCCGAGGCGACCTCGCGCGCCTTCTCCAGCCTGTACTCCTCCCGATCGACGCCGATCACGCGCGCGGCGCCGCGGAGCCAGGCGCACTTCATCGCCATGATGCCCACCGGACCGCAGCCGATGACGGCCACCGTCTCTCCGCCCTGCATTCCAGCCCAGTCCACGGCCGTGTAGCCGGTAGGGAGGATATCGGTCAGGAACAGGACCTGCTCGTCCGTCACGTCGGCGTCGATCTTGCGCGGCCCCACGTCCGCGAACGGTACACGAACATACTCCGCCTGACCGCCAGCGTAGCCGCCATAGAGGTCGGTATAGCCGAAGAGCCCGCCCCCCTTCGAGCTGATGACGTTCCCCTCCGGGCCGTAGTGTCCCGGGTTGGAACGCTCGCAGTGTCCCGGCAGGTCCCGCTCGCAGAAGAAGCAGCTCCCGCACGCGATGGCGAAGGGCACGATCACGCGGTCGCCCGAGCGGAGCTTCCTCACGTCGCTCCCCACCTCCTCCACGACGCCCATGAACTCGTGCCCGAGCACGAGCGGCTTCTCCTGCGGAAAGACCCCATTGTAAATATGCAGGTCCGAACCGCAGATGGCCGTGCTCGTCACCCGCACGATCGCATCGGTCCCCCGCACGAGGACCGGGTTGTCGACGGTGTCCACGCTGACACGCTTCGGGCTGTGAAATACCAGAGCCTTCATTCGCCCTCCTGACCTACACCGTGGGACCGGGCGAGATGTCTGCAACCGGTATGCCCCTATGCGGCGTCGGCCCACGTACTCGCTCGCAGTGCGCCGAGCCGCAGGGCCTGCAAAGCCATAACCGGGGCGAATGCCTGGATGACGGGGGACCCTCGTGCTCGTGACGGGGCCGTGGATTCAGGAGAGGCTGGCGCGCGAGATGCGCCACCCCGCCGAGCAGGGCTGCCCGCCGCAGCGGGGCGGGCACGTTCACGGGAACAGCGGCGTGCAGAGCGGATAGAAGGCGGAGAAATCAGGCCGCTGCAGAAAGACCGTGACGACCTCGTCGTAGCGGGTCATCCCGGACTTGCCCGCCATGACGGTCGTCGGGGCCTGGCAGCCCCCGTAACCCTCGAGGGAGACATCCTTGCACACGCTGGTCTTCAAGTTCGTCAGGTCGCGACACGGGCCGAGGAAGCTGAGGCTGCAGTCGGCCTTCGACGCGCACGTCCGCTCCGGTGCGAAGGCGCTCTCGTCGTCGGCGCACGAAAGCTGGAGCAAGGAGCCGCCGCACGAGTACATCCGCGAGCCGATATCGCCAAGCTCGTCGCGCTTGCCGAGCGGCTGGAACACGTTGCCGAAGAAGGAGATCTCTTCCTGCTGATAGGCGCGCCGCTCCGCGCTGTCCGTGGCCAGCGCTGGATTCCTTCCGCGCAATGAGATGGCCACCTCGACGCCGTATCCGTTCACGTGCGCGAGCAGGCATGCGGTCACCCAGCGCTGGGACTTCTCGGGGAGCGGGCCGCGCAACCAGTCGGGCGCGAGGCCGATGCGTCCGTCGAATCGATACGTCGTCGAGTCCACCGTGCCGACCAGCGACTGCCCCTCGGGAAGCGCGCAGCCGATGGTGTAGCGAAGGAGCTCACGACCATCCTCGTCCAGCAGCAGGTCTGTCGTGGCCAGCTTCCTGCCATCCGCCGAGAGGCGGTTCATCGAGAGGCCGTTCATCGAGAGGCGGTTCATCGAGAGGCGGTTCATCGAGAGGCGGTTCGCCGAGACAATCGCCTCCTCCGAGGTGCCCACGGCCTCCTCGGAGCTCGGATCGGCGCTGGAAGCACAGCCGAAGAAGACCAGGCAGGGAATCGCAAGGACGGTTCGTCGCGCGCTGAAGTTCATGGGGTCGCCTCTCTTTTCGAGTGCCGAGGGGTTTTCCGCGATTCCTGCAATCGTCGGGCCACGCCTGACGACGCCCGCCTCTTCCCATCCGACCGAGGTTGAACGCCGCCGGCCCAGAGCGGCCGGTCCGCCGCCAGGCTCAGCGCAGGCTCAGCGCACCCAGGTTGAGGCTCAGCGCACCCAGGTTGCGCCCGCTGGGCACCCAGGTTGCGCCCGCTGGACCGAGGCTGATCCGGATGCACCCAGGTTGAGCTCGGCAACCTCGGCAAGGCTGAGCTCGGCACGGCGCTGCAGCGGCGTCGCTTCCGCCCTACTCCCCAGCACTGAGGCGAAATGCCTCAGCCTGAACGACGCCCGATCCACCCCCCGCCCCATTGCGCTATTTCCCCGCGCATTCTCACCCTCGATCACTCAATCGGTACTTTTACGCCGCGACACGCTCCCGCCACGCTGAGGCGATTTGCACCGGTCCTCCAGACGCTCACCCGCGCGCAGCTTTCGTCACTCGCTCTGCGTCAGCGCGCCGTCCTGCGCATCGCCGTCCGCCGGCCCAGGCAACCGCGGCAGCAGCGCCGCGACCGCCTCGAAGCGCGGCTGCCACATGCGGCACGCGACCAGCACGGGCCTGGCCTTGCCGAGCGCCGCCGACGCCTCCTGGTGGCGCCCGGCCGAGGCGGCCGTGCGCGCGTGGAAGTAGAGCACCTCGAGCAGCTCCTCCACCGGCAAGGTGCGCTCCGCGAAGTCCGTGAGCGCGTCCCAGCCGTCCTCCAGGTCCTCCCCCGCCACGCCCCAGCGCCCCTCCGCCGCGAGCACCAGCTTCAGCATGCGGAACAGCGCATACAGCGCCGGCGCCGACGCGTCGGGGCTGCACCGGTCGGCGACCCAGGCGACGAGGCGCGCCGCCTCCCCGAGCTCGCCGCGCGCCGCCTGGATGCGCGCGATGAGCAGCGCGTCGTCCGGGGCCGCGCGCTCCCCGAAGCGCTCGTCGAGCACGCGCGAGCGGCGCGCCAGCGCCAGCGCCTCGTCCTCGCGCCCGCACCAGTGCAGCAGCTCGGCGAGGTTGTGCGTCGCCACGTGCTCCGGCCCAGGGTTGCCGATCTCGCGCGCGAGCTCCACGGCGCGGCTCAGGTCCTGGAGCCCGCGCTCCGGCGCGCTCAGGGCGGCCCACAGGTACGCGCGGTTCGCGTACGCCGAGCAGAGGTGCAGCCGGTCCTTCATCTCCTTGGACAGCGCGATCACCTCGCAGAAGCGCGCCTCCGCGTCGCCGAGCCGGCCCGCGATCACAAGCGCCATCGCCAGCAGCAAGAGCGCGATGACCCGCGTCTCCTGGTCGCCCTCCGCCGCGGCCCCGGCCGAGGCGCGGTCCAGGAGCTCGATCGCCTCCGCCACCCGCTGCTGCCGCCAGCACGAGCGCCCGAGCGCCATGTGCAGGCGGTTCTCCAGCGTCCGATCGCCGAGGCGCTCGACGATCGCCTGGGCCTCCGACGCGCGCGCCGCCGACGTCGCGTAGTCGGTCGCGTGATCGAGCGCCGTCGCCTCCTCGAACAGGAGCTCCGCGGTGAGCCGCCCGTCGCCGAGCTCCCGCGCGAGCTCCCGCGCCAGCGCGAGATCCGCGAGCGCCTCGGGGATCCGGTGCAGGCAGTAGCGCGCCTTGCCGCGGCCGGCGAGCGCGTGCGCGCGCCGTCGCGGGTCGCCCTCCTCGAGCAGCGCGAGCGCGGCCGTGTAGCGCTGGTCGGCCTCGACGTTGTCGTGGCTCGCCGTCGCCCGATCGCCGAGCGCCAGGTGCGCCGCGGCCGCCGGCGCGCGCTCGCCGCACGCCGCCGCGTGCCGCGCCAGGTGCGCGAGCCCCCGCCGGTCCGGCGCGCGGGGATCCACGCGCGCCTGCCACCACGCGAACGCGTGCGCGTGGATCGCCTGGCGCTGCGCGGGCGCGAGCCCGTCGTAGACCGCATCCCGGAACGTCGCGCTCTCGAACGCGTGGATGCCGCGCTCGCCGCGCACGAGCAGGCCCAGCCCGCGCAGCGCGCCCAGGCCGACCCCGGCGTCCATCGGCGTGCTCGCCCCGCCCGCCTGATCGATCGCGTCCTGGATCTCCTCCACCTCCTCGCGCGTGAAGTCGGGCCCGAGCGCGGAGCAGAGCCGCACGCAGGCCGAGAGCTCGGGCGAGAGCGCGTCGAGCCGGCGCGCGGCGAGCCACTGCCACACCGGCAGCGGCGGGAGCTGATCGAGCGCGGCGGTCGCCACGTAGTAGGCCCCGGTCGGGCGCTGCTGGACCACGCCCGCGCGCTTCAGCGCGCGGACGAGCTCCGTCAGGCTGGAGGGGTTGTGCCCGGACCAGCGCGCGAGCTGCCGGAGCGCGGCCTCGGGCGGGTACTCCGCGGGCAAGAGGAGCGCGGCGGCGAGCCGCATCGCGTCCTGCTCCGAGAGCCGCCCGAGCGCCGCGCGATCGTGCCGCTCGGCGCGCGCGCCCCAGCTCCGGCGCATGTCCTCGAACCTCGGGTGCGCCGCCACGACCACCCAGAGAGGGCAGCCCGGCGCGTCGAGCGTCGCGAACTCGAGCGCGTCGAGCGCCGCGTCGTCGGCCCAGTGCGCGTCGTCGAGGAGGACCGCCACCGGCGCCTCGCGCGCGCGGCGCCGGAGCCCCTCGGCGATCGCGCGCATCGTGCTCTGCCGCAGCGACCACGGGGACGCGCCGGTCTGCTCCGGCGGCATCCACCCGAGCGCCGCGGCCACCGCCCTCCACGCCTCCTCGGCGAGCTCCTCGCCGAGCCGCTCCGCGCAGAACGCCCGCGGATCCGCGGGCGGCGCGCCCACGTCCGCCTCGAGCACGCGGGCGAGGAGCTCGCTCGACGCGCGCACGCCCGCGAGCGGCTGCGCCGCGCGCAGCGCGATGATCTGCGCCCGCTCCTGCATGCGCAGGACGAGCAGCGCCGCCTCGTCCGTGAGGCGCGATTTGCCGAGCCCCGCCTCGCCGATCAGCGTGAACAGGCCAGGGCTCGCGCCGGACATGCTCGCCTCCATGCTCACCGCCAGCGCGCCGATGATCTCGTCGCGGCCGATGAGCGGCGCGGCGCTCGTCGGGGTCGGCGGGTGCTGCGACCGCGGGGCGAGCCGGTAGAACCCCGCGCCCGTCGCGTGCGAGAGCGCCGGGTCGCGCGAGGCGCCGCGGAGCTCGCCCTCGGGCAGCGCGCGCACGAGATCCGCGGTGAGCACGACGCCGCCCCAGCCGCCGAGGGGCATCCAGGCGTCCGGCTGCTCGACCGGCGCGCCGTAGACCGCCGGCGGCCCCTGCTCCTTGCGGCGCACGATCAGCCCGGCGATGTGCACGGCCGCGCGCCCCGCGTGCCGCTCCTCGATCTCGCGGGCGACCGCGATCGCGGCGCTCACCGGATCGTCCGCGTCGACGCCCGAGAACACGCACACGAGCCGGCCCCCGCGCTGCCGCGCCACGAAGCCCTTGCGCGCCGCGACGGCGCCCATCACGACGGCGGACGCGCTCTTCGCCTCCGCCACCAGCACGACCGCGGGCTGCCGCCCCTCGGTGAGCAGCGCGCCGCGCGCGGGCGGCGCGTTCGGCGCGGGCTGCGCGTCGGCCGGGCAAGCCCGCGCGAGCGCGCCCCGCAGCGCGACGACGTCGCGCGGGCGGCGCTCGGGCTCCTTCGCGAGGCAGGAGAGGACGAGCCTCTCGAGCTCCTCGGGCACCGCCGCGAACTCGTGGGGGCGAGGGGGGCGCAGCGTGAGGTGCCCGTGCTCGATCTCGCCCCGGTCGCCGGCGAACGGGAGCCGCAGCGTCAGCAGCTCGTAGAGGATCACGCCGAACGCGTAGATGTCCGTGCGCTCGTCCTGGACCGGATCGCCGCGGATCTGCTCCGGGGCCATGTACTCCGGGGTGCCGACGATCGTCCCGCGGGCCGTGAGGCCGTCCTCACCGCGCGCTTCCTGCGCGCGCGCGTGCTTCGTCAGGCCGAAGTCGAGGAGCGCGAGGCGCTGTCCGCCCTCGGCGACGAGGAGGTTCTCCGGCTTCAGGTCGCGGTGGATCACGCTCTTCGCGTGCGCCGCCTCGAGCGCCTCGAGGATGGCCGCGGCCGTGGCCACGACGTCGGCGGCGGCCGGCGGGGCCTCGAGGTCCGCGAGCACCTCGGCGAGCGTCCTGCCGCGGACGAGCTCCATCGCGATGAACGGCCGCCCGTCGGCGAGCGTCCCGTGCTCGTGCATCCGGGGCACGTGCGGCGGCCCCACCTGCTCGAGCGCCTCGGCGTCCCGCCGGAACCGCTCCGCCATGGTCGGGCTCGCCCACCGCCCCACCTTGAGCGCCACCGGCTCGCTGCCGCCCGCCCGCGCCGCCTCCCACACCGTCGCGAAGCCGCCGGCGCCGAGGACCTTCAGCGGCGTCAGGCCGGGCAGCGACGGCGCGGGATCCTGCGCCGGGTCGGGGGTGCGGCTCGGCGGGAGCCAGGCGTCGCGCGGGCAGGGCTTCGCGCCGGCAACGCGGCGATGGCAGAGCGGACAGCGGGGCAAGCTGCCTCCTTGGGCAAGAGCTTACCCCGTCCGACGCGCTGGACGAGCACCTCATCCACCCGGAGCGCCTCGATGGAACGGGGTGTGCTTATTCCACGAGGGTGTGGCAAGAGACCGTTCGTTCGTTGGTCCTGACGCAGGGCGGTGCGCCTCCGCAAGCCTCGTCGGACAGGAGCGCCGGGCTCAGCAGGGAGTGTGACGACACCGCCGGTGGGCCGTTGTTCTGCGTCGAGACCTGTGGAGCGCCCGCCTCGTCGGGGCGCCCTCAGATGCTCCCCCCCGGCAGCCGGGTAGGCGACTATCTCGTCGAGCAGAGCATCGCTCACGGCAGCTTCGGCGTCGTTTACCGGGCAGCGCACGCGGAGAGCGGCCAGCGCGCGGCGGTCAAGGTGCTCCACCCGGAGCTCGTGTTCACCCGCGAGGCGGTCATGCGCTTCGAGCGCGAGATCCAGGCGATCCGGCGGATCGATCATCCCAACGTGATCCGGATCCTCGATTGCGGCGAGATCGACGGGGGCCGGCCGTTCTTCGCGATGGAGCTCCTCAGCGGGGTCGATCTCCAGTCGTACATCGTCTCTCGCGGGAGGCTCTCCCCGGAGGACGCGCTCGAGATCCTCGAGCCCGTCTGTGAGGCGCTGTCGGCGGTCCACAAGAGCGCGATCGTTCACCGCGATCTCAAGGCATCGAACGTCTTCATCGCCGAGGACGGCGGGGCGCCTCGCGTGGTCCTGCTCGATTTTGGCGTGGCCAAGGTGCTCGACGACGCGGGGCCGGGCATCACGACGCCGACCCACCTGCTCGGCACGCCCGCGTGCATGGCGCCGGAGCAGATCCGGGGGCAGCTGGCGGACGCGAGGACGGACGTGTACGCGCTCGGCGCGCTCGCCTATTACATGCTGACAGGCAAGCTCCCGTTCCTCGACTCCACGCTCGCGACGCTCCTGCACATGCACCTCTGGGTGCACCCGCCGAGCCCGAGCCGCGAGGCGCCCGTGGGCCCCGAGCTCGACGCGGTGGTGCTCCGCGCGATGGCGAAGGATCCCGCCATGCGGTACCGGACAGCGGCGGAGTTCATCGAGGGGCTCCGCGACGCCGTGGCCGCGGGGCGGAAGAGCGTCCTGCCGCTACCCGGGAGCCCGGAGGAGCGGCGCGTCGGCGCGATCCACGTCGAGGTGTTCGCCGACCGCGGCGCGATGGAGGACCCGGACGACGCGCTGCTCGCCGACATGGATGACGTCCTGCCGCTCGCGTCGCGTTTCCTGTCGGCGAGGGGCTTTCATGCGGCGCTGGAGACGGGCAACACCCTGCTGTGCTTCCGGGAGCTCGACGCCCCGGAGCTCCCGGACCGGGCGTCGCGGCGGGAGATCGTCGAGGCCGCGTTGCTGCTGGAGCGCGAGCTCTGCGACCGCAAGGGGCGCGACGCGAGGGTGCACGTCAACCTCTGTCTGCACGCGGGCCAGGCGCTGATGCGCTCGTCGGAGGTCGTCGGCGGAGAGCTCATGGACGTCACGGCGTGGGCGCCGGAGGGCAAGCTGCCCGGCGTCACCGCGACGCACGCGATGCTCGATGGCCTGGAGCTCGAGGCGGATCTGCTGGAGTGCACGCCGGCGCTCCGCCGCGTGGCGCGCCGCGCGGACGCGTCGCGCTCGCGTTGAGGCGGCGCCGGGGCGCGATCGATGGAATCGCCAGGACGCCCGGGGCGATGAGCCAGGAGAGGCAGTTGGCGCTCCTCGCGCCCTGGCGGTCTCCTCGACGCGGGGCAGCGCTCGCCGCTACTCCGGCAAGGGGAGCGCGATATAGGGCTCGGTGACCCTGCCGATCACGATGTCGCGCACCTGCTTCGCGTAGTACGTCGAGCCCGATTGAGCGCTCCAGGAATATCCCACGATCGAGCCGTTGATATTCGCGTAGAGGCGCATGACGCCCCTGCCGACGCCAGGGTGCCAGGCGCCGTCGGCCTTTCGCCGGGTGTCCGTGAACCCGTGGCCCGTGGTGCTCGAGTCGAGGACGACGAGATCGTGCTGGATCGTCCCGGCGATGAGCGGATAGGTCGCCGGGCGCGGCACCGCGGCGCCCGCCGCGATGGCGACGTGCCCGGTGGCCGAGCTCCCCGCCGGATACTCGATCGCGATGATATCGCCCGCGTCGATCTGGCCCACCGTCTGGATCTGCTCGAAGCCGACCTCCTCGATGATCCTGTCGTGGTACACGATGGCGTTGGGGCTCATGCTGCCGAACCACGTGTTGATCTGGTACGAGGAGAGCTCATAGGCCTGCCTGAGGACGTGCGTCACGAAGGACGCGCAGAGGCTGCGGCTCCGGTACTCCGTGGCTCCTCCGATGCCTGCCCAGCTCACGTACGTCGTGCCGCCTCCGTATTCGTTGTCCTCTGGTGCGATGTTGTCCACGAGCGTGTCGGCCCAGTAGAAATGGCTGGGCTCCTCGTACGACTGGCCCTGCGCCGGGCGCGGCGCGAGCAGGGCGAGCCCCGCCACGACGACGGCCGGGAGCGCGTGAACAACGGATCGTGAGCTCATGCGCTTCATTGCATTCATGTTGTCCTCCCGTGTGGAGTCGATGGTTCCGCGAGGGATGGTCACACCGTCAGCCGATGGCTCCGCGTGCGTCGCGGCGGAGCTCCGGCGAAGCGAAGTCGCGCACCAAGCTGCCGAACATACGCCGGTCGTACGAGCTCTACAATCGCCCTCTGACAGCGATACTCGATTTTTGCACGGCTCTATTCGAACATGATTCCCTCCATTTCCTCAGCCTGTCTCCTCCGGGCGACATGCGATCACGCCGTCATAGAGCCGCACGCCCGCGCCCACCGCGGGCGCATGGCCCGGCGGCGAGCGAGGTGAGCTCGGGCGGCGCGGCGGTGGGCGGGGCGGTGTGGTACGGTCGCCGGATGTCGGAAGAACGCGGTCGGCAAAAGCTCCAGGCGCTCGCGAAGACACTTCAGGAGAAGATCGCCCCCTCGGGGGAGGCGCTCCTGAACCGCCAGGGCTTGAAGATGGTCGAGCGGCTGGCCCGCGATCTCACCGGCGAGAACGCGATGCCCGGCCTCCGCGTGTGGCGCGACAGCGCCGGCAAGTTCCGTCTGCAGCGCCCGCCCCGCAACGCCGAGATCGCGGTCGAGTGGCAGCGCGATATCGGCGCGATGGTGATGACGGCAGAGAAGCACGGCCAGCCCCGCACGACCGTGCGCTACGTGTACGACCAGGCGGCAGACCACTTCCGGCGGATGGAGGGAGAGGGCGAGCTCTATGACGACCTCACAGAGACCCTCGTCGAGCACCTCTACCCGGAGGGCAGGGGGTGAGGCTCGCGCGCGCCTGCCGCGCCGACCGGCGCCGGCTCGCCGGGGCGGAGCTCCGCCGTTTTGTTGACAGATCCGCGCAATTCGATTGGATGGCCGCGTGCCCCCCACGAAGCGCGCATCGACCGACCTCCACCCCGTCCTGACGCTCGGCGACTCGCTGGATCACTATGCCGCCTGGCCGAGGCCCACGGTCATCGTCTCCGACGGCGCCTACGGCGTCTCCGGGTTTCCCGGCGATCCGCCGACGCACGAGGGGCTCGCCGCGTGGTACGCGCCCCACGTCGCCGCCTGGTCGGAGCGCGCCTTGCCGTCGGCCACCCTCTGGTTCTGGGGGACGGAGATCGGCTGGGCGACGGTGCACCCGCTGCTGGAACAGCACGGCTGGGACTACCGGAGCTGCCATGTCTGGGACAAGGGCATCGCCCACGTGGCGGGCAACGCGAACACGCGGACCCTGCGCAAGTTCCCGGTGGTGAGCGAGGTGTGCGTGCAGTACGTGCGCAAGGTCCTCCTGGAGTCCGGCGGCGCGCGGCTGCCCCTCAAGGCCTGGTTGCGGCGCGAGTGGGAGCGCTCGGGCCTCCCGCTGCGCCACACGAACGAGGCGTGCGGCGTGAAGAACGCCGCCACGAGGAAGTACTTCACGCAGTGCCACCTCTGGTATTACCCGCCGGCCTCGGCGTTCGAGGGGCTCGTCGCGTTCGCGAACGCGCACGGCCGCCCCGAGGGGCGACCCTACTTCTCGATCGACGGCGAGCGGCCGCTGACCGGCCATGAATGGGCGAGCCTGCGGGCGAAGTTCCATTGCGATGTCGGGGTGACCAACGTGTGGCACGAGCCCGCGGTCCGTGGGCCGGAGCGCTTCAAGGAAGACACCCGCTCGGTCCATGGCAACCAGAAGCCGCTCAAGCTGCTCGATCGCATCATCCGCGCGTCCTCCGATCCGGGCGACGTCGTCTGGGAGCCGTTCGGCGGGCTGTGCTCGGTCGCGGTGGCCGCCTTCGGCGCGGGGAGGCGCTGCTACAGCGCCGAGATCGCGCCCGGCTACCACGCGGTCGCGTCGAGCCGCCTCGCGAAGTGCGCGCCGCGCCCGCCTGCCGAGATCTCGGCCGCGTGACGGCCGGTGTCGGCGCCGCTGCTCCGCATGGTAGCCTGCTCCACCATGGCGACGCCGAAGATCGTGACCGTGGGAGGGGGGACGGGCCATTACACCCTCCTCACGGGCCTGCGCGACCTGAGCGCCCGGATCACGGCGATCGTGACCATGATGGACTCGGGCGGGAGCTCCGGCAGGCTCCGGGACGAGTACGGGCTGCTGCCCCCCGGTGACTTCACGCGTTGCCTCGTCGCCCTGTCCGAGCACCCGGACGCGCTGAAGGAGCTGCTCAGCCACCGCTTCCGCTCGGGGAGCCTCGGGGGGCACACGCTGCGCAACCTGATCTTCACCGCGGTGCAGGAGCTCACCGGCTCGATCCCGCTCACCGTCGAGCGGCTGCACGAGATCTTCTCGGTCAAGAACCGAGTCCTCCCGGTCACGATGGACCAGGTCGATCTCGTGATGCACCTCGAGAACGACCGGACCATCCGCGGGGAGGCGTCGATTGACAACCTCTCCGACATGCTCGATGCGCCCGTGCTCTCGGTCTATCTGGATCCGGAGGCGGCGGCGTATCCAGCGGCGCTCGAGGCGATCGCGGACGCCGATCTCATCATCGTGGGGCCGGGCGATCTCTACACGAGCCTCGTGCCGAACCTCCTCGTGAAAGGGGTGCGCGAGGCGATCGCGGCGAGCCGCGCGCGCGCGCTGTACGTGTGCAACCTGATGACGAAGGCCAACGAGACGCCCGGCTACACGGTCGAGGATTTCGTGGGGACCATCGCGATGTACCTCGGCGAGGCCCGCCTCGACGCGGTGCTGTTCAACGACGTCTGGCCCTCCGCGAGCCTCCGGGAGTACGCGTCGACCGGCTCCGAGCCGGTCGTGACCTCGCCGGACAGGCCGCTGCGGTCCGACCTCCTTGTCCCGGCCGATCTGCTGTCGGGCGGGAAGCTGATCCGCCACGATCCGCACAAGCTCTCGGCGGCGATCGTGTCGCTCGCCCGGGAAAGGTCGTGGTGGTGAGGCCCTGAGGGGGCGGGCGCTCGTGAACGAGCCCCGCATCCTCTTCCTCGACGAGCCCACCTCCGGCCTCGACCGCGGGCGCCCCGACGCCGGGGGAGCTCTCGTTACCCTGCTCGATGCTCAGGCCGCCTTCGGCGAATCGTCCAGATAGAAGGGGGTATTGACGATCACGACGCCTTTCCCGCCCCGGAACAGCAGGAGCCATTTGAGGATCGACGCCGTGTGGTTGTGGAGCAGGTAATGGTACCAGCGTGACTCGACCACCTCCGGCACGACGACCGCCACCTGCCGGTCGGGGTGAGCGTGCGCGATGGTGGTGACGAACCGGAGCAGCGGCCTGAAGAGCCGTCGGTAGCGGGATCGGACCACCACCAGCCGCGGCGCCGCGACTCCCTTCTTGGCGGCAGGCTCCTCCACGAGGTCGCGCCATTCGCCGCTCAGGTCCTCGATGCGAGGATCGTCGAGGAGCACCTGGAGCGCGTAGACCTCGGGCGAGAGCTGGAGCGCGAAGCGGAGACCCTTCTGCGAGACGAGGTCCCAGCGCCGGATCGGGACCACCACGATCGGCGGCGGAGGCGGGGTGAGGTCGATCGGCTCGTGGACGCGGACCGCCTGGTCGAGCTGCTCGTAGTGCCTCCGCACGCCGCGGAAGACGAGGAAGGCCGCGATCACGAGCAGGGCCGAGACCCACGCCCCCTCGGTGAACTTCGAGACGATGATGACGACGAGCGTGATGGCCGTGGCCGTGGCGCCCGTGGCGTTGACGGCGAGGTGGAGGCGGAAGTGCTTGCCGCGGACCCGGTACCAGTGCGCGATCATCCCCGACTGCGACATCGTGAAGGCGAGGAAGGCCCCCACCGCGAAGAGCGGGATGAGGGCGTCGGTGATCCCCTGGAAGACGACGAGCAGGATCGCCGAGAGCCCGGCGAGCACGCCGATGCCGTACGAGAAGGCGAGGCGCCGGCCGCGGTGAATGAAGGGCTCCGGCAGGAAGCGATCGATCGCGAGGATCTGACAGAGGCGGGGGAAGTCGGCGAAGCTCGTGTTCGCGGAGAGCATCAGCACCGCGACGATGGCGGTCAGGGTCACGTAGTAGAACGGGCCGCGCCCGACGACCGCGCCCACCACCTGCGAGAGGATGCTCTGGTAGCCGGCTTTGCCCGGCTCGGTGGCGGTGACCCCGTAGGCCTTCGCGAGGATCGCGATCCCGGCGAGCAGGATACCGAGGGAGGCGACGATGTACGAGAGCGTCCGGCGCGCCTGCACGCTGCTCGGCTTGCGGAAGGCGGGGACGCCGTTGCTCACCGCCTCCACGCCGGTCATCGCGGTGCACCCGCTCGCGAACGCGTGGCACAGCAGCCCGAGGCTCGCGATGCCCAGCGAGTGCGGGAGCGAGGGCGGCGGGACCACGGGCGCCGGGTGACCTCCTTGCAAGATCGTCTTCCCGATGCCGATCGCGATCACCGCGAACAGGCAGCCGAGGAACGCGTACGTCGGCGCCATGAACACGAGTCCCGCGGTGCGGAGCCCTCGAAGGTTGGCCGCGGTGAGCAGGATGAGGACGCCGAGGCAGAGGCCCAGCGTATGGGGCAGGAGCGAGGGTACCGCGGAGACGAGCGCGCCCACGCCCGCGGAGACCGCGACCGCCACGTTGAGCACATAATCAAGGAGCAGCGCCGCCGCCGCGACGAGGCCCGCGTTGGTGCCGAGGTTCTCCTTCGCGACGATGTACGAGCCGCCGCCGTTCGGGTACGCCTCGATCGTCTGGCGGTACGACACGTAGACGATCACGAGCAGCGTGATGACGAGGGCGCTGAGCGGCACGATGTAGCGGAGGCCGAGCGCGCCGAGCGGGAGAAGAACCGTCAGCGCGGCCTCGGGCCCGTACGACGCGGAGGCGAGCGCATCGAGGCCGAGGACCGGGATTCCGGAGAACGGTCCTATTTGTTCCTTCTCCTCCTCGTCCGAAGCCAGCCGCCGACCGAACAGGATCGTCGTGAGGGACATGCGCCCCGCCGTTCAGCAATGCGTGTGCCGTGGCGAGCTCCCCTGCATGCATGGGACGGAGGCACGGCATGCACACCGCGCCGGCATCGCGCGAGGAAATTTGTTCGACGTTGAAGCAATGTGGCTCGAGCAGCGCGCTACCGCAGGCGAGCGGACGGCACCGACCGAAAGCGAGGCAACCCCGACGACAGCTTCTCCTGCGCTCCGAGAGAGAGAGCGATGCGCGCGGTCCGGGGGAGTTCACGCGCGCGGCGCGTGCACGAGAGCGATCCACGCGCAGGACCGACACGCGCGGTCGCGCTCGCAGTGTCACGAGTCCACCGACGCGGGAGAGATTCGCTTGCAACCGTCGTCCACCTCGCGGCCTGTTCCTCTCGCCTCCTCGCCTCCTCGCCTCCTCGCCTCCTCGCCTCCTCGCCTCCTCGCCTCCTCGCCGCCATCGCGGCCTGTCTCTCCGGCGCCGGCCGACCGCCACGTCCATCTCACGGACTCCGGTCTCCTCACTCTCACGGACTCCGGTCTCCTCACTCTCACGGACCCGGGCTCCAGCTCTCACGGACCCCGGTCTCCACCTCTCACCGACCCCGGCGCCCCAGGAGCGGGCAAATGTATTTTTGATCACGTATCTGGCGCGCGTCCCCGGGCACGGCCGCGCCGCCTCAGGCTCTGCATTGTCCGCCCCTGCGCCCGCGGTGACGTCCCCTCCGTCGCCTGTCCGTCGTGCTCGTCGAGCGCAGCAAGGGCGGGTCGGGCGCCTTGAGGCGGGATCATTTGCCACGTATAACCAAGTTGCCCCAGCGCCAATGGCGCGGCCGGGCACGCGGTCGCCCTGCTGTCGGACGAGTAGCGCGGGATGAGGCCGCTACCGGGCGCCAGCCGCTGCGATCTTCCAGATTGGTATGTGCTTCGCATGAGGCCGGGAGCTATCGCCATCTCAGAGGCCGATCACTTCAGGACGAGGTAGAGCGCTATGACCACCATCGGTAACGACCAGTACACTTCGGGCGAGTACAGGAACGGGATCTACGAGGGCGGCTCGCAGCCGTCCGGCTCGCAGGAGTCCGGCTCGCAGCAGGCGCAGGGCGGTGACGGCGGGATGAGCCTCGACTCGCTGCTCAAGTTCGCCAAGGACATCCAGGGCAAGGTCAAGGACGTCCCGTACATCGTCCCGATCGCGATCGGCGGAGCGGCGTTTGCGATCGGCGTGCTCGCGAGCTCGAGGATCCTGCGCCAGCTCACCCTCCTCGCCGGCGGCTACGTGGTCAAGTACGCGATCCAGAACGCGCCCAAGGATCAGATCATCGACTTCGCGAAGAAGGTCGTGACCGATTCGTTCCGGGCGTCGTCGAGGGCCTGAGCACGCGGGGAACGGCGCGCACGCAGGGTCGATTGCCGGGAGTCGAGGGGCTTCCGGCGGGGCAGACTGACCCGGCCATGCCCTGACCCGGCCTCCGCCGCGCCGACGGCGCACGCGTCTCCGTCCTCTGGTACAGAGACGGGGGCGCGCGCCGCCAGCGCACGGGTCAGGAGGGCGCCATGATCATCGGGGAGAGCATCGAAGTCCGCTGGTTCCTGCCCGCCGACGACGCGCGGGCGCAGCGGCTCACGTCGTGGTTCGCGCGCGCGTCCTCAGAGCCGCCGCGGACCGACCGCTACCTGCGCCTCCAGCGCGTCGACCTCGGGGTCAAGGAGCGCGGCGCCAGCGGGGCGACCAGCCTGGAGACCAAGTTCCGGGTGTGCGCCTTCGGCCCCATCCACTTCTCTCCCACCATCCTCGGCGAGCTGGAGCGGTGGACGAAGGTCTCGCACGGGTCCACGGACGCCGACGACGGCGGGCGCGGGTGGACGCTCCTCAGAAAAGAGCGCCGGGTAAGGGTGTTCGAGCTGGCCGGCGGCCGCGTCGCCGAGGTGACGCACGGGACGCGCGCCAGGGCCGGGTGTGCCGTGGAGCTGACCCGCGTCGAGGTCGTGGACGGCAACGGGCGCGCGGCGCCGGCCGCGTGGACGCTGGGGCTCGAGGCGTTCGGTCCGCCCGAGACCCTCCTCGAGGCGCTCTACGGCGCGGGCCGGGCGGTGTTCGCGGAGCAGCCCGATCTCCGGCTGGAGGCCTCCACCTCGAAGGGATATCCGGCGTGGCTCGCCGAGCGGTCGGCGGCGATGTGAGGTGCGCGCTGCAGGTCACCCGGCCGCCCCGGCAGAGAGCGGCGCGGGGGTGAGCCGCCGGGCCGCCGCGCCCGCCGCCCACGAGGCCGCTGCGCAGGCCACCATGACGGCCGCCATCGGCCGCATGGTGCCGTCGTTCAGGAGGCCGACCAGCGACGACGCGCCGGCCGCGATCGCGAACTGGGTGGACCCGAGCGCCGCCGAGGCGAGCCCCGCCCGCGCGCCCTGGCCCTCCATCGCCAGCGCCGTCGCGTTGGAGCCGACGAACCCGAGGCTCGCGATGAACGCGAACAGCGACGCGATCACGGCCGCGAGCCCTCCCCAGCCGCTGACCGCGACAGCGAGGAGCGCCGCGCCCACCGCGGTCGTCGCGGCCGTCGCCCGCGCGAGCAGCCACGCCGGCGACCGGCGCCCGAGCAGCCGGTGGTTCACCTGGGCGCCGACGATGAGGCCGAACGCGTTCGCGCCGAAGATCCAGCCGTAGTGCTGCGGAGAGACGTGGAACAGCTCGATGAGCACGAACGGCGAGCCCGAGATGTACGCGAACATGCCCGCCTGACCGAAGGCGCCGGCGAGCGTGTACGCGACGAAGCCGTGATCCCGCGCGACCTCGCGCAGGTGCGCGCCGATCACCCGGAGATCGAGGCGCGGCGTGCGCGCGACCGCCGTCTCGGGGAGCGCGACGGCCATGAGCGCCAGGCAGCCGAGGCCGAGCGCGGCGAGCAGCGCGAAGATGACCCGCCAGCCCGCGACGAGGAGCATCCAGCCGCCGAGGGTCGGCGCCAGGATGGGCGCGGCCCCCATGACCAGCATGAGCAGCGACAGCAGCCGCGCGGCCGCGGCCCCGCCGTAGAGATCGCGGACCACGGCGCGCGTCACGACCTGCCCCGCGGCGCCGCCCACCGCCTGCAGGAAGCGGAGCGCGATGAGCGACTGCACGTCCGGCGCGAGCGCGCACCCGATCGACGCGACCACGTAGAGCGCGAGGCCGACGTACAGCGGGCGCTTGCGGCCGAACCTGTCGGTCAGCGGGCCGTAGGCGAGCTGCCCCAGACCGAGCCCCGCGAAGTAGACCGCGAGCGTGAGCTGCACCGCGGACGCGGTGGTGCCGAGCTCCCGCTGCAGCGTCGGCAGGCTCGGCAGGTACATGTCGATCGAGAGCGGGCCCAGCGCCGTGAGCGCGCCGAGGATGAGGGCGAGGAAACCGGGGCTCTTGCGCGTGGCGGGCGGGCTCAACGTCATGATCGGAGCGGGTGATCTGGGGCCGGCAGCGTCCCTCGGCCAGTGACGCTTCGTCGAGCGCGCCGTCGAGCGCGCCGGCGCCTCACGACCTGCGCAGGAGGCGCCCCTGCCGCGTCCTGCTCGTCAGCGCCCCGTCCTGCGCCACCACCTCGCCCGTGATCAGGACGGCGCGGATCCCCGAAGGCGGCGCGTCGGCGCGCCCGGGCGTGGTGTTGTCGGCGACCGTGGCCGGATCGAACACGACGAGATCCGCCCAGCGTCCAGGCACGATGCGCCCGACGTCGCGGAGCCCGATCCGCTCGGCGGGGAGCGACGTCATCCGGCGCACGGCCTCCTCGAGCCGGAACAGGCCGAGATCGCGGCTGTAATGCCCGAGCACCCGCGGGAACGCGCCGAACGACGCGGGGTTGTGCCGGCCGCGCCGGGTGAGGATCGCGTCCGTCTCGAAGGCGCACAGCGGGTGAGAGAGCACGGCCCGGAGCGGCTCGTCCTGCGCATCGACGCCGGAGTACGTGTTCAGGAGGACCCGCGCCTTGCCGTCGCTCACGCGGGCGACGCGCACGTACGCGTCGAACGCGCTGCTCCGGAGGCGCCCCGCGATCTCCCTGAAATCGAGCCCCTCGAGCGCCTCGAGCTCCGGCGCGCCGCCCCAGAGGAGCCTGATGTCCGCGTAATCGAGCCCGAGGAGCAGCCGGAATATCGCGAACTCCCGCCGGAGCCGGCGCAGGACGGCCGGGTCGGCGATGCGGGCGCGGAAGTCGTCCAGCACCCAGTCGGGGAAGAGCGCGTTCACGGTGGTGTTGCCGACCGTGTAAGGGAATGCGTCGAACGCGGCGTCGACCCCTCGGTCGACAGCCCGCTCGATCGTGCGGAGCACCCAGGGGGCCGTCGGCCATGTCCGCCGGCCGATGAAGATCTGGTGCGAGAGCTGGATCTTGGCGCGGGTCTCCTCGGCGAGGCCGAGCAGCTCGCGGACGGAGCGGAGGTTGTGCGGCGGGCCGAGGAGCAGCGGCCTGTAAAAGGGCGAGACCCACGTGTACGCCCGGCCGTGAACCGTGAAGACGCCGCCCTCGTCGGCCACCGTCCGGAGCAGGGTCGAGAGCTCGTCCCTGCGCGCGAAGACCCCCGGCGTATAGGCCAGGCCGGCCGAGAGCCCGAACGCCCCTTCGCGGAGGGACGCGCGCGCGAGCGCGCAGAGCGCGTCCATCTGCCCCGGGCTCGGCGCGGCGGCGCTGTTGCCCATGACCGCCTGGCGAAGCGTGCCGTGGCCGACCAGGAGCGCCGCGTTCACGAGCAGGCCGCGCCCCTCGAGCGCGCTCAGGAATTCACCCATCGAGCGCCACGGATAGGCGAGATCTCCGTCCTTCAAGATCTCCGCGGCGTGCTCCACCAGCGGGATCGACGCGTCGGTGACCGGGGCAGGGGAGTGGCCGCAGTTGCCTGCCACGACGGTCGTGATGCCCTGCGCGACCATCGGCGCGAGGATGTCCTCGTGGTCCGGCAAGGGGAGGAGCCAGTCGATGTGCGAATGAACATCGATGAAGCCGGGCGAGACGGCGAGCCCGCCGGCGTCGAGCGTCCGACCTCCCCTGAGCGCGCCTGGCCCTGCAATGGCCGCGACCTTGCCATTCTGGATTCCCAGGTCCGCCACGTAACGGGGTTGACCGCTGCCGTCGATGACCGTCCCGCGGGCAATGACGAGATCGAATTCCATCTGGCCCCTGCTGACGAAAGGATCGAACCGCCTCGGATGGCCCCCGCGCGCGCGGCGGGCGCGGCCCTGTCATGCGAGGTCGTCCCCGCCGCAGAGCAGCGCGGCGATCTCGCCGGCCCGCTCCGGCGTCGCCAGGTCCTCGGCGGCGAGCGTGATCGCGCGGATCTCCTCCGCCCGCCAGCCGCGCTGGTCACGCCCGCGCCCCGGGCCGGCCTCGATCCGGACGCGCAGGAGCTCCCCGGACGCGACGACGGCGAGCTCCACGCCACCGCCGCCCGGGCCCCCGTCCTCGCGGGAGACGGGCACCACCACGGCGCCGCGCGCCTCGAGCGCCCGCGCGAGCCGCGTCTCCGGCGCCCCGGCCGCGCCGAGCGAGCCCGGCGCCGCGCCCGGTGTCCCCGGCGCCCCGCCGCGCGGGCCCCGCGCCCCGCCGTTCGGGTAGAGCGCCGTCGCGAGCTCCACCGACGCGACCGCCTCGGCGGCGCGCGTGCCGGCGCTGCGCACCGCGCGCCGCAGCCGCTCGGCGCGCTCGCCGTCGCGGTCGAGCGCGGCGAGATCCGCCGGATCGAGCCGCACCACGCAGCGGACCAGCGCGACCCCGCCGCTGCTCGGCACCTGCGCTGCCTCGAGCCGGCCGCGGCGGAGCATCGCCGCGCCGCGCGCGTCGCCCGAGGCCTCGAGCAGCGCCGCCGCGCCGCCGAGGACCGCGTCGGGGTGCGGCCGCTCCGGCGCGGCCGGGAGCGCCGCCTCCCGGTACACCTGGTTCCACCCGCGCCCCGCGCCCGGCAGGCGCAGCAGCACCGCCAGATCGGCGAGCTCCGTGTCCGGCGTGCGCACCGCGCTCGCGAACGCCTCCCGCACCGCCGCGAGGCGGGCCGCGTCCGCCGTGAGCGCCGCGAACGCGGGGGCGTCGACGGCGAGCGAGAGGCGCGACGCGCTCACCTCGCGCGCCCCCAGGGTCCACCGCTCCGGCGGCCCCGCCAGCGCGAGCTCGGCGCCGCCGACCAGGGACGACAGCCCGCGCTCGCCGCGCGCCTCGAGCAGCGCCGCGACCGCCGCCTTCAGCGCGGTCAGCGCCGGGACCGGGATCACGCCCCGCCCATGCGCCCGCGCCGCGCGGTCCGCTGCTCCTCGAGCGCGGCGTCCGCCTCGAGCGCCGCCTCGGCCTCGCGCTGCGCCTCGGCGTCGATCGCGCGGTGCCCCTCCTGGACGCGCACGGGCTTCGCCTCGACGGTGGCGGCCGCCTCCGCCATCGCCGCCGCCGTGTGCCGCACGTCGTCGTAGGGCTTCGCGAGGTCGAAGATCACCTTGGTGTTGCCCTGGCTCAGGTTCGCCAGCGCCTCGAAGCGCCGGAGCTCCATCGCCCCGGGCGAGCGCGCGAGGATGCTGGCCGCCTCGGCGAAGTTCTTCGCGCTCTCCACGTCGGCCTCGCTCTTGATGACCACGTAGCGCCGGTCGCGCTCGGCGATCGCCCCCTTCGCGAGCACCTCCTGCATCTGCGGCGGCAGCGCGATGTCCTGGAGGCCGATCATCTCCACGTGCAGGCCCCACGCCGCCGCCACCGCCTCGACCTGCGCGCGCACCTTGGCGGCGACCTCCTCGCGGTGCGACAGGAGCTCGTCGAGCCGCGTCTCGCCCACCACGTCGCGCAGCACCACCTTCGCGCGATCCTTCATCGCCGTCTCGTAGTTCTCGACGGCCAGCGTGGCCTTCTCCGGATCGACGACGCGGTAGTAGACGACCGCGTCGACCATCGTGGTCACGTTGTCGCGCGTGATCACCATCTGCTGCAGCAGATCGCGGTTCTTCATCCGCGTGTCGATGCGGCGGAGCTCCTGGATCCCCGGCAGGTACAGCGTCACGCCGGGGGACACGCGGCCGGTCAGCTTGCCGAAGGTGAAGCGCAGCGCGGCCTCCCACTGGTTGATCTGCCGCAGCCCCGACAGGAGGTAGGCGACCGCGAACACGGCGAGGAGGACGAGGACCAGGGACATGGCTGCGACTCTAGCAGAGCGCTCCCCGCCGGCCGCGTGGCCGCGCGCCCGGACGAGCGCGCGCGGGCGCCGTCCTCCGGCTTTGCGCTGGTGCCGCTTCCCGGGCGGTGTACCCTCGCTGCCGCCATGAGTGCCGAGCCGAGCCAGGCGTTGCGCGACGGGCGCTACGTGATCACGCGCGCCCTGGGCGAAGGGGCTCAGGGGCACACCCTCGAGGCCGTCGACAAGCGGGTCGGCAAGCTCGTCGCGATCAAGCGCTTCCAGATCCGCGGCGCCTCGAGCTGGAAGGGCGTGGAGCTCGCGGAGCGCGAGGCGCGGGTGCTCGCGTCGCTCTCGCATCCCAGCCTGCCTGCCTACATCGACCATTTCGAGGAGGACGGAGCGCTCTACCTCGTGATGGAGAAGATCGACGGCGAGAGCCTGGGCGCGGTGCGCCGCCGCCGCGCGGTGCTCGGCCGGGACGAGATCGTCCGTTTCCTGCGGGACGCCTCGGGCGTGCTCGATTACCTGCACGGGCGCGCGCCGCCGGTGATTCACCGCGACATCAAGCCGAACAACGTGATCCGCCGGCCCGACGGCTCGTTCGCGATCGTCGATTTCGGGGCCGTCCGCGATCGCCTGCGCCCCGAGGGCGGGAGCACCGTGGTCGGCACGTTCGGGTACATGGCGCCGGAGCAGTTCCAGGGCCGCGCGTTGCCCGCGTCGGACGTCTACGCCGTCGGCGCGACCGCGCTCTGCCTGCTGACCGGCGAGGAGCCGGAGAACCTGCCGCACCGGGGGCTCGCGATCGACGTGCCCGCGGCCCTCGGCGGCCGCGCGGACCCGCGGCTCGTGCGGGCGCTCTCCGCGATGCTGGAGCCCGATCCGGAGCGCCGCGCCGCGCGCATCGCGCCGCTCCTCGCGGAGCTCGACGCGGGCGGGGCGCCGCCCGAGCGCCCGCGCGCCGGCCACGCCGCCGCGGGCGCCACGGAGCGCGAGGCGCGCAAGGCGTACCGCGACGCGCGCAAGGTGTACCGCGACGCGCGCAAGGCCGAGCGGCGCGCGCGCAAGGAGGAGCAGCGCGCGCGCCGGCAGGAGGGGCGCTCGACGCCCTGGCGCGGTCTCGACGGGCTGCCGCTCGTGGGCGCGATGTTCGGGCTCACCGTCGCGCGCATCGCGGTCGGCCTCGCGCTCGGGGTGATCGTCCCGACGGTGCTCACGCTGCTCTCGCTGGTGTTCGGCCGGGTGCTGCGCGAGGAGGCCGCGCCGAACGTGCGCAGGGCCGGCCGCGTGGCCGAGCTCGCCCTGCTCCGGGCCATGCGCGCGGTCCGCGGGCGCCCCGCGCCGCCCGACGCCGCCGAGCAGGGCCACGGCGCCAGGGCGCGCGTGCGCGTCGACGAGCAGGAGCCCGCCGGGCGCTCGCGCTTCCACGACGACCTGGACGACGAGTTCGAGGATCTCGACGAGCTCGACGACCCCAAGGCCGACGATCGGGCCCGGTCGGACACCGCGTCGCGGCCGTCTCGCACGGCGAAGCGCTGAGCGCCGCCCGTGCCCGCCGCAGCCGTGCCGGGGCGCGAGCGCTCAGATGCGCCCGAGCGCGGCGTCGAGCCGCAGGCGGAAGACCTCGACGATCGCCTCGGCGAAGATCCGCCGGCTCATCTTGGAGTGGCCCGCGCGCCGGTCGACGAACACGATCGGCACCTCGATCACGCGGAGCCCCTTGCGGAGCGCGCGGTAGGTCGTCTCGATCTGGAAGGCGTAGCCGTTCGAGCGCACGCTCCCGAGATCGAGCGCGAGGAGCGCGCGCCGCGTGAACGCCTTGTAGCCGGTCGTGAGGTCGCGGACGCCGACGCCCAGGATCGTGCGCGCGTAGAGCGAGCCGCCCTTCGAGAGCACGTGCCGCCCGAGTCCCCAGCCCTCCACGCCGCCGCCCGGCATGTTGCGCGAGCCGAGGACCACGTCGGCGCCCCGGGCGATCGCGTCGAGGAAGGCGGGCAGGTGGCCCGGGTCGTGCGAGAGGTCGGCGTCCATCTCGAACGCGACGTCGTAGCCGCCGTCCAGCGCGCGCTGGAAGCCCTCCAGGTAGGCCGTGCCGAGGCCGAGCTTCGCCCGGCGGTGTAGCACGCGGACGCGCCCGTCGCGCGCGGCGAGCTCGTCGCCGAGCGCGCCCGTCCCGTCCGGCGACGCGTCGTCCACGACGAGCACGTGCGCGCCCGGGACCGCCGCGAGCACGGAGCTCACGAACGCGGCGAGGTTGTCTCGCTCGTTGTACGTCGGCGTGATGATGAGGGTTCGGGGGGCCATCGTGGCTCGGCGCGGCGCGGGCGGACGCTCGCGCGCGTGATCTACGCCTCGTTGCGCCTCGCGCAGCGCCGCGGGCGTCCGTCTGCGCTCAGGCCTCCGCTTCGTCGGCCGGCATCGGCACCGGATCCATCGAGAGCACCGCCGGCACGTAGACCGTGACGGCGAGAGGCTCGCCGGGCGCGCGCGCCTGGCCGTCGGCGAGGCGGCGCGCCCGGTGGAGGAGGTACGGTCGCACGAGGCGCTGCTTCCTGGCGGGGAGGAGGCTCCCGAGCAAGTGGCCGTACAGGCGCGCCAGGTCGTCGAGGCCGCGCGGCGTGGTCGCGGCGAGGTGCATCCCGCCCTCGATGCGCGCGACCGTCACGTCGCCCTCCGAGCTGGCCGCGCCCCGGATCGGGAGCACGGCCTCGTAGGCCCACCGGTGCGGCGGATCCGCGCCGGGATCGCCCTTCAGACCGAACAGCGGCTCCTCGACGATCGCGAGCCCCTGCCGCTCGGCCACCTCGGACAGCCGCGCGTGGGCGGCGCGCAGCGCGGAGAGCGTGAGGGCGCGATCGAGCGGCACGACGAGCGCTCTGCCCGTCTGCCGCCACGTCTCCTCGACGTCGTAGCCGTCGGTCATCGTCGTGGCCGCCGCCGCGGTAGCGCCGCGGGCCCGCGGGCGCCGGAGGTGCTTCGGGGTGGTCTCGTCCGACGACATCCGCGCCGGGCGATCATCTATCAGAGCGATCGCGCGGGCGGAAGGCTCCGCGAGGCGCGCATCCGGTCGCTTGCCGGAGGCATGCGCGCCAGTTACTTTCCTTTCCCGACAGGGCGTTCGCTCTGCATCGGGCCGACTGGCTGGAGCAGCCTCGGTCAACGGTGGGGGGGCGGGTCGCGCGCCCGGCGCGCGAGCGCGCGGCCCCGAACCTGAACAGCGCGGCACTGACGGAGACAACCATGGCGAGCCAGAACGTCCACACCTTCACCTCGGAGAACTTCGAATCCGAGGTCCTCCAATCTCCCATCCCCGTGCTCGTCGATTTCACGGCCACCTGGTGCGGACCCTGCAAGGCGCTCGCGCCGTTCGTCGAGAAGCTCGCGAACGAATTCCAGGGCAAGGTGAAGGTCGGCAAGCTCGACATCGACGCGGCGCCCAAGCTGGCTCAGGACTACGGCGTGCGCTCCGTCCCGACCTGCATCCTGTTCCAGGGCGGCAACAAGGTGAAGCAGCAGGTCGGGCTCACGACCTACGAGAAGCTCGCCCAGCTCGTGAGCGCTCAGTAGCCACGAAGTCCGGCGCTGCCCCGCCCCGAGGCGCGCGCGACCATCCGCCAGCGCCTCCTTGCTCGGCCGCGCGCCGCACCCTACCGAACACCTGGCTCGGCCGGACGCTTCGTCGCCCGATCGAGCGCCACGCCCAACCAGCCGAATCGCGATGCGCCGGCGCACGACGCCCCGGCGAGAGGCCCCTCTCATCGCCCGCGGCGCGCGCGCTGAGGCTTTGCTTGACCGTCGCGCGCGAGGTGACTACGTATCGCGCCCGGCCACTTTCCCAGGAGTTCGTGATGGCGACGAAGATCGCAATTAACGGTTTTGGACGCATCGGACGCTGCATTGTCCGCGCGCTCGTCGAGCGCGGCGTGAAGGATCTCGAGCTGGTCGCCATCAACGACCTGACGGATCCGAAGACCCTCGCTCACCTCTTCCAGTACGACTCGATCCACCGCGAGTTCAAGGCGGCGAAGGTCGGCGCCGGCGACAAGTACATCAGCATCGGCGATCAGAAGATCGAGGTCCTCGCGCTGAAGGATCCGGCCGAGCTGCCGTGGAAGAGCCTCGGCGTCGACGTCGTCCTCGAGTGCACGGGCCTCTTCACGGACAAGGCGAAGGCCGCGGGCCACCTGAACGCGGGCGCCAAGCGCGTGATCATCAGCGCGCCGGCCAAGGGCCACGACCTCACGGTCGTCATGGGCGTGAACGACGAGCTCTACGACGCGCAGAAGCACACGGTGATCTCGTGCGGCTCCTGCACGACGAACTGCCTCGCCCCCATCGCCAAGGTGATGCTCGACAACTTCGGCATCGTCCGCGGCCTGATGACGACGGTCCACTCGTACACGAACGACCAGCACCTGCTCGACATCCCGCACCGCAAGGGCGACCTGCGCCGCGCCCGCGCCGCCGCGGTCAACATGATCCCCTCGAGCACCGGCGCCGCGAAGGCGCTCTCCGAGGTCATCCCGGCCCTCAAGGGCAAGTTCGACGGGCTCGCGATCCGCGTCCCCACGGTCGACGTCTCGCTCGTGGACCTCACCCTCGAGACCGAGAAGCCGATCACGAAGGAGAGCATCCACGCCGCGATGAAGCAGGCCGCCGACCAGGGTCCGATGAAGGACATCCTCAACTACACGGAGCGGGAGCTCGTCTCCGGCGACTTCATCGGCTCGCCCGCGTCCAGCACGTTCGACGCCACCATGACCTCGGTCCTGGGCGATCGCTTCGCGAAGATCTTCTCGTGGTACGACAACGAGTGGGGCTTCTCGAACCGCATGATCGACCTCGCGCAGCTCGTGGCGAAGAAGGGCGTATAGCGCCGTGAAGCTCACCGGAATCCGCTCCGTCGAGGACCTTGCCCAGGCCGGCGACGCCGCCGGCCTCAGCGGCAAGCGCGTCTTCATCCGCGTCGACTTCAACGTCCCGCTCGACAAGAAGACGGGCAAGATCACGGACGACTCGCGCATCCGCGAGGCGATCCCGACGATCAAGCTCGTCATGGAAGCGGGCGCGAAGGTGATCCTCGCGTCGCACCTCGGCCGCCCGAAGCCGGGCAAGACCGAGGGGCTCTCGCTGGAGCCGTGCGGGGGGCGGCTCAGTGAGCTCACCGGCTACGAGGTCCACCTGCCGGACGACTGTGTCGGCGACTCGCCCAAGAAGGTCATCTACGACCTCCGGGCGGGCCAGATCTGCCTGCTCGAGAACCTCCGCTTCCACCCGGAGGAGGAGCAGGACGACGAGGCCTTCGCGCGCCAGCTCGCCGAGCTCTGCGACGTCTACGTCGACGACGCCTTCGGCGCCGTGCACCGCGCCCACGCGTCGGTGCACGCGCTGCCGCGCCTCATGCGCGAGCGCGCCGCCGGCCTCCTCCTGCAGAAGGAGCTGAAGGCGCTGAGCCGGCTCGTCGATCGCCCGGAGAAGCCGTACGTCGCCGTCCTCGGCGGCGCCAAGGTCTCGGACAAGATCGACGTCGTCGAGGCGCTCCTCAACGTGGTCGACACCCTGTGCATCGGCGGCGCGATGGCGAACACCTTCCTCGCCGCGCAGGGCAAGAACGTGCAGAAGAGCCGCATCGAGGAGGACAAGCTCCCGCTCGCGCGCACGATCATGAGCAAGGCGCGCGACCGGGGCATCCAGCTCCTCCTGCCGGTCGACGTGGTCGTCGCCTCGGGCATCGACGCGACGCAGGGCGACTCCGCGTCGGTCGACGCGATCCCCGAGGGCACGATGGCGCTCGACATCGGGCCGCGCTCGGTCGAGCTCTTCGGCAAGGCGATCGAGAAGTCGAAGACGGTGTTCTGGAACGGCCCCATGGGCCTCTTCGAGACGCCGGCCTTCTCCAAGGGCACGTTCGACGTCGCGCGCATCATGAGCAATGCGCCCGGCTTCACCGTGGTCGGCGGCGGCGACAGCGCGGCGGCCGTCAAGGTGGCCGGCGAGGAGATCGCCCGCGGCTTCAACCACATCTCGACCGGCGGCGGCGCTTCCCTCGAGCTCATCGAGGGCAAGCGGCTGCCGGGCGTCGAGGCGCTCCGGTTGTCCGAGGTGAGCGAGTGAAGCCCGTGAACGACGGGGGCACGCCCGAAGACACGGGCGCCGCCCCGCGGGCGGCCTCGCGTCGTCCGCTCATCGCCGGCAACTGGAAGATGAACGCCGGTGGGCAGGACGCCTGTCCCCTGGCGGCGGCCGTCGCCAAGGCGACCCGCGAGCTCACCCGGGCCGAGGTGGTGGTCGCCCCGCCGTTCACGGCGATCGCCGCCGTGGCGCACGAGCTCGCGGAGGCGAAGAGCGAGGTCGGCATCGCGGCGCAGAACATGAGCCCGGAGCTCTCCGGGGCGTTCACCGGCGAGATCTCCTCGGGCATGCTCAAGGACGCCGGCGCGACCTGGGTCATCCTCGGCCACAGCGAGCGGCGGCAGCTCTTCGCCGAGACGGACGAGTCGGTCGCCCGGAAGGTCGCCTCGGCGATCGCCGCCGAGCTGCGGCCCATCGTCTGCGTCGGCGAGACGCTCGAGGAGCGCGAGGCGGGCGACACGCTCGCCGTGGTCGAGCGCCAGGTCCGCGCCTTCCTCGACGAGCTCGCGAAGCAGCCCGGCTTCGGCGTCATCGCCTACGAGCCGGTCTGGGCGATCGGCACGGGCAAGGTCGCGCGCGCCGAGGACGCCCAGGAGGTGCACGCGTTCATCCGCGGCCTCCTCGCGAAGGCCTCGGAGGACCTCGCTTCCGTCACGCGCATCCTCTACGGCGGCAGCGTCAAGGCCGACAACGCCGAGGGGCTGCTCGCCCAGGACGACATCGACGGCGCGCTCGTCGGCGGGGCCTCGCTCGACGCCGCCGGCTTCGCCAAGATCGTCGATGCCGCGCACCGACTGGCGGAGCGCGCGGAACAGGGGTAGATCGCGGGCCGCTCCCGCCTCACCGCGGGAGCGCCGGCCTGCCCTCCAGCCGAGGTTGCCCCCGGGCCCGCCGCGCGGGCCAGAATCTCCCAGCAGAAAGACGCCGATGCTTCACACGCTCCTCAACATCGTGCACGTGTTCGTCTGCCTGTTCCTGATCCTCGTCGTGCTCCTCCAGCAGGGGCGCGGGGGCGGGATGGGCTCGGCCATGGGCGGCGCCACGGCGCAGGTGTTCGGCGGCCGCGGCGCGGGCAACTTCATGACCCGCCTCACGGCCGTCTGCGCCGCCGTCTTCATGGCGACGAGCGTGTCGCTCGCCTACCTCTCCTCGGCGGGCGATCGCGAGCTGCGCGAGTTCGAGCGATCCCAGGAGAAGTAGGCGCGCGTGCTACGGCCCGCTCCCGCGCCGGGGAGGGAAGCGGGCGGGGCGCTCGACGACGGGTCGTCCATGGGGGGGGCACCGGCCTCCGCCGCCCCCTTCGCGCGCGACCTGGCCCTCGTCGCCCTCGCCAAGGCTGCTGTCTCCGCGCTGGTCCTCGCGCTCGGCTTCCGGGCCGTCAGCGACGACGACTTCGCGCGCGTGGTCCTCGCGCAGGCGTGGGCCCACGCGCCTCAGCTCGACCCGACCGGGACGAGCTGGCTCCCTGTCCCTTTCTGGCTCAACGGCGCGCTCTTCCTCCTCCTCGCGCCGACCCTGGACGTCGCCCGCGCCGTCGCGTTCGCGCTCGGCCTCGCGTCGGCCGCGCTCGTCTACGTCTCCGCGCGCTGGATCACCGGCGACCGCCGCGCCGCGCTCGCCGGCGCGCTGCTCGCCGGCGCGTTCCCCTGGAGCGCGTGCCTCGGCGTGGCGACGGTCCCCGAGCTGCCGGCCGCGGCCCTCTCGCTGTTCGCGGTAGCCTCGCTCGTCACGCCGCCGGCCGGGCCCGCGCCGCCGGCCGGGCGCGCGCTCCTCGGCGCGCTCGCGCTCGTGCTCGCCACGCTGTCCCGGTACGAGCCATGGCCCGTCGCCGTCGCCTTCGCGGCGCTGGCGCTGCTCGCGGCCGCCCGCCTCGGCCAGGGCCGCGCCGCGCAGGCGAAGCTCGCGCTCGCGGCGCTCGTCGCCCTCGCCGGGCCCGCGGCGTGGATCGCGTGGAACCGCGTCGCCCACGGCGAGGCGCTGCACTTCCTGGCCCGCGTCGCCGCCTACCGCAACGCGGTCAGCCCGGGCGGTGATGGCAGCCTGCTGCGGCTCTTCGCGTACCCCGCCGCGATGGTCCGCGAGGAGCCGGAGCTCTTCCTGAGCCCCATCGCCCTCGCCCTCGTCGCCTGGCGCGCCCGCCGCTCCTCCGCGCGCGGGGCGCGGGCGCCCCGCGCGTTCCCGCCGCTCCTCCGCGCGGCGCTCCCCTACGCGCTCCCCGGCGCGGTCGCCGCCTTCCAGATCGCGGCGCTCTCGCTCGCCCTCGTGCGCGACGGCGCCCCCACGCATCACCCCGAGCGCGCCACCCTCCTCGCGCTGCTCCTGCTCGCGCTCGCCGTCGGGGATCTCACCGCGCGCGCCTTCCGCGGCGCCTCGAGCGGGGCGCGGCGCGCGCTCGGCGGCGCGCTGCTGGTGGTGCTCTTCGTCGGGGTCGTTTTCCGGCCCCACCTGCGCCGCGAGCATTTCAACCCGCGCACCGACGAGGTCGCCATCGGCCGCGCCGCCGCGGAGCTCACGCCCCCCGCCGCGCCGGTCCTCGTCGAGGTCATCGACTATGGCCACCTCGCCACGCTCGCCGCGCTGGGCCGCCCCGGGGACGCGCACCCGGATCGCTCGATCGACCCGCGCGATCCGCCGGTCCGGTCGAGCTTCGACGACCCCGCGTCGCTCGCGCGCCGCGCCGCCGATGTGGGCGCGGCCTACCTCATCGGGCGCGTCAGGCCGTCCGTGAGCGCGTTCGCCGGCCCGCCGCTCGAGACGCGCGGCGCCTGGGGGCTCTGGGCCGCGCCCGCGCCCCCGACGCGCGCCGCGCCGCCGGCCGGGCCGGGAGAAGGCGCCCCGGGCCGCGCGCCGTCCGCGGAGGCCGCGCCATGAGCCAGCCCGGGAGGCCGTTCTTCGCGCACGCGTTGGCGTGCATCGACGAGCCCTGCGACGTCGGCGAGGGGACGAAGATCTGGCACTTCTGCCATGTCTCCGCGGGCGCGCGGATCGGCCGTGCCTGCGTCCTCGGGCAGAACGTCTTCGTCGCGGGCAGCGCCGTCATCGGGGACGGCGTCCGGATCCAGAACAACGTGTCGGTCTACGACGGCACCCTCGTCGAGGACGACGTGTTCCTCGGCCCGTCCGCCGTGCTCACCAACGTCATCAACCCGCGCGCGCAGATCGACCGCCGCGCCTTCCTCGACAGGACGCGCATCCGCCGCGGCGCCACGGTGGGCGCCAACGCCACCGTCGTCTGCGGCGTCACGATCGGGCGCCACGCCTTCATCGGCGCCGGCGCCGTGGTCACCCGCGACGTGCCCGATTACGCGCTCGTCACCGGCGTACCGGCCCGGCGCACCGGGTGGATGAGCCGCCACGGCCACAAGCTCGTCGCCTCGAGCGACGGCCTGATGCGCTGCCCCGAGAGCGGCTACCGCTACGAGCGCCGCGGCGACGTCGTCCGCTGCCTCGACCTCGACGAGGACGCGCCGCTCCCCGCGCCCCGGGCCACGGCCGTGCGCCGCTACCGCGACCTCCCCGCGGCGGAGGACATCGACGAATGACGCCGCCGCCCGTCCCCTTCTTCGACCGCGCCCGTGGCGATCTCGCCATGCAGGACGAGCTCTCCGCCGTGTTCCAGTCGGTCCTCCGCAGCGGCCAGTACATCCTCGGGGCGGAGGTCGAGGCGTTCGAGTCGGCGTGCGCCGCGTACCTCGGCGTCCGGCACGCCATCGGCGTCTCGTCCGGCACCGACGCGCTGCTCGTCGCGCTGATGGCGCTCGGCATCGGCGCGGGCGACGAGGTGGTGTGCCCCGCGTACACGTTCTTCGCGACCGCGGGCGCCGTCCACCGCACCGGCGCGCGGCCGGTCTTCGCGGACGTGCTCCCCGGCTCGTTCAACGTGGATCCCGCCTCCGTGGCGCGTGTCCTGACCGAGCGCACCCGGGCCGTCATCGCGGTCCACCTCTTCGGCGACTGCGCCCCGATGGACGAGCTCCTCGCGGCTGCGCGTGGCCGCGGGCTGCCGGTCATCGAGGACGCGGCCCAGGCCTTCGGCGCCGAGCGCGCGGGCCGCCGCGCGGGCGCGCTCGGGCTCATGGGGTGCTTCTCGTTCTTCCCGACCAAGAACCTCGGCGGCTTCGGTGACGGCGGGCTCGTGACCACCGACCGCGACGATCTGGCCGAGCGCGTCCGGTCGCTGCGCGCCCAGGGGGCTCCGAGGAAGCACCACCACACGCTGGTCGGCGGCAACTTCCGGCTCGACGCGCTCCAGGCGGCGCTCCTCCGGCGCAAGCTCCCGCACGTCGGCGCGCTCCTCGCGCGGCGCCGCGGCCACGCCGCGCGGTACGCGGCGCTCCTCGGCGGGGCGGGCCTGCCCGTCGTGTTGCCCGGCGCCGGCTCCGCCGGGCACACGTTCAACCAGTACGTCATCCGCCTCGAGGACGGCTCCCGGCGCGACCCGCTGCGCAGCTTCCTCGCCGAGCGGGGCATCGGCGCCGAGGTCTACTACCCGGCGCCGCTGCACCTCCAGCCCTGCTTCGCGCCGCTCGGCCCCCCGGCCGGCTCGCTCCCGGTCGCCGAGGCCGCGGCGCGCGAGACGCTCGCGCTCCCCATCTTCCCCGAGCTCACGGACGAGGAGATCGACCGTGTGGCGGCCGCCGTCCGCTCGTTCTTCGGATGACCGGCGGCGGCTACGCGCGCTTCGGCGGGATGGGGTACAGCTCGGCGAGGTCGTCGTTGCGCCGGAACCCGAGCGCCTCCCGGTGCACGCGCAGCTCCCAGACCGCCTGCTTGGCCGCCTCCCGCTGCCGGTTGAAGGCCGCGACCCGCGCCGCACGTTCTCCCGGGCCCGCGCCTTCGCTCCGGGCGAGCTCGTCGAGCGCCTTGCCCTGCAGCTCGAGCTCCAGCAGCGCGACGTTGATCTTGTCCTCGGACCTCCCGAGCGCCGAGGCCATCTCCCGGAGGATCTCGCCGGCGAGGTCCGCGGGGCCGGAGGTGGGCAGGCGCTGACGGAGGCGGTCGAGGTAAGGGCTCCTGTGCCCCTCGCTCTTGAGCTGGTCGACGAGCTTCTTCCACGTGGGCTCGGCCATGTCATCGCAAGCGTAGCAGCGCCTCCCGAACGCACAGCCCTCGCGCTCGACGCAGCAGGCGCTGTAGGGCGCGACGGGAGGGCGCGGCCGAGCTTGCCTGATGCGCGCCCCCGCTTCGCGGATGCCGCCGCAGACCTCGCGGTCAGCCCCACCCCTCCAGCACGACCTTGCCCACCGCCTGCCCCGACTCGATGCGCGCGTGCGCGGCGCGCAGGTTCGCCGCGTTGATCGGGCCGAGGTGCTCGCGGCGCGTGGTGCGAAGCCGCCCCTCGTCCACCCAGGTGGCCACGCGCGCGAGGATCTCCCGCTGCGCGGCCATGTCCGGCGTCTCGTAGAGCGCTCGCGTGAACATCAGCTCCCACGCGAAGCTCGCGCTCTTCGACTTGAGCTTCCCGAGATCGAGCGGCCCGGACGTCTCGACGATCCCCACGATGCGCCCGAGCGGCGCCACGAGGTCCGCCATCGTGTCCCACCACGCCTCGGTGCTCTGCGTGTTGAAGATCAGCTCCACGTGCTGCAGCCCCGCGGCCTCGAGCTGCGGGCGGAGCGGCGCGCGGTGGTCGACGAGGTGGTCTGCGCCGAGGTCGCGCGCCCACGCCCGGCTCTCCTCGCGCGACGCGGTGGCGACGACGCGCAGCCCTGCGGCCTTCGCGAGCTGCACCACCATCGAGCCCACGCCGCCGGCGCCGCCGATGACGAGCACCGAGCGCCCCGCGTCGCGCCCGTCGCGGTCGACGCCGAGGCGCTCGAAGAGCCCTTCCCACGCGGTCAGCGAGGTGAGGGGCAGCGCCGCCGCGTCGGCGAAGCCGAGGGATTGCGGCATCCGCGCCGCCAGCCGCTCGTCGACGAGGTGCACCTCGGCGTTGCTGCCCGGCCGCGCGATGCTCCCCGCGTAGTAGACCTGGTCCCCCGGTCGAAACGCGCCGACGTCCGCGCCCACCGCCTCGACGACGCCGGCGGCGTCCCAGCCGAGCACGCGCGGCGGGTCCTCGACCTTGGGCTTCGGGGCGCGGACCTTCACGTCCACCGGGTTCACGGCCACCGCGCGCACCCGCACGCGCAGGTCGCGCGGCCCCGGCGTCGGCTCCGGGAGCTCGAGGTCGAGCAGGCTCTCGGGGTGGTTGATCGGAAGATAACGGTGGAGTCCTACGGCACGCATGGCGTTCTCCTCTTCCGGGACCGGCAGGAGGTCCCGTTGCGCGTCCAGAAGTGCATCCGGTCGTGGCCGGGCACAATCGGCGCTGGAAGACGAGGATCTGTGAGTGGTGGTCATCAATCGACCCGACCGAGGTTGAACCGACCCGACCGAGGTTGAGCCACCGGCGACCCGACCCGCCGACCGAGGTTGAGCCCGGCACCCGACCGAGGTTGCGTCGGCGGAGGAAGCCGACCGACGTTGCGCCTACGGAGGAAGCCGACCGAGGTTGCGCCTACGGCGGCCGAGCGGCGTGATCCGCGCCCCAGATCGCGGCGCTCACGCTGCCGCGCCTATCGGGGATGTCCTTAAGGCCGCTCTACCAGGGAGCCGGGCCGCGCGACCCGGCCTGTGCTAGACGTGCGCGCCATGAGCGTCGAGGTCGGCATCGTCGGACTGCCCAACGTGGGCAAGAGCACCCTGTTCAACGCGCTGACGGCCGCCAAGGCCGAGGCGCAGAACTACCCGTTCTGCACGATCGAGCCCAACATCGGCGCCGTCCCTGTCCCTGACGACCGGCTCACCACGCTCGCGAAGTACATCAAGACCGAGAAGATCATCCCCGCCATGGTGCGGGTGGTCGACATCGCCGGGCTCGTGCGCGGCGCGAGCACGGGCGAGGGGCTGGGAAACAAATTCCTCAGTCATATCCGCGAGGTGGATGCGATTCTCCACGTGGTCCGCTGCTTCACGGTCGCCGACGTCGTCCACGTCGACGGCGGCGTCGACCCGCTTCGCGATATCGACACGATCGAGACCGAGCTCATGCTGGCCGACCTCGCTTCTCTCGAGGGGATGCTGGAGCGCACGCGGAAGCAAGCGAAGGGTGACAAGGAGCTCCTGCCCAAGATCGCGCTCATGGAGCGTTGCCTCGAGGCGCTCCAGGCCGGCAAGCCCGTCCGCGGGCTCGCCTTCGACGACGAGCAGCGGAAGGTCGTGAAGACGTTCGGCCTGATCACGGCGAAGAAGGTCCTCTACGTGGCGAACGTCGACGAGTCCGACGTCTCCGGCACGGGCCCGCTCGCGTCGAAGGTGCGCGAGCGCGCGGCCTCCGAGGGCAGCGGCGTGGTGCCGGTCTGCAGCAAGCTCGAGTCGGAGCTCAACGAGCTCGCGCCCGACGAGCGCAAGGAGATGCTCGAGAGCCTCGGCATGAAGGAGCCGGCGCTCGCGACGCTTGCGCGCGAGGCCTACCGGCTCCTCGGCCTCCAGAGCTACTACACGGCGGGTCCCAAGGAGATCCGCGCCTGGACGATCCCGGTGGGGTCCACGGCGCCGCAGGCGGCGGGGGTCATCCACAGCGACTTCGAGAAGGGCTTCATCCGGGCGGAGGTCTACAAGGTGGACGACCTCGTCGAGCACCGCACCGAGGCCGCCATCCGCGCCGCCGGCAAGCTGCGCGTCGAGGGCAAGACCTACGTCTTCCAGGACGGCGACGTCACGCACTTCCTCTTCAACGTCTGATCAGCTTCCGAGAGCCGGCCGTCCGAGCTGTCCGCCGGGGTGCCCACCGCGCCGCGATTGCGCGGGCGTGGCGGCATCGCGGTTGCTCCTCCCTGGCGGCGCGCTGGCGATGACCGCCGGTGCCAATTTACCGTGTGGACGGAGTCGTGACGGTGTCCAGGGCGAGCGGGGGCGCGCTGTCGGGGCTGGTTCTTTTCTGCTCGGTGCAGGGCGTGGCGGGCTGCGACGCGGTCCCGACCGACGTTGAGGTCAGGGAAGCCTCGGCCGCGCCGACAGCCTCGGCCGCGCCGACCGACGTTGAGGCCAGGGAGGCCTCCGCCGCGCCGACCGACGTTGAGGCCAGGGAGGCCTCCGCCGCGCCGACCGACGTTGAGGCCAGGGAGGCCTCCGCCGCGCCGGCCGCGCCGACCGACGTTGAGGCCACGGAGGCCTCCGCTCCGGACCCCGACAGCGCCACATCCAGACCGCGTCACGCCTTGCCCGCGCCGTGCGCGCTGCCGAGCGGGTTCTCGGCGGGCGCGCCCGCCCTCTTCCCCGCGACATCCAGACCGGCCATCGGCCACAGGCTCTCGGCTGCGTCCGACACCGACGCCTTCGGCCGCTTCTTGCGGTCCACCGTCATGTTCTGCGGCCCCGACGAGCACCCCTATTTCCTCCGCTACCGCTACTACCTCACGGGCCCGCTCTCGGGCCGCTGGCTGCGTCCGCCCCTGGCCGAGCCGCTCTGACAGCCCGAACCCCGATCCCGATCGCGCCTCGCCGCGGCCCCTCCAGGGCCCTCCCGGAACCCCGGTCCGGTTTTTTTGACCCCCCGGATCCGCTCGGCTACCTCCGTGCCCTCACGAGACGAAAGGACGATCGTTTGGGCGCACTCAAAGGATCCATCTCATTCTCGAAGTTCTACGTCCGCGGCGACCTGCCGGACGGGTTCCGGGACAGGTTCGTCGAGCGAATCCAGCTCCGCGCGTTCCGGCCGCTCACGGTCGAGGAGGACGCCGAGCAGCGCGCCGGGTGGTGCTCCATCGAGAACCCGCTCGATTGCGAGCTCGATCACGGCAAGATCTTCTTCAACTCCTACCTGAACCTCGGCCTCAGGACCGATCGCTGGCAGGTGCCCTCGGCCCTCTTCAAGGCGCATTTCGCCGAGGCCGAGCGCGAGCACCTCGCCAAGCGCGGGCGCGAGAAGCTCGGGCGGCGCGAGAAAGAGGAGCTCCGCGCGGTCGTGTCGCGCAAGCTCCGCGCGCAGCTCATGCCGGTGATGAAGGTCGTCGACCTCTCCTGGAACCTCGAGGCCGGCGTCGTCCGGTTCTGGAACCAGTCGCCGCGCGCGCACGAGGGGCTCGCCGAGCTCTTCGAGGACACCTTCGAGCTCGATCTCGTGCCCGAGAGCCCCTACACGGCCGCCCGGGAGCTCGGCCTCACGAGCGAGCAGCAGACCGCCTTCGAGCTCCTCAAGCCCACCGTCTTTCACGCAGATTCCACCGCTGGAGGTGCCCTGTGGGCCTCGCCGAGCTGATCGAGCAGCGCCGCTTCGTCGGCCGTGAATTCCTGGTCTGGCTCTGGTTCGAGAGCGAGCTCTTCGAGGGCCGCTTCTCCCTGGACGCCCTCGGCGCCTGCGAGCTCTGGCTCGAGGGGCAGATCACGCTCGTCCAGGAGAAGGAGCAGAGCCGGCTCAAGGGCGCGGCGCCGAGCAGCGCCCCCGAGGCCCACGAGGCCCTGCGCCAGGGCAAGCTCCCCTCGCAGGCGCGCGTCCGCGTCACCCGCGGCGAGCTCGAGTATGCCTTCCTCTTCAACGCCGACGCGTTCGCGCTCTCCGGCGTCAAGATCCCGAGCGTCGTCAAGGACGCCGCCGACGAGCAGTTCTACGAGCGCATGTACCTCATCGAGGAGCTCGAGACGCTCTTCACCGCGCTTTACGGCGAGTTCCTCGCCCTGCGCCTCTCGACCTCGTGGGAGCCCGCGGTGGCGCCGTTCCTCCGCGCCTGGGTCCGGGGCGAGCCGGTCGACGTCGCCGCCTACCAGAAGCTCAAGGCCAGGCTCGCGCCCGTCCGCGGCGCGGCGAGGTCGAGGACGACCCCGCCGCCCGCGGAGGCGCCTCAGCGCGCGGCGCGCGGCGTCGCCTGAGCCTGAGCCCGTCGGCGCCGCGCGCGGCGAAGCCGGCGGGCGGCCGGCGCTCGGGCCGGCTCGCCGCGCGCCACCGGCGCCCTCGCGCCGCTATTTCCCCTTCGCCTTGTCGTGGATCTGCCTCGCCTGCGCGAGGTGCTCCCGGAGCTTCGGGAGCGTCCCGGCGGCGAAGCTCTTCAGGTCGGCGTCCTTCGCCTCCTTCGACGCCTTCTCGAACGCCTTGATGTCATTCTCGTGGTCGTCGACCATCTCGCTCGTGTACGCGCGGTCGAAATCGGCCCCTGCCTTCTTGGACAGCTCGTCGACCTTCTCGCGGTGCTTCTGATCGAGCTCCTTGGGCACGAGCACGCCCTTGCGCTGCGCGAGCTCCGCGAGCCGCTTGTTCACGGCCGAGTGGTCGTCGATCATCCGCTGTCCGAAGCTCTTCACGTCCGGGCTCCCGGCCCGCTGCTGCGCGAGCTGCCCGAGCCGCACCTCCACGAGCCCTCCCAGCGCCGCCTCCTCGACGAACTCCCGATCCGCCTTGCTGAGCGTGGCCTTGCCGGCCTGGGTGGTTTGCCCTCCCGTCGCGTCCTGCCCCTGCGCCGCCGTCGCGGCCGACAGGAACGCTGCGAGCATCGTCGTCAATAGAACAGGCTTGACCATGTCACTCCCCTCCTTGTCTCGAGCGGGCGATCGCGCCGATCCTGCGGCGGAGCCGGGGCGATCGGCCTCTGCGGCCAGGCGCCTCCACCCGAACCGCGCGCTTCGTTTGTCGTGAGCCCCCCGCGCGCCGGCAAGGGGTGAAGAGCATGGGGCGGTCCGGCCGCGCAGCGCGCTTTGCGGTCCAGCGCGTGCGCTTGAATACCCGAGAACTGGGCCCCGGCCGCGCGCACCCTCTACCCTCGGCGCCTGTGGTCGGCGATTTCTTCAAGCGCCTCACGAACGGCGTCGTGTTCCTCCTCGCCGCCCTGACCTTCTTCCTCGTCCCCATCGGCAGGAAGACGGCCGCGCAGCACCTCGTCGCGATCTTCTCGACGCCGCCGGCCAGGGAGGCCGCCTCCGCCTTCGCCCACATCGCCCGCCGCATCACCACGGAGGCGCGCACCGAGCTCGACAAGCTCCGCAATCCGCCGCCCGCGCCGCGCGAGCCGAAGCCGCCGACGGCGAAGGTGAGGCCGCCGTCCTAGGCCGGCGCGCCCAGCCCGCTCGGGCGGGCGCGCGGACGGCTCAGGCCTTGCGCGGATCCTTCACGTTCGGGTGCTCGTTGTAGAACGCGTCGAGGCTCTCCCGGGAGACCTCCGCCTCGATGTCGCCGTCTCTCAGGATCTTCGCCTGACAGCCGAGGCGGCTGGTCGATCGCACGTCGAAGGCCTTGTCGAGGATGTCCTCCTCGTCCTCCTCGGCCTCGCTGAGGAGCTCGCGCCCCTTGGTGACGTAGACGTGGCACGTGGAGCACGCGCAGACGCCGCCGCACGCGTCGCCCTCGGGGGCGCCCACGGCCTTCGAGGCCTGGAGGACGGTCGAGCCCACCGGGACCTCGCTCTCCCACGCCCGGCCATGCGCCAGAAAACGGACCTTGGCCATCAGCTCCTCCTCGCCTCCACGCCCGCCGATGGCTGGCTCACGCCGCCCGCCTCGGCCGGCGCGCGGCTCGCGTCGTTCCCTGCGTGCTCGGCCAGGTGCGCGTCCACGCCCCTCGCCGCGGCGACCGTCGCCTCGACGTCCTCGACCTGCTTGCCCGCGATCGCCCGGGCCACCGCGCGGTCCATCCGCCGCCCCGCCCACGCGCGCGTCGCCTCGTCGAGCGCCTCCGTGCGCGCCTGGATCAGCCCCGGCCTGTCCCCGCGGATCGCCGCGTCGAGCGCGCTCAGCGCGCCCTCGATCGCCTCGCGCTCGCCCGGCCCGAGCAGGTCGGCGTCGGCGGAGAGCGCCTTGCGCGTCGCCATCGACACGCGCTCGCCCTCGACCCGCGCCTCGACGAGCCGCCGCTTGAGCAGGTCCTCCTCCCCGTGATCCAGCGCCGCGAGGAGCATGTTCTCCACCTCCTCGTCGGTCAGCCCGTAGCTCGGCTTGACCTCGACCTTCTGCTCGACCCCGGTGGTCAGCTCGCGCGCGGTCACCCCGAGCAGGCCGTCGGCGTCGACGCGGAACGTCACCTCGAGCCGCGCCATGCCCGCCGGCATCGGCGGGATCCCCTTCAGCACGAAGCGCGCGAGCGACCGGCAGTCGACGGCGAGCTCCCGCTCGCCCTGCACGATGTGCAGGTCGAACCCGGTCTGGTTGTCCGCGTAGGTCGTGAAGACCTGCCGCGCCCCCGCCGGGATCGTCGTGTTCCGCGGCAAGATCTTCTCGGCGACGCCGCCCATCGTCTCGATGCCGAGCGACAGCGGCAGCACGTCGAGCAGCAGCACCTCGTCCGCGCGCTCCATCGAGCCGGCCAGGATGTCGGCCTGGATGGCCGCGCCCAGCGCGACGACCTCCTCCGGATCGATGTCCTTGAGCGGCTCCTTGCCGAACAGCTTCGCCACGTACTCGCGCACGTACGGCACGCGCGTCGCGCCGCCCACGAGGATCACGCCGTCGACGTCCCGCGCCTCCACGCCCGCGTCGCGCAGCGCGCGGCGGCAGGCGACGCCGGTGCGCTCCAGCAGCGGCGCGATCAGCGCGTCGAGCTCGTCGCGCGTGACGGTGACGACCTTCGACGCCGCGCCGCCCGTCGCCCCGGCCTCGCCGTGGCCGCCTGATTGCACAGGCAGCTCGATCTCCACCCGCTCCGCGTCGGTCAGCGCGTGCTTGATGCTGCGGGCCGTGTCGAGCGCGAGCCGCACCACCTCGGGCGTGCGCCGGGTCGCCCCCATCTCCGCGAGCAGCCGCTCCGCGAGCGCCCGGTCCATGTCGTCGCCGCCGAGCGCGCTGTCGCCCCCGGTCGACTTCACCTGGAACACCCCGTTGTCGAGCAGGAGGACGGTGATGTCGAACGTCCCGCCGCCGAGGTCGTACACCGTGAACAGCCCGTTCTGCTGCTTGTCGAGCCCGTACGCGAGCGCCGCGGCCGTCGGCTCGTTGAGCAGGCGCAGCACCTCCAGCCCGGCCAGCCGGCCGGCGTCCTTCGTCGCCTGCCGCTGCGCGTCGTCGAAGTAGGCCGGCACCGTGATCACCGCGCCGCCCACGGACCGGAGCTCGCGCTCGGCCGAGGTGCGGAGCTCTTTCAAGATCTCCGCCGACACCTCGACGGGCGTCACGACCTGCTCGCGCACCTTGAAGCGCACGCTCTTCGCGTCCTCGGCGCCCTTCGGCTCCACGAACTCGTACGGCCCGAGCCGCCGCGTCTCCGGGTCGTTCGCGCCGCGGCCCATGAAGCGCTTCACGCTGACGATCGTCTCGCGGGGGTGGCCCTGCGCGAGCCGCCGCGCGCTGTGGCCCACGATGGCGTTGCCGCGCTCGTCGTAGTGCACCACCGACGGCACGAGGCGCTCTCCGTTGCAGTCGTCGATGACCATCGGGCGGCCGTCACGCACGCGGGCGACGAGCGAGTTCGTCGTCCCGAGATCGATGCCGATCGGGCTTGGCCTGGCCTTGGGGTCGAAAATCTCGAGGAGGGTCATGTCTGAACCGTGAGTTCTTCTTCGATTGCGCTCACTTCATCGAGGAAGCGCCGGATGTAGCGGAGCTCGCTCAGCAAGGCGAGCACGCCCTTCAGCTTGTCGGGATCGCCCCCTGCGGCCGCGAAGGCGCCCTGGATCGCGGCGAGGCTCGCCTGCTCGCGCGCCCGCATCGCCTCGCCGAGGCGCGCGATCCGCGCGCTGTCGCTCCGCTTCGCCGCCTCCGAGAGCTCCTCGCGCGACTCCATCATCTCCATGAGCAGGGCGGGGGAGGCCTTCTGCCCGGCCTCCTCGCCCCGCGCGAGCCCCGCGCGCTGGAGCAGCGCCTCGGCCCGGCGGATCGGATCCCTGAGCACGCGCAGCGCGTCGTTCGCCTCGATCGCGCGCCCCAGCGCGAGCCGCCGCTCGGCCGCGGGCGCGCCCGCGTAGCGATCCGGGTGGAGCGCGCGCGAGAGATCGCGGTGGCGCTGCTCCAGCGCGCGCAGGTCGAGGTCGAACCGAGGCTCGACGCCCAGGGTATCGAAGGGATCGGTCATGACGTGCTCGGGGGAGGCGCCTCGGCGGCGGGGGCGGGCGCGAGCGGCGGCCGGCTCAGGCCACCGTGAACGAGTGCCCGCAGCCGCAGCGCGTCGCCTCTTGCGGGTTCTTGAACTTGAAGCCCTGGTACATGAGCGTCTTCTCCCAGTCGAGCACCGAGCCGCTCAGGTAGATGATGCTCTTCTTGTCGCAGAGGACGCGCACCGTGGCCTTGCCCGGCTCCGCGAACTCCAGCACGAGATCGCCGGACCGGGGTGGCCGGTCGTCGAACTCGATGACGTAGGAGAACCCGGAGCAGCCGCCGCCGCGGATGCCGACCCGGATGGCGCCCTCGGGCGTGCCGCGCTTGGCGAGCTGGCCCCGGATGGCCTCGACCGCGGCGTCGCTCACCGCGAGCGTCCGCTTCGCCTTGGCCTCTGCCCCGCCCGGCGCGCCGCCGTCGTGCGCGTGCCCGGCGTCCGCCGTCGCGACCGGCGCGGGGTAGCTCCCGCTGTCCGCCGCCGTGGTCGTGGTCGTCTCCTCGTTGCTCTGCATCGCGTTGCTCCTCTCCGGTGCCGTGGGCGGCCTCCGCCCGGAGGACCGGCGCTGTTACTCCGCGCTCGCCGTCGCGGCGCTCTCCGGGCTCCCCGTGGTCGCCGTCGCGCCGGAGATCGCCTTCTTCGCCTGCTGCTTGGCCCGGAAGTCGGCGATCGCGCTCTTGATGGCGTCCTCGGCGAGGACCGAGCAGTGGATCTTCACCGGCGGCAGGTGGAGCTCCTCGGCGATCATGCTGTTCTTGATCGTCTCCGCCTCATCGATCGTCTTGCCCTTCAGCCACTCCGTGGCGAGCGACGACGACGCGATGGCCGATCCGCAGCCGAACGTCTTGAACTTCGCGTCCTCGATGACGCCGCCCTCGCCGACCTTGATCTGCAAGCGCATGACGTCGCCGCAGGCCGGAGCGCCGACGAGCCCGGTGCCGACGTGGTCGTCGTTCTTGTCGAGCGTCCCGACGTTCTGCGGGTTCTCGTAGTGCTCGATGACCTTGTTGCTGTATGCCATGGCTCTCTCCTCGACCGTTCCCTTCTTCTCTTGAAACCTTGACCTGACGGAGGGGCGCCTGCGCGCCGCTCGTCAGTGGGCCGCCCACTGCACGCTGTTGATGTCGATCCCCTCTTTGTGCATCTCGTAGAGCGGCGACATGTCGCGCAGCTTGTTCACCTTCCGGATCACGAGGTCGGCGACGTAGTCGACCTCCTCCTCGGTGGTGAAGCGCCCGAGCCCGAAGCGGATGGAGGAGTGGGCGAGGTCGTCGCCGATCCCCATCGCGTGGAGGACGTACGAGGGCTCCAGGCTGGCGCTCGTGCACGCCGAGCCGCTGGAGACCGCCACGTCCTTGATCGCCATCATCATGGCCTCGCCCTCGACGAAGCTGAACGACACGTTGAGGTTGCCCGGCAGCCGTCGATCGGGCGAGCCGTTGAGCTGGATGGCGTCGAGCTCGGTCCAGAGCCGATTCCGGAGCCGCTCGCGCAGCGAGAGGATGCGCGCCGACTCGGCCTCGCCCTCCTGGAGGAGGATCTCGGCCGCCCTGGCGAACCCGACGATGCCGGGCACGTTGAGCGTCCCGGATCGCATGCCGAACTCGTGTCCCCCGCCGTCCATCTGCGAGGTGATGCGGACGCGCGGCTTCGACCGGCGCACGTACAGGCAGCCGATGCCCTTCGGGCCGTAGATCTTGTGGGCCGTCACCGACGCGAGGTCGACCCCCATCTGCTCGACGTTGAACGGGATCTTGCCGACCCCCTGCACCGCGTCGCTGTGGAGGAGGATGCCCTTCGCTTTCGTGATCTTGCCGATCTCCGCGATGGGCTGGATCGTGCCGACCTCGTTGTTGGCGAGCATGATCGAGACGAGGATCGTCTTGTCGGTGATCGCCCTGGCGACGTCGTCCGGATCGACCATCCCGTACTTGTCGACCTTGAGGTAGGTGACCTCGTAGCCCTGCTTCTCGAGCCGCTTGCAGGTGTCGAGCACCGCCTTGTGCTCGATGACGCTCGTGATGATGTGGTTGCCCTTGTCCTTGTAGAACTCGGCGACCCCTTTGATCGCGATGTTGTCGCTCTCGGTCGCGCCCGAGGTGAAGATGATCTCCTTGGGGTTCGAGGCGCCGATGAACCTGGCGAGCGTCTCGCGCGCGTGGGTCACCGCCTCCTCGGCCGTCCACCCGAAGACGTGGCTCCGGCTCGCGGCGTTGCCGAACTTGCTGTTGAAGTACGGCAGCATGGCGTCGAGGACACGCGGATCGACCGGCGTCGTCGCGTGATAATCCATGTAGATCGGAAGTTGGATACCCATGGTGTTCTCGTTCAGCGGTGATTCGAGCCCTGGCGGCAATGCCCATTGCCGCCGCGGATCCCGGCGACGAGCTCAGGCTCGGCCTGGCTCTTGTCGTGGAGGTTACAGTGCGTGCAGGCGGCCACGAGCTCTGCCGGATCGCACGTCTCGCAGGTGTCCAGGTAGGCCAGGCTCGCGATGAGCTCGTGCTCGAGGGTCTCGAGGTGCGCGATCTGCTCTCGCACCTCCTCGAGCTTCTGCTGGTAGACGTCCCGGATCCGCGACATCGCGCCGGGGGCCGACGAGGACGACTCCCACGTCGAGACGATCTGCTGGATCTGGCTCAGCGACAGGCCGAGGTCGTGGAGCTTGCCGATCCACCGGACCCGCGTGAGGGCCGCGTTGTCGTAGAGCCGGTAGCGCCCCTTGGAGCGGGCGTGCGGCCTGAGCAGCCCGACCTCCTCGTAGTGGTGGATGGCCCGCACCGTCTTCCCGGTCGCCTTGGCGATGTCCCCCACCTGAAGGAGGCGGTCCTCCTCCTCGGCGGGGTCGGGCGCCCCCAGCGGTGCGTCCGCTCGGGACGTGCTGGACGCGAAGGGCCCACCGATGCTTTGCTCGCGGGCCTCGTGGGCGACGGGGAGATGGTGCCGGATTGTCATCGCGGGGACCCTGACCCTTACGTATGCGTTAGGGTTGGGGACCTTGTAGGGCGCCGGGCCAAGCCTGTCAACCAGGTTGTACGGGGGCCTGCGTGACACAGCGGAAGGAGGCGGAATCGGGCGCGGCTCGACATGCTGGAGGAGCGTCCTTTCCGCGGCGAGCTCTGCAGTTATCGGGAGCGCTCCCTCCGTCGAGGTGTCATCCGGGGGTCGATGGCGCCGGCCGCGGGGTCCGCAAGCGCTCCGACGTCCGCGGTCCTCCGCGGTGACCGAGCGAGCTCGCGTGTCAAGGGCTCGCGTAGGAAGGGGCGCAGCGGTGGGCGTCGGGGCCCAAGCTTGCTGGAGAGAACCGCGTAGATGTATGTTGTTGCTCGGAAATGACGGATAAGAAGCGACTCCTGTTCGTCGGCTCGTTCACCCCCCCGGCGGACGGGAGGATCGGTGGGCAGCACGTTGCTTGTCGCTCTCTGATCGAGGGCGATCGGAAGCACGACTTCGATTTCCTGCTCGTCGACTCCTCCCTCCACGCTGTGGCTCCGGGAGTCCTCGCGCCGCTCGGTCGAGCGGTTGAAGCAGGCCAACCGGCTCTGGACGACGCGATCACCAGGTTCAGACCGCTGCTGTCGACGCCATGAAGAACCCGTCTGTCTTGCTGTACCGGATCGGTAATTTCTTCTACCGGAACAAGCTGTCCCTCGTGGCCAGGCTGATCACGTGGCTGAACCGCTTCCTGTTCTCGGTCTACATCCCGTCGTCGGCCACGATCGGGGCGAATTTCAGGCTGGGTTACTGGGGGCTGGGGGTGGTGATCCATGCCCGGGCGGTCATCGGCGACAACTGCCTCGTCGGACAGAACGTCACGATAGGCAGGAACTTCGGGAGCCAGGGTGTCCCGCGGCTGGGCAACGACGTCTATGTGGGGGCGGGGAGCGCCGTCTTCGGCGACATCACCATCGGGGACAACGTGATCATCGGCGCGAACAGCGTCGTGAACAAGGACGTGCCCTCCAACACCGTGGTGGCAGGCAATCCGTTCAGGATCCTCGCATCCGGCAGGACGCAGAAGTACTACGAGCTGGACGACCCGGACGCCTGACCCGAACGCGGCCGCGCTCGCGCCGACCCGGCCCGCTCTCGCCCTCGGATCCCGCGCGCTGCCCCGTCCACCCGCGCTGCGCCCGGGCCGGTCCGCCCCCGCTGCCTTGCTGTGGGTGCCCGACGCACGCGGCCTGGTCCCCGCGCCGAACCCGTCACGCCCCCCTACATCTTCTGCCTCGCCGAAACAATGGATGTCGCGGACTCGTCACACATGGAATCGGCGGTCGGGGGGTGTCGCGTCAGGAACAGCATGACTGCTTGAGGAAACTCACTACGTGCACCAGTCCAAGCGCCGTAGTGACGCTCGGAGCACCGGCGAGGCAGGCCAGATCCCCAGGGCTGAGCAGATGAAGCCCACGCCGGTCTCGCGATAGGCCCGCAGGCCCGGATCGGCGGAGTTTGGCAGCCAACGTCCCCGGGACGGCTCAGCGCACTCTCCTAGCGGTGCAGTTCTTACAGCCGTACTGTAAATTGATGGGGGCGATGACGATGCGTGCGGGTTACAGAGCGGTTTTCTGGCCCGTCCTCAGGTTGTCCGGGGCGCTTACTTGGGGTAGTAGGGACGCACCAACGACGGGCTTGCCTGCATGTTGACGAGCTATGAATGTCGCGCGCCGCGCCGCATCTTAGCCAGGGTGCGGGAGTCCCCGAGGAGGATGAGGAACGAGCGATGGTAAGTACGCTCACGGCGGTAATTCTTGCGCTGGTGATTTCGTGGGCGGCGACGCCATTCGTGCGTCGTCTCGCGGTCACCATCGGCGCGGTCGACGAGCCGACCGCGCGGCGCGTGCACACCCGGCGCATCCCGCGCCTGGGCGGGCTCGCGATCGTGGCCGGCTTCATGCTGCCGCTGTTCATCCTGGTCGCGATGGGGACCCAGATCGGGCTGATGTGGTTCTCGCAGCACGCGCTCGTGGTGGGGCTGCTCCTGGGCGGGCTGGTGATCGCGGCGGCGGGCGCCTGGGACGACACCCGGGGAATGCGCGCGCGACACAAGCTGCTTGCGCAGATCCTCGCCGCGTCGATCGCCTGGGGCTTCGGGCTTCGCCTCGAGTGCGTGACGCTGCCGTACTTCGGGCACGTGTCGTTCTGGCCGCTCTCGTTCCTGGTCACGATTCCGTGGTTCGTCGCGATCATCAACGCGGTCAACCTGATCGACGGCCTCGACGGGCTCGCGGCGGGCGTGGGCTTCTTCGCCTGCGTCGCCAACTTCATCACCGCGTACCTCGGCGGCTACCCCGGCAACCTGGTGATCTGCCTCCTCGCGGCGACGCTCGCGGGCGCCATCGTGGGGTTCCTGTTCCACAACTTCCACCCCGCGACGATCTTCATGGGCGACACCGGGAGCATGTTCCTCGGGTTCATGCTGGCCGCGATCCCGCTCTTCGGCGTGGGCACGCACAAGGGCGGCACCGCGCTCGCCGTCCTCGTGCCGCTGCTCGCGCTCGGCCTGCCGATCTTCGACATGATCTCGGCGATGGTCCGGCGCTACGTCGCTCGCCGGCCGATCTTCTCGGCCGATCGTTCGCACATCCATCACAAGCTGCTCGACAAGGGCCACTCGCATCGCAGCGCGGTGCTGATCCTGTACGGGCTCAGCCTCGTGTTCACCGTGGTCGCGCTGGTGGCCTATGTCGGCCGCTCGCACGAGATCGGCCTTGCGCTCGTGGCCTGCAGCCTGGTGCTGTTCATCGTGGTGCGCACGGCGGGCTCCTTCCCGTTCTTCGGGGCGCAGCGGAGCGACGCTCGTCGCGTGCGCGAGGCCACGGTGGAGGCGCTGCGCCGCGCCGTGCCGCGAGCGCTGCTCGAGCTCGAGACCGCGAGCGGGGCGGAGAGGCTGCGCGTGGTCCTCGAGCGCTTCGCCGAGGAGGCGAAGCTCATCGCCCTCGAGGTGAGCTCCGCGGGCGCCAACGGCAGCGCGCGCGTGAAGCCCTGGAGCTGGATGCACGAGACGGCGACGCCGCAGCGGCTCCGCGAGTCGGTGATCGCGGTGTTCACGTTCCAGCAAGCGAGCGAGACGGTGGAGCTGCGCTTCCGGTGGGACAGCGAGGAGTGCGCGGTCAACCCGCAGGCGGAGATGCTGCTCCAGCTCATCGTGGACTCCGCCGAGCGCCTGCTGCTGCGCCGGCCGCCGGCGCTCACGCTCGAGCGGCGCTCGCAGGGGAGCCTCTCGGTGATGTGAGGCCCTCCTCCCGCCGCTGACGTCCTCGCGCCGCCGGGAGTCACCAAGGAGACATCGTGGGACTTGCCCGCCGGATCGTTGGCTTCAATGAGAAGACAAACGAGTGGTATTCTCGCTTCAGCGGCCACGCGCATTACTGGGAGATCTACCAGGGCATCGTGGACGAGGCGGTCACACCGGCGAAGGTCATCATCCACCTCGGCTGTGGGGCGCTGTGGTTCGGACAGGTCGCGACGGTGTCGCTCGAGGGCAAGACCATCTACGCGGTCGATCCGGACGAGGAGGCGCTCTCGCGCAACCCGGCGCCGCACCGGCTCTGCGCGGTTGGCGAGTCGATCCCGCTGCCGGACGGCTGCGCCGATGTGATCGTCGCGGACCATCTCTTCGAGCACCTCGAGGAGCCCGAGGCGCTGCTGCACGAGGCGCACCGGCTCCTGCGCCCGGGCGGTCGATTCGTGTTCACGTCGCTGAACCTCTTCTCGTATTCGGGGCTCGCGACGCACCTGACACCGCATTGGTTTCACACGTTCACCATGGGCCTGCTGCGCGCCTCGTCGGGTAGCAGCAACGCCAGGCCGTGCCCGACCTACTTCCGCATGAACACCCTGTGGACCGTGGAGCGCATCGCCAAGGCGACGGGCTTCCGCGTGGAGAAGATCCATACCGGGATGGATCACCCGTGCTCCACGGCGCTCTTTCCGGGGTTGCACCAGGCGTTCATGGCGCTGCACCTGGTGCTCGAGAAGGTCGAGGCGCTCGCGCCGTTCCGCATCACGCTCACCGGCACCCTCGTGCGCGAGTGAGCCGGTCTGGCGAGCGCCGCGCGGGCCCGGCGCGGCGACTGGCTACCAGCGCAGGCGAAAGCCGCCGCGCCAGCCGTCGCGCACCTCGCCGCGGCCGGAGAACACGACGGCCGCGCGCGGCTGCCGGAAGCAGGGGTGCCAATCACCCGCGCTCCGCTCCGGCGCGAGCTGGATGCCGTCGATCGAGATCGACCGGCGCTGCAAGGCCGCCTCGTCGAGCCTGAGCCGCGAGCACGCGCTCGTCCTGCCGCCCACGATCTCGTCGCGGATCACGAGCTCCCGCTCGGAGAGCTCGAGCGCCCGTCGATGGAGGGGGGCTCCCGGGAGAAAGCGGTATCCATCGTGCTCGGCCTCCACGGCGAGGTGCGAGGGAGACCGGTCGATCCGGCGCACCTGGGCGCGAGCCCGGCGGCCGACGCGGAAGGCGCTCCAGACCTCGCTGGAGTCCACGCCGCCGAGCTCGACCGTGTTGTGCGCGCGCGTGGCCCGGGTCTCCTCCCGGTCCCGGTCCGCGATGTAGCTGGATACGCCGTGATCGACGACGGCGCGCTCGCCCTCGATCCACAGCTCGAACGTGAGCGCGTCCGCGTGCACGTGCCCGGGCTGGTACGCGGCGCCGTCCATCCCCGCGTCCAACGCGAGCCACGCGCGCTCGCCGGATCGGAGGATCACCCAGCCGGTCGCGGCGAGGTGCAGGAGCGCCTGCGGCCCGTCCGGCGTCGATCCAGGCGTCTCGCCGGCGTCGTGGAGGCCGAGCGCGGCGCCGAGGGCGAGGACCTGATCGATCTCGGGCGCTGCGTCGAGGGCAGCATCGTTGAAGAGGGGATAGGTCCCGTCCGGCGCGCGGACGGCGGCGGCCCAGGCCAGCGCCTTCTGCGCCGTGACCCGCCAGAGCTCGGGCACCTCGCGCCCCGCCGCCTGCGCGAGCTCGACCGCCTCGAGCAGCCCGGCGGCGAGCGCGAGGTGGTACGAGGCGGAGAGCTCGAAGTGGCCGCCATCCTCGAGGAACTGCTCCGGGAGCTGCCACGACAGGAGCCTCGATCCGAGCCGCCACCAGGCCTCGGCCTCGAGCCCGCGCGCCACCGCGCCGCCGCACACGAGGCCGATCGCGTTCTCGAGCAGGTGGTTGCCCAGCAGGTGCAGCTCGAGCCCGAGCGCGATGGCCCGGCACGCGCGCGCCAGCTCGGCCGCGAGCCCCGGGCGGCCGAGCCGCGCCGCGACCGCGAGCCTGCGGGCGCGCACCGAGGCAGGAAACGGGTGTGACGCGACAGGGCCCTCCCACGCCCCCGGGACAGGGACGGTCGGATCGGCCCCGAGCTCGTAGCCATAGGCGCTCTCGTACGCGTGGAGCAGCGAGCCCTCGGGGATGGCGGCCAGGCGCGCGCGCCCGCGCGCCCGCTCGGCGTCGGCGAAGGCGACGAACGCCGCGCTCGGCGGGGCGAAGTCGGACCGGACGCGCGGAGGCTGCGCCGCGGTCGGCCCCCGGCCGAGCGCGCGCCCCCCCAGCGCGATCGGCCGGGCGAGCACCTGCAGCGGGTGAAGCTGCGCCAGCGTGCGAGCGACCCGCGGCAGGTTCATCTCGCGCCCCCGCCGCCGTCTCCGCGGGGCGCCGCGCGGCGGAGCACGCGCTCCAGCACGTCGAGATACTCGTGCGCGAGCGTATCGCGGTCGAACGAGCGGATCACATGGGCACGCCCCGCCTCCCCCATTCGCCGCCGCCTGTCCGGATCGGCGGCGAGATCGAGGATGGCCCGCGTCATGGACGGTACGTCCTCGGGGGGAGCGAACAGGCCGGCGTTCGCCTCCTCGACGATCGACCGCGCCTCGCCGTCGACCGAGATCACGATCGGCCGTTCCATGGCGAGGATCTCGAAGATCTTGGAGGGGATGACCGTCTGGAAGAGCTCTGTCTTGCGCAGGGGAACGAGGCAGATGTCGGCGGTGGCGTACACCTCGTTCATCGCGTCGCGCGGGCGCGCGCCGAGGAACGTCACGTTGGACAGCCCGAGCTCCCGCGCGCGCGCCTCCAGGCTCGCCCGCTCGGCCCCCTCGCCGACGAACAGGAAGCGGATGTCGTCGCGAGAGAGGAGCCCATGCGCCACGTCGAGCACCGCGGAGAGGCCGTGCGCCATGCCGTGCGTGCCGACGTAGGCCACGACAAGGCGATCTCCGAAGCCGAGCTCCGCCCGCAGCGGCGTGTCGCGTGAGGACGGCTTGAAACGGCCGAGGTCGACGCCGTTGCGGATGACGTCGATCTTGGCTTCGGGCACGCCCCGCTCGACGAGCCGCTCGCGGAAGCTCCGCGTGACGACGACGATCTCATCGGCCGCGCGGTAGAGGTGCTCCTCGACGACCGTGAGCCCTCGTACGACCGCGTGCCCCTCGGGGAGGGCGCCCACCGCCACGATCGACTCGGGCCAGAGATCGCGCACCTCGAACACGAACGGCGTCCCGCGGAGCCTGGCGATGCCGTAGCCGGCGACCGCCGTGAGGAACTGGGGGCTCGTCGCGATGAGCACGTCGGCCGCCGGCAGATCGCGCTGCGCCAGCGTGAGCGCGGACAGGGCGAACGACCCGTATGCGAGCGAGCGGCGCACCTTGCCCCGGTTGGCGGCGGCGTAGATCCAGGTGCGGAGGACGCGCACGCCGTGAAAGTCCTCCTCGACGCGGAGCCGACCCCGGTATTCGGGCGGGATTACCCCCGTCGGGTGGTTCGGCATGCCCGTGAGGACCGTGACCTCGTGTCCGGCGCGCCGCCAGGCTCGGGCGAGCTCGGACACCCGCGCGGCCGGGGCCCCTGGCTCGGGCGGGAAATAAGGAGAGACGTAGAGGATGCGCATGGGCCGCGTGGCTCCGGGGGGAGTCGCTTGGGCCGGCACAATGGCTGGCTGGCGCGCGCGACGTCAACTCCTTTCGCCCACCGGGAATCATGGTATTCCCGTCAAGCACCATGCGCTTCCTGGCGAAACACGGGGCGTTCTTCGGCCTCTTTGCCGCCCTGCAGCTCCCCGCGCTGCAGCCCTTCGCCAAGTTCGCGCCGGCGCCAGGGATCGCTGTTCCAGCCTTTCTGCTGGCCGCGGCCATCGGCCTGTGGCTGCTGCTCGACCCCCCGGAGCGCCTGCGACGGTGGCTCGACACCGCGTGGCCCAGCGTGTCTCTGGTGGGGCTCCTGGCGCTCGTGGCGGTGTTCATCTACCCCATGGCCGACGGCCTCAAGCAGCGCGGCGCCGGCTCCGACGCCGACGATGCCATGATCCTGGCAGGGCGGGCGCTGGCCGAGCTGCACAACCCTTATGCGTCGACGACGTACCTGGGAAACCCGTTCAGCCCCGGTCCCGGGTGGGTGGCGCTCTGGGCGCCGCTCTCGGCGCTCGGCGCCTATGCGTTGATCTCCGCGCTGGCCCTGGCGGCCACCGTCCTCGCGCTGCGGTTCACCCAGCATGGTTGGTCCCAGATCAACACCTTCGTCCTCGCCCTGTTCAGCTGCGTGCTGCTCTGGGAGCTCGCGGCGATAGGCAACGATCTGCCGGCCTGGGGGCTGCTCGTGCTCTGTGCGGCGCTGGTCCTGGAGCAGCCCCGCGTGTCAAAAGGCTTGCTCGTCGCGCTCACCGCGCTGCTCGGGTGCCTGGCCACCGCGCGGATCGCCTTTTCTCATGTGCCGCTGCTGATCGGCCTCAGCCTGCTCCCGGTGAAGCCGCGACGCGCCCTGGTCGTGGCCGTCGGAGGGACGGCGATAGCCCTGCTCCTTCATGCCGTCTTCTGGGGGATGAACCCGCGATGGTATCCGCCACTTCACCTGATGGGCCAGGCGCGGTGGCTGCTGTCCGGCCCGTCTCTGTTCATCGCGCTGGGCTTCCTCGGCGCCGTGGCGGCGTGGATGCTCCGCCGCTGGCGCGCCTGGCCGCCGCCGCTGCACCTGGCCTGGGGCCTCGGGGCGCCCATGCTCGTGCTCGCGGCGGCCGATCTGCTCCAGCGCGGGAGCCTGCCGCGCTGGAAGGGGGCGACGTACCTGGTGACGAGCCTGCCGGTCGTGGCGTATGCGCTGCTCGGTCGCATCCGGCGCGACCACCCGCGTGCGGCGACGGCCGGCGCGACGCCTGCAGGGCAGATCCCGTCGCCGACCGGCCGAGATGCGCCGCGTGCTGCACCGGCCGACCGTGGTTGACAGGTGCTCGTGTGATGCAAGCGGCAAATGACAGCGGAGCTGGATTTCGCCGCCGCGGCTCCTCCAGGCGAGGCGCCGGACCGCACGGGGAGGGATAGCTACCCAGCGCGGCGCGAGAGTGGTACGGTCGCCGCGGGCGGAATTGAACGACATGGCTGAAAAGAAGCGAATTCTGTTCGTGGGCTCATTCAAGCCCCCGGCCGACGGGAGGATAGGCGGCCAGTACTTTGCCTGCCGCTCTCTGATCGACAGTGGCCTGGGAGATGAGTTCGACTTCCTGCTCGTCGACTCCACCATTGACTCGATCCGGGTCCGGTCGCCGCTCCACAGGATGCACACCGCCGTGCCGAGGGTGCTCCGGTGCATCAAGGACCTCCTGTTCTCGCGGGTAGATGCCGTCCTCCTGTTCTCGAGCTCCGGGATGAGCTTCGTGGAGAAGGGCTCGGTCGGGCTCCTGGGCAAGCTGCTCGGGAAGAAGGTCGTCATCTTCCCGCGCTCGGGGCCTATCGTCGATAACGTGGCCAGGAACAAACTCTATCGAGAGTATCTGAGCCTCGTCGTCAGGTCCTGCGATGTGGTGATATGCCAGAGCGAGCACTGGCGGAGCTTCTTCTCGAGCTTTGTGCCCGAGGAGCGCGGCGTCGAGCTGCTCGTCATAGAGAACTGGCTGCCCGATTCGTATTTCGCCAGAGGTGCGGCGAAGAGCTATCCCCAGAACATGGATAGACCCCTGAAGGTCCTCTACTACAACCGTATCGAGAGGAGAAAGGGCATCTATGATTTTCTGGAAGCCATGCTCCTCTTGCAGAGCGAGAATGCTTCGGTCGAGGCCAGGATCTACGGGGACGGGAGCGAGCTGGACAACGTCAAGGCGTTCATCCGCGAGCGCGGCCTCAGGAACACCGAGTATGCGGGCTGGCTCTCCACGGACAAGATGGATGTGATCCCTTCCTTTGACCTGTGCGTGTTCGCCTCCCACAGCGAAGGGTTCCCGAACGCGCTGCTGGAGGTCATGGCGCTGGGCGTGCCGGCCGTGGCCAGCAGGGTTGGCGCCGTCAACGACCTGATCGCCTCCGGTGTCAACGGTATCCTGGTGGACGTCGGCCGCCCGGCACAAATCGCCGAGGCCGTCCGTACAGTGCTCCGCGAGCCAGCGTTGCTGGAGCAGTTCTCGCGTCGCTCGCTCGAACGGACCAGCCAGAACAGCGTCAACCATGCTGTGAGCAAATTCATGTCGATGCTGTCGGAGCTATGAAGTCCCCGGCCGCGCTGGGCTACCGATCCCGCTGAACCACCGCGCGCTCGGGAAGATGACCTCGACGCTCACGTTCGACGATCGCCGCGCGCGGGAGGCGCTCGGGCGGCGCCCGTCGCGGGGCGCGACTGCGCCGCGGAGCTCGTCGCATGAAGCGAGGGAGGTCTCCGCGTGCGTGGGGGGGCGCTCTCGAGGAAAACGGCGGATTCAGCAGCTCAGGACGAGCGGTCGGATCTCCGTTCCACCATGGATGCTGTCGATGTGCCGGAAGCCGCTCTCCGTGCGCGCGAACAGCGAGGCTCTCTCGATGTCGCGGTTGTCGATCACGAGGAGCAGCCCGTCGGGCGCGAGGGCGCGCCAGAAGTTGCTGATGGCCTGGCGGAGCTGGTCGTCGGAGAAGTAGGCGCGATTCAGCAGGTTCGCCGCCTTGATGACCGTCGGCGCAGGGCCGTCCCATGGCTGGAAGATGTCGTGGGTCCTCAGGACCACGCGCGCGTCGCGGCGCGCGAGCTCCTGGAGGCGCGGCTGGACGAGGGACACCTCCGGGGACGCGGGGTCGTACGGCGGGATGCCGCCCTGCAGCCAGGATGACGCCCAGCGCGGCAGCCTTCGCAGACCTTCCGCTGCCGGATAGAACAGCAGCCGCGGGGTGGCCGCGAGGACGCAGGCGCCGTCGGCGTCGTAGAAGAAAGCGCGCCCGCGGTCGTCGGTGCGCACGCGCAGCGAGAGCGCCCTGTCGGTGACGAAGTAGGACGCGAAGGCGTCGCCGAGCGTGGTCAGGAGATCGAGCGCCGTGCTGCCGTCGGAGGCCCCGACGTCGAGGATGACGGGGCGCTGCTGCCCGAGCGCCTTCACGAGGAGAGCATCGCTCTGCCGGTGCCTGCCGGGCCGCGTCGTCTTGCGGGTGCCGCTGAGCAAGAGGATGGAGACCCGCTCCGAGAAGATCTCGGGCGCGGCGATCTGCTCGGGCCGGAGCAGGTCCCGCGGGTCCGGAAAGCAGATCCTGCGCGGCAGCCCCAGCGAGGGCCAGCCTGCTCGGTTCAGACGAAGGGGGATTCTCATGGTGAGGGGGGTCTAGCCTTTCCCGTGGTTGAGGGCCTTTTAACGCCGCGCCGCGCCGCACGGTACATCCTCGACGTCGCTCGGGGGGCTCGGGGCCCCACACGCGGCTACGGCCGGCGCGACGCCTGCAGGGCCGAGCCCGCCGGCGTCCGGCCGAGATGCGCCGCGCGCTGGCCCCGGGCAGGTCGCCCCGGCGCTGGCTGCCGGTTGATGAGCCACTGGCGGAGCAGCTTGAACACCGAGGTGAGCAGGACGATCCCGACCACGCCTACCCCCAGGGAGACCGCGATCTTGAGCAGCGCGGTGAGCTCGCCCCGAAACTGGTTGTAGGCAAATGCGGAGAGGGTTGCGGCGGACGCGCGGACGAGGGGGGTCGCGTCGCGCGCGCCCGCCATGAGGAGCGGCAGCATGAAGAAGAGCCCGCTCATGACCCCGACCTGGATCGCCGCGCCGAGGAGGCCGAGGTTGAGGTAGCCCTCGGCGGCGGCGCTCATCGCGAAGCCGGCGCCGTGGCGCGCCATATCGGGTGCCTTCCACCACGCATACCGCTGTCCAAGGCTGAGCGGCCGATCGCTCCAGAGCGGCCTTGGAATCAGGATGAGGAACGCGTTGATCCAGCTCTCCCCGGCGTAGGTGACGATGGGCGGCCGCTCGTTCACGATGTTGACGAGGTTGGAGTGAATCATCCTGAGCTCGCCGATCTCCAGCGGGTTCTCGATCGTCTCGAGGCGGCTCATCGCCGACGTGATCTGCGCGTCGAACCCGTGGCCCTGGCGGGCCCGGGCGCCCTCGACGGCGATGCCGTAGAAGAGGATGCACACCATGCCGGCGGCCAGCCACATGCGCCGGATCTGGATCCCGTAGGCGTGCAGGGTGAGCCCGATGGCGAGGACGGTCCAGACGAGCGGCCCACGCCGCCCCATGATCGTGGTGAGGAGGAGGGTCGCGAAGAAGAATGACCCGGCGATGAGGAGCGTCTTCGGGACGGGGAGGCCTGCCTTGCGGACCGAAGCGACCCTGAGGAAGAGATACGCGACCACGAGCTTGACCGGATACCAGCCCGAGGTCAGCAGGCCCTTGCCGTCCTCCACGAGGTGGTTCGAGGCGTAGTCCATCGTGAAGAACTGCCCCACGCCGATCGAGGCGATCCACCCGATGACGAGCGCGAACCCGAACAGCCCGACGAGGATCGCCGCCCAGTCCCGGTCCAGCATCGCCGTCGGCCTGTGCACCGGGACCACCCGCTCCAGGTTCGGGCTCTCCGGCAGGCGGCTCAACGCCGTGCACGCGAGGGCGCAGCCGATCGCGCCGGCATAGCTCACCTCCATGGCTGCCGCGTCGTAGCTCGGCAGGTGGAACCCATAGGACGTCAGCAGCTTCAGGATGGGCGTGTAGCCGACGGTGAGGAAGTAAGCCGCCGGGATGTAGGTCTCCGGATCCAGCGGATGGAAGCGGGGACCGCCGGCGCGCGCGAGCGACGGCGCCACGAGCAGCAGCAGGAGACCTATCGTCCACCCGCGCCCGTCGCCCAGCGAGCTTTCCAGGATCGGGCCGACCGTGGCCAGCGTCGCGACGAGGAACACCGCCACGAGCCGGCCCCGCGGCACCATCTTCCGCTTCCTGGTCGGGGCTGGCTGGGCAGCGCGGCGGGCGCCGCCCGCGGGGGGGAGTCTCGGGGACAGCAACGGCGGAGCTCCTCAGTTCGGCAGGGGAGGCGGTGGGGCGTCCGCGTCGTCGGGCGGCGCGACCTCGGTCGTCGCGGGGTAGTACCCGTCCTTCTTGTCTCCGTAGTAGCGGTACGCGCCGTACTCCCGGCGGTTCAGGTCGGCGGCGTTCAGCACGACGCCCACGGTCTGGCCACCGACGTCGAGCAACGCCCGGATCCCGTGGCGCGCGAAGTCGTGCGTCGTGGCCGCGGCGCGTACGACGAGCACGGTGCCGTCCACCAGCGTCGACAGCACGGCGCCGTCGGTGACGGCGCCGATGGGCGGGCTGTCGATGATCACCCGGTCGAAGCGGCCCTGGAGCTTGCGGAGCAGCGCCTTGAATCGATCGCTGTGCAAGAGCTCCGCCGGGTTCGGCGGAATGGGGCCGGCAGGGATGACGTAGAGGTTGTCCACCTCGGTCTTCAGCGCGTTCTCGTCGTCGATCACGGAGTCATCGAGCAGCGCGCTCGTCACGCCGATCTCCGGTCCCTTGTCGAAGATGGCGTGGAGGCGCGGCCTGCGGAGGTCGCAATCCATGAGGACGACCCGCTGCCCGGCCTGCGCCATGGCGACGGCGATGCAGCAGCCCACCGTCGTCTTGCCCTCGGCGGGGCCGGCGCTCGCGATGAGGAGCGTCTTGTAGGGCTGGTCGGGCGACATGAAGAGCAGGTTCGTCCGGATCGCCCTGGCTGCCTCCGCGATCCCGCTCTTCGGCTGCTCGTGGACGATGAGCTCGGGCCGGCTCGCCGAGACAGCGAGCTTGCCCCGGCGGCGCGCCTTGCCGGAGAGAGCCTCGGCCCTGTCCTTCCGGTCGAACTCCGGCAGGAGGCCCAGGAAGGGCAGCCCGAGCTCCCGCTCGACCTCGTCCGGCGTCCTCATCGTGCGATCGAGCATCGCCCGCGCCAGCGCCGCGCCGATCCCGAGGAGCAGCCCGGCGAGGATGCCGATCGCGATGTTGAGCGCGACGCGGGGCCGGATCGCCTCGAGCGGCAGGTTCGGCCTGTCGAGGACACGGATGTTGTTCACCCGCATCATCCGCTGGAGATCGCTCTCCTTCGTGCGCTCCAGGACGATCTGATAGAGCTTCTCCGTGTTCTCCTTCGTCCTCCGGAGCCGGTCGTACTCGATCTTGAGGGAGTTCAGCTCGAAGGCCTGCTTCTTGGCGCCCTCGAGCAGCCCCGCGAGGCCCGTCTCCTGGCGTCTCACGATGGCGAGATCGCGGTTCACGGCGCCCTGAACATTCTTGATCTCGGCGATCAGCGAGTTCCTGTTGGCGGCCACCCGCTCGGTCGCGGCGCGGACGTCGGGGTGGTTCTCCCCCTTGCCGGAGCCGATGAGCGCGTCGCGCTCACGGACGCACTCCTCGTGGCGAGCGCGCAGCGTCTGGAGCACCGGGCTCTGGATGAGCTCGGAGGCGGGGAGCTCGAGCGGGTTGTTCGGATCGACCTTCGCCAGCTCCTGGCTGCGCGCGGCGAACTCCTCGCGCCTCGTGCGCACGGCCGTGAGGGCGTCGTTGATCTGCTTCATCTCCTCGCGGAGGAGGTTCGTCTTGTCCTCGAAATCGATGTCGAGGATGTTGTTGCTCTTCTTGTACTCGTGCAGCGACGTCTCGCTGGTCTCGAGATCGTTCTTCAGCTTGTCGAGCTGCGTCCGGAGCCAGTCGACGGCAGAGTTCGTCGAGGTGAGCGCGTCGTCGAGGTTCTGCTCGATGTAGACGTCCATCAACATGGAGAGGACGCGCTGCGCCCGCTCGCGATCGGCGTCGTTGAAGCGGATGATGGCGAGGCGGCTGTCCTTCACCGGCTCGACCACGAGCCGCTCGCGGAGCTCCTCGGCCGCCTCCTCCGGGCTCACGCTCATCGGCGCGGGGGCCGCGGCGTCCCTCGGTAGATCCTTCAGAAAATACGCGTCGTTATGGAGGTTGAGCTGGGCGACGACCGCCAGCGCCACCCGCATCGACCGCATGACCTTGTACTGGGTCTCGTAGTACTCGCGGTTGTTCCAGTACGAGCCGGCGCCCATGTCGACGACGGTCTCGACACCGCGGCCGAGGGGCCGCGGCGGGTTCGGATCGAACTGCAATGTCGACGTCGACTGGTAAATCTTCTTCTGCCCGAGCGTGTAGAACGTGACGCTGAGGGCGACGAAGATCATCGTCGTCAACGCGATGGCCCAGTGCTTGCTGACCGTTCGCCAGGTGGCGACGAGGTCGATGGCGCGCTCGCCAGGGGCGTCGGAGCGGGCGGCGGTCGTGGGAGGAGCTCTGAGTTCGTCAGCCATAAGTCATGCGCTCGAGGCGCTACCATCCAGATAGGGGTGCGGCGGAGGGCTAAGGTGCCCGCCAGGCCCCCAAAATTCAAGCTGGCCCGCGGAAGGGGGGGACGATGTGGTGCGGTGTGCGCCGCTGGTGTGGCCGCTCACGGCCCGACCGCGGTACGGCCAGGTGCAGCGGGCTGTGCGCGATGCTACCTCGGTGACGATCGCGTACGCTGCCGCCGAGCGGCTGACAGCGCGCCCTTCGGGAAGTTCAGCATGGAACGATCGTCCTCCGTAAGGCGCCGTGCGGTAGCGAGCGCGGTTTGCTCCGCGCTCCTGCTCCACGGAACCCTGGCCGCCGGCGACTGGGCTTCTGCGCGGCACGATCCGCAGCGCACGGGCGCCACGCAGTCCACGAGCAATATCGTGAAGCCCGCGCCCTACTGGCGGGCATACCTCGGCGGCGTGCTCTCGCCGAACAAGATGCTCGCCGACGACGTGAACCAGGATGGCGAGCTCGACATGCTCTTCGTGGCCGGCGGGCGCCTGGTGCTGTCCGATCCGCAAGGGTTCATCCACTGGAGCACCCCTTCCCTGGGGTTCCAGGCGCTGCACGCGCTCGACGATCTCGACGGCGACGGGCGGCTCGAGGCGGTCGTGCTCAGCGGGGCGGGAGCGGCCGTCGTGGCCGGCGACAGCGGGGCCGTCCTCTGGCGCGAGGAGGCCTCGGAGCTCGGGACGCTCGGCTCCGCGCGCCTCGCCGATCTCGACGGCGACGGCCACCTCGATCTCTTCCTCGACGAGTGCGGATGCTGCGGCGTGCGCACGGACAGCCCCGGGGTGATCTACAGCTTCGCGCGCGGGTTCGACGCGGTGGAGAGGCTGCCCGCGCCCCCGCAGCGCTTCCACTGTGGCGCGACGGTCAACACGGTGGGCGACTGGGATGGCAACGGCATCGCGGACCTCCTGGTCTCCTCGCACGATCGGCTGTTCTTCGTCTCGGGAACGGGGACCGTGTTCGCGGAGTCGGCGAGCATCGCCGGGTACATCGGCGGCGCGCTGTGCGAGGCGGTGAGCCTGGGCGACCCTTCCACACCTGGCCAGCACGCGCTCTGCTTCCAGAACCGCGTCATCTCCCAGCAGGGCGCGCGCGAGGTCACCCTGCTCGCGTACAGGCCGGGCGAGAGCCCCTCGCTCGCCGTCGTGTGGCGCAAGACGCTCGCCCCCAACGAGGGCGGAGACGCCCGCGCCCCGACGCAGCTCGCGTGGGATCTCGACGGCGACGGCGCGCTCGAGGTGGTGGTGAGCAGCAGCGTCGGGGACACGTGGACGTCCTTCGTGTTCGACGCGGCCACGGGCGACGAGCTCGCCGTCATCCCGGACGAGATCGCGCGGGGCGCGGTCGCGGGGAGCTCCGGCGCCGAGCGGTGGATCCTCACGTCGCGCGAGGAGCGCGTGTCGGCCTTCCGGTTCAGCCGCCAGGGCGGCGGAGGGGTCGAGCTGCTCTGGTCGCTCGACGGAGAGCAGATCCGCACGCGCACGGACTGGGCGAGGGCGCGCAGGACGGGCCTCATCTACTCGCTGGTCACCCAGGATCTCACCGGGGACGGGCGCGACGATCTCGTGCTCGAGTCGACCTCGGAGCCCGTGGCGGTCACCGCCTACGAGCTGTTCGAGGGGGGGCCGTCGTCGGCCGCCATCCATCCCATCGAGCGCGGCGTCGACGTCGCGGCGTTCGATGTCCTGCCAGAGACGTCTCCGGGGTCACCGCGGCTCGTCGTCTCCCGCGACGACGGGTTCGTCACGCTGCTCGACGCCTCGCTCGCGCCCACGAACCTCGTGCAGGAGGGGCGGGACATCCTGCCCGGGCTGCGCGTCGGCGGCTACAGCACCGGTCCGGGCGCTTACGTCGACTTCGGCCGGGCTCCGCTCGCGGCGAGGCTCGCCCCCGGCGACACGGCCGACAGCGTCGTCGTGGTCGACAGCCGGGGTGACCTCATCCGGATCGACTCCGAGGGGGCGAGCAACGTCGCGCCCGCCAAGGCGGCCTGGCGCGTGATGGATGCGTTCGGCGCCTCCATCGCGCCCGCCGAGGGCGGCGCGCCGGCGACCCTCGCGTGCTTCAGGCGGCAGCACCCGATCACCGAGCCGGCGCGGTACTCGGTCGCGATGCTCGACGAGGGCGGCAGGCAGAGGCTCGAGGTCCCGCTGGAGAGGCCGCCGAAGTGGGACGTGCTGCACGGCGATCTCGACGGCGACGGCGCGCCCGAGCTCGTGGCGCTGACGGTCGACCACAACATGCGTACCGACCTCCTCGCGATCGAGCGGAGCGGCGGGGTGCGCTGGACCCAGCGCATCGCCGCGCGGGACGGGACCCAGGCCGCCGCGATCGCGGACTGGAACGGCGACGGGGCGCAGGACGTCGCGCTGGCCATCAACAAGGCCCGGGTGTTCTCGGGCCGGGACGGCAGCTCCCTCGGCGAGAACGCCGAGGTGATCTCCTACTTCATGCCGATCCTCGCCGACGTGTCGGGCGATCCGCAGCTCGAAATGACGCTGCACGGCGGGTTCCTCCCTGCGCGGACGCTGTCGCACGACCTTCGCGCCGCGCTCTGGAGGGGGACGGAGGACAACCGCCCGTATCCGCACGGCGCGATCGCCACGTGCGAGGGCCGGTCGATCCTCGTCGAGGGCTCGTTCATGCAGCCGGCGCGCCTCACGTTCACCGAGCTAGACGCCCCCCTGGCCGGGCGGACGAGCTCGATCGTCCTCGCGGGCGACGCCGTGTTCGCGGACGAGCAGGCCGCGCGGCAGGCGGACGCCGCCATGGGCCAGCTCGGCGACGTGGCGGTCTCACGGAGCATCACGGGCCTCTCGCCCGCCGGGAGCTCCGTCGTGGTCGGCTCCACCAACGGCTTCCTCTATGCCGTCGACACGTGCTCGCGACGCCTCCTCTGGTCCCATCATTTCGGCAGTCCCGTCGGCGCGCCGATCCTCGCGGACACGGACGGCGACGGGAACGACGACATCGTGGTGAGCGTCGCGGATGGCTACCTCTACAACCTGCGGCACGAGATCCTGCCGGCGCCCGAGTTCGTGTGGGATGCCGACCCGAGCAACCCCGGCGCGGGCGAGGACGTCGACGAGATCATCACCAGAGACACGCTCCACGTGAGATGGTCGAAGGTGCCGTCGGCCACCTCGTATCAGGTGGCGGTCGTGGGCCAGGGGGATTACCTCGGCTCGCCGGCATGGCGGGACGTCGGCGACGTCTCCGAGGCATCGATCGGCAGGCTGCCGCTGCTCGACGGGGCGAAGTATTATGTCGGCGTACGCGCGGTCTCGGCCGCCGGGCTCTCCCCGGATCGCGCGTCGGACGGCGTGATCGTGAGGATGCCGCAGGGCGAAGGGGGCGGCGGGGCCGGAGGGACCGGTGGAAGCGGCGGCGGGGCTGGCGGAAGCGGCGGCGGGGTCGGTGGAAGCGGGGGCGGGGCCGGTGGAAGCGGCGGCGGGGGCGGCGCCGGCGGCGGGGGCGCTGGCGGCGGTGTTGCCGGGGGCGCACCAGAGCTGGACGACACGCTCCTTTACGGTCGCGGCTGCGCTTGCACCGAGGCGCCGGGGCAGCCCGGGACCCCGTGGGCGGCCGGCCTCGGAGCGATCGCCGCCGCGCTCCTCGTCGAGGCGCGCGCCCGCGCCAGGGCGGTCGCTCGGGCGAGCCGCCGTGGCGTGCCGCGTGCGCGCGACGCGCGCCGCTAGACGCCCACGCCTCGCCCCAGCGCCAGCGCGAGTCCGAACGCCGAGACCAGCAGGAACAACGTTCCCAGCGCGTACCGCCGCACGGGCGCGTCGGTCAGGAAGGCGAGCCGCGCCATGCTGACGAGCGCGGACGGGCCGAACACCCCGAAGTGCCGGACCAGGGGCTCGGGCGCCAGCAGCAGAACGCCGGCCACGCACGCGCTGCTCACCACGCTGCCGATCGGGAGCACGCGGCGGGACCGCGGGCCGCTGAAGTAAATGCACATGGCGTCGGTGAGGATCGGACACACCCCCGAGACCAGCATGGTCAGCGTCATCGCCTCGCGCGCGGCGCCGGCGAAGGGGAGCCAGGGGATCGGGACGGCGAAGAGCGCGAAGATGATCGCGCCGACGACCGAGAGCGCCGCCCCCGCGGGCAGCCAGGCGCGTATGGCGCGCGCGTACCAGTCGGCCTCGCCGCCCCCCGACGCGAGCGCGTTCGTCACGGCGCGCGCGGCGAACGTCTGCGAAAGCTGCGAGAGGGCCGCGAAGAACGACCAGTAGAGCACCTGCTGCCCGACGCGATGATCGCCGAGGAGCGGCTGGCAGGCGCTGAGCGAGAGCGGGTAGACGACGACCGTCGAGAAGCTCGCGAGCGAATAGGGGAATGAGTGCCGGACGACGAGCAACGCGTACCGCGCAGCGCGCTGGATCTGGATGGGGCGCACGAGGAGCATCGCGGGCGCGGCGCTGGCGAGCCCGAGCGCGACGGCCACTGCGGCGGGGCTGCCCGCCAGCGCGGCCGCCATGGCGGCGCAAGGCGAGAAGAAGACGACCGCCGCGAGCACCTGCAGGAGGCGCCCCTGGAGCTGCCAGATCGGCAGGACGCTCTTCGACGCGGCGGCGAAGAGCGAGCACGCGCTGAAGAACGCGGTGACCAGCGCCGCCACGACGCCGAGCCCCGACCCTAGCTCGTGGGCGAGCGTGACGCTGAAGGCGACGGAGGCGATCATCGCGATCGCGCCGCCGGCGAGCGCGCGCCCGGCCCTGGTCGTCATCGCGCGCGCCCGGCGCGTCAGGGTCGGCGGAAGTCCGCCGGAGACGAGCGCGACGACGACGACGCCTCGGTACATGTAGTTGGCGAGGGCGGCGAGCTCCGCCGGCCCGGCCACGAGCGCGAGCGCCCACTGGGCGGCGAACGAGGCGACGCGCGGCAGCATGACGGCGGCCGCGAGACCCATGCCCCCGCGCGTCAGGGCGCGCAGCAACGAGGACAGCTTCACGAACCGCTTCGCTCGAGGGAACTGGACGCGCGCAGGGGCACGAGGGGCACAGTCTACCTACGGCGCCAGCGGCGACGCCAGCGCCTTCGCCTTCTCCTCGACGACCCGCTTGCGCAGCTCGGGATCGTCGCCGCCGCGCCGCTGCAGGAGGCGCTCCAGCGCGTTCGACGCCTCGACGTGCGCGCCCGCCTGGCTCGCGGTGTCGGCCAGCTTGAGGAGCCGCTCCTCGGTGGGCTCGTCCTGCGCCGCGCGGGCGTAGTAGGTCACGGCCGACGGGTAGTCCTTCCGCGCCACGAGCAGGTCGCCGGCCCACGTCGCCGCCGACGCGCACGCCGCGAGCGAGCTGCACGACGCGGAGAGCAGCTCGCGCGCCGCGGGGGCGAACCGCTCGGGAGAGGCCATCTGCGCCGCGGCCTGGACCCGCAGGCGGAGGCAGCCCACCCGGTTGTCCAGCCGCTCGCAGCGCTCCGCGAGGAGCTGCTCCGCCTCGGCGATCTTCCTGTGCAGCAGGAGGAGCCGCGCCCGCAGCTGGACCGCGAAGAACGAGCTCTCCTGCTGCTGCTCGATCGCCGCGGCGTGCGCCTGGATCTGCCGCTCGCAGTCGGCGCGCCTCTCCTCGCCGCCCTCCGGGCCGCCGCAGCGCGGTGAGCTCGGATCCTCCAGCAGCGTGAGCAGCACGTCGCCCGCGGCCCAGCGGGCGGCGACGCGCTCGGGGGCGCGCGCGATCGCCTCCTCCGCGCAGCGCAGCCGCAGCTCCAGCGCGTCCCGGCGGTCGCCCGCGGTGGCCATCCGCTCGAGCATCTCGGCGCCGGCCTCGCCGTCCGGCACCGCGCGCGCGATCTCGTCGAAGCTGTCGGTCCACTGCCGCGCGAGGAGGGCCGCGGCGCCGGTCACGCCGCGGTCGTCCTCCACCGCGAGCCGGAGGCTCAGCAACGCCTGCTCCCTGGCGCCGCGCGACGCCAGCACCTCCGCGAGCAGCAGGTGGGCGCGGCCGTGGCGGCGCGAGCGCTCCAGCGTCCGCTGCAGCCACGGGATCGGGCTCTCGCTCCGGCCTTGCAGCGCCACGACCGCGCCGAGCAGCGGGAAATAGGGCTCTCCCGGGTGGCGGAGCATCGCCGCGCGGAGCTCTGCGCGGAAGCTCGGCCAGCCGGCGCCCGTCGCCGCGCCTGCCTCGCTCAGCGCGCGCAGCGACCGGCGGTCGTGATCGACGTCGCGCCAGCCGAAGCGCAGCATCAGGGCGACCAGCGCGAGCCCGGACGCCGCGGCGTACGCGGCGAGCCGCCACGCGCGGCGCCCCTCGGCGCTCGCGCCGTCCGCCGGGGCCTCGTGCAGCGGCCGCTCGTGGTAGGCCTCGCCCCAGAGCGCGCCGAGCGTCGCCGTGAGCGCGATCGCGACGCCGGGCACCTCGAGCCCGAGGTCGAGCAGGTTCTGGGCGAGGAGCACCACGCTGCCGACCCAGGCGCCGACCGCCGCCGTGCTCCCCTTCAGGGCGATCTTGCCGGGCCGGAACGCGACGCCGAGCGCGATGAGCGCCGCCGCCGCCGCCGGGATGCCCCACTCGGCCGCCCACTGGATCACGAAGTTCTCCGCGTGCGTGAACACGATGTTCCCCGGCGACTGGCGGTAGGCAGGGAACACCGTCTCGAACGCGCCGCGCCCGACGCCGAGCAGCCAGTGGTCCGCGAGCATCGGGAGCGTCGAGCGGAACAGCGACAGCTTGTCGAGGTTGTCGTCCGCGATCTCGGTGAGCGTGCGGTTCGTGGCGGCGAGCGCGGCGAGGAGCGCGCCGCCGCCGATCGCGACCGTGAGCAGCCAGGCCGCCGGGCCCTGGCTGCGGCCGCCCGGGCGGTGCTTGCCGCGCCGCCACCGCGAGAGCAGCGCGAAGAGGGCGAGGCCGAGCGGCAGCACGAGCAGCCCTCCGCGGGACGACGAGATGATGCTGACGCCCACGATCGTGGCGAGCCCGACGCCGGTGACCCAGGACGGCAGGAGCGGCCTGCTCGTGAGCAGCAGACCGACGCCGGAGAGGACGCCGAGGTTCAGGTAGCCGGCGAGGTTGTTCGGGTTGAGCAGCGGCCCGACGTGCCAGGGCGCGACCGAGAACCGCGGCTGGTACAGGCCGAAGACCTCCTTCGCGCCGAGCAGCCCGTGGGTGATCGTCGTGAGGGCGGCGAGGAACGCGCTGCTGAAGACGAGGGTGATGACGAGCCTCGCGCCGCGCCGCGCTCCGACGAAGGCGGCTGTGACGAACACGCCGGCATACGTGAGCCATTTCGTGGCCTCGACCAGCGTGGCCCCCGGGTCGAGCGAGATGCTGGCGTAGCGCGGCGCCGCCTCGCCGAGCGGCATCAGGGCGCGCGACCAGACGTCGGCGCTCGCCGGCGAGAGGAGCTCGAGCCATGAGAGCGGGAGCGGCGCGGCCTGCAGCAGCGTATACGCCGTCAAGCCGAGCAGCGTGAGCATCGGGAGCGATCTCAGGTGAGACTCCCGATCCGCGAGCGCGCTCGCGCGGAGAGCGAGCGCGGCGGCGACCGCCGTGATCGACGACACGAGGGCCAGCGTGGGCGTATGGACCGCGCCGATCGCGAGCACGGACCCGGCGATCGCCGCCGCGAGCAGCCACGGGATCGCGCGCTCGGCGAGCGGCGCGGCCCGCGCCGGGCGGCTCCGCGCCGCGGCGCCCATCGGGCGACGGCGCTCCCCCGGCGACCTCGGCTTCAGGCGTGTGTAGTCCCGCTCCACGGCCAGCCAGGGTAGTCGATCTTCGTCGCCTGGGGACGGGATAGCTAAGGGCATCAGCGAATCGATCTGCGCACTCCCGGCGTTGACAGGGGGAGTGTGGGAGGACAAACATCCGGCGATGAAAGCCGCAGCTCGCCGCTTCGCATTAACGGACCTTCCGTTGGTGATCCTCGCGGCGAGCGCGGCGTCGACATGCACGCTCGATTTGCAGGGAACGGGCGAGCGGAGCCGCGAGGGCGGGACTCGGTCGGACGGCGACGGCGATGGCGGTTCCGGCGCCGAAGGGGGCGTCGACGGCCTGCCGAACGGGATGCTCACCCGGTGGGCCGCGGGCGCCCCGGCGCAGCCGGGGATCTACGAGCTTCCGCGCTGGCTGACGCTGGAGAGCCCCACGCCGGACAAGACCGTGCAGATCGGCGAGAGCGCCGTCGTGAGCGGGATACCGGCGGATGTTCCCCGCGCGCGCCGGACCGGCGACGACAGGCCCTGGGGGCTCAGCCTCGAGGGCGCGCGCGAGAACCGGATTCCGCTCTCGACGCCGGGACAGCGGCCCTGGCGCGTGATCTACGACGCCAGCCTCGCGGCGGCGCGCGGGCCGGATGGAACGATGTCCGCCGGGCGTGTCTCCGATGAGGACACGGAGCAGGCGTCGGCGGCTTATGTCCCGGTCGACCGCAGCGACGGATCGACATCGACCCTCTCCGGGTGGGTGGGCGACATCGACGGAGAGAAGGGCGATTTCGCGTGGATACGGGCCTTTGCGTTCGATGATGCCGCGCAGGCCGACGCGCGCACGAAGGTGCTCGCGCCGGCGCGCGCGTGGCGCCGCATCGACTTCACCGGCGTCGAGACCGATCGCGCCGGGCAGATCTGGCTCTATCCCGCGGCGGGCGAGGCGCCGCGGTTGAGCGCGGCGAGCTTCGCGTTCCTGAACCTCGAGTCGGCGCGATACCCGTCGTCGGCCATCCCGACCACGGGCAGCGCGCGGCGGCGCGAGGCGGACGTGCTGTACGCGAACAACGCCGAATGGCTGATCTGGAAGGGGTGGTTCAAGGCGCTCATCGAGCTCGCGCCCAGCTACGCCTCTGGCGAGCAGCTCGCCGATCACGACCTCCTCTACATCGATCCCGGAAACAGGGTGTTTCTGCGGGCCTCGGACGGCGCGCTCGTGATGACCGCGACGGGCCCCCGCGGCGCCGCGACCCTGGCCACAGAGGGCCTCTCGTGGGAGCGCGAGCAGGCCCTCCTCGTCGAGATCTCGAGCTCGCCCGCCGGGCTGTCGCTGCAGGTCGCCCTCGATGGGGAGCAGGAGATCTCGGTCGACGCACCGGCGGCGGTGGGCGCCATCTCCGTCCCCGGGTCGGGTCGCATCCACATCCTGGGAGACCCAGGCGGCAGCCAGGAGTGCGCGGATCTACGCCGCGTCGAGTTCTACGAGGTCCACTGACGCCGTCGCGCGGCCCCGCCGGTGGTGTAGAGTGCGCCGCGTGCTCACGATCTCGGCACATCCTCTGCTCGACGCCGCCGCCTTCGTCACCACCTTCCCCGCGCCGCTCGGCGAGCTGCCGGCGAGCGAGGCGCTGCGCGGCCTCCTGTCCGACAAGGCCGCGGCCCCGTTCCGCTCGGACGACGCCGTGCGCGCGGCCGTCCGCGACCTCCTCCGGCACGGCGGGTACAAGCCGACAGGCCGGGGCAAGCCGGCCTCCGAGTACCTCATCCGCGCCGCCGCGGACGGCTCGCTCGGGCCCATCAACGCGGCCGTGGACGCGTGCAACGCCGTGTCGCTGCACTCCGGGCTGCCCATCAGCGTCATCGACCTCGACCGCGCGATCCCGCCGCTCCGCATCGGCGTGGCGCCCGCGGGCGCCCGCTACGTGTTCAACGCCTCGGGGCAGGAGATCGACCTCGAGGGGCTCCTCTGCGTCTTCGACGCGGAGGGCCCGTGCGCGAACGCCGTGAAGGACTCGCAGCGGACCAAGACGCACGCCGGGACGAAGCGCACGCTCTCGGTGCTCTGGGGCAGCCGCGCGCTGCCGGGCCGCGCCGCCGAGGCGGCCGCCTGGTACAGGGAGCTGCTCGCCGGCGTCGGCGCGGCGACCTCGGACGCGCCGATCGTCCCCTGAGCCGCTCGGCGCGGCGGCGGCGCGCGACGCCGCTGCGCGCCCGCCGCCGCCCGCCCCGAGCGCGCTGCCGGCGCGACGCGCGCCAGCGCCTCGTCAGAGCGCGGGCCGGTCCGCCACCGTCACGACGCGCACGCCCTCCTCGGTGAGCCACCGCCAGTTGTCGACGAGCCCTGTCGAGTCGAGCTCGTGATCTCCGGCGTCGTACGCTCCCCACCGGATCTTGATCTCCTGGTTCGGCTCCACGGGCGCCGAGGTGAGGAGCCAGCTCGTCCCGGCGCGGTTCTCGAACCCCGTCCCGAGCAGCTCCAGCGTCCCGCGGTCGCAGTCGTACTGCACGCCGTCGATGTTGCAGGGCCGCTCGCCCTCGCAGGTACAGACGTCGATGAACGCGTTGTTGATGCTCATCGCGTTGTTCTGGGCGTCGAACAGGATGTGGCCGTCGATGAGATCAGGCGGCCGCGGCGAGAGCAAGGCGATGAAGTAATCGTTGAAATCGGTGCACGCATACGGCCAGTCGAACGTGGCGTAATTGACGTGGAACGAGAAGCCGTGGACGTTCGACGGGACCCGGATCGTGATCTCGATGGCGGTCGGATCGGACGGCTTCGCGGGCACGAGATCGCCGCACTCCCGGGGGTGCTTCGGGAAGCCGGCGGGAAAGTCGCTCTCGTACTTCTTGTCGAAGCCTTGCGGGCTCTCGTACCCCTCGTCCTGCTGCTGCCGCGCCGCGCCGCTCGAGAGGGCGAGCAGGCGCGCGCCCCCCCTCGGCGTCACGTTGGGCCCGAACCCGGGCAGGAGGCCGTGGCCGCGGTGGAAGTTGGCGCGCAGCTCCTCGCCTTCCGGGGGCGGCGAGCCGTCGACCATGACCCACTTCGCGGAGACCACGCCCCAGTCGCCGGGCCCGGACGACATCTTGCACAGCTCGACCGCCTTCGCGGCCTTGTACGGATCGTCGTCGTCGAGCAGGAGCCCGTCGTCGCAGATCTCGGGCACGTAGTCGTCGGGCATGCCGCTGCAGTCGTCATCCACGGGCTCCGGCGCGGCGCCCCCATCCCCGCTGACGGTCGGGGGGTCGATGGCATTCGGGTTGACCGCCGCGTTGCAGTCGTCGCAGTCGCCCTGGAGCTCCGAGAAGCCGTCGCCGTCCGCGTCGTCGTCCGGCAAGCCGCTGCAGCCGACGCTCCCCGTCGCTGTGGACGTGCTGATGGCCGCGTCGGCCGTCGTGGGCGCGCCGCCGCCGCTGCCGACGCCGGAGCCGCCGCCCGTGCCGCTGCTCCCGGTGTCCCCGCCGACGAGGTCGAGCACCGGCCCGATGTTCCCGGTGCAGGCCACGCCCAGACACCCGGCCGCTGCCATGACGCTCAAGAAATTCAACCAAGCTCTCATCGGTGCTCCTCGAGGTCGCATGGAACCGAGGGAGGTTCAGATCGATCCGCGATACGGGAGTCGTCGATGATTTTATCAGCAGAAGCGGCAGCAACAGTCAGCCCATCCCGGCGAAGGGCGGTGCTTTTTTGTGAGTCCGGGGCCCACATCGTGCACCGGCTTCCCGGTCCGGGCCGGCGTCCGCGGCGCTCGAGGCGGGGAGCGCCGCGTCGACAAAACGCCGAGCGCCGGCGCTTCCACAGCGCCGGCGCTCTCGACCCCTCGCGGGGGTGCCTGGTCCGCCCCGATCGCGTCGGGGCGTTCTGGACGATCAGGCCTCGGCGCCCACTTCCTTCTTGCCCTTGCGCTTCGGCTCCTTCTTGGCGGAGCCGTTCACTTTCTGGGGCACCGCCGAGAGCGTCGGGCGCAGCAGATCCTCGGCCATCTTGGCCGCGCGGTTCGTCTTCTCCCAGCTGAACTCGTCGCGCCCGAAGTGGCCGTACGCGGCCGTCTTGCGGTAGATCGGCTTGAGCAGATCGAGCTGCTCGATGATCGCCTTCGGCCGCATGTCGAAGTTCTGCATGATGTACTTCTCGAGCACCTCGTCGCCCACGCGGCCGGTGCCGAACGTGTTGACGTGCACGCCGACGGGCTGCGCGACGCCGATGGCGTACGCGATCTGCACCTCGCAGCGCGCGGCGAGCTTCGACGCGACGACGTTCTTCGCGACGTAGCGCGCGTAGTAGCAGGCGGAGCGATCGACCTTCGTCGGGTCCTTGCCGCTGAAGGCGCCGCCGCCGTGCCGGCCCATGCCGCCGTAGGTGTCGACGATGATCTTGCGGCCGGTGAGGCCGGCGTCGCCGAAGGGGCCGCCGACGACGAAGCGGCCGGTGGGGTTCACATAGATCTTCGTGTTCCGGTCCATCAGCTTGGCCGGGACGCACTTCTCGATGATCATGCTCCGCACCGCGTCGACGATCGTCTTGTGCTTGACCTCGGGGCCGTGCTGCGTCGACACGACGACCGCGCTCACGCGCACGGGCGTGTGCTCCTCGTACTCGATCGTGACCTGGGTCTTGCCGTCGGGGCGCAGCCAATCGAGCTTCTTCGACTTGCGGAGATCGGCGAGCTTGCGCGCGAGGCGGTGGGCGAAGCTGATCGGGGCGGGCATCAGCTCGGGCGTCTCGTCCGTCGCGAAGCCGAACATGAGCCCCTGATCGCCGGCGCCCTGCTCCTTGAAGAGGCCCTCGCCCTCGGTGACGCCGCGGGAGATATCGGGCGACTGCTTCTCGATCGCCGTGAGCACCGCGCACGTCTCGTAATCGAAGCCCATCGAGGCGTCGGTGTAGCCGATGTCCTTGATCGTGTTGCGCACCACGACCGGCATGTCCACCCACGCCGAGGTCGTGATCTCGCCGGCCACGACGGCCATGCCCGTCTTCACCAGGGTCTCGCAGGCGACGCGGGCCGTCGGGTCCTTCTCGATGATCCCATCGAGGATGGCGTCGGAGATCTGGTCGCACACCTTGTCGGGGTGTCCTTCGGTGACGGACTCGGATGTGAACTGATAACGGCGCATGAATCGCTCCTTCGGCGGACTCGAAATACGGACCCGTACGCATAGTTCGAGCGCGAGGCACCGTCAACGCGAGCCGCGGCCTCGCGCGGACAAAAGCGCCGGCCGGACGAGCTGCTGTCAGGTCGGGTTCCTCCGCGTGTGTCTCCCTTCGGCGCGTGGTCGGCCTTCCTTCCCGCGCCGCCCCGCGCGCCTTCCTTCCCGCGCCCGCGGGCTCCCGCCCCGCGCGGCGTCCCGCGCCCGCGCGCGACCTTCGCGCGCGTTCCCGCGCGGCCTTCGCTCCTCGTCGAGGGCCGCCCCCCAGACCGGACGAGCGCGGCGCGAGGTTCCGATCGGGCGCACTCCCGGAGGCGCGTCTTCAGCGGCTATGATGCCGCGCCATGACGTTCGACGAGATCAGGACCTGCCTCGAGCGCGAGGGCTGGGCTGTGGAGGTCGTGTCCAGCGACACGATGCGCAGCGACTTTCAGGGAGCCGAGCGCCTCTTCCCCCTGTTCGTGCGGCTCTCGCCCCCCTTCGTCGTGTTCGCGGTGATCCCGTTCGTGCGGCTCCCGATGGAACCCGAGGAGGGCGAGGCGATCGTGCGGCGCCTCCTCCGGCTGAACCGCGAGATCAACATGGCCAAGCTCTCGGCCGACGAGGAGGGCGACGTGATCCTGAGTGTCGAGTACCGCCTTGAGGACCTCGACCCCAGCGAGGTGCGCGACGCCGTCGACGTGCTCTCGTTCTATGCGAACAAGCATTATGCCGAGCTGCAGGAGCTCGCGGCGCCGTGAGGCCCGCCTCACGACCGGCCATCACGGCAGGATCCGCTCTTCTCTCGGCTTGATCCCTTCCAGCGCCTTCAGCGCGCCGCGCACGACCCGGACGCGCCGCACGTCGCGCCCGCGGACGACCGTGAGCTCGACGGCGCTGCCGACGTCGCCGCGGAGCCGATCGCGCACCTCGGCCGAGGAGAGATCCCGGACATAGACGCCATCGATCATGAGGACCTCGTCGCCGGGGATCAGCCCGGCGCGCTCGGCGGCGAGGCCCGGCGGCACGTCGCGCACGTAGAGCGCCTCCGACTCGTTGTCTCTCCCCAGGACGGCCCCGATGGAGCCCACGCTCGCGCTGCAACCGGCGGCGATGAGCAGGAGCGCCGCGCTCCAGGACGTGCTTGCCACGGCGACACCATAGCGCCCCGGGCGCCTGACAGGGCGCGAAGCGTCCTTCTCGGCGTGGCCTCCGGAGCGCATGCGACCACGCGGTTCTTCGACGGCCCGCAGCGGACGTCTGCGCCCCGCACGGCGCTGCGCCCGGGGGCTCGAGCGTGCAAGACGACGGCGCGCCTCGGGAGGCCGCCCGCGCGCTCACGATCCAGTCGGGCTCCGGGGGAGGCTGCTCTGGATTCCGGGCCGGAACCGCCGATGTCTGCGCCGTGCGCTGCCACCGAGAGCTCGACGCCTGCCGCTCAGTCCGGCGGCGTGCCCGGAGGCCGGAAGATGCGCATGGAGGATCCGCTCAATCGCTATTACCGGTACACGATCGCGCGCTGGATCGTGCGGGCGCTGATGAGGACGCCGGTCACCCCCGACCAGGTGACGCTGGTCCAACCGCTCTTCGCGGCGCTCGCCGGATACCTGGTGATGTTCGATGATCCGCGCGCCCTCGTCGCCGGCGCGCTCGCGTTCGAGCTCCGCTCCATCCTGGACTGCGTGGACGGCGCGCTGGCGCGGGCGAAGAGCATGGTGAGCCCGGCCGGGCACGCCATTGACGCCCTGGCGGACTGGCTCGGTGTGACCTTCCTTTGCGCGGGCATCTTCTGGCACTTTCCCCTTCACCCGCCGCCGGGGGCCCGTGGAGCGCCGGCGCGGCCCGCGGCGAGCAGGATCGCCCTCATCGGCGCGCCTCCGCCGCGAAGCGGGCGGCGAGCTCCGGCGGGGTCTCGGCGACGCGGCCGATGCCCTTCACGGCGCCGCCGTCGACCAGGGCGAGGACCATGACCGGGCCGGGCTGCACGAGCGCGGCGCGCAGCGACGCGTCGAACGAGTCGACGGAGTCGGCCCGGTGCGTGGCGCGGTAGCCGACCGCGCTCGCCACCGACTCGAGCTTCACGTCGCCCGAGATCGTCCGCTGCCCGCCCGTCGAGGCGTGGGACCGGTCGTCGAGGACGACGTGCACGAGGTTCACCGGCCGCTCGCTCCCGACGCTGGCGAGGGCGTTCATGCCCATGAGGACGTTGCCGTCGCCGTCGAGCACGAAGACCCGCTTGCGCGGCTGCGCGAGCGCGAGGCCGAGGCCGATCGACAGGCCGAGCCCCCGAACTCGGGCGCGTACGATTTGCCTGAACCGTGGGACATCGGCTCACTCCTTGATCAGCGCCCAGGCGCGACGGTAGTCCTCGAACGTGTCGATCACGAGCCACCGCTTGTAGACGTCGATCGCCTGCACGTCCGCGCCGCGATCGATGAGCTCCTGGAGCACGTCGGTGAACGTCGCGCTGCGGAGCGACTCGGCCTCGTGGAAGCGCGCACGACCGCGACGTCCTCGACGCGCTCGAGCGGCGCGACCTCGTCGTCGACGCCGCCGGTGTACATCGATCGAAGAGCCGGGCCTCAGGGCGTGGCGAGCCTTAACACCGTTCTCCAGTTCCGCCAATGACGCTGCGCAGCCGGATCAGCCCGGGGCCGGCGCGGAGCACGGCCTTGCACGCGAGGCGGAGCCGCGGCGGGGCGCCGAGGCGATCGAGCAGATCGCGCTCGCCGCGCGCGGGCGGATCGAGGAGCTGTTCGCCCTCGACGACCTCGACGCGGCAGGTGGCGCAGCGCGCGTCGCGGCACGAGAACGCGACCGGCGCGCGTGCGTCGTCGCAGATATCGATGAGCCTGCCAGCCCCGGCCTCCGCGGTGACGGCGGGGCCGAGCGCGCTGGCCTCGAACACGACCGTGGGCATCGCCGCTTCCTCCTGGAGCGCATTTTCTCGGGCGTCCTCACGCACTATACGACGGGCTCATGACGGATCGCTGGGACGCAATCATCCTCGGCGGAGGGCCGGGGGGATCCACGCTCGCCGCCTCGCTGGCGAGGCTCGGCCGCAGGGCGCTCGTGCTCGAGCGCGAGAGGTTCCCTCGCTTTCACATCGGGGAGTCGCTGCTGCCTCACTCCCGCGAGGTGTTCTCGCGGCTCGGGCTCGAGGAGAAGCTCGACGCGCGCTTCCTGCGCAAATACGGCGCCCGGTTCCTGTGCTCGTCGACGGGGCGGACGCGGACGTACAGCTTTGCCGACGCGTTCGACCCGAGGTTCGAGTTCGCCTACCAGGTGCAGCGCGACGCCTTCGACGAGCTGCTGCTCCGGCACGCGGCGGAGCTCGGGGCGGAGGTGCGCGAGTCGTGGGAGGCCGTCGAGGTGGTGTTCGAGGGCTCGCGCGCGGTCGGGGTGCGCGCGCGGCCTCGCGCGCGATCCGGCGACGCCGCGCCGGGGGAGGCCGCGCGCGCCGACGCGGGCGACGTCGTCGAGCTCCGGGCGCCGGTGATCGTGGACGCGACGGGGCGGGACACGCTGCTCGCGTCGAGGATGCGGCGCAAGGCGCAGCTCGCCGAGCTCGACAAGACCGCGCTCTTCGCCCACTACGAGGGCGTGGTGCGCGAGGAGGGGATCCTCGAGGGCAACATCCAGCTGGTGATCTTCGAGCACGGCTGGTTCTGGTTCATCCCGTTCCGCGGCGCGCTGACGAGCGTCGGGGCGGTGGTCTCCTCGAGCTGGATCCGGGGCCGCAGGAAGGGCGAGAGCCTGGACGATCTCTTCGATCGCACGGTCGCGCAGAGCGGCTGGGCGCGGGAGTTCCTCGCGAACGCGCGGCGCACGAGGCCCGTGGGGGCGCTCGCCGACTTCTCCTACCGGATCGATCAGCTCGCCGGCGACGGCTGGCTCTTCGTGGGGGACGCCGGCGGCTTCCTCGACCCGCTCTTCTCCACGGGCGCGCACCTCGCCGTCAAGGGCGCCGATCTCGCGGCCACGGCGATCCACCGCGCGCTCGAGTCCGGGGACACCTCGCGCGCCGCGTTCGCGGGCTACGAGGCGGAGGTCCGCTACGCGGTCGACCTGTTCCTCGGCGTCGTGCAGGGCTTCTACAAGGGCCACTTCCGCGAGATCCTCTTCGAACAGAACCAGCGGCCCACGATGCGCAAGCTCATCACGAGCATGCTCGCGGGCGACGTGTTCCATTCCGAGCGGCGGCCGCAGTGGGCGTCGTTCCTGCGGCAGCAGTACCCGCCGGACCTGCCCGACTTCGCGTGACGCGCGCCGGGCGCGCCCTGTCGATCCGCCGATCCTCAGCCGCCGCACGGGGCGCGGTCCAGGACCGCGTCGCGCATCTGCTTGCAGGCGGCCTCGAGGGCGCCGCGCGCCTCCGCCCGCGCGTCGCCCTCGAGCGCGTCGTCGTCGGCCTCCGCCCTGGCGGCGAGCGCGTCGCGCGCGATCGAGATGGCGGCGTCCTGGCTCTCCCGGGTCTCGGCCGGCAGCTTGCCGGCGCAGGCGACCATCGCGGCCAGGTAGCCGTCGCACGCGTCGACCCCTGTGCTCTCGAGGCCTGCTCGCCCCGCGTTTCCGCCGGCCTTGCCGCAGCCGAGCACGGCCGAGCCGCACAGCAGCCCGCACAGCAGGAGACGTGGAAGGAGAGCTCTCGCCATTCGTCGCGCGCCCGGGGCGTCGCCGGCGGCCACTGCCGGCCGCCGCGCGCGCCCTGAACGACGCCGTCGACCCTGCCACAGGCCGGCGTCGCGGGGCAATTTTCGGCGGGTCAGCCGCGGATCAGCAGGATGGCGTGCTCGTGGCGCGGGCGGCGCTGGAAGGCGCGCGCGGTGGGGCGGTGGAAGTGGGGGCGCGGCTGCGATGCGACAGCGCGGACCGCGAAGCGCGCGCCGGGCGCGCCGGACGCCGCCGCCCGGACCACGTCGACCGCGTAGACCGGCGCGCCGGCCACCACGCTGTCGGCGATGAGCAGCACGAGCGGCGCGCCGCTGCGGAGGACGCGCGCGAGCGAGCCGAGCACGCCGCCGAGCTCCTCGCGCCAGCGCGCGCGGCCGGCCTCGGGGCCGAGCGGATCGAGGTGACGGCGGGCGCCGATCTCGTCCTGCTCGAAGCGCGCGCTGCGGAGCCGGAGCCAGCGCAGCCTCGCCTCGTGGTGGGCGAGGTAGTCGTACACGCCCGGGTAGGGCGGCGACGTGACCGCGAGGTGGACCGAGCCGGGGTCGACACCGCGGAGCACGCGCGCGTCGCCCTCCTCGACGATCGCCGGCGGGCTCGCGGCGAGCGGCGCCGCGACGTCGGCGAGGCGCTGGGCGAGCTCCTCGGCCTTGCGGACGAAGAGCCTCGCCGGGTAGCCGGCGGCGATGCGCCGCGGCAGCTCGTGCTCCGACGTGTCGGACGCGCGGCGGCTGAGCTTCGTGAGGATGGACGAGAGGACGAGCTCGAGGTCCTCGCGCAGCGCCTCGGCGCCGTGGCCGGTGAGGCGATCGAGGCCGACGCGGAGCCCGTCGAGCTCGAGCAGCACGTGCGGCTCGAACAGGGCGACGTCCTCGGGCCCGTACCGGCGGCTCGGACCGGCGCGCGCCTTGCGGCGCTCGTCGGCCGCGGCCGCGACCTCGCGGGCGGCGGCGACGAGCCGCTCGCGCTCGCCCGGGGTGCTGCCCTGCACCTTGAGCCGGGCCAGGCGCACGGCGAGCGGGTTCGCGTCGACGCCGATCGCCGCCCGGCCCGCGAGGCGGGCCTCGACGAGGACGGTGCCGCTGCCGCAGAACGGGTCGAGCACGCGCTCGCCCGGGCGCGAGAGCCCCTCGATGAGGCGGCGGGCCGTGTCCGGGTGCATCCGGGCCGGGTAGCTGTGGAACCCGTGCACGTGGGCGCGGGCCGCTTCTTCCGCCGTGCTCGAGCTGGCCACGTCGAGCGCGTGGGAGAGCATCGCGGCGGCGGCCGGATCGCCCTCGAGCACCGTCGCGCCGCCGACGTTGGTCAGGGCGCGGCGCTCCGGTGGAGCGGCCGCGGCGCGGCGCTCCGGCGGCGCAGGCCGGACCGCGTCCGCCTTGTGCCGCAGCCCCTGCTGCGGCGGCCCCTGCCGCGAGGGGCCCTGCCGCGAGGGGCCCGGCTTCCGCTTGGGATCAGCGCTTCGTGGGGTCGACATGGGCGGTCCGTTGCGCCAGCGGCTCGGCGGCCTGTCCGGCGGCGAAGGCTTCCTCCTCGGCGAGCGCGTGCGCCGCGGCCTCGGTCTCGCCCGCCGGCGCCGCGCCGACGCGCAGCTTCGGCGCGTAGCCGAACTCGCCCGCGGGGCTCACCGCGCCGCGCACGACGTCGTTGACCTCGAGCAGCGCGAGCAGCTCCTCGGCCTGCGGCTCGCCGATGCGGAGCGTCGAGGCGAGCCCGCCGGCGGTGAGCGGGCGCTCGGTCTGCCGGGCGACGTCGGACGCGACGGAGACCCAGGCGGCGTCGAGCGCGGGCGCGACGTCCTGGCCCCGCGACTTCGCCCGCCGGAACGCCCAGAGCGCGAAGAGGGCGACGGGCGCCATGGTGAGCAGGCCCGCGGTGAACAGCCCCACGCTCGCGCTGAGGATGAGCAGCAGCACGGCGAACAGGAGCAGCTCGAAGCCGAAGAGCGCGCTGGCCGCGATCCCTGCGGCGCGCCAGACCGAGCGCGCCGAGGCCGCCGCGCGCGCCTTCTGGAGCAGCGGCACCTCGCGGCCGGACCGCTTGACGCGGGCGTCGGCGACGGGGACGCGCGGGCCGCCGCAGACGTCGCACCGGAAGCGCAGCTCCGGGTGCGCCGAGACGCCGGCCACGCCGCCGCAGTGCGGGCACGCCTCGGCGCGCTGGTCCGCGCCGCACTGCGGGCAGCGATCGCTCCCCGGCGCGAGCGCCGCGGCGCACACGCGGCAGCGGGCGGCGCCGGACGCCGTCTGGCTCACGGCGCGCTCGCGGCGGCGGACGCCGCGCGGGAGCCGCTCACGCTGCGCAGCATGGCGTCGAACAGGGCGCGCCCGTCCGCGCAGCCCTGGAAGGCCTCGCTCATCCGCTCGGGGTGCGGCATCAGCCCGAGCACGTTGCGCCGGGGCCCGCCGTAGATGCCGGCGATGTCCATGGCCGAACCGTTGGGGTTCGCGTCCCCGCCGACCAGCCCCTCCCGGTCGCAGTACTGGAGGGCGATGGCGCGCTCCTCGACGAGCTTCTCGAGCGTCTCCGGATCGGCCTGATACCGCCCCTCGGCGTGGGCGATCGGCAGGCGGAGCACCCGGGGCAGGCCGCTCGTGAACGGCCCGTCCGCGCGCGGCGTCACGAAGATGTCGCGGCACTCGAAGCGGAGGTGCGCGTTGCGGGTGAGGGCGCCGGGCAGGAGCCCCGCCTCGGTGAGGATCTGGAACCCGTTGCAGACGCCGAGCACCAGCCCGCCGCGCTCCGCGTGCCGCCGGATGGCCGGGACGATCTGGCTCGTGCGCGCGATCGCGCCGCAGCGCAGGTAGTCGCCGTAGGAGAACCCGCCGGGGATCGCGACGAGGTCGGTGCCTGCGGGGAGCTCGGCGTCGCGGTGCCAGGCGGTCGACGTGCGCACCTGCAGCACGTTGCGGAGGGTATGGATCATTTCGGCATCGGCGTTGGAGCCCGGGAAGATGACCACGGTCGCGTGCATGGCCGTCCACGTAGTCCGGTTGCCGGCGGTCGGCCAGGGGTCCTGACGCCGCGCGCCGCTTCACCGGCTTCCGGCGGCGTGCCATCATGGGGCATGGCGTCGCGATGGGCGCGGACCGGCCGAACCGACGCGACGTTGCGGGTCGCGTCCGGCTACCTCGTCCTCGCGGCGCTGGCGACCGCGCTGGCCGTGGGCCTGCAGGATGGATGGCCCTGGATCCACCCGAGCCCGTGGCTGTCCCTGCGCCCGCCTGCCGCGCTGCTGGTGAGCGCCGCGCTCGGCCTGACGCTGGCGGCCGGCGTCGTCGTGATGACGCGCGTCGCCGTGGCCCGGTTCGACTGGGCGCGCCGCCTGCACGCCGATCTCCGCCCGGTCGCGCGGGAGCTCTCGCTCGGCCAGATCCTGCTCCTCGCCGGCCTATCGAGCCTCGGTGAGGAGCTGCTCTTCCGCGGGCTGCTGACGCCGCTCCTCGGCGTATCGCTGAGCGCGCTCGTCTTCGGCCTGGTGCACCAGATGCGCGGCCCGAGCCGCTGGGTGTGGGTGGGCTGGGCCGTGGCTGTCGGCGCGGGCCTCGGCGCCATCTTCGCCGCGACGGGCTCGCTCGTCGGGCCGCTCCTCTCGCACGCCCTCGTGAACGCCGTGAACCTGAGCTACCTGCGCGACCACGACCCGGACCACGTGGAAGCCTGACTGGGCGCCGGCTGTCCGTGCAGCCCGTCGGCCGTTCGCGCGGCTCGCGCGGCTCGCGCGGCTGCCCGCTTCCCGCTCAGCGCTTCTTCGTCTCCGGCCGTGGCGGCCTGGGCGGCACCGGCCGTGGCGGCTGCGGGGCGGCGCTCGTCCGCTGCCCGCCGTCCCGGCTCGCCGGCCGGGTGGCCGGGGGGGCGAGGGTCCCGCGGGAGGGGGCTTCCATCTCGGCCATCTCCGGCTGGCCCTCGCGTCCGGGCGAGGCCGGCGGCGCGGTCGCCCGGCCGGACGGAGGTCGTGAGGACGAGGCGGAGGTCTGGCCCGGGCCGCGCGGCACCGTGGGCGGCTCGCTCTCCGGGCCGCGCTCCGGGCCGCGCCGGCTCGACGGCGGCTTGGCCATGCGGGCCAGCGAGCGCAGCGTGGGCGGCGTCACCGGCGGCGCCGCCTCGAGCTCGAAGCTCAGCTCGAGCGACGGCGGCCCATCGGAGATCGTCACCGCGCCGTCGGACGCCCGTCGCGGCGCGACGCCCGGCCCGAAGCGCAGGCGCTCCTCGAGCGGCGCGCGCGACGACGGCGGCGCCACGTCGTCCAGGATGGACGACGGCCCGCCGAGCGCCGTCGTCCCGATCCGGGGCTCCGTGCGGCGCCGCGACGGCGGGAGCTCCAGCTCGACGCGGGTGCTCTCGTCTTCCAGCCGGGTCGCCTCGAGCAGGTAGGCGGCGATCGACTTTCGCTCCGACGGCACCGGGCGGCTGCCCGGGATGAACGCGAACCGCCCGACCTTCCAGCTCAGCATGGTGCGGAGCGCGGCGAGCGCCGAGACGCGCGTGCCCCCCACGGTCCCCTGGACGATGCACCCCTCGGCGATGTCGAGCTGCGCGCGCCGCTTCTTGCTGGTCACCTCGAACACGCCCGACCGCCGCTCCATCTCCAGGACGGTGAGGACGGTCGCGATCGACATCTGGCTGAGGTCGCCCTCGATCGCGGTCTGGTCGACGGAGGCCGGGATGGACATGAGGCTGTCCCGCCGCTGGCGCAAGCGCGACGCCATCTGCACGAGCGCGCCGATCTGGGCGACGACCTCGCCGACCCGGAACGGCTTGGTCATGTAGACGTCGGCCCCCACGTGGAAGCCTTCGAGGCGGGACTGCTGGTCGTCGAGCGCGGAGAGGAACAGGAACGGGGTCACCGACACCCGCGACGGCTGGGTGCGCACGTTGCGCGCGACCCAGTAGCCGTCGTGGTCGGGCAGGCCGATGTCGCAGACGATGCACTCGGGCTCCAGGGTGCAGGCGGTCGAGAGCCCGGCCTCCGCGGTGGAGCAGAAGATGACCTCGTAACCCGCCTCGCGGATCGAGGTGGCGAGCAGGTCCGCGACATACTCTTCGTCCTCGATCACGAGCACGACCCCGCTCGGCATCTGGCAGACGGTACACGCGCGCCGCGGGGGTGGCCAAGGGTGAATGGCGGAGAGCCGGTCTGATCATCAGAGCCCGCTTTGCCTCCGGCGCGACCCCGCCCGCGCTTTCGCCCGCGGCGCCCGACCGCGGCCGGGGATTCACGCTATAAGAACGGAAATGGCAAGTCCTGTCCGAGAGGCCGACGGCATGGTGCGGCCCGGCGAGCGGGCCTCCCCGGGGGCTCGCGTCTTCATCGCGATGAGCGGCGGAGTCGACTCCTCCGTCGCCGCGGCGCGCCTCTGCGACGCTGGCTACGAGGTCGTCGGCGTGACGCTGCACCTCTGGGACTACCCCGACGACGGCAGCGTCAAGAGCCGCTGCTGCGCGCCCGAGGATCAGCACGACGCGCGCCGGGTCGCCGACCACCTCGGGATTCCGCACTACACGTTCGACCGCCGCGCCCTGTTCCGCGAGCACGTCGTCGATCCGTTCGTCGACGCCTACCTCGCGGGCGAGACCCCGAGCCCGTGCGTCGCCTGCAACCGCTCGGTCAAGCTCCGGGAGCTGTTCCCGCTGGCGGAGCGGCTGGGCGTCTCGTGGGTCGCGACGGGCCACTACGCGCGCGTCGTCGTGGAGGAGGGCGAGGCCCGCCTCTACCGCGGCCGCGACCGGCACAAGGATCAGAGCTACTTCCTCCACATGCTCCGGTCGGACGAGCTGTCGCGGCTCCTCTTCCCCCTGGGCGACTCGACCAAGGACGAGGTGCGCGCCGAGGCGATCGCCCGCGGGCTCCCGGGCGCCGACAAGGGCGAGAGCCAGGAGCTCTGCTTCATCCCCTCCGGCCGCTATGCGCCCTTCGTGGCCGAGCGCGCCGCGGACCGGCTCCGGCCCGGCCCCATCGTCGATCGGGACGGCCGCGTCGTCGGCTCGCACGGCGGCGTGCACGGCTTCACGGTGGGCCAGCGCAAGGGCATCGGCGTCTCGCTCGGCCGCCCCGCGTTCGTCGTGGGCCTCGACGCGGCGTCGGGCGCGGTGCGCCTCGGCGACGAGGGCGATCTCTACGCCGCGGGCGCCGAGATCACCGACGCGGTGTGGTGCGACGACGCGGTCTTCCCGCTGGAGGCCGAGGTCCGGGTGCGCGCGCGGCACGAGGCCGCGCCCGGCGTCGTCGAGCGGCGGCGCGACCCTGCGACGGGCGCGGAGCGCTTCGTGGCGCGGTTCGCCAGCCCCGTGCGCGCCGTCTCCCCCGGCCAGATGGCGGTCGTCTACCGGGGCGACCGCGTGCTCGGCGGCGGCCGCATCACGGCCGCCCTTCGCCCGGAGGCGCTGTCGTGAGGGCTCGCGCGCTCGCGCCGCTCGCGTGCGCCGTCACGCTGGGCTGCTCGCTCGGGCAGGGCGAGGGCGAGGTCTACAGCTCGCGGCTGCGCGCGGCGAACTGCTGGGACGACAGCTACGACATGCGCCCCGACTTCTTCGCCGCGGTCCCCTACCGCTCCACGCTCCAGATCCGGGTGCAGCGGGGCAGCGATCTGCAGGAGGTCTCCGACGGCCTCACGGTCCTGATCGACGACGTCAACGCCATCCGCGGGGACGGGGACGTGAACAAGCTCGACGTCGATCTGAGCGTCGGGCTCCCGCCCGGCGTCGAGCTGCCCGGCTCGCCGCCCCCGACGCCGAAGCCGGCGGGGCTCGCGCCGCTCGTGCACATGGCGCTGTACCTCCAGCGGTCCTGCCACAACCAGAATGTCGTGCTCTACGCCGTGGACGGGACCATCAAGTTCCAGGCGTTGTTCAGCGGCGATCCGAACGAGACGGACGCGGCCGACAAGTACACGGACGCGACGTTCGACGTCTGGGTCGGCGACCCGCGCGACGCCGGGCTCGGCAATCCAGCGGACGCCATCCCACAGGAGCTCCTCTCGCGGGTCACCGGGGCTTTCCGCTTCTACTTCGAGCGGGGTCAACCCGGTCAACCGTTCCCTTGAGCTCGCCGCTGCTCCGTCCTGGGTCTCTGGTCGTGTCCTACCTGTCAGGACAACAACCTTCAGCGCCCCTGTGGATTGAAGCTGACCATCTGCCCGGTCTCTCGGCCGAGACGACATGGCAAAGCGCCGCGAACTCGCGGTAAAGTAGTGACCGCTCATGCCCCAACCGCCGCCTCGACCCGCATCACGAATGGGCGGACCTCCAAGCCCCGGGTCGACCAATTCATCGCCTGACGCACGCGCGAAGGAGCCCGAGAAGCAGCAGGGGACCTACTTCCTGGGCCGTTACCGCGTGGTCGACGAGATCGGGGTGGGCGGAATGGCGAGCGTCCACCTCGCTCGCATGGATGGCCCGGGCGGCTTTCAAAAGTGGGTCGCGATCAAGCGGATCCACCCTCATCTGGTCGAGGACGATCAGTTCGTCGACATGTTCCTCGACGAGGCGCGTATCGCGGCTGGCATCAACCACGCCAACGTCGCGCAGGTGTTCGATCTCGGGAAGGACGACAACACTTACTGGATCGCCATGGAGTACCTCCACGGCGAGCCGCTCCGGGAGGTGATGCGCCGCGCGGAGGAGCGACGGCTGCGCATCTCGCCCGAGCTCGCTGCGCGCATCTGCTCCGATGCCGCAGAGGGCCTCCACGCTGCCCACGAGCTGCGTGGGAAGAACGGCCAGCTGCTGGGTCTGGTGCACCGCGACGTGACCCCGCACAACCTGTTCCTGACCTACGACGGCTACACGAAGGTCGTCGATTTCGGCATCGCCAAGGTGGCCGATCGGCTGTCGTCGACCCGGGCGGGAACGCTGAAAGGCAAGTTGGCCTACATGTCTCCCGAGCAGGTGCGCGGCAACGACGTCGATCGCACGACCGACGTCTTCGCGCTCGGGGTCGTCCTCTGGGAGCTCACGACGAACCAGCGTCTCTTCCGGATGGATACGGATCTCGACACCCTCGAGAAGGTCCAGGCCTGCGTCGTCCCGCCGCCGTCCACGATCGTGCCCGACTATCCGATCGAGCTGGAGAGCGTCGTCATGAAGGCGCTCGCCAAGCACAGGCACGATCGCTTCCAGACAGCGCGCGAGTTCTCCCGGGCGCTGCAGAGCTTCCTGATGAGGAGCGGCGTGTTCGTCGGCTCCGAGGAGGTCGCTCAGTTCGTGCAGCAGGTGTTTGCCGACCGCATCCAGAAGCGCGAGGCCCACCTCGCGTGGGCGGCGGAGGTGACGTCCACCATCAACGTCGAGCAGGTGCGCGGGCGCCTGTCGACGACGGCCACGGACAGCGTCGGGCTCCGCAGCCGCGGCCGGGACCCCGAGCCGCAGCGGCTCACGCCGCCGCAGCTCCTGCGGCACCACGCCGCGCCGGCGAGCGGGATCGCGCCGGTCGGGCGCGCCCAGCCGAGGGACGCCGCCGACAAGCAGATGGTGGCCACGTCGCTGATGGACGACGACGAGGACGTCCCGACGACGGTCGCGACCCGCGAGCACGCCGAGCCGGCGCGGCCCCCTCTGCACGAGCGCCCGACGGTGCGTCCGGCGGCCGGCATGACGTCCGGGCCGGCGGCCGTGACGCCCCCTCCTCTCGCCGTCCAGCCCGCCCCGGCGGGGCGGCCCGATGCTCCGCCGCCTTATCCGCAGGCCCCGGCGCGCGCGCAGGGCGGTCACAGCCCTCGCGCGCAGGGCGGTCACAGCCCGCCCTCGCTGCCGCAGCCGTCGACCCCGTTCCCGCCTCCGCTCGATCTCGACACGGGCGAGCTCGCGCCGCTCCCCCCGCGGGGGCTCCTCGACAGGGGGATGGACAGCCCGCTCGCGTCCACGCTCGCGCTGCCGCCGCAGGCCTCGCCCCCGGCCGCTCCGGTGTCCAAGGCGGTGAGCGAGGCTTCGCGTCACGCGCACGCGAACAGGGCGCTGGCCTACGGCGCATCGCCGCACGGGCATGGCGCCGCGCCGTCGTACGCGCTCCCGCGGAACGGCCAGGGCTATGCGCCGGCGCCTCCGCTGCCTGGCGCCCCGCCGGCGCCGGCGTTCCCGCCGCCGCCCTCGACGACCCTGGCGCAGGCTCAGCCGTTCACGGCCGCCGCGCCGGCGCAGCCACCCCAGTCGCAGATCGAGACAGCGCTCTCGCTGCCGCGCCCCGACCCAGCGGCCATCTGGGCCGCCACGCAGGACGCGGCGTCCAAGGGGAACGGCAGGAACACGCTCGTGCTGGTGGCCGTCATCGCCCTCACCGCGCTGTGCGTCATCGGCATCGGCGCGCTGATCTACATGAAGACGAGGACCGTGCTGCCCTTCCCGGCCCACGGGGGCGACGTGCTCCCCGCGCCGGCCCCGGCGACCGGCGCGGCGACCACGGGCGAGCTGCATTCCGGCGTGCGCACGTGGACCGCGGGGCCACCCCGGCCAGACGAGCCTGCGCGCGGTACGATGAGAGGATGAAGGCTGTTCACCGCCGCTCGAGCGGCCCCGGGGCGCGGCCCCGGACCGGCGAGCGAGCTCAGCTACGTATCGACGCGCTGGCCGCAGGCGGCGCGGGGGTCGGCAGGATCGCGGGCGAGGTCGTCTTCGTGCCCGCGACGGCGCCGGGGGACCTCGTCGAGGTCGAGCTCGACCGGAGCGCGCGCCCGGCGAGGGGCAGGCTCCTCCGGGTCGTCGAGCCGAGCGCCGACCGCGTCGCTCCGCCCTGCCGCTTCGCGGACACCTGCGGCGGCTGCGACTGGATGCACGTCCGCCTCGAGGCCCAGCAGGCCGCGCACGAGCAGATCCTCCGGCAAGCGATCGCGCGGGCGACCTCGCTCGCCGAGGCCGATCTGCCGCCGATCCAGGTCCATCCGGCGCCCCTGCCGCTCGGCTACCGGTCGCGGGCGCGGCTGTTCGCGCGCGCCGAGCGCGGCGAGGTGCGCGTGGGCTACCGCGCGCCGAGGACGCACGCCGTCGTGGCTGTCGATCGCTGCCTCGTGCTGGGCGACGCGATCGCGCCGCTCTCCGGCGAGCTGCCCGGCGTGCTCCGCGGGGCCGTGGGGGAGGGCGATGTCCTGATCTCGCACGGCGCCTCGGGCCGCCCTGTCGTCGAGATCCAGTGGCGCGGCCAGCTCCCGCCGGCCGCGTGGAAGCAGCTCGACGAGCGCACGGCGCGCGGCGCGTGGGCCGGCGCCCGGGTCACGCTCGACGGCGCCCGCGAGGCCGCTTCGTTCGGGGATCCGCGGACGACGATCCTGGGCGCGGACGGCGTGCCCCTGCTCCTTCCGCCGGGCGGCTTCGGGCAGCCGTCCGAGGAGGGCGCCGCCGTCCTCGCCCGCCGCGCTGCCGAGCTCGCGCACCTCGACTCCACCCGGCCGCCGCACCTCGTCGAGCTGTTCGCCGGCAGCGGGACGCTCTCGGTGCTCCTCGCGCGCGGCGCGCCGCGCTCTGCCGCGGTGGCCGGCCCCGTCGATTCCGCCGCCCCGTCCGCCTCGGGGCTCGCCTCGTTCACGGCCGTCGAGCTCTCGCCCGAGGCGGTCGCCTGCCTGCGCCAGAACCTCGCCGCCCGCGGCCTCGCCGGCAAGGTCATCGAGGCGGACGCCGATCAGCAGCCGCTCCCGGCGCGCGCCGACGTCGTGGTGCTGGACCCTCCGCGCAGCGGGGCGCCCGGCGCGGCGCGCGCGATCGCGGCCTCGGGCGCGCGCGTGGTCGTCTACGTCTCGTGCGACCCGGCCACGCTGGCGCGCGACCTCGGCGTCATCCTCCGCGGCGGCTTCGAGATCACGGACATCGAGGCGGTCGAGCTCTTCCCGCAGACGAGCCATATCGAGTCGATCGTCCGCCTCTCGCGCGCCCGGCGGCCTTCGCGCTGAGCGGCCCCGGGCGCGGCCGGAGGACCGCGCGTGCCGCGCGGGATCTCCGCCCGGCGGCTTGCGCTACGCTGCCGGGGATGATTCACCCCCTCGACGATCGTCTCCGCGAAGAGGCGCGGCGGTATCGTCTCGTGTTCGCCTGCCCCGACTGCGCCTCGTTCGATCCGGCAGACGCTGGCGAGGGCGGTGATCGGGACGAGCGCGACGCTCGCGGCGCCGCGCCCCCCGGCCGCGCGCCGCGCTGCTCGCTCGGCTACCCGGTCGCGCCGCACGTGAGCCGGTCCCTCGACGATCGCGACGAGGTCATCTTCTGCAAGGCGTTCGAGCTCCGATGAGCCCTTCCCCCGGGCCCCTCCCGCCGCCCCGGCGGGGCCGATCGCACCCCCCGTCGCTGATCCGCCTGGCCGAGCGGCTGATCCGGGACGAGCGGCTGCTCTCGCGCGGCGACGTGGTCCTGTGCGCCTGCTCTGGCGGCCCCGACTCGAGCGCGCTGCTGCACGTCCTCGCGGTGCTCCGGCGCCGGATCGGCCACGAGGTCGTCGCGCACGGCGTCGATCACGGCCTCCGCGCCGCGGCAGCGGCCGAGCTCTCGCTGGCGCGCGAGCTGGCCGAGCGGCTCGGCGTCCCGTTCTCGACGACCCGCGTGAATGTCGCGCCCGGCGCGAACCTCCAGGCGAGGGCGCGCGCCGCCCGGTTCGCCGCGCTGGCGGCGGCCGCGGCGGCGCACGGCGCCCGCGCGATCGCGACCGGCCACACCGCGGACGACCGAGCCGAGACGCTGCTCCTGCGCTTGCTGCGGGGCGCCGGGCCGCGGGGCCTGGCCGTCCTGCCGCCGCGCGCGCCGCTCCCGCGCGCGGCCGCCGCCGCGGCGCGCGGCGGAGAAGCGCCGGGCCCGGCAGCGCAGATCGAGCTCCTCCGCCCGCTGCTCCTGGCTCGCCGCGTCGACGTCCTGGCCCACCTCGACCGACACCGGCTGGCGTTCGCGGAAGACCCCAGCAACACCGACCCACGCTTCACCCGCGTCCGCGTCCGCCGCGAGCTGCTCCCGCTGCTCGAGGACCTGTCACCGGCGATCGTCGAGCACCTCTGCGCGCTCTCGGACATGCTCGTCGCCGGCCGAGAGCGCCCGTCGGACGACGATCCGGCCGTCCTCGACGGCGGCGAGCCGCTCTCGATTCCGCTCGGTCGGGCGCAGCGCTTCGCGATCGAGCGGGCTCGCAAGCTCGGGCGTCCGCTGCGCGTCCGCGTTCGCGGCGGCGGGGAGATCGCGCTGGGCTTTCCAGAGGAGTCCAGCGTGCTTATCGAGGACAGGCCCACACGTCGCGGGGCCTGACCGCATGCACCCCCACCCGCGGCCGCTGTCGAGATCCCCTTTTTTCGCTGTGTCACCGCGGGGAGTACCTGCGGTCGACGACCGAGCTGACGGGTGGCATGCTGACCGGAACACGCGTACAATTTCGGTACACGCCGGCTCGCCGCGCGAGCCTAGAGGGTCCTCGTGAAGCAATCGCACAAGACGCTGCTGCTCTGGGTTCTGCTGATCATGATGTTCTTGGCGATCTGGCAGTTCTTGAGCCCGGATCGCCCGCCCGCCACGCCTGTCGCGTTCAGCGAGTTCATGGCCCAGGTCCAGGTCGAGGCCAAGGACAAGGATCCGCACGTCGAGTCGGTCACGATCAAGGACCGCGAGTACACCTTCTGGGTCAAGGACCCGAAGAGCGGAGCCAAGACCAAGAAGGTCACGATCGGGCCTGACAACGCCGACGAGATCACGAAGACGATCGTCGACAACAAGGTCGCCGTGTACTTCGAGAAGGAGGAGGCGTCGCCCTTCTGGCCGGGGGCGATCATGTACCTCCTGCCGACGATCTTCCTGCTCGTGATGTTCTACCTGTTCATGCGCCAGCTCCAGGCCGGCGGGGGCAAGGCGATGAGCTTCGGCAAGTCGCGCGCCCGGCTGCTCAGCGAGGCGCAGAACAAGGTGACGTTCGCCGACGTCGCGGGCATCGACGAGGCGAAGGACGAGCTCGAGGAGATCATCGCGTTCCTCAAGGACCCGAAGAAGTTCCAGAAGCTCGGCGGCCGGATCCCGAAGGGCGTGCTCATGATGGGCCCCCCCGGGACGGGCAAGACGCTCCTCGCGCGCGCGATCGCCGGCGAGGCGGGCGTGCCGTTCTTCTCGATCTCCGGCTCGGATTTCGTCGAGATGTTCGTCGGCGTCGGCGCGAGCCGGGTGCGCGACCTGTTCGAGCAGGGCAAGAAGCACGCGCCGTGCATCATCTTCATCGATGAGATCGACGCGGTCGGCCGCCACCGCGGCGCGGGCCTCGGCGGTGGTCACGACGAGCGCGAGCAGACGCTGAACCAGCTCCTCGTCGAGATGGACGGCTTCGAGTCGAACGAGGGCGTGATCATCGTCGCCGCGACGAACCGCCCCGACGTCCTCGACCCGGCGATCCTGCGGCCTGGCCGCTTCGACCGCCGCATCGTCGTGAACCGCCCCGACGTGCGCGGCCGCGAGGGCATCCTCCGGGTGCACACGAAGAAGGTCCCGCTCGGCACGGACGTCGACATGGAGATCCTGGCGCGCGGCACGCCCGGCTTCGTGGGCGCCGACATCGAGAACCTGGTCAACGAGGCGGCTTTGCTCGCGGCGCGTCAGGACAAGGACGTCGTCACGATGGTCGACTTCGAGATGGCCAAGGACAAGGTGCTGATGGGCGCCGAGCGCCGCAGCATGGTCATCAGCGACGAGGAGAAGCGGACCACGGCCTACCACGAGGCCGGGCACGCGCTGGTCGCGAAGCTGCTCGAGAAGTTCTCGGATCCGGTCCACAAGGTGACGATCATCCCGCGCGGGCCGGCGCTGGGCCTCACGCAGCAGCTCCCGAAGGAGGACCGGCTCAGCATGTCGCGCGACTTCGCCAAGGCGCGCCTGTCGGTCCTGATGGGCGGCCGCGTGGCGGAGGAGATCGTGTTCGGCCAGTTCACGACGGGCGCGGGCAACGACATCAAGCAGGCGTCGAACCTGGCGCGGCGCATGGTGACCGAGTTCGGCATGAGCGACGTCATCGGGCCGATCTCGTACGGCGCGGACGAGGAGAGCGTCTTCCTCGGGCGCGACTTCACGAGCCGGCGCCGCGACTACTCGGAGACGATCGCCAACCAGATCGACGACGAGGTGCGGCGGTTCATCCTCGACGCCCACGCCGAGGCGCGGCAGCTCCTCACCGACAACCGCGAGATCCTCGAGCGGCTCGCCACGGCGCTCCTGGAGCGCGAGACGCTGGACGCCGAGGAGGTCGACGCCATCGTCTCCGGCCGCGAGCTGCCGCAGCGCCAGCGCGTCGTGATCCCGAGCTACAGCGATCGCGATCGGGCCGCCAAGGAGAAGCGCCGCGCGGCCAGCATCTTCGGCACCCCGAAGCCCGCCCCGAGCACCTGAGCCCGGGAAGCGCGGGGGCAGCGCCCGACCTCGGGCAAGAGCCCCCGCGCCGCCGGCGCCGCGCGCACGGCGCGGCGCACGAGACGCCTCGAATCCTCCTCCCATCAGAGCAGCGATGCGCGCGGCCTGCGCGCCCCCGGTTCGTCTCAGGGGGCGCGCAGGGTCGCCTGCAGGAACGCCCAGTGCTGCAGGTCCGCTGGGCGGCCGTCCTCGTGGGCGCGGTTCGCGCTCCTGAAGATCGCCTGGGCGCCGTCGCCGAAGAGGAACAGGCCGTAGCCGACCGTGAAGCGCGCCGGCTCCCACGGCTGGAGCGAGAGGGAGACGTCGATCTCGTGGCCCAGCGTCCGGCTCTCGTTGTCCTCGGCGGCGCCGACGGGGAGGAGGCGCGAGGTCACCCACCTGCCCCCCGGCGAGGCGAGGCCGACGAACGCATATCCGGCGGCGATGGTCATCGTGTCGAACGGCGCGGCGCGGACGCCGCCGCCCGCCTCGATCACGTTCGACCACGCGTAGAGCCCCATCGGGCCGTGGTTGGCCTGCGCGTCGGGCAGGATCGGATCGAAGCGGCGCTGCGTCTCGCCCACCTCGAGCGCGCCATCGTCGCCCGTGGCGTAGGCGCCGCGGGCGTTGAAGGTGAGGTGGGCGGGGAGGGCCGTCTCGAGCTCGGCGCGCGCGGCGGCCGCGAACCCGCCGAGCGGGCGGTCGGCCGAGAACGTGGAGACGCGGCCGAGCTCGTAAGCCCCTTCGACCGCGTAGCGAAAGCCCCGGCGGTCGCCGGAGACGCGCGCGTCGAGGACGACGGTGTCTCCGGGCGTGAGCCAGCTCGGGCGCGGCTCCCGCGCGATGCGCGCGAGCGCCGTGGCCTCGAGGTGGAGCAGGGGAGCGACGTGCCAGATCGCGTTCAGGCCGTAGAGCTGGGTCCCCGTCCCGGCGGAGATGGGCTTGCGCGTCCCGCCCACCTCGGGCGGGGCGCCGCCCGGCGCGGCCAGGAGCACGGCGATCGCCTCGAGGTCGACGTTGCCGAGCTGCACCCCCGCGCGCACCCCGTCGAGCGAGCGCGCGGCGAGCGTCTCGTCGTTCGCCCCGAGCAGCCGACCATCGCCCCACGCGATCCGCTGCCGGCCCAGCCGCACGAAGGCGCGGCGTCCGGAGCGCGTGTGCAGATCGATGTAGGCCTCGTAGGGCGCCGTCTCCGGGAGGGCCGGCTCGCCCGCCCCGACGAAGATCGCGTCGTCGCTCCCCCAGAGCCGCGCGTCCTGCAGCGTGAGGACGCCCGTGATGGGCCCGTGATCGACGGCCAGCCCGAGGCGCGCGCGCTGGGCGACGAACCACTGGGTCCTGACGACGTTGCCGGTGTCGAGGAGCGGCGGCAGCGCGCCCCCGAAGCCCTCGGCGAGCACCGCGTTCGAGCTGTAGATGTCGCCGCCCGTGTCCACCGGGTACCGGCGGAATTCGCTGCGCAGCCGGAGCTCCACCGACGGACGGAGCGTGAACGCGCCGAGGGGCACGCCTTCCGACTGCGGCGACGCCTGGGCCGCCGCGGTCCGGGGCGCGAGGAGCGCCGATCCCAGAGCGATGGAGGCGAACGACAGGGATCGGATCATCAGCAGGGAGGGCCGGAGCGCGGGGTCGTCGAACGGCAGGTGTGCGGTCTGGCGCGCGGTGTTCAGGCGGGCCGCGCTCGCGGAGGATAGGCGTCCGGGCGCTCGTCGGACAAGTGGGGAAGCGGCGCTGCTCCTGTCCGACGGCGCCTGATCCTGACGGGGCGACCCCTTGCGCCGCGCCGGCGTCAGGGATCGAAATCGTCCCCGCCGGGCGAGGGTGGGGGCGGCGGATTCGGCGGCCTGGGCGCATTCCCTCCGCTGCTCCTGCGCACCGGCGGCGCCTTCGCGCTGCCGGCGGGCTGCCTCGTCGGCGGTCGGCTGGTCGAGCCGCGCCGCGCGGGCGCAGCGCCCGCGTCGATCGCGAGCACCAGATCGAGCGCGAGCTTCGACGCCCTGCCGGCGTGCCGCTCTGCGACGGCGCTCGCCTCGGCGAGCACGCGCTCGGCCGCCTCGAGCTCGCGCTTCACCTCGCGGCGCCGCGGGTCGCCCGCGAGCGCATCGGCCGACCCGGCCGCGAGCGACGCCCGCTTCTTCTCGAGCTCCGCGGCGCGCCGCGACAGCTCGCCGAGCTGCTTCGACGTCGCGACGGAGCTCTTCAAGGAGGCCTCGACGGCCTCGACGAGCTTCCTGTCGTCCGCGTCGAGCGAGCGTCCGCCGCGGGCGTTCACGAGCCGCGCTTCCGGCGCGAGCTCGACCCGGAACAGCACGCCCGACGCGCGGAGCTCGGCGGTGCGCGCGCGCGCCGCTTCGAGCACCGCGTCGTCCGTCGACCTCGGATCGAGCCCCACCGCGCGCGCGAGGTCGGCGCGCGCCGCGCGCGCGAGCTCCTCGGCCTTCAGCGATTCCTCGCGGACCTCCCGCGTGGCCTCGAAGAGCTCGTCATAGGGCTGCTTGCCCGTGCGGAGGGCTCGCCCTTGCTCGATCTGCGACGGCTGCGCAGCGCACGCGGCGAGCAGGGGCGCGTGCGCCGCGACGAGCAGCAGCGCGAGCGCGGCCGCGCGGAGGCGGCCCGCGCGATCCGCGGTCCTCGTCATCCACATTGGAGGATGACCCCCCAGAGCTCGTAGCTCGCGGCGGGCTTCGAGAGGAACACCACGCCCACGTAGCCCGATCGCGGCGCGACGCCGAGCACGCCCTGCCCGAAGTTCCCGGCCGGGGGAGAGAGCGCGATCGGATCCCCGATCGGGGCGAGGCTGGAGGAGAGCGTCTGCGCGCGCATGGCGCGGCTCCCCGGGGGGCCTTCGGTCCACACGAGGAGCCAGCGCCCGTCGCTGAGCCCCGCGATGTCCGGCGCGAACGCGTCGCCCCCGGGGCCCCCGGAGGGCAGCGGGATCACCTCGGTCGACGTGGGGATGGTGCCCGCGGGGGCCTGACCGGCGCGGATCTCCCATCGCCCATCGGCCGGTCGGTCCGCGAACACGACGGCGAGATCGCGCTCGTTCCAGCCGAGCGACGGCTTGCCGACCGCCCCTCCGGAGCCCGCCACCCGGCCGAGCTCACCGACGGGCTTGCGCTCGGCGTCGAGCCAGCCTGCCCACACGGCCTTCTCGCGGCGGAACGCGACCGCGTGACCGCGCGACCCGGCCGCGATCGCGCGCGGCGCCTCGAGCGGCTCGTCGCCCTGCACCGGCCACAGCGTGAGGGGCGCGGCGGAGGGGTTGTCGGCGGCCACGACGGCGCCGTCCGCCAGGCCGACGACGAACGGGCTTGGCCCCGGGACGTTGACCGGCGAGCGGATGGCCTGCTGCGCTGCCGTGAGCACGGTGAAGCTGTCCTCGACGGGCGAGATGCTCACGATGTCGGCGGCCTCTCGGTTCGAGAAGCGCTCGTTCCGCTCTCCGGTCGCGGGATCGATCTCGAGGCCGACGGCCTCCAGGGAGCTCTTGGCGTAGCCCACGACGAGCTTGCCGCCCTTCGTCGCCGTGACCTCGAAGGGGATGCTCTTCGCCACGAGCGGCGCCCATTGCTGCGGCTGGCGCGCCACCCAGCAGGGCTTCGGCGGGGCGGGGATCGCGGCGCGCGCGGCGTCCTGCGCGGCGCCGAGCGCGGCGCGCGCGGTGCCGACCGGCGCGCCCCGGGTGGAGGCGACGGAGTGTCGGCCCGCGAAGAAGGCGACGATGCTCATGAGCAACGCGACCCCGCCGAGGCCGACGAGCGAGGAGACCGGCACGGGTACCGCCGCGGAGAACGGCTTACCGTTGCCCTGCGCAAGCGAGCTCGGACCGCCGGTGCGCGCGGGCTGAGCGCGCCGCGCCGCGAGCGCGCGGGGGTCGAGCGCTCGCGGGCCGTTGCTCGATCCCGTGCCGGCGCTGCGATCGTCTCGCTGGCCCGGCGTCGGGGGGGCATCGGCGCCTGCCGCGTCGCGCTGCGGGCCCTGGAGCCCGGGCAGCAAGCCCGGCCACGATCGCGCCGCCGAGCGCGGCTGCGGTGCGCCTGCGCCGATGCCGGCCGACGGGATCGTCGCGTACTCGCGGCGCCCCTCGGCGCTCTCCGCGGTCACGGGGGCGCCGGGCAGCGGCGAGCGCTTCGTCTCGTCGGGCGCGGCGGGGCGCTCCCTGGTCTCGCTGTGCTGCACCGTGGTCGACGCCGGGCCCGCGCCGAGCGCACGGCTCGCCGACGGATCCCGGGCGTCGCTCGCCGTCGTGTCCTCGGCGCTGCGGGGCAGGGGACCGTCGGCGGGCGGCGCGGGGCTCGCGGGTCGAGGTCCAGGGGACGCGACCGCCGTGGCAGCGGCGCTCGAGGTGTGTGCTGCATCGGATGGGGGCGCCGGGGCGGTCAGGGGAGGCGCCGGGACGGGCTGCGGCGTCGCGCGGGGAGCCTCCGCAGGGGGGCGCGGCGGCGGCGCGGGCAGCGTCCCGAGGCGGACGAGGGCCTTTGCGCCGGCCGCCACCTGTGTCGGGGTTTCAGGCGCGCGCGCGACCGCCGGCTTCTTCGCTGTCACCGCGGGGAACCGTACCGGAACGGGTGGCGGCGGCACCGAGCGCCCCGCCGCGGGCGCGGGTCGTCTCGTCGCCCCGCTGGAGCTCGATGGCGGCGTCGGAGCGGGCTTGCCGGCGCCTTGCTCCGCGCCGCCCGTCGCGCCGTCGCGTCCGATGTTGCTCGGTGCAGCGCCGGCGGGCGCCGCATCGCGACCGGGGAGGGGCGGGGGCTGGGGGGGTCTCGCCGCGGCGCGCGACGCCAGGCTGCCGGCGGCCCTCGGCGGCGCGCCCGGCCTGCTGGGCGCGGCTGCGCCTGGAGCCCGCACCGGCGCAGGTCCGTCGTCTGCCGTCGCGCCGGCGCCGCCCGCGGCGATGCCGGCGTCCGCGGCCGGACGATCGCCGGCCGAGGTCTCCTCGCGTTCTTCTGACTCCGAGGGGAGCTTCGGCGCGCGGGGGATCACGGGGGCCCCCTGGTCGCCCGCGGAGGTGCTGTCGTAGCGGGGGAGCTGCGTGATCGCGCGGGCGACGCCCGCGTCGAACGTCCCCCCGGCCGACGGCACGACGATCGGCGCGCTCGGTCCGCTGGCCGGCGCGTCGGCCGGCGCATCGACACCCGTGAGCGTCCTCATGGACTCGCGCTTGCGCGGCGGTGGGGGCGGCGGGTGAGGTCGCGACGTCGCCCGGCCCGGCCGCGTCGTCGGCTTCCGCTCGTTCGCGGGGGCTGGGCCGACGCGCTGAGCGCCGCGGGCGGGCGCCGGCCCCAGCTCCTCGACGAACTCGAGATCCAGCTCCACGCCGCTCTCGCGAGCGGCCTCCTTCAGGGAGGCCGGCTTCTCGGGGGCAGCGGCGCCCGCCTCGGGTTTGCGCCGGAGCTGCGCGGCGTCGGCGAGCTCCGGCTGCCTGGACGCAGGCGCCCACGCATCCATGCCCTGGCGCCACACCAGCGTGGAGCCCGGGATGACCCCGGCAGCCAGCGCGCTGCGCAGCTCAGCGGTGCTCACGAGCCGCTGGACGCCGCGCTCGTCCGTCCACCTCCACGCGCTCAACGGGAGCCCCTCCTCCAACGGCGGGAGCGCCGGAATTCCAGGACGTGATCCACGACGCGGCGATCGTACCGCGCGTCGTTTGCAAAGAGATCTTCTTTCGTCCGCTCACGCAACTGTGCCCCCGCGTCCGACGAAGATCGCGCTCGTAGCCCATGAGCCCCGCCCGTGTCGTCGTCGCCGCAGCCCGCGTCTTGGCCGCCGTCGCTGCGCGCGCGCTCAGCCCGTCGTCCTGCGCCGGCTGTGACGCCCCTGTCGCGGGTGCCGCGGTGTTTTGCTGTGACTGCGCGCGTACCGCCGTGCCTTACGCGGAGCGCGCGTCACAGGGGGCGGTGGGCTCTGGCGCCGCCGACGGCCCTCTCATCGCGTTCGCCCCGTTCCGCGGGGCGCTGGCGGACGGAATCCGGCGTTTCAAGTACGGGGATCGGCCGGATCTCGCGCGTCCGTTCGGCCGGCTGTTGCTCTGCGCGGCGCGCGATGCAGGGCTGCGCGCGGACCTCGTGGTCCCGGTCCCGCTTCATCCGCGCCGCCTGGCCGAGCGCGGCTACAACCAGGCTGCATTGCTGGCCGCGCATGTGGCTGACGGACTCGCGGCTTCGTTTGCTCCGCGGGCCCTCTGTCGTATCCGGTCCACGGCGCAGCAAGCGCAGCTCCCGCGCGACCGTCGCCTGGAGAACGTGGCGGGGGCGTTCCGCGCTCGCGTGCCGGAGCGCGTCCACCGGCGGAGCGTCGTGCTCATCGACGACGTGGCCACGACGGGCGCCACGCTCGCGGCGTGCCGTGACGCGCTCCTCGGCGCGGGAGCTGCTTCGGTGACCTACCTCGTCCTGGCTGCGGCCGAGAGCGGAGCGGACGAGCTCAGAAGCTTTCCTCCGTCAGCGCGCCGCACTTGACGCGCACGCTCCTGCCCTCGACGAGCCACCGCGTGCCGTTGGGCGTCGGCTCGCCGACGCGTACGAAAAAACGTCCGCACCGCACCTCGATGGGCTGGTTGCTGGGGCCTACTGCAACGCCCATGACATAGACGGTCGCATCCCGAGCGAAGTTGAGCCTGAGAAGGCCGCGTCCGCTCCGCGGGGACGGGGGAGCGGGGGCGGCAGCCTGGGCGACGGGTTGCGGTGGGGGGGGCGGGGGAGCCTCGGCGGGTGGGGGAGCGGGCGAGGGAGCAGCCTCGGCGGGTGGGGGAGCGGGCGAGGGAGCAGCCTCAGGGTCTGACGGCGGGGAGGCGCCTTGCGTCGCCTGCGTTCCGTCCTGGGGCGCACTCGCCGGGGGCGGAGTTGCTGTCTGCACAGGAACGGTCCTTTGCCTCGACAAGGCCGCGGCGGTGCTCGTAGGTCCACCGGTCGCCGAAGTCGCTGGCAGAGCTTGTCGGCCGGATGCCGCCAGTCCGGGCAGGGCTGTCTCGATTGTGCGGATCCCCAGTGCAAACACGACGGTGGCCGTCGTGAGCGCAATCCCGATGGTGCTCAACGGCGAGAGCGGTTTCGACGGAGGGTCCTGCGCCAGCCCAGGTTGAGGCGCGGCCGCCGACCCGGTTTGGGGCTCGGGCGGCACCGACCCAGGTTGGGGCTCGGGCGGCACCGACCCAGGTTGGGGCTCGGGCGGCACCGACCCAGGTTGGGGCTCGGGCGGCACCGACCCAGGTTGGGGCTCGGGCGGCACCGACCCAGGTTGGGGCGCGGCCGCCGACCCAGGTTGGGGCTCGGGCGGCACCAACCCAGGTTGAGGCGCGTCCGCGTCCGTCGAGAACATCGGCCGTCAGTCTAGCGGCATCGCCCCCCTGCTGAAGCGGGCTCTCCCGCTCGGCGGCCCACCAGAGCGTTCCTGCCGGATCCACGCTCGAAGCAAGCGCAAACCACATCCGTGTGCTGGAATACATTCGTGTACGTCGTCGCACATCCACTGACGTGGATTCGCAGGAGATCGCCGCTCGGTCGTCGTGCGTTGGCCGCCGCCATGCTTGACACCCTCGGGCTCCTGGACCGGTTCCTGTGGCTGCGCGCGAAGCTCCGGCTGCCCGTGCTCTCCGTGTTCACCTACCACCGCATCGCGGAGCCCTCGGACGTCGCCGAGCTCGATCCCGGCGTCGCCGAGGTGAGCCCACGCGAGTTCGAGGAGCAGCTCGCGGTCATCAAGACGCACTGCACCGTGGTTTCGCTCCGGGATGTGCGCCTCCTCGCCAAGGGCCGCAAGCCCCCGCCGAACCCCGTCATGGTCGCGTTCGACGACGGCTACCAGGACAACCACGACGTCGCGCTGCCCATCCTGAAGCGCGCAGGCGTCACGGCCACCTTCTTCATCGCCACCGACTACCCCGACAGCGGCCGCCTCTACTGGTGGGATCGCGTCGCCCTCCTCATGCACCGGTGCCGGCGCCCGCGCGTCGACATCGCCTACCCCGCGACGCTCCTGCTCGAGCCCGTGCGCGACCCCATCGGCTCGGCGACGCGGGTCTGCCAGGCCATCAAGCGCACCTCCGGCCTCGACCTCGAGCGCCTGTGGGATGAGCTCGAGCGCGCCACCGGGGTGTCGATCGACCTCTGCGAGGAGCGCGCGCTCGCGGCCAGGACGATCATGGACTGGAAGCAGATCGCGGCGCTGCGGCGGGCCGGCATGGACGTGCAGTCGCACTCGCACAGGCACCGTGTCCTTCAGACGCTGTCGCCCGAGGAGGCCACGCGCGATCTCGCGCGCTCCCGCCGCGTGCTCTCCGAGGCCCTGAACGAGGCCGTACACGCGGTCGCGTACCCCGTCGGATACAGCCTGTGCGGCGCGTTCCATCGCGCCGTGAGGGACGCGGGCTTCGAGCTCGGCTTCACCAACAACTCCGGCCTTTGCATGCTCTCGTCCTTCGACCCCCTGAATTTCCCGCGCGTCGCGATGGACCGCGGGCAGATCGGCGCGCTCTTCAAGCTGAAGCTGCTCATCGGCCAGCGGCCCGGCTCCCGCGCCGCCCGCTGACCGAGCAGCGCCCGCGCAGCGCCGGGCGCCGCGCTCGCCGGGCGCCGCCGCTCGCTCGCGGCTGCCCCGCCCGACGCGCTCGTGGCCTGGGCTGTGCACGTGCACCGTCGCTGGGCCGGCTCTGCACGCGCATGGCGTCGATGGGCCCGGAAAACCTGCTCCGCAGCCTGTTCGACGAAGGAGGCTCTCGTGAAACGCACGATCCGTGGTCCCAGCTTCCACGCCGCCGCCTGCAGGCGCGGCGTGGCCTCGCTGATCGCCGCAGCCCTCGCTTCCGGATGCGGCGGCTCGCCGCCGCCCGCGGCCTCCGCGAAGGCGCCCGCGCGGCCCGCCCCGGCGGCCCGCGACGGGCAGGGGGCGCGGACGGCGGCCGTCGAGCAGCGCGAGCAACGCGAGGCGCAGCGCGCGTGGTGCGTGTACCTCGAGGAGCTCTACGAGCGGGCCTCCGAGCAGGCGAACGGCTGGCCGAAGTTCGAGGAGTGCACCCAGCGGACGACGATGGCCTCGCCGAGGATGCTCCGCGCCACCTCGGAGTGCTCGCTGGCAGCGCTGCGGCGGTTCGAGGGCGATCCCTTCACCCCGGCCTACGCGGAGGAGGTGAGCCGCTGCGGCGCCGAGGCGATGACGGCCACCACGCTCCCCCGCTCCGATCTCGCGCCGTACATGGCCGTCCTCTGCGGCCGCCTCGCCGGCTGCGGCGACCTCGACTACGCCACGTGCCGGCAGAGCCTCGAGGACGGGCTCGGCCCGCAGCTCGAGCGGGCGATCGGCGCGATGAACAACCGCGGCCGGCAAGAGGTACGCGCCTGCTTCGGCAAGCTCGCGTGCGGCGGCGACCTCGGGCCTCAGATCTCCGCGTGCCTCGAGCCCATCATGGACGACCTGCTCTGGCTGCCGGGGTGAGCGGCCCGCGCCGCGCGGCGCGGCGATGGACCCGAACACGGCGCCCAGCCGAGCGCGGCGGGCGACCCGAACGCGGCGTCAGCCCGAGCTGCCCGGCAGGCGGCAGCGCGCGATCAAGGGGACGTGATCCGACAGCCCGGCGAAATCGCCCTTGTGCCCGAACGGGTGCGTGCCCGTGAAGTCGATCCACTGGAGCCGCTCGGACGAGTACACGTGGTCGAGGTGCATGCGGAGGTTCATGAAGCCGGCCGTCGGGAAGGAGCGCGCCTCGCTCGCGGAGAGGCAGCGCACCTTGGCGAACGCGTCCACGAAGCCGATCTCCTCGCGCAGGAAGCGGTCGACCGGCGAGCCCGGCAGCGAGTTGAAATCGCCGACCACGACGAAGTTGTCGCTCCGCCGCTCGCGGCCGACGAAGTCGGCGAGCACCCTGGCCTCCTCGAGCTGGTTCGGCCCGAACCCCATCCGCGCCTCGCCGGTCCAGAACTCGCGCGAGAACACGCTCGGCAGGCTGAGGTGCGTGTTGAACACATCGAAGCTCTGCCCGCTCTCGTGCTCGAACGACACGTGCGCGCAGATGCGCGTCTGCTTCAGGCTCTTGACCCTCCGCCGGTGGGTGATGTCCTGCGGGCGCTCCGCGTTGTGGTGCCCGATGCGGAACGTGTCGCGCGCGATCACCGCGAGCCCGGTCGTGTAGATGTTCGTCCGCGATGTGAGCCGGTACGTGTGCGCGGGGAAGTAGTAGGCGACGTAGCGCTCGCGCCGCTGTCGCTGCGCCAGCGCCGCGTGCAGCTCGGTCATCAGGCGATCGAGCTGCGTCTCCTCGGGGTGCCACCGCCGGTTCATCGTCGAGGAGCGCAGCGACTGCGTCTCCACCTCCTGGAGGCACACGAGATCGGGCAGCGGCGACAGCCGCGCCAGCGTCGTCGCGATCCGCGTGATCGCGGCGCTGGTCGACGCGATGCCCCGCGTGCCGTGCCCGAAGTAGCGGACGTTATAGGTGATGATCCGGAGCGGCGTGGCGACGCCGTCCGGCGGCTCCGCGCTCTGGCGAGCGCCCGGCGCCGCGCTCGTGGAGGCGCGTCCGGGCGTCATATGCTCGGGTGTTGGGCCGTTCGAACCAGGTGGGAGGCGCCGCTCGGTCATGTATCCTCTCGCCCATGGGCAAGAACATCATCGTTTCCGAGGATACCATTCGTGACCTGCTGGAAGCGCATGCCTCCCTCTCCGCCTGGTACTACGAGCTCTGGTCGGCGCTGCGCGTCGCGAAGGCCTCGGCGACCGCCCCGGATGATGCGGCCCGTGCAGCGTTTGTCGAGCGGATGGCCACGAGCTTCCCGGAGGTCGCCTCGATCGCCCGCTCCATCCGCGTACCACGGATGTTCGTCCCACCCCCGCCCGCGGTGAGCGTCCCCCCCGTCGCGACCCCGGAGGCCATGGAAGAGGCCCCTACAGCGGTCGAGCCCGCTCCCGCCCGCCTCCGGGAGCTCCAGGCGCCCAGGAGCCAGCCGGGCGTGGACCCCGCCGACGAGCCCCCTCCCGCGCCCTCGCAACCGGCGATCGTTCCTCCACCTCTGGTGGTCCCATCGACGGTGAAATACGACACCTAGCGCGTATCGAGCCGACTCGCGAGCTCAGCAATGAGCCGTATCGCGGGCCGCCCCGCGACGCTGGTCAGCGAGCCGAGCCGAGAGGGCGCTTGCGCCGCGTCAGGAGCTGCTCGGCCTCGGCGGCTCCTGTCATGTCGAACCTGGGGTTCAGCTCCAGCGCGGCCCGCACGAGCCGCTCACCTTCCTTCAGGTCCCCGAGGGCGATGCGGATGGCCCCCGCGTGGTAGAGCAGGCGCGCATCGCGGGTGCCGAGCGCCAGCGCCCTGTCGCTCGCGGCGCGCGCGTCCGTCAGCTTGCCGGCGCGGTACAGGGCCCAGGCGTGCGCGTCCTCGGTGTAGATGTCGGCGCGCAGCGCGCTCTCCTCGGCGGCCAGCCGCAGCGCTTCCTCGCGCTCCAGGCCCTTGGTCGCGTAGAACAGCGCGAGCGTCCCGCGGTCCGACCGGCGCCCCGCGTCGACCACGCTGGCGTACGCCTGCGCCGCGCCGGCGTGATCGCCTGCGGCCGTCCTGGCGTCGCCGAGCAGCCACGCGGTCGTCGGCTCCGGGCTCTGCCGGTGGGCCCGCTCGAGGAGCTCGATCGCGCGCCCCCACGCGCCGCGGGCCAGCGCGACGCGCGCCCTGCCGGCGAGCGCAGGCGGATACTCGCTCGCCGCGGCGAGCGCCCGCTCGAAGCCCCGGTCCGCGGCCTCGTGGTCGCCCTCGTGCCAGCCCATCGTGGCCGCCTGCGTCAGCGTCCACGCGAGCGCCTCGGGCTCGCGCGGGTCGCCGGCGCCGATCGCGAGGCCGATGAACCGCTGCGCGGTCGTCGCGTCGCCCTGGAGCCAGCGCAGGTGCGCGGCCCGCGCGTAGGACGGGAGGCCGGGCCGCAGATCGACCATCCGCTGCGCCGCCGCGGCCGCGGCCTGGAACAGGCCGAGCTCCAGCGCGGCGTCGCTGAGGGTCCCGAGCGCGAGCGCGTCGCCCTCGTCCCGCGCGAGGATCTGCTCGGCGAGGTCGCGCGCCTCGGCGAACCTGCGATCGTGGAGCAGCACGAGGCCGCGCAGGTTGAGCGACGCGCGATCGCCGTCCGCCAGCGCGAGCGCGATGTCAGCGCACGCGCCCGCGCGGGCGTGGAGCGACGGGTCCCCCGAGGCGCGCGCCTTTCTGATCCAGGCGTAGCCCAGCGCGCTCCACAGATGGGCGGCCCCGGGCGCCTTCTCGAGCCGCCGCGACAGCGCCGCGATCTCGCGGTCCACGGCGCCTGCGCCCGCCGGGGCCGCGAGCGCGAGCCGGCGCGCGGCGTCGAGGCTCGGCGGCGACGGCGCGGCGGTGGCGCGCGCGGTCGCCGCGGGCGCGGCCGGGCCGGGCTCGGAGCGCGAGCGCTCCGAGCAGCCGGGGCTTCCGCTCAGGGCAGCGCAGGCGAAGAGGCAACCCGTTCGTCGCAGCATCGGAGCGATGACCTCGTGGCGCGCTGGATCTCCGCCCGGGGCGCGCCGCGCTCCTCGCCGAGGCGCCGCGTGCGCGATCCGAGCGCGAAAGAGCTTGCCGCGTCGGTCAGCGCCGGCAAGCTCGCCGCTCCAGCGCCTCGCTCGAAGAACAGCAGCGCGCAGCGCGGAGGGGATCGCATTGCCTGTCTCGACGGATGGCGACCGCCTGCGGCGGCTCTGCGCCGCGGCGCTGGTGCTGCAGCTCGGCGCCGCGTGCTCGCGCGCGCAGCGAAGCTCGTCGGACGCCGGCGCGACCGCGGCGTCCGACGAGGATGCCGGCGCGACCGCGGCGTCCGGCGAGGGTGCCGGCGCGACCGCGGCGTCCTCCCCGGCATCTGCCGGCGACGGCCCGGCCGGCGACGTGATCGCCCCCGTCTACCCGAAGGCCGACGGCGCCCCGGAGCCGCTCGCGGCGCGGCTGTGCGACGCGCTGCACGCGCTGCCCGCGCGGCGCAAGGCGGCGTGCTGCGGCGGCCGCGCGGGCTTCCACGCCGCGGCGGAGTGCGCGCGCGCGCTGAGCTCCGCGGCGCGCGCGAAGGCGGTGACGCTCGCGCCCGACGACGTCGGCCGCTGCGTCGAGGCCATGGAGCGATCGCTCGAGGGGTGCGACTGGGTCGCGCCGCTCGCCGCCCCGGCTCCGCCCGCGTGCGAGGGGATCGTGCGGGGCGCGCTCGGCGAGGGGGCGCGGTGCCGGTCGTCGCTCGAGTGCGCGGACGGGCTGCGCTGCGACGGCGCCGGCCCCACCGACGCGGGCATCTGCCGCGCCCCGCGCGCCGCGGGCCCCTGCGGCCACTCCGTCGATGGGCTGGCCGCTGTCACCCGCCAGACGCGCCTCGCCGACGCGCACCCCGAGTGCCGCGGCTACTGCGCCGGGCGCGCGTGCGCGGACGACGTCCCGCTCGGCGGTCGCTGCGAGGCCCACGCCGCCTGCGGGCGGGGCCGCCGCTGCGTCGACGGGCGCTGCAGCGATGCGCCGCTCCCTCCGGCCGGCGCCGCCTGCCTCGGCGGGCTCTGCGCGCCCGGCGCGCGCTGCGTGGACGGTCGCTGCGCGACCCCGAAGGCCGAGGGCGAGGCCTGCGCGCGCGACGGCGAGTGCCGCGCAGCGTGCGTTCGTCCTGACGGGCGCGCGGCGGCCTCCGGCGGCTCGGCCGGCGTGTGCGGGAAGCGGTGCGCGGCGCCGTGACCGGCGAAGGGCGCGCCGCGCCCCCGCCGCGCCTGTCCAGCGTCTCAGGGCCTGAAGTGGCCCTGCGTCGCGCCCTCCCAGGCCGTCGCCAGGTAGGGAAAGGCCGGGAGGAACCGCGCGTCGTTCGCGGCGACCCCGTCGCCCGCCGTCGCGCCGGCCGCGCCGGTCAGGATCAGCGTCAGCACGGCATCCGTGACGTCGGTCTGCTCGTGATCCGCGCCGGCGACGAGCGCGCGCCCGTTCGGAAAGCCCGACGGCATGCCCAGATCGATCCGGAGCACGTCGCCCACGGTCTCGAGGTTGTGCCCCCCGAGGCTCGATGGCTTCAGGTTGAACGTGTCGATGAGGTCGGTCCGGCTCTGCTTCAGCGCCTCCGGATCGAAGGCGGCGAGCGGCTGGCCGGCCCGGTAGAGGCCCGCGAACTCGGCGTCGCGCACCAGGATCGGGTTCAGGAAGTAGGCCCCGAAGTTGGCGAGATCGTCGCGCGGGTGCGCGCGGTTGTACTTGTCCTTGTCCTGCAGGCCGATGATCCAGGTGTTGATGAGCGGCAGGCCGACCCGCGAGACCTGGACCCAGGGACCGAGGCCGTCCTCCTTGCCGTTCGCGCGCAGGATCCGCACCTTGCGGCGGCTCGCCGAGGCCCAGATGCCGAGCGTCTGCTGGTCGCTCGGCCCCGGCGTCGGCTCCGACCCGCCGTTGACAACGGCGAGCGGGATCTCGAGCGCGAGCGTGTGGACGTTGTAGCCGGCGAGGTTGTCGCGCGCGACGCACGAAGGGTTCGGCGCGGAGAGGAGCGGGCACAGCCCCGCGAGATCGAACCCGTGGCCGAGGTCCGCATAGAAGCCGTCGTCGCGCGGCCCGGCCCAGGCGCGCCCCTCGCCGCCGGCCATCTGCTTGAGGAACTTGGAGGACGTCGCGAAGGCCGGGTAGCCGCCGCCGGAGATCTGGTACGCGAGCTGGTTCGTCCTCCTCCCGATGTTCGGCGGCGCGACAGGTGCGTCGGTCAGGATGGCGGTCGACGCGCCGCCCTCGACCTTCGTGATCGTGTACGTCTGCTCCGCGCCCGCGAGCTGCGAGAAGAACTCGTTGCCGCCGCTCGGCGCCGGCGCGAGCCCCGCCGGATCCGCCGCCCGGTACGGCGTCGTCGCGAACCGGAACTGGTACGTCAGCGCGTCCTCGAGGCTCGACGGCCCGCGCGCGATGTGCACCTCGTAGAGCACGTCGTCCGAGAAGCCGTGGAAGTTCGGACCGCCGGCGGGCTCCTCGAGCGGGATGTAGCTCGCGAGGATGACGAGGTTTCCGCCTTGCACCCACGCGTACAGATCGGTGTTGTCGGCGGCCGGGTCCCTCGCGATGGCGGGCGCCTCGCGGTGGCTCGACGCAGCAGCAAGGCCGGATGCGCTGAGCGCGACGCACGCCGCGAAGGCGGCGGCGGCGCGCGACGGTCGGTGGATCATGCGTGCGGGTCCTCCCATCGCTCCTCTGCGGCTCACTGGCTGAGCAGGAACACCGAGCCCTGCTCCTGGGCTCCGTCATCGACGAACGCATCGACGAACGCGAAGACGTCGGCGGCCTTCGCCCTGTGCATGCCGCCGGGCTCGCCGTGGCCCGCCGCGCCGGTGGCCACCGTCGAGCGCGCCCCGGTCGCCACCTCGATCCGCACGACCTCCGCCGCGCCCCGGGTCGGGTCGCGCGTGAGCACGAGCAGCGCCGCGTCGTCGCGCGTGAGCGCCAGGCCGCACGGATAGCCGGCGCGGAGCCCGGTCGCGAACGGGCTCACGAAGCCGTCCTCGATCCTGAAGATGGTCGCCGCGCCGTCGGGGCTCGCGAGGGTGTCGCACACGAAGACGTCGCCCCCGCCGGCGACCGCGACGCCGCTCGGATCGACGAGCGGGCTCCCCGTCGCGATCGCGGAGGCCTCGCCGCCGCGCGCCGGCAGGGCGAACACGCCGGGCTGGCCGCCCTCGCGATCGCGCCCGGAGAACACGAGCTGCTCCTCGCCGTCCGCGCCGCGGACCACCTCGAGGCCCCGCGCGCGGAGCCCCTCGCCGCCGCGGACGGGCGCGAGGGCGCCGCCGGGCAGGTCGATCGCGAAGAGGGCGCCGGCGTCGTCGAGCGCCGAGCTGCCCGCGCCCGGATCGGCCACGAAGAGGCGGCCGCCGTCCGCGCTCGCCGCGATCCCGAGCGGCGCGACAAGCGGCGGGCCGGCCGCGATCTCGGCCGCGCTCGCCCCGCCGCGCGCGCTGACCCGGAAGACGCCGGCCCTGCCGCCCGCGTCGACGCCGGTGAAGTACACGTACGCCGCGCGCGCGTCCGGCGTCGCGTCGAGCGCGATCGCCGGGGCGAGGGGCGTGATCGCATAGGCAGCGTCGCCCCCCGCGCCGCCCCCGCCGCCCGTCGTCCCGCCCGCCGCGGCGGCGCCGCCCGTCCCGCTGGCGGAGGTCGCGGTCACGGTCTGTCCAGGCGCCTCCTTCGCGCGGCTGCAACCCGGGTTGCCCGCGGCGGCCGCGAGCGACGCGACAGCGCACAGCACACCGGCGCTCCGCCGGAAGTCGCCCCTGGCTTCCGTCATGCCTGCTCCTCCCCGGCGGCGCTCGCGCGGCCCCGCGGCTCGCTCGCTGGCCGCGCCGGATGAGCCGAGCGCGCGCGCTGCGCCGGACGCGACCCGTTGTGCCATGGCCCTCCCGGATCGAGTAGGCCGCGGCCGCGCCTCGCGCGAAGAAAGCCGCGCGCACCCTGCCTCCCGTGTCCGGCGGAGCCCGCCGGCGCTCGGGCCCTGGACCAGCGCCGCACGGCAGGGCCGGAAGACCTTCCCCCGTCGACCCGCCGACAACCCCGTTTTATAAAGACATCCATGTTCGATGTCGCTCGGTCACTGTACGCACGGGCGCTGGAGGACATCCGCGCGGCGGGTCTCTACAAGGAAGAGCGGATCCTCGCGACGCCGCAGGGGCCCGCGATCCGGACCGAGGGCGGCGCCGAGGTCCTCAACTTCTGCGCGAACAACTACCTCGGCCTCTCGTCCAACCTGGTCGTCATCGCCGCCGCGAAGGAGGCGATCGACTCGCACGGCTTCGGCCTCTCGAGCGTCCGGTTCATCTGCGGCACGCAGGACCTGCACCGGCGGCTGGAGTCCAGGATCGCCCGCTTCTTCGGCACCGAGGACGCGATCCTCTATTCGTCCTGCTTCGACGCGAACGGCGGTCTGTTCGAGACGCTCCTCGGCGAGGAGGACGCCGTCATCTCGGACGCGCTCAACCACGCCTCGATCATCGACGGCATCCGCCTGTGCAAGGCCGAGCGGCACCGTTACCCGAACGGGGACATGGCCGCGCTCGAGGGCATCCTCCGCAAGACGTCCGGCAAGCGGCTCCGGCTCATCGCCACCGACGGCGTGTTCTCGATGGATGGCTACCTGGCGAAGCTCGACACCATCTGCGATCTCGCCGACAAGTACCGCGCGATGGTGATGGTCGACGACTCGCACGCGACCGGGTTCATCGGCCCGACGGGGCGCGGGACCGCGGAGCTCTGCGGGGTCATGCACCGGGTCGACGTGATCACCTCCACCCTCGGCAAGGCGCTCGGCGGGGCGAGCGGCGGCTTCACGACCGGCCGGCAGGAGATCGTCGACCTGCTCCGGCAGCGATCGAGGCCGTACCTGTTCTCCAACACCCTCGCCCCCGCGATCGCCGGCGCCTCGATCGCCGTGTTCGACCTCATCGACGCCGAGCCCTCGCTGCGCGAGCGGGTGATGGAGAACGCGCGCCGGTTCCGGCAGGGGATGACGCAGGCCGGGTTCACCATCAAGCCGGGCATCCACCCGATCGTGCCGATCATGCTGGGCGAGGCGCGGCTCGCGGGCGACATGGCGAAGGCGCTGCTCGCCGAGGGCATCTACGTGATCGGCTTCTCGTACCCCGTCGTGCCGAAGGGCGAGGCCCGCATCCGGGTCCAGCTCTCCGCCGCGCACGAGCCCGCGCACGTCGATCAGGCGATCGACGCCTTCCGCAAGGTCGGCCGGCAGCTCGGCGTCGTCGGCTGATCGGATCAGTACCGGATGATCACCTTCGGGTGGCTCGAGATCGCCTCCTGGAAGGTCGCCGGATCGTAGTCCTCGAAGTCGAACACCGTCCCCTGGCCCCGGTTCAGGATGACCTCCCAGATGAGGTCGTGGATGTTCGGGTCGCGCGACTCGAGCAGGTGGCGCGTGATGTGCCACGTCTCGAAGATGCGGCGGCCGATCACGCTGTGCAGGCTGATGCCGTCCACGATGAGGCGATCGAAGTTCTCGATCACCGCGTCGCCGCTCTTCAGGCCGAAGAGGATGACGTCGCCCCCGCGCCGCGCCGCGTGGATCGCGTTGTTGACGCTGCTGTTCACGCCGCTCATCTCGAGCACCACGTCGACGCCGACGCCGTCGGTCAGCTTCCGCACGCGCTCCGTCAGCTCGGGATCGCTCGCGTGGGGCCGCTCGGGGCTCGTCTGGTGCGGGCGCAGGACGACGTCGGCGCCCAGGCGGCGGGCCATCTCGGCGTTCCGCTCCGCCGGCTCGACGCCGATGATGTAGATGGCCCCCATCGCGCGCGCGATCGCGACCGCGAACAGGCCGATGGTGCCGCAGCCGAAGATGGCCACGCGCTTGCCGCGCAGGTTCACCTTGGTGCACGCGTGCACGGCGTTGCCGAACGGCTCCTGCACCGCGGCGACCTCGGGCCGGATCCGGGCGATGTCGGTGCGCCACAGGTTCTTCGCGGGCAGCTTCACGAGCTCGGCGAAGCAGCCGTCCTCGCTGATCCCGATGATCTTGTCGTCGGCGCACACGTGGGTGTCGCCGACGCGGCACTGGTAGCAGGCGCCGCAGGCGATGTGGCTCTCGGTCGAGACGATGTCGCCGATCTCCAGCCCGAAGGTCCGGCGCGCGTCGGTCCCGAGATCGACGACGCGGCCGAGCAGCTCGTGGCCGATCGTGCGCGTCACCTTCCGGTCGCGATCGAGCGACTTGAAGATCATGTCCTTGAAGGCGCTGCGGAACCAGATGCCGCGATCGGAGCCGCAGAACCCCGTCATGATCGGCTTGACGAGGACGCTCGCGCGGTCGTGGTAGTCCTTGGCCTCGTTGATGGCCGGGCGCTCGACCTCATCCCTGGACAGCCCGACGGTGGACTCCCACGGTTGCTTCTCGCGGTTGTACGTCAGCGCCCACATCGCGTCGCTCATGCACCTGGCTCCTGTTCGGGGTTCGAGGCGCACCGAGCTGCCGCACGGGCGCCTCAGGCGCGTGTAGCGTGGCGCGTGAACGGGCGAGCGCCCATCAGAAAATTGCGCTCCCGCTGCTCACTTCTTCTCCAGCAGCTTCTTCAGATCGATCTTTCGCCGCCCCGTACCGCCGTCCGCCGCGCCCGCGTCGGCGCCTGCGCCCGTGCCGGTCGTCCCCGCGTCGGCGCCAGCGCCCGTGCCGGTCGTCCCCGCGTCAGCGCCAGCGCCCGTGCCGGTCGTCCCCGCGTCGGCGCCTGCGCCCGTGCCGGTCGTCCCCGCGTCGGCGCCGGTCGCGGCCGGGGCGCCCGCGTCGCCGGTCTTGGGTGCAGGGGTCGCCTGACGCGCCTCGGCGTCGGTCGCGAGCGTCGCGCGGCTGTCGTTGGTCTTGAGCTCGATCCACCCCAGCGTGGGCTGGCCTCCGCTCTGGAAGGCGACGAGCATCCAGTCCTGGTAGCTCGCCTTGAGGTCGACGATCGCGCCGTTGTCGAGCCGCGCGAGCTCCTTCGACTTGGCGTCCGCCGCCTGGTAGACGGCGAACTGCTGCAGCAGGCGGCGGCGCCCCGGCTGGGGCTCCATGGTCGGGTACGTGGCCACGTACCCCGCGAGATCCTGCGTGGCCGGCTCCACCGGCGGGGGCGCCGAGGCCGAAGCCGACGCCGCTGCGCTCGTCGGCGAGGCTTCCTCCCTGCTGCACCCCGCTCCGGCGAGCAAGCTGCCCGCGAGCACCAGGCTCCACATCTCGACCGTACGTGCCATCGTCTCCTCCGTCGCCTCGGGCCGGGGGACTCGCTACGTCGACCGCGAGGCGAGGGCACCGTACACGAGCGCCACGGGGAGCGCACCCCGCGTGCGTGCTGGCCAACACAGGCTGCAGCGCAGCCGGTCCGCGCATGGCGAGCTGATCAGCACACGGCGTCGGTCAGCGCAGGGCGCGCCAGTCAGCGCTTCGACGACGCGCGCGCGGGCGCCGGCGGCGGGGTCGTCTCGGAGACGGGCGGCCGCTCGCGCAGGCACTTGTCGAGGCCTTCCTGCAGGGCCGCCTCGTGGGCGCCGGGGAGTTTCGGGCGGCCCATCACGTTCACGAAGAGCCGATCGTGCGCGAAGCCGCCGCCCGGCCCGAGGCTCATCCACACGAACATCGCGCGCCCCTTGATGTTCTCGAAGGGCACGCCGGCGCCGAGCTTGCCGCGCCACTCGCGCGAGTCGTGGCTGTTGTCGCGGTTGTCGCCCATCACCCACACCTCGTCGTTGGCCACCTTGAAGGGGCCGCGAGGCACGCCGCACACGCCGCCGCGACAGCTCAGGCCCGGCGTGCAGTCCTCGCTGTCGACGCACATCGTCTTGTCGGGGTTCGTGTCGTAGAGCGTGAAGTACGACCTGTCCCCGAGGTACTCGAGGAACAGCTCGGCCTGGCGCCCCTCGTAGCGGTACGGGCCGACGTGACAGTGGGGGGCGAGCCAGCCGTTGAGGATCGGCCGGCCGTTGATCACCTCCAGCGTGTCGCCCGGGACGGCGATCACCCGCTTGATGAAGTCCTGCTCCTTGTTCTCGGGGAACTTGAACACCATCACGTCGCCGCGCGCCGGCGGCAGGCGGGAGAAGAGGCGCTGGTCGGTCCAGGGGATGAGCGGACCGTAGGTGAACTTGCTGACGAAGATGTGGTCGCCGACCATCAGGGTCGGGATCATCGAGCCGCTCGGGATCTTGAACGCCTCGACGACGAAGGCGCGCAGGATGAGCGCCACCGCGACGGCGATGCCGATCGACTCCGCGTACTCGCGCATCTCGCCCTTGCGCCAGCGGCCGAGGTGCTCGCCGACCACGCGATCGGCGCGGCTGTGGGCGGCGTCGAACTCGTCGGCGTCGAACGTCTCGGCGCTCATCGCGCGCTCGAGCGCCGCGATCGCCTGCGTCACCTGCTCGCGCTCGCCGCTCGTCAGCTCCCGCTCGACCTCGCGCTTGCGGCCGCGCAGGATCCGGTGGGCCTCCTCGAGGAGCGCGGCGGCGTCCTCGAAGCGGGCGCGCGCCTTCGGCGGGATGTCCCGGCGGCCGCCGACGCCGATCGCCGACGCGAACGGCAGATCGTGGCGGAACCGCCAGAGGATCATCGCGAAGATCGTGAAGAGCACGATGCCCGCCGGGATCTGCTGCTCGCCGACGAACACGCGGAGCGGCTGGGTGCTGTCGCCCGGGGACGACGGCGTGAGCAGCCAGACGTTCAGGACCGCGAGCGCGAAGGGCACGAGGCAGATCCACACGAGGTGGAACAGGAAGCGCAGCAGTCGACCCTCCCTGCCTCCCGGCGGAGGAGCGCTGCCGGCCGAGCGCGGGTCCGCTCCGCCGGCCGGCTTGGCCGCGCTGACGCGGGGCTCCGGGGTCGCGCTCCCCCTCATCGAGGGTCTGAACTCCGAGCTCGAGGGCCGATTGGCCGCGACCGACGGTACGCTCTGGGGTTGATCATCGGGGCGCGGCGGCAAGAGAGAGCTTATGTATACGTCGACCCCCGCCGCGGCAAGTGCGCAGGCGCGGGGGCCGATCCGCCGTCCGTCGCCGGCATCCACGTTGTCCGCGCAGTCCGCGCGGCGTCGTCACGGCGCGTCCCCGACGCCGGCCGTCACGGCGCGTCCCCGATCTCGACGGCGTAGCTCACGAGGGCGGCCCGGTCGTCGCGGGCGTATGTCGTCGGCTGCGTCCGCCCAGCGGCGCTCGTGTTGTCGATGACCAGGTAGTACTGCCCCTCGGGCAGCGGCACCGTCCGCCGCCACGGGGCGCCCGAGTACACCGGCTCGTCCAGGAGCGGCGCCGCCACGAGCGGCGCCGGCGCGGGCTGCGTCAGGTACGCCTGGAGCCACGGCTCCCCGCTGCCTCGCGGCACGACGATCACGTCCACGCCCGGCGCTCCATCGACGGCGATCGTGAGCGTCATCGCCTCGCCGCTGCCCGTGATCTCCAGCGGGCCGATGTAGTCGCGCTGGTCCTGGTGCACCTCGGTCCGCTCGTTCGCCAGGAGCAGCTTGCCGTTGTCGCGGCGCTGGTAGGGGGCGCGGGGCCGCTGGCCCTTCTCGACGATGCCGAGCCCGAACTGCGCCGCGCCGTCGTCGTCGCGGATCACCGTGAAGCCGCGGGCGAGCTCGGTCTTCACGAGCTGCGCGCCGAGCGCGTTCGCGTACGCGCTGCCCTGCGCGAGCGACACCCCGCCGAGCGAGATCGCGGCGGGCTGCTCGATGAGCCTGGTCGTGAAGCTCGCGGCCGTGGTCGAGCGCTGACGGAAGTACACGTACATCGTGTCTCCATCCATCAGGAAGTCGTGCTCGTACTCGACCGCGGCGCTCGCGTCGAAGCTCATGCGCTTCGTCAGGTTCGTCCAGATGACGCCGCTCCCTCCGAACTGGAGGAAGAGGTTCCCGTTCGCGAGCTCCTGGGCGACGCACGAGCCCGGGTAGAACCGGCCCGTCACCGGGTCGTCGTCGCGGAGGCGCAGCGGCACGCTCCGCTTCCGCATCTCGCTGCAGAGCTGGCTCGTCGCGAAGGACAGGATGGCCCTGCGGAGGGACAGGTTGCCCGGATCGTTGACGACGCCCGGCATGACGCCGAGCGCGCCCTGGCCGCACGCGCCGCACACCGTCCCGATCAGGGAGAGGCAGAGCGCGAGGCCGAGCGCGCGCAGCGCGACGGTGCGGAAGAGCATGGGCGCAGCATAATCGAAACACCGGCGGATCGAGCGGCGCGCCGCGTCGCGCCGCGCGGGGCACGTCGCTTTCGGTCCGGCGCGCCGGTGGTGGTAGGGTCGCCGCCATGGCGAACGTCGCGGTGATCGGGGCCGGCGCGTGGGGCACGGCGCTGGCGAAGCTGCTGGCGGACAAGGGCAACCCCACCGCGCTGTGGGCGCACCAGGGGGAGCTCGCCGACCGGATCGGCGCCGAGCGGCAGAACCACCGGTACCTGCCGGGCGTCGAGCTGCCCGCGAGCCTGCGCGCGACGAGCGATCTCGAGGACGCGCTCCGCGGCGCGGAGCTCGCGCTCGTCGTCGTGCCATCGCACGCGCTGCGCGAGGTGGTCCGCGAGGCCGGCCCTCACATCCCGCGCGACGCGCTCGTCTGCAGCGCGACGAAGGGGATCGAGAACGACTCGCTGATGCTGATGAGCGAGGTGCTCGTCGACGAGCTCGGTCGCGACGCCGAGCCGCGGCTCACGTACCTGTCGGGCCCGAGCTTCGCGCGGGAGGTCGCGGCCGGTCAGCCGACCACGGTCGTGGTGGCGGGCAGGAGCGAGCGGGAGACGCACGCGGTGCAGCGGATGCTCGCGACCGATCGCTTCCGGGTCTACTCGTCCGATGACGTCGTGGGCGTGGAGGTGGGCGGCGCCCTCAAGAACGTCGTCGCCATCGCGGCCGGCATCTGCGACGGCCTCGGCCTTGGCCACAACGCGCGCGCCGGGCTCATCACGCGCGGGCTCGCGGAGATGGCCCGCATGGCGGCGGCCAAGGGCGCGAACCTGCTCACGCTGGCGGGGCTCTCCGGGATGGGCGACCTCGTGCTCACGTGCACGGGCGAGCTGTCGCGCAACCGCACCGTCGGGATCGAGATGGGCAGGGGACGGAAGCTCGACGAGATCCTCGCGGGCCTCGGCCACGTCGCCGAGGGGGTGAAGACGGCGAAGAGCGCGTACGAGCTCGCGAACCAGCTGGGCGTGAGCGCGCCGATCGCGGTCGAGGTGTACCGGATGCTCTACGAGGGAAAGCCGCCGCAGCAGGCCGTGGTCGACCTGATGACCCGCGCCCTGACGAAGGAGTGAGGCGCGGAGCCCGCTCGCGGGAAGGCGCTTTCTCGCGCGGCGCGCGCGCCGCGCCTTTCGCGAGCGTGTAGAGTGGCGGCGCGATGAACACACGACCTCTCGTGAGTCTCCTCTCCGCGTTCCTCGTGTCGAGCGTCGGCTGGACAGCCTCGGCCCAGTACGGCGCGCCGCCCTACGGCGGCCAGCCCGGCGGCGCGTACGGGGCTCCATACGGCCAGCCTCCCGGCCCGTACGGCGGCTACGCGTACCCGCAGCAGAAAGCGCAGCCCAAATCGACGCCGCTCGAGGTCGGCTACCTCTACGCCACGTCCGTGGCTTACGGCGTCGGGACCGGCATCTGGTTCGACGCGCTCGTCGGCATCGACGACCCCGGCGTGCAGTTCATCGCGCCCGCCGTCCTCGGCGTGGCGGCGCCCGTGGGCGTCTACTTCCTCGACTCGCCGCCGATGCCGCGCGGCCTGCCCTCCGCGATCGCCACGGGCATGGTGATCGGCGCGGGCGAGGGGCTCGGCATCGCCTCTTACCAGTACGTCTCCGCGCGGGAGGGCAAGGAGTGGGGCTTCCTCGGGCTCGCGACCGCCGAGGTGATCGGCTCCACCGTCGGCGGCGCGGCGGGCCTCGGGTTTTACTACCTGCTCCGGCCGAAGCCGCAGACCAACATGTTCCTCGCCTCGGCCGCGGTGTGGGGCTCGCTCATCGGCAGCGAGTTCGGGGCCGCCGCCAGCAATGGAAGCTGGAGAGAGTCGAACGACAGCGTCTCGCTCGGCGGCCTGATCGGGTTCAACGTCGCGACCGCGGGCGCGGTCGGCCTGTCCATCGCCTGGACGCCCTCGTGGAACCAGCTCGCGTGGATGTGGGGCGGCCTCGGCATCGGCACGGTCGTGTCGTTGCCCATCTACCTCGCGTACATCGGCAGCGATCACGACCCGCGCCGCGGCCTCATCGCCCAGGGCGCGGCGGGCACCCTCGGCCTCGTGGCCGGCGCCCTGTTCCTCGGCTCACCGGACCGCAGCGGCGAGCTCGCCGCGGACGAGGAGGACCGCGGCCGCCCCGCGTTCGCGCGCGTGCTCGGCGGAAGCCTCGTACCCTACCGCGGCGGCATGGGCGCGGTCGTCCTCGGAGAGCTCTGGTAGCCGCGGCGCGCCGGGCAACACGGCTGCGTGGGGCCGCGGCGCGCCTGCTATGCTCCTCTCGATGCCGACCCTGAAGTATTTTGTCTCCGAGGGCGCGCCACGCCTGTACAGCGTCCACAAGCCCGTCACGACGATCGGCAAGGCGCTCGGAAACGACGTCGCGGTCACGGGGGCCGGGGTGCTGGAGCATCACGCGCAGATCGTGTTCGACGGTCGCGATTTCGTGCTCGAGGAGTGCGAGCGCGACGGCGAGATCGCGATCAACGGCAAGAAGAAGCGGCGCGCCCGCCTGGTGCACGGCGACCGGCTCCAGCTCGGCGCGGTCGAGATCGGGTTCTCGATGTTCGCCGAGGCGCCGACCGCCCAGGAGCGGCTCCCGGCGGGCGACGACGGGGCGGAGCGGCCCGCGTCGCCGCAGGTCTCCTCGGAGCTCGCCGGCGTCCGCAAGCTGTTCGCCTTCAGCGAGAAGCTCATCAACCGGCGCAGCGTCGACGAGCTCCTCGAGGCGATGCTCGACGACGTCATCGAGCTGACCCACGCCGACAAGGGGTTCCTGCTGCTCCTGGAGGGCGCGGAGGCGGCGGCCGACACGGCGGTGCGCGGCGGCACCCTGGCCGCGCCGACGGCGGGCGGCGACCGCAAGCTCGCGGTGCGCGCGTCGCGCAACGTCCGCAAGGAGGCGATCACCGACGCGGCCGGGGGCATCTCGGACAGCATCGTGCGGCAGGTGATCGCCTCGGGCCGCCCCGTCATCGTCTCCGACGCGCTCGCCGACACGCTGTTCGGCCGGAGCGACAGCGTCATCGCGATGAAGCTCTCCAGCGTGATGTGCGCGCCGCTGCTGTCGCAGGGCCAGATCATCGGCGCGCTCTACGTCGGCAACGACAAGATCAAGCACCTCTTCGACCGCGCCCAGCTCGATCTGCTCAGCATCTTCGCGTCGCAGGCCTCGCTCATCCTCCAGAACGCGATGCTCCTGAACGCCCTCCGGGCCGACAAGGCGAAGCTCGTCGCCGAGCTGCACGACAAGAAATTCGGCGAGATCATCGGCGCTTGTCCGTCGATGGTCGAGGTGTTCCGCAAGCTCCAGAAGGTCGCGGCGACCGACATCAGCGTGCTCATCACCGGCGAGACGGGCACCGGCAAGGAGCTCATCGCGCGGGAGCTGCACCGGCGCAGCCAGCGCGAGGGCGGCCCCTTCATCACCATCAACTGCGGCGCGATCCCCGAGAACCTCATCGAGAGCGAGCTCTTCGGCCACGTGAAGGGCGCCTTCACCGGCGCCATCGCGAGCCGCCCGGGCAAATTCCAGATCGCCGACAAGGGCACGCTGTTCCTCGACGAGATCGGCGAGCTCCCGCTGAACCTCCAGGTGAAGCTCCTCCGCGCGCTCCAGGAGCGGGTCGTCTTCCGCGTCGGCGACTCGAAGCCCGAGAAGGTCGACATCCGCATCGTCGCGGCCACGAACCGGAACCTCGAGGAGGAGATCCGCACCGGCAACTTCCGGGAGGACCTCTACTACCGCCTCAACGTCGTGAACCTGTGGCTCCCGCCGCTCCGCGACCGGGGCGACGACGTGCTGATCATCGCCAAGGTGCTGCTCTCGAAGTACGCGGATGAGCTCGGCAGCGCCGTGCGCGGCTTCAGCCCGGCCGCGCTCGCCGCCATCAAGAAGTACTCCTGGCCGGGCAACATCCGGCAGCTCGAGAACCGCATCAAGAAGGCGCTGGTCCTCTGCGATCAGGCGCTCCTCGCCGCGGAGGACCTCGACCTCGGCCCCGGCGCCGAGACGGCCATCATGCCGCTCGAGAAGGCGAAGGAGGAGTTCCAGCGGCGTTACGTGCTCGAGGCGCTCGAGCGCAACAACGGCAACCGCACGCAGACGGCCCGCGACCTCGGCGTCGACCCGCGCACCATCTTCCGCTACCTCGAGAAGGAGCAGAACCCGATGCCGAGCGGGGCCGGCGGCGTGGCCCGCGATCCGACCGAAGCGTGATGGACTACAACCCCCAAGGGCCCTTCGCAGACCCCTGTCCGACCAAGACCCGCGCCGATCTGGAGTGGGACCGCATCCTCGAGGCGCTCGCCGAGCGCTGCGCGTCGCGCGCCGGCAAGCGGCTCGCCCGGGCCCTGCCGTTCGCGTCCACGCGCGCCGAGGCGCTCACCATGCTCGCGGAGGTGCGCGAGGCGTTCGAGCTCGCCCGGGCGGGGGAGCCGCTGCCGTCGCGCGACGTCGCCGAGCTCGAGGACGCGCTCGACCGGGCGCGCATCGGCGCCTCGCTCGCGAACGAGGAGCTCCGCGCCGTGCTCGGCCTGCTCGAGGCCGCGCGCACCTCGCGCCAGTACCTGCAGGGCCGGCGGCAGATCGCGCCCACGCTCTTCGCCGCGTGCGCCACCAACCCGGAGCTCGACGCCGTCGCGCGCGAGCTCGCGGCGGCCTTCGATCCGGACGGCTCGCTCTCGGATCGCGCCTCGCCCCGCCTCGAGGCGCTCCGCGCCGAGCGGCGCGCCGTGCGCGATCGGCTCGTCCGCCGCCTCGAGGACCTGATCCAGAAGCACGAGGACATCCTCCAGGACCGCTACTGGACCGAGCGCGACGGGCGCTACGTGCTCCCGGTGCGCTCCGACGCGCACGAGCGCTTCCCCGGCATCGTCCACGCGACCAGCGCGAGCGGCGCCACCGTGTTCGTCGAGCCCCGGGTGCTCGTCGAGACGGGCAACCGGATGAAGATGGTCGACGCCGAGGTCGCGCGCGAGGAGCAGGCCATCTACGCGGCGCTCACCGCCCGCGTCGCCGAGGACATCGAGAGCGTCGCGGCCGCCGCTCGCGCGCTGGCGCACGCCGACGTGCGGGCCGCCGCCGCGCGCCTCGCGCGGGACCTCGATCTCACCTTCCCGGACGTCCCCGAGGACGCCTTCGCCGATCGCGGCGCCTCGGACGGCGCGCCGCGACCGACCTCGATCGTCCTCAACGGCGGCCGCCACCCGCTCCTCGCGCTCGACGGCGTGAAGGTGGTCCCGAGCGACCTCGCGATGAGCGCGGGCCGCGCGATGATCGTCTCCGGCCCGAACGCCGGCGGCAAGACGGTGGCCCTGAAGACGCTCGGCCTCGCGGCGCTGATGGTCCGCGCCGGCCTGCCGATCGCCGCGCGCGAGGGCTCGCGCGTCGCGCTCTTCGACGTCGTGCTGACCGACGTCGGCGACGAGCAGAACCTCCACAAGAACCTGTCGACCTTCAGCGCCCACGTGCAGAACCTGGGGCAGATCCTCGGCGAGACGCGCCCCGGCGCCCTCGTCCTGCTCGACGAGCTCGCCGGCGGCACCGACCCGCGCGAGGGCGAGGCGCTCGCCGCGGCCGTGCTCGACTCGCTCTGCGCGCGCGGCGGCACCGTCGTCTGCACCACGCACTACGAGGGCCTCAAGGCGCTCGCGCTCGGCGACCCGCGCTTCGAGAACGCCTCGGTCGGCTTCGATCTCGCCACCATGGCCCCGACCTTCCGGCTCGTGATCGGCGTGCCCGGCGCCTCGAGCGCGCTCGCCGTCGCGCGGCGCTTCGGCATCCCCGGCGCCGTGCTCGAGCGGGCCGAGCGCTTCCTCACGAAGGAGGCGGTCACCTTCGAGCAGATGGTCGAGAAGCTCTCCGCCGAGCGCCGCGCGCTCGAGCTCGCGCGCGAGGACGCCGAACGCGAGGCGGCCGCCGCCCGCGCGAAGCGGCGGGAGCTCGACGGCGAGATCGGGCGGCTCCGGGAGAAGGAGCGCGGCGTGATCACGCGCGAGGGCGAGGCGCTGCTCGCGAGCCTCCGGCGCGCGCGCGAGGACCTCAAGGCGGCGCAGTCGCGCCTGCGCGGCAAGCCCACCGAGGAGGACGTGCGGGCGGCCGCGCGCGTCATGGACGCGGTGGGGCAGAAGACGTCGATCGGCGGCGAGCTCGAGCTGCGCCCGAAGGACGAGCCGCCGGCGCGCCCGGCCGTCGATCCGGCCGCGATCCGCGTCGGCAGCCGCGTCTACGTGCCCCGCCTGCGGGCCGAGGCCGAGGTGGTCGAGGTCCTCTCGGGCGGCCAGCTCCGGGTCGCCGCCGGCGCGCTCAAGCTCACGACCTCGATCGCCGAGCTGCGCGGCACCGGCGCGCCGCCGCCCGCCGCGGCGCCGCCGCAGCGCCGCGTCGACCTCGACGCCGCGGCCGATCCGGACGTCCCGATCCAGACGGCGGACAACACCGTCGATCTCCGCGGCCTGCGCGCGCACGAGGCGGTCGCGATGGCCGAGCAGTTCCTCGACCGCTCGCTCGGCGCGGGCCGCAGGGTCACGTTCTTCGTCCACGGGCACGGCACGGGCGCGCTGCGCGACGCCGTCCGCGAGGCGCTGCGCGCGAGCCCCTACGTGGCGCGCCTCCGCCCGGGCGGCCCCAGCGAGGGCGGCGACGGCGTCACGGTCGCGTGGCTGAAGTGGTGAGCGCGAGCGCCGCGTGGTGAGCGCGCGCGCTGCGCGCGGCGGCGCTCAGCGCGCTCAGCGATCCCGATCGACGCGGCCGAGGTTCTCGGCGACCCGGTCGAGCACGCCGTTCACGAAGGCGCCGCTCTCCTCGCTGCCGTAGCGCTTCGCGAGCTCCACCGCCTCGTCGAGGATGACCGCGCGCGGCACCTCCGGGTGGTTCATGAGCTCCCACGCGCCGAGCCGGAGGACGTTCCGGTCGACGCGCGCCATCCGCTCGAGGCGCCAGTTCGTGCTCGCCTTGCGGATCGCCTCGTCCACGGCCGCGAGGTCCTTCGCGACGCCGAGCACCACCTCGTCCGCGTAGGCGCGCCCCTCCGGGTCACCCGGCGTCTCGCGCCAGAACGTCGCGACCACGCGCGGCGCCGAGTTCCCGCCAGCTTCCACCGCGAACAGCATCTGCAAGGCCGCTTCGCGGCCGGTCGAGCGCGCACCCATCTCTCACAACCTTCGTCTACAGGCCAGCAGCGTCCAGCGACGCGCCGAGCGCGAGCATCTCGATCGCGCTGACGGCGGCCTCCCACCCCTTATTGCCATGCTTCGTGCCCGCCCGCTCGACCGCCTGCTCGATCGAGTCGGTCGTCAGGACCCCGAACGTGACCGGCACCCCGGTCTGGAGCGACACGGTCGCGATCCCCTTCGTGACCTCGGCCGCCACGTAGTCGAAATGGGGCGTCGAGCCCCGGATCACGGCGCCCAGCGTGATGATCGCGTCGACGCTCTTCTTGTGCGCGATCCTCCCCACGATGGTGGGCATCTCCCACGCGCCCGGGACGCGCACGATCGACGTCCGCTCCAGCGCGCCGCCGTGCCGCGCGATGGCGTCGAGCGCGCCCTCGACCAGGCGGTCGACGATGAAGTGGTTGAAGCGGCTCGCCACGACCGCGAAGCGCGCCCCCGGCGGGACCACCAGGTTGCCCTCGATCACCCTCGCCTGTGCCTGCCCGACCGCCTGCTCTGCCATCCGCCGTTCCTCTCTCCTGCCGCGCGGGGTGCGCGGTCGCTGCGCCCGCGATCGCGTGCGAGCGTATTTCTACATGCGCACGCGCGCGCCTGCGCGCCCGCGCGTCAGGCCTCGCCCTTCATCGAGACGAGCGGCACCCGCTCGGCCACGGTGAGCCCGAACCCGGTGATCCCCGCGATCTTCGGCTGGCTGTTCGTGAGCAGCCGGATCTGGTGCACGCCGAGGTCCGCCAGGACCTGCGCGCCGAGGCCGAACTCCCGCAGCGTCCACGGCTGCTGCGTCTTCACCACGGGGCTGCTGTCGTCGGCGCCCTGGCCCCTCAGCAGCTCCAGCTCGCGGCCCAGGTCCCCTCGCGAGGGGATGTACACGACCACGCCGACGCCGGCGCTCTCGATCGCGAGGAGCGCCTCGCGCAGGTTCGTGCCGCCGTCGAAGGGCGTCGAGCTGAAGAGGTCCGCGATGGTCGAGCCCGAGTGCACGCGGCAGAGGATGGGCTCCTGCGTTGCGACGGCGCCCCTCGTCAGCGCGAGGAACTGCCTCGGCTCGTTGATGACCTCGTAGACATAGGCGGTCCACTCCGTGCCCGTGAGGTCGAGGCGCAGCGGCCGCTCGCTCACGCGGCGGACCAGCCGCTCGGTCTGGAGCCGGTACTGGATGAGGTCCGCGACCGTCACGACCAGCAGGCCGTGCTTCGCGGCGAACACCTCGAGGTCCGGCATGCGGGCCATGCTGCCGTCGTCGTTCATGATCTCGCAGATCACGCCCGCGGGCCGCAGCCCGGCGAGCCGCGCGAGGTCCACGGACCCCTCGGTCTGCCCCGTCCGCACGAGCACGCCCCCGCGGCGCGCCTTCAGCGGGAAGACGTGCCCCGGCGTGACGAGATCCTCGGGCCTCGCGTCGCGCGCGCTCGCGACCCGGATCGTGTGCGCCCGATCGGCGGCGCTGATCCCGGTCGTCACCCCGGTGCGCGCCTCGATGCTCACGGTGAAGGCGGTGCCGAGCGGCGGACCGTTCCGGCCTGGCGCCGACATCATCGGCAGCTCGAGGCGCGCGACCTGCTCCTCGTCCAGGGCGAGGCAGATGAGGCCGCGCCCGTGCATCGCCATGAAGTTGATCGCCTCGGGGGTCACCGCCTCCGCCGCCATGCAGAGGTCGCCCTCGTTCTCGCGATCCTCGTCGTCGACGAGGATCACCATCTTGCCCGCGCGGATGTGGTCCAGCGCGGTGTTGACCCGATCGAGCACCGCCTTGTCGATGGTCAGCCGGTGAGGCATCGGACCCCCGGAGGTCATGTCCTGGTCGAGCTTGCCGCTCGAGGCTGACAGAGCCTCACCAGAATCCCCCCGCGCGCAGCTTTGCGAGGAGTCGTTCGTCGTGATCCGCATTCTCTCCCGTATTTCCACGCTCGCCGTCGCGCTGGACCGGAGCGTCGCCGTCGCGCGTCTCCGTGCTGGAGAGGCTCCGCAGGCCAGCGAGCGACGCGACCTCGAGCGTTCGCGCCACGTAGCGCGCGAGCACGTCAACTTCAAGGTTGACGGTCGCGCCCGGACGGAGCTCGCCGAGGAGCGTCCGCTCGATGGTGTGCGGGACCAGCATCACCTCGAACCACGTCTCCGCAGAGCTCGCCGTGGACACGGCGTTGAGCGTGAGGCTCGCGCCGTCGATGGCGATCGAGCCCTTGGGCGCCAGGAACCGCGCGAGCTCGGCCGGCGCGCTCACCGCGAGGCGGATCGCGTCGCCCGATCGCGACTGCTCCTTCACGCGGCCGAGCCCGTCGACGTGCCCCAGGACCACGTGCCCGCCCATGCGCGCGCCGAGCGGCGTCGCCCGCTCGAGGTGGACGCGCGCGCCGACCTGCAGCGCGCCGAGCGTGGTGCGGCCGAGGGTCTCCGAGGACATGTCGCACTCGAAGCCGCCGGGCGCGATGCGGTCGACGGTGAGGCAGGCGCCGTTGACGCTCACGGACTCGCCGAGCGTCAGCGGCCCGAGGCTCGCCTCGATGAGCGCGCGGGCCACGGGGCCGCCGCTGCGGCGGCGGAGGACCCCGATCGTCTCGACAAGCCCGGTGAACATCGCCGAAGCCCCTCTGCCTAGTCCTTCGGGGCGCGGTGACCCTGGCTGGTCAGGAGCTTGTCGATGAGCCCTTGCGAGTAGCTCGACAGCTCGGTGAAGACGACCCCCATCCCCTGCGGATCGTCGTGCACGCGCACGACCTCGCCGACGCCCTCGATCGTCTCGATGTCATCCATGATCACGGTGAACCTGAGGTTCACCTTCGTCCCGACGGCGAGCGGCGTCTTCGACCGCACGAACACGCCGGTCCGCGAGATGTTCGTCACGTACTCGTTGATGAACGCGTCATACGACTCGAACTCCTTGTTGATGGTGACGCGCTCTTCCTTGCGTCCCGTCTTCAACGACTCGCCTTCGCTGCTCTCCGGAGAACCCTGATCGTCCGCCATGGCGCCTTACCTGCCTTGCAGATCGAACTGCTCGAGGTGGTACTCCTTCCGGGGTACGAGATCGATCCGGCGCTGGAACAGCCGCTCCGCCTCTTGCACGGCGATGCGCTCGTCGTTCTTCAGGAGGTCGATCACCGCCGGATGCGCGTTCACCACGACCGAGTAGCCGGGCAGGTTCATCCGCTCGCGCCGTATCTGCCTCAGGATCTCGTAGGCGACGGTCTGCTTCGACTGTAGCTGGCCCGTCCCGTCGCAGTAGAAGCACGGCTCGAGGATCGTGCGCCCGAGGCTCTCGCGCGTGCGCTTCCGGGTCATCTCGATCAGGCCCAGATCGGAGATCCGGTTCAGCGTGGTCTTCGCCTTGTCCCTGCCGAGCAGCTCCTCGAGGCGGCGCCGCACCTTCTCCCGGTTCTGGGCGCGCTCCATGTCGATGAGGTCGAGGATGATCAGCCCGCCGATGTTGCGGAAGCGGAGCTGATAGGCGATCTCCTCGACCGCCTCCAGGTTCGTGGTCAGGATCGTCTCCTCGAGATCCTTCGAGCCCTTGCCGACGAACCGGCCCGTGTTCACGTCGATCGCGGTGAGCGCCTCGGCCTGATCGATGATCAGGTGGCCGCCCGACGGGAGCGGGACCTTCCGCGACAGCGCGCGCTGGATCTCGTCCTCGATCCCGTACGCGTCGAAGATCGGCTCCGTCCCCTCGTAGAGCTCCACCGCGTCGGCGCGCTCGGGCATGAACATCTCGACGAAGCGCCGCAGGCGGATGTACTCCTCGCGGTCGTCGATCACGATCTTCTCGATGTCGTCGGTGAAGAGGTCGCGCGCGGTCTTCAGCACGAGATCGAGCTCGGTGTAGAGCACCGCCGGCGCCCTCACGCCGCTCTCGCGCTTCTTCGCCACCTCGCCCCAGAGGCGCACGAGGTAGCCGACGTCGGCCTTGAGCTGCTTCTTCGTGAGGCCCTCGGCGAGGGTGCGCACGATGAGCCCGCCCTGCGGGGGCTTCATCGCCTCGATCGCGTCCCGCAGCCGGGAGCGCTCCTTCTCCGAGCCGATGCGCTTGGAGATCCCGATGTGATCGACCGTCGGGAGGTACACGACGTAGCGGCCGGGCAGCGAGATGTGGCTCGTGACCCGGGCGCCCTTCGTCCCGATCGGCTCCTTCGAGATCTGGACGATGACCTCCTGCCCTTCGCGGACGACCTCGCGGATCGGCGTCGACTTGGAGATGCGCGGCGGCTCGTTCTGCCAGTTGCGCGAGCCCTGCTGGCCGCGCGCGGCGCCCTTGCCCTTGCCTTCCCGCGGCTGCTCGCGCCCGCGCTCTCGCGCCCGCTGGTCGCGCCCGCCCCGGTCGCGCCCCTCGCGCCCGCCCTGCTGCCCTCGTCCGCCCCGGTCGCGCCCTTCGCGCGGCGCCTCGCGGCCCTCGCGCGGCGTCTCGCGGGCTTCACGCCCTTCGCGCGGCGCCTCGCGGGCTTCACGCCCTTCGCGCGGCTCGCGGCCTTGGCGCGGCTCGCGGCCCTCGCGCGGCGTCTCGCGTGCTTCCGCGGGAGCCGCCCCCTCGGGCGCGGCGCTGCCGTCTTCCAGGTTGGCGCGCCGATCGCGCGTCCGCCCCGACCGGCGCACCCGCGCGTCCCGCCGCCCGCGCGTGCGCCCGCTGCGCGCCCGCGCCGCCGGCGGCACCTCGTCGCCCGCCGCGTCCGCCGCGGCGGCGCCCTCGGCGGCGACGGCGTGCGCGGCAGGCTGGTCCGGCGTGCTTCCCGCCAGCGTCTCCGTCGCGTCGCTGGCCGCGGCGTCGCTCGGCGCCTCCGGGCGCTCGGCGGCGGCGCTCCACACGTCGGCCGCTCCTTCCGGCTGCGGGGAGGCCGGCTCGACGTCGTAGGCGGGCGCGTCGAGCTCGTCGTCCTCCTCGGAGCTCGCTTCGTCCGCCCCCGCCTCGTCGGCGCTCGCCTCGTCGACGTCGCTGCCTCCGCCGGGCGCGACGAGCTCCTCGTCGTCGTCGTCCTCTGCGCTGTCCTGCTCGGGCTCGCCGTCGATCTCCGGCTCCGGGATGTCGTCGGCCTCATCGAGCGCCACCATCGAGCCCACGCCGGTGAACGCCTGCCCGGAGGGGCTCTCGAGCACGTCGAGCGCCGTGGGCAGGTCGATCGGGACGTCGCTGGTCTCTTCGAGCGAGCCGTCCGCCCCGAGCGCGCCCTCGGCTTCGAGCCCTTCCTCGGCGCCGAAGTCGGCGCCTTCGTGCGCCTCGTGGTGTTCGGCGGCCGCGCCGGGGCTCTCGGGCGCGGCCTCCGCGCCGGCGAGCTCGTGCACCTCGCTTTCTTCGGGCCCGGGCGCCTCGCTGGCGCGCGCGGCGCGACCTCGCGAGGAGGCGCGTTCCTCCTCCGCGGGGCGGCGGTGCCCGGCCAGGTACGCCTCGAAGTCGTCGGGCCGGATGAGATCCTCGACGTGCAGGAAGGCTGCTCGCTCGAGCCCCACGTCGATGAACGCGGCCTGCATCCCGGGCAAAACGCGGCTGACCTTGCCGAGGTAGATGTTTCCGAGCGTCCCCTTGGAGCTCTCCCGCTCGAGATGCAGCTCAGCGATGATCCCGTTTTCGATCAGCGCGACGCGTGTCTCGCGGATGTCCACATTGATGACGAGAAGGTTCTTTCCCATGTCGGATGCCGCACATCGGCGGCGCCGCCAAGCGTTACCACGGGTTGCCCGGGCCATGAAGGCGCAACGCGGCGCGCGCTGCGCGATTGAGGGTGCGGGGCCGGAGGTCGACGAGCCGGGCCGGCCGGCACCTCGTGAGCTACCTCGCGCGTTTCGCCGCGCCGCCCCGAGGAACGGCCGCGCCTGGGCCGGGGTCACCCCGGGGGCGGCCCGTGTCGCGGCGGGGCAGGGTGGGGCAGGGACGAGGCGCCTCCGTGGAGCCTCTGGAGCTCGCTGCGGAGCCCCCGGCGGTGCCCGGCGACCTGCACGGGCACCGCCGAGCGTGCGCCCCCCGGGTGCAGCCACAGCAGATCCCGCGGGGGTAGCGGAGCCCGGACGACAGCCGTCCTGGCAGGGAGCGCACAAAGCGCCGGAGGGGGCGACGCTCCGTCGCCCCCTCCAGGCATGACCTGCGGTGAGCTCAGCGCCTCACTGCTGGCACAGCGGCTCATCGGCCGCACCGCAGCTCTCGGCGCACTCCTGGCAGACAGTGCACTTGGCGATGGCGTCGTAGGCTTCGACAGCATCCGCGTTCGCGGTGCGGCACTCTTCGGTGCACGCGGCCGGATCGCTGTCCTCGGAGCAGCCATCGAGGCAGCTCGCCAGCTTGAAACAGGGGCCATCCTTGTCCTTCACGCAGGCATCGATGATCTCTTTGCAAGGCCCGGTGGCGGCGCACTTGTAGCAGCCCGTATACGTGTCGCGGCCGCAGGTATCCTCGGTGTCTTCACAGGTCGGGGTCCCGGTCGAGGAAGAGCTCGTGGTGCTCGCGCCACCTTCGCCGCCGTTGCCGCCGTTGCCGCCGCCGTTGCCGCCGTTGCCGCCGCCGTTGCCGCCGTCGCCGCCGGAGCTGGTGCTCCCGCTGCTGGTGGTGGAGCCGTTGCTCGGCGGGTCGGTGCTGTTGTCACCGCATGCCACGAGGGCGCAACCGGAAACCAAAAACGCAGCGAATACCCAAGATTTCATGCTCAATACCTCCACAGAACCCAACCGACCCTTCATTCGTCTACTCGGCGCCCCCCAACGCTCGGCGTGCCCGCCAAACCACCCGCTTTCCTGCGCCGGCCCCCGGGTGCACCTGTGCAGATCGTTGGTCAGAGAGAAGCATCGCGCGCGGAGAGAGAAGAGAGAAAAACAGCCGCGCAAGTGGTTTCTACACGCTTGGGATCGGCCGCGCAACGGCGTCGCTCGCCCCGGCACGCTCCTGCGCACGCGCTCTAAGCAGTTTCGCTGGCCGATCTCTCGCTGCGCATGATTCACGCGGGCGCCGCGCCGTCCCAAAATTCTGCTAAAGCGGGATGTTTCCGTGTTTCTTCGGCGGGTTCTTGTCCCGTTTGCCGCGCAGGAGGTGGAGCGCCCGTGCCAGCCGACTGCGGAGCATGCGAGGGTAGATCACCTCGTCAATGAAGCCGAGCTCGGCCGCCTTGTACGGGTTGGCGAATTTCGCCTTGTAGTCCTCGACGAAGCGTGCGCGGGCGGCGGCCGGGTCGGCCGCTTGCTGGATCTCCCGGCGGTACACGATATTCACCGCGCCCGCCGGCCCCGTGACGGCGATCTCGGCGGTCGGGAACGCGAGGTTGTAATCGGCGCGGATGTGCTTGGACGCCATGACGTCGTAGGCGCCGCCGTAGGCCTTGCGGGTGATCACCGTCACCTTGGGCACCGTGGCCTCGGCGAAGGCATAGAGGAGCTTCGCGCCGTGAGCGATGATCCCGCCGTATTCCTGGTCGATCCCGGGGAGGAAGCCGGGCACGTCCACGAACGTGACGAGCGGGATATTGAAGCAGTCGCAAAAACGGACGAACCGCGCCGCCTTGACGCTCGCCTTGATGTCCAGGCAGCCGGCGAGCACCTGAGGCTGGTTCGCGACCACCCCGATGGGCGCGCCCCCGATCCGGGCGAACCCGACCACGATATTCTGCGCAAAGCGCTCGTGGATTTCGAAGAGACGGCCGTCGTCGACCACGGCGCGCACGACCTGCTTGGCGTCGTACGGCTCCGACGACTCCGCGGGGACCATCGCGTCGAGCTCGGGCACCTCGCGGTCCTCGGGATCGGTCACGGGGCGACGCGGCGGATCCTCGGTGTTGTTCGAGGGCAGGAACGAGAGCAGCTCACGGAGCTGCGCGAGCGACGCACGGTCGTCAGGTGCGATGAGGTGGCATACGCCGCTCCTGGAGGCGTGGGTGGCGGCGCCGCCGAGGTCCTCCTTGGTGACGTCGTCGTTGGTGACCGTCTTGATGACCTCCGGGCCGGTGATGAACATGTAGCTCGTCCGCTCGGTCATCAGGATGAAGTCGGTGATGGCGGGCGAGTAGGCGGCCCCGCCCGCGCACGGCCCGAGGATCGCGCTGATCTGGGGGACGACGCCGCTCGCGAGCGTGTTGCGGAGGAAGATGTCGGCGTAGCCGGCGAGCGACTCGACCCCCTCCTGGATCCGGGCGCCGCCCGAGTCGTTCAGCCCGATGACGGGGGCGCCGACCTTCATCGCGAGATCCATCACCTTGCAGATCTTCGAGGCGTACGCGCCGGAGAGCGAGCCGCCGATGACGGTGAAGTCCTGCGCGAACACCACGACCTTGCGCCCGTCGATGAGCCCCCAGCCGGTCACGACGCCGTCGCCGAGGACCTTCTGCTTGTCCATGCCGAAGTCGGCGCACCGGTGGACGACGAACCGGTCGATCTCGACGAACGACCCCGGGTCGAGGAGCAGGTCGATGCGCTCCCGCGCGGAGAGCTTGCCCGCCTCGTGCTGCCTGGCGAGGCGGTCTTTTCCGCCCCCATTTAGCGCGCGGCCGTTCATGGCGTCGAGGCGGGCGAGCGCTGGACGTCTCGGGGCCGTCGGATCAGCCATGCCCGCGCCCTACCACGGACCCCCGCGAGGATCGAAACCCCGCCGCGCGCGGCGCCGCGAGCCTGAGGCAGGCCGATGTCGCGGCCAGCGGGGCGGGCCAGCGACGACAGCGGGGCGAGGTCAGCGGAAACGTGGGAGGCGCGAGGGCCGCGCGGGCGGCGCGAGGCGCGCCAGCGCGCGAAGGGCGCGCGCACGCCCGGGGGCGCGACGAAAAATGACCGCGCTCCGGGGCGGCCTCCACCCTACTCTCTTGCACACGCGCGGGGACACCACGTACCCTGATCGGCGCTCATTGCCGCTGGTAAATGCAGGAATTTCCGACACGTAGACCCTCTGAAGACGGGGACGCCGGGGCTGCCTCCGCCGCTCGGGCCCTGCCGCGCCGCGGCTCCGGCGCGGGCAGCCCGAGCCGGTGTGGCAGCAGCGCGGTCGCCAGCCACGGCACCTGACGTGTGGCGTCTCGTGAGATGCGCACGGAGCAGCGTCACCGGCAGCCCTGGAGCGCTCGCGGGAGCGCGCTGCCCCTCCGTCTCGCGCCGCCCTGGGGTCGGCGGTCCCAGCGCGGCCTTCCGCCTCGCATCGCACGGTGAGATCGTTTCGGACGAGAGGTCGCTCGGGTGAAGCTCGCTCAGACGCGTGAGGCTCGTGCCCTGGCCGTCGCCGCCGTGGCGCGAGGGATCATCGAGCCCAACGCTCTTTGGGACATGGCCTGCCGATGGACCCTCGGCGGCGCCTCGACGCCCCAGGAGCTGTTCGAGGGGATCCTCACGCCGGAGCAGCTCGCCGCGCTGCCGGAGCTGCTCGCGCAGGAGGCGCGCCCCCCGCACGTCGCGCGCGCCCTCTCGCCGCAGATCGAGGATCCGGACGCGCTGCGCTTCGACACGCAGCGGGAGATCGACCTGCCCGAAGAGGACGCCGTGGCCGATTTCCCCACGCTCGCGACCTCCGCCACGCGCGCCGTGAACACCGGCGGCAGCCGCTACGAGGTCGGGGAGGCGCTCGGCGCGGGGGGCGCGGGCAAGGTGGTGAAGGCGCGCGATCGGGAGATCGGGCGCGTGGTGGCGCTGAAGACGCTGAAGCCGGGGGCCGAGGCGGACTCCGCGGTCGGCAACCGCTTCCTGACGGAGGCGCGCATCACGGCGCAGCTCGAGCACCCGAACATCATCCCGGTCTACGACCTGGGCACGCTGCCGAACGGGCAGCCCTACTACTCGATGCGGGTCGTCAAGCGGCAGAGCCTGCAGAACGTGCTGACGAACCCCGAGCTCCGCAGGCAGTGGCCCCTCGTCCGGCTCATCGGCGCGTTCGTGCAGATCTCGCGGGCGCTGGCCTACGCGCACCGGCGCGGCGTCGTGCACCGCGACATCAAGCCGGAGAACGTGCTGCTCGGCGACTACGGCGAGGTGTACCTGGGCGACTGGGGCAACGCGAAGCTGCTCTCGAGGACGGAGGTGAGCGAGCCGATCACCATCGATCCGAGCGGGCAGGACTTCGGCCGGAAGCGGCACGAGGCGCTCGCGAGCGCGCTGTCGGGCACGCCCGGGTACATCGCCCCGGAGCAGATCCGGGGGGATCACAAGCGGATCGATCACCGCGCGGACATCTTCGCGCTCGGCGTGGTGCTCTACGAGATCCTCACCGGCGAGCACCCGTTCGACGCGCCGACGGTGCTCGCCGTGATCCTCGCGACGCAGACGCGCGACCCCAAGCCGCCGCGCTCGATCGCGCCGAGCTGCCCGCTGCTGCTCGAGGATCTCTGCCTGGCGATGCTCGCGAAGGACCCGGACCAGCGGCCGCCGACCGCCGACCGCGTCGCGGCGGAGGCCGAGGCGTTCCTCGAGGGCGCCAAGGAGCGGATGCGCCGGCGCGAGGAGGCGATCAAGCTCTGCGAGCTCGCCAAGGCCCCGCTCGAGCGCGATCGGCGGCTCGACAGCGAGCGCGAGCGGCTCGTCGAGGAGGCGCGGCGGCTGCTCAAGGACGTGAAGGAGTACGAGCCGATCGAGCGCAAGCGGGCGGGCTGGCAGCTCGAGGACAGGGCCGCCGGGGTGGAGCGCGAGCAGGCGCGCGCCGCGGCCGAGGCGATCGATCTCTACACGAAGGCGCTCGCGTACGATCCGGATCTGGTCGAGGCGCGCTCCGGGCTCGCGGATCTCTACTGGTCGCGCGCGGTGCGGGCGGACCAGGAGCACCAGCACGCGGCGCGCATCTACCACGAGGCGCTCGTGGCGGAGTTCGACGTGGGGCGCTACGCCGCGCTGCTCACCGCCGACTCCGTCCTCTCGATCGACTCATCGCCGCCCGGCGCGAGCGTCGTCGCGTACCGCTATGTCGAGAAGGATCGCATCCTCGTGGCCAGCGAGGAGCGCTCGCTCGGCCGCACGCCGCTGCGCGAGGTGCACCTCAAGCCGGGCAGCTACCTCTTCGTCCTGAAGCGCGCCGGCTACCGGGACGTGCGGTACCCGCTGCTGCTCAAGCGGGGCACCCACCACCGCGCCGAGGTGAACCTCTACACCGACGCGGAGATCGGCGAAGGGTTCGTCTACATCCCTGGGGGCTCTTTGATCGCGGGCGGCGACGCGCAGGCCTACGATCCGCTCCGGCGCGCCGAGCTCCACGTCCCCGACTTCGCGATCGCGAAGTTCCCGGTCACCTTCCGCGAGTACTGCGAGTTCCTGAACGAGCTCGAGGCGCACGATCTCGATCTCGCGCTGAAGCGCGCCCCGCACGGGACGCGCGGCTCCGAGGGCTACGTCGCGCGGCCCGCCAGCAGCGGCGGCTGGGAGCCCTTGCCCACCGTGGTCGAGGGCGACGCGCTGAAGCGGTTCCCGGTGGAGGAGGGGCACCTCTGGAACCTCCCCGTCATCCTCATCGACTGGTTCGACGCCGTGGCCTACTGCCGTTTCCGGAGCGAGCGCGACGGCCTCGATGTCCGCCTCCCCACCGAGCTGGAGTGGGAGAAAGCGGCGCGCGGGACCGACGGCCGGTTCTACCCGTGGGGGGATCATTTCGATCCGACGTTCTGCCTGATGCGCTCGTCGCGCCCCTTCCTGGCGCAGCCGGAGCCGGTCGGGACCTTCCCCATCGACACCTCGCCCTATGGCGTGCGCGACATGGCGGGCGGCGTGCGCGAGTGGGTCGCCGACGTGAGCGGCGAGCGTTCGTGGGCGGAGACGTCGCGCGAGATCGAGTCGGCGGTCGACGCCGGCGGGGACGCGCCGCCGTGGCGCATCGCCCGCTCGGGGAGCTGGTCCGCGGACTCGCAGCAGTGCAGGAGCGCGTCGCGCACCCGCTTCTTCGGGATCACGCGGGCCCTGAACCTGTCGTTCCGGATCGCGAAGCCGCTCTCGCGCGGCCCGGCTCGCTGAGCCGGAAGCTCAGCCGCCGGGCGGCGGCGGCGGGGGGTCGACGTACTCGACCTCGACGCCGCGGTGGGTCCGGAGGACGGTCCGCCCTGGCCGGCGATCGACGATGTACTCGGGGCCGACGGGCACCTTCCCCATCCCTCCGGGCGTATCCACGATCAGCTTCGGCAGCGCGATGCCGGTGAGCCGGCCCTGGAGCTGCTCCATGAGCGAGACGCCGGTCGCGAGCGGCGTGCGCAGGTGCGCGGTGCCGCGCACCGGGTCCATCTGGAGCAGGTAGTACGGGCGCACGCGCCAGCGCACGAGCCCCCGGAAGAGCGCCGCCAGCGTCGCGGCGTCGTCGTTGATGCCGCGCAGCAGCACCGTCTGGTTCATCACGGGGAAGCCGTGGTCCACGAGCCGCTTGCACGCGCGCTCGGCGGCGGGCGTGAGCTCCTTCGGGTGGTTGAAGTGCGTCATCACCCAGAGCGGGTGGTGCGGCTTCAGCGCGCGCACGAGCTCCGTGGTGATCCGCTGCGGCAGCGTGACCGGCACGCGCGTGGCGATGCGGATCGTCTCGACGCTCGGCACCTGCCGCAGCCGGGCGATGAGCCGCACGACGCGGTCCGTCGAGACGGCCAGCGGATCGCCGCCGCTGACGATGACGTCGCGCACCTCCGGGTGCGCCTCGAGGTAGGCCATGGCGGGCGCGAGCCGATCGAGCGCCACCGCGCCGCCGCCGTCGCCGACCATGCGCGAGCGGGTGCAGAAGCGGCAGTAGACGGCGCAGCGGTCGGTCGCGAGCAGCAGCGCGCGATCCGGGTAGCGCTGCACCAGGTGCGGCGCGACCTCGTGCGCGACCTCGCCGAGCGGGTCGACCAGGTCGCCGGGCACCTCGGCGGCCTCGTCGGCGAGCGGCACGCACTGCCGTCGGATCGGGCATGCCGGATCGCCCTTGTCGCAGAGGCTCAGGTAGTAGGGGGTGACGCGGATGGGCAGCCCGGCCTTCTCGGCGCGCCGCGCGCCTGCGAGCTCCTCCGGCGTCAGCGACAGCGCCCGGTGGAGGTCGTCGGCGCTCGAGAGCGCGCGGCGAAGCTGCCACGTCCAGTCGCGCTTCCGCGTCCTCGCGCGATCCGGCCGCGTCTCCTGCTGCGCGCTCGCTGCGAGCGGCGCCGGGGGCTCCGGCGGCGCGACGGCGCGGACCTCCGCGCCCTCCTTGCCGGGCCGGCGGGCGAGCTGCGCGGCGGCGACGAGCTCGCTACTTGCCCGCATCGCTCGCCGGTGCCGCGACATCTCCGGACTTCTCCGGCCGCGGCGCGCTGGGCTTCGTGGGATCGGGCTGCGGCGCGCTCGGGGGCGCCGCGAGCTGCTCCGGCAGCTTCACCGAGGCGAGCGCCGCGTCGTTGATCTCGACGGGGAACTTCTTTCGCAGCTCCTCCTCGAGGGCGCGCTCCTGATCCTGCATTTTCTGCTGGAGGATCGCGACGCGGATGGAGCGCTCGGCCTCGGCGAGCTCGCGCCGGTGTCCGCCTGTCAGCCCGCTCAGGCGGACGATGTAGAATCGGCCGTCGGCCTCGACGAGCGTGTCGCTGACCGCTCCGACGCCGCCGATCTGGAACGCGGCCGCGCGGACGGGCTCTGGCACCTGGGGGTGAGCGCCGCGCGGATCGCCGGGAGGGCTGACGATCCCGAGCTCCCCTGCGAGGTCGAGCGGCGGGCTCGCGCTCTTGTCCCTCGGCGCCGTGAGCGAGTGCTTGAGGAAGAGCTCTCCCCATGCGCTGCTGCTCCCGGCCTTCTGCGCCTCCTTGAGGACCTTCTCGCCGAGCGCCCTGTCGCCGACCACGATGGCGGCGACGCGCCTCCGCTCGGGCTCGCTGAACTTGTCGGCGTTCGCCTCGTAGTACGCGCGCACCTCGGACGCGGGGATGTCGGCGGGCGCGGGCAGGCCTTTCCGCGCCTGCGCGATCATCGCCTCGCGGAGGAGCTGCCGGGTCGCGTCCTCGACCGCGGAGTCCTTGTCGAGGCCCCGGCGCCTGGCCTCCAGCGCGAGCAGCTCCGCGTCGATGATCTCGCTGAGCAGCTCGCGGCGCCGCTCCTTCGTCTGGTACCGGAGCCGATCGAACTGATCCATCCGCTCCAGCGTCCTGCCGAAGTCGCCGAGCGTGATCACCCGGTCGCCGACCTTCGCGAGCACGCGCGCCGACTGCTCGGCGGTCAGCCCGAACACCGGGTCGCCCGCGTCGGCCGGGACCTGGAGGGCGGGTTCATCGCAGCCTGCGACGAGCGCGGCGAGCGAGATGGCGAGCAGGGGGCGGCGCACCGGAGCTCGGGTCATTGCTGGCTCGGGGTGTAGCACGGTTTCCTCGCGGCTCGAGGGCGTGCCGGCCGCGTTCCTGTCGGCGCGCCGGCGGGTGCCCCGCCGCGACGAGCGCACAAACGCGCTCGCGCTCAGTCGACGATCGTGCCGATCTCCTCGCCCCTGCAGACGCGGAGGATGTTGCCGCGGGTCGTGAGCTTGAACACCCGGATCGGCATCTTGTTCTCGCGGCAGAGCGTGACCGCCGTGGAGTCCATGACGCCGATCCGGTCCGCGAGGAAGCGGTCGTAGCTCAGGTGCGCGAACATCTGCGCGCCCTCGTGGCGCACCGGATCGCGGTCGTAGATGCCCTCGACCTTGGTCGCCTTGAACAGCGCCTGCGCCTGGATCTCCATGGCCCGCAGCGCCGCTGCCGTGTCGGTCGAGAAGAACGGGTTGCCGGTGCCCGCGGCGAAGATGACGATGCTGCCCTTCTCGAGGTGGCGCATCGCCCGGCGGCGGATGTACGGCTCGGCGACCTGCCGGATCTCGATCGCGGTCATCACGCGCGTCGGCACGCCGGTCTTCTCGAGCGCGTCCTGCAGGGCCAGCGCGTTGATCACCGTGGCGAGCATGCCCATGTAGTCGCTCTGGGAGCGGTCCATCCCCGCGCTCGCGCCCTTCAGCCCGCGGAAGATGTTGCCGCCGCCCACGACGATCGCGATCTGCACCCCCATGCGCTGGAGCTCGGCGATCTCGGCGGCCACGTGGTGGAGCGTCTCGGGACGTATGCCGAACCCGCCCTCTTCGCCGCAGAGCGCCTCACCGCTCAGCTTCAGCACGATGCGGCGGTACTTCAGCCCGGGGGCCGGGCGGGGGGGAGGGGGTAGAAGGGAGTCCTGCTCAGCGGCCACGGTCGCATCTCGTAGTCGGGACGTGCGCGGAGGGCAATGTGCAACGCGTCATGTCGACCGGATGAGGCCGCAGCGCCACGCCCGACGGAACACGCCCAGCCGACGGCAGACCAGCCGACCCGACCGCCGGGCGGCATGCGCCTTGCGGTCTCTGGACGAGGGCGCTACTCTCGGCGCCCCTATGGCACGTGTAACTGTGGAAGACTGCCTCGAGCGCGAGGAAAACCGGTTCGCTCTCGTCGTGCTCGCGGCCAGCCGGACGCGGCAGCTCATGAAGGGCGCGGACACCCTCGTGAAGACGAAGAACAAGCCTGCCGTGACGAGCCTTCGAGAGATCGCGGCGGGCAAGGTGCACTTCCACCGGAGCTCCCACGAGGTCGTGTCCGAGTGGCTCCAGCAGATGAACGCTGGCGGCCAGCGTTGATGGCGGATGGCGCGCCGCACGAGCGTGCCCCGGTGATGCACGCCTCCGCGAGCGCCCCACCGCAGAGCTCGCGCTCGTCGTCGTGCCAGCGCTGCGCTTGAGCCGTCGCTTCTCATGAAAGGGGCAGCCTCGACGAGGTCCAGGCGCGCTTCGAGCTCCGTCCAGCGCCGCGATCCGGAGCTCGAAGCGGGGACGTCGGCCCACTACGAGGATCCGGCGTACTACGCAAAGACCTACGCGCGGCGTACGGACGACGTCCGTTACTACGTCGACCTCGCCGTGGCATCCGCGGGGCCGGTGCTGGAGTACGGCTGTGGCAACGGGCGCATCACGCTACCCGTCGCGAGGGCGGGGGTCCGGATCACGGGCGTGGATCTGTCGGCGCCGATGCTCGGCGATCTGCGCGCGCAGCTCGGGCGAGAGCCGCGCGACGTTGCCTCCCGCGTGAGCCTCCGGCGCGGCGACATGCGTTCGCTGCGGCTCGGGCGCCGCTTTCCGCTCGTGGTTTGCCCGTTCAACGCCTTCCTGCACCTCTACACGCGCGCGGACGTGGAGCGCTTCCTCGCGCGAGCCCGCGAGCACCTGACGCCGCGGGGCGAGCTCGTCTTCGACGTCTCCATGCCCGAGCCGGCCGAGCTCGCGCGCGACCCGGATCGCGCCTACGCCACGCCGCGCTTCCGGTATCCCGCGAAGGACGGCCCAGGCGAGGTCGTCCGGTACACGGAGCGGTTCGACTACGACAAGGTCCGGCAGATCCTGTTCGTTTCCATGGAGTTCTCGCCCGTCACCGGCGGCGAGCGCTGGATGACGCCGCTCGCGCACCGGCAGTTCTACCCGCAGGAGCTCGAGGCTTTGCTCCACTACAACGGCTTCGAGCTCACGGAGCTCCGCAGCGATTTCTCCGCAGCGCCGCCCGACAACCAGACGAGCATGCTGCTCTACCACTGCCGCCCGCGGCGAACAGCGCGAGCTGGCCGCCGCCAGGGCTGACCGCACGGCGCGCGGCCGGCTTCCGGGAGCCGCGGAACGAACGCAGGGCTCCGGGCGAAGCCTCTGGCGAGCCACACCCGGTCGGTAACCGAAACGCCGGCGCGGGATCGTCGCCGAAGCCGCGGCGGAACGCGCCGACCAGGCGCCGCGCCGAGCGCGGCTGCGACGTGGAGGCTCAGACCCCGATGTAGAGCCGGTGGGCGAAGTTGCGCTCGAGCTTGGCGCGCAGCACCTTCTCCGCCGCCGTCTCGATGTCGTACTCGACGCGCTTGAACTCGAAGCGCTTCGTGTCGCTGTCGTAGATCGTGTAGCTCGCGCGGTTGTCGTAGTCCCGCGGCTGTCCCACCGACCCGACGCTCACGATGTACTTGCGGCCCTGCTCGAGCTGGAAGTCCACCGCGGGGAGCTCCTCGACGCTGGTCGGCGTCAGGGCGAACACCTTGCAGAGGTGGGAGTGGCCGATCAGCGTGATGTGACCGAGCTCGTTCCACATGGGGAGGCACTCGCGCGCCTGCTCGGGGGCGAAGATGTACTCGAACTCCTCGAGGCGGACGGGCGAGCCGTGGCAGAGGTCGACGTTGATGTCCGTCAACTTCTCCTGGTACGTCAGGCTCCGAAGCCAGGCCGCGTTCTCCGAGGAGAGCATTGCAGCGTGCGTGTCAAGCGCCTGCCGAGCGGCCTCGTAGTAGTACGAGTAGTCCATCCTCCCCGCGACCGCTGCGTCATGGTTGCCGAGGATCGTCTTCTTGGCGACCTTGCGGACGAGATCGGCGCACTCGTTTGGCGAACCGCCGTAGCCGACCGTGTCCCCGAGGCAGTAGTACACGTCGATGCGTTCGTGGCGGTACGACTCGAGCACAGCGCTAAGCGCCTCGTAGTTGGCGTGGGTATCGCTGAAGATCCCGAGTCTCATTTCGACGCGAGGGCGGAGCTTAGCACGAAGGCCTCGACTTCCGTTAGGAATTCAAATCCGAATCCACAGCCGGGCCGGTCGGGCCGGAGCTGGGAGCTTGTGATCCCGGATCCCCGGATCCCCGCTCCTCGGAGAACGTCCGGTGGCCCATACTTCCGCTGCACCCGGGACCTCGTTGAGGCCCCGAGACCGGCCGCTCGTCTTGGCGATCTCGTCGACCTTGTCGCGCTGGTCGATGTTGCCGAGCTTGCGGAGACGCTCCCAGCACCATCGCGATGATGACGAGCGGCCACCCGCACCGGAGAAGGATAGCGTGGAGCCCATGAATACCAAACAGAACGGTGCAGGTTCCTCTCCGATTTCTGCGGAGCGGTCGGCCACGTCTGCTCTGTCCGCCGCGGCTGTCGCGCCGCCGCCGCCCGTCGTGGAGGATCTCGCCGAGGGGTGCGTGCGGTTTGTGGAGCGCGCGCTCGGCGTACGGCTTGACTATCGGCCGGAGACCTTGCCCGTGCTCGACCACTACCTCGAGCAGGCGCGTAGGGCGACGTCGGAAAAGGTCGAGGCGTTGCCGGTGGTCGCGCACATGGCCGGCGTCTATTTCGGCGAGGTCATCCGACGCCGGTACCCGTCGTGGTGGCGGATGGACGGCGAAGATCCGACGTACTGGCAGGTCGAGTTCGGGTCGGTGTACCTCGCGTTCAGCCCCGTGCTCTTCGTCCGCGAGGCGCTCACGCGGGAGCCTGGCGCCGAGGCCGCGCGGGATCCGGCGGAGGATCCCCTGAGCGGCGATCCTGCGGCGCTCGAGCTGGAGGACGACGACCGCGAGGCGGTCGCGGCCAGGCTGGCCGAGCTGCCGCCGGTCTCGGAGGACGAGTACTACGCGCCGTCGACGCGGCTCGAGGTGATCGACATCGCCGTGGACGCGATCCGCTCGCGCCGGCTCGCCGCCGGGGACGAGACCGACGTCGCGCTCGAGCCGGGCGACTACCAGCGCGACGGCGACTGAGCCGGGGGCCGCTGCGCGCAAGCGCATCGCGCGCTCCGCGGCGCCGCGCGCCACGCACCAGATCGCCGCGCCGCGCGTGGACGTGCTCCGGCGGCGTCGACCGGTGATATCGTCGCGGGCGTGTTGTGGGTCTTCTTCGGGCTACTGCTCCTCATCTCTTGGGCGGCGTACTTCACGTTCGAGCTGTCCACCGCGATCCCGATCGCGGCGACCGTCGTCATCGCGCTCGCCGCGGTCGCGCTCTTCGTGTTCCGCCGCGTCAAGGCGGGCCGCGCCGCGTCTGCGCTCGAGCGGGCGATCGTCCAGCAGGGCGTGCAGCAGGCGCTCAACGCGCGGCCCGAGCGCCGCGCCGAGATCCAGGAGCTTCAGCGGCAGGTCCAGGGCGGCATCAGCGCGCTGAAGACCTCGAAGCTCGGCAAGGGGAAGAAGCACGGCAGCGCGGCGCTCTACTCGCTGCCCTGGTACGTCATCATCGGCCCGCCCGGGGCGGGGAAGACGACCGCGCTGAAGCACTCGGGCCTGGTCTTCCCGTATGCGCACCCGAGCAACGGCGGCGGCGTGCGCGGCGTCGGCGGCACGCGGAACTGCGACTGGTGGTTCACGAACGAGGCGATCCTCCTCGACACAGCGGGGCGCTACACGACCGAGCAGGACGACCACGAGGAGTGGATCGCGTTCCTGCAGATGCTCCTCAGGCATCGCGCCCGGCGCCCGCTCAACGGCATCCTCGTCGCCGTGAGCGTGGCGGATCTCATCGACGCGAGCGAGCAGCAGGTCGAGCAGATGGGGAAGAAGCTCCGGGCGCGCATCGACGAGGTGATGACGCAGCTCCACATGGTGCTGCCCGTCTACCTCCTGTTCACGAAGTGCGATCTCATCGCGGGCTTCTCGGAGTTCTTCGGCGACATGCGCAGGAGCGACCGCGCCCAGGCGTGGGGCGCGACGTTCAAGCTGAGCGCAGACAAGACCGATCCGGGCAGGCTGTTCGACGCCGAGTTCGACGCCCTGGCCAAGCAGATCCACGGCCGCGCGCTGAAGCGGCTCGTGATGGAGCGCAGCCGGGAGGTGCGCGAGCGCGTCTACCAGTTCCCGCTCGAGTTCTCGGGCATTCGTCGGAACCTGTCCGATCTCGTCTCGACCGTCTTCATGGTGAACGCGTTCCAGGGGACGCCCATCTTCCGGGGCTTTTACTTCACGAGCGGCACGCAGGAGGGCAGGCCGCTCGACCGTGTCCTCCAGCGCATGGGCCACGCGATGGGGATCCGAACGCACGAGGCGGTGGCTCAGCAGAACGTCGAGTCGAAGAGCTATTTCCTCCACGACGTGTTCATGAACGTCGTCTTCCCTGACGGGGACATCGCCGCGAGGAGCGCGAGCGAGATCCGGCGCCAGCGGATCATGCGCGGCGCGATCAGCGCAGCGGCCGCGACGCTCGGGGTCATCCTCGCGATCCCGAGCTTCGTGTCGTTCAGCAACAACCGCGAGTTCCTCCGCGACGCCGAGGCAGACGCGCGCGCCGTCAGCGCGATCCGATGGGAGGACACGCGACCCGTCTCGGACAAACTCGCGGCGCTGCGGCCTGCGCTGAGCCGGCTCCTCGAGATAGACAAGGCGCGCGAGGACGGACCGCCGGACGGGATGGGCTGGACGATGTTCCAGGGAGAGACGGTCTACCCTCCGCTGGTGCACGTCTACGTCGCGAGCCTCCAGAACGGCTTCGTGATTCCGTGCAAACAGCGGCTCGAGGATCGCCTCAAGCTCGCGAAGGGAGAGCACTACCTGCGCGAGCGGAACGAGCTCAAGCTGTACCTGATGCTGAGCGACGTCGAGCACCTCGACGTCGACTGGGCCACGGACAGGTTCACCTCGCTCTGGGCCGAGGTGCTCCGGCCGACGTCGAACCTCGGTGAGAGCGAGCTGACGAAGCAGCTCGAGCCGCACGTCGCGTACTACCTGTCGCTCATCAAGCAGAAGCGGGTCACGCCGGTCGGGCGCAAGGAGGACCTGGTCACGAGCGTGCGCGCGACGCTGCAGGCGGTGCCGGTGCGGAAGCGCTACTACGACTTCTTCGTCAACTCGATCGTCGAGGAGAAGTACGACCCGACGGGCGACAACAGCCGCGCGAACCGCAAGTATCCTCCGCACACGCTGGGCGACATGTTCGCCGACCGCCCCGACGTGCTGAAGGTCATCGGCAGCAAGCTGTACGCGAAGGAGAAGCGCTGGAAGGAGGTCGACGGCCCGTACACCGAGAAGGGGCACCTCGCCGTGCTCGAGAAGCTCGAGGAGGGCGCGGAGAGCTTGCTGGCGGAGCGCTGGGTCGTGGATCTAGCGCCCGGCGAGGAGACCTCGATCAACAAGAACCTGGACGGCCTCGCGGCCGACTACGACGCCCGCTACATCGCGCAGTGGACCGACTGGATGGCGGATCTCACCGTGCGGACCCCGGCCAACCTGAAGGAGGCGAAGGAGATCTACATGGAGCTCGCCAAGCCGGACTACCCGTACCTCCGCATCATCCGCGCCCTCGAGGACAACACGCAGTGGAAGCGGGATCGCAGCGCGCTCGAGGACTCGGGCCTGATGAAGCGCGGGAAGGAGCACCTCGAGCGGAAGATCGAGCAGAAGACGAGGTTGAAGATCCCTCTCAACGTGAAGCTCATCAGAAACCGGCCGAGCTCGGTCCCGGACGAGTTCAAGCGGACCGTCGAGTTCGGAGTCCCCGCCGCGCCGAGCGGCTCGGCGCCGGTCACGGACACGCCCCTGGCGCGGTACATCTCGCTGCTCAGCTCCCTGCGCGACGAGATCCAGCGGCTCGAGGACCTGAACCCGAACGTCGACGCGCGCCTCATGGCCGAGCGGCTGATCGAGGCGACACGGCAGGCCGACGCGCTCCTCCAGCCCTTCGACGAGCGAGCCAAGACGCTGCTCCGGCCGCTCTTGCTGACCCCCCTGCAGGTCGTGGCGGCGCGGCTCCCGCCGCTCGCGGCGGTCTCCCGCTTTCCCTCCGCGGCCGCCGCTGGCCCGCGCTGAGCAGCGCGGCGCGGGTCAGACCTCGATGCGGATCTCGTCGCGGCCTGGCTGCACCGCGCCCGTCGTCGGATCGAGCGTGAGCACCATCTCCACCGCATCCTCGCCGTTGTCGCTGTAGTACCGGGGGCGCACGCCCATCGCCGTGAAGCCGAGCTTCCGGTAGAGCCGGATCGCTGCCCGGTTCGAGCGGCGCACCTCGAGCAGGAGCAGCCGCACCTGCTGCTGCTGCGCGTACTCGAGCGAGCGGCGCATCAGCGCCGTCGCGAGCCCGCGCCGACGCGCGGTCGGGCAGGTGGCGATGTTGAGCACGTGCAGCTCGTCGGCCACGTGCCACGCGATGAGGAAAGCGAGCGCCTGCCGTCCCTCGCGCGCGACCCAGCAGCGCGTCCACGGGCGGTGCAGCTCTTCTCGCGCGGAGAACTGCGGTACGTCGAAGGCCGCGGCCGCGACCGCGTCGACCTCGTCGAGCGCCGCGTCGTCGGCGGCGTCGGCCGTGAGCTGGAGCAGCGAGACCGAGCCCGGCGTCCCTTCTCGCTTCACCGCGCCACCTCCGTGGGGCAGCCGGACACGATCTGGACCTGACCCACCCGCCCGCTCTTCAGCTTCTGGCACGCCTCTCCGAGGAGCTCGACGGCGGCGGGAGACTTCCAGCGCCAGCCGTTCTCCGGGTCGTACGGAACGAGCTCCTCATCCAGGTAGACGTTGGTCTGCCCGTCCTCCGGAGGCGGGTCGGCGAGATCGAACTCGCACGAGACGACGATGCTGGCGATCCTCGAGAGCACGTTCCCCAGCGTGTCGAGGCTGTCCACCTTGAAGTAGAAGGGGCTCACGAACTGCGCTGCGCCGCCGGCGAGCGCCATCTGGTCGAGGACATCGCCGTAGAACTCGCTCCCGGGGATGCCGACGACATAGACGTCGATGCCGCTCGCCGCGAGCCGCGCGATCGCGGCGACCGTGTCGTCGCGGTCGAGGCACCCACCCGGCCCCGAGGCCCCATAAGGCGCGCAGCAGTTCTCCTCGGGGCATTGTTGCTCGATGTTGGCGATGCACTCCTCGGCGCTGCACGTCGCGGCGCTGTTGCAGTTTGGACCCCCGTCGGTCGCGAGCACGACGATCGTCTTGCCCGGGAGCTCCACGAGCCTCGGCGTGAGCGCGGTGAGCGTCGCCGCGGTCGGCGTCCCGCCGAGCGGCACCACGCGCGTCGCCGAGCGGAACCTCGAGGTGGTCGGGCGCCCCTCCTGGCCGTCCGAGAAGGGATCTCCCGGCGTGACAGGGAACACCTCGCCGCCGGGCCGACACGGCGCATCGGCGGTCGCCTCGAGCGGAAACACGGCGGCTCCGACGTTGATCAGAGGACCCAGGTTGCGCACGAGATCGACTGCGGCCTCGTGCACTCGGTCGTAGCGGGTCGCGCTCGACGACGCGGCGCTGAGCATGCTGCCCGACGCGTCGAGGACGAAGTAGAGGTTCGGCGCCTCGGCGATCTCTACCTGATGGATCTGGTTGCCGCAGAGCCCACCCGCGTCCACGGGCGGTGGTCCGCTCGAGCCTCCGGGCCCCGGGTTGAACCCGTCCTCGGGCTCCTGCGCCCCCTGGCCGACGCCGCTTCGTGGACGCTGCTTCGTGTCGTCGTCCGCGCACGCGGACAGCGCCGCCCCGAGCGCGAGCGCGGCACCGAGGCAGTAGATCATGCCGCAGACGCCGGCCCGCTGCTTCACGGCCGTCTTCATGACGAGCAGCGTACCACGCTCGTTCGCACCGGCGCCCAGGCGCTGCCGGCGAGCGCCGCCCGCGCGAGCTCAGGGTTCGCGGTAGAACCTGGGCACGCGGCGCGAGATGCTCGTCAGCACTTCCCAGGCGATCGTCCCGGTGAGCCCGGCGATCTCCTCGGCGCTGATCGTCGCGCGCCCGAGCGGCCCGTCCTGTGTTCCAAGGAACACCGCCTCGTCGCCCACGCGCGCCCCCGGGATGTCCGTCACGTCGAGCATCGTGAGATCCATGGACACGGCGCCGGCGATCGGCGCGCGCTGGCCGCGCACGAGTCCGGCCCCGCGGTTCGACAGCTGGCGGCTCAGGCCGTCGGCGTACCCCATCGGCACGGTGGCCACGACGCTCTCCCGCGACGCCTGCCAGGTGTGGCCGTAGCCGATCCTGTCGCCCTTCGCGATCGTCCGCAGCGCGACGATCTCGCTGCGCACGCGGATGACCGGCTTGAGATCGGGCGCGAGCCCTGCGCACGGCGAGATGCCGAAGAGCGCGACCCCGGGTCGAACGACGTCGAGCCACGCGGCCGGCAGGCGCAGCATGGCCGCGCTGTTCGAGGCGTGCCGCACCCGCGGCGTGAGGCCGAAGCGCTTCGCCCGCTGCTCGATCTCCTCGAAGCGCTCCATCTGCTCGATCGTGACGCCGAGGTCGTCGGCGTCCGCGCAGGCGAGGTGCGTCATGAGCCCGTCGAGCCTCACCTCCGGGTGCCTGGCGAGCGCCGCGAACACCGCCTCGAGCTCGGAGCTCGCGGCGCCGAGCCGTCCCATGCCGGTGTCGACCTTGAGATGGACGCCGACGCGACCGCGCTGCTCGAGCCGCACCACGGTCGCGAGGCGCTCGATCTGTCCAGCGTCGTAGACGACGGGCACGAGATCGCGCGCGATGATCTCCTCGAACCCCTCGCGGCGCGGGCCGTAGTAGCCGCCCATGACGAGGATGGGCAGCCGGATGCCGGCGTCCCGCAGCTCGACGGCCTCCTCCAGCAGCGCGACGCAGAGCCCGGGGATGCCGGTCCGCTCGAGCGTCCGCGCGACGGCCGGCGCGCCGTGCCCGTACGCATCGGCCTTGAGCACACCCCAGATCTGCGGCCTGTGGGTGCCGCTCATCGCTCGCTCGAGGACGCGCAGGTTGTGCCGCAGGTGCGCGAGGTTCACCTCCGCGCGGGTCGGGCGAACTGCGTCCGCCGGCGCCGCGCGCCGTGGCCGCAGCACCCGCACCGGGCCGGCGCTCGATCCGAGCCCTTCGACGGCCGACGCCGTGCCGTTGCGATCCGAGACCGTGGTGCTGAGCTCAGTGGGCGCGTGCGAGGCGGACATCGTGTACGCGGATAGTCCTACGCTCGATCGCGGGTCAAGATTCCGGGCCATGTTGGTGCGACAAGGTGAGGCATGTCCGCAGAGCGCGGACCTCGCTCAGAAGCAGCGACGCATGCACCGCGTGTACTTGTCGGAGCACCCTTTTTCGCACACGGCGGACTTGCAGTCCTGCCGGCACTCGTTCCAGCTCGTTTGGCACGCCGCGCTGCACTCCGAGCCCGGCGGCGCCGCGTCCTCGACGTCGCTCAGCGGCGCGTCGGGGGCCCCCGCGTCCGCCTCTCCGGCGGGCGCAGGCGCGTCGGCGTTCAGGAGCATGGGCGGCGGCGCGAGCGCGCTCGTCGGCTCCGGAACGGCGGGCGCTCGGCTGCTGGGCGGGCTCCAGTCGCCTTCGTCGAAGTCGCTCGCGCGGCTGAGCTGCCTCTCCCGGAGCGTCGCGTACTCCACGCGGTCACGCGTCTGGCCGAACGTGTAGAACTGGAGCCACTCGTCCCAGCACGCGCGCCGCAGCGTCGGCTTGATCTCGGGCATCGAGTCGAGCGCCATGCAGTGCTCGAAGCGTACGTCCCCCTCGTACACCGCGTTGATGCTCGCGCCGCACGCGGTCGCGGTCACCGAGGCGGCGGCCAGGAAGAGGAGGGGTCTGAACCGCACGAGATTCCAACACCGATAGCAGAAAAGCTCGACCCTGGTGCCGTACCCGGCTCATCGTCGCGGGAACCTGTCCGCGTGCCAGGTCGAGATGCTCTCCGGTTGAATTTTGCCCTGCGATGCCGTAGGTTGCCGCCCCTTCGCACCGACAGCGGCGGCACGACGCCGCCGCGTCGGGCGCCTCAACGGAGCCTGTCCATGTTTCTCATGCTGTCGAAAGGTCCTCGAAAGACCACGCGCTCCAAGTCGAAGCGCCACCGGTCCAAGCTGAAGGCGAAGAACCGCAACCGGCGGAACCGCATCTACCAGCGCACCTGATCGCGGCGGCGGGCGCGAGCGAGTCCTCGGTCTCGCTCGCCGCGCCGCCCTTCGTTTCCGGGCTGCCCCTCGATGCTAGGGGCCGCCTTTCTTCAGCTCGGTCAGCACCAGCTTGGCGACCGCCTTCAGCGTGTCGAACACGCCGACGCCGGTCCGTGCGACGCCCTCGAAGTCGGGGACGTTCGTCGGGTTGAGCAGCGACCGGAGCTCCTCGACCGTGCCGATCTCCGGCAGATCCCGCTTGTTGTACTGGATGACGTACGGGATCTTGTCGAGCGAGTAGCCCTGCTCGGCCAGGTTCGTGCGGAGGTTCTCCACCGACTCCTGGTTCGCCTCGATGCGGCCGAGCTGCGAGTCCGCCACGAAGACGACGCCGTCGACGCCCTTCAGGATGAGCTTGCGGCTCGCGTCGTAGAAGACCTGCCCCGGCACCGTGTACAGGTGGAACCGCGTCTTGAAGCCGCGGATCTCGCCCAGCGCGAGCGGGAGGAAGTCGAAGAAGAGTGTCCGGTCGGTCTCCGTGGCGAGGGAGATCATCTTCCCCTTCGCGTCCGGATTGGTGCGCTCATAGATGTACTGCAGGTTCGTCGTCTTCCCGCAGAGACCCGGGCCGTAATAGACGATCTTGCAGTTGATCTCGCGCGCCATGTAATTGATGAAGCTCATCGACCGCGCTCCTAGTCGTTGAAGAGGTTGTCGATGTCCTCGTCGGTGATCTCGGCGAACGGCGAGTCAGCGCCCGGCTCCTGCACCTTCTTGAGCAGCGCCTCGAAGATGTGGTTGAGCTCCTCGCTCGCCTTTCGCACCCGGAGCCTCACCAACCCGAGGCTCGACTTTGAGTCGAAGATCACCACGAGGATGACGCGGTTCCCGACCAGCTGGATGTGGATGTTCGCCTTCTCACCCTCGTGGAACTGCGTGGCGAACTCGTTCTCCTTGAGGAGCTTCGCCATCCCGCCCGTGGCGGCGATGTTCCCCGCCGTCAGCGAGGCGAGCGAGGTGGTGTCGAGGTTGTCGACGTCTCCGCTCGCGGCGATCAATTGCCCGTTCTTGTCAACGATGAAGACGACCTTCGCATTGGCGTCCTTGACGAGGCGATCCACCACGCTCTGGATCTGGTTGAATTCCTCCTCGTACATCACCATCTGAGGGTTGACCATCGTTCCTCCGCCAGCGCTCTCGCGATGGGGCCCTGGGCATTGCGGGCTCTGTAGCCCTTGTCATCACCGGGCGCCGCACGTGCGGTCCCCGACCATCATCCAACCGGCTCCCCGCTGGTGCGGGCATGCCTTACCACCGGTACCACACGTTCGCGGCGCCACGCTCGCTGCCTGGGGACTTGCATGACCGGTTCGCGGCGCGCAGTGCGACTGCTCCTCGACCGTGCGCCCGTACATCTTGGGACGTTTCTATCCGAAGCAGGTGCGGCGGAGCAAGGCGGCCCTTTCTGGAAGTTGGAGGATCGCGCAGCCGGGGCCCCTCCGACCCCTGCCTGAGCTCGACCGAGGTCGCTCCCACCCCCGACCCCATGGGCCTGGCCCCGGCGCTTCCCCGGCACCGCTCCGCGCCTGTGGGCGAACTGGGTCGTTTCTATAAATGTACGTATTTATTAACGATTTTGAGCCGTTGTTCGTGCCGGTGCGCTCAGGCTGGGCCTCCTCGGGGCGCGCTGCTCGGGGAACGCGGCGGGGGCAGCGCCGCTGTGTGCCGGGCAGAAGCTCGAGAGCGCCTGGGAAATCGCGGGCGACGCGGCGGTCTCATGCGCGAGCTGCTCGACGGGCGAGGCCCTGCACCGTCTCTGTGATGCGCGTTTCACCGGCGCCGTGGTGTCACCGCTTGACCTGAGCCGCTGCGTTGATCTTGCGCGCGTGGCTTGCGCTTGACCGAGCGCTTCGGTCACGGGATAGCGCCTTGGATGCATGACGTGCTCAACCGGATCGAGCCCCGTGAGATCGAGCTCGACCCGGGGACGATGAGGAAGCGCTTCGGCTGCGTGCTCACCGCGGCGGCTGCGGCGTTCGTGTGCGCCACGTCGATCGCTTCGGATGCCGGCGCCGAGCTCGGCGCGGTTCACCCCGAGGTGCTCTCCGCGCACGCGGCGGTCCGTGCGGCGAGAGGTCCGGAGGTCTACGGCGCGCTGCGAGAGCTCTGGCGCACGTGGGACCGCGCGGATCCGGCGCAGGTCGAGGCGGCGATCGCGGCGGTCGCCGAGGGCGGTGCGACCAGCGCGCCAGCGCGGGTCTATGCGGAGCTCCTCTCGGCGTACGCGCGCAGGCGGCGAGGTGATCTCGACGGAGCGGTAGCGAAGATCCAGAAGCTCGGGTTCATCGGTCGCTGGGCCACGATCGGCCCGTTCGACAACGAGAACAAGGGGGGCTTCGATCGCGCGTTTGGGCCCGAGGAGGAGCTCGACCAGCCGATCGCAGCGGGCAGGACGTACGACGGTAAAGCGCGGGCGGTCCGCTGGCGCGTGCCGCCCGAGGCGCCGCAGTACGGGTGGTTCGATTTCGGCGATTTCATCCGTCCGGTCGAGGGCGTCTGCGGCTACGCGACGACGTTCGTCCGGGCGAAGGCCGGGACGCGCGCGTCCCGGCCGATCTCCCTCTGGGTCGGGGCGGACGGCGCGTTCAAGCTGTTCTGGAACGGCGAGAAGGTCCTGGCCGATCCGGGGTATCGCGAGCTCGACATCGATCGGTTCGCCGCGGCCGTGTCGCTCAAGCCCGGCTACAACCGGCTGACGATCAAGGTCTGCGGCGGTGCATCGGCGCCCAAGTTCGCGCTGCGCATCGGCAACGAGAAGGGGGCTCCGGATCTCGATCTGGACGTGACCTCCGACATCGGGACGCAGGTGACGGCGCCGCAGGGGGAGCCCGCCAGCGCGAAGCGCGCGGGTGAGGCGCGGGCGCAGGCCGGCGGGCCGCGCACAGGCGTGAAGGTCGCCGCGCGCGCGGGAGCCATCGAGGGCCCGATGCAGGCGTTCGAGCGCGCTGCGAGCGCCGAGCGGCCGTCACCAGCCGTCCTGGAGGCGTTCGCGCGCTACCTCGTGCTCACCGGCGGCGATGCGGAGGGCGAGCACAGAGCGCGCGATCTCGCGCGTCGCTCCGCGGAGGCCGAGCCGAGCGTGCGTCGCTACGTGCTCGCAGGCCAGCTCTCCGAGGACAGAAACCAGCAGCGCGCGTGGATCGAGCGCGCCGCTGGGCTCGTGGGCCGTGGCCGCGAGGACATCGACGTGCTGCTCGCCCAGGCGCGGCTCGCGCAGACGAGCCCGAACTGGCGGGAAGCTGCCCCGATCTACGAGCGCATCCTGGCCTCCGACCCCGATCACGTCATCGCTACCCTGGGGCTCGTCGACCTCTACGTGGAGGCGGGGCTGAAGCGCACCGCCCTCGCCACGTTGGAGCGTGCGCTCTCGAGGCAGCCGAACAGCGTCTCGCTGCTCCGCGCTTCAGCGTCGCAGCTCCGCGCCCTCGGCCGCGACACCGAGGCCGCCGAGATGGAGGCGCGGTACGCGGCGCTGCGCTTCGACGACTCGAGCTTCTTGCACCAGCAGGTCGACCTCGCGGTGGCGCGCCGCGACCCTGCCGGCGCCGAGCGCTGGCTCGATCGCTTCCTCCGCAGCGAGCCTGACTCCGTCTGGGCCCGCTCCGTCGCGGCGCGCACGTACCGCGCGCTCGGCCATGGCGATCGCGCCCTCGCGGCGCATCAGCGCGCGCTCGCCATGGCGCCCGAGGACATCGGCACGCTGCGCGCTCTCTCCGATCTCTACGGCGAGGAGGGCAACCGAGAGGCGCAGCTCGAGATGCTGCAGCAGATCCTGGCGATCAGCCCCCAGGTGAAGGACGTGCGCGAGTACATCGAGCACATCGAGCCGCCGAAGCCGCGCGCGGACGAGGCCTACGCCTGGGCGCCCGACCGCTTCCTCCCGATGCGGCGCAGCGCTGACCGACAGTATCCCAAGCGCACGCTCCGCAGCCTGACGGTCACCACCGTGTTCCCGAACGGCCTGGCCAGCCGCTTCCGGCAGGTCGTCTTCCAGCCGCTCACGGACGAGGCTGCGGCGAGCGCCCGGCAGTACGCCTTCGAGTACCAGGCCGATCGCCAGACCGTGAGCCTCCGGGCCGCGAAGGTCTACCGGGCAGACGGCAAGGTCGACGGGGCGATCGAGAGCGGGGAAGCAGGGGCGAACAACCCAGCGCTCGCGATGTACACCTCAGGGCGCACGTTCTACGTCAGCTTCCCGCGGCTCAACGCCGGCGACGTCGTCGAGTTGCGGTACCGCGTCGATGACGTCAGCCCGCGCAACGAGATCGCCGATCACTTCGGCGAGATCGAGTACCTCCAGGGGGATGAGCCGATCGCCAGCAGCGAGTACGTGCTGATCACCCCCAAGGCGAAGCCGTTCCACATCTTCGCGTCCAATCTCCCTGGCCTCGTGCGCGAGACGAAGGAGGACGCCGACCGGCGCATCTACCGCTTCGCCGCCGCCTCCGTCCCCCCCGTCGCGCCCGAGCCGGCGATGCCGCCGTGGTCCGAGATCCTGGCGCATGTCCACGTCTCGACCTTCAAGAGCTGGGACGAGGTTGGCTCCTGGTACTGGGGCCTCGCGCGAGAGCAGTTCGATGTCGACGACGAGGTGCGCAAGCGAGTGCGCGAGATCACGAAGAACCTCACCGACGATCTGAGCAAGGTCCGCGCGATCTACAAGTACGCGACCGAGACGCGCTACGTGGCGCTCGAGTTCGGCATCGAGGGGATCCGTCCGAGGAGGTGCGCCCAGACGCTCGCTCGCGGCTGGGGCGACTGCAAGGACAAGGCGACGCTGATCGTCACGATGCTCCGCGAGCTAGGCATCCCGTCGACGATCGTGCTCGTGCGCACCCGCATGCGCGGCGGCATCGAAACGGAGCCCGCGAGCCTCGCGCCGTTCGACCACGCGATCGCGTACGTGCCTTCGCTCGACCTCTACCTCGACGGAACGGCAGAACACTCGGGCTCGACCGAGCTACCCGTCATGGATCGCGGCGCGATGGCGCTTCAGATCAACGAGGGCAAGCCGAAGCTGGTTCGCCTCCCCGAGCCCTCGCCGGAGGCTTCCGTCATGTATCGCACCGTCGACATCGCGCTCAGCGCGGATGGTTCGGCGCAGCTCGGGGTCGACATCCAGGTGGCCGGCGCCTTCGCTCCGGAGTGGCGCACCCGCTACATGGCAGAGGGGACGCGCCGGGATCGAGCGGGCCGGGATCTCGCCGCGGACTTCGGCACGGTCGAGCTGGCTGCCGGCAGGGCGGGGGTCGAAGTGAACGACCTTGAGGACCTCGAGCAACCGGTGAAGCTGCGGGCTCGAGGGAAGGCCGTCGCGCTCGCGCGCAAGGAGGGCGACAGCCTGTCGATCCCCGCGGTGCCCACGCAGCGCCTCGCGACCGACTTCGCCTCCCTCTCGACGCGCACGCGCGACGTGATCATCCCCGCGCTCACGACGCGCCGGGATGAGTGGTCCATCCGCGTCCCGCAGGGATGGCGCGTGACCAGGGCGCCGCTTCCGCAGGAGCTGGACACCCCGTTCGGCAAGTTCTCCATCTCGGTCGAGCAGTCCGCCGGGAAGGTGGTCGTCCGCAGCCAGATCGCGCTCACGAGGTCCCGGATCAAGCCGTCCGAGTACATGGCCTTCAGAACGTTCTGCGAGACGGCGGACCGCGCTTTCGGTCAGCGGGTCGTGCTCGGGAAGTGAGCGAGGACCAGAGCCCTGCCCATCCGGCGCTCCTCCGACCTTGACAACCTTGCGCCGGCTCGCCATAAAGCGCCCCCTCTACGCATCCCTGCGGCACGGAACAGCCTCTCCGGTGGTTCGGAGGGTGGCCGCCGGGAGCGTAGGTACCCGGATCGAGGGCGTCATGCCGAAGATGAAGACCAACCGCGCCGCGGCCAAGCGGTTCAAAGTGACCGGTTCAGGCCGGATTCGCCGCAGCAAGTGCGGGCTCAACCACTGCATGCAGGAGAAGAGCAAGAAGCGCCTGCGTCGTCTCCGCAAGAACGACATGGTCGACTCGGCGATGGAGAAGCGGGTCAAGCTGCTTCTTCCTTACGGCTGACCCTGGAACCGGTGAGGTAAGCTCCGATGCCGCGTGTAAAAAGAGGGTTCAAGGCTCGCCGCCGACGCAACCGCGTCCTCAACCAGACCGAGGGCTACTTCCTCGGCCGAAAGAATCGCTTCCGCCAGGCGGTCGAGGTTCTGCGCCACGCGTGGGAGTACGGCTACATCAGCCGTAAGCTCAAGAAGCGGGATTTCCGTCGTCTCTGGATTACCCGGATCAACGCTGCCGCGCGCCTCAACGGGACGACCTACTCCCGCCTGGTCAGCGGCCTCAAGAAGGCCGGCGTCGCGCTCGACCGGAAGATCCTCTCCGAGATCGCCATCCACGACCCTGCATCCTTCGGCGCCGTGGCGAAGCTCGTCTCCTCCTCCGCTGCAGCGAAGTGACCGCTCCGGGCGGTCATCTCGACCGCTCGGCCATCAGCTCCCTGCCCCGGCGAACTCGGCCGGGACCGCCCGGTACATATCGCTTTGGCGAACGATGATCTTCGTTCGAACCAGCTCCGCTCTGCGCCTACGACGGCATGCTGCGCAGCCAAGCCGCGGACGAGTACGTCCGGGTACGTCCCTGTGAGCGCTGTGGGTTGCTGCTCCATCGCTCACTGGAGGACATACCATCGATGTGCCCAGTGGGGCGAATGGGTACCAAACAAATGCACAGTGTGCATTCCCTGCACGCTCGGAACCGCATCTTTGATGGCACCCTATGACCCTGGTGCCAGGGTGAGTTCCGACCCGGCCTGAAGAGCCCGGCCGCTCTGTCGCCCAGACGCACCTCCCTTGTGAGGTGCGAGCGCACATTCGAGGCCTGACGAGCGTAGGGCCCTTCCTGGTCGATCTCCACGGAATCGTCCCCCTGCCGCAGCTTCTGTCGAGCCTGAGTTAACGGCTGGAAATACTAACTTTCCAGGCCGATCTCTCGCGAAAAATAACCTTCTCCGCCTTTGGCCGTCGGGTGAGGGCTCGACATCGCCGTCGGGAGGCCCAGGTTCAGGAAACATCGAAGGTCACTGAGAGAGCGGCCTCAGCAGTCAGGTTCAGCACCCTACACGCTGGAAAGTATTACGGATTCCCCTGCCCGCGCTGCGAGGGCGGCTCCACCGAGGCGTGGGCGCTGGCGGAATCGAGGTGCTCCCATGGAGGACAGGTTGCCGATGTTGTTGCGTCCACGAAAGCGTCCCCAGCCAAGCAGTTCGGCTCGGTCACAGCGAAACAGTTCGCTCGACATGACGCGGACTGCGCCTCCCGGTCTACATACCGCACCCAGGTCGAGCTCTCAAACGGGAGAAGCCGGAACGCACGCCAAAAAAGGCACTGTTTTTGCTTCAAGAATCGGGCTGCCACCGGGAGCTGGCTCGAGAACGTTGTTCTGCAAGAGCAAGCCCGCCTCTGGCGGGAAGAGTTCGACCGGAATCAAAAGAAAGCACCAGCGGTTGCCAGTTTCAACAGGAGCTCCTTCGGTCAGCTCCAGCTCCCTGTTTGGCACGAAATCGCCTCGCCTGCCGTCAAAAGATGGCGAGGCATTTCAATCTCGCAAGGTCAGCCGTTTAGAAGTGAACGCCGACACAAAGACCAAGATGAGCACGTCGACCGCCCGCCGTCCAGAAACTGCGCGGAGAAACGCCAAAGCCTCCGCTGTGGGTACCTCTGCGCGGCTCGCGGCATCCAAGAGCTCGCAGGGAGCCGAGACAGCATCGGCTTCCCGGCGGGCGGCATCGCAGACCACCGATTCGGGGGTCTCCGAGGTCGAAGAATTCGGGGACAGCCAGTCGCCGCGCTCGCACTTTCAAGGAGCTACCACCGTGGAGGGAGCCGCCATGAGGTCGACCAAGAGCAACGCCACTGTAGTGAAGGGCGACCCGCTCGCTCAGGGTGGGACAGCCACGCCGGAAATCGCAGCCCTCGGCCTTCTGGAAGACGACCAGGCGGAGGAGACCGCCGTGCGACCCCGCCCGGCGGAGATCCTCGATGAGGATCGAGCGGCTGACTTCATCGATCTGGACCTCGGACCGCTGGAGCGGCTGCCGCAGCCCGAGCGGGCGAGGAACCAGGATCGGGAGCTGAAGGATGTCGAGGACGGTGGCGGCGATTCGATGCTCGCCCGCTACTTCCGCGACATGGCGCTGCATCCCGTGATGGGGCCCGACGAGGAGCTCGACACCGCTCGGGCGGTCGAGCGCACGGAGGTGGAGCACTGGGTGGCCTTGCTCTCGTACCTGCCTGCGGCCGAGTACATCCTCACCGCCCTTGAGGAGGATGTCGCCAAGGCTGGCGAGGATGAGGTGAAGGCTCCGCAGCTCGCGGAGATGCAGAAGCTCGTCCGCGCAGCGAAGAAGCAGAAGGGGAAGCTTCTGCCCGAGCAGGAAAAGCCGTGGACCCAGCTCTCCGAGGAGCTCGCGGCGGCTGTCCGCCTGCCGGACTCGGATCGCCTCTGGATGGCGCGCGCCTTCACCATCGCGCGTGATCTCGTGCGCGAGCCGGACTTCGAGGACGACGTGAGCGATCCCGAGGAGACCCGCCCCACGCGGCCGAGGCTCCCCCTGTCCAGCTCGTACCGCCGTTACCTCGATCGGGTGGAGCGGACCTTCCAGGCGCAGCACGACGCGAAGAACCGCTTCGTGAAGGCCAACCTGCGGCTCGTTGTCTCGATCGCGCGCCGCTACAACCGTGGGCGCCTGCCGCTGATCGATCTGATCCAGGAAGGCAACATCGGGCTGATGAAGGCGGTCGAGCGCTTCGACCACAGCCGTGGCTACCGCTTCTCGACCTACGCGTCCTGGTGGATCAGGCATGCGATCAGCCGCGCCCTGGCGGACAAGGGGCGGGCGGTTCGCATCCCGGTCCACATGCTCGACACGTACAACCGCGTGGCGCGGGCGACGCAGGCGATCATCGCGCGCACGGGGCACGAGCCGACGATCGAGGAGCTCGAGAAGGAGACGGGCGTCCCGCGCGAGAAGCTCGACAAGGTGAAGGACTTCTACGCGGAGACGCCGTTCTCCCTCGATCGGCCGGTCGGCGACGAGGACGGGCGCAAGTTCATCGACTTCCTCCAGGAGGAGAACGCGCTGTCGCCGTTCGATCACCTGGCGAACAGGAAGTGGAGCGACGAGGTCCGCCGGCTTCTGACCACCCTCACGCCGATCGAGTCGCGGATCATCCGCTGGCGCTTCGGCCTCGACGATGAAGACGAGCTCACGCTGAAGGAGATCGGCGACAAGTACAACCTGTCGCGCGAGCGCATCCGTCAGCTCCAGGAGCAGGCGCTCGGCAAGATCCGCAAGCAGATGCGCGACTACTGAGCGACGGACGCAACAGACGCGATGACGCGGCCGCGCGGCGTAACGCCGCGCGGCCGCGTTGCTTTCGCCTCGCGCGCAATCTGCCGCGGGGCGCGCGCAGGAGGATGCTCATCGCGCGCGATGGCCGTCGCCCTGGGCCGCTCGTGCCTTCAAGGCGAGCGCGCTCCCTTCCAGAGCTCGTCAGCGAGCGCGCCGACGAAGTCGTCGATGGCCCTTCGTACCGGCTCGATCTTCCCGGGGACGTCGGAGGCCAGCACTGCGAAGGCGATCGGGGACCGGCCGGGCGGCGGGAGGATGTAGCCGGAGAGGGCCGCGACGGAGGCGAGTGTTCCTGTTTTGGCGCGGATGGCGCGCTCCTTCGACCAGCCGCGGAAGCGGCCGCGCAAGGTCCCGTCCACGCCGCCGATCGCGAGTTGCGCGGTGAAGTCAGCGCCGAGCGCGGGATCGAGGAGCGCGGCACGGAGCAACCGGACGATGGCCTCCGGCGACGCGCGAGCCGCGTCGAACAGGCCGGAGCCGTTCCGCAGGACGACGCCCTCCTGGGTGGCGCCGAGCTCGCGGATGGTCTCGCCGACCAGCTCCGCCGCAGCCTCGGCCGTGCCGGGGCGACCGCGCCTCTCTGCGGCGAGCGTCTTGAAGATCGTCTCTGCGTAGAAGTTGTCGCTGTCCTTCCCGAGCGCAGGGAGCAACTCGCCGAGAGGCGCCGAGCGGTGGGCCCCGAGCAACCGCTTCTGGTGCTCGCCGCCAAGCCGCACCTCACCGGAGATCTCGACGCCGACCTCCTGAAGCATCTCCCTGAGCGCATACGCAGCGACGAGGCGAGGATCATCGACGCGCCTCGCCAGGCTCACTGCGCGGCCGCCTTCCGGGATGCTGCCGCTGAGGTGCACGACGAGGCGCTGGCCGTTTGGTTCCAGTCGGATTCCGATCTTCTCCGGTGTGCCGCGCTTCGCGGTGGCCACCTTCCCACGGAGCACCGTCAAGCCAGGGGGATCGATCGCCACGGATGCGGCCTCGCCCGCCTTCGACGGCCGCACCGTGAGGAGCACCGCGTTCGCGTTCAGCGACGCCGCCGCGACCGGGGCGCGGAAGGCCGCCCACTCCTCCGGCTGCTGCTCGAAGGCTGGAGGCACGTAGCGCGCGTCGAAGTAGCCCTGGTCGACCGCGATCGCTGCGACCTTGCGGACGCCACTCGCGCGCAGATCGCGCGCCATCTCCCAGAGATCGCGCGTCCTGAGCGACGGGTCGCCCGAGCCCCGGAGCACGAGCTCGGCGACGGCTCCGTTCGATGCCTCCCCGTAAAGCCCAGTCAGGTACCGGTAGCTCGGCCCGAGCAGGCGCAGCGCGGCCGCGGCCGTGAACAGCTTCGCGTTCGATGCGGGATTGTACAGGCCGCGCTCATCGAAGGCGGCGAGCGTCGCTCCGCTGCCGACGTCGAGCGCGAGCACGCCGACCCGCCCCCCCCAGCGATGCACGTCGGCGGTGAGCTTCTCGAGCTGCGCCCGCGCGCGGCCCGGGACGACGCGATGAGGTCCGGGAGCGGCGACGGTCGACGGGGGCGCGCTCGCGCCTCCGGACGATTCCTGCGTCGGTTTCGCGGCGCCGGTCCGCTCCGCGGCACGCGCGTCGCCGTCGCTCGGCTGTGAGCCGCCCGGGCGGGCGAGGGTCGACGAGAGCACAAGCGCGACCACGGAGACGGTCCAGCGGGAGCTGCGGGGCATAACTGCTCTCCGGCTGTACAACGTCTCCGCCGCCGGCGCCTCATCCGGTAGACCGCTCGGCGCCGCTCGCCAGCGCTCCCGGGACGCGCGCTCGGGGTTGTCCTCGCAAAGGAGAGCTTGCTAGGGTGCGCGCAGACACTTTTCACGCTCTGTTCGAAGGGAGGACACCGTGTCCCAGCAGCACTCGACCCGCGCGCTCTTGCCGCTCATCATCCTCGCGGCGGCGGCATGCTCGGGCGCCAAGCCCAAGCAGGCAGGTGAAGACTACAACTTCGAGCAGGCATACTCCGACGAGGCGGCGCCAGCGCCCGCCGAGGCGGACAGCTCCGAAGCGGAGGCAAGCGCGTCGCAGGACAGCGGCGGCGGTCTCAACGCCGATCAGAAAAAGCAGATGGAGATCGCGCTGAGGCGCGGGGGAGACAAGGCGTCGAACTGCGCCGACGTCGTGCCCAACGCGCCGACCGGCGAGGGAGAGGTCAAGGTCGTCTTCGACGGGCAGAAGGGGCGCGTGACCGACGTGCTGGTGGGACCGCCATTCGCAGGGACGCCCGCCGAGGCCTGCGTCAAGCGCGCCTTCGTCGGGGAGATCGTGCTGCCGTTCGATGGCGATCCCCTCGAGGTCCCCTACACCGTGAAGCTGCCGGCCAAGAAGGCCGGCTCCGCGTCGTCCAGCACGAAGAAGCCATGAAGAGCCCGGCCTTCGCTCTCGCCGCTGCGCTCGCGTTGACCGCTGCTTCCGCCGGCGCGGAGGAGCAGACGGCGCCTCCGCGGTACCCGCCGTCGTCGGTGCGCCCGAAGCTCATCGTCGGCGGGGTGGCCGTGACGGCGCTCGCTTACGGTGCAGGGTTCCTCGCCGCGACCTCGTGGCCTGACGTGCCCGGGTCGAGCGAGCTGAAGATCCCGATCGCGGGCCCCTGGATGGCGCTCGCCAAGAACGGCTGCGCCGCGGACGATCCGGACTGTGGAGCGAAGCTGTACGTGCGCGGAGCGCTCACCGTCGTGGGGGGGCTCGCGCAGCTCGCTGGCCTCGCGCTCGTCGGTGAGGGCATCTTCATGACCACGGAAGGGCGCCCGGCGCAGCCTCCGAGCACGTCGGCGCTGACGGTGCTGGCGGCTCCGGTCATCACCGCGACGGGCATGGGCATCGGCGTCGTCGGCACCTTCTGAGCCGCCGAGGACCACGCGCCCGGCGCGCTGCTCACGCTCACGGTCGGCGCCACGGCAACGAGGCGGGGCCGCGGACCGGCTTGCCGGTCAGGCGCCCGACGCGCTCGATCATCAGCTCCACGCTGGCGCCGTACGGCACGCGCCGCCCAGCGTTCCCGCCGAAGACCCGGCCCGCTCCCACGACGTCGCCTGCGCGCAGCTCGACCTGGTTGCTGATGTACGCGACGGATTCCGGCAGCGTGAAGGTCCACTCGCCGATGCGCGAGCAGGAGCGCGTCTCGGCGTCGACACGGACCTGGGTCCGCAGCACCTCGACGGGGCCGAGCTCGTCAGGCGTGACGAGCACCGGGCCTAGCTGCGTCGCGAAGTCCTTCGCCTCTGAAGGTGGCAGCCCGCGCGCCAGCGACCGCGCCTCCAGGCTGCGCGCCGTCCAGTCGTTCAGCACGGTGTAGCCCGCGATCGCTCGCTCCACTTCCTCCGGGGGGGCGCGCCGCAGATCCTCGCAAAGGAGCGCCGCGAGGTTCAGCTCGTAGTCGGGCTCGTCCTCGAGCGCAGGGAAGGGGATCGCTGCGGCGTGTCCGAGCAGCGCGCGGCTGTTGCCGAACCGGTACCAGGGGAGCGCTGCGTCGCGCGTGTAGGGGCCGAGCTGGATGTACGCTGCGCGGTCGGTGGCGCAGGGCGGTAGCCACAGGATGGCGTCCAGGTGAAGCTGCGCGGCGGCGGGCCGATCTCCGCTGAGCAGCCGGTCGTCCAGCGCGTGAAGACCGGCGCAGCGAAGCGCCACCACGCGCGTGTGAAAGTCCGACACGCCGGGGATGTCAGCGAGCTTCGTTCCGAACTGGCGTTCGAGCTCCGCGACATCGTACAGCGCGCCGTCGCGTTCCAGCGCGACGATCGGGGTGGACGTCGCGAGCTGAAGAACGTGGGCGATTCTCATGGTGTCGCTGAGCGCTAGCGGAGCGTACCACCCCGGTCCGCCGAAGCTCCCGAGGGGACGGGAAGGCCCGCGGCGCTCTGCCGCGGCAGCGGTCCGCGGCCCGCCCCCGCTCCCGGACGCCGCCCGGGCTCCCGCGAGACTCGGCCCGGTGCGAGATCGGATTGTCCTTTGCATTGACGCGCCGGGAGAGCGGCCTAGAATGCCGGCGGATTCAGAGCGGCATCACGTCGCGCAGGCTTGCCGTGGGCCCATCCGATTGCAGACGGGCTCGTACGGCAGGTCAGGTTCTGTTGCCGGTGCGGGACCCCTCCTCGCGGGGGGTCCTCCGGCTTCGGTCCTGTTGACGGGGCCGTGCGGCTTGTAAGCCGGGCAAGGTATTTGCCGTGGAGAGCCGAACCTCGGCGGCCTCACCTCTTGAGCGCCGGTCGGGGAACTGGTTACAGGCGCGCACACGGCGCAGCGGAGCGATGGGTCATGAGCAAGCGGACCAAATTCGTCTTCGTCACAGGCGGAGTCGTATCGTCGATCGGCAAGGGACTGGCCGCAGCCTCGATCGGGGCGTTGATGGAGTCCCGTGGGTTGAAGGTCACCCACCTCAAGCTGGACCCGTACATCAATGTCGATCCCGGCACGATGTCCCCGTACCAGCACGGCGAGGTCTTCGTCACCGACGACGGCGCGGAGACCGATCTGGATCTCGGGCACTACGAGCGCTTCACGCTCGCCCGGATGACGAGGCAGAACAACTTCACGACCGGCCGCGTCTACGAGGCGGTCATCTCCAAGGAGCGCCGCGGCGAGTACCTCGGGGCGACGGTGCAGGTGATCCCGCACGTCACGGACGAGATCAAGCTGCGCATCCGCTCTGCCGCGGACGGGGCCGACGTGGCGATCGTCGAGGTCGGCGGCACCGTGGGTGACATCGAGTCGCTCCCGTTCATCGAGGCGATCCGCCAGCTCAAGGTGGAGTCGGGCGCGCAGAACGCGATCTCGGTGCACGTCACGCTCGTGCCGTTCATCGCGACGGCGGGCGAGCTGAAGACGAAGCCCACCCAGCACTCGGTGAAGGAGATGCGCGAGATCGGCATCCAGCCGGACATCCTCCTCTGCCGTTGCGATCGGCCGCTCCCGCGCAGCATGAAGGAGAAGATCTCCCTGTTCTCGAACGTCGCCGTCGACTGCGTGATCGCGGCCGTCGACGTCGACTGCATCTACGACCTCCCGCTGGTCCTCCATGCAGAGGGCATCGACGAGAAGATCACGGAGCTGCTCAACATCTGGGCGAGGCAGCCGGACCTGTCGCCCTGGCAACGTATCGTCGAGCGGTTCAAGAAGCCGTCCCGCGGCATCGTGAAGATCGGCGTCGTCGGCAAGTACGTGCACCTGCGCGACTCGTACAAGTCGCTCCACGAGGCGCTCGTCCATGGCGGGCTCCACAACGACGTGCGGGTCGAGCTCGAGTACATCGACTCCGAGCAGATCGAGGCGCGAGGTGCGCCCGAGCTGCTGTCGAACCTCGACGCGATCCTGGTGCCCGGCGGCTTCGGCGATCGCGGGACCGAGGGGAAGATCGAGGCCATCCGCTACGCGCGCGAGGAGAAGATCCCGTTCTTCGGGATCTGCCTGGGCATGCAGCTCGCGGTCGTCGAGTTCGCGCGGCACGTCTGCGGCATGGCGGGGGCGAACTCGGTGGAGTTCGACCGCAACGCCGCCTACCCGGTGATCGATCTGATGCCCGATCAGAAGGGCGTCGTCGAGAAGGGTGGAACGATGCGCCTCGGCGCTTACCCGTGCGTGCTGGAGAAGGGGTCGATCGCCGCCGAGGCGTACGGGCAGACGAGCATCAGCGAGCGTCACCGGCACCGGTACGAGGTGGCGAACAAGTACCGCGAGGCGATGACGCAGAAGGGGCTCGTGCTGTCCGGGACGTCGCCGGATCAGCGGCTCGTCGAGATGATCGAGCTGCGCGAGCATCCGTACTTCGTGGGCTGTCAGTTCCACCCCGAGTTCAAGAGCCGGCCCCATAACGCGCACCCGCTCTTCGCGCGCTTCGTGCGCGCAGGTTTGGAGCGCCAGCGCGAGCGCAACAAGGCCGAGAAGCCGAAGCCCGGCGACTCCGCGGCCGCTCACAGCCAGCAAGCCGCTTCGTCGGTCAACTAGCGTCGCGGGCCAGGATCCTCAGGGATGCCTGGCCGCCACCTCGGCGGCGAGACGTGCGCGGGGTTGTCGCCGGTCGTGAAGCTTGCGTGCTGCAAGCGCCCACGGACGAGAGCTGCCCTGCAGCTTTCGTCCGTGGATCATCGCGGTTGAACGCTGCGGGGGTCAGACGTCGCCGAGGCTCGGCCGGCCCAGCGGCGGGGCGTCGAGGGGCTCGGCGGGCGCGGCTTGAGGCGCGAGGAGCGGCGAACGCTCGCCGACCTCCTTCAGCAGGTTTCGCTGGAGGACGTGCGCCGGTGCAGTCCGAAGGTCCCAGATCAGACCGAGCTTCTCCATGCCGCGCAGGATGTAGAAGCTGACGTCGATCTCCCACCAGAAGAAGCCCTGGTTCGCGCTGCTCATGTAGTGGTGGTGGTTGTTGTGCCAGCCCTCGCCGAGGGTGATCAGCGCCAGCCAGAAATTGTTGCGGCTCGTGTCGGTCGTCGCGTAACGCCGCGAGCCGAACACGTGCGCGAGGGAGTTGATCGTGAACGTGCCGTGCATGAGCGCGCACGTCGACACGACGTAGCCCCAGAGGAACGCGTCGTAGCCGCCGACCGCGAAGAGCAGCGCCATCATGCCGAGCGGCCCGACCACGTGGTAGCGGTCCAGCCAGCGGAGCTCGGGGAACCCGGCGAAGTCGGGGATGCGCTTCAGGTCGAGCTCCTCATGCTCGCGGCCGAGCCACCAGCCCATGTGCGCGTACCAGAACCCCTTGCGCAGCGGGCTGTGAACGTCGCGCTCCGTGTCCGAGTATTTGTGATGGACGCGGTGCGTGCCTCCCCACCACAGCGGGCCCTTCTGCGTCGCCGTCGTCCCGAGCAACGCGAGCAGGAACTGAAGGCCGCGGCTCGTCTTGTAGCTCCGGTGCGAGAAGTACCGGTGGTAGACCGCCGTGATCGCGAACATCCGGATGAAGTACGTGGCCGCGGCGAGCGCGGCGAGCTTCCAGGTGGCTCCCCGGAGGAAAGCGACCACCGTGCCCACGTGGATGGCGGTGATCCCCAGCACGTTGAAGAGCTGACCCCAGCCCGGGCCAGGCTTCGGTACGACGACTCGTGTAGGGCTCGATGGACGGGCTTGCGTCATGGTTTCCAAGGTGGATGGAGCATCGAGCATGCCCGTCACTGGGGTTCACGACGACAGTCACGATTCGGTCATCCAGCGCAGCGACGTCCCAGGCGCGCCTGACGGACGAGCGCGCGACGTCAGGAGCGCAGGGAGAGGACGTCGATGGGAGGCCCGGCGGAGATCCGGATCTCGCTCGCCCGGAGGGGATCTCCGTCGAGGATATAGGGGCCCTCGTCGGGCGAGGTCGCGCTGGCTCCGGCGCCGAACCGGACGGTGAAGTCGCGGACGAGGTCGTCGAAGTGGTCCTCGCCGCCGATCCGGCGGCCCGCGAGGACGAGCGGGGCACGCGGCCCCAGGGATCGAGGCGGCAGGGCGCTCGCGACCAGGTGCGGGCGATCGAGGTCCTCGCCGGCACGGTAGGTGACCCGCATGTGGAGACCGAGGTCGCGCACCGCGGACGAGCAGATCAGCGACCAGGCGCGAGGAGCGAGCTGCCGCCCCTCTACCTCGATCGTGCACGGTAGCGGGTCGAGGACGCGGCGCGCGCAGGCGCCGCCGTAAAAGGACTCGACGAACACCCGCGCCACGATGCGCGCCGCGGCGCCGTATCCATCGCCTCCGCGCTCGTAGTAGACATCGAAGAAGCTGGCCACGAGCCCGGTGCCGAAGATGAAGCCGATGCGCTCCTCGACGCCGGTGCGCGTCGTCGCGCGGGCGCGCAAGGTGGGCCGACGGATCGTTCCACGGACGGCGGCGCCGCCGCGGAGATCGCGGTGCTCGCGGACGATCCGCGCGAGGAGCACCGCGGGATCGCCGAGCATGCCCCAGTTGCGCGCGACGGTCGCCACGGTTCCGCCTGGCAACAGGGCAAGCGGCGGCAGTGAGCCCTCGCCGAACGCGCGGGCGAGGGCCGTGACGCCCGCCATGAAGCTGCCGTCTCCGCCGGAGAGCGCGACGAGCTCCGTGCCCCGCTGCGCGATCCGGTCACAGACCTCGGCGAGCTCCGCGACGCTCGCGGTGGGGTGGAGCTCTGCGGCGCCGGCGCAGGCGGCCGCCATGCGGTCGATGAGCGTGGGCCTCGCCCGGTACCGGCGCGCTGTGGTGTTGACGATGACGTCGATACGCATGGTGCCGGAACGCGAGCGCGCCGTATAAACCGGATTCCCCGGGTGGTCGAGCTGAAGGGGCTTCGAGCGCGAACATCGGCGCGCTAAGACGCGCCTCATGTACCGTGTGCTCCCCGGGGCGCTCCTCGCCGGCCTCCTCTCGCTCGCCGCGGTCACGGGCTGCGCGAGCTCGGCGTCGGTGCGCGCAGCCGAGGCGGGCAGGTTCGACGAGCTGCGCCGCTCCATGATCGACGAGCTGCGCCGCGGCGCGCTGGACAGCGACGACGCGCGCGCGATCGCCCGCGCCGTCGCCGAGGGGGAGATCGCCCGCGCGACGCCGCCGTCCGGGGTCGATCGGGTGCGCGAGCTCCGGACATGCGCGCGACCGCTGGAAGACGCCCTCGACGAGCGCGCCGCAGGCTCGGATGCCGTCGCGACGGCCGCAGCGATGATCCTCCTCGAGGCAGGGCTCACGGATCCGGAGAGCGCGAAGCGGTACGCGCGCGAGGCAGGGCCGGGGAGAGACCCTGCAAGGAGCGCAGCGCTCCGCGCGCTGGAGACGCGGGCGCTTGTCGCGGCCGAGGATGGCGCGCTACGTCGCGCTCGGATGCTGGATGGTGATCAGGAAGTGCGCCTGGCGGCGCTCCGCGCTGCCATCGCGGCACCAGACCCGAACGACCGGAGCGCGCTGCTCGAGGCGGCGCGGCTCGACCCGTACCCGCTCGCGCGGACGATCGCGGTCCGCGCCGCCGGCGCGCTCGGCGGGCGAGAGGTCGTGCTGGCCTTGCGGGATCTCTGGGTCCTCTCGGATGAACCGGGGCGCGAAGCGATCGCAGAGGCGTGGGCGGCCCCGCGCGCGATCGACGCCGGGGGCCGTGCGCAGCTCCTCTGGGCGATCTCCACCCAGCGCGGTGCGCCTGCGATCGCCGCCGCGCGGGCCCTGGTGCGCGCGGGAGGCGAGGGGGCCGGGGAAGCGGTCTCCATCCTCCTCGACGCCATCCGCACCAGCCAGAGCAGGGATCGCGTCTACGCCATCCGCTCCGCGCCGCTCGAGGACCCAGCGGTGCGGACCGCGCTCATCGAGGCGCAGGGTGATCCCGATGAGGCCGTGGTCTTCGCCGTCCATGCCCGCCACCTCGATGCCTCGCCGAGCATCGTCGCGGCGCGCGAGCGCGCCGCCGCGGTCGCATGGCTGATGAAGCTCGCCACGGGGACATCGACGCGCGCGGTGCTCGCGCGGGGAGCCCTCGCCCGTGCAGGCGTCCGTGCGGCGGTGGCGCTCCTCGAGCGCGATCTCCGGTCCCACGAGATCCCGGTGCGCGAGGCGGCCGGGACCGGCCTGGTCGAGCTCGGTGATCTCCCTCGCGCCGCCTTGCTCCTCGCCGACGTCGATCCCCAGGTCAGGACCTCGGTGGCCTGCGCCATCCTCGGCGCCTCGTGATCGCAGCCGGTGCCCCGGTCAAGGTCGAGGGCGCCAGGTCGATCAGAACCGTGAGACGAGCTCGAGCCGCGCGCCTTCGAACTGCGGAAAGGTGCGGCACACACCGGAGACGCACCGTAGGCCCCCGCGCCGCTGGCCGACGAAGAGGTTCACCGTGTCGACGACCTGGTCGAGCGTCGTTCTCCTCGACCCGGATTTCCACTGCAACCCGCCGTTGAAGAAGTGGCAAAACTCGCGGTCCTTGCCGGGCCCACATCCGGGCACGGACGTGTACTCGTAGCCGAAAATTGCAGCGAGATGGGGCGACCACTGGAGCGCGAGGTAGTTGTCCCCTTCGAGCCAGGATGATTCGAAGTTTTCCGGCCTGTAGCGGCGACGGCTGTTGCCCTGCACCTGGAGCGAGAACGCGCCCGTGAGGTGCTTCACGACGTCGTAGCGGACGTAGCCCTCGCTGTAGAAGACGTCGCCGGAGTCGGCCTCATCGGATTGCCGGACTCCAGCCCACGCGCGCACATGGGAGCGGCGACCGTCGAAATCGATCTCGGTGCCTGCCGCGGCGTCCCATGTGTCGGTCCGGTATGCTTCATCCGTGTTGCATTCGGGATTCGCCTGGTGCTCAGAGAAGCTCACATAGTGACCGAGCCAGGCGTAGATGGCCGCGCCCCGGTTGAAGCGGTAGTCGGCCCGCCCGCGCCCCCCTGTCACACAGACGTTCGGGGCCCCGATCGGCTCGACATAGACGGGCTCTGCCGTAGGAGGTTGATTGTACGCCACCCCCTCGAACTCCGGCGCGTTGAAGCCGGGGTTCGACAGCACCGAGACGTCGATGTTGGCCGACAGGGGGAAGAATCGCCGGTAGTGCTTGCCTTCGAGGGAGACCGCGAGCGGCCCGCTGCGTCCGTTCGCTGCCACGTAAACCGCATAGCCGGACAGGTCCTTTGCGGGCACGTTGTCCCGGCTGAGGTGACCGCCGCGGAGCTGCTGGCCGGCGACCTCGACGTAGAGGTCACCGCGCTGGGCGATGGACGGCACGCTCACCGAGCCGCTGAACGTCCGGATCGTGTCGTGCTGCCGCGCAGGCGGCGCGCTGACGACGTTGAACTCGGGGAACTGACCGCCGCACAGCCGCGGCGCGGCCTGCGGATCCGCGCCGCCCTCGCTCAGGCACCGGTTGAACTCCTCGGTGTACGACTTGCGCAGCAGCAGCGCGCCGTTCGCCGCGATCTCGACGCCCTTCACGCCTGCCTCCAGCCGCCCGCCGAGCACGGTGTCCTCCAGGTAGTTCGGCCGCGCCGCTTCGACCACCGCGCGGGAGCGGGGGTTTCCCTCCGCATCCAGCGTCGTCTCGTTCGTGACCAGGTCGTCGGCGCCAGGGAAGCCGAAGAAGAGCGGCGACCCGTCTCCATGAAGCCGCCGGCCGCTCGCGTCGTCCACGCGCAGCGGGTTCATCTGCCCGGCAATGGCGGTGGCCTCGATCCTGAGCGACCCGAAATCCTTGTCGAGCACGAGCCTGCCGCCTCTCAGGGTCGTGTCGATGGCCAGCTCGTCCATCTTGCGCACGCTGAAGACGAGGCCGCGTCCGAGCTGGGCGTAGAAGTCGCCCACCGTGGCCTCGACACCCGGATAGGTGTAGGTCAGCCACAGCTTCGCCGGATAGACCGTCGTCCGATACCGCGTGTGGAGCTCCCGCCTGGCGTCGTCCAGCGAGAACGAGACCTCGTCGTTCAGGACCTTTTGTTGCAGGTCGAGGCTCGTCGCCGATGGCCTGGCCACGTAAAAAGAAGCGTTGAGCCGCGTGCCGAGCTGCAGGCGCCACCAGTTGATCTGAGCGTCCAGTCGGTCGAGGATCTCTCCGTAGTTGTCGTCGAGGTATCGGGAGGGATAACGGGAGTCGTCGTTGCGGTTGTCGAAGTGGTAGGTGGCGGCCGCGGTGTTCACGACGTCGAGCGAGACCGGCTCACCCCCGATGTTCGGGAGCTCGACCGCCCCTGCCGGGTAAGCCGCGAGGACGAGCGTCGCTATCAGGCAAGGACGGACGACGTGGAGCTGGCTGCGCACCGTCAGGTTCCTACCACGGAGCCCTGGGCCGTGGAGCAGCGATCAAGCAGCCCATCGAGGCGCGGACGCGCGCCGGGCGGTCGCCCCGACGCGACGGCCCGGCGTCACTGGACGAGCGCCTTCTCGACCTGCTCGGTCAGGACGGCCTCGTCGCCGGGCTGGTACCCGCCGCGCTTGTGGAGGATCGAGCCGTCTCGGCCGATGAGCACGGAGAACGGGAGCTCGCGCTTCGGGTTGTACTTGGCGGCCACGGTGGTCTCCTCGTCGAGCAGCACCGGGAAGATCATCTCCCGATCGTGGACCGTGCTGCTCACCTGCGCGCGGGACTCCGGCCCATCGAGCGACACGGCGAGCACGACGAACCCCTTGTCCTTGTGCTTCTTGTAGAGCTCGACGAGGTGGGGCATCTCCGCCAGGCACGGATCGCAGGTGGTCGACCAGAAATCGATCAAGACGACGCTCTTGCCGGCATAATCCGAGAGCCTGACCGTCTTGCCGTCGAGGGCGGGGAGAGCGAAGTCTGGCGCCGGGCTCGCCGATGAGCCGCCCGAGGCTGCTCCGCACGAGGTGGCCGCGAGGCCGAGGACAGTGAACGCGAGCGAGAGCGCGCAGCGGGTGGTTCGGTTCATCGGGACTTTCCTGGCGAATGAGCCGGCCTGAGCGGCCGACGGATAGGAGGCTCAACGTCGCGGGCGCCTGTCGCGGCGCCCTGGCAGGGTGTTCCACTCGGCGTGTCGTCCGGCGGCTCGACGACGCGCGCACGGCGATCCGTTCAGATCTCGCCGTTCATGATCTTCTCGAAGGTTCGCCAGAAATTGCTGTCCTCCGCGGGCACGCCGGCGACGACCTCGATGATGGTCATGTCCTGGGTCCTGACGAGCATGTTCGCCGGGAACGCGTCAGCCTGGAAGAGCGCTCCGAGCTTGTACGAAGGGTCGATCGCCGACGGGTACTTCACAACGTACTGGGTCGTCCAGCGGCGCAGGTCGAGCGCCACCGCCGGCTCGCCCGGATTCCTCCCGTCCGCGAGCTGCATCAGGAACTCGCCGCCCAGCGGCTGATACTTCTCGTAGAGCCCGGGCAGGACTGACTCCGCCTCGATCTTGCAGGGGCCGCACCATACGGACGAGACGTCGATCAGCAGCACCTTCGGCTTCGGCTCGCCAGCGCCGTACTGCGAGCCCTCGGGAAATACCTCCGTCCCGGTCGGGTTGTAGAAGTCGGCGAGCTGAATCGGCTGCATCGTGTCGTTGTTTGCGTCGGCGTTGGCGTACCCGACGAACTGATAGTTCGCGATCACCCGGCCAGGGTTGACCCCGTAGGGACCCGCCGGGTAGCGAGCAGCGTTGGCCGCAGGCTGTCCCGTCCCCTCAGGAAAATCAGGAGCCGGTATGGGATCCTCTTCTCCCGCGCAGCCGACGAGCCCCAGGGCCGCCAGGGCGCCAAGGGCCATCCCACCGAGAACTGCGTCCATTCGCATGATGCCACCGCCTGAAGTATGGTGTAGGAGTGCTCATTCTTCTGGGCGGCACGGGGGGCGTCAAGGGCAACCTTGTCGCGCCCGTTCGGCTCGGGGGGGTGCTTTCCGCAATCTCCGGCCAGGCCCGCCGTGCCTGCCCCATCCGCGGGAATTCCCCGCGTTGAGGTCCTATGCAGCAGGTTGTCGCCTCTCAGGGCGCCCATCGGCCCCGCTTCCGTCGTATCCACGCGTTCCTGATGCTCGGCTGCCTGGCGATGGGGGCTGCCAGCGCGAGCGGGGCTTGCTCGTCGTCGAGCACTCCGCGGGATGAATGTTTCGGCGGGGTCGTCGTGAACGGCGTCTGCGAGGGCAAGTGCGAGCCCGAGCTCTGCCTGGAGGGCAACACCTGCGTGGGCAACCGCTGCGTGCTCAAGTGCAGCAGCCACCTCGAATGCGTCCCTGGTCTCCAGGACTGTATGCCGGCCGAGGAAGACGACACGAACGCCGAGATTTCCGTTTGTCGGTCGAACGGGAAGCTTGTGGGCTTCGGAGCGCCCTGTCCGTTCGGCAGCGAGTGCGGCCAGTTCGGGCGTTGCCCCGACAACTCGCCGTGCAACCCGATGCAGTGCAACGGCAACCCCGGCGAGTGCCAGCGCGACACGGCGGCATGCGGCGACGACCCCGCCTGCAACGCCGGGAAGTGCGCCGACGGCAGCGACTGCTTCATTCCGACGTGCGCTCCCGCTGAGTGCACCTCCCTTGGCCTGGAGTGCCTCGGCAAGGGGGAGGGTGACGCGGAGGCCTACTGCACGCAGCCGCACTGCGCGGGCGACGCGGACTGCCCCGGCGGCTACGAGTGCACGGTGACCCGCGATCCTCACGCGATCTGCGGCACGGAGAAGGGGGATAACAGCTTCTGCGGCGAGACGACCGAGGAGTGCATCGACCCCGCCACGTTCGGCGACGGCAACTCCTATGTCGAGGGGTCCCTGTGCCTGCTGCGCACGAACTGCGTCAAGCGCGCCCAGTGCGCGCCGTGCAGCTCCGATCTCGACTGCTCGCTCGTCCCAGGGCAGCGCTGCGTCACGATCGGGGGCGAGAGCCGGTGCGCCCGGGCGTGCAGCGAGGACTCCGACTGCGACCTCGACTACCAGTGCGAGAGCGAGGTGTGCACGCCGCGGTTCGGCGCCTGCGTCGGGGGGGGCAACTTCTGCGAGCCGTGCCGCAACGACACCGACTGCGGCGACGCAGGCTCCACCATGGAGTGCACCACGACGTTGCGCGGCCAGCGCGCGTGCCTGGATGCGGCGTTGCCCGTCCGGTGCACCATGGACGACCCGACCACGCCGCTGAACGAGAGCAACGCGGAGGACGTCTGCCCGAAGTCGCCCGGCGGGCTCGCCGGGGAGTGCGTGTGCGTCGAGACGAACGACCTCAGGGAATGCGTGGACTCGCGCTGCTACCTGCCGTCGCGTCGGCTCGACCCCACGGACAAGGACTCGAAGGTCGCCACCTGCTGGTGACGAGGCCGGCCGGGCGCAGGGCAGGGCGCGGAGACGCGCAGGGACGACCGATGTCGCCCTGCGCCCGGCCGCCTGGAGAAGCGAGCGGCCGCGAGCCCGCTGCGCTCGCCGGTTGACGGGAATCCGGAGCAGTCCTAACTCCTCCGACCCATGGCCATCACGAAGGACGCCGCGCTCGGTGCGCTGGCAAAGGTCGTCGCTCCGGACCTACAGCGCCCGCTCACGGAGCTCGATCGCGTCCGGGATCTCTCGGTCGATAACGGCGCGGTGTCCCTCACCGTCGAGCTGACCAGCTACTTCAAGCAGCGGCTCGCGGCGGACATCGAGGCCGCCCTCAAGGGCGCCGGCGCGAAGGACGTCCGGATCGCCTGGGAGGTCAGCATCCCGACGCGCACCATCCTTCCGGACGATCCGTCGCCGCGCGTGAAGAACATCGTCCTCGTGATGAGCGGCAAGGGCGGCGTCGGCAAGAGCACGGTCGCCGCCAACCTGACCCTGGCGCTCAGCCGCGAGGGGGCGAAGGTCGGCCTGCTCGACGCGGACATGTACGGGCCCAGCGTTCCGACCATGCTCGGCGTGATGGGGCGCCCGACCTCCGCCGACGGACAGAAGTTCCTGCCGCTCGAGCGCTTCGGCGTGAAGCTCATGTCCATCGGCTTCCTGCTGGAAGATCCGAGGTCGGCGGTCGTCTGGCGCGGACCGATGCTCCAGAACGCCCTCATCCAGTTCATGCGCGATGTGGAATGGGGTGAGCTTGATTACCTCGTGCTGGACCTGCCGCCCGGGACCGGGGACATCGCGCTGACGATCTCCCAGAAGATGAGGACCACGGGGGCGATCGTCGTGACGACGCCGCAGGAGGTGGCCCTCCAGGACGTGTACAAATCGGTCTCCATGGCCCAGAAAGTCGGGATCGCCCTGCTCGGCGTGGTCGAGAACGAGAGCTACTTCGTGTGCGACGGGTGCAGCAAGCGGCACGAGCTCTTCGGTGCCGGCGGCGGGCAGAAGATCGCCGAGTTCGCCGAGGCGCCGCTGCTCGGCCAGATCCCCATGGACGCCGCCATCCGGGAGTGGGGCGACGCCGGCACCCCGGTCGTTCAGGCTGCCCCGGGCAGCCCGATCTCGCGGGCCTTCGTGGATGTGGCGGAGCGGCTGGCCGCCCAGGTCAGCGCCCACGACCTCGCGAGCGGGGGCGGCCTGCGCATCGACCGGAGCGGCGGGACGAACAAGCACCTGCCCATCATGCGGTAGGCTCTCGCGTAAACGTCCCGGGTACGATATGGTTCCGGCCCCTTCCCCCCAATCAAACCGAGGGGGCCGCTGGAGAGAACGCGAGCACGTTTCGCCCCCATCGGCATGCGTTGTCGCGCGAGGCGCGGATGAATACCCACGAAAATACCACCACGCCGGCGGACGCGCCGGCAGCTCCGGCCGACCAGGGCGGCCCGCTCGAGTCGTCGAACGCTGCGCCCGAACAGGCAGCCCAAGCTCACGAGGCGGGGTCCACCTTCCCGCCGGAAGCGAGCGACGAATCTGGCGGAGAAACATCGCCGCAGGCGAGCTCTACCCAGTCCGAGGCAACCCCCGCCGCAGCGGCAGCCGCCGCCCAGGCGAGCTCTGCCGACGACGACGACTGGGAAGAGCAGCCGGGCGACAACATCGGCAACCGCGTTCCGGGTCTACCGCGGGATGACATCGGCAACCGCAGGCCGGGCGCTCCGGGCAGGCGGAGCCCTCCGGCGGCCGCGAAGCCCGCGCAAGCCAGCAAGCCTGCGCAGGCCGCGAAGCCGGCGCCGGCTGGCGAGGCTGGCGCGGCCGCGCCGGCGGAGGGGGGCGCTGGAAAGAAGCGCCGCCGTCGCCGCCGTCGCAAGGGCGGGGAGGAGGCGGGCCAACCCGGGGCCGAGGCTGCCGAGGCGGCCGGAGCCGCGGCCGAGGCGGGCGACGCCGAGGCGTCCGACGCTGCAGAGGACGAGGGCGAGGAGGAGCTGGCGGCCGACGAGGCAGGGGGACAGCCCCAGCCCGGAGGAGGCGAGAAACGCAAGCGGCGCAAGGGTCAAGGTGCGCCGCCGCCGCGCGAGCGCCCGGCCTTCAGCATCGGCGAGGAAGTGTTCGGCAAGGTCAGCAAGATCACTGACCACGCCATCTGGATCGACATCGCTGGCAAGGCCACAGGGCTGTTCGACCGGCGCGAGATCCTCGATGAAGAGCCGCCCGTCGATGGCGACCAGTTCATCGCGACGGTGGCGAGCACCGGGGTGCGCGGGGGCATGCTCCTCCTGTCGAGGGCGCCGGTGCAGCTCGATCAGGCGCGCGCGCGCGCCGAAGCGGCGCTCCAGAGCGGCGAGGCGATCGAGGGGTTCGTGACCGGAGCGGTCAAGGGCGGGCTCGAGGTCGACCTCGGCGGCCTCCGCGCGTTCGCGCCGGCGTCGCACGTCGACCTGCGCCACGGGGCCGACCTCAACTACCTCGTGGGCCAGCGGCTCGACTTCATCGTGACGCAGTTCGCGAAGAAGGGGCGCGACATCGTCGTGTCCCGCCGCAAGATGCTCGAGGAGGAGAGCCGGAAGGCGCGCACCGAGGCGCTCACGTCGATCGAGCCCGGCTCGCTGCACAAGGGCGTCGTGCGCAAGGTCGTCGCCTGGGGCGTGTTCGTCGCGCTCCCTGACGCCGGCGGCGTCGAGGGGCTGGTCCACATGAGCGAGGCGAGCCACGACCGCGGCGCCAAGCTGGCCGACCTGTTCAAGCCGGGCGCCGAGATCGACGTGAAGGTCCTGCGCGTCGACGACAAGGGCAAGCTCTGGCTGAGCCGCAAGGCCGCCACGGTCGACCCCTGGGACGCGGTGAAGGACAAGTACGCGGTCGGGACGCGCCACAAGGGCAAGGTCGCTCGGCTGCAGCCGTTCGGCGCCTTCGTCGAGCTCGAGCCGGGCATCGATGGGCTCATCCACACGGCCGACCTGTCGATGAAGCCGATCCAGCACCCGAACGAGGTGGTGAAGGTCGGCGACGACATCGACGTGGTGGTCGCGAGCTGCGACGCCGCGGCCCGGCGGATCGGGCTTCACCCCGCCCCGCCCGAGGGCGAGGAGAGCGAGCCGCGCCAGCGCGTGCAGCAGGGCAGGGCGGTGAAGGTCGCCGTCACGCAGGTGACGGAAGGGGGGCTCGTCGTCCGGGTGCTCGGCGCCACGGGGCGGGCGGCCCGCGGCTTCATCCCGGCCGGCCACACGGGCACGCAGCGCGGCACCGACCTCCGCAAGGAGTTCCCCATCGGGACCCAGCTCGACGCGAAGATCATCGAGGTGGATCCGCGCCGGGGAGAGGCGAAGCTGTCGATCCGCGCCCTCAAGGAGGACGCCGAGAAGCAGGCGTACCAGCAGTACCGCGCCGGCGTCGCGCGCGAAGCCAAGTTCGGCACGTTCGCCGATCTGATGAAGAAGAGCTGAGCGTGGAGATGGAGGCGCGCGCCGCCCGCGCGGCCGCGCCTCCGCCTCCCCGGGTCGCCTCGGCGGCCCAGGGGAACGCGCGCTACTCGCGTCCGAGCGCGTTCACCGGATCCATGCGCGCGGCCCGACGCGCCGGGAAGAACCCGAAGACGATCCCGATCGCCGTGCTCACCCCGAGCGCGACGCCGAGCGCCACGGGCTCGAGCTTCATCGGCCAGCCGAGGGCGCTCGAGAAGCCGAGGATGACGCCGTACCCGAGCGCGCTGCCGACCAGGCCGCCCAGCGTGGCGAGCACGAGCGCCTCGAGCAGGAACTGCAGCAGGATGTCGATCTCCCGGGCGCCGATGGCCATCCGGATGCCGATCTCCCGGGTGCGCTCCGTGACCGACACCAGCATGATGTTCATGACGCCGATGCCGCCGACGACGAGCGACACCGCCGCGATGCTGACGAGCAACGCGGAGAGCGCCGCGAAGATCGCGTCCTGCATGGCCTGGAACTCCGCCTGGCTCCGGACGGCGAAGTCGTCCTCGTCGCCCTCGCCGATGCGGTGCCGCTGCCGGAGGATCGCCTCGGCCTGCTGCCTGGCGCGCTCGGACGTCTCGGCCGACGTCGAGCTCAGCAAGATCGCGTGCACCTCTCCCGGCCGCGTGGCGACGACGTGCGACCGCATCGTGGTGATGGGCATCAGCACGATGTCGTCCTGGCTCTGCCCGAAGGGCGACGCCCCCTTCTCCTCGAGCACGCCGAGCACGCGGTAGGCCTGTCGGCCGACCCGCACCATGCGGCCGATCGGGTCGAGCGATCCGAACAGATCCCGCGCGGTCTGCGCGCCGATCACGACGACCTTCTCGGAGAGGTTCTCCGAGGCGGGGCTCCACGCCTCTCCCTGGGCCACCTTCCAGCTCCGGATCTCGAAGTAGCTGAGGCGCGTGCCTACGAGCGTCGGGCTCGAGTTCTGGCCCTCGTAGATGACCTGGGCGCTCGACCTGAGGAAGGGCGCCGCGAGCCGGATGCTCGTCGACTCGCGCAGGAGCGCCTGGCCGTCGAGCTCCGAGAGCTTCGCGCCCGTGGTGCTGCGGACGCCCGAGGCGCGGGCGGAGCGCGCGAAGACGATGAGCGAGTTGGAGCCGAGGTTCGAGATCTGCGCGTTGACGTTGGCGCGCGCGCCGCTCGCCAGCGCGGTGACGGTGACCACGGCCGCGACGCCGATGGTGATGCCGAGGATCGTGAGCCCCGCGCGGAGCTTGTTCCGGCGGACGGCGCGCAGCGCGATCACGACCGCGGAGAAGACGCGGGTGAGCGCCGCGATCATTCGTGCCTCAGGGCGGTGATGGGATCCTGACGCGCGGCGCGGCGCGCCGGGAAGAACCCGAAGACGACCCCGATCGTGGCGCTCGTCCCCACCGCGACGACGACCGCGCTGACCGGCAACGTCATGCTCCAGCCGAGCGCTGCGGCGAAGATCTGGATGAGGCCGAGCCCGGCGCCGAGCCCCATCAGGCCGCCGATGAGCGACAGGGTGATCGCCTCGACCAGGAACTGGACCAGGATGTCGCCCTCCGAGGCGCCGATCGCCATGCGGATTCCGATCTCGCGCGTCCGCTCGGTGACGCTGACCAGCATGATGTTCATGACGCCGATCCCGCCGACGAGGAGCGAGACCGCTGCGATCGAGGACAGGAGCATCGTCAAGGTGTCGATGATCCGCTCCTGGGAGGCCCGGAACTCCGCCTGCGTGCGGATCACGAAGTCCGGTTCGTCGTCGGGCGCGATCTCGCGGCGCTGCCGGAGGATGCGGTCGATCTGCTCCACCGCGCGGTCGACGGTCCGCTCGCTGGTCGCGGCCGCGATGAGCATCTGCACCCTGCCCGGCGCGCTCGGAACGACGCGCGACCGGAAGCTGCCGATCGGCATGAGCAGCCGATCGTCCTGGTCCTCCCCGAACGGAGATTGCCCCTTCTTCGCGAGCACCCCGATCACCCGGAACGGGTGCTTGCCGATCCGGACGTACTGCCCCACCGCCTCGCCCGAGCCGAACAGGTTCTCGCGGACGGTCTCGCCGATGACGCAGACCTTCGTCTTGAGCTGCTCGTCTGCCTCGGTCCAGCCGTCGCCCTTGTCGACGCGATACGACAGGATCTCGAGGTAGCTCCGCGTCACGCCCATGATCTGCGTCGCGACGTTGGCCTCTCCGGCCACGATCTGCATCGAGGTCGAGCTGAACGGGCTCAGCGCGGCCACGCTGATCGACTCCTTCAGGATCGCGGCCCCGTCGGCCTCCGACATCCGCACGCTATCGCGGCGCTTCAGCCCCGACGCCTGCGTCGACTGCGGGAAGACGTAGATCGAGCTCGCGCCCAGGCCCGAGATCTCGCCCAGGATGCGGTTGCGCACGCCCGTCCCGAGCGCCACGACGACCACCACGGCCGCGACCCCGATGAGGATGCCGAGCACCGTCAGGGCGGCGCGGAGCTTCGAGCGGACGATGGCGCGCAGCGCGATCCGGATGGCGGCGAAGTACCCCCTCACGGCGCCTGCTCGTGGGCCTCCGCCTCGGGGCGCGGCAGCGCGGCCAGCGCCTCGGCCGCGTCGACGGGGCGGTCGTTCCTGAGATCGCTGCGGACCTCGCCGTCGCGCATCGTGATCACGCGGCTCGCGCAGGCGGCGATGTCCGGCTCGTGCGTGACGAGGACGATGGTGATCCCGTCCAGGTTGAGCCGCTGCAGGAGCCCGAGCACCTCGAAGCTCGTGCGGGTGTCGAGGTTGCCCGTGGGCTCATCGGCGAGGAGCAGCGGCGGCGAGGTGACGAGCGCCCTCGCGATGGCGACGCGCTGCTGCTGGCCGCCCGAGAGCTGGTTCGGCGTGTGGTGCAGGCGCTCGGCCAGCCCCACCGCGCCGAGCGCGTCGAGCGCCCGCTTGCGCCGCTCCGCGGCGCCGATGCCCCGGTAGACGAGCGGCAGCTCCACGTTCTCGAGCGCCGTGGTCCGCGGCAGCAGGTTGAACCCCTGGAAGACGAACCCGATCAGGCGGTTCCTCACGATGGCGCGCGCGTCGTTGCTGCGCCGGGTGACGTCGAGCCCGTCGAGCCGGTACGTGCCCCGCGTCGGCCGGTCCAGGCACCCGATGATGTTCATCAAGGTGCTCTTGCCCGAGCCGCTCTGCCCGACGATCGCGACGAAATCACCGTGCTGGATCGTCAGATCCACGTGGCGAAGCGCCCTCACGACGACGGCCTCCGTCGTGTAGTCCTTGCCGACGCTCGAGAGCTCGATGAGCGGCTCGTCTCGGAGCACCGCGGCGACGCCCTGGCTCTGCGGCAGCATCGCGCCTCAGAACAGCCGGGGGCCGCGCCCCCTGCCGCCCGACGACGGACCATCGTTCTCGTCGGTGACGACCTTGACCGGCCCGAGATCGGTCGCGAGCGCGGTGAAGATGCCGTCGGTGATCCCGACATCGACGACGCGCGGCTCGATCTTCTCCGCGCCCGGCGTCGCGTCGGTCAGCACGTAGACGCGGCCCTTCTTCGGCGGGAGCGGCTCGAGGGGCGGCCCCTTGATCTCCTTGCCGTCCTTGTCCCGCTCCGGCGCCGGCTTGAACCGGAGCGCCGCGTTCGGCAGCCGCCGCACCCCCCTGGCCTCGGCGGACCGGATGCTCACCGTCGCCGTCATCCCCGGCCGCAGCTTGACGTCGGGGTTGTCGACCTCGACGACCGCCGCGTACGTCACCACGCCCGACTGGTTCAGGGGGCTGTAGCGCACCTGGCTCACCGTCCCCCGGAACGTCTCGCCCGGGAACGCGTCGACGCTGACGTCGGCTTCCATGGCCTCGCGGAGCCGCCCGACGTCCGCCTCGTCGATGTCGGCGAGCACGCGCATCTTGCGGAGATCCTGGGCGATCACGAAGAGCGTGGGCGCCTGGAAGCTCGCCGCCACGGTCTGCCCGGGATCGATCGCGCGGCTGATGACGACGCCGTCGATGGGCGAGAAGATGCGCGTGTACTGGAGGTTCGTCGTCGAGGAGCGGAGCACCGCCCTGAGCTGGGCCACCTGCGCCTTCGAGGCCGCGAGATCGGCGAGCGCCACGTCGTAGGCGCCCTGCGCCGTGTCCAGGTCGGCCTGCGAGCCGACCCCCTCCGCGACCATCTTCTTCGCGCGTTCGAGCCGCTGCTTGGCCGTCCCGAGCGACGCCTCGGCGCGCACGACGCTCGCGTTCGCCGCCTCGAGCTGCGCCTGGTTCGAGTCGATCTGCGCCCCGAACAGCGTCGGATCGATCTCGGCGAGCACGTCGCCGGCCTTCACGATGCTGTTGAAGTCCACGTAAACCTTGGTGATTCGCCCGGAGACCTGCGCGCCGACCTGCACCTCGGTGAGCGGCTTCACCTGCCCCGTCGACTGCACCACCTCGACCACGTCGCCCGTGGTGACGTCGCCCGTGACGTAGCGCGGCGGCGGCGGCGGCCTCGTCTGGATGCGCCACACCACGACCGCCGCCACGATCGCGGCGATCGCCGCGAGGACGCCCAGCCGCCCGAGCCAGCGCTTCGTGCCCACCCGGGAGAGCTCCTGCTCCAGGCTCTCTCGCCCGCGTGGGAGGGGCGGCGCCCCCCCGTGCGGGCCGCGGGGCGACGCGCCGCCATGGGATCCGTGAGGCGCAGGGGCGGCCGAGGTCGGTCGCGCCGCGCCCGGCGGCGCATCGCTGGGGCGAGCGCGCTTCGCTTCCGGACCGACCTGCGCGGCCGGGTCCGACGCGTCGAGAGGGTCGCGACCGGTCGCCCGAGCCATGGAATCGGCCATCGGACGTCCTCATAGCATGCCGCCCGGGCCGGCGCGGCTCGCTTGAAACCGCGGAACCGCCGTGGCACACCAACGCCGCCTATGGAGTCGCTGCCCATCGCAACGGACACGGTCGTCACGCTGTCCTACGTCCTCTTCAACGAGAAAGGCGAGGCGGTCGACCAGGCGCCCGCCGCGGAGCCGCTCATCTACGTTCACGGATACGCTCAGATCGTGCCCGGTCTGGAGCGCGCCCTCGAGGGGCTGCGCGCCGGCGAGCAGCGCGAGATCACCGTCGAGCCGGAAGACGCCTTCGGCGAGCGCGAGGACTCCGGCATCTTCGAGGTCGACAAGGCCGATTTCCCCGACGCGGGTGAGGTCGAGGTCGGCGACGAGTTCGTCGCCCAGGGGCCGGACGGAGAGCCGGTCGCGCTCCGGGTCGTCGACATCCTCCCCGATGGCTTCCGGGTCGACACGAACCACCCGCTGGCTGGCCAGACGGTGCGCTTTCAGGTCCAGGTCAGCGACGTGCGCGCCGCCAGCGAGGAGGAGATCGCGCAGGCTCAGGCCGAGCTCGAGGAGCGCATCGAGGAGTCCGATAGCGGCGGGTGCTGCGGTCACGATCACGACCATGACCACGGGCACAGCCACGATCACGAGCACGGGGAACCGCTCGTGACGCTCTCGAAGAAGTCGTCATAAGCCCGCCGCGAACTGGCGGGTCTGTTCGAGGAGATCACAACATGACCGTGGGTGAGAAGGGCAAGCTGACGGAGCTGGACCTCGATCGCCGGGTGCGCGAGCGCCTGCTGGCGAGCGGGACGCTCAGCGCCGCGACCATCGAGTCGCACCTCGCGAGCTTGCAGGATGTGGAGGAGCAATCCGAGATGATCGCCGTCGATCAGCCGGCGCTCGGCGCGTCGACGCATGGACCGCGGGTCGAGCCTGAGCTCGACGACGAAGGGACAGAGTGAGCGACGCGACGGATCAGGAGGACCTCCCTCCGCTCGGGAATCCTCCGGAGCTGCCGACGCTCGACTTCTCGACGTTCGTGCTGTCGATCATCGGCTCCGCCTACGTGCACCTGGGCGACGCGCCCAACCCTGAGGGCAACGAAGAGCGGAACCTGGTCCTCGCGCATCAGGACATCGACCTGCTCACCCTGCTCCAGGAGAAGACCAAGGGGAACCTCACCGGCGACGAGGAACGGCTGCTCGAAACGGCGCTCTACGATCTGCGGATGCGCTACCTCGAGGTCTCGAAGCGGTCGTGACCGCCGGCGCCAGGGCTCTCTCGTGGGTCCTCCTCGCCGGGCTGGTCGCCGCGTGCAGCAAGGCCGCCCCTGGCCACACCTCGAGCGCCAGCAGCTCCTCGGTCCCCTCGGGCGCCGTGCCCGTGGTGGCCACCCCGCCGCCTCCCCCCGCCCCGCCGCCTCCTCCCATCGTCCGCTCCGAGGGCATGCCCGGCTCCTTCGCGCCGCTCGCGCGCCGGGCCGACCCGGCGGTCGCGACGGTCAAGGCCCGCGTCGAGCGGCAGCAGCAGCCGGGCGGCCGTCGCCGCACGGTCGCCGAGGGCCTCGGGACCGCCTTCGTCTACGACCCCGAGGGCTACCTGCTGACGAACAACCACGTCATCGAGGGCGCGACCGACATCCTCGTGAGCTTCGTCGACGGCCGCGACATCAAGGCCACCGTCGTGGGCCGCGACAAGCACACGGACGTCGCCGTGCTGAAGGTCGATGAGAAGGGGCTCCCGTCGCTTCCTCTGGGCGACTCGGACTTCATCGAGGTCGGCGACTGGGTCGTGGCGATCGGCAATCCGTTCGGCCTCTCCCACACGGTCTCGGCGGGCATCCTCTCCGCCAAGGGCCGCACCCGGGATGACGTGAAGGGGCTCGATCCGAGCGGCTATTTCAATTTCCTCCAGACGGACGCGAGCATCAACCCGGGCAACTCCGGCGGCCCGCTCCTGAACCTCAAGGGCGAGGTGGTCGGCATCAACGCGGCCGTGCGCGCCAACGCCAACAACATCGGCTTCGCGATCCCGATCAACATGGTGCGGCAGCTCCTGCCGATGCTGCTGCGCGACGGGAAGATCCGGCGGAGCCAGGTCGGGGTGATCGTCGACGTCCTCAACTCGATCGAGGCGGGGCGGCTCAAGCGTCCCGATCGCAAGGGGGCCTGGGTGAAGACGGTGGTGGCGGGGGGGCCCGCGGAGCGGGCCGGGATCGCGCCGGACGACGTGATCATCGGCTTCGAAGGCAAGACGATTTCCGACCCGAACGAGCTGCGGTGGATGGCGAGCATCGCGGGCGTGAGCAAGACCGTTACGCTCCGCGTCGCCCGGCTCGAGCGGGTCTTCGATGTGCGCCTCACGCTCGGCGAGCTCCCCGAGATCAACGAAGAGCCCGATGAGCCGTGAGCCGGGCGGTCCCTGTCTCCTGTCCGGCGCGCCCGCCGGCCGCCGCGGGTCTCACGAGGCAACCTGCGTCGCGGTGTTCCTTGTCCCCCGGCCTCCTCAGGTAAGCTGACCCCGTGGCCTCTGCACCTGCCCCCCCGGACGAGCTTGAGCGGGTCGCGCCCCCCGGCGACCCCGGCGACGATCCGGGAGAACCGGAAGGCGACGACCCGTCCGCGGACGGCGACCGCCGTGACGCAAAGCAGCTTCACGCGCGCCTGAATAGCGCTTCGGCCCGTGCGTCCAATCGCGAGGCACGACGGCGAGAGGCGGAGGAGGATCGTGAGCTCATCGAGCGGGCGCAGCAGGGTGACCAGGCGGCATTCCGCTCGCTCGTGGAACGGCACCAGCGCAGGGCCTTCGCGATCGCCATGGGGCTCGTGCGCGACGAGAACGACGCGCGCGAGCTGGTGCAGGACGCCTTTCTCCGGGTCTACAAGGGCCTCGGCTCCTTTCAGGGCGGCTCCTCGTTCTTCACCTGGCTCTACCGGATCGTCACGAACCTGGCGATCGACCTCATGCGGAAGCCGGGGCGCCGCGACCTCGAGTTCCAGGAAAACCAGGCAGCCGAAGAGCAGTCCGATTTCCCGCTCGTCGCTCGGATCGACGGCGCCGATCCCCTCAACGTCGTCCGGCGCCGGGAGATCGCCGGGCGCATTCAGGCCGCGCTCGACGCGCTGCCGCCTTACCACCGGGGGGTCATCCTGATGCGCGAGGTCGAGGGGATGTCGTACGAGGAGATGGCTCAGGCCATGGGGGTCTCGAAGGGGACGATCATGAGCCGCCTGTTCCATGCTCGTCAGAAGCTTCAGCGTGCCCTCGCTGACTGTTACGCGGAGGAAGAGGGCAAGGGCCCCGCAGCGGACCCGGAGGAGATCGCGTGAGTACCGCCAACAGCAGCAAGGCGAACCACGGGGAGGCGAGCGCCCCGCCGACGGACCTGGAGCTGATGCTCTACGTCGACGGTGAGCTCGATGAAGCGAGGCACCGGCAGGTGGAGGACTACGTGCTCCACGACCCGCGCTGCCGCGCGAAGGTCGCAGGGCTCGTCACCGCGTCCGACATGATCCGGGACAGCGCGCTGGCCTCCAGCGCGGCGGACAGCATCGCCGATGCGGTGATGGCGAAGATCGGCGAGGGATCGGGCGCGGTCGCGAAGAACGACGGCGGCGCCGCCGCGCGGCCGCTCGCCGTGTCGCCGTCGGGCGAGCCACCTCGCAGCCCGGCGCGCCTCCGCGGATCGCCGGCCAACGACAACGCGCGCGGGATCTTCGCGCTGACGGCGCTCGCGGTGGCCGCGGCCGCCGCGCTGATGGTCTGGGGGCGGATGGACGTCGAGGCGCCCACCGCGGCGCTGCCGGCGCGGACGGTCCCCGAGGCGCTCGCCCCTGCGCCCGCGGCGCCGCCGAGCGAGCCCGCCGCCGCGCCGAGCGCCGAGGGCGAGATCGAGCCCGGCGTCGAGATCGCCGCGGTCGACTTCGGGGCGCGCATGGGCACCATCTTCTACGTTCCGCGGGAGGCCGTGGCCTCTGGCCCGACGACCACGGTGGTTTGGCTCTCCGATGACGGTCCGGGAGGACAGTGATGAGATTTCTTGCGAGTGCGATCACCGCGATGATGGTCCTGGCGCTCGGCGCGAGCCCTTCCCTTGCCGTCGCGCAGGAGAAGACGCCGGCCCCCGCTCCGGCGGCGCCGTCCGAGGCCGCGGTGACGTCCGAGGTCGTGGTCCTCCACGCGACGAACGACGGGACCGGCATCGATCCGAAGATCGGCAAGATGCCCGAGCTCGGGAAGCCGCCGTTCTCGGCGTACAACAGCTACAAGCTCCTCGATCGGCTGAAGATCAGCCTGCAGAAGGGCAAGCCGACGACCACCAAGCTGCCGAACGGCAGCGTCCTCATGGTGTCGCTGAAGGACGTCGTGGCCGCGAAGAAGCAGGACGAGCCGAAGCGCTTCGTCATCAGCGCGAGCATCCAGAAGCCCGGCGGCAACACGTTCCTGCCGCTGCTCGAGGTGAACGCCAAGGCCGGCGAGAACTTCTTCGTGGCGGGTCAGCAGCACCTGGGCGGCGTGCTCGTGCTCGGCGTCAAGGTCGCGCCCTGAGCGCAATCTGAGCCCGAGGAGCGCCCGGCGCTCAGCGGCGCCCGGCGCTCAGCGGCGCCCGGCGCTCAGCGGCGCCCCGAGGACGGCAGCGCGATCGGCAGGTCCAGGTAGAAGACCGTCCCCCGCGGCGCGCGCGCGGCCGCGCGGATGGCGCCGCCGTGCGAGGCGACGATGTTCCGCACGATGCTCAGGCCGAGCCCGGTACCGGTGCCGTCGGTCTTGGTCGTGAAGAACGGGTCGAAGATCCTCGGCAGGTGGTCGGCCTCGATCCCGTGCCCTTCGTCCTGGATGGTCACCGTGATGTAGCCGTCGTTCGGTGACATCGCGGTCGCGATGTCAAGGCAGCCGCCGCGCTCGTGCATCGCGTGCGCCGCGTTCGTGAACAGGTTCACGAACACCTGCGTCAGCGGGTCGATGACGCCGTGCACGGGCGGTATCTCGCCGAAGCACTTCTCCACGGTGACGCCCGTCTGATCGAGGAGGTGCTCGCAGAAGACGAGCGCGCGCTCGATGATGTCATGGAGGGAGACGGCGCCCGGCTTCTCCGTGGACGGCCGCGAGTAGGCGATCAGATCGCGCGTGAAGCGGCGGATGCGATCCGCGGCCTCGTTGATCCTCGCGAGCCGCTCGATGTCCGAGGGATCGAAGCCGCTGCGCTCGCCCTTGCGGCGCAGGTACTCGGAGTAGGCGAGGATCGAGGTGAGCGGGTTGTTGAGCTCGTGCACGACGCCGGCGGCCATCTTCCCGAGGGAGGCCAGCTTCTCGGCCTGGATGATCTGATCGCGCAGCGACTGCTGCGCGCGCGCCTCTCGGATCGTGATCCGCAGGGCGAGCGCGAGCCGGTCGATCAGCGCTCCGATCGGCGCGCTGTCGAGGTACCCCGCGTCGTCGGCCGCGATGTGCACGCTCGAGCGACCGTCGGGCTCGATGGCCGCCACGCGCTCGAACGCGAATTCGGGCAGGAGCCGCGCCGGATCGCGGGCGTCGTCACGGCGCGCGCGCGGCGACACCCGGACGACCACCTGCGCGCCGGCCGCGCCGGGGATGCAGACGCCGAGCCCGCAGCCCGCGAGCGCCCTCTCGGCCGCGCCGAGCAGCGCCAAGGCGCGCTGCTCGACGGAGGCGGAGGGATCGAGCTCGCTCGCTGCGAGCAGCAGGTTGTCGATCCACTCGAGCGGGATGTCCCGGGTGAGCGGCTTCCGGAGCGTGACGGGAGCGTCGGACGACGGCTGCTCCCCCAGGTGCTCCGCGGTCCTTCCGCTCACCCGATCACCCTGCTCGGATCGTCGCCGCTCGACCGATCGAGATCGATGATCTTCGCGGCGCCGACGTAGGACTTCGTCTCGTAGCGGGTGATCTTGCCGATCTTGCGGACGATCTCCGCCATCCGCTCGGCCTCGCTGCGGATCGTCGCCGCCGCGCCCTTGATGGGGGACGCGTCGTCGATCCGACGGCAGATCAGCTCGGCGTAGCCGAGCACGCTGGTGAGCGGCTGGTTCAGCTCGTGCGCGGCGGCGCCCGCGAGCTCGGCGATGAGGGCCTGCTTCTCGCGAGAGCGCAGCTCCTCCTGCGCCTCGGTGAGGCGGGCTTCCATCCGCATCCGCTCGCGCAGGTCGGTGAAGATGCCGACGGAGCCGACGGGCACGCCGTTCTCGAAGATGAGCGCCGCGGAGAGGTGCACCGGGATGCGCGACCCGTCCTTGGCCAGGACCTCGGTCCGGTAGCCCTCGAGCCGGCCGGGGCCGCCGTGCTCCTTCGCGTGGATGAGCCTCATGATCTGCTCGGCGTTGTGGTCGGGGTACAGCGCGCGGACGTTCATCGCGCCGACGACCTCCTTCGCGTCGTAGCCGTAGATCCGCTCGGCGGCGCGGTTGAAGAGCAGGACGACCCCCTCCATGTTGGCCGAGACGATCGCGTCGACGGAGCTCTCGATGACCCGCTCGAGGAACTCCTTCGTCTTGGTGAGCTCCGCCTCGGTGGCGCGCTCCGTGGTGACGTCGCGGAAGCTGACCAGGACGGCGCCGCTCTCCTCTCGGAGGACGCTGCTGAAGCTGAAGCTCAGGATGAGCTTCTCCTGCTCGGGCTCGCCGCGCCGCACGGTGAAGTCCACCATGTGCGGGAACGACCCCTTCGCGAAGCCAGCCCGGATCTCCTCGAGGAGCGGGAGCTCGCGCGCGTCGACGAGGTCGGCGAGCTTGGCCTTCTCGAGGTCCTCGGCCGTGCGCCCGGTGATCGCCTGCGCGCGCGGGTTGGAGAAGAGGATGTGGCCGTCGGGATCGACGACGATGATGCCGTCCGCCGTCGAGTGGAAGAAGTCGGCGTAGCGCTGGAGCGCCTTCAGCCGGCGCTCCGCCTCGAACCGGGCGAAGGTGCTCTGCTGCGTCTGATCGCGCAGCGACTGCAGGATGCGCGCGTTGCGCAGGGCGATCGCGGTGGCGCTCGCGACGGTGCGGGCGAGCGAGAGCTCGTGGGCGTGGGGGGCGACGGGCTGCCGGCCGCGCAGGAAGAGCACGCCGAGCGGCTTGTCCTCGAACAGGATGGGCAGGAGCGCGAGCGAGCGGAACGCGTTCTCCGGGAGCTCCGCGCGCACGATGTCGAAGAGCGGGTGCGCCTTCGCGTCGTCGATCACGAGCACGTCGCCCGTGCGCATGACCCGCTGGATCTCCGGGTATTTCCCGAGGTCGATCGGCAGATCCCGGAGCTCCTTGTCGTCGCTCGCGGCGACCACGTAGCCGACGTCGCCCTGATCGCGCACGAGCACGATGCTGCAGCGGTCGACGCGGGCCACCTCGGCGATGCGCCGCACGACCGTGAAGAGGATGTTCCGGAAGTCGAGCGTCGACGAGAGCGCCTGCGTGAGCTCGAGGACCACCTTCGCGTCGTGCTCTTTGCGCGCGAGCGCGTCGACGTAGTCGCGGATCCGGAGCTGCCCGCGGATGCGGGCGATGAGCTCCGCCGGGCGGAACGGCTTGCGGATGAAGTCGTCCGCGCCGAGCTCGAAGGCGCGGGCGACCTCCTCGTCGGCGTCGAGCGCCGTCAGCACGACGACGGGGACGTCCTTCGTCCGGGGGTCGTCCCGCACGGCGCTGAGGACGACGTACCCGTCCGGGGGCGGCATCACGAGGTCGAGCAGCACGAGCGCGGGGACGCTCGCCTTGAGCCAGACGAGCGCCTCCGCGCCGGAGGTGACGGCGATGGTCTCGATGCCCGCGTCGGCCAGCGCGCGCAGCAACATCTGCCGGCTGACGGCATCGTCATCGACGACGAGCACAGGATCGCGGCGAGACACACCGCAAGCTTATCGATTCCGCGCTGCGACGATGAGAGAATTTCCCAGGAGGGCGCGATCGCAGCGCAGACGCTCGACCCCGGCGCATCGGCGCCGCGCAGGGCTACGAGAAGAGATCCCCCTGCTTCGCCGCCGGCGCGTCGAGGCCCAGGTGCTCGTACGCGCGGCGGGTCGCGATCCTGCCCCGCGGCGTGCGGCCGAGGAAGCCCTGCTGCAGCAGGAACGGCTCGTACACGTCCTCGATGGTGTCGCGCGGCTCACTGAGCGCCGCCGCGAGCGTGTCGACGCCCACCGGGCCGCCGTCGTAGTGGTCGATGATGACGCGCAGCAGCCTGCGGTCCATTTCATCGAGGCCGGCCGGGTCGATCTCGAGCCGCTCCGCGGTCTTGCGCGCGATCGCCATCGTGATCGCGCCGTCGCCGAGCACCTCGGCGAAGTCGCGGACGCGGCGCAGGAGGCGGTTGGCGACGCGCGGGGTGCCCCGCGCACGCGCCGCGATCTCGCGCGCCCCGCCGGCGTCGATCGGCACGTCGATCAGACCGGCGCTGCGCTGCACGATGCGCTCGAGCTCCTCGACCGGGTAGAAGTCGAGGCGGACGACGTGGCCGAAGCGCGACAGCAGCGGCGCGGTGAGCAGCCCGGTGCGGGTCGTCGCGCCGACGAGCGTGAACGGCTTGAGCGCGAGCTGGATCGTGGTCGCGTACGGGCCGTCGCCGGTCATGATGTCGATCTTGAACGACTCGATCGCGGGGTAGAGGCTCTCCTCGACCGCCGGCGTGAGCCGGTGGATCTCGTCGATGAACAGGACGTCGTTGCGCTCCAGCTTCGTCAGCAGCCCGGCCAGCGCGCCCTTGTGCTCGATCGCCGGCCCGCTCGTGACGTGGAGGGTCACGCCCATCTCGCGGGCGAGGATGTGGGCGAGCGTGGTCTTGCCGAGCCCGGGCGGGCCGCAGAAGAGCATGTGGTCCAGCGGCTCGCGCCGCCGGCGCGCGGCCTCCACGAAGACCTTGAGGTTCTCCGTGTGCTTGTCCTGGCCGACGTACTCGGCGAGCGAGGCAGGCCGGAAGAGGCGATCGAAGCGATCGTCGTCGCCTGTCTCGGCAGGAGAGAGCGCCCGTTCAGGCATGCCACGGGAGTACCGCGGGAAGACGGCGAAGGGAAGCGATGGGAGCCGATCCGCGCGGCGGCAACGCGCCGTTCGCGCGGCCGCGGGCGGGGTCAGCCGAGCGCGGGGACCGACGACAGGCGGGGACGCCGCGGGGGCGGGACGCGCGGCAGACGGGCGCGGCAGAGCGGGCGGCCGTCGGGGGCGCCGTCCACCTCGAGCGAGCCGCCGTGGAGCTCGATCACCGAGCGCGCGTGGCTGAGGCCGAGCGTCAGGCCGCGCCCGCGCGCGGTGGTCTGCCGGCTGAACAGGGCCTCCAGCTCCTCCGGCGGCACGTCGCGGCTGCCGTACTCGACGTCGATGCGGACCTCGCTGTTGAACTCACCGGCCATCGTCGCGGTGAGGCGCACGAGGCGCGCGGACGGGTCGGCCGCGCCGGTCCTGAGCGCGTGCGCCACGATGACCGCGAGCGCCCGCGTCGCGTACGCCTGATCGACCGGGATCAGCGGCAGGGTGTCGCCGACCTCCACGACGACCTCTCCGTCGGCGTCGCTCGCGAGCTCGCGCGCCTTGCGGATCGCGCCCGCGATGAGCGAGCCGACGGACGTCGGCTGCGGCTCGAGCGTGAGCTGCCCGGCCTCGACGCGGGCGGCGTCGAGGATCGACTCGATGAGGCCGAGGAGCTCCCGGCCGCGCGTCGAGATGAGCTCGAGGCTCTCGCGCTGCGCGTCGGTCAGATCCTCCTGGCCCACGAGATCAGCGAACCCGAGGATCGCGTTCAGCGGGCTCTTGAGGTCGTGGCTCACGCTGGCGAACAGGAGGCCGCGCATGCGCTGCGCGGCCTCGCGGGCCTCGAGCGCGCGCTCCTGGGCCGCGGCGAAGACGCGGAAGCGCTCGGCGAGATCCTCGATCGCGTGCCCGAGCCGGGCGACGACGGCGAACCGGGCGGGGCGCGCGATCTGCGTGGCGCCGCGGAGCACGCTGTCCGTGCCGAGCAGGCGCACCTGCTTCGTGGCGTGCACGAGATCCGCCGCGAGCACGCGGCCGAAGAGGTTTCCGAGCGCGCCGGCGACGAGCACCGCGAGCAACGCGACGAGCGCGCCCAAGATCGCGGCGGAGGGCTCGAGGTCCGCGGAGAACCGGATGTTGACGCAGCCCCCCTTGTCGAGCGGCGTGATCACCGCGATCTGCCCGTCGGCCTCGCGGCCGAAGGAGGGCTCCGCGTCCACGCAGTCCTGCTCCACGCGCGCGAGGAACCCGAACTCCGCCGCGGCGGCCACGACGTCGTTGCGCTCGGCCTCCTCGATGGCCCCGAGCGCCGGGTCGAGCGCCGTGCGCGCGACGAGCGCCGCGGTGGCGCGGCGGCTCCGCTCGATGAACGTCTGGAGGTGCGCGTTCGCGATGAGCACCGCCCCGACGCCGACGAGCAGCACCGGCGCGGCGACGGACAGGAGCAGCTTGTAGGTCACCCGCCGGCGCGGCGTCTGGTACAGCTCGGCCGTCTCCAGCAGGGCGCCGATCGCCTCGGCCGGGCTGATCTCGAAGAGGCTGAACGTCGTGGCGCGCGTCAGCACGTAGTGCGGGATCGCGGACGCGCTGAGGATCGTGATCGCGAGGATGAGCAGGCTCACCGCGCGGCCGTCGTCGAGCTTCTCCGGCCTGATCCCCGGGATCATCATGAGGCTCGAGATCGTCGAGCTCGCCAGCACGAAGCGCACCGCCAGCGACGGCGGCAGCTCGGCGAAGCGCTCGAGCTCCTCGTGATCGATGTCGCGCGCGCCGATCATGAGCGAGCGCAGCAGGTCCCGGTGGGTGCGCAGCCGGAGCAGGGTCAGCAACGTGGTCGCGCCGATCGCGGCGAGGGCGATCTTCGCGCCGACCGAGAGCACGCTCGTCGCGACGCCCTGCTCCAGGATGAGCAGCTTCGGCGCGAGCGCCGCGATCGCGCCGAACGCGGCGACGCCGACCAGCGCCTGGCGGACGAGCACGCGCCGCGCGAAGTGGATCGCGTCGTTCCTGATGCGCTCCTCCGTCACGCGATCCTCCCCCCTGGGCGGCCGCCGCCGGCCTCGCCCGGCGGCGGCGACGCGTCGGACGCGGGCTGGGCCAGCGAGGGCGCGCGGTTGGGATCCAGCCAGATCGGCAGCGTGATCGTGAAGGTCGAGCCCCGCCCGAGCTCGCTCTCGAGCTGGATCGTCCCGCCGTGCATCAGCACGAGGCGCCGCGCGATCGAGAGCCCGAGCCCCGTGCCGGCCCGGCGTGAGCGCACGTCGCCGGTCTGCCGGTACTCCTCGAAGACCGCCGACGTCTCCTCCGGCGGGATGCCGGGGCCGGTGTCCTGGACGACGATCGCCGCGTAGCGGCCGCGCCCCGCGATGTGGACCGTCACCGAGCCGCGCGCCGTGAACTTGACGGCGTTCGAGACGAGGTTCGTCAGGATCTGCCGCACCCTGCGCGGATCGGCGTGCGCGAGCAGGCCGTGGTCGCCGGTGACGCGGAGCTGGACGGGCTTGTCGCGGGCCGCCGCGGACGCCTCCCGCATCACCTGATCGACGAGGGCGCGCAGGTTCACGGCGCGGCGGGAGAGCTGCAGCTTGCCCGTCTCGAGCGCCGAGAGATCGAGGATGTCGTCGATGAGCGTGCGCAGGTGCTCGCCGCTCTGCCGGATGACGGAGAGCGCCTCGCGCGCGTCCTGGCTGAGCGGCCCGTCGACCTCGCTCTCGAGGACGTGCGCGAACCCGAGGATGGCGTTGAGGGGCGTGCGCAGCTCGTGGCTGAGCCCCGCGAGGAACGCCGAGCGCTCGCGGTCCATCGCGGACGCCTGCTGGAGATCCGCCCGGTAGGTGCGCTCCGCCGCGGCGAAGCGGGTGATCAGCAGGTTGAACGCCGCCGTCAGCAGGCCGACCTGATCGAGCGATCTGATCGGCACGGGCTCGACCGGGATCACGTCCGCGTTCGTCGCGCCCGGGCCATGACCGCGCGCCATCGCCGTGATGCGCTCGCGCAGGTAGTCGACGTCGTCGCGCGCCGCCTTGGTGAAGGAGAGCGCGACCGCGACCGCCACGCCGAGCAGCAGCGTCGTGAGCGCCGCGACGGCGTTGCCGAGGGCGATCGAGTGGGGCGGCGGGCTCGGCGCCGAGACGAACGTGATCACCGTCAGGTTGGAGAGCGGCGGGTGCAGCGGGCGCGCCGCGAACCGCACGCGGCCGAGCGAGGTCGTCGCCTCGCCCTTGCCCTGGGTGAGCATCTGGAAGATGTCGGCCTTGGCCGGGGCGCCGAAGCTCTCGTTGACCAGCACCTGCCCGCTCTGCTCGACGAGCAGGATCTCCGCCGTAGCCCGCCGCGCCGCCATCCCCAGGAACTCCGCCCGCTCGCCCTCCGGCGTCCCGCGGAGCCGCGCCACGAGCGTCGCAGACAGCACCTCCGCGCGCAGGCTCGCGGCCTGATCGCTCATGCTCGCGAGCTGGCGAATACCGATCACCGCGATCGCCACCGCTGTGGCGATCCCCACGGCGATCACGATCGCGGGCGCGAGCGGCACCAGCGGCATCGTGCCGCGGGGCCAGCGGAGGAGGCGACGACGGGCCACGGCGAAGGGTGCGATGCTAGCGCGCTTCGCCCGGCGCACGTGCGGCATCCCGCGCGCGCGGTCTCCCACGTCCCGCGCGGGCGCCGCTCACCTGGGATCGGTCGCCAGGAGCGCGAAGACGGAGTGATCGAGCCAGCGGCCGTCGCACCACTCGGCCTGCCGGGCGATGCCCTCGAAGCGGAAGCCGAGCCGGCCGATGACCGCGAGCGAGGCGTGGTTGTCCGTCGCGGCTGCAACCCGCACCCGGTGTGCGCCCATGTGGTTGAACGCGAACCCGAGCGCCGCCTTCGCCGCCTCGGTCATGAGCCCGCGTCCGGTCGCCTCCTTGCGCAGCCAGTACCCGAGCTCGCAGGAGCGGTGCAGGTGCACGCACGCCTCGAGGCCGACCACGCCGGCGAGCGAGCGGTGCGCGCGCTCGCGGATGACGAAGCGCAGCGCCCTGCCATGATCCCAGTCGGCGGCGCACGCCTCGGCGAAGCGGACGCTCGCGGCCGGGTCGGTGTGGAACTGCACCCACGGCAGCCAGCGCTGGAGGGTCGGGCGTGAGCCGCTGACCGCAAGCCAGAGCTCGGGGCCGTCGGACGGGTCGATCGGCACGAGGATCAGCCGCTCGGTCTCGATCGGACGGGCGCGGACCTCGCTTCGAGGTGGGAGGATGAGCATGGGGTCACCGGCACTGGATGCGAGCGGCGTACGGCTCGAGATGACCCGCCTCGTAGTCAAGCCAGGCGACATACCATTCTCCGGGCCTCGCGCCGGGGCTGATCGAGGGCGCCGGCTGGTCGCCGCTGACGCGGGCGAATTTCGTGGGGGCGCCGATGCCGTCACGGTTCATCGACGCGGTGAGGAGGCGGCCCTGCTCGAACCAGACGAGCTGAGCCTGGCCCGTCGGCGCGATCGCGACCGCCGGGCGACCGCCGGCCTTCGAGAACCGCTTGCGCCAGAGCGGCTGGCCCTTGGCGGGGTCGATGTAGGCCGCGGAGGCGCCCCCGATCGGCGGCTCGCCGTGCCAGACGACGAAGCAGCTCCCCGCGCCGCACGCGAGCGACGGGCTGTCGCTGCGCGCACGGTCGCTGTTCACGAGCGACAGCTCGCCGAGCGCGCGGTCGGCGCGCTTGCCGGGGCTGGCCGGCGGGAGCCCCTTGTCCACGCTCGCGAGCGGGAGGCGCATGTACTGGATGATGCGCGTCGGCTCGCGATCGAAGCGGAAGGCGAGGTGCATCACGTCGCTCATCACCGCCACGGACGGGAAGCGGACGCGCGGCTTCGAGGGGCCCGTCGGGGTGACGTCCGTCAGCCGGATGATCTCGCCGACCGGATCGAGGTTCGGCGAGAGGCGGCGCATGAAGAGGTCCTCGGAGGAGGCGTTGTCGCCGTCGTCCGACCACGTGATGACGAACCCCTCGGCGGTGCGCGCGAGCGAGGGCCACGAGTTCCCGCCGCGGGGGAAGCGGGAGACCATCATCGCGGGGCCGTCGATCCGGCCGTCGCCGTCGAGCCAGCGAACCTGCACGCCGGCCTCCGGCCCCTTGCCGTCCCAGTACGTGAGCACCAGCCGCTCGCCGGCGGCGGTGAGCTCGGGGCGCCCGATGGCGCGGCCCTCGGGCGTCACGTCGAGCGCCGGCGACGACGGGCGCATCGCGCTGTCGAGCGCCGCCGTGTAGGCGTGCTCGGTGCCCTCGTGCGAGTCGGTCCAGGTGACGACCGCGCCGCGCGGCCCGAGCGCGATCGAGGGCCGGCTGGCCCCGATGGCGCGGCCGCCCTCGCGCACGAGATCGTGCGTGCGCGGCCTGGCGAGGCCGGTGAGCTGGCAAGGCGCCTTGCCGCTCGCGTCCTTCAGGGCGACCTGCACGTGCTCGATCAGCGTCCGCGGCACGGGGTGGTTGCCCTTCTCCTGGGCGTCCCTCAGCAGCCTGATCGCGGCCTTGAGATCGCCCGCGGCGATCGACTCCTGCGCCTGCGCGACGAGCGGCGGCCAGGGCAGGCCGGGCTGCTCGACCGGGGCCTCGGCGCGCGCCGGCACGTTGGTGACCGCGGAGGACGACGGCGCGCTGGGCGACGGCGGCCCCGCGGAGCTCGACAAGACCGGCGGCAGGGCCGTCGGCTTGAGGAACTGGCGGTAGCCGGCGTACGCGCCGCCCGCGGCGAGCGCGAGCACGCCAAAGAGGACGAGCGCGCGGCCGGCGCCGCCGCGCCTCGGCGCCGATCGATGCGCGAGCGCGTCGGGGAGCGAAGCGTCGCCCGAGCCGCCGGAGAACGTGATCTGCTGCCCGATGCCCTGGCTCATGCGCCCGGCCGTCGCGGCGCCCGGCGCGCCGGAGAGATCGAGCGCGCCGAGCGGATCTCCCCCGCGCTCCGCCGGGCCCGAGGGCACGGTCCGCCGCGCCTCGTTGGGGGTCACACGGACGACGCCCGGCGGGTCGAACGTCACGTCGGGCGGCGGGTCGCTGTTCGTGGGGAGGAGCCCGACCTGGGACGGCTCCGCGCCGCGCGGCTGCGCGACGCCGAGCGCGACCGAGAGCTCGTCGGCGAACTCCTTCGCGGTCTGGAAGCGCCGGTCGATCGCGCGGTCGAGCGCCTTCTCGAACCACGCGGTGAAGCTCGGCGGCAGGTCGGGACGGAGCGCCGCGGGCTGCGGCAGCGGCGCGTTCGCGATCTGCGCGAACGTCATCGCGACGCCCTGCTCGGTCTGCCAGACGGTGCGGCCGGTGAGGCACTCGTACGTGATGCAGCCGAGCGCCCAGAGATCCGCGCGGTGATCGACCGCGCCCTGGCCGCGCACCTGCTCCGGGCTCATGTACGCCGGCGTCCCGAAGACCGCGCCCTCGCGCGTGAGGCGCGCCTGCGCGTCGCCCCCGTCGACCGGCGCGTAGAACTTCGCGAGGCCGAAATCGAGGATCTTCGCGCAGAGCCGGCCCTCCTCGTCCTTCGTGAGGAAGATGTTCTCCGGCTTGAGGTCGCGGTGGACGATCGAGGCCGCGTGCGCCTTGGTGAGCCCTCGGCAGACCTGCGACATCACGGCGACGGTGGTCTCGGGGTCGAGGTACCTGATCACCGTCATGCGCTCGTACAGCGACTCGCCTTCGAGGAGCTCGAGCACCAGGAAGGGCCGCCCGTCGTCGAGCTTGCCGGAGTCGTAGACGTCGCAGATGAACGGGCTGCGGATCGACGCCGCCGCCCGGGCCTCGCGGAGGAAGCGCTCGACCACGACCGCCGACGTCGTCAGCTCCTGGGCAAGCACCTTGATCGCCACCCGCTTGCCGATGTCGATGTGCTCGGCCTCGTACACGGCAGCCATGCCGCCGCGTCCGATCTCGCGTGTGATGCGGTATTTTCCGGCGAGGACCGTGCCTACCGGGATCTTCGCTTTGTTCGGCAAAGCCATCAGGCAGGGCTGTCCCGCGACTGGATTCGCCAGCGCAGACTATTCGAGCCGCGTCACCAGGACAAGGCGAGCGCGCCGTGGTCGTCAGCTGGGGCGGCGCGACCCCCTCGAGAGGCCGGGAAACGGGCTCTTCCGTACGGGGAGGAGCCGGCAGAGCGGGCCCATCCACGGGGGGCCGTGGGGTAGGGGGACGTGGTCAAAGCGAGCCCCACCCCCCGGCGGGTCCGGGGAGCGCGGGCTCCACCCCCGGGTCCGGCGCCCTGAAAAAAGTAAGCTGGCTCCGATTTTCAGACGCCGGATCCACTTTTCTCACGCACGTACGGTGCGCGAAACATTCCGGAAACATGAGCTTGGGTACACCAGCGTGGACCTCCGGACGCTGCGCCAGCGGCCGGGGCGAGGGGTCGCCGATCCGGCTCTGTCGGACGGGTCCCTGAGTCATTGACAGCGGCGGGGCAATGCCCGGTGGACCGGGCGGACCCCGTCACGGATCGGAGCCGGGCGGCGCCCGGCACATCGACGGGAGGCCGCCGGCGGAGGCGTCCACCCTTTACCGGCTCTGCTCCGGCGGGGCTTTTCGGGTGAGCGTGCGGGTTTTTTACCCCGGCGGTCACCCGGTCACCACAGGCGTGCGCAATGAAAAAGGTCGAGGCGATCATCAAGCCGTTCAAGCTCGACGAGGTCAAGGACGCCCTCGCCGAGGTCGGGATTCAGGGCATGACGGTGACCGAGGTAAAGGGCTTCGGTCGGACCGGCGGCAAGAAGGAAGTCTATCGGGGGTCGGCCTATGTCGTCGACTTCGTCCCGAAGGTGAAGGTCGACATCGTCGTGCCGGACAGCATGGTCAGCGACGTGATCGACGCCATCGAGAAGAGCGCCAAGACGGGCCGGATCGGCGACGGAAAGATCTTCGTCGTCCCCGTCGAGGAGGCCGTGCGGATCCGTACGGGGGAGCGCGGCGAGGACGCCATCTAGGCGAGCCGCGGGCAGAGCGTCACAGGGCATCGCGACGGGTCACAGGCTCGAGAGCCGAGCAAGCAGAAGCGAGAGAGCAGCAGCGAGCACGATCCCGCGCGTCTTCGAATCACATCCAGCGAGAGCAGCGAGTCAGCGAGGTAGAGGAAGAATCATGAAGCCGAAAGATGTCGTCGCGTTTGCGAAGGAAAACGACGTTAAATTTGTCGATCTCAAGTTCATCGACCTGCCCGGCATCTGGCAGCACACGACGATCCCGGCGTCCCGCCTGAACGAGGACATCTTCGAGGAGGGGATCGGCTTCGACGGCTCGTCGGTGCGCGGATGGCAGCCGATCAACGCGAGCGACATGCTGATGACGCCCGACGCGTCGACGGCGAAGCTCGACCCCTTCCACGCCCAGAAGACGCTCAGCATGGTCTGCAAGATCAGCGACCCGGTGACCGGCCAGCCGTACGGCCGCGACCCGCGCTACATCGCGCAGAAGGCCGAGAACCACCTGCGCGCGAGCGGCATCGCGGACACGACCTACTTCGGGCCCGAGGCCGAGTTCTTCGTCTTCGACTCGGTCCGGTACGAGAGCTCCCCGCGCGGCGCCTTCTACGAGATCGACAGCGAGGAGGCGTCCTGGAACTCCGGCAAGGCCGGCGTGAACCTCGGGCACAAGATCCGGCAGAAGGAGGGGTACTTCCCCGTCGCGCCGACCGACACGCTCGGCGACCTGCGCGCGGACATGATGTCGACGCTCATCGAGACCGGCATCCCAGTCGAGGTCGGCCACCACGAGGTGGCGTCGGCCGGCCAGTGTGAGATCGGCATCAAGTTCTCGACGCTGACGTCGATGGCCGACAACCTGATGTGGTTCAAGTACGTCATCAAGAACGTCGGCCGCAAGCACGGCAAGTCGGTGACGTTCATGCCGAAGCCGGTCTTCGGCGACAACGGCAGCGGCATGCACTGCCACCAGTCGCTCTGGAAGGAGGGCAAGCCGCTCTTCGCCGGCGACGGCTACGCGGGCCTCTCCGACACGGGCCTCTGGTACATCGGCGGCATCCTGAAGCACGCGAAGGCGCTCGCCGCGCTCACCAACCCGACGACGAACAGCTACCGCCGGCTCGTCCCGGGCTACGAGGCGCCCGTGAACCTCGCGTACTCGAGCCGCAACCGCTCGGCGTCGATCCGCATCCCGCTGGCCCCCGGCAACAGCCCGAAGGGTCGCCGCATCGAGGTCCGCTTCCCGGACGCGAGCTGCAACCCGTACCTCGCCTTCGCCGCCATGATGATGGCCGGCCTCGACGGCGTCCAGAACCGGATCGACCCGGGCGACCCGCTCGACAAGGACATCTACGCGCTCTCGCCCGAGGAGCTGAAGGAAGTGCCGCACATGCCGGGCTCGCTCGACGAGGCGCTCTCCGCCCTCGAGCGCGATCACGAGTTCCTGCTCCGCGGCGACGTCTTCACCCGCGACATCCTCAAGACCTGGATCGACTACAAGCGCGAGCGCGAGGTCGACGCGATCCGGCTCCGCCCGGTCCCGCACGAGTTCTTCCTCTACTACGACGTCTGATCGACCCCACCCGAGCGGCGCAGGGTCCAGCGCACGAGAAAATTGCGCTGTGACCCTCGCGCCCCCTCTCCTTCACCCCTCGCCGTCGAGCGCGTGAAGCGCGCGTGGCGCCGTCGCGCCGTGAACTGCTCCAGGGCTGGCTTCGCGCTCGCGCCGGCGGCGCGGAGGAGGGGAGGCGCGCTGTCGCTTCCCCGGCTCGCGAACTTTTGCTTGCTGCTGGAGATGACGCCGCGCGGTACCGCTCGCCGGTGCGTCGGGTTATCCTCCGCCCCGTCGCAGACGTGGGTCGGGGGTAAGGCATCCTCTCCCCCGCTCCCTCAGAGACACCTCGGCGCAGCAGTGAACCCCGGCGATCTCATCCAGTCTCGCTACCGGCTCGTGAAGCTCCTGGGCCGAGGCGCCAGCGGGTCGGTGTGGGCCGCGAAGAACGAGCTCATCGATCGCGACGTGGCGCTCAAGGTGATGCGCCCCGAGGTGGCCGAGGACGCCGTCGCGCTCCAGCGCTTCTTCAACGAGGCGAAGGCGAGCGGGCGCGTGCGCAGCCCCAGCATCGTCGAGATCCTCGATCTCGGTCAGGCCGAGGACGGCTCGCCGTTCCTCGTGTTCGAGCTGCTCGTCGGCGAGGGGCTCGACGAGTGGCTGCGGCGCGAGGGCACCATCGAGCCGGAGACGCTGGTCGAGATCTTCACCGGCCTCGCGCGGGCGCTCGACATGGCCCATCAGCAGGGGATCATCCACCGCGACCTGAAGCCCGCCAACATCTACGTGCATCGCAACCACCTGGGCGAGCTCGTGGGGAAGATCCTGGACTTCGGGATCAGCAAGGTGCTCGAGAAGGAGCACAACTTCGCGCTGACCCACACGGGTTGCGTCGTCGGGTCGCCAGCGTACATGGCGCCGGAGCAGGCCGCGGGGCGCGAGGATCTCGACGGCCGCGCCGACCTCTGGTCGCTGGGCGTCGTCATGTACGAGGCGCTGACCGGGACGCTGCCGCACCAGGCGCCGAACTACAACGCGCTGATGGTCCGCATCCTGAGCAAGGATTGCGACCCGATCGCCTCGCGCCGGCCGGGGCTGCCGCCGCGCCTCTGCCACATCGTCGACGCCTGTCTCGAGCGCGAGCCCGACGCCCGGATCGCATCGGCGGGCCTGCTCGCGAAGGAGCTCGAGGCCGTGCTGCGGGAGCTGCGCGCGGCGCGATTCAGAGGGCAGAAGGGGCGGCGCGCCTCGGACGTCGGCCTCGGCGACAAGCTCCGCCTCGCGCCGGAGAGCGTCGGGCTGCGCGGCGGGTCGGTCGGCGCGCTCGGCCGCCTCGTGCAGCACGGGAGGCGGCAGCCGCCGGCCATGCTCGTCGCGGCGGGTCTCGCGGTGGTGTTCTGGGCGATGGTGCTGGTGCTGCTCGGCAGGTACTGGATCCGCTGAACGACGGCCGCTGCCGAGCGCGCGGCGCCTGCCGGGACGAGCCTCCGTGAGTCGTGCGTCAGGCGCGCGGCGCGCTGGCGAACGGGACGGGGGTGCGGTCGACGTGATCGGCCGGCGCGCCGAGCGGGGGCGCGTGCGCGGCGCACGAGGGCGCGTGCGGCGCCGCTTCCGCCGAGGCGGGGGCGTCGGCATGGCCGCCCATGTGGCCGAACCACGCGCGCGGCCCGAGCCTCGTGAAGCTCGCGAGCAGGAGCGCGCCGAGCGCCGCCGCGCAGACCCACTCGACGACCGCGTGCTCGTGCGCCGCGAGCGCGTGGAGCTCCGGGACCGACGCGCCGGGGACGAGGGCGTTCGCGGCGAGGCCGACCGCGACGGCGAGAGCGACGCTGGAGATCGCGAGCGCGGCGGCGGCGCGCGCGCCGAGCGAGCGCTTCAGCACGGCGAGCACCGCGACGTTGGTCGCGGGCCCTGCCAGGAGGAACGCGAGCGCCGCGCCGATGGAGAACCCCTTGTGGATCATCACCGCGGCGAGCGCCGTCGCGCCCTGCGCGCACACGTGGACGGCCACGGCGGCGAGCGCGCTCACCACGACGTCGGCCGGCGCGCCGATCGCGCGCGCCGCGGCTGGATCGATCGTCGCCTCGAGCACGGCGGCGAGCACGAGGCCCACGAGGTACCAGGCGGCCACCTGGTCGAGCGCCGGCCCGACGGCCTCGACGACGGCGGCGCGGAGCCGCGTCGCCAGCGGCGCGGCGGCCCCGGCGCCGGCAGGCGGCTCGCTGGATCGCGGCGGCGCGATCGAGGCCGGCGCGCTGGCCGTCCCGGCGGCGGATCCGGGCGAGCCAGAGGCCCCGGCGACGGAGCGCGAGGCGCCGACCACCCTGGCGACGAGGAGCGCGACCAGCACGGCGAGGAGCGCGCCGCCCGCGAGGCGCGCGGCGGTGAGCGGCAGGCCGAGCAGCCGCAGCGAGAGCAGCGCGCTGCCCACGTCGAGCGCTGACGCGCCGAGGGTGACGACCGCGGCGACCGGAGCGCCCGCGCGCAGGAGCCGCCGCAGCAGCGCCGAGACGCCGCGCGAGCCGGCGGGGAGCGGCAGCCCGAGCGCCGCGCCGCGGGCGGCCCGGGACAGCGCGGCGCCGCCGCGCGGCGATCCTGCGAATCCGGCGAGGTGACGGGGGAGGTACGCGCGCGCGAGCCCCGCCGCGGCGAGCCCGGCGAGCACGGCGGGCGCGGTCTCGACGAACAGCGGGCCGAGCGACTCGGCGATCGGCAGCTCGGTCGGGTGGGCGTGCGAGAAGAAGCTCTCCGGGCTGGGGAGCGCGAGCGCGACGCAGAGCCCGGAGGCGAAGGCGACGGCGCTCGCCGTCCGCGCCGCCCGGCTCCGCGGCGGGGCGTCGTGCGTGTGGACCACGATCCGGAGGAGGACGCCGAGGCCGAAGGCGATGAACACCTCGAACGACTCGTGCGGGAGGCTCTCCATGAGGCGCTGACCGAGCAGGGCGCCGAGCAGCGTGAGCAACCCGAGGAGCCCGAGGCGCACGGCGAGCTGCCGCCACCCCCAGGCGGGCAGGAAGCGCGCGGCGAGCGACAGCCCCTCCGGGAGGCGGTGCACGAGGACGGCGACCGCGAAGAGCGCGCCGTCTGCGCTGCCGTCAGCGGCGGCCGCGGCCAGCGCGAGCCCGGCGCCGTCGAGCAGCCCGTGCACGGCGAGCGCCGAGAACGCGACCTCCCGCCCCACCACCTCGCCCGCGCCGCGCCGCCGGTGCTCCGTGAGCCAGAGCGCCGCGTAGCCGAGCGCCGCCCAGAGGACCGCCTGCGCGCCGATCTCCTCGACCGCGTGCGGCAGGTGACGCGAGAGGACCAGGGCGGGGACGAGGCCGAGCGTCAGCCCGTCGAGCGCGGACGTCGGCAGCGTCCGGCGCCGGCCGAGCGCCACGAGGAGCGGCCCGGCGGCGAGACCGGCGAGCGACAGGGCGACGACGAGCGCGAGCATGGGCGCGGGAGGCTATGCCCGAGCGTCCGACCACGATCAACATCAAGTTGAAGCTGCAATCGAGATGCAGCGACGGCCCTGCCTCTCGCCCGACGGCGCTTTTTTACAGGCGGCTCCGGGCTGGCCGGCGGCCCAAGGTCACGGCGGCTCCCGCTGCCCCGCGGCTCAGGGCTGCCCCACGGCTCAGGGCTGCCCCGCGGCTCAGGGCTGCCCCGCGGCTCAGGGCTGCACGCACCGGTCGCAGCGGCCCTTGATCTGGATCTGCAGACCCTTGCGCCGCAGCGCGCGGGGCGCGCCGCGCGCCGGCTTGATCTCGATGCTCTCGTCGGGGAGGCAGAGCACATCACCGCACGTGTCGCACATGAAGTGCGGGTGTTCGCCCGTCGCGTGCTCTCCGGTGCCCTCGCGCAGCTCGAACCGCCAGAGGTGGTCGCCCATGTCGGTGCGGCGCACGAGCCCCGCGTTGGTCAGATCGATGAGGTTCCGGTAGATGGTGGCGCGATCCCAGCCCTTCGGAGCGAGCTCGGCCGCGAGCTCGGCGTGGCTGACGGGCGTCCGCGAGCGGCCGAGGCTCTGCAGCACCGCGATCCGCGGTGAGGTGGCTCGCAGGCCGGCCGCCCTGATCTGCTCGCGGAGCTGCTCCGCGGACTGACCTGCTTTCGAACGCGCCATGCGAGACATCTACCGTCGCCCCGACGGTACTGCAATCAGGATGCACGGAGCTCGCCGGACGCGCGGCGCGGCGCGGTTGCTCGACGCGCCGCGCGCCGGGATGAGTGAGATCGCTCGAGCGCCGCCGGGCTCGCCGTGCCTCGCCGCCCGCGGCGGGAACGCCGCCGCGCGGTCGCCGGGCGGGCGCGATGTCGATCTCGCGCGCGTACGCGGGGCCCGCTCGCGCGGCGCGGCCCTGCGCGACCCGAGGAGAAAGGAGCAGGGCCCACACTCGGAAGGTGGCAGATGGCGAGTCGGGCAACCGAGTGCGCCCTTATTCAAGCGTGGCTTGAACTCCACAAACCAGGCGGATGCGTTGCGCACGGACTCATCAGGAATGGTCCCAGAAACCTGGAGGAGCTCCAGGGGGAGCGTCGGGGATGAGACGCTGAAACATGGAACAGGCGGAACGGTCGACCCGCGATCGCCGCGTGGATTCGAGTCGAGGGTCGCTCGATAAAAAGCCGAGGCTCGCGTGCTCCATAATGGAGCGATCGCTCCAAGTTGGAGCAGCAAGCGTCTCCGCTCCGCGCACGTCATTGCGCCGCGTCATCGCGCCCGCCGATCCAGCCGGCGGTCGACCGAAAGGCGCAAGACGACCAAGACGTGGAATCTTACCTTGTCGCCTTGAGCGGAATCGGTCTTTTGGAATTGAACCGATTGTCACGGTGGATATATATTCCTGCTTCCTTTGCGGGGCCTGAACCAAGGAGAATGTCCATGCGAGCTCGGACGTGTGCGGAGGTACTTGCCTTAGTCGTGATCGCTGGCTTGAGCGCCGCGTGCAACAGCGACCCCTCGACCCCCGCGGAGGAAGCGCCGGCCGTCGCCGATGTCGATCCCGAGCAGGTGGAGGCGGCCCCGGCTCCGCTGCGACGTAGCTGCGGGACCGTCGAGCTGAGCGACACGGAGAAGGAGGAGGTCGAACTGCTCGTCCGCAGCCGGGTGCCGGCCGGGTTCACCGCGGGCACGTCGGTCGTGATCCCCGTGCACGTCCACGTCATCAACAAGGGGGCGGGTGTCTCGAATGGCGACGTGCCTGATGAGGTGATCAAGCGGCAGATCGATGTGCTCAACGCCGCTTACGCGGGCACTCGTTTCCAGTTCAATCTGGCCTCGACCGATCGGACCACGAACGCGACCTGGTACACGATGGGGCAGGGCTCCACGGCCGAGCGGAACGCCAAGAATGCGCTCCGTCAGGGTGGGCCCGACCACCTCAATCTCTACACGGCCAACCTGGGCGGCGGGCTACTCGGCTGGGCCACGTTCCCCTCGGACTATGCGAGGAGCCCGAAGATGGACGGGGTCGTGGTGCTCCAATCCTCGCTGCCCGGCGGCCGCGCAGCGCCGTACAACGAGGGAGATACGGCGACGCACGAGGTCGGTCACTGGCTCGGCCTCTACCACACGTTCCAGGGCGGCTGCTCGAAGACCGGGGACTATGTCGACGACACGGCGAGCGAGAGGGCGCCCGCGTACGGTTGCCCGAGCGGCGAGGACACCTGCAGGGGAGGCGGGCTCGACCCGATCGAAAACTACATGGATTACACCGACGATTCCTGCATGGATGCGTTCACCGCAGGGCAGGCCGATCGCATGTCGGCGATGTGGGACTCGTACCGTTGAGGGGGGGCTGACGGAGATGGGCGGCTGACCGGAGCTCGCTGCCGGCCGGCGGGCGGCGGGCAGCTCCGCCGCTCGCCAGCGGGCGAGTGCGTCAGCGATCGATCACGTCGACTTGACCTGCGCGCGGCGCTCGAAGCTCTGGCTCGAGCCGAGGACCCGGGACACGGGCCTGGCCGGGGCCGCAGGGGCATCGCCCGCGTCCCCGTCGCCCTGCGCGAGGCGCTGCTGGCGGCGGGTGCCGGCCTGCACGCCGAAATACACGCCGAGGAACGTCACGAGGCCCCATCCGAGCAGGCCGAGGGCGACGAGGCCGGTCTGGCGCGAGGCGTCGCCCCCGAGCCGGCTCACCTCCTCCATCGGCGCCGACAGCTTGCTCACCTCCTGCATCGGCTCGCGCAGCGTCGCGACCTGCTCCATCGGCTGCTTCAGCCCGGCGACGTCGCGCATCGGGGCGTTCAGGGCGGCGACGTCGCGCATCGGGGCGTTCAGGGCAGCCACGTCGGCGAGCGGACCCCGGATGCCCGCGAGGCTCTCGTTCATCGCGGCGATCGTCGCCTTCATCTCGCTCAGCCGATCCATCGACTGCTCGAGGCTCGCGGTCTCGCGCAGGCTCTGCTGCATCGCGTCCATCGACCCCTTGAGCTCGGCGAGCCGATCCATCGCCTCCTGCATCTCGGCGACCTTCTCCATCGGCTGCCGCAGCTCGGCGAGGCGCTCGATGCCGCGCTGCGATTCCCGCAGCGTCGCATTCGACTCCTCGATCATCGCGCGCATGCGCCGCATCTCCTCCGTGGTCGCCTGGATGGAGCGCGTGTTCGTGTCCACCATCGTCGCCATGCCGCAGCCCGTCGAGGTGACGACGAGCAGCGCCACCGGCGCAATCTGACGGATCATTTCCCAATGCATGCACGATCGTTGATGCCTCGAAGGCAACGCGTCAACGTGCATTTGACGCGGTGCGCTGGAATATGACATAGCCGTGTCCGGGGGGTGAGGCGCTGTGGGACGTTTGGGCGCGTCGCGCCGCGATCTGCGCGGTGGGGCCCCTGTTCGCACGGCGCTGTGAAATGCCGGTGTCGAACCGGAGGACGTTGACGCGCCGCTCGCGAAATCGAGGCGTCGAGTCGGTCGCAATGGCCGACGCGATGAACACGGCATCTCCCGGGGCCGCGACTTGCAGCTGTCGACGCGAGGCTGCCGCGCCTCGCGAGGACGCGAGGTTCACCGGACGCCGGGGCGGCGGGGAACGTGGGGGAAGGTGAGGGAGGCGCGCGGCCGCAGCGCGCGGGCGGCGACGCTCAGGGCGCGGGTCGATCGGGGCGCGACGCGCCGGCGCGGAGGACGAGCGCGGCGAGGATCGCGAGCGCCGCCGCGGCGAGCCAGGCCGGCGGGCCGAAGGCGCGGGTGCCGGCGGCGAGCGCGCCGTCGACCCACGTGACGTCGAGCAGGGAGCCGCGCAGGCCCGCGCCCGTGAGCGCGGTGAAGCTCGCGTGGGCGGCGACCGCGGCGAACGCGCCGCGGCCGTGGCGGAACAGCGCCGCGGTGAGCGCGCCGAGCGCGGCGGCGAGGGCGAAGCTCGACGCTGTCGCGCCCGGGGCGAGGCCGAGCGCGGCGCCGTGGGCGAGGACGGAGAAGGCCACCGCCCAGCGGCTCGAGAGCCCGGCGCGCGCCGCGGTGGCGAGCGGGATGCCCGAGAGCAGGAGCTCGTCGCGGACGGCGAGGGCGACCGCGCGCGCCAGCGCGAAGGCGAAGCTCAACGACGGCGCGCCGGCCTCGACGGTCGCCCAGCCGAGGGCCAGGGAAGCGCCGAGCGCGAGCGCCACGGCGAGCGCGCCGAGCGCGGCGCCGAGGCCGACGCGGCGGGCCAGGCGCGCGCGGTGGCCCGGGGCCTCCCGCTCCAGCGGATCGGTCCACTGCACGCCGGCCCGTACCGCGACGAGGTCGGCGACGACGGCGCCGGCGAGCGCCGCGGCGAGCGGGCTCGACCCGAGGAGCGCGGAGAGGATCTGCAAGGCCGCGGCGAGGCCGACGAGCCAGGCGGCGCCGAGCGCGAGATCGATGAGGCGGCGCTGCTGCCGCGCGCGATCGGGCACGGGCCCGCCGCCCTCGGCCGCGTTCAGTGGAGCGTGTGCCACTGGCCGTTGTGCTCCACCTTCGGGATGCCCGTGTCGCCGTCCGCCTCGCCGCGGTGGCGCGCGCCCAGGGTGGCCACGAGCTGGGCCGTGGACGCGCGCGCGGGCCGGTGGCGCGTCTCCGGCGCCGCGCGGAGCCGCCGGTGCGGCGCGGGAGGCGCCGCCGGCTTGCGGACGCGGAGCCGCCGCACGCCCTGCGCGCCCGCGACGATCAGCCCGAGCAAGAGCAGCGAGCCGACCAGCACCGGGAAGAAGCCGTAGCGGCGCGCGACGTCGTCGCGCCAGGCGAGCTCGAGGTCGTGGCGGGTCGAGGCGTAGGCGGCGTCGAGCGCGTCCGCGAGCGGCGCGCCGGCGCGCACCGCGTCGAGGGCGAGCGAGAAGCTCTGCCGCCGCTCGCCCTCGATGAGGAAGCGGAGGACGTCGGCCGACTGCGCGTGGGCCACCGACGCGGCTGGATCCGCGGCGCCCGCGAGGCTCGCCTCGAGGTCGTCGAGCGGGAGCAGGTGCCCGCGGAGCGCGGCGACGGAGAGCCGCTGCGCGCGGCGCGCGGCGCGCTCGCCCGCCGCATGGACGGCGAAGCCCTCGTGGAACCAGCGCGGGAGCGGGGCGCCGCCCGTGGCCTCGTCGAGCGCGAGGTGCGCGAGCTCGTGGCGGAAGGCGCTCTCGAGATCGGGCGCGTCGACGCCCGGCCGCGGGGAGGCGCTCAGGACAGCGAGCCGCAGCGCGCCGAACGACGCGGCGGTCGTCGGGCCCGCGAGCTCCCCGGGGACGAGGTTGTCGAGCTCGGCGGGGACGGCGGCGATCCGGACCTTCACGGGGGCGACCAGCGCCGGGCGGCCGAGCAGGGCGCTGAGCTCGGCGCGGATGGCGCCGGCATGGACGATCAGCGGGCGGACGCGATCGCGGGTCGACGGGCGGTAGGCGAACTCGATCCAGCCGAGGTCCTCGGTGTGGTACTCCGGCGGGGGCGGCGGGACGGCGAGCGTGGCCTTGCCGTCGAGCGTCGCGGCGGGCGCGTCGTAGATGCGGGGCGCGGCGGCGGCGGGCCCGGGCGCGGCGGCCATCGCGAGGCACAGGAGCGCCGCGAGCCTGTGGCCCACCGCCGCCGGGCCGCGCCGGGTGGGTCGCGTCATGGCGCGATCCGACCGCGGAGGTGAACCGTGCCGCCGTCGTCGCCCCCCGTCTGGGCGAGCACCAGCACCGCGATGCCCGTCACGGCGACGCCCGCGAGCGGCCCCCAGAACCAGGGCGAGCTCCACACCGAGCGCCGCCCGGACGAGCCCTGGTCGCCCTCCGCGGCCTTCGAGGTCAGATCGACGCCCGCGCGCGCGTCGCCGCGGAGCGGCCCGCTGCGCGCCGCTGCGCGCGCGGGCGGCGCCGCCGGGCGAGCCGCGGCGCCTTCGTCTCGCGCGTCGCCGGCGAGCAGCGCGCGGACGGCCGCGGCCGCGCCCGGCCAGTCGAAGGTCGCAGCGGCGGTCGCGTCCTCCTCGGTCCGCTGGATCGTCGCGCCGAGCTCGAGCGGTGCGTAGCTCGCGCCGGCGACGCGGAGCACGCGCGCCACGGGGTGGCCCTGCGCCGTGGTCACCGCCACGACGAGCGCCGCGCCGGCGTCCGCGCCGAGCGACGCGAGCAGCCGGCGCGCGACCGGCTCGGACTCGGCGCGCCCGGCCGAGCGACGCACCACCGCGAGCTCCTTCACGACGGCCGGCGCGTCCGGCGCGAGGGGCTCGCCGGCGAGCGCCTGCGCCGACGCCTCGTCGATGGGCGGACGAAGCGCGGGGTCGCGGTAGATCGAGCGGGCGAGCGAGCGAGCCGCCTCGACGCTCGCGTCGTCCACCGCCACAACGACGGCGCCGCGCAGCGCCGATCGAGGCGCGTCGCCGCCCGCGCGCGGGGCGCCTGCCGCTGCGTCGCCGCCCGCGCGCGGGGCGTCCGCCGCTGCGTCGCCGCCCGCGCGCGGGGCGTCCGCCGCTGCGTCGCCGCGGGGCGGCGCCTCGGCCTGCGCGGGCGCGGACGTCAAGCCGAGCGCTACCGCAACGAGGGCCGGAGCTGCCGACGTACAGCGGGACATGTGTTTACGGTACGGAGCCCGCGGGCGAGCGTCAAACGGCGCGCGGCGCGGCGCCACGTGCGCCACGTCAGAGCCAGCCGTGCTCTCGGTACCAGGCGACCGCGCGGCGCGTCCCCTCGGCCCAGCTCACCTGGGGCTCCCAGCCGAGCTCCCGGCGCGCCTCGCCGGAGTCGCACACCCAGTGCGACGCGGAGAGCTCGTTCAGCTTGTCGCGCGTCAGCATCACGGGCTTGCCGGTGAGGCGGCTCATCCCCTCGCTCGCGAGCGCGGCGCCGCGCATGAGGGAGAAGGGCACGCCGACCCGGACGAACGCCCGCGCGCCGATCGCCGACTCCACGTCCGCCAGCATGTCGCGCCACACGTACACGCGACCGTCGTCGATGAAATACGCCCGGCCGCTCGGCACGTCGCTCTCGAGCGCCCGGATGCACGCGGCGGCGGCGTCGGAGGCGTAGATGACGCTCAGCGTGTTCTTGCCGTCGCCGAGCATCGGGAGGAAGCGGCGCGCGACGCTCTGGAAGAACGCGAACGACTCCTGATCGCGCGGGCCGTAGATCATCGGGGGGCGCAGGACGACCACGGGCAGCGCGTCCTTCTCGGCGAGGACCAGCCGCTCCGCCTCGAGCTTCGAGCGCCCGTAGCGCGTCACCGGGGCCGGGCGCGCGTCGGGCGCGACGGGGCGGCCGTCGAGGCTCGGGCCGATGGCGGCGAGGCTCGAGACGAACACGAAGCGCTTCATGGAAGGCGCCGCCTTCGCCGCGTCGAGCATGTTCCGCGTGCCGCCGACGTTGACCCGGAAGAACTCCGCCTCGTCGCGCGCCTTGACCAGCCCGGCCGAGTGCACGATCGCGTCGACGCCCGCGTCGACCACCGCGCGTCGGACGCTCTCCGCGTCCTCGATGGCGCCGTACGCGAGCTCGACGCCGCGCAGCGACGACAGGAACTTCGTGCTCGACGAGCGCCGCACCAGGGCGACGACGCCGTGCCCCTTCTGCACGAGCTGCTCGGCGACGTGCGAGCCGAGGAACCCGCTCGCGCCCGTGACCAGCACCTTCATCGATCCGCTCCCTCCTCCAGCTCCCCGCTGCGTCGGCCGCGCCCGCTGGCGCCGCCGCCCTCGAGCTTCGCGCGCGCGTTCGCGTCGGCCCCCAAGTCGGCCCCCAAGTCGGCCCCCAAGTCGATCAGAGCGCCCGCTCGTAGACCCGGTACTTCTTGTAGATCCGGCCGCCCATCAGCCGGATGCCCGCGTTGATGGCGGCGTTGTCCTCCAGCGTCCACCCGAGCTCGCCGCCCTTCATGCCGAGCAGGTGCGCCGCCCGGTTCATCTCGACGTACAGGAACGCGCTGAGCCCGGCGTAGCGCCGCACGTGGCGCCACTTCTTGCGGATGCCGAGCACGACGAGGCGCCCGCTCTTCGGGCCGCGCACGCGCAGCCGCCACAGCAGCTTGAGGACGCCGGTCGGGAGGAGCTTGCCGTGCAAGCCGCGGATCAGCTCGTTGAGATCGGGCAGCCCGAGCGACACGGCGGCCGGCTCGCCGTCGATGAACGTGAGCTTCGTCAGCTCGGGCATGAGGATGAGCCGCACGTCCTTCGCCCACTTGATGAGCTCCTTCTCGGTCATCGGGACGAAGCCCCAGTTGTCGCTCCAGGCGTCGTTGAAGACGTCCATGAGGATGCGGATGTCGCGGAGCAGGTTCTTCGGGTCGCCGCAGCGCGTGTGCACCTCCGGCATCGCCTGGATCTCGGCGTGCGCCTTCTGCGCCCGCACGGGGATGTCGCCGACCTCGTAGCGCCACCCGTAGAGGTCCTTCACCTTCTCGAGCCCCGCCTGCTCGATGAGCCGGCCCTGGTGCGGCCGGTGGTAGGGCAACATGATCACCGGCGGGCGATCGAAGCCCTCGACGAGACAGCCGATCTCCTCGTTGATGGAGAGCGAGTAAGGGCCCCGCATGCGCTTCATCCCGCGGGCGCGCAGCCAGCCCGCGGCCTCCGCGAGCAGCGCCTGCGCCGTCTCGGCGTCGTCGACCGTGTCGAGGAAGCCGAACAGGCCTGTCTCGTCGCGGTGGTGTCTCAGGTGCTCGTGATCGACCTGCGCCGTGATCCGACCCGCCGGCCGGCCGTCCTTGTACGCCACCCACGCCGTCCCCTCGGCGTGCTCGAAGAAGGGGTTCTTCTTCTTGTCGAGCCGATCGGCGATGTCCAGGTCGAGCGGGCGGATATAGTTGGGCTCACCCTCGTAGATCGTGTCGACCACGTTCAGGAAGTCTTTGAGGACCTTCCTGTCGCCGTTCCTAAGCTCGCGGAGCTCGATAGCCATAGGGGGCAAGCCCGTACCTTCCGGGACGCGGCGCCGCAAGGGGCTCGCGCGGCGCCTGGCCCGGCGCTGATCGGGAAACGCGGCGCCCGCGGAGCCGGTAAGCTCTCGCCGAGGGCGGCTGTCCGGCCCCCGGCAAATCAGGTGGACGCAGGATGATGACCCCGAAGGAGTTCCAGAGGCAGTTCAAGCGGCTGCTGATGAGCCGCGTCGATGGCATGGACTGGGAGGACAAGCTCGCCCGGGTCCGCCAGTACCTGCGCCAGCTCGAGCAGCGCCAGAGCCCGGAGGAAGAGTCGGCCGAGCTCTCGCCGTCGCTGGAGCTCATCCCGTTCGAGCCCGGCAAGCGGCCCGTCGACGAGGCGCTCTACCCGGGGCACGGGTGCAGCGAGCGCGTCGGCTGCATCAACACGTCGGGCGACCCGGCGGAGCTCGGCGACGAGGTGTGGCTGCTCTACCGGCTGCGCGACCTCTACGCGTTCGTCGCGCCGTTCGAGCGGCCGTTCGAGGTGACCCTGTCGGCGTGGTTCCTCCCCGCGAGCCCCGGCGACGGCGAGCCGTGCCCGGTGCCCGGCATCCTCGACCTGCCGCTCAGCCCCCAGATCGTCTCGACGTCGTCCTACCCCGTCCCGATGCTCGAGCCCGCCCCGTGGAACTCGTTCCACCAGACGGTCTACGTCGCCACCATCGCGCCAGCGAAGCAGCTCATGCCGCACCCGCCCGGCGAGGAGACCGGCGGCGGCTACCACTGGCTCGACCTGCCCGCGTCGTTCCGCGAGCGCATCCCGGACGGCGCCGATCCCTTCACGCTCGCGAGCCTGTTCCGGCAGCAGCTCCGGGTCGAGATCCGGCTCAGCGAGGCGGGCAGGACGGTCTGCTCCGAGTCGACGGACGTCGAGATCTTCGACACCGGCCGCTTCGGCTCGCTCTACGCGCGCCTGCTCGACCGGCTCGTCAAGGCGGACACGGAGGCCCAGCAGCGCGCGCTCGGGATCGACGAGCTCCACGTCGGCTACCACCCGTGGTTCCCGGTGCTGACGATCGGCATGGACAAGGCCCTGCTGTACCTCCGCGCCATCCACCAGGACCTCGAGCAGCACCGGCGCAACCTGCCCGATCCCCGCTGGCTGCTCCGGGTGGGGCTCTACCTCGAGCTCCTCACGTGCCTCGGCATCTTCGAGGCCGTGAAGCACGAGTACCCGGACATGCTCTCGCCGGAGGAGCGCGAGGCGTTCGAGGAGGGCGCGTCGTTCGCGCCCATCCGCGCGGCGCTCGACGTCGCGGCGTGGCGCCAGGTCTGGGACATGCGGCACATCGCGCCGCGGGCGGCCGGCTTCTTCGCGGCGGGGCCCGTGAGCCTGACGAACCTGATGCGCAAACAGAAGGCCACGCTCGCGTTCCTGCACGCCCACCACGCGGACCTGCAGCGGGCGATCGAGCTCGCCGGGCCCAACCTGTGGAACGCGCAGGAGACGTGGCACCGGGTGTTCCGCGACGCAGAGCGCGCGGTGCTCAAGAACAGCGCGCTCGCGTTCCCGGAGCTCGCGCACCTCGACCCGCGCTGGCGCGAGTTCGCGCTGTGGCACCAGCGCGGCGACGTGCGCTTCTTCGGGCTCAGCCTCATGCCCGAGGCGCTGACGGCGCTGTTCGGCGATCAGGACGGCATCTTCCCCGCGGCGTGCCGGCAGTACCGGAAGTCGATGAACGACGTCGCGCGGTGGGCGTCCGAGCGGCAGCTCATGGACTACACGGGCGACGAGTGCATCCCGCGGAACGCGAGCCTGCTCGAGGCGTACATGGAGAAGAACGCGCAGCTGCTCGCCGCGCTGCAGCGGCGCGACGGCTACGGGGCCGCGCAGTCGATCGATCTCGACGAGCCGAGCAAGGCCCCGCGCGAGGCGAGCGCCGAGGACCTCGTGACGCTGCTCCGGCGGACGCCGGTGTTCAAGCCGCTGCTCGATCGCGAGCTCCGCAAGCTCGCCACGAAGGCGCGCCGGGTCGAGTACGGCCCGCTCGACCGGATCGTGCTGCAGGGGCAGCGGGACTCGTCGATGTTCCTGGTCGCCTCCGGCGCCGTCGAGGTCCTGGTGCGGCACCCCGACGGGCAGGACTCGACGGTCGCCGCGCTCGAGAAGGGCGCCGTCTTCGGCGAGTTCGCGCTGCTCACGGGCGAGGAGCGCACCGCGACGGTGCGCGCCGTCGACGAGGTGGTGCTCTACGAGATCACGAAGGAGGCGCTGCAGCCGATCATCGAGGCGCGCCCGCAGCTCGTGATCGAGCTCAGCCTGCTGATGGCCTCGCGCCAGGCCCACCTGCGCGACGCGGCCGAGCGCTACAACGAGGCCGAGGAGAAGGTGCGGAGCCTCGCCGGGCGCATCCGCCGGTTCGTGCTCGGCTGAGCGCGCCGCGCCCCCCGCGCGCGGCCGTGCCCCCGGGGCTCGGCGGGCGCGCGCCGGGGGGCGCGCTCAGCCCTTCAGGAGCCACGCGATCGCGTCGGCCTCCGACGTGAAGAACGAGTACTCGGGCAGCCCCATGGCGGCCGACAGCCGCGAGATCTGCATCTTCGACAGCGCGCTGTGCACGAGGTTCGCCGCCCTGCGCATGTCGTGCTCGACCGCGTAGGCCATGGTCTGCCCGACATAGGGGCTCACGTCCGGCTTCTGCGGCGGGAAATCCGCGATGTCCGCGAGCACGTACCAGGGCCTGCCGAGGTGGAGCAGCGCCGAGGCCTTCTGGCGGAAATCGTCGAGGTACGCCTTGGCCTCGTCGACGTCCCAGAACCCCCAGACCTTCACGTGGAGGATCCCCGTCGCCATGTCGGCCCTGATCTGGAACCGCCGCTGCGAGGCGCGCTCGCGCCGCGACGTGGGATCGGTCCTCCTCGACGGCTCGCCCGTGGAGGAGGTCGTCCGGCTGGACGTCTCGAGCGACGACGGCCGGGGCCGCGTCTCCGGGGGCTTCGAGGTGGGCGGCAGCGACTCCGGGGAGCGGCGCGACGACGTGGGCGTCTTGCCCGGCTCGGAGGGCGTCCTGCCCGGCTCGGAGGGCGTCCTGCCCGGCTCGGACGTCCTGGCCAGCTCGGGTACGGTGACGGTCGGGATGTCGGCGAAGCCCGGCGACACGCCGGGCCGCGAGGGCTGCGTCGGATCGGTCGGGCTCGGGCTGGGAGGGCCGGGCGGCGACGGGTCGGGCAGCAGCACGACGCGCGACGCCCGCGGCAGCGCGACCCCGAGCGCGTCGGCGAGCGCGCTCACCGCGACGGACGCGCGCTCGAAGCGGTCCTCGGCCCTGAGCGCCGTCGCCTTGAAGAACCACCCGTCGAACGCGCCCGGCAGCGAGGCGGAGCGCCGGCGCGCCGCGCGGGCGCTGGGCGCCTCCGTCGCGCCGCGCAGGAGCTCCGACGCGAGCAGGTAAGGCGACGGGATGACCTCGGCCTCCTGGGACCAGTACGTCTCGCCGACGAGGAGCGCGTACGCGACCTGCCCGAGGGCGTAGATGTCGACGCGCGGGCCGATGTTGCGCTCGGCCCGGATCTGCTCGGGCGCCATGTACACGGGCGTGCCGAGCATCTGCCGCGTGAGCGTCGAGGCGTGGTGCTGCTCGATGACCTTGGCGATGCCGAAGTCGAGGATCTTCACGCACGGCGAGCCGTCGTCGCGGACGGTGACGAACAGGTTGTCCGGCTTGAGGTCGCGGTGGACGATGCCCGCGGCGTGCGTCTTGTCGAGCGCGAGCGCCGCCTGGAACAGGTAGATCGCGACGTCCTCGGCGGGCAGGGCGCCGCGCTTCTTGACGAGGCTGCCGAGCTCCTCGCCGCGGAGCAGCTCCATGACGATGAACGGCGTGCCGGTCTCGTCGTCGACGCCGGCGTCCGAGGTCCTGACGATGTGATCGCTCTCGATGATGCCGGTGATGCGCGCCTCGAGGGCGAAGCGGGCGCGCAGCTCCTCGCTGTCGAGGAGGCTGGGCAGCATCACCTTGAGCGCGCGGCGCGTCGCGGTGACGTCGTCCATCACCTCGTAGACGGCGCCCATGCCGCCCGCCTTGATGACGCGCAGGACCTGATAGCGGTCGCGGAACCGCGTATTCGGCTGCAGCAGGCCGGGCGAGGTGCTCATCCAGCGGCCCTCGATTCAGACATGGTCCGGAACACGCTATCTCAGCGGCTTCCCGCGTCGCAAGGCGCTCGGGTGGGGGAACGTGCTCCGGGCTGGACTGCGTCGCTCCCGGCGGCGTTTTCGCCCTCGTCTCGTCCTCATCATCATCATCATCCTACCCGCGCGCGGAGGAGCGGCTCCAGCGCGGCCCAGAGCGCGCGGACGTCCTGGAAGCGCTCCTCGGGGGTGACGGCGAGCGCCCGGGCCACCCAGGCGTCCACCTCGGGCGGCAGGTCGGGGCGGAAGGCGTGCAGGCTCGGCCGGGGGCCGCGGGCGGCGGCGATCAGGATGTCGACCCGGCTCGCGCCGGTGAACGGCACGCGCCCCGCGAGCACGCGGAAGAGCACCGCGCCGAGCGAGTAGATGTCGATCCGGTGGTCGATCTCCTGGGGCCGGCCCTTCCAGACCTCGGGCGCGATGTAGCTGGGCGATCCGGGGATCGCGCCCTCGCGGGTGAGGGGGTCGGCCTGCATGACCTTGACAAGCCCGAAGTCGAGCAACCGCACGCCGCCGCGCGGCGCGGCGCCGGACGGCGCGCCGGCGTCCGCGAGGCGCGCCGGCTCGCCCGCGGGGCGGGCGCGATCGGCGGGGGTCCGGGGTGGATCATCGCCCGGGTGAGCCGGGGAGGACGGATCCTTCGCGTCGCCCTCGAGGACGAAGATGTTGGCGGGCTTCAGGTCGCGGTGGACGATGCCGCGCGCGTGCGCGGCGTCGAGGGTGTCGATGATCGGACGGAACAGCGCGTGGAGTCGGTCGATCGGGAGCCGCTGGTTCCGCGTCTCCAGGCGGCGCAGCGTCGTCTCGAGATCGCTGCCGTTCAGGAACTCCATCACGATGTAGAGCGTGCCGTCGGGCGCCTCGCTGAAGGCGAAGACCTGCGTGGCGCTGGTGCCGGCCAGGGCGCCCATGGCGCCGGCCTCGCGCCGCATGCGGGCCTTCAAGCCGGCGTCGCTGGCGAACTCGGGGTGGAGGCACTTGACGGCGACGTGGGCGCCGGTTTGCTGGTCGAGGGCGCGGAAGACGCTGCCGTGCCCTCCCCGACCGACCACCTCGAGCAGCTTGTACCGGCCGTCGATCACGTCGTCGATGTCGTGGGCCATCGGCAAGTCCTCGCTGTCCCGAGCGCGCTGCGGCGGCCAGCCCGCGCGAGACGCGCCCTGGTTGTAGCCGCTCCGCCGCTCCGGCGGTAGGGACGGGTGGAGGCTGCGCCGGGCAGGCGGCCGGGCGCGCGGGGGGGCGCCGCGCGGCAAGGCAGAGAGCGAGCCTGCTGGCGGGGGCGAGCGCGGAAGGAGCGACCCCGCCTGCCGGGAGGGCGAGCGCGGGAGGGAGCGGCGAGCTCGCCAGGAGGGCCATCGCGGGAGAGGGAGAGACGCTGCGGAGACACCCAGCGCCGGGCTCAGGCGTCATCCTAGGAGTGACGGAAATTACCTGATGATTGCTTACATTTGTTACATCGAGGTGGCGAATTTGGCTGTGTTGCCGGCCTCGTGATCCAGTGTAGAGTGCCGCCCACCTCCTATGAGATCGGTTCGCCAGAACAGCGACCTTCCCGCTGCGAGCAGCACAGTGCCGATAGCGCTCAACGTGCAACAGGCCAGGCCGGTGGGGCAGGCGCAGGAGGTGGATGAGGACGAGGCGTGGACGTACGAGGTGGCTCACCCCGACGCGCCCTCGGATCTCACGGCGGTCGTCGGGGAGAACCTCCGGCGGCTCCGCACGCGGCGCGGGCTCTCGCTGGAGCGGCTCTCGAAGGTCTCCGGCGTCAGCCGCGCCATGCTCGGACAGATCGAGCTCGGCCGTAGCGCGCCCACGATCAACGTGGTGTGGAAGATCGCCCGCGCGCTCGACGTGCCGTTCTCGGCGCTCGTCAGCAATCGCTCTTCCGGCGGGCCGATGCTGCTGCGCGGCGACCGCGCGAAGCGGCTGACCTCTCATGACGGAAAATTCACGTCGCGCGCGCTCTTCCCGTTCGATTCGCCAAGAACGGTCGAGTTCTACGAGCTGCACCTGGCGCCGCTCGGCATCGAGAACGCGGACCCGCATCCGCCCGGCACGTCCGAGAACATCGTGGTGAGCCAGGGGACGGTCGAGATCAGCGTCGACGGACAGCGCTTCCTGCTGGCCACGGGCGACGCGCTCGTGTTTCAGGCGGACGTCCCCCACGTCTACCGCAATCCGGCGAACGTCGACTCGCTGATGTATCTCGTGATGACCTACTCGCTGTCGGCGCCCTGAGGAGGGCGCGCTCTCCCCGCGGGGAGCAGGGGACGGCGAGCCGGGAGGCGAAATGCAAGAACGCCGGCGTTCGCCGGCGTTCTGTCGTTCCAAGAAGGCTCTGGGGCGGGCTACTTGGTCATCGTGGACATGCCCATCATCATGGGCATGCCGCCGCACATCATCATCATCGGCATCCCGGACGCCATCATCTTCGTCATCATGTCGCAGCGCTCCTTGAGCATGTCCATCGACATGCCCTCGGGCGGCATCATCTTGCAGGTCATCCCGTCCTTGGTCATCTCACAGGACATCTTGCACATCATCGGCATGCCCATGCCCATCATGTTGGGCATCATTCCCATCATGCTCATCATGTTCATCATGTTGGGCATCATGCCCATCATGCCGGGCATCATCGGCATGCCCATGCCCATCATGTTGGGCATCATGCCCATCATGCCGGGCATCATCGGCATGCCCATGCCCATGCCCATCATGCCGGGCATCATCGGCATGCCCATGCCCATCATGCCGGGCATCATGCCCATCCCCATGCCGGGCATCATTGATCCGCCGGCGGTCATCTCCGGCGACGTCATGGGGTTCATCGTCTGCGGCATCATGGGCATCTGCATCGCGGTGGTCATGGGGGGCCTTCCTGTCTTCGGCGCTCGTCGCGTCCGAGAGCCGTTGTAGCCGGTCGGCGTGCGCCAGCAACGCGTTCACACGGACGCCCATCGCTTTGCTCCAGTCTAGCGGAGGCGCCTCCACGCGCTTGGACGCGCCGGCGTCCCGAGCGGACGAACGTCCAGCATCGCGACGGCCGCCCCGTCCGGACCAGGCTCCCGAGCCGCGTCCGGGCGAGACCGGGGTCGTGCTGCGGCCCTGGACGCGCGGCCGGCGCCCAGCGGGCTCCTGCGGGGGAGCACAGCCGGCTCGGCCTGCTCCAGCGCCGGCGACCCCCCTCGACGGCGCCGACTCGCCGCCGCGGCTGGTCCACCGCCAGCTTGCTCCACACTTCACACCTGCGCCCGCAGGGGCAACGAGATCAGATCCGGACCACTCGTACACCCCAGCACCGCGCCGCCTCTCGTCAGCAGGGGAGCTCGCCCAGGCCGCCGGTCAGGTCGAAGCGGCTATGCGCCGCACGCGCTTGCCGCGCGCGAGCACGCCAATCGCCGCATGAAGCTGCTGCGAGCGCTCCAGCCAGTCCACGGAATGCGAAGCTGCCCTCCCGGCGTCCGGTGGAGGTGTCGCGCGGCGCGGGCTGGCGGGGCGAACGAACAGAGCTGCTGTGTGTCATGGTTCACCCTTGACGGCTGTGCACGCCTGGGGCCTCATGTACCACCATGCGCAGCGCTCCGCCTTCTCCCATCGTTTGTGCCACCCGCGTGTTCGCTCTCGGCGTCCTCCTGGGCACGGCCTCGTGCGCTCAGGTCCTGGGCCTCGACGAGTTCGAGGACTGCGCTGCGGACTCGTGCTCAGGAGCGCTCTGGGCGAAGAGCTTCGGGAGTCATGAGTTCGTCTTTCCCGAGAGCGCCCGGTTCGACTCGAAGGGGAACATCCTCCTCTCAGGATTCTTTCGAGGTACCACCGATTTCGGCGGTTCGCCGCTGATATCGTCTCACAACGCTTTCTTCCTGGCCAAGCTGAAGCCGGACGGCAGCCATGCTGTGAGTCGGCCGCTGCTGGTAGAAGGTTTGGATGGCGCCATGGGATCGCGCCTTTCGGTGCTGCCAGACGATAGCGTTGTCTTGTCGGGCTGCTACGAGGAATCAATCGACTTCGGTTCCGGCGATCCAATCACGGTGCCCGGTCCCGACGAGGACGCTGACTTCGTGGCCAGGTTCTCGTCCGATAGCGAGCTGATCTGGGCGCGCAACCTGTTCACAGGGACGGGTCGCCTCCGTGTCCTGGACTCGGCGGCTACGCTGGACGGTGACGTGGTCCTGGTAGGATCGTTCGACCGCGAGGTGAGCCTGGGCACGTCGACCCTGACGACCGCGTCGGAGGACGCTTTCATCGCGAGGTTGGACGGCGAGACGGGGCAGGAGCTGTGGAGCCTTCAGCTGGGCGATCCTGAAGACACCTCAGCGGAGACGACCATCGAGGCCACCGCGGTGGCGGTGGGCCCCGACGGTAACATCATCGTAGGGGGCCGGTTCACGGGATTCACCGAGTTCGGCTTCGACGACCGCTCCGGGCCGAGCCCATCCGGCGCCGGTGCCTTCCTTCTCAACCTCGTGGGCACCGGGAGGCGGGATTGGACCGCTCTCATCCAAGGGGAAGGCGACGCCCGGGTGAGCGACATCGACATTGATGCACGAGGGAACGTCATTGCGGCTGGGGCTTTCGCGGGAGCGATCTCGATCCTGACGCGAGGGGTTCTGGGCGCTCATCAGACCAGCGGACCGGCCGACTCGGATGTCTTGCTCGTGAAGCTCTCGTCCGCGGGGAACCACCTGTGGTCGTTAAGTTTCGGGGATGATTCGGCCCAGCTCGACGGCTGGAGCTCTGGCTCCAATCGTATCGTCCCTGGGCCCTCCATCGCGGTCGACGTCGCCGGAGACATCGTGCTCGGCACCGGGGTCGCTGGCGACGTCGACCTCGGGGGCGGGTTGCTTGGTGGGCGACAGGACCACGACTGGGCACTTGCAAAGCTGAGCGCCGGCGGGGAGCACCTCTGGAGCGATCGCTTCGGCGATCCGGCAGCAGCGCAAGGCGTGATCGCCATCGACACGGATCCGAGCACGAATGCCATTGCGGTCACCGGGGCCAACGATGGAGTGCTGGATTTTGGAAACGGGATGACGGTCGGGGAGGCCGGCAAGCTCAGCGCCGTTGTGGTAAAGATCGACCCTGAACGGGTCGGGAGATAGCTCCACGAGCGGCGCGCGGCCGGTCAGTTGATCTGCAGGTTCGCCGCGGCGGTGCCGTTCCGCCCCGCGCCCGCAGCGCCGCCGCCGGGGTTCGTGCCGCCCGTGCCGCCGAAGCCAGGGGTGCCGGTCGTGCAGCTATTGTCCGCGAACGTGAAGGTGACGCTGCCGGAACGCGCCAGGCAGGCGCTCGGGCCGCCCCCGCCGCCCGCGCCGGGACCGCCGGCGCCGCCGTCGCCGCCCTTTCCGCCGGCGCCGCCCCCGCCGGAGTCCTCCCGGCCCGGGCCGCCGACGCCCCCGTTCCCTCCGAGCTGCCCCCGACCACCGTCACCGCCTCGGCCGCCGGTACCGCCCGTGCCGGTCGTGATGACGTTGCCGGAGACGACTACCCGTCCGGCCGCCGTGAAGATACCGAAGCTCCCGCCTCCACCTCGGCCGCCCTGCCCGCCGCGTCCGCCAAGCCCGCCGCACCCGCCGCTACCTCCGCCGCCGCCGCGATCCGCGTTGCACCAGCAGATGCCGATATCGTCACACTCGGCGCCGCCGCCGCCCCCGCCACCGCCGCCGCCGCCGCGGCCTATCGCCCCGTTCTGCCCGTTGGTGCCGCTCGCCGGCTGATAGATGCCTGAGGCGATGGCGCCCAGGCTTGCTCCCCCCGCGCCAGGAGTCCCCTGCAACCCAGGAGCGCCCGCCATGCCGGTTCCACCTCCCCCGCCGTCGGCAGGGCACACGCGTGGCGCAGCGCCTCCCGGGCCGCCTGCCGCGCCGCCGCTCCCCGGCGAACCCGCGACGCCAGCGTAGTTGTCGTATGCGCCCCTGCCTCCCGCGCCGCCGAACTCGGTGCACGTGGTCCGCGCGCCCCCGTATCCACCGCTGCTGCAAGCGTCACAGCCGGCCTCGCCCGCATTCCCCGCCGACGCCGTCCCTGTCGAGGGCGCCGCCCCGTGCGTGCCGGCGGCGCCGTCCCGCCCGTCCTCCACATCGATCTGGTTGTACCGCACGAAGAGCTGCGCGAGCCCCCCGCCGAGGCGCACTCCATAGGTGCTCGACCCCGGCGACGGCGAGCTCAGCGCCTCGATCGTGATGCCCTCGATGTGCGTCGGCTGCTCGATCGAGGGCGCATGGAACACCGTGCCTGTGGCGCGAACGGTGGTGGTCACCGACGGAGTCCTCCGGAACTTGAAGTCAGGGTCGTTCTCATCGAACCCGCCATAGATGCTGATGCCGGACACGACCGTGACCGCCTCCTCGTACAGCTCGCCGGAGAGGCACACCGCCGGGACCGCGCTCTCCCGCGCCACCTGGATGGCCGTCGCGATCGTCTCCACCGGGGCGTTGCGCGTGCCGGGGTTCGCGTCGTCCCCCGTGGCCGCGGAGACGTACACGCACTGCTCCACGAGCCCGTCGCCGCCATCGCAGTTGTCGTCGACGAAGTCGCCGTCGATCGGATCCTCGCTCGCCGAGGTCGGCGTACACGCGTACTCACAGCCGCACTCGCCCGTGAGCGGGTTGCCGTCGACGTCGTGCGTGCCCGGGAGACACCCCATCGCGCAGGGATCGACCACGACCTCACCGCCGGCGCCACCCTCGCCGTCGCCCCCCTCGCCGGTGCCCCCGTCTCCACCCGAGCCGCCGTCGCCCCCGGCCGCGCTGCTCGATCCGCTCGTGCCGGCCCCGCTGCCGCTCGATGACGTTGTCGTGGCGCTGCTCGCGGAGGGCGCGCCGCCCGCTCCGGACCCTCCTCCCGTGCCCGAGACCGGCCCGATGGGGCCGTCGATCGAGCTGCTCTCGGCGCAGCCGAGCGCGGAGAGCATCGCAAACAGAGAAGCCGTTCCGAGGAGCAATCGCACGCGCATGATCAGAATTCTGCACCTTCGCGCGTTCTTCGGAAAGACTTTGTCACGCCGCACGTAATCGCCCTGTACGGCGCGCCGCGTACGGCGCAACCGTGGCGATGACGCCGCGCCGCCGTCATGACGAGGACGCCGTGCCGCGCTGCGCCGCGCATTCGCGAGCCAGCTCACCCTTCATCGATTCGCCCCTCGCGCCTGCCACCGACTCCGGTAGTCTTCCTCTGCACCCCTTCCCGGCAGCCGCGCCGCCCAGCTGCCCGCCCGTACGTCCATGCGCCTTGACCCGCTCCGCCGCTTTTCGCTCGCCACCCTGCTCGGGCTCGCCGCCGCCGCCGGCTTCCACAGCGCCTGTGCCCCGGATTCGGGGTTCGGCTCCCTTTCGTCCTCATCGGAAGGAGCCTCGGAGGGAGCGGGCTCAGGCGGGAGCGTCGAGCCGGATGGTGGGCTGTTGGGCGACGCGCCCATCGATATTCCCCCCGACCCGGACGCCGCGTGCGGGCTCGTCACGGAGGAGGCGGTCGTCGTCCCGCTCAATCTCTACATCATGATGGATAAATCGTCCTCGATGGAGGGAGACGACCCGACGGTGGAGAGCAAGTGGGAGAGCGCGAAGGCCGGCCTGACGGCGTTCGTCAACAGCGCGCGGTTCGCGGGCGTGCGCGTGGCGCTGCGCTTCTTCCCCCGCGAGGCGGACGGCGTGCCGGCGTGCGACCAGAACGCCTACAAGACGCCGCTCGTCCCGTTCGGCCCGCTTCCGGGGAACGCGGGCGCGATCGTCGACGCCATCGCGGCCGAGGCGCCGGATGGCCTGAGCACGCCCATCTATCCGGCGCTGGGCGGCGCGCTCCTCCAGGGCATCGAGACGGCGCAGAACCACCCCGACGAGGCGTCCGCGGTGCTGCTCGTCACCGACGGCAAGCCGCAGGGGCCCGCGGCCCAGTGCGGCGGCGCGAACCCGGAGGACCCGGCGGCCATCGCGGCGCTCGCGGCGGCGGGCGCGCGCTACCGCCCTCCGGTGCGCACCTTCGTCATCGGGCTCCCGGGCGTCGACCAGAACATCGCCAACCAGATCGCGGCCGCGGGCGGTACGGACGCCGCGGTCCTCGTCGCGTCGACCAACATCGCCCGCGAGTTCGAGCGCGCGCTCGCGAAGGTGACGGGTGAGGCGCTCCCGTGCGAGGTCGAGGTCCCCGCCCAGGTGGCCGGCGGGCAGGTCGCCTTCAACGACGTCAACGTCCTGTTCGGGCTCGACGGCGCGCCGCAGGACATCCTGCCGCAGAGCCCCGGCTGCGACGGCCCGGGCTGGCGCTACGACGACCCGAGCGCCCCGAAGGCGCTCGTGCTGTGCCCCGACACATGCAACGCGGCGAGGGACGCCTCCGTGGCGAAGATCCAGATCCTCCTCGGCTGCGAGACCGTGATCCGCTGATCGCCCCGCGCGCGGCCCGGCCTCGGGCCCACCGGCGCGCGGCTCGGGTCGCGGCTCGCCGGGGCGCGGGTCGTCGGGGCGCGGCTCGCCGGAGCGCGGCTCGGGGTCGCGGCGCGCCGGAGCCACGCTGGTGTGCTGGATCTCACGTCGCGAGCGACGAAGGGCGCCCTGGCAGGAGACGCGGAGCGTCATCGGCGCGGGACGGGGCCCGGCGCGGCGGGCGCAGCCTTGCAACTCTGCACTGCGCTTTGTGGACTCCCGGGCCCTCGCGCCGTAAGAGGACGGAACCATGACGACGGAGTCCTCCCTCGCCGCCGCCGGCTCGCCGCGGCACGCCGCCCCCGCCGCGCTGCACCCTGCCCTGGTGCTGAGCGCCTACCTCGAGCCGCTCGTGCGCGGCCGGCGGGTCGCGGTCCTGGGTGACGCCACGATCGGCCTCGCCGACCGGCTGCTCCAGCGCGGAGCCCGCCTCGTCCACGCCTACGACCCCGACGCCGCGCGCGTCGCGGAGATGCTCGCGCGGTCGGCGGCCACGCGGCAGCCGCACCCGAGCTTCGCCGTGTTCGACGGCGACCTCGGCGTGCGCGACGGCGCCTTCGACACCCTCATCATCCCCGACCTCTCGATCTTCAGCGAGCCGGCCGAGATCCTCCGGCGCGCCCGCCGCCTCACGGCCGCGAGCGGCGCCGCCGTCATCGCGTCGCCGAACCCCGACGTCGGCCGGGGCCTGCTGCCGGCCGGCGCGCGGCGCGGCGGGGCGCCCGGCTACTACGCGCTCTACGACCTCGTCGCGCTCCAGTTCAAGCAGGTGCGGATGATCGGCCAGGCGCCGTTCGTCGGCTACACGGTCGCGGAGTTCGCGCCGAAGGGCGAGCCCGACGTCAGCGTCGACACGTCGATCCTGGACGGCTCCGAGGAGCCGGAGTGGTTCATCGCGGTGGCCGGCGAGCGGCTGCCGCGGCTCGACGCGTTCGCCGTGATCGAGCTGCCGTTCGCCGGCTTCCCGGTCGCGAGCGCGGGCCCGTCGCCCGAGGCGCTCAGCGAGGCCGAGGGCCGCGCGGCGCGGCTCGGGGGCGAGCTCGCGGAGCTGCGCACCCGGCACCAGCGCGACCGCGAGGACGCGGGGGCCCGCGCCGAGAGCGCGGTCGCCACGGCCGCGCGCCTCGCCGAGGTCGAGGCCGAGCTCGAGGCGAGGGCGGCGCGCCTCCGCGAGGTCGAGGCCCGGGCGGGCGACACCCACGTCCGCGCCGAGCGCCTGGCGCACCAGATCCGCGACATGGAGGAGGAGCTCCGCAGCCAGCGCGACCGCGCGACCCGGCTCACGAAGCAGCTCGACGATGAGAAGCGGCTGCGGACCAAGGTCGAGCTCGAGCTCGGCATGATCCGCAACCGGCCGGAGATCGCCGGCGCCCGCGACCGCCTCGACGCCGCGACGACCGAGCTCGATGCTGCGCGCGCGCGGATCGCCGAGCTCGAGGCGCGGCCGGCGGCGGCGCCCGATCCGGCGCTCGCGGCGCGCGTGGAGGAGCTCGAGGCCGCCGCCGCGGCGACGCGGCGGGAGCTGGCGAAGGCGGCGGCGGATCGGGACACCGCGCGGCGGCGCGCGCAGGAGGGCGAGCGCGCGCTGGAGGAGGCGCAGCGCGCGCGGCGCGAGGCGGCGGCGAAGCTCGACGAGCTCGCGCGGGAGCGCGATCGGCTGGAGGAGCGGGCGAGCCGGCTCGATCGGGAGAACCGCGGGCTGGAGGAGGAGCGGAGCGCGCTCGACGCGCGCAGGCTGCTGCTCGAGGCGCGGATCGTGGAGCTCGAGGAGCGCGTCGCCGCGCAGGAGCAGCGGATCGCCGAGCTCGAGAAGCGCGACCTGGGCGAGGCGGCGGCCGCGGAGATCGCGGGCCTGGAGGAGGCGCTCCGCGACCGGGGCCACGTCATCGCGACGCTCAAGGCGCAGCTCCGCGAGAGCGAGCGCGTGGGCAAGGAGCTCGTCGACGAGCTCGGGACTGTCTTCGAGGCGTCGGCCGCCGGACGCGGCGGTCCGGGCGACGCGGCGGGCGGCGGCGGGCCGGGCGGGGTGCTCCCGGGGTCTGGCCAGGGCGACGCCGCGGAGGCGCTGCGGCAGCAGCTCGACGCGCTGGCGCGGAGCGCCGCCTCGAGCGAGGCCGACGTGCGCGCGGCGGGCTGGAAGATCGCGCAGCTCGAGCGCGAGCTCGCCGAGGCGCGCGCCACGGCTGGATCGCCGCAGGCGCTCCACGACGAGCTCGAGCAGGCGCTGATCGCCGCGCAGGCGGAGATCGCGGCGCTGCGCCGGGCTGCGGAGCGCGAGGAGGCCGGCGCGCGGCGCGAGGACGCGGGCGCCGAGGGCGAGCAGGTGAGCGCCGAGGGCGAGCAGGTGAGCGCCGAGGGCGAGCAGGGGAGCGCGAAGGGCGAGCAGGGGAGCGCCGAGGGCCAGCAGGAGAGCGCGGGGCGCGAGCACGTCGTCGGTGCGGTTGGCGAGGACGTGACGGCGGCGCGCGAGGATGTGAGCGCGGCGCGTGATGACCTGGGCGTGCCGCCCGAGGTGATCGAGCAAGCGGTGCTCCTCCAGCAGGTCACCAGCGCCGTGGAGGTTGGCGTCTGAGCGGCGACCCGGGACCGGGGCCGGCCGGCCCCGGTTCAGGGGGCGATCCGCGAGCGTCGCGTCGGAAGGTCTCGCGCACCCGCCGGAAGCCGTAGGGTGTGGGGTGGGTTACTCCACGACGGTGGCGTCGATGTCGTCGACGGGCCCGGCGGGGGTGGCGGGCGCGGACGGAGCCTTGCGCTGGGGCGCCTTGCGGTTCGCGAGGCCGAGCCGGATGAGGTAGCCCCGCTTCTCGACGACCGCGCGCGCGGTGGTCGACCACTCGTCGAACCAGCCGCGCAGCCTCGCGAGCGCCTCGCGCCGGCGCGCGGCCTCCGGGAGCTCGGTCGCCGCGGGCAGGACGGACGTCGGGCCGAGCGCCGTGTCGACGAGCCCCTTCAGGCGCTTGCGCTCGGCCCTTGTCGAGGCCGCGGGTCGCGAGGAAGGCGACCGCCTTCTTGTCGCTCTGCTTCGTCCCGGCGCGGTCCGGATCAGCGCCGCTCTCGAGGGCGTCGAGCCGCGCGAGGAAGGTGGCCACTCCCTGGACAGCGGCGGTGCCGGTCGAGGGCGAGAGATCCTTGAAGATGTACGCGTGCACGTCGTGGAAACGTCGGCGGAGCGAGGCGCCATGACGGGCGAAGTTGGGTTCATCCCACTGATCGAGCTCCGTGGTCGCGGCGCGCTGCGCCCGCGCGTCGTCGGTATCTGGCGCTGCGCCGATCTTCCGGGGAGCGGCGAGGACGTCGAGGAGGAGCGTGCGGCCCTCCAGGATATCGTCATCGGTCATCCCCGCGTCGGCCATCAACGTGCGAATCGCGGCGACTGCGCCCATCCCCGTGAGGAACTTGGTGGCGCGCTCCGGCGCGGCCTCCCTGCGCGTGCGCGTTCCCATGCTCCCTCCGGTGCAGTCCACCGTGCCTCTCCGCCAAGGATGGAGCGAAGATGGCTCGCGGCGTGCTCCTCGGCCGCGCAGTATCCTATCGCCCCCCGTGTGGAGGCTTGCAGCCTGAGAACGATTCCTCGAAGGGCATGCGCCCTTCGGGCGTCAGCGGCGAGCGCCGGTGGACCCCAGCTCACGTCGGTGTCCAACATTCAATTCTGTGCGCGGCATCCACGAGGAATGCTGATCTGGCCTGCCTCCAGCCGGTGGAGCGGGGAGCACCCAGCGACCCCAGGGAAACCGCGGCCCCCGGCGCGACGCGGTCGAACCGGAAGGGCGCGCGCGCCACCTGTGCGCACGCTGTCCGCCGCGCTAAGGACCGAGCCGATGCGCGCTCCTCGACCCCTCTCGGCGCTCCTCCGGCTCGCCGGCGCCGCCACCCTGGCCCTCGCGCTCGGCGCGTGCAGCGCGGTCACCGCGCAACGCGCGCCCGACCCCATCGCCTCGCTCCGCGACGCGGGCGCGCACTCGACCGACGGCGAGGTGGTCGGCCGCTGGCTGCTCGGTGAGCTCCTCGTGCCGGGCGGCACGCCGGCAGGGGTCAAGGCGGCGCGCAAGCGCCTCGACGGGATCGGCGCAAAGACGATGCTCGCGTCGCTCGGACGCGCGATCGACGACGAGGAGCACGGCCGCAACGCGCGCGCGGCGGCGGCCTACCTCGAGGCAGTGGACGCCGCGCGCGTGAGCACGCACCCGGACGCGCCGCTCGTGGGCTGGCTCGCCGCGAACCGGCTGCTCGGGCTGCGATCCAGCGTCGTGGGCCTCTGGAAGAAGTCCCGCGAGGTCGTCCTGCGCGCGATCGATCACCCCGGCAACCTCGGGTGGCGCGCGCGCGGCGAGCTCGTCGAGTGGTGGAGCATCGAGGGACTCCCGGACGAGGCCGCCGCCGCGGCGCGCGCCGCCGGGACCGGCAGCGCCGCGACCGGCAATGCCGGGAGCAGCGCCTCCGGGAGCAGCGCCTCCGGGAGCAGCGCCGCCAGGGCCGCGCCGGCCGTGCCGCTCGTCGACCTCGCGGCGCGCCGGTACGGGTGCATCGAGAACGCACGCTTCGCCGGGCCGTTCGGGCGCAACGCGGAGAGCGACCACCGCGTGCGGTACGAGGCGGAGCGCGCCGGGCCGTGGCCGCCCGTGTTCCCGCGCGACCCGCGGCGCGCCGACCCGCCGCGCGTGCTCGGCGCCGAGCGCCGCGGGTGCCAGCTCTCCGCCGTCGCGCCGGAGGGGGCGCCGGGCGCCACGGCGCGGGGAGGCATCTTCTACGTCGAGACGTTCGTCGACCTGCCGGCCGAACGGGAGATGATCGTCGCCGTCCAGGGCGCGTTCGCCATCCTCGTCGACGACGTCGAGGTGCTGACCCGCGACACGAAGCAGTGGGGCATCTGGCCGCGCTTCGGCGCGCGCCTGCGCCTCGGGCCCGGCCGGCACCGCATCCTCGCCCGCGTCGGCAGCGGCGACACCTCCATCCGGCTGCTCGCGCCGAACGGCACCCCCCTCGGCCTGACAACGTCCGCCGACCCGACGCCGCCGTACGCGCTCTTCCCGCCCGAGGTCCTCCCCGACCCGAACCCGATCGAGCCGTTCCTCAACGCCCTCGGCGTGCCGCCGCAGCCCGCGCCCAGGGTGGCCCGCGCGCGCGGGCTGCGCGGCGCGCCCCAGCCCGAGCGCGACGTGAACGATCCGATCGCCAGGTTCCTCGCCGCCCACATCGCCCACCTCGAGGGGCAGGACGACGTGAGCGCGGTGCTGATCGAGCCGCTCGTGGCCGACCCGGCCCGCGCCACCGGGCCCGCGCTCGCGGCGCAGGCGGTCTTCCTCGAGAAAGACCCGATCTTCCCGGCGTCCGACGGGCGCGACCTCGTGAAGGACGTGCGCGCGCGCGCCGCAGAGAAGGACCCGGAGCTCTGGTACCCGCGCTTCTGGCTCGCCCTCGAGGAGGCCGACAAGGCCGGCCTGCCCGAGGTCACCCGCACGATCGAGGCGCTCGCCGACAGGTTCCGGGAGGTGCCCGACATCCTGAAGACGCTCGCGGCCATGTACTCGCGGCTCGGCTGGCGCGTCGAGCACGTCCGCACCGTGAAGGAGGCCGCCGCGCGCTTCCCGGACGACGTCGAGGTGCTCGGCGCGCTCCTCCGCATCCACGACAGCGACGGGCACATCGCCGAGGCCGACCGGATCGCCGCCCGCATCCGGGAGATCGAGCCCGACGCGGAGATCGAGCTGGAGAGGGCCATCGACCGGCGCGACTACGCGGCCGCCATCAAGGAGCTCGGGCGCATCGGCGCGGTCCGCAGGGACCGCAAGGACATCGCGCTGCGCATCGCCGACCTGCTGACCCGCGCCGGCAAGCGCGCCGAGTCGCTCGAGCAGCTCGAGCGCGCCCTCGCCAAGGCGCCGGACGACGCGGACGCGCGCCTCGCGCTCGCCGACGCGCGCTTCGCGCGGGGGGAGCGCGACGCGCTCCAGAAGGCGCTCATCGAGGCGATCCGCACCGGCGCCGACACCTCGGAGCTGCGCGACGCGATCGAGCTGCTCGACGGCACGACGGAGCTCAGCCCGTACCGGCAGGACTCGAAGAAGGTGATCGCCGAGCACGAGGCCTCGGGCGAGGCCATGCCCGGCACCGCGGCGCGCGTGCTCGACTACGCCGCCCTGTGGGTCCACGAGGACGGCTCGGCGCGGATGCTCCAGCACGAGATCATCCGGATCCAGTCGCGCGAGGCGATCCAGGAGCACGCCGAGCAGCGCGTGCCCGAGGGGCTCGTGCTGAAGCTCCGCACCGTCAAGCGCGACGGGTCGATCCACGAGCCGGAGTTCATCGAGGACAAGCCGACCGTGACGATGCCGCACCTGGAGGTGGGCGACTACATCGAGGTCGAGAACCTGTTCATCCTGCGCGGCGACGGCCAGGGCGGCCTCACGTTCCAGGGGCCGCGGTGGTTCTTCCGCGAGGAGAAGGTCCCCTACTGGCGCAGCGAGTTCATCATCGTCTCGCCGAAGAGCCGCCCGCTCGACGTGGAGACCTCCGGCCCGGTCCCCGCGCCGGAGATCACCGAGTCCGGCGCGCTCGTCACCCGCCGCTACCGCGTCGACAAGAGCCCGGCGCTGCCGGAGGAGCCGGCCAGCGCGCCCGCGGCGGAGTTCCTGCCGAACGTCCGCGTCGGCTGGGGCATCCGCCTGGAGAGCACGATCGCGCGCATGGTCGACGCGGCCGCCGACGAGACGCCGCGCGACCCGCGGCTCGTGCGCATCGCGCGGGCGATCGCGCTCAAGCCGGCGCCGGGCGGCGCGGCCGCGGGCGCCGGCAAGGGCGGCGCGGGCGGCGACGCGGCCGCCGGCGCCGGCAAGGGGGCGCACCCCGCGGCGGGCGAGGGCGGCGAGGCGGCGCCGTCGAAGGACGAGCAGGCGCGCCGGATCTACCGGTGGGTGCTCGCCAACGTGGAGGAGGGGCGCGAGAGCGACGGCCGCCGCGTCGTCATCGGCAAGAGCGGCAACCGGACGGAGGCGTTCCTCTACCTGTGCCGCCTGCTCGGGATCGACGCGGGCTACGGTGTGGTGAGCGACCGGCTCACCGCGCCGCCGCGCGGGCCGATGAGCGAGGCGGAGACGTTCAACGCGATCGCCTTGCGCCTCGACACGGGCGACAAGCCCGGCGCGGGCGCGGTCCGCTGGATGTTCGTGCGCGACAAGTTCGCGCCGTACGGCTACCTGCCGAGCTCGCTGCGCGGGCAGCCGGCGATCGTGCTGCGGCCCGGGGCGCCGCGCGAGGTGACGCCCTCGTCCGGCGCGCACGACGGCGTGGTCACCGAGGGCGTCGCCGAGGTGGCCAGGGACGGCTCGGCATCGCTCGTGATCGAGCAGCGCTACGAGGGCAAGCTCGCCATCGCCCTGCGCTCGGCGCTGGAGTCGCTGCCCGACGCGCAGCTCAGGGACGCCGTCGAGTCGCGCCTGCTGCCGCAGATGGTGCCGGGGGCGCGGCTCCAGGAGATCCAGGTCAAGGAGATGACCGAGATCGACCGGCCGCTCACCCTGAAGATGAAGATCGCTGTCGCGAGCTTCGCGCGCGCGCAGGGCCCGGAGCTCGTCCTGTCGCCGCCCTTCGGCGTGCGCGTGGCGAGCCTCGCCAGCCTGCCGGTCCGGGAGACGCCGCTCTACCTGTCGGAGCAGATCGCGACCCGCTCGGAGGTGCGCCTCCGGATCAAGCTCCCCCAGGGCGCGCGCGTGACAACGAGGCTCGATCCATTCAAGGCGGAGAATGATGGACGCACCGTGCGGGTGAGCGATCGCGTCGACGGGGGCGCGCTGCTCCTCGATCGCTTCCTCGACCTGCCCGCGGGCCGCGTGCAGCCCGACGCCTACCCGCGCTTCCAGCAGTTCGCGCGGGCGGCGGACGGCGCGCTCGACCGGGACATCGTCGTCGCGCTCGATCGCGGCGGGCGCTGATCGCGGCGCCCGGCCGCCCCTCGGCGCAGGTGCGCCGAGGGTGTTCGTGTGTGCCAACCTACGCAAGATGGATTACGCTCCCGCTCCCTACCGTGAGCGACCTGGACTCGCAGTACGCGCCGGATGCCGGGCGCCCGGCGGCTGATCCCGCGAAGGCGCGGGTGGCGCGCGCCTTCCGGCTCTCCTCGCTGTTCGCGCAGGCGGACCGCCCGGTGCGGGAGGCGGTCACCGAGGCGGCCGTGCTCGAGGTGGTGGAGTCCGACACGGCGATCTTCGAGCAGGGCGCGCCCGCGGACTCGCTCGTGGTGCTCGGCCGTGGGCGGGCGCGCGTCGAGCGGGTGAACGCGGCGGGGGCCTCGTTCCCGCTCAGCTACCGCGGCACGGGCGACGTGCTCGGCGAGTCGTGCCTCGGCGGGCTGGAGACGCGGACCGAGCGCGCTGTCGCGATGGACGAGGCCGAGGTGGTCCGGGTGCCGCTCGCGCTCGTCCGCGAGCTCTGCGCCCAGCACCCGGGGTTCGGGGCCGCGGTGTTCGCGCTGCTCGTCGCGCGGCAGCGGGAGACCGAGGACCGGATCGAGTCGATGCTGTTCAAGAACGTGGGAGGACGGCTGGCCGAGTTCCTCCTGAACGCGGCGGAGCGGTGGGGCGTGCCGACGCCGCGCGGGACGCTGATCTCGGCGCCGATCACGCACGCGGAGATCGCGCAGGTGATCGGCTCGACCCGGGAGACGGTGACGCTGACGCTCGGGGCCTTCCGGAAAGAGGGCGTGCTCGACGCGGCGGGCCGGCGGCTCATCGTGAAGGACCGCGAGGCGCTCGCCCGCAAGCGGTAGGAGCGCGCGCGGTTCCCTGTTGACGTGACGCACGGAGCGCCGATACGCCTTTCGCGGGTCGACCCGCAGGAAAGGACCGCTCATGCCGAAGCTCAGCTCCGGAACAGCCATCGCCGTCGCGTTTCTCTTCGGTTGCTCCGCGTCGTACGTCGCGCCGCGCTTCCTGGTGCCGCCGGTGCACGCGGGGACCGATCCGCCCCGCTGGGAGGTGCGGTGCGTGGACGCCGAGACGGCGCGCGTGGGCGACAGCCAGGCGCTCGAGGTGACCAACGCCACCGGATGGAACCCGGTGCTCAAGCGCTTCGGACAGGAGGGGTGGGAGCCGGTGCAGTTCCTGCGCAGCGAGATGACCGCGAAGATCGACGCGGTGTGCTTCAAGCGGCCCCTCCTCTGAGGCGGCGTGCGCGCGGCCGCCGCGGCCGGCGCGCCGGGGAGCGCCGCCGCGAGCGGGCGAGCTGACCAGGCCACCTCCTTGCGGCGGATGCCGGCCGGAAGGCGTGCTACGGGGGCGGCGATGGAGTCTGTGATCCAGAGTTACCGGATCCGCCTCGACGGCATCCGCTTTCGCGCCAAGCACGGCGTTTCCCGCGCCGAGCGCGACCTGCCCCAGGACTTCGTTGTGTGCCTGGAGGTGGAGCTCCCGATCGCCCTGCTGCCCCGCACCGACACGCGGGCGCGGGTGTTCGACTACGACCGGCTCGCGAGCCTCGTGGTCGAGGCGGGCACGAGCGCCTCGTACAAGCTGCTCGAGACGCTCGCCGAGCGGATCATCGGGCGCGTCCTCGAGGACACGCCGGCCCTCTGCGTCACGGTCCAGGTGAAGAAGTTCGGCCCGCCGACCTCGGTGTCGGTGGACGCGGCGTCGGTCGAGCTCTCGGGCAAGAAGCGCGGGTGAGCCCGGGCTTGCAGGCGCGGGGGGACGTCTCCAGGGTTCGACGACCGGTTCAGCCGGGCGTGAGCCGGGGGTAGGCGCGCGGCGTGCGCGAGGAGGGCGGCCCACCGATGCCCGGCGACGAGAACGCGAAGCGGACCGAGGCCTACGCGAGGGAGCACCTGGCGAACGAGCGGACGCACCTCGCCTACGTGCGCACGGCGATCGCGCTGCTCAGCTTCGGCATCACGCTCAATCGGTTCAGCCTGTATTTCCTCGAGGCGGGGCCCGGGGCCGCGCAGGTCGGGTCGCGGTCGCTGCTGCGCGAGGTCGTCGGCCTGGGCGCGGGGATGGTCCTGCTCGGGATGGCGATGATCGCGTGGGCCGCGGTGCGGTACCTGCGCGCGTACAGCGATATCGAGCGGGGGGCTTACCGGCCCGACCGGACGGCGATCCTGGTGTTCACGGCGGCGCTCTTCGTGTTCGGCGCGGCGAGCATCGCCTGGCTGTTCGCGTCATGAGCAGAGCTCGACGCAAGGGGGCGCAAGGGCGCCTTCACCGCAGCCGGTGCTCGCGGAGGACCTCGGCCGGCAGCGCCTCCCGCGCGAGCTCGCAGAGGCGCGCGTGGTGCGTGAAGAACAGGACCTGCGTCGTCGCCGTCAGCTCGCCGAGCACCGCGAGGGCAGCCCGGGCGCGGTCGTCGTCGAAGTGGATCAGGAGATCGTCCAGGATGAGCGGCATCGGCTCGCCCGTCCGGGCGTGGTGCTCGAGGCTCGCGAGCCGCAGCGCGAGGTAGAGCTGGTCGCGCGTGCCGTCGCTCAGGCCGCTCACGTCCACCTCGCGCAGCACGGGGGCCTTCGCGGGCTCCGCCGCGGCGCCGTCGGGCGCGGGCGACGGCGCCGCGGCGGAGCCCGCGCCCGTGGCCGGGGGGGCCGCGCGGACGCAGCGGAGGACCGCCTGCTCGCTCTCGTCGTAGCCCACCCGCAGGCCCGCGAAGGCGCCCAGCGTCAGGCGGTGGAAGAGCGCGCTCGCGCGCGCCAGGATCGGGCCCTGGTTGCGCTCCCGGTACCGCTCGATCTCCCGCTCGAGCAGCACCGCGGCGAGGCGCGCCCGCGCGTAACGGCGCACCTCGCCGCGCAGGTGCGACAGGCAGATCTGCGCCTCGACGGCCGCCTCCGCGGCGCCCACCGTCGCCCGGAGCTGCTCGCGCTCCTGCTCGAGGCTCCCGAGCGCCCTGTCGATCCGGCGCCGCTCGTCCTCGAGCGCCGCGAGGCGCTCCTCCGTGCGGTCGAGCTCCAGCGCGAGCGCGTCCCGCTCCACCCCCGCGGTCTCCTGCTCCAGCGCGGCGACGCCGGCGCCCTCGCCCGCCTCGAGGAGCTTGCCCTCGTTCTCGACGAGCTCGCGATCGAGGCGGCGCGCCTCGCGCGAGCGCTCCTCCGCCACGGAGAGCGCGGCGAGGTCGGCCGCGGCGTCGCCGGTGCGCGCGACGGCCGCCGCCTCGAGGAGCTTCGCGAGGCGCGCCTCGGCGGCCGCGCGGCGCGCCTGCTGCTGGTCGAGCTCGCGGCGCTTGTCGGCGAGGCTGCGCGCGATCTCGCCGCGCTCGCGGAGGTCGGCGCGCGCCTTGTGGTGGCGCTTGACGAGCTGGTCGGCGGCCTGGTCCGCGGGCAGCGCGGCGAGGTCCGGCGCGTGCCGGGACGCGAGCTCCGCGACGTCCGCCGCGAACGCGAGGGCGTCGCGCTCCATGCCGCGCACGCGCCGGCGCTCGTGGGCCGCGCTGTCGGCCTTGCGGAACAGCGCGCCGAGCTCGTCGAGGATCGCCGTGGCCTCGTCCGTGGACGCGTCGCCGGGCAGGCCGAGCAGCCGCACGCTGTCCGCCCACTCGGCCCGCCACGCCTCGAGCGCGCGCGCGTGCTCCGCGCGCTCGCGCTCGAGGTCCTCGAGCTCGCGCTCGAGCTCCTTGCGCTCCCGGAGCAGCTCGCGTCGCTCGCGGGCGGCGAGCTCGATCGCCGCGAGCTCCTGCTCCGCGGCCTCGACGAGCGCCGGGAGGCGCGCGGCCGCGTCGTCCGGCGCGCCGGTCAGGGGCAGGCCGGCGCGCGCGCCCTGGATCGCGGCGTGGAGCTCGGCCGCGTGCGCCTGCATCCGGGCCCGCAGCGCCTCGGCCTCCGCCTCCGCGGCGCGCAGGCGGTCGACCGTGGCGGTCAGGCCCGCGTAGCGGCCGAGCCAGCCGCGCATCTCCTCGGGCGAGCGCGGCGCGACCCCCGCGGGCCGCCACAGCTCGACCCACGCGGCCTCGGCCTCCTCGGCGCGGCGCGCGAGGGCGGCGCGCTCGGCGGCGAGCTGCGCCTGATCGGCCTCGGCCCGCGCCTTGTCCGCGAGCAGCCGCGCGAGGCGCGCGACCCGGTCGGCCTCGCGGCGCAGCCGGTCGGCGAGGGTGTCGGCGACCCGCACCAGCTCGGCGTACTCGTCGGCCTTGCCGCGCGCGGCCGCCGCGGACGGCTCGCCCGGCGCGGCGAGCGGCGGCCGCCGCCCCGCGCCGGGCGAGGCGGGCGCGTCCTTGCCGAGGTCGAAGAGCGAGGCGGTGTGGATGGCCGCCGCCGCGGCGCGGGCGCTCCCCTTCGACTGGAGGGCGCGCAGCAGCGCCTTGAAGGCGGCGTCCCGGCGCTCGCGCGCCTCGGTGAGGTCGGCCTCGGTGGGCACGGCGCCGGCGCGCTGGAGGGCGTCGATCTCGCGCGCGCTCTCGCGCAGGCGCGCCTCGATCTCCGCGGCGCGCTCGCCGAGCCGCTCGCGCTCGCGGGCGAGGGCGCCCCACTGCGCGGCCGCCTGGTCGACGGTCTCGGGCAGCGGGACGGGCAGGGCGCTCGCCTCGGCGGCGGACAGCGGCCGCTGCGCGGGGGAGCCGGCGGCGTCTCCGACGTCGAGGCGCGCCCGCGGGGCGGCCTCGCTGGCGGCGCCGAGGCCGAGCCGGTCGCGCTGCGCGTCGGCCTCGCGGGCGAGCCGCGCCGCGGCGGCGGTGGCGTCGCGCAGGCGCTGCTCGAGGTCGCCCTGCTTCTGCGCGCGCGAGAGCGCGCCGCGGAGCGGGGCCGGGTCCTCGCCCGGCGGCAGCTCGGCCAGCCGGCGCGCGCAGGCGTCGCGCCGGGCGCGGTGCGCGGCGAGCAACCGCTCGACCTCGCGCGGCTTGGCCTCGACCGCGCCGCGCTCGCGGGCGAGCCGCTTGATGCGCGCCTCGGTCGCGACGTCGACGCGCATCGCCTCGAGCCCCGCGGGCTCGGCGCCGTCGACGAGCGAGGCGTCGCGCCCGAGCCGGCGGAGGATCGCGCGCGCCTCTTCTTCCAGGCCGTGGAGCTCCGCCCGGACGCGCGGCAGGTCGACGGCGGCCTTGCGGTGGCTCCCGAGCCGGGTGACGAGGCCGTCGATCACGCCCGGGTCGAGCTCGGCGAGCGACGCGGGGACGTGCAGCGCGGCGTGGCGGGCCTCGAGCTCCTCGATGTCGGCGCGGAGCCGCTCGGCCTGGGCGGCCGCGTCGGCGGCGCGGTCCTGCGCGTCCTCGCGGTCGCGCTGCGCGCCCTCGGGCAGGAGCACGACGTCGCCGAGCGCGGCGCGCCGGCCGAGGGTCGCGCGCCGCGCCTCCAGCAGCGGGAGCACGCGCAGCGCGCGCCGCAGCCGCTTGTCGGTCGCGCGGAGGGCGCGCAGCTCGGCGTCGACGCGCTCCTGCGCGGCCCGGGCCTCGTCGATCTCCTGCCGCTTGCGCGTCCAGTCCGCGGGCGGCCGCGCGGCGCTCTTCGCCTTGTTGCGGGCCTCCTCGAACGCCTTGATCGCCTCGTTGAGCGGGCGGGTCCTCGCCTGGGGCGTGAAGATCTCGTCCGCCTCCTGGCGCAGCGTGGTGAGGAGCTGCTGGAGCCCCGGCCCGCCGAGGCCGGCGCCGAACAGGCTCTGCCCGACGTCGCCCTTGCCCTGGAGCAGCGCCTCGGCGCCCTGCCGGAGCGTGTCGTGATCCAGGCCGAAGGAGGTGCGGAACAGCTCCTCGGTGACGCCGCCGAGCACCGGCGCGAGCGCGGCGTCGTCGAGGGGGTTGTCGTCCGGGTCGCGGAGCGTCTTCACGCGGCCCTTGCGCCGGACGAGCGCGAGCGCCGTGTCGCCCCGGCCCGCGAGCCGGCCGCCGACGCGCAGATCGGTGTTGTGGTGGACGTGGGCGTCCGGGGTGATGTGCGGGATGCCGTAGAGCAGGCCGCGGATCGCCCGCAGCGCGGTGCTCTTGCCGGCCTCGTTGGGGCCGTAGATGAGGTGGAGGCCCGGCGACGGGGCGGAGAAGTCGAGCCGGAGATCCGTGAAGGGACCGAACGCGAGGAGGTGGAGCTCTAGGATCTTCACGAGGTCGCCGGCCGGGCGCAGGGGCGGTGCTCTCCCCTGAACGGATAGCAAGTGCGAAACCTCCGCGCGTTGTCAAGGCGCTCTTGGCGGCGCTGACGCTGTCCGTTCGCTCGAGATGGCGGGCGGGCCGTGCTGGATTCGGCAGGCGGGCGGACCGTGCGCTCGGCTCAGCGGCGCTGCGTCGCCGCGGGGTGCAGGAAGGCGCTCCATGAGCCGCGGCGCGGCGCCTTGCCGAGCAGCACCTCGGCGAGCGCTTCGCTGATCGAGAGCCCGGGGGTCCTCTCCAGCCAGAAGAACTCGCCGGAAGGATTGACCTCGAGGAAGACGTGCCGTCCGTCCGGCGTGCGGAGGATGTCGATGGCGCCGTAGTTGAGGCCGAGCTGGTCCATGAGCCGGAGCACCCCGGCCTCGACGTCGGGCGGGAGCGCGTCTTTCCGCCACGTGTCGATGAGCTCGATCCCTTGCCGCCGCCAGTCGATCTCGGCGCCGGGCGCCGCCTGCGAGTCGACCGAGGCCGAGAAGACGCGCTCGCCGACGACCGTCACCCGCAGCTCGCGCGCCTTCGGGATCTTCTCCTGGAACGTCATCGGGCAGAGCGAGAGCCCGCGCATGTCCGCGAGGTCCTCGGCCCCGAGGGCGTTCGTGAAGACCACGTGCTCCTCGCCGCCGCGGTAGACGGCGAACGACGAGAGCATCTTGGCGATCACCCCGCCCGGGCAGGCGGCGGCGAAGGCCCGCGCAGCGTCGGCGTCGTTGGTGGTGAGCGTGCGCGGCGTGTCGAGCCCGACCTCGCGCGCGATGTCGAGCTGCACCTGCTTGTTCGACGCGAAGCGCACCGCCGGCAGGGGGTCGACCTGCGGGACGCGGAGCGCCGCCAGCATGCCCTCCACGGTCTGCTTCGCCTCCTGGATCGACGCGCTCCGGAGCTGCGGGTCCATCGACGTGGGCAGCCCGCTGCCGTGAGCGACCCGGCGGTACCAGACGGCGGTCACGTCGGCGAGATCGAGCTCGCCCGCCCCGGCGCCCGGCGCGCGCAGCGTGGAGCGGCCGGCGCCGGGCCCGGAGGCCAGCGCGAGCCGCGCCCCCTGCGGGAAAGCATCGGTGTCGAAGCGGAAGGCCCGGCCGCCCAGCCCGGCGATCGCGGCGGCGACGCGGTCGACGCACTCGTTGTCCTGGCTATGCGTGATGATGAGGACCGTCACGGGTTCTCCGTCGGAGCGAGCAGGGCCTCCGCCAGCGCATCGGCGATCGGCAGGCCGAGATCCCGCTCCAGCATGCCCCACTCGCCGGCGGGGTTGACCTCGAGAAAGACGTGCTCCCCGTCCGGCGTCCGGATGAGGTCGACGGCGCCGAAGACCAGGCCGAGCGCGCGCAGGAGCGCGCCGATCTGCGCCTCGACCGCGGGCGGGAGAGCGTCCTGCTCCCACCCGATGCCGGCGTCGATGACGTCCGGGTGGCGCCAGTCGACGGCGATCGACTCGTAGCGGGAGGCGTCGAGCGCGCCGGGGAAGCACCGGCCGTCGACGCAGACGACGCGCAGCTCGCGCGCCTTGGGGATGCGCTCCTGGAAGACCATGGGGCTCTGGCGCAGGCCGGAGAGGGCGTCGAGATCGGCCGCCGAGACGGCGTGCGTGAAGACGAAGGGCGCGCCGCCGGCGAGGCTCATCGAGAACGGCGTGAGCATCTTGGCGACGACGCGCCCGCCGAGGCGCGCGAAGAAGGCGCGGACCTCGGCCGCGTCGTTCGTCACGAGCGTCTCAGGGATGCGCAGGCCGACCGACGCGGCGACCGCGAGCTGGCGCAGCTTGTCCTGGGCGCGCTCCTCGGCCGCCGGCTCGTTGATCCACCGCCGCGCGGGCAGCCCGCGCAGCCAGCCGGTCAGCGCCGCCATCGACTCGCGCACGCAGGCGGCGCGGTATTCCTCGGGGATGCCCTCGCCGAGGCTCGGCGCCCAGAGGCGCCGGAGCCAGACGGCGGAGATCTCGTCTCCACCGACCGCAACCCCGGCGTCCTCCAGGCGGCGGCGTACGCCGCCGGCCCCGAGCGCCGTCGAGAGGGTGAGGTCGCGAGGAAACCGGTCGACGTCCAGGCGGACGGGGCGAGCGCCGCGCCCTCGCAGCGCGTCCGCCACGCGCCCGATCCCGAAGTCGTCCTGGGAATGCGAGACCAGGAGGACGCTTGCGCCCGCGGTCGTCACGTCAGGATGCCTCTCTCGCAAGGGCGCGGGCGGCTCATCCGGCGCTCAGGTCTCGTCGCCGTCCGACGGGTACTTCAGCGTGGTGGCGATGGGGTCACACCCGCCCCCGCCGCCGTCCTCGTTGTCCGAGGGGTACTTCAGCGTCGTGGCAGGCTTGCCGGCCTTGACGCCGGTCCGCACGCGCTTCTGATCTTCGAGGAAGCGAGCGAAGAAGGGCACCTCCTCGGCATTCTCTTCCTGCTCCTGCTGCTCGGGTTCACGGCGAACGACATCAGCCATAAGAAACCTCCAGATTGCTTCGGCGGACCTGCCGAAGAGAAGAGATCCTATTTAAATGCCAATCAGCCGGTGCGCAAGTCCGCGGACACGCTGGGTACGGCCTCGGCGGCACGATTCCGCTGTTGCGGCTGTCTTCCACAATCGCGGGTGTCCGGCTGTGTCTTGTCGGTTATGTTAAGTAACGTTGAGGAGGGATGCGCTTGGGCGCGTGTGGGCGCGTGTCGTTCCGTGGGGTCGCGTATCGTTGCGCTCCGCGGCGATCGAGCGCTCCGCGGCGCACTGTTCGCGGCTCACTTCACGTTCACGTCTTCGTCGCTGTCGGAGGGGTACTTGAGCGTGACGTGACCGCCGTTGCCATCCTCGTTGTCCGAGGGGTACTTCATCGTCACGGGGTCGCCGCCGGCTTTGACGCCGGTCCGGACGCGCTTCTGATCTTCCAGGAAGCGAGCGAAGAAGGGGACCTGCTCGGTTTGCTCGGTCTGCTCGGAATCACGATCGATATCAGACATGGGAACCTCCAGATGAATGGATTTGAATGCGGCGGAGCCGCCGAGGAAGGATTCATCGAGGTGACCCGCATTGCACGTTAAGTTTTGCTATGTTCGATGACGTCACCCGGGCGAGGGGCGTGACTTCCTGAGCCTGCTTCGCCCGTGGTACTTTGCGCGACCCCCCATGCCCGCCGGGTTCTCACGCTCGATCCACGCGATCGCAACCGACGGCCACCGCGGCTCGATCGCCGGCGCTGCGCTCGGGGCGCTCCTGCTCGGAGCCTGGCTCGCGTGGTTCTTCCTCGCCCGCGTCGGGCGGTACGAGGCGAGCGTGAGCGCGCGCCTCGAGGTGGGGCAGGCGGCGCACCGGGTCGAGGCGCCGCTCGACGGGAGGGTCGCCGCGGTCCACCTCGACCTCGGGGCCGAGATCGCCGCGGGCGACGTCCTGATCGAGCTCGACGTGGAGCCGCTCCGCCGCGAGATCGACGACAAGCAGGCCCGGCTCGCGGCGATCGCCGGGCAGGTGGGGCCGCTCCGGGCCGAGATCGCGGCGCGGGCGCGGGCGCTGCGCGACGGGGCAGAGGCGGCGCGCGCGCACGTCGACGAGGCGAAGGCGCGGATCCGGGAGGCCGAGGCGGGCGCGCGCTTCCAGGAGCTCGAGGCGGAGCGGGCCGTGCGCCTGCGGCAGGACGGGCTCGTGTCGGAGGCCGACGCGGCGCGGCTCGCGGCCGAGGCGCTGTCGAGGCGCTCGGCGACCGAGGCGCTGGACCGCGCCGCCGCCCGGGCCTACGTCGAGCGGCGCGCCGGGCAAGGCGAGCAGGAGGCCGAGCTCGCGCGGCTCGACCGCGAGGCCGCGTCGCTCGAGGGCGAGCGGCTCGTGCTGGAGGCGGCGATCAAGGGGCTGCTCGCCGAGATCGAGCGGCGCAAGATCCGATCGCCGATCGCCGGCCGCGTCGGCGAGATCACGGTGCTGCGGGCCGGCTCCTACGTGCGCGAAGGAGACGTCGTGGCCGCCGTCGTGCCGCCCGGCGAGCTCCGGGTGATCGCGGAGTTCCCGCCCTCGTCCGTCGGCCGGATCAGCGCGGGGCAGGAGGGACGCCTGCGCCTCGATGCGTTCCCCTGGACCGAGTACGGCACCCTGTCGACCACGGTCGAGCGCGTCGCCAGCGAGACGCAGGAGGGCCGCATCCGCGTGGAGCTCGGCGTGCGCCCCGATCCGGCGTCGCCGATCCCGATGCAGCACGGGCTCCCCGGCAGCGTCGTCATCGAGACGGAGCGCGTCTCGCCGGCCTCGCTCGTGCTGCGGGCCGCAGGGCAGATCGTGCGGGTCCGCGGCGGAGCGGGCGGGTGAAGCAAGGGACGACGGGCGCCGATCCCCGATCCGCGCCGGCCCAATCCGCGTCGGCCCAATCCGCGTCGGCCCAATCCGCGTCGGAGCGAGCGGCGCGCGCCGATCCCCATCGCCGAGCGTCGGGCCCACAGCGGAGGCTCCTCGCGCCCGAGGTCGTGCAGACGTCGGCGATGGACTGCGGGCCGGCCGCGCTCAAGTGCGTGCTCGAGGGCTTCGGCATCGGCGTGAGCTACGGGCGCCTGCGCGAGGCCTGCCAGACGGACGTCGACGGCACCTCCATCGACACGCTGGAGGACCTCGCGGAGCAGCTCGGGCTCGTGGCCCAGCAGATCCTCGTCCCGCTCGAGCACGTGCTGCTCGACGAGGCCCAGGCGCTGCCGGCGCTGGCGATCGTGCGGCAGTCGACCGGGCCGCTGCACATCGTGGTGATCTGGCGCCGGCACGGCGGCCTCGTGCAGGTCATGGACCCGGGCACGGGGCGGCGCTGGCTCACGCGACGGCAGCTCGAAGGCGAGCTCTACCAGCACGAGCTGCCCATGCCCGCGGCGGACTTCCGCGCCTGGGCGGCGAGCGACGGGTTCACGCGGCCGCTCGGGCGCCGGCTCGCGTGGCTCGGCGCGGGGACGCGGCCGCTCGAGGCGGCGCTCTCGGACCCGGGGTGGCGCGCGATCGCGGCGCTCGACGCCGGCGCGCGCCTGGTGACGTCGCTCGTGCGCTCCGGCGGCCTCGGCCGCGGTCGCGAGGCCGCGCGCGTGCTGGGCGCGCTGCTCGAGCAGGGGCCCGAGGCGGCAGGGGAGGAGAGGATCCCGCCCGCCTTCTGGACGGCGCGCCCAGGGCCGGCCGGCCCGCGCGGGGAGGAGCTCGTCGTCGCGCGGGGCGCCGTGCTCGTGCGGATCCGCGGGCGGCGCCCGGCCATCCACGCCAGCGCTCTGGCAGGCCGCGGCGGCGCGCCGCGGGCCGCCGCGCCCGCGCCGCCGCCCCCCGACGGGGCGGCCGCTCACGCCGGCGTGCGCCTCTCCCCCGACCTCGCCGCCGCCCTCGCGGAGCGAAAGGCCAGGCCCGGGCGCGAGCTCCTCCGGATGATCCGCGAGGACGGGCTGCTGACGCCCGCGGTGCTCGCCGGCGCGCTCGCGCTCAGCGTCGCGACGGTGGTGCTGGAGAGCCTCCTCTTCCGTGGGTTGCTCCAGATCTCCAACGATCTCGCGCTGTTCGAGCAGCGCCTCGCCGCCCTCGGCGCCCTCGCCATGTTCCTCGCGGTGGAGCTCGCCATCGATCTCTCGCTGACCACGGGGGTGATCCGGCTCGGGCGCCACCTCGAGGTCCGGCTGCGGATGGCGTTCCTCGCGAAGATCCCGCGCATCGGCGATCGCTACTTCCACAGCCGTCCGGCCTCGGACATGGCGCAGCGCGGCCACAGCCTGCACGTGCTCCGCGGCCTGCCGGCGTTCGGCGGCCAGCTCGCGCGCTCGGCGCTCGATCTCGCGGTCACCACGGCGGCGATCGCCTGGATCGATCCCGCGAGCGCGCGCCTCGCCGTGCCGTGCGCCGCGCTGGCGCTGGCGCTGCCGCTCGCGGGGAGCCGCGTGCTCGTCGAGCGCGACCTGCGCGTCCGCACCCACGCCGGCGCGCTCACGAGCTTCTACCTCGACGCGCTCCTCGGCCTCGTGCCGATCCGGGCGCACGCGGCGGAGCGGGCCGTGCGGCGCCAGCACGCGGGCCTGCTCGGGGAGTGGGCGCTCGCCGGCCGCGCGCTGCTCCGCGCGGCCCTCGCCGTCGACGGGGCGCAGGCGCTGCTCGGCTTCGCGCTCGCCGCGTGGATCCTCGGCGACTTCCTCGCCCGCGGGGGCGCGCTCTCGCGGGCGCTCCTGCTCTTCTACTGGGCCCTCGCGCTGCCGGCCATCGGGCAGGCGCTCGCGAGCACGCTGCTCCAGTACCCGGCGCACCGGAACACGGCGCTGCGCCTGCTCGAGCCGCTCGGCGCGCCGGAGGAGTCGCGCGCCGGCGACGCGCCCGGCGCGGCGCCGCCAGCGCAGGCCGGCGCCGGGGGCGCGGGCTGCGCGATCGCCTTCGAGCGCGTGCGCATCCAGGCCGCCGGGCACGTGATCCTCGACGGGGTGGATCTCGAGATCGCGGCGGGCAGCCACGTGGCGATCGTGGGGGCGTCGGGCGCGGGGAAGTCGAGCCTCGTCGGGGTCCTGCTCGGGTGGCACCGGGCGAGCGAGGGGAGGGTGCTCGTCGACGGCCGCCCGCTCGACGGCGAGCGGCTGCGCGCGCTGCGCGAGGAGACCGCGTGGGTCGATCCGGCGGTCCAGATCTGGAACCGGTCGTTCCTCGACAACCTTCGCTACGGCGCGCCCGACGACGCGGCCGACTTCGGCCCTGTCGTCGAGGAGGCCGAGCTGCGCGAGGTGCTGGAGCGGCTGCCGGAAGGGCAGAAGACCCTGCTCGGCGAGGGCGGAGGGCTCGTCTCCGGCGGCGAGGGGCAGCGCGTGCGCTTCGGCCGGGCGATGATGCGGAGCGAGGCGCGGCTCGCGATCCTCGACGAGCCGTTCCGCGGCCTCGACCGGGAGCGCCGCCGGGCGCTGCTCGCCCGGGCGCGGCGGCGCTTTCGTCGCGCGACGCTCCTGTGCGTCACCCACGACGTCGGCGAGACGCGCTCGTTCGAGCGCGTGCTGGTCGTGGACGGCGGGCGCGTCGTCGAGGACGGGGCGCCCGCCGAGCTCGCGGCGCGCCCCGGCTCGCGCTACCGGGCGCTGCTGGACGCCGAGGCGGCCGTGCAACGAGGGCTCTGGTCGAGCGGGGGGTGGCGCAGGCTGAAGGTCGTGCGCGGGCGGATCGCCGAGGGGGCGGCGGTGTCGGCCGAGGACGAGCGGGGATGACGGCGGACGCGCTGCGCGGATGGGGCGCCCGGCCGGACGAGGCGGTCGGCGCGCTCGGCGCGCTCGGTGCCCTCGAGTGGCCGGCCGAGCGCCTCGGCGACGCGCTCGAGGCGCTCGCGCTGCACGGCGGCCTCCGCCCGCGCGCCGTCGCGGCGCCCATCCCGACCGCCGGCCACCTCCGCAGCGCCGACGCGCTCGGGGCGTGGATCGAGCAGGCCGCGGGCTACCTCGGCGTCGAGGCGGAGCCGATCGCGGCGCGCTACGACGAGATCGACGCCGCGCTCCTCGGCGTCGCGCCCGCGCTCGTGTGGCTGCGCGGCGGCGAGGCGCCCCGCTTCCTCGCCGTCGCGGGGCGCAGGGGGCGGGACGTCCTGGTGCTCCGCGCCGACCGCTCCACGGCGCGCGTGCCCGTCGCGGCGATCGCCGGCCGCGTCTCCCGCCCGCTCGAGGCGCAGGTGCTCCCGGAGATCGATCGCGTCCTCGCGCGCGCCGGCGTGCGGCCGCGCCGGCTCGGGCGCGCGCGGCGGGCCCTGCTCCGCGAGCGCCTCGGGCCGGTGATCCTCGACGGCATCTGGAGCCTGCGCCTGCCGCCGGGCGCGTCGTTCCGGCGGCAGGTCGCGGCCGCGCGGATCCCGCGCCGCCTGCTCGGCCTGCTCGTCGCCCACGGCGCGGCCTACACGCTCTGGATCCTGGTGTGGATGACCGTGGGGCGCAGCATCCTCGACGACCACCTCGACGAGGGGTGGCTCGTCGCCGGCGCGCTGCTGCTCGCGACGGTGGTCCCGCTGCGCCAGCTCATGGCGTGGCTGTCCGGCGTGGCCGCGATCGACTCGAGCGCGCTGATCAAGCAGCGCCTGCTCGCGGGCGCGCTCGCGCTCGACGCCGAGGAGGTGCGCAGCGAGGGCGCAGGCCGCTTCCTCGGCCGCGTGATCGAGTCCGAGGCGATCGAGGCGCTCGCGATGGGCGGCGGCGTCGCGGCCGTCGCCTCGGCGTTCGAGCTCGCCGCGGCGGCGGTCGTGCTCGCCCAGGGGGCGGCCGGCGCGACCCACGCCCTCCTGCTCGTCGCCTGGGCGGCGCTGGTGCTCGCGCTCTGCGCGCGCTTCTACCGGCGGCGCGCGCGCTGGACCGCCGCGCGGCTCGCGATGACCCACGACCTCATCGAGCGCCTGGTCGGCCACCGGACCCGCCTCGCCCAGGAGCGCCACGGCCGCTGGCACCACGGCGAGGACGAGGCGCTCGCACAGTACCTGCTGCGATCGCGCGAGCTCGACCGGAGCCAGATCGAGATGGGCGCGCTGATGCCGCGGGGCTGGCTCATCGCAAGCATCGTCGGCCTGCTGCCGCCGTTCCTCGCGGGCTCCGGCTCCACCGCGGCGTACGCGGTGGCGCTGGGGGGCGTCCTGCTCGCGAGCCGCTCGCTCCAGGGCCTGTCGGCCGGCCTGTCGAGCCTCGCCAGCGCGGCGATCGCGTGGGAGCAGGTCTCCACGCTCTTCCAGGCCGCCTCCCGCGGCGGGACGCCGCCGCCGCCCCTGCCGCCCGACGCGGGGCGGTCGCCAGCCAGCGCGGCGGAGGTCGCGGCCGGCCCGGACAGCGCGGGAGACGTGGAGGTCCGCGCGCCCGTCCTGGAGGCGCACGAGCTGTCGTTCCGGCACAAGGGCAGGGCGCGCCCCGCCGTGACGGACGTCTCGCTGCGGATCGCGGCGGGCGATCGCGTCCTGCTCGAGGGGCCCTCGGGGGGAGGGAAGTCGACGCTGAGCGCGCTGCTCTCGGGGCTGCGCGCGCCCGACGCGGGGCTGCTCCTGCTGAACGGGCTCGACCGCCACATGCTGGGCGCCGCCGCGTGGCGCCGCCGCGTGGCGGCGGCGCCGCAGTTCCACGAGAACCACGTCCTCGCCGGGACGTTCGCGTACAATCTGCTGATGGGCAGGCGCTGGCCGCCGAGGCCCGTCGACCTCGCGGAGGCCGAGGAGCTCTGCCACGAGCTCGGCCTCGGCGAGCTGCTCGAGCGGATGCCGGGAGGGCTGGAGCAGCTCGTGGGCGAGACGGGGTGGCAGCTCTCGCACGGCGAGCGGAGCCGGCTCTACATCGCGCGCGCGCTGCTCCAGGGCGCGGAGGTCGTCGTGCTCGACGAGAGCTTCGCGGCGCTCGACCCCGAGACGCTGGAGCGCGCGCTGCGCTGCGTGCTCCGGCGCGCGCGCACGCTCGTGGTCATCGCCCACCCGTAGCGCGAGCTGGTCGAGAGAACGCGGAGCCAGCGCGCCTGGCGCGATCTCTACCCGTCTCGCGGCCACCATCCGTTGGGGCAGTCCTCCTCGGCGTCGGCGGCCTTCAATCGCAGAACACACCCGCACGTCGAGCGCCCCTGCTCCCTGTGGACCTCGAGCAGCTTGCCGCACGTGGAGACGTCGTCCCCGCGCATGACCACGAGGCCGCCGGGGCACCTGCGACATACATCCAGCCTGGCCTCGACCGCCCGACGCGGCAAGAGGCCCACTCCGAGAGACGTCCTGAGCGCGGACAGGGCCCCATGCGCCGTGGCCCGACCGCGCTCGATGGCCCGCGCGAACCGGCTCACCTCGACGTCCGTGTCCCACGGGATGCCGTGCGGGCACTCGAATTCGGCGGTGCCTCCCGGCACCTCGAAATCCCGCAGGACAGCCAGCCGGAACCCGCGCCCCTTCTCCGGATCGCGGCAGCGGCGGCAGTGCCCTCCAGATTGGCATGCTTCGGTATCAGCGTATCTCATGGGCGGTCCTCCGCGCTGGGTTCATGGTGGTGCGAAGGACGAGGACGCGGGGCGTCGTCGCGCTCCGGTCCTCGTCCTCCGCGCTGGCGCCGCCGTGCTCCTCGGAGAAGCGTCAGACGTTGTCCCTGAGGCCGACCGAGATCGTGTCCTGGGTCCCGGGCAAGAAGGTCAGATCGACCTTGACCGCCCCCTGGCTCTTCTGATCGCCCTGGAAGTGATCGTGCGGGATCGCGATCGTCGCGCTGGACGGCCTGTACCGCGGATCCGGCGCGTCGCCTCTCATGACCGTGAACGAGAGCTCGAAGTACCCCGTATCGGTGGCGCACAGGTCGCCGCCGGTCGACGTGTTCTTGTTTTCGATGTACCCGGCGCGGGTCTCGCCTTGCGGGAGCCTGACGTTGAAGGCGTCGATCCCCGGCGCGCCGGCGCCACCGGTGCTCTGCGGGTAGATGCAGTGCTTCCGCACCACCTCCACCTGGATGTCGTACTGTGAGAAGTTGTTGATTGTCATGTTGGCGCCATGTCCCATGGTGATCTCCTTGTGGTGAGCAACCGCTCGTGAACGGTCGACCCTCGTTCGTCGCGCGTCGACTCGCGCTGAGGATCGACTCTCGCCGAGAGTCGACTCGCGTTGAGCGTCGACTCGCGCCGAGAGCTGATTGCAGCGGGCGTGCCAGCGCCCTTTCACGGGCGGCGGAGCGCCGCGTTTCATCTCCTCTCCGCGGCCGCCGCCAGCACCGCTGCTGTGCGCGCCGCACGCGTCACAAGGAGCGCGCTGTGCGCGACAGCGGCCGCACAGTGTGCGCGACAGCGGCCGCACACTGTGCGCCACAGCGATCTGCTCACGCGATCCTCGCGCCGGACGAGGAACAACAGCTGCGAGCGCGGCGTATCCCCTCCTTTCGCGCCACCTGCTGGCGCGCGCCGCGAGGAGCCCCGACGCGGTGCGGCGCTTCCTGGCGCCGAACCAGACGGGATGCTGTCTGCGCTGGTCGTCGGCGCCCCGCTTCCACATCGGTGCACTCCTGATTGTGTTCGGGTCTTCCCGTAAGGCACGTCGCGGTCGACAACCGTGCACCAGCAGCCGTAGTGTGCCGACCCGGCGCATGGGTACTGGACGTCACCTGCGTTGGATCTAGAATTCATCCCAATGCGGGAAATCAAGACAGAGAGGCGGTTGCCTGTGGGCGCGGAGGTGGTCGCCGGCAAAGGGGTGCACTTCCGGGTCTGGGCCCCCGCCCGGCGCAAGGTTGAGGTCGTCCTCGAGGCAGGGCCCGGGAGCGGCGGGGCCGCCGCGCTGCGGGCCGAGGAGGGCGGTTACTTCTCGGGGCTGGTGCCCGCCGCCGCGAGCGGCACCCGCTACCGCTTCCGGCTCGACGACGACGAGAAGCTCTATCCCGACCCCGCGTCGCGCTCTCAGCCGGAAGGGCCGCACGGGCCCTCCGAGGTGGTCGACCCGGGCGCGTTCGCCTGGAGCGACGCCGGCTTCCGGGGCGCCCCGCTGAAGGGGCAAGTCGTCTACGAGATGCACATCGGCACCTTCACCCGGGAGGGCACCTGGGAGTCCGCCGCGCGCGAGCTGCCCGAGCTCGCCAGGATCGGCATCTCGTTGATCGAGGTGCTGCCGGTCAACGAGGTCCCCGGCCGCTTCAACTGGGGTTACGACGGGGTGAACCTCTTCGCGCCGACGCGCCTCTACGGCAGCCCCGACGATTTCCGCCGCTTCGTCGACGCGGCGCACCGCGCCGGGATCGCCGTGATCCTCGATGTCGTCTACAACCACCTCGGCCCGGACGGCAATTACCTCGGCGAGTTCTCCAAGGATTACTTCAGCGATCGGCACAAGACGGACTGGGGCGCCGCCATCAACTTCGACGGCCCGCGATCCGAGGCGGTGAGGGAGTACTTCGTCGCCAACGCCGGCTACTGGATCGACGAGTTCCACCTCGACGGGCTCCGGATCGACGCGACGCAGAACATCTACGACGGCTCGAAGGACCACATTCTCGCCGCGATCTCGCGCCGCGTCCGGGAGGCCGCGCGGGGCAAGGCGACGTTCATCGTGGCCGAGAACGAGTCGCAGGAAGAGTGGCTGATCCGCGACGCCGAGCGGGGCGGCTACGGGCTCGACGCCATGTGGAACGACGACTTCCACCACAGCGCCAAGGTGGCGCTCACCGGCCACAACGAGGCCTACTACACGGATCATGAGGGCTCGCCCCAGGAGTTCATCTCCGCCCTGAAATACGGGTTCCTCTTCCAGGGGCAGCGCTATGAATGGCAGAAGCAGCGGCGCGGCACGCCGGCGCTCGGCGTGGATCCCGCCCGCTTCGTCCTCTTCCTGGAGAACCACGATCAGGTCGCCAACACCGCGAAGGGGGAGCGGCTCTGCCACCTCACGGGAGCGGGCAAATTCCGGGCGATGTCGGCGCTCCTGCTCCTCGCCCCCGGGACGCCCATGCTCTTTCAAGGGCAGGAGTTCGGGTCGTCGGCGCCGTTCCTCTTCTTCGCGGATCACAACAAGGAGCTCGCGCCGCTCGTGCGCAAGGGCAGGGCGGAGTTCCTGGCGCAGTTTCCGTCGTGCGCCGCGCCCGAGGTGCGCGCGCGCCTCGACGACCCGGCCGACCCGGCGACGTTCGAGCGCTGCAAGCTCGATTTCTCCGAGCGCGAGCGCAACGCCGGCCTCTATGCCCTCCACGCGGACCTCATCGCGCTGCGCCGGCGCGATCCCGTGATCTCGGCCCAGCGCCCGCGCGGCGTGGACGGGGCGGTCCTCTCGGATCAGGCCTTCCTCCTCCGCTACTTCGGCGACGACGGCGACGACCGCCTGCTCCTCGTCAACTTCGGGCGGGACATCCATCGAGGGTCGTTGCCGGAGCCGCTCTTCGCCCCGCCGCCGGGGCGCCGCTGGGAGACGTCGTGGTCCAGCGAATCCCCCCGTTACGGGGGGCAAGGCAGTCCACCTGTCATCACCGAGGATGGCGTCCACATCCCGGGGGACGCGGCGATCCTCCTCCACCCCGTGGTCGGGAAGCCGGTGCCCGAGAAGACGAGCGCCAACCCTCGCCCTGAGGAGCCCAAGAAGAATGTACGCTGACGAGATCTGCCGGATGATGGTCTGGTCCCGGGGCACCGCCCCCGCCACGCACGACGACGCGGAGCACGGCTCGGATCCGCTCACGCGGGAGTGGCTCGTCACGAACGGCCTGGGCGGTTATGCGTCGGGCACCATCTCCGGCGCGGTGACCCGTCGGTTCCATGGACTGCTGATCTCCGCGCTTCCCGCGCCGCTCGGCCGCACCATGATGCTCAGCGATCTGAGCATCCGCGTCGTCACCTCGGACGGCAAGGCGTACCAGGTGGGCGGGCAGGAGCCGTGGCTCGACGCGACCTCGGCGGAGGTCATCGATCTCGCCGAGTTCCGCCTCGAGGCCGGCCTGCCGGTGTGGCGCTACGAGGGCGCGGGGATGGTCTTCGAGCGGCGGCTGCTCCTGCCCCACGGGCAGAACACGGTCCACGTCACGTACACGCTCCTCGAGGGGGCAGGGCCGGTGCGGATCGAGCTCCAGCCGTGGGTGAACTTCCGCCCCCACGAGGGCGCGCTCGATCGGCCGGTGGCGGGGCCCTATGCGCTGACCGTGGTGGAGGACCGCTACGAGCTCGCCTCGCCGAGCGACCTCCCGCCGCTCCGGCTCCAGGTCCAGGGCGCGCGCGCCGAGTTCAGGATCGAGAGCGCCCGGCTGCGCAACGTGCGCTACCGGATCGAGCAGAGCCGCGGATACGACGCGGTCGGCGAGTTCTACAGCCCGGGTCGATTCAGCCTCGAGCTCCCGGTCTCGGGCAGCGTGACCCTGGTCGCCTCCACCGAGGCGTGGGAGACGATCAACGCCCTCTCCACGGAGGAGGTGCAGCGCGCCGAGCGCAAGCGCCGGACGCGGCTCCTGCTCGCCGCGGCGCCCGAGGTCCGCTCCGGGCCGCCGGCGGAGCTCATCTTCGGCGCCGACCAGTTCCTCATCACGCCCGCCGGCCGCGTCGAGGACGCCGCCCGCGCCCGGGCCGGCGGCGACGAGGTGCGCACCGTCATCGCGGGCTACCACTGGTTCACCGACTGGGGCCGCGACACGATGATCAGCCTGGAGGGGCTGACGCTCGTCACCGGGCGCCACACCGAGGCGGGCTATATCCTGCGCACGTTCGCCCATTACGTGAAGCACGGGCTCATCCCCAACATGTTCCCGGAGGGCAAGAACGACGGGCTCTATCACACCGCCGACGCGACCCTCTGGTTCTTCCACGCGCTCGATCGGTACCTGACGTACACCGGCGATCGCGAGACGCTCCGGCTCATCCTCCCCACGCTGACCGATATCGTCGAGCACCACACCCGCGGGACGCGCTTCGGGATCGGCGTCGACCCGAAGGACGGCCTCGTCCGCCAGGGCGAGGAGGGCTACCAGCTCACCTGGATGGACGCGAAGGTCGGCGATTACGTGGTCACGCCCCGCCGGGGAAAGGCGGTGGAGATCAACGCGCTCTGGTACAACGCCCTCCGCCTGATGGAGCGCTGGGTGCGCGAGTCGGAGGGCGAGGGCGCGTCGCAGCGCTACAGCGCGGCGGCTGACAAAGCCAAGGCGTCGTTCAACCAGCGCTTCTGGAACGAGGAGAAGGGGTATCTCCACGATCTGATCGACGGTGAGCAGGGCACGGACGACGCCTTCCGGCCCAACCAGATCTTCTCGATCTCGCTGCCGAACCCGGTGCTCGATCCCGCCCGCTGGAGGGGGATCGTCGACCAGGTCAAGGAGCGGCTGTGGACGCCCGTTGGCCTCAGGTCGCTCGCCCCGGGGCACCCGGATTACAAGCCCAAGTATTTCGGCGACCTCCGCGCGCGGGACCTGGCCTATCACCAGGGCACCGTGTGGGGGTGGCTCATGGGGCCGTTCGTCGACGCCTGGCTGAAGGTGTATCCCGCCGATCTCGCGGGGGCGCGGAGCCTGCTCGCGGGCTTCCCGCCGCACCTCGACGAGGCCTGCGCCGGGTCGATCAGCGAGATCTTCGACGCGGAGCCGCCGTTCACGCCCCGCGGGTGCGTCGCCCAGGCGTGGAGCGTGGCCGAGGTGCTGCGCGCCTACGCCCGGACGGCCCGCTCGGCGGGCTGAGCGGGGTCCCCGATCGCGGGGCGATCAGGGCGACTCGCCGGCGCCGAGCAGCCGCGAGATCAGCGTGTGCTCCACGTCGTCGAGCGCCTCCCGCAGGAACGCGGGGTCGTCGAGGCGGATCGCGTCGTCGCCCTCGCGCGCCTCGGCGGGGAGCTTGTTCTTGAGGCTCGCGAACTCGCGCAGCAGCGAGGAGAGGCTCGCCTCGTCCTCGCGCAGCGCGCGCAGCGACCGCGTGAGCTGGCCGATGGCGTCGTCCCGCTCCTCGAGCGCGCCCACCTCGAGCGGGGCGAGCGTCCGGGAGAGCACGCGCTCGATCCAGAGCCCGCCGCCGAGGTCGTTGGCGATCGCGCGGATCTGCCCCGTCCAGCGCTCGAAATCGGCGCGCAGCGCGGCGTGGGCGGGGGTCGCGCCGCACAGGATCACCCGCGCGGCGAGCGTGCGCCCGTCCGCCTCGGCGAGGCGCTGCTCGAGCTGCTCCCGCGTGAGATCCACGATGTCGTCGGCGCTCGCGGCCGGGGAGAGATCGACCTCGCAGGCGCACCAGCGCACGACGTCGAGGGCGCGGTGCTCGACGGAGGTGATGCGGCCCTCGTCCGTCGTGACGAGGAGGGCGCCCTTCTCGCCGGTCTCGCGGGCGTGGCGGCCCTGGAGGTTGCCGGGAAAGGCGATGTACGGGTCCTCGGAGAGCACCTCTCGGGTGTGCACGTGGCCGAGCGCCCAGTAGTCGTATCGCTTGCCGACCAGGGTGTTCAGGCTGCAAGGAGCGTAGTTGTCGTGGCCCTCGCGGCCGCCCAGGCAGGTGTGGAGCATGCCGATGTTGAAGAGCCCGGTGTGCGCGTCCGGGTAGCCCGCCGCGAGATCGTCGGTGACGGCCTTGGTCGCGAAGCTCTGGCCGTGGACGGCGACGCCGAGCCGGTCGAACACGACCGACTCGGGGCGGCGGGGGTCGAGCCGACGGGCGTTCTCGGGGAGCTCCAGGTGACGGGTGATGTTGCTCTCGGCGTCGTGGTTGCCGTAGAGGAGCACGACCTCCACCCGGGCGGCGCGCAGGCGGGAGAGCTGCGAGGCGAAGAACAGGCCCGTGCTGTAGTCCTTCCAGTCGCCGTCGTAGATGTCGCCCGCGAGGAGCAGGAGGTCGACCTCCTCGGTGAGGCAGAGGCTCACGAGGTTCTCGAGCGCGCGGCGGGTGGCCCCGCGGATCTGCTCGACGGGGGCGCCCGGGTAACGGTCGAGCCCGCGGAGCGGGCTGTCGATGTGGAGGTCGGCGGCGTGGACGAACTTCATGGGCTGGCGCGGCCCGAGCTTAGCCGCTTCTCGCCGCGAGCGCTGCTCATCCGATGAGTACCGTGGTCGATGTCTCGCTGGCCGTCGCCGGGCTCGGGCGCGCGGGACGGCTCCGTGCAGCGCCACCCGAGCTCGCCCAGCCGGAGGGCGGGCGTCGTGTCGAGCAGCCCGCGCTCTCCCCGGCTCCCGCCGGCGGCGGTCGTCTTGACATGCGCGGCGCGCTGTCATGCAGTGTTCGGCCGATGCCGCGCCCGCCGCCTCGCCTCACGGAGCCCGCCCCGCGCGGCCTCGCCCCGGGAAGAGCGGTATCCCGTTGAGCTCGGCGACCGCGCTGCTCCGGCGGATCTGCGAGGTGAAGGACGGCGAGGCCGCAGCGCTGCTGTGGAGCTTCGCTTACTTCTTCTGTCTCCTGTTCAGCTACTACGTCATGCGCCCCGTGCGCGAGGAGATGGGCATCTCCGGCGGGATGGACAGGCTGCCCTGGCTGTTCACCGCCGTCTTCGCGACGATGCTCGCGGCCGTGCCCGCGTTCTCAGCGCTCGTGGCGCGCTTGCCGCGGCGGCGCTTCATCCCGATTGTCTATCACTTCTTTGCGTCGAACCTGCTCGTCTTCTTCGGGCTGCTCTCGCTCGGCGCGCCGCGCGCGGAGGTGGGCAAGGTCTTCTATGTCTGGCTGAGCGTCTTCAACCTGTTCGCCGTGTCCGTGTTCTGGGGGTTCATGGCGGACCTCTGGCGCAGCGAGCAGGGCAAGCGCCTCTTCGGCTTCGTCGCGGCCGGCGGCAGCGCCGGCGCGCTCGCCGGCTCGTTCATCACGGCCGCGCAGGCCAGGCAGATCGGGACAGCGAACCTCCTCCTCCTGTCGGCGGCGCTTCTCGAGCTCGCCGTGCTCTGCGTGGGGCGGCTGAACCGCCTCGCCGGTCAGCTCGGCGACGGGGCGCCGGGGCCCGGCGGGAGCGCGGCGGAGGATCGCATCGGCGGGGGCGCGCTCCGCGGGGTGACGCTCGTCCTGCGGTCGCCGTACCTGCTCGGGATCTGCGCGCAGACGCTCTTCCTGTCCGTGACCGCGACGGTGCTCTACTTCGAGCAGGCGCGGATCGTCTCCGCGCAATCGATGGATCCCGCGCGGCGGACCGCGATGTTCGCGTCCATCGATCTCACCGTGAACGTGATCACGATCCTCGTGCAGGTGCTCGTGACCGGGAGGCTCATGACGCGGGTGGGCCTCGGGGCCGCGCTCGCGGTCGTCCCTGTGGTCACGGGCGTCGGGTTCGCGGCGCTCGCGGCGCAGCCCACGATCTGGATGATCGCCGCGTTCCAGGGGCTCCGGCGGGCGATCCACTACGCGGTGGACCGGCCGGCGCGGGAGATCCTGTTCACGGTGGTCGCGCGCGAGGAGAAGTACAAGGCGAAGAGCTTCATCGACACCGTGGCGTTCCGCGGCGGGGACGCCGCGAGCGCGTGGGTGCTCTCGGGGCTGTCGGCGCTCGGGGTCAAGGCGGCGGGGCTGTCGCTGATGATGCTGCCGGTCGCGGGCGGGTGGGTCCTGCTGAGCCGTTACCTGGCGAGGCGGCAGGCGGAGCGCGCCCGCGGCGAGGGGCGCTGACGCGGGTCCGGGCGGCCGCGAAGCGGACGCGGGGTTCGGGGCGGAGCCCCGAGGGAGCTAGCGGACGCACGTGCAGGCGGAGTGCTCGTCGTCGGGCCCGTCTTTGCCCTGCTCGCCCCTGTCGACGACCTTCGCGTCCATGCCGAGCTGCTGCAGGAGCTCGGTGACGAGCGCGATGGCCTCCCGCTTGTCCGCCTGCGTGCGCGGAGAGGACCAGGCGCCGCTCTTCTCGACCAGCGTCCGCACCAGGGCGTCGATCGGCGGGGGGATGGGGACGTCGCCGTCGAGGGCAGCCGGCGCGTCGGTCGGTTGCGCGGCCGGCGCCTCGCGGGGCGTTTCGCGCGTCGCTACCGGCGTCGTGGCCTGTGCTGGCGTCGTGGCGAACCAGCTCCGGGTGGGGGCCGCATCGCTCACCTCGTCCATCAGCGAGCGCGTGCGGAGCTCCCAGAGCTGGCCCTGGATCTGGTTCATGAAGTCGGCATCCCGGGCGCCGTCGCTGTAGAGCTGACGGACGATGTCCACGAGCTTCTCGACCGTGCTCGGGTCGCGCGGCATCTCGTAGGCGGCGATCTTGGTCAGGCTGACGATCCCCAGGTCGTTCTTCAACGACTCCAGCGTCTTCCGGTCGCGCGCCGAGAGCTGATCGCCGGCCAACGCCTCGGTGTGCTCCAGGATCATCAGCCCGAAGCGCTTCGCGTCCTCGTTGATGCGCTGCTGCGCCCCGTCGATGCGCTTGCTCAGTCCGAAATCGGAGACGAGGTATTTCCCGTCCTTGACCAGGACGTTGTCGGCCTTGATGTCCTTGTGCAGGATTCCCGCCCTGTGCATCTCCGCATAGCTCCCCGCGAGGTCGTGGAAGATGCTGATGAGCTGCGTCCGGCTCGGCGGGTTCTTCTGCAGGTGGCTCTCGAGAGAGCCCTCGGCGGGATCGAGCACGATGTAGATCGAATCCCTGGCGACGAGCGCCTTCTGGAGCTTGACGACCACCGGCTCGGAGTCTTGATCCATGAGGTACATCTGGATCGCCGACTCGCGGAGGATGTTGTCGAGCTGCTCTCTCTCCTTGCCCGGCTCCAGCTTGATCTTCTTGACGACGACCTTCTGGGTCTGTCCCTGGCTCTGGTGCTCGGCCAGCGCGACGTTGCCCGAGATGCCTTTTCCGATGACCTTCTGCAGCGTGTAGTTCTCGAGCGGCAGCTTGCCCGCCTTGACCGGCCTCACGCCGCCGTCGGAGATGCGCACGGGGCCGGACTGCGCCGCATCGGCCACCCGGGACGTTATGCCGCCTTCCTGCAGGCGATCCTGTTGCGTCCCATCGATGAACTCGTCGATGAAGGCCTGCCTCGTGCTGATGGGCTCGTCGTCTTCCGCTGCCGCATCCGCGCTTTGCATGGGGGTGGCGGCCGACAGCGCGCCCATGGCCCTGGCCTTGATCGCGGCCGGGGCACGGTCCGATTGCTCGGCGTGCTGCAGGAGCTCCACCTGCATCGGGCTCAACGCGCTCAGCGTGCGCTCGTCACCGAGCCCGCTCTCCACGAGCTCATAGGAGAGGTTCTTCACCTGCTCGAAGAGCGCGTCGTAGCCCCGCGGCGCCGACGGCCCCGGCGTCGGCATGGGGCCCACGAAGAACCCGTGCGCCAGCGCTGTCTGCGCGGCTGAAGCCTGCTCCGCTGTGCCGTCTTCCGTCGACGCGAGGAGCTGCTGCGCCAGCTCCATCGCCCTCGGGATGTCTCTGCCCTTCAGGGCGAGCACGAGCGGCGACGGCTGTGACGCTGCGGGCTGCTCGCCGCTGGACGCGGGGGCGTGCTGTCCGCCTTCAAGCGGCGAATCCGGCAACGACCCCGCGTTGATCCCTTCGCGCAGGGCCCGGCTTCTCGCCTCGATAGCGCTCGCGTCATCATGATGGGCGTAGGCGTCCTTCACCGAAACGGTGTCGTTCTCTCCTGACCGGACCTCCACCTTAGTACCGGGCGCCTGATGCACCCATTGCGAGCCGTCCTTGACGAGCGTCCGCCCATCCTTGGTGATGGTCACGAGATCGTTGCGCCCCGTGATTCGCTCGACGAAGATCCCCTTCTTCTGGAGCTCGCCCATGAGCTCGCGCGCGAAGTCCGCGCTCTCGCACCCTTTGAGGCTCAGCGTCCCGAGCGCCTTCGCGCCGTTTTCCTTGAGGTGCGCCGCGAGCTCTGCCGGCGTCATGCCCCCGAATCGGCCGGTGCTGCCGTGTGCCACGATGGTGAGCTTGTCGCTCGCGCCGAGCTCGCCCAGCTGGTCGCTCGACACCGGTCTGTGCCCCTCTTTGCCGGCCAGGTTCCTGGCGTTGTCCAGGACCGCCTTGTCCGAGCCGAGCGCATAGACGCCGCCCGGGGTATCGCCCGTCTCGGCCGACGTCGTGGCGCGCGCTTGCTTGCCGGTGAACCAGCTCCGGGTGGGTGCCGCGTCGCTCAGCTCGTCCAACAGCGAGCGCGTGCGGACGTCCCAGAGCTGGTCCTGGATGCGCTTCATGAAGCCGGCATCCTTGGGGGCGGCCGGGTCCTTGCTGTAGAGCTGACGAACGATGTCCACGAGCTGGTCGACCGTGCTCGGGTCGCGCGGCATCGTGTAGGCGTCGATCTTGGTCAGGCTGAAGAACCCCATGTCGCTCTTCAACGACTCCAGCGTCTTCAGGTCACGCGCCGAGAGCTGACCGCGCGCCAGCGCCTCGGTGTGCTCCAGGATCATCTGCCCGAAGCGCCTCGTGTCCTCGTCGATGCGCTGCCCATCCCCGTCGATGCGCTTGCTCAATCCGAAATCGGAGATGAGGTACTTCTTGTCCTTCACCAGGACGTTATCCGCCTTGATATCCTTGTGCAGGATGCCCGCCTTGTGCATCTCTGCATAGCTCCCCGCGAGGTCGTGGAAGATGCTGATGAGCTGCGTGCGGCTCGGCGGATCCTTCTGCAGGTGGCTCTCCAGCGACCCATCGGCAGGCTCGAGCACGATGTAGATGGAGTCCTTGGCGACGAGCGCCTTCTGGAGCTTGACGACCACCGGCTCGGAGTCTCGATCCATGAGGTACATCTGGATCGCGGACTCGCGGAGGATGTTGTCGACCTGCTCTCTCTCCTTGCCCGGCTCCAGCTTGATCTTCTTGACGACGACCTTCTGGGTCTGTCCCTGGCTCTGGTGCTCGGCCAGCGCGACGTTGCCCGAGATGCCTTTTCCGATGATCTTCTGCAGCGTGTAGTTCTCGAGCGGCAGCTTGCCGGCCTTGACCGGCCTCACGCCGCTGTCAGAGATGCGCACGGGGCCGGACTGCGCTGCATCGGCCACCTGGGACGTTATCCCTCCGTCCTGCAGGCGAGCCTGTTGCGTCCCATCGATGAACTCGTCGATGAAGGCCTGCCTCGTGCTGATGGGCTCGTCGTCTTCCGCTTCCGCGCTGTGCACGGGGGTGGCGGTGGACAGCGCGCCCATGGCCCTGGCCTTGATCTCCGCCGGGGCAAGGTCCGACTGCTCGGCATGCTGCAGGAGCTCCATCTCCACCGGGCTCAACGCTCTCTGCGTGCGCTCGTCGCCGAGCCCGCTCTGCACGAGCTGATAGGAGAGGTCCTTCACCTGCTCGAACAGCGCGTCGTAGCCCCGCGGCGCCGACGGCCCCGGCGTCGGCATGGGGCCCACGAAGAACCCATGCGCCAGCTGTATCTGCGCTTCCGGCGCCAGCTCCGCTGTGCCGTCTCCCGCCGACGCGAGCAGCTGCTGCGCCAGCTGCATGGCTCTCGGGATGTCCTTGCCCTTCAACGCGACCACGAGCGGCGACGGCGGTGGCGCTGCGGGCTGCTGCTGATCGCCGTGGGGCTGCGGCAGCGCCGGCAACGCCCCCGCGTTGATCCCTTCGCGCAGGGCCCGGCTTCTCGCCTCGACAGCGCTCGCGTCATCATGATGGGCGTAGGCGTCCTTCACCGAAACGGTGTCGTTCTCTCCTGACCGGACCTCCACCTTGGTACCGGGCGCCTGATGCACCCATTGCGAGCCGTCCTTGACGAGCGTCCGCCCGTCCTTGGTGATGGTCACGAGATCGTTGCGCCCCGTGATTCGCTCGACGAAGATCCCCTGCTTCTGGAGCTCGCCCATGAGCTCGCGCGCGAAGTCCGCGCTCTCGCACCCTTTGAGGCTCAGCGTCCCGAGCGCCTTCGCGCCGTTTTCCTTGAGGTGCGCCGCGAGCTCTGCCGGCGTCATGCCGCCGAAGCGGCCGGTGCTGCCGTGTGCGACGATGGTGAGCTTGTCGCTCGCGCCGAGCTCGTCCAGCTGGTCGCTCGACACCGGCCTGTGCCCCTCTTTGCCGGCCAGGTTCCTGGCGTTGTCCAGGACCGCCTTGTCCGAGCCGAGCGCATAGACGCTGCCCGGGTTATCGCCCGTCTCGGCCGACGTCGTGGCGCGCGCTTGCTTGCCGGTGAACCAGCTCCGGGTGGGTGCCACGTCGCTCAGCTCGTCCATGAGCGAGCGGGTGCGGACGTCCCAGAGCTGGTCCTGAATGAGGTCCATGAAGCGGGCATCCTTGGGGGCGGCCGGGTCATCGCTGTAGAGCTGACGAACGATGTCCACGAACCGGTCGACCGTGCTCGGGTTGCGCGGCATCGTGTAGGCGGCGATCTTGGTCGGGCTGAAGAACCCCATGTCGCTCTTCAACGACTCCAGCGTCTTCAGGTCGCGCGCCGAGAACTCTCGCGCCTTCGGGTCGCGGGCCGAGAGTTGACCGCGCGCCAGCGCCTCGGTGTGCTCCAGGATCATCAGCCCGAAGCGCTTCGCGTCCTCGTTGATGCGTTGCTGGACCCCGTCGATGCGCTTGCTCAGCCCGAAATCGGAGATGAGGTATTTGCCGTCCTTGACCAGGACGTTGTCGGCCTTGATGTCCTTGTGCAGGATGCCCGCCTTGTGCATCTCTGCATAGCTTCCTGCCAGATCGTGGAAGATGCTGATGAGCTGTGTGCGGCTCGGCGGATCCTTCTGCAGGTGGCTCTCCAGAGACCCATCGGCAGGCTCGAGCACGATGTAGATGGAGTCCTTGGCGACGAGCGCCTTCTGGAGCTTGACGACCACGGGCTCGTCGCCCCGGTCCATGAGGTACATCTGGATCGCGGACTCGCGGAGGATGTTGTCGACCTGCTCTCGCTCCTTGCCCGGCTCCAGCCTGATCTTCTTGACGACGACCTTCTTCGTCTCTCCCTGGCTCTGGTGCTCGGCCAGCGCCACGTTGCCGGAGACGCCTTTTCCGATGATCTTCTGCAGCGTGTAGTTCTCGAGCGGCAGCTTGCCCGCCTTGACCGGCCTGACGCCGCCGTCGGAGATGCGCACGGGGCCGGACTGCGCTGCATCGGCCACCCGGGACGTCATGCCGCCTTCCTGCAGGCGAGCCTGCTGCGTCCCATCGATGAACTCGTCGATGAAGGCCTGCCTCGTGCTGATGGGCTCGTCGTCTTCCGCTGCCGCATCCGCGCTCTGCACGGGGGTGGCGGCCGACAGCGCGCCCATGGCCCTGGCCTTGATCTCCGCCGGGGCAAGGTCCGACTGCTCGGCGTGCTGCAGGAGCTCCATCTCCACCGAGCTCAACGCTCTCTGCGCGCGCTCGTCGCCGAGCCCGCTCTGCACGAGCTCATAGGAGAGAGTCTTCACCTGCTCGAACAGCGCGTCGTAGCCCGGCGGCGCCGACGGCCCCGGCGTCGGCATGGGGCCCACGAAGAACCCGTGCGCCAGCTGTGTTTGCGCGGCTGAAGCCTGCTCCGCTGTGCCGTCTTCCTCCGACGCGAGGAGCTGCTGCGCCAGATCCATCGCCCTCGGGATGTCTCTGCCCTTCAGGGCGAGCACGAGCGGCGACGGCTGTGACGCTGCGGGCTGCTCGCCGCTGGACGCGCGGTCTTGCTGTCCGCCTTCAGACGCCGACAGCGCGAGGGCCTCCCCCTGCTGAGCGCTCTCGTCCGTCGCATCGTGCGAGACAGCGGACGTCTCGGCCCGCGTTTCGCCCGTCGCTGCGGGCGCCGTGGTGAACCAGTTCCGGGTGGGTGCCGCGTCGCTCAGCTCGTCCATGAGCGAGCGCGTGCGGACGTCCCAGAGCTGGTCCTGAATGACGTCCATGAAGCCGGCATCCTTGGGGGCCGCCGGCCCATCGCTGTAGAGCTGACGAACGATGTCCACGAGCTGGTCGACCGTGCTCGGGTCCTCCGGCTTCTCGTAGGCGGCGACCTTGGTCGGGCTGAAGAACCCCATGTCGCTCTTCAACGAATCCAGCGTCTTCAGGTCGCGCGCCGAGAGCTGACCGCGCGCCAGCGCCTCGGTGTGCTCCAGGATCATCTGCCCGAAGCGCTTCGTGTCCTCGATGATGCGCTGCTGGACCCCGTCGATGCGCTTGCTCAGCCCGAAATCGGAGATGGGGTATTTGCCGTCCTTGACCAGGACGTTGTCGGCCTTGATGTCCTTGTGCAGGATGCCCGCCTTGTGCATCACTGCATAGCTCCCCGCGAGGTCGTGGAAGATGCTGATGAGCTGCGTGCGGCTCGGCGGATTCTTCTGCAGGTGGCTCTCGAGAGAGCCCTCGGCAGGCTCGAGCACGATGTAGATGGAGTCCTTGGCGACGAGCGCCTTCTGGAGCTTGACGACCACGGGCTCGTCGCCCTGGTCCATGAGGTACATCTGGATCGCGGACTCCCGGAGGATGTTGTCGAGCTGCTCTCTCTCCTTGCCCGCCTCCAGCTTGATCTTCTTGACGACGACCTTCTTCGTCTCTCCCTGGCTCTGGTGCTCGGCCAATGCCACGTTGCCCGAGATGCCCTTTCCGATGATCTTTTGCAGCGTGTAGTTCTCGAGCGGCAGCTTGCCTGCCCTGACCGGCCTCACGCCGCTGTCGGAGATGCGCACGGGCCCGGACTGCGCCGCGTCCGCCACCCGGGACGTCATGCCGTCGTCCTGCAGGCGAGCCTGTTGCGTCCCATCGATGAACTCGTCGATGAAGGCCTGCCTCGTGCTGATGGGCTGGTCGTCTTCCGCTTCCGCGCTCTGCACGGGGGTGGCGGTCGACAGCGCGCCCATGGCCCTGGCCTTGATCTCCGCCGGGGCAAGGTCCGACTGCTCGGCGTGCTGCAGGAGCTCCATCTCCACCGAGCTCAACGTTCTCCGCGTGCGCTCGTCGCCGAGCCCGCTCTGCACGAGCTCATGAGAGAGGTTCTTGACCTGCTCGAACAGCGCGCCGTAGCCCGGCGGCGCCGACGGCCCCGGCGCCGGCATGGGGCCCACGAAGAACCCGTGCGCCAGCTGCGTCTGCGCGTCCGGAGCCAGCTCCGCCGTGCCGTTGCCCGTCGCCGCGAGCAGCTGCTGTGCCAGCTGCATGGCTCTCGGGATGTCTTTGCCCTTCAGCGCGAGCACGAGCGGAGAGGGCTGTGGCGCTGCGGCCTGCCGCTGCTCGCGGCTGGACGCGGGGGCGTGCTGTCCTTCTTCAGACGTCGTTCCGTCGCTCGCGGGCGCGGCGACCATGAACCCGCTCTTGCCCACCGTGGGATCCTGGCTCGTGGGAGCGACCTGCGAGGGCGACTCCACGGCTGGAGACGTCTGCGGCCGGTGCCAGTTGCCGGTGAGGATGTGCGGGAAGTACTCGCCCATCCTGTCTCTGGGCACCGGGAGCCGGATGACCTTCCCGTAGGTCGAGAGCGGAACGACGTAGCCGTCCGCTCCGTCGGGGGTCCTGATCGTCTCGATAGGACCGGCGATCCTGACCTGGTGCAGCCCGCCGTCGCCCCTGGACGGGTCCCATGTGCCCCCGTTCGCGGCGGCGTTCACCGGCCCGGCGAGGACGATGCCGTGCACGAACGGCGCGCTGGCGTCGTCGTTGAGCAGGGCGTTGATCGCGTCGATGTCGTAGCCGCCTTTCGGAGCGGACATGACGTTGACCGCCGACGCGTCGAAGACATCCTCGAGGATGCCGGTGTAGGCCTCCTCGCTCATCGGGAAGTCGCCGCGCTTCAGGCGCGCGCCGCCTCCCTGGAGCTGGTCTCTCCCCTGGGCGAAGCCCTTGTCGAACTTCCGCTCGACGTCCTCGCGCCAGGCCTCGTACTTGTCGTTCGATCGGCTCTTCCAGAGCTTCGGCAGGGCACGAGCGAGCATGATATCGAGCCGCTTGTCGCCGTAGTCCTTGCCCGTGTGCCTGGACATGCTCTCGATCTGCTTGACCCTGCCGCCGAGCAGCACGTTGCGCTTCGGGTCCTTGCCCCGGGCCACCTCCTCCGGGCTGGGCGTGACGCCGATGGCTCCGCCGGACTCCAGCGGGAAGGGCGTCGCGTCGAACAGCGACCTGAAGACGTCGATCGCCTTCATGGGGTTGTTGTGCAGGGCCGCCTCGGCGATGGCCGTGAGCCCGCAGAAGGCGAAGTCCTGCTGCTCGATCCGCTCGGGGTGCTCGATCAGCTCCTTGGCCCTCTCCTTGAACCCGGAGGGCATCCCCTCGATGTCGTCGACAAGCGACGTGAGGTAGCTGTTCGGGTCCGGATCGCCGGTCGCGAGCGCGTGGCGCGTGTAGTCGTCGAGGGCGCTCCCCCGCAGCCCGCGCTTCATCCCCTTGTCGGTCAGCTCGGCGAGCGACGGGGCCGGCGATCCGGCAGGCGCCTGAGAGCCTTGCGCCGCGGGGTCGTCCGGCGTGGTCTGCGCGACGACGGAGCCGTCGGCCCTCGGGGGGGCGCTCTCCGCGCTGGGCGCCGGATCCCGAGCGCCCGTCGAGCCCGCGGCGAGCGGCGCGCCCCACATCGTCGCGGGGCCGCCCGGGGCCTCGCTCCCGGACGGCGCGCTCGCCCGGACATCCTTGATGAGCTCCAGCATCCCCTCGGCGAAGGCGTCGCGCTCGGGGGAGGTGTACTCATCTCTCACGCGCTCGTGGTACTGGCGGAGCGGCGAGTCCTCGTCGCGCAGCGAGACGAGGTAGTCCGCGATGTCCGCGTCCTTGCGCTGGAGCCCGGGGCTCGCGCCGCCGGGCAGCCAGCTCGAGAGATTGCCGCTGAGCGTCTCGCTGACGTTGTCGATGAGCGCGCGCTCGTCCGCGAACGCGCCCTTGTCAGCGAGCTCCGGGGCGCTCACCTGCTCCCTCGTGGCCCCGCCGCCGCCCTTCACGAAGGGCTTGCCCTGGCTCATCATCACGTTGGCGGTGTTGGGGCCTTCCAGCACGCCCATCATGTTCGTGTGGGAGAACAGGACCTCGAAGACGGCGGGCGGAGACCCGCCGAGCTGGAGGAGCAGAATCTGGTCCTTTCCCATGCCCGACATCGCCTCGATCGCGCCCTTGACGCTCTCCTCGGTGTCGTCGACGGTGATGCGGCGGAAGCGCTCCTCGAGGCCGAGCTCCTTCACGACGCCGGCGAACGCGCCGACCTTCCCGTCATCCCACCGATCGCCGCCCTTGCTGTCCGTGAGCACGCGGCGGCCCTCGCCGAGCGGATCGTGGATCAGGGCATCGAGATCCTGGTAGTGGGGCTCGTCGAGGTTCGCTGTCACCACGAGGGCCGCGCCCTCGGGGAACTTGTCGGGGCTCTGCTGCTGCGCCCTCGCCACGCCGGCGATGACGTTGAACAGCTCATGGGACGCCGGGGAGCTCTGCGCCTTCTCGGGGTGCCCGAGCCCGTAGAGCGAGATCACGGGCTTGTCCCGGTCGATCTCGCTCATGATGTGCTTGACCAGCTCCGCCTTCGCGCCGAGCTCCGGCAGGGCGTTCTCGAACGTCTCCTCGTCTGCGACGGCCCAGGTGTGCGCCTTCCCGTCCAGCGACGGCATCGGCTTGAAGTGCTTCTCTCGCAGCTCTTTCAGCAACGCCGTCCGAGCCGTCCTGAGCTTGCTCTTCTGGCTGGGGAGCGTCTTCTTGTCGTTCAGCTTGCTCTCGATCTCGGCGAGCCTTCCTCGATCCTCGTCGCTGAGAGCCGTCCAGATCCCCCGCGGGAGCTTCCAGCCGTAGGGCTGGAGCCTGAGGACGCGGTCGCTGCTCAGCCGCTCGGCGAGGTTGTCGCCCGGGTCGTAGCCGCCCGTGAACCCGAACCCGAACCGGGCGGGCGGAAGCTGCTTCGCCTGCGACTCGGGCGTGAAGACGACCTGGGTCGTACCGATCGTCACCGTCTGCTCGCCTGCGCCCGGGCTGGCGTCGAACCCCGGGACCAGGATCGCGAGCTTCTCCTCGATGGTCTTGTCGCCGAGGACGCTCCTCTCCGTCTTGTCGAGCGGCTCGCCTCTCGCCTGCTTCTGCTGGACGGCCGCGCGCTGCTTCAGGGTCTCGCCCGTGCCCGCGTCCTCGTAGATGACGCGGACGGTGCCCGGGTACTTGAACTGATCGGCGATCCTCCGGATCAGGTTGACCGTGGAGGACTGATGTCCAAACCCCGGCGCATGCGGGATGTACGCGCGTATCTCGGGCTGCCCGTTGATGAAGTCCGAGAGCTGGTCATGGACCCGTTGGCCGCTGTCGCCCGGCGTCCCGCTGGCGGGGGCGCCTGTCTGGGGCGCGGTGGCGAAGAACCCGCTCGTCTTGTCCTGGAGCTCTTGCGGCGGCTGGGTGCGCGGGCCGAGGAGCTCGGTGAGCGCGTCTTTGCCTCGTTGCTTCAGCTCTTGCTCGAACCTGTCGGCGCGATCCTTGAGGGTCTTGGCCCAGTCGCTCCCGAGCTTGCCGAGGTCGACGGTGCGGGCGTTCTTGGTGCTCTCGTCGCCGATCTTGTCCTGCTTGAGGCCGCCGACGCTGGAGATGGGGTTGGCTGTCTTCTCGGTGGAGCGCCAGTTGTGGACGTAGCCGACGGTGCTGGGCGCCCCGGGGCCGGTGGTCTCCATGCCGATCTGGAGCGCGCCGGGCCTGCCCGGCTTGGGCGGGCGGTAGCCGATGAACATGTGACCGTGGGCGCCGTCGGGCAGGATGACGTCGCCGTTGAAGTCCTTGAGTCCGAGGCCGCCGACGGCGAGGTTGATGCCGTAGAGCTCGGTGTCATCGAACTTGGTCTTGAGGGCGGCGAGCTGGCCGCCCTGCTCCTTGAACTTGCCATCTGCGAACGAGACGTGGTGGGTGCCGACGAGGCGCTTGAACACGCCGGGCATGGGATTGCCCTTGCTGTCGGTGATGCCGAGGTGCTCGGTGAGCGCGTACGGAGCGGTGCCCGCGGGGATCTGGACGTTGACGCGGCCGCCGTGGGACAGGAGCTTGGCGACGGGCACGTCCTGGAGCGGGACATGGCTCTTGGCGGCGCCGTCGTAGATCTCGGCGCCTGCCTGGAGCAGGTGGAAGATGTTCTTGAGCACCGTGAGCGACTGCCCGTGCCGCTTGACGACCTCGTCCTTCGAGAGCTTCTTGCCCTCGGTGAAGGTCAGGGAATTGAGGAGCGTCTTGGGAGCGAGCACGGCGCCCTTGTTGATGGCCGTGGTCGCCGCGTCGTTGGGCTCTGTGTACTCGAGGGTCTTCGACCATTCCTCGACGATACCCTGGTCGATGAGCCTCTTGAGCTCATCTCGCCTGGCCGGATCGGTCGTGTGCCTGGCCTCCATGGACAGGGCCAACGCCGCGGGCGGGGTGCCCTCGAAGCGCTTGCCGGCTTCGCCGCCCTTCATCTGCCGCGAGACGTAGCTGGCGAGGATGACCTTGCTCGCATTGTGGAGCTTGTGGAAGCCGCGGAACTGCTCGGGGTTGATGCTTCGGTCGTCCGACAGGTACTTCTCGACCTGCTCGTGGGTGAGCATGCCGGAGGCGTTGAGCCAGCTCTGCCCCTGGGGGGTGGAGGAGAGCTGCTCGAAGGCGCTCCACTCTGCGTCGCTGAGCAGCGGTCCCCTGGGGAAGCGTCCGTCGAGCCGCTCCTTGGCGGTCGTGGGGTCGGGGGGGAAGCCGCTGGCGCTCAGCGGGCCCTGGATCGCGAAGAGACCGTGCTTGGCCCTGTCGCGGCTGAGGGGGCCGGTGTCGGTGCGCCAGATGGTGTTCTTGACGGCCTTGTCGACGATCCAGGTCACCTCCTCGACGGGGGTAGACGTCGCCGGGTCCGGCGCTCTCTCCGACGGCGGCTCCGGCTCTTCCTGGATCTCGTCGGCTTGCGCTTGCGGATCGGCCGTCTCACCCCTGCTGTCCGACGCGGGGTCGTGCCCGGCCAGCCGCTCCGCCGGGGCCTCCTGGGGTGAAACTCGAGGCGCGTCGTCCCGCGACGTCTCCCCGTGCTGGCCCGGGTCGTTGCTCGCGGCAGGGTTGTAGCCGCTGGTGATGGCGCTCGCTGCGCTCCCCGTCGGCGGCTGGGTCCCGGCGCTCTGCTCGGCGTTCCGGGTGTTCTCGTTGATGCGTTGCCATCTCTCCCGCCCGCTGGTGACCAGGTCCGGGAGCTCGTTCTCGAAGAAGTCGCGCACCGCCTGGGTCAGTCGCGCCTTCGGCGCGGGGTCGGGGTCGTAGTAGGACGCGTAGGTCTCCGCGAACCACTCCGCGGGCGTGGAGAACTGGTAGTTGGAGACGGCGTTGTTGCGGGCGTCCTGGCGGTAGCTGACCCAGTTGTCGTACTGGTCGACGTGGTAGATGCGGCCGTCGACTTCCAGCTCCGACGCGCCGCCGTCGACCAGCGTCCAGGGCTGGGCCATGGCGATCTTGACGGCGCGGACGGCCTTTTCGAGCTTGTCCTTCAGGTCCGGGTTCTCGGAGGCGGCGTCGGCGGGAAACTCCTCCAGGGGAGTCATGTCCTCGCGCCGCGAGGGCGCATGGAGGAACGAAGCGAAGGTCTGGATCAGGGAGACGCCGTCGGTCTCGCGGTTCGCCTCATCGCCGGTGATGCCCGCCTTGGCGAGGATGGCGCGAGCGACGTCCTCGAAATCCCGCGTGTCGGAGTGCACCCTCCAGCCGCCGAACCGATCTTCCCCGGCGAGGCTCCTCCAGTCGACCAGCTTGTCGATGGAGTGGGCGACCTCGTGGCGCATCGTCCACTTGACCAGGTTGCCATGGGCGAGCACGTCGGACACGCCGCCCATGACCTTGCGGCGTCCCGTGATACCGAGCGCCTTGTCCTGCTCCTTGCTGATGCCGTCGTAGTCCGCCTTGGCGCCGCGATCCATGAGGTATCGCTGCCAGCTCACGCCCCGGTTGAGCCGGCTGTACAGCCAGCTGGGGACCTCGATGTTCTTGAGCTTGGGATTGACGATGTTGATGGTGTCGGTGAGCTCGTCGTACTCGCTGGCCGATCGCTCCGAGGAGATGTCGCGGATGATGCCCCGCAGCGTCGGATTGCCGGTGACGTGATCCGGCGGCAGCTCACCGAGCACCTTCTCGATGCGGTCGAGCATCTTGTGCGAGAAGTGCTTGCCGCCGGTCCCGTCGTCCGGTCCGACCTGCAGCGCGTACTGGTCCGCCAGCGCCTGCTCGCGCTCGGCGGCGCCCTTGTTGGCGAACAGCCCGCCGAGCCCGCGTCCCCCGGTGCCGAGCGCGTCGTCGCCCCCCGTGGTGAGCTGGGTCAACGCATTGTCCTTCGGCGGCTGGCTCCGGGCGGGGTCGTTGGCAGCCGGCGCTTGCGACGGGAGGTAGGTTCCGTACGTGAAGACCGGGAAGAGCGACGGCAACAGATCCTTCTTCACCTTGATGGAGAAGCTCTGCTGCCAGGTGTGCAACGGGACGACATAATGCTCGCCGTCCTCGGTGATCTTGCCATTGATGACGACCTGGTGCGCGCTGGACGTGTCGCTCGTGGCCGCCGTGTCGAACGGCCTGGCCGTCGTGGGATTCTTCGCGAACTCCGCCGCGCGCTCGACGAGCCCCTTGCCGTCGAGGAACGTGGCCAGGGCGAAGGGCGCCTGCTCGGGCCTCGCGAGCACGTCGTTGATGCGGTCGACGTCGTGATTGTCGCCGGCGATCATGGTCTGGGCGTCGCCGCCGAGGATGTCGGTGAAGAGCGTCACCAGCGAATTGGCCGAGAGCAGCAGATCACCGTGCTTCTTGGACGGGCCGGTCGCGCCCTTGGCCCTCGGGGTCGTCTTGTCGAGATAACCGGGGACGACGCCGGTGGTGTACTCGGCGTCGGCCTTGTACTGCTCGGGGGCGAGCTTGCTCAGCATCTTGCCGAGGCCCCGGGCGAGCAGGTAATCGAGGACGTGCTTGTCGGACCACGCGCGCCCCTTGTTTTCGAGGTCGGCGCGCCTGGCCCCGGCCTTCTTGACGCCGTTCTGGAGCAGCTTGTTGCCGATGGGGGCGTCCTTCAGCGGGAGCTCGCCGCGGATGACGCTCTGGATGGGATCGTCGATCGCCTGGGGGCTCGTCGTCGCGCGATGTTCGCCCTGGTTGTCGAGCGAGAAGTCGGCGATCTGCTTGCCATCGCGATCGAAGAGCTTGCCGGTGAACTCGGCCGCGACCACGCGCGCGAACCCGGACAGGTCGGACGTGAGCTGCGTGCGGAGCACGCTTTGCAGCGCGCAGATGGCGAACTCGTGCTGGGAGAGGGAGTCGGGGTCGTCGATGAGCTCTGCGAGCCTGTCGACGAGCGACCTGTCCACGCCCTGAGAGCGCAGGATGTCGCCGAGGAGGTTCTTGGCTTCCCGCCTGTTCGCAGGGGTGGCCCGATGAGACCAGGTCTTGCTGGCGTCGATGAGCGCCTGCAAGGCGGCCTGGGTGTTGCCCAGGCTCTCGTGGGTGCCGCCGGTCTCCTGGGGAGCGCCGTCCTGCGGGGCGCGCGTCGCCTCGCGCGGCGGGCTCTGCTGGGGATCACCGTTCGCGTCGCGAGGCGGGCTCGCCGAGCGCGAACCGCTGGGACGATCTCCGGGCGTGATGTCCGGGGAAAAGCCCGCGGTGACGGCGCTGGAGCTCGCTGCGCCGGGGTTCGCTGAGCTCCCCGCGGGCGGCTGCGGCGGCTGGGTCCCGGTGCCCAGCTCGGCATTCCGGGTGTTCTCGTTGATGCGTTCCCATCTGTCCCGCCCCTGGTCGACCAGGTTCGCGAGCTCGTTCTCGAAGAAGTCGCGCACCGCCTGGGTCAGTCGCGCCTTCGGCGCGGGGTTGGGGTCGTAGTAGGACGCGTAGGTCTCGGCGAACCACTCCGCGGGCGTGGAGAACTGGTAGTTGGAGACGGCGTTGTTGCGGGCGTCCTGGCGGTAGCTGACCCAGTTGTTGTACTGGTCGACGTGATAGATACGGCCGTCGACTTCCAGCTCCGACGCGCCGCCGTCGTCCAGCGTCCAGGGCTGGGCCATGGCGATCTTGACGGTGCGGACGGCCTTTTCGAGCTTGTCCTTCAGGGCTGGGTTCCCGGAGGCGGCGTCGGCGGGAAACTCCTCCAGGGGCTTCATGTCCGCGCGCCGCGAGGGCGCATGGAGGAAGGAGGCGAAGGTCTGGATCAGGGAGACGCCGCCGGTCTCGTTGTTCGCCTCGTCGTCGGTGATGCCCGCCTTCTCGAAGATGGCGCGCGTGACATCCTCGAAATCCCGCGTGTCGGAGTGCACCCTCCAGCCGCCGAACCGGTCTTCCCCGGCGAGGCTCCTCCAGTCGACCAGCTTGTCGATGGAGTGGGCGACCTCGTGGCGCATCGTCCACTTGACCAGGCTGCCATTGGCGAGCACGTCGGACACGCCGCCCATGACGTGGCGCTTTTCGGTGATGCCGAGCGCCCTGTCCTGCTCCTTGTCGACGCCCTTGTAGTCCCCCAGGGCGCCGCGATCCATCTGCTTTCGCTGGATGTTCCAGCGCCGGTTGAGACGGCTGTAGATGAAGGTGGGTACCTTCGGGGGATTGACGATATTGATGGTGTCGGTGAGCTCGTCGTACGCGCTCGCCGCTTCCTCCGAGGAGATGTCGCGGATGATCGCCCGCAGCGTCGGGCTGCCAGTGATGTGCTCGGGCGGCAGATCACCGAGGGCCTTCTCGATATGGTCGAGCATCTTGTGCGAGAAGTGCGTGTCGTCGGCGCCGTCGTCGTCCGGTCCGATCTGCAGCTCGTACTGGTCCGCCAGCGCCTGCTCGCGGTCGGCGGCGCCCTTGTTGGAGACCATCCCGGCGAACCCGTGTCCACCGGTGCCGAGCTTCTTGCCGAGCCACCCCGGTCTGGTGGGCGCGGGCGGCCCGACCGGCGCCTGCATTCCCGTGGTGATGGCCGTCACCGGGGTCGCGGAGCGCTGTGCGGTCGTCTCCGGCCGGGGCTGGCCAGGTCTCTCCGGCGCCTTCCCTGGAGCGCTTTGCGTCGTCCCAGCTTCCGGGCGAGGACTCGAGGCCTCCGGCGTCCTGGCCGTCATCTGCTGCGGCGCTTCACCGAGCGTCTCGCTGGGCTCGTTGCCCTTGGGGGCTTGCTCGGCCCCTCGCGTCCGCTGATCCGAGCCCTGCCCGGGGTCCTTGGCGCCTCGCTTCGGGTCGGACGCGGTGTCACCCGGCGGATCGCGGCGATCGCCGCGCCGCGAACCTCGCTCGGACCGATCCGACGCGTCGTCCGACTCGTCAGACGACCCATCGGGCGATCCGTCGGACGACTCATCGGACGGCTCGTCGGCGGCGAGCGGCGCGGTATCCAGGGTGTCCTGCGGCGGGATTTCGCGCGGGCCGACGAGGTTCTTGATCGCCTCTGTCGGGTTTTCCTTTACGTCGTGCGCGAACTGGTCCGCTCGGTCCTCGAGGGGTCCTTTCCAGTCGTCCCCGAACTTGCGCAGGTCGACGGTGCGGGCGTTCTTGCCCTTCTCGTCGCCGATCTTGTCCTGCTTGAGGCCGCCGACGCTGGAGATGGGGTTGGCTGTCTTCTCGGTGGAGCGCCAGTTGTGGACGTAGCCGACGGTGCTGGGCGCGCCTGGTCCGGTGGTCTCGATGCCGATCTGGAGCGCGCCGTGCCTGTCCGGCCTGGGCGGGCGGTAGCCGATGAAGATGTGCCCGTGGGCGCCGTCGTTCAGGATGATGTCGCCGTTGAAGTCCTTGAGACCGAAGCCCCCGATGGCGAGGTTGATGCCGTAGAGCTCCGTGTCGTCCAGCTTGGACCTGATCGCGGCGTACTGCCCGCCCTGCTCCTTGAACTTCCCCTTGCGGAGCGACATGTGGTGCGTCCCGAAGTCGCGCTTGAACACGCCGGCCTTGGGTTTGCCGTTGCTGTCGGTGATGCCGAGGAACTCTGTCAGCGCGTAGGGCAGCTTGCTCTGGGGGACCCGGATGTTGACGCGGCCGCCGTGCGACAGGAGCTTCGCGACCGGCACGCCCTCGAGCGGGACATGGGTCTTCGAGCCGGCGTCGTAGATCTCGGCGCCGGCCTGGAGCACGTGGAAGATGTTCTTGAGCACCTCGATCGACTGCCGGTGCCGTTCGAGGGCCTCGTCCCTCGAGAGCGGCCTGGGCTCTGTGAACGTCAAGCTGTCCTTGAGGGTCTTCGGCGCCAGCACGGCGCCGTGGTTCATGGCCGTGTCCGCGTCGTCGTTGGGCTCGGTATACTCGAGCGTCTTGGCCCATTCGTTGGCGATGAGCTGGTCGATCTGCTTCTTGAGCTCGTCCCTCCTCGCCGGGTTGGTCGTGTGCCTCGCCTCCATGGACAGGGCCACCGCCAAAGGAGGCGTGCCCTCGAAGCGCTTGCCGTCCTCGCCGCCTTGCGTCTGGCGCGAGACGTAGCTCGCCAGGACGACCTTGCTCGGCTTGTGGAGCAGGTGGAAGCCGCGGAACTTCTCGGCGTTGTCGTTCGAGAGGTACTGCTCGATCTGGTCGTGCGTGAGCATGCCCGAGGCGTTGAGCCAGGTCTGTCCCTCGGGGGTCGAGGAGAGCTCCTTGAAGGCGTTCCACTCGGCATCGCTGAACAGCTCTCCCTTGGGGAAGCGCTTCCCGATCTGCTTCTTCGCGTCCACGGGGTGGGTGGGGAAGTTGCCTTGGGTCAGCGGGCCGGCGAGCTTCGGGATGGCTCGCTTCGCCTTTTTGCGCATCCCTCTGCCCGTGGAAGTCCGCCAGTCGCTCTTCGTGACGGCCTTGTCCGCGATCCACGTCACCTCGCCGTCCTGCGGTGGTGCAGTCGTGGACGAGCTTCCCGGCTGCCGTCCCGGGCCTCCACGCCCCGGCTGCCGGGAGCCCTGCCCCGCGGGCGATGACTTCGAGTCCGAGGGGCTGGTGGGCGTGCCCTGCGCGGCGGAGGCGGGCTTTTGCGTGGGGGTGCTCTTCCCGCCGGTCTCGCCCGCCTTGGGTGAGGTCTGAGCTGAGGAGCCGTCCTTGGCGGCGGCCTCCTTCGGAGGGGTCTTTGGGGACGTTTCACCGGGCTTGGGTGAGGTCTGAGCCGAGGAGCCGTCCTTGGGGGCGGCGTCCTTCGGAGGGGCCTTTGGGGACGCGTCGCCCGGCTTGGGAGAGGTCTGAGCCGAGGAGCCGTCCTTGGGGGCGGCGTCCTTCGGGGGGGCCTTTGGGGACGCGTCGCCGGGCTTGGGAGAGGTCTGAGCCGAGGAGCCGTCCTTGACGGCGGCCTCCTTCGGAGGGGCCTTTGGGGACGTCTCGGCGGGCTTGGGAGAGGTCTGAGCCGAGGAGCCGTCCTTGGGGGCGGCGTCCTTCGGAGGGGCCTTGGGCGACGTCTCTCCGGGCTTGGGAGAGGTCTGAGCTGAGGAGCCGTCCTTGGCGGCGTCCTTCGGAGGGGCCTTGGGGGACGTCTCTCCGGGCTTGGGTGAGGTCTGAGCTGAAGAGCCGTCCTTGGGGGCGGCGTCCTTCGGAGGGGCCTTGGGTGACGTCTCGGCGGGCTTGGGAGAGGTCTGAGCCGAGGAGCCGTCCTTGGGGGCGGCGTCCTTCGGAGGGGCCTTGGGTGACGTCTCGGCGGGCTTGGGAGAGGTCTGAGCCGAGGAGCCGTCCTTGGGGGCGGCGTCCTTCGGAGGGGCCTTGGGTGACGTCTCTCCGGGCTTGGGGGGCGTGCTTCCCTGCGTCGTCGCGCTGGTGTTCCCCTGGGAACCATTACCCGGGAGCTGTGATGATGGGGTTGCGGGCCGCGTGGAGCCCTGGGGAATGCCGCCGTTGTCGGCGGGAGCGGACTGAGGCCTGGCCGGGGTCTGGGTGGCCTGAGGCTGGGTGGGAGTATTGCCGAGGCTCTGAGGGGTCGGGTTGGGTCGTGGCGTGGAGCCCTGGGGAATGCCGCTGTTGTTGGAGGGAGCGGATCGAGGCCTGGCCGGGGTCTGGGTGGCCTGAGGCTGGGTGGGAGTATTGCCGAGGCTCTGAGGCGTCGGGTTGGGCCGTGGCGTGGAGCCCTGGGGAATACCGCTGTTGTCGGAGGGAGCGGATCGAGGCCTGACCGGGGTCTGGGTGGCCTGAGGCTGGGTGGGAGTATTGCCGAGGCTCTGAGGCGTCGGGTTGGGGCGTGGCGTGGGGCCCTGGGGAAGGCCGCCGCCGGAAGGCGCGGACTGAGGCCTGACCGGCGTCTGCGGGGTTCCAGCGCTGACAGGGGGCGTTCTGGAGCCGGGGAGCCCAGGGGACTGCGACCCGCCGTTGCCAGGCATCGCGCTCTGGTTCGGGGGAACGTTGACCGGAGAGGCCGGCGGCCTGGGCGTCACGGTGGGCGAGCTCGGCGCAGTGGTGGGCGCCTGGCCGACATTGGGGCCGCTGTTGCCGGTCGTCGCGCTCCCGAGTTGACTTCCCGAAGGCGCGGTCGTCGTGGTCGTCGGGCCGGGCGAGCTCGGTCGGCTCACGCTCTTCCGCGTCACGGGATCCCAGTCGGAGAAGGCGCCCGCCTTCGGGGTCGGGCTCGGGGCCGCGGCCTGGTTCATGGCGCCGGGCGCGGTCGTGCTGCCGGACGGGCTGCTGGTGCCCGTCGAGGGATGCGCGAAATTGCCTGCGCTCTTCGACTGGGCGCGCAGGTCCGCACGAATCGATCTGGATGGCGACGACGAACGGCTCCGCGACGACCTCATGAACCATGATTGACGCGAAACTCGTGCGTTGCCAAGCGCCTCGCCCGCGCGCCCCGCGGCGGCAACTCCGGTCCCGTGGCGTCCTGCTCCGCCCGCTGCGCATCGCCTCGGAGCCGCCTCTGAACCGGCGATCCCCGCACCTCGGATCCGCGACGGCTCGCCTCATTGCGGCGCTCGCCCGTCGAGACGCCGCCGCGAATCCGAGCATGCGTTCAGCGCGACACGCGACAGGCGCGGCGATCGCGGCCAACCCGCCGCGCAGGTAGCCTATTCCTCGAATGCATGTGCAGGCGCGTCAACCTGGCTGAAATATTCTTGCCCAAGTGAATTTTCTTGCGTTTCATCTACCGCGCTGGTCGCACGGTCGTGCGTCGGCGCGCTCGGCGTCAATCGACGGCTACCGGCGCGAATCGAAGGCTGAGCCGGCTCGCTGCGCACGCGCCGCCGCGGCGAGTTGTCTCGCGCCGCGCTCTTGTGTACGAGGTTGGAGCGGGCAGCGCTGGCCCATCGAGCCGTGGCGCAGGGCCAGGAGAGCGAGGAGCCATGAGCGTCACGACCATCGCCGTCACCGACTTCAAGCCTGCGACGGCGCCGCTGCCCGCGTTCGACGAGGAAGCGGCGGTGCAGAGCCTGCTCGTCTCCTCCGTCGAGGCGGCCTACCGCCACCGCCTGCCCCTCGTCGGACGCACGGATGTGCACCCGCTCGTCCAGGCGGCCACCATGGCCTTCACCCAGCGGTATCCCCTCGTCCTCTCGCCCGACGTGCTCTGGTTCTGCCTGGCCCGGGGGTTCACGCTCCACGTCGCCGCGAGCGAGGAGCAGCGGCGCCAGATCCTCCTCGACGACAGCGATTTCGAGCTGACGATCGATCGGCCCGACTTCACGCTCGGCGAGGTGAACCCGTGGCCCGTCGCATTCTCGGATTTCTCCGCCCAGGTCGCCGCGCGGGTCGGCAAGCTGCGGGAGCTCGTGACAGCCGGCTTCTCGACCACGGGACCGGTGGAGCGCGTCGCCTCGGAGCTCACCGTGATGACGCCTTTCGTGCCGCACTTCGAGTGGCAGCCTCCCTTCCCGGCGGACATGAGCTTTCCGGACCCTGGAATCCCGCGCATCTACCTGCTCGGCACGGCGGACGACTGGCGCTGGGTGCGCCACCGCGCGGCGGCGTTCGGCCCGTTCGGCGCGGAGCGCTGGACTCACGCTCTCCTGCCGGTGCTCGACCAGATCGTGGCTTCAGCGGAGGGCCGCCCCGATCCAGCGTTCTGGCGCGCCTTCTTCCGGTACGAGAACACCGCCGACGAGCTCACCGGGTGGATCCACGTGCTCTTCCCGTACCTGCGCGCCTGGCCTGCCGACCATTTCATTCCGAATTCGTCCCTCGACGGCTGGCACGATCGCTGGAAGGCCGCAGAGGCCCGGCGCAACCCGCTCTCCGCGCTGGCGAACCCGGAGGGCCCCGGGCTCGCCCGGCTCCCGCCCGGGCTGACCAGCGCGCCCTTGCGCTTCACCGACGCGCAGCGCCAGGACCACGCCCTGGAGTTCATCAGCGGCCTCATCGGCGTCACGCAGGACCAGCACTCGCTCGCGCTCATCCCGGAGTTCGTGTGGGCCATCGTGCACGGGGAGCCCGGATCCGAGGCCGAGCAGCCCGCCGAGGCGCGCTGAGCGGAGCGCCCCTCCGACGGCCGCGCTACCCGAACCGCACCTCGATCCCGGCGCCCCCGCCCGCCACCACGACCTCTCGATCCCTGCACCCGGGATCCTCCGCCATACGCGCCGCGATCGGCGTGATCACCCGCTCCTCGATCACCCGCTTCAGCGGCCGCGCCCCCCGCCTCGGATCGAACCCCGCCTCGGCCAGCCACGCCCGCGCCTCGGGCAGCACCCGGAGCCGCAGGTTGCGCCGCACGAGCCCGGTGCGCGCCTCCGCCTTCGCGAGCTCGAGATCCACGATCCTGAGCACGCTGTCCCGCCCGAGGCTCCGGAACTGCACCACGTGGTCGATGCGGTTCACGAACTCCGGCCGGAAGTGCTCGCGCACGCCCGCCGGCGCCGCGCGTCGGGCGTGGTGCGCGCTCGACGCTCCCAGCGCGCCGTCCAGCGCGCCCGCCGCGCCGGCCTCGCCGTCGCGCCCGCCGCCGAACCCGACCGGCGGCCGATCGGCGACGCCGAGGTTCGAGGTCATCACGATCAGCACCATCCGGAAGTCGACGTGGCGCCCGTCCTCGTCCGTCAGCCGGCCCTCGCCGAGGATCCCGAGCAGCAGATCGAACACCTCGCGGTGGGCCTTCTCGATCTCGTCGAGCAGCACCAGCGACAGCGGCTCCTGCCGCACGCGCTGCGCGAGCGTCGTCGCGCCGGGCCCCGCCTCGAGCAGCCGCGCCGACGAGCCGGGGAGCCGGTACTCGCTCATGTCGAGGCGGATCATCCGCCCCTCGTCGCCGAACATGAACCGCGTGAGCTCCTTCGCGAGCTCCGTCTTGCCCACGCCGGTCGGGCCGGCGAACAGCAGCGTGCCGCACGGGCGCTCCGGATCGTTCATCCCGGCCTTGAAGCGCGCGAGCACGCGCGCCGCGGTGTCGCACGCCTCGTCCTGCCCGATCACGCGCCGCTTCAGCCCGCGCGCGATCGTCCCGGCGCTCGCCGGGATCTCGTCGGCGATCAGCTCGATCGGCAGCCCCGAGTGGCGCGCGTAGGCCTCGGAGACGTCCCGCGGATACAGCTCGCGCGTCGCCGCCCCCGCCGCCGGCCGCGCCTCCGCGCCGGCCCGATTGGCGGCCTCCTGCGCGAGCCAGTCGAAGAAGCGGAACGCCTTGCCGGGGAAGAGCACGTCGCGCCGGAACATCGCGAGGTGCTGGACCAGCCGCTTCTTGCCGGCCGGGTGCAGCCGGACGCGCGCGTCCTTCCGCGCCTCGTACTCCGCGAGCAGCGCCGGGACCGCGGCCGCGTCGGGCTCGCGCAGCCGCACGATCTGGAAGCACGCCACCAGCGAGGGCGCGCGCCGCTGGCACGCCTCGAGCTCCGCCTCGGTGCACTCCGCGATGAGGCTCACCTCGCCGCTGCGCAGCGCGGGCAGGAGCACGTCGCCGATCGACGCGCCGTCCGGCTGCGGCCGCAGCAGCGGCAGCAGCGCGCCGACGTGGAGCAGATCCCCCTCGTGCGACAGCTCGCTCACCAGCTTCAGGCACCTCGCCTGCCACATGCCGAGGTACGTCATCCCGGCGAGGAGCCTGTCGGCCGAGGTGCTGAACAGGCCCGGCGATCGCGCGCGCGCCTTGTCCCTCCGCCACCCCGCGAACCGCCGCGCGAGCCGGTGGACCCAGGTCGTCTTGCCCACGCCGGGGCCGCCCACCAGCAGGATCGACGGCAGCGGCGCGCCCGGCGCGAGCTCCGCCACGTCGAACAGCGGCAGCGCCTGCTCCAGCTCCTCCGACTCGCCCACCGCGAGCGGGAGCCGCTGGCGCGCGGCCTTCTCGACCAGGTCCTCGGCGACGGCGCCGAGCGTGGGGCGCTCGTCGCCCGCGCGCCGGGCGGAGCGCTCTGCGCGCGACGCGAGGCGCGGCGACCACGGGCGCACGTGCTCGTCTCCCTCCCGCCGGAAATCGAACAGCGAGCGCGGGGACTCGCCCATCAGCGCGCTCGTGACGAGCTGGCGCAGCACCTCGGGCGCGATCGAGAGATCCTCCAGGATCACCGACCAGCCGAAGCGGGGGAGCATCACGCGATAACCACCCTCGGCGAGCTTGCTCGCGAGGTACGTGAGCCGCAGCGGGATCCGGCCCTGGCCCACCACGGGTGTCCGCTTGACCGTGGTCTGCGGGTGAACGTCCACCGCCAGCGTGCGCACCTCGAACGACTCGTCCCAGAGATAACGGTCGAGGTCGTCCTCGCCCGTCGCCATGCGCGCGTGGAGCTCGAGCTCGATCTTGCGCAGCACGTCCTCCTCGGAGGCGCCATAGGCCGACGGCGCCGGCCGGTCGAAGAGGAATGCCCACGTGCGGAGGAGGATGCCGGTGACGCGGCCGTCGTGGTGGGCGATGAGATAGACGCGGAGCGATTTCTTGGTCATACGGCGGCGGTGGCCGGCCGCAGCCGGAGCGCGTCAGCCTACCACACCCCGGCCCCGCGCCCGCGCGCCGGGGAAACGTCGCTCCGACTCCGCCTCAACGGCCCCGCGCCGCGGCCGGCAAGAGCATTAACAAAGCCTCTCCCCGCTCACCCCGGCGCGTCGTTGAACCGCCCGCGACGGCCAGCGCAACTCCATGCGCCGTGGTGACAGCATGCGTCAAATCAGGCGCGCGCGACGACGCACAAGCAACCCTGCTGCACAATTACGACGCTGTGGAGCGCTGGAATCTTATACACCGTGAGCTCGCCGGCAGGTGTAGAGTGGCGGGCATGCCGCAAACGCCTTTCTTCATCATGCCTCGTCGCCGCGCGACGCGAGCCGCGCTCTCGTTGTTCCTCTCCCTCGCGCCGCTCGCGGGGGCCGCGCCCGCCAGCGCCGCGGTCGAGCAGCTCGACGGCACGGTGCTGCCCACGCCGGTGGGAGATGCCGAGCTCGGCCTCGTGACGAGCCGCGGGTTCCCGGAGGACGCCGTCACGCTCGATGGGCTCTTCATGTACCGCGGGGAGGACATCGATCCGGTGGCGGACGCGAGCACGGAGCCGGGCGTCTTCTCGCCGCTCTGCGGGTTCACGGGAGAGCTCGTGCTGCGCGGGGGCGGGTGCAAGGTCGCGTTCGGCTGGTACAACGCGACGGCGAGCGGCATGCGCCCGCCGGACAACCAGATCTACGAGCTGATCCCCGCGGACACGTCCGTCGCGTTCCGGTGCGAGGACAACGACTTCTGCCCGCTGGCCACGATGATGACGACCCAGGCGGGGCAGCACGACTGGACACCGACCCAGTTCTCGGCGGCCGACATCCGCAACGACCCGCGGTACCAGGGCGGCCTCGTCGGCTTCGCGCTGATCGGCAAGGCGGGCACCTACTGCACCCAGACGAAGTTCTCGCAGCGCGAGCTGAACACCGTCTGCACGAACTGCACGCCGAACGAGCCGTGGGTGACCACGCTCATCTACACGTCGACGGCCTCGCCCGACGCGTTCTATGTCGCCTTCGAGGACCTGCCCGTGACCCCGACGAGCTGGAAGGGGAGCCAGGGCGGGTACACGAACGACGGCGATTTCAACGATTTCGTCTACTACATCACCGGAGTGACCTGTAAGGGCGGCGGCCAGGTCTGTGACACGGGCGAGACCGGCGCGTGCGCCGTGGGCAGGACGGGCTGCGCGACCGACGGCGTGACCGAGTGCCTGCCCGTCCTCGAGCCCGGCGAGCAGAGCGAGCGCTGCGACAACATCGACAACGACTGCAACGGCGAGGTCGACGACGGCGAGGGGCTCTGCGAGGAAGGCCTCGTGTGCAACCGCGGGGCGTGCGTGCCGTACTGCGGCCGCGGCGAGGTCGTGTGCGATCTCGGATTCGTCTGCGAGGAGGGCCTCTGCGTCGAGCAGGCGTGCGTGGGCGTCGCGTGCGAGGGCGGCCAGGTCTGCGTGGGCGGCACGTGCGTGGGCGGCTGCGACGGCGTCGTCTGCCCCGCGAACCAGGAGTGTCAGCTCGGGCGGTGCGTGGATCTCTGCGCCACCATCGACTGCGGCGAGGACACTGTGTGCGAGCGCGGCATCTGCCAGTCGAACTGCGGTTGCCGCACCTGCCCTGACGGCAAGACGTGCGGGGCCGACGGCCGCTGCGTCGACACCGGCTGCGAGGGCAAGACCTGCGCTCCCGGGCAGGTCTGCGTCGGCGGGAGCTGCGCCGACGCGTGCGCGGGCGTCGTCTGCCCGGGCGGCGCGCCGTGCACGAACGGGTCCTGCGGCGAGCCGCCGGTCGGCGGCCCCACCGCGACGAGCAGCGGGACAGACGGAGGCGGCCTGTTCCTGGATGAGCCGCCGCCGGATCTCACGGCCACCGTCGGGGCCGGCGGCGCCGCGGGCAGCGGCGGGAACGGCGGCGGCATCGGCAAGCCCGACTCGTCCTGCGCCTGCCGCGCCGGCGCGACGTCAGAGGGCTCGCCGGCCAGGCTCGGCGTGCTCGGCCTCGGCCTGCTGCTGCTCGCCGGCCGCAGGCGCCGCGCCCGCGCTGCGCGGTAGTCCTCCTCCTCACGCCTCACCACGCGGCGCGCGCCATCACGCCTCACCACGCGGCGCGCGCCGCCATGGCGGCCACGAGGCCCGCCACGACGGCCGCCAGGAACCACGCGAGCTGCGCGCCGGGCGGCTCGCGCGCCGCGGCCGCGCCGGGCAGCGGGAACACCACGGAATGCACCCGCCGCGCCTCCGCGTCGACCAGCAGCACCCCGTCGACGTCGAACGCGAGCCGGTACTCGAGGAGCTGCCGCCGCGTCGCGGGCGTGTCGATGCGCGGCGCGAGCCGGCCTGTCTTCACCTCGGCGACATACCGCCTCGGCCCGTGCGCCACGAGGTAGTCGGCGCGGAGGCCGACCGTCATCGGCTCACCGTCGATCTGGACTCCATACGAGACCGCGACCTGCCGGCCGAGGATCGTGTACCCGAGCTCGCGGAGGAGCGCCTCGGCCCGCGCCTCCCCCGCGGCGCCCTGCTCCCGGATGCGCTCGATCCGGCGCCGCTGCCGGGCGCTCCGCCACGCGAGCCGGACCGTCTGGACGAGCCCGAAGAAGAGCGCCGCGCCGGCCACGGCCAGGAGGAGCTCGGGCGGTGCGTCGCGGAAATCCACGCAGCGCGTGTTTGCGCAAGTTTCCGGAGATCGGGCCAAGTTTTCTGCGACAGACCGCCCGCGGCGCGGCTGGCGGGCGTGTCCGCGGGCCCTTAGGACACGCTGTACAGCTCCGCAGCAGGCATCCCGCGCGCCCGTTCTCCGGGGCGGCCGCGGCGCCGCGCTCCCCGTGTGCGCTCGGCTGTTCCGGTCAGGGGGCGTCGTCCGTGGTTCGCGAGCAATCCCTCTTTTCTGCGCCGAGGCGCGTCGGTCTGTGTTTGATCCCGAGAGGAGACGATTCCGACAGATTCGCGCGTTGACCGAGGTCAGCCGCGCGATCGCGCGGGCGTGCTCCGCGCGCGCGATCCACGAGGCCGTCCTCGGCGCGGCGAGGGAGCTGAGCGGCGCCGACAGGGCCGTGCTGCTCCTGAATGACGAGCAGGATCGGCCGGTCGTGCGGTCCGCGCTGGGCCTCGACCCGGCGCTGCTCGCCGAGCTCCGGGACGTCGCTCAGCCGAACTTCGCCGAGGGGATCGCGCGCGCGCTGCGCGGGGCGGCCCATGTCGCCACCGCGCCCTTGATCGTCGAGTACCGCGTCTCCGGCGTGCTCGCGGTCGCGCGCTCGGCCGAGGGCACGGACGACGAGGCCTGGCTGCTGTCGGCGCTCGCCGACCAGGCGGCGGTCGCGCTCGCCGCCGTCGCCCGGAGGGCGCCCCAGGAGGCTCCGGCGTCGGAGCCAGCGCAGCCGGGCGGGGAGGCCGCGCCCGCGAGCGTCGACGAGCAGGCGGCGCGCCTGCGCCTCGAGGCCGACGTGGAGCGCGAGCGGTACCGCCTCCTCGCGCGCGCCACGAAGGACTCGATCTGGGACTGGGACATCCGGACCGATCTCGTCGAGCGCAACGCGAGCTTTTACGAGCTGTTTCGCTACGCTCCCGACCAGACGGATCCCTCTGGCTGGTGGTGGCTCGGGCGCATCGTCCCCGAGGATCGCGACCGCGTGGCGCGCGGCCTCGAGCAGGTCCTCCGCGGCGACGGCGATTGCTGGTCGGCGGAGTACCGCGTGGTGTGCGGGGACGGGTCGATCGCGCGCGTGCTCGATCGCGCCTACGCGCTCCGCGACGCCGCCGGCGAGGCGATCCGCATGGTCGGCTCGGCGGTCGACATGACCGAGCGATTCCGGATCGAGAGCGCGCTCCGCGACCGGGAGGATCGGCTGCGGCTCGCCGCGTGGGCGGCGGACGTGGGCACGTGGCGCATCGACCTGGCGACGTGGTTTGACACGAGGGACGCGAGCCTGAACCGCATCCTGGGCCTGGAGGAGCGCGAGACGTCGCAGCCCGTCGACGACTGGATGAGCCGCGTCTACCCGGAGGACCTCGACGCCGTGCGCGCCATGACCGAGCGGTGCGTCCGTGAGCGTTGCGTGTACGACCTCGTGCATCGCATCGTCCGCGCCGACGGGGCGATCCGGTGGGTGCACGACCGCGGGCGCATCCTTTGCGACGAGGCGCGCGCCACGATGTTCCTGACCGGCGCCGTCGTCGACATCACCGGGCTGAAGCTGCTCGAGGAGGAGCGCGCGGATCTGCTCCGCCGCGAGCAGCAGGCGCTCGCCCAGTCGGAGAAGGATCGCCTCCGGGCCGAGGACGCGAACCGCATGAAGGACGAGTTCCTCGCGACCGTCTCTCATGAGCTGCGGACGCCGCTCACCGCGATCCTGGGCTGGGCGCGGCTGATCAAGGAGAAGGAGCTCGCCCCGGAGCGCGTCAAGCAGGGGATCGCGTCCATCGAGCGCAACGCCCACGCGCAGTCGCAGATCGTCGACGACATCCTCACGGTCTCGCGCATCATCACGGGCAAGCTGCGGTTGAACCCGGTCACCGTGGATCTCGCCGGCGTCATCGAGGCCGCCGTGGACACCCTCGCGCCGACCGCGAGGGCGAAGGACATCGAGATCTGCGTCGAGCTCGGCGAGGCGCTGGGCCACCTGAGCGGCGACCCGGATCGCCTCCAGCAGGTCCTGTGGAACCTGCTCTCGAACGCGGTGAAGTTCACGCCGAAGCGCGGCCGGGTCACGGTCCGGGCGGCGCGGAGCGACGCCCAGGTCGTGATCGCGGTCACGGACAACGGCAAGGGCATCGCCGGGGCGTTTCTGCCGTACGTCTTCGAGCGCTTCCGGCAGGGCGACTCGTCGCCGACGAGGGCGTACGGCGGGCTCGGGCTGGGCCTCGCGATCGTCCGCCACCTGGTCGAGCTGCACGGGGGCACGGTGGAGGCGGAGAGCCCGGGGGAGGGGAGGGGCGCCACGTTCACGGTGACGCTCCCCGCGCAGGACGCGCCCGCCAGCGCGCGGGGCGGGGCGCCGCCTGCGCCGCGGCCCGCCGCGCTCGAGGACGACGGCTCGACGCCGCTGAGCGGGGTCCACGTGCTCCTCGTCGAGGACGAGCCGGACGCCCGGGAGATGATCGCGTTCGTGCTGGAGGCGACGGGCGCGCAGGTCACCGCGGCCGGCTCGACGGGCGAGGCCATGGGCCTCCTGGAGCGGCTGAGCCCCGATGTGCTGGTCAGCGACATCGGCATGCCGGGGGAGAGCGGTTACGCCCTGATCAAGCAGGTGCGCGCGACGGGGAGGGACGAGATCCGGGGGATCCCCGCGGTGGCGCTGACGGCCTATGCCCGGATCGAGGACCGGAGGCGGGCGCTCATGGCCGGCTTTCAGAAGCACGTGCCGAAGCCGATCGACCCGTCCTGCCTGGTGAAGGTGATCGCGGATCTCGCGGTCCGGCCGTGAGCCGGCGACGGCTCAGCGGTGGGCGACGTCGTTCGCCATCGGGCGAGACGCGCCCTGCTGCGCGCCCGTCGAGGCTGTCGCGCCGGTCGTCGCGGTCGAGCCGGTGGTCGAGGTCGTCGTCTCGGTGGCGCGCTTGACGCGGATCTGGTTGTGGACGTCCTCGACCCCGCGGACGTTCTCGGTGATCTGCTCGATGAGGCGCCGGTGGTACCGCTCGTTGACGGTGCCTTCCAGGGTGACCTCGCCGTTCTGCACGCGGACGGTCACCTCGCTGACGTCGATGTCGTCGCGGTCCGAGAGCATCTCGCACACGTCCTCGCGGATGCGGTCGTCGGAGCGCTTGTAGCCCTTGGGCCCGCGGCCGAGCGCGCTGCGCACGCGCTCTCCGAGGTGGTTCAGCGCGCCGCTGACGTTCTGCATCGCGGAGCGCCCCGCGTCGCGGACGGTGCGGACGAAGTCATGGCCAGCATCGTGGCCCTGGTCGCGATCCTGGTCGCGTCCCCAGCCGCGGCCCTCGTCGCGGCCGTACTGGCCGCCGAAGTCGCGGTTGTAGTCGCCGCCGAAGCTGCGGTTGTAGCCGCGGTAGTCGCCGCCGAAGTCGCGGTTGTAGTCGCCGCCGAAGCTGCGGTTGTAGTCGCCGCCGAAGCTGCGGTTGTAGTCGCCGCCGAAGCTGCGGTTGTAGTCGCCGCCGAAGCTGCGGTTGTAGTCGCCGCCGAAGCTGCGGTTGTAGTCGCCGCCGAAGCTGCGGTTGTAGTCGCCGCCGAAGCTGCGGTTGTAGCCGCGGTAATCGCGATTGTAATCGCCGCCGAAGTCGCGGTTGTAATCGCGATCGAACCCGCCGGCGAAGCGGCCCTGGTCGAACGTGTGCTCACCGCCGTAGCCGCGCTGCGCCGTGTACCCGTGGTCGCGGTCCTGGTCGTAGCCCGAGGTGCGCTGCTCCTCGCGCCCCCAGCTCCGCTCGGGGAGGTAGCTCCGGGACTGCCCGTAGCGCTCGTCCCAGCGTCCGCCGCTCTGGCCCTGGCGCTCGTCCCAGCTACCGGCTTGTCCCTGGCGCTCGTCCCAGCGTCCGCCGCTCTGACCCTGGCGCTCGTCCCAGCCGCGCTCGTCGCGCCCGTACTCGGTGTTCCTGTCGAACCTATTTCGCATGGTGGTAACTCCTTCGTCTCGTTGTGAAACAACGTCCCGTGTGTCTCGACCACGCGTCCCGGAGCTTCGCGCCAGCGCTCGACATCCAGCTCGCGTCCAGCTCATTGCGCGGGGTCGTAACAGTGCGGCTCATCGTCCTCACTCGCAATCGGGGAGAACCCTTCGTTACTCCCCGGGGCGATCCCGAACGAGAGCTCGGATCATCAGATCCCCTCATCCCCTCGAATTCTTCGGGAAAAAACCACAGGGAGGCGGGGAGACGGGGAGGAAAATCCTCAAACCACTCCCCGCCTCCCCGCCTCCCTGTTCAATTTTCTCCGCTGAAAACGGCTGCAAGAGGAGGGAGTTCCTCCGTCCTCAATCCCCATGAGTCCGCTGTGATCCTGCCCAGATCTCGGCCGATCGCACGGTGGTTGCAGACCAGACTCCGAGGGTACGTTCACCAGGAACGCACCACCGGAGGCTCTCGAGGTGTGCTGTCGAACAACCAGCCGGCGCCGCCTCACTCCGGCGGCGCGGAACAGCTCCGGGGCAGCGGGCGGGCTCGAGCGCGCACCCGAGAGCGCACATCGATGCGCCTGGCGCGGGGCCGGCCGGGGCGGTCTGCTCAGGACCTCATTCCATGCGGTTGTCATGCCGTCGTCACGCTCCTCTGCTGCACCGCGCGATCGGCGGCGCAAGAGCTCGTCTTCGTGAGCCTTCCGTCCTAAGGCACACCCTGACTGCCCATTCCGCGCCTGTCCGGATGCTGGCCGTGCCGAGGCGGCCTAGGTTCTCGCATATCGAGCGTTCAAGGGTTCGATACAACAGCGGGAGATGCGAGAGAGGGCGCCATGGATGTCTCGGGGAGCTCGGTGCGATCGATGGTTCGAGCCAGGCCGCATGACGCTGCTTCCGCGGCGGCCATCCTGGCCACGGTGGGCATCGGGGCCGGTGTGTTATCAGCGCTCGCCCCGGGCTGGCGCCCGCGGCGCCGCGCGCTCGTGCGCGGCATGGCGGGGAGCTGGGCGCCCCTCCTGGGCGCGCTGGCGGGCGCGGTCGGCGTCGGGCTCGCGCGCTGGGCGCTCGGGCGCCGTGACCGGCCCGGGTTGCTGCGCGCGTCGGCGAGGCTGCTGCGCAGCGTCACCGTCCGTCCGGCTCAGCGGCTCCTCGGCGCGGGGGCCGGGCGGCGGACCGTGGACTTCCAGAAGACCTTCACGGTGCGCGCGCCGCTCGAGGAGGTGTTCTCGTCGTTCATCGATTTCGAGAGCTTCCCCCGGTTCATGCCGCACCTGCGCGACGTGGATCTGCAGGGTGACGGCCGCATGCGCTGGACCGCCGTCGGCCCGGCGGGCGTCTCGCTCCGCTGGGACGCCGACATCACCGAGATCGTGCCGAACGAGGCCATCTCCTGGCGGAGCGTTCCCGGCGAGGCGATCGCGAGCGAGGGTGTCGTGCGGTTCAAGGAGACCCCCGACGGCGGCACCCGCGTCGAGATCAGGATGTCGTATCGCCCGCCCGCGGGCGCGCTCGGCCGCGCCCTGGCGAGGCTCTTCGGCGCCGATCCGAAGCGCGCGATGGCCGAAGATCTCCAGGGCTTCCGGTCGTTCGTGGAGCAGACCGCCGCGGCCGAGGGCAAGCCCATGAGCCTCGGCGGCGTGGGAGCAACCTGACGAGAGGGCCCGCCCGCCTCAGGCCAGCTCGACGCCGAGCAGCCACAGCATCAGCGCCTTCTGCACGTGCAGCCGGTTCTCGGCCTGGTCCCAGACCCGCGAGCGCGGCCCCTCGATCGTCTCGTCGTCGATCTCCTCGCCCCGGTGCGCCGGCAGGCAGTGCAGCACGATCGCGTGCGACGCGGCCTTCTCCATCACGCCCGCGTTCACCGTCCAGCCGGCGAACGCGGCGCGGCGCCGCTCCGCCTCGTCCTCCTGGCCCATGCTCGCCCACACGTCGGTGTTCACCACGTCCGCGCCCGCCGCGCCCTCGCGCGGGTCGCTCGTGAGCGTCACGTGGCCTGTCGCCCGCGCCCGCTCGACCTCGTCGGGGGGCGGCATGTACCCCTCGGGCCCTGCGAGCACGAGGTGGAAGTCGAAGAGCGGCGCCGCCTCGAGCCACGAGCGCGCCATGTTGCTCGAGCAGTCGCCGAGGAACGCGACCCGCCGGCCCGCGATGCCGCTCCTGTCCCCGGCCGCCGCGAGCGCCTCCTGGATCGTGAAGATGTCGCTGAGCACCTGCACCGGGTGGCCGTCGTCCGAGAGCGCGTTGATCACCGGCACGGTCGCCTGGGCCATCTCCAGCAGCCGCGCGGTCGACGACGTGCGGAACACGATCGCGTCGCAGTAGCGGGCGAGCACGCGCGCCGTGTCCCGGATCGGCTCGCCGCGCGCGAGCTGGCTGCCCTGGGTGCTGAGCACGACCGGCTGGGCGCCGAGCTGCGCGATGCCGACCTCGAACGACACGCGCGTGCGCGTGCTCGCCTTCTCCAGGACGACCGCGATCGAGTGGCCGGCGAGCAGCGTGGCGCGCCGCCCCTTCGGCTCTTCCTTGAGGCGCGTGGCGAGCCTGAGCACGCGGTGCGCCTCGGCCAGCGTCATGTCGGTCATCTTGAGGTAATCGCGCTTCGCCATGGTCCCGCCTTCCGCGCCGCTCCGTCCGGATGCACGCTGTCGCGCCGCGGTCGTGAGCAGCCGCGACGGTCGGGCGCGCCGTGCGCCCGCCGTGATGTGGCACGACCGGGACGCCGCCGTCAATCCGCCGTCGAGCCCCTCTCGGCACACCGCGCTTGCCCTCTGCGAGGTCCCTCCGAAGACGACCCGAGCAGCTTGACTTGTGCTGCTCATGGGCATCGAATCGTGGTTTGAAGGACGCTCCAGCTCCCCTGGGGTCATCATGGCGGAAACCCCTGCCAGCGTGCTGCGCGTTTATCTCATCGACGATCACCCGATCGTTCGCGAAGGCTTCGCTCGAGCGCTCTCGGACGAGCCCGACATCGTCGTCGTGGGCCAGGCCGGGACGGCGGCCGACGCCTTGGGCGAGACGGCGAGCTGCAAGCCCGACGTCGTGCTCGTCGACCTCGACATTCCGGACCGGGACGGCATCGAGCTCGTCGGAGCGCTGAGGGCGCAGTTGCCGCAGGCGACGCTCCTCGTGCTGAGCGGCTACGGCGACGAGTCCCGCGTCGCCGAGGCGCTCCGCGCGGGGGCGCAGGGGCATCTCGTCAAGACCTCGAAGCTCGAGGAGATCATCGACGGCGTCCGCCGGATCGCGATGGGCGGCGCGCCGCTGCCCTCGAGCATCGCGGCGGCCGCCGTGCGCGCGATGCGCAAGCGCGGCGGCAAGCCCGGTTGACAAGGAAGCCTCTGTCCCGAGCGAGCTTCGGGGCTTCAGGTGCACGCCGCGATCTCTGCCGTCGTGGATCTCGCGGTCGCTGATCGCGATCCTGCCCGTCTGCATGGCGCCGGGACAGGGCACGTCGCGCTGCGGCGACTCACGCGTTCTGTCGAGCCGTCCCGCGCTCAGCGCTCGATCTCGATGTGCCACGCCTCTTCCGAGACCTGCTCGACCGAGGCGCGGATCCCGAGGAGGTCCCGGAGCAATTGCAGGTGGGTCGTCGTGTGCGACGACGGGCGCACGGTCCGGAAGGCGCCGCGCCCCGCGAGGGCGATCAGCAGGAGGAGCTGATCGGCCAGGTATTCGCCCACCGGGACGCCGGCCGCGATGTAGTCGCGCGCCTCCTCGGCGACCTTGGTGGCGACCGTCTCCGCGCGCACGCCCTTCTCGCCGAAGCCGGTGAAGACCTCGGTCACGTGCTCGCTCTCGACGGCGATCGTGAGCACGTTGCCCGGCCCGTGCCCGCCCGTCAGCACGCGCGGCTTGAAGCACGCCGGCTCCCAGCCGAGCACCGCCGCCGCCGCCTCGAGCTCGCGCATCGCCACGGAGCTCGGGAGGTTCGACACGGTGGCCACGGCCCTCCGGCCGCGGATCTCCCCGCGCGAGAGCAGCGTGAGCGGCGCGAGCGACGGCGCGGGCGCGACCGAGACCCGGGCCAGCCCGCCGCCGGCCGGGTAGAAGCCGGGCGTCACGAGCGTCGCGGTGATGTCCGGCCCCATCCTGCGCACGAGCGGCAGATAGGCGAGCTCCAGGAAGTCGAACGGCGGCGCCATCGGGTTGTGCGTGCCGCCCTCGAGCGTGAGCGTCGACGGCGCGGGCGCGCGGAGCAGCGCGGGGAGGACTGTCTGCAGCACGAGCATCGTGCTCCCTGCGCTGCCGACCCGGAACGTGTGCTCGCCGGGCGCGATCGCGCTCGGCCTGAACACGATCTCCTGCGATCCGATCGCGGCGCCCGACACCTCGGCGCGGCCGATCTGGGCGGCGGCCTGCACCGAGGTGAGGTGCTGCCGCATCAGGCCGGGGCGCGCGCGGCCCTTGCGGATCGAGGTGATCCGGACGGGCGTCTGCGTGATCAGCGAGAGGCTGAGCGTCGTGCGGAGGATCTGGCCTCCTCCCTCTCCGACGGATCCATCGATGGTCAGCATGGCAGTCGACTCTCCCTCGATGAGCGATACCACGACCGCGGGCCGCGGCTCACCCCTTCACGCAGACGACCTGTCGCAGGGTGTGGACGATCTCCACGAGGTCCTTCTGCGCCCGCATCACGTCGTCGATCGGCTTGTAAGCCGCGGGCGTCTCGTCGATCACGTCCTCGTCCTTGCGGCACTCGACGCCGGCGGTCGCGGCCTCGTGCTCCGCGACGCTGAAGCGGCGCCGCGCCTCGGTGCGCGACATGACGCGCCCCGCGCCGTGGCTCGAGCTGCAGAAGCTCTCCGCGTTGCCGAGCCCGCGGACGATGAACGAGCGCGCGCCCATGCTGCCCGGGATGATCCCGAGGTCGCCTGCCCGCGCGCGCACGGCGCCCTTGCGCGTCACGAGGACGTCCTTCCCGTAGTGGTGCTCGCGCGCCACGTAGTTGTGGTGGCAGTTCACCGCCTCCACGGCCGCGTCGAAGGGCGGCAGCTCGCCGGACGCGCGGAGCGCGCGCACCACCTGCGCCATCATCAGCTCCCGGTTGACGGCCGCGAAGTCCTGCGCCCACGACACGGCCTGCATGTAGTCGTGGAAGTGCCTCGTCCCGTCGGGCAGGTACGCGAGGTTCGCGTCGGGCAGGTTGACGAAGAAGCGCCGCATCTCCTCCTTGGCGAGCTCGATGAAGTAGCTCCCGACGCGGTTGCCGACGCCGCGCGACCCGCTGTGGAGCATCACCCAGACGTGGTCTTCCTCGTCGAGGCAGAGCTCGATGAAGTGGTTCCCGGTCCCGAGCGTGCCGAGGTGCTCGATGGCCGAGCCGCGGCCGAGGCGCGGGTGCTTCTCGACGATCTGCTTGTACCGCGGCTCGAGCGCGGCCCACGCGTCCTGCTGGGCCTGGGGCGGCGCGCGCCACGCGCCGCGGTCGTTCTTCCCGCCGTTGTCGGTGCGGCCGTGCGGCACCGCGCCCTCGATGGCGGTGCGGAGCCCGCGCAGCGAGTCCGGGAGCTCGGACGCGCGGAGGCTCGTGCGCGCGGCCATCATCCCGCAGCCGATGTCGACGCCGACGGCCGCCGGGATGACCGCGCCGTGGGTCGCGACGACGCTCCCCACGGTCGCGCCGATGCCCTGGTGCGCGTCGGGCATCACGGCGATCCACTTGTGGACGAACGGCAGCGCCGCGAGGTTCTTGAGCTGCTTCTCCGCGGCGGCCTCGAACGGCACGCCGACCGTCCACGCCTTGATGGGAACGCCCGAGTCCGTGGGAATGACGTTGTAGCTTCGCTCCATGGCTGGTTCTCCGAGGGGGGGCCGAGCCGTCCGGCTCGCGCGCGGTGCTGGGTCGCGCTGGTTGCGTTGGGTTCCGGTGTGCCAGGGCGTATCGCACGGCGCGTGCCACCTGGAATCCCGGCGATCTCGGCCGGGTTTAGGCCGGGTGGCCACGGGTCTTATCTTCCTGTATAAAGCGACTAGAGATCCATCTATGACCCGCAAACCCACGGTGATCCTCGGCATGCTCGGCCCCACGCTGGACACCGGCAAGACGACGGAGCGCTGGTCGCGCTGGCGTCCGAGCGTGGCGCTCTGCCAGCACGAGGACCTGCTCGTCGACCGGTTCGAGCTGCTCTACCAGCGCCGGTTCGAGCACCTGGCCGAGACGGTGATGAAGGACGTGCGGCACGTGTCGCCGGAGACGGAGATCCGCGGTCACGTCGTCGATGTGGACGATCCGTGGGATTTCGAGGCGGTGTACGGGGCGCTCCACGATTTCGCGAAGGCGTACCCGTTCGCGCCGGACCGGGAGGATTACCTCCTCCACATCACGACGGGCACGCACGTCGCGCAGATCTGCCTGTTCCTGCTCACGGAGTCGCGATACTTCCCCGGCCGCCTCATCCAGACGTCGCCGCCGAAGCGCGACCGCGCGGAGCTCGCGGCCGGGTCGTTCACGATCATCGATCTCGACCTCTCGAAGTACGACCGCATCGCCTCGCGCTTCCAGAAGGAGCAGCGCGAGGGGGTGTCGTTCTTGAAGAGCGGTATCGAGACGCGCAACGCGGCGTACAACAAGCTGATCGAGCGGATCGAGCACGTGGCGATCGCGTCGCGGGCGCCGATCCTGCTCATGGGCCCGACGGGCGCCGGGAAGTCGCAGCTCGCGCGGAAGATCTACGACCTCAAGAAGGGGCGCCGGCAGGTGAGCGGCGACTTCGTGGATCTGAACTGCGCGACGATCCGCGGCGATGGTGCCATGTCGGCGCTGTTCGGCCACGAGAGGGGCTCGTTCACGGGGGCGCTGAAGGACCGGCCCGGGCTGCTCCGCAAGGCGCACGAGGGGGTGCTGTTCCTCGACGAGATTGGCGAGCTCGGCGCGGACGAGCAGGCGATGCTGCTGCGGGCGATCGAGGAGAAGGCGTTTCTGCCGGTCGGGTCGGATCGGGAGGTACGTAGCGAGTTCCAGCTGCTGGCCGGCACGAACCGGGATCTGTCGCTGGAGGTCGCGGCGGGGCGCTTCCGGGAAGACCTGCTGGCGAGGATCAACCTGTGGACCTTCCGGCTGCCGGGGTTGCGCGAGCGGGTCGAGGACATCGAGCCGAACCTCGAGTACGAGCTCGACGCCTCGGCGCGGCTGCTCGGCGTGCGGATCACGATGAGCCGCGACGCGCGCGCGCGGTTCCTCCGGTTCGCCACGTCGCGGGAGGCGGTGTGGCCGGGGAATTTCAGAGACTTCAACGCGGCGGTGACGCGGATGGCGACGCTCGCGCCGGGGGGGCGCATCGGGGTGGAGATCGTGGCGGAGGAGATCGAGCGGCTGAGCGAGGCGTGGCGGCGGGGGGCGGCGGCGGGGGGCGCGGGGAGCGCGGCGGGCGCGGGCGGAGGGGTGGGGGAGGGGAGGGACGGGGGCAGGGAGGCGAGTGACGGGGAGGACGTCGTGGTCGCGGTGCTCGGCGCGCGCCGGGCGGCGGCGCTCGACCCGTTCGACCGGGTGCAGCTCGCCGAGGTGCTGCGGGTGCTGAAGGGCGCGCGGTCGCTGTCAGAGGCAGGAAGGGTGCTGTTCGCGGCGTCGAGGGCGAAGAAGAAGAGCGTGAACGACGCGGACCGGCTGCGGAAGTACCTGGCGCGCTTCGACATCGACTGGAGCGCGCTGGTGGGGGAGGGCGGGTAGGGAGGGGAGCGCACGGTCGAACTATCTTGACGGGAAATCGTGGGTGGCCGAGAGCAAGGCGGGCTGCCTCCCCAAGCTCGTCCCTGATCTCATGAGAGAACGAAGCCATCGAGGCTCAGAGGACACAGAGTTGATGGCTTCGCTGGGTACGGTGACTGGATCCTCTTCCGGCATAACCATCGCGGGCCCTGCTGGCCGCCTTCGGACGCGGCCGCGACCACCATGGCGGATCTGGCAGTGTCGCGCTGGGTCGGCATCTGATGGAACGGCGCCGACCCGGGGGTAAGGGCGAAGCGCCGCTCGTTGCGGATGACAGAAGGCTCTCTGTGCGCTCCGGTGGCCTTCCCGGAAAATGATGATATTTCAATGACTTATCTGTCCCGGGTGGACCGCCTCCACTCCGCAGCCTTCGGGGGGCCAATCCTAGTGCTCAAGGAAGCAAGACGCCGCACGTCCGCGCTTGCCTCCGTCAGACCGCCGCTGGTAGAGTATTGGCCTGGTCACCACATGCAATCCTTCCCACGCGAGTGCAATCCCCTTCGTGCTTTGGCTGAGGCGGCGTTCGATGTGTGGGCGCCTGGAGCGACCACCCACTTCAAGCGGCTGACACCGGGGTATTCAGGAGCCGCGGTCTTGAAGGTTGATGTGCGTGGCGCAAAAACGCTCGAGAGTGGCCAATACATCCTCAAGCTCATCCCTCCGCCGAAGTGGGAGGATCAAGAGGATGAAATCACCGCCCACCTACGGGCGGTCGCCCGAGCGGAGGAGTTTGCTTCTGTGCACGTGCCGCGCCTTGTACGGCACTTCACCGCAACCGGTCCTGCGGCCGGGACAGCGATGCTCCTTGAAATTGCTGGTCGTAGTATGGATTCGTACATATCGGCGTCTGGAAGAGAGAGTGACCACTTTCTCCGCGTATGCAAGAAGCTTACCGGTGACCTTTTGATTCACTGGGTGGCTCGGGAGCCGGCGCGGTTGTGTCGACCCCACGAGTTGCTTGAAGCCTTGCTTGACTACCGGCTGGTGAGATCGAGGGCTCCGCGGCTTCACGACTTTATCGAGAACAAGCTCGGCCAGCACCTGCTGGGCATGTTCGCCAAGCGCGTGGTCGTGAATCCGCTGTCTCTCTATAAGCTGGCGAAAGAGCAATCGTGGGGCGAACAGCACTCCCTACCGGCACTGCTTCATGGGGATCTGCACGCGGGAAACATCTTCGTCCATCGCCACCGCCCGGAGCAGAACCCTTACTGGGTCATCGACTTCGGTCTGTCACGCGAGGGGCTCGCTGGCTACGACCAAGCGTACATGGAGGTCGCACAGATATTAGAGTGCTTGCGAGATTCGGACCCTGCGTCGCTCGCGACACTCCTCGAAGATTTAGACGCTCCTGGGCGCGACTCCATCATTCCTCCGGGCGCTGCATGGCTCAAGGATTGTTTAGGGCGAATGCGAGCGGTGATGGAGAAGTGGGTGGATGACCAGCACGGACGGCGCGCAGACGACCTGAACCGTCAGCTCCTTTTGACCCGAGTGGCAGCCGGACTCAACTGGGCTAACAAGCCTCTGAGCGATCCCCAGCGTTCGTTGGCGCTCTATTACGCCGCGTGGGCCGCGCGCATCTACCTCGAGCGTCATGAGCCTTCCGTATGGGCTGCACGTGAGGAGAGGAGTCCAGTCTCGGCGGCGACGGGCACGGCCGTCGATCAGGCTCTGTGGAAAGAGTTTTGGGACACCGTGGAGGGGTTCTCTATCAAGGCTGGGCGATTCGTGCTGGTGGCCGAAGCTCTTGGTGAATCGCCGAGCCTACGCGCCCTCGGACAGCTCCCGTGGTCGGTCGTGATCGATCTTGACCCTTACTCCGACGAAAAGGGGCTTCATCGCCACGCGGCTCCATTGCTTGAAGCTCGACGGAGCGTGCACACATTCAGCCGTGCGCTCATCCCCAGCGACTTCTCTCGCGGGACTGCATGGATGATGTCTGCCGGGTGGGCACTCAAGAGGGAGGGGCCGACCGACTTCAACACGTGGCGTTATGACAACATGCATCTCATTCGTCTCCTCGTTAGATCGCTCGAGGATGCAGTCAAGCCAGATCCTCTGTACGTTCTGGTCTTGCCCGGGGCGAGCCTCGACGGGCCGATGGAACGGGTGGCCGAGGTTGTCAGCGCATTCGACGAGATGACGAGAGGGCGCGTGCGCACGATCGTCCTCGGCCCAAGCCCTCTCTCCGAGAGGATAAAGCACAAACACATTCCCCTCGATGTGGCCGCCTGTGTGGGCCACCTCGAGAGCCTTTTTGGCGTGAGCGTGCCCGGCGAGGCGCCGCAGCTTCCAGGCGCGAATGGGATTCTGCGACGTATCCCGCTGGACGTGCTCCGATCCTTTGAGGAAAACCTCGAGGTAATGCACTCCCGCGTGATCGAGGATATGTCGGGGGCCGCTACGACGAAGGAAGATCGAGACTCCTTCTGGCGCGGTCGGCCGCCTACCTGGGAAGATTTTCGAGAGGGCGTCGACATCGAGCGATCGCTCCACGATCGGCTCGTCTCCACGCTCCGTGAGAAGCTGTCAGAATCACGAAACCAGACGGTGGTTCTCTACCATATGCCTGGCGCTGGTGGGACGACGACCGCTCTGCGCGCCGCCTGGGACCTGCACCGTGAACATCCCACGGCCGTGTTGCGCACATGGTCCGCCGCTCTCACGACGCGTCTGCAGAGTCTCTATAACCTGGCAGAAAGGCCCGTGCTTCTCGTCGCAGATGCAGCGGTCCTGACCGAGTCGGCGAGGGAGGACTTGTACCGCGAGCTGTCCCAGCGAAATTGTCGCGTCGTCCTGCTATACGTCCGACGTGTGATCAACCGGCCAGAGGAAGATTGTCTCTGCCTTCCGGACCCAATGCATCGGGACGAGGCGAAGTCTTTTTATGACAGCTACGTGAGTCTCTGCGACGAGCAGCGGCGTCGAAAGGAGCTGGAGCGCATCACGCTTGATGACAACCTCAGCCGCTACCGTTCGCCGTTCTTCTATGGACTCATCGTCTTCGAACGTGACTTTCAGCCGATTGAGCGTTACATCGCCTCCCATATTCACGGTGTCCGTGGCCGCGCACGAGAAGTGCTGCAGTATCTAGCCTTGGTCACCATCTACTCTGATGCAGGCCTGCACGAAGGAATATTTCGCCAGCTGATGGGCGTCTCCGAAAACTCGAAGCTCTCCGTCGCAGACCTCCTCCCCGAGGGCCCAGCTCGCCTCGTGACCCGCCGTCAGGAGCGCCTGCGCCTTATGCATCAGATCCTCGCTGAGGAGACGCTCGCGGCGCTCAGCGGCGGTGCCCATGACGAGTGGCGGCTTGATCTCGCCGAACTGGCGGTGCATTTCATCCGCGAGGTGACATCGCTCGTCCATCCCGACGCGCAGAGCGTACGCGACCTCTTTCGCCAGCTCTTCGTTGAACGACAAGGCGGCGGCGAGAGCGGCGCAGAGGACCGGATGAGCTTTTCACCGCTCATCGAGGAGATCGATGCGATCGACCGAAAACTGGGGCATCGAGTCCTCAAGACATTGGCCGAGCACTGTCCGAGTGAAGCGCACTTCTTTAATCATTTAGGACGTCATCAAATTTATCGAATTCGTCACGATATCGACAAGGCCGAAGAGTATCTGCAGCAGGCTATCCGCCTATCGCCAGATGACTATATTCATTATCACACGTACGGCCTGGTTCTGCGCGCGCGCATCCGAGACCGGATGAAGGCTAGTAAGAAGGTGAGTACCGCGGAGCTCCTTCGCGATGTTACCGATCTGTTTACGCGTGCCACCGAGATGTTCGAGAAGACGCGTGCGGCAAGTCCGGAGAATATCTACGGATATATCACGCACGTTCAGATGATTCTGGAGATAGCGCAACAACTTAAGATGGCCTCCGGCGTGGACAATATCGCACGAATTGATAGTGAAGCGTCGGGTTGGGTTTTCGAAAATATCGCCGCCGCGCAGCGTCTGCTGGACGATGCTGCAAATCTGTACGGCACGCTGGATCGAAATGATTCCTACCTGACGGAGTGCTTGGCGGACCTGCAGAGGTTGTACGGGAACATCGATGACGTCATCGCCATCTGGGAGCTGGCTCACGCGCAAGGAACGGTCAACGCCGCGAGCCGGCGGGCACTCGCCAACGCGTATCTGAGCAGAAACGGCCGCAAGTGGAGCATGATGCAACAGGCGGAGCTCCGGCGCATTATGGAGCTGATGGAGCTGAACCTGAGCGCGCCGTCCTCGCGCGATGAGGATTATCATCTGTGGTTCGAGGCTTACAAGCTGCTGCCTGAATTCGACCTTGATGAGGCGTTAGGCCGCCTCGGCCTCTGGGCGAAGCGGTTCCCCTCATGGAGGGCTCACTATTATTTATACGTCTTGTACTTCCTTCTGTGGTTCACCGGTCGCACCAATGAAACGGCGGAAATGGAGCGGGCCCTTGAAAGATGCCGAAACCTCGTATATGGCAGGAGGACTGCATCGCCGCAGTGGCTTGGCCACGTGCCTAACGGTTGCCCGCTGGTGTCCAGCTCCGACCTCGGTGCTTGGAGTCGGAGCGACAACTTCTGGAGCGAGACGGGAGCGTTGCGTCCCATCAACGGCGTAATTGACGAGCATATCCACGGTCCCCAGGCTGCGCATATCGTCATCGATGGCAAGGTCCGCGTGTTCTTCGTTCCCGGTAAGGATTTCTTCCCCGGCAAGGACGAGAACAAGCCGGTGAACTTCTTCTTGGGTTTCAGCCCTGAGGGCCCGCGGGCGTGGAGGACTCGGCCCGGATGGCTCGAGCACGGCGACAGGATTCGCCCCGGCGGGTCGGAGCCTCAAGTGCAGCTCGTTGTTCCTCCTCCGCTCACCGTGAGCGACGAGCTGAAGGAGTTGCGCGTCCGAGAGCTACGAGCGGAGCGAGTGAGAGAGTTCATCTCTGACGTGATTGCGGCCAAGACAGGTCTGGGGGTGAGCGTGGCCCTCTCCGAAGTAGAAGCCCGTGCGGAGGCCGCTTTCGGTGTAGATGGCCTTCTCAAGTCGCTCGGGCTGCCCGAACTGAGGGACCTGCTACCATCCGATGCTGCCTATCAAATCGACCAAGATGGAAGCGAGTTGTTTGTTAGCTCTCCAACTGCCCGTCGGGTGCCGCCCTCCATGGCCGGACACTTCAGAGTACGTGGAAAGGTTGTCGCAATCCACCGTGAAGGACGGTGCTCATACGGCTTCATCAACGACGGCTCAAAGCACGATTATCATTTTTATCTCACGGCCGTTGTGGCTGAACATCGGGATAGGATCGCCCCTGGCGCAGAGGTCGAGTTTATACCGGAGAGCCGTGACGCATCGTCTTTCGCGATCGGCGTACGCGTCGTAGGGGAGGGGCGACAGATCGAAGGAGGCGAACTAAAGGAAGCGGCCGAAGAATTGGTTCGACAGTTGCTGAGAGAGGCACCGGAGCAAAGCCTTGCTCTCAAAGACGTGAAGATGGCGCTAGAGCGTGAGTTTCCCGGCCGTTCGCTTGTCGAAAGGCTCGGCGTGGTTAAGATTTCTGCGTTTTTAAATTCCATTCCCGGTGTCTCCGTAGCTGGCAAGCACCCGAACCTCGTCGTGCGCTCGCGAGAAAGGGTAGCGCCAGCGTTTGGGCGCTTGCCACAGAAGACTTGGCCGATGGATCACGCGAAGCAGCGTCAGCGCGCTACCTCGAAAGCTGTGGCCTCGGGAGCCAATGCGCAGGTCGATAAGGCCCAGGGCAACCGGACAAGAAATCCTCTGCGTGAGGCAGGTAAAGCGCAAAGCATGAAGCACACAGCTACGAAGCCTGACTTTGCCGCAGCGACGCCAGGGCGTGACGACAGCGGACTGCGGGCAGAAGTAGATGCGCCTGCAGCACCGGACACGGCAGCGCCGGAGGTGAGTCAGGCGCCATGCCTTGCAACGGCGGATGGGTCGTCTTTCGACCGGAAGGCGCTGTGCGCTGAGGTGACAGATGCAACTCGGAAGTTGATCCACGAGGCGCCTGGGGGCGTGCTCCCGGCGACGCGGCTGGGTCACCTCCTCACGGAGCGGTTTCCGGGTGAGGGAAAATTGGTTGAGCGGCTGGGCTACGCGACTTTGTCCAGATTTCTCCAAACGATACCTGAGATCGAGATCGTCGACGACGGCACCGGACGCATGGTCCGGTGGCGTAGCCACCACGCGCCTAGGTCTTTCGGACCACAACAACAGAAATGACGCGAATCGCCGAAGGCCTCTGCGCCGTCGGGCCAGGACGCCGGACGGTCGCATAAACTGGCCCAGTATGATGGCGTGCCCGGACCAGGCGCTGAAACAGGGCCCGGGGGCCGTACCCGTTAACTCGGTTGGCGACTAAACCTGTCGAAGCAGGTAGTATGGCCTGTGCGCTGTCCTCGAAAACCTGGTTGCCACGTCTACATGATGCAGACAAGGGCCCAGCTATTATCGCGCCCTCCCAGAAGTGGAGTTTCCCCCCCATCTCGATCCCTGTTCGTGATGGCTATCTCCTGAGTGGTCCGTGCGTAACCGCTCAGGCAACGCCATCGTGATTCCCTGTGCGTCGACGGCTACCTGTTCCCATGGCGACGAAGGAGGAGTCGATGGCGACAAGAGCGGAATGGGCCGAGCCGCTCGTGTCAGAGAAGTTGTCGTCTGGTCTGATCCGCTTACAGAGGATCAGGTTACCAGTTCCGGGGAGCGGAGACAGGCCTTGAGGTGAGAGAGTACTCAGACGCCTTTAAAAGAAAGATCCCTCTGTGCCAATGTCGGGTGAGACAAGCTGCCCCTGGAAATCCGTGATGAGAGGGCGGAGAATGGACCTGACCCGTGCCGAAGCCTGCGCATCTCCGATCCGTTGCGGGGACCGCCCAGCGTGATTACGCAGATCACGCCATCGTGATCACCGCGATCGCCCATCGTGATCGCCCGGAGCGAAGCGACGCTGGTCCGTCGGGGTCTGGGTTCAGGTCTCGGTGGTCTCCTTGCCCTTGCGGCGCGAGGCGCCCTTCAGCGTGATGCGGTGCGCGTTGTGGACAATGCGGTCGAGCACGGCGTCAGCGATTGTCGGATCTCCGAGATGATCGTGCCACTTTCCGACAGGGATCTGGCTGGTGATGACCGTAGACCGCAGGCCGTGGCGGTCCTCGAAGACCTCGAGCAGGTCGCGACGCTCCTGGTCCTCGAGCGGGGCGAGCCCCCAGTCGTCGAGCACGAGCACGTCGATCTTCACCAGACGCCCCAGTAGGCGCGTGTACGTACTGTCGAGGTTGGGGCTGACGGCGCTTCGTGTAGCGCTTACCAAGGACAGTCGGGCTCACTCGGCTACGAAGTCGCTACAGTGCTGCTTCGGCTTGTGGCGGAAGGGCGTATACAACGTGCCGGCGGCCACTGTGAAGAATGCGACTGTGATTCGGTATCTTTGGCGCTGGCCTCCTGTGACCTTCGGCATCGCTGCATGGCGGAGCAAGCTCCCTGAGGACACCTCGAACGCATCGGCGAGCTCGACGAGAGTGCCAGCGTTCTGGCTCACGCTGCAGGCCTTCAACGAAACACAGACTATCGTCTGTTAATTCGGCCAGAGCGAGGCGCTAAACATCGTTGGAACTTCGCGGAACGAGGTCCGACATGGCGAAGCTGCGTCCGCGGCCCGAAGAGGGCCAACACATCGATCCGTCCATCGACAGCCCACCCCCTCACCCCGATCGCCGTCTTCACCGCCGCTCACGGCAGCCCAGCACCAGCAGCCCCCGCAGCACGCGCCCTGAGCAGGCCCATCTCCCGCCGCCGCATCCCGCAGCCCACCCGAGCATCCACGCGATCCTGGCCGAGCGCTCGCTCATCCTCGCCGTGCTCATCGCCAGCGGCGTCCCGGCGCGGGACCGCCCCGACGTGGAGCAGCAGGTGCTCCTGGGCGCATGGCGCTCCGTCGAGCGCGGCATGTACCGGCCGGACCCCTCGGACGAGCCTCGGCGGGCGCTCCGCGCGTGGATCCACGGCGTCGTCTGGAGGAAGGTGTCGCACTACGTCAACAGCGCCTACGTGCGTAGCGTGGTCCTCCACGCGCAGCCGCTCGGCGTGCTGCGCGAGCCCGCCGGACCGAGCCTCGAAGCGCAGATCGACGCGCGCGCTGATCTGGAGGCCCTCGCCCAGCTCACGCCGTGGCAGCGCGAGATGTTGCTCGCCGTCGACCGCCCGGAGTCGCTCGTCGCGTTCGCGAAGGCGCGCGGCATGAACCCGTACACGGCAGCGAGCCGGCTCCGCATCGCCCGTGAAGCGCTCGCGCTGAAGCTCCGGAGGCGCCGATGAACCTCGGAAGGTGCGCTGACGTCGGGGCCCACGGAAGGCACAAGGCGTGACGACTCCACGAGGCGGCCCGGAATTGAAGGGTGGGAGGCGGCTGCGCGGCCCGTGCGAGAGCCACTGCACGCGCCAGGCACGTCGCCAGGAAATCCAGCATGACTGTGCCTGCCAGAGAGATTCCCCGATGCCCTCAGTGACCCATGAAGCCCTGGTGGAGCTGTTCAAGAACCGGCCGACGCTGGCCGCCGAGATGCTGCACGACGCGCTCGGCCACCCGGTCCCGGCCTTCACGGAGGCGCGCGTCGATGCCTCCGACCTGACCGAGATCGTGCCCTCGAACCGCCGTGCGGACGTCATCGTCGTGCTGCTCGTGGGCGAGCAGCAGCGGCCCGCGATGGCCATCGTTGTCGAGGTCCAGCTCGGCGTGGACCCGGACAAGCCGTATGCCTGGCCGGTGTACGTGACCCAGACGAGGGCCAGGCACCGCTGCCCGACCCGGCTGCTGGTCGTGACGACCGACCCGGCGATGGTGAAGTGGTGCTCGCGCCCGACCGACACGGGCCACCCTGGCTGGGCGCTGACGCCGCTGGTGCTCGGTCCCGAGGGTGTCCCGGTCATCACCGACGCCGAGCAGGCGAAGGCGGCGCCCGAGGTGGTCGTGCTCTCGGCCATGGCGCACGGGCAGAGCGAGGCGGCGGAGGCGATCGGCGTGGCGTTCCTGGCGGCGGCTGCCGTGCTCGACGAGGAGCGCCGCGATCGGTACGCGGACCTGGTGCTATCTTCACTGAACGAAGCGGCGAGGCGGACGTTGGAGGCGATGATCGATGATGAAGAGCGGTTACGAGTTTCAGAGTGAATTCGCGCGCAGCTACGTGGCGAAGGGCGTGGAGAAGGGTCGGGAGGAGGGGCTGCGGGAGGGCCTCCTGAAGGCGAAGGCGCAGGCCGTGCTCGCCTTCCTCGAGGCGCGCGGGCTGGACATCCCCACCGAGGTGCGCGAGCGCGTGCTCGCCAGCACCGACATCGCCGAGCTGGACGGCTGGGTCCGCCGGGCTGCGGCCGTCAGCGACGCCAGGGAGTTGCTCGTTCCAACCGGCTCCTGAGCAAACGCTTCAGGCCTCTGCAAGCTGTCGAGCCGCCCGGCTCGGCCAACATAACCGGCGACGGTGGCGTCAGGCCCGCTCCACGTCAGCGCAGCGCGGGAGCTGTTCAAGAACCGGCCGAGGCTGGCCGCCGAGATGGTGCACGACGCGCTCGGCCACCCGGTCCCGGCTTTGACGGAGGCGCGCGTCGAAGCCTCCGACCTCACCGAGATCGTGCCCTCGAACTGTCGCGCCGATGGGATCGTCGTGCTTCTCGTGGGCGAGCAGCAGCGGCCCGCGATGGCCATCGTGGTCGAGGTCCAGCTCGGCGTGGACCCGGACAAGCCGTAGGCCTGGCCGGTGTACGTGACCCAGACGAGGGTCCGGCGCCGCCGCCCGACCCGGCTGCTGGTCGTGACGACCGAGCCGGCGATGGTGAGGTGGTGATCGACGTCAACTACGAGTAATCGTCGCTGATCACATTCGGGCGATCCTCTTCGGGCGTAGCGAGCCAGCGGGTGAACGGGACGGTGCCGAACTCGCTGACGCACGCCTTGACTCTCCACGTTGCCGGTCGCGCCCCGGCCCTCGTGTGCAGGGACCGCTTGGACGTAATGTAGGCCAGATCACCTGTTGACGCCGCCTTCCGCTAGGAGAAGCATCCGGGATCGGGGGAGGGCATGGGGCACGGGCTCAAGGCAAAGGCGCGTGTGCTCGTGCTGTGCGGCTGTGCCTGTGCGCTCGCCAGTCGTGTTCCGGCGCCGGCACACGCACTCGAGTTCAGCGGCGGCGTCAGCGTGGGCGGGATCCAGGTCGGGATCGAGCCCAGGCTCGCCGTGAGCCCCTTCGCCGGGTGGCTCTGGCGCAGCGAGGGGGACTTCAGGCTCGAAGCCCATAACATGCTCAGCATCGTTCCAGGCGATGGTGTCGGGTTCTACGACCGAACCGCCGTCACTCTTGCGTACGCCACGAAGACAACGACCGTCAGCCTCGGGCCGTCCCTGGCGATCTACTCGATGCCGGTATGCAATATCGTGATCTGTAACCGCGTGGTGGGGGTTGCACGCCTCGTGCCTCAGGGACTGTGACCGAAGGTGCTAGGAGGATCAATGCTGGAGCTCACCACGACATTCACACCCGCGGACGGGAGCTCGCCTCGAACCATCACGCTCCGGATCAGCGACGTGCGTCCGGATCCGGAGGGCTTCACGTGGTCCATTGCCGTTGATGTGCTTGGGTTTGAGTATGATGACAGTGTGCGCCTGAAACAGGTGGACTGGGCGGCTGCGATTGAGGACGCAGGGCGATTCATCAAGAGGATGGTGGCAGACAAGGTGGAGCTTGCGGGCGGAGGAACGCTCGATCCGCCCATCCTTCCTCCGGAAACATAGACCTGCGACTACACGATGCCGCGCGTCGATCGAAGTGTCGGCGGCCCGCGGCAGCGCGCGAGCGCGTCCTCGCGAGCTCCGGTCTCGTCGAGCTGGACCGCACCCATGCCGGCCTCGCAGAGGGAGCACGTGCCCTGACGTCGGGGCACACGACCTGCCTAAGACAGTGTACTGATGAATATGGTCGATGCCTCAAAGACTGCGACAGGAGATGTAAGTGATGCTCGAGCTGACCTTCAAGCTGACCCCAGAAGAGGGCGAGCCGCGCGACGTCGTGGTTCGCATCCACGAGCCGACGCGAAACCCTTCGGGAAAAAAGTGGCCTTGGGCTGTCACTGTTGACATCGATGGGCGCCCATCTACTACATTCGGGGTAGACCCTCTCGATGCGGTTGAAAACGGAGCCCAGCACGCCGCGATCGTGTTGCGCGGGGTCCATGGCGATGCGCTCGATCCGCCCATCGAGCCGCGGATGAAGGAGGGCCAATAATCGACTCAGGTATACGCCAAGCCTGCCCATCGCCGGGACCGAGGCGTACTCGGCTTCAGCCCCCTGGGTGCTGCTCGAAGATGGACGGCTGCCTCGGCTCTGAGGACCAGCCTGTGGCAGGGAGGCGTCCCCGCGCGGGACCGCCCCGACCTGGAGCAGCAGGTGCTCCTGGGTGCATGGCGCTCCGTCGAGCGCGGCATGTACCGGCCGGACCCCTCGGACGAGCCTCGTCGGGCGCTCGGCGCGTGGATCCACGGCGTCTTCTGGAGGAAGGTGTCGCACTACGTCAACAGCGCCTACGTGCGTCACGTGGTCCTCACGCGCAGCCGCTCGGCTTGCTGCGCGAGCCCGCCGGACCCAGCCTCGAAGCGTAGATCGAGGCGCGCGCACGCGCACTCGAGTTCAGCGGCGGCGTCAGCGTGGGCGGATCCAGGTCGGGATCGAGCCCAGGCTCACCGTGAGCCCCTTCGCCGGGTGGCTCTGGCGCAGCGAGGGGGACTTCAGGCTCGAAGCCCGTAACATGCTCAGCATCGTTCCATACGATGGTGTCGGGTTCTACGACCGAACGGCCGTCACTCTCGGGTACGCCACGAAGACAACGACTCTCAGCCTCGGGCCGTCCCTGGCGATCTACTCGATGCCGGTATGCAATATCGTGATCTGTAACCCGGCGTGAAATTACGATGTGGGAGAGTGCTGGGTCCGCGGTGAGGGAAACGAAGGTGCCGGCGGTAGCATCATCACCCCGACAGGAGGGGGAGCGCGTCCTGCCGCTGCACCGTGACCACCGCCCTGTCGGTCGCGTGGCCGCGTGCGCCCACGCCCCGGGCGAGGTGTTCACGCCGCCATCTTGGGCGCGGGAGGGCTATCCCGGAACGCGGGGCTCACGCAGCGGATAGGACGTCACGACGTTCAAACCGCGACGACGTTCAAACCGCGACGACGTTCAAACCGCGACGACCCCGCCGTCCACGAACAGCTCGGCGCCCGCGACGTAGCTGCTGTCGTCCGACGCCAGGTAGAGCACGGCCTTGGCGACCTCCTCCGCGCCCCCGAACCGCCCGAGCGGCACGGACTGACTGAGGCCCGAGATCAGCGCCTCTGCAGCCTCTGTGTGGCCGCCGACGAAGCGGCGCATGCCCGGCGTGTCGATGGCCCCCGCCGAGACCACGTTCACGCGGATGCCGGAGCCTCTCAGGTCGGTCGTCCAGGTCCGCGCGAACGAGCGCACGGCGGCCTTGGTGGCGTTGTAGACCGACTGATTCGGGAAGCCTTTGCTCCCGCTCATCGAGCCGTTGAGGACGACGACGCCTCCGCTCTTCATGAGAGGCAGGGCCTTCTGCACCGTGAAGAGCAGCCCTTTGACGTTCGCGCCGAAAAGGCGGTCGAAGTGGTCTTCGTCGATCGCGCCCATCGCCGCGACCCCGGAGATGCCGGCGTTGGCGAACACGACGTCGAGTTTGCCCTGCTCTCGCCCGATCCGCGCGAAGAGCCGGTCGAGGTCGGCCAGGTTGGCGACGTCGCCCTGGACGCCGAAGGCGCCGCCTCCGATCTCCTCGACCGCTTCGTCGAGCCTCTCTTGCCTCCGACCCGTGACGTAGACCGTGGCTCCCTCCGCGACGAAGAGCTTCGCCGTCGCGAGCCCGATGCCGTCGCTCCCACCCGTCACCACCGCGACCTTCCCGTTCAATTTCGCCATTGGACGCTCGCTCCTCGTGGATGCGCACCCCCGGATGTTCACAATGTGAACATAGGCGCCAGAGTTCACAGTGTCAACATCGCGTCGCACGAGCGCGCGAACGGCGCGGTTCGGGCCGGTCGTCAGGACGCGAGGGTCACGGGCGCCGCCGCTGTCGCCGAGGCCCCTTCGCGCCGGCCTGGCTCGCGCCGAGCCCTCGAAGCGCGAAGTCCAGGAGGCCCTCGAGCACCTCCGCGCGCGAAGCGACCGTGGCGAAGGCGCCGTCGAGCACCAGCGAAGCGAAGCCGTGGACCACGGTCCAGGCGCGGATCTCGCCGTCGATGCGGCTCTCGGGCGGGATCACCCCGCCGCTCACCAGACGGTCGAGCGCCTCACCGAGGATCCGATCCGCCGTGGGATGGTCCGCGGCGTCCGCACGTGGCTCGCGCCTCATCTGACACAGGCCGCTCGGCCCGTGCATGAGACGAAAGAGCTCCGGTTCCTCGGTCGCGGAGGCGACGTACGCGCGACCGATCGCCTTGAAACATTCGATCGCGACCTCCGCGTCGTCTCGTCCATCGAGGGCTCGCTCGGCGTCGGCCATCTTGCGTCGCATCCTCCGCGCGAGCTTGTCCGTTTCCGCGCTCGCGACCGCCGTGAGCAGCGCGGACTTGCTGTCGAAGTGCCGGTAGGTCGCGTTCGCCGAGACCCCGAGCGTCCGGGCGGCGTCGCGGAGGCTGAAGCCCTCCGCGCCGGAGGTGCGCACGAGCTCGGTCGCGGTCTCCACCAGCGCATTGCGCAGATCTCCGTGGTGATAGGCGGCCTTGGCGTCCGTCATCCAACGGAGGGTGACACCGTGAACCTCGCGCGTAAAGCGCCCCGTGGCTCGCTGACTGCTTGCAGGTGGAGGCGTCGAGCAGCCAGCGCGTCGTGCCGGTCGCGTCGTCGTTGCAGCGTTCGGTCACCACGATGTCGACTCGACCGTTGCCGTTCAGGTCCATCAGCATGAACTCGGGACGATCCGCGTCGGCGCTGCACGCGAGCGTGCCGCGCGCGCTCCAAGCTGCGCCGCGCCCGCAAGCACTGACCTCCCCGCGTCGTCCTCACCGGGTAAGTTCACCGGCACGAGTCGCGCTTTTCACCGGCGCTCGGCGCGTCTGCATCGGCATCGCCGTGCGTTCTTCACCGGTGAACTTCACCGAATTCCAGCGGGTTCACGCGATCATCAACACCTCCAACTTGCTGCGATCGTGTCGACCCGTCCAGCACGTCCGCAGGCTCGCGCGCCAGCGTACCCATACCTGCTGCGGCGCCTCGCTCGCCTGGATCGTCGCCGCGTCCGTCGCCATCGTCCCCTCCTCACCACACGCGTCCCACACGGACGAAAGCACGCAGCAGCCGTGCTCAGGCCTCGATCATGCGTTGAGGGAGAAGACGTCGATGAACGCTCCGAAAGGCGTGGGGCGTTTGGTGCCAGGCATCCTCAAGCGGCGGTTGCGACACGGACGGAGCAGCGCTGGCAGCGTTCCACTGGAGCGCGTGACAAAGGTGTTGCTGCGAGGAACTTCCACACGCACCCCTTGTTGCTATGCTCTGGTCATGGCTGCGCCTGGTCCTCTCGATGTATTCATCTCCTATGCCGAGGCCGACGAGGCGCACCAACACGTGCTCAGGAAGCACCTTGCGCTGCTCAAGCGCGAAGGGAAGATCCGCACACTTCACGCGGGACGTATAGCTGCGGGAGAACACCGCAACGCATCGCTCGTCGCACAGATCGAGGCCGCGCACATCATCATTCTCCTTATCAGCGCCGATTATCTCGCCGCTGACACGCAGTGGCACGAGATGGAGCAAGCCCTGCGTCGGCACAAGCTGGGGCAGACACGGGTCACGCCAATTCTACTGGATGACTGTGATTGGAGCTCGGCACCGTTCTCGCACTTGAAGATGCTGCCGTCGGACGGCCTGCCGGTACTGAAATGGGAGCGGCAGAACGAAGCTTGGGCGGCCATCGCACGAGGGATAAGACAGTCGATTCGCCAGCAGACAGTAATAATGGAATCGCACGATGGTGCGCCGCGGCAGGCAACCGCGAGATCATCTTCTTCCGTGTCAGGGTTTGAATCCACGCGCTCCCCTGGTCCAGGTCTCGGTAGGCAAGATCGCATTGGTGCACGCGGACTGGGCGATTCGCCTTCGGGTGTCCTCGCAGCATTCAAGATCGTCAGCACATTGATAGTCGCCGCCATGGCCTCGGTCATCGTATTCCCGCTGCTGAGCCTGATCGACTTTCGCTGGCCGTCCTCGTGCGGATCGTCGCCCCAGGATGCGGGCAAGGCTCCGATAGCCGTCGTCCCCTCTCAACAGCCGGTCGTGCAGCAACCGGCCTTGCAGCGGCCACCTATGGTATCTGTAGCCGAAGACCCAGTGCCTCCGTCGTCATCTCAAGAGCCGGCGAGGCAACCCCCGGAGTCCAAGTGCAAGCCCTTCGTTTGCGCGCTCCAAGGAGTCCCGCATGCTGCACTACCTCCTGAACCCGATACCGCGTGCCTTTATTTGACGCAGCGCAATGTCATGGCGTCGTGTGATAATAACAAATCGGCCGTCGTTGACGTGCATCCAGATATCAAGCTTGGGCTCGTCGAGTATCTGATCGCCAAGCGCGACGGATACGGCGCCCATGGTCATCCGATCAAGGCGACAGTAAAGAAACGATCGGATTCGGATCTGTTCTTTCTCGCGTCGTGGGAGCCGTTGCCTCAAGATTCTGATCTGGAGAACGTCCCGGTGGGCGATATTCTTTGCAGAAGAATCGTGGTGTATAACGCGCAGTATATTCACACGCGGCAAACCTTGAGCGCAATTCTGTCGCTCAGTCCAGGTCGGTTGCCGTCTCGGGAGTCTCATTATGAGTTTGGTGCAAAATGTGGAGATGTGACGTTCGCGGTTGAGGCCAAGTCGGGGTTTTCTGAGCTGGCAAAGTTATTGTCCGATGGCGCTGTTCGTCATGTCCGTTTTTCTGCAACAGTAAAAAGTCCCAGTGTTCTGGCGTTGGTGTCTCATGAACCAGTTGGGCAGCCGTGATCGTTGTTCGTTGGCTGAGTCGCTCGGAGAGTGCCAACCGGTCAGAGATAGGCCAGACGGGAATCCTGTGAGTGGATCGCGCTGAGGGGGGGCGTCCTGGCCCCTGGCGCACGGGCGGTGGATCGCTCGTCATGGATGCAGGACGCATCAGTACAGGACACCCCGCGCATCGCGCGCCTGGATGCTCCAGGTGCCCTCGACGATCTTCACGAGGTTGCCGAGCCTGCGCACATCCGCCCGGACCATCCTCTTGAACCCGTCGTCGTCGCGCGAGCCCTCGAAGTCCTTGAAGGCGTAGAGCTTGTGTCCTTCGATGTGGAACGAGCACGGCCCGAAGCAGCCGGGCCCTTCCGGGAACTCCCCTGTGAACATCGCGCGAGTCCCGAGGTCGAACGCGGGTGACCCGGTCCACCTTACACCTGGGCACGCGCGACGACCGCGCCCCCGTAACCGCCCGACCATCGCGATGGGCATGCGTGGCGCGTCGCCGCGGTGATCAGCCCATCCCACCACGCCCGGGGTGCCGCCTGAGCAACTATTCTGTAATTTTGCCGTGTTGCGCGACAAATCCCCCGCGGCGCAGCGCTCCCCCAGCCTCGCCCTCGCCTCGCCGCGTCCTCAACTTTACCGGTTCACATTGTGGCCCCGATGTCCCAGAGTGCCTCCCCTGGAGGTCAACTGAGATGGCTTTTGGCTCACTTCTTCGAACCGGTTCACTCGTTCTTGCGCTGGGGACGCTCGCTCTCCTCTCCGCCTGCTCCGACGACGGCGACTCCTCTGTCAGCGCCAGCGGCACGGGCGGCGGCTCGTCCGCGAGCAGCGGGAGCGGCTCTCAGGGCTCGGGCGGCGCCACGGGCGGCACCGGCGGCGCGGGCGGCGGCACCGGCGGCGCGGGCGGCGACGCCACCGGCACGGGCGGCAGCGGCACCGGCGGCAGCGGCGGCGGGCCCGATGCGCAGGGCATCACGCCCAACCCCATCGTCTCCCGCGGCAAGCCCGCCTTCGCGTCGTCGGGGACGGCGTCGGTGATCAACGACGGCAAGTACAGGTCGGCAGGCACCTGGATCGCCGGCAAGCCGACCGCCGCCGCGCCCGCCTGGGTCGCGATCCAGGTCGGCACCGGGTACGAGCGGCTGCTCCTGAGCTGGACGGCCTCGTACAACTACAACTACACGGACGTGCAATACGGGGCGCCGGGCGCTTACCGCGTGGAGACGTCGAGCGACTCCACGAACGGCCAGGACGGCACCTGGAAGAGCGTCGCCGAGGTGACCGACAACCCGGTCCGCACGCGCGCCCACAGCTTCGATTTCGGCGGCCAGAGCTGGGTGCGCTTCGTCGTGACCGCGGCCCCGGCGACGACCGCGGACGCCGGCGTCCAGCTCGACGAGATCGACGTGCACGACATCTCGAACGGCGCGGAGGACACGTGGTTCTTCCTCGGCGACAGCATCACCGCGTTCGCCTACGACCGCGACACCCCGGCCACGCAGCCGAGCTTCGCCGAGAACATCCACGCGGCGCACGAGGCCAACTACCCCGCGATGATCAACGGCGGCATCGGCGGCGAGCTCACGAAGGCCACGGACGACCGCCCCAGCGCGCTCGATCGCCTCGATGACGTCCTGGAGATGAACCCCGACTTCCACTTCTTCGCGATCGGCTACGGCACCAACGACTCCTGGGACCAGACCGACCCGAGCACCTTCAGGTCGAACCTGCAGGAGCTCATCGACAGGATCCAGGAAGCGGGCCGCGTCCCGGTGCTCGCGCGCATCCCGTTCTCGCCCGACGGCCACCACGACACGCTCGACGTGTTCAACCAGGCGATCGACGAGCTCACGCAGGAGAACGGCCTCGTCCCGGGGCCGGATCTGTATGCGTATTTCGAGGACCACCCCGAGCAGCTCGACGATCAGGTGCACCCCGGTCCCGCCGGGCGGGTCGCCATGAACAAGCTCTGGGCCGAGGCCGTGGACGTCCTCTACACAGGCCAGCCGTAGCGCGCGCCCCCGCGAGGCTGCGCCGCAGCAGCCTAGACCCCCGCGAGGCTGCGCCGCAGCAGCCTCGGCCCCCGCGAGGCTGCGCCGCTGCAGCCTTCACCCCTCGCGGTCGCGAGGGCTCCCTCGCGGTCGCGAGGGCTCCCTGGATCCAGCGCGCGCGGCGCCGCCGGCCGGCGCGCGCGGCCTTGAGCGGTCTTGCCACGCTCCGCGGGAAGCGACACCATGCGCCTCGCGACCGGGTCGAGCGCCACGTGACGCGGCGGCACGCGGGCGCCGGAGCGGAGCCGTGATGGACGACGATCGCGAAGACGAGGACACGAGGAGGGACATCGCGCCCTACGTGCCGCGCCGGCCCGTGATGGCGGTGGTCGGCAACGGCCTCGCGCTGGACGCGGCGACCGAGGCCGTGTGCGTCGAGCTCGGGCGGCGCGCGGTCGAGGCGGGGTTCCGGCTCGTCACCGGCGGGCTCGGGGGCGTCATGGCCGCCGTCTCGCGCGGCGGGCGCGAGGCGGCGACGTGGCGCGACGGCGATATCCTCGGGATCCTGCCGGGGTACGAGGCGTCCGCGGCCAACCCGTACGTGGACATCGTCGTCCCGACCGGCCTGCAGATCGGGCGCAACATCCTCGTCGTCGCGGCGGCCGACGTCGTCGTGGCCGTGGGCGGGGGCGCGGGGACGCTGACCGAGATCGCCGTCGCCTGGCAGCTCGGCAAGCCGCTGCTCGCGCTCGCGCCGACCGGGGGCTGGGCAAGGCAGCTCGCCGGAGGGCGCGTGGACGACAGGCGCTCGGATCGCATCGCGTCCGTCGAGAGCGCGGAAGAGGCCGTCGCCATGGCGTGGGACCTCGCGGGCCGCGGCCGCGCCGGGAGCGGCCGCATCTGAACGGCGAGTCCTGAGGAATCCCCTCACCTTGCAGCCCTTTTCAGCGGAGAAATTGAACAGGGAGGCGGGGAGGCGGGGAGTATGTTGAAGATCTCCTCCCCGTCTCCCTGTGAATTTCCTCAAGGAATTCGAGGGGATACCTCGATGGCGAGGCGGGAGAGATCAGGGCCCCGTGAAGAGCGAGGAGACGTGGATCTTTACCAGCGGATCGGTCGCCTCGGTGTAGACGACCTCGCTGGCCCCGCCGATGTGCCGGCGCACGATGACGTCCTCGAGCACGCCAGTACCGCCCCCGAACTGCAGCAAGGCGCCGCACCCGTCGAGCTTTGATGTGTACGCGCTGACCTGCACCGCGCCCGCCGGCAGCGGGGGAAAGGCGCCGAGGCGGGTCGCGGCGCCGTCGCCGTCGACCTGCCAGAGCTCCTGGCTGCCGCCGTCGTCGGTCGGCCGCTCCGACTCGAGCACCAGGAGGAAGCTGTCCGGCGCCCTGGCGCGCACGGTGTGGAGCAGCCGGTCCCCCGGAAGGCCGGTGATCGGCAGCGACGTCGACGTGGCGAGGTGAACCACGCTCCGCGCGGCCAGCGCGAGATCGCCGTGGCCCAGGTGGAGCAGCGGATCCTCCGGATCGGCGTAGGCGACACGGCCGCTCTCGTCGTACCACGTGGCGTCGTCCGAACGGCAGCGGTACAGGACGGCGCCCGCCGGCGAGACGAGGAACCCGGTGAGCGGCGCGAGCCCGTCGGCGCACCGGGGCGTGAGCAGGACAGGATCGTTGTCGAGCGGCGCCGCCGGATAGTCGTTGCCACGAAAGAGGCAGTCGTCGCAGCGGAACTCGCGGAGCAGGTCCTCGAAGACGTTGGTGTAGAGAAGGCGCCCGTCGGAGGGGCGGATTCGCGCGCTCCGCTCGTCGACGTGGCAATGGAACCCCACGACGGCCGACTCCGGCGAGCTCCAGTGCGCCACCGCGTCCTGGCCGCAGCTCCCCTCCGACAGCGTGCCAGCGAGGTAGACCTGGTCGGGGTCGAGCACGTCGCCGGTGACCGCCGCGGACGCTCCGCTGCAGTCCGGCGCGCCGCCGCCAGCGTCACCGCCGCCGGCGCCTGCTCCGCCATCGCCGGCGCCACCGCCACCCGCCACCGCGCCGCTGCCCGCGACTCCGCTGCTGCCGCCACCGCCGCCTGCATCCCCGCCGCCGCCCGCACCTGCGCCGCTGTCGTCGCCGTCGATGATTGCGTCCACGACGCTGTACTCACCTCCGGCGCCGTCCGCGCCCCCGGAGCTTCCAGGCTCCGCCCCGCCCGTGCCGTCCGCCGTCTCGCTTCCCGCGCCGCCGCCGCCCGCGCTGGGAGCGTGCGCGTCGCCGCCGCTCGCGGCTCCGTCGTCCCGGATCATGGCTCCTCCCGAAGCGCATGCCGGTAGCAGGAGGAAGACCGATGCTCTGGCGACAGTGCGCATGACGTGACCTTCTTGAGCAGCGCGACACGCCTCTCATGACATGACGAGAGTTGAAGAGCGGAGATGGCCAGTGGCGATGGCCATCATGGCGTGAGCCGTCGAGCGCGTCGACCTCCACGCATCGATACCGCGGCTCTATCTCTCCGGTGAAGCGCGCGAATCTGCCGTGCGCGCAGCGCCGGCGGCGCGCGGCCCTGCGCGCGGGGCGGACCGGCGCGCGCGCGGCGCCTCCTCGATGTGCCGTGTCACGGCGCGATGTCCGGCGGGCGCGCGGCGCCGCCCTCGCGCGATCCGACCGGCTGGCACGCCGTGCTAGGCTCGGCGCCGATGTCGGGAGCGGAAGACGAAGAGACGCAGCGGCTGAGGGCCCGTGTCGGGACGACCGTGCGCGGGAAATGGCGGCTCGACGCGCTGATCGGGGCGGGGGGAATGGCGGCCGTGTACGCGGCCACCCATCACGTGGGGCACCGCGTGGCCATCAAGATCCTGCACCCGGAGGGCGCCGTGTCCCGCGACCACCGCGCCCGCTTCGAGCAGGAGGCGCTCGCCGCCGCGCGGCTCGGGCACCCGGCCGCGGTCCAGGTCCTCGACATCGACGTGACCGAGCACGGCGAGCCGTTCCTCGTGATGGAGCTGCTCGACGGCGAGAGCCTCCGCGAGCGCGCGCTGCGGCTCGGCGGGGTCGCCTTGCCCGAGCTCCTGGCCCACGTGGACACGCTCCTCGAGGTGCTCCGGGCCGCGCACGACGCCGGCATCGTCCACCGGGACATCAAGCCCGACAACCTCTTCGTGACCCGCGACGGGCGCCTCAAGGTGCTCGATTTCGGGATCGCGCGCATGAAGCAGGGCGGCGCCGGGCTGAAGACGCGCACGGGCGCGGTGCTCGGCACGACGAGCTACATGGCGCCGGAGCAGATCCTGGGCCGGGACGTGGACGGCCGGGCCGACCTGTACGCGGTGGGGGCGACGATGTTCACCCTCCTGACGAGCCGTCGACTCCACGACGCGCTCACCGAGGGAGAGCTCCTCGTGAAGATGAGCACGACGCCGGCCCCGCCGCTCGCGGCCGTCGCGCCCGGCGTGGATCCGCGCGTCGCGCGCGTCGTGGACCGCGCGCTCGCCTTCGCGATCGAGCAGCGGTATCCGGACGCGCAAACCATGCTCGCCGACGTGCGCGCCGTGCGCCGCGGCGAGGAGCCCCCCTTCGCGACGGCGGCGATGGCCGGCGGCGACGAGCGCACGCGCGTGCGCGGCCGGTCGATCCCCGACGGACCGCCCATCGTGGCGCCCCTGCCCGGCGCGAACCCGCCGGCCATGGCGATCCCGGCCGCGCCCGTCGCCGCATCGGCCGTCGCGCCTGCCGTCCCGGCAGCGGCGCCGCCGGGCGCGTTTCACGCGGGCGCGCGCGCCGCGCCGGGGCCGCGCGCGCCGGGGTCGCCGCCGCAGCTCGCCATCGTCGCCGGGGCGGCGGTGCTCCTCTTCTGTGTCGGCCTCGGGGCGGCGCTGCTGCTCTGGCGCTCCCGCGACCAGGGCGCCGGCGACGCTCCCGAGGGCGGCGCGCCGACGCCGGTGTCCCTCAAGGACGTCCCCCGCGCCGCGAGCTCCCTGGCGCCCGCGGCCGACGCCGGCGGCTGCCGGCCGGGCGTGCCGTGCACCTGCGCGCCCGGCACGCCGGGCAACGTGCCGACGAGCTGCCAGCTCACCTGCGGCGAGGCGCCCGGCTGCAGGCCGAGCTGCTCCGATCGCGACGTCTGCGAGAGCCGCTGCGCCGGCGGCTGCCGGTCCTCCTGCGATCACAGCAAGGCGTGCGACACGCGTTGTACGGACGACTGCGTCGTCGACTGCCGTCACGTCGAGACGTGCCAGGCGACCTGCGGCGCGGGGTGCAAGTATACCTGCGAGAACGCGGGCAAGTGCGTCCCCGTCGTCGGCGAGGGGAGCGTCGTGACATGCAATCAGGTCGGGCTCTGCGAGGTGACCTGCACGGGCTCGTGCGCGGTGAAGTGCTCCGCCACCGGGCAAGGGTGCCCGATCACGTGTCAGGGCCAGGGGCCGGCGAAGCGGTGCGCCGACGGCCGCAAGGCGTGCGGAGACGGCTGCTCGCTGCCGCAGTGAGGCACGGACATCGCGCCAGGCGACGAGGCAGCAGGGCGGCGGATCAGCGCGCCCTTCGCTTCGACCAGTCTTCGATCTCGAGATCCTTGAACCGAGCGAAATCCTTCGTATTTGCGGTCACGAGGACGAGCTCGTTCGCGTGCGCGATGGCCGCGATCTGCCCATCCACGTAGGGCGCAGCCGAGCCGAGCTCCTCGAGGCGCGCGCGCTCGGCGCCATGCCATGCTGCCGCCGCGTCGTCGTAGGGCAGGATCGGGAACGAGGCGCGCACGACCTCCTCGAGGTAAGCCTCGAGCGCGGTCCGCCGGCGCCCGCGTGGGAGCCGCCTGCACCCGTACACGAGCTCATGCCACACGGGCGCCCCGATCGCGCACTCCTGAGCGTGCAGCTCGAGTCGACGCACGATCTCCGGGCTCGGCTTGCTCGCCACCGGAGCCGACACGATGTTCGTGTCCAGGAGGAATCTCAGGGTCACAGCGCGACCTTGCGCCCCGGGCCCGCCGCGCGGAGGGAGTCGAAGTAATCGCGATCGACGCCGACCTCCTCCAGCCGGAATCTCTCCAGAAAACGCCTGTATGCTTCGGAGAAGCTCGGCCGCTCGGAGCGCAAGGCGTCGTACTCCTGGCGCGAGAGCACGACCGCTATCGGCTTGCCCCGGCGCGTGAGCTCGATCGTGCTGCCTGCCTCGACCTCATCGACGATGGTCGGCAGGTTGGCCCGGGCCTCTGCAATGGAGTAACGCTTCGTCATGTCGAAGTGTACATCTTCATGTACACCTATTCAAGCCTCTCCGCGCCTCAGAGCCGCGCCTTGCGCAGTGCGAGCAGCCAGTCGTTGAGCTCGTCCTGGTTGCGCGGCTCCTCCGGCAGCACGGCCCGATCGTGGGCGGCCTCGAGGGCGGTGAAGGCCCGGGAGATCTGCTCGGTCCAGCGCGCGGAGGCCTCGGGGGAGAGCGCCGACTTCTCGCCGGCCCGCTTGGCCTCGATCAGCTCGCGCGCGGCGCCGAAGCCGTAGAGATCGAGCAGCGCTGTCACGTCGGTGACGATCTCGCCTGTCCGCAGCGCGTGGGCGCCGGTCAGCGTCGTCCTGAGCACGTAGAGGAGCTTCTTCGCCGACGTGCGCCCGCCCGTCTCCCAGGCGCGGAGCTGGCTCGTGGCGAAGCCGACGTAGTGGCGGAAGATCCGGCGCGAGAGGGCCTCGGCGACGAGCGGGCGGAGCGAGGCGAGATCGGGATCGATGTGGAGCTGGAGGGGGCCGAGGATCCGCTCGATGTAGTTGCCGTTGCCCTGGAGGACGCCGAGGAGGACGGGGTGGATCTCGTTCGAGGTGTAGTCGATCTCGACGCCGTCGATGACCTCCATGCGCGTCGGGCTCGCGCCGCTGCGGAGCAGGCCGAGCAGCTTCTCGGTCGGCTCGACGTGCACCGCCTTGAGGTCGAGATCGCTGTCCGGGGAGGGGAAGCCGTACGCGTGCGCGCCGCTGAGGGTGACGACGAGGTGCGGGCGCTTCGCCTCTTCCTCGGCGATGACGCGGGCCGCGACCTCCTGCTGATGTGCCTCGAGCACCTGGGTGTTCATGCCTCGTCCTTTCTCTCGTCGTCGCCAGCGGCGCGGCCGCGCGCCGGGCCCGCGTCCCCGTCGTCCCAGACGGCGACGGGCGCGGGGGGAGCGTCCTTGCCGAGCGGCCCCGGCGCCGCGGCGACGTGCCGCCGGGCGACCTCCTCGCGGATGCGCCGGAGGAGCGCGTCGGCGCGGGGCACGTCGGGGTGGGGCGGCAGCTTCGTCGCGAGCCGCGCGGCCTCGAGCTCGGGCGTCATCGCCTCGGCGAGCTCGATCGTCCGGTCGAGCGGCCAGGCGCCGGCCTTGATGGCGAGGAGCGTCTCGCGCAGCTCGCCCTGCACGACGAGGTCGACCTCGCCGTCGCGCAGCCAGCGGATGGCGGTCGCGATGAGGCGCACGAGGTTGTAGGCGTTCTTGGGGCGGAGGTCGCGGGCGGTGTCGAGCGACGCGCTCCTGCCCGCGCGCGCGAAGGCGGCGAGCGAGGCGAGGTCGCGCGCGGGCAAGAGGCCCTGGTCGTGGAGCGAGCGGTAGAGCTGCTTGACGTACTCCTTCGCCTGGAGCTCCCGGTCGGCCTCGGTCGGCGCGGCGCGCGGGCTGATGGCGGCGAGCTTCCGGGCGATGTCGTCGAGCGACAGCGCGGGGTCGTCCGCGAGCCAGTCGAGCACGCGTTCGCGGTGCTCGGCGAGCCGGTGCGCCTGCGAGAGCCGCTTGAGCTGCGAGAGCGCGTAGCGGCCGAAGCTGCCGTAGATGGCCGACGAGACGAACGCGTCGCGCGCCTCGAGGATCCAGGCGCCGATCTCGTCGCGCGGCTCGGCGGTGTGGACGAAGAGCAGCTCGAGGGTGTTCGGATCGGCGCGCAGGGCCTGCCGGAGGGCCTTCTCGACCTCCCAGTACGAGGCGCTGCCGTCGGCGCTCACGAGGTCCCGCGGCGGCTCGGCGAGGCCCGTGGTCCAGGGGAAGGGGAGGGCGAAGACGCCGCGCCGGTCGGTGTCGGACCCCTCGTGCGCGAGCCCCCACGCGCGCGACCCCACGACGGCCTCGAGGACGACGGCGGGCAGGAGCGCGTCCCAGGCGGCGCTGCGCCGCTCCGCGTGCCGCACCTGTCCGGTCTTGCGCGGGACGAGCTCGTCGCGGCGGTAGCGGACGACGCCGACGCCGACGAGCATCACGTCGAGCTCCGCGCCCGCCGAGCCGACGACGCGCCCGATGGCGCCCTGCGGGACGCGGCGCTCGCCGAGGACGCGGTCGACCCGGGTGGTCACCTCGGTGCCGTGGGGCAGCGGGACGGCGAGCGGATCGAGGTGGGTGAGGCCGCGAAGGCGGAGCTCCATGCGAGGACGCTACCATGCGGGGCGGCGTCATGGCGGCCGGGGCAAGTGGGCCGGAGCGCGGTGTGGCCACGGGAGCACCCGACCGTCGGCGCCAGCCATCTAGGTCGCCGATCTGGACTGACGAGCTCGACCCAGTTCCCTGGCCTTCGGCTCATGCGCGGCGGTGGATGTTGCCTCGCGGTGACCACGGGCAAGCGGTCGATCTGCCGGCGTCCTAGAGCCCGATGCGCACCGAGCGGAAGCGAGCCTGGTGTGGTACAGTATGGGGCATGCAGCTCATCGCGCCGGTCAAGGTCTTCTTATCATATGCTTACGAAGACGAGGTATTTGCTGGTGAGCTCGCGGCGCACCTGCTCCCTCTTGCCAAGCATGGCGAGATCAGTCTGTGGCATGACCGGATGGTGTTGATGGGGGAGCATGTGGAGGAACTCCACAAGCAACACCTAGCAGCAGCGCAGATGATCATTCTTCTGGTCAGCGCCGATTACTTCGCATCCGAGCGTACCGCTGAGGACTGCGATGTTGCGCTGCAGAGGCGACACGCCGAATCAGTGCAGGTGGTTCCAATCCTCGTTCGCCCATGTTTGTGGGATTATACCCCATTGGGAAAATTGCAGTTTTTCCCTCGGAATGTTGTGCCTGTTGCTCAATGGACAAACCGGGACGAGGCATGGTCAGAGATCGCCAAGGAAATTCAGATATTACTGCGGTTCGCCGCCAGTCGTATCGAGCCGCAGCGTGGCGCTGGTGCGCCTGAACAGCTTCGCTACATTGGCGACATCTTCCAGGCATTCGGCCAGCCCGACATCACGTTCGTGGAGCCAGCTCAACTCCCGCGCCTGCGGGCATACCTGCAAGTGATGGGCCAAGGGCTGGTGGTGGAAGGACCGAGCGGGGTCGGAAAGACGACGGTCGTGAAGAGGACGCTCCGTGATCTCAAGGTAAGGGAGCAGGAGTGGCTTCTTGGCCAACGAGAAAGTGACCGCCAGAAGCTGGATGAATTGCTCTCGGCTGGATTTCGAGGTCATCTTATAATCGACGACTTTCACCGTCTCGATCGAGCGCGTCAGGAACGCGTGGCCGATGAGATGAAGATTATTGCGGATAGCGATGATCGTAAGTCGAAGATCACCGTGATCGGGATCAATCCGATCGGTGATTCGCTCGTTAGGGCGCTGAGCGATCTCGCTGGTCGATTTGAGTCAATTGCGATGAGTAGACAGCCGGACGAGAAGGTTTCCGAACTCATCCAGAAGGGGGAGCACGCCGCTAATATCGTGTTCAGGCGGAGAGAGGAGTTTGTTGCCGCCGCGGCGGGTAGTTTCTTTACTGCGCAGCAGCTATGTTACGAGGCTGCGTTCAAGGCCAACATCGATATGACTGCGCCAAGGTTGACGCACGTCGATGTGGGCTTTCGCGATGTGGTTGACGTCGTCATAAAGAACCTCGACAGTCGATACTTTAGCGATCTGCGGAGCTTCGCCTGTCATGATGAGACGACACCTCCTCGCGGTGCGACCTTGGCCCTGCTCTGGCTGCTCGGTCAGAGTAGCGATGGACACGTTACTCTGGAAGATATTCGCTACCGGTTCGCAGATCCTGATGTCCGCAGCGCACTGGATCGCTTGAAGAGCGGCTACTTAGCACAACTTTTTGAGCAGATTCCTGATCTGAAGAGCCTCTTCTTCTACAATCAAAACGCTGGCGTGCTGAGCCTGGAGGACCCACGGCTTGTGTTTTACCTGCGTCACATGCCGTGGCCAAGCTTCATCACAAAGACAGGGCATCAGGACGCATCTATAGACGCTAAAGGAGAACTCGTTTTTTCTAGGAAGAGGAAGAGTCTGCAGTATCGCCAGCATGCTGAACAGAATGCGGCATGCATACTCCACCTATCGGATTTGCACTTCAGTCAACTGTCGCAGGCTGATATCTGGTATGGACAGCTCGCCGATGATCTGCAGGAGCTCGGGTGCGACCACATAGATGCTCTTGTGCTCTCCGGAGATCTAACGCAGCGCGCTGACAGCGTCGAGTTCGATGCCGTTCGACGCTTCCTATTGAATATCAGTACGGAGATGCGGCTCTCTCCAGGGCAGGTCGTGATTGTGCCTGGGAACCACGACGTGAGCTGGCCGCGTTCGAAGGCTGCCTACAAGCTTCAGCGCCGGGAGAGCCTTGATGCACCGCCAGAGGTTGGCAAATTCATAGCACATGGCGCCGAGGTGCTCGAGGTGCGTGATGAATCGGCATATAAGAGGCGATTCGAGCCATTTGCCGAGTTCTACGGTCATGTTAAGGGGGTGCCTTATTCGCTGGATTACGAGGCGCAAATTGATGTGCAAGATTTTCCTGGGCTGGGATTGCTCGTGGTTGGTTTCAACTCCGCATGGGAAACTGATCATTTCTATGGTTCGCGTGTGAGCATTCATTCCGGCGCGTTGAATCATGCATTGGTTCGTATTCGTCGGAGCTCGGAATACGCTGGTCGGCTAAAGATCGCTGTGTGGCACCATCCGTTTTCGAGTCCTGATGAGGATCGAATCAAAGATTCTGGGTTTGTTGAGCGGCTCGCGCAGGCTGGATTTCGTCTTGTTCTCCACGGTCATATCCATAAGGCGGATCGCGGACTCTTTCGTTACGATATGACTCAAGAGGGGCGGCGCCTCGACTTCGTGGCTGCCGGCACCTTCGGCGCCCCGACACGGGACTGGGTGCCGGGAATTCCTCTGCAGTATAATTTGCTGCGAATATCGAAAGAAAAGGTCGTGGTGGAAACGCGCCGACGCGAGCAGCTGAACGGTGCCTGGCAGCCTGACGCACGCTGGTTGCAAGGCCCAGGCAAGGATCCCCTGCCTCGCTATGAGATCAATCTGAGCGGGGAACATGCAACCGAATAGGCTGCCTGTGGACGTGCTTGGAAGAAGCGAGCCTGATACTTCAGTCTAGCATCGTGGCGTCTGCGAAAAGTACCAGCGCGATGTGGCAACCCGGACCCAGGTTGGGGTCGCGGCGTCAGGGCGCCAGCAGGACGGCCTTGTGCCGCGCCAGGAAGCTCCGCACGTCCTCGGCGGGCTTGCCGGTGAGCTCCTCCACCGCCCTCGTGGCCACATCCAGCGTGCCGCGCGCGATCGCTGCGTCGAAGGAGGCGAACAGGGTGGCTGTCGCGGCGGGCATGCCGGCCTGCTGCATGCCCTGCTCCAGCGCCTCGCGCGGGACGGGGACGTAGGCGAGCGGCTTGCCCGTGAGGTCCGCGGCGATCCGGGCGATCTCGCCCTGAGAGACGGCGGCCGGGCCCGTGATGTCGAGCACGCGCTTGCCGTCGAAATCGGCCGACAGCGCCGCGGCGGCCGCGCGGGCGCAGTCCTCGCGCGTGACGTAGCCGGCCTTGCCGTCGCCGGCCGCGGCGACGAGCTGGCCCGTCGAGAGCGCGCGCCGCAGCGACGCCACGAGGAAGTCGGCGTAGAGGTTGTTGCGCAGCACGGTGACGCCGAGCCCGCTCTCCGCGAGCGCGTCCTCGGTGGCCTGGTGGTCGGGCGCGATCGTGACCGGCGACTCCGGACCGGGGTTGGTCAGCGACGTGTAGACCACGTGCCGCACGCCCGCCTTCACCGCGGCCGCTATCGCGCTCCGGTGCTGCGCGACGCGCCGGCCCGGGCGGTCCAGGGCGTCGGTGCTGATGAGCAGCAGCCGCGCCGCGCCGGCGAACGCCTCCGCGAGCGACGCGGGAGCGTCGAAGTCGGCGCGCCGCACCTCGACGCCGCGGGCGCGGAGCTCGCCGAGCCTCTCCGGGTGACGGGTCGTGACGATGAGGGGGCCCGCGCCCTGCGCGAGCAGGAGATCGACGACGCGCCGCCCGAGCTGGCCGCCGGCGCCGGTGACGAGGAGAGGCTGAGACATGATGAGAGCTCCTTGTGACGAGGTTGAGCGGATGTTGGGTCTGTCTCGTTCCTGGTTCAATGAGCGAAACTTGGTTAGTATGTTCCGGAATGGGAACAATGGACCTGAACCACCTCGCCGTGTTCGCGGCCGTCGCCGAGACGGCGAGCTTCACGGCGGCGGCGCGCCAGCTCGGGGTGCCCAAGTCGACCGTCAGCCGGGGCATCGCGTCGCTGGAGGCGTCGCTCGGCGTGCGCCTCTTGCAGCGGACGACGCGCAGCGTGGCGCTCACGACGGCGGGGCAGGCGCTCGTCGATCGCATCGGCTCACGGCTCAGGGCGCTGACGGAGGCGATCGAGGGGCTCCCGGAGCTCGGGGACGAGCCGTCGGGCTCGCTGCGGCTCACCGCGACGGCGGACTTCGGGACCGAGGTGCTGGCGGAGATCCTCGCCGGCTTCTGCCGTCGCTACCCGCGCATCGCGCTGGAGATGCACCTGTCGAGCCGGCCCGTGGATCTGGTGAAGGAGGGGTACGACGCTGCCTTCCGGTTCCTCGGGAAGAAGCCCCGGGACTCGACGCTTGTCGCGCGCAAGGTGGGCGAGCTGGAGATGCAGCTCTACGCCTCGCCCGCGTACCTGGCCGCGCGGGGGACGCCGAGGACGCTGGACGACCTCGCGGAGCACGACTGCGTGGCGCTCACGGGGACGAGCCCGTTCGCGCGCGACGAGGCCTCGGGCGCCCGCGCGCGGCTCCGCGTCCGGCTGCTCGCGGACGACGGGTTCTTCGCGCGCGAGGCGGTGCGCCACGGCGTCGGGATCGGCATGTTCCCCGCGTTCCTTGTGCAGCAGGACGTGCTCAACGGGACGCTCGTCCGCGTGCTCCCGCGCTGGACGATGCCGATGGGCGGCGTGTTCCTGGTGTTCCCGAGCGGCCGGCACCTGCCGAAGAAGACCGCCGCCCTGCGGGATCACGTGGTGGAGGCGCTGCGCGTGCGGCTCAAGGCACGTGGGGGGCGCGCGGGCGAGAGCTAGCGCCTCGGACTCCCGCCAGGGCTGTGCCTGGAGAGCAGAGAAAGAGATTTCAACGCAAAGGCGCAAAGACGCAAAAATACATTAACTATTTGTTTCTTTTTTTCTGCGCCTTTGCGCCTTTGCGCCTTTGCGTTGATCTCTCCCTCTCTTCGGATCCCTGGCCGGACATCTGGTGCGTGCAGCGCGCTGGCGTTGTGAGCCGACCCAGGTTGATGTCGAGGTCCGCGCGCGTGGCACGGGTCTCGCAAGCTCGCTGGAAAGATCGCGCCCTGGAAGGAGGCCCCCCATGGATCACGACCGCTTCGTCGAGGAAGTGCAGCGCCGCGCCGGCTTCGAGACCCGCGGCGAGGCCGAGCGCGCCATCGCGGTGACCGCGCGGACGCTCGGCGAGCGGCTGCTCGAGGACGAAGCCGCCTCCATCGCGACCGAGCTGCCCGAGCCGGTCGCCGCCGCGCTGCGCGGCGCGACCTACCAGGGCGACTTCGACCGCGACGAGCTCTACGACCGCACCGCCCGCCGCGAGGGCGCGCCGCGCGGCTTCGGCATGGAGCACGCCCAGGCCGTGTGCGCCGTCATCGGCGAGGCGCTGCCCGAGCCCGCGCGCCTGCGACTGCAGCGGCACCTGCCGGACTGGGCGGACCTCTTCGCCCCGCGCGCCGCCGGAGCGCCCCCTCCGCGGCCGGTCCACGCACCGGCGCCGCCCGACCCCGGCCACGGCTCGTCGCTCGCCACCGGGCGGCCCGGCAGCCGCCACCCCCTGAGCGAGGCGCGCCCCGAGCCGGCGCACGCGCAGTCGGTCGCCCGGTCGGACGACCCGCACGCGGAAACCAGGCTCTCGAGCAGCCCGGGGCTGACGCAGGAGCGCCTCCGCGACACCCTGGCCGAGGGGCGGCCCGGCCCCGAGCGCCCCATCAGCGAGACGCAGCGCTGAGCGGCGCGCTCAGGTCCGCGGTAAAATCGCAGCGCCGCTGTAATATCAACAATCGACACCGACCCGTGCCCGAACCGGGCCCCTCGCGTTCTATCTAGTCGAAGGGGCCGGCAACGGCGGTTCCTTCCCGGGCGCCGCGCGCCGCGCTGCGAAACGGCAGGCGCCTCGCCATCCATCCAGGAGAGCTCCGCCGCCGACGACCGCCCCACGGCGGCGACGGCAGCGCTGCGCGCATGGCCCTCTCCCGGGTGACTGGCCCGCTCATTCACCCTCTCATCAACCAATCTTCCAATCATCCATCGTTGTTTGCTTTCCAAGGAGGAATGTCATGCAGCTTCGTTCGATCTTCTCGCTCGCGCTCCCGGTCCTTCTCGCCGCCTGCGGCGACTCCCAGGTGGGCTCCGACTATGAGGGCGAGTCTCTCCTGACCGTCAAGGGCACCATCGTCAATGAGCTCGACGAGGCGCCCGAGGGGCCGGTCGACGCCGTGCTGGTCTGGAACAGCGTGACGACCGACACGGAAAACGAGAACTTTCCCGTCCGTACGACGGTGACCGGGAGCTTCCCCGCTGCCTTCTCGCTGTCGATTCATGCGCCCCCGCCCGAGGAGTCGCTCAACGATCTCACCGAGGTCGGTCTCGTCGACACCCGGGTCGGCATCGCCACCATCGAAGCGGCGTTGAACGAGGAGTCCGCCGGGGAGGGGAGCGGGCTCGGCGTCGACGAGCACCATGTGATCGTGTACGTGGAGAGCGAGATGGACGAAGACGGCTTCTGGTCGAATTTCTTCGGCGGGCCGCTCGCCCCTGGATTCCATGTCATGGACGTGCTCTCCCGGGAAGGTGAGGTGGACGCAGAGCAGCAGGCGGCCTTCGACGCCTGCAACGCCGCGGCGACCACGGAGGCGGAGCACAACGCCTGCTACGGGTATGACGCGAAGATCAAGGTCCGCCCCTCCGCAGGCGGGCCGAGCACGTCGCTCACCGTCCGGATGGCGCCTTCCGAGGATTTGACATACCCCGACTGGCACTGATCGTGGTACACGCTCCGACGTGGATGATCGGCTGGCGCGGGTGGCCCTGATCGAGGCGGCTTACCGCCAGCACGGGCACATCGTGCTGCGACGGGCGCGGCGGCTCCTCGGCAACGAGCAGGAGGCGCGGGAGATCCTTCAGGATGTCTTCGCCTCCCTGCTCGGCGAGCCCGGGCAGCTCGACGGGAAGGGCCCGATGGTGAGCTGGCTCTACGGCGCCACGACGCACGCCTGCCTGAACCGCATCCGCGATCGGAAGAACCGGCTGCGCCTCCTCGACACCCACGTTGCGCCCATGCAAGAGGAGAGCGTGGCGCCGCGCGCCGAGGCGGCGCTGCTGACACGGGAGCTCCTCGCGCAGCTCCCGGGCGACCTCGCGCAGGTCGCCGTCCACTACTTCTCCGACGAGATGACCCACGAGGAGATCGCGCGCGTGATGGGCTGTTCCCGCCGGCACGTCGGCGACCTGCTGGAGCGGCTCAAGGCCGCGGTCTCCGAGCAGACGAGAGAGGGGGTTTCGAGTTCATGACGCCAGCGCGACCCGAAGGGTGCCTCTCGGAGCTGAGGCTCGATGAGCTCACGGCGGGCCAGCTCGACCCCGCCGCCGCGCAGGAGGCGCGCGCGCACGTGGCCGGCTGCGCGCGGTGCGCGGCGCGGCTGTCGGAGATCGAGGCGGCGCGGGACGCGTTCGCGGCGTCGGCGCCGCCGCTGCGGCTCGATCGCGGCGCCCCGCAGGAGCGCGCCGCGAGCGCCGCGAGCGCCACGACGAAGAAGCGCCCGCCGCGGCGATGGCTGGCGCCCGCCGCAGCCAGCGCGCTCGCGGCCGCGGCGGCCGCGCTGCTCTTTTTCCGCACGTTCCCCGCGGCGCCGGATCCGGCGGGAGGACCGGCGGAGAGCCCCGGTGAGCGCATCAAGGGAGCGAACGGCATCGGCTTCTACGTGAAGCGCGGCGGGGCCGTCCAGCCCGGCGGGGCAGGCGAGCGGCTCCATCCCGGCGACGCGATCCAGTTCACGTACTCCGCCACGGAGGCGCGGTATCTCGTGATCCTGAGCGTCGACGGGGCGTCGCAGGCCAGCGTCTATTACCCGAGCGGCCCCGTCGCCGCGCGCATCGAGCCCGGCCGGAACGTCCTCCTCCCGCAGAGCACGGTGCTGGACGACACGCTCGGCGCCGAGCGGATCTACGGGCTGTTCTGCGCCGAGGCCGTCGCCGTCGAGCCGCTCCGGGCCGCGCTCGCGGCCCACCCCGACGCGCCTCCGGCCCCGCCCGGCTGCGACGTCGACGCGCTCACGGCGGAGAAGGTCGCGGGCGCGCCGTGATCCTCGGCCGCCCCGCCGCGCTCGCCGCGCTCGCGTGCGCCTGGGTCCTCGCCTGGGCGGCCCCGGCCGAGGCCCGGATCGAGCGCTTCGCGGTGCTCATCGGCAACAACGCCGGTGAGCGGGGCGAGGTGGAGCTCCGCTATGCGGAGGACGACGCGGCCAAGATGTACGACGTCCTCAAGGACCTCGGGGGCTTTCCCCCGGCGAACCTGGTGCTCCTGCGGGGCGAGGGCGCGGAGACGGTCCGGCGCACGCTCATCACCATGAACGACCGTGTCCGCGCGGCCGTGTCGAGCCCGGACACCGACGTCCTCTATCTCGTCTACTACTCCGGTCACGCCGACGCGAACGCCCTCCACCTCGGGCCGGCGCCGCTCTCGCTGACGGAGTTCGAGCAGCTCGTCCGCGGCTCGGCGGCCTCGGCGCGGCTCCTGATCGTCGACTCGTGTCGATCCGGGGCGCTGACGCGCGTCAAGGGCGGCACGAGCGCGCCGCCGTTCGTCATCAAGCTCGATCAGCGGCTCGCCGGGCAAGGCATGGTGACGCTCACGTCGAGCTCCGGGAACGAGGACGCCCAGGAGTCCGATGAGCTCAAAGGATCGTTCTTCACCCACGCCCTCGTCTCGGGGCTGCTCGGGACGGCCGACGCGGATCGCGACGGCGCCGTCTCCCTCGAGGAGGCCTATCGCCATGCCTACGAGAGCACCCTGCGCGCCACGAGCCGCACGTGGGCCGGCGCGCAACACCCCACCTTCCGTTACGATCTCCGCGGCCAGGGCAAGCTCATCTTGACAGAGCTGCCGGTGCACGCGTCGCTGCGGGGCGTGCTCCGGTTCCCGCTCGGCAGATCCTACCTGGTGATGCGGGACTCGAGCGAGGGCCCGGTGGCGGCCGAGGTGGGGGCGAGCGACGCGACGCGGACGCTCAGCCTGCGCCCCGGCCGCTACTTCGTGCGCGGCCGAGGCCCCGATTTCCTCCTGGAAGGGACCGTCGAGGCCGAGGCCGGGCAGACGACCGACGTGGGCGACGAGCGGCTGAGCCGCGTCACGTTCGCGCGGCTGGTGCGCAAGGGCGGCGGCGTCCGTGAGATCGCGCATGGGCCGGTGGCGGGCTATCAGTTCAGGACGCCGATCCTCCAGGGGAGCTCGTCGTGTCACGGAGGCTTCGTCGGTTACGCGGTCGAGCTCCAGCACCTCGGCGTCGCGACCCGGCTCAGCGCGTGTCACAGCGCCTTCCAGAACGAGCACCTGACCGCGAGCAACGATGACCTCGGCCTGGACGTGCGCCTGTCCCACGCCTGGGATCTGCCCGTTGTCACCCTCGGCGTCGGCGTGGACCTCGGCCTCGCCGTGATGAGGCAGCGGTTCGAGACGTCCGGCCACGCACCCGACCGCTACGGCCTGGCAGGGGCGTTCGGCGCCGGCGCCGGGGCGAACGTCGATCTCGTGGGAGGGTTCTACCTCGGCGTCGAGGGGGCAGCGCAGACGTACCTCTTCGAGCAGCAGCGCGCGGGCAGCGGCGAGGGCGAGATCGCCCCTTCCGTGGCGGCGCGGCTCCGGGTGGGCATCGGCATGAACCTCTGACGGCGCGCCCGCCGCCCGCCGTTTTCCGCTCGCGCCGACGCATCCGTTATAGTAGACGTGCCGTATCCAACGCGACGCGCGGAGTGGCCGCGCCCGCCGCTCGGGGGCTCACGATGCCTGCACGCACGCTGAAGCTCGGCGCGTTCATGCGCCCTGTCAGCATCCACACGGGCGCCTGGCGCTATCCAGGGGCTTACCCGGATGCGAATTTCAATTTCGCGCACCTCAAGCGCTTTGCGCAGCGCCTGGAGCAGGCTCGCTTCGACGCGTTCTTCATGGCCGATCACCTCGCCGTGCTGAACATGCCGCTCAACGCGCTGGCGCGCAGTCACACGGTCACGTCCTTCGAGCCGTTCACGCTGCTCTCCGCGCTGGCCGGCGCCACCGAGCACATCGGCCTGGTGGCGACCGCGTCGACAACGTTCGATCAGCCGTTCCACGTGGCCCGGCGCTTCGCGTCCCTCGATCACCTCAGCGGCGGGCGCGCCGGTTGGAACATCGTCACCACCGCGAACCCGGACGCAGCCCTGAACTTCGGGCTCACCGAGCACGTGGAGCACGACGAGCGTTACCGGCGCGCGCGCGAGTTCTACGACGTTGTCACGGGCCTCTGGGACAGCTTTGCCGACGACGCGTTCGTGCGCGACGTCGAGTCCGGGATCTACTTCGACGCCGAGCGCCTGCACGTCCTCGACCACCGGGGCAAGCACTACGCGGTGCGCGGGCCCTTGAACATCGCGCGCCCCGTCCAGGGCTGGCCGGTCATCGTGCAGGCGGGCGCCTCGGAGGCGGGCCGGCAGCTCGCGGCAGAGACGGCCGAGGTCGTGTTTGCGGCGCAGTCCACGCTGGAGGGCGCGCGTCGCTTCTACGCCGACGTCAAGGGCAGGATGGAGCGCCTGGGGCGGCACCCCGACACGCTCAAGATCCTGCCCGGCGCGCTGGTCGTGGTGGGAGATACGGTGGAAGAAGCGCGGGAGAAGCGCGCTCGGCTCGACAGCCTGGTCCACGTCGACAGCAGCATCGCGTCGCTCTCGATCGCGCTCGGCTGCGACGCCTCGCGCTTCGATCCGGACGCGCCGCTGCCGGAGATCCCGCCCACGAACGCCGGACAGAGCGGGCGCGAGCGCGCCATCGAGCTGGCGAAGCGGGAAGGGTTGACGGTGCGGCAGCTCGCGCAGCGCCTCGGCGGCTTCGGTGGGCTCGCGTTCGTCGGTACGCCCGGCACCATCGCGGATCAGATGGAAGAGTGGCTGTTCCAGAGCGGCTGCGACGGCTTCAACGTCATGTTCCCCTACCTGCCGGGCGGGCTCGACGACTTCGTCGATCGCGTCGTCCCCGAGCTCCAGCGACGAGGCCTGTTCCGGCGTGAGTACGAAGGGCGGACGCTGCGGGAGAACCTCGGGCTCGCGCGGCCCGCCAACCGGTTCTTTCCAGAGCCCGCCGCGGCGCGCTGAGCGTCGCTGGCGCGCCCACGCCACGGTCCCTCCACGCGCTCCGCGATCCTCCTTCAAGGCGGACGCGGCCCCGGAGCCCGCCCTGGCCCGCGGCTTGCACAATGCGCCGCGCGCGCGCTCAGCGCGGCCGCGAACCACGAGCCGAACAGGTACGCAGGAACCGCACGTCCCTCGCTCGGGGGTACGGCCGACCTGCGCGACCAGCTCGCGTTCGCCTTCGGAGGAAGACCATGACTGATCTGCCCACTCGCCTGCTCGGACGCACCGGCGTCCGCGTCACCACGCTCGGCTTCGGCGCCATGGAGCTGCGGGGCGCCCCGCGCGGCCCGGAGATCTCGGATCAGGAGGCGGAGCGCATCCTGAACGACTTGCTGGACGCCGGGATCAACTTCATCGACACCTCGATCGATTACGGTCGCAGCGAGGAGCGGATCGGGCAGTTCATCTCGCACCGCCGTGGCGAATATTTCCTGGCCTCGAAGTGCGGCTGTGTCGTCGGCGGGGCTCAGGGCGAGCACGTGCACACGGCGCAGAACATCCGGCACGGCGTGGAGAACAGCTTGCGCCTGCTGAAGACGGACCACCTCGATCTGGTGCAGTTTCACCGGAGCCTCACCCGGCAGGAGTTCGAGCAGGACGGCGCGCTCCAGGAGGCGCTGAAGCTCAAGAGCGAGGGCAAGGTGCGCTTCCTCGGCGTCTCGGGCACGCTGCCCAACCTGGTGGAGCAGATCGAGATGGGCGTCTTCGACGCCTTCCAGATCCCGTACTCCGCGCTCCAGCGCGAGCACGAGGACGTGATCACGAGGGCCGCCGAGGCCGGCGCGGGCACCATCATCCGCGGCGGCGTGGCGCGCGGCGCGCCCACCGACTGGCAGCGCACGAACTACATGCTGCCGGGCACCACCATGCAAGACCGCTGGGAGCGCGCCAGGCTCGACGAGCTGCTCGACGGCCTGAGCCGGATCGAGTTCACCCTGCGCTTCACGCTGTCGCACCCGGGCCTGAGCACCACGATCGTCGGGACCCGGAACCCGAAGCACCTCCGCGACAACCTGGAGTTCGCGCGGAAGGGTCCCCTGCCGAGCGACGTGCTCGCCGAGGCGAAGCGGCGTTTGAGCCAGGCGGGCTCGATCCCGGAGCCCCTGCCCACCGCGGATGTGCGCCCGCGCGGCGCGGCGCAGGCGGCGGCGCCTGCCGGAAGCGCGCTCTGAGGAGCCGCTCCGGACAGCGACCTGCTCGACGCGGCGTCTGCCGCACGGGGAGCGCGCGTGGCCGGGACGTCTGGCGTCAGCTCCCCCGCGCAGCAGCTCGTGCGACGGGGCCTGGTTCCGCCTTCCAGGAGTCCGGCCATGGAGCCGGAGAGAGATTTTAACGCCAAGGCGCAAAGACGCCAAGACGCAAGATAAGGACAAATATCATTCCTTTGCGCCTTTGCGCCTTTGCGCCTTTGCGCCTTTGCGCCTTTGCGCCTTTGCGTTGAATCTCTCCTCTCGCGAGGCAGATCCCTGGCAGGGTTTCTGACCCTGTAGGAACAACTTCCATGCCGCTGCCCCGCCCGCCGGATGGCGTCGCGCCGCGCGTGGGGCTCACGCCCGGCATCGGGATCTCCGCGTCGCCGTGGGGCGCCGATCCGCCGCCCGTGTTGCTGCTCTGGCAACAGTCGGTGGTGATCTGCTGCTCCTCCACGGGCACGACCCGCGTCCGCCCGAGGGGTAGAAACGGCGCGGTGGTCCGCTGCGGCGCTGTACCCTGGGCCGGCGAGGCAGGGCGCATGAAGGCGAGCATCCTCGACTGTAACGGCACGCTGACGGCACCGTCCAGAGCGCCGAACAGCTTGAAACAGCCATGAATGAAGAGATTTGAACCACAGAGGGCACAGAGGAAGAAGAAAATAAATCATCTTTCTTTTCTCTTCCTCTGTGCCCTCTGTGCCTCTGTGGTTCGTTTTCTCGTGGTTTCCGGGGGCAGCTTGACAGCGGCCCCGAGCCAACGAATGCTTCGACGCGCGGGCTGTTCCCGAGCCCGGCCCCTCGCGCCGCCGCCGGCACGGCGCGCGCCAGGGCGAAGAGGGCGCTGCCCTTCGGCGGTCCTGGATCGTGATGCTGCCCCTCTTCCGTCGGTGCCGGCCGGCAAGGATCGAGCGCGGCAGATCACGAGGAAAGGGCCGATGACCGGCCATCGGTGATCGTCGCGAGCTCGAGCGCCGCGAGGTCATGATGAGCAATTCAAGTTCAGCGAAAGACCGGATGGACGCCTTCCGCGCGCACGGCTTCTTCGTCGTGCGCGCTTTCCTCGATGTCGCCGAGCGCGCCGAGCTCCGCCGCGCGTGCGACGTCGCGCTCCTTCACGCTCGAGCGCGCTCCCTGGAGACGGGTCACTCGACGCCCAGGATCTCGCTCCTCACGGACGGCGCGACCTGCGTCCAGGAAGACCCTGGCGCGCTCGAGCGCATCGCCGTGTTCGTCGGCTCCGCGCGCGTCTGCGAGCTCCTCGCCGGCCTCTCCCGCCCGCGAGAGGAGGAGACGCCGCGCCTGAAGGACGCGCACTATTACCACGAGCCGACCCGGCGTGACTGGGACGGGGACTGGCATCGAGACAGCCAGTTCGGCCAGCCCGATCCGGAAATTGAGCGCGCGGTCGTCGCGACGACCACGGCGGTGCACTTCCGGGTGGCGCTGGAGGACGACGACCGCCTCGAGATCGTCCCCGGATCCCACGCTCGCTGGGACACCCCGGACGAGCTCCGGATCCGAAGGGGCGCCGACAGGACCACGCCGGACATGCCGAACGCCGCGCGCGTCGCCTTGCGCGCCGGAGATGCGTGCGTCTTCCACGCCTGGTCGATTCACCGCGCGACGTACCGGAGGGCGCCTCTGCGTCGCACGGTCGACGCCCTCTACGCCTTCGCCCGCCCGGCCGCGCGCCGGTGGCCGTCTCCGGCGGTCTGAGCCCGGTCGGCGGGCCGGGAGGCTCCAGCCCCCGGCCTGCCGACCGACGGGGCGCGCCCCGTCAGTACTCGGTGTTGTTGGACGTCGTGATCCGCGACGAGGACAGGCCGATGAAGAGCGAGTCGCCGATGTCGCTGTAGCGGGTGTTCGTCATCGTGACGGTGCTGGTGCTGCTGTCCGTCCTGAAGATCGCCTCATCCATGCGCGAGATGTCGCAACGGTCGATGAAGACGTCGACCTTGAACGTCGTCCCGCCGTTCTGCCGGATGAACTTGCCGGCGTTGGACGCCCGGAAGTTGGAGACCCGGAAGGTGCTGGCGGCGTTGATCTGGAACACCTTGTCCTCGCCGTTCACCGCCGAGCCGCCGTTGAGGACGACCGTGCCAGACTCCTTGACCGTCAGCGCGTCCTCGCCGATGTCCTCCCAGACGATGTTCTCCAGCGTGACGTTGCCGTACGTGTGGATGCCGTCCGCGGCCGGCGCGCCGAGGACCACGTTCCTCAGCACCGCGCCGTTCTCGAGCTTGAACACCGGCTTCTGGCTCTCGGACTGGCTGCCGTCGCCGAGCGCGCTGCCGGCGATGAACCGCCTGCCGCCGCCGTCATAGGTCTGGCCGGATCGCACGACGATCGTCGCGTCCACGACCCCTCCGCTCCCGGTGACCGTGCCGCCGCCGCCCCCGCCGCCCGAGCCGCCGCTGCCGCCGCTCCCGCCCGAGCCGCTGGAGGAGGAGCTCGACGTCGCGCCGCCGCCGCTGCTCGAGCTGCTCCCCGTCGGCACGAGCTCGATGTAGTCGACCTTGATGTCGTGGTCCGTCGCTGAGGCGCTCTTGCCGCTGCAGAGCAGCTTGAACTCGACGCTGCCCGAGAGGCTCCTCGTGCCGAGCGTCACCGTCCTCCAGCTGTCGCCGGTGGATGACGAATAGCCGTCGAGGTTCCCCACGGAGGCGCCGTTCAGCTGGAGCTGGTAGTTCCCGTAGGCGTTCCGCTGGGCATAACGCACGACGACGCGGTACTCACCCGCCGCGACCGATTTCGAGAACTTGAAGTGGTCGCCGCTCGCGTTGGCCTTGAGCCGCACGGTGCTCGAGCTCGCGTCGTACCCGTCCCCCGACGAGTGAGACCAGGACTGCGACTCGGCCTCGAGCCGCGTGGCGCTCACCGCCTCGCTGACGCCATCCATCTCCAGGATGGCTTCCTCTTCCGAGAGGCAGCCGGTCGCGATGAACCCCACGGCGCCGATCGCCAGCAGCACATGACGAGCAAAGGTCGAATGAAGCTTCATGATTCCAGTCCTTGTTCAAGTAAGTTGTCGTACCGTAAAGTCGCCTCGCGAACGCCTCGACCCGGAGCGCGCAGCGCTGTCGTCAGCCCTGCGCGCACGGCCGAGGTGCTCTGCGCTGCGCTGTTCGCAGAGACCCTATCAGCAACACGCGGGCCACATGCGGGCTCGCCCTGGAGCGCAGTAAATGTGCGTTACTGCTGGATATTTCCTCGGAGAACAACGGCCCATGCCCTCTCGGACCCCAGGCGCGTCCGGCGCTGTCACGCAGGGCTGTACACCGTGTTAACCGGGAGTTGACAGGGCAGGCCCGCACAGCAACACCCTTCCGTGCGCGGACGGCCGGCGCACAGGAGTGACAGCCACATCGGGTGTGGGAGAACGAGCATGTTGCGCGACACGGCGCGAGGCGCCCCGCCTCGGCGACCCGTAGGTCACCCGCCCTCGATGCTGCCTGACATGCGGGCGGTTCGGTGTGGCGTCGCGCCGCGTGGCGCGCGTCTTGAAGGCGAGGTCGAAACGGTGAACATGAACAGCAAGTCACGTCGGATCCTCTCGCTCCCTCTCGCCCTCCTCGCCCTCGCCCTCTCCGGGTGCGGCGGCGACTCGGGCGACGGGGGCCCGGCAGGCGCGTCTTCCTCGAGCGGTGGATCCACCGCACCGGACGCCTCCAGCGGCTCGACGACCGGGGGAACCTCCGGCTCCGGCGGTTCGCCTTCAGGCGAGGGCGCTGGCACCGCGAGCAGCTCCACGGGCGAGAACTCGGGATCGGGCGGCTCCGGCACTGGCGGCTCCGGCACCGGCGGCTCCGGCGCCGGCGGCTCGGGTACGGGCGGCTCCGGGCTGGACGGGTCCACGGGGACCGAGGCGCGCCCGCAGCTCACGGGCGCGCAGGCGGCCCACCACACCGTCCTGAAGCACCTCGAGAAGGCGGGCGAGCTCGCGTCCGGTCTCGTGACGGACTCGTGGGATCCCACCGCCGGGGCAGGCGACGTCGGCGGATTCACGCCCACGTACACGGTCGCGGCGAGCGGCGGCACCCACAGGACGGTGCAGTCCGCGATCGACGCCGCGGTGGCCGCCGGCGGGGCGCGCCGGGTCTATATCGAGGTCGCGTCGGGCGCTTACCGCGAGGTGGTCTGCGTGCCGTCGTCGGCCCCGCCGATCACGCTCTACAGCAAGAGCGCCGACGCCAGCCGGACGGTCATCGCGTACGACAACCACAACGGCAAGACCAAGGAGACAGGCAAGCCCGCCAATCCCTGCAACCCGAACCTGAGCGGGACCACGTACGGGACCAGCGGCAGCGCGACGTTCGCCGCGTACGCCGACGATTTCCAGGCCAAGAACCTCACGATCGCGAACGACACCGACGAGCGCGCCGTGTCCGGCGGCAAGCAGGCCGTCGCGCTGATGACGCAGGCCGACCGGCTGATCTTCGAGAACGTGCGCTTGCTCGGCAATCAGGACACGCTCTATGTGAAAACGCCGAACGCAGGGACGGTGTCGCGCGCGTACTTCAAGGGGTGCCACGTGGAGGGCGACGTGGACTTCATCTTTGGCCGCGGCACCTTCGTGCTCGACGGCTGCACGATCCGGTACCTGACCGCGCGGCAGGGCGCCACGGGCGGGTACATCGTCGCTCCCAGCACCGACGCGCGCAACGATCACGGCATCCTCATCATCAACAGCGATCTCACCGCCGAGGCCGGGACGCCGGACGGGCTCGTCTACCTCGGCCGGGCCTGGGACGAGGGCCAGAACGACTTGGCGACGTACGCCACCAGCGTCGCGAGCGGCGCCTACCCGAACGGTCACGCGCTCATCCGGAACTCCACGCTGGGCCCCCACATTCGCGCGCTGGACCCGTGGCACGCCTCGACCGTCAGCCGCCCCTACAGCTCCACGGCGGGCACGTACCCCGCGAACCGCCTCCACGAGCACGCGAACACCGGGCCGGGCAGCGCGCGGCCCTGAGCGGGCGCGCCGGTCGCCACCCACGTCGCCCGCGCCTTGCTGCCTGCCCGCAGACGGCGGCGCGCTCCGTCGCCTATCCTCGCCCCCCATGACGCCGCGCCCGTCCCTGCTCCTCCGCCTCGCCGGCGGGCTGGAGACCCGCCCCGTCAAGCTCGCGCTCTCGCTCCTCATCCTCGTCTCGGTCCTCCCCATCCAGGGCCTCGAGGACGAGCTCCGCCCGTACTTCCTGGGCATCTTCGGCGTCGAGCTCCTCCTCCGGGCCGCCCTCCTCCGCGAGCGCGGGCGCGATCGCTCGCGCCTCGACGTCCTCCTCTTCGCCTTCGACGTCATCGCCTGGCTCAGCTTCCTGCCGCTCGAGCGGATCCTCGACGCGCACGCCGCCCACGCGCTCCCCCTGCTGCGGCTCTCGCGGCTCTTCCTGCTCCTGCGCTTCACGCGCGAGATCGCGATCGACCTCTACGCGATCATGACGCGGCGCGAGCTGCTCGAGCAGTTCGGGCTCGTCACGCTGGCCGTCTGGGGGCTCGCGTTCGGCGCCTCCGTGCTGCTCAGCCACCTCGCGATCCCGCACGACTACGACGGCCGGGGCCCCGTCCCCGACACCGGCTTCCTCGACCGGATCTGGTGGTCCTTCCGCCAGCTCGAGAGCGCCGACAACCTCGTCGCCAACCTCCACGTCCACCCCATCGTCGCCGTCATCTCGCTCGGCCTCACGATGGTCGGGGTCTTCGTGACCTCGTTCATCATCGGCATCGGCGCCAACGTCGTCGATCAGGTCGTGCGCGCGGCCCGGCGGCGTCCGGTCGGCTACGCGGGCCACGCCCTCGTGATCGGCCCGGTGCACGAGGCCGAGATGCTGGTGCAGGAGTTCGTCCGCCTCTACGAGCGCCACCGGTCGCTCCGCAGCATCCGGCTCTCGGAGCTCTGGCTCTGGCTGCTCCGCCGCGGGCCCGCGCCGACCCGGCACGCCCTCCCGCGGATGGCCCTCCTCGGCGCCGAGGACGACCCGCCCGCGTACCTCTACGCCCCGAGCATGCGCTGGGTCGTCTACCGCAAGGGGGACAGCGCGCAGCCCGAGGCGCTCGATCTCGTGGGCGCCGCCGGCGCGAAGCGGGCGCTGATCCTCGCGCGCCACGACGCGGGGCCCGACGCCGACGCCTTGACGGCGATGGCGCTCTCGTCGTTCCGCACGCAGAACCGGCGCGGCCACGTGTTCGTCGAGGTGCAGGAGACAAGGAACCGCGACCTCATCCAGGCGGTGGGCGGGCCGGGGACGTACCCGCTGGACATGCAGCGGTTCCTCGGCCTCTTCCTGTGCCAGCACCTGATCACGCCCGGCGTCGAGTCGCTCTACGCCGACCTCATGACCGCCGACGGCTCGGAGTTCTACACGCACGTCTTCCTCGGCGCGGACGAGGCGCGCGCCGTCGCCGCGCTCGGCGAGGGCCCGGGCGGCGAGATCTCGTTCTCGCGCATGGCGCGCGCGGCCCACGAGAGGAGCGTGATCCTCGCGGGCGTCTTCCTCGGCGACGAGGTGCCGGAGCGCAGGGAGGGCGAGCTCGTGCCGGTGGAGGGGCTCGTGCAGTGGCTCAACCCGCTCCTCGATCCGCCCGAGGGGTCGCCGGCGTGGGCGCTCGGCGCGCGGGCGGGCCGGGTCCCGGCGCGGCGGCTCCGGGGCCTCATCGGGGTGTCGGCCACGTACGCGCCGCTCCGGCGTTACGGGCGCGAGCTGCTCATGGGCCGGGGCGTCGCGGCGGCGGCCGTCGGCGTCGACGCCGCGCGCGCGGCGGACGGCGCCGAGGCGGCGCGCGCGTGGACCGAGGCGTGGGCGGCGACGCTCTCGCGGCGCCGCAGCCACCTCGAGCGGGTGCTGATCGTCGGCTACAGCCCCGCGCTGCCCTCGCTGCTCCACGCGCTCGCGCGGTTCGTCCCCGGGGTCGACGTGACGCTGGTCCTCGGCGAGCGCGGCGACGAGCGGATGCCGCTCGCCGACCGGCTCGCCTCGCTCGGCATGACGCTCGCGCCCGACGGCCCCCCGCCGGGCGCGGAGGGCGCGTCGCTCTCGCTCCCGCGCGGCGGCCGCGCGACCGTGTACACGCAGCGCGGGCACGACCTCGCCTCGCTCGCGGTGCGCTGCGCCGCGCGCGGGGCGCCCCCGTCGGCGGCCGTGTTCCTGAGCGAGCCCGAGGGGCTCGATCGCGACGCGCGCACGGCGATGCGGCTCATCCGCTTCGCGCGGGCGCTGGAGAGCCGGGAGCTCGCGCACGGCGGGCGGCTGCACGTGCTCGCGGAGTTCTCCTCCGTGGCCAAGGGCGAGCACGTCCGCAGCCTCCTCGACGCCGGCCGGTGCGGCTTCGCCGGCCCGGACCGGCTGCGGCTCAGCCTCGTCAGCACCGAGCGCATCAAGAACTATTTCATGGTCCACAGCGCCTTCGTGCCGGGAGTAACGACCCTTTACGAAGAGCTCCTCGGCGAGGGCGGGCAGGATCTCGTGCGGATCGAGGCGCGGCCGCCCGGCGCGGCGGAGCAGGCGCGCGGCGCCATCGGCTTCGACGATCTCCGCGCGGCGCTCGAGCCGAGGGGCGCGGTCCCGGTGGCGCTGGAGCGCGACGACGGCACCGTCCTCCTGAACCCGGAGCCCGGATCGAGGCACGCGACCGCGCGCATCCGCGCCGTGTACGCGCTCGCGCGGAGCCCGGATCTCGCGGCCCCGGGCGAGCGGCGGGCGAGGGAGAGCGACGGCGGCGACGCCGCGCGCGCCGAGCAGGCGCCGCCGATCAGCGCGTGATCCTTGCCGAGCGGCCCGTCCGGCGCGCTCCTTTTTCCGCCTGGCGGGAGAACCGCACGTCGACCTCCGCGGCGGGATGGGTATTCTGGGGTGGTGCCGGAGCGCCCAGACCTGGAGTACGTCGTGCCGATCCTCGCGCGCGAGCTCGCGGGCGCGGCCGTGGTCGGGGTCCGGGCCGACAGCCCGGTGGTGCTGCGCGTCCTCCTGCCGGAGCGCGCCGACGCGCTCTTGCCGGGCGCGCAGATCCAGCGCGTCGCGCGGCGGGCGCACGCGGTGATCTTCGAGCTCGGCGGGCCGCGCGCGCTCGATCTCGTGATCTGCCCGATGCTGGCGGGGCGGTTCTCGATCACGCTGCCGGGCGAGACGCGGATTCCGACCGATCTCGCCTTCTCGCTCGTCCTCTCGGACGGGCGCGAGCTCAGGTATCGGGACGAGGTGCAGATGGGCAAGGTCTACGTGCTCGCGCGGGGCGATCTCGACAAGATCCCTGGCCTCGGGCGCGTGGGCCTCGACGTGCTCGATCCCCGGGTGTTCACCCCCGAGGCGTTCCGCGCCGCCGCGCGCGGCCGGCGCGACCTCGCCAAGGATTTCCTGATGGACAAGGCGGCGCTCGACGCGATGGGGAACGCGTACGCCGACGAGGTGCTGTTCGAGGCGAAGATCCACCCGAAGGCGTCGGTCAAGGGGCTCTCGGACGAGGAGATCGACCACCTGCACGCGGCGATCGTCCGTGTCCTCGGCGACGCGACGCGGACGATCGCGCAGCGGTCGCCGGCGCTCGACGAGAAGCTCCGCGACTTCCTGAAGGTCCGCGGGCGCCCGGGCCATCCGTGTCCGCGCTGCGGCGACAAGCTCCGGCGCGCGAGCGTCCACGGCCACGACGCGATCTTCTGCCCGACGTGCCAGCCGGAGGATCGGAAGAGCGCGTCGTTGAACCTCCGCCGCCCCCGGCGGGAGCCGGGGTGACGCTGCGCCGGCGACTCTTCAGGTCGCTCCCGGGCTGAGCGCGCCGCCACGGGCGCTGCGCGTCATCACCGCTCACTCCGGCGGCTACAGGCCGCCTTCGTCAGAGAAGGTGAGGACGGTGCGCCCGTTGGGCCTGAGATTGCCGTCCTCCATCACCGGCGAGGTCATCCCCTGCGCCCTGCCGGCGCCGAGCTCCTCGCTCAGGAGATCGCAGGTGAAGACCTCACCCCCGTTGGCCAGGGGGATGAGCGGGTCGTTGCACTGATAGTGGATGACGATCGGATCCGGATCTCGGCCTCGCCCGGGCCGGGTCACCTCGATGCTGTAATCGCCGAAGCTGAAGAACGTGCCGGCGGGCACGTGGACGCCCGCGAGCTCGCCGCCGAGGGTCAGGCCTTCCGGATCGGTGACCAGGGCGATCCAGCCGCCGTCATGGACCACGTAGCCCTCCGGGGGCACGCGCTGGCCCGAGATGACGTAAGCGCGATAGTCGATGCGGGGATCGGCGTAGAAGCCCAGGAAGGCGACGTCCGCGCGCGCGTCGGCGTCGGCGATGCCGAAGCGCGCCTCGAAGTAGGCCAGCGCGTCGGCGCGGTTCTGCTCGATCTCGGCCGGCGTGCGCCCCACGATCTCCTCCTGGAAGATCATCCCATCCAGGAAGAAGCCCTCGGACAGCGGGACCGAGCCGGTCGCCATGAAGACGAGGAATCCGTCGTAGCCCTCGGGGGTGGTTCCCTTGCAGCTCCCGTGATCCCCCGCGCACGCGTGTCCTCTGGCCGTGTCGCCGCCGGCGTCCGGACGCGACGGGTGGACGAGCGCGCCGATCAGCCCCACGAGGGCGAACAGAGAGTGAGACCTCATTGTATCCTCCTGCCTGGTAAGTGTTCCGAGCCCGACAACGTCGCTGTCCGCGAGCCGTCGCAGGAAAGCCCCAAGATAGGACACGTTATCGGAGCTGCCGCGCTCGAGTCCAGTGTAAAGCGTCCTTACCAGCGCGCTTGCGACATGGTTGCGCCGCGTGTGTTGGTTACGCTGCAAGTGCGGCCCACGCGCGCGGGGGCGTGTGATCGCGTGTGCGCATCATCGCGCAGGGGAGTGCCGCGTCGCGCGCCGCGTGGAGGTGTAAGGTAGGTGGCGCCCGCGCCACGGCGATCGGGCGGAGCGATGGTGTCTACCGCGCCACGGCGATCGGGCGGAGCGATGGTGTCTACCGCGGCGGGGGCAGGGGCGACGGCGGGGGCGTGTCGTTCTGCTGCTCCGGCGCGGGGGACTCGGCACCTGGCGTGGCCGCGGGAGCGGGCTCCGGCGCGGCCTCGGAGCCAGGTTGCGGCGCGGGCTCCGGCGCGGTCTCGGGCGTGGGCGCGGCCGGCGGCGGGTAGGTGAGGTCGTCGCACGTGGCGCCGAGGCTCCCGACCGCGTCGTTGTAGTGGTTCATCGCGTCGAACGCGTGTCCGTGGGCGTTCTCCTTGCCTTGCCTGGAGAGCGCTCCCAGCACGACGGCGGTCACGGCGACGGCGACGCCCGTGCCGAGGATCACGCCCATGGCGGCCTCGTTCTTGTCGTGGAAGTAGAGCCCTGAGAACCCTCCGAGGCTCCCGAGCCCGAGCACCACCCCGAAGGTGGAGAGCGTCGTCGCGGAGCGGCCGCTCTCCGACGCCAGGCGCGCGTGCTCGCGCGCCTCGGGGACGCAGCGCACGAACTGCTCCAGGCCGTCGTAATGGTAGCTCTCCGCCACCTTCCGGCCGCCGGCCCACAGCGAGAAGCCCTCGTCGTAGGTCGCCGTGAGCTCGCCCCGCGCCACGACGCGCGGGGAGTACATCGTGTGCCCGCTGGAGCAGCCGAGGAGCGTGGAGCCGAGGACGCACGCGATCAGGGCGGTGGGGGGGCGCTTCGCCGGCCTCACGGGAGCTGCCCTTCCGGCGCCGGGAGCGCGCATGGCGAGCCGGGGGTGCGCGCGAGGTCGTTGTAGGCGTTGACCTGGTCGAGCGCGAGGGCCGAGTCCTTGTCTCGCTCGGGGCTCCCGACCGAGAGCCCCACCGCGATCGGCGGCAGCGCGGCGAGCGCGAGGACCGCGACCGTGGCGAGCAGGATCGAGGCCGCCGCGTTGCCAGCGGTGCTATCGCCGCTGCCGCCGCCGCTGCCGCCAGAGGCCGCCTTGCTGCCGGGCCCGGACGTGCCGCCCTTCGAGGGCGACGCGGGGGTCCGCACGACGTCCGGGCCGGGCCTGTGGAGGTGCGGCGGCGGCGGGGCCACGCCGTGCCGTTCGACGACGATGCGCGGGCCAACATAGATCGGCACCCAGAAGCCGCCGGTGACGCGCACGGGCGGGGCTGCGGCGGCGCGCGAGGCCCGCGGGGGCAGCGCTGCGCCCGACCCTTGCTCGCCGGAGAGGCACTCCGGGATCGCCCCGCCGAGCTCCATCGCGACCGCCCCGTCGCGGTACACCGGGCGGGCCCGCCCGTCCGGCGGCGGCACGTACTCGGAGACGTAGGATCCGCACCCGGACAGCACGGCGAGCGCGAGGGCGCCGAGCGCGGCGCGCGCGACGCGGAAGGAAGGTCGATGAGGCTTCACGGCGGTGCACGCGAGACTATCCGCCGGAGGCTGCCCTGCATAGGGGGCCCCGCGCCGCGAGCGTGCTGCGACGCGGACCCGGAGAGGGATTGAACCACAGAGGCACAGAGGGCACAGAGGCGAGAGGATGAGGAACCCCCTCATTCGCAACCGCTTTTCAGCGGGAAAGTTGAACAGGGAGGCGGGGAGACAGGGAGTATTTGAAGATTTTTTTTCCCTCCCCGCCTCCCTGTGAATCTCTCTTCTCCCTCTCTTCTCCCCTCTGTGCCCTCTGTGCCTCTGTGGTTCAATCTCTCTCTCTTCATCCGGCACGCAGGGCGCCCGCCGCGCGCCTCGCCAGCTCCCTGTGAAGCACATCACCACAGCAGCCGTCTGACGAGCGCTCGACGGAGCGCGCCCGATCGGCCGAGCCGAACCAGCGCGGGCCGATCGGACGGACTCAGCGGGCCGCATCGTCGACCGCTGGAGCCGGCCTGTCCCTGCACGGCGCCAGCCTCATCCGGAGCCGAAGAGGGGCAATCGGACACCCTGTGGCATTTTGCCATGGTGCAGGTCTGACCATCTCGTCGAAACCTGCGTGAAACGGAGCGATGCTCTGCCTGGCCCGGGCGTTGCCAGAGAGGACGAGTTCCTGGACATGGTCCCCGGTACGAACTTTCCGCGCTTGGTGGCCATCGGCGGCGCCGAGGACAAGGAGGGGGAGCGCACCATCCTTCGCGAGTTCGTGCGCCTCGCCGGCGGCCAGGACGCCTGCCTCGTGGTCATCCCCTCGGCCAGCGAGACGCCCGATGTGGTCGGCGAGCTCTACCAGCGGCTCTTCCACGAGCTCGGGGCCGCCGAGGTCGCCGTGCTCACCATCGCTGCCCGCGACGACGCGCGCAACGAGGCGGCCATGCGGCAGGTCGAGCGGGCGACTGGCACCTTCTTCACGGGGGGCGATCAGCTCCGGATCATGAACCGGCTCGGCGGCACAGGGGTCGATACAATGCTCCACCGGCGGTGCGAGGAGGGGATGATCGTCGGCGGCACGAGCGCCGGCGCGGCGGTCATGTCGTCGACCATGATCGTCGAGGGCGAGACCAAGTCCCCCCGCGCGGGCGCCGTGCGCACCGGCCCGGGCCTCGAGCTCCTGCCCGGCGTCATCATCGATCAACATTTCGCCCAGCGCGGCCGCATCGGCCGGCTCCTCTCCGTGGTCGGGCTGTTCCCCCATTACCTCGGCGTCGGCATCGACGAGGACACCGCCATCGTCGTCCAGGGACACCACGCCACCGTCATCGGGAGCGGCGCCGTCACCATCGTCGACGCCGGCGGTACCTCCTTCAACGACGCCGTGGACACCCCATCGGGAGGCTGCATCACGCTCTGCGGGGTCACCCTGCACTCGCTCCCTCACGGACGGAGCTTCGATCTGCTCGAGAGAAAACCCATCATCGCCGCTGACTGACTCCAACACAGCCGAGCTAGACCCATGCGCATCATCACCATCCGTACGCTTCAGGGCCCGAATGTGTTCGCCAGCTGGCCGGTCCTCCGCATGACCCTCGACCTCGAGGACCTCAACGAGACGAGCAGCGCGCAGGTCCCTGGCTTCGTCGACCGCCTGCTCGGGCTCCTGCCGGGCCTCGCCGAGCACCACTGCTCGCGGGGCAAGCCGGGGGGGTTCGTCGAGCGGCTCCGGGAAGGCACGTACTGGGGCCACATCGTCGAGCACGTCGCGCTCCAGCTCAGCGAGCCGGCGGGGATCGGCGTCACGTACGGCAAGACGGTCTACGCCGGGGCGCCCGGCCTCTACGACGTCGTGGTCGAGTTCGAGAACGAGGCCGCCATGCGCCTCCTGCTCGAGGCCGCCTTCGAGCTCGTCACCGCCGTGCTCGAGGGGAAGCCCTACGACGTGGCGGCGAAGGTCGCCGAGGCCGCGCAGGTCGCCGAGGAGACGGCGCTCGGGCCGAGCACGCGGGCCGTGGTCAAGGCCGCCGAGAAGCGGGGAATCCCCTGGTCGCGCCTCAACGACGAGAGCCTGCTCGTGTTCGGCCACGGAAAGCACCGGCGCTTCGTCCAGGCCACCACCTCGTGCAACACGAGCTGCGTGGCCGTCGAGATCGCCGGCAACAAGCAGCTCACCAAGGAGCTGCTCGAGCGCGCCGGGGTGCCGACGCCCCGAGGGATCGTGGTGAGGACGGCCGGCGAGGCGGCGCGGGCGCTCGGCGAGCTGCGCGCGCCCGTCGTGGTCAAGCCCCTCGACGGCAACCAGGGAAAGGGCGTGTCGCTGAACCTCTGCACCGAGGCGCAGGTGCGCGAGGCGTTCGACATCGCGCGCGAATACCGCTCTCGCGTCCTCGTCGAGGAGATGGTGAGCGGGCGCAACTACCGCGTCCTGGTCGTGAACGGGCGCGTTGTCGCGGCGAGCGAGCGGCTGCCGGCCCACGTGGTCGGCGACGGTCAGCGGACCGTGGCCGAGCTCATCGCGCTGGAGAACCAGAACCCGCTGAGGGCCAGCGGGCACAACGGCGTCCTCACGAAGATCGTCGTCGACGACGTGGTCCGCGCCGGCCTCGTCAAGCAGGGGCGCTCGCTCGACGAGGTGCCGGCGGCCGGCGAGCGGTTCTTCCTGCGCGAGAGCGTCAACCTCTCGACCGGGGGCATCGCGCGGGACGTCACCGACGAGATCCACCCCGACACAACCCGCCTGTGCGAGCGCGCGGCGCGCGCCATCGATCTCGATATCTGCGGGATCGACCTCGTGGCCGACGACATCGCGCAGCCCCTCGGCCGCGGCGCGATCATCGAGCTGAACGCCGCGCCGGGCATCCGCATGCACGAGCACCCGAGCGAGGGGAAGCCGCGGGACGTGGGCGGCGCCATCGTCGAGATGCTCTATCCGCCGGGGACGCCGTCCCGCATCCCCATCATCTCGATCACGGGCACCAACGGCAAGACCACCACCACGCGCATGGTGGGCCACATCCTCGGGGCGACGGGCGCCACCGTGGGAATGACAACGACCGAGGGCATCCACGTCGGCGGGCACTGCGTCGAGTCCGGCGACACGACCGGACCGGGGTCGGCGCGCACGATCCTGTTCGACCCCACGGTGGACATCGCGGTGCTCGAGACGGCGCGCGGCGGCATCGTCCGGCGGGGGCTCGGCTACGACTGGTCCGACGTCGCGATCATGACCAACATCGGGCCGGATCACCTGGGCCAGGACGGCATCGAGAGCGTCGACGACCTGCTCTGGATCAAGATGGTGGTCGCCGAGCGGGTGCGCGAGGGCGGGACGCTGGTGCTCAACGCGGAGGACCCGCTGCTCGCCGCCGTCCCGGAGCACCGCCGCATGAAGAAGCTCTCGCGGAACATCGTGTTCTTCTCGCTCGACCCGTCGAACGCGGTGCTGCGGGACCACGTCGCCCGCGGCGGGACGGGCTACACGCTGAGGGACGGCGCCATCGTGGAGCTCCAGCGCGGCGTCGAGCTGCGCATCATCCGGGCCGCCGACATCCCGGCGACCTTCGCGGGGGCGGCGCTCTTCCAGGTCGCCAACGCCATGGCGGCGATCGCCGCCTGCCGCGCGCAGGGGGTGATGGTCGAGACCATCCAGCGCTCGCTCCGGACCTTCGAGGCGTGCACCAGGAACAGCGGTCGAATGAACCTCTACCAGCTCGACGACAACTACGTGTTGGTCGACTATGGCCACAACCCCGGCGCCTTCCGCGCGACGTGCGCGCTCGCGGCGCAGTGGGAGGGGCGGAGGATCACGGGCATCGTGAGCCTGCCCGGCGACCGCTCGAACGCGCTGCTCGAGGCGTGCGCCTGCGAGATCGCGGAGGGCGGATTCCACCGCATCATCGCCAAGGACGACGGCGAGCGGCGGGGTCGCGCGCCTGGCGAGGTCCCGGCCCTGCTGCAGCGGGTCGTGAAGGAGGTGAGGCCCGGGCAGCTCTGCCAGGTCGTCCCGGGCGAGCGCGAGGCGGTCGAGCACGCGCTCGCCACGGCGGAGCCGGGCGAGGTCATCGTGCTGTTCACCGAGGAGGCGCCCCGGATGGGCGAGATGCTCACCCGGATGGGGGCTGTCGCGGTGAACGAGGTGCCCGAGCTGATGTCCGGCCCCCGGGCCCGCGCGCGGCGCCGCCAGGACGCGATCGTGGCGGTCTGATGTTCGTGCTCGTCGAGGGCGGGGAGGTCTTCGCGCCCGAGCCGCTCGGCGCCGCGCCGGTGCTCGTGGCCGGCGACCGGATCGCGAAGGTGGGTCCGGTCGACGGCCGCGCCCTGGCCGCCCTCGGGGTCGACGTCGAGGTGATCGACGCGCGCGGGTGCGTGGTGATCCCCGGGCTGCTCGACCCCCACGAGCACCTCCTCGGCGGCAGCGGCGAGCGCGGCTTCGCGTCGCAGACGCCCGAGATCGCCCTGGGCGAGGTGGTGACGGCGGGCATCACCACGGTGGTGGGGTGCCTCGGCGTGGACACGACGACCAAGACGATGGCGGGTCTGCTGGCGAAGGCCAGGGCGTTCAAGGAAGAGGGGATATCGGCGTACCTCTACTCGGGCGGCTACGACGTGCCGCCCGTCACGCTGACGGGCACGGTGCGCCGCGACATGCTGCTCGTCGAGGAGGTCATCGGGGCCGGCGAGGTGGCGATCTCCGATCTCCGCAGCGCCGAGCCGTCGCTCGCCGAGCTCGCGCGGCTCGCGAGCGACGCGTACGTGGGGGGCATCCTCACCGGCAAGGCGGGGATCACGCACCTTCACGTGGGCGACGGGCCGAGGCGGCTCGAGCCGGTGCGCCGGCTCATCGCCGAGCACGACGTCGCGCCGGGGTGGCTCTATCCGACGCACGTCGAGCGCAACGAGGCCCTGATGCGCGAGGCCGTCGCGCTCACGCGGCAGGGGGTGACGGTCGATATCGACACCGTCGAGGAGGACCTGGGCCAGTGGCTGCGCTTCTTCTGCGACGAGGGCGGCGACCTCGACCGCCTGACGGTCTCGTCGGACGCCTCGATACCGAGCCCTCGCACCCTCTTCGAGCAGCTCCGGGAGGTGGTGCGCGAGCACGGCTTTCCGCTGGAGCGCGCGCTGCCGCTCGTCACGTCGAACACGGCGCGCACCCTGAAGCTCGCGCGCAAGGGGGCATTGCGGCCCGGCCACGACGCGGATGTGGTCGTGCTCGAGCAGGGCTCGCTGGAGATCGTCGAGGTGATCGCGCGGGGGCGGCGGATGGTCAAGGCAGGGCGCCTCGCCGTCACGGAGCGGTTCCTCGAGCAGAGCAATCGAAAGGTCGAGTTGCATGGTCGAAAGCAAAGGGCGCGCTGACGGACCGGACAGGGATGCTCCGGCGGGCGCGCCGCGCGGCCGCCCGGGCGGCGCGCTGGTGCTGATCGGGGGGCACGAGGACAAGGAGGGGGCGCGGGAGATCCTGCGCGAGGTCGTGCGCCGCGCCGGAGCGCGGCCGATCGTGGTGGCCACGCTCGCGAGCGAGGTCGCCGGGGAGCTCTGGGTCGAGTACGAGCGGGTCTTCCGGGCGCTCGGCGCGGGCGACGTCAGGCACCTCGACATCGTGCAGCGCGATCAGGCCAGGGAGGCGCGCTGGCTGGAGATCCTCGAGGGCGCGGGGTGCGTGTTCTTCACCGGGGGCGATCAGCTCAAGATCACGAGCAAGCTCGGCGGCAGCCGCCTCGCCGACGCGATCTGCGCTGTGTACCGGCGCGGCGGCACCGTCGCGGGCACCTCGGCCGGCGCCTCGGTGATGAGCGAGACGATGCTCGTGGGCGGGGCAGGCGAGGAGTCCGCGAAGGTGCGCGGCGCCGTGCGCATGGCGCCCGGCCTCGGGCTGGTGCGTGACCTCCTCGTCGATCAGCACTTCGCCCAGCGCGGCAGGCTCGGCCGTTTGCTCGGCGCCGTCGCCCATGACCCCCGATGGCTCGGGGTAGGCGTCGACGAGGATACGGCCGCCGTGATCGAGCCCGATCGCCGCCTGCGCGCGCTGGGGACAGGCGCAGTCTACATCGTAGACGGACGCAACATCAGCCACACGAACATCGGCGAAGAGGAGGGGGATCGCGTGCTCAGCCTGTTTGACGTGCGGCTCCACGTGCTGAGCGCCGGGGACTCGTTCGACCTCGAGACAGGGCGCCCGGGGTGCGCGTAGCCTCGTTGAGGCGAGGCCGGTTGCGGCTCCTCTGTATTTCGAATTTCGCCTCCTGGTGCCCGGACGCTTTACTCGTCGTCGAGCACCGTGAACGAGGCGCCGTCGTAACAGCCGGCGAACGACGTGAGCGTCAGGCCGGTGAGCTCTTCGACGGAGCGGATGAGATCGGGCGTGTCGTTGCCGCCCGGCGCGTTCGGCCACGCGTGGCCGGCCTCGATCCGGGCGCCGTCCTTGTCGTAGATGACCGTGCTGATCGGGATGCCGGCCGGCGCCGTCACCCGGGAGGGCTCGTGGCCGACGAGCACGATCCCCTGGAGCTGAGCGCCCTCGTCGACGGTCACGATCCACTGCGTGAACGTGTACGAGGAGAGCGCCAGCACCATCTCGGCGGTGCGGGAGACGTGCACCTCCGCCCTGGGCCCGCCCTCGCCCCGCTCGTGGATGCCGATGAGGTGGAGCTCCGTCTCTCCCGCCGCGTCGGCCTGGTAGCTGGTGAGGTCCTCGCACGCGGCCTCCACGGGCGCCGGCGGCGCGGCGAGACCGGCGGGGCCCGCGTCGACGCAGTCCCCGTTGTCGTCCTCCTCGAGGTCCTCGCCGAAGGCCGCGAAGCCCTTCGGCGGGCTCGAGGCGAACTCGGTCGCGCCGAAGTTCGCGGTCATGACGTCTCCGTCGGAGAGATAGAGCACGGGGTAATACGCGCCCGTGCCGGGCACCACGAGGACCTCGACGCCGCCGGCGCCCTCCTCGGGATCCATCTCGCCGAGCCAGGCGCCGTTCTTGCTGAAGTACACGCGCCCGGCGTCGAGATCGAGCGCCACGCCGATGACGTCGCCGGCGGCGAACGGATCCTCCTGGACGGCGCTCTCCTGGCCGCCCGCGATGCTGGTGCTCCCGTCGCCGCCGCTCGAGAGGATGCCGGTCGTGTTGTACAGGGCGCCCATGTACGCCGTGTCTCCGACCGTGGAGATCACCTGCTCCACCGAGGCCCCGATGTTCTGGGCCCAGAGGCCGCCGCCGACAAGGTCGTCGACCGTGACCTCGTAATACCAGCGCCCCCCGACATGGCTGGCCGCGGCGCGGGCGATCTGCACCCGGGCCGACGAGCTCGCCGTGAGGCCGTCGTTCGAGAGCTCGACAGGCCCCTCTGCGCCGTCCTCGTGCGCGACGAGGCCGAGCTTGCAGGTCACCGAGCTGCTCCACGCCGGGGGCGGCTCCGTGTCAGGCGATGTTCCCCCGGCGCCGCCGCCGGTGCTCTCGCCGTCGTTCCCCCTGGCGAGGCAGCCGCCGCCGAGGAGCGCCGCGAGCAGGCCGAGCGAGACGAGGAAGCGATGGGTCATGGAATCTCCCGAAGTGGTTGCGAAAATTTGCACCAAGGGTGTTCTGAAGGAGGTGTTGCAGAGCGGTTGTCTTGCCGCCCGGGACAACGAAATGTCGCTGGAGCCCCGCCCCCGAAGCGAGACTCGCCCCAGGGCCTCTGGAAAGCAAGAAACTCGTCCGGCGCTCCTGCCGTTGTGATGCTGCTCCTCGGCTGGAAGCGCCCCTCGCGCGACAGGGTATCGATGCAGCGAGAGCAAGGGTGGCAGACGTGACAGGCGAAGACGGCGGGGCGCGATGAGCGATCTCCGCGCCTCTTTGGTTCATTTTTCTTCTCACGGCATCTGCGCAGGCCATCGGAGGAGAGCGCGCTGACATCGATCGCATCTTCGCGAGAGGCTCGGTGACAGTGCGCGGCCTCCTGAGCTAGGCTGATCGCAGGAAACACAGGATGCTTGTCTCATCACATCTTTCCACACGCTGCCTGGCCGGCGTGGCCCTCGTGCTGCTGTCCTCGACGGGGTGTGTCCTCGAGGGGGGAGGCACGGCGGCGCCGCGCGGGACCGAACAACAGCAGCCTCCCCCTCGGGAGGAGCTCCCCGGGCAGGGGCCTGCCCCTCAAGATGAGCGCCCGGAGCAGGAGCCTGGCCCTCAGGGGGAGCTCCCCACGCAGGAGCCTGGCCCTCAGGGGGAGCTCCCCACGCAGGAGCCTGGGCCTCAGGAGGAGCGCCCCGCGGCGCTGTGCGAGGCGGGAGACCCGTCGCTCATCGCGTGCTTCGCGTTCGAGGGGGACCCCAGCGACGGCTCGCAGCACCGCTTCACGCCCGAGCGCACGCGCAACCTGGAGTACGCGCCCGGAAAGGGCGGCCAGGCGCTCCGCGTGACGAAGGGGAGCCGCCTCCGCTTTGGCCACGACGCCGCGTGGACCGCCCCCGCGATGACGATCGATGTCTGGATCAACCCGGCTTCCCTCCCGGAGAAGGAGCGATTCACCGTGATCGACAGCGGCGGGAAGCCCTCCCTCTTCCTGATGCCGGAGGGCCAGATCCGCTGCACCATGGGTGTCGAGCGAAACGTGCCTCACTCCATCGTAGCTGGGGAGTGGACGCACATCGCCTGTCTGTCGGATGGCCAGACGCAGAGCCTCTATGTGAACGGCGTCGAGGTCGACCGGAGCCCCTCCGGGCCGGTGCTCGCCGACGGAGAGCAGCCGATCCACATCGGCTCGGAAGAGCCGACCGACCGGGACGAGTTCCACGGGCTGATCGACAGCCTCCGCCTCTTCGGCCGGACGCTCGCGCCGCAGGAGATCTGCGCCGCCGCCGGCAAGAACGGCTGCTGAACGAGGGGCGCTGCCTCCAAGGGGGGCTCTGCTCCAGCGCAGCAGAGGTGTGCCTGCGCTGTAGCGATGTGCCCGCGCTGTAGCGATGTGCCTGCGCGGCGGGGGCTCCGTGCTTGCCCTGGCGGAGCTCCACACGCGCGCCGGGGCCAGGCCTTGGCGGTGCGCCGCGCCTGCGCGGCGGCAGCCGCAAGGCCGAGCCAGGCGCAGGCCGACCGGCGCGCCCCGGCGCTCAGGTCCGGGCTGCCGGGTGGACGCGCGCTCGGAGCGCGGAGAATGACGTGAGGGATGAGGGAAGGAGAGGGAAGGAAAACAACGCTTCGGAGCGGAGCCGATCAGAAGGCGTTGGCGCGGAGCTCGTCCTTGTACTTCTTCTTGTACATGTCGTGGCAGCTCTTGCAGCTCGCCTTGGCGCCGTCGATGTCGCCCTTCTTGGCCTTCTCCGCGCCCTCCTTCGAGATCGCGGCCCACTTGGCCATCCCCGGCGGCGGCTTGGCCGCGACGTACTCCAGCGCTTCCGCGATCTTCGCGCCGTCGCCGCTGTTGGTCGCCGACTGCATCACCGTCTTCATCCAGCCCTGCATCGGACAGGGCTTCTGTCCTTTTTCACCGCAGCCGAAATCCTTCTTCTCGGCGATGGACGCAGGGACGTCCGCCGTCCCGCCCGCTGCCCACGCGGCCCCAGCAAACCCAATGCCGACGCCCATCAGCACGACACTCATCAACTTGCTCATCGACATCCGACGTCTCCTGTAGGTAAGGGCAAGCTCAGCGAGAGACATCGCAGCTCCGCGGGTGGTTGTCAACTGCCACCTTGAGCATCGAACGCGCTCGCGAACGCCACCCAGGCGCAGACGAGGTCGGGCGGAGAAACTTCATTCGAGCCTCCGTTTTTTGCTCTGTCGCCGGCGCGCGCGCAGCACGCGCGGAAATTTCTCTCCAGGTGGGCGGCGGGCGCGTTCCGATGAAGCCGAGCCGCGTGATCACGAGGAACAGCCGATGAGCAGCGCCGGGCCATACAGGAGCGACAGGACCGCACCGCGCCGATGACGTTCAGCACCAGGCCGTCGATGGCGAGGACCCCTGTCGAGGAGCGACGGCCCCCGGCAGGTGCGGATGACGCAAAGCGGCATCCCGTGCCCGAGCACCGCGAGCGTGGCGAGGAGCACGGCAGAGGTGGGTGGGAGTGGGGTCGTCGGCACTCCTCCGGCGAGCACGCGAGCCCAGTAGGGTCGAGGACCGGCGGGGGCGGCGCGCTTGCCCGAGGCCCGCAGGATGAACTCGGTGAGGGCGCGCAGGCGGCTACGCACCTGGGCCGCGGCGTAGAGCGAGTGCACCAGACCATGAGAGTCGAGCCCCGTCGTTGTCGGGATCGACCGTGATGGTGCCCGGTGGAGACGACGCGGCGCGCGGCCGGCGAGCCCGCGCAGAAGTACGCCGGTGAGCAGCGGGCGATGAACGGGACGGCGAACGCCGCCGGGCGAGGGGGTGGCGCGACGGATCACTTCGCCTCGAGCGGCACGGCCCTCGAGGCGCCCGGGCGGCCGCTTTCCCATTCAGGAAGAGAGGGTGCCTTTCCGTCCGTTTCGTACCCAAACCTCTACGAGGCTCTCGCCGGTCGTATCTGCCGAGGTGAGGACAGGCAAAGCAATTCGAGGATGTCAAGGGCGAAGCGTCGCTCGCCCAGGAGTGACCATAGCGTCGTTACGATCCGCCCCCGGTGATCCATGTCCCGGAAAATGCATGCAATATTCACAATTTGGGCTCCCATCGAACGGACCGACTCCGCTCCACGACCCGCGGGCCGCGACCCTCGGTCAAAGCACCAGCAGCGCACGTCAGCTCGATCTCGTTCCCCTTGCCCTGAATGGTCCAGGCCGTCTACCTTGAATGCCGATGTCGTTCGGCCGTTGGAACCCCGTCCTCGCGCTCTGCGCGTACGTCTCGGCCTGTGCGCCCAACCAGGAGCCGCCCGCGATCCCGAAAGCGCCGCCACCGGCTGAACGGGACGTGGGCGCCTTCATGGCCGCGGTCGACGGCGCGGCGCAGGAGCTGGCGCGCAGCGACTCCGCTTTCGTGATCCGACCGAAGTACGAGCGCTCCGGGCAGGACGTCGTATACGCGCTCGGTTGGGTCGAGTGCGGCGTCATGGCGAGCTCCGAGGACCGCTTCGGGTTGGCGGTGGCCGCGCGGCTTCACGCAATCCTGCTGGACGACGTCTTCAGCCGTGAGCTGGCAACGAACCGGTCCTGGCGCCAGCACGTCGACGGTCTACGCCACGATGCAGAGGCGCTCGCGCGCCCGAAACAGCTCGAGCTTCACGAATGGCAGGCCCGTCTTGACGGCAGGCTGAAAGCGCTCGCCAGCGCCATTGAGGCGGACGCGGCCGCCGAGCACGCGACGGCTCGGCGCGAAGAATCCGCTGCCCCGTTCATTCTCAAGGGGGGAGTCGAGGTTCGCTTCTCCACGAAGCCGGAGGGGGGACGTATCCGTATCGTCAAGTTCCTTGATTACAAGAAATCATTGTACGAGGGCAAGACCGACGACGAGATTCCTTGGATCACGATCCTTGCAGACCGAGACGAGCTCCTGGGGCGGTATCGATATGCGGCGAGCTGGCCCGACGGGCGTTCTGCCGCCGGCGTCTTCGAGGTTTCTGCTCCGACATCCCTGACCATCGAGCCCCATTGATGGCATCCCTCAAGTCCGGCATGGGTTCCCTCCGCGAGCTCCTCGTCGACGTCAAGACGCTGTCGGGATGGGCGGCCAAGGGGATCATCGCAGCTCCCCTCGTGGACGTCCTACTCGGGTTCGGTCCACCTTGGCCGCGGCAGCTGCCTGTCATCACCTCGTGCGCCGAGCTGCTGACATTGCTGCTTGTCCTGAGCTATCTCGGCGGCCGCAGCGCCAAGGCGCTCACGGGTTCAATGTCGAAATTCGCAGCAGTGACGGGATTTTGTTTCATTGCGTACGCGGTGCTCTCGAGTCAATTGATCTTCACCGCGCCGACCGGCGAACGATTCTCGTCCGGGCTCTCCATCCGTCCCGATATCTCCCCCTTGATCACGGCGAGCTACACGCCCACGGAGGCTCTTCGGGATGGAGGCTGGGATCCTGAAGCGGTCTGGACGCGCGGGTCCATCACCGCGGCCCGGACGGCGATGATCCTGGTGTGGATCTCGATGTTTTGCTCTTTCGTCGCGTGTCTCGGTATCTTCGCGCTGCGGGGAAAGACGGTGAGACACGCGACGCGCGATCCATCGGCGCGATAGACCTCGAGGCTCCAGGCATGCAGACGCCCCCTTGGGCCCCGCTTTCCCGCGCAAGCCGGGCGACCGGCGGGCGAGGAAAGGCGCAGGAGAGAGACCATGTGTACCCGCCAGGTCACCCGTGTATTGGTCTGGGCGCTCCTGTGCTCCGGCTGCCCCCAACCGTCGGTCCCGGGCGGAAAGGCGCTGGCCACCTGGGAACGGGAGGAGGGGGACCGCGGCCTGCTCTCCTGGCCGCGGCGCGAGGACGGCACCTACGCGTGTCCGGCCCGTGGGGACGAAGGCGTGCCATCTGGACCCGGCCGCGCCGGTGAGGGGCGGAGACGCGCTCTCTTGGTCGGAATCAGCCGCTACCAGCACGGGCGGCCGAACGACTTCTGGAACCTGCACACGGAGTACGATCTGCGCGCGATGGCCGAGGCGCTGTGCCTCTACCGCTTCGACGAGATCGCCGTACTGCGCGGCGAGGAGGCCACACGCCAGGGCATCATCGACGGCTTCCGCAAGTACCTCACCGCCAGGTCCCAGCCCGGCGACAGCGCGGTCTTCCACTATTCCGGGCACGGCCAGCAGGTCGAGGACGACGACGGCGACGAGCCGGATGGGCTGGACGAAACCCTGGTGCCCTTCGACTACAGGAGCAAGGACGCGAGGGATGGCGCCGCGACCAACCTCCGCGATGACCAGATCGGCGTGCTGCTGGGCGAGCTGCGCGATCGGATGCGCGGGCCGAGCGGGCGGGTGCACGGCAACATCACCGTCGTGCTCGACAGTTGCTTCTCCGGCAGCGCCACCCGCGGCGACGGCGGGGACGGTCGGCTCGTCGAGCGTGGCATCCGGTGGGAGGGCCCGCCGCCGCCGGTGGCGCCCGGCCGTGGCGGCAAGGGCGCGAGCGGCCTGCTCGCCTCCGGGGAGGCTGCGGCCCACGGCTACGTCGTGCTCTCCGCCAGCCAGGTCAATCAGACCGCCAAGGAGATCGTCACCCCGGAAAGGCAACGCATGGGTGCCTTCACCTATCACTTGACTCAGGCGCTCGCGCAGACCCCGCGGAACAATTACGATGCGGTCTTCGAGCGCGTGGCGCAGGACCTGGCGGCGACGGTGCCGGAGCAGAACCCGCAGATGGAGGGCGGCGCCGACACCGACAAGGAAGTATTCGGCGTCGCCGTGCGCCCCTACGTACCGAGGATCGTCGAGGTCCAGGGAAACGACGTGGTGCTGCCGCTGGGCTCACTGCACGGGGTCACGCAGGGATCGCTCTATGCCCTGTACCGCCGCGATGGCGATCTGCACCGGATCCAGGATCGCCTGGCGGAGGCGACGGTGACCGGGGTGCGCCTCACCGAGAGCACGGCGCGCCTCGAGGAGGCCTATCGCCGGCGCGTGACGGATGCGGATCTGAAGGGGGCGCAGTTGAAGGAGACGCGCCACCAGTTCGAGGAGACGGCGCCCCTGCGCGTGCTGCTGGACGGGACGCAGGACCTCGGGCCCGCCCTTCTGCGGGAGGCGGGGGAGTCCGGGGTGCTTGAAATCGCTGGCTTTCCCGCGGAGCGATGGGAAGTGCGCCTGCGCCGCCTGGGCGGGGGAACACCTGGCGCGCAGGAGATCCTCGTGGAGCGCAACGGCGGCTCCGAGGTGGGCCGGGTCCCCGGCGGGGACGGGGCCGCCGAGCGGCTCGCCGCGTTGCTGCACGGCGAGTGGCGCCGCCGACTGCTCGCGACGCTGCGGGACCCGCAGCGGCACGACCGGCTCATCGAGGTCCATATCCTGCCGCGGGCGGTGAAGGCCAACGCGCAGGGCCAAGTCGAGCGTCCCGAGGACATCCTCCCCGGGGACCTCGTGCAGCAGCGCACCACCACGGGCAACCGCCTGCTCCTGCGTGCGTGGCAACCGGGCCAGGCGGGGGATTACTTCGATGTGCAGCTCTGCAACCGCGGCCGGGATCCGCTCTACGTTACCGTCTTCGAGATCGACCCCGCGGGCAAGCCAGAGCCCATCTACCCGGGGCCCGGCATCCGCGGCGACCGGACCAACCAGGTCCGCCCCGGGTGCCATGCGCTCGGATATCACTACCTGCGCCGCGTGGGATTGCCGGAGGGGCGCAGCGTGGTCAAGGCCATCGCCACCACGGTGCCGGTGGACCTGACCCCCTTGTTGCGACCGGGCCAGGCGCGGGGCGCGGCTCGGGCCGACGAGGAGGCGCTGGTGCGGGGACTCCCCGCGGCGGTCGGCCCGCTGGGCCGCCTGCTCCGCGACGCCAGCATCGGGCGGGGGTCTGATTCGGCGGCGGTGGACATCGAGGAGTGGACCACGGGGGAAGCCGTTTACGAAGTTCAGCGCTGATCGGGCGATCCTCCATGCTCGCCCATCACGGAAGGTCCGGTGTCCCGAGCAATACGAACCCCGCCCAGTACGCAGGATGCGCCAGCGGGTAGCGCGGCCCCGGGGTGGCCGGCGCGCTGCTGCGTGTTCCCGCCTTCCGGGTAGAGGCCGTATCCGCGGAGCAGGTGGTGGGCTCGAACGGTGCGGGGCTGACATCCCAGGATTGCGCGCGCAGGTCGAGCTTCGCGTTGCGCAGCGCCACGGCGGGATCTTCCTTGTCCCGCAGCAGGTGACGGTAGAATGCCTTCATCAGCAGTTCCGTGGCGCGCGAATCCACCTTCCATAGCGACATGAGGACCTGTCTGCTCCCGGCGATGAGGAAGGCCCGCCCCAGCCCCAGCACGCCTTCGCCGGTCTCGTACCGGCCCGACCCTGTCTCACACGCGGACAGCACCGTCAGGTCCGCATCGAGCTTGAGATGGGAAGCCTCGCCGGCGGTCAGGTAGCTGTCCGTCGGCGCGTCGGCGGGTTCCCGGGAGAGGACCAGCGCCGGTTCGTTCGGGCCGATCTGCAGGTCCCGGCCTCCGAGGCTTCCGTGGGTGGCCAGGTGCACGTGGGTATAGGCGCGCCAGTCTCCTTCCCGGAGCGTCGAGCGCAGGGCCATGTCCTGCTTGAGGACGTACGCATCGCCGGGAAACAGCTCGGCGATGCTCCGCACCTCGCTCAGGGTATCGCCCAGACGCTGGAAACGGCCCGTATAGCAAGGGTCCGCGACCGCCAGCAGGCGCTGCTCCTCGCGTTGCCCGGGCCGCTGCAGGCACGGCGGCGCTCGCAGCGACGGCCACAGGCGCACCACGTGCTCCTCGATGAGCGCACGGTACCGTGCCCGCCGCGGCGCCAGGCTGAGCAGGTCGAAGGGAACGAGGTTGAGCGGGCCGTCCGGCAGCACCACCAGCTCCCGCTTCCCTTCCATCAAGTCGCGCACGGGGCCCAGGACCTGTCTCCCCACCTCCCCCAGCTCGAGCTCCAGCACGTCCAGGGGCCGGATGGGGTGCCCCAGCTCCTCGTTGAGCTTCTTCAGCCTCGAGGTGAAGCCGGCGCTCAGGCGGATGAGCTGGCCCCGGCATTGTGTCTCGCTGACGGCCACCAGCGCGAGGAGGTCGCGACCTGTGGCGACGTAATCCAGCAGCAACGCGCCGCCGGGCAGCCCTCGGCGCAGCCTGGCCAGGTCGATGCGCCCGGCCGGCTCCTCCGCGGGCGCCGATCCGCCACAGCGCCTCTCCTCCGCGAGCTCGACGAGCTGGCGCGCCCGGATCAGCTCCGAGTAGGCGAGGAGCTTGCCGCACGTCGCATCGTCGAGCGCTCGCCCCTCGTTCTGGAGGATGGCGCTGCGGATCAGCCCCCAGTACGACCCCCGTACCCGGCTGTTGAAGAAGGCCGCTCGCTGCTCCAGGCTGTAGCTCTTGCGCAGGCGCTCGATGTCTGCTTCGTCCTTCCGGTACTCCGCCTCCGCCTTGTCGAACGCCCCCTGGCGCTCGTAGGCGAGCCCGAGGGCCTGGTGCAGCAGCGGCTCCCGGTGCTCCACCCCGTCGAGGCTCTTCAGACACGATTCCAGGTAGGACTGCGCCTTCCCGGCATCCCCCATCGCCAGGTGCACCCGGCCGAGGAAGCAGGTCGCCTCGAGAGCGGCCGCCGCGTCGAGGGCGCGCGTCCCCCGGTGCTCCTCCAGGTCGTCCTGCCACTCCTGGATGATCGCGAGTCCTCGACGGGGATCGCCTGCCTCCGCCAGGTACTCGGCGCTGCGATAGTAGCTCAGGTGCCGCACCGGCAAGGGCACGTAGTCGTCGGCCAGGGGCCGCGCCGTTTCCCAGAGCCGCAGGACCGCCGCCGGGGCCACGGCGGTCTCCTGGTCGGGGGGACCCCGCGTCAGATCGGCCATGCGATGCAGGAGCAAGTCGTGGTATGCGCGGTATTCTTCGTCTGCGTGGCCCCCCTGCGCGAAGTAGATCCGGGCTGCGTCGAGCGCTCGTGTGCGGGCCTGGTCGCGCTGGTCGAGCCGACCCATGTCCTCGTAGACCGTGGCCAGCGCGTCATCGGTGGTGATGCCGAAGAAATCGCCCTCCTCGACACGATGCTGGAGGAGCGCTCGCTTCAGCTCCTGCAGCGCCCGCTCCGCCACGCCGCTCTGCCCGGCGGCATTGAAATAGAGGGCCCGAGCCTGGACGAGCTGTACCCATTGTTCACCCAGGCGCTCGGTGAGCGCCTGCCCTTGGCGATAATAGAGCTCCACTCTGTCCGCGGTGAAACCATCCGGCGCGCTCCTGGGATCCTTGCCGGCGTGGCGGGCGGCGATGCGGATCGCGAAGATGCGCAGGTCGGCCTGGTAGCGCGCATCGTCGAAGATCGGCTTCTTCAGGTCGTTCAGGAGCACCCGCTCGACCTGCGCGCTGACGTCGTGCGAGCGGACGCTGGTCGCTTCGTAGGCCAGGTACCGCGCCTGGCGCAGGCTCGCGCGGGAGGTGAAGACCAGACAACCCCCCTGCGATAGAAGAAGCAGCAGGACCAGCAGCCACGAGGCGGCGAGACGCGGGCGGCACGGCACGGATCGATGATACCATGCCCGGTCTCAGATAGCCGCATCCGGGCGATCGCCGCCATGCTATCGTTCCTGCCCAGGAGGGGTAGGATTGGCAGCGACGACGAATCAGCACGGAGCGCTGCGCCGGCGCATGCTCGTCGCCGCGTTGCTCGTGCCCGCGCTGGGCCGGGCTGACGAGCCCCCTCGATATCGCTACAGCCCGCTGCACGTCTCGCTGGTGCCTCCGCTGAGCTTTCCAGAGGAAGAAGCGCCGCGCGTCATCGGTCTCAGCCTGAACCTCCCCTACGGCAGGCTCTCCGGCCTCTACGGCATCGAGGCGGGGCTGATCAACCGTGAGGACGGCGACGCTGCAGGCGTGCAGGTGGGCGGCGTGGCCAACTGGGTCGGCAGGGATGCATGGGGTATCCAGATCGCCGGAGGGATGAACCGCGCCGCTGGGCTCTGCGGCGGGATCTGCCTCGCGGGAGGCGTCAACTGGCATTCCGGCGGCGGGGGCGGCATCCAGGTCGCCGGCCTGTTCAACGGGAGCGGCGCCACCTGGACCGGGCAGCGCTTCGTCGGCTTCGCCGGCATCCAGATCGGTGGAATTGCAAATTTCGCGGATATCTTCTACGGGCTGCAGGTGAACCTCATCAACAACACCGCAAACAACATGATGGGGCTGCAGATCGCAATGACCAACTTCGTGGCGGATCACTTCGCCGGGATCCAGATCGGGTTAGGGGGGAACATCAACGCCGGCGAATCGGGCTTGAAGAGGAGCCCGCTCCGCAGCAGCTTCGGCTTCGGCAGCGGTGAGGCCGCCACGGCCACGGACGACTTCTTCTCCACCCTCTTCCACGAGCCGCTCCTCGCGGACCCCACCATCATGGGCTTCCGTACTTACCTGCCGAGGAAGACGCAGGGGCTCCAGGTGGCGCTCATCCTCAACTGGGCCGACGTCCTCCAGGGGGTGCAGCTCGCCCTGTTCCTCGGCAGCAACTTCGTCGTCAGCCAGCTCGAAGGGGTGCAAATCTCCCCACTGGGAATCAATTACGCGTACTTCGACGCCACTGGCATGCAGATCGCATTGGCGTACAACGAGGCCCGGACCCTCAAGGGGATCCAGGTGGGCCTGGTCAACGTCTGTCGAACGCTGTACGGCGTTCAGGTGGGCCTGGTCAACGTCTGCCGCACCTTGCACGGGTTCCAGATCGGGGTGGTCAACGTCGCCTACGAGAACTGGCTCCCGTTCATGATCGGGATGAACGCCGGCTTCTGAGCTGGAGCCGAGTCAGCGGCTCCAGGTGCCCTGACGACGCGACGAATGCGGGGCCGGCGGCGCCCCCTTCGGGCTGCGCTCGGCGTTCGGTCGGCGAAGACGCGGCAGCACCCAGGGACGCGCGGTAGCGCGGCGGGGAACCGTGCTCCGCTGTGGGGGCTTGAGAGAGGCCGGCGCAGGCCGCGCCAGGATGACAGCAACGCGTCCAGGTGAACCGCATGAACCGCAGCTGGTCCGTTGGATCACACCGGCGTCAGTTCGCCCGCGCTGAAGCGCTCTCCGCGCCACGTCACCGCGACGCATCGCATCGCGCGAATGAACCGGCCGCGCCGGCCATGATGTGAGTCCGCGCACCAGCCGGGGACCGGATCCGGACCAGGAGGGCCGCGCGCGTGATATCGCTGGATCCACGGCGGTTGATGCGCGCGGGAGAGATCGTCGACGAGCGGTTCGAGATCGAGGCCCTCGCGGGCTCCGGCGGGATGGGGCACGTCTACCGCGCGCGCGACCGGCGCACCGGCGACACCGTCGCTCTCAAGGTGCTTCGCCGCGCCGGCAAGAGCGAGCTCGGGCGCTTCTCCTGCGAGGTGCAGGCGCTCTCGGCCCTGCGCGTCCCCGGCGTCGTGCGCTACATCGATCACGGCGTCACCGCGGACGGCAAGCCGTATCTCGTCATGGAGTGGCTCTCCGGCGAGACGCTCGCCGAGCGCATGGCCGCGCGGGGCCTCACCCCGGCCGAGAGCGTCGATGTCGTCGCGCAGGTCGCGGGGACGCTCGGCGCCATCCACCGGCAGGGCATCGTCCACCGCGATCTCAAGCCGAGCAACCTGCTGCTCGTCGAGGGGCGGCTCGATCGGGTGATGGTGCTCGACTTCGGGATCGCGCGCTTCCGGATCGACCAGCAGATCACGATGCCCGGCACCGTCCTCGGGACCCCGGAGTACATGGCGCCCGAGCAGGCGCGCGGCGAGCGGAGCGTCGACGCCCGCGCGGACGTGTTCGCGCTCGGGTGCGTGCTGTTCAAGTGCCTCACCGGGCGCGCCGCCTTCCAGGGCGCAGGGGCGCTCGCCGTGCTGGTCAAGGTGCTCCTCGACGAGCCGCCGCGCCTCCGCGAGCTCCGCCCCGAGCTGTCCGAGGAGCTCGACGCGCTCGTCGCCACCATGCTCGCGAAGCAGCCGGGCGAGCGGCCCCGCGACGGAGCGGCCGTCGCCGAGGCGCTCGGCGCGATCGAGGTGCGCGGCGTCGACTCTGCGGACGGCCGCGCGGCCGCCGCGCCGGTGCGCGTCCTGGAGCTCACGAGCAGCGAGCGGCGCGTCACGTGCCTCGTCCTCGCGCACGAGCGCTCGGCGCCCGAGGAGGAGACGCGCTCGCAGGAGGAAGAGCAGGCGCGCGCGCTCGACCGGACCGAGGAGCTGCGCGCGCTCGCGGCGCGCTACCAGGGGCAGCTCGAGCTCATCGACGCGAGGTCGCCGCTGCTCGTGCTGACGAGCGCCGAGGCGGCCACGGATCTCGCGGCGCAGGCCGCCCGCTGCGCGCTCGCGCTGCGCGCGCTGCTCGGGGGCGCGCCGGTGGCGCTGGTGACGGGGCGGGCGGAGCTCACGTCGCGCATCCCGATGGGCGAGCTCATCGACCGGGCGGTGCAGCTCCTGCCGGCCCGCGGCGAGCCAGCCCCCGCGGCCGCGGTCCGGATCGACGAGGTGACGGCGGGGCTGCTCGGCGGCCGGTTCGAGACGAGCTGCGAGGGCGGCGCGCGGTTCCTGCACGGGGCGCGGGACGACCTCAAGGTGGCGACCGCGCCGGCGCTGCTCGGCAAGCCGATGGCGTGCGTGGGGCGGGAGCGGGAGCTCGCGGTGCTGAGCGCGGAGCTCGATCGGAGCATCGAGGAGTCGACCTCGGGCGCGCTGCTGGTCGTCGCCGCGGCGGGGATGGGCAAATCGCGGCTGCGACAGGAGTTCCTCGAGAAGGTGCCGTCCGTCGCGGCGCGCGGCGCGAACGGCGCGCGCGACGCCGGGGGCGGCGGCGTCGAGGTGTGGGTCGGCCAGGGCGACCCGATGAGCTCCGGCTCGGCGTTCGGGCTGCTGTCGCGCGCGCTGCGGAGCGCGATGGGCATCGTCGACGGCGAGCCGCTCGAGGAGCGGCGGCGCAAGGTGCGGGCGCGGGTCGAGCGCCACGGGGAGCTCGACGTGGGGCGCGTCAGCGCCTTCCTCGGCGAGCTCGTGGGCGCGCCGTTCCCTGACGACGACATCCAGGTCGGCGCCGCGCGGCGCAACCGCCTGCTGATGGGCGATCAGCTCCGGCTGTCGTGGGAGGAGTTCATCCGCGCCGAGTGCGCGAAGCAGCCGGTGCTGCTGATCCTCGAGGACCTGCAGTGGGGCGACCTGCCCACGGTGACGATGGTGGAGGCGGCGCTCCGGAGCCTGAAGGACCTGCCGTTCCTCGTGCTCGGCCTGGGCCGCCCCGAGGTGCACGACATGTTCCCCGGGCTCGCGCAGGGCCGCTTCGGCAACCAGATGATGCTGCCGCCGCTCACGCGCCGGGCGAGCGAGCGGCTGGTGCGCGCGGCGCTCGGCGACGAGGCGAGCGCGGAGCTCGTGGCGACGCTGGTGGACCGGGCCGACGGCAACCCGTTCTACCTCGAAGAGCAGGTGCGGGCGGTGGCGGCCGGCCACGGGGCCGACCTGCCGGAGACGGTGCTCGCGATGGTGCAGGCGCGCATCGAGGCGCTCGACGCGGAGGCGCGGCGCGTGCTGCGGGCGGCGAGCGTGTTCGGCCAGGCGTTCTGGCCGAGCGGGGTGAGCGCGCTGCTCGGCGGGGCGGGGGTGACGCGGTGGCTCTCGGAGCTGGAGCGGCGCGAGGTGATCCACCGGCGCGGCCCGGGGCGGCTGCGGGGCGAGGTCGAGTACCGCTTCCGGCACGCGCTGGTGCGCGAGGCGGCGTACGGCATGCTGACCGAGTCGGACCGGCGGCTCGGCCACGCCCTGGCGGGCGCCTGGCTGGAGGCCGCGGGCGAGCCGGACGCGATGACGCTCGCGGAGCACTTCGAGCGCGGCGTCGTGCCGGCGCGCGCCGCGGCGGCGTACCTGCGCGCCGCGCAGCACGCCCTGGAGGGCAACGACCTCGGCGCCGCGATCGCGCGGGCCGAGCGCGGGCTCGCGTGCGCCCCGGAGCCCGCCGTGGTGGGGGCGCTGCGGCTCGTCCAGGCCGAGGCCCACGTGTGGCGCGGCGACCTCGCGCTCGCCGAGGAGCGGGGGACGGAGGCGGCCCGGCACCTCGCGCGCGGCTCGGCGCCGTGGTTCACGGCCGTCGCGCAGGTGGTCGCCGCCATGGGCAAGCTGGGCGATTTCGAGGGGGTGGAGCGGTGGACGGGCACGGCGGTCGTCCTGCCTGCGCTGCGAGGCGCCGAGGGCGCGAAGAGCACCTGTCTCTCCATGGGGGCCTCGACGCTGGCCTTCACCGGCCGCCTCGCCGTCGTCGACGCGCTGATCGCGGCGGTGGAGCGCGCCCTCGGCGACGGGTCTGCGGCGGGCGCCGAGGTGGTCGCGGGGCTCCACCAGGCGCGCGCCTTCCGCGCGATGAGCGGGGGCGACCCCGGCGCCTGCGTCACGGGCCTGGAGGCCGCGCTGGCGGCGTTCGAGCAGGTCGGCGACCGGCGCAACGCGTGCATCACCCGGGCGAACCTGGGCTATTCGTACGGGGAGCTCGGCGATTTCGAGGGCGCCGAGATGGCGCTCCGCTCCGTGCTGGAGGCCGCCGAGCGGATGGGCCTCCACGAGGTGGCGGCGGCGGCGCAGGCCAGCCTGGGGCAGGTCCTCGCCTACCGCGGTCGGCTCGCGGAGGCGCGGGCGGTCGAGGAGGCGGCGCTCGCGTCGAGCCAGCGGCTCGGCGATCCGCGCGCCGAGGTGGTGTCGCGCTCGTACCTGGCGAAGATCGCCCTGCTGGCCGGCGACTTCGGCGCCGCGGAGCGCGAGGCGCGCCTCGCCGGGGCGCTGGAGAGCGCGTCGCCGCTGCGCGTCGCGGCCACGGCGCTGCGCGCGCGGGCGCTGCTCGGGCTCGGGCGCGCGGGCGAGGCGCTCGCGGCCGCCGGCGAGGCCCTGGCCGCGCTCGAGTCGCTCGGCGGGCTGGAAGAGGGCGAGTCGATGATCCGGCTGGTGTACGCCGAAGCCCTCGCGGCGAACGGCGATCTCGGCGGGGCCTCGGTCGCCATCGCCTCGGCGCGCGACAAGCTGCTCGAGCGGGCGGGCAGCGTCCGTGACGCCGAGTGGCGCAGGCGCTTTCTCTCCCACGTCCCCGACAACGCCCGCACACTGGAGCTCGCGGCGCAGTGGGTCGGAACAGGTCGGAACGGGTCAGAGCAGAGCGCCGCTGTCCCACGGGTGAATCTGCACAGGACGTGCAATTAAGAGCTGACAGAGCAGGTGATTCGCCGTACCCTGTCCATAGACGTGGAGAGTTCCCGGCAGCGGTCGCCCTGAGCGAAGCGCCGGAGGGCGTGCTGTGATCGGGGAGCGCGAGCGCTCCTCTTGGCTCGCTACCGAGGTCTCATCACGTGAAAACCAGGGGTATGCTTGGATGCGCAGGCATCCTTCTCGCGATCACCGGCTGCATGGCGCCCGAGCTCGCGTCGGAGGAGGAGACTGACGGTCTCATCTCGAGCTCCGATGCGCTCGTGAGCGGAAATGCGCTGAGCGCCAACGCGCTGAGCGCCAACGCGCTGAGCGCCAATGCGCTGAGCGCCAACGCGCTGAGCGCCAACGCGCTCAGTCGTGAGGCGGCGTTGACGCTCCAGGATCCGGGCGAGGGGGGAGAGCTCTTCCGGACGCTCGTGAAATACATGGTGAGCTGCGCGCTCGACGCGTCCCAGAGCTTCAGCTTCTCCTGGACCGACGCCGCTGGCAGGACCCACGACGAGGTGTATCACGGGGAGCTCGGCCTCGCCGACGCGTGGGGCGCGGGCCCGCTCGACCCGGCCGGCAAGCAGATCGTCTCTGCCTGCCTGGCGGCGCGCACGAACCGTTATGGCGTGTCGGTCGTCATCTCGATGCGCTCTCACCAGGACCCGCTGCGCCACGAGGTCGGGCGCGAGGAGCGGGAGGCGTATCCTCACGTCGAGGGGGCCTTCTGGGGGGATCTCTTCGCGGAGACGCCGTACCTGCGCGCCTGTTACAACAGGGCGAGCGTCGACCTGTCGCGCGCGGCGCGGCGCGACTGCGCGGCGGGGCACGTCGACGGGGAGGGGGATCTCGAGGCCTGCGGGATGATCGAGATCGTCGGAGACTGCCAGGCTCACTGCAGCAAGCTCCACCCGCCCGGGCAGTACTACAAGGACTGCGTGGATCCGGAGTCGGGCAAGACGCGGTATGTCGTCACGACGGCGCTGCGCTGATCCCGTCCTTCACGTACGTCTCCGGGCCTCGCGGCAGCGGGCTTTCCCGCCTTGTCGGGCTGCCTCCGTCGACCGTCAGGAGAGCACTTCGGCGGCAGTCTTGGCCCCGAGGACGTTATCGATCCAGCGGTCGAGGGTCGCGATGTCCGTGCATGCCTGGACGCGCGCTCTCTCGTCCTCGGTGAGCACGAGCCCCGCGCGCGCAAGCAGCCGCAACAGCGTGTCCCTCTTGCCTTTGAGCTCGCCCTCGCGCATGCCCTTGAGCTCGCCCTCGCGCATGCCCTTGAGCTCGCCCTCGCGCATGCCGCGATCGATGAGCTTCTGCACGAACGGGGGAAAAGTCGCCTCGCCTTCGATCTGCCGTTCCATGACCAACGCCTCCAGAGCTTGCCGCATCGGCTCACGCAACCCGTTCCAGATGAGCTGAAAGTAGACCATGGCGTGCTCCTGGTCGAGCCGGCCGAGGGCAACGAGCGCCGCCTGGACCACGGTGAGCCCGTTCGGCCCGTTGCCGTGCGCCACCGCCGAGAGCACCGCGAGCTCGGCCTCCTTTTCCGCGTCGGCCGGGTCGGTGATCTCGGGGACGACGGCCGGACCGAGCACCAGCGGCGCGACGTTGCCGAGGCCCAGGCCGAGGTCGATGTTCTCCGCCGCCCAGGCCGCCACGCCCGCGTCCGGCGCGACCACGAGGACGACCGTGCCGCAGCGCTTCCTGGCGCGCACGACCGTGACGTACGTCGGCCACGAGAACTTCTTGTCCGGGTCCACGTCGCGCTGGACCTCGACGACGATCGCCAGCACGAGCGTGCCAGTCGCGCCGCGGAGCTCGAGCACCAGGTCCGCGCGGAACTCCACCGGGATGAGCTGGTCGAGCGACGACTCGACCACCGCGACGGAGGCGTGCGGCGGCACCTCGACGTGGAGGAGCGTCGCGAGGAAGTGGGGCGCGAGCTCCGGGTGCTCACGGAACATCTCGACGAGGGCGTTGTGCTCGAGCGTCGGCATGACGCTCGGCCTTGAGCACACCCCATGCCGACGCGAAACGACGGGAAAACGCGACGAGAGACCCTGCTCAGGGGTGGCGGCGCCATGGCGGAAGAAGGCGGCCCCACGCCCCACGCCATGGCACGCGACGGAGCACCCTCCTTATTGACCATGGGGATCGAAGTAGGCCTGCAGGGTGCCTGCCCCCGCCTGGAGCAGAGAGGCCTGCTTGAAGTGGCCGCGTGCTTTGCCGCGCTCGTCTGTGTTCATCATGGCGACGGCCAGATTGTAATACGTGTTCGCGTCGGTGGACCCGAGCGCTTCAGCGCGTCGCAGCTCTGTCAGGGCTTCGCGGTGCCGCCCCGCGTCAGACAACACAGCGCCGAGTGACGTCAAGGCATCTATGCAGTTCGGCTCCGTTTCGAGGTGTTCGCGCAGCAAGCGCTCCGCGCGGCCGAGCGCGAGCCTCCACTGGGTTTGATCCCTCCATGCCACCTCATGGAGGCGAGACACTTCTGCAGCCAACGTTGGATCCATGCGCCTGCTCAACGTGCCGTTGTTCCGTCGCGAGCGCCAGGACGACGGCGAAGCCGGCGCGACAAGCTCATTCCTGCAATATCCCGCGGCGCGGTCCGCTATTCGTTGGCATCCACAAGCTCGCTCCAGAACCGGATCCTGCGCGTTTCTTCGCGGACGGCGTCGATGTAAGATATCTGATGGTATTCGTGCCGCAAGTACGTCGCGAGATCGCTGCCGTAGTAAATGATGTCGGTCTGGTAGACTGAAAACACAGGGTTTCCGGCGAGATCTGGCTCCGCCGGAATGTAGCGGTGGCCCGCGATCGGAATCAGGCGGGGCGCCTCTGTGACGATGGCCCGCGCGGTCCGTATCGCTTCCGGCAGCGCCGCGGGCCGAGCGCCCCATGCGTCCAACCAGAACGCGTTGTGCTCGATATCGAACGCCAAACCTTCGAAGGGCCAGTCGAGCTGCCGGCGAATCTCCGCCGAGTCTGGCGCCCGCCAGTCGGGAAAGCGCCCGCCGAGCGGCAGCCCTTCCGAAAGGAAGGAGCGCAGATCAGGCGGAAACCTGGCGCCGATGACGGACTCGGCTCGGCCGAGCTCGGCTTCCGTCAAACCGGGCGCAACCGTGACTCCCGCCTCGGTCAAGATCCGGTGTTCCGCTCGCCAGCCCATCCGCGTTCCGCGCACGTCCCTCCCCGGTTCATCGGGGGTAAGCAGCGTAGCCGGCGCTGATTCTCCTCGTCAACCACGCCGGGGCCATGCCGCCCTCGCGGAGCCCCACCGCGAGGCGGCCGCCCCGCCGCCGCCCGACGCGACGCTGCCCCTGTGAGCTCGACCTGAACCGGCCATCACTCTGCCCTGCGCGCCGCCCTTGTTGACGTCGGGGGCGGCAATGCGAGGATGACGGCGATGATTCCTCGTCGGCGCCCGGCCCGCTTGCTCCCGCTCCTCCTCACATCGCTGTTCCCGCTGGCTTCCGCGAGCTGCCAGCAGATCCTGGGCATCCACGACGTGGACCTCGAAGCGGACGCGAGCCCGTCCGATGGTGAGACGTCATCCGGCACCGGCGGCCGCCCCGACGCGCCCGGCTCCGGCGGGGGTGGCGCCGGCGGGGACGGCGCCGGGGGCGGCGAGACGGGAGCTGCTGACTTCTCCCTGGCCGTCCTCACGCCCAACATCACGGTCCCCCTCGGCGGGAAGAACGTCCTCGAGATCGAGATCCGGCGCACCGGCGGCTTCAGCGGCGATGTGACGGTGCTGCCGGTAAGCCCTCCCGTAGGCCTGGTGATCGACCGCGTGACGGTGCCGGCAGGGCAGACCAAGGCCGAGGTCACGGTGGGCGCGGAGGCGCCTCTGGCCCTCGGCAACACGGTCTCCTTCACCCTGTCGGGCACCTCCGGCGCCCGGGAGAGGACAGCCACCGTGGCCGATGCCCAGATCACCGGCCGCCCCGGCGCCCTCGACGATACGTTCGGCGCCGCGGCGACAGGCCTGGCCGCCATCAGCTTCGGGGCCGACGACGGCGGCTACCTGACGGACATCGAGGTGGTCGGCGGGCAGATCCTCGCCACGGGGTGGGGCGCCGGCGGGCTCGGCGGATCTTCCATGAAGGTCACGCGCCTGACCGGCGACGGCGCGATGGATCCCACGTTCTCCGACGGAAAGCTCGTGTCGGTGCGGTTCGGCGGCTCCTCCGGCTCCACAGCCAAGGCGCACGCGGTGGGGCACCAGCTCGATGGCAAGATCATCGCGATGGGCTGGCACGAAACCCCGGAGCCGCGCGACATCGCGCTCGTGCGCCTCGGGGCGAACGGGGCGACCGGTGATGCGCTGTTCGGCAACGTCAGCGGTGGCAAGGCGCTGATCGATACGGGCGGCAGCGAGACGGTGACGGACGGGCTCGTGCTGTCGAACAACAAGATCCTCGTCGTCGGCGATCGAAGCGGCGAGCCGCTCGTGGCGCGCGCCTCCCCGGACGGCGCTCCCGACAGCTCCTTCGGCGCGGGGAGCGCCCATGTGGTCCTGAGCCCGTCGTTCGTCGCGCAGGCCATGGCCGTCGACGGCGAGGGTCGGATCCTCGTGGCGGGCCACGTGGAATCGGGCGGCGAGAGCGACGCTGTCGTCGCCCGCCTGCTTGCCGACGGACAACCGGATACGGCGTTCGGGACGGGCGGTCAGCGGGTCATCGCCGTGCCCGGGAGCAGCGAGCGGGCCGCGGCGCTCGCCCTCCTCGCGGACGGCCGCGTCCTCGTGGCCGGCGCGTCGAACCAGAATGGCGACGCCGACTTCCAGGTTCGCCGCCTCCTCGAAGACGGCGCCGACGATCCGAGCTTCGGCGCCGGCGGCGTCGTCACGGCGCCGATCACCAGCGGTGACGACGTCGCGGAAGACGTGGTCTTGCTGCCCGACAGCCGGATCCTCGTGGTGGGCAACGCGGGCGGCGGCGCCTCGGCGGGGCCGGTGCTCGCGCGCTACACGCGCGACGGGAGGATCGATGCCAATTTCGGTACCGGCGGCGTTGTTTCCTTGTACGTCGGCGATCAGGGCGGGATCCACCGCGCCGCGATCTACTCGGGCCAGAAGGTCGTTGTCTGCGGCGAGAACCAGGGTGGGGTGCCGGGACCCGGGACGTTCGGAATCGTGGCGCGCCTCTGGATGTGAGCGGCGGGCTGCGCGCCCCAGCGCGCGCGGCCACGCGTCATCCGCCGTTGCCCGCCGCCATGTCCCCGTCGCTCGGAGCGCTCAGGAGGGGACCCACGCTATCCAGCCCCTGGTTCGTCGCGCGGATACGGCTGCGAGCGCGAAGAGGACGACCGCGATCGCCGGAGCGCGCTGCGCCGGCCGGTCCGGGCTGCCCATCTGACATCCCCCGCCGCCTGCGCCCGCCGTGCTGTCGCCGCCTGCGCCCGCGCTGTCGCCGCCGCCTGCGCTGTCGCCGCCTGCGCCTGCCGTGCTGTCGCCGCCGGCTGCGCCGTCGCCGCCGCCTGCGCCGTCGCCGCCGCCTGCGCCGGCCGTGCTGTCGCCGCCGCCGCCTGCGCCCGCCGCGCTTTCGCCGCCGGCGCCGCCTGCGCCCGCCGTGCTGTCGCCGCCAGCGCCGCCTGCGCCGGCGGTGCTGGCGCCGCCGCTGCCCGTGGCGCCGCCGCCTGCGCCGCTGCCGCCTGCGCCCGTCGCGCTGTCACCGCCGGCGCCACCTGCGCCCGTCGCGCTGCCGCCGCCGCTGCCTCCCGCGCCCGTCGCGCTGCCGCCGCCGGGGGCGCACTCGCCCGCCAGGCACGTGCCGCTCAGGCAGTCCTCATCCGCGGCGCAGCTCCCGCCATCGAGGGACGGCAGCGCATAAACATACGCCGCGCCGGCGCGGCTGGGCGCCTCGCCCAGGTAGGGCGCCCCGACGATCGCGCTCCCTCCAGCATAGCCGGTGCTCAGACCGAAGAAGTCGAACGCATGGCCATCCGACGGGACCAGCGTGCGCGCTTCCACCCACGTCGCTCCTCCGCCATGAAAAACCGAGGCGACGCCCTTCTGATCGTTCACGCCGACGAACCCGGCCAGCACCGCGTTGCGCAGGAGCTGCACCCCGGTCGCCGCGGACCCGGTCAGCGCGGGCGTGAGCTTCGCTTGCTGGGTCCACACGCCGTCGTGGCGCGCATAGATGTACACGGCGCTCTTGGCCCCGATCGCCGCGGTGTCGCCCTCGACGGCGACCGACGTGCCGAAGGCCAGGTTCACGCCGCTGTCGGGCGGCACGAGCTTCGCCTGCTGCGTCCACGCGCCGCCCTCGCGCACGAACACATAGGCGGATCCGGCGCTGTAGCGCCCCTCGGGGTCGTCCTGGGGCGCGCCCAGGATCGCGGTGTCGCCCGAGAGCGCGACCGACCAGCCGAGGCCGCGAGGGCTGTCGTGCGGCACGAGCTCCACGCGCGGCGACCACGCGACGCCCGCCCTGGTGAACGCGAACGCCCGGCCCAGGGCGACATCGCCATCCTCGCAGACATCGCTGGCCACGACCGTGTCGCCGTCCACGTCCACGGCCATCGTCGACAGGCCGCCCGTGATCACCTCCGGGATGGTCAGCAGGGCCTGCTCGGACCATCCCTCGTCGCCCCGGCCGAACACATAGATGCGCTCCTCGATCGAGCTCGCCTCGTAGTCGGCGCCGGCCATGACCACGGCGGTGTCGCCGTCGATGGCGACCTGACGGCCGAACCGCATGCCGTCCTCGCCGTCACCCGGCTCGAGCGTGGTGGCGAATGTCGCGACCCCTCCGGCCACCGTGTAGACGTGCACCGCTCCTCGCGTCATGCCCGCCTCGTCCGGCGCCCCGATCAGCACCGTGCTCCCGCTCCCGGCGACGGCGAAGCCGAAGAGGCGCAGCGCCTCCGGCGCGGGCTCGGCGAGCCGCTGGTCCTCCAGGACGGTGAGCGCCGCGCGCGCGGTCGCGGTCGGGCCTTCGTCGGGCGTCGGCGCGGCGCAGGCCGCAGCCGAGAGCGCAGGCGATAGCAGCGCGATCCAGTAGAGTCGCCGGTCGTCCATCGGTCACCTCGACCTGGAGAGTAGTCGAGGCGTCAACCTGTTGAAATCGCGTCGCGCGCGTGAACGCGTGACCGCACAGGGCCGTACACGGGACCAGCGAGCTCGCCGGGGTGGAGGCGCGAGCCTCCGTCGCCCTGCCGATGGAGGAGGCTGCCGCCTCCATCGCCGGAGAAGCGGCGGTCGGCCCCACGGCCCGCGCCGCGATCTTGCGCCGCGAGCGCGTCGAACGCCCCGGAGCGCGCACCGGATCGTCGTGGGCACGTTCCCTGCTCTCTGGTCGGGCGCGGGCCAGAGAGGCCGGCAACTCAAGGGGAGTCGCACCATGAAGATCGCTGCAGTTCATGTCGGTCTCGTTCTCATCACCATCTCGATGGTCACGGGCTGCGTGGTGGCGGATGACGGCAGCTTCGACGATGAAGACACGGCGGAGAGCGCCGAGGCGCTCGGGGGAAACCCGGACCCCTGCGCGATGGGGACCGACCCGAACTTCACCAGCGCGCAGCTCACCGCGGTCGGAGCAAGCGATACGTATGTCCGCTCCTACCAGTGGATCGACAGCATCTGTCCGGCCAGCGGGCAGGATCGAGCGACGACGATCGTCGATTTCCCCGTGCCCAGCTATTACCAGCACCAGACCCCGGAGACGTACAGCTTCGTCGTGCAGCCGTCCTTCTGGGGCTCCTCTTCCACGTCGTGGAGCGACGCGTCGCAGGCGATCAGCGACTGCGCGAACACCAAGATGGCGACGCGCGTGCAGCGCTGGGACTCGGCCACGAGCAAGTTCGTGCAGCTCACGTACAAGGAGCAGGCGGGCGCGTGGGAGTGGGACAACCCGCTCACCGGCCGCGGGCACTGCTCGACTCCGGTGTTCCTCTACTACCACGAGAACTACGGGACTGCGCAGCAGGTCGCCACGAGCAAGTACCGCGTCCGCACCTGGGCCACGCAGCCCGACGGCTCCCACGCGACCGTCTGGATCACGGGGAATCATACTGGCCTGTAGCCCCGCGGCGGCTCCTGGCCACGCCGGCCGACGCCGGCCAGGCTCGATGAGCACGGACGGCGTCCGAGGTCAGGCGTCGCTCATCGACGCCCGCCGCCACCGGTCATCGCCCCGCCGGGCTCGCCCCTCGCGCTCCAGCTTGATCAGGTGCGCCTCCAGGCTGAGCCGCGCGATCGGCCAGAGCGCCGGCGCCGTGTCGGCGTACACGACCGGCAGGAGACCGTCGAGCGACGCGCCCCCCTCGCCGGCCCCGTCGAGCGCCGCGGCCACCTTCTGCTCGCGCCCGAGCCGGTGCGCGATGTAGCGCCGGAACAGCGCCTCGGGCGCGTCGATCGGCATCCCGTGCGCCGGCAGCGCGACCCGCGCCCCGAGCGCCGCGAGCCGCTCGATCTGCGCCAGGTACACCGCCATGTCGCCCTCCCGGGGGTCGATCAGGATGGTCCCCACGCCGGCCACCATGTCGCCGCAGACGAGGGCGCCCTGCGCCTCGTCGAGGAAGCAGAGGTGGTCGGGCGCGTGCCCCGGCGTGTGGAGCACGCGGATCTCCATCGGCTCCGGCCCGCCGAGCCGCACGACGTCCCCGTCCGCGAGGCGCCGCGCGATCGGCACGCCGGGGAGGCGCGGGGCCGCCTCGGCGTGGGCCCAGACCGGCACGCCGAGCTCGGCCGCGAAGAAGCGCGCGCCCCCGACGTGGTCGGCGTGGTGGTGGGTCACCGCGATCGCCACGATCGTCCGCCCCTGGGCGGCGAAGCCGCGCGCCCACGCGAGCCACTCGCGGCGCTCGTCCTCGTACGGCGTGGCCGGCTCGACGAGCAGCACCTCGCGGCCGCCGAGCGCGTAGCTGTTCGTGTGCGTGGCAGGGGGCAAGGTCGGCGTGCGCGCGGCGAAGGCTTCAACGCCGCGCGCGCCGGGAGCGACGGGCTGCGGCCGGATCACCGCTCGACGACGACGGCCAGCGCCTCGCCGCCGCCGATGCAGAGCGTCGCCAGGCCGCGCTTCGCGTTCTGGTCCTTCATCGTGAAGAGCAGCGTGGTCAGGATGCGGGCGCCGCTCGCGCCGATCGGGTGCCCGAGCGCGACCGCGCCGCCGCGGACGTTCACCTTCTGGGCGTCGATCCCGGCGAGCTTGTTCACGGCGAGCGCCACCACCGCGAACGCCTCGTTCACCTCGAACAGGTCGATCTGGTCCGCGCTGAGCCCGAGCTTCTTCGTGGTGTTCGCGATCGCCGCGGCCGGCGCCGTCGTGAACCACTCCGGCGCCTGCGCGGCGCCGCCGTAGCCGACGATCCGCGCGAGCGGCGTCAGCTTGTGCTCCTTGACCGCCCGCTCGCTCGCCAGGACGAGCGCGCTCGCGCCGTCGTTGATCGACGAGGCGTTGGCCGCGGTGATCGTCCCGTCCTTCTGGAACGCGGGCTTGAGCGACGCGAACTTCTCGGGCTTGCCCGCCGGCGGGCCCTCGTCGTCCTTCACGACCACGGCGTCGCCCTTCCGCTGCGGGACGGCGACCGGCGCGATCTCCGCGGCGAAGAGCCCCTCGCGCTGCGCGGCGAGCGCCCGGCGGAAGCTCTCCTTCGCGTACTCGTCCTGCGCCTCGCGCGAGAAGCCGTGCTCCTTCGCGCACGCCTCGCCCGCGGTGCCCATGTGGAAGTTGCCGTACGGGTCCCAGAGGCCGTCATGGATCATGCCGTCCACGAGCTTGCCGTCGCCCATGCGGTAGCCGGTGCGCGCCTGCGGCAGGTAGTAGGGCACGTTCGACATCGACTCCATGCCGCCGGCGACCACCACGTCCGCGTCGCCGAGCGCCACCGTCTTGGCGCCGAAGATGACGGCCTGGAGCCCCGAGCCGCAGACCTTGCTCACCGTGGTGGCCGGGACCTTGCTCGGGATGCCGGCATAGATGGCGGCCTGCCGGGCAGGGGCCTGCCCGATGCCCGCCGAGAGGACGTTGCCGAGGAAGACCTCCTCGATAGCGTCCGGAGAGAGCTTTGCCCGCTCGAGGGCCGCCCGGATGGCGACCTCGCCCAGGCGCGGGGCGGGCAAGGGGGAGAGCGCGCCCTGGAACGCGCCGATCGGCGTCCGGGCCGCTGCGACGATGTACACGGGGACAGGTAGGGTCATGATTTCCTCCAGCGGCGCCGGCGCCGTCTCATTCGATGACGCCGTCGAGGGCGTCTCACGAATGTGCCTTTGGTACCTCGGTTGACCTTTGGGGGCAAGCCGGCCCAGGGCGCCCCTCCGCCTGCGCGGTCCCTCACAGTTCACGACAGCTCGCGCCGCTTCACAGGCTCGCCGAGAGAACCCGGAAAGCCTTGAATTCTCCATGGCCGGGCTCGTGCAAAGCCGCCCGGCATGGCTGAGACGGTGTGCTCGGAAGCGCCGGGCCGCGCCGACGTGGCGCGCCTCACGGCGCTGCTCGCCGAGCTCGACGAGCGGAACCTCGACAATGTGACCCGCACGGAGAGCTACCTCGAGCTCTATGCGCTCACCCGCGCCCATCCGCCGGATCTGCCCTGGCTGCTCATGGCGCACCTCGTGTCGCGCAACGCGGGCTCGCTGATGACCGACATCGCGGTCCTCCTCGACCGCGGCGACGGCGCGATCGCCCCGCCCGCGCTGCGAGAGCTCTTCCTCTTCCTGGAGCGCGCCAATCACCTCATCTTCTTCGACGCCTGGTATCATGTGCTCCACCACCTGCTCGGCCGGAGCGCCGATCTCGCGCCCGGCCGGTGCTCGCGTTTCGTCCGCGAGGCGTGGGCCCGGCACGAGGGCGCGCGGCGGGCCGGCCAGCCGCACCGCGCCCTCGAGCGCGCGCTCGTGCGCGACCTCGTGACCAACGAGCAGAACTTCATCGAGCGCCGCGTCGTGCACCACCCCCGGTTCCCGATCGCGCGGGCGCTCGTCGCGCTCGCCGAGGCGCTCGGGCAGGAGGCCCCGGTCGTGCTGCCGTGCACGCAGGCGTCGATCCAGGTCGGCGGCTTCGCGATCCTCGAGCGGCGCATCCGCGCCGGGATGCGGATCTTCGAGGCCATGGCCGACCGCGCCACGCGCGACGCGATGTACGAGTGGGCGCGGCGGCACCCGCACGACGGCTCGCGGCCGCCCTGCGACGGCGCGCGGGGCCCTGCACGGCCGCGGCTCAGGGACGCGTGGCCCGCCCACGCCGTGCGGGCGCTCTGGGACGGAATTCATGCCCCGCCCGAGCCGGACCCGGGCTGGCCCTGAACGCTCGCCGCCCTGCCGGGGCCGAGGGACGGCCGACTCGCCGGCTCGGGCCTGTGCGCCCGGCCGACGCCTTGTGGTGCGCCGGCGACGGCCCGTGTATCGTGCTCGCCCCGCGGGGGGGAGGGGGTCAGTCCTCCTCGCCTCCGGGCGGACAAGGAGCGAGCGAGCGATGTTGAATGCAGGCGACCGTGCCCCGGATTTCTCTCTCGACAGCGACAGCGGCAAGACGGTGAGCCTCGCCGATTTCCCGGGCAAGACGGTCGTCCTCTACTTCTACCCAAAGGACGACACGCCCGGCTGCACGCGGGAGGCGCAGGCGTTCTCCGAGGCCCTCCACGCGTTCACCGAGGCCGGCGCCGTGGTGCTCGGCGTCTCGCGCGACTCGGCGGAGCGCCACCGGAAGTTCAGAGCTAAATACGATCTCGGGGTGACGCTGCTCAGCGATCCGGATCTCACCGCGCACGACGCCTACGGCGCCTACGGCGAGAAGACGATGTACGGGAAGAAGGTGATGGGCACGATCCGGAGCACCTTCATCATCGGCCCCGACCGCACGGTGAAGCACATCTTCAGCGGCGTGAAGGTCGACGGCCACGCGGACGCGGTGCTCGCGCTCGTGCGCGGCGGCGGCGCGCCCGAGGCCCCGCGCGCGGCGGCGTCGGCGGCGAAGACCGCGGCCAAGACGCCTGCGAAGAGAGGCGCGGTGAAGGCGCCGGCAAAGCCCGTTACGAAGCCCCGATAACGGCCGCCGGGACGGGCGGACAACCACGCAGCCGACTCACGGCGGACTCATGATCGCGCGCGGCGATCGCCTGATTGAGGCCGTCGCGAGGGCATCCCGCGCGGCCGCCTGCGCCTCCTCCGGGCTGGACGGGCCCCGCGCTTCGTGAAAGAATCTTGCACCGTTCCTTGTAGATCGATGAAATTACCACGACACCAGGGCTCATCCCTCGACTCGCCTCACGTCAGGTGGAGCGATGAGCGCTGGAGCGAGGGAGCCAGATCATGATTCTAAAGCATCCGATGGTAAGGACCTTTACCCTGCTGAGTTGCCTCGGCGCGATCGCCGCCTGCGGCGGGGACGACCCCCCGACGCGCCCGGTGGTCAACAACGACGGCGGCGGCGGGAGCGGCGGCGGCGGCGCCGGCGGCGCCGGCGGCGAGGAGGTCGAGGTGTGGGAGCTCAACCGCGACAGGCCGCTGTCCGGGGTCGAGCCGGGCTTCACGGAGGCGCCGCACCCGCTCGAGCCGGGCGACGTCCTGAGCGAGCTGGACACCCCGCTCCCCACGAACACCACCTGGATGAACTTCGCGCTCGGCGACGGCGACCAGCGGATCAACGCCGCGCCCTACGATCTCAAGGCGCTCGGACAGGGGCTGTCGATCTCCCGGCCGGACGTCGTGGTGAACAGCACGTCCGTCACGTCGGCCGACGCGTCGCAGCTCGGGCTCACCGTGCGCCAGGCGGTCACGGGCCACGTCGTCCGGTCGTCCGACCTCCTCTCGGTCACCGTCGAGTGGTCGGCGCAGGGCGGCTCCATGACGGCGCCCATCGTGTACGGGATGCCGTACGTGACGGCCATGTACGACGGGCTCACCCCCTCCGTGCGCGCCGGCGACGGCGTGGCGTTCACCGCGGTGAACGGCGACTCCACGAGCCCCACCAAGGTCACGGGCGATCGATTCGAGATCTCGCTCAACAACGGCCAGACGTGGGTCCTCTATGCGTCTCCCGCCATCACCCTCGAGTGGGACGCCATCGTGATGAACGCGGCGGAGCCCTATGTGGGGTCGCTCCGCCTGGCGCTCGTGCCCGGGCCGAACGCCGCGGCCGTGCTCGACGAGCACGCCGGCGTCATCCCTGTCGGCGGCGACATCAAGGCGTCGATCATCGAGGACACCGCCTCGCTGCGCTTCGTCTGGAAGACGAAGGGCGAGGGCGATCTCCTCACCATGGCCCTGCCGCACCACCTCGAGCGCCTCGAGAAGGCGCTGACGGCGGACCTCTCGTACCCGACCGTGATCGGCGACATGAAGGCCGTCTCCGGGGCGGAGTGGGAGCTCGTGTACCCGCTCAGCGCGATCGGCTGGGACGCCCCGCGCCGCGTCTCGGACCAGTGGGGCGAAGCCGTCGTCGAGGCGCTCGAGGACGAGCGGGGGTTCACGCCCGCCGACGCGGTCGTCGGTTCAGACCCCTATTTCGGGGGCAAGGAGCTCGCCAAGCTCGCGCGCCTCGCGCAGATCGCCGAGGTGGTCGGCAAGGCGGACCTCGCCGAGGAGCTCAGGGCGCGGCTCAAGTCGCTCATCAACCCGTGGCTCAACGGCGAGAACGAGAACCCCTTCGTCTACGACTCGACCTGGGGCGGCATCGTGACGACGAAGGGCATCGCGGACGAGACCGCCGACTTCGGCCAGGCGTATTACAACGATCACCACTTCCACTACGGCTACTTCCTCTACGCGGCGGCCGTGCTGGCGAAGGGCGATGAGAACTGGCGCGACAACTACGCCGACAAGGTGCTGTGGCTCGTCCGCGACATCGCGAACCCGAGCACCAAGGACCAGCACTTCACGCCGTTCCGCAACATGGACTTCTTCCGGGGCCACTCCTGGGCTTCGGGGCTGTTCCCGTTCGCGGACGGCCGCAACCAGGAGTCCACGTCCGAGGCCGTCAACGCCTGGTACAGCCTGCAGCTCCTCGGCGACGCGCTCGGCGACGAGGACGTGATGAACATCGGCCGGCTGCTCCTCGCGGTGGAGACGGCCTCCGCGCAGACCTACTGGCAGATCACCTCGAACAGCACCGTCTATGACGTGCCGTTCAAGGACAACGGCGCTGTCGGCGTCCTCTGGTCGACCAAGGCCGATTTCTCGACCTGGTTCGGGCAGAACCCCGAGTACGTGTATGGCATCCAGATGCTCCCGATCACGCCCATCTCGGAGTCGCTCCTCTCCAAGGAGTGGATCGAGGACGCGTGGCCGGCGATGTCGGCCGCCGCGGACACGGCGGACGAGCCCTGGAAGGCCTTCCTGACCGCGGCGCACGCGGTCGTCGACAAGGAGGCTGCCTGGGAGGAGGCGCAGGCGCTGACCGAGCTCGACAACGGGCTCAGCCGCACGGCGCTCCTCTACTGGATCGCCACGCGGCCCTGAGCGGCCCTCCCGCTCAGTCGATCGGCTCGACCCGCACGTCGACCTCGAGGCGCTCTGCCCCGCCCCCCACGAAGATGGTGCCCGAGGTCGGCGTCGCGTCCACGTAGTTGCGACCGACCGCCACGCGGATGTGATCGGTCTGCGTCAGGATCCCGTTCGTCGGATCGAAGCCCTTCCACCCGATCTCCGGCAGGTACACCTGGACCCAGGCGTGCGAGGCCTCGCTCTGCCGCTGGTTCTCGTGCTTCGGCCCCGTGTAGATGTACCCGCACACGTAGCGCGACGGCACGCCGAGCAGCCGCGTCAGGCAGATGAACAGGTTCGTGAAGTCCTGGCACACGCCGCGGCGGTTCGCGTACACGTCGAACGCCGTCGTGGACAGGTTGGTCGCCCCCTGCTTGTACTCGTACTCCTGGAAGATCGACGCGTTCAGGTCGAGCAGCGTGTCGAGCAGGTCGTAGTCGTTCCGCTCCACGAACGTCATCGCGTACTCGCTGAGCTCCGCGAGCTCGCTCTCCGCGAGCTCCGGCGGCAGGAGGAACGGCTGCAAGATCTGGCGCTGCCAGGGCATCCACACGAGCGGGATCGTCGACCGGGCGCGCAGCGGACGGAAGCTCAGCGGATCGGTGTCGAGCAGCTCCACCCGCGACCTCGACTCGATGATGAGCTCCTTGAACGGCGTCTCGAGCAGCACCCGCCGCGCGCGGTTGCCGAAGACGTCGTCGTACTCGCGGTGCTTGCCCTCGACCGAGATGTCGATCTCGTTGTGCAGCAGCATCTGCAGCCGGTCGTGCGCGGGCGTCAGCCGCAGGAGGTGCGTGCTGCGCTCCACCGCGGTCGCGTAGCGGTACGCCGTGCGGTGCACCACCTGGAAGCGGCGGATCGAGGCGTGCGTCGGCCGGCGGACCGGGCGCGACGACGTCGGCGGCGTCGAGGGCGACGGCCTGCGCCGGTCGGTGCTCGGCGACGCCGTGGCCCGGAGCGCGCCCTGGCGCAGCACCACGAGGTGGCCCGGCGGGACGCGCGTCCACGTCGCCGGCTGCGCGCCGGCGTGGACCTTGAGCTCCTCCGACGAGACGATGACGCCCTTGCGGCTCTTGACGCCCCGCCTGGTGAGATCGACCTCGAGGTCGTCGTCCCCGAACGCGAGGCGCTCGTAGGGCGGCAGCACCTCCCAGAGGAACGCGTCGCCCTCGCGATCCCGGTCCGCATAGACGACCAGGTCGCGGCCGTCCGCCAGGACCGACGTGAGCGGGCCGTGCTCGTTCATCTCGTCGAACCAGTCGCGCAGCACCCGCGGATCGATGTCGCCGATGCTCCGGAGGTCCTCGGACGCCATCCAGCGCAGGAGCTCGCACAGGATGAGCTCCGTGTCGGTCGAGCCCACGGGCTGGAAGAGCGACTTCGGGTCGACCTCGATCCGGTCGACCAGGCTGCCGCTGTGCGCGAACAGCCAGTCGCGCCCGCCCCAGCTCCGGCTGAACGGCTGCGTGTTCGCGTCGTTGATGCTCCCCCACGTCGCCGTGCGGATGTGCAGCACGAGCAGCGACGACTCGAGGTGCTCCCACGCCTTCACGAGCTCGCTGCGGATGCTCCCCTGCGGCGGCGCCGGCTCCTTGAGCACCGTGGCGCTCGGCTCGCCCCCCGGGTAGTACCCGATGCCCCAGCCGTCCGGCAGCCTGCCCCCGGGGCGCAGGCAGGTGAGATCGAAGCACGGGGCGAGCTCGCCCTCGAACGACATCGCGAGGAGGTTCGGCATGGATGGATCTGGCGGGTCCGGCTACTGGCTCGTCGCAGGTGGATTGCTGTCGGGCGGCCCATAACCGAGCAGCTCGCGGCCAATACCGTCGCAGATCGTCGCTGTCTCGTCGACCACGTGCGTGAGCGCCGCGTGCACCGAGAGGGAATCGAACGGCTCGGCCGCCCTGTCGGCGACCCACTGGTGCAGCAGGTGCAGCCGCTCCAGGCACTCGCCCCCGGGGAGCGTCGCGCTCTCCGGCGGGCGGATCTCGCAGAGCCGCGTGAACGCCGCGTGCACGCAGTGCCGGATCGAGCGCGGGAAGCGCGGCTCGAACAGGAGGAACTGTGCGACCGCCTGCGGGGTCACCTGACCCTGGTTGAGCTTCATGAACGGCTCGAACCCCGAGCAGGCGCGGAGGAGCGAGAGCCAGAGCGCCGTCTCGACGACCCGGTGCCGCCGGCGCACCGCGCCCTGGGCCTGGCCGCTCCGCTCCGAGAGCGGCGGCTCCAGGTGGGTGAGGGCGTGGTGGTGGACGTCGAGCGTGCGCGCCGTCTGCCCGACGCGCTCGAGCAGCACGCCGAGCCAGATGAAGTCGAGCGGCGTGTCGTGGAGCATCGTGCTCTGCGTGAGGCCGAGGCAGAGCTGCGTGAGGTGCCGGACGCGCCGGTAGAAGGCGTAGCGGCTCGACCTGAACTCCTCGCGCGCCTGCTCGCTGTTGATCCAGAGGTGGAGCTCGTTGGCGGTCTCCCACGCCTCGAGGCTGACGACCTCGCGGATCGACCGCGCGTTCCAGCGCGCCGCGGAGCTCGACCGGCAGAGGCTCGTCGGGTTGTCCTCGTCGACGCTCATGTAGCGCTGCACGAGCTCGCCGTCGGCCGCGGCCTCCTCGCCGTGCTGGGCGGTGAAGTGCTCCTTCTGCCCGACCACGATGACGACGGGCATCCAGCACTGGTAGGGCGAGAGCTCGGCGTCGAGCGCGAGGTTCTGCGTGACGGCGAGGATCCGGGCCACGCTCTCGGTCCGCTCGAGGTAGCGGCCGAACCAGAAGCAATGGTCAGCGACGCGGGAGATCACAGCGCCTCCGGGGATTCAGACGAGGGCGGCGCGCTCGGTGGGTCGTTGCGGTCGTTGCTCGCGGCCCCGGGGGCCGGGTCTGCGGCGCCGACCGACGGGACCCGCTGCGCGCCGTCGTGGGGGCCCTTCAGGACCCACGTGTCCTTCGAGCCCCCGCCCTGGCTGGAGTTGACGACGTAGGAGCCGGCCACGAGCGCGACGCGCGTGAGCCCGCCGGGCAGCGCCCACGAGCCTTCGCGGCCGGTGAGCACGTAGGGGCGGAGGTCGAGCCGTCGCGGGACGGCCGCCCTGACGGCCGGGTCCCACGTGGGGCTCGTCGAGAGCTCGACCCGGTGCTGCGCGATGTAGCGGCGCGGCGTCGCCTCGATGCGCGCGCGGAACTCCTCGCGCTGCGCCGCGGTCGACTGCGGCCCCATGAGCATGCCGTAGCCGCCGGCCTCGTCCACCGCCTTGACGACCAGCTCCTCGAGGTGCTCGAGCACGTAGCGGCGGTCGTCGTCGCGCATGCAGAGGTAGGTGGGGACCTGCTCGAGGATCGGCTCCTCGCCGAGGTAATAGCGGATCATCTCCGGCACGAACGGGTACACGGCCTTGTCGTCGGCCACGCCGTTGCCAGGCGCGTTCGCGAGCGCGACGTTGCCGGCGGCGTAGGCGCGCATCAGGCCGCGCACGCCGAGCAGGCTGTCGGGCCGGAAGGCCTCGGGGTCGAGGAACGCCTCGTCGATGCGGCGGTAGATGACGTGGACCCGGCGCGGGCCGCGCGTCGTCCGGACGAAGACCTGGTCCTGATCGACGAAGAGGTCGGGGGCCTGCACGAGCTCGAGCCCCATCGTGCGCGCGAGGAAGCTGTGCTCGAAATACGCCGAGTTGTACGGCCCCGGCGTGAGCACGACGGCGCTCGTGCCGCCCGGCGCCACGGGCGACACCGAGCGCAGCGTCTCGGCGAGCCGGGCCGGATAATGGTCGACCCGCTGGACGCGCGCCTTGTCGAGCAGGTGCGGCAGCACGCGCTTGCTGATGAGGCGGTTCTCGAGGACGTAGGAGACGCCGGACGGCGTGCGGAGGTTGTCCTCGAGCACGCGGAAGGTGCCGGTCGGGTCGCGGATGATGTCGACCCCAGCGATGTGGATGCGCACGCCGCCCGGGGGCCGCAGGCCGTGGATCTGCTTCAGGTACTGGCCCGAGCCGAGCACGAGATCCCGGGGGACGCGCTCGTCCTGGAGGATGCGCTGCTCGCCGTAGACGTCGTCGAGGAACAGGCCGAGCGCGCGGACCCGCTGCTCGAGGCCCCGCTCCATGTGGGCCCAGTCCGCGGCGGAGAGCATCCGGGGCATGAGGCAGAGCGGGAAGATCTTCTCCGCGCCGCGCTGATCCGCGTAGACCGAGAACGTGACGCCCTGGTTGAGCAGGGCGAGCTCCGCGAGCTGCTGCGCGCGCGCGAACTCGTCCGGCGCGAACGCGCCGAGGAGCGTCGCCGTGCGCAGGAACTCGGGTCGAGGGGCGCCGTCTGGACCGAACAGCTCGTCGTAGGCGCCGGGGAGTGGTGTGTAGCCGGCGAAGAGGCCGGCACCCGGGGTCTCTAACAACACTGGAGTGAAGCTACCGCCTTGAGGCCCCCGAGGTCCATGGGCCCGTGGCGGTGAAGGGCGGCGTCACTCGGCGTCGAGGGCCTGACGCTCGCGGCAGCGGGTGAGCTCGTCGACCGCGGCCAGAAACGCGTCGTAGTCGATGGGCTTCGGGAGCACTCGAGCGACACCGAGGCTCGTCGCGTCATGTTTTGAAGACGCGGATGAAACAATAACCGGTATACGCGCCGTCTTCTCGTTGTGCCGGAGCGCCGTGAGCAAGCCCCAGCCGTCCATCACCGGCATCATGATGTCGACGACGAGCAGATCCGGCGGGGCGATCTGGTCGAGGAGCGCGAGCGCCTCCTCGCCGTTCGAGGCGCAGCGCACCTCGTAGCCGCCCTCGCTCTCCAGGATCATGCTCACGACCTCCTGGATGCTTGGCTCGTCGTCGACGACCACCACCAGCTTGGCGCGGCTGTTCGGCGCGCTCGAGCGTGTTCGTACCTCTGCGTTGCGCCGCACCGTCCGACCTCCGAGCGTATCGACCAGCATGAACCTCTCCCCTGCGCGCTCTCCGGACCGAATTCCAGGGATGAACCAGAGTATCCACCACACCGCTCGTTCCGTCGCTGCGTGGAATCCAAGATTGGTAGCTCAGGAGACTCCCGAAACCGGGCGACGGCCGCGCGCTCGATCGCTGCGCCCGTTCACGCGGTCGACCGGCGAGCCGGCGCGACGCGTGACCGGGACAGCCGAGCGCGTGCATTCGTGAAGCACGGGCGTTCCCGGCCAGGCGCGGGGGCGCGCGGGCGCCGAAAACTTGCCTGTTTCGAGCGTCGCGCCGCGCCGCGCCGCGCGGGTGCCAGCCGGCGCGCGGCTCCTACTGCGCCGCACCTTCGAGCTGCGCGGTCGCCTCGTGGTAAGCGCGGGTGATGTCGGACTCGTCGAGGATGCCGACGATCTTGCCGTCGGCGTCGGTGACCAGGAGCTCGCGCACGCCGTGCTCCAGCAGCACCCGCAGCGCGCCGTGCAGGTCCTCCGTCTCGCTGACCGAGGCGGGGCTCATCATCATGTCGTGCGCGATCGCGAGCCCCGAGAGCTCGGGGCTCATCGCCGCGGCGCGGAGGATCTCGGCGTCGATGGTGCCGATGACCTTGCCGTCGTCGGAGAGCACGGGGAACGTGTCCTGCCACTCGCAGGCCGCGATGCGCTCGACGACGCTCGTGGCGGGCGCCCGCGCGTCGAACGATACGAACGGGCGGCTGCGGATGACGATGTCGGCGACGCAGATGCTGCGGAGCACGTCGACGATGAGCTCGTCCCGGTGCGCCGGCGACTCGCGCTTCGTCGCGACCTGGGCGCGGTACAGGGTGCTGTGCCGGAGCGCGACGAAGGCGATGCCCTCGCACAGCATGAGCGGCACCAGCAGGTCGTAGCTGCCGGCGAGCTCGCAGACCATGACGAGCGAGGCGATCGGCACGTGCGCGATGCCGCCGTAGAACGTGCCCATCCCGACGAGCGCGAAGGCGCCGGGATCGATGCGCGGGTCGTTGAGGAGCAGCTCCGCCGCGCGCCCGAAGGCCCCGCCCGTGAGCGCGCCGAGCACGAGCGACGGGCCGAAGTCGCCCGCGCAGCCGCCCGAGCCCACGGTGAGCGACGTCGCGACGATCTTCGTGGCGAGCACCACGAGCAGGAGCTGCACGGCCGTCCATCCGCTCGGCATCCACGAGGCGCCGGTGATCGCGATCTGGGCCGCCCCGTAGCCCGCGCCCAGCATCCCGAAGCCCTGCCCCGGCCGGTCGAAGCGCGGCCCGAGGAGCATGAGCAGCGGCGTCACGAGCGCGCCGAGCGCGAGGCCGCCGAGCGCGGGCTTCGCCCAGATCGGCAGCCGGATCTGGTGCATCGCGTGCTCCACGGCGTGCATCGACCGGAGGAACACGGTGGCCACCAGCGAGACGACGAGCGCGAGCGCGGCGTAGAGGGGGAGGTGGCCCGGGACGAACGGGTAGCGCGGCGCGTGCGCGAACAGGGTCGACTCGCCGAAGAAGTAGATGAAGACGGAGTACGAGACGACGCTCGCGAGGATGGACGGGACGAGCGCGTCGGCCTCGAAGTCGTCGCGGTGCAGCACCTCGACGGCGAGGAGCGCGGCCCCGAGCGGCGTCCGGAACACGGCGGACATGCCCGCGGCCGCGCCCGCGATGAGCAGGATGCGCCGCTCGCGCGCGCCCACGCGCAGGGCGCGCCCGATGATCGAGCCGATCGAGCCGCCGATCTGCATGGTCGGCCCCTCGCGCCCGCCGGAGCCGCCGCAGCCGAGGGTGAAGATGGCGGCGAGCGCCTTCACCACCGGCACGCGCCTGCGCATGTTGCCGGCCTTGTGGTGGAACGCGGCGATGAACGCGTCGCTGCCGCCGCCGCGCGTCTCCGGCGCGAGCTTCGCCGTGAGCAGCCCGCCCACGAGGGCGCCGAACGCGGGCAGGATGCAGACGAGCCAGGGCCGGAACGGCCCGGAGTGCGCGCCCCGGAACACCGACTCGCCCTTCGCGCGGAGCGGCTCGTAGCCGGTGAGCGAGAGGAGGAGCTCGTGCTCGGCGAGCTCGAGGGCGGCGAAGAAGAGCGAGCCGACGATGCCGGCCGCCACGCCGACGAGGATCGCGTGGAGGAGCACCCGGCCGACGAGCTGGAAGGCGATCGGCCCTTGCGCGCGGGGTAGCGGGGTGCGCGCGACCCCCATGCGGCTGGGGCGTGCGTGGGAGTCCTCGGGGGACGACATCATGACTTCGGGGCTCAGGGTCCCCCCGGCGGGTAGCTTCCCTGATCTCTCCGCCGGTTGCTGCCTGAAATCGCGGCCAGGCGCGACTTCTTCGGCGGCGCCTTCACGGGACCGGCTTCCGCCCGGCGCTCCCGCGCTCCATGAGCGTGGGAGGAAGCCCGACGCGGGCGCGGTCTCCGGGCCCGGTCGGAGCGTGGGCGAGGTGAAGGAATGACGAACGATCCGAGCACCGTCGAGTACGGCACCATCATCACCGAGGACGAGAGCGTCGCGATGGGCGACGCGGCGGTCCAGACGACGGACGAGAGCGTCCGGACGACGGACGACGCCGTGTTCACGCCCGTGCTGGCGCTGGATCTGGCGGCCGAGATCCTCGTGGCCACGCTCGGCCCGCTGATCGACGCCGACTACGTGCAGGGCAAGACGCAGTTCCGGGACGTGCTCTGCGGCCGGATCGACATCTCGCAGCTCGAGGCGGAGGAGCTTGTCGACGACATGGAGCGGTCCGGGCGGATCCGCTTCGTCGGCGCGGAGGAGGGCCGCGGGTGGCATGTGCAGCCGAGCATCGGGGTGCGCTGAGCGCAGGACGTTCGCGCGCGGGTAGGCTGGCTACGCGCCGTGGTGCTCGGCGAAACAAACCCCTTGCCGGCGTACTCAGGTCATGGCCTACCCTGAGCCGGGTATGGAGGACGGTACGAAGCCGCGCAAGGCCGTGGTCCCGAGCGCTCCGCCCATCCCTCTCGTGATCGTGGCCGGCTGTCCTGCCGAGTTCGTCGCCGTGTGCCGGGAGGTCGGGGCCCGGCTCGGGGTCGCGGTGCGCGAGTGCGATCTGCGCTCGCTCCGGCCGACGATCGCCGCGTCGCAGCCCTACGCCGTCGTCGTCGCGGAGGAGCTGTACCGCTTCGACGCCGAGTCGTTCGACGCGGTCATCCGCCAGGCGCCCGCCTCGCTGGTGCGCCTCGACCGCCGGGAGGCGAGCGACGATGCGGCGCGCCGGCTGATCATCGACGCGATCTTCGAGTCGGCGGCGACCGAGCCGAGCAGCGGGATCCGGTCGATCCTCACGTGAACCTCACGTGACGCGGCGGCCCGGCGCGGGCCGCCGCGCGCGCGGGCGTCAGGGGCGCCGCTTCATGCCGGGGAGGGTGGCCTTCTCGGTCGGCGGCTCGAGGTACTCGATCTGCTCGACCGACATGATGCCGTACTTCGGGTTGGCGGCCGCGCCGCCGGTCGACTTCGTGAACGTCACGCCGTAGGTGCCGGTGACCTTCACCTTCGCGCCGACGGCCGGGATCGGGTTCGGCATCTCCTGGCCCCAGAACTCGTCCGTGAGCTTGGCCTCGCCCTCCTTGCCGCGCGGCGCCTTGTCGATCGCCTCGATCATGCTGTAGATCTGCGCGAAGTTCGAGGCCCAGCCCATCACCTCGATCACGTCCTTCGTCTCGCCCTTCTCGTCGGCGATCGCGAAGCTCGGGACCGGCGCCTTGCAGTCCGTCGGGTCGGCCTTGCCGGTCTTGTGCACGGCGCAGGCCGGGGCGTCCGCGAGGTTCGTCTTGACGATGTAGCCGATGATCGAGAGCTTCTTGCCGTTCACGTCCTCGAAGTGGACGCGGCTCCGGAGATCGTGCGTGACGCCCCAGACCGTGTAGGCGTCGCCCTGCTTCTTGTTCTTCGCGGGCAGCGTCGGCACCGCGGGCAGGTTCGGCTTGCGGCCGCTGAACGCGGGCTTGGGCTGGTACGGCTGCTCGTCCGTTCCGCACCCTGAAGTGCCCGCGACGAGGAGGACAGCGGCGGCGAGGGTTCGACCGAATCGGACGTTCATGGCATCTCCAAAGGTCAACGTGACGGGCGCGCCAGCAGGAAAGATCCAGCGCTGGAGTAGCCCTCGGCTAGCGGTGCGCCGCGCGCGGATCAGGCGCCTCTCGCATGCGCGCGCGGCGGCAAAAACGGCTAACACGGCCGCGAGCGGATCGTAAAGAGAAACGGAAACGTCCCCTGCGCTTCATCAAGCGGCGAGCGGCCACCTGGCCGACGCGCCGCCGCCGCGCCGCGGCGAGTTGCCGCGCCGGAGGAGCCCGATCGCGGCGCTCGCCGACGCGGGGCCCGCGGGGCCCGCGGGACCTGTCGCGCGCGGGTATTCTCGGGTGTGGCGCCGCGCGGCGCCGAGCTCCGCGGCGCGTCGCGCGGCGCCGCGCCCCGCGGCGCATCGGCCTCCGCGACGCTCTCCCGGCGCCCCGGATCGCCTCGAATGCGCGGAGGGCGCGTTTCCGCTCTTCGCGCTGGCAACACCGATCGAGTACCCTCTGCGTCCCATGCGCGAGACGACCCTGCGCGCCGCTTTCGAAGCGTCGAAGGTTTTGGTGATGATCCTCGCTGGCGGTGAAGGCCGCCGGCTCGGCCCGCTCACGCACGATCGGGCGAAGCCAGCCGTGCCGTTCGGCGGCCGCTACCGGATCATCGACATCGTCCTCTCGAACTTCGTCAACTCCGGCCTGCACCGAATCAAGATCCTCACGCAGTACAAGAGCGCGTCGCTAGACGAGCACATCGCCCGAGCCTGGCGCCTGTCGCCGATGCTCGACAGCTTCATCGAGACCGTCCCCGCGCAGCAGCGCACGGGCAAGAGCTGGTTCAAGGGGTCGGCGGACGCCGTCTACCAGACCCAGCACGTCATCACGGACGAGTCGCCCGAGCACCTCTGCATCTTCGGCGGCGATCACGTCTACAAGATGGACGTGCGCCAGATGCTGCACGAGCACCTCTCGCGCGACGCCGAGGTGACCGTCGCGGCCATCCCGGTGACGAAGGAGGAGGCCCGTTCCTTCGGCGTCATCGAGTGCGACGAGGCCGGGCGGATCATCGCCTTCCACGAGAAGGTGCAGGATCCGCCGAGCATGCCGGGCAGGCCGGGCATGTGCCTCGCCTCGATGGGCAACTACATCTTCAAGACCCCGGCGCTGCTCGACGTCCTCGAGCAGGACGCCGCGACGGAGGACAGCGCGCACGACTTCGGGCGCGACATCATCCCGCGGATGGTCCAGAGCGGCAGCCGCGTCTACGTCTACGATTTCCACGAGAACCTCGTGCCGGGCGAGGACGAGGGCGCGGGCTACTGGCGCGACATCGGGACGATCGACGCGTACTGGGCGGCGCAGATGGATCTGGTCAGCATCCAGCCGGCGTTCAACTTCTACAACCCGCGCTGGCCGATCCGGACGGGCATCAGCCACGACCCGCCCGCCAAGTTCGTGTTCCGCGACGAGGCGAACGCGCGCGTCGGCATCGCCACGGACAGCCTCGTCTCGCTCGGGTGCATCATCTCCGGCGGCCGGATCCACCGGAGCGTGCTCTCGAACCGGGTGCGCGTGAACTCGTTCAGCCACATCGAGGAGTGCGTGCTGTTCGAGGACGTGAAGATCGGGCGTCACGTCAAGCTCCGCCGCTGCATCATCGACAAGGACGTCGAGATCCCCGCGGGCGCCGAGATCGGCTTCAACCTCGAGGAGGACCGCAAGAAGTGGTTCGTCAGCGAGGGCGGGATCGTCGTGATCCCGAAGCGCGCGAAGATCGACTCCCCGTAACGTTCCTGACCGGAACCCCGGTCGCCGCGCGCTCGCGCGGCGACCGCGCCGCCGGCGGCCGATGAGCCCGGCCGCCTGGCGACGAAGCGCGTCCATGTGTCCGGAATTTCAGGAAAAATCGCTGTTCATGGCGCCCGGGCGCGGCGGGGGCTCGCCGGGCGCGGGGCCGCGCGGTCGGGCTGCGCGCGGCAGGTCGGGGCCTCGGCGCCCCCTGGACCGGGCGTCCCTGCTACCTTGGGTGTGAGATGCCGCGCACGATCATCATCGGTGACGTTCACGGCTGCCGGGATGAGCTGGCGCGGCTGATCGAGCACGTCGGCTTCGCGTCGGGCGACCGGGTCGTCATGGTCGGCGATCTGATCGTGCGCGGTCCGGATCCGTGCGGAACGCTCGACCTGCTCCGGGAGCTCGGCGCGATCTCGGTGCGGGGCAACCACGAGGACCGGCTGCTCCGCTGGCGCGCGGGGCGCAGCGACCCGCGCGGCGAGCCGCTGGGGGAGCTCTCGAAGGAGACGGCGCAGCTGCTCCGCAAGCGCGACTGGGCCTGGCTCGAGACGCTGCCGTACTGGCTGGATCTGCCGGAGCACGGGCTGCGCGTCGTGCACGCGGGCCTGATCCCCGGGTTGCCGATCGAGCGGCAGGACCCGCACACGTTGATGTACGTGCGCTGCCTCGGCCGCTACGGCGAGCCGGTCGAGCGCCGCGGGGGCAAGACGCTGTGGGGTCAGACGTACCAGGGCCCGCCGCACGTGGTGTTCGGGCACAACGCGCGGAGCGAGCCGCAGATGCACGCGTGGGCGACAGGGATCGACACGGGCGCGGTGTACGGCGGCCGCCTCACGGCGATGGTGCTCCACGACGGCGAGCGCGTGCCCCCGCCGGCGGCGCGCGGCGAGGTGCTCGTCTCGGTCCCGTCGCGGCGCCGCTACGTCGGACGTTAAAAATGCTCCGTTTCCTCCAGCGGTTCCGCGCGATCGGCGGCCCCGCCGCGCGGGATTTTCGTTAGGCTCCCGGCCGCGCCGCCGCCGCTCTTCAGGCCGGCGGCCCGACACGGAGCAAGCCACGTGGAGCCTCGATACCCGTTCGTCGCAGTCGATGTCCCCGAGCCGGAGGCCGACGAGATCGCCGCCGCGCTCTTCGAGCTGGGCGCCACCGGCGTGGAGCAGCGCGACGAGCAGACGCTCGTGCGCGGCGCCCTCTCCGGCCAGGTGACGCTGGTCGCGAGCTTCGAGGATCACGACGAGGCGAACGCCGCGATCGCGACCCTCGCGGAGCTCGATCCGCCGCTCGCCGCGCGGCTCGAGGAGGTGGTGGGCGACGCCTGGCGCGACGCGTGGAAGGAGCACTTCGCGCCGTTCGCGCTGACGCCCACGATCACGGTCGTGCCGCCGTGGGTCGAACACGCGCCGCGGGGCGAGGGCGAGCGGGCGCTCCTCCTCGAGCCCGGGCGGGCGTTCGGCACGGGCCTCCACGCGACGACAGCGCTCGTCGCGGAGCTCCTCGACGAGCACGCCGCGGAGCTCCGCGGCCGCGAGATCCTCGACGTGGGCACGGGCAGCGGCATCCTCGCGCTGGTCGCGCTGCTGCTCGGCGCGGAGCGGGCGGTGGCGATCGACAACGACGATGACGTGATCGAGGTGGTCCGCGAGAACGCGGCGCGCAACGGCCTCGAGGGCCGCGTCGACGCGAGCGCCGGCGTGGTCGAGGCGGTGACGCGGCGGTTCCCGTGGGTCGTCGCGAACATCGAGGCGCGGGTGCTCCGGCCGATGGCGCCGGAGCTCGCGCGCGTGCTCGAGCCGGGCGGCCGGCTGATCCTGTCGGGCATCCTCGAGAGCGAGCGCGACGACCTGGTGGCGCGGTACACGTCGCTCCAGCTCGAGCACGTCGCGACGCGGCCGGATCCGGCGTCGCCGCGCGGCGAGCGGGGCGCGGCGCGGCCGGCGGGGCGCGGCGACGCGGGCGGCGAGGGGTGGGTGGCGCTCCTGTTCCGCGCTCCTGTGCCGGGCGGCGCGGCGCCCTCGCCCGGATGAGCGGCCCGGGGCTCTTGCGGGTGCCGCTCGGATCGATCGCGGCCGGCGTGATCGCGCTGCCGGCGGAGACGGCGAGCTACGTGGTGCGGGTGCACCGGCTGCGCGAGGGGGACCGCTTCGTCGTGTTCGATCCGGAGCTCGGGGTCGAGGCGGACGCGACGCTCGAGTCGGTCGGCCGGCGCAGCGCGGAGGCGCGGATCGAGGCGCCCCGCCCGGCGGCGCTGCGGCCCGGGCGGCGGGTGACGTGGATCCAGGCGGTCGGCAAGGGCGACAAGATGGACGCGGTGGTGCGCGACGCGACCGAGCTCGGGGCGACGCGGATCATCCCGGCGATCTCGGCGCGCAGCGTGGCGCGGCCCGCGGAGGACAAGGGGCAGCGCTGGCGCCGGATCGCGGTGGAGGCGGCGCGCCAGTGCGGCCGCGGGGACGCGCCGCGGGTGGACGCGCCGATGAGCCTCGCGGCGGCGCTCGCGGAGGCGCGCGCCGGAGGCGGGGGCGCGCTGGGGATGTGCCTGGACCCGTACGCGGAGACGCCGCTCGGCGCGCGGCTCGCGGCGCTCACGCCGGGCATGGAGGCGGCGTTCGCCGTCGGTCCGGAGGGCGGCTTCACGCCGGAGGAGCTCGGCGTGTGCGCGGCGCTCGGGTTCGAGCGCGTGCGCCTCGGCACGCTGACGTTGCGCACGGAGACGGTGTGCGCGGCGGCGCTCGGGGCGCTGATCGCGGTGAGCGACGCGCGGGCGGGGTGATGGGCCGGCGGGAGCGTCGCCTCGAGGCGCCATGAACGGCGCTGCGCCCGGCGGGCGGATCGCGCGGCTCTTCACGGCGCTCGTGGTCGTTTCCTGCGCGTGCAACAGCGCCGCGGACGCGCCGAGGAGCAGGCCTGCGCTGGCGCGTGACGGCGCGGCGCCTGCTCGAGCAGAGCCCGCCCCGGCGTCGCCGCGGCCCCCGGCCTTGACCGCGTCGACGAGCGCGCAGGCAGCGCTGGCGCCGTGGCCTCGGGCGCGCCCGCCGCGGGTCGAGACGGACTGGTGCATCGACGGCGTCGACGCGCTCGACGAGGAGACCTGCTACGTGCTGCCCGACGCGCCGACGCGCGCGCTGCTCATCTACCTCCACGGGATCGTCCCGCCGGGGAAGGACAGCCAGCAGAAGACCAACTTCGAGACGGTCGTGTCGCGCGCCTCCCGGCGCGCGGGCGTCGCCGCGCTGATGCCGCGCGGCAAGGTCGGCCTCGCGCCGAAGGGGTACGCGAGCTGGTGGGGCTGGCCGACGGGCGCGCCCGCGTACGAGAAGCACGCCGCTGCGTTCGTGGCGACGTTCGCGGAGAAGCGGCGGAAGCTCGAGGAGATCGCCGGCGCCCCGTTCTCGCGGGTGTACGTCGCCGGCTCGTCGTCGGGCGCGTTCTTCGCCGCGGCGCTCGCGCTGCGCGGCGGCATCGTCGCCGACGGCTATGGCGCGATGTCCGGCGGGGGAGGCCAGGCGACGCCCGAGCTCGCGACGCTCGAGCCCAGGCCGTTCTACATCGGCTTCGGCGCCCACGACACGGTGGGCCGCTCGGCCCGCGCCCTCGCCGACGTGCTGCGCGGCGCGGGCTGGCCCGTGCGCGTCGCCGAGCACCCGGTCGGCCACGGCGCGAGGGAGATCTACCTGGACGAGGCGTTCGCCTTCTGGCGCGAGCGCGAGCCGCGCTAGGCGGCCCGCGCCGGCCATCGTGACCGGCGCGCCCCGCCGCCTTCACCCGATCACGGCAGCACCGCGCGCGTCGGGCACTCGCCGTCGCCCTGGAAGTCGCCGAGCGTGCGCGCCTGCGCGACGACGTAGTCGTACGCCGTCTCGATCACCCCGAGCGCGCCGCCGAGGTTGTAGTCCTGGCCGAAGACCTCGGCGACCTTCACCTCCCTGAGCTCGTCGATCGTCGTCTCGCCGTCGCCGTCGAGATCGCTGTCGGCGATGTACTGCGCGTAGCGCTTCGTGATCTCCGCGCCCGCGGTGATGTTGTTGAAGAACCAGTGATCGCCGTGGATGGTCGGCTTCACCGCGATCGTCCCGCCGGTCGGCACGCTGAAGCCGGTCAGCTCGTCCTCGGTCGCGCAGTCGTCGAACGACGTCCCGGCCGAGAGGCCCCAGCTGAAGCGCACCTTCTCCGCGGGGACGCACGCCTCGCCGCGCGGGCACGACTCGCCGCCCTCCTTCTCGATCGACCCCTCGAAGAACACCGAGTAGCCGTTGTCGACCATCAACGCCACGTCGCCCTCCGAGGTGGGCGACAGCGACTTCACCCCCTCCCGCGCGTTCGGGAGGTCGAACCCGAAGCGGTCCCAGCGCACCGCGCTCACGTCCTCGAACTCCGCGATCACGTACCTCGTGGCCGGCGCATTCTTGAGGTCGAGCACGAACACCGAGGGATCGCGCAGCGTCTCTTCGGCGTCCGAGCGCGCCGCGCGCACGTTGCCGATCATCACGAGGAACTTCTCGTACGTGACCCGCCAGCCGTCCGCGACGTTCTCCTCCCCCGTGCCCGGCTCGAGGCCCTCCGGGATGGTGTCCTCCGGCTCGACGAAGATCTGCACGGCGCCGGTCCCGGACCCCGCGCCGTCCTCTCCGCCGCACCCCGCGACCAGCGCGAGCGCGCACGCCGCGACCAGCATCCCTGTCTCTCTCGCTCTCTCCATGATCCTGGCTCCTCTGTCGTCGAAAACTCCGGACGAGCGCGCACCCGCGCGCCGCCCGTCACGTGGGCCGAGCGCGGGCCCGCGCCGTCTCGCGCGCCCCGCGCCCGCATCACCCGCTCACCTCGCAGCTCAGGCCGCGGGCGGAGAGCTCTTCGGCGCCAGGATCAGCAAGGGGATCGGCCGGACCTCCGGAGAGGGCCGGAGCGCGGCGAGGCGGAGCACCTCGAGCAGGGTGGCCTCGCCCACGCGGTGAACGGGCGCGCCGAGCTGGCCGCGCAGCGCGAACGCGTCGCAGTGATCGTCGTCGAGGTGGGGCAGCGCGTCCTGCGCGGCGACCCGGTCCCCGGGGCCGGGCGCGCCGCCCTCGGCCTGCGGCGGCGCCGCGGCGGCGGCCGGCAGCGCGGCGCGGGCGGCGCCGTGGCCGGCGTCGACGAGCGCGCCGACGTGGACCAGCTCGCCGTGCTCGCAGCGCGCGTGCCGCACGAGCAGCGCGTGCGCCAGCCCCGAGAGCTGCGCGAGCAGCGCGAGCAGCGCGATCCACCGCGCGCTCGAGCCCGCGCGCAGCCCGGCCGCGCGACCGCGCGCAGGCCCGAGGAGCGGCCGCCGCGCCGTCCGCCCGCGCGCTGTCGCGCCGGCGGCCGCGCCGCGGCGCCCCCTCACGGCGCCTCCGACCAGACGAACTCCGGCGGGCTCTGCGCCGTCATGGCGATCACCAGCGCGTTGTGCGCGCGCGACCCCGGCGCGATCACCGCCTCGGTCGTTCCGCCCTCGCCCCCGGCGCCCTCGAGCACCGCGTCGAAATCGACCCGCGCGAGCCACGCGCCCACGTCGAACCGGACCGCGAGGCGCACCGGCTCGGCGCCGACGGTCGCCGCGGCCGCGACGCTCGGGACGGCGCGCTGCCCCTGGAACTGCGGCGCCGCGTCGACGTCGGCCACGAACTCGAGCACGTCGTCGCCGCGCGTCGCGCGCCCGCGCAGGTGGGCCGAGTGTCCCCCGGGCGCCGCGGGCGATCGCGCCGGCGCCGACTCGGTCAGGAACCAGTGGATGCCGTAGTCGAACGACGCGCTCCGGATCTCCCCCTCGAAGCCGCGGACCCGACCGAGCGGCTGCGGCTCCGGGGCGAGCAGATCGACCTGCGCGATCGAGAGCAGCTCGGCGATCGCGGTGCTGCACAGCGTCGCGGATCCGGACGCGGCCGCGCAGAACTGGACCGGGCCGAACGCCACCGCCGCCTCGTCGAGCGCGACCGTCCAGCCGCCGGCCGCGATCTCCCCGGGCGGCGCGGCCTCGGCGTACGCGAGGTACGAGACCTCCGGCTGGCCGGTGCCGGCGCAGCCGAGGAGCGTCGGCGCGCCACAGAGCGCGAGCGCGAGCAGGCCGCGCGCGGCGGAGCGACGTTTGCCATCGTGGCGAGCGCGGCGATCGTTCATAGCGAGAGCGTCACGTTGCCGAGGACCGTGAGCGGCGGCCCCGCGCTGATGTGCCGGGCCGGGAGCGCCGAGGGCAACGGCGTGGTCTGCCAGTTCGAGACGAACGAGTACTCGGTGTCCGCGTGCTCCGCGTCGAGCAGGTTCTGCGCCTCCACGCCGACCTCGATCCAGGGGCCCTCCTGCGCGGGATCGCCGCCGACCCGCAGGCTCCGCCGGAGCGACAGCGAGGCGTCCATCACGAGGACCGGCGCGGCGCTCTGCGCGTAGGGCAGCGGCCGCGCCGAGAGGAACGTCGCGCCGTAGCCGAGCCGCCCCTCGATCGGCCGTCCCGCGATCGTGACGAGCGATCTCTTCACCGATAGATCAGCGCGCACCACCACGGGCGGCACGAACGGGAGCTGCTGCCCCTCGACGTACGGCGGCGTCGGGTTCTCGGGCGTCGGCGGGGGCGGCGCGTCCAGCGTGGCGTGGGCCAGGGTCGCGCTGACACCCGCGGTCAGCGCCGGGCTCGGCGCCGCCTGCAGGTAGACGACGACCCCGCGGCGCGTCGTCGGGCCGATGCGCGCGAGCCCGCCCTCGGCCGCGTCGAACGCGAGATCGTAGGAGAGGCGCGTCTCGTAGGCGGCCGCCGTCGCGCTGAGGCCCCCGCCGGGGCGCACCGTCGCGCCGACCTCGTAGCTCCTCACGGTCGCGAACGGCGCGTTCTCGCCCTCCTCGAGCTGCCGCGCCTGCGGGGAGCGGTAGCCGTGGCCGTACGCGGCGGAGAGGCGCAGCGCGGGCAGGGGGTCGACCTCCAGCGTGGCCCGCGGGCCGAACGCCACGCCCGCCGCCGTGCGCCGGAACCCCTGGATGTGCGTCTCCTTCTGGAACGCCGGGATGAAGTTGCCGAGGCGGTCGTCCACGTCGAAGACGAGCACGTCCGCGCGGGCCCCGCCGCGCAGGCGCGCCCAGCGCGACAGCTCGAGCAGCGCGTCGCCGTGCACGCCGATCCCGGTCAGCCGGATCGACGCGTCGACGCGGCGATCCCAGGTCTCGTTCTGCGGCGGCTGGAGCAGGCTCTGCGCCTGATCGATGCCGTCGGTCTGCACCTCGGCCCCGACGGCCACCTGGCCGTGGAGCCACGACGCGAGCGGGACGCGCGGCGTGCGGTAGGCGAGGCCCCCGCCGAGCGCGGCGTCCTCGTTCGACTGCTCGATGAGATCGCCCCGGCCGGCCCACGCGGGCCGCTCGCGCGAGCGCTGCGTGTAGCCGGTGAAGTTCATCCGGCTCCGGTACCCGGACGTCATCGCCCAGAGCCACGCGCTCTTCTGGGACCCGTCGTCGTCCGACCGCTCCGCGGAGAGCGCCACCTGGAGCCGGGTCGACGCGGCCGACTGCGAGCGGGCCGACGGGTCGCGGTACGCGTCGTGGAAGCCGACGCGCCCGGCCTCGATGTCGTCCCGCCGGAGCACGCCCGCGAGGTTCGCGCGGCTGCCGTGGGCCGCCACGTGGAGCAGCAGCGAGAACTCGTCCGGCAGCGGCATCCGGTACTGGCCGACCGCGGCGCCCGAGATCGCCCCCCGCGTGCCGTCGCCGAAGCCGTCGGTGGCGCGCACCGCGGCGGCCCCGAACGTGTCCTCCGACTGCGCCTCCGGCGCCCAGATCGCGAGCAGCCGCCGCGCGCCGAACGAGCCGAGCGTCCCCTTGAGCAGGAGCCCGCGATCCTCCACGCCGAGGTCGAAGTACGCGCTGCCCGCGACCGCGAAATCGCCCTGCTGCGGGTCGTACACGCCCTCCACGACGCGGAGCGACCGCACGACCTCGGGGATGATCACGTTGAGGTCCCCGTAGCCCTGGCCGTGCACGTGCGAGCGCTGGTTCAGCGGGATCGGCCCGACCCGGAGCTCGACGTCCTGGCCGTGCTCGGCGTCGAAGCCGCGGAGGAAGATGCGCTGCGCGACCGCCTCGCCCTCGGGGTGCGCCACGTGCACGCCGGGCGCGGTGCGCAGGAGGTCGGCCGCGGTCGCGTGCGGCGCGGCGGAGAGCGCGGCGCGGCCGATCCGGAAGTCGCTCGACGCGCGCCGGGGCGGGTTCGGGCGGCCCTGCACGTGGATCTCGATCGGCTTGCCGGGCTCGGCCACCGCGTGCGGGCCCGCGACGCCCCCGGCGAACTCCACCGGCCTCGGCGCCTCGGGCGCGGGCGCCGGGGACGCCGCCGCCTGCTCCGGCGTCGCCGGCGCCGGCTCGGGCTGCGCCTCGTGCGGGCCCGGCGCGAAGTGGAACGGCACGCGGATCCGCGCCCGCACCGGCGCGCCGTCGCGCATGGCCGGAGAGAAGCGCCACCGCCGCGCGGCGTTCAGGGCGGCCTCGTCGAACCCCGCGCCGCCCGACTCGGCGACGGCCGCGTCGCTGACCGTGCCGTCCTTCTCGACCGTGACGAACAGCGTGACCGTGGTGTCGATGCCCTCGGCGAGCCGCTCGGGCGGGTACACCGGGTCGACGTGCTCGAGGATCTGCGGCGGCGCGGCCGCGCCGGGCTGCGCGAGCGCCGCCGGCGCGGCGAGCGCGACGGCGGCGCTGGCGCTGGCGCTGGTCGACAGACAGCAGGCGAACACCCAGCGGCTCCTCGACACGGCAGATCGCTTCGATGCACGAGCAGCGAACTCTGCGGCGCCCTCCGGAGCGGACGCGCGCCGCGCGTCGGCGCGAGGCCCCGCCGTCCCTGCTTCTGCTCCAGACGCGCGCATGGGTAAGAGAGCCCCACGCGACTACCACGGCGCACAGCGGCGCCGCAAGCGCAGCGCCCGCGCTCGCCGGCGACGGAAGCGCGGGCGTCGCAGCGGCGTCTTCCCCGCGCGGCGCGGGCCCGTGTATCGTCTCCTCATGGCGAATGAGGCGCTCGTCCAGGCGGTCAAGTCCATCGTCACCCTTGCGCGCGGGGGCGACCTCGACGCCGCCTACCGGGGGTACCGCGATCTCTTCCAGAAGCCCGAGTTTCTCAAGCACCGGCCCGAGGACCAGCGGCAGGTGCTGCGGCTCATGATCCTCGCCAAGGGCGTCCCGTCGACGCCGACCGACGCGATGATCGAGGCCCACCGCGCCGCGGTGCCCGCCCTGACGGAGCTCGTCTCGATCCACGGCGACCCCGGCGACCACGAGCTCCTCGGGCTGTGCCACGTGGTGCTCGGCAACCTCGAGAGCGCCGACAAGATCTTCCGCGCCGGCCTCACCATCGAGCGCGAGCGCAACCCGCAGAGCGACCTGTGCGGCACGCTGATGAAGCGGATCTCGCTGCTGTAGCCCCGCGCGTCGGCGGCCCCGCCCTGGGGCGCCGAGCGCGGCACTGGTTTCCTGCGGCACCCGTCCTGTTAGGATGCTCCCCGGGCGCCGGGGTGTGCGCCGTCAGGGAGTCCATGTACGTCATTGCGGTCGCGAGCCAGAAGGGCGGCGTGGGAAAGACCACGATTTCCCTCAACCTGGGGCTCGCCCTCGCGCGCGCCGGCCATCGCGTGTTGATCCTCGAGGTCGACGCGCAGGGGAGCCTCGGGCTGTCGCTGGGCCTCGCCGACCGCGCGCGCCCGGGCATCGCGGAGCTGCTCACGGGCGCCGAGCGCCTCGAGTCGGTGCTGCTCCGGACGCGCGATCCGCAGCTCCAGGTGCTCACGGTCGGCCGCGTCGACCCCACGACCGTCGCGGGCTTCGAGGACGCGCTCGCCCGCGCGCCCGTGCTCCCCAGCGTGCTCGCGCGGCTCGCGCCGGACTTCGACGTCGTGGTCGTCGACTGCCCCGCGGGGCTCGGCAAGGTCACGACGCGGGCGCTCGAGGTGGCGACGCACGCGCTCATGCCGCTCCAGGCCGAGCCGCTGGCGCTCCGCTCGGTCGGCCAGCTCCTCGCCGTGATCGACCGCGTCCGCGCCGAGAAGAACCCGCGCCTCTCGCTCATCGGCATGGTGCTGTCGATGTTCGACCGGCAGGCGCCCGCGTCGCTCGACGTCGCCGAGGCGCTCTGGACCAGGTTCCCCGACGGGATCATCCTCGACACCGTCATCCCGCGCGACGGCGCGTTCCTCGAGGCGTCGCTCCGCGGCGCGCCGCTCCTGCTGATGCAGAAGCGGCCACCGCCGCTCGCGCGGGTCTTCGATCAGCTCGCGAACGACGTGCTCGTTCGCCTGGAGCCCACCTCGCCGGACGATGACGATGGCCCGATCTCGCTCCTCCTTTGACCTCGACGGCGCCGTCGCCACCGCCGCGGCGCTCGTCAAGCGGCCGAGGCCCCGCAAGGCGCGCGCGCCGTCGATCGCGCCCGCGGCCGCGCCGCTCGTGTCGTTCGAGTCGCGGCCGCCGCCCACGCGGCCGGAGCCGGAGCCGATCTCCTCGCCGCCGATGTCGCCGCTGTCGCCGGCGTTCGAGGAGCTCGCGCCGTCGAGCGATCTCCTGCCCCTGTCGAGCCCGGGCGCGAGCGGCGAGATCGGCCTCCGGAGCGCGCTGCCCCCCTCGGCCGACGACGTCGACTCGCGGCACGGCGCGGCGCTCGACCTGCCGTCGCCCGCCTCGTCGGCCTCGTACGCGGCCCTGTCCGGGCGGCGCGCGGAGCGGCTCGACGACGCGATCGCGGCGCTCGCGGCGGGCCGCGCCCCGCGCTTCCCGGACCTCTCCGCCGCCGGGCCGGTCGCGCGCTGCGAGCGGGTGATCGAGTGGATCGCCGAGGCGACCGGCGCGACGGACGTGTTCCTCGCGGACGCGGCCGGGCTCCCGTTCGCCGGCGCGATCCGCGACACGGAGGCGAGGCTCGCCGCCTCGGGCCTCATCGCTTCGGCGATCGGCTCGCTCGTGGCGGCGCTGCCCGGCGCCCCGTCGCAGCGCTTCGAGCTCTGCGCCGGCGACGGGCCGTTCTTCCAGCTCATCGGGTTCCAGGTGCGCTCCGCCGCGTACATCGTCGGCCTGATGCGCCCGAGCCCGCTCATGCCGCGCGAGGCGCACGCCGTCCGCATCGCGTGCCAGCACGCGCTCGACGCCGCGGTCGGGGTCGTCGGGTGAGCGCGGACCACGGCGAGCCCTCGCTCGATCGTGGGCTCATGGCGGCCGCGGGCGCGCTGGACGACGACGATCCGCTCGCCCCGATCGCGCTCGACAGCATCGGCTACGGCGTCGCCGGCCTCGACGCGATCGTGGTGTTCCACCTCAGCGACGCGCGCGTCCACGCCGTGTTCGTCCGCGAGGGCGCGCCGCTCTCGCCCGCGGACGTGGCCGCCGGGCTCCGCGACGCGTACCTCGGCAGCCAGCTCGCCGCCCAGCGGCTCGTCCCGGAGCGCGAGGCGCAGGCCCGATCGAGCCGCGCCCGCGGCGCGCGCGCGTCGAGCAAGCCGCCCGGATCGCAGGGCCGCGCCGAGGAGCTCCCGGACCCGGTGGTCACGCTGGAGCTGAGCGGCAGGACCGTGCTCCTGCGCCGCGTCCGCGCGTGCGTCGTCGCGAGCCTGTTCGACGGCACGATGCCGCTCGGCATGGCGCGGCTCGTGGCGCAGCGGCTCGCCGCGGCGCTCGCGCCCGAGCTGCCGCTCGAGGAGCCGCCCGAGGAGATGCTGAGCGACCCGCCGGGGTTCTTCGAGGATCCGCTCAGCGCCGACACGGTCGACGATCTCGTGCGCGGGGTCGCGCGCTCGGCGCCGCCGCGGGGCTCGTCCAGCAGCATCCCGTCGCGCCGGAGCAGCGGGACGCCGCCGCCGGTCGAGCCGCCCTCGGCCGAGGTCGCGCGGACCGAGCGGCTGCTCGCGCTGCTCGAGTCCCGCGCGCCCGAGCCGCACGTCGCGCGGCTGCGGCTCGCGCTGCGCGCCGGGCTGACGCCGCTCGCGCTGGAGCACCCGGACGAGCTCGGCGCGGAGGCGGTCTTGCTCATCGAGACGGCGGTGGCGGACATCCTCGGCCTGGAGCGCGCCGCGCTGCGGAGGCTCCTGTGACGTCGCTGCGGCAAGGCCTGCGGGGCCGCATCGAGGGCCCCCTCGACGATCTGCTCGGCCCGATCGAGCCGCACTGCCTGCTCCACGTGGCGGATCAGCTCGTGATCGCGCACTCGCACCACTTCTCGCTCTTCCTGGAGCAGACGATCTTCGACGCGCTGGGCGGGGAGAGCCGCGGCGTGCGCCGGCAGGCGGCGTTCGAGGCGGCGCACGCGCTGCTCGGCCCCCTGTACGCCGAGCGCCACGGCGCCTCGCCGCGGGAGAAGCTCGAGCTCGCGGCCGATCTGTTCGCCGCGATGGGGCAGGGGCGGCTCCGGTTCGAGCTGAGCGCGGAGGGCGGCGCGGTGCACGCCGCGTCGCTCTTCCACGGGACGAGCTTCCTCGCGAAGTACGGCGGTCGGATCCAGAACCGGATGGTCATGGACGCGTTCGCGTCCGGCTACTGCGCGGCGGCGGCGAGCCTCGCGTTCCCGTCCGACTGGGGGCGGCTCGACGCGGACGAGGTGACGTGCGTCGCGCGGGGCGACGCGGTCTGCACGTTCCTGCTCACGCGGCGGTCGGAGCGGCCGCGCTTCGGCGAGGCGCTGACGCGCAAGGTGGTCGAGTCGGCGCGGGTGAGCTGGGCGTTCGAGAGCGGCGCCGCCGCGCGGGCGCGGCGCACGGGGATCGCGATGCTCGAGGAGCTCGGGGCGCTCCGGGCCGACGAGCGCGGCCTCATCTCCGCGTACGGCGTGAACCTGGCGCTCTTGCCGGTGGGGTACGTGCATCAGAAGACGTTCGACACGGTGCACCTCATCGAGCGGCGGTCTCCGGAGCTGGTCCCGGTGTTCGAGGCGCTCGTGCGGGAGGCGGCGCAGACGGGCGCGTTCCACCTGCTCGGTGGGATGCTCGCGTCCGCGTCGTTCGAGGCGGCGTGCGGCCCGGTGGGCCGGGACCAGCACGAGCGCCTGGAGCAGCTCCTCGGGCTCGCTCGCGCGCTCGGCTGGGGGGCGCTCTCAGCGCCGGAGTTCCAGCCGGGCCGGGTGCTGGTGCTGCGCGCGCCGATGACGCACGAGAGCGCGTATTACGCGATGAAGCACGGCCCCACGGCGCGGGGGCGGCTCCTGTTCCAGCAGGGGACGGCGCTCGCGATCATGCAGCTCCTGCACCGCGTGGATTTCGAGACGGAGCGGCCCATCGCCGCGGAGACGTACGGCGCGCTGTTCAAGCTGGGGACGCGGTTCCGGGTGCAAGAGACGAAGTCGCCGCTCCGGGGCGATGAGGCGTGCGAGGTGAGGGTGGAGGCGGCCGAGGACAGGTGGTGACGACCTCGGCTTGAATCCAGCACCTGGATCTCGCGACGACCTTGCAGGAACACACCGCTGTTGAACAGGACCTCTGCGCGCGGCGGCGCCTCGGGTGCGGTGCTCGCGGACTGGCCTCCTCCTGGCTCCTGAGTCGGCGCGCGGGCGCGAGTCGACCCGATCTGCTATAGAGCGCCAGCGCGGCCGTGGACGATTGAGCAAAGGAAGAGCGGGCATGGCGCATCCACCGAGCAGGAGGCGATCTCGATGAACATGGCCCCGCAGACGGCATCCTTTCTCCAGGGCTCTCGGGCAGCGCTGGCCGTCCTTCTCTCGGCGCTCGCGCTCGCCGGGTGTACCGCGATCCCCGAGTTCATCGGCAGGACGAGCGACGCCTCCGGGACGGGCGGCGGCTCCTCCGGGACCGGCCTGGGCGGCGGCCTCCCGCCGGTCGGCGGATCGACCCAGGACGCGTCCTCCTCGAGCGGCGGGGAAGCCGGCTGCGCGCCGCGGCTCGAAGGGGTGGTGCGCGACTTCAAGGCGTACGGCACGCCCGGCGGGCACCCGGACTTCGAGCGCTTCGAGGGCACCGGCTTGACGGGCATCGTCGAGGCGGAGCTCGGCCCTGACCAGAAGCCGGTGTACGCCCACGAGGGCGCGACGGAGTTCACGGAGGGGCCCGAGTCCTTCGATCAATGGTTCCGGGACGTCCCGGGGGTCAACCGCTCGACCCGGTTCATCGTCCCGCTCAACGTGAGCGATGACGTGTTTCGTCTCTTCACCAGCAGGGAGTTCTTTCCCGCCGACGGCGACGGCTGGGGGAACCAGGGCAGGGACCACAACTACGGCTTCACGTTCGAGCTCCACATGAGCTTCCGGTACAGGGGCGGGGACGACTTCACCTTCGGTGGCGATGACGACATCTGGGTCTTCATCAACAACCAGCTCGTGATGGATCTGGGCGGGGTCCACGGCCAGATGTTCGACACCCTCGATCTCGACGCGATGGCCGACGAGCTCGGCCTCGAGGTCGGGAAGGACTACCCGCTCGACATCTTCTTCGCGGAGCGCCGCAGCGGTGGATCGAGCTTCATGATCTCGACGCTCAAGTACACGAACTGCGAGCCGATCATCCTGTAGCGGCAGACCCGCCCGCCGCGCGCACGGGAGCGCGTCTGCGAGCTCGAACGCGTCGAGCCGGGGTATCGTGGACCGGAGGCTCCAGGGGCTCTCGGGGCGCCCGGACGCGACGCGCCTACCTCGCGGCAGCGCCCCTCGCGCGCCTTGCCGCGCGGCGGGCGGGTTGTCCAGCGAGCCCTCGGCGCAGCGCCGCGAGGTGGTGCTCCGCGCGCGCCCCGAGGACGCCCGCGTCGACCGGCGGCCAGCGGAGGCCCAGGTCGTTCAGCGCCTGCGTGGTCCTCTCCAGGGCGTAATGGCGCGTCGCGTCCGTGAACAGCGCCGCGAGCGCCTCCCCGGCGCGCCTGTCCCCGGGGTCGTCCCCCGCGCCGAGCGGCACGGGCAAGAGCGCCGCCAGGCTCGCCAGGCCTTTCTCCGTCGGATAATGCGCGACCCTCTCGGTCAGGGCCCGCCAGAACTCGTCGTAGCGCACCTTGCGCAGGCCGAGCCCGCGCCGCGCGAAGGTCGCCAGGATGTCGTCGAAGGAGACGCTCTCCGGCTGGAGCACGTGGAAGCAGCCGCCCCACGCGTCGTTGCTGCGCAGCACCTCGACGACGAAACGGCTCACGTGGTCCACCGGCGTATAGTCGAGCCGGATGGAGCTCTCGAAGGACAGGCCCAGCCGGAGGCAGGCCTGCAGCAGCACGTCGGCGAGCCCCCGCGGGTTCGGGGTACCCTTGCTCGAGTGCGGCATGACCTCGCCGAGCCGGTAGACGGTGACGGGGATGCCGCGACTGCGGCCCTGAGAAAGGAGCCTCTCGGCCACCCACCTGGACTGGCTGTAACCGTCGGTCGGGAGCGACGCCTCCGACAGCTCCGCGTCCTCGGGGATCTTGCCCGCGGCGCGCGCGCGGGCGGACTCGGGAAAGACGCCGAGCGTCGAGAGGTGATGGAGGGTCTTGGACCGCCCGCGGCCGGCGAGCCGGAGGAGCTCGACGGTGCCTCCCACGTTGGCGGCGCGATGGGCCTCGTAGTCGTTCAGCGGGTTCACCAGCGCGCCGCTGTGCACGAGGGTGTCGAGCGTCTGCGCCAGCCCGTCGAGCACCTCCGGCGAGAGGCCGAGCCCCGGCTGGCTCAGGTCGCCCACCACCGGGACGATCCGGGGCGCGAGGGACTCGTCCCACAGCCCGTGGTGCCTCAGGTTGGCCTGCACCCGGCTCATGGCCTCCGGCGCGCTGGCGCTGCGGAGGAGGCAGAGCACGCGCACGTCGCGGAGCCCCAGCAGATCGTGCAGGAGATGGGCGCCGATGAAGCCGGTCGCCCCGGTGAGCAGCACGTTGCGGGGCGCCCGGTGCCCTGGGCTGGACGGGGCAGAGATGTCCGGAGGGAGCACGAGATCCTCGAACAGGTGGGGGATGGTCCCATCTTCGGGGGAGCGAGCTGGCCGTCCGTTGAACCCCACGAGCAATTTGCACCTGCTGTCCGAAATGATCGCTTCGACGGGTTGATGCCTCCAGGGGCAGCGGTCCTTCACGCCAATTTGTCTCTCGCGGGGGCGACGGCGCGGCTCAGGGGTCCCGCGAGCTCGTCGTCGGACGACGCGACTCGGCCGGGCGCTCTCCGCTTGAACGTGTGGCCCTGGCCTGCTGCGCTGCGCGTCAGTGGGCCGCTGCGTGCCGCTGCGGCCTCGCGTTCCAGACGCGGGTCGCCAGCGCGAAGCCGATGAGGGCGACGGGGAGCATGGCGATGGGCCATGGCATCCAGTTTCCCGGGTCCTTCGCCGCGTCGCCCGAGGGCAGGATGCTCGCGTAGAGGAACGACTGCGCTGCCGTGCCCAGATAGACGAATCCGTCGATGATGCCGGTCGCGACGCCGGCGTTCTTCTTTCCGCCGAAATCCATGCTCGCGGTCCCGGAGAGCATGCCGTGGACGCCGATCACGCAGAGGGACATGAACACGACGGTCCACCCCGCGATGGGGAGGCTCAGCGTGAAGAGGACGATCACCGCGCCGAGCACGAGGCCCCCGTACAGCACCGAGGCCACCGGTCCGCGGCGCGACTCGAACACGTGATCGGAGATGAAGCCGGCGAAGACGCCGCCGAGGATGCCCGCGATGCAGAGGAGCACGCCCCAGTGCGTCGACACGAACCCCTTGAGCCCCGTCTTGTCCGCGAAGATGAGGTACCACTTCATCACCGCGTTGCGGAGGAAGCCGCTGCAGAACTCGATGGCGACGATGATCCAGATGACCTTTTGCGAGAACATGCGCCTCGCGACCTCGACGGGGCCGAGCTGCTCGCCGGTGTCGCCCGACGAGGCGTCGGCCGTGTCGAAGTCCTTGAATCCGGCGTGGCCTGGCGTGTCGCGGATGACGAAGAAGTCGAGCGCCGCGAACCCGAGCAGCAGCAGGGCGGGGACGTGGAAGACCCACGGCATCGGCAGGACCTTCGCGATGAACCGACTCCAGTCGTACGCGAAGTAGAGCCCCAGCGAGATCAGGATACCGAAGACGCCGCCGAGCATCCCGCGCTCGCGGACGTGGAACCACGGCGCGTTCACCTTGACGATGGATACGGCGCCGAAGCTCTGGAAGTACATGTTGCCCGCGAACAGCGCCGTCATCGCGGTGATGGCCGCGTCGTGTCCGAGCTGGCCCTCCTGGGCGAAGCGGACCGCCGTGCCCATGAGCGCGTTCATGAGCGCCGACCCGCCCGCGGCGAGGAGGATGGTGACGCGCCCGCCCCACCTGTCGGTGAGCGGCCCGTTCAGCAGGAAGGCGATCCCGTAGACGGCCGAGCCCCAGCCGTCGATGTTCCCGAACTCCTGCTTGCTGACGAGGTGCATCGCGTCGAGCGCCGACGCGTTGGCGGAGAAGTTGTACCGCCCCATGTAGAGGAAGGCGTAGGTGAGCCCGAGCGGAAACCAGTTGAAGAACCGCCTCCGCCGGAACTCCGCCGAGTGTCCGAGGTCGATCTTCGGCAGCCGCCGCATGACGACCGCGATGGCCGCGAGCAGCAGAAGGATCGGCAGAAGCTGATTGAGCCAGGCAGGCATGGATCGCCCTCCGGCCGCCGACGATAACGGCCCTCCGCACCAGCGGCTACGCCTTCGCGAGAATCCAGCCTCGCCCGCTCGCTACATCGGCGCGCCCCCGCCACCCGGGACCCCCCCGGTCCCGATCACCCTCCGCGCCCGCGGAAGATCGCGTGGCGGAAGTAGTTGATCTGGCTCTTGGCGAACTCCTTCGCCGCGTCCAGCCGGTCCCCGTCGCGCGACGAGCTGCGGATCAGGAGCTCCCCGTTCTCGTAGAGCTCCCGCGTCTTGCTCCGCTGGAGCTTCCCGCTCGACGTCTTCGGCAGCACGCCCATCCCGACGGCCACCACGTCGTCGACCGTGAGCCCCATGGCCTGCTGCACCACGCGGCGCACCTCGCCCTTCAGCGCCTGCTTCTCCTGCTCGTCCGACGCCCCCGTCTCGAAGGCGATCACCACCCGCTCGCGGTCGTTGTGCGGCTTCATCGTCCCGAACGCGATGACGTTGCCCTTCCGCACCCCGGCGACGCGGCTCGCCTCCCACTCGAGGTCCTGCGGGTAGTAGTTGCGCCCGTTGACGATGATGACCTCCTTCGAGCGCCCGCAGATATAGACCTTGCCCTCCGCGAGATACCCGAGGTCCCCCGTCCGCAGCCACCCGCCCGCGAACGCCTCCTTCGTCATGTCCGGATCATTGAAGTAGCCGGGCATCACGCTCGGGCCCCGCAGCCTGAGCTCCCCGACCTCGCGGTCGCCGAGCGGCCGCGCGCTCTCCGCGTCGTCCGACGCGAACACCGCGATCTCGTGCCCCTCGAACGCCGACCCGCACTGCACGAGCGCCGACGCGCCGTCGCTGTCGGCCGGGACGGGCACCGCCTTGCCCTCCTTCCAGAGCGTCTCGCCGTCGACCGAGTCGGTCTGCAGCCCGGTCCCGAGCGCGCTGAACGACACCGCCAGCGTGCTCTCGGCCATCCCGTACGAGCAGACGAACGCCTTCTCGTCGAACCCGACCGGCGCGAACTTCTCCGCGAACGCGCGCAGGTTGTCCGCCCGGATCGGCTCGGCGCCGCAGCCGGCCACCCGCCACGTCGACAGATCCAGCCCGGCCATGTCCTGCTCCCGGATCCGCTTCACGCAGAGCGCATAGGCGAAGTTCGGGCCGAACGACACGTTGCCCCGGTGGCGCGTGATCGTCTCCAGCCAGCGCACCGGCCGCTTCAGGAACAGCAGCGGAGGCAGGAACGACACCGTGTTGACGTAGTAGAGCGGCGCGATCACGAAGCCGATGAGCCCCATGTCGTGGTAGAGCGGCAGCCACGACACGCCGGTGTCCACCGACCCGCGCACCCCGAGGCCGAGCTCCACGATCGCCCGCACGTTCGCCGCCAGGTTCGCGTGCGTGAGCACCACGCCCTTCGGGCGCGACGTCGAGCCGCTCGTGAACTGGAGGAAGCACACGTCGTCGAGCTCGACCTTCACGGGCCTGAGCTCCTCGCGGGAGCCGCGGATGCCCTCCACCGCCACGACCTGCTGGAGCTCCGGCGCCTGCGCCTGGATCGTGCCGAGCATGCGCTTGATCTCGGCGCTCGTGAGCAGGACCTTGGCGCCGCTCTTCGCGACGATGTGCAGGGTGTTCTCGAGGTAGCCGGTCAGCTTGCCGAGGCCGGTCGGCGGGTAGATGGGCACCGGGACGACGCCGGCGCGGATCGCGCCCAGGAAGGAGAAGATGAAGTCGGCGTTGTCCGGCAGGATCAACGCGACGCGATCTCCCTTCTGGAGCCCGAGCGCCTGGAGCGCGCCGCCGAGGCGCGCGCTCGCCCGCTCGACGCCGCCGTGCGTGAAGAACGGCTCGTTTTCGCTCGACTCCTCGATGAAGCGATAGCCCGTCTTCGTGCTCGCCGCTGCGTCCTCGATCGCCTGAGCGACCGTCCGCGCTTTCCAAACAGCCGTCATCCCGAGAGCCTTCCTTCGTTCTTGAGCCTGAGCTCGATGGCCTTGACGACGTCGGCGACCGTGTCGACCTCGCGCAACATGTCGTCGGGGATGGACAGGTCGAACCTGTCCTCCATGTCCGCGACGATCTCCATCACCCCCAGCGAGTCGAGGCTGAGGTCGGCGACCAGATGGCTCGACTCCTCGATCTTCACCTCGCCGGCCGTGTGTCCTTCCAGGAGCTGGATGATCTCTGCCCGCAACGTCTCCCGTGTCCACGTCATCGTACGGTCCTACCCCAACTGCGGCGTGGCGAGGAGGGGGCTCGCGGCGCGGCGCGGGGCTCGAATGCGGCCGCGTACCCCCTGAACAGACGATGGCGCTGCATCAGGGACGGGCGGCGTCGATGATCTCGCGGAGCCGACTGAGCCCCTCGAGCGCCCTCGCCCCATACCACATGAGGTCCTTGCCATCGCACCGGATCACGTGGCCGCGGCGGGCGGCGGGGATATCGAGGGAGCGAAATATTGCCGCGTCGGCGTCGGTGAAGGCGTGCGGCTCGTCGGGCAGCAGCACGATGTCCGGGGCGCGGGCGATCACCTCCTCGAGGGTCACGCGGGGGTAGCGGAGGTCGCGGCCCTCGACGCGCTCGGGCGGGAGCGCCGGCGCCTTGCCGAGGTCGGCGGCGAGCGGGTAGCGCCGCGGCCGGTCCTCGAAGACGTTCTGCGCGCCGGCGAGGTCGATCATGTCGGAGATGAACGTGTCGCCGTGCACGGTCATCAGCGGGGCCATCCAGATCGGGATGAAGGCGCGGACCGGCGGGCGCTCGCGGCGCCGCGCCTCGGCCGCGGCGTGGGCGCGGTACGCGGTCGCGACCAGCTCGCGCGCGGCGTCCGACGGCGGCGGCGCGGCCGGGGCGCCGTCCTCCGGCGCCGCCGCCGCGGGGCGCGCGGGCGCCGCGGAGTGGCCGAGCAGGCGCGCCAGCCGGGCGAGGTGCGCGACGCCGTCGGCGACGCGCCGCGGGAACGAGACGAGCACCCGGAGGCCCGCCGCGTCGAGGCGCTCGATGTCGCGCTTGCTGTTCTCCTCCTGGTTCGCGACGACGACCTCGGGGTCGAGCGCGATGATCCGGTCGACGTCGGCGTCCTTGGTGCCGCCGACGGGCTCGATGCCCTCGACGCCCTCCGCGGGCGCGACGCAGTAGCGGGTGCGGCCGACGAGGCGGCCCTTCGCGCCGAGCCGGAGGAGCGAGTAGGTGTCGCTCGGGACGAGCGAGACGATGCGCTGCGGCGGGGTCCGCCACTCGTGCTTGCGCCCCCGGTCGTCGACGATGCGGATGAACGACCCGGCGAACGACGGGCCCCAGCCTGCGCTGAACGTCATGCGCCGGATGTAGCCCGTCGCCGCGCGCGCTGCACGCGGCGCGGCGCGGCGAGGGCCGGCGCCGCGCGGACCGGCGCCGCGCGAGCCGGGCGCCGTCCGGGCCGGGGGTCGGGCGGCCGCTTAGTTGGCCCGTCCGGGCGAAGTCTGCGAACGAGGGCACGTGCAGATCGATCGCCTCGATGTGCGTCGCGGAGGCACGCTCCCGTACCCGCCTTCTGGCCTGCCGCCGCTCGCCCTCGGGCGCGACGAGCCCGCCCGCTGCGGCTCGCCGTCCGGCGGGGGTCGGGCGGCGCGCGAGCGGGGGATCGGGCGCCTGCTGCCGTGCCGCCTGGGCCGCTACACGCTCTTCGACCACATCGGCCAGGGAGGGATGGCCGACCTCTACCTGGCGCGGGTGCGCACCGACCTCGGCGCCGCGCGCCTCGTCGCCATCAAGGAGGTCGCCCCCAGGTTCGCGCACGACCCGCGCTTCGTGGAGATGCTCGCGAGCGAGGCCCGGCTCGCCGCGGGGCTGCGGCACGCGTCCGTCGTGCAGGTCGAGGACCTCGGCCGCGAGGACGGCGCGCTGTTCATCGCCATGGAGTACGTCGAGGGCTTCGACCTGCGCGAGCTGCTCCGCCGCTGCGCGCGCCAGAAGGTGAAGCTCCCGGTCGCGTTCTCGCTGCTGATCATCGTCGAGGCGCTGCAGGCGCTCGCCTACGCCCACCGCAAGGGCGTCGTGCACCGCGACGTCTCGCCGTCGAACGTGCTGCTGAGCTTCGAGGGCGAGATCAAGCTCTGCGACTTCGGCATCGCCCGCGCGCACGAGCGCAGCGGGGGGACGCTGGACGAGGCGCTGCAGGGCAAGGCCGGCTACATGAGCCCCGAGCAGGCCCGCGGCGAGCCGCTCGACGCGCGGTCCGACCTCTTCGCGACGGGCATCCTGCTCTGGGAGCTGCTCGCCGGCCGGCGGATGTACAGCGCGGGCCCCGGCGCGTCGCTCTCGAAGGAGGAGGCGCGCGGCGAGCTGCTCGAGCTCGCCCGGCGCGCGGAGATCCCGCCGCTCGTGGAGCGCGGGCTCCCGGAGGAGGCGGCGCTCCACGCGATCGTGGCGCGGGCGCTCGCGGTGGCGCCCGACGATCGCTACCCGAGCGCGGCGGCGATGCTGCGGGACGTCGCCGCGTACGCGACCGCGGCCGAGCTGACCGCCAGCCCGCTGCGCTTCGGCGCGTGGCTGCGCGACAACTTCGGCGCGGAGATGGTCGCCGCCCGCCGGGCGCGCGAGCGCGCGGTGCGGGCGCTGGAGCTCGGTCCGCCCGCGGTGCTCGAGCCGGTCGCGACCGCGGCCGCCACGCCGGGCGCGATGGCGGCCGCCACGCCGGGCGCGATGGCGGCGGCCGCCGCGCCGGTGGCCCCGGCGGCCTGCGCGCCCCCCGCGAAGCCCGCCGCGCTGGCCGCGGCGCCGTCTCCGTGGGCCAGGGCGCGGCGCCCGGTCGCCCTCCCGCCGCAGCGCGCGCTCGCGCCGCTGCTCCTGCACTGCGCGCTGCTGTTCGCCCTGGTCGCGCTCTGCATCGCCGGCTGCTACTTCGCGGCGCGCTAGCGACCCCTCACGAGGGCTCGGCGATCGGCGCCTCCGGCACGGGGATCTGCGTCTCCGGCCTCCGCTCGCACGCGTCGTTGCTGACGCCCACGCCGTAACGATAGATGAGCTCGCCGCCGAGCCAGCCGCTCGCGCCCGCGAGGCCGAACCCCGCGGTCGAGAGCGCGATCCCGAGGGGCCGCAGCCCGACCGCCCGCGAGGCCAGCGAGGCGCCGTACAGGCCGGCGATCGCCATGTTCATGGCGCCGTGGACGAAGCCGATGCGCTTCGCCGGCCCGAGCGTCGTGCTCCAGTCGGCGAGCCCGGCGACCGCCGCCACCACCGCCCCGGCGAGGCCGATCGCCGCGGTCGCGTCCGCTCCCCGGTGGAGCTTGCGCCGGCCGATGCCGGCGAAGTCGAGCACGAGCGCGCACGACCAGGCGCCGATGGGGATGGTCACCAGCACCGGGTGCAGCGGGTGCCCGAGGAACTTGCCGTGGAGCACCTTGGCCACCGTGGGCGCTCGCCCGAGGACGGACTGGATGCCGCGCTGCAGCGGGTTCGCGATCCGGTCGATCCAGTCCTGCTCTTCGATGCCCCCCAAGACTGCGGTTCCGATCATGTTCCCTCCTCGAATGCGCGAGTCGCTCGCGCACATTCACAGCTCCTTGCGCCCGCGCCGCCGGCGTCCAGCGGTGAACCTCACCCGACGCACGAGCAATCAGCGGACCCCGCGCGAGCGGCTCGGGCGTTCCCATCGCCGCGCGGCGCGCCCTGACCAGGCCGGCGCGCTTCGCTTCTGCAAGGGTGGGATGCCGAGATTTCAGATCCGAAACCGGGAAACACCGCATCTGGAGCGAAATACGTCCAGATCGCGAACATCACGGATGGCATGGACGGTGCTCTACGTCCTGACAGCGCTGCCGGCGCGGCCTTCCCCCCCCCCGAGGCCCCGGCGGCGCTTTTTTTTTGCCGCGCTATCCCGCGCTGCGGGGCGCGCCGGCGCGAGCGCGCCGTGCGTTCCTCGTCGTTCCTCGTCCCGCGCGGCGTTCTCTGGTATCTCGCCCGTGCCGCGCCGCGCGCGGCCCTCCCGGAGCGATGCCCCTCCTCGCCGACGTCGCGGTGCCCGTCCCGCTCTCGCAGGCCTTCACCTACGAGGTCCCCGCCGCGCTCGCCGCCGAGGTGCGACCCGGGGCGCGGGTGCTCTGCGAGTTCCACCGGCGCAAGCTGCTCGGCGTCGTGCTCTCGGTGAGCGAGCGCAGCACGGCGATCGATCCGTCCAGGATCAAGCCGCTCGCGGCGCTCGTCGACGCGCGCCCGGCGCTGCCGGCCGAGCTGCTCTCGTTCCTGCAAGAGCTCGCCGCCTACTACTTCGCGCCGATCGGCGAGGTGCTCCGCCTGGCGCTGCCGGCGATCGAGCGCGAGCAGGTGCGGGCGCTCAAGGCCCAGGGGGAGCTCGACGGCGTCCTCGACCTCGGCCGGGCCAAGCAGGTGGGCGGCCGCAAGGTCGCCTTCGCGCGGGCGACGGACGCGATCGAGGAGCCCGGCACGCTCCGCGGGCAGGCCGCCGCCCTGCTCGCGCTGCTCCGGGCGAACGGCGAGCAGCCGGTCGCGCGGCTCGAGGAGCGCTTCGGCAACGCGCGCAGCGCCCTCAAGAAGCTCGCCGAGCGGGGCCTCGTCGCCCTCGACGAGCGCGAGCCGCCGCGCGACCCGTTCTTCCGCCTCGCCGAGGCGCGCGACGTGCCCCCCGAGCTCAACGCGGCGCAGGCCGAGGCCGCCGCGCGCCTCGAGGCGGCGCTCGCGGCGGCCGCCGGGGAAGGGGAGCCGCGCGCGGGCGCCCCGCACGAGCCGCGGCCCGCCGGGCCGAGCGCGTTCCTCCTCTTCGGCGTGACCGGCTCCGGCAAGACGGAGGTGTACCTGCGCGCCATCAAGAGCTGCCTCGAGCGGGGTCGCGGCGCCCTCGTGATGGTGCCGGAGATCGCCCTCACCCCGCAGCTCGTCGCGCGCTTCCGCGCCCGCTTCGGCGACGAGCTCGCCGTGCTGCACAGCGGCCTCAGCGACGCCGACCGCCACGCGATGTGGTCGAGCCTGCACGGCGGCAAGGTGCGCGTCGCCATCGGGGCGCGCTCCGCCCTGTTCGCGCCGGTGCCGGACCTCGGCCTCATCCTCGTCGACGAGGAGCACGACGGCTCGTTCAAGCAGGAGGAGGGCGTGCGCTACCACGCGCGCGACATGGCGCTGCTCCGCGCCCACCGCGCCGGCGCCGTGTGCGTCCTCGGCTCCGCCACGCCCTCCATCGAGTCGGTCGCGCTGGTGCGCCGCGGCAAGCTCACCGAGCTGCGCCTGCCGGACCGCGCGCACCGCGAGGCCAGCCTCCCCGAGGTCACGCTCGTCGATCTCCGCCGCTTCGGCGCCGGCCCGTCGGGCGACCCGCTGATCTCCCTGCCGCTGCACCGCGCGCTCGAGAAGACGCTCGCGGCGAAGGAGCAGGCGATCCTGTTCCTGAACCGCCGCGGCTTCGCGCCGAGCGTCGTCTGCGGCTCGTGCGGGACGCTGACGACGTGCGACGCCTGCTCGGTCGCGCTGACGTACCACCGCGGCCGGCGCCGCGACGCGCCCGCGGGGGCGATCGCGGCGGGCGCGGGCGCGCCTCCGCCGGCCGGCGCGGCCGCGACGCCGCCGCCGGCCGCCGGCGCGCCCGGGGCGGGCTCGCTGGAGGAGCGGCCGCAGGGGGGGCGGCTGCGCTGCCATTACTGCGACTACGCGGGGCCGCTGCCGGAGCGCTGCGCGGCGTGCGGCTCGCGGACCCTCTTGCTGGAGGGCCTCGGCACCGAGCGGCTCGAGGCGACGATCGCCGCGTCGTTCCCGGAGGCGCGCGTGGCGCGCCTCGACCGCGACGTCGCGGGCAAGGACCGGTCGCAGGCGATCCTCGCGCGCATGCGCGAGGGCAAGATCGACATCCTGGTCGGCACGCAGATGGTCACCAAGGGCCACGACCTGCCCAACGTGACCCTGGTCGGCGTGGTGAACGCCGACGCCGCGCTGGGGCTGCCCGATTTCCGCGCGGCGGAGCGCGGCTTCCAGCTCCTCGTGCAGGTGGCGGGGCGCGCGGGCCGGCGCGATCGCCCGGGCCGGGTGCTCATCCAGACGCGCAACCCCGAGCACCCGGCGATCGCGTTCGCCGCGGCGCACGACGTGCCCGGCTTCCTCGATCGGGAGATCCGCGATCGCGAGGAGGTGGGCTATCCGCCGGCCACGCGCCTGGCGCTGCTCCGGATCGACGCTGTCGACGAGGGCGTGGGCCGCGGCGCCGCGGCGAAGCTGGCGGCCCACGCCCGCACCTGCCCGGAGGGGCTCGCGCGGCGCGTCGAGGTGCTCGGGCCGTCGGCGGCGCCGATCGCGCGCCTGCGGGGGAGGTACCGGTTCCGGGTGCTCCTCCGCGCGCGCGAGCGCGGCCCGCTCCGGGGGACGCTCGCGGCGCTGGCCGGGCTCCTGCGGGACGGCCTCGACCGGAACGCGCGGGTGATCATCGACGTGGATCCGGTCGCGATGCTGTGACCGGCGTCGCGCCGCGCTGGGCGCGCTAGCCCGGCGCGGCGAGCGCCGCGAGCTCGCCCGCGCTCGAGAGCCGCTCGAACTCCGCGCCCAGCCAGTCGAGGAACGCCGCGTCCCACGGCGGCCCTTCCGGCCGGCCGGCGACCGCCTCGGCGAGCTCCCGGTCCCAGCGGCCGTAGACCTCGCGGAGGAGGGCGTGCGCCCGGCGGCTCGCGCCGGAGGCCGGGTCTGCCCGGCCGTCCGCGCGCTCGGCTAAGGCGTCCTCGCAGAGGAAGTAGTTGCACGTCGCGGCCCGCCGCTCGGCGGGGACGGTGCAGCCGCGCGGGCCGTGATAGACGCACTTCGCGCGCCGCGGGGCCGTGCGCTCCTCCCGCTTCCGGATGCGCCGGAGATCGAGCCCGCGGCTCACGGGCAGCAGGTTGCCGGCGGCGATCTGCTCGAGCAGCCAGCCGCGACCGCCGAGGGAGACGATGCGGCCGATGTCGGTCCAGTCGAGCTCTGGCGGGCTGACGCAGCAGCCCGCCGGGCCTTGCGGGCACTGGCCGCACAGGGTCGAGTGCAGCCGGGTGTGCTCTCCCGAGAGCTCCAGACGGATCATCGATGCCCTCGCCGTGGCTCCAGGGGCCGAGACTCGCCATCGAGACAGCGCACGTCGAGGTACATGGCTCGCCAGCAATGACAAAAGCGTTGCGCGGTTGCAAGGGCCCAGACCGGACGCGGGGCAGAAGCGACGCGCCCCGCGCGTCCTCCCGTACCAACATGGTGTTCCAGAAGCGCGAGAACTCGCACTCCCGGGCGCTCGTGGAGGAGCTGAATCAGTTAAAGTAAGTAACGCGCACCGGCGTGCGCGCGCGCCCGCGCGGCGCCGCGCGACGTCGAGAGAAAGGTGCGATCGTCCTTTTCTGGCCGCGGCGGGAGTTGATAGGCTGCGCCGGTCATGGGCGATACGCTTCCCAGGGAGGTCGGCCGGGCCATTCGCGTGCTCCGGCTGCTGCACGGGCTCAGCTACGCCGAATTCGCCGAGAAGGCGCGCCTCTCTGCGACATACCTGCGGCAGGTCGAGCGCGGCGAGCGCGACCTCGGGCTCGGGGCGCTGGCGCTCATCGCACAGGGGCTCAACTGCGATGCTCGACTCCTCCTTCCCGGCGACGGGCGGAGCCCGGTCTCCGCGGTCGTCGCCGATCGCTTCGACCGCGCGCCCGAGGCGCTCCAGGAGGCGCTGCTCTTCCTCCTGATCGAGCCGGACGACTCGCCGAAGAAGCAGGCCATCCTCGCGCTCATCAACGACGATCCGGATCGCGCCCGGCCGCGCTCCCGGCCGCGGCCGGACGGGTCGCGGAGCGGCGCGCCCTCGTCGTCGAGCCGGCGCCCCGGGCGATGATCCGCTGAGCGCTCACGGGCGCGCGGACAGCGCGGACAGCGAGACGAGCGGCGGCGGGACGCTGGATACCACCGGACGGGCGCCGTTCCGGATCTCGATCCCGTCCATCGACGCGAGCCGCTGCGCGGCGAGGAGCTGAAAGGCGCTGAGCGCCCGCGTCCGCCGCTTGTAGGCCGTCGAGAGCGGGATTCCCGACTGGCTCGCGAAGTCCGCCATCGGGATGCCCTCGATGTCGTGCGCCATGAGGACCGCGCCGAGCTCTCCGTCGATCTCCCGGAGGACCGAGAGCGCGAACAGGCGATCGCACTCCGAGATGATCTGCTCCTCTGCCGATGGCTCGTCGAGCTCCGCCTCGAAGTCGTCCGGCAGCGGCTCCTCCACCCGGCGCCGCGCGCGCTCTGCGTAGTGGGACGCTGTGTGGACCGCGATCCTGTTCAGCCAGCGGTCAGGCGGCCCGCGCGCCGGATCGTAGTTCCCGAAGCTCTCGTGTGCCGCGAGCATCACGTTCTGGGCGACGTCCCGGCGATCCCGGCGCGGCACCCCCAGCAGGCGCAGCCAGCGCCGCACGAGCACGATCGTTTTCTTGTTGAAGATCCGCCAAAAAGCCTTTTCCCTGTCGTTCGGCGGCTGTGCACCGTCGCCTCCATGCCCCGTGCCCGGCATCGCGTAACGATCGTTATCACAAGAAACGAAACTTGCAAAACGTGGCCGAAGCGATCCCGGGCAGAATTCCGCCTTGTGAGTGAGATGATGTAGGTGGAGGTGGTTGACGTCGGCGGTGGCCTCGACGGCGCGTGTTGCGCGCATGGAGGCTGAATCGTGGGAGAAAGCGCCGTTCGACGATGGTGCTGGCGATGTAACGATCGTTCCTCTCCCGGTGCGGGGCGCGGGCGCCTCGGGCAAGGCCGTTCGCGGCGCGCCGGGGCGGGGCTCGCCCGCGCGGATGCGGCCGCTTTCCCCGCTGGACGCCACCGCACCGCGCCGGTAGACAGGCCGCGCTCGATGCACACGCTCCCTCGAAGGATGCCGGCCTCCCGGCGGACCGGCGCCGCGCTGGTCTGCAGGGGCCCTGGTGAGGCGGTCACCGCCCATGTCGACTGACGCCGGGGATCCGGGGGCGGCGCGCCGCGACGAGGCGGCAGGCGGCGCGGGGGAGGCCGCGGCGCCGCGCCCGCTGGTCGCCTACTTCGGGCGGCCCGGGACGTTCAGCCACGAGGTCGCTTCCCGGCGGTTCGGGCAGAGCGCGGACCTCGCGCCCCGGCGCACCATCTCGGAGGTGTTCGACGCCGTGGCCGCCGGCGCGGCGACCTACGGCGTCGTGCCGATCGAGAACGCGGTGGGCGGCCCGATCTACGACACCGTGGATCAGCTCATCCGCCGCGAGGGCACCGGCGCGGCGCTGGTCGTGTGCGAGGAGCTCTCGCTGCACGTCACGCTGTCGCTCCTCGGCAGGAGGGGCGTGACGCCGAAGCGCATCTATTCGCACTTCGTCCCGCTCAAGCACTGCGGCGACTGGCTGCGCCAGAACTACCCTGACGCGCAGATCCTCGAGGCGGAGAGCACCGCCGAGGCCGTCGAGCGCGCGGCGCAGGACGGCGAGGCCTGGGCGATCGGCAACAAGGGCGCGGCGGCCATCTACAAGCTCGAGGTCCTCGTGCCGAAGCTCGGGGTGAAGGGCGAGAACATCACGCGCTTCTTCATCGTCGGCCGGGCCGAGGAGCCGCCGCCCTCGGGCGGGCGGACGCTGCTCCTGTTCGGGCTGGACCACCGCCCCGGGGCCCTTGTCTCGGCGCTGTCCGCGCTCGGCAGACACCATATCAACCTCACGCGCATCGTCTCGCGCGCGCTGCCGGACAGCCCGGAGGAGTACCTCTTCCTCGTCGAGTGCGAGGGCAGCACCAGGGAGCCGGCCTTCCAGGAGGCGCTCGCGCTCCTCCAGCAGCACGCGACCGGCGTGCGCTCGCTCGGCTCGTTCCGCGTCAGCCAGAAGTACGAGTAGGCGCCCCGCTCGGCCGGGGCGTCACCTCGGGACGAAGCTGCCCGATGAGGATGATGACGAGTTCATCGCGGCGGACGTGAGCCGGTCTCTCGTCGAGTAGGCACCCCCACCGGCGGATGAAACAACGCCGCTGAGAAGGTGGAAATATGATCGCGCAGGGTATCCTGCGTGACCCTCTGCTCTTTTTCGATCGCCAACGGCGCCTCGCCTGGGACTAGAACGCTCGCCGCGTGCGGTCTCGCACCCCTCGACAGGCAAGGTGACATGGAACGACGATGGCGATGGCTCTTCGTGGTTGTGCCGGCGCTCATGGGCTCTCTGGAAGGGTGTGACCACGGCCCATGGCTCTCGGCGTTACCGATCGACAGCGGCCTGCGCGGCGAAGCGGCGGGCCCGAAGGTCAAGCCGATCGGGGCGAGCTGCAGCTGTGACGCGGACTGCGGCGACGCGGGGGCCCTCTGCTTGCTCGGCATCTGCATGCAGCGCGCGGAGGGGCCTTGTACGGCGCCGAACAGCGAAGAGGGGTGCGCGCCCGGATCCCGCTGCTTCAACACGGATATCCTGACGGACACGGGGGTGTGTTATCCCGTCTACGATCCCGCGACCTGCGAGGGCGTGGAGAACCGTCATGGCCTGTGCTCTCCGCGGCGCGGCGAGGGGTGCAACCCGGCCTGCGGCGCGGCGTGCGCGGAGGACACGGTGGGCGCCGGCGACGTGGGCGCGGCCTGCGACACGGCGGCTGAGTGCTCGCTGCGCGGCGCGACCTGCTACAGCGACGCGGGCGCGACGGAGCCGAACGGCTGGGTCGAGGGCTATTGCCTCGCGTTCGACTGCGCGCGCGACGCCGAGTGCGGCCCGGAGGCGGGCTGCTTCCCCGCGGCGGAGGGCGGCGCGCCCGTGTGCATGAACACCTGCGGCAGCGACCTCGACTGCCGGCCTGGCTACGTCTGCCACGTCGTCGATGGCGCGAGCCGCCCTGCCTGCTTCGCGGGCTGCGACGCCGCCGCGACCTGCCCGGTGGGCACGACCTGCCTCGGGGAGCTGTGCGTGTCCGACGACGTCGCGTGCTCACCGGACGTCCCCTCCGGGTGGTGTCCGGAGGGCGAGCGGTGCGACGACGGCGTGTGCCGCGAGGACGGGTCCGCCTGCGACTCCGGCGGTGACGTGCTCGAGCCCAACGACGCTCCGGGGGCCGCGGTGAGCGCGCCCGCGGGCGTCACGGAGGAGCTCACCGTGTGCGAGGGGGACGAGGACTGGTTCAGGATCGTGGTGCCGGAGGGGACGATCGTCCGCGTGGGCATCCGGCTCCGCCACGCCGCGGGGGACCTCGATCTGGTGGCCTATGACGGCGAGGGCCGGCTGCTCGGGTCGCGCTACGGCGAGCAGTACCCGTACTCGTACCGCGATCAGGAGACGGACACGGAGGTGTACGGGTTCTACTCCGAGCGAGGCGGCGCCGAGTACCTCCTCCGGGTCGTCGGCCACGAGGGCGCGCAGAACACCTATCAGCTCGACGTGACCTCGTATCCTTACGTCGACGGTCCGAGCTGCGTGAGCGCCGGCTTCTCGTTCGACGACTGCGCCGGCTTCGGCGACGGCGGCAGCGGGCTCTTGCCGTTCCCGTTCCCCGACCCTGACGATGCGGTCGTCGGCGGCGGTTATGTCTGGGAGACCTTCGGCAACTACCGCTTTGCTCGGCGCGAGCTCATCATGCTCGTCCGCGACGCGCTGTCGGAGACGCTGGGCGCGTTCCCCGGCACGACGCCGCTCTCGCTGATCGACGTCTGCCAGATCAACGGCGTCACGCCCGGGTACGACATCGGCGATCCGCGCCACCCCGAGTCGACGCACGATCAGGGCGGCAACATCGACATCGCGTATTTCCAGACGGACGGCTCGAACGACGGAGAGATCATCTGCGGAGACGGGTCGAAGCACGAGGACGGGTACTGCTCCTCGGCGGCGAAGCGAGATCACATCGTCGATCTCGAGCGCCAGGCGTTCTTCATGGCCAGGCTGTTCCGCTCGCCCCGCACGCGCGTCATCGGCGTGGACAAGATCATCGCGCCGTTCCTCTCGAAGACGGCGACCAGGCTGAACGCCCTTCCGGCGCGCGATCCGCGGAGGATCACCGACGCCGAGCTCGCGAGCTTCTCGGACCGGATGGCCTACGGCTCGGGGTGGCCCTATCACCATCACCACATCCACCTCAGCATGGACTGGTGGCCGAAGCGCGCCGCGGCCGGCGGCCCTGCGGCTGCGTCCTTCGCGTCGTCCCCTGTCATCCACCGCTCGCCCGCCGTCGCGGCAGAGCAGCGGATGACGTGGCCGCCGCGGCCGTAGCGTGGTGACGCGGTGATCGATTAGAAAGAGAAGAAATTAACCACAGAGGGCACAGAGGGCACAGAGGGAGAGAGAAAGAGAAGAGAGATGATGACGAGCTGTTCTCTCTCTCTCTGACTATCTCTCTCTTTCTCTTCCTCTGTGCCCTCTGTGCCTCTGTGGTTCAAATCTCTCTTCTTCCCCGGAACAACCGAGCACCGCTCAGGGCACGATCGTGATCCGGTCGAGCGGGGGCGGCGAGACGGGCGAGCTCACCGCGAAGTAGTCCCGCAGGGCGTCGAGATCCAGGGCGCCGCCGAGGCGGTCGGTCCCCTCGTTGAGCACGGTGAAGCCGTCGCCGCCCGACGCCAGGAAGCTGTTCACCGTCACCCGGTACGTGCGCGCCGGCTCGATCGGGACGCCGTTGATCCGGATCGAGGCGATGTCGACCTTCGAGTCGACGGGCGCGCTCTGGCTGTAGGTGTAGGTGAAGCCGTCCGAGACCTGCAGGATCACGCTCTGCGGCGTTCCCATCGCGTCGACCCGGAACTGCTGCTCCAGCAGCGTATCGATCTGCGCGCCCTTCAGGGTCATCACGACAAGGCTGTTGCCGAACGGCTGCACCGTGAACGCCTCGCCGAACGTCACCACCCCGTCCATGAGCTCCGTCGGCGACGCCGCGTAGGCGAGGTCTGCGCGGACGCCGCCCGGGTTCATGAAGGCGATCTCGGCCCCGCCGGTGCGCGCGTCGCGCGTGGCGGCGAGCTGGGAGTCGGCGATGACGGCGCCCAGCGCGAAGAGCCCCGAGCCCATGGGCGGGACCGCGCGATCGAGCGTCGCGGTGATCGTGCCGATCTGCACGTTGGCCAGCGGCGCCGCGAGGTCCCTGTAGCGCGTCACCAGGGCGTCCACCCCCTCGTGGGCGTCCTCGCGCGCCACGACGACGTTGTTCGCCGTCTTCGCCGTCACCTCGCCCGTGGTCCGGCTGATCTCCAGATCGATGTCGGTGACCAGCCGGCCGAACGACGCCGCGCTCGTCACGACCTTGTCGTCGAGGATGCAGTTGTACGCCTGGTGCGTGTGCCCACTGACGATGACGTCCACGGCGGGGTCCATGTTCGTGGCGATCTCGACGAGGGGGCCAGAGAGGCCCGGGCACTCGTTGAGATGGCCGGTGGGGAGCCCTCCCTCGTGGAGCACCACCACGATGGCCTCGATGCCCTGCGCCTGGAGCTCCGGGACGATGGCGTTCACCGTGTCGACCTCGTCCATGAACGAGAGCCCCGCGACGCCGATGGGCGTCACGATCGACGGCGTGTCCTCGAGCGTCATGCCGATGAAGGCGATCTTCACGCCGTCGAACTCGCGGACGTCGTAGCGCGGGAAGAGCGTCCTGCCAGTCGTCGTGTCCACGACGACGTTGGCGGCGAGGAACTGGAAGCTCGCGCCCGCGAAGAAGGTGCCGTCCGCGCAGCCGTCGACCGGGCTGCACCCGCCATACTGCATGCGGAGGAGCTCCGCGGTGCCCTTGTCGAACTCGTGGTTGCCGACGCCGTTGATGTCGAGGCCGAGGAGGTTCATGGCCTCGATCGTCGGCTCGTCGTGGAAGAGCGCCGACACGAGCGGGCTCGCGCCGATGAGGTCTCCGGCCGAGACCACCACGGTGTTCGGGTTCGTGGCGCGGAGCGCGGCCACGCGCGACGCGAAGTAGGCGACGCCGCCCGCGTTCACCTGCGTCGTGTCGGGCAGCGTGATCCTGCCGCTGCTGCCCGCCGGCGGCTCCAGGTTGCCGTGGAAGTCGTTGAAGGCGAGGATCTGCACGCTCACGGTGTCGCCGCCGCCGTCGCCGCCGCCCGAGCCGCCGTCGCCGCCCTGGCCGCCCGAGCCGCCGTCGCCGCCCTGGCCGCCCGAGCCGCCGTCGCCGCCCTGGCCGCCCGTGCCGGTGGCGCCCGAGCCGCCGTCGCCGCCCTGGCCGCCCGTGCCGGTGGCGCCGCCGGTGCCACCCGAGGCGGTGCCGGTGGCGCCGCCGGTTCCCCCGACGGGGCTCGTCGCGTCGTCGCCGCAGCCCGCGCTGGCCATCGGCGGCACGATCAGCGCGGCGCCGACCAGCGTCACCCGCCACGCCCGTGCGCACCGCCCCACGACCCCGGAAGCTCCAGTCCACCTCATCCCTGCTCCTCCACGTCGAAGCGCTCGCCCATCCACGGTCTCACATGCTGGGCCCGCGGGGAAACAGCCACGTGAACGCCCCGCGGCGGCCTCATGGCTGGCCGCGGCCGCGGCTCCAGAACGCCACCACGTCCTCGGGCCGCTCGCGCTCGCGCAGGACGCGGAGCTCGCCGCCGTCGACGCCGAGCACCGCGGGGATGCCGCGGCTGCAGTGGCGGGACCACATGCTCAGCGTGTAAGCCCCCGTGTCGCGGACGAGCACGAGATCCCCGGGCGACAGCGCCGGGAACGGCAGGTCGCGGGCGAGCACGTCGCCGCCGAAGCACAGCGGGCCGCCGAGGGTGCACGGCGAGAGCGGCCCCTCCTTGAGGGCGCCATCCGCGTCGAGCGCCACGAAATCGTGGTGCCAGTCGGCCGGGTGGTAGGCGCGGCGCAGCAGGAAGTCGGCCCCGAGGTGCAGGATCGCGGTGCGCCCCGCCGGGTCCTCCTTCACGTACTCCACGCGCGAGACGGCGAAGCCGCAGCCCGCCTGGATCCAGCGCCCGAACTCGGTGATCAGCGTTGTCCCCTCCTCGAAGAGCGTCGGCACCTCCAGGCGCAGCGCGGCCGCGTGGTCCTCGAGCAGCGGCGGCCGGTCGGTGCTCCGGTAGGCGACCGGCAGCCCGCCGCCGATATCCATGGTGCGGGCGGCGCCCGGCCCGAGCGCGCGGCGGATGTCCTGGCGCAGCGCCTCGACGCGGCGGATCCCGTCGACGAGCTGCGAGGGCGCGCACCCCTGCGAGCCGACGTGCACGTGCAGGCCGGTGAGCCACCCGTACCGCGCGAAGGCGGCGCGCACGGCGTCGGCCTGCTCGAGCGGGACCCCGAACTTGGAGCGCCGATCCGCGACGCTGGTGAGGGCGATGCTGGACGCCCCGACCTGCGGGTTGATCCGCAGCCCGATGCGGTCGCCCGCCTCCCCGTGCCGGACGAGCGCGTCGATGCGCTCGAGCTCATCGAGGTTATCGGCGTTGATCCGCACGCCCAGGCGGAGGGCCTCCGCGATGTCGTCGCGCGTCTTCGCGGGGGAGTCGTAGACGATGCGGCCGGGGGGGCACCCGGCGGCCGCCGCGAGCTTCACCTCCTCGAGCGAGGCGGCCTCGAGCCCCGCGCCGCAGTCGACCGCCGCGCGGAGGACCTCCACGAGGGGGTTCGCCTTGATCGCGACCGCGTGGAGGGCGCCCGGCGGGAACGCCGCGCCGATCCGCCCGATGCGCGCCCGCATGCGCCCGAGGTCGTGGAACAGGACCGCAGGCTCCACATCCATCCCGCGGCGCCGCGCCTCGCGGAACGCGCGCGCCATGCTCCCGGGATCCAGCCGATCCGCGTCGCTCATGGGACCTCCCTACCGCAGTCTGGCGTCCGGGCGGGAGGTTGTCCGCCCCTGCGCGCCATCGCGGCACCCCGCGCCGGCGCCATCGCGAGCAGGCGGCGCGACCTGTATTTCCAGGATGTCTCGCGCCGGCGCGCTCAGCCGTCGACGATGACGTTGAGCTTTCCGATGACGAGCCCGGGGGTGTACGACATGGTGGGCATCGCAGGGTCGCCGAACCCCGGGGGGTTGAGGCTCGACGCCGGGATGTTCGTCGAGCGGGCCTCGTACGCCGGCTCGTTCTCGTAGATCTGCCTGCTGAAATCGGCCTCGAAGTAGAACTGCGTCGTGATCAGCCGGGTCGTGGCCCCGTTGATGCGCGCGACCAGGTGAACGTGGACGGGGCGCCCCGCGTACCATCCCGGCCAGATCGTCCTGAAGCCGGCGATCCCGTTGCGGTCGGTGAGCTGGACGCCGCGGCAGAAACGCTCGTCGTTCTCGACCGTGCGCTCGCCCGGGCCGCTGTACGGCGTGGAGGGGTCCTGGCCGTCGAAGCCGCTGTAGTAGCCATCCGCATCGCAGTGCCAGATGTAGATCTCGGCGTCGGGGATGGGCTCGCAGTTGTTCTGGGCGTCGAGCAGGCGGAAATAGAACTGGAACTCGCAGCCGGGATGGCCGTCCCGGAGATCGCTGCGAAACAGGCTGATGTCGTTCGGGATCTCGCTGTCGTCGATGAAGAACGGCCCCTCGATGTCCGTGGTGGTCAAGGCGCACCTGACGGCATCCTCGAAGATCGAAGGGTCCAGGTTCAGCGAGTCGTCGCCCCACGCGCCGCCCACACCGCCGCCGGCCCCGCCGGTGCCCGAGCTGGTGCTGCTCGTGCTGGCGATGCCTGAGCTGCTGCTGGTCGCCGTGCCCGTGCCTCCACCGCCGCCTCCGGCGCTGCTGGAGCTCGGATTGTCCGTCCCGTCGTCCTCTCCGCAGGACGTGAGCGCGGGCGCGGTGATGGCGAACGCCCCGAGCTTGATGAGGATCTGCCGGCGGTCGAGGACCCAGCCGAGCAGATCACGCGCCAGGGGTCCCTTTCTCTCAGCCATACAAGGATCTCCTTCGATAAGTCATGCCACGACCGTGAAGTACGCTAACTGGAACGGGTGGGGGGCGGCGCCCCATCCAAGATCGACCGACGAATGAGCTCGAGCTGATCGGCCGCGATGCCCGCGCCGCCCGGCGGCGCCGTGTCGTCGGCTCCGTCGGGGGATCCCCGATCTCCGCATGGCACGCCATCACGAGGAGCGATGACGAGCGCGCCGAGGATGCGGCGAGGGGCACGGGCATCGGAGCTGCCTGGCGACGGATCGACTCACCCGCTGTTCACGGGATGACGGTGCTCCGGGGACATGAGGGACTGCCATCCCTAAGAAAGACTCGCGTGACGCGCCGCCGGCGCAGTCGCAGTGCGCCGGGGCCGTCAATGGGAATACCGTCCCACGGTTTTGGTGTCAAACAGAGTTTTGGATCTCGGATCGATGAAAGAAAGTCAAATGGTGTGATGCTGAGACGAAGTCGGCTCATCGCCGAGGGGCGAGAGAGGCCAAGTGTCCAGTGAGGATTTCACTCCTCCCGGGCGAGCGCGGAACGATGATGGCCAGTGGGAAGTAACCGTGCGTATCTCGTCTAAGGTCGTCCACGGGGGATGCCAGGAGATGGCCAGCGGGCGGAGCGCTCGTCGAGCTGTCCACCGACCGGCTCATCGTCCTCACGCTCACGGGAGACGCCGCCGCTGCCGCTCGCGCGGACCGGTCTTACAGTCGTGGTGAATAAGTACAATACGCCAGCGCGCACCATCGTCTCCCGTGTGGCCCAGACGAATTCCCGGAGGGAGGCGATGTGATCACGCCAGGGGCTCGGGAAGTGGCCGAAGATGTCGCTTTCCCGGACGTGGGGGGCGCCCGGCGGCGCAGATCGCGGCCGCGCGCGCCGCGGTGAACGGGGCAGGTCGAGCCTCGGGGGCTGCTGGGCGAGGCTGGCCAGGGGCTCGCAGGCCAGGGAAAGCGGATACCCGTGGGCATCCGGCATCGAGCGCCGGCGCGAGGTCGGGGGGAGGGGAAGCCGGGAACGGGCTCGGAGGGGAGGCCGGGAATGGCGGGGAGGCGTTCACCTCCGGCGGTGCCGTCCTGGACCACTGTACAAACGAACAGGCGCAGGCACGTCGGAAAATTGGTAATCGCTTCAGGTCCTGTGGTTTCTGTTGTAGGAGGCGCTCCCAAACCCTCCGACAGGACCCCCGCATGACCCGCATCCTCCTCATCGATGACTCCGCCGCGATGCGAACGCACATGCGGGCGGTGCTCGCGGGGTCGAAGGAGCTCGGGCCGGCGGTGGAGATCGCGGAGACGGCGAGCGGGTTCGAGGCGCTCCGGCTGATGCACCGGGGCGCGTACGACGCCGTGATCATCGACATCAACCTGCCGGACATCGACGGGCTCGAGCTCATCCGCTTCATCCGTCAGAGCCGGCACCACCGCGACGTCGCGCTCGTCGTCGTCTCGACGATGTCCGCGGCGCGCGAGCGCGAGCGCGCGTTCCGGCTCGGCGCGCACGCGTTCGTCGCGAAGCCGTTCTCGGCGGACACGCTGGCCTCGGCCGTCCGTCGGGGCGTCTCGTCGAGCCAGCTCCGCCTGCGCGTGGCGACCTAGGCGGGCGCCGCGCCGCCGCGGGGAGGCTTCCGGCGCGCCGCCCCGAGCTGGTAGGGTGCGCGGCCATGAAGCTCCGCCCCAGCCGTCTCCGCCTGGCAGCGCCGCTCGCGCTGGCGATGGCGACCGCCGCCTGCTCTGGCTCGTCTCCGGCCCCCCGCGCCGAGCCGCCGTCCGGCGCCGCCGCCCCGGCGCCCGCGCCGGCCAGCGCCGCGGACAGCCCGACCGGCCTGCTCTCGGAGGAGGACTTCAAGGCGCTCCACCAGCTCCGGGCGGACAGGGCGCCGCCCGCGCGCGGGCAGTCGATCGAGGTGGCCGGGACGCGGGCGTACCTGAGCCTGCCGAAGGACGCGAAGCCGCCCATCCCGGGCGTCGTTGTCATCCACGAGTGGTGGGGCCTGAACGAGCACATCAAGCACTGGACCGACCGCCTCGCCGAGGACGGCTACGCCGCGATCGCCGTGGACCTGTACGGCGGCAAGGTCGCGACCACGCCGGACGACGCCATGACGGCCATGAAGGCGGTCGACGAGGCGAAGGGGATCGAGACGGTGCGCGCCGCGCACCGCTTCCTCACGACCGACGCGCGCGTCTCGGCCCGGCGGACCGGCTCGATCGGGTGGTGCTTCGGCGGCGCCTGGTCGCTCAAGCTCGCCATGAACGAGCCCGAGCTCGACGCCGCCGTCATCTACTACGGCCGGCTCGTCACCGACCAGGAGAAGCTCAAGACGATCAAGGCGCCGGTGCTCGGCGTCTTCGGCAACCGGGACGAGGGCATCCCGCCCCAGGTCGTGAACGAGTTCGACAAGGCGCTGCACGAGGCGGGCGTGGAGCACGAGGTGCTCCGGTACGACGCCGAGCACGCCTTCGCGAACCCGTCGGGAGAGCGGTACGACACGAAGGCCGCGGCGGACGCCTGGGAGAAGGTGCGGCGGTTCCTGGCGGCGAAGCTGAAGGAGCAGTGACAGGCGCGGGGAGGCTCCCGGCCCCACCGCGCGCCGAGCTGTCCACTGCGTTCAGGCGCCCTCTCAGCCTTCGATTCGATCGTCGAGGCGGCCTCCCCCCCGTCCATTCGCCGGCGATCGCGCGACCCCGAGCCATCGCTCAGGGCGCCGCGACGCTCGCCAGCGAGGCCTCCTGTTCCCCGGCGCGGATCGACCCCGGCGCGCTCGTCACGCGGAACGACGCCCCGTCCCACACGATCGTCGTCACCACGAAGCGCACGTCCCGGCGCGGCGGATCGCTGCGGAACCGCACGCGCCACGCGAGGCGCGCGAGCTCGGACGCGGGGAGCTGCACCGCCGCGAGCCCGACCGCCGGCGCGAACACGCCGTCGCCGAGCGCCGCGTCCACCTCGCCGTCGCGCGCCGCCAGGGCGAGCTCCGCGGCGTGGTCCTCCCAGAGCACGACGCGGAGCGCCCCGGGGCCGCTGAAGAGCTGGAGCTCCTTCAGCTTGCGGGCGAGGCTCTCGGCGTCGGCCGGCGCGCCGGCCTCGGCGAGCAGCCGGCCGATGCGCGCCGCGGACAGGAGGCGCGCCCACGCGCGCGGATCGTCCGCCCCCGGCGTGCCCTCGGCGGCCGCGACCTTGCGCTGGATGCGCAGCGCCTCGTCGACGCGCCCGCTGCCCGCGGCCGCCGCGGCGAGCCGCAGCCAGCCCCGGGGCTCGGTCGGCGCGAGGTCCGTGAGCGTCGTGTACTGCCGGTACGCGGCCGCGTACCAGCCGTGCCGGAGGTACACGTCGCCGAGCATCTCGCGCGACGCGGGGCTCGTCGGATCGAACTCGACGATCTCCGAGTACGTGCGGAGCGCGTCCGGCTCGAAGCCGCTCGCGGCGAGCACGTCGCCGAGCTCCAGCGCGAGCCCGGGGCTCATGAAGCCGCGGTCGCGGAGCCGCCGCCCGTAGGCCAGCGCCTCGTCCTTCCGGCCCGCCTCCGCGAGCAGGCGCACCCGCCGGATCTCCCCCTCCGGGTCGTCGGGCCGCTCGGTGAGCATCTGGCGCACCAGCGCGAGCCGCTCGTCCACCGTCGACAGCGCCGCGAGGCGCTCGTCGACGAGCGTCCAGCGCGCCTTCGGATCGGCGCCCCCGAAGAGCGTGCGCCGCACCGCCGCGGAGATCGCGGGATCGACGGTCCGCCGCATGAGCCCGCGCGCGATGAACCGCTGCGCCTCGGGCTCGTCGGCGAAGCGAACGAGCAGCGCCTCGGCGCCGCCCTCGGTGGTCACCTTCGCCTGGAGCAGCGAGAGGAGCGCGGCCCTCGCGCGCCAGTCCGGCAGCTCGCACGTCGACAGCGCGCCCTCGTAGCGCGCGATGAGCTGCTCGGCCGACGTGGCGCGCGCGAGGCGCTTCGACCACACGACGAGGCGCTCGGCGAGCGGGCGCCGCGCGGTGTCGCTGCACGGCGACATCGCCACGGGCCGGGGCCTGGGCGGCCACGCCTGGGCAGCCCTCCGCGCGGCCGCCGCCCCGTCCGCCGCGCCCGGCTTCGCGGCGGACGCGGCCGGATCGAGCGGACCGCCGCCGCCGCGCGGCGCGCCCTTGAGTCGATCCGCGCCGGACGCGCCGGACGCGCCGGACGCGCCGGACGCCAGCGCGCCGCCGCCCTCCGAGGCCTTCCGGGGCGCGCGCTCCGACCGAGGGGCGGCCACGTCGTTCGTCGCGGCCGCGGCGCGCTCCTGCGGCGCGGGCTCCTGCTCCGCGTCGCCGGCCGGGGCTGTGGCCGTCGGGGCGGGCGCGGCGGCCGGGGAGGGCATCGCGGGGGCGGGCGGGGCGAGGTCCGCCGCGGCGCCCGGCTCCCGCGCCTCGGCCTGCGCGGGCGCCGCCGCAGCAGCCGGCGCCTGCTTCCTCATGCCGTGGCCGCCTTCCTTGTTCGAGCTCTCCTCATCGCCCGCCCCGCTCGGCTCGCTCCTCGAGCAGCCGGCGGCGACCGCCATCGAGGGCGGCGCGAGCAGCGCCGCGAGCTCGCGCTCTCGCGCGGGCGTGAGCGCCGTCAGCCGCTCGCCCCGGAGCGGCGAGCGCCGCCGCCGGATCCCCTGGTTCACGTAGGCCTGCTCGCTCTCGAGCGCCAGCGTGCTCGTGAACGGCGTGATCAGCCCGTACTCGAGCCCGAGCTCGACCACCTTGCCCCGGTGCGCCTCGATGTCGTCGCCGTCCGCGAGCAGCCGCCGCATCTTCTCGGCCGCCCAGAAGCGCGGCACCAGCGCCGCCCCGACGCCCCGATCGATCTCGATCGGGTGCTCGCGCGCGTACTCCTTCCCGGCGAGCCGCCCCTTCACGATCGCCTTTGCGGGCAGCGCGTGGTGCGTGCGCGCGAGCATCACGACCTCCTCGCCGCGCGACACCTTGCCGCTCGCGGTGAGCATCGGCTCGTCGAGCCCGGCGCCGAGGTCGATCGACAGATCGGTGATGGTCGCCGTCTTGATCGCGCTGGCGAGGCGCAGCACCTCGGACGTCGAGCCCTCGGCCTCGTCGATCCGGAACGCCTGCCCGCCCCCGGCGCGCGCGAGCTCGCGCAGCAGCGCGTGGTTCGCGTTCTCGCCGACGCCGACGGTGAAGAAGCGCGCGCGCGAGGCCGAGAGCGACCGGCGGAGCCGCTCCGAGAGGCGCGCGCCGGTCACCTCGCCGCTCGTCGCGAGCCCGTCGCCGATGTAGATGACCGCCGGCTGCTCCTTGCCGTGCACGCGCCCGAGCGCCGACTCGAAGAGCGCGCCGAGGTCGGTCGCGCCCCCCGTCGCGTGCTCGGCCAGCCGCGTGAGCGCGGCGGAGATCTCCTGCTCCGACGCCTCGGCCAGCCCGTCCCTCGGGTGAAGGACCGCGGGCGCCGAGTCGAGCGCGACCAGCGCGAAGTGGTCCGACGGCGACATCGCCCGGAGGATCGCCTCGGCCGCCGCCGCCTTCTGCTGCCGCGCGGGCTCGTCGGCCGACGCCGACGTGTCGACCACGACGACGAGGTCCGCGGGCAGCTCCTTGAGCTCGGTCCAGTCCACGTCGGGCACGTACCGGGCCATCACGTAGTCGGCGCGGTCCTCGCCCGCGGCGAAGCGCGACACGCGCAGCGGCGACGCCTTCTCCTTCACGGAGGCCTCGAGCTGGAAGTCCGCGCGCGGCTCGTAGCCGCTCCGCCGCATGCTCACGCGCCGCCCGCCGTCCTCGATGACGGCGTCCGCGAGCGTCGCGATCTGCATGCCCTGGCCGGCCTGGCCGAGGTCGACCGAGAGCGAGAACTCGCCGATCTGGACCGGCTCGCTCGAGCGCATCGGGTACACGTAGGCGAGCTTGCCGGCCGGCGCGCCGAGCATCTCCACGTACCGCAGCACCACGCGCCGGGAGCCGCTCGCGGGCACCGGGAAGATGCGGGCGCGGTAGCTGTGCCCGTCGACCCACTCGAGCAGCGCCGGCTCGTGGCCGGTCTGCACGGCGGTCTGGTACCGCTGCGCCGCCTCTCTCCGCTCGATCACCTCCCCCTCGACGAGCACGCCGTCGGTCTCCACCGCGAACGAGCTCACGAGCGCCCGCTCGGGCACGGTGAACCAGTACCAGCCCTCGACCTGGCGCCCGCCCGGGTTGGAGAAGGTCTGGTCCACCTCGGTCTCGGCGATGCCGTCGCGCACGACCGCGCGCACGACCTGCCGGCTGATCTCGAGCGTGCGCGCCTGCGCCCCCGGGGCGCCCTGCAGGTCGACGCCGTAGATCCGGCCGGCGCCGCTGCCTTCGCCAGCGAGCGGCCGGTGGTCGCCCATGCCGCCGGTCCAGTCCTCCCAGTAGGCGAGCGGCGCGACCTTCGGCGCGGCGTCTCCGGCGACGGTCGCCTGCTCCCCGGCGTGCACCTCGACGCGCCCCCCGGGCGCCGTGACCAGGGCGAGCCCGCGCGCCACGTACACGCTCACCTCCTTGCCCGAGCGCCTCATCGACAGGCCCGCGTCGGCCGCCGAGACCTTGACGTCCCCGAGCGCGTGCGAGAGCTCGCCGCGCTCGGACGGCGGCGCGTCGAGCCACACCTCGCCCTGGCCGAGCGAGAGCCCGCCCGCGCCGAGCGCGATCTCCGAGTCTGCGCGGAGGAACACCGCCGAGCCGTCGGCGAGCCGCACGAGCGCCCGCGCTCCCTTTCCGGTCGCGAGCTCGGCCCCGACCGGGATCGGGGTGCCGGACACCACCGTCGACGGCGTGTCGTCCTGCGCGCTCTCCGTCAGCGTGACGTCTCCCGAGGAGAGCTCCAGCCGCGCGCCGATGGCGCTGGCCCGCGCGGGCGGCGTTTCCCGCCTCAGGACGAGCGCGGTCACGGTCGCCGCGAGCGCGAGCACCCCGGCCGCGAGCCCCACGCGGAGGCTGCGCCTGCGCCTGCGCCGCGCCGCCTCGCCTTCCGCCGCGGCTGCGCGTTCCCGTTCAGGTTCCGGCGCTCCGGCCGGCTCTTCGTGTTCAAGCGACGACATCCAGGACCTCCTCGCCGCGGCGGCTCTCGCCCCCGGAGCCCAGCGCGGGGTCACACGCAGACGTCCCGTGCCCCGCGACGATCTACCGAAGCGATCGCGACGGCCATCGTAACGGGAAAGCGCGGACGGCGCGTAGCCCGACCCGGCGCGGGATGGCGAGGGGCGCTCGTCCGGCGGCGGCCCGCGTGGGGAAAGGAGAGAGAGCTGAACCGCGAAGACGCCAGGGACGCCACGGGGAGAAGAAGAGGAGAGCGAGAGTAGAAGAGAGAGCGTGAGAGATTCATCTCTCTTGTTCTCATCTCCCTCCCCTCTCCTGGCGCTCTTGGCGCCCTGGCGGTTTCTCTTTCTCTCTTCTCCATCCGCCCGTTGACTCAGGCCCTCGCGCACCCCGGGTCAGGGGGGCCGAGCGCTTTCATCGGGCCTGGGCGCGCTCTATAGCGTCATGGAACAGGCCGCCTGGGCAGGAGTGGAGTCCGATCGCCCTGACGAACGGCGGTTTCTGGGGGTTGATCCATCCAAGGAGGGGGCGATGACAGGACTGCTTCCGGGGTTCCGGAGGTTCATCGGCTACGTATCCCTTGTCGCTCGGAGGCGGAGGCTCCGCGAGCCGCCGGATCTGCCGGGCCCGCGCTTCCCCGCGACGGTGGTGAGGACGGTCGACGGGGACACGCTCCACGTATGCGACGAGCGGGGCGTGGACCACGCTATCCGCATGCTCTCGATCGATACGCCGGAGACACACTTCCTCGGCGCCTCGCAGGGCTACTGGGCCGAGATGGCCGCCGCGCGGCTGTCCGAGCTGCTCCCCGAGGGCGCCGCGGTCGAGATCCAGACCGACGAGCAGCCGTGCGACGCTTACGGCCGCGTGCTCGGGTATGTCATCTCGGGAGGTCAGCTCATCAACCGGCTGCTCCTCGAGGAGGGCCTGGCGATGACCTATATCGTCGCCCCGAACCTGCTCCACGCCCAGGAGCTCTCCGAGGCCGCGCGGCGGAGCTTCTCCGCGCGGCGTGGCATGTTCGGCGATCCCAGCGTCCTCCTTCCCTACGAGTTCCGGTGGAGCATGAGGGGCCAGTCGAGCGCGAAGCTCGTCGGCAGCCTGTCCCGGGGCGAGGTGTTCGACCTGTCGGAGCGCGAGCAGGTGCCCTGCTGGGATCGGGTGTTCTTCTTCGACGCGCGCGACGTCAAGGAGCCCTTCGTCCGCATCGCTCCGGCGAGGCGCGCGCGCGACGGAGGTTAGCCGCCCAGACCCTCGCTGTCGCCCGTCATCGCGTTGCGCTGGCGGGTCGCCCTGAGCGCCGCTGCCACACGCGTGGCAATTTGCTACATCCGCTCCCGCGCCCGATACCGATGGCCCTCGCCCTGCATCTGCGAGGTGGAGCGAGAACAGAAGGGGTTTCCCGCGCCGGGCGCTCCGCCTTGCGCTTCGTCCGGAACGCGCGCGTGGCGGACGCGACCCTGGCACAGGAGCCGCCTCTGGACGGACCGCCTCATGGTGCCTGGCCTGCGTGCCTGGCGAGCTTTCATGCTGCATGGTCCGGACAGGCGCGCCGGAGCGCCGGTGCGCGCGGTCGTTCGTTCCACATCGATCGTTCCCTCGGGAAGGAGCGCTTCTATGCCTGTGAAGAAGATGGATGTGTCGTGCCTTGTCGCGTGCACCGCGGCGCTCTCGCTCGGCCTCGTGCATTGCGCCTCGACGCCGGGCGCGGCGCCCGAAGATCCCACCGGCCCGCGCGAGGCCTCGCCCGCCGCGGCCGGGACGATCGCGCCGGCGGGGCCGAGGGCGCCCATGAACGCGAACCCTCCGCCCGGCCCGGACACGCCGCGCACGAGCTACCTGCCGGTGGAGGACAAGGAGCCGTTCGCCGCCATGGTCGCCCGGATGAAGGCCGACAAGCCCGCGGTGATGAAGCGCCATCAGACCCTGCTCGACGAGCGGTACGACCTCTCGAACCGCCCGGCGCAGGGCGTCACCATGTCGCGCGGCAAGCCCGTCCAGGCCGGCGTCCGCGTGAAGCTCTCGAAGGGGACGACGTGGGAAGGGCTGGCCGCGCTCGCGCCCGACGCGATCCGGGAGCAGGGGCTCTGGCCGAGGGGCTTCCTGCCGCTGCCGCACGCGAACCACCCGGAAGGGGGGATGGTCTTTCCGAAGTTCCACATCGACGAGCTGAAGCGCCAGACGGCGCGTGACCTCACGCGCTTCGATCTCGACTTCGACCTTCCGGATCACATCATCTCCGAGTTCCCGGCGCCGATCTACCTGACCACGCGGCCCGACCTCGGCGACGTCTCCCGGGGGCAGCTCGTCACGATCGACAACTTCTACGAGATCTTCAACGGCATCCTGACGCCGAAGCAGCTCGAGGGGCTCCGGTTGCTCGTCACGCCGTTCCCGCAGATGCAGTTCAACGCCACCGCGGATCGGCGCTCGGAGCGGGCGAGCCTCGGCGTCGCCTGCTTCGATTGCCACGCGAACGGGCACACGAACAACGCGTTTCACCTCGTCGGCGACACCCGGCCGCAGGAGTTCCGGCACCGGGTCGACACCCCGACGCTGCGCGGCGTCAACATCCAGCGCCTCTTCGGCTCGCAGCGCGCGCTAAAGACCGTCGAGGACTTCACCGAGTTCGAGCAGCGAGGGGCCTACTTCGACGGTGACATCGTCATCGCCGTCAAGAAGGGCATCAACATCCTCGACCGCGGGCACCAGGTGCACGCGATGTCCGAGTTCCAGGAGATCCTCGACTTCCCCCCTGCGCCGAAGCTCGGCGTGGACGGGCGCCTCGACCCCGCGAAGGCGACCCCGGAGGAGCTCCGCGGCGAGCAGGTCTTCCACGGCAAGGGCCGGTGCGGGACGTGCCATGTGGCGCCCTACTACACCGACAACCTGATGCACAACCTGCGGGCGGAGCGCTTCTTCAAGCCCGAGCTCATCAACGGCCGGATGGCCACCGCCGACGGCCCCATCAAGACCTTCCCGCTCCGCGGCATCAAGGACAGCCCGCCCTACCTGCACGACGGCCGCCTGCTCACGCTGGAGGACACCGTGGAGTTCTTCAACCTGGTGCTCGGCACCAAGCTGACCGCGCAGGAGAAGGCCGACCTCACGGCGTTCCTGCGGGTGCTCTAGTTTCTGGTCCCGCCTGTCAGAAACCCTGGCGGGACTGTTCCGCGGGGGCGAACCGTCGCGATCCGTTGGATCGTCCGAGATTTGGGGAGAGTGTGACGGCGGATCGCACCCCCTCGGGTGGCATGGGCCCAACCCGGGCCCGACCGCCGGACCTCGGGCCCGGGGAGTTCGCGATGGCCGATCCGTCGCCTCGGGCGGCCGTCGTCGCCTCGCTCGCCGGCACCCTGACCCGCGCCGTCGCCCTCGGGGACGAGGTGGCTGCCCGGGTCGTTCACGAAGCGATCGGTCGGCTGCTCGGGATGTCGGTGGCACCGGAGGGGTGAGCACGCTTGCGGCGCGCCGCCTCAGCCACGACGCGCATCGCCTGGGCGGTTGGACGTTCCCCACTGCCGTCAGCATCACCCCGGTCGCACGAGGCTGCGCGGCAACTCGCTACTCCCTGAGACTGCCGGAGAGCAGGCCGGGCTGGAGAACTGATGCCAGCACCACCTCTCGGTGCGCATCGACAGGAGACCGAGGCGCACATCGCGACCTTGCGCACGGCCCTTGGCGCCCAGCTGCCTGGGGATGAGAAGGCAAGGGCTCGCTCGGCCGGCCGCGAATCCACCAGATGGTTGGCAACATCCATGAAGATGTGGGTTACAATAAGCTGTCAACCACAATCCATCGGACTGCGCACTGTCCGACCGAAGTCAGGGGAGTCATCAGCGATGAGGAAGTCGAGGGAGGAAGCGGCGAAGACCCGGGAGCGGATCGTGGCCGCCGCCGCCGCGGAGTTCCGCCAGAACGGGATCGATGCCACCGGGCTCATCGAACTCATGAAGGCGGCAGGTCTCACCCACGGCGGGTTCTACAAGCATTTCGACTCGAAGGATCAACTCGTCGCCGAGGCGTGTCGGGCCGCCCTGACCTCGGCAGATAATCCCAAATGGGCCGCCGCATTGAAGACGGGCCGGAAGGGCCTGAAGGCCGCGGCCGCCGCCTACCTGTCGGCCGACCACCGTGATAACCCGCGCGAGGGTTGCCCGTTCGCCGCGCTCGGGAGCGAGCTGGCTCGGGCCGACGAGGCGACGCGGGCGGCGGTAACGGAGGGTTTCTTACGGGGGATCGACCTGTACGCCGAGTACTTCGACACCGTTACGGCGGACGAAGCCAGGAAGCGGGCCATCGTCATGGCCGCGTTGATGGTCGGGGCACTGACGCTGGCCCGCGTCGTGGCCGATCCGGCTCTGTCAGACACGATCCTGCGAACCACCGAGAGGGCCGTTGTCCGACTCCATTCCGAGGAGTGATCCGCGGTCGAGCACGTGTGCGAACTGAGCCGTTCGAGGCGTAGACGTCATCGTCTCCCGGCACGAACTCGCGCGGGGGCCGGAATCCCCGCCTGTCCGCGCAGGACGCCGAACCCGTAGGCCGCGTTCGGGATGGCGGTACGGACACTCCGGCGGGGTGGGCCGGCTAAATCGGGAACCGACCCTGCAGCACGAGGTTAAGACCGGCCAAGGGGCCGCCGACCTGCTGGAGCCGTCCGCCGACGGCCAAGGAGCCGAGGTCTACGCAGGCGAATCCGATGCCCTCCAGGACGGTGCGCAAATTCCCCTTCGCCAGTTCGTCGTCGCCAGAGATGAAGAGGACGGTTCGCGGCTTACTATCCGAGTAGTTCTGAATCCAATCCATCGGGACGCTATTGAACGCCTTGAGGACGCGCGCACCCGGCGCGAGATCCGCCACGATCTCGCTCGACGTCTTCCCTGAACTGAAAGGTCGCCGAGACGCACGGGGTTGTAGCTCTCGAAGCGGTTGGTTGCGTCGATCAGGGCACGCCCGCTCCAGTCGGGCACCGCGGCCAGGGTCTCGGGCACCAGGTGCCACATGACCGCCAGGATGACGAACTCTTGATCCGCCGCCTCAGTCGGCGTGCCTGCCCGTGCGCCGGGCCCGAGATCCCGTATGAGATCGGACAGCGTGTCGGGGCCGCGGCTGTTGCTCAGTACGACCTCGTGGCCGTGGGCCAGCAGGTGTTTGGAAAGCGTCTGGGCAACAGTGCCCGCGCCAATAAATCCGAATTTCATGATTCACTGCGCCGAGGGGTTTGCCGCGAGCTCCCGGAAGAACTCGCGGTAGTTGGTTGGCTTTCGGCCGATGAGACGCTCCAGGTCGCCGGTCACCTCGGCGAACTCCCCGACCGCGATCGCGGTTAGCCACTCGATCGCGAACTCCGCAAACGGCTTCGGCATCCCCTCGGCTACCGCTTCGGAGACGTACTGTTCTGGGGATATGGTTACATAGGGGATCTGACGGCCGGTCGCCTCGGAGAGGACTGACGCGACGTCGGCAATCGAAAAAGCCTCGCTGCCACCGAGCGTGTAGGTCTTGTTCTCGTGTCCGGACTGCGTCAGGACGGCGGCGGCCCCTTCCGCCAAGTCGATGCGCTTAGCAAGTGCTGCGCGGCCGCTGCTCGGCGGCACCCGGATGCCTGACGTCAAGGCCCTCTGGCCCATCAACATTGGCACTACATCCAGGTAGAGCGAGTTGCGCAGGATCGTGAAGTGCATCCCCGAATCGGCCAGCGCCTTCTCGGTGCGGTCGTTGGTATCGGTCGCTTGGGAGATCTTGAACGTTGACCCGGGCCGCTTCTGAATCGATGTGTAGACAACGTGACGGACATCGGCAGCCTTGGCGGCCCGGAGGGCGTTCGCCTCCTGGGTCGCGCGGTCGCTGAACGCGACGGACGAAACCAGGAACAACGTTTCCACCCCGTCGAAGGCGCGAACCAGGGAGTCGTAATCGGAGTAGTCACCCTTCCGGACGTCGACGCCCGCGGCGGCGCGCCCGGCTAGCTTGGCCGGATCGCGCGCCATCGCGGCGACATCTCGCGAGGGCAGCTTTCGCAGCAGGAGGTCCAGCGTCGCGCCGCCGAGCCCCCCCGTGGCACCGGTCAATAGAATCTTGCTCATATCGATTCTCCTTAGTTCATTGTGGTGTTGTGGATCGTTACTTGCCCGCGAAGCTCAGGGTGGGGACCGGTTGCCCACTCTTCTCGGTGCTCAGTCGGGTGTCATCGCCGCGGGTGCGGCTGCGGTGTCGAGCGCTTCCCGCAGCAGAGCGTTCTTGCCGTCGAGGGCGATCAGCAGCCCCGCGTAAGTCTGCTTGTACAGCTTGCCAGTTTCTGGCGCCTGAGCCTCAACGCTGTACTCGGCGAACAGCGCGGCGGCTACGGATGGTTGTCTCACGTTGCCGAGGTATGCCAGCAACAGTTCCTTCGCCGACCGAGGATTCCTCGGTCGTCTTGTCGGGTGTGGTCACGAGACAAGTTCTTTCATTGCCGATTGGGCGGTCGCTCGTCACGGAAAGCGCCCGGAGTCATTGGATTATACACGACATCTAAATTATGGCAAGCGGCTTCTTCATGTCGGTGGAGGCGGGACTACACCTCGCCAACTCGGGGTCGCGGACGCCAAGTCTCGGGGTCGACGACGCTTCAGGTCGGGTGAACGGCGACGAGGGCGCTGCGGTCGGCTCAGCAAATCGTGCCCCAGATGGAGCTCCGCCGTGGGCGCGCGCGGGTAGGAAGCGAGAGAGCGTTCCTGTCGGCCAAGCCGTGCCCGGCGCCCGTCCTCCGCGGTACTGAGGGCGTCGCCGATGGCGCTCACCCCCCGGTCGCCACCACGACGCCGAGCCGCGGACGCACAGCGGCCTCCACGCCCCGTAGCGGAGCGCGTCGTGGCTCGCCGTGGCTACGCGGCATCGAAGTCGAACGTCATCTGCCCGTCGGTTGGGTCACGCGCAGCGGCGCGCGGGGGCGGCGCCGTCGGAAGCCCGAGGTGGGCCAAGATATTATCCGGATCCCTCGTAACTTCAGGTAGCTCGTCATCCCGCCGGCGAAGCACAGCCCGGGCAACGTCCCCTGGATGACCACGCGATCCCAGCAAGACAGTACCCCGGAGATCTGGTCCTCATAGCGATTGAGCAATGTCGTCATGACGGCAGCCTGCGCTCGCGTTCGCCTTTGGCTGCGCGCCGCCCAGCGCCTGGGCTGGTGCACCACTCGGACCGCGGTCGTGGTCCTGCCCCGCTTCCGTCCCATCCCTGCCTCCTGGTGCCGTCGGGGGTGTCGACGGAAGCGGGGCAGGACCATGCCTCGGCAGCACCTGGGTACCTTACGGCGCGATCATCACGGTACTGCGCTGGTTCGGGAAGGCGCCGGTCGTCCCTGTCTACGATCGCGAGACGATCCTCCGCGAGATGCGCGAGGTAGGGTTCGTCGAGATCGAGGAGAGGGAGGTCGGTGCTGGGGGGATGGTTGCGTTCGTCGTGACGAAGAAGCCGGGGTAGCGCGCAGGTCGCTGCGACCGAAGATCATGCGACCGGGTTGCCGGCGACGCGCGCCGGCGGGCTCAACGCCGCGGCGAGGGAGGCGCACGCGGCGCGCGAGTGCGGGCCCTCAACCGTGGGCGTTGCGGCGGCGGAGCGCGCTCCGTTGGGCCACACCGGAGCCGCCCTCGGCGGCGAGACAGGCGGAAACTATCAAAATTGCTACTGTTTCCAGCGACCGCTCGCCAGCGGCTTTTTTTCTGGCGGGGCGATTCCGCGGGGACGAACCGTCGCGATCTGTCACTTCACGCGGGAATTTGGGGGCACCCGACCACCGATCGCACCCCCTCAGGAGGCATGGGCATACGGATGCCACGGCGCGGACGTGGGTCCCGGTCACGGAGTGAACGCGGTCGCCGTCGCGACGGCCTCGCACGCGTCCATGTCGGCGGCGATCTCGGCGAGCTTTCCGCGCACGAGCGCGACGGCGTCCGCGCCGAGCGGAAGGCGGAGCGTGGGTGCGCCCGCGGCGACGGCGGCGACGATCGCCCTCGCCGCCTTCGCCGGATCTCCGTCCTGGTTACCGGCTTGCTGCGCGACGTAAGCGCGCGTCGGACCGACCGTCTCCACGTACGCGGCGCTCTCGGTCATGCTCTTGAACGCATGGCCGAAGAGGTTCGTCCGGAAGGCGCCCGGCTCGACGATGAGCACGCGGATACCATGGGCCGCGACCTCCTTCGCGACGCACTCGGAGAGGCCCTCGAGCGCGTGCTTCGCCGCGCAGTACGCGCCGAAGCCCGCCGCCGTGGTGAGGCCGCCGACGCTCGTGAGCTGGACGATCGTGCCGCCCTTGCGCTCGCGCATCTGCGGGAGGACCGCGCGCGTCAGGGCGGCAGGGCCGAAGAACATCGTCGCCATGACGTCCTGCAGCGTTTCGTCGTCCGTCTCCTCGAGCGCCCCGATGATGCTGTAGCCGGCATTGTTGACGAGCACGTCGACCGCGCCGGCGCGCTCGATCGCCGGGGCGATCGCGCCGAGCTCGCGCACGTCGAGCTTCAGCGGGACGACGCGATCGGGCGCCTTGACGGCGAGCTCCGCGAGCGCCGCCTCGCTCCGCGCGGCGGCGATCACGCGATCTCCGCGGGCGAGGACGTCCTCCGCGAGCGCCCTGCCGAAGCCGGAGCTCGCACCCGTGATGAGCCATGTCTTCATGCCTCGAGCCTACGGCCCGATGAACGGCGGCAAAAGGCGTCGAATCGCGGCAGGTCTTGAAGTAAAACTAACGAATGGATCTCGCCGGTCTCACCGCGCTGCTGGCGGTCGCGGAGAAGCGGAGCTTCACCGCCGCGGCGGCGTCGCTCCGCGTCACCCCCTCCGCGGTGAGCCAGACCATCCGGGCGCTCGAGGAGCGCGTCGGCGTCCGGCTCGTCCAGCGCACCACGCGGAGCGTGGGCCTCACCGAGGCCGGCGAGCGCTTCGTCACACGGCTCCGACCGGCGCTCGCCGACGTGCAGGGCGCCTTCGATTCGGTCGCCGAGCTCCGCGATGGACCTGCGGGCACGCTGCGCCTGAACCTGCCGCGCATGGCGTTCGGTCGACTGATCGAGCCGCACCTGCCCGCCTTTCTCGCCGCGTACCCGCGCATCCAGGTCGACCTCGTGCTCCAGGATTCGCTCGCGGACATCGTCGCGACCGGCTGCGATGCCGGGATCCGGCTCGGCGAGACGGTGGAGCGCGACATGATCGCGGTCCGCATCGGGAACGACGAGGAGAGCGCGATCGTCGGCGCTCCCGGGTACTTTGCCGCGCGCGGGGTGCCGCGGAGGCCGCGCGATCTCGCCGGCCACGAATGCATCAAGTACCGGCGATCGTCCGGGGAGATCTATCGCTGGGAGCTCACCGAGCGGGGGCGCGATATCGAGGTTACGGTCGAAGGCCGGATCACCGCGAACGATGGCGAGGTGATGGTGCGGCTCGCACGCGCAGGGCTCGGCCTCGCGAACGTGCTCGTCAGCTTCGTCGAGGACGACCTCGCGACCGGCCGGCTCGTACGCGTGCTCGCATCGTACTGCCCGCCGTTCCCCGGGCTCTTCCTCTACTACCCGAGCCGCGTGCAGCTCGCGCCGAAGCTCCAGGCGTTCGTCGACTTCATGCGCGCCCGTACGACGCGACGACCCGCCCGTCGGTAGCCGATGCGCAGGTGCATGCACATGTCGCGCAATCGCGCATGCGTGCACGATGCATCACGAAACGAAAGACCCGTCGGAGACGGGGTATCTCGATCGTCATCACTAGAGTGCGCGGCGATGAAGCTGCTGCTCCCTTCCTTCGGCGTCGCGCTCCTCGCTTCCGCCTGGATGCCACGAGGAGCCCGCGATGTACCGCGCGACCGCGGCGGTACGGGAACGCGATCCCGGCGACGGCGGCGAGTCGTTTCCGTGGCGGCGCAGGCTCGCCCAGGACGGGGCGTTGTTCGGCCATCTGCACGTGGTCTTCCTTGACGGGGCTTATCACGAAGACGGCACCGAGCTCGTGTGGAACGAGCTCGGTCACCTGCGAACGCGCGAGGTCGGTCAGGTCCTGGAGCACGCCGTCGGGCGGATGCTCCGTTCCCTCCGGCGGCACCGGCGTCTCGAGATACGAGCCGACGCTTCGATCACGGACCTCGCCGAGAAGTTTCACATGACCCTCACGGGCATGAAGAAGCACGTCGGCGTCCTCGAGCGGGCCGGGCTCGTCACCACCGAGAAGGTCGGCCGCGTGCGTACCTGCAAGCTCGGCCCGCGCCCGCTCGACGAAGAGACGGCGTGGATCGAGAGGTACCGCCAGCTCTGGGCCGCACGCTTCGACGAGCTGGACAAGGTCATCGAGGAGCTGAAACGAAAGGAGAACGTCGATGGACGCAAGTAAAGAGAGTGAGCCCCAATTGACGAGTGATCGCACGACGGTGGAACCGAAGTCCGATCGCGAGATCGTCGTCACACGGACCTTCGATGCCCCGGCGCGCATCGTGTTCCTGGCGTGGACCACGCCGGAGCTGTTCAGGCGGTGGTGGATACCGAAGTCGATGCCCGTGCCTCTACTTTCCTACGAAGCGGAAATTCGCACCGGCGGCAGCTACCGCCTGGTCTTTGGTCACGACGCCGCGCAGCCGATGGCGTTCTTCGGCACGTACCTCGAAGTGACACCGCATTCGCGCATCGTGTGGACGAACGACGAAGCGGGCGACGATGGCGCCGTCACGACCGTGACCCTCGAGGAAAAAGGCGGCAAGACGCTGCAGGTGCTGCACGAGCTCTATCGATCGAAGCAAGCGCGCGACGCCGCCCTGGCCTCGGGCGCGTACAGCGGGATGGGCGAGACGTTCGACCAGCTCGAGGAGCTTCTCGTCACGCTTGGTACCACGGCGCGATCGTCCTGAAGCCATCGCGCGGGAGGGGCGCCGGGGAGCGCGGTCCTCCTTCTCGGCGCTGCGCATTCACGCGGGCGGCGCGAGGCGCACGAGGGCCGCCGCCTCGGCACGCGCGCGAAGAGGGCGCGGAGCTCGGGCGGGATTCTCTGCCAATGCACGCGTCGTCACCGGCCGCGGCAGCGTGTCGTCGTCTTCGCGTGGAAGGCAGGGAGCTCGAGGAAACAGCGACCGTTGCGGCGGACGACGGCAGGCCGTCGTGCTCGCTGTCATGACCCGATGCGTTTGGCCGCGCCGGTTCGGCGCCTTGAGCCGGTAGGCGATGCGCCCGTCCGCCAGTTCCGAGAAGCGCTCGAGCGAAGGGTGGCCGAGCGCCGTAGCGAAAGAGTCGTTCCCGCCCCTCGCGGTCGTGGGCGGCAAGACGTACGCCCATCGGACGGGCCGCTTATTCTCCGGCGGCCGGTCGTCATCGAGCGGTGTTCCTGGCGGGACTGTCCCGCGAGGGCGAACCGTCGCGATCGTCCACCAGAGGAGCGTGTCTTCATGGGGCCGAGCGGGTCCCTGCCGGGGTACTTGAGCCGGTACGCGATGCGCCCGGCCGAAAGTCGCGAGACGCGATCACTTCCCATCCGAGCGGGCCGACCCCCCGGTTCAACCTTCGCCGTATTCCAGCAAGACTGGAAGCCAAAAAATCGACATCGGCCCGTGCCCAAACCGGCTCTCCCACGTTCTCCATCGGGTGAAGGGGCCGGCGGCAACGGCGGGCCGCTTCCGGGGCGCCGCGCTGCATGGGCCGGCCGGCTCCCCTCCATCCACACGTTGCGAGCTGCAGAGCTGGATCATGCGCAAGACTTACCTCATGGCGTCGATTTTCATTGCGACCGCGCTCCTCGCGGCCGGCTGCAAGACGGGGACATGCGCGGATGCCGTCGAGCACGCCGCGGCCTGCGGGGTCGACGACCTCGAGCTCGATGACGACCTCGCCGGCTGCTCCGAACACGAGGCGTGTCGCGCGTCGTGCGTGCTCGACGCGCCCTGCGACGAGATCAAGGCGTCTTTCGCCGGCGGCACGGACCGCAGCACGGAGGTCTGGCGCTGCTACGAGCAGTGCCCTCTCTCCGATTGATGGCCATTGTACCGATCGGGCTTTCTCGGCGCTCGGCGCTCGTCGGGGCGGCCGCGCCCTCGGCCTCGTACGCGGCCTCCGTGCAGTGGCGCGTGGCGTGGCGGCGCGCCGGCCCCGGCCCCGAGCGCCACAGATCATGCCAAGGTTTCAATCATGGCCACAACGTAAAGAACGTGTTGCCAGCCAACGTGCGGAACCTCGCGAATCTGGGCCCTGGACTTCCAGTCCCTGCGGCTCTCCACCCGAACAAGCCTGTTGAGCTTGGGTCCCGGATGGCGGCCCGCGACCGAGCCACATCGATGGCATTCTGTATAAAATTCCGAAAATCCGACTGCATTCGATCGTTGTCGTTGTTCGCGATGTTGACCATCTGCTGCAGCCGACGACGAACCCCATGATCGTGGTTCGGATAATCGGAGAACCCATCGAACTGATTGGCGGCGCGAATGATGTCGATCAAATTTCTCGCCCCGGGTGCCCCGAACTGAGAAGGATCGTTCGCCAGTCGATTCTCCAGAACCCGTTGCATCCACCCCATGCTATCCAATGTTTCTGCTGCCAGGTAGTCTGCGTGGGAAGGGCCGCGGGCCTCCGACAATAACAGTCTGGCGACAGCTCCAGCTTCAGTGGCAGGATCCGGCAACTCTATCGCAGCGTCGACCACAACCCTCAGTGTCGCCTGGACTCCGGACCGTGTCGCCGCAGTCACCGTTACAGCGCCACTGCCTGACGTTGTGGCGAGCGCGTCGAGGTAAAACGAGAAATTGCCAACGGCGCGTATGCGAGGTGTGCCATCGACGCCAACCACATCAGGATCACTGCTCGTTATTCTGGGAAGGCCATCCGGGCGTGGAACATCGGCGAGCTCGATGCCGGCCGAAGAGTTCCCTTCGGCGCTCGATATGTGAATGGTCACATCCGTAACATCTGTTCCATGTCGCCGAAAACGCATATATCACCTTCACATGGCGCAAGGCCCAGATCGACGCTCTGCTCCTGCATCACTCTCCAGGCCTGTGCAAGGCCAGGGGCTCTCCCGGCGACTCGCAATCCCGCGGCAACGAGTCAACCCGCTTCTTCGTCGCGAGATAACTGCTACCTCCCAAGGCGGCTTCGTCGGGTGAGCGAATCTGCGATTCTGCGTAACGCAAAAAAACATCCGATCGAGGCTCTTGAGCTTCCTGAGTGCGCACGGGGGTACAGCCTACAGACGGCAGGCAGAACAAGCGCGCAACCCAGATGGAGCCGCCGAGCGCACGGGCGAGCTTGTGGAGTTTGAAGAGCTGCGCCCCTCCTCGACCGCCGGATTGCCCCCCTGGCAGCATCTCCATGACCGTCCGTAGCGCAAGCGCCCGACCAACGCCAGCGTGAACGTCGGCGCAGCGCCGGTTGCCTGTCCCCCTTCGCGACGAAGGAGGAAGCGATGGCAACGAGGGTAGAGGGGGTCGAGCGATGGGAGCGCAGCGGGCTGATTGCCGAGAAGCTCGCGCGGCACGAGCGGTACGAGCTTTACCAGCTGTGCTGGTGCCGCTGGAAGCTGCGGGCCTGCGGACCTTCGCAGCCCCTGCCGTGGTCCTCGACGGAGGCGCCGCGCTCCCTGCCGGTGCAGTGGTGGCCGACGCCTGGCAAAGCGCCACGTCGAGCGCCTGCGCGTGGGTCACCGTCGGCACGTCGGAGTCCGTCTTGTAGATCCTCAGCCACAGATCCATCTCCTGCGCGTGGTTTGCGGCCAGCCACGCTTCGAACGTGGCCTCATCAGGGAAGCTCTCGATCCTGCGCTTGTCGGGAACGATGGGCGCCATCCGGTCGGTCTCGCAACGCGCCCACCCTGCGCGGAGCCAGCAGAGACGCCAGCGCGGAGGTCGTCGAACGCCGACTCGCCCGACCCGCCGCCCGGTCACACCGAGCGTCCGCCGACGCCCGGTGACGAGCGCCCGCGCCGCGGAGCTCGGGGGGGTCGAGCTGGCCGATCGGCGTTGACATCCGCGACGTGAACGTTCACAATGAGACCTCATCCTTACGCTTTCCCCTGAGTGGGCCGTCATGAGCACCGGGACCTCCGTCATCGGGATCGGGATCGATCCCTTCACCGGCTCCCATTGTTCGGTCGTCGCGGACACATGCGACGGCGCGTTCGCGGGCGCCGCGCACAGGCCTCCACGACAGGGCCGCTGTGCATTTCTCGCGTGGCCGCTCAGCTTCGAGCAAACAGGCCTCCACGACAGGGCCGCTGTGCATTTCTCGCGTGGCCGCTCAGCTTCGAGCAGACAGGCCTCCACGACAGGGCCGCTGTGCATTTCTCGCGTGGCCGCTCAGCTTCGAGCAGATCGAGTCGCTTCACGCCGGGAGGGGCCTTGTGCAGCCCTGCCGGCGCGCGGCGCCTGGTCGATCTCGCTCCAGCGCTTCGAGCGCGCTCGCCTGCCGAGCGCGGCCGGCGAGGCCCGCTGGTCGCAGGCGATCTTCGACGAGATTCGCGCGCCTGGCGCGCCGGGCGATGGCGCCCGTCGAGGCCTCGGCCCCCCTGTCGGCGTCAAGCCACCGCCGTCACTCTGCATCTGATAATATCGCACCTTCTTGATGACCAGGCTCGGTTGCGATGCACAATCGGCTTGACGTAACTGCCAGTCACGAACAATAGATAGGCCAAGAAAGGCGATCGCCATGAACAACATCACCCGGCTCGGCGTGTGCTCCGCCCTTGGGCTCCTGCTGACCAACTGCGTCATGGATGGCGCAGAAATGGACATGAACGAGACCGATCTGACCGCCGATCAGAGCGCTATCACGATCAACTCGAATCGAACCGGAACGGACGGCCAGTGGTACACGTTCTGGAAAGATGGCGGGTCGGCCAGCATGAATTTGAACGGCGGCGGCAACTACGCCGTCAATTGGGCGAACGGCAACTATAATTTCGTTGGCGGCAAGGGCTGGAGCACTGGGTCGTCGAGCAGGAACATTGGCTACAACGCCGGCGTCTGGTCGACGGGCAGCAGCAATGCATATCTGACTCTCTATGGGTGGACGACAAACCCACTCGTGGAATACTACGTCGTTGACAGCTGGGGCAGCTGGAGACCGCCGGGCGGAACGCCGGCGGGCTCAGTCACCACGGACGGGGGCACCTACGACCTGTACAGGATGCAGCGAGTCAACGCGCCCTCTATCATAGGTAATACGACGTTCTATCAGTACTGGAGTGTCCGAAGGTCGAAGAGGGCCACCGGGGTCAACAGCACCATCACGTTTTCCAATCACGTAAATGCTTGGGCGTCAAAGGGGTGGAACCTCGGCACTCACAATTACCAGGTGATGGCAACGGAGGTGTTCAACCCCTCGAGCAGCGGCAGCTCCAACCTGACGGTGTGGCAGAATTAACGTACGGGGCCATCGACGACGGCGCCATCGCCGTCCGGATACCCGACCACGCGAAGAACGCCGCAGCGCGCAGGCTGTCTCACCACGTCGCCGTAGCGCACAGGGCAGGAAGAGGACGCGGCGCTCCTACGGCGCTCGCCGAGGCGCTCCGCTTCAAGCCTTCAAGGCGCTCTAAGCCCCAGGCATCTTGAGGCCGCGCTCGTCCATCACGGCTTTGTTGCGCGCCTCGCTCTTCGCGTGCGCCGGGCGGGCTCTGATCCGCTCGGCGTATCCGGTGAAGCTCGGGCGCGGCTCGAGCATCTTGAAGTCGAGCATGTACGCGATGGTGCCGCCGAAGATGACGTCGGCCATCGAGAACTCCTTGCCGAGGACGAAGTCACGGCCAGAGATGGCCGATTCCATCGTCGCGATCATGTCGTCGTAGTTGCCCCAACCGGCGGAGCCGGCGCGGAACTCCCAGTTGCTGGCCTTGGCCATCGAGCCGGGCTCGATGACGGAGGGGGCGAAGAGCGACCAGCGAAAATACGTGCCGCGCGCCGCGTCGTCGAGCTTCGGCGCGAGGCGGCCCGGGGCATAACGATCCGCGAGATAGAGGCCGATCGCCGCGGATTCGGTGACGATGGCGTCGCCGTCGATGAGCAAGGGCAGCTTGCCCATCGGATTGAGCTTCGTGACGTCCCCCTTCTTCTGGTCGCCGGCCATGATGTCGACGAACTTGAGCTCGTACTCGACGCCGACTTCCTCGAGCATCCACACAGTGTTGGCGGCGCGCGAAAACGGGTGGTGGTAAAGAACGATGGCCATGGTGGTGTCTCTTTCTCCGTTCCTTTCCGCCGGTCGGTCGGCGGCGCGGCGGAGGCTACCAGAGGCCGGCCCCGTTGGGCGCGGCGCCAGGTGCGGCAGGTTGAATTCCTCCGCCCGCCGCGTTCATGGCTCCCGCCTCGGCGCGTGGCGGCCTCGACCGCTACCCGGCGATGATCACCGGCTCGATCCGCGGCCACACGAACGAGAGCGCGCAGGCGCCGCGTCGGCGCCTCCCAAGCTCGTCCTGCGGGCCGAGCACGCGGGCCTGCGCCGCAGGCTGTGGGGAGTGAGGGCGGCCCCCTGGATGGGATGAGGCAGCCCAGGCGGCGCCTGGACCTGTGATGCCGACCACACCGGTGATGCTGCGGGCCCTTGACCCCGGGCGACGCGGCGGCGGAGGGCGCCCCGCTGGGCGGCACCGGAGCCGCCTTCGGCGGTGAAGCAGGCGGCAACCATGGAACCGCTGCTGCTGCCGGCGGCCGCTCGTCATCGCCCGGTTTCTCTGGCGGGATGATTTCGCGGGGGCGCACCGTCGCGATCCGTCACGTTCGCCGGTGTTTATCAGCGCTCTTCGATCTGCCGCTCTTCGTCTCGCCGGGGATGCCGCTCTTCGTCTCGCCGGGGATGAGGAGCACGTTGGGCCGCTCCGCCTCGTGGAGCATCTTCAGCGGCCGCCAAGGGGTGCGCCGAGCGTCCAGACTCCAGGGCGGCGTTCGAGGCGTCCTGACGACCTCACGCGCCTGCACACCCGAGCGTCGCACGAGCTGGGCGTGGTCCAAACCCCCCCCGGTGCCAAGTCACACCCTCTGGAATATAAAAGTAGCTGGTCGCAGCGCGTCGCCTCAACGGGCGAGCTAGCAAGGTTTGCGATGATCGTCGAGAGAGGCTACCTGCTCCGCGAGAAGATCGAGGAAACCGCCGATTTCGCCCTGTACCGCGCATGCCGCGAAGGCGACAGCGTCCCGGTCTTGCTGAAAATCCTGCGCGCGGAAGGATCGACCGGCGCCGAGATCGCGCGCTTCAAGCACCAGTACGAGCGCGTGGCGCGCCTCGCCTCGCCCCGCCTCGTCGCGCTGCGCGGCGTCGAGGCGCGCGCCGGCTCCTTGATCGTCGTCCTCGAGGACTTCCCGGGCCGCGATCTCGCGCGGATCCTCGCCGAGCGCCCGTCACGCAGGATGCCGGTCGGCGAGGCGCTCGATCTCGCGGCCGCGCTCGCAGAGGGCCTCGCCGCGGTGCACGCGGCCGGGCTCGTCCACCGCGATCTGCGCCCGCAGAACGTGCTCGTCGGCGCGCGCGGCGCGGTCAAGATCAATGGCCTCGGCGTCGACGCCGAGATCACCCGCGCGCACGAGCGGCTCTACGCGCCGGCGGTCATCGCCGAGGTGCTGCCCTACGTCTCCCCCGAGCAGACAGGCCGCATGAACCGCGGCGTCGACTACCGGACCGACCTCTACGCGCTCGGCGTCATCCTGTACCAGATGCTCACGGGTCAGCGCCCCTTCGAGTCCCTGGACCCGATGGAGCTCATTCACGCGCACCTCGCCCTCGCGCCCGCGCCGCCGTCCCGCGTCGATCCGGCCATCCCCGAGGCCGTCTCCGACGTCGTGCTCAAGCTGCTCGCGAAGAACGCCGAGGAGCGTTACCAGAGCGCCGAGGGCCTGCTCGCCGACCTCGATCGCTGCCGCGAGGCCCTGCGCTGCACGGGGACGATCGAGCCCTTCGTCGCGGGCCAGCGCGATCGTCAGGACCTCTTCCGGATCCACCAGAAGCTCTACGGCCGCGAGCAGGACATCGAGGCGCTCACCGCCGCGTTCGAGCGCGCGCTCGAGGGCAGCCGTGAGATCGTCATCGTCTCCGGCTACTCGGGGATCGGGAAGTCCTCGCTCGTGCACGAGATATTGAAGCCACTCGCGCGGCAGAAGGGCTATTTCACGAGCGGCAAATACGACCAATACAACCGCGGCGCGCCCTACAGCGCGGTGATCCAGGCGTTCGACGGCCTCGTGCGGCAGATCCTCACCGAGAGCGATGAGCGCATCCTCCGCTTTCGGAGCGCGCTCCTCGAGGCGCTCGGGCCGAACGCGCAGGTCGTCTGCGACGTCATCCCGTCGCTCTCCCACGTGATCGGCCCGCAGCCGCCCGTCCCGGCGCTCGGCCCGATCGAGGCGCAAAACCGCCTGAACCGGTGCTTCTTGCTGTTCGTCTCGGTGTGCGCGCGGCGCACGCACCCGCTCGTCCTGTTCCTCGACGATCTTCAGTGGATCGACCCCGCGAGCCTCGTGCTGCTCCGCGCGCTCCTCGCCGACGACTCGCTCGATGCGCTCTTTTTCTGCGGCGCTTACCGTGACAACGAGGTATCGCCCGGGCACCCGTTCGTCGTGGCGATCGAGGAGCTCGAGCGAGCCGGGCTCGTCGTGCGCGACATCGTCCTCGCCCCGCTCGCGCGCCCGCACCTCATCGAGATGCTCTCGGATAGCCTCAAGCGCGGCGACTGTGGGCCGCTCGCCGATGCGGTGCAGAAGAAGACCGGCGGCAACCCGTTCTTCGTCAAGGAGTTCGTCCGGTCGCTGCACGACCACGGCGTCCTCGCGTACGCAGCCGGATCAGGCTGGCGCTGGGACCTCGCCGCGATCGACGCGCTCCGGTACACGGACAACGTCGCAGACCTCATGGTGCGCACCATCGCGCGCCTGCCGCCGGCGACGGTGAAGGCGCTCAACCTCGCCGCGGCGATCGGCAACCGGTTCGACCTCGAGGTGCTCGCCGCGGTGAACGAGTGCTCGCCGGAAGACGCGTACGCCCGGCTCGATCCCGCCGTGAGCGAGGGGCTCGTGATCGCCGGGCGCGGCGGCTACCGCTTCGCCCATGACAAGGTCCAGGAGGGCGCCTACGCGATGATCCCGGAGGTGGAGCGACCCGCCTTCCACCTCCGGATCGGCCGGCTGCTCGCGGGCAAGCTGGACCTCTCGGAGAGCCAGAGCCTCTTCGACGTCGTCCGCCACCTGAACAGCGCAGGCGACCTCGTGTCGGACCCCGCGGAGCGCCTGCACCTCGCCCGCATGAGCCTCGAGGCCGCATGCCGCGCCGAGGACTCGGCGGCCTTCGGCGCCGCGCTGCGCCACCTGCAGTTCGGCCTTTTACGCCTTCCGGAGGACGCGTGGGCGTCACAGTACCCGCTCCGCCTCGAGTACGCGAAGAGGACCGCCCTGATGCTCTCGCTCTGCGGCCGGCATGACGACGCCCTCGCGATCCTCTCCGATGGCCTGGAGCGGGCCGCGAGCCGGCTCGATCGCACCGAGGTGCTGCGGCTCAAGATGAACGTGCAGGTGCTCAAGAACGACCTGCCAGCCGCGCTCGCGGAGGGGCTCGAGGCCCTGCGCCCGTTCGGGATCGACCTGCCTCCCTTCCCGGACGACGTCATGCTCGACGCCCAGGTGCGGGCGACGATGGATCTCGTGCGGGAAAGGACGATCGAGGCGCTGCCAGGCCTGCCGCCGCTCGAGGACCCGGAGATCCTCGCCATGCAGGACGTGCTCCAGGAGCTCTTTCTCCCCTGCTACTTCCTGGCCACCAACAACCTCGGCATCACGGTCGCACAGATCCTCGAGAACACGCTGCGCCACGGGCTCTCGAAGAGCTCGATCTTCGGCTGCATGAACTTCGGGATGCTCCTCTGCGCCCGCGGCGACATCGCGCTCGGCTACCGCTTCGGCCGCGCCGCCGTCGACCTCGCGGACCGCTGCACGGACAGGAAGTCCGAGGCGATGCTCCGCAATATGTGGGGCGCCTTCGTGCAGCATTGGCGAGAGGGCTACGCCACCTGCAAGGCGTCGCTGGTCGCCGGGGTCCACGCCGGGCTCGAAACGGGCCAGTATATCTGGTCGTTCTACAACACGGTCAATGGCATCACGAACAGCCTCCTGCGCGGCCTCCCGCTCTCCGACCTCCTCGCCGAGGCGCAGAGCTACCAGCCGATGCGCAAGCTCGACGAGTTCAACGCCATCACCTGGATGGTCGGCGCGGTCGGACAGATCGCGCACCAGCTCTCGGTCGAGACCGAGCGCCCCGCCACGCTCAAGGGGGCGTGGGTCGATATCGACGAGGTGATCGAGGAGTCCCGCCGCATCGACAACCAGGCCTCGTTCTTCTTCGCCCACTTCTACATCGTCGTCCTCTGCGTCTTCCAGGGGGCGTTCGTGGAAGCGGCGCGCGCTGCGCTCTCGCCGAACATCGAGATCCCGGCCGTGGCGGCCTGGCACGGCAACCCCGCGTTCCATTGCTACGCAGGCGTCGCGCTCACGCAGGCGGCGGACGTCGTCTCCCCGGAGGAGCGCGCGCGCTTCCTCGCCCGCGCCGAGGTCTTCGCCGAAAGACTCTCGCGCTGGGCGGACCTCTGCCCGGAGAACCTGGCGCACCGCCGCGCCCTGCTCCTCGCCGAGCTCGAGCGCGCCCGCGGCGACGCGCGCGCCGCCGGGGACCGCTACGACGAGGCGATCGCGCTCGCGCAGCGCGGCGGCTATCTCCACGACGAGGCGCTCGGCAACGAGCTCGCGGGCCTCTGCTTCCGCGCGCTCGGCAAGGAGACCATCGCCGGCGCCTACCTGACCAAGGCGCACAGGGCGTACGGCCGCTGGGGCGCGACGGAGGCGATGCGGCGCCTCGAGCGCGCGTACCCCGACCTCGTCCCGGGCGAGGGCCTCCGCGGCGAGCGGAGCCCGCAGGCCGGCGCCGCGCTCGACGTCGGCTCGGTGCTCAAAGCCTCACAAGCCATCTCGGGCGAGATCGTCCTCGACCGCCTGCTCGACGCGCTCATGCGCATCATGGTCGAGAACGCCGGCGCGCGGCGCGGCGTCCTCCTGCTCCTGCGTGACGGACGGCTCGTCGTCGAGGCCGAGCACCACATCCGGGATGCGTCGGTCCACGTGCTCGGCGCGGCGCCCCTCGAGGGCCGTAAGGACCTGCCGGCCAGCGTCGTCACGTACGTGGCGCGGACGCGCGAGACCGTCGTGCTCGGCGACCTCGCGATCGACGGGCCGTTCGGGTGCGATCCCTGCTTCGCCGGCGGTGCGCCGCGCTCCTCGCTCGCCGCGCCCATCGTCTACAAGGGCCGCCTCGCCGGCGTGATCTATCTCGAGAACGACCTCACCCGCTCTGCCTTCACCCCCGATCGCGTCGAGGTGATCCGGCTCCTTTCGGCCCAGGCGGCCAGTTCCATCGAGAATGCGTGCCTCTATGCGGATCTGCAGCAGGAGAACGCGGAGCGACGGCGCGCCGAGGAGGTGCTCCGCCATTCCTACTCGCTCCTCGAGGCCACGCTCGAATCGACGGCGGACGGCATCCTCGCCGTCGACGACGAGCAGCGCGTCGTGCGTCAGAATCACAGGTTCGCGGCGATGTGGCGCATCCCGGACGAGATCCTCTCCACCGGGTCGGACGAGACGTTCCGTACGTTCGTCAGCGACCAGGTCGTCGATCCCGAGGCGTTCCTGCAAAGGATCCGCGCTCTCTATGCCTCGCCCGAGGAGTCCGGCTTCGACACCATCCCGTTCGTGGACGGGCGCGTCTTCGAGCGTTATTCGCAGCCCCAGCGCCTCGGCGGGCGCGTGGTCGGGCGGGTCTGGAGCTTCCGCGACATCACCGCGCGCGTGCGCGCCGAGCAGCAGCGCGATCAGCTCCTCCTGGACGAGCGGCGGGCGCGCACGGCAGCGGAGGAGGCCGTGCACCTGCGGGACGAGTTCCTCTCCATCGCCTCGCACGAGCTCCGCACCCCGCTCACCAGCCTGCAGCTCGCCATTCAATCGCTGGGGCAAAGGCTCGCGCGGGGCATGGACGTCGAGCGCGTGCGAGCCGCGGTCGCCCTCTCTGGCCGCCAGGTCAAGCGCCTCACCGGCCTCGTCGATATGCTCCTCGACGTCTCCCGGATCCAGGCGGGGAGGCTCGAGCTGTGCACAGCGCCCGTCGAGCTGCGCGCGCTCGTGGACGAGGTCGTCGCCCTCCTCGGCCATCAGATCGCGCAGTCAGGCAGCGCGGTCGCCGTGCGCGCGGAGCAGCCGGTCATCGGCCGGTGGGACCCGCACCGCCTGGAGGAGGTCGTGACCAACCTCCTCACCAACGCGATCAAGTTCGGGGAACGCCAGCCGATCGACATCGCCATCACCCGGGAAGATCGGGTCGCCCGGCTCTCGGTGACCGACCGTGGGATCGGGATCCCGGCCGAAGTGCAGGCGCAGCTCTTCGAACGATTTCGCCGCGGCGTCTCGTCGAAGCATTTCGGGGGGCTGGGGCTCGGCCTCTACATCGCCCGCACCATCGTCGAGGCGCACGGCGGCCGAATCTGCGTGTCGAGCGAGGTCGGCCGGGGCTCGACCTTCTGCGTCGAGCTGCCGCTCTCGACCGAGCGCGCGGGGGAGTTGTCGTCGTAGCGGTTGCCTCGAGCGGCTTCCTCGCGGCGGTCGACCCGTCGCCTCGATCCGCCGTGGTTGCGTCGCTCGCCAGCAGCGCCGTCGCTCTCGGGGATGAGGTGGCCGCTCGTGGCGTCCTCGGAGCGCCGAGCAGCGCGCGGAGAGCGTTGGCGTCGGCGGGTCGCCTAGCGCGCGCTTCCGCGCGGAATGCCGAGGCGGTCTTCGTAGGCGTTCAGGACTTTCACGAACGCGGGCCGCTCTTCGCAGCGACGGCGGTGGTTCTCGACGTTCGGATACCTGGCGAGGATCTCCGTCTTGCGAAGCTCGCGCAGCACGCACGTGAGAATGATGTCGGCAACCGTGAAGTCAGCCCCCGTGATGAACGGCTGATCCTGCAGCATCTGGTCGATCTTCGGCAAGAAGCGATCGAGTATCCCGACATGCCAAGGGCGCAAGGCCTGTAAATGGGGGTTTGAGTCGCCTTGAAGATCGGCAAATAGAATCGGCAGCGAAAAAGGCTCGATGTTGTTCAGTGACGTGATCGTCCAGCGATAGACCTGCGCGCGCCCCTTCAGATCAGAAGGGATCAATTTCCCGGATTTTTCCGCGAGATAAAGCAGGATCGCGCCCGACTCCGTCAAAATATACCCGTCGTCGTCGATCGTCGGAACTTGTTTGAACGGCGACACCATTCCGAACTCGACGTCATCCTGAAGGCCGTTTGGTCCGCAATCGAGCCCGACGGCCTCGTAGGCGATCCCGCACTCTTCCAGCGCCCACATCGCACGAAGGTCGCGCGTGTAACCCCAGAGAAACGGCGGCAACGATTTGAAAACGTATACTTTCATGAAGCTGACCTCATCTCATGATCGAGTGAATGCGCCGGTTCATAATTATCACCCGCGCTACGTGCCTTGGAAGCCGGCGCGACCCCGCGCGACGTGCCCGGTCACGCCATGGAAGCTCGTCGCGGCCGAGGAAAATGGCTGCACGGACGCCTATTGCGGGACCGGCCCCGGCGGCGGGCGCCCGTGCCTGTGCCGTGATGATCGGGGCGAGACGGCGGTGACCCTCACCACGAACGGCACGGCCCTGCGCCTCCCGGTGGAGGTCTCCGCGTTCAATCCGTGGGGATCGAGCTTCGTGGACGTGACGTCCGCCGATCTCGACGGCGACGGCTCGCCTGAAGTGATGCTCTCGGTGCTGCAGGCGGTATCGAACGGGCTCGGCGAGGAGTTTCGCCCGTTCGTCGTCGTTCGCCACGGCCGGGAAATGCTGCGCTATGACAGCGGCGTGTTGACCGCGAAAACGGCCCTCGTTCGCGTGGGCGCGGAGTGCCATCTCCAGCGAGGCGCGCAGCGCCACCGATCGGCTGGCGGACCACGGACGCCGCACGAGCGCCCGTGATCGGGCCAGCGCCGGGCGCGGCAGCGCCTCAGGGCCGGTGGGCGGTGAGGTCGAAGGTCGCCGTCGGGTAGAACTCGAAGGAGCCCGACGGCGCGGTCTCCTCGAACGTCGCCCCGCTGAGCTGGTAGGTCAGGGTGAGCGGCACGGCCGAGCAGAGCGGGGCGGAGAGGTAGTTGAAGCGGCCATCGCGGTAGTTCGCGGGCCGGTCCATCATGAGGAGCGCCTCCGTCTCGAGCGTGCCCACCGTCGACCCGCGCTCGGCGACGATCACCAGCGGCCCCAGCGTCTCGAAGCGGAAGTGGGCGGAGTGGTCGCCGCCGTTGTAGTCGGTCTTCTCGATGATGAGGAAGCTCTCCGGCACCATGTGATAGCGGACCGTCGACCCCTCGACCGTGATCCAGCCGAGGCTCATCCTACCCAGGGACGTGCTCCCGGCGCCGCCGTCCCACGCGCCGCCGTCGCTGAGCCGGTACTCCGCGTGGATGCTCATGATCGGCATCGACGCCCACGAGCCGCGCTCGGTGTAGTACGGGGTGAAGACCGCCGTGTCGATGGTCTCGGGGCTCGGACCGCTGCCAGGGTTCGGCCAGCTGTTGTTGTAGTCGGGATCGACGACCCCGACGGCCAGGCACGCCCCGCCGCGCTCGTCGATGTCCAGATCGCACGCGTCGCCGATCCGGTTGCCGTCGACGTCGAGCTGATCCGGGTTCACGTCGAAGGGGCAGTTGTCCTCCAGGTCGGCCACGCCGTCGCCGTCGTCGTCCTCGTCGCACGCGTCCCCGAGCGTATCGCCGTCGAAGTCCGCCTGATCCGCGTTCGCCGCGTGGGGACAGCTGTCCAGCGTGTTGGACACCCCGTCGCCGTCGACGTCGTCGTCGCAGGCGTCGCCCCTCTCGTCTCCATCGGTGTTGGCCTGGTCCGCGTTGGGGACCCACGCGCAGCTGTCCGACGCATCCACGACGCCGTCGCCGTCGTCATCGTCGTCGCAGGCGTCGCCGTACGGGTCCTCGTCGAAGTTCGCCTGGTCGGCGTTGCGGACCGCGACGCAGTTGTCGGCTGCGTTGGGCGCGCCGTCGTCGTCGAGGTCGTCGTCGCAGGCGTCGCCGCTCCCGTCTCCATCCGTGTCGAGCTGGTCCACGTTCGCGGTCTGCGGGCAGTTGTCGTCCTCGTTCCGGACCGCATCGCCGTCCATGTCGCCGTCGCACGCGTCGCCGAGCCCGTCCCCGTCGACGTCGCTCTGGCCGTGGTTCGGGTCGTCGGGACAGTTGTCGATGTCGTCGTCCTGCCCGTCGCCGTCGTGGTCCGTGTCGCTCGGGTCGGGCGCGTCGCCGCCGCCGCCGCCATCCCCGTCATCGTCGCAGTCGCCCTGACCTCCGGCGCCGCCGTCACCGCCGCCGTCGCTCCCGCCCTGCACGGGTCCGATGCAGGCCGCGAGCGAAGAACATAGCAGCACACACGTCGCGATGTGGTTCCAACGCATCATCAATCTCCTCAAGCCGTGCCTGGATCAGGGACTCGATGGCAGCCGTATGGGATCCGCCACGAGGACGACCTGGCTTCGGCGTTCATTGACATCCGGGCCATGGACGTGGTCGCTGGTGCAGGCGGCGAGCGGTAGCGGTCGTCGTCGCTGCCCGGCTTCCACGGTTCGTCAGGATCGGCGCGCACCCGGCCCCTGTCCACCACACCGCAAGAGTCCAACTCGCCGGCCCCCGGGCGTCGCCGGCGCCGTCCGACCCTCGGGGTCGCGGGCGCCGGGAGCGCCCTCACCGGTCGGGTAGCTGAGGAATCCCCTCAAATTCTTCGGAGAAATTCACAGGGAGGCGGGGAGGCGGGGAGGAAAATCTTCAAAATACTCCCCGTCTCCCCGCCTCCCTGTTCAATTTCTCCGCTGAACATGGCTGTTATCACCGGCGCGGTGTTCAGTCGGCGTCAACCCGCCATCGCGTCAGGTGGTTAGAAGGATACGGAGGTCGACAGATTGACGCCGTGCTCTCGAACGGCTCAGCTCGTGTAATCCTGGCGCGACGAAGGTGTTCTCGAACGGTTTTCGCCCAGTTACGCCCAGGTAAGGGCGGCCCGCTTGGCCCGGTGAAGACACGCTGCTCTGGTGCGGGAGGCGCCCGGCCGGACGGGCGCCCGCACGACGACGTGGAGACGTCAGGCCGCCTCGTCGCCGCGGAGGCCATACGCGGCCATCTTGCGCTTGAGCGTGTTCCGGTCGATGGCGAGCGCGCGCGCCGCGCGGGAGATGTTGCCCCGGTGCACCCGGAGCGCGCGCCCGATCGCCGCGCGCTCGGCCGACGCCACCGCGTCCGCGAGCGGCGCGACCTCGTCGCCGCCGGCCCCCGGCTCCGCCGGCCGCGCGGCCCCGCCCGCGCCGACGCCCGCCGAGCCCGCCGAGCCCGCCGCCGCCGTGATCTCCGGCGCGAGGTCGCCCACGTCGACCGTGTGATCGCAGAACACCCCCCACCGGAGCACCTCGGCGTGCAGCTCGCGCACGTTGCCCGGCCACGGGTGGCTGCAAAGGCGCCTCAGCGCCTCGCGGGTCACCTTGAGCCCGCGCCCCTTGCGCCGCGCCCGCACCTCGTCGAGGAACGCCTGCATGAGGCTCTCGATGTCGCCGCCCCGCGCGCGGAGCGGCGGGACCTCGATGACCGCGCCACGGAGCCGGTAGTACAGGTCCTCGCGGAACTCCCCGCGCTCGACCATGGCCGCGAGATCGCGGTGCGTGGCCGCGAGGACGCGCACGTCGAGCTCGATCGTCGCCTCGCCGCCGACCCGGCGCAGCGTCCCGTCCTGGAGCACGCGCAGGAGCGACGCCTGCACCCGCGGCGACAGCTCGCCGATCTCGTCGAGGAACAGCGTGCCGCCGTGCGCCTGCTCGAAGACCCCGCGCCGCCGCCCCGCGGCCCCGGTGAAGGCGCCCGCCTCGTGGCCGAACAGCTCGCTCGCGAGCACGCCCTCGGCGAAGACGCCGCAGTTCTCCGCGATGAACGGCCCCCCGCCGCGCGGGCTCTGCTCGTGGATCGCCCTGGCCGCGAGCTCCTTGCCGGTCCCCGTCTCGCCGAGGATCAGCACGGGCACGTCGGTCGCGGCGACCCGGGCGATCCGGGCGCGGAGGAAGCGCATCGGCTCGCTCTCGCCCACGAGCACCGCGTCGCGGGTGCGCGCCTCGGCCCGCAGGCGCACGACCTCCTCGCGCAGCGCGCGGATCTCGGGGAACCCCTCGATGTCGAGCCGGACCTCGCGCACGGCGCGCGGGTGCGGCCGCGGCACGAACGCCGCCGGGATCACCTGGAGCATGCGCGCCGGCAGGAGCCCCGCCTGCACCAGGATGACCCAGAGCGTCTGCGCCTGCGGCGTGCCGGCCGAGAGCAGCACGTCGGTCGCCCAGGCCGCCGGGGGGAACGCGCGCTTGAGCTTCGCCGAGAGCGGCCCGAGCGCGCGGAAGAGCTTCGCGTAGTCCGACGGGTCGTCGACGTCGACCACGCGGAGCTCGACGCGCGGCGCGCGCCCCCGCGCCCGCTCGACGAGCGCCCGCGACGGGGCCTCGCCCGCCGGGATGGTGAGGACCACGATCGCGTCGTAGCGGCTCTCCTCCTGGTCGAGCAGCCGCAGCACGGGCCCCCGGTCGCCCTCGGGCCGGCGGCCCTGGTGCGCGGGCGCCGGCCCGAGCGTGCCCGCGTCCGACCAGGTCAGCAGGAGGCGTTTCACGGGTGCGCGGGCGCCGGCCCGGGCGCGCCGGCGTCGAACCAGGTCGGCAGGAGGCGATTCACTGGTGCACCGTACACCATCACTGGTGCGTCATGCACCATTCACGATGGTGCGCCATGCACCACATCGCGGCGAGGTCGAGCCGTTCTGCCGGCGAAGGGCGCCGAGCGCGCGCTGGCACGGGATCCGCAAGTCTCCTCGGCGTTCGCCCGCGCCACGGGCCACGGAGACCCTCGTTCATGAAATCGCCCGCCGACAGCGTCGTTCTTCCCGCCCACGCCCGCGTCATCGCCCGCGACGACGTCTGGCTCGAGGGCAACGCCGTCCAGCAGTTCGCGCGCGTCGCCGCGCTCCCCGGCTGCGTCCGCGCCGTGGGCATGCCGGACCTGCACGCGGGCCGGGGTATCCCTGTCGGCGCGGCGTTCGCGTTCGCGGACCGCGTCGTCCCGCAGCTCATCGGCGGCGACGCCGGCTGCGGCGTGCGGCTCGTCGCGACGTCGATCGGCCGCATGGCGCCGGACGTCCTCGAGCGGCGCGCCGGGGAGGCGATGGAGGACGACCCGCTCGCCGGCTGCGACCCGGCGGAGGTGTTCGATCGGGTCTGGCGCCGCGGCGCGCGCGGCCTCGCGGAGGTCGACGGCGCGCCCGAGGCGCTGGCGCGGCTCGCGGCGGCGGAGCCGGAGGACGGCCTGCGCCCGAGCGGCGACCCCGCGCCGTACCGCGCGGGGTACGAGGCCGCGCTCGGCTCTGTGGGCGGGGGGAACCACTTCGTCGAGATCGCCCGCGTCGGCGCCCTGCGGGACCCGGCGTCGTCGGCGGCGGTCGGCCTCTCCGCCGGGGATCTCGTGGTCCTCGCGCACTCGGGATCGCGCGGGCTCGGCGGCGCGCTCGGGGAGCGCTGGGGCGGCGCGGTGCTCGAGGGGGACGCGGCCGAGCCGTACCTCGGCGAGCTGGCGGGCGCGTGCCGCTTCGCGCAGGCGAACCGGCTCCTGCTCGCCTACCGGATGCTGCGCGCGCTCGGCGCCACGCGGGCGTCGAAGATCGCGGGCGGGTTCGATATCACCCACAACGACGTCGCGCGCGAGGCGGTGGGCGGCGAGCCGGCGTGGGTGCACAGGAAGGGGGCCGCGCCCGCCCGGGGCGACGATCTCACGATCGTGCTCGGCTCGCGCGGGACGCCGTCGTGGGTGATGCGCTCGCGCGACGCGGAGGCGGGGCTGCGCTCGGTCGCGCACGGCGCGGGGCGCAAGATGGGGCGCGGCGAGGCGCGCGAGAAGATCGCGGCCAGGTACCGTCGGCGCGAGCTCGCCCGCACGGAGCTCGGCGGCCGCGTCGTGTGCGACGACCCGGCGCTGCTGCTCGAGGAGCACCCGGACGCGTACAAGCCGATCGAGCCCGTCGTCGAGAGCCTGGTGGAGGCCGGCCTGGCGACGGTCGTCGCGCCGCTCGTGCCGGTGCTCACGGTGAAGCGATGAGCCGGTCCCGGGCGCAGATCAGCGCGGGCCGGAGGAATCTCACTTGCCGTAGGCCACGCGCCACACGGTGTTGCTCTGGTCGTCGGTCACCAGCAGCGCGCCGTCCTTGGCCACGGCGACGCCGACCGGACGACCCCACACGTCGCCGGTGCTCGTGACGAAGCCGGTCATGAAGTCCTCGTAGTAGCCTGCCGCCTTGCCGTCCTTGACCGGGATGCGGATCACCTTGTATCCGGTGCGCCGCGAGCGGTTCCACGAGCCGTGCTCCGCGGCGAAGATGTGGCCCTGGTAGTCGGCCGGGAACTGCTGGCCCGTGTAGAAGCAGAGGTCCAGGGACGCCGAGTGCGACTGGATCAGCACGTCCGGCACGATCACCTTGTCCCTCAGCTCGGGGTGCTTGCCCTCGTGGCGCGGATCCTGGTTCGGGCCGAGGTAGTACCAGGGCCAGCCGTAGAAGCCGCCCTCTTGCACGCGCGTCACGTAATCGGGGACCAGGTTGTCGCCCAGCTCGTCGCGCTCGTTCACGCTGGTCCAGAGCGCGCCGGTCGCCGGCTCGATGGCGAGGCCGACCGGATTGCGGATGCCGGACGCATGGAGCGTCTCGTTCTTGCCGTCGGGCGTGAAGGCGAGAATGCAGGCGCGGCGGTCCTCGGACTCGTCGTCGTCGACGTTGGAGCGGGAGCCCACGGACACGAACATCCGCTGGCTGTCCTTGCTGAAGACGATATCGCGGGTCCAGTGGCCGCCGCCGCCCACCGCCTCCTTGCCCGAGGGGATGTTGGTGACCAGCGCCTCGGCCGGGCCGCTGGCCTTGGTGTCGCCCGTCTTGTAAGGGAACCGCACCACGCTGTCGGTGTTCGCCACGTAGATGTGCGTCGGCGCATCGGTGTTGGCCGGATAGAAGGCGATGCCGAACGGTTTCTTGAGATCCTCGGCGTAGATGCTGCGGAGGTCTGCCTTGCCATCGCCGTCCGTGTCCCGGAGCACCTGCACCCGGTCCCCCTCGCTCTCGGCCACGAACACGTCCCCGTTCGGCGCCACCTGCACGACTCGGGGCTCCTCCAGGCCCGTGGCGAGCTCGGTGACGGTGAACCCCGATGGGACTTTGGGGAACATCCCCGGTTGACGATCTGCCTTGCTCGGCCTGTTGACGACCGACTCATCCTCGTTGGGCGCGGGGAGCTCGGCGACGGTGATCTTGCGCTTCACGCCCGGCGCGTCCGTGGTCCAGTCGCCCAGCGCGTCGGCGCCGGTGAGGATCTTGTCGGTGGGCGCTGGCTGCGGCGTGATCTCCGCGCGCTTGGGCGAGCACGAGGCCAGCGCGCCCGAGCCGACCAGGAGCACCTGAGCCACCCCGAGCCGGGCCCACCGGCGATCTGAGCTTCGGTTGTCCATGGACTCTAGGTGCCATTCGGATCCTCCTCTGTCCACGGCTCTCTGTCCGGCGCCGCTCCACCCATGAGCTCGCCGATCTCCTCGCCTTGCATGTCCGCTCGCGCGGCGACGGCCGGCAGGCGCGGAACCCCGTGATCCGGGGCACCGCTCCGCGTGATCTTGCGTGGTTGTCCAGGCGCGCGGGGCGGCGGGAGCTCGCTCGCGGCGCTCCAGGCGCGCGATCTTCGTGTGCCCGCGACGGCCTGCGGTGAGCTGCGCTCATGATCCTGATATGTGCCCCGCACTCGGTGTGGTACGGAGGCTCGCCCGGGGGCGCGGGCGCGCGAGGAGCATGAAATGACGAACGCAGCCGTGAGCGAGCCCGCTGTCGAGGGGCCGCCGAAGCTCTCCTTTGCTCAGACCATCAGGAGCCTTCCGCGCTCCTTCTGGATGGGCTGCACCATGGAGATGTGGGAACGACTTGCCTATTACGGCGTGCGGGTCGTGATGCCCATCTACATCGCGCAGGCCGACGAGCCAGGGGGCCTGCATTTCAGCCAGCAGGACAAGGGCACCATCTACATGGTCTGGGCCCTCATCCAGTCGCTGCTGCCGATGATCACGGGCGGCTACGCCGATCGATACGGCTACAAGCCCACCATCTTCATCACCGTCTGGCTCAAGATCATCGGTTATCTGCTGATGGCGACGCAGCGGAGCTTCACCGGCTTCCTGCTCGGCGTGGTGGTCCTGGCGACGGGGACGGCGCTCTTCAAGCCGGGGATCCAGGGCACGCTGGCCCAGTCGATGGACAAGTCCAACTCCTCGGTGGGCTGGGGTCTCTTCTACTGGCTCGTGAACGTGGGCGCGGCGGTCGGCCCGCCGCTGGCCGGCTATCTCCACGGCAAGGGCTGGCCGTGGGTGTTTTACGGCTGCGCCGCGATCATCTCGCTGAATTTCCTGATGCTGTTCACGTACAAGGAGGTCGACTCCGGCGCCGACAAGACCTCGGATGCGTGGAAGGTCTTCAGGGACACGATCAAGAACATCTGGGACGCGCGGCTCATCACCGTGATCCTGCTGCTCTCGGGGTTCTGGCTGATGATGTACCAGCTCTGGGATCTGATGCCGAACTTCTACACGGACTGGATCAGCAGCACCTCGTTCGTGCAGAACAACCCGTGGCTCCCGGCCTCCTGGCTCAACGCGGGCGACGCGCGCGGGGTCCAGCTCAAGCAGGAGAACGTGCTCAACCTGAACGCGGTGTGCATCGTCCTCTTCCTCGTGCCGTTCTCGTACCTGGTGGCGCGGATGAAGGTGCTCTCGGCGATGTCGCTGGGCATCCTCGTGGCGATCGGCGGGATCATCGTCTCCGGGACGACGAACTCACTTTACGTGCTCTTCCTCGGAATCCTCTTCTTTTCCATCGGAGAGATGCTGACCGGCCCCAAGAAGAGCGAGTATTTCGCGCTCATCGCGCCCCCGGGGAAGAAGGCGTTGTACCTCGGGTACATCAACATCCCGGCGGCGATCGGCCCTGCCCTCGGGGCGCAGCTCGCGGGGATCCTGTACGGCACCCGGGGCGAGAAGGCCACGCTGGCCCTCCGGTACCTCGCCGAGAAGACCGAGCATGGGAAGGGGTGGAACGGCGACGTGTCCTCGCTCCCCGAGGCGGTCGGGGTCTCGCGGCAGGAGGCGTTCAGGAAGCTGCAGGAGGTCCTGAACATCGACGCGGTCGAGGCCACGCAGCTGCTCTGGGAGACGTATCGCCCCTACGAGATCTGGTACGCGTTCGCGGCGATAGGGGTCGCGTCGCTGGTGGGGATGCTGATCTTCACGCAGCGGTCGAAGAGGTGGAAAGACCTCGACGTATAAGCCCCCGCCCCGCGTCCCGCGTCCCTCAGGCCGCGCCGCCCAGGTTCACCGTGGTCGCGAATGCGATCCCGCTCTGCAGATCCCGGCGCGTCACGATTCCCGCCATGTCGATATCCAGCCCCACGATCGCCTGCGCCACCTCGGGCCGGATCCCTGTCAGCACGACCCGCGCCCCGAGCAGCCGCACCGCCCTCGCCACCTGGAGGAGCGCGCTCGCGGAGGTCGTGTCGATGTGCGGCACGCCCGTCACGTCGACGATCGCCACCCGCGCCTGCCGCTCGACCACCTTGGCCAGCAGGTTCTCCATCATCTGCTGCGCCCGCGAAGCGTCCAGCGCGCCCACCAGCGGCAGCACGAGGACGTCCTGGCTGAGGGGCACGATGGGCGCCGACAGCTCCAGGAGCGTCTTCGCCTGCGACCGGAGCGTGTCCTCGAGCCGCTTTCGCTCGGTGATCACCTCCGCGAACAGCATGATCCCTCCGATCTCGCCGTTCGGCGTGTACCACGGGAAGATCTTCCAGCTCCCCCACTCGACGGACCCGTCAGCCCGCGGGAAGGGCTCCTCATCGTTCCCTTCCGAGGCCCCTGCGAGGCAGCGCTGGTGGACCGCCTTCCAGTGCTCGGGGACGTCGGGGAACACCTCGTAATGGTTCCGGCCGATGAGCTCTCGAGCATCCAGGCCGAAATCCGCCCCGTAGCGCTGACTGGCCATGACGTAGCGCATGTCGCGATCGAACATGGCGAACGTGGCCGGCGTGTAGGTGATGAAGAGGCGCACATGCTCCTCGCTCCGGCGCAGCGCCTCCCGGAGCCGATCCCGCTCCTCCTCGGCCTGCTCCAGCTCCTGGATGCGCTGCCTCAGGCGCTGGTTTTCCGCAACGAGTTCCATGTGATCCGAATCGCCGCCCATCCGTGCCTCGGTTCTGACCTGGACTGTATATCAAAGAAGCACGGCGCACGGCGCACGGGCGCACGGTGATCGATGCGGCGCAGCGCTCGCCCCCACCAGCGCTGGTCGGGGAACCAGCAGACGAGCGCGAGCTCGTCCCTGGTTCCCTGATGGACTCACGACCGCGGAAGCCCGACCGCGCCCCTCACCGCTTCTCGCCGCTCGTCGCCGCCGCCGGCGCGCCGCCCCCCGGCGTCGCGTCCACCGCGCCCGGCCCGAGCAGCGTCCCGCACATCGTCTTGCACAGGATGTCCGTCGCCCGGCACTCGCACTTGCCCTGCTGCTTCAGCTCGAGCTTCCCGCGCATCTGCTCGACCGTGAACTGCGCGAGCCGCTCGACCCGGTCCATGCTCCAGCCCTCCTGGATCTGGCGCGGCGTCCGCGGGTCGGTGGTCTTGCCGTCGGGCTCGGCGCAGCAGCGGAAGCTCAGGAAGTAATAATAAAACCCCTCGTCGTGCGTGTAGATCTTCGGGCGGCACTGGTTGCGCACGCCCTTGTACCAGGGGCCGCCCGTGTGGACGCTGTCGAACTTGCCGCGCCAGCCGCCGCTCGTCTCGCTCGCCACCACCTCATCGGTGTTCGCGGGCATGTCGGCGACCCCGTAATCGCTGATGCACTGCGCCTGCGACCCGCTCCGCACCCCCTTCCAGAGGCGGGCCAGCTCGGCCGGATCGCGCTTCGCCACCTTCTTCATGTCGGGGTCGTCCCAGAGGTGATCGCCGTTGCACTTCGTCGCGTCGCGCGAGTACCCGTAAGGGAACGGCTTGATCTCGGGGCCCTCGCAGGCGAGCGTCCACTCCGACTCGGTGCAGAGGCGCTTGCCCACGGCGGCGCACTTGACCTGCGCCTGGTGGAACCGATTCATCACCTCGGGCCGCTCCCCCTTCTTGTTCGGCCACTCGTACGTGTCGACGCAATACCGCTTCTTCACCTTCTCGCCGGTGCAGCGCCCAGGGGTGGGCGCGAACTCCTCGCAGACGGTCTTCTTGTTCGACTTGTCGTACCAGCTCTTGAGACAGCTATGCTCGACCTCGGTGCAGTACTCGCCGTCGACGAGCTTCATGTCGGCCGGGCATGCCTGCTCCTCGGCGGCGGCGCTCACCCCGCCCGTCGTCCCGGGCTCGGCGGCGTGCGCGCCGGGCTCCGCGGCCGGGGGCGCCGCGCCGGCGGTCCCGGCGGCGGACGGCGCGGCCGCGGGCGGGCGATCGTCGCGCGCGCGCAGTGGAGCCGGCGGCTGAGCGGGCTCCGGCGGAGCGCCGGAGCAGGCAGCGGCGAGCGTCAGGGCGGGGAGGGGGAGCAGGAGGCGTCGCATGCCCGGCGTCATAGTCGAGATCGCGGCGAGGGGAACCAGCGTCGCGCCCCCGGGACACGCGCCCTCGCCTCCCCGAACACGCGCCGACGCGTCTCCGCGACAGGCGCCGCGCGCCCCGGCCGTCTCGCGCGCCTCCCTCGCCGGCGGGCCGCTCAGCCCTGCTTCGGCGCCCTCATCCGCGCCGGATCGACCGCCACGTCCCGCGCCACCTTGCCGAACGCGATGACGCTCCGGTCGCCGTTCTTCTCCTCGATCACGACCCGCCGCACCGACCAGAGCTCCGGCCCCGAGGTCATCTCGAGGCTGCGCACGTGCTTCGCGACCTCCTCGACCCGCGGGCGCGCGGCCAGCGTGATCCCGCCCTCGCGGCTCGGGATCGACAGCTCGTAGCGCGCCCTCAGCTTCTCGAGGTCGCCGCCGAGCAGCACCAGGAGGTCCGACAGCACCGCGCCGAAGCGCCCCGCCGCGCCCCGCCCCGCGCCCGCCGCGCCCTTCGGCGTCGCGAAGCCGAACCCCTCGGGCGTGATCCAGTAGGTGATCGCGTCCGGCGGCTTCAGCTCCCAGCGGAGGCGGTCCGGCAGGACCAGCGTCATCTCCCCGTCGCTCTTCACCGCCGTCGCGAGCAGGCCGATGCTCCGCTCCTGCGTGAACGGCGCGACGAGCGTCTTCACCGACGCGCGCGCCCGCGTGATCTCGGCCAGCGCGTCGCCCACCGCGTCGGCGCGGGCGCGGCCGGCGACGGAGAGCGCGCCGCCGCACGCCGCCAGGCCCATCAGGAAAGATCGTCGCTGCATCCTCGTCCTCATTACCCCAGACGGGCGGGCCGCGCTTTGCTTCACACCTGGCAGATTTGCCAGGCGCGGCAGGCGCGGGAGCGCAGCCGGCCGGCCGCGCTCAGTCCGCCACGGGCTTCGGCGTGTTGGGCCCGCTCTCGGGGAGCTCCGGCTTCGCGATGTACTCCTTCGGGAGCTCGCCCGTCAGGGACTTGAGCCAGACCACGATCTGATCGACCTGCGCGTGGGTGATGTCCTTGCCGAGCTGGTGCTTCGCCATGAGCCGCACCGCCTCCGGCAGCGACGAGACCGACCCGTCGTGGAAGTACGGCGCCGTCATGGCCACGTTGCGGAGCGTCGGCACCCGGAAGACCATGAAGTCGGCCTGCTTCTTCGTGATCTCGAAGACGCCGCGGTCCATCGTGTCGGGCCACGACCTCACCAGGCCGAGCTTCTGGAACATCGTCGCCCCCACGTGCGGGCCGAAGTGACACGTCACACAGCCGACCTCGACGAAGGCGTTGAAGCCCTCCTTCTCGGCGTTGGTCAGGGCGTCCGGATCCCCCTCCAGGAACAGGTCCCACCGCCCGCGCGTGAACAGCTTGCGCTCGAACGCGCCGAGCGCCTTCGCTGTGTTGGTGGTGGTCACCGGCCACGGGTCGTTCGGGAACGCGCGGCCGAACGCCTTCACGTACTCGGGGATCGAGCGCAGCGTCGCCTCGAGCCGCACCGGCGTCATCGCCATCTCGCTCGGGTTCATCATCGGCCCGTTGGCCTGATCCTCGACGCTGTCGAAGCGCCCGTCCCACATCAGCGAGAAGAACCCCGCGGAGTTGTAGACGCTCGGCGTGTTGCGCCGGCCGCTCTGGTGGGCGTGCCCGATCGACACCTTGGCGCCGTCCGCCCCGTAGCGGTCGAGCGGGTGGCACGAGTTGCACGAGAGGTCGTGGTTCTTCGAGAGCCGGTTGTCGTAGAAGAGCATCCGGCCGAGGCTGACCTTCTCGTCCGTGAGCGGGTTGTTCGACGAGGTGATGAGCGCCGGCAGCGGGTTGAAGCTCCCGAGCCGCTCCGGATCGATCTGCACGGCCGGCTCCTCCGCGCCGGGCGCGGACGTCGCGCCGGGCGCGGCGCCGACCGGGGCCGCCTGCGGGGCGGCCGGGGCCGCGCCGGGCACCGAGGAGGGCGCGGCCGACGTTGTCTTCTGCACGAGCCACGCGCCCACGCCGGCGCCTGTCGCGGCGACGAGCGCCGCCGCCGCCACGAGCGGGGCCGCCTTGCTGCGGGGGCGCGGCGCGGCGTGGGTCGGATCGCCCGCCACGATGATCGTCCGCTGGAACGGCGCCGAGGTGCCGGCGCCCGTCATCGACGGCGGCGGGCCGTCGATCCTCGGCTCCGACGTGCGGACCGGGGCGCCGCTCTGCGAGTACTGCATGCTGCGCTCCTGCCAGCTCCGGGGCGTGGCCACGGGCGTCGGCGGCCGCCGCGACCCGGGGTCGCCGTAGTCCTGCCAGCTCCGGGGCGTGGCCACGGGCGTCGGCGGCCGCCGCGTCGCGTGGTCGCTGGGCTCGGGCCAGTTCACGGCCGTGCCCGCGGGCGTCGGCGGGCGCCGCGTCGGGGCCTCGGGGTTCGCCCGCGACGGCGGCGGGACGTCGGCCTGCAGCGAGTCGGGCAGCGGCTGCAGCATGTCCTCGCGGATCGAGGCGCCGTACGGCAGCAGCGTCCGGACCGCGTCGAGCATCTCCGCCGCGGACTGGAAGCGCAGGTTCCTGTCGATCTGGAGCGCGCGGTGCACGATCTCGCCGACCTCGTAGGGCACCCACGGCGCCAGGCTCTGGATGGGCGGCGCCGGCACCGAGCAGATGGCGACGATCAGCTCGCCGAGCCCGCGGGAGTTCCGGTAGGGGGTGCGCCCGGCGAGCATCTTGAAGAGGACGATGCCGAGCGACCAGAGGTCGGTCCGGCCGTCGACGTCCTTCATGTTGCGCGCCTGCTCCGGCGACATGTAGATGGGCGAGCCGATCAGGTTGCTCGTGGCCGTGAGCTCCTGGTGCTTCTCGAAGCTGTCGTCCGCCTGGATCTTGGCGACGCCGAAGTCGAGCAGCTTGACCGTGAGCTCCCCCCCGTCGCGCCGGGCGAGGAACAGGTTGGCCGGCTTGATGTCGCGGTGGAGGACGCGCGCGTCGTGCGCCCGGATCAGGCCCATGCACGCCTGGGCCACGATGCAGAGCGCGAGCTCCGGCGGCAGGGGACCGAGTCGCCGGAGGAGCTGGTCGACGTCCTCGCCCGAGAGCAGCTCCATCACGAGGAAGGGCAAGCCGGTCGCCCGGTCCCTCCCGCTATCGAGCACGCTGGCGATGTGCTCGCTGTCGATGGCGCCCGCCGCCCTGGCCTCGCGCTCGAAGCGCGCCATGACCGCCTCGTCCTGCGCGAGCTTGCTCGTGATCACCTTGACGGCGACGCGACGACCGGTCCCGAGGTGCCGTGCCTCGTAGACTGCCCCCATCCCGCCCTCTCCGAGCAGCCCGAGGATGAGGTACCGTTGATCGAGGGTGGTGTTGATCAGGTTGATGTCCGTCATGGTCCGGTCGACCCGGTCGCCGCTCCGATGCGCCGACCCTTGCGCCCCGGATCGCATTCTCGGACGGAAGTTCTCGCTAGGCAATCTCGCGGTAAGGGCGCCCCGGACGAGAGGTGTCCTACCGCCGATGTACGGGCGTGGGCGAGCGCCGGCAGTGAACCCGGGGCGAAACGGCTGCGCGCCGGGCCGGCTGGATCGGCGCCTGCGGCTGCGCTCGCGGTTCCGCGCGGTTAATTTATTTGTTTGTTTATTTAAGGAGTGTCACGGCCGCGCTTGCCATCCGAAGAGGACGGATCGACCGCGTCGCTTCCCTGCTCGCCGCCGGGGTGGGGCGCGCCGGCGCGCTCCCAGGCGGCGTAGTCGCCGCTCGTGAGCAGCGGGTCCTCGGGCAAGGCCTCTGGCTCGGCGGTGTCGCGGGCGGGGTCGAAGGCCGGATCGAGCAGCCGCGCGAGGTCGAAGCGCAGGAAGCGGCCGGCGAGGTGGGGGCCCTCGCTCACCCAGAGCACGCGCGCGGTGGCGTCCATGACGACGGCGTGGGTCGCGATGAGCGCGTCGATCGCGCGCCGATCGCCGAGCGGCAGCGGCGCGCCGCCGGGCCCGCGCCGGTCGCGCAGGACGTCGACGGCCGCCTCGATCGCGGCGCCCTCGGGCAGGGCCGCGAGCCGCTCGTCGAGGCGGCGGCGCCGCGCGTGGGTCGAGGTCTCGGCCTCGACGCGCCGGTTGCGCGGGTCGCCGGCGAGCGGCCCCTCGAAGTGGTTGGTGAGCGGCACCTTGCCGCGGCCGCGGCGCGCGTGGAGCGGCGCGCCGGGCGCCCGCTCGGCGATCGCGACGTCGCCCGCCGCGTCGACGAGCATCACGAGGTGGGAGACCATCGGCGCGCGCGTCTCGAGGATCGCGAGCGCCTCGTCGACGCCGTCGGCGCGGCCGAGCACCTCGCGCATCGTGTGGACGACCGGCTCGCCGGCCGCGCGCGGCTCGCCGGCCCGCCCCCCGTGGACGACGAGCGCGAGGCCCGCGGCGTTCATCCCGGTGACCGCGCCGACGAGCCCGGGCCAGGCCACCGAGGCGTACGGGATCTTGCCCTGCTCGTGGACGAGGAACACCGCCTTGCCCTCGTCGAAGACGGGCCCGGCCTCGAAGTCGAAATTGCGGGCGAGCACCGCGTGCCCGCCGGCCGACGCCGTCCCGGTGAGCGCGAAGCTCGTGCAGCCGATGAGCGGGGAGTGCTCGAACGAGAGCGCGATGTCGTAGAGCGACTGGAGGAAGACGAAGCGGTGGTACGTGGGGAGGACGCCGTCGAACGGGTCGGGCGAGAAGGCGCGGGCCTGCGCGGCGATCTCGCGGCGCGCGCCCCCGGCCATGCCCTCGTCGACGCCGCGGAACTGGAGGCGCGAGACGTCCATGATGAGCCACCGCAGCGGGGCGACGGGCACGTAGCGCTGGAACTGCTCGTAGAGGGTGCCCTCGTTCTTGACCATCTCCGGGTAGAAGAGCCGGCCGTGCTGGTGGCCGATCTCCTCCGGCGATCCGGCGAGGCGCGCCTCGAGGATCCGGCCGCGGCGGCGCGCGTAGGCGGGGCCGAGCACGCGCAGGCCCAAGGGTCCGGCCGTGGGCTCGCCGGAGGCGGCGCCGATCGGCGGCGGATCGATCCGCGTGGCGGCGGCGATGCCGAGGTGCGCGAGGACCGGCGCGGCGAGGAGCGCGGCGGCCGCGATGAGCTTGCGCCGGTGGCGGGCGGCGCGCTTCACATCAGGGCGACGCCGTCGTCGGCTGCGACGGGCGGGGGTCGATCTCCGCGACGATCGCGCTCGCCGCGGCGGGGCGGCGCGCGGCCGGAGCCGGCGTCGGGGCGGCGGGCACGTGGCGGAGCCCGCGCGTGAGCGCGAGGGTCGTCACCACCCGGCGCACGATCCGCGCCGGATCGCGCACGCTGTCGAAGTGCGTGAGCCGCTCGTCCTCGGGCGGGTAGATGACCCGGATCGGCACCTCGACGATGCGGACGCCGGCGGCGACGGCGCGCAGGAGGATCTCCGCCTCGAAGGCGTACCCCTCGTCGCGCGCGCCGAGCGAGAGCGTCTGACGGAGCGGGTAGCGGCGCAGGCCGCACTGCGTGTCGGCGAAGGGGCGGCCGGCGAAGAGCGAGAGGAAGAAGTTCGAGATGCGGTTCGAGATCTGGTTCGCGCGCGGCGCGCCGGCCGAGGCGAGATCCCGGATGCCGAGCACGAGCGCCTCGGGGTCGGCGTCGGCCTCGACGAGGCGCCGCGCTTCCTCCGGCGGGTGCTGGCCGTCCGCGTCCACCGTGATCGCCACGTCGAAGCCCGAGGCGAGGGCGAACTCCATCCCGGTGCGCAGGGCGGCGCCCTTGCCGAGGTTCTCCGGGTGGCTCAGCACCGTGGCGCCGGCCGCGCGCGCCAGCTCGGCCGTCCTGTCGCTCGACCCGTCGTCCACGACGAAGACCGCGCCGGCCAGCCCGTCGACCCGCAGCGCCTCGCGTGTGACGTCCCCCACGTTGCGCTCCGCCTGGTAGGCGGGAATGATGGCGCAGATCCGCATGAAGCAGAGCGCGATTACCACGGTGTGCCCTGGATGAACAGCGGCAGGCACGATCTGTCCGCTACGTTGTCGGCCGGGCGACGTTCGGCCGCGCTTGATCTGGATGCGGGCGAACCAGCGCGGGGCGCATGGCGGACGGCCACGGCCGCGCTGCCCGGGTAGCGCCCGTCCAGTCAAGGAGACCTCCACGTGCATGTCCCCTCGACGCCGGCCGGCGATCGTCGGCCGGAGCCCCGTCCGGGCTTGCTCCGTCGCCGCCCCCATTTCCGTCGCGTCTGGCTGAGCGAGATCGTCTCGCTGCTCGGCGACTGGATGAGCTTCGTCGCCGTGAGCCTGCTCGCGCTGGGCGGCGAGGGGGGCGGGGTCGTGGCGCTCGCGCTCGTCATGGTGGGGCACCACCTGCCGAACGCGCTGTTCGCGCCGGTGGCGGGCGTGCTGGCGGACCGGCTCGATCGAAGGTGGCTGCTGATCGCGACGAGCGCGGCGCAGGGCGCGCTCACGGTGGCGATGCTCGTCGCCGCGGTCCTCGGCAGCGTGCCCGCGGTGCAGGTGCTCGTGTTCGCGCGCGCGTCGGTGGGCGCGCTGCGGCTGCCGGCCCAGAGCGCGGTGCTGCGGCACGTGGTCGAGGAGGACGAGCTGCTCGAGGCGAACGCGATCGCGTCGGCGACGTGGAGCGTCATGTTCGCGGTCGGCATGGCGTTCGGCGGCCTGATCGCGGCGCTCGGCCCGGCGGCGGCGCTCGCGCTGGACGCGGCGTCGTTCGGGCTGTCGGTGGTGTTCCTCTGGGGTCTGCCGCGGATGGTCGCCGAGGGGCGGCCCGCGGAGGGCGGCGCGGTCGCCGCGCTCGCGTCGGTGCGCGGCGACATGGTGCTCGCCTGGAAGCACGCCTGGGAGCGGCCGCCGCTGCTCGACGCCGTGCTCGCGAAGACGCCGGTCCACCTCGCGAACGGCGGGGCGCTGCTGCTGCTCAACGTGGTCGCGACGCAGCTCGCCTTCGCGGGCACGGGCGCGCTCACGCTCGGGGTGCTCCAGTGCGTCCGGGGCGCGGGGACGGGGGTCGGCCCGCTGCTCGGCGTCGCGCTCGTGCGCCGCGGCCTCCGGGGCGAGCTCGCCGCGACCGGGGCCGCCTGGCTGACGTTCGCGTCGATCGCGGCGTTCGCGGTGACCCGGCACTGGGCGGCGCTGCTCGGGATCGCGCTCGTGTGGGGCCTCGGCAGCGGCGCGAACTGGGTGCTGTCGAGCGCGGAGATCCAGCGGCTCTCGCCGGACCGCTTCGTCGGGCGGCTCTCGGCGATCGACAACCTCTCGCTCACGGTCGGCCTGTGCGCCACGTCGCTCGGGGGCGCGGTGCTGGTCGAGCGGGTCGGCGTCCCCGGGGTGGCGGCGTGGCTGGGGCTCGGCGCCGGCGTCGTCGCCTGGCTCGGGTCGCAGTGGATGGTGCGCCGGCGGGCCGCGGCGGGGGCGAAGGCGCTTTCCTTGCGGCCCGGGGCGGAGCGCAGGTAGCCTCCCGCCCCGATGATCCCGGATGGTTGGGCGCCGCTGCGCGGCCTCTCGGTGCGCCGCTGCGAGGACGAGGGGCTCATCAACGGGACCTGGGTGGCCGGCGTGGCCGGCGAGCCGCCGCGGTATGTGGTCCAGCGGGTGAGCCCGATCTTCGCCCCGGCGGTCCACGACGACATCGAGGCGGTGACCGCGCACCTGGCGAGCCGCGGCGTGCCGACGCCGCGCCTGCTGCGCGCGGACGACGGCGCGCTCTTCGCGCGGGACGGCGCGGGCGCGGTGTGGCGGGCGATGGACTTCGTCCCTGGCCGCACGCACCACCGGGTCGGCTCGCCCGCGCTCGCCCGCGCCGCGGGCGCCCTCGCCGCCCGCTTCCACCGGGCGGTGGACGATCTCGAGCACGCGTACCGCCACGTCCGCGCCGGCGCGCACGACACGGCGCTGCACATGGAGCGGCTGGACGGCGCGGCCACCGGGGGCGAGGGGCGGCGGCTGGCGGACGCGATCCTCGACGCGTTCCGCACGTGGCAGGGGCGGCTCGACCTGCCGGCGCGGCACTGCCACGGCGATCTCAAGATCTCGAACCTGCGCTTCTCGGAGGCGGGGGAGGGGATCTGCCTGCTCGACCTCGACACGCTGGCGATGCAGTCGCTCGACGTGGAGCTCGGCGACGCGTGGCGGTCGTGGTGCAACCCGGCCGGGGAGGACGCGACCGAGGCGCGCTTCGACCTCGAGGTCTTCGCCGCCGCGGTGGCCGGCTACCGCGAGGTGCGGCCGTTCAGCGCGGAGGAGCGCGAGGCGCTCGCGGACGCGGTGGAGCGGATCGCGCTGGAGCTCGCGGCGCGCTTCTGCCGGGACGCGTTCGAGGACCGGTACTTCGGCTGGGATCCGGCGCGATTCCCGACGCGGGTCGCGCACAACCTGCACCGGGCCGCGGGGCAGCTCTCGCTGGCGCGCGCGGCGCGGCGGCAGCGCGGGGAGATCGCGCGGCTGCTCGCGGGGGGGTGAGCGGGGCGGCGCGGGGGGCTGCTGGCCTTTCAACCCATTGTTCGGCGCTGAATTCTCGGCGCTTCAGCCCGCGGCGTTCACATCGAGCGGGTTCAGCTCGCGCGCGCGACGCTGACCGCGGTGCCGCCGACCACGGCGCCGCTCCGGGCGAGGCGCTCGGCGAGGGCTTTGTCGTAGCGGGCCTGTTCGTTGGCCTTGTGGGCGGCCGTGAAGCGCACCAGGATCGCGCACACCGACGAGGCGAGCGCGGCGAAACCCAGCACCGCGAAGCAGTCCTGGGTGTCGCCGACCGCCTTCAGCAGAAAGCCCGCCGCGACCGCGCCCACATTGCCGCCCGCGCCCACGATACCTGCGACGCCGCCGAGAGCCTTGCGATCGATGAAGGGCACGAGCGCGTAGGTGGCGCCGCAAGCCATGTGCGTGAAGAGCCCGAAGCAGATCATCGCGAGCACCGCCATCCCCGGCGTCTGCATCTTGGAGAACCAGAGCAGGCCGATCCCCTCGCCGATCATCAGCGCGAACAGGAGGGTCGTGCGGGCGTCCAGGCCCTTCCGATGTGCCAGCCGATCGGAGAGCATGCCGCCCACGGCGCGCGCGAACAGCGCCAGGAGCCCGAAGCTGCCCGCGGCCATGCCTGCGGTCTGGAGATCGAGCTTGAAGCGATCCACGAAGTAACTGGCGGCCACGTTGTGCACGAAGAGCTCGATCCCGAAGCAGGCGCCGTACGTGATGAACAGCATCCAAGCCCGGTAGTTGCTCCCCGCCGCCTTGAAGACCGCCCAGCCACCCTTTTTCCCGCCCTCGATCTCGACGCCCGCCGCGCGGAGGTCCTTGTAGTTCCCTTGCGGGCAGTCCTGGGTATACTTCCAGTAGAGGACCGCCACGACGAGCATGAGCGCGCCCGGCACCAGCATCACGACGCGCCAGCCGACCGATGAGGTGATACCCAGGCTCAGCACTGCCGCGAGCACCCAGGGCATGGTCGACTGCGTGACCCCGCCTCCGGCGTTGCCCCAGCCTGCGGTGGTCGCGTTCGCGGTGCCGACCACGTTGGGAGCGAACATGACGGACGTGTGATACTGCGTGACGACGAAGCTCGCGCCGATCATGCCGATCAGCAGCCTGAAGAACAGGAAGACCTCGTAGCTCTGCGCGAGCGCGATCCCGAGCACGGGGACGGCGCCGAACGCGAGCAAGCACGTATAGGTCGCTCGCGGGCCGTACTTGTCGCAGAGCGGCCCGATCACCAGACGACCCGCCACCGTGATCCCCACGGCGGCGATGTTGATGTTGGCGATCTGCTCCTTGGTCAGCGTGAATTCGCCCTTGATGACGGGCATCAGCGGCGCCACCGCGAACCACGCAAAAAAGCAGGCGAAGAACGCCAGCCAGGTCAAGTGGAACGCACGCATCGCTGGAGTCGACAGCGAAAACAGCTCTATTTTGGTCGCCTTGGTAGCGTACGCGTTCTGCGGACCCCATCCTGTCTTCGAGCCTCTGCGCCGCTTAGAAACCGGCGCCGGAGGTATCGATGGACGAGAGCACACGCACCTGGCGCGACCGCGTGGCGCGCTGGCACAAGAGCGGGCACTCCGCCCGCGTGTTCGCGGAGCAGGAGGGGGTCAACGCCGGCACGCTGTACTCGTGGAGCCGCCGACTGGGCATGAAGCGGAGCGACTACCGGCAGCGCTCGGAGAAGGCGACGCTGCCCACGTTGCTCCCGGTGGTGGTCGCCCCGTCGGGCGCTGCGGCCTGCCCTTCGGGCGCGGCGCTGGAGATCGTCTTCCCAGACGGCGCGGTCGTGCGCGTACCACCGACGTTCGACGAGGAGACATTGGCGCGCGTTGTTCGAGCGCTCGGGGGTATGCGATGATCCCGGGCCGCGTCTCGATCTACGTTGCCACCGAGCCGCTCGACCTGCGCCGGTCGTTCGATGGCCTCGCTGCTGTCGTGCGGGAAGTGCTACGGGAGGACCCGCTCTCCGGAGCGCTGTTTCTCTTTTTCAACAGGGCAGCTGACCGCTGCAAGGCCCTGTGGTGGGACCGCAGCGGGTACTGTCTTCTCTACAAAAGGCTAGAGCGCGGAACGTTTCGAGTCCCGCGCGCAATCACACCGGGTGGCACGAGCGTCATCATCGACGCCGCCGAGCTCGCGAAGATCCTGGAGGGCATCGCGCTTGCGCCCTCGAAGCTGCGGCGAGAGGTCCGCCTCGCTGAGGCTGCACCCCCTCCAGCCCCCTGATCCTACCTGATAGCACTGCATTCTCGCGGGCAGCACCCATGGTTGCATTCCCGCGAGACGCTGTAACTTTCCTCAACAAGCCCCTTCAAAAAGCAGGAGCTCACGAGTACTTACCGCCCCGTGAGCAAGCCGGTCGAAGAGCAGATTCGCGAGCTCAAGGACAAACTCGCGCGCGCTGCCCACGAGCGGGACGAGTACCGCAAGCTCTACGAGCTCGCCAGCATCGAGCTGGAGCGGCTTCGCCGGCACATCTTCGGCCAGAAGGCCGAGCACGTCGACCCCGGGCAGATGCAGCTCGCGTTCGACGCGATCGTACAGATGCTCGCGGGCGCCGGTGCGCAGCCGGACGCGGGCGCGACCGGCTCGCCGGAAGGCCGCGATGACGCCACGCCGAACGGCTCTTCCGGCGGCGGGGACAAGGGGCGCCAGGCCCGCCCGCACGGGCGGCAACGCCTGCCCGAGCATCTGCCTGTCGAGCGGATCGAGCTGTTGCCGCCGGAGGCGCAGGATGAGCGCGCGACCGCGCTCGTCCGCGTCGGCGAGGAGGTGTCGGAGACGCTGGAGTGGCGGCCCGCGAGCTTCGTGCGGCTGCAGATCGTGAGGCCGAAGTTCGCGGTCAAAGGTGAGCCCGAGCAAGGCATCACGATCGCCGACGTCCCCGACAGCCCCATCCCGCGCTGTCTCGCCGGTCCGGGTTTGCTCGCGCACGTGCTGGTGAGCAAGTACGCGGATCACTTGCCGCTTCACCGGCAGGAGAAGATGTTCGAGCGCTGGGGCCTTCACCTCTCGCGCTCGACGCTGTGCGGTTGGGTCGAATCGTGCGCCGACAAGCTCGCGATCCTCGTCGGGGCGATGGCCAAGGACGCCCTGAACGCGCACTGCATCGCCATCGATGCCACCGGCGTGCTGGTGCAAGCAAAGGAAAGGTGCCGGCGGGGCCACTTCTGGGTCCTGGTGGCGGACCGAGATCACGTCCTGTTCCGGTTCACGCCCCATCACAACCAGGATGGCCCCAAGGAGTTCCTTCGGGGCTACAAGGGCTATGTCCAGGCCGACGCCTCCAACGTCTACGAGCAGCTCTTCCGCACCGAGCAGGTGACCGAGGTCGGTTGCTGGGCCCATAGCCGGCGGAAGTTCTTCGAAGCGATGACCTCCGACCGGGAGCGCGCGACAGTCGCCATCGGCTTCATTCGCAAGCTCTACGCGATCGACAAGGCGACCAAGGAGCTGCCTCCGAGCCGCCGGACCGAGAAGCGCCGGACGGATGCCGAGCCCGTGCTCGTGGCCTTCCGCGCCTGGCTTGAGACAGAGGACGTGCTCGTCCTGCCGAAAAGCCCCATCGCCGGGGCCATCGGCTACGCGCTCAATCAGTGGACCGCGCTCACTCGCTTCCTTGAGGATGGTCGGCTCCGCCTGGACAACAATCGGAGCGAGCTTGAGCTCCGCCGCGAAGCCGTCGGCAGGAAGAACTGGCTCTTCGTGGGCAGCAAGGACGGCGCCGAGTGGAACGCCACTATCGTGTCGCTCATTGCCTCCTGTGGGCTGAACGGCATCGAGCCCTGGGCCTACCTGCGCGACGTGTTGATCCTGCTGCGAACCTGGCCTCCCGAGCGGCTCATCGAGCTCGCTCCCAAGTCCTGGAAGCAGACCCTCGAGAACACTGACGCTCGGCAGCAGCTCGCGGCCAGTCCGTGGCCTCGGGCGCCGGCCGCGGCCGCCAGCTGATCGCTCCCCGGCCTCGCCGTCCGCTGCCGCAGGCACCGGCGCCCCCTTGCCGGCCGCCGGACTCGCCGCTCGCCGGCGTTGCTGCGCTGGTGCCGCCTCTTCGGCGCTCGCTCGGCCGACGCGTGGCCTCCGGCGCCTCGTCGACGACTCGGGGTCGGCAGTGGCATCGGCGGCACGCGGCTTCGCTGCCGTGCGCCTGCGGGCGACCTGCACGCGGGCGGGGAGATCGGCATCGACCGCCGCTTTACCCGCTCGCTGCTGCGCCCAACCACCCTTCGCCGCAGGCCGCTCTTGCTCTCGCATCGCGTCGCGAATCTACGGCGACGGCACGCACCTCGCGAGGATGGGGTCTACAGGACGGATACCCTTGGTAGCCTGGATCATGGGGCCTCGCAGGTTGCCGATCTGAAGGACCTCGCGGCGCGGAGCTCGAGGCTTCAGGACGGATCCATAGAACAAGGACCGTAAATGAGTCGTAAAACGTATGTTTCCGTTCGATGTCTGCGCCGTGGCCACCACGGCACGCGGATGGCCTGTGCTTGCCTCAGCCGTTGCCGTGCATCCGCGCTGCAGGTGCGCTCGCTGCTGGCCCCGTGCTCGCAGAGGAGCAGCGTCGGCGGCCCGGGCTTGCCGCGCGCGACGCTGGCCTTGAGGCCAGGAGAGGTGCCATCGCCATGTCAGAACGCAAACTCTTCTACCCGGAACACTTCAAGACCGCTTCGCGATACTACACGACCGGCCGATCTGCCTATCCGAAGCTCCTCAGCCGCCGGGTGGCCGAGCTGGTCGGGCTCGATCGGGGCGCCAGCGTGCTCGACCTCGGGACCGGCCCGGGGTTCCTCGCGATCGACTTCGCGCCGCGCGCCGGGCAGGTGACCGCGGTCGATCCATCGCCCGAAATGCTCTCGGCGGCCAGGGAGAACGCCGCCCGAGCGGACGTGTCGATCCGCTTCATTCAGGGCAGCTCGTATGAGCTCCGGCCGCATCTCGGCCATTTCAAGCTCGTGACCATCGGGCACGCCTTCCACTGGATGGACCGGGTCGAGACCATCAAGTCGCTGGACGCGCTGCTCGAGAAAAGCGGCGCAGTGGCGCTGTTCGGAGAGAGCTACCCCGAGGTCCCGGCGAACGCGTGGCACAAGCAGTTCCAGGCGCTCATTGACGAGTACTCGCCCGATGACCCAGCGCGCCCGCAGATTCGCGAGGCCGCGAAGAACGAGGCCGTGTTGCTCGACTCGTCCTTCAGCCATCTCGAGCGCATCTCCGTCCTCGAGCAGCGGGAGACGCCCGTGGAGCGCTTCGTCGACCGGGCTCTGTCGTTTGCGGCCACCTGGCACGGCCGGCCGGGGTCGCGCGAGGAGGACCTGGCCGTCGACGTCCGCAAGGCCATCGCGAAGTACGCCGGGGCGGACGGCCTCGTTCGCGAGGTCCTGGAGGGGCACGCGCTGATTGCCCGCCGCCCGCGCGAGGTGCTGGCCGGCTGACGCGCCGGAGACGCTCGACCGTGGTGCCAGCGCCGCGAGCGGCCTTCGCTGCGAGCCCGCGCGACGTGCGCGAGTGCGAGCCGTGCAAGAAGTTGGTGAGCGTCCTTGTTCGGACCTCGTGTGTCGGGCTTCGGCCACGCAGCCCAGGGAGCTGGAATACCCGCGGGATTCACCCTTTCGTCCGAGCCTACCTGCTGACGCGAGGGTTGGAGTCAAACAAGGCGCATTTCGCGCTAAGCTACGGTGACGCGCGACGATCTGTCCGCGCTTGATAAGGCCTCTCAGTGTGTGGTTTTATGGGACATGATGCTCGAGATCCGAAGTGTCTTCGCGATAATCCGCAAGGTCGCCTGTGTTGCGCCCTTGATGTTGCCACTCCTCTTCACTGGGTGCTCCGCCGGAAAGAGCATCGTAACCAAGATGTCATGGTCGGTGGAGGATTTTCGTGCACGCCGTCTTTTTGGCAATGAGCCGATGTACAGCGTGTCGCAGTGCATGCCCGCTATGACCACGGACGCGCTGTCGGGAGAAGCGCGATGGTGCATTGATCAGGAATGCCCATCCGAGCTTCCGTCTACTCAAGAATTCCCTCTCGAGGGGCACACTTTCCGCCGCTGTGAGCAGTCGCTGGTGGCGCCACCTCCCGCGAAATCCCAGGTCGAGTCGTCAGCGGCGCCACCTCCCGCGAAACTCCAGGACGAGTTCAGCTTCCTCGCGTGGAGCTGCGATGAGCCGTTCGGGTACCACAGCGGGCAGCCCAGGATTCCAGTGCCCAGTGCACTATCACAAGCATTGCTGGCCGTTCGGGCGCAGGGGAAACTCGTACTGGATTCGGCGATGCCGAAGAGGCCCTCCTTCGCCCTGGCGCTCGGCGACCAAGTCTATGTCGACACCGATCCCGATGAGATCGGGTTGCAGGAGGAGACACTCGCTGCGTTCGGGGGAGCGAACTCAGCCAACTGGCGCCTGGAGGGCCGCTCCAAGCGGGCTGGGCGATTCTTCTGGGACCTGTACTCGGCCCATTTCCTGGGCTCGCCTTTCATGCGACAGACCCTAAACGCCCTCCCGACCGTGATGATGTGGGACGATCACGAGATCCGAGACGGCTGGGGCTCGCATGGTGATGAAGGCGAAGGTGAATGGTCCGCGTGGTATAAATCCGCGCGTAGCGCATTCGTGGCGTGGCAAGCGTTGCGCAACCCGGGATGTGGCGGCGCCGCTGATCATCGGGCCTGTGTCGATGCCGGCACGGAACACGCCCCCGCGCATACGCAGTTCGATGCCGGTCCTCGCGTGCATTTCTTTGTGCTGGACTCCAGGTCGGCAAGGCGCTGGGATAATAAGCTGCAGCCCAATGAGCAGCAGGCAGTTCTCGGCGACGCGCAACTTGCGAGCCTGCACCAGTGGCTGGGGCTCGACCCGACGAAGGCGCCAACGTGTGGCTCGAAGGGCGGCGACCTGTGGGTCCTGGGGAGTGCGACGCCCCTCTTCGTCGATGCAGCCTCCAGCAAGTCCATCGGCGAAGCCGTGCGGGCTGAGCTGGAGGATGACCTGCGGGACAGCTGGGGCCACCAGCAGCACTCAGTGGAGCAGCGGAAGATCTTGGCAGCACTCAATAAGAAGCTCTCTGCTTGTAGGAATGATCGCCTTCTCGTCCTCTCTGGTGACATTCACGAGTCGGGGCTCCTCGCATTGCATCTCGGAGACTCGCTTCGCGGATGGGAAGTGGTTTCTTCGGGCGTCGCCGCCGATGTTTTTGAGAAGGCAAGCATCGCCTGGGTTGGGAGTAAAAATATATACAAGTCAACGGCCGGATGGAGGTCGACATGGGCGGGGCGCATGGCGGGTACTCCGGCATTTGCAGAGGTTGGCGTCGCAGGATTGGCAAGCGATGACGGGACTATCGCGTTGAAGGTCGCATGGTACCCAAGCCGGAGCGCTGTACGGGCAAGCGGGACCTCATCCCCGAATCGACCGCTGAACCTCGCGAAGGAAGCTGCGTCGATTCTTTGCGATGGGGTAGGCGAATCCCACGTTAATGCCACACGCAGGGATAAGGAAGTCTCGCTTGGGAGTGTGCTGGTGGACACGCTTCCCGTGAGAGATACGGATCCAGGTTACAAGCTGCTGCTGGGTACGCCGTCCAAGTGGTTGCCCAACACCGTGAACACCAACATGTATGCGAAGGCATCGGCCGCTCGTACGTCGATTGACTCGTCGCAGTACATCACGCGCTGGGCCGCGCTGTGCGACGTCTTGAAGTAAGGCCGAACACGGTGGGTCGCCTCTCTCGGGCCCGACACCTGGCCGGTTCGCGCAGCAAACTGGAGAAGCGATCGAGCATGCCGCCTTGGGGAGGATTTCCCCCCTCCATCCATCAATCGTAAGTCCTCGCCCAGGCTCGTCCCCCGAGCGCCTGGAGTTTGTGTCAACGCGTGCGCACGTGGCTGCCGTTGGCACGGTCGTTCGCGCACGAGTGCGCAGCGCGAGTGCGCAGCGCGCGTGCGCGAAGGCTGGCTCCAACCGGGCTTCAGGTCAGGACGGGCAAGGGCGAGGACTTCCGATTCACGAGCTGCACCTGCGGCTGGTGCCGGGCGCGCCGCTCTACCTCACAACCATCACGAGAAGTTGCGGCGGCTGGAGCAAATCAACGTCGACCACCGCGACCGGTTCGTCGTGGAGCGGGGGCTGGCGGCGAGGCAGATCCACTGGATGCGGTACGACGGCGACGGCGACGGCGAGCGGCGGGGGCGCCTCCAGCGGCGCCGCCCACGCCCCCGTGGCCTCTCCGCTACGCGGTCTTCAGCGCCGCCGTGCAGTGCCCGCAGCGCACCGCCTTGATGGGGATGCTCATCGCGCACTCGGGGCACTCCTTCGTGGTCGCCGCCTCCTCGTGCTTCCTCTGGAGCTTGCCCATGAGCTGCATCAGCAGGAACACCGAGAAGGCGACGATGAAGAAGCTCACCAGGTTGTTGATCACCTGGCCGTACTGGAGGAGGACCGCGCCAGCCTTCGTCATCTCGTCGATGGTCGTGTGGGGACCGGGCCCGGTCGGCGCCTTCAGGACGATGTAGTGACGGCTGAAATCGATGCCGCCCGTGAGCAGGCCTATCGGCGGCATGATGAGGTGATCGACCAGCGATTTGACAATGTTGCCGAACGCCGCGCCGATCACGACGCCGACAGCCATATCGACGACGTTGCCACGAATCGCGAACTTCTTGAAATCATCCCAGAACATCGCTCGCCTCCCGCGTCGACGGCTTCTACTCCGCTGGCACACCGAGATCCATCCTCGATTCGCAGCCGCCCGGGCGCTCCCGGACCCAGGCGCCGCCGGCACGAACGGTGCCGAGCGGCGCCACCGAGCTCGTCCGTGGGCTCCCAGCGCGCGTCCCGCGCGCCCCCGCCGCCTCGCGCCCGGCATCCGCTCCCCGCCCGGCGTCCGCTCCCCGCCCGCCTCGCAGCGCGCCTCAGGAATCCCTGGCTCGATTTCCGACGCGCGAGACTAGGATGCCCGCCGGAGGATCGACCGAGCCATGCACCCCGACGCCGAAGCCGCCCTGCGTCACCGCGCGAAGGCCGAGCTGCGCAAGCGCGCCCGGGCGCTCCGCAGCTCCATCCCACAGGGCGCCCTCCTCGAGCGGTCGCGCCGCATCCAGCGCGCCCTCGCCGAGCTGCCGGCCCTCGCCGCCGCCCGGCGCGTCGCGCTCTTCTACCCGATCGAGGACCGCAACGAGGTCGACCTCCGGGAGCTCGACCCGCTCCTCCGCGGCCGCGGCGTCCGGGTGGCGTACCCCGCCATCGACCCGGAGTCGCGCGTCATGACCTTCCGCTTCGTCGCCGACCCCGAAGTCATGGAGGAGCGCGGCCTCGGCTTCCGCGAGCCCGACCCCGCCGACGAGGAGGCCGCAGCGCTCGACGTCATCGTCGTGCCCGCCCTCCAGATCGACCCCCGGGGGCACCGGATCGGCTACGGCGCCGGCTACTACGACAGCACCCTGCCGCGCTTCTCCCCGCCGGCCCGGACCGTCGGCGTCGCGTTCGACTTCCAGCTCATCGCCGAGGTGCCGACCACCGAGGGCGACATTCCGCTCGGCACCATCGTGACCGACGCCCGCGTGCTCGCGGCCGAGCCCGCCTAGGATGCCCGGAGAACCGGTGGAAGAGGGGAGCGCGAGCGACAGGTACGCCCTCATCGCGGCGATCGCGTCCGGCGCCATGATCGCCCAGCAGGTCGCCGGCCGGGCCACCCGCGACGCCCTCTTCCTCGCCAGCTTCGGCGCCGCCGACGTCCCCAAGGTCATGGCCGCCGGCGCGGCGCTGTCGTTCGCCGCCGTCCTCCTGATCTCGCGCGCCCTCCTCCGGCTCTCCCCCGCGCGCGTCGTCCCCGCCCTCTTCGGCGCGAGCTCCGTCCTCCTCGCCCTGGAGTGGGGCCTCGCCCTGCGTGCCCCCGGCGCCGCCGCCCTCGTCTTCTACCTGCACATCGCCGTCTTCGGCGCGACCCTCATCTCCGCCTTCTGGTCGCTCGTCAACGAGCGCTTCGACCCCCACACAGCCCGCCGCTCCATGGGGCGCATCGCGGGCGGCGGGACGCTCGGCGGCGTCGTCGGCGGCCTCTTCGCGTGGCGCGCCAGCCGCGTCATGGACGCCCCCACCATGCTCCTCGCCCTCGCCGCGGCGAGCGCGCTGAGCGCCGGGACCACCTACCTGCTCGGCCGGCACCTCCCGCTCGCCCCGTCCGCCAGCGCCGCCGGCGCCGCTCCCGCCGGCGAGGAGGCGCGCGCCGACGCCGGCGCGAGCGCCGGCCCCGCGGGGCTCGGGGCGCTGCGCGACAGCGGCCACCTGCGCGACCTCGCCCTGCTGGTCGGGCTCGGCGCCGTGAGCGGCGCCCTCTTCGACGTGGCCCTCAGCGCCGAGGCCGCCGCCGCGATGCGCGACCGCAACGAGCTGCTCTCGTTCTTCGCCCTCTTCCACCTCTCGGTGAGCGTGCTGTCGTTCCTCGTGCAGTCGCTCGCCGCCACCTTCTCGCTCGACCGGCTCGGGCTCGCCGCCACCATCGGCATCCTCCCGGCGGCCGTCCTCACGAGCTCCCTCTCCATCGTGATCGCCCCGCGGCTCTGGGCCGCCGCCATCGTCCGCGCCACCGAGGCGGTGCTCAGGAACTCGCTCTTCCGCTCGGGCTACGAGCTGCTCTACACCCCGCTGCCCCCGGACCAGAAGCGGTCGATCAAGACGCTCATCGACGTCGGCTTCGACCGCATCGGCACCGCGGTGGGCAGCGGCCTCGCCATGGCCCTGCTCGTGCTCGCGCCGGGCGGGTCGCTGCCCCTCCTGCTCGGCCTCGGCACGGCCGCCACGGGGGTCACGCTGCTCTTCACGCCGCGGCTGCACCGGGGCTACGTCGCCGCCCTCGAGGGCAGCCTGCGCTCCGGCGCCGTCTCGCTCGACCCCGCGAACGTCGTCGACGCGACCACCCGCCGCACCCTCAGCGGCACCGTCGACGCGCTCAGCCGGGACAAGGTCCTCGCCGAGCTCGCCGCGCTCCGCAAGGGCGCGGGCGCGCCGACCGACGCCGGGCGCGCCCCGGGCCGGGACGGCGAGCGTACGTCGTACGCCGGACCGCCGATCTCGGCGCGCGGGCCCGTCTCGGTCGGCGCGCCCGGCGACGGCCCGCGCGCCCCGGCGGGGGACGGCAGGCTCGCCGACGGGCCGCTCTCGGCGAGGGCCGCGTCGGCGGCGCTCGCGGCCGACCCGGTGCTCGCGGCCACGGCCGATCTCCGCTCCGGCGACGTCGGTCGCGTCCGCCGGGCGCTCGCCGGGGAGGTGGACCTCTCGCTCGTCCCCCACGTGATCCCGCTCCTCGAGCGGGAAGGGCTCAACGCGGAGGCGATCCGCGCGCTCCGCAGCGTCGCCCAGCGCGCGACCGGCCAGCTCCTCGACGTGCTCCTCGACCCGTCCGTGAGCGTCGCCGTCCGGCGCCGCGTCCCGCGCGTGCTCCAGGCGTGCCCCACCCAGCGCGCCGCCGACGGGCTGATGCTCGGCCTCGCCGACGAGCGCTTCGAGGTGCGCTACCAGTGCGGCGTCGCGCTCGCGCGGCTCCTCCAGCAGCGCGCGCCGATCCACCTGCGGCGCGAGGACGTGATCGAGGCCGCGACGCGCGAGATCGAGATCGACCGCCGGGTGTGGGACGCCCAGCCCCCGAACGCGGCCCCGCCGGGCGACGCGCCCCCGGCCGAGCGCCTGCTCGTCGAGCGGACGAGCCGCAGCCTGGAGCACGTCTTCCGCGTGCTCTCGCTCTGCCTGGAGCGCGAGCCGCTCGAGATCGCCTACCGCGCGCTCCACGCCGACGACGCCCACCTCCGCGGGACCGCGCTCGAGTACCTGGAGAACGTCCTGCCGTCCGCGATCCGCGAGAGCCTCTGGCCGTACCTGGGCATCCGCGCGACCGCCCCCGCCGAGCCGCGCGCCGAGGAGCCGCGGGCCGCCGAGGAGCCGCGGGCCGCCGAGGAGCCGCGCCACACCGCGCCGCGCGCGCCGCGCCTCCCCGAGCACGCGCTCGACGAGCTCCGCCGCTCCGCCGCCAACATCCCGCGGGCCTCGATCGCCGCCGCGCGCCGGCGGAAAGCGTCGACCTAGGCGGCGACAAAAAGAAAAAGCGTCGCCGGGGCCCGGGGGGGGGAGAGGCCGCACCAGCAACGCTGTCCAGGGAGTTAGCAGCTCGCGTGCCACCGCGGAAAGAGCGGGATCCTGAGCAATTCCGCCCCGGTGTCCCGGGCGCATCCCCCGACGTTGCATTCCTGCGATTTCACCCTTGCAGCCGCGCATTGCGTCGGGGGCGGGGCCTCGGCCGCGGGGGCGTCCTGCGGCGCGCGCCGTGGCGCGGCCCGCTCAGTGGAGCGGCTCGCGGCGGCGGGCCTTGTCGTCGAGGTGCTCGGCGATGGTGAGCCGGTCGGCGTCGCTCATGACAACGAACCGGACGGCGAGCAGGTTGTCGCGGTCCCACACAGGGCGGGCGCGCAGGCGGATGGGGCGCCCGACCCCGAGATCGAGCTCGAACGGGGTGACGGCGGGCAGCGCCCGGCCCGCGAGCGCGGGCGCGCGCTCGACGATCATGCCCGTGGGCGACAGATCGATGGCGCGGCACCGGTGCCTGTGGCCGTCGACGAGCGCCGAGACGGGGAAGTCGACCTGCGCGCGCGCGCCCTGCCTTCGATCCATGCGTTCCTCCTGAGGGACTTCGTGCCGGCCCCGAGCGTAGGCCGCGCGCGGCACCCTGGCCAAACATCGGGCAGGCGAGCCCCGCGGTCGGGGCGCCGCGGGCGAGCACGAGCCCGGCGCCGTGCGATATGCTGGCCGCGAAAGGAAGGTCCGGCGATGCCCACGTGCCGTGAGTGCGACAGCGAGGTCGACGAGCTCAAGACGATCAAGGTCGGAAGCAAGAAGAAGAAGGTCTGCGAGGACTGCGCCGATCGCGCGGCCCAGGAGGGCGCCATCGCCGAGGAGAGCGAGGCGGTCGTCCAGCAGATGATGGGCTTCAAGGGACGACGCTGAGCCGGCCCACGGCGCCGCGGACTCCCTCGGATCACCGCGCGAGCGCGGGAGATGCCGACGCGCGGAGATGCGGCGAAATTCTCGGATTCACAGCAGAATCCGGCCGCTACGGCGGAGTCTTCCGTTCTTCGTCGAGCGCTCGAGCGCTCGAGCGAATCGACGCTGTCCCCTGGATTGAACAGGAAGTCGGGAATCCAGGAAAGAGCTTGAATCCTCTACCGGATTCGTGTCGTTCTTTTCCGTATTCCTGACAACCCGTTCAGTTTTTCCGTCGAAGCCGGGACTTAGGTTTTTCGTCGCCGGCGCACGGCGGACGGCGCGCCCGTCCCGTGGATCCGGCGGATCTCCTCGTCAGCCCCCGGCGACGCTCGCTTCGCCCCCGGCCACGCTCGCAAGGCCGCTGCAGCCGTCCAGGAGTCCGTCTCGAGCGCGCGATCAGGGCGCCTTGCCGCTGCTTCTCCAGGTCGAGCGAGACGCGCGGTGAGATCGCCGATCTCCACGCGCTCCGCTCGTGGTCGATGGCAGAAACAGTGCGTGTGCCGAGCGAAGATGCCGCCTCCGCGCGGTCGTCGATGTCGCCATCGAGCTCGGGCATGCGGGGGCGGGTAGGTGAAGGTCGTCAACTGGCATGGAGAACGTGACGGGGATGGGTTTTGCCCAACATTTTCGGGGGATTTCGGCCACGTCGGAGCGAGCGACCGACCACGTCCAACCACCTTCCCCACAGGAGCGGCCGAACTGCGCATTGCAGTTTTGCATCGAATTTTTGCAACCTTGATGTGAAAAGCAGCTCAGGTGTGCGACCTAATTGGCCGATCGTTTGGTTTGCGAAAGCATTTCGTCTTGACCCTTCGTGCCGTTCCAGGAATAAGTTGTCTCACGAGAGCGCCGGTATCCGCCCCTTCGGTTGCTGAATGGTCTGCACCGATGGTTCGCGGCGCGAAGGCAAACAGCGGGAGGCTCCTCTTCTGCCCCCTGTTGCCTTCGGCCGTAACGGTCCTGTTCACCGCAGGGGTTCGACGACGCCGGGGGAGAAAAAGCCATGCATTCGATTTCTCAGGGCTTTGGGTCGCGGTCGTTTGCCGCCGGTAAGTTCATCGCCTCCATCGCGGCGGTGTCGATCGTCGGCTTCGGCTGCGCGCCGCTCGACGAGGACGTGACCGCGGAGGATCTCGACGCGGAGGAGCAAGCTGCAGGGACGACGTACCGAGTCGGCCCGACGCGGACCTACAAGACCCTCGCCGACGTGGCGAGCCGGCTGGCGCCGGGCGACGTTGTCGAGGTCGACGGCAACGCGACGTACCCGGGCGACATCTGGCTCAAGAAGGGCGGTACGGCGAACGCGAAGGTCACCATCCGCGGCGTCCGGGCCAACGGGAAGCGGCCGCTGCTGAAGGGCGGCGCCAACACCATCCAGCTCAACGCGAACCACATCGTGATGGAGGGGTTCGAGGTCACGGGCGGCACGTCCCGCTGCATCTTCACCCACGGCCACGACCTCACGATCCGCGACACCGTCGTCCACGACTGCCCCGCGCACGGCATCCTCGGCGCGGACAGCGACTCGGGCTCGCTGACCCTCGAGTACGTGGAAGTGTACAAGTGCGGCGCCGGGGAGACGAAGCACCCGATCTACATCGCGACGGATGAATCCAAGTATCCTGGCGCGGTGTTCCGGATGCAGCACAGCTACATCCACGACGCGAACGGCGGCAACGCGGTGAAGACCCGCGCGGAGCGGAACGAGATCTATCACAACTGGATCGAGGGCGGGTACTGGAAGGAGCTCGAGCTCATCGGGCCCGACGGGCAGGATCCGGGCCTCGCGCGAGAGGACTCCGACGTGGTCGGCAACGTCTTCCGCAAGACGCGCACGCAGTACGTGGTGCGCATCGGCGGCGACGGTACGGGCGAGACGAACGGGCGGTATCGGTTCGTCAACAACACCTTCCTGCTGGCGCAGGGGTCGAAGGCGGCGATCCACATGCACTTCGGCGTCGAGAGCGTCGAGCTGCACAACAACGTCTTCCACCGCGTCGGGGGCGGGACCATCGATGTGTTCCGCGATGACGCGGAGTGGGCGACGGGCAGCCCGATCATCAAGGGCGTCAACAACGCCGTTCCCACGGGCACGGCGGTGCCCTCCGGCTTCGCGGGGACGGTGAAGGTGAGCGGAGATCCCGGCTTCACGAGCCTCGCCAACCGCGACGTGTCGCTGCTCTCGACGAGCCCCCTCCGGAACGCGGGCGTCAGCCAGATCCAGGGGATCTCGGGGCGCGAGATCAAGGCGCCGCTCGCGATGCCGCTCTTCCACCCGCCGAAGGCGGCGCTCGCGGCCCCGGGCACCGCGCTGGCGCGGACGGCCGTGGGCGCGGTCGACATCGGCGCCTTCGAGTTCGGCTCGGGGGTGGCGCAGTCCCAGCCGACGACGCCGACCGAGCCCACGGAGCCGACCGAGCCCGAGGAGCCGGCCGAGCCGACGACACCAACGCCGGACGCGTCGTGCCCGTCGGTCGACCCGGGCGAGTGGGCGAACACGCCCCTGCCGACCCAGTGGGGGACCTTCACGGCGACCTGGGACGTGACGCCGACCGCGTCGAACATCGACGGCACGATCGGGGTGTCGCGGGGCGCCGCGGACCAGGCGAGCGAGCTCGCGGCGAGCGTGGTGTTCGATCGGCAGGGCAACGTCCGCGTGCTGAACGGGACGAGCTACCAGGCGATGACGGCGTTCCGGTACACCGCGGGCACGACGTACACCGTCCGGATGGTGGTCGAGCCGGGGTCGAAGCGGTACGCGGTGTACATCCGCCCGCTGAACGGCCAGGAGGTGCAGCTCGCGTACCGGTATGCGTTCAGGACCGAGCAGGTCGCGGCGGGCATCCGGTCGATCAACAACTGGACGATGGTCGGGGGAGCGGCGCCGCTCTCGGCGTGCAACTTCTCGATCAAGTGAGCGGGTGACTCCTGCGGGGGGCTCCTCGAGCGGGGCCCGGCCCGAGGAGACCGTGTTCTTCGCGCTGCGCGGGGGCCCCGCCGGACTCGCCTGAGACAAAGCTCCTCCGGCTTCGCCGGAGGAGCTTTCTCATCTGGGCTCAGACATCGGCCCTCCCCGCGCCGCGCGAAGAACATGGTCTTCTCGGGCCTAGGGATGTCGAGGAGGGGTCAGGTTCGTGGGGCGGACCGCGCTACGTCACCGCACGAGGAAGCCGTGGCGCAGGACCGGGAAGACGCCGAGGTAGAGATCCGAGTTCTCCGAGACCTCCCCGATGGCGGGCCAGCCGACATCGGGACGCATGCCACCGAGCTCGGCGACCTGACCGCGGAGGAAGTGGCGATAGAAGTGCACGAAATCCACCTCGCCGTTGGACCCGCTGTAATAACCGTGGATCTCGGAGCCGTGCAGCCCATGGATGCCGTTGTACGAGCGCAGAACGTTCTCGTTGTACGACTCGTAGTTGTGCATCACCTCGTGGAGGAACCCGGGGTTCGGGACGCCGATCCCACCGCCGGTGAAGGTGGTGGGGAAACCGATGAACTGCTCGTCGAAAGCCCACGCGATGTTGCACTCGTCGTCCACCAAGGATCCGTCGGCCTGGTGCTGCGGGAAGAGGAGCACGATCATGTCGTACTGGGATTCCAGGGCCGCGGTCGGAAACTCGCTCCGGAAGCGACCGGTGTCCCACCCGTCGTGGTTCTGCTCGACCATCGGCACGTCCTCGACGGTGGGCAGGACCTCGACGGTCCACTTGGCGAGCCCGTAGGACAGCGGCTCGAGCCATCGAGCGCTGGTCGCCCTCGCCTGCGTCAAGAGATCCGTGATGTCGTCGTCGGAGAGCACGCCGGTGTTCGACGGGTCCGGTCCGCCCAGCGACGCGACGTAGTTGATGCTCCTCCGGATGGGCAGGATGCCGATGCGGGTATCCTCCTGGATCCCGAGCGGCGGGTTCGCGGTGATGTCGACCGCCACGGGCGACGCGCTGACGGTCACGTTCTGCTCCCGGTAAGAGCCCGTGTAGTCGTACGGCGGCGACTGGGTGCCGAGCCCAACGCCGATGGTGTAGTCGCCCGGCGGCAGCGAGAGCGTGGTGGGCGTGGTGCGCCCCGTGAAGACGTCGTTCACGTACACCTTGCCGGGCTGCGCGCTCACCGCGGTCACGGTGACAGGCTGGCGCGCAGGTCGGTTCGGGGTGCTCAAGGAGAACGTCCGATCTGCCACGATGCCCGTCCGGACGTCCTGGCCGTTGCACAGGGTCGCGGGGCACGAATCGTTCACGACGAGCTGGTTGTCGACCCAGACCTCGACGCCGTAGCTCGTCGGCCCTCCGGTGTTGAGGGTCTGTACCCGGAGATCGTTGACGCCGCTCCCGAACCAGTCGCTCACGTCGATGCGCTGGCCGATGCTCGGATCGTCGATGGGGAACACCCTCCGCTGCAGGCCGTTCACCGAGAAGACGAGGCGGTCGTCCGCGCTGGAGACGCGCAGCTCCACCTTGGAATGGCCGGCCGGCGTTCCGCCCACGAAGCGGAGGTTGTCGACCACGTAATCGGTCGTCGTGTGCGGGACATTCAGGACGATCTTGAACGTCAGATCGCTGTAGGTCTGGCGCAGGGCGTCGACGACGTTCTGCGGCACGTTGAACGAGATCGGGCTGAACGTGCCCGCGGGCAGCCCCGCGAGGTTCACCTGGCCCAGCCAGACGGTGTGCACGCCTCGGGACGGGATGTTCACGACGAGCTGCGCGTTGCCAAAGGCGGGCGACACAGGCGCCTTCAGGTCGAAGGCGATCGTCGAGGTCACGCCCGACACGGTGGTCAGCGGCACGGACTGGAGCTCGACGAAGCTGAAGTTCCGCACGGCGAGCGCGGAGCTGCCCTGGGAGTGATCCACGCTCGCGCTCTTCACGGCGCCGGAGGCCGTCCAGTCGGCGGTGCTCTCGAAGCCGAGCACCGACGCAGGGGTCACGAGGGCCTGCGCCGCCTCATCAACGATCTGCTCCTCCGTGTCGGTCCCCTGTGCGCAGGCTGCGAGCACGAGCGCGCACGAGGTGGTCATCATGAAACGTGAAAGTCGCATTCGAAGGTCTCCTCAAGATCGCGGACTGTTGTTCGCCCCGGAGTGAGGCGGACCGGGTCGCTCGGAGCGGCTCGCGCTCCCGACCTGGCTCCGCCTCACGCTGTACCGGCTCGGCCCGCCTCCTCGGGGCGAGGCGCGGCCGTCACAGCCGGGTTCGCGGAGCGCTATCGCAACCGGCATGCCGCGCCGCCGCGTGAGGGCCTTTCCGGCGAAGGCGGGCGGCGCGACGCGCCGGGCGCGGCGCACGAGCGGCTGCCGCGCGATCGAGATCGCCAGTGGGGCCAGGATGCGCGCGGCAAGCATTGCCGTGCTGGCAAAGTTTGCCAGCCCTGAAAGACCGGGACATGGCAAGGATTGCCGTCACGCCACACGCCGGGGACCCCGCGATGGCCTGGCGCGCTCGACTGAACCGGTTAACTCGGGAGCTCAGCTCCGGGGGCTCAGGCGAGGCCGCTGCGCTGGAGCAGGGCGTCGAGGGTGGGCTCGCGGCCGCGGAAGCTCTTGTAGAGGTCCATCGGGTCCTGCGTGTCGCCGAGCGAGAGGATCTGGCTCCGGAACGCGTCGCCCACCTTGCGGCTGAACAGGCCCTCTTCCTGGAAGCGGGAGAAGGCGTCGGCGTCCAGCACCTCGGCCCACTTGTACGAGTAGTAGCCGGCCGCGTAGCCGACCGGGCTCGAGAAGAGGTGCGAGAAGCCGGCGATCATCGCGTAGCCCTCGGGCAGCGGGACCGGCGAGTAGCGCGAGAGGACCTCGCGGGCGAGCTCGACGACATCGCCGCGGCCAGGGCCCCAGTCCATGTGGAGCGTGAGGTCGATCTCGGCGAAGCCGAGCTGCCGCATCGTCGTGGCGCCCGCGCGGAAGGTGCGGGCCGCGCGCATCCGCTGGAGCAGGTCGTCCGGGATGGGCGCGCCCGTCTCGTGGTGCCGCGCGAACAGGTCGAGCGCCTCGCGCTCCCAGCACCAGTTCTCCATGATCTGCGAGGGCAGCTCGACGAAGTCCCAGGCGACGTTGGTGCCGGCGAGGCTGCGGATCGGCACCCGGCTCGAGGCGTGGTGCATCATGTGGCCGAACTCGTGGAACAGCGTCTCGACCTCGCGGTGGTTCAGGAGCGCGGGGCGGCCGCCGACCGGCGGGGTGAAGCTGCCCGCCAGGACCTCGAGGTGGCGCGCGTCCTCGCCGCCTTCGCCGTTCTCGCGCCCGTCCTCGCGCGGCGCGCCCGTGACGAGCCCGTGCATCCAGGCGCCGTCGCGCTTCTGCTCGCGCGGGAGGAAGTCGAGGTAGAACGCGGCGCTCTGGGCGCCGTCCGCCTCGATGAGCTTGTAGGCGCGGGCGCTCGGGTGCCACGTGGGGGCGTCCTGCCACGGCGCGATGCGCACGCCATAGAGGAGGTGGGCGATCTCGAACAGGCCGGAGACGACGCGATCGAGCGGGAAATACGGGCGGAGCGCCTCGTCGTCGAAGTCGTAGCGGGCGCGGCGCAGCTTCTCCGCATAGTAGGAGACGTCCCACGGCGCGATCGGCGGCGCATCCGGGCCCTCGATCTCGCGGCGGAAGGCGGCGAGCTCCTCCTTCTCGCGCTCGAACACCGGCGCGGTGCGCGCCCGCAGCGTCTCGACGAAGCGGCGCGCCTCGCCGCCCGTCTTCGCCATGCGATCCTCGAGGACCAGATCGGCGAAGGTCGCGTAGCCGAGCAGCTTCGCCTTCTCGCAGCGGAGCTCGAGGATGCGGCGGATGAGCGGGCGGTTGTCGTGCTCGCCCTCGGTCGCGCGCGTGTTGTAGGCGCGGTAGAAGCGCTCGCGGATCGCGGCGTCGTCGAGGTGCGTGAGCACGGGGATGTAGCTCGGCGCCTGCAGCGTGAAGCGGTAGCCCTGGAGGCCCCGGTCCTGCGCGCTCTGGCGGGCGGCCTCGACGGCGCTCGGCGGCAGGCCGGCGAGGCGGGCCGGGTCCTCGATCACGAACTCGAAGGCGTTCGTCGCGTCGAGGACGTTCTGCGAGAAGCGCAGGGTGAGCGTCGCGAGCTCGACGTCGATCTCGGAGAGGCGCTTCTTGCCGGCGGGGTCGAGCTCGGCGCCGCTGCGGCGGAAGTCGTCGAGGGTCTTCTTGAGGAACCGGCGCCGCGGGCCCGTCAGCGCCCCGGCCTCGGGCGTGGCGGCGAACGCCTTGAGGGCGCCGTAGACGCCCTCGTTGAGCGCGATGCCGCTCAGGAACTCGCTGACCTCCGGCTGGACGGCGTTGTACGCGGCGCGCAGCGCGGGGGTCGTGGACGTCGACTCGAGGTGCGAGACGACGTTCATGGCGCGATCGAGCCGGTCGGTGACGGCCTCGAGCGCGCCCAGGGTGTTCTCGTAGGTGCGGGGGCCGGGCGCCGCGATGAGGGCCTCGAGCCGGGCGCGGGCGTCGTCGAGCAGCGCGCGCGCCGCGGGCTCGACGTGCTCGCTCCGGATGCGATCGAACGGGATCTCGAAGCCGAGAGAGAGCAGGGGATTGTCGGTCGCTTCGGTCATATCGCTCCTGGTTGGGCCCCCTGGGGGGCCGGCGGACGGGGCGCGGCGCGCCGGCGACCCTCGGCCGGCGCGCGCGGTCCTCCCTTTGGTAAAGGCGCTGGCCTGGGTTGGCTAGTGCCGGCCTCACGATGCGCCGGCGACCCTCGGCCGGCGCGGGCCCTCGCGGGCGCGTGGCGCAGCCGGCTAGTACCGTGGGCAGAACTCCTGCCAGGGATCTGCCTCGCGAGAGGAGAGATTCAACGCAAAGGCGCAAAGGCGCAAAGGCGCAAAGGCGCAAGTGTATGCATTTGTTCTTGATTTTGCGCCTTTGCGCCTTTGCGTTGAAATCTCCATCCGGATCCATGGCCGGGCTCCTGGAGGGCGGAACTAGAGGCCGAGCCACCGGGAGACGACCGTGGCGAGCACGTCGGACGTCCCCGAATGGATGCTGCCGCCCAGCGCGTCATCCACGGCCGACGGCAGGCCGCTCTCCTCGAGGTAGCCGGCGCCGCCGCGCAGCCAGAGGTCGTCCAGCGCGAACAGAACGGCCGAGTCCGCCGCGTGCCACTTCGCCAGCGCGGCCTCGGCCTGGCCGCGCTGGCCCTGATCGAGCTCCCAGGCGGCGCGGTAGACGAGCAGCCGCGACGTCTCCAGCCGCAGCTTCATCTGCGCGACGCGGTGCGCGACGGCCTGGTGGCGCGCGATCGCCTGGCCGCCGAGCTCGCGCTCCCGGGCGAAGCGGACGGCCTCGCCGAGGGCGCGCTCCATGGCGCCGAGGCGGAAGGCGAGGATCAGCGCGCGCTCGTAGGTCATCGCGATCTGGAAGACGGCGAGGCCGGCGCCGGCGCGGCCGAGGAGCGCGTCGGGGCCGACCTCGCAGCCGCGGAACGACACGGGCGCGAGCCGCGCGCCGCGGAGGCCCGCCGTCGCGAGCGGCGCGCCGACGCGGACGCCCGCTGCGTCGGCGGCGTCCGCTACGGCGCGGGCGTCCGCGGCGGCGTCGCGGGGCACGAGCAGCGCCGTGAGGCCGCGCGCGGGCGCCCCGCCGGCGCCACCTCCGTCGCGCGCGACCGCGAAGTAGACGTCGGCCCGGTCGGCCCAGGTCACGTACCGCTTCTCGCCGGTGACCTGGTAGCCGGCGGCGGTGCGGTCGGCCCTGGCCTGCACCGACGCGACGTCCGAGCCGGCGCCGGCCTCGGTGGCGGCGACCGTGGCCATGCAGTCGCCGGTCGCCATCCGCGGCAGCCACGCGCGCTGCTGCGCCGGGGTGCCCACCCGGGCGAGCAGCAGCGCCACGCCGAAGAGGTGCGCCCCTGCGGCGAGCAGCACGCCGCCGTCGCGCAGCGTCGCGCCGAGGCCCTCGTAGGCGAGCGCCGTCGTCACGAGGTCGAGGCCCTCGCCGCCGAGATCGCGGGCGATGGGCAGGCCGAGGGCGCCGCCCCGGGCGAGGACGCGCATGCGATCGTCCGGGGCCGCGGCGTCAGCCTCGGCGCCGAGGGCGCGCATGCGGTCGTGGACGGCGCGCTGGGCGGGGGTCCATCCGAAGTCCATCGCGGCTGCGATACCAGAGCGGGCGCGGGGCGTGGAGGACCGGAGGGCGGCGCGCGGGCCACCTCCGCCGGCGCGCTCATCGCCTACAGCGCGCTCATCGCCGCCGGCGCGCTCATCGCCGCCGGCGCGCTCATCGCCGCCGGCGGGCGTGGCTCAGTACGGGCGCTCGTTGATGAAGTTGCCGGGAGGATCGTAGTTGCACACCCAGAGCTGCCAGGCGCCGCCGCCGAACGGCGAGCCGTCCGTGCAATCGGCGACCCCGCAGCCGAGCCGCGCGGAGTCGGCCCACACCACCTGCGTGTAATGGCCGCACGTCGAGCTGCAGGCGTTGGTCGCGAGGTCGTAATTCGCCGCCTCGTCGACCCAGGCGGCGACGACGTCCTCCGGCGTCGAGGCGCCGCTCGAGGCGTAGAGGTTCTCTCCGTAGTTGCTCTCGCTATGGCCGAACTCGCACCGTTCGGCATGGGCCTGCGCCACCGCCGCGATCTCGGGCGACCACGAGAGCCCGGGCAGCGGCGGGTCGGCGGGCGGCTCGACCGCGGCGCGCGCCCGGTTGTGGGCCGCGGTCATCCCGCTCATCCGGGGCGGCTCGCCCGCCTGGCCGCCCGTCGCGGGCTCGTCGTCGGACGAGCCGCCGCAACCTGCGATGAGCGCGAGCACGAGAGGGAACCGCGCGAGTCGGGCGAACCGGGCGAGCGAGGGGCCGAGCGTCTTCACCGGGCCATTGTCCTACGGCCCGGGCGAGCTCTGCAACGGTTATTCGATGATGGCTGTGTGAACCCACGACGTGCCGTGTCATGGCGCGTCACCATGGTTGCTTGGACGGCGCGGCCATCGCGACCCCGGAATCCGGGCGTGGCGCACGGCGCCGAGACAGCCAACAACAGATCTCGTCGTGCATTGCTGCCTTGCTGACGGGCAGCGCCCTAGGGCCGTGTTGAGCGCGGTAACAATTCTGCAGGGTGGCCCTTGTCAGCCGGGGCGATTTATGAGTTATTGTCGCCCTGCCTCGGCGGCGGCCGCCGATTTCGCAAGGAGCGCGGTCGCCCTCATGGTCCGTCGCCGCTCTCCGTGGCGATCCGGCCGCATGCGGCGCTCCCGACAAAGAACCAAGGAGTTTCCTGATGAACATCCGTGTGACGTGGCGAATCGCGACATTCTCTCTGGCGCTGGCGGGGCTCTCCGTCATTCCGGTGATGGGGTGTGACAAGGCCTCGGAGCTGCAGAACGACCTCTGTTGTCGCGACTTCACGCCGGGCGCCGATCTCGCCACGGTCGAGTGGGGGCTCGAGGGCGACGCGGAGCTCAATTATGGTGCGTTCATGCAGTCCGTGTCGGACTTCACCGGCGCCGCGGGCGCCATGGTGGCCGACGTGAGCGCCGCCTGTCAGGCGATCGCGCTGGACCTCGGCGCGGACGCGGCGACGATCACGGCGACAAAGCCGAGCGAGCGGGCGTCGGCGTGGTGCGAGCTCGCGATCGACCAGCTCGGGGACGCGACGGCCGGTCTGTCGATCTCCTTCCAGCCGCCGAGCTGCACGGTCGACGCGAGCGTGCAGGCGAACTGCGAGGCGCGGTGCAGCGCCAACGTCGAGTGCCAGCTCACCCCGGCGGAGATCATCGCGCGCTGCGATCCCGGCGAGCTCTCGGGCCGCTGCGAGGGGCAGTGCACCGGCTCGTGCGAGGGCTCGGCCAACCTCGCCGTCAACTGCGAGGGTACGTGCCAGGGCACCTGCGAGGGCGCGTGCGACGGCGATTGCTCGGCGACGACCGAGGGCGGCGACTGCCGCGGTCAGTGCGAGGGCACCTGTACGGGCCAGTGCCGCGGCTCGTGCGAGCTCGCGGCCGACGCGCAGGTGGAGTGCAACGCCGACTGCTCGGGCTCGTGCGACGTCCAGTTCAAGGCGCCGAAGTGCAGGGCTCAGCTCAAGCCGCCGTCGGCCGAGTGCCAGGGGAGCGCGGAGTGCAGCGGCTCCTGCGAGGCGAGCGCGAGCGCGCGGGCGAGCTGCAAGGAGCCCGCGATCAGCATCGCGGGCGCGGCCGAGGCCGACGCGGTCATCTCGACGCTCCAGGCGAACCTGCCGCGGCTCCTCGTCGTCGCGCAGGCGCGCGGCGAGCTCCTCCTCGCCAACGCCGAGGCGGTGGTCGAGGCCGCGGGCACCCTCGAGGGCGCGGTCACGGGCAGCGTGAAGGCGGGGGCCTGCATCATCCCGGCCACCAACGCGATCACGCAGGCGGTCGAGAACATCGAGTCGAGCCTCACGGCCAGCGCCAACGTGATGGCCAAGCTGGAGATCGCTCCCCGCCAGTGAGCGCGAGCCTGGCGGCGGCGCGGGCCGCGGCCGGGCGCGCGTGATCGCGCGGCATCCACGCGCGATCCGGGCGTGATCCGCGCGTGACGACGAGAGACGGCCGGGGCGGAGCGCTGCGAGCGCTCGCCCCGGCCGTCGCTGTTTTCAGCGCCCCGAGGGGCGCCTCGCCGCGATCGGCGCCGGCGCGCGCCGCGACGTATGGTGGGGGCGCCGACCCTCGTGTACTCTGCCGCCGGAGCCGAGCGCGCATGGAGCAGCAGGGGGTGCGATCCAGGGTGCTCGTCGTCGATGACAACGAGCAGAACCGCGCCTTGGCCCAGGCGACGCTCGAGGACGACGGCTACGAGGTCGTGCTCGCCACCTCGGGCGAGGAGGCGATCCGCGAGTTCGAGCGCTGTAGCCCGGACTGCGTGCTGCTCGACGTGCGGATGCCGGGCATGGACGGCTTCGCCGTGTGCGCCCGGATCCGCGCGCTGCCCGGCGGCGCGAGCACGCCGATCGTGTTCCTGACCGCGCTCCGCGACGTCGACACGTTCGACAGCGCGCTGCGCGCCGGCGGCGACGACTTCCTGACGAAGCCCGTGCGCCCGTCGGAGCTGCTCGTCCGGGTGCAGGCCGCGCTCCGGCTGCGCCGGCTCGGCGCGGAGCTGCGCGAGCACGTCGAGCTGGTCCGGCAGCAGCGGGACGCGCTCATGCGCCTCCAGCTCCAGAAGGAGCAGCTCACGGCGTTCGTCGTGCACGACCTGAAGAACCCGGTGAGCAGCATGGATCTGCACGCGCAGTTCCTGCTCCGCGACCGCGCGCTCCCGGAGCCGGCGCGCGACTCCGCGCGGCACATCCGCGCAGAGGCGCGGTCGCTCCTGCGGCTCATCTACAACCTGCTCGACATCAGCAAGAGCGAGGAGGGCCGGCTCGCCCCCGAGCGCGCGCGCGTCGACCTCCGCGCGCTCGTCCTCGAGGTGTTCGCCGCGCTCGAGCTGCGCGCGAGCTCCCGGTCGATCGCGCTGCGCGAGGCCGTCGAGGCGCCCGCGGTCCGGGCCGACCCGGACCTGCTGCGCCGCACCGTCGAGAACCTCCTGGAGAACGCGATCCACCACGCCCCGGTCGGGACGGCGGTGGCCGTGAGCGCCGTGAAGGACGGCGCCGCGGTCGAGATCCGCGTGGCGGACGCGGGGCCGGGCGTGCCCGCCGACCTGCGCGCGCGGGTGTTCGATCGCTTCACCCAGCTCGGCGGCGACGCGGAGGCCCTCCACCGGGCCGGCCGCGGCCTGGGCCTCGCGTTCTGCAAGATGGCGGTCGAGGCGCACGGCGGCCGCATCTGGATCGAGGACAACGCGCCCGGCGCGATCTTCTGTGTGAGGCTCCCCGATGACGAATGAACGATCCTCCGGCGAGCGCGCGTCGTCGCCCGAGCAGGCGCAGGACGGGCTCGGCGCGCCGCAGCTCGACGACGAGAAGTTCCGCCAGCTCATCGACGCGGCGCCCGACGCCATGGTGGTCGTCGACGAGCGGGGGCGCATCGTGTTCGTCAACGTCCAGACCGAGCGGATGTTCGGCTACGGGCGCGGCGAGCTCCTCGGCAGGCTGGTCGAGGTCCTGCTCCCGGAGCGGTTCCAGCGCTCTCACGTGGGCCACCGCTCGACGTTCACGGGCGCGCCCAGGGCGCGCCCGATGGGATCGGGGCTGGAGCTGTTCGGCCGGCGGAAGGACGGCGGCGAGTTCCCGATCGAGATCAGCCTCAGCCCGCTGGAGACCGCGGGGGGCACGCTCGTCTCGAGCGCGATCCGCGACATCAGCGAGCGCAAGCGCCTGGAGGCCGTGGCGCAGCGCTCCAGCGATCTCCTGCGGAGCGCGGTGGAGAGCGCCCAGGGCGCGTTCGCCGTGTTCGACGCGCAGGATCGGCTCGCGCTCTGCAACAGCGCGTACCGGCAGTGGCTCGGCGGGCGGGGGAGCGGCCCGATCGTCGGCCGGAGCTACGTCGAGCTCCTCGACGAGGGCCTCGGCGCGGGGCTCTTCACGCTCGACGGCGAGCCGGCGGCCGCGCTCCGCGCGAGGATGCTCGCCTACCACGCGGCGCCGAGCGGCGCGCTGGATCTCGGGTCGAGCGACGGGCGCAGCCTGCGCGTGACCGAGCGCCGCACGGCCGAGGGGGCGACCGTGTGCACGATCTGGGACATGACCGGCGACGTGCAGCGCGCGGAGGAGCTCCGCAAGGCGCGCGCCCTCGCCGAGGCCGCCAGCACCGCGAAGAGCGAGTTCCTCGCCTCGATGAGCCACGAGCTGCGCACGCCGCTCAACGCGATCCTCGGCTTCGCGCAGCTCCTCCAGCGCGACAAGAAGACGCCGCTCACCGAGCGCCAGAGGGAGCGGATCGAGTACGTGATGAAGGGCGGCGAGCACCTGCTCAAGCTCATCGACGACGTGCTGGACCTCTCGCGCATCGAGGCCGGGCGGGTGGCGGTGTCGCTCGAGCCCGTGAGCGTCCCCGAGGTGCTCGCCGAGGTGAAGGCGACGCTGGACCCGATGGCCCAGCGCGCGGGGGTCGAGATCGCCATGACGCCCCTCCCCGTGGACATCCCGGAGGTGGTGGCGGACCGGACGCGGTTCGCGCAGATCCTCATGAACTACGGGTCGAACGCGATCAAGTACGGCCGGAAGGGCGGGCGCGCGACGTTCATCGTGTCGGTGACGGCGGGCGGGCGCGTGCGGGTCTGCGTGGCGGACGACGGCATGGGCATCGCGCGCGAGCAGCACGCGAAGATCTTCCAGCCCTTCCAGCGCGCCGGCCAGGAGACAGGGCCGATCGAGGGGACGGGGATCGGGCTCGCGATCACGAAGCGGCTCGCGGAGATGATGGACGGCGGCGTCGGCTTCCGCAGCGCGCCGGGCGAGGGGTCGGAGTTCTGGATCGAGCTGCCCGCGCACGAGGTGAAGGCGGAAGAGGCGGCGGGGCAGCCGAGCGAGCGCGCGGGGGCGTCGCCGCTCACGGAGGCCGGCGGCGCGCGCTACGCGGTGCTCTACGTGGAGGACAACCCCTCGAACATCGCGTTCATGGAGGCGCTCATCTCGGAGTTCGAGCGGATCGACCTGATCACGGCGCCGAACGCCGAGATCGGCATCGAGCTCGCGCGGGCGCGGCGGCCTCACGTCGTGATCATGGACATCAACCTCCCCGGCATGAGCGGCTACGAGGCGCAGCGCCATCTGCAGGAGTGGCCGGAGACCCGCGCCATCCCGGTCATCGCGCTCAGCGCGGCCGCGATGCCGCGGGACACCCGCCGCGCCGAGGAGGCCGGGTTCTACCGCTACCTGACGAAGCCGGTGCGGGTCGACGAGCTGACCGCGACGCTCGAGGAGCTGCTGCTCGTACGGGCCTCGCCCTGATCACGGCGGCGCGGCGGTAGAATTCGAGGGGATGCCTCAGGGGCTGATGGGCTGAGAGCGCTCAGCGCGGCTCGGCGCCCCTGACCCGGGCGCGGAACGCCTCCGGCGTCTCGCCGGTCCAGCGCCGGAACGCCCGGTGGAACGCGCTCGGCTCCGAGTAGCCGAGCAGGTAGGCCACCTCCCCGATCGCCATGCCCGCCTCCAGGAGCGCCGCCGCGCGGCCGCGCCGGACCTCGTCGAGCAGGGCGTGCAGCGACGTCCCCTCGTCGCCGAGGCGGCGCTGCAGCGTGCGCGGGCTCATCCGCAGGCGCGCCGCGAGCGCCCCCAGGTCGGCCCCCTCGCGCAGCCGCTCGGCGAGGAGCGCCCGCACGCGGTCCGCGAGCGCCTGCCCGGACGGCGCCGCGCCGGGCAGGCGCGCCGCGAGGGCGCCCACCTGGCGCTCCAGGAAGGCGGCGAGCGCGTCGTTCGCCTGCGGCAGCGGCCGGGCCAGCGCCTCCGCCGGCAGGACCAGCTCGGTCTGCGGCGCCTCGAACCGCACCGGCGCGCCGAGCCGCCGCGCCTTCTCCTCCGGATCCCCCGCCGCCGCGTGGCGGAAGCTCACCGCGACCGCCTCGATCGGGGCGCCGCTCATGCGCCCGCCGTTCACGAGCACGTCGAACGCGAACATCTCCGCCACCTGGCCGTGGGCCGGCCGGTCGGGCCCGAACGGCGTGAAGCCGAGGTGCGCGCGGCCCCCGCGGAGCTCGAGCGTGTAGCGCTCCCCCTCGCTCCAGAGCTGCTGGTAGCGGAGCATCCGGCCGAGCGCCTCGCCGAGGTTCGGGCTGCTCATCGCCAGGAAGCCGAGCGCGTCGAGCTGCTCCGGCTGGAAGCGCCCCGCGAAGTCCAGGCCGAGGTGCGGATCGCGGACCGCCGCCACGGCCCCCTCGAGGAGCGCGTAGAACGCCGCGAGCGGCGCGCGGGCGTCGGGGTCGTCGAGCGCCGCGGCCGGCAGGCCCGCGGCCTCGAGCAGCGCCGCGCGATCGGCCCCGCGCTGCGCGGCGTGGTCCGCGAGCTGCCCGGCGAGGCGGGCCCAGATCGTCGGCGCGCGCTCCGGGGCCCGGGACGCCTGGCGCCGCATGTCAGCCCTTGTGGCGCGCGCTGTCACTGCCGTCCCGCCGAGCCATCCCCAGGATTGCAGGCGATCGGAGGAGCGACATGCGAAGGGACGGCATCGAGGAAGGGCGCGGCGCGTTCGTCGAGGGCGCCTGGTACATCATCGCGGACGGGTCCACCGTGGGCAAGCGGCCGGTCACCGTCGAGCGCTTCGGGACGCGCATCGTGCTGTTCCGGGACGAGCGCGGCGCGCTGGTCGCGGCGCGGGCGCGCTGCCCGCACCGCGGCGCGGATCTCGGCCTCGGGCGCGTCGTCGACGGGGCGATCGAGTGCCCGTACCACGGCTTCCGGTACGCCGGAGACGGGCGCTGCGTCGCGATCCCATGCGAGGGGCGCGGGGCGACGGGGGCGGCGGGCGTGGAGAGGGTCGCCGGCGCGGGCGGCGGCGGCGTCACGCTCGCGCTGACGCGCTACGAGGTGCGCGAGCACCGGGGGCTCGTGTGGCTCTACTGGGGCGAGCGGCCCGCCGAGCTGCCGCCGCTGCCCTGGTTCGACGGCCTGCCGCCCGACGAGCGGCACGCCCACACGGCCACGATGGAGTGGGACGTGCCGTTCGAGCGCGCGATGGAGGGCATGCTCGACGTGCACCACCTGCCGTTCGCGCACCGTCCGTGGGTCGTCGGCGTCGGCGCGCTGCTCGACCCGTTCGAGGTCCGCGTGGAGGGCGACACGATCCACGCCGAAGGGGTGCTCCGCCACGACGACGGGAAGCCGTGGGACGGGCGTCGGGGGTGGAAATTTGCGATAGAGCTGCGGTTTCCCGGGGTGCTGCGCCTGACGATGGGCGGGCGCATGGCGGGCGTGGCCGGGTGCGCGCCGATCGACGCGGAGCGGACGGCGATCGTGGGGCGGTACTACGTGCCGGTGCCGGGGGTCGGCCGCGCGCTCGCCTGGCTCGGGCTCTCGCTGGAGTTCTTGCTGATCCAGCCGGACGACGCGCGGATGCTCGCGTCGTCGGAGCCGCGCCACGCGGACCTGAGCGCGTGCCGCTTCGTGCGCGCGGACGCGGGGATCCTCGCCTGGCACAAGATGCGCCGGGAGCGGCTGAAGGCGCAGCGCGCGGGGGAGCCGCGCCGGCTGCCCGTCGACGTGGCGTGAGCGGCTGAGAGGGCGCCTTGTCGGCGCGGCGGGGCGAGCGGCTGACGAGGCGCTTCGCTGCGGCGGCGGGCGATCGCGGCCGCGGTGCCGGCGCGCGTCGTGGCGGTCGGCCCAGCCGTTGGTTCGTCGGATACGATCTGCCCTACGCTGGCGCGCCGCATGGCGCATGTGCCGCCCGGCCTCGCCGGACCGCGCGGCCCGACGCCACGACGACAGCGCAAGGACCCCCGATGACGATCCAGGCCTCCATCTCGGCCGACGTGCGACTTCCCGGGAGCGCCGACCCGTATCTCTTCTCGGCATTCCCGTTCCCGCCAGGCCACTTCCGTGTGCACGCGATCCGCGGGCGGGAGGCGCTCAGCAGGCCCTACGCGTTCCAGGTCACCGTCACCTCCCGGGCGTTCGTCGGCGAGGATCTGGAGCGCATCGCGCTCGGCCAGCGCGCCGCGCTCGTCCTCCGCGTCGGCGGCCCCGCGCGCGTGATCCCCGGGGTCGTCGCGGCGGTGCGCACGGAGGGCGTGCGCCCCCACCACGAGGCGGCGCAGTACACCTTCCGCCTCGTGCCGGCGATCGCGCTGCTGCGGCACCAGCGCGGCTCGCGCATCTTCCAGAACCAGCGCGTCGACCAGGTGGTCGACCACGTGCTCCGCGGAGCGGGCATGTCCACGCGCTGGGAGCTCACCCGCGAGTACCCCGTCAGGCCGTACATCACGCAGTACGAGGAGAGCGACCTCGCCTTCGTGAGCCGTTTGCTCGCGGAGGCGGGCATCTTCTACGGCTTCGCCACCGCGGCCGCGGACATCGAGGCGTTCGCTCACGCCGCGGCCGCCACGCTCGCCTCTCCGGCCCCGGCCGCCGACGTCGCGGCGTTCGTCCAGACCGCGGCCGCCGGCCTCGCGTATCCCGAGGAGACGGTGGTCTTCGGCGACGACGCGTCGACGTACCCGGCCATCGCGTCGGACGGCCTCCTCGGGGCGGTCGCGGGCGCGGCGGCGGCGCTCGATGTGCCGACGCAGGGCTCGCTGGGGCCGGTCACGGTAGGTCTCGGCGCGCCTTCGCTCCATTACCTCTCGACGCTCGGCCTGGTGACCGAGCGCGCCGACAAGGTCACGGCGTTCGAGGCGGTGCGGCGCGTCCGCTCCGATGTCGCCGAGTACCGCGAGTACGATCCCGATCGCCCGAACGCGACGCTCGTCAGCCGCGACGAGGACGACGAGCCCGCCTCCGGCGCCGTCGACCACGCGGCGGAGGCGCTCCGGCGGCTCGTCTCCCGTCGCGCCCTCGAGACGTACGAGCACGACGGGCACTTCCTCTTTCCCGACTGGAAGGACGTGGGCGAGGTGGCCCGCCGGATCCGCCGCCAGACGTCGCGCAAGCGCGTCGTCGCCGAGGGACGGAGCCTCTGCGCGGCGCTCGCGCCCGGTCATCGCTTCCGGCTCGAGGACCACCCGATCGGCGACCTCAACCGGGAGCACGTCGTCACGTCGATCGAGCACCGGGGCAGCGTCGCCAGCGATCAGGAGCTCTACCAAAACGCGTTCACCTGCGTGCCCGCGCGGGTCACCTATGTTCCTTCTCGCCCCCGTCGACGCACGGTGCAGGCGCTGATCACGGCGACGGTGGTCGGCCCCGCCGGGGAGGAGGTGCACGTCGACAGCCTGGGTCGCGTCAAGGTGCTGTTCCACTGGGACCGCCGCCGGACGAAGGACGACACGGCGTCCTGCTGGATCCGCGCGGTGCAGCCGTGGGCAGGCGCCGGGTTCGGGCACCAGTTCTTCCCGCGGGTGGGCATGGAGGTCGCCGTGACGTTCGAGGGGGGCGATCCGGACAAGCCCGTCGTGATCGGCGCGCTCTACAACGCCACGCAGCAGCCGCCCTTCCTGCTGCCTGCCAGCAAGACGCAGAGCGGGATACGGACGCGATCGGTCCCCGGCGGCCGCGGGCACAACGAGATCTCCTTCGAGGACGCGGCGGGCAAGGAGCGAATCCACATCCACGCGCAGTCGGATCTCGACGAGGTCGTCCGCCACGACCACACGATGATCGTGCACGCGGACGAGCGCCTGCGCGTGGCGGGGAGCCGGCACGACACCGTGGTCAAGGACGCCGTCAGCGAGGTGCTCGGCGACCGCGAGGACATCGTCCGGGGCGACGCCGCGGTCCGGCACCTCGGCGCGCGGCGCGACGTCGTCGAGAAGGGCCTCGACCAGCGGGTCGGCGTCGCGCGCGCGATCCGCGTCGACGGGCGCGACGACGTCGAGGTGCGCGGCGCGGCGGAGCGGCGGTATTTCGGGGATCTCACGACGCGGGTCACGGGCCACCACACGGTGATCGTGGGCAAGCACGACGCGAAGCGCTCGATGACGCTCCGGGTCGAGGGGGTCGCGACCGTGTCCGCCGACGACGCGCTCGTCCTGACGGCGGGCGGCGGGATCACGCTGCGTTGCGGGAACACGTCGATCCGGATCGGCGAGGACGGCATCGAGCTTCACGGGCCGGTGGTGCGCGTGGCCGGCGAGAGGGGGAGCGTCGAGGCGAGCAAGGAAGGTATCAAGATCTCGTCCGACGGGGCCTATGCGCACCTCGGCGACAAGCTGCTCGTGAAGACCGAGAGGGCGAGCCTCGCCATGGGGACGGAGGTGAAGGTCGACGGCGAGAAGATTCTGCTCAACTCGCCGGAGCAGGCGACCGAGGAGCCGCCGCCCGAGAAGGAGCCGCCGACGGAGATAGCCCTCGTCGACGACAAGGGGCGTCCGCTCGGACACCAGCGCTTCCTGATCCTGCTCGAGGACGGGTCGCAGCGGACGGGCGTCACCGACAGCGGCGGCAAGGCCGTGATCGATCTGCCGGCGGGCGTGAAGGCGAAGATCCGCTTTCCCGAGCTGACCGAGCTGGCGTACGGCTGAGGGGGCGGGGCGCGCGCCCGGGGCCGTGGCGTGAACAGGACAAGGAGGCTTTGACGTGGCGAAGCCGTGGGTACCGTACGTGATCCAGCAGGGAGACCATCTCCGGAAGCTCGCTTTCCGGTTTGGCATGGAGGCCGAGACGCTCTGGCGGCACGAGAAGAACCAGGCGCTCTCGCAGCGCCGGAAGAACATGGACCTGCTCCACCCGGGGGACGTTCTCCACGTGCCGGCCGAGCCTGCGCCTGCGCTGGAACTTTCCGCTGGCACGATGAACCGGTACAAGGCCAGGGTGCCGACGATTCCTGTGAAGCTCCAGCTCGAGTCCGCGGTGCGGTCGCTGGCGGGGCAGCGGTTCGAGGTGCACGGGGTGGGCGAGGGGGTCGAGCCGATCTGCGGCACCACGACGGCGGAGGGGGAGGCGGCCTTCGACGTACCCGTGCTGGTGCGCGAGGTGGAGCTGCGGCTGCCGGACGCGGGCCTGGTCATCCCGGTGCTCGTCGGGGATCTCGACCCGATCGACGAGCCGAGCGGGGTGGCGCAGCGCCTGCGCAACCTGGGTTTCCTGCCGCCGATCGGGGAGGTGGAGGCGGAGGACGTCACGCTGGCGCTGATGGCGTTCCAGAGGGAGCAGGGGCTGGCGGTGACCGGCGCGGTGGACGACGAGACGCGCCGCGCGCTGGAAGCGCGACACCGTCTCTGAGCGCGGGACAGGACACGGATTCATGGCGAAGCTACCGTCAGTTCGATACATCTGGACCGCGGAGGACGAGCGGATCGCGCGGGGCGGCGCGCCGGACGTGCAGGGCGCGTTCGTGACGCCCTATGGCATCCCGGCGGCCGGCGTCCCGCGGTGCGCGACCTTCACGGCGGGGACCGAGGTCGAGGTGGATCTCGATCGCAGCGGCTGGGGGGAGCCGTGGCGCGCGCGGCGGTTCCACAGCGGCAAGCCGTTCTACGAGTGGCACGAGCCGGGCGAGATCCCCGGCTCGATCGGCACGCTCGCGGAGCTCTGCAAGCACCTGCGGGAGAGGGACCCGAGCGCGTACCCGGAGACGATCTACGGGGAGAAGAAGCTCGCGGATCCGGGGCCCGAGAACCCGGCGAAGATGCTCTTCGATTACTGGCAGAACTCCCGGTACCGCTACGCGACGGTGAAGGAGGGGTTCGACTGGAAGACGTACGCGAGCAGGCCGGGGGGCCTCGCGGTGCGGAAGGACGGCGTCGCGATCGACTACGTGCTGCGCAAGGTCACGCCGCTGCCGAAGGCGGTCGCCGCGCCGGGGGCGCAGAAGAGGCTGATCGATGAGCCCGCCCTGGCGGTGGAGCAGTACATCGTGGAGGTCGCTGACGCCACGGCCAACATCCGGAGGCTCCTGGATGCGGCGAATGACGCCATGCTGGCTCGGTTCCAGATCATCTACAAGCTCCAGGCGCTGCGGGCGATCGCGGAGGCGTCGGCCAACGCGCCCCAGGGCGGGATGCCCTCGCAGGGCGCCGAGATCGTCCGGATCGTCGATACCATTCTCCCGAAGGTTCACCAGGTCCTCATCGCGATGCCCATCCGCGCTGGCACAGCGGAGCAGGCGCTCGCGGAGCTCCTCAATTCACGTCGGAGCTTCACGGTCGACGCCGTGGCGGACATCCGGGCAGAGGAGCGCAGGCTGCGCGAGCTCCTGCTCGGGTCGAGCGCGCATGCGCAGATGCTCAAGACCTGGGCCGCGTCGGTTCATGGTGGCTGGCTACAGGGGCACCCGGCGATCGCGCAGCTCGTCGATCTGCTGACGGTGACGGTCGCGGAAGGTCACCTCGCGCTCGGCGAGTGCGCGCCGCGCGAGCACGATGATGTCCTCAAGCAGCTTCTCGATAACATGCCGCCGCGCCACGCCGAGACGCCGGACAGCATCGGGGGCGACTCGCCGACCGAGGTACTGCTGAACCTGGTCGGCAAGGGGACGAGCATCACGCTGACGGTCGTTGGTAATCTGGCAGGTCCACCCAGCCTGTCCATCGCGCTCCTTCAGGTGTACGCGCTCCGGCAATTCCCGAAGATCGTGCAGGAATCGTTCAATGTGCTGAGCAAGGTCCAGGTGGACTTGACGGAGTTGGCCTCGTGGCGCGGCCCGCACCCGGAGCTCCTCGATCTCGAGCGCGGGGTGACGATGTACAATCGCAAGATGAACGAGCTCACCGGGTACGTGGTGAGCCATGTCCCAGACGGTGAATTCAAGCAGAAGCTGAGCGTCGCCCTCATCGACGAAAACCCGGAGGTGCTCGCGGGTCTCAGGAGCGAATACGGCGAGGAGATGGCCGGCGTCGCGCAGAGCACCGTCGCATGGAAGGGGGCCATGGTGCTCTTCAGCCTGCTCGGTACCGCGCTCGCGATCCGAGAGGCTCAAAAATCAGGTGACAGAAACGCTGTCCTCACGCTGTTAGACTGCACGTCGCAGGGCGTCGGGAGCGCATCTGTGGTGCTGGGTACCTACGAGACATTTTTGACCGTAGTCGGTCGTCTTGAACCGGTCGCCAAGGCGCTGACAAAGGTGGGTAACGTACTGGGAGCTGTAGGGGGTGCTGCGGGAGCGATTTCGGGGGGACTCGCCTACTTCAAAGCAATTCGTGAACAGGATTGGTACGGCGCTACCAGTGCCATGTTCGGTGCCGTCGGCTCCGCGGGAATGGCCATCTTCGCTGGGTGTGCGGTCGCCAATGTCGCGATGCCCGTGCTTGGCGCAATCTCGCTTGCATGCATCCTCGCGTCGGGGGCGGTGAGCTTCATGCAGGTTATCGATTCTGGTGACAATGAGATGTCGAAGACCAACAAGATCTGCCATGGTATCCTCAGCTCGATACGTGCCGACGCGCTCGGGGGATACATGGAGTCTCGCGATGGCCTGATCCTCGTCGAGATGGAGGAGCTCGAGAAGCTCACGCGGGAGGGCTTGCTGCCGAACGCCGTAAATGACTACTGGGTCGTTCTCGCGCTTGAAAAGGCGGGCCTGTCCAAAGAGCATATTCAGCAGATCGTGAACTCGTCCGCGCTCGCGACCACCCCGTTCGGGCCCGGCCCTGGTATGCATGCATTCAGATGATTGCGTGATCCCTGGGGCGGTGCCCTCATCCGTAGGGTGGAGGACGGGCGAGCGCTCCGACGGGGGCGCCTAGCCCTGGTTGTCAATCAGACTATCGCCTCGGGGTACTCCCCTCCGTGCACGCTCCGCTTCGACGCGCTCGATGTCGTCGAGAAGGCTCGCCGCCGACACGCTCGTTTCCGATGGTAGCTCCAGGGCCTCTTTCAGGCGCTGCTGCAGGAACATCGCCGCTTTTACACCATGCATCCGGGGCACCAGTGGAAGCACCTTGCCAGAGCGCAAGCGGGCACTTAACGAGAAGCAGACGGTCCCTTTATGACGACCCGATATGTGTCTTGCGCAGAATAGCTTATCTATGTCTTCGGTCTTCAGGTCGATGTCGCTGTACCACGGTATTCGAGGTCTCTGACGGAGTTGCAGCGTGCCGCTCTTGATGGTGAGATGGGTCCGGCTCGCGAATGCAATGAACATGAGATAGGCGGTGAAGAGGGCCAGGGGTACACAGGGCGCCATCGCCCCGAGGAGGAGCTCGGGATCGGGGCCTTCGTACTGGAGAGCAGCGTGGGCGGCATAGCCGGTGATTGGCCACATCAGCGATGCAAAGAACACGCTGGCCCAACGGGGAATTCTGATGTCGTCCACCGGCCAGCTCATCTCGAGCTCGCGTTTCACATGTCCCCGATAATCCTTCGGATTCACATCGGTCGCGCTCACGGTGTACGACGGCGGTGCGGGGAGCTCACGAGGCGGTCGCAACCAGGGGTTCTCCTCGCGGACCTCGCGGGTACGCGCGGCAGCGACTTCGAACACGGTGCCACAGCTCCGGCACACGGCGAAGCCGAATTCCTCGTCCAGCTCCTTCGCCGTCGAGATGTTGGGGCAGCGGACGCATGCGATCGTGACCATGGGCGGATCCTACCTCCGATTGCGATGTGCGAAAAGCAACCTCGGGGAGTCATGACGGTTGAGTGAACCTGCTCGGTTGTCACCAGAACCGTGTGGATTGATTGATGTCGGTGACGCGCACCGAGAACTCCGGCGGCGTGGAGATGGGGCCATGCGACTCCAGCTCCGTGAGATCGTCGTCGGCGGCGCGGCGATTCGCGCGTGGCACATCGACTACGGTCTTGAAGACGCGGCGCACGGCGAGGCCAGCGAGCTCGTCCAGATCCTCCGCGTGTACGTCGCGGTGACAGTTGACGCACGCGACCGAGAGCATGGGTGGATGCTATCAGCAAAAAAGAAGGCACCACCCGCGGGAAACGTGCGCCGCCTCGGGACGGCGACCAGCTTCGACGGCAGCCTCCGGAACCCCTCCGTGCTCACCCGGCCGGATCGTTTGGGACAGCGATGCGACCGACCGGATCGAGACAATCCTCCATCCGCGAGCTGCTCCCTCGCCAACCGCGCTCAGCCGCCGACGAAGACCGTCCCGTCAGCCACGACCGTGCCGTTCGGCACGTCTTGAGGGTCGTTGCAGGTCATCGCCGGATCGCCCATCCGGGCGGCCTCTCTCCCGTCGAAGAAGACCCGCGAGCTCCCCCGGTGAACCGAGGCCTCGTTCGAAGGAGGCCTCTGGAACGGACCCGCCGCGGGCACGTGCGCCGGGCTGTTCATCGCCTTGCTGCCCTGGACCGCCGCGGCCCTGTCGTCGATGAACACCGTGGAGCAGAGCTCGCCCGATAGCTGCCCGGAGAAGGGCATCGGCGTGGGCGTGGGCACCGGCCCAGCGGGCGAGGGGACCATCACCACATGCGTGTCGATGGCCGCGACCCGATCCCCTTGCTTCGCTCCCGGCGCGCCCATCGCGATCGCGACCCCCTCTCCGGACGCAGGATAACCCGCCCGGCGACGCCGTTGAAGTGCCGCGCGAACGTGCCCCGGGGCGCGTGGCTTCGCTAGAATCGGCTCGGTGAACGCCTCCTCAGCCGGTGGACCCGCAGACGCCGGGCTCGATCCCGTGCTCCACGGCGTGTCGCTCACCCAGTTCGCCGCGGTCAGCGCGGCCCTGGCTGAAGGCTTCGCGCTCCCTGCCGTCCTCGCCGTCGAGGGCATCGCGCCGGCATCCTGGCCCGGCGCTGACGCCGCGTGGAAGGTGCGCCTCGTCGACGAGTCGCAGAAGGAAGGCAAAGGCCTCTTTGCCTCCTACGAGAGCAGGCTCGCCGCGGCCGAGGATCGGCTCGGTCGGCGCATCTCGCCGCTCGAAGCCGATCTCACCGCCTGGACGTCGTTCCTGAAGGCCTACTCGAGTCATCCGTCGCCGTTCGAGCTCCTGGGCGGCCTGCAACTCCGCGTGAGCGACGTCTCGAGACTGTCGCGCCTGTGGGCGCGCCGCATGGCCGGATCCACGGAGCTTCAGGACCGGGCCACGGAGCTCGCCCAGGGGGCGACGACCGCCTTGCCCGAGCTCCGCATCGAGCCCGGCGAGCTCACCCCGTCGTCGGCCACGAGCACCCGCGCAGCGCCGGTGGAGACCGCGCCCGTGGACGCAGCGTGGGAGTCGCCGCTCGTCCTTCCGTCGGCCTATCGCCCCGGCGCCAGCAAGGCGCCGACCGCGCCCGGAGCGCCCGGCGGGTCTCCACCGGAGCCGCCCGCGCCTCGAGCCGCGCCGGTCCCGCCCGGCACCGCGCTGTCCGTCGATGTTCCGCGCGGGCCGGCGCTGCCGTTCGCGGCCGCAGATCCGGGGAGGCCCTCACCGCTGGCCGCGCCCGGTGTCGCAAGGCCGGTGGTCCATCGCGCGCCCGGAGCGCTCACCGGCACCGCGCCGCTGCCCGAGGGCGTTCCACGTGGCCCGGCGCTCCCGTTCGCCGGGGCGAGCGCTGGCCGCGGAGACTCGATGCCGCCGGTCGTTCAGGCGCCGCCAGCGCTCGCGGGAACGGCGCCGCTACCGGACGACGTTCCGCGCGGACCGGCGCTGCCGTTCGCGGCCGCGGAGCCGGGGCGCCCCTCGCCGCTGGCCATGCCCGGTCCCGCAAAGCCGGCGGTGAACCGCGCGCCAGAGGCGCTCACCGGCACGTCGCTGAGCCTCGCCATCCCGCGTGGCCCGGCGCTCCCTTTCGCAAAGGAGCCCTCCGGCGGGACTCCCGGCAGCGGGCGCGCACCGGCGAGCGCCTCGCCAGGGAGCCCCTTGCCTCCGCTGCCGCGGCTCACGCTCGAACAGCACGCCTCGCTCACCCTCGAGCTCGTCGTCGAACCCGGGAAGCAGGAGGAGATCCTCCGCCGGTACGGCATCAGCGTCGGCGAAAAAATGCAGCTCGACGCGCATTTCAGGCAGCGCTTGGCCGAGGATCGGTCGCTCGTGGGGCGGTGGAACGAGGCGTACCGGGCCCATCATGCCCGGTTCACGGGCGCGCGCCGCGGCCCCCGCTGAGCGCGCGCTGGCGACACGGCAGCATGAGGGAGCGCGCGCAGCCGCGCGGCGGGTCAGCGGCGCATCCTGACGAGGGCCTGGACCACGACGCGCAGATCGTCGATGTCGAGCGGCTTGTCGAGCACCGCGTCGGCGCCCAGGCCGTAGGCCTCCGCGTGGGTCTCCGGGTCGCCGAACGCGGTGATGAGGACGACGGGCGTGGACCAGTCGTCCCGGCGCAGACCGGCCAGGAGCTCGAGGCCGCTCTTGCCGGGCATGCGGATGTCGCTCACCACGATGTCGAGCGGAGCGCCGCCGCTGGAGATCAGCGACTCGCCCATGATCTCGAGGAGGTGGTTGCCGTCGCGCGCCTCCAGGACCTCGTAGCCGTCGCGGCGGAGGGCGGTGGCGAGCAGAAGCCGCAGCTCGCGGTCGTCCTCGGCGAGCAGCACGCGAACGGGCGACTCGCCGAGCTGGGCGCTCGGCACCGGGCCAGGGGGCGCATCGAGGAACGAGGTAAGGTCGCGTAACAGCTCGGCGGGCATCGGGCTTTCTCCTTTGAGAGGCCTCATTGCAGGCAGCGTGCCGTCCGCGGTGGCCGGAACCGACCGAGGTTGGGGGCCAGGGCTGGGGGCCACGGCTGCCCCAGGTTGGGGCGACCGACCCAGGTTGGGCCGACCCAGGTTGGGCGCCGGAACCGACCCAGGTTGGGCGCCGCCGGAGCCGACCCAGGTTGGGCGCCGGAACCGACCCAGGTTGGGCGCCGGAGCCGACCCAGGTTGGGCGCCGGAGCCGACCCAGGTTGGGCGCCGGAGCCGACCCAGGTTGCGCCCCCCCGGCGTCCCCCAGCCCCGCGCCCGCGCCTGCACGCCCCGCCTCGCCCCACCCCCGGCGGGGCGCCGTTCCCCGCCCGGGGTATTCCTCCTCGCCGCCCTCAGCCGCCCTTCGCCGCCCCCCCGGCCGGCGGCTCCCACCGCTCCAGCTTGCGGTGCAGCGTCTTCCGGTCGAGCCCGAGGATCCTGGCCGCCAGCGTCTTGTTGCCGCCCGCCGCCTCGAGCACCCGCAGGATGTACCGGCGCTCCACCTCCTCGAGCGGCACGAGCTCCGACGGATCGTCCGCCGCCACGATGACATGCGACGGCCGGTGCTCCCGGATCTTCGCCGGCAGGTCGTCCACCGTGATCTCCTGGTACCGCGTCAGCGCCACCGCCCGCTCGACGCAGTTCTGGATCTCCCGCACGTTGCCCGGCCACGAGTACGCGAGCAGCCGCTCGGCCGCCGCCGGCGAGAGGCCCACCACCTCCTTGCCCGAGCGCGCCGCGCAGTCCTCCACGAACCGCTGCGCCAGCAGCAGCACGTCGCTCCCCCGCGCCCGCACCGGCGGCAGCTCCACGTGGAGCACGTTGATGCGGTAGTACAGGTCCTCCCGGAACCGCCGCTCCTCCACCGCCGCGTCGAGGTCGCGGTTCGTCGCGGCCACGATGCGCGCGTCGAAGGCCACCTCGGCGCTGCCGCCCACCGGGCGCACCCGGCGCTCCTGCAGCGCGCGCAGCAGCTTCGGCTGCACCCCGAGCGGCAGCTCCCCGATCTCGTCGAGCAGCAGCGTCCCGCCGTTCGCCTCGACGAACAGCCCGGGGCGCGCCACCCGCGCGTCGGTGAAGGCCCCCCGCACGTGGCCGAACAGCTCGCTCTCGATCAGCGACTCCGGCACGGCCGCGCAGTTGATCGCCACGAACGGCCCCCCCTTGCGCCGGCTCCGCTCGTGCAGCGCCCGCGCGACCACCTCCTTGCCCGTCCCGCTCTCGCCGGTGATGAGCACCGTCGCCTCCGCGTCGGCGATGCGCTCGATCATGTCCTGCACCCGCCGCATCGCGGCGCTCCGGCCGACGAGGTCCGGGAACGCGCCCGGCCCGGCCACCGCGCGGCGCAGCCGCCGCACCTCGGCCTTGAGCGCGTGGTGCGCGATCGCCCGCTCCAGCGCGAGCGCCAGCGTCTCGATGTCGACCGGCTTGGTCACGTAGTCGTACGCGCCCGCGCGGATCGCCTCCACCGCCGTCTCGATGCTGCCGAACGCGGTGATCACCACGACGGGCACGTCCGGCCGGATCTCGGCCGCCCGGCCGCAGACCTCGATGCCGTTCATGCCGCCCATGTTCAGGTCGGTCAGGATGACGTCGAAGCCCTCGTCCTCCTCGAGCAACGCGAGCGCCTCGACCGGCGACGTCCGCGTGGTCGCCTCCACGCCGCGCGTGCGGAGGTCCGCCGCCAGCCACGCGCACATGGCCTCGTCGTCGTCGATGATCAGCGCTCGCCTGCCCATGATTCCTCGCTCTCCCCGCGCACCATGACGCTCGCCCGCGGCCGCGCCGCCGCCCCGGCCGCGCCGCCCCGCTCCGCCGCGGGCGCGCCCTCGTCCCCGGCCGCCGGCCGCGCGGCCTCCTCGCCGCTCGGGGCGAGGTACACCGTGAAGGTCGAGCCCTCGCCGAGCTTGCTCTCCACGTCGATCCAGCCGCCGTGCTCGCGCACGATGCCGTACGAGACGCTCAGCCCGAGGCCGGTGCCCTCGCCGACGTCCTTCGTGGTGAAGAACGGCTCGAAGATGCGGTGGACGTTGTCGGGCTCGATCCCCTCGCCGCCGTCGATCACCCGGACGGCGAGGTGCTCGCCCTCGGCGCCGCCGTGATCGGCCGGAGGGCGCGCGCGCGCCCGCTCGACGCGCACGGTGAGCTCGCCGCCCCGCTTCATCGACTGCATGCCGTTGATGACGAGGTTCGTGAGCACCTGCTGCATCTGCCCGGCGTCCACCTCGGCGCGCGCCGGCGCCGGGCCCACGTCGTCGAGGCGCAGCGCCACGCCGCGCTTGCGGGCGAGGGGATCGAGGAGCTGCAGCGTCTGGCGCGCGATGTGCGCGAGATCGTGCGGCGCCTTCTGCGCGACCCGGCGGCGCGCGAAGTCGAGGAGCTGCCGGATGATCTTCGTCATCCGGTCCGCCTGCTCGGCGATGATGCGCGCGCTGTCCGCCGCCTCCTCCGGCGGCAGGCCGCGGGCGATCATCTTGGCGCGGCCGCCGACCACGTTGAGCGGCGTGCCGAGCTCGTGCGCGAGCCCCGAGGCGAGCTTGCCCACGATGCCGAGGCGGTCGGCGTGCCGCAGCTGCTCCAGCGCGACGATGCGCGCGGACGCCTCCCGGGCGGCGCTCTCGCGCGCCTCGGCGAGGTGATCGCACATCGCGTTGATCTCGCGGGCGAGCTCCCCGAGCTCGTCGCGCTGCGGCAGGAGCAGCGGGCCGCCGAGGTCGCCCTTCCCGATGCGCCGGGTCTTGTCGACCAGCCGCTGCGTCGGCTGCCCGACGAGGAGCTGCCCGAAGATCATGGCCAGGAGGCCGCTCAGCGCCGCGAGGGCGACGATCGTGGTCACGGTGTTGACCACGCTCGCCTGGACGTACGACTCCTCCTCCCCGAGCGACTCGGAGATCTCGATGGCGCCGACGCGCGCCGGGTCCACGGGCACGGGCGCGTACGTGTAGAAGCGCCCGCTCCTGTCGCCCTCGCGCTGGAGGCGGAACACCTCGGTCCCCCCGGAGAGCTCGGCGATCTCGGCGGCGGGCAGCGCGGGCGCGAAGCGGTCGCCGGCCGGCGCGTCGAGCCACACCCAGCGGAAGCTCACGCCGTCCTCGCGCTCGCTCGCCTTGCCGAGCACGCGGAGCGCCTCGTCCATCCCGTCCCGGCGCCAGATCTCGACCATCGCCGCGCGCAGGGCGCTGCCGATGAGGTGCTCGTCGCGCCGCATGTCCGCCTCGAACAGCGCCCGCTCGCGTCGGACCGAGAGGTAGCCGTAGAGGCTCAGCACGGCGCACATGACGAGGACGAGGGCGACGGTGAGCTTGCTGGCGAGCCGCATGGAGTACGTTGGAGGAGCATGCAGGAGGCGTGCGCGTTCTCAAGGGGGTCGCGGCGCGGCGCGCGTCGATCCAGGGCGCCCCGGAACTCCCCGCGTGGGGCAAAACTCCCCTGGCGGCGCGCGCCGGGGGCAGCTCGGCCCGCGAGGCGCCGAGCGCCATCGCCCGAGGGGCCGCAGCTCAGGCCGCCGTCGCGCGCTCCACGTCCTCCCAGGTCCCGGTCGCCGCGAGCTGCGGCGCCGCCACCGGCGCCGACCAGCGCAGCGGCACCGCATCCTCCCTCCAGACCCCCTCGGCCACGCGGAACCGCAGCAGCCGCTGGGCGCCGGGGAAGGCCGAGACCTCCGGGCCGTCCCAGACGACCTCGGCCTCTCCGGTGAGCGACAGCAGCCCGCCGGAGGCGAAGTCGACGAAGAGCAGCCCGGCGCGCGGGTTCAGCGCCAGGTTGCCGAGCGTGTTGAACGCGAAGTTGCCGGTGAAATCCGGGGAGGTCAGGGCGGTATGGCCGTCCTCCTCGGCGACGCGCACGAAGCCGGGCCTGCCGCCCCGGTGGGAGACGTCGGCCCCCTCGATCGCGTCGCCGCCGCGCGCGGCCGGCGCGGCGGTCGCGATGAAGAACGTGTCCGCGCGGCGGATCAGCGCCGCCGCGCCGGCGGACAGGACCGGCCCCTCCGCCTGCGCCGGGCGCGGCGCGGCGGCCGTCGCCGGCGCCCTCACGAACACAGGCTCTCGCGCCTGGATGTACTGCGCGCAATTGCCGAAGCTCTGCCCGACCTCGACGACGAACCCGCCGTCGCCGGCCTCGACGATCGTGCCGTTCATCCGGTTTCGTCGGCGGGTCTCGAGCTGGATGCCGAGCAGCCCGACGGGCGCGCCGGCCACGAGGTGCGCGCCCAGCGGGTCGCCGGCCCCGGGGCGCGCGCTCACCGCGAGCGTCCGCGGATCCGGGGACGCGATGAACCCCGGCTGCCCCGCGAGGAGCGAGGCCCACGGCCGGCGCTGCGCGTCGAGGCCCCCGACGAGCAGGAACGGCAGCTTCTCGAACAGCTCGCGGTGCTGGTCGGGCATGAAGTCCCGGATGATCCGGCGCCCGGCCTTCTCGGCCCGCTCCCGCGCGCCGGCCCGTGTCTGCATGGCCATCTCCCCCGGGTGGTAGGGCGAGCCGTCACCGGGCCAGCCGGGCAGGGGGGTCACCCTCAGGCCCCCGCCGGGACCGGCGTCCGCTGCATGGGCACGAAGCCGGGCAGATCCTCCACGCGCGCGAGCCACGCGCGCACGTGGCCATGGGGGTCGAGCGACACGCCGCCCTCCGGCGCGTGCGCCGTGTAGGTGTAGATCGCGACGTCCGCGATCGTCGGCGCATCGCCGACCAGGAAACGCTGCGTCCCCAGGTGCTGGTCGAGCACGGCGAGGAGCTGGACCGCGATCCCCTTCGCCTGCTCGCGATCGAGCTTGAGGCCGAACACGTTCGCGAGGCGCGCCGTCCCGGGCCCCGCGAAGAGCCGCCCCGCGGCGACCGACAGCCACCGCTGCACGTGCGCCGCCGCCACGGGATCGCGCGGAAGCCAGCGCCCCGACGGGTCGTAGCGCAGGGCCAGATAGACGAGGATCGCGTTGCTGTCGGCCAGCGTCACGTCGCCGTCCTCGATCACCGGCACCTGACCGAACGGGTTCTTGCCGAGGAACTCGGGCGTCCTCTGGGCGCCGTTCCTGAGGTCGACGTCGATGAGCTCGAACGGGAGCCGCAGGAGCGACAGGAACAGCTCCACGCGGTGCGAGTGCCCCGAGAGCGGGTGTCGGTAAAGGCGGATCGGGCTGGCAGGGGTGGTCATCGACGTGTCCTTTCGACGGGATGGTCAGGGCGAGGCGGCGCAGACAGCGCGTGCTTCCCTCGCGCGCCCACCGAACCATGACCGTTGCTGTGGCTGACGGGAATGCCCATCCTTGACAATGAACCATTCCAGGAAATGAAATAATCGGATGGATCGCCTGGACACCCTGCGCGTGTTCATCGCCGTCGCCGAGGAGGAGGGCTTCGCGCCCGCGGCGCGGCGCCTGTCGATGTCGCCTCCGGCGGTGACGCGCGCCATCGCCGCGCTCGAGGAGCGCATCGGCACGCGGCTCCTGCACCGCACGACGCGCATCGTCCGCCTGACCGAGGCGGGCGCCCGGTTCCTCACGGACTGCAAGCGGATCCTCGGCGAGATCGAGGAGGCCGAGGCGTCGGCGGCCGGGTCCCACGCCGAGCTGCGGGGGCAGATCGGGGTGACGGCGCCCGTGATGTTCGGGCGGATGTTCGTCGCGCCGGTCGTCTTCGACTTCCTGGCGCGCCATCCGCGCGTGTCGGCGCGGACGCTGCTCGTCGACCGCGTCGTCGACATGCTCGACGAGGGGCTCGACGTCGCGGTCCGGATCGCCCACCTGCCGGACTCGTCGCTGACCGCGATCCGCGTCGGCTCGGTCCGGCTCGTTGTCTGCGCGTCGCCGGACTACCTCGCCGCGCGCGGCGCGCCCGAGACCCCGGCCGACCTGACGCAGCTCGACACGATCGGCTTCTCGCAGGCGGCCTGGCCCGCGGAGTGGTCGTTCTCGTCGGGCGCGCGGGTCCAGAAGGTCCTCCCGCCGTCGCAGCTCCTCGTCAACACCGCCGACGTCGCCATCGCGGCGGCCGTGGCCGGGCGGGGGCTCGCGCGGGTGCTCTCCTACCAGGTCGGCCCGGAGCTGCGCGCCGGGCGCCTCCGGATCGTGCTCCCGGCGTTCGAGCCGCCGCCGGTCCCCGTCCACGTCGTCCACCCCGAGGGCCCGCGCGCGGCGGCGAGGGTGCGCGCCTTCGTCGATTTCCTTGTCGAGCGGCTCCGGTCCGAGACGTGGCTGAGCTGAGCCCCGGGGCGCGGCCCGCTCCGGCTTGCGCCGGCCGCTGCGTTGGCGCCAAGGTCGCGGGATGAAACGCCGCTTCAACACGGCCGGGCCCTGCATCGAGGGGATGCACTACATGATCCCGCCGGCCCGCCGCCTGCCGGAGGCACCCGGGCTCGTGGAGCAGCTCGGCTATTTCGTGGTGCACGCCCCGCGGCAGACGGGGAAGACCACCGCGCTGCGGGCGCTCGCGCTCAGCCTCACGGCCTCTGGCAAGCACGCGGCGGTCCTCCTCTCGTGCGAGGCCGGCCAGGCGGCCGGCGATGACTACGAAGCGGCCGAGAGGATCGTGCTGTCGAACATGCGCAGCGAGGCCGAGTCGAGGCTCGCTCCGGAGCAGCGGCCGCCGCCGTTCCCCGATGCGCCCCCCGGCGATCGCCTGCGCACCGCGCTGAAGGCCTGGGCGCAGGCCTGCCCCCTGCCGCTCGTGCTGATGCTCGACGAGATCGACGCGCTCCGGGACAGCAGCCTCGTGACCGTGCTCCGGCAGCTCCGCGCGGGCTTCCCGGGTCGTCCCAGGGAGTTCCCCGCCTCGGTGATCCTCTCCGGCCTGCGTGACGTGCGCGACTACAAGGCCGCGAGCGGCGGTGATCCGTCACGGCTCGGCACGGCGAGCCCGTTCAACATCAAGGTCGAGTCGCTCCGGCTCGACGACTTCCGCCTCGACGAGGTGCGGGAGCTTTACGGACAGCACACGGCGGACACGAGGCAGGTCTTCGCCGAGGAGGCGATCGCGCGTGCGTTCGAGGCGACGCAGGGGCAGCCATGGCTGGTGAACGCGCTGGCGCGCGAGATCGTCGAGAAGATGGCCGTGCCGCTCGAGCAGACCATCACGGCGGCGCACGTCGAGGAAGCCAAGGAGCGGCTGATCCTGGCGCGCGCCACGCACCTGGATTCCCTGGTGGCGAAGCTCGCGGAGGCGCGGGTGAAGCGCTTCATCGAGCCCGTCCTCGCTGGCACCCTGACGGCCAGGGACGAAGCGTATGACGACGACCTGCGCTACTGCCGAGACCTCGGCCTGCTCGCGCGGGACAACCCCCTCCGGATCGCCAACCCCATCTACCACGAGGTGATCGCGCGCGTGCTCGCCGGCTCGGTGGAGGCCGAGATCGTGGCGGAGCCGCGGAGCTTCGTCCTCCCCGACGGCCGCCTCGATTTCGGCCGCGTCCTGCGCGAGTTCGCCGACTTCTGGCGCGAGCACGGCGACGTCCTTGCCGCCGGCCTGCCCTACCACGAGGTGGCGCCGCAGCTCGTGCTCATGGCGTTCCTGCAGCGCGTGGTCAACGGCGGCGGTTTCATCGATCGCGAGTACGGCATTGGCCGCGGCCGGATCGATCTGCTGGTGCGCTGGCCCTACCGCGACGCGAGCGGCGCGCGCGCGTGGCAGCGCGAGGCCCTGGAGCTGAAGGTCTGGCGCGACAGGGCGAAAGATCCGATGAACAAGGCCCTCGCGCAGCTCGACAGGTATCTCGAGAAGGCGGGGCTCGACGCCGGGGTGCTGGTGATCTTCGACCGGCGGTCGGAGGCCGGGGACATCGAGACGCGCACCCGCTTCGAAGAGGCGAAGACGCCTTCGGGAAGAGCGGTGACGCTGCTGCGGGCGTAGCGCGCGCCGCCCCTCAGCCCTCGCGCTCCGAGGGCGGCGCCGGCGCCTCGTCCGCGTCCTCGCGGCGCGCCCGCCGCCTGCGCCGCCGCCGGACGGACATCCCGCTCGACTGCATGGCGAAGCGGAGCCCCTCCCGCAGGTTCGAGAGCGTCTTGATGTTCGACAGATCGAGCCCCAGCGACACCACCGTCTGCGCCACTTCGGGCCGGATGCCGACCACGACGCCCTGCGCGCCGAGCATCGCGACCGCGTCGATCAGCCGCAGCACGTGATCGGCCGTGGCCGCGTCCACGGCGCTCACCCCGGTCAGATCGATGATCGCGTGACGGCAGCGGGTCCGCGCGACGGCCTCGAGCAGCACCTCCATCATCTGCTGGGAGCGCTGCTCGTCGAGCACGCCCAGCACCGGCATGGTCAGGACCCCCTTCCAGACCTCGATGATCGGCGTCGACAGCGCCCGGATCGCCTCCTGCTGCTGCTCGATGATCTCGAGCCGCTCCTGCAGCACGGCCTCGTGCCGCTTGCGCTCGGTGATGTCGGTCGCGCCGCCGGCCATCTGGAACGGCACCCCCTTGTCGTCCCAGTCGGCCATGCCGCGGGTGAACACGTCGCGGTACGCCCCGTCCTCGTGCCGTAGCCGGTACTCGACCCTGAAGGGCCGCCGCTCCTCCAGGTGCGCCTTGAGCGCGGCCTGGAGGGCGCTCCGGTCGTCGGGGTGCACGCGCTCGAAGAAGGTCATGAACGTCCCGCCCCACGCCTCGCGCCGGACGCCCACCAGCTCGAGCAGGCGGTCGCTCCACTCGACCGTGTCCTCGCGGATGTTCCAGAACCAGATCCCCTCGTTCGACGCCTCCGCGAAGAGCCGGTACCGCGCCTCGCTCCGCCGCAGCGCGGCCTCGGCCTTGCGCGCGTCGGCCACGTCGGTGGTGCCGCCGAGCCACCGGACGATGTTCCCCGCCCGGTCGCGCTGCGGCAGCGCCCTGACCACGTGCTCCCGGTAGGTCTGGTCGCTCGCGCGCCACAGGCGGAACTCCGTGTAGTACGGCTCCCCCGTCTCCAGGCTCCGGGTCCACACCGCGATCGTCTTCTCGACGTCGTCCGGGTGCAGCATCGCGAGCCACCCCTCGCCGAGGATCTGCGCCTCCGTGCGGTCGAAGTAGTCGACGACGGCCCGGTTCACGAAGTCCAGCTTGCCGTCCGGACGCGCGGTCCACACCTGGAGCGGCATGGCGTCCCCCAGGGTCCGGAGCTGCGCGTCGAGCTCGCTGGCCAGCGCGCCCGGCTGGGCCGCGGCGCCGCCGGCCTGGACGCCGGCCCCCCGGAGGCGGCTCGGCGGGGGCGCGTCGCGCGCGCGCTCGGCGTCGCCGGCGCCCGCGACCCCGAGCGCGCGCGCGAGCGGCCCCTCCAGATCGACGGTGCGCTCGGCGTCGCTGTCGGCGAGCCGGGCGCGCACCAGGCGGAGGAGCTCCCTCCGGACCTCCTCCTCGATGCGGCCGCGCAGGAAGTCGCTCGACCCCGCCGGCGGCTCGGCGAACAGGATCGACTCCGCGGCCGGCTCCGCGACGTCGAGGAAGATCCCGAGCGGCGCGCACGGCCTCGGCGTGATGCGCAGCGTGACCGTCGCGCCGAGCTGGTGCACCGCGGCCTCGGCCTCGCCCGCCGTCTCGACCCGGACCGTCAGCGCGTGCGGGATCGCGACGTCGAACGCGCCGCTCGTGCCGCGCGTCACCGCCGCCTCGCCGGGCTGCACATCGAGCGAGAGGCGCGACACCTTCCCGAGGACCTTGAGCTCCCGCTCCTCGCGGCGCGCGACGGGGAGGAGGGCCGCCGCCCGGCGGCGGATCAGGTCCTCCGTCATGACGAGATCGACGATGCTCCGGCCTAGCTCCTCGAGCGTGAGCCCTCCGTTGTTCACCATGTCTCCTTCTGAGATGCTCGCTCGCCCTCCTCGCGGCGGAGGTCAAGATCGCGAGCCTAACGCGCGGCGCCGTTCGTCGGAAGCCCCCGCGCCGCTCAGCTCGACGCCGACGTATACCGTCCTATCGCCCGTTTCCACACCGCGCGGGCCACGGCGCCGAACGCGAGCGCGCCCAGCGCCGCGGCGGCGGCCGTGCGCGGGGCGAGGGTCCCGAGCAGCGCCTCCGCCGGGTAGGTGGTCATCAGCGCGAGCGGGACGACGACGGTGAAGGCGACGCGCCAGAAGCCCTTGAAGAGCGTGACCGGCCAGCGCGCGAAATCGAAGAGGGAGTTGAACAGATACGCCAGGTTGTCGAGGCGCACGACCCAGAACGCGGCGGAGATCACGAGGATGCAGATCGAGTAGAGCACCAGCGTCGCCGTCACGAGCAGGCCGAGCGAGAGCGTCACGTCGGCGGGCGCGGGGGCGCGGCCGATCCGCGTGAAGGCGTAGACGAAGATCGCCGCCGCGGCGAAGCCGTCCACGACCTTGCGGATCTCGAAGCGGGCCGTGGAGACGAGGAACTGCGCGTCAGCCGGCTTGAGCAGCGTGAAGTCGAGCGTGCCTTTCCGGATCTGGTCGACCACGCTGATGAGCGACGGGTTCACGGCCCCCTCGAGGACGCCCTTGAGCAGCGTGAACCACCCGACGACGACGAGCGCCCGCTCGTACGTCCAGCCCTCGACCGGCTGTCGGCCGACGAGCGCGATGTGGAGCGGGACGAGGCCGACGAGCGTCCAGACCACCGTCATCACGGCGCCGAGCAGGAAGTCCCACCGGTACTGCATCCCGAGCGCGATCGACACGCGGAGCTGCGTCGCGAGCAGCCGGAGGTAGCGCACGCCGCTCACCCGCCGAACGCCGAGAACCGCCGGACCCCCGCGCGCCACGCGACGAGCGCCGCGGCGGCGGTGCCGGCCGCGAAGGCCCACTGCACGCCGAGCTCGGTGAGCGCGCGGCCCGGGTCGAGCAGGCCCGTGATCAGCTCGACCGGGAAGGCGAGGCTGTACCGGAACGGCAGGGCCCGCGCGACGTCGCCGAGCCACGGGGGGAACAGCTCGATCGGGACGAGGTAGCCGGCGAAGATCATGAAGGCCGCGAGGTAGATGTCGAACACCGCGGTCGAGCTCTCGATCACGAAGGCGAGCGAGCCGATCAGCGCCATCGTGAAGAAGTTGATCGCCCAGGCGCCGACGAGCGAGGCCGCCCAGATCCCGAGCTCGAAGGCCGTCGGGTGGAACCGCTCGCCCGAGGTCACGAGGAGCGCGATGACCGCGATGGGCAAGCAGAGCAGCGCCCGCAGCGGGAGCGCGGCGAGGTTGTCGGCGGCGTAGGCGATGAGCGGGTGGATCGGCTTGAGCAGGCGCTGGGAGAGGGCGCCGCTCTTGATCTCCATGTTCATCTCCCAGACGAGCCACGACCCGGTCATCTGGCGGACGATGAGGATCGCCAGGAAGTACGCGGTGAAGTCGCTCGCCCCGAAGCGGCCGACCGGCGCGGCCTCGGCCACCGCCGACCAGAGCGCGAGGCTCACGAGCGGCATCGTCGTCGTGAGCATCCAGATCAGCATCTCGGCCCGGTAGGCGATCGCGGCCGCGACCCCGACGCGGAGCAGCGTCGGGAACGCGCGGGCCGCCCTGGACAGTGCGCTCACGCCGCGCCCCCGCCCCCGGCCGCGGAGCGCGCCGGCTCCACCGCGGCGCGCGCCGGCTCGCCCGCGGGCTGCTCGCCCGCGAAGAGCTCGCGCATCACCTCCTCCAGGGGAGGGTCCTCGACGGTGAGGTCCGCGATGTCGGTCTGGCTGAGCAGCCACGACATGGCCTCGCGCAGCGCTTCCTGGCGCACCTGCAGCACCGCGCGGCCCGGCTCGAGCAGGACGACCGCGCCGACCCGCTCGAGGATCGCCCGGTCGACCGCGCCCCCGAGGCGCAGCGCGATCCGCTTGTGCGGGCGCACGCTGCGCACGAGCGAGGCGAGGTCGCCGTCGTAGCGCAGCTTACCCTTGTCGATGACGATGACGCGCGGGCAGAGCGCCGCGACGTCGTCCATGTAATGGGACGTGAGCACGACCGTGGCCCGCCGCTGCTCGTTGTAGCGGCGGACGAACTCGCGGACGCTGAGCTGCATCGCGACGTCGAGCCCGATCGTCGGCTCGTCGAGGAACAGGACCTCCGGCCGGTGCAGCAGCGCGGCCGCGAGCTCGCACTTCATGCGCTCGCCGAGCGAGAGCTGCCGCGTCGGCTTCGTGGCGATCGCGGCGATCCCGAGCAGGTCTTCCAGCTCACCCATCGTCTGCCGGAACTCCGCGTCGCCGATCCCGTAGATGGCGCGGTTCAGGGCGAAGGTCTCGGCCGGCGGGAGGTCCCAGAGGAGCTGCTGCTTCTGGCCCATCACCAGGGTGATCCGCTTCAGGAAGTCGGCCTCGCGGTGCTGCGGCACGAAGCCCGCGACCCGGACCCGCCCGCCCGACGGGTGGAGGAGCCCGGCGAGCACCTTCAGCGTCGTCGTCTTGCCGGCGCCGTTCGGGCCCAGGAAGCCGACGCGCTCGCCGGGCGCGATCGAGAACGAGAGGTCCTCGACCGCGTGGACGACCCGGTAGCGGCGCCGGAAGACCGAGCGCACCGTGGCCGCGAAGCCGGCGGCGCGCTCGTGGACCTGGTACGTCTTGGAGAGCGACTCCACCGCGATGGCGCTCGACGCCTCTGCCATGGGCGGCGGAGACTAGCACCTCCGCGCTGGACCTCCCGCGACGACGGGTGCTCGCCCCGCCGATCCTGCGCTAGCCTTTCAGGGAAGTGGGGGGCAACGGTCGCCCGGGATTCCCCTATGCCGCAGAGCTTCAAGGACGACACGCTTCAAGATCTCTCGCTCTCGGCGAGCGGCACCCGCGCGGTGTCCGAGCCCAGGGACGCGGCGGCGACCGGCCCGCGGCAGGTCCTCGCCGGCCGGTACGAGCTCCTCGGGCTGGTCGGCATCGGCGGCATGGGGAGCGTGTACCGCGCGCGCGACCTGGAGCTCGAGGAGGTCGTCGCGGTCAAGGTGCTGCGCCGCGAGCTCAGCGGCGCCCCCGAGGTGATCGAGCGGTTCCGGCGCGAGGTGCGGCTCGCGCGCAAGGTGACGCACCCGAACGTCGCGCGGGTCTTCGACATCGGCGAGCACGACGGCGACCGGTTCCTGACGATGGAGTTCGTCGACGGCGAGCCGCTCGCCGGGCTCCTCGCGCGCGAGCGGCGGCTCAGCGTGAGCCGCGCCATCGACATCGTGGAGAGCGTCTGCGCGGGCCTCGGGGCCGCGCACCGGGCCGGCGTCATCCACCGCGATCTCAAGCCGGACAACGTGCTGCTCGGGCGCGACGGGCGCGTGATCCTGACCGACTTCGGGATCGCGCGCGCGCTCGCGCGGGACGGCGAGGCGGGCAAGACGCTGGGCGCCGTGCTGGGGACGCCGGCCTACATGGCGCCCGAGCAGGTGCAGGGCGCGGCCGACATCGACGCGCGCGCCGACCTCTACGCGCTCGGCGCGATGCTCTACGAGATGCTCACCGGCGAGCGCGCGTGGCAGGGCGACGCGCCGCTCGCGGTCGCCGCCGCGCGGCTCATCGCCGACGCGCCCGACCCGCGGCACCGGCGCGCCGACCTGCCCGACGCGCTCGCGCGCGTGGTGCTCCGCTGCATGGCGCGCGAGCGGAACGACCGGTACGCGTCGGTCGAGATGGTCGCGCAGGAGCTCGGCTCGCTCACGCGCCCGGCCACGATCGTCCCCCCGGCGATCACCCCGCCGAACGAGCGGCTGCCGATCTCGGGGGTGATCTCCGGGACGGGCGACGCCGGCAAGAGCGTCGCGGTCCTCCCGTTCACGAACCAGGGCTCCCCCGCCGACGCGTACCTGGCCGAGGAGCTGACGGACGATCTCATCGACACGCTCTCGATGACCCCGGGCCTCCGCGTGCGGCCGCGCGTGGCGATGGCGCGGTGGCAGGGGGGCGATCCCGATCCGCGCGAGATCGGGCGCGAGCTCGGGGTGCAGGTGGTCGTCGGCGGCTCGGTGCGGCGGCGCGACGGCACGGTGCGGATCAGCGCGCGGCTGCTCTGCGTGACCGACGGGTTCCAGCTCTGGGCGAAGCGCTTCGACCGCCCCGAGGCCGAGGTGCTGCGGATCAACGACGAGGTGGCCGAGGCGGTCGCGGAGGCGCTGACCCTCGCCGGGTCGGCCCCGAGCCGCGCGGCGCCGAGCGATCCGGTCGCGCTCGACCTGTTCCTGCGCGGCCGCCACGAGTACCGGAGGTTCTGGCCGGAGCACCAGGAGCGCGCGATCGCGCTCTTCGAGCAGGCGCTCGCCCGCGAGCCCGACGACCCGCTGATCCTGTCGGCCTACGCGCTCGCGCGCTCCCGCTTCTGGTTCTTCACGGACCAGGGCGGCGACCTCGCCATCCAGGCGGCGGCGCGGGCCGCCGCCGCGGCGCCCGGGCTCCCCGACGCGCGGCTCGCGATGGCGTCGGTGAAGTTCCAGCGCCTCGATGTGGTCGGCGCGATGCGGGAGCTCAAGGCCGCGCTCGCGACGCGCTCCGGGCACGCCGAGGCCGAGGGCCTCATCGGCACCATCCTGCTCGAGTGCGACGCCTTCGAGCACGGCGTGCGGCGCGCGCGGTCCGCGCTCGCGCGCGATCCGGACGTGGCGCTCGCGGCGTACGCGCTGGCGCGCGCGTACTCGCTCCTCGGCAGGTGGGCGGAGGCCGACGACGTGATCAAGGTGCTCCCGTCGACGGGCAGCGGCTCGGGCCGCGCCGTCCTCCACATCCGCCGCGCGCTGTGGCAGCGGGACCCGAGGGTGGTCGAGGAGCTCGCGAAGGGGCGCGTGAGCGAGGCGTTCCCGGGCATCTCCGCGCCGTTCGCGCAGATCGCCGCCGAGGTCCTGGAAGGCCGGTTCGCGGACCTCCGGACCACGCCGCCGGCGGGCGCGGGCGCGCCGCCGGTCCCGGCGCTGCGCCGCACGTCGTTCATGTGGCAGCTCCAGGCCGAGTTCGCCGCCTTCCTCGGCAACGCGGAGCTCGCGCTGGAAGCGCTCGAGCGCTCGCTGGCCGACGGCCTCTTCGACCTGAGCTGGCTCGATCGCTGCCCGGTCCTCGAGCCCCTGCGCGGCGACGCGCGCTTCAGGGCCATCCTGGCCGAGGTGGAGCGGCGCGCCTCCGCGGTGGTCGCGGTGTACCACGAGCGCTGACGCGCCCGGCGGCGCGCGACGTCAGCTCGGCGCCCGGAAGAGCGCGAGCACGCCGGTGTAGAGGGCGAGCTTGATCTCGCCTGGCGCCGACGGGGCGATCTCGAAGCTCGAGTGCATGCCGGCGATCGGCAGGTCGGCGAAGCGCTGGCGCAGGATGCGCGCCTCCACGTCAGGCGCGCCGTAGAGCCCCTGGCCGCGCCCGGCGCAGGTCAGGTAGAGCGCGAAGCGGGGAGCCGACCCGAGCGCGCTCCGGGACACCTGCCGCGCGATCCCGTCGAGCCCGGCGCGGCCGGCGGCGGCGTCGCGCACGGCGAAGGCGAGGCGCGCGCCGGGCCGCGCGTCGTCGCCGAGCAGGAGCCCGCGCCGCGACGGATCGATCCCGCGGATCGGCCGCAGCACGTAGCGTACGGGGGGTGCGGCATGTGCGGAACCTGCGGAATGTGCGGAATGTGCGGAATGTGCGGGACCGAGCGCCGCCGGATCCGCGGCGTCGCCGCGCGCCGCGGCGGATCCGGCGCTGGGCTCGCGCGGCGGATCGGCCAGCGCGGCGAGGACGAGCGGCTGCGCGCCCGCCTGCTCGCCGAGCGTCGCGGTCGCGGCGGAGAGCAGGTCGAGCGCCGAGCGCCCGCCGGCGCGCAGCACGACGCCGCCGCTCACCTCCTCGACGGGGTGGAAGGCGGAGAGCAGCCTGGCGGCGGGCGAGGCGTCGACGATCGGCGGGGCGAACCCCGTGATCGCGAGGCCCGTCACGGCGCCCTCGATCAGCTCGCCCTGCGACGTCACGCCGAGGGCGGCGCCGGACGCCGTCCCGGCGCCGAACAGGCACGCGCCCGGCGCGCAGGAGCCGAGCCCCTCGAGCATCCCGGGCGAGAGCGCCCCGGGGCGGGCGAAGAGGATGGCCGTCGCGGCGCGGTGGCCGATGGTGCGGGCGAGCGTCTCGCGCAGGGCGTGGCCCGGGTCCTCGGCGCGCTCGGGCAGCGCGAACGGCGTGACCCGCCCGCCGGCCCAGAGCACGCCGCTCGCCCCGGTGTCGCCCTCGAGCTCGCCGCGCTCGCTGAGCACGCCCGCGGCCGGGACGACGCAGGCGGGGATGCCGCGCCAGGTGCTCCGGACGAGCTCGGCGACGCCCGCGGCGCGCTGGGCGAGCTGGCCGGAGACGAAGATCACGCCGCCCGAGGCCGACGGGACGGCGCTGCGCAGCTCGGCCAGGTGGTGGACAAGGCCATCCGGCCCACAGGTCGCGGAGAAGCTTCGTGCCATGGCTGGCCTGTCCATCCTAACCGAGCCGTCGCCCACTCGACAGGCCCCGCTGAAGGAGTTTATCGTGCGACAGTCGCGCCGACGACTCGGGGCTCTCCCCACGGGCGGCGATCGAAGGACCTGGCAAGCTCGATGAGGATCCAGTCATTTGGCCGCACCGACGTCGGGCGCCACCGGCGCGCCAATGAGGATGCTTTCTTCCGGGACGACGAGCTCCGCCTCTACATCGTCGCGGACGGGATGGGCGGGCACGCCGCCGGCGAGGTCGCGAGCGCAGAGGCCGTCGAGACGATCTACGGCATGGTGAAGCGGGGCCTGCCCGCCATCGGCGACCCCGACGAGCCGCTGACGCAGCCCAAGGCGCGCGCGGTGCTGCGCATCCTCGAGGGCGCGATCCAGGCGGCGACGTACATGGTCTTCGCCATCGCCGAGCTCGATCGCGACAAGAGCGGCATGGGCACGACCATCAGCGCGGCGCTCGTCGTCGGCGGCGCGCTCGTGACTGGCCAGGTGGGCGACAGCCGCATCTACCAGGTCCGCAACGGGACCGCGGTGCAGATGACCGAGGATCACACGCTCATCGCCTGGCAGATCAAGAATGGGCTCATCTCGCCGGACGAGGCGAAGAGCTCGCCCCACCGCAACGTGATCACGCGCGCGGTCGGCAACAGGGACTATGTCGAGGTCGACACCTCGATCGTCGCGGTGGAGGAGGGCGATCGATACCTGCTCTGCTCCGACGGGCTGCACGGGTACCTGCACGCCGAGGAGGAGGTCGCGAGCATCGCCTCGAAGGGCGGCGACACGGCGGTCGACCTCTTCATCGAGCTCGCGAATCGCCGCGGGGGGCGGGACAACATCACCGCGGTGCTGGTCGAGGTGGGCTGACGCGGCCGCGCCGAAGTCGGCTAGGCTGCGCGCATGGCGTTGAAGGACAAACTGGTATCCGAGGGGATGAAGCTCGCCGCGAACCCGAACGTGGCGAAGCTGATGCAGGACGAGCGCTTCATGCGGCTGTTCATGACGGCGATGAGCGTGCCGGGCCGGGTCTCCTCGTTCACGGCGGAGCAGAAGGAGACGTTCGCCAAGGCGATGGGCCTGGCGACCGCCGAGGAGGTCCGCGACCTCAAGCGGACGGTGGCCTCGCTGGAGCGCGAGATCGCGCGGCTCAGGCGGGAAGGCTGACGCGGGGGTGAGCGGCGGGCGCGGCACGCGAGGCGCCGCGCCCTGGCGACGGGCGCGGCGCCGCGCGCGCGCCCCCGCCCTGACTACTTCGTGTCGCCGCGCGCGTAGATGCTGGCGACGTAGTCGAGCACGTCGCGCGCCGAGACCTCGTTGTACCCGAAGTACTTGATCATCCGGGTCTTGATGATGTCGATCTTCTCCTGCGTCTCCTTGTCGATGACGCTCGACACGAGGGTCTGGAGCTTGATCGCGTCCTTCTGGTCCTCGAACAGCTTCAGCTCGAGGGCGCGGCGGAGCCGGTCGTTCGTGTGCCACTCGAACTTCTTGCCGTCGACCGCGAGCGCGCCGATGTAGTTCATGATCTCGCGGCGGAAGTCGTCCTTGCGGTTCTCGGGGATGTCGATCTTCTCCTCGATCGAGCGCATGAGCCGCTCGTCCGGCTCGATGTCCTCGCGGGTGAAGCGGTCCTTCACCTTCTCCTTCAAGGTGTAGGCCTTGATGGAGTCGATGTAGTTCGCGGCGAGCTTCTGGATCGCGTCCTCGTCGGCGCTGATCGCCCGCTGCACCTCGTTCTTGACGATGTCCTCGTACTCGCGCTTCACCATGCCGATGCACTCGGTGAACCGCTTGCGCTGCTCCTCGTTCGTGATGAGCGAGTGGTGGCGGAGGCCCTTCTCGAGCTCGCTCATGACCATGAAGGGGTTGATCGTCCCCTCGCCGAGGTCGTTGACGAGCGCGTTCGAGATCTTGTCCTGCACGTAGCGGGGGCTGATGCCCTCCATGCCCTCGCGCGACGCCTCCTTGCGGAGCTCCTTCACGGTGTCCTGCGTGTAGCCGGGCAGGACCTTGCCGTCGTAGAGCTTCATCTTCTGGACGAGCGAGAGGTTGTGCTTCTTCGGGTCCTCGAGCCGGGTGAGCGCGGCCCACATCGCGGCGACCTCGAGCGTGTGCGGGGCGATGTGCTTGCCGCGGATCTTCTCCTTGTTGAAGTCCTTCTCGTAGATCCGGATCTCCTCCGACACCTTCGTGATGTACGGGATGTCGATCTTGATCGTGCGGTCGCGGAGCGCCTCCATGAACTCGTTGTTCAGGAGCTTCTTGTACTCGGCCTCGTTCGTGTGGCCGATGATCACCTCGTCGACGTCCGTCTGGGCGAACTTCTTCGGCTTGATCTTGTGCTCCTGCGACGCGCCGAGCAGGTCGTAGAGGAAGGCGACGTCGAGCTTCAGGACCTCGATGAACTCGACGATGCCGCGGTTCGCGATGTTGAACTCGCCGTCGAAGTTGAAGGCGCGCGGGTCCGAGTCCGAGCCGTACTCGGCGATCTTGCGGTAGTTGATGTCGCCGGTGAGCTCGGTCGAGTCCTGGTTCTTCTCGTCCTTCGGCTGGAAGGTGCCGATGCCGATGCGGTCCTTCTCGCTGAGCACGAGGCGGCGCACGCGCACGTGCTGCATCACCTTCGACCAGTCGCCGCCGTACTTGTCCATGAGGCGGTTGAAGATGAAGCGGCACGCCGGGTCGAGGTCGCCCTCGGTGCGGACCTGGAACTGCGGGCTCGACAGGCCGAGCTCGCGGAACGCGCGGTCGCGCCAGGACGGCGGGATGAGGCGCAGCGGCTCCTCGTGCATCGGGCACTTGAAGCGGGCGCTCTCCGTCCCGGCCATGCCGACGTCGTCGAGGTTCACCCAGTCGAACGTGTAGAGCGCGCCGTCGGGCGTGGTCGAGTAGTGCTCGATGCCCTTCTTGAGGAGCCGGGCGATCGTCGACTTCGACGAGCCGACCGGGCCGTGCAGCAGGATGACGCGCTTCTCCGGGCCGAACCCCTCCGAGGCCGCCCGGAGCACATGGACCAGGCGCATCAGCGGGATGTCGAGTCCGTACACGGCGTCGGCGCCGCCGTGCATCTCGTCCTTGAAGAAGTTGTACCGGATGAGCTTCTTCTTGTTGTCCGTGTACTCCTCGATGCCGTAGCGGATGATCATGTCATACGCCCGCTGGAACGCGTTGCGCGTCACCTGCGGGTTCTGGCGAACGACCTGGAGGTACTCTTCGAACGTGCCCTCCCACGCGAGATCGCGGTAGAGCGCGAAGTCCTGCATCGCCGCGATCTTTTCAACCATCCCTGTCCGCATCTCGCCCATTTCGCACCTTTTTCTCCGGGGCGACCGCGGGGCGGCCATGGCCGCCGGAGGTGCGCGAGCAGCGCTCGGCTCGCCGAGCTCCGCCCTCGTCTTGCGCCGCGCGCCCAGGGGGAAGCCAAAGCTTAACACCGATCCCAGAACTGCAAGCTCGCGGCGCCCTGGAGCGCCCTCCATCCGGAACGGCAGCGCGCCCCGCCGTGCCGCGCGCGCCCTGCCGTCGAGAGGGGCGCGGTGCGGGCGCGCTCTGTCCCCGAAGGGCGCGGTGCGGCGCGCTCTGTCCCCGAAGGGGGCGCGGTCGCAGCGTGCCCGTGGCGAGCTCGGAGGAGGTGCGAGGGCGCCTGCGGGCAGGCGACGTCAGCGCTGGTCGGGCGCGCCGGAGGGCGCTCTGCTCTCGACGACGCCGGGCCAGGAGTCGACGTATTCCGACGGCTCGCCGGGCCTGGAGATGTCGATCCAGAAGACCTTCCCGGCGCCGGGCCGGCGCACGTCGACGTGAACGAACTTGCTGTTCGGGTAGAACCCGCAGCCGACGTCGGCGAGCGTGCGACAGAACTGGAACAGCGCCGCGTTCGGCACCCCGGTGACGAGGATGTCCATGGCGCGCCCCTCGGCGTGCTGGCTGTGATGGCCGCCCGAGCCCTTGCCGCGCGCCGCCGGACCGTCGCCGACCGGGCGCGGCCGGTACCCGCTGAAGATGTGGATCCCGCGGCGCGGGAAGGCGTCGGCGACCTGCTGGAGGAGCCAGAGCAGGCGCGGGTGGACGATGCGGACCTGGGGCACCCACTCGAGCGCCCGCTGCCAGGTGTCGGCGTCCGGCTCGTCGGGGAGCGCCTCGCCCGGGTCCGGCGCGTCGGGCGGGCGAGCCATGATCGACAGGCGATCGAGCGCGCCGGGCGCGACGGAGCCGTCGCAGCGCACCAGCTCGAAGGCGTCGTGCTGGCCGCCGTACCGGGCGAACTGGACCGGCCCGCGGCGGCAGCGCCAGTCGGGCGGCTGCTTCTTCGGCAGGTCCCAGATCAGGTCGAAGCCGTTCGACGAGAGGCTCGGCCCCGTGGTCGCGAGCAGCGGCGGGCTGACGATCGGATCGAGCTGGCGGAGCCACGCCGGGGTGGCCGGATCGAGGTGGAGCGGGGCGGGGGGCTCGAACGGTGAGAACGGCGAGAAGGGGGCGTACACGTTCGCGAAGACCGAGGTCCCGGAGACGGCGGCGGCGAGCCCGCGCTCGCCCAGCATGTCCCCGGCGTCCGGCCGCGCGCCGCCCCAGGCGAGCTGCCACCACGGCTGCTGCTGCCATTTGCCGTAGGCGCTGGTCATGTAGAGCCGGAGCGGACCGGGGCGCTCGACGGCGGCGTTGCGGAAGGCGCGGAGGAGCGGCAGCTCGGGCGCGACCGTCTCGTCCAGGTTGAAGGTCGCGCGCCTCGGCGGCTCGTCGAGCAGGCTCGCGTCGGCGCCCGGCGGGGCAGCGACGAGCGTGGCGGCGAGGCCGAGGGCGGCGGCGAGGCTCTGGACTGCGGCGCGGGAGGGTGCCGGCATGGGATCGACGGGGCGGACGAACTGGACGAGGCGGAAGGAGGCTCACCCGGCGGGCGGGCGACCCTGGTTTGCCACAAACCGCCCGCCCGGGGGATGAAAACATACCTCGGCCTGAACGGGGCGCCTTCTGCGGCGCCCTTGCGGCGCCGCCTGCGCCCTTGCGGCGCCGCCTGCGCCCTTGCGGCGCCCGATCAGGCGGGCGCGGACGCGCGCGTCAGCCGGTCGCGCACCGCGTCCCAGGCCGGGTCCTCGGGGACGGCGGCGATGACGATCACGTCGCAACCGGCGTCCTCGAGGCGGTGCAGGGCGGCGTAGAGCGCCGCCGCGTAGCCGGAGGGATCCACGGGGAGAACCTCGGCGTGCGGCCCGGGCGCGGTGCGGCTGCCGTGCTCGACGGCGCCGGCGCGCGACCCGGCCTGCGCGGCGCGCTCGACCTCGCCGCGGACGGCCGACGCGGGGACGAGCGCGACGCGCGCGCGCGGGGCGTAGTGGCGCGCGTGCGTCCCCGGGGACGGCGCGCGCTCGCCCGGGGCGGTGATCACGCCGGCGCTCGTCTGGAGCGACACGAGGGCGGCGATCGCCTCGGCGGCCACGTGCCCCGGGCGGAGCAGCCGCGCGGGCGAGCGCGTGACGTCGACGATCGTCGACTCGATGCCGACCGCGGTGGGCCCGCCGTCGACGATCGCGTCGATGCGCCCGCCGAGGCTCTTGTCGACGTGGTCGGCGGTGGTCGGCGAGATCGCGGTGGAGCGGTTGGCGCTCGGCGCGGCGATGGGCAGCCTGGCCGCCTCGAGCAGCGCGCGCGCGACCGGGTGCGCGGGCACGCGGATCGCGACCGTGGGCCCGCCGGCGGCCACCTCGTCGGCGACGCGGTCGGGGCGGCGCGCGACGATCAGCGTGAGGGGCCCTGGCCACATCGCCTGCGCGAGCCGCTCCGCGTCGTCGGGCCAGCTCGCCGCGAGCGCGCGGGCGGCGGCGACGTCGGGCACGTGGACGATGAGCGGGTTGCCGGGCGGCCGACCCTTCGCCTCGAAGATGCCGCGCGCCGCGCGCCCGTCGTCCGCGCGCGCGCCGAGCCCGTACACCGTCTCGGTCGGGAAGGCGACGAGCCCTCCGCGCCGGAGGATCTCGGCAGCCCGTGCGATGGATGCCGCGTCCGCGGCGAGCTGCTCGGTTCGCATGCGCCGCCGTCCATGTTGCCCGGGCGCGCGGGAGGCAAACGAAAAGCGATGGGGCGGTCACGGGGCGGTCCGGAGGGCCTCGCCGCGCCCGCGGAGCCGCGACGGTGGCCACGAGCCGCGGCGATCGCTGAGCACGCCGGCGAGCGCGGTATCGTCGTGCCACGGTCAAGCGAGATCGTCGCGGCGCAGCGGATTTCTGGGCGAGGACTCTGTTTGCCGACCCAATGGTCGACAAACACTCGACCCGAGGGTGTTCCGTTGTCAGCGGACGGTGCAGACTGGCCGTCACAACCGAGCCAGCCGTCCATCATCGAGTACCACCCATGGAGACGACGTCGAATACGCCTCGGTCCCGGCAATCGGCAGGCTTGGTGCATCCGCGAGCCGATCGAGTCCTTCTCGGAGCTTCATGCCACGATCGGTGAGCCGATAGACCAGCGATAGCATCGGGTAGCCATCAGCCGGTTTCGGTCCCGTCGCGCGCTCCACGACCGCGCTCGAATCGTGATCTGCCCATTGCTCCAGCCGGCGTGGTAGGAACAGATCGCCCGTGCAGTAGAGGAGCTCCCACAACTCGGCGACCAGTTGCGACTTGTGGCTGCACACGGCCAACGGAGTCTGCCACTCCGTCGACAGGAGAGTCAGTACAATCTCGTCGAATCGACTGAGGCGTAGGGCTCCTCTTGTGCCCCTTCTTGGAAAGAAGGAAGAGAGCAGCGCCCACAATGGGGCGAGCTCTGGAAACCCTCTGACGCAACGTGTGCACCTTTCGACGAAAGGCAACGGATTCGTATCGACGTACCTCTCCCAGAGGCGGACGGCACGATCGTAGCGTTCACGTGGCCAGGGGCGCGCCTTGTCGAGGCGCTCCAGAAGAACCTCGTCGGGATGATCCGACACCGATGCGGAGCAGTCGAACGGAGGCAGCGGTTCCTCGGGGATCCTTGAGCGGTGCACTGGATCAAAGTCGACGATAAAGACATCGTGGCGCGCGATCCCCAGGCGACGCAACCAGCTACAGGCCCTCCAGAGGTTGACTCGCTCGTGGAGACTCGATGATACCCACAGGACAACGGGCAGATCCCAGCGGATATCCGATGAATAGAGCCGGTCCCACTCTTCGGACGAAGACCACCATGTCTCGCGCGTCCGGGCATGCTCCATGGTATCCAGCCGACTCGGTCCGATAATGAGGCAGTCGGACGCACGCACCGCATTGCCCGCGCCGAGTCGTGCCAGGCGCTCTGTTGTCGGTGTGTCGAAGGCAACATGCGTTGCGTCCCAAATGGTCTGCGGGATCGTCGTGTTCATTCAAACCCACACCGGTGGCACTCGTCGTACGTGTAACGCTTCTTGAGCTGACAATCGCGCCGACAGATCGCGTAAAGAGATTTGCCGCCGTCGATGACGCGCGTGCATGGATAGCCTTTGTCCTCGCAGTCGACGTACATGTCTGTGCATGTCTTGTCTGGCGTGCAACCAGCCATCTCCTCCGTGGCGCCGCTCCCCACGTCGTCACCGTTTCCGAACCGGTCCCCCGTAGCTGCTGACCCCGGTGGGTAGGGTTCTCCGGCCCCTGTGCCTTCCGTCCCCCGAAGATAGCACTCACCCAGGTCGTAGTTGCACGCCCACACCGTGAGGCCGAGAGGAATAAGAACAGGGATCGCCTTCATTTTCAGCCTGTGGTGCATGCCCCTCCTCCAAGTCATTCCGATGCGCGTGCGTAGAGGCAGTGTCAACTGTGGCATGGGATACATATTATGTCCGTGCGCCCATCGTTCCGGGAGCGGGCCCAGCATTGGCCTTCGATGTTCACCTGGCGGGGCCGCGCTGCCGTGCCGGGCGCGCCACGGAGGTCGCCGCGCTCACGGCTCGGCAGCGCAGCCGAGGGAGCGCCCGTCGCCGTCGGCGTCGATCCAGAGCGGCGCCGTGGCGAGGTGGACGCGCTGCTCGCTCGCTCGGCGGAACGACGCCGCCGAGCGGTCTCGACCCCCCGGCCCATTTCTCGGATGCCCCCGGCGTGGTCTCGATCAAGCGCCGAGGCTCTCCAGGAGCCGGCAGAGAGGTCGCGACCTCTCGATTTGTATGAAAAGATCCATTTCTTTTGATCGGGACCTCGTCGCGGCCTGAAAAGATCCCCCGCGATCGGTCGCGACCTCGCCGTGGGCTCGTGACGAGCGTCGGCGTCGATCGCGACCTCCGGAACAGCATCTTTTCGACGAGCCGGGTTGGTCTCGATCCGTCGCAAACTGGCGGGCTGCTTGACGGGCTCTGCCGCGTCACCGTCTCCTGGCCGGACACGCTGTACCCCGGTCAAGGAGGTCTATTGCGATGTTGAAACACCTGATGATCGAAGAGATGGTCGCGCTGGTGTCCCCGTGGGTCGAGAACGCGCAACGGAAGCGGCTGTTCCTCTCGATCCCCGAGATCGCCGGCCTGCACCCGAAGGTCGTCGCTGCCCATGAGTCCGTGCTCGCTGTGCGCCCGAGCAAGGCAGGGTTGTCGGCCGCGATGAGCGCGTTGAACGACGAGCTCGGGCGCGTCGATGAGCGCCACGATCACCTCGCCAGGGCCGTTTGCTGGGGCATCGACGCGCACCGCGCGCATTGCCTCGGCGCGGATCCTCCGGACAGGGAGCGCGCCGCGACGTGCGACCAGGTGCAGCCGAAGCTGTTCCCGAGCGGGCTCAACATCATCAAGGCGTCGCCGACGGCGGAGGCGGGCAACACAGCGCGCGTCGCCCGGCTCCTCGACGAGGAGCCGTCGATAGGCGAGCTCCTGAAGGGGATCCCGGCGCCCGGGAAGACGACGCTGCTCCACACGACGCAGCGGTGGATCAAGACGGGCAAGGAGCTCGAGGCGATCGAGCACCGGCGGGACGAGCTCGCCGCCAAGGAGAAGACGGCGCCGGTGACCAAGGCGACGGTCGCGGCGGCGCGCAGCCAGTGGTTCCGGGTCGTGTCCGCGGTGCTCTCCAACCTGGAGCTCTCGGACGCGCCGGCCGAAGCGATCGAGACGATCCGCGGGCCCGTGCTCAAGGCCTCGGAGCGGGCGGGGAAGCGGTATGGCGGGGCGCCCGCGGCCGAGGGGCCGAGCGTGACGGAGCCGGGGCAGCCGGTGGTCGGCGAGGAAGAGGTGGAAGCGGCGGGCGCGGCGGACGGCGAGCTCGTGAGCTGAACCGGCCCGTGCGAGCGCCGCGCAAGGTCAGCCGCCGGCGGGCTTGCAGCAGAACGTGTTGCCCCACGTGGGCTTGATCTTCTCGCCCTCCGCGATCCCCACCCGCCCGTGATCGATGCAGTCGCCGTGGCCTTCCGCGAGCACACGGAGCTGGAGGTCGCCGAAGGCCACAGGCTCCGGCAGATCGATACAGACGCTCTCGGTCGTGAGCGTCTGGGTCAGCGCGAGATCGCTGCACGCGTCGTCGCGGTAGAATGAGAGCTCCATCGAGCAGGGCTCCCCGTCCAGCTCGCAGTCGCACTCGCCGCAGCCGGAGACGATCTGCCAACAAATCAACGGGTTCGCCCGTTCGCGGACGATTATCCGCACCTACGCTGGCCTCCGCCGCGCGATCGGCTGCTACGCCCGTCCGGCCTGCCTGCGCCGGCATCGGTCCGCCGGGCGGCCTCGCGTTGCGTATGCCGGCGTCGAGCGCGGCCACGCTGAAAGGGAAACCGTGGTAGGGGTCAGGGCCGTGCATGCGAGCGCCGCTTCCATGTCCACGAGCGATCAGCGCCTCTCGAGCGCCGTCTGGGCTGCGCTGCCGGAGTACGAGCCCGGCGAGCTGGTGGACGGCTGCCTCGTGGAGGAAGAAGTGTCGAGCGCTGCTCACGAGGCCGCCGTCGTCTGGCTCATCGCCACGGCGTCGTCGATCAACGACGACCCAAGGCTCTATGGCTCTCTATTCGCGCCCGAAACAAGGAGAATTGTTGCCATGAAGAGAACCGTTCGTGCCAGAGTGCTCGCCTGCGGTCTGGCGATATCCGTTGGGTACTCGACGACTCCGGGTTGCGTCATCCGATTGGGCCCGAGCACCGAGGAGGACTCGACGGGCAACGAAACGGACACGGGCGCGACGCCGGAGAGTCCGGTCGCTCCAGAGCCCACGCAGGAGGAGGAGGAGGCCGCCGAGGCGTTCGCTCAGGTGGATGCGGAACAGCTCGTGCTCGCCCAGGCGAAGGCGTCGCTGACCACGGCGTACCTGGTCGCCCAGGCCGAGTCTTCGGGCATCGATCCCAGCACGCTGGATGAGGCCGCGCTCGAACAGCTCATGCAGCAGTACCTCCCAGCAGCAGCGGCCTCGGCGGATGCATGGCTGGCGACGCTGGATCCGGCGACGTTTCCAGCATGGCGTGAAAAAAGCGAATGCGAATTCGATGAGGGCTGCGCCTCTCGCGTGCCATGCAAATACAATGCTCCGCCGGCAAGGCACTTGTGTTTCGTTACCGATTGTGGCAAGTCCAGATGCTCGATTTGTCCTGACTGGGTGTCTGATCTCCTGAAGAGCCTGGTGCTCACGTCCTGGTGCGCGTACGTCTGTGTCGAGCTTGGGAAGCCTTCGCAGACCAGCGTGGTCGCGATCGGAGCGGGGGGGATTTCCGCGTTCAAAGGGAATTTCGTCGGTCCTATCTGCAAGGACCCTTGAGGATCGAGCCATGACGGACGAGCTCAAGAGGAATGCGCCGGATCGGGCCGCTGGGAGCGTGACGCCGAGCTCGCTGGGAGCGGCGGAGGATCAGGCAAGAGCGCTCGCGCTCGGCCTTTCGGCCGCGCTGAACGTCGCGGGGCTCCTGGCAGCCCCGCGTCTCCTTGCGAAGGCGATGCGAACGCAAGAGGAGGCGCCGACCGGCGAGGCTCTCTCGGCGGTGCTCGAGAATGCCACGACGGCGTTTCGCTCCTCCGGCGACGCGACCGGCGACGCGACGGGGCTCGTCGCGTCGCTGTCCGAGCTGCGCGATCGGCTTTCGACCTGGGAGGGCCGGAGCCCCGCGCCGGGGCCGATCGTCGAGGCAGCGCGCGGGGTGCTTCGTGCGCTGGACATCGGGGAGCCCGAGGAGGGGTGGGACCGCTGGGAAGGTCCGACCGAGGAGCAGACGGTGCCTCCCGCTCGGCAGATGCCGCGCATCCTCCGCGTCGAGCGCATGACGATCGAAGCGTGGCTAGCATTCGACAGCCCCGGAGAGCTCTGCGAAGGCGTTCTCGTCGAGGAGAAAACCTCCACGGCGCTGGAGGACGCCGTCGCAGCCTGGTTTCTCACGGTGCTGCGTGCGTGGGCACTGCCGCGCGGAGGTGTCGTGTGCGGCCGGGGGCACAAGCTCGCCGTATCGGCGGTGTCGGGTCGAAAGCCTGATGTCTGCGTTTACATGCCGAACGATCCGTCTGCCGAGACCGGCGCTCCCTCGACGCCGACGCTGGTCCTGGAGGTGGTCTCCGCAAACCCCGCGGACCAACGGCGTGCACGCTTGACGACCAGCAGGGAATACGGTGCGCTGGGCGTACGATGGTACTGGCTCATCGATGCGCTCAACCGCACGTTCGAGGTCTTCGAGCTCGGATCCGGAGGCCGCTACATCGTGTTCTTGGCTGCGATCGATGGGACGATGTCCCAGGTGGGTCCTGAAGGGCTTGCCATCGACCTCGACGCTCTCTGGGCCGCCGTCGCCCCGATGGGGCTTTGATACACAGCTCTCCGCAAGCCAAGGACCCGCGCGCCGCAGGGCTCGCCGCGCTAAGGGGCCGCGGCGCGGCCGAGGGAACGGCCATCGCCGTCGGCGTCGATCCAGAGCGGCGCCGTCATCGCGAACGGCAGGATCTCGTCCGGCGCGCCGGCGAGCACCGGCTCGAGCGGCCGCCGGCCCCGGACGATCGCGACCACGAAGGTGTCCTCGGCGACGGCGATCGCGCCGTGCGCGCTCTGACCGGACCGGCTTGCGCCGAGACCTCCGCCGTCGCGGGAGCCCAGCCGCATCGGCGGTCGCCCACCGCCGCCTCCGACGACGACGGGGATCGCGATCTCGTCCACGAGCGCGCCCGCCGGCGTGGCGCGCGCGCCCTCCAGGGCGATCGGCGCGCCGTTCGCGACGCCGCCGACGAGCACGTGGAGCTCCCGCGCGTCGACCCACGGGGCGCGCTCGACCCGGATCGAGAGCGACCGCTCCTCGCGGCGGGCGCCGCGCCGCACCGAGGCGACGCCGCCCTGGCGCGCCTCGCCGAGGCGCATCGTCACGAACGGCCCGTTCGTGATCACCACGTCGCGCCGGCGCCGCAGGCCCGCGACCAGGTCGGCCACGTCGAGGCGGCCCGGATCGTCGTCGGCGACGCCGACGTACGTGCGCGGGTAGCCCGGCTCCGCGCCGAGGAGCCCGTGCGTGTCGCTGGTCGCCGTCGGCGTGACCGGGCGCGACGCGCGGAGCAGCCCCCAGAGCTCCTCGAGGGCGCGGTCGCGCGCGGCGATCTCGCGCCCGGTCCAGACCTCGAGGGCGTCGATGCCCGCGCCCTCCCCGACGAGCGCGGCGAGGTCCGCGCCCAGGTCCGGCGCGCCGCGCGGCGCCTCGAGCGCGTGCAGGGGCGAGCCGCCGCCGCTCGCGAGGCTCACCTGGATGACCCGCTCGCCCGGCAGCGCGCGCACCTCGCCGAGGAGCGCCCCCGCGGTCTGGTCGCGCCACCGCAGGGCGCCCCCGGCCGGCGCGGCCGGGTCGAGCGGGAACACGCTGACGCTCCCGAGCCCCGCGCCGCCGCGGGCGCTCGTGAGCTCGTCGCCCGGGATCGTCCGCAGCCGCCCCCCCAGCTTGAGCTCGGCCACGGCCGGCGCGAGGTCCGCCACGAGGTGGTGCTCGCTCGCCACCGCGCACTCGACGCCCTCCACCGCGCTGGAGGCGACCCGAGCGGCCGCGGACGCGCCCGCGTCGGCGCTCCGCGCGGTGTGCTGCCGGAGGTCGCAGGCGACGTAACCCGACGTGTCGACGACCCGCGCGATCGCGAGCTCGATCCGCGCCTCGCCGCCCTCGGCGATGTCGACCGTCGCCTCGGCGATCGAGAACTCCGGCCCGCGCGAGGCGACGACCCGGTGCTGCCCCGGGGGCAGCGGGATCTCGAGGTCGCCGGACAGCGTGAACAGCGGCGGTGCCGCCGCCCTGCCGGTCGTGGCGTCGAAGAGGCTGATCTTCGCCGGCGTGGGCCGCCCGGGGAGCGCCGAGCCCGCGGCGGGCGCCGGCCCGACGCGCTCGCGCACCGACAGCGCGAGCCGGCCGGCGCCGGAGAGCGCGAGCCGCGCCGGGGCGACCTCGCCGGCCCGGATCCTCACGCGAGCGCCCCCCAGCGCGCGGCGGCCGCTCCCCTCGAAGCCGACCTCGTAGAGCCCCGGCGGCGCCTCGGCGCCGAGCGGCCCGCCGCCGGCGGTCGCCCGCAGCCACAGGTCGATCGCCCCGACCGCCGGCGCGGCGCCGCCCGCCGGCGCGGCGCCGCCCGCCGGCGCGGCGCCTTGCTCGGCGATCGGCGTCAGCGTCACCTTGCCGGCGAGCGGCGGGAGCGGCGCGCCGCGGGCGTCCACGAGCTCGATCGCGACGCCGCCGGGCGCGCCGCCGCCGAGGAAGAAGAGCTCCGTCGCGACGGCGAGCGGATCGCCGCGCGGCGCGACCGCGAGGACCCGCTGGTACGCGGCGCGCCCCCCGGGCGGCAGCGCGGCGGGCCGGGCGAACGTCGCGTCGCTGAAGCCGGCGCCGCTGCGCGCGCGGAGCGGCGCGCCGTCCGCCGCGGCGAGCGCGTACGCGACGCCCGTCCCCACGCCGGCCACGTAGGGCGCCTCGCGCTCGCCCCGCGACCCCGGCGCGCTGGCCGGCGCGATCGGCGCCGCCGCGCCCCAGTGGACGACGTCGCCGAGGTCGAGCCCCTCGATCGGCGCGCCGCCGTCGTTCTGGATCGACGTCGCGATCACGAGCGCCCGGTCGCGCGGCCCGAGCGTGTAGCGGGTCGTGACAGAGAGCGCGCCGCCCGCGCCGCCGCGCCCGCGCACCTCGATCCAGGCGGCGCCGTCCTCGCCGGCGCCCGTCGCGAGCTCGCTGTAGACCGCCTGCCGCGCGGGGGCGCCGAGCCGCGCGACGATCTGCCCGAGCTCGTCGCGCCGCGCCCGCGCGTCCGCCGCGTCGATGACGTGGCCGCCGCTCTCCGCGAGCCCCGCCCCGGGGCCGAGCTGCTCGACGACCACGGCGATCTCGTCGTTCTCGAGCACGTGGTCGCCGGGCCGCCCCGCCGCGAGCGGCCCCGAGAGCGCGTCCGCGGGACCCGCGATCCGCCGGACGCGCGCCGGCCGCGCCGCGCCGTCGGCCCTCGGGCAGAGCTCGCCCTGCTCCGCGTCGCCGTGCCCCCACCGGCACAGCATGCCGAGCCGCTCGGCCGCGCCGGACGACACGACCACGCTGCCGTTCTGCGCGGGCGGCGCGCACGTCGCGCAGGCGAGCGCCAGCGCGGCGAGGCCCCCGGGGCGGGGGCGGCGCCCCCGGACGGCGGAGGGGAGCGGCGGCCTCTCGGGCGAGCGGATCATCGGTGCTGTTCCGATGCGCGACCGCCGCCGCTGCTTGGGTCCGAGCGCGCGGGGAGGAGCAGGCAGCGCCCCCTACTCGTCGTCCACCAGCTCCGGGTAGTCGCCGGGCGCGAGGTTGTCGAACCGGGTGCACGACGACGTGAACCGCGTGAGCACCTTGCCCGTCGGCCCGTTGCGCTGCTTGGCGACGATGAGCTCCGCGATGCCCTTCTGGTTGGTGGTCTCCGCGTTGTAGTACTCGTCGCGGTAGATGAAGATGATGTTGTCGGCGTCCTGCTCGATGGCGCCCGACTCGCGGAGGTCGGAGAGCTGAGGGCGCTTGTCCTTGGTGGTCCGGGTCTCGACCGCGCGATTGAGCTGCGACAGCGCGATGACCGCCAGCTTGAGCTCCTTCGCGAGCTGCTTCAGCCCGCGGGAGATCTCGCTGATCTCCTGCTCGCGGCTGTTCACGCCGTCCCGCCCCTTCATGAGCTGCAGGTAGTCGATGACGACGAGCCCCACGCGCCGCCCCGGGTGGCCGTCGCTCGGCGCCCGGTCGTACTCGGCCTGGATGCGCCGCACCTTGGCGCGCAGCTCGAGGAGCGAGATCGCCGGCGTGTCGTCGATCCAGATCGGCAGGGTCGACAGGAAGGACGCCGCCTCGGTCAGGCGGCGCCAGTCGTCGGGCTGCAGGAAGCCCTGGCGGAGCTTGCCGACATCCACGCGGCCCTCGCTGCAGACCATACGTGTCGCGAGCTGCTCGCGCGGCATCTCGAGCGAGAAGACCGCCGCGCCGAAGCCGGGGTCGTGCCGCTCGACGCCGTGCCCCACGTCGTCGGGGCCGGGCGAGCTCACCGTGCGCGGCGACGCGACGTTCACGGCGAGGTTGAGGACGAACGACGTCTTGCCCATGCCGGGGCGGGCCGCGACGATCGTCAGGTCGCCGTCGTGCAGGCCGGCCGTCTTCGCGTCGAGCTTCTCGTACCCGGTCGAGATGCCCGTGATCCGGTCGCCGCGCTCGGCGGCCGCGGTGATCTGCTCGAACGCGGCCTTGAGCACCTGGGCGATCGGCTGCGTCGACGTCCCCTGCGGCGTGCGCGCGAGCTGGTAGACCGCCTGCTCCGCGCCGTCGATGAACTCCTGCACGACGCCGACGTCGCCGTACCCCTCGGCCGCGACGCGCTGGCACGTCGCGATGAGCTGGCGTACGCGCCACTTCTCGTACACGACCCGCGCGTGTGCGGCGACGTGGGCGACCGCCGGCGTCGCGTCCGCGAGCTGGGCCAGGTACGCCGCGCCGCCGACCTGCACAAGGCGCTCGCGGTCGCGGAGCCAGGACGCGACCGACACGATGTCGATCGGCGTGCCGGCGGCCGCGAGCTCCTGCGCGCCCTCGTAGATGCGGCTGTTCGCCTCGCTGTAAAAATGTTCCGCCTTCAGGATCTCGAGCACCCGATCGAGCGCGTCGCGGTGCAGCAGGATGGCGGAGAGCACCGCCGCCTCGGCGTCGAGGTCGTGCGGCGGCACACGCCCGGCGACGATGGGGGGCTCGACCCTCTGAGGCCGCTGGCCGCGGCGCTCCATCATTCTCATCATCCGTGCATCTCCTCCCCACCGATTCCCCCCATCCCGCCCCGAGCTTTTCCACAGGAGCCGAAATGGGCGACGCCCCGAAGGCGCAACGGTCCTTCGGGGCGTCGGGTGCAGGGTCGATTTCCGTCTATCAGAACATGGGCAGCCCTGAGAAGGGTTTCTGTTTGCATCGCAGTGAGCGTTCGTGCGGTGGCCATCCCAATGCAGGCTCCACGTTCAGGCGGCGCCCCTCCGATCGCGGCGGAGGAGCAGCGCGTCCAGGCGAGGCGCCGCGGGCGGCGAGGTATGGAAATCGCGCAACCCCGGTCTCATCGCCATTTCCCTTCGCGCTTGACTGAGCTGCGATGGCGCCTTGCGCCCGGCCATGAACCATCACGGGAGCCGCCATTGTGGATCACAAAACGCGTCAAACAAGGATTGAACCCGCCGAGGTGGTCTGCGTGGGTGAAGCGCTGTGGGACCTGATTGCGCCGGAGGGCGTTCCGCTGGAGCGGGCAAAATTGCTGCGCCGCGTGCCTGGCGGCGGCGCCGTGAACACCGCGACGGCGCTCGCCCGGCTCGGCGTCCCGTCGGGGCTGTGCGCCGCGGTGGGCGACGACGCGCTGGGGCGCGGGCTGAGGGATGAGGTCGCCGCGGCCGGCGTCGACGTGAGCCGGCTTGCCCTGGGCGCGGCGCGCACCGGCCTCATGTTCGCCGCGATCGAGCGAGGCGAGGCGCGTTTCCTCGGGTACAGGCAAGGCGACATCGAGGCGCGCGCGCTCGCCGCGGCGACGCCGGCGCGATGGCAGACCCGGGTCGTGCATTTCACCGGGATCGCGCCGGTGCGCGGGGCGGTCGGCGCGGTCACGCGGGCGGCCGCGAGCGCGCGGCGCGAGGGGTGCGCCGTCTCGGTCGACGCGAACGCGCGCCCGCGGATGTGGCCGCGCGCCGAGCGCGCCGCGGGCGAGCCAGGCGCCGGCGTGCGCGGCTGGTTCCGGCTCCTCGGCGAGGCCGACCTCGTGAAGTGCAGCGTCGGCGATCTCGACGTGCTGGGGACGACGGCGCGCGCGCTCCGCGACCGGCTGCGCCCGGAGGCGACGCTCGTCGTCACCGACGGCGCGCGAGCGACGCTCGTGCTCGGCCCGGGCGGCGAGCGCTCGGTCGCGCCGCGCCCGGTGCGGCCGCTCGATCCGACGGGCGCGGGCGACGCGTTCTGCGCCGGGATGCTGGCGAGCCTCGTGTGGCAAGAGCGAGCGGCGTGGGCGGACGCGACGCTCATGCTGCGCGCGGTGGCGCGGGGGCACGACGTCGCGCGGGCGTGGGTGAGGCGGAAGCGCGGGTGAGGTGGAAGCGCGGGCGAGCCGCGCCTGGAGGACGGGGTGGAAGCGCGGGCGAGGCCCGCGCTTCCGGGGGCTACTTGGCGGCGACCGTGACCTCGACCGACGCCGTGATCGACGGGGCGAGGCGGATCGTCACGGCGTGGGCGCCGAGCGACTTGATCGTGTCGGTCTCGATGCGGCGCCGGTCCACGCTGAACCCCTGCGCGGCGAGCGCCTCCTCGATGTCGCGCGCGGTGACCGAGCCGTACAGCTTGTCGCCCTCGCCGACCGGGCGGCTGATCGTGAGCTTGACCTGGTTGAGCTTGCCCGCGAGCTGCTCCGCCTCGGAGCGCGTCTTGGCGGCGCGCGACTCGGCGACCCGCTTCTCGTGCTCGATCCGGGACACGTTCTCGGCGGTGGCGCCCACCGCGAGGCCGCGCGGGATGAGGTAGTTGCGCGCGAAGCCCGGGCGAACCTTCACGAGCTCGCCGCTCTTGCCGACGTTGTGGAGATCCTCGGTGAGGACCACATGGATGTGGGTTGCCATGATCGACCTCCTACGCCGTCACGGTGAACGGCAAGAGCGCGATGTTGCGCGCGCGCTTGATCGAGAGGGTCACCTTGCGCTGGTGGCGCGCGCAGTTGCCGCTGATGCGGCGCGGGACGACCTTGCCGCGCTCCGAGATGAAGTACTTGAGCGCCTGCGGGTCCTTGTAGTCGATGACCAGCGCCTTGTCCGCGCAGTAGCGGCAGACGCGCTTGCGGCCCGTGCGGCGGCGCCCGGGGGCGTCCGCGTTCAGGTCGGGCGTGCGACCGAAGTCGCGATCGTCGTAGTCACCGCCGCCGTTGCGGCCCATGTCGTTGTTGCGGCCGTTCATTGCTCAGCTCTCCTCCTCGTCGGTCGCGCCTTCCGCCTCGGCCTCTTCGCCGTCCTCGAGATCCGGCGGGGCGGCCTCGGAGCTCCGGTCGACGCGGCGCTCCGGCTCGATCAGGCCGAGCTGACGCTCGCGCGAGTCGTCGCGGTCGTCCTCCAGCGGCGCGAGCTCCAGGCGCTCGAACTTCACGTCCTCGTCGGCGATCGCGACGCCCTCGGCCTCGACGTCGTTGCGCACGAGCACCGTCTGGTACTTCAGCACGCCGTCGAACAGGCGCAGGTTGCGCTCGACCTCGGAGACGACCTTCCCGCCGCCGAGGTACTTCAGGTACACGTACACGCCGCGGCGGTGCTTGGCGATGTCGTACGCGAGGCGGCGGCGCCCCCACGTCTCGACCTTGGTCAGCCGGCCGGCCTCGCGGCCCACGACCTCGGCGAGGCGCGACCCGATCCGCTCGGCGCCGTCGGCGTCGATGTCAGGTCGCAGGATGTAAATCGTCTCGTACTCTCTGGCGCGCCCGGGCGCCGTTACCTGTCGGCTCATTCCGTCTTCCCTCTCGGACAATGGCCCCGGGGCGGCGCCCCGGAGCGAGGAAAGGAGCAGCGTGTCGAGCGACGCACCGGCGAGCTCGACACGCTGGCTCCGTAGAGGATCAGGGCTTCTGCGTCGGGGGGAGGGGTCCCCTCTCTCCCTTCGCGGTCGGAGCTGGGTCTGTCGACCCGTCCCCTTCGCCCTTCTGCCTCTTGCCCGGCTTCGGCCGGGTGTTTCGAACATTCATCGCGGCGTCGAAGCCGCGGGCGGCGACTTCTAGCACACTTTGGACAGCTTGCTTCAAGCAGTCGGGCAGCCCCGCGCGCTCGACGGCGTCGAACCCCGACAGGACGTAGTCCGCGACCTCGCCCCGGAAGCCGGCGGGCGGCCGGCCGATCCCGAGGCGGACGCGCCCGAAGTTCCCCGTCCCGCAGTGCGCGATGATCGAGCGCAGCCCGTTGTGCCCCGCGTGGCCGCCGCCGACCTTCAGGCGAACCGTGCCGAAGGGCAGATCGAGCTCGTCGTGGAGCACGATCAGGCCGGACGGCGCGATCTTGAAGAAGGCCATGGCCGGCTGAACGCTCCGCCCGGACTCGTTCATGTAGGTCATGGGCTTGAGCAGGATCGCCGGCTGCCCGGCGATCTCCGCCTTCGCGTGCACGCCCGAGAACTTCTCGCGAAACGGATCGGCCCGGACCTCCTCGGCCAGCGCGTCGACGGCCATGAAGCCGACGTTGTGCCGGTGAGCGGCGTATTCCTTGCCCGGGTTTCCCAGGCCGACCACGAGCAGCATGACGGGCGGGTTCTGCTGAGTCCTGGAAGGATCGAGGGCGGGGCGCCGCGCGCGGTCAGGCGGCGCAGGCAGCGCGCGCCTCGCCGCGAGGCAGGCCGCGCGCGTCTCGCCGCGCGGCCCGCTTCGGGGCTACTTCTTGTCCTTCTTGTCGCCGGCCGGAGCGGCGCCGCCCTTCGCGGGAGCGGCCGCGCCAGCGGCCGGAGCAGCGCCCGCCGCGGCGGGCGCGCCGGCAGCCGGCTTCGCCTCTTCCTCGGCGCCGGCCTTCTCGGGCGCGTTGACCACGGCGATGGTCTGGTCGTCGGCGAGCAGGGCCTTCACGCCCTCGGGCAGGTTCAGCCCGCTGGCCTTGTACGACTCGCCCATGTCGAGCTCGGTCACGTCGATCTCGATGAACGACGGGATCTTCTCGGGCAGGCAGCGCACCGGGATGGTGCGGAAGATCTGCTGGAGCACGCCGCCGGTGACCACGCCCTTCGGCTTGCCGACGCAGCGGAACGGGATGTGGACGTCGACGGGCTGGTCGAGCTTCACCTGGATGAAGTCGGCGTGGACGAGCTCCCGCGAGACCGGGTGGTAGTCGTAATCGCGCACCATGACGGTGAGCGTCTCGCCGTTCTCGACGGCCAGCTCGACCACGGAGTTCTTGCCGTGGTCGGAGCCGAGCACCTGAAGGAGCGCCTTCGGCGAGACGGCGACCGAAATCGGCGCGAGCTCGCGCCCGTAGGCGATGGCGGGAATCTGTCCGGCGCGGCGCAGGCGGCTCGACGCGCTCTTGCCGCTCTCCTCGCGCCTCGTGGCGTTGAGCTTGATGATCTCCATGTCGACGGCTCCAGAAGTGACCCGGGGGGTCCGCGATGCGCGGTCCGCTCCGGCGTAGGGTGCGGCGCTATAGCAGAACGAAGAAGAGAAAGTCGAGCCTTCGTCGCCGGGGGCGCGTTTTGTGGCAGGGGCGCGGGGGCGACCTGCGTCGCCTGCGCTTCTGTCACCCCGGTCGGCCGCCGGGCGCGCTCAGCCGGTCAGACGAAGAGCGAGCTCACCGAGTCCGAGTGGTGGATGCGGCGGATCGCCTCGGCGAGCAGCCGCGCCACCGAGACGACCTTGAACTTGCCGGAGGCCCTCGCCTCCTCGGAGAGGGGGATCGAGTTCGTCACCACCACCTCGGTGAGGGGCGACTCCTTGATGCGCTCGACCGCCGGGCCGGACAGGACCGGGTGCGTCGCGCAGGCGGCGACGCTCTTCGCGCCCTGCTTCATCAGGGCGTTGGCGGCGTTGACCAGGGTGCCGGCGGTGTCGATGAGGTCGTCGAGGATGAGGCAGTTCTTGCCGGCCACCTCGCCGATGATGTTCATGACCTCGCTCTCGTTCGCGCGCTCGCGGCGCTTGTCGATGATGGCGAGCGTGCCCTGGAGGCGCTTCGAGTAGGCGCGGGCCCGCTCCACGCCGCCGGCGTCCGGCGAGACGATGACGACGTCCTTGCCGTAGTTCTCGCGGAGGTGGTGGTCGAGCAGCGCCGGCATCGCGAACAGGTGGTCGAACGGGATGTTGAAGAAGCCCTGGATCTGCCCGGCGTGCAGGTCGAGCGCGACGATCCGGTTCACCCCGGCGGCGACGATGAGGTCGGCGACGAGCTTCGAGGTGATCGGCGTCCGCGGCGCGACCTTCCGGTCCTGTCGGGCGTAGCCGTAGTACGGGATGACCGCCGTGATGGAGCCGGCCGAGGCGCGGCGGAGCGCGTCGACCATGATCAGCAGCTCCATCACGCTGTCGTTCACCGGCGAGCAGGTGGGCTGCACGACATAGGTGTCGACGCCCCTGACGTTCTCCTGGATGACGCAGAACGTCTCGCCGTCCGAGAAGCGCGACACGCGCGACTTCCCCATCGGTTGCTCGAGGACCTGACAGATTTCCTGGGTCAGCGCGAGATTGGCGTTGCCGGAGAAGATACTGACTCTCTTGAACACGGCGCGCCTCCAGCCCATTTAGGGAGGCGCGGCTCTATCAGCCTGACATGGGGCCGTCAAGTGACTCTGTACATCGGACGCTCGGCTGTACGGGTGTATCGTGCCCGCGGCTTCTTTTCCGGCTCGCTTCCCACGGCTTTTCGTTCGGCGCGGCTTCGGGTTAGGTAGCGGCTGTGGAGCATCTCGCTGCCGCCTCGGGCGGGCAGGGGGGGCGCGCCGCGGTCGAGCCGCGGGGCAGCCTCGTCATCATCGGCAACTTCGACGGCGTTCACCGGGGGCACCAGGCGCTGCTCGCCGACGCCGCGCTCGACGCGGAGCGGCGGGGGCTCGATCCGGTGGCGCTGACGTTCGCGCCGCACCCGGCGAGCGTCCTCGGCCGCACCCCGCCGCCGACGCTGACGGCGCTGCCGCGCAAGATCGAGCTGATCCGCCGCGTGCAGCCGGCGATCCGGGTCGACGTGGTGACGTTCGACCGCGCGTTCGCGGCGCAGACGCCGGAGGAGTTCGTGCGGCGCGTGCTGCTCGATCGGCTCGCCGCGCGCGTCGTGCTCGTCGGCGCGAACTTCCGGTTCGGCCACGGGCGCGCCGGGGACTTCACGACGCTGGGGCGCCTCGGGGAGGATCTCGGCTTCGAGACGCGGTCGCACCCGCTCGTCGGCGACGCCGACGGGGCGTGGTCGAGCACCCGCGTCCGCGCGGCCATCGCGCGCGGGGACCTCGGCGCGGCCGAGCACATGCTGTCCCGCCCGCACATGCTGTCCGGCGTCGTCGCGCAAGGGGCCAAGCGGGGGCGGACGATCGGCTTCCCCACGTGCAACCTCGACGAGATCGAGGAGGCGCTCCCGCCGTTCGGCGTCTACGCGACGCTGGTCGATCGGGTGACCCCGTCGGGCCGCGCGATCGCGCTCGCCCGCGGCGTGGCGAACGTCGGCGTGCGGCCGACGGTCGACGCGTCGAGGCAGGCGCGGCCGAACCTCGAGGTGCACCTCTTCGACGTCGACGAGGATCTCTACGGCGCGGCGCTGCGCGTGCACTTGATCGCCCGGCTGCGCGAGGAGCGGCGGTTCTCCGGGCTCCCGGAGCTCAAGGAGCAGATCGCGCGCGACGCCGAGGCCGCGCGCGCGCGGCTCGCGTCGCTCGTCGAGGATCCGGCGGCGGAGGGCGCGTTTCGCTGAGCGGCGCCCGGCGGCGCGCGACGGTGGGCGCGCGTCGGATGTGGTAGCGTCCACGGCGATGGAGCGCCGGGAGCTCGACGGGCTGACGCGGGAGGAGCTGATAGCGCGCGCCGAAGGGCTCGGGGTGCCGCGGCCGCGCGTGCTCACGAAGGCCGAGCTCGTCGACGAGATCCTGGCGCGCGCCGCGCAGAGCGAGCCGGAGCGGGCGCGCGCGCGCGGCTTCCTCGGGCGGGCGCGCGATCTGCTGTCGCGCGTGGTCGAGCGCGGCCTGCACATGCCGGAGACCGCGCGCGCGCTGCGCGGCGAGCCCCCGCCCGAGCAGTGGCCGCCGCCCCCGCCGCCGCCGCTGCCCACGACGACGCTGGCCGAGATCTACGCCTCGCAGGGGCACACGGCCCGCGCCATCGCGGTGCTCGACGAGATCCTCGCGCGCGCGCCGCAGCACGAGGAGGCGCGGCAGCTCCGCGCGCGGCTGATCGAGAAGGCGCAGCGCGAACAGGAGGAGGGAACGGGCGCGGCGGCGAGGGACGAGGAGGAGGAGGCGGACGAGGAGGAGGCGGACGAGGAGGACGCGGCGGACGAGGAGGACGCGGCGGACGAGGAGGAGGCGGACGCGGCGGACGAGGACGCGGCGGACGCGGCGGACGAGGAGGACGCGGCGGACGAGGAGGACGCGGCGGACGAGGAGGCGGCAGCCGAGGCCGCCGACGCGGAGGACGCTGGCGCAGAGGACGCTGGCGTGGCGGACGCGACGGTCGCTGCTCCGGAGCCTCCCGGCGTAGCGGGCGCGGCGGCTGCAGACGCAGAGGCGGAAGAGGCAGAGGCCACGAAGGGCGCTGCTCCGGAAGCCGCCGGCGTGGCGGGGGCGGAAGCCCCCGGCTCGGTCGCGCTGGTCGAGGCCCCGGCCGCCGACGAGCAGGCCGGGCAGCCTGAGGCCGTCTCCGAAGCGCCTGCCGTCGCTCAGGTGCCGTCGCCGCGCGATCTGCCGCCCGCGGAGGCTCCGGCGCAGGCATCGCCGGTCGCGGAGGACAGCCGCGCGGGCGCGGCGCTGAGCCTCGCGGCGGTCGCGCAGGACGAGCCGACCGAGATGCCGGCGCGGTACGACGTCGACGAGATCGTCGGCCTCGCCGTCGATCCGGAGACGCTCTACCTCTACTGGGAGGTGCGCCCCAGGACGCTCGCGCGAGCGCGCGCGCGTCGGCCGGATGGGCAGCTCGTGATCCGCGTGGTCGCGGTGCTCCCGAGCTGGGAGAGGCCCGTGGTCGAGCAGCGCGATCTCGCGATCGACGCGCTCTTCGGGGATATGTTCGTGCGCGACATCCCGGCCGGCGCGCACCTCCGGATGTGCACAGGCTGGCTCGCCGGCGACGCGTTCGAGCCCTTCGCGGTGGGCCTCGAGGTCGCCGCGCCACGCGCGCTGCCGGTCGCGCCGAAGCCGTCCCCGGAAGCGCCCGTCGCCCCCGAGCCCGCGGCGCTGCCGGACGAGATCCCGCCGGGCAGCCTCGCCGCCTCGAGCGGTTCGGCGCCGCACGTCGAGGGGACCGACGGCGAGGTGTACTCCACGGCATCCGGTGCGCTCGATATCTCTACAGTGTTGGTGGAATTTCCGAGGGGCAGCGGTGGGGGCGGGACGCCTTCCACCGTGGCAGGAGCGGCGCCGGACGCGGCGTCGGCGATCGCGCCTGCGCCGCCTTCGAGCGTGCCGGCCGCGCGCGGCGGCGACGTCGCTGCGGAGGCAGCTGCGGCCGTCGCGAGCGGCGACGTGGTCACCGAGGCCGCCGCGCCCGCCCGGGGCCGCGACGCCGCCCCCCAGGCTGCCACGCCGGTCGCGAGCCGCGACGTGGCGGTGGCTGCGCCCTCCGCGAGCACGTCCGCATCTGCGGAGGCGGTCGCGTTCGTGACGGGCGACGCGCGCACCGAGGCCGCAGATGCCGCCTCGCCCCACGGCGCCGCACCCGAGGCCGCCGCACCCGAGGCCGCCGCATCGGCGCCGCTCCAGGGGCCCGGTGTCGACGTGGGCACCACCGGCCACGGCGCGCCGGGCGTCGTCGAGACGGGGCGCTTCCCCCCGAGCGCGGAGCCTCCCCGCTTTCCCGCGGGGACGACGCCGACCCCGGAGGCGGTCGCGGCGACCCGCGGCCGGGCCAGCGAGGGCCCACCCCGCTTCCCCTCGGGGACGGTGCCGACCCCGGAGGCGATCGCGCAGGCGGTCGCGGCGACCCGGGGCGGGGCCAGCGAGCTCGGTCGGCGGGGTGGCGGAGGCGTCGGGCCCGGGCTCGGGCGCGGCGGTCCGCCCCACGCCAGCGAGGCGCTCCGGCGCATCGGCGCCGAGGGGGCTCAGTCCCTCGGCGGCGGCAGCGAGCTGCGCAGCCTGGGCGGCGGCAGCGAGCTGCGCAGCCTGGGCGGCGGCAGCGAGCTGCGCTCGGGCGCGGGATGGGCACGCCCCCTGGGCGGCGGAACCGAGCTCTGGCGGAGCTTCGCCACCGGGGCGCGCACGCCGTCCGGGGACCGCTGAGCGAGCCGCGCGGCCCGTCGCACGCAACTGGCGACGCGCGGCCGTCGACCCAGCTCGCGTGCAAACGAACCACCGATCCCTCCACCGCTCCGCCCTCTTCCTCCTCGGCGCGCTCGCGTGCGCCCTGTCCGCGCCGCAGGCGCGCGCGGACCTCCCCTCCGACGACGAGCCCACCGCGCTCGACGCGCGCATGGACCGCCTCGACACCGCGCCCCACGAGCTCTGGGCTGCGTCGCCGGGGCGCGCGCAGCCGCTCTGGATCGCGGTCCAGCTCGGGGTCGCTCGGCTCGAGCGCGGCGAGCGCTCCGTCAGCGGCATGCTGCTCGCGAGCGTCCCCCTCGAGCGGACGTCCGAGCGCCCGCGCGCGCCGCCTCCCTCCTCCGTCGCCGAGTCGGAGGCGCCCCGGCTGAAGCCTGCCGCCGAGGCCCGGGGCGCGCCCGGCGCCGCGCCGGCGCTCGAGCTCCCCGAGGCGCCTCCCGCGCCGCCCGCCGAGGCGGAGCCGCAGCTCCCGCTGCCGGTCCGGGTCACGCCGGCGATGGCGCGCGCGGCCGTGGAGGCGGCGCTGCGACAGGCGCGCCTGCTCGACCCGGGGGCGCGCATCGACGCGCTCGCCTCGCGCGCCCGGACGTCGTCGCTGCTCCCGGAGCTCCGGCTCCGCGTCTCGCGCCTCGTCGACGAGGCGGAGAACCTGGCGCCCACCGAGTACGACCCGGCGCGCAGGACGGCCTCCGGCGGCACGAGCCTCTGGCTCGAGGCGCGCGCGACATGGCGGCTCGACCGCCTGGTGTTCGTCGACGAGGAGATCGCCCTGGAGCGCCTCCGCCGCGAGCGCGCCGAGCTGCAAGCGAAGCTCATGGCGCGCGTCATCGAGCTGCTCTTCGCGTGGCAGCGCGCCGTCGCGCTCGCGGCAGACCCGGGCCGGAGCCCCGAGGAGCACCGCGCCGCGACGCTCGAGGCGCTCGAAGCCGAGGTGTCCCTCGATCTGCTCACCGGCGGCTGGATGACGCGCTGGCGCGCCGCGCGCGAGCAGGATTTCTGACCTGCGTACCAGCGGCTACAGGATCGTCTCCGAGAGCGTCACCTTCCGCTTGCCGGTCCCGGTGTCCCCGTCGGTATCGGTGACGGTCACCTCGACGTCCACGACCTTGCCGAGCAGCTCCTCGATCTCCCGCTCCCCGTCCAGCCGGAACCGCAGCCCCGGGAGCTTGCAGAAGCCGCCTTCGTCCTGGTCCAGGGTGAAGATCACCCGGAGCGGCTCGATCGTGGTGCCGAGCTCGGGCACGACGCCGCTCACCACGGTGGTCGAGCCGGACCGGCGGAGGTTCTTGATCCGGGTGGCGATGAAGATGTGATACCCGCCCTGCGGTCCCGCCTCGACCTGGACCTCGTCGAGATCCTCGAGCGGGAAGTAGTCGGTTTGCCCCTCGCCGACGACGACCACCGGCGCCCCGGCGCCGTCCGGCTTGCAGAGGTCCGGCTCCGCGTCCTCCTTCCACGAGGGGTCGTACGGATCGAGCTGCCGGGGATCCACGAAGGGAGCGCTGCAGCCGCCGGCGACGCAGGTCTGCGGCGCCGGGCACGTGGCGGCCCCGGGCGCGACGACGCACTCCCGCTCGAGGCGCAGCTCCAGGAGCGTCGTGCGGCCGCCGGTCACCTGGGTCATCGCGGTGCGGACGAGCACCGGCCTGTCCGGGTCCTCGGCCCCGAACGCCTCCAGCGAGATCTCCACCGCCGTCAGGTCGTCGAGGTCCTTGAAGGCGAACTCCCGGGGGAAGAAGAGCTGCCCGCTCCGGTGCGTCATCACGTCGTCGCGCACGAGCTCGCCCGCCGCGCGCAGGACCACGCGCATCCTGTCGATGTCGACCCCCGGGAGCAGCTCGCTCGTCACCCCGACCACCACGGTGCCGGTCGGCGGGGCCCCGACGCCGCAGCCGGAGAGGACCACCAGGAAGCAGAGGGCGCAGAGGGAGCCGCGCGCGCGGACGCCGAGCAGGGAGGGGCGCATGGGCACGGCGCTACTGGATGCCCTCGAGCGCGGCCAGGAACACGTCCGGGCCGACGAAGTCGTTGAAGCGCTTCCGCTCGGCCCCGGTGGAGTCGTAGATCACCACCGTGGGCAGGCCGACGACCCTGTACTTGCCCTTCACCGCGTCGACCTGCGGATCCTCGTCGTCCGTCGCGTCGACCTTCACCGCGACGAAGTGCCCCGCCTTGGCCATCACGCGGGGATCCGAGAAGGTGTCCTTGTCGAGCTGCTTGCAGGCGCCGCACCACTCCGCGGTGAAATCCACGAGCAGCGGCCGCTTCTCCGCCTTCGCCTTCGCGACGGCCACCGGCTCCTCGTGCAGCCACGTGAGCTGCCGCGGCGCGGCCTCGCCGGCCACCGCCGCCGGGACGGGCGAGGCGAGGCGCGGCAGGTCCAGGCTCGCGACGAGCAGGAAGCCGCAGGCGACCGTGAGCGCGATCCCGAGCCCCTTGCGGACCTTCACCCCGAGGCCGCCGTCGTCCCAGGACAGGTGCACCGCGCCGAGCGCGAGGCCGAGCGCCACCAGGCCCGCCATCACCGCCATGAACTGCGGCGTGGGCCGCGCGAGCGACGACAGCGCCGGGAACGTCGTCTTCAGGAAATAGAGCGCGACGATCAGCATCACGATCCCGAAGAACGACTTCACCCCGAGCATCCACTTGCCGCCCTTCGGGAGCGCGACGGCGAACGTGCCGACCAGCCAGAACGGCAGGCCGAGCCCGATCGAGAAGGTGGCGCCGACCAGCGCGCCGAGGCCGATGTTCTGGGTCTTGCCGATCCACAGGATGATGCCGGTGAGGACGGGCCCGGTGCACGGCGCGGCGACCAGGCCGCTCACCAGCCCGAGCAGGAACGCGCCGCCGTAGCCGATGCCGCCGACCTGCGAGAGCCGCTGCATCAGCGTGTCGGGCAGTGTCATGTCGAAGGCGCCGAACATGGACAGCGAGAGCGCGATGAACACCATCGCGATGCCGACGATGACCCACCGGTTCGCGAGCACGCTGCCGAACAGGCTCCCGGTCAGCGCCGCGACCACGAGCATCGCCGTGAAGAGCACGACGATGCCGAGCACGAAGCTCGTCGAGAGCAGCATCGCCTCGCGCCGGGACTTCGCCTCCCGCGCCCCGAAGATGCTCACCGTGATGGCGATCATCGGGTAGACGCACGGCGTGAGGCACGTGAGCAGGCCGCCCGCGAGCGCGGCGAGCCCCGCGAAGAGCGGGCCGGCCTGGAGACCGCGGGTGAACAGATCCGGCTCGTCGGCGGCCAGCGCGAGCCCCGGGCACGCGAGCACCGCGAGCGCGATCAGCGCGGCCAGCGCGCGATCCGACGTGCCGAGCGCGCGATCTGACGTGCCGAGCGCGCCGCGCTGAAGACCTGCCGGTGCGGCGCCGGCGCTTCCCTGGAGACGGGTCGAAGCGGTCATGACGGAGGTTCTATAGCAAAGCGATCGCCGTCGTGCGGCGCGCTCCCTTCCGTCTTCCGTTCGGACCGCCGTCAGCGCTTCGCCATCGTCGCCAGCGTCTGACGCGCCGCCTCGATCTCCCCGCCGAGCGCGATGGCGACCGCCGCCCTGCCCGAGGTGCTCCGCTGTACGAAGGCTTCCAGGTATTTCTTGGCCTCGTCCCAGCGACGGTCGAAGTAAGCCATCTGCCCCAGCACGAACCGGCCGTATCCCTGGCCCGCCGGCACCTCGGAGAGCCGGTCGATCAGCGCGCCGAGCCCCTCCACCGTCCTGCCGCTCTCGCACTGCACGACGGCGAGGTGCCCCTGGTAAAGCGGCTTGTCCCGCGTGCCCCAGCGCGCGGCCCGCGTGAGCGCGCCGATCGCCTCGTCGTACCGGCGCGCCAGGTGGTACACGCTGCCCAGCGTCCACCAGTGGAACGCCCGGCGGCTCGCCGGCCCCGTGCGCGCCGCGAGCCGGAGGTGGCCCACCGCCCCCTCGATGTCGCCGAGCGCCTGCTTCGCCCGCGCGGCGTCCTGGTGGGCGACGTCGCTCAGCACGCCGAGCGCCACGATCTGCTCGGCCACCTCGGACGCCCGCTCGAAGCGGCGCGTCTCGAAGTACGCGAGGTAGAGCTGCCTCAGCAGCATCGCCTGCGTCGTCCTGTCGAGCGGCCCTCGGAGCGACAGGCCCCGCCGCGCCCACAGCGCGCGCGACCGCGGCGTCTCCGCGCCGAGCGCGCGCCGCAGCATCTCCTCGGCCGTCAGCGACGCCGCCGGCGCCCGCCGCCGCGGCGCGCTGCTGGGCCGCTTCTTTCGTGGGGCGTCCTCCAGGCCCGCCTCGCCCCCGCTGCCAGCAATGGCCCCCGCCCCCGGCTTCGTGCGCCGCGACGCACCGCCGGAGCCCCCACGGACGGCTCGAGCGCCGCCCACGCTGTCACCGTGCTCGCTCGCCTTGCGCACAGAAAGCAATCCTAACAGACCTGGACAGGCGTTCCAGCAAGACGCGAGCTTTCCAGGCTTGACTCAGGCCCGGCTGGCCGCCGGGCGCGGTGGCGCCCCGACGGCTGCGCCCTGGCCGCTGGACGTGGTCACGCCCTGATTCGCCCTGATTCGCCCCGATTCGCCCCGATTCGCCCTGACAGTTGCGCCCTGACAGGCATGGCGCCATCGTCGCGGCCATGCGTCGCCGCCCTGGCTTCAGTTCGCTTCAGACGAGGCGGTGTTCCGTCTCCACGGTCTCCGGCAGCCCGGGTCGGGGCTCGGCCCTCGGGCTCGCGTCGTTCCTGGCCTTGCTCGTCGAGCTGCCGCTCGCGGCGGGGTGCGGGCACCCGGCGGGCCGCGAGGAGTGCGAGGCCATCTTCAAGCGGAGCGCGGAGATCGAGCTCCGGACCCAGAACATCGTGGATCCGAAGATCGTCGAGGAGCGCATCGCGGCGGTGCGGGACGCCCGCAAGGACCTCATCGACCGGTGCGTGGGGCGGCGGATCACGGACGCCGCGATGGCGTGCGTCCGGCAGGCGACGACCCCGGAGCAGGTCGATCGATGCCTGGAGTGACGCGCCCGGCGACGCGCGCCGACGTGCTGGCGACGCTGGCGATCGTGCTGCTCGTGGTCGGCGTGATCGCCGGGCGCGTCGCGCTCCGCGGTCTCGCCGCGCGCCCCTCGCCGGACGAGTGCGCCGCGCTCCTCGATCGCTACGTCGAGCTCGTCCTGCGCGCGGCCACGCCTGAGCCCGCCGCGTCCCAGGTCGCCGAGCGGAAGGCGCTGGCGCGGGAGGCGGCCGGCGAGCGCGGGTTCGTCCGCTGCGAAGCCGACCTCACGCAGGCGGAGGTCGCGTGCGCCCTCCAGGCGGGCAATGCGGACGACCTGGAGCGCTGTCTGCCCTGAAATGACGGGCCCCGCGGCCGGCGGGCGGCCGGCTCCGACGTGCGCCCCCGGCGTGAACCCTGCGCGGACCAGCGCTGCCCGGCCGTCGACCAGCGTGGACGCTGGGCTGGGCGAAGATACGACGCGCGCTGCGAATCGTTCCGGGCGCGCCGCGCTGTGATAGTCTCGGCCGTGGCGAGCGCTCCCCTCTGGCGCGATCTCCTCACCTCCCCACCCTCGGATTGCCTGTCGTGAAAGCCCCGTCGCCCTTGCTCGGCTTCAACAACAACGTCCGGCACAAGGGGCGGTTGTTCCACATACAGACCGAGGACTCGGGCATTCGCCATCCTCACATCATCACGCACCTCTTCGCCGACGGCGGCCGCATCCTGAAGACGACGAAGACGTCGTACGCGGAGCACGTCGGTCAGGCCACGCTCGCCGAGACGGTGCGCGGGATGATGAAGGAGCAGCACAAGGCGATGTTCATCGCCCTGCGCGACGGCCTCTTCGACTACCTCTTCGACGACACGGCCGCCCCGCCCGTGTCGGCGGCCGCCGCGGCGCCGCCCGCCGCCGAGCAGAGCAAGCCGGCGCGGCCGCCGGCGCCGTCGTCGCCCGAGGTGGCCAGCGCGCCGAAGGCGCCCCCGGCGTCGCGGCCCCTCACGCCCGAGGCGCCGCGCCCGAAGCCCGCCGCGGCGCCCGCCCCGGCGCCGACGCCGCCGCCGAGGCCCGCCGCGCCGGCGGCCAGGCCGGCCGCCGCGCCCGTCGCCGCCGCGCCGCCGCGCGCCCCGGCGGCCGAGCCGGCGCCCGCGTCGGCCAGCCCGCGCCCCCGGCTCGAGCTGGATCCGGGCGCGCTCCAGGGGCTCGGCAACGTCGGCGGCGGACGCCAGGCCAGCCCGCTCGCGGGCAGCAGGGCCGTGCGCCCGGCGCCCCCGGAGATCAAGCACGAGCAGCCGTCGATCGATCTCGATCTCGACGCGCTCGAGCGCGCCGCGGCCGAGGCGCAGACGCCGTTCTTCCAGCAGATCCAGGACCTCCCCCCGCCGCCTGCGTCCGTGATCGGGCGGCGGACCGAGTCCGCGTCGTCGGGCGCCGGGGTGTACAGCAACGTCCACCCGGAGCAGCCCGCGGCGCCGCCCGCGGCCACGGTCGCGGTCGAGCACTACTCGGGCGGCCCCGGCTCCGGGCGCTACGCCGCCTCGCGCCCGGCCAGCATCTTCGCCACCAACCGGCCCGCGGAGGGCGCCTCGATCTTCGGTGAGGACCTGATCAGCGAGAAGTCGCTGGACGAGGTGATCCTCAGCTACCTCGCGGAAGATCTCGACAGCCCTCCGGAGAAGAAATAGGCGGGCTGCCGCCCGGCGGTGCGAGCGCGTGAGAAGGCGGGGGGATCAATCGCGTGGTGCTCGGGCGCGTGATGACCAGGCGCGCGGACAGGCGCGTCGATCGACCGGCGAGTACCTCATGAGCCTGGGGCAGACCGCGGCGGACGCCGAGGGGCAGCGCCGCAGGGGCGCGGCCGTGGCCCGCATCTGGCTGCGGCCGATGACGTATCCGCTCGGCGTCAGCATGGCGACGCTGGCCGTCGTCTACCTGCTCGAGCTCGCGCGGCGCGGGAACCAGGGGCTGCCGTTCTGGGAGGTGTTCGCGCGCATGTCGCCGGGCGACGCCGAGCACATCATGGGCGGCATCGGCGAGGTCATCGCCGCGATCCTCGGCATCGTGATCACGGTCGCTTCCATCATCGTGCAGCTCGCGGCGAACCGGTACACGCCGCGGATCACCGAGATGTTCTTCCGCGACCGGACGAACATGCTCGTGATGGGCTTCTTCGTCGTCAGCGCGGTGTTCTCGCTGTGGATCAACTTCTCGATCCGCGTCGGCGGGGGCGGCTCGACCGAGCACGCGTTCGTCCCGTATTACGGCGTCCTCGTCACCATGGGGCTGCTCACCGCGAGCCTGCTCATGATGGCGCCCTACTTCGGGTACGTGTTCGACTTCGTCGAGCCCGACAACGTGGTCGGGCGGATCAAGCGGAGCGGCGTCGAGCAGGCGCTGCGCCCCGCGGGCGGGGAGGGCGAGGACGCGATCGACGAGCGGCGGGTGATGGCGCTCTCGGCGCTGGAGCAGCTGGCCGACGTGGCGCTCAACGCGATCGACCAGAAGGACAAGGGGATCGCGTCGAAGACGGTCGACTCGCTGTCGGAGCTCGTCGTCGCGTACCTGCCCCACAAGGCGACGCTCGACGAGCGCTGGTTCCAGATCCGCGACCGCCTCGCGAAGGACACCGACTTCGTGAGCATGAACGCCGAGGCGCTCGGCAAGCTCTCGACCACGCAGACCTGGCTCGAATACAAGGCGCTCCGCCAGTTCCTGATGGTCTACCGCGAGGCGCTCACCGCGATGCCGGACCTCATCACGCGCATCGCGATCGACACCCGGTACATCGGGCAGACGGCGATCGCCGCGGGCGACCAGGCGGCCGTCGCGGTGGTGGTGAAGTTCTTCAACACCTACATGCGCCGGGCGCTCAACGCGAAGGACATCGCCGCGGCCTACAACAACCTGAACCAGTACCGCTACCTCGCGGAGGAGCTGCTCAAGGCGGGGTGGGGGGATCAGGTCCTCGAGATCGCGCGCTATTTCAAGTATTACGCGCAGACGGCGCACGCGATGGGGCTCGCGTTCCTGACCGAGACGGTCGCGTTCGACCTGTGCGTGCTCAACGAGCGCGCGTACGACGTCCACGCGCCGGCCCGCGACGAGCTGCTCCGGATCTTCCTCGATGTCGACAAGGAGGCCGAGCTCGACCAGCAGGAGCGGTCGCTCCGCGGCGTCCGCAAGGCGCAGGTCAAGCTGGCCACGTACTACCTGCAGCGGGGGGAGGAGGCGCTCGCGCGCAAGATCTACCGCGACATGCGCGACGAGCGGCCCGACCGGCTGCGCTCGATCCGGGCGGAGCTCCTGGCCGTGACGAGCAACGAGTTCTGGGAGATCAACGACCGGGGCGCCGTGTTCGAGTACATCGAGCCGGAGCGGCGGCTGCTCATCCACCGCTTCTTCGAGTGGTTCCCGGCGACGACCATGCGGGAGCCGATCCGCGAGGAGCACACGCAGGAGTGAGCGGCGCGCCCGCAGGTGCGCTGGGGTGGGCGTCGGCGCGCGACGAATCCGCGCCGGGCATGGACGCGGTGATTCCTGCGGCGCGCGGGCGGCGATAGGATCGGGCATGCCTCCCCTGCACCCTCTCCACCCGCCGCAGGAGGGCTAGCCTCGACGGACGTCGAGGTCGAGCGCCGCAGATCACGAGATGGCCGCCTCACGCCCCCACCCCACGAGCGCCGAGCCCGATCCGCAGCGGGAGCTGTTCGCCGGCAAGTACCGGCTCATCCGGATGCTGGGCAAGGGCGCGATGGGGGAGGTGTGGCTCGCCGAGGAGGACGGGCCCAGCGACCCGCGGCGCCTCGTCGCGCTGAAGCGGCTGGCGCCGAGGTCCGAGCTCGGCGCGTACGCGCGCGAGTCGTTCTTCGCCGAGGCGCAGGTGATCGCGCGGCTCGACCACCCGAACGTGGTCCGGCTGATCGAGCTCGGGAGCTTCGAGGGCTCCGTGTACCTCGCGCTCGACTACATCGACGGCCCGGCCATCGATCGCGTGCTCAGGAAGGTGGGCGCGTTCTCGCCGCGCGTCGTGGCGTACATCGGCCGGGAGATGGCGAGGGCGCTCGAGGCCGTGCACACGCTGTGCGAGGAGGACGGGCGGCGCTACGCGGTGGTCCACCGCGATGTCTCGCCCTCCAACATCCTGATCGCGCGGGACGGCCGCGTGTGCCTGACCGATTTCGGGGTCGCGCGCGTGCCCGGCGGCGGGGGCGAGCAGGCCGACAGCGGCGTGTTCAAGGGGAAGCTCCCGTACATGCCGCCGGAGCAGGCGCGCGGCGAGCCGTTCGACGGGCGCGCGGACGTGTTCTCGCTGGGGATCACGCTCCTGGAGGCGCTGCTCGGCAGCCGGGTGCGCAAGGCCGACACGCAGACGCAGCTCATCCTGCGGGTCGCGTCGACGCCCATCCCCCGCGCGCGGACGCTGCTGCCCGAGCTGAGCGCGCCGCTCGCGGACGCGCTCGACGCGGCGACCGAGTTCTCCGTCGAGAAGCGGACCGCGAGCGCGGGGGCGCTGGCGGACGCGCTGGAGCAGGTCCTCCTCGGGATGGGCCCGGACGCCGAGCAGGAGGCGCGGCGCGAGCTGAAGGAGCTCATCGAGACCTACCTGGCGAGGGCGCGCTCGACGAGCGGCTCGGGCTGCCACGCGGCGCCGTCGATCCCCCCGGCGAGCGGACCGGGATTGAGCTCGCCGGGTCTTTCGCGGAAGGCGGCGCCGGCGGGCGTCGTGTCCGCCGACCGTCCGTCGGGCCGCCCGTCGTCGCCCGAGCCGCGGCGGAGCGCGCCTCCCGCGCGCCGGAGCGGCGCGCCGCGGCCGTCCGGCGCGGCCATGGGCTCGCTGTCGGTGAACTACCTCGATTTCGATGGCCCGGACGACGCGCCGCCGCGCCCGCGCGCGCTCGCGACGCCGCTCACGCCGGAAGGAGAGCTGCTGCGGAGGCACGCCGCGGTCGAGGTCGAAGGCGAGGCGGGGCCCAGGGCCAGCAAGCCGTCAGCGGCCGGCGCGGCGCTCGCGGCCGGGATGCTGCCGGCGACGCGCACCGGCGCGGCGCCCGGCGAGGAGCCCGGCGATACAGGGCTCAGCCCCGAGCAGATGCGGCGCAAGCGGCGGATCTTCTACGCGGGGCTGCTCGTGCTGGGGACGGTCGCGACGATCCGGCTGATCTTCGTGGCCGGCTGCTAGACCCATCAGCCGAGCTGGATCGCCCGGAGCACGGCCGCCTCGTTCAGCGCGTGGCGGCCGCTCTGGACCGACGCGAAGCCCGCGCGGGCTAGCGCGGCGAGCGCGTGCACGGCGCGCCGGATCTCGACCTGGCTGCGGGAGCCGCCGCGCGCGGCGAGCTCCTCCGCGCTGAGCGCCGCGCCGCCGGCGAGCAGCTTCGCGGCCAGCGCGACGTGCGCCACCGACCGGGGTGATCGCCGCCGCGCGTGGCTCCTCGCGGCGTTGACCATCTGCTTGACGCCGCGCGCCTCGAGCACCGCCCCGGCCGGCAGCGCGAGATCCCGGAGCGACGGGGAGGCCGGCCTCGCGACGACCTTCACGGCCGCGCCGACCGGCGCGGGAGCAGGCGCGGGCGCCGCCGGAGCGGGGGGCCGAGGCGCGGCGGGAGCGAGCGCCGCCGGCGGGCGCGCGGCGTCGGGCTGGACGACGCGCGCCACGATCTCGTTCTGGATGACGACCTTGACGACGCCGGCCACCTGCAGCGCGACGCGCAGCCGCTCGGTCTCGGCCTCGGCGGCCCTGCGCGCCTCGTCGGCCTGCTCGAGCTGCTGCCGGAGGCGGCGGATCTCGGCCCGCAGCGCGGCGCTCGGATCGGGCGCCGTCGCGCCCGCGATCTCGTCCGCGAGCGCCTCGCGCAGCTCGTCGATCAGCGTGCTCAGCTTCGAGTCCGCGGCGCGCGGCGGGCCGGCGGCCTCGCCGGTCCAGCTCGGGGCGTCGCCGCCGTGGGCGGTGTGGCGGGCGCGCCAGCGCTCGAAGCGCCCGGCGGCGGGCAGGAAGAACTCGCCGGCCGGGAGGGCGCGGAACTCCTCGAACGTGTGGCCGTCGACGAGCGCCTTCACCGCGTCGTAGTCGCGCTCGATCTCGAACCCGCCGATCGCCGGGAAGTTGAGCTGGCTCATGAGCTCCTTCGAGACGGCCTGCGTGCGCTGGCTGGCGACGGCGAGGAGGACGCCGCGCTTGCGGCCCTGCTTGGCGAAGCGGTGCAGGATGTCCGAGGTGAGCGACGCGCCGGACTGGGGCGCGAAGATGTGCACCTCCTCGACCACGAGGGCCGCGGGCGCGCGGCGCTCGGACAGGAGGACCCACAGCCGCTCGAGGAACGGGAGCGCGGCCTCCTGCTGGGCGCGGTTCGTCGGCTGATCGGAGAGGTCGATGACGAGGCCGAGCCCCTCGTCGAGCACCCGCGCGAGCGCGAGCGCCGCCGCGCGCTCGCCGGACGGCAGCGGCAGATCCGCGTGGGCGCCGCCGAGGACGAGCAGGCGGAACCGCTCCCGCAGCGTGTAGAGCTCGCCCTCGGGGTCGATCGCGACGACGGGGATGCCGGCCGCGAGCAGCTCCTCGCAGAGGACCCCGACGCCGAAGCTCTTGCCCCGACCGGACGAGGCCCAGATGCCGACGCGCAGGCCGGTGCGCGCGTAGTCGGAGAGGTCGAGTCGGTAGCCGTCGCAGAGGGAGAGGATGGGGCTCAAAGGGGTGCCTCCCGTGGGGCTCGGGGCGGATCGCGCGCGACGGTGGACTGTAGGCGAGCGCGTCGGCGTGTGCGAACCGAGCAGGGTCGCGTCGCGAGGGAGTTGCGGGCGAGGCGCGGCGGGGGAGGCAGGGGGAGATGGGCGTGGCCTGGTGGCCGTGGCGGGACGGGGCCATGTCGCGGGCGCGGCCGGATCGGCGCGCTTCCCGCGGGGCCGGGAGAGTGGAACTCCCGGCGAGCGGGTCCAGGGCCAGGCCAGACGGGGCTCGACCCCCGTGGGATCGGGCGCAAGGCCAGGCCAGAGAAGGGGTGGGCCCCCCGAGAGCAGGCAGGAGGGCAGGCCGGAAGGGGGGATGGTTCGAGACGGGGACCGTGTTGTCGAAGTGCCCTTGTGTGTTGATCCGACAAGCATGCAGAAGCAAGACATGGCGCGTTTGCTCGACGGATTACAACGAGCTTGCCCGGAGGCTGCGTGATGCAGCGGTCAGTACCCGGAGGCTGCGTGATGCGGCGGCCCGAGAGACCACCGGTCGCCGTGTGCGAGAAATCGGCACGCACTGTCTGGAAGGGAATCTTGCCCTTCATCGCCCGGCTTCACGGCCCGACAGGAGAAGGTAGGATCCACCAATGCCCGACCCCCGCTCCGTGCCCCCCGGCCCCCTCGTCGACGTCCCCTGGCTCGCGGCGAACGCCGCCGACCCTCGCGTCCGCGTGGTCGACTGCCGCTGGTACCTCAGCGGTCGCCGCGGCGCCGACGAGTACGCCCGCGGACACATCCCGGGCGCCGTGCACCTCGACGTCGACGCCGACCTCTCCGCCCCGGCGCAGGGAGGGCCCGGCCGCCACCCGCTGCCCGACGCGGCGGCGTTCGCGGGCGTGCTCGCGAGGATCGGCGTCGGCCCCGAGACGCTGGTCGTCGCCTACGACGACGCGGGCGGCGCCATCGCGGCGCGGCTCTGGTGGCTGCTGCGGTACTTCGGCCACCCGGGCGGGCGCGTGCTCGACGGCGGCCTCCAGGCGTGGACCGCGGCGGGGCACCCGCTCTCGACCGACGCGCCCGCCATCGCGGAGGCGCCGAGGACGGAGCTCGCCGCCGGGGGCGCGCCGGTCGCCGACAAGGTGGCGGTCGACCGGCTGCGCCGCGACCCCGCGGCGGTGATCCTCGATGCCCGCGCCCGCGAGCGCTACGAGGGGCAGACCGAGCCCGTCGACGCGCGGCCGGGCCACATCCCCGGGGCGCGCTCGGCGCCGTTCGCGGAGAACCTCCGCGCGCCGTCCGGGCCCTTCCGTGAGCGCGCGGAGCTCGAGCGGCGCTACCGCGACCTCGGCGCGCTCGAGGCGACCACCGTGGTCTGCTACTGCGGCTCCGGCGTCACCGCCTGCCACGACCTGCTCGCGCTGGCGACGCTCGGCCGCACGGACGCGATCCTCTACGAGGGGTCGTGGAGCGACTGGGCCAGGGACGCCGGCCTGCCCGCGGCGAAGGGCCCCGATCCCTGAGCGTCGCCCCCGGGCGTCAGGCGAGCGCGCGGCCGAGCGTGGCCTCGATCGTCTCGCGCAGGTAGCGCACCGCGAGCGCGAGCGTGCGCGCCGAGCTCTCCGGCGTGGGCTGGAGCGCCGGCGCGACCTCCATGACGTCGCCGCCGATCAGGCCGACCTCGCGCCCGAGGCGGCGGATCAGCGCGACAACGAAATCGGGCGTGAGGCCGTCCGGCTCCGGGGTCCCGGTCGCATCGGCGTACGCGGCGTCCGTGCCGTCGATGTCGTTCGAGAAATACACGCCCTCGACGCCGGTGCTCTTCACGTGGGCGACGATGGCGTCGAGCGCCGCCGCGGGATCGGCGCGGCACTCGGCCGCCCAGAACTGCCGCACGCCGTAGCGGCTCTCCCAGTGCTCGCGCGGCCTCTGCGAGGCGCGGACCCCCACCTGGGTCAGCCGGCCGCCCCGGCCGACCAGCTCGTTGGCGTGGTACGACCAGGTGGCGAAGCAGTACGCGACCCCGAGCCGCTCCTCGAGGAGATCGGTGTGCGCGTCGGGCTGCACGATGCCCCACGGCCGCTGCTGCGCGCCGCGCACGCGGGCGAGCGCGCGCGCGACCGGCAGGGCCGTGGAATGATCGCCGCCGAGCACGATCGGCGCGACGCCGGGGTTGATCGAGAAGACGAGATCCAGCGCGCGCTCGGCGATCGAGAGCGGGGAGACAGGCAGCCGGGACGCCTCCGGCTCGGGCACGCCGGGGTAGAGGGCGCGGCGCGAGGCAGCCTTCTGGGCCTCCGAGAGCATGTCGTCGTGCAGGAGCTGCGGGACGACGAACACGTCGCCGATGTCGACGAGGCCGACGTCGCGCGCCCGCTCGGGGAAGTCCGGGTGGGCGTCGAGGAGCGCGGTCCGGATCGCCTGCGGGCCCATGTTGGAGCCGCGGAGGAGCCCCGCGCCGACGTCGGAGGGGATGCCGAGCAGGATGGCGCGCGCGCCGGCGATCCGGTCGAGCGACGCGCGGAACCGGGCGGCGACCTCGTCCTGGGTCGTGGCGCCGTAGAGTCGCCGCTGGACCTCCAGCTGCTGGGCGCGCCCGGTGGAGACGAGGTAGAGGCCTCCGGCCGCCGGACGCAGCAGGAGCGCGAGCTCTTCGTGCGGGGTCATGCTCGACGAGGGTACGCGCCCCTCAAGGGGCCGCCAGCGAAAGGGCGGGCGCGGGGAGCGGGAAGCGCTCGGGCGCGAGGTGAGGCGCGGGCGCGCTCATCGCCTCGATCCAGGACGCGCCGCACGCGACGACGCGGAGCGCGCGCAGCACCCCCGCGTGCGCGACGAGGAGGTGCGGGCGCGCGCCGACGGGATCCATGGCGTCGCCGGACGTACCGGGCGTGCCGGGCGTGCCGGGCGCGCTGAACGCACCGGACGTGCCGGGCGCGCTGAACGCGCCGGACGTGGCGCCGAGCGCGCGCCAGAACGACCGCACCCGCGCCTCGACCTCGAGCGCCGACTCGCCCCCGGGCGGGCCGACGCGCTCCCAGCCGTCGAGCCACGCGGCGTACGCGATCGGGTCGTCGCGCTCGATGTCGGACCAGGCGCGCCCCTCCCAGGCGCCGTAGGCGATCTCGAGGAGGCGCTCGTCGACAACGTGCGGCGCCCCGAGGCGCGCCGCGAGCTCGGCCGCAGGGGCGGCGCAGCGGGAGAGCGGGGACGACCAGACCGCGCGCGGGCGCAGGCAGCGATCGGCGAGCGCGCGCTCGATCGCGGTCGCGGCGGCCTCCGCGGAGAGCTCCGCCGCGACGTCGAGGCGGCCGTAACAGACGCCGGAGAGCGGGACGGGGGCGTGGCGGAACGCGATGAGGCCGCAGGGGAGGGGATCCACGCGCGGCGCCCCCGGCTCAGCCGCCCCGCGCGATCGCGAGGGCGAGCAGCGCCGCGCACTCGGCGATCTGCTGCGCCGCGCCGAGGAAGTCGCCGGTGATCCCGCCGGCCCGCGCGCGGAAGCGGAGGCCGCAGATCGCCGAGGCGGAGGCCGCCGCGCCGACCATGGCCGCCGCCTCGGCGGCCGAGACGGCCCCGGCGGCGTGCGCGGCGGCGAGCAAGAGCGCCGGCCAGACCGAGCCGAGGAGCGCCTGCGGCAGCGCCGCCTGCGCGACCGGCCGGCTGCGCGAGGCGCCCTGCGTGACGTAGGGCAGCGCGACCATCAGCCAGATCGGCGGGGTGCGCGAGAGGCACTGCGTCAGCACCAGCGCGACCGGCGCCGCGGCGTCGAGCCGCGCGAGCAGCGCGATGCGCAGCACGAGGACCACGATCAGCGCCGCGGCGCCGAACGAGCCGATGCGGCTGTCCTTCAGGATCTCGAACATGCGCGCCCTGTCGAAGGCTCCGCCGAGCGCGTCGGCCGTGTCCGCGAGGCCGTCCTCGTGGAAGGCCCCGGTGAGGAGCAGACCCAGCGCGACGGTGACGCTGGCCGCGACGAGCGCGCCGCCCCGGTCGACGAGCAGCCACGCCGCGGCCTGGACGGCGCCGAGGCCGACGCCCACGAACGGGAACCAGGCCGAGGCCCAGCGCCAGTCCGCCTCGGCATAAGGGAAGCCGCCGACCGGGACGCGCGTGAGGAAGGTCGTCGCTGCCCGGGCGCCGCGCAGGACCGGCGGCATCATCATGAGGGCCCGGGCGAAGCGCGATCGGGCACGCCCGCGCTCGCGAACGTCGCCATGCCGGCGTGAAGGGCGCAGGCGGCGTCGAGGAGCGGCAGCGCGGCCAGGGCGGCGCTCGCCTCGCCAAGGCGCATCCCGAGGTCGAGCAGCGGGCGGGCGTCGAGGGCCGCGAGGATGCTGGCGTGGCCGCGCTCGGCCGATCGGTGGGCGAAGAGCATGCCCGCCCGCGCCCGCGGGGCCATCCGGACGAGCGCGAGCGCCGCCGCCGAGACGATGAAGCCGTCGACGAGCACCGCCATCCGCCGCTCGATCGCGCGCGCCGCGGCGCCCACGAGCGCGGCGATCTCCTTCCCGCCGACCGCCCGCACCACGCGGTGCGGGTCGGCGCTCTGGACGCGGCGGACCGCGTCGCGCACCACCTCGATCTTCCGCGACAGCGCGTCGCCCGCGACGCCGGTGCCCGCCCCGACGACGTCCTCGGGGGCGAGCCCGAGGAGCAGCGCCGTCATGGCGGCGGCCGCGGTGGTGTTGCCGATGCCCATCTCCCCGAGGAGGACGACGCGCGTGTCGCCCCCGAGCGCGTCGATCTCGGCGGCGCCGGCGCGGAGCGCGCGCTCGTAGACCGCCTCCGGGAGCGCGTCCTCGACGCGCAGGTCGAAGATGGGGTCGTCGGCGACCGGATCGCGCCGCAGCCGCGCGTGCGCGCCGGCAGCGTCGAGATCGACGCGCTCGTACGGGTGGGCGACGCCGACGTCGACGACCCGCAGCTCGACCCCGAGGTGCCGGCAGAGCACGCTGGCGGCCGCGCCGCCGCGCGCGAAGTTCGCGACCATCGCCGCCGTGACCTCGGCCGGATACGCCGAGACGCCGTGCCGGACGACGGGGTGGTCGGCGGCGAACAGCACCGCCGCCGCGGGCCGGCTCGCGGGCGGCCCGCCCTGGATGCCGGCGAGCGCGACGGCGAGCTCCTCGAGCGCGCCGAGGCTGCCGCGCGGCTTGGTCAGCGTGTCCTGCCGCGCGCGCGCCGCGTCCGCCGCGCTCGCGTCGAGCTCCGGGAACACCCAGGAAGGCGGAGAAGCCATGTCCGCGTTCTCTACTCCCGCGCGGCAGGCCGGGGAAGCGCGTTGACCGTGTCGGCAGGCCGTGATAGCCGCCCGTCCCGCCGAAGAGGTCCCTCGCGGGACGAGGGGACATGGAGTCCCCCCCGGGACAGGCCGAGCGCCGCCGAGCCGGGACGCCCCCGGGGCGCGCGAGCTCGCTCGAACAGGGGTCAGGATGTCGCTGCGTGTCCTCTTCGTCTGGTCCGTCTGCCTCGGCGCTTCCGCCGCTGTCCTGTCCGGGTGCGGCGGCGTCGACGCGCCCCGGGAGGACGGCGGCTCCGGCGAGCCCTCCGCCGCGGAGGGCGCGGGCGGCTCGTGCCTCTCGGGCGGCCACGGCGGAGCTGCTGGCGACGGCGCGGCGTCGTGCGCCGGGCCGGGCGCGCGGTTCGCGACGCGCGTGGTGTCTGCCTGCCTCGGAGCAGGGCAGGGGTTCGGTGAGGACAGGTTCCCGGACATCGTCCTCGGCCCGCCGCGAGGCGGCGGCTGCTGCGGCGGATCGCTCGACGTGCTCTCGCTGGGCGACGGGGGGTCGATCGTCGTGGCCTTCGAGGGCAACGCGATCGTCGACGGGCCCGGCGCCGACTTCCTGGTGTTCGAGAACGCCTTCGAGCGCGGCGGTGACGCCGCGAACGTCTTCGCCGAGCTGGCCACGGTCGAGGTGAGCGAGGACGGCGTCGCGTGGTCGGCCTTCCCCTGCGCCGCGGACCGCTACCCCTACGACGGCTGCGCCGGGTGGCACCCCGTGCACGCGAGCCCAGGCGAGAACGACGTCGACCCGCTCGATCCGTCGTCGGCCGGGGGCGATCCGTTCGATCTGGCCGACGTCGGGGTCCCGCTGGCCCGCTACGTGCGCATCACCGACCGCGCCGGCACGCCCGACGTCTTCGACCTCGACGCGGTGGGCATCGTCCACGCGCTGTGTCCGTGAGGCGCGCCGGGGCGCTCGCCTGCGCGGCGCTCGTGGCCGCGGGCCTCGCGCCGCGCGCGCGGGCCGAGGAGGCGGGCCGCGGCGCCCGCGCCGGGAGCGCCCCGCCGGAGGGCGCGCCGGGGGCGGCTGGGCCGCGAGCCGCCGGGCTGCAGGGCGCGCCGGAGGCCGCCGCGCTGGAGCGCGCCGCGCCGGAGGAGGCCCCCGCGGCGCGCCGGCCGGCGATCGAGGTCCGCGTCCAGGGCGAGCGCACCGCGACGGTCGCCGCGCGCGATCCCACCGCGGCGTCCTACGTGATCCGCGGCGACGAGCTCCGCGCCCCCGGCGCGACGGCCTCCTCCGTGCTGGGGCGCGTCCCCGGCCTGCAGGTCGTCCGGACCGGCGCCGGCGCCGACCTCGCGACCGCCTCGATCCGCGGCGCGAGCAGCGCCGAGACCCCGGTCTACCTCGCGGGCGTGCGGCTCAACGACGACGTCACGGGGACGGCCGACCTCTCGCTCGTGCCGCTCTGGATGCTCCACCGGGTCGAGGTCTACCGGGGCAACGCGCCCGCCGACGCCGACCGCCTCGGGATCGGCGGCGCCATCTTCTTCGAGCCGGCGCTGCCGCGCGGCCCCCGCGTCGGCGCGGGGCTCGGCGCGGGCAGCTTCGGCGAGCTCTCCGCGTCGGCCTCGGCGAGCCTCGGCGACGAGCGCGCGAGCGTCCTGCTCGCGCTCGGCCGGCGCGCGGCCGACAACGATTACCCGTACCTCGACGACGGGGACACGGGGCTCACCCCCGCGGACGACCGCACCCGGATCCGGCAGAACGCCGACTTCGAGGCCTACGATCTCTGGAGCGTCGCCCGCTACCGGCTGCCGCGCGGCGGCGGCGTCACCGCCCTCGTCAACGGCTTCGCGCGCGAGCAGGGCCTGAGCGACCTCTCGGCGAGGGCCGCGCCGCCCGCGAGCCCCGCGGACGCCGCGCGCTCCCGCGTGCAGCGCTGGCTCGGCGCGGTCGCCGCCGTGGTCCCCTGCGCCGGCCCGCGCGCCGGCGGCGTCGAGCGGTGCCGCCTCGAGCTCAAGAGCTCGGCGATCCTCACGCGCCAGAGCCTCCGCGACCCCCTGCTGCGGCACGGCCTGCCCTCGCCGTTCGTCGCGAGCGCCGGCGAGCGCGCGGCGGAGCAGGGCGCCGTCCGCCTCCGCGTCGCCGAGGGGGTGACCGTGTCGGCCTCCGCGGCGATCGAGGTCGAGCGCCTCGGCATCGACCAGGCGAGCGCGCCGCCGCTCCGCGCCCTCCGCGCGACGTCCCGCGCGTCGGCGAGCGCGTCGTTCGCGCCGGCCCCCTGGCTGGAAGGCTACGCGCTCGGCGCCGTGGAGCACCACGCGACGCGCGTCGACGGCGACGGCGGCGCGCGCGGGCTCGTCGAGCCGAGCGGCCGCCTCGGCGCGCGGCTGCGCCTCGCGGACGGCGCCACGCTCTTCGCCAACGTCGGCCGCTACGTGCGCGTCCCGGCGCTCGGCGAGCTCCACGGCATCTCGCCGATCGTGCGCGGCAACCCGGAGCTCGAGCCCGAGCAGGGCGTCACCGCCGAGCTCGGGGCGCGCGCGTCCGCCGCGCTGCCGCGCGCGCGGGCCGAGGCCTCCCTCGAGCTCCTCGGCTTCGCGCGCCTCGCGTCGGCGCTCGTCGCGTACCGCCGCGCGGCCCTCGGCGCCGTGCGGCCGTACAATGTACGGGGCGCGCGCGTGCTCGGGCTCGAGCTCACGGCCTCGGCGACCGCGCTCGACCACGTGCGCGCGGCGCTCACGCTGACCGCGCTCGACCCGCGCGACGCGTCGCCGGATCGCGGGATCGTGAGCGATCTCCTGCCCTTCCAGTCGCGCCTCGTCGCGGCGCCGTCCCTCGAGGTGTACGCGGAGCCCGCGTGGCTCGGCGGCGGCCGCGCCTCGCTGGGCGCGCGGCTGCTCTACCGGTCCTCGCGCGTCGCCGACCGCGCGGGGCTCCTCGTGCTCCCGGAGCAGGCGGCGGTCGACGTGGACCTCGCCGTCCTCGCGCTCGACGGGCGCCTGTCGGCGCGCCTCGCGGTGGAGAACGCCACGGGCGCGCGCATGCTCGACGCGGTCGGCTTCCCGCTCCCCGGGCGGAGCGTCCACGCGGCCATGGAGGTGTGGTGGTGATGAGGGTGATGACGTCGTCGTTGGACAGGGGCCCTCGCCGGCCCGCGCGCTGGTCCCCGCCGTGGACGGCCCTGGCCGCGGGCGCGGCCGGCGCGCTGCTCGGGTGCAACGCGCCGGCGCCGCCCGAGGACACGGGCGGCACCGACGCGCCCGAGGGGCCGTGCGGGATCGGCGCCGTCGTGATCAGCAGCGACTACCAGTCCACGAGCGTCGGCCTGCTGAGCTGGGACGGCGCGGTCCTGTCCGCGTCGATCGCGTCGTCGGCCTCGGCGCCCGTCGTGCTCTCGGCGCCGCTCTCCGGCGACGTGACCGCGCCGACGATGGCCCTGCGCGGCGGCCGCCTCGCGCTGATCGATCGCTCGGCCTCCGCGCTCACCTGGCTGGACGCGCGGCGCGGCGAGGTCACCGGGCAGCTCTCGGTGGCGACCGGCTTCACCGCGAACCCGCAGGACTACATCGAGGTCTCGCCCGTGAAGGCGTACGTCCCGCGCCTCGAGCCGAACCTCGCCCCGGGCGCCCAGCCGCTCGACGGCGGCAGCGACGTGCTCGTCGTCGATCCCGGGGCCCGCGCCCTCGTCGGCCGCGTCGACCTCGCGCCCGCGATGGCCGGGGAGGACCCGGAGTTCCACCCGCGGCCGAGCCGGGCGGCGCTGGTCGAGGACAGCCTCTACGTGCTGCTCACGGCGTCCACGCTCTCGTTCCTGGAGACGGCCGCGTCGCGCCTCGTCGAGATCGACGCGCGCGACGACGCGATCAGGGCGATCACCCTCCTCGACGGGCTGCACGGCTGCACGGGGCTCGCCGTGTCCCCGAGCGGCGGGCGGCTCGCGGTCCTGTGCTCCGGGTCGTTCGGCGGCGACTCCGCCTCCAACCTGGCCGAGGCGGGGCTCGTGGTCCTGGCCCGCGGCGAGGGCGGCCTCGTCGAGGAGCGGCGCTGGACGGCCGCCGAGCTCGGCGAGGGGTCGCCCGGCTTCTCCGTCGCGTTCGCGTCCGAGGACACGGTCCTCTTCACGACGCTCGGGCGCGACGCTGTCGGCGGCGAGCGCGCTGTCGACGACACCCTGACGGCGGTCGACCTCTCCGGCGGAGCGCCCCGCGTCCTGCTGCGCTCGAAGGAACTCCCGTTCTCCCTCGGCGAGGTGCGCTGCGCCGCCGCGTGCGGGCGGTGCCTCGTCGCGGACGCCGAGACCGACGGGGGCGTCGTCCACCGCTTCGATGTGGGCGCCGGCGGGGGCAGCCGCGCGCTCGTGCACGCTGGCGCCTTCCACGTCGACCCGCGGGTGGGTCTGCCGCCGCGTTACCTCGGCGCGTTCTGAAGGAGCATGCCGGCAGGCGGGCGCGGCGTGCCGGACTCCCGGGGGAGTCCTTTGGTCCTGGTGGTGGACGAATCAGTGGAGCTGAGGGGGATCGAACCCCTGACCTCATGACTGCCAGTCATGCGCTCTCCCAGCTGAGCTACAGCCCCGGTCGTTGGGAGCGGCATGTCTACAGCCTCTCGAGCCGCTTGTCTCTATTTTTTTTCAGCCGACGGTTGGTTTCCGGTCCCGGCCTCGCCGGCGGGGCTCAGCGCCTCGCCGGCGCGGCCCGTGGCGCCGCGCGGTCGCGTGGTCGCGCGCTGCCGGCCTTCAGAAGTTCATCAGCTTCGCCAGGTAATACTTCATCGTCTCGGTCGTCCCGCCGCCGATGCGCAGGAGCCGTTGATCGCGCCAGGCGCGCGCGATCGGGAAGTCCTCGATGTAGCCCCAGCCGCCGTGGAACTGCAGGCAGGTGTCCACCACGTCGTTCGCCACGTCGCCGGCCAGGATCTTCGCCATCGAGATGAGCTTCACCGTGTCGAAGCTGATCGGCACCTTCCGCACGTACCGCTCGTCGTTGTAGTGGTCGATGCACTTGTAGACGAAGGCGCGCGCCGCCTCGCAGCGCGTGTACAGGTCCACGAACTTGTGCTGCCACGACTCGCGCTTGATGATCGGCTTGCCGAACGCCACCCGCTCGCGCCCGTACTCGACCGTGTTGTCGAGCGTCATGAACGAGCTCGCGATCGCGCCCACCGCGGCGACGAGCCGCTCGGTCTGGAAGTTCTGCATCAGGTACGCGAAGCCCTGGTCCGGCTCGCCGAGCAGGTAGCGCCGCGGCACCCGCACGTCGTCCAGGAAGAGCTCCGCCGTGTCCGAGGATTTGTTGCCGATCTTCCGCAGCTTCTTCGCGACGCTGAAGCCCGGGAGCGCCGTCGGCACGAGGAAGAACGAGCAGCCGTGGGCCCCCTTGTCCGGCGACGTCTTGGCGAGCAGCGTCACGAAGTCGGCGCGCGTCCCGTTCGTGATGAACGTCTTCTGCCCGCTCAGCACGTAGTCATCGCCGTCCTTGCGCGCGGTCGTCCGGATGCCGGCCACGTCGCTGCCGGCCGCCGGCTCGGAGACGCCGAGCGCGGCGATCTTGTCGCCCGCGAGCGCCGGCCGGAGGAACTCCTCGATCTGCTCCTTCGTGCCGATGTCGCTGATCACCGGCGTCGCCATGTCGCTCTGCACGAGCAGCCCCATCGAGACGCCCGCCATCGTGGAGCGCACGAGCTCCTCGGCCTTCGCCGCCGAGAACCAGTAGTCGAGCCCGGCGCCGCCGTGCTCCTCCGGGAAGTGCGCGCCGAGGATCCCGAGCTCGCCGGCGCGCTTGAACACCCAGCTCGGGAAGCACTCCTCCGCCTCCCACGCCTCCACATGAGGAGCGAGCTCCTTCTCTGCGAAGGCCCGCACCGTCTTCCTGAACTGCTGATGTTCCTCCGTGAACGGCTGCCACATCGCGAACCCCTCCTCGCCGCCAGAATGAAAATAATTCGTACACGAAACATTTTTCAGCGCAAGCGCCGCGCCTTCCAGCGCTTCCGCCCCTGTCGAGCCCGCCCCTGGAAAGGCGGGCAGACAGCGCGGCGCACGACCGCGAGCGCCGCCGCGTAAGCGCAAGCGCCGGCTGGGCGGTGGGAAGCGGTACGTCGGCAGAACGTCGGCAGAACGTCGATCGACGCGCGCACCCATCCACGCAGTCTGCGGGCTCTGCTAGCCTCCCGGCCACATGCGATTCCTCGTCCTGTCGCGCAACGCGTCCCTCTACTCGACGAGCCGCATCGTGCTCGCGGGGCGCGCGCGCGGCCACGAAGTCAGCGTCATCGATCCGCTCGATTTCCAGATCGTCGTGTCGCGCGGTCGCCCCTCGTTGCTCGTCGGCGGCTCGGCGGTGCCCCGCTTCGACATCGTGATCCCGCGCATCGGCGCCAGCATCACGAACTACGGCCTCGCCGTCGTCCGCCAGTTCGATCTCATGGGCGTCCCCGTCCTGAACGGCGCCGTCTCGATCGCGCGGAGCCGCGACAAGCTGCGCGCGCTCCAGCTCCTCACGCGCCGCAAGCTCAACGTGCCGATCACCGTGTGCGCCCGGAACCCGGCCGGCGTCGAGGCGGCGCTCTCGCTCGTCGGCGGCTGCCCCGCGATCGTGAAGCTGCAGCAGGGGACCCAGGGCATCGGCACGATGCTCGCCGAGACGCCGCACGCCGTGCACGCGCTGCTCGAGACGTTCTGGGCCATGGGCCAGGACATCGTGCTCCAGGAGTACGTGCGCGAGTCGAAGGGCCGCGACATCCGGGTCATCGTCGTCGGCGGCCGCGTCGTCGCGTCGATGCGCCGGGTCGCCAAGCCGGGCGAGTTCCGCTCGAACCTCCACCGCGGCGGCAAGGGCGACCGGGTGAAGCTGCCGCGCCTCTACCGCAGCGTCGCGATCCGCGCCGCGAAGGCGATGGGCCTCGAGGTCGCCGGCGTCGACATGCTCGAGGCGCGCTCCGGGCCGAAGATCCTCGAGATCAACAGCTCGCCCGGGCTGGAGGGCATCGAGCGCGCGAGCGGCGTCGACGTCGCGGGCGCGATCATCAGCTACGCCGAGCGGTACGCGGAGGAGCAGCGCGGCCTGAGCCGCCGCACGCTCGAGGCGCGGATCGCCGAGGTGATCCACGACGAGCGCATGCCCGTCCCGCGCCGGCTCAGCCGCGCGGCGGAGAACGGCACGGGCGGGGGCCGCCGGAAGCCGGCGATCCTCACGAACGGGAGGGGCGCCCGGAGGGCGGTCTCATGACCCTCCGGGTCGAGGCGGCCGGCGACGCGGTCGTCCTCACCATCGATCGCCCCGAGCGCAGGAACGCCATCGACAGCGCCTTCGCGAGGCGCCTCGGCGAGGCGATCCGCCTCGCGGGCTCCGATCCGCGCGTGCGCGGCGTCGTGATCGCGGCGGGCGGCGACGTCTTCGTGGCGGGCGGCGACATCCGCGAGCTCCACGCGCTCGCCAGCGGCGGCGCGGCGGGCGGCGAGATCCTCGCGATGTTCGACGGCCTCGCGGCGCTGGAGGAGAGCGAGGTGCCGATCGTCGCGGCGGTCCAGGGCGACGTGCTGGGCGGCGGCTGCGAGCTGCTCCTGCTCTGCGATTTCGTCATCGTCGAGGAGCACGCCGGGCTCTCGTTCCGCCACGTCAAGATGGGCCTGTCGCCGGCCTGGGGCGGCCTGACGCGGCTCTGCGAGCGGGTGGGCCCGCTCGAGGCGTCGCGGCTGCTGCTGACGGCGGATCGGATCGACGCCGCCGAGGCGCTCCGGATCGGCCTCGTGAGCGAGGTCGTCCCGACGGGCGCGGCGCGGAGCCGTGCGATCGCGCAGGTGAACCGCATCGCCGACAGCCCGCGCACGTCGGTCGCCGCGATGAAGCGGTCGCTGCGCGGGGTGCGCGAGGCGCTGCGCGCCGCGGCCGTCGAGGTCGAGCGGGAGGCGTTCGCCGCGCAGTGGAACGGCCCCGAGCACCGGCGGGCCATGGATGCGTTCCTGAGCAAGAAGTGACCGTGGAGCAGGGCGGGGGGCGCGGAGCGGAGGACCCGAGCGGCGCCGGGCCCGGCGCTCCGGAGAGCGCGCTGCTCCCGGTCGCGCCGCCGACGATCGAGCACTTCATCGGCCGCCGCCCGCACCTGCGCGCCCTGCACCGCGCCGCCGAGTCGCTCTTCGTGGAGCGGCCCGTCTCGGTGCTCGTGCACGGCGGCGCGGGCATGGGCAAGAGCGCGCTCATCCACCACTTCCTGATGGGGCTCCGCCGCGACAAGGGGCCGGTGGTCCTGCGCGGGCGCTGCGCCCTCGGCGCCACCGAGTCCTACAACGCGTTCGGGGAGCTCATGGAGGCGCTGAGCCGCCACCTCCGGCGCATCCCCGACGACGAGGCGGCGCGCCTCCTGCCGCGCGACGTCCGCGCGCTCGCCCGGGTCTTCCCGGCGCTCGGGCGCGTGCCCGCGGTCGCCGCGGCGCCGCGCGTGAGCGAGGCGCCCGACGCCCAGGAGCTGCGGCGGCGCAGCTTCGCCGCGCTCCGGCAGCTCCTCTGGCGGATCGCCGAGCGCCGCCCGCTCATCGTGGCGATCGAGGACCTCCAGTGGAGCGACATCGACAGCGCGGCGCTCCTGCTCGAGCTCACGCGGCCGCCCGACGCGCCCGCGATGATGTTCCTCGGCAGCTACCGGACCGAGGACGTCGCCGCGAGCGCGCCGCTCCGCGCGCTGCTCGACGGGACGGGGCTCGATCTCCGCGCCGCCGGGGAGGGCGAGGCCGCGCCCGGCGCGCCGGAGCGCGTCGAGCGGCAGCACCGGGACGGCGCGCTGCGCGAGATCGTGGTCGGCCCGCTGTCGCCGATCGAGGCCGAGGAGCTCGCGCTCGCGCTCCTCTTCGCGCGCGGCGAGGGCACGCGCGCGCGGGCGGACGCCGTCGCGCGCGCGTCGCGGGGCGATCCGCGGCTGCTCGGCGAGCTCGCGCGCGACGCGCAGGAGCCGGCGGGCGAGGGCGCCGCGCAGGGCGACGCCGCGCTCGCCCGGGCGCTCAAGGCGCGGCTCCACCGCCTCCCGGAGCAGGCGCGCCGGCTGCTCGAGGTGATCGCCGTCGCCGGGGAGCCGATCGACGCGGCGGTCGCCGCGCGCGCGGCGAAGCTCGACGACGAGGAGCGCGCGCCGGCGCTCGCGCTGCTGCTCGCGGAGGACCTGATCGCCGCGCGGCCGGCGGGCGAGGGCGAGCTCGTCGAGGTGTCGCACGACCTCGTGCGCGCGTCCGTGGTCGGCCGGCTCGCCCCGGAGCAGCTCGCGGCGCGGCACCGGCGGCTCGGCCGCGCGCTCGAGGCGCTCGGGACGGCGGACGCGGAGACGCTGTCGCGGCACTGGCTCGGCGCGGGCGAGCCGGCGCGGGCGGGGCGGTTCGCGGCGCGCGCGGCCGAGCAGGCGGCCGAGGCGCTCGCGTTCGAGCGCGCCGCGCGGCTCCACGAGCGCGCGCTCGGCCTCCTCTCGCGCGAGGCGGAGCTCCCCGAGGCCGAGCGGCGCGCCCTCGAGGTCCGGTGCGCCGACGCGCTCGTCAACGCGGGCGAGGGCGCGGCGGCGGCGGAGCTCTACGCGGCGGCCGCGGAGGGGGCGGAGAGCGGGCCCGGGCTCGAGCTCCGCCGCCGCGCCGCGGAGCAGTACCTGCGGAGCGGGCACATCGACGAGGGGCTCGAGCTGATCCGCGCCGTGCTGAAGGCGGTCGGGCTGTCGCTCCCGGAGACGCCGCGGCGCGCGCTGGTGTCGCTGCTGCTGCACCGCGCGGAGCTGCGCCTGCGGGGCCTCCGGTTCCGCGAGCGGCCCGAGCGGGAGGTGCGCCCGGAGGATCTCGCGCGCATCGACGCGTGCTGGACGGTGACGGTGGGGCTCTCCGGCGTCGACATGGTCCGCGCGGCCGAGTTCTCTGCGCGCGCCCTCCTGCTCGCGCTGCGCGCCGGCGAGCCGTACCGCATCGGCCGCGCGCTCGCGTTCGAGGCCTCGTCCGCGTGCATGATGGGGTCGCCGAACCGGGCGCGCGCGGAGGAGCTCGTCGCGGCGGTGCGCGCGCTGGCCGAGCGGCTCGACAGCCCGCACCTGCTCGGCCTGTCGATGATGGTCTCCGGGATGCTCGAGGCGTTCACGGCCGGGCGCTGGAGGGCGGCGGCCGCGTGGTACGAGAAGGCGGACGAGCTGCTGCGCGATCGCTGCGCCGGCGTCGCCTGGGAGCTCGTGACGACGCAGCTCATGGCGTCGTGGGTGCGGTACTACCGCGGGCAGATCGACGCGCTCGGGCGGACGATGCCGGCGGTGCTCCGGGGCGCCGAGCAGCGGGGCGACCGCTACGCGGTGGCGATCTTCAGCGTGCAGGCCGCGTGGGTGGCGCTCGCGGCGGACGACGTGGCGGGGGCGCGGGGCGCGATCGCGGGGGCGCTGTCGCGGTGGACGACGTCGGGGTTCCACCTGGAGCACTTCGTCGGGCTGCTCGGCGAGACCTACGTCGACCGGTACGCCGGCCGCGCCGGCGCCGCGATGAGGCGGCTCACGGCGGCCTGGCCGGCGCTCGAGGGCTCGATGCTGCTGATGATGCAGAACAGCCGGGTGATGGCGCACGTGGAGCGCGCGAGCACGGCGCTCGCGGCGGCCGAGGGCGCGGCCGAGCCCGAGCCGCTGATCGAGGCGGCGCTCCGGGACGCCGCGGCGCTCGCCCGCGAGAAGACGGCGTGGTCGGACCCGTTCGTGCCGCTGATCCGCGCCGGCGCGGCCGCGCTGCGGGGCGACAGGGACGCGGCGATCGCGCAGCTCGAGGCGTCGGCGGCCGGGTTCGACGAGGCGGACATGTCGCTCTACGGGGCCGCGGCGCGGCGTCAGGCCGGCGAGCTGCTCGGCGGGGAGAAGGGGCTGCAGCGGCTGCTGGTGGCGGACGCCGTGATGGCGCGGGAGCGGATCAAGAGCCCGGCGCGGTGGGCCGCGATGCTGGCGCCGGGGTTCGGTCGGAGGTAGCGGCGCAGCGCTCCGGGGTGCCCGGAGGATCGGCCAACATGACCCCACGCACCGGCCTGCCTGACTCTCCGTCGATCACCCTGATCACAGAGAGGGACCGCCGAAGCACAGAGGGCAAGAGGACCGAATCAACAATTCTCCCTCTGTGCCCTCTGTGCCTCTCTGTGGTTCAAATCCTTCTCCGTCAGGGAAAACCAACCTGGCCGAGCGGTCGAGGCCGCGTCGCGCCACCACGACGTGCTCGTCTGAACGCATCGCGGTAGGCCCCCTCCGGGGGCCGGTCAGCCCGGATCCAGCGCTCTACCCCGCCCCGCGCACCGCCAGCGCCACCTCGTGCGCCTCGGTCCTCGCCGGGATCTCCCACCGCTCGCTCATCCGCCGGATCACCGCCTCCGGCACCGCCGCCTCGCGCGCGCGGTTCTGCGCGAACAGCGCCGCCGCCGGCACCTCCACGTAGACCACACGGATCCTCGCCCCGTAGTCGGCCGCCATTTGCAGCAAGGGCCCGCGCCGCTGCCGCGACAGGTTCGTCGCGTTCCACACGAACCGCTCGCCGCGCCGGAGGTGCTCCTTCGCCCGCTCGCGCGCGGCCTGGACCACCTGCCCCTGCGCGTCGGTCGGATCGATCTCGAGCTCGCTCCGCAGCGCGTCCAGGGAGACGACCGGCCAGCCCGCGAGGTGCTCGCGAACATACGTGTCCTTCCCGGCGCCCGGGAGCCCGCTCATCACAACGACCTCGGCGCGCGTGTCGTCGTACACCTCCACGTCCGGGTGCCGCCCGCTGGCGGGATCGGACCGGAAGTACACGAAGCGCGTGTGATCCGAAGCGAAGGAGCGCGGCGCCGTGTAACACCCCTCCTCGCGGCAGAACTCGCGGAAGAGCTCGATGTTGTCGACCACGCGGGCCATGTCCGCGCAGACGCGCCCGCGGATATCGGCCTCGGCCACGAGCGCGAGCAGGTCGCAGCGCGCGTGGAGGCTGACCTCGGCGGCGACGCGCTGCGCGTCGTCGCGCTCGATGAGGTAAAAGGGGATCTGGTGGTAGCGCACGAGCGCGCACACCTGCTCGCGCAGCGCGAACGGCGCGCCGAGCTCCCAGAGCAGCCGGCGCGCGAGGAGCTCCCCCGCGCGCGAGTGGCCCTTCGCCGTGATCCGCCCGTCCTCCTCGCGGGTGGTCGCCGGCTTCGCCACGTCGTGCAGCAGGCACGCGAGGTACACCGCGCGCTGCTCCTCCGCGGGCAGCGCCTGCCACGCGGGCAGCCCGAGGAGCGCCTCCAGCACCATGCGGGTGTGAATCCAGACGTTGCCCTCCGCGTGGTGGATCGGGTCCTGCGGGCAGGCCTCGAGCGCGCGCACCCAGTCGAAGACCTGGAGATCGTCCCAGGGGACACGCGCCGGATCGGGCGTGAGGAGGTCGAGCAGCGATGACGAGGACGACATGACGAACACCCCCTGGCGAGCGCGGGCCGTCTCCGACGGCGCGCGGCGCGGGAACGTAGCATGTCGGGGCCGGGGCGGCGGTGCTACGCTGGCGCCTCCATGTCCGCCAAATACCCTCGCTCGTTCCACCTGCCATGGTCGCCCGGCGGCACGTCCGACGACAAGCGGATGGCGGACGTGTCGGGGCTGCTCGGCGTCGAGATCGTCATCACCGAGAAGTGCGACGGGAGCAACCTCACCTACACGCGGAAGAGCGTCTTCTCGCGCTCGCACTCGGGCCCTCCGTCCCACCCGAGCTTCGACCTCGCGAAGGCCACGCACGCGAGCATCGCGCACCTCCTCTCGGACGGCATGTCGCTCTTCTGCGAGTATTGCTACGCGGTCCACTCCATCGAGTACGACGCGCTGCCGGGCTATTCGCTGGTCTTCGGCGTGCGCGACGACGCGCGGGGGCTCTTCTGGGAGTGGGACATGGTCGTCGCCCAGGCGAAGGATCTGTCGCTCCCCACGGTGCCTGTCCTGTTCCGGGGCGTCGTCGAGAGCGAGCGCGAGCTCGAGGCGCTGACGACCGCCCTCGCGCGCGAGCCGTCCGCGTTCGGCGGCCCGCGGGAGGGGGTCGTGGTGCGCGTCGCGGCCGAGTTCCCGGACGCGATGTTCCAGAGGTGCCTCGCCAAGTGGGTGCGGCGCGGGCACGTGCAGACCGACGAGCACTGGATGCACCAGGAGATCCGGGCGCAGCGGCTCGCCCCCTCGCCGGCAGAGGGCCTATCGCCGTGAGGCCAGCGCCGCGAGCCGGTCGCAGAGGCGCTCGCGGAGCGGGCCGTAGGTCCTGCGGTACTCCTCCCAGTCGATGCGCTCGTCCGCGGCGATCTCGCGCCAGATCGGGTTCGCCGCGCCGTAGTCGTGGATGGCCCCCGCCTCGGCGATCTGGACCGCGAAGAGCGGCACCCGGAGCGCGTGGAAGAGCTTCTTCTTCGAGGCCTCCGGCTCCTCGTCGAAGCGGGCGCCGGCCTTCTTGAAGTCGGACGCCGAGCGGCTCGCGGCCGACGCGGCGAGCTTCTTCCGGTCGAGCTTGAACGGGAAGGGCGGCCTCGCCTCCTTGAGCCGGTGCTCCGGCGGGAGGAACAGGCACTCGAGCGCGAAGACGCTGTGATCGGCGAGGGCGCCGCGGAAGGTGTCGAGCCCGTGGACGACCACGTTGACGCCGGGGGCGAACGCGAGGTCCTGCTTCGCGTCCCGGCGCGCGAGGACGGCGACGAAGTCCTCGTCGGACGTCGCGGTCGCGGTGCCGTACACGCGCGACCCGGTGCGGAACACGCTGTGGACCTCGCCATCGGCGCGGCCGAGGACGCGGAGGACTGTCGACAGGCTCATGGGGGGGCCTCGCTGCGAGGGGGCCCGCGAGCATTGCGCCGCCGCCGGCGCCGCGCAACGGGCGGCTTTCGTCCGACGGCTGCCGTCGTCCGTGTCGCCGGTGTCGTCTGTCGTGATTCCGCGCGCAAGGGCTCGACGTGTCCCCGCGCGCGGCGGGAGAATGGCCGCGTGATCCGCCGTGCCGTCATCCGGCTCTCCCTGGCCGCCCTCCTGGCCGGTTGCCACCACGGCGACGGGGCCCTGCACGACGACGGATTCCGGAGCCGGCTCTCGCGCGGCTGCCGGAGCGAGCCCGAGTGCCTCGTACTGGAGCTCGACGCGCGGGCCCGCGCCGACAGGTGCGTGTCGGGCTGCGAGCAGGCCGAGGCCGATCTGCGCGCGTCGAGGGCCCTCGTCGCCCGCCACCGGCAGCAGCGCGAGGCGCGGCAGGCCCAGATCGAGGCGCAGCGTCAGGCCGACGAGGCCGCGGAGGCCGAGCGCCGCCGCGCCGAGCTCGAGGCCGTCGAGGCGGCGCGCCGGCGAGAGGAGGCGGCCCACGCCGCCGATCTCGAGCTCGCCGCGACCGAGCTCGCCTGCGGCCAGCAGGGCGACGCCGCGGCCTGCGACGCGCTCCTCCGCTACCTCGCCGGCGCTGCCCCGCGCGACGAGCGCGCGGCCCAGGCGCGCGCGTCGCTCGAGAAGGGCCGGCGGCTGATCGCCGAGCGCGAGGCTGAGAGGGCGGCCGAGGCGCAGCGCGAGGCCGAAGGCGCGCCCGCCCCCGCGCGACCGGGCGGCGGGCCGGCTGCGCCGGCGCGTTCGCGGCCGGCGCCCGAGGGCCGCGTGTGCTGCTGCGACGGCACGCTGTCGCCGACCTGCGCCTACGTGAAGCGGGGTTGCTGCTCACACCACGGCGGCGTCTGCGCGTGCCCCTAGTCGCAGGGCCATCGGCCCCGCCCCGCGTGCATTCCGCTCATCCCACCCCCGGCTCGGGATCCAGCGCGCGCCCGACCGGCGGACGACGCGCTTCCTTCGAGAACTGCTCGAAGCAGGGTCACGGCGCTGCGACGTCGAGCTTCGTCACGACATTTCCTCCCCATCCGTAGAAAAGCGGGGATCCAGTCCCGCCGCTGTCGTCTTCCCCCAAAATGGCGACGTTTCCTCGGGGGTCCACGGCGAGGCTCAGCACGTTGCTGAGCTCGGGGCCGAGGGTTTGGGACCACGAAATATGCCCATCCCCGTCGAGCCGCACGACGAACCTCCGCTCAGCTCCGTCCTCTGCGCCGAGCGCCGTGCCGTCGGCGTCCAGGGTCCCGGTGAAGGTGCCCGCAACGAAGGTGTTCCCGAGAGCGTCGACACCGAGGCTCACTGCTCTGGATGCAGAGCTGCCCGCGATGACTCGGCTCCAGATGTGGCCTCCACGAGCGTCGAATTTCGCCACGAAGGCATTGTCGGATGAACAATCCGCGCCAACCAGCGGTCCGCCGCCGAAATCGAAGTCGCAGTGCGCGCTCCCGGCGAGGAACACGCTTCCGTCGCCGTCCACCGCGATGCCAGCGAGGCCTTCGTGGCTATCCGAGGCTGATTGACGATGGAGAGGAGCTGTCCACGCCTTGCTCCAGAGATCGTTGCCCGAGGCGTCCAGCCGCGCGAGCCAGAGCCGCGCGAATAGGCCTGAACCGTCATCGTAGATGTCCGAGTCGTCGGCCGCGATCACGATATGCCCTGAAGCGTCGACGGCCATGATGCCGCCTGGCGTGTACCTGCCGCTGCCGCTCGGGGAGAACTTGCTCCAGACAAAGTCTCCCATCGCATCGAACTTCGCCGCGTAGCCGCTATACGGGTCGTAACCACTCTCTACGAGCGGTAGCCGACCTCCCCCGAGATCGAAGTCCCCGTAGTAGCGTCCCACGAGCACCACGCCACCCGTCGTCGGATCCACCGCGATGGATCGGATATACCAATCTGCTTCATACCCGGCGTTGAGGTGCTTGCTCCACAGGGGGGTGCCGGCGCTGTCGAGCTTGTCCAGGAAGATGCTGTGCGAGGAGATGCTGTCCCAGGATGAGTTCACGAGCATGCGTACGAGGAACATGTTGCAGTCCGCGTCGAAAACGACGTGATGGCCGGCCTGCGGGCCCGAATCATCGCCGAAGAGCTTGCTGAGGGTGTGGTTGCCCGCGGCATCGTACTTCGCCAGGAGGAGGTCGTCGATTCCCCCGGACCGGAGCACGCCGCCGCCCAAGTCGACGTCCGACGCCGTGTACCCTGTCACGCCGAGGTTGCCGGATGGATCGAAGGCGATGCCCGTGATCGCCAGCGGAAAAGTGCCACCCACTGCCGGCCAGTCGTCCAGGCTGAAGGGACGGGAGGCCACCGGCGTGCTGCACCTGCCCGAGTTGCCCGTGCCGCCGGAACCCGACGAGCCGCCCGTGCCCGAGCCATCCGGGTCGAGATCGCCGATCGACACGCGACCTGTGGCGCACCCAAACGTGGTGGCTGAGAGGGCGACCGGGAACCACAACAAGGAGAGCGCTAGCTGCGAAAGTCTCATGAGCGAGGATCCTCCACCGTCCGGCGATCTCTCGCTCCGCGCTTTTGATCACGGAATCGTGCTTGAACAGCGACCCACCTTGATCATGCGCGGCGCCTGAGCGGAGCGCGGGCTCCGCGCGGCGAAGGCGCACGCGTGCGACGCGGCCTCCGCGATGTGCCCTGCGGCCACGAGGGCGTCGACGCGGAGGACGTCGCGCTCGATGGCGAGGCTACCTCCTGGAAAGCGGGCCGCGTGCTCGGCGGTGAAGCGAAGGGCGAGCGGCGCGTCCCCCCGCGCGAGGGCCGCTCGCGCGGCGTCGATGAGCCGGAGCTCGTCCGAGAGTACGAAGGTGGGTGTCGCAGGGGCCGGCGCGGCCTGCTCACTGCTGGGTTCTCGTGGAAGGGGGTCGACGGCGGGGACCGCCGTCACCGAAGGAGCGGAGGAGGGGACCTGGCGCGCGAGCCCGGTCCCCTGGGGCGCGGGCGCCACGTCCTTGATCGACGCCGCTGCGCGCGGGGCGGGCGACGCCGCTGCGCGCGGGGCGGGCGACGCCGCTGCGAGCGGGGCGGGCGACGCCGCTGCGAGCGGGGCGGGCGACGCCGCTGCGAGCGGGGCGGGCTCGGCGGCAGGGGCGACGGCGGGCTCCGCCTTCGCAGGCAGGGCGGGCTGCTCCTGCGTGGCCTCCTGCGTGGGTGAAGCGGCCGCCGGCGCCACCTCGTCGATCTCCGCTGCGCGAGGCGAGGCCGCGCGCGGCGAGCGCACGGGGGCTGCGGACGCGATCGCGTCCGCGTGACGGCTCGCCGCCACGTACGCACCCCCGAGCACGAACGCGACCGACGTGACGCCGATGGACGCGACGAGCACCGCCTTCAGGCCGAACGCGTGAGCGGCCTGCGCCGCGATCCCCCCGCTCGCCTTGGCCGTACCGACGCCGAGCTTCGTCGTTGCGGCCGCGGTCGCCGTCCCCACCGCGGCGGCCGCGAGGGCCTTCGCGCGGAGCGAGGAAGGCGCCTTCGCCGTCCTCCCGGCGCGCAGCAGCGCGCGGTCGAAGTCGTCGTACGAGTCGCTCACGGCCGCCTCCCGCCGCTCACCGGCAGACCCTTCTTCAAGCGCTCCGTCGCTCGCTTCCACGCTTCACGGGCGCGGCGGAGCCGTGACGCCACGGTTCCTGGCGGCAAGTCCAGCAGATGGGCTATGTCCGCCATCGTCTCTTCTTCGATCTCGTGGAGCACGAACACCGCGCGAAGCTCGTCGTCCAGCGCCTCGAGCGACGTATCCAGCAGCCTGCGCGCGCGCGCCTCGTCGAGGCGGCTGTCCGGCCGCTCGCCCGCCGGCGCCGAGGGCTCGCCCGTGAGCTCTTCGTGACGTGCTCGCCGGGTTCGCTCGCGCCGGACCATGTGAACCACGACCGAGACGAGGTACGAGCGCTCCTTGCCGGGAAGGAGCGCGTCGAGGCGCGACGCCGCCACCACGAACGCTTCCTGCGCGATGTCCTCGGCCGCCGCCTCCCCCACGCCCATCCGGCACGCGAACCGCCACAGGAACTCGAGGTGCGACGCGAGCTCTTCGAGCCGCGCCTCGCGGGCGACGTCGGCGGTGGGCTCACATGGGGCACGCGCTGGCGCGTCGACGAGTCCGCCCGGAGGGCGAGCCAGGCGGAAGGCGGTAGAACCGGGGGCGTCGTCGGTGGTGCTGATCACGAGGGGCTCGTCCCAGGCGATCCACGAGGTCCCCGCTTTGATCACGGAAAATACGCCCCGATGGAGAGCGCGGCGTCCAGCCGCACGGCGGGCGCTTGATACGCCGTCCCGCCGTGCACGAAGTAGAACTGGTCCCGAAGGAGGGGCAGCGCGGGCCCAACCTGCCCATCCACGAACGACCATGCGCCGAGCAGCGCGCGCACGCGTGCGCCGGCGCCCGCCTCGAGCCACGGGCGCCACCGGCTGTCGACCTTCGGGGCCCCCTTCCCCGAGGCGAGCAACGCGCCCGCGTCGAGCATCATGTAAGCGCTCACGAAGACACGATCGCCGAGCGATGCGCCGAGCGGCGCCAGCGAGGCGCGAGCGGTGAGCCAGGTGAGGCTCACCGCCGCTCCCCCTCCGAGCACGGTGCGCGGCAACGTCGCCCCCACGCCGAGCTCGGCCCATGGGAAGAGCGCTCGATCCGCTGCGAGCCCGCCCGAGAGCCGCGCGCCTGCCGGCCCTGCGTGGAGCGGTGTGGCCACGAGGCCGAGCGCCGCATACGGCTTCGTCGCGGGCGTGGTCTCGCGCGCCGTGGCTCGCCACGGCCTCGCCGGCGGCGCGGTGAAGGTCGGCCTGATCTCGCGGGCTGCGCCTCGCGACGGTCTCGCCGGCGGCGTCAGGGGGAGAGGCTCGGCGCGGGAAGCTTCGGCCCGGGCCTCCTCCTCGTCGCCGGCCATCGTGACGACCAGCCCGAGCGCCGAGGCGGCTTCCGCGCAGGAATCTGCCACGATCGTGCGCGCTTCGATGGCGCCATGCGCGCCTTCTCCCGAGATCACCAGCGTCACCGCGCTCGGCGGCTCCGCTTCGCGCACGTGGACCCGGAGCCGTACCGTGGAGTCGGCGTCGACGCGCCCTCCGCGCAGCGCAGCCGCCGCACGCACGTCGTCGAGCGTCACGCAGCGCTGCTCATCGAGCTCCACAGCGACCCCGACGCTCGCGGCGTGGACGGCCTCCGCTCGCACCAGAACGAGCCATCCCACGACGGCGATCGCGCCCTGGCGTACGGCGCCGCCCAGCGCGCGCACCCGACGAGCATCGCTCGACGGGGCGGAGACTTTCTGAAGTTGAGCTGCCACGGGCCGGGAGGATAAGGCGAACTGTGTCTTTATCTTGAAGGCAAGGCAGCGATCTGAGACCCATCACGCGCCGTTGGATCCTCTCTCCGGACCCCTGGCCGGCCATCCTGACGGATGGAACCAGGCGCGCCCCTCGCACCCACGGCGGCATCCGCCCCCCAGCCACCACGCGCGCACGCGCGCCCCGCGGCGGGCTCTGCGCCCGCCCGTGCGCGCCCGCCAACACGCGCGATCGAGGCTCTCCTGCGAACCTGGTGTTTCCTCGATGTTCTAAGTACCGTTCTGGCTCGCAGCCGCGGGGCGGCGTCTCTGCGCTTCGTCTCCGCGCTCTCAGGAGGGGCCATGGCCGTCGCCGACTCGCAGTCCGCTCATCCCCAGAAGCCCGATCATCTTCCCGAGGCCGTGGAACGGCGCGTGGAGGAGGCCCTCGCCGCGCTGTCGCTCGAGCAGAAGGTCCGCCTGCTGACGGGCGCCGACGTGTGGAGCACGTACCCCGAGCCCGCCATCGGCCTGCGCCGCATCGTGGTCTCGGACGGCCCCGTCGGCGTGCGCGGCGAGCAGTGGGACGAGCGCGATCCCTCCGTGAGCCTCCCTTCCCCCACCGCCCTCTCGGCCACGTGGGACGAGGCCCTGATCGAGCGCGTCGGCGCCCTGCTGGCGTCGGAGGCGCGGCGCAAGGGCGTCGACGTCGTCCTCGGGCCGACGATCAACCTGCACCGCAGCCCGCTCGGCGGCAGGCACTTCGAGTGCTTCTCCGAGGACCCGCTGCTGACCGGCCGGATCGGCGCGGCCTACGTCCGCGGGCTGCAGGCCCACGGCGTCGGCGCCACCCCCAAGCACTACGTCGGCAACGACTCGGAGACCGAGCGCTTCACCGTCGACGTCCGGATCGACCAGCGGACGCTGCGCGAGCTCTACCTCGCGCCCTTCGAGCAGACGATCGTCGACGCGCGCGCGTGGCTCGTCATGGCCGCCTACAACGCGGTCAACGGCGTGACCATGACCGAGAGCCCCTTGCTCGCCTCGCCGCTCGACGACGCGTGGGGCTTCGACGGCGTCGTGGTCTCGGACTGGACCGCGACCCGCTCCACCGCGGCCGCGGCGCGCGCGCGGATGGACCTCGCCATGCCAGGCCCGACCGGGCCCTGGGGCGACGCGCTCGTCGCCGCCGTCCGCAGCGGCGAGGTGCCCGAGAAGGCCATCGACGAGAAGGTCCGTCGCCTGCTGCGCCTCGCCGCGCGCGTCGGCGCGCTCGAGGGGGTCGCGCCGGCCGCCCCCGCCCCCGCGCAGCTCCCCGCCGACGCGGCCGCCCGGCTCGCCCGCGAGGTCGCCGCGGCCAGCATGGTGCTCGTGCGCAACCAGGGCGACGCGCTCCCCCTCGACGCGTCCACCCTCCAGCGCGTGGCCGTCATCGGCCCCAACGCCGCGCAGGGGCGGATCCAGGGCGGCGGCAGCGCCAGCGTCCACCCGCACTACGCCGTCTCGCCGCTCGAGGGCCTGCGCGCCGCGCTGGGCCAGCGCGTCGAGGTGCGCCACGCGCTCGGCGCCCGCAGCCTCGAGGGCCTCGTGCCCGTGGCCGGCGACCAGGTGACCGACCCCGTGACCGGCGAGCACGGCGTGCACGTGCGCCTCCTCGACGCGAACGGCGGCGCCTTCCACGACGAGCACCGGGCCGTCGGGAAGCTCACGTTCATCGGCGACTTCCGCGCGAACCGGGCCGCGACCATCGAGGTGACGGCGCGGTTCCGCGCCGCCGAGGCGGGCCGCTACCGCATCGGCGTGGCCGGCGTGGGCGCCTACCGCCTCACCGCGGGCGGGCAGGTCCTCTTCGAGGAGACGGTCGCGCCGGACAAGGACGACATGGCCGCGATGCTGCTCGCCCCGCCGCAGAGGGCGGCCGAGCTGACCCTCGACGCGGGCCAGGAGATCGACCTCGCGCTCACGCACTCTGTCGCCCCGGACGCGTTCGCGGTGGCGTTCTCGCTCGGCGTCGAGGTCCCCGCGCTGCCCGACGACGAAGAGCTGGCGCGCGCCGTCGAGCTCGCGCGCACCGCCGACGTCGCCATCGTGGTCGTCGGCACCACGGAGGCGATCGAGAGCGAGGGCTTCGACCGGAGCTCGCTCGCGCTCCCCGGCCGCCAGGACGCGCTGGTCAGCGCGATCGCGGCCGTGAACCGCCGCACCATCGTGGTGGTGAACTCCGGCGGCCCGGTGACCATGCCCTGGCGCGACGAGGTGGACGCGGTGCTCCTCACGTGGTTCCCGGGCCAGGAGATGGGCAACGCCGTCGCCGACGTGCTGCTCGGCGCCGCGGAGCCCGGCGGCCGCCTGCCGACCACGTGGCCGTCGCGCGAGGAGGACGTGCCCGTGCTGTCGACGCAGCCCGAGAACGGCAAGCTCGTCTACGCCGAGGGCCTGCACGTCGGCTACCGGGCCTGGGCCCGCGCCGGCGTCGCCCCGGCGTACCCGTTCGGGCACGGCCTGGGCTACACGCGCTGGGAGATCCTCGACATCGACGCCCCGCAGAGCGTCGCGGCCGGCGCGCCCGTCGAGGCGCGGGTGCGCGTGCGCAACACGGGGCCCCGCCGCGGGCGTCACGTGGTCCAGCTCTACCTGTCGCGGCCCGGCTCCGAGGTCGAGCGCCCCGTGCTCTGGCTGGCCGGCTTCGCCGCCGTCGAGGCCGAGCCCGACCAGGCGGTCGAGGTCGTCATCCCCGTGGCGCCGCGGGCCTTCGCGCACTGGGCGTCGGGCGGCTGGCAGGTCGAGCCCGGCGCGTTCACGCTGCACGCGGGACACTCGGCCACCGTCCTGACCCGGCAGGCCGCGGTGGTGATCCTGGAGCCCTGAGGGCGCGCCGCGCCGCTCCGGGCGGCCGGGCCTCACCCCTCGGCGTCGTCGTCCTCGGCGGGCTCGTCGCTCGCCGAGCGCCGCCCGAGCCAGCGGCGGAGCTGCGTGCGGTGCACGCCGAGCGCCCGGGCCGTGCGCGCCACGTTCCCCTCCTCGCGGCGCAGCGCCTCCTCGATCACCTCGTCCGCGGGCAGCGACGCCGCGCGCCGCGCCGCGCGCTCGCCGTGCTGCGCGCTCGCCGGCGGCCGCGAGCCGCGGTCCGTCGCCGTCGCGCCGGCCGCCGCCAGCTCCGGCGCGCTCGGCCGCGCCGGGGCGAAGGCGTGCCCGGCCGAGGGCGACAGGTGCCGCGCCTGGACCACGTGGCTCTTCGCGAGCTGCGCCTCCTGCGCCGCCGCGCGGATCTCCGCCATCAGCTCCCGCACGTTGCCGGGCCACGCGCGCAGGAGGCACGCCTCGATCAGCGACGCGTGGGCCACCGGCGGCGCGCTCGCGCCCTCCGCGCCGCGCTCGACGGCCGCGCCGGCGCTGCGCAGCGTCGCGTCCACGATCCACGGGATCTCCTCCGGCCGCTCGTGCAGCCGCGGGACGCGGACCGCCGGCTGCGCGATGCGGAAGAAGAGATCCTCGCGGAGCTTGCCTGCGGCCACCTGCGCGCGCAGGTCCTTGTGGGTCGCGGACACCAGCGCGAAATCCACCGGGATGGGCCGCGACGCGCCGAGGGGGAGCACCTCCCGCGCCTCCAGCGCCCGCAGCAGCTTCGCCTGCACCCCGAGATCGAGCTCCGCCACCTCGTCGAGGAAGAGCACCCCCCCCTGCGCGGCCTGCACGTACCCCTCGGCGTCCGCCGCGGAGCCCGAGTACGCGCCCTTGCGCGCGCCGAAGAGCAGCCGCTCGGCGAGGCCGTCGGGGACAGCGGCGCAGTTCACCGCGACGAACGGCCCCGCGCGCCGCGGGCCGAGGGCGTGGAAGGCCCGCGCCGCGTGCTCCTTGCCGGTCCCGCTCTCGCCGGTGATGTGCAGCACCGTCCCCGCGCGCGCCGCGCGATCGATCGCGTCCCACGCGCGCGCGAGGGTCGGCCCGAGGATCGTGCCCCCGGCCCTCGAGATCCCCGCGCGAAACGGCTCCACATCGGCCTGGATCACGAACACCGACGAGCCCGTGCGCACGATGCGCAGCTCGCTGCCCGCGCGCGCGCCGGTCAGCGGCTCGCCGTCGAGCGACGTTCCGTTCCGGCTGTCAAGGTCCTCGACCTCCCACTGGCCCTGGCGCCAGCGCACGCGCGCGTGCCTGCGCGACATCTTCAGATCGTCCAGGGGGACGCCCCCGACCTCGCCGCGGCCGAGCTCGAGCTCGCCGTCCTTCAGCGGGAGGACATCGCAGCGGGGGCTGTCCACGGAGAAGACGAGCACCAGCCCGGGCATCGGCCTCCTGGAACGCAGGCGTTCCGAGGCCGCACCGAGCGAGTCGTCCAGGGTTGTCCTGGGTGCAGTGGGCACCACGTCGCCGACGAGTCTAGCGCGGACCTGCAGCGATGAGGATCCTCCTGACGAGGATCGACGCCGGGCACGTGGAACGACGATAGGGGAGCTTTGGCCACAGCCGCGGAGCGCCCCTTGCTCCTTCGCAATCGCTTGTTGCGAATTGCCTCAGCGTGACCGATGCGCGTGGACGATTCTCCTCCGGGAGTAACGGCTCTTTCCATTGTGGCCGTGAGATGGGGCGGTAGAGCGCCGAGCTCGCCAGAGGTCCCGGCCGCATTGGGGCGGGAGCCGCGCGTTTTGCCGCGCCGGGGCCGGCGCTGGCCGGGCGATGGGCGGTGGTTCGGTGCTTGCTTTCGGGATGGACGACCCATGAAGGACGAGCATCACGACTCCGGACACAGCAGATCGTTCGCCAGGAGAGGCGATGCGAGCACGGGCGGTGTCTCGTCCTGCGTCCGCCGGTTGCCGCGGAAGGAGCGCGCCGTGGGCGAGGTCCTCGCTGGCAAGTACCAGATCGTGGGCCGGCTGGGCGCTGGCGGCATGGGCACCGTGTGGAGGGCGCGCAGCCTGTGGCTCGACGTCGATGTGGCGATCAAGGTGCTCCACGAGGAGCAGTTCGACACGCACGCCGCCGAGCGCCTGCTCCGGGAGGCGCGCGCGACGGCGAGGCTCGGCCACCCGGCGATCGTGCGCGTGTTCGACTTCGGCGAGACCGACTCGGGCGAGCCGTTCCTGGTGATGGAGCTCCTCGAGGGCACGTCGCTCTCGAACTGGCTGGATGCGAACGGCCCGATGCGGGCGGGGCAGGCGGTCCAGATGCTCTTGCCGGTCGCGTGCGCCCTCGCGGCCGCGCATGCGCAGAGCATCGTCCATCGCGACATCAAGCCCGCGAACATCCTCGTCGTGCCCGACGGCGCGGGCGGCCATGTCCCCAAGGTGGTCGACTTCGGCATCGCCAAGCTCGCCAACGCGGCGAGCCCCTCGATCACCCAGCGAGGGATGATCGTCGGCAGCCCGGAGTACATGTCACCGGAGCAGGCCGACGGGCAGCCCGAGGTCGGCGAGCAGACCGACGTCTGGGCGTTCAGCGTGGTGCTTTACGAGCTCATCACCGCGCGGCGGCCGTTCAGCGGCGAGACGCTCAGCGCGGTGATCTCGGCGATCTTCAGCAAGGAGCCGGTGCCGACGACGCAGCTCGGCGCCGGCGACGAGGAGCTCTGGGCGATCATCCAGCGAGGGCTGGCCAAGTCGCCCGCCGAGCGGTGGCCCACCATGCGCGCGCTCGGCCGCGCGCTGGCGTCCTGGGCGGTGGAGCGCGGGATCACGGCGGACGCGGCGGGCACGTCGCTCGAGCACCAGTGGCTCGCGCGCGGGGCCGAGTCGCCGGGCACCGCGGAGCGGCCTGCGCCGGCCGTCACGAGGGCCAGCGCCGTCTCCGGTGCGCCGGCGGCGCAGCGCCGGGCCGGCGCGAGGGGGACGCTGCTGGCGTCCCCGGCGCCGGCGGTCACGCCTGGCGGGCGTCGGGGCGGCACGGTCGTGATGGCGGAGGCGCCGAACGGCGCGCCGCTCGGGTTCTCGCCCGCGCTGCGGCTGCAGAAGGCGCTCCTGATCGGGGTCCTCGCCGCGTTCGTCGCGCCGGTGGTCGTCGTGATGGGGCTGAACGCGCGGGGCGGAAGCGCCGGCGCCGCGGAGCCGGTGGCGGCGGCCGGTGTCCCTGCGGTCCATCCGGGCGCCGTGTTGGCCCCCAGGGCGGCGGCCCCGGCGGCGCCCGCCGCTGACATCGCTTCTGCAGATGCGGGGGCGCCGCGCGCGGCAGCCTCCGGTGCGGCGGTGAGGGGCGCGCCGGCAGACGAGCCGCTCACGCCGCGCGTCGCGCGGCCCGCGTCACCGCTCGCGGCGCCCGATCCGGGGGACGAGGATCCCTATCCGTGGGACGACGACCCGCCCGCCGAGCGGGCCGAGGCGCCCGCTCAGCGGGCCGAGGCGCCGGTCCAGCGCGTCAGGGCGCCCGCTTCCCGCGCCGAGCCGACGGCCCGGCCCGGCGAGCGGCCGTCGCGTTCGAGGCCTGGAACAACGTCGATGCCGCTCCCGGCGGCGCCGGATTTCTGAGGTGGTCATGCGCAATTCTGGGGTGACGTTTCGCTCCTCTCGCGGCCGTGGCGATCTGCTGCTCCTCGTGGCCGCGCTCGCCGCGGCGGCGCTCGGTCCGGGGGGCTGCTCCGCGCTGATCGGCGCCGAGCTATCCGACAAGCCCGACGAGACGGAGGACGCCGGGGGCGCCGGCGAGGAGGGCGCCGGCGACGGAAGCGGCGGCGGCGATCTCAACCGGATCAGCGTCGGAAGCGGCGGTGGCGAGAGCGCCAGCAGCAGCGCGAGCGGCGGTGGTGAGAGCGCCAGCAGCAGCGCGAGCAGCGGCGGTGGTGAGAGCGCGACCAGCAGCGCGAGCAGCGGCGGCGGCGAGAGCGCGACCAGCAGCGCGAGCAGCGGCGGGGCCGGGAGCGTGACCAGCAGCGCGAGCAGCGGCGGCGGCGGGAGCGCGACCAGCAGCGCGAGCAGCGGCGGCGGCGAGAGCGCGAGCAGCGGCGGTGGCGAGAGCGCGACCAGCAGCGGGAGCGGCGCCGGCGGCGAGAGCGCGACCAGCAGCGCGAGCAGCGGTGGCAGCGAGGGCGCGACCAGCAGCGGGAGCGGGCCCGGCGACCCGGGCAGCGGGAGCGGGCCCGGCGACCCGGGCGGCGGGAGCGGGCCCGGCGGCCCGGGCAGCGGGAGCGGCGAGGAGGGCGAAGGCGGGAGCAGCAGCTCTGGTGGCGGGGCGGTCTGTCATGGCCATTTCGCCGATTGCGACGGGGACGCCGCGCACCATTGCGAGACGAACCTGTGGAGTAACGACAACCACTGCGGCGCTTGCGGCAACCGGTGCCTGGACCGCACGCGCTGCCGGCAAGGAGAATGTCGGTGATGGCTCGTTCTCCTGCTCTATCCAGGCGAGTCGGCGCTTTCCTCGTCGTGGCGTTGCTCGCGGCCGCGGCCCCGTCGCCTGCGTCCGCGCAGGGCTCGGGCGATGTGGAGTCGGCGCGCGTGCTGTTCGTCCAGGGGGCGAAGCTGGCCAGACAGGGGCGCTGGGAGGAAGCGCGGGCGCTGTACTCCCGGTCGCTCGAGATCAAGCCGGCGCCCCTCACGCACTACAGCCTCGGCGTCGCGCAGAAGGAGCTGGGGCGCTTCGCCGATGCGCTCGCCAGCTTCCGCGCGTTCCTGGCCGAGCCGTCCACCCCGGCGACCGCGCCCTATGTCGGGCCGGCGCGGGATGCGGTCGCCGCGCTCGAGGGGCGCGTCGGTCGGGCGACGATCGCCGTCAGGCCCGGCAAGGTGGACGGGCTCACGCTGGTCGTCGACGGCAAACCGAGGCGCGGGGGCCCCGGGCGGGTCGTCGAGGTGGACCCGGGAGATCACGAGGTCGTGGCGAGCGCCCCGGGGTACCGCGCCGCCGCGGCTCGGTTCACCGTCGGCGCGGGCGGCTCGGTCGAGGTCCCGATCGCGCTGACGCCCCGCACAGCGGCGGCCGTGCAGGCCTCGGCTGCCGGGGGGGGTCTGCCTCCCGTGGCCGACCCCTCCGACGCTTCGCCGAGCCGGACGCTCCCGATCGTCGTCATGGGCGTGGGCGGCGCGTTCATCGCCGGGGGCGCGGTCCTCGGCATCTCCGGCCTGAATCAGGCGAGCGCCGCGCGCACGAGCGCGGACGCGGACGCGAGCGCCGCGCGCGCGAAGGGGATCGTCGGTGATGTCCTCGGCGGCGTCGGTCTCGCGACCGTGGGCGTCGGGCTGTACCTGCTGCTCAACCAGCCAGCGCCGAGCGCTCCCCGCACGGGAAGCGTGAGGCCGTGGCTGGGCGCCTCGGGCGCAGGCATCGAGCTGCAGCTCTGACGGCGCAGGGGTCCCGCGTCAGGCCCTCGCGCTGGACGTGAGCGCTGCGCGACCGCGCGACGACGCGAGGACGTGGGGCATGCCCGCGCTTTCCGGCGGCGGCGCGGGCATGGTACTGCGCGCTCATGCGCTCGACCGCGATGGTGCTGTCCCTGGCCGCGCTCCTGGCCGCGGGCGCGCCCGCTTCGGCCGAGGGCGACGAGGCCAGCGCGCGCTCGGCCGAAGCGGGCGCGCCCGCGCCGCTGGCAGCGGCCGCGCCTGCGCCCCCGCAGGCCGCGCCGGAGGCAGCGGCCGCGCCTGCGCCCCCGCAGGCCGCGCCGGCAGCGGCGAGGTGGTGCGCGCCGGAGCTCGCGTCGCTGCCCGGCGACGTGTGCGCCTTCCTGCCGGCCAGGGAAGCGCCTGGCCCTCGCGTGCTGATGATCTTCCTGCACGGCGTCGTTCAGCCCGAGTCCGGGTGGCAGTGGGCGCAGCAGCGGGGCGCGGCGCGCGCCGGCGCCCGGCACGGCGTCGTCGTGATGATGCCGCGCGGGCGTCGAGGGATCGGGCCCAAGGCGATGGAAGACTGGTGGTGCTGGCCCACCGCCACGGCCGCGCAGGCGTCCCACGAGGACGCGCTGCTCGCCGAGTGGGACGCCGCGCGCGCGGAGCTCGAGCGGCGCGCGGGCGGGCGCTTCGAGCGGGTGCTCGTGTTCGGCTTCTCGAACGGCGCGTACTACGCGACGTCGCTGGCGATGCGCGGGCGGCTGCCGGTGGACGGCTACGCCGCGTTCGCCGGGGGATCCGGCGCGCGCTACCTGGAGCGCGCGGGCGCGCAGACCAGGCTGCGCGTGCCCCTCTTCGTGGGCTGGGGCGGCAAGGACCCGGCGCACCGGGATCAGGTCGCGCTCGCCAGGATGCTCCGCAGGCTGAAATGGCCCTCGAAGGCGCTCGGCAAGCCGCGCGCGGGGCACGCGATGACCGATGATCAGGTCGATCAGGCGTTCGAGTTCCTGCGCGGGGACCGGCGCGGCGCGAAGAAGCCTGGCCGCGGGCGCGCAGCTCGACCGCGATAGCGATCTTCGTCGTCTCTGCGTCTCCGCGCGCGCTGCGCCTCCGGGCTCCACACCCTCGTGAGCCCGGGACATCGGCGCGCGCCCCGCGATGACCGGCCATCGGGGAAGACGCCCCCGATCCCGGCGCGCCGCGCTCACCGGCGGGCGAGCCGTGGCGCCGGACGGAAGTGCACGGGGAACACCCGCTCGAGGAACTCGTTGCGCAGGAGCCCGTCCGGATCGACGAGCTGCTTCAGGCGGACGAACTCCGGGAGCGCGTGCGCGTACATCGCCTCGAGCTGCTCCGGCGTCGCGTAGACGTTCTTCACCAGGTAGACGCGGCCGCCGAGCTCGAGGGTGCGCGCGCTCAGCTCGCTGAGCCGCAGGCGGATACGGCACACGCTGTCTTCATCCCAGGCCTCGAACGCGAGCGTCACCGCGAACCCGTCGGTCCCGTGGTTGGCCGAGAGGAGGAACCGATCTCCCTGGATGTGGAGCACGTCGAACATGAGCGGCGGGATCCCGTCCCGGGCCGCGATCTCCTCGATCGTGCGCAGGAAGTCGGCGAGCCGGCGCAGGCTCTCCTCCCGGGCGCCCGCGTCGTACGGGATCATGAAGGACTGCTGCACCGTGAACATGCGCATCCCGAAGCCCTGCGCGATGCGCTTCGCCAGGACGTTGCCGTCCATGAAGAACATGTAGCCCATGAGCTCATCGACGTAGGGGCGCGTGACGTCGAAGATGAAGCGATCGATGATCGTCCAGATGGCGCGGCTCACCACCGACGCGCGCATCAGCCACTCGACCGGGACGCGGAGCAGGTGCCGGGGGCGATGGGTCAGCAGCGGGCGGAGCTCGAGCGACGTCCCCGCGACGTACCGCGACCGGAGGACCATGCTCCTGCTCCCCTCGAGGGTCTGGAAGGCGACCGAGAAGAGCGCCTCGGGGATCCATCCGGCCTCGTCGGCGGTGCCTCCCTCCGCCGGCAAGAGCAGCTCGGGCGGCGGGACGAGCGCCTCGGCGAGCTCCTCGAACGACGCGCAGCGCGTCGCCTGCGTCACCACCCGGATCGGCGTCCCGGCCGGGGCGACGCGCGCGACGCGGTAGGTGATGTCGATCACCGCGCCGAGGTAGCCGAGCCCGCCGATGACCGCGTGGAACAGCGCGCTCGTGGGCTCGTCGCGGCTCAGCGAGAGGAGCCGCCCGTCCGTCGTGAGGAGCGTCAGCCGCTCGACGTAGCTCCCCTCCTTGCCGGCGGTGCCCGAGAAGCGAGAGAGGCAGCCCCCCGAGACGGTGCCCCCCGCGGTGGCATAGCTCGTCGATACCGCCGTGTACGGCACGAAGCCGCGGGGGGCGAGCTCACGGGCGATGGCTCCCCACGTGGCGCCCGCGCCCACGGTCACCTGCGCGCGCTCCGCGTCGACCTCGATGGAGTCGAAGCGGCTCATCGAGATCATGACGTCGTCGTTCAGCGCCTGCCCGTCGAACGACTGGCCCCCGGCGCGGAACGTGATCCTGCGCCCCGCCTGCCTCGCCATCCGGAACAGCGCCCTGAGCTGCTCGACCGATCTCGGGAAGTACAGATCTCCACACGAATGGTGGAGCCCGCCATAGCCCTGGAGGAGGCAGAGCGGCCTCCGCGCGATCTCGTCGAGGCGCGGCGGGGGCGCCGCCCCTCCCGCGTGGGCGAGGCCGGCGCCCGGGCCTTCGCCCGCGCGCGGCGAACGTGCGCGCCATCCGCCGGCGAATCCAGCGGTCATGGTCAAGCCGGGGAGGGAAGGAGAGGGAGGGGGACGCTGCCTGTCGTGCCGGTGCTATCGAGAGCAGGACGCATCCGGGCAGCGTCGCTCGAGCGGGACGCCGGGGCAAATTCGCGCCCCGCTCGTCGAACCGGGCCTACAGGCCGAGGACCTCGACGCGGATGTTCCGCCGCGGCGCGGACTGCTGGAAGCGCCGGATGAGCTCCGCGACGTCGTGATCGACGTACGATGCGCCCTGGGCGTCCACGACCACGTGCGTGTCGCTCGGCAGCCCCTCGAAGAGCGAGACCAGCTTGCCCTGCGTGAAGAAGTAGGCCGCCTTGTTGAAGCGGATCGTCACGCGCGCGCCCTCGTGGATCACGTCGAACACGCGGGACATCTGCGTCTTCAGCACGAACAGGACGCCGACCGCCAGGCCGATCGCGATGCCCTTCAGGAGATCGGTCAGCACGATGGCCACGATCGTCACCACGAACGGGATGAAGTGGTTCCACCCGAGCTTGCGCATCTCGGCGAAGATCGCGGGCTTGGCGAGCTTGTAGCCGGTCACGAGCAGGATGGTCGCGAGGCACGCGAGCGGGATGTGCGAGAGCAGCGCCCCGGCGAACACGACGGCGAGCAGGAGGAGCGCCCCGTGCGTGAAGGCGGAGACCCGCGTGCGCGCGCCGGCGTTCGTGTTGGCGCTGCTGCGGACGATGACCGACGTGACCGGGAGGCCGCCGGCGAACCCGGAGACCATGTTGGCGAGCCCCTGCGCGACGAGCTCCCGGTTCGGCGGCGACTTGCGCTGGAACGGATCGATCCGGTCGACGGCCTCCAGGTTGAGCAGCGTCTCGAGGCTGGCGACGATCGCGAGCGTCACGCCGAGCACCCAGACCTCGGGCCGCGCGATCGCGGACAGGTCCGGGAGCTGGAGGGCGCTGAGCAGGTCGCCCGTGGGCAGCGTCACGAGGTGCTTCTGCTCGAGGGCGAGCGACGGGACCGCCGCCTTGAACAGCTCGTTGCCGAGCGTCGCGACGAGCACGGCGACGAGCGGCGCGGGCAGCCAGGAGATCTTCGCGAGGCGCGACTTCTCCCAGCCGACAAGGATGACGAGGCAGATGGCGCTGAGGAGGAACGCGCCCCACTCGAGCGCCTGCGGCGCCTGCGCCAGCATCGTGAAGGTGTTGCCGCCCTCGGCCTGGAACGACTCGGAGGCGAAGTTGTCCTTGTCGTAGCCGATGGCGTGGGGGAGCTGCTTCAGGATGAGCAGGACGCCGATGGCCGCGAGCATCCCCTTGATGACCGAGGAGGGGAAGAAGTGGCTGATCGCGCCGGCCCTCAGCAGCCCGAGCGCGAACTGCAGGACGCCGCCGATCACCACGGCCATCGCGAAGGCCTGGAAGCTCTGCAGGCTGGTGATGCCCGCGAGCACGATGGCCGCGAGGCCCGCCGCCGGGCCGCTCACGCTGAGCTGGGCGCGGCTCACGAGCGGGATGACGAGCCCGCCCACGATGCCGGCGACGATGCCCGACAGCAGGGGGGCCCCCGACGCGAGCGCGATGCCGAGGCAGAGCGGCAGCGCGACGAGGAAGACGACCACGCCGGCCGGGATATCGTACTTGAGGTTCGCGGTGAGGCGCGGGTCGAGCGGCGGCGCGCTGTCCGCCGGCGGCGCCCCGGGGAGCGCTGTTGCGTTGCCAGGAACGTCAGCGATCTGGGTACGGGCGTCCGTTTGTCCCGGACCATTGCTTGCTTGAATCACATTGTCGAACTGCATCGAACGGGCCCTCTTTTCGAGTGAAGTCTCGGGTCAGCGCCTGTCAGGCGTTCAGATCGCTCTCCGGAAGACGGCTGTCTCCGGGAGCGCCGACGGCGACGCCGTGTCGCAGATGGGCGTGTACTGACCGCTCGATGCATCGAATTGAAAGACCTGCCCGGTCTCGATCTTGAAGACCCACGCGTAGAGCGAGAGCTCGCCGCGCGCGAGCCGCGCCCGGACCGTCGGGTGCGTCCTGAGGTTCTCGATCTGGGCGAGGACGTTCTCCTCCACCGTGATCGTCAGCCGATCCTCCCCCTCGATGTGGGGGTAGTTCTCCTGCACCAGCCGGCGCGTCAGCTCGGCGTGCTGGAGCCAGCTCTTGACCCCCGGCAGCGCCTCGAGGCTCCCGGGATCGAGCAGCCCGCGCATCGCACCGCAGAGCGTGTGACCGCACACGATGATGTGCTTGACCTCGAGGTGCGCGACGGCGAACTCGATCGCCGCAGCCTCGCTGCCGCCGCCCGCGCCGTAGGAGGGCACGATGTTGCCCACGTTGCGAACGATGAAGATGTCGCCCGGCTCGGTCTGCGTGATGAGGTTCGGGTTGATCCGGCTGTCCGAGCACGTGATGAACAGCGCCTCGGGCCGCTGACCCCTCGCCAGGTGGCGAAAGAGATCCTGGTGCGTGCGGCAAACCTCGGCATGGAACTTGTGCAACCCGGTCGCTAGCTTCTGCATTGAACAAACCCTCTCCGTTGCCGCGCGGCTCTGGCGCGGCGGTCGTCGTGAACACCACCCTTTCCAGCTCCTCCGATCTCGCGGCGCACGGCCGCGGGCGCGGAGCTGACCGATCAATTCAGGAAGCGGGCTGGGGGACGACGGGAAGGAGGGCGGAGGACAGGAGACGCGAGGCGCGTGGGTCGGAGGTCGGCGACGAGGATAACGCGCGGCGGCATGACGCCGCCGATCGCGGACCGCTCTATCGCGCGTGCACGAAACGTCGCTCCTCGCTGCGGCGGCTGCAGCACCTCGAGATCGGCGTGATCGATCTCGATGGCCCCGGTTCGAAACGTTCCCGAAACATCGGAGTTGCTCGTTTCGAAAACGCTGATGTTCACTCGTGCCAGCGTGAGCGGCGCGAGGAGCAGCGCGAAGAGCAGCGCGATCCGCGGGAAAATTGACCGAAGGCTCAGCATCGTTCGGGGATTGAAGAGTTCGTCGGTCGCTCGAACCAGGATGGAACCCAGTATATTCCTCGATCTGGCAGGGCGGCTAGTGTGTCACGCAACATTGATGGGGAACATGCCGCTTGTGGCAGAATGTCACCATCGAGGACGGACTCACGGCGGCTGAGCCAGGCTGGGGCCAGACCCAGATAACCGCTGCGCAGTCGGGATTCAACCTGGGGTCAACGCTGTCACGATGGCGTCACGCGTGTCGTTCATCTCCTGCTCACCCGCATATTTATAACGAGGCCAGAAGAAGCCCTTGAGGCCGTCCTTCTGCCGGCGCGGGACCACATGGACATGGAGGTGGGGCACGCTCTGGCTGACGCGGTTGTTGATCGCGACGAAGAAGCCGTCTGCCGAGAGCGCCGACTCCACGGCGCGCGCGAGGCGCTGCGCGGTGGTGAAGAGCGGGCCGACCAGCGCGGCGGGGAGGTCGGTGAGCACCTCATGGTGGGCGCGCGGGATGAGCAGGCAGTGGCCGGGGAACAGCGGGCGGCTGTCGAGGAACGCCATGACGTCGGGCTCGTCGAGCACGACGAACGCCGGCGTTTCGCCCCGGACGATGCTGCAGAAGACGCAAGGACGCGCGGGCACGGGCAGCCGAGAGATGCAGCGACCGCCGCGCGGCGTCAATACGGCCGGCTGCGACCTTTCGTCGCGCGGCGCGCTTCGGCCCGGCTCGCGCGCCGTGGCCAGCGCGGCGCGCGGACCGGGCCGCGCCGGCGGCGTGGTCAGTGGCTCGCGAGGATGTCGCCGATCGATCCGTGGCCGGTCGGCTCGTGCGTCCAGTAGTCGAGGAGCCGTCCGCCGGCCGTCATCCAGATCCGGTCGTAGCGGCCGTCCTGGGACGTGATTCGCACCAGGTGGTCGCCGCCGTGGAACGCCCAGTGGCGGCCCGTGTTGTCGAAGTGGTCGATGAGCGCGCCCTGCCGCGTCTTGACGTGGAGCGCGTCGGCCGGGCTGTCCCAGGACGTGTCGATGATGAGCTCGTAGACCTGCCAGAGGTTGCCGGACGGGAGCACGCCCCAGTCCACGTTGATCCCGGAGTCGTTCGGGAGCCCGAAGACGAGGCAGTGGGGCATGCGCCGCGCCGCGTGCCAGAGGTCGCCGTTGCGGCTCGGCTCGTGGTGGAGCGTCACCAGCGTGTTGCGCGCGAGGCCGAACGCGTCGTTGTCGCCCGGGCTGTCCCACACCCGGCGGAAGAGGTGCTGGCAGAGCTGATCGGCGCCGGCGGAGAACCCGACGGTGAGCAGGCCCCGCTGACGGCGCTCGTGCAGGATCCGCCCGAACTTGCCGGGCTCGCCGTCGAACTGGGCGCCGAGCTGCTTGTAGCGCCAGAGGCCCGTCGTGCTGTAGCCGCCGCCGAGGATCACCACCTCGGACGACGCGAGGTAGCGCCAGAGGAGGTCGACGTCCTCCTTGCGCAGGTGGCTCGTCCAGTAGAACGGCACGTGCTCCAGGCCGAACCGCTCGTAGAACTGGAAGAACCAGCGGAAGTTGCCGTAGGCGAACTCCTGGCGCTCCAGCTCGTCGCCGTCGCGGGGCGCCTCGGACATCGGCAGGAACAGGACGCGCTTGTTGTCCTGCCCCTGCAGCGCGCGCTGCGCGATGTGGTCGTTGTGGATGACGTTGCAGCGGCTGTGCGAGCTGTAGATCAGCGCGGTCCCTCTCATCAGGGCCGGGATCTGAGCTGCTCGGCGCGCCGCTCGTCAAGAGGCGGCTCCCCGTCGAACGAGCGGCCGGCGGCGGCCGGCGGGGCGATCACGGCGGAGGCGCGACGCGGGCCTCGCCCGGCCGCCCGCTCAGCCGCGCCGCATCTGCTGCATCTTGCGCGGGACGGCGCCGGAGCGCATCAGCATCTCGAACGCTTCCTTCTCGAGCATCGGGTGGATGCCGCGCGGCGGGACGCCCATGGGGCTCTTCTTCCGCGTGACGAAGCCGCTCAGGTACTGCGGGTTCAGCGCGTACAGGCTCCGCAGCGTGTTCTTCATCTGCTTCGTGTTGTTCGCCCACGCGTAGGCGAACGCCCGCGAGCGGAGCAGCTGCGGCTTGAGATCGGCGAACGCCTCGTCGTTCGGGTCGAAGGTCTCGAGCAGCTCGACCGCCTTCGTGGCCTGGCCGGTCCGGGCCCACGCCTCGCCGACGATGGCGGCCATCATGGCGCGGATCTTCGGCTCCTTGTGGCGGGTCATGTCGATCTTGTCGACGAGCGCCCGCGCCTCGTCGGTCTCGCTCAGGATGAGGTGGATCATGCCGCGCTGGGCGCGCGCCTCGTCGGCCATCGGGGCCATCACCTTGTCGAGGTTGATGGTCTCCAGCGTCCGGAGCGCGGCCCGCGGGTCCTCCTGCATCTGGAGCTGCGCCTTGGCGAAGACCGCGGCCGCGTCGTCCTTCTTGAACTCGGTGTCGAGCTTCGCGATCGCGTCCTTGCGGGCCTCGGCGGTGTCGGCGGTCTGCACGATCTGCGCGACGGCGCGCGACCGGGTCGCGAAGCGCAGCGCCCACACGATGACGCCCGCGACGACGACCGTCAGGATCCCCGCGACCACCTTCGGCCAGACGCCCGGGATGGCCAGGGCGATCGCCCAGACGATGAGCGCCGGGATGCCGACGCGGATGGCGAGCGAGCGCGGGTTGAGCTGGGAGAGGGGGTCGGCCGGCGGCTTTCCGCTGCGGAGCGCCGCGATGGCCTGCTCGCGCTGCTGCTTGGGGCTCTGCTTCTTCGGGGTGGGTTTGCCGGGGGTCTTCATCGAGGTCGTGGATCTGACGTTCCCGCTGCGGGGGCGCGGGGTCTCATAGCCGGCTTGCGCGGGAGCGGCCAGCGCTGGCGGGCGGCCAGGGGCGGTCGGTGCTGACTGCCCGGCCCCCGGCGAGGGACGCCGGGGACGAGCGGTCAGCCCGCGGCGGTGTCGGGGTCGCCGGCGCGCCGGGGGGGGTCCCCCTCGGCCCCGGAGCCGGGGACGGGGGTCACCGCCGGGCGGACCGTCTCGAAGCCGCGCAGCGGGGGCAGCGGCTCGATCGACGGCGTGACGAGCGGCGCGCCGCGCTGCGGCGGGATCGAGGCGGTGGGGTCGGCGAGGCCGAGCGTGGACTCGCGGAAGTGGAGGAAGATCGTCTGCGCGATCGAGAGGCAGGGGACCGCGAAGAGCGCGCCGGTGATCTGGAAGAAGTGCTCGCCGATGAGCAGCGCGAGCACCACGAGGACCGGGTGGATCTTCGCGGAGTCGCCGATGATCTTCGGGTTCAGGAAGTTCGCCTCGAGCTGGTGGATGCCCACGATCCACGCGAGCACGCCGACCGCCGTGCCGAACGACTGCGTGAGGCCGATGGCGACCGCCGGGATCGAGCTCAGGATCGAGCCGAAGATCGGGATCAGCGACATCACGCCCGCGACCACCGAGAGGATCGGCCAGTACTTGAGGTCGAAGAGCCAGAAGCCGATCGCGGAGAGGACGCCGTTCACGAGGCAGATGAGGAGCTGCCCGCGGACGACGCCGGAGAGCCCGCGGTCGAGCCGGCGGAGGAAGCGATCGAACGAGTCGCGCGAGCTCGGGTGCCAGAGGTCGCGGAAGAAGCCGAGGATCTTCTCGTGGGTCAGGATGATGTACCCGCCGAGCATCAGCGTCATGAACAGGTTGAAGATGCCGCGCGAGATGGCGGTCGCGATGGCCTGGCCGATCCTGAGGACCGTGAGCGAGTTCTCCTTCAGGTACGCGGCCGCCTTCTCGTAGCCCTCCTGGAGCATGTTCGCGCTGGAGAGCGGGTGCTTCGGGCGCCCGTGCGCGATCTGCCAGACGCCGTCGCCCGCCTCCCGGATCTCGATGTCGTCGGCGATGCGCACGTCGAACGAGCCGTCCGGCCCCGGCGTGATGCGGACGGGCGGGCGCTCGCTGTCTTCCTCCCGCGGCAGCGCGATCGCGTCGGGCGGCGGCGCGGTGATCTCGTGGGGCTCCCGCTCCGGCGCGGCGTCGTCGACGCGCGGCGCGGCGTCGTCGACGCGCGCCGGCGCGGCCTCGCGGCCCGACCAGCGGCGGAGCCGCTCGTCGAGCGCGGGCAGGTACTCCTCGCGCAGCCGCGCGGCGAGCCGCGGCGCCTCGACCGTGAGCGCCTTCCCCTCGGCGACGAGGCGCGGGACGCTGAGCGCGAAGAAGCCCGCGATGCCCGAGAGCACGACGGCGTAGACGATGAGGATCGACGCCCACCGCGGGACGCGCGCGCGCTCGAGCCGGACGACCGACGGCGTGAGCACGTAGGCCACGACGAGCCCGAGCACGAACGGGAGCAGCACCGCGTGGGCGACGACGAGCAGCGTCACCGTGAGGACGGCGCTGACCGTCAGGAACACGGTGCGCCGGGAGATGCCCTCGCTCACTTGGCCTCGCCGCGCCCGGCCGCGCCCGCGGCGCCGCCGTCGATGAGCGGCGCGGGGAGGTCGGCGAAGAAGCCCTGCAGGTGGTCGCGCGTGGCCTCGAGCGCCTGCGGGACGACGCGCACGTCGGCGAGCACCGGCATGAAGTTGGTGTCGCCGGGCCAGCGCGGGACGATGTGCACGTGCAGGTGCTCGGCGATCCCGGCGCCCGCGGCGGTGCCGAGGTTGATCCCGATGTTCATGCCCTCGCACCTGAGCGCGGCGCGCAGGCGGGTCGCCGACTCGCGCACGAGTCGGAAGAGCGCCTCATGGTCGGCCGGATCGAGCGCGTCGAGCGAGGCGACGTGCGCGTGCGGGACGACGAGGAGGTGCCCCGACGCGAACGGGTAGCGGTTGAGCATCACGAACGCGCGGCCGGTCGAGGCGACGACCAGCCGGTCGCGCTGTTCGTGCTCGGAGGCGCGGGGGATGCCGCAGAAGATGCAGTCGGCCTGGCCCTTCGGCGCAAGGATGTACTCGATGCGCCAGGGCGCCCACAGGGGGTTACCCATGTCGCGGAGACGCTAGCACGGCGGCCACGCGCGCGGGACCACCGCTCAGAACGGGATCGGTGTGGCCGCGAGATCGAACCAGACCGAGAGGCCAAGCCCGGCGGTCGTGCCGAGCGCGTCCCAGACGAGGTCGCGGAACGAGGGGGTGCCGTGCCCGGCGGCGTCGTACGCCTCCTTGGCCAGGCCGGCGCCGAGCGCGAGCGCCGCTCCCAGGGCGATCCGCGCGCGAAGGTCGTCGGTCGCGAGCGCGCCGAGCGCGTACCCGCCGCCGGCCAGCGCGATTGACGCGCAGAAATGGCGCGCCTTGTCATCGCCGAACCACGGATCGGCGCCGCGCGTGAGCGGCTGCGCCGCGGACCCCAGCCAGACCGGCGCGCTCGTGGCGCGGAGGGGCGCGCCCGCGGCGCGGAGGGGCGCGCCCGCGGCGCGGGGGCGGGGGTCGTCCGTCCCGGCGGGGCCGTCGGCCCGGGCAGGCGGCGCGCCGAGCGCCACGGCGGCGAGGACCGGCGCCGCGAGGGCGGCGCGCGCAAGGAAGCCTCTCATCGCCGGATCGTCCGCGGCGTCGCTGAAAAAGCAAGAGGCGAGGCCCTGGGAAGAGCCTCGCCTCTCGTTTTACATCCGTACCATCGGGTCCACACGGCGAGCCGAGGGCACCGGGGCGCCCGCGGCCCGCCGCACCTGACGCGGCGGCGTGAGCGCCTGGCGCGCGGCCTTCAGAGAGGCCGCGCGCCGGGCGACGTCACTTCAGGTCCAGCTTGGTGCCGAACTTCTCCTTGATGAGATCGCCGATCGTGCCGGCCACCGGCTTGTCGTCGTCGTCCTTGCGCTTCTGCTGCTGCTGCCGGACCGGCGCGGGGCGCTCCATGCCGATGTTCTTCATCGTCAGGAAGAGCCGGCGGTCGACCGTGTCGAGCGAGGAGATCTCGGCCTTGACCTTGTCGGCGACCTTCAGCTTGCCCTCCTCGGGCTCCTGCACGTCGCTCTGCGAGATGAGGCCCTCGACGCCCTCGCGCAGCCGCACGAACACGCCGTAGTCGACGATGCTCACCACCTGGGCGTCGTCGATGACGCGGCCGGGCGGGTACTCCGTCAGCATGCTCGGCCACGGATCGTCCCAGAGCTGCTTGATGCCGAGGGAGACCTTCTTCTCGTCGTGGTTGATCGAGAGGATGATCGCCTCGACGTCGTCGCCCTTGTGGTACAGGTCGCTCGGGTTGTTGACGCGCACCGACCACGAGAGATCGCTCTTGTGGACCATGCCGTCGACGCCCTCCTCGATCCCGACGAACACGCCGTAGTCGGTGAGGGACCGGACCTTGCCCGCGATCTTGTCGCCGGGGTGGTACTTGTCCGTGAAGAGCATCCACGGATCCGGCTCGAGCTGCTTGAGACCGAGGCTGATGCGCTTCGCGCGCGCGTCGACCTCGAGCACCTGGCACTCGAGCTCCTGGCCCACCTCGAGCAGCTTCGACGGGTGCTTGACCTTCTTGGTCCAGCTCATCTCGCTGACGTGGATGAGGCCCTCGACGCCCGGCTCCAGCTCGACGAACGCGCCGTAGTCGGTGATCGACATGACCTTGCCGCGCACCTTCTTGCCCGCGGGGTACGCCTCCTCGGCGTGGTTCCACGGGTCCTCCTGGGTCTGCTTGAGGCCCAGCGAGACGCGCTCGGTGTCGGCGTTGTACTTGAGGACCTTCACGAGGACCTCGTCGCCGACCTGGAACACCTCGCTCGGGTGGTTCACGCGGCCCCACGACATGTCCGTGATGTGCAGGAGGCCATCGATGCCGCCGAGGTCGACGAAGGCGCCGTACTCGGTGATGTTCTTGATGGTCCCCTTGACGGTCATCCCTTCCGTCAACGTCTCGAGCGTCTTGGCCTTCATCTCGTCGCGCTCGCGCTCGAGGAGCACGCGCCGCGAAAGGACGATGTTGCCGCGCTTCTTGTTGAACTTGATGACCTTGAACTTGTAGGTCTGGCCGATCAGCTTGTCCAAGTTGCGGATCGGGCGAAGATCGACCTGAGAGCCCGGGAGGAAGGCCTTCACGCCGCCGCGGATGGTGACCGAGAGGCCGCCCTTCACGCGCTGGCTGATCGTGCCCTCGATGAGCTCGTCCGCCTCGCAGGCGTTCGAGATCTCATCCCAGACCTTCATCTTGTCGGCCTTCTCCTTCGACAAGGTGACGAGGCCGTCGTCGTTCTCGCGGCTCTCGATGTAGACGTCGACCTTGTCGCCCGCCTTGACGGCGGCCTGGCCCGCGGCGTCCGAGAACTCTCGGAGCGCGATGACGCCCTCGCTCTTGCCGCCGATGTCGACCACGACGGAGTCGCGGTTCACTGCGACCACGGTGCCGGAGATGATCTCTCCTTCACGCGCGAAATCGCCCCCCTCCACGCTCTGTTCGAAGAGCGCGGCAAAGCTCTCCATGCTCGCCCCGGACGAGCCTGCCTCCATCTGGATGTTACTAGTCATGTTGTTCGTTCTTGTTTCCTTTCCTTCCCTGGGATTCGCCGCTGCGGGCGTAGGCGTGGACCCTTGGTGCCACGCACGAGCGACGGAGGGGCAGGCACACGCGTACCGATGCACCCGGCCCCTCGGGAGAGGCGAGCCTGTAGTCTGAGGAGGGGCCTCTGTCAATGCAACGACCGAGCCATGGGCAGTTTTTGTCGTTTCCCTGAGAAACGACGAGCTCGCCGGTTCAAAGAGCCGCGATCTCAGGGCGCGGCGGGCGGCGCGGCGGGCGGCGCGCTGGCGGCGCTGGCGACGCGCTGTGCGAGGTCTGCGCAGGCGCGATCGAGGCCGTCGTAGGGCCACTTCGTCTGGATCTCGACGCGGTCGCCCTGCGCCGCCGCCTGGGCTCCCTCGATCGCGGACTTCGCGCCGGCGACGTCCGGCACCAGCGCGAGGGTGAGCTTGAGGCTGCCGAGGAGCGCCTGGGCGTCCGAGGCGAGCGCCGCCGCGGCCTCGCCCGAGGCGGGCGCGAGGCGCATCGCGAGCGCGGGCTCGGCGCCGAGGGTGAGGGCGCCCGAGGCGTGATCGATGCGGCGGAACAGCGCCGCGGCGCGCGGCAGCACGGCGGAGACCGCGCCGGCGGCGCCGGACCACGCGGGGCTCGCGACCGCGAAGGTGACCGGGCCCTGCTCGGGCAGATCGAGGCGCTGCCACTCGTCGGACGCGGGCAGCGCGGCGTTCACGATCTCGACGTCCGTGCCGAGGACGAGCGTGCCGTCGTCGGCCTGGCCGATCACGGCGCGCGGATGCGGGCTGCCGACGACGAGGAGCTCGCCCTCGCGGCGCCAGCCGGTCCAGCCCTCGTCGCGGGCGACCTTCTCCATGCCGGCGACGAACCGGCCCTTCGGGATGCGCCCGCCCGCGAGCGCGACCCAGCTCGCGGCGTCCGTCGACGCGATCACGATCTCGCGCAGATCCGAGGGGAAATCGAGGCCGGTGGCGGCCTCGATGCGCGCCTTGCGCGACGCGCGCGGCACGTCCGACGCCCCCTCGTCGAGCAGCGGGAGGAAGTGCCGGCGCACGGGGCCGAAGAGCGCGAGCTCGGCGGCCTCGAGGCGGACCACGATGTTCGCGTCGCCCGGGATGTGGCGCCGGGCCGTCGGCTCGTAGCGCCAGAGGAAGAAGTAGACGCCGAGCGCGGCGCCGGCGACCAGCGCGACGAGCGCGATCGCGGCCAGGAGGCACGCGGCGATCGACGGCCCGCGCGGCCGGCGCGGCCGCGGCGGGGCGGCGGGGGCGCCTTCGCCGGGCGGCGCGGGGCGCGCGTCTGCGGGGGCGGCCTCCGGCGCCGGCGCGGGGTCGCCCTCGGGCGCGGCGAGGTCGTCGGTCACTGTCGGTCGGATCGGTTCTTCGATCAGGGTGTCAGGCATCGGCTAGTTCCGCCCGCCAGAAGTCCGGCCAGCGATCTGAGGAGAGATTTCAACGCAAAGGCGCAAAGGCGCAAAGGCGCAAAACTGCACAAAATCTGTTCTTTTTTGCGCCTTTGCGCCTTTGCGTTGAACTCTTTCCCCCCTCGCGACACCGGTCCCTGGCAGGATCTCTGACCCGAGGCACTAGCCCGGGGAGCGCCCGGACAGCAGGGCGAGCACGACGGGCGCAGGGAGGAGCCAGCGGAGCCGCACGGCGCGCTCCACCTGCTCGATCGAGAGCGCCTCCACGAGCTCGGCGTGGCGGGTCTCCGCGACGTTGTCGCGGAGCACCTCGAGGAAGCGGCGCGCGCGCCCGGCGCCGGCCGCGTCGACGCCCACGATCTCGGCGTCGACGCGCACCCCGTCGTCGTGGAGGGAGGCCACGGCGCGGACGCGCTCGACGCCGGCGACGAGCGCGCCGATCGAGGGGAAGCGCCGCTCGAGGCGGGGCGGCAGCCGGCGCGCGCGCAGGTCGAGGCTCACGAGCCCCTCGGCGGCCGGGTCGCCGCGGCGCGCGTCGGGGCCGTCGCGCAGGACGCGCGCGACGCTGCTCACCTCGACCGCGGACACGAGCGCGACGGCCCGATCGCCGAGCGCGACGACCCGCGCCGCGTCCGCGCGCGCGTCGACGCTGCCGCGGCGGTCGAAGACGGAGACGCCGCCCTGCGACGACGGCGCGGCCTCCCAGCGGTCGGGATCGGGCGCGAGCCCGGCCATCCGGCCCTCGAGGACGACGACGCGGTCGCCCTCCTCGAGGTCGGCGAGCCGCAGGCCGAGCCAGACGACGTCGGCGCGCGGGAGCGCGCTCTCCAGCAGCGCGTCGGGCGCCTCGTCGAGCGCGCGCCGCGCGAGCGCGTCCGCGGCCGCCTGGCCGAGGCCGGCGCGCATGCGGGCGACGTCGACGCGCACCACGAGGTCGAGATCGGCCGGGATGAGATCGGCCGGCTCGACGCGCCGGACGACGCGCGGGCCGGCGGGGGCCTGCGCGCCGCGGTCGCCGGCGAGCCGCGGGGCGGCGTCCCCGCAGGCCGGGAGCGCGAGCGCAATCAGGGCGGGGCCGATGGCGGGGCCGATGGCGGGGCCGATGGCGAGGCCGATGGCGAGGCCCGCGGCGGCGCGGACGTCAGCCGCCGCGCGCACGGACCTCCACGAGGGTCGCCATCTCGTCGACGATCTCCTGCGGGCTCCTGTGGCCGGAGTCCATGAGGATCGCGTCGTCGGCCTTGCGCAGCGGCGCGACGGCGCGCTCGCTGTCGGCCCTGTCGCGGCGGAGCACGTCGGCGAGCGTCGCCTCGAAGCTGACGGTCATGCCGCGCGCGACGAGCTCGTCGTAGCGCCGCTTGGCGCGGATCTCGGCCGGCGCCGTGAGGAAGAACTTCACCTCGGCGTCGGGGAACACGACGGTGCCGATGTCGCGCCCCTCGAGCACGACCCCGCCCACGGCGCCCGCCTGCCGCTGCATCGCGAGCAGCGCCTTGCGCACCGCGGGGACGGCCGAGACGCGGCTCGCGCCGAGGCTGATCTCGGGCGCGCGGATCGCGCTGGAGACGTCCTCGCCGTCGAGCAGCACCCGCATGCCGCTGCCCCCGACGCTCGACTCGGCCGGGGCGTCGTCCGTCGTCGCGCCGCCCGCGCCGCCGGGCGCGCTCCGCTCCAGCGCGATGCGCCCGCCGCTGGCGAGGTCCTCGGCGAGCGCGCCGATCGCGCCCGTCTCGTCCCACGCGAGGCCGACGCGGTGGGCCGCGAGCGCGACGGCGCGGTAGATCGCGCCGGTGTCGACGAGGAGGTAGCCGAGCCGCTCGGCGAGCCCCCGCGCGACAGTGCCCTTGCCGGCGCCGGCCGGCCCGTCGATCGCGACGCGCAGCCGCCGGGGCTCGCCCGCGGCCGCGAGGTGGCGCGCGTCATCCTGTCTCTGCCGTTCCGTCACCTGCGCTCCTCCTCGCTCATCCGCTCCCTCGCTCACGCCGCGCGCGCGCTGTCGACCTCGATGCGCGCGCCCAGGGCGCGCAGCGTCCCGACGAAGAGGGGGAAGCTCGTCGCGATGCAGCCCGCGTCGCGCACGCGCGTGGGCCCGCGCGCGGCGAGCCCGAGCACGGCGGCCGTCATCGCGATGCGGTGGTCGCCGAAGCTGTCGACGTCCGCCGCGTCGAGCGGGCCGTCGGGCCTGCCCTCGACGAGGAGCCCGTCGGTGCGCTCCTCGCAGCGCACGCCGAAGGCGCCCAGCACGGACACCATGGCCGCGATCCGGTCGGTCTCCTGCGCGCGCAGCTCCCTCGCGTCGAACACCTCGGTGACGCCGCGCGCCCGCGCGCCGAGGGCGAGCAGGATCGGCAGCTCGTCCATGGCGCGCGCGGCGAGCTCGCCGCCGGCGCGCCCGCCGCGCAGGCCGGCGCCGGGGCTGGAGGCGACGTGCAGGTCGCCGGTCGGCTCGCCGAGGGCCTCACCCTTGAACTCGACGGCGATCGCGCTGTCCATGTCGCGCAGCACCTCGAGCAGGCCGGTGCGCGTCGGGTTCAGGCCCACGCGCCGCGCCGTCACGCGGCTGCCCGGCACGATCTGCGCGGCGGCGAGGAGGAACGCGGCGGCCGAGAGATCGCCGGGCACGTCGAGGTCGAACGCCGGGAGCGCGCCGGAGAAGCGCATCGCGTCGAGGCAGACCATCGCGCCGACCGAATCGAGCGGCACGTCGAGCGCGGTGAGCATGCGCTCGGTGTGGTCGCGCGAGACCGTCGGCTCGCGGACGAAGGTGGGGCCATCGGCGAAGAGGCCGGAGAGCAGGAGGGCGCTCTTCACCTGGTCGCACGGGAAGGGGAGCTCGACCTCGATCGACGAGAGCACGTGCGGTTCGGGGAGCGCCCCGACGTCGAGCGGCGCGGTGATCTCGCCGATCTTGCGCGGGTCGAGCTGCCCCTCGATGCGCCCGCCGCGGAGCCGGAGCGGCTTCGCGACGCGCTCCATCGGGCGGCGCGAGAGCGAGGCGTCGCCGACGAGCCGGGCGGGGAAGCGCTGGGCGACGAGGATGCCCGCCAGGAGCCGCATCGTGGTCCCGGAGTTGCCGCAGTCGATGGGGCCGTCCGGGGCGCGGAGGCCGGAGAGCCCGGCGCCCTCGACGACGAGCTCGCCGGGCGACGGCTCGTCGACGCGGACGCCGAGGGCGCGCAGCGCGCCCACGGTCGAGCGGATGTCGCCGCCCTGCGTCGCGCCCTGGATGCGGCTCCGCCCGCTGGCGAGCCCAGCCAGGAGGAGCGCGCGGTGGGCGATGCTCTTGTCCGCTGGGACCGGCACGCTCCCCATGAGCGGGCGCTCGGCCGGGTGGACGATCAGGTCGGGCACGCGTTGCCGTGTAGCAGAACGGCGGCGTCGGGCACAGCGAACGGGGCGAGCCATGCTGCTACAGTCGGCGCCTCGCGGCGGATCGAGCGGATCGGCAGCGGATCGGGCGGATCGGGCGGGTAGGCAGAAGACAGGAGGCGACGTGAACGAGGCACTGGACGTGGCGGCGCGCGCGGCGGCCCGGCTCGGCGAGGTCCCGGGCGTGGCGGCGGTCGTGCTGGGCGGCTCACTCTCCCGCGGAGAAGGGCACCCCGACTCGGACATCGATCTGGGCATCTACTACGAGCCGGAGCGCCCGCCCGATCTCGATGCGCTGCGCGCGCTCGCGCGGGAGCTCTGCGCGGGCGGCGCCGAGGACGCCGTGGCGCCGCTCGCGAAGGAGCTCCACGGGAGCGTCCCCGAGGACGTCGTGACGCCGATCGGCGCCTGGGGCCCGTGGATCAACGGGGGCGCGTGGCTGGACATCGAGGGGCGCCGGGTCGACTGGCTCTACCGCGATCTCGCCCGCGTGCGGCGCGTGATCGCGGAGTGTCGCGCGGGGCAGGTGACGTGCGACTACCAGCCCGGGCACCCCCACGGCTTCCTCAACGCGATCTACCTGGCCGAGGTCCACGACTGCCGGCCGCTCTTCGACCCCGACGGCGCGCTCGGGCCGCTGAAGGCCCTCGTGACGCCCTATCCGCCGCTCCTGCGGCGCGCGATCATCGACAGGTTCCTGTGGGAGGCCGGCTTCGCGCTCGACACCTCGCACAAGGCGGGGAGGCGCGGCGATGTGCTGTACGTGAGCGGGTGCCTCTTCCGCGCCGCGGCCAGCCTGGTGCAGGCGCTCTTCGCGCTGAACGAGCGCTACCTCTCCAACGAGAAGGGCGCCGTGCAGAGGACGCGGGCGCTCCCGCGGTGCCCCGAGGGCTTCGCCGACCGGGTGGAGGCAGCGCTGGCGGCGCCCGGCCAGGGCGCGGAGGCGCTGCTCGGGAGCATCGGGCGCATGGAGGCGCTCGCGCGCGAGACGCGCGACCTGTGCCGCCTGGACGCGCCGAGCTGGTAGCTCCGCCCGCCAGGAGGCCGGCCAAGGGATACGGAGACAGAGAATTCAACGCCAAGGCGCCAAGGCGCAAAGACGCAAAGAAGAAAGAAGATAATAAATTCGGGCATTTTTGCGTCTTTGCGCCTTTGCGTCTTTGCGTTGAAATCTCTCGCCGCTCGCGACGTAGATCCCTCGCAGGCTTTCTGGTTCGCGCTGGTAGCATCGGCCGCGACGGTGGCCGAGGACGCCGCGGGGGCGGGCCTGGAGGCGCATCGCGCGAGGACGAGGAGCCATGGAGATCAAGGTGGAGCACGGTCCGTCAGAGGAGCAGCTCGCGGAGCTCGGAGCGCGGGGCTGGCCGATCTGGACGAAGGAGGTGTCGACCTTCTCGTGGCACTACGACGAGCCGGAGACCTGCTACCTGCTCGAGGGCGACGTGATCGTGACGCCGGCGGACGGCGGCGGCGCGCCGGTGCGCATCCAGGCGGGGGATCTGGTGACGTTTCCCGCCGGGCTGAGCTGCACGTGGGAGGTCCGCTCCCCGGTGCGCAAGCACTACCGGTTCGGCTGATCGGCGACCGGCGGCACTTCGATGTAAGACAGCTTGCTCGGGATCGGTGCCCGGCGGCGCTCGGCGCAAGTTCACTGTCGGCATTCGCCGCCCGGTGGCGCTTCGGCGTGAGGCATCTTACGCGAGACCGCCGTCCGGCAGCGCTTTGATGTAATTATGATTACATTCGATCGCTGGCCGGGGGCGCCTCGGAGTAAGATATCTTACCCGGATCGCCGCCCGCCACCCGTCCTGCGCGAGTGAACTACCGCGCATGGGCTGGCAGGCGGCGGAGAAAGGAAGATGGCTTACTTTTGCAGGGCGGAGGGCGGCGGATCGAGCCAGATGGTTCGTGCCGCGCGCCCTGGCGCGGGGACCGGTCGTGGCGCGGGGGATCAGGGGGCGCCCGGTTCAGGCGTCGTCGAAGGGAGGATCGTCGTCGCTGCCGGCGTCGCCGGGCGTGACGGCGTCGCCGGCCGGCGCGGAGTCGGCCGCGGCCTCGGCGCCGCCCTTGCGAGCGCGCCGGTCGGCGCGGGCGGACTCGCGGCGGAGCCGGCCCAGGAGGCGATCGGTGATCTCTGCCGTCGCCGCCTTCTCGAGGGCGAGGTTCGTCTCGACGGCCCGGACCACGCGGATCCAGGCGTTGCGGGCGTTCAGCACCTCGCGCGGGGTCGCCCCGTCGGTGTTCGAGGGGGCGCTCAGCGCGAGCTGCTCGCGCTGCGCCTCCACCTTCTCGAGCTCGAGCGCGGCCGCGACCCAGGCGTCCACGACCTGCGCGAGCGGGCCCTCGGGCGTCTTCAGCTTCTTGAGCAGCTTCTCCGAGGCGTCGTCGAGCCGCGACCGGAGCAGCTTGGCGTCGCCCGCCTGATCGCCGTAGCTCCGCGCGATGGCCTTGAGCCCCGCCGGCGCGAGCCGATCGCGCAGGTCGAGGAGCGCCGCCGCGAACGCGGGGTCGTCGGTCATCTCGGCGAGCGCGCCGAGGTAGTTGTACGCCCCGCGGAGCTTGCGATCGTGCGTCGCGTCGAGCGCGAGGGCCTTCTCCATGAGCGCCTTCGATTGCTGCTGCAGGCTGGAGCCGAGCCGCTGCGTGGTCCTGATCCGGTCGTGCGCCTCCTCGACCGCGGGCAGGAGCGGCGCGAGCAATGGTAACGACGTGAAGGCCCTTCGATCCTGCTCCGGATCGAGCCACGGGCCGGAGATATTCACCATCGCCTGGGGGCTGAGATTGCGATAACCCATGAAATACCCTCCTTCGTCAGGGGCGCCCGGAGTGTCGGTCCCGGATTGACGGGATGCAACCTGCCGGGCGCGAGGGCGGGCGTCGCGGATGTGCTCTGTGGCCGGAGGGGACGAGATGCGCCACGACCGTCCCGAGATCGCGCGGCGCTTGCCCCTGGAAGAGAGGATCCCCTGGCCGAGGGGCGACCCCGCTGAACTCGGCCATGCGGGCGCGCGTGTGGCCGCCGGCGTCATTCCTCATCCTGCGTAGCGCGATCATCAAGTCGCTGGACGCGCTGGTGCGCTGTGCCGCCGCCCACCACAACCCAGGGAGCCAGCGGGTCGTACGCTGTGACACCCCACACAGGCAGCGGCGCTCCTTGAGCGATTTCAACAAGACCGCGTCGCTTTATTTCATCTCCGACAGCCGTCAACCTGTAGCGAGCCTCTAACATAGGTGGCCTGTCCGGCCTGTAGGGCACGCTCTCGAGCGCGGCCTCAGCCCCGCGGTGCTCGGCCCACTGGCGCAGCCGCATGGCGAGAAAGTAATCGCCGATGCGCGTCCCCCAACCATCACGCAGCTCTTCGCCTGCCGATGAACGGTGCATGAACACGTCAACGGGCGTCAACCAGTCTTTGCTGAGACATGCGAACAAGAGCTCATCAACCCAGGATAGTGTAAGCGCGCTGTCGTCCATCCGAGGCAAGAACGCAGCTTGGTGGGTGCCCAGCGCTACGAGATCCTCCCGCGCTCGATCTGCGCGCCCCCCCTCGGTGGACAGCACCGGAGATCGACTGGATAGCCTTCGCCAGGAGCGCGCCATCTGCTGGACACGCGTCCGAGATAGAGCGCGAGCTTCGTCCAGACCGCGGCGCGCGTCAGCCGGCTTCACGTGGACGAATCCGCGGCTGAACCCATCCTCCGGCGCATCTCCCAGGACGACGATGTCGAGATCCGGGTGCTCGGGCCGATACCGGAGCCTCCACGCGCAGAGCGCCCACAGCATCAGCCTATCCCTCCACAGGCCGGACGTCCATAGGATGATTCGCTGACGCGACTTCATCGCGCTGACAAGATCATCGAACGATGAGCGAAATTGTGTTCTTTCCCGACCCCGAAGCTTCCAGTAGTCGCACCGCTGCTCACAATGGTCTTCCGGAACGGACGCGCACGGCCCCTCCAGCACGTTGTCGCGCAGGAATCGCACAGGAAGACGAAGTCCGCGCCGAACCGCTCTCCGAATATCATCATTTGTAGTGACGTAAATGCTCATCGAAGCCTCAGTACAAGCACTTTTTGCAGGCTGATGATGGAGGGTCCCCGGACGTGCATCGTCTATAGCAGGTTCGACACTTCGTCTCACCTGGGTCTCCAGATCCTGGACTTGCACAAGACCGCCACGGACCGCGGTCCATGCAATCCTGATACTTCTCGTCACAGTTTTTGTTGCTTGTCCGCTCGCAATTTTCTCGGCAGCTACGATAATCAGCGTAGGCGATCTCACCGCACGCTCTCCGCTGCGCTTCGTTCTCGAATTTACCACATGCGACGGAAGCAGACTCGTAATCCGCCTCGCACTTCTCGTTGCATGGGCTCTGGGCCGCGATGTTACAGACGGGAGGAGGGGGATCCATGTCCTGCGGCTCCAGCGGCGGCGCAGGCCCGAAGCCTCCGGATCCTGTCGGACCAAAGCCGTAGCCGCCGACCCCTGTCGCGGTGACGATGATGCCGCCGGCACCGCTCTCGCCCTCACTCCGGAGGTAGCAGTCTCCGACATCGAAGTTGCACCCCGCGAGACCCAAAGATAGAAGAGCACACAGATTGTTAATTTGGACTCCCCACCGAATCTCCAAACAGGCCCAGCAGCGACCATCACAACCCAGCTACCAGGAAGAAATCGGCTACTCCCGCCGGCCCAGTCCACGTTGGCGCTCACGGACGCGCCCGGGCGACCAGCAAAGAACCAATCAGATTGCCCGCGAACCCCTGGAGCAAGACCGACCACGCTGTCGCAGAACACGACATCACACACGGGCATTGCATAGATTGCCAGGGACGGCCCAAGACTGACGTTGCCTGTCGTCGTGACGTAGCCAAGCATAACGGCCGTTCGAACGTAGACCCCTACACGTGCCCCTGGAACGATGCTGAGCATGTTGTGGACATCGATCCGGAAGTCCTTCTCTCTGCGCCAGAGCCACCCTACAGAAGGACTCACCGCGAGTCTTGGCTCGGTCCCGACCTGGATCCCGCCCAAGCTCACGCCGCCGCTGACCTCGAGTGCCTGTGCGGGCGCCGGGACGACGACGATCGACCAAGCGCAGAGCAGGCAGACCTTGGGGTGTGCGCACGTAGACATGGCGGAAGCCCTGGCCGGACCGCGACCCGCGTCGTGGGGCGCGAACTATTTATCTGGGCATGCGGCATCGGCGTCAAAGACAAACGCTGCGGTGAAACCGCAATGAATTGGGGCATGCCGTCCCGGGCGTGCGTTGGGGCGCACGCGGGTACGCGGCTGGTGTGTGTTCGTCAACCAACTGGTTGACGAACGTCACCCGCCCGGAAATTCTCAGCGGCTTCGCCAATGCCCCTCGACTTCGTCGGGCACGTATGCGCGGACGGCGCCGGCTGCGCACGGGCCGGCGTCCACCACCATGGCATGGCAGCTCCGGGGCGAGCGAGGGATGCGCCTCGCTCTTGCGATGGCATCACGTACCCCGCGCCGGCGGTGACACCGCACGCGGGCGTCCACCTCCACCCCGAGACCGCAACAACGATGTCCTCACGTCCTCTGGCGTGAGCCCCGGTGCGCCGGGTGTGTCCGAGGCTCGAACCGGCGCGCACCTAACCATGAGAAATTTCCCGCGCATCACGCAATGCACTCCCGGGGCGGAAGCTTGGCTCATCGAGGCTTCCTGGCGCCGCGGGACCTATGGTAGTCAGCCTCTGCACGAGGGATGGACGCCGTTCCAGCCGGTGCTGGGCGGAGAGGGCGATGCTGCGCCGGATCGGGCCAGCGCGGCATCCGGTCCTCACGTTCGGCCGAGGTGAACCTTGCTGCGTTCTGCGCTGGTCGTCTGTTGGTCGAGAGCGGTGGCCGTCGCGATGTTCCTCCTCGCGCTTCGGCCGGCCTTGGCCGCGCCGCCGCCGCGATCGCCGCCACCACGGTCGCCGCGCGTGGAAGCCCTGCTCAGGGAGGCAGAGGCGGCCCTCGATCGGCTCGATATCGCGCGCGGCCGCGACCTGTGGGCGCAGATCTACGATGTCGAGCGATCCACGGTCGGGATCTGCCAGCTCGGGCAGCTCGACCGCCGCCTCGGACGCTGGGTGGACGCGGCGGAGGAGCTCACGCGCTGCGTGCAGGAGATGCGCCCGCCGGCCACGACCACGGAGCAGCGACTCCACGATACGCGGCACGCGGATCTCGCCGCGGCGCGGCGGGAGGTCGCGCAGCTCCGTGTGTTCGCGCCGGCCGGGGCGGCGCCCGTGCTCGTGGACGGCCGCCTCGTGGACGAGAGCGGCCAGATCTACGTCGCACCCGGGCAGCATGAGGTCGCTGCGGCGTTGCCGGACGGCCGGAAGGCGCGCTCCACCGTGCATGTCACCGCGGGAGAATCGCGCGCCGTCCTCCTGAGCCCGGAGCCGGCAGCCCTCCGGAAAGGCGCCCCGCCGCAGGCGAGGCCGGCGGGCGCGCCGGCTCGACCGGCAGCGCCGCCGGCGCCATGGCTGCTTTATGCGGGCTCAGCTGCGTCGGGCGCGTTCCTGGTTTCCGGGATCGTGCTGCACATCGTGGCATCGGTCGAGGACAGCGCCCTGAGGGATGAGATGTGTAAGCCCCACTCGGATATCGAGGATGCAGGAGCGTTTCGAAGAGAGCAGCACGCCGTCGAGCTGAAGCAGCATCTCAGCACGGCGGCGCTTGTCGCCGGCACCGCGCTGGGAGCCGCGACGCTGGTGGTCGCAGTGCTACCGAGCGGCGCTCAGGTGCGCGCGAGCGCGGGCGGCGCGGAGGTGCGGTTCTCGTGGTAGAGCCTGGTACCGTCTGGGAAGGTCACCGGATCCTCGGCGAGGTTCACGATGGTATGGTCCGCACGTTCCTGGCCCGACAGGTAGGCGATGAGGGAGCGACGGTCTGGTTGCACCTCCGCGAGGGCCAACCCATGGACAGGACCGCGTTCGCTTCCGAGCTGAAACGGCTGCAGCATGTCTCGCGCGCGGTACCGAAGATCGAACCCGTTCTCTACGGCGACGCGGGCGGCCTCTCTGCCTGGGTCGCGTGCCGGCGAAGCGACGGCATCCGCATCAAGGACGCGACCCGCAGGGCCGATCTCGGGGCGACGGCGCTGCAGATGGTGGTCGAGGTCGCCCGCGCGATCCAGCGAAGCCACGCGCTGGGCTGGTGCCATGGTGCGCTCGGGCCGGACCGCGTGTTCATCACCTCGAAGCGGGACTATAGCATCAGCCATTTCGGCCTGGTCCGGCTGTTCCGGATCGAGCCGCACGAAGCCGCGCGGGAGCCGCTGGTGGCGCCTCCTGAGCTGCTGAGCGGCGACCGGGTGGGGCCACGAGCCGACGTCTATGGCCTCGGGACCCTGCTCTACGAGCTCCTCTGCCGTCGCTCGCGCGAAGCCGGCCCGCCCGGTACGTTGGGAGTGCGGCGGAACAGGCCTGCGATCCCCGTCGATATACCGCGCGCCGTCGCAGCGGTGATCGAGATGGCCCTGGAAGAGGATCCGCGCCGCAGGTACAGGAACGTGGACCACCTCATCACGGAGCTCGAGGGCCTCGTGGACGCTTGGTCCACGCTGGACCGGGAGCCGAGCAGCGGCGAGGAGCCGGCCTCGGTCGCCGTTGCGGTGCCGTCGACCTTGCGCAGCTCCCACCTGGAGGGGCCTCATTCGCCAGCGCCGGCCACAGGAGAGCCGGACGCCCGCTCGTCCGAGGTCAAAGCTGTCGCTTCGCTGTTGAATGACGGTGGGCTTCCGCTGCCGGAGATCCCCCCTCTCGACGTGCCGTCGCGGATGGCTCCCGCTCCGAAGGATCCGATCTTGCCACCACCCCCCTCCCTCATCCGAGGACCAAGGCGAGGGACGATGAGGGCGCGGAGCAACCCTGCCGACACGCCGCCCCGGAGGCTCGCGAGCCGCATCGCGGCTTCGGTCGCTGCGATGGCTGCGCTGTGTGCAGGCGCGCTCTGCCTGCTGCGCCCGGCTGGCGTCGTCCTCCGCGCGGAGAAGCTCGCGACGACCCTGGTGGAGCAGGGCTCGCCGCCGCATGAGCAGCAGAGGTCTCCGCCGCCGACTTCGCCGCCGAGCATCACCTTGGAGGACACGGACAGCCGCCCGCGTGCTGTGCTCGCACCGCGACTGGGCGTGGTGGCGAGAGCCGGTCTGCACCGGCCGTACTGCGAGTCCGGTGATGTGAGCTGTGGTCCTGCGCTGTACTAGGAGGGCTTCTGGATGCGATGCATTCTTCTGTTCATCGGCGCGATTGCCGGGGTGGGTTGTGTCCCCGACCGCGAGTGCCCTGGCACAGGGCCCCACGAGGGCGACCCTGCTGTGTGGCTCTGGAAGGGCACGCAGAACGAGGTGCAAGGCTGCGCGGAAGACAGGGAAGTTCTCTGGGACGGGTGGAGGGAAGAGTCCTCCACCGCCCCGGAGTCGCCGACGTTCGCGCGCGCTTGCGCGGGCATCGTCCGAGACGACCTCCCGGACGGGTACACCCTTTGCGTGATCCCGACCGAGATAGCGGAGATCTGCTACGAGGGGTATGAGGACCGATCGGTGTACGTCGAGGAGGATGGAGAAGAGCACGTGATGTGCTGCACGCCCATGGGGAGCCCGCCGACTGTGGTTCCTCAGAGCTATGGTGGATGCATGACATGAGCGACCGGAGGGCAAACACCTTGGCGCGCAAGCTCCTGCCCCTGTTCTGGGTCACCGTGTGGATCTCGGGCGGAGGATGCCGCGCCCATCCCGAGCCCGAGGTTTCGGGCAAAGCGGTGGTGACGCGCGCTGGTGAGGAGCTGGTGATCGATACGGGCGGCGACGGAAGGAGTTTTGTCGGCCTGGACGACCATCCGATTGGCCTATGCGTCGTGCGGAACGCAGGTGACCTCAGCGTGGTCGTGGATAATGGGGATGACACCGGGCTTTCCTACGTCAACGTCATGGACGAGGACGGCCTGCCTCATGCATCCGCGAAGATCGACGGAGATCTGTACCAGGGTGCGTGCGAGATCATCGTCCAGGAGCAGCAAGGCGATCCGTACCAGGCCGACGTCACGGCCGGGCCGTGTGACCTCGTCCGGCTCTTCGACGGCGCAAAGGCGCGTCTCGTGATGGCGACCTTTCACGTCTCGGACTGCAGCGGGGCCGACTAGCCGGGCCTGGTCGGGCGGTCATGTCTACCAGAAGATCCGACCCGCCGCCGCGGGCTCCACGCTGACGCCGGACCACGCGAGCGTGCTGATGAAGCGCACGCCGCACGTCGCCACGACCGCCACGTGCTGCGTCGACAGGTAGGCGGCCCCGGCCTCGACAGCCGGGAAGAATCCCATGTAGCGCAGGCACAACCCCCACGCGTTGCACACGGGGATGCGCCCGAAGTCGAGCCGCGCCGTCAGCTCGAGGGAGACGGGTACGCGGAACGGCATGACCCGGGCCGACGCCGCCGGGCCCCCCAGGAAGCCGAGCCAGCGTGCGTCGCTGCCCAGACCGAAGAGGCCCGCGTCGGCGCCGAGGCCGAGGTCGACGGCGTCACGGAGGGGCCATCGATGCATGCCGGTGACCGACGGCATGATGCCGCCGGTCGCGCGCGCGGCGCTCGCCCCCAGCACGACATAGGCCGCCTTGACGTCGACGTGCCACTGCGGCGGCGCGCCGTCTTCCGCCCGGGCGCCCGTGGACACGAGCCACAGCGCGATGATCACGGCGCACGGCCCCGCCAGCGCGCTACCTGGCCATCTCCGGCGGAGCATCGTCGGCCTGCGCCTTTCTCCGAGCAGCGCGGAGCGCCGCGAGCCAGTGCGCCTGGTCCGGGTCGCTGTCCCACGGCGGAGCCTCCCGGTAGAGCGTGTCCCAGTATTCCCATACTGCCGCCTCGGCCGTGGCCGAATCGGGCTCGCCTTCGGGCGCCTCCACGACGCGATCCACGAAGGAGCACCATGGCTCCGAGGCGAGGTGGCTCAGGCTCCGCCACGGTCGAGCGGGCTCCCCGCCAAAGCGCCCATCGCTGCTCTGGAGATAGCCTTCGTAGGCGCTCTGTCCGAGGGCCCTCCGCCAGAGGTAGTTGATCGACATCGTGCAGGTGTCGCGGTACATCGCGGCCCAGACGCGGTCCTCCTCCGGGACGTCCTCTCGCCATGCGGTCGCATACAGCGCGCGGAGCTCCTCCTCGCGTGAAGCCAGCTCCTCTCGACTGGTCGGCGGCGGCAGGGCCCTGATCGCGCGGTCGCGCGCGGCGCTCGGCCCGGGGAGCTCGTGCGCGGCGCCCCAGCCGACGGGCGGCTTCAGCATCGGGGGGATGGGCCTCGTCAGCGTCCTCGGTTTTCCGCGGCGCCCGATCCGAAACCCCCTCCGGAAGGCGCGGAGCGCCTGGGCCCGGAGCTCCTCGGCCGTGTCGTCGGACGTCAGCGTCCGCCAGAGATAGGTCCGGTGGAGCCGAGACGTCGGGTCGGCCTCAGCGAGCTCGCCTGTGCCGGGGCGCTCCTTCTTGAAGGCCTCCAACATGAAAAAGAACGCGCTCTGGACGGCCTCGAGCAGCATCGGCCAGGGTGGAGCCGGCTGCCTGTCGAAGCGTCCGTGGGGGCTCGAGGGAGCGCCTGTGTTGCCCTGGCCGACCGGGGGTCGCGAGTCGTCGATCCACCGCGCGAACTTCTTGCGGTGTCGCTCTGCCCATGCGCGGTCCTCCTCGAGCAGGTCGTCGCGCCACGCTTCGGCGCAATGCCTGCCCAGGTTCTCGAGATCCCGCGTCCATGTTTCGGGGTCCTTGGTCGTAAAGAGGCCGTATCCGGCGACCGCTTCGCGCAGCTGGACCCCTCCGGGCGGGAAGCTCGACCACCACTTCACGGCCGATCTCCCGGTTGGCCGCCGGTCGGGTCTGTCGGTTGACCACCGGTCGGGTCGGTAGGCGTGGGCGGGCAGCCCCAGCCCGGCCCGGCGCCGAGAGGGCAGAGGAGCGGGACGAGCTGAGGAAAGGCCCATCCGGGAGGCGGTGCCGGTAGCGCGATCATGGTGTCAATCATGTCGTCCGTGTCGACCTCGTCGGGGTCCGTCAGCTCGGCCGGCACCTTCTCCGGATCGTAGCGGAAATCCCACACGAACCGGCACTCCACGGTCGCTCCGCCAGGGATCGGCAGGCTGTTCATGAGATCCGTTTTCCTGGCTTGACCCTGCACGGATACCCATAGGTCCTTGGCCATCTCATAAGTTATCCATTCAGGGGTCTTGATGAGATGGTAGAGCATTTCGGCCACAGTCAGGGGTGGTTCCTGGTCGGCCCAGTTGGTCCACTGGCCACCGGCTTGGTAGCGGCATTGAAGCTTGCCGACCTGATCCCTCTCGTCCTTGCGGTCGAGCCACCTGATTGCAGCGGCGTTCATGCCCAACCTCTTGAGCTCTGATATCGCTTGCAGGGGCATCGCCGCGATCCGGTCTCTCAGCTCGTCGCGATCGCTGGGATCCACGATAGAGCAGCCGCAGGCGAGCACCGCCAGCAGGGCGCCGCCCAGCCGATGGTTCATCGGTCTTCCCCTCTCCGACAGATGGATCCACCCCCGCGTGGACCGTGGGCTACCCTGCCAGCACCGCTCCGCGCCGGTCAACGGCCGAATCCGATCCTCGATAAGCGTGCCGACGAGGACGTCGAGGCGGCCTCGCTCGCCGAGGTCGAGCAAGGCCTGCAAGAATTCACGCCCTGGACGTTATTCGAAATCGGAACGCCACACGGCTGCACAGATCGTGAATGAAACTCGTTGTCGTCAGCGAAGCGGATGCAGCGCTCGCTGCCGTCGTTCTTTCGTGCTGGCGTCCGGCCACACGCGTCGAAAGCCTGGTTCCTGGCGACATCGACCGAGGCCGTGACTGGGACCTCGCGTGACCAGCAAGCCACTGCCGCCGACGGCGCTTCAGGTTGCCTCCGGCGCAGGGCGCGCGGAGCCCGGATCCATCTGCCGGCGATCATCGGCGCCTCCGGCGCCCGGACTCTCGGTTAAACTACGATCCCATGGGATCCTTTCATCTTTACGGGGTCATCCATCTCGACACGGCGCGCTCCCGCGCGCTCGCGCGCGCCGCCGGGGTGCTCTGCGCCGCGCTCTGCGCGGGGTGCGCGGCGGACCCCGCGGACCACGAGGCTCCGGCCGCGGAGACCTCGGTCGGCGCGGTCGACGGCTCGGACGCCGTGGTCGCCGTCGTGCGGGGCGAGGGCGAGGTCACGCTCTACGTCTGCGGGGGCGCGAGCAGCTACGCGACAATGACCCGCTGGTTCGAGGGCCCCGCGGAGGCGAACGGCGCGTTCTCCCTCTCGAACGGCGGCTGGACCGCGCGCGCCGAGCCCGGCGGCGACGCCGGCGCGCTGCGCTCGCCCGACGGCGCGGAGCTCGCCTTCCGCGTGCGACCCGCGGCGCTGGACCGCGCCGAGGGCCTCTACGCGGCCGTCGACAGCGGCTGCCGCACCGGGGTCGTCGTCCACACGCCGGAAGGCGCCGAGGCGCCCGCGCTCCAGGGCACCTGGTGCGGCGACGGCGACCGCTTCGCGCAGGTGACGCCGATCCGCTGGCTGTCCGAGCCCGATCGGCGCGGGATCGAGGTGCGCGTCGAGCTCGAGGGCGCGCGGAAAAACCTGCTCGTGACCCCGCTCGAGCAGCCCTGATCGCGCCGTCTCGGCGTTCCAGCTCGGCCGTTGAACTCCGCCCCGCCCCGAACGAAGCTCGGCGGATGGCGGACGTAGCCCAGCCGCGGAGGCGGCACCTCGCCCTGCCCGCGTCGCGCTTCATCGGCCGGGAAGGCGAGCTCGCCGCGCTCACCGAGATCCTCGGGCGCGGCGAGCGGCTCGTGACCGTCTGGGGCCCGGGCGGCATGGGCAAGACGCGGCTCGCCCTGGAGCTCGCGAGCCGCTGGGCCGAGGCGCGGCCGGGGGAGGCCGCGTGGATCTGCGAGCTCACCGCCTGCCGGGACCTGCGCGGCGTCTGCGGCGCGGTCGCGCGCGCGATCGGCGCGCAGGTCGCGTCGGCGCGCCGGGAATCGGCGCTCGTCGAGCGGATCGGCCGCGCCCTGGCCGCGGTGGGGCCGGCGCTGCTCGTGCTCGACAACCTCGAGCACGTGCTCGAGCCGGCGGCGCCCGCCCTCGACGCGTGGGTGCGCGCCGCGCCCGAGCTCCGCTTCCTCGCGACGTCGCGCGAGCGCGCCCGCCTGCCCGGCGAGGTGAGCTACGAGCTCGGCCCGCTCGGCCTCCCCGCCGAGGGCTCGGCCGAGCGCAGCGCGGCCGTGGCGCTCTTCCTCGACCGCGCGGCCGCCCACCGCGCTTCCGCGCCGCCGCCGCCGCCGCCGCTGTCCGGTGACGAGCGCCTCGCCGACGTCGCCGCCCTGGTGCGGCGGCTCGAGGGCATCCCGCTCGCGATCGAGCTCGCGGCGGCGCGCGAGGAGGTCCTCGGCGTGCGCGGCCTGCTCGCGCGCCTCGGGAGCCGGCTCGACCTGCTCGCGGGCGCGGCGCGCGGCAGGGAGGCGCGGCAGGCGACGCTGCGCGGCGCGATCGCGTGGTCGTGGGACCTGCTCGACGACCGCGAGCGACGCGCGCTCGCCTGCTGCTCGGTGTTCCGCGGGCCGTTCACGCTCGCGGCGGCGGCGGCCGTGCTCGCGGAGCCGGACGCGGCCGCGATCGACCGCGTCGAGGCGCTGCGCGACAAATCGCTGCTCCGCGCGGCGCCCCCGGGGAGCGACGGGGCGCCGCGGTTCGCGCTCTACGAGGGGGTGCGAGAGCTCGCCGCAGAGAAGCTCGCCGAGCGCGGGGGGCGCGAGGGCGCGGCCGAGCGGCACGCCGCCTTCTACCTGGCCGACGGCGAGGCCGCCGCCGCGGACTTCGAGCGGCGCGGCGCGCTCGACGCGCTGAACCGCGTCGCCGACGACCTGGAGGAGCTGCTCGCCGTCGCCGAGGGCGCGCTCGCGAGCGCGGCCGCCGGCGCGGAGGGCGGCCGCGCGCCCGACGATGACGCCCGCGCCGGCGCGCGCGCCGCGGCCGAGCGCGCGCTGCGGGCGCTGTGCGCGGTCGAGCCCGTCCTCAGCACCCGCGGGCCGTTCGGCGCCCAGCTCGAGCCGCTCGACCGGGCGCTCGCGGCCGCCGAGGCGCTCGCGGCGGACCCGCTCGTCGTGGCCCGCGCGCTCGCGGCGCGGGGGCGCGCGCGGCGGCTCCGCGGGCAGGCGGAGGCGGCGCGCGCGGACCTCGAGCGCGCCCGCGCGCAGGCGGCGGCGCTCGGCGCGGCGGCGCTGGTCTCGGGGATCGTCGCGGACCTCGGCGTGCTCCACCACGGCCGGCGCGAGATGGAGCGCGCGCGCGAGCACTACGAGCAGGCGCTCGCGCTCCACCGGGCCCTCGGCGACCGCCGGGCCGAGGGGCGCGCGCTCGGCAACCTCGGGGCGCTCCACCACGACGAGCGCCGCGAGGACGAGGCGGCCGGCCACTACGAGCGGGCGATCGCGATCGCGGCGGAGATCGGCGACGGCAGGCTCGAGGGCATCTTCTCGACCAACGCCGGGCTGCTCGAGCAGGAGCGCGGCGCGCCGGCGCAGGCGCGGCGGCGCTACGAGCGCGCGGCCGCGATCCTCGGCGAGGTGGGTGACCTCCGGCTGCTCGCGATCACCCTCGGCAACCTCGGGGCGCTCCACCACGAGGAGGGCCGCCTCGACGACGCGCGCGCCTGCCACGGCCGCGCCGTGGCGCTGCTCCGCGAGGTGGGCGACCGCCGCTCCGAGGCGATCGCGCTCTGCCGCCTGGGCGCGGCGCTGGCGTCGCGGGGCGAGGTCGACGAGGCGCGGCGGGCGCTCGAGCCGGCGGAGCGGCTGCTCGCGCAGCTCGGCGACGAGCCCGACGTGGAGCTCGCGCGGGTCGCGTCGGGCTTCGTGGAGCTCGCGCTCGCGCAGGCGGCGCGGCGCGCGGCGCGGGGGGAGGAGGCCGCGGCGCACGCGGGGGCGGCGCGGCGGCGGATCGCGCGGGCGCGGGAGGGCGCGGAGGGGGCGCCGTCGAGCGCGAGCCGGTCCGACGACGTGCGGCTGCTGCTCAGGATCCTGGAGCGCAGCCTGGACGCGCTGGGGCTGCCGGAGGGGCGCGGCGAGGGCGGCGAGGGCGGCGGGGGGCGCGAGCTCCTGCTGACCGAGGGGGCGCGGTTCTGCCGGCCGCCGGGCGGGGGGTGGCACGATCTGCGCGAGCGGCACGCGGCGAGGCGCCTGCTCCTGGCGCTGGCCGAGCAGCAGCGGCGGGCGCCGGGGCGCGGGCTCTCCCTGGCGGCGCTGCAGGAGGCGGGGTGGCCGGGGGAGCGCATCCTCCCGGGCGCGGCGGCGAACCGGATCTACGTCGCGATGAACCAGCTGCGGAAGCTCGGCCTCAAGCCGTGGCTCCGGAGGGACGGGGAGGGGTACTCGCTGGATCCCGCGCTGCCGGTCCACCACGTCGCGATCGAGCCGGCGGCGGGGGGCGACGGCCGCGTTTAAGGGCGGCTTAAGGATCGGTCCGCGCCGGGAGACCTAGCCTCGCCGGTGGAGGTCCTTCGATGCGCATCTTCTCCTCGGTTCTCTTCGTGTCCTCGATCGCGCTCGCCGGCTGCGGCGAACTCCAGCCCCAGGCCCCCGATCCCGCCGCGGGCTCGGTCGGCGGGGGCGGCGACGCGCCCGGGGGCGGGGGCGCGGGGGGCGGCGCGCCCGGCGGGGGCGGCGGAGGCGGCGAGGGCGGCGCGGGAGACGGGGGCGGCGGCGCGCCGGAGACGGGAGGCGCTGGCGCGGGGGGCGACGCGCCGCTTCCGCCGGCGGACGCCTGGCACCGGCAGATCGCCGGCCCCGACATCGAGCAGGCCATGGCCCTGGCGATCGACCCGGGCGCGAACGTCCTCGTCGCCGGCAGCTCGCGCGGGCCTGCCGATTTCGGCGCGGGCCGGACGGCGCTCGCCGGCTTCGAGGATCTCTTCGTGGCGAAGTACACCGACGAGGGCGCCCTGCGCTGGGCGCAGCGCTTCGGCGGAGGCCTGGTGACGAGCACCGGCGCCGCGATCTTCGGCAACGACGGTGTCGTCGTCGTCGGTCATTACGCGAGCGGGCCGCTCGAGGTGGGCGCCCTGTCGCTCGAGGCGCCGGAGGACCACGACCTCTTCGCCGTCGCGCTCGACGGGCGGGGCAACCTGCGCTGGGCGCGCCGCGTTGGCGGCCCCGGCGACGATCTCGCCGGCCGCGTGGCCGCCGGCCCCGGCGACAGCGTGACCGTCGCCGGACAGTCCGGGGGCAGGCTCCTGCTCGTCAGGTTCGCGATCGACGGGACGCCTGTCTTCGAGCGGCGGCTCGGGAGCCTCTCCGGCAGCGTGTCCCTGTTCGCGCCGATCGGCGGGGTGGCGGTGGACCCGAGCGGCGACATCGTCGTGGCTGGCAGCTTCTCCGGCGGCGCCGATCTCGGCGGCGGCCCCATCACCGGGCTGCGCGGCGACCAGGCCTGGGTGGCGAAGTACTCGGGCCGGACGGGCGCCCACCTCTGGTCGAGGCATTTCGGCGCGCCCGAGGACCACGGCCTGGGCCTCGGCGACGAGGCGCAGGCGCTGCTCGTGGACGCGCGCGGCGACGTGCTGGTCGCCGGCCAGCTCGCGGCGGGCGCCGAGCTCGGCAAGGCGCCGATCGACGGCGCGGGCGGCGCGTTCCTCGCGAAGCTCGCCGGAGCGGACGGCGAGGTCCAGTGGGCGAACGTGCTCCCGGCGGCCCGCGTCGGCGGGGCGAGCCTGTCGTTCACGCCCGACGGTCGCGTCGCGCTCATCGCCTCGCTCGGCGCGCCCTTCGACCTGGGCGGCGGCGCGATCGACGAGCGGGGGAGCTACGTCGCCGTCTACGAGCCCGCGACGGGCGCGTTCGGGTCGCAGCGGCACATCGCCGAGGTCGGCGCGATGATCATCGACACGCAGAACGGGCTCTTCGGCCTGGGCGCCGCGGCGCTCGACGCAGAGGGGAGGCTCTCGCTGGTGACGAGCTTCCACGGCGAGGCGCAGAGCGGCTACGGGACGCTGCGGAGCGAGGGCTGGGGCGACGTGCTGGTCGCGCACGTGCCGCTCTGAGGCTCAGGCTGATCGGCGCTCTAGCCCTCCGCCTCGTCGCCGCCCGCCTCGCGCGGCGGCGCGCCGCCCTCGGCCGCCTCGCGCGCGAGCGCGCCGGCGTGGATGGCGCGCACCTCGTCGATCGTGCTGGCGTCGGCGGCGGCCTTGTCGGGGCGGTAGCGCTTCACGCGGGCGAAGCGGAGCGCGAGGCCGCCAGGGTACTGCGGGCTCGCCTGCACGCCGTCGAAGGCGATCTCGACGACGAGCTCCGGCCGCACGTGGACGGTGTACGCGTCGCGCGTGATCTCGAGCTCGAGCAGCCGCTGCGTCTGCCAGGCGAGCATCTCGTCCGTCATGCCCTTGAACGTCTTGCCGAGCATCACGAACGCGCCGGCGGCAGGGTCGCGCGCGCCGAGGTGCAGGTTGCTGAGCAGCCCGCGGCGCCTGCCGCTCCCCCACTCGACCGCCAGCACGACGAGGTCGAGCGTGTGCGTGCGCTTCACCTTGAGCCACGAGCTGCCGCGCCGCCCGGCCTCGTACGGCGCGGCGAGCGACTTGGCCATCACCCCCTCGTGGCCCCGGCCGAGCGCGTCCGCGAAGAACGCCTCGGCCTCGGCCGCCGTCGGGAGCTCGATGCGCGGGACCCGCAGCGACCGGTCGAGCACCTGCCGGAGCGCGGCGGCGCGCTCGCTGCCAGACCGGTCGAGCAGATCCTCGCCGTCGAGGTGCAGCACGTCGAAGAAGAGGGCGCGCAGCGGCAGCTCGGCCCGCAGCGCGGCCACGTCGAGCGTGCGGCCGAAGCGGCGCATCGTGACCTGGAACGGGTGCGGCGCGCCGTCCGGCCGCAGCGCGATCGCCTCGCCGTCCAGGACGAGCGAGCGGGCCGGGAGCGCCCGCACCGCCTCGACGATCTCCGGGACCGCCTTCGTGACGGGGTTGAGGCTGCGGCTGAAGACGCGCACCTCGTCGCCGGCCTTGTGCACCTGCACGCGCGCGCCGTCGAGCTTCCACTCCAGCGCCATCGCGCGGAGCTCGCCGAGCGCGGCCGTGACGTCGTCGGCGGCCTGCGCCAGCATCGGCTGCACCGGGCGGAGGAGCTGCAGCGAGAAGCGCTGGAGGCCGAACGCCCCCTCGAGGAGCGCCGTCTTGGCGACCGCGGCCGCGTCGCCGGCCAGCATGACCGCCCGCCGCAGCGAGGCCGGCGGCAGCCCCGCGGCGCGCGCGACCGCCTCGATCATCACCGCCTCGAGCGCGCCCTGGCGGAGCTCGCCGACGAGGAGCCGCGCGAAGAAGTCGCGCTCGGCCTCGGTCGCCCGGGCGAAGAGCCGGCCGAGCGCCGCGCGGCGCTGCCCCGCAGAGCCAGCGCCCGTGGTGCGCGCGATCTCCGTGAACACCGCGTCGGTCTCCCCGAGCGTGAGCGCGGGCTCGGCCGCGGCTGGGCCCGCGCGGCGCGCCTCGGTGACCATCGACGGCCCGAGGCCGATGCGGCCCTGGCGCAGCCGGCCGGCGAGCCAGTCCACGCCGATCTCCACCTCCTCGGGCGAGAGGCGGCGCAGGAGGTCGGCGAGGGCGGCGATCTTCTCGAGACGGCTGGACGTGGTGGCGACACGCTCGGAGGTGGCGACGAGGTCGGAGACGAGCACGCAGGTATCCTACCCTGGCACCTCTCGAGCGCACGCTCGACGGGTCAGTGATGAGGCCGCCGCAGGGTGTCCTCTACAACCGAGCCGAGGAACTCCGCAGGATCGGACCTGACCCACAGGCGCCAAGTGTTCTCCGCATGGGCTGAGCGAGAGACTACCAAAGGGTGTAAGAATGCGGAGCAGAAAAGAGCGCTTTCGGGCCGGATTGTCGACACGTCCAGTTGCGACCACTTACGGAGAGCGCAGAAGAATTATCAGGTCATCTCTCGCGACTGCCCTTCATCGCGGGCAACACAGCAGCAGATAACCTGGCTCCCGGCCGTCCTGGCCGACGAATCGAGCCTGTTTCGCCGCCTCGACGGCGTCGCGCTCGCAGCGCAGGGGCGATCGGGCGCCCTCCGGCGCCTCGTCGAGGAGGGGAGTCCGGCGTCTCCTCTTGCGTCTTACGTCTTACGTCTTACGTCGTTCACCTGTTTCGGAATCGAGCGCTCCGGCGCCGATCTGCCCCTCCGGCCGGCCGGTCGGCGCGGGGGCGACGAGATGGCGAAAGAGCGCCTCGCACACACCTCGACGCGCGCGCGCGCGGGCCCTGCGATTCAGGGGCGCGAACGGCATGACGCGCCTGCGGTGCACCCCGGGACCGCACGAGCAGCGCGCGGAGCCGATCTTCTCGCCCCTGTGCTGCCGAACACCCCGCGAGAGGCCCTCCGCCGCGCTCGCTTCCCCCGACGGCGCGATCGCTCCGTTTAGTTGACCTCCGCCGCTGGCCTTGATACCGGGTTGGCGGTCAGCGCGCCGTGGGCAGGTGAACACGGCGGGCGGGCGCAGTTTTCCTCAACCACAGGTCAGGAATACCGCCCTTTCGCTGCAAGGCCGCCATGATCGGGCCTTCGGAGCCGCTGGCTTGGTTTTTGCGCAGTGTCTCTCCGGCAGTCTGACTGTACCGGAAGATGCTGGCCTGGTGTTGGTGTCCGCACGGGAAGGCGACGGAGGTTCTTCGATGGTGGAGCGGCAAGTCCGGAGGCGGGTCGGCGTCGTGATGGGCGGCTCGTCGGGTGAGCGCGAGGTGTCCCTTCGCTCGGGCGCGGCCGTCGCCGAGGCGCTCGAGGCGCGCGGGTACGATGTCGTCCGGATCACGCTCGGTGACCGGTTCGGCGCGGAGCTCTGCGCCACGCTGCAGCGCGCGCAGCTCGACGCGGCGTTCCTGGCGCTGCACGGACGGCTCGGTGAGGACGGGTGCGTGCAAGGCGTCCTGGAGCTCGCCCAGGTCCCGTATACGGGGTCGAGCGTGCTCGCGAGCGCCCTCGCGATGGACAAGCTGAAGGCCAAGGAGATGTTCCGGCTGCACAACGTGCCGACGCCTCCGTACTACACTGTGGGTGCTCACCAGGACCTCGACGAGCTCGACGCGATTCACGGCTCGTTCGGGTTCCCGGTCATCGTGAAGCCGCGCGGCGAGGGGTCGAGCCTCGGCGTGGCCAAGGCCGGGTCGCTCGAGGAGCTCCAGGCGGCGCTCGCGCTGGCGTTCGAGTTCGACGACGCGGCCATCGTGGAGCGGTTCGTGTCCGGGACCGAGGTCAACGTGGGGATCCTGGACGGGAAGGTCCTTGGCGCGATCGAGATCGTCCCGAAGAAGGGGCTTTATGACTACGAGGCCAAGTACACGCCGGGCATGACCGAGTACCACATGCCGGCGCGCCTCCCGCCGACCCGCTACCGCGGGGTCCTCAACCTGGCGGAGCGGGCGGCCCAGGCGCTCGGGTGCACGGGCGCCGTGCGCGTGGACCTGCTCGTGACCGGCGGAGAGAACGAGTACGTGCTCGAGGTGAACACCCTGCCGGGCATGACCCAGACGAGCCTCCTGCCGAAGATCGCGGCGGCGGCAGGCTACGAGTTCGGCGACCTCTGCGAGGCCATCCTGGCGAGCGCCCGGCTGCACCAGCCGGTGCGGCGCCGCGCGCCCGCCGCCTCGGAGCTCCGCCTCAACGAGCGGGGACAGGCCGAGAAGCGGCTGCGGCTCGTCAAGTCGGCGATCTGAGCCGGCGACTCCTCGACAATCAGGCGCCCTCGCGGCGTGGCGGGGGCCGCGCCGCAGGGCGGCTCGGACATCGACACAGGCTCAGACGAGCGACGTGCAGATACCGACGCGGGGATGGTAGACGCCGACCCGGCGCTTCCCACTCCGGGTCTCGGGCGTCACGAGCACCACCATGCTCTTCACGAGCGGCGCATCCGCGCGAATCCGCACGTGCTCGCCCGCGACGACGACGTGCCAGATGTTGACCGTCCCGAACCGGGTCACGACGACACCCTCGTAGATCTGCGCGGGCGACGGCGCGCCGCGCAGCGCCAGGCGACAGGCCGTGTAGCTGCCCAGCGCCTGATACAGGAGCACGATCGGCATGACGACATACGAGAAGCCGACCACCATCGACGCGACATCGCTGTCCCGGTAATACCAGCCGACGGCAAGGATCCCCGCCCAGACGAGCAGCGCGTAGCCCACGCCCGCGAGCTGGTGCCGGGCGTGCCGCAGGGCCGCCCAGGGGCGCGGGGGCGGCTCGCGGAGCTCTTCGGGCAACTGGATCGCGCTGTGGGACGCCATCGTGCCGTCCCGGCATAACCTCGACGGCCGCGGAGCTCAATCGCGCAGCGCGGGCTCAACCGCCTTTCGCGGCCCGGCCCCGTGGACGCGCGCGCTCGCTCCGTCCGCCTGGGCCGCGGCGCGCGGGTCTTATCCGCTGGAAATCTGGCGCGGGTCGAGCAGGATCGCCGGACCATGACCCCCCTGCGCAACCGCAAATTCGTCCTCGCCGCGCGGCCGGCCGGCGAGCCCAAGGCGTCCGATTTCAAGCTGATCGAGGAGGAGATGCCCGAGCCCGGCGAGGGGCGCGCGCTGCTGCGCACGCTGTACCTGTCGCTCGACCCCTACATGCGAGGGCGCATGAACGCCGGCAAGTCGTACGCGCCGCCGGTCGAGATCGGCGACGTGATGGTCGGCGGCGCGGTGAGCGAGGTGGTCCGGTCGGGCGTCGCCGGCCTGTCGCCGGGCGACATCGTCGAGGGGCGGACGGGCTGGCAGGCGTACGCGATCACCGACGGGAGCGGCCTGCGCAAGGTGGATCCCGCGCTCGGCCCGGTCTCGACGGCGCTCGGCGTGCTGGGGATGCCGGGGATGACGGCCTACACGGGGCTGCTCAACCTGGGCCAGCCGAAGCCGGGCGAGACCGTGGTTGTCGCGGCGGCCTCCGGGGCGGTGGGCTCGCTCGTGGGGCAGATCGCCAGGATCAAGGGCTGCCGGGCGGTCGGCGTCGCGGGCGGGCCGCGCAAGTGCGACCACGTGGTGAACGAGCTCGGCTTCGACGCCTGCGTCGACCACCGCGGCCCCGACCTGGCCGACCGCCTGAAGGCGGCCTGCCCGGACGGGATCGACGTGTATTTCGAGAACGTCGGCGGCGCCGTGTTCGAGGCGGTGCTGCCGCTGCTGAACCCCTTTGCCCGCGTGCCTGTCTGCGGCCTGATCGCCCACTACAACGACGTCGCGCCGCCCCCCGGGCCGGATCGGCTGCCGGATCTGATGAGGCAGGTGCTCTCGAAGCGGCTGATGCTGCGCGGCTTCATCGTCGGCGATTTCGCCGAGCAACGCGGCGAGTTCCTGGAGGAGACGAGCCGCTGGATCCGCGAGGGGCGCGTCAAGTACCGCGAGGACGTCGTCGAGGGGCTGGAGAACGCGCCCGAGGCGTTCATCGGGCTGCTCAAGGGCGAGAACTTCGGCAAGCTGGTGGTGCGCGTCGCGTCCTGAGCGTCATTCCAGGAGGTTTCATGAGAAGAGATTGAACCACAGAGGCACAGAGGGCACAGAGGAGAGAAAAAGAGAGAAGAAGAGAGTGATTGTGCGTTCTGCATTCTATTCTCTGTTCTTTGTCTCTCCCTCTGTGCCCTCTGTGCCTCTGTGGTTCAATCTCTCCATCCTCAGGGAACCAGGGTGGCTCGAACGACGAGGCGCCACCTCGGGGCATCACGGCGCGAGGATCACCGCGCCGCCCGGCGGGATCGTCATCGAGAGCAGGCCGGCCGCGGAGACCGTCGCAGCCTCGCCGCTGAGCGCGTCGGTGAGCTCCGCGCCGGCCGGCAGGCCGAGCGCCTGCGCGACCTCGACGGAGATGCGCTGCGCCGCGCCCGCGCGCGTCAGCGCGACGACGGCCGATCTCCCGCCGGCGAGGCGGCGGCCGAAGACCAGCGTGTCCTCCGTGGCCGTCAGGTTCACGTAGGCGCCGCGGCGGAGCGCAGGGACGTCACGGCGCGCGGCGCCCAGCGCGCGCACGAAATCGAGGGTCTCGCGCTCGGGCGGCGTGAGCTCCGCCTCCGGCCGCCACAGGCTGCGGTTGTTCGGGTCGACGCCGCCCCACTCGCCGTACTCGTCCCCGTAATAGAGCAACGGCGCCCCGGGCAGCCCGAGCAACCACGCCATCCCGAGGCGCACCCGCGCATAGACGTCGGCAGACGCCGGCTCCGACGCGGTGTCCGTCCACTGGTGGTTCGGGACATCGCGGTTGCGGGGCCCCTCCGCGTCACGGTAGTCCGCGAGCGTCGCGAACCGGGCCGTGTCGTGGCTGCCGAGGTACGGCGTCATGATCGCGCCCTCGGGCCACCGCCGCTGCCCGTCCTCGACCCAGGTCGCGGCGTGCAGCATGCCCCTGCTCTCCTCGCCCCAGGCGAACGTGCGGTACGAGACGCCATGATAAAGGACGAAATCGAACTGGCCGTCCAGCCCGTGCGGGCCGATGTACTTCGCGATCGTCCCGTAGTTCTCGTCGTTGCACGACGCGCCCTGCCCGCAGTCGCTCCAGCCCATCGCCGTCTCGCCCATCAGGAAGTAACGGGTGCCCGCCGGCTCGAACGCCGCCCGGACCTCCGCGGCGAGGTTGCGCGTCGCGATCTCCTCGACGTGCTTCACGGCGTCCACACGGAGCCCGTCGAGATCGAACTCGTCGAGCCAGTAGATCGCGTCGTCCACGAACGCAGCGTTGGCCTCGGGCACCGTGTGGTCCACGTCGGGGAGATACCCGGCAAACATGCAGTCGAGCGCGTGCGACGTCCAGTCGCACCCGTCCGTGCCGCAGACACACCCCGTCCTGAACCAGTCCGGGTGCGACGCGACGTACTCGTGATCTTCGTGGACGTGGTTCACCACGAAGTCCTGGAGCACGCGGATCCCGTGGCGGTGCGCCTCGGCCACCACCGCGCGGAGCGCGTCGGCACCGCCGAGCCGCGGATCCACCTCGCGCGCCTTGATCGGCCAGTAACCGTGATAGCCGGTCACCTGGTGGACTCCATCGCTCGCGAGGTACGCGCCGGCAGGGTTCTCCTGGAACGGCGTGAGCCAGATGGCCCGCACGCCCAGCGCGTCGAGCGTGCCGTCCTCGATCGACTGCCTCAGCCCCTCGAGATCGCCGCCGAGCCAGTCGCCCCGCGGATCGGCGCCCGGCGTGGGCGGCGCGTTCAGGTCGGGATCCCCGTCCCGGTAACGGTCGGTGACGACCATGTAAATGAGCGCATCCTCCCAGGAAAACGGCTCCTCCTCGACCCAGAAGACGAGCCGGAGCGGCTCGCCGACGCGGCCGCTCCGGGTCGCGCCGCGCAGGGTCACCCGGTACTTGCCGTCCGCGAGGCCCCCCAGGTCGATCCGCACGTCGCCGCGCGCGTCGACCGAGATCTCCCGCTCCGTGAGCGGGCGCGCCTCGCCCTCCTGGTCCAGCAGCACCGCCTCGAACGCGGACGCCTCGGGCCCCGCGCCCTCGATGCCGTCTTGGTAGACGAGCCGCGCCTCGTAGGCGCCCTCGCCGTCCGCGGCCCGGGTCACCTGGCTCGAGGCGATCGAGAACGACGGAAGGCGGCAGTCGGGGACCCTGATCGCCGAGTTCTCGACGCCGCCGACATACTTGCGGCGACCCTCCGCGGGGTCGAACACCCACGAGACCTCGCTGCCCGACCGATACGCGATCTTGTAGCCGTGGAGGCCCGGCGGCAGCTCGACGGTGGCCACGAGCTCGCCCGGAGCGTCGCCCTCGATCATCGAAGGGGCAGAGTCGAGATCGAAGCCGTTCCACTCGCCAGGGACACGGACATCCGTCGCCCCGGGGGGCGGGACGAACGTGATCGACGCCGGGCAAAGCACGGCGGCCTGTCCGCCGCCACCGCCGCCGGCCGCACCGGCGCCGCCGGTGCCCTTTCCGTGACCCCCGTCGAGCTCGTGATCGTTTCCACACGCGAGCGGCACCGCGAGGAGCACGGCGGTGGAGACGAATGTCATCAGGAATGCAGATCGGCGGCGCGACATGGCCTCGATGAGTATCCGATCGCGAGGGACATGTCAGCGCAGGCGTCGCGGAGAATCGGCTCATGCAGCGCGGAGAAAGGCGATGCTCCGCCCACGCTGTTGCGTCGCCAACAAGGGCGGCCGTGGCCCCGTCGGGGCTCCGCCGCGCTCCGCCTCTGCCAAGCCCACGCGATAACGCTGAACGCAGTGACGGATCGTGCGACGCCGGCAAGGACGGACACCGCGGAAGCTCGTCGGCGTGGCCATGGACGAGCGGGGCCCGCTGCCCGCGCGCCTCGGCAAGCTCGACATCAAGGCCTGTAACGATAGAGCTCGATCCAATCGTAGGTCGCGCTCGCAGTGCCCGTCTCGGCCGTCACGGCCCCGGCCCACGCCGCGCTCGACGACGCCCAGATCGTCATGAGCACGTTCTGCGGCAGCACCATGAGGTCGATGCGCTCCGTCCACTCGTGTCGGAGCGCGTCGTCGACGGAAAAGCGGGCGCCGGACGGCGTCCATTCGATCTCGTACGTGTGGAAGTCCTCGCTCGGGTCGAAGCCGAGGTCCACCTTCTGCGGATGCTGCGTCGGGGTGACGGATTGCGTCACCGGGGGCCGTACCGGAGCGCCGGTGTACACCATGGCGTTGAACTGCACGTCGTTCGGCTTGGCTCCGAGGCACTCGATGTCGAGCTCGTTCCAGTTGTCCGCTGGCCAGGGGGTGTAGATCGTGACCAGGGACGAGATGACCGCCGAACCTCGGGCCAGCTTGACGCGAGCGCGCACGCGCCCGTACGTGAGTGTGTCGACGGAGCGAACCTCGGCACCCAGGAAGGACTTGGCCGCTCCGGAGCTGTCGACGGTGCCCGCCGGGGCCGGCGTGAGCCGAATCACCAGCTGGCCACGTTCGATGGTGGCGGCGGATTGCGAGAACAGCGCCAGATTCTCGGTCCAGGAATGTGTCATCAGCTGCCAGCGAGCTGCATCCAGTCGATCGAAATCGTCGCGGAAGAGCAGGGTGAAGGCCTCTTCGGGCGCGGGAGGGCCGCCCGCCGAGCCGCCGTTCCCCGTGCTCGCCGCTGTTGTGCCACCCGCCGTTCCGCCGGCGCCGCTCGGGCCGCCCGCGCCGCCGCCCGCGCCGCCCGCGCCGGCTCCGGCGCTGGAGGCGCCAGCCGCAGCCCCAGCCCCCGCCTCGGAGCCGTCCGTTCCGGCGCTGGAACTGCCACCAGCCCCCGCGCCGATGCCGTCCCCGCCAGCGCCCGGCGCCGAGCCCGGGGGCAGGCGGGTGTCGTCACAGGCCAGCGCGGTGAGAGCGGAGAACAGAAACGAAGCGAGCGTGTAGCGCGTCGAAGACATCATGGGCCCCACCTGGCGCACCGGGGGCGAGAGCGCTTCGCATTTTTTGCTTTCGGTCCGCGTCCCCGCTGCCGCACACTGACCTGGCCTTGAGCGCTCGGCCCGCGCTGTTCCAGCCCTTTCCGATGCTCGCCGGCCGGCGCGCCCAGGTCTTCCGTCACCAGCCGCAGTACCGTCGGCCCCGGCACTTCCACGAGGAGCCGGAGATCAACCTCGTCGCTCGCGGCGCGGGCATCATGGCCGTGGGGGAGCGCGTGGTGCCGGTCGTGGCGGGCACGCTTCTCTACTTCGCGCCGGGGCAAGACCACGCGCTCCTCGAGGAGAGCATGGATTTCGTCCTGTACGTCGCGGCGCTCCGCCCCGAGCTGGCGGCTCGCATCGGGGGGGCCGCGTCGAAGGTCGCGCTCGACGCCGTGCAGCTCACGCCGGCCGTGCGCGCCGAGGAGCTCGCGCTCCTCGGCGCGCTCGATCGAGCGCGCGACACCTCGGTGGTGGAGCACCGCCTCGCGGAGCTCTTCGAGCGGTCGCTGTCGAACGTGCCGCTCCCCCACGTGGTAAGCCGCCGTATCTTCGAGCTCTTGCGGCGCGATCCGAGTCTCCCCGGGGCGGCCCTCGCGGCGCGCCTGCACACCGGCGAGAGCGGGATCAGCCGGCGTTTTCGCAAGGACGTGGGCGTGAACGTCGTCGAGTACCGCGCGCGGCTCAAGCTGATGCAGTTCGTCGCCGAGGTGGATCGCGGCGCGAGCTTCGCGCGCGCGGCGTACGCCGTCGGGTTCGGGAGTTATGCGCAATGCCACCGCGTCTTCACGCGCGCCCTCGGCTGCGCGCCCCAGGCCTATTTCGGCGGTCAGCGCGCGGCGCTGACCGAGATGACCCTGCCGATGCTCGGATGAGGCGTCTCAGGCTGGGAGCTCCGGCGTCGGATACGGCGGGTCAGGGCAGCCCGAGCCGACAGGTCAGCTCCTGCAATCTGCTCTTCTAACCGCTGCTGAGCGGCTCCTTGCCGCGCGCGTCGGCGGCGAGGTACTGGCGCAGGTGACGGCGGAGCGAGACGCGCGTGATCCCGAGCGCGCTCGCGGTGCGGGTCACGTTGCCGCCCTGGGCGGCGTAGACCGCGAGGATGTGGCGGCGCACGGCCTCCCCGAGAGAGGCGCTGCCGCGCGCCGGAGGGGACGGCCGCACCGAGCCCGGCCGCGGCGGCGCGCTCGCCTGCGAGAGCGCGCCGATCTCGGGCGGCAGGTGCTCCAGGTCGAGCGGCGCGCCATGCGCGAGGAAGAACGCGCGCTCGACGACGCTCCGGAGCTCGCGCACGTTCCCCGGCCAGGGATACGCCTCGAGCTGCGCGAGCGCGCTCGGCGAGACGCCGCCGCCCGCGAGCCCCGTCGCGACGCGCTGGCGCTCAAGGAAGTGCTCGACCAGCCGGCGGACGTCGCCGTCGCGCTCGCGCAGCGGCGGGAGCGCGAGCCCGAGCGCGCCGACGCGCTGGTGAAGATCGGGGTGGAACGACCGCTCGATGGCCGGCGCGCGGAGGTCGCGGCTCGTCGCGGCGATGACGCGCACGTCCGGGACCTGCGAGCCCTCGCCGCCGATCCGGCAGAGCGGCTCGCCGTCGAGCACGCCCACGAGCCGCTGCTGGAGATCGAGCGGGAGCGCGCCGATCTCGTCGAGGAACAGCGTGCCGCCCTCGGCGAGCTCGATGAGCCCGGGGCGCGCCGCGGGGCGGCCGTCTGCCCGCGTCTCCACGCCGAACAGCTCGTCCTCGAGGCGCTCGGCCGGGAGGCGCGCCGCGCTCACGGCCACGAACGGGCCGCCCGCGCGCGGGCTGCGCGGGTTGAATGCGTGCAGGTACCGCGCGCAGAGCTCCTTGCCCGTGCCAGGCTCGCCCGTGATGAGCAGGGGCGCGCGCTCGTGCGCGGCGAGCCGCCGCAGCTCGTCCATCGCGCGCATCCATCGCTCGGAGGCGCCGACGAGGCGCACATGGCTGTCATCCTCGACCCAGAGGACGCGCGTCATCATCCCGCCGCCAGGGGAGCGGAGGTGTTCCGTGCGCCAGGAAGGGGCTGCGCTGTCTTCCACATCGCATCTCCTGATTCGTGGGCAGACGGCGAGCGCCGCGTCTGCCAATTTCACTCGTGGGCAGAAGGCGAGCGCCGCGTCTGCCAATTTTACTCGTGGGCAGAAGGCGAGCGCCGCGTCTGCCAATTTCATTCGTGGGCAGACGGCGAGCGCCGTGTCTGCCATTTTCTACAACCCGTGCTGTACCCGGCGCAGGCCGTCACCAGGGATGGACCCCGACGAACGACGGCGGCGGACGGCCCGCGACCGGCAGAATGACCAACGACGATGACGGTGGACAGATGCCGGAAGTTGTCCTCCGGCCAGCCACATCCACTCTACCGCGAACGGCGCTCTCGTGGAAGGGAGATCCCCACGGGACGGGGCCGTGGCGGCGAGGAACTACGTGCTCAAAATTTGTGCGTGAGCGCGGACCTGGGTTAGTCGACCCGTGCACCCGAAAGGAGACACGACGAGATGAGCTCGAAGCGCAAGACCCCGGCCCGCACGAAGACCACCAAGGTCCCGACCCCGGTCGCCTCGGAGAAGCCGAGCGCCGTGCAGCCGAAGGGCGCGTCCTCTGCCCCCGCCGCTGTCGAGATGCCGTCTGCGTCCGCGGAGCGCGCGGCCGAGCGCGCGCGCGTCGAGGCGCCGAAGGCCGCGCCGCCGCCCCCGCGGCCCTCGCGCGAGGAGCGGCACCGCCTCATCGCCAAGGTGGCCTATGGATATGCCGAGAGGGCCGGCTTCCGGAACAACCCCGTTGACGACTGGCTGAACGCCGAGCGCGAGGTCGACGCGCGGCTCGAGCGCCTCGCGAGCTGAGGCCTGCCGCGGCGGCGCTGGCGCGAGATCCAGCGAAGGTGTCAAAGGTGTCCGCGGAAGGAAGGGGAGGGCCGCGCGACGCCGCCCAGCCCCTGCATCTGCCCACGACTCCCACACGACGAGCCGCTCCCGCGCGGCGAGCCCCGAAGACGCCCGGCCGCCTCGCCCCGCGGCCCGAGCGCGCCGCCGGGCGTCTTCGAGGCTCGTAGCCGCGCCGCGGGATGGGTATCCTCGCGGTGGGACGTGGGCGATGAGCCCACGGCTCGTCGTCGTCGTAGCCGCCGCGCGCGCGCCTGGCCCGCGAAGGTCCGTACCCGGAAGCTCTCCATGCATTCAGGCCACGTCATCGCCAACCGCTTCCTGCTGGAGCGCCTCGCGGGCTCCGGCGGGATGGGCGCGGTGTGGCGGGCGGTCGACCGGCAGAGCGGCCAGGCGGTCGCGCTCAAGGTGATCTTCAACCAGGGCCGGGAGCACGTCGTGCGCTTCCAGCGGGAGGCGCGCCTGCTCGCGGAGCTCGAGCACCCCGTGGTCGCCCGCTACATCGACCACGGCGTCACCGCCGATGGGCTCTACTACCTCGCCATGGAGTGGCTCGAGGGCGAGGACCTCGGCGCCAGGCTGTCGCGGGGGCCGCTCGGGATCGAGCACAGCCTGATGCTCGTCGGCCGCGTCGCCGAGGCGCTCGCCGCCGTGCACGCGCGCGGCATCGTCCACCGCGACCTCAAGCCGACCAACGTGTTCCTGCCGGGCGGCGACATCGGCAGCGCCAAGCTCATCGATTTCGGCATCGCGCGCCAGGCCGACGCGACGTACGAGCTCACCCTGACGGGCTCGGCCATCGGCACGCCCGCCTACATGGCGCCGGAGCGCGTCCGCGGCGACCTCGACGTCGACGCGCGCGCCGACCTCTACTCGATCGGGTGCCTCCTGTTCGAGTGCATCACCGGGCGCTCGCCGTTCGTCGCCCAGCACCCGCTGTCCGTGCTCGCCAAGGTGCTCTTCGAGGCCGCGCCGCGCCCGAGCACCTTCTGCCCGAACATCCCGCCGTCGCTCGATCTGCTCGTGACCCGGCTGCTCGCGAAGAACCCCGCGGAGCGCCCGGCGGACGCGGGCGAGATCGCCGCCGAGCTCCGGATGCTGAGCGTCGTCGAGGGCAACATGTCGAGCGGCAACGGCCTGCCGACGCCCGCGCTGACGAAGAGCGAGCGGCGGCTCGTCAGCGTCGTGCTCGCGGCCGAGATGAGCGCGGGCAAGCGCGGCCCGCCGTCGGCCCGGCCGCAGGCGATGGCGACCCCGGCGCGGGCGAACGACACGATGCTGTCCGGCCACGACCCCACCGTGGTGTCCGGCAGCAAGGACGCGCTGCCCGAAGGCCTCCTCGCGCCCGCGCCGTCGGTGCGGGCGCGGCCCGCCCCGCCGCCGACCACGCCGTTCCACGAGGTCCGGCAGGCCGCGCAGTCGCACGGCGCCGTGCTCGAGGTGCTCGCCGACGGCTCGGTCGCCGCGGTCGTCGCCGGCGCGGGCTCGCCGACCGACCTCGCCGGGAACGCCGCGCGCTGCGCGCTCTCGATCCACGCGCTCCTGCCGGGCGCGTGGGTGGCGCTGGCCACGGGCTGGGACGTCATCGCCGGGACGCAGGCGGTCGGGCAGGTCATCGACCGCGCCGGGGCGCTGCTCGACGCGCGCGTCCGCCACGCCTCGGAGGACCCGTCCTCGGGCCGGCCGGTGCTCATCGACCAGATGACCGCCGCGCTCCTCGGCGATCGGTTCGAGACCGCCGCGGGCAGCCAGGGGCCCACGCTGCTCGGCGCGCGCGAGCCGCAGGAGGGCGGGCGCAAGGTGCTCGGCAAGCCGACGACCTTCGTGGGCCGCGAGCGCGAGCTCCGGGCGCTCGAGGACCTGCTCGACGAGTGCGCCTCCGAGGGGGTCGCGCGCGTGGTGCTGGTCACGGCGGGGGCCGGCGTCGGCAAGTCGCGCCTCGGCTACGAGCTCGTCCGGCGGGTCGAGGCGCGGAGCGAGCCGGTCGAGGTGTGGCGCGCGCACGGCGATCCGATGCGCGCCGGGGCGCCGCTCGGGCTGCTCGCGCAGATCGTGCGGCGCGCGGCGGGGATCGCGGACGGCGAGCCGCTCGAGGCGCGGCAGGAGAAGCTCGCGGCGCGGGTCGCGCGTCACGTCGGCGAGGCCGCGCGGGAGCGGGTCGCGGAGCTCCTCGGCGAGGTGGTCGGGGCGCCGTTCCCGGAGAGCCCGGCCCTGCGCGCGGCCCGGCAGGACCGCGCGACGATGGACGAGCAGACGCGGCGGGCGTGGCTCGACTTCGTCCGGGCCGAGTGCGACGCGCACCCGGTGCTGATCGTGCTGGAGGACCTGCACTTCGGCGACCGGAGCACGGTGGAGTACATCGACGCGGCGCTCCGGATGCTGCGCCAGAGGCCGCTGCTGGTGCTGGCGCTGGCGCGCCCCGGGGTGCGCGAGGCGTTCCCGGATCTCTGGGAGGAGCGCGAGGCGACGGAGATGCGGCTCGGCGAGCTGTCGCGCCGGGCGTGCGAGCGGATCGCGCGCGAGGTGCTCGGCGAGGCGGTGCCGGCGGCCGAGCTCGCGGCGATCGTGGACCGGTCCGCGGGCAACGCGTTCTTCCTCGAGGAGCTCGTGCGCGCGACGGTGGAGAGGCGGCCGCGGGGGGTGCCGGAGACGGTGCTCGCGATGATGCAGTCGCGGCTCGCGGCGCTCGAGCCCGAGGCGCGGCGGGTGCTCCGCGCGGCCGCGGTGCTCGGCGAGGTGTTCTGGCGAGGGGGGGTGGAGGCGCTGCTCGGCGGGGGCGGGCAGGTGCCGCAGCTCGAGTCGTGGCTGCTCACGCTGGAGAAGCGCGAGCTCATCGTGCCGCGGCCCGAGGCGACGCTGCGCGGGGAGGCCGAGTACGCGTTCCGCCACGGGCTCGTGCGCGACGCGGCCTACGAGATGCTGACCGACGCGGATCGCGCGCTCGGGCACTGGCTCGCGGCCGACTGGCTGGAGCGCGTGGGCGGGGACGAGCCGGCGGCGCTCGCGCTCGTGGATCAGCACCTCGGCCGCGCGGCGGAGGAGGCGATCGCGCTCGGGAACACCGACGGCGCGGCGGGGCACCTCGCGCGCGCGGCGGCGATCCGCGCGCGGGCCGGCCAGTTCGACGGGGCGATCGGCGCGATGACGCGGGCGTTCGAGCTCGCGGACGTGTCGCGGCGCGATCCGGAGGAGCTCGGCCGGTGGGTGGAGACCCTCTCGAAGGCGGTGAGCCACGCCCGGCGCGCGCCGTCGCTGGCGGCGGCCTCGGACCGGATCCTGTCGCGCGTCGACGCGGTCTCGCCGCTGGAGCTGCGGGTGAAGTCGCGCATCGAGCTCGCCCGCGCGCTCGGCGCGACCAACCTGTTCCGGCTGTCGCACGACCTGCTCGACGGCGTCTTCGAGATGGCGCTCGGGCACCGCGAGCTCCTGCGCGAGGCGCTGATGGTGGACCTGGAGGTCGCGTGCCTGCAGGGGCAGTTCGCGCGCGCGCGGCGCGCGGCGCTGGACCTCGACGCGCTCGGGCCGATCGACGACCCGCGGGCGCTGCTGTCGGTCGCCCTGGCGCGGGCGACCTCGGGGGATCGACGCGGCGCGATGGAGGCGCTGGTGCGCTCGGAGTTCATGTCGGATCCGGGCGACCGGGCCGCGGAGGCGGTGCGGGCGAAGCTGCTCGTGATGATCGAGCTCTACACCGGGGATTTCCGGGCCGCGGTGCTGGCGTGCGAGCGCGCGCTCGAGCTGGATCGGGCGCTCGGGCTGCGCTTCGACGGGGTGGTGAACCTGCACAACCTCGCGTACGCGTGCGTCCGGCTGGGCGACCACGAGCGGGCGCGGGCGCTGTTCGCGGAGTCGCTGGAGCGGGCGGACGAGGCGGGGTACGAGCGGGTGGCGGCCTCGAACCGGATGTACATCGCGTACCTCGACGGCGTGCAGGGGGCGGGGGACGCGCGCGAGCGGCTGAAGGAGCTCATCGCGCGGGCGGAGGAGCAGGGCTACTGGCACGACGTGCTGCAGGGCCGCTGGGCGGCGGCGATGCTGCTGAAGAACGCGCGCAACGACGCGCTCGCGCGGCGCGAGTTCGAGGACCTGCTCGAGCTGTCGGTGCGGCTCGGGGATCCGCTGCTGGAGAAGGACGCGCGCGCGTGGCTCGACCACGCCGAGCGGTGAGGCGCGGCGGCCGGGTCGCGCGGTGAGGCGCGGCGCCCGCGCCGGTCAGCGGGTCACGCTGGCGTCGGGGCCCGCGCCCTTCGGGGGCTCGTAGGGCTCGGGGCTCTTGCCGGCGGTCCTGAGGTTCACGAGCTTGTTGAGCAGGTCGAACCAGAAGGGCGCGCCGAGGGAGGCGGCGGCGGCGGTGATGAGGATGCCGGGGCTCACGAGCCGGTCGAGCACCCCGCGGATCCAGCCGACGATGCCCTGGCCGAGGAGCGCCGCGAGCCCCTTCCAGAGCGTCGGGAAGCTCATCTGCTCGGGGGCCTGCACGCCCCAGGTGATCTTGAGGTCGAGCCCGGTGAGCTGCCTGTGCGCGCCCCCGCCCTGGGCGAGCGCGGCCATGACGTCCTCCTCCGTGCCGCCGTCGAGCGGGGCGGCGCGGGGCGGCGTCTTCGCCATCTCCTGCGCCGCGGTGATCATGGCGGCGCGCACCACGGCGTCGCGCGAGAGGGCGCCCGCGAGCTTGATGCTGTCGGCGTTGAACCCGATGCAGAGGACGAGCGCCGTTGCGCTGATGATGAGCTGCGCGCGGCGCTTGTAGCGCCCGGCCGCCCGGTCCATGGCGTCGTTGAACCACCGCTCCAGCCGGATGTTGGCCTCGCGCACATCCCTGACCGTGCCGTCGACGATCGTGGCGAGGGCGCGACGGAGGTCGCTCTCCCCGGGCATGCGCGCGATGATGCTCCGCAGCTCGCCGAGCGGCGCGTCGTCGCAGCTCGGCGGCGCGGCGGACCCGGCCGGCGCGGGCGCGGCGGAGCCGGCCGGCGCGGGGGCGGCGGAGCCGGCCGGCGGGGGGGCGGCGCTGGCCGGCGGAGGCGAGGGATCCGAGGCGCTGTCCGGCGAGGGGATGGAAAGCGCGGAGAGAGGCGCGGAGCCCGCGGCGGTGGGGGGGATGGCCGCCGTCGCGGCGCCGGCCTGCGGGAGCGACGGGGCGCCGCTCCCGGACCAGTCGATGTGGCGCAGCGTGTCCATGAGCGCGGCCACGAACGCGTGCGACGGGATGTAGGACGGCCCCACCCAGCCGTACTTGAGATCCTTGATCAGCGGGTGTTGCCGGAACGCCGCCGCGAGCGGGCTCGGGGGCGGTCCCGGCATCAGCCGGGTGCGCACGAGAACGGCGGCGCCGCGGATCAGGCGCTTGATCAAGGGCTCGCGCGGGGCGACGCCGCGGGCGGCGGCCTCGTGGGCGGCGGCCTCGCGCGAGGCGAGCGACCGGAGGACGTGCGGGTCGAGCGCGCGGTCGGCCAGCAGGATCTCGATGCACTGCGCCAGGTTCAGCGCGCGCAGCCGGAAGACGCCGGCGAGCGCCTCGTGGATGGCCGAGCAGAGGACGCTGAGCAGGAAGAAGACGCTGACGAGGCCGATCGCGATGTCGAGGGTCGTTCCCATGGGCAGCCGGCTGGGCAAGGCGCGCGGCGGCGCGCGGCGCAGGCCGGCGCGCCTCGCGGCGCTCCCCCGGCCTGCGGGACAGGGAGGAAGAGATGGCCTTGCGAGCGCCCGCCCCCCCTCCGCGGCAGATCAGCATACGCCACGCGGCGTTCCGGATCGAGCGCGCTCGATGCCCCGGGATCTTGGTCTACCATCCCGTCCCCGTGACGAGCACCACGCTACCCCCCGAGTCACAGAGCGACAGCGAGCCGCAGCTGCGCACCTCCTGGGCGCAGGAGAGGGACGACCTCGACCGGACGCAGCGACCCAGGCGCGACCGGCTCATGCACGAGCCGCCGCCGGCGTCGCCGCCCGGAACGCTCGTCATCGACGACACGCGGCGGCCGAAGATCTTCGTCATCGACTACGACGCCGACATCGTGTCCGAGAAGGAGGTCCAGTCCCTGGACGAGTGCATCCCGTACCTCACGGACGATCGGCCCTCGATCACCTGGGTCGATGTCCGAGGGCTCGGACACAAGCCGACCTTCGAGCGGCTGGGCGAGATCTTCAAGGTCCACCCGCTCGCGCTGGAGGACATGGTCAACGTGCCCCAGCGGCCGAAGGCGGATGTCTACGGGGGCGAGCACGTCCTCATCATCTCGCGGATGGCGCAGGTCAATGAGCGCTGCGAGCTGCGCACCGAGCAGCTCGCGATCCTGGTCGGCAAGAGCTTCGTCCTGACCGTCCAGGAAGAGGCCGACTGGGACGTGATCGAGGTGGTGCGGGAGCGCATCCGCGTCGGCCGGAGCGCGGTGCGGCAGCGGGGCGCCGACTACCTGGCGTACGCGCTGCTCGACGCGGTGGTCGACGGCTTCTTCCCGGTGCTCGAGCGGCTCGGCGAGCGCATCGAGGATCTGGAGGTCGAGGTCATTGACGCGAAGCGCTCGATGTCGAAGCCGATCCACGACCTGAAGCGGGACCTGCTCACGCTGCGGCGCGCCATCTGGCCGCAGCGCGACCTGGTCAACGCGCTGCTCCGCGAGGACAACCCGATGATCTCCAAGGACACGCGGCTTTACCTGCGCGACACGTACGATCACTCGGTGCAGCTCATGGACATGGTCGAGACCTACCGCGAGCTGAGCTCGGGGCTCATGGATCTCCATCTTTCCGGGATGTCGAACCGGATGAACGAGATCATGAAGGTGCTCACGATCATCTCGACGATCTTCCTTCCGGTCACCGCCATCGCGGGCATCTACGGGATGAACTTCCACCACGAGAGCTCGCCGTACAACATGCCGGAGCTCGACTGGTATTACGGCTATCCGCTGGTCTGGTGCCTGATGCTGGCGAGCGTCATCGGCCTGCTCACGTACTACCGCCGCAAGGGCTGGCTCGGGAAGGACGGCGACAGCCGCTGACCTGCGGCAGCGGCAGGGGGCGCGCCGGCGCTGCGCTGCGTCGAGGCCGCGGGGGGCGGCGCGGCGGGCCGGCGGGGTGATTCGCAGGTGGACGGCGCCGGAAACGGCGCCGGAAGAAGACGGCGGGGATGGACGGGGCAGGCGTGGAGAGGGGAGGGGTCCCACGGAAGGCGCACCGGAGGGGACGCGCGCGTCGCGCCCGCGGAAATGCGTCGCATTGAATTGGTCGCGCCCGCCGGCGGCGGTATACTCTCTCGGTTATCGAGATGAGGATTCGCGAACGCTGGATCGCTTGCCTGCTCGTCGGTGGAGCGGCGCTCCTCGGCTTCGCCTGCTGGAAGGGGAGCCTCTCCGCCGCCTCCGACGCCGCCGCCGGCCTGGAAGGGCCGTCGGGACGCCTGCGCTTCGAGAAATCGCTCGACGTGTCGGTGTTCCAGCGCGGGAACATTCACACACACACGTCGCTGAGCGACGGTGACAGCGAGCCGCGCGAGGTCGTCCGCTGGTACCGCCAGAACGGGTATGCGTTCGTGGCCCTGACCGACCACAACCATCGGGTCGATCCTGCGATGTTCCAGGGGCTCCAGGCGTCATCGAATTTCGTCGTCATCCCGGGCGAGGAGATCACGATGACGGCGGAGGGGCGGCCTGTGCACGTGAATGCGCTCTGCGCGCAGGGGACGATCGGCGGCGGGAATTTCCCCACCAAGGGCGAGGCGCTCCGGTGGGCGATCGAGCGCGTGCGGGCCGAGGGCGGCGTGGCGCTGATCAACCATCCGAATTTCGACTGGGCGCTCTCGGCGGCCGACCTCCTGGGGGCGCCTCGGGCGGAGCTGCTGGAGATCCACAGCGGGCACCCGTACGTGCACACGGACGGGGACGCGACGCGGCCGTCGCACGAGGCGCTGTGGGATACGGTGCTGACGGCGAGGGGGGCCGCCGGTGGGGCGATCGCGGGGGTCGCGGTGGACGACACGCACCAGCTCGTGCCCGGGTCGAGCGCCCCGCCGTCGGGGCCTGGCCGCGCCTTCATCGAGGTGTTCTCTCGCGAGGTGTCGAGCGCCGCGATCTGCAGCGCGCTCGCCTGGGGCCGGCTCTATGCGTCGACGGGCGCGAGGCTGCGGAGGATCGCGATCGCCGACGACGCGTTCTCGGTGTGGCCGAAGGCGCCGGACGCCACGGTCGAGTTCATCGGGGCCGGCGGGCGCGTGCTGGAGAAGCAGCGGCCCGTGGCGGGGCGGGCGACGTACCGGCTGCGCGGGGGAGAGCGGTACGTGCGGGCGCGGATCACGCGGCCGGACGGGAAGCGGGCGTGGACGCAGGCGTACGCGGCGGTGGAGTAGGGGAGAGGCGCTTCACCGCCGCGGTGGGCCGACGTCTCCAGCAGCGATTCGCTCACGAGAGTGGCTCTCGCTGGGACCGTGGAGCGACGAAGCTGCCAATTGACTTGGGATCGCCGCAGCGAGTATCTCAGAGTGCGTGCGTCGCCTGATCTCCTGGATGTTGCCATGCGCTCTCGCGCTGTCCGTCGCCGGTGTCGGGAATGAGGCGAGCGCGGACGAGCCCTACGCCGATCCGGACGCGCGCGCGGCGTCGATGACGGCGGGGCTGCTGCGCCGCGCCAGGCAGGCGCAGGCGGCGGGGCGGCTGGTGGCGGCCGCGGCGACCTACGAGCGGGCGCTGGAGGCGGCGCAGGCGGCGTGGACGACCGACGCCGAGCGGGCGACGATCGCCGGGGAGCTCGGGCTGGTCGAGCTCGCGCTGGGGCGGCATCGGGACGCGGCGAGCCACCTGGCGCAGTGCCTCGAGCACCGGGGCGTGATCAGCGGATGGCTCCGCGACCGGGTCGATGATGGCCTGCAGCGCGCCGCGAAGCGCGTGGCGACGGTCTACGTGACGACCAATCCGCCGGGCGCCGAGGTCCTGATCGACGGGCAGGCGCTCTACCCGCCGGAGCCGGTCCACGAGGCGTTCGTGGAGCCGGGGGAGCACACGGCGCGGGCGCGGCTCGAGGGGCACGAGGAGGCGGTGAGCTCGTTCACTGCCGAGGCTGGCCTGACGCACCCGATCGTCCTCAAGCTGCGGCGCCTTCCGGAGCGCGTCGCGCGCGCGCCGGAGGCGGCCCCTGCGGCGCCGCTCTCGGCGGCTCCGGCTGCGCCTCCGGCCGGGTCGACCTTCCCGCTGGCGGAGCTGCGCATCGGCGGGGTGGCGCTGACGACGGCGACGGTGGCGGCCGGCACGGTCTTCCTCCTGCGGTCCGGCGTCCTCCGCGACGACCTCGCCGCGCAGGAGGCCTCGCTCCGCCGCGGGGGGTGGGACCCGTCCGCGTGTGGGGGGGCGGGCGCGCCGCCGGCCTGCGCCGAGCTCCGCGACACGGCCGAGGCGCGGGACCTGTTCCGCGAGCTCGGGGTGGGGACGCTGGTGGCGGGCGGCGTCTTCGCGGCCGTGACGGCGGCCGCGTTCCTCACGGATCTGTCGTATCTGGCGAGCGAGCCGGCGCGCCAGGGCGTCCGTATCGTGCCGGTGATGACGGCAGAGCGGGCAGGGGTCTTCCTTCAGGGCACGTGGTGACAAGGCACGTCCTGGTGTAGCGACGCTGGCCCGCTGCGCGCCGGAGGTCGTCGTGAGCCGGGCCGCGACCTTGACACGAACGTCGATAGTCGATCTCGCACGGAAGCTCGCCGCTCCCGTCGCGGCGGTCGACCCTGCCCGCGTCGCCACGCTATCCACCGTTCGCGCGCACCGACGCCCGGCGAATCCACTTCGTTCGCGCGCGCCGGCGCCGGGCAAACGCCCGCCTGCTTTGGCGCAGATGGATTCCGGTTGAAGCAAGCACCGGAGCGCCGGCAGACAGTCTGGCCCGCTGGTCCGTCCGCAAGCACATGCATTGGGAGCTTGAAGCGGTCGACAGATTCTTGCTGTAAGCACGAGTGACTCTGGACGGTTTGCTTGTCTCGGTGCTTACATGTGCCGCTGTGGTTCCGGGGCGGTGGGTAACGCCGCCCGGAGACTCCTGCGCGCTGTGACGCGGCGGGGTGTCAGAGCCCTTTGGCTCTAGGCATGGGTCCCTGACCGGGACGATTCGGGAAGGAAGCGACATGCAGCAACATGGCAGCAGCGCCCAGGGGCGCGGTGCGGCGGCGGCGACGTGCGTGCGGCCGCCGGTTCGGCGGAAGATTGCGGGCTCCAGCTGGCTTCCGAGCGCGCCGCTGCGCAGCGCCTCGTGGCTGGGCGTCCTCTGTTGGTTGCTCCTCGCATGCGAGGACGGCGCTTCGCCGGGGGCCGGCAGAGCGTCGAATTCGTTGACCGCCAACGACGGCAGCACCGGCGTCACGGAGTGCGACAGCTACCTCGATCAATACGAGGTGTGCATGCAGGCGACGTTGCCGTCGCACCAGTTCACCCAGCAGCAGAACGGCATCCGCCGCCAGCGGACCGCGTGGAAGACGCTGGCCGAAAGCCCCTTCAAGAAGCAAGCGCTGGCGCACGTGTGCCGGCAGGCCATCACCACCGCGCGGGGAGAGTTTCAGACCTGCACCTGGACCGGCGGGCTGTGACGCCATGGGACCGACGATTGGAGCGCGCGAGGGGCGGTTACGCGGCCTTCGAGGGCGCGGCGCAGGGAAGATTCGATTCGTCTGTGATGGGAGTGAGCAGCTGACCAGCGAGCTGCGAGGAAGCGCACCATGCTGAATGTCATCGGTCGATCCAAGAGGGCTTGGACCACGTCGTTCGTTTTGATCCAGGCGCTGGGGCTCGCGGGGCCGATCGCCGCGCTGGCCGCGACATCGTCGCGAGCGCCGAGCGCGAAGGCGAGCGCGGCGGAGCCCAGCCTCCCGCTCGACGAGGCGCTGCGCGAGATCGAGTCCGCGAAGGCTGGCTTGTCTGGCGCTGCGGCGCCGGAGAGCGTGGCGCGGGATGCGGCGACGGCGCTCCCGGATTCGGGCGACGCGACGACCGTCGCGGCGGTGGCCTCGGCGCAGTGGCTCAACGCCCCTTCAAACTCGGATCCGAGCGCAGCCTGGTCGCTCTTCGACGGCGACGCGCGGACGACGCTGTCCTCGCCCTCGGGAGCCCCGATTCGCGTGGAGGTCCGCTTCGCCGAGCCCACCTGGATCCACCAGGTCAGCGGCTTCGGGTGGACCCGGGGCGCACTGACCATCACCGTGGATGGCGCGGGGGGCGAGCGCGTCCTCGAGGGCGTGGAGCAGCGCCCGCTGGAGCTGTCGGGCGCCCTCGCCCCGCTGCGCATGCCGCTGCCCGTCCTGGCCGAGCGGGCGCTCGTCGAGTGGCTCCCCGGGGATGAGTCCGGTCTCGCGGAGCTCGCGTTCTGGGGCGCCCGCGATCCGGTGGGCGTGCTGCCGGAAGCGCAGTGGGCCGATCGGGTGACGAGCAACGGCTTCCCGGGTGCGCTCGTCTTCTCTTCGGATCGCGCCACGGCGCGAATCGGCGAGGTCGGTAAAGGCGCGCAAACGTTCGATGTCGACGTCTTCGCCGAGCCGCGGTCGCTGTCGCGCGCGTTCCTGGTCTACGAGCTCGAGGGCGTGTCGCACTGGAGCGGGGTGCCGCGCAGCATCAACGGAGCGGCCGAGCGCGCGTCGGCGGCGCTCCCGCCGGCCAGCGCCAGGTCCGGTCTGCAGGTCGAGGAGATCAACCCCGCGTGGCTCAAGCAGGGCGTGAATCAGGTGGCGTTCGGGGCGCCGCGGAGCTCCGTCGAGCACGGCTCCGCGTCGAGCTACGGCGTGAGCCACGTGCGCGTGGTCGGCATCCCGCACGGCGGCAGCTACGCTGCGGTCTCCCCCGCCGCGCTGTCGAGCATCGCAGGCCGCGCGCCCTCGGCGCAGGCGACCCAGCTCGGGACGGCCGCGTTCGCCGATCCCTCGGCCCCCCACACGCTCGGCTTCCGCCTGACCGAGCCGTCGGACGGCAAGCTGGTCGCCATCGCGGGAGGAGGGAAAGAGCGCCTCGAGATCCCGCTTCGAGGCCTCTCGCCCGGCTGGCATCAATGGGACGCGGCAGGTGTGTTCGCGACGCTCGACGCGGTTCGCTTCTCGCTGCACGGCGGCAAGGAGAAATCCTCGCCGATCGGGGATCTGCGCGTGGCCGCGAGCGCCTTGCCGGCGCAGGCGCGTCCGGAGCTCCGCATTGCCTACCCGCTGCACGGCGAGTGCGAGCAGGGGCGAGCCTACGTCCGGGGCTTCGTGCACGGCGCGGGCGCCGCGGTGACGGGCGTCAGCGTCGATGGCCGCGCCCTCACACCCGACGAGCTAAGCGGCGACGGGGCCTTCGAGCTCAGCGTCCCCGAGGCGCGGGGAGGGGCCGCGTGGTCGGTTCAGCTGCGCGCCGCCCTCGCGGATGGCTCCACCGTCGCTCGCCAGGTCGAGCTCGGGCCGTGCCTGGACAAGGGCGCGCTCGCGGCCGCGCCAGACGGCCTCACGCCCGACGTGGGTGCGCCCTATGGCGCGTGGGTCACGCCCGATGAAGCGAAGACACTGCACCACGCCGGCGCGACGCTCGAGATCCCGGCGGGGGCTGTCTCGGAGCCGGTGCGCATCACGATTCGACCCCTGACGCGCGATCAGGCCTCGCCCCCCGGGAGCGGGCTCGTCAACGTGGTGCCGGGCAGCGGCAGCTTCCGCTTCGGCCCGGCGGGGCTGCGCTTCAAGCGGCCCGTGCGGCTCACGCTGCCGTTCGACCGGGAGGGCATGCCGCCTGCGGCGACGATGCAGAGCATCTCGACCCTCTACTTCGACGTGCCGTTCGGCCTGTGGCGCGCGATCCCCAAGGTGGCGGACGCCAGCGGCGGCGTGATGGTGAGCGAGACCGACCACTTCACCGAGTTCATGAACGCCACGCTCCCGGCGCCGGACGCGCCGGGTCCGAAGAACACGCTGCCCGATGAGATGAACGGCATCGAGCTCGGCAGCCCCTCGGCCGGCGTGGACCTGATCGAGCCGCCGAGCGCGAACCCGCAGCGCACGGCGAACCTCGGCTACCCGCTGCGCGTGCCGCCGGGCCGCAACGGCCTCGAGCCCGATCTGGCGCTCACGTACTCGAGCGCCCGTGGCAACGGCTGGCTCGGCGTCGGCTGGGACCTCGAGATCTCGAGCATCCAGCACGACACGCGCTTCGGCGTCCCCGACTACGATGGTACCAGGATCCAGAATGATCACCCGGGCTCCGTCGCGGGCTCGGTGCGCTACGCGCTCGACGGCGCCCAGCTGACCGCCGTGGGCCCCGCCGCCGGCGGCACGCGGTATGAGCGCCGCGTCGAGGGCGCGTTCCAGCGCATCCTGCAGTTGCCGACCGGCGAACCGGGGATCGTTTACTGGGAGGTGACCGACAAGAACGGGGTGAAGTCGGTCTACGGCAAGACAGCGAACGCGCGCCTCGCCGACCCCAGCGACGCCAGCCGCGTCTTCAAGTGGAACCTGGAGTACGCCGAGGACCGGTTCGGGAATCGGATCGTGTTCAAGTACTTCCACGACGAGCAGACGATGTCCGGCGTCTCGATGCCGCAGGTCTATCCGAAGAAGATCTGCTACGGCGCCATCGCCTCCGAGGATGAGGTCGACTGCGACGGGACGTACAACGTGAGCTTCGTGCTCGACGCCGCCGAGACCCGGCCCGACCGCACCGTCGACGCGCGGGCCGGCTTCCCGATCAAGACGTCGCGCCGCCTGGAGAGCGTCGAGGTCGGCTTCGGCGACACGATCATCCGCAGCTACGACCTCCGCTACAAGCTCGGCGCCTTCCAGAAGACGCTGCTGGAGGAGGTCGGCTCGCTCGGCACCGACGGCACCGAGCTGTACAAGCACGACTTCGAGTACGAGGAGCCGCCACAGGACCCCTTCGCGGAGCCTGAGGTGTGGGGCACGCTCAAGTCGAGCTCGGGCCTGAGCACGGACTTCGGGCTCTCCCGGACGAAGGGCTCGAGCTTCGGCGGCGGCGGCGGCATCGGCGTGAAGACCCCGGTCATCTCCGCGAGCGCGAGCCTCGGCGGCTCCAGCGGGCACAGCCGCGTGCGCCGCTCGCTGCTGGATGTCAGCGGCGACGGGATGCTCGACCTCCTCAGCGGCCCGAGCAGCAGCGTCAACACGGCGCCTCGCCTCCTGCCCCCCTTCGATCACCTGAGCTACAAGAGCATCCCAGGCGTCGGAGAGAACTCGCTCGGATACACGAGCACCGGCGGCTGGACTGCCGGAGCGGGGATCTCCGTGCTCGGCGGCGCTCTCGGCCTCGGCGGTAGCCTCGCCCACACGGAAGCCGAGGATCGCCACATCCTCTCCGACATCAACGGCGACGGCTTCGTCGATCAGGTGTGGGTGAGCGACGGCGCCATCAAGGTCCGCAAGGGCGCGAAGGACTGTTTCGGAGAAGCGGAGACGTTCGGCGCGTACGACGAGTCGATGATCGCGTTCGCGAACGCCGACCGCCTGGAGAACCAGAAGAGCAGCTTCTTCCTCGTCGACCCGCTGGCGCGCTGGAAGGCGCCGTTCGCCGGCACGGTGCAGATCGGCGGCGCCATCCAGAAGGGCGCGGCGGGCGGCGACGGGGTCACCGTCTCCATCCTCAAGAACGACGCGCTCCCGCCGATCTGGACCCGGACGTTCGCCGGGGGCGATCTGGCGCCGTGCGTGCCCACCGCGGGCAACACCTGCAACGGCGCCACGCCGCTCCAGGAGCCGATCAGCGTCGGGGACGACCTCTACTTCCGCGTGAGCGCGGTCGACGACCCGCGCAAGGACCTCGTGCAGTGGTCTCCCGAGATCGCGTACCAGGGCATCCCGGCCAGCCGCGTCGACGACCGTGAGGTGTACGGCGCGTTCGTCTACCGCACGTCGCTGGCCGACGATTTCCGCCTGGTGGGCATGCCAAAGCGGCCCTGGATCCCGAACGCGCCGGGCGAGGTCAGCGTGGTCGGAGGCGGGACCAAGCTCTCGACCTCCGATGACGTCCAGCTCAACGTCTACAAGGTACCGTCCACTGCGACCACGTGGGCTGCGGCGCAGCTCGTGAAGAGCACCGACCTGGCCGCCGGCTTCGAAGGGCCGTATCAGGTCACCGCGACCGGCGTCCGCGTCGAGTCGGGCGACTTGCTCTACTTCGAGCTGAAGTCGGACTCGCCGGTGGATCCCGAGCGGGTGGGCTGGGAGCCGGTCGTCGAGTACACGCGCTACAGCCGGCCGGACCCGGAGGCCGAGGCTTACGTGGAAGGGGCCGTGCTCGGGTGCGGTCCCTCCGACGAAGATCCGGAGACGATCGTCTGCGAGATCGAGAACGATCCGACGCCGGAAGATCCGGTGCCCGTGAGCTTCATCGTGCAGCAGCCGGAGGTGAACATCGCCGTCTTCATGTGGCAGGCCGGCGCGCCGACGACGCCGGTGACGGCGGAGAGCTCGACCAGCGCGGGCACCTTCATGAAGGGCTTCACGAGCCACCCTGTGTGCGCCCTCGTGCAGGGCGTCAACAAGCTCTTCTCGAAGGCGTGCCTCGGCCCCACGGCGACCGGCCCCGCCACGTTCCCCGCTCCGGTCGGCATCACCCCGGGTGAGCCCATCTACTTCACCCTGATCTCCCGATCGCCCCTCACGCGCGTCGGCGCGACGCCCGGCGATGGCCAGGTGTACTGGGATCCCTCGACCGGAGGGGACCTCGCGCCCGTCAACGTCCGCTGGCTGGATCCGAACTTCGGCGACACCGAGGCGCCGGCGCCCACGCACGACATGATGGCGGGCGGATATCACCGGTGGTCGTTCGGGGACCATCGCGGCGACCAGACCTTCAGCGAAGCGGCGATCCAGCACGCGAACGTGAGCAGCGACACGGCGCCCTTCTTCTTCGCGACCATCTCCCGCGCGGGGATGGCTGGCGGCGCTGGTCCCGTGTACAGCACGCGTGGTCAGGGCAGCTTCGTGGGGCGCGGTCTGTTCTCGCCCGGCCGCACGAAGGCAGGCCGCGGCTTCTCGGGGAGCGGGGGCATCGAGGCGCTGCGGCTGTCCGACACGTGGAGCTACGGCCTGGACGCCAACGCTTTCAACGTCGGCGTGGGGATCGGCGCGGCCGACACCACGGGTGAGGTCGACTTCCTCGACATGAACGGGGACAACCTGCCCGACCTGGTGACGCGCAACGGCGTCCTGTTCAACACCGGCGGCGGCTTCACCTCCAAGCGCGCGGTCGACTTCGACGAGTTCCGCGAGGTCGACCAGGAGAGCATGCGCTTCAAGGCGAGCATGTCGCTCGGCGGCAGCGACGAGAAGGACCAGGCGGTCCCGGACACGGACACGCGCGGCCGGACGCGCGCGGTCATGTCCACGAGCTTCTCCGTCGGGCTCGACTACGCGGTGAGCTCCGGGAAGACGGAGCTGCTCGACATCAACCATGACGGCCTGCCGGACCGCGTATCCTTCAGCCCCGAAGGCGGGAACCCCGTCGTGCGCCTCAACACCGGGTACGGCCTGACGGCGCCGATCGAGTGGCCGAATCCGGACTGGAGCGCCAGCGGCATCGGCCTCCGCGAGGACGTGCTGAATGCCATCAACGTGATGGACGTCGAGACCGGTCCGAACGCGGCGCGCTACGAGGACACCGGCTCGCTCAGCGCGGGCGTCTCGGTCGGCGCGTCGTTCAGCGTGGGCGTCTTCGGGGGCGGCGGGCACGTCGGCGCGGGGTACGTCTACAGCATCAACCGCCAGGCGGTGGACTTCATCGACGTCAACGGCGATGGCCTGCTCGATCACGTCAGCCGGCTGCCGTATGACCCGCAGCTCCGGGTCAAGCTGAACCTGGGCGATCGCTTCGACGCGGAGCAGACGTGGGATCTTCCGCCGTGGCCGAGCGACGTGGAGGATGCATTCGCCACCGTCGGTTCGGACATCCTGAAGACGTTCGACACCACCAAGCGCAAGCAGGAGGCGCTGACCTTCTCCAGCTCGCGCGACTACAGCGCGACCTTCGACGCCGAGATATGCTACTTCTTCGTCTGCGGCAGCGTCTACGGCTTCTACAACGACACTGCAGGCGGAAGCGACGTGGCCTGGCGTGACGTGAACGGCGACGGGCTGGTCGATCACGTCGCCAAGGTCGACGGCCAGGCCCAGGTCCACGTCAAGCTGAACCAGCTCGGGAGGGCCAACCTCCTCAAGGCCGTCAATCGCCCCTTCGACGGCAGGTTCGAGCTCGATTACGAGCGGTATGGCAACGAGGTCGGCGACGAGGCGGAGCCGAGCGTCGACCTGCCGGGCAACAGCTACGCCCTCGTCTCGGTCGTCTCGATGGACGGCCGTGGCCAGACCCTCGGTCAGACCCTGGACTACACGGCCCCGGCGGGCGGAGCCGCCCGCGCGCAGACGGGCAAGTACGATCGCCTCGAGCGCGAGGACTACGGCTCGTCGATCGTCACCCTGACGCGCGGGGTGAAGGACAGCGAGGGCGAGTGGGTGGACGGCTCGGGCGACGGCTCGCAGATCGAGACGCAGTACTTCAACCAGGACTACTACCGTCGTGGGCTGGTCCATCAGACGATCGAGCGCGGCTTCACGCCGGGCGGCGATCTCGTCCCCTACACGCGCCAGACGTTCACGTACGAAGACCCGACGCCCGGCGGTGCGAGCGTGCAGGCAAAGCCGGATCCCATCGTCGGCTCGTTCTTCCCCGCGGAGACGCACCGCACGACGGAGTGGTTCGAGGGAGAGGCGACGGCGCAGAAGTCCACGGCGGAGCAGCGGACCTGGAGCTTCGACCACGGCGGCCTCGATACGCTCTTCGTGAGCGCCGACGAGGGCACCGCGGACGACCTGTTCTACAAGGTCGAGTACGACACGCGCGGCTTCAGCTATTCGAGCCCGAGCGAGCTGTACCTCGCGCAGCCGGACCGGGTGGTGGCGCGCAGCGGAAGCGCGTCAGGCGCCGTGCTGCGGGACCGGCGGGCCACCTACCACCCCACGACCGGCGCGCTCGAGACGTTCAGCCATCACATCACGGGGGGCGGCGTTCCGGGATCCAACGCGACGTACAACGACGCCGCGAGCACGGTCACGATCGAGCGGGATGAGTTCGGCAACATCCACCAATTGACTGATCCGAACGACTACGCGCTCACCTACCTCCACGACGCCACGGGGATCTACCGGACGAGCATCACCGATTCGTTCGGCTACACGTCCGAGAGCAGCCCGAACTACCTGTTCGGTGCTGTCGAGACCACGACCGACCTGAACGGCCACGGCACGAGGTACAAGTACGACGCCTTCGGCCGCCTGATCGCGGTGTGGGGGCCGAACGACTTCGTGGAGGATCCCGTCGCGCAGGAGGGCGTGGTCCCCACGCTGCGCGCCGTGTACGGGCTGCAGCCGGGGGCTCCTGCCGCGCCGTTCTGGGCGATCATGGGCCACAAGGACGTCTCCCGGAACGCGCCCACGACCCCGCCCCAGCTCCACGACTACGTCGAGACGGTCACCTTCATCGACGGCTTCGATCGCGTCATTCAGACGAAGAAAGATCTGGAGAAGGACTTCGGCGACCACACCGAGGTCGGTATGATGGTCAGCGGCTATATCCAGTTCGACGAGCGCGGGCGCCGGGAGGCGCAGGGCCAGCCCGTCTTCAGCACGGAGGCCGCCACCGCCCTGGTGGACGTATCGGACTCGGACGAACTCGTCACGACGTGGGAGTACGACGCCCTCGGGCGCGTGACCAAGCTGACGACGCCCGCCGATCCGGAGGACATCGGTCTGAGCTTCGTCGAGACCGAGATGACCTACGGCTTCGGGCTGGACCAGGAGGGAGTCCTGCGCTTCCGCACCACGGTCACGGAGCCCGACAGCGGGATGACCATCCAGCACCGTGACGTCACGGATCGCGTCGTCGAGATGATCGAGCGCGCAAATCCAGCGGATGGCACGCCGATCGTCACCCGGTACCGCTACAACCCGGTGAGCGACCTGCTCGAGGTCGAGGACGCTCATGGCAACGTCACGACCGCGACGTTCGACACGCTCGGGCGCATGGTGAGCCTGAACAGCCCTGACGCCGGGCTCATCGAGTGGGAGTACGATCGGGTCGGCAACCTGCGGGAGAAGCAGACAGCGAAGCTGCGGGCGTCGTCGCAGCGCATCACCTACCAGTACGACTACAATCGCCTGCGGCAGGTCACCTATCCGACGAGCACGCCGCGGGTCTACACCTACGGTGGTCCGTCGCTCGCGGGGGACGCGAACGGAAACGTCGCCGGCCGCGTCATGACGGAGACCAGCGAGGCCGGCGAGCGCACGTTCCGCTACGATCGGCACGGCAACAGGGTCCAGCTCCAGGCGACGTTCCCGCGGCTGCGGGAGCCGCACCGCGGTCCCTACCGCTACCAGGTCGAGCATCGGTTCGACTCGTTCGGCCGGGTGCTCCGCATCCTCTTCCCGGACCTGCGGGTCGGGACCAACCCCGACCAGATGCCGCTCGGCGATCCGAGCCGCGAGGTGATCAGCTACAGCTACGACGCCGGCGGCAACCTGAAGAGCATCCTCGGGTTGAACACGGAGATCAACGAGCAGCACCCCGACGAGTCGCCGAACACGATCTACCTCGCGCACATCGGCTACGACGAGTTCGGGCAGAGGGTGCGGCTCATCGCGGGCAACTTCATCGAGACGACGTACCAGTACAAGCCGCGCACGCGCAGGCTGGCCAACGTCAACGCGGACCATCGCGACCCGTTCCTGCGCCAGCAGAACAAGCCGGCGAGGCCGTTCCAGCGGCTCGACTACACGTACGACCATGCCGGGAACGTGACCGAGCTGCGGAACGACGCGCCGTTCGACAACCAGATGAACGGCAGCGTGCTCGTCGGCAACCTGAAGCACACGTACCAGTACGACGCGCTGGACCGCCTGACGCAGGCGGCCGGCGTGGTGCAAGCCAGGACCCATGAGAGGTATCGCTACACGCAGGCGTTCGAGTACAGCGACATCCACAACATCACCAGGAAGACGAACAAGAGCTTGCGGCAGGTGCCGGACTCCTCTCCGCGTGATGGAGAGGATGGCCAGGTTGACGGGTGGCGAGACGACCACGGCATCCCCGAGCAGACGTACGACGCGATCTACACCTACGCGGGGCCCCGGCCTCACGCGGTCACGAAGACCTCCGAGAAGCTCCATGTGGAGACGCAGCGCGACGATCGCGTTTACCAGTACGACGCGAGCGGCAATCAGCGGACATGGGCCTTCCGCGGCGCCACCCGCGAGATCATCTGGAACGAGGAGAACCTCGCGAGCGAGATCAAGCTCTTCAACCAGACCCGCTCGAAGAACCTCTACGATGGAGAGGGGCAGCGCGCGGTCTCGAAGCACGACGTCGTGGGCCAGGAAGAGACAGCGTACATCAGCCAGGACCTCACGATCCGCGACGGCCGCTACCTCACCAAGCACGTGTACGCGGGTGGGACGCAGCTCGCGTCCAAGATGGACAGCGCCTGGCTGAACCACCCGCCGACGCTGTACTTCCACACCGACCACCTCAGGAGCACGCAGTACTCGAGCAACGAAGAGCAGACGCTGATCCAGCACAACGAGTACTTCCCGAGCGGCGAGCTCTGGCGCGACGAGACCGATTCCCGCTACGAGCTGGCCCGCCGCTACACGTTCAGCGGCAAGGAGCTCGATATCGGCACCGGCCTCCACTACTTCGGCGCGCGCTACTACGACGGTCGCCAGAGCCAGTGGCTGAGCCCGGATCCGATGGTGGCGCAGTACTTCAGCGGGCAGCCCGCGCTCGGGGTCTACGCGCCGGTGAACCTCAGCCTGTACGCGTACACGGGCAACAACCCGACGAACTATGTCGATCCGAACGGGCAGTGGATCGAGTCGGCATGGGACGCGGTCAGCCTGGGGATGGGCGTGGTGTCGCTGGTCGACAACGTGCAGAAGGGCAACTGGGGGAGCGCCGCGCTCGACGCCGGCGGTGTGGCCCTCGACGCGCTGGCGCTGGCGCTTCCGGTGGTGCCCGGCGGTGCGGGCGCCGCGCTGAAGGCAGTCCGAGGCGCCGACAAGCTGAACGACATGCGCAAGGCCGTCGACACGGGCGCGGACGCGGCCAGGTTCGCCGCCAAGCACGGTGACGAGGTCGCGGACGCCGGCCGGCGCATGGACGATGTCGCCGATCTCGGCAAGCAGGCCGATAACTGCGTCGGCAGCATGTGCAGCGCTCCTGGGCTGTGCTTCGTCGCCGGTACGGAGGTGGCGACCTCGTCGGGGCTGGTGCCGATCGAGACCGTGTCGGTGGGCGACCGGGTGCTCACCTCGGACGGCCGGAGCGAGACGCTCGTCGACGAGAGCTGGCAGCTGGTCGAGCTCGAGATGCCGAGCCCGGCGGGGGCGAGCAATGCCATCGAGATCCGGCTGCTCAGGCCGCCGTCGTGGCTCGCGGCGAACGGGGTTGCGGTGGGGCGGACGGTCTGGCTGGCGTACGAGGAGATCTCGCTGGCCGGCGAGGCGCTGGTAAAGCGCATCGGTCCGGCCCCGCAGATCGCGGCCGGGCCTGGTCGGGTCGTGCTCAGCACGATCAACCAGACGGCGAGCGACGTCGTGCGCCTTCGCTTCAGCGGAGAGGGCGAGGTCGTCGAGGCGACGTCATCGCACCGGTTCTACTCGGTCGATCGCGGCGACTGGGTGAGGGCGGACAACCTGCAGACAGGCGAGCATGTCAGGGCCGCCACGGGCACGCTTGCGGTCTCCGGCGTGGATGTGCTACCGGGTGCGCAGCGCGTCTTCAACCTGGAGGTCGAGTCCGAGCATGAGTACTTCGTCTCCGAGCTCCGCGTCCTGAGCCACAACACCCAACCGTGCGGTGGGGGAGGTGCAGGTGGAGGAACTGAAGCTCGAAAGGTGAATCCGCGCGCCCTCCGCCCGACAGAGCAGCTATCCAGCAAGAGTCAGGCCGAGAAGATGAGCAAGCATATGGGTGGCGATAAAGGATTTGGTCCGTTCGATCCAATCGATGCGGTTGAAAGTGATGGAGCGCTCTACATCGTAGACGGCCATCATCGGCAAGCCGCGGCTATCAAGAAGAAGCTCACGGAGGTTCCTGTCAACGTTCGATCCCCCCATTCGCCTGAGGAGGCACAGGACTTGTTTCGAGGTTGGGCGTCTACTCTGGACGATAAGGGGTTTTGAGTGGCAGAGAACAACGCGGAGTACCTTGTTAAGCAGTTTGCGTCGCTCCAAGGACGGTTGGTGCGGAAATTTCTTGATAAGTATCGACCGAAGGATCGGGAGAGATTTCTCGATATCTCCAACGGATATCTGATGGAAGCCGGCGCATCGTGGTCGCACCAGCGTCACGGGGCAGGGGTTACGTTCGTCAGTTCGGAGGGTACTCGGGTAAATGCGCATGTCGCCATGGACGAATATCCTGAAGGTATCGATGGTGGGAGGCTATTTGAGTACTTAGAGTCAGTCGGGGTTGCGTCCGTGCATTTTGAAGCTATCGAGTATACCGTTGCCAAGCGTGAAATGGACAAATTGATGGACCAAATGGCGCGGAGTGGTCTGCTGCGACATGTCGTCTCATCGGGGCGCTTCGCTCACCGGCTGTTCGAGTTAGCGCAGGAATCACCTGTGTCCAAGAGCTGAATCGATCTCAGGCTTTCCCTTCCCCGACTACTTGGCCGAAGAGCCGAAGCGCGCGAGGGCGCGTAGCAGAGATAGCGGGACCTGGCGCTCGCATCGGTGGTTTGCGCGAATTAAAGCCAAGTGCGGGCGCCGGGAGGCGCAGGGCCAGCCCATCTTCAGCACGGAGGCCGCCACCGCCCTGGTGGACGTATCCGACGCGGACGACATCCTCACGACGTGGGAGTACGACGCCCTCGGGCGCGTGACCAAGCTGACGACGCCCTCCGATCAGGAGGACATCGGGCAGAACTTCGTCGAGACCCTTACGACCTACGGCTTCGGTCTGGACCAGGAGGGAGTCCTGCGCTTCCGCACCACGGTCACGGAGCCCGACGGCGGGATGACCGTTCAGCACCGTGACGTCATGGATCGCGTGGTCGAGATGATCGAGCGCGCGAATCCAGCGGATGGCACGCCGATCGTCACCCGGTACCGCTACAACCCCGTGAGCGACCTCGTCCAGGTCGAGGACGCTCATGGCAACGTCACGACCGCGACGTTCGACACGCTCGGGCGCATGGTGAGCCTGAACAGCCCTGACGCTGGGCTCATCGAGTGGGAGTACGACGCGAGCGGCAATCAGCGGACATGGGCCTTCCGCGGCGCCACACGCGAGATCATCTGGAACGAAGAGAACCTCGCGAGCGAGATCAAGCTCTTCAACCAGACCCGCTCGAAGAACCTCTACGATGGAGAGGGGCAGCGCGCGGTCTCGAAGCACGACGTCGTGGGCCAGGAAGAGACAGCGTACATCAGCCAGGACCTCACGATCCGCGACGGCCGCTACCTCACCAAGCACGTGTACGCGGGTGGGACGCAGCTCGCGTCCAAGATGGACAGCGCCTGGCTGAACCACCCGCCGACGCTGTACTTCCACACCGACCACCTCAGGAGCACGCAGTACTCGAGCAACGAAGAGCAGACGCTGATCCAGCACAACGAGTACTTCCCGAGCGGCGAGCTCTGGCGGGACGAGACCGATTCCCGCTACGAGCTGGCCCGCCGCTACACGTTCAGCGGCAAGGAGCTCGATATCGGCACCGGCCTCCACTACTTCGGCGCGCGCTACTACGACGGGCGCCAGAGCCAGTGGCTGAGCCCGGATCCGATGGTCGCGCAGTACTTCAGCGGGCAGCCCGCGCTCGGGGTCTACGCGCCGGTGAACCTCAGCTTGTACGCGTACGCGGGCAACAACCCCACGAACAATGTCGACCGCACCGGGCAGTACTTCGAGTCGGTATGGGACGGCATCAGCTTGGGGATGGGCATCGCATCCCTGGTCGACAACATAGCACAGCGCAAATGGGGAAGCGCCGCGATCGACGCCGGCGGCGTCATCCTCGACGGGGTCGCGATGGCCTTGCCCGTGGTGCCCGGCGGGGCGGGAGCCGCGATCCAGGGAGCTCGCGCCGCCGACAAGCTGAACGACATGCGCAAGGCCGTCGACTCGGGCGCGGACGCGGCCAAGGTCGTCGCCCAGCACGGTGACGAAGCTGCGGACGTCGGTCGGCGCATGGACGATGTCGCCGACCTAGGCAAGCAGGCCGACACCTGCTCCGGCAGCGGGTGCGGCGGTAAGGGAGTATGTTTCGTCGCCGGTACGGAGGTGACGACCTCGTCGGGGCTCGTGCCGATCGAGACCGTCTCGGTCGGCGACCGGGTGCTCACCTCGGACGGGCGGAGCGAGACGCTCGTCGACGAGAGCTGGCGGCTGGTCGAGCTCGAAATGCCGATCCGGGCGGGGGCGCGTGACACCATCCAGATCCGGCTGCTCAGGCCGCCCTCGTGGCTCGCGGCCCACGGCGTTGCGGAGGGGCGGACGGTCTGGCTGGCCTACGAGGAGATCTCGCTGGCCGGCGAGGCGCTCGTGAGGCACCTCGGGCCGGCCCCGCCGATCGCGGCCGTGCCTGGGCGGGTGGTGCTCAGCACGATCAACCAGACGGCGAACGACATCGTGCGCCTTCGCTTCCGCGGAGAGGGCGAGGTCATCGAGGCGACGGCATCGCACCGGTTCTATTCGGTCGATCGTGGCGACTGGGCGCGAGCAGACAACCTGAAGACGGGCGAGCATGTCAGGACCGCCTCCGGCACGCTTGCGGTTTCCGGTGTGGATGTGCTACCGAGTGTGCAGCGCGTCTTCAACCTGGAGGTCGAGTCCGAGCACGAGTACTTCGTCTCCGAACTCCGCGTTCTCAGCCACAACACCGAGCCGTGCGGTGGGGGAGCTGCAAGGGGTGCACCGAAAGCGGTCAATCTTCCAGCGTGGCGGAGCGTTGGCATAGACACAGCCCACATTGCCGAGCGCCACATCCCAGGGGGACCACTTACCTCAGGTCGCACCGTGTTTCCGGAGCACATGAGCACCAAGTCCGTCGAACGTGCGGTGCGGCAAGCATATCGCTATGGACAAAAAGTCGGCGGTCAGGGCGAACGGGTACTGATGCGGGGCCAATACGACAGCATCACTATCGAGATGTGGGTGAACACTACAACGAAGACCATCGAAACCGCCTATCCGGTATTCTGATGCAAACCATCGCGCTCAAGATCAACCCCAAGAACTCGGGGCGCTCGCAGGCAGGCGTCGTATGGGCCGGTCTGTGCGTGGACTTCGGCGGCCGAGCCTTTCCGGACCCCAGATGGAGCGATTTTGTAGTTGTCGTGCTCACGAGGTGGGTTGATGCGTTGACGATCCTTCTGCGCGGAAAGTCGCAGCGGCAGGAGGTGATGTTCATGGAGGGGCCCTTCGCGGTGGTCGTCGAAGTTACGACCGCAGGCGCGTGGCGATTTACTTGCGTCGAGCGCGGTCTCCGGAACGTGACGAAAGAGCAGGACACGATTGAGCCCAAGGAGTTGCTTGGCAGTGTCGTTTCTTGCGCCGAGGTTGCGTTGGCTCTCTGCCAATCCAATGATTGGTGGTCAGTCGACGCCGATGCATTGGATTGCGGTCTGCGTGCACTGAAGAAGGAAATTGCCATGAGGATCAACTGAAGTCGGAGCCCTCTGTGCCAACGTCGGGTGAGACAAGCTCCCCCTGGAAATCTGTGGTGAGAGGGCGGAGAATGGACCTGACCCGTGCCGAAGCCTTCCCATCTCCGATCCGTCGATCCTACCCCCGTCCCAGCGGCGCAGGGCGCTGCTCCCCGCCCGAGTGGCGCCGCCGTCGAGAGCGTGCCGAAGCCGGGCAAGAGGCGGAAGTTCTCGGCGGCGGAGAAGCTGCGCATCGTTCGCGCGGCGGCCGCGTGCACCCAGCGCGGGGACATCGAGGCGCTGCTGCGCCGCGAGGGCATCTACAGCTCCCTCCTGACGGCGTGGCGCAAGCAGCTCGCCCTTCACGGCAGCGAGGCTCTCGCGGGGCGCAAGCCCGGCCGCAAGCCGAAGCACGACGCGAAGGACCGGCGCATCGCCGAGCTCGAGAAGCGCTCGGCGCGGCTCGAGGAGAAGCTCGCGCTCGCTGAGAAGCTCATCGACCTCCAAAAAAAAGTCTCTGCCATTCTGGGCGTCAATCTCACGACCGACGAAGAGCGCTGATGGACGTCATCGAAGAGCTCGATGACCCGCACGTCCCCATCGCGCACGCGTGTGCGGCGCTCGGCGTCAGCCGCGCCACGCTCTACCGGCAGACCCAGCCCGCGAAGCCGCCCGCGCTGCCCGAGCCCGCTCCGAGCCCACGCCGGCTCAGTGACCCCGAGCGGCAAGCCGTGCTCGACGTGCTGCATAGCGAGGAGTTCGTCGACCAGCCCCCGCCGGAGGTCTACGCGACGCTGCTGTCGCGCGGCGTCTATCTCGCCTCCATCCGCACGATGTACCGGCTGCTCGCCGCCTCCGGCGAGAGCGGGGAGCGGCGCGCCCAGCGTGGACCGATGGCGCACGCCAAGCCGACGCTCACCGCCACGGCCCCCAACCAGATCTGGACGTGGGACATCACCAAGCTGCGCGGGCCGCTCCCTGGGGTCTTCTACTGCCTGTACGTCGTCCTCGACCTGTTCAGTCGCATGACCGTCGGCTGGCTGCTCGCCGAGCGCGAGAGCGCAGAGCTCGCCGAGCACCTGTTCGCAGAGACCGTCGCCCGCCACGGCGTTGAGCCCGGCTCGCTCACGGTGCACGCCGACCGCGGCTCCGCGATGCGGTCGGAGGGGCTCGCTCAGCTCCTCGGCTCGCTCGGCGTCGTTCGTAGCTTCAGCCGGCCTCACGTCAGCGACGACAACGCCTTCTCCGAGTCGCAGTTCAAGACGCTCAAGTACCAGCCAGACTATCCGGACCGCTTTGCCTCCCTGGCTCATGCACGAGCGTGGTGCCAGGAGTTCTTCAGCAGGTACAACGATCTTCACCAGCATTCTGGACTTGCGCTCTTCACACCTGCTGATGTATTCTACGGCCGAGTCGAAGATGTCGCGGCTCGGCGCCAGGTCGCCCTGGACGCGGCCTACGCCGCGCATCCGGAACGCTTCCCGAACGGGTCACCCGTCGTGCGCAGGCCGCCCGCTTCGGTAGCCATCAACCCGCTGTCCGTTGACGATGCTGCCGGAGAGGCCGCGGCGCCGACACACACGGCCACGACCAGCGCCGCGCCCGAACCTGGCGCCACGCCCACTGCCGTGCCCGGCCGCCCCGACCTCGACCGGGTGCTGCCCAGAGCCGGAACGCGCCCCTCAGCGCGATCCACTCATAGGATTCTCGTCCGGCCTGTCTCAAACCTGTTGGCATTCTCCGGTGCGACATGGAGGCGGCCGTGTCGACATCGATCTCCGAGGTGAGAGACACTTCGACAAGGCGAGCGGTGAGCAGAACGACACTCCCCACGTGCACGAATTGACGGCGCATGTCGATCCCGAACGGTCAAAGAAGCTTGGGCCCAAGACCACTCGACCGGCCACCAAGCGCGACATCAGGACGGCGGGCGATCTGGCCCGACGGGAAGGATTGCTGCGCCAGGAGACGGCGATGGAGAGGGACACGTTAACCTGGCTTCAACAATGGTACCGTTCGCGATGCGATGGGCAGTGGGAGCACCAGAGCGGAATTCGGGTTGAGACGTTGGACAACCCGGGATGGTCCGTCGTGGCTGACGTGGGTGATGTTGAGGTGTCCGCGCCCGTCTCGGAAGAGAGAAGTGATGAGGACTGGGTACGATGTGATGTGAAGGATGGACGCTTCCATGGCTATGGTGGGCCCGGTAATCTCCAGGAAATCCTGGAGATCCTCCGGGCGTGGATCCGCACATCGAACGGGTGACCTGCCCCGAGGGGCGGAGATCGTTCCCGGACAGAAGAGCCAAAAGGGGCGTATCCCCTCCGAGGAGCAAGCCCTGGTCCGGAGGCTACAACCTCTCCCCTGGTCCTGTTCGCTGGCCTTTAAGGCTCGCGCAAGCCGGTCGGTGCCCAACTACCGTAGGTTCGTGGAAGAGACCGGGTGGGGGATATCAGGCCCATGATTCGTGCATCCCCAACCCCCCTCAGCCCTCACTCCCCCCGCGCTTCCCGTCCAGCCGCGCCAGCACCGCCCGCGGCGACATCGTCGCCCGGTACACGTAGATCTCCCCCGCGTCGTCCTCCCCCAGGACCTCCTCGCTCACGCGGAGCTGCTTGCCGACCGCCAGCAGGATCCTCGCCGGAAACCCCTTCCGGATCAGCTCGACGCGCCGCCACACCGCAGCTCGGCTCCAGAAGCCGAACGCCTCCAGATAGACCTCCTCCCCGGTCTCCGCGTTCTGGAACACGAGGTCCGGGACGCACACCACCTCTCCCGGCAACGCGAACAGCCGCTCGTTCTGCGCCACGCTCCACGGCGACCCGAGCTTCCTGAACCCCTCGCAGAACGCCGTCAGCTCCGGCGTCGTCTCCGCGAGCTCGCGCCCGTGGTACACGAGCCCGTCCGCCGGGCCGATCTCGACGGCGAACGGCTCCTTGTCGCGCCCCCAGCGCAGGTCGGCGCGCAGCCGGAACGAGGCGCACGAGAGCACCGACGGCAGGAACATCGCCAGCCGCAGCCCGTAACGCTGGACCGCGTCGAACAGGCTGAACGGGCCGTCGAGCGAGATCGTGTAGCCCGAGCCCGGATCGCCCTGCACCACGTGGATCAACCCGTGAAACCGCGCCGCCCGGAAGATCTTCCGGTACCGCGCGGCGCTCTCCCCGTCGACGCGGATCGTCACCTGCGTCGCCCGCAGCAAGATCGACTGCGCCAGCGCCAGGTTGTACCGATCCAGCAGGATCTCGGGCGCGTCCGCCGCCGCGCGCCGGAGGATCTCGGCGCCGCGCAGGTCGGCGTAGAGCCCCGCCTCGATCGCCGCCGGCGTCGTGCCGAGCCGGGCGGCCACCTCGTCGAGCACCGCCGCCCGATCGAAGCGGGCGCGCACGTCGAGCGCGCGGTGCGCCGCCGCCGCCGCGTGGAACAGCTCGCGCCGCAGCGCCTCGGGGTCGACGCCCTCCTGCACCTCGTACTCGCAGCCGTCCTCGAGCACCTTCCTCAGCCCGAGCGCGGCGACGCGATCCCGCGCGGGCACCTCCACCGCGTCGAGCGCGGCCTCCACCTCGTCGCGGCTCTCGCCCACCCGCTGCGACAGGATGTCGAGGTACGCGCGCGCGACAGGGAGCAGCCGCTCGGCCGCCGCGCCGCGGAGGTACTGCGGGACGACGAGCCCGCCCCGGCGGCGGACCCGGACGAGGTCACTGGTAAGCAACGTGCTCCCGGCGCTTGTCGCTCACCCGCTGCTCGCCCGTGCCCAGCGCCACGAGCTCGTAGAGGATCGCCGTCTTGTTCTCGCTCCGGCGCAGGATGCGGCCGAGCCGCTGGACGTGCTCCCGCACCGAGCCGCTGCCCGACAGGACGATCGCGACGTTGGCCTCGGGCACGTTCACCCCCTCGTTCAGCACCTTCGACGTGACCACCGCCGACAGCGCGCCGCGGTTGAACGCCTCGAGGATCGCGCTGCGCTCCTTCACCTTGGTCTGGTGCGTGATCGCCGGCAGCAGGAACTGCCGCGAGATCTGGTAGACCGTGGCGTTGTCCTCGGTGAAGACCAGCGTGCGGTCGGCCCGGTGCGCGTGGAGCAGCCGGGCGAGGACGTCGATCTTGCCGGGCGCGCACAGCGCCAGACTCCGCTGGCGCCGGTACGCCTCGAAGGCCCGGCGGCCCGCGTCGGATTGCGAGCTCAGCAGGATGAATTGCCCCCACCCCTCGGGCATGCGGATGCCGTTCGCGCGCAGAAAGCCGATGTACACGGCGCGGTCGGCCTCGTACGCGGCGCGCTCGCCGTCCGAGAGCGGCACCTCGAGCCGGACGACATCGTAGGCCGCCAGGTACTGCCCGGAGAGCTCGGTGATCTCCCGCCGGAAGACGATCGGACCGATGAGGTCGTCGTAACCGCGGCCGTCGGTGCGCTCGGGGGTCGCCGTGAGGCCGAGGCGGAAGGGCGCGAGGCACATCTTCGCGGCGAGCGCGTACGAGGGGCTCGGCAGGTGGTGGCACTCGTCGAAGATCACGAGGCCGAAGCGCGCGCCGAGCCGGTCCATGTGCAGGTGCGCCGAGTCGTAGGTCGTCACCGTCAGGTCGAGGACGTCGTGATAGCCGCCGCCGAGCAGGCCGATCGGGACGCCGAACGCGGCCGAGAGCCCGTCGTACCACTGGTTCAGGAGGTCGAGCGTCGGGACGACCACGAGCGTGCTGCGCTGCCGCGCGGCGATCGCGAGCGTCGCGACGAACGTCTTGCCCGCGCCCGTGGGGAGCACGACGACCCCGCGGCTGCGGCGCGCGGCCCACGCCTCGAGCGCCTCGCGCTGGTAGGGAAACGGGTCGTGCTTGGCGAGCGGCGCGAGCGGGAGCGCCTCGTACCTGCGCGCGGCGTCCGTGAACGGGACGCCGCGCGCGCGGAGCCTCAGGACGAGCTCGGCGTAGTCGATCGCGGGCACGCGGTAGACGCGCTCGCGCGCGTCCCAGCGGCACGACGCGGGGAAGCACGCGGGGTCGAGCGGCGCGCCCTCGGCGGACGAGCCCGCGCCGTCGCCCTCAGGTGCCTCCGCGGGGCGCGCGTCGAGCTCGGAGGCGGCCGGCTCCAGCGCCGGCCGCGGGGCGGTGCCTTCGATGCGGAGGGTGCCGCCCTGGAAGGTCAGGACGATCGGCGCTGTGCGGACCGGCTCGGTCATCGGCGCGCTCTTTTGCCGCGAGCAGGGCGGCGTGCCAAGCGGAGAGAGCGGCGGTCACGCCAGCATGGCGGTCAGGCCAGCTCGGCCGGCATGATCGAGGCGCCGCGGATCGGCGCGCGGTAACGTACCCACACGAGGGGGGACTCGTGCAGGGTGACCGTGAGGGCGGTGCCGGCGTTCACAGGGAGCTTGCGGCCGAGCTCGCGGTGGATGTGGCGCGCGATGAGCTCCGGCGTCGAGCGCTTCCCCTCGAACGCGGGGTGCTCGTCGAGGTTGCGGTAATCGATCTCGGCGAGCACGCCGCGCAGGCTGTCTCGCAGCACGCTCGTCTCGAGGACCTGGCCGAGGGGCGAGAGCTCCTCGCGGTCCACCTCCACGGTGACAGTGTAGGTCGCGCCGTGCAGGCGCTGCGCAGGGCCGAACTGCTCCCCCTTCAGGCTGTGGGCCACCATGATGTGATCGCGGACGCCGACCGTGTACATGCCCGCACTATACTCGTCGTCACGGCGCCCGAGGGAGATCCCAATCGCCTGTCGCCGCGCGCGGGAGTAAGGTGCGGACGGTTCCCCGTGAGCCCTACGCCGGGGAGCGGGCGGGTCCGTGCGGGACGCAGTGACCGGTTGACCGTTGAGAGGGAGGATCGCGGATGAACAGCGAAGCGAGCGTGCTGGCCCCAGGGTTCCTCATCGCGTCGCCGCCCCTGGGCGATCCGAACTTCGACAAGACGGTCGTGCTGCTGGCGGTGCACAGCGAGGGCGGGGCGCTCGGGTTCGTGGTGAACCGGCCGGCGCCGATGACCCTCGGGGAGCTCCTGTCGTTCGCGGGCTACGGCAGCGACCTGAAGGATCCGGCGCCGGTTTACCTCGGCGGGCCGGTCCAGCCGAGCTCGGGGTGGATCCTGTGCCTCGACCCGGCGCTCGGGGCCGAGGAGTCGGGCGTGATCCCGGTGGGCTCCCGGGTGCGCGTCACGTCGTCGCGGACCGCGTTCGACGCGCTCGCGGCCGACGCGGTGCGCGGCGCGGCCGCCGAGGACCCGCGGCGCAGGACGGTGCTCCTCGGCTACAGCGGGTGGGGGCCCGGGCAGCTCGAGCGCGAGATCGCCGCCGGCGCGTGGCTGCCGGTGCCCCTCGACGAGGGGGTCCTGTTCGACGTGGACGCGGACCGGCGCTGGGAACAGGCGTATGCGCTGCTCGGGCTGAGCCCGATCGAGGTCATGACGATGCGTACTATCGGCGAGGCGTGAGGCGGATTGACGCGGGGACCGCAAGGACGAACCTTGCGGAGCGCGTCAAGGACACGCAGGGGGCCGCGCCGGGCTTCGCCGCCTCCGGCCCATCTGGCCAGCACACGAACCGAGAGGAAACGTCATGGAGATCAATATCGGCATCGACGCGAAGAACCGCGAGCAAATCGGGACGGGGCTGGGCCGTGTGCTCGCCGACACCTATACGCTGTACCTCAAGACGCACAACTTCCACTGGAACGTCACAGGGCCCATGTTCCAGACGCTCCACCTCATGTTCGAGCAGCAGTACAACGAGCTGGCGCTCGCCGTGGACCTCATCGCCGAGCGCATCCGCGCCCTCGGCCTCCCGGCGCCGGGCACGTACAAGCAGTTCGTGGCGCTCTCCTCCATCAAGGAAGAGGACGGCATCCCCAAGGCGACCGACATGATCAGGCGCCTCGTCGAGGGGCACGAGACCGTGGCGCGCACCGCGCGCGAGATCTTCCCCGTGGCCGAGTCGGCCAGCGATGAGCCGACCTGCGATCTCCTCACCCAGCGGCTCCAGATCCACGAGAAGACCGCGTGGATGCTGCGCAGCCTGCTCGAGTGACTCCCCACCTCGCGGCGCCCGCTGGCCGACGCGACCGCGCGGCGCGCTCAGCCAGGCGCGGAGGGCGCCGCCCGGCGGCTGCGCGGCAGGCGGAACCAGAAGCGGCTGCCGCGCCCGGGGTGGCTCTCGACGCCGACCTCGCCGCCGTGGGCCTCGACGATCTCCCGCACGATCATCAGCCCCAGCCCCGTCCCGCCGACGCTGTGGTCGGCGCGCCGGTAACGCTGGAACAGCGTGTCCGCGACCTCCGGCGCGACGCCGACGCCCGTGTCCTCGAGCGAGATCTCCACGTGGCGCGGCGCCACCTCGACGCGCGCCGCGATCGAGCCGCCCGGGGGCGTGAACTTGATGGCGTTGCCGATCAGGTTGGAGAGCACCTGGGCGATGCGCCGCCGATCGCCGAGCACCGCGGCGCCCTCGCAGCGGGACGGCCCGGAGAAGGTGTGGCCCTTCTTGTCGAGCAGCGGGCGGAAGTCCTCGACCGTGTCCGCGATCAGGCGCACCACGTCGACATCCTTGCGTTCCATGCGGTGCTTCGCGTCCTCGAGGCTCGCGAGCTCCAGGAAATCGTTGATCATGAACACCAGCGATCGCAGGCGCCCGTCGAGCTTCTGGACGTCCTCGAGCAGGGAAGGGGTCCTCGCGAGATCCTCGCAGTCGAGCATGTTGGCGATCCGCAGCGTCATCGCGTTCAGCGGCGTGCGCAGGTCGTGCGCGATCATCGAGTAGAAATCGAGCCGCCGCTCGTCGAGCAGGCGCCGCTCGGTGACGTCGCGCAGCGAGACGATCGTGCTCGAGGCGGCCCCCCCCGGGAGCACCCGCAAGGTCGGTGAGAAGACCCGGCTGCGGATCTCCACGTCGGGAGTGGGAAACGTGGACTCGCCGCTGAACAGCTCCGGCTCGTTCACGGGGAGGCCGGGGATCAGCTCCGAGATCGACCTCCCGATCACGGCGTCAGGCGCGACGCCGAGCGCGATGACGGCCTCGTCGTTCACGAAGCTCAGGGACCCCTGCGCGTCGATGACGAGCAGCGGGTCGGGGGCCGTCTCGAGCAGCCTCCGATTCGCCGCCTCGGCCTGCTCCGCGCGCTCGAGCAGCGCCCGCGCGCGGAGCAGGGACGCGACGCGCGCGCGCAGCTCCTCGTCCTCGTAAGGCTTCGCGAGGTAGTCGTTGGCGCCCGCGGAGAGCCCCTCGACGATCTGATCGGTGTGGCGATGCGCGGTGAGCAGCAAGATACCGAGCTTCTGGGCCCCCACGTGCTCGGAGCGCAGGAATCGGCATACCTCGAGGCCGCTCACGCCCGGCATGATCCAGTCGAGGATCATCACGTCCGGCGCCGCGCAGGAGGAGAACCGCTCGAGCGCCGTGGACCCGTCGAGGAGCACCTCCACGTCGTGCTCGTCGGCGAGCACGCGACGCGCCCGCTCGGCGTCGAGAGGGCTGTCGTCGACCACCCAGACGCGGCGTCGCGCGGGACGGATGCTCATTCGGCCGCAATCCTAGTAGGTGAAGGTGGGCAGCGTCAATGTGCCCCCGGGCGCTGAGCCCTTGGCGGGCGCGGGCGCGCGAGCGTTCATGACCGGACGGACACAGCAAGTGTCGCGCGAGGCGAAGGGCAGAGCGCCGGATCAGCGCCGGGAGTGCACGAGGAAGCCGTCGCGATCGATCGCGACCGAGCGCTCCTTCAGGAGGCGGCCGACGGCGCGCTTGAACGCCTTCTTGCTCAGGCCGAAGAGCGCCCGGATCTCCTCGGGGCTCGACCGGTCGCCGACCCTCGGCGCGCCCGGGCGCGAGAGCCGCCCAAGGATCTTCTGCGCGTCGTTCTCGACCTCTTCGTGCGCGTGGCCGCGCAGCGACAGCTCGATCTTCCCGTCGGGCAGCACGCTGGTCACGCGGAACCGCGCCGCCTCGCCGCGCGAGAGCGCGTGCGGCTCGTCCGCGGGGACGAGGCCGACGAACCTGCGCTCGATGATGACGAAGAGGCCGAGATCCGGCTCGTTGCGCCACGCCTCGCCCTCGACCCACTCGTCCAGCTCGAAATCGCCGCTGTCGCGCAGCATCTCGCTCACGCGCATCGTCCCGGCGAGGCGCCCGGTCCTGTCCACGAGGAGCCCCACCGGGTGCCGCTGGCCGATGCGCAGGTCGCGGGTCTGCTCCGCGCGCGGCACGAGCAGCTCTTTCGGCAATCCCCAGTCGACGAACGCGCCGAACGGCGCCACGTCGGTCACCTCGAGAAAGGCGACCTCGCCGAGCGTGAGCCGCGGCCGGCGCGCGGTCGCGATGGGGCGATCCTCCGAGTCGAGGTGCACGAACACCTCGAGCGCGTCTCCCTCCGTCGCGCCCTCGGGCACCTCGCCGCCCGGCAGGAGGAGCACCGGCGCGTTCGGGCGGAGGTCGTCCGGATCGGGCGAGAGGAAGGCGCCTGGCGGGCCGAACCGCCGTATCGGCAAGGTCACCACGCGTCCGAGCAGGTCGTCGTAGGGCATCGGCGCGCAGTCTTGCACAGCCCGGGCGGAGCGTCGCCGCGGTCCCGTGGCGGCGGCGTGGTAGCGGGGGCATCGCCGGCGGAATGGGTTGACACCGGCGGCGGGGAGGGATGAGCCTGCTGCGCCATGGGGAGCGGCAGTCGGGCGAAGGCCGGGTGGATCGGCGCGATGGGAGCAGTCGCCCTCGGCGCCGGGTGCGCGGACCTCCTCGGCGCCGACTGGGGGCGGTACGCGCGCGGCGCGGGAGGCGGCGGCGCTGGAGGGGGTGACAGCGCGGGAGGCCTCGGCGGCGGGGCGAGCGGAGGGGGAGATACGGGCCCGGGCGGATCGGGCGGCAGCGGCGATGGCGGCCAGGGCGGCAGCGGCGATGGCGGCCAGGGCGGCAGCGGCGATGGCGGCCAGGGCGGCAGCGCCGCCGGGGCGGGCGGAGAGGGGGCCCATGGCACGTCTTTCTCCCTGAGCTGCGCCATGCTGGACGTGCGGTGCGGGCCGGACAGGACGAGCTGCTGTGACAGCAAGCGGGTGGACGGCGGCGCTTACGACAGGAGCTATGAGGGCGTATCGGAGCCCGCCGGCGCGCGCCGGGCGGTCGTGAGCAGCTTCCGGCTGGATACCTACGAGATCACGGTCGGTCGGTTCCTCGCGTTCATCGAGGTGGGGAAGGGGACGCAGGCGGATCCGCCGGAGGACAACGCAGGAGAGCACCCGGCGCTGCCCGGGAGCGGGTGGCGCTCCGCATGGAACGGGCGCCTCGCGGTGGACTACGCCACGCTGCGGAGCGGGCTGATCGCCTGCCACCCCGAGAGCTGCGGAGATCTCGGCGACCGCTGCGTGACGTGGAATCACGAGGACGTGGCTGCCGACGACGAGACGCTGCCGATGAACTGCATCACGTGGTACGAGGCCATGGCCTTCTGCGCCTGGGATGGCGGGCGCTTGCCGACCGAGGCGGAGTGGAACTACGCGGCGGCGGGCGGCGAGGAGCAGAGAGCTTACCCGTGGGGCGACACGTTCGAGCAGAACCGCGTGCTCAGCAACTGCGTCGGCGATGGAGACCCAGGTCACTGCACCCTCGACGACTTCTTGCCGGTCGGTTCGCGGTCGACCCGCGGGGATGGACGGTGGGGGCAAGCGGACCTGGCGGGGAGCCTCCTCGAATGGACGCTGGACGGGTTCAGCACGCGGTTTCAGACCTCGTGCGAGGGCTGCACGTCCTGCGACGACTGCGCGAACCTGTCCGACGCCGGAGACCGGGTCATGCGCGGCGGGTCCTTCGAAGATCCAGCGGTGCAGCTCCGCACGAGCTTTCGACTCGACGGCGACCCCGCCGGCCGTTACTACGGCATCGGCGCGCGGTGCGCGAGGGATCCGTGAATCAAGGGGTGGTGCGACCCTTCCTGCGATGCGCCGCCCGTCGTTGAAGCGGCTCGCGCTCACCGCCGGTCTCCTTTTCGTCGGCCCCGTCGTCGTGGCGCACGGCCGCGTCTGGCTCGACGGCGCGGCGCCCTCGGAGAGCGCCGGCAGCCCGGCGCAGGGGCGCCTCGCGCACGGGCACCCGCTCCCGCCCTCGGGGCCGGGCCACGTGACGTATTCGTACCTGGGAGCGAGCCTCGGGCGCCAGTACGTGCACGGCGCGGTGCGCGACGCGCTGCTCGACGCGTTCGCCGCGGTCGCGGCCGCGAGGCCCGGGCGCCGCTTCGTCGTGGGGGAGACGGGCCACCGGCGGGGCGGCCCGTTCTGGCCGCATCGCACGCACCAGAACGGGCTGAGCGCGGACATCTTCGTCCCGCTGCGCGACGGCGCGGGGCGGCCCGCGGACGTCGCCACGTACCCCTGGAACAAGCTCGGTTATGGCCTCGAGTTCGACGCGCAGGGCCGCCGCGGGGACCTGGCGATCGATTTCGACGACCTCGCGCGGCTCCTGTCGGCGCTCGACGAGAAGGCGAGATCCAGGGGGCTCCGCGTCCATCGCATCATCCTCGCGCCGGAGTACGTGCCGCTGCTCCTCGCGAGCCCCGCGGGCCGCGCGCTGGGCCCGCTCTCCGGGGCGATCCTCCGGAGCCAGGTCTGGTGGCGCCACGACGAGCACGTGCACATCGATTTCGCGGTCCGCGACCCGCGCTGAACGGCCGCGCTGGCGCGGAGCACGGGGGCATCGCGCCCTTGCCCAGCCCGTTGATCATGACGTGGCTCGCGATCCGCTGCGTCCCGGCGCTCAGGCAAAGCGCGTGCTCGCCGCCATCCCGTGAATGGCCGCAAAACCGCGATCGATCAACGCGATGAACGCAGCGTTCGCCTTCTTCGCCGAGCCTCCGCGCTCGAACACGCGGATGGCTTCGCCGTACGCCGTGCGCCACGTCAGCACGACCATGCCGGCGACGAGCCGCGCGATGCCATCGGGCTTCGGACCAGCGAGCTCGACCGCGAGCGCCTCGACCGTCTCATCCCCGATTTCGCGGAGGCGCGCCTTGAGCGACGGGCTCGCCGCGACGACGCGCCGCCAGCCGACCGTCTGGCTGTCGATGCGAGCGAACGGATGTTTCTGCTCGCACAGCCTGTCGACGAGGCGGCGGAGCGCGTCGATCGGCGACTGCCCTTGCGGCCTCTCGCCGATTGCCTCGCGCAAGAGCCGCTTCACCTCGTCCTCGCGATCCAGGAGGAGGTCCTCCTTGCGCGCGAAGTAGTTGAACACCGTCATCTTGGAGACACGGGCGGCGGCGGCGATCTCCTCGACCGTCACCGCGTCGAAGCCGCGCGCGAAGAACATCGCCGTCGCGACGTCGGAGATCCGCTGCCTGGTCTCGCGCTTCTTGCTTTCCCGGAGCTCGCCCATGGATCGAATCTTAGACCAAGACAAATATTTGTCTTGATCAAATATTTACCGAGTCTAAGATTTGGGTCATGGCTCACGACGTGGTCATCGTAGGCGCCGGCCCGGTCGGGCTTTTCCTCTCGATCGAGCTCGCGATCGCGGGCGTGAAGCCGCTCGTGCTGGAGCGGCTCGTGGAGCCCGACCGCACGATCAAGGCCGCCGGGGTCGGCGCGGTGGCAGCCGAGGCGCTGGAACGACGCGGGCTCGCGCGTGCGCTCGACGACGAGCGCCGTGCCACCATGGCGCGGATGATGCCGGCGCTGAAGGCGCGCTTCGGATCTGGAACGATAAAGAGGCCAGGAGGCCATTTTTCTGGAATGTTCTTGATTGACCAGGACCTCCAGCGCGACCCGGAGCGCCACATGCGTCTCGTGCCGCAAGAGGCGCTCGAGAGGATCCTGAGCGCGCGCGCGACCGAGCTCGGGATCGAGATCCGTCGCGGCATCACGGTGGAAGGCTTCGAGCAGGACGACGACGGCGTGACCGCGCAGACGAGCGCGGGCCCGCGGAGCGCGAGGTACCTCGTCGGCTGCGACGGCGGCCGGAGCCGCGTCCGCAAGCTCGCCGGCTTCGAGTTCCCCGGCACGGATCCGACCATCACCGGCTATCAGGCTGTCGTCGAGCTCGATGCGCCCGAGAAGCTCGCGATGGGTTGGCATCGAACGCCGCGCGGCCTCGTCGCGTCCGGACCGACGCCGGGGCGCGTCTTCACTGCGGAGTTCAACGGGCCGCCGCCCCATCGGGATGCGCCGATCACGCAAGCCGAGGTCGAAGCGGCGATTCAGCGCGTGAGCGGCACCGACGTCAAGATCCTGTCGATGACGATGGCGACGCGCTGGACCGATCACGCGCGGCAAGCGACGAGCTACCGAGCTGGCCGCGTCTTTCTCGCCGGCGACGCCGCGCACGTCCACTCGCCCTTTGGCGGCCAGGGCTTGAACCTCGGCCTCGTCGACGCCGCGAACCTCGGTTGGAAGCTCGCCGCGGCGGTGAAGGGGCGCGAGCATCTCCTCGACTCGTACACCGCCGAGCGCCACCCCGTCGCCGCGCGCGTCCTCGAAAATACCCGCGCTCAAGTCGCGCTCATGCGACCTGACCCGCTGACGAGCGCGCTCCGCACCATCGTGAGCGACCTGATGAAGCTGCCCGGAGGCAACCGCTACTTCGGCGAGATGCTCTCGGGCGTCGGCATTCGTTACGACCTCGGGGACGACGACCCGCTCGTCGGCACGCTCGCGAAGGACCAGCTCCTCACGCTCGAAGGCGGCAGCGAAGAGCGGCTCTACGTGCTGATGGAGAAGGGCGGCGGCCTCTTCATCTCGCCTTCGGAACGGTCACTCCCGCGCAACGTGCACGTCGCACGCACCAACGACGGCCCGTCGATGCTCGTCCGTCCCGACGGCTGCATCGCGTGGACAGACGCGTCGTCGACGTCGCTCGACGACGCGCTCGCGCGCTGGTTCTGAATCAGAGCAGCCAGCCCTTCACGTCGGTACGCGGCGTGTCGGTTGGCGGAAAATTCTTGACAGGTCGGAATGGCTTTGCGCGGGCTATGGCTCACCGCCAGCAGCTCGCGATGGCCGCCCCCGGCCACCCAGGGCGCTGCGGCGCCGTCACCAGAACCGGCCGACGAGCCCCGCTCCGCCGAGCCCCGGCCCGAGGATCGGCGCGGCGGAGAGCTCGAGCCTCGGGCCGCCCGTGCGCGCGGGGGTCGGGTCCGTGCGCGCGGGCAGCGGCGGGGGGGTCGGCGTGTCGAAGGCGTAGAACACGAAGCCGCCGAGGGCGAACACCGCGGCCGTGCCGAACAGGCCCGTGGTGGCGTTCGCGAGCTCGTCGCGCATGTCGAGGTGAGCTCGGTACTGGCCCAGCTCCTCCTCGGAGATCCCCTGCTGCCCGCGCTTCTCCTCGATCTCGCGCGCCTCCTCCTCTTCAGCGAGGCTCGAGGTCAGCGTCAGCAGGCCGACGGCGGCGGACAGGACCCCGACCGCGGCGAGGCCATAGGACATCTTCCGCTGGAAGGAGCTCGAGAGGCCCACCTCGATCACGCGGCGCTCGCCGCGGCGGAGCGAGAGCTCGCGCGAGAACGGCGTGTGGCCGTTCTTCGTGGCGACGAAGAAGCGCTTGCCGGGAGCGACCTGGATGAGCGGCAGCGGCGTCGTGCCGACGAAGCGCCCGTCCAGCGTGACCTGCGCGCCGACGGGGGCCTTCACCACGAGGAGCGCCGGCCGCTCGCGCAGCTCCCTGTCGATCCCGAGGACGTCCCCCTCGATCGCGACCACCTCGCGCTCCTCGTCGATGTGGCCGTCGGCCGTGATCTTGATCCGGTGCTTGCCCGGCTGGACCTCGGCCATCAGCGGCACCTCGACCGGCGCGCGGCCGTCGATGGACACGCGGGCCCCCGCGGTCGGCGAGGTGACGTTGATGCGGGTCCTCGGCCTGGCGTCGGGCGGCGCCGCCTCCAGCGCGGCGGGCGACGACGGAGCGGTCGCCTCGAGGCGCGCAGCGATCACGCCGAGCTCGCTCAGGGCCTCGGTCGCGTCCGCGCGGCGCCCGCCCTGCGGGACCTCCTCCAGGTACCGCCGGTAATTCGCGATGGCGGCCCTCAGCGCCTCGGGGCTCTGCTCGACCACGTACAGGCGGCGGTAGGCCTGAGCGAGCGAGAAGAGCAGAGCAGGGCGCGGCGCCTTCCTGTACGCCGCCTCGAAGGACTGCACCGCGTCGCGGTACCGCGTCGCGGCGTAGGCCTGGGCGCCGGCGTTGAAGAGGGCCTTCGCCTGCTCGATGTCCTCCTCGGCCGCGGCCGCGCGCGGCGCGAGCGCGGTCGCCGCGAGGGCCATGAGCACGACGCAAAGCGAGGTCCTCATCGGCGGATCGGGACCCCTTCGTGGACGCGGAGCGCGCCGTCGCTGAGCACCCCGAGGTCGTCGACCCCGTCGCCGAGGACGTCGCACGTCGCGATCGCGGAGCCGCCGGGGATGCCGTCCAGCTTGCGGCTGCGGAGCAGGTGCCCGCCCAGGTCATGGCAAGCCGCCGCATCATCGCCGCACGCATCGAGCGCGTAGGCCGCGCCGCGCGTGAGCACCACGAGCGCCCTTCCCGCCCCCTCGTCGATGCGGGCGAAGTCGACGCTCGTGACCTCGCTCGCCAGGTTCTCCAGACCGGCGTCCGCGGGCTCGAGCTCGACCGGCGCGTCCAGCGCCCCGTCGCCCGTGTTCCAGAAGACGGCGAGCCGGCTCGCCGCGATCCTGCGCGTCCCCGGCTCCATCCGGTAAGCGACGCCCACGACGTCCGCGCGCTCGTCGCCGTTCAGGTCGCCCGCGCGGAGCCCCCCGTACAGCGTGCCAGGGGCTCGCGCGATGGCCGCCTCCGGCACCCCGAGCGCGCCGCTCGCGCCCTGGCGCACGAGGACGACCGCGCCCTCCAGCGCGGGCGCCCCTGATCCAGCCGCCGCGTCCTTCCCCACGACCTCCACCGGCAGCGAGAGGACGATCTCGTCCACTCCATCGCGTTCGAGGTCGACGGCGACTCCATCCAGCGCCCACGCGGGCTCCCGCGAGGGGACGAGCTCCGCGGGAAGCGAGATGCGCTGCTTGTCCTCGTCGACCATGGCGATCGCGCCCGCCTCGACCGCCGGCAGGAGCCAGAGATCGGCCAGGCCCGCGGAGGAGCCAGGGCGCGGAGGCACGATCGTCAGCGAGGCGATCTCCGCCCCAGCGCCCCGGAAGCGGCCGGCGATGCTCTTCACGGCGCGCAGCTCGCCTGCCTGCCGCACGTCGCCCTCGCGGACGAGCGGCAGCGGCGGCAGCAACGACCGCGAGCTGCTGCCCTCGATGAGGCTGAACGCGATGTCCCCGCGGTGCGAGAAGAGCACGCTGAGGTCGTCCACGGCGTCGTCCGGCTCGGGCAGCCGCACCGCCGCGACATCGAGGAGCCCCTCGAAGGCGCCGAGCCGCACCGGAGCCTCCGGCGCCTTCATGTACCGGCCGAAGCAGACGGCGAGCGTCGGGTGGACCGCGCTCGACTGCGAGCTGCCGGCGCTCTCGGCGAACGAGAGGTCCGGCAGGAGATCACCGTCGAAGTCGCCGACGACGAAGCTCGAGACGTTGCCCAGCGTCGGGATCTTGAGCTCGTTGAGCTTGAAGTCGGAGGGCAGCGCGCCGGGGACGCCGGTGAAGAACGTCAGATCCGTCGCGTCTGCGGAGCCGGTGATCACGTCGGACACGCCGTTGCCGGTCAGGTCCGCGATCACCGCGCTGGTCCAGCGCCGGCCCCTCGCCGGCGCGAGCCGGTCGAACTCGACCTGGTAGGGAGGAGACGTCCGGGCCTTTCCGAGCCTCACGGCGCCGGGGTCCACGACGTCGAGCACCCCGTCGCCGTTGAGATCGCCGACGGCGATGGGGGCCCCGAGGCCGGGCGAGCGCCTGGAGCCCGCCTCGCCGGCCGGGTACGAGAGATCGCCGTAAGGCTGCATGTCCCCGAACGCGCCGCCGCCCGCGCCCTCCGCGACGTCGAGCTCGTAGCAGGCGGCATCCGCGGGCAGGCCCGGGCCGCGCTGCGCGCACGTGGCGCCGACGAGCAGATCGAGGATGCCGTCGCCGGTCACGTCCCGGAGGAAGGGCGCGCCCGCGATCCGCGCGCCGGCCGGGAGCTCGACAGCGGTGTGCGCGCCGCTGTCCGGCGAGTAGATGCGCACGGCCGAGTCGTCCGCGAGGGCGACGACCACCTCGTGGAGCGCGCCGCCGTCGAGGTCCGCGCTCACGAGCGGACCGGCGACGTCGCGCCGCCCGCGCTGCAGATCGAGGGGCGACAACTCGCCCCTCGCCGCCCCCTGCACGACGACGATGACGTCCTCCGGCGCCGCGCCGCCCGTGTCGGTCCCGGCGACCAGGGCGACCCACGTCTGCCCGTCCTCGGGTGTGCTGCCGACCGGCAGGAGGCGCGCCCCGCGCAAGGTCATCGTCCCGGGCTCCGCGCCGCTCAGCAACTCCAGGCGAAACACCGACGCGAGCACGGGGACCGGCGCGAACGTGCGACCCGGCTGGCCGCTCAGGATCGCCACGCCGGGCCCCACGCTGAGCGCGATGTCCGTCGTCGCGTCGTCGGTCAGGGGCGCGAGCGCGGGCGTGTCCCCTGCGGAGGGGATCGACACCTGTGTCCCCACGGTGCTGTTCGCATCGAAGTAGAGCGCCTCGAGGCTCGTCGAGCCGACGCCCACGAGGTCGCCGCGGCCGTCGCCGTCGAGATCGCCCGTGAGCAGCCGCTGCGCGCCGAGCGGCAGCGCGGCGCCGAGCGGCCTGAACTCGCCCTTGGAGGCGCGGCACACGCGGTCGATCCCGCAGCCCCACCCGCTCGGGCACCCCTGGCCGTCGTCGTCGCACCCGAAGCGGCACTCGTTCTCGCTTCGTCGCGGGTTGCACACGGCGAGCGAGGTCGCGCCCTGCGCGTTCTTCGTCTCGACGACGCACGCCTCGCTGGCCTCGAAGCAGTCGCAGTCCTCGTTGCGCGACGGCTCGATGACGCCGTTGCCGCAGATGCCCGGGGGGATCTCGCCGAGCTCCTCGCACCCGGCGGAGCCGGCCGCCGCGCCGAGCAGCGCCGCGGCGCCCGCGGCCGCCCGCGCGTGTCGCGTGGAGCGGGATCGCGCGCGCATGCTCACTGGAACGGATCTTCCAGGTCGCCCTTCCTGACGGTGCCCCTCGCGGTCGCCGCGGCCCTCTTCAACGTCACGGTGAGCGCGCCGTCCGCTTCGGCCAGGAATTCCTGCGCCTGCTCCTGGTAACCGGGCGACTTGAAGGTGAGCTTCACGGCGCGCCCGCGCGGCAGGCGCAGCGGCCCCGGCGCCTTGCCGACGAGCTTGCCCTCGCTCCACACCTCGATCTCCTTCGGCGTCGCCTGGATCTGGAGCTCGACCTCGGGCGTCGCCGCGCGGGCGCTCGCCGTGGGCACGTCCGCGGGCGCCGGTGCGGCCGAGGCGGCGGGCGCCGGCGCGACCGGGGCGAGCAGCGCGGCCGACTCGTTCGACGCAGCCAGCGCCGGCGCGCGCGGGGCGTCGGCCAGGTGCTCGCTGCCCGTGAGGCGCAGCGTGAGCGCGGCGGCCGCGGCGCCGCCGAGGATGGCGACCGCGGCGAGCGCTGCCCTCCGCCGCGACGCCGCGGTCGGTGTGCTCTCCACCTTGGCCGGCAGCGACCGCTGCAGCACCGTCTCGGTCCCGTTGGGGCCCGTGCTCGCGTCCGCGATGGGACCCGGCTGCGTCGGCGCGAGCTCGGAGGCCAGCGGCTCCGCGGCTGCGATGCGCGCGCGGCGCCCGGCGGCGTCGCTCCCGCCGCGCCCGACGGCGGCGTCGCTCGCCCGCAGCAGGCCCGTGGGCACGTCGTAACCGGCGCCCCGCGCGGCCTCCACGAGCGCCGTGGTCGCCTCGAGCAGCGACGCCGGGCGGCTCGCGGGGTCCTTCTCGAGCATCCGCAGGAGCGGCGCGTCGAGCGCCGGCGACAGGTGCGTGGCCACGCTCGACACGGGGGGAGCCGGCTCCGACGCGTGCTTGGTCAGGAGGTCGAACGCGCTCTCGCCGTCGAACGGCGGCGCGCCGGCGAGCAGCTCGTGCGCCAGGATCCCGAACGAGTAGATGTCCGTCCGGTGATCGACGTTCCTGCCGCGGCACTGCTCGGGGGACATGTAGAGCGGCGTCCCGATCAGGTGCCCCGTACGCGTCTTGTGCGCCGTCGTCGAGGGCTCGCCGAGCAGCTTGGCGATGCCGAAGTCGAGCAGCTTCGGGAAGATCGCCCCGTCCTCGTCGAAGACCAGGAACACGTTCTCGGGCTTGAGGTCGCGGTGGGCGATGCCCGCGGCGTGCGCGGCGTCGAGCGCGCGCGCGATCTTGACGAGGATGGGCAGCGCCTCGGCGGGCGGGAGGCGCCTGCGCTTGCGGAGGTAGGCGTCGAGGGTCATCCCCTCGAGCAGCTCCATCACGTAGTAGTGCCGGCCGTCCTCGAGGGCGCCGAACGAGAAGATGTCGATGATGTTGCGGTGCCGGATCTGGTTCACGGCCCGCGCCTCGGCGACGAAGCGGGAGACGAGCTGCGGGTTCGCCGAGCACTGGCGGCTCAGGACCTTGATGGCCGCCGCCTTGCCGATGACCGGGTGCATGGCGCGGTAGACCGTGCCGAAGCCCCCGACCCCGATCTTCGCCTCGATGCGGTACTCGCCGACCGGAGTGCCTGGCGCGAGATCCGGATCGGCGCCCGGCAGCGCGGGGTCTGGCGAGAGCGTGTCAGCGTCCGGCGGGCAAGCGACGACGCCGTCCGCATGCTCGGTTCGGCACGTAGGGCATGTCGACATGAGGAGGCCAGGGAGAGCGTACACGGGGAGCCCGTCGCAGCACAGATCCCCGAGCGTCACAAACCGGCCGAGCTCTGGCGGGCGGGCGCCGCGCGCCCCTGCCTCGTGGCGCGCCTCGGTGAGCGCCGCGCTGCGCGGTCCCAGCCTCGAGGCGCGGCCTCGGTCTCCGGTCTCCGGTCTCCGGTCTCCTGGCCGGCGCGAGCCGCTCGCCGGAGCGGCTGACCACCCCGAGGCACCGAGCAGGAGGGCTGCCGGCATTGCCTCACATGGGGTGTTGCCCTCCAGGGCCCCGCGAGCCATGCGTGTAAGGTCGACTGGTGCACGCAGCTCGCCGCGCTCACGGGGATCGACCTGTCCACCTGTCCTCGCTGCGGTCAGGCTGCGATGGCTCGCCGCCCGCTGCCGTCGTGCGTCGTCGCCTCTTCCGCTGCTCCTCCGGACACGTCATGAGCATCGCTGGCCTGGGCAGGAGCGACAACGCCACCCCCGTTACGCGGCGGTCAGGCATCGATCCGCCTTCTGCGCCGTCAAGGCGCTCGACATCTCGCCGGCGGACATCGAGCGGGTGTACTCGCACACATCGGATCCCGACGTCCTGTTCCACGTTGACGGCAAGGACCTCATCCGCTACCACGTCGGCGCCGTGACGAAGGACGTCGTGACGACGTTTGATTTCTGCTCGCGCGGCGCCTGGAGCCGTAAGGCCACGCGTCGCTGAGCATGGCGAACGGTCACGACACCTGGAGCGGGGCCGTCTACGATCCCGGTCCCGGCGGCAATGCCGCCATCGGGCTCCTCGTGACATGGGATATTGCGGAGGGCACCGCGAAGGGGCCGAGCCGCACACCGTGCCCAGCCCTGGTGGCGCGCGCGCCGTGTTCGGGAGCGACTGGGGCAACGGTGAACCCGTCGACACCTAGGGATGGAAGCATGCACAATCCAGGCGATGTGATCGGCACCTACGGCAAGAGCCGTTCGCTTCTTTTTACCGGATGGTTTCTGGCAGCGCTGTTCGCCGGTGCGGGCGCCCTGGTGCTGTCCCTGGTACCAGGGCCGGGCAGCACGGCGCGGTTCGATGGGGATATGTCGGTGCTGTATCGCGTTGGCTACGGGGCGATCGCGCTGGGCGTCGTGATCGCGCTGGGCACGTGGTGGGTCGTGGGCTCGCAGCCCGTGTTCGTGCTGTACCAGAACGCGATCCAGGCTCGGGAGCGCAAAGGCACCCGGACCGACTTCTACGCCGACATCGAGGATCTCTACACGTTCTACTTCGGCGGTATCGGCTACCGAGCGACACCCCAGGCGCCGTGGGTCTTCATTGGAGCACGCACCTCGCGCTACGCCGAGCTGAGCCAGACGTTGCGGATGCGCCATGTAGAGCAGCGTGGGGAGCGGCTCTACCGCGAGCTTCAGGCCGGTGGCTCGGTCGGCTTCCGGGCTCTGCCCGACAGCGTGGCGTTGTCCAAGACCCTGTTCGCCTCCCGCAACATGGACCATCCGATGCGGAGGATCGAACTCACCCGCGGCCACCTCACGATCGAGGGGAAGACCATCGCGATCGGCCGCATTGCCGACGTCACATCCAACCTCTGGGCAGAGCGGTCGCAGATCCTCGATGTGGATGGCGGGGTGTTCCACACCATGCACTCGAATGCCGTGATGTCGTTCGATGTGCTGGTGACGCTGATCGCCCGCTTGCAGCAGGACGCCGCCTCGGCAGCCCGCGTCTGAGAGCGGGCATGGGCGACGCGCGCGCCGGAGGGGCCGGCGCGAGCGCGGTCGATCGAGCGAGTCGGGGCCCTGCGGGGCTGGGGGAGGGAAACGCGAAACAAGTGGAGGACATCAGGTCCGAGCTGCTCTGGATTTCCTTCTCCCCGGCGCGGCGCCCGCCCCTGGCTCGCTCCCGAGGCGCTCGACGAGGAGGTCCACAAACGCGCGCACCTTGGTGGGCTGGTGGAGGTGGTGAGGGAAGACGACGAAGATCGAGATCTCTTGCCCGGCATGGCTCAAGAGCACAGGCTGGAGCCGGCCGGCTGCCAGATCCGCCGCGACGGCGAAGTACGGCAGCATCGCGAGGCCGAGCCCGTCCACGAGCGCTTGCCTGAGCACGACGACATTGTCCACGACCAGATTGCCCCTGACCGTCACGGCGAGCGTCTCCGCGCCGGACTCGAAGACCCACTCGCCCGACTGCCCCGAGAGACGGATGCAGTTGTGCCTGACGAGATCGCCGGGCACCTGCGGCGCGCCGTGGCGCGCGAGGTAGCCGGGCGAGGCATAGACCATACGACGGAAAGACCCGATCTTGCGCGCGACACGCGCCTCATCGAGCTGCCGCGCAAAGCGCACCACGACGTCGAAGCCCCCGCCGACGACATCCACGACGCTGTCGGAGAGGGAGAGTTCGAGGCGCACCTGCGGGCAGCGCGCTGCGAAGTCGCCTAGCAAGGGCGCGATCTTCAGTATGCCGAACGAGACGGGCGCCGACACGCGCAAGAGCCCCTCGGGGACCCGGCTCACGCCGTGCATCGCGGACGCGGCCTCGTCGGCGGCCGTGAGGATACGCTCGCAGCTCTCGTAGAGCCGTAGGCCGTCCTCGGTCAGCGCGAGGCGCCGCGTCGAGCGGTGGAGCAGCCGTACGCCGAGCCGCTCCTCGAGCGCCGCGAGCCGCGCGCTGACGACCGACTTCGAGAGCCCGAGCACGCTCGCCGCGCCCGTGAAGGACTTGCGCTCCACCACGCGCGCAAAGATCGCCATCGAGAGGAGGTCGTCCAGGGAGGTGGTCAGCATTGTCCTCCAGACAGAACAGTTTAACCCGCGGAGGACTCTACCGCAAGGACGAAGGTCGCGTCATGTTCAGGCCTCCACAGCTCGCGGCGCTATCGCATGTCGCGGGCACCGGCGAGCCCTTGCGGCGCAAGGGCAGAAGCTCGTTCGCGCGGGCACGACCTTTCACGGTCCTTCACGTCCCACCGAGGGACGGCAGCCGCCCTGGCAATAAAGACATATTACCAAAGGAATTATCATGAAATCGACCATGGCACTCTCCCGATCAATCCTCCTGACGGCGCTGGGGCTCAGCGCATCTCTCGTCGCGTGCGGCGAAGACAACACCACGAGCAGCAGCAGCAGCGTCTCGACACCGGAGCTCAGGTCCCTCGCCGAGCTCGATGCAGCGAAATCCCAGCTCCCCGAGGGGCTCTGGGTCAACGCCGACAGCGAGACGGCGTATATGGGCTATGCCCTGACCGGCGAGATCGTCGCCGTCTCGCTCGCCGACAACAAGGTGTCTGCCTTCGCCACCGTGCCGGCGCCGCCCGCGAACACGGGCTTCGTGACCGGCATCACGCAGTCTGCCGCCGGCGATCTCTACGTGGCCGCCGCGTCACTCGACCCGGCCGAGTACGCGCCCGGCATCTACAAGATCCCGGCGGCGGGCGGTCCGGTGACCACCGCCTTCGCTACCGACGCGGCCATGAACCTGCCCAATGGGCTCGTCTTCGACGAGGATGGCAACCTCTTCGTCACGGACTCGGCCCTGGGCGCGATCTTCAAGATAAGCCCCGATGGCAAGACGGTGACCAACTGGCTCACCGATCCTTTGCTCAAGGGGGACGTCGCTGCGACGAACCCCTGCAAGACGGTCCTCGGCATCCCGTTTGGCGCCAACGGCCTCGCGCTTTCGCACGGCGCCTTCTACGTGGCCAATACGGACAAGGCGGCGCTCATCAAGATTCCGATCAACGCCGACGGGACGCCGGATGTCGCGGTCGAGTTCTCCACGTCAGATCCGGCGACATGCCTGCCGCTCCAGGGCGCCGACGGCATCACCGCGGATGCGGATGGGAGCATCCTCGTCGCGGGCAACGGGGGCAACGCGCTCGTCCGGGTCGGGACAGACGGCAAAGCGACCGTGCTCGCCAAAGGCGGCTTGTTCGATGGGCCCGCGAGCGTCGCGCTCGCGACGTTGGGCTCGAAGAAGCACGCCCTCCTCACCAACTTCGGGCTCATCACGCTGCTGTCGATGAAGACCCCGAAGGTGGGCCTGCTCTCCTACGGCCCGCTCCCGTGACCGCTGCACCGGAGCGCAGGTAGCCGCGGAACGCCTGCTCCAGGCACGGAGGCAGCGGCTGCTCGTAGGTTTGTCACCGGCAGCCCGAGCAGCCGACCGATCGCCTCGTGATCGACGCGGGCCCCCACCTCGTCCCCGAGGGCGCACCCGACGAGGATCGCTCGACGGGGCGGAGACTCTCCGAGGTTGAGCTGCCACGGGCCGGGAGGATAAGACGAACAGCACCGCTCTCGCAGCGCCGCGCGTCCGGCGTCCGCGTCGCCCCTGCGCGGCCGGAGATCCTCGATAGGAGAGCGCCGATCGACGTGTGGCACCGCATGGCGCTGCAGCGTCGCGATCCTGGATCTCACCGGCGTCGAGGCCAGGCGGTACGGCGCATCCCGGCTTGGCATCGCCTCGATCCCGCCCCATGCAGCGCGAGCAGCCCGGGAGACCGAGCACCACGCCGGTGCGCGGGCCGCGCTGCGAACACGGCTCCTTGTGGCTCGGGCGAGCTCATGGGAGGCAGCCCGGCGCATGCGAGCCGAACCTCGCGCAGACCACCCATGACCGACAGCTCCGGATACCGCATGTACGTCTTCCGCAGCGGCCGCCGCGACGTCCCGGGCCAGCGGCTCCTCGACGAGCTCGCCGCCGACCTCCGGGCGCTCGCCGACCCCGCCGGCGCCGATCTCCGTCGCGCCGTCGCGCTCCGCGCCCTGATCCGCGCCGGCGAGCTCGAATCGATCCTCGCCGACGCCGGCGCGGAGGGCGCCTCGCTCCTGGCCCGGCTCACCGACGATCTCGCCGCGCTGCTGGTCGGCGACGCGGGCGCGCTCGCGATCCCGGACGGCCAGACGTCTGGCCACGGACGGCCAGACGTCTGGCCACGGACAGCCAGACGTCTGGCCACGCCGGAGTCCCTCACCGCGCTCACGGCGATCGATGTCCCGGCGACCGTTCCGACCTCCCCGCCCGAGGGGTTCTCGTTCTATGCGCTGCATCCGCTCGACTTCGCCCGGCTCGCCGAGCGGGTCGCGTCCTCCCCGGCGCCGGTCCGTGTCGTCGGCGTCCGCAGCATCGGCACCACGTTGAGCGCGGTGACCGCCGCGGCGCTCCGCCGCCGCGGGATCCCGGCCGACCGCATCACCGTGCGCCCGGCCGGCCACCCTTACGATCGCCGGGTCGAGCTTGCCGCCCCGCAGCGCCGCTGGGTCGAGGACGGCATCGCCGAGGGCGCGCAGTTCTGGGTGGCGGACGAGGGGCCAGGCTTCAGCGGCTCCTCGTTCCTCTCCACCGGCGACGCGCTCACCGGCGCCGGCGTTCCCCGCGGGAACATCGTTTTCCTCGGCTCCCGCGCGCCGGACCCCGATGCGCTCGTCGCGCCGGACGGCGCCCGCCGCTGGCGGTCGTTCCGCGCCGAGAGCGTCAATTACGGGACGCACGTCCCGGGCGACCCAGGCGAGTTCATCGGTGGAGGGCAGTGGCGCCGCCGCCTCTATGAGGACGAATCGAGCTGGCCGGCCTCCTGGACGGCCATGGAGCGCTTCAAGTGCCTTTCCCGTGAAGGCGATCGAATTCTCAAGTTCGAGGGCATGGGTCGTTACGGGGCCGAGTGCATGGAGCGGGCTCACGGCGTCTTCCAGGCCGGCTTCGGGCCGGAGCCGCGCGACGAGGGCCAGGGCTTTGCCTCCTATCCCTGGATACCGGGCCGGCCGCTCCAGGCCGACGACCTGTCCACCGCCGTCCTGGAGCGACTCGCCGAGTACTGCGCCTTCCGCGCCTCGGCCTTTGCCCTCCCGAGCGCTCCGGTCGAGGAGATCATTGCGATGACTCGACACAATTTCTCAATAGAAATGGGGAAAGATCTCCCGGGTGAGCTCCTCCTGGAGGTCGCGCGTCCCGTGCTCGTCGATGGCAAGATGGATCCCCACGAGTGGCTCAGGTCCTCCTCTGGCGAGCTCTTCAAGGTGGACGCTTCCGGGCACGGCGACGATCACTTTCTCCCCGGCCCCACGGACATCGCCTGGGATCTCGCCGGGGCCGTGATCGAGTGGCGGATGGCGCCCGGCGCCCGGCGCGCGTTCCTCGATCTCTACAGGCGTCGCTCCGGCGATGACCCCGAGCGGCGCCTGCCACCGTATCTCCTGGCCTACGCGCTCCTGCGCCTCGGTCACGCCGCGATGGCCGCGGCATCGCTCCAGGATGAGGGGGAGGTGCGGCGCCTCGTCGCGGCGCGACAGCGCTATCGCGCGGCGATCGAGGCCCTGGGCTCCGAGACGCTGTCGGTCGACCTCGGGTAGGGCCGCGAGCGCGCTACGGACGTCACGTCTGTTGATCATTTCTTTCCCTACCCCCCTGTACGGGATTTCCGCGATGGTGCGTCGAGCGCCGCGGAGATAGGTTCACGGCGCTGTACCCCTGTTCGTCCGCGGCAGCCTACCTCGCGGAAGCTGGTTGGAGCTCCACGCCCGTAGCTGACCGGAGAACGCACGCTCATGCTCAAGCGCTTGATCCTCGTTGCCGGCTCCAGTTCGAGCAGCGATGACCCGTCGGTCCGCCGGACACCGCTGCTGTCACCCTCCGGGAAGGCGGAGCTCTCCAGGGAGTTTCCCGGCGTGGAGATCGACGCCCCTTGTCCCCCCGGGGACGAGCCCCGCGCCTCGGTCGACGCGCGCGCGTGGCGCTCCTCGGCGATCGATCTCTGGGCGCTCGACACCCACCTGCACGCGCTCGACGCCCGCGGCCTCTTCGATCTCCGGATCGAGGGGCTCGATCCGGAGGGCGCCGCCCGGACGGCCTACGAGGTGCTCACCCGCTGCCAGCGCTTCATCCGCCGGAGGAACCTCGCCTCCGCGAGCGCGGTCTTCGCCCGGGTCCTCGCGCGGCACCGGGAGCTTTACGATCTCGACAGGCCGCTTGTCCGCGCCGACCACGATCATGCGATCGACGTCTGGCAATGGATGCTCCGCCTCGACGCGCGCGCCGGCGTCGCGGCCCAGGCGGCGGCGCTCTTCCACGACGTGGAGCGGCTGGTCTCCGAGGCGAACGTCCGGATCGAGCACCGCGCCCCGGATTACCAGGCCTTCAAGGACGAGCACGCGCGGCGCGGCGCGGCCCTCGCGCGCTCCGCGCTCGCCGACGTCGGGCTGCAGCCCGAGGTCCTCGACCGCGTGGGCGTGCTGGTGAGCGCGCACGAGCGGCCGGGGGACGACGCCGAGCTCGCCTTGCTCAACGACGCCGACGCGCTCTCGTTCTTCTCGCTGAACAGCGGCGGCTTCCTCGATTACTACGGGCCCGAGCACACGCGCGCCAAGGTGGCGTACACGCTCCGCCGCCTCCGCCCGGCGGCGAGGGCGCTCTTGCCGCGGATCCGCTGCCGCCCCGAGGTGGAGGCGATGATCCTCGGCGAGCCGAGGAGGACTGTCACGCCCGCTCCGGCGGAGACGCAGGCCTAGGGGAGGTCCGGCTCGTCATGAGGCTCGTCATCTTCGGTCTGACGATCAGCTCGTCCTGGGGCAACGGCCACGCCACGCTGTGGCGCGGCGTCATCTCCGCCCTCGGGCGGGCCGGGCACCGCGTCACCTTCTTCGAGCGCGACGTCCCGTACTACGCCGCGCACCGCGATCTGTTCTCGCTCTCGCACGGCAACGAGCTCCGGCTCTACGCGTCGTTCGAGGACGTCCTGCCCGACGCCCGGCGCGCTGTCGCGGAGGCCGACGCGGCCATGGTGACCTCGTATTGCCCCGACGGCGGCCCCGCGACCGAGGTGGTCCTCGAGTCGCGCGCGCTCAAGGTCTTTTACGATCTCGACACGCCGGTGACGCTGGACCGGATCGACGCCGGCCAGTCGGTCGGCTACATCGGCCCGCGCGGCCTCGTCGATTTCGACTGCGTGCTCAGCTACACCGGCGGCGAGGCGCTCGCGCAGCTCCAGGCGAAGCTCGGCGCCCGGCGGGTGTTCCCGCTGTACGGCAGCGCGGATCCGGAGGTGCACCGCCCGGTCGTGCCGCGGGAGGAGTTCCGCGGGGATCTCTCGTACCTGGGCACGTACGCCGCCGACCGGCAGGAGGCGCTCTCCACGCTGTTCCTCGAGGCGGCCAGGAGGCTGCCGGACAAGCGGTTCGTCATCGGGGGCTCGCTCTATCCCGAGAATTTCCCGTGGGCGCCGAACATCTATTACATGCGGCACGTGGCCCCGCCGGATCACCCGGCGTTCTATTGCTCCTCGCCGCTGACGCTCAACGTCACCCGGGGCGCGATGGCGGCGATGGGATACTGCCCTTCCGGGCGCCTCTTCGAGGCGGCCGCGTGCGGCACGCCGATCCTCAGCGACAGCTGGGAGGGGCTCGATCGGTTCTTCACGCCGGGCGAGGAGATCCTCGTCGCGAGGACGACGGACGAGGCGGTCGCGGCGCTCTCGCTGCCGGCGGGCGAGGTCGCGGCCATCGCGCGCGCGGCGCGGGAGCGGGTGCTCGCGGAGCACAGCGCGGCGCGGCGCGCGGAGGAGCTCGTGGCGATCCTCGAGTCGGCTGCCTCGGTTGCGGCTCGATGAAGGAAGGGAGAGGACGATGTGGGGAGTGATTCCAGCGGCGGGCCTGGGGAGCAGGATCCAGCCGCTCGCGTTCTCGAAGGAGCTGCTCCCGGTCGGTACGCGCAAGGACGGTGACGTGGAGCGGCCACGCGCGGTCAGCGAGTACCTCATCGACCGGATGATCCTCGCCGGTGCGGACAAGATCTGCATGGTGATCTCGCCCGGCAAGTCGGATATCGTCGAGTACTACGGCGCGAACGTGGGGCCGGCGCACATCTGTTATGTGGTGCAGCCGGTCGCCGCCGGGCTCTGCGACGCCATCTTCCGGTCGCTGCCCTGGATCCAGCCGGAGGAGGAGGTCCTCGTGGGGCTCCCGGACACGGTCTGGTTCCCGGAGCACGGCCTGCGCGCGCTCGACGGCGGGGGCCTGTCGTTCCTGCTCTTTCCTGTCGAGCACCCCGAGTTCTTCGACGCTGTCGTCACCGACGAGCGGGGCAGGGTGCTCGAGATCCAGGTCAAGCAGCGGGACGCGCTGTCGCGGTGGGTCTGGGGCGCCTTCAAGCTGACGGGGGCGGTGATGCGGGAGCTCCACGACCTCTGGTGCGAGCGCGGGCAGCAGGACCCGTACATCGGGACGCTGGTGAACGAGTACCTCGCGCGCGGCGGCAGCGCGCGGGCGGTGCGGGCTGGCGAGGCGTATGTCGACGTCGGGACGCTGCACGGCTACCGAGAGGCCATGCAGCTCCTCAGCGGCGTCGTCGTGTGAACGGAGGAGCGATGGAGCGGAGCGTGCAGAACGTGCGGAACGTGCGGAACGTCGATGACGTCGATGACGCGGCGAAGTGGACCCGCGAGCAGATCCAGGAGCGCGTGCGCGGGCTCGGCCAGTGGTTCCACAACATCGATCTCGGCGGCGTGAAGACGGCGCCGGACCATTTCCTGGGCGATTACCCCGCGTTCAAGTGGAAGAGCTTCGCCCACGCCATCCCGGCGGACCTCACGGGCAAGACGGTCCTCGACATCGGCTGCAACGCGGGCTTCTACTCGCTCGAGATGAAGCGGCGCGGCGCGGCGCGGGTCCTCGGGATCGACAGCGACGAGGACTACCTGGCGCAGGCGCGCTTCGCGGCGGAGGTCTCCGGGGCGGACATCGAGTTCCAGAACCTCTCCGTGTACGACGTCGGCAGCCTCGGGGAGCGCTTCGACATCGTGCTCTTCATGGGCGTCCTGTACCACCTCCGCCACCCGCTGCTGGCGCTCGATCTGCTGCACGAGCACGTTGTCGGGCACACGCTGGTCTTCCAGAGCATGCAGCGCGGCAGCGCCGAGGTGATGCCGCTCCAGGAGGACTATCCGTTCTCCGAGAAGCGGATGTTCGACGACGCGGGCTATCCTCGGCTGCACTTCGTGGAGCACAGCTACTCGCACGACCCGACCAACTGGTGGGTGCCCAACCGCGCTTGCGCGGAGGCGATGCTGCGGAGCGCGGGCTTCGACATCGTGAACCACCCCGAGCCCGAGGTCTACCTCTGTCGCCGCCGCGAGAGGGCTGACGGCGTGCCTGGCGCGGCGTACCCGGCCCGGCGAGGCGCCACGACGAAGGGAGAGCAGGGATGATCGAAGCGGTGATGCTCTGGAACGAGCCCAACAACAAGTCGCACTGGGATTTCGAGATCGATCCCGAGTGGACGACGTTCGGGTCGATGGTGAAGCTCGCCGCGGACGCGATCCGGAGCGAGCGTCCCGGGTTGCCGCGGGTGCTGGGCGGCATCTCGCCGATCGATCCTGCGTTCATGGCCAACATGGGCCGCCAGGGCGTGCTCGACCACGTCGAGGTGGTCGCGGTGCACGGCTTCCCTCTCGACTGGAACCACTGGCAGATCCACGAGTGGCCGAGCAAGCTCGACGAGATCCGCGCGGTGACGGACAGGCCGATCTGGATCACCGAGATCGGCGTCTCCACGTTCGGCGCCGAGGAGGTGCAGGAGTTCGGCCTGAAGCGGAGCGCCGAGCTGTTGCGCGGCAAGGTCGATCGGGTCCACTGGTACAGCCTGTACGATCTGCCGCGCGCGTGGCCGGCGACGACGCGGCATCGCGAGGCGGAGGGGTCGTCCTATTACCGGCACTTCTACATGGGGTTACTGCGCGAGGACGGGACGCCGAAGCGCGCGCTGCGGCTCTTCCCGGAGTGCACGCCCGATTTCGGTCTGTGCCAGTGGTTCCACTTCGAGGATCACCGGCTCGACGACGCGGTGGGGTGGCTGAAGAAGCTCGGGGTGCGCCATCTCCGCACCGGCCTGAGCTGGGCCGACAGCTTCCGCCCTGGCGCGGAGGCCTGGTTCGACCGGCAGATGAAGGCGCTCGAGCCGTTCGACGTGACGCTGACCTACTGTTTCACCCCGGAGCACGCCGGCGTCCGGCCGCACCACACGAGCCCCCCGCAGCGCATCGAGGAGTTCGCGGAGTTCTGCGCCCGGATGACGAGGCGGTATGCGTAGAGCGACGCGTTGACCGCCCTTGTCGCGACAGAGCCGCAAGCACAGGCGTACCCGGCCGTCCAGACCAGATTGCAGCGCGGCGGTAGTTGTGCTACCAGGTAAGCTTGTCTGTCAGAGGCCGCCGTCCTGGGGCGATCAGAGAGGTAGAGTCGTCATGTCATTGGCCGAGATTCTGCCGGATGTCCAGTCTTTGTCTCGGGTGGACAAGCTCCGGCTGATTCAACTTCTGGCGCAGGAGCTGGCGGAGGTCGAGGACGACGTGGGCCTTGTAGGTGGCCAATCCTACCCTGTCTGGTCCCCGGACCAGGCGTTTGCAGCGGCCGACACCCTGCTCCAGGCCCTGAGCGCGGACCGCGGTCCGGGCAAGTGAGCGTGCCGGCCGAGCAGTTCCCGTTCACCGCGCGTACGCCCGATCTGGGGGCCGCCAGCCTGGCCCCGATGCTCCCGCTCACGCTGGTGGCGTCCCAGAGCGCGGCGGTATCAGGCCTGCTCGATACCGGAGCTGCGGTGAACGTCCTGCCTCACGCCGTTGGCGTGGCGTTGGGGTTCGACTGGAGTCAGCAGACCACGTCGATGCAACTCAGTGGGAATCTCGCTATTGCCCAGGCCCGAGCGATCGTGGTCTCGGCGGTGGTCGGGCGCATTGCGCCGGTACGCCTGGCTTTTGCCTGGGTCGACGTTGACACCGTGCCCGTGATCCTGGGCCAGATCAATTTCTTCCTGGAGTTCGACGTGTGTTTCTTCCGGTGTCGTGGCGTTTTCGAGATCCGACGCGCGCAACGCCCCTGACCCGCGCTTCCGCGACGCGCGCACGGCCGGCTCCTCGGCGCGCTTCTACGCCACCTGCGGGCTGTCCTTACGCCGCCATCCGGGCGCGCCTGGATCGTCTGTCCGCGCTTCATGCGCACATCTGGCGCGCTGCGTCGCCTTTTGGTAGGCTGGAGATCGCTGAGCGCTGCTTCCGGATGACCTGACGTTACGCACTCCAGGTGGCTCATGTCCCACGTCGCGAGCACTCCGAAGCGAGAGATGGCCGAGGAACACCGCGGCATCGCGGCCGAGCCGGACCGGCGGTCCGACGCGCGCGGCAGGCTCACGGGAGCCGGGGAGGCGTGGCCGTGAACTTCGCCGTGCTCCGCCGCCAGGGCCGCAACGGGCCGGAGCTCGCGTGGCCGCCGTTCACGTGGCTCTCGTCGGGGCGGGCGCCGCGCTGCCTCGTCGTGCTGGCGCATCCGGACGACGAGACCATCGGGCTCGGCGCGCGGATCGGGCGGCTCGATCCGATCGAGGTGGTCCACGTGACCGACGGGGCGCCCCGCGACAGCCGCTTCATGCCGGCGGAGCTCGCCGACATCGGGCGCGAGCGCTACACCGCGCTCCGGCGCGAGGAGGTGACGCGCGCGCTCGCCGTGGCCCACGTGCGCGCGTCCAGGCTGAGGTGCCTCGGCGCGGTCGACCAGGAGGCCATCGAGGAGGCCCCGAGCCTCGCCCGCAAGCTCCTCGACCTGTTCGCCCGGACGCGGCCCGAGGTGGTGATCACCCACCCGTACGAGGGCGGCCACCCCGATCACGACGCGGCGGCGCTCGCCGTCCATTCGGCCGCGGTGCTCGCCCTCTGGAACGGCGTCAGCGCGCCGCTCCTCTTCGAGGCGGCCTCGTACCACGCCGCGCGGGGGCACCTCGTCACCGGCGAGTTCATCCCGTATCCCGGTGTCCCCGAGATCGCCCTCCGGCTCTCCGACGAGGAGGCCTCGCGCAAGCGCGCCATGCTGGACTGCTTCTCCAGCCAGCAGGAGACGCTCGCCCCGTTCGGCGCGGAGGTCGAGCGGTTCCGGCCGGCGCCCACGTACGATTTCCGGCGGCCGCCGCACGAGGGGACGCTCCATTACGAGCGCCTCGGCTTTCCGATCGACGGTGCGCGCTGGCGGAAGCTCGCGGTCAAGACGCTCACGCTGCTCGGCCTCGGGCGAGAGCGATGTCTCTGACGGTCCTGCACGTCAGCTATCCGCTCGCGCCCGTGGGGTCGGACGCTGTCGGCGGCGCCGAGCAGGTGCTCTCGATGCTCGACGAGGCGCTCTCGCGCGCCGGCCACCTGTCGATCGTTGTCGCGCCGGAGGGCTCGACGTGCGCGGGCACGCTGGTCCCGACGCCGGCGCCTCCGCCGGGCGCGGTGCTCGACGAGGCGGCCAGGGAGCAGGCCTGGCGCCATCACCGCAGCGCCATCGCGCGGGCGCTGGATCGGTATCCGATCGATCTCGTCCACCTGCACGGCGTCGATTTCGATCGTTACCTGCCCGAGCCCGGCGTGCCCGTGCTCGCCACGCTCCATTTGCCGCCGAGCTTCTATTCGCCGGCGGTCTTCCGGCTCGAGCGCCCGAGGACGTTCCTCCATTGCGTCTCCGCGACGCAGCGGCGCGCCTGTCCGCCGGGGGCGCGGCTGTTGCCCGAGGTCCCGAACGGCGTCCGGCTGGAGCATTACCGGCCACGGCGGCACAAGCGCGGCTTCGCGCTCGCCCTCGGCCGGATCTGCCCGGAGAAGGGGTATCACGTGGCGGTCGAGGCCTCGGTCCGCGCCGGGGCGCCGCTGCTCATCGCCGGGCAGGCGTTCGGTTACGAGGAGCACACGCGGTATCTGCGGGAGGTGCTCTTGCCGATGCTGGCCGGCGCGGGGCCGGCGCGGCGCTTCCTCGGTCCGATCGGCCTGGTCCGGAAGCGCCGCCTGCTCGCGGCGGCCCGGTGCCTGCTCGTCCCCAGCCTGGTCCAGGAGACCAGCTCGCTCGTCGCCATGGAGGCGCTCGCCTCGGGCACGCCGGTGATCGCGCTGCGCGGCGCCGGCGCGCTCCCGGAGATCGTGGAGCACGGCCGGACGGGGTTCCTGGTGGACGGCGCGGCCGGGATGGCCGAGGCGATCGCGCGGGTGGGCGAGCTCGATCCAGCGCAGTGCCGCCGCGCCGCCGAGGAGCGCTTCTCGGCGGCGAGGACGGCGGCGGCGTATATCGAGACGTACCGGCGGGTCCTGCGCGAGGGGTGAGCGGGTGCACCGGGAGCGCCGGGGCGCATCGATGTCCCGGGGTGCGATGGCGCGGTGTGACCACCCGGGCTCGCGCCGTGGGAGCAGCGCTTGCGGGCGTGGCGGTGTGGGCGAGCCGATGATGAAGAGAAATTTGAACCACAGAGGCACAGAGGGCACAGAGGATGAGAAGAGAGATTGAGAGTTCTCGCTCTCTCTCTCTCTCTTTCTCTCTCTCCTTCTCATCCACAACGAGACGCCAAGGGCTTCCTGCTGCCGTCTCCCGTCGAAGCCGAGACACTGGCAGAAGATGATCCTGCTCGGCGGCATGGCCGACCGCTGCGCTCGTCATGGCGACGGCGGGCTCTTCGGTGGCGCGAGGCCGCGGCGCATCTTTCCGCCTGCCGATGTGGACACCCGTTCCGATGATGCGTACACTCGTCCATATGACGAGCCCTGACGACTCCCGGTCCATGCGCGAGCGGATGCTCGCCGGGGATCCGTACATCGCGGACGACCCCGAGATCGCCGAGCGGAGCGCCGCTGCGCTCGACCTCATGGCGGCCTACAACGCGACCTCGGTACGGCAGCGCCCGCTGCGCCGTCGCCTGCTCGAGCAGCTCCTCGGCTCGATCGGCGAAGGGACGGAGATCCGCCCGCCGTTCTACGTGGACTACGGCGCGCACATCACCATCGGGGCGCGCTGCTTCGCGAACTTCGGGCTCGTCGCGCTCGACGTCGCGCCGATCACCATCGGCGACGACGTGCAGATCGGGCCGAACGTGCAGCTCCTCACGCCGACCCACCCGGTGGAGCCGGAGCCCCGGCGACAGAAGTGGGAGGCCGCGAAGCCGATCAAGATCGGCAACAACGTGTGGCTCGGCGGCGGCGCCATCGTGCTGCCGGGGGTGACGATCGGGGACAACACCGTCGTGGGGGCCGGCTCCGTCGTCACGCGCGACCTGCCGGCCAACGTGGTCGCCGTCGGCAACCCCGCCCGCGCGATCCGCTCGATCGACGACGCCGTGGCCGCGCCGGCGCCGGGCGACGCGCCCGGGTGACGGAGGCGCGATGAGCGCGAGGAAGGCGAAGCCCGTCGCGCCGGCGCGGCGGGCGCGCCGCCACGACCCGGGGCGCAGGGAACGGCTGGTCGCGACGGCGCTCGACGTGGTCGCCGAGCAGGGGGTCGCCGGCGCCTCCCACCGCTCCATCGCGCGGGCCGCCGACGTGCCGCTCGGCTCGACCACGTACCACTTCGCCTCCATCGACGAGCTCCTCGCCGCGGCGTTCACGAGGCACGCGGAGACCGTGGCCGCCCGCTTCGAGGAGCGGATGCGCGCCGCGCGCGACCGCGAGGCCGCCGTCGATTGCCTTGTCGAGCACCTCGCCTCGGACCTGCTCGGCTCTTCGCGCGACCTCGTGCTCAGCGTCGAGCTCTACGTCGCTGCCGCCCGGAGGCCCGCGCTGCGGGCCGTCACCCAGGCCTGGATGCTGCGGAGCAGGCGAGCGCTGGAGCTCCACTTCGACCCGGTGACAGCGCGGGAGCTCGACGCGCTCGTCGAGGGCCTCGTGCTCCACAGCGCGCTCTCCACGGATCCGATGACCGCCGAGCAGATCCGGCACGCCATCCGCCGCTTCACCCGCTGAGCGCCCGGCATCACTTGATGATGGCCGGATCCTCGATCGTGAAACACTCGACCGACGACGCCGCGTACTTCACCGCATTGTACCAGAACTGCGAGATCTGAAAGACCTGCGCCGCCGATCTCTCATAGCAGGGGCTGTTCGGGTCCATGTACATCCGGGGGTCGATGCACGACGCCGTCCCGAGCCACTGGCCCGAATAGGTCACCCACTCGTCGCCATACGCGACGACGCGGCCCTTGCCGACCTCCTCGTGCACCGCGAAATTGTTCGTGCCGTCGGTGCAGTCGACGGTCGCGTTCGTCGACTTGATCGAGCGCGCGACGTACGCGCCCACGCTCTGGATGTCCTTGCCGATCGGCGTGTCCTGGTTCCAGGTGCCCACGCTCCCGGGGAGGGGGCCGCCGAGCGGCACCGGGCCGCCCCAGCAGTTGCAGTTCGGGCAGCCGAGCCGCGCGGGATCCAGCAGGCCGTCGGTGTTGAACTGGATGTCCGTGAACGAGAGGAGCTGGTTGGTCGCCGTGACGTCGTGGATGGTACATCCCTGTCCGTTGCACTGATAACCGCTCAGCGCGATGAGACCACCGCCGTTATTGACCCAGTCCTTGAGCGCGTTCACCTCGTCCGCCGTGAACTGCCAGGGCGCCCCGTCGTCGTTCTGTTCGCCCTTCGTCACCATCCACTGGAGGAGTATCACGTCGTACTTGGCGAGGAACTCCGGCGTGAGCGTGGGCTTCTCCGTGTTGTAGTTGTCGACCTGGGCCGTGCTCTGGGTGTTCAACCAGTTCTGAAGCGCCGTGGTGCTGTCGCTGCTGCACGGACCCCAGACACCTTCGTGGCCGATCGACGCGATGTTGATGCAGGTGCAGTTGCCCTCGTCATCGCAGGTCGTCTGGTGACCAGCGTCGACCGGCGGCGTGCTGCCCGGACCCGAGCTCGTCAGCCCGATCTCGCCGCCGAAATCGCCGCTGCTGCTGCTGCTGCTCCTGCCCGCGCCGCCGGCGCTCTGGCCGCCCTCGCCGTTTCCCGTGGTGTTGCACTTGTCGCCGTCGCCGCCCCCCGAACAGGCGATGACGGGCAGCCAGACGGCTGCGAGCACAGCGGAGAGGCGCGTCGCGAGCTGAAGTCTTGTCATGACCCATAGACTATCACTCCCCCGCGCCTGACTGCAGGTCCAAAATCGTGAGGAAGCTCTCCGCCGGCAGTCGCTACAGGCTCCTCGATCCCCAGCCGCGCGAGCCTCCCGCGCGACAGCTCCGGCGTGAGCGCTGCCCCGTCCTCGACCCGCGCCGCCCCCCTCCGCTTCCATGTAGACCGATCCGTCGACTCATGCGTATGCGTCGGTGCGCGCCGCGGCGGTTCCTCTCCGCCGCGCGAACGGTGAGAGACAGCGATGGCAAAGGCAGATCGAGAGAGCGAAGCGGCAGCGGGGGCGTGGGCCGGAGCCGGCGGGGGCGACCTCGACGCGCGATGGCGGCAGGACCTGGGGCGTCCGGCGCGGCCCTGGCGTCCGGCGCGGCCCTGGCGTCCGGCGCGGCCCTGGCGCCTGGCTTCAGGCGCGCTGGCGTGGGTCCTCGCCGCCGGCGCGCTCGGGTCAGGGGCGGCCGCCTGCGCGCGCGCCGAGCCGGACAGCGCGGGTGCCGCCGCCGGGTCCAGGCCCGCCAGCGCCGCGCCGAGCGCCAGCGCCAGCGCCGCGCCGAGCGCCAGCGCCGCGCCGGGCGCCAGCGCCGCACCGGGCGCCAGCGCCAGCGCCAGCGCCGCGCCGAGCGCCAGCGCCGCGCCGGGGGCGACGCCGCGGCCGGCAGCCGCTGAGGGGTGGCGGCCAGAGAGCTCCCTCGGCCTGCAGATCGAGGTCCCTGCCGATTGGGCGGTCAACGACTACGGCTGCGGCATGAGCGACAGGCCCACCGTCGTCCGGGCGCAGGGGCTGCAGCGAAGTTGCCTGACGGCCGAGGAGCCGACGAAGCAGGTCGCGATCATCGGCCACGATGCGCCGGCCGACGTCCGCGGGGGCCCGGGGTTCACGCGCCGCGACGTGTCGCTCGGCGGCGTGAGCGCCGAGCGCACCGAGGGGCGGGGCGCCGACGGACGCCATCTCGGCTGGCTGAGGATCCCGTCGCGTCAGCTCATGGTCTCGGTCCGGACCCATGACCCCGACATCGCACGCCGCATCCTCGACAGCGCGCAGCTGGTCAGCGTCGACCACAACGGGTGTCCTGCCAGGCGCCCTCCGGAGAAGCGACCCGCGCCGACGCACCCCACCGCGCGTTCGGCCATGGCGCCCGCCAACCCGAGCTCGATCTCCCTCTGCTACTACGGTGCGAGCGCCGATACGCTGCTGACCTCCGCGCGCCTCTCCGGCCAGGAGGCCGCCGCGCTGGCCGCCGCCCTGAGCTCGGCGCCCCCCGGCCCGAACCCCGACGCCGACCCGAAGGAGTGCGCGCTCCCGCCGGCGCCGCCCCCGGCAGACGCGGTGTTGCTCCTCGAGGACGCCGCCGGTCGAGGCGCGGTCCATGTCGCGTTCTCCGGCTGCACAGGGCGCGGCCTGGACAACGGCGCGCTGCGCGCGCGGGTCGACCAGCCCCTGATCCAGCGCATCATGGCCCCGCTGGGCACCGGCTTCGCCTTCCACGGCGACCTGAACCGCTGAGCGGCTCACGGCGCGGCGATCCCCGCGCGACAGCGGCAGCCCGCAGGTCACCTCATCTCGTAGACGTCGACCGTGTCCACCATCACGTGAGGAACGAGGACGCGTCCACGCTTCGTGTCGTAACCGATGTCCGTGGGCGTCTTCTGCTCGGGAATCGCGACCTCGAACGTCCCGCCGAGCTTCCCGCGAAGCACCGCCGAGGCTTCGTGGCTGGTCACGAGGAGCGAGTCTCCGACGGAGACCAGACCGTCGAGGCGGCCGCCGGGCGCCGTGGTGGTCACGTCCTGCCTGGCGCCCTTCTCGTCGAGGCGGAAGACCTCGGGAGCGCCGCTCGAGCAGACCACGAGCCCCTTGTCGGTCCACGCGAGGCCGTTCGGCATGCGCAGGCCGGTGCTCTTCGCCAGCGCCTTGGCCTTGCCCTTCTCGATCACATACATGGCGTCGCTCGACGTCGCCTCGAGGTTGCCGGTCGCGCCGATCTTGAAGCCGGAGTCGGACACATAGACCCTGCCGTCCGGGGCCGCCGCGACGTCGTTCAGCAACGTCGTGCCGGGGATGGGGATCTCACCCCTCGGCGCCCCGGTCGCGAGGTCGAACATCCGGACCGTCGTGAGGTCGGCGACGTAGAGCACGCCGTTCACGATCGCCGAGCCCGTCGGCGCGTCGAGCTTGACCTTGTTCCTGCCGCCCTCGATCCACTTCAGGTTCGTCACCTGACCGTCGGGCGAGAGGACGGAGATGAAGCCGTTGTTGTCCTTGTCGTGCGGATTGCCGTTGACGTTCGAGACGAGGTAGCGGTCGTTGTCCGCGTCGTAGAGCACGCTCTCCGGCCTGGCGAAGCCGGTGTACGTCGCGACCGGGCTCGGCGCGGCGAGCCTGGGCGGCTCGGACGCCGCGGGAGCAGCCGGCGCCGCAGGCGGGGGCTCGGCGTTGCTCGCCGCGACGGGCGCGGCGGGAGCGGGAGCCGCCGGCGCCAGCGCGGGCGGCGGCGCCTCCCCCCCGCAGGAGACCACCGCGGCCGCAGCGACGATGCACGTGAAGATTCCGGGGGCTCGTGCCATGGGAAGACCTCCGGGCGGCGAATCTACCACGACGCCGGGGGCGCTGGCCGAGCGGGTAAGAAGCAAACGCAGGGTGGCCTTGTCGGTCAGACCGCCCTGCTCCTCGGAGCAAGGCGGTCCGAGAGCGATCCAATCTAGGGCAGATTGGCAGAAGAGACAATCCAGCTACTATCGGTGCAGTAGCGGCAGCTCGCGCCGACGAGCGCGCCCTTGCCGCTGGCCGATTCGTCGCCCTTCAGCCACCAGTTGAGCCAGGCCAGGTTGACCTTGGTGAAATCGCCGCCGTTCCGGGCCCACAGATCGCCCCCGTGGTCCGCGCCGACCTTGGCGAACATCATGACCGGGATATCACCCTGGGCGGCGATGTTCTCGTAGTCTCTCTGCCCGTTCGGGTACGCGCCCACGCTGTCCGCGGTGCCGGTGATGATCAACACGGGCGTGTGAATCGAGTTGTAGAACGCCTGATTCACCGAGAAAGAGCCGCTGCTCGTGTGCCCCCAGGTCGTCATCCTGGGGTCGGCGGCGGTCCCCGCCGCCATCAAGCCGCCGCAGGAGAAGCCGTTCGCGCCGACCTTCGTGGTCTCGATCTTGTGGTAGTAGGCGCTGCAAGGCTTCTCGTTCTCGGCGATCACCCAGTCGACGTAGGCGAGCAGCACGTCGCCGCCGCCACCGAGCTCGCGGTTGGGCTCCGTGTTTCCCGGTGTCCCGTCCGCCACCACGAAGTAGCCGTGCGAGGCGATCTCGGCCATGGCCGCTTCATTCGCGAACCCGTCGCGCGAACATCCGCCCTGCCCCCAGACGAAGATGGGATACTTGGTGTCCCCATCGAGATCCGCCGGACGGAAGATGGTGCCCTGGTTGATGCCAGGGTCCGAATTCGTCTCGAGGACCACCTGATGAGGGCCGCTCCCCGACACGTTCTTGTTGACCCTCTGCGACTCGGTGCACGTGCCGGTGAAGACGCCGCCGCCCGAGCCTCCGCTCCCGCTCGCCATGTCCCCGCCGCCGGCAGGCGACGCTCCGCCCGCGGTGCCCGTGCCGGAGGCGTCAGACCCTCCGGTCGTGCTCTGGGAGCTGCTCGAGCCCACAGCCGGAGGACCTCCGGTGGAGGCCGCCTGCTCGCCGCCCGAGCCGCTCACGCTCCCTCCCGAGGCCGCCGAGGCTCCGCCGCTCCCACCAGCGTTGCCGTCGTCAACCGAGCCACTGCAAGCGCCGACGATCATGCCCAGCGCGGCCCAGATGAAAGCCCGACTAGATTTGGTCTTCATAGCAATTGTCATCGAATGACCGAAGTAAGAGGATACCCGTTCACGGCAGTGTGAGCGTTCACATTCTCGGTGTCAATTTCAATCGACCGGCCTGCGGCTGCCCTCGATCCCGAGGTGGAGCAGGCTGGCGGGTCTCCTCCGGAGCGCCGCGTCAAACGCGGGCTCTTCCGGCGCGCCGCGCTCGAAAAGGTGTGCGCAGGATCGCGATCTTCGCCGGCCCGCTCGACGGGCGCAGAGGCGATGGGTCATCGACCTGTGTGTGCGTTCACAAACGTGCGACCTGTGGCTGCGTTCACCAAGGTGAGACGGGACGGAATGCGCTCGCGGCAGCGGAAGGCCGGACCTTCCTCATGGGAGGATCTCGACATACCCGTCCGTGCCGTGCACGCGGATGCGTTGCCCATCCCGGATCAACCGGGTCGCATGTTCCACGCCGACGACGGCCGGCAAGCCGTATTCCCGGGCGATCACCGCGCCATGGGTCATCAGGCCCCCGACCTCGGTCACCAGGCCCTTGATGGACACGAACAAGGGCGTCCAGCTCGGGTCGGTGAAGGCGGTGACGAGGATGTCCCCCGCCTCCAGATCCGCGCCGGCCATGTCCAGGAGGACGCGGGCTCGTCCCTCGACGACGCCGGAGGAGACCGGCAGGCCGACGATGGCTCCGGCGGGGAGATCGGCGCGCTTGTACGCGCCTGTCACGATCTCCCCATCGGACGTGATGACGCGCGGGGGCGTCAGCCTCTTGTGGAGCTCGTGCTCGGCCCTCCGTTTGCCGAGGAGCTGGTCGTCCAGCCGATGCGTGCGCACGACCTCGCGAAGCTCGTCGAACGTGAGGTAGTAGATGTCTTCGGCGTCGTGGATCACGCCGGCCTGGACGAGCCGCTCGGCCTCTCGCAGCAAGGCCTGCTTGTAAACGAAGTAGCGATTGACGATGCCGTACTTCGGATACTCGCGATAACCGATGAAGCTCCGGAGCCGGTCGATCATCCGCCGGGCTTCGCTGGCCTTCTGCTCCCCATCCGGCAGCTGCCTCAACCGGTCCAGCAGCGCTCGCGCGCGCTCCAGCGCCTCCTGCCGCCCCTGCTCGAGCTTCCGCTCGCCGGCACGAGGCTCGAAGTTCTTGACGTTTCTCAGGATCAAGGGGACCAGGGTCGTCGGCTTCTCGCTCCAGCGGGCTCTCGTGATGTCGATCTCCCCGGCACATCGCATGCCGTATCTGTCGAGGTAAGCCCGGATGGCGTCCCGGGCCTGCTGCCCGCCGTCGAGCTCGACCAGCTCCTCCAGGAAGCCATCGTGCTTCACGCTCTGCAAATAGGCGACCACGTCCGGATAAGGGCGGATCACGTCGGCGACGTCCAGCAACGCCAGGCCCATCTCCGACGTGACGTTGTTCGACACGGACTGGGAGAGCGTATCCGCGGCGTTCCTCTCGCCGAGCCACGCCATCATCTTCTCGTTGAGCCACCATGCGGCCTTCATGGCCCCCATGATCACGCCCATGCTCCGCGGATCGGAGAGGGACTCCTTCAATCGCTGGATGTCCTCCAGGATGAAGTCGAACAACGCCGTTCCGGTCCTGGTCCGGATGTCGCGCTTCAGCTCCTCGAGCGCGGCCTGGCTGCGCTCGATCAGCTCCGCGACGATCGCCGGGTCGTCCTCGACCTGCGCGTCGAAGCGCGCGAGCGCCGACCCTTGCTTGCCCTGGCCGGGAGGCGAGGCCGCCGGATCGCCGGGCAACGGCTCGATGAAATCTCCCCGCTCGATGAGGGTCGAGAGGGCGTCCCTGGTGAGCGGATCGGAGCGCCCCACGAGATCCAGGAGGGCGTCCCGGCTGGCCGGCGAGGCCAGCGTCTTCGTGGGATCGACGAACAACCTGCCGCCCGCTGCGTACATGCGGCCAGCAGCGGTCAGCTGGAACAAGGACAGCCCCAGGGGCTTCATGGGGTCGGTCATCATCTGTTGATGGCCGACGGACAGGTAGACGTGGTTGCCTCGATCCCCTGCGTCGGGGATGGGAAACAGCGTCGTGATCGGCCGGCTCTGGACGATGTGGAGCTCCTCCTCGACGAGGCACCACTCGATGTCCTGGGGGTGGCCGAAATGCCCTTCGATCTGCCGGCCCAGGCGCTCGAGCCGCAGGATCTGCGCATCCGCCAGCGCCTGCCCGCCCTGCCGCTCGGGCGCGATCGCCCGTTCTTCGGTGCCGCCCCCCTCCAGGGCACGCGTCGCCAGCGTCTTCCTGGCGATAACCTTGTCGATGATCTGGCCGTTCCGCACCTTGTAGCGATCGGCGCTCGCCAGGCCGGCGACAAGGGCCTCCCCCAGGCCGAGGCCAGCCTCGATTGACGACACCTTCCGGTTCGACGTGACGGGATCGGCCGTGAAGAGGATCCCGGCCGCCTGCGCGAAGACCATCTTCTGCACCACCACCGCCATGTGGACCTTGCGGTGATCGAAGCCGTGCTGGATCCGGTAGGTCACGGCCCGCTCGGTGAAGAGCGATGCCCAGCACCGGCGGATGTGCTGCAGGATCGCCTGCGTCCCGAGGACGTTCAGGTACGTATCCTGCTGGCCCGCGAAGGAAGCCCCCGGCAAGTCCTCCGCCGTCGCGCTGGACCGTACGGCGTAGGCATCGTCCGCGCCGAGCCTGGAGAGCGCCTGGGTGAGCGCCGCCTGCAGGTCCTCGGGGATGGGCGTCCCTTCGATGATCCGGCGCAGCTCGCCGCTGAGCTCCCGGATGCCCTCCCGGTCTCCCACTTCGAGCGACGACAACCGATCGAGCAACCCGCCGATCGACGGCGCTTCTCCCAGGATCCGCCGGAAGGCTTCGGTCGTGACGCAGAAGCCGGCGGGCACGCGGATCCCCTCGATCCGCGAGAGCTCCCCCAGGTTCGCGCCCTTCCCCCCGACCACGTTGGCCTTCGTTCGATCGACCTCCTGGAGATCGAGCACATAGGTCCGCATCCGTTCACCTCCCTCTGGGAATCGGCAGCTCGTTTTGCGTGGGCGCCATGCTGCGCTCGCGGGCGCTCACTCGCCTGGGAAGAGCTCCTCGGCCGTCATGTACTTCGCCCCGAGCGCTCGCGCGAACTCCCGGTCGCTCTCCATATCGCCGACCATGACCAGGTGCTCGCGCGCGAGCTTGTGGCGCTGGATCAGCGATATCCCGAGCCCCGGCAGGGGCTTGCGGCAGAAGCAGCCGACCGGAAACGCCGGGTGCGGGCAGTACATGACCTCGGCCACGGGCAGGCCGAGGAGCTCGATCGTCCGCGAGAACGCGGCCAGGACAGCCTCTTCGGTCACCGATCCTTTCGAGATGCCGCTCTGGTTCGACACGAAGAAGAGCGTGTATCCGTCGTTGACCCAGCGCTCCAGGACCGCGCGCCGACCGGGCAGGAGCTCGACGTCGCCGGGGTCGCGCGGGTAGATCTCGCCGCTCTTTGTCCTTCGCAGCGTGCCGTCGACGTCGAGGAGCAGGCCCTTGCCCGTGAAGAGCGGATCGACGCGCCGGGCAAACGGGATCTCCTCGACCACCGAGAACCCCTCATCCACGTGCGGCGCCTCGAAATTCGCGGCCCACCGCGAGAGCGCCTGCGGCGGCGGCAGGTTGGGATCCTCTTTGCCGAGCGCTTTCATGTCCTCCGGCCCGAGCAGCTTACCGTGGCGCTCGAGGACGCGCAGGACGACGTTCGCGTAGGCCTCGTTGATGGGCGTGGCCAGGTACCGGCACCGGACCGGCACGCCGTGCGCGTGCGCCATCCGGAGCACCGCATAGCGCGACGCGCGCGTGCCGTACGTATTGTCGAGGACCACCCGCGTTTGCCCCGAGGAGAGCAGCTCTCCGAGCTTCTTGACCACGCCGTCGAGCGTGCCGCCGAGCTCATCGCGGTTCAGGCGCGCGTACCCTTTCGCCGTGTAGCGGGCGACCTCCGACGATTTGCCGGCCCCTTGGATTCCCATGACCACGACCACCTCGGGCGCATCGCCGGGGCCCTCTCCGGGCTCGAGCTTGCGCAGGCCGGCGGGGATCACGGGGGGCGCGACCGAGGCCAGCGCATCGGCCGTGGGCGCAAAGCTGATCTTCGAGAGGTCGGCTCGATCGCCCGCGCCAAAGGGGACCCGGAGCGCGCGCAAGCAGGACTCGACGCTCTCCCGCCTGGTCGCCCCGAACAAGGGAAGGACTGGCGGGCCGAGATCGAGCAGGGCCGCGAGGGCCGCCTCCTGGGGCGTGATGCCGTGCCGCGCGGCGATGGGCTTGATCGCGCGGTTCTTGAGGAGGCTATCGACCTTGGCGTGACCGCCGAGCGGCCGGTGGGCGAGGAACGGGATGCCCATGTGCCTGGCGAGCTCGAAGAGGCCTCGGGCGGCGCTGCCGCGATCGAGGACGCTCAGCTCCTCCTGGATGGCCCGCACCGGAAAGTGCCGCTCGGCCTGGCGGACCTCTGCGATGGAGGTGTTGCTGAGGCCGAGGTGCTCGATGAGGCCCTCTTTCTGCAGCTCGGCGAGGGCGGCGAGGCTCTCTTCGAGGGGGGTCCTGGGGTCGGTCACGTGGAGGAGGAGCATGAAGATCCGCGAGACGCCGAGCGCCTTCAGGCTGCCCTCGACCGTGCGGCGCAGGTGGTCGCGGCTGCCGTTCGGGGCCCATCGCCCTTTGGGTCGGGTGAGGCCCGCCTTGGTGATGACGCGCACGTCGTCGCGCGGGCCGGACCACGCGTCGAGCGCCTTGCGGACGAGGCGCTCTCCATAGTGGACCTCGCGGTCGGTGAGGCAGTAGGAGTCGGCGGTGTCGAGGAGGCGTACGCCTTGATCGAGGGCAACGTGGATGACGGCGGTCGCGTCCTCTTCCGAGGGGCGCCCCTCCGTGGCCAGCCGGAGCAGGCCGATGCAGAGGGGAACGTCGAGGGGGCCTAGGACACCGTAGGGCGAGGGGGCGGGAGTCACGGAGACGCTGGCGTACCCAGGTCCGCGGCTCGATGCAAGCGCCGGCGCTGATGCTGCTGATTTGCTGACGCTGCTGACGCTGCAGAAGCTCGGTGGCGTGCGCGCTCAGGGTCGTGACCCGGGTCCACCCCCGGGAGTCCGTCTCCGACATCCAGAGATCCTCTGCGTCAGCGCGATGACGGCCTCGAACTCTCGTCAGCGATCTGGCCCCCTCTTCGAGGGCACCGCGTCGTCGTGATTGGAACGCTGGGGGCGTAAGGCGAGAAGCAAAAGAATGTATTGATTGGCAAGCTCAGCAGGACGTGCGATCATCGTGTCCACCCGTCGTTCCTTGTCGACGAGCGTTGGCCATCGTCCCCCCACGAGTGAGGTGCCCATGATGAGAGCGTCGCGCCGTTCAGGCTCGTCTCTTGGCCGTGCGTTCGTGAAGCCCGCGTTCTCAGCCGCAGCGCTCTCCGCAGCGCTCGCCGTGAGCAGCGCCGCCGCGGCCACGTCGTCCTATACGCTGTTCGAGAGCGGGCAGGTCCGCCCGCTGGCCCTTTCACCGAACGGCAAGCTCCTCTTCGCCGTCAATACCCCGGATGGCCACCTCGAGATCTTCGCGATCCATGGCGGCAATCTCGTGCATCGGGGCTCGGTGCCGGTGGGCCTCGAGCCGGTCGCCGTCGCGGCGCGCAGCGACACGGAGGTCTGGGTCATCAACCATCTCTCCGACAGCGTGAGCGTCGTGAAGGTCGCCCCGGGCGGGTACGGGGGCGCCGTCGTGCGGACCCTCCTCGTCGGCGACGAGCCGCGCGACGTCGTCTTCGCAGGCCCGGGCAGGGCGCGCGCCTTCATCACCGCCGCCCACCGCGGCCAGAACATCCCCTTCGACCCGCAGCTCACCACGCCCGGCGTGGGGCGCGCCGACGTCTGGGTCTTCGACGCCAATCACCTCGGCAGCTCCCTCGGCGGCGATCCGCTCACCATCGTCACGCTCTTCAGCGACACGCCGCGCGCGCTCGCGGTCACGCCCGACGGGAAGCGCGTCTATGCGGCCGCGTTCCACTCCGGCAACCGCACCACCATCGTCCCCGAGCTCGTCGTGCCGGACGGCGGCGAGGACGCCGGCGGCGTGCCGGGGCCGAACACGAACGCGGAGGGCGTCCCCGCGCCGGAGGTCGGGCTCCTCGTGAAGCACGACGGCGAGCACTGGCGGGACGTCCTCGGGCGGACCTGGGACGACGAGGTCAGGTTCTCCCTGCCGGACAAGGACGTCTTCGTCATCGACGCGACCGCGAGCCCACCCGCGCAGCTCGCCGGCCCGGCGGGCTTCTACGCCGGCGTGGGCACCATCCTCTTCAACATGGCCGTCAACCCGAAGAGCGGCAAGGTCTACGTGAGCAACACCGAGGCCCGCAACGACCTCCGCTTCGAGGGGCCCGGCGTCCACGCGGGCGAGAGCCTGCGCGGCCACCTGCACGAGGCGCGCATCGCCGTGTTGAGCGCCGGCAGCGTCGCGACGCGGCACCTCAACAAGCACATCGACTACGACGCCCCGCCCGCCCCGCTGCCGAGCGCGGTGAACGACAAGAGCCTCTCGCAGCCGCTCGGGATGGCCGTGTCGAAGAACGGCAAGAAGCTCTACGTCGCCGCGTTCGGGTCGAGCAAGATCGGCGTGCTCGACACCGCCGCCCTCGAGAACGACACCTTCGCGCCCAGCGCCGCGGACCACATCGCGCTGAGCGGCGGCGGCCCCACCGGGATCGTGCTCGACGACGCGCGCAACCGCCTCTTCGCGCTCACCCGCTTCGACAACGCGATCTCCGTGGTGAACACCGCGACGCGGCAGGAGATCGCGCACGTCCCCATGCACAACCCCGAGCCGCCGGCGATCGTCGAGGGGCGCCCGTTCCTCTACGACGCGCGCTTCACGTCGAGCAACGGCGAATCGGCCTGCGGGAGCTGCCACGTCTTCGCGGATTTCGACAGCCTGGCGTGGGATCTCGGCAATCCCGACGGCAGCGTGCTCAACAATCCGTCTCCGATCGTCCCCATCGATCCCTCGCTCGAGCCCATCTTCGGCACCGACCCGCTCCTCGGGGCGGACCCCGATTTCCACCCGATGAAGGGCCCGATGACGACCCAGAGCCTGCGCGGCATGGAGAACCACGGCCCGATGCACTGGCGCGGCGACCGCACCGGCGGCAACGACGAGGCGAGCTCGCAGCCCGAGGACGGCGCCTTCGACGAGGACGCGGCGTTCAAGAAGTTCAACGGCGCGTTCGTGGACCTGCTCGGGCGCAGCGCGCGGCTCTCCGAGGAGGAGATGCAGAAGTTCACCGACTTCATCCTCCAGGTCACCTATCCGCCGAACCCGATCCGGAACCTCGACAACGCGCTCACACCGCAGCAACAGGCCGGGCGCGATTTCTTTCGCAGCGTCACCGTCGTCCCGAACGGCGCATGCGAGACGTGCCACGTGGTCGATCTCGACGCCAACCCGAGCGAGGGCGTCTTTCGAGGGTTCTTCGGGACCGACGGCCGCTCGTCGAACGACGCCGAGCCGCAGATCGTGAAAATCCCGCACCTGCGCAACGTGTATCAGAAGGTCGGGATGTTCGGCACCAGCGCGCTGTCCGGGTCGGTCCCGCCCGATCCATTCCTGGGGGAGCAGGTCCGCGGTTTCGGCCTGTTCCATGACGGCTCGGTCCCGGACCTGTTCAAGTTCTGCAGCGCGTTCGACGCGGGGCCGATCAACCCCGTCGGCATCCCGCTCGACGCGGCCGGCGAGCAGGCGAAGAGGGACATGGAGGAGTATCAGCTCGCCTTCGAGAGCAACCTGGCGCCCATCGTGGGCCAGCAGGTGACGCTCGACGCCATGAACGGAGCGACGGTCGGCGCGCGGATCGACCTCTTGATGGAGCGGGCCGACGCGGGCGAGTGCGATCTCGTCGCCAAGGGCCGCTTCTGGCTCCAGGATACGGGCTTCCTCTACCTCGGCCAGGGTGAGTTCGCGGCGAACCGGCAGTCGCTGCCGCCCATCCCGGACGCCTTGTTGCGGATCATCGTGAGCGTGACGAGCAGCGTGCTGACCTACACCTGCGTGCCCCCGGGCAACGGGGAGCGCATCGGCGTCGACCGCGATCTCGACGGCTTCCTCGACGGCGACGAGGTCGCCTCGGGGAGCGATCCGGCGGATCCGGACAGCACGCCTTGAGCCGTGGCGGTCACCGAACGGCGCGGCCCAGGGGGCGGAGCGAGACCGGCCCGGAGCTCCACGATGAGCCGCTCGAGCGGGCCGCGGACCGCGGGGGGATGTCCCCCCAGGCGGCGCAGGTGACGTCGACGTAGCCCGCGGGAGTCAAGCGTCTCGACGTGAGAAACGGATCGCCGTCGCGTCGTGCATGCTCCCCCGCGCGGTCGCGTCCAGAAGCTCGCGAAAGTCGGCAGGCGTGGCGGCGAGGAGTTGAAGGACCGACTCTTCGCCCCGGTCACGGTTCCACACGCCCTCCGTGCACACGAGCACGCGGTCCCGCGGCTCCAGGCGCTCCTGCGCACACTCCGGCTTCAGATGGTCGCCCATGCCGAGGAGCTGGGTCACGATGTGACGATAGAAGATGGTGTTGTCGCGATAGTCCATCCCCTCCATGCTCACCTCACCCTCCTCCATCCGTGTGAGGAGCGTGTGGTCCTTCACGACGGAACGAAGACGGCCGTCACGAAGCACATAGGCGCGCCCGCTCCCTACCTGAACGAAGCAGAGCGCGCCGCTCGCCTGGATGCTGCATGCAGTGATTCCGCCTGCGAAGTGACAATGTGAGCGCAAATGGCTCCAGCGCTTCGGCCGGACCGCGTCCGCCGCGCGAAGCGCGGCCTCCATGGGATGGTCGGACGACCTGGAGCGCTCGACCTCGAACAGCCGCTCATACTCGGCGCCCAGACGCCTCATCGTCGCGTCGGCGGCGGCGAGCGCCCCGAGCAGCCGCGCCGGCTCGGAATCGGACGAGCTGGCGAATGTACTTCGGAATGCGTCCAGGCCTGGGTCAAGGCCGAACGGCGCGTGATACCCACCGTATCTGGGTCCGGATCCGTTCGCGACCAGGAGGAGACCAAGGTCGCGATCCACCAGACACCGGTCGTCGCCGTCGGGAGCCCAGCCCCCTTTCGATGCGTGCGCAAGAATGTGCAATGCGTCCACGACCATGAGCTCCTCTCGCTCATTCAGCGGCCGAGCACGGCCGATGGGCCCGCCTGACGTCAAACAGCCGTTGCCGCTCCGGTTCGCACTCCGGCTCGCGGCCCTGCTCCGACCGCGCCCGCCCATCCGCTACGCCGTTCGTGGAGAATCGATCGGTCACCGGAAGCCGCCAGACCAGGTCTGTCCAGATTGTCGCGATTTGTGATGTCACCCACGAAAATTCTCGCAGATCCGCTCTGCGCCGCAAGGCCCAACTGCTGTCCAGCGCCATGAGCGTGGGGCACGGTACCCACGGCGTCTACCCATGCGTCAATCGGCCGGATAGCCTCGCCACATCCAGCGCAGCGTGTCGGGGAGCGTCTGCCTGATCACTTTCCCGTCGCAGTGGGCGGCGCCCTTCGAGTAGACGAAGCGGTAATGATACCCCTTCTCCTTGAGGATCGCCGCCACGCGCTGGTTCGCCATCACCCAGTTGTGGTGGCTCGCTTCATCTCTGGTGCTGCCGAGGTCGTTGTCGCCGACCTGCAGGAAGATGCGCAGCGGCTTGCGCGGGCTGTCCCGGATGAGCCCCTCCGTGTACTCCCAGGCGCCGTCGGGATACTCGGCCTCGGTGGGCGCGCGGGGGTTCTGCTGGTCGACGAACGTGCCGGAGTAGGTGACGATCTTGCGGTAGGTGTCGTGGCCGAACCAGCCCATGGTCAGCGCCGCCGCCCCGCCCGAGCTGCATCCGTACGTGGCGCGGCCGTCCGGATTGCTGGTGAACTTCAGGTTGGGGTACGCGGCGTGAACGGCCTGGTCGTTCTTGACCGCCTCGAGGAGCTCCGTATCGACGAACCTCTGATAGGCGTCCGACATGGTGTCGTATTCGAGCCCCCGCTCGCTGCCGTACGAGTCGCCCCCTCCGCTCGCGGCGAAGATGGCGATGACGCTCGGGAAACGGTTGTTCGGGTCCGCGACGAGGTTGTTGATCGTGTTGATGATCTCGTTCCTGTCGCGCGCGTCCTGGACGACCATGAACGGCGCCTCCGCGCCGTCGACGTACGTCGCGGGGATGGCGACCTCCACGCGGCGGTTGAAATCTCCTTTGGCGTTGTCGTTCAAGGTCGGATCGTGGCCGGTGAAGATCTCGCTCTCCCGGGACGACAGGGAAAACGTGAACGTCCGCCCCTGGGGAACGCCGTCGATCCTCTTGATCTCCGGGGCGTCCTGGTAGTCAGGCCCGATCTCGAAATCGCCGTCGCCTTCGGTGCCGACCGGATCGATCGTCCCGCCCTGTCCTCCCCCGCCGTTCGGGCCCGGGTCGTCCGTGCCGCCCGCGCCCGAGGTGCTGCCGCTGCTGGTCGAGGCGCTGCTGCTGCTCGAAGAGCTGCTGCTGCTCGGAGAGCTGCTGTTTCCGTTTCCTCCGCTGCCGCCCGAGCCGTCGGCGGCGTCGTTGTCGGACCCGCAAGCGGCGATTGAAAGCGCGACGAGGAGCGAGATACTGCATGGGATCGAGCGGCTCATGGATCCTCCTGGGATTGGGTTGCGTTACGCTGCGAAGCAATCACTCGCGTCGACTCGTCGAGCAGAGGCAGCGTCCCCTCGGCGAGGCGGTCGCGGGCTTGCGTCAGGGGAGGGGTGCGCCCGCGCCGTGCGCTCGGTGCCCATGATCCCCAGCCAGGGGAGCGCGATGGCGATGGCGCCGGCACAGCGCAGCATGGAACGTCGACTCAAACGAAAGTTCGACACAGTGAACGCTCCTACCATGCAGCCGTGTAGGGGAGGCATGCGCTCGCCAGGGCTCAATGGCAGTAGCGGATCGCCCTCGGATCGGCTCACCACGAGAGCGAATCGTGCCGGAGCGAAGTTTTTCTGTCGCAGCGTGAGCCTGCTGCTCGCCGCGACGCGGCATGCCTCCCAGCAGGCGGTATCCTTCTGCGGCGATCTCCGCGGCTGCGGCCCGATGGGGTGGCGGCCGCCCTCCACCGTGGCGCCGCCAGGGGGGCAGCGCTCCCGGGTCCGCGAGATGGCAGCATCGCCCGAACAGGGGCAACTGCACCGGCGCGCAGCCGCGTCGACGCGAGCAGCGGACCCGTCGGGTCACCTGCTCCGACCGAGAGAGCGCGCGAAGTCAGCAATCGCTTCTTCCTGATCGCTGTTCTCGATGGCCCCACGGCGGCAACGCCTCACGGCGGCGATCGCGTCGACCGGCGCGAGCCCACGCTTCACCAAGCAAGCTGCCGCGACGAGCCCCGTCCTGCCCAGGCCGGCCCAACAGTGGATGATCGCGGCGCGCCCCCGCGCGGCCGTGTCGAGGATCCGATCGACCGGCGCATGAAGGGCCGTGATGTCGGACGGTGCCGAGAAGTCGCCGAAAGGCCAGCGCAGGACGGCAATGCCCCGTTCCGTCGCACGCTCGGCCAGCTCCTGGATCCCCAGAAGCTCGAGCTCGTGCTCACTGACAAGCGAGACGAGGAGTCTGGCGCCATGGAGATGACGGAGCTCGTCGAGATCCTCGACCAGCGGCCGGCCTCGCCCCGGCGCCGCCATCATCCCGATGCCCGCGACGAGACCGGTCATTGCAGGGGGCATGTAGTCGACGTGCATGGATCAGCAGATGAACCAAAGTTGACCATTGCCAGACGTCTGGCTGTGCGTGGCCAGACGTCTGGCTGTCCGTGGCCAGACGTCTGGCTGTCCGTGGCCAGACGTCTGGCCGTCGCAGATCACGCTTCTCCGCCTGCGCCCGGGAGCGCCCGCCGACTCACGCTCTTCCCCTCGCCCCACCAGCGCGCTTGCGGCTCCCTCGGCGCGCCGCGAGGACCACGGCCAGCGCGGCCGTCGCCGCCGCCGCGACGCTCACGCCCTTTCGCTCGGAGCGCGGCGCGCCCAGCGAGCACATCGACGTCGACTCCATCTCGTTCGTCCCCCTGTTTACCTTTGCATCGAAGCTGACGTGCACCTCGACAGGCGCGCCATCCCGCGTGACCACGTACTCCACCTCGTGGTGGCCGTCCTCGTCCACATGCAGGTACGCCAGCTCGCGCTCGCCCGGCGCGAGATCGCACCCGTCGCCCTCCTCGTCTCGACAGGTGAACTCCTCGGGCAGCGAGATCGGTCCCTCGCAGCCGTTCGTGATCTCGACCGCGGGGCTGCTCTCGCATATCAGATGGACCAGCTCCACGTAGAGACACGCCGTCTCCGGCGTGACCACCACCTCGACGTTCGTTGCCTCGACCGATGAGGTGGGGCATGCCGTGGCCATGGCCGAGGAAGGCGCTGTGGCAAGCACGGCGCCCACCGCGGCAAGCTGAAGTGCGCGACGGAGGTTCATGCCCCGCGCACTGCAACGGCCATACCCTGTGCCCCGCGCAGCGATCCCCTTGCGCCGGAAGCGCAGAAGCTCCGCATCCGACGGCGTTCTCTCCAGCGCCGTCCGGTGCGCCGCCCGCTATCGGCACACCATGGCACGCACATCATGGCACAACAGCGGACCGCGCCCGCGCTGCGGGGCTCACCCCGTTCACGAGCCCAGTCCGCGCTCGGCGCGACCACCGCGCCGCGACCCGACGCGCTCCTCAGTCGTAGTACTCGTTCCCGAGGTGCGTGATCAGCTCTTCCCCCATCATCCAGCGCAGCGTGTTCTTCAGCTTCATCGACTGGATGAACAGGTCGTGCTCCGGGTAGAGCTCCGGCGCGGTCATCGGGCTCTTGAAGTAGAAGCTCAGCCACTCCTGCGTCCCGCTGAACCCCGCCCGCGCCGCCAGATCCAGGAACAGCGCCAGGTCGAGCACGATCGGCGCCGCGAGGATCGAGTCCCGGCAGAGGAAGTTCACCTTCATCTGCATCGGATAGCCGAGCCACCCGAACAGATCGATGTTGTCCCACCCCTCCTTCGCGTCCCCGCGCGGCGGATAATGCTCGATCCGCACCTTGTGGTAGAGCTTCGAATACAGCTCCTTGTAGAGACCCGGCTGGAGGATCTGATCGAGCACGCTGAGCTTCGACGCCTCCTTCGTCTTGAACGAGTCCGGATCGTCGAGCACCACGCCGTCGCGGTTGCCGAGGATGTTCGTCGAGAACCACCCCGAGATCCCGAGCATCCGCGCCTTGAGCGCCGGCGCGATCACCGTCTTCATCAGGGTCTGCCCCGTCTTGAAGTCCTTGCCCGCGATCGGCACCCCGTGATCGCGCGAGAGCTCCGACGCCGCCGGGAAATCGACGGTCAGGTTCGGCGCCCCGTTCGCGAACGGGACCCCCTCCTTGATGCACGCCCAGGCGTAGATCTGCGAGTTCGAGATGCCAGGGTGGTTCGACAGGAGCCCCGCCTCGAACGCGGCCGCCGACTGGTGCACCTCCGACGGCGCGATGAAGATCTCCGTCGATCCACACCACACCGCCACCGCCCGAGCCGCCCCGCGCGACCGCACGAAGCCGCGGATGTCGTCCCGCACCTGCTCCACCATGTCGGCCTTGTTGCGGCCCGTCTTCACGTGCGGGCCGTGGAGCCGGCGCACGTAGTCCGGGTAGAACACCGCCTTCATCGGCGTCACCCCGGAGAGCTCCTCGCGGACCGCATCGAGGTGCGCCGCCTCGAGCACCTTCGCCTCGACCGCCGCTTCATGCGCGTTGTCAGGGAAGATGTCCCATCCGCCGAACTCCAGATCATCGAGCGACGCCAGCGGGACGAAATCCTTGATCCTCGGGGAGCGGTTCTCCGTGCGCTTGCCCAGCCGGATCGTCCCGAGCTGGGATAGCGCCCCCACCGGCGCGGCCACCCCGCGCCGCGCGAGCATCACGCCCGCGATCGTCGTCGTCGACACGGCCCCGAGCCCCGGGAGGAGCACGGCCAGCTTCCCCTGCGGCTTCACCAGCTTCTGCGGCTGCTTCATCCGATCCTCTCCTCGCTCGATTCAGCTCAGCCGCTCTCGGGCTGCTCGTTTCCCAGCGCAGCCGTTCCCGGGCTGCTCATTTCCCAGCGCAGCCGCTCTCGGCCTGTTGTTCTCTGCCGGCTCAGCCGTTCGCGGCCTGCGGCAGCGGCGCGTCGCTCTCCGACGCGAGCCCGGGCCCGTGGCGGGTCAGCCCGAGCACGCCCCGGAAACCCTCGATCGTCCGGCGCAATCCGACCCGGAGCGGCACCTTCGGCTCGAACCCGAGCACCCGCTTCGCCTGATCGATGACCGGCTGCCGCTGCCGCGGATCGTCCTGCGGCAACGGGCGGAACGCGATGCGGCTCCGGCTCCCGGTCAGGTGGATCACCTCCTCGGCGAGTTCCAGCACCGTGAACTCCTCGGGGTTCCCGAGGTTCACCGGGCCCGTCTCCGTGGGGTGCTCCATCAGCCGCACGATCCCCTCGACGAGATCGTCCACGTAACAGAAGCTCCGCGTCTGCGAGCCGGCGCCGTACACCGTCAGATCCTCGCCCCGCAACGCCTGGACGATGAAGTTCGACACCACGCGCCCGTCGTCGAGCGCCATCCGCGGACCGTAGGTGTTGAAGATCCGCGCCATCCGGACCTCGACGCCGCGGCGACGGTGGAAGTCCATCACCAGCGACTCGGCGCAGCGCTTCCCCTCGTCGTAACACGAGCGGATCCCGATCGGGTTCACCGAGCCGCGGTAGCTCTCCGGCTGCGGGTGGACGTCGGGATCGCCGTAGACCTCGCTGGTCGACGCCTGGAAGACCCGCGCCCCGCAGCCCTCGGCGAGCTTCAGCGCGTTGTGCACGCCCACCACGTTGACCATCGTCGTCCGGACCGGATCGCGCTGGTAATGCGGCGGGCTCGCCGGCGAGGCGAGGTTGTAGATGCGGTCGACCTTGACGTCGTAGGGCTGGGTGACGTCGTGCTCCATCAGCCGGAAGCGGCGGTGGTGGAGGAGGTGGGCGACGTTGGCCTTGGCGCCGGTCGAGAGATCGTCGATCGCGACGACCTCGTGGCCCTCGCGGATCAGCCGATCACACAGGTGGGAGCCGACGAAGCCGGCGCCTCCGGTCACCAGGATGCGCAGCGCAGCGCTCATGTCTCTCTGACCTCCTCTCCAGAAGACGACGACCGCCCGCCAGCCCCCCGAGGGGGCAGCGCGATGGGATCCATCCTCGTCACGGTCGCTCCGTCATCCTTCATTGGCAGCACGCTGTTCCAAGCCCGACACCACACGTCGATGTCACTGTCTCCGGTCCCCTGGGAGCTCCCGCTCATCGAGCAGCTCCCGGGCATACCTCTCGAGCGCCTCGGCGCGGTGCGCCGCGGTGTGCCGGGCGAGCACGCGCTCGCGCGCCCGCTGCCCGATCGCGATCCGCTCCCGCTCCGGGAACTCGCGCAGCATGCGCAGCGCCTCCTCCGAGGAGCGGGCGACCAGGATCTCCTTGCCAGGCTCGAAGAACTCGTCGAGACCCGGCCAGTCGTCGCTGATCACCGGCACGCCGCACGCCGCCGCCTCGAACAGGCGCACGCTCGGCGAATACCCCGCCTCGATCATGTCCTGCCGCGTGACGTTGAGCGTGAAGCGCTGCGCGCCGTAGAAGCCCCGGTGCTCGCCCGGCGGGATGTGATCCGTCCTGTCGACGTTGGCCGGCCACGCGATGTCCGCCGGGTACTGCGGCCCGGCCACCGCGAAGCGGCCCTGCTCCCAGCGGCGCGCCGGCTCTACCAGCAGCCGGTCCAGCGTGGGCTGGCGATCGGCGCTGTAGGTGCCGAGGTAGCCGAGATCCCACCGGGGCGAGGCGCGCTCCGGGAAGTACTCGTCCGGGTCCACCGAGCAGTAGAGCGGGCGCGCCCGCTTCGCCCCGTAGCGGCGCTCGAGCACGTCGAGCGTCGGGCCGCCGGTGAACGAGAGGTAGAGGTCGTACCGCGGGATCAGCGCCGCCGACAGGTACTCGGTGTCGCCCCGCTCGAGCTTCTTCAGCGTCACCGGCGTGTCGATGTCGTAGAACGCCGTCTTCCCGCGCGCCGTCTCCGTCACCCACGCGCCGACCGCGACCCCGTCGGGCACGTACGACCCGACCACCACCACGTCCGCGTCGCGCACCGCCTCGCCGAAGCGCGCGCGGAGGTCGTCGAGGCCCTGGTAGAGCTCGGTCTGGCCGTAGGGCGGGCTCGGGAGATCGCGGTTCTCCGCGTAGAACCAGAGGTCCCGCTCGAGGAACAGCACGCGGTGGCCGCGCTGCGCCAGCCGCTTGATCAGGCCGCGGTAGGTGGTCGCGTGGCCGTTGCCCCACGACGAGGTGATCGAGAGGCCCAGGAAAACGAAGGAGGTTGTCTTCACGGCGCGGCCGCGGTGAGGGTTGCGTCGTCAGGGCGGGCGAGCAGCGCTTCGACCTGCTTCGCCCGCTCCGCGTAGGTGTGCGCGGCGAGCACGCGCTGCTTCGCCGCCTTGCCGATCGCGCGCGCCCGCTCGGGCGTGAGCGCCCGGAGGATCGCCGCGACCTCGTCGCCGCTGCTGGCGACAAGCACCTCGCGCTCGGGCTCGAGGAAGAGCTCGATGCCCTCCCACGCGTCGGTGATGAGGCACGCGGCCGCGCCCGCGGCCTCGAAGACCCGGGTCGCCGGCGAGAAGCCGACCGACGCCATGCTGTCGCGCGCCACGTTCAGCACCGCGCGCGCGCTCGCGTTGAAGGCGTTGTGATCCGCGGTGTAGACGTGCCCGACGTACCGGACGTTCGGCGGCATCGCCTTGTCCTGCCAGCCGTTGCCGCCGAGCAGGAACCTGAGCTCGGGGAGCGCGGCCGCGGGCCGGAGGAAGAACTCCTCGACCCGCTTCTCGCGGTCCGGCAGGCGGTTCGCGAGGAGCGCGAAATCGCAGTCGAACCGCGGGTCCGGCGCGACCTCGACGTGCGTCTCGGGGTCGAGCGCGTTGTAGATCGGCACGCAGCGCCGCGCGCCGAGCGCCTCGTAGCCGCGCACCACGGGGTCGCCGCCGCCGTAGGTGAAGACCAGGCTGTAGCGCGGGATCTGCGGCCGGAACGCGTCGGACGGGTCGGTCCGGACCCGCTCGAGCGTGGCCGGCGCGTCGACGTCCCAGAAGATGGTCGTGAGCCCCGGCCGATCGATCGCGGCGACCTCGGCCTCGAGGAGCTCGTCGAACACGCCGACGCCGCTCGCCTTGACGACGACGTCCGCGCTCCGCGCCTGCTCGACGAGCCGCCGGGGCTCCGCCGGGTCGGTGCCGGAGTAGACCACCACGCGGGCCCACGGCGGGTCCTCGATGTCGCGGTGCTTCTGCCGGTCGTAGGCGTCCGGCTCGTAGAAGGTGACCCGGTGGCCGCGCGCGGCGAGGGCGCGGATGATGCCGCGGTAGTAGGTGGCGGCTCCGTTCCAGTAGGCGGAGACGAGGCTCGATCCGAAGAAGGCGATGGTGAGCGATCGGCTCGAGGTCGGGCGTCGGTTCATGCGGTGGCTCGCTGGGTGGTGGCGGCGGGCGCAGGGCGGTCGACCTCGATGCCGAGGTCGGCCGAGATGCTCAGCAGCTCGTTGACGCGGTGGGCGCAGGTGTGGCGCGCGAGGACGGCCTTGCGCCCCCGCTCCGCCAGCTCGGCGGCCATCGCGGGCTCGGCGAGGAGCGCCCGCAGGTGCTTCTTCATCTCCTCGCCGTCCCGGGCGACGAGGTAGTCGAGCCCGGGCGAGAACAGCGCCTCCGCGTCGCTCCACGGCGAGCAGACGAGCGGGATCGCGCACGCCAGGGCCTCGAACGGCCGGATGGTCGGGGTGCCGGGGAGCGACTCGACGTAGGGCCGCCGCGGCACGTGGACGGTCACCCGCGCCCGCGCGAACGCGTCGGGCGCGCGGTGGTTGGGGAGCCAGCCGCGGTACTCGATCCCGGCGGCCTCGAGGGCGGCGCGGGCGTGCTCGGGGTAGCGCACCCCGTGCACGCGGGCGGAGAGCCGGAGGTCGCGCGCCGGGCCGATCAGGAACTCGTCGAGCTCGCGCGTGCGCTCCTCGTCGCCCCAGTTGCCGACCCAGACGAGGTCGCGCTCGGGCTGGACGTCGCGGCGCGGCCGGAACACCCGCGCGTCCGCGGCCTCGTGCCAGATGAAGGCGCGGCGGGCCCAGCGCCGCTCGAGGTAGATGTCGCGGATCACCCGGCCGAAGGCGAGGACGCCGTCGTAGTGGGTGAGGTCGTAGCGGGCCATGGCCCCGGGATCGGTGACCGACCGGTGGTGCGTGTCGTGGAAGAGCAGCCGGTACGAGGCGCCCGTCCGGTGCGCGCCGACGCGGGCGACGAGCTCGGGCTCGCTCCACTCGTGGACGATGACCAGCGAGGCGCCCTCGAGCGCCTGATCCAGGTCGAGCGAGGCGAGGTCGTACCGGATCGGGTCGAGGTGCGGGTAGACGTCCCGCACCTCGCGCAGCGGCGCCTCGCCGTGGTCGGCGACGAGGTTCTGGAGGCTCCAGGCGTCCCGCGGCTCGAAGACGCGGACCTCGTGCCCGCGCTCGGCGAGCTCGGTGACCACGCCGCGGAGGAAGTGCGCGTTGCCGTGGTTCCAGTCGGACAGCAGCGAATGACAGAACAGGACGATGCGCATGGGGCTCACTCGCCTCCCACGGCGGCCGCGGCGGCCTCGCGCGCCGGCGAGCGCCTCGCGGCGAAGGCGCGCCGGCGGAGGTCGCCGTAGAGGTGCAGGTAGCCGCGGACCATCCGCCGCGGCGAGAAGTCGAGGGCGCGGGCGCGGGCGCGGGACGCCATCTCCTGGCGGGCGCCGGGATCGTCGATCAGCGCCTGGAGCGCGCGCTGGAGCGCGTCCGCGTCGCCGGGATCGACGTAGAGGGCCGCGTCCCGCCAGATCTCGCGCAGGCTCGGGATGTCGCCCAGGACGAGCGCGCAGCCGGAGAGCGCCGCCTCGAGGACCGACAGGCCGAACGGCTCGTAGCGGGCCGGGTGCGCGTAGATCGACGCGCGGGCGAGCGCGCCGGCGACGCCGGAGGGGGAGAGCACGCCGAGGTGCTCGAGCGACGGGATCGGCCGCGAGCCCCCGCCGGGGTGGACGTCGCTGCCGGCCACGCGGATCGGCCAGGGCAGGTGAGGGGCCACCTCGCCGAGCGCCGCGACGTTCTTGGCCTGGTCCCAGAGCCGGCCGACCGCGAGGATGGACTCCTCCTTGGCCTGCGGGGCGAACCGATCGGGGTCGGCCGCGTTGGGGATCACCGCCGCGCGCGTGGGGCTGAAACGGCCGGACGAGAGCGCGCCGTGGTGGCGCAGCAGGGCGTCGAGCATCGCCCGGGTCGGCGCCACCACCGCGGACGCGGCGGCGAGCCCCCGGGCCACCTCGCGCCGGTAGCGATCGTACTGCGGCGGCGCCTCCCCGCCGAGGACGGCGGACCACCAGGAGAGGACGCAGGAGTGCGCCACCACGAGCTTCGGCGCGCGGAAGTCGAGCGCGCCGTGCGCGTAGCCGTTCAGGTGGACAACGTCCGGGCGGACGCGCTCCTCGAGATCGAGGAGCCAGTCGCCGGCGCGCGCGACGTCGTCCCAGGGGTCGTCCATCCACTCGAGCCGGTACGAGCTCTCGAAGAGGGCGAGCCCGGGCACGCTGCCCGCGGCCTCGCGCTGGGGCGCCGAGAGCGGCCCGCCCATCGTGGCGAGCGACGTCCGCACCCCGTGCGCCGCGAGCGCGCGCGCGAGCTCGATCGCGTAGGAGAAGACGCCTCCCACCGTGTCGGCGGTCATCAGGACGGAGCCGAGCTCGTGCAAGGCGTCACCCATGGCCCGGCGCGGCGACTTCCAGCTCGGAGAGCGGCAGCGGGCGGCTCTCCTGGATGTCGCTGAAGTGATCGAACTGAACGAGGTAATGCTCGACCGAGCGCTCCCACGCCTGGTCGTCGGGGCGACCCCAGCGCATCGTGTAATCGGGCGAGCCCGGGTACGGGAACATCGGCACCGGCTCGTTCGCCCAGACGCCGTGCTGCCGGAGCCGCTCCCGGAAGGCGGTGACGTCCGCCGGGTCGTCGGTCTGCGACTGGATCAGGTTCGCCTGGACGAAGGGGACGCTCTTCTTCGCGTGGATCAGGAGATCGCTGAGCTGCTCGGTCGAGAGCTTGCAGTGCTTGGCCAGGAGGCTCCTGCCCTCCTTCGTGATGCTCTCCACCCCGGCCTCGATCGAGACGCACCCCGCTTTCCCGAGCAGATCGAGCATCTCGCGGCTCCAGTTGTCGACGCGCATCTGGATGCCGAACGACACCGGGCGATCCACGAGCGCCTCGAGCAGCGGGCGGTCGGGGAGGAAGATCTCGTCGATGAAATAGACGTAGCGGACGCCCTGCGCGATGAGCCCGTCGAGCTCGTCGAGGAGCACCGGGAGCGGGCGCTTGCGGTAGCGGTCGCGGAAGTTGTCCTTCGCGCAGAAGGTGCAGTGGTAGGGGCACCCTCGCGACGCCTCGACCTCGGCGCCCGGGCCGACCGGCGCGCTGTCGAAGCGGTGGTGGTGGTGGGCGTGGCGCGCCACCGTGGCGTCGTCCCAGCGCAGGGCCGGGAGCCGGGCCATGTCGGCGCCGTGCGGGCCGCCCTGCACGCGCGCCTCGTCGCCGTCGCCGTACGCGATCGACGCGATCTCGCCCCAGCGCGAGCGCGGGAGATCGGCGAGCTTCACCAGCACCTCCTCGCACTCGCCCATCACGACCGCGTCGACCCCGAGCTTGCGCAGGGTGGCCCGCGGGGTGGTGGAGGCGTGGGGGCCCACGGCGAACCGGAGGCCCGGCAGGTCGCGCAGGGCGTGGAGCGTCTGCTGGGGGACCCGGAGCTCGGGCGGCGCGCAGCGCCAGAAGAGGTAGCTCGGCGCGGTGGTCACCACGACGGCGTCGGGGCGGAGCGCGGCCACCTCGTCGCGCACGGCCTCCTGGGAGAGGTTCCGGGCCTGGGCGTCGACGACCGTCGCCTCGTGACCCGCGGCCTCGAGCAGCGCCCTGGCGTAGCCGTACTCGAGCGGCAGGTGCGGCTCGCGGCACCCGAAGTAAATGCTCCCCTCGAAGCTCCAGGGCGGGTTGACGAGCGCGAACCTCACCCGACGCCCTCCATGCGCAGCTCCTCGGTCGCCTGGCCGGCGGCGGCCTTGCCGGTGCCGGTCATCTCCTGAAGCCAGCCGTACAGCTTGCGGACGCCCTCGCGGACCCGGACGCGCGGCCACCACCCCGTGGCCGCGGAGAACCGGCGGCAATCGGAGACGTAGTAGCGCTGATCGCCGGGCCGCCACGCCTCGAAGCCGGTCGCGGGGCGCTTGCCGTCGAGTTCCTCGATGAGGTCGAGCAGCTCGAGCAGGCTGATGGTGTTCTCCGGGCCCCCGCCGATGTTGAACGCCGTCGCGGAGATCTGCTGGATGTTCTTGCGGGCGAGGAGGAAGGCGTCGACGAGGTCGTCGATGAACAGCACGTCCCGGACCTGCATCCCGTCGCCGTACAGCGTGATCGCCTCCCGCCGGAGCGCCTGGATGAGGAAGTGGGCCACCCAGCCCTGGTCCTCGGTCCCGAACTGGCGCGGGCCGTAGATGCAGCTCATCCGGAACACCGCCGCCGGCAGCCCGAAGGTGCGGGCGTAATCGATGACGTACTGGTCCGCCGTGCCCTTGGAGCAGCCGTACGGGCTGTGGAAGTCGAGCGGGCGGGCCTCGGAGATGCCGGAGGCGCGGAGCTTCGGATCCTCGGGCTCGTAGTGCCTGTCCCGGCACTGGAGCGGGACGTCGGGGAGGCCGCCGTACACCTTGTTGGTCGAGGTGAAGAGGAGCGGCGGCGGGGAGCTCTGGGCGCGGATCGCCTCGAGGACGTTGAGCGTCCCGCGGGCGTTGATCTCGAAGTCCTCCACCGGCCGGACGAGGCTGGTCGTGACCGCGACCTGGGCGGCGAAATGGAAGACGCTCGAGGCGCGCCGGACCGCATCGGCCACCGCGCCGGCGTCGCGCACGTCGCCGGCGATCAGCGTGACGCGGTCGCCGTGGACCCGCTTCAGCCAGTCCACGTTGCGCGCCACCGACGGCCGCGAGAGGTTGTCGAAGAGGATCACCGACTCGCCCGCCTGGAGCAGGCGGTGGGCCACGTTGGCCCCGATGAAGCCGGCGCCGCCGGTGATCAGCGCCGGGCGCGCCGGCGCGCCGGCCGCGCTTGTCGCATCGAGCTCCGCGGCGCTCATACAGTCAGCCCCCGGGACTCGAGCTCGGCGCGGGCCTGGGCGACAGCGTCCTTCGCCACCTGCCCCTCGAGCCAGCCAGCGAGATCGCGGAGCCCCTCTTCGAGAGAGACCTGGGGCTCATACCCGATCTTGCGCTGCGCCGCGCCGATGTCGGCGAAGCAGTGCCGGATGTCGCCGAGCCGCGATTTCCCGGTGATCTCTGGGTCGATCCGGTCCTTGCCCATCACCTTCCGGACGTGCTCGGCGACCTCGCGCACGGTGTACGACTTTCCGCTGCCGATGTTGAGCACCTGGCCCACGGCCGAGTCGGCCGTCATGACCCGCACGCAGGCGCGGGAGATGTCGGCGACGCTCACGAAGTCGCGCCGCTGCAGCCCGTCCTCGAAGATGACCGGGGGACGGTCGTTGAGGAGCCGCGAGGCGAAGATGGCGAGGACGCCGGTATAGGGGTTCGAGAGGGCCTGGCGGCGGCCATAGACGTTGAAGAAGCGGAGGGCGACGGTCGGGATGTTGTAGGCGCGCCCGATCGTCAGGCAGAGCCGCTCCTGGTCGTACTTGGAGAGCGCATAGACCGACTCGAGCGCCGGCGTCTTCGACTCGGGGGTCGGGATGGGCACGAGCACCTCGCCCGCCTCGCTCCGGACCTCCCAGTCGCCGCGCTTGAGCTGATCGAGCGGGCGGCTCGCCCCGGCGACCACCGTCCCGGAGGCGGTCCGGTAGAGCCCCTCGCCGTACACGCTCATGCTGGAGGCGACGATCAGCCGCGACACCGGCTTCTCGGCGAGCGCCTCGAGCAGCACGGCGGTGCCGAGGTTGTTGACCGAGGTGTACTCCTCGATCTGGTACATGCTCTGTCCGACCCCGACCATGGCCGCGAAGTGGACCACGACGTCCACGCCGCGGAGCGCTGACCTCACCGCCTCCCGGTCGCGGACATCGCCCACGATGAGCTCGACTTCCGGGTCGAGGTACGCCGGGCGCTGGCGCTCGGGGCCGTGCACCTGGGGTAGGAGGCTGTCGAGCGCGCGGACGCGGTGTCCCTGGCGCAGGAGCTCGTCGGCGACGTGCGAGCCGATGAACCCCGCTCCACCGGTGATGAGGACGTGACTGGCCATATTCCTCTGGGTCGATGGTTCAATGCGTGGCACAGCGCCACGCGCCTGAGCGGACCAGGCGAGACCTGGCGGTCGAGGCAGGGCGCCCGTGCTGCCACCCTGCAGTCTGAACGGTCTACTGCGTGGCGTGTCCGGGTCTGTTCGCTACGGACATCGTACGATCGATGCCCCGGACGCCCTCCGAGTAACATGTAATCCACGAGCCCGCAAGACCGCTCTGTGAGAGTTTTGACACGTTCCCGTCCAGTACGAGCTCCTCAGTTCAAACGAGGATTACTCTCATTCCATCAAGCTATCCGTGATTTGACTGACAGGCCCCCGGGCAGGTGTGTACCGCGCGAAATGCAGCGCGGGACGCGAGGTGACGAATCGACAGGGCGGCGCGACATCAGGGAATACCAGTGTTCGTTCTAGGGAACCTCCGTAGTCACTGCTTCACAGCGCTTTGCTCCGCGCTTTCGATCTTCTCCCGACCACCCCGCGGTTGACAGACCTCCCGGATAAAGGAGCCGAACGGCGGGCGTGTCAATCCGATTCAGCCCGATTCGGCGGCGCGGCACCGTTCTCGCCGACCGGGCGTCCTGAGTCGCATTGCGGTGAGCGGCAGGAAATTCTACGAATATTTGTCGCAAGATGAGGGGGAGCGCGCGGTGCTGTCCCCGAAGGGGTGGGAGCGCTGCTAAGCTCGCCGTCGCCCGGCTGCGGGCCTCCGGCACCACGGAGGAGCCAGCAAGGAAGCAAGGAGAGGAGCCATGATCGTCGTCACCAACCGCATTCCTGTCGCCGAGGGCCACGAGGCCGATTTCGAGGACCGCTTCAAGAACCGGGTTCACCTGGTCGACCGCGCGCCCGGCTTCATCCGGAACGAGGTGCACCGGCCGAAGCCGATGAAGCTCGACCACGCGACGGGCGCGTGGAGCCCGGACCCGGACGCCCAGGGGTTCTACGAGGTGAAGACCTGGTGGCGATCGATGGACGACTTCATCGCCTGGACGAGGAGCCCCGCGTTCGCGGAGGCGCACCGGAACCGCGCGCCGAAGGAGATGTTCGCGGGCCCGAGCAAGCTCGATATCCACGAGGTGTTCCTCAGCACCGATCATCAGGAGTAGGGCGGAGCGCGGCCGGTCGAGCGAGCGGCCGGCCGCGCGCCTGCTGGCCAGCCCCCGGGCAGCGCCAGACCGCGGCGCAGGCACGTCGCGGGGAGCGCGGCGCGACCTGGAGCCGGGCGTGGACCCCGTGCGCGGCCTCTGTTATAACGGACGCCCGTTCACGAAGGAGGGCAGCGCATGCGGTTTCGTCCGGATCCCACCTTTTATCCGTCTCCGCGCCTGGCGATGGAGGCGCCTCCCGAGCGGCTGGCCTACGTGACCGCGCTCGACGCGGGCGCCGCGCTGAAGCGCCCGGGCCAGCTTCGCCACGACGCGCTCACGGTGGTCGATCTCGATCCGAGGTCGCCGTCGTATGGCACGCTGGTCTCGGTCAACGAGCTGCCGACCTACGGCGACGAGCTCCACCACTCGGGCTGGAACGCGTGCAGCGCCGCGCTGTGCCCCTACGCGCCGCACCCCCACGTGGAGCGCCGCTTTCTCCTGCTCCCGGCGCTCCGCTCGTCGAACATCTTCGTCTTCGACGTGAAGCCGGACCCGCGCCGCCCCGAGCTCGTCCACACGGTCCGCGCCGAGGAGATCGCGAAGAAGGCCGGCTACTCGCGCCCGCACACGCTGCACTGCGGCCCCGACGGCATCTACGTGAGCGCGCTCGGCAGCCCTGACGGCGACGGGCCCGGGGGCATCTTCGTGCTCGACTGCGAGAGCTTCGATGTCCTCGGCCGCTGGGAGATCGACCGAGGGCCGCAGTTCCTCCACTACGACTTCTGGTGGCACCTCGGCCACGACACCCTCCTCACGAGCGAGTGGGGGACGCCGAGGATGATCGAGGACGGCGTGAATCCGGAGCTCCTCCTCGGCAAGAAGTACGGCCACAGAGTCCATGTCTGGGATCTCCGGAAGCGCAAGCACCTCCAGGCGCTGGATCTCGGCGACGAGCACCAGATGGCGCTGGAGCTCCGCCCTGCGCACGATCCGACGAAGGCCTATGGCTTCGTCGGCGTGGTCGTGAGCGTCAAGGACCTCTCCGCCTCGGTCTGGCTCTGGCATCGCGACGGCGACAGGTGGGCGATCCGCAAGGTGATCGAGGTGCCCGCCGAGCCCGCGGACCCGGGCTCCCTGCCGCCGCTGCTCCAGGGCTTCAAGGCGGTCCCGCCGCTCATCACCGACATCAACCTCTCCCTCGACGACCGGTTTCTCTACGTGTCCTGCTGGGGCACGGGCGAGCTCCGGCAGTACGATGTGTCGGACCCGTTCCACCCGAAGCTGACCGGCTCGGTGCACCTCGGGGGTGTCGTCCGCAGGGCGGCGCATCGCCGCTCCGGGCCGCTGCGGGGCGGGCCGCAGATGGTCGAGGTGAGCCGCGACGGGCGCCGGGTCTATTTCACGAACTCGCTGTATGCCTCCTGGGACGAGCAGTTCTATCCGGAGGGCGTCGGCGGCTGGATGGCGAAGGTCGATGTGGCGCCCGGCGGGGGCATGGCGCTCGACCCCGAGTTCTTCGTGGATTTCGGCCCGCTGAGGCCTCACCAGGTGCGGCTCGAGGGGGGCGACGCGTCGTCCGACTCGTTCTGCTACCCGTAGGCGGCCATGACGCCCTGGCTCACGCTGGCGCTCCTCGGCGCTTACCACGGCATCAACCCGGGCATGGGCTGGCTGTTCGCGGTCGCCCTCGGCTTGCAGGAGAAGAGCGGCCGCGCGGTGGGGCGGGCGCTCGTCCCGATCGCGGTCGGCCACGCGGCGTCGATCGGCCTCACGGTCGCGCTGCTCGGGCTCGGGCTCGCGAGCGTCCCCGCCGCGGCGCTGCGCTGGATCACGGCGGCCGCGCTGGTCGCGTTCGGCGTGCTCAAGCTGGTGAGGCCGCGCCACCCGAGGTGGGTCGGGATGCGCGTGGGGTTCCGCGATCTGACCTGGTGGTCGTTCCTGATGGCCACCGCGCACGGCGCGGGGCTCATGCTGCTCCCGGTCTTCCTGCTCGGCGCCGACAACCCGGCTCCGTGCCACGGCGGCGGGTGTCACAGCGCGGCCGGCCTGTCGCTGACGAGCCCCGCGGGCTACCTCGCCGCCGTCCTCGTGCACACGGCCGCCATGATGGCGGCGGCCGCCGCGGTCGCGCTCGTCGTCTATCACAAGCTCGGCGTCGCGATCCTCCGCACGGCGTGGTTCAACCTGGATCGGGCCTGGGCTGTCGCGCTCATCGGGGCCGGCGTCATCGCGGTGCTGCTCTGAGCGGCTTGAAGGCGGGCGGCCTCGTGTACTAGGAGGCCGGCGAGCGTGCTCGTCGGGCCGCCGGCCCGGCGCCGCGCGGCGGCGATGTCCCGCGGGATCGCCACCATGTCAGAACATCATCCATCAGCGTGGGACGGCGGCGTCGAGGCGTGGCGCCCTGCGAGGTCGGGGCGGGGCCCCGAGGCGCGCCTCGAGGGGCCGCGCGGCGAGGCGGCGGCGCGCGAGCGGCGGGGGCTCGTGTCGAGGAGGATGCTGTATCTGCTTCCCAACCTGATCACGCTGTCGTCTGTCTTCTGCGGCTTCGACGCGGTACGGCGCTCGGCCTCGGCGCGATCGGACGAGGATTTTCGGCGCGCGGCGCTCCTCATCCTGTTCGCGATGCTCTTCGACACGCTCGATGGCCGCGTCGCGCGGATGACGCGTACCCAGAGCGCGTTCGGGCTCCAGCTCGACTCGCTGGCCGATCTCGTCTCGTTCGGCGTGGCCCCGGCCGTGCTCGTGTACCAGGGGTCGCTGCATCGCCTCGGTCCTGTCGGCGTGACGGGCGCGTTCGTGTTCACGGCGTGCGGCGCGATCCGGCTCGCCCGCTTCAACGTGCTCGCGACCCGGGACGCGGGCGGAGCCGCGCCGCCACCGAAGTACATCGTGGGTCTCCCGGTCACGGGCGCGGCCGGGCTCCTTGTCGCGATCGTGATGACGGAGGGCGCCGCGGGCGGACAGCTCGGCGGCGCCGGGGCGGCGCCGGGGGTGTTTGCGGCGACGCTCCTGGTCTCGCTCCTCATGGTGTCGACGATCCGGTTCAGGTCGTTCAAGGATCTTCGCTTCGAACCCCGCACCGCGCTGTTGCTGGCGTTCGCCCTGGGATCGAGCGCGCTCGTCTCGGCCCGATGGGCGCCGGGGTTCGTCGTCGTGGGGCTGATCGGCGCCTATGTCCTGCTCGGCGTGGCCGAGTCGCTCTGGCGCCTCACGGCGAGGCGGCGCGGCGCCTAGGTTTTGCCGAGGCCCATGATGAAGAAGAATTTGAACCACAGAGGCACAGAGGGCACAGAGGAAGAGAAGAAGAATGACAGAATATTGGGTGTGTAAGTTCTCGCGCGCTCTCTCTCTCTCTCCTCTGTGCCCTCTGTGCCTCTGTGGTTCATTCTCTCATGAACCATGGAGAGGAGGGCGTGGCCGTCGAGACGCTGCGCTTCCCTGAACAGGAAGCTCACGTCAAGAGCTTCCGCCCGCGACACATGAGCTGCTGAGCTCTCGCGACGACGGAAGTCCGAGACATGATGTCGAGGAAGGTCGCTATCGGACGCTCGCTAGAACGGCAGCCCGTCCGTGCGCTTGCCGGGCGACGAGCTCCCGCCGAGCGCGTTGTGCAGCACGAACGTCGCTCCCGCCGTAGCATCGGGGCTGCGGTTCATCGACACGCCGTCCTGGCCCGCGAGCGCGGACGAGTACGTCACGCTATCGACGGTCGCCCCGAGCCCGTTCCGCAGCGTGAGGGTGTCTCCGCTGTTGCCGAGGCCCAGCGCTCCCGTGGACGCCCCGGCGGCCCCGCTGCCGATCGGCACGGCGGAGGCGTTGCCGTACACGACGATGGCCGTGGAGGGCGCGAGCGACACGCCGCTCGGGAAGGTGTGGCGCGTCCCCGTGACGTCGGAGAGCGTCCACCCTCCAAGCGAGGCCGTGCCCGTGCCAATATTGACGATCTCGACGAACTCGCCGTCCGGGTTGCTGCCCGGCTCGTTCGCGAGGACCTCATTGATGATCACCGTGGCGGTGCCCGTGCCGCCACCCCCGGCCCCGCCGCCGCCGCCGCTGCCGCCGCTGCCGCTGCCGCCGCCGCCGCCGCTGCCGCCGCTGCTGCTGCTGCTGCTGCTGCTGCTGCTGCTGCTGCCCCCGTCGGGGATCATGAAGTCCCGCACCACGCCCATGTGCTGCATGTTGGACGCGCCGCTGTCCGCCGAGAGCGCAGGGCTGATCTCGGAGAGCGGCGAGTAGACGCGCGTGTCCACCACGAGCCCGCTCGCGAAGCTGCTCCCGCCGATCGTGACGGCGACCTCGTGCGGCTCGAGATCGCTGTCGACGAGCACCCAGTCGTACGGCTTGGTCCTGCCGGCGTTCGTGTTCTTGTTCCCACCCGCGTCCGCGGGGTAGGGCTCCTGCGCGACGACGACATCCCTCAACGTCGAGACGCACGCCTCGGTCCTGGATCCCGTGTTGAAGTCGCCGCCGATGACCAGATAATCGCCGTCAGGGACGGTCGACTCGATGAACGACACGAGGGCGTTCGCCTCCGTGTTGCGCGCGCTCGCGCTCGCCGTGAGAAAATGGACGCTGACCGCCCAGAGGTCGACCGGACCGGGGATGTCGATCCGCGCCCAGGCGAAATCCCGGTTGCTCACCGACGCGTCGTCCCACTCGCCGGACGCGACGATCGGCCACCGGCTCACGATCCCGTTCGGGATCTGCGCCCCTCCCTCGCGGTAATAGCTGAACCCCGCGCCGAACGCGTCATCCACGAAGGCACCAATGGCGGAGGGCGTGTTGCTGCCGTAGTTGAACTCTTGCAGCAGCACGATATCGGGCTTGACCCCCTCCATGATGCGCCTGCCGTGCCCGGGATCGTAGCTCTGGTTCGTGCCGCTCGTGAGGTTCGCGGCCATGAGCCGGACCCGCGTCGAGAGCGCTTCGCTGCCCTCGGCCAGGACGGCCGCCTCCGGGCCTATCTCCTCCCCGTGCAGCGGCTCGGCCGCGCATGCGGCCAGGGCGAGCGCTGACACGAGCAACGGAAGACGAACCCACGCGCACCGCTCCGAAATGGACGACGTCGATCGCATATCGTTGCACCGGACCTTTCTCGGGATCCTCTCATTACATCACGAAACAGAGACACAGCGGGAACATGATCGCCCCTGTTCGATGCAGTGATGATGCGGTTCCGGTGGCGAACGAGCGACAGCCGCCCCGGGCTCGGTCCCCCTGGACGGACCCGGCGTCAGCGTCCTCCCCGACTCGGCCGCTCAGCGGCCACCGAGCGCGAACGCGATCCCGCTCTGCAGGGAGCTCTTCACCGCGAGCCGGCCGATGTCGGCGCCGCTCGCGGCGAGGCGGCCCGCGACCTCGGGGCGGATCCCCGTCAGGACCACCCGCGCGCCGAGCAGGCCCGCGACCCGCACCACCTCGAGCAGGGCGTCCACCGCCCCCGGATCGAGGTCGCCCACGCCGGTCAGGTCGAGGAGGGCGGTCCGCGTGCGGCGTTCCGCGATGCCGCGCGACAGCACCTCGATCACGCGGCGCGCGCGCTGCGCGTCGAGCGGGCCGATGAGCGGCAAGACCACCACGTCGTCGCTGAGAGGGATGAGCGGCATGGAGAGCCTCGCCAGCGCCGCGTCCTGGGCCTGGATCACCTCCTCTCGAAGCCGCGCGCGCTCCTCCTCGGCGCGCCTGCGCTCGGTCATGTCGATGCCGGTCATGATGATGAACCGGGCCCCCTCGTCCTTGCCGCGCAGCACGGCGCCGGACCAGGCCGTCACCCGGCGGTCGCCGTCCCGCGCCGTCCACGGGACCTCCACCTGCTTCTTCGACGCGCCCGCGCCGAGCTCCTCGAAGAGGCCCCTGAGCTGCGCCGACGCCGCCGGATCGGGCGTGAGATCCCAGAGGAACCGCGGCTCCAGCAGCCCGCGCCCGGCGCCCAGCGCCCGCTCGGCGGCGCTGTTCGTCCGCACGATGCGCCCGCGCGCGTCGAGCACCACGATGAGGCCGTCCACGAGGTCCATGACGCCCGCCAGGAAGTCCCGCTCCCGGCTCAGCATCTCCTGCGCGTGCTTGCGCTCGAACAGCCGGCCGAGCTGCCGCGCGATCCGGCCGATCGTCCTCGTGAACGTCCCGTCATCCCCGTGCTCGGCGTCGGAGAAGAACTCCAGCACCGCCACCACGTCGGCGCCCACCATCACCGGGAACGCGAACCCCGCCTTGACCCCCAGGTTCTTCGCGAGCCTGGCGCGCGGGAAATTGGCGTCGTCCGTGACGTTTCGGACCCACGCCGGCTGCTTGCTGGCGAGCACCCGCCCGGGCAGCCCGACCCCGGAGGTGAACTGCGTCGCCTCCGTGACCGCCTTGAAGGTCGCGAACTTCACCTCATCGTGGATGTACCAGAGCGCCGTGGGCAGGAGCAGAGAGGGGTCGTCCGTGGCCGGCACGTACGCGTGCCCAACGGGCCAGCCCAGGTGGCCGCAGATGTGCGCGATGGTGCGATGCAACGCCTCCTCGACGCTGGCCGCCTCGTGCACGTCGACGGTGACGATCCGGAGGAGCTCCACGAGCGACCGGTCATCGGTCAAGACGTTGTCGAGCCTCAATCGAGCTCTCGTCGCTGCTTCCTCGGAGCGTTTGAGGAGACCGGTCATGACGGAGCAAGTACCATGTGCAATGTATCCAATCCGTTTCCGTGAGACGATCTTGGCGGAGGTCCGCTCGCGCCCCGCGCTCCGCGCTCCGCGCTCGCGCCCCGCGCGGCGACGCGGCCGACGCCGCGGGCGCCCGTGGCGCCGCTGGACGGTGGCGCGCGGTTCGCCGTAATGTGTCGACACAGCGTGTCGGCCCGTGTGTCGACCCTCGCCGATGAGAAGGATGATGATGCTCTCGAACTGTCTTCGCCGGTGCGCGCTCGTGGTGACGTTGCTGGCCGCGGCGCCGGCGCTCGCGGCGGAGCCGCCGTCCGCGGGCGCCTCGGCCGACGCGCAGCAGCTCGCCCGGACCAGGGCGCACGAGGGGCTCAAGCTCTACGGCGCGGACCGCTGGCAGGAGGCGTTCGACGCCTTCCAGGAGGCGGACCGGCTCTACCACGCGCCGACGCTCGTGCTCTACATGGCGCGGTGCCAGCGCAAGCTGGGGAACCTGGAGGGCGCGCGCGCCCTGTACGAGCAGGTGCTCGACGAGCGGCTCCCGGAGGACCCGCCGCCGGCGTTCCTCGAGGCGCGGAAGGACGCCGAGACCGAGCTCGCCGGCGTGCGCGAGGCGCTGAAGCCGCCCGCGCCTGCGCCGGCGCCAGCGCCGCCGCGCGCCGAGGGCGGCGGCGGCTCGTTGCTGCCCGCGGGCATCGCGTTCGGGCTCGGGGCGGTGGGGCTCGGCGTCGGCGCCGCGACGGGCATCGTGTCGCTGTCCAAGGTGTCGGACATCAAGGCGCAGTGCGAGGGCCAGCGCTGCCCGGCCGAGCTGAAGGGCGACGCCGACACCGCGACCACGCTGGGCCACGTGTCGACCGTGGGCTTCATCGTGGGCGCCGCCTCGGCCGCGGCGGGCGTCGTGCTGCTCGTGGTGCGCCCGGGCGGCGACGGCGCGCCCGACGCCGCGGGCGCGGCGCCGCAAGCGCGGCGCGGCGCGGTCTGGAGCGCCGGGGTGGGCCTCGGGAGAGTCGAGCTCCGGGGGGAGTTCTGATGCGGGCGCTCGCGGCCCGCTGACGCGGCCGGAGCGGGGCGGAGGAGGGGCGCGGGGCGGAGAGCCGCGGGGCGCGGGGCGGAGAGCCGCGGGGCGGAGGAGACCCGCCCCGCGGCGCCGCTCACCGGGAGGAGGTCAGTCGCACGTCGCGACCTCGCAGGCGTCCATCTCCGCGGCGCACTCCGTGACGATGCAGGTGTTGCACGCCTCGCCGCCCTGGCCGCAGGCCTCGTCGCACGCGCCGTAGGCCCCGTTGATCTGGCAAGTGAGCGCCGCCGAGAGCTGAGGCCCGACGCTCTCGCAGCTGTTCACCACGCAGCCGTAGAACGCGGCATCGTCCCCGGGCGCCGCGCTGTTGATGCACGAGAACGCCTCGGCGCACGTGGACTTGCCGGAGCCGAACCACGTCGGGACGAAGAAGTTCTGCTCGTTCGCGCAGTTCTCGTAGGCCTCGGACCGCGGGAAATACGGCCCGATCAGCATGCACATCTCGTCCCGGGTGGTCAGGCCCTGGGCGATGTCTCGAGCCTCGGTGTTCTTGAAATCACAGCGGTAGTCCAGGGCCTCGCCCGCCTTGAGCTCGAGGACCGGCTTGAACTCCTGCGTCGGGACATCCTCCCACCGGTCGTGGGCGTAGAGCTCCGTCATGTTGCCCTCGGCGTCGACCTTGTGGGCGGCGTAGCCGACCCCGCGGCGGTGCATGTGCGACTGGATCCGCACGATCGAGATGTCGTTGTCGGTGGTGCACCGCATCCGCGCCGACGACTCGCCGTGCGCGGGCACGCTGATGAACGGGTTGTAATGGAACAGCATGCCCGCCTCGATCGTCACCTCCTCATCCGGGATCGTGAAGAGGTTGATCCGGGCGTCGGTCTCGATCGGCTCGGCCGACGAGTTCAGGTAGTGGGTGTTCATCAGGAGCACCGTGCCCGGCTTGACCTTGAGCGCCACCCCGTCCGGCATACCGCCGAGGAACGACTTGCCGTCGGAGGACTGGGCGCCGGCGATCACGCCGGTGACAGCCCAGTCGCCCTGGGGACCGTCGTTGCAGTCGTGGACCTGGCTCGGGTCGAGCTTCTGGCCGCGGATCGTCTCGGTCGGCATCTCGGTGTACGGCGTCGCGTACAGGAGGACGTGGTGGCTCCCGCCCGAGAACCGCACCTCTTCCCGGTTGATGTTGAGCCCCTCCGGCGGCGCCACGAAGAGCTGGCAGCGCTCGATCTCCTGCGCCGGCTCGATCGTCGAGACCATCCGGTACTGGACGCCGGTGCCCTGGGCCGGCGGCTCCAGCAGCGTGTCCCCCGGCTCCTCAGGGCCGTTGCCCGAGGAAGAACAGCCGATGAGCGCGGCGGCGCCGAGGAGGGCGATGAGTGAAGAGGTGGTTGTACGCATGCGTCGATCCCTGCTGTGTGTTGATCTCACATCGTGCGCGCGCGCCGGTGATTCGAGCGCGCGCGCGTGGCTCCCGGGGTATGGCGGCGACGTCGCGCCCGCCCAGGGAAAACGGTGAACGCCGGCTGGCTCGCGCCGACGAGTCCGCGGCCGCCTCATCCGGTGAGGGGGCGCAGGCGGACGGGGGGTGACGTCATCTTCCGGATCGAGGGGTGCGAAGCGAACAACGCAGAACCCACGAGCTCCATGTCGGGAAAGCGGTCGAGGAGCGTTTCGATGGCGATCCGCCCCTCCAGGCGAGCCAGCGCCACCCCGATGCAATAGTGGGCACCGCCCCCGAAGGCAATGCCCGCGTCGGCGCTCGAGATCATCGTGACAGAGCGTCTCCTCGATGACGCCCTTGACGAGCTCGGGCTCGCGCCTGACCTCGGCGATCGCCTCGGGTGACCGGAGCAGGTCGTGCGTCGCAAAGCAGATGAGGTGGACCGTGGTCTCCGTGCCTCCCACAAGCGCCGCGGCGACCAGCGCGGCCAGCTCGTCCTTGCTCAGCCGGTCGCCCTGCTCCTCGGCCTGGACCACCTGGGTGAGTACGTCGCCCTCGAGCGGTTTCTTCCTGCGCTCCTCCTGTCGGGGAAGCGAGAAGGGGCTGTGCGGGCTCAGCCGATCGAGCTTGCTGTTCCAGGGAGAGGAGGGCGTCGTTCCTGGAGGATTCCCACGCTGCCCGATCGGTCGTGAAGCGGCCATCGCGCAGCAAGGAAACGACGTCCTCGCGCCGGAAGACCAGCCACCCGTCCGCTCTCGACAGCACGTCGAACGCCTCGTCGGACAATGCGTACGTCCGTTCGCCGTAAATCGAGCCCGCGCGCTTCTCGGAAGACTCGATCGAACCGGCGTCGCGATGCCGTGTTTCGAGCCGGACTCGAACGACCGATGTGCCGGGTAAAGAACTGCAAAGATGCTTTGTTTATCGTAACGTGGCCTTGCGCGCCCCGAAGAAGGTAGCTCGCGGCGATCGCTTCGAGCTCCCGCCGGCCGCGCGCTCTGGTAGCCTGGGACGGTGCAGCCACGCGCCCACACCCGCCGCCGCTCTTCCGCCCTCGTCGTTGCGACGGCCGCTGTTCTCCTGGCTCCGGCCGCTGCGCAGGCTGCCGATCCGGCGCCCGCCATCGCGGTCGACCTCGGGGGCGCGCAGCTCGAGCTCGTCCTGGTGAAGGCGGGCCGCTTTCGCCAGGGCTCGCCGCCCCAGGAGGCGGGCCGCGGCGAGGACGAGGCGCCCCGCGACGTGACGCTCAGCCGCGGCTTCTACCTGGGGAAGTTTCCGGTCACGGTCGGGCAGTTCTCGCGCTTCGCCCAGGAGACCGGCTACCGCACCGAGGCCGAGGTGGGCGCCTCCGGCGGGTTCGGCTTCGACGGCAAGGGCCTGTCGCAGCGCAAGGAGTTCACCTGGAGGACTCCCGGCTTCCCGCAGACCGACCAGCACCCGGTGACGCTGGTGACCTTCAAGGACGCGGGCGAGTTCGCCCGCTGGCTGACGCGGAGGACCGGCCGCGCCTTCGATCTGCCGACCGAGGCGCAATGGGAGTACGCGGGCCGCGCGGGGACGCAGACGCGGTTCTACGCGGGGGACGACGACAACGCGGCCGCCCTCATCGGGTGGTTCAAGGGCAACGCGGGGAGCGGCACGAGGCCTGTCGGGCAGAGGCGGCCGAACGCCTTCGGCCTGCACGACATGAGCGGCAATGTCCACGAGTGGTGTCGCGACTGGTACGGTCCCTATGCGCCCGGCCCCGCGGTCGACCCCGAGCAGACGGCGGCGCCTGCCGGCGACAAGCCCCGGCGCGTGCTGCGCGGCGGGTCGTGGCTCAAGGACGCGAAGCACCTGCGCGCCGCGGCGCGGTACCGCAACGACCCGGGCAGCCGCAACGCGGACAACGGCTTCCGCGTGGTCGCCGCGCTGGAGGCGAGCGCGCCCGCCGCGGCGGCGCCCGCGCCGGGCGCGCCGGCGCCGCTCCAGGCGGGCGCCACGCGCAAGGCGCCGTCGAGTTTCTGGTCGACCGCGTCGACCGCGTCGACAGGGACCCTCGTGGCGTTCGCGGGCGGGGGCCTCGTCCTGGCGAGCGCCGTGATCGGCCTCATCGGCCTGATCGTGCGCCGCGCGGTCCGCGGAAGACCCGTGGCCGGCGCGCCGCCGGGCGTGACGTTCCGGCCGCAGGGCGACGGCTTCTGGCTGAGCGCCCCGCCGCACCTGCACGGGTCGACGCTGCACTACCGCTGCCTCGTGAAGGGCGCGATGCGGCGCGCGTCGGTGCCGATCGAGCCGAGCCCGCGCGGGCAGTTCGTCTACACGGGCGGCGTCCCCTCGTCCGTCGAGCTGGAGCAGCTCGGCGCGGCCGCGTGGGCCGCCGCGCCCGGCGTGGGGCGCGGGATCGCGGCGCCTGTCGCCGCGCCGCACCGCGCCGGCGGGGGCTATCGCTCGCGGGACCGCATCTCGAGCGCGCCGGACGTGGCCGTCGTCGCGCCGTTCCGCGGCTATCCCTCGGCCTACTGAGCGGCGCCGGTCGGTCCCGCATGCGCCCTCCGATCTGCGCCGTCTTCGCCGAGGCGCCCGCGCACCGCGCCCGCGCCGGCCGCACGCTGCGCGCGCTCCGGCTCGCCGGGCTCGCGCCGGTCGACCTCACGGCGGCGTCGCTCGCGGCCGCGGCGGAGGCGCTCGCGGCGGGGCCTGTGTGGCTCGTGCGCGGGGGCGCGTGGCCGGCCCCGTCCGCGGCGCTCGAGTGGGGCCCGTTCCCGCCGCCGAGCGACACCGGGCTGCCGCTCTGCGCGTTCGGCGCGGTCATGACGCCGCCCGACGTCGGCGCGGTCTCCACGCCCTCCGGCGCGGACGCCGAGGCCGCGGCGTGGGCCGAGCTGCTGCGGGCGACGGGCGGGGAGCTGAGCCGCGCCGCGCGCGCGCGCCGCGCTCCGGGGCTGCCCCGGGCGGCGAGCGTGTACCTCGACGCGCCGCTCGCCGCGGGCGTCGCGGCGCGCCTCCGCGCGGGCGAGGCGCTCGACGCGGCCCTCCAGGGCGAGCTCGCGGGGCGGCGCGCGCGCGTGGTCCGGCACGCGCCGCTCGACGTGTGCGACGACGCGGCGCTGCGGGTCGCGCAGGTCGTGACCAGCCTGCAGCAGGGAGGCGCCGAGCGGATCGCGATCGACCTCGCGACCGGGCTGCCGCGCCGCGGCGTGCGCTCGCGCGTCCTCGCGGTCTACCGGCCGACGCGCCCGACGTTCGCCGCGCCGCCGGGGGCGCTCGACCTGTCGGAGGTGCCGGGCGATCGCGAGCAGCGCTTCGACGCGCTCGCCCGCGCGCTCGCGGCGTGGGGCGCGGATCTCGCGCACGCGCACCTGCTCGACGCCGAGGACCTCGCGCGCCTCTCCGCGCGCGGGTTCCGGCCGCTGGTCACGGTGCACAACGTGGCCGCGGGCTGGCCGGCGGGGCTCTGCCGCCTCGGCGCGGACGACGCGGCGCTGCTCGTGGCGTGCGCGCGCGCGGTCGAGGCGGAGCTCGCGGCGTGCGCGCTGCCCGTTCCGGCGCGCACGGTCTGGAACGGGATCGACCTTGCGGCCGCGGAGGCGGAGGCGCGCGCGGCCGCGCCGGCGGAGGCGGCCGCATGGCGGCGGCGCCTCGAGATCGCGCCGGACGACCTCGTCCTGCTCGCCGTGGCGAACCCGCGGCCGCAGAAGCGGCTGCACCTCTTGCCGGCGATCCTCGCGGCGATGCGGGCGGCGCTCGTGGAGGCCGGCGATCTGCGGGCGGCGCGGCTCGTGATCGCCGGGAGCGCCTCGCCGCGCAGCGAGCAGGCGCTCGCCGCGGAGGCGGAGATCCGGCGCGAGGTCGACCGGCTCGGCCTGCGCGCCGAGGTGCGCTTCGCGGGGGCGGTCGCCGACGTCGCGGGCCTGCTCGCGGCGGCGGACGTGCTCGTGTCGCCGAGCGCCCACGAGGGGCTGAGCCTCGCGCACCTGGAGGCGCTCGCCGCCGGCCTCCCGGTCGTCGCGACCGGCGCCGGCGGCACGGCGGAGATCGCCGCGGAGACCCCGGCGCTGGTCCACCTGCCGCTCGACGCCGCGCCGGAGCGGTTCGCCGAGGCGATCGCGTCGGCGGCGCGCGGTCGCCCGGCGCCTGCGGGCGGTCGGGAGGTGGTGGCGCGGCACTTCAGCGTGGCGCGGATGGTCGAGGGCTATGCGCGGCTCTATCCGCGGGCGATCGCGCGGAACCGCGGTCCGCGCCGGGGGGACGGGCTGCTCCTCGTGACCAACAACTTCTCGACCGGCGGGGCGCAGTCGAGCGCGCGCCGGCTGCTGCTCGGCCTCGGGGCGGCGGGCGTGCGCGGCCGGGCGGCCGTGATCGAGGAGCAGCCGGAGTACCCGACGCCGGGGCGGCGGGCGCTCGTGGCGGCCGGCATCCCGGTGCTGGCGGTGCCGCCGCCGGCCGACATCGAGCCGGCCGAGGCGGTGGAGCGCCTGCTGCGCGCGATCGAGGAGGACCCGCCCGAGGCGGTGCTGATGTGGAACGTCATCGCCGAGCACAAGGTGCTCCTCTCCGACGGGCTGCTCGACGTGCCGCTCTTCGACATCAGCCCGGGCGAGATGTACTTCGCCTCGTTGCGCCGGTATTTCGCGTCGCCGCGCCGCGGGTTGCCGTACCGGACGCCGCGCGACTACGGCGCGCGCCTGGCCGGGGTGATCGTGAAGTACGAGGCCGAGGCGGCGCTCGCCGCCGAGGTGCTCGGGGCGTCGGCGCACGTGGTGCCGAACGGCGTGGCGCTGGGTCCGCGCCCGTCGCGCCCGTCGCGCCCGCCCGCGGCGCCGGGCCCGCGCGCGTCCGGGGGCGAGCGCGCGCGGCTCGTGATCGGGACGGCGGCGCGGATCCACCCGCACAAGAAGCTCGACGAGCTCCTCGCGGCGCTGCGCCTCTCGGCGCCGCGGCTGCCGCCGCACGTGCTGCGCATCGCGGGCGGCGTCGAGCGCGGCGCGGAGGCGCACGCCGAGGCGCTGCGGCGGATGGCGGCGGGGCTCTCGGTCGAGTGGGTCGGCGAGCTCGACGACGCGCGCGGCTTCCTGCGCGAGCTCGACGTGTTCGCGCTGATCGCCGAGCCCGCGGGGTGCCCGAACGCGTCGCTGGAGGCGATGGCCGAGGGGCTGCCGGTGGTGGCCACCGCGGTCGGCGGCATGTCCGAGCAGGTGGACGACGGCGTGACGGGGCGGCTGGTGCCGCCGGGCGACGCCGAGGCGTTCGCGGCGGCGCTGGTGGAGCTGGCGGGAGACCCGGCGCGGCGGGCGCGCATGGGGGCGGCGGGGTGGGAGCGCGCGCGGGAGCGGTTCTCGCTGGAGAGGATGGTCGCCGACTACGCGGGCGTGTGCCTGGGCGGGCGGGAACGGTGGGGGAGGTGAGGGGAAGCGCGTTGGGAAGAGGGGGGTTGCGTGAGAGCTGGCGTAGCCAGACGTCTGGCTGTGCGTGGCCAGACGTCTGGCCGTGGCCCGGATACCCCATCTCAGAGCCGCTGGTGGCCCAGGCCTGACGACACACCAGCCGGCAGGCGCGGCGAAGTCCGCTTCAACAGCGCCGTTCAGCGCGACCGCATCGGCTCATGACTACGGCGTCCTCGCGCACCTGACCCCGACGTGGCTGTAGCGGACCGATGGGGGGTAGGAGTTGCGGTGGGAAGAGCGCAGGAACAACTCTTCCTTCTGAAAGCCCCCGCCCCGGATCACCCGTTGGGATTCCCCTTCCTCCCCGACAGGGGTCTCCTCCATGTTAGCACAATCATCGCATGGTTCGGGGTAGTCCCCACGCCAGTCCAGGACCCACTCCCACAGGCTCCCGGCCAGATCCGCGTGCCCCCACCTCCCGTCTCCCTGTCTGGACCGCGACCCGACTGGCTGGACATCGCTCAACTCGCATCGGCTCTCACCAGCCCTGTCACCTCTGCAGTCAAAGACCGCATGGTCTTCATCGATCTCGGTCGAGTCTGCCGGATCCGACCAGGGAAACGTCCGCTGCTCGTCTCCGCCTGCCGCCGCGAAGTACCACTCCGCCTCCGTCGGCAACCGGCCCCCGTCCCACGCGCAGAACGCGGACGCCAGGTACCAGCTCACGCAGAGCATCGGCAGCTGCTCATGGTCGCCGGGCTCATCCGTCCATAGATCGAAGTCCGCATCGCAATGCAGGTGGCTGCTCAGACGCGTCGCGTCCTCAGGCAGCTCGGCGTCTTCGATGCTCCATGTCTCACCCCACCCGCTCCCAGGGATCCCGGGGTGCGCTCCCGCGCCCACGGCGGGCAGGCTCCCCGGATACGCCTCCACGAACTTGCGGAATCGCCCGAACGTCACCTCGAACCGGTCCAGCAAGAACGCGCTGACCGTCGCCGGATGGTCCGTGCCGTCGTCGGTCTGACGCAGGAAGCTCCCGCCGGGCACCGCCCTGGTCGCGCAGCAGCTCTCCTTGCCGGTCGGGCCGCACGTCGCGGCCAGCCCGACACAGCTCGGAGGCGTGGTGCACTTCCCTCCATCGCACACGGGGGCTGCCGCGGGACACGGCGGCGCGTCCTCCCACCGGCCATCGACGCAGCGTTGCGGCGTGTTGTGCGAGCACGTCGCCTCGTCGGCAGAGCACTCCGTGCCGCCTGCGCCACCGGCTCCCTCGCCGTGCGAATAGCTGGACCAGTCCGCGCCGAGGATCTGCGCGCAGCCTCCGCAGGAAGCCGCAATCGCGGCCCAGAGCCACACCATCGCAGACCGTCCCTTGCCGCCCATGACGCGGAGCATCTTGCGACGCGAACGGCGCGTCAAGGCGCGGCGCGGGCGCGGCGCGGGCGCGGCGTCGGACTCCACGCGAGCCCGCTTTGCCATGACGCGGGACGGACTGTCGGTGCTCCTTGCGCCTCGAAAGAAGCGCATGGCGACGTGCGCTCCGAGCCAGGGGCAGGGGAGCACCGGACACTTCGTCGAGGCCTGCACGCGTGGCTTGCCGCGATGCCGCGGCGGCCACGCATTTACGTGGTCAAGGCCAGCGTCGTTCGCGCTTGAGCTGCTCGCGCAGGGCGGAGAGCTCCGGTCCGGCCATTGCGTCGATGGTCGCCTCGTGCACCGGTGACAGGGTGATGCCGAGCACCTCGCACAGGTCCCTCACCGCGGTTCTCAGTCCCTGGGTGTGCCCCTCGTTCTTGCCCTCTTTTCGGCCTTCTTCCCGGACCGCCTCGATGTCTTCGTATCCCCTGCGCTGGAGCAGGTTGCGCAGGGTGGCCTCGTGGGCGGCCTCTCGGTCGTAGAGGGCCTCGACCGGCACCGGGTTCTTCAGCACCCCCGGCGCGACCAGCGCCTCGCCCGGCAAGGCAAGGCGCGCCGGCTGGCGCCGGGGCTTCGGCGCGCCTGCGCGCGCTCGCGCCCTGCGCTCCGGCGCGTTCTGCGTGACCGCGCTCGAGGCATCATAGACCTCGACGCGCCGCTCGCCCTGAAGGCGGACCACCCAGATCCAGCGCGTGCCGGCCGCCAGCAGCTCGTCGATCTTGCTGTGCAGCTCGGCCTCGTCCTGGCCGGTGTCGGCGTACTCGACGGCGAGCGGCGGCGCCTCGGTGGCCCAGCCGGGCTCGTCCGGGATGGGGCCGACCGCGATGTCGGGCGCGCGCAGCATCTCCGGCCGGGGTGAGACACCGAGATCGACCGCGGCGGCCTCGGCGAGCGGATCGGTGTCGAGCACGCCGAAGCCGGTGCCGTTGCGCGGGCCGCCGCGGCGACCGCTGGGCAGGCATTCGACCAGGCGGCCTTCCGACAGCTCGTAGGGATCTCCCGGGCGAAGCTGGTCGGCGGTCACGGGGTGACGGGGAGGAGCGGTCATCGAGTATCTCATGTGGATCTATTCCGGGCAGGGCACGGCGTCCATCAGGAGACGTGTGAGAGCTGGCGTGGCCAGACGTCTGGCTGTGCGTGGCCGGACGTCTGGCTGTCCGCACCCATGGACGGACATCACACCGCGGACGCGCGCTTACATGGTCAGGGCCAGCGTCGTTGGCGCTTGAGCTGCTCGCGCAGGGAGGAGAGCTCCGGTCCCGTCATGGCCTCGAGGGCCGCCTCGCGCTCCGGTGACAGGGCGATGCCGAGCACCTCGCACAGGTCCCTCACCGCGGTTCGCAGTCCCTGGGTGTGCCCCTCTTCCCGGACCGCCTCGATGTCTTCATAGCCCCTGCGCTGGAGGAGGTTGCGCAGGGTCGCCTCGTGCGCGGCCTCACGGTCATAGAGGGCCTTGACCAGCACCGGGTTCTTCAGCACCTCCGGGGCGACCAGCGCCTCGCCCGGATAGGCCACGCGCGCGGGCAGGCGCCGGGTCTTCTGCGCGCCGCCCGCCTTCTGCCTGGCTGAGCTCGAGGCCTCGTAGACCTCGACGCGCCGTGCGCCCTGAAGGCGCACCACCCAGATCCAGCGCGTGCCGGCCGCCAGCAGCTCGTCGATCTTGCTGTGCAGCTCCGCCTCGTCCTGGCCGGTGTCGGCGTACTCGACCGCGAGCGGCGGCGCCTCGGTGGCCCAGCCGGGCTCGTCCGGGATGGGGCCGACCGCGATGTCGGGCGCGTGCAGCATCTCCGGCCGGGGTGAGACACCGAGATCGACCGCGGCGGCCTCGGCGAGCGGATCGGTGTCGAGCACGCCGAAGCCGGTGCCGTTGCGCGGGCCGCCGCGGCGACCGCTGGGCAGGCACTCGACCAGGCGGCCTTCCGACAGCTCGTAAGGATCTCCCGGGCGAAGCTGGTCGGCGGTCACGGGGTGACGGGGAGGAGCGGTCATCGAGTATCTCATGTGGATCTATTCCGGGCAGGGGCCCGCGTCCATCAGGAGACGTGTGCGCGCTGGCGTGGCCAGACGTCTGGCTGTGCGTGGCCGGACGCCTGGCTGTCCGCTTCCGTGGACGGACGCCGTACAGCAGCGCGCCGTTACATGGTCATGGCCATCGTCGTTGGCGCTTGAGCTGCTCGCGCAGGGCAGAGAGCTCCGGTCCCGTCATGGCGTCGAGGGCCGCCTCGCGCTCGAGCGACAGGGCGATGCCGAGCACCTCGCAGAGATCCCGCACCGCGGTTCGCAAGCCTCGCGTGTGCCCCTCGTTCCTGCCCTCTTCCCGGACCGCCTCGATGTCTTCATAGCCCCTGCGCTGGAGCAGGTTGCGCAGGGTCGCCTCATGCGCGGCCTCGCGGTCATAGAGGGCCTCGACCAGCACCGGGTTCTTCAGCACCCCCGGCGCGATCAGCGCCTCGCCCGGATAGGCCGCGCGCGCCGGAAGGCGCCGGGTCTTCGGCGCGCCAGCGCTCGCCTGTGCCCTGCGAACCGGCGCCTTCTCCATGGCCGAGCTCGAGGCCTCGTAGACCTCGACGCGCCGTGCGCCCTGAAGGCGCACCACCCAGATCCAGCGCGTGCCGGCCGCCAGCAGCTCGTCGATCTTGCTGTGCAGCTCCGCCTCGTCCTGGCCGGTGTCGGCGTACTCGACGGCGAGCGGCGGCGCCTCGGTGGCCCAGCCGGGCTCGTCCGGGATGGGGCCGACCGCGATGTCGGGCGCGTGCAGCATCTCCGGCCGGGGTGAGACACCGAGATCGACCGCGGCGGCCTCGGCGAGCGGATCGGTGTCGAGCACGCCGAAGCCGGTGCCGTTGCGCGGGCCGCCGCGGCGACCGCTGGGCAGGCACTCGACCAGGCGGCCTTCCGACAGCTCGTAAGGATCTCCCGGGCGAAGCTGGTCGGCGGTCACGGGGTGACGGGGAGGAGCGGTCATCGAGTATCTCATGTGGATCTATTCCGGGCAGGGCCCGGCGTCCGTCTGGGGTTGTTCCTCGCGGTCGCGCTACATGCACAGCAGGGTGCTGAAGCGCCACCGCGAGCCTGATCCATGGCCGCAGACCGCGCGTGGCGACCGATCACAGGAGCGCCTGGGGAGACGGCGCGAAGAGCTTGCTCCTGGCGCGGGCAGGGGAGTAGCTTGCGGTTGAAACCATGCGCTTCCGTGTCGAGAACCTGGGACCGCTGCGCGCGGCAGAGGTGGACCTGTCCAAGGACTTGCTCGTCCTCACGGGGCCGAACAACACGGGAAAGACGTACTTCGCGTGGAGTGTGTACGGTCTCCTGCGCACGCCTCCGAAGGGGCTGGAGGGCATCGGCAAGAAGCTCCTGGCGGCGGCGGGGGCCGAGGTCGACCTCACGCCACTTTGGGGCGAATGTCTCTCGGACGTCGCCCGGGCTTTCCAGGGCAACCTGCGTAGCTGCTTCGCGGCGCCGGCTCATTCCTTCGATCGCGCAAAGATCGATCTTCGCGTCGACGATACCGCGTGGCTCTCCGAGCGGCTGTTCCCACTGGAGGAGATTGCGCGCAAGTTCGGAGCGAAAGTTTCCGGCCCGACCATCCGTTTGACCGATGACTTGAGTGTTTCATTGCTTGCTCGTCCGCCCGCGAGAGCGGCTATCCGCATCCTCGGGCGAGCTGCCGACGGATCCCATTCGAACGACATTGGGTGGGACGGTGTTCCCTCCGAGCTTCAGGCATCGTTGCCGGCGGTGGCGGGCCGCCTTCTCGGATCGCAGATGACATGGTTCACAATGGGTTGCGATGTGTTTCCTGCGGAGCGTATCGCGGTCAACATCTTCGCGAAGGAGCTCGCCTTGAAGAGGATGGAGCTCGTCAACGAGGTCCTCGAGGAGAGCGACGACAGGGGCGCCGCTGACGCGTTCGGCACTGTCTTGCGACGGGCTGGTCGGTACCCGTGGCCCATTCAGCACAGCCTGCTCGTCGCGAACGACATGGCCAACCTTGCGAAGAAGGAGAGCAAGCACGCGGATCTCGCGAGCGAGATCGAGTCGGCCATCCTCGGCGGCGTGGTGCGCGTCTCGGAGCACGGGGAGCTCACATTTGCGCCTCACCAGGCCAGCGGTCAGCACCTCGCCATTCATCTCACCGCCTCCGTCGTGAAATCCCTGGCGAGCCTCGTCTTCTACTTCCGCCACCTCGCGCGAGGCAGCGAGCTCCTGATCATCGACGAGCCCGAGCTCAACCTCCACCCTGACAACCAGCGCAAGATCGCGCGCGTCCTCGCGAAGGCAGTAAACCGGGGCTTCAAGGTCATGATGAGCACCCACAGCGATTACATCATCCGGGAGCTCAACCATCTGATCATGCTGGGAACTCCCTCGGAGAAGACGCATCGCTTAGCCGAGGAGCTCGGCTATGACTCAGCCTGTCTCATCCATCCCGAGCGAGTTGGTGTTTACCTCTTCCAGGACGGCACCGCGCGTCCGATCGAGGTCAACGAGACGGGCTTTGACGTCAAGACGATCGAGGACGAGATCGTCAAGGTGAACAGCGTCACCCAGCGCCTGTTCGCCGAGCTCTTCGAGTGACGCATGTCCACGCTCCTTCAGGCCGTCAATGCCATTCTACGCGATGAGTTCAAGGTTCACGGCGCCATCCGGCTCGAGGAGAGTCATGTCCTGAGCACCTGCGAGCCGATCGTCCTCCAGAAGCGCGGTCCGGCGGTGGTGCTCAAGCTCGACGCGCAACCCCCGGCCGCCTGCGAGCGAACCGACTGCCCGCGCACGTTCTCGGTAGGTGACCGCATCTTCCCGCTCTTCGTGGCGCGGTCCGGGATCCACTCGATCTGCGACTACATCATCTTCTACCAGCACCGCGAAGAGGCAGGAAACCCTGTGTACGTATTCCTGTGCGAGCTGAAGTCCGGCAGGATCGACGCTCCAGGCAGCAGATCGAGAACGGAAGGATCCTCGCCGAGCACATCGTCCGGATGGCGGCTCACCACCAGATCGACGAGGTCGTCCGGGAAGGCCCCGAGATCCGTTATCGGGGCATCATCTTCGCGCCGAAATTGCCCGAGCCGAAGAGCAGCTCCCGACGACCCAAGTGCCCATACGAGCCCTATCCCGGCGGCATGCAGGATCTGCCGGTCGTTCGCTGCCGCGCCGGAGGGACGCGCGAGCTACACTATTTCTGTGCTTGAGGGCTTTCACGGGGAATGCCCGACCGCGCACACCGCCACGGTCGAGCCCGCCATTGCTGGGCAGCCGGCGCCGCCGCTCGCTCAGTAGATGATCGGATCGCAGTTCGTGAACTTCAGCGACGTCTCCAGGCTGAATTCGACTCCGTCGCCGGTAGCTCCCGCGCTGCCGTCACCCCCGCTCGTCGTCCCACCGCTGCTGCTGCTGCCCGGCGAGGGGGAGTCCCCGCCCCACATCCATTCATCGACAGCGCCACCAGGAGCGATGCTTCGTGCGGAGATCAGCGGGCCGAGAACGGCCAGACCCTCTGTTCCAGCTCGGCGAGGGACGAGACCTCGGACTCCCAGCCAGCCATCCTGAGCTGGAACCGGAGGTTGCTGTACCGGTGCAGGAGCGAGAGCGCCATCAGCTTGTGGCTCAGCGACGGGGTGAGGTCCGTGAGCGGGTATCCGTAGGAGCACAGAAAGGCGCGCTGGAGGTCCGCGTTGCCCGCGGCGAGGAAGAGGCACGGGCCCAGCTGGTCGTACTCGCGCGGCCCGAGGCACGCGTCCGCGAAGTCGAGCATGCCGGTGACGCTCCACCTCTCGCCCGTCCGGGTCACGAGGAGGTTCTCCGGCGTGTACTCCCCGGTCAAGAGGACCGGGACCACGGCTCCAGGCAGGAGACCGCGCGCGGACTCGAGGTACGACGGGATCTGCGAGACGAGATGTCCAGGCAAGCCCATCCGCCGGTGCCGGCTCTCGCATCCGGCGATCTGGCGCTCCACGAACGTGTCCCAGCCGAGGTCGATGCTCTCCAGTCCGTCGGTGGGCAGCGCGTGGGCGGCCCTCATGATCTCGCCGATGCGCGCCAGCGCCTCGACCCGCTCCGCGCCGCTCAGCGCGGGCCACACCTCTTCCAGGGGGCGCCCGGGCAGGCGCGACATCACGAGATAGGGCCACCCGTCGAGCTCCGCTTCGTGGAGGAGCTCCGGCGTCGTCGCGGGGACCTTGCCATGGAACCGCGCGAGCGAGAGGCGCTCGGCCTCGAACTGGTGCCGGAGGAAGGGCGGAAACAGCTTGATGATCTGCCCCGCGTCGTTCGAGACAACCACGTTCGTCCCGTGCGCGAACGCGGAGAGCCCGCCCGTCGCCAGGCCGTGGCGCTGGCACACCGCGAGGATCGCCGGGCGAAATGCCTCCAGGGCGGCGCGGATCCGGTCGAATCCGGCCGGGCCGTCGAACGACGGGAACAGGGAGCGGTCGTCGGGGGGCGCGCTGGACTCGGACGGCATGGGCGGCGGAGACGGTAACGCGCGCGCGCCGGGGCCGCCATCGCGGCGTCGCCCCGCGCGGCGCTGGCGATCAGGGGCGGAAGCCGCAGGCACTCAGCCAGAGCGATGCGAGCGACTCGCCTTCAGGGGTGGCGCTCTCGACCGGCGACGGCCGCGGAAGAGGGGAGATCTGGTGGCAGGACCCGAGGCGTCGGATAATCCTCGGCGGGAGACATCGTTCCCCGACACCACCCCCGTTCTCCCGAGAGGAGCGTTCCACCATGCAGATGCCGGACCCCCCGGAAACCCACAAGGAGTTCATCCGCCGCTTCCCCAAGCTCGGCGAGGCCTGGGCGCTCCTCGGCGAGGCCGGCGCGGAGGGGCCGCTCCCCGAGAAGACGGTGCGCCTGCTGAAGCTCGCGCTCGCGTGCGGCGCGATGCGCGAGGGGGCCGTGCACTCGAGCGTGCGCAAGGCCCTGGCCATGGGGATATCGGCCGAGGAGATCGAGCAGGTCGTCGCCCTCTCGGCGGCGACGCTCGGCCTGCCCGGCGCCGTCGCCGTCTATTCCTGGGTGCGCGATGTCCTCGAGGAGTCCGGCGGGTGAGGCGCGGCGCGTGAGGAACACCGCGAACCGCGGCCGGACGCGCGCCGTCGTGGCGGCGCTCGGGACCGGCGTGCTCCTGAGCTGCCTGGGCCCGACGGCGGGCCAGGTCGATCTCCCGGGGCTCGACGTCCCCGTCGAGAAGGCGATCTCCTTCCCGGCGGGAAAGGAGCTCGAGTTCCCCGTTCACGCCGATCGCTACGAGCACAGCGGCGGAAACCACGTGCGGATCGAGGTGACGCTGCTCCGCGGCGGCGCGCCTGTCGGCGCGATGGCGTGCGACGGGTTCGAGCTGGAAGGCGGCGCCGGGTGCGGATCCGGCGCGACCCACATGAACAGCAGCTGCTCGATGACGGTCCCCGCCGGCGGGAGCGACGCGATCCGGGTCGTGGCGAGGCTCGCGGACAGGAGCAACTCGGCCAGCTTCGAGGGGCTCAGCGTCTATATCCGGGACTGATGACCGCGGGCTGGCCGCCCGACCCGGGTCCTGTATGCTCCCGCGCCGCGCCCCGCCGTGGCGCGCCCGCTGCCATGCCGCTGATCGTCGTCGAGGATCTCCGCAAGGCGTACCGCGTGGCCGAGCGCCGGCCGGGCGCGTGGGGCGCCGTCGCGGGGCTGCTGCGCCCGCGCTACCGCGCCGTGGACGCGCTCGCGGGCGTCTCGTTCTCGCTCGAGCGAGGCGATCTCGTCGGGTACATCGGGCCGAACGGCGCCGGCAAGTCGACCACGGTGAAGATCCTCGCCGGCATCCTCGTGCCGGACTCGGGGCGCTGCGAGGTGGACGGCCGCGTCCCCTGGCGCGAGCGCATCGCGCACGTGCGGCGGCTCGGGGTCGTGTTCGGCCAGCGCACCCAGCTCCTGTGGGACCTGCCCGTGATCGACTCGTTCGAGCTGCTCCGCGACATCTACCGCGTCGGCGCCGCAGACCACGCCCGCGCCCGCGACGAGCTCGTCGCGATGCTCGACCTCGCGCCGCTGCTCGACACGCCCGTGCGGCAGCTCAGCCTCGGCCAGCGGATGCGCTGCGATCTCGCGGCGGCGCTGCTCCACGCGCCCGAGCTGCTCTTCCTCGACGAGCCCACGATCGGCCTCGACGCCGTCTCGAAGCTCGCGGTGCGGCGCTTCATCCAGCGGCTCAACCGCGAGCGCGGGGTCACGGTGATCCTGACGACGCACGACATGGACGACATCGAGGCGCTGTGCTCGCGCGTCATCCTCATCGCCGGCGGCCGGGTGCTCTCGGACGGCTCGCTCGAGGCGCTCCGCGCGCAGGTCACCGCCGAGCGCTGGCTCATCGTGGACCTGACCGACCCCGCGGCGCCGATCGACGAGCCGCACGCCGAGGTGATCCGCCGCGAGGGCGACCGCGTGACGCTGCGCTTCGATCCGGCGGCGATCTCGACGGCGGAGCTCGTCGGGCGCGTCACGGCCCGCTACCCTGTGCGCGACCTCCTCGTGCAGAACCCGCCGATCGACGAGATCGTGGCGCGGCTCTACGGCGAGGGCGGCGGCGAGGGCGGCGGCGACGGCGACGAGGCGCGCGCGCGGCCGTGAGCGCGCTCCGCGCTTACCTCGCCGTGTTCCGCGCGCGGTTCCGCGCGCTCTTGCAGTACCGCGCGGCGGCCGCCGCCGGGTTCGGCACGCAGCTGTTCTGGGGGCTCATCAAGGTGATGGTGCTCGAGGCGTTCTACGCGAACGCCGCGGGCCCCACGTCCGCCGCGCCGCCGATGGCGCTCGGGCAGGCGGTCACGTACACGTGGCTCGGGCAGGCGTTCTTTCAGCTCATGCCGTTCTCGACGAACCCCGATCCCGAGGTGCGCGAGCTGATCCGCACGGGCGCGGTGGGCTACGAGCTCGCGCGCCCGCTCGACGTTCATGCGCTGTGGCTCACCCGCGCGCTCGCCGCGCGCCTCGCGCCGACGGCGCTGCGCGCGGCGCCGATGGTCGCGGTGGCCGTGCCGCTGCTCGGCATGTCGCTGCCGCCGTCGCTCGCCGCGGCGGGCGCGTGGGCGGCGGCGATGGCCGGCGCGGCGGCGCTGGTCGGCGCGTTCGCGACGGCGGTGACGTCGACGATGCTGTGGACCACCTCGGGCGACGGCATCTCGCGGATCGTGCCGTCGGTCGTCCTGATCGGCTCCGGCATGGTCGTGCCGCTGCCGCTGTTCCCGTCGTGGATGCAGCCGTGGCTCGACGCGCTGCCGTTCCGCGGCATGATGGACGCGCCGTTCCGGCTCTACCTCGGGCACCTGCCCGCGGGGGCGCTGCCGGGCGTGCTGCTGCACCAGGCGCTGTGGACCGCGGTGTTCGTGGCGCTCGGCCGCGCGATGGTCGCGCGCGGCCTGCGGCGGCTCGTGGTGCAGGGCGGGTGAGGGGCGGGGAGCAGACGAGGAAGAGGCGAGAGACTGACGAGATGTCGCGCGACGCAATCCAGCTTTATCTACGGCTCGCCGCCGCGTCGCTGCGGTCGCAGATGCAGTATCGCGCGTCGTTCGCGATGTGGTCCGTCGGCCAGTTCATCACGGTGGGCATCGAGCTGCTCGGGGTGTGGGCGCTGTTCGACCGCTTCGGCGCGGTCCGGGGGTGGCGCTTCGCCGAGGTCGCGCTCCTGTTCGGCCTCGTCAACGTCTCTTTTGCGCTCGCCGAGTCGTTCGGCCGCGGATTCGACACCTTCTCCACCACGGTGAAGTCGGGCGATTTCGACCGGCTCCTGCTGCGCCCTCGCTCGACGGCGTTCCAGGTGGCGACGCGGGAGTTCCAGTTCCTGCGCGCCGGGCGGCTCGCCGTCGGCCTCGTCATGCTCGCGTGGGCCGCCGGCGCGCTGGACGTCGGGTGGACGGCGGCCAAGGCGGCGCTGCTCGCCGGCGCGATCGCGGGCGGCGCGTGCGTGTTCTACGGGCTCCTCGTGCTCCAGGCGACGCTGTGCTTCTGGACGGTCGAGTCGCTCGAGATCATGAACACCGTGACGTACGGCGGCACGGAAGCGGCGCAGTACCCGCTGACCCTGTACCGCGACTGGTTCCGGCGGTTCTTCACCTTTATCGTGCCGCTCGCGTTCGTGAGCTACATCCCCGCGGGCGCGCTGCTGGAGCGGCCCACGGTACCGGCGCTGCCCGAGGCTGCGCGCTGGGCGTCGCCGCTCGTGGGCGCGGCGTTCCTGCTCGTGTCGCTGCGCGTCTGGCGCTTCGGGGAGCGGCGGTATCAGTCCACGGGGTCATAGCCGGAGGGCGGGATTCCGAGGCACACGGCATCCGAGGACCTTCGCGACGCTTCGGCGCGATCCGGACTCCAGGGGCGCCGGTGGCCGCGACATCGCGTGATCGGCATGGTCGAGCGTGAAGCGCCGTGGGCGAGACGCTCGCCGCCATGCAGGCCGCCATGCGCTCCTGTCCGCGCCGCCCGCCCCGCCCCGCGCTCCCTCGGCCAGCACCGAGGCCGCCCCCTCGGTCAGCGCACGCGTCATCGCGTGATGAGCTGAGTCGGACGGGAGCGGCCACGCGCGGTCCGGCACCCCAGAGCTGTCCTTGAGGACGCGTTATCAGAACGGCACTTCCGGGATCGGGACGCGGTCGGGCTCGGGGGCTATCGGTTGCGGAACCGGCGGCTTCATGGCCGGATCGGGGGCCGCGGTATGCGGCGCCCGCGGCCTGGCGATCGACGACGGTCGTGACGCCGTCGCCGACGGCGAGGGGCGCACCCTCGCATCCCTGGGAGCGGCCGCGGCCGATCTCGCCGCGGATGCAGCCGGCTCACCGGACGTCGCGCGCGGCGGCGGCTCGGGCGGGGACGCCTCGCCGGGCGTCACGCTCGGCTGAGGCTCGGGCCACGCCAGCGGCTCCGCCGGCCGTGGAGCTGCGGTCTGCTCGGGGACGGAGGCTGCCGCGGGGGCGGCCTCTGCGCCCGTCGTGCCCCGGCCCCCCGCGCTGCCCTGGCTGACGGCGGCGGTGATGCCGGCGCCGAGGAGCACCGTCATCGTGACGCCGAGCGCCAGCCTCGCGCGCGAAGGCCTCGGATGCGCGGCCTCCCGCGCCGTCGAGCTGGCGCCGGTCAGGGTGCCTGGCCTCATCGAGCGGGGCGCGACCTCGGGCGTGACGAGCTCCAGATCGTCGAGCGATATCGTCATGCCAGGGCTCGGCTGAGAGGAGCTCGGCGCGCCGGAGCATGCCTGATGCAGATCCGGGATCGACGGCGACCCCATGCCCGCGAGCCGGCGGAGCTCGCCCATCATCTCTCCGATCGACTGGAACCTCTGCGCCCGGTCGCGGGCCAGCGCCCGCGCGAAGAACGCGTCGATCGTCGGCGGCAGATCGGGCGCGAGCCCGGACGCGCTCGGCAGCGGCGCGACAAGGATGTTGGCGATCACCGCGCCGAGCTGATCGCCCTTGAAGGGGAGCTCGCCGGTGACGGCGTAGAACAGGATGACCGCGAGCGACCAGAGATCGCTGCGCTGGTCCACGTCCTTCTCGCCCCGGACCTGCTCGGGGCTCATGTAATGGGGTGAGCCGAGCAGCTCGCCGGTGCGCGTCACCTCGTCGGTGAGCCGGGCGCCGGTCTCCTTGACGATGTCGAAATCGAGCACCTTGACGATCTCGTCCTGCTCCTCTTCCACGCGCACGAGGAAGAGGTTGGCGGGCTTGAGGTCGCGGTGGACGAGGCCGGCGTCGTGCGCGCGGCGGATCGCCTTGCCGGCCTGCGCGAGGATCCGCGTGGCGTCCGCGAGCGAGAGCCGGCCGACGCGCTCGAGCCGCGTGCCGAGGTCCTCGCCCTGGAGCAGCTCCATCACGAGGTACGGGGTGTCGTCGTCAATGCCATAGTCCTGGACGTAGACGACATGCGGACTCTGAAGGTTCGCGGCGATCCTGGCCTCGCGCTCGAAGCGGGCCAGGAACGCGGCCGACGTCGCAAACGTCGGCGCCATGAACTTGACCGCGACGGGAGAGCCGAGGTTGATGTGCCGCGCCAGCCACACCGAGCCCATCCCGCCGCGCGAGAGCGGACGCTCGAGACGGTACTTCCCACCTACGACGGAATCCGGGGCGTAATGCATGGCGATGGCTTCCTTCTGGATGCCAAGGGAGGTGGGATGAGCGTACAGGATAGGAAAGGCTCCGGCCATGATGAGGCGGGAGATGGCGAGAGATTGTCCTTGTGTGCGCGACGTTCCGGGCGCCTTTGCGCTTCACACAGCGACGCGGCGACTGGCACGTTGGACGACCGCCGGGAGGCAGGGTCGGGAGCGATGCTCCGGCCCGAGCAGGGCAGTCGGGGGGAACCCGGTCGACTCGGGCGCTCCTCCCGATGCGATCGCTGGACCACCTGCGTTCACGCCGTCCGAGGCGGCCGGTCGTCGGCGTGGCGCTCTCGAGACGGGCCGAGCGCGAGATCCGGGGCGCGACAGCCCTCGCCTGTTCATCTGCGTTGATAAATTGCAAGATGGGCTGGCGTGACGAACGTGCTCTGTCGGGCGATGGCGCTTGATTCGTCCTCGAGCTCGGTCCGCGCTCGTCTACGTTGCGCGAATGAAGATCCTGCTTTGGATGGCTCTGGGGCTCCTGTGCGCGGCCTGCGGTGACGACCTCGAGGGAGGTGGTGGCGGATCCGGCGGCGGCGACAGCGGCGTCACCAGCGGGGCCGGCGGCGATGGCGGCAGCGGTGCTGGCGGCGCTGGCGGCAGCGGCGGTGCTGGGGGGGATGGCGGCGCTGGCGGCAGCGGCGCTGGCGGCAGCGGCGGCGCTGGAGGGGATGGCGGCGCCGGCGGCAGCGGCGGCGCTGGAGGGGATGGCGGCGCCGGCGGCAGCGGCGGCGCTGGAGGGGATGGCGGCGCCGGCGGCGGCGGCGGCGCTGGCGGCAGCGGCGCCGGCGGCGGGTCGACCGGCGCGGTCGCCGGGCTCGCCGCTGCTGACGCCATCTATCTTCACCCGACGGAAGAGCTGGGCAGCATGGTCTGGAACATCGCTGTCGCCGGGGCAGACGACGGGGGCGCCTACGTCGGCGGTGAGGCCTTCGGCGAGACGACGCTGGGCGATCGGACGATCACCGAACGAGGCGCGTTCCTCGTGCGCCTCGATCGCAACGGCGACCTCCGCTGGTCGGCGCCCATCGCCACGGAGGAGCAATCCTCGGCCAACGCGGTGACCGTCGACCGGTCGGGCAACGTGCTCTTCGCGGGCGAGCTCTACGGCGAGGTCACGATGGGCAGCACGACGCTGACGGCCCCGCTGGCCGATCCCGACGCGCTCGTGGCCAAGCTCGACGCCGACGGCGCCGTGCTCTGGGCGAGGCGCTTCGGCTCCGCCGCCACGGATCGAGGGCTCGCGATCGCCTCCGACGCGACAGACCACGTATACGTGGGAGGCTATGTCGACGGAGACATCGACTTCGGCGGTGGTCTCGTGCAGGTGAACGGCGAGTCCCCGTTCCTCCTGAAGCTCACGCCGGAGGGCGACCTCGCCTGGGCCAAGGTGTTCCAGCACCCCGGCGGCAGCGGCGATGCCTTCACCGGGAGCGCCGTCGCCGGCATCGCGGTGCACGAGGACGGCGACGTGTCGGTCGCGGGCTACGCCGACGGGCCGTTGACCATCGATGACACGGCGCTGTCGCTGCCCACCGATTCGACGATGATGGGCTTCGTCGCCCGCTTCTCGAGCGCCGGCGAGCGCCGGTTCGCGCGGCGCTTCGGCGGGCCGGAGTTCGATATGGGCAACGCGATCGCCGTCGGCGGCGGCACGTTCCTGGCAGGCACGGTGAGCGGCGAGAGCGACGTGCTCGGGATCACCGTGGACGCGGACATCGAGGGGACGCCGTTCGTCGCGAAGCTCACGGAGAGCGGGACAGCCGAGTGGGTGATCACGCCGGAGCCGAGCGGCACGACCTACGGCCTCGCGCCCGACCTCGAGGGCGGCGTCTACGCAGCGGGTCGGTATGATGACAACGTCACGTTCGACTACGCGCCGTTCGCGGCGTACACGCGCGGCTCCTCCGATGCCACGGTGACCCAGCGCTACGCGGCGAGCGCCGGCTCCGCCGAGGGCATCGCGCGCGCCGCCGACGGGACGCTCTGGGTAGCAGGCCTCTTCTACGGATCCATCGATGTCGGCTCGGGGCCCGTCGAGTCGCCGAGCACGAGCGGATTCGTCCTTCGCATCCTGCCCCCCTGAGGTAGTGTCGGCGTATGCACCTGCGCCCCTATCGCATCGATGTCCCCGACGCGACGCTCGACGACCTTCGCCGGCGCCTGGCATCGACCCGCTTTCCGGATCCGCTCCCCGGCGGCGGGTGGGCTCACGGCGCCGACGTGGCCTATGTGCGCGAGCTCTGCGAGCACTGGCGCGCTCGCTACGACTGGCGCAGCCACGAGGCGGCGCTCAACCGCATCCCTCAGTATCTCTGCGAGATCGATGGCGTCGATCTCCACTTCTGGCACGCGCGCGGCAAGGGTCCGGATCCGATCCCGCTCCTCCTCATTCACGGCTGGCCGGGATCGATGTACGAGTTTCACCACCTGATCGGCCCGCTCACCGATCCGGCCGCGCACGGCGGCGATCCGGCCGACGCGTTCGACGTCGTGGTCCCGGCGCTGCCGGGGTTCGGGTTCGGCGGCAAGCCGCGCGAGCCCGGGTGGGACGTCCGCCGCGTCGCCGCGGCGTTCGACCGGCTCATGGTCGAGGCGCTGGGCTACCCACGCTACGGCGCGCAGGGCGGCGACTGGGGCGCCATGGTGAGCGCGCGCCTCGGCGGGGCGCACGCCGAGCACCTCCTCGGCGTTCACGTGAACATGGCGTTCGGGGTGCCCCCCGCGGGGGAGCTGACCGAGGAGGCGAAGGGCGCTCTCGCGAAGATCGCCGCGTTCCGGGCCGCGGAGGGCGGATACGCCCATGTGCAGGGGACCAAGCCGATGTCGCTCGCGATCGCGCAGGCGGACTCGCCCGCAGGGATCCTGGCGTGGATCGTCGAGAAATTCCGCACCTGGAGCGATTGCGGCGGGGAGGTCGAGCGCGCCTTCTCGAAGGATCAGCTGCTCACCAACGCGATGTTCTACTGGGCGCCGAACAGCATCGCCAGCGCCGCCAACCTCTATTACGAGACCGTCCACGACGAGGAGATGCCGCCGTACCTCCTCGACAGGATCGAGGCGCCGACCGCCGTGGCCGATTTCCCGAAGGAGATCTACCGCGCGCCGCGCGACTGGGTCGCGCGCCGGGCCAACCTGGTACGGTGGACGGAGATGCCGCGCGGCGGGCACTTCGCGGCGCTCGAGGCGCCCGATCTCCTCCTCGACGACGTGCGCGCCTTCTTCCGATCTCTGCGCGCGCGCCCGGCGTCCTGAGGCCGCTGCCGGGCCCGGCCGCTGGCGTGGAGCGGCGCTTGCGCAATGCAGCACAGGCGCGTGGCCGCGGCGCTGGAGCGCGGCCGCGACATGCCGCGGCGACCCCGGCGCGCCAGCAAGAGAACGCCGGAGAGACCTGTTGCGCTCGCCGCGGCGCCGTCTAGAATTCACAGTGCCATGATAAAATTCTTGCACCAATCCAGCACGATCATGCTCGGACTCGTTCTCGCCCTCGGCGTTGCGGCTTGCGGGGGCGACGACGCCGCGGGGGACACTGGCGCGGGCGGCGAGCCGAGCGCCGGCTCGGGCGGCGGATCGACCACGGGATCCGGCGGCGCGTCGACCAGCGGCTCGGGGGCCGGGTCGACCAGCGGCGCGGGGGCCGGGTCGACCAGCGGCGCGGGGGCCGGGGCGACCACGGGGACGGGCGGCGATCCCGACCCGGATCCCGCGAATGCGCGGACCTTCGATCACCGGCACGCGGCGCTCGAGGGGATCCCGGCGAGCTGCCTCGACGCGCTCAAATCGGGCGACTTCATCTTCCATTACACCCATCGCTCGCACGGCTCGCAGATCATCGTCGGCGCCGAGAGCATCGAGGCCAACAACCCTGCGTACGGCTTCGAGGCAGAGTATTGCGACGTCCCCTCCGAGACCGGCGTCTTCCCGATGTGGGACGGGATGCTCGACAGCAACCTCGTCAAGGGGGATCAGTACTGGGGGACCGAGGCCGGGGTTAACGAGCTGCGCGCCATCCTGCGCGATCACCCGGAGATCCGGTACTCGATGTGGGCGTGGTCGTTCGAGATCTCCGAGCAGACCGAGGAGAGCGTGCAGCTCTACCTGGACACGCTCGACGCGCTCGGGCAGGAGTTCCCGGAGGTCACGTTCATCTACATGACCGGCCCCGGGGACGCGGAGTATAACCGCGTGAACCGCGCGAAGCGCAACCAGCAGATCCGCGACTTCTGCCGCGACCACGGGAAGATCCTCTACGACTTCGAGGACCTCGACGTCCACTGGAACGGCGAACGGCACACCGCAGAGGTGGACGGGGTCGAGATCCCGATGCAACACCCGCATTACGACGTGGAGACGTCCGGCAATGCGGAGTACGAGTACACGCACACGACGCAGGAGAGCTGTGAGGTCAAGGCCCGCGCCTTTTGGCGCATGATGGCCGAGCTCGAGGGGTGCAGCGCGCAGTGACCGGCGGTAGCCGCATGGTCGCAGCACGGCGACAGCGCGGCGCGCAGCGTACGATGAAGGCCAGCGCCCGGGCGCGGCGATGACCTCGGTGGGGACCCGCGTCGTTCACGAGGCGCTCGGTCGGCTGCTCGGGCTGCCGGTGGCACCGGAGGGGTGAGCAGGCCTGGACCGAACGGCGGGCCCGCCGCTCGCGTGGACTCCGCTGCCCGAGCCTTGCCGCTCGCCAGCGCCCGGCCTCGACGCCGTGGAGCTGCTGCCGAGGGCCGTGGATCGCGGCGTCGCCTTCGTGCCCGGCGCCGCCTTCAATGATGCGGACGCAGCGGACGTGTGCACACTGCGCCTGTCCTTACCGCTTCGGTGGAGCAGATCGACGCGGGCGGGGGCCGGGTTCGTGCTCGCGCAGTTCCGCGAGATTGAGCGGCAGGTCACGGCGCCCATGGCCGCGGCGACGCGCGTCCGCATCGTGTGCGAGTGTTACACCGCGTACCGCTGGTTGCCCTCGGCGATGGCGAACCTCCGACGCAGGCTGCCTCGCCTCGACGTAGAACTCGCGGTGGAGCACACCGGGGATCCGGGATCCGCGCTCGCAGGGCGCCGTGGAGCGCCTGGTCACCGCGCTCGAGAGCTCGGTGCCGCGGCTCTACACGCGCGCGGGCTGAGGCGCACACGGTCACGACGGCCGCCGCTCTGGTCGTCGCGAGGGCTTCGCTGGCTGAGCCGGCCCGGGCGCCAGCCGAGCGGTGAGATGCGCGCCAGCTCGTGTATAATCGTATCATGAAACGTGGTCTTCGTTCTGCGTTGCTTGCCGTGTTGCCGGCGCTGGCGGGCGCATCGTGCGGGGCGCTGCTCGGCCTCGATGACTTCACCGACGCTCAAGCGCCGGGCGGCGGGGGTAGCGGAGGGATTGACGCCTCCTCTGATGGAGCCGGGGCTGCCACGTCGGGCGGCGCAGATGGATCGGGGGGCGCGCCGTCGGGCGGAGGCTCAGGCGGCGCTCCCGGCGGTGTGTGCGCTCCGAACAGCGATACGCGGTGCTCGGGGAACACGCCGCAGCGGTGCGACGACCGCGGAGCGTGGCAAGACGAGGCGCCGTGCCCCGCCAGGGCGCCGGTGTGCCGCGGAGGGACCTGCGTGACACCTCCGAGCTGCGCCGACCTGGCACCGACGTGCGGGCCGATTAGAAACGAGAGCTGCTGCGCGACGACGGCGGTGCCGGGCGGGAGCTTCAACCGGAGCAATGACAGCGAGCATCCGGCCAAGGTGAGCGACTTCCTGCTGGACCGGTTCGAGGTGACCGTGGGGCGATTCCGCGCGTTCGTTGATGCGTACCCGGGGAGCTTCCCCGATCCGGGAGCCGGGAAACACCCGAAGATCGAGGGGAGCGGGTGGGATTCGAGGTGGAACGGGTATCTGGCTTCGAGCGCGGCATTGCTCAAGGACGAGGTAAAGTGCGACTCGATGTTCCGGACGTGGACGGATACGGCGGGCGACAACGAGAGTCTGCCAATGAACTGCCTGAGCTGGTATGCTGCGTTCGCGTTCTGCGCCTGGGATGGGGGCCGCTTGCCAACGGAGGCGGAGTGGAACTACGCAGCGGCGGGCGGAGACGATCAGCGGCCGTACCCGTGGTCGATGTCACCCACGGATGAGACGATCGATCAGAGTTTTGCGGGGTATGGCTGCACCTTCACGGATACCCCAGAGAAGTGTACGTTCATGGACATCTTGCCTGTCGGATCATGGAAGACAGGAGATGGAAGATGGGGGCAGGCCAACCTGGCCGGGAACATGCGAGAATGGGCTCTGGATATAAAGTGGGACTATCCTGAAGATTGCACGGACTGCGCTAACTCGGAGGGGGGGGGCGAACGGGTATTGCGGGGCGGCTCCTTCTCGGATGACGCGCGATACCTGCTTTCATCCACCCGCGACAGCCACGACGCGCCGACGCGCCGCCCCTACGTCGGGGTCCGCTGCGCGAAAAACCCGTAGTTACGAGTCGAGTCCACCGAGCGGATCGCCTGCTGGCGCATGATGGCCGCCCTCGAGGGGTGCGGCGCGCAGTAGCCGCGGGGCGCGGGCGGGCAGAGGCGCCGCCCGCGCGCGGGCCCTCTCGTCGTGAGCCTGCTCGCCCCGGGGCGCCAGGCGGGCTGAGGAGGCGCGCCGCCGGCGGCCGCGACAGGTCACGCGGGATCACGAGACGTCTCATCGTCAACGTCGCCCCGTCGTCGACAGCCGACAGCTATCTTTCCTGTCGGTTAAGTCCCGGTTTCGCGCGATCGACATTGCCGGTTCGCGGCGCCCGCGCCTTGCGGGTCGCCTCGGGACCATGCTACGCGGATGTCCTAGAGGCGCGCATACCGCGGTGTCCACCGCGCCGGGCGCCGCCTGGCAGTCGATCGGAGGCGGGCCATGGACAGCGTGATGGACAGCGCGATACCGCTCGGGAAGAAGCAGATCATCGACGGCCAGCTACGCGTCTATTACTATGGCTACTGGATCAAGGCGTACGAGGCTCCGGCCGACACGCTGCGCGCGAAGAAGCGCTTGATCGAGGCGCTGACGCGGCGCCTGTTCAACCACGTCGAGCACGGCATCAACGTGCCCGGCAAGCGGCTGGACGAGGCGCGGCGCGCCTTCGAGTCGGAGACCGACCCGCAGCGCAAGCGCGTCAAGGGCGCCATGCTCGCCGGCGCGATCTTCAATCGCGCGGCGGACATCTTCACGAAGCTCGTCGAGATCCAGGAGCTCGGCGTCACCATCGAGCCCGACAACGCCCTCATGCGCGAGTGCGGCGAGCACCTCCTCGAGGCGCTGACGCTCGGGAGGATGGTGCTCCACCGCAGCGGGGAGGAGGGGCTCGACGAGCTCTGGGGAGAGCCGTTCAAGGCCTTCTCCTTCCCGATCGAGGCGTTCTACAACAGCCGCTATGTCAAGATCGCCCAGAGCATGCGGGCGATCGACGGCATTCGCGACGAGATGATCGCCACCTTCGCGGGGCTGCCGATGTTCGCCGGGGTGGACCGCCTGGCCCGCGAGCTCGCCCACGCGGCCAAGGTGAAGTGCGAGACGCTGCGGACCGACGCCGAGATCTTCGAGGTCTGGACGTCCTTCGTCGTGGCGGCGGAGAAGCTCGCCGCCTTCCAGCCGCTGCTCGGCCCGGACGCCTCGCCCGCCGAGCGGGAGCAGGCGGCCCGGGGCGTCGAGCTGATCGTCCGCGGCAAGAACGTGATCTCGTACATCACCCGGGCGCGCGTGCCGATGCCCAAGACGACGAGCGAGCTCATGGAACGGTACGCGCGCTACCGCGCCGCGTACGGCGCCGCGCCCGCGTCCGGCGCCGCGCGCAGCGTCGCCTGAGCCGCCGTGCGCCCGTTGTCGGGCGGCGTCGAACCCTGATACGCTGGTGCGATCGACTTCATATCGGCGCTGGAAGTGCGTCCTTGCCGGGCCGCCGCGCCGGGTCGTGGCGTGGGAGGTCCGATGGGGTGCTTTCGTGAGGGGACGTATCTTCTCTGGTGTGCAGCCGCCCTGGCGGGCGGCGTCGTCGCGGGCGGCTGCGGCTCCACCGTGGTGAGCGGCGGTGACGGCGGTGCGGCGTCGGCGACCGCGTCGGGCGTCGGCGGTGGCGGCGGCGCCACGTCGGCGAGCACGTCGAACGCCGGCGGGGGCGGGAGCGGCGGCGCGGGCGGCGAGGGGGGGAGCGGCGGGGAAGGCGGCGCGGGCGGCGCGGGGGGGAGCGGCGGCGCGGGCGGCGAGGGCGACGGGGGGGCCGCCGTGCCGATGAACCCGTGCGGGAGCGCGTGCGGCGACGAGGAGCTGTGCGACGAGAGCCACCTCGGCCTGGACGACGACTGCGATGGCGAGGTCGATGAGACGTGCGGGTGCACCGCGGGCCAGGCGCGCGCCTGCTTTCGCGGGGATCCGTCGTACCGGGCCTACGCGGGCTGCTTCCCTGGCACCGAGATCTGCGATGACGCCGGCACGTGGGGCCCCTGCGTCGGCGGCCTGCACGCGGCCGACATGTGCTTCCTGAACGACGCCGGCGGCTGCCACCCGATGCGAGCGGCTCCGTTCGCCGACGTCGACCTCAAGGAGGGCACGGGCTCGTTCAGCGCGGATGCGGGCGTCGAGTGGTGGACGGTGGCATGCCCCGAGGGCGTGGACCCGTGCCCCGAGGTCGGCGGGGCGGAGCCGGCGGACGACTTCAAGCCGCTGCAATCCGGCGAGTACACGGTCACCTACACGAAGCGCGGCCTCATGGACGGGGGCACGAGGAGCTGCACGTACCCGCTCTTCGTCGGCGCGCGCGGCCTCCGCGTCGAGCTCGAGTGGGAGCACCTCCCTCGCAGCGTCGATCTCGACCTGCACCTCCACAGGCCCGACAGCACGCGGCCGTGGCGAATCCACGGCTCGTCGGATGACTGCGGATACAGCAACTGCACCATCAAAGAGATCTCGGACGCCTCGGAGATCCGCTGGTTCAGCGACACGGCGACGCCGCCCGAGCCGGTGAACTGGTACCTCGACCCCGAGGAGACCAACAACACATGCTATTACGCCCCGCGGGGCCTGGGCGATGCGTGGCGGGATGAGGGCCTCGGATGCCACAGCCCGCGGCTCGATCTCGACAACGTCGTCTGCAACCCCGCCGTCACCGACCCCAACGACAGAGACTTCTGCGCGCCGGAGAACATCAACATCGATTTTCCGCCGAGAGGCCAGTGGATGCGGATCGGCGTGCATTACTACGGCACGGAGGACGCGACATCCGACGTTCACCCGCGGATCAAGGTCTTCTGCGACGGCGCGCTCGGGGCCGAGCTCGGACCCAGGGGCTTCTATCAGCCCGAGCAGCCCGTCACCTTCGCTCCCGCCGACGCCAGGGACAGGTTCTGGGTCGTCGCTGACGTGATCTTTCCGGAGCCCGACGCGTGCGGCGAGCGCACCTGCGTCGTCCAGCCGATCTACGCCGATGAGGCCGCGCGGTCGCCGCTGCTCACCACCCAGCGCGCGGCCGAGAGCGCGTTCACCCCGGAGTATCCGCCGGTGCCGTGAGGGCCCGCGGGGGCGCGCCCCCGCGGGCCGGCCGCGCTCACCCGGGCTGCGGCGCCGCCACGAGCGCTATCGCCTCCTCCGGGCAGGCGACGACGCAGAGGCCGCACGCCTGGCACCGCGCCGCGTTCGGCGTCATCGCCGTCTTCCGGCCGTGGACGAGCGACTTGAGCTTGCCGCGCAGCGAGAGGGCGTCGAAATCGGCTTGCGCGATGCGGGCGACCTCGAAGACCTGATAGGGACAGACCTCGACGCAATCGCCCTTCGCCTCGCACCGGTTCCGGTCCACCACGGGCCGGAAGGCGCCAGGCTCGGCCCGGCACTGCTCTCCCGGCCTGTCCGGGCGCGCGGCCGCGCGCCGCGCCTTTTCCTTGTTCAACGAATCCGCCATGTGCGTGCCTCCCGCCGCCGCTCGCGCGGAGCGCTCAGAAACAGCTCGAGCGCGCCTCGAAGCGGGCCGCGTGGTTCGCGCCGAGGTTGCTGTCCCACGCGCCGTGGGACTCGGCGGCCACCTCGATGTCCCAGGCGTTCATGCGGCCGACCTGATCGTAGGCCCAGAGGAAGAGAGCCTCCTCGGTCGCGGTCGGCTCGTTGCAGACCCAGGTGCCGCTCGAGGTGGGCGGGAGCGGCGCGCCGCCGCAGATGCGCTGTCCCGAGGCGTCGGGGGGCGGCGAGCACCACGCGCAGTCGCGGGGCGCGTTGCTCACGAGGACGTAGGCGTCGCCGTGCGCGCCCGCGCTCGCCGGGAGGAACGCGTCGCTGCCGTTCAGCCGGACATAGAGGTTGATCTCGTGGTCCGGGTAGAGGTCGCGCAGGTACCCGCGATAGGCGATGGTCAGCTTCGCGGCGTCGGTGCGGACCGGATCCTGGATGATCTCGAACGGACCGGTGTGCACCGTGGTGGTGGGCCCGCAGTAATCGTAGCTCGGCGGGTAGTTCGAGGCGGCTCCATCGCGGGCCACGGCGGAGAGCGCGAGCGAGAGCGGGAGAGCAGCGGCGAGCGTCTTGCGGAACATGCGTGGACCTCCAGGGACGTGTCGGCGCCGGGGTCGCGCGCAGCGCGGGCGCGCGGCTCCGGACGAGGGGGCTACCAGCTCCACCCACGCCGGTCAACGCGGCACGGGCGGCTGACCGCCGCCGTCGCCACCGAGCTCGTCGGCGGCTGGCGCCGCGTACCTTGAGGACGAATTTGCCGAGGGCTCCTCAACCTGGGTCGGGTAGAGGATCCTGAGGATCCTCAACCTGGGTCGGGCCGGGGCTGGGCTCCTCAACCTGCGGGGCTCCTCAACCTGGGTCGGGCCGGGGCTCCTCAACCTGGGTCGGGCCGGGGCTCCTCAACCTGGGTCGGGCCGGGGCTCCTCAACCTGGGTCGGGCCGGGGCTCCTCAACCTGGGTCGGGCCGGGGCTCCTCAACCTGGGTCGGGCCGGGGCTCCTCAACCTGGGTCGGGCCGGGGCTCCTCAACCTGGGTCGGGCCGGGGCTCCTCAACCTGGGTCGGGTCGGCGAGGCTCAACCTGGGTCGGGTCGGCGAGGCTGAAGGGACGTGACGGCTCGCCGCCACCGCCGGTGCCGCTCCTCTCCGGCGACCGCTCATGGCATGGTCCGCCCATGAACGGTGAACTCCTTTGCTCATCGGTCCTCGGGGTCCTCCTTGCTGCCTGCAGCAGCCCCCCCGCCATGACGCTGACCGGGAGCGGCGGGGCCGGCGGCGAGGACGGCGCCAGCTCGACCGGCGGCGGTGGGAACGGCGGCGGAGCGCTGGTCTCGTGCGGAGGGAGCCTGGGCGACACCTGCAGCGAGACGGAGTACTGCGACACCCGCGAGCCCGGCGCGGAGGTGTGCGACGAGCAGGCGATCGGCGTGTGCGTCGCGCGGCCGAGGGTCGAGGAATGCCCCGAGGATTGCCCGGGCGTCTGCGGGTGCGATCAGCGCGTCCATTGCAACGAGTGCCTGGCGCGCGCGGCCGGGGTGAGGGCGTCGAAGGACACGTCCTGTTCGAGCGGAGACTACGTCGTCGGCGTGAACGACCGGGTTTACGTGCACAGCGCCGATCTGGCGGCGAACCGGTGCCTGACGCTCTCCCTGGCCTGGCCGACCGAGAGCGATCCGCGCTTCGCGGGCGTCGAGCTTCCGGAGCACTGGGCCCTTCTGGACGTGGCGCTCACCGGGGAGATGCGCGATTGCACCGCGCCGCGCACGCCCGACGACGATGGGGTGCACGTCGTGACCGGCGCCACCGGCGCCATGTCGTGGGAATCCGAGCCGAACACCGGTCTCCCGTGTGTCATCGACATGGATGTCACCGTCGCGCTCGAGGGCGAGCCCGGAGCGTACCACGTGGAGGCGACCGGCGTCGTCGTCGACAACACGTGCCTGTGGTGACGGCGCGCCGCCTAATCCGAGATGTCCTGGCTGATGACGACGACCGACGAGGGGACATCGGAGTAGCTGTCCGGCTCGGCGCTGATGACCAGGTCGAAGCTCGCCCTGGCGACGGTCGCGCCGAACAGCTCGCCCCGGTGCATCACGGGGTCGTAGTCGAGCGCGCCGATGCGGCGCCACTCGTCGTCCTGCTCGGGCTTCGCCCAGGCCACGAACATCCTCCCTCCGAGCCGCTCGGGCGGCGGGAGGTGATCGACCTTCAGGTTGAGCTGCGTCGTCGACGTGCTGCGGTCGACCTCGGCCACGATGAGCGCATTCGCGTTCGGCGCCATCTCCGTCCCCTGAGAGACGAAGCGCATCGAGCCGCTGCAACCGGCGAGCGCGGCCCCCGCGAGCAGGGAAGCGGCGAGCACGAACGGTGTCGAGCGAACCTCTCTCATGAGAATTTCTCCTGGCTGCCTGTGGCGTGCTGGGGCGCTTGCCGAAGAGCGCTGGCGGCGGTGGCTCGTCGCCCCGCCCCTCTCGAAGCAGCCCCGCCCATGAGTTGATTTTTACCGCAGCGGAGCGGTCCTTGCCAACCCCGCGGCAGGGGCGACGCGGCGAACCTGGCCGGGGCGCTGGCACGTTGCCTGCCATCCCGTGGCGCGCGGGGCGGCCTGCTTACCGTTTCACGGCGACGGCTCGCGGCCGCCCGGCGGCGGAGGGGGCGGCTCGGAGGGCGCAGCGGCGCCCGGCGTAGCCGCCGCGCCCGCCGCGCCCTCCGGCGTCACCGCCGCGCCCGCCGCGCCCGCCGCCGCCGCGGCCACGCCGGCGACGATGCCCTCCCAGTGGCTGCCCTTCCACAGCACCTTGCCGCAGCGCTCGCAGCGCCAGAACTCGTCGTGGCGCTCGGCCACCAGCGGGGGCACCGCGCCCCGCACCGCGTCCTTCGGCGCGGCCGCGAGCGCGCCGCCGCACGCCATGCAGCGCGGCTCCCGCACGGGCAGCCCGAGCTCCCGCAGCACGAAGCCGGCCTGCTCCATCGGCCGGAGCCCGCGGGGCACGTAGAGCCCGCGCACGGCCGCGGTGCGCAGGGGGCGCCGCTCGAACACCCCGGCGTCGGAGCTCAGCAGCACGCGGCCCGTCCGCTGCGCGAGGCGCACGAGCTCGCCGTCGTCGATGCCGTGCTCGAACGTCGCGTCGTACCCGGCGCCGCGCAGCCAGCGCGACAGGCCGCCGAGCATCGCGTCGCACAGGAAGCTCGGCCCCGCCGCCTCGTCCGGCGCCGGAGCCGCCCCGCCGCCCGCCTCATCCACGAGCTCGCCCCATGCGCTCAGGATGGCGCCGGGCCACCTGGCGGCAAGGCGCCGGGCGCGAAATCCCCACGGCTCGCTCGAGCGCTGGTACCGTCGTGGAGAAGCGATCGTGGTGACGTGGTGGAGGAGTGGATGTCGACGAAGGGTGCGAGGTGCTCCGGTGCGGCCCTCGCGCTCGCCGTGCTGGCGAGCGCTCACGAGGCTTCGGCCTACTGCCGTTCGAACACCTGCAAGATACCGGAGCTGTGCCTCCAGGACGACCTGCCGCGGGGCGACTGCAAGCCGCTCCGCTGGACGGGCGACTGCATCGGATTCGCCATCCAGGAGGACGCGTCGAGCGAGGTCTCCTACCAGGAGATCGCCGACGTCCTCGATGTCGCCTTCGGGGCGTGGCAGCAGGCGCCCTGCCCCGGGGGAGGCACCCCGGGCATCCGCGTGCAGAACCTCGGCCCCGTGGCGTGCGGCGCGGTGGAGCTGAACGCGAGGGACGGCAAGACCAGGATCGTCGACGGGCTCGTGCCGGCCAACGCCAACGTGGTCGTCTTCCGCGACCTCGATTGGCTCGCGGCCGCGGGGCACAACAGCGAGATGCTCGCGCTCACCACGGTGCAGTTCGACAAGAAGACCGGTGAGCTCTGGGGGGCCGACATGGAGATCAACTCCGATCTCTACGACTTCTCGGTCGGGGACGACTCCGCTGCGCCGCGGGAAGACCTCCTCGCCGTCGTCACGCACGAGGCGGGGCACTTCCTGGGCCTCGATCACTCGATGCTCGGTCCAGAGGCGACCATGCATTACCGGTATGACCGGTCGGACCCGATCAACTTCCGGACGCTGCACGAGGACGACATCAACGGGATCTGCCAGATCTACCCCCCCCGGGATCTCTCGACGTCGACCTGCAACCCCATCCCCCCGCACGGGTTCTCCCCGGAGTGCGCGGAGGACCAGATGGTCGCCTGCGGGGTGTCGCCGCCCGCCGCGGGCGGCCCGGGCTGGGGCGCGCCGCTCGCGGCCGCGGCGATCGGCGCGGCCGCCTGGCGGCGCGCCGGCGGGCGCGGCCGGCGCGCGAGGCGCTGACCGGCGGGGTCTGGTCGGCGGGCGCTCGTCGACACGCCTGGACCGGCGGGCGCCTGGGCCGCCGGCTACGGCGCCGCGCCGTGGTGGCCGCGGCGGGAGAGCGCGTAGGCGACGCCCCGCTCCAGCGTCCCCAGGGTGACGATGCCGCCGAGGTTGGCCTCGAGCTGGACCAGCGACTGGGCCACGCTCGGCCGGACCCCGGTGATCACGATCTCGGCCCCGAGCAGCCGCACGCTGCGGGCAGCCCGGATCAGCGCGTCGGTCACCTCGGCCCCCGCCTCCGGCATGCCGGTGACGTCCAGGATCGCGATCCGCGCCTGCTGGCTCGAGATCCCGTGGAGGAGCGCCTCGATGACCAGATCGGCCCGCTCGCGGGTCATCTTGCCGACGAGCGGCACCACGAGGACGCCGGGGGCGATGGGCAGGAGCGGCGTGGAGATCGACCGGAGCGTGTCCTCGCGGACGCGGAACATCTGCTCCTGCAGCCGGAGGTTCTGCTCCTCGGCCCGCACGCGCTCGGTGATGTCCGCCGAGATGCCGCAGACGCCCGTCACCTTGCCCTCGTCGTCGCGGAGGGCGAACTTCGTGGTGATGAACACGTGCGTGCCGTCGAGCATCTCGACCCGGTCCTCGACGGCGATCGGCGCGCTCGCGGCCATGGCCTCGCGGTCCTGCGCGACGAACCGAGCGGCGGTGTCGGCGGGCAGGAAGTCGCGCGGCATCCGCCCCATGAGCTCGCTCCGCGGCTTGCCTGCCGCCGCCTCGACCAGGCGGTTCGCGACGGTGTAGCGGCCCTCGGCGTCCACCGCGTAGATGAGCAGGGGCGCGTTCTCGATGATGCTCTGCAGCAGCTGGGCGCTCTGGCGCTGCTGCGCCTCGGCCTCCCGGTGCGCCGAGACGTCGCGGATCAGCGCCACGACGAACCTCACCCCGGTCTCGTCCCGGAGCGGCAGGTAGGTCACCTCGAGCCAGCACCAGCGGCCCCGGTCCTCGTTGACCTCGTGCTTGATCACGTAGGGTATCGCCGGGAGCGTGACCACCTCGCCGGCGAGCGCGCGATGGAACGGCTCCGTGAAGCCCTTCGCTACCGCCTCGGGGTCCTGCAGCATGTTGTACTTGCCGACCAGGTACTCCCGCGGGGTCTTGTACCAGGTGCAGCAGACCTCGTTGACCGCGGCCACCACCCCGTCGGTGCGGTAGACGAAGACGGGCATCGGGAGCAGCTCGAAGACCGCGTCGAAGGGGACGCGAGGCTCGCTCGCGGAGGCCTGCGCGGTCGGCGGCGGCGTGGCTTGCGGCGGCGCGGCCTCGGCGAGCCGGCGCTCCAGCTCCTCGATCCGGGCCCGCAGGCGCGCGTTCTCGGCCGACATCGCGTCATCACCCCCCTGTGTGCTCATGGTTCCTCGCTCGTCGAGTTCACGCTGTCCGGGGCCGCTCCACGCGGAGCTCGGTCCAGGGAGACGTCTGCTCGGCCAGGGTACGATACGCGAGCGCCACGGCGCCGACGAAGAAGAGCGCGAGCGCGGCCGGGCCGATGCCGATGCCGCCCGCGGGGGCGGCGCCGACATCGCCGGCCGGGGCGAGGGCGCCGAGGACGTTCGCGTGGAACGCGCGGAACAGGCCGAGGTGGAGCGCGGTGAGCGCCGCGCCGAGGGCGACGGCCCAGGCGCGGTGGAAGCGCGCGCGCCGGGCGTGGTGGGCGATGACCGTGTCGGAGGAGACGCAGAGGTTGCCGTGCGCGGGCGCGCGGAGCACCCACGCCTGCGCCGCGTCGCGGTACCCCTTGCCGGCGGCGCTCGGGTCGATCTCGCGGCGCAACGAGCCCGCGATGTAGATGGCGTCGCCGGGGCGGACCTCGGACCTATAGACGAAGGCGCCGCCGCGGCTCGCCGGCACGAAGGTCGTGTCGAGGGCCAAGCGGCCGCTCGCCGGCTCGACGCGCACCGCGGCGCCCGAGGGGAGCCGGAGCGAGAACGCGCGCGCCCGGGTGTGCCAGGCGCCCGGCGTGGCGCCGGGGGCGGCCTGGCCGCCGCCCGGGATCTCGACCGCGATCACCGCGTCGTCGGGCGCGGCGTCGTCCGCGCCCACCGCGCCGCGGAGCAGGGCGAACCCCTCGCGCATCGCGTCCGGCGAGGCCGAAGGGCTCCGCGCGCAGGCGGCGACCTGCGAGCGCCGCTGGTGGTGGAGCCAGCGCCCGATCGCGATCGCGAACGCGACGCCCAGCACCACCCCGGCGACCCCGTACACGATGAGAAAGCTGGCGACGAAGCCCATCCGGAGAGCCTAAACGTGCGGCTTCGGCGCGTCGAGACGGGCAGATATGGCCGCAGGCGAGCCAGCCCATCAGGTGCTTTTGCCGTCCCACCTGGCGCGCGCGTGTGCGCTTTGCTCGGCGCAGCGAGGACCCTTTCCCGAGGCGCGCGAGGAACGAGCACGCTCGCCAGGAGCGGCTCAGCGCGGCGGCGCACCGCGCGCCCGCGCCGCCCGGCGCCAGCGCTCCGGCAGGCGCGCGAGCAGCAGCAGCGCGAGCGCGGGGAGCAGCACGATCCCCGCGAACAGCAGCAGGATCGACGTGAGCCGCGCGGCGGAGGCGCCCAGCGCCGCGTAGGTCGCCGAGATGCCCAGGTTGGCCAGGGCGGTGACCGTGAGGAACGCGCGGCGCGGCATGCGGCCCGCGCCGGCGAAGACGACCGAGGCCTCGGAGAGCACCGGCACGCCGCGGAAGAGGAGCAGGAACCAGGGGCCATGCCGCTCGGCGGCCCGCGCGAGGCGGGCGAGCTCCGCCTCGCCGACCATCCGCCGGAGCGCCGGCGCCCCGGCCCGCGCGCCGAGCGCGTAGCCGAGCGCCGAGCCCGCCATCATTCCCGCCCAGGAGACCGCCGTCCCGCGCCAGAAGCCGAGCAACCCGCCCGCCGCCGTGCTCACGAAGCTCGACGGCACCGGCAGGAGCACGTCGCCCGCGAGCAACCCCCCGAGCACGAGCGCGGTCGCGGCGGCCGGCGGAGGCGACGCGAGCAGCCCCCGGGCCGCCGCCTCGAGGCGGTCCGCGAAGAGGAAGAAGGGCACGAGGATGGCCAGGAGCAGCAGGCCGGAGAAGCCCGCCCACCCCGCCCAGGAGCGCCGCGCGCGCGCGGGCGCGCCGGGGACGGAAGCGCTCTCCGGAGGGCGGGGCGAGGTGGTGGAGCCAGGGGGTGAAGACGGCAAGCTCGATGGTCTCTCGGCGTGCGGGGCGCCCAGGGGTCGACGCGTCCGGCCCTTGTACCAGAGGCTGGCGAACACCGCTCTAGGTGACGTGGCTCACAGGCGATACGCTCTGGACAGTCGACGGGCCGGGTTCTCCGGCGCCGGGACGAGCTCCGTCACCGTTTCGCCCACACAGGAGATCTCAGCATGACCGAACCCGACGCGCTGCGCGCCGCCCTCGCCGCGGAGAACCTCTTCAGCCCCGAGCACATCGTCGATCCGTACCCGCTCTATGCGCAGGCCCGCCGCGCTGCGCCCGTCTTCTTCAACGCGTCCGCGAGCTGCTGGATGGTCACGCGCGCCGAGGACATCGTGGCGGTGCTGCGCGACACGGAGCGCTTCTCGTCGAAGTACCTGATGAGCCCGCGGACCCCGCTGGCGCCGGAGATCGTCGCCCTGCTCGGCGACCCCGACGCGCGGCTGCCGACGCTCCTCACGACCGACCCGCCCGACCACACGCGGCTGCGCGGCCTGCTCAGCAAGGGCTTCTCCGCGCAGCGGATGGCCGCCATGGAGCCGGAGATCCGGGCGATCGCCGACGCGCTGATCGACGGCTTCGTCGCCGACGCCAGGGCCGACCTGGTCCCGCGCTTCGCGTTCCCGTTCACGTCGTTCGTGATCGGCGACATGCTCGGCATGCCGCGCGCCGACATCGCCCGGCTGAAGCGCTGGTCCGACGACTGGATCCGGCTCGTGTGGAACGTGGAGCCCGTGGAGCAGCTCGTCGAGGCGGCGCGGGGGCTGGTGGCGTTCCGGCGCTACTTCGCCGAGGTGATCGCGGAGCGCCGGCGCCGCCCGGGCGACGACCTGCTCTCGGCGCTGATCCAGGCGCACCTCGACGACGACGCGCGGCTCAGCGAGGAGGAGCTGATCGCCGTGCCGATGCAGCTCATCATGGCCGGGCACGAGACGACGCTGCACCTGATCAGCAACGCGCTGGTGCAGCTGCTGGAGCGCCCGGCGCACCTCGCCGCGGCGCGCGCGGACCGGGGGCTGCTCGAGCACGTCGTCGAGGAGGCGCTGCGGCTCGACGCGCCGGTGCTCTGGATAAGCCGCCGGACGACGGTGGAGGTCGAGCTGGGGGGCGTGACGATCCCGGCGGGCGCGACGCTCCAGCTCGCTGTCTGCGCGGCCAACCGCGAGGAGAGCCTCTTCGGCGAGCCGGCGACGTTCGATCCGTGCCGGCCGAACGCCGACCGCCATCTCAGCTTCGGCCGGGGTACGCACTTCTGCCTGGGCGCGCCGCTCGCCCGGCTGGAGGCCCGCGTCGCGCTCGAGCGGCTCCTCGCGCGGCTGCCCAACCTGCGCCTCGACCCCGAGCAGCCGCCGGAGCGAGCCACGGCGATCGGCTTCCGCGGCTACGCGCGCCTCGTGGCGCTCTGGGACGCACCGCCCGGGCCGTGAGCTCCGGGACGGCGGGGAGCGTGTGCAACCCGACCCAGGTTGGGCAACCCGCAGGTTGGGCAAGCCGACCCAGGTTGGGCAACCCGCAGGTTGGGCAAGCCGACCCAGGTTGGGCAACCCGCAGGTTGGGCAAGCCGACCCAGGTTGGGCAAGCAGCCGACCCAGGTTGGGCAAGCCGACCCAGGTTGGTTGGGCAACCCAACCCAGGTTGGAATCGCGCGGCGCGTGTGAATGATCCGCCGCTCGCTCTGCGTTCTCCAAATGAACGTCCCCGAAGACGGCGCGTCGACGCCGCGCCCTCTTGCCCGTCTCGCTGCAGCGAACTCGCGCCGAGACTACATTGTTGTAGGCACAGCGTCGGTCACGTCAACGCCGTGAAATATGCGCATCCACCACGTACCCGCCGGGAATACGGCGCTGCGTACACCAGCACGCCATCGTTCGAGCGCGGCTCGGTACGTGGCGCGAAATGCCCGAACAGCGGAGGCTGCGATTTGCCATGTGTCACGCTGCTCACGGCCCGCTGCAAACGTCGGATTGCGATCGCGGATCGCCTCGAAGCTCGTGGCACGCTCGTAGGGGGAGATCTTGCTGGCTCTTTCGGCGCCCAGAAAGCGCGACCCTTTCCGATGTGCCTCTGCATGTGCCTGCGCTTCGTGGCGCTCGAGCTCGGCGGCAACCGCATCACGAAAGCCCTCCGCCCTGTCTTGCTCGACGGTGGGCGGCAGCGCGAGCTGGAGCGATACTTGCTCCGGCCACTGTGGGTTCTCCGGGTCGAAATAGACCGAGGGACGGGTCGCGCGCAGCTCGCCGCGGCCGATCTCGCAAACATCCACCTTGGCGCCCGGCCACTCACGCGCATGGCCCACCAGGCCAGCGGCCACAGGGTTCGCGAGAACGTAGGCGATCTTCTCGATCACCGCCGCGTGTGTCAGCAGCCGCACAACGCTCGTGGCTTCATGGTCCCATACCGGGCCTTCCCACTCGCGGAGCACCTTGGTGCCGAGCGCGACGATACGGTGAAAAAATTGCAGGAAGCGCGGCAGGACGCCGTTCGCATCGGTGACGACGATGTGCAGGTGCGATGACATCGCGCAGAGCGCATGGACCTCGATGCTGTAGCGGCGTGCCGAGACCGCGAGGGCGTAGACCAGGAACTGGGTGATGGCCGCGTCGGGACGGAACAGGAGGTGCCTGCGGAGGACGCGACGCGTGATCAGGTAGGTGGCGCCGGGAGCAATATTGCGGGGCTGGCTCATGGCCGCTGCACATCATCAAACGGCGTGCCGGCCGTCCTGGCGGGGCATTTCGAACATTGGGAGCGCTCCATGGGTGGCGGCCGCCAGGGGTTTCGCCGATCCCGCCAGGTGTCCCCGACCTGGCTGCTGCTGTTGCTGTTGGCCCAACCTCGGTCGGGTCGCCCCAACCTCGGTCGGGTCGGGTCGCCCCAACCTCGGTCGGGTCGCCCGGTCGAGGCCCCGCCAACCTGGGTCGGGTCAAGGCCCGCTGTTGCTGTTGGCCCAACCTCGGTCGGGTCGCCCGGTCGAGGTCCCGCCAACCTGGGTCGGGTCAGGCCCCAACCTGGGTCGGGTCAGGCCACCACCGTGGGAGCAAAGTTCCATGGACAGCGCTGCGTTGGCTGGAGTACAAGCCCCAGGCCGGATCGACGAGCACCTCACCGCGGCGGGGCAAGATGCTTGCGCACAATCGACAAGGGTTCCTCATGGCTGACCCGACCGATTACCCCGAGCACCACCTGGGTCTGCAGCGGGACAACGGATTCCTCGACGTCCGCTTCGAGCATCACGACCGCACCAGGCCTGTGCACGTCGCGCACCGCGCCCCGTGCCGCATGCTCTTCCCGCGGCAAGAGCCGGACGAGCCTCTTCTCGGCGTGTTCATCACCACATCCGGCGGCACGGCCGGAGGCGACGCCCTCCGCGTCTCGGTCGAGGCCTGCCGCGGCGCCACCGCCACCGTGACGAGCCAGGCCGCCGAGAAGATCTATCCTTCGCTGGGCGCCCCGAGCCGCCTCTCGTTCGGCCTCCGCGTCGAGGCTGGCGCCGCGCTCGAGTGGCTGCCCCGGGAGACCATCCTGTTCGACAACGCCCGCCTCGAGCGGCGCGTCGACCTCGACGTCGCCCCCGGCGGGAGCCTCCTCGCGCTCGACCTCACCGTCTTCGGCCGCCTGGCGCGCGGCGAGCGCTTCACGGCCGGCGCGCTGCACGACGTCTGGCGCGTCCGGCGCGGAGGGCGCCTCGCGTGGGCCGACGCCCTCTCCCTCTCCGGCGACATCGCCGCGCAGATCGCGAGCCCCGCCGGCTTCGGCGGCGCCACCGCGGCGGGGCTCGCGCTGCTCGTCGCCGACGACGCGGCCGCCTGGGTCGACGAGGCGCGCGCGCGGCTCGCGCGCGGGTCGTCCCGCGCGGGCGCCACGCTCGTCGGCGGGGTGCTCGTGGCCCGGGCGCTCGGCGCGGAGCCGGCGCACGTGCGGCGCGATCTCACCGATCTGGTCTCGTGGCTCAGGGCGGCGCGCTCGGGCCATCCTGCGCGCATGCCGCGGTTCTGGTCGATCTGAGGAGGAGTCGATGAATCTCACCCCCCGAGAGAAGGACAAACTGCTGATCTCCGTCGCCGCGATGGTCGCGCGCCGGCGGCTCGAGCGCGGCGTCAAGCTCAATTACCCGGAGGCGATCGCGCTCATCTCCGACTTCGTGGTCGAGGGCGCCCGCGACGGCCATTCGGTCGAGGACCTGATGAGCCGAGGCGCGCGCGTGATCTTCCTGGATCAGGTGATGGAGGGCGTCGCCGAGATGATCCACGACGTCCAGGTCGAGGCGACCTTCCCCGACGGCACGAAGCTCGTCACGGTCCACAACCCCATCGGCCCGCGGCTCGGGATTCACTCGGCGCCCCAGGACAAGGCCTAGAGGCGAGGAGGAGGAACCATGATTCCCGGCGAGATCATCACCCCCGCGGGGCAAGCCGACCTCCAGCTCAACCTGGGTCGGCCTGTCGCCACGATCACGGTCAAGAACACCGGCGATCGGCCGATCCAGGTCGGCAGCCATTACCATTTCTACGAGGTCAACGAGGCGCTCCATTTCGACCGCGACAAGGCGCGTGGCATGCGGCTCGACATCCCGGCCGGCACCGCGAGGCGCTTCGAGCCGGGCGAGACGTGCGAGGACGTGCCCCTCGTGGCCTTCGGCGGCGCCCGCGTCGCCGTGGGCTTTCAGGGCAAGATCAACGGCTCACTCTAGGAGACCCCGGCGATGCCTCATCCGATCTCTCATTCCAGCTACGCGAGCCTGTACGGCCCGACCGTGGGCGACAAGGTGCGGCTCGCCGACACCAATCTCCTCATCGAGGTCGAGCAGGACCTCACTGCCCTCCACGGATACGGGGAGGAGGTCACGTTCGGCGGCGGCAAGGTCATCCGCGACGGCATGGGCCAGTCCCAGCGGACGCAGGCCGAGGGCGCCGTCGACACGGTGATCGTCAACGCGCTCATCCTCGACCACTGGGGCATCGTCAAGGCGGACATCGGCATCCGGGAAGGCCGGATCGCCGCCATCGGCAAGGCCGGCAACCCCGACGTGCAGGACGGCGTGACCATCATCATCGGCCCCGGCACCGAGGTCATCGCGGGCGCCGGGAAGATCGTCACCGCCGGCGGCATCGACACGCACATCCACTTCATCTGTCCGCAGCTCGTCGAGGAGGCGCTCTGTTCTGGCCTGACCACGCTGATGGGCGGAGGCACCGGGCCGGCGGCGGGCACGGCCGCGACCACCTGTACGCCCGGCCCCTTCCACATCCGGCGCATGCTCCAGGCCGCCGAGGCGCTGCCGGTCAACATCGGCCTGTTCGGCAAGGGGAACACGAGCCGGCCCGCCGGCCTCGTCGAGCAGATCGAGGCTGGCGCTTGCGGGCTGAAGCTCCATGAAGACTGGGGCACAACGCCCGCGGCGATCGACAACTGCCTCTCCGTGGCCGACGCGTACGACGTCCAGGTGGCGCTCCACTCCGACACGCTGAACGAGAGCGGCTTCGTCCAGGAGACGATCCGCGCCTTCAAGGGGCGGACGATCCACGCGTTCCACACCGAGGGGGCCGGGGGCGGCCACGCGCCCGACGTCATCGCGCTGGTCGGGGAGCCCAACGTGCTCCCGGCCTCCACCAACCCGACGCGGCCCTATACCCGGAACACGGTCGTCGAGCACCTCGACATGCTCATGGTCTGTCATCACCTCAAGAAGGAGATCCCGGAGGACGTGAAGTTCGCCGAGAGCCGCATCCGGAAGGAGACGATCGCGGCCGAGGACATCCTGCACGACATCGGGGCCATCTCCATCATGGCGAGCGACAGCCAGGCGATGGGGCGCGTCGGTGAGGTCGTGCTGCGGACCTGGCAGACCGCCCACAAAATGAAGAGCCAGCGCGGCAAGCTGGCGAAGGACGGCCCGGGCAACGACAACTTCCGCGCCAAGCGGTATGTCGCCAAGTACACCATCAACCCGGCCATCGCCCAGGGCGTCAGCCGGCATATCGGCTCGGTCGAGGTCGGCAAGCTCGCCGATCTCGTGGTCTGGTCGCCCGCCTTCTTCGGGGTCAAGCCGGACGTGGTGCTCAAGGGCGGCTCGATCGTCACGGCGCCGATGGGCGATCCCAACGCCGCGATCCCGACGCCGCAGCCCGTGCACTACCGGCCGATGTTCGCGGCGTATGGCCGGAGCGCGATCGAGAGCTCGGTGCTGTTCGTCAGCCAGGCGTCGCTCCAGCGCGGGGTCGCGGCGACGGCGGGGCTGTCGCGCCCGCTGCTCGCGGTGGAGAACACGCGGTCCGGGATCTCGAAGGCGAGCATGATCCACAACAGCGAGACGCCGCGCATCGAGGTCGATCCGGAGCACTACACGGTGAAGGCCGACGGCGAGCTGCTCACCTGCGAGCCGGCGGAGGTGCTCCCCATGGCCCAGCGCTACTTCCTGTACTGACATGCGACGCGCCATCGAGGTCGTTCCCCGCGGGAGCACGCCCGAGACCGCCGCCGAGGCGTGCGTGACGCTCGCCTACGACGACCGGCACCGCCGGCGGATCCGGCTCGCGACCGACGAAGGGTGGGAGTTCCTGCTCGATCTTCCGGAGGCGACCGTGCTCGGCGACGGGGACGGCCTTCGCCTCGAGGACGGCGCCTGGCTCCTGGTCCGCGCGGCGGACGAGGAGCTCGTCGCGGTCACGTGCCATCATGCGACGGACCTGGCCCGCATCGCCTGGCATATCGGCAACCGGCATATCCCGGCCGCCTTCGACGGCGCGCGGATCCTCATCCGGCACGATCATGTGATCGTCGACATGGTCCGGGGTCTCGGCGCCGAGGCGACGCCGCTCCGCGCGCCCTTCACGCCGGAGCGCGGCGCGTACGACCGGCAGCCGCACGCTCATGGGCATGGGCATTCTCATGAACATGGGCATTCCCATGAACACGGGCATTCTCATGAACACGGGCACTCCCACGCTCACGGGCATTCCCATGAACATGGGCACTCCCACGAGCATGAGCACTCCCACGCTCACGGCCACGGGCATTCCCACGACCATGAGCACGATCGCGAGGGCCGACGCGGGTGATCGCCGTGGGAGAGGGAGCGCTCTACCGGCTGATGAGCTGGATGTCGCCCGCCTACCCGGTCGGCGGCTTCAGCTACAGCCACGGGCTGGAGTGGGCGGTCGAGGCAGGCCTCGTGGGCACGGCGGAGCAGCTCCGGGCGTGGGTCGCGGCGATCCTCGGCGAGGGCTCCGGCCAGGTCGACGCGGCGCTCCTCGCGGCCGCCTACCGCGCCGAGCAGGACGGCGAGCTCGACGAGGTGGCGGAGCTCGCCGCGGCGCTCCGGGGCACCCGCGAGCTCGCGCTGGAGAGCGCGCAGCAGGGCGCCGCGTTCCTGACCATCACCCGCGCCGCGTGGCCGCACCCTCGCCTCGACGCGTTCGCGGCGCGCCACGCGGGCGAGGCGCCGCTCCCGGTCGCGGTCGGGCTCGCCGCGGCCGCGCACGGCATACCGCTCGATCCGGCGCTGACGGCGTACCTGCACGCCTTCGGCTCCGGCCTGGTCTCGGCGGGGATCCGGCTCGTCCCGCTCGGCCAGACGGACGGCCAGCGGATCGTGGCGGCGCTCGAGCCGGTCATCGTCGCCGCCGCCCGGCGCGCCCGGGAGACGCCGCTCGATCGCATCGGCGCCGCGACGCCGGGCGTCGATCTCTCGTCGATGCAACACGAAACCCAGCACACGAGGTTATTCCGATCATGACAACAAGCACCCACGGCCCCCTCCGTGTCGGTATCGGAGGGCCGGTCGGCTCCGGCAAGACGGCGCTCGTCGACCGCCTCTGCAAGCGCATGCGCGACGAGTGGCGCGTCGCCGTGGTCACCAACGACATCTACACGAAGGAAGACGCCGAGTTCCTGACCCGCTCGGGCGCGCTCAGCCCCGAGCGCATCGTCGGCGTCGAGACAGGCGGCTGCCCGCACACGGCGATCCGCGAGGACGCCTCCATCAACCTGGCGGCCGTCCGCGAGATCGCGCAGCGCCTCGCCCCGCTCGACCTCGTGTTCGTCGAGTCCGGCGGGGACAACCTGGCCGCGACCTTCTCGCCGGAGCTCGCCGATCTCACCCTCTACGTCATCGACGTGTCGGCCGGCGACAAGATCCCGCGCAAGGGCGGCCCGGGCATCACCCGCTCGGACCTGCTCATCATCAACAAGATCGACCTCGCGCCCATGGTCGGCGCGAGCCTCGAGGTGATGGACCGCGACGCCCGCAAGATGCGGGGCGACAGGCCGTTCCTGTTCACCAATCTCAAGGAGAACAAGGGCGTCGAGGAGATCGCCGCCTTCATCGTCAAGAAGGGCGGCCTCGACGCGGGGAATCGCGCCGCGGCAGGCGGCTGAGGGGCCGCGGGCGTCGGAGGCGGTGCACCCTGGGCTCCTGCGCCCAGGGCAGCGGGCTGGCATTCCTCGGGAGTCAGGGCTGGCAGCTCGGCGTCTCGGGCCGGCCGCGCAGCCAGTCGGCGATGCGCTCGCCGGCCGCGGGGCCGGTGGGGTGGAGCATGTACGTGTGGCCGGCCCGCGGCACGGTATCGAGCGTCACCGACGGTGAATGGATGAAGCTGGCCGCCGCGAGGGGCGCGAACGCCGCGGGGAACAGCCGATCGCTGTCGGCGAGCTGCAGGAGCACCGGGACACGGACGAACGGCGCGAGGACGCGCGAGGGCTGGAGGGTGATCGTGAGGATCTCGCCGCTGGGCGTCAGGTGGGCGGCGGCGGTGTCCGCGGCGACGACCCAGGGCTCGGCGGCGGCTGTATAGAACATCTGGGCGCGATGGGACGGCGTGCCCAGGAAGTACTCGTAATCGCTGAGCAGCGCGCGCGGGATGTCGCCGGTCGCGAAATCGGCGAGGAACCGCGTGGAGGGGAACTGGTGGTACCCCATCGCGATCAGGGCATCGACGTCGTTGAACAGGCCCGCCTCGAGCTCCGAGACCTCGGCGCCGGCGCTGTGGCCGCCGATCGCGACGTGCGCGAACTCCCCGCGGAGCTGCTGGACGATCTGGTGAGCGAACTCGGCGTGCACGTCCACCGTCGCCCGGTATCCGTCATCCAGGGTGCTCGCGCCGTAGCCGAGCCGGTCGATGGCCACCACGGTGTAGCCGGCGTCGGCCAGGGTGCGCGCGTACGAATAGCCGTGCTCGGGGCTGAAATCCCAGGCCTCGGCGCCATAGGAGAGGCCGTGGAGCAGCAGCACGACCGACGTGGCCGCGCAGGGCGGGTCGACGCGAAAGCCGTGGATCTCGTGCTCCGCGCTGCGCGCATAGGGATCCGTCACGCGGTAGGTCACCGGAGCAGGCTCCAGAGGGCCGCTGTCCGCGCGGGCGACGGGGAGACCGGCGGACGCCGCGGCCAGGAGCGCGGCGCCGACGACCGAGGAGCGGTGCGGCTTCATGGTTCGAGAGCGCATGGTCATCCCGTCACGGTAAGTCAGAACACCGCGCGAAGCACCCGGACCGCACGATCTCGGTCATGAAGCAGCGGCGCCGCGCTCCGGCGTGGCCAGCCGCTCGCCGAGCTCGCGGATCCGGAGCTCCTTCTCGGCCGTGAGCCCCTCGGCCGCCCCGAAGAGGGGATGGGGCACGGGCGCCGCGATCGCGGCAGCGCGGAGCTCGCGGCTGCGCGGATCAGGATTCCTGCACGACGACGCGGTTCATGCGGATCGGGGTGAGGGGCCGATCGCTCCCGTCGGTGCGCGCCGTCTCGATCTTGCGCACGACGTCCATGCCCTCGATCACGCGGCCGAACACGGGGTGCTTCGACGGGCCGGGCGTGAACCAGTCGAGGTAGGCGTTGTGGACCGTGTTGATGAAGAACTGGCACGAGCCGCTGTTGGGATCACCCGTGTTGGCCATGGAGAGCGTGCCCGCCTCGTTCGAGAGCCTGGCGTTGGCCGGGTGCTCGTCCGGGATGCACCCGTCGGGCCCGTCGCCCGTGCCTGCCAGCGGGCTCTTCGGGTCGCGGCTGCGCGGACACCCGAACTGGAGCATGAAGCCGCTGATGACGCGGTGGAAGTGCAGCCCGTCGTAGAACCCGCTCTTCGCGAGCTTGACGAAGTTTCCGGCGGTGATGGGCATCTTGTCGAGGAAGAGCTCGATCTTGATGTTGCCCAGGGAGGTCTCGAGGAGCGCGGTCGGGTTGGCCATGAACGAGAGGGTAAGTGAAGGCGCGGGCGGCCGGCAAGCGTGCGCCGGATCCCGTGCCCGGGACGAAGCGCGCTCGCCTGCTGGCCTGCCAGGAGCCCGCGACCCTGCAGCGCTGGCTCGTGCGGGCGATGAGCGCCGGCTCCCTCGACGAGATCCTCGCCGACCGACGAAGCCCTGCGGCGCTCGCCGCGGCCGCCGCGACGCGAGCCGCTCCGCTTCCGTGGTCCTCCCGCGGAGCTGACCCCGGGGAACGGTCTCCCGCACCGAGCCCGGCGGGTCGCCGTGCCGTCCTCGCCGACACGGCGCGCCGCGTGCGCGCGCTCGAGCTCGGCGCGGTCGACCACCTGACAGGCCGTCGCCGCGCCGGCGCCCGTGGTAGAAGGAGCAGATGGCAACCCTCCCTGCACTCGATGACTCCACGTTCGATGAGGCGATCAAGAGCTCCGGCGAGCCGGTGCTGGTGGATTTCGGCGCGACCTGGTGCGGGCCCTGCAGGCAGCTCGCCCCCATCGTCGAAGGGATCGCGAAGGACTACGCGGGCAAGGTCAAGGTGTTCGCGGTGGACATCGACCAAGCGCCGAAGACCGCGCAGAGATTCGGCATCAGGAGCGTCCCCACCTTGATCCTCTTCAAGGGCGGCGAGAAGGCAGGTCAGATCATGGGCCTCACGTCGCGCGACAAGATCGTCAAGCAGCTCGGCCTGTGATCGAGCGCCTCGGCGCGCCCCGGGCCGCGCGCGCCTGCGCGTCGCGCGCGGTGGCGCGCGCCACCGCCGCGCGCGGGGCCGCCCGTCGCCTCGACCTCCTCAGCGCGCGGCGCCCGCCGCCCCCGTCTCCCGCAGGAGCCGGTACCAGGCGAGCATCCGCGGGAGCCCCTCCGCGAGCGACACCGTCGGCGCATACCCGAGCTCCCTGCGCGCCTTGGTGATGTCCGGGCAACGGCGGTTCGGATCGCCCACCGGATACCCCTCGGGGTAGCTCGCGAGCGCGAGGTCGAGCGGCTCGCCGACGGCCTGCTCGACCTTCTTCGCGAGGTCGCGCATGGAGATCTCCTCGGCGTCGGAGCCGATGTTGTACACCTCGCCCGGCCGGCCGAGCAGCAGCACCCGCAGGAAGCCGTTCACCCCGTCCGTCGCGTAGCAGAACGTGCGCGTCTGCGTCCCGCCGCGGTGGATCTCGATCGGCCTCCCGTCGAGCGCGGCGTTCAGGAAGCTCGGGAGGACGCGGGAGTCGTCGCGCCGCATCCCCGGACCGTAGACGTTGAACGGGCGGACGACCGTCACCGGGACGCCGTACTGGCGGTGATAGACCATCGCGAGCGTCTCGCCGAGGCGCTTCGACTCGTCGTAGCAGGCGCGGAGCCCCGTGGGCGAGACGCGACCGGGGTAGTCCTCCGGCGTCGGGATGAACTCGGGGTGCGGATCTCCGTAGATCTCGCTCGAGCTGAAGTAGAGCACCGCCTCGGGCCGCGCGCGGCGCGCGAGGTCGAGGACGTTCCGGATGCCGTCGACCGCCACGGTGATGGTCTCGAGCGGGTACCTCGCGTAGTACACAGGAGACGCGATCCCGGCCCCGTGAAGGATGAAGTCGGGGTCCACGCCGCGCGGGTACGGCCGCGTCACGTCGTGCGTCTCGAAGACGAGGTTCGGGTCGTCGAGATCGAAGAAGCCGCTGTCCTTCGTTCCGGTGATGAGGTTGTCGAGCGCCACGATCGTCGCCGGCCGCTCGAACCTGCTCCGGTTGAGCTCCTGGAGGACGCCGACGATGTAGCTCCCGAGGAAGCCGGCCGCGCCGGTGATGAGCACCGTCTTCCCCTCGAGCCGGCGGGCGACGTCGCCCAGAAGGCCCGCAAGACTCCGCAGCTCGTCCTCGATGAGGCGCTCCATGTCGCTTGCTCTCTTACCCGATGACGGTCGGAGTTGGAACCGGGACGATGAACTTGCCGCCGCGCTCCGCGAACGCCCGCTGGCTCTCCATCACGGGCTGCGCGAAGTTCCAGGCCAGGATGAGCAGATGGTCCGGCCGCCGCCGCTCGATCTCCAGCGCGGAGACGACGGGGATGTGCATCCCCGGCGTGTAGAGGCCCTGCTTGAGCGGGTTGTCATCGACGATGTAGTCGAGCGTCTCCGGGCCGATGCCGAAGTGGTTGAGGAGCGTGTTGCCCTTGGCGGGCGCGCCGTACCCGGCGACGCGCTTCCCCGCCGCCCGCAGCCCGGCGAGGAGCTCGACGAGCGCGCGCTTGTTCTCCTCGACCGCGCCGGCGAACCGCCGGAACGTCGCCACGTCGCCGAGGCCCGAGGCGCCCTCGCGCGCGACGCGCTCCGCGACGCTCGGTCCCGCCGCGCGCGCGCCGGCGTGGGCGACGAAAAGGCGCAGCGACCCGCCGTGGACCGGCTCGTGCCCGACGTCCACGAGCGCGAGCCCGAACCGCTGAAAGAACGGGACGAGCGGCGCGACGGAGAGATACGACAGGTGCTCGTGATATACGGTATCGAAGAGCCGCTGTTCGAGGAAGTCGACCAGATACGGCGCCTCGATGACGAAGAGGCCGTCTTCCCGGAGGAGCGCCTTCACGCCGCGCGCGATGTCGTCGAGATCGTCGATGTGCGCGAAGACGTTGTTGGCCGTGATGAGCTTCGCCTTGCCGCGCTCCTCCGCGAAGCGCCGCGCGAACGCCTCGGTGAAATACCCGACCACGGTCGGCGCGCCGTGCGCGGCCGCTCGCCCGGCGATCGCGGCGGCCGGATCCACCCCGTACGCCTCGGCGCCGAGCGCGCGCAGCGGCCTCACCAGGACGCCGTCGTTGCTGCCGATGTCGAGCGTGACAGCGCCGGAGAGCCCGAGCCGCTCGTCCATCGCCCGGGCGTACCGCTCGAAGTGGCGCACGAACGAGGGCGACGTGGAGGAGACATAGACGTACTCGCGGAAGAGGAGGTCGGGATCCACCGCGTGCCGGAGCTGGACGAACGCGCAATCGGCGCAGCGCGCGACCGAGAGCGGAAAGCGGCGCTCGGACGCGAGGTCCTCCTCGCGGAGAAAGGCGTTCGCCGGCGGCTGCTCCCCGAGATCCAGGAACGTCTCCAGGCGCGCGCCCTTGCAGAGGCGACATCGGCGCTTCTCCGTCAGCATGAGCCCTTCCCGCTACCACGGCCGCACTTCCGGCAGAAGCGCTCGATTCGTCAGATGTCTTTACGAAGCCGCGCGCGGTAGCGGCTCAGCGCGATCGCCCGCGCCTCGCCGGGCCGCGCGAGGTTCCTGTAGGCGAAGCACTTCGCGATCTCGCTCTCGACGAGCTCGGGCAGCGTGCTGGTGAGCGTCCCCTGCGAGTGCGTGTGCCGCCCGTCGCGGGCGAGGGCGGCCACGGCGTACGGCGCGATCTGGAGGCTCGCCGCCTCGCGGCCGGCCGTGACGAAGCCGAGGTACGCGCGGAGCACGTGGAAGTGGTGGGCGACGACCGTCAGGTGGGCCACGCCCTGCTCGCGACACCACCGGATCACCGGGGGGGCCTCGGTCGCCGAGTTGAGCGCCGGCTTCCGGTCGTCGCCCTCGTACTGCGCTCCCCCGACGAGGACGATGGCGCTCCCCGGGACGCCCAGCTCGTCGCGGAGCTTCCGCTGCCACGCCGCTCCGCCGGCGAAGCCGGAGGCGGGCCCGTCCGCGCAGACCAGGATCTTCGGCGCGCGGGAGAGCCGCTCCCAGAGCGCGACCGCGCCGCGGAGCAGGCTGTCCTCCGTCTCGGGGACGTGGGCCATGACGTAGAGCGCGTCGCACGCGCGCGGCGTCTCCATCGCCTCCGTGAGCACGTGGGCCGCGAGGAGGAGCATCTCCGCGAGGTGCTCCTTCGGCTCGTTCATCAAGGCGTCGTACGTCGCGTCAGCGGCCACGCGCGGCCTCCTGCCGGCGCCCCGCCCCGTCGACCAGGCCGCGCCGCGCCTCCCCGCCGTCGTCTCCGGCCAGCGCTCTCCGCCGGAGATCCGTCTGCGCACGCTCGATCCTGCCGGCGGCCGTCATGCATCCATCCTACCTCGTGCGCGGTGCTCAGCGCACCTGCCGCGTCCGTCGCCACCATCGCGCGCGCCGGATGTCCACTCCGGGCGCGGCGGGGATCCCACGCCGGGCCCGGCGGACAATCCTGAACGCATTGTGGTCGGGACGTGCGGATTGCCACGAGAGGGACCGGCCGACACCCCGTCCACGAATCAGGGGGGCGGACGCCGCGCATCAGGATTTTAACGTTAGAATATAAACGCCAACACGGAGGCGTGATAAGGAGGCGCCGTGTCCGACCAGCTCAGCTCGGATCTCGCCTCGCTCCGGATCCAGCGGGATGTCGATCCCGACCGTCGGAGCCCGCTCCGCACCGCCCTCATCGTCGCGCTCGCGCTCGCGGCGGTCGCCGGTGCCGCGGTCTTCGTTGCGCCCAGGGCGCAGAGCGCGATCTTCAAGACCGAGGTGACCACCACGGAGGTCGCGCTGGTCTCGCCGGCGCAGGCCTCGATCTCGGTGACGTCGACCGGGTACGTGGTCCCGCAGGTCGTGTCCAAGGTCGGGGCCAAGTTCCCCGGCCGCATCGCGCGGGTGCACGTCAAGGAAGGCGACGTGGTGAAGCAGGGCGACCTGCTCGTGGAGCTCGACGACGCCGACCAGAAGAGCCTCGTGGCCGCGGCCCAGGCCAAGGTCGCGGCGGCGCGGGCGCGCGCCACGGCCTCCCGGGCGAGCATCGGCGAGGTGGAGCAGCAGCTCGCGCGGGAGCGGCTGCTGGTCGAGCGCCAGGTGACCGGCCGCGCCTCGATGGATGACCTCACCGCGCGCATGCACTCGCTCACCCAGTCGGCGGCGGCGGCCGACGCCGAGGTCAAGGCCGCGGCGGCCGACGTCGAGAGCCTCCGGGTCACGCTGGCCGACCGGAAGATCGTCGCGCCGATCGGCGGCACGATCATGACGAAGCCGCCGGAGGTCGGGGAGGTCGTCGGCCTCGAGCTGCCGCACCTCGTCGAGATCGCCGACTTCGCGTCGCTCGTCGTCGAGACCGATGTCCCGGAGACGCGCCTCTACCTCATCGAGCCCGGCAAGCCGTGCGAGGTGGTCCTCGACGCGTATCCCTCGAAGCGGCACCGCTGCACGACGCTCGAGATCGGCAAGCGGGTGAACCGCGCCAAGGCGACCGTCCCGGTGAAGGTGAAGTTCGTCGGAGAGCCAAAGGAGGCGCTGCCGGAGATGAGCGCGCGGGTCAGCTTCCTCGCCGAGGCGCTGTCCGAGGAGGCGATGAAGGAGCCGCCGAAGCGGGTCGTCCCGGAGGCCGCGGTGGTCGAGCGGGGCGGCGCCAAGGTGGTGTTCGTGGTCAACGAGGGCCAGGTGAAGATGGTGCCCATCAAGGTGGGCGGCCCCGCGCCCGGCGGGCTGGAGCTGCTCGACGGCCCGACCCCGGGGGCGCGCCTCGTGGCGAGGCCGTCCGCCGAGCTCGCGGACGGTCAGAAGATCAAAGAGAAGGAAAAGGGGAGCGAATGACCGAGGGGTATCGCGACGGGAAGCCGAAGCCCATTGTCGAGCTGCAGGGGGTTGGCAAGAGCTATTTCCGCGACAAGGAGCCGATCGTGGTGCTCGACAACATCACGCTCGACGTCCCGGAGGGGTCGTACGAGGCGCTGATGGGGCCCTCGGGCTCGGGCAAGTCGACGCTGCTGAACCTGATCGCCGGGCTCGATCGCCCGACGCGCGGCTCGGCGCGCGTGGCGGGGCAGGACCTCACGCGCATGAGCGACGGCGAGCTGGCGCGCTTCCGCTCCAGGACGATGGGCTTCATCTTCCAGGCCTACAACCTGATGCCGGTGCTCACCGCGGTCGAGAACGTCGAGCTGCCGCTCCTGCTCACGAACCTGTCTTCGTCCGAGCGGCGGAAGCGCGCGCAGACGGCCCTCCGCGTCGTCGGGCTCGAGGAGCGGATGGGCCACTATCCCCGGCAGCTCTCCGGCGGCCAGGAGCAGCGGGTCGCGATCGCGCGGGCGATCGTGAACGACCCGACGATCATCGTGGCGGACGAGCCGACCGGCGATCTCGATCGCAAGAGCGCCGACGAGATCCTGGCCCTCCTGGAGAAGCTCAACAAGGAGTTCAAGAAGACCATCCTGATGGTCACGCACGATCCGCAGGCCGCCGAGCGCGCGACGGTGACGCGCCGGCTCGACAAGGGGAACCTGTCATGAACCTCGTCTCCGTCGCCGCCAGGAACGTCCTTCGCAACAAGTTCAGGACGCTGCTGACCGTGATCGGCGCGGTGGTGGCGGTGCTCGCGTTCGTGCTCCTCCGGACGGTGCTGACGGCGTGGAACGTCGCCGCCGACCACGCCGCGAAGGACCGGATCGCGACGCGGCACAAGATCTCGTTCATCCTCCCCTTGCCGAAGCGCTACATGGACACGGTCCGCGAGGTCCCCGGCGTGACGGAGGGGTCCTTCATGAGCTGGTTCGGCGCCAAGGACCCGCGCGACGCCAACAATTTCTTCGCCTCGATGGCCGTCGAGTCGAAGACCTTCTTCAAGGTCTATGATGAGATGGTCGTCTCGCCCGAGGACATGGAGCGGTGGCTGGGCGACAGGAAGGGCGCCATCCTGGGCGACGTCCTCGCGACCCGGCTCAAGGTGAAGCCGGGCGACACGGTGACGCTGGAGGGGACGATCTACCCCGGAAACTGGCAGTTCAACGTCTCGGGGATCTACACGGCGACGCGCAAGTCGATCGACAGGTCGCAGTTCATCTTTCACTACGACTACCTGAACGAGTCGCTCCCCGAGCGGCAGCGCGACCAGATCGGCTGGATGACCGCCCGGATCGACGACCCGTCGCGGAGCGCGGACATCAGCGCGGCGATCGACAAGATCTTCGACGAGAAGGACGTCCAGACGGCGACGATGAGCGAGCGGGCGATGAACCTGTCGTTCATGGCGATGATGTCGGCCGTGCTGACGGCGCTCAACGTCGTGTCCATCATCATCCTTCTCATCATGATGATGATCCTCGGCAACACGATCGCCATGGGCGTCCGGGAGCGGACGCGGGAGTACGGCGTGCTGCGCGCGCTCGGGTTCGAGCCGAAGCACGTGAGGATCTTCATCGTCGGGGAGGCGGCGACCATCGGGCTGCTGGCCGGGTTCCTCGGGCTCGTGGTCTCGTATCCGATCGTCGAGCTCGGGCTGGGCCGGTGGCTGGAGGAGGACATGGGCGCCTGGTTCCCTTATTTCCGGATCGCGCCTTCGACGATGGTCATGGCGGTGCTGCTCTCGATGGGGCTGTCGCTCGTCGCGTCGCTCATCCCGGCGTACAACGCCTCGAAACTCTCGGTCACCGACGCGCTCCGGCGCGTGGCGTGAGCGACCCACGCAGCCTGTCTTCGACACCCTGAAAGCGGGAGAGAGCGCTCATGATCCCCGTCGCCTACAACGTTCGAAATCTGGTGGTGCGCAAGACGACGACCCTCGCGACGGCGTCCGGTCTCGGCCTCGTGGTGTTCGTGTTCGCGTCGGTGCTGATGCTCGCGAACAGCGTGGAGCGCACCCTCGGGCGCACCGCGCGGGACGACGTCGCGATCGTGATGCGGAAGGGCTCCGACGCCGAGATGGTGAGCAGCATCGAGGAGCAGCAGATCGGCGTGATCCTCGCGAGCGCCGAGGTCGCGAAGCGGCAGGACGGCAAGCCGGACGGGGTGGGGGAGGTGGTGGCGGTCATCCTCCTCGACAAGCTCGGCACGGAAGGCATCTCCAACGTGCAGGTGCGCGGGGTGCCCGACGACGTGCTCGCGTTCCGCTCGCACGTGAAGATCATCGAGGGCCGGCCGGCGCAGCCGGGCACGGACGAGGTGATCGTGGGCAAGGCGATCAACGGCCGCTTCAAGGGCCTGTCGATCGGCGAGTCGTTCGAGCTGCGAAAGAACCGGCCGGTGAAGGTCGTGGGGGTGTTCGACGACGGCGGCTCCTCGTCGGAGTCCGAGGTCTGGGCCGACCTGCACACGACGCGATCGGCGTTCGGCCGCGAGGGGGGCGTCTCCGCGGTGCGGGCGCGGCTCGCCTCGGCCAGCAAGTTCGACGCGTTCGAGGCGTCGATCGAGCAGAACCGGAACCTCGGGCTCGAGGTGATGCGCGAGAGCGTCTATTACGAGAAGCAGTCCGAGGGGACGAGCATGTTCATCAAGGTGATGGGCGTGCTCATCGCGGTGTTCTTCTCGATTGGCGCGATGATCGGCGCGATGATCACGATGCACTCGTCGATCGCGAACCGGCAGCGCGAGATAGGCACGCTGCGGGCGCTGGGCTTCTCGCGGTTCAGCATCCTCGTGTCGTTCCTCATCGAGTCGGTCCTCCTCGCGCTGGCGGGCGGGGCGCTCGGCGTGCTCGCCGCGCTCGGGATGAGGTTCGTGCGCTTCTCGACCGTCAATTTCGCGAGCTGGTCGGAGGTCGTGTTCACGTTCGAGCCGACGCCCGGGATCCTGCTGACGTCGGTGGCGATCGCGGCGGTGATGGGCCTGCTCGGCGGGTTTTTCCCGGCGCTCCGCGCTGCGCGGATCAGCCCGATCCAGGCGATGCGCGGCTGATCCGGACAAGGGGGCAGGGGAGCTGGAGGGGCTTCCGGCCTGGAGGCGTGGCGCCGGGGAGCCGATCTTGTGACCGATGGGCCGCCTCCCGGGGTGGGCGCATCGATCGAGGATCGCCGGGGGGGGTGCTACGATCGTGCGCCTGGGAGATTCGAGGCCATGAGCCACCCGGATATCCTGCTCATCGGGCATATCACTCGAGATCTGCTGAGCGCCGATCCGCACAGCGACTACCGCCTCGGCGGTACGGTCAGCTTCGGGGCCGTCACGGCGGTGCGGCTCGGCCGCGCGCCGACGGTGGTCACGCGCGCCGCGGCGTCGACGGATCTGTCGGCGCTGCCGGCGGAAGCGGAGGTGATGGCGCTGCCGTCGCCGGCCACGACGACGTTCGCCAACGTGTACACCGCGCAGGGTCGGGTGCAGTACTGCCATGCGCGGGCGCTGCCGATCAGGTCCAGCGATATCGAGGGCCGCCTGCGCCGGCCGCGGGCGGTGCTGCTCGGTCCGATCGTGGACGAGATCGGTCCTGACGTGGCGGGTGTCTTCGCCGAGGAGACGCTGGTGGTCGCCGCGCCGCAGGGATGGATGCGGCGGTGGGACGACGCCGGGCGGGTGTACAGCAAGCGGTGGGATGACGCGGGCGGGATCCTCTCTCGTCTGGATGTCGTCGTGCTGTCGGAGGAGGACATCGAGCACGACCCGAGCCGCCTCGATCCGTTCCTCGAGCGCGTGCCGCTCGTGGTGGTCACCGCGTCGCGGGAAGGGAGCACGCTGGTTCAGCGTGGTGCGGGCGGGGCGATCGTGAAGACCAGGATCGCTCCTCGTCCGGCCGAGGAGGTCGATCCGACGGGCGCGGGCGACGTGTTTGCGACGGCGTTCATGATCCGGCTCGAAGAGAGCGGCGATCCGGTGGCGTCAGCGCGCTTCGCCAACGTTGCCGCCTCGTTCGGGGTCGAGCATCCGGGCATGGGCGGGATTCCAGGCCGGGAGACGATCCTGGCGTACATGCAGGAGCACCCTTTCGGGGTGGCCCCGGGAGTGCCGTGATGCGCAGGCGTGTGGCTCCGGAGCAGCGATAAGGCGGAGAGGGAGAGGAGGCGCGCGGGCGGTGTGCGTCGGCGGGGGCCGGCGTGGTGCTCCGACGCGCTCGGTCCGGGTGGCCGGTGACGTGCTCTGTCCTCGACCGGGGGAACAGCATGACCACGGTCACCAAGGCGGTTTACGTGAACTTCACGGCAGCGAGGGACGCGGACCGGATGAATCGGCTCTCGTCTCTGGTCCAGCGGACAGAGCTGAATTCCATGGTCATCGACGTGCGATCGGACGGAGGGGCGCTCCTCCACGAAGACGACGAGACGACCAGGGACCAGCTCGGGGCCCTGCGCGGCGCCGGCATTTACCTCATCGCGCGGGTCGTCGCGTTCAAGGGCGGGCCACGGGGGTGGTACGATCCCGGATCGGAGGCGCGGTGGCGGGAGATCGCGGAGATCTCGTTGCGGGCGTTCGAGGTCGGGTTCGACGAGGTGAACTATGATTACGTGCGCTACGGGGCGGCGCGCGAGCCGCGGTCGCGGACGCCGATCGGGGAGAGGGCGCCGACGATCCGCGCCTTCTTCGAGTTCCTTCGCGCGGAGGTCGGCGATGCGGCGTCGCGTCCGATCTCGGCGGACCTCTTCGGGATCACGCTGCTCGGGCCGCAGGACGGCATTGGCCAGCGGATCGAGGACGCGGTGGAGCTGTTCGACTACGTGATGCCGATGCCGTATCCATCGCACTGGGAGCCCGGCAGTTTCGGGCTCGCGAACCCGGCGCATCACCCGTATGAGACCCTCCATGCGTCGCTCTCGGCAGGCTGGCGCAGGGTGGCTGAGCTGCCGGGGCGGATGGCGCTGCTGCGGAGCTGGATCCAGGCGTTCAACCTGGACAGCTCGCGCCCGATGAGGCGGTACAGGTACACGCCGTGGCACATCCAGGAGCAGATCCGCGCGATCGAGGACGCGGGGGGCGCCGGGTATGCGGCGTGGAATCCCCGCAGCGAGTACGAGGAGAGGGCGTTCGTGGCCGAGCCGGGGGAGGCGGGGCTGATGGGGCGCCCCGGGCGATCTGACCCGGGTTGACGATCGGACCGGGGTTGGGGGGATCCGACCCAGGTTGGGGGATCCCCGGGGGGGGATCCGACCCAGTTTGGGGGATCCGAGCCGGGTTGACGATCGGACCGGGGTTGGGGGATCCGACCCAGGTTGAGGCTGCGCTGCGCTGCGCTACGCCGGAGGAGAGGGGGTAGCACCGAGGTTGAGGCGGCGGGGGGTGGCGGAAACAGCTGGCGGCCGCCACCCCCGGCGTGATGCAAGTCATTGAAATGATTCGCCACTAGACCGGGCACGTCCTTTGTTGATGTCCGTCGGCCATGAGCCAGCCCCGCGAGATCGCCCCCGGCGCCACCTACCTCATCACCCGTCGCGTCCTGCGCCGGCATCTCCTCTTCCGCCCGGACGCGGCGATCACCCAGCTCCTGGTCTACGCACTCGCGGTCTCGACCCGCCGCTACGGCATCGAGGTCCATGCGCTTTGCGCAATGTCCACACATCTGCACCTCGTCGTGACCGACGCGAACGGCGTCTTGCCGCGATTCCTGCAGTTCTTCCATCGCATCGTCGCGCTCGGTACCAAGGTGCTGCGCCAGTGGGAAGGACCGGTATGGGACCATGAGGCCACGAGCGTGGTGCGGCTGCTGACGCGCGCGGCGGTGGTGGAGAAGATCGCTTACGTCCTCGCGAACCCTGTGGCCGCTGGGCTGGTCCAGCATGCGGGTGAGTGGCCGGGCGCCAAGGCGGACGTGCGCGAGATCGGCCGAGGCGTGCTGCGCGCCGCGCGCCCGACGGCGTACCTCGACCCGGAAAATCCGCAGTGGCCCGAGGAAGTGGCGCTCCTGCTCGCGCTGCCCCCGGTCATCGAGCCAGACAGCGCAGATGCCTTCCGCGATGAGGTGGCGGCCGAGCTCGAGCGACAGGAAGCGCAGGCCCATGCGGAGGTGCGGCAGCAAGGGCGCTGTTTCCTTGGCGCCGTGCGAGTCGGCGAGGTCTCCCCTTATGACCGGGCCACGACCTTCGAGGCGCTGCGTGGTCGCAATCCGACGTTCGCGGTCGGCCGCCAGCAGGGCGAAGCGTGGCGAATCGCCGGCGCTGCTGTGCGGGCCTTTCGCGCATCGTACCGCGCGGCGCTCGAACGCTGGCGTGCCGGTGTACGCAGCGTCGTGTTCCCGGCGGGGACGTGGTGGATGCGCACATTTCACGGCGTCAGCGTGACTGACGTCGTACTTACGGTGTAGACGCTGCGGCAGTGCGCAACGAGGCGCGGCGGGCAGGACTGTGCGACGGCTTCGACGCGTCGTGGTGGGGAGCGTCCGTCTCGAGGAGGCGGAATGGGCGGCGGCTTGCTCGAGCGGCGCTATGCGAGCGCATGCGCTGAGTCATGCTGTGCTGGCGGCGCGAAGGATGCTGTAAGCTCTACTCGGCCTACCGGGATTTTCCCGTGTCAGTAGACGAGCCCCGTGACGTCTTGTTCTCGGACCGCGAGCTGCGGGGCCTCCGGACCCGCAACCTGGGTCGGACCCGCAACCTGGGTCGATTCAAGATGTGGCGGACCCGCAACCTGGGTCGATTCAAGATGTGGGGCGGGTCCCACCCGTAGGGCACCGACGTGAGTCGGGTTACTGACCTGAGGTCGCAACCTGGGTCGGTTCAATCTGTGGGACGGGTCGCACTCGTGGCGAACAGCGTGCACTGGCTCAAGACGTGGGTCGGATCGTCGCGTCGGCCAGTCGGGGTCGGGTCGCGGTCGTCCCGTTGGTTCAACCTGGGTCAGGCCGCGACCTGGGTCACCTGCCCCGCAACCCGGGTCGGGTCACCCGGGTCGGGTCACCCCCGCTCCCGCCGCAACCCGGGTCGGGTCACCCGCAACCCGGGTCGGGTCACCCCGGTCACCTGCCGCCGCCCGACCGTTGAAGACGGCTCGACGCCGGTGCATTCTCCGCCCCATGCGCCCGGGTGAGGTCATCGACCGCCGCTTCGAGATCGAGCGCGTCGCGGCCTCCGGCGGGATGGGCACGGTCTACCGCGCCCTCGACCGGACCACCGGCACCCCCGTCGCGCTGAAGCTCCTCGGCCAGCCCGACCGCACCGGCGTGCACCGCTTCGAGCACGAGGCCCGCATCCTCGCCGAGCTCGACCACCCCAGGATCGTCCGCCACGTGGCGCACGGCGTCACCCCCGACGGGGTGCCCTACCTCGCCATGGAATGGCTCGACGGCGAGAGCCTCGCCCAGCGCCTCGCCCGGCAGCGCCTCGACCTCGAAGAGAGCCTCGCCCTCCTCCGCGCCACCGCCGAGGCGCTCGGGGCGGCGCACGCGCGCGGCATCGTCCACCGCGACGTCAAGCCGGGCAACCTCCTCCTCGTCGGCGGCGAGGTCGCCGGCCTCAAGGTGCTCGACTTCGGCATCGCCCGCATGAAGCGCACCATCGGCGCCCTCACGCGGACCGGCTCGGTGATGGGCACCCCGGGCTACATGGCCCCGGAGCAGGCCACCGGCGACCGGGACCGCCTCGACGCCCGCGCCGACATCTTCTCGCTCGGCGCGGTGCTCTTCGAGTGCCTCACCGGCAGGCCCGCGTTCCAGGGCCAGCACGTCATGGCCCTCCTCGCCAAGCTCCTCATGGAGGACCCGCCCCGCGTCCGCCACCTCCGGCCCGACATCCCCCAGGAGCTCGACGACTTCGTCGCCCGCATGCTCGCCAAGGACCCGGAGAAGCGCCCGCGCGACGGCGCGGCCGTCATCGAGGCGCTCGACGCCCTCGAGCGCGACCCGAGCAGCGGCCTCGCCGTCACGCCCGTCCTCTACGAGGCGATCACCACCGGCGAGCTCCGGCTGCTCTCGATGGTCGCCGCGCGCGAGCCGCGCCAGACCTCCGCGAGCAGCGCCGCCAGCACCCTCGTCTCCGCGCTCCCCCGCGAGCTCACGACCAAGCTCCACACCCGCACCCAGTCGCTCGGCGCCCGCGTGGACACGCTCGCCGACGGCACGCTCCTGCTCTCGATCGCGGGCGTCGGCGACGCCATCGAGCAGGCCGCCCGCGCGGCCCGGTGCGCCCTCGAGCTCGGCGAGCTCCTGCCCGACGCCTCCGTCGTGCTCGCCACCGGCCGCGCCGAGCAGACCGGCAGCCTCCCGGTCGGCCCCGTCATGGACCGCGCCGCCGCGCTCCTCGCCCTCGCCGAGCGCGAGGCGCGCCCGGAGCGGCAGCCGGCGCCGGTGCGCATCGACGACGTCACCCGCGCGCTCCTCGACGCCCGCTTCGAGATCGAGGCCGCGCGGTCCGGCACCTTCCTCCTGCTCCAGGAGCGCGAGGTCGGCCGCACGGCGCGGACGCTCCTCGGAAAGCCGAGCCCCTACGTCGGCCGCGACCGCGAGCTCCGCAACCTGCGCGAGCTCCTCGAGGACAGCTTCGGCGGCCCCGAGCCCCGCGCCATCCTGATCACCGGCCCGCCCGGCATCGGCAAGTCCCGCCTCCGCTGCGAGCTCATCGAGATCCTGCGCGAGCGGCACCCCGAGCTCACCATCGCGGTCGGCCGCGGCGACTCGCTCAGCGCGGGCTCGCCGTTCTCGCTCCTCGGCTCCGCCCTCCGGGGCGCCGCCGGCATCACCGGGGGCGAGCCCGCCGCCGCGCAGCATGAGCGGCTCCTCTCGCTGGTCGCGCGCGCCCCGGCGCTCGACTCGAGCGGCCGCACCCGGATCGCCGCCTTCCTCGGTGAGATCGTCGGCACGCCCTTCCCGAGCGAGGCCGACCCGCGGTTCCACGCCGCCCGGCAGAGCCCCGCCCTCATGGCCGACCAGATCCCGCTCGCCTACCTCGATTTCATGGAGGCCGCGTGCGCGGCGGGCCCCTACCTGCTCGTGCTCGAGGACATCCAGTGGGGGGACGCCGCGTCGCTCAAGCTCATCGCGCGGGCCCTCCGGGAGCTCCGCGACCGCCCGTTCGCGGTGCTCTACCTCGCGCGTGTGGAAGTGCGGAAGGCCTTCCCCGTCCTCTGGGAGGGCAGCGAGATCCACGAGATGACGCTCGGCGCGCTCCCGCGCCGCGCCGCCGAGGAGCTCGTGCGGCAGATGCTCGGCGACGGCCTCCCGCCCTCGGAGGTCGCCCGCCTCGTCGAGCGCGCGAGCGGCAACGCCTTCTACCTCGAGGAGCTCATCCGGGCGGTCGCGGAGGGCCGCGCCGATCGGCTGCCGGAGACGATCCTCGGCATGGTCGAGGCGCGGCTCGAGGCCATCCCCGCCGAGGCGAGGCGGCTGCTCCGGGCCGCGAGCGTCTTCGGCGAGACGTTCTGGAAGAAGGGGGCGCTCGCCCTGCTCGGCGACGCCGAGGGCTCGACCCTGGCGGTCGACTGGCTGCCCTGGATGCTCCAGCGCGAGCTCCTCGAGCGGCGCGAGCAGAGCCGCTTCTCGGACCAGGAGGAGTACGCGTTCCGGCACGCGCTCATCCGCGACGGCTCCTACGCGATGCTCCCGGATCACGATCGCGCGCTCGGCCACCGGCTCGCGGCCGAGTGGCTCCTGCAGGCGGGGGAGCACGACGCCAAGGTGCTCGCCGAGCACTTCGAGCGGGGCGGCGAGCCGCAGCTCGCCGTCGAGTTCTACCTGCGCGCGGCCGAGCAGGCGCTCGCCGGGAGCGACTCCGCGGCCGCGACCGCGCTGGCCGAGCGCGGGCTCGCGCTCGGCGCGGGCCAGGACGTCGAGGCGGCGCTCCACGGCATCCTGGACGGGGTATCGGACACGCTGCGCGCCACGGGCGCCCCCATCTCGCCCGGCTTCTCGCCCGGCTCCTGAGCGATCACGACATCCGCTTCCGCGGCCGCGGGATGCCGTACTCGTCGATGCGGTTGATCAGCGTGCGGAGCGAGATGCCGAGGAGCTTCGCGGCGCGCGTCTGGTTGCCCGCGGACTGCTCGAGGGCCTCGACGACGCGCTGCCGCTCGAGCGCCTTCATCTCCTGCCGGAGCCTCGCCATCGCGTCGGCGCCGGGCTGCGGCGTCGGGGCCTCCGCGGCGGGCGCGGCGGGCGCGGCGCCGTCGCTCTCGGCCCCCCCACGCGCCCGGGGGGCGCCGTCGCTCTCGGCCCCCCCGCGCGCGCGCGGGGTGCTGACGCTGGCCGGAGGCGGCACGGAGCCGGCCGGGGGCGGCGCCGCGCCGGCCGGGGGCGGCGCGGCGCCGCTCGTCAGGTGCGGCGGCAGATCGCCGGGCAGGAGCGCCTCTCCCGCGCACAGGATCGCCGCGCGCTCGACCACGTTGCGCAGCTCGCGCACGTTCCCCGGCCAGGAGTAGGCCTCGAGCGCGCCGAGCGCCTCGGGGGAGATGCGGGGCACGCCGCGCTGGTCGAGCTGCCGGCACGCGTCCTCGAGGAACTTGCTGGCGAGCGGGGCGATCTCGGGGAGCCGCTCGCGGAGCGGCGGGACGACGAGCGAGATGCCGTTCAGGCGGAAGTAGAGGTCCTGGCGGAAGTTACCGCGCGCGATCTCGGCCTGGAGGTCGCGGTTGGTGGCCGCCACGAAGCGGAGGTCGATCTGGCGGGGCGTGCGGCCGCCGAGGCGCAGCACCTTCCGGTCCTCGAGCACGCGGAGCAGCTTCACCTGGAAGGCGAGCGGCAGCTCGCCGATCTCGTCCAGGAAGAGCGTTCCACCGTCGGCGGACTCGATGAGGCCCGGGCGCGCCTGGGTGGCCCCGGTGAAGGCGCTCTTCTCGTGGCCGAAGAGCTCCCCCTCGAGGAGCGACGGCGGCAGCGAGGCGCAGTGCAGCTCGACGTAGGGCCCGCCGGCGCGGGGTGAGCGCGCGTGGAGGGTCCGTGCGAGCACCTCCTTGCCGACGCCCGTCTCGCCGAGGATGAGCACGCAGATGGAGCTCCGCGCGGCGCGGGCGGCCTGCTCGTGGAGCGCCACCATGGCCGGGGCGCGGACCACGACGTCCTCGGGCGCGTTCCCGCGGTCGGCCTCCTCGGCCGCCCCCGCCGGCGCCCGCCCGACGACAACCGTCGTCGCACCCAGGTTGAACCTCTCGCCCACGACAACCTCGGCGCTCTCCCGCGAGAGGCGCCGCAGCCGGTGGGTCCGCGCCGTCAGGGCGGGGAGCTGCTGCTCCCCGACGAAGGTCCCGTTGGCGCTCCCGAGGTCCTCGATCCGGAGCGGGGGCCCCACGTGCAGGGCGGCGTGCCGGCGCGACACCGACCGATCGTCGATGCGCACGTCGCACCCCTCGTCCCGGCCGAGGACGACCGAGCCGCGGCCCGGCAGCGGCGCGAAGGCGATCGAGCTGCCCGCCACGATCGCGAGCCGCAACGTCGTGCAGGAGCCCCGCGCCCCGCCCGGAGAGCCTTCGTCCACGGGCACATGATACGCGGCGCCGTGCGCCGGCCTGCACGATTCATGCAGCGCCCTGCACATCGTGCAGGCGGTTGCACGACCCACGCGTCGCCGGCCGGAGCGAGCAGACCCCGGCGTCGCGAAATGCCGGGTCCGCCCCCGGCGCGCGCCCCGGCATACGTCCTGCTCATCCTCTGGGATGACCGCGCGAGCAGCGCCGCCGACCGCGATCGGCAGCGCGCGGCGCGCTCCGCCGGCCACGCGGCCTCGGTGGCGCAGCTCGCCCCGCTTACCCCCCACGGTTCAGGAGTGGTCATGTGCACTGAGGATGGAACTTTCAACCGCAGGCGTCTTCTCCAGGGGTTTGGTCGTGCGGCGGCGGTGGCAGCGTTCGCGCCGGCGGCGGCGCTCTCAACCCGGGTTGCCGAGGCGGCGCCCTCAACCTGGGTCGGGACGCCGCAGGGGGGGCTAGCTTACGACCAGCTCCTCCCCGGCTCGCCCGAGGGCGTCGGCCTGTGCTCGGACCGCATCGAGGACGTCTTCGCGCGCGTCTCGCGCCGCGTGACCGACGGCCTCTTCCCGGGCGCGGTCGCCCTGATCGCGCGGCGGGGCAGGATCGTCGGCCACCGGGCGTTCGGCACCCGGGTTCGCGGCGAGGACGAGCCGGTCACGCTCGACACCCTGTTCGACCTGCTCTCGATCACCAAGGTCCTCGCGACCGCGACGTCGGCGATGATCCTGGTGCAGGACGGCGTCCTGCGGCTGAACGACCGGATCGCCGACTTCGTGCCCGGCTTCGCGGCGAACGGCAAGCGGGCGGTCAAGGTCCGCGACATGCTCCGCTACACGTCCGGCCTCCCGCTCGACAGCCAGTTCCTCGACGATCAGGACGCCGAGCGCGTCTGGCGGCGGATGGCCGAGGCGCCGCTCGAGTACGTGCCCGGCACGCAGGTGCTCTACAGCGACCTCACCTACCGCCTGCTCGGCCGGGTGATCGAGGCGGCCTCGGGCATGGATCTCGACGCGTTCGCGAAGGCGCGCATCTGGGGCCCGCTCGGCATGCGCGACACCACCTTCAACCCCTCGGCCGCGCTGATCGCGCGCACCGCCGCCACGGGCTTCTCCGAGCTCCGCGGCCGCGTCGTCCGCGGCGAGGTGCAGGACGACCAGGATTACGCCCTCGGCGGCGTCGCCGGGTGTGACGGTGTCTTCTCGACGGCGCGGGACATCGCGGTCTTCTGCCAGATGATGCTCAACGGCGGCCGGTACGGCGGCGTCCGCATCCTGAGCCGCCAGGCCGCCGACGCGATGGTGAGCAACCAGACGCCCGAGGTCCGGGCGGCGGACACCGACGTGTCCCCGCTCTCGAACCTCCTGCTGACCCCGAAGGGCTACGGCTGGGAGCTCGCGACCCACCGCTTCTCGAACGGCGGGATGCGCCTCGGCAGGACCGCCTACGGGAAGGCCGGCGGCACGGGGACGTTCCTGTGGATCGACCCCCGCCGCGAGCTGTTCGGGGTGCTCTTGACCAACCACGGTCTGCCGACCCCGTTCGACGAGCCCGGCTGGGACCGCATGCTCGATGCGGTCGGCAGCGCGGAGTTCTTCGACGGGATCGTCAACGCGGTCATGGACGACTGACCTGCACGAGGCGCTGCGAGCGGGCCTCGACGACGGGCGCGACCGTCACGGGCCGCAGCCGATGCGCTCCGTCCCGAGCGCGATGTCGTCGTACCACATCGTCTTGTTTCCGCCGTGGTACTTCTCGAACCCGAACTTGAAGAGCTTGTAGTCGTACGGACCCCAGTCCGAGACGTGCATCGCCTCGACCTCGGCGCCGTCCACGAACACGCGCACCTCGCGGCCGGGCCCGTCGTAGTGGAACTCGAGGCAGTACCAGGTGTCCGCGGCGAGCTTCACGCCGCCGGAGCACGTGTACATACCGCCGTTCGAGAGCTTCTCGGCGTCGTCGGACTTGCGGTTCAGCTCGAGCTGACATTGATGCTCGCCGATGCGGATGTGCTCGCCCTCGTTGGGGTCCCCGTTGCCCGTCGTCGCCGCGATATAGGTGTTGTGGCCCATCTGGCTGGCGGAGTCGCCCTTGAGGTAGATCCTGCCCCAGAACGTGCTCGGCACGGGGACGCCGAGCATCTGGCTGAAGCCCGTGCCCGACACCTTGACCGAGCGCGAGCCGCTGTGGCCCGTGCTGTCCAGCGTGACGTAGTCACCCATGCTGGCGCGCAGGTACTCGGGGTAGAACTGGACCTCGGACGGCAGCGCGCCGCCCTCGAAGTCCGAGCAGAAGATATCGCATGAACCGGAGCCCGTGCTGCCGGTCGCCGTGCTGGTCGTGCTGTCGCCGCCCCCGGTCCCCGTGCCGCCCGTGCCGGTGGTGGCGGAGGTCGTCACGCCGGTCGTCGCGCTGCCCGTTGTCGCGCCGCTGGTGGCGACGCCGCTGGTGACGCCGCTGGTGGCGCCGGTGCCGGCGGAGGTGCTCCCCGGGCCCGCGGCGTCGCCGCCAGAGCCGCCGGCGCCGCCGGTGCCGCCGGAGTTCGAGTCGTCGCCGCATGCGACCAGGGATGCGAGCGTGAGCACAGCAAACAAGCCAAAGGAACGAGCCGTGAACGACATGCTGGGATCTCCTCAAAGAAGGGCGCAGAATGGCCCAAGCGATGCGCGCGACTCTATCAGTGAACCCCCCGCGTGTCAGGCACAACCGGAGGAGCGCGCCGCGTCAGCGTCGTTGCGGGCGCGTCGATGTTCTGGTTCACCGCCGTGGCGGCGTTCCTCGACAGATCGCCGCCGACGACCGCGGCGCCGCGCTCACCCCCGAGGACGTGCTCCTCACCCTCGACGACGCCTCGCCCGCGCGGGCCCTGCGCCGAGCCCCGGCCCGCGGCCGAGCGCGCCGCCGGCGCGGCAGGGCATCCGGCGGTCCGGGGCGGCAGCGACACCGACCGAATCGGGGTGACAGAACCATCCCCACTGCGCCACTCTGGGCCAGTGACTGGCGGGCGTTTCGGGTCACGGGCGTAAACAGCGAAATCTCCAGAGATTTTCGACGGATGGGGGCTGGCACATGCCGTGCAGGGCGTCCGCAGCGGAGGTGTTCATGTCACGTGTCTTTCTTTCGGACGATGCGGCCTTGTTATCGCCGCTGCCCACGCCCCCGCCTCGCACGGCGGCCCTGGTACGGGGGGTATCCCGAGCTGCCGCTGCGGCTGCTGCGGTCCTTGTGGTTGCCTGTAACGCGCCTGGCACCGACGGCGGGAGCCAGGGGGATCAGTCCAGCACCGGGACGCACACCGCAGAGGGCTGTGGTGGCGGGACGGTGATCCCGCCGATGCATCCGCCGATCGACGACGAGGTCATCGCACCCATGCCGCCGCCTCCGGACGGCGAGGCGAGTGACCCCATCCCGCCGATGCATCCCCCGTGCGGCGACGAGGGCGAGATCATCCCGCCGATGCCGCCGCCTCCTGACGGCGAGGAGGGTGACCCCATCCCGCCGATGCCGCCGCCTCCTGACGGCGAGGAGGGTGACCCCATCCCGCCGATGCCGCCGCCTCCTGACGGCGAGGACGGTGACCCCATCCCGCCGATGCCGCCTCCTATGCCTCCCCCGTGCGGCGACGAGGGCGAGATCATCCCGCCGATGCCGCCGCCGCCCCCGGACGGCGACGAGGGCGAGATCATCCCCCCCATGCCCCCGCCGCCCCCGGATGACGAGGAGGGTGACCCCATCCCGCCGATGCCGCCGCCGATGCCTCCTCCGTGCGAGTGAGGTCTCGAGCGTCGCGCCGGTGGTTCCCTTGAGCTGAGATCGAGGTCGACGATGGGTGAACAGGATCGGAAGCTGGAGGTCGCGCCTGAATGGTGGCGCTGGGCCACGGAGAACCTGCTGCGCGGCGTGCCGGAGCGCCTGGTCTCGGAGCAGCTCCAGGCGGCGGGCGTGAGCAGCGCGCAGGCCAAGGAGCTCCTCTCGGCGATCGTCGGTTCGCCCATCTTCCTCGCCGCTCGGCCGTTCGCGCGCGCGGCGCGGCAGCACGAGATGCTGGCGCGGCTGAAGCAGCGGATGGCGTCGACGGCCCTCGATCCGGCGGGGATCCCGCGGCGCTCCGGCGTGTCCGCCGCGGAGTTCCGCGACGTGTACGTCGCCGGGAACGTGCCGGTCGTCCTGACCGACGTCGTGACCTGCTGGCCCGCGTTCGGCCGGTGGACGCCGGCGTACCTCGCCGAGACCTTCGGCGACGTCGCGGTCGACGTCACCACAGGACGCCTGAGCGACCCCGATTACGACATGCACGCGGCGCGACACACGGAGAGCACGCTGCTGCGTGACTTCGTCGCGCGCATCGAGGCCGCGCGCACGGAGACGAACGACTTCTACATGGTCGCCAACAACCGTGTCCTCGAGCGGACGAGGCTCGGCGCCCTGCTGAACGACGTGGTGCTCCCGGACGGGTACTGCGCCGCGCAGCGCCTCCTCGGCAGCTCGGCGCTGTGGCTAGGCCCCGCGGGGACGGTCACGCCGTTGCATTACGACACATCCAACATCCTCTTCGGCCAGGTGTACGGCAGGAAGCGATACCGCATGATCGCCCCGTTCGAGACGTCGCTGTTCGAGGGGGCGCGCGCGATGTACGCGGATCGCGACCCGGAGCAGGGCTCGATGGATCCGGTGCTCGTGAAGGACGTCGTGCTCGAGCCGGGCGACGCGCTCTTCATCCCCGTCGGCTGGTGGCACCATGTCCGCGCGCTCGACGTGAGCATCAGCCTGGGGATCAACAGCTTCCCGTTCCACAACAACTTCGACTGGTACCGGCCGAGCAGCGTCGCGTAGCCCCGAGTCCGGCCGCGGCGCTCCGCCGCCCGGAACCGCGGCGCGCTCGCGCCGACGTGCCCCTCCGCCGCGCGTCGAGGCCCACCGCACGATCAGCGACCCGAGCACCCGCGCCGCGTCGGATCCGTCGGTGCGGCCGCGGAGCACGTGGGCCGCGAGCGCGCCGCGCGCCGCGCCGCGTTCGCCCTCCGCCTTGACACGACCACCGGCCGGCGCATATTACCAAAGGTAACTTACTGAAGGTAAGTTTGCGGCGAACACATCCCGGGCGCCTGCGCGACCCGACGGGAGGAGTCCATCCAGATGACCACACGAGCGATGTCACCTGTTCTGTTGATCGGCGGTTCCGGCCACGTCGGCGCGCGCGCGGCGAGGGCGCTCCGGCGCCTGCATCCAGATCTTCCGATCGCCATCGCCGGACGCGACGCGCGGAGAGCGGCCGCGGTCGCCGCCGAGGTCGGCGGTCCGACGACGGCGACGACGGCCGACGTCGGCCGCGACGATCTCGGCCTCGAGCGAGGCGCCGCGTTCAGCGCCGTCGTCACGCTCGTCAAGGACGAGGCGTCCAACGCGGTGAAGCGCGCCCAGGCGGACGGCGTGCCTCATATCGCCTTCTCGGACTTCGTCACGGAGATCGGCCCGCTGGTCGCCCATCACGTCGCGCGACCGACGCGCGCGCCCATCCTCGTGCTGGGTCACACCCTCGGCGGCGCGGCGACGCTGGCGGCGCTGCACCTCGCGCAGGATCTCCGGAGCGTCGACGCGATCGCGATAGGCTGCGTGGTGGACGCCGACGACCGCGGCGGTCCCGCGTCCCAGGCCGATTTCGAGCGGAACGAGCAGATCGGGCAGGCGGCGCTCGTCCTCCAGGACGGGAAATGGACCTGGGCGCGAGGCGACGCGGCGACACGGCGCTTCGCGGACGCCGAGGGCGTGGAGCGGGTGGGCCATGCGCTGCCGCTGATGGACGTGGTCAGCCTCGCGGCGGCCACCGACGCGCGGTCGATCCGCGTCGATATGGCCGCGCGCGACGTGGCGACGCGCGGCGCGGGCCACGCGACGGACCTCGTCGTCGAGGTGTCGGGGCGGCGCCACGACGGATCGGCCGCGCGGCTGCGTTACGACATCGTCGACGCGGACAGCTATGCACGGCTCAGCGCGTATGGCGCCGCGATCGCGACGGAGCGCCTGCTGGGGCTCGAGGGCGGTCCGCCTGTCGGCCCGGGGCTCTACCACCCGGAGAGCCTCATCGACCCTGCGCGCGCGGTCGCGCGGCTCGAGGAGCTCGGCGCGCGCGTCCGCCGCACACGGAGCTAGAGCGATAAACGGGTTGAATCGTCGTGGCCGCCTGCACCGCGAAGAGCGCGTCGTCCTGCTGCTCAAGCGCGTAGAGCGACGCGCCGAGCTCGACATGGTGGGTGACTCGTCTGACGCACGGAACCAGGGACTCCGAGAGGCTGGCCGATTTCGCGACGCAGCGCGGTTGCCTCGTGATGGGTCCCCTGCGTTGCCCACGCGACGCATCCGTTTCAGGTTTCCGCGGTCCCGTACCATGAAACCGCTTCGCCTCGAAAGATCGGCCGGCGCTCGAGGCGCAGCGAAGAACGAACGCCGTCGACGATGGAAGAATTCAGCGTCAACGGCTTCCTCCTTGTGTTGTCGTAAGCCGAATCCTGGGTGCCAAGACCCTGAGATGCGATAGGCTAGGCCCCGGCGCTGAGCTCTTTGCGGGCGAGGTTCGCCGCACCGGCATCGCGACGCCGGCCTACCAATTCCGCAATTCTCTTCAAATCGCGCCCCGGCGCGACGAGGGAACGACCATGACCGAGATGAGCCGCACAATCCGAGGCACACGTAGCTTCCTGCTCCTCCCCTTCCTCTTCATCATCGCTGCGTCCGGTTGTGGCGAGTCCGCTTCGTCCGGCGCCACCGGTGGGAACGACAACACCGGAGGGGCCGGTTCGGGAACCGGAGGCGCCTCGACGGGTGGCACGAGCACGGGGACCGGGGGCGCCTCGACAGCGAGCTCGAGCGCGGGGACCGGAGGCGCCGCGACGGGCAGCACGAACGCTGGAACTGGAGGTGGCGCCACGGGAGGGCCCGCATCGGGCAGCAGCGGGGCAGGCACCGGTGGCGCACCGAGCTCAGGTTCGACGTTCCACGTCTTCATGCTCATGGGCCAGTCGAATATGGCTGGTGTCGCAGACAAACAGGACAGTGACCAGAACTCTGACGCGCGGCTCAAGGTCCTCGGCGGATGCAATCAGCCGGCCGGACAGTGGAACGTGGCCAATCCGCCGCTCAGTGATTGCCCTGGTGAAAAAGGATGGAACCTGTCGACCGCCGTCGACCCGGGCATATGGTTCGGCAAGACCCTGCTCGGAAAGCTGCCTGAGGGGGATACGATCGGGTTGGTCGCTACTGCTGAGAGCGGTGAGTCGATCAACACGTTCATCTCCGGTGGCTCACATCACCAGATGATCTTGAACAAGATCGCCAAGGCGAAGACGGCCGAGAATGCGCGCTTCGCGGGCATCATCTTCCACCAGGGTGAGTCCGACAGCGGCCAGAGCTCATGGCCCGGCAAGGTCGTTCAGCTCTATAACGAGGTGAAGGAAGCCTGGGGGGTCGACTACGACGTCCCCTTCATCCTCGGAGAGCTCCCCGCGGGCGGATGTTGCAGCGGTCATAACAACCTCGTGCACCAGGCGGCCGACATGTTGCCCGAGGGATACTGGGTCACTCAGCAGGGGACCAACGTCATGGATCAGTACCACTTCGACCATGCGTCCGTTGTTCTCATGGGCACGCGTTACGGTGAGAAGATGATCGAAGCCCTGGGGTGGTAGCAAAGGCGGCTCGCGGCGGGGGGGCCGCGCAGCCGAGGCCGCTCGAATCCCCTGGATCCGAGCGGCCTTTGATGATGCCATGTAAAATTGCATGGCCATGGTTTTTTGCGTCGTGCGCGGCTTGCTCTGGCGGCCTGAGAGCGCGTGGCGCGCTCGTCACGGCGCCGCAGCCCGGCGGCGCCTCGCCGGAGCGGATTCGTCGCCGTTCCGCCCTCCGTCACGCCGCCGCCGCGCTGCCACTGCCACTGCCACTGCCACAGGGAACGTGACAGGGGCGATGTGACAGGGGACAGCCGGGCCTGTGGCAGGCAGGGCGCTTGAGCGAAGCCGTCCTGCCGCGACCTCCGCGAGGGCCACGCTCGACGGCGCCGAGCCGCTCGTCATTCACGAGATGTACGTGGAGGGCTGCCCGCGGCGCTCGAACTCCCTGCGCGAGCGGCGCGCGCTGGCCCTGCGCTTGCAATGATCCTCCGGCAGAGACGCCGCCGCGACCGGGCCAGTTCTGACCCGCTGGGCGGGCCGTCCGCCTCCGCTTCGAGGACGAGCGAAGGAAAGCCCGTGAACGGCCCTTGACGGGAGAGGAGAACGCAGATGACGAAAGCGAAGATCGAGCAGGAAGTGCGCGCCGCGCTCGCGGCGAAGAGCTTCATCACGCCCGCCCGGGCCCGGAAGATCATGAGCACCGTCAGCTCGATGCTGCCGCGGCTCAAGGATCTCTCCAGCGGCATCCTGGTGGTCGGCGTGCATGCGGACGGCGTCCAGACATGCACCGGCGGGCACCTCTGCGGCGGGGACGGCCCGTCGCCGGGGGATACGGACGATCCGGACTGCAGCACGGAGGCGTGCTCCACCCAGATCTGCGAAGACTCGCACGTCTGTGGTGACCAGTCCTGCGGTACGGAGTCTTGCAGCGATGACGCCCACGCGTGCACGGGGACGTACAAAGGCATCCTCGACATCGGGGCGATGAGCGCGAGGAACGCGGCCGCGTGGACCGCGCTCCAGGCCGAGGTGCAGAGGAACGTGGCGGCGAGCAACCTGGATGTCCAGGTGAAGGTCGAGCGCTGATCCGCCCGCCCGACGAGGGAGTCTCTCATCGCGGCCCCAGCGGACCGCACACCGGAGGTCGGCCATGAAGCCATCGGAGTTCAATGTCTTCGTCGACGCCCACGTCGACAGCGTCGTCATCGCTTACAACACGTTCACCGGCTCGATGTTCACGTGCGACACCGGCGAGCTCGCGCGCGTCGAGGCGGCCCTCGGCGCGCCGGACGCCGCGCCCGCGAGCGCGCGCGACGCGGCGCTGCGGGAGAGGCTCGTGGCGTGCGGGTTCCTCGTCGCGGACGGGCTCGACGAGCGGCTGGCGCTGCGCTCTCGCTACGACCGGCGGCAGGCGTCGACCGGCGCGGTCGCCCTCACGCTGGCGCCCACGGTGAGCTGCAACTTCGGCTGCACCTACTGCTTCCAGGAACACCCGAAGCGCAGGATGAGCGAGGACGACGTGCTGGCCGTGAAGCGTCACGTGGCCGGCAACCTCGGCCCGAGATCGTCGCTCCACGTCACGTGGTTCGGCGGCGAGCCCCTCCTCGCCTTCGACGTCATCGAGGAGCTCACACCTTATTTCCACGAGATCGCCGGGGAGCGCGGCGGGCGCTTCCGCCAGTCGATGATCACCAACGGCAGCCTGCTCGACGAGCAGAAGGTGGACTTCTTCGCGGCCCAGGGCAATTTCGACTTCCTCCAGATCACCCTGGATGGTCCGCCGGCGGTCCACAACAAGCGGCGGCTGACCACGAACGGACAGCCCACGTATGATAGAATCCTCGCCAACGTGGAGCGCGCCTCGGACCGGCTGCCGATCACCCTCCGGGTCAACGTGGACCGCAGCAACGTCGATCACCTGGCCGCGTTCGTCGATCTCCTCGCGGCCCGGGGGCTCCTGCCGCGCGTCTCCGTCTATCTCGGCCACGTGCTGCCGTACACGGACGTGTGCAGCGGCGTGGGCTCGGCGGCGCTCACCAAGGAGGAGTTCGCGGCGGTCCAGGCGAGCTTCGACTTCGCCCTGTTCGAGCGAGGCATCCGGCCTCCGTTCTCGCTGCCGAAGCCGCGCTTCGGAAGCCTCTGCATCGCCGACAACCCGAGCGGCGCGGTCGTGGCCCCGGACGGCCTCGTGTTTCGTTGCTGGAACGAGGTCGCGACGACCGAGCGCGAGGCCAGCGGCCAGCTCGCTCCGGGCTCCGGCGCCGTGGTCTCGGAAGGGAGCGCGAGGGAGAACCGGGCGGCCTGGGACGGTTACGATCCGTTCGCGCACGCGGTCTGCCAGGCGTGCAAGGTGCAGCCGCTCTGCCATGGCGGCTGTCCGTGGGAGGCGCGGAAGAACCCCGTCGAGAGCACGGGACACTGCACCCCGCTGCGCTGGAACCTGCCCGACAGGCTCCGCCTCGTCCACCTCAAGATGGTCCTCGACAAGCACCCGCCGCTCGCGGCGGACGGGGCCGCGCCTGCTCCCTGCTGAGGGCCGACAGGCGGTCGCGGACGCTCGCTAATCGCAGGTGTTCTCGCGCGAGTTCACCAGCGTCAGGTTGCGGAACGTGCTGTTCGTGGCGCAGGGGTTCTCGTTGACCGCGGTGTTCGTGACCGTGAGGTTCTGGATCGTGATGTCCGAGGAGTTCTCGAACTCGGCGCGCGCGGCGAGCCGGATGTCGCCGCCGCCGGTGACCTTCCCGGATTCAGCGGCGATGTTCACGTTGTGACAGTTCTCGAGCAGGATCGCGTTGCTGCCGGTGTCGGCGAGGTCGATGCGGTCGATCGTGACGCCGCCGCTCTCGGACACGCAGAAGATCCCGCGGCCGCCGCCGCGGGCGATGACCTCGCCGACGCGGATGTTGGTGGGGTAGCCGCTGCCGATGCGCCCCGCCCGGTTAGCGACGCGGAACGCGGCGTAGCCGGTGCCCGCGCCCGCGTTCACGGCGTCGACCTTGCCGATCTCGGCGTTGGTCGTGTCGTTCAGGAGCAGGCCACATTCGCCCACGTCGCGCGCGACGACGGTGCCGACGCGGAGGTCGTCGACGCCGTAGGTCTCGACGGCGTGGGAGCTCGTTCCCTCGGCATCGACATGGTCGATGTCGATGTTCGTCACCTTGTCGGAGCGGTCCGAGCGCCCGTGGTTGTCGATGCGGATGCCGAGGCCGCTCGAGACGCGCAGCGTGACGTGGCCGAGGCGGAGGTTCTCGACGTCGCGGAAGAACATGGCGTAAAGCGGGGTGCCGCTGATCGTGACGTTCGGTATCTCGATGTCGGTCCGGCCGCGCGCGTAAATGGGCGCCATGTCGCCGGAGCCGCTGCCGGTGACCTCGATCGTGCCGCAGACGTTGAGCACGGTGTAGCTGGGCACGCTGATTCGTGCGTTCGCGGCCACGGTCCCCGAGCCCTGGACCAGGACGCTCTCCTTGGCGGCGCGGCCGGAGCGCAGGCTGTCGAGCGCCGCCTGCACCGCGGCCCGCATGTCGCCACCGCTGTAGACGCTGCGGGCGCCGTTCTGCGCGACCCAGCTCGAGCCGGAGCGGGTCACCACGGCGTTGTAGCCGCTCGTGTCTCCGTCGCAGGGATACGCCGCATCCCCGGCGCCGCCGCCCGCTCCCGACCCGCCGGCGCCGGTCCCGGCGGCCCCCGACCCGCCGGCGCCGGTCCCGGCGGCCTCCGCGCCTCCGGTGCCCGCGCCGGTGCCTCCGGAGCCGCCGCCCGCCTCGCCGGAGCCTCCTCCCTCGCCGCCGGAGCCAGCCGCGGGGGCTCCGGCGGTGCCGCTTGAGCCAGGCCCGCCGGCCCCCGTTGTCCCGCTGCCCGCGCCCCCGCCCGCGCCCGACCCGCTGACGGCCGGGGCTCCGCTGCCCACGCCCGAGCCGCTGCCGGAGGGCGCGCCGCCCGCGGCCGAGCTGCCGCCGCTGCCCTCCGGGTCGCCGGCTGCGTCCGAGCCGCAGCCCGCTGCCATGAGCAGCCCAACGAGCGTGGCAGACATCACAGAGAGCGCGCGCATTCGAGTCTTCATCTTCGGCTCCGAACGGTGAGAGGGAGTTGCCGCCGCCTGGTCGACGCTCGCGCCGGGGATCGACGCCCGGGCCCTCGATGGGCAGCGCCGCGCGCCTGCAGAGCTGCAGTCGTCAGGATGGTGTCGACGGGGGGGCCGATTCAATCACGGTTCTCGGCGAGCGACGATGCGTTCGCTCACGGTCGTAGGATTGCAGTGTTACGCGTCGTCACGGCGCGGTGACGACGCTCGCGCACCGACGCCCATGATCCCGTCTCGCGCGCGCGCGCTCACCCCTGCCGGAGGCCCATCGCGCGCGCGACTCCATCCCTGTACGCCAGCCATGCTGTGTGCGCCGCGGCGACGGCCGACGCGACCTCGTCGGCCATCGGGCCCTCGTCCGGCACGTGGCCCAGCACCATCTCCCACGCGTCCCGCCGGTGCCCGCCCTCCACGGCCCGGTGCGCCCTCGCGAGGCGCATGCGCTCCGGAGGACAGCCGTAGTGACGCACCATCGGGTGCGCGCGCAGCGCCTCCTCGATCGGCGGCATCTCTCGACGCCCCTCCAGCTCTGCGCGCTCGTGCACGCTGCCCTCCACGAAGATCGTCAGCACCGCCGCGCCCAGCACCCATGGCGGCGCCGCGCTCACGCGATCGAGCAGCGCCCGGTAGGCGCGGGCCTCGGGCTCGACCGGGAGGGACTCGTCCTCGATGGACGCGCGCGGGATGCCGAGGCCGTCGATCATCTCCAGGAAGAGCTCCGGGTGCGACACGCCCAGCGAGAGCTTGCCGGTCTGCTCCTCGAAGAGGTTCTCGGCGAGGGCGCTGCGCACGGCGGCCGGCGGCGACTGGCCGAGCACGCGCGCGAGCAGCACCGGGAAGTCGCGCACGTAGACGCGGTACTCGTGCCGGAAGTGGACGGCGAGCTGATCGCGCGTGAGCCCAGGGCCGGTGAGGTGCGTCCAGGCCCAGTGGTTCTTGCGGTCCATGATCGCGAGCAGGCGCTCCTGAAGACGGCTCGTCATGCGGCAGCTCCTTGGCAAGGGGGACTTCGTTCTACCGCACGGGCGGCGTCTGCCCAGCGCCGTCGTCGCCGGGCGAGCCGAGGACGCCGCGTCGTCACGGCACCGGCACGCGCCAGAGCGGTCGAGCTTGCACGGCCGCCGCAGCCGGTGACGGAGGGCCCGAGTCGTCGGCGCGGGCTGGGTGAGGCGTGATGAGCTGCGGCCGATGTCGAGGCGCCGCGCGCGCAGCATCTCGCGCCGGCCGCAGCAGGGCGAGCGCCATGTTCCAGCGAGGTCCGGGATGTGCGGTGGGTCCACGGATGAACGGCCAAGCAATCCGTACGAACGGTCATGGCGGAGGCGCAGCGCGGGCAGCAGCATGGAGGCCGTCCAGCTTGCACCGAGAGGGGATACGTATCATGGCCATTCCCGCGATTCTGGTCTTCGGCGCGACCGGTAAGATTGGCGGCGCGCTCATCGACGAGCTGCTGCCTGACCACGCCGCCGGCCGGGTGAAGCTCGTCGCCGCCGTACGCCGGCCGGAGGCGGCGCCCGCCTTCGAGGCGCGCGGCGTCGAGACGCGGCTCATCGACCTCGATCTCGCCGAGACGCGAGGCCTCGAGCCGGTCGTCGGCGCCATGCGCGGCGTCGACCGCGTGTTCTTGCTGACCGGGTATGACGTCAAGATGATCGCGCAATCGAAGGCGGCGGTCGACGCCGCCAGGGCCGTGGGGGCGACGCAGATCGTTCACCTCGGGGCGCACGCGAGCCCCGACACGACGATCGTCCACTTCGCCTGGCACCAGGTCGTCGAGGCCTACATCGACAGGTCGGGCGTCGACGCCACACACCTTCGCCCGACGTCGTTCATGCAAAACCTGCCGCTGCTCCTGCAGGTGGGAGGCGCAGCGCCCGGCGTTCTGCCCCACTACATCGGCGACGCGCGCACGAGCTGGGTCGACACGGGGGACATCGCCCGCGTCGCTGCGGCGGTGCTGCGCGAGCCGGAGGCGCACGCGGGCCGCGCCTACGGCCTCGGCACGGAGGCCGCCTCGATGAAGGAGATCGCCGCGATGATCGCGGCGGTCACGGGCCTGCCGTGGCGTGACGAGGCGAGAGAGCCTGGCGAATTCCTCCGCACCATGACGGCGCTCGGCGCGGACCCGGTATACATGGCCTGCGTGCGAAACGTCTTCGAGCGAACGCGCAACGGCTCGCTGAAGGACGCCGCAGACACGTTCGACACGGTGCAACGATTGACGGGGCGCGCGCCGATGACGCTGCGCGACTACATCAAGGGAAACCGCGCGACGTTCTCTTATGCGGATCAACGGTAGATCGGGAGTCGTGCGGTGACCCGAGCCGGGCTGGAGGCCGGGCAGCTCTGGTTCAGGATGCAGAACATGAGGTCGTCTACCGCCTGTGCATGGGGGCCGTGTCGCTGCGCCGGCGGCGTGTGGCCGGCTCTCGTGCCGCAGCAGGATCCGTGCGATGGCGCGGGGTCGTGCATCGACCGCGTGGACAGCGGCGGGTGCGGAGAGTGCTGCCGCTGCGCGGCAGGGGAGGTGTGGGTGCCGGCGTGAGCCGCGCTTGGGCGGCGCCGCCCGGCGCGGTTGGGGCGGCCTGTGCGGCCCGAACCAGGTTGAGGCGTAGGTGTATCCTGTTGTTCACAGTCCGCCCGCAAGATGGGACCGACCCCCCCCCGCGGACCCGACCCAGGTTGGCGACCCCCGACCCGACCCCGACCCCCGACCCGACCCAGGTTGGGGTCGTCGGGATCGCCGATCCCCGGCCCCGGCCGCGGCCTCGGCCGCCGGCCGCGGCCCCGGCCGCCCGACCCAGGTTGCGGCGACCCGACCCCCGGCCGCGGCCCCGGCCGCCCGACCCAGGTTGCGGCGGCGGCCCGAGGTTGCGGCGGCGGCCCGACCCAGGTTGGGGTCCGGCGGGGGGTCGCGCAGGTTGAGTTTGCAATGGTGCAGCCACCGCGTACGACCGACCCAGGTTGGGTCGCAGGGTCGCAGAGGTTGGCGTGTATGACCCGACCCAGGTTGGGGTCTCCGAGGTTGGGGTCTCGGGGGTCTACCCAGGTTGGGGTCTCCGCGGGGGTCTACCCAGGTTGGGGGCTCGCGAGCCGTTGTGGGGGACCCTACGTGTGTCCTTTTGTTTACAACGAACGCTGTGACATGAGACCCGATGTGGCCGTCGGTTCACAGCTCCGCCTGCCCAGCGACGCCGCGTGAGCCACGCAACTGACCGCCTCTCACCGCAGTCCATCCCCCTCGCGTCGAGCTGCGCGCTCCTCCGACCTGCCCGCGCTGCGGGATCTCGGCCGGGCTCTGCTGTTCGCCGCCCCGTGCGTCATGGCGACGCACGCGGGCTGCGGCGAGATCGAGGCCAAGGTCGCGTTCGTGTCCAGGCTGCGGGATTGACGGGCCAGAACTGGCCTGTCGCCCACCGCCGCGAGCGGCGCCCGCTTTCTCGCGCCGCCGCTTGCCGCTAGCATCGCGGCGTCATGCGCCCGCGCGCCGCCACTGCTTGAGAAGGAGACCCTCCGTGCACCGTCGACATGCGCTCTGGATCCTGATGCTTTGCCTGACTTCCCTGCTCGCCGGGTGCGGGCATCCCTGGAAGACGACTCGTCAGGCCGTTCCGAACCCGTTCTACGGCAAGGGCCGTTTCGGGGTGGTGCCGGTGACGTTCCACGCCCTCGAGGTCGGCGACGTCACCGAGGCCGACTGGATGGCGGAGAAGGACGACGAGCAGCGGATGAACTGGCAGGGGGACAAGGCGGCGATCAACGAGCAGTTCACCGAGGCTCTCCTCGCGCAGGCAGCGTCGGAGGACGTCGCCGTCGTCCTGGCGAGGAGCGCAGCCGACGCGCCGTTCTTCATCCGTTCGAACGTGACGTTCTACGAGCCCGGCATCTTCACGGGGGTCTTCAACATGGACACGGTCCTCAAGGCGACCGTGCAGATCACCGACCCGGCCGGGATGGTGCTCGATGAGGTCCTGCTCGAGACGAAGTCGCCAGCGTCGTTGTACAACCCATCGAGCGGAGGGCGCGCGCGGGACGCTGCGCGCCAGCTCGGAAAGCTGACAGCGATGTACATCCTTCATCGCGTCCGGGGCGAGGACTGAGCACCCCTCGACGCTGCGCCCCATGCGAGCGCTATCGGATCGTCGGCGCCCCCCGCAGCAGGCGCACGCGGGACGCGGCGCCTGGACGGCGAGGGCTATGCGTCTTTGGCAAGAGACTTTCCTTCTGCTTCGAGGGCAGCCTTGATGACCCCGATCGCCTTGGGGCCCACGCCGTGAAGCGCCATGAGCTGGGCTTCCGTGAACCGAGCGACCTGGTCCAGGCGAGAGACCCCGGCCGAAGCGAGCGCCCGCATCGCCGGCTTCCCGATGCCCTTCGGAAGTGAAGACTCCTGTCGTTCCTTCGTTCTGCTCGGCATGCTCCTCGTTCCAGGTCGTCGCCGCCTGGTCCGCTGGCGTCCAGCTTCGCCGGCGAGCCCCAGCGTCATCACCACGTACAGCATGTCAGGGCAGCGACCGTGGTACAACATCGCAGCATTCCCGGGTCGGGGTAACAGCGCCCGGCGCCGTGGCGCACCCGGCGAGCCTTCGGCGGACCGCGGCGCGGCCGGCCCCAGGTCCCTGTTGCCGAGCATGGCAGTCCTCGAGGAGCCCGTCGCATGAACGCCGACGCCATCGTCCTGCAGACGCCGCCTGGCGCACCGTTCACCTTCGGAGTCACCATCAACCGCCGAGGACCGCGCAGCTTCCAGGTGACCGAGCCCGGGCAGGACGCGCAGCGCTACGAGCTCGCCCGGGCGGAGCAGCCGGACTACCTCGACCTCTTCGAGGCGCTGGCGCGCGACCTCGGGACCCGCACGCCGCTCGCCCGCACCCCGCCGCCGCCGCGGAATGGCGGGGCGCCGCTGCGGCCCCTGCTGACCGAGCCCATCGCGCCGGAGATCCTCTACGGCTATGGCGACCCGTGCGTGGTGCGGGTGGGCGAGCGCGCGTGGCGCTTGCTCGTGACCTCGAACGACGCGCCGAACGCCTTCCCCATCCTGGCCTCGAACGACCTGACGACCTGGCGGCTGACCGGCTTCGTCTTCCCGGAGGGGCGCGCGCCGGCCTGGACGCTGACCGGCTTGAACCGGGCGGATTTCTGGGCGCCGGAGATGCACCGGGTCGGAAAGGAATACTGGCTCTGCTTCACGGCCCGCACGCAGGACCGCTCGCTCGCGATCGGCCTCGCCCGAGGCGCGAGCCCGGATGGCCCCTTCGAGGCGGACGACGCGCCCATCGTCACCGGGGACGTGATCGACGCGCACATCCTCGTGGACGCCCACGGCGCGCCCTGGCTGGTCTGGAAAAAGGACGACAACGGCGTGTGGCCCCGCCAGCTGACCGCCTTGCTTCACCGTGAGCCCGCCCGGGTGCGCGAGCTGTTCGTGGACCGCGAAGACCAGCGCACCGCGGTCCTGGCGCTGACGCTGTGGCCGTGGGCGGAGACCCTCGAGCCCATGGAGCAATTCTTCGTCCTGCAGCCGCTGATCGAGGCGGCGACCGCTGATTTCACGCGGTTCGCGCGGCGGCTGGAGACGCTGCGAGCGCGGGTGTGCGGCGCGGAGGCGGAGGAGATCGCCGTGATATCGCGGGCGCTCAGGACCCGCATCCACGCCCAGCGGCTGTCGGCGGACGGCCGCAGGCTGGAGGGGGAGCCCGCCGTCATCCTCGAGAACGACCAGCCCTGGGAAGCGCACCTCATCGAGGGCGTCTGGATCACCCAGGAGGGCGGGCGCTATCACCTGCTGTACGCCGGCAACGATTTCTCGACCGCGCACTACAGCATCGGCGCGGCCGTGGCGGACGCTCCCACGGGCCCGTACCGCAAGTCGTCGGAGGTCTTCCTGAGCTCCAGCGAGGAATGGTGGGGGCCAGGGCACCCGTCCGTGGCCATCGGCGCCGACGGGCGCCACCACGTGTTCCTGCACGCGTTCCGCCCGGGGGCGGCGGGGTACAAGGTCTTCCGCGCGCTGCTCGCCGCGCCGATCCGCTTCGAGGGCGGCGTCGTCTCGCTGGTCAGGCGGCGCGGCGGTGCTGGGCACGCCAGGCGGCGGGGGTGACGCCGTGGTGGCGCCGGAACAGCCGCACGAAGTGGCTCGGGTCGGCGTAGCCGACGCGCTCGGCGATCACGTCGACATACTCGTCGGTCGCGACGAGCCGGCGTCGCGCCTCGGCCAGGCGCCCCTCGATGATCCACGCGCCGACCGTGCGCCCGGTGGCCTGCTTGACCGCGGTCGTCACGTGGGCAGGCGACCGTCGCACCGCCGCCGCGACCTCCTTCAGCGAGAGCGGCCCGAGACACCGGGCCTCGATCACGGCCAGAGCCTCGGCCACGAGCGACGGCCGCTGCGCCGGCGTGGCCTGCATACCGCCGCTCGCGCGCACGACCTCCGCGAGGACCAGCGCGAGCAGGCTCTCGGCGACGACGGGCAGCGTGGCCGCGGCCTGCTGCTCTCGTTCGAGCTCCCGGAGCAGGTCGAGCACGTACGCCTGCCGCGCCGCCGGCAGCTCGATCACAGGAGAGGCCCCGCCGCGGACGCGATCGAGCGGCGCGAACAGGCCGCCGTAGCGCGCCGGATCGAGGCACGTCCGGCAGAAGCCCAGCCCCCATACCTCGGGGCGGCTCGCGGACAGCACGCGGTGCGGGTCCCCGGCAGGAATGATGTGGAGGTGTCCGGCGCGCAGCTCGAACTCGCCGCGATGCTCCACCCGCACGCGACCGCCGACGTGCAAGGCGAGGGCGACGTAGGTGTGGACCGCCGGGCTCCGCATCGGCCGCATGGTGTCGCCGGAGCTTGGCGGCCGCAGGAACCGGATCGGCGCGGGTCCGAGATCGTCGTGGCTCACCCGAGGAACGTACCACCTCGCGGGACAATCCGGCTCCTCTGCGACATCGTGTCGCACACGCGCGCGTGGTCCGCCCGCCGCGCAGCCGCGCGTGGCCCGCCCGCCGCGCAGCCGCGCGTGGCCCGCCCGCCGCGCAGCCGCGCGTGGCCCGCCCGCCGCGCAGCCGCGCGTGGCCCGCCCGCCGCGCAGCCGCGCGTGCCCACGGCCCCGACTCGCAGCCCCGAGCCCGCTGGCACATGGGTTGCCGGCGCCGCGCGGAGGAGGTGCCCGCGCCCATGCCGCAGATCCACTCATGGCTCGACGTCACGTTCTGGCGGGAGGTTCTCCGGCGCACCGTCGCGTGGGCAATCCACGCCTTGCCGGCCATGCTGCTGATCCTGCTCCTCGCGCTCGCGCTGCTCAAGGTGCTCCAGCTCCTGTGCAGGCGCGTGGACGTGTCGCTGAGGAGGCGGGGGCGCAGCGGGGATGTGAGGACGGCGCGCGAGATGGAGAAGCGCTCCGACACGTTGCTGGGCGTCTTCCGGACGACCGGGAAGGTGGTCGTCTGGGTCATGGTGGTGATGCTCTTCCTCGTTCAGCTCGGGGTCGACGTCGCGCCGCTCCTCGTGGGCGCGGGCATCGCCGGTCTGGCCATCGGCTTCGGGGCGCAGGAGCTCGTGCGCGACGTCATCTCCGGGTTCTTTCTGCTCCTCGAGAACCACATCCGGGTCGGCGACATGGTGATCGTCAACGGCACCGGTGGCCTCGTGGAGCACGTCGGCCTCCGGACGGTGACGCTGCGCGACGAATCGGGCGTGGTCCACGTCTTCCAGAACGGGAAGATCAACGCGCTCTCGAACATGACCAGGGAATGGTCTGCCACGGTGTTCGACGTCGGGGTCGCCTCCGAGGAAGACGTCGACAAGGTGATGCGGGTGATGCGCGAGGCCGGGCGCGAGCTCCAGGAGGACAGGCGCTACAAGGCGAGCATCCTCGAGCCGCTGGAGATCCTTGGCGTGGAGTCGTTCGACGGCCGCGCGGTGATCGTCCGCGCGCGCATCAAGACGCAGCCCACCGAACCGTGGCAGATAGGCCGGGAGTATCGCCGGCGCCTCAAGAGGGCGTTCGACGCGCACGGCATCGAGATGCCGCTCACTCACCGGACGATCCAGGGGGCCCATGAGAGGGCGCCGTCCAGGGCCGACGTCCGGGCGGCGAACGGCGCGAGCGGCGCGAACGGCGCGCGGTTCGAGGAGACCGGCGTGCAGGCCTGATGCCGTTGTCATGAGGGATGGGAGATGGACTCGTGCGTTCGTGGCGGCGGCCTGGGTTTCGAGCGCGGGGTCCTCTGGAAATGGACAGCATCGAACAGGCCAGCAGGGGCGCGAGCGAGCGACATGAACATGAGGAGGCAGCCGTGAACATGCGGACGATGGTGCCAGTCATCTCCGCCGTGGTAGCGCTCTCGAGCGTGGCTCGGGCCGAGCTGCTCAGCGTCAAGGTCCCGGTGGCGAACTTCCGCGCGGGTCCGTCCACGAGCGAGCCCGTCGAGTTCACCGCGACGCGGTACTACCCGGTCAAGGTCGTGGAGCGCGCGGGCGGGTGGTGCAAGATCAAGGATTTCGAGGGCGATCTGGCGTGGGTGGCCGATCGTCTCCTGGCCAGGGTCAAGACGATCGTGATCAAGGTTCCACGGGGCAATGTCCGCGAGGCGCCGACGACCTCCGCGGAGGTGGCATTCCGGACCGAGCGCGGGGAGGTGTTCAAGGTCCTCGACCGGAAGGGCCGCTGGCTCCGCGTCGTCAACGTGGAAGGCGCCAAAGGCTGGCTACGCGAGGATCTGGCCTGGGGCATGAAGAAGCTCGAGGACACCGGCGGCTCTTCCTGAGCGCCCGCGGGGACGCTGGCGGCCAGGTTGCGCCACCCGACCCAGGTTGCGCCACCCGACCCAGGTTGCGCCACCCGGCCCAGGTTGAGCGCCACCCGACCGAGGTTGAGGCGCCACCCGACCGAGGTTGAGGTGCCCTCCACCCGACCGAGGTTGAGGTGGCCCCACCCGACCGAGGTTGAGGTGCCCCGAGGTGCCCCCCAGCCGACCGAGGTTGAGGTGCCCCAGGCCGTCTGCCGCCTCCCTGGCCCGCCGGCTGACGCGTGTGGTAGTCAAATCGGGTGACCGACCCCACACCCGACCGCACCTCCACCCCCACCCTCATCGGTCGCTCGAGCTCCCATTTCACCCGCGTCACCCGCATCTTCGCCGCGGAGCTCGGCGTCGCGTACGACTTCCAGGTCGTACCCGACCTGCGCTCCGTGAACGCCGCGGACTACGCCGGGAACCCCGCGTTGCGCCTGCCCATCCTGCGAACGGGGGCGACCACGTGGTTCGGCGCGCTCACCATCTGCCGCGAGCTCGCGCGCCGGGCGCCGGCGCAGCGCCGCGTGGTCTGGCCCGAGCACCTCACCGACGCGCTGACCGCGAACGCGCAGGAGCTCGCCGTGCAAGCCATGGCCACCGAGGTCGCGCTGATCATGAGCCAGCTCGCCGGGACGCCCAGGGACGACGCGCAGCTCGCCAAGCCGCAGAAGAGCCTGCTCAACATGCTCACCTGGCTCGACGACAACATCGATGCAGCGCGCGAAGCCCTGCCCCAGGATCGCGACCTCAGCTACCTGGAGGTCTGCACATTCTGCCTCGTCACGCACCTCGAGTTCCGCAGCGTGCTGCCCACGAGCGGCTACCGTGCCCTGACGGCCTTCTGCGACGACTTCGCCCGGCGCCCCTCCGCGCAGGCGACTGCCTATCGCTTCGACGCGCCGTGACCCCGCTGCGCACACCCGCTCTCCGGCGGCGCGCTCACCGCACCCGCTGAAACCCGGCCACGCCACCGAGGCGGCACGATGGTGGAGCGATCGCTACGAGGATCTCGACGTCCGCGACGCTCCTGATCTCCCCGCCCCCCCGGCCTTCCGCGCCGCCCCCGCGGGCCTCGACGGGCCGGGCGCCTCCTCCGGCGGCGCGGGCGGCGCCTCCTCCGGCGGCGCGGGCGTCGCCCCCTCCGGCGGCGCGGGCGGCGCCTCCTCCGGCGGCGCTGGCGGCGCCTCCTCCGGCGGCGCTGGCGGCGCCTCCTTCGGCGGCGCGGGCGTCCGGAGCCCCTCGATGAACGTCGTGATGAGGCGCTGCGCGCGCCCGGGCTCCGCGGGCGTCTGCTGCGCGGCGAGCGCTATGCCCGTCACCAGAGACACGATGTCGTCGAGGTCGATGTCACTCCGTATCTCGCCCGCTGCCTGGGCGAGCGAGAGCAGGCGGGTGGCCGCCTCCGACGCCGCGGCGCACCCCGGCGTTCCGCTCTGGAACACGACGCCGAGCGAGGCCGCCAGACCGCGGTAGGTGCTCGCGTGCTCGACGAACGCCGCGAGGAACTCCGCGACCGCATCCCCCGGCGACGCGGACGCCGACGCCGTGAGCGATCGCGTCTTCCGCGCCAGCGCGTGGAGCTGCTCCTCCACCGTCGCGACGAGCAGCGCCTCGCGGGTAGGAAAATGTCGATAGAGCGTCCCGATCCCGACCTTGGCGCGCCGGGCGATGTCCTCCATCGACGCGTCGGCGCCGCGCTCCGAGAACACCTCGTCCGCGACCGCGAGGAGCCGCTCGCGGTTGCGCCGCGCGTCCGCGCGCAGCGGGCGCGGCGCCTCGCTCGAGGGGACCGGCGGGGGCTTCGGGGTCGAGCGCGCGGGGGGCATTGCAAAACGGAGGATCCCTCCGTATGCTAACCGGAGCAACCCTCCGGTTAGCGCGGAGGGCTCATCGAGGAGAGGTCATGAGCGGAACGACAGAACCGAAGAAGATTCGCGTCGGCGTCATCGGGGCGAGCCCGGACCGGGGCTGGGCGGCGGCGACGCACCTGCCTGCGCTCGCGTCGCTCGACGCGTACGAGCTCACCGCGGTGAGCACCACGCGGCAGGCGAGCGCGGACGAGTCCGCGCGCCGCTTCGGGGCGCGCCACGCGTTCGACCGCGCCGAGCCGCTGATCGAGCACCCCGACGTGGATCTCGTCGTCGTCTCCGTCCGCGCGCCCGAGCACGCGCGGCACGTCCGCGCCGCCGTCGCCGCGAGGAAGGACGTGTTCTGCGAGTGGCCGCTCGGGGTCTCGCTCGCCGAGGCCACCGAGCTCGCCGGCGCCGCCGAGGCGGCCGGCGTTCGCACCGTGATCGGGCTCCAGCGGCGCCTCGCGCCGAGCGTGCGCCACCTGCGCGAGCTCGTCGCCGGAGGATACCTGGGCCAGCTGCGCTCGGTGACGATGCACGTCGCGTCGCCGATGGCCGGCGCGCGGCGCTCGCGCGCGGACGCGTACGCGGCCGACGTGAAGAGCGGCGCCAACGTGCTCACGATCTTCGCCGCGCACTTCCTCGACACGGTGCTCTCCGCGGTCGGCGAGATCGAGAGCCTGTCCAGCGTCGTCGCCCGCCAGCTCGACCACACGACGCTGATCGAGACGGGCGAGGTCCTCCCGGTCACCGCGCCGGATCAGACGCTCATCAGCGGGACGCTCGTGGGCGGCGCGGTCGTGTCCGCCCACTTCGAGACCGGAAAGCGCAATGGCCCTGTCATGGGCTGCACCTTCACGGGCACCGAGGGCGATCTCGTCCTGTCCCACGATCTCGGCATCTCGGGCGCCCGCGGCGACGGGCAGCCTCTCGCGCCGATCCCGACGCCCGAGCGCCTGTCCTGGGTCCCGAGAGCGGGCCTCTCCGACGACGCGCACCAGATAGCGCACGTGTATGCGGCCTTCGCGAGGGACATCGCGGAGGGCACCTCGGTCGCGCCGACGTTCCGCGACGCGCTGAAGATCCATCGCCTTGTCGACACGATCGCCGAGGCGTCCGCGTCCGGGCGGCGCCTCCCCTGGAAGGGCTGAGCGCGCGGCGCGGAGAGCCCCCCCTGCTGCGCCGGCGCGCGCCGCGAACCCGGCTCGCGCGCTCGCGCCCTCCGGTGTTGTGGTAGAGGTGGCGCATGACGTCGGTCGAGGATCTCAAAGCAGAGCTCGCCCGCGTGCGCGAGGAGAACGCGGCGCTGACGCGCGCGCGGGACGAGGCGCGCCGCGAGCGGGACGAGCTGCGCACCGCCATCCTGGGAATGCCGGCGGCGATCGGGGTGATGGTCGGCCCGGAGCACGTGTTCACGCTCGTGAACGACGCGTGGCGCGCCCTCGAGCCTTCGTACGAGCCCCTCGGCAAGCGCCTTGTCGATGTCATCCCGCCGCCCCTCGGGCCGCGCATCGCCTCGATGCTCGATCGCGTCCTCCAGACGGGTGAGCCCTTGATCGCCGCCAACGTGCCTTTCTCGTTTCCGGGCTCCACGGAGCGGCGCTTCATCACCTTCCATTACAGCGCGCTGCGCCGGGAGAGCGGCGAGATCTTCGGGATCGTCTTTCACGGCATGGACGTGACCAGGCAGCTCCGCGCTCAGGAAGAGGTGCAGTCGCTGAACAGCAGATTGCGCACGCTCCTGGCCCTGGCCGAGAACGCGCCGGACGGCATCGTGGTCACCGAGCGCGGCCGGGTGACGTACGCGAATCCGGCGTTCCGCCGCATGTCCGGGTACGGCCAGGAGATCGTCGAGGCGACGTTGCCGGACCTGATCGACGACGAGAGCTGGGTGCTCCTCGAGGCCCGCCGCCAGGAGGGCGGCGCATCACCCGGCGCGGTCCAGGCCAGCGTCACCTGCTGCCGCCGCGACGGGAGCACCTTCCCGGGGGAGGTCTCGGCGTTCCCCATCCGTGACGAGGGCGGGCAGATCGACGCCGAGGGCGCCATCTTCCGCGATCTCACCGAGCGGCGGCGCGCCGAGCAGGAGCAGCAAAGCCTGCAGGAAGATCTCATCGCCGCGCAGCAACGGGCGATACGCGAGCTCTCGACGCCGCTCATCCCGCTCGCCAGGCGGCTTGTCGTGATGCCGCTCGTGGGCACCATCGACAGCGCCCGATCCGAGCAGATCCTCGAGACGCTCCTCCAGGGCATCGCTGCGCACCAGGCCGCGGTGGCCATCCTGGACACGACGGGGGTGCGGAGCATGGACGAGCAGGTCGCGAGCTCCCTGCTCAGGACCGCCGGCGCCGCCCGCCTGCTGGGCACGGAGGTCATCCTCACGGGCATCTCGCCCGAGGTCGCGCGCGCCCTCGTGGAGATCGGGACCGATCTGAGCGGGGTGGTCACGCGCGGGACGCTGGAGGCCGGGGTGGCCTACGCCCTCGGCCGGCGCCGCCGATCGAAGCGCGGGTCTTGAGGGAGGCGGAGGAGCCATGCTGACCGGATGTTGTTATTGCGGCGCCGTGCGCCTCGAGGTCGACGACGCGTTCGGCTACGCCTTTTATTGCCATTGCTCGAGGTGCCGTCGACGCACCGGCGCCGCCTGCGCCGCCATCGGCGGGATCGAGATCGACAGGGTCCGCATCACGGCGGGTCGCGAGCATCTCTTGAAGGTGGGGGAGTCCGAGGACGGATACCGCTGCCTCTGCAAGCAATGCTACGCGCCCCTGTACGACGCGGTACGCGAGCAGAAGTTCGCCCACGTGCAGCTCGGCGTGCTCGACGGCGCGCCGACGAGGCGGCCGGATCATCACATCTTCGCCGGCTCGAAGGCGGCCTGGCATCCGATCACGGATGCTTTACCCCGGTTCGAGGAGTTCCCGCCGTAGCGAGGCGGCGCCCGGACGCGCCGTCACGCGGGCGAGATCACCGCGGCTCCTGTCGGGACGCCGGGCGAGCGACCGCGGCGTCGGCGTCGCGCGCGCCCGGCGCGAATCCTTCGACGAGGTGCCTGACGAGCTCGCGCACCTTGGCAGGGATGAACGGCGCCTGCGGGTACACCGCGTAGATCGCGCGCTCGATCGGGACGCAACCCTCCAGCACGGCGACGAGCCGGCCGGACCGGAGATCCTCGCCGACGAGGTAGGCCGGCAGGTTGACGATCCCGAGCCCGCCGAGCGCCGCCTCGCGCAACGAGAGCGTGTTGTTCGCCTGGAACCGGCCGCGCACGCGCACGCCCTCCGCCTCGTCCGAGCGGGGGTCGGGCTTGAGCCGCCACGTGTCGTCCACCGCGCCTCCGGCGACGAAGACGATGCAGTCGTGGTCCGCGAGGTCGCGGGGGTGGCCCGGGCGCCCGCGGCGCGACAGGTAGGCGGGGCTCGCGCAGAGCACGCGCGCGTCGTCGCCGAGCTTGCGCGCCACGGAGGAGAGCGGCGGGCTCGCCGTCATGCGGACGGCGACATCGATGCTCTCCTCGACGAGGTCAACCACCCTGTCGTTGAGCAGGAGCTCGATCTTCACCTCCGGGAACGTGCCCTGGAACGACAGGAGGAGGGGGAGCACGCGGACATGGCCGAGCACGGTCGGCGCGGTCACGCGCATCGCCCCGCGCGGCGCGTCGTCGTGGCTCTCGACCTCGCGCTCGAGCGCGTCGAGCTCGTCGAGGATGCGCCGGGCGCGCTCGTAATACGCTCTCCCGACCTGCGTGAGCTGCATCCGACGCGTGGTGCGCTGGAGGAGCCGCACCCCGAGGCGCTCCTCCAGCCGGGAGACGAGCTTGCTCACCCCGGACGGGGTGAGCCCGAGCTTCGCCGCGGCCGCGGAGAACGAGCCCACCTCGACGGAGGCGATGAAGGCCGCCATGCCGGCGAAGGACTCGCGTTCGTTCCGCATCTGTGGAGACCGATCCCGGGGGGCCGACGAGATTACCATGTCCACGCGCCTCGCCAGGTCGGGCGACTCCGACACCTCGGCCTCGCTCCGACGCCGCGCCGCGCGCAACTACGGGTCTCCTTGCATCGTTCCCTCCCTTGTAAATGTAATTTGAGTTACCATTGTGACGCCTCTTGACGTCCCGCCAGTGTTGGAAGAATTCGTCCGGATAGAAACAGCATGCGTACGACGACCATCACATTCCTCGGGCTCCTCGGATTCTTCACGGGCTGCGCCGCCCCCCCGCCGGCGCCTCCGCTCGCGCCAGCGCCGGCGCACCCCGACGCCCCGGCGAGCGCGGCGCCCGCCTCGAGCGCGGCGCCCGCCGCGAGCGCTCCTCCTGCGGCGAGCGCGTCCGCTGCCCCGCCGCCGGCCGCCGACGACGAGCTCGCCAGGGTGGAGATCAAGGTGGAGAAGGTCGCCGGCGCGGTCTACATGCTCGAAGGCTCCGGCGGGAACATCGCCGTCTCCGTCGGCGAGGACGGCATCGTCATCGTCGATGATCAGTTCGCCCCGCTCGCGCCCAAGATCAAGGAGGCGCTCAAGGGCATCACCGATCGCCCGGTGCGGTTCGTGCTGAACACGCACTGGCACTTCGACCACACCGGCGGCAACGCGGTCTTCGGCGCCGGCGCGCCGATCGTCGCGCACGAGAACGTACGGAAGCGCCTTGCGAGCGGCGGCCCGAAGCAGACCGTCGGCGACAGGACGATCGAGGCGATCCCGCCGGCGCCGAAGGAGGCCCTGCCGGTCGTCACGTTCCAGGACAAGGTCTCGATCCACCTGAACGGCGAGGAGATCCGCGCCCTCCACATCGCGAGCGGGCACACGGACGGCGATACCGTCGTTCATTTCACGAAGTCGAACGTCGTCCACATGGGCGACGACTTCGTCACGTATGGCTTCCCGTTCGTCGATCTCGTGAGCGGCGGCAGCGTGAGGGGGCTCATCGCGGCGCTCGACAGGATGGTCAAGGAGCTGCCGGCCGACGTGAAGGTGATCCCCGGGCACGGCAAGGTCTCGGGGATCGAGGACATGAAGAAGCTCTCCGCCGCGCTCAAGGAGTGCGTGCGGCTCATCGAGGCCGAGGTGAAGAAGAAGCGGACCTTGAAGCAGATCCAGGAGGCCAAGGTGCTCGCGAAGTACGATGAGCTCGGCAAGGGGTTCATCTCGGCCGACGCGTTCATCGAGGTGGTCTTCAAGGAGCTGACCCACCAGCAGAACGTCTTCGTGCCGCACTGATCGACCGCGCGCGGGGCTGGCCGCGTGGCGAGCTAGCCCTCGGCGGACATGATCCTCACGTCACGTCCTTCGCGCTCCACGTCATCGAGCGGCTGCCACATGTCGCTCGCCAGCTCGAAGATGTGAGGCGGCACGACCATCGAGAAGGTGTCTCCCTTCTGTTCGTTGCGTCGCTGCACACGCTCGCGGCGCACGTCGCGCGGCGCATCCAGCACGTAGATCGTCAGATCATGCCCGCCCGCGTCGACCCGCTCGTAGAGCCTCGCGCGCTCGTCCCGGCGAATGAGGCCGATCTCCAGCACGACGTCGGTGCCCACCTCGAGCAGCCTCTCGGTCAACCTCCAGATCTGATCGATGCACCGCCCGGTCCTCTCGATGTACCACTCCATGGTGCCCGTGGCCGGGCGGTCCGGGCTGAAGAGCGTCGCCATCCACTCGTCCAGGTTCATCCGCGGGGCGCGGTGCTCACGAGAGAGCCGCAGCGCGAACGTCGACTTGCCGGCGCCCACGGGGCCCACGATGAGGTGGATGCGCGCCATGGTGCGCGACGCGGCGCGCTGCTCGTCAAGGGCGGCGCGCCTCGAAGACGTTCTCTCCTCGGTCGTCGTTCTCTCTGTCATCGTTCTCTCCTCGGTGTCGGGCGCGACGGATCGAGCCGCGGCCCGCGGTTCGCAGCAGTGCGTGTTCGCTTCGAGGCCGTCGGCCAGGAGCACGCGATGGGGGGCGATCACACGTCGCTGTCCGGGCGACACGCAGCACGGGCCTGCGGGGAAGCGCGCGCGGTGAGCTCGCCTCGAGCGGGGCAGCAACGAAAACGCCAGCCGGAGGGCTGGCGTTCTCGACCTTATACCGAGCGGAGCCGGCGGACGTGAAGCAAAAACGTACGGGTCCGTCCCGGGCCGCCGGCGAGGCGCGTTACGCGATGGACCTCAGGGCTGAGCGGCGCCCTGACCGTCGCCGTCGTCGTCGTCGCCGACGAGATCGGGGCACTTCTGCGTGATGAGCGCGCACTCGGCGACAGGCGCCTCGATCGTGCTCACGGGGGAATCGCACGTGAGCGCGCGGAGCCTCGCGACGTGCGCGAGGAGGCAGGCCTCGTACTCGGCGACGGTGGCGGCGCAGCCGGTGCGCGCGTCGGCGGGCGGCAGACAGCTCGGCGGCGGCGCCGGCGCGGCGTCGTCCGGCTGGGTCTGCGGCTGATCGGCCTCGGTCATGCATTTCTCCTTCACCGCGGTGCACGCCTGCCCGACGGTGGACCACAGGATGCCGGCGAACTCACAGGTATCTTCCTTGGAGAGCGCGAGGCTCGGCGCGAGCGTCTGGCACGCGGACGCGACGTCCGCGTCCGTCAGGTCCTTGAGCTGCTTGCTGCTCAGAGCGGCAGATATCGGAGCGGCGGCCAGATCCTTGCCGCCCCAGAGGACGAGCGACAGGAAGACCGAGAGCGCCCCGAAACGAGTCAGTCGGTTCATTCGTTCTCTCCTTGTACGAGCGGCCGTCTCCGGCCGCCGGGGGGCTCGGAGCAACCGACGTACCGGTGGCCTCGTTGTGCACGATGGGACCGCGCGCGCGACGCCCGCGCGGCGCGCGAGGGCGCGAGGAAGCATCGCTCTTCCAACCTTCCTGCCTTCCTGCTCGGGCGCTCTGACGAGATCTCGTGAGATCCACCCTGCCGGTCTGTCGCTCCGGCGCGCGTGCGCGCGCGCCGGCCAGCGCGGGCAGGATGGGCACAGGGCTGCTCGCCGCGCTGGCGGGGCCTCGGGCGCACCGTGGACGGCGCTCGCGCTCAGACGAGAAGAAGATGAATCACCAGAAATGCGCGGAGCGCAGGGCGGCGGCGGCGCGCGCGGGCGCCGGCTGGCCGGGGGTCACGGCGTCAGAGGAGGTCCCGCTCGCCGCCCGGATACACGAAGGAGCTGCGGGGCGCGTGCCACGAGGCGGTCGTCACCACCTGCAGCGGGCTCCCGGGCCGCAGCGCGTACACCGGATGATCCTTCGCGAGGAACTCGACGGACAGGAGCTCGAACGGGTCGGCCATGTCCGCGATATAGGGGTAGTTGCCGGCGGTGAGCCGGTTCCCGACCTTCGTCACGTAGGTGAGGTGTCCGCGCGCGACCGCGCCGATCTTGTTGCCGACGCGCGCGGTCGTCCGGATGATGGGAACGCCGTCCACCGAGGTCGTCGCCACGAGCTCCCTGCCGCGCAGCTCGAGCGTCGTCTCCCCGGGCGACGCGGGCACGCCGCGCTCGGCCACGTACCGTCGCACCGCGTCGGAAGAGTTGAAGTAGTGCGTGAAGAACCGCGCCGGGCTCCCGCCGTCGGGCGTCGTGTGATCCGCGAGATCCAGCCCCAGGTAGGTGAGCGAATACGCGCCGAAGCCGGACGTCTGCTCCGGCCTGTCGACCACGTACTGGTTCATGTAAATGGCCCTGTTCGCGGCGGGCCTGATCCCGCCCGGCAGCAGCGCGGCGGCGGCGTCTGGATCAGCTGGGACCCAGCTCGAGTAGAGCATGCGACTATCGACGACCATCTGCGGCGCGGCGAGCTTCGACTCCGACATGGTGATGTCTTTCTCCCCCCCGGGAAGGACGACCACTATCACAGCTCGCCCTCCGGTGACCCGCTGCCGCCCGGGAGAGAACACCGGAGTTGCGTTGTCAGGAGGTGAGAGACTGTCGTCGAATCTGCTGCTCGCTCCGCGCGCCGCCGGAGCCCGGAGCCGGCGGCGGCCGTCGGTCGAGGTGATGGCGCCCAGATCTCGGCCACGCCGACCAGCCGGCGGAGCGCGTCGATCTGTCGCTGCGCGAGCTCCTGGTCGGCCGGCGGGAGATCGGGGAGCTTGAGCAGCTCCTCGAACGTCTCGAGCGCCTCGTCGGCGCGCTCCAGCTTCCGCAGGCAGATCGGGCGAGGACGGTAGGTCGAGCTTGCGGTATCCTCCCGCGGGGAGAGCCTCGAACCATGCGAAACTTTGACCGGATCACCTTGCACCCTGGTCGCATGAACGGGCAGCCGTGCATCAGGGACCTTCGCCTGACCGTGAAGCGGGTGCTGGAAGCGCTGGCCACCTACCCGGATCGCGAAGAGCTGCGGCGTGAGTACCCGGAGCTGGAGGACGAGGACATCCGGCAAGCCCTGGCCTTCGCGTCCGCCATGATTGGCGACGAAGTCATCGAGCTGCCTCGGAGCGCATGACGTCGACGGTTCGGCTGCTGCTGGATCAAGGGCTCCCGCGCTCGGCGGCAGAGCGGTTGCCTGCGGCCGGGGTCGACGCCACCCACGTTGCCGAGCTCGGGATGTGGGCGGCGCTCGATCAAGAGATCCTCGAACGGGCCCGGCAATCAGGGCAGGTCGTCGTCACGCTCGATGCAGATTTTCACGCGTTGCTCGCGGTTGCCGGCGCAAGTGCGCCCTCCGTGTTGAGGCTGCGGGTGGAACGGCTGAACGGAGATGCGTGCGCCAGGCTGATCCTGGATGTGCTCGCTGTATGCGGGGCAGAGCTCGTCGCAGGCGCGGCAGCAACGGCGGATCTGGTGCGTGTCAGGCTCCGGCGATTGCCGCTGACCGATCTCGGGAGCTGAACCACGGAGAGACACTGGCCGTGGGTCGGCGCCCCGAAGACAGCGCCTCCGCGTTGATCTGTCTCCGTCTCCGGCGAATCCACCACGTGCACACGGCTGCCGCGACGCTGTAAACGCGCCTCTTGCGGGCGAACCCAGCCGTCCGCGAGCCCGTCGCTCGCACAGGAGGGCGCGGCGGCACCACGGCCAGGCTGCGCGCGACCCGGACAGCCGCGCAGGCCGCCGCTGTCGCATCTCCTCCTCCACGCCGCGCCGCCCCGCGCCGCACGATCGCAGCCCTCGACGATCGGCGGCTGCCCCGCCCGCGCGGGCCCCGATCCCCGAGCCCATTTGGGAAACGCTCCTGTTACCTTGGGCGACGCTCCGCAGGCACTGCGGCGCAGGTTCGAGGGCAGCGCCGGCACGCCGGCCTCTCGCCCCATCGCCAGCCGAGGTTCGGATCCAACATGCAGCAGGACACGAAGGGCGCGCGCGTCTCGTTTCGTATCGAGAACCTCGAAGCCGCGCTCGAGCAGGGGATCGACAACGAAGCGGCGGCGCTCGACGTGCTCGTGGCCGCCGCGGCGAAGGGGAACCCGCACCCGGAGCTGTGGGCGAAGCTCCACCAGGCCGCCGCGCGCCACGACCGGTTCTCCGAGCTCGCGTTCGCGTACGAGCGCTTCGCCAGCGAGCGGCGGTTCGGGATGCTCCCGCAGGCCGCCCAGGCCGAGGTCCTCGTGCACGCCGCCGAGTTCCTCGCCGACTCCTTCGGCGACCCCGGCGGCGCCCGCCCCTACCTGGAGCGGGCCCTCTCCGTCCTGCCGTCGCACCAGGAGGCGTTCGTCCGGCTCGAGCGCATCCTCAAGGACGCGAACGAGCCGCCCAGGCTCGCCGACCTCTACGCCCTCGCCGCGAACCACCGCCCCGACCGCGTCGAGCAGCTCGCGCTGCTCCGCCGCGCCTACGAGCTCGTCGAGGCCAGCGGGAAAGAGGAGGAGCGCGCGATCAAGCTGCTCCAGCAGATCCTCAAGATCGACATGGGCGACGCCGCGGCGCGCTGGGCGCTCGAGGCGCGCTACGCCCGCGCCGGGCGGCCCCAGGACGTCGCGCGCCTGCTCGAGCAGGCGCTCACCACGGACCCGCCGCCCGCCGACGCGCTCGAGGTCCGCGCGCGGCTCATCGACCTGTACAACGGGCCGCTCAAGGAGATCGAGCGGGCGCTCCCCCACGTCGAGGAGGTGCTCGCGCAGAACCCGGCCCACGAGGGCGCCTTCCGCGCCGGCGAGGCCCTGCTCGGGCGCAAGACCGCCCTCGTGCGCGCCGCGGCGGCGCTCGAGGCGGCCCACGCGCGGCGCGGGAGGACCCAGGAGGTGGCGCGCATGATGTCCCTCCAGATCGAGAACCTGCGCGGGCCGCGCCGCGTCGAGGTGCAGAAGCGGCTCGTCGAGCTGCTCTTCCAGAAGGTCGGCGACCTCGCGTCGGCGTTCTCCCTGTCGGAGCAGATCCTCGCGGTCGACCCGTCCGACGAGGCGGTGCGCGAGCGCTTCGTCGCGCTCGCGTCGGCGCTCGACCGCCGCGTCGACGCGGCGCGCGTGCTCGTGCGCGCGTCCTCCGGCGCCAAGGACAAGCCGCTCCGGGCGCGCATCGCCGCCGAGCTCGGCGAGCTCTACGAGGGCCTCGGCGACGGGCGGAAGGCGCGCGCGGCGTTCCAGCAGGCGCTCGACAGCGAGCCCGACGCCGTGGGTGTGCGGCGCGCGGCGCGCGGGCTCGCGAAGCTCTGCGAGCGCGAGCGCGACGCGCGCGGGCTCGCGGGCGCGCTCGAGCGGCTCGTCGAGGCCGAGCCGGAGGCCGAGGCGCGCGAGGCGGCGGCGGAGCGGCTCGCGCGCCTCTACGAGGAGGAGCTCGGCGACATCCAGGGCGCGATCGCGACCTACCGCAAGCTCGCCGAGGCGGGCTCCTCGCGCGAGCCGCGCGCCCTCTCCGCGCTGGAGCGGCTGTACGACGCCACGGGCGGCCACGAGGGTCTCGCGTGGGTGCTCGAGCGGCGCGCCGAGGCGGAGCCGGATCGCCGCGCGGCGCGGGTGCTCGCCTTCCGCGCGGCCGAGCTGCGCACGCGGCTGCCGGACCTGCCGGGCGCCGTCGCCGCCTGGCGCCGCTACCTGGCGGCGTTCGGGCCGTCGCGCGAGGCGCACGCGCGGCTCATCCCGCTGCTCGAGCAGGAGCGGCGCTGGGCCGAGCTCGAGGCGCTCCTCGAGGCCGAGGCCGAGCTCGCCGCCGGCCAGGAGCGCGCCTCGGTGCTCGCCCGGATCGGCGCGATCCGCATGGCGCGGCTCGACGACCCGGCGGGCGCGATCGCCGCGTACCGCCAGGCGCTCGCGCTCGATCCGGCCGACCGGGCGAGCCGGCTCGCGGTCGAGAAGATGCTGGGGCCGCCCCCGGGCAGCGGCGCCGGGAGCAGCGGCGTGGAGTCGTCGCGGCAGAGCGCCCACCTGCATCTCACCGACGACCAGCGGATCGCGGCGTGCGCCGTGCTGGAGCCGATCGCGCGCGCGGAGGGAGCGGCGCCGCTGCTCGTGCGCGTGCTCGAGACGCGGGCGGAGATCGCGCCCGCCGCGTGGGCCGAGGGCGCGCCTGCGGCCCTGGCGGCCGACGTCCGGGGCCGGCTCGCGGCGCTCGAGGAGGCGGTGGGCATCGCCGAGCGCGAGCTCAGGGACCCGAGGCGGGCGCTCGATCTGGCGGCGCGCGGGCTGACGCTCGCGACCGCGTCGGCGCCGGAGCGGCTCTCCCGGTGGGTCGCCGAGGTCGAGCGGCTGACGGAGCACGGCAGCGAGTCCGCGCGGCGCGCGCCGGCGCTCGCCGGGGCGCTCGGCGACCGCGCGGTGGACAGCGCGCCGCTGTCGCACCTCGCGCGGCGGGCGGGCGAGGCGCTGCTCGCGAGCGGCGACGTGACGCAGGCGCTCGCCCTCTACCGGCGGGCGCTCGCCTTCGAGCCGTCTTCGCCCGAGCTCATCGCGCGGGTCGACGCGCTCCTGCGCGAGCAGGGCAGCCCCGAGGAGCGGCTCGCGCTCTACCGCGAGGCGCTGGCGCAGCCGTGCCCGCCGCCGCGGCGGCGCGAGCTGCTGCACGCGATCGGCACGATCCAGCGCCGCGACCTCGACGACCTCGCCGGCGCGGCGGCGACGTACCGCGCGGCGATCGAGGACGATCCGGGCGACGACGCGGCGTACGAGGCGCTGCTCGAGACGTACGCGGCGGGCGGCGCGTGGGGCGCGCTCTACGGCGCGCTCGCCGAGCGGCTGCAGGGCGTCGCGCCCGAGGAGCGCGTGGCGCACGAGCTGCGCATGGCCGACGCGGCGGCGAGGGGCGGGGACGTCGCGGGCGCGGTCGCGCACTACCGCGCGATCCTCTCGGGCGGGGCGGCGCTCTCCGACGCGGCGCTCTCCGCGATGGAGGCGCTCGCGCTCTCCGCCGGCGAGGCGCCGCTGCTCCGCGACGCGCTCGAGCGGCGCGTCGCCGCCTCGGGCGATCCGCAGGACGAGGCGCTGTGGCTGGAGCGGCTCGGCGATCTGGCGGCGTTCGGGATCGGCGCCGCGGGGGGCGCGAGCGCCGCAGAGGCCACGAAGGCCGCGGGCGACGCGGGCGACGCGGCGGCCCGCGCCGCTGCCGCGCCGGGCGATCTCGCGGGCGCCGTGGAGGCCTGGCAGCGCGCCGCCGCGCTCGCCGAGGGGCCGCTCGCGGACCCGGAGCGGGCGCAGAAGCTCTACGAGCGCGTGCTCTCCGTGGCGCCGGAGCACCGCGACGCCGCCGGTCGGCTCGTGTCGCTCTACCGCAAGCAGGGGGCGTGGGACCGGCTCGCCGCCGTCGGCGAGGTCCTGCTCGACACCGCGCCGACCGACGAGGAGGCCCTCGTCGCGCTCGCGCTCCTCGAGGACGCGGCGATCCGTGCGCGCGCGGCGTCGCGCTTCGTCGACGCCGCGCTGAAGGTCCGCGATCGCGTCGCCTCCGGAGGGGAGGGGAGCGCGGCCGCCGGCGAGGCGGCGGCAGAGGCCCGCGTGAACGACGCCGCGCTCGCGCGGGCCCGAGCCCGCGCCATCGACGACGCGCTCGCGCGCGTGCTCGCCGCCGATCCCGACCGGCAGGACGACGCCGCGGCCGTCTACCGCCGCCTGCTCGCGCCACCCGCGGCCGGCGACGCCGCGGCCGGCAACGCCGCGGCCGGCGCGCTCGACCCCGGCGCGCTGGAGGCGTTCCGCGCGTTCCTCGCGCAGAGCCCGGACACGCTGGCGCGCCGCGTGGACCGGCGCTGGCTCTTCACGCTCCTCGCGGAGCGCGCCCACGAGGGCGAGCGCCTCCGGGCGCTCGCCGCGTGGGCCGCGTGGGAGGAGGAGATCGGCGAACGCGCGGCGGCCGCGGCGCTCTACGCGCGCCTGATCGAGGCGGACCCCGAGAACGACGACGCGCTCGCGGCGCGGGGGCGCCTCCTCGCCGACCTCGGCGATCACGAGGGCGCGGCCGAGGTGCTCGCGATGCGCCGCGACCGCAGCGAGGGCAGCGCGCGCGTCGCGCTCGACGTCGAGCTCGCCACGCTCCTGCTCGACCGGCTGGATCGGCCGGCCGACGCGCTCGACGCGATCGCGCCCGCGATCGAGGCCGGGACGATCGATCCCGCGGTGCTCGACGTCGCCGAGCGCGCGCTCCGGCGCCCCGAGACGCAGGCGCGCGCCGCGCTGCTCCTCGAGCGGGCGTGCGACGCGCTCGACGACCCCGCGGCGCGCGTCGCGCTGCTCGAGACGCTCCTCGCGAGCTCGCCCGCCCCGCGCCCGCCGGCCGACGCGGCGCCGCGCCCGCCGGCGGACGGCGCGCCGGGCTCCCCCCGCGGCGCGCTGCTCGACGCGGGCAGGCTCGCGGCCGAGCAGGGCGCCGCCGTCCGCCGCGGCTGGTTCGAGCGCCTGCTCGAGCTCCATGACCAGGACGTCGATCGCGGCCTCGAGGTCGCGCTGCGCGCGGTCGCCGAGCTGCCGGGCGAGCTCGCCCTCTGGGAGCGGCTCGAGGACCTCGGGCGCCGGGCGAAGCAGCCCGAGCGCGTCGCCGCCGCGTACGCCGCGGCGCTCGACGGCGCGGGCGCGGGCGCGGCGCTCCCGCCCGACGTCATCGAGGAGATCGGCCGGCGCGGCGTCGAGCACCACGAGGAGTGGTTCGACGCGCCCGAGGCCGCCCTCGCGCTGCTCCGCCGGCTCGTGGAGCTCGTGCCTGGCTCGCTCTGGGGCTTCGAGCGCCTGAAGCTCGCCTACAACGCGGCCGAGCGCTGGGAGGATCTCTTCGCGCTCTACGACGCGATGCTCGAGCGCACCCCGGCGGCCGACGAGCGCATCTTCCTCCTGGAGGACGCCGCGGCCGTCGCCCGCGATCTCGCCGGCGACGGCGAGCGCACGATGCGCTACCTCGAGCTGCTCCTGCCGCTCCAGGACGACGCGCGCACCCGCGCCGCGCTCGAGCGGCTCTACGAGCGCCACGGCAGGCACCGCCCGCTCATCGATCTCTTGACCGCCGAGCTGCCGAGGCTCTCCGGCGAGGCCGCGGAGCGGCTCCGCGAGCGGATCGCGCTGCTCTGGATCGACGGCGTCGGCGACGCCGCGTCGGCGCTCCCGGGGGTCGAGCAGCTCCTCGACGCGCACCCCGCGTCCGGCGCCGCCTTCTCGCTCCTCGAGCGGATCCTCGGGGCGATCCCGCCCGAGCAGGCGCCGGCCGGCGAGGCCGGCGCGCTGCCCGCGCGCGCGGCGCGGCAGCGATCGGCCGTCCTGCTCGCGCGGCGCTACCGCGAGGAGGGGCGGCCCGAGGACCTCGTGCGCGTGCTCGAGATCCAGCTCGAGGGCGCCGACGTCGACGACCGCCCGGCGCTGCTGCGCGAGATCGTGCGGCTCCGGCGCGACGCCCTCGGCGACGAGCCGGGCGCGTTCGCGCGCCTCGCCGAGCTCGTCGAGCTCCGGCCGTCGGAGGCCGGCGACCGCGTCGAGCTCGCCGACCTCGCCGAGCGCCTCGGCCGGCACGACCGCCTGGCCGAGGTCCTCGCCGCGGCCGAGCCGCGGGCCGGCGATCCGCAGCAGGCGCTCGCGCTCGTCCGCGACGCGGCGCTCCTCCGCCGCGACCGGCTCCGCGACGCGGAGGGGGCGATAGCGCTCTTCCGCCGGCTCTTCTCGCTCGCGGAGCGCCATGGCGACGCCGCGGCCGCGCGGGGCGCCGCGCGCGCGCTCGACCGGCTCTTCGCGGAGGGCGATCGCGTCGCCGAGCGGTGCGACGTGCTCGACACGCTCGCCGCGATCGAGGAGGACCCGGCGGCGCGGCGCGCGGCGCTGGGCGAGCTCGCGCGGCTCGCGTCGGGGCGGCTCAACGACGAGGCGCGGGCGATCGCCGCGTACTCGGCGCGCCTCGCCGACGACCGGCAGGACCTCGAGGCGCTCGACGGGCTCGCGGCCATCCTCGAGGCGGGCGGCCGCTACCGGGAGCTCACCGCGGTGCTGGAGCGCCGCGCGGCCGTGCGCGGCGGCGAGGGCGCCCGGCGCGATCTCGCGCGCGTCGCGCGCCTGTTCGAGCGCGAGCTCGGCGACATCGACCAGGCGGTCGCCACCTGGCGCCGCGTCCGCGAGGAGCTCTCTCCCGACCCGGAGAGCGGCGACGCGCTGGCCGCGCTCTACACGCGCACCGAGCGCTGGGACGACCTCGTCGCGCTGCTCGAGGCCGAGGCGACCGCGGCCGGCGCGCTCCCCGACGCGGCCGGCGCGGCGCGCAGCGCGGAGCTCTTCCGGCGCCTCGGCGACGCGCACCGCGATCGCACGCTCGCGTGGGAGCGCGCCGTCCAGGGCTACCGCCGCGCGCACGAGGCCGAGCGGGCCGCGCGCGTCGCGATCGGCGAAGCAGACGAGCGCGCCGAGGGAGGCGAGCGCGAGCGCGGGGAGGGGGCCGCGCGCGGGTCCTCGACGGCGCGCGCGGGCCTCGAGGAGCTGCTCCGCCGCGTCGATCCGGCGTCGGCCGAGCGCCGCGGCGCGCTGGTCGCCGCCGTGGGCGCGCTGCTCGAGATCTGCGCCGCCGCGGACGACTGGCGCGGCCAGGTCGCGCTGCTCGAGCCGCGGCTCGCCGCGGCCGACACGGACGCCGATCGGGTCGCCATCCTGAAGGCCTCCGCCGCGCTGCTCGAGGAGCGCGGGGGCGACCGCGAGGGCGCCTTCGAGCTCGCCTTCCGCGCGTTCCTGCTGTCGCCCGGCGCCGAGCCGCCCGAGGGGCTCCTGCGGCTCACCGATCTCGCGGCCCGCTGGCACACCATCGCCGACGCGCTCCCCGCGCTCGAGCGCCGCGGCGACGTCCCCGCCGCCACGCTCCGCGACCTCACCTTCCGCGTCGGCCGCTGGCACCGAGACGCGCGCGCCGACCAGGACGCGGCCGAGCGCGCCTTCGAGCAGGCGCTCCTCCACGACCCCACGAACAGCGCGATCCTGCTCGATCTCACGGAGCTCCTGCGGCACCGGCGCGGCCCCGCGCTCGTCCCGACCCTGCTCCGGCTCGCCGCGGCGACGGGGCACGACCTCGCCCTCTACCGCGAGGCCGTCGAGGCCTCGCGCGACGGCGCGGGCGACGCGGCGCGGGCCCGCGAGATCGCCGCGGAGCTGCTCGAGATCGCCGTGCGCCGCCTCGGCGAGGAGGATGCGCAGGCCCCGACCCCCGGCGCGTGGCCGCCCGCGCGCGCCGCCCTGTGGGCCATCGACGCGCTCATCGGCATGCTCGCGGACACGGGCGACAGGCGGCAGATCGTCGCGCTGTGCCGCCGCGGCGCCGCGCTCCCGCTCGCGTCGAGCGAGCGCCGCCGGCTGCTGCGCGTCGCGGCCGAGGCGGCGGAGCCCGAGGAGGCGATCGCCCTCTACGGCGGGCTCTTCGACGAGGATCCGACGGACGAGCCGGTCGGCGAGAGCCTCGCGGCGCTGCTCCGGGCGGCGTCGCGGCGCGACGAGCTCGTGCGCCTGCGCGATCGGCAGATCGAGGTCTCGGCCGACGTCGAGCGCCGCGTCGCCCTCCGGTACGACGCCGCGGAGCTCCTCTCGGACACGCCGCGCTCCGCCGAGGCGATCGCGCTGCTCCGCCAGAACCTCGCCGAGAGCCCCGGCCACGCCGCCTCGATCGATCGGCTCGCCTCGCTGCTCGAGGCGGGCGGCCTGCACCGCGAGCTCATGCTGCTGCGCGAGGAGCAGGCGACCGCGCGCGAGGAGGCCGGCGGCGGCCCGGCGTCGGCCGAGCTCTGGCTGGAGGCGGCGTCCCTCGCCGAGCACGAGCTCAACGAGCCCGAGCGCGCGATCGCGAGCTACCGCCGCGCCGCGGAGGTCGGCTCGGTCGAGGCGCTCGACGCCCTCGCGCGGCTGCTCTCGCGCCGCGGCGAGCACGCGGCGGCGGCCGAGGCGCTCGAGCGGCTCTGCGCGGGCGCGCCGGCCGACGAGCTCCACCAGGCCGCGCTCCGCCTCGCCGACGCGTACCTCGCCGCCGGCGAGGCCGACCGCGCCCGCGCCGCGCTCGAGCGGGCGCTGCCCCGCGCCGCGCAGCCCGCGCCGCTCCGCGAGCGGCTCGCGTACCTCTACCGCGCGTCGGGCGCGTGGGGCGCGCTCGCCGAGCTCATCGCGGGCGACGCCGCGCGCGCGATCGGCGACGGAGGCGACGCGCCGGCCCGGCTCGCGCTCCTCCGCGAGGCCGCGGACCTCTACCTCACCCGTGCCGGCGCGCCCGCCGCCGCGATCCCGCTGTTCGACGAGGCGATCCTCCTCGCCCCGGACGACCTCTCGCTGCGCCTCGCGCGCAGCCGCGCCCTCTCCGCTGCCGGCAGGACCGAGGACGCGACCGCGGCCCTGCGCGGGATCATCGCCGACTTCGGCGCCCGCCGCCCCAAGGAGCGCGCGCTCGTCCACGACGAGCTCGCCCGCGTCGCCCTCGCCGCCGGCGACCGCGCCCGCGCGATGGCGGAGTTCGACAACGCGCTCCGCATCGACCCCGCGCACACGGGCGCGCTCGACGGCCTCGCCGGCCTCGCGCTCGAGGACGGCCAGCTCGAGCGCGCGCACCGCGCCTACCGCGCGCTGCTGCTCGTCGCGCGCCGTCCCCGGGACGAGGGCGACGGGCTCCCCGGCGCGCGGCGGAGCTCGCTGCCGCCGGCGCGCTCCAGCCTGGCGAGCCGCCCGGCGGCGACGTCGTTCAGCCGGGCCGAGGTCCTCCTCGCGCTCGGCGAGATCGCGCGGCGGCAGGGCGCGCCCGATCGCGAGGCCGAGTACGTCGAGTCGGCCTTCGAGGCGGCGCGCGAGAGCGAGGCCGAGCACGAGAAGCTGCTCGCCGCGCTGCGCGCGCGCGGCCGCCACGACCTGCTCGCCCGCGCGCTCGAGGCGCGGCTCGGCGGCCCCGCCCTCGAGCCCGCCGAGGACGCCGCCGCGGCGCTCGGCGAGCTCGCGTCGCTCTATGAAGGGCCGCTCGATCGCCCCGAGCCCGCGCTGACGGCCCGCCTGCGTGCGCTCGACCTCACCCCAGGCGCGGGGGCCGCTCACGACGCCGCGCTCGAGCTCGCGCGCCGGCTCGACCAGGTGCCCCGGTACCTCGAGCTCGTCGAGCGGCTCGTCGCCCGCGCCGCCGGCGAGCCGCACGAGGTCGCGCTGCTGCTCCGCTTCGGCCGCGCCCTCGAGCTCGCGCCGGGCGACCCGGAGCGCGCCGCGGCCGTCTACCGCCGCGCCGAGGCGCGGATCGCGGCCGGCTCGCCCGCGGCAGGGCGCGACGTGGGCGTCGACCTCGATCAGCTCTGGCGCTCCCTGGAGGCCATCTACGAGCGCCTCGGCGACCGCCCGGCGCAGGCCGACGTCCTCCGCAAGCGCATCGCCCACGCCGACGCCGCGCGCGCGGACGCCGCACCGGCCGGCGGGAGCCCCTCGGATCGCGCCGATCCGCGCTACCGCCTGGCCTCGCTGCTCGCGGCCGATCCGGCGGAGGTCGATCCGGCGATCTCGCTCCTCGAAGAGGCGCTCGACCTGCGCGCCGAGCCGGAGCGGGCCGAGGCGATCCTGCGGCACGCGCTCCGCACCGACCCGCGGAACCCGCGCGCCATCCGCCTCTTCGAGCGGCTCGCCCGGCAGAGCGGGCGCCCGCGCGCCCTCGTGGACGCGCTCCTGCTCCTCGCGGAGATCGAGGGCCCCGCGGTCCTCGAGGAGGCGGTGCGCACCGCCCGCGCGCTCGGCGACCGCGATCAGGCCGAGACGATCCTGCAGCGCATCGTCGGCGTGGGCGCGCCGCCCTCGTCCGATCCGCCCGGCGCCGCGTGGGCGATCGTCGCGCTCGCCGAGCTCCGCGAGGAGGCCGGCGATCTCGCGGCCGCCGCGTGGCTGTCCGAGCGCGCCGCGCGCGCCTCGGCGCCCGAGGAGGAGCGCGCGCTGCTCCTGCACGCCGCGACCCTCGCCGCCGGCCCGCTCGACGACCTCGGCCGCGCCGCGCGCCTCTACGAGGAGCTCCGCGGCCGCGAGCCCGCCGAGCGCGAGATCTGGATGCCGCTCGCCGGCGTGTACCGGCGGAGCGGCGACGCCGCGCGGCTCTCCGCGCTGCTCGAGGAGACGGTCCCCCTCGTCGACGACATCTCCGAGCGCTGCGCGCTGCGCCTCGAGCGCGCGCGCCTCCTCGCGCGCGAGTCGCCGGCGCAAGCGGCGCTCCTGCTCCGCGACATCCTCGACGAGGACCCGACCCAGGTCGAGGCCGCCATCCTCCTCGCCACGATGCTCGAGGAGGCCGGCCGCACCGAGGAGCTCGGCGAGCTCTTCGCGCTCCAGCTCGACGCCGCGAAGGACCGCGCCGACCTCGCCTCGATCGCCTCGATCTCGATGCGCCTCGGCGCCCTGCTCGAGCAGCGCGGCGACGACCGCGGCGCGCGCGACGTGTACCTCGGCGCCGCGGACTGGGACGGCGCGAACCGCGACGTCCTGCGCGCGCTCGTGCGCCTCGGCCGCAAGCGCGACAACACCGACGACCTCGTCGACGCCCTCGAGAGGCTCCTGCGCGTCGAGCAGGGCGGCGAGGCGGCGCAGATCGCCCTGGAGCTCTCCGGGCTCCACGGCGCGCGCGGCGACGACGCCGCCGCCGAGGCCGCCCTCAAGGCCGGCTACGCCGTCTGCCCGGCGAGCGACCGGCTCCGCGAGGAGCTCGCGTCGCGCTACGCGGCCCGCGAGGCGTGGCACGCGCTCGCCGACCTGCACGTGCTCACCGCGCAGGTCGCGGACACCGACGAGGCGCGCGTCGAGTCCCTCTGCCGCGCCGCCGAGCTCCTGCGCGATCGCGCGGGCGACGCCGCCGCCGCGGCCGAGCTCCTCGAGCGCGCGCTCCGCGTCGCCCCCGGCGACCGCGACGTCCTGCTCGCGCTCATCGACGCGTGCGGCGCGGTCGGCGAGCACGCCCGCGCGGCCCGCGCGCTCACGGCGACCCTCGAGGCGAGCCCGGACGACCCGTGGCTCCACCGCGCGCGGGCCGAGGTCCACGGGGCGCTCGGGCAGGGCGACCGCGCGCTCGCCGATCTCGAGCGCGCCTACGCGCTCGGCGGTGCCGAGTACGCGCCCGAGCTCATCGCCGGCCTGGAGCGGGCGCTCGATCGGGCGGCGGCGCGGGCGGCGGGCCTGGGCGACGCCGAGGCCGCGCCAGCGGAGCCCGCGTCGGCGGGGGCGGCCGCCGTCACGCCGCGCGCGCTCCGGCTGCGCCTCGCCGAGATCCTCGCGCGCTCGGGCGATCTCGAGCGCGCGCGCGCTCACCTGGGCGACCTGCTCCACGCCGACGCCAAGGATCGCGCCGCGCTCAAGGCGCTCGCCGGCCTCGAGGAGTCCGCGGAGCGGTGGGACGCCGCGAGCGCCGTCTACCGCAGGCTCATCGCGCTCGAGGAGGGCGAGGCCCTCGTCGCCACCGCGCTCCGCCTGGCCGGCGCCTGCTCGCGCGCCGGACACCTGGGCGACGCCCGCGGCGGGCTCGAGCGCGCGCTCCGCGCCGCGCCGGGCAACGCAGCGATCCGCGATCGCCTGCGCGCGCTCTACGCCGAGATCGGCGCGAGCCGCGAGCTCGCCGCCATCACGCTCGAGGACGCCGCGGCCGCGCCCGACGTGGCGGGCCGCTTCGCGCTCCTCGTCGCCGCCGGCCGCCTGCTCCTCGAGGTCGGCGACGCGCCCCAGGCCGTCTCGGCGCTCCGGGAGGCGCGCTCGCTGCGCCCGCAGGATCACGAGGTCGGCGTGTCGCTCGTGGACGCCCTGACGGCCGCCGGCAACCCCAGGGAGGCGCGCGCTGTCACCGCGGAGCTCATCGCCGCCAACAAGGGTCGTCGCTCGCGGCTCCTCGGCGCCGTCTACCACCGCCTCGCGCGGATCGAGGACGCCGAGGGGAATCCGCGCGAGTCGCTCGTCGCGCTCACGAGGGCGCTCGAGAACGACCCTCAGAACGGCGAGCTCGCCATGGCGCTCGGCGAGAGCGCGCTCGGGCTCGGCGAGCAGGACATCGCCGCGCGCGCTTACCGCGCGGTCACCCTGATGAAGATTGCCCCCGAGCCAGGCGAGGCTGGCACCACGCTCGCCGCGCGCGCGCTCGCCTATTACCACCTCGGCGCGATGGCGCTCGCCGCCGGCGACCGCCGGAGAGCGCGCCTGATGCTCGACAAGTCCGTCTCCGAGGACGCCTCCCTCGAGGCGGCCCGGGCGCTCCTCGACGAGCTGCGCGCCGGCTAAACCCCCCTCCCGCGCGTCTCCTCGGGTATGCCCCGGTCGCGGCCGCGCCCCTCGCGGCCGCCCGAGGCGGCGCGCCGGCGCCGCGGAACCGCTCGATTCCAGACACCTTTTTGGTGTGTCCTTGGCGCCTCTCCGTCGCCTCTCTGGCCCATCAACGCGCCGCTCCGTCGCCCTTCCCAGCGCCTCGTTCCCCCTCTGGCGCGCCGCTCCGGCGCGGCCTTTCAGGGGTCCGCGCGATGCCCGTTCTCAGAAATCGCGTTTTCTCCCCGCATTTTTGTCTTTTTTTGTCCTGTTCAGTGTGTAAGGTTCGCTGAGGCTGCGCGCGGCGAGGTGTCGCGCGCGAGCTCATGTCCCAGGAGAGTGCCATGGCGACCAGCAAGAAGACGGCCGGGGGCGGCCCGAAGAAGACGTTGAGCAAGAGCGGCCTGATCCAGGCCATCACCGAAGCTGCCGGTGATGAGCTGAGCCGCAAGCAGGTGAAGAACGTTCTCGAGTCCCTGATCTCGATCGGTCATCGTGAGCTGAAGAAGTCGGGCGTGTTCACGCTCCCCGGCTTTGCGAAGTTCCGGGTGGTCAAGCGCCCTGCGACGAAGGCGCGCCAGGGGATCAACCCGTTTACCAAGCAGCCGATGACCTTCGCTGCGAAGCCGGCGAGCAAGTCCGTCCGCGCCCGGCCCATCAAGGCCATCAAGGACGCGCTCCTGTAGGCTCGCGGTTCTCCCCGCGGAGCGCAGGGCGGCCACGGCGACGTGGCCGTTCTCGCTCCATGCCCTCCACGGCGCCATCCGGCGCCCTTCTCGGCCCCGAGGCCGCCCGACACCGGTGGACTCCCTCGACCGACGCTGGACCCCCGGAGAGGGCGTTCGGCGGTCCGCACGGGCCATGGGCCCGATGCCCCCGGTGAACCCCTGCAACGGGACGGTAGGCCCCTGGTGAGGGTGTTCGTCGCGCCGCGCGGCCCACGGCCCGACGCGTCCGGTAGACCCTCTCAAAGGCCGGTAGGCCCCCCGAACTCCCTCTCCGGGGGGCCGGTCAGATAGGAACCACCTTCTCCCGCCGCCGCCCTCCTCCCGGCCCCAGCAGCCGCCTTACTTCTTGCGGCTGTAGGCCTGCGCCGCCACCGGCCCCGACCCGGTGCGCGCCTTGACTACCAGCTTGGCCGTCGCCGGCAGCGGGAAGGGCCATTGGTAGCAGTTCTGCTTGGCCCCGATGGCCGCTGTCGGCCCCGTATCCGAGTCGACTGCGAGCACCGGTTTCAGGTTGAACGCCGCGAGCCCCGGCTGCCCACCCGCGTTGAGGTCGATCTCGAGCTGGAGATCGACCTCGGTGACCGTGGGCAGCGCCTGCGCCAGGAACGTGTAGCAATTGCCCGGCTGGAGCATGAAGGTCTGCCCCGAGGCCGTCTGCCCCTCGGGCACCACGTTGCACACCGGCGCCCCTTCCGGCTGCATCCTCGGCGCCTCGCCCGAGGCGCGGCCCTGGAACATCGTCGTCATCGCGAGCGACTGCACTCCATCGCAGGGCGACGTCGTGGGCACCGCGACCGGGGGCAGGCCGGCGTCCGGGGGCGGGACGGACGCTGTCGGCTGCGGAGGCGGCAGCGCCCCCGCGTCCGGCGGGTCGTCCGCGAACTCCGACTCCTTGCTGCCGCCGCCGCAGCTCAGCGCTGCCGCCGAGAGAGCTGCCGCCGAGAGCGCCAAGAGCACTGCTGAACCCAACGACCTACCCGTCACCGTCATCTGCGGCCTCCTCGCGCACAGCCCTGCCGCACGCCGCGGCTCCTCGCTCGGAAAGCTGTGCCCGCGGGCGCTCATACACCCGACAGGGGCCGAGGGCTATGTGCGAGACGCCCTGCGCAGGCGGGCGAAGCGCCTTGCGCAGGCGGGCGAGGCGCCCTGCGCAGGCGGGCCGGCGCAAGGCGACGCGCCTCGCCCCCGCGTCGCGCCCGCGCGCCGCTCAGCCGCCGGCCCCGCCCACGAGCTCGCGCAGGACGCACATGCGCGCGACGAGGAGCGCCTCGGGACGGATCGCCCGGTCGAGGTACGCGGCCGAGTTCGCCTCCGTCAGCGACTCGCGCAGCATCCCCTGGTCCAGGAAGGCGACCGCGCGCCCGAGGTGCAGCCGCGCCCTGTCGGCCGCGAGCCCCATGCCAGCGCTCGCCAGCATCTCCCGTTCCAGGAACCACCGCGCAAACTCTCCGGGACGCTCGAACTTCGCACGGGAGCCGTGGTCGGTCATGCCGTAGGCTACCTCACTTTTTCTACCCGGCCAGCCGAGCCTGACCGCCGTGATCCGGGAAATCGTGGCAGAAGCAGCATCAATCTGCCGGACGGGCGCGATGAAAGCGGGGGCGTGACCCGTCCAAAACGACATCCGGCGGACGGCCCTCGGAGCTCGGTTCATCGCGCTCCGGGAGGCGTCGCTCCGGGGAGCTTCCCCGCGAGTGACCCGTTGCGTCGCGCGCCCGTCAGTGAGATTGAACGCGGCGTTCCGCCCGGAAATTGGAGGAGGTTCTTTTGGTCCGTACGATTGGCGTCCTGTCAGCCATGGTCCTCACCGCAGCCCTCACTGCTGGTTGTCAACAGCGAGAGGCTTCCCCGCCGCCGAACTACGCGAACCAGCCGCCGCCCGGCTACGCTCCGCCTCCTGGCGGCTATTACCAGCAGCCCGGGTACCAGCAGGGCTATCCGCCGCCCGGCTACCAGCAACCCCAGCAGGGCTATCCGCCGCCCGGCTACCAGCAGCCGCAGCAGCCGGGCTATCAGCAGCCGCAGCAGCCCGCGCCGACGACGCAGCAGCCTGCCCCGCAGCAGCCCGGCGCGACGCCCTCGGCGCAGCCCGGCGGCTTCCCGTGGCCGTTCCCGCTCCCCGGCCAGACGACGACCGGCGGCCAGCAGCCCGCCCCGAGCGGCAGCGGCAGCGGGACGAGCACCGGCAGCGCGTCGCCGATCGACCCGAACTTCGCGTCGGCCGCGACCATCCCGCTCAACAACCTCGCCGCGACCGAGGCGCAGGGCATGACGAAAGAGGGGGGCCCGATCGCGGGCCAGTTCAGCGCTGGACAGACGCTGGAGCAGCAGATCCAGCTCATGCCCGGCAAGTGCTACACGATCCTCGGCGTCGGCGCGGGGATCACCGAGCTCGACATCAGCCTCGTCGCGCTGACCCCGATCCCGATGGGCTCGTCGGAGCTGGCGCGAGACACCCTGACCGGCTCGAACGCCGCGCTCGGCGGCCGGGGCAACTGCTTCCGCTGGTCGCTGCCCGTGGGCATCAACGCGAAGTACATCGTCAAGGCCACGGCCGGCTCGGGCATGGCCGCCGCGCAGCTCTACGTGAAGTGAAGGCGTAGAAACGCCGAGGACGCCGGGAGAGACTCTCCTCGGCGTCCTCGTCCGGCGCGCCTCGCGGCCCGCCGCAGCCCTACAGCCGGATGCCTGGCGCAGGGAAGCCGCGGCAGAGCTCCGCGACCTCGGCGGCGATGCGCGCGATGCGCGCCTCGTCGTTGATGTTCTGCGCCACGTCATCCATCCACGCCGCCAGGCGCTCCATCTCGGCGACGCCCATGCCGCGCGACGTCACGGCCGGCGTGCCGATGCGGATCCCCGACGGGTCGAACGGCTTGCGCGGATCGAACGGGATCGAGTTGTAGTTGGCGACGATGCCCGCGCGATCGAGCGCCTGCGCGTACGGCTTGCCGGCGAGCCCCTTCGGGGTCATGTCGATGTTCAGCAGGTGGTTGTCGGTCCCGCCGGTGATGAGCCGGAAGCCGCGCGACTCCAGCGCGCGCCCGAGCGCCTTCGCGTTCTCGACGATCTGCTTCGCGTAGGTCCGGAAGCCGTCCTCCGAGGCCTCCTTCGCCGCGACCGCGATGGCCGCCGTCGTGTGGTTGTGCGGCCCGCCCTGGAGGCCCGGGAACACCGCCTTGTCGATCGCGCTCGCGTGCTCCTTCTTGCAGAGGATCATCGCGCCGCGCGGGCCCCGGAACGTCTTGTGCGTCGTCGACGTCACCACGTCCGCGATGCCCACCGGCGACGGGTGCACCCCGCCGGCCACGAGCCCCGCGATGTGCGCGATGTCCGCCGCCAGGATCGCCCCCACCTCGTCGGCGATCGCGCGGAACGCGGCGAAGTCGATCGTGCGCGGGTACGCCGTCGTGCCGCACCAGATGAGCTTCGGCCGGTGGGCGCGCGCCAGGTCGCGGACCTGGTCCATGTCGATGCGGTGATCGCTCTCGCGCACGCCGTAAGGGACGCTCTTGAAGTACTTCCCGGTGATGCTCACCGACCAGCCGTGGGTCAGGTGCCCGCCCGCGGGCAGCCCGAGGCCCATGATCGTGTCGTTCGCCTGCGCGAAGGCGAGGTAGACCGCCAGGTTGGCCGGGCTGCCGGAGTAGGGCTGCACGTTGACATGGTCGGCCCCGAAGAGCTTCGCCACGCGCGTGCGCGCGAGCTCCTCGACGACGTCGACCTGCTGCTGACCCTCGTAATACCGCTTGTGCGGGTACCCCTCGGAGTACTTGTTCGTCAGCACCGAGCCGGTCGCCTCGAGCACCGCCCGAGACACGTAGTTCTCGCTGGCGATGAGCCGGAGCGTGTCCGCCTCCCGCCGCTCCTCCAGCCGGATCAGCTCGGCGATCTCCGGATCGACCTCGCTCAGCGCTCTCAGGCCCTGCACGTCGCTCTTCGCGTTCATACTTCGAACTCCCCGCGTGTGAGGATGTCGGTGACGCGCCAGAGGAACGAGTTCGCCAACACCCCGTCGATGATGCGGTGGTCGTAGGACAGCGCGAGGAACATGACCGGATGGATCGCGATCGAGTCCTCCTTGTCCTTCGTGACCACCACGACGCGCTTCTTGATCTCACCCATCCTGAGGATGCCGACGTTCGGCTGTGAGATGATCGCGCCGCCGAACAGGTTGCCCTTGAGGCCGGGGTTCGAGACCGTGAACGTCGTGTTCGCGAGGTCGTCGGCCGTGATCTTGCCCGACCGCGCGCGCCCCGCCAGCTCGTCGATGCTCCGCGCGATGCCGCGCAGCGACAGCTCGTCCGCGTGCTTGATGCTCGGGACGATGAGGCCGCCGGGCGTGTCCACCGCCACGCCGAGGTTGACGTCGCGCAGCACCACGTACGAGTTCTCGAGCACCCGCGCGTTGAACTCCGGGTGCTCGCGCAGCGCGCGGACGGCCGCGGCGCAGATGAAGGACAGGAACGTCAGCGACGCGCCCGCCTTCTTGAACTCGTCCTTGTGCGCCTCGCGCAGCTTCGACGTCTCGTGCAGGTCGACCTCGGCGACCGTCACCACGTGCGGCGACGTCACCTTGGAATAGACCATGTGGTCCGCGGTGATGCGGCGGCGCCGGCTGAAGGGCACCACCTTGTCGCCCGGCTTCGGGGTGTAGGGCGGCACCTTGTACGCGCCGAACCCGACCCCGGGCACCGGCGGCACGAACCCGCCGCTCGCCTGGATGAGCTGCGACAGCTCGGCCGCCTGGCTCGCCCCACCCGCGGGCTGCGGCGCCGCCGGGTGCGCGGCAGGCGCCGGCTCGGCCGGCGCGCCGTGCGCCGCGCGCATCACGTCATCGTGGGTGATCCGACCGCGGTCGCCTGTCCCCTGCACGTTGCGCAGGTCGACGCCGGCCTCGAGCGCCAGCTTCTTCGTGGACGGGCTGGACAGCGGCCGGGCGCCCTCCTCGTGGCCGTTGCTGCCCGGCGCCGGCGCCGCGGGTCGCGGCTCGGCCGGCGCTGCGGCGGCCGGGCTCTGGGCCGCCGGCTGGGCCTCGCCCTGCGCCGTCTCGTCGATCTGGCAGAGCAGACCTTCCTTGGCGACAACGGTCCCCTCGGCCACCGCGATCCGCGCGACACGACCCGCGATCGGCGCGGGGATCTCCGTGTCTGCCTTGTCGGTCGCAACCTCGAGCAGCGGCTGCTCGCGCTTGACGAAATCGCCCTCGCGCACGAGCCACCTCGAGACGGTCCCCTCGAGCACGCTCTCGCCGAGCTGTGGCATGCGAACATCGACCATCGCTTCTCGCTCCTCCAACGCGGCCGCCGGGAGCGCCCGTTTCTCCGGGCAACGGCGGCACGGTCGTATACGCCGCCCGCCCTTCGAGGGCAACGACACATGTTCGTCCCGTGCGTATCCTTTGCATCATTTGTCAGCATGTCGGCGGAGAGGCGTCCCGGCGTGCGCCACGTCGAGCCGCCGCGCGACCCGGCGCGCCCACGGGAGGCTCGCCCCCGCGGCGCCCACCCGCCACCCTCCGCCGGCCCGCCGAGGGAGCCTCCCCGGCGACGGCGAGCCTGCCCCACCGGGACGCCGGGCGCAGGAGGACCGGAATCGTACGTAGACGCTGGCGCGCCCGAGCCGGTAAAAGACCCCGGTGCGTGACGCCGCGCCGGATGCGACCGCGGTCCCTTGCCCCCGGGCCCCCTCGATCGAGCCCGCGAGCGAGCGGCTCGCCGCCGGGCCGGCGCGCGGCGCGGGCGCGCAGGCGATCGGGGCGATCTCGGTCGGCGTCATCGCGTTCCTGCTGCTGCAGATCCTGACCTACGGCTACGGCCGCGATCAGGGCATCTACGCGATGGTCGCGCGCGCGGTGCTCGACGGCGGCATGCCCTACCGCGACGTGTTCGACTTCAAGCCGCCCGGCATCTTCCTGATCTACGCGCTCGCGCGCGCGCTCTTCGGCCCGGCGCAATGGGGCATCCGCGTCCTCGAGGTCGTCGGCCTCGCGGGCATGTGCTTCGCGATGGCGTCGCTCGCCGGGCGCGCGTTCGGCGACCGCCGGATCGGGATCGTCGCCGCGGCGCTCGCCGTGCTCGTGCACGCCCAGCTCGATTTCTGGCACACGGCGCAGCCCGAGTCGTTCGGCGGCATGCTCACCGTCTTCGCCCTGCTCGCGGCCACGCCGCGCGGGGGCGCCGGCGCGCCGCGCCCCGCGAAAGGCGCCGCCGCGCTCGTCGCGTCGGGCGCGCTCTTCGGCGCCGCCGGCCTGCTCAAGCCGCCGCTCGCCGGCGGCGGCGTCGTGCTCGCCGTTGCGCTGGCCGCGCCCGCCCTCGCGGAGCTCGCGCGGCGCGCGCTGCACGGCGGGGCGCGCGGCGAGGATCAGCGCGCGGGCGCGGAGGTCGGGCGCGCGCTCGAGGGCGAGCCGGCGCGCGCTGCAGCGTCGACGCGCGCGCTCCTGTGGGCGGCGCTCCGGCCCGCGCTGCTCGTCGCGCTGGGGGGCGCGCTGCCTGTGCTCGCCTGCGTCGCGTGGTTCGCCGCGGCGGGGGCGCTCGGCGATCTCTGGGAGGTCCTCTTCGTCTTCACGCCGCACTACACCGCGCTCGGGTGGCGCGACGCGGGCGTGCTCGAGATGGCGTGGCACGGCGCCAGCGAGTGGCTCGTCCGGTACTCCGGCCCGCTCGCGCTCGGCCTCTGCTTCCTGCTCGCGCTGCACCCGGAGCGCCGCGAGCGGGCGGGCGTGGCGCTGCTCGCGGGCGTGATCGCGATGCACCTCGTCGGCGTGGTGATGCAGGCGAAGTTCTTCCCTTACCACTACGGCGCGACGTGGCCGCTCACGGCGATGCTCGCCGCGCTCGGCCTCTGGAAGGCGTGGGAGCGCTGCGCGCGGCGCGGCGTGAGGGCGATCGCGGCGCTCGTCGCGGTGCTCGTCGCGGCGGGCTTCGCCCGCTCGGCGACGAAGGACGTGGCCGACGACTACGTCGAGCGCTGCGCCGAGCGCCTCGCGCTGCTCGCCGCGGGCGCGAGGGATCTGGACCGCCTCGATCGCCTCGCGTCGGTCGCGGACGTCAACGCCGCGGCGAACCGCGCGGTCGCCGCGTGGCTGCGCGAGCGCGTCGCGCCGGGGCGGCCGGTGTTCGTGTGGGGCTTCGAGCCGGTGATCTACGACCTCGCCGACCGCCCGCCGGCGACGCGCTACCTCTACAATGTCCCGCAGCGCGCGGCGTGGGCCCGGCAGGAGGCGCGCGACGCGCTGATGCGCGATCTCGCCGCGAGCCCTCCGGCCGCGATCGTCGTCGAGCGCCGCGACGTCTTCCCCTCGGTGACCGGCGACGTGCTCGACTCGCGCGACACGCTGGACGGGTTCCCCGCGCTCGCGGGGCTCATCGAGGAGCGCTACGAGCTCGCCGTGCTCATCGAGGATTTCGAGATCTACCTCGAGCGCTGAGCGGCAGGCGCGCGCGCCGCGCAGCGGGCTCGAACGCCGGGCGCGGCCGGCGGGCCGCGCCCGGCGCCCGGCGCCGCGATCAGGGGCAGGAGACGTCGTTGGGCTCGCCGGGGGTCGGCGCCGCCGCCTGGAAGAGGCGGCCGTCGCGGCGGCCGTCGGCGCAGCGCTGGATCGACTGCGTCGTCGACAGCGCGCTCGTCGCGCCCTCGTCGACCTGGACGCGCTGGAGCGCCTCCGGATCGCTGGAGATCAGCGCGCTCAGGAGGTCTTGGTCGGCCGCGTCGCCCGTGCCGTAGACCACGGCGTCGATGAGGCGCGTGGCCGTGAGCGGCGTCCCCGAGGGGAAGGCCGCGGGCAGCCCCTGGTACAGGCCGACGGCGTCCGCGCCGTTCTCCAGGTTGCTGGCGACCTCTGTCGCGTCGAGGAGCACGGTGGGCGCCGGGGTCACGGCGGGGTTGCCGACGAGCAGGAGGCCGCCGATGTCCGTCCTCCCGTTGAGCTCCACCGCCCGGTACGACGCGTCGCCGCCCGGCGCGTTGCCGTTGTAGAGCACGAGCGTGTAGCCGGCGAGGCTCACGTCCATCACGCCCGTGCTGATCTCGATGAACTCGCGGTCGTCGTTCACCGGCGCGGTCGGCGTGTCCGCGTCGAGCTCGTTGATCTGCAGCCGGATCACCGTCACCGGGAACGGCGTCCGCAGCGCGCCCGGCCGGGTCACCACGATGTCCCCCCGGCCGATGTCCGTCGCGTCCGACAGCGCGGGGATCGTGATCTGCGTGTCGGAGTCGACCGTGAACCGTTGCCGCACGTAGCCCACGGTCACGGCCGTCGCTCCGGTGAACCTCGTGCCGGTGAGCACGAGCGAGCCTCCGACGGTGATGACCGGGTAGTCGACCGACGTGACCCTGGCCGCGGGCGCGCAGGCCGTGCAGGACGAGCCGCCGCAGTCGATGCCGCCCTCGTCGCCGTTCTGGATGCCGTCATCGCACGAGGGCACCTGGCAGACGTTATCGATGCAGACCTCGGTCGGGCAGTCCGAGTGGACCAGGCACTGCACGCAGACCCCGGCGGCGTTGCACAGCCCTCCGTCGGCCAGGGAGCACCAGGTGCCCACCGCGACCGGCTCGTGGACCGGGGAGCCGTCGCGGCACGAATCGCGGGTGCACTGGCTGCGGTCGTTGGGCACGTCGTCGTCGTCGTCGACCTCCTCGACCGCGCCCTCTCCGTCGCAGAGGCGCTCTGCGCAGTCGCCGGCCATCTGCATCTCCGCGGGCGTCCCCTCGGCCACGGGCCGGGTGGCGCACGCTCCGTCGACGCACGCCGCGACCGCGCACTCGCTCGCGGGCTGGTCGCAGTCCGCGTCCTTGGTGCAGGCTTCACCGCCGGAGCCGCCGGAGCCGCCGGAGCCGCCTGAGCCGCCGCTGCCGCCGTCGCCGCCGCCGGTACCACCGACTCCACCGGAGCCGCCGTCGCCCCCACCGGAGCCGCCGCTGCCGCCGTCGCCGCCGTCGCCCCCACCGGAGCCGCCGCTACCACCTGCGCCGCCGGTGCCGCCGTCGCCGCCGGCACCGCCGATTCCACCGGAGCCGCCATCGCCCCCACCGGAGCCGCCATCTCCGCCCCCGTCGCCCCCGTCGCCGCCGCTGCCGCCGTCGCCGCCGGCACCGCCGATTCCACCAGCGCCGCCGTCGCCCCCACCGGCGCCGCCGTCCCCGCCCTGTCCTCCAGCGCCCCCCTGTCCGCCGCTCCCGCCTGTGTTCTCACCGATCAGGCTGCGATCGGGCATCGTGATCAGCTCGCAGCCCGAGGTGGCCACAAGCGAAATGCTCAGAGCGAGCGCGGAACCGTATCGATTCGATCTCGAAGTCATGGACCACCTGTGTGCGGATTGGCTGGGCGCTCGGGCCCTCGACGCTACCTGCGCGGTCCCGCGCGCAGGGAGGAGCGGACGGCCATCCTAGACGGACGGGGCGCATCACGAAAGCGCCGCACCGCTCCGCCGCGCCGGATCGCGTCCGCGGGCAGCTGCTCTGCTGCGCTCGCGGCGCGCCGCCGCCCTCGCGCGCTTCGTCCGCGAGGCGGGCGGGCGCACGGCGGGCGCGCCCTGATGGCATGCTCGTTGATGCGTCGATCGCGGGCATGCGCTCCGCCGCCAGCGGGGTCGAGGACAGGCCCCGCTCGCGTCGCGCGGCCCAGGAGCGACAACCATGCGGATCGGGATAATCTCCACCCCGTTCATCCGGGTGCCGCCTTCCGGGTACGGGGGGACCGAGCTGTTCTGCTATGAGCTCGCCGAGGGGCTGTCGGCGCGCGGACACGAGGTGACGCTCTTCGCGACGGGCGACTCCGCGGTCACCTGCCGGCGCCGGGCGCTCTACGCCGACGCGCGCTGGCCCCCGCTGCCGGAGGACGAGGTGAACCACATCGCCTGGGCGTTCTCGGAGATCGCGCGAGAGGACAGGCTCGACGTGATCCACCTGAACAGCCCGTTCGCCGTGGTGTTCACCCCCTTCGTCCGCGTGCCCGCCGTGCATACGCTGCACCACAAGCGCTGCCACGAGAGCTCGCGCATCTACGCGCGACACCCGGAGATCGCGTATGTGGCCATCAGCGAGCGGCAGCGCTCGCTGGAGACCCCGCTCCCGCGCTCGTGCGTCATCCACCACGGCGTGACGCCGGCGCGCTATCCGCTGAGCCTCGTCGATGAGGGCTATCTCGCGCACATCGGCCGTTACGCCGAGGAGAAGGGGACGCACCTCGCCCTCGACATCGCGAGGGCCGCGGGCATGCCGATCCGGCTCGCCGGCCGCGCGCACCCCGGCGACCAGCCGTATCATCTGCGGGAGGTGGTCCCGCGCCTCCGGGAGATCGGGGCGTCGGACGTCGGGGAGGTGGATCACGACCGCAAGGTCGCGCTCCTGTGCAGGGCGCGCGCCCTCCTCTGCCCGCTCCAGTGGGAGGAGCCGTTCGGGCTCATCGCCATCGAGGCGATGTTCTGCGGCACGCCCGTGCTCGGCTTCCGCCGCGGCTCCTTCCCCGAGATCGTCGAGGAGGGCGTCACGGGCTTCCTGGCCGAGCCGGGCGACGCCGCGCGCCTCACCGCCCTCGCGACGACCCTCGCGCGCTTCGATCGCGCCGCCTGCGCGCGCCGCGCGCGCGAGCGCTTCTGCAACGCCAGGATGGTGTCGAGGTACGAGGCGCTCTACCGGAGCTTGATCGACCCGCGCCGCGCCGCGGGCTCCCGGGCAGCGTGAGCCCGCGGAGGGGCGCGGCGGTCCCTGCCGGTCGCCGTGAGCGCGAGGCGCCGTGGTAAGAGGCGCCCATGAACGAGCTCTTGCACGCCCTGCTCCGGCACCCGCCGCTCGGGCGCGCGGCGCGGGCCGCGTCGGACTGGGTGGATCTCCAGCTCACCCACGTCGTCGACTCGCTCGCTCGCCTCGCCCCGCGGGCGCGCGGGCGGCTGCTCGACGTCGGCTGCGGGGACAAGCCGTACGAGCACCTCTTCCGCCCGCACGTGCGCGAGTACCTCGGCGTGGAGCACGAGGCCACCTTCGGCGCCACCGCCGCGCGCTCGCGCGGCAAGGCGGACATGCTCTATGACGGCGAGCGGCTGCCGTTCCCCGACGCGAGCTTCGACACCGTGCTGAGCGTGCAGGTCCTCGAGCACACCCCCCGCCCGGAGGCGCTCGTCGCCGAGATGGCGCGCGTCCTCCGCCCGGGCGGCCTGCTCATCCTGAGCGCGCCGTTCTCGTTCCGGCTGCACGAGGAGCCGCACGATTACTTCCGCTTCAGCCCCCACGGCCTCCGCGCGCTCTGCGGCCGCGCCGGCCTCACGGTCGAGGAGATCCACCCGCACGGCAGCCTCTGGAGCCTGCTCGGCCACAAGGTGAACAGCTACCTGGCCCTGCGGGTCGCGCAGATCGGCGGCGTCGCGCAGTCGATGGGCAAGCTCGGCCACGAGGCCTCCGCGGCGGTCGGGGCGCGGGTCTGGACGCTGCCGCTCGTCGCGCCGGCCATGATCGCGGTAGCCGCGGGCGCGCGCGCGCTCGATCGCGCGCTGCCCGATCCCACCGAGACGCTCGGCTTCACCCTGGCCGCGCGTCGCTCGCTCAGTTGATGTTCGGCGGGATGGCGACCTGGCACTCGTTGGCCGGGGTCATCCACTTGATGGCGTTCAGCCAGAAGCGCTCGACCTGATAGTCGGGGTGCTCGACCCACTCGCTGTTGTACGTGATCCACTCGTCGCCCCAGACGAGCACCCGCCCATCGCCGGACTCCAGCGCCTTCAGCACGTCATGGCCGCCGCCGGTCGCCAGCGTGGTGCCCTCGCCGACCACCGGGTAGCCGTTGTCCACGCCGACGGCCTGGATCCCTTCGAGCGCCGGGTGCGATCCGCTCCACTCCGTGATCGGGATCGTGGAGCCGCCTTCCCTCGGCAGGATCTGCTCCTCGCCATAGCCTATCCCGAGCGGCTCGAGCAGCGCGTTGACGTTCCGGCGCTCCTCCGGGTCGCCGTACCCGATCAACGTCATCAGGCCGCCGCCCTTCGAGATCCAGTCGCTCAGCGCCGCGACCTCGGCGCTCGAGTACCTGCGCCCGATGACGCTCACGTCCTGGACCACGATGACCTGGTGCTTGCCGAGCTCCTCGGCGGTGAGCTCGGCGTCGCTCAGGTCGACGGCCCCGTTGATGCTGCGCTGGTCCAGCCAGGCCTCGAAGATGTCGCCCTGGCCCCACCTGCCCGGCGCGCCCAGCGTGGCGATGCGGAGGCAATCGCAGACGCCGTCGGCGCCGGCGTCGACATCGTCGATGATGCCGTTGCCGTCGTTGTCCAGCCCGTCGCAGCTATCCTCGTTGCCGGTCATGCCGCTGCCGACGCTGATGCTGCTGCTCCCGCCGCCGGCGCCCACGGCCACGCCGCCGAAGTCGTCGCCGCCGCTGCCCGAGCTCCCCGCCGTGTCCCCGCTGTCGCCGGTGCTGTCGGCGCTGTCACCGCTCGAGCAGGCGGCCGCGTGGAGCGCGACACCCACGCACGCGACCCGCATCAGATGTCCGACCGGAACCCGACCGAAGGACCACAGGCAAGCTCTCGAGTTCATGGCATTCTCCAAGAGGTGCGACGCTCTCGGCGGCGGCCCCGACGCGCCGCCGGACAGCGTCGACATGAAGCCTCTCAGTGTTTCCCGGAGCGGGTCTTTGCGCAACGCGAAAGAGCGAGCTTCGATGAGAGACACGTTGGCTGACGTTGTGTGTGTAGTGGTTTTCTGGTGTGATTGGCGTGATTGGCGTGATGGGTGCGATGTTCCCGGTGATGTGGAGTAAATTTGAACCCCTGCTCGACCCGGCTTGCGGGGAGCTCGAGCGTGGCGATTCGCGATCGGCCACGGATCATGCGTTGCGCGTCGGAGCCGCCGAGAAGAAGAAGGCAAGCCGGCGGCGGTGTTGTCTCGAAGCGGCGCTCGGACGAGGAGACGAGCCGTAGACGTCGAGGACGTCGAGGACGTCGAGTGTGCCAGGGGCAGAAAATTTCAGTGTTGCTTGGGTCGGGCGTCCTTGGCGTCCTGGCGGTTTCTTGAGCCGGGGTGCTGCCGTACCCGAGCGCTCCGAGCCCGCGTGAGGCGGCGCGCGCTGCCGATCGGCAAACCAGGAAACTGCCGGTCGGCTCGTGTGTGATGGCAGCAAGGGACCCGTCCTTGCCCAGCCCCGATCTCGCCTCCTCGAACCTCGCCGAGGTGCTCCGTCCGCTCTCGAGCGAGCAGCGGTCCGACGCGCCCCCGCCCGCCACGGCCTCGGGGCGGAACGCGGCGCCGGCTGCTTCGCGGTCGGCCGACGCCGATGCGGTCGAGGCGATCTACCGCCGCCACCACCGGCTCGTGCACCGGCTGGCGCTCCGCTACGGCAAAGGCAACCTGGCGTGGGCGGAGGACGTCACGCAGGACGTCTTTCTCGACCTGTTCAAGGCGCTGCCCAACCTCACCGAGCTCGACGACCTGGAGGGGTGGCTGTACCGGGCCACGACCAACCGCTGCTTCAACCGCCTCCGGCGCGAGCGCTTCCTCTCGCTCGCCCCGGTCCGCTGGCTCCTCGGCGAGCAGCCGCAGGAGCCCCGGCCGCCGGACGCGCTCGCCATCGCCCGCGACGACCTCCGCCGCGCGTTCGACGCGCTGAACGCGCTGCCGATCAAGGAGCGGGTCGCGTTCTCGATGTACCACCTCGACGGCAAGGAGCAGGAGGAGATCGGGCGGATCCTCGGCCACTCGAAGAGCTACGTCTGCAAGCTCATCCAGCGCGCGGCGCAGCACCTCGGCGGCGCCGGATGGAAGGTGGATCATGGCGACGTCTGACCGCGACGACCTCGTCTCGCAGCTCCGGGCGCTCGACGAGCAGCTCGCCTCCGTGACGCCGCGGCCGCACCTCGAGGCGCGGCTCCGCGCGCGCCTGCGCGCCGCGGGGGAGGCTCCGGCGCCGCCCGCGCCGCGGGGCGCGCTCCGGGGCCTACGTCGCCCGCTCGCGGCCGGCCTCCTCGCGGCCGCGGCGCTCGCGCTCGTCGTCGATGACGGCGCCCCGCGTGCCGTGGAGCCCTGGGGCGTGGCCGCCCGCACGCTGGCCGCGCCTGCCGACCCGATCGCGGGCGACCTCCGCGCGGATGACGCTCCCGCGGAGCCGCGTCCCGCGCGGCCCAGCCTGTCCCCGCCGCCCGAGCCGGTGGCCCCCGCGCCGCGCCGCAGCGCGCGCCCGCCCGAGGAGCGACGCACGCCGGTCGAGGAGCCGCCGCGGGTGGACGTGATGGGCCGCCCGCCGCGGGTGGCTCCGGTGAGCCCGCCCGGCCCGATCGGCCCGCCAGCGCAGCCGAGGCGCGGGCCGGAGCCGTCTTCCCGCCGCGATCTCGGCGACCTGGGGCCGTCCGGCGTTCACGAGCCGCCGATCTTCTCGGTGCTCCGGCCCGAGGAGCGCGTTCCGGGCGCGGCGGGACGCGCGGGCGACGAGGCGGCCGAGCGCGCGCGCGAGGAGGAGAGCGCGACACCCGAGGAGGAGAGCGCGACGCCCGAGGAGGAGAGCGCGACGCCCCAGGAGGAGAGCGCGACGCCCGAGGAGGAGGCCTGCTCGACGGAGCTGCTGTTCGACGGGGTGACCTGTCCGGACGACTGCACGAGCGGCGTCGTCGGCGACGGGGTGACGTGCAAGGACCCGAACGTGCTGATCGAGCAGAGCATCCCGATCTGCGAGGAGCTCGGGCTCGTCCTGCGCGATCTCCAGGTCGACAAGGCCGATTACGAGGTATGCGACGGGAAGGTGCTCCAGGCGGAGTACCTCTGCTGCCCGGCGTGGCCGGGGCAACCGGAGGAGCCCAGGCCGCCGCCTCCGCCGCCCGAGCCCGGCTGCGATACGACGGGCGTGGTGGGTGACGGCGCGACGTGCGAGGACCCGAACGCGCTGAAGGACGAGGCGCTCGCGATCTGCACGTCGCTGGGGCTGCCGCTGAGCCACTTCGACGCTTCGATCGCGCCGTGCGAGACGGGCACCCTCAAGGCGACGTATGCCTGCTGCCCCTGACCGGACTGCCGAGCGGCAGGGCGGGGCCGAGGCATCCCTCCAACCAGGCGAGAGACTCACGCGAGCCCGGAGCGCCGGGGGCGATCTCTCACGGATGCCCCGCCTCCCTGTCGATTCACTTCACCAGACGACGCGCGTACAGGAAACCGGAGCCCCCCTCGCGGTTGGATCATGACGAATGACGACGCGGCGCCGTGCAATGGGCGGCCGCCCGTCGCGGCCATCCTCGCGGCTCACGGCGAGGCAAAGGAGATCTCATGGGATTGGCTCACCGCTGCATCACGGCCCTCTCGATGGTCGGCGCCACGCTGATCGTGGGTTGCTCGACGGATGTCGGGTCCGGCGAGGACTTCGACACGAACACCGTCGACCAGGGCGTCGCCCCGAAGGAGGAGGGCGCCGCCCCGAAGGAGGAGGGCGTCGCCCCGAAGGAGGAGGGCGTCGCCCCGAAGGAGGAGGGCGTCGCCCCGAAGGAGGAGAGTCCGACGCCCGAAGAGGAAGCCTGCTCGACGGAGCTGCTGTTCGACGGGGTGACCTGTCCGGACGACTGCACGGGCGGTGTCCTTGGCGACGGGGTGACGTGCCAGGACCCGAACGCGCTGATCGAGCAGGGCATCCCCCTTTGCGAGGAGATCGGGCTGGTTTTACGCGATCTCCAGGTCGACAAGGCGGACTACGAGGTGTGCGACGGGAAGGTGCTCCAGGCGGAGTACCTCTGCTGCCCGGCGTGGCCGGCGTTGCCGGAGGAGCCCATCACGCCGCCACCGCCGCCGGAGCCCGGCTGTGATACGACGGGCGTGGTGGGTGACGGCACGACGTGCGAGGACCCGAATGCGCTGAAGGACGAGGCGCTCGCGATCTGCACGTCGCTCGGGCTGCCGCTGAGCCACTTCGACGCCTCGATCGCGCCGTGCGAGACGGGCACCCTCGAGGCGACGTATGCCTGCTGCCCCTAGTCCCGTGGGCAGAAATCCTGCCAGGGATCTGCCTCGAGAGAGAAGAGAGATTTGACGCAAAGGCGCCAAGGGCGCAAAGACGCAAGAATGCATGACAATTGGTCTTTTTGCGCCTTGGCGTCTTTGCGTTGGAATCTCTCCAGATCCCTGGCCGAACTCCTGGCGGGCGGACTGGCCGGAATCTCTCTGTGTAGGGGGGTGTCGTCACACGTCGCGCTGTCCGCGCATCCGCGCGCAGCACGCGACGATGGCGGCGGGCTTCCTGCTGCGCGGCCAGGCGTCGGCGCCGGCCACGCGCCGCCGTGGCCGCTCGGCGACCCGCGCCGCTGTGACGGTGCACGGCGGCGCGGTCGCCCTCCGGACGACCGACCACGGGGGCCACCCGGGAGCAGACGAGGGGAGCTACTGGCCCGGTTGACCCGGGTTGAGCTCCCTGGCGATGCGCTGCACGCTCTGCATCAACGTCCTGATCTGGTCACCGACCACCGGGCCCGCGTCCTCGACGAGCCCCTCGATCTGCTCGAGCACGGGCGGCAGACCCTCCGCGGTGACCTCGTGGATGCGCTCTCCTCCGAGCTTCGCCTCGATGCGAGCCAGCTCGTCCTTGAGCTCGCCGAGCGCCTGGGACACATGCTCCCGGTGCTGCACGTGCTCGTGTCGCGAGAGCTCATAGGCAATCGCGATGGCGCTCCGAACATCCCGCTGAACTTCCATCCTCTCCATGCCTTCACCCGTGCCGTTGTCGGCGATAGTCGATCTCGATGCTACCGGCCGCGGGCGTCGCGCTGTCCCACCGCCGGTGCATCCCTCCATGGGAGTGGCTCGCTCTGGTCGTCTGCTGGTCGCGCCCGCAGGGCGGATCAGTCAGCCGGCTGTCGCTGTCGCCCCCGGCGCTCAGCGTTCCAGCGTCTCGACATCCAACCGTCTTTGCAGCTTCGTCTCAGCAGCGTCTCACGTGCTTGTCGTGATAGCAGCTTCCGTGCCCTTGGCGGCGCGGCGCCTCCTCCGGCCGAGCCCGAGGGAGCGCGCCGATCGGCACGCGAGGTCAGCGCCCGCCCGGCGGACGAACCGCCTCAGTTGTCGCAGATCGCCACGCTCCGCGTGACGCGGCAGACCGGCTGTCCGTAGTCCTCCGCGGGGACTCGGGAGCGGGTCTACGGGCAGGGGCCCTTCAGGGCTGCACCAGCTCGACGCCGCTGAACTCGATGGGAAAGGTGATGACGGTCGTCACACCGCCCTCGGGCCTGGGGAACTGCATCTTCTCGAACGAGTCGGCCACGCAGCGGTCGACCTGCTGGCTCTTCGTGGTCGACTTCAGGACGTCTGCCCTGTTGACCTTCCCGCTCGGCCCGATGGTCGCCTTCACGGTCACCTTGCCCATGAACTTCGGCGAGGTCTTGACGCCGATCTTGTAGCACTCGTCGAACAGCTCTGCGTGCCTCTCCACGACGTCGCGGACCTGCGCCTCCGAGATGCTGCCTCCGAGCGTCCCTGTCGCGACCGCGGCGCCGGGCTTCACGCTCCCGCCGCCGCTCGGGGCGCCCGGCCTCGGCGGGGCCGTCGTGGGCGGCGGCGGCGCGGCCGCCCCCGGGACCTGCGACCCCGGCGGGGGCGCCTCCCCGGCGGCCGGCGTCCCCCCCGTCGCCGGTGGGGCTCCCGTGGCCGGGGCTGCGGTGCCCGCCGGGTCTGGGGCGGCCGCGCCCGCCGGCTCCGACGGCGCGGGCTGCGCCGGCGCCTGGGCGGACGGCGGCGCGCCGCAGCCCGCCGCGAGGGCGAGGACCAGAACCAGACCTGTTCGGCGAGAGCTCATGCCCGAAGGTAAAACCCGAATGCGGGCCCTTGTCCACGAGGATGGCGGCGCGCCCCACGCTCAGCGCAGCCGCAGCACCTCGACCTCCGAAGCGCCCCCGCGGTCCACGAGCCTCGGAGCGCGGCCCGGCTCACGCGCCCTCATCGATGCCCAGAACACCTCCGTCCCCGGGCGCTTCCGGATCGGCACCGGATCGGCGTAGAGGAAGCCCGTCCTCCAGCGCTGCGGCGAGATCGCCGTCGGGAGGCCGACCTCGCGGGTGACCGGGTCGGCCATGGTCGTGGACAGCGGGGCGCGCTCGACGACCCGGGAGCGCACCGCGAGCGCCACGTCGTCCGCCGCGGGGCCGCCCGCGCGCACGAAGATCGTGAGGAGCGAGCGCGCGCCCTCGTGGAACGTCGTCCCGAGCAGCTCCGTTCCGTCGTCGAACCGCGCCCCGAGCGGCGCGAGCGCGGCGCCGATCTCCGCGAAGAGGGCCGCCGCGCGCGCGCCGTCGCCCGCGGCCAGGGCGATGTTGTGCGCGATCCGCTTCTGCTCCAGCGTCTCCGGCGCCGCGGCCGGCGGGTCCGCCGGCTGTCCGAAGTGCGCGCGGAGCTCCCACGTGAGGAACGGATCGGGCACGATCTCGCGCTCGGGCTCGGTGCCCGAGACGAGGTACCAGGCGAGGAGCCCCGGCTCCCGCTCGCGGAACGAGAACGCCTCGATCCCGGGCGCGCGCGGGACGTCCGCGCCGACGTGCGCGCCGACGGCCGCGCCGAGCGCCCAGAACGGGCCCACCGCGGTGATGTCGAAGCGCCGCGCGAGGCTCGCCTGGTCCCTGTCGAGCATGAACCGCGTGTCCGCGAGGTAGGCGCCGCGCGGCGGCTCCTGCCTCGGCGCGGGGCGGCTCGTCCTGACGACGCGCCCGCCGAGCGCCCAGACCTGGGCCCAGGTGGCCTTCATGCCCTCGTGCAGCTCGACGGCGGCGTCCCCGGGCAGCGTCGGCGCGAGCCAGCGCAGGAACGCCGTCTTCGCCCCGTCGGAGTCGATGAGGTGCCCCCGCTCGTTGAAGCGCCCGCCCGTCTCGCGCGCGTAGCGCAGCGCCGGGAGCCCGTCGCGCAGGACGGCGGCGAGCGGCGGGAGCCACAGCGCGAGCGCCGCGAGCGCCGGCCACGGGGGCGGCGGAGCGGCCGACGTCGCGCTCGGGCCGACGTGCCGCGCGGCCGTGGCGCGCTCGAGCAGCGCCGCGCCGGTGTCGACGAGGGCGGCGGCGGCGAGGGCGAAGTACGCGCCGAAGTAGTGGGGCCAGAAGATGTGGATGTCGGCGCCCTGGCGGAAGACGACGTACTGCACCGTCGCCGTCGCGAGGTAGAGCAGCGGCAGCGCGTCGTGCTCGCGCCGGAGCAGGGCGAGCCGCCCGGCGCAGACGATCGCGCCGAGCTTTCCGGCGGCGATGGCGATCGGCGTGAACGAGAGCTCGATCCAGTACCGCCGGCTCGCGAGCACCTTGCTGAGCGGCTCGCTGTTGCCCGAGGAGCGGAACCCGTAGCTCGCCAGGAGGTCGGCGAGCTTGCCGGCGTGGTGGAAGAGGGCGAGGTAGAGCGCGGCGGTCAGCGCGGCGGTGAAGGCGGTGAGCACCCACCACTGCGCGTAGCGCCGCTCGTGGACGGGGCCGAAGACGCGCTTCGGGAGCAGGTACGCCCGGATCGCGCCGAACACGAGCAGCCCGCCCGTGAGCACGAACGCGGGCCAGTCGCCGTGCATCCCGAGCGCGAGGCCGAGGGCGCTCACCGCGAGGTAGCGGCGCCGGGACGTCTGCGTCATCCGGACGTACCCCCAGAGCCCGAGCAGCGTCCAGGCCATGACCGGGACCTCGAGCGCGTTGAGGTTCGCGAACGACAGCGTGATCGGCAGGACGACGAACGCCGCCGCCGCGGCCGCCCCCGCGGCGGGGCGGTAGACGCTCCGGCCGATGGCGTAGAGCAGGGGCGGCGTCGCGGCGCTGAGCAGGATGGCGGGCAGCCGGCAGAGGACGTCGTGCCGCCCGAGGACCTTCATGAACGCGGCGGTCGTCCAGAAGATCCCCCACGGGTGGTGGCAGTAGTACATCTCCGGCGGCGGCCGGCTCGCTGTGTACTCCCAGACGGGTCCGACGATCTTCCAGCGGAGCATGTTCTCCGCGATGATCCCGACGCCCGCCGACGACGCGTAGTGGCCGGCGAGGATGGGCCCGAACATCTCCCACGCCGCCGCGAGCGCGAACCACGCTGTCGCGATCGCGGTGACGGCGAGCGCCGCGCGGATCTCGAGCGGGGAGGCGGAGGGGAGGCCACGCAGGTCGGTCGGGCGGGGGGCTGGGCGGGGCGGCAGCAAGGCGCGGGCAGCTTATGTCGATGGCGCCTTCTGGAGAGGCGAGAAGTTCCCCCCGGGCGCGGCGCGGGTCGATGGCGGCGCGCGGCTCGGGTAGGATGGGGCATGTCGATCGAGGCGCGCGGGCAGGTGCATCGGCGGGCGCAGCGTGACGGCACGGAGCGCGACCCGACGCACTATCCCGTGGAGAAGAAGATGGGGGAGGACTCGCTTCAGACGTGGATCGTGGAGCTCCTCCGTCCGCTGATCGAGCGCTGGTACGGCGAGCTGGGTCGGCCGAGGTTCGTGGGAGCGGACCAGTTCATCTACTACCAGCAGTTCGACCCCTCCAAGGTGGTGGCGCCGGACGTGTACGTGCTGCCCGGCGTGGCGCCTGGGCGGCGCGTGCGTAGCTGGAAGGTGTGGGAGACCGGCATCGCGCCGAGCTTCGCGCTGGAGGTGGTCTCGTCGGACGAGCCCTACAAGGACTACGTGGACGCGCCCGAGCGCTACCGGGAGCTCGGGGTGAAGGAGCTCGTGATCTTCGACCCGGACTGGGAGAGGGGCCGCGACCGGGTGCGGTGGCAGCGCTACCGGAGGCTGAAGACGCGCGGGTTCGTGCGGGTCGAGACGTCGAACGTCGACCGGATCTACGCGCGGGTGCTGGGCTGCTGGCTGCGGGTGACCGGCGCAGGCGAGGATGCGCGCCTGCGGCTGGCGACGGGCCCCGAGGGCGAGGACCTCTTCCCGACCGCCGCGGAGGCGGAGCGCGCGGCGAAGGAGGTGGAGCGCGCGGCGAAGGAGGCGGAGCGCGCGGCGAAGGAGGCGGAGCGCGCGGCGAAGGAGGCGGAGCGCGCGGCGAAGGAGGCGGCGCTGGAGCGCATCGCGGTGCTCGAGGCGCAGATCGCGAGCGCCGCGGAGGCGGGCGGCAAGGGATCCGGGGCCGCATGATCCTCGCTTGAAGCGGGGCTGCCCAGGCGGTGGACCCACGACGCTTCCGCGGAGGTGAGCGCGGCGCGCCGCCGGCAGGAAGGCGCCGCCGATCGAGAGGCGCCGCCGTTCAGGCCCGGAGCAGCGTCACGCGTCGGCCCGAGGGCGTCCGGGCCTCCTCGAAGCGCGTGCGCGCCTCGACGTCGCCGGCCGCGGCGCGGCGGTCGAAGAGCACGAGCACGCCCTCGTCGAGGCCGAGCTGGGCGAGGTATCCGTCGAACGGCGCGAGCCCCTTCGGCGTGGGGTCCTTCTCTCCCTCGCGCCACACCTTGAGCTCCAGCGCGGCGCGCTGCACGGCGCGGCGCCCGTCCTCGCCGCGGTACGGCCATTGGACGAGGAGGTCGATCCTCCCCCGGCCGAGGCCGTACTCCCGCTCGATCTGCCCGCCGCCGTTCACCACGCGCTGCAGGAAGGCCATCAGCACGAGCTGCGGCGCGACCTCGTGGTAGCCGAGGTTGCCGGAGAGCGCCTCGCCGTGCTCCCTCCAGAAGGCGGCGAACTCCCGGAGCAGCCGCGCGACGTCGAGCCGACCGTCGGGGAGCACGAAGCTCCGCGGCTCGGCCAGGATGACCGGCTCCACGTCGCCGGCGAGCACGCGGGCGACGACCTCGCGGTAGATGGGGTTCGCGATGCGCGCGGGGTTGTCCGGCGCGATGAGCCCGAGATCGCGGACGTACTGGAGGTCGTCCTGGTAGGCGTCGCCGACGACCGCGAGCGTGCCCGAGAGGATCGGCTCGAGCACGCGCCGGACGCGCGGCTCGTGCAGGCGCGCGACGAGCGAGTCGAGGTGGGTGGCGCGCGCCAGGATGAGGCGCTCCTTCGCCTCCTCGACGTGCGCCGCGGTGATCGGCTCGCTCGCCGGCACCGCGAGCTTCTCCACGATCTCACGGGCCAGCGCGTTGACCAGCCACGGCTGCCCGGCCGTGAGCGCGACGGCCCGCTCGATCGCTCCCTCGGTGAAGGCCTGGCCGGTGTCGGCCGCGTGCTGGGCGTAGAGCTCGCGCACCTCGTCGGGGTCGAAATCGCCGAGCTTGAGGGACTCGAGCTTGACGTTGAACGGGCTGGCCGTGCCGAGGCGGTTCGGATCGCCGCCGCTCGCCGCCTTGTACTCGCGCACGTCGCGCAGGCCGCAGAGCGCCACCGCGGCGGGGAAATCGCCGGGGCGGTCGGAGAAGCCGGCGCGGAGCTGGCGCAGCACGCTGAGGAGGCTCTGGCCGCGCAGCGCGTCGATCTCATCGAAGAACAGCGCCAGCGGCCGCGGGCACGCGCGAGCCCAGGCGCGGAGCGCGACCTCGACGCGGTGGCCCTCCGGGGCGTCGGGGAAGCTCGGCGGCTGGAGCGCCGCGGGCAAGGTGAGCTCGGCGCGCGCCCGGATCGCGCTGAGCAGGATGCGCTCGGCGGCGCCATAGTCGTCGCCGGCCGCCTCACCCGCCTCGCAGGAGAAGTGCAGCGCCGCCCAGCGGCCGGCGCCGGTGAGCCGCTCGGCGAGGGCGCGGAGCGCCGTTGTCTTCCCCGTCTGCCGCGGCGCGTGGACCACGAAGTAGGCGCGCTGCTCCACCAGGCCGGGTGCCTCGGGCAGGCGCCGCTCGGCCGGGATCATGTAGTGCCAGTCGGGACGGCAGGGGCCGGCCGTGTTGAAGCGGCGTGCCATGCGCGCAGCTTGCGTCCCGGAGCCGGGCGGCGGCAAGGGGCGCGCGCGTCCTCCGCCGCCGTCGCCGGGCGGCGTGCGCTGCGCTCGCGCAGCGGCATCTTGCTATCTCGGGAGACCCTGACCTGACCGCGCGCCGGTTCTGGATCGACCCCTGCGGCCCTCCGAGGGCTTCTCCTTCGGTTTCGGATCGACGCACCCCCCCCTCGAAAGGGTCGCCGGCACATCGTGACCTCTCGGTGCGGGCTCTCGAGGCCCTCAGGTCGGTTCTGGATCGACCCCACCCCCCTCGGAAGGGTCGCCGGCACGTCGCGACCTCTCGGTGCGGGCTCTCGAGGCCTCCCGGTCGGTTCCTGATCGACCGATCGCCCCTTGCGAGGGGTCGCTGGTTCGTGGCGACCTCCCGGTTAGGGCTTTCGAGGCCCTCGGGTCGGTTTCGGATCGGCCGCGCGCCCCTCTGGAAGGCGAGTCTGCACATCGCGACCTCGCTATGCGGGCCTCGGAGGCCCTCAGGCGGTTCCAGATCGACCCACTCGACTTACGAGGGGATGTCAGCGCATCGCTGCCGCTTCGGGCTGCCACGTCTGCCAGCAGCCTCATGCGCGAACGTCGCGTGATCGGTGCCGGAGTCCTTGCAACGGCGAAAGCTCTCTCGCGGGCTGCACGTCGCCGAGCGGCGAGCCCAGGGCTTGCCAATTCTGTTCCGGCTCACTACGCTCGACGGCTGCATGGCTCGTGATGTTTGGCAGGCAAGGGTACAAAATGGACGGTTGTTGCTCGACGTGGAGACCAGCCTGCCCGAAGGAACAGAGGTGCGCCTCGCACGTTTGGAGCAACCTGAAGGACCACGCTGCGACGTCCTTTTGTTCGTGACGACGGAGACGGAGCGCAAGGCGCTGGTGCGCGTCATGGAAAGGCTGAAGATCCAGAGAAGAGAGATCTCCGGCCGCTTCAGTGAGTATCTGGATCTGGGTAGTCACTCTCAGTACCGAGTTTTTGCGGTTGAGACTGAGATGGGGGCGCTGCAAGCCGGAGGCTCGGCGACGAAGGGCCTTTTGTGCCCGTTCGAGACGGGGGCGAGGTACATCGTCGCGGTTGGAATGGCATTCGGCGTCGATCGCAGAGAGCAAAATTTCGGAGACGTGCTCGTGGCGTCCCATGTTCTCCCCTACGACTTCGTTCTCATCGACACAGATGCAGATGGGCGGCTTCCGAGGATCCGGTATGATAACGCGAAGCCAACACCGACGAATCCAGCGCTTATCGGTCTCCTGCGTCGCCACATCGAGCGGAGCCCGCCTGGATTCAGGGTACATTTCGGGGCGATGTTGAGTGGATCCGCTCAGATCCGCTGCGGTGCCTATCGAGATCACCTCGTCGCGAAGCTCAACAAAAAACTCACCGATCTGGATAGGGAGCAACAGAAGAAGAAGGGGAGCTCTCTCTCTGAGCGAGTGATCGGCGGCGAGATGGAGGGCGTCGGCCTGCTCGCGACGCCGCCGACCGAGGGAAGCGTGTCGTGGCTGATCGTCAAAGGAATCAGCGATTTTGCTGACGAGGAGCACAAATCGGACAGCAATGAACGCCGGTCCTTCGCGTGCGAGAACGCGATTGAGCTAGTGCTCGCAGCGCTCGCGAGCACCCCACCCGCAGGTGCAGAGCAAGCTGAGGGGCAGGAAAGCCATGAGTAGCAATCGATTTTTCGACGTTCCGGAGGAAGAGAAAGAGGTACACCCCACCGCCCGCGCTTGGCTCTCGCGCATCCGCGAGGGGCAGAAGGCCACGTTCACACTCTGGCGTAAGCGGGACGGCCTCATTTTTAAGCCCGCCAAGATATACCTGGCGTTCGACACTCCACGCGGCCAGGAGATTCAACATGACGACTGGGACGTCGATCTCAACGAAGCGCTCGTTCGCGCCGGTGTACGGGCCGGGGATGTGCCCAACGAGGCGCATCGGCTAACGATGATGTTCCGCTTCTGGTTCTCCAAACCCGAGGAACGCTTCGGGCCGGGCTTCTTCGAAGCCGTGCTCGTCGAGATCCTGAGAGAACCGCCGCTCTCGGGGCAGGAGGTCATCGCCGGCGTGCTGCGGCGAATTCATGTCGATCAGCCCAATCGCGACGGTTATGGGTACGGGGACTGCAAAGATGCTATAGAGCAGATCCTTCGATCTGCCGCGCGTTCGCTGGTGCAGGACCTCAAATATCCACAGCCTCAAGCCGAGGTTATCCTTGCCGAGGCGCTGGCGCGGTACCTCGACGAGCGGTTTCACATCACAGAGCGCCAGATGCTCGGCTGGGGGTGAGCCGGTGCCTGATGCGCCGAGCGGCGCCCAGCAGCGCGCCCTGGGTACCGTCTTCGCGGCTACGGCTGATGCTGCGCGGCGATCCACGCTCTGACGCCCGCCGGCGTGCTCGCCGCCAGTCTCGCGTTTCTTCCGCAGCGATCTCGTTCGTCCTCAGCCGGACAGCGCCTTCGTGCACGGCTCCGTGCGTTGGCTCGTTCGCTTAGCCCGGAGGAATCCAACGCGGCCACCCGGTGATAGGCTCGCCGCATCTTGAACACCCGGTCTTCCACGGCGGCCCCCATCGCCGCGATCCGCGCGCCGTCCGGCCAGCTCCGCCGCGCCTCGGTTCGCGCGCTGTCCGGCCCGCTCCGCCGCGCCGCGGCCGCCGTGCGCCGCGCCCCGCTCAGCGCGGCGCTCGCGCTCGTCGTCATCGCCGTCTCGGTCCACGTGATCGCCGTCCCGCTCGCGGTCGTCCGCTATCCGCCGATGACCGATCTCCCGTTCCACGCGGCCCAGACGGCGGTGTTCCGGCACTACCTCGATCCGGCGTGGCACTTCCGCGAGCAGTTCACGCTGCAGCCGCTCGCGGTCCCGTACATGTCCATGTACGCGCTCGGCGCGCTGCTCATGCTCGTCCTGCCGCCCGTGGCCGCCGTGAAGGTCGCGGCGGCGGCGATGCTCGCGCTCCTGCCCGCCGGCCTCGCCGTGCTCTTCCACGGCCTGAAGCGGAGCCCCCTGCTCGGCGTCCTCGGCCTCGTCCTCGTCTGGTGCAACCTCACGCACTGGGGCTTCCTCAACCACATGGGCGCGCTCGGCCTCTTCGCGATGGTCGTCGGCCTGACCCTCCTGCTCGTCGATCGCCCCTCGCGCGGACGGCAGATCGCGCTCGCCCTCGCGCTCGTCGCGCTGTTCTTCACCCACGTCTTCCGCTTCCCGTTCGCGCTCGCCGCCGTGGTCGGCGCCGCGATCGTCGTGTTCCCGGCGACGCGGCGGCTCCGCCCCATCGCGCTCCCGCTCGCGCCCTCGCTCGCGCTCTTCGCGGCGTGGCTCGCGGTCCGCACCGACACCCTGCACGCCGCGCCCTTCGCGCCCGCGCTGCACTGGGAGCGGCTCGGCGAGGTCCCCTCGCTCCTGTTCGCGAGCTTCACGGATCCCGCCGAGGCGGCGGCGGCCCGGCGGGCGGCGCGCCTCGTGCTCGCCGCGCTGCTCGTGTGCGCCGCCGGCGCCGCCGCGCAGCTCGCCAGCGCCTCCCCGGGCCCCGCGCAGCCCGCCGGCGCGTCCTCGGGCCCTGCGCAGCCCGCCGCGGATGCGCGCGACCGCGCCTTCGCGCGCCTCGCGGCCCTCGTCCCGGTCGCCTGCGCGGCCGTGTTCCTGGGCCTGTTCCTGACCCTGCCGCTCCAGATCGGCCTCTGGTGGTACGTCTACCCGCGCGAGATCGTCGCGGCCCTGTTCCTCGCCCTCGGCGCCTTTCCGGACCTGCCGCGATCGCCCTGGCTCAAGGCGCCCGCCGTGCTCGCGCTCTCGGCCGCCGCGATCTCCCTCGGCGCCGTGGTCCAGGACAACTACCGCCGCTTCGACGAGAGCACCCGGGACTTCGACGCCCTCGTCGCCCGCATCCCGCCCGCCCCCAGGCTGCTCTACCTCGTCTTCGATCACGGCGGCTCGACCCGCACGACGACGCCGTTCATCCACCTGCCCGCCTGGGTGCAGGCCACGCGCGGCGGCTGGCTCAGCTTCCACTTCGCCGTCTGGGACGCCTCGCCCGTCGCCTACCGGCCCCGCTCGGAGCCGGGCGCCGTCGTCCCGCCGCCCACGCCGCTGCGGTGGGAGTGGACGCCGGAGAGGTTCGACGTGCGCCGCCACGGCGCCTTCTTCGACTGGTTCCTCGTCCGCCGTCGGGCGGGGGGCGATCGCCTCTTCGCGAAGGACCCGAGCATCGTCCCCGTCGACCACGTCGGCGACTGGTGGCTCTACCGGCGCAGCAGCGGGCCGTAGCGCGCGCCCTGGCCCGGGCTTCTGTTACCATGCCGCGCATGCGCACCTCGTCCGCGTCCTCGTCCGCCTCCGCGCTCCTCGCCGCCGGCTTCGCGCTCCTCGCCCTGTGCGCGTGCGGCTCCGACGACCCGACGGACCCTGACGGCGCGGGCGGCGCGGGCGGCGGATCGAGCGCGGAGGGCGGCGGCGGCGCTTCCCCGGAGCCAGGGCCGTCGTGCGCGGAGCCGACGCCGGTGCCGTGCGAGGACGATGTCTTCCAGCAGATGAACCTCCAGGCGACCGTGGCGCCCGGGGAGATCCGCAACGAGCCGGACGGCGGCGGGTTCCGCTCGTTCGTCGACGCCACCGCGGGCGGCGCCTTCGCCTCCGAGCCGGACGCCTACGTCTATGCCCGGTTCACCGACGGCGGCCTCGAGAAGGTCGAGCTCTCCGACGAGGACGCGCTCGGATCCATGGACTGGGACATCGCGTTCCGGCGCTACGTGGTGCGCATCAACAGCGGCCACTCCGGGCCGTCCTGCGTGACGGCGGCGCGGCTCCCGGGCACGCCGGACTACGACGCGCTCACCGAGACCCCCGCCGACCCGAGGCTCCGCCGCGACGAGTACTTCACCGAGAGCTGCGAGCTCATCCCCGACGGCTCCGGCCTGGAGGCCCCCGCGACGGCGCTCTCCGGCTACTGGACGTACCCCGGCTGCGTGAAGATGAGCGGCTTCGTCTACGTCCTCGGGCTCGCCGACGCGCGCATGCTCAAGCTGACCGTCACGCACTTCTACAACGACGAGGCCCAGGCGCAGTGCCAGGAGACCGGCATGGTCCCGATGACGGACAACGGCTCCGCCAACTTCCAGATCCGGTGGGCCTTCCTCCCGTGACGCGGAGCCCCGGCGCCGCGGCCTCGCTCGCCGTCCTGCTCGTGGCCTGCGGCGCCGGCGATCCGGCCGCAGGGCCGATCGACGCGCCCGCCGCGGCGCCGCTCGACCGGCCCGACACGCGCGGAACCCAGCTCCAGTTCCGGTTCGATCCGGACGACGTGGTCGAGACCTTCGCGTCGGCCTCGGGGAGCTTCCTGATCCACTTCGCGCGCGACGGGCGCAGCGCGGTGCCCGCCGCGGACGCCGACGCGTCGGGCGTCCCCGACTTCGTCGAGGAGGTCGCGGCCGTCTACGACGAGGTGATCGTCCACTACCGCGACGTCCTCGGCTTCCGGCCGCCGGAGAGCGACGAGGACCTCCCCGACAACGGCAGCGACGGCCGCTTCGACGTCTACCTCGTCGATTTCGCCGGCGTCGGCGACGGGGTGTTCAGCGTCGACGCCTGCGCCGACGACGGCGGCGAGGACCGCTGCGTCGGCTTCATGACGCAGGAGAACGACTACGAGGGCTACGGCTACCCGTCGACGCGGACCGCGAACCGGATCCTCGGGAGCCACGAGCTCTTCCACGCCGTGCAGGCGGCCTACGATCACGATCAGGACACCCTGATCCAGGAAGGGACGGCGGTCTGGGCGACCGAGTCGTTCGACCCCTCGCTGCGGGACTTCGAGGGCTTCGTCGACGGCTATCTCTCGAACGTCGATCGATCGCTCGACGTGCCCCTCGGCGGCCCCGTCGACCCCTTCAGCTACGGCATCGCGCTCTTCTTCCAGTTCCTCGAGGAGCGCTACGGAGAGGGCACGGTCCGATCGCTCTGGGAGCGCGCCGAGGACGGCGCGTTCGGCGAGGCGGATCCGGTGTGGTTCGAGCAGCTCGACCCCTTGCTCTCGTCGCGGGCCGAGGCGACGTTCGGCGAGGCGTTCGTGGAGTTCGCCACCTGGAACCTGCTCACCGGCGCCGCCGCAGATCCCGAGCGTTCCTACGCCGCCGGCGCCGGCTACCGCGGGCTCGCCCCGCAGGAGGTCGCCGCGCCGTACGCCGACCGGCTCCGCGTCTTCCACGCGTCGGCGCAGTACTTCAGCGTGCCGCCCGACGGGCGCGCGACCATGACGGCGGCGCTCGCGGCGCCCGCGGACGACCCGGCGCAGCTCGAAGGGCTCACCCTGCTGCTCGCGGCGCGTCGCGGCCGCGCGTACGGCGAGGTCGTGCGCGCGGGCGACCTCGCCGCCGGCGCGGAGCTGATCGACACGGCCGGCGCCGACGGTCTGGCCGTCGTCGTGGTGAACGGCCTGCAAGACGGCGAGTCGCGCAAGCCGACGCTGTGCATCGGCACGGCCGACGAGGTCGCCGCGTGCCGCGCCGTCGCGGAGGGCGGCGCCGGCGGTGGCAGCGGCGGTGGCGGCAGCGGCGGTGGCAGCAGCGGCGTTGGCAGCGGCGGCGATGCGCCGCCGGAGGGCTCGGACGGCGGGGCCGACGGGGGTTGCGGCTGCCGTGTCGGATCGCCGGCCGCTGCTGTCGGCGGCTCCGGTGCGGCCGTCAGCGCCGCGCTCGGCGCTTCGCTGCTCGGGTTGGCCGTGCGCCGACGGAAGCGCAGGGGCGGGCCGCCCTTCGCAGGGCGTCTCGCCGGGCTGCCGCGCCCGAAGGCCCCTGCTCACCGGCCGCTCACGTGAAGCCGCCGCCCGCGGCGGCGAAGCGCTAGCATGCTGTGCATGAGCGATCCCGGCCCCGAGGACGCGGGCTCCTGCCTTGTCCGTGACGATCCCGACGGCTTTCTGTTCACCGTCACGGTGGGCGACATCTCGGAAGGCGCGGCGCGCGCGATCGCCGCCGGGTGCCGGCGCCTGATGGACAGCGGCCGCGAGGTCCTCGTGCTCTCCGATGCGCGCCGCGCCGGCACCATCCTCCCGTCGGCGCGCAAGGCGATGGCGGACGGTCTCCGCGACGTGCGCTTCGATGCGATCGCGGTCTTCGGGGCGAGCTTCCCGCTGCGCGTCGTCTCGACGCTCGCCGCGAAGACCGTCCAGATCCTCACCGGGCAATCGTATCCCGTCGAGTTCTTCGCGACGGAAGCCGACGCGCGCGCGTGGCTGCTCGCGCGCCGGGATGCGCTCCGGGCCGCGCGGCGTCCGCTCGCGTGACGTCACCCTCCGCGGCGCTGGCGGCCCGCCCGCCGGCGCGCCGCCGCGGCCAGGCCGAGGAGCGCCGCGGCCACGAGACCGCGGCGCTCGCCTGACCGCGCGCCGGCGGCCGCGCACGCGCAGCCGCCCTGCTCGGCCTCGTCGCCGGCGTGCTCGCCCTCGCCGTCCAGCGGCGGCGGCGGTGGCGGCTCGTCCCCGAGCACCTCCCTGAGCGCCGCGACCGGATCGATGATCCCGTACCCGAAGATGGGATCGTGCCCGCGCTCGTCGGGCATCGCGTACGGCGCCGGCCGCGCCGTGCGGATCATGAGGTCGTAGAGCTCGCCCGCGGTCAGCTCGGGCGCCGCGCTCACGAGCAGCCCCGCGACGCCGGCCGCCACCGGGCACGCCGACGAGGTGCCGCCGAACAGGGAGGTGTAATCGTCCGAGGTGTCGCCCTCTCTCCCGGCGATGTCGGTGGTCAGCGTCCCCGTGGGCGCGACGAGATCCACGGAGCTCCCGCGGTTCGTGAACGACGTCTCCTCCTCCAGGTGGTTGACGGCGCCCACGGTGAGGACGCCGCGCACGGCCTGGAGCTCGTCCTCGCCGATCTCCCGGTCGTCGTTGCCGGCGGCGAAGAGGATGAGCGCCCCTTTCCCGTCGCGGCCGGCCTCGAAGAGGCGGTTGATCGCGTCCTCGACCACCCGGGGGACGGGCATCGGCTCGGCGTATCCCCAGCTGTTCGACACGATGGAGGCGTTGACCTGCAGGGCGAACTCGAAGGCGTCGACCGACTGGGAGATGGGCCGCGGCTCGTCGTCGAGCAGCCGCACGCACCGCACCCTGCAGGCGGGGCAGCCGCCGGCGATGCCCACGCCGTTGTCGGTGTCGGCCGCGACAAGGCCGGCGCAGGCCGTCCCGTGGCTCACGCCGGCCTCGCCCGGCTGGTAGGTGGGGTCGTCGTCGCCGTCGATGACGTCCCGGCCCGGATCCATCTTCGCGGCGAGGTCGGGGTGATCGAGGTCGCAGCCGGTGTCGACGACGACGATGGATGTGGCCGCGTCTCCCCGCGTGCGCCCCCAGGCCTCTTCCATCCCGAGGTCGTCGAAGTACCACTGTCCGGGCAGGCGCGGGTCGTTCGGCGTGAACGGCGCCCCGCGCGCCGCGAGGCGCACGTGCAGGTCCGGGATCGCCTCGCGCAGGAACGCCGGCCTCGCCGCGCCCTGCAGGCGCTCGGCGAGGTCGAGGCCGTCGCCGCCGCCGGCATCCCTGACGAGCCAGAGCCCGATCGAGGCCATGAGCGGCCTCACGACCTCCACGCCCGCCGCGGCGAGCGCGCCCTCGGCGCCCGGCTCGACCTCCACGATCGCGGTCGCGCCCACGCTCGCCTGGACTGTCCGTCCCCCGGGGTAGTGGAGCCGCACCGGCGCGAGCGCGCTGCCGGACCTCTCCAGCGCGGCCGGCCCGAGCCGCTCGACCGCGACGCGGCGCCCGCCATCGAGGAACGACGTCGTGCGGGCCGCGGCCGAGGGCGTGCTGGCGAGGGCGTCGCCGGTCCCGGCGGCCACGAGGAGGAGCGTCGCCGAGGAGAGCGAGGTCAGGGCATTGCGTCTCATCGCCCTCCTGGATCTACAGGACCGCGCGGCATCCTACCAGGGCCGCTCAGGCGTGGTGCTCGGGCGAGAAGGGTACAACCCGTCAGGGCGCCAGGAGGAGGAAGAGCTGAGGCATCCCCTCGGATTCTTCGAGAAATTCACAGGGAGGCGGGGAGACGGGGAGGAAAATCTTCAGACACTCTCTGTCTCCCCGCCTCCCCGCCTCCCTGTTCAATTTCTCCTGAAAATGGCTGCAAAACGAGGCGATTCCCCAGGAGGAAGAGAGCGGAAGACGCTGAATCTTGATCTCTTCTCTCTCTCTTTCCCTTGGGCCCCTGCGGGTTTATTTTCTCTCTCTATCTCCGGGCCGCTCGGGCCGCTGTCCCTGCGTATCATGCTCGTCTCTGCTTCAAGAAGAGAGAGCGAACCACAGAGGCACAGAGGGCACAGAGGACAGAGATGAAGAGATGCGGGGGAGCGCGGTTCGTGCGTGGAGGGGGCCCTGTCCCGGGGGGAGGGCGAGGCGGCGCTGGTCAGGCCTTCTCGGCGCCGCGGATCACCATCGATACGAGCAGGTCCATCATCCGCGAGAGCTCCTCGCGGGTTGCGCCGTCGGGGAGCCCGGCGAGGCGCGTCGCGACGCGCTCCAGGAACTGCTGCCTCGCCCGCTCGAACCCCGGGGCCTGCTGGTCGTGCAACGCGCACGTCACGAGCTCCTGATCGAGCTGCCGCCAGTAGAACTTGCCGTCGACCGTCGTGGCGCAGAGCCTCCCCGTGAACCCGACCACCGCGCGCGCCCCCGCCTCGAGGAGCCGGTCGAACAGCGGGCCGCTCGCGGTCTCGCCGCTGCAGAAATAGAGCACGCGACCGCGCGCCCAGAGCTCGATCTCCGGGGCCGGGCTCTCGTGCGAGATCAGGATCCCGTCGGGCGACTCGTCGTCGACAACGCAGCTCGTCCTGCCGTGGGACGACACCACGATCGCACGGAAGGGGTTGCCCGTGCCCTCCGCGCGGGCGATCTGGCGGAGGATCCTCCTCCGCTCCGCGCTGGCGCGCCCGAACGGTACGATGGAGAACTGCTCTCCCATACGACCGTAGAGCTGCGTGCGGCCAGCGGCGAACAAGGCGCTGTCCGGATCGAAGGATGTATCTATCGAGAGTACAGGTCGAGCGGTCATCCTACCTCCGTCGAAGATCCCCTCTGGGCGCTGTCCAGCGCTCGCCCGCACCGGCGATCACCGCCACAGGCAGCGCCCGCCGCGCCGAGCAGCCAGCGCGTGGCATCAGATCATCTCTACCAGCTTCCTCGTCACATCCCCGGCACCCGGTGCCGTGTCGGACCCCAGCCGCGTGAACCGCGGCAGAATACGATAACAACGGTACGGGAATTCCTTCTACAAAAATCGTATTCGCCCGGACCGTGTTCTTGCTTGCGGGAGCGCGCGACGTTCTCCGACGTTCTCGCGGGTCTGGCGTGAGCGCTGGCACGCGCGCATTGCGTCCTGGTGTCATTTCCAACAATCGCTGCGCGGTCCCGGGGCTCACGAGGGTGAGGGGCGAAGGCTCCGCACCGCGCCCCGAGGAGGGCGCGAGACGGGCTGCGCGCGACGCTCAGGGGAGGGGCGCTGCGGCCTCGGTCTGGCTCAGGACGAGCTTGCGGGGCTCGCTGCGCTTCAGCTCGTTCATCCTGCCCTGCATCTCCTGCCCGAGCTCCTCGCGCCCGGCGTCGTCGAGGAGCTTCTTGACCTTGGGGAAGAGGTTCTCTTCCTCCTCCTTGTGGTGGTGCTCGAGCTGCTCGGCGAGCACGTGGAGCTTGGGCCCGAACTTCTCGTCCGTGGTCTCCAGGGCCAGGAGATCGGCCAGCACCCGCTTGAGGGACAGGTGCTCCTCCAGCGACTCGAGGAGGATATCCTCGGTGCGGCGGGCCCGGACCGCCGGGTAAAAGTGCTGCTCCTCGATGGTGATGTGGGTGGCGAGGAGGTCCGCGGCCGTGGAGAACTGCTCAGGCGAGACGGAAGAGGCCTTCTTGAGGCCGGAAAACTGCTGCTCTAGCTCGCGGTGATGGCGTTCGAGAAGTTCGATGGCATCCATGGATTGCTCTATGTAGCGGGCGCCGCCCGCCAGCAAGCTGGGTGGACACCGGAATCGCCGTCAGGCGGCGCTCCTCCCCGCGCCGCGCGGAGCGCCCGCGCCGCGAGGCGGGCTCCCGCGCGGCGCGCGCGCGGTCCAGCCCGCTGGATGGCCGACCGGCGCTCGCGGGCCCTGCGCCGCGCCGAGGCTCGCGCGCGCGGCCGGATGATCCGCGCGGCGGGACGGGTGTAAGCTCCCGGCATGTACTCGCCCAGGGTCTTCGTGGAGACTTGCCTCGATCGACAGCTCGATCTCATCGATGCCTATAGCTTCGGCTGCCTCATGGTGCAGGACGAGCAGGGCGGTATCGAGATCGCGCACCTGCCTTTCGTGCTCGATCGCGGCGCGGGGCCCCACGGGCGCCTCCGCGCCCACGTCGCGCGCACGAACCCGATCTGGAGGCTGGCGACGGAGGGCAGGCCGGTCGTCGCGGTGTTCTCTGGGCCGCACGGGTACGTCTCGGCGCGATGGTACGAGGAGCCCGGAAAGCAGGTGCCGACCTGGAACTACGCCGTGGTGCACGCCCACGGACACGCGTCTGGCCCGATGAGCCGCGACGACCTGACAGCGCTGCTCGATGATCTCGCCGCCATCCACGAGCGCGGCGCGCCCGAGCCCTGGAGCACGCGCGAGCTCGATCGCGAGCTCCACGAGAGCCTGCTCCGGGGGATCGTGGGGTTCTCGATCGCGATCGAGCGCCTCGAGGGCAAGTTCAAGCTGAGCCAGAACCGCTCGCCCGCCGACCAGGCGCGCGTCGCGCGCGCGCTCGGCGAGCGCGGGCGGCCCGATGATCTCGAGATGGCGCGGCTGATGACGCCGAGAGATGAGGGCCGATGAGCCGACAGGATGGCTGGCCCGCGCTTCACGCAGGGCCTCACGCGCGTCTCACGCCAGGTCGAACAACAGCACCTCTCCCTGGTCCTTCCCGACGAGGCGCAGCGACCCGCCCGCCCTGACGGACGCCGCGTCCCCCGCCTCGAGCAGCGTCCCGTTCAGCTCGACGCTCCCGCGCGCGACGTGGACCCAGGCATTGCGGCCAGCCGATAGCTCGTACCGCGCCTCCTGTCCTTGCCCGAGGAGCCCGACGAACACGCTCACGTCCTGGTGGACCGTCACCGATCCCTCGCGCCCGTCCCGCGAGGCGACCAGCCGCAGCTTGCCCCGGCGCTCTTCTTCGGAGAACGCCTTCTGCTCGTAGCTCGGCTCGTACCCGCTCCGGTCCGGCACGATCCATATCTGCAAGAGGTGGGTCACGCCCGTCTTCGAGGCGTTGACCTCGCTGTGGAACACGCCCGTGCCCGCGGACATGCGCTGGACCTCGCCAGGTCGGATGATCGATCCGTTGCCCATGCTGTCCTTGTGCTCGAGCTCGCCCTCCAGGACATAGGTGACGATCTCCATGTTCTGGTGCGGGTGCGTCCCGAACCCGCGCCCCGGAGCGACGTAGTCGTCGTTGATCACCCGCAGCGCCCGGAAGCCCATGTGGTCCGGGTCGTGGTAATCGGCGAACGAGAACGTGTGATACGACTGGAGCCAGCCGCGGTCGGCATAGCCGCGCTCGCTGGACCGGCGGACCTGCATCGAAGGGGTGTTGTTCATGGCACCAGCATGTGCCCGCCGATCCATCTTGTGAATCGGCATTCGTCTCATGGAATCCATCTGCGCCGCAGATGGACGCCCTCGCCGCGCCTCCGCCTCAGACGACCTCGAGGTTGGTCACCTCGGCGTCCAGCCACGGCCCGCCCTCGGGGTGCACGACGAACGCGTCGAAGGTCGCGGCCGTCGGGCGCGCGCCGGCCGGCCTGAGCTGGTCCCCGGGGACGATCGCCAGGTTGGGCGCGCTCACCGCCGGCACGGTCGCCTCCCCGGCGAACGCCGTCGAGGCCGCGCGCAGCACCGCCGCGACCCGGTCGGCGGTCGGCTCCGGCAGGTAGAGCGCGTCGACCGTCGCCACCCGCTCGACCCCGGCGGCGGTCGCGACCTCCGACAGGAACACCGCCGCGGCGCCGACGGCCCGGCCCGCCTCCTCGACGCGCAGCAGCCGCCGCGGCCGGGGATCGCGCAGGCTGTGCTCGAGCTGCGCCGCGTCGGGCGCCGACCACAGCACGCGCTCCTCACCGCACGCCGCGATCGCCGCGAGCACGTCCTCCACCGCCGCCGGCGCGGCCACGGTCTGCAGCGGAGCGGCGCTCGCGCGGGGGACGAAGCCGTGGTTGCGGCACGCGGCCAGCGCCTTCCGCTGGAACCCGGCCTGGTCGACGGCCCTGAGGAGCACGCGCCTGGCGGGCGCGGACTGCGCCTCCACGAACACAACGATCGGCAGGCCGGACGCGCGGAGCCCGGCGAGGAGCTCCGCGTACAGCCGGCTCGCCAGCCCCTGACCCTGGAACCGCGGGCGCACGCTCACGAACGACAGCACGTATCCATCCGACGCGACGCCGCGGAAGCGGAAGCGGCGCGGCGCGACGCCGATGAAGCCGGCCGGCTCGCCGCCGACGCGCGCGAGCACGGCCCGCGGCGCCGGGCCGGGGAAGCTGAGCTGCCACCGCAGGTAGTCGGCCGTGTAATGGAGGGCCGGCGGCGGCCACGCCTCGCGCAGGACGAGGCTGGCCTCCTCCGCCGCGGCCACCGGGTCGACATGCTCGATCTGCATGGCCGCGAGCCTCGCAGAAACACCCGGGAGACGGAACCGCGGTCGGTCTACAGGCCCGCCATCTCGGGGGCGCGCCGCACGATCTCCGGCCACCGGGCCGGGTCGCTGCCGTGCTGGGCGAGGAACGCGTACACCCACCGCTCCAGGCCGAACGCGATGCACACGCTGTGCATCGGGCCCGCGCCCTCGATGTTGCAGCTGAACGCGCGGCCGAAGAAGTCGGTGTGGTAGTTCAGCGAGCCGGCGGCGACCCGCTCGTCGTCCGGGAGCATCAGCGAGATCTCGTACTTCGTCTCGCTGCTGATCTGGAAGTACGTCTTCGCGGCCGCGTCCGGCGCGATGAAGAACGGGTCGCTCGCCGTCCGGATCTCGCCGGCCAGCCGGTGCTCGTCGAGGTAGCGCGCCACGAGCTCGTTCCCCTGCTCGCGTAGCCCGAGGACGTTCTCCCGCGAGCCGAGGAAGACGATCTCCCGCATCGTGAACTCCCAGAGCCGCCGCAGATCGACCATCTTGCTCGACTCGTAGCGGAAGCAGCGGCCCGCGAGCGCGTAGCGCGCGCCGGCGGCCGGCAGCACGCGATCGCGGTTCGCGGCGTACACGTGGTAACAGACGGCCGGCGAGAGGCACACCTCGGGGTGCGCCATGTCGCTCAGCGCCCGCTCGTCGAGCGTCTCCCGGTCCTGGTGCCGCGCGCGGAAGTCCTCGATGCGCGGCATGTCCTCCGGCAGGTGGCACGTGAACGTGACGATGTGGGGGAACGACCGGAAGTAGTCGCACTTCGCCAGCGTCGCCGCCGGGATCAAGGTCGGCACGAGGATCGGGCTCGGCGAGAACGGCGCGCCGAGCGCCTCCAGCGAGCGATCGAAGTAGCGGTAGAGCCGCAGCGGCAGCCCCTCGAGCGCGACCTGGCCCTGGCCCATCTGCGTGATCCCGTCAGGGAGCGCGCCGCCGCGGAACTCCACGCGGTCGCACGCCGGGCTGCGGTACACGAGCTTGCGCGTGAGCTGCCGCAGGCTGCGCTGCATGTTGCGCGCGAGGGCCTCGGCCGCGCGCGCGAGGTCGACAGCGCGCTCCTCGGGGGCCTCGAACTCGAGCGCGGCGCCCTCGCGGACGAAGCGGATGCTCGAGATCTCCTTCGAGAGGAAGGCGATCTGCTTCGGGATCTCCTCCTGCGCCATCTCGGTCGCAGGCGTCGCGAGCTCGACGGTGACGGTCTTCCTCACGGGGTAAGCTCCTGGATGAGCTCGCTCAGCGCGCGCGGCGTGCGGGCGACGCTGAACCTGTCGTCGGGCAGGGTCACGTTGAACTTGTCCTCCAGCTCGGTGAGGAGCTGGAGCGCGCGAATCGAGGAGAACCCCGCGTCGTAGATGTCGTCATCGGGCTGGATCGCAGCGGGCAGGCTGCCGACCGTGACGATGACATCGATCACCTTCTCCACCTCAATCGCCATCAAGAGCTCCAGGGTTAAGATGCGCTGTCGGCCAGCGAGCGGCTCCCGCCCGCGTCGTTGCTCCTCGCGTCGGAGCGGCCCGCGGCCGCCTCGACGAACGGCGGAGGCGGCTCGGTCCGGAGTGATGCCACCCGGCGGGCCGGGTTGCCAGCGACGACCGTGTACGGCGGGACATCGGCCATGACGATCGAGCCCGCGGAGACCACGCTGCCCTCGCCGACCGTCACCCCCGGGAAGATCATGGAGCGGGCGCCGAGCCAGACGTTGTCCTCGATGACGACGGGCCGCACCTCGCCGTCCGCGGGGGGCAGGCCCCGCTTCCGGTCCTCCGGATCGCTCGGGTGGCCGCTCGAGTCGAGGATGTAGACGCCGCCCGCGATCCGGCAGTGCTTGCCGATCGTGATCGACTTGCCGACGATGATCCGGCAGTCGTGCCCGATCCCGGTGTTGTCGCCGATCCGCAGGGTCGGGCGGTCCGTGAAGCGCGCGGCGAAGACGAAGTTGATCTTGCCGTCGAGCACCACGTTGTCGCCAAGGAGGATGTCGCCGCGACCCTGGATGTAGTGAATGAAGTTCCCCGTCCGTACACCCTTGCCGTACTGCGTGCAGTGCGACTTGAAATGCGGCTCGCAGACGAACACACGAGCACCGAAGTAGTACGCCTCGCGCGCCGCCTCGAACGCCATGCGCATCGGGACCACCAGCGGCCGCGGCGCAGGCAGGGTGAAGGTGCGCACCTCATGTCGTACATGACGCACTGCGCGCGCGACGGTGTGATCGGAAGAGGCGAGGAAACGATAGAGGTTGTTCATCGGATGATCGTTCTGCGCGGGTCGCCCGGAGCGACGACGCTCAGCGGGCAACGCCAGACCGAGAGGACGAAAGGCGCAGCAAGGAACGAAAGACTATAGCTCGAAGGCTGTCGCGTCGACCCCTCACGAGGTCGTTCTCGGCTTCTGTTGCCCAGTCTCAGGCTCCCTCTCTCGGCGTTCTCTCTTCCCCTCTCTCTGCTCCTGCGTTCCGTACCTGGCTCCTGGCTCCCGGCTACCGGCTGCCAGCCCCTGATATTAAGCAAATCCCGTGACAACGCCGCGACAGCGGCGCGTCCAACCGCGTCAACCCGGCTCGCTGCGAGGAGCGCGGGAGGGGGCGGCCTCGGAGGGGGCAGCGCCGGCGGCGTCCTTCGCCTCGACGTGGGGCAATGCGCCACGGAGCAGGGCCAGACCGAGCGCGGCCTCGACGAGGGTGAGCGCCACCGCCCACGTCGTCGTCGCGGCCGCGATGGCGGCCAGGCGCTCCTCGCGCGTGACGCCGGCCGCGAAGCCCTCGAACAGCGCGGCGGCGAGCACGTCGCGCGTGCCGAAGCCCTGCGGGGTGAGGGGGAGCGTCACCGCCACCATGAGGATCGGGATGTAGGTCAGGGCAGCCCCGAGGGGGATGCGCACGCCAAAGAACCAGAAGGGGAGCCAGGTGCCGACGAACAGGACGACGACGTGCGGCACGCGCGCGGCGAGGGCGACGAGGTGGCCGCGCACCCCCGCCTCGAAGAGCGGGGCGAGGAGCCGCGTGCGGGCGAGGCGGGCAGGGCGCACCGCGAGGATGGCGAGGTAGAGGACGCCCGCGCCGAGGAGCAGGGCGGACACGGCGAGCGGCCCGCCGTTCGCCGGCACGGCGATCGCGCCCAGGAGGAGCAGGCAGCCGAGCCACGAGGCGTAGACGACGAGCGTCGCGCCGGCGACGCGCGCGAGCGGCACGCCGTGCGCGCGCGCGAGGAAGACGGTGATGAACGCCTGGCCGACGTGGTGGTTGAGCAGCGACGGGAGGTAGGAGGCGCCGCGGAGGACGAAGAAATCGCGGAAGGCGACGGGGGCGATCAGGCGGCGGTAGACGAGGACGGTCGCGAACGTGTCGGCGGCGAGGAGCGCGAGGATGAAGAGGGCGGCGGACGCGCCGAAGAGCGGGGCGTCGACGCGCGACAGGGCGGCCCGGAAGGCGCCGAAGTCGAGCCGGCCGAGGACGAAAGCGACGAGCCCGATCGCCAGCGCGAACGGCAGGGCGCGGCGCGCGCGCGCCCGGAGGCGCGGCGCGCGCCGCTCGGGCAGGGCGCCGTCGCGCGGCTCGCGCAGGGCGCCGTCGCGCGGCGCGCGCCGCTCGGGCAGGGCGCCGTCGCCCGGCGGCGCGGCGGCCGCGAAGGTTCCGGTGTGGGTCGAGGAGCGCAACGGCGCGACCCTAGCAGAATCCCCGTCGTGTGGCCGAGAGGAGCGGCGCCGCGGGCCGGCGCCGCGGGCCGGCGCCTCGGGTCACCGCCGGCGCCTCGGGTCGCCGCCCGCGCCTCGGGTGACCGCCCGCCGCGACGTCGGTCCGGCGCACGCTGCGCGGCGACCGCGCCCCGCATGGGGCATAGTCGCGACCATGTCCAAGTACGATTACGATCTGTTCGTCATCGGCGCCGGCTCCGGCGGCGTGCGCGCAGCCCGCATGGCCGCTTCCTGCGGCGCCCGGGTCGCCGTCGCCGAGTCGCGCCACCTCGGCGGCACCTGCGTCAACCTCGGGTGCATCCCGAAGAAGCTCCTCGTCTACGCCTCGCACTACGCCGAGGACTTCGAGGACGCCGCCGGCTACGGCTGGACCGTGCCCGGCCACGGCGCCGGCGGGAACGGGCACGGCGGGCCGTCGTTCGACTGGTCGACGTTCCTCCGCAACAAGAACAAGGAGATCGAGCGACTCAACGGCGTCTACGAGCGGCTCCTGAAGAACTCGGGCGCCGACATCCGCTGGGGGCAGGCCAGGATCGTCGAGCCCCACACCGTCGAGATCGACGGCGCCGCCGTCACCGCCGAGCGGATCCTCGTCGCGACCGGCAGCTATCCCTGGATCCCCGACGTGCCGGGGCGGGAGCTCGCCGTCACCTCCGACGACGCATTCCACTTCCAGACCATGCCGAGGCGCGTGGTGATCGTCGGCGGCGGCTACATCGCGGTCGAGCTCGCCGGCATCTTCCACGGGCTCGGGGCCAAGGTGTCGCTGGTCCACCGCGGCGTGCACCTGCTGCGCGGCTTCGACGATGACATCCGCGCGTTCCTCGCCGCCGAGATCCAGAAGAAGGGCCTCGACCTCCGCCTCGGCGCGAGCGTCGAGAACATCGAGCGGCGCGGCGACGGGCTCTGCGCGACGCTCGCCGACGGCACCGACCTCGAGGCCGACGGCGTGCTGTACGCGACGGGGCGCCTGCCGAAGACCAGGGGGCTCGGCCTCGAGGAGGTCGGCGTGGTGCTCGACGAGGACGGCGCGGTCGTGGTGGACGACGCGTTCCAGACCTCGATCCCGTCGATCTACGCGCTCGGCGACGTGATCGCGCGCGTGCAGCTCACGCCCGTGGCCATCGCCGAGGCGATGGCGCTCGTGAAGAGCCTCTTCCGCGGCGAGCCCGCGCGCGTGGACTACGCCGGCATCCCGACCGCCGTCTTCAGCCAGCCGAACGTCGGCACCGTCGGCCTCTCGGAGTCGCAGGCGCGCGAGCACCACGACGTCGTCGTCTACCTCTCGACCTTCCGCCCGCTGAAGCACACCCTCTCCGGGCGCGAGGAGAAGACGATGATGAAGCTCGTCGTCGACAGGGCGACCGACAGGGTCCTCGGCGTCCACATGGTCGGGCCGGACGCCGGCGAGATCATCCAGGGCTTCGCCGTCGCGCTGAAGTGCGGCGCGACCAAGGCGCAGTTCGACGCCACGATCGGCATCCACCCGACCGCGGCCGAGGAGTTCGTGACCATGCGCGAGCCGCTCCGGAACGCGGACCGCAGCCCGCCCATGGGCATCGCGCCGAGCTCCGCGTAGCCCGCCGCTGGCGCCCGCGCCCGCTCGGTCGCCCGCGTTCGCGCCCAGCGCGCTCCTCTGGTATGGACCGCGCGATGTCGACACACGCGTCGAGCCCCTTGAAGCCCGTCGGCCTGCTCACCCGCACCAGCGACCGTTCGTTCTACATCTTCAACGCCGTGCTCTCCGCGGCGGCGCTGGCGTTCCTCGCCTACATCCTCATCATCCGGCGAGGCGCGGGCGGCGCCGATCTCCGCTTCATGCCGCCGCTGAACGCCGCCCTGAACGCGACGGCGGCCACGCTGCTCGTCGCGGGCTGGATCGCGATCAAGCGCCGCGCGATCGTCGTGCACAAGTACCTGATGGTCTCGGCGTTCGTCGCCTCGTCGCTGTTCCTCGTCGGCTACCTCGCCTACCACTTCGTGCACGGCGACACGAAGTACCAGGGCACCGGGCCGCTCCGCGCCGTCTATTTCGCCGTCCTCATCTCGCACATCGTGCTCTCGGCGGGGATCGTGCCGCTCGCGCTGACGTCGTTCTACTTCGCCTACAAGGCGAACTTCGCGAAGCACGCCCGGGTCGCCCGGGTGACGCTGCCCCTCTGGCTCTACGTGTCCGTCACCGGGGTGCTCATCTATTTCATGCTGCGCGGGAGCCCGCCGGCGGTGCCGTGAGCGCGCCGTCACCGTGGCCGCTGCCGGCCGTCGTCGTCTCGTCCCTCAGAAGTCCTTGATGCTCCCGCGCCGCCCCTGGAACCCGCCGAAGATGTGCCGGTGGGCAGCCAGCGCCGCGGCCGCGAGCTCCTCGTGCTCGTAGACCTCCTCCATCAGCGGGATCGGGTCCTGGTAGAGCGTGTCGCTCGCCACGATCCTGGGCCAGGGCAGGCGATCCGGGTCGGCGCCCTCCACGCCGGCCGCCTTCATGACCTTGAGGAACTCGTGGGCGAGGAGCCCCTGGCCGATGACGCTCGGGTGCACGCCGTCGAGGCTCACGATGCCGCCCGCCTTGCGGCGCCCGGCGCGGTCGACGTGGTAGTAGCGGGTGTCCATCGGCGCCGCGACGCCGTCCTTGAAGTACGCGGGGAACTCGTACGTGGGCTCGCCGCCGCTGCGCCGGTACGCGAGCCTGTCCAGGCTGCCGGAGATGTCGACGAGGTGATATCGCCGGGCCCGGTGGCGGGCGTTCCTCTCCTCGATCAGCGCGGCGATCTGCGCGTTGCAGGCGTCGACCGTCGCGTCGATGAACCGCGCGTCCATCTCCGTGAGGTGCGGCGCGCCGGCCTTGACCAGGCGGGGGCCCTGCGCGAGCGGGGGGTACGTGTAGTAGGGGAAGTAGCGCGGAGAGCCCGGGCGCGGGTCGCCGACGCCGGCGGCGATGGGCGCGATCGTCACGTGGGGCACGTTGGCCACGAACACGCGCCAGCCCGGGTGCTCGTTGCGCCGCATGATCGTGTCGATGCGGTCGAGCAGCTCGCCGTACTCGGCGACGAAGTCGTCGGGCATCCAGAGGTTCCACTGCGCGCGGGTGCGCTCGTCGAAGCTGAGCGACACGGGCCGCCGGTCCGGCCTGTCCTCGGTCGCCGCGATGCTGAGGAGGATCGCCGAGCCGACCGCGTTGTTCGGGCCGAGCCAGAGGAGGAGGCTCTCGACGCCCTCGCCGCGCGCGTGGTGCGCGAGCCAGTCGAGCTGGCTGAACCCGTCGAGGCGCGGGTCCCGTGAGGGGTTGAGGACGCGGAGCGCCGTCCGGTAGAACGACGCGCTCGGGACATGGAGGAAGCCGTCGCCGGCGCCGGGCGCGGCCGCGATCCGCTCCTCGCAGAGCGCCGGCGTCACGAGCCACGCGTCGGCCACGTCGTAGCCGTACACCGAGACGTTGTGGAACCAGGGGACGCTCCCCCCGCGGTACGGGCCGGCCCCCTCGCCGCGCTCGTAGTGGTCCTCGGCCACGTCGAGCACCCGGTTGATCTCGGTGACGAACGCGGCCCACTCGAGCCCCTCGATCCTCGATCCGAAGGCGAGGTAGAGGCGGCGGAGCACCACCTCGAGATCGAGGAGGAGCCCGTGGGCCGGGTAGTCGGGGACGCGGTACGCCGGGCTCGAGAACCCGTCGCCGACCTCGACGCCGAGCGCGCGCGCGATCCACGTCGAGTAGGCGAGGTGGGTGCGCGCCACGCCGAGCGACATGAGGCCTTGAGAGATGCTGTCCCCGAGGGTGAAGAGCTTCATGCGGCGGTCCTCACGCGTTCGCGGTCAAGGCGCGATGCTATCCGAACTCGCCGCGCAGCGCGGCAGCTTCGTCGCCCGGCGACGACGTGGCGCAGGGCTCAGCGCGACGCCGCGCGTCTGTGCAGGACGGCGCTGACGATGCGCGCGGCGAAGAGCAGCGCGAGCAGCGCCGCGTAGATCAGCGGCTCCGTCGCGTCCTTCTTCACGCGGAGGAAGAAGTGCACCACCCCGAGGACGGCGGCGACATACGCGAGGCGGTGCAGGCGCTTCCAGCGCGCGGCGCCGAGGCGCTTCAGCATGCGCGCGGTCGACGTCGCCGCGAGCGGGATCAGCAGGAGGAGCGCGACGAAGCCGGCGAGGATGAACGGCCGCTCCGTGATGTCCTCGACGATCGTGCGGACGTCGAGCCCTTGATCGACGATGGCGTACGTCAGGAAGTGGGCGCACGCGTAGAAGAAGGCGAGCAGCCCGAGCGCCTTGCGGATCCGGATCGGGAACGTCCAGCCCGAGGCGAGCCTGAGCGGCGTCGCCGCCAGCGAGGCGACGAGCAGCACGAGCGCGAGGAGGCCGAGCTGGTTCAGCGCCTCGGCGACGGCGTTCGGCCCGAGCGCCCCGGTAGCGGCGCGCAGGCCGAGCACGACCAGCGGGATCAGGCCGCCCGTGACGATCGCGGGCGGGAGCCAGGCGAGCTTCCGGGCCGCCGGCGCGCCGGCGCGCGGCGGCGTCCTCGTCGTCCCCGCGGGGTTCGCCGGGCTCGCCGCCTTCATCGGGCTCACCGGGCTCACGGGTCCACCGGCCTCGCTGGCGAGCTCATTCTCAGAAGTTCTCCCGCAGGTCCATGCCGCTGTAAAGGCCGGCGACCTCCTCCGCATAGCCGTTGAACGGCAGCGTGCGACGGCGCCTCAGCTCACCGATCCTCCGCTCGCTCGCCTGACTCCACCGCGGGTGATCCACCGCGGGGTTCACGTTCGCATAGAACCCGTACTCGTCCGGCGCGGCCTGGCTCCAGGTCGTCTTCGGCTGACGCTCGGTGAGCTTGATGCTCACGATCGATTTGCACCCCTTGAAGCCGTATTTCCAGGGGACGACCAGGCGAAGGGGCGCGCCGTTCTGTCCGAGCAGCGACTTGCCGTAGAGCCCCACGGCCAGCAGCGTGAGCGGGTGCATGGCCTCGTCGATCCGCAGCCCCTCGACGTAAGGCCAGTCGAGGACGTCGCTCCGCTGGCCGGGGAGCTGCGCTGGATCGAGCAGGGTGGTGAACTGGACGTAGCGGGCGCGGGAGGTCGGATCGAGGCGCCTGAGCAGCGCGGCGAGCGGGAACCCGAGCCAGGGGATCACCATCGACCACGCCTCGACGCAGCGCATGCGATAGACGCGCTCCTCCAGGGGAAACCACCTGAGGAGGGTGTCGAGATCGATGACCTCGGGCTTCTTGACCTCCCCCTCGCACGCGACGCTCCACGGGCGGAGCCGGAGCCGGCCCGCGTTCGCGGCCGGCTCGGATTTGCTCAGGCCGAGCTCGTAGTAGTTGTTGTAGGACACGATGTCCTCGTAGGCGGTGCGCGCTTCGTCGGTGACGAACGGGTCTCTCCCGCTGGTCACCGGGGTCGGCGCCGCCTCCGGGAGCGGGGGCGCGTCGACGGGCGGCGCGGCGGACCCGCCGGGCGCGCCGCGGCCGGCCGTGTCCGCCACGCCAGCCTGGCCGCCCGTGAGCCAGACGAGGCCGCCGCCCACGGCCGACGCGGTGCCGGCGAAGAGCGCCGCGTTCTTCAGGAGCTCGCGCCGGCGCAGGGTGTAGAGCGCTGGAGGGGTGATCTCGTGGGAGGGCGGCTCCTTCGGCAGCTTGCTCATGCCCCCATTCTACGATCGGGGCGCGCGCCGGCCGCCCCCGGCGTCACGCGGCCGTCGACAGGAGGCGGAGCGCCGCGCCGGGCGCCTGATAGATCGCGGGCAGCGCGAGCATCTGCGCGATGCGCGACGAGCGCTGCTCCACGCCGCGGGCGAGCGCCGCCCGCTCGCCCGCGTCGCGCGCGGCGAGGAGCGCGACGACGTCGACCCAGACGCGCTCGCGCCAGCGCGACAGCATCTCCATGGCCACCCAGGTCGCGAGGTCCGGGGCGTTGTCGCGGAAGAACGCGCTCAAAGGGCAGCCGTGCCGGGCGGCGAGGCGCGCCAGCGCCTCGGCGACCGAGCGGCGGAGTATCGTATTCACCTCGTCGTGATCGTGCTTGAGCCTCGCGAGCATCCTCGGATCGTGCGCGTGCCCGAACTCGACGACCGTGGCGTGGATCCCGAAGACCAGGTCGTAGTTGATGTGGGCGCTGAACCCGAGCAGGGCGTTCTGCACGGGCGGTGTGAACCGGGATGACGTGCTCGCGTACGCGATGTGCCACGCGCCGCAGTCCTGCGCCGCGCCCCGCTCGAACCAGCGGAGCGTCTCGAGGTACCGCTCGCAGAAGCGGCCCGCGAGGCGCGAGATCCACGCCGGTTCGAGGAACACGCCGTCGCGCCGCTCGACCTGCGCCGCGACAGCGCGCGTGACGATCCCGTAAACGTCCGTGAACGCGGCGCGCCGGTCGCCCGCGGCGATGAGCCGCTCCGTCACGGTGTCGAGCACAACGGCGGCATCGTGGACGCTCTTCGGAGACAGGTTAAGGCCGTCGATGCTGCTGCTCATGAAGTCCCCTCCTACTTCTTCGCTCGTCAAACAGACCTGATCTGATGTTCGAACTCCCGCATCCGACCGCCTCGTCTCGCCGTCGCGGCGCCGAACTCCGCGAGCAGGGCCGCCGCGCGCGCAGCGCGAGCTGCGCAGCAGAGGCGCCGTGCTGCGGTTCGCCCGGCCCGGTCTGCGGTCCCGGTGTGCGTCGTCGCCATGTCGAAGCGGATCTACCGACCCGCCGAGTGAGAGATCGCCCGCGTGCAGTGGCCGTGCTTCTCCTGCTGCCGGCCCCCTCTTGACCCGGCTCTGCGCAGAAGAGCGATGATTCGATGCGATCCTGGCGCACTCGCAGCGGGAGCCCCCCCCTCGCCGCGGCGCTCTAAGTTCAACTTACTCTACGACATGCTGTGGGGTGACCACAATTGTCTTATGACGCATGATCCCGTTCGGGACAGCTTCCGAGGCTATTCGAACTAGCGAGCTCGAACAAGCTGCTGTTGACCCTGACACGTTTCTTTGTCACGCGGGAGAGCCCCACGTCATCTTCCCGGTTGCGCTGCTACTGGAGCGTCGAAGGTCTGTCGTATTCAGAGAGAGACCACTCCGTGAGCGCAAGTCGCGGCGAGGTGTTCTTGAAACAAGCCGAGTGGTTATCCCACGTTGGCTGTACGGTCCGGTCGCGGTGAGCGACGATCATTTAGGAAGCGCCTGAGTCGACGATCGGGAAGATCCTGATGCGTTCTCCACAGGGCCGCGCTGATCTCTCGTGCTGGTGGAAAATTCGCGCAGAGGCGGTAGGTCGGGTCAGGGCCGCCATGAACGTCCTGGTCGGCCGCGCGGGCCGCTGGCGCGGCGGCGGCTCCGGGATTCGCCTGTCATCGCGCGGCGCGCCCCCGGCGCATCCCGGCGCCTAGGCGACGCAGCCTGCGCCTTGCGGCAGCGAGGGCCATCCTGACGCGGAAAGCAGCGCTGACGGGCTCGCCCAGGTCGGGGCGAGCAGGGGCTCGTCCATGGCGCGCGGTTCGGCGGGGCGCGGCAGCGGTGTGGGCGCTCGGCCGGGCGGGCGCGGCGGGCCGGCCGCGACGGTGCGCTGCCGTCCGCCCTGTGCGCGGACCGGGGTGACAGGGTGGGGAGGGACTTCGTGAGGAAGGAGGAGACAGCGGGCGGCCGCCGCCGGCCGAGGGGTCGGCGGCGCTGCCGGGCGGCGTCAGCCGGTGCCGCCCTTGGACTGCACGTCGCGGTGGCGCAGCGTGGCGCGCAGGTAGTCGCGGTTCATCTGCGCGATCACGTCGAGCGGGATCTCCTTCGGGCAGACCGCCTCGCACTCGCCGATGTTCGTGCAGTGGCCGAAGTTCTCGACGCGCATCTGCCCCACCATGTTGAGGCTCCGCTGATCGCGCTCGGGCTCCCCCTGCGGCAGGATGTTGAGGTGCGTGAGCTTCGCCGCGGTGAACAGCGACGCCGACGCGTTCGGACAGGAGGCGACGCAGGCGCCGCAGCCGATGCACGCCGCCGCGTCCATGGAGCGCTCGGCGATCGGCTTCGGCACCGGGATCGCGTTGGCGTCCGGCGCGCTGCCCGTCGGCACCGAGATGTAGCCGCCCGCGGCCACGATCCGATCGAACGCGCTGCGGTCGACGGCGAGGTCGCTCACGATGGGGAACGCCTGCGCCCGCCACGGCTCGAGCCACAGCACGTCGCCGTCCTTGTAGTGACGCATGTGCAGCTGACACACGGTCGTACCACGGAGCGGGCCGTGCGCCTGGCCGTTGATCATGAAGCCGCACATGCCGCAGATGCCCTCGCGGCAGTCGTGATCGAACGCGATCGGCTCCTCACCCTTGAGGATGAGCCGTTGATTGAGCACATCGAGCATCTCGAGGAAGGACATGTGCTCGCTGACGTCGGGCACCTCGTACGTGACGAACCGGCCCGCTTCGTACTTGCCCTTCTGCCGCCAGACATGGAGGGTGAGGCGCATTATTTGTAACTCCGCTGCGTGGGGTGAACCTCGTTGAACTGGAGCGGCTCCTTGAAGAGCTCCTGGGCCTGGCCTTCGCCTCGCCACCCCCAGGCGGAGACATAGGTGAAGTTCTCGTCGTCGCGCCGCGCCTCGCCCTCGGGCGTCTGGTGCTCCTCGCGGAAGTGACCGCCGCACGACTCCTCGCGGAAGAGCGCGTCGCGGCACATGAGCTCCGCCAGCTCGAAGAAGTCTGCGACGCGCGCCGCCTTCTCGAGCTCCTGGTTCAGGCCGGTGCCCGTCCCCGAGACGCGCACGTCGCGGTGGAACTGCTCCCGGAGCTCCGGGATCCGCGTGAGCGCGCCCTTCAGCCCGGTCGCGTTGCGCGCCATCCCGCAGTGCTCCCACATGATCTTGCCGAGCTCGCGGTGGAACGAGTCGACCGTGCGCGAGCCGGTCGTCGCGAGCAGCTTGTTCAGCCGCGCGCTCGCGTCGCGCTCGGCGTCGCGCACCGCCGGGTGGAGATCGTCGACCCGCTCGAGCTTCGTCGACGCGAGGTAATCGCCGATCGTGTAGGGGATGATGAAGTAGCCGTCGGCCAGGCCCTGCATCAGCGCGCTCGCCCCGAGGCGGTTCGCGCCGTGATCGGAGAAGTTCGCCTCGCCGAGCACGAACATGCCGGGGATCGTGCTCATCAGGTTGTAGTCGACCCAGAGCCCGCCCATCGTGTAGTGGATGGCCGGGTAGATGCGCATCGGGACGCTGTACGGGTCGTCGCCGGTGATGCGCTCGTACATGTCGAAGAGGTTGCCGTAGCGCTCGGCGATGGCCGGCTTGCCGAGGCGCCGGATCGCGTCCGAGAAGTCGAGGTACACGCCGAGCTTCGTCGGCCCGACGCCGCGGCCCTCGTCGCACACCGCCTTCGCGGCGCGCGACGCGACGTCGCGCGGCACGAGGTTGCCGAAGCTCGGGTAGCGGCGCTCGAGGTAGTAGTCCCGCTCTCCCTCGGGGATGAGCTCCGGCGCGCGGGTGTCGCCCGCGTTGACGGGCACCCAGATGCGGCCGTCGTTCCGGAGCGACTCGCTCATGAGCGTCAGCTTCGACTGGTAGTCGCCCGAGACCGGGATGCACGTCGGGTGGATCTGCGTGAAGCAGGGGTTGCCGAAGAGCGCGCCGCGCTTGTGCGCCCGCCAGATGGCCGTGGCGTTCGACCCCTTCGCGTTCGTCGAGAGGAAGAAGACGTTGCCGTAGCCGCCCGAGGCGAGGACGACGGCGTCGCCGAGGTGCGTCTCGAGCGCCCCCGTGATCAGGTTGCGGGTGATGAGGCCGCGCGCCTTGCCGTCGACCACGATGAGGTCGAGCATCTCGGTGCGCGGGTACATCTTCACCTTGCCGAGGCCGATCTGCCGCTCGAGCGCCTGGTAGGCGCCGAGCAGGAGCTGCTGCCCCGTCTGACCGCGCGCGTAGAAGGTCCGCGACACCTGCGCTCCGCCGAAGGAGCGGTTCGCGAGCACGCCGCCGTACTCGCGCGCGAACGGCACGCCCTGCGCGGCGCACTGATCGATGATGTTCACGCTGATCTGCGCGAGCCGGTAGACGTTGGCCTCGCGCGCGCGGTAGTCGCCGCCCTTCACGGTGTCGTAGAAGAGGCGGTAGATGCTGTCGCCGTCGTTCTGGTAGTTCTTCGCGGCGTTGATGCCGCCCTGCGCGGCGATGCTGTGGGCGCGGCGCGGAGAGTCCTGGAAGCAGAAGCTCTTCACGTTGTAGCCGAGCTCGGCCAGCGTGGCGCTCGCCGCGCCCCCGGCGAGGCCGGTGCCGACGACGAGGACGGTGTACTTCCGCTTGTTCGCCGGGTTGACGAGCTTCAGGTTGAAGCGGTGCTGGTCCCACTTCTTCTCGATGGGACCTTCGGGGATCTTCGCGTTGAGCTGCATGGTGGGGGACGCTCCGGGCTCAGCCGACCAGGCCGAACAGGACGGCCAGCGGGATGGACGAGAAGCCGACGACGAGCAGGATCGACGACGCGGCCGCGAACTTCCTGAGCGCCGGCGTGTAGCGCGGGTGGGTGAGGCCCATCGACTGGAACATGCTCCACGCGCCGTGGTAGAGGTGCAGCCCGAGCAGGCCCATCGCCACGACGTAGGCAATCGCCACGGGCGCCGAGCTGAAGCCCTTCACGACGTTGTCGTAGGCGTCGAGCGGCACGAAGTCCGGGTGCACGGTGCCCGTCGTCAGGTGGAGCAGGTGATAGAGGATGAAGGCGGCGAGGACGCCGCCGCTCAGCAGCATCGTGCGCGCGGCGAGGTTCGGGTGCCGCTGCCCCTTCACCTGGTAGCGCACCGGCCTGGCGGCGCGGCTGTGCAGCGCGAGCGTGACGCCGGTGTAGAGGTGGACGACGAGAGAGGCGAGGAGGACCAGCCGCGTCCCCCACAGCAGCGAGGGGGTCCCGTGGAGGAACGCGGCATAGTCGTTGAACTTCTGACGGCCGAGGAAGACCTGCAGGTTGCCGGCCATGTGGCCGATCACGAAGCCGAAGAAGACGACGCCGCTCAGCGCCATCGCGAACTTCTTGCCGACGAGATCCCGGTAGAAGAGCGCGGCGCGCTGGGCCCTGGAGGGGAGAGTCGATGGGGCAGCAGTGGGGCTCATCGCTCCCCTCCTTTAGTGGGGCGTGAACGCGTTCGCCAGAGGGAATCTCGCGCTCGATCGCCGAAGATTTTGCGGGCGGCGGCCGCTGATCTCGGGCGGCGCGCCGCCCGGGGGAGCGGGTCGCCCGAGCCGCTGCGGAGGGGGGCGCGTCAGGCGGCGCGCGGGCCGCGCGCGGGCCGTACCTTGTGAGCGTAAAAGGCGAGCGCGAGCTCGATCGCGAAGATGCCGATGGCCTGCTCTTCCTGGCTGGTGAACGCCGGCAGGCGCTCGTCGCGGAGCACCACCAGGCCGCCAAACGAGCTCTCGCCCAGCCGGAGCGGCGCCACGATGGCGGCGCCGAACCGATCGCCCTCCGCGGTGCAGAGCAGCTCGGGGGTGTCGTCCGCGCAGAGGCGGACCGGGGCGAGCGCGCCCTCGACCTGGCCGGCGAGCCGCGCGATGAACGCCGCCGGCACCTCGGCGCCGCAGGCCGCCTGGTACAGCGCGGCCCCCTGGTCGAGCGCGAGGGAGAGCGCGGCGCCGGTCGTGTAGACCACCTTCGCCGCGAGGTCCACAGCGCGCTCCGGGAAATCGTCGCGCGAGAGGGACGCGGCGAGGGCGGCGCTCGCCTGGTGGACGGCGGCCACCGCGTCGAGGTGGGTGCGCAGCATCGCCGCCCCGAGCAGCCTCTTCATGTCCTCGATGTCGTACGGCTTCTCGAGGATGTCGTACGCGCCGCTCTTGATGCACTCGACGGCGGCCTGCGCGCTGGAGTACGGGGCGCCGACGATGATCTCGAGGTCCGGGCTGATCGCCTTGAGCGCGGCGATGGTCCCGCCGCCCTCCATGCCGGGCGCCCTCACGTCGGCGACCGCGAGGTCGAACCGGCGCGCCTTGACGAGCTCGATCGCGGCGAGGCCGCTCTCCGCGCAGGTGACGTCGAAGCCCCCCTCGCGGAGCTCGACCGCGAGCCGGTCGAGGACCCACTCCTCGGCGTCTACCACGAGCACATGGGGTCGGGCCTGGCTCACTGATGCCTCCTCCTCTGATGTCCACAAGGGGTGGCCGCGCCGCTTCGCCGTCCGGCGCCGCCGTGATCGCTCGATGACCACGTCTCGGTCGTGGCCGATGTCGCTCTCCATCCGGCGGGGCTCTCTTCGTTCTCTCCCGGCCGTCGAGAGTCCGCCTACGGTCCAATAGAGCCGGTATCCCAGCGAAACGGAAGCCGAAGTGGCGTGCGTCTCCTTTCTCCTTGACAGGGCGCGGCGTCGCGCGTCCGGCGCGAATGTGCTCCGGTGTGCCGACGCCGGCGGGCCGTGAGCGCACCGTGAGCGCGCCTCACCGGCGAGCCGCGCGGCGGAGGTGCGCGCGTGAGGGCCGATCTCGTCGATCCGCCCGCGCGCGGCGTGGTCGCGGGCCGGCGCGCATCGCCCGGGCCCGCGACCACGCCGCGCGCGGGCAGATCGACGATGGAGACGTGACGCAGACAGGAAGGTGGAGACAAACGCCAATCATCTTCCTGATTTCCTTCCTCGGACTCACCACGTCGTCCGGAACATGAAACCTCCCCGACACAAGAGCGTTATCGGGACACTCCCGAAGATGGCTTGAAATCTCAGGATCTTCCCGAAGGCACCTCGGATGCGGGCCGCGAGTCGTCGATTACGTTCATCCTGATCGAGGACGACATCGCCTGCTCCGGTTGTCCGCCGGCCGTTGTGGGCGTTTCGAGGCTGGTTGTCGTGATGTTGAATGGACGACATGTGGCTTGACGGGAAAGCGCAGGTCGGTTCAGCTCGTCGGGCGGCCGGGGGGTCGCGGAGGGGGTCTGATGTTCATCGTCAGGAAGGGCGACATTCCGCTGTTGTCCCGTCGTTTCAAGGAAGCGGCTTCGCGCCTGCTCGAGCGCCATGAAGGGACTCCGTTCGAGGTGCGCTTCTGGGGCGGCGAGCGCCTGCGCTTCGGCGCGGGCGCGCCCGCGCTCTCCATGACGTTCAGGACGCGGCGGGCGCTCTGCGACACGCTGCTGCGGGGCACGCTGGGCCTCGGCGAGGCGTACATCCGTCGCGAGGTGACGTTCGAGGGAGATCTCGAGGACGCGCTCGCCGGCCTGTTCGAGCTCGCGCGGTCGGCGGGGCCCGTGCGATCGGTGCAAGCGCTTGGCTCACGCCTGCCGCGCCTGCCGCGCCTGTCGCCCCTGTCGCATGTCGCGCCGCCGCCGCGCGAGCGCGGCGCGGCGGGCTTGCTCGACGCGCTCGGGATCGGGCGGGGCTCCGGCGCGGCGCGGCGCGAGCAGCGCGCGGTCGAGCGCCATTACGGGCTCGGCAACGACTTCTACGCTCTCTATCTCGACAGGCGGCTCCAGACCTCGTGCGGTTACTTCAGGGTTCCAGGCGAGGCGCTCGACGACGCCCAGGCCCACAAGATCGCCGTCGTGGCGCGGAAGCTCGCGCTCCGGCGCGGGCAGCGGCTGCTCGATGTCGGGTGCGGGTGGGGGCACTTCATGTTCCACGCCGCCGAGGCGTACGGCGTGCAGTGCCTCGGGATCACCCTCTGCGAGAACCAGGCGAGGTACATCCGCGAGCAGGCGGCGGCGCGCCGGCTCCCGGTCGAGGTCCGCGTGATGAGCCACGAGGAGCTCGAGGCCGAGCCGCGGTGGGATCGGCTCGTCTCCCTCGGCTCGATGTGCCACGCCGGCGAGCGCCGGATCGACGTGTTCTACGACCGGGTGAAGGCGCTGCTCGCCGAGGGCGGCGTCTGCCTGCTCGAGAGCGTCACCCGGGCGCAGGAGTCGCCGTGGGCCGACCCGTTCCTGCAAGCGCACATCTTCCCCGGCTACTGGCCTCCGTCGCTCCGGGGGATGGCGTCGCGCGCCGCGACGCGGGGCCTCGACGTGCTCGACGCGGAGAACCTGCGGCGCCACTCCGCCCTGACGGCGCGCTGCTGGCGCAAGAACTTCCTGGAGAACCGCGACAAGATCGCGCGGGTCACCGGGTTCGACCCGGCGTTCATGAGGAAGTGGGAGTTCTACCTCGCCTGCGCCGCCGCGGCGTTCCGCACCGGGCACCTCAGCTTCATCCAGATGGTGCTGTCGAACGGGGCGCCGCGCGATTACCCGCTCGCGCGCGAGGCCCTGCACGCCGTGGACGAGGCCTCTCCGCGGGAGCGCGCGCCGATCGTCCCGGCCGCGCAGTTCAGTCTGTGGGGGGCGTCCGCGCCTTCCTGAGCCGCCGGGCGCGGCGTCCGGCCTGCCGCGCGCGCTTCGCGCGCGGCGGATCGTGGGAGACGCGCGCGGCGGATCGTGGGAGACGCGCGGCGCTCGCGCGCGGAAGATCTTGTGAAGCCCGCGCCGCCAGCTATCAGCTAGATCATGAGCGAAAGGCTACCGGCCGTCGCGCGCCGCGGCGCGGCGCGCTCGTGGTCCGCGCCGCGCGGCCGCCTCCGGGGGCGCGGGGGCGAGGCCGCCTCCGTCCTCCTCGCGCTCGCGCTGTGCGCCCTGCTCTCCGGGTGCACCGAGGTGCGCTACGTCGCGCAGGCGAGCCTCGGGCAGCTCTCGATGGCGTGGCGGACCGAGTCGCTGAAGGACGCCTCCCTCGACGCCCGAAGGTCGTGGCGGACGCGCGCGCTGCTGCGCGAGGTGCCGCACATCAAGCGCTTCGGGGAGCGACACGGCCTCACCCCGACAGGCAATTACCGGACGTACGTCGAGCTCGATCGCCCGGCGGCCGTCTGGGTGGTGAGCGCGTGCGAGCCGCTCCGGTTCCGCTCGAAGACCTGGAGCTTTCCCATCGTCGGCACGGTCCCGTACCTGGGTTGGTTCGAGCTCGAGGACGCCAGGGAGTTCGCCGCGCCGCTCAAGGCGGCCGGCTGGGACGTGGACGTGCGCCCGGCGGGCGCCTACTCGACGCTCGGCTGGCTGGAGGATCCGGTCCTGTCCACGATGATCTCGAGCGGGGACGAGGCGCTCGGCGAGCTCGCCAACGTGGTGCTGCACGAGTCGCTGCACGCGACGCTCTACATCAAGGGCCAGACGCGGCTGAACGAGAGCCTCGCGAGCTTCGTCGGGGACGAGCTCGCCAAGCTCTACCTGGACGAGCGGGTGGGCCCCTTCTCGGCGGAGAAGACGTCCTACATGCGAGAGCAGGAGCGGGGGGAGGCGCGGGCGCGCACGCTGCACGACGCCTACGTCCACCTGAACCGGCTGTACGAGTCGCCGGCCACCGACGCCGAGAAGCGGGCGGAGAAGGAGGCGGTGCTCGCCCGGCTCAGGGCCGACATCGGGGCGCGCCGCCCGCTGAACAACGCGTCGCTCGTGCAGTTCCGCGTCTACAACTCGGGCACCCCGGAGCTCGGGGCGCTGCTCGCGACCTGCGGCGGGAGCTGGCCGCGGTTCCTGGGCGCGCTGAGGAAGCTCGAGGGTGAGCGCTTCTCCGCGCCCCAGGAGAACATCGGCCGGGTGGTCGAGCCGCTGATCCAGGCCGGCTGCCGGTAGCGCGGCGCGCCGCGCGCGCACACGGTGCGCCTGCGCCGCGCCGCACGCCGGGCGTCGCGCCCGACCCTGCGGCGCGTCGCGCTGCGTTCCGCGCTGCGCGCCGCGTGCCGTGCTGCGCGCCCCGCTGCGTGACGCGCTGCGCGCCGGGCTGCCGCGTGCCGCGGTGCGCCGCGCAGGGCCGTGCCGCCACTTCGCAATTCTTCACTCCCACCGCGCGACAATAGGCGCTTTGACCCTCGGCGCGTGGACATGTTCATGTCCAGGTGAGGTTTGCGTTCTGGATCTGAACCCATCCCTGGATCGAAGCAGTCCCTGCGGAAATGTATTACGGAGCCCGCACTTCGAGCGTACGTGAACCGGACGCTAGCGGCCAAATTCGCTGCATTTCTGGCCGCCGGGGGCCGGTCCCGCGGCGCATTGCCGGTTGGCCCGCCCATTGCTCAATGTATCTGGCAGATGTCGCTCCCGGTCGCCGTTCTGTTTCAGGGGGACTCGACGGGAGCGGCCCCCCTGGCACATCGTTCGCAATGCATGCCGCCGTCCCTGGGGGGCGTCGAGCGAGGTGATCGACGGCAGCGACTGCCGGGCGATCGTTACCCCGCCGCCACCCGGATGCCACGGTGCTTGCTATCGGGCTCCTTGATTGACTTGACGCCGGACGCCGGCGAGGACTTCGGTTCACCTGATGACAGCCGCCTTGAGGCGATGAAGGAGGATGATTGAGGTGCGCATCGCGCGCGCCGAGCGAGTTGGCTTATCGTGATCAGCTTGTCGATCTTGGTCCGAGCTTCTCTTACCTCTTCTTCGGCTCTCGAACGACTCTGCTTCATGTCTCGCTTCAGCTTGTCCCGTCGCTTCTCTTGAGCTTGTTCTTGCGATTCAAGTCTGCGCTTGATACTTCGCCTTGCTCTTTCGCTTTGACTGGCTTCTTGGATTGTCTTACCCTTCAGCTTCGTCTTTTCTTCCTCTTCGTTCTTGGTTTCAGTTCTTTTCTCTTCGCTTGATTCCTGCTTCTGACTCTCTCTTCTGATTCTCTTTTTCTCTCTCTTCTGATTCCCGCTTCTTTCTTCCTTGATCCCGCTTCGTATCGCTTTCCTCTCTTCTCTGTCTTCTCTCTCGTGACCGCGGGCCTTGTCGGGTACCGCCGGAGGATCCCCCATCCGCCGGCGCTCCTGTGTGGCCCCGGTGGATCCGGCAGCGGATCCCAGGCCGGCGGGCTCTCCCGACCGGCCTTTCTTTTTTTTTGACGCGCGGACGGCGCGCGGGAGGGCGCGGCCGCGCGCCCCGCCGCTGAGCGCGCCCGGCCGGAGCAGCCCCGGGCGCGGGGGCGCGCGGGTCCGGGCCGAACCGCTCGACCCCGCCGGCGAGTTCCACTAACGACGAGCGGGTCGAGCGAACCGCCGCGTCCTCCCGCCGCCTGGGTCGTCGTCGAGGGGCGCGGTCCAGCGGAGAAGCGGAGATGATGCAGGAGCATCGCGGTGGGCGCGGGCAGCGCGTCGACCTCACGAATTGCGCGGCCGAGCCCATCCACATCCCCGGCAGGATCCAGCCGCACGGCGCGCTGCTCGCCCTCTCTTCCGGCGATCTCGCCGTCCGGCATGTCAGCCTGAACGTCGGCGCCCTGCTGGGGAGCGGGCCGGAGGCGCTCCTCGGGCGCGCGCTCCCCGATCTCCTCGCGCTGGCGGGGGGCGGAGATCTCGAGTCCGTCCTCCGGTCGCCGGACCCCTCCGCGATGAACCCCCTCAAGGTGAGGTCCAGGGACGGCGGCGCGGGCGTGTGGCTCGACGCGATCGTGCACCGGGCGGGGGAGCGGCTGATCGTGGAGCTCGAGCCCGCGGCCTCGCCCGGCGACGTGTCGCTCTCGAGCGTGTACCGCGTGAGCCACGCGGCGATCGAGCGGATCCAGTCGGCGGACGGGCTCTTCGAGGCCTGCGACGTGACGGCCGAGGAGATCAAGCGCCTGACCGGGTACGACCGGGTGATGATCTACAGGTTCGATCGCGACTGGAACGGGGAGGTCATCGCCGAGGCCAGGGAGGCGGACATCGAGCCTTATCTCGGGCTGCGCTATCCGGCCTCCGATATCCCGCCGCAGGCGCGGGAGCTCTATCTCCGGAACTGGCTCCGCATCATCCCGGACGTCGGATACCAGCCCTCGGACATCGTCCCCCAGCCGGACGCGCCCATCGATCTGAGCTTCTCCGTGCTCCGGAGCGTCTCGCCGATGCACATCCAGTACCTCAAGAACATGGGTGTCGGCGCGTCGATGAGCGTCTCGCTCATCCGCGAGGGCGTCCTCTGGGGGCTCATCGCCTGCCACCATCGCACCGCCAGGCCGCTGTCGTTCGAGATCCGGCAGGGCTGCGAGCTCTGCGGGAGGTTCCTGTCGATCCAGCTCGCGGCCAAGGAGAAGCTCGAGGACAGGGGGCGAAAGCAGGAGCTCAAGGCCCTGAGCGACGAGGTCGTGACCACGGTCTCGCGGCAGGAGGACCTCATGGTCGGGCTCGCGGAGAGCGCCGGAGCGCTCATGAAGCTCGCGGAGGCGTCGGGCGTCGCCCTCTTCCACGGAGACGCGGTGACGGCGCTCGGGCTCTCGCCCGCGCCCGAGGAGCTCAGGAGCCTGCACGCGTGGATCCGGCGCCACGTCGCGGATCAGCCGGTGTTCCACACCGAGAGCCTGGCGCGGCTCGAGCCCGGCCTCGCCGGCATCAAGGACGCGGCGAGCGGCGTGCTCTGCATCTCCATCCCCGAGCCGGACCCCTGGTACGTGGTCTGGCTCCGGCCCGAGGTGATCCAGACCGTGAGCTGGGGCGGCAACCCCGAGAAGCCGGTGGAGAGCTCGGCCGAGGGCACCGTGCTCGGCCCCCGGCGCTCCTTCGCCCTGTGGAAGCAGACCGTCGAGCTGACCGCCGTCGCCTGGAGGCCCGCCGAGATCGAGGCGGTCGAGCTGCTCCGGCGCGCGCTCATCGAGCTCGATCTCACGCGGCAGGTCGTCCGGGAGCGGAGCGCGCGCGCCGCCGCCGAGCGGAGCAACGCCGAGCTGGACCAGTTCGGGTACATCGTCGCGCACGACCTCAAGGAGCCGCTGCGCGGGATCAGGTCGTTCTCGACCTTCGTGATGGAGGACGACGGGGCGGCGCTGTCGTCCGAGTCGCAGGGCCACCTGCGGCGCATCGGCGACCTCGCCGGGAGCACGATGGAGTTGATCAACTCTCTTTACGAATACTCCCGCGTCAGCCGGGTGGACTTCGCCTTCGGGGAGGTCGACCTCGGCGAGGTGCTCGCGGACGTCGAGCGGCGGCTCGCGGGCACGCTCCGGCAGCGCGGCGCCGTGATCCGCGCGCCGCGGAGGCTCCCCAGGGTGTTCTGCGATCGCATCCGGATCGGGGAGGTGCTGGCGAACCTCATCTCGAACGGCATCAAGTACAACGTGAGCCCCGAGCCCTGGGTGGAGGTGGGGTTCGACGAGACCTCCATCCCCACGATCTTCCACGTCAGGGACAACGGGGTGGGCATCCCCGCGGACGAGCGGCACCGGCTCTTCACGATGTTCGAGCGGCTCTCGACCGCGGCGCAGTACGGCGAGGGGACGGGCTCGGGGCTCGCCATCACGCAGCGGATCGTCGAGCGGCACAAGGGGAGGATCTGGGCGGAGTCGCCGCCGAGCGGGGGCACGACGTTCTACTTCACGCTCGCCGAGGCGCCCCTCACGGACCCGTGAGCCCGGGCGAGGCCGCGCGCGTCGACCTCGGGGCGCGCGGCGCACGTCGGAGACGTCAGAGGCCGTCGCCCTCGGGCGCGCGCCGCGGGTGGACGGTGGCGGAGACGATCTTCCAGTCGCCCTCGACCTTCTCCATCCGGAGCGCCACGGGCAGCTCGTCGCGGCGGACCGGCTGTCCGTGCCGCGCGCCCGTGACCGTCGCGGTGGCGGTCACCGCGGCGGTCATGCCGGCGGGGTCGACCTGGATGTCCGTGTCGCCGAAGCTCACGTCCGCGGTCTGGTAGACGATCGCGGCCTGGGTCGCGGCCGCCGTGAGGTCGTCCCGGCCGCTGAGCCGGTCGTCGATCTCGACGATGCGGGCGCTCGCCTCCTTCGTGAAGATCTCGGAGAACTCCTTGCGAACGCGGCCGTGGCGCACCAGCGGGTTCCGCTCGCCGTCGTCGATGCGCACCGCGTCCTCGAGCTGGGCGAGGCGCTCGCGGATCCGGTCCTCCTCGGAGGGCGAGAACAGCAGCGCGACGACGGCGAGGACGACGCCGACGGCGATGAGCCCGAGCGGGAGCCAGCGCTTCATGCAGGGAGTATAGGCGACGGCGCCGCGGATGGCGCCGGCGCGCGGTCGAGGCCCGTCAGGCGCGCAGGCTGACGGCGGCGAGGGCGCAGACCTTGAGCGCGCTCAGGATCGCCTCGCGGAGCCTCGCGGAGCCGAGCACCTCTTTCCAGAGATAGCCCGCGATGCCGAGCGACTGCGCCCGCGTCAGCATCATCGGGGCCGGCTGGCCCGTGATGAAGATGACGGGGGCGTCGGTGATGCGCTTCAGCTTCTCGAGCACCTCGAGGCCGTCCATGTCGGGGAGGCGGTAATCGAGGATGATGCAATCGGGCGGGCTCTTCGCGCACTCCTCGATGGCGGCCTTCCCCGTGGGCGCCTCGATCAGCTTGACCTCGATGTCGGCCCAGTCCTTCAGGTAGCGCCGGTAAATGGTGCGATCGATCTCGCTGTCCTCGACGAGGAGGACGACTGCCTTGCGGAGGGCCATGGAGACCAGATTCCCTTCTCCGGGTGTCGCGCGCAATGTGGACGGCGTCGATAGCGCGTGGGGCGTCGCCCGGATGGTCGCACGGGCAGCCCCTGACGCGGCTGGCCGCTGGCTCGGACGAGCCGCTAGCTCCCGACGATCGGATCGAGGCACCGGTCGCGCGCGTCGCGGAGCGCGCCGAGGGCGACGTCGATGACCTCGCCGCCGGCCGCCTCGATGGTGAGGCGGTCGCCGCCGGTCGCGCCGAGCTCGACGCACGGCACGCCCGCGGCCTTCGCCCTGCGCGCGACCTCGGGCGCGTCCTCGGGCCGGACGCTCACCACGATGCGGCTCGGCGCCTCGCCGAACAGCGCCTCGGCGAGCTCCTCGCCCTCCGGCAGCTTCACCCGGGCGCCCACCATCGCCGTCGGGTCGTCGACGGCGGCGCAGCACTCGCCGAGCGCGATCGCGAGCCCGCCGTCCGAGACGTCGTGCGCGCTCTGGAGCAGCCGCGGCCGCGCGCGCGCGAGCTCGAGGCAGAGCCCCTGGAGCCGCGCCTCGCGGTCGAGATCCAGCGCGGGGCTCGGGCCCTTCACCTCGCCGGTGTGGCGCGCGACGTACTCCGAGCCGCCGAGCGGGCCGCCGCGCGGGTCGCCGAGCAGCAGCACCGCGAGGCCGGCGGACGGGAACGAGGCCCGCAGCACGTCGCCCGCGTCCGCGACGAGGCCGACCACCGCGACCGTCGGGGTCGGCAGGATCGCGCGGCCGTCGGTCTCGTTGTAGAGCGACACGTTGCCGCTGACGACGGGCACCGAGAGCGCGCGGCACGCCGCGGCCATGCCGTCGATCGCGAGCGCGAACTGCCGCATGATCTCCGGCCGCTCGGGGTTGCCGAAGTTGAGGCAGTCGGTGAGGCCGATCGGCTCGGCGCCCGCGCACACGACGTTGCGGCACGCCTCGGCCACCGCCATCGCCGCGCCCTGGAACGGGTCGAGCTCGCAGAGGCGGCCGTTGCAGTCGCTCGAGAACGCGAGCAGCTTCTCGAACCGCTGGCCGTCCTTCTCGCACGGGACGCGCACCACCGCGGCGTCGCTGCCCGCCCGGACCTCGGTGCCGCCCCGCACGATCTGGTCGTACTGCCGCCACACCCACGCGCGCGAGCCGAGGTTGGGCGAGCCCGCCATCGCGAGGAAGAGCTCGGACCAGGAGGGCGGCGCCGGGATGGCGCGCGGGTCGAACGCGCGGCGCGCCGGCAGCGTGGCGTCGTCGCGCTGCGGGCGGTCGTACTTCGGCGCCGCGTCCGTGAGGAAGTCGACAGGGAGATCGCAGACGACGACCGGTTGGCGGGCGGTGGCGGCGACGCCGGCCGCCGCGCCGCCGAGCGGGTCGTAGCCGGGCGTGGCGCGCACGACCCAGCGGCCCGTGTCGGTCACCTTGCCGATGATCGCCGCGTCGAGCTCCCACTTCGTGCAGATCTCGATGACGCGCGCCTCGCAGCCGGGCTTCGCGACGAGGAGCATGCGCTCCTGCGACTCGCTGAGGAGCATCTCGTACGGCGTGAGCCGGGCGGCGCGCCGCGGGACGAGGTCGAGGTCGAGGTCGAGGCCGCTGCCGCTCCGGCCCGCCATCTCGACCGACGACGAGGTGAGCCCGGCGGCGCCCATGTCCTGGACGCCGACGAGCAGGTCCTCCGCGAAGATCTCGAGGCACGCCTCGAGCAGGAGCTTCTCCATGAAGGGATCGCCGACCTGCACGGTGGGCCGCTGGCTCGGGCCGCCCTCGGAGAACTCGTCGGAGGCCATGGTCGCGCCGTGGATGCCGTCGCGCCCCGTCTTGGCGCCGACGTAGAGCACGTTGTTGCCGACGCCGCTCGCGCGCCCGTAGAAGATGCGGTCGGAGCGGACGACGCCGCAGGTGAAGGCGTTGACGAGGATGTTGCCGTCGTAGGCGCGGTCGAAGACGAGCTCGCCGCCCACGGTCGGCACGCCGATGCAGTTGCCGTAGCCGCCGACGCCCGCGACGACGCCGCGGAGGAGCTGCGCCGTGCGCGGGTGGTCGGGCCGGCCGAAGCGGAGCGAGTCGAGGTTGGCGATGGGGCGCGCGCCCATGGTGAAGACGTCGCGCAGGATGCCGCCGACGCCGGTGGCGGCGCCCTGGTAGGGCTCGATGTACGACGGGTGGTTGTGCGACTCCATCTTGAAGACGGCCGCGAACCCGTCGCCGATGTCGACCACGCCGGCGTTCTCGCCGGGGCCCTGGATGACGCGCGGGCCGGTCGTGGGCAGCCGGGAGAGGTGCACGCGCGAGCTCTTGTACGAGCAGTGCTCGCTCCACATCACGCTGAGCACCCCGAGCTCGGTGAACGTCGGCTGCCGCCCGAGCCGCTCGCGCGCGCGCTCCCACTCGCTCGGCGAGAGCTTGTGCGCCTGCGCGAGCGCGAGGTCGACCGGCGGATCGCCGGGGAAGGAGGAGGGGGACGGGGAGTTCACAGGGTCGACAGCCATCGCGGCCCTAGCTAGCGCAAGGACGCAGAGAGGGGAAGCGGGTGAGCGCGCTCTAGGCGTCGCGCTTCACGAGCAGCGCGGTGAGGTCGTCTATCTGCTTGGCCGAGCCGGCGAAGCGGCGCACCTCGGCGAGGAGGGCGCCGAGGATGTCGGAGGTGGGCCGCGCGTGCAGGCGGTGGATGAGATCGCCCACGCGCTCCTTGCCGAACACCTGGCCGGCGGCGTCCTGGTACTCGTAGAAGCCGTCGGTGAGCAGCACGAGGAGGTCGCCCGGCGCCATCACGAGGGGCGGCGTCGGGGGCAGGTCGAGGTCCTTGAACATGCCGAGCGGGACGGTCGACGGATCGCGCCACACGATCTGGCCCTCGGCCGCCCGGTAGTGGAGCAGCGGCCCCTGCCCGGCCGCGTGGTAGCGGAGCTGGTGCGTGGTCGGGTCGAGGATGCCGAGGAACGCGGTGATGAAGCGGTCGTTCGGCAGGTCCTCGATGAGCTGCTGGTTGATGTGGTGCATCAGCGCGTCCATGTCGGCCGAGAGGCGGAGGCCGATGCGGAGCATGGCGCGGAACTGGGTGACGCTGAGCGCGGGGCCGATGCCGTGGCCGGCCGCGTCGGCGAGCAGGAGGAGGATCGGCGACGCGTCGGAGCGCTCGTCGAGCCGGATGACGTCGTAGATGTCGCCGCCGGTGTCGTCGGCCGGCTTGCTGAACGCCGACAGCGAGTATCCGGGGCAGCGCGGGAGCCGCCGCAGCAGGATGTTCTGCTGGATGTCGCGCGCGATGGTGAGGTCGTGCTCGAGCTTGATCTTGATCATGCGCTCCTCGAGCAGGAGCGTGCGCTGGACGGCGACGGCCGCCTGCGCCGCGAGCAGCTCGGCGACGTCGCGCTCGTCGGGGCCGAAGTGGCCCACCGCCGAATTCAGCATCTGGAGCACGCCGACGAGCTTGTCGTCGAGCCCGATGAGCGGCACCGTGATCAGGGATTTCGTGTGATATCCCGTCCGGCGGTCGATCTCGGGGTTGAACCGCGGGTCGGCATAGCAATCGTCGACGACGATGGTCTGGCGCCGGCGCGCGCACTCGCCGGCGATGCCCTTGTCGATGCTGACGCGGATCTGCGCCTCGCCCGTGGCGACACGCGAGTAAAGCTCCTTGGCCTCCGCGTCGTAGAGGAAGACGCTGCCGCGGTCCGCGTCGATCACCTCCCGCCCCGTCTTGATGATGAGCTCCAGGAGCTCCGTGAGATCGCACGGCGCCGCGAGCTTGCGCGACACGTCGAGGATCAGGATGAGCGACGACGCATCGATCAGGGAGGGAGTGCCCACGCGCATGCGGCCGGAGAGTTTGGGCTACGTGGAAATAGGGGTCAAGACATGGTCTCGCCCGGGATGTCCGCGGCGAACCCGTTACCCGGCGCGTCGCGCCGCGCTCGCACGGGATCGGCGCTCGGCGCTTCGTCCTGGGGCGACGTTTTCTCGAGCGCCGGCGGTCGAGAGCGCCCCGGCGACGAGGCGAGAGCGCCCCGGCGACGAGGCGAGAGCGCCCCGGCGACGAGGCGAGAGCGCGCGAGCGCGTGATCGACGTCGGCGCTCGCGGCGCTCGCGGCGGTGGAGTCGGCGCTACCACCTCGGCCCTACCTGTCCTAGAACACGCGACGCACACTCCCTTGAAAGCGAGCTCTTCATGATCCGCCTCCGTCTCGCCGCCCTCGTCCTGCCCGCTGCCCTGGTCGGGGCCGCGTGCGACGCGCCGCCCGCGCCCGTGGGCGCGGCGCCCGACGCGTCGCCCACCCCCGCCGCGCCGGCCTCGGACCCGCCGCTCTCCTCCGCCGCGCAGCCCGCCGCGCCGCCGGCGAGCGCCGCCGCGGCGCCCGAGGACGCGGGCGCGCTGGCCGTGGCGACGGACGCGGCGGCGCCGGATGCCGCGGGCGCGCCGGCGGGAGACGCGGGCCAGCGCCCGCCGCGGGACGCCGGCGGCGCGGCGGAGCCGACGGACGCAGGCGCCGTGGCGGCGGCGGACGCGGGCGGCGGGCCCGCCGAGACGCCGGCGGCGTCCTCCGCGCCCGGCGTGGGCGCGCCGCCCCCGGTGCCGCCCGCCGAGGCGGGATCCGCGGAGGCGGTGGCGGCGGAGGTCGACACGATCTTTGTGGGCAAGAAGACGTACCTGGCGCGCTTCAAGCAGGAGCACACCCAGAAGATCTCCGGCGCCGTCAAGAAGCAGAGCGGCGTCGTGTCGGTCGAGAAGCCGAACAAGATCTCGTTTCGCTACGACCCGCCGAACCAGAACCGCATCGTGTCCGACGGCGTGTCGCTCAAGGTCTACGTCGCCGAGGACCGGCAGATGTTCGTCACGCCGGTGCAGAACTCGGAGTATCCGGGCGCGCTCTCGTTCCTCATGGGCCACGGGCTCCGCCCGTCGTTCACGTTCACCTTCAACGAGAAGGCAAATTTCGAGGGCGGCCCCGTGCTCGTCGGGAAGCCGCGCGCGCCGACTCCCCACTACGACTTCGTGATGTTCTATATCGACAGGGCGCTCCTCGCGAAGAAGGACCCGGGCGTCATCCGGCGCGTCCTCATCGTCGACGCGCAGGGCAACCGGAACCGGTTCGACTTCGAGAACGCGTCGCAGCCCGCGTCGATCGATCCCGCGGAGTTCCGGTTCACCGCGCCGCCGGGCACCGACGTCAAGCAGAACTGATGATCCCGCGACTGGCCCTCTCGGAGCTCTTCCCCGACTTCCATCCGGAGTGGATCCTCGCCGAGGACGAGGACCTCATCGTGGTCGACAAGCCCGCTGGCATGTCGACGCACGCGCCGGAGGCGGACCGGATCGACGACGTGGTGACGCGCCTCCGCGCCTTCCTGCGCGGCCGGGGCGCGGCCGACGACTACCTCGGGATTCACCAGCGGCTCGATCGCGACACCTCGGGGGTGCTCCTGTTCACGCGCCGGCGGGAGGCGAACGCCTCCGTCGCGCGGCAGTTCGAGGGGCGCACGGTACAGAAGACGTACGTCGCCGCCGTCTCAGGCTTCGGCGACCGCGCGCCGCGCGGCACCCTGCGGCACCGGCTCGTCCCGGCGCCGGGCGGCGCGATGCGCGCGATCGCCGAGGCGGGCGCGGGGCGAGAGGATCGGGGCGGGGGGCGAGAGGATCGGGGCGCGGGGCGAGAGGATCGGGGCGGGGGGCGAGAGGATCGGGGCGCGGGGCGAGAGGATCGGGGCGCGGGGCGAGAGGATCGGGGCGGGGGCGGCGCGCTGGCGATCACCCGCTACCGGCTCCTCGAGCGCCGCGGCGACCGCGCCCTGCTCGAGCTCCGGCCCGAGACCGGCCGCACCCACCAGCTCCGCGTGCAGCTCGCCGCGATCGGCCTGCCGATCGTCGGCGATCCGGTCTACGGCGGCGCCCCGGCCCCGCGCCTGCTCCTGCACGCGGCCGAGCTCCGCCTCGACCACCCGTCCACGGGCGCGGCCGCGGCCTACCGCTCGCCGCCGCCGGCGGCCTTCGAGGCGTGGCTCGCGGCCGCGCCGGCCGACCCGTACGCGGGGGGCGTCGAGGCCGTCGAGCGCGCCATGCGCGAGGCCGCCGAGCGGCGCTACGGCGTCGCGCGCGCGGGCGACACCACGGCGCTCCGGCTCGTCCACGGCGCGGGCGACGGCCTGCCCTCCGTCTCGGTCGACCTCTACGGCGAGCACCTCGTGGTGTCGCTGTTCGGCGGCGGCGAGGGCGAGCCGGGCGCGCCGCCGCGGGACGTCGTGCTCGACGCGGCCCATCGGCTCGGGGCGAAGGGCGTCTACGTCAAGGTGCGCCCGAAGCACGCGAGCGTCATCGTCGACGCGCGCCGCGAGGAGTTCGCGCCGCGGCACGCCGTCCGGGGCGAGAGCGCCCCCGAGGAGTTCGCCGTGCTCGAGCACGGCCTGCCGTTCAAGGTGCGGCTCGGCGACGGGCTCTCGACCGGCATCTTCCTCGACCAGCGCGAGAACCGGCGGCGGGTGCGCGAGCTCGCCCGGGGCGCGCGGGTGCTGAACCTGTTCGCCTACACGGGCGCGTTCACCGTGGCGGCCGTGGCGGGCGGCGCGCGCGAGAGCGTCACGGTCGACGTGTCCCGGGGCGCGATCGCGTGGGCGCGCGACAACCTCGACGCGCTCGGCGCCGATCCGGCGGCGCACGTCGTGGTCGAGGCCGACGTGTTCCCGTGGCTGAAGGCCGCGGCCCAGGCCGGCCAGCGCTTCGATCTCATCGTGCTCGATCCGCCGAGCTTCGCGACCACGAAGAAGAGCCGCTTCAGCGCCGCGAGCGATTTCGGCGCGCTCGCCGCGCTCGCCTTCCGCCTGCTCGCCCCGGGCGGGAGGCTGCTCGCCTGCACCAACCACCGGGGCATCGCGCGCGCCAGGTTCCGGCGCCATTTGCACGAGGCCGCGCGTGAAGCAGGATGCGACGTCGTGCAGATGAAAGACCTCCCCGATCCCGTCGATTTTCCGAGCGAGCCAGGCACGGAGTCCCATCTGAAGAGCGTCCTCGCCAGCGTGGGCGCGCCGGGCGCGCCGGCCGTGAAGGGCGCGCCGGCCGTGAAGGGCGCGCCGGCCATGAAGGGCGCGCCGGCCATGAAGGGCGCGCAGGCCATGAAGGGCGCGCAGGCCATGAAGGGCGCGCAGGCCGTGAGGGCCGCGAAAGGCGCGCCGTTCGCGAGGGCCGCGAAGCCTGGAGGCGCGCGCAAGGGGCCGGCGCGGCCGTCCCGCCGAGGTGCGCGATGAGCCAGCGCCGTCTGCTGATCACGATCCGCTCGTACGCGTACATGGAGCCTGCTTTCCTCGCCGCAGGCGACTTCGAGCCAGGCCTCGTCGAGCGCAAGAGCTTCCCGGACGGCGAGCGCTACCTGCGCGTCGCGGTCGACTGCTGGGGGCGCGATGTCGTCCTGCTCGGCGGCGCTCCCCAGGACCTCGACTGGCTGGAGATCTACGACCTCGGCTGCGCCATCTCGCGCGCCGGCGCCCGGTCGCTCTCGATCGTGATGCCGTATTTCGGCTACGCGACCATGGAGCGGGCGGTGAAGCCGGGCGAGGTGGTGACCGCGAAGACGCGGGCGCGGCTCATCTCGGCGATCCCCACGTGCGACGCGGGCACGCGCATCTTCCTCTTCGATCTGCACACCGACGGTATCGAGTTCTATTTCAGCGACTCGCACGTGACGCGCCACCTCTACGGCGCGCCGCTCATCACGCAGGCGGTCCGCGAGCTGATGGGCGACCGGCCGTACGTGCTCGCCGCCACGGACGCCGGCCGGGCCAAGTGGGTGCAGAGCCTCGCCCGCACCCTCGGCGTCGACCCGGCGTTCGTCTACAAGGAGCGGCGCGGGGACGGCGTCAGCATGACCGGCATCAACGCCGATGTCTCCGGCCGCGAGGTCGTCATCTACGACGACATGGTCCGCACCGGCTCGTCGCTCGTCCAGGCGGGGCGCGCCTACCTCGCCGCCGGGGCCTCGAAGGTCCACGCCGTCACCAGCCACCTCGTCCTGCCGGGCGACTCGCTCGAGAAGATCAGGAAGGCGGGCGTGTTCACGACGCTGCTCGGCACCGACTCGCACCCCGGCAGCCAGCAGCTCGCCGACACGCCCGGCGCCCTGCGCTCGGTGGCGCCGCTCGTCGTGCGCGCGCTCGAGCGCGAGACATAGGCACGTCCGGCGGGGGGGATCCCCGTACCGCATCTTCCGGTCCCGTCCATGGTCTCGGAGAGAAGGGACCTCAGACCCGCCGAGCCGCGCGCTGGCCCCTTCGGCTGGCGTGCCGCACCGCGGCAACAGCGCAGCTTTGTCCTGGACCGAGGTGGAGAACCGTGTTTTGGTTCCGCGCGGCATCGCCCGATCGGCGGCCTTCCCTGGAGAGGATGCGATGAGCGACGTGACGTCATCTGCCGGAGACAAGGCAGGAAAAGCGCACTGGAGTCGAGTGTGGTCGCAACGGTCGATCCCGAAGCCGGTTGACCCGCGCGCGCGCGGGCTACGGCAATACGTGCTCCAGGCCTTTCATCGTCAGTTCGTTCGCGCGTTCGAGGGGATGGAGACGAAGGGCCAGCGGCTGCTGGAGGTCGGCTGCGGCCGATCGGCCTGGCTCCCCTACCTCGCCCGGGAGTTTGGCTTTCAGATCAGCGGTCTCGACTACACCGAGATCGGTTGCGAGCAGGAGCGGGAGATCCTCGCGCGCGCTGGCATCCCGGGAGAGGTCGTGTGCGCGGACCTGTTCGATCCGCCGGAGCGCTTGGTGGGCGCCTTCGACGTCGTCGTGTCGAACGGCGTGGTCGAGCACTTCGAGGACACGGCCGGCTGCCTGCGCGCGTGCGCTCGTTACCTGCGCCCAGGCGGGCGGATCATCACGGAGATCCCGAACATGTGCGGGCTCGTCGGGTGGGTGACCAAGCTGACCGACCGGGCCAACTACGACGTCCATGTGCCGCTCGACCGTGAGGCGCTGGTGCGGGCGCATCGCGATGCGGGGTTCAACGTCCTGTGGAGCGAGTACGTCCTCCCGATAGACGTGAGCCTCTTCGGCGTGGGCAGCATCGGGCCGCGCTGGCTCCGCGTCCCGGCGGTGGGCGCGGCGTCCGTGGTGTGCAACGTCGTGTGGGCGCTCGACGCACGTGGTCTGGTCCCCGCGCCGAACCCCGTCACGTCCCCCTACATCTTCTGCGTTGCCGAGAAAACCTGACGTCTCGATCTCGTCACGATCCCTCGCTCCGACATGGGTTCCGCGGCGGAGGAGAGCGCTCCGCCGCCTTCCCCGATGCTGCTCCGCGGTCTCTCGTCTCTCTCTCTCTCTCGTCCCCTGGCGCTCTCGACACCCTGGCGGCTCGATTCTCCCAGCAGCGCGTCGCCCGCTCGAGGAACGGCGATCTCCGCCGTGGGGCGCTGCCCGCGGCGCGCCGGTGCGAGCGCCACGTGGCCCAGCGCGCGGCGCTGAATTCCCTTGCCCGCGCCGATCGGCGCGTGGATGCTCTCTCCCCGGATGCGCGGGTCGCGCAGAAAGGATGAGCGTCGAGGCCATGGACGAGCTGGTACGGCAGGTCGCAGAGAAGGTTGGCATCTCGGAAGACAAGGCCCGCGTGGCCGTGGAGACGGTGGTCAATTTCCTCAAAGCGAAGCTCCCCGCTCCGCTCGCCGCCCACGTCGACACCGCGCTCGGCGCGGCGGCCCCCGCCATCGCCAACCTGGACGTGGGCAGCCTCGCGGGCTCCCTCGGCGGCCTCTTCGGCAAGAAGTAGCGGCCTCACCCGCGCCGCGCTGCCCGGGCGCTCTCTTCCACCGATCGCCTCTCCTCTCCTGATCTCGGCGACGAGACCTCCGCTCACGGCGGGAGGGCGGGCGCTCATGTCCAGGACGCGCCGGGCCCATCGCTGCATCGCCCGGCGCGAGCAGCCCTCCTGAGCCGCGGCGCCTCGCGGTCCCGTCCCCGCCGTGGGGCCGCAGCCTCGATCTGGGTCGCGCCTTCGCATTCCGCCGTGCGCGCGGGCTCCGGCGAGCGGCGCAGGCGGCGCGGGCGGCGCGGGGAAGATGACGAGCGCGGAAAGCCGCGGGGTTCCTGGACGACGCGCGCGCCGCGATGCATCGCCGCTGCACAGGCGGGCTCCGGCACCGGGCTTGCGAGCGTCGAAGACCTGGAGAAGCATCCGCCCACCTCTCTCTTCGCGGGCGGTCGAGCTTCCGCGGTGAGAGGAGCGATATTCCATGGCGTCCGTGATCGGCGGCGAGGCCGCCTTCATCGGGTCTTTGGCTGAACTGATCGAGCTCAATTGGTCCGCGGTGGACGCGCTCGCAACGGCGCTCGCGCGGATGAGCCGCCCAGGCGACAAGAGCCGGCTCGCGAGCTTCCTGAAAGACCACGAACGCCACCTCGAGGAGCTCGCCGCCCTGGCCCAGGAGCTCGGTGAACCCCCCCTGGACACCGTCGTCCGACCCAAGCTGAAGAGCAGAGCGCTGACCCACGGGATCGTTGGAGACCGCGCGATCCTGGAGGCGATGAGGCATTACGAAGAAGATAGCTGCGCTGTCTACGAGCGGATGCTCGCGTCCCGAGAGGGCCTCTCCGACCGCGCGCGCGACGCCCTGAGCCAGTCGCTCGCCGTGGAGCGGCGTCACCGGGAGTGGTTCTCGGAGCAGCTCGACTCCCGGCAGGGGCTGCTGCTCTTGCCCCTGTAGCGCGCCTCGCCTGCCGGCGTTCTCGTGGCGCCCCCGCGTGCAGCGCCTCCGTGTCGATGATGACTCCGTCCGGATCGAAGATTAACGCTCGGGATCGATCCATGTTCCCTCGAGCTCCGCCGGGAGCGCGGCTGCGGCGCCGGCCGACCCGGTGAAGACCTGTCTGGCGCGCGCGATCCGATCCATGAGCGTGCTTTGCGACGGCGGTTTTCTTTCGCGGTCTCGTGTATCATCGACGCGATGAATCGTCCTCTGGTGCTTGCGTCCCTTGGCCTTGCTCTCTCGCTCTCGGGCTGTGACGAGCCCGCGAAGCCCTCCGCTCCGGCGGCCTCGGCCGCGCCCGCCGCGCAGGCGCCTGCGTCCGCGCCCCCCGCGGCGAGCCCTGCGGCCGTGGCCAGCGCGCCGCCGAAGCGGCAAGAGGTCGTGTGCACCAGCAAGAGCGACCCGGTGACGTTCTCTCATCCTGCGCTCGAGGCGCGGGTGCGGCAGCAGCTCCAGAAGCCCGAGGGGCCGATCAAGCGCGCCGAGCTCAAGAACATCAAGACGATGAACCTGTCCGACGCCCAGGGGCTCGACGAGCTCGATCCGTGCATCTTCTCCGAGCTCACGGGCGTCAAAGGCCTCTACCTGCCGCCCGGCAAGATCGACGATCTCCGCCCGATCAAGGGCCTGCTCCGGCTCGAGTCGCTGCGCGTGTCGGCCACCCTGGTCAAGGACCTCTCGCCGCTCGCCGGCCTCGTGAAGCTCGACCGGCTCGACATCGGCCGCACGCCGGTCAGCGACATCTCGCCGCTCGCCGGGCTCACCAACCTGACCGAGCTCCAGCTCGACGAGACCGAGGTGACGGATCTGAGCCCGCTCGCCGGCCTGAAGAAGCTCGAGATGCTCCAGATGAAGCGGACGCGGGTGAGCGACGTGTCGCCGCTCCAGGGGCTCAAGAGCCTGAAGAACGTCTACCTCGAGGGCTCGCGGGTCGAGGACGCGAGCCCGCTGCGGACCATCCCCGGGATCAAGATCCACGAGGGCTGACGAGGTCGGGCGCGCGCGGCCGGGATCAAGGTAGACGAGGGCCGACGAGGTCGGGCGACGCGTCTCCGCCGTGCCGCCTCCGCTCGGCCGAGCGCCGGCGCGCCGCGACGAGCGCCGCCGCCGCCGCGAGCAGCCCGAGCTGCTGCCAGCCCGCCGCTGCCCCGCCCGCGCTGCCCGCGCCGGCGGCCCCGCACTCGCATCGGACCTGCCCGTGGATGCCGCCGTTCATGTGGGGCTCGTCCTCCTCCGCGGCGCCCCCGGCGCCGCCGATCCCGCCGGAGCCGCCGGCCCCGTCGGCGCCCGCGCCGCCGCCCTCGCCGCGCGGCGAGGGCGTGTCGATGACGTAGAGCGCCGGCCCGGAGCCCTGCGCCAGGAACGGGCGCGGCGGCAGCGCCGGCCCGAGCGGCAGCGCGGCGAGCCGCGCGACCGGCCAGACGACGGCCTCGCCCGGATCGAGCGTCCACGCGGCGGCGGCCTCGGCGTCCGGCACGGCCCGCCGCGCGGCGCCGTCGACGAGCCACACGGAGGTCGCGCCGTCGTCGCCGCGGACGAGCAGCGGCGACCCCGGGAACGCGTCGCCCTCGGGCAGCGCCTCGAGCATCGCGTCGGGCGCGGTGGCGACGTCCCAGAACCGCGAGAACCCCCACGTGTCCAGCGCCTCGACGTCGCCGATCGGCCGCCGCACGCCGTCCGGCAGCTCGAGCGGGCACGAGAGCGCCTTCGGGCTCCCCTCGAGCTCGACCTCCTCGCCGGTCAGCGCGTCGACGCCGTAGGCGCGGACCGCGTGCTCGCCCCCGAGCAGGCTGAGCGGCATTCGCGCCCCGAAGCCGTGCGCGCACGAGCCGAGCGACGCGCAGAGATCGTCCCGGTGCCGGTCCGCGGGGAGCGTGTAGCCCACCGCGCCGGCGTCCGTCGCCGCGCCGTCGAAGTAGAGCCGCGCGCTGTCCGGCGCGCCCTCGGCGTCGGGGTCGCGGACCCAGCCGCTGATGCCGGCGCAGCCCGCGGACTCCAGCGCTCCCGCGGGCGGCTCGTTGAGGAGCGCCCGGTACGAGGCCACGAGCGACGTGTAGGGCGGCACGTAGACCATGCCGACGCCGCTCACGGACTGCCGCACGTTGAAGTGCAGGTGAATCGTCGTCGGCGTGTCGCCGAAGACGTTGGACACCCGCCCGATGCGCTCTCCCCGCGACACGGCCTGTCCCGGCGAGACCTGGACATTGGACATGTGCAGATAGTCGTAGCGGGTCCCGTCGTCGCCGGTGAGGTACACCGAGTAGCTGCCGACGCTCGTGATGGTGCCGTCCGCGACCGCGACCACCCAGTACTTCCCCGCCTCGCACGTCGGCGGCCGGACGTCCTGCCCCTGGTGGCCTGCCCCGGAGGGGCAGAGCGGCATGTCCCACGACCGCGACTCACAGAAGTTGTCGCGCCACGGATAGGCGTAGTTGTCCGCGTCGCACTGGCCGCCGGCCGGGCCCGCGCTCCCGCCTTTGCTGTACACCTGGGAGTTGGCGAACGCGGGGCCCTCCTCGAGGGGAAAGCGCATCGAGGGCGCATACACGACGTCGTCGGCGCGCCCATCGCCCGAGCCCGGGACGAGCTCGCCGGCCGGATGGTACGAGAACGGATCGGCCGCAGCCGCGCGCGGCAGCAGCGCGAGCGCGGCGGTCGCGACGAGCGCGGCTGCGGCGGCGGGGCGGGGGCGGCGGGGCACGCTCATGGCCCGTTCCCCGTCACCTTCACGCCGGCGCCGCCCACGTACACGAGCTCCGCGGCGAGCTCGCGGACGAGCGCGTCCGAGGCACAGGCCGGCGCCTCGGGCGAGGCGCACTCGACGTCGAGCGCGTACGAGACGCCGTTCTCTGTCCAGGCGGCGCTCCAGATGCCCTCGTTCGCCGTGACGAACGCCGGCTCGCCGCGCACCGAGTGAGCCCCGCGGAGCGGTGGAATGCTTGGATATTTGTGGGAGAGCCGGGTCATCGTGAGCGAGACCGTGAGCGACTCCGTCCTTGCCCAGAACGACGTCCAGTGATCCCTGGCCACGATGACCGGGGCCGCGAGCAGCTCGCGGCGGGACGGCACGAGCACGGGCACCTGCGAGGTCCGCGCGGCGTGGGCCGCCGTCCTGGGCAGCGCCGCGAGCGCGCCCCTGTCGACGGAGGCGGCCGGCGGCCAGGTGACGGTCGCGATCACCGGGGTCACCACCGCGGCAGCGGACAGGGCGGCCGCCTGATCGCGCGGCGCCTCGGAGGGGGGGGCGGTCGGCTCGCACGCGGCGATCGCAGCGGCGAGGAGGATGGATACAGCAAGCGGCGCGCCGCGCATGGGCTCTCCCGGAAAGGGACCCTCTATTCTAGTCGAAAAAATGCACTCCTCGCCAAGAGATGACGTGGCGCGCGCACGATGTCGTCGGGATGTGACCGGGACGACTTGACGCTTTGCGTGATGGTGCGTTGAGCAAGGCCATGCCGCGACGTCGGGCCTGCGGCTGCTGCAGCCTTGGGCGCGAGCGCGGGCGGGGCTCTCACCACGGGCGCACAGCAGAGGTCTTCACGGACCACGGCGCCGGCGACGAGGAGATCCAGGCTCCTTCTGGATGGTGAGGAACACACGGCGCGCGTTCGCATGGACCGTGAGGCGTATCCATCGATGACCAGAGGCCGCGGTCGCGCTCGGCCAGCAGCGACCGCGCTGGACCTCCGCGCCGCGCCCTGTCGGGTGTAGGATGGCCCGGGCGTGGTGATGAGCCTGGCTCACGACGTCATCGGGGCCGGGTATCTTTCAGGTCGATGCCGAGGTGGTCATGCCCAGGCCGATGAGCGTGTTCATTGATTTTCACGGCGATGAGGCCGCGCTCGTCGACGTCCTGGCCGAGGTCCTTGGTTGCTCCCTCGTGAGGGAGGATCTCGACGTTGGAACGATCCATCGCTGCAGGCTTCTCGACACCGAGTTCGTGCTGCTTGGTGACCACGACCTGGAGGACGACTGCGGCATCAGGTTCACTGCGTACAGTTACCAGCTGCAGTTGACGGCGTTCGATGCCGGGATGCGCATCTCCGGCTACGACCGGTTGTACGAAAGCATGGCTGTCTTCCTCGCGGAGAGATTATGCGTGCGCCTTGGCTCTCGAACGGAGGTCGTCGCGAATCTGCAACGGACCGTGGCCGTGTTCGGCGCCGGAGCGGAGATCGCCGAGCGGTCGGAGCCCGCTGTGGACCCGGAGACGCATGTTCCCATGGGCAGCAAGGAGCGATGCGGTCGCGTTGACTGACCGGTCGAGGTGTGAATGGGGCGCTCTGTCTCGATCGATCTTCGTATTCCGGGCCTCAGGTCCAATGCCCATCGTGTGTTGTGCGCCCTGCTCGAAGCGGGGTGGTCCTACGATGATGATGGACACATCAATTATTTGCCAGTGGGGGATCGAGAGGATTTTGACTGGCAGTGGGCCGATCTCGACCGATGGCCGGATGTCCTCGCCGCGATCAAGGTCAAGGAGGAGAGGGATGAGCTCGTCGGGGTCTCGTTGGTACACGAGGAGACGGGCGCCGGTGGACAATTCCTCCTCGATCCCAGGGAAGAGCTCCTGATGATCTGCCTCACCATCAACACGCGCGACATCCAGACCGTGCCGAGGTTCGTCGACTTTACGTGGTATCTGGAGCGCCTCGTCCCGGCGATCTCGCGCGCCGGGTTCACCATCGAATGTGTGGAGTGCTGCCAGCACTGATCGGCAGCAGAGCCCTACCGGCGCCGTATGATCGGACCGCGCGTCATGACGCCACCGTCGCGCCGCGCAGCGCGACCGCCCGCCGGCGGTCCTGCGATCCGCGGAGCTCCCGGCGATCCGCCGCCCGCGCGTCAGAGCGTCGTGCCGCGCGCCGCGCGCGCGAGCGCCTGATCGATCGCGCCGGCGCTGAACCCGACCAGGATCTGCCCGCGGACGTCGATGATCGGGATGCTGCCGCCGCGCTGGTGGCTCTTCGCGAGCTTGTCCTGCATCTCGGCGGCCGCGGCCGGGTCCTCCTCGATGTCCTTGACGATCGCGGCGACGCCCTTCGCGCGCAGGTAGTCCGCGGCCTGGTGGCACGGCTTGCACCACGAGGCGCCGTAGATGATCACCGTGACGCCGCCGAGGTGGCTCGGCGCGCCGGGGCCCGCCGAGCCGCCGGGGCCCGGCGCCGCGGGCGGGGGCGCCGTCTTCGCGAGGTGCTCGGCGCGGCGCTTCTCCAGCAGCGACTCCCACTCACGCCGCGGCATCGTCCGCACCGTGTACGTGCCGTCCGGCCGCTTCTGCGTCAGATCCGCGACATAGAAGGCGTCGCGCGTGCCCTCCGTCCGGTCCGAGAGCATCGCGCGCACGAGCGAGCGGCCCTCGGCGGGCACGTCGGCGGGGCGGAGCTCGACGTGGGTGTCGCCCTTCTCGTCGATCCACGTGAGCATCAGGTTCGCCGTGTCGTCGCGCAGCTCGAGCGGCGGCAGCTCGGCCGACGCCTGCGCCGGGGCGGTGCCGTCGTCGCGCTTCTCCGCGCACGCCGCCGGCCCCAGCGCCGCCGCGGCGAGCGCCAGCAGCGCCGCCGCCCGGCGGGCAGCCGCCGCCCCGCGTGCGCTGGCCGCCGCGCGGCGCGCGCTGGCCGCCGCGCCGGTCACGCCCCGCCTCCCGCCGTCGCCGAGGCGCCGAGCTCCTCGCTGAGCGCCATCCACTCGGCCATCGCCGCGTCGACGCGCTTCGCGAGCGCCTGCTCCTTGCGCGCCGCCTCCGCGAGCTTCGCCCAGTCGCCGCCCGGGTCCTTCTTCAGCTCGTCGCGCATCTCCGCGAGCTGCGACTCGCCGGCCGCGATCTCCGCCTCCAGCTCCTTGATCCGCTTGCGCTTCCGCTCCGCGGCCCGCGCCGCCGCCTTGTCGCTCTCGAACGCCCGCTTCCGCGCCGCCGCGTCCCCCGCGTCGTCCGGCGGCGGCATCGTCGCGCCGCTCCGCCGCACCGCGCGGCCGGGAGCCTTCGCGCCCCGGTCGGCCGCGGCCGCGGCGCCCCGCTGCTCGTCGCGCGGCGCGCTCGCGCCGCCCCGCCCGCCCCGCCCGCCGCCGGCCGGGCCGCGCGCCGCCTCGCGCTCCTCGGCCTCGCGCGCCGCCGCCTCGGCCGCGAGCTTCTCGAGGTTGTCGCGGTAGTCGCGGAAGCCGCCGGGGTAGACGTCCACGCGCCCCTCGCGCACGGCCACGATGCGCGTCGTCACCTGCTCCAGGAACCGCCGGTCGTGCGAGACGAGCAGCACCGTGCCCTCGAAGCCCGCGAGCGCCTCCTCGAGGATCTCGGCCGCCGGGATGTCGAGGTGGTTCGTCGGCTCGTCGAGGAAGAGCAGGTTGCGCGGCTCGAGCAGCAGCTTCGCCAGCGCGAGCCGGCTCCGCTCGCCGCCCGAGAAGCCCTGGACCTTCCGGAGCGCGTCGTCGCCGTAGAAGCGGAAGCGCGACAGGTACTGTCGCGTGGCGTCGACGTTCATGTCGGCGCGGACGCTGCGGATCTCCTCGACCGCGGTCCTCTGCGGGTCGAGCGAGCCGAGGTGCTGGTCGAAGTAGCCCTGGCAGAGGTTCGTCCCGCGCCGCACGTCGCCGACGTCCTCGGGCGCGCCCGCGCCGGCGAGCAGCTTGAGCAGCGTCGATTTGCCGGTGCCGTTGGGGCCGACGACGCCGACGCGGTCGCCGCGCCGGATCAGCAGCTCGACGCCGGAGAAGAGCGCGCGCCCGCCGCGGGAGGCGCCGAGCCCGCGCGCGTCGAGCACGATGTCCCCGCTGCGCGGGGCGGGCGCGAACCGGAAGCGGACCTTCTCGGCGGTGGCCCAGACGTCCTCGGGCCGGTCGATGGTCTCGAGCTTGTCGAGCATCTTGCGCCGGCTCTGCGCCTGCTTCGTCTTCTGGCCGGCGATGTTGCGCCGGATGAAGTCCTCGGTCTTCGCGACGAACGCCTCTTGCCGCTCGGCGAGCTCCCGCTCGCGGGCGAGGTCCTCCTCGCGCGCGACCGCGTAATCGCTGTACTTGAGCGGGTAGGTGCGGAAGCTGCGCTGCCCGAGCTCCATCGTGTTCGGGCAGACGGCGTCGAGGAAGGCGCGGTCGTGCGACACGCAGAGCAGCGCGCCGGCGAGGCCGGCGAGGTGCTTCTCGAGCCAGGTGATCGTCTCGATGTCGAGGTGGTTCGTGGGCTCGTCGAGCAGGAGGAGGTCGGGCTCGATGGCGAGCACGACGCCGAGCTGGAGGCGGCCGCGCTCGCCGCCGGACAGGCTCGCGACCGGGCGGTCCATGTCGGCGGGCGTGAACCCGAGGTGGGCCGCGATGATCTCGACGCGGCGCTCGAGGTCGTCGCCGCCGGCGATGTGGTAGCGGTCGGTGAGGTCGCTGAGCCGGTCGAGGTCGGCCTCGCTGCCGCTCGCGGCGGCGTGCTGCGCCGCGGTGAGGGCGTGGCGGAGATCGAGCACCTCGGAGAACCCGGAGAGGAAGGCGTCGAGCACCGTGCCCTCGGCCTGGAGCTCGTGCGACTGCCGGAAGTAGGCGACCCGGACGCCCTTGCGGATCACGACCGAGCCCGTGTCCGGGATGAGCTCCCGGGCCACGAGGCGGAGCAGCGTCGACTTGCCGGCGCCGTTGGGCGCCACGAGCGCGGCGCGCTGGCCGTGCTCCAGGGAGAAGGTGATGCCCTGGAAGAGCTTGTCGGCGCCGTAACCGAAGCTGAGGTCGGCGACCTGGAGGACCGTCATCGCGGCCGAGTTCTAGCATGGGTCGGGCGCGCGCAAGGGCGCCCGGGGCAGGCGAATCAGGGGAGCGACCGCGCGGACCGAGGGCCGGTCCTTGCCGCGCAGGCGGTGAAGTGGGCGGGGCGCCTCGCCCGCTCGAGCGAGCGAGGGCGCCGTCGGGCTCAGGTCTCGGCCATCGCCGCCTTCACGGCCGGGCGCTCCGCGATGCGGCCGAGCCATCCCTTCAGGTTCTTCAGCTCGGCGATGTCGATCTTGGCCGCCATGAGGCCCCAGCCGAGCATGGACGCGAGATCGAGATCCACCAGGGTACAGCGCTCTCCGGTGAGGTACGGGCGGCCGTCGAGGCGGCTGTCGAGGATACGGAGCAGGTCGCGCATCTCGGTCAGGGCCTGTTCGGCTTGCTTCTCGTTGTGCATCTCCTTCGGGAAATAGTCGCTCGTGTTCCCCATGTAGCGGAACAGGGTGCCGGTGAGGGTGACCTGGCCCCAGACAAGCCAGGTCAGGGCCGTGAGCTGCTCGGGGGTGCCGGGCGCCGGCCACAGGCCCTTCTGGACACCGTAGCGCTCGCCGAGGGCGATCTGGATCGCCACCGACTCGAACATCGGGGTGCCGTCGATCACGACGGTCGGCACCTTGCCATTGGGGTTGAGGGCGAGGAAGTCCGCCTTCTTCTGGTCGCCGGCGCGCAGGTCCACCCGGACGATCTCGCAGGGAATATCGAGCTCGGCGAGCGACACGCGGATGCGGCCAGCGCTGGACTGAGGGGAGTAGTAGAACGTGATGGACATGGGGTAAGCCTCCGGCGCCCCTTGTAGTGGATCGGGCGGGCTGACGTCACGAGCCGTTTGCGGCGGATCTCGGTGTCCTCGCGACGGTACAAACCACGCTATCCCGGCAATGCGCGGGTCCCGAGCCACGCTGGACGCGCCCGGCACGGCGGTATCGCGGGCGTCATCATCACACCTCCGCGCCATTGCAGATCATCGCCGTTCGGGACGAGGGCGCGAGCGCCTCCCGGCCCGCGGCACCATCCTTGCTCATGCAGGGGCCGCGGCGCCCTCCAAGCTCGGGAGGCGCGCTCTGGAAGGGGAACACGATGCGCAAAACACTTCTTCACTTTCATTTCGTCCCGATCCTCCTCGCCCTCGCCGCCGGCTGCTCCAGCGGCGGGCAGCCGCAGCCCGGCACGGACCCGCCCACGCCGATCGAGCCCGCGCCGCTCGGGCCCGAGCAGGGGGCGGAGCTCACCGCGCTGCTCGGCGAGCGCGACGCCTCGGCGGACATGACCGCACAGGAGTTCGCCTCGAAGTACGCCGTCAGCTTCACCTCGAGCCTGCCCTACGCGCCCGCGGACGCCGAGCACCTGCCGCTCATCCAGGGCTCCTCGCTCGGGCTCGACGACGACGAGCTCGCGAAGCTCTCGAAGAACGGCTTCGTCATCTCGGAGAAGAAGACCTTCCCCACCTTCGTCTACGGCTACGAGACCATCTACGCGCTCGATCTGCCGCTCTACGTGTCCGCGGACTCGATCCTGTACGCGGTCCACCGCTCGTACGACGCGATCCTGAAGGCCGTCGAGCTCGCCTCGCTCTCCCCCGAGCTCGCCACGATGCTCGAGGAGATGCGCGCGCGGCTCGCCGACGGCGCCGGCAGCGATCTCGGCGCCGAGGCGCGCGCCGACGCAGACCTGTTCACGGCGGTGGCGCTCGCGCTCCTCACGGACGCGCCCGTCGCGCCCGTCGCGGGCGCCGACGCCGCCAAGATCGAGGAGCTCGTCGCGGGCGCCAAGGCCCACCAGGGCATGGGCGCGGTGCGCCTCTTCGGCTCCGACCGGCTCATGGACTTCTCGCAGTTCGAGCCGCGCGGCCACTACACCGACGAGCCCGCGCTCGAGCGCTACTTCCGCAGCATGATGTGGCTCGGGCGCGTGGACTTCCGCTTCCTCGAGACCCAGACCGACGGCACCCAGGTCTTCCAGCGGCGGCAGCTCGAGGGCGCCTACGTGCTGCGCGCGCTCGCCGAGGCGAAGACCCTCGACCGCTACACGCGCATCGACGACACGATCCAGGCCTTCGTCGGCGAGAGCGACTACATGACGCTGCCCGAGCTCGACGACCTGCTCAAGGACCTCGGCCTCGGCGACGCCGCCGGGCTCGCCGGCGTCCCCGACGAGCAGATCGCCAAGGTCGTGGTCGAGAAGGGCCACGGGACACAGCGGATCTCGAGCCACATCATGATCAACGGGCTCGACAAGGGCACGCTCCCCCTCTCGTCGAGCTTCGCGCTGCTCGGCCAGCGGTACGTCGTCGACTCGCACGTGTTCTCGAACGTGGTCTTCGACCGGGTGAAGGGCGGCACCGTCTACCGCATGATGCCGAACCCGCTCGACGTGGGCTTCGCCGCGCTGGGCAACGATCAGGCGGGCGTCCTGCTCGGGCCCGAGCTCGGCCAGTTCCCCTACGCGCCCGACCTCCACATGATGCGCGTGCTCGTCGACGCGCACCCCGGGGACTTCTGGGGCAAGAACATCTATAACCGCTGGCTCGGCGCGCTGCGCGAGCTGTCGCCGGGCAAGGCGCTGGCCGACACCGAGGGGCTGCCCGGCGTGGCCAGGACCGAGGCGTGGGGCCGGCGCCTCTTGAACACCCAGCTCGCCTCCTGGGCCGAGCTCCGGCACGACACGCTGCTCTACGCCAAGCAGTCGTACACGGCCGGCAACACCTGCGAGTTCCCGGACGCGTACGTCGACCCGTACCCGGCCTTCTTCACGCGCATCGCCGAGCTGGCCGCGCAGGGCGGCGACGTCGTCGGCGCGCTCGATCTGTCGAGCCAGCCGTGGCTCGAGGAGGCCGTGCCGGCGTATTTCGCGCGCCTGCACGACGTCGCGACCAGGCTCGCCGAGATGGCCGCGAACGAGCGCGCCGGCGTGCCCCTCACGCAGGAGCACCTCGACTTCATCAACCAGGCCGTCCGGATCCAGTGGGGCTGCGGATCTCCCTTCGGCGCCGAGGGCTGGTACGCGCAGCTCTTCTTCGACATGGCCAAGAGCGTCGAGCAGGACCCGACCATCGCCGACGTCCACACCCAGCCGACCGACGAGGGCGGCGCGCCGGTCGGCCGCGTGCTCCACGTGGGCACCGGCCTGCCGCGGCTGATGGTCGTCACGGCCGATCCGTGCGGCACGCCCAGCGCGTTCGTCGGGCTCGCCTCGTCGTACTTCGAGCAGGTCACCGAGAATTTCGAGCGCATGACCGACGAGCAGTGGGCCGACTCGATCAAGGAGACGAGGCCCGCGGACGTCGCCTGGATGAAGGATCTCGTCTCCCGCTGATCCCCCGCGAGAGCGCGGACCCGGCGATTGCGTTCCAACCAGTTGTGCCGGGTTGTGCCGGCGCGTCAACGCGATCACGGTCCGCCCGGCGGACCCCGCTCGGGGCCGCTGCACCGACCTTCATGAACCCACCAGCCGAGTGGCTGTCATCGACAGATGGGGTCGGGGAGGTGGGAGGCAGGAATGGATTGCCCATCATCCTCCCGCCTTCCCGCCTTCGCGTGAAACATCGATGGATGAGCGGTCGACGCCGGACAGGGCCTCACGCCGCCGCGGCGGCCGACTGGAAGGCGCGCGAGAGCTCCTCGGGGGCCGGCAGCGCCGAGCTCGCGAGCCCTCGCCGCGCCACCGCGAGCCAGCGTATCGGGTCGGCGACCGCGCCGCTCGCGATCGCCGCGAGCAGGCGGCGGCGCATCCAGTCCTTGCGGCGGTAGAAGCTCGTGCCGTGCTCGGCCATGGGACGCGGGACGTAGCTCGCCAGCGAGACGTGCGTCTTCTCGTGGAGCAGGAGATCGGTGAGCGCGGTGAAGGCGACGGCGTCGTCGCGCAGGAGCACCGCGGTGAGCAGCGCCCGCACCCGCGAGGAGGCGAGGTTCACGCTGATGCCGCTGCCGTCGGTGTGCGCCATCTCGTCGGGGCCATAGAGGTCCTGGTGCGCCCAGATCGGCGACGTCGGCAGGTCCGCGGACTCGGAGATCGCCGCGTCGAGCCGCTCGAGGACCGTCATGGCCGCGGCCACGGCGCGGACGCCGGGCACGTCGGCCGCCGCCTTCAGGAGCGCCTCGCGCGAGGTGCGGGGCATCGGGCACGGCGCGGCGACCGCCGCCCGCGGCGCCGACGACGACGCGGGCGGGGGCGGCGGCGCGGCCGCGCCCTCGGTCGCGAGGCGCCGCCAGAACGCCAGCGCGAGCGGCTCGTCGAGCGCGAGGTACACGAGCTCCCCGGACCGCGCGCCCGGCGCCTCGTGCCCGGAGACGGCCGCCTCGGGCGCCGCGGCGCAGGCGCCCAGCGGCCAGCGGGCGGTGCTCCGGGCGTGGGTCGACGGCGGCGGCGGGGCGCCCTCGAGCGGGCGGAGCACGCCGGCCCGGTGGGCCTGCAGCAGCTCGCGGAGCGTGAGCGCCGCGCTGCGCCAGTGGAGCTGGCCGAGCGGCGGGGGCGACCCCGCGCCGTGCGACCGCTGGCCGGCGTCGACCACGATCGACCGGAAGAGGGGCGCGTCGAGCAGCCCGCCCGCGAAGCGGATGACCTGCTCGGGGGCCGCCACCGTCGGGGTGCGCGCGAGGGGGTCGAGCTCCTCGACCGCCTGGGCGGAGGCGATCGTGATGCTCTCGCCGAGCAGCGCCCCGTGGACGAGCCGGTCGAGCACCGACGAGAGCCGGTGATCCACCGCCCGCAGGAGCTCGCGGTCGTACAGGGCGTCGCGCAGGATGAAGCGCTCGAACGCGGCGACGAGCGCCGCCTCGACCGCCGCCGACGCGCTCGCCGCGACCGCGGAGCGGCCCTTGTTCAGCGGCACGCCGAGCGGCAGCTCCGCGACCAGCCCGAAGCCGGCCGCCGTGATCGCCCGCGCGAGCTCGCGGTGCAGCGCGAGCTCGGGGCCGGGGAAGGGGTCGATCCGCGTGGCCACCGTGAGCCCCTTCTGGGTGATCGTGAGCTGCGGCTCGACGCCGTCGCCCCGGCCCACGGAGAGCTCGAGCGCGCCGCAGAGCTCGCCCGACGGCGGGAGCCGGAGCGGCACCTCCGCGGCGCGGCGGAGGCGCGCCCGCGCCGTGTTGATGAGCGCTCCGTCGACGTGGATGCGCGCGACGGACGGGTCGACAAACCCCGCCGCCGCGGCGACCTCCGCGGCGAGCGCCGGCCGCGAGATCGGCTGCGCGAGCGAGAGCCGCACCGTGGTGCCCGTCGCCGGGCGGCGCGGCGGATCGAAGGCGCGCGGCGGCAGCGGCGCGCGCGGGAGGGGAGCGCCCGCGGCCGGCGGCGCGGGGGAGGGGGGCGGGCGGGAGAGGGGCAGGAGCGTCCACGAGAAGTCCTCGTGGCGCGGCCCGACGCCGAGCGGCGCGACGAGCAGCCGGTGGCCGCCCGACGCGGTCGCGGTGACCACCTCGATCCAGGGCGCGATCTCCAGCGCGGAGAAGAAGCCGATCCCGTGCTCGCCGATCGCGTCGGCCTCGCCGGCCTTGCCGCTCCGGAACGGGACGAGCAGGTCGGTGAGCAGCTCGGTCCGGGTCATGCCGCGGCCCTGGTCCGAGATCGAGATCTCGCGCCCGTCCTCGGTCGAGCGGACGTCGATGCGGGCGCCGGGCGGCGAGGCGTCGAGCGCGTTCTGGAGCAGCTCGCGGAGCGGGCCGATCCGCGACGACGCCTGCGCGTAGATGGTGCGCGAGAGGATGCGCTGCGCGAGGTCGGGCACCGTGGCTTCGCTGCGGCAGGCGGCGACGAGCGCGATGCGCTCCGCGGGGCTCGCCTCCAGGTAAGCCTCGGCGCGCCCGTGGATCCGCACGAGGAGCAGCTCCGAGAAAAGCCCGTACGAGATCTGGGTCATGGCTCGCCTCCGGACGTCCTTTCGCCGGGCCGGGGCGCAGCGCAGGCCGCCCCGTCCACGGGTTCGCCGACGATGAGATCGCGCTCGAGATCGGCCTCGCGCACCCCCGAGGCGCGGTCGAAGGCGGCGCGCAGCGCGTACCAGTCGCTCCAGCCCGAGGGCCGCCGCACGGCCGGGCTGTCGTCGCGGATGAGCAGCAGCCGGCGCGTCCCGAGGCACGGCAGCGGGCCGGGAGGGCGCCGCCCCGCCGCCGCAGGGAGCGGGGGAGCGAGCGGGGGCGCGCCCGGCGCCCGGCGCGACGCGGCGGCCCCCGCGACCCCGCGGTCGGGCGGGAGCCGGCTCCGGCAGAGGGCGACCAGGGTCGTGTGCGGGTTCGCCGCGCGGGCGAGCAGCAGGGGGAGCCCCGCGAGGTCGCCGCGGCGCCGCGCGAGCGCCGAGAGCGTCTCCGCGGGATCGAGCTCGAGCTCGTCCTCGAGGAGCTCGCGCTCGCCCGGCAGGTGGGGCTGCCACTCGCGCTCCGCCCAGAAGCTCTCCGGCACGAAGAGGCGCTCGGCCACGCTCGGCCCGAGGAACCCGAGGAGCGCCTCGCGCCGCTCGGGCGTCACCATGCAGCGCCCGGGGCCGAGCAGCGCGCGCGCGAGGTCGCGGGCCACCTCGTCCCAGCCCGCGGATTGCAGCATGAGGGCGCTGATCTGCGCGGCCATCTCGGCGAGCCGGTCGCGCGTGCGCCGGCCCTCGCCGCTCGCGGCGGCGAGCTGGATGAGCCGCCGGTAGAAGGCCGTCGCGGCCGCGGTGAACTCCGGCCCGACCTTGAGCGCGTCGCGCCCCTCGGTCAGCTCCACGGCGGCCGGGAAATCGATGAGCGCGAGCTCGGCGAGGGCGAGGCAGGCGTCGACCTTGACGCCGGCGTGGAAGGTGGCCGCCGAGATGCTCGGGAGCAGCCCGCGGCCGCCGATGTGGAACCGCGCGAGCAGCGCGGGGCCCTGCGCCTCCGCGGCCTCGTCGGCGGCCGTCGCGCGCGCCTCGCCGGCGGCCGTCGTGCGCGCCTCGCCGGCGGGGGCGCGGCCACGGGCGCCGCCTGCGGGCGCGATCGGCTCCTGCACGAGCTGCCCGCCCGAGATCAGCCGGCCGTCGTTCACGGCCGCGCCGTCGAGCAGCACGAGGGCGCGGCTCGCGGGGAAGAAGTGGAGCGCGTCGCGCAGGTACGCGCGCACCGCGCTCGCCTCGAGCAGCGCCGACGTGACGCGCACGCGGGTGCCGAGCAGCGGCGCGATCCGGCGCACCGAGCACATCAGGGCGGCGGCGAGCTCCGGCGACGCGCGGCCGCGGGCGCGCCCGACCTCCTCCGGGGCGGACGCGGGCGGATCGGGCTCGTCGCCCGCGCCCGGCCAGGGCACGACGCGGATCGCCCACCCCTCGATGCCGTCGCCGGTGGTGAGGTGCAGGCTGAAGCTCTCGGGGTCCGAGAGCCCGAAGCCGAGCACCGAGAAGAACCCGACCCCGAACCGGCCGAGATCGATCCCGGGCCGCTTGTCTGTCGCGAACGGGATGAGCAGCCGTGAGAGGATCGCCCGGAGCCCCATGCCGACGCCGGTGTCGCAGACGTCGACCCGCCCGTCGGTGACGGCGACGTCGACGAGCGGCTGCGGCCCGCGGGCCGCGTCGGCGGCGTTGAGCACGAGCTCGATGAGCGGCCGGAGCGGGTGCCCGAACTGGCGGGAGATCTCCTCGTCGAGGACCTTGAGCAGGTAGGCGCGATCGATCGGCGGCTCCGCGAGGTCGCGCTGCCCTGCGCACAGCGCCTCGAGCGCCGGGCGGTGCAGGCCCACGGCGACGAGCTCGTGCAGCGACCCGAGGAAGTACAGCCCGGCGTCTCCTTGCAGGGGCGCCGCGCGTCGGCCGCCCCCCCCGTCTCCCCCCGCTCCGTAGTGCGCGTGCACGCTCGACCGCTCCCCCTCACGCCCGCCCTCGACATCCTCCTGCGCGAAGAGCGCGCACCCACCGTGCGAAACCGCGCCGAGTGAGCGCCGAGCGGCGAACGATCGACGGAGCTTTCACTGCCCGTGCCGAGCCGAGCCGTCGGGCGGCGGCCGTCCGTCCTTCAGCGCAGCCGCCGCGGGCGTCGGCCCCGGCGCGATCGCAGCCGCGCGGGCGCCGGCCCCGGCGCGCCGGCCTAGCTTGCGGCCCGCCGCGCCGGCGGCGAGCTCGGGGCGCCCCGGGTCTCGTCGTCCGCGGCGTCGCTCTCGTCGTTGTCCGCGGCGTTATCGCCCCCGCCGAGCCGCGCCGCGGCGCCGCGGGGGCGGGTGACGCTCTGGGGCTGTGTGGTGCTCTGGGGGAGCGGCGTGGAGGTCTGGGGCGGGTCGGCGATGTGGAGCAGCTCGGAGAGCTCCAGCGCGCTCCACTTGCCCGGGGGCGGGATCGAGATGATCCCGGCGCGCTCGCGCTCCAGGCGCGCGTTCAGCTCGCCCCCGATGAGCAGCGCCAGCGCGAGCAGCCAGAGCCAGAAGAGGAAGATCGCGACGGTCGCGAGGCTCCCGTAGAACGTGGCGTAGCGGCCGAGCGTGGCGACGTACAGGGAGAAGAGGGTCGACACGATCGACCAGAGCGCCACGGTGAGCACCGCGCCCGGGAAGATCCGGCGCCGCTCGATGTTCGGGCGCTGGATCGAGATCCTGAAGAACGCGGCCACCATGCAGATGACGAGTCCCGCGGGGAGCGCGAACGCGACGATGCGCGCGCCCATGGAGCCCGAGAGCGACCCGATCAGCACGCCGAGGCCCGCGACGACGGGCACCACGGCGAGGCTGGCCATCACGCACGCCGCCGCGATCGCCCTGCGGACGTACCAGGGGCGCTCGCGGGCGTTGTAGATGGTGTCGAACACGCCCATGGCGGTCGAGAGCCCGGAGGACGTGATCCAGAGGAAGCCGGTGATGCTGATCGGGGCGACGGCCGACGACTGCGAGAGCCGGAGGAGCTCGTCGGAGACGATCACGGCGACCTCCGGGGGGGCCGCCCGGAGGATCGGCCGCACCACCACATCGGACCACTGCTGGATCCGGCTGAGCACGTAGCCGGCGAACGCGGCGAGGGGGATCAGGCTGAGGAACGCGTCGAAGGCCATCGCGCTCGCGGCCCGCGGCGCGTTGTGGCGATCCAGGCTGATGATGACGCTCCACACCGCCTTGGCGGCGCGGTGGCGCTCGATGTGTCGCCGGATCGGAGCAGGCACGCGAGCAGCCTCGCTCTCCCTGGTGCGGGGCGCAATACCATCCGCCGTGCCCTCCCGGCTCCGACGACCCCGGGACCCTGGCCTCGGCGCCCCCGTCGGCGGCTAGGCGTCGGCGTTTGTGTCAGCGGCGAGGAGAGTCTGCACCGCGTAGGGCACCGACTCGACGCCGGCGAGCTCGGCGAGCGCATAGGCGATGTGCTCGCGGCTCGCGTGCGGCGGGATGCCGACGATCGCCCACGAGCCCCCCTCGCCGCGCTGGAGGTTCTGCCCGCGCTCGACCCGGAGCGCGGCGAGCGCCGGGTAGACGGCGACGGTCATCCGCTTCGGCCGCAGGCGGTCCAGCGCGCGCATGGCGAAGGCGATCCGGTCGAACTCGCTGGGATCGCGGTACTCGACGTGCCGTTCCCGGTCGATCGCCACGTGGTGGGGGTCTCGCACGCGCACGGGGTGAGCATAGCCCACGCGGGCCGTCCTGCCGCCCCGGGCGCGCGGATCCGGGCGTCCGCCGTGCCGCGCGAGGAGTGAAGGTCGCACCGGCGCCGGTCACAGCGGCGACGCGGCCCCGCTCGCGGCGCGTCGACAGCGTCGAGCTGCCGATAAGCCTGCTTGCCAGGAGGGCCGAGGGCCCGGCGCGCGCCCGCGCCCGACAAACCCGGGGCCGTGGGTGCCGGCGCCGGCCGGCCATGCTACGCGCCCGAGCGCCATGGACAGCCTCCCCCTCCTCGCCGATCACCCGTACGCCTCCTTCCTCGATCAGGTCGAGAAGCCCGCGCGCTACGCGGGCGGCGAGGTCGGCTCGGTCGTCAAGGACTGGGCGTCGGTCGAGGCGCGCGTCTGCCTCGCGTTCCCGGACGTCTACGACATCGGGATGAGCCACCTCGGCTTCAAGATCCTCTACAAGCTCCTGAACGACGACCCGCGCACCCTGGCCGAGCGCAGCTACGCGCCCTGGGTCGACATGGAGGCCCAGCTCGTGAAGCGCGGGCTGCCGCTGGTCTCCCTCGAGTCGGCGCGCCCGCTGAGGGACTTCGACGTCGTGGGCTTCTCGCTGCAGTTCGAGCTCACCTACTCGAACATCCTCACCATGCTGCACCTCGGCGGCATCCCGCTGCGCGCGGCGGATCGCGGCGAGGACGACCCGATCGTGATCGCCGGCGGCCCGACGGCGACCCACCCCGAGCCGATCGCCCCCTTCCTCGACGCCCTCGTCATCGGCGACGGCGAGGAGAAGGCGACGGAGGTCGCCCTCACGTGGACCCGACTGAAGCGCGAGGGCGTGCCGCGGCGCGAGCGGCTGATCGCGATCGCGCGCCTCGGCGCCATCTACGTGCCCTCGCTCTACGCGACCCGGCGCGACCCCGACACCGGCTTCGAGGTCGTGGACCGCCCGCTCGTCCCCGGGATCCCGTTCCCTGTCGAGCGCGCCCTGGTCGACCTCAACCGGTACCCGTTCCCCGACGAGAGCCCGACCGGCGGCCCCGAGGCGATCTTCGACCGCATGTCGATCGAGATCGCCCGCGGCTGCACCGAGGGGTGCCGCTTCTGCCAGGCCGGCATGATCTACCGCCCCGTCCGCGAGCGCGATCCCGAGCAGATCGTCGAGACCGTGATGCGCGCGGTGCAGAAGTCCGGCCAGGACGAGGTCTCGCTCACGGCGCTGTCGACGGCCGACGTCTCGTGCATCTCGCCGCTCATCAAGAAGGTCACCGAGCGCCTCACGGCCGAGCGCATCTCGCTCGGCGTCTCGTCGCTGCGCGCCTACGGGCTCGAGCCCGATCTCCTCGACCAGCTGAAGCGCGTGCGCGCGACGGGCCTCACCTTCGCGCCCGAGGCGGGGACCCAGCGGATGCGCGACGTCGTGAACAAGAACGTCACGGAGGAGCAGCTCCTCGAGACGGCCGAGCGGGTGTTCAGCCGCGGCTGGGGCAAGATGAAGCTCTACTTCATGATCGGCCTCCCCACCGAGACCGACGAGGACGTGCGCGGCATCGTCGAGACGGGCGCCCGCGCGGCCGGCGCCGGGCGGAAGGCGGCCGGCAGGGGCAAGCCGGCCGACGTGACGGTCAGCGTCTCGACGCACGTGCCGAAGCCCCACACCCCGTTCCAGTGGGCGGCGATGGACACGCTCGCGGAGGTCGCGCGCAAGCAGCAGATCCTCCGGGACACGGTGCGGCCTTACCGCGCCGTCAAGCTGAAGACCCACGAGGCCCACGCCAGCGTCCTCGAGGGCATCTTCGCCCGCGGCGACCGCCCCCTCGCCGACGTGCTCGAGCGGGCCTGGCGCAACGGCGCCCGCTTCGACTCGTGGGACGACCAGCTCAAGCTCGCCGTGTGGGAGGAGGCGTTCGCGCACGCGGGCGTCGACCGGGCGAAGTACCTCGGCACCCTGCCGGTGACGGCGCGGCTGCCGTGGGATCACATCGACGTCGGCCTCGAGGAGGGGTTCCTCGCGCGGGAGTACAGGAAGGCGCTCCAGAACCGCCTCAGCCCGCCGTGCGGCAAGGTCGCCGGCACGTTCGTGCACCACACGAACCTCGACGACGCCCGGGCCGACACGCGCCGGCTCGTCTGTTACGACTGCGGCGTCGCCTGCGACATGACGCAGATGCGCGAGGAGCGGCTGACCTTCCTCGACCGGCTCGGCGCCCACAAGCGCGCGCTGCCGATCGTCAAGGAAGCCGCCGCGGCGCCGCCGGATGCCGCGGCGCTGGCCGATGCCGCGGCGCTGGCCGATGCCGTGCTGCCGCCCGCCGACGCCGCGCCGCCCGACGCCGCGCTGCCCGACGCCGTGGCGCCCAGCGCCCTCCCGGTCGTCGAGCCGGCGCGCGCCGGCGACGAGGAGCCTCCCCGCGTCGGCGAGGGGTCGCCCAGGCGCGCGCAGCGGACCGCGCCCGCGCCGAAGGGGCGCGGCGGCTTCCGCTACCGCTTCTGCTTCGAGAAGACCGGACCGGTGGCGCTGCTCGGCCACCTCGACGTCGTGCGCGAGCTGCCCCGCGTCCTCCGGCGCGTCGGCGCGCCGATGACCTACACCGCGGGCTTCCACCCGAAGCCGGACATGACGTTCTCCCCGGCCCTCTCGCTCGGCGTGATCAGCCTCGACGAGTACGTCGACCTCCGCCTCGAGCGCGACCTCGACCCCGCCGCCCTCGAGGCGCTCGTCGCGTCGATGACCGCCGCGAGCCCGCGCGGGCTCGTGTTCCGCGGGGCCGCGAAGCTCGGCCCGGAGGACCCCGCCGTGAGCAAGCTGATCGCCGGGGCCCGCTACGCGCTCGCGTTCGCGCGCTCCGCGATCGGCAGCGACGCCGAGGCGATCCTCGCGGCCCGCTGCGGCGCCGCCCTCTCGGCCGCGTCGCTCCCGATCCGCCGCGAGATCGACCGGCTCGCGAAGATGGTCGACGTGCGCCAGTACCTCGTGCGGGCCGAGGTCGGCGGGCCCGACGTGCTCTCGGCGCTCGCGCGCGCCGGGCTCGCCGGCGACCTCGTCGCGCTCGACGTCGAGGTCGACATCCGCGGCTCGGGAGCGGTGAAGTCGTCCGAGGTCGCCGCCGTGATCCTGGGGGAGCCCGGGGAAGCGCCGGGCGCGATCACGCCGCCGCCGCACCGCGCCGTGCGGCTCCAGCTCTTCGGCCGCGCCGCGCCGGCGGGCTCCGCCGCCGCCGAGCGCTTCTCGCTCCTCGACCTCGAGCGGGCGCGCCGCGTCAAATCTGCGCCGGAGCGCGCGGCGTCCGCGCCGCTCGCGGCCGACGCCGGGTGAGCCGAGCTGCGTATGGTCGCAGCGGGAATATCCATCGCGGGGCGGCGGCGATCGCCCGTCGAGCGCGCGGGCGATCGCCCGGAGATCGGCTACGCTGCGCTCGGCGTTATGGCAAATGAGGGTCACGAGACCGAATGCTGCGCCGCGCGCCTCGCCGCGGCGGGAGCGGTCGGCGCGAGCGTCGCCCACGAGCTGCGCAACGCCCTCGCGGTCGCCGAGTCGTCGCTCTACCTGGCGCAGCGGGACCTCGACGATCGCCCCCGCTTGCTGCGCCACCTCGACCGGGTGACGTGCGAGATCCGCAAGGCGCACGAGGTCATCGGCAGCGTCCTCGGGTTGGCGCGCGGCGAGCCGCTGCGGCGCGAGCCCGCGCCCGTGGGCAAGCTGATCGAGAGCGCCCGGCACGCGCTGGTCCTGCCCACGGCGGTCCGGTTCGAGGTCGCCGTCGCGCCGGCCGATCTCACGCTGCTGTGCGACCCCATCCTGCTCGAGCGCGTCTTCTCGAACCTCTACCTCAACGCGGTCGAGGCGCTCGACAACGCCCCCGGCGGCTCGATCGTCACGCGCGCGTGGCGCGGCGACGAGCGGACGTACCTCGAGGTCGAGGACAACGGCCCCGGCGTCCACCCGTGCGTGATCGACCGCCTCTTCGAGCCGCTCGTCACCGCCAAGGTGAAGGGGACCGGCCTCGGCCTCGCGCTGAGCCGGGTCATCATCGAGGCCCACGGCGGCGAGATCACGGCGACGGCGGGCCGCTGCCGGGGCACGGCGTTCCGCATGTGGCTCCCCAGCGCATAGCGCCCACGTGCAATCGAGATCGCCGCGCTGCCAGCGGCGCGGCAGCCCCGCGGCGCGGCGGCCCGCCAGGGCGCGCCGGCCGCGTGCTATCGTCCTCCCATGCCCTCGATGCACGCCAAGGGCCGGGCGGCGGAGCGCGGCCCGTTTCGCGTGGAGCACGTCCGCTCGGGTGACCCGTACGAGCTCTCGAACGGCCATCCCGTCCACTGCGCCCCCACCGGAGGGCGTGGCTCCGGGCCGCAGCACCTGGGCAGCTCGGTCGTGGGCTGGGACCCGGCGGTCAAGGAGGCCGGCGTGGACACGGGTTACGCCCTGGATGGGGGCACGCTCCGCGCGCCGGACGTCGCGGTGGGCAACGTCCCCGACAAGCCCGGCTGGGTGAAGGGGGTCCCGGAGCTCGCCATCGAGTACGCCGACGTGGGGCAGGACGAGGAGAAGCTCCAGGAGAAGATCGCCGACCTGCTCGCGGCCGGCACGAAGGTCCTCTGGGTGGTGCGCCTGAGCGGCCCGCGGCGGGTCGAGGTGCACGAGCCCCGCCGGCGGATGCGCGTCGTGCTCCCCGGGCAGCTCCTGAGCGCCCCGGGCATCCTGAAGAACGCGGTCCGCGTCGAGGCGCTCTACGATCGCAGCGAGGCGGAGAAGACCCTGCTGACCAACCTGCTCCAGCGGCAGGGCTACGAGGACCTCGAGGCCGTGCTCGCGGCGGGGCGCGAGGAAGGGCGCGAGGAAGGGCGCGAGGAAGGGCGCGAGGAGGGCATCCTCGAGGGCAAGCGCGGCGCGCTGAGGCGCGTCCTCGACCGGCGAGGGCTGCGGCTCACGAAGACCGCGGCGGCGAAGATCTCGTCGTGCAGGAGCGAGCGCGAGCTCGACGGCTGGCTCGATCGCGCCCTCGTCGCGTCGACGACGGCCGAGGTGTTCAAGCGCGCCGGCCGCTGACCGGGCCCGCGCCGCGCGCGCTCAGGCGCGGCCGCGACCGCGGACCAGCTCGGTGACGGCCTCCCCCAGGCCCTCGAGCGTGAGCGCGAACATCGGGAAGATGCCCTTGATCGCGTCGACCGTGGGGTGAGGGTAGGGGCCCACCCCGTCGGGGTTCAGCCACACCGCGCGGTCGAAATGGTCGCGGAGCATCATGAGCCAGGCGACGCCGGGCATCCGCGCGTCGGACTCGAACGAGGACTGCGAGCGGTCGGCCCCCCCGCCGCCGAAGCCTGACGAGCCGAGCAGCTCGTACGGCGCCATCGAGGCGTCCCCGACCATCACGAGCTTGTGGTGCTTGCCGCACTCGTGGAGGAGCTCGCGCACCGGCACAGGGTCCTGTAACCCCTCGGTTTTGTACACTTTTCCGTAGACGCAGTTGTGGAAGTAGTAGCTCCTCAGCTCCTTCCAGTGCGTCGCGCGCTTCGCCGCGCTGAAGAGCTGCGACACGAGCGCGGCGCTCGGGTCCATCGAGCCGCCCACGTCCATCATCAGGATCACGCGCGTGTTCGGCCGGCGCGGCGGCCTGGTGACGACCTCGATCTCGCCCGCGTTCCTGGCCGTCGCGTCGATGGTCGCGTCGATGTCGAGCTCGCGGTCGCCGCCCTCGCGCGCGAAGGCGCGCAGCTTGCGCAGCGCCACCTCGATCTGGCGCACGTCGAGCGTGAGATCGCTGCGGTAGGGCCGGTAGCGGCGCGCGTCGGCGTTCTGCACGGCGCCGCTCCGCCCGCCCGCGGAGCCGCCGACCTGGATGCCGCTCGGGTTGTAGCCGCCGCGGCCGAACGGCGACGTGCCGCCGGTGCCGATCCAGCGGCTGCCCCCGTCGTGGCGTTCCCGCTGCTCGCGCAGGCGCTCCTCGAACCGCCGGAGCACCTCGTCGAGGTCCAGCTCCTCGATCATCGCCTTCTCCTCCTCGGAGAGGGCGCGCATCTTGATGGGATCCCGGAGCCACGAGAGGAGCTCCTCCGCGATCGCCTTGGCCTCCACGTGCACGCCGCGGAAGTGCTCGGCGAACGCGAGGTCGAAGTCGTCGAGGTGCGCCTCGGAGTGGACCAGCATCGCCCGCGCGACGTGGTAGAAGCCGTCGAGCGAGCTGTCGTGCAGCCCCGCGGCGAGCGCCTGCGCGAGGCCGATCGCCTCCTGGGCGCCGACCGGGACCTTGCGGGCCCGGAGCTCGTAGAGGAACTCGACGAACATGGCTACGACCGGTAGCGCCTGCCGCCGGCGAGCTGGTCGGCGAGCGCGACGAGGTCCTGCTCCTTCTTGAGCAGCGCGCCGAGGAACGGCAGCGTCTTGTCGAGCTTCACCTCCTGCACGCCCGCCCGGCGCAGCACGGCGATCCAGTCGATGAGCTCGCTCGTCGAGGGCCGCTTCCGGATGCGGGCGTTCTTCCGGATCTCGTAGAAGACCTGCATCGCCTGATCGGCGAGCGCCCGATCGAGCTCGGGGTGGTGGACGCGGACGATCTCCCGCATGAGCTCCGCCTCCGGGAAATCGATGAAGTGGAAGACGCAGCGGCGCAGGAACGCGTCCGGCAGCTCCTTCTCGTTGTTGCTGGTGATGATCACGACGGGCCGCTCCCGGGCGACGATGTCGTCGCCTGTCTCGGTGATGCGGAAGCGCATCCGATCGAGCTCGTGCAGGAGATCGTTCGGGAACTCGAGGTCCGCCTTGTCGACCTCGTCGATGAGCAGCACGACGCGCCGCTCGGCGCTGAACGCCTTCCCGAGGGGGCCGAGCTTGATGTAGCGGCGGATGTCGCGGACATCGCCGTCGCCGAAGCGCGAGTCGTAGAGCCGTTGCACCGTGTCGTAGACGTAGAGCCCGTCCTGGGCCCGCGTGGTGCTCTTGACGTGCCAGGGGATGAGCTCGGCCGACAGGCTCTGCGCGATGGCCTCGGCGAGGAGCGTCTTGCCGGTGCCGGGCTCTCCCTTGACGAGGAGCGGCCGCTCCAGGACGAGCGCGCAGTTGACGGCGGCCTCGAGCGCCTCGTTGGTGAGGTAGCGTTCGGTGCCGCGGAAGCGGCGGAAATCGGACATGCCGAGACGGTAGCATCCCGCCGGCGCGCCTGGCGGTGCTCGCGCCGGCGCGTGCGCCAGGGCGACCCTGCGCGCCGGCGTCAGAGCCAGTTGCGCGCGAGGTAGGCTGTCCACGAGGCCGCCCGCTCCCACAGGGGGCGCCGGGCCCAGTGCGCGACGGTGATCTCGCGGCAATGGGCGAGGTCGTCGGCGAACATCTGCTCCATGGCGATGGCGAACCCGCGGTGCGAGACGACGGCGTTCACCTCGAGGTTCATGCGGAGCGACTGGCTGTCGAGGTTCGTGGAGCCGACGGTGGACCACGCGCCGTCGATGACCGCGGTCTTGGCGTGCAGGACGCGGCCGCGCCACTCGAACATGCGGGCGCCGGCGTCGAGGAGGTGGCCGTAGATGGTGCGCGACGCGAGCAGGACCGCGGGCACGTCGGTGGTGCCGGCGACCATGATCCTGACGTCGACGCCGCGGCGGGCCGCGGCGGTGAGCGCGTGGATGATCCGGAGCGGCGGCAGGAAGTAGGCGTTGGTGATGTAGATCCGCCGCCGGGCGCGCTCGATGGCGATCCGGTACGCGTGGCGGATGCCGTGGCGGTGCCTCCGGCGGGGGAGGTCGTTGCTGATGATCTGGACGGCGGGGTCGGGCCTGCGCCCCGTGATGCCGTAGCGCTGCTCGTCGACGGGGGGGCCGCCGGAGCGCTGCCACGCGCGCAGGAAGAAGTACTGGAGCTCCGCGGCGGCGGGGCCCTCGATGCGGAGGTGGGTGTCGCGCCAGCCGGCGCCGCCGTGCTCCGGAGCGGCGTAGTCGTCGGAGATGTTGAGGCCGCCGGTGAAGGCGACGGCGCCGTCGACGATGAGCGCCTTGCGGTGGTCGCGGCGGGCGACCTTCCCGAACGGGGCGGAGAGCTCGAAGGGGCGGAAGGCGAGGGGCCGGACGCCGGCGCGGCGCAGGCCGTCGAGGAAGGACGACGACACGGAGGAGCCCCAGGCGTCGAAGAGCAGGCTCACCTCGACGCCCGCCGCCGCCCGCTCGGCGAGCGCCTCGGCGAAGCGCTGGCCGGTGCGATCGCCCCGGAGGATGTACGTCTCGAGGCAGACGGTGCGCCGGGCGCGGGCGATGGCCTCGAGCATGGCCGGGTACGCCTGGGCGCCGTCCTTGAGGAGCGCGAGGCGATGGGCGCCGACGGCCATCTCGGCGAACGGGGGCTCGGCGGGCGCGGGATGGGGCTGGGACATGCGGCGAGGGGCCGGGCTCCTCGAGATGAGGCGGCGCGATGATAGCGCGGTCTTGAGAGCGTCGGGCAGGTCGTCGATCCGGGGGGGCCGGCCGCGGGCCTACCGTGGCGCCGAGCGGGCCGGGGGAGCGTGAGATCGAGAGAAGGGAGGCAACAGGTAATGCGGAGATTGCCTTGAACTTCGGTCGATGAGGGACAGTCGACCAGGCGGGCAACAGCCTTATTTGCGACGAGCGGGTTGGACTCGCCCAGGGCGCACGGGCATCATCCACCGCTCTGGGAGGAGCGCTGCGACTCCGGGGTTCGGTCCGGCGGCTTGCGCGGAGAGAGGACACGTCACGCGATGGCACCGAGGCGAGCGAAGGGGAAGCACGCCGTGGAGGACGAGCTGTCGAGCGCGGGCGGCCGCGAGCATGGCTATCCGAGGCCGCAGCTCCGGCGCGCGGGGTGGACGTCCCTGAACGGGACCTGGGCGTTCGCGCTCGATCCGGAGGCGAGGTGGAGGAAGCCCGGCGAGGTCGTGTGGGACCGCGTCATCGAGGTCCCGTTCTCGCCCGAGACGGAGCAGAGCGGGATCGGGGAGATGGGCTTCTGTTGCGCCTGCTTTTACCGGCGGACGTTCGAGGCGCCCGACCTCCGGGAGGGCGAGCGGCTGATCCTGCACTTCGGCGCGGTCGACTACGAGGCCACCGTCTGGGTGGAGGGGAGCCTCGTCGCGCGCCACGTCGGCGGGTACACGCCCTTCAGCGTCGATATCACCGATCACCTCGGCGCGTCCGGGCCGCAGGAGATCATCGTCCGCGCCGAGGACGACCCCGCCGACCTGGCGAAGCCGCGCGGCAAGCAGGACTGGCAGCGCGAACCGCACTCCATCTGGTATCCGCGCACGACCGGGATCTGGCAGACCGTGTGGATGGAGCGCGTCCCGAGGAGCTCGATCGCCGCGGTGCGCTGGGCGTCGAGCCTCGCCCGCTGGGAGATCGACTGCCTCGCGAGGGTCGCGGGGGCGCGGCGCGACGACCTGCGCCTCAGGGTGCGGCTCCACTACGACGACGCGCTGCTCGCCGACGACACGTACGCCGTCGTCGCCGGCGAGGTGCACCGGCGGGTCGCGCTCTCCGACCCCGGCATCGACGACTTCCGGAACCACCTCCTGTGGAGCCCCGAGTCGCCCACGCTCATCCAGGCGGAGCTCGAGCTCCTCGGCCCGGACGGCGAGGTGCTCGATCGGGTCCGGAGCTACACGGCGCTGCGCTCGATCGCGGTCCAGGGCGACCGCATCGTGCTCAACGGCAGGCCGCTCCCGCTCCGGATGGTGCTGGATCAGGGCTACTGGCCCGGGAGCGGGATGACGCCGCCGGACGATCACGCGCTCCGCCGCGACGTGGAGCTCGCGCGCGCGATGGGCTTCAACGGCGTGCGCAAGCACCAGAAGATCGAGGACCCGCGCTATCTCTACTGGGCCGATACGCTCGGCCTCCTGGTCTGGGAGGAGATGCCGAGCGCCTACCGCTTCACCGCGCAGTCGGTCGAGCGCCTCACGCGGGAGTGGATCGACGTGATCGATCGCGATTACAGCCACCCCTGCGTCATGGCGTGGGTGCCGTTCAACGAGTCCTGGGGCGTGCCGAACCTGCCGGACAACGCGCGGGAGCGCCACTGGGTCGAGGCGCTCTACCACCTCACCACGACGCTCGACGCGACCCGCCCCGTCGTCGGCAACGACGGCTGGGAGAGCGTCGCGACCGACATCATCGGGATCCACGACTACGATACAGACGCGGAGCGCATCGCGCGGCGCTACCACGCCGAGGAGGTCCGTCCCCGGCTGTTCCAGCGGGAGCGCCCCGGCGGACGCCTCCTGGTGCTCGGTGGGAAGGTCCAGACGAGCGATCTCCCGATCATCCTGTCGGAGTTCGGCGGGATCGCGCTCCGGCGGGGCATCCCGGGGAGCTGGGGCTACTCGCTCTGCGACGACGCGGGATCGTTCGCGCGGGCCTACGAGGCCTTGCTCGCGGCCGTGCGCTCGGTCGAGCTGCTCAGCGGCTTCTGTTACACGCAGTTCGCCGACACGTACCAGGAGGCGAACGGCCTTCTCCATGCGGATCGAACGCCGAAGTTCCCGCTCCAGGAGATCGCCGCCGCGACGCGCGGCCGCGTCGCCGGCCACCTGCAGCCCGACTGCCTGGGGCTCCGAGGACGCGAGGGGCCCCGGCAGGAAGGCGTCGTCGATCCCCTGGTAGAGGACGGCGGTTAGCCGACGGTAGAGGACGGCGGATGGCCGCTCCGCGGCGTCGGCCCGGCGCCAGCGCTTCCGCGCGGAGCCGACGCTCGATCTCGTCCAGCCCAGGTGCTCGCGGGCTCGATCCCCTCGTCATCACCCCGCGATCCTGCAGCGCGATCTCGCGCGAGATGCGGTGACGCCGCGTCGCGGCGCGAGCTCCCCGGCATGCTCCTTGAATAGCGCTCGTCCGGAGCCGGGGCCGGGACCCAGGTGCACACCGAGACTCGAGCGGGAGGGACCGATGAGCGCGAGATCGCTGCCAGACGTGATCTGCTTTTCGCACCTGCGTTTCAGCTTCGTGTTCCAGAGGCCGCAGCACCTGCTCACGCGCTGCGCGCAGCGACGCCGCGTCTTCTTCTTCGAGGAGCCGCTGGTCGACAGCGATCAGCCGCGCCTCGAGGAGACCGATTCCGAGCACCGAGGCGTCTGCGTCGCGACTCCGCACCTGCCCGCCGGCGCCGGGCCGTCACGGGCCTCCGCGATGCAACGTGAGCTGCTCGACGGCATGATGAAGCGTCATGGGATAACCGACCACGTGCTCTGGTATTACACGCCGATGGCGCTCTCGTTCTCTCGGCACCTCGCGCCCGCGGCGATCGTGTACGACTGCATGGACGAGCTCTCGGCCTTCGCCGGGGCGCACCCGGCGATCAAGGATCGCGAGGCCGAGCTCCTGCGCCGCGCCGACCTGGTCTTCGCCGGCGGCGCGAGCCTCTACGAGGCGAAGCGGGCGCTGCACCCGAGCGTGCACGCGCTCCCGAGCAGCGTCGACGTCGCGCACTTCGCCCGCGCGCGGGCCGCCTCCCGCGCCGAGCCCGCCGACCAGGCGGGCATCCCGCGGCCGCGCCTCGGCTTCTTCGGCGTCCTCGACGAGCGCATGGATCTCGCCCTCATCGCCGCCGTGGCCGCGCTGCGGCCAGCCTGGCAGATCGTGCTGGTGGGGCCGGTGGTCAAGATCGACCCGTCCACGCTGCCCCGCGCGCCGAACATCCACCTTCTGGGGCAGAAGCGGTACGAGGAGCTGCCCGCGTATCTCGGCGGCTGGGACGTGGCGCTCCTCCCCTTCGCCCGGAACGAGGCCACTCGGTTCATCAGCCCCACGAAGACGCCGGAGTACCTGGCCGGCGGCAAGCCCGTCGTCTCGACGTCGATCCGCGACGTGGTGCAGCCCTATGGTGAGCTCGGGCTGGTGCGCATCGCGGACGAGCCCCGCGACTTCGTGGCCGCCGTCGAGGCGGCGCTCGCCGAGGATCGCGGCCCGCTGCTCGCGCGGGCGGACGACCTCCTCGGTCAGCGCTCGTGGGACGCGACGTGGGCGACGATCGAGCGCCTCCTCGAGGGCGCGCTGGAGCGCCGCGCCCGGGCCGCGGCGGCGAGGTGAGCCATGTTCGATTACCTCATCGTCGGCGCCGGCTTCGCAGGGTGCGTGCTCGCCGAGCGGCTCGCCCGCGGGGCCGGCAAGAAGATCCTGCTCTGCGACGTGCGCATGCACATCGGCGGGAACGCGTATGACCACCACGACGCCGCGGGCGTCCTCGTGCACAGGTATGGACCGCACATCTTCCACACGAACTCGCGGGAGGTCTTCGACTACCTGTCGCAGTTCACCGAGTGGCGCCCGTACCAGCACCGCGTGCGCGCCTGGGTCGACGGGCAGCTCCTGCCGATCCCGATCAACCTCGACACGATCAACGGCCTCTACGGCCTGAGCCTGAACGCGCTGGAGGTCGAGGCCTTCCTCGCGTCGCGGGCCGAGCGGCGCGAGAGCATCCGCACGTCGGAGGACGTGATCGTCAACAAGGTGGGCAGAGAGCTCTACGAGAAGTTCTTCCGCAACTACACCCGCAAGCAGTGGGGGCTCGATCCGTCGGAGCTCGACGCCTCGGTGACGGCGCGCGTCCCCGTGCGCACCAACCGGGACGATCGCTACTTCTCCGACGCCTACCAGGCGATGCCGCTCCACGGGTTCACGCGGATGTTCGAGCGGATGGTCGACCACCCCGGCATCAAGATCCTGCTCAACACGGATTACCGCGAGGTCTGCCATGCCATCCCGCACCGCGAGGTGATCTACACGGGCCCGATCGACGCCTATTTCGATCACCGCTTCGGTAAGCTGCCCTATCGCTCGCTCGAGTTCAAGTTCGAGACGAAGGATCAAGAGGTCTACCAGGCGGCGCCTGTCATCAACTATCCGAACGAGTACAGCTACACGCGGGTCACCGAGTTCAAACACCTCACCGGCCAGTCGCACCCGAGGACGACGATCGTCTACGAGTTTCCGAAGAGCGACGGCGACCCGTACTACCCGGTGCCGCGGCCGGAGAACGCGGCGCTCTACCGCAAATACGAGGAGCTCGCCCGCTCGATCAGCGGCGTCCACTTCGCCGGCCGGCTCGGCACGTACCGTTACTACAACATGGATCAGGTCGTCGCCCAGGCCCTGACCCTCTACACGAAGCTCACGGGCGCACCGGGCTGGCGGTCCTTCGCGGAGGCGGCGTGAGCGGGGCAGCCGGGGAGGGCGGCGCTCCGGCGCTCGAGATCTGGGGTGGCGTCGAGTGCACGGTGAACCGCGTCGGCGACGCCTACCACGACCAGCTCGATCGGAACGGCCACGCGCACCGGCTCGACGACCTCGACCGCTTCGCCGAGCTCGGGATCCGGGCGCTCCGGTATCCCGTGCTCTGGGAGCGCACGGCGCCCGACGGCTGCGCGAGCTTCGCGTGGGCCGACGCGCGCCTCGGGAGGCTGCGCGAGCTCGGCGTCCGCCCGATCGTGGGCCTCGTCCATCACGGCAGCGGGCCGCCCCGGACGAGCCTCCTCGACCCGAGCTTCGTCGACGGGCTCGCGCGCTTCGCCCGCGCGGTGGCCGAGCGCTATCCGTGGGTCGAGGACTACACGCCGGTGAACGAGCCGCTCACCACGGCGCGCTTCTCCGGCCTGTACGGCCACTGGTACCCGCACGGCCAGGATGGCCGCGCCTTCCTGCGCGCGCTCCTCACGCAGTGCCGCGCGATCGCGGCGGCGATGCGCGCCGTCCGCGAGGTCAACCCGCGCGCGCGCCTGGTGCAGACCGAGGATCTCGGCAAGACGTTCAGCACGCCGCTGCTCGCCTACCAGGCGCAGCACGAGAATCACCGCAGGTGGCTCAGCCTCGACCTGCTCGTGGGGCGGGTGGACCGGGATCACCCGTTCTATCCCCAGCTCCTCGAGTGGGGCGCGTCCCCCGGCGAGCTCGAGGCGTTCGTCGCGTCGCCGTGCCCGCCGGACATCCTCGGCATCAACTACTACATCACGAGCGAGCGGCTCATCGACGAGCGTCTCGAGCGTTACCCGTCACGGTTTCACGGCGGCAACGACAGGCACGCTTACGCCGACGTCGAGGCCGTGCGCGTCGTCGCCGAGGGCGTGGGCGGGCATCTCGCGCGCCTGCTGGAGGTCTGGGAGCGCTACCGTCGTCCTGTCGCGATCACGGAGGCGCACCTGGGCGGCTCCCGCGAGGAGCAGCTCCGGTGGCTGGCCGAGGCGCACCGCGCCGCGGTGGACGCGCGCGCGGCGGGCGCGGACGTGCGCGCGGTGACGGCGTGGGCGCTGCTCGGCTCGTTCGATTGGGACAGCCTGGTCGTGCGCGATCGCGGGCGCTACGAGCCGGGCGTCTTCGACGTCCGCGGCCAGGCGCCCCGTCCGACGGCGCTCGCCGCGCTCGTCCGCGCACTCGCGCGCGGGGAGCCCTTCGATCACCCGGTGCTCTCGTCGCCGGGGTGGTGGCGCCGTCCGGAGCGCCTCCTCTATCCTCCCGTCAGCCTCGAGGAGCGCGGCGCGGCGCGGTTCGAGCCGTCCCGCGACGGCGCAGCGCGGCTCGATCCGTCCGGCGACGGGCAGACGATCGCGCCGTCGGGCCGCGCCACGGCCGGGAAGGCCGAGGCGCCGCCGGTCCTGATCACCGGCGCCACGGGCACCCTGGGAAGGGCGTTTGCGCGCCTGTGCGCGCACCGCGGGCTGCCGTGCCGCTTGCTGAGCCGCCTCGAGATGGACATCGCCGATCGCGCGTCCGTCGAGCGCGCCCTCGAGCGCCATGCGCCGTGGGCGGTCGTCAATACCGCCGGCTACGTGCGGGTCGACGACGCGGAGCTGGAGCCTCACCGCTGCGAGCGGGAGAACGCCGCCGGGCCCGCGGTGCTCGCGGCGGCGTGCCGCGAGCGCGGCGTCCGGCTCGTCACGTTCTCCTCCGATCAGGTCTTCGACGGCACCGGGACGACTCCCTATGTGGAGACCGATCCGGCGAGGCCTCTCAGCGCGTACGGTCGGAGCAAGGCTGTGGGCGAGCAGCAGGTGCTCTCGATCCTCCCGACGGCGCTGGTGGTGCGCACGGCGGCCTTCATCGATCCCTGGGACGCGTCGACGTTCGTCGCGGCCGCCCTGCGCGCGCTCCGCGATGGCCGCCCTTTCAGCGCGGCCGAGGACATGATCGTGACGCCCACCTACACGCCCGACCTCGTCAACGCGGCCCTCGACCTCCTGATCGACGGCGAGGGGGGGCTCTGGCACCTGGCGAACCGCGATGCGGTGACCTGGGCTGAGCTCGTGGCGCGGACCGCCGCGCTGGCGCGCGTGGACGCGAGGCATCTCGTCCGCTGCCCGAGCCGCGCGCTCTGCCTCGTCGCGCCGCGCCCTCGTTACAGCGCCCTGGGCAGCCGGAGAGGGCTCCTGCTCCCTGCGCTCGACGACGCGCTCGCGCGCTATCTCGTGGAGCGCGACGGTGGCGCAGCGCGATGACGAGGCCGCGCGAAGCCAGGACGATCGGCGATGGGCCACGGAGCACGATGGATGACGGATATCCCTGACTGACGCTCGGGAGAAGGCGGAGTCGTGTCCGTCACGACCTCTGTCGCGGGGCGCAGAGCCGGTGAGTTCTGTCCACGTGGTGAGCGCATGTCCAGCGCTCGTGCGGGGGAGCGACGATGAGTTCGCTTGTTTTCACGCCATCCCTTCCAGGGTCCGGGCACATCCGGACGTTTGTTATGACAGACGGCTCTCTGCTGGATTGGCGCGGTGTCTGTCGAGGGCGGCGACACGTCTGTTCGACCGGAGGAAAAGTGGAGGGGCCCGGTGGCGTTGCTTGCCCGCACCTGTGCGAGCGCCTAGCCTGGGTTGCAGACGTAACCACGGATTTGCGGAGGAAAACGCCATGATGCCGATGAGCATGCCGATGATGAGCTCGATGGGGATGATGCCTCAGATGATGGGCATGATGCCTCAGATGATGGGCATGATGCCTGGCATGGGAATGATGCCTCAGATGATGGGGATGATGCCTCAGATGATGGGGATGATGCCTCAGATGATGGGCATGATGCCTGGCATGGGCATGATGCCCCAGATGATGGGCATGATGCCTGGCATGGGGACGATGCCTCAGATGATGGGCATGATGGGCCAGATGCCGATGATGGCGCGGATGACCTGTGAGATGGATAAGGAGGGGATGGTCTGCAAGATGATGCCCATGGAGGGCATGGGCATGGACATGCTGCGCGGGCGCTGTGAAGCGATGATGAAGATGATGAGCATGGGCATGCCGATGACGCTCATGTGCGGCAGCATGCCGATGATGATGTGCATGGGCATGGGCATGGGCACCGGATCGAGCGGCACGAGCTCCATGGGCGCCGGCGCGAACGTCGCCAGCATGAACAAGTGAGCGCGCGCTCCTGGCGCAGCGCCTGATCCTTCAGGCTGGAAGCAAGAACGCCAAGAGGAAGAGAGCGCCACGAGGAGAAGCGATTCTCCTGGCGCTCTCTTCCTCCTGGCGCTTCAGCGTGAGGGACGCGGGTCGGCGCCCCTTTAGCCTGTCTTCTCGACGTAGGTCATCACCAGGTACATGATGACCTCTTGCTTGGTCGGGTTCCTGTACTGGTGAGGCACGTCGGCCTCGAACAGGATCGCGTCGCCGGTCGCGAGGAGGTGGCGCTCGGCGCCGACGATCATCTCCAGCGTTCCGGACGTCACCACGAGGTTCTCGACCGTGCCCGGCGGGTGCGGATCTGCGTGTTCGGTGGCGAGAGGGGCGAGCTTGAGCTCGTAGAACTCCACCGTCCTCGGCACATCGAACGGGAACAGCGCGCGCGAAGAGAACGAGCCGTCGTGCGACGTCAGCACCTTGGCGCGCGCGGCCGGGATGATCGAGGTGCCGCCGATCGACTGGTCGCTGATCAGCGCCGAGAAGGGCACGCCCAGCGCCCGCGCGATCTTCCAGAGCACGTTGATCGTCGGCGTGCTCTGGCCGAGCTCGATCTGGCTGAGCATCGCCCGGCTCACGCTCGACGCCTTCGCCAGCCGCTCCAGGGAGAGGCCGCGCTTGGTCCGGAGGCGACGCAGGTTGGCGCCGACGATGCCCGTGAGCGCCGAGGACGCGTCCTGCGGGGCCATCTCGTAGGTCCAGGCCTCGTCTGGCGCCTCGTCCGCGTCCCGCTGCGGCGGCGTTTCCCCCTTCGCTCGGCTCGAGGTCGAGCTCGCCGGGCCAGCGGCGCTCTCCGGCCTGCGGTGCGAGGAAGGTCCAGCCAGCGACAGCGCGCTCTCCGTCGACTCGGCCGACGCAGCCGCGCCGTTCGCCAGGCCCGATGCGGTCAACGAGCCATGGAAACCATTGCCCGGGCTCCCCGCTGGGGAGGTGCGGCGCGTGTTCTGGCGGACGGATTTCATCGAATCTGCCAGACCGGCATCCACGTCCACACGGGGTACCACCAGAGGGCGACCGGCATGCCGACCGACTTGCCCGACGACATCGTGTCGCCCTCGTGGGCGCGTTCGTTCCGAACCACCCGCCGCTGCCGGTACTCTTCCAGGTCGATCACTTGAGCACTCTGGGCGCGCATCCGCTTTACCTCCAACCGGTAGGCACATCATCCGTTATAACGGATTGTTTGTCAAGGGACAGCTCGGCGATGACGCACCGGCGACGGCCACGACGGTCATCCCGACGGGACGCTCCCGGCAGGCCCGTCCATGGCGCAGCGTGTCGCCCCCCGCTGGGAGGAATCGCGCTCCTTCCCGCGTCATCGCCACGGCTGGGGCATGGCCGTCAGGACCACCCGAAATAACGCGATGCGTTAGTTCTGGGGCCGGGGCGAGGGCTCTGCCTCTGAAATACTGGACGAGGCGGAGCTCGCCGCAGGTGGCGCGCTCATCCGTCCGCCGGTCGCGGTGTCCGGTGCGCCACGACGGTCTCCCTTCTGTCGACCCGGTGTCGGTGTGTCCGCTCCCCACCTGCGCGGCGCTTCGCCTGTGGCGCAGGCGATCCGCCCGAGGGCTTTTCAGGAACATCCTGCGCGCGCCGTCCTCTGTCTTTCACGTCGCGGCGCTGCGGAGCCGGAGAGCGCCGCGACATCACGAACACACATCGCGGCATCACGAACACACGAGGAGGCAGCCATGGCGGGCGTCGACGTGGGTGGGGGCGAGAGGCGGGCGCGCAACAGCGAGATCAACATGATCCCGTTCATCGATCTTCTGATGGTGACCATCGCCTTTCTCCTGATCACCGCGGTGTGGGTCACGAACTCTCGTCTCAAGACCAGCGCAGAGGTGCCCGCGGCCGCCGGTTGCGGCGAGGATTGCCAGAAGGAGCCTCTCAAGGCGATGCACGTCCATGTCGGAGAGGACAGCTTCCGACTCGTGTGGAAGCAGGGCGCGACCGTGTTGAGCGAGGCGACCGTCCCCAGGCATCCTGTCGAGATCGGCACGACCGGCGCCACCGCGATCCGTTACACGGAGCTCAGCGAGGCCATCCAGCGCGAGTGGGAGCGGAGCGGCGAGCACCGCGCCCCGAGCGATCGTCGCGCCGACCAGGCCGTCCTCCACAGCGACGACAGGACGCCGTTCCGCGAGCTCGTCGCCGTGCTCGACGCCATCAACGCTCCCCGCCGCGCCGTCCTCCTCGAGGATGGACGCAGCGCCGAGATGCCGGCGTTCCTCGCCACGTTCTCCGCGCGCTGACACCCCCCATTCCGCCGTAGGCCCCCAGAGAGGGTGTTCGCTGCGCCGGGCGGGGTGGGGGATGGGCCGATGTCTGAGCCTTGGATGTTCGTCATCCGGCTCGCCGGATGACGAACATCCAAGGCGAGTTCGGCGGGGCCCCCACCCCGCCCGGCGCAGCGAACACCCTCTCTGGGGGCCGGGCCCCTCCGGGCTCTACGCCGTGAACTCCGTCGTCAGCGCCACCCAGTTCGAGGGCGGCCGGACGGCGTAGCTCAGCGCCAGCACCTCGATCAGCACCACCCGGTAGATCGCGTGGACGTCGTCGACGTCCACCTCGTGCGCGTTCGCCTCGAGCGCCGCATCCAGGTGCTCCTGGACGAAGGCGAGGACGTCGGGCTGCTCCATCGCGATGACGTCGTCCGAGTCGACCGCCTCGGCAGGATCGTGGAGGCGGATCTGCTCGTCCAGGTTCAGCGACTCCTCGACGCCCGTGAGCGCCGTCTCGGTGACCTCCTCGAGGTCCTGTCCGAACAGCTCGTCGAAGGCGAGCCAGATCGCGAGCGTCAGGAAATAGCCGAGGGCGAGCGCCGTCTCGTCGAGCGGGCCCGAGAGCACCGTGGAGATCCGGTCGGCCAGCGCAGGCTGCGTCTGCTCGAAACGCGTGAACGCGTCGTCGAGCTGCTTGCGCGAGTCGTCGTCATCTTCGGCGAGCTGATCCTCGATCTCGGACAGGACGCGCGCAGGCACCTGAGCGTACGAGGGGACGGGGCGAATGGCTGCGCGGCGTACCCACACGCGGACAACCTAGCACACGATGGCGCGGTTCATGGAGCGAGCAACCGGATGCTCGACGCCGGAACCCACCCCTCGGTCGCGCCCCAGCGGACCTCCGCGAGCCCGCCCGATCTCCTGCCGACCTCGACCGACGCGCCCTCGGGGATCGGGGTCTGCTCCGCGACGGGCAGCGCGCGCCCGCCCTCGTCGAGGAGCCGGACCTCGGGGACGACCACGACGCCGGCGCGCGTCGTCAGCCGCAGGTGCCGCGCCGCAACCGTCAGCGGCACCAGCGCGAGCAGCGCGACGAGCGCCGTCGGCGCGAGGACGCTGCCCGCGACGTGCAGGGGGCCCGCCGGGCGGCGCCGCAGCACCACGCCGACCGCGAGGAGCAGCGACGCGAGGAGCGCGGCCGCCGCCCACGTGCGCTCCGACGCGAGGCCGACGATGACCCGGTCGAGCGTGGGCCGCGCGTCGACAGCGTCCGCGGCGCGGCGCGAGCGCCGGCGCGTGATCTCCGCGCGCACGAGGTCGAGCGCGCGATCCGCGTCCGTGTCGCCCGGACGGAGCCGCAGCGCCTCCTCGAACGCCGCCGCCGCCCGGCCCAGGTCGCCGGGGCGATCCGCGCCCTCGCGGACGCGCAGGACATAGGCGAGGCCGCGGTTGTAGCTCGCGTCCGGGTGCACGAAGCCGCGGTCGGCGAGTAGCTCGAACGTGTCGATCGCCGCGCCGTACTCGCCGCGGCCGAGCGCCGCCGTTCCCTGCTGGAACAGCGCCTCCGGGGCCTCGGCCGGCTGGGCGCGCGCGTCGCTCTCGGCCGGCTGGGCGCGCGCGTCGCTCGAGGGCAGCGCCGGCGCGAGGCACGCGGCGAGGAGCAGGAGCGCGGCGGCGAGGGGGCGCCTGCGGCGGCCGCTCACGTCGGCTTCCATCGGGCGAGCTCGGTCATGACGGCGCGGCTCTTCTCGACGAGCGCCGCGGACGCGGCCGCGCCGCCCGCCTGCTCGGCCGGCTCGAACCGGATCGCCTCGCACGCGGCCAGGGTCTCGCAGGCGCGCGCCGCCAGCGCCTCGGGGACGCCGCGCTGGCCCAGCTCGCCCGGGAGCGCCGCGAGCAGGACGCCGCGGGAGCGGAGGCCCGTCGCGGACTCGATCGCCCGGTGCACGGCGCGCTCGACCGCCGCGGCCGTGGCCTTGAGATCCCCCTGCGCGGCGGCCTCCTCCGCCTCTTGCGCCGCCAGGGCCGCGAGCCGGGCGGGCGAGGTCGCGCCCGCCTCGCGGCGCTCGCGCGCCCGGCGCACGAGCCGATCGCCGGCGCCGAACAGCGTGACGAGGAGCGGCGGCGCGGCCAGGAGCAGCCAGAAGGGCGCCCCGTCGAGGGGCAGCGTCGCGGGCGGGGCGTACGCGCCGAGCGACGCGCGGAGCCCCGGCATCCCGGCGAACGGCTCGGCGCGGCCGGCCGCGTCGCGGTTCGCGTCCATCGCGCCGGACGCCGGCCCGGAGGACGCCGTCGGAGCGACCGCGGCCACCTGCACGACGCCGAGGTCCGCGGTCTCGACCACGTAGCGCTTCTGCGCCGGATCCCAGTACGGGAACTCGATCTTCCCGAGGCTCACCGCGCCGCTCTCCTGGATCCGGACGACGTAGCCGAACGAGCGGAAGCCGCCGATCGCGCCGCCGCGCGGCTCGAGCGACTCGCGCTTCTCGGGGTCGAGCCACTCGAGGCCGGTCCGCTCCGGCACCCGGAGCGACTGCGGGAAGTTGCCGGTGCCGGCGACCTGCACGGTCACGGCCACCGAGCCGCCCTGATCGATCTGGCGCGGCTGCACGGTCGCCTTCAGCGTGAACTGACCGACGTCGCCGAGGTTGTAGCCGGACGGGCGGCCGGCGACCGGCGGCTCCGTGACCTGGACGACCACGTCGTTCGACTCGCGCAGCACGCGCGCGCCGATGCGGCGCCCCGTGATGCGCGCCTGCATGCTGCCCGTGTGCAGCTCGCCCGCCTTCAGCGGGAACAGCGCCAGCTTGTCGACGAGGCGCGCGGCGTAGCGGTGCCCGCCGACCCGCGTGTACACGGGCCGCTCGTGGCGCGCGTCCTCGAGGAGCGCGTGGCGGAGGAAGTCCGCGGCGGGCGCGGCGCGGGGCTCGCTCATCTCCGCGTTCTCGCGGAAGTACAGGTAGAACGAGACCGTGACCTGCTCGCCGACCACCGCGGCCGTCTTGTCGGGGATGGCGCGCAGGAACACCACCGGATCGGGCTCGCTCGGCATCGCGAGCTCCGGGGCCTGATCCTCGGGCTCTTCCTCGACCTCGTCGTCGAGCAAGCCGCCCGGGCCGCTGAACGGCCACGGGAAGCCGTGCAGCGGGCCGCCGGGCAAGAGGAACGGGTTGTTCGGCCGGCGCGGCCGCCCGCTCGCCGGCACGACCTTGATCAGGATCGGCCCCGCGGTCATGCGCTTGCCGTTCCACGAGATGGTCGGCCCGGGGATCGTATAGCGGCCGGGCTTGTTCGCGACGATCTGCCACGTCGCGCTGATCCCGAGCTGCGTCGTCACCATGCCGCCGCTCATCTGCGTCTTCATCTGCGTCCCGATGCTCGGGCCCGAGACGATGTCGAGATCGGGCGGGACGCGCAGCTCGGGGTCGGACGGCATGCCGGCGCCGCGCTCGACGAGCGCCTTCACCTCGACCGTGAACGGCTCGCCGACCTCGACCTCGGTGGAGCTCGCGCGCGACGAGAGCTCCGGCTGCTGGGCGCGCGCCGCGAGCGGGGCGAGCAGCGCGAGCAGCGCGAGGAGCAGCGCCGTCGCGAGCGGCGCGGGGCGCGGGGCGGCGAGGGCCGCGAGCGCGAGCGGGGCAGGGGAGAGCGCCGGGCGCGTCACTTGTCCTCCATCCCGCGGCCGCGCCGCATGCCGGCCCTGCTCTTCGCTTCCTGCTCCTGGTACGTCGGCGCCTCCTCGAGCTGATCGAGGACGCGATCGTCCTGCCTTCCGGGCTGCGGCTGCTCCTGGGGCTGCTCGGGCGGCGGCTCGGGCTGGTCGGGCGGCCCCGCGTCGGGCGGCTGATCCTGCGGCCCCGCATCGGGGCTCTGATCCTGGTCGCCGCCGTCGTCTCCCGCGTCCTCGGCGCCGCCGTCGTCGTCCGCGTCCTGGTCGCCGCCGTCGTCGCCCGCGTCGGGCTCGCCCGCGTCGGGCTCCGCGTCCGGCTCTGCATCGGGCTCCGCGTCCGGCTCTGCGTCCGGCTCCGCGTCGGGCTCTGCGTCCGGCGGCCCGGCGTCCTTCTGCTCCTCGATGCGCCGCAGCGCGATCGCACGGTTCCAGGCCGCGTCCCGGCCGATGCCGTCGCCGCCCGCCTCCTCGAGCAGGCCGGGGATGATCGCCAGCGCCTGATCGTAGTACTTCACGGCGTCCTCGTACTTGCGCCGCAAGAACTCGAGGTTGCCCGCGAGGTAGCGGGCGCGCGCGCGCAGGTCGGCCGGCACGCTCGGATCGGCGCCGATCGCCTTCACGAGGGTCAGCGCGCAGTCGATCTCGATCCCGCGCAGCGCGTCGTTCTGCTCCTGCTCCGGCCCGCCGTCCGCGAGGTCCTCGTCGCCGAACCGGTGGCCGTAGCGCTCGGCCAGGTGGAACAGCGTCAGCCCGAGGTCGAACGAGCCGTTCGGCTTCTGGCGCACGGAGTCGGGCAGCCCGATGCCGGCGTCGCTGCACGCGCCCGTCCCGAGGTAGCTCTCGAGCGCCTGCGCGGCCGACTCGAGGTTGCCCGCGTCGAGATCGCGGATCGCCTGGTCGACCGCGGGCGCGTTCCGCTCGAACGGCGACGTCGGATCCCACCCGCTGCACCCGGACGCCGCCGAGAATGCGGCCCCGGTGAGGCACGCCGCGCCGAGCCCGATCGCGAGGACGCGCCCGTGGCGCGCGAAGAACCCGGCGAGATCCGCCCGCTTGCGATCACGACGCGGCATGCTGCCCTCCCGCGCTGCCCGCCTCGGCCGGCCCTGCCTCGTCCGCGAGATCCGCGCCGCCCGGGCGGCCCTTCAGCAGCGCCGCGCGCCTCGGCGCGGCCTTGGGGTGCGTCGCCACGAAGCGCCGGCGCGGGGCGTCCTTGAGGAACACCTCGGCGATGAGGAGCAGGATCGCGAGGCCGAGCGGGTAGAAATACACGTCCGCGTAGACCGTCTCGACCCGCTCCGAGAACTCGCTCTTCATCTGCCGCCTGAGCTCCGCGGCGATCGTCTCGATGCCCGTGGTGCCCTTCTCCGCGCGGATGATCTGCCCGCCCGGCGTCGCCTGCGCGATCGACGCGAGCTGCTGCTCGCCCGACAGCGACAGCTCGGTGGTGAGCGGCTTGCCCTGGCGGTCCTGCCGCCACCCGACGATGCGGCCGTCCGGGCCGATCTCCGGGATCGGCTCCGGCGTGCGCCCGCCGATCTGCACGACGTGGATCGTCGTGCCCTGGGCGCCGATCGCCTGGGCGACGCTCAGCGGGTAGCCCTCCAGATCCTCGCCGTCGGTGACGAGCAGGATGATCCGCTTGTGCTCGGCGGACTTCGGATCGCGGCGCAGGAGCTCGTTCGCCTGGTCGAGCGCGCGCGCGATCGCGGTGCCGCCGATCGGCATGTCGTTCGGGTCGAGCTGGCGGAAGAACTGCGCGATCGCGGCGCCGTCCGCGGTGAGCGGGAAGCCCATCGGCTCGCCGGCGAACGCGACCGCGCCGAAGCGCGCGCCCTCGAGATCCTTGATGAGCCGGGCGACCTCGACCTTCGCGCGGAAGATGCGCGAGGGCTCGACGTCGCGCGCGTACATGCTCTTCGAGTAGTCGAGCACGACCACCACGTCGACGTTGGTCGCCGGCACGAGCCGCGTGCCCTTGCCGTACTGCGGCCGCGCCGCGGCCACGAACGCGAGCGCCGTCGCGAGCACGAGGAGCACGCCCTTCCAGGCGCGGCGCTTCGCCGGGTCGGCGGTGGTGAGCGCCTTCACGCGGTCCTCGTCGCCGAAGCGCTTGATGGCGCGCGCGACGCCGAAGCCGCCGAGGATGAGCAGGAGCCCGATCAGCGCGGCGAACGCCGTCCCGAGCAGGAACCAGGGGGCCGCAAAATTCACGGGAACCTCCGGAGCAGCCAGGCGCGCAGGAGCGCGTCGAGCCCGATCAGGAACACGCCGGGCAGGAGCAGGAACGGGAAGAGATCTTCGTACGCCGAGATCGACGCCTCGAAGCGGGTCTTCTCCAGCCGGTCGAGCACGTCGTGCATGCTGTCCGCGAGCGCCTTCGCGTCGGTCGCCACGTACGACGCGCCGCCGGTCTTCTGCGCGATCTCCTGGAGCAGCGCGGGGTTCACCGGGAAGCGGTGGCGCACGTAGCGCGGCTGCCCGAAGAGATCGATGCCGTCCTCGACCTCGACCTCGTCGTCGGTGCCGATCTGGATCGTGTAGACCTTCACGCCGAGCGAGGTCGCGAGGTGCGTCGCGTACTCGGGGGAGATGGCGCCGGCGTTCGAGTCGCCGTCGGTCAGGAGGATCACGACCTTCGACTGCGCGTCGCTCCTGCGCAGCCGGGCGACCGCGGTGCCCAGCGCGTCGCCGATCGCCGTCGCGCTGCCGTCGATCACGTTGAGCGTCATCTGCGAGACCATCTGCGTCAGCAGGTGGTAGTCGAGCGTCGGCGGCGACAGCACGTAGGCGGCCTTGCCGAAGACGACGACGCCGAGGCGATCGGTCTTCCGCCGGCTGATGAAGTCCTGGAGGACGAGCTTCGCCGTGTCGAGCCGGGTCAGCCGCTTGCCGCGCGGCAGCTTCGGCTGGCCGGGGAGGTCGGCCGGCCTCGCGTCGAGGATCGCGCGCATCGAGCCCGACAGGTCGAGCGCCACGACGATGTCGATGCCCTTGTCGTCCGAGCGCTGCTCGCGGAGCACGCTGACCGGCCGCCCCATCGCCAGGATGAGCAGCGCGAGCGCGACCGTGCGCAGCACGCCGGGCAGGTCGCGCAGGTGGCTGCGCAGGCCGCGCGGCCCGCGCGCGAGCGGCGCGACCGTGCCGAGCCGGAGCCGGGGCTTGCGCGCGTCCTCCGCGAAGATGCCCCAGTACCAGACGACCGGCACCGCGAGGAGCGCGACGAGGAACCACGGGGTCTGCCAGCTCGCGCCGAGCCAGGCGTCGCGGCGCGCGAGGTAGGGGTAGACGCAGGCGATCGCCGCGACGACGAGCGTCGCCGCGACCGCGAGCGCCGCGCGCTTCACCCGGCTCAAGGCGCCTCCTCGGGCGCCCGCGACGAGCGGGCGGGCGGCTGCTTGCCGGACGGCGGGCCGCCGGGCCCGGCGGCCTCGCCGGGGCGCACGGCGGGCGGCGTCGTGCGGTGCACGATGACCTCGCCGCGCTCGATCGCCTCGAGGCAATCGGTCTCGGTCGGCTGGAGGCGCGCGAACTTCACGAGGTCGCAGTCGGCGAGGAACCGCGCGATCTGCGGCAGCACCGGCACGGGCGGGCGCACCCGCGCGAGGAGCGCGCGCATCTCATCGCTGGTCGTCTCGAGGCCGTCGAAGCCGTACCGCGCGCCGAGGTACTTGCGCACGCAGTCGCTCACGCGGTCGAAGTACTCGTCGGTCCGCCCCTGGCTGAGCAGGTCGGAGCGCCGGAGCACCTCGAGCTCCTCGAGCGCGGCGAGCCACGGCAGCTTCGGCGGCGGGGCGGCGACCACGCGGGGCCGGCGCAGCCAGCGGCGGACCAGCCAGGCCACGAGCACGCCGAGCGCCGCGCCGATGAGGATGCCGAACGTGAGCTGCTTCGCGAGCACCCACTCCTCGCGCTGCGGCCGCGGCGGCGGGTTCGGCCTCACCTTGGGATCGCGCTCGTTGGCGATCGGGTCCTCGACCACGATCTCGTGCGGCCGGGTGCAGATCGTGACGAGCTCGCCGCTCGCGCGGGACACGGCGATCGGCACCGGCGGGAGCTGCAGCACGGTCCTCCCCGGCTCCTTCGGCAGCGGGACGAACGGGATGATCAGCCTGGTCGTCGCGCCGGTGTCGGTCGCGGTCGTCGTGCTGGTCGGCCCGGCGCCCGCGTCGGCCTCGGGCAGGATGAACCCCGCCTTCTCCAGCGCGCGCGCGGCGTCGCTGTCGCCCTGGACCTTGAAGCCCTCCGGCAGCACCGTCTCGCCCTTGCCGTGCGCGACCGTGACCTCGAGGTGGGCCGCGTACCCGCTGAACCCGTTCCTCGGGAACGTCTCCTGGATCTGCGGCCGCGTCGCGCCGGCCGGCACGTGCTCCGCGCACGAGGCCCACACGCTGCCCGCGCCCCGCTCCGTCGCGGCCGGCGCCGGCGCGGGCGGCGGAGGCGGGGGCGGCGGGGCGTCGTCGTCCCGCGCGGCGGGCCCGCCGGCGCCGCCCGCGGCCGGCTGCGCGCGCGCCGGCAGGGCGCACGCGAGCGTCGCCGCGAGCGCGGCCCAGGCGAGCGGTCGGGCGATCGCCGCGCGCGAGCGCGCAGGCGGGCGCGCGGCAGAGGCCCGGGAGCGGCGCGGCGTCATCGCCGGAGCCTCCGCGCCCGCTTGGCGAACAGGTCGCGCAGCGGGGTCACGAAGCTCTCGCCCGTCTTCACCACCACGGCGTCGAGCGCGAGCTTCTTGAAGAGCTTGTCCCGGTCGCTCCGGAGCTTGCGCATCGCGGTGCGGTAGTGGTCGCGCACCGCCCGGTCGCCCGTGTCGACCACGACCTCCTCGCCGGTCTCCAGGTCCTCGAACGTCGCGAGCCCCACGTCGGGCAGCTCCTCGTCGCGCGGATCGACGAGCATCACCGGGATCACGTCGTGCTTGGCGGCCGCGAGCGAGAGCGAGCGCTCGAAGCCGGAGGCGAAGAAATCGCTGATCACGAACGCCACGCTCCTCCGCTTCGCCACCTTGACCAGGGTCTCGAGCGCGAGCTTCAGGTTCGTCCCCGTGTACTTCGGCTCGTGGCCGAGGATCTCCCGGATGACGCGCATCACGTGCTTGTCGCCCTTCTTCGGCGGCACGAGCTTCTCGACGGCCTCGGTCGCGAGCACGAGGCCCACGCGATCGTTGTTCTTGATGGCGCTGAACGAGCAGAGCGCCGCGAGCTCGGCGGCGACGCGCGCCTTCGACGCGCGCCGCGTGCCGAACTGCTCGCTCTGCGAGGCGTCGACGACCAGCATGACGGTCATCTCGCGCTCCTCGACGAACACCTTCACGAACGCCTCGCTCATGCGGGCCGAGACGTTCCAGTCGATCCAGCGCACGTCGTCCCCGGGCATGTAGGCGCGGACCTCGCGGAACGAGAGGCCCTGCCCCTTGAAGACGGACGAGTACGTCCCGGAGAGCTGCTCGTTGGCGAGCCGTCGCGTCCGGATCTCGATGCGCCGGAGCTGCTTCAGGAGCTCGGGCGGCAGCGGGTTCTTCGAGCCGGAGGCCTTGATCACGGCACCTCGACCACCTCGAACACGCGCCGGACGATCTGCTCGGACGTCACCTCCTCGGCCTCGGCCTCGTAGGTCAGGACGACCCGGTGCCGGAGCACGTCGGGGCCGATCGCCTTCACGTCCTCCGGCGTCACGTAGCCGCGGTGGCGGAGGAAGGCGTGCGCGCGCGCCGCGAGCGCCAGCGCGATCGAGGCGCGCGGGCTCGCCCCGTACTCGATGAGGCTGCTCAGCTCCCGCATCCCCTTCTGCCCGGGCTCGCGGGTCGCGAAGACCACATCGACGATGTAGTCCTTCACGCGGTCATCCATGTACACGTCGCGCACGACCTTGCGCGCGGAGACGAGCTCCTCGGGCGTCGTCACCTTGGCGGCCTTGCCCTCGATCACCGCGGTCGTGCGGTCGATGATCTGCCGCTCCTCGGCCCGCGCGGGGTAGCCGACCTTGACCATCAGCATGAAGCGGTCGACCTGCGCCTCGGGCAGCCGGTAGGTCCCCTCCTGCTCGATCGGGTTCTGGGTCGCCATGACCACGAACGGGCTCGGCAGCGGGTAGGTGGTGTCGCCGATCGTGACCTGCCGCTCCTGCATCGCCTCGAGCAGCGCGCTCTGCACCTTCGCCGGGGCGCGGTTGATCTCGTCCGCGAGCACGAGGTTCGCGAAGATCGGGCCCAGCTTGGAGGTGAAATCGCCCTTCTGGTGGTTGTAGATGACGGTGCCGATGAGATCGGCGGGCAGGAGATCCGGCGTGAACTGGATCCGGGAGAACTTCGCCTCGATGGCGTCGCAGAGCGTCCGCACCGTGAGCGTCTTGGCCAGCCCGGGGACGCCCTCGAGGAGCACGTGCCCTCCGGTCAGCAGCCCGATGAGGATGCGCTCGATCATGTACGTCTGACCGACGATGACCTTGCCAACCTCGTTGAGCAGGGTGTCGATGAAGGCGCTCTCTTTGGCGACCAGCTCGTTCAGGGCGCGTACGTCGTGCATAACGGGTGGGAGCTCATAGCAAGCCCGGCCGCCCGAGGACAACCGGCGTCGCCCGATTATTCCTCGGGCGCGGGGCCGGGCCGCCGCGCGCGCCGCGCGCCGACGTGCCGACCAACGCCGCGCTAGAAGCCCGGATCGCGGAACTTGGCGCGCCCGGTGTCGGCCGGAGATCTCACCGGCGGCGGGGCCGCGGTCGCGCTCGCGGCGGGCGCGGAGGACGGCGGCGTCGCGGGCGCGGACGACGGCGCCGGCGCGTCGGCGCGCGGCGGCTCCGTCGCGCGCGGCTCGGCGGTGGCGACCTGCGGCCGCGGCTCGGCCGGCAGCGCCGGCGCCGCGGGCTCGACCGCCCCCGGGGCGGCGGGGCCGTCGCCGAGGCCGACCCACAGGAGCGTCGCCGCCCCGAGCAGCGCGCCCGAGGCCACGAGCGCCGCCGCGGTGGCGATCGTCCGGGCGCGGCGCTGCGGGTCGAGGCGGGAGAGCGGCCGCCCCCGCGACCTGCCGTCCGCGGCGCGCAGCGCGTCCTTGATCACCGCCGTCCGCCGCGCGGCGCGCGAGGCGAGCGCGTCGCGGATGTACCCCGTGACCTCCTCGCGTCGGCCGCCGAGCGTGGCCTCCACCGACTCCAGCGCGTCGGCGAGCTCGGCCATCGTCGCGAACCGCTCGGCCGGATCCTTGGCGAGCGCGCGCATCACGGCGGCCTCGAGCGCGGGCGGGTAGTCGGGGACGACCGAGCTCGGCGGATCGACCGGCTCGGGCCGCGCGATGCGCGCCATCGTCGCGAGGTCGTGGCTGGCCGCGAACGGGTGCGTGCCCGTCGTGAGCTGATAGAGCACGATCCCGAGCGCGAAGATGTCCGACCGCCGGTCGAGCTGCTCGCTGTAGACCTGCTCGGGCGCCATGAAGAGGATCTTCCCCTTCATGTGCCCGGTGTTGGTCGTCGGGTTGTCCGCCTGCGCCATGGCCTTGGCCACGCCGAAATCGGCGATCTTCACCGAGCCGTCCCGCGTGATCAGGATGTTGTGGGGCGAGACGTCGCGGTGCACGAGCCCGACCAGCGTCCCGTCGTCGTCCCGGAGCTCGTGCGCGGCGTGCAGCCCCCGCGCCGACTCGATCGCGATCCGCACCGCGACCGGCAGGGGGAGCGGCCGGCCCTGCTTGCGGGTGCTGCCGCCGAGCAGCTCCACGAGCGCGTCGCCGTCGATCCACTCCATCACGAAGTAGAGCACCCCGTTCTGCTCACCCTGATCCAGGATCGCGCACACATTCGGGTGCTTGATCCGGGCCGCGATCCGAGACTCGGTGAGGAACATGCGCTTGCAGCGCGGATCGCTGGAGAGCGCCGGCAGCATCGTCTTCACTGCCACGATCGTGTTGCCCGCGGCTCCGCCGCGCTCCCGGGCTGCCCACACCGTGCCCATTCCGCCCTGCGCGATGGCGATCAGCAGCTCATAGCGGCCGAGGTGCTGACCTGGCACAAGATCGACGGGCGCTATCACAGCTCGTACCTGCGACTCCTGTGTCGTCGTGAATCCGACCATGCTGAAGCTCTCAGCGGTGATGCAAGAGCGTTCCAGGATCGGGCACCAATCTCAAACAATTTTCCAGTTGTCGAGAATCGAGGAGCATGAGTACGGTTAGATTGCCTCTATCGCTTCGTTGAGGAAGGAGGCGCAGGTGGAGCATCGGATCACCATCGGCGGAGTGGTATTCTTCGCCGTGGTCGGCGTAGGTCCGGCTGCGTTCGCCGATCCTTCCCCGCCGATCGAGGGGCGCGCGCCGCCGGCCGCCGTCGCGGGCGATACGGCGGTTTCTGCCCCGCCGCCGGCCGCCGTCGCGGGCGATACGGCGGCTCCCGCCGCGCCGCCGGCGGCCGCCGCGGGCGATACGGTGGCTCCTGCCGCGCCGCGGCAGCCGAGCGCCGCGGAGCTCGCGACAGCGCGGCGCCTCTTCGCGCTCGGCCTCGCCGCCGAGGATCAAGGCCGGTGGGCGGAGGCGCTGGAGACTTACGAGCGCATCCGCAAGGTCGTCGTGTCGCCGTCGCTCTGGTACCACCTCGGCGCCTGTCACGAGGCGCTCGGCCACGTGGTCGAGGCGCTCAACGCGTTTGAGCTCGCCCAGGCCGGCGCGACCGCGCGGCGCGAGACCGCGCTCGCCAGGGAGTCGCGATCGCGCATCGAGAAGCTCCGCGCGAGGACGTCGCAGATCGTCCTGCGCCTGCCCGAGGACGCGACCGGCGTGCGCGTCGAGATCGACGGCGAGCCGATCCACCCGGCGCTCGTCGGCGCGGCGATCCTCGTGACCCCCGGGGAGCGGCGGGTCGTCGTGCGGGCCGAGAACTACGCAGCGCCGTTCGAGGCCGCGGTGCAGGCCGAGACGGGCGCGATCGTCGAGCTGCGGGCCGATCTCGGCCCCAGGCGGCCGCTCGTTGCCCTGCGGCCGCTCGCGCCCGTTCGCCCGGCGCCTCCCCCGGCGCCCGCGCCGGGCCCGCGCATCCCCCCGGTGGCCGTCGCGGGGACGGCGGTCGCGCTCGCCGCCGGCGCCCTGGTCACGGGCGTCATGGCGTACGACGTGCGGCACAGCTTCGTGCGGCTGAACGAGAACCCCACCCCGGGCTCGCTGGACGAGCGGCAGGCCCTGCGCGACCGCGGGCAGGCGCTCGCCACCACGAGCACGGCGCTCACCGGGGCCGCCCTCCTCGCGGGCGGCTTCGCAGCGTACCTCTTCTGGCCCTCCTCCTCGTCGCCCGCGACGCCTCCGGACGGCGCCGGGCCGCAAGCGCGGCCCGCGACAGCGCCGCGCGCCCCCGGCCCGACGGCGCTCTCGCCGTGGGTCGGCGCGGACGGCGCGGGCGTCGCCGTGCAGGGGGCGCTGTGAGCGACGCGCGTCGCCTCGGCATGGGCGTCGTCGCGACGCTCGCCGTGGCCTTCACGGGCGTGGGCGCGTGCGCCTTCATCGCGCCGTTCCCCGAGGTCGCGCCGGACCCGCCGGGCCAGGGGGGGAGCGGCGGCGGCGGCGGCGACGTCGTCGGCGTGGAGCCGGGCGCGGGCGGGGGCGGCGAGGTCGTGGAGAGCTGCGCCCCTCGCGCCGAGGCGGCCTGCTACACAGGGCCGCAGGGCACCGAGGGCGTCGGCCTCTGCGCGGCCGGCGTCGCCGCCTGCAACGACGACGGGACGGCGGTCGGCCCGTGCGTCGGCCAGGTCCTGCCGGCGTTCGAGAGCTGCACCACGCCCGCGGACGAGAACTGCGACGGGCGGGCGTGCACGGGCGATCCCGTGCAGAGCGTCGCGCTGGGCGGCACCGGCGATCAGCGCGGCCGGGCGATCGCCGTCAGCAAGGAGGCCGTCGTGGTGGTCGGGTCCGCGTCCGGCAGCACCGACCTCGGCGCGGGCCCGTCGGACGAACTGGGCACGCTCGCCGAGGCGGACGCGTTCGTCGCCTCGTTCCCCCGCGACGCGCTCTCGCGCGACGGGCTCTCGCGCGGCGGTCGCTTCCGGTTCAGCCGCCGGTTCGCGGACAGCGTCGCCCGGGGCGTCGCGCTCTCGCCGGAGGGCGACGTGGTGCTCGCGGGCAGCGCGTCGGGCGACGTCGACTTCGGCGGCGGCGTGCGCAAGGGCCGCGGCCACCGCGCCGACGTGGTCGTCGCGCGGTTCGACGCCGCGGGCGCGCACCAGTTCAGCCAGCGCTTCGGCGACGCCGACACCCAGCAGGCGACGGCCGTCGCCGTGGACAGCGCGGGGAACGCGTTCGTCACCGGCGAGTTCTGGGGCACGCTCGACTTCGGCGAGCCCAGGAAGGGCGAGCGCTTCACCCTGAAGAGCCAGGGCAAGCGCGACGTGTTCCTCGTCAAGCTCGACGCCGCGGGCAACGTCCACTGGGCCAGGCAGTTCGGCGACGAGGAGGACCAGGCCGGCACCGGCGTCGCCGTCGACGGCGCGGGCAACATCGTCCTCGTCGGCTGGTTCAGCGGGAGGATCGGCTTCGGGGGCGAGAAGGACCTCATCACCGTGGCCAAGAGCGACCTGTTCGTCGCGAAGCTCGACCCGTCGGGCGACCACGTCTGGAGCAAGTCCGCCAACGCGACCAACGCCGCCGAGGCGCTCGGCGTGGCCGTGGACGGCGCGGGCAACGTCCTCGTGACCGGCTCGTTCCGCTCGTCGGTCACCCTCGGCGAGTCGCCGCGCACGACGGCGGGCGACAAGGACGTCCTCCTCATCCGGCTCGACGAGAACGGCGTCCCGCTGTGGAGCGAGGACTACGGCGACGACGCGGACCAGGAGGGCGCCGCGATCGCCGTCGACCTGGCCGGCAACATCCTGTTGACCGGCTCGTTCCGTGGGAGCCTCGAGATCGGCGACGAGGTGCACTCGGCCCGGGGCGCCGCCGACGCGTTCGTGGCCAAGATCGACCCCGACGGCAGCCCGCTCTGGTCGCGTCGGTTCGGCGACTCGGGCGAGCAGGCAGCCACCTCCGTCGCGGCCGATCTCCTCGGCAACAGCTGGGTGACCGGCCACTTCGACGGCACCCTCGACCTCGGGACCGGCGGCGCGGTCACGAGCCGCGGCGCCGGCGACGCGTTCCTCGTCCAGATCGGGCCGTGAGCGCCGCCCGCGGGCGGCTCACTCGCCGGCGAGCGGGTAGATGGGCCGGATGTCGATCGGGATCCCCTCGAGGCCCCCGAGCGCCTGGTGCATCGGCGCCGAGACCGCGCCGTACCTCGCGAGGAGCTCGCCGGCGGCCTGCTTGTCGCCGCGGTGCTGGACCATGCAGAGGTCGCGGACGAGGCGCGTGATGGCGGCCTCGAGCTCCGCGGTGTCGACCGTGAAGCGGCCGGTCGCCGGGTCGAAGCGGGCGGCGCGCTCCTCCAGGAAGCGGTTGATCTGGAGCGCGGCGCCCTTGCCGTGCGCCTCGGCCACGCCGAAGCGGGTGCTCCGGAAGAGCCCCGCGAAATAGGACACGAGGAGCTTGTCCCTGAAATCGGCGGGGAAGTGGCCCCTCCGGATCATGAACAGGACGTTGTAGGCGCCCATCACGTCGGCCTTGGCCTCCTCGAGGGCGGAGTAGGTCGAGCCGAGCGCGATGCGCACCTCGACCCGCTCCCCGCCGGCGGTCGTGAACGCCGGCCCCAGGCTGTGCGAGAGCTCGTGGAAGAGCGTCTCGTTGAAGAACGCGTCGGCGGACAGGTGCTCGAGCTGCGCCGGGTCGAGGATGCGCTCGGCGATGGGGCGCATGATCCGCTCGAACTTGGTCTCGATCACGTTGCGGAGCAGGACCTTCTTGGCCCCCTTCTCGGCGCGGACGCGCTCGTCGTTCGGCAGGTTGAACGCGATCGTCTGGACCGATTTGCGGGCGTCGCCGGCGCTGAAGACCAGGTCCACGACCTGGATGGGGCTCTCGCCGCCGCGCTCCGTCTTCACGTCGTCGGGGATGGGCAGGTTGCGCTCCATCTCCGGGAGCAGCTCCTTGTACCGGGAGAGCTTCCGGGAGGCCTCCGGATCGCTCACCGTGACGAACGACTCGAACGAGGCCTTGAGCCCGAGGAGCTCGTCCTCGTAGGTCTCGTACGGGCCGATGGTCACCTCGACCTGGCTGTCGAGGTCCATCCAGTCCTTGTCCGATGCAAAATAATCGTCCGAGCGGAACGCCTCGGCCCTGGACTTCAGGAACCGCCGCAGGCTCTCGTTCGCCGTGAGCGCCGCCGCCTCCTCGAGGAGCGCGCCGGCGGGGCCGAGCCACGCCGCGTAGGCCTGGCTGTACGGCACGGCGACGAGCTTGCCCGCGTCGCGGCGGATGAGCGTGAACAGGCTCTCGAAGGCCGCCTTGTCGCCGCGGTGCTGCGCTGTCCACGCGTGGAGCTCGTCGGCCGAGAGATCTTCCGGGTAGAAGCCGGCGCCGGGCGGGCGGGGAATGTCGATGGCGAAGGGGCGGTGGTGATCCTGCCTGTCCCACGGGCCGCGCATGATGTCGAAATAGGCGAGCCGGTCGCGCCCTTCCGGGGTGCCGTCCGCGAGGAGCCGCTCGCGGAGCTCGGGGTTCGCGGCGTAGGCCTGCCGGTCGAAGATGGGATCGAGCAGCCGCGAGGCCTCGATGAGCTTGCCGAGCGCCGCCCGCTCCGGCTCGGGCAGCTTGCTGACGTCCGCGGTGAGCCTGGCCGGCGCGAACTGCTTGACCTTGTCGGAGAGCATCGGGACCTCCTCTGGCGTGATGCGATGTCCGGCGAGCGCCGGGCGGTTCAGGGTCGGCTCGTCTGGACCGGGTGCGCGTCGCGGTACTCGCGGATCGCCTGGGCCTCGTCGACGGCGTGCTGGAAGCCGGTGGCGGCGCGGAAGGCGGCGCTGTCCACGACGACGGGGTACTTGATGTGGGTCAGCGCCGCGCGCGGGAGCTTCGGCAGGCCGAAGCGGCCGAGCGCGTTGCGGAGCACGAACTCGGGGAGGGGCACCGGCACGCGCCCGGCCGCCCGGATGATGAGCGACAGGGGCACGGGCTGCGGGCCCGAGACGTTGTAGACGCCGCGGATGCGCTTCTCGAGGGCGAGGCAGATGGCGGTCACGACGTCCTGCTCGTGCATGAACTGGAACAGCGGGTCGAACCCGAGGACGTACGGGACATGCGGGCCGCGCAGGAAGCTCGCCAGCGTGCCGTGGCCCGTCGGGCCGAGCGTGTAGCACATGCGGAGCACGGTCGTGCAGAGCTCGGGGGCGCGCCAGAGCGCCGTGCAGGCGTAGAGATCGGCCGCGACGAGGTCGGCGAGCTCGGGGAAGGTGGACACCGCCATCGGCGGATCCTCCTCGGTGTGGTAGAGCGGCGACTCGGGGCCAGCGCCGTAATAGGTGTGTCGTCCGACGAAGATCACGTGCTCGACCCCGCAGGCGCGGCTGTTGTCGAAGACGACGCGCGTGCCGCCGAGGTTGATGCGATACCGCTCCTCCGTCTGCTCCACGAGGTGCGTCACGGTCGCCATGTGGATGACGGCCTGGGGCCGGCTCTTGCGGAACACGTCCTCGGCGGCGCGCTTCTGGAGATCGACGTTGTGCATCTCGACGCCGGCGGGGGCGGTCGGCCACGGCCGCCGGTCGATCCCGATCACCTCGTGCCCCTCCTCGAGGAGGCGCGTCGCGACCATGCGGCCGAGCTGGCCGGTGATTCCGGGGATGAGGACCCTCATGCGCGCTCCTTCGATGAACCCGGCGACGAACCGCGCGATGAATCCGGCGTTGAATCCGGCGATGGACCACGCGCCTGCGCCGTGGCGCCGCGCTGGTCGAGCGCGAGCTTCCCGCGGCGCCGCTGCCGCCCGACCTCGATGAGCTCGGCGATCTTCGCCTTCACCTGATCCACGTGGCCCATGATCACCTCGTCTTCCTCCGCCCCGGTTCCGGGGAAGGTCATCGGCTCGCCATACGTGATCTCGAGCTGGACCGGGAGCGGGGCCGGGACGAGGTACGGCGTGATCGGGACATACGGCACCCCGAACAGCCGGCCGATCGTGTACGAGTTGGCGATGGTGGGCACCGCCTCGCCCCCGCCGACGAAGCCGAACGGGAGGATGGGCGTCCTCGTCTTCATCGCGAGCCGGACGAACCCGGACCCGAAATGCACGAGCGAGTTGCGCTCGCTGTAGAGCTTGGCGGTGCCGCGCGCCCCCTCGGGGAACACCATGAGCAGCCGCTCGTCCTCGAGCAGGCGGCTCGCGTGCTCGGGGAGGCCGGTGAAATGCCCTGTGCGGCTCGACCAGAGCGAGGTGAACGGGAGGCGATTGATGAATTTCTCCGCCATCCCCTCGGCCAGCCGCGGCGGATCCATCTCGAAGAACATCGACGCCACGACCATCGCCCCGTCGATGGCGACGCCTCCGGAGTGGTTGCCGACGAGCATCGCGCGCCCGCGCGCAGGCACGTTCTCGGTGCCCACCACGTCCACCGAGAAGTAATGGTGATAGAAGAAGTCCAGCAACGAGAAGAAGAGACCAAGGTGCTTCCGGGAGATGCCGTAAGGATCGACCCCGAAGCTGTTGAAAGGGATCTCCAGCCGCTGGACGCGCTGGGCAATCGAGTCGTTGACGAGCAGTGTCAAAGGTCACCCTCCGGAGGCGTCGGCGCCCGGAGGGTACGCGCGATCGGGCGGGGAGCACAACCTCCGCAGGGCCGCCGCCGAGGAGGCGGACGGCCTGCGCTGCGCCGGCGCAGGGCTCGAACGAACGCGCAACGGATGCGCGCGCCTCGCGGCGCGCTTCGACGCTTCACCGCTCTCCACGGCGCTTCACGGAGGAGCTCCCGCGTTCTCGTCGAGGATCACATCGTGAAACATAACGCGCCGCGGCGGCATCCGCGGCGGGCTCTGCGCGCCGTGTTCTCCGCCGAGGAGCGCGGCGCAGCCATTGAGCAGCCCCGCCGCTCGCGGTATGGGTCGCCCATGTCGACCCGACCTCGCGCCCCAGAGCTTCCCCGTCAGGCGCCGTCCGACCGCGCGCCGGAAGGACGTCCCTGCAACGCCCATCGGGAGGTCGCCCCGTGACCGATCTCATGATCCGCCGGGCCACGCCCCTGGATGCGGCGATCCTCGCGGCGAACAACAGGGCGATGGCGCTCGAGACGGAAGGCAAGGTGCTGGACACGTCCATCACCCTCCGGGGCGCCGCCGCGCTGATCGCGGACGAGGCGAAAGGGTTCTATCTGATCGCCGAGCGCGCCTCCGAGGTGGTCGGGCAATTGATGGTGACCTACGAATGGAGTGACTGGAGAAACGCTACTTTCTGGTGGATCCAGTCCGTTTACGTGTCGCCCGCGGCGCGGCGCGGCGGCGTCTTCCGGGCGCTGTACCGGCGAGTCCACGAGATGGCGGCGGACGCGGGGGACGTATGCGGCATCCGGCTCTACGTGGAGACCGGCAACGCGCGCGCACAGTCGACCTATGCCGCGCTCGGGATGCAGCGATCGCATTACGAGCTCTACGAGCTCGACTTGGCTTTCGGTTCCTCCTGAGGTGTCCGGATCTCCTGGCTCGCGTCGGGGGGAGCGACCGCGGGCATCGAGGGCCAGGATCCCTTGACCAGGGCGCGCATCGCGGCCGTCTTCAGCGCGACCTCCCGGGGCTCGAGGAAGACGGCGAGGGCCTGGCGGATGTGGGGGAGCGAGCGGATGAGGTCGGCAGGCGTCATCGCGTCGGGCGGCGACACACCGCTCCGCTCGCAGGCCTCCTGGATGATCCTCCTGGCGAAGGCCGGCGCCAGGCCACAGCAGTCGACCACCTGCTCGAACAGCGAGCGCATGAGCTGATTCCCCCGGGGTAACGTCTGACGCGCGGCGCGTCTTTCACTTGGGCGATCTCATTCCGCCCCATGACAAGAATAGCCTGCCTCCCATGTCACGCTCGTGAGATGACGACTGACCTTCTGATGTCCTTTGCGAGGATGTAGGTGGCGAGGCGACGCGTCCCATGGGCGACGACGCGGCCCGGCGTCGCGCGATCGGAACAGATTCGCAACAGGCGCAGAGGGAGGTCGCCGGAGCGTTGGACGGGCTTCCATCGCCGGAGTGTTGGACGTGGCGCCGAAAAGGATCATGGCCGGCCGGCAGCGAGGATTGCGCGGCGCGTGGTCGGTGCGCGGGCCCGACGACGCGATGTCTGTCCGTGGCTGACGTGCGGGGCGAGCGGGTCGCCGGGCGCCGCCGAGCCGGCGCGATGAGCAACGGGATCAGGCGCCCCGGCGGTGTCTCCCCGCCGGCGCGATGACGTCGCGCGTCGCGCGCGTCACGACCCGCGTGTCACAACCCGCTGGGCTTGTAGGGCGTCCGGGAGGTCGTGCGCGGGGCGGTCCGCTTCGGCTCCGGGGCCTTCGTCGTCGCGCCGCGCGCGGCTGCGCGGGCGGCCGGCTTCGTCGTCGGGGCCATCGACCCGCTCGCGGTGCGCATGTCGGGCCGGCCAGCCTTGGGCTTGGCGGTGGGCGGGGTCGCTCGCTGGGCCGGCCGCGGGGCCGCGCTCGCCGCGCGGTGCGCGGTGGGCGCCGGGCCCTGGACGGCCTTGCCGGGGAGCCGCGGGGCGGAGCCGGGGTCCGGGGCAGCGCCGCCGAGGGCGGGGGCCTGGGCCGCGTTGGCGTTGACCAGCGCCGCACCCTGGGCCGCGTTGACGAGGGCGGGGGCCTGGGCCGCGCTGGCGTTGACCAGCGCCGGGCCCTGGGCAGGCCCGCCGGGCTGCGCCGGCGCGGCCGCCTCGCCGGTCGCGCTGTCCGCGTCGGCCGCGGGGAGCGCCGACAGGATCGACGGAGCCGCGACGCTCTCCGCTTGCAGCGCGGCGGGCGCGCGCTCGCCGGCGACGAAGAAGACCACCACCCCGACCGCGAGCGCGACCGCGCAGAGGGTCGCGATCACGCTGCGACGCACGATGTGCTGACGGCGGGCCACCGCCTCGGAGACGACGGCGCCCAGCGCCGACGCGCTGGCGTCCGCGCCCGAGATGTCCGGCGCCGCCCCGAGGCCCTGCTCGCTCCGGGGGGCGCGCTGGCTCAGGGGCAGCGGCTCGCTCCGGGGAGCGCGCTGGCTCAGGGGCAGCGGCTCGCTCCGGGGAGAGCGCTGGCTCAGCGGCGACCGCGCCGACCTCGGCCCGGAGCCCGACGCCGGGCCGCTCCGCGCGCTGGTCGGCCCGCCGAGGCCCTCCGGCGACCCCCGCAGGCCGACCTCCTTGATGAGCGCCTCCACCGCGCGGGGGGACGACACCGCGAGGCCCGGCGTCTGCGCGGCCGCCTCCTCCAGCGCCTCCGCGAACGCGGCGGCGGTCGGGAACCGGCCGTTTGGGTCCGTGTTCAGCGCGCGCAGGCAGATCAGGTCGATCGCGGCCGGGACCGACGGCACGACCCCGCGCGGGCCCGTGGGCGGGCCCTGGAGGATCTGCGCGATCAGCGCGCCGTCGTTGTCGGCCTTGAACAGCCGCTCCTCCGTGAGCATCTCCCAGAGCACCACGCCGGCCGAGTAGACGTCGCTGCGGCGGTCGATCTGCTGCGCCCGGATCTGCTCGGGTGCCATGTACGCGAGCTTGCCCTTGAGCGCGTTGCCCCGCGTCGACATGAGCCTCGTCTCGGCGCGCGCCACGCCGAAGTCGGTGATGCGCGAGACGCCGTCGATGCCGACGAGCACGTTCTGCGGCGATACGTCGCGGTGCACGAGGTGGAGCGGCTCGCCCTCCGACCCGGTGAGCTCGTGCGCCGCGTGCAGGCCCGCGAGCACGTCGAGGAAGATGCGGAGCGCGATCCCGAGCGGGAGGGGCCGCTTCGCCCGCGCGCACGTGCGGAGCAGGAGGTGCAGCGACGGGCCCTCGATGTACTCCATGACGAGGAACAGCGGGTCCTCGACGAGATCGAACGTCGCGACGACGTTGGGGTGGCGCACCCGCGCCGCGAGGCGCGCCTCGTCGAGGAACATCGCGACGAACTCGGGCTCCGCCGCGATGTGCGGGTGCATCATCTTCAGGGCGACGAGGCGCTCGAACCCGCCGGCGCCGACGGCCCGCCCGAGATACACGGTGGCCATGCCGCCCGACGCGATGGCGCGCAAGCTCTCATAGCGGCCAGCGTGCAAGGTCACATGCGGAGGCTACACCATGCCTCGTGCGTTCTCCATGAGTCCCGCGCTGTTCCCGCGGGCGCGCCCGTCCAGCACAGCATGATGAACGGCGGGTGTTTTCGGGTCGATGTGAGGCGCCCTACGACCGATGGTCGATTGGCCGACATCCGGCGTCGGCGTGGGCCCCATGTCGGCGATCGGCGCGTCGGCGATCGGCGCCGGTGGCGCAGGCGTGCGTGGCGGCTGCGGGATCAGCTCACGATCGGCAACCGCCTGGTCGGCGGCCGCGCGCGCGGGGCGCCCTGCTCGCGCTCGCGCAACGCAAGGTCGTGCTCGACGATCGTAAGGGGATTGTCGTAGGCCGGTAGCGGAAGATCCTTATTCTTCGCATACACCGGGTGCCTGCCGTGCTTCTTGTACCACTCGGCCACCGTGGCGTTGGCCTTCATCTTCTCGAGGATGTTTCGCCACCCAGCGCCGGTGTTGTACGCGCAGAAGCTGATCTCACCGAGCTGCGTTCCGTACGGAATGATGCACATCTCGGTGCGACGGAAGTCGTAATTGAACAGGTCCTGAAACCACATGCCCGCGACGAAGAGGACCCGCCACTCGTACTCGCGGGCGTCGCCCTCGCCGGCGTGCGCGGCGCCGGTCTGGCTCATGAACTGCTTCACCAGGGTGCCGAGGTGGAAGTTGGGCGGCGCCTTCTCGGGGCGGTAATGGCGCAGCAGCGCGGCGACGACCTGGGCCTTCGTGAGGGCGCGGCCGCGCCCGGCGTCGAAGATCGCGCGCAGGTCGGAGAGCAGCCCCTCGACATCGACGAAGTCGAGCAGCGGGACCATCTGCTTCGTCTTCTTGTGGACGAACAGCGCCGTCCCGATGCCGCAGTTCGGGTGGCAGCCGCAGTTGATCTGGCCCCAGTCCTTGTCGGGGCCGTCGAGGAGATCGGTCACGTCGCCGAAGGGGCCGAGCGACGAGAGGGGGAACCAGTCGCGGAGCGGATCGGTCACGCCTGTCTGCCGGGCGACGTCGTGCGCGAGGTGGCTCAGCGTGTAGCGCTGCTGCTCGCGCAGCTCGTCGGAGATGTCCTCGTCGCGGCCGGTGAAGCTGACCGGCTGGAAGCTGACGACCGTGATCTTGTCGGCGTTCTGGACCGCGAAGTCGATGATCGGCCCGACCTGATCGTTGTTCACGCCGTTGACGATCGTCACGACCAGGATGACGTCGATGCCGGCGGCCGAGAGCTCCTCGATCGCCCGCAGCTTCACGTCGTAGAGGTTGCCGATCTTGCGGTGGCTGTTCGCGGTGTTCGTGACGCCGTCGAACTGCAGGTACGCCATCCGGAGGCCCGCCTCCTTCGCCTTCCTGGCGAAGCCCGGCTCCTCGGCGAAGCGCAGCCCGTTCGTCGCGCACTGCACCGCGAAGTATCCCTTCTCGCGCGCGTACCGGATGGCGTCGAGGAAATGCGGGCTCAGCGTCGGCTCGCCGCCGGAGAACTGGATCGACATCTGCCGGCGCGGACGCACGTCCGCCGCGTCGTCGAGGATGCGCGTGATCTCGTCCCAGGTGAGCTCGTGCACGTAGCCGACCTGATTGGCATCCATGAAGCACGGGTCGCACATCATGTTGCAGCGGTTCGTCAGGTCGACCGTGAGCACCGCGCCGCGCCCGTACCGGATGGTGCTCGAGCCGTGGTTGTGGATCTTGTCCGGCGTCATCTCGACGTCGCGGCCGGCGAAGAGCCGCTCGATCCGGGCGAGGAACTCCGGGTCGATCGAGATCGTGTCCGAGAAGGAGCCGTGCTTGGGGCAGGTCTTCTCCATGACCACCCGCCCGTCGCGCGCGACGATGCGGGCGCGGATCTCCCCGGGCTTGTCGGTGATGAGCCGGGTCCAGTCCGCCCTGCCGCTCAGGATCTCGGCGCGCGCCTCCTTGACGCAGCGCGGGCACAGGCTGTCCGTCTCGCGGGGCCAGCCGAGCGGGGGCTTCGAGCGCTGGCCGCCCCTCGGGATCGGTTTGTCGCTCCATTTGGGGTGAAACGGCTCGGGCTCGCCACCGAGCCGGCTGAGCTGCTGCAAGACCGGCCACACCTTGTTGGCGGATACCGTGATGGCCTTTTCCAGTGTCCGTACCAGGTCGATCAAGCGTCACCTCTTCTACAGCCGCTCTCCGCGGCCGCACCGTAGGTCGACCTAGCGCGTGCTTCCATCAAATTCCAGGCTTGTCACGCCGCGCTGGCGCGCCTCGGGGGAGCGTGACAGCGGGCCGCCGATCGCGGGATAGTGCGGTCGAGCGAATGCGATTTCCCCCTGGAACCCCCCGCGCGCTGGGCTTCGCGGCGGCGCTCGCGGCCACCGCGATCGCGGGCGCGGCGGCGCCGCAGCCCGTCGCGCGGACGGCGCGGGCGCCGCGCGCGGAGGACGGCGGCGCGCCCGCTGCGGCCGAGCCCGGCGCCACGCCGCTGCGCGGCAGCCTCGGCGTGCCGGTCGCGGAGCGGCTGCTCGCGTCGAGCGACCCGGAGGCGCGGCTCCGCGGCATCGAGCGGCTCGGCGCGATCGGCACCGAGGAGGCGGTGAGCGCGCTGCTCGCGGCGCTCGAGCAGGGGGCCCCGGGGGCGCGCGATCCCAGGGCGCGCCTCGCGGCGGTGCGGGCGCTCGCGCCGCACGCAGCGCGCGACAGCGTGCGCCAGCTCCTCTCGCGCGAGCTGTCCGAGGGCGGCGCCCCCGCGCGCAGCGCCGCGTCGCCGCTCGGCGAGCTGCTGCGCGGCACGGCCGCCCTGGCCCTCGCGCGCTCCGGAGACCGGCGCGCGCTCGGCGCGCTCGTGAACGCGATCGTGCAGGGCGGGGCCGCGGGCGAGGCCGCGGCGCGCGCGCTCAAGGCGTACCCGCCCGCGTCGCTCCAGCTCTTGCTCGGGAGCCGCAAGCGGCTCGAGCCCGCGCTCGTCGCCTTCCTCGGCGAGCTCGGCGACCTGCGGGCGATCGGGGCGCTGCGGCCGATGCTCGAGGGCGGCGACCGGGCGGCGCAGGTGGCCGCGGCGCGCGCCCTCGCGCGGCTCGGCGACGAGGCCGCGCTGGCCAGGGCGCGCGCGTGGCTGCGCCGCCCGGAGCCGGGGCTCCTCGAGGCGACCGCCGAGATCCTCGTCCACCTCGGGGCGCCGGAGGCGCCGGACGCCGTGGCCGCGCTGCTCGGGTCCGAGCGCGCGCGCCTCGAGGGGCTCAGGCTGGCCGAGCTCGCGCCGTCGGAGCGGCTCGTGCCGGCGCTCGCGCGCGCGCTCCCGCTGCTCCCGGAGGACGCGCGGCCGCGCGCCGTCGCGGCGATCGGCCGCGCCGGCGGCGCGGAGGCGGCGCGGCAGCTCCGCGGGCTTGTCGAGCGCCCGGAGCTCGCGACGGCGGCGGCGTTCGCGCTGGCGACGACACCAGGGGCCGAGGCGCGGGCCGCCGTCGCGGAGATGATCGACGGCGCGCGCGCCGCGAAGGACGCGGACCTCCGCCGGCTCGGCCTGCGCGCCGGCGTGGTCCGCGGCCTCGTCCTGGGCGACGCGCCCGAGGCGATCGAGGGGCGGCTGCTCGCGGCGCTGGCCGCGCCGAGAGGGTCGAGCGATCGCGCCGTCGGGGTGTTCGGCGCCGTGGCGCTCGGGCTCCGCGACGCGGGTGAGGTGGTCGGCGCGTGCTCGCCGGCCGCCTGCGATCGCGCGGCGGTCCACGCGGCGGCGCGCGGCGCGCTCGCGCGCGGTGAGCGCGCCCTCGCCGCGCTCGCGCCGCTCTTCGCGGAGCTCGTCGCGCCCGGCGGCGGGGGCGCCGCGGCGGGCGGCGACGACGCCGCGCCCGACGCGGCGGCGATCTCGGCCGGCGTCGCGCTGCTCGCGGCGCCGCGGGGCGGGGCGGTCGCGACCTCGCGGCTCGCCGCCCTCGCGGAGGCGGGCGGCCCCCTGGCGCCGCTCGCCGCGCGCGCGCTCGCGGCCCGCGACGACGAGGTGATCCGCGGCCGGCTCAAGCGGCTGCTCGAGGGGAGCGATCCCGTCGTCCGCGCGCACGTCGCGCTCGGCCTCGGGAGCGACCCCATGCCCGACAGCGTCTCGCTCCTCGCGCGCGCCTACCGCTTCGAGGACGACCCCGCGGTGCGCCGCGCGATCGTGCGCGGGCTGTCGCGGCGCGCCGAGGTGCAGCGCACGCGCGTGCTCCTCACGGCGCGGGACCTCGACCCGGACGAAGGGGTGCGCGCGCTCGCGCGGGCCGCGCTCTCCGGCGTCCCGGGCGCCCGCGACGCGCCGCGCCCCGCGCTCGCGGCGGGGGTGGTCTGGGTCGCGATCGTCCCGAACGACCGGAGCGCGGCCGCGAGCGCGTCGTCGCGTCCGGCGCGGCTCGTCCGGCCGGACGGGGTGGCCGTCCCGGTCGTGGCCGATCCGGACGGCGTGCTCCTCGTGCCGGCGGTGCCGCCGGGGGTGAGCTCCGTCCTGCTTGCGCCGGCCGCACCCCCGGGGGACTCTGGCTCATGACGACGATGAGCAACGCGACGGACGAGAGCGGCACGGACGCGGAATCGTGCGTGGAACCGCGAGCGGAGCCCCGCGCCACCTCGACGGCGTCCGCGAGCGAGGCCGATCGCGCGCCGGTGAGCGGCGACAAGGCCGCCGGCGCCGGCGCGTTGTCCTTCGAGGAGTCGACGCGCCGCCTCGCGAAGATCGTGGCGGAGCTCGAGGGCGGCGACCTGCCGCTCGAGCGCGCGCTCTCGCTGTTCGAGGAGGGCATCCGCCTGTCGCGGTCGGCGCAGGAGCGCCTCGACCGCGCGGAGAAGCGCGTGGAGGAGCTGCTCGGGATGGACGCCGACGGGCGCCCCGTGACGCGCGAGTTCGAGGGCTGAGCGGAGCACAGGGAGAGATGAGGACTGCGGCGGCGCTGATCATCGGTAACGAGCTGCTCACCGGGAAGATCGCTGACGAGAACCTGTTCGTGCTCGCGGGCACCCTGCGCGCGCTCGGCGTCAAGCTCGAGCGGGCCGTCATGGTGCTCGACGACATCGAGGTGATCGCCGCGGAGGTGCGGGCGCTCGCCGCGTCGCACGACTGGCTCTTCACGAGCGGCGGCGTGGGCCCGACGCACGACGATCTCACGATCGCGGGCGTCGCGCGCGCGTTCGGCGTGCCGGTGGTCAGCGCGCCCAACATGGAGAGCATGCTGCGCGAGTACTACGGCGACCGGATCACCGAGGGGCACCTGCTCATGGCCCGCATCCCGGAGGGCGCGCGGCTCGTGACCGGCGGCAGCGCGGCGTGGCCGGCGGTGGTGATGCGGAACGTGTGGATGCTGCCCGGCGTGCCGCAGATCTTCCGGGCGAAGCAGGCGCTCATCCAGGCGGAGCTCTCCGGCGGCGCGCCGTTCATCTCGCTCGCGGTGTTCACGACCCTCGACGAGGGGCAGCTCAAGCCCATGCTCGACCGCGTGGTCGAGGCGCACCGCGACGTCGACATCGGCTCCTACCCCCGGTGGTCGGGCGCCGACTACCGCACGAAGCTCACGTTCGACGGCCTCGTCGAGGCGAAGGTGCGCGCCGCGCGCGACGCCTTCGCCCAGAGCCTCCCCGAGGAGACGATCGTCCGCGTCGAGTGACGCGCGCGCGCCCTCTCACGCTCTCACGCCGCGCGCGCCCCTGGCGGCCGCCACCCTCCGCCGCCGGACCGCCACCCCCGGCGGCGTGAAACCCGCCGGCGCGGCGGGCGCGCCGGCCGGCCCGCCGCGTGCTTGGCGTCCGCGCATGAGCCTGTGGAAGAGCGCCGCGCTGCCGTCCAGTCACCTCATCGATCCGTACGCCGACGAGCCCTCCGCGTTGCCCGGCTTCGCCGGCCCGCGGGAGCGGGCGCTCGAGGAGGGGATCTGGTCGCTCGGCGACGCCGATCTGCTCGCGATCGTGCTCGGCACCGGGCTGGTCGGCACCCCCGTGACGCTCGTCTCCGCCGCGCTCCTCGCCCGGTTTTCCGGGCTGGAGGGGCTCTCGCGCCTCGGCCCGCACGCGCTCGCCCAGCACCCCGGCCTCGGCCTCGCGAAGGCCCTCCGCATCGCCGCGTCGCTCGAGCTCGGGCGGCGCGCCTTCGAGCGCGCGGTGCGCCCGCGGCCCCCGGTGCGCACCTCGGCCTCGATCGCGGCGTGGTGCGCGGCGCACCTCGGCCCGCTCGAGCACGAGCAGATGTGGGTGATCTCGCTCGACGGCCGCAACGGGATGCGCGGCGCGCGCAGGGTCTCGCAGGGCGGGCTGCACGGCTGCTCGGTCACGGCGAAGGACATCCTGCGCGCCGCGCTCGCGGACGCGGCCTCGGCGCTCGTGCTGGTGCACAACCACCCGAGCGGCGACTCGGCGCCGTCTCCCGAGGACGTGCTCATGACCAACTCGGTCGCCGCGGCCGGCGCGGTGATCGGGGTGCCGCTCCTCGACCACGTCATCCTCGCGCCGGACGGCCACTACTCCTCGATGCACGATCTCGGGATGATCGAGCCCGGCGACGCGCCGCCCGACGCCGCCGAGCCGCCGCGCCCGTGATCCCGACGGCCTAGCCCCGCCGGCTGACCAGGATGCCGTGCCGCTCCCCGCCGGCCTTGCTCGCGGCGCCCGGCACGCTCGCGAGCCGCGCCGTCGCGCCGCCCCAGTCGACGGAGGGCGCCCCCTGGAGCAGCGACGCGTAGAGCGCGCTCGCCTGCGTCATGGGGCAACCGAGCGCCTCGCGCAGGAACGTGAGCGACGCGCCCGTCGCGTAGTTCACCGGCGCCTGCCGGCCGTCCTCGCCGATCACGGTCACCTTGAAGACGTCGTCCTCGGACCGCGCCGCGCGATCCGGATCGGTCAGCGCGAGGTGCAGCGCCTCGATCGCGCCGCCGGCCGGGTCGATCGTCGCGTAGAGCTCGAGGAGCGGCGCCGTGTAGCGGACGATCTGCCGCCCCGCCCCCTCGCCGGTCGCCGCCGGCGTCTGCTCGCGGCGCCTGAGCTGCGCCTCCACGGCGAGCGCCGACCGCGCGAGCTCCCGCTCCGTCTTGCCGAGCAGCCGGCGCGCGCGCATCTCGGCGAGCGCGCGCCGCAGCACCTCGCGGTTGTGCGCCGCCTTCTCGTGGCGCCGCTCGCGCGCGAGCAGCGCCTCGAGCTCGCCCAGCGCCTGCTCGTGCTCCCCGATCGACGCGAGCGCGTCGGCCAGCGTGAGCCGCGCGTCGGAGAGCGCCGGCGCGCGCCGCACCGCCTCGCGGTAGGCCGCGATCGCCGCCGCGATGTCCCGCCGCGCCTCGTGCGCGAGCCCGAGCGCGAACGCCGCCCGCCCGTCCTCCGGCGCCGCCTCGCACGCCCGCGCGAGCCAGCGCGCTGCCTCGTCATGGCGGCGCTGGTCGTAGCGCGCGATCCCGAGCTCGCGCAGCACCCGCGGGTCGGGCGGCTCGATCGCTGCGCCCTGCTGGAGCTGGTCGGCCGCTTCGTCGAGCCGGCCGAGGCGGACCAGCGCGCGGGCGTAGGCGAGGCGCGCCTCCACCTCGCCGCCGCCCCGCTCGACCGCGCGCGCGAGCGCCCGCGCCGCCTCGGCCCAGCGGCCCTCCGCCGCGTACGCCGCCCCGAGCGAAAGCCAGGCCCCCGCGTCGTCCGGCTCGGCCGCGAGGTGCGCCTCGAGGCCGGCGATCCCGCCGGCCATGTCCCCTCGGCTCAGTAGATCGAGCGCGCGCGCGCGGAGCGCTTCGGGCGGCGTCATGGCGGCAGGGTACGCCGGCGCGAGGAGGCGGGTCGAGCGCCGCCGGGCGGCGCGCCGCCCCGGGGGAGACCTCGGCCGCGGCCCTCGTCCATGACGACGGCGTCAGTAGCCCGGCGGCAGCTCGCCCGTCAGGCACGACACGGTGTTCGGCGCGGTGCGCGACGACCACAGGGCGCCGGCCGGCGCGCCGTCGGCGAAGCGCACGCCCTCGCGCGGATCCCACGCCGGCGCCTCGCCCGGGCGGAGGGAGTGCGTCCCGCTCTGGTAGAACGCGATGATGTACGTGTGCCCCGCGACCCGGCAGCCGAGCCGGCCCGCGAGCGCCCGCGCGAACGCCTGGCCGGAGTGGCCGAAGGCGCTGCAGCAGCGGAGCCACACGAGGGCGTCGGGGCCCGCGAGCTCGGCCTTCAGGGCGGCGATGGCCCCGTCGAGCGGCGAGCCCGGCCGGAGCGCCGCCTCGTCGAGCCGCGTCTTCCCGATCCGCATGTACCCCCAGCCGCCGTGCCCCCAGGCCTGCAGCGAGCTGATCTTCCGGCCGCGCTCGCGCGCCGTGCGCGCCGCCCACCCGAGCGCCTCGGCCCAGCTCGACGCCGACTGCCACGCGTCGGCCGCGCCCGTCATGCGGTGCAGGAGCGCACCGGCGCGCCAGACCGGCGTGAGGCCGATCGACGCGCCCACCGCCTCGCCCAGGACCGAGAGATCCGCGGCGTCGGCGGTCGCGGGCTCCGCGCGTGGCGCGACCTCGCCGACCTCGCGCCGGCGGGGCGCGCGCGGAGCCCGCCGAGCACCCCACCCGACGTCGGTGTTATCGAAGAGGACGAGCCGCATGGAGCCTCCCATTCTGCGCATTCCGAATGTACCGCCGCTCGCAGCCGCCGCCACGCGGTCGATTCCCCACCCGCACCCCGAGCATCTCCCGATCGCGCAGGCACGTCCCGGGCGCGGCGCGGGTGAGGCGGACGGGCGGAGGTCGTCCAGTTCGCGGTGGGCGCAATCGCTAGTGATTTCCTCCCGCGCCCTCGGTTAGCCTGCCCGAACCGATGGGCCTGTCCGAAAACATCAGGTTTTATGCGGCCACCGACGTCGGCCGCATGCGGGACCACAACGAGGACAACTACCTCGTCGACAAGAAGCTCGCGCTCTTCGTGGTTGCCGACGGAATGGGCGGACACGCCGCGGGCGAGGTCGCGAGCGCGCTCGCGGTCCGCATCATCCACGAGGAGCTCAAGAAAGAGCGGGATCTCATCGAGAACCAGGCGCGCAGCAACGTGCGGCGCGCCGCGATGAAGGAGGTCCTCAGCCTGCTCGAGCACGCCGTGCAGCGCGCCTGCGCCCGCATCCACGAGGAGGCGAAGGCCGACGCGACGAAGCGCGGCATGGGCACGACGCTCTCCGCGCTGCTCATCGCCGGCTCGCACGGCTACATCGCCCACGTCGGCGACAGCCGCATCTACCTCCTCCGCGAGGGCCGCATCCAGCAGGTCACGGAGGACCACACCGTCTACAACGAGCTGATCAAGCGCGGGAAGCTCACGCGCGATCAGATCGAGAAGGTCGCGCAGAAGAACGCGATCACCCGCGCCGTCGGCGTGTACGAGCGCGTCGAGGTCGACACGCTCACGATCGAGGTGCTCCCGGGCGACCAGTTCCTCCTCGCCTCCGACGGGCTCCACGGCTACATCGCGCACACCGCCGAGCTCGAGCCGTTCTTCGAGGAGGAGAACGGCGAGGCCGCCGCGAACGGCCTCATCGACCTCGCGAACCGGAAGGGCGGCAAGGACAACATCACCGCCGTCCTCGTGCGGCTCGGCGCGGGCGATCACCGCGACAGCGTCCGCGCGCGGCTGCTCGCCCTGAAGCGCGACGTGCTCGCGAAGATGCCGCTCTTCGCCCGCCTCCAGGAGCGCGAGATGCTCCGGGTCATGCAGGTCGCCGAGGTGCTCTCGTTCGAGCCCGGCCAGATCGTGGTCCGCGAGGGCGACCGCGGCGACGAGCTGTTCATCGTGCTCTCGGGCCTCGTCCGGATCGTCCGCGGCGACGCCGTGCTGAGCGAGGTCGGCCCGGGCGAGCACTTCGGCGAGATGGCGCTCATCCGCAGCATGCCGCGCTCCGCCACCGTCTCGGCCGTCGAGCAGAGCGAGCTCATCGCCGTCCGGCGCGCCGACTTCTTCGAGATCCTCCGCAAGGAGCACGAGCTGGCCGTGAAGCTGCTCTGGCAGTTCCTCGGCGTGCTCGCCGACCGGCTCGATCAGACGTCGCGCGACCTGACCACCGCCCGCGAGGAGCTCGCCGCGGAGGACATCACGAGCGAGATCTTCCCGGACAGCGAGGAGGGGAAGAGCCCGTTCGCCCCCGAGGAGCGGGCCGAGGCGCGCTGAGGCCCCGCGCCGCGCCCGCCGAGCGATTCGCAGATTGACACCCTCCGGCCCCCGCCGGTAGCGTCCGTCCGACGGATCACCATGAGCATGCACGGCAGAAGGTACGGCGAAGGCCATCTTGCTCGCGTCGCCATCAGCGTGGCCAATCGCGTGGACTGCGGCTCGGCGCTCGCGTCGCTCGCCGTCGCTGCGGCGGCTCTCCTCGCGACGTCCCCCGCGGCCGCGGACGAGCCGCGGAGCGCCACCGAGCCGCGGCTCATGGTGGAGACGGGCGAGATCACGAGCGTCATCGACGCCTTCGATGAGGGCGACAACTTCGATCTGAACTTCAGCTTCGGCTTCGAGTACGCGAGCAAGAGCGCGAAGATCCGCCGCGAGACGAGCATCGCCGCGCCGGGGCTGTCGACGGGCGGCTACACGTCGAACCTGCTCAACGTCGCGAGCTACAGCGAGGCGACGTCGAAGTTCAACATGCGCCTCGACGTCGGCGTCTACCGCGACCTCGCGCTCTACCTCAGGATGCCGCTCGTCCTGAGCCACTCGCGCGAGCTCACCGACCTCGACGGCAGCGCCGCGCACCAGGCCGTCGCCCTCGCGGGCGCCCCGGGCGAGCAGCTCTTCTCGCTGCCGTTCACGTCGCCGACCCGGAGCGGCATCGAGTACCTCGCCGTCGGCGCCGACGTGAACATCATGAACCAGGCGCGCGACCGGACGAAGCCGACGTGGCTGTTCGGGATCGAGGGGCGCTTCCCGGTGAGCGAGCCGATGCACGCCTGCACCGAGTCGCCGAAGAGCGGGCAGGCCAAGTGCGCCGATCCGACGGACATCAACCGGAACGGCGAGACAGATCTCCCGTTCGAGGGGGGGCGCCTCGCGCAGCGCGATCCCGGCGTCTCGCGCGGCACCATCGGCCTCGAGGTGCACACGTACCTGTCCAAGCGGATCAAGTACGTCGAGCCCTACGGCGGGTTCAAGGCGCTGTTCGAGTTCCACCAGGAGTCGAGCGACTACGGCCTCATCGACCTGAAGACGTCGCTGGTCAACAACCCGCCGCTCGTCGGCACCGTGATGCTCGGGATGATGATCATCCCCTGGGAGAACCGTGAGAAGTTCACCGGGCTCACGTTCGATCTGCGCTTCACCGGCGAGTACCACTCCGAGGGGCGCGACTACTCGGAGCTGTTCGACGCGCTCGGCTCGACCGACGCGAGCTCGCTGCGCCAGCCGCAGTGGGCGTCGTTCCGCCAGAACGAGGCGCACAACCCGAACGCGTGCAGGAACGGCGACCCGGGCGCCTGCGCGCCCTCGGTCGTCGACGAGGGCTCGCAGCGGACGTACTTCACGGGTCTCGCCGACGTCCAGCCGTACGGCTCGTACCGCGGCTCCGCGAGCGTGACGTGGAGGGCGGCCGAGCTCGTGAAGTTCCAGCTCGGCGTCGGCTTCCGCCACGACCAGGGGCACGGCATCGGCGGCGATCAGCCGTGCAACTCGCAGTACAAGGACGACATCGGGACGGCCGGGCCGTGCCGCCGCCAGAACGAGGACGGGAGCTTCACCGTCACCGGCAGCCCGAACCCCAACTACCGCCCGAGCATCAACGCGATCGGCCGCCGCTTCTATGTCAACGACAGCAACACGTTCGACATCTTCGCGAGCGGCACGTTCATGTTCTGATCGACGCCTCGATCGGCGGCGGCCACCGCGGCGAGCGTCGCCGGGGACCGAAGCAGCGACCTCATGATCGATCCCTGGCACCTCCGCGGTCGCGCGCGCGCTCTTTCGCTCGCCGCGGCGCTGCCAGCGTTCGCCGGGGCGCTCCCGGCGTCGGCTCAGCCGGCCGGCGCGATCTCGCCGGCGCGCGCCGGCCAGCCCGCGGGCTCCACGCGCCCGTCGCCGGCGGCGAGGCCGACCGTCGTGCTCCCGACGGCGCTCGCGCCCGAGGACGCGGAGCGCGCGGCGCCGCTCGCGAGCGCGCTCGACGCGCTCCTCTCGGACACGGCGCAGGACCTCGGCCTGTCGGTGGATCTGGCCGACCGCGTCGCCTCGCGGGCGCGCGCCGACGAGGCCGAGCTCGTGGAGCGCGCGCGCGCGAGCGACAGGCTCTTCATCGCGCCGAGCCTCGACCTGCGCGGCGACGACGTCGAGCTCCGGATCGCGCTCGCGCCCGGCGGCGCGCGGTCGCTGCGGGTGCGCGTCGAGCGCGTCGCGCGGGACGAGCTCGCGGTGCGCGCCGCCGTGATGCTCCGCGACCTCGTAGCCGAGCTCGACGGCGGCGCGAGCGCGGCCCCGCCGCGCGGCGAGGAGGAGCCTTGCTCCGAGCGGTGCCGCGGGCGCCTCGCCACGCCCGCGCGCAGCCTCGGGAAGGCGACGCTCGCGGCCAACGCGACGCTCTACGGCGGCCTCGTGGGCTTCTCGATCCAGCGATCGAGCGGCTCGGACGATCCGCGCCTGCTCTACCCGCTCCTCGCGGTCGGCGCGGGCATCGGGCTCGGCGGGGCGATCATCATCGCGGAGGAGTGGGACGTCGGCGTGGCCGACGCCTGGTACCTCGGGTCCGGGACGTGGTGGCCGACGATCGCGGGCCACCTGATCTACGAGGGCCGCTTCGCGGAGCACGCCGCGGATCCCGACCAGGAGCGCTGGGCCTCCGGGCTCATCGGCGGGACCGCCGGGATCACGCTCGCGGCGCTCGGGCTCTCGCTCGGGCGCATGTCCGAGGGCGGCGCGCTGATGGCGCAGTCGGGCGGCGGGCTCGGGCTCACGCTGGGCGCGCTGGTCGAGTGGGCGGCGCGCGGTGACGTCGACAGGACGCCGATCGCGGGGATGGGCTATGGCGCCGCGCTCGGCTGGCTCGCGGCGGCCGCGGCCGCGACGCAGCTCGACGTCACCGCGTCGCAGGTCCTCACGATCGACGTGGGCGCGCTGCTCGGCGGCCTCGGCGCCGCCGCGCTCGCCAGCCCGCTCGTCTTCGAGTCCCCGACGCAGGCCCAGCAGCGGGCCTGGGTCGGCGCCGCCGCCGGAGGATTTCTGCTGGGGGCGGGCGTCACGTGGTACGTGACGCGCGCCGCGTTCGCCGGCGCCCGCGGCGCGCGCCCCTCGTGGAACCGCTTCGGCCTGCCCATGATGGGAGTGATAGGAGAGAGCGTGGTCGGGAGCCGGCGGGCGCCCGCGCTCGGCCTCGGGTGGCAGGGGGCGATTCCGTAGGAGCTATGAAGATCACGATCACCGAGCTGGATGCAGGGACGCGCCTCGACAAGCTGCTCGTGCAGATGCTGCCCGGGCTCGGGCGGGCGGGCGCGAAGCGGCTGTTCTCCGAGGGGCGCGTGCGCGTGCACGGGGCCGGCACGAGCGGCGCTGGCCGGCGCGCGTCGAAGGGCGACGTCGCGGTGGCGGGCGAGGTGCTGGAGGTCGACGTCGCGCCCACGGAGGCCTCCGGCGCGGCGACGCCGGACCCGGACGTGCCGCTCGAGGTGGTGCTCGAGCGCGACGACCTCGTCGTGGTGAACAAGCCCGCCGGGATGCCGACCGCGCCGCTCGATCCGGGCGAGCGCGGCACGCTCGCGAACGCCCTGGTCGCGCGGTACCCCGAGATGGCGGCGATCGGGTTCTCCCCGCGGGAGCCCGGGCTGTGCCACCGGCTGGACACGGACACGAGCGGCCTCGTGCTGGCGGCGCGCACGGCCGCGGCGTTCGCGGCGCTGGGCGCCGGGCTGAAGGAGGGGCGGCTCGACAAGCGCTACCTGCTCATCTGCCAGATCGGCGATCTCCCCGAGATGGGCTCGATCGAGGTGCCGCTCGCGCCGCACCCGAAGGACAAGAAGCGGGTCTACCCGTGCATCCACCCGCGCGACGTCGTGCGGTACGCGCCGCGGCCCGCGGCGACGATGTACAAGCGCGTGCGGCAGGCGGGGCTCTGGGAGCTCGTCGAGGCGCGGGCCCCGAGGGCGCTGCGGCACCAGATCCGGGCGCACTTCGCGTCGGTGGGTCACCCGCTGGCCGGCGACGTGCTCTACGGCGGGCCCACGGTCGAGGGGCTGAGCCGCCACGCGCTGCACGCGCACTACATCGGGTGGGGCGGCAGCGACGCGGTGCCCGCGTTCGTGGTGACCTCGCCGCTGCCCGCGGACATGGCGGCGCTGGTCGGCGAGGTCTGACCCGGCGCCGCGCGCTCGCCGCGCGCGCGCGCCTCAGGGCAGGCTCACCTCGACCACGTGGCCGTTCACGTCGCGCGCCCGCGCCGTGATCCGGAGGTCGTCGGCCGACGCCGTCCCGTCGAGGTTGCTGAAGCGGAACGCGATCACGTAGGTCGAGGCCTGCGCGTTGAACTTCGCCGGCTCGATCCGGATGCCCTCGAGGCTCTCGTCGTCGATGATCGCGGCGTCACCCTCCGCCGTGTACTTGCGGTTCCACGCGTCGTAGTTGATCCCCCGCTCGTCGATGATCTCCCCTGTCGATCGGTTCGACGTGGCGACGTCGACCTCGAGGAGGCCCGGGGCGATGCCGGGCAGGGTGGCCTCGACCTCGACCGAGACGCTCGCCGTGGAGTCCTCGTCGGTGCGGCGCACGACGATGGCCGGGGGCAGCCCGCGCGGCGTCGGGAGGAAGCGGAGCGGGTGCACGCAGTACACCTTCTCGGTCCCTCCCTCCCGGATCTCGAAGTGCAGGTGGGGGAACAGGCTGCTGGCCGCGAGGCCGGTGTAGCCGATGTGCTGACCGCGCCCGACCACCTCGCCGGGCTCGACGAGCGGCATCGTCAGGTGGACGTAGGTGCTGTAGAAGCACGCGCCCGTCCCGTCGCAGTGCTCGATCTGCACCACGACGTCATCGAAGTCGTCGTAGCGCCCGGCGCGCGTCACCCTCCCGTCGCCGACCGCGTACACCGGGGTGCCCATCACGGCGGGGATATCGATGCCCCGGTGAAAGTCGTAGACGCCGTCGCGCGAGGTCTGCAGGCGGGGGCCGAAGCTCGACGACATCGGCTGCATCTCGTCCGTCCCCCCGATCGGCCACACGAGATCGGGGCCCTCGGGGTCCGAGCCGCAGCCGGCCGTGACCGCGGCGAGCGCAAGCAGGGTCGCGAGATACGATGGCTTCCGCGAGGGCTTCATGGTGGCGGGTCCGTGGCGCGCAGGCGCAGTGCAGGTGTCGAGTCCACGGCGCAGCGCCGCTCTACGGCGCATCGCCGCCCGCCCATGGTACCGAGGCAGAGCGAAGAAGTCGAGGTCAGGAGGATCGTGAGTCGATGTGTGGGTCTCGCGTCTTCGAGGTGGTCGCCGGCGCGTCGTCGGCCTGTCGTCGGCGTTCGGCGTTCTCGCGTCCTGGCGCTGATGGGGTGCTCAGGGCGTCGCCGGCGCCAGCGTGTACGACCGGTGCGTCATCGTCACGCCGAGGGTCGTGAGCGCCGGATTTGTGGCGGTGCAGCGGACGAAGCTCCAGTCGTTCGGCGTCGCGAACGCGAACCCGACGGAGCCGTCGGCGATCGTGCCCTCCCACTCGACGAGCGACACGTCATCGAGGAACGTGGTCGCCTCGCCGCTCGCCGGCGGCGCCGCCCTGAAGTAGACCCGCACCGAGCCCGCGTTCGCCGGCGGGGTGAGGTCGACGGTGAACCGCTGCCAGTCGTAGGTGCCGGCCGCGCGCGTGTACGCGACGCTGTTCGACAGGCTCGCCCCGCCGCTCGTGTACCAGTAGACCTGCGCGCGCATCTGCCCGGCGTTGTCGCCCTTCAGGTATCCGGTGAGGGTCAGCTTGCGGCCGGGCTCGAACTTGACGCGGTTGTTCATGTAGGTCGACACCTCTCCGGTGCTGTTCGACTTGCGCAGGAACACCATCGCGCCCGTCCCGCCGTGGACGACGCTGTTCTCGATGTAGCGGTATTCGCTCATCGACCACATCGAGCCTTCGTGGAAGGCGTCGTCGACGTCGCTGTCCTCGAAATCGCCGTAGAGCATGATCTCCCGGCCGTAATCGCAGCTCGCGGCGGCGGTCGTCCGGAGCGCGGCGAGCGAGTCCGAGGCGCTCGAGCGCTGGTGCGCGACGGGGCCGGTGCTGCGGTTCGCGAGCGGCACGCTCCGCGTCTCGACCTGCTCGTTCGTCGTGTACTGCGCGGGGTCGCTCACCGCGGCGGCCCGCGGGCCGCTCGCGAACACGACCGCGCCGGTCAGGCCGTCGGCCGCGTCGCCGGGCGACGGCGCCGCCGGCAGCGTCGTGGAGAGGTGGCCGATGTGGCGGATCGCCCGGCCGAGCCAGGCGCCGCCCACGAGCTTCGGCACGTAATCCTCGTTCTGAAACGGGATGAGCTGCACGCGGTGCACCGCGCGGCTGCCGTCCGCCGCCTCGTCGATGTCGACGGCGGCGAGGTACGATTGGTACGTCTCGAAGATGTCCTGATCGAAGACCATGTTGCCGAGCGACATGAAGATGAAGCGGGGGCCGGCGCCGGCGTCGTGCAGCCCGACGCCGTGGATCGTGTGCGGGTGGTGCGCCACGACCATGCCGGCGCCCATCTGGACGAGCTGGGTGAACCGCCGCCGCATGCCGGATGACGGGTAGTCGCTGTACTCGGTGCCTCCGTGCAGCACCGGGATGGCGAAGCGCCCCACCGCGTCCGTCTGCATGAAGTCGCTGATCTGGGTGAGGCCGAGCTGGAGCGCGCCGGGCTTGGGAGGGGGCCCATCGGAGGCGGTGAGCGCGTACTCCGCGAGCGTCGTCCCGTCGTTGACGATCTGGCTGAACCCCTGGAAGGCCACGTCGACGTCGCGGATCGTCCTGTAGAGAACGGTGCCCTTGGCCGTCGCCTCGTCGACGCCGGCGCCGAACCAGTCGAGTCCGGCGTTCGGCACGGCGCTGAGCGTGTCGGTGACGCCCCCCTCCAGGTAATCGAACATGTGGTTGTTGCCGAGGCTCACCCCGTCCACCCCGGAGAGCGCGAGGGCCCGGACCGTCTCGGGGTAGGAGAAGAACGTGAACGACTTGTACGGGTGGGGCGTCTCCGGGTTGGCCGTGACAGGGCACTCCAGGTTGACCTGGGTGTAGTCCGACGACGAGAGGACGTCGCGCAGGAAGGAGAGGATGGCGCGCGCGTCCGCCTCGCGCGTGCCGGGGCGGATCAGGTCGCCGGTCTCCCCCTCGACGCCGTCGGCGTCGCTGTCGATGAAGCGCCGCCCGAACATCGTGTCGCCCCCCACGAGGATCCGCGCGCGGCCGGGGCGCTGCACGGTCAGGACGACGCGGCCGACGTCGGCGGCCGCCGCGAAGAGCGGGCGGTGCAGATCGGCGGGGATGATCTCGCTGTAGTACCCGTCGATCTCGACGCGCAGGAGGACCGAGCGCCGCGCGAGCGCCTCCAGGGTGAACGCGCCCGCGCCGTCGGTGAACGCGATCTCGCCGTGGTTGACCGCGCCGCTCCCCCAGCCGATGGCGGTCACCTCCGCGCCCGAGATCGGCGACCCCGCCTCGTCGACGACGACGCCGGTCACGTCGATGGGCGCCGCCGCGTACGTCGCGTCGAACGCCGCCTCGGTGGCGTCGAAGCGATACGCCGCCCGGGCGTCGCCCGCGGCGAGCGAGGCGCAGATCGCGGCGCCCGCGCACAGCGATGAGGACGTGAATGTGGAGATGACGCGTCTTCTTGCCATGATCGCTCCCGGTCCGTTGGGGCCTGTCCGACGACGGCCGACATCAAGAGATGACGAGGCCAGAGCAGAGCTCCGCCGGGGCCGGTCACGCATGTGTAAAAATGCCGTGTGACCGTACTCCAGCGTTTCTCACCCGGCCGATGCAGGGTCTGCGAGCGTCGACTGGCCGCTCAGCCCTCGCTGCTGAGACAGCGGGAGCACCGACCCCTTGCATGATTCGATCCGTTCCAGCGCTGTTCTGCGCGACAAAGATGATCAGCTCGAGATTATCATGCTCAGGTCAGCTCTCGCTATACGCTCGAGTGGAGCGTCCGCGTTTTCTTCGCATGCCGTCGGGGTCAGTGTCGGAGGGCGCCCTCGCCACGTCACGTCGCTGTCGTCTCTTTCGTGTGGGGGCGCGTGCAAGCACGGCGCGCTGCGGTGATGCGCGCCGGCGTCGCACCTGGACACACTGACTTGGAAGAGTGCCAGTCTCAAGAAATTCGGAGCTTCGCGGCGGGACGGGCTCGCGCGGGCAGGAAGGTAGGCCAAACAGGCAGGGTTGAAGCCGCGATTTGCCGCCTTTTTCTCCGTTCTCGAAGAGCGGAAACCCGGTATCCTCGCTCGACTGGCCGGCCGCGTCCGTCACGCGGAACGTGAACGGCCTTCTGACGATGCGAACGGTGAGCTCGCCGTCGTGGCCGTGAGCGCGCAGGCGCGCGCCGCGGATCCGTTGTCGTCGTCGCGAGGAAGGGCGTGTCTGGCGTCCGAGGGAGCGCGCGCTACGCGGCGGCGGAGATCGCCTTCTTGCCGGGGCGCGGCGCGCGAGGCGCTCCGGAGGCGCTGGCGCCCTGCGGCTTGTTCGGCGTGGCGCCCGCGGGCGGGGTGGAGACGGCGCGGACGAGCGCGGCGGCGATGGCCGCCGTCATCCGCGCGGTCGGCAGCCGCGGCGTGAACGCGAGCACGCGCTCGCCGGGGCGCCGGCCGCGCGACGACCGGCCGCTGCTCGCGAGCCGCTCGACGGCGCGCTCGCAGGGCGAGCCCGGGGCGACGCGCAGCAGGACCTCGGGCAACCCGATGGCGCCGCCGGCGCCGGGCGCGTAGACGACGCCGACCTCGATCGCGACGAAGCCGGGGAGCGCGGCGCGCGGCGCGAGGCCGAGCCGGAGCTCGTCGGCGTCCGGGCTGCCGTCGGGGATGCGCAGGCGGCCGACCACGCGGAGCTCCGTGGCCCCCGCCGCCGCGCGCGCTGGCGCCTTCACCGTGGCCCTGGCCGTCGCGCCGGCGGCCGCCTTGGCCGCCGTGCCCGCGGGCGCCTTGGCCGCCGCGCCCGCGGCGCGCTTCGACGCGGCGGGCGCCGCGCTCGCGGGCGCCTTCAGCGTGCGCCGCACGCGGCGCGCGACGTCGCGCAGGAACGCGACCGGCCGGGCCGCCGGATCGGGGGGGAGCTCGGCGAGGCGGCCGGTGCAGAAGATCGCGAACAGCGCCGTCGCGTCGAGCGCGAGGAGGTGCGCGTGGTACGGCGACGCGCCGGCCAGCGCGTGGACCCCCGCGCCGAGCGCCGCGAGCAGCGCGACCAGCAGCGCCTTGCCGGCGCGCGTCGAGACGTCGAGGTAGACGCCGCGCGCCCGCGGCGGCTCGCGGAAGGCCTCGGCCTCCGCGACGGGGAGCCACTTGCCGGGGCGCCGCAGGGCCCCGCCGGCGCGCTCCGGGCGGGGGGTGCGGTGCGCGGCGAGCGCGGTCGCCGCGGCCACGAGCGCGGCGCCCGCCGTGCCGTCCCTGAGCAGGAACTCCAGGGCGACGCCCGCCACGAGCGCGAGCCCCGCGAGGGCGGCGCGCGGCGCGAGCGGGATCGGGACGAGGGGCCGCGGCGCCACGCCCGCGGCGCGCGCGAGGCGCTCGTGCTCGCGCGCCTTGAGCGCGACGAGCGCGCTGTAGAGCGCGAACAGGGCGACGCCGGCGGCGATGTAGAGGGTGCGGCTGCGATCGGGGCTCGCGGCCGCGGCGTCCGCCAGCCGCCCGAGGCTGTCGGCGCCGGGCGTCGCCGCGGCGGGCGCGGGCTGGAAGGCGCGCGCGTCGGCGCGGACCGCCCACCGGATCGGCTCGCCCTTCGGGGCGTAGGGGCGGAGCAGCTCGAGCTCGTCCTTGTCGAGCGCGCGGCGCAGCGTGGAGAGCGTCATCGGCGCCCCGAGCGGGTCGGAGCCCGCCGCGTCGCCCGCCTCGTCGACGCGCGGCTCGTCGGGCGCGGCCGGTAGCTCGACGGTGAGCCGCGCCGAGTCGTAGCCGTCGTCCCAGAGGGGCCCGGTCCACGAGACGCGGGAGCTCGGACCGTCCTGCTGGATGAGCCCCCGCTTCACGAGGTCCGTGCGGTAGCGGAAGAAGAGCACGAACACCCCGCGGCTCAGGCCCTTGCCGTCGAAGCGGGCCCGCAGCGTCGGCGGCGGGCGCGTGCCGTCCTCGCGCGGGCGCAGGTCGGGCGGCAGCAGCTCGAGCGCGACCGGCGTCGCGTCCGTGAGCGAGCCCGCGGCCGCGGCCTTGAAGGGCACGGCGTAGCTGCCCTGGTCGAGCTCGGCGTCCGGGTCGACGCCCTTGATGTCGAGCGCGCGCAGCGGCCCGCCCGAGATCTTCAGCGTGACCTTGTGCTCGACCCGGGCGGCGCCGGCCCGGTCGATCGCGAGCCGCGCGTCGTCCCCGGCGACGTGCACCTCGACCCACGCGCGCGCCGGGAGGGCGAAGGCGAGGGCGACGAGCGCCGCCAGGAACGGGAGCAGCAGCGCCGGCCCGGGGCGGCGGGCGATGCGAGAGGGCATGGTGCAGACGTCCCACGGCGCCGCGCGCAGGGCCAAGTTCTGTGGCCGGCGCCGGTCGTCCGTCGCCGCGCGCCCCTCCGCGGTAAGGCCGCGCTGCCGCCGATCAGGGCGCAGCGGACGCGATCAGTACGCGACGCCGAGCGAGAGCGACCCCATGAGCTTGATTTTCTCGATCTTGTCGTAGAACACGTCCACGGGCGTGCCGTTTATCGTGAGCTCTTCCGGAGGGGCGAGCGCGACGCCGAGCCCGAACCCCCCCGACATGGCGAACCCGCCGTCGCGGCCGAAGATGTTCGTGCTCCCGATGATGAGGCCCAGGACGGCGCTGCTCACGTCGCGTTTCCCTGTGATCGCCGGGGCACGGGGGTTGGGGGTGAAGACCGCCTCGAACGACTCGTAGCCGACGCGTCCTTTCACCCAGAACCCCTGGAGCGGCTTGCCCTCCACGTAGATACCGACGTCGGCCGCGAGCGCGTATCCGGTTGTGTCGAGCCTCGCGTCCTCGAGCGAGCCCCAGATCCACGACGGGGTGATGCCGATGGTGAGCGGCCCGAGGACGGCGACCTCGCCCTCGAAGGTCATCCTTCCGAACAGCAGATCCAGGGCGTTGTAGCGGACCGACCAGCGGCAGCAGGTGGCCTCGGGCGGCCTCGGCGGGGGCGGCGGTCCTTCCGGCAAGGCGTACCCCGGACCGTAGCCGGGCGGCTGCTGGGGATAGCCCTGCTGCGGATAGCCTTGCTGCTGGGGATAACCCTGCTGGGGATAGCCTTGCTGGGGATAGCCTTGCTGCTGGGGATAGCCCTGCTGGGGATAGCCTTGCTGCTGGGGATAACCTTGCTGCTGGGGATAACCCTGCTGGGGATAGCCTTGCTGCTGAGGATACCCTTGCTGCTGGGGGTAACCCTGCTGAGGATACCCTTGCTGCTGGGGATAACCCTGCTGGGGATATCCCTGCTGCTGCGGGTACCCGGTCGGCGGCTGGGCGGCTCCGCCGGGCTGTCCCTGGCCTTGCGGGAGCGGCTGAGCGGGCTCTTGCGCCGCCGACACGGGCGCGAGGAGGAGCGCGCCGAGGCCGAGAAGGAGACCGCAAGCCGCCGAGCGGGGAGCGATCCTGGAGGCGGGCGCGCGCGCGGAGCCCCGACCCGTGCTGAAAGCGCAATCCATGGCGGAGGACTGTACCGAATCCCGAGCAGGCCGGCCATACGCACGCCGCGGCCCGCCGCTGCGCTCGCGCGCGCGATCTCCAGCCTGTAGTCTTCCCCGCCGATGCTGCCTGTCCCCGATGTCGCCGCCGCCGCTCCCGCGCCCGGATTCCCCCCCGTCAGCGACGCCGCGGCCGCGCCGGCGGCGGATCTCGGCGCCCCGCTCGGGCCGGAGACACCGCCGGTAGAGCTCGATCGCGCGCTGTCCGAGCTCGGCGAGGCGGCGCTCGGGTTCGCGCGCATGCCGCCGCGCGAGAAGGCGTCCCTGCTCCGCTCGCTGCTCCCGGGCCTGCTCGTCGCCGCGCGCCCGCACGTCGAGGCCTCGTGCGCCGTCATGGGGATCGATCCCGGCTCGGCCGCGAGCGGCGCGGCGTGGCTCGCGGGGCCGTGGCCGACGCTCTCGCACGTGCGCCTCCTGGCCGAGGCGCTCGACGACATCGCCGCGCGCGGCCGCCCGCGGCTGGGGCGCGACGCGCTGCGCGCCCGCGCCGACGGACGCGTCGAGGTGGAGGTGTTCCCCACGCGTCTTCGCGACGGCGCGCTCCACGGACCCGTCCGCGCGCGCGCGCTGATGCTGCCCGGCGCGACCCCCGCCGGCGTCCGCGAGGGGCAAGCGCGCTTCTATCAGCAGCGCGACCCCGAGGGGGGCGTCGCGCTGGTGCTCGGCGCGGACGATGTTGCGGGCGTCCCCCTCCGGGACGCCCTCCACAAGCTGTTCGTCGACGGGCGGGTCGTGGCGCTCGCGATGAGCCCGCGCAGCGCGCCCCTCGGCGCCATCCTCGAGCGCGCCCTCGCGCCGCTCGTCTCGCGCGGGCTCCTCCGCTTCGTCTACGGCGGCGCCGACGCGGGCGCCTACCTCGCTCGTCACCCCGCCGTCGCCGAGGTCCACGTCGCCGGCTCGGCGGCCGCGCACGACGCGCTCGTCTGGGGGCCGTCGGGCCCCTCGCAGGCGCTCCGGCGGGCGTCGGGAGAGCGGCTGCTCGACAGGCCGATCTCCTCCACGCTCGGCGGCGTCACCCCGGTCGTCGTGACGCCGTGGCTCTACGGCGAGGACGAGCTCTGGTTCCAGGCGAGGCTCCTCGCGCGCCAGATCGTGAGCAACGCCTCGCTCGCCGGCCACGAGGCGCAGGTCCTCGTGCTGCCCAGGGGCTTCGTGCAGCGAGCGCTGCTCCTCCGGATGCTCCACCGCGCGCTCGCCGCCGTCCCCCCGCGGCGCCCCGCCCACCCGGAGGCCGGGGCGCGGCACGCCGCGCTCACGGCCGGGCGCGCGCCGCTCGAGCGCGAGCGCCTCGATGGCTCCGCCGACGTGCCGCTGCCGCGCGGGGTCGTGCGCATCGGCGAGCCCGGGCCCGGCGAGCTTCCGTGGACGCTGATCACGGGCCTGTCCGGATCGGACGCCGACGAGCCGCTGTTCTCGACCGAGCCGCGCTGCGGCCTCCTCTCGATCGTCGAGGTCGGCTCGAGCGACCCGGTGGAGTTCCTCGACGCGGCGACGCGCTTCTGCAACGACCGGCTCCACGGCACCCTGAGCGCGTCGATCGTGGCGCACCCGATCAGCGAGGAGGACCCCGCCGTCGCCGCCGCGCTCGACCGCGCCCTGCTCGAGCTCCGCTACGGCGTGATCGCGGTGAACCAGGCGCCCGCCGCCGCGCACGCGGCCGTCGTCCCGCCGTGGGGCGCTCATCCGAGCGCCACGCTCGCCGACATCCAGAGCGGGCTCGGCTTCGTCCACAACACGGCGATGCTGGGGCAGGTCGAGAAGACGATCCTGCGCGCGCCGCTCACGACCTTCCCGCGCCCGCCCGGCTTCCTCGATCACCGGCGCTCCCACGTGGTGGGGGAGCGGCTCGCGGCCTGCGCCGCCGATCCCCGGTGGGGCAACGTCGCGCGCGCCGTGTCCGCGGCGCTGCGCGGGTGATCCCGCGCCGGGCTCCAGCCAGGAACACAAAACGAGGCTGGCGGTGATCACCAGAGCTCACGGGCCCTGGTGAACGCCGCCAGCGGCGCCGCTCACGCGGAGAAGCGCGCTTCGATCCCGGCGATCAGGAGGGGAGCGACGAGCGGAACTCCTTCACCTTCTCCAGGATGTCGCGCAGCGCGTTCCGCGAGGTCTCCGAGACGTCCTCGGCCAGCTTCTCGGCGTCGAGGAGCGTGGGCTCCAGCTTCCCCCAGGCGTCCTTCGCCTCCATGCCAGCAAGGTGGAGCCTGACCCGGATCTCGTCGCGCAGGGTCTGAAGCGACTCCAGGCTCTTGGTCAGATCGCTCTTCAGGTCGGACGTGATGTTGCTCATTCTTTTTCCTCCCGTAGGTACGAGGTGTTGGTAGCTCCGCGTGTTCCGGCCTGATGCATCTGCCGCGCCAGGCAGCGCGCTTCGACGCAGCGCGCGACGTCCGCGCGTCCCGGCCGGAGCCGAGCACAGCAATCCTGGGAGCAACCACCGCGGTTCACCGCGCCGGAGGTGTGGCGAAATTGCTCGTCCACGTGCGTTTTTGCCCCGCGCGGCGGCCGAGCGCCTCAGGCTAGCTGCTTCTGTGCGTGGAGGATCCCGTCGTGATCGGCATAGACGAATCCGCCGGGAACATAGGTGATCCCGGCGAACGTCACGGGCACATCGCGCTCGCCAGCGCCCTTCTTGCCGCTCTTTCGTGGGTGCGTCGCCAGGGCCTTCACGCCGATCGGGAGTCGGGCGAGCGCCTCCGCGTCGCGGACGCAGCCGTAAACGATCAGCCCGGCCCAGCCGTTCTGGAGGGCGATCTCGGCGACGTTGTCGCCGAGGAGCGCGCAGCGGAGGGACCCGCCTCCATCGACGACAAGCACCCGCCCTTGGCCCGGCTCCTCCAGCGTCTTGCGGACGAGCACGTTGTCCTCGTGGACCTTGACCGTGGCGACGCGCCCGTGGAACAGGCGCGCTCCGCCGTAGTCCCGGAAGACGGGGTCGGCGACGACGACGGCGTCCGGGTGCTCATCGCAGAGATCCGTGGTTCGATACCCGATTCCTGAGCTCATGGAGGCTCCTTCGCATGGTTCACCGCAACAGCCCACCGTCCTGCGTACCGCGGAGGCTCGGTGACCCGGTGGCGCGGTGAAAGGACGAGACGTCCGACGCGGGCGAGAGGTCAGGAAGAGTGCAGCGCTCCTTCCCGATTCCCGTCGTTGCTCCCGGATCACTCTGGGGTATCGAGCGCCGGATTCAACCGCTCATCCGCTCGCCCGCTCGCCGCTCGCCTGCTCGGCGGTTCGCTCAGGACGGCTCGCGGCGCCCAGCGTCCTCGCCGGAGGTCTCCTCGTCCTTGCCCGTGCGCGCGCCGGCGAACGCCGCCGCGTCGAGGCCGTGGCGGACGAGCCAGCGGCGGAGCTGGTTGCGGTGCATCCCGAGCGAGCGGGCCGCGCGCGAGACGTTCCCCTGCTCGCGCCGCAGCGCCATCTCGATGGCGATCCGCCGCATCTCCACCGGCGCCGGCGTGCGCCGCGCGACCTCCGTGATGTCGAGGCCCGCCGACGGCGCGAGATCCGACGCCTCCACCGCGGCGCGCCCCGCCTCGCGCGCCGAGAGGGCCGCCTGCCGCACCTCGCGGAGCAGCTCCCGCACGTTGCCGGGCCACGCGCGCAGGGCGCAGGCCTCCAGGAACGCGGCGCTCGGCGCGAGCCGCGCGCCGTCGCGCCGGAGCTCCGCGGCGACCAGCCACGGCAGCTCCTCGAGCCGCTCCGACAGCGCCGGGATCCGCACCTCCGGCCGGCCGATGCGGTAGTAGAGGTCCTCCCGGAAGCGGCGCGCCGCGACCTCGGCCTGGAGCTCCTTCAGGGTGGCCGCGCAGAGCCGGAACTCCACCTTGCGCGGGCGCGTATCGCCGAGCGCGACCACCTCGCGCGTCTCGAGGACGCGGAGCAGCTTGGGCTGGACCGACGGGTCGAGCTCCGCGACCTCGTCGAGGAACAGCGTGCCGCCGTGCGCGGCCTGCACGTAGCCCTCGGCGTCGGCGTTCGCGTCCGAGTACGCTCCGCGCCGCGCCCCGAAGAACAGCCGCTCCGCGAGCCCCTCGGGGATCGCGGCGCAGTTCACGGCCACGAACGGCCCGCCGCGCCCGGTCGCCGCGTGGAAGGCGCGCGCCGCGAGCTCCTTGCCCGAGCCGCTCGGCCCGGTGAGCAGCAGCGTGTCGCCGCGCGCCCCCGCGCGCTGGATCTTCTCGCGCGCCTGCCGGAGCGTGGGGCCGACCAGCCCGTCCTCGTGCTCCAGGACGCCGCCCCGCTGGAACGGCGCGATGTCGGCGGTGAAGCGCAGGAGCGTGCTCCCGATGCGCAGCACGCGCGGGAGCGCCGGGAAGAGCTGGCGCTCGACCTGCTTGCCGTCGACGAAGGTGCCGTTCCTGCTGCCGAGATCGGCGACCTGGATGCCCTGGGCCAGGAGGGAGACGCGGACGTGCCGGCGCGACACCTGGTCGTCCTCGACGACGACGACGTCGTCCGCCGGCGCGCGACCGAGCGCGACCGCGCCGTCCCTGAGCGGGATCGGCGCGCAAGCAGGCTGCCCGCGGGTGAAGATGACCACGAGGCCAGGCGTCGCCGTCTCCGCCGGTGCCCGCACCGCGTCGTGCGCCCTGATCGTCGACTGATCGTCGGCTCCCACACGGCAGGCATACATGATCCCACGGCGGCCCTGAAGGACCGAGGCGCTCGCGGAGTGTGGGTGGAAAATTCAGACAAGGCGCGACGCGCCGTGCGCTCGTCGTCGCGAGCGCGGCGCGCGCTCGGGGCGGTCGGTCCTCAGTAGCGCGGCACCGAGGGATCGACCTTGTGCGACCAGGCGTCGATCCCGCCCTCGAGGTTGTAGAGGTTCTTGAAGCCCTTCGCGAGGTAGTGCTCGGCGGCGGCCTGGCTGCGCCCGCCGTGGTGGCAGTGGAAGACGATCCGCGCGTCCCTGGGGAGCGCGTCGAGGTACCGCTGCCCCTCCTGGTCGAGGTGGCGAGCCCGCTCGATCTTCGCGATCGCGCGCTCCTGCGCGGTGCGGACGTCGAAGAGCTCGATCGGCTCGCCGCCGTCGAGCATCGCCTTGAGCGCGGCGGGCGAGAGCTGCTTGACCCGCGGCGGCTCGTTCGGGCTCTCCAGCTTGAAGCCGCCGGAGGGGCCGTCGACGAAGTCGATCGACAGCCCCTCGGCGCGCCGCGCGCTCGCGCGGTCGAGGAGGAACACCACCCCGCCCGCCTCGACCTCGACGTCGCCGGCCTGCCGCGGGCCGAAGTAGAGGCTGTAGGTGTAGGAGGGGTCGATCTCGATGTGCACGAAGTCGGCGTCGGACTCCCGCGCCGACTGGAACGCGGCGGCGGCCGCGGGGGTCACGCGGAGGGAGGGCGGTGCCTGCGGCGCGCCCTGCGCGAGCCCGAGCGTCTTCACGAGCTCCCCGGTCGCGTGCAGCTCCTTCACGATGTCGCAGCCGCCGACGAACTCGCCGCGGATGTAGAGCTGCGGGATCGTCGGCCAGCTCGAGAACTCCTTGATGCCGTCGCGCAGCGCGGCGTCCGAGAGGACGTCGACGGTCTGGTACTCGGGCAGGTGCTCGTCGAGGATGCTCACCACCGTGGCGGAGAACCCGCATTGCGGCATCGACCGCGTCCCCTTCATGAACAGGACGACGTCGTTCTCGCGGATGATGGTGGCGATCCTGGCCCGCAAGGGCTCGCTGAGGCTCATGTGCTTGCTCTCCGTCCGCGGCCGTCGCGGCGCGGTCGACGTCCGCGCGCTTCCGCGGGCCTCTCGCTAGCATGGGCAACGCACGGCAGCGAGGCCCCGCGCGCGTCCGCGCCCGTGTCTGCCGCGGGCGCTCTCGCCGGCTCCGCGGCGCTGCGCGCGCTGGGCAGACGGCGCGCGCAGCGGGCGAGGCCCGCTCGGCGGGCGGAGCGATCGCGCGGCGCGCTCAGCGGCCGAACAGGAGCCCCACGACCGCCGCGATCGCGGCGAGGGTCGCGAGGACGGCCGGCGCGCTGAGCTGCGCGCCGAGCGCGCGCAGGCGACCGCCGCGCTCGCTCGCAGGGCGCGCGAGCGCGTCCGACGGGGGCGGCGCAACGCAGCGCACGCCCGGCGACGCCGCGCTGTCCGCGCGGATGTCGACGAGGAGCTGATCGAGGGGGGCGTGCTCGCCGAAGGGGCGCACCAGGCGGAGCGTCGCGCCGCCGGTGAGGTCGGCGGGCAGGCGGAGCCGCAGCGTCCTCGCGGCGAGCTCGGACGGCGCGCGGTGGGCGCCGCTCCGCGCGCAGCTGTCGCAGCCGCCGCCGTCGCAGCGGGCGCACGTGATGCGCGCGGGCACGGCGATCTCGAGGTCCGCGCCGCCGCGCGTCCACGCGGCCGGGACGGCGATCGAGAGGCGGCCTCGCGAGCCGTCCGAGGCGTCGAGGTCGTCGCGATCGATCAGCTGCCCGAGCTCGGCTCTGCCCATGCTCCTTGTGTGCCGCACCCGGGCGCCCGCGCCAAGCGGGACCTCCCGGCCGCCGCTCCTGCCCGGGCTGCTGCTGAGCTCAGGGGCCGTGTACGTGTGGGGTTCGGTGCAGAAGATCGGGCAGCGCTACGGGGGAGGGGAGCGGGGCTGCGCCTCCGCTGCCCGGGGCGAGCGGCGGAGGCGCGGCGCGAGGATCAGTCGCCGAGGTCGACGACCTCGAGCCCGTAGTGCCCGAGCGAGCAGAGCGCGCGATCGCCGGAGATCGTCACCCGGTGGGTGTACGACGAGAGCTCGCCCTTCGTCTCGTACGTGAGCTCGTCGAGATCGGCCGCGTCGAGGACGGCGATCGACGGCGGGTTGTAGCTCGCGATGACGAGGCGCGCGCCGTCCGCGAGGATCGGCCAGCCGTAGTCGAGGTCCTCGAGCGGCTGGGTGGCGACGTCGATGCTGCCTGCCTCCAGCCCGCTCGCCACGAGGATCCCGGTCGAGCTCTCCCGGTCGCTCTCGGCCACGACGTAGTTCCCGGCGGTGTACATGAAGACCCGGTCATCGCCAGCGAGCACCTGCGCGATCCGGCGGTTGTCCGGCAGCGAGCTCTCGTCGCGCAGCCGCGCCGTCGTGTCGCCGACGTCGAGGAGCTTCAGCGTGCGGCGCGTCCCCGTGCACACGCCGGGGCCTTCCCAGGATTCCTGGTTCGTCGGCTCGAACCGGGCCTCGGCGAAGACGCCGTAGCACGCCGCGTAGTCCGCCGCCGCGAACTCGACCGTCTCGTAGTCCACCGTGAGCGCGCGTCGGGACGCGGAGTCGAAGGCGAGCAGCGAGCCGGGCACGTTGACCGGCGTCCGCACGACCGGCGCGGACGGGTCGGCCACGTCGATGCGGTCGAGGTAGAAGCGCGCCCTCGTGGGATCGTCGGGCAGCGGCACCCAGTGCGAGGTCAGCACGGTGGTGCCGTCGATCAGGAGGGCGGTGTGGCCAGCGCCTTCGGGCAGCGCCACCGTGCGGTGCGCCGGGCTCGAGGGGTTGGAGAGATCGATGATCTCGAGCGACGCCTCGGCGGGCTGCGGCGCTCCGGTGCCGCTGCTGCCCTCGTAGTAGACGTCGTCGTAGTAATAATAGGTGTCGTTCGCGTTGCGGAGCACGAGGGTGCTCCCTGCCTGGACCACGGCGTCGCCGGCCTGGAGGACGGCGCCGTAATATCCGCCGGCGTACAGCGCATTGCTGCTGAACGGCAGCTCGCGCTGGCTGGCGATCCGGGGCGCCGCGGGGTTCGTGAGGTCGATGACGGCGAGGTTCGTCTTCGACCAGTCCGTGTACGTGGGCCAGAGCAGGTACGCGTGCTGCCCGTGCGTGAAGACGCGCGCCTCGGCGAGGCCGGAGCCGTAGCAGTCGCCCTGCGACTCGGACGTCAGCGTCGTGAGGTCGAGCCGCCCGAGCGGCTCGGCGCGGGTCGGATCCGAGGCGGACACGACCTCGAGCTGCGCGCGGTTCGTCCACCAGTCCGCGCTCATGCGCACGACGAGGTCGCCGGTGGTGACCGCGTTGCTGACGACGGTCGCGAGGGCGAGATCGGCGGTCGCGACGGGGGCGTCGCGGTCATCGATGCTGAACGTCCCGACCTCCTGGTCGGAGACGGCGAAGAGCCTGTCGTCGTGGACGAAGGCGCGGCGCGCCTGGCCGCGCGCGGGGGCCACGCCGCGCTTCGTGAGCGTGTCGGCCGTGAAGTCGATGAGCTGGATGCCGCTCCGGTACGCGCCGCAGCCGTACCCGGCCTCGTCGTACTCCCAGCCGCTGAACGGCACGAGCAGGGCGCCGAGGTCGTCCAGGATGGTGAAGGCCTTGTGGATCCGGTCCTGATCCTCGGCGAAGTTGCCCCAGTCGCCGCCGAAGTGGACGCGCTCCAGCATCGTGGGGTTCGCGAGATCCGAGACGTCGAAGAGCGAGACGTGGAGCGCGCCCTCGGCGGCGGCGTTGTCGAAGCCGAGCGCGAGCACGCGATCGCCGCGCGGCTCCATGTGGTAGACCCACCCGGGGATCTCGAGCTCGCCGAGCTGGGCGGGGTTCTCCGGGTCGCTGAGGTCGATGGTGAACAGCGGGTCGGTCTGCTCGGCGGTGATCGCGTAGGCGCGGTCGCCGTCGAAGCGGACGGAGCGCAGCGACTCGGGCCGGGGCAGGGTGAGCTCGGTGTACCCGAGGGGCGTGAGCTCCTGCGAGGACGCGACGGTGAAGGTCTGGACGCCGGGCTTCGCCGCGTTGTTCCACCAGAGGCCGGGCTGGCTGATGACGCGGAGGACGCCCTCGTGCTCGTCCATCTGCCAGCGGCTCTGGATCTGGCCGACGGCCTCGACGCTCGTGCCCTCGACGAGGTCGCCGCCGGGGTCGGAGATGTCGATGACCTGGATGGTGGAGTGTCCCTCGTCGGTGCCGTTCCACTCGATGCCGGCGACGTACATGCGATCTGCGGTGACGCTCACGCTGCGCTGCCACCCGTAGCCGTAGGGATCCTCGTCGTCGTAGGTGAGCTGATCGACGACGGTGATCTCGGCGGGGTCGCCGACGGCCAGGGAGGTGACGGTGGTGTTCCGCGTCCCCGAGCACCCCCAGCAATACCCGTCCTCGAAGGTGACGGCGTAGAGCACGTCGCCGACGATGCGGGAGTCGGAGATGCTGCCCGGCAGGTTGAACGACCCGATCGACGCGATGTTCGCCGGGTCGGAGACGTCGAGCGCCTCGATTCGGCTCGTCTGCTCAAAGGTGTACGAGCCGTCGGCCTCGTTGTAGATGTATTGTCCCCACGACGAGAACATCGCGTAGACGACCCCGTCGCGCAGGTACATCTCGAACGGGATCCCGCTCGCCTCGTAGCGCCCGACGAGCCTGAGACGGTCGCGCCGCGAGATGTCGATGATGCTGAGCCCCGAGTACTGCGAGAGCGCGTAGAGCTTGCCGTCGTGGACCTGGATGATGTCGGCCTCGGTGATCGCGCGCTCGGCGCCGCCGTCGCCGCCATCGTCGGCCGTCGGGGCCCCGGCGCCGCCGCCGGCGCCCGTGCTGCCGCCGGCGTCGTCCCCCTCCGAGTTGTCTCTCCCGTCGGGGTTCCTCGGATTGCCCGAGATGAAGTCGGTCTGCGCGTCATCGGGTGAAGGCCCCGTCGTGGAGCCTCCCTGGCAGCCGGTGAGCCCGGCCGATGCCGCTGCCGTCGCGAGGACGAGCCAGCGCGCGTAAGTTCTAGACAGGAAGGTCATGGTCACCTCGTTCACGACAAGACACAGAGCGTCATGCTTTTCGCCGGTGTCCGTTGCACTTGGGAAGTCCCGCGTCCGGCGCACGTAGCAAGCGGCAGGCCAGGCAAATTGCAGCGAAAATCCGGTGGATTTCGCGGTGTCCGCCGGTCCTGTGCCAGAGTGTGCAGCCGCGGGCTGCCACCGCTGGCAGCCGCAAAGCGTGCGCCTCGTCGCCGCGTGTGCGCGCGGATCCGGGGGTGGGCGCACGGGGCCTGAGAGCGGCTCGTTCCCCTGGTGGGAGCCGAGCGCGCATGGCGGGAGCGCCGCGTTCACGCGTCCGACGACGCCCGGGCCCGGGGCTGTGAAGCGACCGGCGGCCCCTGGCGCCAGCGGCTGCCGGGTGCCACGGTCGATCGCAGGATAGGAGGCTTGACCATGGATGTGTTCGGCAACCGTCATCGATTCCTTGCTGCGATGCTCGTGCTCTTCGTACCCCTGCTCACCGGCGCCGAGGGCAAGGGCTGTCAGACTCCGGGCGACGGCGGGCCCGGAGCCGGTGGCGGCGGGACGGCGGGGGGTGGTCCCGGGGGAGGCGGGTCTGCGGGCGGCGTCCCTGGGGCCTGCATCGAGACGGGCTGCAGCGGGCAGATCTGCGCCGACGAGGGCGTGATCACCACCTGCGAGTACCGCGAGGAGTACGCGTGTTACGCGGAGCTCGGCGTCTGCGAGCGCGGCGCGTCGGGCGAGTGCGGCTGGCGGCCGACGCCGGAGCTCGAGGCGTGTATCGCGGAGAAGCGCGGCGAGCCTCCCGAGCCCGCGCCGTGCGTCGTGACGGGCTGCAGCGGGCAGATCTGCGCCGACGAGGACGTGATCACCGACTGCGAGTTCCGCGAGGAGTACGCGTGCTATGCGGAATTCGGCATCTGCGAGCGCGACGCGTCGGGCGCGTGCGGCTGGCAGCAGACGCCGAAGCTTGAATGGTGCCTCGAGGGCAAGGGGGGCGAGCCCGCCGAGCCCGGGTCGTGCGTGGTGACCGGCTGCAGCGGGCAGATCTGCGCCGACGAGGACGTGGCGAGCACCTGCGAGTACCGGGACGAGTACGCGTGCTATCCGGCGCACAGCAGGTGCGAGCGCGACGCGTCGGGCGCGTGCGGCTGGCGGCAGACGCCGGAGCTCGAGGCGTGCATCGAGGCGGCCTCGGGCGACAGGACGCCGGTCAGCGGGCTCTGCATCCGGAACAGCGGCGACGCGTGCACCACGGACGCCGACTGCTCCATTGGCGGCTGCGGCGGCGAGCTCTGCCACAACCCCGCCCTGAGCGGCGGCATCTCGACCTGCGACTGCACCAGCCCGGGGCTCGCCTGCGGGTGCGTCGACGGCACCTGCTCCTTCTGGAACTGAGGCCGGCCGTCAGCGGGGAGGCGGGAGGCGCGAGGGCCAGGCGACCTGGGCGCGCGACCTCGTGACCGCCTCCCGGGCGCGCCACGTCTCGCCGGGCGAGTTGCCCATGGCGCGGCGACGACGCGCCATGATGCTCGGGTGATTCGCGATAACGCTTCCACGGCGATCCACGGCTCTTCTGCTGGTGTGCGTCACTGTACCGGCGTTGGGGGGAGCCGGCGAGGGCAGTCACCAGCGAGCGATCAGAGCAGTAGCTCGCGATCCTCGATGCACCGCCGCGAACGCGCCCTCGCGAACAGCACCTGCGCCGTGTCCTTCGTTCACTGGCGCGCGCCCCCATGTGGTCGCGACGATGCCGAAGAGCGCGGTGCTGCCCCGTGAGGAGACAGCGCCGGGCATCCACGGTCATCCGATGTATTTCACCCACCAAACCGTCTTCGGACAGAATTTTCGTGTCGTGATGGAAAGACAACAGGTGTATCGATCAGTCTGAAGGAAAGTGCGCGCTCCTGTCCCGGGGGAGCGACCGCCAGCGAGTCCCGCTGGCTCCAAGCCGGTGCTCTCAGAGGGAATATGGCGCTCCTCGACAACATCCGTCGTCTCAGCGAGAACGTCCGTAGAAGGCAACCTCACACCCGGGGAGAGCAAGCGACCAAGAATGCGCTCATTCTCCCCTTCCTCGACGCGCTCGGGTACGACATCTTCGACCCCACGGAAGTCCACCCGGAATACATCGCCGACTTCGCCAAGAAGCGTCCGAGCGGTCCGTCCGAGAAGGTCGATTACGCGATCTACCTGAACGGCATGCCGATCATGTTCTTCGAGTGCAAGTCTGCGGATACCGAGCCGAACCTCCACAACGGTCAGCTCCAGCGTTATTTCAACGCGACACCGTCGGTGAAGGTCGCCGTCGTGACGAACGGCGTACGGTATCTGTTCTTCACCGATCTCGAAGAGCCGAACATCATGGATGGAAAAGCCTTCTTCGAGTTCGATGTGCTCGCGTTCTCCGAGCGCGACGTCGAGACGCTCGAGGCGTTCTCGAAGGCCTTCTTCGATGCTGCTCTCGTGCGGCATCGCGCCGAGGACATCATCTATACCGGCAAGGTGACGAGCTATGTCAACGAGCTCCTCCGGAACCCTTCGGAGTCGTTCACTCGGTTCCTGTTGAGCGAGATCAACATCACGACCGGGAAGCTCACGGCCAAGCGGGTCGAGAAGTTCGTGCCCATCGTGAAGAAGGCGATCCAGTCGACGCTCCTCGAGATGGCGACCCGCTCGATCAAGCAGGAGACCTACGAGCCCGTGCAGCAAGCCCCCATCGCGGCCGTAGCGGCGCCTCCTCCGGCGCCCCCGCGCCCTCCGGCGGAGTCGCAGCCTGAGATCAACAAGGGGATCGTGACCACAGCCGAAGAGCTCGAGGCTTACGAGATCATACAGCGTATCTGCGCCGACTCGGCGGTGAAGGACAAGCCCCAGGTCCAGTACCTCGACTCGGTGAACTACTTCGGTCTGAACATCGGCAACCGGAAGAAATGGTTCATGCGCCTCTTCTTCGATGGGCGTCGCAAGGCGGTGGTGACGCGCCTCGCCGTCGAGCGCGCCTCGCCGCTCGTCCCGGGCTTCGAGATCGAGCCCGCGCCCGAGAACGTCGGCAAGAGCCGCGTCTACATCGCGGGCCTGAAGGACATCGAGCGTCTGAGGCCCCTCGTGCTCCTCGCCTACGAGGAAGAGGTCAGGCGCGCGGAGGCGAGCGGCGGCGATGATGACGACGTGCCGGCCCCCGCAGCCGAGGCGCTCCGTCACTGACCCGATGACTTCACGCGCAGGGCGCTTCACGTAGGCGGAGGCTGTGGCCGACGCGCGGCGTGGCGCAGAGCGCCGCGAAAGAGCCTAATTCCAGGCCCAGCCCCTACTCGCTCACGAGCCGCAGCCCGACCGGCAGCCCTTCTCCGAAGAACGCCGCGCGCTCGGCCTCCTCCACGGCCACCACCTCGCGCACGGCCCTCACCCACGCCTCCGGCGCGCCCGCCTTGACGAGCCGCCGCTCCACCTCGCCGCGGATCCGGTCGGACACGTCGCGCGCCCGGTCGCCGGTCCTGCGCGCGAGCTGCACCGCGGCCGGCGCGGCCGACGGCAGCCCCTCCCACTTCTCGCGCAGCAGGTGGTCGAGCCACCGCTCGGCCGCCGCCGGCGAGACCACGTGGTGCACGCTCGCGTACGCAGGCACGCGCGCCCCGACGCGGCCGATCGCCGCCCAGAGCCGCGCGTCGCGGTCGGTCCACGTGCGCTCCAGGATCCAGGCGCCGAGCTCGCTCCTTCGGCCGGCGGGCGCGCGCTCGAGCGACGCGCACAGCTCGAGCAGGTCGTCGAGCGCCTCCGGCTTCACCCCCTTCGGCTTCTTCAGCCGCTGCTCGGCCGGGGCGAGGAACGGATCCGCGAGGTCCCGGATCGCCACCTGCAGCGGCTCGTCGAGCCCGCCGGCGACGCGGCGCCACGCGATCCAGAACTGCTGCCACGAGCGCGCCTCCTGCGGGAACGCGAGCCGCTCGGCGAAGAGCGGCGCGAGCGCCGCGATCCGCGCCGGGTCGCCCGCGTCGCCGAGGCCGGGGCGGAGGCAGTAGCCGGCCAGCGACCAGAACACGCGCTCGTGATCGGCCGAGCGCCGCCGCGAGCGCGCGCTCGGCGCGAGCGTGTCGAACAGCGCCCGCGCCGTCTCCGTCGTCCAGGCGGCGCGCTCGCCGAGCACGCGCTCGAGCTCGCGCACGAGGTTCTTCACCTCCCGCGGCGCGACGTCGGGCCGCCCCTTGCCGAACACCCGCTCGATCGCCTCCCGCGCCTCGTCGAGCCGCTTGCCCCCCGGCGTCGCCGCCGCGAGCGGCCTCGCCGGCGCCCGCTCCGCCGGCGCGCCGCCCGTCGCGCCTCCCCCGGCCTCGGCGGCGCCTGCGCCCTCCGCGCCGCGCGCCCCGCGGCCGTCCTCGCGCAGCTGGAACGCGAGCCGGAAGCGGCGCGGCGCCGGGACGCCCACCTCGACGCAGGCGAGATCCAGGGTGCCGATCGCGGTGAGCTCTCCCTCGATCTGGACGCGCACCTCCGCCCGCTTGCCGCCATCGGCGCGCGCGCGCGCCGCGTCGCCGGCGTCGAACGCCACCGCGACCGGCGGGAGCGCCTCGAACCGGTCCTCCTCGAGCGGGACGAGGTCGCCCGCGCGGTCCTCGCGCGCGTCGTCCGACGCGAACAGGTCGAACCGGACCGGTCGGCCCACGACGAGCGCGAAGGTCCGCCCGGCCGCCGCGTGCGCGCTGCCCTCCTTCGCGCCGCGCGGCACGACGCAGACCGCGGGCCGCGGCCCCCCGCCGGCGGGCGGCTCGAGGCCGACGTAGTAGCCGCGCGCCGCGCCCCCCTCGATGCGCACGCCGCGGCCCGCGAGCGCGAGGCCGTAGGCGACCGCGCCCCGCGCCACGGCGAGGTCGGGATCGGCGTGCGGGAGCACGTCGAGCGGCGGGCCGCCCCAGCGCTCGATGACGCGCGCGAGCCGCTCGGCGACGCGGCGCGCGCGGAAGACGCCGCCGTTCAGGAGCAGCGAGGTCGGCCCGAGCGACCCGGGGGCGTGGCGCGCGAAGAACCAGGCCACGTGCCGCGTGATCGCGACGTCGCGCTCGTACGGGAGCCCGAACGCGACGAGCCCGCTCCGCCCGCGCTGCGGCCGCGCGTCCCGCGGCGTCTCCGGGAGGAACCCGTCGAGCACGACGCGCTCGACCTCCTCGCGGCCGAGGCGCGTCGTCAGCGCGCCGCCGACGAGCCGCGCGCCGTGCGAGAGCACGGTGACCGGCGCGTCGTCCGGCGGCCCGGGCGCGCCGTCGGGCGACGCGCCGCCGAGCAGGCGCTCCTTGGCGGCGCGGCAGGCGAGCACGAGCTGCCCGAAGCGCGCCGGGTCGAGCTTCTCGCCGGCGCCCACGAGGCGCGGCTCGCAGAGGTGAGCGAGCGCGAGGTCCATGTTGTCGCCGCCGAGCAGCAGGTGGTGGCCGACCGCGACGCGCGAGACCTCGACCGGAGGACCGTCGAGGGGAGCGCCGTCGGCCGCGCCGGCGCGCCGCGCGACGCGGATGAGCGACAGATCGGTGGTGCCGCCGCCGACATCGCAGACGAGGACCAACGCCTCGCCGCCCGAGCGGGCGAGCAGGGCGTCGAGGCCTCCCGTCCCCGCGAGCCGCATGAAGTCGTAGAACGCGGCCTGCGGCTCCTCGAGGAGCCGCGCCGACAGGCCGGCGCGACGGGCGGCCTCGACGGTGAGCTCGCGCGCGACCTCGTCGAACGAGGCCGGCACGGTGAGCACGACCTCCTGCTCCGCGAGCGGTCGATCCGGGAAGGCCTCGTCCCAGGTGCGCCGCACGTGGGCGAGGAGCCGGGCGCTCGCGTCGAGCGGCGAGACGCGCGGCAGGTCGGCCGCGTCGTCGCCCGCGCCCCAGGGCAGGATCGGCGCCGTGCGATCGACGGCGGGGTGGCAGAGCCAGCTCTTCGCCGAGGCGATGAGCCGGCCGGGGATCTCCCCGCCGCGCCGGCGCGCCTGCTCGCCGAGGACGAACGGCGCGTCGCCGAAGGGGTCGGCCGGCGCCTCGCCGGGCACGGGCGCGTAGAGCAGCGACGGCAGCAGCGGGCGCGCCTCGACCTCCGTGGCCGTCACGAGCTGCGGGATCGGAAAGACGCGGATGGCGCCGGGATCGGCGTCGCGCTCGGCCCACGCCACGACGGTGTGCGTGGTGCCGAGGTCGACTCCGACGATCAGGCTCGGGTTCTTCGGGGGGGCGGACATGCGTGCGCGCAGCAACGATACTGGATCGCCGCGGCGCCTTCCGCCCGCCGCTCCGGCGGGCGGAGCGGCGGGCGACGCGCCGGCGGCTCGCCGGCGGTGTCAGCGCACTTTTTCCGGGCGATTCCCCGTGCTAGAGGCGCGAAATGCGAGCGAACCGAGCGATCTGGCTTGTGGTCATGGGCGTCCTTGCGGCGGGGTGCGGGTCGGCGAAGACCGAGATGTCGCTGGCGGCGAGCGCGACGCCGCCGCCCCCTCCTCCGCCCGCGCCCGTCCAGCCGGCGGCCCCCGCCGAGGCGGTGATCGAGGGGGATCGCATCAAGATCGCCCGCCCGATCTTCTACGACCTCGACAAGGACGAGATCCGGCCCGAGTCGTTCTCGGTCCTCGACGCGGTCGCGAACATCCTGAGGACGCACCCGGAGATCACCGCGCTCACGGTCGAGGGGCACACGGACAACCAGGGCACGGTGGAGCACAACATCAAGCTGTCCGAGCGCCGCGCGAACGCCGTGGTTCGCTACCTCGTCCAGCGCGGCGTCACGACGCCGATGACGGCGCCCGGGTACGGCGCCGGCGCGCCGCTCTGCTTCACGAACGACGAGGGCTGCCGCGCCATGAACCGGCGCGTGGAGTTCCGTATCAAGACGAAGTGAGGAGCCCGCGGCCCGGCGCCCCCGTCGGCCGCGCGTCCTCCCTCCGCCAACACGTCACCCGCGCCCGCTCTCCCGCGCCGCCCGAGCGCCGGGACAACAGGCCAGGTTAACACAGCTCCTCCCTCGAAATCGCCTGCTTTCCGCCGCCCTGCGTCCTCCGTCGTCCCGCGGGGCGGACGGCGCGCGAGAGTGCCTGTCCCTCTGTGCGCCTGTGGGACAAACGACTCCCAAAGATACTCACGCTGCAAATTTATATTGAACGGCGTCTCCCGATCGTGGTTAATACATCACGGGAATACGCGCGCTGAGAGCGACGCGCCGGTCCGAGCAACACATTGCATTGCGTGGTGGATCATGGCGAGCGTTCGTCGTTGTCCGTTGGGGATCGCTTGTCTCGTCCTTTCGGGGCTCTCGTGGCTCTCGCCGCGGCCTGCGGCCGCGCGTGACGTCGACCACCTCATGTGGGCGGAGCGACTCGTCGATAACGTCGCTCCTGAGAACAACGAATACTCGACTGCCAGCTTCGTCTCCTGGGCTGGCGTGTCCGGCGCGCGGCGTTACATGAACCGCACGCAGTGCGCCACCTTCTTGACGGAGATGCTCAAGCGGGGCTACGGGTGGTCCGAGTCGTCGTTCGACGACTGGCTGGGCAGCCGGAGCCCGAGCGCCTCCGCTTACTATGACGCGATCGTCGAGGAGAATGGATTCGAGAGGATCCACGACCTGGGGGACGCGCGCGCCGGCGACGTCATCGCCCTCCGTTATCCTGCGGGCGAGTCGTCGACAGGTCACGTCGCGATCCTCCGCCGGGCGCCAAGGCTGAAGCTCCCGGTCAGCCCCTTCGTGCTGGGCACGTTCCAGTACGAGGTGAGCGTGGTCGACTCGACGAGCTCACACCACGGCCCGTCCGACTCCAGGATGTCCTCCGGCGGCCGGTGGGCCACCGGCGCGGGTTACGGCGTGATGCGCGTCTACACGAGCACGTCGGACACCATCGTCGGGCACACCTGGAGCACGGCCGCCGGCACGGCCTATTATCCGACCACGGCGCGCCAGGTCGCCATCGGCAGGCTGGTGCTCCCCGACGAGGACCGGGACGAGGACTCCGACGACGATCGGTAGCCAAGGGCGCGCGACTGGCACGGTCCCCCAGGCTCACCCCTGGTGCGACGACCGCATGCCCGTCCGAGGTGCGAAGACCGTAGGCCCGAGGACCGCGCGCTCCCACGCCGCGCCGCGCCAGATCGGGCCGCACAGGGACGTGTAAAATTCACGCCGTGCCGTAATCTTGCGTTGTCCGCCACACAGCGGCCACGCCATCGAGCGCGAGGGCGTGGAGTGCTGCATTTCTCCGGGAAAAACGCCGGCCTACGCTCCCGCGGGCCCCGTTGACAACCAGCAGGGCAGGGGTCTAGAGTGGCGGCCCTCTGAGCTCGCTCGGAGGCCCCAGCCCAACAATCATCGGCTTATCGAACCCGGGGCAGCCCTGCCGCTGGGTTTTTTTCTGTCGTTGACGGGAGAGAAGCTCCCCGCTTCCGACCCAGCTTTCGACTCCACCGAATGCACGGAGACCGCGCGTCCATGAGCAATCAGTACGGCCATTTCGACGACGAGAGCCGCGAGTACGTCATCACCCGGCCCGACACGCCGCTGCCCTGGCTCAACTACCTGGGCTCGGACGAGATGTTCGGCCTCTGCACCAACACGGCCGGCGGCTACACGTTCTGGAAGGACGCCAAGCTCCGGCGGCTGACGCGCTATCGGTACAACAACGTGCCCATGGATATCGGCGGGCGCTACCTGTACGTGAACGACGGCGGGGTGGTGTGGAACCCCATGTGGAAGCCGGTCAAGACGGCCCTCGATCGCTACGAGTGCCGCCACGGCCTGGGATACACCAAGATCACGGGCGAGAAGAACGGCGTCGAGGTCGAGGTGCTCTTCTTCATCGTCCCCGGCGAGAACGTGGAGATCTGGCGCACCCGGGTCACCAACAAGAGCGGCGCGAAGAAGGACATCCAGCTCTTCTCCTTCCAGGAGTTCTGCTTCTTCGAGGCGCTCAACGACATGACGAACTACCAGCGCACCTACTCCATCGGCGAGGTGGAGGTCGAGGGGAGCGCCATCTACCACAAGACGGAGTTCCGCGAGCGCCGCTCCCATTACTCGCTCTTCGCCTGCACGCGCGCCGTCGACGGGTTCGACACGAGCCGCGACGCCTTCTGCGGCAGCGTCCACCACGGGCTCCACGAGGCCCAGGTGCCGGCCAAGGGCAAGGCCACGAACTCCAAGGCGTTCGGCTGGAACCCGATCGGCAGCCACCAGGTGAGCCTCTCGCTCGAGCCCGGCGCGAGCGAGACCCTGAGCTTCGTGCTCTCGTACGTGGACCAGGGGGATCTGCCCAAGTTCAAGGCGCCCTTCGTCCTGAACAAGCAGAAGGGCAAGGAGATCCTGGCCAAGTACTCGGCGCCCGGCGCCGTGGACGGGGCGTTCGCTCAGCTCAAGGAGGACTGGGCCGGGCTCCTCGCGAACTTCCAGGCCGACTGTCCGGACGAGCACGCGCGGCGCATGCTCAACACCTGGAATCAGTACCAGTGCATGGCCACCTTCAACCTCTCGCGGTCGGCCAGCATGTACGAGACCGGCATCGGGCGCGGCATGGGCTTCCGCGACTCGAACCAGGATCTCCTCGGCTTCGTGCACCTCATCCCGGAGCGCGCCCGCCAGCGCATCCTCGACATCGCGGCCACCCAGCTCAGCGACGGCACCTGCTACCACCAGTACCAGCCGCTGACGAAGAAGGGGAACGCCGATATCGGCGGCGACTTCTACGACGATCACCTGTGGCTCATCCTCTCCACGTGCGCGTACATCAAGGAGACGGGCGACAAGGGCATCCTCAAGGAGGCCGTGGGCTACGCCGACAAGCAGGGCTCCAAGGAGGACCTCCTGCACCACCTGGAGACGTCCATCGCGTACACGATGAAGAAGCGCGGCCCGCACGGCCTGCCGCTGATCGGCCACGCGGACTGGAACGACTGCCTGAACCTGAACTGCTTCAGCACCGAGCCGAACGAGAGCTTCCAGACCGCGGGCGACGTGAAGGACTCGAAGGCCGAGTCCGTGATGATCGCCGGCCTCTTCCTCTACGCCAGCCGCGAGATGGCCGCCCTGTATGACTGGATGGGCCAGAAGTCCGACGCGGAGCGCATGCGCGGGCAGTACGCCGACATGCTGGCCGTGGTCGAGAAGGAGGCCTGGGACGGCGAGTGGTACCGCCGCGCCTACGACGCCCAGGGCCGCGCCGTCGGGAGCAAGGAGAACGAGGAGGGCAAGATCTTCATCGAGAGCCAGGGCTGGTGCGTGCTCGGCGGTGCCGGCGCGGACAACGGCCGCGCGAAGCAGGCGATGGAGAGCGTGCACAAGCACCTCTACACGAAGAACGGCATCGTGCTGCAGCAGCCCGCGTACTCGACCTATCACCTCGAGCTCGGGGAGGTCACCTCGTACCCGCCGGGCGTCAAGGAGAACGCCGGTATCTTCTGCCACAACAACACCTGGATCCACCTCGGATGGTGTCTGCTGGGCGACGGCGAGCGCGCGCTCGAGTACTATCTCTCCATCTGCCCCTCCGCCAAGGAGAGCCAGATCGAGACGTACCGGGCCGAGCCCTACGTCTATGCGCAGATGATCGCGGGCAAGGACGCCCCCGTCTTCGGTGAGGCCAAGAACGCCTGGCTCACCGGCACCGCGGCCTGGACGTTCGTGTCCGTCAGCCAGGGGATCCTGGGCGTGCAGCCCCAGTACGACGGCCTGAAGCTCGACCCCTGCGTACCCAAGGCGTGGAAGAGCTTCTCCATCTCCCGCCGCTTCCGCGGCGCCACCTACGAGATCAACGTCAAGAACTCGGGGGTGTGCAAGGGCGTGAAGAAGCTCACCGTGGACGGCAAGGCGGTCGAGGGCAACGTGATCCCCCTGGCCCCCGCCGGCAAGACGGTGCGCGTCGACGTCGAGATGGGCTGAACGCTTCCGCCGGAGCGCGCCGCAGCCAGCCCGCGGCGCGCTCGGCTCAGTCGCCCTGGGGGGCGGCGACCCATCGCCCGTTCAACATGACCCGCCTCACGCGGCGCATCGCCCGGATGTCGGCGAGCGGGTCGCCCTCCACCAGGACGAGGTCGGCGAGCTTGCCCGGCTCGACGCTGCCGAGCCGGTCGTCGATGCGGAAGAACCTCGCGTTCTCGGAGGTGCCGGCGACGAGGACCTCCATGGGCGACAGGCCGCTCTCGACGAGCAGCTCCATCTCGCGCTGGTAGGCCCACCCTCGCTCGGCGCCCGGCACCGTGCCGTGGGAGCCGACGACCACCCGCACGCCGGCGCGCCGCGCCGCGCCGGTGAGCCTCATCATGTTCTCGAAGCCGCGCACGTGGGTCTCGGTCGCGCCCTCGTCGTTGGCGCGGCGCTCGAAGATGGCGAGGGTGGGGGTGACGAAGGTCCCGCGCGCGGCGAGCAGCCGGAGGAGCTCGGAGGTCCGCGGCGCGCCGAGGGAGATGCCGCGAAAGAGCTCGTAGCGGCCCTGGAGGCGCGCCTCGTTGCGGGCGATCACCGCCTGCCGGTAGCGCTCCGCCTCGCGCGGCGGCACGAGCGCGGTGCCCAGCGAGGTGATGTGCTCCAGGCCGTCGAGCCCGGCGCGGATCGCCGCCGCGGCGTCCACCGTCTCGAGGTGCGCGGTGGCGACCACGCCGCGCGCGTGCGCGGCCTGCGCGATCGCCTCGACGAGCCCGAGCGGCAGGCGGAAGTAGACCTTGATCGCCGACGCCCCGCGCTCGACCAGCCGATCGACCGCCCAGCGCGCCTCGGCCGCGTCGCGCACGATCAGCGCGCTCTCCGGGTAGGCGGGGTCCGGCCCGTCGAGCATCGGCCCCGCCAGGAAGAGCCGCGGCACCGGGCCGACCCTGCGCGCGGCGTCGTACGCCTCGATCCAGTGCCCGGGCTCGCGCAGCGAGGTCACGCCGCGCTGCAGGAAGAGCGCGGGCAGCGCGTCGTCGCCGTCGATGTGGAAATGCGCGTCGATGAGGCCGGGCAGGACCGAGAGCCCGTCGCCGCGGACGATCTCGGCGCCGGCCGGGACGTCCGTGGCGCCGCGCGCGCCCGCGGCGACGATGCGGTCGCCGCGGACCACGACGACGGCGTCCCGCACGGGCGGCCCTCCGCGGCCGTCGATGAGCGTGGCCCCGACGATCGCGACCGGGCGCGTCGCGTCCGGCCGCGCGATCGGGTTGATCTCCCGCGCGGGCTGGAGCTTCGGCTGCCCTTCCGGCGAGGGCCACTGCACGGGCGTGCTCGCGCAGGCGCACAGGCCCGCGAGCGTCGCCAACAGACACAGGCGCAACCGAAAGCTCATCGTGCCCTCCCCGTGACCTGAACCATGCGGCGACCGCGCGAGGAACGTGCGACGAGCGCGCGCGTCGCCGGCGCATCGCGGCGCGCGTGAGTCCATGTCGCTGGCGCGCAGCGCCCATGACCGCAGCGCGATGTCCGGAGCTGCGGCCGCGGGCGGCTGCGCCGTCGCGCCTCTCATCATAGCAGCTCCGGGCCGCTCGGCCGCGAACACGGGCGCTTTCCAACTTCCACGTTCATGTCGAATGAGCGCTCCGGCGAGGTCCACCGCCGTCTCCAGGCTCGCTCGATCCATCGCCACGGCGCGGCGAGATCCCGGAGCGGCGCCGGGCGCGCGCGAGGCCTTGTCCGAGCTCCGCCATGCGGGGTTTCGTGGGGCACAAGAAGGCTCGGAAATCGTGGCTCGCCGGATTCGGCATGACGCTCTGGTGCCCTCGCGGCGCGGCGCGAATGCGCGCTCGACTCGCGACGGGCGACTGCGGGTCTCCCGCGTTCGGCGCCGGGTCAGGCGATTCCCGAGCCGCGCGGTCCCGGCGGGTTCGTCCTCGGCGGGGCTCGTGTCACTGTATTTCGGTCGGGCGAAGCTCGGAAAGTCGTCTCTGTGAGCCGTATCGAGACAGTTGAGCGTCACAGCCTGGGTGCAGTAGGGTGCCACCGCCGGCGCGCGGGAAACGCCGCGACCGGCATGTCCCGGTGGGACCGGTGACGAAGCGATTATCGAAGGCTGGCGCTCGTTCAAGCGCGCTGGAGGATCTCATGCGTAGCATCAATCTTGTTGGCATTGTCTCGATGGCTCTCATGCTTGGCGCGACCGCCTTCTCCGCGGGGTGCGGGGACGACACGGACGGGGGCACGGGCGGCGGGACGACCGCGAGCAGCAGCAGCACGACCACCTCGAGCGCCACGACCGGCACCGGCGGCGAGGGTGGCGAGGGCGGCGGCGGCGACGGCGGCGGCGGCGGCGGCGGCGGCGAAGGCGTGGAGTGTGTGACCTGCTCGGCGCCCCTCCTCGAGGATGCCGATCCGAACGACCTGTGCGAGTCCTCGTTGCCGAAGTACGTGGCGCTCACGGACTGTATCTGCGAGGCCTGCGGCGCGGCCGACGGCGATCCCTGTTTCAACGAGTGCTCCCCGGAAGGGGCGGAGCAGAGCGACGAGTGTACGGCGTGCGGCAGCATGGTGGCCACCGAAGCGGACGGCGCATGCATCGAGCAGGGCACCGTCTGCCTCCAGGACACCGGCGAGTGATCTCGATGCGCTGAGGTATCGCGGACGCTTCCGACCGATCCTCGGCGATCAGCGCGCGGCCGCAGGGGCAGGCGGGATGCCTGTCGCCCCTGCGGCCGTCTTCGCGCGGGCTCCGCGATGCGCTCCTGCTGGCTGTGATGGGCCCTGTCGACGCGCGGTCGATACCGCAGCGAAGCTCACTCCACCTCGGACACCGTCACATCGACGGTCATCGTCTCCGCGGCGGGCGTGTAGAGCGTCCCCGCCGTGGGGGTGGCGTCCGTGGTGTTGCGGCCGTAGCCGACCCGCACGTGGTCGAGGCTGGGCAGCACGCCGTTCGTCGGATCGAACCCCTTCCAGCCGATGTTCGGGATGTAGAGCTGCGCCCACGCGTGCGTCGCGTCGGAGCCGGCGCGGTTCGTGCCGACATTGCCGGTATAGATGTATCCGCACACGTAGCGCGCCGGAATGCCCAGGAGCCGCGACAGGCAGATGAACAGGTTCGCGAAATCCTGGCAGACCCCGCGCCTGTTGACGAAGACGTCGTGAGGGGTGGTCGCCAGGTCGGTCGCGCCCGGCGTGTACCGGTATTCGCGGAAGAGCGTCAGGTTGATGGCGAAGAGCGTCTCCATCAGGTCCGCGTCGTTCCGCTCGACGAACGACATGGCATAATCGAAGAGCTCCTGGAGCTGGGGGGCAGGGAGCTCGGCGGGGCGCACGTACGGCGCGATGATCGCCTGCTCCCAGGGCATCCAGGCGAGGGGGAACGCGGGCCGGATCTTCGTCGTCGCGAACGCGAACGGATCCGCGTCGAGCAGCTCCACGACCGAGTCGGCCGATATCGTGAGCGCGGTATACGGGGAGGCGATCTCGAAGCGCGTGACCCGGTTTCCGAAGACGTCCTCGAACTCCACCGTGGGGACCTCCGGGTCGATCGCGAGCGCGTGCGAGAGGACGCGCTGATCCCGGTCGACCATCGGGCAGAGATGCAGCTTGTGCACGCTGCGCTCCACCGGGCGATCGTAGGTGTATCTCGTCGTATGGACGACGCGGAGCTTGCGAGTCGTGGGCGCCATGTCGTGGTGTCGTTTCCCGGTGAGCTCTTCCGGCGCCGTCACGGCCCCGCGCGTCGCGCCAGCGCGGCGTGCGCCGGGCTGGCGCGGCGCGTCAGCTCGCTCCCGACGCTGACGCGCCGCGCCTCACGTCTCGGCGCGCACCGACAGCTCGATCCGCCAGCGCTCGTTCGGCTTCTGCGCCTCGCGCGGGATCGCCTCCAGGAGGAGCGTCCCCACCTCGGTGACCGAGGCGCGCAGCCGCACCGGCACCATGTCCCCCTCGCGGCGCCCCTCGGCGGGCAGGGTGACCTCGATCGGCGAGAGCTCCTCGAGCTCGCCCGGCTTCCAGGCCTCGAGCTCGGCCCCGGCCTGGTCGTCCCGGCGCACCGACGAGCTGAAGAAGCGGAAGCGCACCGGCTCGCCGACCACCACCCCGAACTCCTGCGGCGGCAGCGTCGCCTCGGTGCCCTCCTCCATGCCGAACGGCGCCAGGCAGAGCGCCGTGATCGGCGGCTCCAGGCCGGGCACCGCCGGAACGGCCCCCTCGATGCCCACGTAGTACGCCCGCGCCGTCCCGCCGCGGATCCTGAGCCCCCGGCCGCGCCGCGCCAGGCCGTAGGCGGCGGCGCCGCGCGCGACCGCGAGATCCAGGTCGTCGATCGGGAGCACCCGCGGCCGCGGCGCGCCGTCCTCCTCGAGCCAGGCGCCGAGCGTCGCGACGAGCCGCTCGCGCAGCGCCGCGCTCTTCATGACGCCCCCGTTGAACAGCACCGCCGTCGGGTGCAGCAGGAGCGGCGCGCGGCCGGACCCGGCGCTCCCTTCCTTCGGGACGAAGCCCTCCAGCTTCGACGTCGCGCCGGCCTGCCGCCCCAGGAAGGCCGCGAGGTGGCGGGTGATCGCCGGGTCCTGCGCGTACGGCAGGCCGAGCTGCGTCAGGCCGGCGCGCGCGCGGGTCGCGGGGCGCGCCGAGGACGGGACCTCGGGGAAGAACCCGTCCACGAGCGTCCGCGTGATCTCGTCGCGCGTGAGCTCCGTCCGGATCGACGCGCCCAGCAGCTTCGAGCCGCGGCCGGCGATCACGATCGGCGCCTCGTTCATCGACGGATCGCCGAGCAGCCGCTCCTTCGCGACGCGCGCCGCGTGCGTGAGCGACGTCATCTGCCAGCGGTCGAGCTCCTTGCCCTCGGCCGCGAGCTTCGCCTTCACGACGTGCGCGAGCGCGAGGTCCATGTTGTCGCCGCCGAGCAGGATGTGATCGCCGACCGCCACGCGGACGAGCTCGAGCGACCCGTCGTCGCGCGGGACCGCGGCGATCGCGGAGAAGTCGGTGGTCCCGCCGCCGACGTCGACCACGAGCAGCACGTCGCCCGGCTGGAGGTGCTTGCGCCACGCCTCGCCGGCCGCGTCGATCCAGGCGTACACGGCCGCCTGCGGCTCCTCGAGCAGCGTGAGGTCCTCGAAGCCCGCGGCGCTCGCCGCCTCGACCGTGAGCTCGCGCGCGGCGGCGTCGAACGACGCGGGCACGGTGATCACGATCTCCTGCTTCGCGAGGGCGAGCTCCGGATCGTCCTTCGCGAACAGGTGATCCCACGCCTCGGTGAGGTGCTCGAGGTAGCGCCACGACGCCTCGACCGGCGAGATCTTCTCGATGTCCTCGGGCGCGCCGACCGGCAGCGTCGGCCCGCGCCGGTCGATGCCGGGGTGGCAGAGCCAGCTCTTCGCGCTCGAGACGAGGCGCGCGGGCGCGTCGACCCCGCGCGCGCGGGCGTGCTCGCCGACGACGAACCGCCGCTCGGCGTCCCACGGCAGCGCCTGGGGCCCCTCGCTCTCGAGGGGGATGTACATGAACGAGGGCAGCAGCGGCCGCGCCTCGAGCGCCCCCTGCGCCACGAGCTGCGGCACGGCCAGCACCTCGGGCGACGGCGTGAGCCGCGGATCGGCGCCCTCGTCCGGGACGCGCGCATGGGAGAGCGCGCAGTGGGTCGTGCCGAGATCGATGCCGATGATGTAGCGCGCGCTCATAGCTCGACCTCCGCGGGGGCGATGACGCTGGCGTCGTGGCCGGCGACAGGCGTCGGTAGCGATATCTCCTCGGCGCGCCAGCCCCGGTGGCGCAGGACCCCCCGGTACGGCGCGCTCCCGGACACGTTGCCGATGAGCTTGACCTCGGCGGGACTGTAGCCGGCCTCCAGCGTCACCCTGGCCCCCTCGTCCTCGCGCCGCACGGGCGCGAGCTTCGCATGGCCGCGCAGCGCCTTGCGGCAGCCTTCATGGACCATCCTCGCCGCCACACCGACGTCCGCGTCGCCGAACGAGGCGATGTCCTGCTCGAGGAAGTCGACCAGCCGCCCCTCGCGCTGGAGCAGCGCGAGGAGCTGGAGCGCCGAGGTCATGGCGGGCGCGGCCTGCGGCGCGGGCGCGGCCTGCGGCGCGGGCTCCTTCTTCGCGACCTCCGCGGCGCCGGGGAGGCGGGGCGCGCCGCCCTCTCGATCCCGCTCGGCCGGCTCCGGCGCGCCCCGCTCGGCCGGCGGCAGCGCGGCTGCCGCGCGCGCTCGCCAGGCCCGCGCGGCGAACTGCGCGTCGAACAGCACGCGGAAGAAGCACGCGAAGGCGAACCAGAGCCTCGTGGACCAGGGGAGCGGGGGATCGTCGAGATCGGCCACGGCGAAAGCCTAACGCCGAGCGTTGCGATCGGTACAGAGACCGGCGAGCGGGGCCCGCCGCGCGGGTCTCCGCCGGGCCGGTCAGAACGTCGCCCGGAGGACGGGGAAGCGGACCTCGTGCCCCTGCGCCACGCCGAACTTGAACATTTCGTCCTGCGAGTAGAGCGGCTTGAGCGAGAGCGCCGGCATGCCGAGCGCGACCCGGCCCGGCGTGATGTCGACGAGGCCGAGCCGGGGCTGCTCCCAGCGGGCTCCCCGGAGGAACGGCGCTGCGTCCGTCGTGAGCTGAACGTTGATGCCCGGCTGGGGGGGCTCCGCGGCCGGCTCGTTGCGAATGGGCTCGCTCTGGTCCGTCTCCGGCGGCTTGTACGCGGTGGCGTTCAGGGTGACGATGAGGGTCGGGATGACCAGCGCCATGCCGCCGGCGAGCATGTAGAGCGGCACCTCTGCGGGAGGCTCCGAGGCCTCGATGAAGTAGCCGGCGACGCCGCCGCCCGCCGCGCCGAGCCCGCCGAAGACGAGGTAGGGCCAGGCGCGCTCGACCCCGATCGCGCCCATCGTCAGCATCACGACCTCACCGCCGAGCAGCGCGCCGCCGACGATCCCCTTGCCGGTGACGCTCACCTTGTCGCTCGCGTCCGCGTCCTGGGCGCTCGCGCGCTCGGGAGCGCCGGCGAGCACCGCCGCCGCCACCGACGCCCCTGCCAGACAATGCGCTGCCTTTCGATTCATGCGGTTGATCGGCATCGTGTTTTCCCCGTGTCGATGATCGCGAAGCCTGCGAGGGCTGGAGCCCCGGACCGCCGCCGGCGCGCTCCCGCGGCCTGGCGTCCGGTCCGGCCGGTCGGCGACCCGCCTGGGCCGTCGAGCCGTTCTCGATTTCTGAACCGCTGGCGGAGCGAGCCTCCTCCCTCCTCCAGCGAAGCCGGTCGCGCGAGCCTAGCACGGGTTTCAAGGCTCCGAACCGCTGCATTGCCGGTGCGGAGGATGGGTGGTATGGGTCCACCGGAACCGGGCCGCAGCCCGCCGCCGCGTGTCGCGGGGAGCACGGCAGCCTTCGAGGGATCACCGCTATGGGCCGCATTGGACCGCTGGAAATCGCCCTTCTCATCGGGCTCGCCCTGCTCCTCTTCGGCGCGGGGAGGATCGCGGATGTCGGCAAGGGCATCGGCGAGGGCATCCGGAATTTCAAGAAGGGCCTCAAGGACGACGACGACGAGGACCCCGCGAAGCAGCTCCCCGCCAAGACGGACGCGAAGGAAGAGGACACACACAAGCCCGTGTAGTCCCCCCCTCGCGGCGCGGCGCGGCGCGTAGAGACGCGTAGAAACGCGCGCCAGCGCCGCGCGACGCTGGTCGACGCTCGCTGGCGCGCGTCTATACTCGAGCGCCGTATGCCTCACCGACTCCTGGAGCGCATCGTGAAGGCGCTCGTGGTCTCCGCTGCGTTCCCGCTGGCAGCGTACTTCGTTCTTCAGTTCGGTCCCGGGGGGCTCTGGCGAGGGTTCGAGCCGGCGCTCGCGGTCACCGGTCAGGTGGCCAAGGCGCCGTACGACCTCACCCGCCTCGAGGCCGTGAACGAGACGCTCAAGATGATCCGCGACAAGTACGTCGAGCCGGATCGCGTCAAGCCGAAGGAGATGCTGCTGTCCGCGCTGAACGCGGTGCAGCGCGACGTCGCGCAGGTGATCGTCCTCAACGAGGATCCCAACGAGGTCACCGTCCGCGTCGAGACCAGCGAGAAGAAGTTCCGGATCGACAACATCCAGGGCCCCTGGGACGTCTCGGCGCGGCTGCGCGAGGTCTTCAGCTTCCTGCAGAAGAACCTCAAGGGCACCGAGGTCGACCTCCGCGAGGTCGAGTACGCCGCGTGCAACGGCATCCTGCACACGCTGGATCCGCACTCGTCGTTCCTGAGCCCCGAGGCGTACAAGGAGATGAACCTCTCCACGTCGGGCGCGTTCGGCGGGCTCGGCGTCGTGATCTCGATCCGCGATCAGATGCTCACGGTGCTGAACCCGATGCCCGACACGCCCGCGGGCAGGGCGGGCCTCAAGCGGCTCGATCGGATCGTGAAGATCAACAACGAGTCGACGCTCAACATGCCGCTCGACGACGCCGTGCGGAGGCTCCGCGGCGATCCCGGCACCCCGGTCACCGTCTGGGTGACCCGCGAGGGCGAGGGCGGGTGGCAGACCCCGAAGGCGTTCGAGCTGACCCGCGAGGTGATCAAGGTCCGGTCCGTCGAGTCGCGCGCCCTGGACGGCGGCGTCGGCTACGTGCGGCTGAAGACGTTCCAGGCGACCTCGACCGCGGAGCTCGACGCGGCGCTCGACGGCCTGCGCAGCAAGGGGCAGCTGAAGGGGCTCGTGCTCGATCTGCGGGGCAACCCGGGCGGCCTGCTCGATCAGGCCGCGCGCATCGCCGACAAGTTCCTCGCCGACGGCGTCATCGTCTCGACGGTCGGCGCCTCCGAGGGGCGCGAGGAGAAGCGCGCCAAGGGCCCCGGCACGGAGCCGGCGTACCCGATCGTGGTGCTCGTGAGCGGCAACAGCGCGAGCGCGAGCGAGATCGTGGCGGGCGCGCTGAAGAACAACGACCGCGCCGTCATCGTGGGCTCGCAGACGTTCGGCAAGGGCAGCGTGCAGCTCGTCTTCCCCGACGTCACGGCGGAGAAGGCGGCGCTCAAGCTGACGATCGCGCAGTACCTGACGCCGGGCGACATCTCGATCCAGGGCGTCGGCGTGACGCCGGACATCGAGCTCGACCCGATGACGGTCGACGAGCTCGAGATGGATCTCACCGTGCAGAAGGACGGCCTCCGGGAGCGCGATCTCTCGGCGCACCTCTCGAACGCGCGCGCGGCGGCGGCGGGCAAGCCGACCGAGGTGGTCCGCTACCAGCTCACGAGCGCCGATCGCGAGCAGATGCGCGAGCGCGGCGGTGACATCGACGAGGACTTCGCCCTCGACTTCCCGATCCGCTTCGCGCGCGAGCTCGCCGCGCGGATGCCGCCGAGCACCCCGAGGCTCCAGCAGCTCCGGGCGGTGCACGACCACATCGAGCAGGTCGGCAAGGAGGAGCTGGGCAAGGTCGCGGCCGAGCTGGCGAAGCTCGGCGTCGACTGGTCCGACGCGCCCGAGGGCGCGACGGCGGCGGCCAAGTCCGAGCTCGAGGTGAAGGTCGAGACCGATCGCCCGAACGCCGAGGTGACCGCCGGCCAGCCGATGGAGCTCCGGGTCACGGTCAAGAACAACGGCAAGCAGCCGGTCTACCGGCTCCGCGGGACGACGGAGAGCGACAACCTCTACTTCGACAGCAAGGAGCTCATCCTCGGCAAGATCGGCCCTGGCCAGACGAAGACGGCGAAGGCGCCGCTCGGCTGGTGCGAGGTCGAGGGGCGGAAGGTCGGCTCGACGAAGCCGAGGAGGGCCAACGAGAAGCGCGTCTGCAAGATCCCGATGGACGCCCTCTCGCGGAGCGACGGCGTCAAGGTGAAGTTCGAGGTCGCCGGCGCGCCGGAGCCGGCCCCGGTCGAGATCCGGCCCACGGTGCGCGCGCTCGATCGGCCGCTCTTCCAGTACGCCTACCAGATCGTCGACGACCGCGAGGGCAACGGCGACGGGCTCATCCAGAAGGGCGAGCGGGTCAGCATGTACCTGACCGTCAAGAACGTCGGCAAGGGCCCGTCGTACGAGACGCAGGCGAACATCGCGAACCTCTCGGGCGAGGGGCTCATGCTGCACGCCGGGCGCTTCGACGTCTCGAACATCAAGCCGGGCGACGTGCGCAAGGTGGTCTTCACCTTCGACGTGGAGCCGGCGCTCTCGGAGCCCGAGGCGACGCTCACGCTCTCGGTCGGCGATCGCGATCTCCGCGAGTTCGCCAGCGAGAAGGTGAAGATCCCGATCTTGCCGCGCGTCCAGATCAAGGGCGGCGGCTCCACCGTGAAGGCCGGGGCGCAGGGGGCGACGCTGCTCCCGTCGCCCGAGGCGAGCGCGCGCGGCTTCGGCAGGCTCCCTGCGGGCGCCGTGGTCAAGGTGCTCGGCGAGGCGCCCGGCGGGTTCCTCAAGGCCGATCTCGGCGCCAACCGCTTCGCGTTCGTCGCGGCGCGCGAGGTGACCCAGGGCGGCGGGCAGGCGCCCGCGGTGGTCGCGTTCGAGGACGTCTACTCGCACGCGCCGCCGACGCTCGACATCGCCGCGGCGGCGCTGGCGACGACGGCCGGCACCGTGAAGATCACGGGGACGGCGTCGGACAGCGAGCGGCTGCTCGACACCTTCATCTTCGTCGGGTCGCGCAAGCTCTACTACAAGTCGAACCGCGACGGCGCGGACCCGAAGAAGGCGGAGTTCTCGTTCGAGGCGCCGCTCCGGCCGGGGGTCAACGTGATCACCGTCGTCGCGCGCGAGACGCCGGACACGACCACGCGGCGCACGCTCGTGGTGCGCAAGGACGGGCCCGACGGCTCGATCTTGAAGACCCCGAAGTCCGACAACCCGGTCGACGACTGGATTGCGGAGCGCGGGGGCGAGGACTAAGCCGCGGCATGGATCACGATGACGGGCGTAACGAGCGGCGCTTCGCCGGGCAGAGCAGCCCGGCGAGGCGGTGCTCCGTCGGGCTGCCCTGCCCGACGAGGATCTGGTAGCTTCAACGCGTGGGACTCCTCGCCTGGCTGGGCCTGAAGCAGGGGGGCTCGTTCCCGAACCTCGACGCCCTCCTGAAGGAGCTCCGCGCGGCGCTCCCGGACGACGAGGCGGTGGTCCTCCGCTACATCGCGACCGTCATCGTCCTGCTCGGCAAGGTCGCCTGCGTCGACGGCCGCTTCTCCTCCAAGGAGGACGAGCTGCTCCGCGAGCTGCTCACGCACATCGACGGGCTCGCCCCGAGCGGCGTCGACGCGGTGTTCAACGCGCTCCAGGGCAAGCTGCCCGCCCTCCAGGAGGGCGAGGTCGATCGCTGCTACCGCGAGCTCAAGGCGCTCTGCAACGCGAGCGAGCGGGTCGAGGTCGTGCGCCTCTTGATCCGGCTCGCCGCCGCGGACGGCGCGCCCACGCCGGCCGAGCGCGCGGAGATCACGAGCATCGCGGAGGAGCTCGGCGTCCCCCTCGCCGAGATCGAGCCGGACCTCGCCGGCCAGGCCGTGGTTCAGGACGGCTCCCCGGCGACGCCGGACGAGCAACGCGAGCGCGAGGGCGAGACCCGGGGGTGAGGCGAGCAGGCGCGGAGCCGCCGCGCCGCCCCGTCGATGCGTCGCGGAGCCGCCGCGCCGATCCGCCGATCAGTCGCGCGCGTCTCGCTGCTCGGCGGCGCTCTCGGCGCTCGAGGCGCGGCTCGCGGCGCCGAGCGCGCGGCGCTGCTTCAGCGCCGTGAGCGCCACGAAGAGGACGAACAGGACGGCCCCGAGCACCGCCACGAGCACGCCGAAGTTGAAGAGGTAGTGCGCGCCCGCCGCGCCGCCCACGCCCATCAAGAAGATGCCGAGCAGCGCGATGCCCGCGCCGATGACCGGATCGGGGCCGGCGTCGTTCTCCGAGGTCGCATGCGAGAGCCCGCCCCCCTGCACCCCGCCAGCCTCGTTGCTCATCGGATGGCTCACACGAGGAGCTTAGCAAACTGGTCAACCGCCCGAAACCCGCGCGAGCCGGACCCGGGCTATGCTGCGCGGGTGAGCACGCCCACGCACCCCCTGAACGACCGTCCTTCCCCTCCCGCGTCGCCCGACTTCGCAGGGCGCCGCGTCATCACGTTCGAGAGCCGCCGCGCCGCCGAGATGGCCTCGCTGATCCAGCGGTATGGTGGGGTGCCCGTCACCGCGCCGGCCCTCCGCGAGGTCACGATCGAGCGCAACGAGCGCGCGCTCGACTTCGCGCGGCGCCTCACGGGCGCCGAGTTCGACCTCGTGATCCTGTTGACCGGCGTCGGGACCAGGGCGCTCGTGGCCGAGGCGGCGCCCGCGCTCGAGCCCGCTCAGGGCGAGGGGGTGACGTCCGACCAGGACGGTAGCGCGGGGGCCCGGGGCGCCTCCCTCATGGCTGCGGCGCTGTCTTCCGTGCAGCTCGTGGTGCGCGGTCCCAAGCCGGCCGCGGCGCTGCGCGAGCTGGGCGTGACCCGGTTCGTCACCGTGCCCGAGCCGAACACCTGGCGAGAGATCCTCGAGGTCGTCCGTGGGCTCGGCGACCTGAGCGGCAAGCGCATCGCCGTCCAGGAGCACGGGGCGCCGAGCCATGAGCTCTACGCCGGGCTCGAGGCGGCCGGCGCCCGGGTCACGCCGGTGCCGGTGTACCGGTGGGCGCTCCCGGAGGACACCGCGGCCCTCCGGCAGGGGCTGCGCTTGCTGGCGGACGGCGGCGCGGCGATCACGCTGTTCACGAGCCGCGCGCAGGTCGAGCACGCGCTCCTCGTCGCGGCCGAGGAGGGGCTCGTCGAGCGGCTGCGCGCTGGGCTCGGGCGGGGCGTGGTGGCGTCGATCGGGCCGGTCTGCACGGAGGCGCTCCGCGCGGAGGGGATCGAGCCGGATTTCGAGCCCGAGCACCCGAAGATGGGCCACCTGGTCAAGGCGGCGGCCGCGCGCTCGGGCGAGATCCTCGCGCGCAAGGGGAACCAGGGCGACGCGCCCGCGTCGGCTCAGTCCTCGTCCTCTTCGTAGGCGGACTGCGCCACCGTCGCCGGCCGCGGCTCGGGGTGGGGCGCCGCGCCGGCGGCCGCCGCGGCCGCGTGCGGCGCGTCCATGTGTCCCCTGTCGATCAGCTCGGCCCGGTAGAGCACGCGGCCGTCCTCGGCGGTGATCTCGCCGCCCACGTCGCCCCAGGCGAAGTCGTCGCTCTGGAGCGTGCGCATCGTCGCCTTCGTCTTGCCGAGGCGCACGCGGAAGCTGGTCTTCTGGCAGGCGATGGCGGCGCCGCCGACCTCGACGTGCACCGCCTCGGTGCCGAGCACCTCCTCGTTCTCGTCGGCGGCGAGCGCGGTCTTGGCCATCATCGCGTCGTAGGCCGCGAGGGTCGCCGGGCGCTCGGCGCCACCGTCGATCCACGCGGCGCTGAGGATCTCGCCGCGCCGACTGGGCGCGTCGCTCATGCGGACTCGCAGGGCCTCGGTCTCCTTGTCGCCCTCGAGGGTCACGTCGACGACGAGGACGTCCCCCTCGCGCGCGACCACCCGCTGCGTGAGGAGCAGCGGCGTCTTCCTGAAGCTGCCCGAGAACCGGTAGGCCACGTAATCACCGGGCTTGCGCGCGGCGGCCGCCTCCTCGGCGCTCGGTTCCCCCTCGTCGGTCGCGCCCTTCGCGCGCTGCGCGACATCGCGCCGCGCTTCGGCCGCCACCTTGGCGGCGGCGTCGCGGGGGCGGCCGACTCGAGCGTTCGTGTCGATCCCGGCACCGCAGCCAGCGGTCAGCATCGACGTGAGGGCGGCGAAGAGGAGCGGTCGGTTCATGCACCCCCGGTATCCGAGAGCGCCCGTCGTGGCCCAATTTCTGGCATTCCACGGGCGCACCGAGGTTGAGCCTCGCCCGACCGAGGTTGAGCTTCGCCCGACCGAGGTTGAGCTTCGCCCGACCGAGGTTGAGCTTCGCCCGACCGAGGTTGAGCTTCGCCCGACCGAGGTTGAGCTTCGCCCGACCGAGGTTGAGCTTCGCCCGACCGAGGTCGAGCACGCCGGCGCCCGCGAGCGCCTCCGGCTGCGCTCAGGGCAGCTTGCCGCTCGGGAGGAGATCGTCGAAGGCGGAGTCGAACTCGTCCGAGATCATCTCGGCGCCGACGGCGCGCGCGGCGGGCTTCGGGACGTCGATGCGGCGCAGCCGCTCCGCGACGCTGCCGCGCGGGTCGCTGTAGCTCGGGCTCATCCGGGCGACGCGCTGGAAGTAGTAGAGCGCCTGCTCGGGAACACCGAGCATCTCGTAGGCGTTCGCGATCTCGTACGTCAGCGCGAGCTCCTGCTCGACCGTCTTGTGCGAGGCGTGCAGCCCGCGGATGAGCGCGTCGATGCCCGCCTCGATGTCGCCCATCTGGAGGTGGGTCACGCCGATCATCGACTGGCAGACGCACTCCCGCCCGGGGTCGCGGGAGGCGAGCTCGAACTCGGCGATGGCGTCCGCGTAGAGGCCCATCTCCTTGTAGGCCACGCCGAGATCGTAGTGCGTCGACGCGTCGGACTCCGAGACCTGCGCCGCCACCCCCGCCTTGAACTGCTCGAACACGCTCTCGACGCTGACCTGTCGAGGATCGTCCTGGACGCCCGTCACCGAGCCCGGCGCCACCTCGAGCTCGTCGATCATCTTCAGCGACTCGGCGATGTCGAACGCGCGATCCTCGTCCGGACGCTCGCTGCCGCGCGGGACGACCCGCGTGCCGCTCTGGTTGTCCGTCGCCACGCGCGCCTGCGACGCCAGCTCGGTGACGTCGCGCAGCCGCTCCATCAGGAGCGGGTGGTTCGGCAGCCGCGCGAGCTGCTCCTCGAGGATGTTCCGCGCCTCCTCGAACATCCCGTGCTGCGCGAAGAACTCGACCTCCTCGAGCGCGTCCTCGTCGAGCGCGTCCGCGCGCCGCAGCGACCCCGGCGGCACGGAGCGGGCGGACGCCGGCCGGACGGACGCCGGCCGAGCCGACGCCGGTCGGACCGACGCCGGCCGGACCGACGACGGGCTGTACAGGACCGGCGGCGCGGCGAGCACGGGCGGCGGGGGCATCGACGACGGCGACGGCGCCGGCGGCGCCTGAGAAGCCGCCACGGCGAGCGGGTGCGCGGGCGAGCGGCTCGGGTGGACCGACGCCGTCTCCTCGTCGTCGTCGTCCTCGACCTCCTCGACGTCCTCGACCTCTTCGACCTCCTCGACGTCGTCGATCGGGAAGCTCGGCAGCGGCGGCTCGTTCGCGAACGGGTCGTCGAGGTGCGTGACGAGCTGCGGGCGCCGGGGGAGCGCCTCGACGACGCCGTCTTCGTCGAGGGTGTACGCGGGCAGCGGCGCGTCGGGGTCGTAGAGGTCCTGGCTCGGCACCTCGGACGCGTACGCGTCGTTCTCGCCGGACGTCGGCGAGACCTCCGGGCCGGTGTGCTCCTCGTCGGCGAGCTCCTCCTCCTGCGGCACGGCGTAGCCGAGCAGGTTGAGCATCTCCGTGGCCTGGGCGTTCCCCGGATCGAGGAGCAGCACCTCGTCGAGGAGCCTCGCGGCCTCGTCGACGGCGTCTTCGCCGGAGAGCTGCTGCGCGAACGCGAGCATCTCCTCGACCGCTCCGTCCTGGTCGCCCGCCTCGATCAGGATGTCGCAGAGCTTCTCGCGCAGCTCCCGCGCGGCTGGCAGCCGCGCGATGCCGCCCCTGAGGAGGGCGACCGCCTTGTCGTACTGGCGGTCGCGCCGGAAGCTCTCGGCGTGCGCGACGAGCTGCCGCGGGCTCGCCACCGGGGACGTCGAGGGCTGCGACGCGCGCAGCGGGATCGGCGCCGCGGACGAGGGCTCGGCGTCCTCGACCTCGAGCTCCTCCGGCTCGTCGCCCTCGTCCTCCTCGAGCTCGACGTCGATCGACGCGCGCGTGCTCCGCGCCGGTCCGAGCTGGGAGGCGAGCTGGCGGACGCCCTCGTCGTTCGGGGCGCGTGCGACCAGGGCGGAAACGAGGGCGTTGAACTGGTCGAGCCGCCCCGCCTCCTTGGCGATGCGCGCCGACTCCTTCTGCACCTCGATCGCCTTCGCCGGCTGCCCGAGCAGGTCGAAGGCGCGGGCGAGGAGCGCGAGCGTCTCCAGATCCCGCGGGTTCTCCTTGAACGCGATCTGCAGCTTGGTGAGGGCCGACATCCCGTCGCTCGGGTCGCCGCGGTCGAGGTAGATCTCGGCGGCCATGCGGGCGAAGCGGGCGTCCGGGCGGTGCTGCAGCAGGCGCTCGACGACCTTCAGCGCGTCGTCGCGCCGACCGAGCTTGAGCAGGAGCTCGGCCGCCGTCCCGAAGCGCTGGATCGCGGCGTCGTAGTCGCGGACCCGGATCAGCGCCTCGGCGAGGCGGAGATACGCAAGCGGGTTGTTCGGATCGAGATCGACGACCCGCTTGAAGATGTCGATCGCGTCGCGGTCCCGCCCCGCGCGGAGCAGGCGCGTCGCGACCTCGTCATAGGCCGCGAGCGCGTCGCTCGTGAGCCCGAGCTGCGTGTAGATCTCCGCGAGGCGCGGGACGATGTGGCCGAAGCGGTCCTCGTGCTGCGGGACGTGCTTGTGGATGATCTCGCGGATCTGCTTATAAACGGCGATCGCCTTCAGCGCGAAGCCCTGAAGGGAGTAGAACTGGCCGACGCGCTCGTACGTGGTGATCGCCTCGACGTACTCCTCCGTCCGCAGGTAGAGGTCGCCGATCTTGAGCAGCGTCCGGACGTCCTTCGGATCCTCCGCGACCAGCTTCTGGTACTCGGCGATGGCCTTGTCGAAGCGCTTCCGCTCGACAAACTTCTGCGCGGTCTGGAGTACCTTGTCGCGATCGACCGCCACGGCGATGGGAGTCTCCTACTGAGGGCAGCGAGGCGTTGCTCGGGCGCCCCGCGGGCATCCCTCACCTCACCTAAAAACACCTAGCCAATCCCGCTACCACGTACAAGCGCGCGGCATCGGAAGTTCCGGAAGCTACCGCCAAGGTGCTTGTTTGCAGCATGCGCTCCCGCGGGTCCTTGTGGGGAGCGCGGCGACCGCATGGCGCAATGGCGTCGGGCCCCCGCCCCGGTCGGACGCCAGGCAGGTCCGGTCGAGGCGTGTGGAAGAGCGCGCCCCACGATGCAAAAGCGCGCCGATCAGCCGGGGAAGTGCGAAGATCACGGAGAAGACGGCCAGCGCCGTCATCCACGCGAAGACGGCTCAAAGCATAGCAGTCGAGCGACCTTCTTGCACATTTCTGCACACATGTCGGCACCTGGCGCCGCCGTGGATGGCCCCCGCGCCCGCGACGGGACGCGCGCCTGACGCCCGGGCGCGCCGATCTGACGGCGCCGGCGGCGGCGCGCGCCGGATGGCATGGATTCACGCCGCGAGCTCTGCTGTCGGCGGCGTCGCTCGCGTCGCCTGCGCCGCGCGCCCCGGAGCGGGTTCCTGGGCGCGGCTGCGATCGCTCGAACAGGTGGTACGGGGTGTTCAGCATTCCCGGCCGGAGGTCCCGGCGAGGAGGCGCCGCGCGGGCGCGGCCGTGCGCAACGGTTGCGCGCCGAGCGCGCCGCGCCGCGCCGAGCGAGGGCGCCGGGGAGGCCTCGAAGTGGTGACCGCTTCTCGACCGCCCCGGCGAATGGACCTAGAGTTGGCCACCATGTCGCGCAGCCAGGCCTACCGCGCCCCGTTCGCTCCAGGAGAGGAAAATGCCGTCGACGCAGCGCTCTGCGAGCGGCTCCTCTCGGTCGCCCTGTCCAAGGCGGGCGATTACGCCGACCTCTTCTTCGAGTACCGGGCGGGGGGCGGGTTCACGTTCGACGAGGGCATCCTCAAGGCGGCGTCGCGCGGCGTGTCGATGGGGGTCGGCGTCCGCGTCCAGCGGGGCGACGCGACCGGGTACGCGTACACGGAGGACCTCACCTGGGACGCGATGAAGCGCGCGGCCGAGACGGCGGCGCAGATCGCGACGGGCTCCGGCGGCAACCAGAAGATCGAGCTCCGCCGCCGCGAGCTGCCGGGCCGCTACGAGCTGCCCTTCGTCTCGCTCGACGTCCCCGGCCTCGACAAGCGAGCGCTGCTCGAGCGCGCCAGCGCCGCGGCGCTCGCCTTCGATCCCAGCATCGTCAAGGTGGAGGCCAGCTTCGCCGAGGAGGTGCGCGAGGTGCTCGTGGCCACCAGCGACGGGCGGATGGCGCACGACGTCCAGCCGCTCCTCCGCTTCGGCGTGCGGGCGCTCGCCGAGCGCAGCGGCAAGCGCCAGGAAGGCTCGAGCGGCGGCGGCGGGCGCATGACGACGGCCTACTTCGAGGGCAAGTCGCCGGAGTGGCACGCCGAGGAGGCGGCGCGCCAGGCGGTCGCGATGCTCGACGCGCGCGACGCGCCCGCCGGCGAGATGAACGTCGTGCTCGCCCCGGGCGACAGCGGCATCCTGCTCCACGAGGCGGTGGGGCACGGGCTCGAGGCCGACTTCAACCGCAAGGGGACCAGCAACTACTCGGGACAGATCGGCAAGGAGGTCGCGAGCCCGCTCTGCACGGTGGTCGACGACGCGACCCTCCTCCAGTCGCGCGGCACGATCAACGTGGACGACGAGGGCCACGAGCCCGAGCGCAGCACGCTGATCGAGAACGGCAAGCTCGTCGGGTACATGCACGACCGGCTCTCGGCCAAGCACTACGGCCTCACGCCGACCGGCAACGGGCGGCGCGAGAGCTTCGCCGCCGCGCCGATGCCCCGGATGACGAACACCATCCTGCTCGCCGGCCCGCACGATCCCGAGGAGATCGTGAGGTCCGTGAAGCGCGGCGTCTTCGCGAAGAAGTTCGGCGGCGGGCAGGTCGACATCTCGAACGGCGACTTCGTCTTCTCGCTGACCGAGAGCTACCTCATCGAGGACGGCAAGCTGACCGCGCCGCTCAAGGGCGTGAACCTCATCGGAAACGGCCCCGAGGTGCTCCGGCGCGTCACGATGCTCGGCCACGACGTCGCGACCTCCGACGGCATCTGGACGTGCGGCAAGGACGGACAGAGCGTTCCGGTCGGCGTGGGCTGCCCCACAATCAAGATCGATCTCATCACGGTCGGCGGAACGCGGATCGGCTGATTTCAAAGCACGAAACCAGGACGAAACGTGAGCCCCGCAGCGGTGTTGGTGGGTCTTGCGCGGTGCGTCTTGCAGGCCCGACGCCACACCCGTATACGGGGCGGACATGGCGCGTCGAAGCTTCATTGCCATCGTCGGACACGGACCTGACCTGGAGCGCGACGAGGGCGCCGCGTCGGTCCTGCGCTCGCTGGGCGCTGATGTGCGGACCCTCGACCTCTGGGACGATCCGCCGCGGCTCTTCGTCGACGACGAGAGCAAGGCGCGGGCGATCGTCGTCGAGGCGCTCGATCGGCCTGACCTGGCCGCGGCGGCGCTGCGCGCGCTGCGCCGCGAGCCGCGCCTCGAGGAGGTCGGCGCGCTCGTCGCGGTGAGCGTGGCGCAGATCGCGCGGATCGAGCCGTCGAGCGGCTTCGATGACTTCCTGCTGGTGCCGTACGTGCCCGCCGAGCTCTACGCTCGCGTGCGCCTGGTCGAGTGGCGCCGCAGCGAGTTCGCGACCGAGGAGCGGGTGAAGGTGGGCGCGATCGTCATCGATCGCGCGGCCCACGACGTGTCGGTGGGCGGCATGCACGTGCCGCTCACCGCGAAGGAGTTCGCGCTGCTCTCGTACGTGTGCGAGCGGCGCGGGAAGGTTGTGTCGCGGACAGAGCTGCTCCGGCGCGTCTGGGGGAGCCAGTACGAGGGCGGCGCGCGGACCGTCGACATCCACGTGAGGCGCCTCCGGGCGAAGCTCGGCGCGGCGCTGCCGCTCGTGACGCTGCGCGGGGCCGGGTACCGGCTCGAGTCGCCGCTGCCGGGCTCCGGCGGTCCCGAGGGCGGCGATGCGGCCCGCGCGACGCAGCGGGGCGGAGCCGGCGCGGACGCCCACGGCGACGAGCGCGGGGAGTCTCGTGACGAGGGCGACGAGGACGAGGACGAGGACGGCGACGACGAGGGCGACGAGGACGGCGACGACGACGAGGACGGCGACGACGAGCGCGAGGAGACCGCGCGGGCGGAGCGGCGCTCGGGGACGTCGGCGACCGGCGCTGCGACGACCGGGCGCGAGCGGCGTATCACCCGATGACGTCGTCTGAACGCCGCGCGCCGCGTGCCGGCGCCGGTACGCCGCGCGGCGGAGCTCGCTCGCGCAGCGCCGTGGCGCCGCCGATCGTCGCGATCAGCGTCGGGTGCCCCAGCGGGGTCGGCCCGGAGGTGGCCGTGGCCGGCGCTGCGTCCGTCGAGGGCGTGCGCTGCGTGCTCGTCGGCGACGAGGCGGTCCTCCGGCGCGCCGCGCGGCTCGTCCGGGTGGCCGCCCGCCGGCTCGTCGTGGTCGACGGGGGCGCCGCCATCGCGCAGCTCGCGCCCGGCGAGATCGGCGTCTGGTCGGGCAGCGCGCGGCTCTCGCGGCCGAGCGCGTTCGGCCGACCCGAGGCCGAGGACGGCGCGGCGCAGCTCGCGTGGATCGACATGGCGACGGACCTCGTGCGCGACGGCGTCGCCGCGGCGCTGGTCACGGGGCCCGCGTCGAAGCACGCGATCGCCACGAGCGGCGCGCCGGGGTCGGCGGACTTCCTCGGGCACACCGAGCACCTGGGGCGGCGGCTCCGCGCGCGGGAGGTCACGATGGCGTTCGCCTCGGGCAAGCTCGTGACCGCGCTCGTGACGACCCACGTGCCGCTGCGCGAGGTGCCCGAGGCGGTGAGCCCGCGCGAGGTGGCGCGCGCCGCGGTGTGGCTCGCGCGGCTCCTGTCGGATCTCGGCCGCGAGAAGCCGCGCGTCGCGGTCGCCGCGCTGAACCCGCACGCCGGCGAGGGCGGGCTGCTCGGCGACGAGGAGCAGGTGCGGATCGCGCCGGGCATCCGGCTCGCGGCGCGGCGGCTCGCGCGGTCGGGGCCGGCGGCGGAGCTCACGGGGCCTCTCGGGGCGGAGACGGCCTTCCGGCTCGCGGCGCGGGGCGCGCTCGACGGGGTGGTCGCGATGTACCACGACCAGGCCACGATCCCGAGCAAGCTCCTCGGCTTCGGCGAGGCCGTGAACGTCACGCTGGGCCTGCCGATCGTGCGCACGAGCGTCGACCACGGCACCGCCTACGACCTCGCGGGCACGGGGCGCGCCGACCCGCGCGGCATGCGCGAGGCGATCGCGCTCGCGGCGCAGCTCGCGGCCGCGCGCTGACGCTGCCGCCCGCCGACGCTGCCGCCCGCCGACGCTGCCGTGCGCCGACGCGCCGGTCAGCGCCCCGCCGGGCGGCGCTCGATCACGGTCAGCAGCCGCTCGAGCGCCGGCAGGCTCACGCCGTGCTCGCGGCCGAGCGCGACGAGGGTGGCGCCCATCGCGAGGTGCTGCGCGCGGAGCTTGGGGCCGAAGTGGACGTCGAGGAAGCGCAGCGCCTCGGGCGCCACGAGGCGCGCGAGCGCGACCCCGGGCTTCAGCGTGAGCGGGCCGATCGCCCGGGTCAGGAGCTTCGTCCACGGGGCCACGTCGCCCAGCCGGCCCGCGAGCGCCGCGCACTCCTTCGTGGCCTCGAGCGCGGCGCCGAGCACGCCCTCGTCCGCGACGAGCGCGCTGGTGCCGCCGCCCGCGTCGATGGCGGCGATCAGCGGGAAGAACGCGATCGTGGTGGCGAGGTTCTGCGCGTCCACGTCGCGCTCGAGCCGCGCCGGGATGTCGGCGATCGTGAGGCGGCGCGCGAGCTCGTCGAGCAGCGGTCGCTCCGCGGGGGCGCCGCCGTCCGCGTCGATGAGCGTCGACGTGAACCCGACGATCCAGGTGCGGACCACGCCGCGCTCATCGAGGTAGCCCGAGACGCTCGGCATCGCGGGGGTGATGCGGCGCTGCGCGGCCTCCTCGAGCGCCGCGCGCTCCGGGGGCATGAGCGGCGTGAGCACCACCACGGGGGCGGCCGGCCCGCCGCGGAGGAGATCCGCGACAGTCCTGCGCTCATCGGCGCGCGGCGCGACCCCGTCGGGCCGGGGGGCGAGCTGATCGAAGCGCACGGTGACCAGGATGACGTCCGTGTCGGCCGGGATGTCGGCCGCGAGGCGCGGGCGATCGAGCGTGTCACGGCGATCGGCGCTGTTCACCTGCTCGATGACGAACGGCCGCACGTCCGAGACGCGCTCGGGCCGGACCACGAACGTGACGTCGTCTCCCTGGGCGGCGAGGCGCACGCCGTAGATGCGCCCGAGCGCGCCTGCGCCCACGATGCTGATCCGCATGGCTGCCCTCGCTAGCGTGCGCGGCGCCGGGCGGGAAGGGGCGGTCGCCGGCGGCGCCCGTCAGGGCGGCGTCAGAACGTCCGCTTTGAATCGATCAGGATGGTGACCGGGCCGTCGTTCTCGACGAACACGCGCATGTCGGCGCGGAAGCGGCCGGTGGCCACCTCGAGGCCGCGCGCCCGCACGGCGGCGACGAAGCGCTCGTACAGCGCCTCGGCGCGCACGGGCTCCATCGCGCCGTCGAAGCTCGGCCGGAGGCCGCGGCGGACGTCGCCGAAGAGCGTGAACTGGCTGATCGCGAGCACCCCGCTGCCGGGCACGTCCGCGAGCGCCCGCGACATCTTGCCGGCGTCGTCGCTGAACACGCGGAGGCCCGCGACCTTGTTCGCGACCTGGTCGGCGTCCGCGTCGTCGTCGTCCTTCGCGGCGCCGACGAAGACCACGAGGCCGCGCTCGATCGCGCCGACCACCTGACCGTCGACCTCGACGCGCGCGGCGAGCGCGCGCTGCACGACCGCGCGCATGGCTAGCGCTGGGCGGCGCGCGGGGCGGGGGCGGGCTCCGCGCCGTTGCCCGCGCTGAGCCCGAGCTCGCGCATCAGCTTGGCCGTGAGCTTGAAGTAGGTGCTGCGATCGTAGGGCTGGTTGAGGATGTGGAAGTCCTTGCGCACGAGCCCCACGCAGCCGAAGCAGTAGGTGCAGCCGGTGCAGTCGACCGAGCGCACGAGGTACGACGACTGCGTGCACCGCTCGGACGCGACGCAGTGGCTGCACGCGATGAGGTCGCGGCAGCCGCGGCAGTGCGTGCTGTCCGAGCTGCGCTGCGTGTCGACGCAGTAGTGGCACCGCTGGAGCGCCTTCGAGTTGCGGCAGAACGTGCAGTCGACGCAGCGCTCGCACGACACGCACGCGACGCACCGCTCGTTGCCGGTGCCCGTCTCGAACGCCTGGACTAGCTTGCGGAGCTCGGCCTCGAATTCCGCGCGCGTCATTCCGCCTCGCCGCTCGCTTCGGAGATGCCGTCGGCCGCGTGGGGCGCGATGGCCTGCGGGCTCGACGGCCGCGCCTGGAAGCCCGCGTCGGCGGGGGCGCCGCCCGCGCTCGGGGCCTCGGGCCTGCCGCTCACCTGGCGGCGCAGCCGCTCGGCGGCCTCGCGCGTCGCGGGCTCCTCCGCGAACTCCTCGATGCGCCGCAGCCGCGACTCGAGCACGGCGCGCCGCTTCGGCAGCTCGCCGACGAGGATGCCGGAGAGCTCGTCGATCGCCTGCTGGATGCGCTGCTCGTCGCTGTGCTCGAGGAGCTGCAGGTACACGTCCTGCTCCGCGGGGAACGTGTGGCCGGCGCGGAGGAAGTCGTTCGCGGCCTTGGAGATGTTGGGCCGGCCCGACGCGCAGAGCAGCTTCGACAGGAGCTTCTGGCGCTCGACGGCCTTCGGGTCGCTCTGCGGGGGCGGCGCGAGGACGATGCGCCCCGGCGCCTTGGACGCGGCGTCGCGCCCGGATTTGACGCGCGTGCCCTTGCCGTCCTCTGCCTCCGGCTCCTTGCGCGGGGAGAACAGCGCCTCGAGCGCGGCGCGATGTTCCTTCGCCGCCCGCCGGTCCTCGCCGGTCTGGGTCGGGCGCGGCAGCCCCCCGGGGTTCGGCTGACCACGGGCATAGGCGGTGTGGAGCTCGGGATTGTGCCAGACCTTGGTTGCGTCTCTACGAATTCGCCGCATGTCGTGCCCCTGGTGACCTCGGAGCGATCATGGACGCGCCACCGGGCTCGGCTTCCGCATCCCGCGTGTGGCGCCCCGCTTGCATCGGTTGTGTGGTGATTGAGGCTGGTGCGTGTTGGACCGGGCTTCCCCCCGCGATCCGCGATGGCCCGGACGATGTTTCAACGGACGCGACGCCTATCTCTCCGCCGATCGTGTCGATCGCGGAGAAAGGGTCGCGCCGCAGTGCGCCGGGAGGTACCCGGCGGCGGACCGTGTGATGAGGGGCTCTGCCCCCAAGCACCCCGGATCCGCGCTCACGACCCGACCGCAGTCGCGAGGTAGCTGGTTCCTACCACAGCCTCTGGCCAGCGCCGCAGAAAATTGGGCTGCCCTCCGCACTTCATGACATTCGGTCCTCAGAGCTCCTCGATACGCATCGCTCCTCGATCCCTTCTGAGCTTCCGCGAGGGGCGTCCTGGAGACGCTGTGTCGAGGTCGCTGACCTCGTCCCAGGTTCCCTGTCCCCAGGTTGATTCAAGAAGCGGACCGCCGACTGCCTTTCCCAATCCCCATCCCGCGGACGGGCGGCGACGTCGTGTCCGGGAGATCCGATCCCAGGGTGGATGGCATTCGCACCCGACCCGACTGGAGCTTTCCATGATGAGCCTTCGATCCGTGAGCAGTGCAGGCGCGGCGCCGCGGGCCGCGGGGGAGCCCATGCGCAGCGCGGAGCCGCGCGCGCGCCTCACGCGTGCTCGCGCTGCCGTGCTGTCGGTGCTCGTGAGCATCGCGGTGCCGGCCGTCCCGGCGGGGCCGCTGCACGCGGAGCCGCTGCCCAGGGCGCACACCGCCGAGAAGGCCGGAGAAAAGGCCCGCGAAGATGCCGGCAAGCAGGCCCGTCGCGAGCGCTCGCCGGCGAGCGTCGCGGGCGTGGAGCGCGCGGGACACGCGCGCGGGACAGAGGAGCGGGCGAGGCCGCGCCGCGGCGACGCCAGGGCGGCCTCCGCAGCGGGGGCGAGCGGGGACGAGAGGACGGGCGGCGCGGAGAAGCGGAAGAGCCGTAGCGGCGGGAAGGCGCCGCGCGTGGCCGAGAGCGCGGCCGGGAAGGAGGCCGGCGCGGGGAAGGGAGCCCGGGAGAAGCGGAAGGAGAAGAAGAGGGCCGCGCGCACGGTGGAGAGCAAGCGACGGGCGGCGAAGAAGGGGGGGAGCCGCGAGGGGGGGAGCCGCGAGGCGCCGCCGAAGCCGTGCCTCGGTCCGACGCTGTCGATCGATCGCAGCGGGATCGAGCCCGAGCGCCTCGAGCTCGTCGACTGCGCGGGGAGGCCGCGCGAGGAGGCCCGGCGCGCCCTCTCGTTGATCGCGCGCCCGTGGGGCACGCCGCGGCCGTCGCTGCCCGACGAGCGCGCGCCTGCGCGGAAGCCGGAGGCGGCCGGCGGCAAGCGGCGGTCGGCTGGCGACAGGCGGGGAGCGGCCGGGGGCAAGCGGGGCGGGGAGCAGGCCGGGGAGATCGCGCCCGGCGTGCGGCTGCTCGATCCGGGGCTGCTCTCGCGCATCGACGCGCTCGCGCGGCGGTACCCGGGGCGGCTCGTGTCGCTCGTGAGCGGGTACCGGCCGCAGAGCCAGGGCAGCCTGCACCAGACGGGGCGAGCGCTCGATCTGCGCATCGCGGGGGTGCGCAACGACGAGCTCGCGGCCGCCTGCCGCAAGCTCGCCGATACGGGCTGCGGGTACTATCCGAACAGCTCGTTCGTGCACATCGACGTGCGTGCGCCGGGGACAGGGAGCGTCTCCTGGATCGACGCGTCCGGGCCCGGCGAGGTGCCCCGCTACGTCACCGCGTGGCCGCCGCCGCAGGAGGAGCAGCGGGCGGCGCCGGAAGGGGTGTCCGGCGACGATACGGAGGAGGTCCTCCGGCGGGAGCGCCGCGAGAGGCCCGCGACGGCGGTGGCGGCGAGCGCCGGGCTGGAGAAGGCGGCGAGCGCGGTAGTGGAGAAGGGGGCGATTGCCGGGCTGGACAAGGCGGCGAGCGCAGTGCCGGAGAAGGCGGCGACCGCAGTGCCGGAGCCGGAGAAGGCGGCGGGCGCGGCGCCGGAGAAGGCGGCCAGCGCAGTGCCGCAGAAGGCGGCAGGCGCGGCGCCGGAGAAGGCGGCCAGCGGAGTGCCGCAGAAGGCGGCGGGCGCGGCGCCGGAGAAGGCGGCCAGCGCAGTGCCGGAAAAGGCGGCGAGCGGCGCGCCCGCGCGCGGGGCCCTGTAGTATCGAGACCCGATGGGCATCACGATCCCTCGCCGACACACCTCGGCGGTCGCCGGGTTCTTCGGTCCGCTCGCAGTGCACCGCCACGAGGTCGTGGCCGCCGACGCCTCGTATACCGCCTTCACCCTGGAGCTCCCTGACTGGATCTCCGTGGCCGCGATCACCGATGCAGGGGAGTTCGTCCTCGTGCGGCAGCACCGGCACGGCGTCGACGCGGTGACCATCGAGACCGCAGGGGGCATCGTGGACCCCGGGGAGGAGCCGGACGCGGCGGCGCCGCGCGAGCTCCTGGAAGAGACGGGTTATGCGGCGGCCTCGATCGAGCCGCTCGGGTGGGTGCACCCGAATCCGGCGCTCCAGGGGAATCGATGCTTCCTTTATCTGGCGCGCGGCGCGCGGCGGGTCGGCGAGCCCGAGGGCGATGAGCACGAGAGCACCGAACCCGTGGTGATGAGCGCAGACGAGGTGATCGCGGCGATGCAGGACGGCCGGATCAGCCACTCGCTCGCGGTGATCACCTTGCTGCGGGCGCTCGCCGTCGCCGCGGCGCCGCCGCGCTGACCGAGGCGCGCGTCGGACGCCGACGACGCGACGCGGAGTCCCCAGAGTACATGGCGCGCGGGCGCTCCACGCGGAGGGAGATGCACGTCTCCTCCGTCGAGCGCGCGGGGATCCGTGGAGCGGCCTGTCGGCCCGCTCACGCGGCGAGTCGCGCTTTTGTCGTGGGGAGTAGGCGAGAGCACTGCCGCTGTGCGCGCGGGTTGACACGGTCGGATCCCTTGCGCCTTGATGCGCGCCCTTCGCGCGGCGCGCCCCTCAGCCTCTCGGGAGCGGCGCGACGGAGCGCAGCCATCCACCTCGTGGGCACCCTGGAGATCTGATCGATGAGCCGTGCTTTTCGGCGGACCGCTTTCATCGCTTGCGCCGGCCTCGCTTTGCTCATCGGGTGCGGCAGCTCCTCGCCGGCGCCGCTCGACCGGGCGACCGATGCTCACGGCGGCGGAGTCGGGAGCGGCGGAGTCGGGAGCGCTGATGCGGGGAGCGCTGACCCCGCTGACGCGAACGCCGCACCGGACGTCGATTGCGACGGGCTCTCGGCCGAGCTCCAGGGAGCGCTCGACGCCGCCGTGGACGCGCAGCGGCTGCCCGGCGCGGCCGCCGCCGTGAGCATCGGCGGGTGCCGGTGGCGCGGCGCAGCCGGGGTGGCCGACGCCGAGGCCAACGTGGCAATGCAGCCCGATGACCTGTTCCGCGTCGGGAGCATCACCAAGAGCTTCGTCGCCGCGCTGGCGCTGATGCTCCGCGCAGAAGGCCGCCTGTCGCTCGACGACGCTGTCTCCAGGTACGTGGACGGCGTCCCCCGCGGCGAGCAGATCTCCGTGCGGCAGATCCTGAACCACACGAGCGGGCTGTTCGACTTCACCTCCTGTGACGAGTTCTGGAGCGCGGCCCTCGACGATCCCACGCACGCGTGGACGCCCGCGGAGCTCGTCGCGCTCGCGGCGTCGAAGCCGCCGTATTTCGAGCCGGGGCAGGGCTTCGCCTACTCGAACACGAATTACATCATCGCCGGTCTGCTCGTCGAGGCGGCCTCCGGAGAGCCCGTCGGCGAGCTGCTCCGCGCGCGCGTCCTCGAGCCGGCGGAGCTCGCGCACACCTACCTCGACGGCGCCGAGGCGGCCTTACCAGGCCTCGTGCACGGCTACGGGCGAAGCCGGGGGCGGCTCGTCGATACGACGTCCGCGATCGACCCGTCCGCGGCCGGCACGGCGGGCGCGCTGGTCTCGACCACCGGCGACCTCACGCGCTTCTACCGCATGCTGCTGGACGGCACGCTGCTCGGCCCCGCAGAGCTCGCGGAGCTGACCACGTGGGTGGACGCGCCGCTCGGCGAGGGCAACGGGTACGGCCTCGGGCTGTCCCGCCGTGAATCGCCGCTCGGCGTCGAGTACGGGCACGACGGCAGCATCTGGGGCTTCACGTCGTCGTCCTATCACGCGATCGACAGCGACGCTTCCATCACCGTGCTCGTCAACCTCGAGAGCGGCGACGCCGGCAGGATCGTCGATGAACTGTCGAATATCCTGATCATGCCCTGAGCCCGCGTGGGGCGCTGTCACCAGAAGCACGGCACGATCGGGCGCTCCCGCCGGCGTGGCCGCTGTCCACCGCTTGCACACGTGACCCCCTGAGGGCCGCGCGCGCGCGGCCGATCCGAGGTTATCGGGAATCGACGCCGCCGCGCGCAGCGCCGGCGGTGCGTCGCGAACGGGCCTCTCGCTTGCATCACCATGGACGCAGCCTGCATGGGACGACGCCCGGCAAGCCGCTCGCATCGTGAAAGGAGTCCGTGATGAAGCTGGCGAAAGCGCTCGGCGCGCTGGCGCTGTCCGGGATGGCCTTCGGCGCCGCGCAGCTCGCTGCAGCGGGCGGCACAACGCCGATCCAGGATCTCGCGCTCGTCGAGGAGACGACGAGCCCGGCCCTCCCCGACGCTCGGATCCCCCCTGACGACCTCCCGTATGATGGGAGCATCCGGCCGCACCGGCCCTTCCGGCCGTACGAGCCAATCCGGCCGCACCGGCCCTTCCGGCCGTACGGGCCAATCCGGCCATTCCGGCCAATCCGGCCGTACGAGCCGTTCGATCCGTTCGGGTGGCCTCGTGAGCACCGGCGGTTCGAGGCACCGCCGGAAGGGGACCTCCCCATGCCGGTCGTGCGCCTCGGCGAACCTCGCTGACCTTGCGCTGGTACCAGCGCGGGGGCGAGGCGGGTCTCCGCTTTCCCACGTTTGCCGCGCTGCGAGACGGCCGGTCCTCCTCGGAGAGGGCCGCAGGAAGGGAGACTCATGGGCGAAAGAACACGACGCCGGGGCCTCGCCCTCATGACCCTGGCCGCGGCGGCGCACCTCGGGTGCGTCCTCCTCGGGGCGCTCCACGTCGACCCGCAGAGGGCAGGGTGGCTCGGCAGGGTGATCGCCTATCACAGCGCGCTCTCCGGGGCCGACAGCGGCTACAACTTCTTCGCTCCCTCGGTCGGCGCGCTGCCCTGGGCGAGATTCCAGGTGACCGACGCGCGCGGAAGGGTGAACGCCGATGCCCTGGAGTCCGGAGCGAACCACGAGGCGGATCTCCGCGTCAGGAGCCTCGTGTCGCTCTTCCTGACGGAGGAGGACGAGTCGCTGCGGCGCGCGCTCGCAGCCTCGCTGGCAGGCAAGGTGCTCGCGAGGTACCCCGGCGCCGCGAGCGTGGTCGTCCGGCTGGAGATCTGCGATCTCCCCTCGATGGAGGAAACCCGCGGCGGCAAGCGGCCCGCGTGGAACCTGATCTACCGGGCGAAGCTCGTCCCGCTGGCCAGGCTCGCGGCCGGCTCGCAGGTGGAGGGCGGCGCGCCGTGATCGGGCAGGACCGCGGCCGGAGCTCCCCCGCCTCGCAGCCACAGGAGGGCTCCGCTCGGCCGAGCTCGCCCGCGGTGCGCAGCGCGCGGCGCGCGGCGTCGGCAGACGCGGCGGCTCCGCGGCGGTGAAGTATCCTGCGCCCGATGCGCTCCCCCGACTCCGCCGGCGCCGATGCTGCCGGCCCCGGCGCCCCGCAGGCTCCCGCGCCGCGGGCGCCCCTCTCGCCCGCCGAGCTCTTCCACCGCGTCTTCGAGCTCCTCGCGGCCATGGAGGAAGCGCAGCGGGCCAAGGTCATCGACCTCGCGCGGCGCCTCGTCCCCCACCTCACGGCCGAGGACATCCGCAACCCGCACGACTTCCCCGACCTCGATGACCCCGACTGGCACTTCGAGGACGGGCAGCTCGCCGGTATCGAGGCCGTCCGGTTTGCGCTCCGCGGTCTCGCGAGCGATGTTCTGGGGGATGGCGAAGAGCGCGAAGCGCGAGCGAGACCCGAGATCGGCGGCCAGCCCCGCGAAGGCGGCGGCGCGCAAGGCGAGTGAGGCGTTCTACCAGCCGTTCTCCGCGCTCCGGCAGCTCACCAAGCCCAAGCCGAAGGGCGGCGCGCAGGCCGCGGCGCCCGAGGCGAAGCCCAATGCCGCGGCGCCCGCGCCCGAGGCGAAGCTCAGGGCCGCGGCGCCCGCGCCCGAGGCGAAGCCCAGGGTGAAGGCCCCCGCGGCCCACGGCGCCGGCGCGGCGCAGGCGGGCGTCGAGCCGGCGCCGCGGCCCGTCGACCCCGAGACCTTCGCCATCTACATGGCGGGCGTCCGCGTGCTCGAGGACCGCGTGAACCGGATCCCGGTCACCGCGAGCCGCGTCGAGCGGGCCGCGCTCCCGACGCTCGCGTCCGATCCGGACGAGGACGCGCGCTCGCGCATGCGCTCGCTCGTCATCGACGGGATCAAGTTCGAGATCACGGACGACAGCGAGCGCATCGAGGGCAGGCGGCTCGACGTCGACCCGCGCGAGCTCAGGCGGCTCCGCCGCGCCCGCTACGCGATCGACGGCACCCTCGATCTGCACGGCCTGCGGCTCGAGGCGGCGCGCGACGCCGTCGAGGCGTTCGTCTGCAAGCGCCAGCGCGACGGGGACCGCGTCGTCGCCATCGTCCACGGCAAGGGCACCCACTCGCCCCGCGGCCACGCCGTGCTCCGCGGCGAGATCGCCGCGTGGCTCAGCCACGGCCGCGTCGCCCGTCACGTCGCCGCGTTCGCGACGGCCCCGGACGCCGAGGGCGGCGCCGGCGCCCTGCTCGTGCTGCTCGCGCGATGAGGCCGTCGATGCGCGCCCACCTCGCCGGGGCGCCGGCCCCCGCGCGGCGATCGGCCACGCCCGCGGCGCGCCCGGCCCTGTGGCCCGCCGCCGCGCGGCTCGCCGCCGCGCGGCTCGCCGCCGCGCTGCTCGCGCTGCTGCCCGCGTGCGCGGCGGCCCCCGCGGCGCCCCCGCCGCCGCCGCGGGCTGCGCCGCCCCCGCCGCCGCCGTCCACGCTCGGGGACGGCGAGCTCGGCGAGTACCGCTCGGAGCGCTTCGATCTGCGGCTCCCGCTGCCGGACGCGCGCGGCTTCCGCGTCGAGGACGGCGAGGGACCGTGGCTCGTGGCGACCCACGCCGCGTCGTCGACGTCGCTGCTCGTGCGCACCTGGCGGGAGGACGGCCGCGCGAGCCGCGCCGCGTGCGAGGCGCGCGCGCGGCTCTGGCGCGACCTGCCGCGCCCCGACCGCAGCCTCACCGCCGTGGAGCGCCGGATCGACGTGCCCGAGGGCTTCGACACCGTCGTGGAGATCGGCGTCGCGGACGCCCCGCCCGGGGCGCCGCTCGCGGGCTTCGCGGTCGCCTTCGGCGGCTACGGACGGCGCTGCTTCGCCTTCATCGCCGAGACGCGCGCCGCGGGGCCCTCCGCCGAGCGGCTCGTCGCCGAGCGGCTCGCCGCGGTGGTCGAGATCTCGCTCGGCGGCCTCCGCCTGGAGCGCGAGGTCGCGCCCGCGGTGCCGCGCGAGCCGCCGCCCTGAACGCCGCACCGCCAGCCGCCCTGCCGCTCGCGCACCGCCAGCCGCCCTGCCGCTCGCGCACCGCCGGCCGCCCTGCCGCTCGCGCACCGCCGGCCGCCCTGCCGCTCGCGCAGCGCCGCCGCCGCGCCGCCCGCGCTCAGCGGTAGACGCCGCCTCGCGCGCGGGACTCGAGCGCCGCGGCGAGCTCCTCCTCGCCGATCGACCACGCCTCCGCCGACAGCTCGCGCGCCTCGGCGGGCCGCAGCGCCTCCACCGCGTGCGGCACGAGGCGCAGGCGCGACAGCGACAGGAGGCGCTCCAGCGCCTCGGACGTCACGCCGCTCCGGAGCTCCCGCCGCCACGCGCGATCGATCGCGTCGAGCCGCGCGGGGCTCCTCCAGGCGTCGGCGAGCACCACGCGGCCGAGCCGCGCGTCGATGGCGTCGATCCCCGTCGGCAGCGCGACGATCGCCTGCTGCGCCGCGCGCGACGGATCGCCGAGGCCGAGCGAGAGCAGCGCCCGCGCCGCGTCGAGCAGGCGCACCTCGTCGGGCCGGAGCGCGGCGCGGTCGACGTGCGGCAGCCGCTCCAGCGCGATCGCGTAGCGCTCGCGGCGCGCGGCGTCGATCACCTCCGCCAGCGCGCGCAGGACCCTCGCCGTCGGCGGCGAGAACCACGGATCCGCGCACGCGCGCGGCCGCTGCGCCGGATCCTCGAGGTCCAGGGCGGCGGCGCGCCACACCGACGCGCGCGCGTCGACGACGGCGCGCGCCGCCTGCACCGCCAGCACGAAGAGCGCGGCCGCGGGGAGCAGGCCTCTCGCGCCCCAGATCCCGCGGAGGAAGAAGCTCGCCGCGACGATCAGCGCGAGCGCGAGGAAGAGCTGCAGCCGGCGCCTCGCGCCGCCGGCGGAGCCGGCAGCCCCGTCCGTCGCGCCGACGACCTCGGCGCACCGCTCGAGCAGCCACGTCCAGGCAGATCCCACGTCCAGGGGATCAGGATGCCCCCCGCTACGCCTCCGCGCGAGGCCTTTCGATCGCCGCGCAGAGCGCCCGGGTGAAGTCGTCTGTGCTCGCCGCGCCGCCGAGGTCGCGCGTGCGCACCTGGCCGGCGCGGTAGACCTCCGTCAGCGCACGCTCGATCCGATCGCCCGCCTCGTGCTCGCCGAGGTGCCGCAGCATCATGACGGCGCTCTGCACGAGCGCCGTCGGGTTCGCGTAGCCCTTGCCCGCGATGTCCGGCGCCGACCCGTGCACCGCCTCGAAGACCGCCGCCTCGTCGCCGATGTTCGCGCCGGGCACGATGCCGAGCCCGCCGACGAGGCCCGCGCCGAGGTCCGAGAGGATGTCGCCGTACAGGTTCTCGGTCACGAGCACGCCGAGCCGGTTCGGGTCGCGGACCATCGTCATGGCCGCCGCGTCGACGATCATCTCGCCGAGCTGGACCTCGGGGTGCCGGTCGGCGACGCGCCGCGCGCAGTCGAGGGCGAGCCCGTCGGAGAGCTTCATGATGTTCGCCTTGTGGACGATCGTCACCTTGCTCCGGCCGTGCTGCTTCGCGTACCGGAACGCGAACTCGGCGATGCGCGTCGAGCTGCGCTCGGTCGTGAGCTTGATGCTCTGCGCCACGCCGGGCAGGATCATGAGCTCGAGCCCGGCGTAGAGGCCCTCGGTGTTCTCGCGCACGATGACCATGTCGACGTCGAACCGCGGCTCGACGCCCGGCAGGCTGCGGATCGGCCGCACGTTCGCGTACAGGTCGAGCGTCTGCCGGAGCGTCACGTTGACCGAGCGGAACCCGCCGCCGATCGGGGTCGTCACCGGGCCCTTCAGGGCGACCCGGTTCTTCCGCACGGCGTCGATGACGGGGAGCGGGAGCGGCGAGCCGGTCAGCTTCGCGACCTCGATGCCCGCGTGGTGGACCTCCCAGTCGACGGCGACGCCGGCGGCGGAGATCACGTCCTGCGTCGCCGTCACGACCTCGGGACCGATGCCGTCGCCGGGGATCAGCGTGATGCGATAGGCCATGGGCCGTCCCTTAGCAGGTGCGCAGGGGGGAACAATGGGCAAGCGCGCGCGACCGCCGACAGGGCGGGGAGCGCGGCGGCCGGCGGCGGCGACGCGCGGCGCGCCGCGCGCGGGGCGTCGAACGGGGCAGGGGGGCGGGTGGGGGCAGGTGATTGATGCGGCCTTTTACAATCGCGCTCGACCTCGCTAGGGTACGCCTCCGCACGGCCTGACGGGCCGATGTCACCTGGAACCGGGCGCAGGTCGAGCCCATCGATCGTCGCCCATGTTCCGCAACCAGGATGAAGGAGCGTGCTCATGCACCCTCGTGTCTTGAAAGGTCGCAGCACCGCGTTCGCGGCGTTCCTGCCTGCCGTGATCGCGTCGCTCTCGCTGGGGTGCGGTTACTCCGAGGAGGAGTGGAAGGCCCAGCTCGACAAGTACGGCCGCCTCCAGAGCCAGCAGCAGGCGACGGAGAGCCGCCTCGCCGAGACCCAGAAGGCGCTCGAGGCGGAGCAGGCGAAGGTCGCGGAGCTGACGAGGCAGCTCGAGGCGGCCGGCGTCGACATCAGCAAGCTGAACGAGAACCTCCAGGCGACGAGCACCCAGGTGTCGCAGCTCAGCTCGACGCTGGAGGAGCGGGAGAAGGCGCTCGCCGAGTTCAAGGCCCGCGCCCGCCAGCTCGAGCAGATCAAGGCGCGCTTCGAGACGCTGCGGAAGAAGCTGGACGAGCTCACGAAGCTCGGGCTGGCGGTGAACATCCGGAACAACCGGATGGTCATCTCGCTGCCGGGAGACGTCCTCTTCGACTCCGGGCGCGAGACGCTGAAGAAGGAGGGCAAGGACATCCTCGCCAAGGTGGCGACGGTCATCCGGAACGATCAGTCGCTGCTCCAGCGCTACTACCAGGTCGCCGGCCACACCGACAACAAGCCGCTCGCGGGCGGCCAGTTCCGCGACAACTGGGGCCTGTCGCTGATGCGCGCGCGCGAGGTGCTGCTGTTCCTCGTCAGCCCGGCCGACGTCAAGGGCGGCGGCGGCGCGCTCCCGGTCGCGAAGTGGAGCGCCGCGGGCTTCGCCGAGACCGACCCGGTCGCGACGAACGACACCGACGAGGGCCGGCGCAAGAACCGCCGGTGCGACCTCATCGTGGTCCCGAGCGTCGAGGAGATGCTCGACCTCAGGGCGATCACGCAGTAGCCCGGGATCGCGGCGCGCGCGGCGGAAGCGGCGCGCGCGCGCCGGCGTCACGCGCCGGCGTCACGCGCCACGACCGGCGCCTGCGCCGTCAGGCGAGCTCGGTCGAGGCGCTCCGCTCCTCGCCGTCCGGCGAGCGCCCGGCGGTCCTGCGAAACTCGCTCGGCGACTGGCCGGTCTCCGCGCGGAACGCGGCGGCGAACGCGCCGAGGCTCTGAAAGCCGACGTCGAGCGCGACCCGCGTGACGCTGGCGCTCGGGCTCGTGAGCAGGTCGATCGCCCGGAGCACGCGCGCGCGCGTGACGAAGGCGCGCCACGTGACGCCGGTCTCCTCGCGGAACCGCCGCCGCAACGTCCGCTCCGTGGCCCCGGCGAACGCCGCGGCCCGCGAGAGATCGGCGCTCGCGACGTCGCGGAGCGCGCACTCGATCGCCCGCTGCACGGGCCGCGTCCTGCCGCGGGGGAGCCGGTACGTGGCGCCCCGGTCGAGGAGCGGCCCGAGGATGTCCGCCATCGCCGCGAAGAACGTGTTGGCCGCGGCGTCGTCCGGGCGGCGCGCCACCGGCCACCGCCGCGCGTAGATGACCATCTCGCGCAGCAGCGCGGGCACCTCGAAGACCCTCACGGACGCGACCGGGCAGGGGAATGCGGCGGGATCGAAGTAGATCGACACGATGGACGCGTCGCGGCAGGTGGTCGCGTGCCGCTCGCCCGCGGGGATGAGCGCGGCGCGCTGCGGGGGAAGCAGGAACGAGGCGTCGTCGACGTCGAGGCGCGCCGTGCCAGCGAGCGCGTAGAGCAGCTGGTGCCGCTCGTGTGTGTGCCAGGCGTAGGCGGCTCCCGGCAGCTCGTCCTCGTAAGCGAACGCGCGCGCGGGCGCCTGGTCGAGCCCGATCTGCACGAGCCGCTGCGTGGTCTCCGTCGGGGTCAAGACGCGGGAATGCAAGGCATGGCCTCCGGGCGACGATCTTTGTCCGTTCGTCGGCAGCCGTCCAGGCGCAGCCCATCCATGCTCGAGCCGCATGACACACGCCGATCCGACGCATGATGCGCTGATACTGGAACAGTTCACCCGTCAGGCGAGGCCGTTCGCCGAGGTCCGGGCCCACTCGGCGGACGACGCCATGGCGCTGCTGCTCGACGCGCTCGCCCCGTCGCCGAGCGACACGGTCCTCGACGTCGCCTGCGGGCCGGGGATCGTCGCCTGCGCGCTGGCGCCGCGCGTGGCGAGCGTGCGGGGGCTCGACATCGTGCCGGCGATGCTGGACGAGGCGCGCCGGCGACAGGAGACGCTCGGCCTCTCCAACGTCGCATGGGAGCTCGGGGACGCGAGCCGGCTGCCGTATCCGGACGAGAGTTATCGCCTGGTCACGACGCGTTACAGCTTCCACCACCTGCTGGATCCGCTCGTGACGCTGCGCGAGATGGCCCGCGTCTGCGAGGGGAGCGGGCGAGTCGCCGTGATCGACGTGGCGCCCGCCGAGGACAAGCGGGACGCGTACGATCGCGCCGAGAAGATCCGCGATCCGTCGCACGCGCGCGCGCTCACCGAGCGAGAGCTCTGCGCGCTGTTCGACGCGGCGGGGCTCGAGATCGAGAGGCTGGCGCGGTACGGGCTCGAGATGGAGCTCGAGGCCTCGCTCCGGGCCTCGTTCCCGGCGCCGGGCGGGGCCGATCGGCTCCGGGCGCTCTACCGCGCCGACGTGGGCGTCGATGCGCTCGGCGTCGGCGCAGAGCTCCGGGGGGACGAGATCCGCTTCGCCTATCCGGTCGTCATCGTCGTGGGCCGCAAGCGAGGCTGAGGGCGCTCCGCGGCTCAGGGGACCGGCGCGGCCGGGCAGGAGGGGTCGGTCGTCACCTCGACGTCGTCGACGTGCAACGTCTCGCGATCGAGCGGCGCGTCGCAGACGCCGCTGGTCCCTATCTTGAACGAGAGGTGCTGGGGCCTGCCCGCCGTGCGCGGATCCAGGCAGATCGTCTGTTGCGTCCAGCTCTCGCTCGCGGGCAGCGCGGCGCCCGGTGTGGACGAGGCGGTCGCCGCGCTCAGGTGGCTCGTGCGGTACCAGAACTTCAGCGCCGGGCCGGCCGCCCCGTCGGGCTCGGGCACCGTGAACACGGTGGAGGCCGAGGGCTCCCGGCACGGCTTCCGCACGGACAGCGTCAGCGAGACCTCGCCGGAGCGCGCGGCCGTCGGGTCGATGGGGAGCGCGGCGCTACCGCCCGTGGTGTCGTCGTCGTTCAGGACCCATGTCGGCGCGAGGCCCTCGCCGAGGCCGGCGTTCTCGAAGCCGGGATCGAAGATCGGCGCTTCCTCCGGGCAGCGATCGTCGGAGACGAACGCGATGTCGTCGACCGCGAAATCCCGCTTGTTCTCGTCGGTGCACGGCTGGCTGCCCCGGTTGCGGTAGGCGAAGGCGAGCCGGTGCGCCATGCCGAGCGCCCACTTCGGCAAGCAGACGTGGGAGACCTGCGCCTCGCCCTTGCCCGCCAGGGCGGTGAGCTGGTGCGTGCTCAGCAGGACGTTGACGGTGGCGCCCGGGCTGCCCTGGCTCCAGATGCGGAGCGCCGGCTTCGGGAGCGCGGCGGACGGCAAAGGGGCCGAGACCATGCCCTCCAGGGTGGGATACTGGCAGAACAACGTGGTGGCGATATGCCCGCCCTGGCCGCCGCGCTGGCCCAGGCCGCCCTTCACCTCGGAGACGCCGTTCTCCGGGGTCGCCGTCCAGCCGGCGGCCCCTCCCTCGAAATCGCCGTTCAGCACCTGCCCCGGCGGCGGGCACTCGTTCATGGCGCCGCGCTGGATCGCGACGTCATCGAACGCGAGCGTGTAGCCCTGCCCGGTGGCGTCGTCGCAGTGGGGAGAGCGCCGCGAGGGCCCGAGGAGCAGCTCGACGGGCCCGCCGTAGGCGCGCGCTCCCAGGCACACGCGCTGGGGGGCGAAGGACGACGAGGGCATGAGATCGATGTTGCTGAAACTGCCATTGATCCTGACCCCGACCCCGGGGGGGCCGACGCAATCCATCATGGAGTCGCAGCCGATGCGCGCGGCGAACGTGAGCACGAGCGGCTCGGCGCACGCGAGCTCTGGCATCGTGAGCTCCTGAGAGAAGCCGGCCATCTCGCACAGCGCGTCTCTGCCGATGACCCCGGCCCCCGGGTTGCCGTTGCCCTCGGCCTCGGGAGAGACGAGCGCGGCGCCCGTCGTGCTCCAGGCGTCCGCGCTCTGAAACGAGGGATCCGCCGGGCCGCCCTGCCACACGCACTCGCCGTCGACCACCGCGTAGTCATCGGTGCAAGCGCAGCCCACGGTACACGCGCCGTCCACGCAGCGGAGCTCGCCGTCGCACTGACCCTCAGCGCCGCACGGGCAGCCTTCCTCACCGGGTGGACAGCCCGCGCCGCCCGCGCCGTCGCCCTCGCCGCCGGTGCCCCCGCCGACGCCGCCCGCGCCGACGGCGCTCTCTGGACCGCCTTCGCCTCCTGCGCCTCCTCCGCCCGCGTCGCTCGACGCCGCGGGGGCAGGGCCCTGCTCTGCCTCGGAGCAGCCGCTCGCGAGCGCGCCGAGCAAGACCCAGCCGCAGCAGGTCAACGCGCGTGTCCTGGTGACCATCAAATCAAGCTAGCGACCGAACCATGGTGTCGCAAGGTACAGACCCTTTTTCAACAACAAGAGAGTGAGATAAGGAGAACAGGAGAGTGAGATAAGGGGATCTCTCAAGTGGTATCGGGCAAAACCGCAGACGGCGACGCGCGCTCGACGAGCTCGATCGCACAGCGAGGGCTCGAGCAGTGTAGTCCGGCCGCGAGCGCCCGAGAGGCGACTCACGACGTGCCCGCGAGGGAGCGCGCGTCAGCTCCCGGAGGGCGCGCCGGCCGGGCCGAGCGGCGGAGAGGGCACGAGCGGCGAGACAGGGGTCCCCCCGGCGGCGTGCGCGCCGAGGAAGGCCCGCAGCTCGACGAGCAGCGGCCGCGGATCGCCGACGAACGGCAGGTGATCCTGGCCCGGCAGCTCGACATAGCGCGCGTCGCGGAGGAGACCGGCGAGGTCGCGCCCGGCCGCCGCGGGCACGGCCCGGTCGCCGGCCCGGTGCAGGACCAGCGACGGGGCGCTCACGCGGGCCAGCGCGGGCCGGATGTCGGTCGCCGCGTGGGCCCGGAGCATGCGCGCCGCCGCGCTCGGGCTCGCGCCGAGCCGCAGGTACGAGGCCCAGAAGCGCCGGAGCTCGCCGTCGTCCGCCGCCGACGGGGCGAGGCGGTCGAGGAAGAGCGGCTCGCCCCAGCCCGTCCGCACCGCGCGCTCGGCCTCCTCCGCGTCGTCGCCCGTGAGGCCGAAGAGGCACCCCGGCCAGGCCGCCATCTGCGCGGCGCTCCCGAGCGCGATCAGCGCGCGCGCCCGCGCGGGGCGCGCCGCCGCGAGCAGCGCGCACGGCGCGAACCCGGCGCCGACGCCGAGGAGCGCCGCCCGCTCCACGCCGGCCGCGTCGAGCACGGCGAGCAGATCCTCGGCCTGCTGCTCGGCCGGCGCGCCGGCGCCCTCGCGCTCGCTCATCCCGGTGCCGCGCTGGTCGAGCACGATGAGCCGCGCCCACGCGCTGAGCTCGGTGAAGAGCCGGAACGTCGGCGCGTGCTCCCACGCGGCCTCGACGTGCGTCACCCACCCCTGGACGAGCACGAGATCGATCGGCCCGTCGCCCGCGACCTTGTAGGCCAGGCTCGCGTCGGCGCGGGTGGCGAAGCGGGTCTCGGCAGGGCGCGGCTTCGCGGGCGCCCGCCTGGAGGGGACCGTCTCCATCCGCGCGGCGTCGAGCCCGCGCCGCATCGCCTCGGCGATCTGCGCGTAGGCGCCCGACCAGGCCCGCGCGGTGGACGGCGTCCACGCGTCCCCCTCGAGCTCCTCGAGCGCCTCGAGCAGCGCGCGCCCGATGGCGTCGAAGTGCTCGGGCAACGCGGCGTAGGCCGCGTGCCGGCGCCCGAGCGCCTCGAGCAGCTCGAGCAGCTTGTCCGGCGCGCGCAGGTTGTCGATCACGAGCTGCAGCGTCGCGGCGAGCTTGAGCCGCTGCTCGCGCATGTCCGGCGGGAACAGCGCCCGCAGCGCCGGCTCCCGGCCGAAGAGCCGCTCGTAGAAGCGCGCGACGAGCGCCTCGGCGCGCGAGGCGAGGCGCGCGAACGAGGCGCGCACGACGTCCGCGTCCGTCTCCTGCGTCCCCGCCGGGCTCGCCGTGCTCGAGGGGGGCCCGGCGCGCACGATCTGGAACGCCCGGCAGAGCGCCTCGGTCTCCTCGAGCGCGGCCTGCACCTCCTCGGCCGACGCGAAGCGCGCCCCCGGCGCGCGCAGGACGCAGCGGTCGATGACGTCGGCGAGCATCTCCGGGACCTCGGGGCAGATCGAGCGCAGCGGCGGGAGCGCCCGCGCCGTCACCCAGCTCGCGATGGCGTGCAGGTCGAGCCCCGCGTGGGGCAGCCGGCCGGCGCACAGCTCGTAGAGGACCAGCCCGAGCGCATAGACGTCGGACTGCGGCGTGGCCGTGGTCCCGGCCCAGAGCTCCGGCGCGAGGTAGAGCGGCGTGCCCATCATCATGCCGCCGTCGGTCAGGTTGGCAGTCGCGATCGCGCCGAACGCCTCGATCTCCCTGGGGATGACGGTCGTTACCGCCGACATGTCCGCGCGCGGCGGGGGCGGGGGCGCGGCCGGGGCGCTCGGCGCCGCGCCCCCGCTCTCCGGGTCGAGGCGGGCGGCGCCGGGCTGATCGACGAGCTTGGCGAGGCCGAAATCGAGCAGCTTCACCTCGCCGCCCCCGTCGAGCATCACGTTCGCCGGCTTGATGTCGCGGTGCAGGACGCCCCGCCGGTGCGCGGCGGCGAGCCCGCGCGCGAGGCCGAGCGCGATGCGCAGCGCGACCTGCCACGGGACCGGCTTCGGGAGCAGCTCGAGCGGCTCGCCCTCGACGAACTCGTAGGCGATGTACGGCCGCCCGCGCACCTCGCCGATCCGGAAGACGGCGACGACGTTGGGGTGCTGGAGGCGCGCGATCGCGCGGGCCTCGACGCGCAGCCGCTCGATGGTCCTCGGATCGGGGGTGTCGGCGGCGACGAACTTGAGCGCGACGGGCCGGTCGAGGACCTCGTCGTGCGCGAGGTACACGTGCCCCATGCCCCCGCGGCCGAGCGACCGGATCAGCCGGTAATCATCGAAGGTCGAGGGCGGCGCCCAGGGGACCGACGACGACGGGGGCGGCTCGGTGTCGCACGGGGGCCGCTGCGTCGAGGGGACGAGGAGCGGCGCGCCGATGTCGCTCTCGCTCGGGCTCGCCGAGACCAGGGCGCGGCACTCGGCGCAGCCGTCCACGTGCCCGCGGACGCCCGCCGCGGCGTCCTGCGGGAGATGGCCCTCGAGCCAGGCGGCCAGGGCGTCTTCGGGCGGGCACGGGCTCATGCGCTGCTGTTCTCCGGGCGGCATTCTCTGTGCGCGCTGTGGGCAGCGCAATGGCCGCGCGGGAGCTGCCGCGCGGGACGCACCCGCGGACGACTCGCGCCGGCGCGCGGCGCCGGCCGTGGCCTGGTCCCGCCGGAATGTCACGCTCCGGGCATCATGAGCAACCCGAAACCCCCGCCGAGCCCAGCGCCTCGCTCGGAGACGGTGCGACAGGCGCTCCTGGAGGAGCTCCGCAGGACCGCGGCGACCGCGTGGGAGCTCTCCACGCGCCTCGGGATGCGCGAGCGCGACGTGACGCCGCACCTCGAGCACCTCGCGCGCTCGCTGCGCGCGCGCGGCGAGCGGCTCGCGGTGGCGCCGGCGCACTGCCTGCGCTGCGGCTACTCGTTCGACGAGCGGCGCTCGCTCGCGAAGCCGAGCCGCTGCCCGTCGTGCCGGGGGGAGCGCATCGAGGCGCCGCGGTTCCGGATCGACGCCGGCGACGGATGACGCGGCCGCCGGGGCGAGCGCCGCGCGGGCGCGCTCACAGCGCCGGCCGGTCGAGGGGCTCGGCGCGCCTCAGACGCGCGGCGCGCGCCTCCACCTCGCCGAGCAGCCGCGGGCCCGCGCGGTCGCCCGCGCCGGCGAAGAACGCGCGGGCCTGATCGAGATCGCCGTGCGCGGCGTAGAGCTCGACGAGCTCCCGCTCCGCGGCCTCGTCGATCGCCGCCTCCGGCGAGCCGGCGCGCGCGGGGCCGAGCTGCACGATCGCGCGGAGCGCCCGCATGGCCTCGTCCGTGGCGGCGCCGCCGCCGAGGCCCCGCAGGCCCCACGACTTCACGTAGAGCGCGCGCTTGCGCAGCGCGTGAGGCGCCGCGCCGCGGAGCGCGGCGTCGCAGGCGCTCACGGCCTCGTCGAGGCGCCCGGCCGCGAACGCCAGGTTGGCCAGCGCGAGGTGGGCCTCGAGCGCCTCGCCGGACGCCGGGTGCTCCACGGCGAGCTGGCGCAGCCGCGCCTCGGCGCCGCGGCGATCCCCGCTGTCCTGGAGCGCCCGCGCGAGCCCGAGGAGCGCCGGGGGCCGCTGCTTCGCGGCGCGCAGCGCCGGCGCGTCGACGAGCGCGGCGTAGGCCGCGACCGTCCTCGCCTGCACCCGCGCCGCCTCGGCCTCGAGCGCCGCCCGCCGCGCCGCGCCGCGCTCGCCCGTCGCGCCGGCCGCGCCCGCCTGCGCGGCCTCGTCGAGCACGAAGAGCTGCACGCCGATGGCGCGGCGCCGGCTCGCCAGCGACTCCGCCTCCCGGAAGAGCCGCTCCGCCGTCGCCGCGCTCGGGGCCTCGCCGGCGCGCGCCGGAGCTCCCGCGCCGGCGCCCGGGGCCTCGCCGGCGCGCGCGGCGCACCCCGCCGCGGCGACGGCGAGCGCCGCGAGCGCGGCGAGCCGCCGCACCGCCCCGCCGCGGCGCTCCGTGAGACTCCCGTCTTCCCTCGCTGCGCGTTCGAGCATCCGTGAAATGTCCTCTCCTCGCGGCTCGCCAGCGGAGGAAGCGAAACGTCGCGCGCCTCGTCGAGCCGAGCGGCGCGGGAACATAGCGGCGAGCGTCGCGGGGACCAGCGCAATCCACGGCCGGCGCGCCGATTCTCGCCCTGAATGACGCGGAGAAAAGCGCCTTTCCAGCGCCCTGCGCGGCCGCGCACACGCGGCGCGCAGGGCCGAGCGACGCGCCGCCGTGACCGCGCCGGGAGCCCGCCCCGCCGCGGCCCGCCCGTTGCGTCTCGGCCTTCATCTTCCCCGTCCGGGCCGGCGCTTCACACCGGGCGAGGAACGCACCGACGGAGAGTCACGACATGGCGACAAAGGTGAACTGCCTTCCGTTCACGATCCCGACGCTGCCGCGCCTCGGGATCGCCGACATCGAGAAGCGCTTCGGACGGCTGGCGCGCCTGATGTACGACACGAGCGTTCCGCTCGCGACGCTCGAGAAGGAGGTCTATCCGTACCTCGCCCCTGGCATCGAGTTCGTCAATCCATGGCGGCGCGTGCGCGGGGTCGAGACGTACCGGGTCGACCTCTCCGGAGCTCGCGGCTGCGCCCGTTTCGACGTCGACATCTCCCAGCTGAGCGTCCGGCTCTCCGAGCCGCGCCACGCGGGGCGCGCCCTCGTCGACAGCACCCTGTACCTGAGGCTGCTTCCGCGCTGCGCGGTCCCCGTGCGGATGATCCTGAGCTACGACTTCGACATGATCGAAGGAGGCGAGAGCTTCCAGATCACGCGCCACGAGGAGATGTGGAGCTTCGGGGACGTCCTCCGGAGCGCTCCGTTGATCGGCCGCGCGTACGACGCCTTCCGGTCCTGCTCGGGTTACCTCTTCACCGGGGCGGTGCTCCTGTCCCGCGCCCTCTCCGGCGATCAGCCAGGCGCGGGGGCCGCGCGGGCGGCGTCGGCCCCCGCCGCGCCGTGAAGCGGTCCTGCAGACGTCCCGCTTGACGGACTCCGCACGCCGCTATACAACTCTCCTCGTGAACTTCTGTTTCACCGCGACCACGACGACCACTACCCGCAGCGGCGGGATTGGTCTCGTGTGCGTGCGGTGAACTGACGAACACACGAGAAACCAAGCCCCGCCGGAAAATCCGGACGGGGCTCGTCGCATTTCAGCGCTCCGTCCGGCCGGCCATCGCCGACGGAGACTGACATGCTCGACGAGGACGATCATCGTTATCTGGGCCAGCGCCTCGACCTGTTCCATTTCCAGGAGGAGGCGCCAGGCATGGTGTTCTGGCACGCGCGCGGCTTCGCGCTGGTGCGCCTCCTGGAGGAGGCGGTCCGGCGCCAGATGATGCGTGACAGCTATCAAGAGGTCCGCACGCCGCTGATCCTGCGGCAGGCGATCTGGAAGGCCAGCGGCCACTGGGACAACTTCTCTTCCAACATGTTCCGGCTCTCCGAGGAGGATCACGCGGCGGCCATCAAGCCCGTGAACTGCCCAGGTCACATGCAGATCGTGGCCCGCATGGCGCCGTCGTACCGGGATCTGCCGCTGCGGATCGGCGAGCTCGGCATGGTGCACCGGGACGAGCCGAGCGGCACGCTGCACGGCCTCTTCCGCCTGCGCCAGTTCACTCAGGACGACGGGCACATCTTCTGTGTCGAGGAGCAGATCGAGGCCGAGGTCGTGCGGTTCGCGAGCGCGCTCCGCGACTTCTATGCCGGCTTCGGCTTCCAGGACATGGCGGTCGGCTTCTCGACGCGCCCCGCCGAGCGCCACGGGAGCGACGCCGTGTGGGACCGGGCGGAAGCGGCGCTGTCCGCGGCGGCGAGGAGCGCGGGGCTCGATTACCGGGTGCAGCCCGGCGAGGGGGCCTTCTACGGGCCCAAGCTCGAGTTCGTGCTGCGCGACCGGCTCGGGCGGAGCTGGCAATGCGGGACGATCCAGCTCGATCTCGTGCTGCCGGAGCGCTTCGACATCACCTATGTCGATGCGTCGGGCGCGCGCCGGCGACCAGCCATCCTCCACCGCGCGTTGTTCGGCAGCGTGGAGCGCTTCCTCGGCATCCTGCTCGAACATTACCGGGGCGGGCTGCCGTTCTGGCTATCGCCCGAGCAGGTCGTCGTGGTGCCGGTGACAGACGCGCAGCGCGCCTATGCCGAGGAGGTCCTCCTGCGGCTCCGGGAGAAGGGGATACGCGCGATCCTCGACGCGGGCGACGATTCGCTCTCGCGGAAGATCGCCGTCGCGCACGCCGCCGCGATCCCGCTCGTCGCGGTGGTCGGCAAGCGCGAGGCAGAGCGCCGCTCCGTCGCGCTCCGGGAGCGGGAGGGCGGGCACCAGCGCGAGCTCCCGCTCGACGAGGCCGTCGTGGAGGTCGTGCGGCGGAGCGAGCTGCACGCCTGATCGGACGCGCGCCGGCGATCTTCCGGAACCAGACGTCGGCGCGCGTGTCGATCGTGTCCCCGGCGCCTTCGTGCACCCGGCCGGGGACAGCGCGACAACCCTCATGGACCCACGGAGCCACGCGATGGGAAACCTGCCGCCCGGGCCGAGGTCGTTCAGCCTCGTGGACTTCATCCGCACCGGATTCATCTCCCCCGAGCCGGTATTCAAGCGATATGCCGCCCAGTACGGCCCCACGTTTCGCGTGAAGTCGCCGAACGGGATGCTGACCATCACGGGCGATCCCGGGGCGATTCGCGCGATCTACACGGCGGATCCCGAGGTATTCGATGTCTGGGGCGTCGAGTTCACGGAGCCGGTCTTCGGGAGATCGTCGGTGGTGGTGACGACGGGCGCCCGGCACCGGCGCGACCGGAAGCTGCTCGGGCCGCCGTTCAGCGCCGGCGCGATGCGGGGTCACGGCAAGACGATCGCGGACATCAGCCTGGACGTCGCGTCGCGGTGGCGGCCGGGCCGCTCGTTCTCGATGCTCGCGGCGACCCAGGCGATCGCGCTCGACGTGATCGTCCGCGTGGTCTTCGGCGTGCGGGGCGAGGAGCGCATCGGCAGGACCCGCGAGGCCGTGCTCGGCCTCATCGGGTCGCTGAGCCCGAGCTTCATCGTCCTTCCCGCGCTCCGGCGCGATTTCGCCGGCTTCGGCCCTTACGCGCGCAACCAGCGCGCGACCAGGGCGCTCGACGCGCTGCTCGTCGAGGAGATCCGGGCGAGGCGCGCGGCGGGCGACGCCTCGCAGGACATCCTCGGGCTCATGATCAGCGCGCGCCACGACGACGGCGGCGGCATGACCGACGTGGAGATCGCGGAGCAGCTCCGCGCGATCCTGTTCGCGGGCCACGAGACGACGGCCATGTCCCTCGGCTGGGCGATGTACTGGCTGCACCGCGAGCCGGCCGTGCTCGCGCGGGTCGTCGACGAGATCGACGCGCTCGGCCCGGCCCCCGCGCCGGACGCGCTCGCGTCGCTGCCGTACCTGGAGGCGGTGTGTCTCGAGGCGCTCCGCATTCACCCGCCCGTGGTGGACGTCGCCCGGGTGGTGAAGAGGCCATTCCAGCTCGACGGCTACACCATCCCGGCCGGCGAAGCGGTCACGGCCTCTCCGCTGCTCCTGCACGGCCGTGAGGACCTCTATCCGTCGCCCGAGCGGTTCCGGCCCTCTCGCTTCCTCGATCGGAGGTTCTCTCCCTTCGAGTTCATCGCGTTCGGCGGCGGAGCCCGGCGGTGCCTGGGCGCGGCGTTCGCGATGGTCGAGATGAAGGTCGTCCTCGGCACGATCCTCGGAAAATACCGGCTCCGGCTCGAGAGCCAGGCGCCCATCCAGCACGTGCGCCGGGGGCTCACCATGGGGCCGAGCGGGGGTGTGGCGATGATCCTGGAGGGAGAGCGGGAAAGGCGCGCGGCGGAGCGGCGCGCTGCTGCGGTCCAGGGCAGCCAGGCAGAACCGGCGCTCCGGGATCCCGCCGCTCAGCCGCCGGCGCGGTGCCCCATGGGCTTCTCCTGAGCGCCGCTCGGGGGCACGCCGCCGAGCGGGGGACGCATCTCGACGTTCACGGAGCCACCGCGCTGTCGTGCGACCGTCGATCATCGGTCCTGCTGCGGCGCTCCGCGAGGATCGGCAATCCATCGCGCGGCACGAGCGGCCGCCGGCCGCCGACGCCCGCCTCGTAGCCCGCGGGCAGCTCGAACCGGAATTCCCGCACGAGCGCGGCCAGCATCAGCTTCATCTGCAGAAGGGCCGTCCGCTCGCCGATGCATTTGCGCATCCCGAGCCCGAAGGGGATGAACGCCGCCGACGGGCGCTCCTCGTGCAGCGGTGAGCCCGGCAGGAAGCGCTCCGGGAGGAACTCCTCCGGACGCTTCCAGTACCGCGGGAGCCTCTGCATGACATACGGGCTCACGAGCACCTCGTTCCCGGCGCTCACCGCGTGCGGCCCGTGGCGGAACTCCCGCCGCGCCTCGCGCGCCAGCACCCACACCGGCGGGTGCAGCCGCAAGGTCTCCAGCACCACCGCGGACAGCAGCGGGGCGCGCTCCACCGCCGCGCCCTGCGCGCCGATCCCGTCGAGCTCCTCCTCGAGGCTCCTGCGCGCCTCCGGGCGCTGCGCGAGCTCGTGGAGCGCCCAGGCCGACGCGGCGGCGGTCGGAACGTGCGTGACCAGCATCATGACGATCTCGTCGATCATGGCCTGCTCATCCATCAGCCCGGCGTCCACCGCGCGCACGAGCGGATCCAGCAGATCGGTCGAGCCGGCGTTGCCGGCGGCCCTGCGGTGCTCCGCCGCCTCCACGATGGACGCCGCGAGCGCCTCCCGGGCCCGGTCATAAGCCCCCTCGTCGTCCGCGGCGTGGCCCAGCCACGCTTCCACGCGGGGCAGCTCGGTCGCGATGCGCTCGACGACCCGCTCTCCCGCGTCCCCGAGGAGCAGCATCGACGCGCTCCGCAGGGCCATGTCCTCGAGCACCGGCAGCACCGCGCGCACCTCGCCGGTGCGCAGCCGCCCGAGCCCCTCGCGCGCCACGCGCTGGGCGGCTTCGACGCGCGCGCAGACCGCCTCCCGCTGGAACGCCGGCGCGAGCGCCCGCCGGCGCTCGAGGTGCTCGCTCCCCTCGAGGCGCGCGACGCTCCGCGGATACGCGTCCTGCATCCGGTGCGGCGGCGTCTTGTCCGTGAAGCCTTCCCGGTCCGAGAACACCCGGGTGATCGCGGCCGGATCCGAGACGGCAAAGCACGGCTGGAGCCCCAGCCGGAACCGGAAGAAATCGCCGTACGCCAGCGTGCCATCGAGCAGGAACGCGAGGGGATCCTCGCGGAACTCCGGCCAGGAGCCGTGCAAGGGGTGCCCTTTCGGACCGGGGGATGGGATCATGAAGGTCCTCCTGAGAGCGGAGAGCGGGGAGCCGTGGTTCGCGCGCAAGGTGGTGAGAGCGCGCCGGCGTTGTTCAGGACGACAGCAGGTGACCCGCGTCCGAGGGGGCGCGGAGGCTCAGGTACACCGCCGCGTGGCTGAGGTCCGAGGGCGCGCGGAGGCTCAGGTAGACGACCGGATACCCGAAGTCATAGGCCGAGCCGCCGGGCGCCGCGCGCACGTGCTCCTCGTACGCCCTCGCGAGGTCCTCCGCGGTGCACGAGCACCCCGCCTCGGCGGCGATCGCGAGGATGCGGGTCATGTCCCCGTCGGCCTCCGCCATCTTGTCCGCCAGGCGCTCGTCCACCTCGACCTGCGCCAGGAACGCACGCGCGTCGCTGCTCTGCACGTCTCCTGCTCTCGTTCCCTGATCCATGTGAGAGAGACCGATCGTCGCGAGTTGTCCGTTCATGTTGATGAGACCTCCTGTGGGGCCGCCCGAGGCCGCGGTACGGCGGCGGCGATATGCCGCGCGCTGTCCGCCGCCTCCCGGTCTCCCACCTTCAGAGCAGGTCCCGCGCCAGCGCCGCGAGCGCACGAAAGGGCCGATACACCACGCCCTCGCGGCGCGCGTTGTGCGTGAGATTGCGCGAGGCCGCGCGAGTTGAGCGAGATCCTGCGCAATCTGCGCAACCCGCGCGGCCGCTCCTGCTGGACCGGCCGCGCGGGCCGCGGTACTGGCGGCGCGTGCTCACCGACGAGGGAAGAGGATGAAGACCGAGAAAGAAAAGATGCTGGCGGGCGAGCCGTACGACTTCCGCGATCCGCAGCTCTGCGCCGAGCGGCGCCGCGCGCGCGACCTGTGCCAGGCGCTGAACGCGACCCGCGACGAGCAGCAGGACGAGCGCGCCCGCCTGATCCAGGAGCTGTTCGGCGCGCCCGTCGTCGCCTGGATCGAGCCGCCGTTCTACTGCGATTACGGCACCAACATCTCGCTGGGCGAGCGGGTGTTCTTCAACTTCAACTGCGTTGTCCTCGACGTCGGGCCGGTGCGCATCGGCAACAACGTCCTGTTCGGCCCCACGGTGCAGATCTACACAGTGAACCACCCGATGTCCGCGGCGGAGCGGCGCACGGGGGTGGAGTTCTCCCGCCCGGTGGACATCGGCGACGACGTGTGGATCGGCGGCGGCGCGATCCTCTGCCCGGGGGTGCGGATCGGCGCCGGCACGGTGATCGGCGCCGGCAGCGTCGTCACCCGGGATATCCCGGGCGGCGTGTTCGCCGCCGGCAACCCGTGCCGGGTTGTGCGCCAGCTCGACCCGCAAGGGACGTGAGGCGCGCCACAGGACGCTGATCCGGCGCCGCGCAGGCTCGCCGCGCCGGGGCCGAGCGGCGCGGGTCTGACGTCGTGCGGATCGCGGGGATCGAGCTCGTCCCCCTCGCCGCGCCTCTCGGTGCAGCGCCATTCGGCGCCGGGCCTCTGCGGGCGACGTCATGCGCGCCGCCTGGAGCACCTCGGATCGGTGTCAACCGCAGCTGTCAACACGTGTCAATCGCCGGTTGACGGCTCTCCCGACCGGGCGTCTCACCGGCCGGCTCGCATGGCGCTGGATCGTCGTGTGCATGGATCCGTCCAGCGCTCGACGTCATGAGCTGCTGATGAGAGGAACTCGTGAGCATCGAACAATTCAAGTGCCATGTCGGTGTCGCCATGAGGAGATCGACGATGTACGCGACCGCGGTGGCGTTCGGATGCGTGGCCCTCCTGGCCGCGTGCGGCGAGAGCGCGACGGACGACGGCGCGGAGCCCGATCCCGAGAGCGGCGTCACGCCCGGCGGCTCCTCGTCGAGCGGCAGCCCTGGCGCTGGAACGACCTCGGGCGGCGGCTCGGGCGCGACCTCCGGCGGTGGCCCGGGCGCCACGTCGGGCAGCGGTTCGGGCGCCACGACGTCGGGCAGCGGCTCGGGCGGCGGCTCGACTGGAGATCCCACCCTGGTGGGCTTCGCCGCCTACAGCGCCGATGGCCTGGACACCACGACCGGCGGCGCAGGCGGCGAGGTCGTGACCGTGACGTCCTACGCGGAGCTGGCCGCCGCCATCGGCGATCACACCCCGAGGGTGATCCGGATCTCGGGCACCATCGCGGGCCCTGCCGACGTCGAGATGCTGGACGTCGGCTCCAACAAGACCATCATCGGTCTGGGCACGAGCGCGACGATCGACGGCTTCGGCTTCGACATCAACGGCTGGACGCCGGATCTCGTCGCTGCGCACGGCGTCACGTGCGATCCCGACAAGGCGTCGCTCTTCACCCATGTCTCGAACGTCATCATCCGCAACCTGACCTTCATCAACTCGACGGACGACTCGATCAACGTCCAGTGCTACTCCCACCACGTGTGGGTGGACCACAACACGTTCCACGAGAGCTACGACGGCTCCGTCGACGTCAAGCGCGGGTCGGACTGGGTGACGGTCTCGTGGAACCACTTCGTCGAGACGGACAAGACCATGCTGCTGGGCCATGACGACAGCAACGGCCCGCAGGACACGGGGCGTCTGCACGTCACTTACCATCACAACTGGCTCGACCACACCGTCCAGCGGAACCCGCGCGTGCGCTTCGGCCAGGCGCACGTCTTCAACAACTTCGCGAACGAGATCAGCGACTACTTCATCGGCCTCGGCGCGGGCGCCTCCGTGCACGCGGAGGGCAACCACGTCGACACGGTGAAACGCACATCCAAGGATTACGGCGGGACCGACCTGACGTGGACAGACACCAACATCGTGGGCGAGACGCTGCACGGCGGGGTCGAGAACGGCAAGGGGTTCGACCCGACCGCGTACTACGCGATCCGCGCTGATCCGGCAGCCGACATCCCGGCCATCATCATGAGCCAGGCCGGCGCAGGGAAGCTGACCGGGATGGAGTAGCTCTCCGTGGGCTCGACGCCGATCCTGGAGGGGTCTGGCCGAACAGGTCGGTCACGAACCCGTACCGGTCGCCCCAGAACATGTCCCCGAGCGGCACCTCGACGGTCGAGCCCGCCTCGACCGCGCGCTTTCACCTCGCTGCGGCCAATGGAGAGCTGCCCGGCTTGTGATCCGGGCGAGCGGCTCCAGGATAGCCTTCCAGACAGACCCACGGCGCGAGGAGGCGCGAGAGAGCCATGCTGCAAAAGCCTATCGAAGGGGGTGCGTGTTTCCTGTGCGAGGCCAGCTCGGCGCGCTGGAACGACCCGGCGGCCGCCGGGGATCCGGCCCAGGCGGGCCGCGAGACGGAGGGGCTCTCGAGGCGGCTGGACGAGCTGAGGAGCGGGAAGTGCACCCCCGAGGACCTCCGGTCCCACCTCCTGCAGATGTGCGCGATGTGTCAGAAGGTGCTGATGGACGTGGGCGAGGGCGCGACGAAGGACGAGGTCATCTCCCGGCTGGAGTACCGCGTCGCCCGCCTCGGGGACGTGGCGCGGGCGGAAGCCGGGGCCGCGCGCTGAGGCGCCGGCGGGCGTCGCCCCGCCGCGCGGCGGCTCAGAAGCTCGCCTGGGGCGTGCTCTTCAGCGTCGCGTCGAGCGGGGCGACGCCCGCCGGCGGCTCGGCGTCGTGGGCCGAGCCGAACGCCATCTCGATCGAGAGGGCGAGCGACGTGCGAGCGAGGCGATAAGGACGGAACACGGCCTGCCTTTCCAGGCGATCTCGCGCAGCGCGGGGAGGCCGCTCGCGCCGCCCGGGCTTCAGAGGGCGACGGCGCCGCGCGACGGCGACGCTGCGCGGGAGAGCGCGGCGGAGCGCGCCGCCCGGAGCGGGAGCGGGCGAGCGGCGCGGGGAAAATCGCGTGCGAGGAGGTCGGTCCACCCTCTACGCTGGGCGCCTCCTCGAACCGCGAAGGTTGCCATGAGCGATGACATCGTCGAGCTGACCACGAAGCACACGTACGGCACCTGGCGCGCCCAGCGCGGCTGGAAGCCGATCCACGTCACCCGCGCGGAGGGCTGCGCCTTCTGGGACGCGGCCGGCAAGCGCTACCTGGACCTGTCGTCCCAGCTCATCTGCTCGAACCTCGGCCACCAGAACGAGGCCGTGATCGAGGCGATCTGCGCGCAGGCGAGGCAGCTCGCCTACATCAGCCCCGCGCACACGTGCGAGGTGCGGGCCAGGGCGGCGCAGAAGCTGCTCGAGGTGATGCCGAAGGGGCTCGACAAGTTCTTCTTCGCGACGTCGGGCACGGAGGCGAACGAGGCGGCGTTCAAGATGGCGCGGCTCACCACGGGCAAGCACAAGATCATCGCGCGCTACACGTCGTACCACGGCTCGACGGCGGGCTCGGTCGCGGCGACAGGCGACTTCCGCCGCTGGTTCATCGAGCCGGCGGGCAAGATCCCGGGCGTGGTGTTCGGCCCCGAGGTGAACTGCTATCGCTGCCCGCTCGGCCGGAGCTACCCCGAGTGCGGCGTCGCGTGCGCCGACTACCTGGCCTACATGATCGACCACGAGGAGAACGTGGCGGCGGTGCTCGTCGAGCCGATCGTGGGCACGAACGGCGTGCTCATCCCGCCGGCCGAGTACCTGCCGAGGATCGCGGAGGTCGCGCGCAAGCGCGGCGTGCTCCTCATCGCGGACGAGGTGATGAGCGGCTGGGGCAGGACCGGAAAGTGGTTTGCGGTCGATCACTGGGGCGTGGTCCCGGACATCCTGACGACCGCGAAGGGCGTGACGAACGCGGCCGCGCCGCTCGGGGTCGTCGCGACCTCCCGCGCGATCGCGGACTACTTCGACGACAACATGTTCGCTCACGGCCACACCTACGAGGCCCATCCGCTCACGCTGGCCCCCGTGATCGCGGCGATCGACGAGTACCGCCGGCTGGATCTCCTGAACCGCTCGACGAAGATGGGCGCGATCGTGGGCGAGAAGCTCCGCGCCCTGAAGGAGAAGCACCCCTCGATCGGCGACGTGCGCGGGCTCGGCCTCTTCTGGGCGGTGGAGCTCGTGAAGGACCGCGCGACGAAGGAGCCGTTCAACGTGCCGCAGGACAAGGCGGCCCGGCGGCCGCTCGTGGTCGACGCGGTCGTCGCCGAGGCGGCCAAGCGCGGGGTGTCCCTCATGGGCTGGGTGAGCCACCTGCTTGTGGCGCCGCCGCTCATCATCAGCGAGGCGGAGATCGACGAGGGGATCGCGGCGCTCGACGCGGCGCTCGACGTCGCGGATCAGAAGCTCGCGGCCTGAGGCGACGGGGGCGAGGCGGCCCCGCGCGGGCGGTCCTCGGGCCGGCACGACCCGGGGCGCCGCGAGCGGGGTGGGGTGGGGGGCTCGCGGCGCGTGCTATGCTGGCAGGCATGACGGCACGTACGAACGGCTTGCTGCCCCGTCCGCCCCGGAACACCGGGCCGATCGAGCTGCGAGACTTCGGCCCGACCGGCCGCCGGCTGGGCACCGAGGCCGACTGCTACGACGGCAGCCCGTGGGAGCTGCACCGCGGGGAGCTGATAGAGCAGATGGGGAGCAAGGATATCCACGGCATCGTGATGGCCCTCATCGCCGCGCTCTTCCGGACGCACGCGCGCGAGGGGCTCACCGTGATGACGGATGTCTATTGCGACCTCAGCGACCCGGGGGGGCCGTCGCTCCGGGCGCCGGACGTGGTGGTCGTGGGCGATCTGTCGTCGCCGCGGAACGACGCGTACCGCGGCAAGCCGGTGCTGGCCGTGGAGATCCGGGGCACGCAGTCGCGGCGTTACCTGGAAGAGAAGGTGAAGCTCTACCTGGAGCACGAGTGGCCGTGGGTATGGATCGCGCACGCGGAGCGGCGAGAGCTCGAGGTCGTGCGGCCGGGGACGGCGTCGATCACCTACCGGCCGGGCGCGGAGGTGCCGCTGCTGCCGGAGCTGGGCAAGCACGGCCTCGGCGCCGTGCCGGTCGCGGCGCTGTTCGAGGAGCGCGACGCGTCGCGGTTCACGGACGAGTGGGTGCAGGCGCGGGCCGAGGCGCGCACCCAGGCGCGCGCGATCCTCGCGGTGCTCTCGGCGCGCGGGCTCGCGGTGCCGGAGGTGGTGCGGGCCCGGGTGCTCGCGTGCGAGCAGCCGGCGTCGCTGGAGCGCTGGCTGACCAGCGCGGCGACGGCGGCGAGCGCCGAGGCGTTCGCAGCCGCGGTGGATCGGGGGTGAGCCGCTCTCCGCCGCCTGCCCGGCGAGACGGGCGGCGGCGCGGGGCACGCCTCCCGGGGATCGCCCCGCTGGCCGCGCCCGCCGTCACCGCGGCGGCGCCGAGCCGCCCGCGCACGCGGCGGCGCGCCCGAGGAGCAGCGCGCGCTCGCGGGCGTTGCGCGTGAGCGACGCCGCGCGCTCGAACTCCGCGCGCGCCTCGTCGAGGCGGCCGAGCTTCGCGAGCAGGTCGCCGCGCACGCTCGGCAGCAGGTGGTAGCTCGCGAGGGAGCGCTCCGACGTCAGCGCATCCACGACGGCGAGGCCCGCGGCCGGGCCGAACGCCATCGAGAGCGCGACGGCGCGGTTCAGCTCGACCACGGGGGACGGCGTGATCCGGGCGAGCGCCGCGTAGAGCGCCGCGATGCGCGCCCAGTCCGTCTCCTCCGCGGTCCGCGCGCGGGCGTGGCACGCGGCGATCGCGGCCTGGAGCGCGTACGGGCCGAGCGCGCCGCCGAGCGCCTCGGCGCGCTCGAGCGCCGCGAGGCCGCGGCGGATCAGCAGGTGATCCCAGCGCACGCGGTTCTGTTCGAGGAGCAGGATGGGCTCCCCCGACGGGCCGATCCGCGCCCTGGAGCGCGAGGCCTGGATCTCGAGGAGCGCGACGAGGCCGTGGACCTCCGGCTCCTTCGGGACGAGCTCGGCGAGGATGCGGCCGAGGCGGAGCGCGTCCTCGCAGAGCGCGGGGCGCATCCAGTCGTCGCCGGCGGTCGCCGAGTAGCCCTCGTTGAAGACGAGGTAGATGACCTGGAGCACCGACGAGAGGCGGGGGGCGAGCTCGTCGCCGCGCGGGACCTCGAAGGGGACGCGCGCCTCGGCGAGGGTCCGCTTCGCCCGGACGATGCGCTGGGCGACGGTCGGCTCCGGGACGAGGAACGCGCGCGCGATCTCGTCGGTCGTCAGGCCCCCGAGCAGGCGGAGGGTGAGCGCGACCTGCGCCTCGGTCGAGAGGACCGGGTGGCACGCCGTGAACACGAGGCGCAGGAGGTCGTCGCCGACGTCGTCGTCGAGCGCGGCGTCCAGATCCGGCGCGGCCTGCGCCTGCTGGGCCTCGATCTCGTGGCCGAGCTCCTCGTGCTTGCGCTCGAGCCGCTTGTGCCGGCGGAGCTCGTCGATCGCGCGGCGCTTCGCGGTGGCCATGAGCCACGCGCCCGGGTTGTCCGGGACGCCTGACTCGGGCCACCGCTCGAGCGCGGCGACGAGCGCGTCCTGGGCGAGCTCCTCGGCGAGGCCCACGTCGCGCACCATCCGCGCGAGGCCGGCGATGAGCCGGGCCGATTCGATCCGGAAGACCGCGTGGATCGCGCGATGCACATCGGGGGCCGTCACGGCGGCCGATCAGAGCACCTTCCTCCGCCGGCGCAAGCCCTCCGTCCGCCGGGGCAGGGCGCTCCGCCGGGGCAGGGCGCTCCGCCGGGGCAGGGCGCTCGGCCGGGGCGACCCCGCGCGCGCCGCGGCTACTGCTTCCCGGACGACTCCCCGCGCAGGCGCTCCTCGGTCTGCGCGCGCAGGCGCTCCTCCTGCTCCCGGAGCTCGGGCGTGAGCGCGGGGCCGAAGTCCTCTGCCGTGAACACCTGGCGAATCTCGATCTCGGACTCCTCGAGCATCGGGTTGGGGCAGCGCTTCACCCACGCGATCGCCTCTTCCTTCGACTTCACCTCCCAGATCCAGTAGCCGGCGATCAGCTCCTTCGTCTCGGTGAAGGGCCCGTCGATGACGGTCCGCTTGTCGCCGGAGAACCTGACGCGCGCGCCCTTCGCGCTCGGGTGGAGGCCGTCGCCCGCGACCAGGATGCCGGCCTTGACCAGCTCCTCGTTGAACTTCCCCATCTCGGTGAGGAGCTGCTCGCCCGGCATGACGCCCGCTTCGCTGTCCTTGGTGGCCTTGATCAGGATCATGAATCGCATGGTCGTGTCTCCTTGCTTCCGTGGTGGTGGAGCTGGGCTCCGGAGGGTCTCTGGCCCGGGGTGAACCCTGGCTTCATCGTCACGACGAACGGGGGACGGCGGGATCGACACGCCGGGCGATCTTTTTTTGCGGTGACGATAAGCTGGCGAAACGATTGAAAATTATCTGCTCGCCCGCCCGCTGGTCGCACCGGGATCTCAGAAGCGGCTGCGCAGCAGCGCGCCGCCGCCGCCCGGCAGGATCGCGGGCGTGAGGGCGACCGAGGTGCCCTGCTCTGGCGCCGTCAGGAGGAGCACCACGCCAGCGCCGATCCCGGCGAGCCCGAGGACGCCGAGCACGGTGCCTGTGGTGGTGAGCGTCTGACCCTGTGAGCGGAGGGACATGCCGCTCTCGCTGCACTGCGAGGGCGTCGGGCATTCCTTCTCGAGGTCGCCCTTCGTGCCGAGCGCGAGCCCGCCCATGATGAGGCTCCCGCTCACGGCCGCGACGCCGACGCCGCCGACCACGAAGGCGAGCGTGCGCAGGCCGCTGGATGCGGCGCCGGAGGCGTCGTGGGGAGGAGGCAAGGAGGCCTGCGGCGCGGCGGACTCGGGGGCTAGGGCCGGCGCGACGGCGGCCGGCGCGACGGTCGGCGGCTCGAGGCGGACGCCCTTGCGCGCCCCTTCGCCGAGCGACACGCGCGCCTCGGTCTGCCGGCCGTCTGCCCACCTCGCGACGATCACGTGGTCCCCGGGATCGACCGGGAGCTCGCTGCCGACGCTGCCTTGCGACAGCGGCGCTTCATCGAGGCGCAGCTCCGCGGGCGCCGGCGCGCCCTGCGCGAGCTCGATCACCACCCTGGGCAGGCGCGGCGCGAGCTCCGCGAGGCGCTGCTGGGTGACGGGTAGACGGGGGTCGCTGGGCTCCAGCTGCGGCAGCAGCTCCTTGTAATGCCGCGTCGCGCTGGCGATCTGCCCGAGCTCGGCCTCGCACTGCGCGAGGTTGAACAGGGTGCCGCGGGCCGGATACGTCTCCTGGCTCTTGCGGAAGAGCGGGATCGCGCGGGCGCAGTCCCGCGCCTCCACGGCCGCGCGGCCCTGCTCGAAGAGCGCCTGCGCGTCGGCCTTGGCGTTGCTGGGCTGCGCGGCCGCCGCATGGCTCATCGCGCAGACGAGGGCCAGCGAGAGAACGCTCCGTCGAGCGGCGAGATACGTTGTTCGCATCAATCCCACTTGTCTCCCATGTCGGGCGTCTTGCTCGCACCGGCGCGCGATGGCTGTTTGACCGGCAGCGCGGCGGTCGCGCTTGGCTTCGGCTGCGAAGCGATCGCGCTCGGCTTCGGCTGCGAAGCGATCGCGCTCGGCTTCGGCTGCGCTGCGGTCGCGCTCGGCTTCGGCGGCGCTGCGGAAGCTCCTGCGAGCTTCGCGTCGGCTCCGGCCGGAGCGCTCGCGACGGGCGCTGTCCTGGCCGGAGGCGCAGGGGGCTCGGTCTCGGCGGCAGCCATGGTGGGCGTCACCGTCACCGCGCCGGGGGACGCCGACGCAGGCTCGGGCGTCGGGATCGAGGCCGTCGGCGCGCCGCTGTCCGCGGGCCCGCTCGCCGTCAGGCGCCACACCAGGATGAACCCGGCCAGGGCGAGCGCGCCGGCGGCGCCGGCGAGCAGCGCCACGCGGCTGCGCGGCGCGCGCGTCCGCGTCGTGTTGCCCCAGGATGCGTGCGGCAGCGTCGCGTGCGCCGTCCCCGCCGCCTCGCCGCCCGGCGACGACGGCGCGCCGGCGCGAACCGGCATGGGCTCCGTCATGGCCTCGGGCGCGATGGGGGCCTCGCCCCGTGCGGGCGACGACGCGCCGAGCGCGCCGGAGGGCCCAGCGGCCGGCGGGTACCCGGCGCGGGCGGCGGGCTCCGGCAGGAGCCGATCGATGCTCTCGAACGAGAGCCTCGCGCGCTGCGTCCCGAAGGGCGCGAGCACGCGGCCGATCTCGGTCACGCTCTGGACGCGGACCGCCGGGTCCTTCGTGAGGCACCGGCCCACGAGCGCGCCCACGGCCGGCGGCAGATCCGGCCGCAGGGTCAGGATGGAGGTGGGCGTGTCCATCATGATCGCCGCCGTGACCGCGGTGATGCTGTCGCCCTCGAACGGGTGCCGCCCCGTGAGCATGCGATACAGGATCACGCCGAGAGCCCAGATGTCCGTGCGCACATCCGCGTATTTCAGGCTGCGAATCTGCTCGGGCGACATGTAGTGGATCGAGCCCATGATGAGGCCCGTCGCGGTGAGGCTCGCTTCCTTGACGGAGTCGCCGGTGGCGATGAACTTCGACAGTCCGAAGTCGAGGACCTTGAGGAGGGGAGTCCCGTCGGGGCGGCGGGTGAGGAAGAGGTTCTTCGGCTTGAGGTCGCGGTGGATGATGCCGCGCGCGTGCGCCTCGGCGAGCGCCTCGCAGGCCTGGAGGAGGTAGTCGGCGGCCTCGGCGAGCGGGAGGGGGCCGCGGGTCTGGAGCACCTGGCCGAGATCGTCGCCGGTCAGGTACTCGAGCACCATGTAGGCCGCGCCCGAGTCCAGCGTGCCGACATCGATGACGCGCGCGATGTGCTGTCCGTCGAGGGCGGCGGCGGCGCGGGCCTCGCGGAGGAAGCGGGCGCTGGCGTCGGGGAGCGCGGCCGCCTCCGGGAGGAGGAACTTGATGGCGACGCGGCGCTCCAGGACGAGGTGCCACGCCGCGAGGACCACGCCCATGCCGCCGGCGCCGAGCACGCGCTCGATGCGGTACTTGCCCGCGAGGACGTCGCCGGCAACGGGGACGCCGGAGGGGACCGCGGGGTGCTGCTGCATGGTGGGAGGAGAGGGTAGCCGGGGGGTGGTGAGGAGTACAAGAGGAGGCGGCTAAACGAGGAGGTCGGGCCGGCGAGGCCGCGATCGCAGGCGGCGCCTGATGCCCACGGTGGAAGCGCCCGGCGGGCCCGTGAACGTCAGCGAACGTCAGCAGGTCTTCCTCTTCGACCGCTTGGCTGACGCCCGAGGACACGCTTTCATCGGTGCCCGCCTGGCCCGCCTGATCCACGCGCGCGTTCGTCGGCGTCCGCTATCGTGTATCGTGTGCACGTGGCCGCCCAGGTGCTCTCATCGATGTTGCCATCATGTGGAGTCGACCGGCCACGCCCGTCCAGCTGGCTTGATGGCAGCGGGGTTGTCTGGAGCCCGATTCCTCGGCTTCTGCCGGGCGACCGGGGGGCGGCTTTCGCCCGGCCTACGGCTCGGCTCCGAGCCGCTCGGGGCCCTTCTTCTGCTGGAGCCGGTGCTTGATGGCCCCGAAGAGGACGGGCGCCACCGAGACGAAGATGATCAGGTAAACCACCCGCTCGATCTGCTTCGCGTCGAAGATCTTGCCAAGGAAGTACCCGAGGAAGGTCATCGAGAAGACCCAGAGAACGCCGCCCGCCACGTTGAAGATCGCGAAGCGCCGGTAGGCCATCTGGCCCACGCCCGCAACGACCGGCGCGAACGTCCGCGCGAACGGCATGAAGCGCGCCAGGATGATCGTCTTGCCGCCGTGCTTCTCGTAGAACTTCTGCGTCGCGATCAGGTGATCCTTGCGGAACAGCAGCGACTGCTCGCGCGTGAAGATCTTCGGCCCGGCGCGCCGGCCGATCGAGAACCCCACCGCGTCGCCGATGATCGCCATCGCCATCAGCGTGACGTTCATCAGGAGCAGGTTCTGGAAGTTCGTCAGGTTGAGCGGGTTGATGAGCCCCGCGTTGACGAGCACCCCGGCCGTGACGAGCAGCGAGTCGCCGGGAAGGAAGAACCCGATGAGCAGCCCCGTCTCGGCAAAGATGATGATCATCAGGACGGGGTAGCCGCCCCACTCGAGGAGCGACTCGAGCTCCCTCAGCCTGCTGAAAAATTCACGGAGGAGTTCCACGCCCGCTCGATAGCTCACCCCGGCGGCCGCGTCGAACCCCGCGTGCGCCCCCGCGCCGACCCCCCGCCGCCCGCAGCGCTCCCGGCGTCCGGCGCGGCCGCGCCAGCGTCGACGCCGGCCGAGGGGCGCCCGTCGACCCGCGGCGCTGCGCCGCGCCCTCCGGACCTAAGGAATCCCCTCATCTTGCAGCCATTTTCAGCGGGAAAATTGAACAGCGAGGCGGGGAGACGGGGAGTATTGGAAGATTTTCCTCCCCGCCTCCCCGCCTCCCTGTTCAATTTTCCCAAAGAATTCGAGGGGATGCCTCAGCCCGGAACCCCGGGGCGAGCCCCCGCGCCTCACGCCCGGCGCCGGCGGTGGTCGCGCGCGCTACGTCGCATACCGCGCCAGGTACTCCTTGAGGTGCAGCTTCCGGGCCGTGTTCTCGGACGACATGTAACGTACCGTGCCAAAGATCTCCCGCTCGGGGCCCCAGGCCCGATCGTAGCGGCCGAGCACCCAGAAGATGCCCGAGTAGGAGTTCGGATCGCGGCCGTCGAGCGCATAGCGGTTGTTGAGCTCGACCATCACCTCCAGCGCCTCGCGCGGGGTCGGCGACCACTCCAGGATCTTCTTGCCCCAGAGCATCCGCAGGTAGTTGTGAATCCGCCCCTCGCGGAGGAGCTCGCGCTGCGACGCGTTCCAGATCCGGTCGTACGTCGCCCCGGCCGCGAGCGCCTCGAGCGAATAGACGCGCGGGCGCCTGTCGCGCTCGTGCTTCTTCAGCGTCGCGAGCGCCCAGTCCGGAAGAGACTCGTAGTCGGTCGGGTCGCGCTTCCACGAGAGGCGCGGGCCGTCGCCCTCGCTCGCCCCCAGCGCGAAGGCGTTGAACCCGATCTCACGCCACGTGACGAGCTGCTCGAGGAACGCCTCGGCCGAGGGGCTCATCCCCCAGAACCCCTCGCGGCTGCCGCTCGGCCGCTTCACGCCGTCGTCCGGCAGGCCGAGCCGGTCGAGCCGGAAGCCCTCGCGCCGGGCGACGGCGGCGAACACCTCGTGCGCCGCGAGGTGGCCGAAGTGCAGGTACGGCGACAGGCCGCTCGCCGCGCCGGCGTCCGGGTGATCGCGGTCGTCCAGGTAGCGCGGGAGCCGCTCCGAGACGAAGCGCGCGAGCTCCTCGCCGGCCGCCTCGGGGCCGCCCCGGCGGGGCACCGGCGCGACGGCGTGATCGATGGGGAGCGCCGCGAGCGCGGCCGGGTCGCCCCCGAGCAGCGCCGGCGAGGCCGCGGGCCACCGCCGCGCGATCGCGCGGGGGAGGGGAGCCGCCGGCCGGAGCCGCGCCTTCTTCAGCGGATCGGCCGCGGGCAGCGCGCCGAGGTGATCGCCGATCACCCGCTGCCAGAAGATGCGGAACGAGCGCGCCGTCGTGAACACCCGATCGGCCGCGCGGACCGGCAAGAGGCCGTTCGAGTCCACCTGCTCGAGGCGGACCGGCGCCTGCCGCGCCGCCGAGGCGACCATCCGGGGGAGAAAGAAGCACGGGTAGTCGTCCGTCACCACCACGCAGGCCCGCGCCGCGAGCGCGGCGAGCAGGCCCTTGCCCGCCCCCTCCGCCGGCTCGACGTAGGGGTGATACAGCGCGCCCGCCGCCGCGAACCGGCGCGCGTTGTCGGCCATGCCGTCGATCACGAAGCGATGGAGCCTGTCGCTCGCCCAGCGGTAGCCGCACCGGAGCGCCTCGAGCACGACGAGCGGCCGATCGAGCTCCGTCGCCCAGGCGATCGCGCGCTCCAGGCCGAAATTGTGGCGTGTCCGGCGACTCGCGATCATCCAGTAAAGGACGTGATCGCCGCCCTCGCGCACGGGCAGGGCGTTGCGGGTGCGGATCCGGAGATCAGGGACGCTGCTCGCGATCACGCCGGGCTCCTAGCACGGCCCGGCCCGGGGCGCGCAGGGCGACCTGGAATCGCGCACGAAGCGGCGCGAGGGCGGCCGGACCCGGATCCGCGTCATCCCGATGAGCGGTATCACGCTCGAGGGCGTGCGGTTCCTGCACAGCCTCGCGCGCATGAACCGGGATCCACGCCGCGTGCTCGCCCAGGCGCGGCGCGCCGACCACCACAAGACGACGGTGGTGAACTGGCTCAACCCGCCGGACCAGTCGCCGCTCGAGACAACCATCGGATACGAGCAGGTCGCCATCGAGATCACCGAGCAAGCCGCCCTGTCCGAGCCCGATCCATACCTCGCGCAGGTCCATCGCTTCGGCATGCTCGAGGAAGCGGCCTGACGCGCGGTCCATCACCGCGGCGCGACGCGGGGCGACGCGGCGCGACACGGTGATGGACCGGCCCGCGGGATCTGGGTATGACGCTCGGCGCGCGGACGCGGCGCATGTGGGGTGCGGCCGCCGGCTCCGCGCGTCGGGTGAATCCATGAACCTGCCCCAGAAGCTCCGAACGCTGTTCCTGCTGCCCCTCGCCGCGCCGCTCGCCTGCGGCGGCGCTCCGGCGCCCGCACCGGCGCCGCCGCAGGAGGCCGCCGCGCCGCCGCCCCCGGCAGCCGCCCCGGCAGCCGCCGCGCCCGCCGCGCCGGCGAAGGAGGCGCCGCGCGCCGACCCGTCGCTCATGCCCAGGCGCCTGCTCTTCGGCAACCCGGATCGCATGTCCCCCAAGATCAGCCCGGACGGCCAGCGGCTCGGGTTCCTCGCCCCCTCCGAGGGCGTGCTCAACGTGTGGGTCGGTCCGGCCCAGGATCCGAAGGCGGCCCAGCCGGTCACGAAGGAGAAGAGCCGCGGCATCCGGACCTTCCTGTTCCCCTACGCGAGCGATCATGTCCTCTACCGCCAGGACAAGGGCGGCGACGAGAACTGGCATATCTACGCCGTCGAGCTCAAGACCGGCCAGATCAAGGACCTCACGCCGTTCGAGGGCATCGCCGCGCAGATCGAGGGGGTGAGCCAGAAGATCCCGAACGAGGTCCTGATCGGCATGAACGATCGGGACAAGAAGCACCACGACCTCTACCGCGTCGACATCCGCACCGGCGAGCGCAAGCTCGTGCGGCAGAACGACGGCTTCGCGGGGTTCGTCGCCGACGACGACTTCAAGGCGCGGTTCGCGATGCGGATGACGCCCGACGGAGGCCACGAGTTCCTCGACGTCACCGGCAAGGAGCCGAAGCCGTTCGTCGCGTTCGGGCCGGAGGACGCCGTCACGAGCAGCGTGCTCGGCCTCGACGCGGCCGGCAAGACGCTCTATTTCCGGGACAGCCGCGGCCGCGACACCTCCGCGCTGGTGACGCTCGATCTCCGGACCGCGAAGCCCACGGTGCTCGCCGAGGACGCGAAGGCCGATGTCTCCGGCGTCATCCGCCACCCGAAGACGGAGAAGGTCCAGGCCGTGGCCTCCGAGTACGAGCGCAAGCGCTGGCAGGTGGTCGACAAGGCCATCCAGCCGGACCTCGACGCGCTGCGCGCGGTCGCCGACGGCGAGCTGGACGTGCTGAGCCGCTCGCTCGACGACAGGCGCTGGACGGTCGGTTACACGGTCTCCGACGGCCCGGTCCGGTACTACCTCTACGACCGCGGCACGAAGAAGGCGACGTTCCTCTTCTCGAACCGGCCAGCGCTCGAGTCGCAGCCGCTCGCGAAGATGCGGCCCGTGGTCATCAAGGCGCGCGACGGCCTCGATCTCGTGAGCTACCTGTCGCTGCCGCGCGCCGCCGACCCCGACGGGGACGGCAAGCCGGACAGGCCGCTCTCGACGGTGCTCCTCGTCCACGGCGGCCCCTGGGCGCGCGACACCTGGGGCCTCAACGGGATGCACCAGTGGCTCGCGAACCGCGGCTACGCCGTGCTGAGCGTCAACTACCGCGGGTCGACCGGCTTCGGGAAGAAGTTCGTCAACGCGGGCAACCTCGAGTGGGCCGGCAAGATGCACAGCGACCTGCTCGACGCGGTGGACTGGACGGTGGCGCAGGGCATCGCCGACAAAGCCCGCGTGGCGATCATGGGCGGCAGCTACGGCGGCTACGCGACGCTCGTCGGCCTGACCTTCACGCCCGAGACCTTCGCCTGCGGCGTCGACATCGTCGGCCCGTCGAACCTCGTGACCCTGCTCGAGTCGATCCCGCCCTACTGGGCGCCGATGCTCGAGCTCTTCGCCAAGCGGGTCGGCGACCCCCGCACCGAATCCGGCCGCGACCTCCTGCGCTCCCGATCGCCGCTCTACCTCGCCGACAAGATCAAGCGGCCCCTCCTCATCGGCCAGGGCGCCAACGATCCGCGCGTGAAGCAGGCCGAGAGCGATCAGATCGTCAAGGCGATGACGAGCAAGGGGATCCCGGTGACCTACGCGCTGTACCCCGACGAGGGCCACGGCTTCGCCCGCCCGGAGAACGCGCTGTCGTTCAACGCGATCGCCGAGACGTTCCTCGCGCAGTGCCTCGGCGGCTCCTACCAGCCGGTCGGCGACGACTTCAAGGGGTCGAGCGTCACCGTCCCCGTCGGCGCCGAGGTCGTCCACGGCCTCTCGGCGGCGCTCCCCGGGCGCTGATCCCCGGCCGGGGGTCCAGCGCGCATCCGCCACCGTCCTGGGGCCGCGGCGCGGGCCGCCGCGGCCAGGGGGCCGGCCCTACGTCCGCTGCGTGGACGGGGGCCGCGCGCTCCGCCGCGATCCGGGCTCGCTCGCCGCGGGCATGCTCGAGAGGTCGTCGAGCGTCTCGAGGAGCTGCTCCAGGTCGAACGGCTTGTTGATGATCCTCGTCGCGTCCGGGTGGTTCGGGTCGATGCAGAAGCCCGGATCGCTGAGCGCGGTCACGAGCACGACCGGCACCGCCATCCCCTCGGCCGCGAGCGTCTCCATGAGGTGCGGCCCGTCCATGAACGGCATCACGCAGTCGAGGACGAGCGCGTCGGGCGGCGCCTTGGTGCGCAGCCGCTCCAGGGCCTCGAGCGGATCGGTGTAGCCCTCGACGTCGTACCCCTCCGCCAGCAGCACCTCTTCCAGCGTCTCGACGATCGCGTCGTCGTCGTCGACGATGACGATGCGCCGTCGCCGCCCTCGTTCTGCGTCTCCTTGCTCGTCGCTCACGCTCACCTCGGTGGAGAACCCCGGTGTCACTTCTGGGACCGGCCGCTGTCGCCGTCGACCCTCGGACGCCCCGTCTGTGCGAATTGTTTACAGGCTCTCCCGGAGCTCGCGCCAGCGGTCCCGGTCTCCGCCGCCCGTTTGGCCCTTCGTTGGCCGGGCGCGCCGGGCGCGCGCAGCCTCAGGACCTCGGCTGAGGCTGCTCACCCGGGGGCAGGAGATCCGGAGAGCTCGGCAACCTCGTGTGGAGCTGGACAGGCTTCTGGCGCAGCCGGAGGCGCATGTTGATGAGCTCGACGCCCAGCGAGAAGGCCATGGCGAAGTAGATGTAGCCCTTGCTGATGTGCTGGCCCATGCCGTCGGCCACGAGCACCACGCCGATGAGGAGCAGGAAGCTCAGCGCGAGGATCTTCATGCTCGGGTGGCGCTGGATGAAGGCGCCGATGCGCCCGGCGAAGACGAGCATCACGCCCACGGCGATGAACATCGCCACCATCATGATGGAGACGTGCTGCGCCATGCCGACCGCGGTGATGACCGAGTCGAGCGAGAACACGATGTCGAGCAGCACGATCTGCGCGATGACGGAGGGAAAAGACGCCCTCACCTTCGGCTGGTCGTCCCTGTGCTCCTCGACCTCGAGCTTGTCGAACATCTCGTGGGTCGCCTTGCCGATCAGGAACACACCGCCGCCGAGCAGGATCAGGTCACGCCCGCTGAAGTCGTGTCCCAGCAGGCTGAACAGCGTGGCCTTGAGCCCCATCACCCACGAGATCGCGAGCAGGAGGAGCAGCCGCATGCCGAGGGCGAGCAGGAGCCCGATCCGCCGGGCGACCGGTTGCCTCTCCGGCGGCAGCTTTGCCGTCATGATGGAGAGGAAGACGATGTTGTCGATTCCAAGGACGATTTCCAGCGCGCTGAGGGTCGCGAGCGTGATCCAGCCATCGGCGTGAAGAAAGGCGCTCATGTCAGGCATCGGGGTGACCCTCTGTAGCATGAGGCGCCGCGGCTGCCTGCAACGTCATCGTCACGACCGCTCCTCTCCCTGGCGCGGCACCCCGCGAGATCCCAGGGCAATCTCGCTCGCGCATTCAGGGAACCTCGCAAACATTCGAGGCGCGCGGCGCGGAGCGCGCGGCATGCGGCGCAGAGCGCGCGGCATGCGGCGCAGAGCGCGCGGCATGCGGCGCAGAGCGCGCGGCATGGCAGCGCGCGCCAGGCAGCGGGGGAGGGCCGCTTGACGTGGGATGTTGCGATCCGGTACAGATCATAGGAAAGTAAGGTCAAGTGTATCTGCCTTCTTCCTGGCGTTCAGGTGAGCTCCTGAGGGGTGTTGGCGAGCTCGCCGATCAATGCCGCGCCCTCGCCTTGCCACACGGGCGAGGCGACGGGGACGCCTGTTCCTCACCTGGAGCACGTCGTCTCGCGGCGAAGGGGGCGGCCTCGTGACCGTGGCACCGAAGGTCGGCTTTGGGCAGGGGGAGCGCTGGGGGGCCCGCGGCGACGACGAGGCGCTCTCGCTGGAGCGGCCCCTCCTCGAGGACGATCCGCCATCCGAGGTGCCGCAGGCGTGCTGGTTGCAAGGGGACGCGGTCTGGCTGCAGATCGAGGGGCTCGACCACGGCCACCAGGTCGTCCTGCTCGGCGCGATGGGCGCGTGGATCGAGCCCGACTACCGGACCTCGTTCCCGTTCGGCAGCGTGGCTTCCGTGCGCCTCTACTTCCGCGGCGCCGAGATCGGCCCGCTCCCCGCCCTGCTGGCGCTGCAGTCGATGGGCCTGCGGGGGCCGCTCGTCGGGCTGGTGTTCCAGGAGGTGTCGGCCCGCGCGGACGGCCAGATCCGCGACGCGCTGCGCGCCCTCGTGGACGCCGGGGTGGCCAAGCCCGCGGCCGCGAACCTCTTCAGGCCCTCGGCCTCCGACGCCGGGCAGGTGCGCGAGATCATCGACGACCCGGGGCGGGTGCGCGACATCCTGAGCGTCCTCCTGCGGAAGAAGGGGGTCGTCCGCGGCGACGCCGAGGGCGCGCCGTCGATGTGCGTGATGCTCAGCGAGGTGGGCGCCGGGACGGTCCGGTGGTTCGGCATCGAGGGCTGGAGCGAGGCCGCCGCGGTCGAGATCGCCGGACACAGCTCCGTCTTCCGGTTCAACATCCGGGCGGAGCAGGTGCGCCCGGGCGAGGTCGTGTCCGCGCTGCCGGCCAGGGTCGAGCGCGTCCGCCAGAGCCTCCAGCAGCGGGGCGTCGAGGTCGAGCTCACCGCGCGCTTCCTGCACCCCCACTGGCTCCACCTGCCGCCGGTCGAGGCCGAGGTGGTCGACGTGTCCTTCTCGAGCCTGCGGCTCGCGCTCGGGCAAGGGCAGCCCCCGCTCGAGCCGCGGCTCCAGCTCGCGCTGGAGCTCCCGGACGGCGACGACGGCGTCATCCACCTGAAGGGCGAGGTGCGGTCGGTGTCCGCGGGCGAGGGCGCCTCGGCCGAGCTCTGCGCCGTGCACGTCGTCGCCGCGAAGCGCGAGGACGAGCGGCGCTGGCTGCGGCTCGTGTCCCGCATCCTGCACGCGACCACCTACGGAGGGACGGCCTGGCAGGCGGAGTTCTGGGACCTCTTCGCCTCGTCAGGCTACTTCAACCTCTCCGGCCGGCGCCCGGAGCACTTCGAGTCCATCAAGCCGAGCTTCATGAGGATGGCGCAGCGGGCCGCGGCGGCGCCGCACCTCCTGCACAACGTGACCTGCCTCTCCGAGCACGGCATCGAGGGGAACTTCTCGGTGATGAAGCCTTACCACGGCACGTGGATGTTTCATCAGCTCGCGAAGCGGCCCAAGAGCGCCTCGAACCTGAGCTCCCGGCAGGTGCTCCGCGACATCTTCACGCGCTGCTGCGAGTACGCCCTGTCCGACCCGGAGTGCCGGTGGGTCATCGTCTACGCCGAGGCGCACGTCGCGTGGAACGAGCGGTCGTTCTTCGAGTTCGCCCGCAGGCACGAGGCGACGGGGCTCGCCCTCGCGCTGCCGTTCCGCCTCATGGGCGTCGACGTCCCGCTCCTGCCCCCGGCGGGCTCCGGGGCGGACGACGGGCCGCTCGAGATCGGCGAGGCGACCCCGGCGGAGCAGGCGGCGCTGCTCGGGCAGCTCTGCGCCACGTCGCCGCGCATCGTCGCGGAGGCGCTCGATCTCGTGCCGGGCCGGCTCGCGATGGGGCCCTGCATCGAGCGCTGGCGCAGCGCGGGCCTCGAGCGGGAGCGCGCGGTCCTCGTCGCGCGGGCGGCCGGCGAGGCGCTGGCGGCCGCCGTCGTCGAGCTCGGCGAGCTCGGCACGAACCTGTTCCGCCTGCTCGACTCGGTCCGCCTCGTCCCCCTGCGCTCCGGCGGAGACGCCGCGCTCGCCCCGCTGCTCGACGCTGTCTGCGGCTGGTTCCAGCGGCACGACAGGACGTCGTTCATCTACTTCGGCGAGCGCGGCAGGCTGACCTACTCCGGCCCTGCCAGCCTGAACGACCTCGGGGAAGGGCGTCTCTGGATCATCGCGAGGGAGCTCGTCCCGGAGTTCGTGGAGCATGTTTACCGGCTCACCGAGCCCAAGCCGCCTCACCGCTGAGCTCGCGTCGCGTGTTGGCGTCCCGGGAGCGCGGCACCTAGGCTACCCTCGGTCGATCCGGGTCCTCGGGCTCCGCCTTGGTCCCGGCTCTCAGGTCTCGGCTCCGGGTCCCGACTCTCCGGCTCTCGACTCTGGGTCTCGGTCTCGGCTCCCCAGGCGAGGAGGCATGTATCAGCTCAAGATCGACAGGATCAACGCCCTCATCGAGGTCACGTTCAAGGGCGTGGTGCGCGCGGAGGAGGCGCAGGCGTACGCCGCCGAGTACAGGAAGGCGCTCGGCTCGCTCTGCGGCCGGAGGATCCGCGTCCTCGTGGACTTCCGCGGGTTCTCCATCGCCTCCGAGGAGGCGACGGAGCTGCTCCGCGACATCGGGGCGACGTCGGCCGCGATGGGGGTGATCCGCACCGCCGAGCTGGTCCACAGCGATCTCGCGGCGCTGCAGGCGAGCCGGATCGCCCGCGAGGCGGGGACCTCGGGGCTCGTTCGCATCTTCAAGGACGAGGGCGCCGCGCGCGGCTGGCTCCTCGAAGGCCGCGCCGCGCCGTGAGGGCGCGGGCGCTCCGCCGGGCGCTGGCTCACCCGTGCCGCGCCGCGCCCGGCCGGCGCGGCCCCGGTCAGCGCACGACGAGCACGTCCTCGAGCGGGCGGCGGAGCGAGCGCGTCGACGGCGGGCCCGCGAGCGACAGCCGGAAGAGCAGGATCTCCGCCGTCGCGTCGGTGACGTCGAACAGCCGCAGGTACCGCGCCCGCAGCGCCGTCGCGAGCGCGACCGTCTCCGGATCCATCCCCTCGCCGCCGCCCCGGACGAGCCGCGCGAACAGGTAAGGCAGCGTCGCCATCGGGTAGACCGCGATGCCCCGCTGCGTCGCCGTCAGCCACGCCCGCTCGAGCGCCCTCCCGCCCTGGAAGTAGTCCGCGAGCCCGGCGCGCGGCATCGTGATCAGCCCGACGGCCATCGCGCCGGCGATCGCCTTGTGCGCCGTCTTCTCCAGCGCCCTGCCGCCGCCCCAGCGCCGCACGAGCTCGAGCGCGCGCCAGTCCCGGCAGACCCGGAACCCCGCGAGGTCGGCGGGCGAGAACTCGAACGCGCCGACGAAGATGCCGTCCCGGCGCGCCTCCGCCTCCGCCTCGGTCCAGCGGATCTCCTTCATCAGGTCGGCGTGCGTGCGCTGCACGAGCAGCCGCGCGCGATCGCCGGCGCCGAGGATCGCGGCGATCTCCTCGAGCTCCGCCGGCGACTCGAGCAGGTGCAGGTCCGCCCCCGGGACGGACCGGACCGCGGCGGCGAGCGCGGCCCGGTGCTCGTCCGCGAGCGCGGCCCGCTGGCTCTGGCGCCGGTTCGTGTGCCGGAGCCCGATCGCGTCCCCGAGGCCGTCCATCGCGCGGCCCTCGGCGTCGCTCCGCGGCGCGTGCGCGTCGAAGAAGTCGAACGTCGCGACGAGGTCGTCGTCGCCCGCGCGCGGGAAGGGCGCGACGCGAACGCTCAGCCCCTCGCCGTGCGCCGCGAGGACGACGTTCTCGGCGGCCGCGCCGAGCGCGACAACGCCGCCCGTCCCCTGGAAGTCGGCGAGCGACTCGGAGCGCGCCCGGTCGTGGAACAGCCCGAGGCGGCGCGCCTCGTAGACCCAGCGCCAGGGCTGGCAGTTGCCGCCCGAGGGCGCCGCGATCCCCGCCGCGACGATGCGCCGGAGCCGGTCCGGATCGAGCGCGACGGCGCCGTCCGCGCTCCCGAGCGGGCGCGCGAGCGACGCGGGGTCGAGCGCGGGGCCGCGCGCCGGAGGCGCCGCCGGGGCCCGCGGCGTGGCCGTCCCGGCGCCGCGCGCCGCCGCCGCGTCAGGTCCCGGCTCCGGCCCGCTGATGATCTGCTCCAGGTCGACGTAGTACCGGCCCGACCGCACCGGCTCTCCCAGGGCGAGCCGGCGCGCCGTGTCCGCGGCCGCCGCCCCGCCGTGGACGACCGCCGACCCGAGCTGGGGCCACGTGCTCACCGTCTGCTGGATCTCGAGCAGCGACGCGGCGAACCGCGTGGACAGCGTGTCCTGCCCGATGATCTGCATGACATAAGGCACCTTGTCCTCGGTCGACAGCCCGCGGATGCGCGCGGGCGTGAGGTCGCCGACGAGCCCGTGGAGGATCGGCCGATCCGGCTCCAGATCGAAGCGCTCGACGTCGATGAGCCCCCGGTCGCTCGTGTCCATCAGGACGGGGATGCGGTGCGCGCGCGCGCGGAGGCGGAGCTCCAGCTTGATATCGAGGCTGTCGCACTCGTCGACGACGATATCGAGCTTGCCCCCGTCGAGCAGGAAGGCATCCATGTTGTCCGGAGTGACCCCTTCGGAAAAGCACTTTACTTCGAGGAACGGGTCGAGCTCGGCGATGTCGCGCGCCGTGGCGACCACCTTGGGCACGTCGAGGTTGTGCACGCCGGTCCGGATCCGGTTCATGTTCGAGAGCTCGAGGTGGTCGAAGTCCGCGATGCGCAGCTCGCCGGCGCTCCGCTCGAGCGCGACCGTCAGCGCCACCGACTGGCCCACGGAGAGCCCGACGACGCCGATCTTCCGGCCCGCGAGCGCCGCCTGCTCCTCGGCGCTGATCTTGTGCTTGTTGCGGTTGGTGCGCAGCTCGACGAACTCGGCCTCGTCGAGCAGGTGCACGAGGCGGCGCGACCACGGGTAGTGGACCCAGACGCCGTACGCCTGCCGCGGGGCGCCGCGGAGGTGCTCCTCCACGAGCCGCGCGATCTCCTGCTCTCCGAGCGTCCGGCTCGGGTGCCGCGTCTTGACCAGGTCGGCGAGCTGCCGGTCGATCGCGTCGAAGACCTGGAGGCGCGCGTCGTCGCGGAGCAGGCGCCCGAGCGCCTCCGCGTCCTCCTCGCGCGTCGGCCGGAAGAAGCGCGGCCGCCACCCGGCCGACTCGGCGTCTCGTTGCGAAGAATGCGAGATGAGCTGCTGCCAGCCGGTCTTGGTCATCGTTGCTCCGGTACCTCCCCTGCGCCCGCGCGCCGCGCGCCGCGATCAACGCGCGCCCGCGCCGCCGTGACCCCCTGAGCCGCCCCCGGATCAGCGCGTCGTGCGGGGCGCGCGACCCTCGATCTCGAGCCGCATCCTCGCGACCTTGTGGTGCACGAGCGCGGCCTCGGGCCCGTTGACCTCGAGATAGCGCAGCGCCCCCGCGATGTCGTTGCCCCGGAAGGACCTGACCCGCGGGTTGAACCAGCTCAGCGCTATCGAGATCTGCCGCACCAGCAGCGCATCGGTGCAGATGGCCACCGTGAGCGTGTGCTTGCTCACGAAATCGTTGATGGACGAGCGCTGCTTCGCGTTCGGGCCGCCGCCGGCGGTCACCACCAGGGTCCTGGAGCAGGTCGGGGGGAGCGCGAGCACCGTCTGCATGTAGGCCTCCCAGTCCTCGTCGCTGGGCGGTTCCCTGCCGTGGACGGCGATGAGCACGTGCTCCGTCGTGTCGAACAGCATGGTGGGAAGGGTCATCGTCTCACCGAGCGCTCGCAGAGCTTACGTCCTCGCGCCGCCGAGCCGCCAGTTCGCGCAGGCTTCTCCCGGGACGGCCGTGCGTCCAGCGACAGGGCAGGGGTTCGCGAGGTCCACGGTCTGCACCTAGGACGGTTCGATCGACGCAGCAACGATCTGGAGCGACTTTCGACGCGGCGCCGGCGGGGAGGAGCGCGCAGCCCGCGGGGGAACGCGCGCGCCTCGACGCCGCGCTCCGCGACGCCGATCGATGCGATCGACGCGATCGACGCGATCGACGCGATGGACGACCGCCGCGGCGCGCTCGCGTCGCGCCCGCCGCGTCGGGCCAGCCCGACGCCCGCGGGCTGCAGCGGATGACGCCGCCCGAGCGGGACGGCGTTCGCGGGCGCGCGTCGCGCGCGTCGCGCCCAGGAACACCCTGAGTTGTTTCCAAAGGATTTCATGACGTGCTGCTGGGCAGTTGCACCGGAGGCTGCCAGCCACTCTGTGGTCTATACTACGGGATGTGCGTGAGGGGTCTTCCTTGCTCGAGCACAGCGCATGGGCTGTTGCACCGAGGCTTGACGGAGGGCCCCGACCGCATGTAGCGCTCGATCGGTGGGTTGTATTGTCCAGCAGACAGGGCCGGCGCCCTGCCTGCTGCGGTTGGCAATGTGACCACCTCGCGGGGGGAGGGGAGTTTCGCGATGCGCGTGCTGGAAAACTTCATCGGCGGCGCCTGGTCTCGCTCTTCGGGGAAGACGCACCTCGAGGTGAACAACCCGGCGACCGGGGAGCCTCTTGCCAAGGTCCCCCTCTCGACCGCCGGGGACGTCGACGCGGCGGTGAAGGCGGCCCAGGCGGCGTTCCCCGGCTGGAGCGCGACGCCGCCGGTGCAGCGGGCGCGCTACCTCTTCAAGCTGCGCGAGATCTTCGACGCCCACCGCGACGAGATCGCCGCCATCTGCACCTCGGAGCACGGCAAGACGCTGACCGAGGCGAGGAACGATTTCGGGCGCGGCATCGAGAACGTCGAGCACGCGGCGGGCATCCCGACCCTGATGATGGGGCAGGGGCTCGAGGACGTGGCGTCGGGGATCGACTGCCACACGATCCGCCAGCCGCTCGGCGTCTTCGCGGCGATCACGCCGTTCAACTTCCCTCCGATGGTGCCGCTCTGGTTCCTGCCGTACGCGATCGCGACGGGGAACACCTTCATCCTCAAGCCGTCGGAGCAGGTGCCGCTCTCGCAGCAGCGCATCTTCGAGCTGATCGAGCAGGCCGGGCTGCCGCCCGGGGTCGTGAACCTGGTGCACGGCGGCCGCGACGTCGTGAACGCCTTCTGCGAGCACCGGGACATCCAGGGCGTGTCGTTCGTCGGCTCGTCGGCGGTCGCGCGCCACGTCTACAAGAGCGCCGCGGAGGCCGGCAAGCGCGTGCAGGCGCTCGGCGGCGCGAAGAACTTCCTCGTGGTGATGCCGGACGCCGACCGGCTGAAGACGGTCGTCAACGTGGCCGAGTCGATCTTCGGCTGCGCCGGCCAGCGCTGCCTCGCCGGCGGCGTCGTCGTGTGCGTCGGCGACACGTACGAGGCCGTGCGCGAGGCGCTCGTGCGCTACGCGCAGGCGATCGTGCTGGGCGACGGGGCGCAGCAGGGCGTGACCATGGGCCCGGTGATCTCGGCGGCGCACCGGGACCGGGTGGTCTCGTACATCAGCAAGGGCGTGTCCGAGGGGGCGACGCTGCTCCTCGACGGCCGGGACGCGAAGGTCGACGGGTATCCGAACGGCAACTGGGTGGGGCCCACGGTCTTCGACGACGTGCGCCCGGGGATGGTGATCGCGACCGAGGAGATCTTCGGCCCCGTCGCGTGCCTGATGCGCGCGAACGACCTCGACGAGGCGATCGCGATCGCGAACCGGAGCGAGTACGGCAACGCGGCGTCGATCTACACCTCGAGCGGCCGCGCCGCGCGCGAGTTCCAGCACCGCGTCGCCGCCGGGATGGTCGGCGTGAACGTCGGCGTCGCGGCGCCGATGGCCTTCTTCCCCTTCGGCGGCCAGAAAGGCAGCTTCTTCGGCGACATCAAGGCGCACGGCCCGACGGCCATCGACTTCTACACAGAGCGCAAGATCGTCATCACGAGGTGGTTCTGATGGCACGAAACGTACTTGGCGGCTTGATCCAGTGCTCGACCCCGATCCTCGACGCGGGCGCCTCCGTCACGGCCATCCGTGACGCGATGTTCGACAAGCACCTCCCGCTCATCGACGAGGCGGGCAAGAAGGGCGTGCAGATCCTCTGCCTGCAGGAGGTCTTCAACACGCCCTATTTCTGTCCCTCGCAGGACGCGACGTGGTGCGACGTGGCCGAGCCCGTGCCCGGCCCGACCGTCGAGCGGCTCACCGCCTACGCCAAGAAGTACAAGATGGCGATGATCATCCCGATCTACGAGCGGGAGATGGCCGGCGTCTATTACAACACGGCGGCCGTTGTCGACGCCGACGGGACGTACCTCGGCAAGTACCGGAAGACGCATATCCCGCACACGAACGGGTTCTGGGAGAAGTTCTTCTTCAAGCCGGGGAACCTCGGCTATCCCACGTTCCAGACGCGGTATGCGCGGATCGGCGTGTACATCTGCTACGATCGCCACTTCCCGGAGGGGGCGCGGCTGCTCGGCCTGAACGGCGCCGAGATCGTGTGGAACCCCTCGGCGACGGTGGCCGGGCTCTCCCAGTACCTCTGGAAGCTCGAGCAGCCCGCGCACGCCGTGGCCAACGGCTACTTCATCGCCGCCTCGAACCGCGTCGGCACCGAGGCGCCGTGGAACATCGGCAAGTTCTACGGGACGAGCTACTTCTGCGACCCGAGGGGCAGCTTCCTCGCGACAGCGAGCGAGGACAAGGACGAGCTCGTCGTCGCCGAGATGAACCTCGACATGATCGAGGAGGTCCGGAGGACGTGGCAGTTCTACCGCGACCGCCGGCCCGAGAGCTACGGTGAGCTCACGAAGCAGCTCCCCTGACGGCCCTCGGCCGCGGCGGGAGGACGGCTGTCGCGCGGTCGCTCGACGAAGGGCCCTGCGAGGCCCACCGCGGAGGCACCAGCAGCGCCGGGGCGCTGGTCGCGGTCGGCATCTCCCCCGGCGTTTCCCTCGCCATGGCGGCGCCGCCCCCCCGCAGGGGACGCGCCGCCCGGCGCGCACCCGCGGAGAGGCAACATGGGCATCCTGATCAAGAACGGCGAGATCATCACGGCGAGCGACCGGTTCATCGGGGACGTCTACTGCGAGGACGGGAAGATCGTCGCCGTCGGCCCGGGGCTCGCGAAGGAGCGGGCGGGAGACACGGTGATCGACGCCTCGGGCCAGCTCGTCTTCCCCGGGGGCGTCGACGCGCACGTGCACATGGAGCTGCCGTTCATGGGGACGGAGAGCTCGGACGATTTCGAGACCGGCACCGCGGCGGGCGTCGCCGGGGGCACGACCTCGATCATCGATTTCGTGATCCCGAGCCGCGGGCAACCGCTGCTCGACGGGCTCGCGATGTGGAACGAGAAGGCGAAGAAGGCGGTCGCCGATTACGCCTTCCACATGGCCGTCACCTGGTTCGGCGACGACACCCTCTCCGAGATGGCCGTGTGCACGCGCGAGCGCGGTATCCCGTCGTTCAAGACCTTCATGGCCTACCGCGGGGCCATCGGCGTCGACGACCCGGAGCTCATCCAGGTGATGGCGGCCGCCAAGGATCTCGGCGCGCTCGTGACCGTCCACGCCGAGCACGGGGACGCGGTGGTCGCGCTGCAGAAGAAGCTCTCGAAGGAGGGCAAGACCCACCCGCGCTACCACGCCCAGAGCCGGCCCGCGCCGATCGAGGGGGAGGCGACGGGGCGCGCGATCATGCTCGCGCGGGTGCTCGGCGAGCCGATCTACATCGTCCACCTCACCTGCAAGGAGGCGCTCGCCGCGGTCGCCGAGGCGCGGAGCCGGGGGCAGGTGGTCATGGCCGAGACGTGCCCGCAGTACCTCCTGCTCGACGACTCTGTCTACGAGAAGCCCGACTTCGAGGGGGCGGCCTACGTGATGAGCCCGCCGATCCGGCCGAAGGGCCACCAGGACGCGCTGTGGGCCGCGCTGTCGTCGGGGCTCATCCAGACCGTGGCGACCGATCACTGTCCCTTCAACCAGGTCGGCCAGAAGGACATGGGCAAGGACGATTTCACGAGGATCCCGAACGGCGCCGCCGGCATCGAGAACCGCCTCTCCCTGCTCTGGACCTACGGGGTGCTCGCGGGGCGCATCGACGTCCACCGCTTCGTCGACCTTTTCTCGACGCAGCCGGCCAAGATCTTCGGGCTGTACCCGCGCAAGGGCTCGATCGTGCCGGGCGGCGACGCGGATCTCGTGGTCTTCGACCCGAAGGGGACGAGCACCATCTCCGCGAAGACGCACCACCACCGGTGCGACCGGAGCATCTTCGAGGGCTTCGAGGTGAAGGGGAGGCCGACGAGCGTCATCGTGAACGGCCGGGTCCAGTGCTCGGACGGCAAGCTCGACGTGGAGCGCGGCGCGGGCCGCTACCTGCCGCGCCGGCTCGGACCGAGCCAGGGCTCCCCGGCCGTCTAGCCGCCAGCGTCTGTCGATGACCGCATGACCGCATGACCGCGCGAGCAAGAGCATGACCCGAGCCCCAGCACGCCTGTCTCCCCTCCCGTCCGGCCGGATCGAGGAGCGATTCGAGGACAAGAACCCGCGGTACACCGAGGCCGAGGCGTTCGCCGAGGCGAACCGGTGCCTCTACTGCGTCGACGCGCCCTGCATCAAGGCGTGCCCGACGGCCATCGACATCCCGACCTTCATCCGGAAGATCGCGACCGGCCAGGTGAAGGGCGCCGCGCGCACCATCCTCACGGCCAACCTGCTCGGCCAGTCGTGCGGGCAGGCCTGCCCCGTGGAGGTGCTGTGCGCGGGCGACTGCGTCTACAACGCGTGGGGGCGCGAGCCGATCGCGATCGGCCGCCTCCAGCGCTACGCGGTCGAGGCGGCCCTCGCGCAGGGGCCGGCGCTCTTCCGGGCGAAGCCGCCCACGGGCCGGAGCGCCGCGCTCGTGGGCGCGGGGCCGGCGTCGATCGCGGCGGCGGGCTACCTCGCCCTCGAGGGGCACCGCGCGGTGATCTACGAGCGCAAGGCGATCCCCGGCGGGCTGAACACCCTCGGGATCGCGCCGTACAAGATGAAGGGGCACGAGGCGCTCCGCGAGCTCGAGTGGGTGCTGTCGCTCGGGGACATCGAGCTCCGCACCGGCGTGTCGGTCGTCGAGGAGGCGACCGCGCCGGGCGAGATCGCGGCGCGCGACCTGCTCGCCGAGCACGACGCGGTCTTCCTGGGGCTCGGCCTGGGCGACGACGCGCGCCTCGGCATCCCCGGGGAGGACGGCGAGGGCGTGGTGGGGGCGACCGCGTTCATCGAGCGGCTCAAGGCCGATCCGCGCCTCGGGCTCACCGGCGTGCGGCGCGCGGCCGTCGTCGGCGGCGGCAACACGGCGCTCGACGTCGCCCACGAGCTCGCGCTGCTCGGGATCGACGTGGCGATCGTGTACCGCCGGTCCGAGGCCGAGATGTCGGGCTACGCGCACGAGCTCGAGGGCGCGCGGATCGCGGGCGCGCGGCTCATCGAGAACCGGGTGCCTGTCGAGGTGGTGCGCGAGGGCGGGCGGCCCGTGGCGCTGCGGGTCGCGCCGGCGGACGCGCGGCGGGAGGCGCCGCAGGGCGCCGCGCAGGCCGCGGAGGAGCTCGTGCCGGCGGACCTCATCGCGGTCGCGATCGGGCAGAGCCGGGCGACGCGGGTGGCGCTCGCGTTCGAGGGCGTGGCGCTCGACGCGAGGGGGCGCGTGGTGGTCGACCCGGCGACGCACCGTACGGGCAACCCGCGGGTCTACAGCGGCGGCGACTGCGTGAACGGCGGCAAGGAGGTCGTCAACGCGGTCGCCGAGGCGAAGGTCGCCGCGCGCGCGATGCACGAGGCGATGATGCAGCGGGCGGGCGGCGCGGCGCCCGGGCCCGCACCCCAGGGGAGCTGAGCGATGGCCGACCTCTCTATCGACTTCGCCGGGATCAAGAGCCCGAACCCGTTCTGGCTCGCGTCGGCGCCGCCGACCAATACAGGGGATCAGGTGCGGCGCGCCTTCGACGCCGGCTGGGGCGGCGCCGTCTGGAAAACGCTCGGAAACCCGATCGTCAACGTGTCGAGCCGCTTCGGTGGCATCGACTACGGCACGATGCGGCTCATGGGGCTCAACAACGTCGAGCTCATCACCGACCGCCCGCTCGAGGTGAACCTCCGGGAGATGCGCGAGGTCAAGCGGCGCTACCCCGGCCACGCGCTGATCGCGTCGCTCATGGTCGAGACGAAGGACGAGTGGCGCGAGATCATCCGCAAGGCCGAGGACACGGGCGCCGACGGGCTCGAGCTGAACTTCGGCTGCCCGCACGGGATGTGCGAGCGCGGCATGGGCTCGGCGGTCGGCAACGAGCCGGCCGTCCTCCAGGAGATCGCGCGCTGGGCGGTCGAGTTCGCGGCGACGCCGGTCATCGTGAAGCTCACGCCCAACGTCGGCGACATCCTCGAGCCGGGCGAGGCGGCGCTCCGCTCCGGGGCGCACGGCATCTCGCTGATCAACACGATCAAGTCGCTGATGGGGGTCGATCTGGAGCGGATGGTCCCGCTCCCGCGGGTCGGCGGCGCGTCGACCAACGGCGGGTATTGCGGGCCCGCGGTCAAGCCGATCGCGCTCCACATGCTGAGCCAGCTCGCGCGCCACCCCGAGATCGGCCGGCTGCCCATCTCGGGCATCGGCGGCATCTCGAACTCGCGCGACGCCGCGGAGTTCATCGCGCTCGGCGCGACCAGCGTGCAGGTGTGCACCGCGGTGATGCACCACGGCTACCGCATCGTCGAGGAGATGATCGAGGGGCTCAGCGACTGGCTCGATGAGCACGGGATGCGCTCGGTGAGCGAGCTCCGCGGCAGGGCCGTCCCGCAGGTGCAGGAGTGGGGGGATCTCGACCTCTCGTACCGCGTGGTGGCGGACATCAGCCCCGAGAAGTGCATCGGGTGCCAGCTCTGTTATGTCGCCTGCATGGACGGGGCGCACCAGTGCATCCACCTGCCCGGCAGGACGGAGGCGGAGGCGCGCGCGGCGGGCCACACCCACCTCCCGAAGATCATCCCGGATCGCGCGGTGACGGCGAACCCGAGCGGGGTCGCGGCGCCGTCGCGCGTCCCGTTCGTGGACGAGGAGGAGTGCATCGGCTGCAACCTGTGCGCGCTGGTGTGCCCGGTGGCCGGGTGCATCACCATGAGGGAGGTGCCTTCAGGCAAGCCGCCTGAGACGTGGAACGACCGTGTCCAGAAGGGGACGGACTTCGTGCCTGGCGGGCTGGAAGCGACCGCCCGCGCGCGGAGCTCGTGATCCCGGGCTCCTGACCCGCCGGCCTGGAGCCCCCGACGAACGCTCGCGCGCTCGCGCCGGCGGAGCTGGCAGGGAGGAGCATCGATGTCCTTGATAAACGAAGATCTCGCGCCCACGCCCGAGGCGGCGCGCACCTGGAAGCTGGGGCATTTCACGGCGCTCTGGATCGGCATGGCCGTCTGCATCCCCACGTACACGATGGCCTCCGGGCTCATCGATCAGGGGATGAGCTGGCAGCAGGCGCTCGCGTGCGTGGCGCTCGGCAACGTCATCGTGCTCCTCCCGATGATCCTGAACGCCCACGCGGGCACCCGGTACGGCATCCCGTTTCCGGTGTTCGCGCGCGCGTCGTTCGGGGTGACGGGCGCGAACGTGCCGGCGGTGCTGCGCGCGCTGGTCGCCTGCGGGTGGTTCGGCATCCAGACGTGGCTCGGCGGACAGGCGCTCTGGCAGCTCCTCGTGGCGCTGCTGCCCGCGGCCGAGGCGCCGCTCACGTCGGCGGCGTTCCAGGGGGCGATCGGCATCCACCCCGGCGAGCTCCTCGGGTTCGCCGTGTTCTGGCTGATCAACCTCTATTTCATCCTGAAAGGCACGGAGTCGATCAAGTTCCTCGAGACCTGGGCGGCGCCGTTCCTCATCGTGATGGGCCTCGTGCTGCTCGGCTGGGCGTACACGCGCGCGGGCGGGTTCGGCCCGATGCTGTCGCAGCCGTCGAGGATCCCGGAGGGGCAGTTCCTCAGCGTGTTCGCGCCGGGCCTCACCGCGATGGTCGGGTTCTGGGCCACGCTGTCGCTGAACATCCCGGACTTCACGCGGTACGCGCGCAGCCAGCGCGATCAGGCCATCGGGCAGGCGCTCGGGCTGCCGGCGACCATGGTGCTGTTCTCGTTCATCGGCGTCGCGGTCACCTCGGCGACGCCGATCATCTTCGGGGAGCTCCTCTGGGATCCGGTGAAGCTGCTCGCCCGGATCGGCGGCGCCTTCATCATGGTCCTCGCGATGGTGGGCCTGTCGGTCGCCACGCTGTCGACGAACCTGGCCGCCAACGTCGTCTCCCCGGCCAACGACTTCTCCAACCTTTCGCCCCAACGCATCTCGGCCAGGGCGGGCGGCGTGATCACGGCGATCCTCGGGGCGGTGATCCTGCCGTGGAAGCTCATCGAGTCGTCGAAGGGGTACATCTTCACGTGGCTCGTCGGCTATTCGGCGCTCCTCGGGCCGATCGGCGGGATCATGATCGCCGACTACTTCCTCCTCCGGAGGACCCGGCTCGACGTGGACGACCTGTACCGGCGCGGCGGAGTTTACGAGTACCAGGGCGGGGTGAACTGGCGGGCGATGGCGGCCCTCGCGATCGGCGTGCTCATCAACCTCCCCGGCTTCCTGGCCGAGGCGGTCCCGTCGATGAAGGACGCCGTCCCGGAGGTGATGCGCTCGATCTACACGTACGCGTGGTTCGTGGGGTTCTTCGTCTCGGGAGGGCTCTACCTGCTGTTCTCGATGGCCGGCCGGGCGTCGCCCGCGGCCGCGTCCGCGGCGCAGGGGGCGTCCCCGGCGCGCTGACGCGGCCACGCACGGCGCGCGCCGCGCGCCCGGGTCAGGGGGCGAGCTTCACGATGTACGCGTCCCCGTTGTCGTGCGAGCCCGCGCCGATCACGTTGCCGGCGCTGTCCACGGCCACATCGAGGATGCCGCCGTTGTCCACGTCGCCGAGCGGGTCGACCGACCACAGCACGTCGCCCGACGGCGAGAGCTTCGCGATCGCGCCGTTCGGGTTGATGATCGTGTTGCCGGCGCCGTCGACGGCGACGGCATTCTGGCCGTAGTAGCCGTCCCACGAGCCGAGGCCGGTCGTGTCCACGCTCCACAGCGGCGCGCCCGAGGCGGCGAACCTCGCCACGGCGCCGTTGAAGGCGACGACGATGTCGCCGGAGGGCGCCACGGCGACCTCGGCCGACTGCGGCGTGTCGGAGATGATCTGGCTCCACACGTGGTTGCCGGCCGCGTCGAACTTCGCCAGGTACACGCCGTCGTCCATCGGTGAGCTCATGAGCGGCCCGCCGCCGAGGTCGAGGAGGCCGAAGCCGTTGCCGAGGACGATGACGTTGCCGGCGCCGTCCACGGCGACGCCCAGGGGTCCGCCCTCGTACGGGTACGCCGGGAAGGTCCTTGCCCAGATCGGCGCCCCCGCCGCGTCGAGCCGCGCTATCAGCAGAACGGTGCCCGGCTCGCCCCCGAGAGGGCCGGCGCCGAGATCCACCGTGTCCCAGGCGACGGCCGCGACCGCGGCGCCCGAGCCGGCCCGGGCGACCTCGATCTCCCGGAGGCCGCCGATCTGCGCGAGGAGGTCGCCCGACGCGCTGAACCGCCGCAGCGCGACGTGCGCGCCCGCGAGCAGCTCGCCGGAGCCCGACTCGGCGACGCTCAGGTAGACGCCGTCGCCGGACGGGCGCCTGTCCCACACGTAGCGCCCCGCGGCGTCGAGCTTCACGAGGAACGCCGTGTTGTCGATCCCGGCGGGCGTCGGCGCGCCCTGCCCGGCGAAGTCGGCCGGGCCATAGCCGTAGCCGCCGAAGATCACGCTGTCCCCGCTGCCGACCGTGACGGTGTACGCCCGCATCCCCTCGCCCCAGCCGTTGACGAAGAGCCTGCTCCAGAGGACGGCGCCGGGGGCGCACGGCGCGCAGCTCGGGCCCCCGCAGTCGACGCCGGACTCGGCGCCGTTCTGGAGCCCGTCCTCGCAGGTGTCGTGGTAGCAGACCGTGAGCGCCGGCCGCTCCGCGGCGGTCGCGCTCTCGCTGCTCCGCAGGGTGCTCCGCGTGACGGCGTCCTCCTCGATCAGCACGCCGTGGTTGCCCTGCGCGCCGCTCACCCAGGCCTGCGCGAGCGCGGTGACGTCGACGTTGCGGAAGCCGGTGGTGCCGCCGGCCCCGCCGGTGACGAAGGAGGCCTCGATCGCCGGATCGAAGTGGCCGCCGCCGCCGAAGCCGCCCCACGTGACGGTCGACTCCGACCAGGGGGCGGTGGCGCGGTGGACGCGCACGGCGCTGCTGTCGAGCTTGTAGGTCTGGTAGAGCGACAGGGTCGCCGAGGCGATCTCCGCGCTCGCCGGGATGCCGGCGAGGTCGAACCGGAGGAGGCTCCGCCGCGGGCCGCCCGTGCCGGTGCCGGTCGTGAGCGTGGTGCTCGCGCCGTCGTTCCACGAGGGCGATGTCTGCCAGAGCGTCGCGTCGGCGACCCCGCCCTGGCCGCCCCCCGGGCCGCGCCGGATCGTGACGCACCGCGGGTCGCACGCGTCGCCGAGGCCGTCGGCGTCGCCGTCCACCTGCGAGGGGTTCGCGGCGGCAGGGCAGTTGTCCGCGGCGTCGACCACCCCGTCGCCGTCGCCGTCCTGCGCGACCTCGATCGCGGTGGCGGGGGAGCCCACCAGGACCGAGCTCCCCGACACGGCCACGGCCCTGCCGAAGCCGCCGCCCATCGGGCCGCTGCCGGTGAGCTTGGCCCGCTCGATCTCGATCCACTCGCCGGCCGCCGGCGAGAACACGTACGCGGCCCCCGCGTCCGGCTGGTCGCGGCGGTCGGCCAGGATCGCGCCGGCGACCGCCATGTCGCCGGAGATCGCCACCGCGCCGCCGAGGCCGTCGCCGCTCGTGCCGTCGGTCCCGATCAGCCTGGAGTCCATCGTCCAGGCGTCCCCCGCGCGGTCGAACACGTAGGCCATGCCGCGCCCGAGCTGGTACCAGGGCATCGGCGGGCCGAGGACGCCCGGCGCGCCGACGATGATGCGCGAGCCCGAGATCGCGACCGCGCTGCCGAACCGGTCGTACTGCCCCTCCGGCGGCTGCGCCGTGAGCTTTTGCGGGGCGGTCCAGTCGCCCGCGTCGAACACGTACGCGGCGCCCACGCCGCCCTGATCCATCCACCATTCGTGCGCGGGCGAGCCCACGACCACGGTGCCGCCCGCGATCCCGACGGGCGGGGTTTCCCAGGTGTCCTCCCCGGCCGGGGGGGCGAGCTCGACCTCCTCGCTCCAGGCGCCGCCGCTCCGCGCGAACACGTAGACCGAGCGCTCGGCGGAGAGGACGGCCCGGTCGCCGTCGACCGCGACGGCCTGCCCGATGGGGTTGGACGCCCCGCCGCTCGCGACGAGCCTGGCCTGCTCGGACCACGCGCCCCCGCTGCGCACGAAGACGTAGGCGGCGCCCGCGCCCCCGAGCGCCCCGACCACGATCGTGTCCGCCGAGACCGCGACGGAGCGCCCGAAAGAGCCGCCTGCGCCCCCGTCGCTCGGGACGAGCCTGGCCTGCTGCGTCCAGGCGCCGCCGCTCTTCACGAACACGTACGCCGCGCTCCCGGGCGCCCCGACGACCGCGGTGTCGCCGGACACGGCGATCGCGGCGCCGCTCAGGTGGACCTGGGTCGACCCGTCGACCCCGATCAGCGCCGTCCGCCCCGAGGCGGCGAGCGGGTCCACGGTCACCGGGTACGCGGCCCCGGCGGTGTCGACGCGCAGCGACAGCGTGCGCCCGTCGACGCCGAGCTCCATCCACGCCGGCAGCGTCCGCCCCGCGGCGTCGGTGGCGTGCAGGTCCGTGTACCGGAGCGCCACCGCGCCGGAGGCGTCGCGCAGGGCGAGCCCGTCGCCGCCGCCGAGCGGCGCGGCGCGGAGCTCACCGCCGAGGGCGAGCTCGATGACGAGGTCCCGATCCCCCGGGGCGCGGCAGGGCGGCGCCTCGGGCACGGTGAAGCCCTGCTCCAGCCCGAGCGGGCCGTTCACGTACCACTCGACGAGCGTCTCGCCCGGCGAGGCGCCCTGCCGGCGGTACTCCACGCGGTTGTCCGCGGCGCTCGGCGCCGCGCTCGCCACCTTGCGCAGGTCGCCCTCGCACCCGTACCGCGCGGCGGCCATCCAGAAGGACCACGGCGCGTCGCCCTCCTCCGGCGCGATCCGCACGCCCGACGCGCTGAACTCGGACGCGAGCCGGTGCGCGGGGTTGGGCGCCCGCAGGCCCGCGTTCTTGCCGGCCGGAGACGCCTCGACGACCCGGTAACTCTCGGGCGCGCTCGATTGCACGGCCGCGATGTACGCCGCCCGCCAGCGCGCTGTCGCCGACGTCGCGCCCGGCGCCGTGGGCGGCGCCGCCGCGCCGTCGACCGACGGCGCGAGGTCTCGCGGCGCCTCGGTGGGGGCGCACCCCCCCACCATGGCGGCCGCCGCCATCACCTGTCCAATCCTCCCCATCCGATGTCCCATAGGCTGGCTCTCCATCCGGCCGACGCTCCCTCGCGCGCGCGTCCCGTACGTCGCGCGCGCCGGCGCGCTCCGCGCGCGAGGGCATCGAGCTCGGCGGCGCGTGCTCGCAAGGACCGCGCCCCTCGGCCGCCGATGCGCAGCGCCGCCGGCGCCTCCCGCGATCGGCCGCTCCGACGACCGCTTCGATGGCCGACTCGATGGCCGATTCGATGGCCGATTCGATGGCCCCTTCGATGGCCCCTTCGATGGATGGCGCGCCGCTGGCTCCTGGCCGTTGGCCGGCCGTCGGCCGGCCGTGCGACGGAGGCCGCGGGCGATTTCATGACAGGGGCGGAGGGGTGGCCGGAACAACCAACACGAGGGCGACGTGCCCTCGCTGGAGGTCCCATGGTTCCGGAACATCAAGCGACGAACGACCGGCTGAATCGCGGTCTCACCACGAACGCCACGGCGAAGAAAGGGCAGGCCGAGCATGTCTGAACACGAGGAGCGGGCCGAGCTGCTCGAGGACCACCGCGCGGCGCTCGGGCGGCTGCTGCGCGGCCAACGGAGGCGGAGCGGCGCCTCCTCGTCGCTCTCCGGGTATCTCCTCTCCTTGCGAGAGCCGACGGGCTACCTCGTCGCGGCCGGCCTGCAGCAGCGCGACCCGGGGCTCCAGCCCGAGCGCACGCTCCGCTCGGCCCTGGCCGCCGGCGAGCGCGCGCCGATCCTGGTGGGCGTGATGGGGCGCTCGGCGCTGGCCGAGATCATCGCCCCGCTGGCGCCCGTCACGCAGGCGGTCGCGGCGGAGCTCAGGAAGCCGGTCCCCGCCGGCGCGCTGCGCGTCCTCGTCGCGGCGGCCGCCGGGGCGGAGCTCTTCACCGTGAAGATCTCCGACCTGCCCTCCGGCTGAGCGAGCGGCCACGCAGGCGCCGGGGCGCCCCCGGCGCGCGCTCCCCCGCGGGGCGCGCAGCCGGTCAGGCGCTCCGCCGCCGCGCGCTCACCCGCCCGGCGTTCCCTCGTTCGCGTAGACGCGCCGCTCGCTCGAGTCGAGCCCCAGGTACACCACGCGGCGGTCCAGGCTCGCTCCCCCGCGCTCCGCGTTCTCCGGCGCCGGCCGCCGGTCGGCGGCCTCGTCGCTCTGGCGCAGCGCCTCGTACTCGGCGACGGAAGCGTGGCGGCACCCGTCGAGCGGGGCGTCGATCTCGAGCTGCGCCACGAACGCCGCGGCCTCCGGCCGGATCCTGCCCGCGAAGAACTCCGCGCAGCAGCCCGATCCGTAGCTGAACAGCCCGACGCGCTTGCCCTCGAGGGCGCGGGCCTCGGCGTTGAGCAGGGACGCGAGCGCGAGGTAGAGCGAGCCCGTGTAGATGTTGCCGATGCGCGCCGGCAGATCGAGCGAGGGCTCCACCTCGACGGCGAAGCTCTCGTCGGCGGCCTGCTCGGTCAGGCCGTCGATCATCCGCCGGTGCCGGTGGGCCTTGCGGGCCATCTTGCCGTAGGGGACGTGGTAGCAGGTGCGCGCGAGCGGCTCGCCGTCGCCGCCGAGGCGGCGCCACTCGTCGTAGGCCCCCGCGAGCGCGTCGAGGTAGCACTGCACCGAGAAGTGGCCGTCGACGAGCGCCTCCTTGTGGTGGAGCGGCCGCCAGAAGTCGTAGACGTCGCGCGCGTAGGTGCCGGTCCGGCCGACCTCGATCTCGACGAGGCGCGGGCGCTCGCGCACGAGCAGCGCCACGGCGCCGGCGCCCTGGGTCGGCTCGCCCGCCGAGCCGAGGGCGTAGCGGGCGACGTCCGAGCACACGACGAGGGCGGCGCGGCCGCGGGCCGAGCCCGACGCGATCCAGTCCACGGCGTTGAGCAGGCCCGCCGTGCCCCCGAAGCAGGCGTGCTTGGCCTCGAACACCCGGCACGCGCTGGGCAGCCCGAGCAGCCCGTGGAGGAAGGAGGCCGCCGGCTTCGCGTGATCGACGGCGGTCTCGGTGCCCACGACGCAGAGCCCGATGTCCGCCGGGCTCGCGCCCGAGCGCTGGAACAGGCGGCGGGCCGCGTTGGCCCCGAGGGTGATCGGATCCTCATCGGGCGCCGCGATCGCCATCCGGCGGGTGCCCAGGCCGGTCAGGTACTTGGACGGCGCGACGCCCCGGGCCTCGGCGAGCTCGCTGAGCTCGACGAAGCGGCGGGGGACGCCGAGGGCGATCGCATCGATGCCGATGGGGGGAAAGTCAGGACGTAGGCTCATGCCTGCATCCTAGGGGCGCATTGTGCAGGGACCATCGAGCCCCTGCGGAAGCTCGGAGGAGCCCGCCGGCCCGCCGCGGAACGGCCGAGCTCGGCGCCGCGACGCGCGGCGCGCACCGGCTCACGCGCCGCGTACCACCCCGCGCGTCGCGCGCCGGCTCACGCGCCGCGTACAAGCACCCTCACAGGACACAGTGATGGAACAGCCACCGGGAAAAATCGCGTTCGGGTCAAATTCGTCACCACATCTCGTTGCAGTCGTGCAATCTAGTTATTGCGCGTTCGTGCGCCCTAGCGCTCGAGGTTCATGTGAAGCTCTCCCGGTCTACCATGGTGGTTCCGCTTCTTGGGTTGGGTGTTCTGGTGATGACCGGCGCCGCGGGGTGCTCCTGCAGCTCCGGAGAAGGCGGCGCAGGTGCGACGGCGGGAGAGAGCGTCGGTGGGGCCGGCGGGGCTGGCGGCGGCGAGGGCGGCGCGGGCGCGGCCGGCGGCGGGGGCGGCGAGGGCGGCGCGGGCGGCGAGGACGGGATCGGCGTCGGCAGCGGCAACAACACGGGAGGCGCTCCTCCGGTCACGCCGGACACCGCGTGTGTCGCCACGGTCGCCGAGGCGACGCTCACGAAGCGGCCGGTCGACATCATCTTCGTGATCGACAACTCGTCCAGCATGGCGAACGAGATCATCAGCGTTCAGAACAACATCAACGAGAGCTTCGCCTCGATCATCGGCGCGAGCGGCATCGATTACCGTGTCATCATGATCTCCGCGCACGGCACCGCGCAGGCCGACGACTCGATCTGCGTCGGCGCCCCGCTGAGCGCGGCGAGCTGCACGCCGGTCCCGGAGCAGCCGGGGAACAACCCGCCCATCTTCTATCATTACAGCCACGAGATCAGGAGCAATGACGCGCTCTGCGTCCTGCTCGGCAGCTACAACGCCGTCCAGCCCGACCAGTTCGGCATCGCGCCGAACGGGTGGTCGGAGTGGGTGCGCGAGGACTCGCTCAAGGTGATCACCGTGATCACCGACGACCATGTGGGCTGCCAGTCGACCCACCTGCCGCGCAACATCTATATCGACGACACCCGGCAGCCCTGGGACGATGTCGCCGACGATTTCGAGGAGCTGCTGTTCGGCATGGAGCCGGCGGTCTTCGGCGACGCGGCCGCGCCCAACTACGTGTTCCACAGCATCGTCGGTCTCCTCGAGAACACGCCGGCCACGGACGCCTATGCGCCCGACGCCGACGTCGTCGATTCGACGTGCGGCACCGCCGTCGCGCCCGGCACGGGCTACCAGGCGCTCAGCAAGCGGACCGGCGGCCTCAGGTTCCCGCTCTGCCAGACGAGCTCCTATGACGTGGTCTTCCAGGCGATCGCCGAGGGCGTCATCACCGGCGCGGTGGTGCAGTGCGACTTCGCGGTGCCGGAGTCGCCGCCGGGGGAGGTCATCGACCTCTCGACCGTGGTCGTGCAGTACACGCCCGGCGACGGGGGCGAGGTGCAATCGTTCGATCAGGTGCGGAACGCCCAGGCGTGCACCGCCGGCTCGTTCTACATCGACGGCGACATGATCAAGCTCTGCCCCGACGCGTGCCAGGCGGTCCAGTCCGACGCCACGGCGGCGGTCGACGTCCTCTACGGCTGCGACCCCGAAGCGGCGAAGTGAGGTCCGCGGCCGGGCGGCGGCGCCGGTGAGCCCGGCCGCCGCCCGAGCCGCTCGGCTTCCGCGCCGCTAGAGGCAGCAGCGGAAGCCGATGTTCGGATCGCTCTCGAGGCGCCCCCTGGAGGCCGGCGGCTCCCTCTCTCCCCCGCCCACGGGCGGCTTCACACCGCAGAGGAGGTGATCGCTGTCCGAGATCTGCGAGCCGCCACGGACGAGGCAGTTTCCCGTCGCGTCGCAGGAGTTCTCCCACTCGGCCACGTTGCCGCTCATGTTGTACAGGCTCGTCACGCCGCCATCGCACGTCGGGATGGGCGGGGACGGGGAGGGCGGGCCGGGCTTCTTCGAGATCCCGGAGGTCGACTCGGCGCCCACGCACCTGTCCGGCAAATAGCTGTCGCCGTACGGGTAGTCGTTCGCCCCCTGCCCGGAGCACGCGTTGTACCACTCGCTCCGCGCGGCGCTGTCGAACTCGGCCACCGCGTTCTCTCCGCCCCCGATCCTGCCGCAGAGGTGCTTGCCGACATACGCGCAGTACGCGTAGGCATCGCACCAGTCGACGTAGCTGACGGGCTCTCTCCCCTCCGTGTAGGGCCACCCGTTCGAGGGCCGGTAGATGTTCCCGGAGCACGCGGCGGGCAGGCCGGCGAGCACCGGGTTCGCCTGGACGAAGACGTCATATTCCTGCTTCGTCACCTCGTACTGATCGATGCAGTAGCTCCCGCCGCCCGCCACGGGCGCGACCACCATCGACGCGGGGCAGGCGCAGGTACGGGTCGTGGTATTGCAGATCGACGTCGCGCAGTCGGCGCCGGTAGAGCAGCGCTGTCCCGCAGGGCACCGCGTGCTGCACGCCGCCCCGCCGCAGTCGATGTCGGTCTCGCTGCCGTTCTTCACGCCGTCGCTGCAGCTCGCCGGCTGACACTCCTCCTCGACGCAGACGAGCTCGCGGCAGTCGGTCGACCGGGAGCACGCCGCGCCGGGCGTGCAGCCGGGGCAGAGCCCGCCGCAGTCCCTGTCGGTCTCCTGGCCGTTCTTCACGCCGTCGCTGCAGCTCGGCGCCAGGCACCTGCCAGCCACGCAGCTCAGCGACTCGCAATCCGAGCCCACCGCGCAATCCTGGAGGTCCGCGCACGGCGGGCACGCGGGGTTGTCGCCGCGCGGCTTTTCGCCGCCGCCGCAGTCGTCGTCGGTCTCGTCGCCGTCCCGCACGCCGTTGTCGCACAGCGCCGCCGCGCAGGTGAGCCCGGCGCCGCCGGCGCTCTCCTCGCATCGCCCTGAGAGGCAGTCCTCGGGCGCAGCGCACGCCTGGCCCGCGCGGCACGGGGCACAGGTGCCGCCGCAGTCAACGTCGGTCTCCTTGCCGCCTTTCACGTGGTCGGAGCAGTCCGGCGCGAGGTCACCACCGCCGCCGCCCTGTCCGCCGGTGCCGCCGCCCTGTCCGCCGGTGCCGCCCTGTCCGCCGGTGCCGCCCTGTCCGCCGGTGCCGCCCTGTCCGCCGGTGCCGCCGCCCTGTCCGCCGGTGCCCGTCGTGACGCTGCCCGCGGGCACATCTCCTGGCATCGGAGGCCGGTGCGACCTTTCGCTGCTGCACGAGACAGCCACGGCGAGGGCCGCGAGAGGAATCAAGACGACGGACGAGCGGATCATGGAGCTGCCTCCCTGCGTTCGAACACGAGGTCAGAAATCAGGCCCAGCTTACTTGCGATGTCGCCTGTCCAGGGCGACAAAGATTGCTCCCGCCGAGTGGCCGGAAGACCGGAACGACCGCCGGATGTGGCCTCCCCGGCGCCGTGCCGGCCTCTCGGCGCAGGGCGGCGGGCGCTTCAGCCCTCGTCGAGCCACCCGCGGGCGAGCGCGAGGATCCGCGCGTTGTCCGGCACGTCGCGCAAAAAGCGCTCGCGCCAGGCCGGATCGCTGATCCTCCCCGCCCGCACGAGGAGCCCGTTGCGGGCCAGCGCGATCGCGCCCTTGGCCTCGGCCGCCTGGCCCACCGCCGCCAGCGCCTCGGCGTGGACGAGGCCCACGAGGAAGCCCTCCTCCTCGAGGCGGTCGGACTCGAGCCGCGACAGCGCCTCCGTCGTCGCCGCGAGCGCCTCGCCGGCGCGCCCGAGGTCGAGCAGGGCGCGCGCGCGGGCCGCCATCGCCGCGGGCAGCCGCTCCGGCGCCGCCCTCGCGAGCGCCTCGGCCTCGCGCGACTCCACCTCGGCGAGCGCGGGCTCGCCCGCGAGCAGCAGGACCCGCGCGAGCTGGAGCCGGCTCTCGCACTCCCGGCGCCGGTCGCCCCGGCGCTGCAGCGCCTCGATCGAGCTCCTCAGCGCCGCCTTCGCGGCGTCGACCTCGCCCGCGTGGGCCAGCGCGAGCCCGAGGTTCTGCAGCGCGTTCGGCACCCGGTCGTCCAGCGCCATCCGCTCCGCCTCCTCGAGCCCGGCGCGGAGCACCTCCGCCGCCGCCTCGAAGTGGCCGAACTGGACGTAGCAGAGCCCCATGTTGAGCCGCGCCCGGCACGCCTCGCGCCGGTCGCCGATGTCCTCGAACGCGGCGAGCGCCGCGCTCATGCTCGCGATGCACGCGCTCGGATCGCCGTTGTGCTGGCGGAGCAGCCCGTGCAGGTAGAGCAGCTTCGCCTCGATCATGAGATCGGCCGCCGACGCGTCCTCCGTCGCCTGCTCGACCGCGTCGATCAGCGCGTCGACGCACGCGTAGCGGCCGCCGAGCAGCAGCACGATCGCCCCCTCGAGCAGGCACGCGTTCCGCGCGATGAGCGCGCCGGCGAGCGGCTCGGTGCCGAGCACGACCATCATCCAGCGCTCGACGCGCTCGTAGTGGCCCTGCTTGTGCCCCGCCCCGGCGAGCTGCGTGAACGCCGAGAACCACGCCAACGAGCCCGGCGCGAGGTGCCGCGTCGCCTCGATCCCGCGCTGCTCCGCGAGCGCGGGCTCCCCGCGCCAGAGCAGCGCCTCGGCCTCGACCAGGCGGAGCGCGCCCACCGTGGCCGGATCCGGCGCGCAGGCGATGCCGCGCTCCGCGCAGGCGATCGCCGCGGCGAGGTCGTTGCCGTGCAGCGCCTTGTCGGCCGCGCGCAGGTACCACTCGGCGGCCTTGTCGGCCTCCTCGCCGCGCTCGAAGTGCTCGGCGAGCACCATCGGGTCGCCCTCGCCGGCCGCCTCGAGGAAGCTGCCCGCGAGCGCGTGGCCGATGCGGAGGTCGCGCGCGGTCAGCATGCCGTAGGCGGCCTCGCGCACGAGCGCGTGGCGGAAGCAGTACTCCGCGTGATCGCGCCGCCGCCCCTCGCCCCGCCGCACGATCACCTCCCGCCGGAGCAGCTCCGAGAGCAGCGGCGCGATGTCGACGCTCCCGAGCAGCGCCGCCACCGCGCTCGCCCGGAAACTCTCGCCGAAGATGCTCGCCGCCCTGAGGAGCCGCCGCGCCTCGGCGTCGAGCGTCTCCAGCCGCGCCTGCACCATGGCCACCACCGTCTCGGGCTCGCCCTCGCCGTTGCCGTCGGCGACCGCGCGGATCTGCTCCTCGAGGAAGAACGCGTTGCCGTCCGCGCGCTCGACGAGCCGCGCCACGAGGTCGTGCCGCGCGTGCGCGCCGAGCGCCTCGCGCACGAGCCGCTCGCTCGCGCGGCGCGGCAGCGGCGTGAGGTGGAGCTCGTGCGCCAGCCGGCCCTCCCAGAGCCTCGGGAAGACCCGGTGGACGTCGGGCCGCCCGAGCGCCAGCACGAGCAGCGGCATGTCCCGGTAGAGGCGCAGCGCCCCGTCCACCAGCGTGACCGTGGGGAGGTCGCCCCACTGCAGGTCCTCGAGCACGAGCAGCACGGGCCCCGCGCGGCACGCCGCGCCGAGGAAGTCCTCCCAGGCGAGGCGGAGCTGGTCGCCCATGAGCACGGCGTCGCGCCGCGCGAGCCGGAGCTGCACGTCGTTCTCGTCGGGGAACGGCGCGCCGACGAGCTCGCCGAGGAACGCGGTGACGCGCGGCGCCTCGAGCCCCTCGTGCTGCGCGACGCGGCTCCGGACCTTGTGCTGCCGCGCCTCCAGCGGCTCGCCCTCGGCGATGCCGAGCGCGTGGCGCAGCGCGCTCGCGAGCAGGCCGAAGGCGGCGCCGGCGCCCATGGGGTCGCCCTGCCCGATCCAGACCTCGATCCGGTCGCCGCGCTCGCGGAGCTTGCGGATGAGCTCCTGGCGCAGGCGCGACTTGCCCATCCCGGCCTCGGCGGTCACGAGGACGGCGCCGGCGGCGCCCTCGTCGATGCAGCGATCGACCTCCGCCTCGAGCATCGCGAGCTCGCGCTCGCGGCCGACGTACGTGGTCGGCCGGCCGAGGAGCTGCGCGGTGCGCTCGTCGCGCGCGCCGTGCAGGACGCGCCCCGCGGCGTCCTCGGCGACCTCGAACCGGGCGCCGATGAGGCCCGCGGTGACCTCGTCGACGCGGACGCCGGCGAGGGGGAAGCGGTCGTCGTCGGCCGCGAGCATCTGGAAGGCGCGGTCGATCAGCTCGCCGACGGGCACGCGCGCCGCCAGCTCGGCGCGGCCGGTGGCGAGGGCGACGGGCGCGCCGCCGAGCAGCTCCTTGAGGGCGAGGGCGCACCGCGCGGCCCGCGCCGCGAGGTCGGTCGGCGTGCCCGCGCCCGACAGCACGATGATCGGCGACCGGCCCTCGAGGAGCTCGAGCTCGCCGCGGTACTGCTCGGCGACGTCGTGGAGCTGCCAGAGCTGCGCGCGGCGCGGCTCGTCCGCGGCGTCACCCTCGGCGGGGCGCTCGCGGGTGACCACGAGGCACATCACGCGGCGCTCGCCGGTGGTGAGCTCCACCGCCCGCGGCGGGAAGGAGCGGGGGCCGCCCAAGCAGCTCTCGGGCGCGCCGCTCGCGGCGATGGCGGCGAGCTCGGCGGCGACCGCGTCGCCGTCGGCCGGCCGGTCCGACGGGGATTTCGCGAGCATGCGGGCGACGAGGTCGTCGAGCGCGGCGGGGATGCCGGGCCTCATGTCGCGCGCGCGGGGCGGGTCCTCGAGCAGGACCTTCATCAGCACGGCGAGCCCGGCGTTGCCCTGGAAGGCGGCGCGGCCGGTCAGGCACCGGTAGAGGATGCACCCGAGCGCGAACACGTCGACGCGGGCGTCGACGTTGAGCTCGCCGCGCGCCTGCTCGGGGGCCATGTACCCCGGGGTGCCGAGGACGAGGCCGGCGGCGGTGAGCGGCTCGTCGGCGGTGGTGCGGGCGAGCCCGAAATCGATGAGGGTGACGCGATCGAGCGCGCCGTCCTCGAGCAGCAGGTTGGTCGGCTTCAGGTCGCGGTGGACGAGGCCGAGCTCGTGGACGGCGCCGAGCGTCGTCGCGACGTGGAGGCCGAGCGCGACGGTCTCCTCGAGGGTGAGCCCGGTGCGCGTGAGCCGGTCGGACAGCGTCTCGCCGTCGAGCCATTCCATGGCGATGTACGGCTGCCCCCACGCGGTCGCGCCGTGCGCGACGTACCGCACGACGCCGGGCACGCGGGCGGCGGCGAGCGCCTGCGCCTCGCGCGCGAAGCGGCCGAGGTGCTGCGCGCCCTCGGCGGTCAGGAGCTTGATCGCCGCCGGCTGGCCGGTCTCCAGATCGCGGGCCCGGTAGACGGCGCCCATGCCGCCCGAGGCGGCCAGGTGCTCGATGCAGAACCGGCCGTCTATGATGTCTCCTGCCTGCATCGCTCGCCGGGACCCCGAGGATGGTCCTCACCGGCTGCCAGCCTGCCAGCGAGGCGAGCGCTGCGTCCAGTGCTCATTCGGGCCGCGCGCGACGCGCAAGGCGGCGCACCCGTTGAGGAAACCCGCGCGGGGCGGCGCCGCGGCGCGCCGGGCGGGGGTTGCCAACGGGCGATTCGAACGTGAAGAAGGCCTGGTAGCGGGAGGAGCGACCATGGCAACCATGACCCAGTTTCGCGGGCAGACGACCGGGGACGGCCGGCCCGGGGCCGAGGCCCAACCGATCTTGCGCCAGCGCGGGGAGGAGATTCAGCCGTACGGGGCGCTGGCGCGCTATCCGCTCGGCCTGAGCGACGACGTGCGCGCGGCGAGCGTCAAGGCGCTCAATCAGATCTTGAGCGACACGATGGTGCTGCGCGACATGTACAAGAAGCACCACTGGCAGGTGTCGGGGGCGACCTTCTATTCGCTCCACCTGCTGCTCGACAAGCACTATGAAGAGCAGGCCAAGCTGGTCGACGAGGTGGCCGAGCGGGCGCAGACGCTCGGCGGGATCGCCATCGCGATGCCGCACGACGTGGCGGAGATGACGAAGATCGAGCGGCCGCCGCGGGGGCGCGAGGAGGTGCCTGTGCAGATCTCGAGGCTGCTCGAGGCGCACGAGCAGATCCTGATCGAGGCGCGCGAGGCGGCCAGCAAGGCGGGCGAGGCGGGGGACGCCGGGACCGACGATCTGCTCATCAGCCAGGTCGTGCGCGTCAACGAGATGCAGGTGTGGTTCCTGTCCGAGCACCTGGTGGACACGCCGCTCGTCCGGGCGCGGTAGGCGAGGCAGCGGGGGCCGGACGCGCGATCTTGCGCCGTGATCGGCCCTGGGCGACGCTCTCGCCATGCAATTCATCGAGGTGTTCGAGAGCGGCGGTATCGCCGAGGTCGTGTTGAATCGGCCCAAGGTCAATGCCATGAGCCAGGCGGTGCTCCGCGAGATGGCCGACGTCTTCCGGCGGCTCGCGGAGGACGACTCCGTGCGTGGCGTCCTCGTCCGCGGCGCCGGCAAGTGCCTGTCCGCGGGGCTCGATCTGCGCGAGGTGGCGTCGCTCGATCGAGAGCGGCTCGCGGGCTTCCTCGACGATTTCGACGCCGCCTTCGGCGCGGCGTTCCGCTTCCCGAAGCCCTTCGCCGCCGCCGTGCACGGCCACGCGCTCGCGGGCGGCGCGGTGCTCGCGATGTGCGCCGACTACGTCGCGCTCGGCGACGGCGACCACAAGTTCGGGCTCCCCGAGCTCGCCGTGGGGATCCCGTTTCCGCGCGTCGCCTTCGAGATCGTCCGCGCCGCCTGTCCCACCCGCGCGTTCCGGAGGCTCGTCTTCGGGGCGGACAGCCATTCTCCCGCGGAGGTCTTCGCGATGGGCGTCGGCGACGCGCTCTCCGCCGATCCGCTCGAGGACGCGCGCCGCTGGCTCGCCACGGCGTGCAGCCGCCCCGCCGCGGCGTTCCGCTTCGTCAAGGCGAGCCACCGTAAAGAGGCGTGGGAGCGGATCGCTGCGCCGTCGCCCGAGGAGCGGGAGGCCTTCATCGACGCGCTCCTCTCCGCGAAGCAGGCGTTGACAGCGCCGCTCGCGGGGTGAGGCAGGGCATGGCCGTCGGCTCGCGCCGCCGCGGGGTGGTCGGCCTCTGGATGGGCGCGGCCTGAATCGCGTGCAGCGGGCGGTGGGGGGACCGTGGCGGGCGTGCAGCGGGCGGTGGGGGGACCGTGGCGGGCGTGCAGCGGGCGGTGGGGGGACCGTGGCGGGCGTGCAGCGGGCGGTGGGGGGACCGTGGCGGGCGTGCAGCGGGCGGTGGGGGGACCGTGGCGGGCGTGCAGCGGGCGGTGGGGGGACCGTGGCCGCGTGCAGCGGGCGGTGGGGGGGCCGGCCGGTGCCTGTTGTAGACGGTGTCGTGCTCGTTGGCGGGCGCTCCGAGCCACCGACCCGCCGCGCTCGACGCGCCGGTGAGGGTAGAGCGAGGACCTACTGGGGCTCAGGATACCGTTGACACCGCGTCCCGGGGGGAGAAGCATCCGCGACCGGGGGAAGACATGGGATACGGCTTGAAGCTGAAGACAGGCGCGCTCCTGTTGTGCGGCTGTACGTGCGCGCTCGTCGTTGATCCGTCCCCGGCAAAGGCCATCGAGCTCAGCGGTGGCGTGAGCGTGGGTGGAATCCAGATCGGGGCCGACCCAAAGCTTGCGGTGAGCCCTTTTGCCGGGTTGCTCTGGCGTCGAGAGAGAGAGTTCCTGCTCGAAGTCCACCACATGTTCAGCATCCTTCCTGGAGAACGGGTGGGGGCCTACGACCGAACGGCAGTCGCCCTTGTTTACGCGTGGAAGACAGGCAAAGTCAGCCTGGGCCCGTCTCTGTCAGTGTATTGGATGCCGGTGTGCGGAATTGCCATCTGCACCCGAGTGGTAGGGGTTGCTCCGGGCGCCCACGCCCAAACCGACTGGTATCTCTCCGAGGTTTTGGGGGCGTCCGTGAGCGCCAACCTGGACTGGGTCGGTGGAAGCAGCCGTGTGCTTCGAGACAATTTGGTGGCGATGGTCACTGCTGGACCTGTTTGGAGATTCAGTGGAGAGTCGCGATGAACAAGGCTTCTGCTATTGTTCTTATCAGCCTTACAGCGTGTAACTACGATGTGGGTGAGTGCTGGGTCCGCGGCGAGGGGCCGGACGGTGTGGGCGGCGGTGTTATTACCCTGACCACAGGTTCCGGGGACTTCGGGGACGAGCCTCCGGAACCGAGAGGAGCCGAAGAATCTACTGAATGCAAGGACACGGAGCCGAGTCGCCGAGACGACGACAGTCCGTCGCATGTTGACGCTCCGTCCGGTTCTGATGCTCCGTATGAAGCTGGTCTGAAAGTGTTCTGTTCCAAACCCGACCATGGTGCCACATGCTCAGAGCGGTGCTTCGCGAAAGGCGTTGGTTGTGTTGCGCTCGCCGTGCACCCCTACAAGCCTGATGGTGGAAATGGCAAACTATTCTCGTGTAACGATTTGGCGCTCGGGTATATGTGTAGGTATCACTACCCGAATGGCGATGATTGCTATTACCCCTTTGGAGGCCTTCCGTTTCCAAAGGTTTGTTCCTATTCTGGGAACGACTAGGTTGTCGACGGGGCGATGCATGTGCTGTTGTGGCAACGACGAGAGGGAGCGGGGTCCCGCTGAGGGGAATCGTGATGGATACCGAAGAGTTGTTGGTTGAGTTCTATAACGGTGCCCACATGGTTGATGCTGTCGCCGTGTGGGCTTACGTCGTTGCGAATCGGCAGGTCGTCCTTGAGAGTCTCGCGTCGTTCGAAAAGGCGTACGGACAGCTCATTGAGCTTCACGCGGCGGGCAAGCTTGGGGTCGGAACGGCCGACTTCTCATCCGGAAATCTCGAGGTGGTCAAGCGGATCAATCAGCTGATCGAGCCTGGTTTGGACAGCGATGAAGCGCGTCAAGCGGCTCGAGAGATACACGCTTTGGCTGAGCGCTGCGTGCGAGCGTTGAAAGGAAGTGACACGTCGCCGGCCGGGTAAGGAAGTTGATGAAGCCGTGACGGTGGGCAGCTCACACGAGACAAGCCCTATACATACGTGGATTGCTACAGGTGCGGTTTCGATGAGCATGCAGGGCCTCCCGATCTCTGTCGGTGCGACGCACATCGTCTTCGACACGCCAGCAGCAGAGCGTCTGGTGAAGCTCGGCGCCACGAACATCGTGCGCGCCCTGGAGAGCCTCCTCATGGGACCGAGCCGTCGGGATCCGCTGGAGCATACCCGGACGCGTGAGAGGTGGTTTTCTTCGTGTGAAGAGTGTTCGTACAGAGACGAGTCAGGCGAGAGCTTCGATCGGCTCTACTCGTCAGATGTCCGCTGGGAGCCGCCGGTTGTCTTGTGGGTGACAGAGAGCCTCGACGATCGGGTGAACCTCTGGCGTACCTGTAGCTGGTTGCGGCAGCAGTGGATCCGGTGGAGTGACGTTCTCGTCGTTGAGTTCCAGCCTGTGTACGGCACGATGAAGCGGTTTCCAGGGCCGACCAGGATACCGCCGTTCGACTGCTGCGGTTCGGTAGCCCATCATCCCGACGAGGTTCTTCTCGACCGTCTCGGCAAGGCGCGCCCTTGGCCGGTGGAACGCTGCGAGCGCGCCGTTCGCCTCTGGGAGAGCTACGTCGATGAGAACCCCCTGCCGTTCGTGGAGAGCTGCACGCGTGGTGTCGAGGGATTCCCAGAGCTTACACCCCTGTGGGGGGCTCCTCTCTCGCTTCTTTCCCAGAAGAACCACGGAAGGCACCCTACGTCTCAGTCGATACGACGAGCTTCTTCTCGCGATCCTTTCCGTGGAGGAGTGGCAGACTCCAGTGAGGGTGATCTGCAATCAATCGCAGCTCGGGCTGGACTTGAGGGATCTCGTCTCCTGCACAGGGGACCTGTTCCTGGGCGATCGCCTGGCCCGCTGGGCGCAGCATGATGCGAGCGCCGCTGTGGAGCGCGCACCTGGCCCGAAGCCGCCTGGCCACCCGATGCTCTCGAAGGTCTACCGCCTCACCGAGCGTGGGATGCGGCTTCGAGATGAGAGGCTCGAACAGCTCACGGATGCGCCCGTCCTGCCCATCGCTGGGACTGAAGCGTACGCGAGTTCAGCCCCGTGGGTGCTGTTAGAAAGCGGCCAGCTCGCTCGTTTGTGAGGAGCAGCGCGGCAGCGCCGCGGGCGCACGGGGCGAACGAGCCCTCGATGACCTCCCAGGCGGCCGGCTCACCGGCACGGCGCGCAACTGCCGCCGCAATCCACGCCGTTCTCGCCCTGGTTCATCACGCCGTCGGTGCACGAGGGCTCCCGGCAGATGCCCGCCCAGCAGACGCCGCTGTCGCACTCCGCGCCCGTCCTGCACCCTTGCCCGGCCGGACACCGCGGGCACGGCAGCGCGCCGCAGTCGATCCCCGTCTCGTTACCGTTCTGCGCGCCGTCGTCGCACGCGGGCGACGCGCAGCGACCTCCCTCGCAGACCTTGTTCTCGCAGTCGGCGCCCCTGACGCAGGCCTCGCCGTCGGCGCAGGGGCGGCACAGACCGCCGCAGTCCCGCGCGGTCTCCCCGAGCGCGGGATCGACAGCGTTGTTCGTGCAATGGGGCGGCACGCAGAGCACGCCATCGCACGCCAGGCCGTTGAGACAGTCGTTCATCGTGACGTCGCCGGCATAGCAAGCGACGCAGGCGCCCACATGGCACATCCCCTGTGGCTCGCCAGGGCACACCGCGCCCTCGGTCAAGGGCGTGTTGACCGGCCGGCCCTCGCCGCAACTGTCGTACGTGCACGGCTCGCCGTCGTCGTAGACGTCCGACGGGTCCTCGACCTCGACGAGCTCGCCTGCGGTCGTGCACTCCATCCGCCGGCAGTCCCCCTGGCGCTGCGAGGCGATCGGCCCGAAGCGGATCTCCACGTCGCACGCTCCCTCGACGCAGCGGCCGGCGCCGCATGCCGGGCTCGGCGGCCCAGGGCACTCGGCGTCGTTCCGGCAGCCCGCGTCGACGCCGCCGTCGGGCATGCACTCCTCGGTGCCGGGAGCGCACTCCGAGCAGGGCCTGCACGCGACGGGACAATCCGGATCGCTCGACTCGCTGGGAAGGCAACAGATGCGGCTGTCACTGTCGACGCACACGCACCGGCTGCCCGTGCAGACCGCGCCGGGGATGTCCTGATACCCCGTGTGACAATCGGCGTCGGCGGCGCAGTAGCCCCCAAGCCACGGCGCATCTCCGGCGCAAGAGGCGACGAGCCCCGCAGCGATCACGATGAACGGCGCGGCGAGCGCCACGCCGCGAAGAACTGGTCTCATGGCAACAGCACCTCCGGACACCCACCGTCGCTCGCCGGCGAAAGCACCAGCAGAGGCGCACGGACTGCCCATGTGCAGCCCCTCGTATACAGCACTTGAGTTGAGGACGCGCGTAAGAAATCGACAGAAGTGGCCGAGATTCGCTGGAAATTCGGAGTGCGTCAGTGGAACGTGGTGAAGCGCACGCCTGCCCGCTGCGCTCGAATCAAGGTGGCGCGATCGACTGATAATTATGATGGCGTCAGTGGAATGTAGTGGAGCGCGCGCCCGGCCACCGTGCTCCGCAGGTGTACCAGTCGGCGCCGCAGGGCGGCAGCGGCTCGTCCTCCTCGAAGGGCCGACGCGGCGCCGGCGTACGCACCGTCGCCTCCGGGCGCGCGCGCGGCGGCACCGGCGCGGTGCGCGGCGGGGACTCGCGGGGGACGGGCGCCGGCGCGTGGCGCTCCGACAGGGGAGCCGCGGGGGCGGGGACCAGCGCGCAGGGGCGCGGGAGGCGGGCGACGGGCGGGACGCGCGCTTCTCGGGGCGAGACGAGCTCGAACCAGGCGAGGAGCGCCGCTGCGGCCACGAGGGCCAGCGCGCCTGCCGCGCGGGCGATGCGCCGGTGGCGGCGGCGAGGACCGGGCGCCGGGGCTGCCGGTGGTGCCGGGGCTGCTGGCGCCGGCGATTCGACCGGAGGGGCCGGCTGCGGGGGTACGAACGGCGGCTCAGCGACCAAGAGCGGAGGCACCTCGGGCAGCGCGACCGGAGCCGCGAGGGGCGGCGTGTGCTGCGTGTCACGGTCGGCCGGGGCCGTGCGAGGCGGCGCACGCTGGGCGTCACGGTTGGCCGAGGCCGCGAGAGGCAGCGGGGGCTGCTCCTCAGAGTCGATCGCGTCCCCGGGATGCGGCGCATGGTGCCCTACGTCGTCCGCCGAGTCCCCGGGTGGCCTGCTCGTGACGCCGGAGGGCAGCGTCGGCGGTCCGGATCCCGGCGAAGGCGGCGCCGGAGGCGAAGGCGCCGGAGGCCGGGACCGCGCGCCGCCCGCGGAAGGCACCGGGATGCGCACGCCGGAGAGCGCGCCCTGCTCCGGGTCGGCCTGCCAGCGACACCAGCCCTCGATCGCCGCGTGGAGCGCCGCGATGAGCTCCTCCATGCCGCGATACCGGGCGGCGGGGTCCTTCTCGATGGCCCTCTTCACGACGCCGGCGACCGACGGCGGCAGCGGCACGAGGGTCTCGATCGCCTGCGGCGTCCCGTGCTGGACGCAGCGGGCGAGCTCCTCCGGCGCGCATCCCTCGAACGGCCGGCGCAGCCCGAGGAGCTCGTACAGCACGAGGCCGAGCGCGTGCACGTCGGTCCGCTCGTCGAGGGCCGGCGGCGTCGAGAGCTGCTCGGGCGCGCGGTACGCCGTCGTCATCGCCGCGCTCGCCGGGTCCGCCGCTGCCCCCGCGCCGGCGCCGAGACCGAAGAGCTGCGCGAGACCCAGGCCAGGGAGCCTGAACGAGCCGTCTCCGAACAGCACGATGGTGTCCGGGCTGAGATCCCCGTGGAAGATCCCCGAGGCGTGGGCCGTCCTCAAGACCTCCGCGAACTCTGCGACCTGCGAGAGCGCCCATGAAGGCCCGAGAGCCCGCGACCGGCCGTCGAGGAGCACGCGCAGCGACGGACCGTCGCACCGCTCGACCGCCGCCCAGCAGAACGAGGCGCCGACGCCCCCGTCGAGCACCCGCGGGAGCTCGTCGAGGAGCGCGCTCACCGCGCGGAGGCGCTCCAGGGTGTCGAGGAACCCCTCGGGCACCGACGCGCTCACGTACAAGAGCGCGCTCCTGCCCGCGCGATCCACCGCGGCATAGACATCCGCCGGACCGCGGCCGGTGAGCTGCGCGACGATCCGGTACCCGAGCCCAGCGCCGTCTACCATGTCATCTCCAGGCCGAGCTGCGTGCCGACGGCGGTCACCCTGGGGCCGCGGCTCCTCGGCAAGAGCGCGTAGATCAGCGTTCCCGCGCCGAGGAGCGCGCCGGCGGTCAGCGCGACCACGGCGCGCTCCTCGGCGCGCCCCATGGCACCGTAGGCGCTCTGCGCGCGCTGCAGCTCCGCGCCGGCGATCCGGTAGCCGCCGTGGTTGCGCGCGAGCAGCTCGTCGAACCTGCGCTGGTGGCCGTTCGCCTCCGCGAGGAAGATCGCGCCCAGCGTGATGCATCCGGCGGTCGCCGCGCCGCCCAGGAGGACGAGCGCCGTCGCCGGTCCCTCGCTCCCCGGCGCCAACCCCGCCGCCCCCGGCAGCCCCGCCGCCGTCGGCGCGCGCGGCGTCGCCTGCTCGGCGCCGGCCGGCGCCGCCGGAGCAAGGCCGCCGACCGGCGCCGGCGGCGCAAGATCGATGACCAGAAGGCGCGCCTCCCCCGCGCGCACCTCGACGGTGGTCTCCTTCGACGCCGCGCCGAGCGCCGCCCGGACGCGGTGCGAGCCGGGTTCCACGTACACCTCCCCGCCGAGCGGCGCCTGGCCGACAGGCCGGCCGTCGATCGAGAGCTGCGCCCCCGGCGGCACGGCGAACATCAGCGCGCCGACCTCCTGCTTCACGCGCGCGAGATCCAGCGCCCGGCTCGCGTACCGCTCTCGCTCCGCGCCGCTCCGGGGCGCCGGCGTCCTCTCGAGACACAGGGCCAGAAACTCCGCCGCTCTCGCCATGTCCCCGACACGGAACGCGAGCTGCCCCACATTGCACGCTGCCTTCTCGGACGGCGCCAGTTGCCACACCTGAAGCCAGAGGTCCCGCGCCTTCGCGAGCTGCCCTTCCGCCACGGCCCGGTCGGCCGAGCGCTCGAGTCGACGCTGCGCCTCGCTCGCTCCCGTGTCGGCGTGACCGGCCGAGGACAGGGAGACCGACGCGGCGACGATCAACGCTCGAGAGAGGGCTCGCAAGGCCGTCACGCTCATGACGAGCTACATATCAGGTCAGGTCAGGCGAAGGGGAACCTGCCGGCGTTTCCCTGGAGAGACAGAGAAACGAGAAAACAGATCTGAGCGTGAGAAGTCCGTGCGCCGAAAGGGAATGCGACCCGCGGCGCCTCACCGCTCCTCGCGCCGGCCGCGCTATCCCATCATCCGTTTCCACTGCTCCGACAGCCGCTGCGTCGAGACGGGGACAGCGGCCTTCAGCTCGGGCGCGAACAGCGACACCCGGAGCTCCTCTATCAGCCAGCGGAACGACTCCAGCTCTTCCGCGGGCACCCCCTTCTGGCGGAGCGCCTGCTGGTGCTTGAGGTAATCCTGCCAGAACGGCAGCACCTGCGCGGCCTTGGCCTGGTCCTTCTGCGGGCCGTTGGGCAGCCGCTCGAGCCGGATCTGGACCGCCCGCAGGTAGCGGGGCAGGTGGGCGAGCCGGTCGAGCGGGGCGCGCGAGAAGAGCCCCACCGGCAGCAGGAGCTCGACCTGCGTGCGCGCGTCGTCGAGCGCTGGCCTCGGCGCGCCCGGCTTGCCCGTCATCGACCGGAGCATCGCCTGGACGCGATCGAGCTCGACGCCGATGTCCCGCGCCAGCCCGGCGAGCTTGGCCAGCACGCCCTGGAGCGACCGCCGGCCGTCGTCCAGGCGCGCCTGGAACGCGGGGCGCGTCCTCGGGAACGAGGCGGGATCGCCGAGCTGGAATGCCTCGTCGAGCGCGCGCAGCGCGATCTGCCGGGCGAGGCCGGGCTCGCCGGGCGCGACCCGGGCGCCGAGCCCGCTCACGGCCACCGCGCTCCGCAGCGGCTGCTCGAGCTGGCTCATCTTGCCCCCGAGCTGGAGCAAGAGGAGCCGCCGCAGCCCGGCGCGCGTGGCCTCGTCGGCCGCGGCCCTCGAGGCGAGCACGCGCACCGACACGGAGGTCTCCCCGTCGATCAGCGCCGGATAGCCGAACACCTTGTGCCCCCCGGCGTCGACCTGCACGCGCTCGGGCAGCGACTCGACGCCGAACGACGTGAGGCCGTCCCGCTCGATCCCCGCCTTGCCGACCTTCGCCCACGCGTCGCGCGCCCGGCCGGACAGGCGATCCTTGAGCTCCCGCAGGTCGCGCCCCTCGCCGATCGCCCGGCCGTCCTCGCCGATCACGCGGAAATAGAAGCGCAGGTACGGCGGGAGCTCCTCGATCCGGAAGGCGTCGGCCTGCACGCGCTCGCCGGTGCGGTCCTCGACCGCGCGCGCGAGGGCGGGCCGCATCGGGCCCTGGAACGGGCGTAGCTCCGCGGCGATCTCGCGGGCGACCTCCCGCATCGGGACGAGCGCCTTGCGGAGCGACTTCGGCAGCGTCTCGAGCAGCAGCGCGATCTTCTCGGCGTGCCACCCGGGGATCGTCCACTCGAGCTGCTCCGGATCGGCCTGCGGCAGGAGCACGAGCGGCAGCGAGAGGGAGACGCCGTCGTCGTCCTCGCCCGGATCGAAGCGGTAGGCGAGCGGCACGGCCGCCCCGTAGAGATCGAGCGCGTCGGGGTAGCGGTCGGGCGAGAGCTCCGCGGCCTCGTCGAGCAGGACGTCGGCGATCGACAGGTGGAGCACCCGCGGATCCGTGGCCTCGGCCTCCTTGCGCCACGCCTCGAACGTCTTGCCGTTGTAGACCCCCTCGGGCACGCGCCTGTCGAAGAAGAGCTCGAGCGCGTGCTCGTCGGCCAGCATCTCGCTCCGCCTCGCCTTGTCGCGCAGCCGGCTGACCTCCTCGAAGAGCTCGCGGTTCGCGTCCATGAACGGCGCGCGCGTCGCGTACTCCTGCCGGACCAGGGCGTGCAGGAGGAAGATCTGGCGCGCCGCCCTCGGATCGATCGGCCCGTAATCCACCCTCCGGTCGCGCGCGATCGGCAGCCCGTAGAGCGTCACCTGCTCTCTGGCCATCACGGCCGCCGGCTTCGCGGCCCAGTGAGGGTCGCTGTAGCTGCGCTTGCAGAGCGGCCCGGCCGCGGCCTCGATCCACGCGGGATCCAGGGCCGCCGCCATCCGGGCGAAGAGCTGCGATGTCTCGACCAGCTCGGCGGCCATGATCCACGCGGGCGGCTTCTTCGCGAGCCCCGACGAGGGGTGGAGCTGAAAGCGCGTCTGCCGGGCGCCGAGATACACCTTGTGCTCCTGGTTCCACATGCCGATACGGCTGAGCAGGCCGGGCAGGAGCGCGCGGTGGATGGCCTCGCCCTTCGCGGGCGCCGCGTTCGGCGAGAACCCCATGTCCCGCGTGATGCGGCTGAGCTGCCGGTGGACGTCGACCCACTCGCGCATCCGCAGGTACGAGATGAAGTGATCGCGGCATGTCTTCCGGAGCTGGTTCTGGGTGAGCCGGCCCTGCGCGTCCTGGTAAAAGGCCCAGAGCTTCAGGAGCCCCGCGAAGTCCGACCCCTCGTCCTTGAACCTCCGGTGCGCGTCGTCGGCCTGCTTCTGCGCCGAGAGCGGCCGCTCCCGCGGGTCCTGCACCCCGAGCGCGGCGGCGATGATCAGCACCTCGGCGAGCGCCCCCTCGCTCTCGCCGCCCAGGACCATCCGGCCGATCCGCGGATCGAGCGGCAGCTTCGCGAGCTTCCGGCCGATGTCCGTGAGCGCGCCCGACTCGTCGAGGGCGCCGATCTCCTCGAGGACCCGATAGCCCTCGTCCACGGCGCGCTTCGACGGGGCGTCGAGGAACGGGAAATCCTCGATGTCACCGAGCCCGAGCGCCTTCATCTGGAGGATCACGCCCGAGAGGCCGACCCTCAGGATCTCCGGATCGGTGTAGGCGGGCCTCGCCTGGTACTCCTGCTCGGCGTAGAGCCGGAAGCAGACGCCGCTCTGCACGCGGCCCGCGCGCCCCTTGCGCTGATCGGCGCTCGCGCGCGAGATCGGCTCGATCTGGAGCTGGGTGACGCCCGTCCGGGGGCTGTAGCGATTGACGCGCGCGAGCCCGGCGTCGACCACATACACGATGCCTGGAATGGTGAGCGACGTCTCGGCCACGTTGGTCGCGAGCACGATCCGCCGCCCGGGCAACGACTGGAACACCCGCTGCTGGTCGCCCTGCGGGAGGCGCCCGTAGAGCGGCAGCATCGTCGTGTGCGGCAGGCCGTGCCGCTCCAGCTCGGCCATGGTGTCATGGATCTCCCGCTCTCCCGGAAGGAAGACGAGGATATCCCCGCGCGGATCGATGGAGGTGATCTCCTCGACCGTGTTGGCGACGGCGTCGGCGATCTCCGCCTCTCCGGTCTCCGGGGGACGGTGGATGACCTCCACGGGGTAGGTGCGGCCGGAGACCTCGATGACGGGCGCCCCGCCGAAGAAGGCCGAGAATCGATCGGTCTCGAGCGTCGCGGAGCTGACGATGACGCGGAGATCCGGCCGCCGCGGCAGGAGGCGCTCGAGGTAGCCGAGGAGGAAATCGATGTTGAGGCTGCGCTCGTGGGCCTCGTCGATGATGAGCGTGTCGTAGTCCGACAGCCGCGGATCGCCCTGGATCTCGGCCAGGACGATGCCGTCGGTCATGTACTTGACGTACGTCGCCGGGCTCGTCCGGTCCGAGAAGCGGATCTTGTAGCCCACCTCCTTGCCCAGCTCGACGTTGAGCTCCTTGGCGACGCGGGCCGCGACGCTGGTGGCGGCGATGCGGCGCGGCTGCGTGACGCCGATCCGGGCGGACAGCCCGCGGCCCATGGCCAGGCAGATCTTGGGGAGCTGCGTGGTCTTGCCCGAGCCGGTCTCGCCCGCGACGATCACCACCTGGTGCGCCTCGATGGCCCGGGCGATGTCGAGCACCCGCGCCGAGATGGGCAGCTCCTCGGGGAAGCGCACCGGCCCCCCGGAGGGGGGCGGGGACGAGGTCCGGCCGCCGGGGGCGGGCGGCGGGGCAGGATGCTCTTGCGGGACGCGGGTGCTCACGGCGCGAGGGGGTAGCACCTCCCGCCGCGGCGCGCCGTTCGAAGGCGCGCGCTCTGACGAGTACGGGTGGGTTATTTCTGCTGAGCGCTGAAGCCGCGGGCACACGTCGCCCTCCGGGCGTTGGTCTGGCCCGGGATGTTCTTGCGGCTACGCGGCGTCCCCGAGCGCCTTCCGGCGCAGGACGGTGCTCTTCCAGCAGGGCGGCCCCCGGTTGGGGGAGCGGCCTGGAACGTCGGTCGGCTCGCTGAGCGTGGTGAGGAAGCGGGCGATGCTGCTCGGCTCGATGAGCAGGGTGACGAGCTTCATCCTGCCCTTGCAGGGCCGGGCACTCGAGGAGAAGCAACGATGGCTCCGTCACGGGAGCCAGGGCAACACCTCGCTCTCGTCCTACTGCCAATGTGGCCGAGCGCTGGGCGGCTCAGACCCGCGGGGGGATCTTCGCGACCATCTTGGGCGACGCGAGATAGCCGCACCACACGAGGGCTGCGGCGAAGGTGGCTGCATTCGGGATCGCTGGCAGCTCCGCCTCGGTAGGCGGCGGGCGCGGGTCGTGGTCTTCTTGCTCAGGGGGCCTGGCGAGTCCCTCTATCACTTCGGTCTACGGGGCTGAATCCAGTGGGCCAGCTGGATTCCGATCGCGGGTTTACGCTAGCCCTCACAGGCGAGCGAGCCGTCCGTCTTCGAGCAGCACCCAGGGGGCCACAGGTGAGTACGCCTCGGTCCCCGCTACGGGAAGGCGCGGCGCGTCAGCGAGCTGATCCAGTCCCCTGTCTCGGAGCTGCGCGCCACGTTCGGTGAGGCGGTACACCCACGACTTCATCTCAACGTCAGGCCTTACGTCGGGTGCGCGCTCTACGAACTCGTTCGAAGCGTGCCTCGCCCATTGGGCCAGACGATCTTCCAGGAACAGGTCGCCTGTACAGGAGAGGAGCTCCCGCAGCTCCAATCCAGGCTGCGACTTGTGGCAGAACACGGACACGTCAGTTTGGTACTCACCTACCGAGAGGATGGTCAGGATGAGTTCATCGAGTTGGCTGAGGCGCAGGGGACCTTCCGTCGTCTTCCTAGGAAAGAAAGATGACAGAAGCCCCCACAAGGGAGCAAGTTCCGGAAACCCTTCGACACCAGCCATGCAGCTTTCGACGAAGGGTAAAGGATCCTCGTCGGCGTAGCTTTCCCAGAGGCGAACGGCACGATCGTAGCGTTCCACTGGCCAAGGGCACGACTTGGCGAGACGATCCAGAAGAACGTTGTCGAGATGGTCGGCGACCGACGCGGAGCAGTTGAACCGCGGCATGCTCGGTGGCTCGTGAAACCTATTCATTGTGCCGTAGACACGCTCGAGCTCGACGATGAGGACGTCACTGCGCGCGATCCCGAGGTGCCGCAGCCAGCTACAGACCCGCCATACGTTCACTCGTTCATGGAGGCTCACTGATGCCCACAAGACAACGGGCAGCTCCCAGCGAACATCCTGCGAATAGAGCTGATCCCACTTTTGGCCGGATTCGTCTGCACCAGAGCGCTTCTCAGACAAAGAGCACCAGGCCTCACGCGTCCGGACATGTTCCAGGGCATCGAGGCGGCTCGGCCCGACGACAAGGCAATCTGACGAACGCACGACGTTGGCCGCGCCGAGGTGCAACAGGCGGTCTGCTGTTGGTGGGTCAAAGGCAACATGCGTCGCATCGAGAAGGGCAGGCAGGTCCGTCGTATTCATTCGAATCCACAGCTATAGCATTCACTGTACTTGTACGGACGCTTGTCCTGGCAATCTTCGCGACAGTAATCACAAAGGCTCCGATGGCCGATCGGACGCGTGCACCGCCGCCCCATGTCCCTGCACTTTTCGTACATCTCGGTACATGGGTGAACTGGCGAACACGACCCCGCCATCTCAAGCTGTGCGCTGCCCACTTCGTCGTCGTCCGGCTCGTCATCTGCGCCGTTGCTTGGATAATCTCCCGCCCCCTACAGATCCTGTCGGAACTTCATCACCCACACCTCCCGGCTCCACCGTGTCGCAGGTGTAGGTCAAGTCGCATGCCGATGCGAGACCCATCGCGAGTCCGCACAGCACGAGCGCGCTCGCCTTCACCTTCACGCCGTGTCCCATGTCTTCTCCCCGTTCCGGATGCGCGCCTCTGATCTCCCAGCAGAGAGGCGGCGTCAACAGGTGACTTGGCCCACCTTACGTCCGTGCGATTCTTGCACATGGGAGCCGGTGTGCGACCGGCCGCGTGAGTGGTCGAGGCCTGTCGCAGCGAGCTCGGCGACATCTCGGCTACCCGCTGAGTTGTCGCGTCCAAAGCGGATTTTCGGTGATCTTCGTCGTGTTTCGGTCCACAGCGTTCGCCTGACGTGTGCTGATCCTATTCAGGAAACCGAAACGTCTCGGCGGCGATGCGCCTGCTGCGCTGAACGGCACGGCAGCGCCCGCGGTGCCCGGCGCCGCACCGAACGGCACGGCGCCTACCGGCTAGATATCGCCGCCCGTCTCCGCGGCGAGCGCTTCCCGCTCCCAAGGATCGGCTGCCCAGGCGGACGCACCGGCGGAGAGCAGGCAGACTCCCCCGCTTGCGGTGCCGTTCGCGAGGCGGGATCGAGCTAGTCTTCGGCCTCGCACTCCGGCTTCGGGCAGCGACCTTGCACGATGTCGCGGCACGTCTGGTTGCGCTTCGCGTCGTCCGTCTCTTCGAGCGCGCTGTAGATCAGCTGGAGGCGGCACTCGAACGAGCCTTCCTCCTTGAACGGTTTGCACGCATTGAAGATGGGCGGCGCCCCCGCGGCCAGGCACAGGAGCATGCAGCTATCGAGGCTCGTCAGCGCCAGCGTGTCGGGGCACAGCGCCGTGTAGAGGGTGCAGGCCGCCTCGCACCGCCCGATGCACCCGTCGGCGTCCTCCGGGCCGAGCACCCCGCCGGCGGTGCAGCCCGCAGGATCGCCCGACCCCACCGGGCGGCACGCGGCGTACTCCGCGGGCGACGGCATCGCCTCGCAGACAGCGCAGCACGTCTCGACCGACGGATACTGCGGCGTGACCTCGCAGGCATCCATCGACCCGGCGCAGTGCGTCGAGCACGCGGCGACCTCGCAGGGACCGGCCTCCTCCGCGGGCGGCGTGACCTCGGTTCCCTGGCTCGCCTCGCCCCCTCCCTCGTCGATCTCTCCGCCGTCCAGGCTCGGGGGACTGCCACCCTCGCCCCCGGCGCCGGGCAGCGGGGCGATGATCTGGCACCCCGCGACCCCCGCGGCGAAGAGGCACAGCGCTGCGAACCGCGTCGTCATAACGTCCCTCGTACGCCGATGTAGCCGGGCCCGACGGCCCACGTGACGCTCGAGGTCGGCCCCGTCGAGGTCTCCAGGCCGAGGGCGAGCCCGCCGACGGCCGCGCCCGCGATCGCGAGGCCGAACCCCACGTTCGAGACCCAGCCGAGGGTGTTCGCGCTGCCCCGTTCGTCCCCGGAGCAGCTCGCGGTGCCCTGCCGGCACGCCTCCTCGAGGTCGCTCCTCGCGTTCAGGTAGGCCACGCCGGCGCCGAGCCCCAGCGCGAGGCCGGCGCCCGAGGTCGCGAACCCGCCGATGACCCACGGGCTCGCGCCGCCGCCCGGGCTGCGCACCGGCGTGAGCGCCATGTCCAGCGTCGTGACCTCGCGCTCGGGGACGTAGACCCGCTGCCGGGCGCCGACGTAGCCATCGGCCTCGACCTCGACCCAGTGGTTGCCCGGGTCGATCGGGGAGCCCTCGGCCGAGGCCGTCATCGCCTGGCCGTCGACACGTAGCCTGGCGGTGGCCGGGGCGGGCGTGATCCTCACCCGGAGCCGCGGGATGCGCCCGCCGAGCTCGTCGCGCAGGGCCTCGGCCCGACGCCGCGCCTGCATGAACGGCCAGGGCTCTCCCGGGGTCGGGCGCGACGCGGCGATCGTCGACGCGAGCTCGCGCGCCTCGCTGAGCCGCCCGATGGCGGTCAGCGTCTTCGCCACCTCGATGGAGGTCGTGGGCACGCAGACGAGCCGCTCGGCGCGCTGGTAGGCGCGGAGCGCCTCGGCATACCGCTTCTGGGCGAAGAACTCGTCGCCCGCGTACACGAGCTCTCGTGCATCGCTCCGCGCCTTCTCGTCGGCGTCGCCGCCGCCCGTCTCCGGCGCCTGGGCGGCGCGCGCGGGCGCGGCCGCGAGGATCAGGCCGGCGAGCATCAGCAGCGTCCTGGGCCCGGGGTGCATGGCTCTCCTTATGTCAGAAGCCGAGATCGCGGCGAACCCGCGCGCGGTTCGCGACCTTCTTGACCGGCGCGGCCGCGGTGGCGGGCGCAGCCTGGGCGACAGGCGTGCCCGGGACGACGGCGGGCGTCTCGGACGCGGCCGGCGATCTGGATGCGGCGGACCCCTCGGGCTGCGGCGCTCTGGCCTGGGCCTCGGGCCGCGGCGCCGGCGTCGCGCACTGCGCCGCGGGCTCGGCGGCCGGCGGTGCGGCGGGGGCCGCGTGGGCTGCGGGCTCCGCCGGGCCGCTCCCGACCATGGCGAGCGACGCGCCCTGCGCCGCCGGCGCCGTCCGGCCGACGCCGGTGGCGCCCGCCCAGGCCAGCGTGCTGATGCCCATGATCGCAGCCGCCGCCATGGCCCAGGTGCGCGCGCGCGCCAGCTTCCGCGGCGAGCCGTCGCCGAGCGTGCCGAACGGCAGCAGCGTGGTCACGAGCGACAAGAAGCCCTCGGCCGAGGAGAGCGCCTCGCGCGGCGGCATGATCTCGGTCTCGCCGGCGGCCCGCGGGCTGTGCGGGGCGGCGAGGGCGGCGTCGAGCGCGTCGAGAACGACGCGGGCGCTCTGGGCGCGGCGCGCCGGGTCCGGCTCGAGCAGCGACAGGACCCAGGCGTCGATCGCGGGCGGGATCCCCGGGACGAGCCGGGACGGCGGCGGGGGCGGCCCGCGGTCGATCGCGACCGCGACCGACGCGATGGTGGCGCCGTTGAATGGGGTCTGCCCGGTCAGGCAGAAGTAGGCCACGACGCCGAGGGCCCAGAGGTCGCTGTGCGGTCCGACCCGCGCTCCGCCCGCCATCTGCTCCGGCGACATGAAGTGCGGCGTCCCCATGATGGCGCCCGTGACGGTGAGCCGCTCGGCCTCCTCGACGGTGTTCTTGGCGATGCCGAAGTCGAGCACCTTCACGAAGGGCTCCCGCTCGCCTTCCACGAGGAAGATGTTCTCGGGCTTGATGTCGCGGTGGACGATGCCCGCCTCGTGCGCCCGGGCCAGCGCCGCGCCGAGCTGGCGCAGGATGCAGACCGTCTCGCTCAGCGAGAGCCGCTGGCGGCGCTCCACGAGGTCGTGCAGCGTCTGCCCTTCGAGGTGCTCCATCACGATGTAGGGGACGCCCTGATCGGTGAACCCGACGTCGAACACGCGCACGACGTGCGGGCTCTGGATCCGGGCGGCCGCCTCGGCCTCGCGGTGGAGGCGCATGACGGCGAGGGGGAGATCGACGTACATGTCGCGGAGGAACTTCACCGCGACCTGCGTCTTGAGCGCGGTGTGCTCGGCGAGCCAGACGCTCCCCATCCCGCCCTGGCCGAGCGCGCGGATGAGCCGGAGCTGGGAGCCCACCTGCATTCCCGCCAGCGGCCCGCGCTCCGAGCTCGACGGCGCGGTGTGGCAGGTTGCCTCAGCCGGGGCGATCAGGCGCGGCGATGGCTGGGTGGCCTCGCCCATTCCTACCGTCTTGCTCATGCCGGAGCCGGCTTGCATGCGGCGAGCCAGCGCCCGGGATTCGATGGACAGGCGGCCATGAGCTGGAGTTGGCGTGGCGCATCGTGGCGTGCGGCCGCGCTGCACAGATCCCGCGTGACAGTTCGCTACAGGCATGATGGCCGCTGCGGGCCCTTGTCGCGGCGCGCCCTGCACCCACTTACGGCCGCTGTCATCGCGGGTTGCGGGCGGCGCAGCGTGAGGACGGTGACGTCGCTCGATACAGCGGCGGCGCCGGGAGGTCTCTGCCGCTCACCACAGCGCTGAACGGAGGAGGGTCGCGCTGCATTTCCGCGCGAGAGCGCCAGAGGGGCGATCGCGTTTCAACAGCGCATCGCGGGGCGCTCCGGGGCGCGGGGCGCGCTGCGAGGGGGCCGCTGGCGGCGCCGAGCTCGCGATATGGAGAGCGAGGCGACGGGACATGCAGTCGAGCGCGGCGTCGCCTGTCGACGACAGCATGCCACGCGTCTGTGCCATTGCCGACGTCAACGATCCTGGGGAGCGCCGCGCACCCCGGCGAGGTCGAGCGCGGCGTCGAGGACACCGGCTCGGCGCGGCGATCGCGCGCCTCGATGACGGGTCCTCTCGAGGCGAGCGCGGGGCGCTTCACGGCTCAGGCCGCCGTGCGAGCGAGCGAGCGTCTGCGGCGCGCGAGCGCGACGAAAGGCTTGTGCTGCGCGGTCGCAGCAAGCAGTCTAGGCCGCGCGATGCAGCCTCTCCACCTCTGGTTCCTGGCGGGCGTCGGCCTCCTCGCCGCGGCGTGCGACGCCCGCCCCGCGGAGGCGCCGAAGCCGGTCGTCCTTCCCCCCGTCGCGCCGGGCGAGCTCCGCGGCCCGGAGGCGTTCGCGTCGATCCGGGACGACGACGCGCGCGCGGCCTCGATCTTCCTCGAGGCGAGCAAGGTGCTCTTGCACCCGCGCTGCGTGAACTGCCATCCGCACGACGGCGTCCCGCGCCAGGGCGACAGCGGCGAGCGCCACAGCCCGCCGGCCGAGCGCGGTCCGCGCGATCGCGGGGTGGCCGCGATGGAGTGCACGTCGTGCCACCAGGTGCAGAACCTCGAGCTCGCGCGCGTGCCCGGCGCGCCCGGCTGGCACCTCGCGCCGGCGGAGATGGCGTGGCTCGGCAGGTCGCCGGCGGCGATCTGCGCGCAGATCAAGGATCCGGCGCGCAACGGCAAGAAGACGCTCGCGCAGATCGTCGAGCACTCCGCGCGCGACGCGCTCGTGGCGTGGGGGTGGGCGCCCGGCCACGGCCGCACGAAGGCGCCCGGCACGCAGGCGCAGTTCGGCGCGCTCGTCGATGCGTGGGTGAAGGCGGGCGCCGCGTGCCCGCCCGAGGAGGCCCGTCCATGATCATCCTGAAGGTGAACGGCGCCGAGCAGAAGCTCGACGTGGATCCGGAGATGCCGCTCCTCTGGGTGCTGCGCGACGTGCTCGGCCTCACGGGGACGAAGTACGGTTGCGGCCAGGCGCTCTGCGGGGCGTGCGTCGTGCACCTCGACGGCGAGACGGTGCGCGCGTGCGTGACGCCCGTGAAGCGCGCCGCGGGCGGCTCGGTGACGACCATCGAGGGGCTCAGCCCGGGCGGCGATCACCCGCTCCAGCGCGCGTGGGTGGAGCTCGGCGTCCCGCAGTGCGGCTTCTGCCAGTCGGGACAGATCATGAGCGCGGCCGCGCTCCTGCGGAAGAACCCGCGGCCCTCGAACGAGGACATCGACAAGTCGCTCGCCGGCAACATCTGCCGGTGCGGGACGTACACGCGCATCCGGGCGGCGGTCCGCAAGGCCGCCGGCCTTCCCACGGAGTGAAGATGGAACAGCAACGCGTCGTCCTCCTCCGCCGCTCTTTCCTCGCGGGGCTCGGGCTCGCGGTCTCCGGGCTCGCGCTCGGGCTCGCCGACGATGCCGAGGCCGCGCCCGCCGCGCCCGCGGGCGCGGCGGCGGAGCCTGGGCTCCGGACCGGGGTGTTCCTGCACCTCGCGCCCGACGGCACGGCGTCGATCGTCTGCCACCGGTCGGAGATGGGGCAGGGGATCCGCAGCTCGCTGCCGGTGCTGATCGCCGACGAGCTCGGCGCCGACATGGCGCGGGTGAAGATCGTGCAAGGCGACGGCGACAAGGCCTACGGCGATCAGAACACCGACGGCTCGCGCAGCGTGCGCAACGGCTACGAGCCGATGCGGCGCGTGGGCGCGACGGCGCGCGCGATGCTCGTCGCGGCCGCCGCGAAGAAGTGGCGGGTGCCCGCCGCCGAGTGCGTCGCCGAGCAGCACGCCGTCCACCACGCGAAGACGAAGCGCTCGCTGGACTTCCGCGAGCTCGTGGCCGACGCGGCGAAGCTCCCGGTGCCCGACGAGAAGACGGTCGCGCTCCGCCCTGTCGCGGAGCTCAAGCGCGTCGGCGGCATGCTGCCGCTGCTCGACGGGCCGGCGATCGTGACGGGCAAGGCCCAGTTCGGCGCGGACGTGCGGCTGCCGGGCATGCTCACCGCGGTGATCGCGCGCCCGCCGGTCGTGGGCGGCAAGGTCGTGCGGTACGACGGCGCGCGCGCGCTGGCGGTCCCGGGCGTGAAGAAGCTCGTGGATCTGCCGGGGCCGAAGGGCGGCGCTGTCGGGTTCCAGCCGCTCGGCGGCGTGGCCGTCGTGGCGGACTCGACGTGGGCGGCGATGCGCGGCCGGGCGGCGCTGCACGTCGCGTGGGATCACGGCGCGAACGCGGCGTACGACTCGGCGAGCTACCGCGAGGCGCTCCTGTCGGCGGTGCGCGCGCCGGGGAAGGTCGTGCGGAAGGTCGGCGACGTGGACGCGGCGTTCCAGGCGGCGGCGCGCACGATCGAGGCCGAGTACTACGTGCCGCACCTGGCGCACGCGGCCATGGAGCCGCCGTCGGCGGTGGCGCGGGTCGACGCGAAGGGGTGCGAGGTGTGGGCGCCGACGCAGAACCCGCAGGCGGCGCGCACCGAGGTGGCGCGGGCGCTCGGCCTCGACGAGGCGAACGTCACGGTGCACGTGACGCTCCTCGGCGGCGGCTTCGGGCGGAAGTCGAAGCCGGACTACTGCGCCGAGGCGGCGCTGCTCGCGCGGGCCATGGGCGCGCCGGTGCGCGTGCAGTGGACGCGCGAGGACGACGTGCAGAGCGGCTACTTCCACAGCGTGAGCGCGCAGCAGCTCAAGGTGGGGCTCGACGCGGCCGGCAAGGTGACGGCGTGGCAGCACCGGACAGCGTTCCCGCCGATCCCGTCCACGTTCGACGCGAAGGCGAAGACGCCGAGCGAGGGCGAGCTCGGCCTCGGCGTGCTCGACCTCGCGCTCTCGGCCCCGAACGTCCGCGTCGAGGCGTGCGACGCGCCGGCGCACGTCCGGATCGGCTGGCTCCGGTCGGTCTGCAACATCTTCCACGCCTTCGCGGTGCAGAGCTTCATCGACGAGATCGCGCACGCGCGGCAGGCGGATCCGCGCGACGTGCTGCTCGAGGTGCTCGGCCCGGCGCGCCGGGCGACGCCGGCCGAGCTCGGCGTCGACAAGGTCCCCAACTACGGGGCGCCGATCGAGCAGCACCCGGTCGACGTGGGCCGCCTGCGGCACGTGATCGACCGGGTGACGGAGCTCTCGGGGTGGGACGCCGCGCGCAAGGCGGGGCGGGCGGTGGGCCTCGCGGCGCACCGGAGCTTCCTCACGTACGTGGCCGTTGTCGCCGCGGTCTCGAAGGACGCGCTCGGCAAGGTGAAGGTCGACGAGGTGTGGCTCGTCGCGGACCCGGGCACGGTGGTCAACCTGGATCGGGTGCGCTCGCAGATGGAGGGCGCGGTCGTGTTCGGGATGAGCATCGCGCTCCACGGCGCCATCACGGTGAAGGGCGGCGCGGTCGAGCAGACGAACTTCCGCGACTACCCGGTGGTGCGGAGCCCGGAGGTGCCGCAGCGGATCCACGTGGAGATCGTGAAGAGCGACGCGCCGCCCGGGGGCGTCGGGGAGCCGGGGGTGCCGCCGGTGGCGCCCGCGATCGCGAACGCGGTGTTCGCCTTGACGAAGACGCGCGCGCGGGAGCTGCCGCTGCGGCGCCTGGGGCTGTGAGGGGGGCGGGGGGATCGAGCCGGGGGCTGTCGAGGGGGGACGGGTGAATTGAAATTCAACCCGGGGCTGTCGAGAGATGACCGCCCCGGGGCCATCCGGCACGGCAGCGGGTATTGACGCCCTGGCCGGTTCCGCGACCATCGCTTCATGGCACGCACAGCTCCGGTTCCGAACATCCCGGCCATCCCGGGGATGAACCCCGGTGTCTTCGTCATGGGCGGTGGTGCAGGCGGCGGAGGCAGCGGCGGGCGCGGCGGCAACGGGGGCGGCGGAGATCAGGGCGCGGGGGGCAATAGCGGCGGCAACGGCGCCCAGGGCGGTGGCCGCAACGCCGGGAGCTGCGGCCAGGGCAGCGGCGGCGGCTGCCCCAACCCGACGCACGGGGGCGGAGGAGGAACGCAGGCCGGACACCCCATCGATCCGGTCACGGGCCGCGTCTACACCCTTGCCGTCACCGACATGGCGCTTCCGGGAGCGTTCCCACTCGTGATCGAGCGCGCCTACAGCTCCGCGCAGCGCGACCTCGACTACGGGCTCGGCCACGGGTGGAACCACTCGCTCGGCTGGCGCGTCATCGAGCTCCGCCGCCGCAGGGTGCGCATCGTCACGGCGACGGCGCTGGCGTGCGAGGGCCGGTGCCCCGACGAGGGCGAGACCGTGAAGCTCCCAGTCGGACTGCTGACGCGGACCCGCGACGGCTATCTCCTCAAGGCCGACGACGGGATCACGCGGGTCTTCGATGACGTCTTTGCGATCGACAACGAGTTCCGCCTCAGCGCGCTCGTGGACCACAACGGCAACCAGGCCCGGCTCTTCTACGAGAACGGGACCGGCCCGCTCACGTTCGTGAATGACAGCGTGGGCCGCCTGCTTCGGGTACGGAGGCACAGCGACGGCCGCATCGCCGCCTTCGAGGTGAAGAACGCGTCCGTGAGGGGCGCCTGGACGTCGTTCCGAACCTACGAATACGACGAGCGCGGAGATCTGGTGGCCGCGCGCGACGCCCTGGGGCACGCGGTCACGTTCGATTACGACTCAGATCATCGGCTCGTCACGGAGCGCTGGCCCACGGGCCTCGCGGTGCACTACCGCTATGACGAACACGGTCGCTGCGTGGAGACGTGGTGCAACGATCCCAATGAGCGTGCGCTCCTGGCCGAGGGCGTGCCGGAGGTGCTCGCGGACGGCACGCGGGCGAAGGGGTTCCTGCACGCCAAGGTGGAGTATGGCGCCGGCGAGAACAACGTGATCACCTCGCGCGCGCTGCGGAGAATCGAGGTCAACGCATTTGGCAAGGCGGACCGGATCGTCTGGGCGGGGCAGGTGCACGACAACGCGTTCGACGAGGCGGGCGAGCTCGTGGGGTACCGTGACGGCCTCGGGCGCGCGTGGAAGATGGGCGAGTCCGGCGGCGCGTACCGCGTGGTCGACCCGCTGGGTCACGCGACGGAGTACCTGTACGACGACCGCGGCAATGTCGTGGCCACGCGCGGCCCCGACGGCCTGGAGACGCAGCACGCGCGCGACCCGAACGGGAACCTGATCTACCTGTCTGACGCGATGGGGCTCGTCGCGAGCTTTCGCCATGATGAGCGTGGCTGTCTGGTTCACGCCGAGACCGCCGATGGCGGCAAGACGACGATGAAGTACGACGCGCTCTGCAACCGCGTCGAGATCGTCGAGCCTCACGGCGGCACGCGAGCGCTGCGCTATGACTTCCTCGGGCGACTGGTGGAGATGCGGGACGAGAAGGGCGGGGTCCACCGCTGGCTTCATGACGCGATGGGCCGCGTCGTCGAGTATTGCTCTCCGCTCGGCGCGCGCACGTCCACGATCTACGACGAGGCCGGCCGCTTCGCCGGCGAGCGCGACGCCGACGGCCGCTGGTTCCGGCTGATCTACGCGGGCCTCAGCGAGGTGATCGCGGTCGAGCGGAGCGACGGCACGCGCGTCTCGTACGCCTACGATCGCGAGCTCGGCATGGTGCGCATCGTCAACGAGGAGGGCGACGTGCACACCATCGAGCGCGATCTCGAGGGGCGGATCCTCGCCGAGCGCACCTTCGACGGCCGCTCGCTGCGGTACAGGAACGACCAGGCCGGGCGGCTGTCGAGGATCACCTTCGACGATGGCGAGTTCGTCGAGATGACCTACGACGATCTCGATCGGGTGATCGGGCGCGCCTTCTCGGACGACACGTTCCACAGGTTGGAATACGACGAGCGCGGTCGCCTCCTGCACTTCGAGACGGAGGCCGTCCGCACGCAGTACACATACGACGCGCGAGGGCGATGCATCCGTGAGGACACGGCGTTGGTCAACGATCCTTCCTCCGCCGCGAGCGTCCAGCAGCTGTACGACGCCGGCATGAACCGCACGAGGATGGACGTGCCCGGCGCCTTCTCGATCGCCACCCCGCGCGACCCGGCCGGGCGGTGCTCCGCGCTCTTCTTCTCGGATGACAGGGGCGCGGATCAACCGATCGCGACGTTCGCGTACGACCTGATGGACGCCGAGACGGGGCGCCTCTTCGCGGGCGGCGGGGGCATCGCGCTCACGAGGGACGCGCACGGCAACGTCCTCCGCTCAGCCGTCTCCGGCCTTGGTGCGGCCGTCGACCGCCCGGGTGAGCCCATCTGGGTCGGCAAGCTGGGCGGCCCGGAGACCTTGCGGTTCGACTACCGATGGTCGCCCGCCGACGAGCTCCAGGTGCTAGCCGATCGCGATCGCGGGGCGCAGTCCTTCACGTACGACGCGCGCGGCCGCATCGCGCAGAAGCGGCACGAGAAGCGGGCCTGGACCGAAGATTACGTGCTCTCGCCGCGAGGCGACGTGCGCTGGATCGGCGGCCGCGCGCAGTCCCACCTGGTCGGCGGGCGCCTGGTGACCACGAACGGCGCGACCCTCACGTATGACGCGCGCGGCCGGCTCGTGAAGAAGGTGGAGGGGACCGCGGTGACGACCTACGCCTGGAGCGTCCTCGGCCTGCTCTCGGGCATGACGCTGCCCGATAGGACGCGGCTCGAGTTCGTCTACGACGGGTTCGCGCGGCGCCTCGAGAAGCGCGTGATGCGGCGAGACGCGGCGATGGTGCGGCACCGCTACCGCTGGGATGGCGAGGATCTCCTGGAGGAGACGGTGGAGCGCCAGGCGCCCACGGTTGGCGCTGACGTGCCGTTCACGCTGGTGGAGCGCCGGCGCTACGCGTACTCGCCGGACTCACCGGTGCCGATCGCGCAGGCGGTCGACACCGAGGCGGGCCCGGGCGCGTGGAAATACTTCGTGCACCGGGACGGGGCGCCTGTGCCGCTGGCGCTCGTGGATGCCGACGGGACCGTCGACCAGGTCTTCGAGACGGAGGCGTATGGTCGGGTGATCGCGGGCGACGCCGCGGCCACGCTGAGCCGGTTCCCGGGGCATTGGTACGAGCCGGAGACAGGGCTCCACTACAACCGGTGGCGGTATTTCGATCCGGCGAGCGCGACATACCTGAGCCCGGAGCCGCTGGGGCTCGAGGGAGGGCTCGAGGCGTACGGGTACGTGAGCGGGAGGCCGCTCGCCGTGATTGACGCCGATGGGTTGATGGGGTCCAGATTCAACACGCGGCGTCTCCCACGATCTCAGGGAGGCGGCACGCGAGAGTTCACCGGGCAGTCCGCCAGCGAGCGCAACGCCGGAGGCAGGGGGCCGCTGCACGATCTACACCCGGCCGTCGCTGCCGCGCTCCCTCAGGACTCCGGGCGCGGCCAGGGCAGGGACCCGTCCTGGTGTTCCGAGCCCCACGCGATCAGCAACTATCTCCGCGACTACGAGGACCGAAATGGGGTGAAATGCGATCCGGGCACACCGGAGGGCCAGCGGCACCTCCGCCGCGCTCTGCGCCGCATGGGACCGATCGGAAGTACCGACGTAAATGGCACAGATTGCGCGCCGTGCCCCAACTGCTCGCAGACTCTGGCTCGCTTGCACGCGCTGGCGGGCACGGGTCAGCAGCCAGAGACCATTCCCGCGTCGCCCCCAAGAGGTGGACCACCCCTCAACTTCAGGCCCGCAGGCGCGGGGACACCGCTGGATCGCGCGCGGCAACAGGCCGCCCAGGGGAACACGGCGCCTCTGGACGACGCTCGTCGGGCCAACGCGGCGCGCTACCGGCAGCAGCTCGAGGCCGATCGCACAGCAGGTCGCAACAATCACTCGGATGCGGAGATCCAGCGCCGCAGCAATCGTGTTGCCGGAATGACGCCGGGCGTCTTTGGAGGTACCGGCGAAAACAACGATTGGGGTCCGACATGAAGACTCGATTCAACCATCCACTCCTCGGAAGCATCGAAAAGGGCAAGCTCAGCCCCGCGCTCCAATCGATGTGCGGAACGAAGCAGCTCACGGCCTCCCTTTCGGAGTTGAACGAGGTGGCGGACAGGCTTGAGCCGTGGCGTTCTTCGAAGTTCGAGCTGCGCGTGCGCGTTCATCTCGGTAACTTCGAGCCGGAGACGGGACCGGTCACCGCGCTCGACAAGACGAGCGCTCTCGTCAAGGGCGTTGCTCGTCGGGTCGGTCAGGCAAGTCGCCCGTCCCGCCGGCACGGGTTCGAGTGGTACGTCTGCGACGCGGTGCTCGCCCTGCGAGATGATGTGTTCTTGCGGGTGCTGGGCCCCACGGCAGCCAGCCTGCGACCCTGGCTCGAAGAGTGCGCGGCCCTGCGGTTACAGTGCTTCTTTCCGGTGCTTCGAGCCGCCGGAGAGTCGCCTGCCGCGCCCGAGTCGGGCTGGATCGAGTTTCGCGACGACTACGCCGATTCGACGGGGCGTGCGGCTCTGGACAAAGAAGCAGTGCACCTCGATCTCCCGCTTGAAGAGGCGGGCGAACGGTTTAGCCAGAGCGTGATCGGGTTTCTTTGCGCAACCGTCGATCCTGCGTCGAAGACGCTTCCGCTGTCGCCTCGCGCGAGAGAGGCGGCATCGCGCTGGCTCTGTCGGATGCACGACCCCGGCGACCCTGCGCGGCTCGCCTCGTGGGTGCGGGAGAACGGGGGAAGCGAGGCGCTTGCCAGGGTGGCCGCGGACGCCGAGAGTTCGTTCGGCGGTCTGCGTAGCGTCGACCGGATCCAGCGCTTCGGCGGGATCCAGATGCTCGATCGAGCCCTCGCCAAAGGGAGCGTCGCGGAGTGGCCGCTTCAGCAGACGCCGGACGGCCCCGCACTCCTGGTGAGCCCACGAGATTTCGACAACCTCGACACACTCGCGTGCATCACGGAGGACGGCCGGATGTGGGCCTACGGGTTCGGCTGGGACGAGTGGGAGCGAACGAGCGACTCCGTGCGCACGTTCGTCTCCCGCGTCGCGCTGTGGGGACACCCCAAAGAAGTGCCGATTCACGTCTCACGGTCGTCGCACGGCCGTGAGCTCGCCCGGGCGCTCGGCCTGGAAGAGGTTGAAGAGGCCAGCGACTCCACTGGCACCTTCTACGCTGGCGACGCGGCGCTGGTGTTCGAGCGTAGGCTACAGGGCCTGACTGTGACGCGCATGCGGGAGCTTCGCCCCGAGGCGGTGCTCGCCTGGGACGACGTCACCTCGCCTGCCTGAGGCGCTGCGTGTCCGTGGACGCGAACTGCTCGCAACAGCGGCTCGAGGAAGTTGTGAGTTCATCGCAGAGGCTTCATGCTCGACTTTCCCGCGCTCCCCGGCGTCCCGTCCAGCGACCGCGAACGGCTCCGCTCGCGTTTCGCGGCGTGGAACGACAGCTATCTCGCTTGCACGGGCGCCCCCACCGTCGCCCGCGACGAGATCCTCGACGCCGTACGCGCGCGGGGCGGTGACGTGCCGCCTGCCCCGGAGTCGTGTGGCTCCTTCAGGTGGTACGAGGGCTCGGTGCTGGTCACCGAGAGCCGGGATACGTGGTGCCTTTACGCGCGGAGCGCCGAGCAGTTCGTCCCCTGGCTCCGGGCTTTCGGTGAGCGGCAGCCTCGCAAGAGGATCTGGTTCCCTGCCTACTCGGCGGTGCTCGCCGAGAGCGAGCTGCTGGAAGGCGAGGGGCTGCTGTTCGATGACCGGGAGCCGGGCGTCGAGGGGGCCTTCCTGGTGCGCAACGACAGCGCGGCAGTCCGCTACCGCCTCCCTGGCGGGGGGATGTCGCAGGGGCTCGACAAACGAGCGACAGCGCGCTTGCACGCCCCGTGGCAGTCGTCGTTCGACGGCGTGCCCACGGTCCCGGCATTCGTGGTCATCAACGAGGAGGGCTGCCCCGCCTTCCTCGAATGGCTGCATGCGCAGGGACCGTCATCATGCCTCGTCGATGCCGTCTCCGACGCGCTCGGCATCGGGCGTGGCATCCGGCGGTTCGATCGAACCGCCATGTGTGGTCCCGTCCTCTGCCACGCAGAGTTCTTCGCGGGCGCCGCTTCCGCGCAGGCGTTCGAATCGCCGCTCCTCCGCTCCGGTGACCCCTGGCTTCCAGCGGGTGAGCCGTCGCGGCTGCTCGTCGGCTACTGGGACATCGGGACATCGGACGCGTTCCTCTACCTCGGTGAGGACCGCCGCATCTACAGCTACACGTTCGAGGACGACCTGTGGTCCGTCTCCGCGTCGAGCTACGCCGCCTACGTCGAGCGTATCCTTCGTTTCGACGCGAGGATTGCGGCCACGCACGCTTCAGACCTCCCGATCGTCGAGCTCTGCGAGTCTCTCGGGCTCGTGGTCGACCCGAGCGGAACCGATGACTGGGCGACCCTGGCCGTCTCCAACGACCTCGTGGCGTTCCAGCGGCCCGGTGAGCGAGCGTTCCTGAAATGCTTCACCCCCCAGGCCGAGGCAAGGGCGCGCGCGCTCCTCTCGGGGTAGGTCGCCCGCCGAGGCGGCCCCCGACCCTCGGGGCGCCGCGCGCAGTGAGCGTCTGCGCTCCGCAGCTCGCGTTGCCGCGAACTCGCGCTGGAGCCGGTGAAGATCGCGCCCGCGGGGGACATGGCCCCGGGATAGGGACGCGCCGACGCTACGAGGTCCCCGCCTTTCCCCTCTGGTAGATGTCCTTGACGTTGATCTCCATGAAGTTGTCCGGCTTCTCGAGCGGCGTGAAGCCGTACTGCCGGTAAAGCCCGTGCGCATCGGCGGTGGCGAGCAGCGTCCGCCGCAGCCGGAGGCGACCGAGCGCCTCGGTGATGTGCGCGATCAGCGCCTTGCCGTACCCTCTCTGCTTCTCCTCGTCGACGATGAACACGTCGGCGAGGTACGCGAACGTGGCGTGATCGGTGATCACCCGGGCGAACCCGATCTGCGCTCCGGCCTTGTAGACGCCGAAGCAGAGCGAGCCCTGGATGGCACGCTCGACGACCTCGCGGGGGATGCCCTTGCTCCAGTAGGCCGACGCGAGGACGGCGTGGATCCGATCGAGGTCGAGGAGCGACTTGTCGGACGAGATGACGATGTCTTCGCTTGTCTGGTTCTCCACTGCGGCGATCCTCCGTTGCGCGGACATGCCGGGCGATCCTGGCCCCTGACGGTTTCTCCAGTGACCGCTGTGCTCGTCGCGCTCCGGGAGGCCACTCGTCGACGCGCCGGCCGGCGTCAAGCGCGGGCTGCCGGGCGCGTGCTCCTGCGCGTGCCCGTGGTCCTGCGCGCGCCCGTGGACGACGCCCTCGCCCGCGTGCGAGGTTGCCCGTGAGCACCAGGGAAGAAGCATGCTCACGCTCCTCGGGGTCGCGGTCGTGGTCGTCGGCTTCGTCGCCCGGATCCATCCGCTCCTCGTCGTCGCGGCGGCGGCCCTCGTGACCAGCCTCTCGGCGGGGATGAGCCCGATCCAGGCGATCTCCGCCCTGGGCAAGGCCTTCAACGACAACCGCTATGTCAGCCTGGTCTGGCTGGTCCTGCCGGTCATCGGCCTCCTGGAGCGCTCGGGCCTCCAGGAGCGGGCGCGCGCGCTGGTAGCGCGGGTGAAGACCGCCACGACCGGGCGGCTCCTGCTTGTGTATTTCGTGGTACGGCAGCTCACCGCGGCCCTCGGCCTGACCTCGCTGGGCGGCCACGCGCAGATGGTCCGCCCGCTGATCGCGCCCATGGCCGAGGGCGCGGCCGAGAACCGGTACGGGCCGCTGCCGGACCGGACGCGCTGGCTGATCCGCGCCGCTGCGGCGGCGGCCGACAACGTGGCGCTGTTCTTCGGAGAGGACATCTTCCTCGCCATCGCGTCGATCCTGCTCATCAAGGGCTTTCTCGAGCAGAACGGGATCCTGGTCGAGCCGCTCCAGGTGTCGATCTGGGCCATCCCCACGGCGATCCTGGCGCTCCTCATCCACGGGACACGGCTCCTCCTGCTCGACCGGCGGCTCCGGCGTGAGCTCGCCCGCGTCTCCCCCGCGACCCACGCCTCCCACGTAGATGCGGGGGAGCCGCGCGGATGATCACGCTCGATTTCGGCTATGCCGCAGGAGGGCTGTTCTTCGCGGCGTCGGCGCTCCTGAGCGCGGCCGATCGCGAGAACGCGAAGCGCTGGAAGAACGCCCTCTTCTGGGGCCTGCTGGCGACGAGCTTCCTCTTCGGCCCGCGCCTCGGGGATCTCGGGAACGGGGTGCTCGTGATCGCGCTCGTGCTGCTGGCGGGCGTCGGGGGCCTCGGGCAGGGTCGCCCCGCCACGACGACGCGCGAGGAGCGGCTCGCCAGCGCCGAGCGGCGCGGCGACCGCCTCTTCGCCCCGGCGCTGCTCGTCCCGGCCACCGCCCTCCTGGGCACGCTGGTCCTCCGGCGGATCGAGATCCTCGGGACCCCGCTGCTCGACCCGGGGCAGGCCACGCTGATCTCGCTCGCCCTCGGCGTGGTGCTGGCGCTCGCGGCGTCCGTGGCGTGGCTGCGCCCGCCGCTGCTCGCTCCGCTCCAGGAGGGCCGGCGCCTGCTGGACACGGTGGGCTGGGCGGCGATCCTGCCCCAGACGCTGGCCGCGCTCGGCGTCGTGTTCTCGGCGGCCGGCGTCGGCGACGTGGTCGGGCAGCTCGCCGGGGGCGTGATCCCGCTCGGCAGCCGGTCCGCCGCGGTGGCGGCCTACACGGTGGGCATGGCGCTGTTCACCGTGATCATGGGCAACGCGTTCGCGGCGTTCCCGGTCATGACCGCCGCGGTGGGGCTGCCCCTGCTCGTGCGCCGCTTCGGCGGCGACCCGGCGATCGTGTGCGCCATCGGCATGCTGTCCGGCTTCTGTGGGACGCTGATGACCCCCATGGCCGCGAACTTCAACGTCGTTCCCGCGGCGCTGCTCGGGCTGCCCGATCGCGACGCCGTGATCAAGGTCCAGCTCCCCACCGCGTTGCTCCTGCTCGTCGGGAACACGCTCCTCCTGTACCTGCTCGCGTTTCCACGCTGATTCCACGCTGATTCCGCGCCGAGGTCCCATGACGCACGCCCTGACCCCCGAGATCGCCTCGCAGCTCGCCGCCCTCGCGCTCGGGCACGTGACGCGGGAGTACCCGAACAAGCTCGATCACGTCATGACCGGCCCCGAGGACGTGAAGGGCCCGCGCGAGCTGCACCCCCTCTTTCACGGCAGCTTCGACTGGCACTCGTGCGTGCACGGCCACTGGCTCCTCGCGCGGATCCTCCGCCTCTTCCCCGGCGGGCCGGGCGCCGCGCCCGTGCGCGCGCTGCTCGAAGCACAGCTCACGGGCGAGAAGGTCGCCGCCGAGCTGGCCTATCTCCAGCGGCCGTCCAGCCGCGGCTTCGAGCGGCCGTACGGGTGGGCGTGGCTGCTCCTGCTGGCGGCCGAGCTCGCGCGGTACGACACCGAGGAAGGTCGCCGGTGGTCGGCGGCGCTGGCCCCGCTCGGCGACGCGTTCGCCGAGCGCTTCCTCGAGTTCCTGCCCCGGGCCACGTACCCGGTCCGCGCCGGCGCGCACACGAACACGGCCTTCGCCCTGGCGCTCGCGCTGGAGTACGCCGCCGTGAAGGGCGACGAGCGGCTGTCGCGGCGCTGCGCCGAGGCCGCGCGGGCGTGGTACGGCCGCGACGCGGACTGCCAGGCGTGGGAGCCCTCGCAGGACGACTTCCTCTCGCCCGCGCTCATGGAGGCCGAGTGCATGCGGCGCGTCCTGCCCGGGCCGGAGTTCCGCGGCTGGTTCGCGCGGTTCTTGCCGCGCGCGGCGCAGGGCGAGCCCGCCACGCTGTTCCAGCCCGCGACGGTCAGCGACAGGAGCGACGGCAAGATCGCCCACCTCGACGGGCTCAACCTGAGCCGCGCCTGGTGCTGGCGCTCCCTCGCGGCGGCGCTGCCCGGGGGAGATCCCGTCCGCGCCCGCGCGCTCGACGCCGTCGCGCGGCACCTCGACGCCAGCCTGCCGCACCTCGCGGGCGACTACATGGGCGAGCACTGGCTCGCGAGCTTCGCCCTCCTCGCGCTGAGCGATGACGGCTGCTGCAACGTCTAGATTGTGGAGCGGGAGACGGGATTTGAACCCGCGACGTCAACCTTGGCAAGGTTGCACTCTACCACTGAGTTACTCCCGCAAACGTCGATGACACGGATCAAGAAGCCACGCAGTGCGTGTGCGTGGCGCGTCTCAGAGAGAGCTCTGATTGCGCCGCTTCCTCACCCGAGGTCGTCTCCGTCGATGCGCGGCGGAGGAGTACCAACCGGCGTCGCCGTAGTCAAGCGCTGACGTGCGAGATCGCGGCGCTCGCGCCGGCACGAGGAGCTCGGCGCCGGCGCGCCCCGCGATCCGCGGCAGCGCTCCCGCGCGGACGTCCGCGCGGGGCGGGGCGGGGACGTTGACGGTGGAGACCGGCGTCGGTAGCGTCGGGGCGGCCATGAGCGCGCTGGACGAGCTCGCCCTCGCGCTGGGCGACGGCCTGATCACCGACAGGGATGTGATCGATGGCTATCGCCACGATCAGGCGATCTGGGCGACCGGCGGCTGGCCGCGCGCGCTGGCGCGGCCGTCGTCGACGGCGGAGGTGCAGGCGCTGGCGCGGTGGGCGACGCGGCACCGCGTCGCGCTGGTGCCGCGCGGCGCCGGGACCGGGGTGGCGGGCGGGGCGACGGCCGGCGACGGGTGCGTGGTGGTGAGCTTCGAGCGCATGAACCGCATCGTCGCGATCGACGAGGCGGCGATGCTCGCGGTCGTCCAGCCGGGGGTGATCAACGGCGATCTCAAGGCCGCCGTGCGCGAGCGGGGGCTGTGGTACCCGCCCGACCCGTCGAGCTACGCCCTCTCGACGATCGGCGGCAACGTCGCCACCAACGCCGGCGGCCTGTGCTGCGTGAAGTACGGCGTCACGGCCGATTACGTGCTCGGCCTGGAGGCCGTCCTCGCGGACGGGACGGTGCTCCGTACCGGCGGCCGCAGCCGCAAGGACGTCGCGGGCTACGACCTGACGCGGCTCCTCGTCGGCTCCGAGGGCACCCTGGCGATGATCACCGAGATCACGCTGCGCCTGCGGCGGCGCCCCCCGCCGTCGACAACGCTGGTCGCCACGTTCGGGTCGCTCGAGGCCTCGGGGCGCGCCGTCGCGGCGATCGTCCGGTCGGTCGACGCCTCGCTGCTCGAGATCATGGACCGCACGAGCCTCCGCGCGGTCGAGGCCCACGCGCGGCTCGACCTCGACACCGAGGCTGCGGCGATGCTGATCGCGCAGAGCGACGCGCCCGGCTCTGCCGAGCTGACCCGGATGCAGGAGGCCTGCGAGGAGGCCGGCGCGACGATGGTCGCCGCCACCGAGGACGAGGGCGAGGGGCAGATGCTGCTCACGGCGCGCCGCCTCGCGCTGACGGCGCTCCAGCGGCTCGGCACGGTGCTCGTCGACGACGTCGCGGTGCCGCTGCCGCTCTTGCCGGAGATGTTCCGGCGCATCGAGGTGATCGTCGCCGAATCGGACACCCTGGTCGGCACGGTGGCGCACGCCGGCGACGGCAACCTGCACCCCCTGGTCGTCTTCGATCGGGCCGACACCGCGGCCGAGGCGCGCGCCGTCGCGGCCTTCGAGGCGGTGATGGCGCAGGCGCTGGAGCTCGGCGGCACGATCACCGGGGAGCACGGCGTCGGCACGCTCAAGCGCGGCTTCCTCGCCCGCCAGCTCGGCGCGGCGTCGCTCGAGCTGCACCACCGCATCAAGGACGCCTTCGACCCGGCGGGGCTCCTGAATCCGGGGAAGGTGATCGCGCCGCCCGGCAAGCGCTGAGGCGGCCTGCGTCGAGCCCACGCCGCCGCGCCGGCATGACCGGTCGAGCGCTGACCCATGGACAGGCCGCCACGCCATCATGACGGCGTCTGCGCGGCGGTTCGCGGCGAACCGGGATAGAGCCGCGTGAATCGCGGGATCGCCGGCGCTCCTGGCGAGAACGTCGCGCTGCGCCTGAAGCGGCGCTGTCACCGGATCGCGTGGTGGCGCCATGCATCCCGGAATCAGGCCATTGAGATTCGTTATACCACGTCAATCGCTGATGCAGATCGCTTGACGGTCGTTGGTGCTCCAATATAGTCAGCGAGACGGTCGGGCGGATCACAATGGGGTCCGTCGGGCCGCGGGGGCACACGACCGCAGCGGCGCGCGGGCTGTGGAGATGTGCGTCGTCCATGCACCACCACCATGCGTTCACGGAGGCTCGAATGAAGCAATTGATTCAGCGGATCGCCCAGGATCATCTCTGGAATCAGTGGGTCGCGGCCAACTCGGCCGGTGAGCCGGCGCGCGCTGGCGGCCTGGCCAGGAAGGCCGGCTGTATCTCGAGGAAGGCCGGCTGCATCTCGAAGAAGGCCGGCTGCATCTCGAGGAAGGCCGGCTGCATCTCGAAGAAGGCTGGCTGCATCAGCTAGCAGCGTCGTCCGGGCCTGCGAGCGAGGCGGAGATCCCACCGCTTCTGCTGGGGGGCTCCTGCCTCGCTCGCGGCCGCCCGGACCGTGGATGCAACGCCTCGTGATGGCCTGTTCGGCCGTCCTCCTGGAGTCGACCATGGACGCCCATCGACAGACGCTCGCCGAGATGATCGATCAGGTCAGGGACATCCCCATCTACCGCCAGGCAGTCAAGGAGGGCTCCTTCCCGATCCTCGAGAAGCCGGAGATCGCCAGAGGCTTCCCGGACAACTGGATGACCCCGAGGCTCGCCGAGGCGCTGAGCGCCGGCGAGGCGGAGTTCGTCCTGTCGACCGGGACCAACCACGCGCGGATGCAGATCATTCGCCCGCCGTTCTTCCTGCTCAGGTCGTATTACCGGCTGTGGAGCGAGCACCCCGACGTCGACGTCACGTGGCAGCAGGGCTGCCAGCGCGTCTCGATCACCACGGTGCTGGCGACCGAGCACGTGGCGCGGCTCAACGCGAAGAGGCGAGGCGCCGAGGCGCCGGCGCTCCCGAGCCTGCCGGCGCTGCCGAGCCTGCCGGCGCCGCCGAGCCTTGAAGAGCGTCGACTCGACGCGCGCACGGTTTACCTCAACCTGCGGCTCGACCCGGCGCTCTGGGATCGCGGCGACGTGGAGCGCATGCTCGATGAGATGACCGCCGTCCAGCAGGCGCATCCGCGAGGCTGGTACCACCTCGACTGCGACAGCCTCCACCTCGCGCATCTTGTGCGGAAGGCGCTGGCCTGGGGGGCGTGGCCCCGCTTTCCGAGGCCGGCCAGCATCATTCACGCTTACGAGTTCACGCCGAAGAACGTGCGGCGGTTCTTGCAACAGCACTTCGAGTGCCCGGTCATCGACCTGTTCGGCAGCACCGAGCTGGGGTACCTGTACTACAGCGATCGTCACGGGCGGTACTGGCCCTACCTCGACGAGATGCACCTGGAGCTGATCCCGGTCGAGGAGGGCAGCTCGATCCACAGCATCATCGTCTCGAGCGTGCGCAACCCGTACATGCCGCTCATCCGGTATCGATCGGGCGACTGCGCCGAGACGGTCGATGGTTCCCCCGACCCGCTCCGGATCCGCCGGTTCTGCGGGCGCGAGCGAGAGCTGTTGTGGCTCGAGCGCGGGGGCGCGATCTCCCAGGCCCACCTCGACGACTGGATCGCCGCCGCGGCGCCGTCCGTCTTCCTCTATCAGCTTCACCCGGAGGGCACCCGGCAGGCGCGGTTATTGTACACCACCTTCGACGACGCGCCCCTCGACCCGGCCGCAGAGCGCGCGCTGAGGCAGCAGATCCTGGAGGGCGCCGGGCTCGATTGCGCCCTCGAGCGCCGCGCGCACATCGCGATCGGCAAGTCCGGCAAGTACGCGTGGTTGAACCAGGACGGCGAGACGACGGATCGAGGTGGCCTGTGACGATCGAGCGACCGAGGGTGACGACCGCCGCGCTGAGGGCGCTGCTCGGCGATGCGTTCTTCTCCGGCGTGGTGCGGCACTTCGCGCAGACCACCGGCGAGGAGCCGGCGTTCGTCGAGCGCCAGGTCCTCGAGTGTCTGAGATACCTGTACCTGATCTCGCGTCATCCGGAGCCGCTGGTCGGGCTGTTCTTGCCCGTGGAGCAGGCGATCGACGAGATATGGCATTACCTGATCCTGCAGACCCGGGAGTACCGCGAGCTCTGCGAGGAGCGCCTGCCGGGGCGCTTCTTCATCCATCATCGCAGCCTGCCGTACGAGGACTACCAGGAGACGCAGCCGAGCCGGGAGCAGGCGCTCGAGGAGGCGCTGCGCTGGCTGCCCCTGTACCGCGAGGAGTTCGGCCCCTTCGACGAGGGCGCGCTGCCGCACTGGACGATGGTGCGGTTCCTCCACGAGCACCTCGGCCTCTCCCTGGACGCCATCGCGGCGCTCGGCGCGGACGACAAGGCCGCGCGGCCCGACGCAGAGCGGGTCCGTTGATCCGCCGGGCCCTGCGGGCGGCGCCGGCCACGTCCATCAACACGCTGGTCCTGCTGCTGTGTCAGGTCCTCGGGATCGCGGGCGTGGTCGCGATCCAGTTCGCCGGCAGCCTGGTGGGCGAGCGGCTCGCGATGGACATGCGGCTCGCGACCTTGCCGGTGGCCGTGCTGGTGCTGTCGTCGGCCCTGGGCACCTGGCCGGCCAGCCAGATGATGCGCCGCTTCGGGCGCAGGCCCTGCTTCATCGCCGCGGCGCTGCTGTCCGCCGGCTGCCTGTCGCTCGCGGCGCGGGCGGTGGAGCTGTCGGATCTCTGGCTCTTCTGCGCGGCGGTCTGCGGCGTCGGCCTGCAAGGCGCCTTCGTGCAGCAGTATCGGTTCGCGATCCTGGAAGGGCAGCCGAGCGGCAGGGCGCCGCGCCTGCTGACCATGATCCAGCTCGCCAGCGCCGCTGGCATCGTCCCCGGCGTCTCGCTCTTTGGCCTGCTGGAGGGGCGGACGTCCAGCTACATGCCCTGTGCCCTGATGATCCTGGCGGTGCTCCAGGCGCTGGCCGCCCTCGCGTTCGTGGCGTACCGGCCGCAGGAGGCGCTCGTCGCCGGCGCCTCGGCCACGCCCGACGCGCGCGCTCGCGCGCTGTACTGGCCGATGGTGGCCATGGGCGCCGGCGCGTTCCTGGTGATGAGCCTGATCATGGTGCCGACGCCCTTGCAGATGTGCGGCATCGAGCGGACGTCGGTGCAGGAGGCGAGCTGGGTCATCCAGGTGCACCTGCTGAGCATGTACCTGCCCTCGCTCTCGCTGGGCGCCCTGCTGAAGCGGGCGTCGATCGCGCAGCTCCAGGCCCTGGGGCTGCTGTTCCTGCTCGTGGGGTTCCTCGTGAGCTGGCTCCCGGGCTTCGGAGGGCACCTGATCGGGCTGGCGCTCGTCGGGGTCGGATGGTGTTACGTGTTCGTGACCGCGACGACGCTCGTCGCGCGCAGCCGCCCGGGTCCCGAGCGCTTTCGCGCGCAGGGCGTCAATGATCTGTGCGTGTTCGCCGCCAGCGGCGTCGCGTCGCTCACGTCCGGGGGTCTCCTGTCGGCGCTCGGATGGAGCGGCCTGCTCACCCTCGGGCTGGCGCTGGTCCTGGGCCTGATGGCGCTCGCCTGGGACGTCCACCGCGGCTGAGGCCCGGCGGCGGCGGGCCTCAGCCGCGGCGCGGCGCGACACGCATCTTCTCGGGGATCGTGCGGGGGCGCGGGGCGCCTGGGCGCACACCCATGTCCAGAGGGAGGCCAACATCATGTCGGAATCGGAGTCGAGGTGTTCGAAACACGGCGCGGAGCGAGCCTGCCGCTTCGACGCCGTCATCGTCGGTGCCGGGTTCGCAGGCCTGTACATGCTCTACCGCCTGCGCCAGCTCGGCCTCGCGGCGCGGGTCTACGAGGCGGGCGGCGGGGTGGGCGGCACGTGGTTCTGGAACCGCTACCCGGGCGCGCGCTGCGACATCGCGAGCATGGATTACTCCTATTCGTTCTCGCCCGAGCTCGAGCAGGAGTGGAGGTGGACCGAGCGATATGCCACCCAGCCGGAGATCCTGCGGTATCTCGACCACGTGGCGGACAGGTTCGAGCTCCGCCGGGACATCCAGCTCAGGACGCGGGTCGACGCGGCCTCCTTCGACGAGGCGACGAGCCGGTGGTTGATCCAGACGGACGACGGCGCCAGCGTCTCCGCGAGGTTCCTGATCATGGCGACGGGCTGCCTCTCCGTCGCGAAGCGGCCCGACATCCCGGGGATCGACGCCTTCGAGGGCGACTCGTACCACACCAGCCGCTGGCCGCACGAGGGCGTCGACTTCACCGGAAAGCGCGTCGGCGTCATCGGTACGGGCTCGACCGGCGTCCAGGTCATCCCCGTTCTCGCCGAGCAGGCGAGCCATCTCTTCGTCTTCCAGCGGACCCCGTGCTTCAGCGTGCCCGCGCGCAACGCGCCCATCGACCCTGCCCACGAGGCCCGGATGAAGGCGAGCTACCCCGAGCACCGGCGCATGGCCCGCGAGACGCGCGCCGGGGTCGTCATGGAGGTCAACCCGAAGTCCGCGCTGGAGGTGTCGCCCGAGGAGCGAGAGCGCGAGTACAGGGGCCGATGGGAGCAGGGCGGCACCGGCTTTCTCGCCACGTTCTCGGACGTGATGCGCTCCCGGGAGGCCAACGAGACCGCCGCCGAGTTCGTCCGGGCCCAGATCCGCGCGACAGTCCGCGACCCGGCCGTCGCCGAGGCGCTGTCGCCGCGGGGCTATCCGCTGGGCACCCGGCGGCTCTGCGTCGACACGCGCTACTACGAGACCTATAACCGGCACAACGTCACCCTGGTCGACGTCAGGGCGTCGCCGATCGAGGAGATCACGCCGAGGGGGCTCCGGACGCGGCGCGCGGAGTACGCGCTCGACAGCCTCGTGTTCGCGACAGGCTTCGACGCGATGACGGGCGCCTTGACCAGCATCGAGCTCCGGGGGAGCGGCGGCGCGTCGCTGAAGCAGAAGTGGGCCGGCGGCCCCCGCGCCTACCTCGGCATCGCCATCGCCGGGTTCCCCAACCTGTTCACCATCACCGGCCCTGGCAGCCCCTCCGTGTTCAGCAACGCGATCGTCTCCATCGAGCAGCACGTGGAGTGGATCACGGGCTGCCTCACCTTCCTGCGCGAGCGCGGCATCGAGCGCATCGAGGCCACCGCCGAAGCAGAGGACAGGTGGGTTGACCACGTGAAGGAGGTGGCCGACGGCACGCTCTACCCTCTGGCGAACTCCTGGTACATCGGCGCAAACATCCCTGGGAAGCCGCGCGTCCTCATGCCCTATGCCGGCGGCGTCGGCGCCTACCGGAAGACCTGTGATGCCGTCGCGGCCCAGGGATACGAGGGGTTCCGCCTGTCGAAAGCAGGCTGAGGACATCGGCCGGGCCGCGGCGCGGGGAGCCGGGAATCTTTCGCTTTGGACGAACGTCCGGCGCGTCTTCACAGAGCGTCACGCAACTTAACAAATCAACACGTGACCCGATATGGCATCTGTGTTCCGGGGCCGCGTGACATAATTTGATTATGAGAGCGCACGGTTGTCGACGTGGCTCGCACCCGCTCGTCGAGATGCTGCGATACCGGCGTTCGACATGGCGATTGTCTTTGACGACTGACCTGCTGCCGCTTACCTTCAACTCCGTTCTTGCTTGCGACACCTCGCAAAAAGGAGGCCCCCGTGAAGTACTGCTGGTAATCTACAGGCCACCAGAGGGGGCCAAGTCGCATCCCGGCTTGGCCCCCTCGCTCTTTGTGAGAGCAAACCGATGCGAGAAGATCCGATGCCCCGCAGCCCGATCGACTATGATCCGCTGTCCCCCGAAGCCGTCGCAGATCCCTACCCGATCTACGCGCGCCTGCGCGCGTCGTGCCCGGTGCTATGGCATGATCGGCTCGACTCCTGGGTCCTGACTCGCTACCGCGACTGCATCGCCGTGCTGCGCGATCCGGCCAGGTTCGCCAGCGACGCGCGGCGCGCCGGTCACGAGGCGCCCCCCGGCGCGGAGCACCCGAGCTTGCAGGGGCTCGACCCGCCCGAGCACACGCCCATCCGCGATCTGTTCGCCAATGCGCTGCGCGAACAGGCGATCTCCGGGCTCGGTGAGCTCGTCGCCGTGGAGGCGACCGCGGCCTTCGCGCGTCTGGCCGACGCGCCGTCGTTCGACTTCACCGCCGACGTCGCGCGCCCCATCGCGCTCACCGCGATGTCCCGGCTGCTCGGCGTCGCGCCGCCCGCGATCGCGTCGATCGTGGCGCTGTCGGACGCCGTCGAGCGCGCCATGGACGCGGCGCTCGTCCCCGAGGCGATCGGCCCGGCGCTGGCGGCCCGGGGGCAAATGAACGAGCTCATGAAATCGTGGGTCGGCGACGGGCTGAAACCCGGGCTGCTCGCCCAGGTCCTCGACGAACGGCACGGCGCCGGCGTCCCGGAGGCCGCGGTGTGGAGCACGGCGCGGGTGATGTTCCTGGCCGGCTTCAGCACGACCGTGTCCGCGGCGTCCAACATGGTCCTGGCGATGTTCCAGCACCCCGGCGCGCTCGATCGCTTGCGCGACCCTCGCCTGCTCGAGACCGGCGTCGACGAGCTCATGCGCTACGACGGGCCCATCCAGGGCACGAGCCGCATCTGCCTCGAGGCGACCACGATCGACGAGACGCGCATCGAGCGCGGCCAGGTCGTGCTCCTCCTGTTCGGCGCGGCCAACCGCGATCCCGAGCAGTTCGCCGCGCCCGACGAGCTCACGCTGGACCGCCGGCCGAATCGACACCTCGCCTTCGGCCGCGGACCGCACGCCTGCACCGGCACCCAGCTCGCGCGGATCGTCCTGCAAGCGCTGCTCGGCAGCATGCTCCGGCTGCGCGCGCCGCTGCGCCTCGCGGGGCCCGTGCGCCGGCAGCGCCGCGCCACGGTCCGTTATCCCGATCGTCTACCCCTCACCCTCCAGGCCGCATGATGACGAGCGCTGCCCTCATGAACACGCTGCCGCCCGACCAGAGCACGGGCGATCTCGACCCCTGGCCGCTGGCGCCCATCCTCGCGAAGCTGCCCGCGACAGCGCGCCTCTCGCTCGGCTTCGACGTCGCCCGGATGCTGGCCGACGTGAGCGCGCTGCGCGAAAGGGAGTGGTCCAAGCCGACGATCCTCACCGGCGAAGGCGTGAGCCGCGGCGCCGACGTCGACTGGCGCAAGCTGCCGCTCCGCAGCATCGGCGGCGATCCGGACCGGACCGACCCGGGCGGTCCGTCGCTCGAGGAGTTCGCCGACACGCCGTGGCTGCGCGAGGCGCCGTACCTCGCCGAGGTGCTGGCCCGTATCCCGGCGCCGCTGCGCTGCGTGCGGCTGCAGTCGCTCGGGCCGGGCGCGGCGAGCCCGGTGCACAACGACACGAAGCACAGCCTGCCGTGGGGCATCGTCCGGCTGCACGTCCCGATCGTCACGACCCCCGGCGCGATCCTCACCATCCAGGAGGAGACCCACCGCTGGCAGCCGGGTGAGGTCTGGTATGCCGACTTCACCCGTCCGCACCTCGTGCGCAACAGCGATCCGGTGACGCGGATTCACCTGGTGATCGACTGCCATCCCACGCCCGAGCTGCTGCAGCTCTTCCCTGCGGAGTTCCGGGCGCCCGCGGTCGCGGCGAGCACGCTGTTCGCGGCGCCGGCCGTGCGGCTCTCCCTCGCCGAGCGCGACGCGTGCCGGTGCAGCTTCCAGATGCCCAGCTCGTTCCACTCCTTCGAGGAGCCGGACGGCGCGTTCCTCACGGCGCCGCGCACGCGGCGGGCCGCGATCGACGTCCGCGGCGACCGGCTCGTCCTCGTGATCGACGGCGAGCCTGCGTTCTCGCTCGTGCACGTCGGAGAGGGCGAGTTCCGCTTCGCCGGATGGACCCTGGAGCGGACCGTGCAAGTCACGCTCGACCCGACCCGGGCGCCGGTCGTGACGCTGCGCTCGCGCGTGGGGGACCAGACCCGGGTGCTCGATCTTCCCGCGGAGCGCGCGAGGCTCTCGTGACGTCGACGGCCACGATCGCGGCGCCGAGCCTGTTCCGCCATCGCAACTTCATGCTGCTGTTCGGCGCCGACACCATCAGCCAGATCGGCACCCAGATCACGCTGGTGGCGCTGCCGCTCGTGGCCATCCTGGCGCTCGACGCCGGGCCGTTCCAGGTCGGCCTCCTGTTCGCCGCGCAGACCTCGGCGTTCGTGCTCATCGGGCTCCCCGCGGGGGTGTGGGTCGACCGGATGCGCCGGCGCTCCATCCTCATTCACACCGATCTGATCCGCGCCGCGCTGCTCGGCTCGATCCCTGTCGCCTGGTGGCTCGGCAAGCTCAGCTTGCTGCATCTCTACGTGGTGGCCCTCGGCGTGAGCGTCGCCCGGGTGTTCTTCGATGTGGCCTACCAGAGCTACGTCCCCACGCTGGTCGACCGGGGTCGGCTCGTGGACGGCAATGGCAAGCTGGAGATCGTCAACTCCGGCGCGCAGGTCGCGGGGCCGAGCGTCGGAGGCTGGCTGGTCAACCTGCTCTCGGCGCCCGTCGCGATCGTGGCCGACGCCGTGAGCTTCGTTTGCTCGGCCCTGCTGCTCGGCCGCATCGACGCCGCCGAGCCGGCGCCGCAGCGCGCCCGCGCCCGCGGCCTGCTCGGCGAGATCCGCGAGGGCGTTCGCTTCGTGCTCGGCCACCCGATCCTGCGCATGATCGCGCTGCGGTCGGCGCTCGCCAACATGGCCTTCTCGGCCGCGCTGGCGGTGCAGGCGCTGTTCCTGCTTCGAGAACTGGGCCTCTCGCCCGAGGTCTACGGGGTGCTCCTCGCGGCGGGGGCGATCGGCGGTCTCGTCGGTGGGGCCGTTGTCGGACCGCTGACCCGGCGCATCGGCTCGGCGCGCATCATCTGGCTCGGTCCGCTCCTGTTTCAGCCGTTCGCGCTGCTCGTCCCGTTCACCCGGCCGGGCGCCGGGCTCGCGTTCTTCGTGGCCGGCACGTTCGTTGAGGCGATCGGCATCGTTGTCTACAACGTCTCGCAGATCAGCTTTCGTCAGGCGATCACGCCCGAGCGCCTGCTCGGCCGGATGAACGCGACCATGCGTTTCCTGGTCTGGGGCACCATGCCGCTCGGCTCGCTCCTCGGCGGCGCGCTCGGCGAGCGGTACGGCGTGCGCGCGGCGCTGTGGATGGGGATCGGCGGCCTGCTGCTCTCCCTCTTGCCGCTGCTCCTCTCCCCGCTGGTCCGCATGCGCGACCTGCCCGCCGCGTCGATGGAGCCTGCCTGATGAGCGCTCACGTGATGACTCCAGGGAGCCACCCCATGAATCGCATCGAAGAAGAGATCCTCCCGGCGTTCCCCATGCCGCGGCGCTGCCCGTACGCGCCGCCGCCCGAGTACGAATCCCTGCGCGACAAGGCGCCGCTCGTGCGCGTGTCGTTCCGCGACGGACCGCCGATCTGGGTCGTGACGCGGCACGCCGAGGCGCGCGACGTGCTCACCGATCGCCGCATCAGCACCGATCCGACGCGGCCGGGGCACCCGTTCGCGGCGATGGCGGGGACGGCGCAGGAGCAGGCGGGGCAGTTCATCGACATGGACCCGCCCGAGCACGACGTCTACCGGCGCATGCTGGCGGGCGAGTTCAGCGCGCGGCGCATCCGCGAGCTGGGCTCGTTCATTCAGGGCGTGGTGAACGAGCGCATCGACGAGATATCGCGGCGCCGCGAGGCCGATCTGGTGGAGTCGTTTGCCTTCCCGATCGCGACCCTGGTCATCTGCCAGCTGCTCGGCGTGCCGTACAAGGATCGCGAGGTTTTCCAGTCGCGCACGAACCGGATGATCGCCGGCTTCTTCAGCACGGAGGAGGCGATCCGCGCGCGCGCGGAGCTCTGGGGCTACCTCGATGATCTGGTCACGGCGGCCGAGTCCAGCCCGGGCGACGACCTGATTGGCCGCCTGGCCACGGAGCGGCGCACGACCGGCGAGCTGTCGCACGACGCGCTGGTGGGCATGGTGTTCCTCCTGCTCGTGGCCGGGCATGAGACGACGGCGAACATGCTCTCGCTCGGGGTGTTCACGCTCCTCCAGAACCCCGGGGCGCTCGCCGAGCTGCGCGCCCGGCCCGAGCTGTGGCCCGACGCGGTGGAGGAGCTCTTGCGGTACCACTCCATCGTGGACTGGGTGGCGTTCGATCGGGTGGCCCTCGAGGACATCGAGATCGGCGGACAGCGCGTGCGCGCCGGCGAGGGCCTCTTCGTGCTCGGCGCGTCCGCCAACCGCGACGAGCGGGCGTTCGCGAGCCCCGACGACTTCGACATCCACCGGAGCGCGCGCCACCACCTCGCGTTCGGCTATGGGATCCACCGGTGCCTCGGGCAGAACCTGGCGCGCGCGGAGCTCGAGATCGGCTACCGCACGTTGTTCGATCGGCTGCCGGCGCTGCGGATCGTCGGCGATGTCGAGGCGCTGCCGTTCAAGTACGACCGCCGCACCTTTGGCCTGTACCGGCTGCCCGTCGCGTGGTGACCGGCCCGGGTTTCATCATCGAGATGGTTCGACATTCTCTGGAGGGTTGATCATGGAACAGAGCGTCGCATTGCTGGTGTCCCTCGGGGCAGGAACGGTCAAGCACCCGGGAGGGACGCTGCTGGCCCACCTCCTCCGGGTCGAGAAGATGCTGAGGAAGTGGGGCGCGAGCGACGAGATCCGCGAGGCGGGGCTCCTGCATGCGCTCTTCGCGCCCGACGGCTCGCCCGATCCGTTCTACACGATGCTCTCGCTCGACGAGCGCCCGCGCGTGGCCTCGATCATCGGCACGTACGCGGAGGAGCTCGTCTACTTCTATGGCGCGTGCGATCGCGAGTACACCTATCCGCGGCTCATGGATCCGTCCGACCAGTGGCGCGATCGGTTCACCAACGAGGTCAAGACCCCCAGCGACGATCGGCTCCGCGGCCTCATGGAGATCACCGCCGCCAACGAGGTCGACATCGCCAGCCACAACCCCGGCTTCCGCGCCATGTACGGCGCCGAGCTGTTCGAGCTGTTCAGCCGCACGCGCCCGCTGCTCAGCGACGGCGCCTGGGCGCACTGCCAGTCCGTCCTCGGCGAGCAGGCGAGCCAGCATCAGCACGCGTGACGGTCGCGTCTCGCCGAGCCGCCGGGGCCTCGACTCGGGGCCGCCTTGCCTGAGCGGACCGAGCTACGACGAACGCGGGAGCATGACGCGGAACGTGGTGCCGTCGTCCGGCGTGCTCGTCACGTGGATGGAGCCTCCGTGAGCGCAGGCGATCGCCCTGGCGATGAAGAGCCCCAGCCCGAGCCCCTTCGATCGTCGCAGGTCGTCGTGCTGCTGCTCGCCCCGACGAAACGGATCGAAGATCACGGGCAACAGATCGGGCGGGATGGGGCTCCCGCGATTGTGCACCTCGAGCACCGCGATCCCCTTCTGCCCGTGCAGCTTCACCTGCACCGGCTCCTCCGGGGGGCTGTAGTCGACGGCGTTGCCGATCAGGTTCGACACGAGCTGCCCGATCCGGCCCGGATCCCACATGCCCTGCCCGTCGCCCTGGGCGTCGAGGCGGATTGTATGTTCCGGGTGGGAGGACTCGAGTTCCATGATCACTTGCCGGCAGATCGAGTGGAGATCGACCGGCTTCGGTTCGATCGGAAGACCGTCGTGAGAGCGGATGCGCGTCAGGTCGAGCATCTCCTCGACCATCCGCAAGGCCCTCTCGTTGCTCGCCGCGATCCGCTGGACGAGCCGCGCCACGGCGCCCGTGACGTCCTCGCGCTTGAGCAGGGCGGCGGTGGCGCACCGGATGGCGGAGAGCGGGTTGCGCAGGTCGTGCCCGAGGATCGCGATGAACAGCTCGCGGAGCACGACGTCACGGCGGAGCTCTGCGGAGCTCGCCCGTTCCACCTCGACGGCCGCGGTGACCATCGCCTCGTCGAGCGCCGCGTGCACGAGCTGGGCCTCGTCGCCGCCGAGGGGTGCCCTCGCCCGCGCGCACATGTCGATGATCACGGAGCGGAGGGCGCTGAGCTCGCGCAGCTCTTCCGCGAGGGTGTAGCGCTGGGCGATTCGATGAGAGGCGTGGAGCTTGGCGGACTCCGAGCTGCCGATCTCCTCGCCGCTCGCGCCGCCCGGCGTGCCTGGTTGCGCGCTCTGCGCGAGCGACTCGATGAGTTCGTCGAGGATTTTTTGGGTGTAGTCTCTCAGCTCCTCTTCGTTGAGCTCGCAGGCATGGGGGATCTTCGGATCCTTCCGCAAGCGTGATGTCCACTCACGTACGAGCTCGTCCTTTCGTTCACGCAGCAGGAGCGTGATGCGCGACAGTTGCTGGGCCACATGAGCCCCCTTGGTTTCGCTTCCGGTAGGCACGTTCCATCGTGCGTGGAAGCGCGGGCCGCCATCGCCGTGCACCCTGATATGCCACCCGGGAGAACACCGGACGAAGCGTGCAGGCGTACGGTGTACGGCGACTCCGGGCAGACCGCGACACGGCCCTGTGGACTCGGACGTCGCGGCGTGGAGCGCCGTCGGGCTCCTCAGCCCGGCTGTTTGGTGTACGCTCCGGCCCGAGCGAGGCGCACCCCCCATGAACGCGAGCGATCGACGCGCACCCCGGCCGAGCGCCGGCGAGGGCATCACGGTCCTCCTCCACGCGGCGCAGGAGGGCCAGAAGGACGCCGCGGACGCGCTCCTGCACGCCGTCTACGCCGAGCTCAAGATCATCGCCCTGGCCCGCGTCCGCCACCTTCGCGCCGGGCAGACGCTCGGCCCCACTGCCCTCGTCCACGAGGCCTACGAGAAGCTCTTCCGGGACGGCGAGGCCCGCTTCCAGAGCCGCGCCCATTTCTTCGGCGCCGCGTCGCAGGCCATGCGCGATCTCCTCGTCGATCACGCCCGCCGCAAGGCTGCCCAGAAGCGGGGAGGCGACCAGGAGCGCGCTCCCGAGGACGCCATCGACGCGCTGCCCCTCGCGATCGACCTCCCCTTCGAGGACCTCATCGCCCTCGACGAGGCCCTGCGCAAGCTGAGCGAGGAGCACCCGCGCAAGGCCGAGATCGTGATGCTGCGCTATTTCGCGGGCCTGACCGAGGACGAGATCGCCGAGCTCTCCGGCGTGACGACGCGCACGGTCGAGCGCGAGTGGCGGTTCGCGAAGGCGTGGCTCTACCGGGCGCTGCACGGCGGGGATGAGCCCGCCCCTTGATCCGAGCGAGGTAGAGGCGCTCTTCGAGGCAGCGGTCGATCGGCCGAGCCACGATCGCCGGGCGTTCCTGGAGGCTCGTTGCGCGGGCCGCCCGGAGCTCTTGCGGGAGGTGTGGAGCCTCCTCCGGTGCGACGGCGCGCAGCCGGACGGGTTCCTGAACGGCGCCGCCGTCGCCCTGCGCGCGCGGGATGAAGCGCTGAGCCCCGGCGCGCGCGTCGGGCGGTTCACGGTGCTCGACAGGGCCGGTCAGGGCGGCATGGGCATCGTCTACGCGGCGTACGACCCGGAGCTCGACCGCCGCGTCGCCCTGAAGCTCATCGCGCCGGGGACGTTCGATCCCGAAGGTCGGTCCCGCCTCGTGCGCGAGGCGCAGGCGATGGCCAGGCTCTCGCACCCGAACGTCGTTCCCATCTACGAGATCGGCGAGCACGGGCGGGGCGTGTTCGTCGCGATGGAGTTCGTCGATGGCCGGACGCTCCGCGACCTGTCCCGCGAGCCGCCGCGCGCGTGGGAGGCCGTGCTCGCCGCGGGGATCGAGGCCGGCCGCGGCCTCGCCGCGGCGCATCGGGAGGGGCTCGTCCATCGCGACGTCAAGCCGGACAACATCCTGATCGGCAAGGACGGCCGGGCGCGCATCGCCGATTTCGGCCTCGCGCGCCCGCAGCACGAGGAGGACTGGCTGTCTGTCGGCGGTCGCAGCGATGGTGTCCACGGGAGCGGCTCGCTCCGTGGGAGCGGCTCGCTCCGTGGGAGCGGCTCGCTCCATGTGCCCCTCACGGCCGGGAGCGCGTTCATGGGAACGCCGGCCTACATGGCCCCCGAGCAGGCCGAGCGCGTGCCGGCGACGTCGAAGAGCGATCAGTGGAGCTTCTGCGCGACGCTGTACGAGGCGCTGTACGGCGAGCTGCCCTTCGAGGGCGAGGATCTCCACGCGCGGCTCGACCGGGCGCGGCGAGATCTCCTGAGGCCGGCGCCGCCCGGCTCGAAGGTGCCCGCGTGGGTCCGGGACGCGCTCGCGCGGGGGCTGCGCGCGCGCCCCGAGGAGCGCTGGCCGAGGCTCGACGATCTGCTGGACGTCCTCGCCGACCGGCTCGCGAAGAGCTCCGACATCGATCTCACCGTATCGAGGCGCGAGCGTATCCGCTTCGGCCTCGCGATCGGCGCCGTCGGAGTCCTGATGGCGACGGCCGGCGTGGGCCGCTTCGTCCCGGTGGTCCGCCCCGCGCACCTGCTCGTGATGGGCTGCGTCACGGCGCTGATGGTGCTCTCGCTGCTCTGGGCGTTCCGCCGCCCGCTCTCGAGGAACGCGGTGAACCGGCGGATCGTTCATGTGGTGAAGGTGATGTTCGGCGCGATGCTCCTGCACCGGGCGTTCGCCGTGATCACGGACGAGCCCGTGGAGCGCGCGCTCGCGACGAACCTGCTCCTGTTCGCGGCGATCCACGCGACCGCCGCGCCGAGCCTGCCGAGGGCGAGCTGGCTCTCGGCCGCGCTCTGCGCCGCGTGCGCGGCGGCCGCCGCGGTGTTCCCCGAGCACGCCGGCGCGATCTACGTCGCCGGCGTGCTGGGTTCCCTGGCGAACGCGATCGTCGCGTGGCACCTCGATTAGCGCCGCGCCCGCGACGCGCGTGCCTGCGTGCTACTCGGTCACGATGGTGATGGGATTGAAGTAGACCCTCACGCCCGTCTTCGTCCCCGCCTCGTTGCCCTTCGTGTCGCCCACGTAATCCAGCTTGTTGACGAGGTTATCCGGCGCGAACGAGAAGATGTCGTGCGCGTGGTCCGTGTCCGTGTACGTGTGGTTGAAGGAGATCGGGCCGTCCACGTCGACGATGGGGCGGCTCGCTGTGTGCAGGCGGTACCAGGCGGTCCCCTCCGCGTGCGTCCAGTTGCTCCTGGTCTCCAGCGCGTCCATGTAGACGGCGGCCCAGAGCTCGTTGCCGTTGAAGACGCTGAGCTCGACCTGGAGCGACACGCTCGGACCGTGGCCGTCGAACTCGGCGTCTCCGCCGACGCGCGGGGGGACATAGAACCCCGTGGAGAGGCCGACGAGGGTGCTTGTCGAGAGGAGCGCGTCCCCGTCGACGCTCGCCGTCGAGAGCTCCGCGCTGCCATCGATCGCCGCAGGGGACAGCGTGGCTGTCAGCTCGTCGTCGGCGCTCCCGGTCTCCGCGCCGTCCGGGGCCGGGGCGTCCTCCGCGGAGGGGTCGGATTGCGGCTCGGCGGAGGTGGCCACGCAGCCGGGGGCGGCGACGAGCAGGGCGAGGGCGAGGGGCGAGAGGCTGCGGAAGAGGGCGATGTGGTTCATGATGGCTCCCAGGGTCTTCGTTCAGGTCAGGTGTTGAGCGCAGGCGAGCGGTCCCGGGGTGCTTCACCCCGCTGTTCGCTCGCCTCACCCGGTCATCCGGAAGCCGGGAGGAAAACCCGACAGGGGGTCGGTCGATTTTTTCTGGAGGCGCCCGAGGGGCGGGAGCAGGGCGAGGTCTCTGCCGGGCCGCTCTCCCGCCGCGGCCTGGTGGAACGTGCCTGGATGCCTCCTCCGGGGCCCCGGAGCTTCGGGGTCCAGAAGGGGGTGGCGGAGGCAACGGATTGCACCCCCCGCGGCGGGCACCGAAGATCTACTCTGCCGCCAGCGTGATCCGCCTGAGCCGTGAGCGTCTTTTCCGCGCCGACATCACCGCGCTGGAGCGGCTCGCGCGGTGGCTCGATTTGCCGGAGCCACGGCGCTGGCGCACGGAGCGCGAGCGCAGGGCAAAGATCGTCGAGGCGATCGAGAGGTGCGAGAAGCGGCTCGCGAAGGTGGAGGGGGCCGGGCCGCGGGGCCGGATGGGCGGGTAGGCCTGCCTCGGAGAGGTGCGGGCCCGCGCGGAGCGGCGGGGAATGAGCCACCCGCCGACGCAAGCCGCGGTTCCAGGCCCGGCTCTTCACGACGGCGGCGGGCTCCACACGTACGGCGTGGTGGTGGAAACCACGTGCAGTCCCAGCCGTTCCAGGATCGGACGGCTATCCGGCGAGGCATCCACCTGCAGGCCAGGCCGCCGCGACCTCACCGAGCCTGGCGACACCGACCGCTTCGAGTGCCGGTGCTCGCTACATGACGGAAGGCGTAGACTCAGTCCGTCACTCGCCGTCTGATGGGCTTCTTCTCCGGGAATTCGATGATGAAGGTGCTGGCAGGAGGGGGGCTGCTGGCCGCTGGCTCGCCGGGCACGACGGACGTGGCCACCGGCGGTGTGGCGGCTGCTGGAGAGCGCTCCGCGAGCATCCACGCCAAGGCTACCGCGCCGGCCACCAGAATGCCCGCTCCCGCCGCCATGAGCGGCCCAATGGCTCGCGTCGCGCCGCGCCGCTGTTCAGGATCTAACGAATCAGGATGGAGAGGTGCTGTATCCTCCATACGATCCGCTGCCGCCGCAAACGCGGGCTGCATGCTCGCCGGCTGCGTCGCCATGCTCGCCGCCCGTGCACCGGCGACCGCCGGGATCTTCGCCCCGGATCCCGGCGTCGATCGCGCGTGCGTGGCATCGTGCGGCGCGGGCGCTGCGGCATCTGGCTGGAGCCGTGCAATGCTCTCGAAGAGGAGATGGCCTCGCGCGCCGGCGAACGGCAGGAGGCTGCGCGCAAGCTCCGTGACGCTCTGCGCTCGCTGCGCCGAATCCTTCTCGAGGCAACGGGCGACGGCGCGCTCGATCCTCAGCGGAACATCCCACCGATGAGCCGACATCGGCAGCGGCGCGTCGGACAAGATGCTCGCCATGACCGCCATGAGCTCGTCGCCCCCGAACGGCGTGCGGGCCGTCAGCATCCGGTAGAGGGTGACCCCCAGCGCCCAGACGTCGGTGCGCACGTCCGTGTGCTTGAAGCTGCGGAGCTGCTCGGGGGACATGTAGTGGACCGATCCCATGATGACCCCGGTTGCCGTCAGGCTCGCCTCCTGCACAGACTCCGCGCCCGAGAGCAGCATCTTCGACAGGCCGAAATCCAGGACCTTGACGAGCGACGTGCCGTCCGCGCGCTGCGCCAGGAACAGGTTCTTGGGCTTCAGATCGCGGTGGATGATGCCGCGCGCGTGCGCCTCGGCGAGCGCCGCACAGATCTGGAGCCCGTAGTCGGCCGCCTCGCCGACCGGCAGCGCGCCGCGCGTGCGCAGCACATCGCCGAGATCTTCACCGACGAGGTGCTCCAGCACCATGTAGGGCGCGCCGGTGTCGAGCGTGCCGACGTCGAGAACGCGAACCACGTGCTCGCTCTCCAGCGCCGCCGCCGCGCGCGCTTCGCGGAGAAACCGGGCGCTGGCATCCGGGAGCGCGGCCGTGGCAGGCAGAAGGAACTTGATGGCGACCCGGCGACCGAGGACGTCGTCCGTGGCCGAGAGGACCACACCCATCCCACCAGCGCCGAGCACGCGCTCCACGCGGTACTTGCCGACGATCACTTCGCCAGGCCTGGGAACTCCAGCAGGGGGAGGCGCCACGGTCATGCCGTACCAGCCTATCCAGCAGCTGGTATAGGAGACAAGCCCACAGCCGGTGCTTCACGCCCCAGAACACGTGGCATCGGCGCCAGGTGACCAGCGCATCCGCCTGGGACGATTGCAAGGGCCGTGTCAGAGGCGGTCACGCGCGTGCTTCCAGGACGTACTCAGCTCAGGATGCACGACGTCCAAGGCTGGCGCCTCGAGACGCGTTGCCGAGCCGATTTGTCGTGAATGTGACGCAGTGTGCCCATGCCTATGTGTGTCACCTGTCAAGCCGTGCCGGCAACTGAGCGGGCTCGGGGTGTCGGGACCTGCTGGCTCAGGCCGGCTCCGGACCCTTGCTGTTCTGGCTCTTCGGGCTGGACGCGGCCTCGTCGACATCGGCTCGCTCCAGCCACTTCTGCGCCGCGCGCACGAGCGTCTTCACCTCGCGTCGGGAGAGGCCCTCGGCGCGCTCCAGGAACGCTTCGAGCGCCTCCCGAGTCTTCGCCGGCCGCCCTGCATGGGCCTGCAGTCTCCCTTCGTGATAGAGCGCCTCCACGAGCGACGGCCTCAGCCGCAGCGCGCGCCGGGCGGCGGCGATGCCGGCGTCGATGTCGCCGCCGCCGGTGTGCTCGCGGAGCGCGCAGGTCGAAGCGGCAAGGGCGAGCTGGGCGCCGGCATCGTCGGGGTGGGCGTGCGCGGCGGCCACCGCTTCGGCGTGATGCGCAGCGCGCGCCTTGCCCTGCCGGATCTGACGCCGGCAGCGAGCGCAGTGGACCGCGTCAGCGTCGATCATGAAGCGCAGCGTCTCGTACCAGTACCGTTGCTCGGTCGCGCGGAAGACGAAGTCTTCACCGCAGGTGCGACAGCGCCGCTGGCGATCGACATAGAACAGCACCGGGCCGCCGAGGCCGAACACCTGGCGCGAGACGTCGGCGCGCACGGCGCCGGGAGGGAGCTTGCGGGCGTCGTCGGGGTGCAGGTCCCAGAGCGAGAAGCTGCGTCCCTCGGGCGTAGTCACCGTGCGCTCGATCAGACGCAGCGCTCCGAATTCGGAGTTCCACACCTGCACCCTCGCCTCGGGGGAGAGGGGCGATGGATCGCGGCGCGCCCGGCGTCTGGCCATCCAGTACAGATAGCAAGATCAGGGCTCCAGCGCGAGAGCGGCCGCCGTCCTCCGAGGCCGTCTTCTCCCGATCTCGACGGCGGGCGCGCGACGCCTCGTGGCCCTGGCCACGCTTGCGGCGGTCCTGTGCGCGCTGATCCGCTGCAGTGCCTCGCAGCCCGCAAGCTCCTCCGGGAAGGTCGATTGCCGGCCAATCATCAACAATAGCGTTTTTCGTCGCAAGGTCCTATTGTGCTGACGGGCAGGGCTCCTTGCGGCCGAGTTGGCGGATGCGCAGGGCGCCAGTCGCGTGACGCCGGCGTGTGTCGCTCGTCGTCATGACTTGCCGAGATCGAGCCGCATCGCGCAGCGTTGCGCCGGATCGAGGCCGTGGCGCGCCTCGTTCTTCAGGATCGCGATGAGCCGGAAGGATGTCTCTGCTGGTGGCAGCTCTCGGAAGCCCATCGCGGCGTAGAACGGCCCGTTCCAGGGGACGGTCCGGAAGGTGGTGAGGGTGAGTGCCTGGAGCTTCGCGGTCCGCGCCCAGGCGATCACGTGGCGGAGCAAGCGTCGACCGAGCCCTTGGCCCTGGTGGTCGAGGTCGACGTCGAACTCGCGGATGTGAAGCTCGTCGCCGACCGCCTCGGCGCCCAGGAACGCGATCGGCCGGCCGGCGCCGTCGTCGACCACCCAGAGCGTCCCTGCGTGAAGCGCATCTCGCCAACCCTCCGCCGGGGTCACGCTCGTCAGGGTCTCGAAATTCATGTCCGTCCCCCGGAACGCCTCGGCGGCCGAGCGTTCGATCTCGGGGAGGCGAGACAGATCGGCCTCGATGGCTGGTCGTACGAACGTCGAGCGCATGCCGAAGAGTAGCCCGATGAGCGTGCCTCCGGTACCCCCGGCAGAGGCATCTCGCCAACCCGATAACCGTGAGCAGCGTTCACTCGCTTGATCTCCCCGTGCATCGCAGTTCCGGCCCCGGGATCCGCCCCGCCGACCTGGGGCACGCCATGGACGTCCATGGAGCCGTCGGCGCCGGCTCGCGAGCACCTCGGGTCGAGGCGTATCCCGCTGCGATCTGGTAGGATGTCGGGATGCGCTCTCAGAGCCGCCTCGCGTTCCCGTGGCTGATGAGCCTGACGTTGCCCGGGCCGATGAGCCTCGGGATGGTCGGATGCGGGAGCGACGTCGTCGTGCGCGACACGGGGACCGGCGCGGGCGGTCATCACGGAGGCACGGCCGCCTCGTCCTCGACTGGCCCGTCGTCGGCTGACGCTTCCGGCCCCAGCACCACCTCGGACAGCAGCGCTTCGGGCGGCATCGTGGACTGCCTCATCATGGTGGACCAGGACCATCTCCGGATGGATGTGGTCGGCGATGGCTCCTCACAGAGGCTGCCGCTCGGCTGCGGCGAGGACCCGATGCCCGTGGTCCAGATCGTGGGAGGCGGTGAGTGCCGGTACAGCTTGGCTGCGCGCGCGTGCACGACGCCGGAGGGCGGCGCGGCCCTGGAGCTGTATGCGCCCGGGCTGCGCGAGCCTGGCATCAGCGACGAGGCGCGCGTTCGTTACCGCGCCGCAGACGGCGTGGAGTATGAGGCCGCAGATGGACAGGTCGTGCTCGACGAGCTCGGTCATGTGGGCTCGACCGGCAAAGGCAGCTACTTCGCCACCGTGGTGAGCAAGGCCGACGGTGCGGCCACGCTATCTCTCCGCGGGGACTTCGTGCTCTGCCGCATCCCCGACGGGCTGCCCTGCCCGTGAGGAGGTGCTGCCGCAGGGGAGGGCACGTCGTAACGGGCTCATCAAGGACAGCAAGGTTAGACCCAGCAGGCCGCCGGTCGAAGCAACCCATGAGTCACTTGTTCCAGCAGGGATAACAACTCCTGTGCCTCTGCCGACTTGGCATCGGAGCCAGCGTCAAACTGCTCAGATCCATGGCATCCATAGATGTCGTTGCACATCCAGCATACGGATGCCTGAAGAACACGTCCTCGCTGCCGCTCCAGCGTGACCGCCCGGCTCGCGACGCCTCGTCAGGTCGTGCTCGGCCCTCCCTCCGGGTCCAGGTGCCGTTCAGGCGCGGACGCGACCGCGCCGGCAGCCACGTCCGCGTGGTCCTCGTGGGCCACAGGGCCCGTCAGATCGAGGTGATAGAGCGGCAGCGTGCGTCCGGGAATGGCATCCGACGGCGCCTGGCGAAGGTACCGCGCGCCCATGCGCTCGTAGAACGGCGCCGCGAACGGGTCCGCGAGGATCGTCATCCGGCAGCAGCCTCGCCGGCGCGCCTCGGCAGCGACGTGCACGAACAGCCCCGTGCCGACGCCCAGGCCCATGGCGGGCGGATCCACGAAGAGCAGCCCGAGCTCGGCGACGTCGGGCGCCTCGATGTCCAGGCGCGCGACGCCGAGCGCTCGGTCTTCCCTGTCGACGCTCACGAAGACGCGGCGCTCGCCGATGGCCTCCGCGTCGACCAGGAGCGCCGGCGCAGCGAGCCGCAGGAAATCGTCGTCGTAACCCCAGTGCGCCTTCGACCGCCGGCAGAGCGCGGTCAGGGAGCCTGCCTCGTCGAGCCGGGCGAGGCGAATCACGGGAGGCATCCTCTCAGGGTACATCATCGTTGGCTCCGCGGACCCGGGGTCGGCCCCCGTCGACTGGGGCCCTCCGTGGAGCTCCGGGGCGCCCCGCACCCTGGCATCACCCGCCGCGCCTGCTCCCCGTGGCCCACTTACCTCTACGTCACCCAGACGCGGGCCCGGCACCGCTGCCCGACCCGGCTGCTGGCCGTGACGATCGACGCAACGATGGCCCGGTGAACTCTCGCGCAGCTACGTGGAGAAGGGACGGCAGGAGGGCCGGCTGGAGGGAATCCTCGAAGCCAAGGCGAACGACGTCCTCGCCGTGTTCGAAGTCCGCGGGGTGGAGGTCCCCGCCGACGTGCGGGAGCGCATCCTCGCGAGCACCGACCTCGCCGAGCTTGACGGCTGGCTACGCCGGGCCGTCGTCGTCAGCAACGCCCGGGAGCTCTTCGCCACGACGGGCTCCTGAACAACGCCGCCGCTCTGCCTGCCAGCGGCCTGCCACCGTCTCGCATCTTTCGATCGCTCTCGCGGAGCCCCGTGCCCTGACGTCGGGGCACACGGAGGTTACACGGCGGCGCCGCCCCCTCGATGCTCACGGGGTGGAGATCCCCGCCGAGGTGCGAGCCGCGCCCGGCCTGCGCCTCGCCGTAAGCGCCCAGCCATCGCCATGGGGGCGACCCCCTGCGGCACTCGCGAGGGGTCGACCATGGAGCTCTGGGTTTACTTGCGTGACGTGCTCATCCTGCTGCCCACCTGGCCGCCCGAGCGTGCCATCGAGTTCGCCCCCAAGGCCTCGCCAATGGCTCCGCGGCTCCGCGGACAGCGCTCCTGCGCCGCGCCCTGGCACAGCTGAACGCCCGAGCACATTGACGAGGAATCCCTGTCATGACGATACACCGGCGCCCAATGCTCAGACCAGAGGACGCGTGTCGCCGGCTCGCTGCAGCCATCGGGCTCTCGGCTGGCGCCGCGATCGTGCTCTGGCCGAAGGCTGCCCTCGCGAATGCCGGCATCCCGATGATCGTCGTCGCGTGGCCCGCGTCATGGATCGCCTTCGTTCCCGTCGTGCTCGTCGAGGCTGCGGTGGCTCGTCGGGTCCTGGCCCTGCCGACGCGAGAGGCGCTCAAGCTCTCTCTGGTCGCGAACGCATGGTCCATGCTCGCAGGGATTCCGATCACGTGGGCTCTCCTGATGGCCCTCGAGATGCTCGTATGGCCCATGCTGTCGGTGGTTGGCCGTGATCTCGAAGCGGTCCCCTCATTGCTCTTGATACCGATCTATGCTCCGTGGATACCCCCCGTGGAGGAACCTTGGATCGTGTTCGCTGCCGGCGCCTTCCTTTGTGTGCCCTTCTTCTTCGCCTCCGTGTGGATCGAAGCGCGAAGCGCTGGACGCCGCGTGCCGGCGGCCGACGCGCTCCGCTGGGCCAGGAGGGCGAACGCCGTCACCTATGGCTTCTTCCTGGTCATGCTCGCGCTGGCCGCGTGGATGAGTCACGCGGGCAGCGTCGGCGGTTTGACGCGGGTGTCATAGCTCCGCCTTCTGGCCGAAGAGGTGTCGGCGAAGCCGCTCCAGCTCGATGCTGGCGAGCTCCTCACTGGCAGCCGAGTAGTGTCGGTACGAAGATATCTGCGCTCGTTGCTGTGACAAGTGCGTTTACGAGTGTTTTAGTCAGCCCTACCGGGCATGGGCCGGAAAGCATATATCATTAGCATTCGGCAAAGCCCGATTGCGCTACCGCGGCTGGCACTATGGAATTCTTGTCAGGCGCAACATTGAAATTCCCGTCGAAGTTAGCGCTACTTGCCTCGGCTGGGAAACCGGAGACGGTGTGCTGCGCGTCCAGGCCGGCATCGGAAACCCGATCGTTTCGGACAGCTCGTGGATCGAAAGCGTGCTGAATTTCTTCTCGAACAACCACCTAACGCCATATATTGACGCCGAAGTAGCCGGGGCGTTGGGGGGGAGCGGCGGTGTCAAGGAGCTCGGTCCTTGCTCGACGCTTGGGGTACGATCGTTCTATCCCACCGGCTCTAATTTTGACTCCTTCGTATGGGACATTCCGTAGCGTTTGCGGATGCTGCACCGTGGGTGATCGAGCAGTGCTCGGATATGACGTGGAGAGGTGGAGGACCGACCTCCCCCCGGAACGTGCTATGCGCCGATTTCTCGACGAATGTTGACCTGCGAATCCGTCAGGCAGGTCGTACGCGAGCTCCAGCACGAGGCCGGGCGCAACAGGCGGGGAGAGGGTTTCGACATCGGCTTCAGCGATGGCGTCGAGCTCGTCAGGGTCGATCACGCCGGAGGTATCGACGGGGCGGCGGTGCCGGTTGCGTGACGTCGGACGGCGGGCAGGTTTCCCTCGCCGAGCCGAACGCTCCGAGCAAGGGAGCTGAGACGGCGGTGCTCCTGGCGAGCGGCTCCTCGATCGTTCCGCTATGGCTGTACGTGAGCTCCCGGGGTCCTGCCTGCTGCAGGCACGCCTGCCGCCAGGCATCACGCCTCCCCGATCTCGAGCGCCCGCCACCATGACCCGGCCCGCCAGGTCGCGGCGAACAGGCCGGAGCTGTCGTAGGCGAGCTCCAGCACGAGGCCGGGGGCGACGGCAGGGAGGTTTCCGGCCGCTCAGCTCAGCAGAGCGGATCCGGCAAGGTTCGCTCTTGGGCCACGATAAAAACAGGGTTCATAATACCTGAATTGCCCCGTAGGTCAGCCCACGAGTAAAAATCGCATCTCTATGTCGCCAACTCGTATCTGGTCACCATGTTTCAAGCCATAGTACCGGCTTACCGGATTGTCGTTTATGGCGGTTCCATGTGATGAATTCAGGTCGTGCAGAAAATACCCGTATCCATTGCCGCTGCCGCCAACTCGAGTTTTTGTAGAGATGATGCAATGGTGCCTAGACACGCTTGGGTGAATCAGTGTTATGCTGTTTTTGTCCGAGCGACCGATCGTGTTGAATTCATTTAGGTGGATGGGCTGTAGCCCTTGTTTGGTTGCCTTCTCAAGAAGTGCACGTTGGCTGGGTTTGATACGCTCGGCTCGTTGTAGTTCCTCTACTGGATGCGTTCTGTACCAAGATACAAATGTTGGATCTTTTCCAAGTAAGTGGCGAACGCGGTCTATCAAGTCGCTCCATGCTGTATCTGGAACGGCTGTCTCCGATATGACTATTTCTTCGCCGGTCCATCTGTCGCCGAGGATTCCAAGTGGGGTACTTCGCCAGTCGCAGGGGCGTAGTACAGCTGGAACGATGCCTTTTGTGCCTGTAATTAGTGCATCGTAGAGCTCACGGTTGTAGAACTCGTCCATGGCAATATAATCGGCGCTGACTAGAACTATTATTATGTCGGCCGCGAGTATGTGCGAATCAATCTCGGCACTGCGGTCGCTTCCGGGGGCGATGTCTCCAGGATGCCATGCGTCGATACCTTCTCGGACCAGAGGAGCAAGGTGTCTGCTGAGCTGCAACATGTACGGCTCGTCAGCAGGCGCGTACAAGATCGCGATGCAGTACCCTCTCAACTCCCTAAAGTCGTAGCCGCAGTCGCATTGTAAAACAGATGAGTGCCTAGATGCTCCGCACTTTCGACAAACTCTGGTCATGTGCTAACTCCAGAGAGCGTGAGCCGGCTGAGGGCATGCTTGACGCGCCCCTGCGCCTGATGCGCGCATCTCGGTAGCGAGATGCTCAGGGAATGCAGCCCTTCACATGTACGGGCGTCCGGAGGTGTCTCTCTGGTCCTGGCCACTGCCGCCGCTACCTCCATGGATACCCTGATCCGCGAGGCCAGCGGATATACCGTCCCGTGTCAAGACGGGGCATGTGCTCGGCAGGGGGCCGCCGGCAGGGGACCGCAGCCAGGGTAGGGGCCGGCCGGCAGGGCGGGACCCCCCGCCGCCTACATCCCCGCAAAGCTGCGTCCGGTCGCCAGGCTCCGGGCTGCGCCAGCACGGACCCTGGCTCCGCCCCGCCGGCCTGGTGCCCGCCGTGGAGCCCCGTACCCCGGCGTCACCGGCCGCGACCGCTACCGGTATCCTGGGCTACATCCGGCCGCGCAGCGATCCAGCGGCGCCAAAGTTTATCAGGTCACACGCAGGTCACACGCCAAAAAAAAAGACACGGCTCTCGCCGTGTCTTTGTGGTGGAGGCGCCGGGAATCGAACCCGGGTCCGCAAGGCATCCAGTCTACCTTCGTTCACGTGCGTAGTCGCCATGCGCCGGCGACGGCGTTCGTAGATTCGGCTACGACCTATCCCTCACTGAATCTCGACCGCGTTATCGAGGGCGTCCTCACGCGGTCCAGCCCTGTGGTTGACACCCTTGGAGTACTAGGACGACCTTCTCCTCAGATGGCTTAGCGGTTCTTAGGCCGCGACAGCGTATGCGTTGTCGTTCGCACTTGTAACGTCCCGCTTGATAGGCGGAGCAGGAGCCGCCAGCACGCAGACAGACCTTCAGTCCCCACGTCGAAGCCGATCGCCCCCTCGTGGTTCGTTCAGACGGACCAAACATTGCTAGAAACTGCGCTGCCGTCAACCCCTTCGCGCCAGATCGCTCCGCCGCTGGCGCGCCCTGGGCGCCCGGTTCTTCGGCTCGTTCGCCTCCGGGGCCGGGAGCGTCCCGCCTGCTCCGCTCGTTCTTCCTGCCGGCTCCGCTCGTTTCGCCCGTTCTTGCGCGCTTCCGAGCCTCCCTGGTTCCGCGAGGCACGGCTCCCTCCTCCTGCTCGCTCCGGCCGCCGACGCTCCGCTCGCTCCCCGCTCTCCGCCGCCCGCGCCACCGTCGCGCTCGTCCACGCGACCGCCGCGCCTCCCTCCAGGTCCCGCCGTTCCGCTCCGTCTCCCCAATCCCGGCGCACTCCCCCGGCCTCCTCCTCCTCGCCGCCCGCCGCCCTCGTCCGCCTGCCCGCCGCTCTCGACGGCCCCCTCCGGCTCGGCTAAGAACCCCGCGAAAGAAAAGGAGACGCGCAAGTCATGTCGAGGATGGTCCAGTGCGTGAAGCTCGGCCGGGAGGCGGAGGGGCTGGAGAAGCCGCCGCTCAAGGGCGAGGTGGGCAAGCGGATTTACGACAACGTCTCGAAGGAGGCGTGGAAGATGTGGCTGGAGCACTCGAAGATGTTGATCAACGAGTACCGCCTCGACCTCATCTCCGAGGCTGGCCAGCGGATCTGGATGACCGAGCTCGACAAGTACTTCTTCAGCGGCGGGGGCGAGACCGCGGCGCCTCCGCCCGACTACGTGGCGCCCAAGGACAAGCAGGAGTAGCCGTCCCGGCATTGCCGTGACGGCACCGCCGTCCCGGCATCGCCCTCACGGCCTGGCCCTCCCAGCATCGCCGTCCCGGCACCGCCCTCACGCCACCTCCGTCACCCCACCGCCCTCACGGCAGCGCCCCCGGCGCCGGCAGCGCCCCGCCGCTCCGCACGTACTCGATCAGCGCCGCGCTCATCTGCTTGTCGACCTTCTCGCACTTCGCGGTGACCGCCCCCATCGTCGCTCCCTTGCACTCTTTCCTCCGCTCCGCGATGAGCGGCCCCACCTTCTCGTCCGCCTGGAACGCGTCGCGCGTCTTCTGGTCGAGGCTCTTCCACGGGATCGGCGCGAACTTCGGCTTCGGCGGCACGTGCAGCCGGACCTCCTCGGTCATCAGCGACGCGCACGTCCCGTCCCACCGCAGCACGTCGTAGCCGCCCCCGGCGCCGCTCACGACCATGCCCCCCGTGTCGGCCACGCGGCGGTAGAGGATCAGCACCTCCTCGTCGAAGAGCAGCTTGTCGTTCGAGCTCGACCCGCCCGACGCGTTCCACGCCTCGGTGTCGCGCGTGAGGTACCCGCGCGTGAACGGCGACCCCTTGGCGAACAGGCTGAGCGCCACGTCCGGATAGAACCCGCTGCAGAGCCGCTTCACGAACGCCGGCGGCGGCAAACACACGTTGTCCTTCTGCTCGCACGTCGTCGGGACCTGCCTCGACGCCTCCGCCGCCGCGTCGTCCTCCTTCTTCCCGTCCTTGCCGCCCCCGTCCTCCGCCGCCTCGCCGCCGGACTTCTCCGCCGGCGCCGCCGCCTCGGCCTCCGCAGGATCCGGCTCCGCCGGAGGCGGCGTCGCGCCGCCGCAAGCGACGACAAAACCCATCACAACAAGCGCAAAAGTGCTCTGGAAAGTGCTCTGGACAGACCGCATGGCCCATGAACCTACCGGAGCCGGCCCGCCCCTCCGCATGGAAAAACAACGCAGGCCCGCGACGCAATGCGGCAGCATGGCGTCCAATGTGCGTGGCGCATTGCAGGAAGCCGGCGCCACGTTCTCAACGCAATGCGCCAACGGACTGGACAGGTTCAGTTTTCCGACAGCACTTGACACAAGGCTTCCTTCAGCGGAGTCTGCGCTGATTCCGGCAGGAGGTGGTCATGCTGGATCTTGCTTCGTCGGCTATCTCATCCTCGTGCGTTGGCGGTTCGCGTAAGTGCAAGTCTCACACGGACGCTCGCTCGAGGCGAAGACGGGTGTCCGCTGGCCTCGGAGGGTGTGCGATACTCGCCTCCTTGTCTCTCCTCGCCGGCTGCGGTGCCGCGGAGGAGCAGTTCGATCCGTGGGACACCGGCGACGTGATCACGGGCGCCGGGGGTGGCTCGGGCTCGGGCGTCTGGACGGGCGGCCCGGACGGCGAGGACGGCGAGGACGGCTCGGGCGGCGTTGGCGGCGGCTGGCCGTCGGGGAAGCTCGGCCCGCCGTATCCCATCGTGCTCGCCCACGGCTTCTTCGGGTTCGAGGACTTCGCGGGCGCGGGATACGTCAGCTACTTCTACAACCTCAAACAGACGCTCGCCGAGGGCGGTGAGGCGGTCTACACCCCCTCCGTCGATCCATTCAACAGCTCGGCCTACCGCGGCGCCCAGCTCCTCGCGCGGATCGAGCAGATCCTCGCCGCGACAGGGCACGAGAAGGTCAACATCATCGCCCACTCGCAAGGCGGCCTCGACGCCCGCGTCGTCGCGCACGAGCGGCCCGATCTCGTCGCCTCGGTGGTCACCGTCGCCACGCCTCACCTCGGCTCGAAGGTCGCCGACATCGCGCTCCAGCTCGTCGCCCACGAGCGCCTGCAGGACGTGCTCGACGATCTCCTCAACGCCATCGGGGCGCCGCTCTACGATCAGATTGGCAACGAGACGAGCGTCTTCGCGTCGCTCGAGCAGTTCTCGACGCCGGGCATCGCGGAGTTCAACGCGGAGTACACCGACGCGCCCGGGGTGTTCTACGCCTCCTTCGGCGGCCGGACGGACCGCGCGATCGGCGGCAGCGATTGCCTGGCGCTCGACCCGGCGCCCTTCGTCGCGCAGTTCGACGAGGGCCTCGACCCGGTGCACCCGCTGCTCTCGCTCACGGAGACCATCCTCGACGGCGGCTTCGGCGAGTCGATCCCGAACGACGGCCTGGTGCGCGCGCGCGACGCGCGGTGGGGGAACTTCTGGGGCTGTCTGCCGGCCGACCATTTCGACGAGATCGGCCAGCTCTTCGGCCAGAGCCCGGGGGAGGGGAACACCTGGCTCTATATCGACTTCTACCGCGCCGTGATCGAGCGGCTCCGGCAAGAAGGCCTCTGACCCCCGCTGACCCCCCGCCGCGGCGCCCGCGATCCCCGGCGCGCGCCGCCGTCGAAAACCGCCCCGAACGGCGCTCCGTCCAGTACCATCGCGCGCCGATGCTCAAGGCGCTGCTCACCGGCTCGCTCCCGCTGCTCGCCCTGCTCAGCGCGGGCTGCAGCGCCGACGTGCGCCGGTTCCCCCTGCGCGACCCGATCTGGCGCGACGCCGATCTGAACCCCGTCTCGCTGCCCTGCCGGCCCGACCCCGAGGCGCCCAAGGACGACCCGCAGCACCGCCTCTGCACGCCCGAGGAGTACGAGTCCTCGTTCGCGTGGGACGCCGCCGATAACCTCGTGTTCCGGCCGGTGACGCGGTTCTTCGCGGTCGATCCGGGCGGCGAGGCGGTGAACGTCAACAGCGTCGACGAGGTGCCGGACTCGAGCTGGTTCACGAACCGGCTCGGGAAGAAGCCGATGTCCGTCGAGGAGCTCGTGCGCGGGCCGTGCGGCGACAAGACGCTGGACGACGACGCCCCCGACGGCTCCTGGGTCATCGACATGGGCAAGCCGAACGGCGCGAACCCCGGCTTCCGGGTCAAGGTCGAGGGCGTCGGCAAGTTCATGCTCAAGGCCGACCCCGCGGACCAGCCCGAGCGCGCCACCGGCGCGACCGCGATCGCGGCGCGCTTCTACCACGCGGCCGGCTACTGGGCGCCTTGCGACTCGGTGGTCTACCTGAAGCCCTCTGTCCTGAAGCTCTCGCCCGGGCTCACCGTGACCGACAACAGCGGTGTCAGCAGCCCCTTCGACCAGGCCGCGCTCGACGGCGTGCTCGCCAAGGCCGCGAAGCGGGGCGACCGGGTGCGCATGGTCGCCTCGCGCTGGCTGCCGGGCCGCGCCCTCGGCCCGTTCCGGTACGAGGGGACCCGCAAGGACGACCCGAACGACGTCATCCCGCACGAGGACCGGCGCGACCTGCGCGGCGGGCGGCTGCTCGCCGCGTGGCTCAACCACTTCGACTCGCGCGAGCAGAACTCGATGGATGTCTGGCTCGCCGAGGACGAGGACGACAAGGACGCCTCGCCGGGCCACGTGCGCCACTACTACATCGATCTCGGCGACTGCTTCGGCAGCGAGTGGGAGTGGGAGGAGATCTCGAAGCGCCTCGGGCACGCGTACTACTTCGACACCGAGTACGTGCTGCTCGACTTCATCACGCTCGGCATCCCCGAGCGGCCGTGGGACCGGGCGAGGCACGACCCGCAGGGCGACATCTTCGGCTTCTTCAGCGACCGCGACTTCCGGCCGGAGCACTGGCGCGGCGGCTACCCGAACCCGGCGTTCGGGCGGATGACCGAGCTCGACGGCGCGTGGGCCGCCCGGACGCTCGCGCGCTTCACGCCGGAGCTCATCGAGGCGGCGGTGCGGACCGGCGACTTCACCGCGCCGCGGCACACCGCGTTCCTCGTCGACAAGCTCATTCGCCGGAAGCACGCGATCATGGCGCGGTACCTCACGCGCCTGTCGCCTGTCGCCGACGTCGCCGTGGCCTCCCCGGCGGAGCTCTGCGGCGTCGACCTCGCCCGGCGCACGGGCGTCGCGCGCCCGCAGGACCTCCGCTACGAGGCCGCGATGTACGCTGGCGAGTCGCTCTCGCTGCGCGCGCGGCCCGCTGTGCGCCCGTCGCCGGACGGCCGCGTGTGCCTCTCGCTCCCGCACATCGCGGCCGATGGAGGCGCGCCCGACGACGCGCCCTCGCGCTATGCGATCGTCGACGTCCTCAACGGCCAGGCGCCCGGGCCGCTGCGCGCCCACCTCTACGACCTCGGCCCGCGCCGCGGCTACAGGCTCGTCGGCGTCGAGCGCCCCGACGAGGCCGACCCGCCGGGGTGAGCTCGCAGGCGGCGCGCCATCGGCCGTGGGTACCTCTCTCAAGCTGACGCCGGAGTACTGACGGTATTCACCTGCGCGACCAGTCCCACCGGTCCCCCGTCCCCCGTCTCCCCTCTTCCGTCTCCCGTCTCCCGTCTCCCGTCTTCGTCCTGTCGTCTTCGTCCACGTGCTCGTGCGCGTGCGCGTGCGCGTGCTCGTTCTATCCGTTCTCCCGTCACCGCAAGACGTGTAGCGGCATGACCGAGCACGAGCACGAGCACGAGCACGAGCACGCGCACGCGCACGCGCACGAGCACGAAAGAGGGGGACCGAAGATCGGAGACGGAAGACGGAAGACGGAAGACGGGAGACGGGAGACGGAACGGAAGACGCTCTCCTCTGTACCCTCTGTGCCTCTTTGGTTCATTCTCTCTTCACGAACCCCAGCGGACCCTCGTCCGCAGCACCCCCAGCCGCCCTCTCCGCGAGCGCTCCCCCGGCTCAGAACCCGCGGCTGGCGCCGGCCATGAGGCGCAGCTCCTGGAAGCCGGCTCCCTGCTCGAAGGTCTCGGTCCCCGAGCCGATCAGCAGGTCGAACGAGTGGTCGCGCGCGCTGCTCGTGCGCAGGCCGAACGTGAACGACATGCGGAGCAGGTCGAGCTCGAAGTCGCGGAGGTGCTCGCTGAACACGTTGCCCGCGGCGACCTGCACCGAGCCGTCGACGAACGCCCAGATCGGGTAGCGGTACTCGAGCGTGGCCGCGGCCGCGCTCCTGCCGTGGAGGCGCCCCTCGCGGAAACCCCGCATCGGCGCGTCGCCGCCGAGCACCGCGAGCTCGGTGAAGGGGACCTCCGCGACGCCGAGCGGGTCGGCGAAGGCCGCGGAGACCGTGAGGCTCACGACGCGGTCGTGCCCGGTGAGGTCGACGGACCCGCCCAGCGAGCCGCCGTAGCGGACCCACCGGCTCTGCAGCGGTCGCTCCAGGTCGGCGGCGTGCTCGCCGAACAGCTCCAGCCGGACGCCGTTGGCCCGGGCCGGGCGCGGCCGCCGCGAGTCGAGGGCGGCCTGGGCGCCGATCCGGTAGGCCGTGTAGCCCGTGTCGAACGCGGGGGGCAGCGGATAGCGGCCGTTCGCGACCCGCCAGCCGACCGTCGGGTCCTCGCAGCAGACGTCGTCGAACTCGACCGTCTTCGCGCCGGTGTACGCCTCGACGGAGCTGAACGCGTCGAAATCGGCGTGGAGCGTCACGCTGCCCTGGAAGCTCTGGGCGCTGTAGCGGGCCCAGTCGCGCTCCGACGACCTCGGCCCGATCCCCGCGAACAGCCAGTCGGGCCGGGTGTCCGTCTCGCCGCGGAGCTTCACGTACGCGCGCGCGTCGAGCGGGATGCGGTCGGCGACCGTGAGCCTCAGCCAGTCGATGCCGCCGGTCGCCGCGTGGACGCGGAGCTCGTTGCCGGGGAAGAAAAGGTCGTCGTAGAAGAAATAGACCCCGATGCTCGCGCGAAGGTCGAACTCGAGGAACGCCGTCGGGACGATGCCGATGCTGTCGTTCGGCCCGAAGGTGAAGATGTCCTTCAGCTCCTCGATCCACTCGCCCTGCTCCGCCGCGACGGTGAGGTAGCCGAGCGGCCGCCGGACCAGGTACTCGCTGACGAGGTAGGCGGGGAAGAGCACGACGCGCGGCACCCAGAGCAGCACGTCGCCTGCGCTGGTCCCCTCGTCCGCGCGACCATCGTAGTCCGGCGCGGGGCGCCTCGCGCTCGGCGCCTGCGGCGCGGCCGCAGCAGGCCGCGCCGCCGCCGCACGGGGAGCCGCCGGCGGTGCCCCCTGGGCCTGCGCCGGTGGCGCGGCGGCAGGCGCTGGAGGTGCTGGCGCGGGCACCCGCGGGTCGGCGACCCCCGCCTGCGGCGCCGCGCCTCCCGCCTGCGGTGCCTCGTTCCCCGCCTGCGGCATGGCCAGCGCATCGGCGCACACGGACAGCAGCGCACAGCTCGCGAGCGCGGCCGCGCGCCGCCGCCGCACCGTGCCGAGCGCGCGCGTCCAACCCTTCTCTCTCCTGCCCAATCCGCCTCGCCTCTCGCCCGCGAACCCGTCGCGGCGCGGCAGCATAGCGGAGTTCCCGACCCGGACGACGTTTGTCTGTCGCCCCCCGCGCGCGTGTCGCGGCCCTGCCCTGTACGGCGCTTCACAAGCCCTGCGCCGTGAGGGAGGTTGCCGGCCGGGAGCAGGCTCGATAGCCTGCCGCGCTCGGGCATCGGTCCTGTTCCGGTGCCGCCTGATCGGCGGTCTTCCCGGGATGGAGCGGCGCGTGGCGAGCACTGGCGAGAGCGAGACACAATCCCGGGGAGGGCTTCACCGCCTCCTGTCGATCTTCGCCGAGGTGAAGCCGCGCGAGGTGTTCAGCGTCCTCGTCCTGACGCTCAACGTCTTCCTCCTGCTCACCGGCTATTACCTCCTCAAGGTGGTGCGCGAGCCGCTGATCCTGGCGGGCGGCGGGCTCGAGATCGGCGGCCAGAAGCTCGACCTCGACGGCCCCGAGGTGAAGGCCTACGCGGCCGCCGGTCAGGCGCTGCTCCTCGTCGGCGTGGTCCGCGCCTATGGCGCCATGGCCAGGCGCTTCGGGCGCATGCAGCTCACCACCGCGCTCACGCTCTTCTTCGCCGGGAACCTCGTCCTCTTCTACTTCCTCGCGCGGCTCGGCGTCCCCCTCGGGGTGCCCTTCTATCTGTGGGTGGGCTGCTTCAACCTCACCGTGATCGCGCAGTTCTGGTCGTTCGCCAACGACGTCTACGACCCCGAGCAGGGCAAGCGGCTCTTCGCGATCGTCGGTATCGGCAGCTCGCTCGGCGCCATGCTCGGCGCGCAGATCGCGAAGCGCATCTACGTGCCAATCGGCCCCTACAACATGATGCTGGTCGCGGCGGGCGTGCTGCTCGTCTGCCTGTGGCTCACCTACCTCGTCCACCGCGACGACCTCGCGCGCCCCGGCGGCGCCCCGGCCAAGGCCGACGCCCCGCCCGGCGGCGCCTCGGGCGGCTTCAAGATCATCGCGCGCGACCGCTATCTCCTGCTCATCGCCGGCCTGACGCTCGTCCTCAACTGGGTGAACTCGACCGGCGAGTACATCCTCGATCGCACCCTGATCGAGTCCGCCACGAGCGCGCTCGCTCCAGCCGACGCGCCGCGCGACGGCGCGCAGCCGCGCGACGGCGCGCCCGGCGCGTCGGAGCCGGCCTCCCCCGGCGCGGACCCGGCCGCCCCGCTCGCGGCGGGCGCGCCCGTCTACCTCGTCGACCCGCAGGCGTCGCGCCTCCTCGATGGGAAGATCACCGCCGTCAAGGGCGGCGCCTTCGACGTCGAGGCGGGCGGCAAGGTCGTCGAGGGCGCCGAGAAGGGCCTCGTCCACCCGCACACCGAGGAGGGGAAAAAGAAGGCGCTCGGCGCGGTCATCGGGACGTTCAAGGGAGACTTCTTCTACTGGGTGAACACCCTCGGCGTCCTGGTGCAGCTCTTCCTGGTCTCCCGCATCTTCAAGTACCTCGGCGTGCGGTTCGCGCTGTTCATCCTGCCGACCATCGCCCTCCTCGGCTACGCGTCCCTCGCCGTCCTGCCGGCGCTCGCCGTCGTGCGCGTCGCGAAGATCGCCGAGAACAGCACCGATTACTCGATCCAGAACACCGCGCGGCAGGCGCTCTTCCTGCCGGTCGGCCGCGACGCCAAGTACAGCGCCAAGGCGGCCATCGACACCTTCGTCGTTCGCGCGGGCGACGTGCTCGCCGCCATCGGCGTGATCGTCGGTCACCTGCTCGCGCTCTCCACGCGCCACTTCGCGATCATCAACATCGCGCTCGCGCTCGCGTGGCTCGCCGTCGTGGTCGGCATCGCCCGGGAGCACCGGCGGCGCACCGCGGACGACGCGGAGACCCCGGAGGACGCGAAGGCCGCGTAGCCTCAGGGCCGGGGCGCGCTCGCCTTCCAGCCCTCGTAGGCCTCCATCAGGGCGAGGTACAGCCAGCGGCCGATCACCTCGGCCCCCGCGCCCGACGGGTGCGCGAGATCCGCGCCACCGAGACCGCGCTGCACCCAGATCCCCATCGAGCCGGAGCCGCCCATCGCGCCGAACGTGTCGAAGTAGCCGCAGCCCACCTGCGCGGCCACCCGGCGCTGGATCGCCGCGAGCTTCGGGATCACCGGGCGGCTGCGGTAGACCTCGCCCTTCTTGTCGGCGCGGTCCATCGGGCCGACGAGCAGGCACGACGACCCGGGCAGCGCCGCCCGCACCTGGTCGAGCACCGCCTTCATCGTCGACTCGACCTGATCGAGCGGGAACAGCTCGCCGTCCTCGCTCTCGTTCATGCCGTACTGGAACACCGTCAGCGACGGGCTCCGCGCGCGGAGCTGCTCGGCGAAATGGGCGTCGTCGCTCTTGTCGAGGAAGCGGATGCGGCAGCCCTGGATGCCGATCGCGTCGAGCACCACCCCCGGCGTATCCCGCTCCATCCACACGCCGAACGCGCGCACCCCCGGGCCGTGCGCGCGCACCTCGAGCGCGTGCGGGCCGTCGGGGACCTCGTAGGTCGCGATCGCCGAGGCGGCCTGGTCGGCCCGCGTGTCGATCATCTCGCGCGTCTCGCCGTCGATCTTGACCTCCATCCGCCCGCCCTCGGGGTGCTTCAGGTAGTCGACGGCGAACCGCGACACAGCGCGCCCGTAGGTCCCCGTCTCCGCGGTGGCGAAGCGCGAGAACACCCCCGCGCCCTGCGAGCGGAACGACACGCCGCCGAGCCCGTAGAGCCCGTCCTTCGCGAACGGGCCCACCACGCGGCTCACCTGCCAGCCGGGGCCGGCGAAGCGGACCACGTCGTTGTGGAAATATCCCGGCCAGGCGTTGGCCATCAGCATGAACCCGTGGCCCGCGTCGCCGAACCGCTTCTGCAGCTTGCGCCGCAGCGTCGCCGTCACGAAGTCGCTCGCCACGATCGAGTCGCCGAAGTAGGTGACGCGCGCGATCGACCCCGGCGCCTTGCGCTCCACCGCGGCGAGCGCGCGGAAGAACGGCGTCATCGCCTCGCCGCCCGGGTCCTCGATCGGGCGCGGCGGCTTGCCCTCCAGGGCGACCGCGGCGGGCATCAGCTCGACGGCCGCGGCCGGGAGCGCGACCTCCTCGGGCTGGCGCAGCTCGGCCTGCTCGGTGGTCTCCATCGCGAGCGTCGTCTCCCCGATCGACGCCGTCGGCGCCGGCGCCGGGACCACGACGAGCCCCTTGCCCTCGGGCAGCGGCGTGAGCAGCCGCAGCCGCCACAGGTCCGGGTGCGCGTAGGGCACCAGCACGAACAGCGCGAGCGTCGCCAGCGCCAGGGCCGCGGGCGAGGCGAGCCCGTTCCGCGGCGGCGAGGTCGCCGGCGCGTCGTTGTCCGAGGGATCGTGAGCCGGAGGCCCGTGGGCGGGCGCCTCGTGGGCGCTTGCCTCGTGCGCGGGCGGCTCGGGTGCGCTGGTGCTGCGGGAGGATGTCATCGACGCGCGGACGGGACGGAGGAGAGAAGCGCTCGGCGGTACGAGGCCCCGCTCAGGGGACGCGCTTCTCCAGCTTGTCCAGGGCCGCGGTCGCCTTGTCGCGGCAGCTCGCGTCGCCCTGGTGGATGCAGATCGCGCGCAGCAGCTTGATCTCGCTGGCCGACGCGCGCCCGCTCCAGACCTTCGGCTCGAGCGCCCTGCGCTGCGCCGGGTACGTGCTCGAGTCGAGCGGGGAGCCGCCCTGCGGCGCGCCCGACTCCGCCCCCTTCGGCGCCGAGGCCGACGCCGAGGGCGCGGGCGCCGGCGCGTGCGGCGACGGCCAGTACGACGGCGAGCCGCCGTTCGGCGCGGGCTCCGGCTCGGGCGGCGCGTCGGGGTCCACCTGCCGCCGCAGCTCGGCCACCTTCTCGCGCAGCGACGCCGGGACGCTCGTCGTCTTGGCGATCTCGTTCAGCAGCCTGAGCTTGTCGGCCTTCGTCCCGGCCTGCTCGACCTGCTGGAACATCTTCTCCGCCCAGCGCTCCTCGATCTGCTTCTCGACATCCTTGAAGCGCTGCGTCTCCCGGACCGGCGACGTGTCGGCGATCTCCTGCAGCTTCCGGTGCGCGGCCTCGACGTCCCCCGCCTGGAACCGCTCCAGCACGGCGTCGAGGAGCTGCGCGTCGCTGCCCCCCAGCTCCGGCGCGGTCGACGGCGCCTCCGGCTGGGGCACCGGCCCGTTCGAGCGGGCCCGGGTGACCGCGACCACCGCGATCGCGAGGATCACGGCGACGGCGAGCAGGATCCCCATCGCCTTGGTCGCCCCGCCCGTCGAGCGCGACGACTGCACGGCGGGCGCCACGCTCCCGTACGACCCCGGCGCGGCGCCCGCGCCGGGCGAGCCGTCCGGTCCGGCACGAAAAATCTTGCCAGCGGCGACGAAGCGGAGGCGCACGTCGCCGAGCTCGAGCGCGTCGCCCGCCTCGAGCAAGCCTCGCTTGAGCTCGACGCCGTTGATGCGCACGCCGTTCGCGCTCTGCTTGTCGACGACCTCGTAGCGGCCGCTGCCGAGGCTGATGAGCTCCGCGTGCAGGCGGCTCACGGAGCTGTGGTTGATCGAGATCGTCGCGTCCTCGGACCGCCCGACGGTGAAGCGCTCGCCGTCGAGCGGGAACTCCGCGCCCGGGGTCGGGCCGACGACCATGACGAGCCGGTTGGGGCGGGTGTGGAGCGGCAGGTGCGCCGTGCTGCGGCTGCCCGGCGGCGGCGTGGGGCTCGTCACGGCGGACGAGAGCGCCTCATCGACGATCTCGATGCGGTAGTCGCCGAGCTGCACGAGATCGCCGTGGCGCAGGTGCTGCTCGCCGGTGACGCGCGCGCCGTTGACGTACGTACCGTTGTAGCTGTCGAGATCCCGGATGACCCAGCCCTGGCCGTTCTTGGCCAGCGTCGCGTGACGGCGCGAGACGTTGCGATCGGTCAGCCGGATCGAGTTCGACTCTCCGCGCCCGAGCGCATACTCCTCATGGGCGAGGGGGAGCCCCGTCTGTTTCCCCTCGTCATCCTCGATCGTCAGCTTCCACATAGCGGGTTCGGGGCATTCAGGCGAAGCCAGGCTCGCTCCGCGAGCCCCCGTGGATCCATGGCACCCACCGCTCGCCGCACGAGCCTCCTCAGCGAGGCGGGACTACTTTAGCGAGTCCGCCTCCGGGAAGGCAACGACGGCGCGCCAGCCTCTGCCGGGCGGCCGGGACCAAGCCGTATCCATCGGCCAGCGCCGGACGGCGCGCGGGCGCGCCCGGCCCGGCATGGCCCGGCGGTCCGCCTGCCCGCGCCCGCGCGATCCGCGGACCGCCGAGCCATCCGCGCGGCCCGCAGCGCGCCGGCGGGGCGGGGCGCGCCGCGGCGGAGCGTCCGCGCCCGGCCGGCCGGGCGCGGACGTCCTGCCTTGCCCGAGGCCGCGGCCGCGCCCGTGCGCAGCCGCCGCCGAGCGCCCGGGGCCCCGAGGCATTCCGCCCTGGACCGCGGGCTTCTCGTCGCGCAGCGGCTCAATGGCCGCCGCCCACGGGCCGGAACGGGTGGAGGAACGCGGAGAGCGCCCCCGGGTTCCGGGTCTGCAGCCAGAGCCTGCCGTGCCCCTGGAACTCGCAGACGAGCCCCTCGCCCGACAGGAACAGGCCCTTCAGGCCGGCCAGCTTGCGCACCTGGTACCGCAGGCCCTCGGTGAACGCGAGCAGGTGTGTGTTGTCGCAGATATATCCCTCGTGCTCTCGGCCGACGTCGATCGTGTGGATACCGCCGTAGCTCGAGAACCAGATCAGCCCCTCTCCGTAGGCCCGGAGCAGCGACAGGCCGCCCGCGAAGAAGCCCTTCGCCCCCTGCCACTTCGTGTCGAGCGTGATGCCCGGCGTGGAGGCGAGATAGGCGCCCGACTGGAGGAATACCTCCATCCCCGAGCGCAGGATGATGCGCTCGATCGACCCCTCGGGGGCGGGGGCGAGCCGCATCGACTGCATGGGCGCCGTGGCCGTGAAGGTGTTCTGGAAGAGGCTCTCTCCGGCGGTCAACCTGCGTTTGAGCGCGCTGGCGAGCCCGCCCTGCAGGCTCGTCGTCATGTCGATGGCCGGGTCGCGCGCCACCATCGCGCCGCTCTCGGCGATGATCTGCTCGCCGGCGTGCTCGAACGTCACGTGGAGCACGCCGAAGTCGGGGTTGTCTCGGATGTCGTCGCGCACGTGGTCTCCGCCCGTCTCCCCTGTGCCTTCAAGGCTGCCGCGGGGCGAGCCGCGCGCCGATCGCCGCGCCGTACCGGCCGGCGTTGCGCGACTGGACCCACAGGCTGCCGTGCCCCTCGACGTGGCAGACGAGCCCCTCGCCCGAGAGCCACGTGCCGAGCCACGTCGACGTGTTCTTGCCGATCCGGCACGAGAGCGTCGACTCCCACGCTGCGAGGTGGCCCGTGTCGACGATGACGTGGCCTCTCACCGGGACCTCCTCGAGCGCGCCGAAGGCGCCGATGATCATCTGACCTTGCCCCGCCGTCTCCAGCGCGAAGAGCCCCGCCCCCGAGAAGAACCCCCGCAGCCCGCCCGAGCGCGTCTTCACCTCGACGTCGGGGCTCGACGCGACATAGGCGCTGCTCTGGACGCACCATTGCCTGTCGCCGACCTCGAGGACGGCCATGTCCCCGGAGAGCGGCGTCGCGAACAGCACCTCTCCGGGCGCGCCCTCCGCCGTGAACGTGTTCCGGTAGAACGACTCTCCGGCCAGCATCCGCTTGAGGCCCGACATGATGCCGCCCGACTGCGTCTCGACGTGCACGTGGGTCGACATGCCCACGAGCGCGCCGCTCTCGGCGATCACGCGCTCGCCCGGGGCGAGCCGGCACTGCGCGAGGGCCTGGGAGGGGCGGTAGAGGAGATTCACCTGCATCGGACGCCTGTCGATCTGCCTGTCTTCCTTCGTCGCGCGCTCGCTCGCTCGCTCAGGGCGGGAGCAGCGGCGCGAGCCAGCCCACGAGCGCGCCGGCGCTGCGCGACTGGATCAGCACGCGGCCGCGGCCGGTGAGCTCGCAGACGACGCCCTCCCCGGAGAGCACGAGGCCCATGAGCCCACCGCCAGGGCTCCTGATCTTGAGCGCGAGCGACGCGTCGAACCCGACGAGGTGCCCGCCGTCCACCACGAGCGACCCGTCGCACGGGAGCTCCTCGATCGCGCCGTAGCTCGTGATCCAGAGATCGCCGACGCCGGAGGCCTCGATGAAGAAGATGCCCTCGCGCGCGAGCACGCCGCGCAGCCCACCCCAGCGCACCTTGACGTCGATGTCGCCCGCGCTCGCGAGGTAGGAGCCCGTGCTGAAGAGCATCGTCTCGCCCCGGAGGGCGACGTGCTTGACCCGGCCGCTGAGCGGCGGGGCGAGCCACACCCACCCGCCCTCCGGCGCCTCGATCCGGTTCACGAAGAACGTCTCGCCGCCCGCGAACTTCCGGAGCAGCGCGATGAAGAGCGCCTTGAGCCGCCCGAAGAGCCCGGCCCCGCGCCCGGCGTTGAGCCGCACCTCGGTCCGCAGGCTCGGTGAGCGCGCGACCATCGCCCCCGCCTCCGCCGTCAACGCCTCGCCGGGGTCGAGGTGAACCTCCAGCAGCGCGGACGACGGCTCATGCTTGGTGCGATGCTGCATTCGTCCACCCGCGGGGCACGTACATATAACGGACCGACGCCGGGAGCGAAAGCAGGAAGAAGGTGTGTCGAGGTGAGCAGCCCGCGCCGAATCCAGTGTTTTCTGTCCAGCGTCTCGCTCGCGCTGACTTCCAGCCTCCGGCGTGGCTAGACTGAGCGCGTGAGCGACAGGCGATTGACGGCCTCCGAGCCGGCGCCACGCGCGGAGCCGCGCAGCGAGCAGGGGCACGGATCCGGCTTCGTCTCCGCGCCGCAGCGCATCGCCGGGCGCTACGAGATCCTCAGCCTGCTCGGCACCGGCGGCATGGGCAGCGTGTACCGCGTCCGCGACGTGGAGCTCGACGAGGTGGTCGCCCTCAAGATGCTGCGGCGTGATCTCGCCGACTCCGCCGGGATGATCGATCGCTTCCGCCAGGAGGTGAAGCTCGCGCGCCGCGTGACGCACAGGAACGTCGCCCGGACGTTCGATTTCGGCGACCACGACGGCGAGAAGTTCCTCACGATGGAGTGCGTCGAGGGCGAGTCGCTGCACAGCGTCCTCGGGCGGACGGGCCCCATGCCGGCGCAGCAGGTCATCGGCATCGGCTGCGCGCTCTGCGACGGGCTCGGCGCGGCGCACGCGGCGGGCATCGTGCACCGCGACCTCAAGCCCGAGAACGTGCTCCTCGACCGGGGCGGGCGGGTCGTCATCACCGACTTCGGCATCGCCCGCGCTTCGTCCGGGCCGAGCGCCGGCGAGTCGTCGGGCTTCGTCCTCGGCTCGCCCGCGTACATGTCGCCGGAGCAGCTCACGGGCGAGCCCGACATCGACGCCCGCACCGACATCTACGCGCTCGGCATGATCCTCTTCGAGTGCCTGACCCACCGGCGCGCCTGGCCGGGCGCCGGCGCGATCGCGGCCGCCATGTCCAGGCTGAGGTCCCCGCCGCCCGACCCGCGCGCCGTCCGTCCGGACGTGCCCCCCGCGGTGGCGGACGTCGTCCTGAAGTGCATGGCGATGCGGCGGGAGGAGCGCTACGCGAGCGCCGCCGAGGCGCACCGCGCGCTCCTGCTCGCGCGCTCGCGGGTGTCGATCGCCCCGCAGCCGGCCCAGTCGCTCGTCTCGGCCATCGCCGCCGCGTCCGCGGCCACGGGCGTGCCGACGGCGCCGCAGCCGATCGAGCAGAGCCCGACCCGGGTCGCCGCGGCGCCCGAGGCGGTCACCGCGGCGCAGCAGCGGCTCATGTCGCCCACGCTGGCGGCGCCCATGCCCACGCCGGCGCCGACGCCGTCGTCCCACCCGACGCCCGCGCTGAAGACGGTCGCCGTGCTCCCGTTCCGCAACGTGGGCGCGCCCGACGACGAGTACCTCGCCGACGGCTTCACCGAGGACCTCACCGACACGCTCTCGATGACCGCCGGCCTCAAGGTGCGGCCGCGCGCCGCGGTGGCGCGGGTGCGGCTCGAGGGCCGCGACCCCCGGGACGTCGGCCGCGAGCTCGGCGTGCAGGTCGTCGTCGAGGGGTCGATCCGCCGCAGCGGCGGCGGCCACGCCCAGGACGGGCCGCGCTCGCAGACGGCCGCGCCGTACTCGCGGCCGGGGTCGCGCCTCCCGTTCGGCGGCGTGCGCGTGACCGTGCGCGTCATCAGCGTCGAGGACGGGTTCCAGCTCTGGGCGAAGCGGTTCGACAGCTCGCCCGAGGCGCTGCTCGCGGTGAGCGACGACGCGGCCAGCGCCATCGCGGGCGCGCTCACGGTCGACGTCGCCAGCCGCGACCGCGAGGCGCCGAGCGACCCGCGCGCCATCGACCTCTACCTGCGCGCGCGCCACCAGCTGCGGCACCTCTGGTACGGCGACGCCGCGCCGGCGGTGGCGCTCTTCGAGGAGGCGCTGTCGTTCTCGCCGAACGACCCGAACATCCTGTCCGGCTACGCGATCGCCTCGGCGCGGCTGATGGCGGCGCGGGGCGACGGCAGGGCGCAGCTCTCGAAGGCGCAGCAGGCCGCCGAGCGGGCGATCGCGCTCGCGCCCTCGCTCGGCGAGCCGTGGGTCGCCCTCGCGACGGTCCGCTTCAGCGCGTGCGACCCGGTCGCCGCCGTGCCGGCGCTGCGCAAGGCGCTCCAGTGCGCGCCGAGCCTGGCCAAGGCGCACGAGCTGCTCGGCCGCATCCTGCTCGAGGCGGGGCTCGTCGAGGAGGCGGTCTTCCGGCTCGACACCGCGCTGTCGCTCGATCCGGCCGAGCTGTTCCCGCGGTGGGAGCTCGCGCGCGGCCGCGCGCTGCTCGGCGACTGGTCGGGGGCCGGCGCGCTGCTCGACCTGCCGGCCGACGACCCGTCGAGCCGCTTCCACAAGGCGGTGATGCGCGCCCGGTTCGGGCTGTGGCGCGCCCGGCCGTTCCCGATCGACGACCTGCCGCTCGCGACCGAGACCATCCCGATCCAGTACGCGCGCATCTACCGCGACGTGCTCGCGACGTCGCGGCTGTCGGACGAGCAGCGGGCGTTCCTGCGATCGAAGGCGGACAGCACCGAGCCGGGCAGCCGCCTGCGCCCGCTCTTCCTGCAGATGTACGCCGAGATCCTCGCCTACCTCGGCGAGGACGAGGCGCTCTTCCAGGCGCTCGCCGGCGCGGTGGAGGCGGGGCTCTTCGACGCCCTCTGGATGCAGCGCTGCGCGGTCCTCGAGCGCGCCCGGTCCGACGCGCGCTTCGCCCCGCTGCGCGCGCGGGTCGAGGAGCGCGCCGCGGCGATCGTCGCCGCGCTCAAGGCCTGAGCTCGGCGCTCAGCCCCTGCGCGCGCTCTTGGCCGCCCTGGACACGGCGGGCATGAGCACGTCGCCCTCCACGTGGCCGGAGACGTCCAGGATGGTGCGCCCCTCCGCGTCGCGCCCCGGGCGCTCGCGCGTGTAGCGCTCCGTGGGGGCGGCGAGCACGACGCCGAGCTCGCGCGCCGCGCCCGTGAGCTCGGCCGCGAGCGCCTCCTCGACGATGCGGGCGCGCTCGGCGCTCGGCGTGCCGGGGGGGATGGCGACGGCCACCGAGCCCGAGACGACCCCGCCCTGCGCGAGGAGCCCGTGCGGCGAGCCGGTCTTCTGCGCGAGCTTGAGCGCCACGCGCGCCGCCTCCAGGCGCTCGCGCGCGGCGGCGAGCGACGCCGCGCCGCGGCGGAGGACCTCGTGCGCGTCCTGCGACGGATCGCCGCGGTACTCCTCGGCCACCAGAGCGTTCTCTTCCCGGATCCGCGTGACCTCGGCCTCGGCGGCCGCGACGTCGGCCTCGTACTGCGACAGATCGATGGAGCTCATGGAGTTGTCGTCACCCTCGGTTCGTGAACAGGAGGCTGCCCGCGAGCAGCACCCCGGCGGCCGCGGCGCCGTAGAGGCAATAGCGCGCGAGCGCCGCGTGGCCAGCGAGGTAGAGCTGTAGCCCCGCGAAGCCAGCCGCGATCGCGAGCGCCGCGTAGATGAGCTGGCGCACCCCCGTGTAGACGAGCGACGCGGCCTGCGACAGGCCGCGGATCTTCACCTCGGCCTCGCCGCGGTTGGCGCGCGTGAGGTACTTGCGCAGGTCGTCGGGGATCGTCAGCGCCTTGATCCCCATGTCCTTCGCCGCCTCGAGCGCGATCTTGGCCCAGTCGCGGCTGCCGAGGACGAAGTCCTGGAGGTAGGGGCGCACCACATCCATCGGGTTGAGGTCCGGATCGAGCTGCGTGCACACCCCGGTGAGCAGGAGCAGGGTGCGCTCGAGCAGCACGAAGTCGCGCGGCACGTGGAACGCGCCGGAGAGCTCCTTCAGGCCGATGTTCATGCGCCGGAGGTCGATGAGGCTCTCGATGCCCTTCTGCGGGTCGAGCTTGATGTCCTTCAGGTTGAAGGACTCGAGCTTCACCTCGTCCTGGAAGCGCTGGTGGAAGAACTCGACGACCCGCTCGCTCACGTCGACGGTGTCGCGCCGCGACAGGAAGCCCATCTTGCGCAGCGCCTTGATGATCCCGTCCGTGTCGCGGCGGATCACGGCCTCGAGGAACTCGGGGATGCCCTCGCGCATCTCGTGGGAGAGCTCCGCGACGGCGCCGAAGTCGAGCAGGATGAGCTCCCCGCCCGGCCCGACCAGCATGTTCCCCGGGTGCGGATCGGCGTGGTAGACGCCGTCGACGAAGATCTGCTGGCAGAAGACCTGGACGATGTGCCGGGCGAGCGCCTTGCGGTCGACGCCGTGCGCCTCGAGCGCCGCGAGGTCGCCCACCTTGATCCCCTCGACGAACGTCGTCGTCATCACCCGGCGCGTGCAGTACGGGTCGATGGGGCGGGGGAACCGGACCTGCGGCTGGTTCGCGAAGTTGTCGGCGATGCGCGTGATGTTCCTGGCCTCGCGAACGAAGTCGAGCTCCTCCAGGATCATCGAGCGGATCTGGTGGTAGTAGGCGTCGAGCCCCTGCACCGGGACGAACTTCGCGATGATCGCCATGATGCGGCGGATGGTGAGCAGGTCGAGGCGGACGATCTCGTCGATGTCGCGGTGCTGCACCTTCACGGCGACGCGCGTGCCGTCCATGAGCCAGGCCTCGTGCACCTGGCCGAGCGACGCGCTCGCGAGCGGCTCCCTGTGGAAGCGGGCGAAGAGCTGCTCGATGGGGCGCCCGAGCTCGTCGGCGACGCGCGCCGAGATCTCCTCGTAGGGGCGCGGCGGCACCTGGTCCTGCAGCCCCTCGAGCCCCGCGCGCAGGGCGGCGGGGAGGAAGTTCGCCATGATGCTGAGCATCTGGCCGACCTTGATGAACAGGCCCTGGAGCTCGACGATGGTGCGCTCGATGCGGCGCGCGTTCCTCGCGTGGACCTCGTCGACGCGGCCCTGCGCCCAGGCCTCCCCGAGGAGGCGGCTCAGGAAGGAGAACCAGAGGTAGCTCGCGATGACGGTGAACGTCGTGAGGTAGGCGCGGACGAAGCGGCCGCTCTGCGCGGCGTTCTGCCGGAACGACCGCGGCGTCGCGACGGCGCTCCGCGGGAGCGGCGCCACCACCACCGTGGGCGGCGCGGGCGGCGCGGTGGACGGCGCGGGCGGCGCGGTGGACGGCGCGGCGGGCGGCGCGGACGGCGCTCGGGCGGCCTCGGCGGGCGCGCGCAGGAGCCCGGGGGACGAGCTCAGCTCTTCGGGGGCGGCGCCGTGGGACACCGCGGCAGCCTAGCATCGGTCGGCGCCCGCCCGTGAAAACGCGGGTGCGATGCGGTGCGCAACCGTCAGCGCGTCATCGCGCCCGCGCCATCGCCTCGGCGATCGCGTCGTAGGCGGCGGGCCGCGCGCGGCGGATCGCGTCGGAGGTGCGCGTCGGGTGGACCCGGTTCGTGAGCAGCACGCCGACGAGCCCCGCGTCCGGATCGATCCAGAGGCTCGTCCCGGTGAACCCGAGGTGGCCGAAGGTCCCCGGGCCGAACCGGGCGCCGGAGCTCGGCCTCTCGCCGCTCCTGCCGTCGAACCCGGCGCGCAGCGATCCGCCCGGCCGGGGCGCGACGAGCCGCCGGAGCTCGTCGCGCGAGAGCCACGCCGGCCGCTCGCCCGCGAGCGCCTCGAGCAGCGCGACCCCGAGCCGCGCCACGGACATCGCGTCGCCGAAGAGGCCAGCGTGCCCGGCCATCCCGTCGCGCGCGATCGTCCATGCGTTGTCGTCGTGCACCGCGCCGCGGATCACGCCCCCGCGGAACGCGACGTCCTCCGTGGGCACGACGCGCTCGTCGAACCGCGGATCGCGGCGCCTGAGCGCGCGCGCCGGCGCGATCGCCAGCCCGAGCGGCCCGGTCACCTCGCGCGCGACGACCTCGTCGAGCTCGGCCGCGCCGCGCCGCGCGAGCGCCGCGCCGAGGAGCAGGTAGCCGAGGTCGCTGTAGACCGGCGGAAACCCCTCGTCCGGCGGATCGCCCGCGCACGCCTCGCGCCGCCCGTTCGCGCACTCGAGCAGCGCGCGGTGAGGATCGATCGGCGCATCGTCGCCGGGCGGATGGAGCACGCGGTGCGCCTCGAGCCCGGCGCGGTGCGCGGCGAGGAGCTCGAGCGGCACGCGGGCCGAGCGTGTGCCTGCGAGCTCGGGCAGCACCTGACCGAGCGCCTCGTCGAGCCTCACCGCGCCGGCGCGCGCGAGCCGGGCGAGCGCGAGCGCCGTGAGCGGCTTCGTCACCGACGCGAGATCGAAGATCGCGTCCTCCGTCGCCGCGGGCGGCGCCGCGCCGCGCGCGCCCGGCGGCGGGCTGCCCTCGAACCAGAGGTGCCCGGCCGCGCCGAATCCGTACTGGACGTCGTCTCGGGTGCGCATGGCGGCGGCGACGCACGCGCAGGGGGCGGCGCGGTGTTCTTCGACCACGAGCTCTGCGACTCGCGTGAGATCGACGAGGGGCATGCCCGACGATGAGAAGGCTGCCCGTGCGCCCCTGTCAAACGGGCTCGGGCGGCGGGTCGATCGGGCCCTGAGAAAGGCGGAACGACCCCCGAAAAGAGCGAGCGGCGCAGGCGGTCCTGCTTCAGGATCCCGCCGTGACTTCTCCCACGAGCACCGAACTGCGGGCCGCCGTTGCGTCGCTCGCCGCGCTGGCGTCGCGGTACGACGGTCGCCGGCCCGATCGCTGGTCGCCGGTCCCCGAGCAGCTCGACGCGGCCATCGCGCACGACATCGAGCTCGCCGAGGCGGGGCGCGTGGCGCGCGCGCCGCTCGTGGCCGAGCTCGCGCGCCGCTTCGAGTTCCCCGCGCACTACCTCGACGCGATCCTGCTCGTGCCGCGCGAGCGCTTCGTCCTGCCGGAGGACCTCGCGGCCTCCGCGGACGACACCCCGTTGCCGCTCGATCGGGCCGGGCACGCGACCGTGAGCGCGCCGCACGCGTACCTGCTCACCTACAGCCTGCTCGCCCTCGCGCCGGGCGATCGCCTCCTCGAGCTCGGCACGGGGACCGGCTACGGGGCCGCGCTCGCGCGGCGCATCCTCGGCCCGACCGGGCACGTCACCTCGATCGAGATCGACCCCGCGTTGCACGTGCGCGCGGCCCGGCAGCTCGGCGCGCGGCCGGATCCTCGGGGCGACGACGAGGCGCTCGCGTGCAGCAGCGCCGGGCCGTCCTACGAGGGCGCGAGCGTCACGCTGCTGTGCGGCGACGGGCGCTCGCTCGCCGAGCGCGTGCTCGCTGTCGGTCGGACGTTGCCGTCGGAGCGCCCGTGGAAGGTCGCGGTGACCTACGCGCTGACCGCGCCGCCCGCCGCGCTCGAGGAGCAGCTCGCCGACGGCGGCGTCCTTGTCGCGCCGGTCGGCGCCTGGGAGGCCCACCAGGAGCTCATGCGGGTCGAGCGCCACCAGGGCGCGCTCCTCCGCGAGGTCCACGGCGCGGTGCGCTACGTCGCGGAGCGCGGGCGCGGGTAGGGGTCGCCCGCGACGCGCCCTGCGGCGGTCGAGCGGCTCCGGTGCGGCGACCACGCTCCTGTACCCGGCGCCGATCTCGGGCTAACGCAGGAGCGGCGATGCTCGCGGAGGCAAGTTTCAAGGATTTCAAGCTGCTCCGGGACGTGAGGCTGCCCCTTGGCCGGCTCAATGTGCTGGTCGGCCCCAACGCGGTGGGCAAGAGCACCGTGCTGGAAGGCATGCACGACCTGCTTCGGCTTGTCTCGGTGAAGCCCAGGAAGAAGGACAGTCACAAGACCGGCCGTCCGGGGGCGCTCTTCACGGGCAAGCGCGCGCTGGAGCTCCTGATCGCGAAGCCGGACGCCAGGGAGCTCGAGCTGGAGGCCGTCCTGACGGATGGCAGGCGCTTCGGTCTTCGAGGGACGCCGGCTTCACCCGGAGGTCCGGAGGCCGACAGCTTCCGTCTGTGGTTCGGCGACCACGTGCAGAGGGTGGAGCTCGACCTTCCCTGGAGGGACCGAGCCGACGACGAGGGCTTCGCCCAGGCGGTGGCGGCCGGGAGCTGGCCGTTCGAAGTCGTCATCGGCGCCCTTCCAGAGCCCGAGATCGAAGCCTGGCTGATTGCGGCGTGGGTGCCCGAGGAAGAGCCAGAGCGCAAGCGGCATGCGGCCCTCCGCGGCGAACTCCATTTCGACCCCTGCACGAAGCCGGAGCAGCTCACCTCGAAGCGCGAAGCGGATCGCAAGGACGCCAGGCGGATCCTCGAGGTGCTGACCACCACCGGGCGGGGCGCGCTGGAGCGCTGGGCCGACGTTCCTCTCGAGCGTCTCGAAGCCCATGGTGGAGCGTGCGGCCTCGCTCGCTTCGTGCGCGAGGTGCGGGAGCGTCTTGTCCCGATCGTGGAATCCGGCTGAGGCGCCGCTGTCCTTGGCCGCGGGCCGGTCGTTGCGCTTCCGGACCGGAGCCTCCGTCGCCTGGACTACCGGAGCCGTCGCACGGCCTCGCACCGAGGGCTGGTCATGCCGGGTCGACCCGCAGCATGTCCGGGTGGCACACCACCCTGTCCAGATGACGCACTTTCATGTCCAGATGACGCACTTTCATGTCCAGATGACGCACTTTCATGTCCAGATGACGCACCTGAGCGTCCGGATGACACACTCCCGTGTCCGGGTGGCGCATCTCCATGTCCGGGTGAGAGCTGTGACAGTCCGTGCCAAGCCCCGGCGCTTCGTCGGCTCATCGAAGCCGCTGATCCTGGCATCGCGGTGAGCGCCGGCGGGGGTCTCCGCGCGGCGGGGGCGGGTGGGCGCGGCGAGCACCGACCGAGGTGCCATCCGGTGTCAGGGGGCTCCACGTCTCAGGCGCGCCTTGTGTGGCGCGCGACGGAACGTCTCAGGAGGCGTGGCCCGAAGGGAGACATGCCGGGTGGTGTTCTCAGCGCAAGCTCTCCGGTCCCCGTCTTGGCGGATGGCCGAGCGCCCACCCGCCCCCGCCGCGCGGAGACACCCGCCGGCGCGTGCTGCTCGGCATCGCGCTCCGTCCGCCTCCGCGTCCCACCTCGCACCACCGCCCCGCCCCCTGGATCAGAGAACGCCCCACCGTCTTTGACCCCCGGCCTCGCGGAACTTTATCCTGGCGTTCCCCGAGAGGCGGGGCCGCCCCGGCGCGTCGGCTCGGCCCGTCGTGGACCAGGGAGAAGACCGGAAGCACTATGGCGGAGTTCGTTTGGGAGGCGCGCGGCCGCACCGGAGAGATCCGGAAGGGCACGATGGAGGCCGAGAACGAGGCGGCGGTGCAGAACCGGCTCCGCGCCCAGCAGCTCAACCCGACCCGGGTCAAGAAGAAGGGCGCCCAGCTCAACTTCAACCTGAGCTTCGGCTCGGGCGTCGAGGCCAAGGACCTCGTCAAGTTCATCCGCCAGTTCGCGACGATGATCGACGCGGGCCTCCCGCTGGTCCAGTGCCTCGAGATCCTCTCGAACCAGGAGCCCAACAAGGTCTTCCAGGCGGCGCTGCGCGACATCAAGAACACCGTCGAGCAGGGCGCCACGTTCAGCGACGCGCTCCGGCGCCACCCGAAGATCTTCGACGACCTGTTCGTGAACCTCGTCCAGGCCGGCGAGGTGGGCGGCATCCTCGACAGCATCCTGAACCGGCTCGCGATCTACATCGAGAAGCGCGTCAAGCTCGCGCGCCAGGTGCGGGGCGCGCTCGCGTACCCGGTCGCCGTCATCATCATCATGATCGTCGTCATGGTCGTGCTGATGTCGTTCGTCATCCCGTCGTTCGAGACGATGTTCGCCGAGTTCGGCGCGAAGGACGCGCTCCCGCAGCTCACGAAGATCGTCATCGCGACGTCGAAGGCGTTCGTCACCTACCTCCCGCTCATCGTCGTGCTGACGGTGGCCGGGGTCGTCGGCGGGGTCTACTTCTACCGCTCGCCGGCCGGCAAGCGGATGGTGCACCGCGTCCTGCTCAAGCTCCCGATCATCGGCCCGGTCATGCAGAAGATCGCCGTGGCGCGGTTCTCGCGCACGCTCGGCACGCTGCTCGGCTCCGGCGTCCCGATCCTCGACGCGCTCGACATCGTCGCGAAGACGGCCGGCAACGTCGTCGTCGAGGAGGGCCTCATGTACTCGCGCCAGAAGATCTCCGAGGGGAAGAACATGGCCGAGCCGCTCGGCGAGATGCAGGTCTTCCCCGGCATGGTCGTGCAGATGGTCGCGGTCGGCGAGCAGACCGGCGCGCTCGACACGATGCTGAACAAGATCGCCGACTTCTACGAGGAGGAGGTCGACGTCGCCGTCTCCGCGCTGACGTCGCTGCTCGAGCCGCTGCTCATGGTCATCGTCGGCGGCATGGTCGGCGTCGTGCTCATCTCGATGTACCTGCCGATCTTCGATCTCGCCGGCAAGATCAAGGCGGAGTGATGTCGCCGGCCGCCGCGCCCGGCGCGCCGGGCGGCGACGAGGCGCCGCTCGCGAGCCGGCTCACCTGGCTCATCGCGCTGCGCCTCGCGGTGCTCACGGTCTTCCTCGTGGTGACCGCGGCGGTGTACCTCGGCGGCTTCACCCCCGGCGGCTTCTCCAGCATCGTCGCGCTCGTGACGGTCGCCGCGGCGTACGGCGTGTCGGGGATCTACGCGGTGTTCCTGCGCATGAACCGCGCCCTCCGCGCGATCGCCCGCGCGCAGCTCGTCACCGATCAGATCACCTGGACCGCGCTCGTGTACATCACCGGCGGGGCCACGAGCGGCGCCACGTCGCTCTACGGCCTCACCTGCCTCACGGGGGCGATCCTCCTCGGGCTCCCGGGCGCGATCGTCGCGGCGGCGTCCGGCGCCTCCGCGTACCTCCTCCTGTGCGCCGCGCTCGGGCTGCACCTCGTCGGCGTGCCGCCGGATCAGCCCTCCGGGGCCTACGTGACGAGCTGGGGCGAGCTCCGGTACCCCATGTTCGTCAACCTGCTCGCGATCATGGTGGTCACGCTGCTCGCGAGCTACCTGGCCGAGCGGCTGCGCGCGACCGGCGGCCGGCTCGTGCAGGCCACGGCGCGGGCGGAGCAGGCCGAGCGGCTCGCGGCGCTGGGCCGCCTCGCCGCGGGGCTGGCGCACGAGATCCGCAACCCGCTCGGCTCGATCGCGGGCTCCATCGAGCTGCTGCGCACGGGCGGCACCCTCTCGGACGAGGACCGGAAGCTCTGCGAGATCATCGAGCGCGAGACGGCGCGCCTGAACGACCTCGTGGGCGACATGCTCGACCTCTCGCGCCCCCGGGCGCCGGCGCTCGAGGGCGTGGACCTCTCGGTGACGGCGCGCGACGTCGTCGTGCTCGCGGGGCGCTCGGGCCGCGGCGGCGACGTCGAGGTCCGCTTCGAGGGCCCGCCGTCCGCGCCCGTGACCGCCGACGCCGCGCAGATGCGCCAGGTCGTCTGGAACCTCGTGCGGAACGCGATCCAGGCGAGCTCGCCGGGCGCGGCCGTGACGGTGCGCCTCTGGCGCGACGCGGGCGCCTGGATCCTCGAGATCCGCGACCAGGGGCGCGGCATCCCCGCGGGCGCCCGCGACCGCCTCTTCGACGCGTTCTTCACGACCCGCACGCACGGCATGGGCATCGGCCTCGCCGTGGTGAAGCGGATCCTCGACGATCACGGCTTCGCGATCGAGGTGGACAGCCGCGAGGGCGAGGGCACCGCGTTCCGGGTGAAGATCCCGGACGGGCCGCTCGCGGAGGCCGCGGCGGAGCCCCTCGCGATCGCCGCGGGAGATTGCGGCGGAGCTCGCTTCCGCGCATGAATAGCGCGCGACGACGGTCGTCTGCCCCTCCAGAGCGGATCGGCGCCGGCGGATAGCCGTCTCTTTTCGCGATGTTCATGGAGAGCACGGACAGGACGTCATCGAGCCGCCGGGGCTCCCGTCCGACCTGGCAGTCCGTTTGCCTGGCGTCTAGAGACAGGGCGAGCAGCGCGGGCGACCGAGGCTCGCTCGCGGCTCGCAGGTAGAGAAGGAGAACCCCACGTGACACGCAGGATGAACCACCTCTTCGCGGCGACGTTCTCGCTGCTCGCGCTCACGCTCGGCCAGGTCGGCCTCGCGAACGCCGGGCCGGCGACGGACGTCGTCAAGGCCAAGCAGACGGCCCTGTTCGACCTCCTGAAGCAGGGCGGGGGCGAGAGCCAGAAGAAGGTCGGCGCGGTCTTCGACGAGATGCTCGACTACTCGGCGCTGGCGGAGAGCTCGCTCGGCAGCGAGTGGGCCGCCCGGACCGACGCCGAGAAGAAGCAGTTCAGCGATCTGCTCAAGCAGCTCGTGCGCAAGGCCTACGAGCGCAACCTGAAGAAGACGCTCGACTTCAACATCGAGTACACGGGCGAGAGCGAGAGCGGCGGCGTCATCACGGTCAAGACCCGGGCCGTCTCCAAGAAGGACGCGCGCGAGGAGCCGGTCGAGATCGCCTTCAAGCTCTCCCAGAAGGGGAACACCTGGCTCGTGCGGGACATCGTCACCGAGGGCGTCAGCCTGGTGGGGAGCTACCGCGCGCAGTTCACGAAGATCATCAAGAAGGACGGGTTCCCGGCGCTGATCCAGAAGATGAAGGACAAGCTCGCCAAGGGCGACCTCTGACCGGCCTGCCGGCGGCGCTCGTCACGTGAGCGCGCCGCGCCGGGCGGCGCCCCGCGCGGCCTGATCGCCCGCGCAGCCCGGCCGCCGTGGCCGCCCCCCGCGCCCGAGCGCCCCGCGCGCTCCCTCGGCGCGCCCTCCACGCGCCGCTGCACGCGCGTTTCCACGCTCGCTTGCCGTGAACTCGCCTGAATTGCCGCAGGGTTGATACCCTTGGCGGGTATGGCTGCTGGACAGAGGCGCGGCCGGTCGGCGCGCGCGCTGGGCCTTCCGCCGTCGCTCCGCGCGCTCGCGCCCGGCGGCGGTGCGGCCCCGCGTCCGCCCGACGACCGCCCCGTCCTCCGGCTCGCCGTCAGCAAGGGGGCGCTCGCGATCGAGCTCGGCGAGCCGTTCGCGCTCGGCCCGCTCCGCGTGACCGAGCTCGTCGTGCGGCTCGCCGGGATCCGGTTCCCCGTCGACCTCTCCGGCGGCGTCGCGCGCTTCCGCCACCGCCGCGGCCAGCTCGCCCGGATCGCCGTCGAGGTGCAGGGCAGCGAGCTCGCCGGCTGGGCGGCGCCGCGGCTCCGCGGCCTCTTCGGCGAGGGCACCCCGCAGCTCCTCATCGCGCCGATCGAGGACGGCGCGCTCGTCGCGCTGCGATCCGGCGAGACGGCGCTCGCGTTCGACGTCGCCGTCGCGCCCGGCGAGCGCGCGCTCAGGCTCCTGCCGGAGCGCGCCCGCGGCGTCGGCCTCGAGGCCCCGCCGCACGCGCTCGCGCTCCGGGCGCTCTCGCTGATCGCGGGCGCGCACGGGCGCCTCGTCGAGGGCACGGTCGTGCTGGACGCCGCGGTCGAGCGCATCGTCCGCCTGCTCCTCCCCGCGGCCGGCGCGAGGGCGCCCGCGGTGGACGGGGTGCAGTGGACGGCGGTGGCCGCCGAGGCGGGCCGCTTCCGCGCCGAGGGCGCGCTCGGCGAGATGCCTCCAGCGCTGAGCGACCGCGCGCTCCGTGCGCTCGAGGCGGCCGAGCTCGCGGGCGCCGCCGACGAGCTCGCGCTCGCGGGCGGGCTCGATCAGGCGCGCTACCAGTACCTCTCCGCGCTGGAGCGCGCCCCGCGGCACCCCGAGATCTCCTCGCGCCTCGCCTGGCTCGACCTCGTCATCGGCGACCGCGCCGAGGGCGCGCTCTCCACCGTCGTCGAGGCCATGCCCGCCGTGGACGCCGGCCTCCTCGGCGGCGCGCTCCTCGAGGCGGTCGGCGATCGCGACGGCGCCTTCTCGGCGCTCGCCCGCGCCGCGCACGCCGAGCCCTACGGCCCGCTCGCCGCGCTCGCCTGGCTGCGCGCGGCGCGGCTCGCGGACACGTTCGACGTGCGCCTCGACGCGCTGAACCTCGGCGTCGCGCGCGCGCCCGGGCTCGAGTCGCTGCGCTGGGCGCGGCTCGAGGCGCGGCTCGACGTCGCCGACGTGCGCGGCGCGCTCGCCGACGCCGAGCACCTCGAGGCCGCCGCGCGCGGCCCCGACGCGCGCCACGCCGTCTACCGCAGGGCCGCCGAGATGGTCCTCGCGCGCGGCCACGCCGCCGACGCGCGGGCGCTCTTCGAGCGGGCGCTCCGTTACGCGCCCGAGAGCCCCGACGCGGTCGCGGGGCTCGCGCGCTCGCTGCGCGCGGCCGGGGAGGGGAGGCGCGCGCTCGACCTCCTCGCCCGCGCGCGCGCGCTCGTCGCGCGCAGCGGCGCGGGCGGCGAGAGCGCGCGCGCGCTCGACCTGGAGCTCGCCCGCGGCCTGGCAGAGATCGCCGGCGATCTTCCGGCGGCTGTCGCGCGCGTGCGCGCCATCCCGCCCGGCGAGCCGGAGGCGCTGGAGGCGCGCCTGCTCGAGGGCCGCTGGTGCGCCGAGCTCGGCGATCTCGGCGGCGCGTCGGTCGCGCTCGGGCGGCTGCGCGACGCCGTCGAGCTCGCGCTCCAGGGCCGCGCCGCCGACGACGCCGGCTCCGCCCGCGGCCGCGGCGCGCTGCTCGGCGAGGGCCACGCGGCCGTGGCGGCCATGCTCGCCGAGGCCGCCGAGATCGAGGAGCGATCCCGCGGCGATCTCCTCGCCGCGCAGCGCCACCTCGGCCTCGCGCTGCGCCTGCGGCCGCGCGACCCGGGCATCCGCGCCTCCTTCCGCCGCGTCTCGGGCGAGATCGCGCCGCACCACGCCGCGCCGCCCGCCGCGGACGCGTCGATCCCGTCGCCCCCGCGTCCTCGCGCCGACACGTCCACCGAGCTGAACGCGCCCGGCCCGCCCAGCGTCACGCTGGCGGAGGGCCAGTCGCCGCTCCTGCGCGGGTTCGCCCTCGACGACGAGCTCCTCGCCGATCGGCTCGCCGATCGCCTCCGCGCCGATCCCACCGACCAGGGGGTGGCGATGGCGCTCGCCGACGTGCTCGCCCGGCTCGGCCGCGATCTCGACCTCCTCGCCCTGCTCTCGGCGCGCTATGGACGAGGGGGACGAGGCGACCCGGCAGGAGATCGCGCCGCGCCGTCGCGACGTGCTCGCGCGGCTCGCCGCGAGGGCGCGCAGCGAGGGGCGCGACGCCGAGGCGGAGCTCTACGAGATGCTGCTCCACGCCGATCTCCCCTGAGCCTCACCTCGGCGGCCCAGCTCACCGCGCGCCCGTCGCCGTCGCGCGTCCCCGCCGCGCGCTTGGCCCGCGCCCTTCGCCCGTGATAGCCGGATCTCCTGCGCAGCGCGCGCTGCGCCTGGAGGTGCAGCATGGCCGAGGAGCCGCCGAACCGCGTCCACCCTGGGGGCTCGCCGTGCGAGCCGGGCGCCTCGCCCGCGAGGGCAGATCGCCCGATCATCGTGCAGAAGTACGGCGGCTCGTCCGTCGCCGACGTCGACCGGATCGGCAAGGTCGCCGACCGCGTCGTGGCTGCGAAGCGCGCCGGCCATGACGTCGTGGTCGTGGTCAGCGCGATGGGCAAGACCACCGACGGCCTGCTCTCCCTCGCGCGGCAGGCCGCGGCCGTGGGCGGCGCGGGCGGGGATCCTCCCCGGCGCGAGCTCGACATGCTGCTCTCGACGGGCGAGCGCGTCTCGATGGCGCTCCTCTCGATCGCGATCCAGGCCCGCGGCTTCGAGGCGATCTCGTTCACGGGCTCCCAGTCCGGCATCCTCACGAACGATCGCCACTTCGACGCGCGGATCATCGAGGTCCGCCCGTTCCGGATCGAGGACGAGCTCGCCCGTGGCCGCATCGTGATCGTCGCCGGCTACCAGGGCATGAGCTACCGCCGCGAGATCACGACGCTCGGCCGCGGCGGCTCCGACACCACGGCGGTCGCGCTCGCGGCGGCGCTGCGCGCCGAGCGCTGCGAGATCTACAGCGACGTCGACGGCGTGTACTCGGCCGACCCCCGGGTCGTCCCCGACGCCCGTCACCTCCCCGAGCTCGACTGCGCGGTCCTCCAGGAGATGGCCGAGTGCGGCGCCAAGGTGGTCTGCGCCCAGGCGGTCGAGTGGGCGCGCCGCTCCGGCGTGGCCCTCTATGCCCGGTCGACGTTCGACGCCGCCCCCGGCGCGCGCGAGACCATCGTGCGCCGCTCCGCGTCCGGCGCGGCGTCTCCGACGATCGCGGCGCGCGCGATCGTCGCCGAGGCCAACGTCGTCCTCGCGCGCGCCCCCGGCGGTCTCCGGCTCGACGCGCTCCTCCGCGCCGCGGGCGAGCTCGGCGTGAGCTTCCGCGATCTCTCCTTCGGCCCCGGCGGCGGCGCCTTCGTTCTCCCGCTCCTCAACGTGCCCGACTGGCACGGCGCGAAGCGCCAGCTCACCGCGCTCCTGCCCTCCCTCGAGCTCATCGAGGGCCTCGCCTCCGTCAGCGTCGTCGGCGACGGCCTCACCGCCACCGCCGAGCCCCTCGCCCGTTTCATAGAAATCCTCGAGCGCTCCAGCATCGCGCCCCGTTTCACGGTCGCCGGCCCGCTGCGCCTCGGCGCCCTCGTCGACGCCGCCGACGCCGCCCCCGCGCAGCGCCTCCTCCACGCATCGTTCGTCGAGGCCTGATCGCCCCCCGCGACCGCGTAGCCCCGAGTCCCCCACGTCCACGGTAGGCCCCCGGAGAGGGTGTTCTCCGCGCGGGGTGGGGGATGGGCCGATGTCTGAGCCTGAGACATGAGTCATCCGGCTTGCCGGATGGCTCATGTCTCAGGCGAGTTCGGCGGGGCCCCCACCCCGCGCGGAGAACACCCTCTCCGGGGGCCGGCTCCCCGGGAGCTCCTAGTGCTTCCGCTGCCTCGTGAGCGCGACGAGCCCCGCCGAGCAAGCGACCCACACGACCTCGCGCGACCCGTCCCAGGCGATCGCCGCCCGCGGTATCCCCGCCGCGTCGTCCTCTGCAGCGCCGTGAGGCGTCGCCTCGATCTCGGCGATCAGCGTGGGCGCCCCGTTCGACGGCACATGGACGATCTGCGCCCGGCGCTCGCCCTCGCGCGCGACAAGCGCGAGCAGCGGTGAGCCCCTGTGGTCTCCCGCGAACGCGAGCGCGACGACGAGCGGCAGCCCCTCGATCACCCGGAAGGTCTCGCCCCCGTCGCGGGACACGCAGAGGAGCCCCGCCCCCGAGAGCGCGACCGACCGCCCCCCCGACGCCGCCGCGAGCCGCCCGTCGTCGGCCTCCGCCGCGCGCCGCGCCGCCCCGGACAGCGTCACCGCCGGCGAGCCCTCGTCGTCGCCGCGGAGCCGCTCGAGCTGCGGCCCCGCCGCCGTGCTCGTGAGCGCCACGATCACCCCCTCGCTCGCGCTCATCCGGAGCACCCCGTCGCGCAGCGCGGGCCCGAGCGACAGCGACAGCGCCCCGCGCGACGGCGCCGGCGCCGCCTCGCGGCGCGCCGACCCCGGCGTCACGGCCGAGCCGGTCTCCGGCGGGACCACGACCGCCCCGGCCGCGGGCGACCACAGCGTCTTGCCGGACAGCACCCAGAGCCGCCCCGGCGTCATCGCGAGCGTCACCGGCGCGCCGCCCGACCCCCACGCGCCCAGCGGGCTCGCCGTCTTCCCGCGATCGTCGCTCAGGAGCAGGTTGCCTCGGCGCGTGGCGATGAGCAGCGCGGCGTCCGACAGCGCGATCGACGACGCCGACGCGTCGACCCCGGCGCGTCGCGCGGCCAGCGCCCCCGCGTCGACGACGAGCACGGTCCCACGATCGCCGCCCGTCCGGTCCGCGCGCCGCGCGCGACCTCCCGATCGCGCGGCCGGCTCGCTCGCCCCGGGCTCGGGGCCGGCGCCCCCGGCGACGACGTGGCCGCCGGCCACCGCGAGCGTGCTGCACGGCACCGCCGCGCCGGCGCCCTCGACGACGACCCACGGCAGCGCGTCCCAGACCGGCGCCTGATCGTCCGCGAGATCGGGCAGCTCCGCGAGCAGGTCCTCGCCCTCGTACGCGCCGTCCTGATCGGCGTCGAGCGCGGGCAGCTCGCCCTCGTCCACGTCGTCCGACGGATCCTCCCCGGTCCCCTCCGCGCCGCCGTCGTCGCCGTGCGCCCCGCCGTGCTCGTCGAGATCGTCGTTGTCGTCGCCCTCGTGCCCGGTCGCCTCGTCGGACAGCCACGAGCCCGCGTCGGCGTCCGCGATCCCCTCGTGGAGCGCCCCGACGTCGACGCCCTCCTCCGCGGCCTCGTCTTCCCCGGCCCCGGCCTCGTCCTCCGCGAGCTCGACGCCGACCTCGAGGTCGCTCGCGTTCACGTCGTCGAGCCCGCCCTCCGGGTCGTCGAGCGTCTGCAAGAGCTCCTCGAACCCCTCGTCGCGCTCCTCCTCCTCGTCGTGTCCGAGCGGCGGCAGGTCGATCAGCTTGTCATCGTTCTCGTCGCGCTCGCGCTCGAGCTCCTCATCGTCGGCGTCGGTCTTCGGCTGCGGCGCCGGGCACGTCTCGCGGCGCTCCGCCATGCGCTCGCTGCAGGATCGGGGGGCTGACATCGGCGGGAGTGTAGCGCCCCTCGCGCCGCTTTCGCCCCGCGCGACGCACCCGCAGGCGTCCACGCGCGCGATCCACCCTCTCCAGAGCCCGCCCGCCGCCGGTCGCGGCGGCCTCTCCCTCCCGGCCCCGACCAGGAGCCCGCCGCGCTCCGCCGACGCCTCCGCCGGGTACCCGGAGCACGTCAGGTTTGTACAATGTTTGTTCTATACGGGCCCGCAGGGGCCACTTGGTGATCCAGTTCACGAAATATCCGCCACGTATACCTGAGTTTCCGGACGATTTCATGTCGTTCCGGAGGACGCTGTATGTATAATCTTTGTTGAACTTGTTTGACGGAGAATGACCATGGCCATAGAGTCGACTTCGTTATGTTCGACATCGTCGTCTCCTCCGCGCCGGCAACGCCCTTTGCCCATCGCGTCGCGGCTGCGCTTCGCGAGGCCCGCATGCGCGTAGTCACCTGCGAGATCTCGCCGAGCCGCCCGCCGCCGGACGCGCTGCGGGTCGACGCGGCCGTGGCCTGCGCGCAGAGCCCCGCGGCGCTCCTGGACATGGCCCGCTCGCTCCGCGCGACGCTCGACGGCCCGCCGCCGGTGATCGGCGTCAGCTCGTCGCGCGCGATCTTCTCGATGGCGGAGCTCTCGGGGGCGCTCGCGGACGACGTCCCGAGCGCGGTGCTCGCGGCCCAGGTCCAGCGGCTCGCGGCGCAGTCCGAGCGGCAGCGCAGCCGCGTCATCCTGCGCGGCGAGCTCGACGACGTGGGGCTCGACGGGCTCCTCGCCTCGCTCGCGTCGCGCAGCCGGAGCTGCTTCATCCGCGTGCGCGCCGGCGCGCTCCGCGCCGAGGTGACGGTGGACGCCGGGCGGCCCATCCACGCCCGCGCCGACGGCGTGCGGCCCTCGGACCGATGGACCGACGCGCTCGTCGCGCTCGGCGACTGGCATGGCGCCACCTTCGAGGTCGTCGCGAGCGAGGCGAGCGGACCGCAGCGCGCCGAGCGCGAGAGCCACGGCCCCCCGGCGTTCCCCTCCGACGACGCGGCCGACGTGGCCCTCGCCGCCGCGGTGGTGAACGCCTGCACCGCCTACGCGCGCGCCTGGCTCGGCCCCCCGATGACGTCGCGCCTGCTCGCGGCGTCCTGGACCACGGCGCGCGAGCACCACAGCGCGCTCGACGCGTTCGCCATCAGCGGCGACGCGCTCGTCTCCGTGGCCCAGATCGATCGCGCCCGCTCGGCGATCCCGCAGGCGGTCGCCGCCTGGATCGTCGCCTTCTTCGACGCCGCCGCGGAGAAGGTCCCCTCGCGCTTCCAGCGCCGCCGCATCCGGGAGGTCCTTGGCGGGCTCACGCGCCTCGTCGAGCAGGTCGGCTGGGCGAGCGTCTTGTTCGAAGGAGTCGAGCGATGACCCAGATGTCGACGATGGATGAGGCGCCGGAGAGCCTCGCGGAGCCCCTCCCCGCCAGCGTGGAGCGCCTCGCCGAGATGACCTCGCAGGAGGTCGACGACCTCCCGTACGGCTTCATCATGCTGGACGAGGAGGGCGTCGTGCTGCTCTACAACCGCTACGAGCAGCGCATGAGCCGCCTCCCGTCCGACCGGGTCGTCGGCAGGAACTTCTTCCAGGAGATCGCCCCCTGCACGCGGGTCGAGGCGTTCCTCGGCCGGTTCCGCGCGCTCGCGCAGCAGCCGCCCGGCGCGACCGACCGGTTCGCGTTCCGCTTCCACTTCCTGCACGGCGCGCAGGACGTCTACGTCCAGTTCGCGCGCGCGCCGGTCAACCGCGTGTTCATGACCGTGCACCGCGTCCCGCTCGAGCACGACGAGCACGAGCGCCCGGCGACGATCCGCCACGAGCGCGAGCGCGGCCGGCTGAACGGCCCGCTCGGCGCGATGTTCCCGCTCGCGTGGGATCAGGTCGCCGCGCTGCTCGCGCGGGTCGGCCAGGGCGCCGCGCGGGAGCTCGGCCGCGGCGTCGGCCGCAAGATCGCGGGCGTCGCGGAGCACACGGTGGTCGAGGCGGGCTCGTCCGCGCTCGACAAGGCGCCGGTGCTGCTCGCCGTGGGCGCGCTCGACCAGGCGCTCGCCGAGCTCGGGATGGGGCGCCTCGCCGCGGATTTTTCCGTGAACCCCCCGCGCGTCGCGTGCTTCGTGCGGCCGCCGGTCGAGTCCGGATCGATCGAGCTGTCCGCCTTCTACGAGGGCGTCCTCGAGACGACGATCAGCGCGGCGCTCAACGCGGCGCACGTCGCCCGGTGCATCGAGGGGAGCGACCTCGCGGCGACGCCGTGGCGCTTCGTTGTCGTGCCCGTCGAGCGCGCCCACGAGCTCCGCGCCCTCGATGGTGAGCGGCCCGACGATCTCGCGAAGCGTTTTGGTCTCCTCGAGAGCAGCTCGGGGGCCGCGGATCGAGGGACGATCGTGGCCTCTTGACGCGGGGCGGGCGCCGGTCATCCCCGCCCCGCTTCGACCGGCGTGCCCGCTGGATCCCTCCCGCGAGCGGTGCTTAGCTCCGCCGTCCAATGCGCCGGCGCGACAGCAATTCCAGGCCAGTCGCCTCTGCGTCTCCGGCCGGCGAGCGGTCCTCGGCGGCCACCGCGGAGACGCTCGGGTCTGCTCGCGGCCCTCTCTCGGTCGCGGAGGCGAGCGCCGGGATGCTGGTGCAGGACGTGCTGGTGCATCCCGCGGACGTCGTGTTCGTGAAGGGCATCGTCGAGGCGAGCGATGGGATCGCGCTCCTGCTCGCGGATCGCGGCGGGGAGCTCACGCTCGCGGCGCCGCTCGGCCGGGGCGACGAGTTCGCCGAGCTCCTGCTCGATCTGGAGCGGGACGTCGGGGTGCGGCGCCGCGGCGCGCCACGCTGAGGCAGGCATGACGGAGCGCCGCGAGCCGAGCTCGGTCGATCTCACGCAGGAGTCTGCGCTGGATCCTGCTGTCCACGAGGGCGCGGCGCAGGGCCTGCCCGCGGCCTCGGGCGCGCTGCTCGATCCGCGCATCCTCGCCGCGTGGCGGGAGTGGCTCGCCGCGCTCGCGACCGACGCCGAGGCCGCCATCGCGGCGGCGCACGTGTACGGCGAGCTCGGCCCCGAGGCGCGCGACGCGTGGCTCGACGTCCTCGCGGAGGACGCGCCCAAGCTGCCGGTCCCGCCGGTCGCGATCTACGCGCCGCTCCTGTCGGTCGAGAGCGACGAGGAGCGCCGCCAGCGGATCGAGATCGCGATCGGGGAGGGGGAGCGCGCGTCGGGTCCCGTCGGCGGCTTCGCGCTGCGGGGCATCGCCGCGGGAGGCGACCGGGTGGTGGCGCTGGTGACGCCGCTCTACCTCCGCTTCGTGCGGGTGCTCTGGTGCCGCTACCTCCCCGAGGACGGCATCGCGTGGGCGCGGCACGATCCGATCGTCCGCGCGGAGGAGGCGCCCGGCCCCGGGATGCTGCTCGACGGCGCGCAGCTCGAGGCGACGCCGATCAAGCTGGTGATCGAGGAGCTGTGCCACGCGATCCTCGCGCAGCAGCGCAAGGGCGCCGAGCTCCCGGCCTCGCTCCAGCTCTGCGCCGATCTGTTCGACGCCCACCTGGAGGGAGATCCGCTGCCGTGAGGCCGCTCGCGCCGGTCGGCTTGCCGCTGCTCCTGCTCGCGATCGGCTGCGCGGGCCGCGGCGACGCGGTCCGGGAGCCCGCGGCGGGCCCGCCGGCGACCGCGGAGGTCCCGGCGCGCGGCCCGGTGCGCACCTTCTCCTACGAGACGCTCGACGGGCGCGCGCTCTCCACCGCCTCGCTGGCGGGCAGGTTCAGCGTGATCGGCTTCGTCGCGACGTACGACGTGGCGTCCCAGGCCGAGGCGCGGTTCCTCGCGGGGTTGTTCCGCGATCACACGCCGCGGATCAACGCGGCGCTCCTCGTCCTCGAGGCGAGCGAGAACCGGCCGCTGGTCGAGGCCTTCGTCGCCGCGCTGAAGCTCCCGTACCCGGTCGCGCTCGCGGACGCCCCGACGATCGCCGGCGAGGGGCCGTTCGCCGGGCTGCACCACGTGCCGAGCGTGGTCATCCTCGATCCCGAGGGGAGGGAGGCGTTCCGGCACGTGGGCCTCATCACCCAGGAGGCGCTCGAGGAGGTCCTCCGCCGCCTCGAGCGCGAGGGCGCGCGGCCCGCGAGGTAGGCCGCGCGCGCGGCGCCCGCTGGAGATCGAGGCGCCGGTTCTTCGACCGGAGCGCGCCGGGCTGGGCGATGATGGCGCCATGCTCGACCACATCGGCTTTCCGGTTTCGGACTATGCGCGCAGCAAGGCCTTCTACCTGGCGGCCCTGGCCCCTCTTGGTTACGGGCTCGTGATGGAGATCACGCCCGAGATGACCGGGGGCGCGGGAAGCCATGCCGGCCTGGGGGCTGATGGCAAGCCGGATTTCTGGATCGGCACGGGCGCCGCCCTGCAGGGCAAGCTGCACGTCGCCTTCGTCGCGAAGACGCGCGCCGACGTCGACGCGTTTTACCGGGCGGCGCTCGAGGCGGGAGGCGTCGACAACGGACCGCCGGGGCCCCGGCCGCAGTACCACCCGAACTACTACGGGGCCTTCGTGCTCGATCCTGATGGGCACAACATCGAGGCGGTGTGCCATGGCCCGTGAGGGCTGAGGGGTTCGGGGAAGCACGCTCCGCGGAGCTGTGGTCTCGCCGATCGGCGAGATAGAGAGAGACCGCCAGGAGACCTTCCGTCTCCCGTCTCCCGTCTCCCGTCTCCCGTCTTCCGTCTCCCGTCTCCCGTCTCCCGTTCTTCCCTCTCCGTGCGCGTCTGTCGTGCGCGTGCGCGTGCGCGTGCCCGATCCATCCCATCTCCCGTCACCGTGAGACGTGTAGCGGCACAGCGGAGGACGGGGAACGCGCACGCGCACGCGCACGAGCACGAGCGACGGAAGAGGGACGACGGATGACGGATGACGGATGACGGAGGACGTAAGACGGAGGACTCGAGACGGAGAGCCTCGCGATCAGAGCCTGCTCAGGAGATCCGTCTTCTTCGCAGCGAACTCCTGCTCGGTGATGATCCCCTTTTGCCGCAGGTCAGCGAGCCGCTCGATCGCCCCGAAGATATCCGCCTCCTGAGCCGAAGAGGATCGCGGCATGGCAGCCTCGGCCTGCTGCGCCGGAGCGGCCGTGTACCCGGCCCCTGGCGCCTGCTGCACGGCCAGGTCGCCGGACACGATGGGCAAGCTCAGCACGCTCACCACACCATACTGGCTGGTGAACGTGACCGACGCCCCCGACCCTTGCTGCTGCGACACGCCGCCGATCTGGTGATCGAGCGTATCGTAGACGCTGACCCGCCCGTTGACGTCGACCGCCAGACGCCGCGCGCCGGGGAAGTAGGCATACCGGATGTCGTTCTGCGACCCGGTGGAGCTCGGCACCCCGAGATCCCCGGGCCACCAGCTCCCCGAGCCGCCCCCCGACGCCGGGACGAACAGGCTGACCGGCGAGCTACCGAATCCGCCGCTGCCACCTTGCTGCTGCTGCTGTCCACCCTGCGACTGGGACTGGTAGCTCGCAGGCGCAGGCGCGAAGGGCTGGCTGGCCAGGAGACTCGACAGCTCGGAGCACAGGCCCTCCACCTTGGACTTGAGTCCGCTGTTGAACATGTCGCCGACCATGGTCATGCCGCCCTGCATCCACTGCCCCGAGCCGCCGAGCTCGGGGTGGTAGAACTGCGCCATCGTTCCATGACCGTTCACGAGCGCTTGCAGCAGCGTCATCACCGCGTCGGTGCTGACGAAATAGCGCTGTGACAGGTCGGAAACTCTCCGCTGACCTTCGGTGGTGAGTTGCTGCATGATGAGGCGCTCCCGTTGAGGAAGCGCCGAGCGTGGCACGGCGGCCTGTCGCTCGCAATGCGAGCCGAGGGCAACGAGGGAGATCAGCCAGCGAGCTTGCGCGCGCTCGCGAGCTGGACACAGACCGCGACGACCTCCATCGCGACGCGGATCTGATCGAGCGGCGGCATCGACGGCGCGATCCGGATGTTGCGATCGCGAGGATCGCGGCCGTACGGGTACGTCGCGCCGGCGCCGGTGAGCTTCACGCCCGCCTTGTCGGCCAGACGCACGACCTCCTTGGCGGAGCCGTCCGGGGTGTCGAGGCTGACGAAGTAGCCGCCGCGCGGCGTGGTCCACGTGGCGATGCCCTTGCCGCCGAGCTCGCGCTCGAAGATGCTCGTCACCGCCTCGAACTTGGGCCGCAGCAGCTCGGCGTGCCGCTGCATGTGGCCCAGCAAGCCCTTGTAATCCTTGAAGAATCGGACGTGCCGGAGCTGGTTCACCTTGTCCGGGCCGATGGTCTGGATGCCGAGGTGCTTCTTCGCGTCGGCCACGTTCGCGGGGCTCGACGCCATGGCCGCGACGCCGCTGCCGGCGAACGAGATCTTCGACGTCGACGCGAAGACGATCGGCCGGTTGGGGTTGCCTGCGGACTGACACGCCGACACGATGTCCGCGAGCCGGTCGCCCTCGGCGTAGAGGTCGTGGACCGCATAGGCGTTGTCCCAGAAGAGACGGAAATCCGCGGCCGCGGCCTTCATGCTCGCGAGCCGGCGGACGACCTCGGGGGCGTACGTGGTGCCGGTCGGGTTGCTGTACTTCGGGACACACCACATGCCCTTGATCGACGCGTCCTCGGCGACCAGCCGCTCGACCTGAGCCATGTCGGGCCCGGCGTCGTTCAGGTCGACCGTGATCATCTCGATGCCGTGGTGCTGGCAGATCGCGAAGTGGCGATCGTAACCGGGGCTCGGGCAGAGGAACTTGACCTTCGGCTGCTTCGCCCAGGCGCCGTTGCCGTCGGGCACGCCGTGGACGAGCGCGCGGACCACCGCGTCGTGCATCATCGTGAGGCTGCTGGTTCCGCCGACGATGACCTGCGCCGCGGGCACCTCGAGCATCTCGGCGAAGATGGCCTTCATCTCCGGCAGGCCGTCGAGGCCGCCGTAGTTGCGCGTATCCGAGCCGTCCGAGGCGATGAGGTCGTTCGCGCCGGGCAGGGCGAGCATGCCGTTCGCGAGATCGAGCTGCTCGGACGACGGCTTGCCGCGCGTCATGTCGAGCTTGAGCCCGCGGGCGACGAAGGCATCGTAACGGGCCTCAAGCTCCTTGGTGAGCGAGGCGAGAGCATCCGGGGACAACGAGCGCAGTTCGGTCATGGCGGGCGATGTCTAGCAGAACTTGGCGCGCGCGTCGCGACCCGCGTGGATCCCCGCTGTACGCCGCGGAAACGCTGCAGCCGGGCCGCCCGCCGGCGGCGCCCGGTCACCAGGCCTCAGCTCGCGCGTGCAGCCGTGGCGACCGGCTCCGGTGCGCGCTCTGCATGACAGAGGTGGGAGCGGTGGGAGCGCGTTGATTGGCCATGATCTCACGTTCAGAGTGAGGAGGATGCATGGCTGTCCAGACCTTACGCGAGGACGGTGCCCCCGGAGATGGCGCGCGACGGCCCTCGACTGGTTCCAGCGAGGGCCGGGCCGAGCTTGAGCTGGAGGACTGAAGAAGAGGCGCCGGGCGAGCCGCCCGGCGCTCGGTTCACGCGGCGGCGATGGGCTCGCCGCTCTCGGCTCACTCGGCGGCGATGGGCTCGCCGCTGTAGGCCGTGTGGGGCACCTCGGGGTTGTTCTCGAAGTACGCCTTGCCGGCCAGGCGCTTCACCAGCGGGCTGAAGCGCTCGGCGGCCTTGCCGGCGACGATGTCGCGGACCAGCGCGACGTCCTCGCGCGCCCGGGCGAGCGTCTCCGGGTCCGTGACGAACGCCTTCGCGGCCTTGGCCTTCTCCGGCGCGGCCTTCACCGCGTCGCGGAGCGCCCCCGCCGCGGCCCTGGCCTTCACCACGGCGCGCTCGGCGGCCGACTGCTTGATGAGCGGCGCCACCTCGTACACAAGGTTGGCAGCCGAACCGGCGACCCGGTGCGGCGCGTGGTGGAGCGGGCTCGCGTACTTCGGGTTCTTCTCGAGGAACGCGCGCACCTCGGCCTCGGTGACGCCCGCCTCCTCGTAGGCGCGCGTGAGCTCCTGCTCGGCCAGGATGCGCGCCTTGAACATGTACATCTGGATGCGGGAGTAGAAGTTCGTCGCGCCGTCGCCGCTCGTCTCCACCGCGCAGAAGATCGTCCCGGGGTAACGCGAGGTGATCAGCGACTGGACGCCGTCGGAGACGCCCGACGACGGCATGCACCCGAACGGCTTCACGCTCACCGTGACGTGCGCCTTCGACTTCACGGCGTTCACGATGAGCTTGCCGACCTCCATGTGCCCCTCGCCGCCGCGGAGATCGTTGGAGTAATAGTCCTTCGCCACGTCCGCCACGAGCTCCATGTCGGGGAGGTGGTAGTCGAAGAGGCCGAGCGGCAGCGCGAACGCCTGGAAGCCGACGCGCAGCGCCCCCTCGGCGAGGCGCATCGTCGCGAGGCGCTTGGCCACGCCGAACTCGTCGAGGCCGGCGAGACCGTAATTGCCCTCGTCGGCGCCGCGCAGGTCGCGCCGCTCGCGCGTGTCGCGGGCGCACTCCCAGATGTTGTAGAGGAGCCACGCGGTCGTGAGCTGGATGTCGTTCTCGCCGCCCTCGCTCTCGAGGAACCTCTGCAGGGCGTAGTTGCCGTCGCCCTCGGTCGTCATCGCCCAGAACTCGCCGATGATCGACGTCTTCGCCTTGGGACGGAGCTTGTCCACCCGGACGGCCTCGAACTCCTTGCGCGCCTCGTAGAGCGCGCGGAAGACGTTCGTCTGCTCGTACAGCGCCTTGTAGAGGATGCGCTTCGCGCTCTCCATCGCGCGGTTCGTCGCGCCGGGCTCGACCTCGTAAGGCCGGATGCGGTAGCCGAGCGCGTTCAGCGTGTCGCCGCAGACGATCGCCTTGATGATCGCGATGAAGAACGCAGGGTTCATCTCGAGGCCGACGTCGTCGCCCGTCGCCTGGGAGAGGCCGCCCGTCTGCTGGAAGAGCATCACCCGGAAGCCGTCGAAGCCGGCGTCGCGGAGCGCCTTCCGGTACTCGGTCACGTACATGCCGAAGCGACAGGGGCCGCACGCACCCGCGGTCAGAAATACGTAGTTCTTGATGATGTCCTCGGTCGATATCCCCTGCTTGTCGCGCAGGTCGATGAGGTACTTCACCAGGCCGCCGACCGTGAAATAGGTCGGGTTGCACTGCCCGCGGTTGCCGAACTCCTTGCCCGCCTGGAGCCCGGCATTGTCGCTCATCCCGAAGTAATGGACGTTGTAGCCGAGGCCCTTCAGCGCGCCCTCGCACAGGAAGTCCTGCGCGGCGGTGAGGCCGCTGATGAGGAGCGTCACGCTGTCGCGCTCCTTCTTCGTCATCTTCGGCTTGAGCATGTTGTCGACCCACTGGCGCCGCTCGGCCTTGAGCCCGAGCCGCTCCCGCTCGGCCTCCTCGAACGCCCGGAGCTCCGCCTCGATGTCGATGTCAGCCTTGTTGGATCTCGTCTCGCCCACCAGAGGAAGGCGCGTCTTCTGCGTGCTCGTCTGTTCCATGGCGTGGCTTCCCTTCGCTTGGATGCGGGGAAGGGCGGCCGCGCCGTCCCCCCCTCGACCTCGGCCGTATTTCACGCTTCCAAGGGGACGACGGTCCCGTCGGACTGCTTCTTCTTGAGCTGCACCAGCCCCGTCTTCGGCGCCTCGGGCGGCGACTCGGGCGCGACGTAGCTCCGCACCCGGTCGGCGAGCGCGGCGATCTCCTTCTCGAGCGCGGGATCGGTGATCTTGCGCGCCGCCTGCTGCTCCCGCTTCAGCCGGAGCAGCTCGAGGCGCTTCTCGTCGATGCGCTGGGCGAGCTGCGCCTTCTTCTTCGCCGCGTCCTCGAGCGCCTCCTCGTGCAGCTTGAGGCTGTGCGCGTAGGTCTTCACGCGGATCTTGATCGAGCCGCCGGGCTTGTTCGCGTCGATGTCGTGCAGCGCCGCGTACGGCGTGGCGCTCGCGGTCACGATGCTGTCGATGATGCCGTACGTCGGCGCGTCATGACCGCACTTGAAGCTCGAGAGGTCGAGCAGCACGACGTTCGGGTGGCGGGCGGCGAACTTGACCGCCCAGACCTTCTGCGCGCTGTTCGCCGAGTAGTTCTCCGGCCAGACGTCGTTGATGTCGAGCGGGTGCTGGCCGCCCGCGATCTCGTCCTTGAAGTACCGCGCGAGGTACTCCATGTCGCGCGGGATCGACCGCACCGAGAGGATCGGATAGCCGAGCACCTGGAACTCCTCCGGGATACCGTGGTTGAGGCCAGGATCGGAGTGGTACGGCCGCCCGACCATCAGGATGGCGACCCGGTTCTCGGCCTCGACCGTCTCGAGGATCGCCCGCCCCTTGTCCTGGAGGTCGCGCTCGAACTGCGAGAGCGCCCGCATCCCCTCGCGGTGCGCGTGGTCGCTCTCGTCCTCGGTGATGCCGAGCCGCGGGCCCCACGTCTCGAACATCCGGCGCGCCGTCAGCGTCATCTCGGAGAACGTGAGCGGCGGATCGAGGTACTCGATGCCGCGCGTCTTGAAGAAGTCGACCTCCTTCGTGAAGGCGGCCTTCATGACGTCCGGCACGCCCGCGACGATCGGGCAGCTCGTCTTGTCCATCACCCCCTCGCCGAAGCTCGGCACGTGGGTGAGGATGGGGAAGAAGATGTAATTGAGCTTCTTCTCGTCCGAGTGGTGTTGGAACAGGAGGTTGTGGATGTGGGCCTGCGCCACCTTCGAGGGGAAGCACGGATCGATGGAGCCGTACTTGCCGCCCTCGACCCACATCTCCTCGCTCGTCGCGTCGCTGAACACGACGTTCTGCTTGGGGACGCCGAGCGCCTCGAAGTAAGACCGGTAATAGGGGGCCGTCGAGTAGATGTTGAGCACGCGCGGGATGCCGATGCGGGTGCGGCGCAGGCGCTCGCGCGTCTCGGGGCCGCTCCGACGGAACGGGCGCGTCGTCTCGACCCGCCGGATGCCGAGGAAGCCCTTCTTGACGACGACGTCCTTCACCGGTGCGCCTTCGTCGGGCAGCGGCGCCGTGCCGTAGAAGTGCCGGAAGGCGAGCTTCGACTCGTAGTCGACGAGGTTCGGGAACTGCTTCGCGATCTTCTTCCGCTCGGCGACCAGCGCGAGCATCGCCTGCTCGCTCTCGACCGTGCCCTTCTCGCACGAGAAGCCCGAGATGTAGCGGCTCGTCGTCCCGTCCGGCCGCTTCGTGTCGATGAACGTCCGCTTGCACTCGTTCGGGCAGAAGTGGCAGACGGTCTCCTCGTCGTTCTTCGTCGTGTATTCGAGCGCGATCGCCGCGTCGATGCCGATGAACGTCGAGCGGCCCCGGCGCTTCACGACCCGGAGCGTCTCGAACGCGGCGCCGAGCGCGCCGGCCTCGCCCGTGTGCGGGTGGACGAACACCTCCGCGCCGGGGACGCGCTCCTTGATGTAATCGACCTGCGCCTTGACCGCCGCGAGGTTGTACTGCGTGCCGCCCTGGAGCACGTAGCGCGTGCCGAGCGCCGCGAGCCGCGGGATCTGCACGACGTACTGCCACACGTTCTTCGGCAGCACCTGCGCGAGGCCGGCGAGCAGCTCCTCCTTCGAGAAGCCCTCCTTCTGGAAGTTCACCCGGTCGGTGTCGAGGAAGACGGCGCAGCCGTAGCTGAACTTCGGCGCGAGCTCCGCGCCGAACGCGGTGTCGGCGTACTCGGTCACCTTCAGGCCGAACTGGTCGGCCATCGCCTGGAGCAACATGCCGTTGCCCGCAGAGCACGAGTTGGAGAGGCGGAAGTTCGCGATATCGCCGTTCTTCATGAACAGGACCTTGATGTCCTGTCCGCCGATGTCGCAGATGACGTCGACGTCGCCGAAGAACTTCACCGCGCTCATCATGTGCGCGACGGTCTCGACGATGTTGACGTCGGCCCTCATGCACTCCTGGAGCACGTCGGCCGCGTAGCCGGTGCCGCCGAACCCGAGCACCTCGAGCTTGGCGCCCTGGTCGAGCACGTACTGCCGGAGCTGGGCGAGCAGCTCCTTGGCGTCCTGGATCGGGTTGCCCTTCGAGAGCTGGTAGGCCTTGCAGACGATGCTGCCGTCCTCGTCGATCAGCACCGCCTTCGACGAGGTGGAGCCGCCGTCGAGGCCGATGACCCCGCGCACCACCTGGCCGGGCGAGAGCTTCATCGGCGTGAACTTCGGGATGCTGTAGAGCTTTCGAAAATCCTCGACCTCGTCGCGGGTCTTCACGAGCGGCGGGCCCGCGCTCTCGCCGAGCCGCGCCTTGCGGCCGTTCGTCATGTACTCGATGAGCCCCGCCTTGCCGCCGTAAAGACCGACCTCCGGCGCCTCCTTGAGCCCGTAGACGCACGCGCCGAACGCCGCGTAGTACTGCGCGTTCTCCGGGACGAAGATCGTCTCCTCGACCGGCCGGTCCTTCGGCCAGGCGTAGCCGCGCTCGTCCCACGTCTCGGGGATCCGCTTGCGCCAGCACTCCTGGAGGAACGGGAGGTAGGTGTTGGGGCCGCCGAGCAGGAGGACCTTGTGCTTCAGCGTCGAGCCGCGCGTGAGCACCGACAGGTTCTGGAGGACGATCGCGTCGGCGAGGGAGCAGAGGATCTCCGTGGAGGGGATACCGCTCTTCACGAGGTTCACGATGTCCGTCTCGGCGAAGACTCCGCACTTCGCGGCGACGTGGTGGAGCTTCGAGTCGTCGAAGTGGATCTGCACCACCTCGGACGACGGGAGGCCCACCTTGATCATGCACTTGTCGATGGTGGCGCCCGTGCCGGAGGCGCACTTGTCGTTCATCGACGGGGCGGCGGTCTTGTCGCCCGTCTTCTCGTCCCGCTGGAAGATGATGATCTTCGCGTCCTGCCCGCCGAGCTCGATGACGCTGCCCACGTCGGGGTGCAGGTTCTCGACCGCGAGCGTGACCGCGTTGACCTCCTGGACGAACTTGGCGCCCAGGCCGGGGCAGAGGGGCGCCGCGCCGGAGCCCGTCATGAACACCCGCCAGCGCTCCCGGGGCGACGCGGGGAACGTCGCCTCGATGGCCTCGAGGAGCTCGAGCACCTTCTCCGGCTGCTTCGTCTGATGCCGCTGGTAGTCGCTCCAGAGAATCTCGAGCGTCTGCGGATCGAGCACGACCGCCTTCACCGTCGTCGATCCGACGTCGATGCCGACCACGACCGGATCCTGGATCTGCCTTCCCATCGGGGCTCCTCCCACCGCCGTCGCCGGCCACCAGCGGTCCGACTGACTGGCTGGTCAGTCGTGATGGCTACAACGGGATGCCCTGAAAATCAAAAAGATTCGGTGCGTCTTGGTCGTCGCGGATCGGCCATTGCACGCCTTTTCCCGGGAATCTTTGTCCCGGGCGCAAGGTTCCGCCGCCGCGCCCTGTGCGGCGTGTCGCGCGTGTCGCGCGGCGTGTCGTGCGGCGTGCCTCGATTTTTCCGGGGCTTTTCGAGGGGCGTGCCCGGCTGACGTCCGGGTCAGCGTTCGCGCCCCAGGTGACGGGCCGGTGATGGTAAAGCGACCGGCCCATGAACAAGTCCGAGCGCCGCCAAGCGCTGCTGCGCGCGGCGCGCACCGTGTTTTCCGAGAAGGGCTATCACGAGGCGAAGGTCGACGACATCGTCGCGCTCGCCAAGGTCGCGAAGGGGACGTTCTACCTGTATTTCCCCGACAAGCGTTCGGTGTTCGGCGAGCTCGTGAGCGGGCTGTTCTCGCGCCTCGGCGGCGCGATCCTCCGCGTGGATCCGTCGGCGGACGTGGAGGCGCAGGTCAAGCACAACATCCGCGCCATCGTGGCCGTGCTGCTCGACGATCCGGCGCTGACGAGCATCCTCCTGTCGCACGCGGCGGGGCTCGATCCGGCGTTCGTCAAGGAGCTGCGCGCGTTCCGCCAGGAGGTGAAGCTGCTGCTCGAGCGGAGCCTCGCGGAGGGGCAGCGGCTCGGCATGATCGAGCCGGGGGACACCGAGCTCTACGCGACGTTCACGATCGGCGCGCTGAAGGAGGTGCTGTTCGAGAACGCCCTCGAGGAGCAGGCGCGCCCGCGCGAGCGGATCGTCACGGCGCTCTACGACCTCCTGCGGCGCGGCTACCTGCGGATGGACCCTGCGCTCGCGGCGCAGCGCGGGGAACCCCAGGACGACCGGGGCGAGCGGCAGGAGCGGGGCGACCGCGCGGCCGCGCCGGGGGACGCCGCGCCCGAGGCGCCCGAGCGGCCGAGCCCGGCGCGCGGCCGCCGCGCCCGGACCAAGGCGGACTGACCGGCGCGTCAGTCAGGAGGGTGATTACGCCGGTCAGGCCGACGGGGTACGTCGCTCGCGGCGCTCGACGATGTGCGCGAGGAAGTTGAGCAGGGTCCGCGTGCCGAGCTGATCCGGGGAGATGCGGGCGAGGAGCCCCGGGACGTCGAGCCCCTCGGCCGCGAGGACCTCGCGCCGCCACGCGATGTAACCGGCGATGACGTCGTGGTCCATCTCGGGGTGGAACTGCACGCCATAGCAGGTGTTCGAGAAGCGGATCACCTGGTGATCGTCGAGCTCGTTGAACGCGAGGCTCCGGGCGCCCTCGGGCAGCGTGCCGACCGTGTCGATGTGGGTCGCGTGGGTCTCGAAGCTCGACGGGAGGCCGTCGAAGAGGGGGTCGTCGGCGCGGCGCTGGACGCGGATCCTGCCGATCTCGCGGCCGCGCGGGTTGCGGATGACCTCGCCGCCCAGCGCCTGGGCGAGGATCTGGTGGCCGAAGCAGATGCCGAACGTGGGGGTGCCGGCGCGCACGACGTCGCGCAGCCACGCCTCGGCGCGGAGCATCCAGGGCTCGCGGTGGGGGACGTTGGCCGACGAGCCGGTGATCACGAACGCGGCGGTCCCGGGGCCGTCCGGCGGGGGGAACTCGTCGGCGCGGGCGTCGAAGGTGGCGTATCCGCCGCGCCAGGCGGCGCCGATCGTCTGCTCGATCAGGGCCGCGAACTGGCCGCGCCGCTCGAGGACCGGAGGGACGGGCTCACCGGTCTTCACGATGACGATCTTCTTGTCCTGCTCCACCCTTTCAACATAGCAGAGCGCCCGCCGGGCGAGGGCGGGACTTGGCAGCGCGGGGCGGTGGCGCGAAGATGCTCCCGCATGTCTGCCTATGTCGTGTCGCGCCCGGTATGGCGCCGGTTTCGTCCGCGTTTCCTTGCCCGCGCCGCGGCGCACGTCAGGGCGGGCGGACAAGCGGCCATCGTCCTGCCGGACGACAGGGTCGATCTCCTCCTCTCCGTCGACGCGCAGGGAGAGCTCACGGAGCTCGGGCTGTGGTCGCTCCTGTCGATCGAGCAGCAGCGCTTCCGCCGCGTGACCGAGGGCCCGGCCCTGGGGCTCGCGACCGCGCGGGTGAAGCGGCAATACGAGGGCTCGGTCCTCGACTGGTGCGAGCGCGACAGCGTGCATCCCGGGGCGATCCGCGAGGTGGCGCTCGACTGCCTGGAGTGCGGGGCCTGCTGCCACGACGCCAACGTGGTGCTCGACGACGTGGACCTCTCGCGCTGGCGCGTGGCCGGGCGGGGCGACCTCGCGGGGCGCGCGTACGTGCAGCGGGCCCGGGACGGGAAGATCACGCTGCGCTTCGCGGCGAGCGGGCGCTGCCAGCACCTCTGCGAGGACAGGCGCTGCGCGATCTACGAGCTGCGGCCGGACAACTGCCGCGCGTTCGTGGTGGGGAGCGAGGCGTGCCTGTCGGCGCGCGAGGAGACCCTCGGGCTGCGGGACGGGGCGCCAGCGGACGTGACGCGGTAGGCGCGGCGCGCGCGGCGGTGGTGGAGCGGCAGGCGCCGGCGAGCGCCTCGCGCGGGCCGCGGTCTCGTGACAGGGAGCGTGACGTGGAGACGACCATGGAGACAGGGGAGCGTGCGCCTGCCGCGCGGGTCCGGGCGCAGCGCATCGCGGGGCTCCTGATCTTCCTCGCCAACGGCTTCTGCATGGGCACCTGGGTGACGCGCATCCCCGACTTCAAGCGGGCGCTCGCGCTGAGCGAGGCGACGCTGGGCAACGTGCTGCTCGCGCCGGCGCTCGGCGCGTTCCTGGGGATGCCCCTCGCCGGGTGGCTCGTCGCGCGCCTGGGGAGCCGCGCGGTGGCGGTGTCGTCGGGCGCGGCGCTCGCGATCAGCCTGTTCGGGCCGGGGCTCACGCGGTCTCCGCTCGAGCTGTTCCTCGTGCTGACGTTCTTCGGGGCGTCGAACGGCGTGATGGACGTGTCGATGAACGCCAACGCCGCCGAGGTGGAGCAGGCGTGGGGGCGGCCGATCATGTCGTCGTTCCACGCCCTCTACAGCGTCGGGGGCCTCGCCGGCGCGGCGGTCGGCGGGGGGCTCGCGCACGCGGGGGTGACGCCGGCGGCGCACCTGTCCCTCGCGGCGGTGGCGGCGCTGCTCCTCGTCGCGCTGCTCTCGGGCTGGGTGCGGCCCGGCGTCCCGGCGCGGGATCCCCCGAAGAACCCGTTCGTGCTGCCGCCGCGCGCCATGTGGCCGCTCTGCGCGATCGCCCTCCTGTGCATGTTCGGCGAGGGGGCGATGGCCGACTGGAGCGCCGTGTACCTCCGCGACACGCTCGGCACGACGGCGGCCTTCGCGGCGACGGGGTTCGCGGCCTTCTCCGTGGCGATGGCGGCGGGCCGCTTCCTCGGCGACGGGGTGAGCAGCAGGCTGGGCCCGGTCGCGGTGGTGCGGGGCGGAGGCGTCCTCGTGGCCGTGGGGCTCGCCGCGGCGCTGCTGATCGGCGACCCGATGGCCGGCCTGATCGGGTTCGCGAGCGTGGGGCTCGGGCTCTCGTGCGTCGTCCCCACCGTCTTCAGCGCGGCCGCGCGCACCGGCCCCACGGGCACGTCGATCGCGGCGGTCGCGACGTTCGGCTACCTGGCGTTCCTCGGCGGCCCGCCCGTGGTCGGCCACATCGCCGCGGCGACGAGCCTGCCGTTCGCGCTGTCGCTCATCGTCGCCGGGGCGCTCGCCATCGTGCTGCTCGCGGGCTCCGCGGGCGGTCCGGCGCCGGCGCGCGGCGATCAGGGGGCGGGCGCGTCGTCCTGAGCCGGCGGGACGTCGGGCGCCGGCGCGACGCCGGGCGCCGGGGCGCCCTCCGGCGCGGTGACATCCATGGCGCAGCGGAAGCCGATCCAGGCGTGCGCGGTCACGGGCGCGGCGGCGGTGCGGTACGTGGCGGAGAGCTTCTCGGGGCCGTCCAGGAAGCTCCCGCCGCGGACCACCTTGAGCGGGAAGGACGGGTCGCCCTGCGGGTCCTGGCCGCCGGGCGGCGGGAACACGAGGCCGTCGGAGACCCACTCGGACACGTTGCCGGCGAGGTCGTAGATGCCCTCGGGCGTGCGGTCGCTCGGGTGCGCGCCGGACGCGCAGGTCGCGACCTCGGTGCCGCGCGCGAGGCAGCCCTCGTTGCGGTCGTAGCAGGCGCGCTCGCAGGTCGGCGCGTCGTCGCCCCAGACGAAGGCGCGCCCGGCGGCGCCGCGCGCCGCGACCTCCCACTCCGCCTCGGTCGGCAGGCGCCGGCCCCGGAAGCGGCAGTAGCTCTCGGCCTGGGAGTAGTCGACGCAGTTGATCGGGTGTCCGGTCAGGTTGCGCGGCTCGTTGCAGCGCCGCGACCACGTCTCGGCCTCCCGCTGGTCCTCGGACGGCGCCGGCGCCTGCGCGCCGGGCAGGGCCTCGGGGGTCAGCGAGACGTGATCCGCCGTCGAGCACATGCGCTGCTGCATGCAGGCGCGGTAGGCGCGGACGGTGACCTCGTTGCGCTCGATGTAGAAGCCGCGGGTGAGCGTCACCTGGCGCGCCTCGCCCGCGGCGCCGATCGTGGTCGTGAGCGGCGCGATGTAGACCATGTCGGCCGGCGGCGCCGGGAGCGCGGCGGGCGCGGCGGCCGACACCGCGGCCGAGGCGCTCGCCTCGGGGGCGGCGGTGGCGACCGCCGTGGCCGCGGCGGCGCCCGTGGCGGCGCGCCCTGTCGGCGACGCCGCGGCCGAGGCGCGCGCGGCCGGCGCCCGCGCCGGCTTCCTGGCGGGCGTCTGCGTGAGGAAGTACGCCGCCGCGCCGGCGCCGCCGAGGAGGAGCGTCGCGAGGAGCCAGGGCAGCGCCGCGCGGGCGGGGCTGCGGCCGCGCTGCGGCGGGGCGGCGTGCGGCGGGGCGCCCGCCGGGGGCGCGGCGTACGGCGCGGCGCCGGGCGGCGGCGCGGCGCCGGGCGGCTGGGCGGCGCCGGAGGGCTGGGCGGCGCCGGGCGGCGGGGGCGGCGGGCGGGCGGCGGGGTACCCGGCGGGCGCGACCGTCTCGATCATGGAGTCGTCGACCTGCGCGGTCCGGGAACCTCCCGTGGCCAGCGCGCCGGCCGCGCCGGCCGCGCCGCCGGTCGCGCCCGCGCCGCCGTGGCTCACCTTGACGACGGCGGGCCGCGCCGGGGCGGGCGCGCGCGCGTCGGCGACCATCGTCGGCTCGACCGGCGAGCCGGCGTCCCCGGAGGCCACGCCGAGCCCCCGGGCTGCCGCGTACTCGGCGGTCGACAGCCCCCCGCCGTGGTCCGCGCCGGGAGCGCCGAGCCCCGCGCCGTACTCGGCGCCCGACCCGGGGCGCTCGCCGCGGGCCGCGGCCGTGAGCGCGTCCCAGAACTCGCCCGCGCTCGTGAAGCGGTGCTTGGGCTCGATCGAGAGCGCCTTGTCGAGCACGCGCTCGATCGCCTCCGGCGCGTCCGGGAGCCCGCGCGTGCGCAGCGTCGGGCGCACCGCCGGATCGGCCGAGGCGATGTAGAGCTGCGTGGGGTCGTCCCCCTCGAGCGCGCGGTGGCCGCTCACGAGCTCGACGAAGATGAGCGCGAGCGCGAACACGTCGGTCCAGGGGCCCGTCGCGCCGCGGGCCTTGTTGAACTGCTCCGGCGCCCCGTAGCGCGGCGTGAAAGCGCTCGGCCCCTGCCGGGTCGCCGCGAGCGCCTCGGTGAAGGTGGGGTGGTCGGCGAGCACCTTGGCGATGCCGAAGTCGAGCACCTTGAGCGTCCGCACCCCGCCGACGTCGGTGAGGAACAGGTTGGCCGGCTTCACGTCCCGGTGCGCCACCTTGTGCGCGTGCGCGACGGCGAGCGCGCGCGCGGCCGGCGCGAGCAGCTGGAGCGCCTCGGGGATCGACATGCCGGCCTGGCCGCGCTCGCGCCGGTCGCGGAGGTACTGGCCGAGCGTCTGGCCCTCCAGCCACTCGAGCACGAGGTAGGGCACCCACACGCCGGCCTGCGTGGTGAACGCGCCGACGTCGAGCGCCTGCACGATCCCCGAGGTGGCCCGCGACAGCCGGTGCAGGATGCGCCCCTCGCCCCGCAGCGTCTCGAGCAGCGCGTCGCGCTGCGCGGCGTCGAGCGAGGTCGGCAGCTTCAGGCACTTGATGGCGATGAGCTCGCCGAACCCCTCGTGAACCCCGCGGTAAACGACGCCGAAGCCGCCGTCGCCGATGACGGCGGCGACGCGGTACTTCCCCTCGATGGTCTGGCCCGCGAGGCCGAACGGATCGTCGGACGGCTCCATCATGCCCCGCCTCCCTAGCGCGTCGCCGTTCCCAGGCAAAGGGGCTTCCGCGGCTCGCGTCGGCTTGCGTCGGCTTGCGTCGGCCCGCGTCGGCTTGCGTCGGCGTGCGCCCGCTCGCGTCGGCCCGCGTCGAGCTGCGTCCGCGCACGTTCACGCCTGCTTGCATCCGGGGGCCCGCGGCGCCATGCCGGCGGGCATGAAGACACCGCGCGCGCTCGTGATCCTGGCCGAGGGAGCTGAGGAGATGGAAACGACCATCATCGTCGATGTCCTCCGGCGCGCCGAGATCGAGGTCGTCCTCGCCGGGCTCGACGGCCCGGGGCCGGTGCGCTGCAGCCGGGGCGTGCGCCTCGTGCCGGACGCGGAGCTGTCGGCGGTGGCGGGCGACTTCGACGTCGTCGTCCTCCCGGGCGGCAAGGGCGGCGCCGACCGGCTGGCCTCCTCGCCGACCGTCGGGGAGCGCCTTCACGCGCAGGCGCAGGCGGGCCGCGCCGTCGGGGCGATCTGCGCGGCGCCGATCGTGCTCGCGGCGCACGGGCTCTTCCAGGGCAGGAGGATGGCGTGCCACCCGTCCGTGAACGACGTGGTGTCGTCGCACGGCGAGCTCGTCGCGCGGCCGGTCGTCGAGGACGGGCAGCTCGTGACCAGCCAGGGGCCGGGCACCGCGCTTCCGTTCGCGCTCGCGCTCGTCGCGCGGCTCCGCGGTGAGGAGGTCGCGGCGAAGGTGCGCGCGCCCCTGATGCTGCCCTCCTGAACGGGAGCTGCGCTCGGTATCTCTCGAGCGAGCTTCTGCGCCCGGCCAGCTGACAGAACATCGTCTGGCGCGAGCTCCAGAATCCATCGAACGAGGGAGCAACGCGTGGCGCACCTCGGACCGCAGGTGTCAACGTGGTTGGCGGCGCCGGCGCGGGAACCCCGCGGAAACCGTATGGAACGGTGCGTGCACTTTGCCGCGGTCATGAACCGTGGCTTCGTGACATCGATCCTCTGTGTCTCCGCGATCCTCTGCCAGGCGGATGACGCCGCCGCGACATCGTTTGAAGGTCATGACGACCACGCGGTCGTGGCCCTCGACGCGCGTACGGGGGAGCGCCGCTGGGCGTATTACCCGGACAAGCTCACCCAGGCCGAATGCGCGCTGTTCCCCGATCACCTGGTCGTGAACGGCACCGTCGATACGGAGACGCCGATCAGGACGTTTGTCCTCGGTCTGGATCCCGCCACGGGCGCGCGTCTCGACGAGGCGCCGCCGAGCGGGGCCCCGCTCGCCCGATCGGCCACCTTCACGTCGGAGGTGCGGCTCGACAACGGGTGGACGCTGGAGCTCGACGAGGGCAACGATCAGGAGATCACGTTCCTGGACGACCAGGGCGACGTGGCGTGGACGATCCCGAGCAGCGGTTACCCGGAGCACGTGCGCGCCTGGAAGAACACGGTGTTCTGGGAGCTCTCGTATCCCGAGGAGACTGTGCTCTACGCCCACGAAGCGGGCGCGAGCGAGCCGAGCTGGACGTTCGATCCGAAGGCGCTCGTGACCGTGACCGGATGGCCGACCGATCGCCTCCATGTCGAGGCGATAGGCGACGATCTCTATGTCGGCCTCCACGAGCACCTCTTCCAGCTCGACCCCGCGACCGGCGCCGTCGAGCGCCAGTGGGATCTCTCGGCGCTCTCCGGCGTGCCTTTCTCCACGGACGGCCTCGATGGTCCCGGTTTCTTCTACGGCGGTCTGGAGATGGGCACGATCGCGGCCGACGACGATACGCTCGTGCTCGGCTTCGAGGCGCGCCTGCTGGCCCTCGATCGGCGGAGCGGCGATCTGCTCTGGCACGCGGACCCGGACGGCTTCATCGGCCAGCCGTATCCGCTCCTCCACGACGGGCTCCTGGTCGTGACGGCGGGCGAGGAGCTCGCCGGGCCCCGCCCGGCGCGGCCGCCGGAGCCGGCGGAGCCGGCGCCGCAGCTCGAGCGGACCGGCTGCTCGGCCGGCGCGCAGCCCGGCGGCTCTGTGGTGGGGGGCGTGGCGCTCCTCGGCGCGCTCATCGCGGCGTCGCGACGGCAGCGCGCGCGGCGCGGGTGACGCGCGAGGGGCACGGTCGCGCGCTCTGCGCCCTCGTCCCAGAGCGGCGCGAGAGGCAGTCGGTCAGGCCCACGCGCCCGCGCGGCGGCCTCGACGACCGGCGTGTCGCGCGGGCGCGCCGGGCGACGGCGGCGGCCCGGGGCCGCTCCTGCTCTAGAATGGCGGCCGGCCGGCGCGCTCCAGCACGTGCGCCACCGCGGCCGGACGGCTCGCCTGCATTCTTGCGCCAAAGGGCGATCTGTCCGCGCTCTACGTCAAGAACCAGACGCTCCACGGCGTCTTCCTGACCCGGGAGGGCGCGCGCCTGCGCGAGATGACGCCGCTCTTCGAGCGGGGGCTCGCGTCGCCGCTCGTCGCCGGGGTGCTGCCGCTCGAGCAGGTCGCCGAGGCGCACCGCCGCCTCGACTCGGGCCACGGCGCCGGCAAGCTGATCCTCTCGATCGCCAAGGGCTGAGCCGCCCGCCCGCCGCCCCTCGTCGCCGCGTCGCTCCTCTCCGCCGCGCGTCGTCGGCCGTCGTTCCTCGTCCCTGCTCCCTCGTTTGCAGGATCACAGGGGCGCGCGGATGGCCTTATACTCCGCCGCGTGCTGCCGCTGCTCGCCCTGACCGTCATCGTCGTGCTGTGCCTTGGCTACCGCTTCTACGGGAGGCTGGTCGCGCGCAACTACGCGCTCGACGACGGCGCGGTGACCCCCGCGGTCAAGGTGAACGACGGCGAGGACTACGTGCCCACGAAGCCGTTCTACCTGTTCGGGCAGCACTTCAGCGCCATCGCCGCCGCGGGGCCGATCGCCGGCCCGATCCTCGCCGGCCAGACGTTCGGGTGGCTCCCGTGCGTGCTCTGGATCTCGTTCGGCGTCGTCTTCATCGGCGCGGTGCACGACTTCTCCGCGCTCATCGCGAGCGTCCGCCACGAGGCCGAGAGCGTCGCCGAGATCGCGAAGCGGCACATCGGCCGGCGCGCCTGGCTGTCGATGATGATCTTCATCTGGCTCGCGCTCTCCTACGTGATCGTCGCCTTCACGGACATCACGGCGAGCACCTTCGTCGGCAAGACCGAGGAGTTCGAGGGAGGCACGTTCCAGTTCAACCCCGGCGGCGCCGTCGCGGCGGCGAGCGCCGCCTACCTCACGCTCTCCCTCGTCATGGGCGTTGTCGAGCGGTACCTGAAGCCGCCGCTCTGGCTCACCACCGTGATCTTCGTCCCCGCGACGCTCTTCGTCGTCTGGATGGGCACGCAGATCTCGACCGCGTTCGTGCTGCCGGTCGACAACCCGCAGCGCGCGTTCGGCCTCATCATCCTCGTCTACTGCTTCGTGGCCTCGCTCCTGCCGGTCTGGCTGCTGCTCCAGCCGCGCGGCTACCTGGGCGGGTTCGTCCTCTACATCGCGCTCGCGGTCGGCGTGATCGGGATCTTCTTCGGGAACCTCCGGTACCCGGGGGAGTTCGAGCTGCGGCAGCCCGCGTTCACCACGTGGAACGCCGGCGGCGCGACCGGCATGCTCTTCCCGTTCCTGTTCGTCACCATCGCGTGCGGCGCCTGCTCGGGCTTCCACGGGCTCGTCTGCTCGGGGACGACGTCGAAGCAGATCTCGAAGGAGACGCACACCCACCCGGTGGGCTACGGCGCGATGCTGGCCGAGGCGTTCGTCGCGCTGATCGCGCTCGCGACGCTCGTCATCGTGGCGCAGGGGACGAAGCTGCCCGGGCCGGGCAAGATCTACGGCGACGGGATCGGCAGGTTCCTCACCGTGATCATCGGCAAGGATCACTTCCTCTTCGCCGCCACGTTCGGCGCGATGGCGTTCTCCACCTTCGTGTTCGACACGCTGGACGTCTCGACCCGCCTCAGCCGCTACATCCTCGAGGAGCTGTTCCACTGGAAGGGGAGGGTGCTGTCCGCGGCCGCGACAGCGCTCTCGCTGGCGCCGCCGACGCTCTTCATCATGACCGCGCGCCCGCCCGCGCCCGGCGTGCGGCCCGCGTACCTCGATTTCTGGACGCTGTTCGGCACGAGCAACCAGCTCCTCGCGGCGCTGACGCTGCTCGCGGTCACGGTCTGGCTGCACCGCGAGAAGCGGCGCATCTGGTACACGGCGATCCCGATGGTGTTCGTCATGGCGATCACGGTGTGGGCCCTCATCCTCCAGGTGCGGGGCGCGTTCGCCGCCGTACGCGCCGAGGGGTTCACGCTGAACGCGACGACGCTGAACGGCCTCGTGGGGCTCGCGCTGATCGGGCTCGCGCTGTCGCTGATGGTCGAGTCCGTGAAGGCGATGAAGAACGGCCCGGCCGCCGATCCGGTGGCCAGGCCGGCGCGCTGAGGGGGCGCCCGGGCGATCGGCGCGGCGAGCGCGTCCGGCGCGGTCACGCCGCGGCGGCGCGCTCGCGGAGGCGCTGCTCGGCGAGCCGCTCGGCGGCGACGTGCGGCGGCGTGCCGTCGGCCTTCGCCCTCTCGAGGACCAGGAGGACCGTGTCGTGGATGGCGTGGACGCGCCGCTCGACCTCCGCGCGCGACCAGCCGAAGAGGTCCGCGCCGCCGCTCAGCACGCCGCCGGCGTTGGCCACGACGTCGGGCACATAGAGGACGCCGCGCGCCGCGAGCGCGTCGCCGTGGCGCGGCTCGAGGAGCTGGTTGTTGGCCGCGCCGGCGACGATCTCCGCGCGGAGCGCCTGCACGGCGCGGTCGTCGAGGACGCCGCCGAGCGCGCACGGGGCGAAGACGTCGGCATGGACCGCGGCGATCGCGTCCGGCGGCGCGACGGCGGCCCCGAGCTCGGCCGCGACGTGGCGCGCGCGCTCCGGATCGACGTCCGCGACGACGAGCCGCGCGCCGAGCCGGTGGAGCTCCGCGGCGAGCCGGCTGCCGACGCTGCCGCAGCCCTGGAGCGCGACGGTGCGGCCCGCGAGGTCGTCGCTGCCCCAGCGGTGGCGGGCCGCGGCCTGGATCGCGCGGAGCACGCCCCGCGCGGTCCAGGGCGACGGGTCGCCCCCCTCGCCGGCGAGGCCCTTGACGTGGCGCGTCTCGCGCCGGATGAGCTCCATGTCGGCGGGGGTGGTGCCCACGTCCTCGCCGGTGACGAACCTGCCGCCGAGGCGCTCGATGAAGCGCCCGTGCGCGCGGAAGAGCCGCTCCCGATCGAGCGGCTCCGCGCCGCTGCGGAGGACCACGACCGCCTTGCCGCCGCCGACGTCCATCCCGGCGAGGGCGTTCTTGTAGGTCATGCCGCGCGACAGGCGCAGGGCGTCGATCAGCGCGTCCTCGTCGCTCGCGTACCGGAGGAGCCGCGTACCGCCGAGCGCCGGGCCCAGCACCGTGCTGTGAATGGCGATGATCCCGCGGTAGCCCGCGGCCTCGTCGGCGCAGAACAGCACCTGCTCGTGTCCCGTGACGGCCAGGGTGTCGAACACGCTCTTCATGCGGGCCGAGCGTACCATCCCCGCCGGGGCCGCCTGACCCGGCGCGCCGGCCCCTGCGCCGCGCGCGCTCGGCGCAGGGGGGCGATCAGGCTCGGCTGCCCCTGCGGTCTTGGTCGGATCCGGGATGAACGCAGATGGCAAGAATAAAATATAATAATATCAAATGCTTATGACTTTTGAACGGCCTCGCCCGGGGCGCCGTGACCGCCACCCAGAGCGCCCGTCCTCTCGGGTCCGAAAACCGCCAGAGGCGCGGCGGCGGCCGCGCTACGACGCTCTGCATGCGGCTCGACGAGGACGCTTGCTATCGCGCGCTCGAGACCCGCGACCTTCGCTTCGACGGTCGCTTCTTCACGGGTGTGCTGTCGACGGGCATCTACTGTCGCCCGATCTGTCCGGCGCGGACGCCGAAGCGGGAGCGCTGCGTCTTCTTCCCCTCGGCGGCCGCCGCGCAGGAGGCCGGCTACCGCCCGTGCCTGCGCTGCCGCCCCGAGGCCTCGCCCGGGACGCCCGCGTGGCTCGGCACGTCGGCGGTCGTCTCGAGGGCGCTCCGGCTCATCGCGGAGGGCGCGCTGGACGACGCGGACGCCCCGGCGCTCGCGGCGCGGCTCGGGGTGGGCGAGCGCCACCTCCGGCGGCTCTTCCTGCGCCACGTCGGCGCTTCCCCGCTGGCGGTGGCGCAGACGCGGCGCCTGCTCTTCGCGAAGAAGCTCCTCGACGAGACCGCGCTCTCGATGACCGAGGTGGCGCTCTCGTCGGGGTTCTCGAGCGTCCGCCGCTTCAACGACGCGATCCGCGCCACCTACGCGCGGACCCCGCGAGAGCTGCGCCAGGCCGCGTCGCGGCGGGGTGGGGGCGCGGCGCAGGCCGACGGCGCGCCGGACATCGCGCTGCGCCTCCCGTTCCGCCCGCCGCTCGACTGGGGCGCGCTCGCGGGCTTCCTCGGGGCGCGCGCGATCCCCGGCGTGGAGTCTGCGGGCCCCGGCGTGTACCGCCGCGCGGTGCGCGTGGCGGGCGGGCACGGCGTGGTCGAGGTGCGCCCGGTGCCCGGCGAGCCTTGCCTCCTCGCGCGGCTGCGGTTGCCCGGCACCGAGGGGCTGATCCACTGCGCCGAGCGCCTGCGGCGGCTCTTCGACCTCGGCGCGGATCCCGACGCGATCGCGGCGCACCTCGGGGCCGACCCGCGGCTCGCCCCGCTCGTCGCGGCGGCGCCCGGCGTGCGCGTGCCGGGCGCGTGGGACGGCTTCGAGCTCGCGGTGCGGGCGATCCTCGGCCAGCAGGTGAGCGTGCGCGCCGCGACGCAGCTCGCCGGCCGCCTCGTCGCGCGCCACGGCGAGCCGCTCTCGCTGCGCGGCGCTCCTCTGCCCGAGGACGGCGGCGACGGCCTCCGCTTCGTCTTTCCGACGCCCGAGGCGCTCGCCGCGGCCGACCTGACGGACCTCGGCCTGCCGCGGGCGCGGGCGGCGGCGATCACCTCCCTGGCGGCGCGCGTGGCGCGCGGCGAGGTCGCGCTCGACGCCTCGCGCGGCCTGGAGGAGACGGTGCGCGCGCTCGCCAGCCTGCCCGGCATCGGCGAGTGGACCGCGCATTACATCGCGATGCGCGCGCTGCGCGAGCCGGACGCGTTCCCGGCCACGGATCTCGCCCTGCGGCGCGCGCTCGGCGGCGTCTCCGGCGCGGATCTCCTGGTGATGGCGGAGGCGTGGCGCCCGTGGCGCGCCTACGCCGCGGTGCTCTTGTGGACGGCGGACGCGCAGGCAGCGCGGCCCGCGCAGAGGGAGGTGTCGCGTGGAGCTCTCGCTGGATGAGGTCGAGTCGCCGATGGGGATCCTGCTGCTGGCCGCCGGGGGCGGCGCGCTTCACGGCCTCGATTTCGCGGACTGCGCCCCGCGTTTCCGCCGCTCGCTCGAGGCGCGGTATGGCGCCGTCGCGCTCCGCGCCGCCGCGGACCCCTGCGGCTTCTCCAGCCGGCTGAAGGCGTATCTCGGCGGCGACCACGGCGCGCTCGCGGGCATCCCCGTCGAGCCCGGCGGCACGGCGTTCCAGCGCCGCGTCTGGGCGGAGCTCCAGCGCATCCCTCCCGGCGCGACGCGGACGTACGGCCACATCGCGGCGTCGCTCGGCCAGCCGTCCGCGTCCCGCGCCGTCGGCCTTGCGAACGGCCGGAACCCGATCTGCCTCGTCATCCCGTGCCACCGCGTCGTCGGGTCCGGCGGAGAGCTCACGGGCTATTCCGCCGGCATCGAGAGGAAGCGATGGCTGCTCGCGCACGAGGCCGGCGCGCGCGGCGGCTCCCCGGAGCGCCTCGGCGGCGCTGCGTCCCCCGGGCGGGCGCGGGAGCGCTGAGCGCCCTTCAGCGCTGCGCGGCGCGGATGGCGTAAGCGAGCGCGTCCCGGAGGCGGGGGAGCGCCTTCACCGTGAAGCGCTCCGCGTCTATCGCGATCAGCGTCTGCGCGATGGCAGGCGAGATCCCGCAGACGATGCACTCCGCCCCGAGGAGCCCCGCGGCCGACACCATGCGCATCAGGTGACCGGCGGTCTCTGTATCGATGACCTCGACGCCGGTCAGGTCCAGGATCGCGCAGCGCGCCCGCAGCTCCACGATCCCGTCGAGCAGCGCGCCCATCATGTCGGCCGCGCGGCGGGTGTCGACGTAGCCCACCACGGGGAGCGCTATCACGCCGTCCCACACGTGGATCACCGGCGTCGACAGCGACTGGATGGCCGCCCGCTGCTGCTCGACCAGCTCCACTTGCCGCCGGAGCTCCTCCTCGGCGCGCTTCCTCTCGGTGATGTCGACGATGTAGCCCTCGTAGTGGGTGACGGCCCCCGCCCCGTCGCGGTTCACCACCGTGAAGTCGTAAATCCAGCGCACCTCTCCGCCGGGCCGCACCAGGCGGTAATCCTGCTCGAACGTCTTCAGCCCCTCCGCGCTGTACTGAGCGACCTCCGCGCCGACCCGCCCGAGATCGTCGGGGTGCACGAGGCTCGCGTAGGGCACCCGTCCGCTCAGGAGATCCTCGGCGGTGACGCCGAACTGCTGGGCGACGTTGGGGGACACGTACTCCACCGGCCACCCCTCCGCCGCGACCCAGCGGAACACCACCACGGGCCCGCCGGTGAAGAGCCGCCGCTCCCGCTCCAGGGCGTCCCGCTGTGCGGCCTGCCGCACCTCCGCGTCGATGTCGTGGCCCGCGACGACGAGGCGCGAGGCGCCAGGGCCTCCGCCGGGGGCCGACTCCGGCGCCATGGACCAGCTGAGCCAGCGCAGCGCCCCGCCAGGGAGCCGGACCGGCATGCGGACGTCGCGCAGCGGCGCGGGCGCGGCGCGCCCGCGGCTCAGCGCCTCGCGCGCCGTCGCGGCAAGGTCGGGCGGGATCAGGTCGAGGAAACTTCGGCCGATCAGCGCATCGGGCCCGAGGCCCAGAGCGCGCTGCCAGGCAGGGTTGACCCAGGTGATCGTCGCCTCTTCGCCCTCGATGACGGCGAGCAGCTCCCGCGTGAGCTCGATGTATCTATCTGCCAAGTTCACCAGGTTCCCAGACTCTCGCCGCCAGAGGACGCCATCCAGCTACCTCTCGTGAGTTCGCGTGCAAGCGTCGACCCCGAAGGCATTTCAACATGGTCGAGGAGCAGAGGCGCGCGCTCGCGGCCCGCTCCCCGCGCGCGGCTCGTACAGGGCACCGCGGGCTGTGTTGAAAGGCTCGTCGAACGGTCCACTCGCGACCGAGCCGCCTACTTCTTCGCCCCGAACAGCGCCGCGATCGTCGGATAGTCGCTGTCCTCCACGGCCCCCTGGATAACGCACGTCACCTGCCCGCTCGGCGCCGCGATCGCGTGGATCGGCAGCTCGGTCGTCTCCTTCACGCCGAGCGCCCGCAGCCACCCCGTCCGCTGGGGCCCTTCAGGGAGCCAGTACGACGCGCGCACCCCGGTGCCCGGCTGCGCCTCCAGGAAGCGCGAGAGCTGCCGCTCGTCGTCGTCGATCGAGATGAACGCCAGGTCGATCATCACGCCGGCCGCCCGGAGCTTCTGCTGCCACCCGAGCAGCCGCGGCATCTCCTCCAGGCACGGCTTGCACCACGCCGCCCAGAAATTCACCCACACCCACTTGCCGACGCCGAACCCGATGTTCGCCGGCGGCGCCTCCGCGCCCTTGGCCGCCACCGCCGTCAGCCCCCCCGACGAGGGCGCCGGCCGCGGCGACTGCCCCGCGCAGAGGAGCCGCGGCGCTGCCGGCGCTGCCGGCGCCGCCCCCGTCGCGGTCGCCGTGGCGCTCGCCGTCGCCGCGGCGCCCGGCACCGTCACCGCGTTGCTCCGCCCCTGGCCGGGCGTCGGGGGCGGCGGCAGATCCGCCCTCTTCTCCTGATCGCACCCGCCCGCGAGCCCCGCGGCCACGGCCAGGGCGACGAGGGCGCCGCGGACAGACCTGCTCCTCTTCACAGCTGGCAGTCCACCCAGGAGACGAACGCGCTCCGGTTGATGGCCTCTGCCGTACATGCCTTGTTCTTCCGCGAGACGTTCCATTGGCAGTATTCCGCCCCGAGCTGGGCGAACTCGTTCCCGAGCCACAGCATCCCGACCTTCTTGTCCAGGTCCTGCTCCTTCGTCGCGTCGGCGATGTCGAAGAGCACGCTGTTCGCGCGCTTGTGCGACAAGGTCCGGTTGAACTCCGGCGTCCCCGTCTTCGACGCCCGCGCGACGATGAAGAAGTAGCGCGCCCCGCGCCGATCGAGCCACATCTCCTCGATCATCTTCTTCGCGTCGTCGTCGAGCTTCTCCGAGCCGTCGTCGAACATCACGACCCCGCCGCGCTGCTTCAGCGGCGTGAAGAGCGCGTTGAAGTCGTCGTCGCTGATCGACGCGAGCGTCTTCACGTCGGCCGGCTGGCACCCGCGCCGCGCCTCGGCCCCGACCAGCCCGCACGCGTTGAGCACCCGCTGCAGCACCGTCTTGAACGCCGGCGTGCAGTACGGGGCCTCCGCGTCGTTGGCGATCGCCACCGCCGGCCGCACCGCCGCGGCCACCCCCGTCTTCAGGCGCGCCGACGCGGCCTGCACCTGCCCGTGCACCGTCACGCCGGACGCGACCAGCATCGCGCAACCGGCCACGATCCCGATGATCCCTGCGCCTCTCATGATCACCTCACCTCGTCCGGAGGGCCGGCGCGAGCTGCCGTATCGAGTACGACAGCCCGATGTCGGTATCCTCGTCGCAGAGCCGCGTCGTCCCCAGGAACATCTGCGGCGTCGAGACCGGCAGCTTGTTGTCCACGATGTAGCGGAGCATCCGGTTCAGCCGCAGCGCCGTCTCCTTCGAGTCCATGCACGCGTCGAGCCCCGGCCAGCGCTGCCGGATCGCCGCCTGCACGTTGGCGACCCCCGCCCCCGCCTTCGCGCCCTCCAGCAGATCCTCCTGGTTGTCGTAGGCCCACTCGAGCACATCCATGGCCCGGTGATCGCTGCACATGATCGCCTTGGAGAGCATGCACGCGCCCGGGTGCACCGGCCGGTCGAGCATCCAGTTGCAGTCGCTGTCCAGCGGGAAGAGCACCAGCGTCACGTCGAGCTTGTCGAACACGCCCTCGGACACGAGCCGCTGGTGGAACGCCTTGCACGTCGGGCAGAGCGGATCGACGAAGATCGTCGCCGGCTGCACCGCGCCCGCGTGCTTCACGTGGAGCAGCGCGCCGTTCGGCTCGGTCGGCTTCTCCAGCTTGCCGCAGCCGGTCAGGTAGCTCGCGTAGCTCGGCAGCGCGCTCGCGTAGAGCAGCGCCGGCGTCACCGTGCACACGGCGAGCGCGACGAGCCAGCCCGGCAGGAGCAGCGTCGAGCCCATGCGGCGCGCGGGCGCGGCGCCCGGCCCGACAGGCCCGTCGACAGCGCCGAGGGGCGCCATGGGCACCGTGGGCCCCACCGCGGCCGCGCCGGCCCGCGGCGCCGCGCTGGACCAGGCCGCCGCGCGCGCCTGCCTGCGGTCCTCGAGGAACGCCCAGACGCCGCCGGCCGCGAGCAGCGCCGACGAGACGTACATGCCGACGCACGTCTTGCAGAACACCCCGAGGCGCACCGCCGAGATGACCGCCATCATGATCGACACGGCGAGCGGCGTCAGGCCGGCGGCGAAGAGGAAGTGCGCCGCGCGCCGCGGCGCGTGCTGCGCCGAGAGCAGCACGTAGAGCGCGAACGCGGCGAAGAACGCGAACGCGCCCAGCGCGAACAGCGAGATCGGGATACCGCCCCAGAAGCTCTCGCGGAACAGGGCGGAGTAGGGGCTGTACATCGCCACGCGGCACGCCGTGTCGGCGCCCTCCTGCGCGCTCAGCCCGGGGATGAAGCTGCAGTGCAGGTCGTGGACCTGCCGGTCGAGGTGCCGGATGTAGTCGAACGTCGACGAGGCGCTGAACGCCAGGCCCAGCAGCGACCCGCTGAGCGCGAGCGCCGCAGGCCAGCGAGGGTTACGGCTGCCTGACATGGCGCATGTCGTTACGCGAGGGCAGGCAACGCGTCAAATAGGACGCCTGCGCGTTCAGGCATCCCCCGAGGCGCGATCGCGCCGCGCCGCGGATCCCTCCGCGAGACGCATCGCGTCGAGCCCGCCGGCTCATCGGCTGCTCATCGGCTGGCCGCGCGCTCCTCGGCGAGGAGCAGCGTCGTCGAGAACCGCGCGTTCGGCTCGATCCATTGCTTGAAACAGCGGAAGCCCGCGCGCTCCCCCATGCGCACAACGCCGTCCGGCTCGTACTTGTACGAGCTCTCTGTCCAGATGGACTCCCCCTCCTCGAAGGCGATCTCGAGGTCGAGCGCGCCCACGCGGACCGCCTGCCGCCTGCGGCTGACGAGGTGCATCTCGACGCGCGCGCTCTGCGCGTTCCACGCGGCGCGGTGATCGAACGAGCGCAGGTCGAACGTCCCGCCGAGCTCCCGGTTGACGCGCGCGAGCAGGTTCTTGTTGAAGGCGGCCGTGACGCCGAGCGGATCGTCGTACGCGAGCACGAGATCGGCCGCGGGCTTCACCAGGTCGGCGCCGAGCAGCAGCCCGTCCCCGGGGCGGAGCGAGGCGCGCAGCGCCGCGAGGAACGCCGCCGCGGCCTCCGGGTCCAGGTTGCCGATGTTCGACCCGAGGAACAGCACGAGGACCGCGCCCCCGTCGCCCGCCCCCGGCGACCGCCGCGCCGTCGCGAGGGCCAGGCCTTCCTCGTACCGGGCCCGGTGCGCCGACGTCTCCACGCGCGGCAGGCGGCCCAGGGTCCGGCGCGAGAGATCGAGCGCCGTCTCCGACACGTCGACGAGGTGGACGCCGAGGCGCGGGATCCGCTTGCAGAGCGGCGCCGCCAGCAGGGCGAGCTTCTCCCCGCTGCCGCAGCCGAGCTCGACGATCGACGTGCCCTCCCCGAACGGCGCGACCATCTCCTCGGCGTGCCGCTCGAGCAGCGCCCGCTCCGCGCGCGTCAGCGGATACCACGGGAGCTGACAGATCGCCTCGAACAGGTGCGAGCCGAGCGCATCGTAAAAATACTCCGGCGAGAGGTGCTTGGGCGACGCCCTCAGGCCCGCCTTCACATCGGCCATGAAGCGATCGAGGAATTCTGTCCTTTGCATCACAGAAACTTAGCCTCGGACCCGCGATGGCGCCTTGAAATCGATGGAGCCCCAACGATTTCGAGCTGCGTCGCGCGCATTCCGGTGATCCTCCGCCTTTTCTCGCGGGGCAGGCGACCCGTTGCCCTCGCGATTCCCCGCTGCTAGGAGCGCTCCCGGGGGGGATCCGGGACCAGAGCCACATCGATGACGACCCCTGCACCCGGCGCTGCGAGCGGCGCGCCCCACCCTGTGAAGCTCGGTCCGTTCGACGCCGAGTTCCTCGCGGATCTGCCTTACGACCCCTCGGTGCTCTTCTTCGACGAGCTCCTGGAGGTGGACGCCGCGCGGAGCCTGGTGCGCTGCCGCATGCCGACCGACAGGCCGATGCCGCTGGTCGACGCGCAGCGGGCGCACCCTCTGCTGCACCCGCGCCACGTGGCCGGCGCGATCATGGTGCACGCGACGGGGATGCTCGGCTTCGTGCACGCCTACCACCTGCTCGGCCTGCGGCACCGCGAGGGGTGGATCGGTTATGGCACCAACATCCACCGGGTGGTCTTTCGCAAGCTCGTCCAGCCGGGCGCGCCCATCGAGGCGACGTGCATGGCGACGCGCTCTCGGCTCGGTGTGAAGCGCCACATGATCCGTTATGAGTTCGAGTTCCGTCACGAAGGCAGCGTCTGCTACGAGGGTGATCAGACGGCCGTGTGGATGCGCGTGCAGGACGTTCCAGCCATGGATTCCCGGACCGAGGTCGAGGAGAACGAGCGATCCCTCGCTTGACCCGCGCGTCAGGCTCGTCTACCGGCCGTCCCATGCCTGATTTCGACGCGGGATCGATCGTCCCGTCCACACGCGATCTTCTCCAGGTGATCTCCACCCGCAGAAAGAGCATGGCCCTTGTCGGGCTCGTTGGCTCGGAAGCGCCGGCAGAAGATGCGGCGCGGCTGCATGAGCTCAACATCTCGGCGCTCGCGTTCGCCGAGGCGGGGCCTGCCATGCAGGGGGCTGCGCGCGCGACGAAGACCGTGCCGTCGCTCTGCCTGTCGAAGGTGAGCGATCGCGACGGCGCGCTCGCGGCCCGCTACCACGGGGCGGACGGGGTCTGCATCGACGCGCTCCTGCCGCTCGACGAGTGGGACCGGCTCGCCAAGGGGGCGAGGACGATGCGCATGCTGCCGCTCGCGCTGGCCGAGAGCCCGGAGGGGGCCGAGGCCGCCGCGAAGGTCGGCGCGCGCGCGGTCCTGGTCCGGGGCGACTCGGCCGAGGCGGTGATCGCCAGCGTCGCGTCGCTCCCGAAGACGCTCACGGTGGTCGCCGAGGTGCGCTCGGCCGACGCCGACGCGCTCCGCCGGCTCGTGGGCCACGTCGACGCGGCGATCGTCCCGCCGGCGCTCCACACCTCGCCGCAGTTCCCGGCGCTCGTCGCCGAGGTCGATCCCTAGCGCGCGGCGGCCTGCAGCGCGCGGGTGGTCGCCGGCGAAATGTCGCGCCGCCCCTCGACGGCCAGGCCTTCCGCCTCCACGATCCGGCCCCGATGGACCCGACCCACGAACTGGACGAGCAGCGGCGCGCGCTCCGCGAGGGGGCGCTCGTGCAGGCCATGCCCGAGCTCGGGACGCTGATCGTCACCGGCTCGGACCGACAGAGCTGGTTGAACGGCCTGGTGACCTGCGATCTCGCGCCGCAGAAGCCGCTTCCCGCCGGGGCGAAGGCCGCGCCGCCCGCGGGCGGGGCGTACGGGCTCAACGTGGTGAAGACAGGGAAGATCTTCGCCGAGGTGTGGATCGTCGTCGCGGCCGATCGCATCTACGTTGGCGCGCTGCGCGATCGGATCGAGCGGCTCCGCGAGAGCTTCGAGCGCTACCTCATCATGGAGGACGCCGAGCTCCAGGACGCCTCCGACGAGCACGCCTGGGTCTTCGCCCACGGCCCGCGGGCCGCCGATCTCGCGGCGGCCGGGCGCGCGGCCGGCGCGGAGGCGGCGATCGTGGACTGGACCGGCCTCGGGGGCGCGCTGCTCGTGGCGCCGCGGCCGGCCGAGGGCGCTGTCGTCGCGGCGCTCCTCGCCTCGGCCGACGCGGGCCCCGTCCAGCCCACGACCGCGGCGGCGTGGGAGGTGCTCCGGGTCGAGAACAACGTCCCGCGGTTCGGCGTCGACTTCGACGAGCAGAACTTCCCGCAGGAGGCCTCGCTGGAGGAGCGCGCTGTCTCGTTCAACAAGGGCTGCTACCTGGGGCAGGAGACGGTGTTCATGCTACAGATGCGCGGCCACGCCAAGAAGCGGCTCGTGCAGCTCGCCGTCGAGGGGGAGGGCGAGGTGCCGGCCGGCGCGGAGATCGCGCTGCCGGACGGCGCGGCCGTCGGCGAGGTCACGAGTCAGGTCAGCGATCCGCGCGGGCAGCGGGTGATCGCGCTGGGCTACGTGAAGTACAAGCACGCCGTCCAGGGCACGGCGCTCCAGATCGCCGGCCGCTCGGCCGAGATCACGCGCGCGCCGAGCGCGGCGCCTTCGTCGAGCGGCGCAGCGCCGAAGCGATGAGCGCTGCGCCGGACGGGCGCATTCCGTCACGCCGGGCGAACTTCCCAGCTCGCTGTATCCGATTCTCCTCCGGAGCGACTTCGACTCTCCGGAGGGATTTCGACCTTGGCCTGGCGAAGGATCTCAGGGGAAGATCTCGCGCTCTCCGTACACCGCCGCGAGCCGCTGCAGCGCCACCGCATACGCCGCGAGCCGCAGCGTACACTTCTTCTGCCGCGCCATCTCGGTCACCTCGCGGTAGGCCCGCTTCATCGCCTTCTCGAGCCGGGCGTCGACCTCCTCGAGCGTCCACGTCTCCGAGCGCTTGTTCTGCACCCACTCGTAGTAGCTCACCGTCACGCCGCCCGAGTTGGCGAGGACGTCCGGCAGGATGTCGACCCCGCGCTCCAGGAGGACCTTCTCGCCCTCGGGCGTGCACGGCCCGTTCGCGCCCTCGGCCACGAGCCGCACCTGGAGCGAGCTCGCCTCCTCCACGCCGATCTGGTTCTCCAGGGCCGCCGGGATGAAGATGTCCGCCTTGAGCCGGAAGAACTCCTCGCGGCTGATCGGCTTGCCCGCCGGATAGCCCGCGATCGAGCGGTGCTTCCTCACGTAGTCCTGCAGCTTGTGCGGGTTGAACCCCTCCGGGTTGTACAGATACCCGGTGTGGTCGCCGACCGCGACGGTCGAGGCGCCGAGCTTCGAGAGGAGCACTGCCGTGTGCGAGCCGACGTTGCCGAACCCCTGCACGAGCAGCGTCGAGCCGCCGAGGTTCACGTCGTTGTCCTCGGCCCACTCCGTGATGCAATGGACGACCCCTTGCCCGGTGGCCTTCTCGCGGCCGTACGTGCCGCCGGACGCCACCGGCTTGCCCGTCACGACGCCCTTCACCGCCTGCTTGAAGAGCTGGCCGACGGTGTTCATGTACGTGTCCATGGCCCACGCCATCGTCTTCGCGTCCGTGCCGACGTCGGGCGCCGGGATGTCCGTCTCCGGGCCGATGTTCGAGCCGAGCGCATGGAAGAACCGGCGCGTGATCCGCTGGAGCTCGGCGCGCGACACCTCGTTCGGGTTGAACTTGATGCCTCCCTTCCCGCCGCCGAGAGGCAGGTTCATGAGCGCGCACTTCCACGTCATCATCGCGGCCAGCGCCTTGAGATCGTCGAGCGACACCGACTCGTGATAACGAACACCCCCCTTGAACGGCCCGAGGAGGTTGTTGTGCTGGATCCGGTAGCCCTTGAAGAGCCGGATGCTGCCGTCATCCATCCGCACCGGGAAATTGACGATGATCTCGTTCTTGGGCTGGCTCAAGATCGTCGTGATGTAACCCGGCAGCTCGATCAGGCGGGCAGCCTCGTCGAGGTAACCCTGGACGACTTTGAAGAACTCGTACTTGGGCTTCTGACCCGGTGCCGGTGGGTTGCTCACCGGCGGAGTCGTGGACTTGGCACTGAATTGATCTTCCATGGCTCTGTAACTTTCTAGTGCCCGGATCCCCCCGATTCAATGGCGGCCGCGCTTTCACGCGCCGCGTTATCCAATGTCCGGAGACTCGGGACGCTGCGTCAGGCTGGGAATACGCGATGAGGCGCCGCGTTAACGGCGGCTGGACCGCATCGCGGGGCGAGGCTGCGGCGCGGGCGCGGTGCGGGCGGCGCTGGAGGCCGCTGCGCCGCGCGGCGCGAGGTGTCGCTCAGGTCCTTGTCCACAGGACATACAGATACGTGATCGTCCCGGTGACGAGCAGCGCGTCGACGCGGTCGAGGATGCCGCCGTGGCCGGGCACGATCCCGCCAGAGTCCTTGATCCCGAAGGAGCGCTTGAACAACGACTCGCCGAGGTCGCCCGCCTGTCCGAGGCCGCCCGCGACGATCGCGAGCGCGACCGCGTCGACGAGCGGCAGCGATCGCAGGAACCAGAAGTGCGCGACCAGCGCGCCGAGCACCGCGAAGAGCAGGCCGCCGAGGGCGCCCTCGACGGTCTTCTTCGGGCTCACCGCCTCGTAGAGCTTGCGCCGGCCGAGGAAGCGGCCGGCGAAGTAGGCGCCCGTGTCGGAGAACCAGGAGAGCAGCAGCGCCAGCACCACGAAGGAGGGGCCGTCGGCGCCGGCGTCGCGCCGGAGCAGCGCCAGCGCGCCGAGCCCGCCGCCCACGTAGAGCGGGCCGAACGTCATGGCCAGCACGCGCAGCGCCGCGGTGCGCATCTCCCCGAGCCGCACCAGCGTGACGAGCATCGCGACGAACGGGAGCAGGAAGATCAGCGCGAGGAGCGCGCCCGGCGAGCTCGTGTAGCGCCAGATCACGCCGAGGACGCCGAGGGTGAGCGCGACGCCGACGAACCGCGCGGCGCGGTCGTCCGCGTGCGTCATCGCGAAGAGCTCGAGCGCGCCGACGGCCGAGGCGACGGCGACGAGCGCCGCCCAACCCCAGGCGGGGCCGAGGTAGAGCAGCGAGAGGAGGAGGGGCGCGGCCACGATCGCGGTCATGAACCGCATCGCGAGGTTGGAAGCAGCCAAGCGTCAGACTCCCGTCCGTGAACCGTTGTGAGAGGCGAGCTCGCGCGCGCGCCACGGCCGACCGACGTCGCGCGCGCCGTGCGCGCCGACCGGCTCGCCCCCGCCGCCGCCCCCGCCCTGCGACCCGCGCGCGGGCCCGGCGGCGCCGTCGCGCTGCGGCTCGACGCCGCCGTCGCGCTGCTGGTAGGTCGCGATCGCCGCGAAGAGGTCGTCCTCGGTGAAGTCCGGCCACAGCCGCTCGGTGAACGACAGCTCGGCGTACGCGGCGCCGTAGAGCAGGAAGTTCGAGAGCCGCTGCTCGCCGCCGGTGCGGATGATGAGATCCGGCTCGCCCACGCTCAGGCTCGGCAGCCGCGCGGCGAGCAGCGCGCCGTCGATCGCCTCCGGATCGAGCCGGCCGGCGACGGCCTCCATCGCGAGCTCGCGCGCCGCGGCGGCGATCTCCTCGCGCGCCCCGTAGGACAGCGCCAGCGCCAGCGTCATCCTCATGTTGGCGGAGGACGCCTTGCGGAGCGGGTCGAGCACCTCGCGCACGAACTCGGGGAGCCGGCTGATGTCGCCGATCGCGACCAGGCGGATGTCGTTCTCGAGGATCTCGCCGCGCTCGCTCATCAGGAACTCCCGCAGGAGCCCCATGAGCGCGTCGACCTCGTTGCGGGGCCGCGCCCAGTTCTGCTCGCTGAAGGCGTACAGGGTCAGCGCCTCGACGCCGAGCCTCCGGCAGACGCGCACGATCCGCCGCACGGCGGCGCTGCCGGCCTTGTGGCCGGCCTCGCGCGGCTCGCCGCGCAGCTCGGCCCAGCGGCCGTTGCCATCCATGATGATTCCGACGTGGCGCGGGAGATTTCTGGCTTCTACGAGGTTCATCGGCGGGGGGAGTTTCCCTTGTTGACTACCGACTGTCGACTGTTGAGTCTTCGCGCCCATGAGCACTGGGGTTGGTCTCACGGTCACGCTGCGCGTCAGGATGGGCGCGCACGACGCACATTACGCGGGGGAGCTGTGTGACGGCGCGCGTATTCTCGCGCTCTTCGGGGACGTCGCCACCGAGCTCCTCATCCGTCTGGACGGCGACGAGGGTCTCTTCCGCGCGTACGAGGCGGTCGAGTTCCTCGCCCCTGTCCGAGCAGGCGACTTCATCGAGGCGACCGGGGTGGTCACCAAGGTCGGCGCCACGTCGCGCGCGATGGCCTTCGAGGCGCGCAAGGTCGTCGCCAGCGTCCGCGAACCCGGGGTGGCGCCCTCGGCGGCGGACGCGCTGGCCGAGCCGGTCATCGTCTGCCGGGCGCTCGGGACCTGTGTCGTCCCGAAGGAGCTCCAGCGTCGGCCGCGCCTCGTCCTGCCGGCGCTGTCGGCGCCGCCCCCGGACCACGCGCAGCTCCCGGAGCCGCGGCCGATCATCACGCCGCCGCCCCGGATCATCGTCACGCCGCCGAACAGCGCCCTCATCTTGACGGCGGCGATCGTCGGCGCCGAGACGACCCGGGCCCAGACGCCGCACCTGCCCGTCACGCCGCGCGAGCTCGCGGACGAGGCGGCGCGCTGCCGCGACGCGGGCGCGGCGGTGATCCACCTGCACGTCCGGAACCCGGACGGGTCGCCGAGCCAGTCGAGCGCGCTGTTCGCCGAGGCGATCGCGGCCATCCAGGAGAAGACGGACGTCATCGTCCAGACGTCGACGGGCGGCGCCGTCGGGATGAGCGTCGACGAGCGCGCCCAGCCGCTGCTCTGCAAGCCCGAGATGGCGACCCTGAACTGCGGCACGATCAACTTCGGCGACGCGATCTTCGACAACACCCGGCCGCTCATCCGGGATATGGCGGCGCGCATCCGCGCGGCGGGGAGCGTCCCTGAGCTCGAGTGCTATGAGGTCGGCCATATCCACGAGGCGCTCAGCCTGTTCGCCGGGGGGCTCCTCGAGGAGCCGCTCCACTTCCAGTTCGTGCTGGGGGTGCCCGGCGGCATCGCGGCGCGAGAGGACGTGCTCCGCTTCATGATCAGCCAGATCCCGCGAGGCGCCACCTGGGGCGTGGCCGCCGTCGGCCGCCACCAGCGCCCGATGACCGAGCTCGCCATGCAGCTCGGCGGGCACGCCCGGGTCGGGCTGGAGGACAACATCTACCTGGACAGGGGCGTGCTCGCCGAGGGGAGCGCGCCGCTCGTCGCGCGCGCCGCCGCGTTCGCGCGGAGCATCGGCCGCGAGGTGGTCGATCCGGACCGCGCGCGCCAGCTCCTCGGGATCCGCCCGCGCGCCGCGGCGTCCCAGCCCGGCGCCGTCGGAGGAGGGAGCGCGGTCGCGCAGGGATGACCGACCGATCGCTCTCCAGATGGGCCGATCACCTGCGCGGCCGGCTCCCGGTCGCGCTCGGCGTCGCCCTGGTCGGGGCCGCGGCGCGGCTCTCCACGCCGTCGCCGCCCGCTCGCACCGCGGACGCGATCGCCGGGATGCTCGGGGAGGCGATCGGCGGCACGGTCAGCCCGGACGACTTCGTCTGGGAGGAGCGCGGCGGGTTCTTCTCCGACGCGCTGCTGGGCCGCCGGGTGCTGTTCCTGGGCGTCGCGCGCCCGCCGGACGCGGAGGGCGCGCCGGACGGCGCGGCGCGAGCGGGGGAGGCGGAGCGCCCGGCCGACGGCGCGGCGCAGGCGGCGGAGGCCGAGCGCGCGCCGGACGGGCGCGGCGCCGCCGACCTGTACCGCGCGCGCGTGCGGCTCACCCGCTCCGGGCGGCCGGTGAGCCTCGGCGGCGTCCGCAACCTGACCGAGACGCCCCTCGGCGACGACCGCAACCTCGTGGCCCGCGGCCGCCGCGTCGCGGTGACCACGTCGGCCTTCGGCGCCGTCCAGGGGATCACGCTGCTCGATCTCGCCGGCGACGCGCGCCCGCGATCCCTCGGCGAGCGGCTGCGCGCGGCGATCGACGGCTGGATCGAGACCGGCAGCGCGGCCGGCGCGTCGCGCACCGAGATCTGGTTCGACAGCCCGCCCGCGTCGGCGCGGCTCGACCTCGCCGACGAGGCCCTCGTGATGGCGCTCGGGCCCGAGGCGGTGCCGGCGGCGCTGAGCGCCGGCACCGGCGAGCTCGACACGGGCGGCAACGACCCGTTCGGCGCTCGCGCGCACCGCGTCCCGCGCCGCGTGCCTTCGTTCGCGGAGCTCGCCGGGCCGTCCGCCGGACGCCTGCTCGGTTCGGGGGCCGCCGCCGCCGCCGAGCGGCTCGCGCTCGCCGCGGTCCGCGCGACCTCGGGGCTCCGCGCCGAGCCCGCCGGCGCGTACCTGACGCACGGCCCGGCGTCTCCGGAGCCCGCGCCGCAGGGGTGGCCCTCGCTCTGGCCGCCGCCGCCGGTCGCCCCGGCTGTCGATCCCCCGGTGCCGGGGGAGGGGGCCTGGACGCTGGTGGCGCCGTCGCTCCCGCGCGTGCTCCCCGGGATCGAGGGCGACCCGCAGCGCCCGGCGAGCCCGTTCGCCGCCACGACCGTCCGCCCCGACCCGCAGCGACGGGAGATGCTCGTCCACCTGCTCGCGATCGACACGCGGCACATCAAGTTCACCCTGCAGGCCGGCTTCGAGGCGCCCCGGCCGACCGTCGGCCCGCGCGGCACGGGGAAGCTCCCCGACGCGTCCACGCTCCGCGGCGCCATCGGCCTCGGCGTCCACGGGCCGCGCGATCCGGTCACGCGGCCTGCGGACGCGGACGCGGAGGCGCTCGGCATGGTCGTCGGCGGCCGCGCGCTCGTGCCGCCGCGCGACGGCGCGGCGACGCTCGGGGTCGACGTCTCGGGCCGTCCGTACGTCGGCGCGTGGCCATCCGCCGGCGATCTCCAGCGCGTGCCCTGGGCGCTGTGGCAGCGCCCCGCGGCCGCGGGCGCCGGCGCGCTCCGCGGCGAGGGGCCGAGGCGCTTCCCCTGGGCGCTCTGGCAGGGCCCTTCGCTCTTCGATGCGGCGAGCGCCGCGGCCCCGCTCCCCGCCCTCGCCGCCGCGCCCGCGGCGAGCGCCCCGCGCGACGCGGCGCTCCCGCCCGGAGACGGCGACGACCTCGTCGTCGAGCGCGCGGCGCTGTGCGTGACCGACCGCGGCTTCGTCGTCCACGCGTGGGGCGGCGCCCTCGACGCGGCCGCGCTGAGGGCGGCGCTCGCGCGCGCCGGGTGCGTCGCCGGCGTCTCGCTGGGCAGCGCGCCGGACCCGCTCGGGGTCGCCTTCCTGAGCGCCCAGCAGGACGGCAGCCTGACCGCCGAGCGCCTCGCGCCCGCGATGTCGATCGCGCCGCCGGCGCACGTCGCGTCCGCCTCGCCGGGCCCCTTTCTCTACTTCGAGTCGCGATCGACGGACGGCCCGCCGCCGCCCGATCTGTCGCTCCCGGGCGAGCGCGTGGACTGGGCCCAGGACGGCGGCGCGCAGCCGCCCCCCGCGTGGAGCCCGGCCGTGTACGCCGCGAGCGCCGTGCACCTCGGCGCGCAGGTCCGCGTGCACGCCTTCGCGCCGGACCGGTTCCTGTTCCGCCTCCGCGCCGGCTCGCGCGAGATCTCGCCGCGGACCGCGCCGAAGCTCGCCGCCGACGTGCCCGAGGACGAGCGGCAGCAGGTGCTGGCGGCGATCGGCGTCGGCACCGGCCGGCGGCGCGGCCCGCGCGGGCTCGCCGTGGGCGGCACGATCGGCCTCCGCTTCCGCGGCGAGGGGGGCCTGCTGCTGGTCCGCCGGGGCCGCGTCGAGATCCGCCCGGCCGGCGGCGTCGAGCTCGCGCCGGACATGGATGCCACCGAGCTGCCGCTCACCGCCGACGACGGCAGGCTGCGGCCCGAGGCGCGCGAGATCGGCACCATGCGCCGGCGCGGCGCCGCCTGCGTGCTCGAGGACGGCACGCTCCTCGTCGCCACGACGACGTTCGACAGCGACGAGGCGACGACCGAGGCGCTGCTCGACCTCGGCTGCGCCCGCGTCGTCGCGCTCGACCGCGGCGCGCACCGCAACGCCTTCGTGCACCGGGCCTCGGGCGACCCCGCCCTGCAGCAGGCCTACGACGAGACAGCCCTCTTCGCGGTCGGCCTCGCGATGCCCGGCCGGGCGCGCCGGCTCACCGGGGACGCGTCCCCGTGATCGCGTGGGGCCGATAGGGCAGGCGTGGGGCTGACCTGAAGGAGATCAGGCGTGCGAGAGCATGCCGCGGAGCATCCCGAGCGCGCGCGTGTGGAGCTGCGACACGCGCGGCTCGCCGACCCCGAGCTCCGCGCCGATGTCCTTCAGCTTCGCGCCCTCGAAGTAGTACATGCCGATCACGCGCCGCTCCCGCTCGGGGAGCTGGGCGATCGCGAAGGCCAGGGCCTGCCGGGTCGCCTGCGCCGAGATCGCCTCGATCGGGTCGTCGCCCCCGGCCATGTGCACCGACTCCTCGGTGGGCGTCACCTCGCTGAGGCTCACGAAGACGGTCGATCCGCAGGTCCCGGCGGCGGCCCCGGCGGCCTCGACCGCCTCGCGCGCCCGCCTCGAGAGCCAGTCCTGCGCGCGGAGCTCATCGACGATCGCGCCGCGGATCCGGAGCTTCGCGTAGCCGGCGAACGTCTCGCCGTCGCTCCCGCCGTTCTTGCGGAGCGAGTCGACGAGCCCGAGCATGCCCGCGCTGAGCAGGTCGTCGCGCTGCACGTTGGGCGGCAGGTGCCGCGACACCTGCCGCACCAGCTTGCGCACGAGCGGGAAGTACCCCTTCAGCACCTCGGGACGGAGCGGCTCGCGGTCACGCGGCCCGCTCGCGCAGGCCGCGTCGGTACAGCATGGCGGGCCGCTCGCGACGCCCTCCGGCTCCGCCGACCCCCACGCCTCCTCGATCGCACAGGAAGTCGCGGTCTCCGCAGATTCCCAGAAATCGTTCGCGCAGCTTGACGCGACGTCCGCCGACTCCCATGCATCGTGCGCGCGAGCCGCGGCGGGCTCCTGGACCGGGAGGCCCGGCGCCGCATCGAGCGAATCGAGCGACGGGAGACCGAGCGCCGTGGGCGCCTCGATCAGCGCGCGGTCACACGTGTCGACCGGGCACGACGTGCCCATGATGACCGGCTGGACAAACTCTTCCCCGTCACAGCACGGGGGGAGTGACCTGAGAGGAGGGAACCCCTCCCGCTGCAGTCGGGTCGATTGCTGCACGTGAGGTGGATTGGTGCCACAACTCTCGCAGCGTGCAAGCTGGAGCCGTGCAATTGTGTCTGGTGCGGATGTTCAGTGTGTGGATACTAGCCAGCGACCTGGGCAGCTCACCTTCCGCCCGGTGAAGCGGCCGGGACCGGGGTGGGTGCTCCTGAACCCAGGCTCTTCTGTGTGTCCCCGACGCTGCTCCCCGCATCCAGGTTTGTCCCCGTAGTATTCGCGGGTTGCGAAGGCGTGGTGCGGGGTCCGCCTGACCCATACACCTCTTCTTCTGCCGAGAGGGGGACATCCCGCGCGGCCTCGTCGGCCCCGACAGAGCCTCTCGCGCCCTCGTAGCGCGGCGGCTCTCCAGGCCTCGAGTAATCCACCCAGTAGACCTTATCTGATCTGACGTCCAGGTGAACGAACGTCGAGTTGGGGTAATATCCCACTCCCGCGTTGCGAAACCCGCGGCAGAAATCGCGGACCACGGTGTTGGGCACGCCCTCGACCATGAAGTCGACGGCGCGACCGAAGTTGTGGTTGGAGTGCGGGGTGTACTGGGTAGGAGAGTAGGGTCGATAACCGCTCACGACGCGGATCGTCCTGCCGCCGAAGTGGTCGCTCACCATGCCGATGAGCGTGGCGAGCCGCGGGTCGATCGGGATCGACGCGGTGGGCGACGCGCGCATCAGCCGGCTGAGCTTGGGGAGGGCCTTGGGGACGAGGCGCCCCTTCGGCGTGAGCAGCCGGAGCTCGAGCCGCTCGGCGCCGCGCGCCAGGCGGACCCATCCGGGGCGCTTGGACCGCTGCTCGTAGCGCTTGTTCGGCGGCATCGACCGGGCATCGGCCTTCGCGTCCCGCTTCGCCGACCCCTTGCCGCGCGGAAGCGCCTCGGCGGCCCGCTCCTTCGCGCTCGCGCTGCGGTTCCGCTCCGGCGTGTCGCGCCGCGCCGCGCCCCGGGTCGACGCGGCCGGCGCGGACCGCGCGCCGGGCTTGCCCCGCTCGGGGATCACGAGGACGAGGCCCGGGTGGATCTTCTGGCCAGGCTTGAGCCCGTTCGCCTCGCGGAGCGCGTCGACCGTGATCCGGTACCGCTTCGCGATCTTGCCGAGCGTCTGGCCGGCGTAGACGGTGTGCTCGCCGTCCTCGGCGAGCGCGGCGCCGGGCGCCGCGATCAGGAGGAAGGCCGCGGCGAGGGCGGCGAGCGTAGAGCGCAGCCGCGAGGACCGGGGGCGGGGCTCCATCGCGGCGCTGGCGTGGGGCCCGCGGAGGCCGCGGGGGCCGCGGAAACGGGAGAAGTCCGGATGCATGAGGGGACTCTGACCTGACGTCATCCGTGCCCGGCGAACGAGCCCCGGACGGTGCTACCCTGGGCTGGCGCGCGCCGGCCGGTCAACCCGGGGGCGCCGCACCGCATATCGAGCTTCGATAGGCGGGCGGCAGGCAAGCGTAAAGCGGTTTTTTGCCCCGCGATCGGCGGTGGTGCGAAGCTTCGCCGGAAGCGACCAGAAGCCATCCGAGGAGACGGGGCGCGCGAGCGCCGGGCAACGCGGCCCGGGCTCTCCCTTCTTCACCGTGGCGGGCGCGGACCAGGACGGACCGGATGTCGGAAGGCAAGAACTTGATCGGGGTCGACATCGGATCGAGCGCGATCAAGGTCGCTCAGATCAAGGAAGGTCGCAAAGGCTACGGCCTCGTGCGGCTCGGCTACGCGCCGCTCGCGCCGCAGGCGATCGTCGACGGCCACGTGATGAACGCGCAGGCCATCGTCGAGGCGCTCGGCCGCGCCTTCTCCGAGGCCAGGATCCGCCAGCGCGAGATCGCGCTCAGCATCAGCGGCCAGGCGGTCATCATCCGCAAGATCACGGTGCCGCTCATGACCGCCGCCGAGCTGGACGAGCAGATCCAGTGGGAGGCCGAGCAGCACATCCCCTTCGACATCAAGGACGTGCACGTCGACTACGAGGTGCTGCGCCGCCGCCCCGAGGCCGGGCAGATGGACCTCCTGCTCGTCGCCGCGAAGCGCGACGAGATCAACGACTACACCCAGATCGCCAGGACGGCGAAGCTCAAGCCCATGGTGGTCGACATCGACGCGTTCACCGTGCAGAACCTGTTCGAGGTGAACCGCGGCATCCCGCCGGACCAGACGTTCGCCATCATCAACGTCGGCGCGAGCCTCGCGTCGATCAACATCGTGTCGCGCGGCGCGAGCGCGTTCACCCGCGACATCGGCAACGGCGGCAACTACATCACCGAGCAGATCCAGCGCAAGCTCGGCATCAGCTTCGAGCAGGCCGAGGAGTTCAAGTGCGCCAGCGTCACCTCGGGCCCGGGCGGCGTGCCCGCCCAGGTCATCGAGACCATCGAGCAGGTGTGCGACTCCATCGCCGGCGAGATCCAGCGCTCGCTCGACTTCTTCCTGGCCACGAGCGGTGAGGGCGACATGCACCGCATCTACCTGACCGGCGGCTCGTCCAACCTGCCCGCGCTGCCCGCCGCGATCGGGCGGCGCGCCCGGGTGGCCGTCGAGCTGATCCAGCCGATGGAGCGCATCACCGTGGAAGCGAAGGAAGTGAACCAGGAGCTGCTCCGGCTCCGGGCGGCGCAGTTCTGCGTCTCGCTCGGGCTCGCGATGCGCAAGGACCGGGAGAAGCGCTCGTGATCCGCGTCAACCTGCTCCCGCAGCGCGGCCGCGCGCGCGGGGCCCCGCCCCAGGCGAGCCAGCGCTGGCTGCTCATCACGCTCGGCGTCGTGATCCTCGAGATCGTCGCGCTCTTCCTCTTCCACCAGACCAAGGTCGAGGAGCTCGAGGAGCAGACGCGCAAGAACACGGTGCTCCAGAGCCAGATCCAGGACATCCGCACGCTCGTCTCGAACCACGAGGAGATCAAGAAGTCGCTCGAGGTGCTCCGCGCGCGCGAGGACGCGATCGCCAAGCTCCAGGCGGCGCGCAGCGGGCCGACGGCGGTGCTGCTCGAGCTCGCGCAGCTCCTCACGAACGGCAAGGGGCCGACCGCCGACCCGGACAAGCTCGCGCAGCTCCGCAAGGAGAACCCGCTCGCCGTCTACAACCCGTCGTGGGACAGCCGGCGGCTGTGGCTCACGAGCTACGTCGAGTCCGAGCGCACGGTGCGCGTCGAGGGGCTCGCGCGCGACGGCACCGACGTCTACGAGCTCGCCCAGCGGCTGAAGCTGTCGTCGTACTTCTATGACGTGCAGCTCCTGCCGGGGAAGAAAGAGAACGAGAAGTCGTCGCGGCTCGAGCTCGTCTCGTTCGCGCTGCAGCTCAAGGTGAGGTACTGATGGCCACGAAGCCCAACCCCGCGCAGGCCGGCTCGGCGCTCGACCGGCTGCCGCCGCTCGCCAAGGTCGGCGTCGGCGCGCTCTTCGCGGCCCTCGTCGGCATCCTGTACTTCGTCGGCTTCTACGCCGACGTGGACTCCCAGATCGAGGGCGCCGTGCAGAAGCAGCAGGTGCTCCAGGCGGAGCTCACCAAGGCGCAGGCGTCGAAGGCCGCCTACCAGAAGGACCTCGACGAGAAGACCCGGCGCGAGCAGCTCAGCCGCGAGCAGAAGAAGATCCTGCCGGACGAGTCCGAGACGCCGGCCTTCCTGTCGGCGATCCAGGGCGTCGCGACCGTCTCCGGCGTCAACCTGACGTCGTGGAGCCCCACCGAGGAGGTCCCGCAGGAGTTCTTCGCCAAGGTGCCGATGAAGCTGACGCTCAGCGGCAAGTTCCACCAGGTGGCGAAGTTCTTCCACGGGGTGGGGCAGCTCGACCGCATCATCAACCTCGAGGAGGTCCAGATCAAGCAGCCGAAGGTCGTGGGGACCGACGTGGAGGTCGAGGTGGAGTGCCTCGCGACCGCGTTCCGCGCCGTGCGCGCGGGGGAGACCCCGACGAGCGGCGTGAAGCGGCGGGGCGGAGGTGTCCGGTGAGGGGCGGGCGCGCGCTCTTGCTCGCCCTCGGGGCGACCACGGCCCTCGCCCTCGCGCTCGCGGGGTGCGAGGACGAGCAGATCGTCACCTCCACCACGATGCCCGGCGCGGCGCCGCCGGCCACCGCCTCGCCGCCGCGCACCCCCGCGGCCGGCGCGTCCGCGTCCGCGGCGGCGGACGCCGGCGCGCCCGAGATGCCGCCGCTGCCGCTCCGCGAGTTCCAGGAGGCCGACTTCTCGGAGAGCGACCGGAGCCGCGACCCGTTCCGGAGCTTCGAGTCGCTCTTCGCGACGCAGGCCCGGGGGCGGGTGACGATCCAGCGGCAGGTCCTCGTGGATCGCTTCGCGCTCGACGAGCTCAAGCTGGTCGGCGTCGTCTCGCGCGCGCCCGCCCGCGCGCTGCTCACCGATCCGACCGGCCTCGGGTGGGTGATCAAGGTGGGCGACTTCGTCGGCAAGGCCGAGATCGTGCACGCGGGCGGCCCCACCGGCGTCGACGTGGCCGTGAACTGGCGCGTCGACCGGATCCGCGACTCCGACGTCGTCTTCATCCGCGAGGACCCGTCCCACCCGGAGATCCCGCCGACCACGCGCGTGATCGCGCTGAGGCCGCTCGGCGACGCGGACGAGCCGATCCTCGGCAACCCGTGAACGCCACGAATTGGGCCCGCCCCGGGCACCCGAAGTAGCCTCCCGGCAGCGTGACGCGACCTCGCGTCACCGCGAAGCGGGAGTGCAATGAAGAGCAATCGAGACTATCGCCCGAAGCGGGGCGCGCTTCGCCGTGCTGCGGTGCTCGGGGTGATGTTGAGCCTCGGCGCTCCTGCAGGAGACGCAGGCGCCGCTGCCCCGATCAAGGTCAGCGACGTCAGGCTCGCGGCGCCGGCGGACGACAGGGCCGAGATCGTGGTCGCGACGAGCGGCGCGCCGCGCTTCTCGGCGCGGGTCGCGGACGGCGGCAAGCGGCTCCTCATCGATCTCGAGGGCGCCGAGATGAGCGGGGCGCCCGGCGCGATCACGGACGGCAACGCGATCGTGGCCGGCGTGATGACGCAGGGGTTCGGCGAGGCGGCCCGGCGCACAACGCGCGTGCTCGTGCAGCTCGCGCGCCCGGCGGCCTACCGGGTCCGCGCCGAGCAGGGCGCGCTCGTGGTCGAGCTCGCCGCCGCCGCCACGACCGCGCCCATGGCGGCGCGGGCCCCGAGCGGCCCCGCGGCGGCGGCGCCGGCCCGCGAGCCGGCGGCGATCACCGACGTGCGCTTCGAGCACCAGGCGACGATCGATCGGGTCATCATCGAGCTCTCGTCGATCCCGAGCTACCGCGAGTCGACAGGCAAGGGTGGTCGCCGCGTCATCGAGCTGAGCGGCGTGCGGCTCCCGGACGCGCTCCAGCGCACGCTCGACGTCGGCGCCTTCGGCGGCCCGGTGCGCGCGATCTCGACGTTCCGGCGCAAGAGCGACGGCTCGAAGGTCGTCGTCGAGGTCGAGCAGGCCGAGGGCGCGGCGGGCGCTGTCGCGCGCGAGGGGAACGCGCTCGTGCTCAGCGTGGCGCGGGGGGCGCTGCCCTCGACCCTCTCGGGGATCGCCGCGGACGGGCGCGCGGCGCGGCGGACGCGCACGGTCGCGCGCGAGGAGGCGCTCGACGGCGGCGCGCCGAGGATCGAGACGTCGTTCGAGGGGGCGGCGAGCAGCCAGGAGTCGCTGGTCGAGCCGGACCAGGCCGGCGCCTTCACGCCCGCGATCGCCGGGCAGCAGCGGCGGTTCACGGGGCGGCGCATCGACCTCGACCTGAAGGACGCGGACATCCACAACGTCCTCCGGCTGATCTCCGACGTCGGGCGGGTCAACATCGTGACCGCCGACAACGTGAGCGGGACGGTCACCATCCGGATGCGCAACGTCCCGTGGGACCAGGCGCTCGAGACGGTGCTCCAGGCGAAGGGCCTCGGCGTGGTCCGCCAGGGCAACATGATCCGCGTCGCGCCGATCGCCGACCTCAACAAGGAGCGGGAGCTCGCGATCGCGCGGCGCAAGAGCGAGCTCCAGCTCGCGCCGATCGAGACGCGGCTCATCCCGATCAACTACGCGGACGCGCGGGACCTCCAGGATCGCTCGAAGGACATGCTGTCGCCGCGCGGCTCGCTCGCGGTCGACGAGCGGACGAACGTGCTCATCGCGCGCGACGTCGCGGGCAACCTGAACCAGATCGAGGAGCTGGTCCGCTCGCTCGACACGCAGACGCCGCAGGTGCTGATCGAGGCGCGCGTGGTCGAGGCGACGAGCCGCTACGTGCGCGACATCGGCATCCAGTGGGGCGGCGACGGGACGTTCAGCGCGGCGACCGGCAACCCGACGGGGCTCGTGTTCCCCTCGGCGATCGGCGTGGCCGGCGGCGCGACCGACTCGAACACGCCGACCGGCGGCCTCTCGCCGTTCGCGAACCAGGTCTCGAACCCGAACTTCGCGGTGAACCTGCCGGCGATCGTCGGCACCGGGACCGGCGGCGCGCTCGGCTTCACGCTCGGCTCGATCAACAACACCGTCAACCTCGGCGTCCGGCTCTCCGCGGCCGAGGCGAGCGGCATGCTGCGGATCGTCTCGAGCCCGCGCATCCTCACGCTGGACAACAAGGAGGCGCGGATCAGCCAGGGCACGCTGATCCCGTTCTCGCAGATCAGCGCCCAGGGCGTGCAGACGACCTTCCAGGAGGCGAAGCTCCAGCTCCTCGTGAAGCCGCACGTCACCTCGGACGGCAGCGTCGCGATGCACGTGAAGATCAACCGCGACGAGCCGGACTTCAACCAGACCTCGGCCCGCGGCGACCCCACCATCCTGAAGCGCGAGGCCGAGACCGACCTCCTCATCATGGACGGGCACACGGCGGTGATCGGCGGGATCTTCACCCGCAACACCGGCCGGAACCTCGATCAGGTGCCCTTCTTCGGGGACATCCCCGTCCTCGGCCTCCTCTTCCAGCGGCGCCGCGCGAGCGACACGCGGAGCGAGCTCGTCATCTTCCTGACGCCGCGGATCGTGAACCGCGCCGAGGCGCTCGGCCGGTAGCGCGCCGCGGCGGCGCGCCGCCGCGCCCGATCGCCGGTCAGACGCGCTTCCGCCGGGGCGGCTCGCGCATGTGCGGGACGGCGTCCGTCACGAGCCGGCGCAGCCACGCGCGCGCCGGGTCGTGCTCGGTCCGGCTGTTCCACGCCATGGCGATCTCGATCGGCGGCAGCTCGAACGGCAGGTCGAAGGTGCGGAGCGGCAGCACGCTCGAGAACGCCCGGCCGAGGCGCGTGGCCACGGTCGCCACGAGGTCCGAGGCCGCGACGACGTGCGGCAGGAGGAGCACGTTCGGCACGACCATGACCTCGCGGCGCGCGACGCCGCGCGCGGCGATGAGGTCGTCCGCGACGCCTTCGTGCGCGCCGTTCGCCCGGGGCCGGGACGCGGCGACGTGCGGGAGGGCGGCGTAGGTCGGGAGGTCGACGCGCCCGCGCGCGGTCGGGTGGCTCGCGCGCGCGAGCCCGGCGAAGCGGTCCTCGAAGAGCGCCGCGCGGCGGAGGTCCGAGGGGAGCCCGTCCGGCGGGAGGACGCCGATCGCGAGGTCGATCTCGCCGTTGCGGAGCGCGTCCACGGCGCGGGCGTCGAGGGGGAGCAGGTGGACGGCGAGCCGCGGCCCGCCCTGCGCGAGCGCGGCGTTGAGCTGCGGCAGGAGGAGCAGCTCCACGTACTCGGTCGTGGCGATCCGGAAGGCACGGTCGCTCGTCGCGGGGTCGAAGGCCGGCGTCGTCCCGTCGAAGAGGCTCGCGAGGTCGAGCATGATCGCCGCGACCTGCGGGGTCATCGCCTCGGCGCGCGAGGTGAGCGCCATCTGCCGGCCGACCCGGATGAGCAGCGGGTCGGAGAAGAGCTCGCGCAGCCGCGTCAGCGCGTGGCTCATGGCGGGCTGGCTGAGGCCGACCCGGCGGGCCGCGAGCGTCACGCTGCGCTCCTGGAGCAAGGCGTCGAGCGCGATCACGAGGTTGACGTCGATCGCCGAGAGATTCACGGGCGGGATATAGACCGGCCGCGGTATCCACGAAGCGGATACTTACGTTTTCTTGCGCCCCGGGCGCCAGGCGCGGCGATGCGCTGCAAGTGTTTGAAATTACAATAAATGTTGAGCAAATCGCGGCCGCGCGCGAGAAAGCGTGGCGGTGTGGGCGAGATGACCGATCCGGCGCTCGCGGCCGCTGGTCGCGCGGCCGGCCTGGCTGCTACGGTCGCCCGCGGCTCCACCCGACCGGCGGCGCCCCGCGGAGACCATGACATCGACCGTTCTGCTCGGGGGGATCGACTTCTTCCACCTCATGAACGATCGCGCCATGCGATCGCGCGGCCAGGCCGGCAATCACTGCCTGTACGTGCTCGAGCTCGACGGCCGCCTCGACATGGCCCGGCTCGCGGCGCGCCTCGAGCGCGCGACCCGGGCGCTGCCCGAGCTCCGCTTCCGGCTCGACAACAGCGTGCTCGGCCGGGCGGGGCGGCCCCGCTGGGTGGTCGATCACCACCGGCGCGCCCCCGAGCCGCGCCTCCACGAGGTGGCCGGCGAGGGCGAGCGCGCGGCGCGCGTCGAGGCGCTGCTCGCGGACAGGACCTCCGGGGAGCGGCCGTGGGCGCTCGACGTCGTGCGCGCGGCGGGGGAGGGCGACACGGTCGTGTTCCGCCACCACCACGCGCTGACGGACGGCAAGGGCGCCGACCGGCTGGTCGCCTGGCTCGGCTCGGGCAGCGGCGACGCGCCGGACGAGCCGCCCTTGCGGCAGGAGCGGCACGACACCCCGGAGCGCCTGCTGGCCGCCCTCGGCCGCGACGAGCGGCTCGCCCTGGCGCGCGCCTACAAAACCCACGTGCTGGCGCTCGGGCGCGCGCCGATCCTGTCGCTCGCGCGGGCGTGCGCGAGCGACAGGATCGGCGCGCGGGCCGCTGTCTCGCGCGTCCACCGGCTCACGCTCTCGGCGGACGAGACCCGCGCCTTCGACGTCCGGGTGCGGCAGCGCGCGCGCCTCGCCGAGTCGAGCCTCATGCTGATCGCGGCGACGCGGCTCGCCGACAGGGCGCTCGTGGCCCGCGGCTTCGCCCCGCCGCACCACGTGATCCCGCTGCCCCTCTCGCTCGACCCGAAGGCGGGCTCGCGGCGGCTCTTCGGCAACCACCTCACGATGGTCCTGCTCTCGCTCGGCCGCGACGAGCTCCACGACGACGCCCGCGCGGTGGCCCGCCTGGCCGAGCAGCAGCGCGCCATGGTGCGCGACAGGCTCGACCTCGCCATGGTCGCCGCGCTCGATCTGGCGCGCTGGCTCCCCGGCCCGGTCTACCGCTGGCTCGGCGACCAGCCGTTCCAGGGGGAGCTCGCCTCGCTGATCGTCTCGAACCCCGGCGCGGTGACGGTGGAGCGGTTCGCGGGGCTGCCGGTGCGCTCGGCCTACCCGCTGCCCGCGGTGGTCACGCCGCCGGGCTTCCAGGTCATCTTCAGCCGCTTCGGCGGGCGCCTCTCGGCGTCGATCGTCCACGGCGACGGGCTGCTCCGCCCGGAGGAGGCCGCGGCGATGCCGGCCGCGCTCCGCGCGGAGCTGCTCGGAGAGCCCGGGCCGGCGGCGGCGGGCGGGGTATAAGGGCCGGCGTCATGCGCAACGTCGACATCGTCATCATCGGCAGCGGCATCGCCGGCGGCCTCCTCGCGCGTCAGCTCCGCCTCGCGTGCCCCGATCTCGGGGTCCTCGTGCTCGAGGCCGCCCCGGCGATGGAGGATTACAAGGTCGGAGAGAGCACGGTCGAGGTCGCGGCCAACTACATGGTTCGCCGGCTGAACCTCGGCACGTACCTCTACCAGCACCAGCTCCCCAAGAACGGGCTCCGCTTCTTCTTCGACTCGGAGGGCAAGGATCTCCCGCTCCCCCGGATGAGCGAGATCGGCTCCGACCACATGCCGTTCCACCCGAGCTTCCAGCTCGAGCGCGCGCGGCTGGAGCGCGATCTCGTCACCATGAACCGCGCCGCGGGCGCGGAGGTCGAGCTCGGCGCCAAGGTGGTCGACGTCGCGATCGACGGGCGCGGGCGGCACCGGGTCGTCTACGAGCAGGGCGGCGAGCGGCGCGAGGTCGCCTGCCGCTGGGTGTGCGACGCCTCGGGGCGGCGTCACGTGCTCTTCCGGAAGCTCGGCGTGAAGGTCCACAAGGAGACGCGCCTCAACACGGCGGCCGCGTGGGGGCGCTACCGCGGCGTCGCGGGGCTCGACGCGGTGACCGACGCCGCGTGGCGGTCGCGCGCGCGGTACACCGCGCGCCACCTGTCGACGAACCACTTCATGTACGACGGGTACTGGATCTGGTTCATCCCGCTCGCGGGCGACCTGATGAGCGTGGGCGTGGTCTTCGACAAGGACCGGATCGGCGAGGGCTCGGGCGCGGCGCTCCCCGGGCCGCGCACGCGCGCGGATTTCGAGCGGTTCCTCGGCGCCCACCGCGCCGCGCGCGAGCTGCTCGAGGGGGCGGAGCTCGAGGATTTCCAGAGCTACGCGCACCTGCCGTACCACGCAGAGCAGTACTTCTCGACGGACCGTTACGCGGTCACCGGCGAGGCGGGCGCGTTCACCGATCCGTTCTACAGCCCTGGGTCCGATTTCATCGCGACCGCGAACGAGTTCATCACGCAGCTGATCCTCTCCGACGTGGCCGGCGACCGGGCCGGGTTCGAGGAGAGGGTCGCGGCGTACGACGCGTACTATCGATTCAAGTACGACAGCACGCTCCGGCTCTACGAGCGCATGTACCCGATGTTCGGCAGCTTCGAGCTCTACCGGCTGAAGTACCTGCTCGACTTCAACAACTATTACAACCTCGTCGCCTGGCCGTTCATGGCCGAACGCGTGACGGACGTGGGCTGGATCCGGGAGGAGCTCAGGTTCACGGATCTGGTGCTGCGCGCCCTCTCCACGATGGGCGAGCACTTCGCGTCGCTGGCGCGTGATCTACGCGCACGCGGCGAGTACTTCGCGCAGAACGAGGGGCGCTTCGCCAACGGGCTCAACGGCGTCGCGCAGCTCGAGACGCGGCTCGGGCCGACGATCGACGAGGGCTTCCGGCGGGAGCAGGTCGACCGGGCGTACGGGAGCGTGTTCGCGGCGCTGGTGGAGCGGCGGCTCGGCGAGCAGGGGCTGTCGGACCGTGCGCGCCTCGTCTCCGAGCTCAAGCTCCCGCAGGTGCTCGTGTTCCGGGACATCACGCCCGAGCGGCTCTCGCGGCTCCTCGAGCGCATCGCGGAGCGGATGACCCGGGAGCTCCGGGGCGAGTTCCCGGACGCGGGGGTCGAGCGGGTGGAGCTCGGGGCGGGCGGCGAGGTCTCGGTGACCGGGCCGGCCGCGGGGACCAGCACGCACGCGGCGGTGCTGTCGCGGGCCCGGGCGCTCTGGGACGCGTCGGCGGGGTCGCTCGCTCATATTGCCCTCTAGGATCCGGGGAGCTCTGCGAGCTGCCCGCGGTTTCTCCTGTACGCGCGTCCGTTCCGCAGTATCACAGGCGCCTGATGCGGTGGAGAGCAGCAGGTGGGCGTCTGGGTCCGTGGGCGGTTTCGCTGGCGCTGTCGATGGGCGCCGTCGGCGCGTGTGTCAGCGCCGCGGCCGAGGGCGGCGCGTCCCCCGCGTCGCAGCAGGATTCGTCGGGTCAGGGCTGGGTGACCGCGGCGACGCAGGACGCGGGGGCTCCGCGGTGTCCGCACGGCGCGCTGGAGGATCCGCACCGTGGTTTCGTGCGCTGTCTCGAGCCGGGCGAGGCCGATGCTGGCTGGCTCCCGCCGCCGCCGCAGCCCGAGCCCCCCCCGGACGACGCCGGCGCCCCGCCCCCGGATGGCGGCGACGCCGGCCCCATCGACGGCGGCGCCCCGGACGCTGCCGTCGTCTCGGCCCCACCTCCCGTCGTGGAGATCAAGGAGCCCGAGTTCATGAACGGCGACGTCCCGAACGTGGCCAAGCGGCTCGAGAAGGTCTCCCCCGATCTCGCGCAGTGCGTCGCCGATCATGGCGGGCTCTCCGGCGCGTCGGGCAGCGTCAAGATCCAGTTCCTGGTCCGAGTCCGTGGCCGTGCCGAGGGGGTCGAGATCCTCGAGGCCCGCGGTGTGACGCCCGACGCCCAGCGCTGCATCCGTCAATTCCTGAAGAACCGCGCCATCGGCACCCCCAGCGCCGACCCCGTCGGCGTCACCGTCACCCTCTCCCTCCGCGCCGCGAAGTAACGAAGCCCCCCCATCCCCTGCGAGGTGGTCATCCATCCCCTGCGAGGTGGTCATCCATCCCCTGCGAGGTGGTCATCCATCCCTGCGAGGTGGTCATCCATCCCTGCGAGGTGGTCATCCATCCCTGGCGGGGTAGTCCTCGATCCCTGGCGGGGTAGTCCTCGATCCCTGGCGAGGTAGTCCTCGATCCCTGGCGAGGTAGTCCTCGATCCTTGGCGAGGTGGTTCTCGATCCCAGCGGGGGGCCGGTTCTCGATCGCTGCGGGGGCCGGGGCGGGAGGGGGTGGCTCGCGAACGGGCGGGCGGGGGTGGGCCCCACGAATCCGAGGGCCGGCCCGCACCGCAGTCACCACCCTCCGGATCGAGCCTCCCGTTCATCCGGCAATAGCCCCCCAAAAGGCCCGAGTTCGTGGGGGGACCCCCGCCCGCCCGTTCGCGAGCCACCCCCTCCCGCCCCGGCCGTTGCCCCTCGGAGCCCCGGCCGTTGCCCCTCGGAGCCCCGGCCGTTGCCCCTCGGAGCCCCGGCCGTTGCCCCTCGGAAAGGATGGGTTGACGCAGCCCCCACCGCTCCTATCCTGCCCCGCCGCTGTGCCCGACCCGACGCTCACCCGCGAGATCGCCCGCCGTAAGACGTTCGCGATCATCTCCCATCCCGACGCTGGCAAGACCACCCTCACCGAGAAGCTCCTGCTTTACGGTGGTGCGATCCAGCTCGCCGGCGCCGTGAAGGCGAAGAAGGCGCGGGCCCACGCCGTCAGCGACTGGATGGAGATGGAGCGCGAGCGCGGCATCTCCATCTCGACCAGCGTCCTTCAGTTCCCGTACAAGGGCCGCCTCCTGAGCCTGGTCGACACCCCCGGCCACGCCGACTTCAGCGAGGACACCTACCGCGCGCTCATGGCGACCGACGCGGCCATCATGATCCTCGACTGCGCCAAGGGCGTCGAGACGCAGACGAAGAAGCTCTTCCGGGTGTGCAAGCTCCGGCAGATGCCGATCTTCACGTTCGTGAACAAGCTCGACCGCCCCGGCCGCGACCCGTTCGAGCTCATCGGCGAGGTCGAGGAGGTCCTCGGCATCGGCGTCTACCCGGTCACCTGGCCCATCTTCGCGGGCGGCAAATTCCGCGGCGTGTACCACCGCGAGCGCAAGCAGGTGTTCCTGTTCGAGCTCGTCGCGCACGGCGCCGAGATCGCCCCGATGGAGGTCGTGTCGCTCGACGCCCCCGAGCTCGTCGAGGCCGTCGACGAGGAGGGCGCCCGCCAGCTCCGCGAGGACATCGAGCTCATCGACGCCGCCGGCGACGCGCTCGACCGCGACAAGCTCGCCCGCGGCGAGGTCACGCCGATGTTCTTCGGCAGCGCCATCACCAACTTCGGCCTCCCGCAGTTCCTGGACGCCTTCATCGAGCTCATGCCCCCGCCCGCGCCGCGCGGCAGCGACAAGGGCCCCATCGCCCCGGACGACGACCGCTTCACCGCGTTCGTCTTCAAGATCCAGGCGAACATGGACCGCGCCCACCGCGACCGGATCGCGTTCCTCCGCGTCTGCTCCGGCAAGTACGAGCGCGGCATGAAGGTGCACCACGTCCGCCTCGACCGCGACATCCGGCTCACCAACCCGGTGCAGTTCATGGCCCAGGAGCGCACGCTCGTGGAGGACGGCTTCGCGGGCGACATCATCGGCGTCTTCGACCCGGGGCTCTTCCTCATCGGCGACACCCTGTGCAGCGGCTCGCCCGTGAAGTACGCCGCGCTGCCGCAGTTCCCGCCGGAGCAGTTCGGCCGCGTCGTCATGATCGACCCGATGAAGCGCAAGCAGCTCAAGAAGGGCCTCGAGCAGCTCGCGCAGGAGGGCTCGGTGCAGCTCTTCCGGCCGCCGGAGGGGCGCGAGGGCGAGGCGATCCTCGGCGTGGTGGGCGAGCTCCAGTTCGACGTCGTGAAGCACCGGCTCTCGGCCGAGTACGGCGTCGAGGCCCGGATCGAGCGGCTCTCGTTCAGCATGGCCCGCTGGGTCGAGGGCGAGCCCGTGCCCCTCGCCGAGCTCGAGTCGAACCTCTACGGCTACGGCGCCCTCGACGTGCACGGCAACGCGGTCGTGCTCTTCAAGGGCGACTGGCAGCTCGAGAGCTGCGCGAAGGCGTTCCCCAAGACGCGCTTCGTGGAGCTCGGCGGCTCCATCAGCCCGGTGTGACCCGCGGCCGCCGGCTCCGCGCCCGCGGCCGCTACTCCGCCAGCAGCGCCTTGAGGTGCCGCACCGACGGCGAGCCGTAGCTGAGCAGCCGGTCGTGGTAGGCGCGCTCCGTGAAGCCGGGCTTGCCCTGGTGCTCGGCGCGCAGGCGCATCATCTCGGTGAAGCCGTGGTAGTACGTCGTGAGCTGCGCGCTCGTGAGCCGGGCGCGCCGCCACTTGCCGACGGCCTCGCCTTCCTCCTGGAAGGCCTCCTTCGTCATGAGCGCGAGCGCCTCCTTCTCGTCCATCGCGCCCGCGTGCACCCCGTGGTCGAGGATCGCGTTCACGGCCAGGCGCAGCACCATCTTCTGGCGCTGCATCCGCACCTTCGGGCCGCCGAAGCCGTGGTGGGCCATCAGCCACTCGGTGTAGACCGCCCACCCCTCGACGAACGGGCCGCTCGAGAAGACAGCGCGGACCTTCGAGGGGAACCTGTTGTTGTGCATGAGCTGCAGGAAGTGGCCCGGCATCGCCTCGTGCACCGTGAGGTCGGCGAGCATGCTCTGGTTGTACTCGCGGTAGAACGAGTCGACGCGCGGCCGCGGCCAGCCCTCCGGCGTCGGCGCGATCGCGAAGAACGTCTCCTGCTTCGGCTCGAGCGGGCCCGACGCGTCGCAGTAGGCGACCGCGACGCCGCGGCGGTACTCCGGCATCTCGATGACCCGGCACGGCTCGTCCGGGATGCGCACGAGATCGCGCTCGCGGACGAACGCGGTCGCCGCGGCGAGGAGCTTCTCCGACTCCTTCACGATGGTGGCGTTCGTCGGGCGCTCGGCCGCGAGCGCGTCGAGGACCCTCCGGATCGCGGCCATCTTCTCGTCCCGCGTCTCGACCTTCGGGAAGGGCTGCTTGCCGAAGAGCGTCGGCCAGAGCTCCCTCGAGGTCTCGAGCATCTCCGCGTGCGTCTGCGCGAGCAGCGCGCGGGCGTCCTTGACCACCGCGTCGATGTCGATGGACGCGTCGTCCAGCGAGAAGCGGAGCTTCTCCACGAAGCGCGCGCGGCCCAGCCGGAAGTCGCCGTTGCTCCTCGGGAGCAGGTCCTTCTCGAGGAACGCCTGGAAGTCCTCGAGCGCGGCGGCCGCGGCCTTCGCCGCCGCCTCGAGCTCGGCCTTCTGCGCCGGGACCTTCGCGAAGTGCGAAGGCAGCTCTTCCTTGCAGAGCGCGATGAGCCCCTGGTTCTGCGTGATCGCCGTCTCGGTGTGGATCCGCGGGGGCGCCGCCGTGAGCCGCTGCTTCGCGGTCCGGACCAGCGCGGGGACGCCCGAGAGGCGGCCGCCGAGGCTCCGCATGCGCTCCTCGATCGGCGCGAAGCTCCGCGTGATCAGCGGGTCGAGCCCGTCGCCGACGAGGCCGGTGTAGACCATCGGGTTCCACGTCGCCTCGCGGAGCTCGTCGATCGCGAACAGCGCGGAGCGGAGCTGGTTCTCGATCATGGCCGCGTCGACGCGGCCCTGGAGGCCGAGCGCCTCCGCGGGCACCGAGCGCAGCTCGGCCAGCGCGCCCTCGATCGCGCGCCGCCGCGCCGCCTCGCCCTGCTCGCTCACGTCCGGCCACGCGGCGTCGTACCGGTGATCCCCGGCCTCGGTGGCCCGGACCGGCTCGTCCCGCAGGTACTCCTCGAGGACGCGCGTCGACAGCGCCGCGAGCGCCTGCTCCGCGCCCGCCGCCCCGGCCCGGGCGTCGCCCGCGCTCACGACCGCCTCCTTCGCCCCGGGCTGCGCGGGCGGCCGGGCGGCGGGCTCTGCCGAGCCGCACGCGCAGAGGTGCGCGACGAGGAGGGGGACACAGCCGCAAAGCGATCCGCGCAACCTGCGGAGGGCGTGGCGGGCGTGGAATTTGCGGAGAAAAGAAGGCTCATCGGAGGCACCGTGTCGTCGCACCTGCGCGTTCTAGCGCTGGCGAGCGGAGAAGGGAACGTGCGGCCGGGTGAGCCGCGAGGTCGTGGCGATCACGGCGGGCTGCCGAGCGAGGCCTTCGCGATGCGAGAGATCGCGTCCACGTCGCTGTGCACGGCGTCGAGCAGCGGGCCGAGCGCGAGCCGGAGCTGCTTCGTGTTCGGGTGGCGGAGGATGCGCGCCACGTTCTCCGCCGCCAGCTCGCTCAGGTCCTGCTCGGCGTAGCGATCGATGTGGGCGCCCGACAGCGCGAGGCCCGGGAAGGCGGTGCGGCAGAGCGCGTCGACCAGCTCCCCGACGACGCCCGGCGCGATGCCCGCGGTGCCCAGCGCCAGGCGCGCCTTCTGCGCGCTGATCGCGCACGACTCCGCGCGGAGCTGGCTGATCACGGGCGAGCCGAGCGCCGTGTGCCAGCGGGTGAGCTCGGCGGCCCGGCTCGCCTCGAGCTCGCCCGGCGGCGCGTCCGAGGCCGGCAGGAGCGCGGTCAGCACCTCGGTCGCGCCGGGGTCGATCGCGACGCGGCGCACGATGATCAGATCGTGGGCCCGCAGACATCCGATGAGCAGCCGCGCGGACGTGTCGCGCAGGAGCGGCGCGAGCGCGGCCGCGATCACCGTGGGCGGCGAGCCGATGAGCCCGGGGCTCGACCCGCGCCCGTTGCCCGCCCCCGCGCCGCGCAGGCGCGGCGCGCCGGAGCTCGGCGGCGAGCGCACGCTCTTGGGAGGGGGCACGCTCGAGGGCGAGCTGCGGCCGCTGGCCGGCGAGGCGCCCGACATCTGCCCGAGGCCGCGGCTGCTCGCGGGCGCCGCGCCCCAGCCGGCGCCGCTCGGCGGCGGTCGGCTCGACGGGGTGCCCCCGCCCGCGCTCCGCGGCGGCTCGTGGAGGAGGACCGGGCTCGACCCGACGCGCCGCGACTGCGTGGTGCGGTCGGTCACCACGTGCAGCGACGCGAGCTCGATCGCGCGCAGCGCCGGGACGCCGCGCGGCGCGCGGGCCGCGATCGCGGCGGCGAGCTCTGCCTCCCTGCCGAGGAGCGGCGCCTGCGCCGCGATCTCGCGCAGCAGCTCTCCGGCGACCTGCGCGCAGCGCTCCGCGGCCCGGTCCGCGGTGCTCTGCGTCTGCGGCTCCTTGAAATAGAGCGTTAACTTTCCCCTGACGTTCTCGCCGCGCGCCGCCGCCGTCACCACCTGCGATGCGCTCTCGACGTTGGCAGGTTCGCGCCCCCCGAAAGGCCAGAATCCCATACGCCCATTGTCGCGCGATCTCGGGCCCGGGCGCGAGCGCTTCGAGTGTCCGGCGCCTCACGCCCGCTCAATGGCGAGGCGGAACGGACACATAGCGATTCCCACGCTCGTAGAAGCGCCACGGCTTCTCCGCCCACGCACCTGCATAGTCGACGTTGATGCGCGGCGACCTGCCGATGGGGCCCGCGGCGCCGGGGAGCAGCGAGAGCTGGGCGCCGCAGACATCCATCCCGTACGCGGCGCGGTCGAGGCCCAGCGCCCGGCACAGCTTCCCCGGCCCGTTGGTCAGCTCGACCCGCCCGGGCGCGATGCCCCGCCGGCGGCTCATGAGCGCGAGCCCGTTCACCGGCTCGACGGCGCGGACGAGCACCGCGTGCGGCTTCCCCTCCGAGGCCACGACGATGTTGAACGCCCAGTGCATACCGTAGAGCAGAAACATGTACGCGTAGCCCGGCGGGCCAAACATGACCTCCGTCCGCGCTGTCCGGCGTCCTCCGGCGCTGTGGGCGGCGAGGTCTTCCGGGCCGCGGTAGGCCTCGGTCTCGACGATGCGCCCGGCGGCGATGCCCTCCGGCGTCCTGTGGACGAGCACCTTGCCGATGCACGCCCGCGCCACGACGAGCGCGGGGCGGGCGTAGAAGTCGCGGGGCAGCGGCGCCGCTTCAGCGAGGAGCGCGGCGCCGGCGAGGGGCACGCGGCGCGCGCGGGGCTCGGGGGTGGGGGGCACGGCGGGCTCCGGGTCAGACGGCGGGGGGGCGCGCGGCCCGGAAGCGCGCGTCGATGAACGCGAGCACGTCGTCGCGGTGCTTCCTGGCCTGGAGCTCGTGGTGGAACACCGCCGCGATCTCCATCGTGGGCGAGATGACGTAGGTGATCCGCCGGGCGATCCCGACGATCGGCCAGAGGACGTCGTAGGCGCGGCAGACGCCGCGATCGCGGTCGGCGATCATCGGATAAGGGACCTGGTGCGCCTCGGCGAAGCGGCACTGCGTCTTCTGGTCGTCGGTGCTGACGCCGACGATGCTCGCCCCCGCGAGCGCGATCTCGGCGTGGTTGTCGCGGAAGAGCTGGGCCTCGACGGTGCACCCGGGCGTGAAGGCCTTCGGGAAGAAGTACACGACGGTGCAGAGCCCGCCCTGCTGCGACAGCACGAAGCGCTGGCCGTCGATGGCCACCCTGTCGATCTCCGGCGCGCGCGCCCCGACCTTCAGCATGCGGCCGCAATCTGCCGCAACTCGCCGCCCGCGTCGACAGGCGAGGCGGCGCGGGCGTCAGGTGTCGATGCCGAGCCGCTTCAGCCGGTAATAGAGGGTCGTGCGCTGCATCCCGAACTGCCGCGCGACCTCGGCCTTGTTCCCCGCGCAGCGCTCGAGGGCGGCGAGCAGCTCCCGCCGCTCGATGTCGTCGAGCTGGGAGCTCAGGTCGACCTTGGGCCGCGACGACGCCGGCGCGGCGAGCGCCTTGCCTGCCGCGTCCGCCTCGCCTGCCGCCGGCGCGGCGCCATGACGCGCGCGGGCGGGCGGCTCGCTCGGCTGCGGGCGCGCCGTGAACGCGAGGTGCTCGGGCTGGATCACGTCGCCGCGCGAGAGGATGGCGGCGCGCTCGACCACGTTCTCCAGCTCGCGCGTGTTCCCGGGCCACGCGTACGCCGTGAGCTTCGCGATCGCCTCCTCGGAGAGCGAGGTGGCCGCGCGCGCGTTGCGGCGCGCGTACTTGCGCAGGAAGTGCTCGGCGAGCGCCCGGATGTCCTCGCGCCGATCGCGGAGCGGCGGCAGCCTCAGCGGGAACACCGAGAGCCGCGAGACGAGCTCCGGCAGCACGCCCGCGCGCGCCCAGGCCTCCTCGATGCCGGGCGTCAGCGACAGCACGACGCGCACGTCGACGCGGGCGGTCTCCGTCGCCCCGATCCGCTCGACCTCGCCGTCGGTGAGCACGCGGAGCAGCCGCGCCTGCAGCGACGGCGCGAGCGGCGCCGGCTCGTCGAGGTAGATCGTCCCCCGGTGGGCGAGCTCGAGCCGGCCCGCGCGCTCGGTGAACGCGCCGTCGAAGGCGCCCCGCCGCCAGCCGAACAGCTCGCGCTCGAGCGCGTCGCCCCGGAACGCGGCGCACGTCACCTTGACGAACGGCTGCTCCTCCCGCGGGGAGCCGACGTGGATCGCCCGGGCGACGACCTCCTTCTCGGCCCCCTCCTCGCCCTCGATCAGCACGTGCGTCGCCGCCTTCGCCACCTCGCCGATCCGGGCGGAGACCTCGCGCATGGCCTCGCTCTCGCCGGCGATCTCGCCGAAATCGATCGGATCCCGCTGCTCGCGCTCGAGGTAGCCGGCGTAGTGCGCGAGCTGCTCGCGCAGCCGCCGGTTCTCCCGGAGGGTCGCGACCCCGGCGATCGTCTGCCGCAGGACGACGGCGAGTTCCTTCGAGTTCCACGGCTTCTGGATGTACCGGTCGACGGCGCCCGAGTTCACCGCGTCGATGAGCACCGCCATGTCCGCGTAGGCGGTGAGCAGCACGCCCGCCGCGTCCGGCCTCCGCTCCTTCGCCTGCTTGAGGAACTCGATACCGCTCATCCCCGGCATCCGCTGGTCGGCCACGATCACCGCGGGATCGAGCCGATCGAGCAGCGAGAGGGCCTCGGCGCCGCCGAGCGCGTAATGGAGCTTGAACGACTTCCTGAAGGCGAACCGGAACGCATCGAGGTTGTCCTGCTCGTCGTCGACGACGAGGACGTCGAAGCTGTTCCAGTCCAGATCGCGCATCGGGTCGCCCTGCCTCCCAGAGTTACTACAGCTCGGCACGATCGTGACAGCCGAGGCGCGCCAGGGCGGCGCGCGGCCATGGCGCGGCCACGCGGCCGCGGTCGCCGTCGCCGCCGCACCCGCCTCGGTCGGGCGGGCGGGGACGGCGGCTCGCTCGGCGCGCGGTCCTCGCCGCTCGCCGCGCCAGCGTCCGCGCCCGGGCGGGGGCGAGCGTCCTTCCGACCGCGACGCGCGGCGAGCGGCGAGGACCGCGCGCCGGGTGGATCGATTTCTCCGCCGCCCCAGAAATACGCGGTAAGCTCCGCCCCCGCCCGCGAAGAGGGCGGGCTGGGCGAGCCCCACACGGAGGAAGCCGGATCATGCTCGAGGACGTCATCAAGGAGCTGCGCGAAGGGATCGACAAGGCCATCGAAGCTCTCCGGCGAGACCTGGCGAAGGTGCGCACCGGGCGCGCGAACGCGGCCATGCTCGACGGCATCCGCGTCGATTACTACGGCGTGCCGACGCCGATCGTGCAGATGGCCACGGTGTCCGTGCCGGAGCCGCGGCTCATCACGGTCAAGCCCTGGGAGAAGAACCAGGTGAAGGCGGTCGAGAAGGCGATCCGGGAGAGCGATCTCGGCTTGAACCCCCAGACGGACGCGGACCTCATCCGGCTGCCGATCCCGCCGCTGACGGAGGAGCGGCGCCGGGACATGGTGAAGCTCACCAAGAAGAACGGAGAGGAGTGTAAAGTTGCGATCCGGAAACACCGCCGGGACGCCAACGAGATGATCGACGCCTTCGAGAAGGACGGCGAGGTCAGCGGCGACGAGGCCGAGCGGGCCAAGAAGAAGGTCGACGACGTGGTGGCCGAGGGGACCAGGCAGGTCGACGCGGTGATCGCGCACAAGGAAAAGGACATCCTGGACGTGTGACCCGCTGCCGCGGCGACGCGGCTCTGGAGGCGCGGCAGAGCGCCACGCGACGACGGTGCGCGGCGGGGCGGGGGGCTCGGGTCGGGCGTGGGGCGTGGTCCGGAGTCGAGACGGCGGCCGGTGCCCGTGACGACAATGAAGCGTCCAATGAAAAAGAGGCTTGCGGTCCCCCCGGTCCAAGTCGGTAGGATCAGGAAGGTCGGCGAGCAGGCGTCTCGAGACGCCCATTACGGTGCGAGAGGCCCTGCTTGACAGGTTTTCGGTAGCATGAAACGGTTGGTGTTCGAAGCCGAAGGCCCGGAGCCGTCTCAAGGATTCCCGAGGTTATGCGAGCGATCGCTTCAGGAATGACGGACGTTGGTCTCCAACGCGACCACAACGAGGACAGCTACGCCGTCCTGTCGGAGTATGACCTGTTCATCGTCGCGGACGGCATGGGAGGCCACCGCGCGGGGGACGTAGCCAGCCGGCTGGCGACCGAGTCGATCGCGGACTTCTTCCGGTCGACGTCGCGGGAGGACGCCACCTGGCCATTCCACTTCGACACCAGCCTGTCGGAGGAGGAGAACCGGCTCCAGGCGGGCATCCGCGTCGCGAACCGCCAGATCTTCGAGCGCAGCATCCGGTCCCGCGACTGCGCCGGGATGGGCACGACGGTCGTGGGGGCGCTCTTCTCGAAGAAGAAGAACCGCATCTACGTCGGCCACGTCGGCGACAGCCGCGCCTACCGCGTCCGCAAGGGCTCGATCAGCCAGCTCACGCGCGATCACTCGCTGTTCAACGACTACATCATGGCGATGCCCGAGCTCACCGAGGAGCAGCGGGCCGAGCTGCCGCGCAACGTCATCACCCGCGCGCTCGGGATGAACGACAGCGTCGCCGTCGACCTGATCAGCGACGAGCCGCAGCCGGGCGACGTGTACCTGCTCTGCTCCGACGGCCTGAGCGGGATGCTCTCGGACGATCAGATCCTCCAGATCGTGAGCTCGACCGACGAGGTGCCGGAGATGTGCCGTCGCCTGATCGCCAAGGCGAACGAGAACGGCGGCGAGGACAACATCACCGCGCTCGTGATCCGGATCGACGACCAGGACGAGGCCGCGCTCCCGAACAGCGCGACGATCGGCCCGCCCGCCGACTCGCAGCAGGTCAGCTCGGGCGAGCGCTCGACGGTCCCGGCGGCGTCGGCCTCGCGCTCCGAGAAGAGCTGAGGAGCGCCGGCGCGGGGCGCGCCGTCAGCGCCCCGGTGCGCCCTGCGCGCCCCCGGGAGCGCGCATCGTCAGCGACCGCGCGCGCGGGGGCGCTGACGAGCGCAGCTCAGCTCCCGCAGCCGTCGAAGGCGAGGGCGCCCCGCCTGAGCTCGCACGAATAGCCGTCGTTCAGCATCGCCAGGCACTCGAAGACGACCCAGATCTCGCCGGCGTTGACGCCCTGCTCGCTCTCGGGGACGAACCAGAACTCACACGGGGCGGCCGGATCGGAGACGAACGTCTCGCCGCCCGTCTTCACCGAGGAGAAGCTGATGCTGCCGGTGGCGGGCATCTCCTCGGTCGCCGCGGGCGTGATGGCGGGGATGTTGACGCGGATCTCGGCGGCCGTGGCGGGGTTCCTCGCCTGCGCGGAGACCTTGAAGGTGCCCGAGCCGGTCACGGAGCAGTCGATCGTGGCGCCTTCCTCGCCGTCGGTGAGCACGCGGAGCCTCCGGGCCGCGGTCACGTCGCCGAGCATCGCCGAGTGATTCCCCGCGTTGCAGGAGGCGCCCGGGTCGACGAAGTTCATCGAGAACGCGCCGCGCGGGGTGGGCGGCGCCGGGTCGCTGCAGCCGAAGCCGAGCAGGGGGAGGAAGCCGAGCACGGGCACGAAGCCGAGGCGGGCGAGACGCATGGAAAGCTCCGGTGGTAGATGGCGGCCCCGAGGCCGCACATCGCTTCTATCGTACTCCGGGGCCCGCGATCAAACGGCGCCCGCGCGCGGCGCCATGACGCGTGCGGGCGTCAGTCGAGCGCCTGCGCGACGTCCCCCCAGAGGTCCTCGGTCGCCTCCAGGCCGACCGAGAGCCGGAGCAGGCCGTCGGCGATGCCGAGCGCCTCCCGCGCCGCCGCGGGTACGGAGGCGTGGGTCATGATGGCGGGGTGCTCGGCGAGCGACTCGACGCCGCCGAGGCTCTCCGCGCAGGCGAAGATCGCGAGCCGCTCGAGGAACCGCGAGGCGACGGGGAGGCCGCCGCGCACGACGAACGAGATCATCGCCCCGGGCGCGAGCATCTGCCGCGCGGCGAGCGCGTGGCCGGGGTGCGTGGGGAGGCCGGGGTAGTTGACCGCCTGGACGGCGGGGTGCTCGGCGAGCCTGCCGGCGATGACAGCGGCCGACGCGCACTGCTGGCGGACGCGCACGCCGAGCGTCTTGATCCCGCGGAGCACGAGGTAGCAATCGAACGGGCTCGGGACGGCGCCGATCGCGTTCTGCAGGAACCCGACCCGCTCGGCGAGGGCGTCCTCCGACGTGATGAGCGCCCCGCCGACGACGTCCGAGTGCCCGTTCAGGTACTTGGTGGTCGAGTGCGCCACGACGTGGGCGCCGAGATCGAGCGGCCGCTGGAGCACCGGCGTGGCGAAGGTGTTGTCGACGACGAGGAGCGCGCCGTGCGCGCGCGCGATCTCGGCGAGCCCGGCGATGTCGAAGATCTTGAGCATCGGGTTCGTCGGGGTCTCGATCCAGATCATCCGCGTGGCCGGGGTGAGCGCCTTGCGGACGACGTCGAGGTCGCTCATGTCGACCGGGGTCGAGGTGATCCCCATCGGCCGCATGACCTTGTCGAAGAGCCGGAAGGTGCCGCCGTAGACGTCATCGCCCGAGAGCACGTGGTCGCCGGGCCGGAGCGTGTGGAGCAGGGTGGCGGTCGCCGCGGAGCCGCTGCCGAAGGCGAAGCCGTGGCGCCCTCCCTCGATCGCGGCGAGGCACGCCTCGAGCGCCTTGCGGGTGGGGTTGCCGCTGCGCGAGTACTCGAAGCCCTTGTGGTCGCCCGGCCGCTCCTGGGCGAAGGTGCTCGCGAGGACGATCGGGGTCATGACCGCGCCGCTCGTCGGATCCGGCGGCTGTCCGGCGTGGACTGCGAGCGTGTCGAGGGCGAGCCTGTCGTGGCCTAGGTGGGGCTTCATGCGGTCGAGACTTATCTCATGCGCCGCTCGCGTCCACGGGTTTGGCGGCCACGGCGCCGTGGTTGCGCGCGACGTCCGGGCCGTCCTCAGTCCCGCGGCGTGGCCGCGTCGAACGCGTCGAGCAGCGCCCGCGCGCTGCCGGCGCGGCGCGGCGGATCGCGGTCGAGCTCGCGGGCGAGCGCGCGGCGCTGGCCGGGCGAGAGCGCGTCGGCGGCCGCGAGCGCGTCGAGGCAGAGGCCCGACTCGCCGATCTCGACCAGCACCGCGGCCTGGTCGCGCGCGCGCGTGAGCGGCGCGCCGGTGGCGAACGCGACGAGGGTCGCCGCCAGCGCATAGACGTCGCCGGCCGGCGTCGGCGGCGACTCGCCGCGCGCGACCTCGGGCGCGACGAACGGGGCCGTGCCCCGGTCGGCTGTCTCGAGCTCCGGCTCCATGCCGCGGAACCGCGCGGCGCCGAGGTCGACGAGCCCGACGTCGCCGAGCGGACCGAGCAGCACGTGATCGGGGCCGATGTCGCCGTGAACGAAGCGGATCGGGCCCTCGGCGTCCTCGAGCTCCTGGAGCTCGGCGAGGGTCTCGATCGCGGTCCTGACGACGTGGACGACGAGCGAGGCGGGCGGCGGACGGCCGCGGCCGCGCCACCCGTCGAGCACGTCGCGAAGCGAGGCGCCCTCGCGCCGGGTCTCGAGGAGGAACGGGCCGTGGCGGTCGGCGCCGACGCGCGCGAGCGCGGGCAGGGCCGGGTGCCGGGCCAGCGCGAGCGCCTTCGCCTCGCGGACCATGGCGGCGCGCCCGGCGTGCGCGTGGAGGGCGCCGGGGGCGAGGCGCTTGCAGACCAGCGTGGAATCACGCGTGGCGTCAGGCGTGGGACTCCGCGGCTGATCGCTGCGCCGGACCAGCGCCACGTCGAAGGTGGCGCCCGCGCCGAGGTGCTCGATCAGCTCGGTGCCCTCGGGAGCGGGGTAGGGCACGGCGCCGCCTCAGCCGTCCCCGCGCTGCGCGGGGGCGAGCTCCTCGCACGCGCGGAGCCATTGCAGCGCCTCCTGGGCGCCGTCGCCGCCCCGCGTCGCGAGCGTCCACCGCGCGTCGCGCCAGCGCGCCACGAACTCGGCCCAGGGCGCCGGCGCGTCGCCGCGCCCCGACAGGGCGGCGACCCTGTCATCGATGCGCTGGAGCGGGAACACCGGCTTGCCGAGGCCGAACCGCGCTTGCGTCCAGTGGACCACGCTGATGAGGAAGCCATACCGGCAGCGGCGAGTCGCCTCGTTGACGCCCACCACCGGGGACCTCCAGTCGAGGTGGATGTCGTCGAGCTCCGGCAGCCGTGGCTCGCGCTTGCCCACGCAGATGTGCACCGCCTCCTCGTCGGGCCGGTGCACCTCGCGCCAGCTGTCCGCGTCGAGCGGCTCGCCGCCCCGGAGGAGCGACCCGACGGTCCCCGGCAGCGCGCCGAAGAGCGCGCCCCGCTGGTGCTCGATCCCCCCGAGGAGGGTGTCGCGCGCCATGCGGCGGCCGCCCGCTCCCGCGAGCCGGTCGTCGAGGCGCTCGCGCATCGCGGCCGGCTCCTCGTAGACCACCTTGAATCCCGCGCTCCCACCGAACCACACGTTGCGAAGATACCTGATCTGCCTCGACAGCCCGAGCGCAGGGTCGATGTCGCGGAGGCGCTCGAAGATACGCACAACCATGTTGAGGCACGTCGGCCCGAGCCGGGTGAGCGCCTCGCCGAGATCGCGCGGCGGGGGGGCGCCCCAGAACGCGTTGTCCAGGTTGAGCTCCGCCCCGGGGCTCCCCGCGAGCCGGTCGGCGAGGCTCCGCTCGAGCGCCTCGCGCAGCGTTCCGTCGAGCCCACCCAGGTGCGGGCCCGCTCCGGCGTCGGCTGAACCGGTCATGCGGACATCCTATCACGGCCGCCAGCGCGCCCCGAGCGCCGCCGCGCGCGCGCGGCGGCGCGGCCGCGCGGCGCACCCGCGTGAGCGCCGGGCCGCGCGACGGATCCGCCGGCGCGCCGCGCGCTCGCCGCGGCCGCGTTGCGGCCGCCTGTGGGATGGCGGCGCACCTGCACGGGAGGACGACGGGGGCCAACTTTCCCTCGTCTCGTGCTGCATATCACTACCTTCGGCGCGAACGTGATAGAAGTCTTGAGAACGGCATGGATCCCAAGATTCTGGAGATGCTCTTCATCGCTGTGAGCAACGGCGTCGCCCTGTTCATCGGCGCTTACCTGGCGCGCAGATCGTCAGATCTCAGCGCGGAGCGCCGGGCCGAGCACGAGGAGCGGGCGGAGGTCCAGAGACAGCGGCGAGAGGCGCTCCTGGAGCGCCTGACGCTCCAGCGGAGCGCGCTCGACGAGTACGGCCGGATGGTCGTCCGGTGGTCCTCATCGCCGTCGTCGGGGGCGCAGCGGACGAAGGAGGACGACCTCGCGGCGGACCAGGAGTCGCTCGCGATGTACGCGCAGATGGCCAACGCGTTCGGGAGTCGCCAGTTCGCCGAGCAGGCGGCCGCGACGCTGCACGCCGTGCGCGCCGGCCGGGGGAACGCGCAGGTGTTCCCGTTCTCCGTGCAGATCGCCTCTGCCTGTTACCAGGAGATGATCCGGGCGATCTCCGAGCTGGAGAAGGAGATCGGCCTTCCGGCGCCGCGGTCGCCCGCGCGGCCGTTCCTCCCGGACGAGGAGCTCGCGAAAGAGGCGACTCGGCTGTTCTCCAGGAACGTCGTGGAGCGCTCCGGGATCGACCTCGGCATGGTCGATCAGATCCTGGAGCGCGTCCGGGTGAACCAGTCGCCCGAGGAGACGGACAGCCCCCGGTAGTCGGCCCGCCCCGCGCCGCGCGACGGACAGGGGCTCGTCGGGCCTACCGCCTTTGTGAGCGAGGTTCGAGCTCGGGTGACCGCGTACCAGGGCTCACTGGGCCCATCCCAGCCGGATGAGCGCATAGAAGATCAAGAGCCGGGGCACCCGGAACAGCACCAGGGTGAAGAAGTAGCGCGGCGGGATGCGGTACAGCCCCGACAGATAACAGAGCATCGAGAAGGGGACCGGCGAGACGCTCCCGATCGCGATGGCCCAGTATCCATATCGCTCGAACAGGCGATCGATCCTGGGCCGCGTCCGCTCGAGGCGCGCGGCGAAGATGCGGAAACGCGTGAGGTGATTGGCGAGGCGGTAACCCGTGTAGCCGGCGAGGAGCGAGGCCACGGAGATCACGACCATGGGGGCGATCTGCGGCCCTCCCGACGAGATCGCCGTCAGCATGTAGAACTGCGGCGGGATGGGGAACGAGAACGCGTCGGCGAGGTAGGTGCCGACGAACATCCCGGCGAGGCCGAAGCGCTGCACGAACCCGCGGCCGAGCGCGTCGAGCTGGTCGCGCGCGAGGTGCGCCGCGAGCGCGATCAGGCCGAAGAGCGCGCCCAGGCTGAGCACGAGCTGGACCAGCGTGCGCCACAGGTCGCTCCGGCCGCCGCTCGAGCGCGCCTCGCCCTGCTGCGGCTGCGGCTCCGGTCGAGGCTGCGGCGCAGGTCGCGGCGTCAGACCGCCTCCTGCCGGCGGCGCTGCAGCCGCTCGATGATCCGCCTGCTGCGGAGGGTGCTCTGGAAGATCCGCGTCGCCTTCTCGAGGGCGTCGAGGAGCCTTTGCGCCGCGCCGTGCTTGTCGACGTAGGCGAACGGCCGGTGCGCGTTGATGACCTCGAACGAGTCCTTCTCGTCCTGAGTTGCGGAGTAGAAGATCACCGGCACTTCCGGCTGCACCTTGCGGATCTGGTCGCAGACCCAGAAGCCGTCCTGCCCCGACATCCGGACATCGATGATCACGGCGCAGGTGTCCTCGGTGAAGGCGGCGACCCCGTCCAGGGCCGAGGCGCACACGACGACGCGGTACCGCTCCGAGAGCAGGGCGCCGAGCGGCTGCCACGCGCTCCTGTCCTCATCGACCACGAGCACGAGCGGAAGCCGCGTGGACTCGGGCCACTCACGATCCGGCCGCCGGGCCGGATCGGCCCCGAGCAGGGTATCGGGTTCCTTGGCGGGCATTCGTCTCAAGCTCGGCGGGCGCGTCAGGAACGCCCATGACACAATGTACCACGCCCGGCGCATCGGGCCAGCGGGGCGGCGGGGTCGCTCCGGAGCGCGGGGGCTGCCGGGCGCGCGCGCGTCGTGGGGCGCCCCGCCGCGGCGTCGCGCGCGATGCCCCTGGATTTCGTCTATGCTCGGCTCGAGGGCGCGGCCTCATGGTGAGGCTTGCTGGCCCGATGCAGGGCGCTGGTACCGTGTCCGGTCCCGCGCTCGTCCTCTCGTGCGCTGAGCGGGGTGCCGGTCGGCCTCGGGTCGCTCACGCGCGAGAGTCGCCGTTCCACAACCGAGGTGAGCTGCCCATGAAGAACGCAGAACTCCGATCGATGTCCCTCGTCCTCGCCGCCGCGCTCGGCCTCCTGGCCGCGGCCGTCGCGGGGTGCAAGGACGAAGAGGACTTGCACGCGTGCAGCGAGCTCTGCAAGCACCGCATCCTCTGCGCGGAGGAGAACGACACTCCGCCCCCCAGCCAGACGAGCTGTGAGACCGCGTGCCTCGGCCTCGAGGGAGAGGGCCTCGTGGAGCGAACCGAGGAGTGCGTGGCGCTCGCGTCCTGCGACTACGTGGCGTGCGCGGACCGCTGAGCCCGGCGAGCGGGCGGGCCTGCGCGGGAGGCGGGGCGCGCCTCGCCTCCCGGCCGGAGCGGGGCCGCGATCAGAGCTCCGCGTCGCACTCGGGCGCGTCGCGGAGGGGGCCCGAGGTGCGCGGTCCGTCGAAGTGCAAGAGCTCGAGATCGACGAGATCGAGGGTCTTGAACGTGAGGTCGAGCGGGCCGACCGACACGCCGGCTTCCGCCTCGGCATAGGCGCGCACGCCGCCGTCGACCCGCGCGTCGTACGAGCAGTACGGCGGCGCGGTCTCCGCCGCGACGCGCGCGTACGCCTGGACACCGACGTTCGGCCCGAGGACGCCGTACAGGCGCGCCCGGAGCTCCGCGCCGGCGCTCACCTTGCCGGACGCGGTGATCGCGCCGGGGGCCCCGATGGACGCCGTCCCCGAGGCCGAGCACGAGGGCTCCCAGATCGTGCTCCACGTCTCGTCTCTGTAGTCGACCCCGGCCTCGAGCTCGGCGGTCGTCTGCGCCTCGGCCGCGATCTCGGCGGCGGTGAAGGACAGCGCCAGATCGGCCGTCGCCGTCGGCACGACGTTCGTCGTGACGACCACGGGCACCGGCCCCACCCAGAACGTCAGCGTGGGCAGCGGCAGGCTCGGGACGCCCCCGGCGAGCTCGAGCAGATCGACAGCGCAGCTCCCCGTGACCGTGCCGGCGCCGTGGAGCTTGGCGCTCACGTCGAGCTTGCCGGACGCGACGAAGCGGAGCTGCTTCAGCTCCGGCACCGGGTTCAGCTTGCCCCTCGGGCCGACGTGGACCTCGAAATCGAGCACCGGGGAGAGCTCGGCGGTGACGTCGAGGACCGCCGCGCCGTGCGCGGTGACGCCGCACGAGGCGGGGAGGGAGGCCGAGGAGAGCTCGAGGAGCTTCAGCGACGCGCCGGACGAGATCTTCAGGGCTTCTGCCTGGCTCGCGATCTGCTGGCCGCCCTCGTCGCCGAGGTCGCGGGCGCGCGCGACGTGCTCGTCGAGGGCGCGCGCGTACTCGCGGGCGTCGTAGTGGACGTGGAAGTGCCCTTCGGTGATGAACTCCGTCAGATCGGCGGGCGTCGTCTCGAGCGCGACCCGGGCCGCGTCGAGCGCGCGGACGCGCACGACCCGGGCGAGGTAGCCGCCCCCCGCCGTGCCGCCGAGCACGTCGCCCGCGGCGAACGGCGGCAGGCTGCCGTCATGGGTGATGACGAGCTCGTGGTCCCCGAGCTCCGCGGCGACGAACCCCGGCTCCTTCTCGGGCACGCGGGCGCGCTCGGACAGCTTGAGCGGCCGGACGACGTCGACGTCGCCGGGGGCCGGCAACTCGGCATCATCCGCGGCGTCGCTCGAGGCGACGGCGCACGACGCGAGGCCCGGCGCGCCGAGCGCGAGGAACGCAGCAGACATGAGGCGCGCGGCCAGCGCGCGGCTCCCAGGGAGGGTGGTTTTCATGCGCGCGGACGCTACGCAGATCGTGTGGCGAACTGGTTACGGAAAAAAGACTTGCTGTCTGCGGTCGATGGGAGAGTGGCTCACCGCGATGGATGGATATCCAGGGAATCGATGTCTCGGGGCCCGCGGAGAGCGCTTATCGAATCGAGCATTCGCGCCGTGCGGGCGCGCTCATGGTGCGCCGCACGGACGCTCAGGGGGACCGTGCGGGCGTACTCATGGACGGGCAGCTCGCCTCGGCGGCGCTCGCCCTGCTCCTCGCCCCCTTGCCTCACCGCCCGCCCCCCGGCACGCTCCTGCCATGGGCCAGCCCGCCGAGAAGCAGCGCCGGACTGGATCTGCGAGGTCCTGAGCGCATCCACGGAGGACGTCGACCGTGACGAGAAGATGCCGATCTACGCGCGTGAGGGCGTGCGGCACGCGTGGCTCGTCGACCCGATCGCGCGCACGCTGGAGGTCTACGTGCTCGGCGAGGATCGTCGCTGGGGGTCTGCGGTGATCCACCGCGACGCTGCGCGCGTCCGCGTCAAGCCGTTCGACGCCGTCGAGCTCGATCTCTCGGTGCTCTGGGCGTAGCTGGCCGCCGCGCTGACAAGGGCGCTCTGCCCGCGGTGAGGGTGAGCGTCGTAGCTCAGATGAACTCGACCAGTGCGATCCAGTCGTTCGAATGTTATCGGCCGTGCCCCGGGAAGGCTGCTCGGGCGTCGCGAGGAGCTTGCCGAGCGCTTCGTTCGCCACGCGCGCGGCCTCGCGGTCGCCAGCGGCGAGCGCCACCCGCACGAGCTCGGTCATCTGCTCGAGCAGGAGGGCGCGCGGCGAGCTCGTCCCCGACGACGCCGTTGCCGGTCACGGCGAGGACGGCGGGGTGCCGGCGCGAACGACAGGCACGGCGGGCGAGCCGTCGCCCACCGCGAGCGCATGCTCACCAGCGAGGCGCGGCGACGCCTGGGTGGGTGGGGCCGGTTCGCCGGGGGCGGGGTTGAACCCACCGCTGGACCCAAGCCCCCCGGTTTCGTCCACATCTCCAGCCCTCGGGTCGTCGCTTTCGCGAACGAGTTCGGGCAGTTCTACCTGGGGTGAGTAACGGGATTTGAACCCGCGACACCTGGAGCCACAATCCAGTGCTCTACCAACTGAGCTATACCCACCGTTCTTCGCGGCCCGAGGGCTGCGAAGGCCTGGCAGAATACTCAGCTCCGCGCGGAGTGCAATCGGGTACCGCACCGACACGTCGCTGTTTTTTCAACCCGCCCCCGGCGGAGGCGCCGGCGCCCGGCGTCGCTCCCGTCCAGTCCCGGGCCCCCCCGGCGCGGCCCGCGGCCGCCGCCGTCTGCGGCCGCCGCCCCTCGGCCCGCGCGGCCCCGCCTCGGCCCCCCGGCCGTCGCGCCCTCGGGCCGACCGCTCAGAGCGTCGCCCAGCGGCGCATCGCGACCCGGCGGGCCCGGTCCAGATCCGCCCGGTGGCGCGTCGAGATCGGCGCGCGCTGCGCCGGGGGCGGCGCCGATTGCCCCGGCTGCCCGGGCGCGCCCGCCAGCTCCTCGGCCGGCTCGCGGCCGGAAGCCGCGAGCAGCGCCGCCGTCAGCGAGCCCTCGAGCGCGGCCAGGTCGTAGCCGCCCTCCAGGAGGAGGGCGAGCCGCCCCCGCGCCTTCGCGGTCGCCATCGCCGCGAGCCGGCGGCCCATCGCCGCGTAAGCCCCGCGCGACAGCTTCATCCCCGCCATCGGATCGCGCTCGTGCGCGTCGAACCCCGCCGAGACCAGGATCAGCTCGGGCGCGTACTCGTCGAGCACCGGGAGGACGATCTCGTCGAACGCCGCCTCGTAGACCGCGTCCGTCGCGCCGTCGGACAGCGGCACGTTCACCGTGTAGCCCACGCCCTCGCCGCCGCCGATCTCCTCGGCGGAGCCGGTGCCCGGATAGAACGGCCACTGGTGCAGCGAGCAGAACAGCACCCGCGGGTCGTCCCAGAAGACGTCCTGCGTGCCGTTGCCGTGGTGCACGTCGAAGTCGATCACCGCCACCCGCGAGAGCCCGCTGTGGAGCGCGGCCCTCGCCGCCACGGCGACGTTGTTCAGGAGGCAGAAGCCCATGCCGGCCTCGCGCGTGGCGTGGTGACCGGGCGGGCGCAGCAGCGCGACCCCGAGCTGACCGGGGCCCGCGAGCACCGCCTCGACCAGCGCCACCGCGGCGCCGGCGCCCCGCCTCGCCGCGTCGACCGAGCGCGGGACGACGTAGGTGTCGGGGTCAAGCGCCGCGTAGTGGCCGTTGATCCGATCGAGCGACTCCAGGTACCGCGGGGCGTGGACCCGGGCGAGCTCGTCCTCGGTGGCGTCGCGCGGCGTGACGCGCTCCAGCGAGAGGCCGGACGCGGCGCAGCGCTCGATCGCGCGGCGGGCGGCCTCGAGCCGCTCCGGGCGCTCGGGGTGCGCGCCGCGCGCGCGGTGTTGTTCGAACAGCGCGTCGTCGACGACGTGGAGGCGCGGGGCCTCGGAGTGCGGCTGATTCAAGTGCACCATGAGCTGGGTGGAGAGTTGTAGCAGCGCCGCAGCGGATGGTAGCTTGCCCTGAGCCCCGGAAAGAAGGAGTGGAGACGCAGGATGCGCGGAAAGATCATCGCAGTCTTCGCCGTGATTGTCCTCATGGTCGGAGGGCTCGCGTACGCCCTCGCGCGCGCCTCCCTCGGGCAGATCGCCAGCCCGGGCGAGGCGCCCCGCGCGCTCGCGGCCGCCATGGCGCAGCTCCAGGTGGACGGCCTCGTGCTGGAGCGGTGGCTCGCCTCCCACGCGAGCGACCCGAAGCTGCGCGAGCCGTTCAACGCCGGCACCGCCCCGGCCCGCGCCGAGGCGGCCACCAGCGCCGCCAACGCCATCCGGGAGGCGGTCGCCGCCTCGCCCGAGCTGGCGAGGACCCCGCCGTCCCTCGTCGTCCTCGTCGACACGAAGGGCGTGGTGCTCGGGCGGAACGCCTCCGCGCTCATGCGCGGGGACAACCTCGGCGCCGTCTACCCGTCGCTGAAGCTCGCCATCGAGCAGGGCGTGACCGGCTCGGACGTGTGGGTGAGCCGGGCGCGCAACGAGCAGCTCCTCGCGTCCTACGCGCCCATCCGCAGCGACGCCGGGCAGATCATCGGCGCCGTCGCGGTGGGCACCGCGCTGAACGACGAGCGGCTGACCAACGCGAGCGAGCGCACGAGCGGGCGCCTGCTCGTCGTCGCGATGCAGTCGGGCGACGGGCTCGACGTCGTGGCGAAGTCGCGCGACGCTCCGCCGCAGCTCGTCGGGGCGCTCACCGCGTCGCCGGCGAAGGACGGCGCGCTGCACGCGCTGAGCTCCGGGCGGATGGTCGACATCGGCGGGCTGTCCGGCGAGTACAGCGCCGTCGGGCACGCGCTCGACGGCTACGGCGACGGGCGGCGGGCGGTGCTCCTCAGCATCGCGCAGCTCAGGACGCCGGGCCTCGCGAACAGCCTGCTGTGGCCGCTGCTCGGCGTCACCGCGCTCGGGCTCGTGCTCGTCGTCATCGCCGCCTACTTCCTCGACGCGTACATCTCGCAGCCGGTCTCCGAGATCGAGGACGGCCTGCTGGCGATCATGAACGGCCGGACCGACCTCCGGTTCGGGATCGAGCACGCCGAGCTCGGCGGGCTCGTGTTCCGGCTGAACTCGCTCCTGAACCAGCTCCTCGGCGTGCAGGAGGACGAGACCGACGCCGAGGGGCGCCCGTCGCGCGCCCCGACGTCGGCGTCGTTCCGGGACGCCCTCGAGGTCGACGAGCGGATGGCCGCGCTGTCCGCCGACGAGATCCCCGCCGACGCCAAGGCGCTCCTCGAGGAGCCGGAGGACGCCTACTACGCGCGCATCTTCGCCGAGTACGTCGCCGCGAAGCGGTCGCTCGGCGACCCGGTGGACCACATCACCCGCGACGCGTTCGTCGCGCGCCTCAAGGCGAGCGAGCAGGAGCTCGGGCAGAAGCACGGCAAGCCGATGCGCTACAAGGTCGAGGTGCGCGGCAAGGAGATCGTGCTCCTCGCCGTGCCGCTCGCCTAGGGCTCTGCGTCGCGGACCGGAGAGGGATCAACGCGAAGACGCCAGGGCGCAAAGACGCAAAAAATCAATCATTTCATGATTTTTTGCGTCTTGGCGCCTTTGCGCCTTGGCGTTGAATCTCTCTTCTCGCGAGGCAGATCCCTGGCAGGATTTCTGCCCGGCGGAACTAGTGCAGCACGGCGTCCGGGCCCTCGTGCAGCTCGACGCGCCCCGACGAGGGCTCGCGGCGGAGCGCGATCACGTCGGAGAGCTCGCAGCCGAGCGCGATCGCCGGCGACGACGTCGTGACGATCCACTGCACGTTGGGCAGCGCCGCGCGCAGGCGGCCGGGGAGCGAGCGCTGCCGGTGCACCGGCTGCTGCGCCTCGATGTCGTCGATCAGCACCACCCCCTCGGCGAGGCGCGGATCGCCGCTCGGGTGCGCGGACGCGAGCGCGCGGAGCGCCAGCGCGCCGAACGCGACGGCGTGCCGCGCGCTCCGCCCGAGGTCGTCGAAGTCGACGCGCTGGCCGTCCGCGCGCTCGAAGATCGGCTCGAGCCGGAGCGGGTCGACGCCCACGTACCTCGCGCCGTGGCCCTCGAGCAGCGCCGCGAGCACCTCCCTCAGCGCGCGATCGAGGGCGTCGAGGCGCGCTGCCTGCGCGTGCGGCGCGGCGCGCGATCGCGCGTCGGAGGGCGCGCGCGGCAGGACATCCGGCAGCGCTTCTGCTCGCCCTTCCGGTAGCCCGTTTGCCTGTGCGTCCGGCTGCGCGTCTGCGCTCGCGTCCGGTCGCGCGTCCGGCCTGTCCGCCGAGCGGCCGCGCGCGAGCGCGGCGGCGACGGGGATGAACGAGAGCACCTGCTTGGTCTCGCGCGCGAGGTCGGTGCGCGTCGCGTCGTCGAAGCTCGCGGCCGCGCGCACGTCGTAGCGGAGGACGCTGCGCTCGGGCGTCGTCAGCATGACGGACGTGCGCGAGAACCAGCGCGCGCCCGAGAGCGCGACGAGGACGAAGCCCCCCTCCGCCGCGCGCCGCTCGAACAGCGACTGCTCCCTCCGCCGCAGGAGCGCCGCGTCCTCAAGCTCGTCGAGGCGCGCGTTCGGGCTCGCGACGCGCAGCGGGTGCGCGCGCGCTGGATCGTCCGTCCCGAGCATCCAGTCGGTGACCACGAGCGGGGTCGCGCCGTCGTCGGCGCGCGACCTCTGCTGTGCGACCGCGTACCCGGGACGCGTCGACGCGATCGCGGACAGGATCGAGGTCTTGCCGACCCCGTCGCCGCCGAAGAGGACCACGAGCCGGCGCGGCGCGCCGGCGGCGTCCTCGAAGGACAGCGAGAGGTCATCGAAGGGGCCGACGTGGGCGAGGCGGACGCGGGAGAGCAGCACCGACCGCGAAGCTATCACCGCGCAGCGCGCGTGGATCCACGCCGGCGCTGCAGCCGGCGCCGCGCGCCGCCGCGCGCCGGTAGCCTCGGCTGCGTCTGCCGCTGGGGCTGCACCGGCGCGCCCCCGACGCGCCGTGGCATGCCTCGCGGATGCGCCTCCGCCCCGCGCAGCCGGTAGCGCGCGGGGGCGCGGCGGCATAGATTCGTGATCCGGGGTCGTCACCGTGCTGCGCAAGCTGCCTCCGCCGGATTTCCGCTACGTGTGCCTCCACCCGGAGCCCGGCTCGACCGGCGCGCTCGCCGCGGCGGGGACCGCGGGGCTCGCGGGCGTCTCCGCGGCCATCTGGGGCGCCGGGAGCCAGACGCTCTCGCTGGGGCTCATGGCGATGGGGAGCGCGCTCGGCGTGCTCGCGCTGGCCCGCGCCGAGCATCGCCTCCAGGCCCAGCGCGGCGCGCGCGAGGTGACGATGGCCGTCGTCCCCTGGGGCATCCTCGTCGACCCGGACACGGCGCCGCGCGTGCTCCGGTGGCCCGCCGTGAAGCGGGTGAGCGTGGACGTGTCCCACACGATGCGCGGCGGGACCCCCGCCATCGTGTCGAGCCTCGTGACCGTGCACACGGCGCGCGACGTGCTCGCCGGCCGCGCCGCGGGCGCGGTCGACCTGGAGCGGCTCCTCGCCAACCTCGAGGGCTACGCGCAGGAGGCGGCGCGGCCCGTCGCGGCCGACATCGAGGGGCAGACGGCGCTCGGCGACGGCGTGACCGAGCCGATCGCCGCGGCCCTGCTGCAGGCGGCGGACGGCGTGTGCGCGACCAGCCGCGGCTCTGCGCAGCTCGCCCTCCCCGGGGGCGGCTACCGCACGGCGGCGGCGCGCGCGGCGGCGCCCGAGACGATCGCGGTGCTGCGCTCGGCGCTCTCGTGGAGCTACGACTGCCCCGCCGATCCGCGGCCGCTGGCGGCCGTCCTCGCGGGCGAGCTCGGGGCGGCGGAGCTCGTGCCCGAGCTGCTGCGGCTCGCGAGCTCGCCGCACCCCGTGGCCGCCGCGTTCGGCAAGGCCGCCGCGCTCCGCCTCGGTGCGCCGCCGAACCGCGCCGGCTCGCTCGACGAGGTCGCGGCCTTCCTGTTCGAGGAGGACGTCGAGATCGGCAAGCGGTGGATCGCGTCGGGCCCGACACTTTGTTTGCGACCTGGCGCTGAAGCTTGCTAGCTAGAGGGGTCGGCAGCGCGAGCGCTGCGGCGCGAGCGGCCTGCGCGCGGAGGCCGCCGCCCCGCGGCCCTCTGTCCTCACGGCGCGCTGCCGGCGGATCGTCCACCGCGTCGGGTCGGCTATGAAACGGGCTCCGTCGCCACCGAAGCCGTCGTCACGGGCAGCGCGCCGCCGGCTCGCCGCCGCGTGTGTCCTGGGCCTCTCGCTCGCCGCGTGCGCGGAGCACCGCGCGGCCGGCCCGCCGCCGTCGCAGAGCACCGCGCGCGCCGCGCCGCCGGCCGTGCCGTCCGCCGTGAGCGGCGCCGCCGCGGCCGTCGCGGCCGTCGCGTCGCCGGTGATGGACGGCGCGTGGGTCGAGGCGGTGCGCCTCGAGCGCTGGGCCGAGGCGGCGGAGCGGATCGACGCGCTGCCCATGGAGCAGCGGGCGCTGCCCGCGGTGAAGTTCGCGCGGGCGCGCGTCGCGTTCGAGCTCGGCGACCACGGCAAGGCGGTGGAGCTGCTCCACGGCCTCGAGCAGGCGCTGCCGCTGCTCGCCCGCGAGGTGGCGCGCTACCGCGCCGAGGCCGCGTTCGAGGTGGGCCCGTTCCTCGAGGCGGCGGCGTACTTCGAGCGCGCGGGCGGCGCGCCCGGCCTCGCGCGCGCGGCGGTCGCCGCCATGAAGGGCGGCGACCTCGCGCAGGCCCGCGCGCTCGCGGACCGGGCCGTCGTCGCGGCGCAGCGCGCGCGCAAGTCGCGCGACGAGGCGGCGGCGCGGCTCGCGCGGGCGCGCGTCCTGCTCGCCGCGCGCGACGCGGCCGAGCGGTCCGGGGACAAGGGCCCCGCGAACGCCGCCGCGGCGGAGCTCGCGCTCGCGGACCTCCGGTGGATCGTGAAGAGCGCGCCGTCGTCGGCCGACGGGCGCGAGGCCGCGGCGCTCCTCGCCGCGACGCCGGGGCCGCTCTCGCCGGAGGAGCGGATCCAGAAGGTCGACGCCATGGTCGCCGCGGGCAGCGCGTCGCAGGCGATCGCCGAGCTCGACAAGGTCTCGGGCGTGTCCGCGGCGGAGCTGCACCACCGCCGCGCCACGGCGCTTTACCAGGCGCGCGACTACGAGGGCGCGGCCGAGGCGTTCCTCAAGGTCGCGGCGTCGCCGTCGGCGCGCCAGGCCGAGCAGCTCCACCTCGCGGCGCGCTCGCTCTCGCGGCTCCGGCGCGAGGGCGAGGCGATCGAGCGGCACCTCGCGGTCGCGCGCCGGTTCCGCAAGACCCGGTGGGGGGAGCTCTCGAGCCTGCTCTCGGCGCGGCTGCTCATGCAGGTCGGCCGCTACGCCGAGGCCGTCGCGCAGTACGGCCGGTTCCTCTCGGCCTACCCGCGGAGCGAGCGGCGCCGCGACGCGACCTACGAGCGCGCGCTCGCGATGCTGTCGACGAGCAACGCCGCGCGGGCGCGGCAGCCGCTCGAGCAGCTCGCGCGCGACGCGGGCGCGGCCGACGCGGCGAAGCTGCGCGAGCTCGCGGGGCTCGCGGCGCTGCGCGGCGGCGATCGCGACGGCGCGGCGCGGCTCTGGGCGCAGGTGATGCGGGAGCAGCCGCTCTCGTGGGGCGCGCTGCTCGCGCGGTCGCGCCTCGCGGCGGTGGGCGCGCCGATGCCGCCGCTGCTCGTCCCGGCGTCGCTCGCGGACGCCCGGGCGGTGGACGTGAAGCTGCCGCCGGCCGCGGCGCTGCTCGCGTCGATGGGGCTCGACCGCGACGCGGAGGCCCACATCGCCGAGAACGAGCGCGCGGCGACCGCGCCGTACGCGGGCCAGGAGAGCGAGGCGCTCTGCAGGATGTACGGCATGCTCTCGCCCGCGAAGCGCCGCTACCGGGTGGGCACGCAGGCGGTCTCCGCCGCCGCGCTCCAGCGCGCGCCCTCGCAGGCCGATCGCTGGACGTGGGAGTGCGTCTATCCGGAGCCGTACGTCGGCGAGGTGCGCGCGCTCGAGGCGCAGCACGGGCTGCCGCGGGGCCTCGTCCACGCGCTGATGCGCCAGGAGAGCGCGTTCGATCCCGTCGTGGTGAGCCCCGCGAGCGCGGTCGGCCTGATGCAGCTCATGCCGGCGACGGCCAGGAAAGCCGCGAGCGAGCTCTCGCTCGGCTTCGAGCTCGATCAGCTCAAGAGCGCGCCGATCAACCTGCGCCTCGGCGGCTTCTACATCGGCAAGCTGCTCCGGACGTTCGAGGGCAGCCTGCCGCTCGCGACCGCGGCGTACAACGCGGGCCCGACGGCCGTGTCGCACTGGCTCGAGGGCAACATCGACCGGGACACCGACGTGTGGGTGGCGCGGATCCCCTACGACGAGACGCGCACCTATGTGGGTCGCGTCCTCTCGAACCTCGCGCGGTACCAGTGGCTGGACGGCGGCGACGCGTCCGTGGAGATGCTCCCGCTCACGCTCCCCGCGGACGCGCGCGCCCCGGCGGACGCGTACTGAGGCGCGCCACCCAGGTACGCGCACGACGGTCGCGGTTCGACGGACGCCACCGAGGTACGCGCACCGAGGGCGGCCGCCGCCGTACAGCGCGGAGCTTCCTGTCGCGCTGAAATTGCGCTGTGTGCTTGAACTTGCGGGCGGGTGCTTTCACCGTGATGGGGTGGCAGGAACCGCTGGAAGTGACGGCGTGTTCAAGCGCTGCGGGGTTCTCATCCAGCCCTATGCAGACGCCCGCTTCGTCAGCCGGCTGCTCACGTCGGCGCTGGCCTGGCTGCTCGTGCTCTTCTCCATCGCCTCGCTCGTGGAGCCCCTGGCCGGCCGGCTCGCGATGGCGCTCCTCATGCCGGTCCTGCTGCTCGGGTCGCTGCTCGTGCTGCTCTGCGTGGCGTGCGTGCTCTACGCGCCGCTCGCGTGGCTCTGGGCGGCGCTCGGCTCGTCCGGCGCGTCGATCGTCCGGGTGAGCAACGCGCTGTGGATCGAGCGCCCCGGCGATCGGAGCTCGTTCCCGCTCCTCTCGCTCACGAGCGCGCGGCTCTCGAGCTGCGGCGGCGAGGTCGCCCTGAAGACGGACGACGGCGACGTGATCCGCGTGCGCGTCGAGGACTCGGCCGACGCGGAGCGGCTGCTCGGCGCGATCGCCGCCGGCCGGGAGCAGGGCACGTGGAGCGTCCGGCTCCATGACGACGTCGCGCCGCCGCTCCGGCGCCGCCTGTTCGTCGGGGTCGCGTCGCTCGTGTCGCTGATCTGCTGGTCGGTGCTCGATCCGGACGTGGCGCTCTCGCTCGGCGTCGTCACGGGCGCCTCGGCGTGGGCGCTCGCCGCGCTGCTCCGGGAGGGCGCCGCGCCCCGCGTGCTGGTGGCCGGCAGCGACGGGCTGTCGCTGCGGGACGACGCGGGCGAGCGCTTCATCCCCTACGCCTGCATCGAGCGGATCGACGAGACCGCGCTCGGCGTCGAGCTCGGGCTCGCGGGGGGCGAGGAGGTCCTGCTCACGATCGTGCCGCCGCAGCTCCTGCGCGATCCCAGCGAGACGGGGCTCAGCATGGTGCTCGCCGAGCGGCGCCGCGAGCACCTGCTCGCGCTGCTCCGCGAGCGGAGCGGGCGCGGCGCCCCCGAGGCGGGGCGCGCGGGCGCGCTCCTCGAGCGCCGCGGCCTCGCGGCGCCCGCGTGGCGCGCGGCGCTGCGCCGCCTCGTGGACGAGGCCGGCGCCGACTACCGCACGGCGAGGCTCACCCGGGAGCAGGCGTATGCGGTGCTCGAGGACGGCGGCGCGCCGGCCGAGCTCCGCATCGGCGCCGCGCTCGCGCTCTCGTCGTCGCGCGACGACCACACCGCGGAGCGGCTGCGGATCGCGGCAGAGGGGTGCGCGAGCCGCGACGTGCGCCTCGCGATCGAGCAGGCGGCCGAGGGCGAGGTCGACGACTGGACGCTGGAGCGGGCGCTCTCGTCCTCCACCGCGGGGCAGGTCGCCCACGCGCTGCGGTCCACGGCGCCGGCGGCGTAGCGGCCGCCCGTCGCGGGGCGGCGGGTTGATTTCTTCTCGCCTTCCGGCCTTCCTGTTCTCAGTACTCTCTCACGAGGACGCGCGGCCCGTCTGGTCTGTCCAGCCGGGCCGCCGAGGGCGCGTGCTGCGCCCGTGATCGCCGAGGTAGCCCCGATGGAAGGCCCGCTCCAGGATCCTTACGCTTCGGTCGCCGTTCACGCGCCGCGCCCCCCGGCACGCGCGGGCCGCGCCGCGCGGATCGCGCTGCTCGTCGTCGCGGTCCTCGCGTCGGTCGGGTTCGGCGCGCTCGTGGTGGCGCCGCGCCTCCGCGCTCCCGCGCCGGCGAGCGGGGTGGTCGTGCGGCCGTCTCCTGCGCTCGTCATCGCGATCCGCGATCTGGCGCGGCTCGAGACCACGGAGGTGCACGTCGAGAAGGTCGTGGATCTGGCCGACCGCCAGAGCCGCCTGTTCGGCCTGGTGCAGGCGACCGACGCGCTCCTGCTCGTCGCCGTCGGCCACGTCACGATCGGCGTCGATCTCGCGCGGATCGGCGACGACGACATCGCGATGGATCCGGAGACCGGCGTCGCGCGGATGACGCTGCCGGCGCCGGAGGTCTTCTCGACGCGGCTCGACGAGGACGGGACGTACGTCTACACGCGGTCGACGAGCCTGCTCGCGCGGCGCAACGAGCAGCTCGAGTCGCGGGCCCGGAAGGAGGCGACCGAGGCGATCGAGAAGGCCGCGCTCGAGGGGGACGTGATGGCGCGCGCGAGGGCGCAGGCCGAGCGGCAGCTCACGGCGCTCGCGACGCAGCTCGGCGCGAGGCGGGTGGAGATCCGCTGGCGCGACGTGGGCGTCGGCGGGGACTGAAGAGGCCTCGCGATCGCCGCGCCGATGCCCCTTCAGGCTCCGGTCACGACCGCGACGTCGCCGTCCAGCTTGCCCGCCTTTGCCGCTCGCCTCCTCACCAGGGGACCGGGCCTGCGTCGTCCGAGAAGGTGCCAGTCGCTCCGTCGGGACCGAGCAGCGCGAGCCGCACCGGCTCGCGCGCGCCTTCGGCGACGGTGCGCGTCCCGCTGTGGTTGTTGAGATCGGTCGCGACGTAGCCGGGGCACACCGCGTTGACCTTGATCGCGGTGCCGGCGAGCTCCTGCGCGAACGCGATCGTCACCGCGTTGAGCGCGCTCTTCGACGGGCTGTACGCGACGCCGCCGACGCCGCGGTTCGGGCTGGCGGGATCGCTGATCCAGGTCATCGAGCCGAGGCGGCTCGACACGTTGACGATCCGCCCGGTCGGCGCCTCGCGGAGGAGCGGCAGCATCGCCTGGGTCACGGCGATCACGCCGAACACGTTGGTCTCGAACACGGCGCGGACGTCGGCGAGCGAGGCCACGCTCGGCCTCCCGCTCTTGGCGATCTCGTCGACCGTGACCCCGCTCTGCGCTGCGCCTTTGGCGATGCCAGCGTTGTTGACGAGGACGTCGAGCCGGCCGAGCTCGCGACGGATCCGCGCCGCGGCGGCGGCGATCGAGCCGGCGCTCGTGACGTCGAGCGCGATCGCGCGAGCATCGCCGGTGATCTGCTTGGCCGCGGCCTCGCCGCGCGCGAGGTCGCGCGAGCCGACGAGCACGATGTGGCCGCGCGCCGCGAGCTCCTTCGCGATCGCGTGACCGATACCTTTGTTGGCCCCCGTGACGAGGGCGACGGGTTTGTCTTGCATGTCCCCTGGATAGGAATCGCCGCGGGCGCCGCCTTGGCGATTCTTGGCCGGTCGAGCGGGCGCCAAGAATGCCCAAGCCGAGGGGGCGCGTCGGTCCTAGGATGGGGGCGTGGCGACCCGTGCCGACGTTCTTGCCGTCCCCGTGCCCGGTGTGCGCGTTACGCGCTGGTCGACCGACGAGCTCTACGCCGGCATGAAGGATATGTACGCGATCGCTCGCATCGAGGTCGGGCGCTCGGAGTGGTGGTGCCGCGGAAAGGTGTGGAGCTGCGGCCCGGGCTCGTTGCAGATCCTGCAACCCGGCGACGTGCACCGCGACATCTCGCGCGACGGCTCGGGCACGGGCCAGTGCGTCGCGCTCTCGGCGCGCATGGTCGAGGGTGTGATCGGCAAGGTCTGCGTCCATCCACAGCTCGCCGCCGGTGACGAGCGGGGCGCGGCGTTCCACCGCCTGCATCACGCGGTGCGCGCCGGCGCCGATCGTCTCGTGCTCGAGGTCGCGGTCGCCGAGGCGATCGGCGCCCTCGCGGCGGTGGGTGACGCGCCGCGCGAGCACACGCGGCCGGTGCGCCGCGCGATCGAGCTCCTGCGGGAGCGGCTCGCAGAGCCGGTGACGCTCGACGACCTCGCTGCGCACGCCGGCCTCGACAAGTTCCACCTGTGCCGCGCGTTTCGCGCGCAGATCGGCATGTCTCCGTACGCGTACCTGACGCGGCTGCGGATCATGCGCGCGAAGGAGATGCTCGTCGCCGGCGTGATGCCGCGCGACGTCGCCCCGCAGGTCGGCTTCTACGACCAGAGCCAGCTCAACCGGCACTTCCGGCGCATCGTCGGCACGACGCCAGGCCAGTACGCGCGCGGCGTCCACAGCGGGGCTGTATCGAGCTCGGCTGAGCGCCGGGCCAGAGGGTACCCCGACCCACATTAGCTCCCGTTCGCGCGGGCCACCTCGTCCGCCGAGGCGGCCGACGTGGTCCTCCTGGTGGGAAGCCCCTGGCGAGCCGGCGCCGGGCGCCCTCAGGGCTCCTCCGGCGCACGCGATGCGCCCCGGTCGAGCGCGTCCCCGAGCAGCCGACAGACATCCTGCTCGGACACGGGCGCGTAGTCCTCGTACCAGAGTCCGACCGAATAGACAGGATCTCGGATATGGCAATACACGAACTCGCGTGCTCGCCGGGAGAGCTCCGCGTACGCGGCGTGGGACGCGACGGGGACCGCGATGACGATCGCCGCCGGGCCCACGTGCTCGACGGCCGTCACGGCGGCCCGCATGCTCGCTCCGGTCGCCACGCCGTCGTCGACGAGGAGGATCGTTCGGTCCCGGATGTCAGGCGCCCTGTGGCAGCCGTAGTAGACGCGCTCCAGGCGCTCCACCTCCCGGGCCTCCGCATCGGCGAGCCATTGTACCGTCCTGTCCGAGACGCCCAGCGCTCGGCAGAGCTCTTCGTCGACGACCCGGACGCCGCCGCTCGTGACGGCGCCGATCGTCATGCGATGATCGCCGGGGGCCACGATCCGGCGCGCGATCAGCACGTCGAGCGGCGCCCGCAGGAGCTTCGCTATCTCGAAGCCGACCAGCACTCCGCCTCGCGGCAGCGCCAGGACGGTCACGTCCTCCCGCCCCGCGTAGGCGGTCAGCCGCGACGCGAGCTGGCGGCCGGCGTCGGCCCGATCTCGAAATGGCATGTCTCTCCCTCCACCGAGCGCCGCTGGCGGCGCTCGGTGGAGCGTGCAATTGTCCCGCCAGGCGCCGCGCCTGACGCCGCCGGGGCGCTCTGTTCGCGTGGATCGCCTGGTCGCCCCCTGGCGCTCATGCGTCGCGACTCACCGCGACCGTTGATCGTCTTCCTCACGTGCTCGCCGCGCCGGGTGCTCCTCCGCTCCCGGGCCGCGCGTCAGGGCGCGCAGGCGATCAGGGCCGACCGGCTCTTCGGCCATCCAGGGGACGATCGCGATCCTTCGGGCATGCCGTTGGCGCACCGCCTCGATCTGGTCGAGCTCGGCTGCGACGCGCTGCTCGAGGCAGGCGTCCGTGACACCCGTGGCCGCGAGGCTGCTGTTGATGACCCAGGCGAAGGGCTCGATCTGAGCGCGACGCAGATCCGTCTGTAGCCGCGCCGCTTCCGAGACGGGCGTCGTCTCCGCGAGCGTCACCAGCAGGATCTTGGTGTACTGCGGATCGCGCAGCCTCATGAGAGGGGTGACGAGCCGGGCTGACGCGTGCTTCGCGTCAGCGTCGACGGCCATCGTCTGCCGGTGATACGAGCCCGTCGCGTCGAGGAGGAGGAGCGTGTGCCCGGTAGGTGCCGTATCGAGGACGACGAAGCTCGAGCGCGCCTGGGAAACGATCCGGGAAAAGGCCGTGAAGACCGCCACCTCTTCGTAGCAGGGCGAGCGGAGATCCTCGGCCAGAAGGGCTCGTCCCGCCTCGTCGAGGTTGCCCCCGCGGCTCGCCATCACGCGCTCCACGTACACCTTCGTCTCGGCGACCGGATCGATGCGGCTGACCTTCAGGCTGCCGAGCTGGCCGTCGAGCGTCGCGGCGACGTGAGCAGCGGGATCGGTGGTGCTGAGATGAACCTGGTGACCGCGCGACGCGAGCTCCGCGGCGATCGATGCGGCGATCGTCGTCTTTCCCACCCCGCCCTTGCCCATCACCATCACCAGCCCGCGGCCAGGCGCCGCGATCTCGTCGATGAGCGACCGAAGGGGTGGCAGCGATGGCGCCACGAGCGGAGGGACGGCGCGCGTGAGCTCTGCGGACGCACGCTCGTTCAGAAACGCTCGGAGAGCCGGCAAACCGACCATGTTGAAGGCGCGCAGAGGGATCTGCGTCATGGGCAGTCGTCGCAGCCGAGGGGGCAGCTCGCGGAGCGCTGCTCGACCCCGCTGCTCGAGCGCGACGGCGATCGGGTCGGCGGGGTCTCTCGCCTCGAACATCGCGTTGACGACGAGGTGCTGGTTCTGGAGACCCAGCGCCTCGAGTTCGCCCGATGTCCGCTCCACCTCGCGCAGCGCAGCGCGATCAGGCCGCGTCACGAGGACGATGGTCGTGCGTTCACCGTCAGCCAGCGCCTCGACCGCGGCGGCGAACCGCGTCGCTTGCATCTTCAACCCCGAGTGCGGGCCCAGACACGAAGCCCCGTGCGTGGCCGACCCGAGGAAGGTGGACCAGGCGCGCGGCAAGCTGAGCAGCCTCAGCGTGTGTCCGGTCGGCGCCGTGTCGAACAGGATGTGATCGAACGGCGCGCTCTGCTCGTCGCCGGCGAGGAGCGCGGCGAACTCGTCGAACGCCGCGATTTCCACGGTGCAGGCGCCGGCGAGCTGCTCGCGCAGCTCGGCGATCTGGGGCTCGGTCCAGGTGTCGCGGTAGGGCGCGATCACGCGCTCTCGATACGCGTCGGCCGCTCTCTCGGGATCGATGTTGAGCGCGGAGAGCCCGTCGACGCCGGGGATCGGCGTGGGTCGATGACAGAGCGCGACGCCGAGCATCTCGTCCAGGTTCGACGCAGGGTCGGTGCTGACGAGGAGGATGCGCTTCCCGGCGTCGGCGAGCCGGATCGCGGCCGCGCACGCGAGCGCTGTCTTGCCGACGCCCCCCTTCCCCGTGAAGAAGAGGAAACGGCTCGGCTGTTCCAGGAAGCTCGTCAAGCGGCCACCTCCTCGATGCGCGTCGCCTTCATCACGGCTGCGCGGGGGCAGATGCCATCACGCACGCGCAACCGCAAGGCGGTACTCGCCGGTCACCGCTGCCTGACGTCCAGAGAGAAGCAGAGAATCCGGAACGCAGATCGGCCAAGCTCGCCAGACGGCTCGGGCGCGGGGCGCCGGCCGGCCGCGTGGGGGGACGCCGCCGGGCTGGCGCGCGCATGCATCGAGGCGGGCGCGCTGGAGTAGCCGAGCTCCCGCTCAGCGCGAGAACCACGCCTCGCTCAGGTACTTCTCCCCCTCGTCCGGGAACAAGGTGACCACGTTCCTCAGCTCCGGGCTCTTCTCCTTGACCCTCCTCGCGGCCAGGAGGTTCGCCCCGGAAGAGACCCGGACGAAGCAGCCGTGCACCCTTGCGATCCGCCTCGCCTCCTCGATGGCCTCTCCGTCCTCGACCAGGAGGACGTCGTCGATGAGCTCGATGTTGTCGTCGATGAGCGGGGGCACGAACCCCTCGGCGATACCCTCGATCCGGTGGGGCCGGCACACCTCGGACTGGCCGTGCAGCCGCCCGTGGACGAGGGCGCACCGGGCAGGCTCGACGCCGAGGACCTTGACCGCCGGGTTGACCCGCCGGAACGCCCTCGCGAGGCCGATCAGGGTCCCTCCGGACCCGATCGCCGCGACGACCGCGTCGATGCGCCGGCGCCCGAAGGCGCGGAGGATCTCCCCGCCGAGGTGCTTCTCGTGGTCTTCCGCGTTCCAGGGGCTCGCGAACTGGTTCACGTGGAAGTGATCCTTCTCGCTCCCCAGGGCGATCGCGCCTTGCACGGCAAGATCCATCCGGTCCCGCGGGACGGTGCGCACGCCCGCGCCGAACGCCTTCATCATCCTGTAGCGCTCCTGGGAGAGGCCCTCGGGGATGAAGATCGTCACCTTGTATCCTTTCACGGCGCCGACCATGGAGACGGCTGTTCCCGTGTTTCCGGACGAGGCCTCCACGATCGTGGCGCCCTTCTTCAGGAGCCCCGTCGTCTCCGCCTTCTCGATGACGTACCTGGCGAGCCTGTCTTTGACGGAGCCAGAGGGGCTCCGGAATTCGCATTTCACGTGAACGCCGTCGAGCGTCAGCAGGGGAGTCTTGCCTATCTCGTCGAGTATCGTCTTCATGTCCATGGCCCCGCGTTGTCCAGCGCGTGTGCCGGCGCCACGATCTCGCGCCGCGCTCCCCTGCGCTGCTCTGCTGACTCGCGGTGCACGACCTGGACCGCTCGGCTGTGTCACCGCCGCGTCGCGTGCCGGACGTCCTCGCCCCGGACGAGGAACACCACCATCTCGGCCAGGTTGGTCGCGTGGTCAGCGAGCCTCTCCACGTGCTTCGCGAAGAACATCATCGACACGCACTGATCGACGACGCCCGGCTGTCGCCGCATCTCTGCGCGGAGCTCGTCGAACACGTCCACGAGCATCCGATCCACATCGGCGTCCGCGGCGAGCACGCCCTCGGCCTTCGCGACGTCCCGGGTGAGGAACGCCTCCAGCGCGTCGCAGCACCTCGGGCTCGACCGCGAGGACCCGCGCGAGGCAGAGCCGCTGCTGCTGCTCGCTCGTCAGCGCGAGGGCGGGCTCGCACAGCCAGAAATCTGCCGGATTAAACGCTCAGTCCCTCGGCGCGGAGCTTCGCGGGTGCAACCATGCCCGGTCTCTGGCCGAGGAGCGATTCGTTCCCGGGCGGGCTCACGAGGGCTCCCCGTGCGCGAGCAGCGCGTCCAGCGACCTGCCGTCATGGAGCAGCCGGATCGCCTCGGCCAGGAGCCCGTCCAGGCGGACGAGCTCGATCGGGAGCGCCGGGCACGCGGCGGCGGCGACGCTGTTCGTCACGAGGAAGCGGAGCACCGGGAGGGTGGGGAGCTGGATCACCGCCGTGCCAACGAAGAGGGCGTGGGTCGCGACGACGACGATGTCCGGCGCGCAGCCCGCCGAGAGCAGGGCGTTCACGGCGGCCTCGATCGTCCCGCCGGTGCTGATCATGTCGTCGACGAGGAGGGGCGACCGCCCCCGGACCTCGCCCGTGATCGTATGCACCCTGACGTCCTCGCCGCTCAGGCGGGTCTTGTGCACGACGGCGACCGGCAGGCGGAGGAGCCGCGCATGGCGATCCGCGAGCTTCGCAGCGCCCAGGTCCGGCGCCACGATCACGCTGCGTTCGGAGATCCAGGGGCGCGCTGCCTCCAGGAGCAGCGGCGCGGCGCTCAGGTGCTCGAGCGGGATGGAGAAGAACCCCTCGAGCGCGGCGCTGTGGAGGTCGACGGCCACCACGCGCGAGAGGCCCGCCGTCCTGAAGAGATCGGCGACGAGCCGGGCCCCTACCGGCTCCCTCCCCGAGGCGCGGCGGTCGTGGCGGGCATAGCCGAAATACGGCACGACGGCCGTCACGCGCGAGGCCCCCGCGCGGCGACATGCATCCGCGAGGAACAGGAGCTCGAGGATGTGCTCGTCGACCGGTGGGCTCGTCGGCTGGAGGAGATACACGTCCCGCCCTCGCACGCTCTCCCGGATCTGCACGTGAAGCTCGCCGTCCGCGAAGCGGCGCACCAGGGCGTCGCCCAGGCCGACGCCGAGGCGCTCCGCCACGGCCTGCGCGAGAGGGAGGTTCGCGTTGCCCGCGAAGAGGCAGATCTCCATGGCTCTCCGCTACGCCGCGCCGCAGAGGACCGTCTCCCGGACAGCGGCGCGGAAAAGGGGTTGCTCGTGGTGCATCGCGGGACACCTCCTGGACGAGCGCGGCCGCCCTCCTGTGGCCGCCCTCGACGACGCTCTCTGATGCAAGTGATGCAACCCCAGGGCCTGAGCTCTCCGGTGTCGCCCGCTTGCCTCGGCCGTCGTCACGCCGCTCGCCTGCGCGGCGCACCGGCCTCCATGACGGTTCGGTGCTGGCGAGCACGCGGGCTCGCCATCCTCCGCACGCTGCCCGGAAGCGCCGGGACGCCGGCGAACCAGGACGGCGTCGCGGCAGGCGCTCCCGACGTCGCAGGACCCGATGACAGCGAGGCGTCGCATCACCATGTACGCCTCGGTCCTGGGGACATGCCGCTCGCGGATCAGGAGGAGATATGGCCAAGCTTCATTTCGAGCTCGACGAGCGCGAGGCGAGAGACGTGAGGACAGCCCTGTCGATCCGGCTCGTGGGGATGCGAGAAGAGCTGGTCCATACCGATGATCGAGAGTACCGGGCGGACCTGAAGGCGGCGATCGAGCGGCTCGAAGTGGTGCTCCGGCGCCTCGACGCGATCCTGGCCGAGCTGACACCGACACCGTAGAGGTCGGTCGCAGGGCAAGCTGACGTGAGGGAGGCTGCGGCGGCCGAGGCTCGCCACGATCGGCGAGGAGCTCGCAGCGCACAAGCTGCGTACGCACAACTCGGCCTGATCCGCGCGGCGGGGTCCCGGTCGCCCACGAGGTCGCGCGGGCGCTCGAGGCGCCGCTCGACGTCTGGGTGGCGCGCAAGGTCGGCCTCCCGGGGCGTGAAGAGCTGGGCCTGGCGCCGGCTCGGAAGGAGGCGAGGTGTACCTCAACGAGGAGGTGCTGGCGGAGCTCGGCGTCCCCCAGGAGGAGGTCGCGGCGATCGTGGACCGCAAGGCCGCCGAGGTCGAGGCCCGCGTGCAGCGCGACGAAGGGCAAGGAGCTCTGGGAGATGGGATGTGCGCCGTCGAGGTGGAGGTCTATCGCCGCGAGCGCATCTCGATGGGCACCCACTTCCCGAACGCGTCGAGGCCGGGGTGCTTCATGTAGGCCGCGTAGCCGAACAGCGCGAACAGCGCCGCCGAAGCCGCGAGCAGCGCGCCTGCCACCCTCCTCGCCAGCGCGGACCTGTCCATCGCCGGCGCGATCACCAGCCCGAGGCCGCTCGCGCCGTACATCGCCGCGGCGAGCGCTGGATTCTGCGTCATCCCATGGCGCAAGATGACCCACGCGAGCACCAGGTTGGTGATGCCCCCGAGGGCGCCGAGCAGGAGCAAGGGCCCCAGGCGCTCGCCGAGCCACAGCGCCGGCGCGCCGACCACGAGCAAGACACCGAAATACGCGAGCGGCTCTCCGAAGACGATGTTGTATCCGCCCGGGAGGGGCCACGTCAGCACGATGTGAAGACCTGTGATGAGCAGGATGAGCCCGGACGCCCCGAACGCCCACGCGAAGCTGCGGCGGCGACCCTCCGAAGCCCCGAGGTCGGGCGCGCGGAAGAGATAGACGGCCCCGAGCGTCAGCGCCGCTGCCGCCGTGACGAGCGGCAGCGTGAGATAGTTGACGAACATGGATTCCTCATCATGCGAGATCGTGCGCGTGCCGATGGCCAGCTTGCGGGAGCTGGAGATCTCGTGTCTGGGCACGAGATCGACCGGCATGGACGCAACGACCGTGCCGAGGCGGGCTCCTTGCCCGTGGCGCTGAAGGCTCCGAGCGCTCCCGGCCTGAAGCCTCGGCCATCGGGCCGGCTCGCCCGCGGGCGCGATCACTTCGTAACGAGCTCTTCCAACCGCATGACCGCAGCGCTTCGGACCCGGTGACCTCGCGCTGGCTGGCCGGTCGCCACGGGCCGCCGTGACTTGACGAGTCAGGGCCTATTCGCGCTCACACTGGAGCATGGGGCCATGATCACATCTCGCTCCGACATGAAGATGTCCCTGGATTCACGGGCTGGTTCGAACGCTCTGGTCGGGAACGCGGGCCGCAAACGCGGTCGCCCGAGAGACGTGTTCCCCGCGGCAAGGCCAACCTCCCGCCGGGCAGACGTGGGACGCCCAGCATGCGCCGGCTTGCACGAAATCCTTCTCGCCTCTCACGAGAACTCCTTCAACGAGCCCCGAGCGCGCGCCCATGACGACCGATCCGGATCCGCCGCCGTAACTGTCGGTGCTGGCCTTGAAGAAGAGAGCCGGAGCGTTGTCCAGGACCCTCCCGCGCGCTGCGATCTTGGTGGGCAGGCCCAGCGGATTGCCGATGAGGATCAGCTCCTCGTCATCCTCGACCTTCCCGGCACGCCGCAAAGGCAGCGGCTTGCGGCCGACGACGGGACGGTCGAGGCGCACCACAGCGTAATCGCCGAGCACGCCGTTTGCGACGCGCTCGGGCACCTCGCGGCAGAAATATACGTCCTCCGGTCCAACCCGGCTCGGGTCTCGGTCCGACCGGTCATAGGCGGCGCCGAAGACGAAGGCGATGCTGGAGCACACACCGGGGGCGCTCAGACAATGGCCAGCCGTGACCAGCGTGTCTGGCGCGACGAGGAACGCGGAGCACACGCCGCCGAAGACGGGCTGGTCCCGGAATCGCTCCTCGGGACAGAGCGGCCTGCCGCTCGCCTCCATGGTCTCGGAGAGCGTCCCCAGGATGGCGAGCGCGAGCTCGCGTTCCCCGGCTCGCCGGAGCGAGGGCATCGGGGGCATCATGGCCGAGGACCGAGCCCACGCGTAGACGGGCGAGTCGACAGGGTAGTCGCGCTGCTCCTCGCGGCCGTCCTGCTCGTAGATGACGCGCGATGACGCCTCGCCATGGCTCGCAGCTTCGCCACCGGCACAATGGGTGGCACCAAAGAGGCAGACGATTGACCATGCTGTGGGGGATGGTCGCATCGCCCTCAAGCCTCCAGGGTTCGATTGCGACGTGTCGCCGCGGGAGCGGAGGGCAGGTCGAAGCCTGCGGCCCGAAGACGAGCACCCGCCTCGACCTCGTTTCTTCTCGCTAGGAGATGTTCTCGCACCGCGGGCCCAGCGGGTCCTGCACATCCCAGATACAGCCCGGCGTCGCGTTGCAAGTGGCCTCATCTGGGATTCCGGTGCAAGGACCAGGGCTCGGGTTGCGCTCACACTTGCCGTCGACCGGATCCCAGTGGGCCCAACCCGGACCCAACGCACAAGGGGCCACCAGTCTTGTTGCCAACCATCAGTAAAGCGTCCACGTTGAAGAACACTGGATTGGTCCTTGCGATAGCGTCCTCTACCCCCCACGCATCTCCATGAGCAGAATCGTGCTCAGAGGACACATGAGCAGCCGGATCTATCTATGTTGTGGCGGCTGCCGATCCCCCGGCTCTTGCGCCGCGCCGCCCGGATACGGCGGCGGGCCGCGATGAAGCTGTCCAACCTTGCCATGGAGTTTCACTGTGAGTATGCGCAAAACACGCCTGTTCTCGTCGATTTGCATCGCATGGACTCTCCTCGCGGCCGGCTGCGTCGACATGGGCGAGAGCGTCGACACGACCGAGAGCGTCGACACGACCGAGAGAGCCATGAGCGACGCGCCCTTTCTGTCGGGCGATCGCGTCCTAGAGCAGGTGGTCGCGCACCTCGGGCAGAACCCCTCATCGACTGTCCGCCTCGCGCTCGATCGCGCGGTCAATCAGGTCGGCGGCTTCAGCGTCGAGCCGTACCCGTCGGGCGACTGCCGCGGCGAGCCGGAGCGGCTGTACTGGAACGGTGAAGCCGCACACCTCGCGCGCCTCGGCGTGGTCGCCGTCGCCGACCTGCTCGCGCTCGAGGCGGTGACGGAGGGACCGCTCGAGACCGACCTGCTGCGAAGCGCGCCCGTGCGCCCGGGCGATCTCGCGCGCGTCTTCCGCATCCTCGCGAGCACGGAGAGCCCGGCGCTCCTGCTCGAGGCGGCCGCGTCGCTCTCGAACAACCCCGGAACGACGGAAGACGAGCGCCGCGCGCTCGTCGCGTTCGTCGCGGATCTCCTCCAGACCAAGCGTTTCCGCAGCGCGACCGGAGCGCTGCGCACGCCGGACCTCCAGCATCCGCCGAGCGTCGACGAGCTGCTCGTGACGCTGCGGGAGTCGGCCTCGCGCTCGGTCCGCGAGTCGGCCGCTGCGTGGTACGGGAGCGCCGGCACGTTGAGCGCGGCGCAGGCCGACGCCATTCTCGCCGATCCGAGCTATCGCGTGCGTCGCGCGACGGGACGGCTGTTCTGGAAAGGCTCGGACGTCGGCCCCGCGCGGCAGCGGGAGCTCACGCAGTGGTTCGCCTCCGCCGCTGCGCTGAACGAGATGCGCGCGGACACGCTCCGCGAGGACTACGGCGTCCGCGAGGAGGAGAGCGGAAACTGGTCGAGCCTGCCCTCCGGGATCGCCGCGCGCCAGGCGGAGGCGCGCGGGCGGTTCCTCGGCGAGGCGCTCGCGTCCGCGCCTCCGGACGTGGACATTTCCGGGTTCCTCGCGGAGGTCGCGGAGACGGCCGGCGTGACGGACCTGATCGAGGACGCGATCACGGCCATCGGACGCTCCACCGTGCTCTCTGCGGCGGCGCGGCAGAGCGCGCTGCTGTCCTTGTACCACGCCGCCGCGACGGCGAGCTGGCGCGACGTCAATCCCCGTCCGCGCGGCGCGCTGTTCAAGGCGCTCGTGCCGCTCCTCGCCGACGGCGCGGCCTCGGACGCGGACGTCGCCGCGAAGCTCGACGAGGCCCTCGCGTGGCAGCGCAGGAAAACCAACGACTGGCCGGCGCTCCGGGCCGGGCTCGTGAGCGGGTCGCGCGCCGAGCGCATCGACGCGCTGGTGAAGCTCGCGGACAGGCCGCTCGACGAGGTCAACTCGGGGCTCGCGGCGGGGCTCATCGGGCTCACCGACGTCAGCGCAGCGCAGAAGACGCAGCTCCTGAACGACGTCACGCCGTCGCTCGCCGGCTGGCTCGTCCCCATGGCGGCGATCGAGGCCGCGATGGATCCCCGCGCCGTGCTCGCGCGCATCGCAGCGCTCGCGCAGGCGCAGCGCATGCGCCTCGGCGCGGACATGCTGCAAGCGTATACCCGCGCCGCCGCGAGTCCCCACCTGAGCGGTGCGGAGCTGGCGCAGGCGGTGACGCGCTACGCCGGAGCGGTCGACGGGTACTGGGCGCGCCAAGTGCCGGCGGAGATCGCCGGGCTCCTCTCGGTGCTCGACGACGCGCGCGTGAGCGACGACGAGCGCGCGCAGGCATGGCAGGAGATCCTCGCGCCCGCGAGCGCAGCGCCCCGCTGGTTCCTGCTCATCGGCGCGCCGAGCGGCGGGCCGAGCATGAAGGCGATCGCCGCGATCGTGCGCCCGCGTGTCGTCGTCGGCGCGAGCACGTGCTGGAACGGCCACGCAGACCCGGCGACGACGCGCGACGCGCTCAGCTTCATGCTTCTGCCCTACATCATCGAGCCGGCCACCCTGGAGCTCGATCCGCACGTCGTCGTCGCGCAGCGCGCGGCCGCGGTGCGCGCGGCCTCGCAGCACTCAGAGGAGCTGCCGGAAGGCGCCGACCCGGCGGCGGTCTTCGCCCTGCGGCCCGCGTGGAGGAGCGCCTACATCGCCGCGGCCGACCCCGCTCGCGCGAAGTGGGAGAAGCCCGCGGCGGAGCTCGCGCAGGAGGCCCTCGGCATCACGGACGGCGAGGCCATGCTGTACAACGCCGCGCACCGCCTCGCGTTCGCGCGCGACCTGCGCAGCTTGCCGCGCGAGCAGATCGACGCCGTCCACGCGCACCTCGCGCAGCACGGGACCACGGCGCGCGCGCGCGATCAGCACGCCTTCGCGCTCGAGGCGATGTACGGCACGGCGTACGACGCGCTCGCCACCCGCTTCCGCGACGCGGTCGATCTGCGGTGGGATCTCGGCGATGCCGCGCGCGCGCGCGGCGAGGAGGCGGCGCTCGAGGCGATCCTCGGCGCGGCGGGGCACGACTTCGGGATGCTCGACTCGGCGCTCGCGCTGTCGTCGCAGGTCGTCGCCGGCGCTCGGGTGTCGAGCTCGTTCCGCCAAGGGATGCTCGAGTTTGGGCTCGAGGCCGAGCGTTTCTGGGGGACGCTCGGGCTCTGGGCCGCAGGTCCGATCATCGAGGCGCGCACCACCGAGCCCGAACTGTCGTTCATCGCGCGCGCAGATGCGGTCCATGTCTTCGGGCTCGGCAGCGCCAGCGGCAACCGCGAGTTCATCGCGAAGAGCTCGACGTTCGGCTCGATCACGCGCGATCCGCGCATGCCGCCCGTCGCGGCGCTGCAGATCGCGTGGAATCGGCTCGCGCTCGGCCGCTTCAACCTGCGCCGCGGCCTCTCGTACATCGGCTCGGAACGCGTGTCGCCCGAGACGATCACGTCCACGGTCGACGCGGTGCTCGGCATCCGGGCGCGCGACGACGTCGATCCGGAGGAGAAGAAGGCGCTGGGGCGCGCGCTGCTGAGCGTCCTCGAGTAGGCTTTGCCGTTCGATCGTCGAGCCGGCCCCGCTCGGTCCTCCGACGGGAGGTCCGCGCGGATCGCGGCAGCTCTGCTACAAGCAGCCTCCATGGCCAGCACCGACGCGCAGCCCCCGAACGGCGACTACCTGGACCGGCTGATGCGAAGGAACTCCTTCGAAGCGCTGTGGCCCCTGTTCGCAAAAGCGACCAGGCCCGCCAAGGAAATGACCGAGAGCTACTCTGCCCTCTGTCATCTTCGGCCCCTCTTGACCAAGGGCGGCCCATGTCGCGTCATTCACGTCGGGGACGGGGCCCACGCGAGGACCGGGGCCCTCTTTTCGCTGAAGAGCGAGGCGGACAACATCAGCGTCGATCCGCTGCTCAACGTGGCCTTGGTGGAGGCGTGGCGCGATCGCTTCGGCATTCGGCGCCTGGCGTGGCACAAGGCCAGCATCGACGACGTCGCGGATCAGCTCAATGCCCTGCCCCCGATGCCGGTGTTCGTGACGTTCGTCCACGCCCACGTGCACGTGGACAGGGTGCTCGATCGGCTGCGCTGGGACGCGGCCTTCACCCTCGCGTGTTGCTTGCCCGGCCACCAGCTCACGCAGACGCGCGTACCGTTCAAGGAGGGCATCGATCCGAGCGTGCTGTCCACGGGACGTCAGTACCAGGTGGTGGTGAATCCCAGCGCCCCGAGCTTCATCAACGACGAGCGCGAAACCGGATGACCCCACTCTCAGCCAAGGTGCACCACGACCGGTGTAGGAGAAGATGTTACTTCTTCAGCCAGGTCTGGGTCCTGCCGAGGAGGGAGATGCCCAGGAAGCCGCGCACCTTCAGCTTCTTCCCGCCCTCGATCGCCTCGAGCTTGCAGCTATAGGTCTCGCCGTTGTTCGGATCCAGGATCGTACCGTCGTCGTACTCGTCGTCATCGCGGACCATGTTCTTGATGATGACGAGCCCCAGAAGGGGCTTGTTCTTGTCGGCGCCCTCACAGGCGGTGCAGAGCTTCGGCTTCCCCTTCTCGTCGAGCGGCTGCTTCAGGCTCACGATCTTGCCGAAGATCTTCCCGCCCTTCTCGTAAATCTCCACCACCGACTGCTCGACCCCCTGCTCATCGATCGTCCGCCACTGGCCGGTCACAGCGAGAGGATTCGCGAGCACGTGCGACGTGGCGAGGGAGCAACCCAAGGCGGCAAAAAGAGCCAGGAACCTCTTCATGTTGTCAGAACTCCTTTCATCGGTCCGGGAAGCCACGGCGTTCGGCCCTGGCGTGGTGCTTGATTCACATGTCGGTGTGCGCCGTTATGTGCAACATGCCCTGGAGGGGGACGGGGCGCCGCGCCGTTTGTTCATCGGGCCGGAGGGGAGCGGCGGCGGGAGGCGGGGCCCTGGTCATGGCTCCTCTCGCAGCAGCCGTGCGGCGCGGTGGACGTCATTTTTCCCTCGAGGGTACCGAGCGGGCTGGTGGAGCGCAACGGCGCCGTGCAGCGGGGCGCCGGGACGTTTGGTGGCCAGCGAACGGTTGATTCCAGGGGGCTGGATCCGACCGTGGCCAAGCTGTCCATGGCCCGTGCCTCGGCCGCGCGCGTCCGTCCTGCGCCGGAAACTATCAAGATTGCTGCTGTTTCCGGCGGCCGCTCGCCATCGACGGGTTTTCCTGGCGGATTTCTGACACCTACGGAAGCGGCAGCGCGAACTGGAACGTCGTCTTCCCGGGCGCGCTCTCGGCCCAGATCCGTCCCCCATGGGCCTCGATGAGCCCTCGCACGATGTAGAGCCCGAGGCCCAGCCCGGCGGCGCCTGCTGCCTTCACCTCGCGGGTCCGGTAGTAGCGGCCGAACAGCTTCGGCAGCTCCTCCGGCGCGATGCCCTGGCCCTCGTTCTCGACCGCGACGAGCGCCTCGCCGCCCCGCCGCTCCACCGCGATCCGGATGGGCGTCTCGGGGGCGCCGTACTTCGCTGCATTGGAGAGCAGGTTGGTGAGCACCTGCTCCAGGCGCCCGGGATCGGCCAGGAGCGGCGGGACGCCGTCCAGCACCTCGACGTCGACCCGGTGTCCCCTCGTCGCGTCCGCCGTCCGCTCCACCGTCGCCCGGATGAGCGCCGGGAGATCGACCTCCGCGGGCCTGAGATCCAGCCGGTGCGACTCGAGGCGGGAGACGTCGAGCAGATCGCTGATCATCCGGTTGAGCTGCATCGCGCTCGCCAGGATGTGCTGCGCCTTGTCGCTGGACTGCGGCTGCTTCGCGAGCTGGGAGGCCCTGAGGACGATGTTGGTGATCGGCTGACGCAGGTCATGGGCGATGATGCTGGTCCACTCCTCGCGCATCCGCGCGAGCTCCTTCAGCGGGCTGATGTCCTCGCCAGCGACGACGGCCCCGGTGATCTCCCCCGCGCTGTCGCGGAGCGGCGCGGCGGCCATGAGAAAGGTCCGGCACGAGCCGTCCGCCCAGGCGACCACGATCTCCTCGCCGGGGATCGTCTCGCCTCGCATCGCCCGGCTCGAGGGCAGCTCGTCGAGCGGGACGGGGGTGCCGTCCGGACGGCGCAGCCGACCGACGTACTCGCTCCGATCCGCCGCGCCCCCGGTGAGCTCGATCGCGTGCGGGTTCGCGAGCACGCGCTCTGCGCCGTTCCGCTCGATGAGCAGGAGCGGGACGGGCGCGCTGTCGAAGATCGTTTGCAGCGTCCTCCGCTCGGTGTCGAGCTGCGCGAGCAGGCGCTCCCGCTCCTCCTCGGCCCGCCTGCGCGCCGTGACGTCCTCCACCTGGGCGATGTAGTGAATGGGCTCGCCCTTCTCGTCGCGCACCACGGACGCGTGCAGGACGACGGGGATGATCGCGCCGTTCTTGTGGACGTATCGTTTGGCGAGCTGATACCGCGGGATCTCGCCGCGGCGAAGCCGCTCGACCAGCCCCACGTCGGCGTCCACGTCGTCGGCGTGGGTGATGTCCTGGAAGCGGAGCCTCGAGAGCTCGTCGACCGCGTAGCCCACGATCTCGCAGAAGACATGGTTGACGCGGATGAACCGCCCGTCGAGCCCGACGATGGCCATGCCGATGGGCGCGTTCTCGAAGGTGAGCCGGAAGCGCTCCTCGCTCTCGCGGAGCGCCTGCCCGTCCCGCCTGCGCTGGGCGATGTCGCGCCCCTCGGGCGCGGCGCGTTCATCGAGATCGCCCGGCGTCGCGCGGGCCTCGTGGTGCGCGCATCGACGGGGGGAAGCCTTGCAGGCGACCTCGTCTTCCCGACTGCTGGACGCCTCGATCTCATCTGTCGACGCCATGACCCCCGCCTCGAACGGTCGATTGTGGCACGAGAGCCATGCCGCCTGAAGCGTCAACGCGGCAGCGCCATGGGGGTTACCTCCCAGGACGCCGAGCTGTTCATGCTTGGCGCAGCGCCTTGAGCAGCTCGCCTCGTCGGTCCTCGCCCCGTCAGCGCAGGTTCAGCGCGCGCCGTGGCCATCCCGCCAGGGGGCAGCGGGCCGGCTTGCTGCTTGCTACGTGCTGGCCGAGGCCCGCGGATGTGAGTCGCTCGCCCCCTCCTGTTGCCGCGGCCGGACGAGCAAAGCAGCCCCTCGGCACCGGCGCGCAGCCACGCGTCCGTCCCGTGGCGCTCGCCGCGCTCTCGGTCGAGAGGCGAATCCAGGCATTGCGATCCACGCCGAGCGGCCTGACCGAGGCCGAAGCGGCGAGGCGGCGGCTCGCGCACGGCGACAACGAGCCCGCGCCGCCCAGGAAATCGCGGCCGCTCCGGGCCCTGCTCGCGCAGTTCACGCACACGCTCGCGCTGCTGCTCTGGCTCGGCGCCGGGCTGGCCTTCGCCGCGGGCGCCCCGGAGCTCGGGTTCGCCATCGTCGCCGTCGTGGTGCTCAACGGCGTGTTCGCGTTCCTCCAGGAGCACCGCGCCGAGCAGGTCGTGAGCAGCCTGATGCGCCGTATCGCCGTGCGCGCCCGCGTCGTCCGGGCGGGCGTCGAGCGGGGCGTGCCCGCGCGCGAGCTCGTCCCGGGCGACGTGGTCCGGCTCGCGGCGGGGGAGCTCGTCCCGGCCGACTGCATCTTGCTCGGCGCAGACAGCCTCTCGATCGACCTCTCGATGCTCACGGGCGAGACGGCCCCCGTCGATCGCGACGCCGCGCCGGTCACCCCGGCGGGCCGAAGCGTGGAGGAGCTCGCGCTCCCGAGCCTGCTCCCGAGCGGCGCGTCCGTGGTGACCGGCGCGGGCGAGGCGATCGTCTTCGCGACGGGCGCGGAGAGCGCCGCGGGCAAGATCGCCCTGCTCCTCGAGCAGGGCGGGCGCGAGGGCTCGCTGCTCGAGCGCCAGGTCGCGCAGCTCTCGCGCGTCACCGCGGCCGTCGCGGTGATCGCCGGCGCGGCCACGCTGGTGCTCGCGCAGGCGTTCCACCGCGTCGGCCCGCTGGGGGCGCTCACGTTCGCGATCGGCGTGATCGTGGCGCTCGTCCCCGAGGGGCTGCTCCCGACGCTCAGCGTGTCGCTCGCGATCGGCGCGCAGCGCATGGCGGCCCGCGGAGCCCCGGTGCGGCGCCTGTCCGCGGTCGAGGTGGTCGGTTCGGTGACGACCATCTGCACGGACAAGACGGGGACCCTCACGCAGAACACGCTCTCGGTGCGCGGCTTCACCCCCGCGCGCGGCGCGCCCCCGGACGCGGAGCAGGCGGCGCGGCTCGCGGCCGCGCTGTGCAACAACGCGCGTCCGGCGCCGGGGGGCGGCGACTACGAGGGCGATCCGGTGGACGTGGCCCTCGCGCGCTGGGCCGCGGCTGGCGGGGTGGACCTGGCCGAGGCGCGCGCCCGGTGGCCGCGGGTCGCCGACACAGCGTTCGACGCGCGCCGGCGCTACATGGCGGTGACGTGCGCGGCTGGCAGCGCCACGCGGGAGCTCGTGAAGGGGGCGCCCGAGGCGGTGGTGGCGCTGACCGGCGCGCCGGCGCCTGCAGGGCTCGACGAGGCGGTGGTGAGCGCGGCCGGGCGCGGCGAGCGCGTCCTCCTGCTCGCCGTGAGGGAGGCCGGCGGCCCGCTCACGTGCCTGGGCCTGGTCTGCCTGCACGACCCGACGCGGCCGGAGGTCCCCGCGGCGATTGCCGCCTGCAGGCGCGCGGGGGTGCGGGTCGTCATCCTGACGGGCGATCACCCCGCGACCGCGCGCTCGGTGGCTGCCGCGATCGGGCTGGATACGGCGGACCGCCTCGTCGAAGGGCCGGAGATCGACGCGATGGATGACCGGGCGCTGCTGGCGCTGCTCCAGGCCGGCGCGAGCCTCGCGCGGACGACGCCGGAGCAGAAGCTGCGGGTGGTGCAGGTGCTGCGGCGAGCCGGCGAGGTGGTCGTGGTGACCGGCGATGGGGTGAACGACGCCCCCGCGCTCCGCCACGCCGACGTCGGCGTGGCCATGGGGCTGCGCGGCACGGAGGTGGCCAAGCAGGCGGCGGACATCATCCTTTCCGACGACAACTTCGCCACCATCGTTGCGGCCATCGAGGAAGGGCGGGCGATCAAGCAGAATATCCGCCGCTTCGTGAGTTATGTGTTCACGAGCAACGTCGCGGAGCTCGTCCCGTTCCTTCTCTATATCTTCTTCCCGATCCCCCTCCCGCTCGCGATCGTGCAGGTGCTCGCGATCGACCTGGGGACCGACGTGCTCCCCGCGCTGGCGCTCGGCGTGGAGCCGGCGTCGCCCGCGACGCTGCACGTGCCTCCGGAGCCGCCCCGCAAGCCGATCCTCACCCGGGAGCTCGCGCTGCGGACCTTTCTCCTCTACGGAGCCGTCGAGGCGCTGCTCGGCGTCGCCGCAACCTTCGGGTTTTACTGGGCGCACGGCTGGAGGCCGTTCGATTCGCTCGAGTCGTTTCGTGCGCTGGAGCGAGGGGCGGCCACCATGACGTTCATCGGGATCGTCTCGGGTCAGATAGGGTGCCTGTTCGCGCAGCGCGACGGGCCTTTACGGAAGCGGCTCGCGTTCTGGTCGAACCCCTGGGTGGCCGCGGGGCTGGCGATCGAGGTCGCGCTGGTGATGGCGCTGCTCTATGTGCCTGGGCTGAACCGGATGTTTGCGATGGCCCCGGTGGGAGCGGCGTGGCTCCTGTGGCTGCCCGGGGGCGCCGCGGTGATGGTGCTCGCCGATGCGCTGTGGCGCGCCGCGCGGACCGCGCGAGTCAGGCCTGGCGCGGTACAGAGCTGCTCGGGCGGGCCGCCGGCGCGCCGGCGGCGACCGCCTCGAAGTGGGCGGTGACGTGGTAAACGCCTGCCCGGAGATCGAGGCAGAGGCGCAGGCCGCTCTCCTCGAGCACCCGCATCATCGCCTTGTTGGTGAGCAGGACGTCCGCAGGACGTCCGCCTCGAAGCCCGAGATCCTGGGGAAGAGCATCGCGGTCGCCGGGGGAGCCCATGCGGGGCGGAAGAGGGGTGGCAGCCCTGAGGAATCCCCTCAAATTCTTCGGAAAATTCACAGGGAGGCGGGGAGGCGGGGAGAAAAGTCTTCAAAATACTCCCCGTCTCCCCGCCTCCCTGTTCAATTTCTCCGCTGAAAATGGCGTCCACGCCGGCGAGGTCGCGCGTGACCGGACGGCGCATGAACGACGTTACCCCGGCGAAGGGGGATAGCTCCGCGCCAAATGCAGATTCCGCTGCGGTCATGAGGCGCTCCTGCGATGAGGGGACTCGCGCCATCTTGTCCGCGCCCGCGCGGCCCACCCAGCGCTCCAGCGTCGCGCCGGACCGCCCGGACAGCGCGGGTCCGTCGCCGTGGTCCTCGCAGGCGTCGGAGACGCGGGGGCAGCGCCGGCATCTCATGCTGCCGGGGCGCGGGCCCGCGGGGGCATCACGGCGCTCGCGCAAGAACGCCGAGACGTGCGGCGCGGAACCCTGGATGTCCCGGAGGCGAGCCCCGATGCAACAAGAGCCGATTTACCTCACCCGCGTGCCGCTGGCCTACTTCGTCACCTCGGGATACGGCGACACCGACCACGGCGGTGGGCTCGATCCATGGCACACAGGGTCGTTCGATCTGGCCCTGGCGATGGCGGGAATCGAGAACTTCAACATCGTCGTCTGCAGCTCGGTGATCCCGCCGGAGGCGTACGAGATCCCCCTCGAGGTCGCAAAGCCCCACTTCCGGCACGGCGCGGTGATGGAGGTGATCCTGGCCTCCATGAACGGGAGGACCGGCGAGACGGTCACGGCGGGGCTGGGCCGCGTCCGCGTCCGCGATCGGCGGACCGGCGCCTGTCTCGGCGGGTTCGCCGCCGAGTACGAGGGGCACGGCGACGCCGCCACGGCCGCGCGCACCTTGCGTCACGAGCTGGAGGGGATAGTGCTGCGCCGCCATGACGCCGCGCAGGTCGACCTCGAGTACGACGAACCGGCGATCGCCTCGCGCGTGATACAGAACCTGCACGGCACCGCCATCGCCGCGCTGTGCTGGCTCACCTGTTCGTTCCCGGAGCTGACCGAGCCGCAGCGCGAGGCGCTGGGCGCCGCGGAGAATGCGCGGTGTCGCGGGGGTGGTTAGCGAGCAGGGCTCACTGCCAGCGAGCACGGCCCGTCGCCGCCCTCAGGGCCGCCGCGCCGCCTCGAGCAAGAGCCGCCGCTCGGCCGCCGCGATGACCTGGCGCGCCGCCGGCTCGGCGTCCGGGTTCACCGAGATGGACGTGATGCCGAGCCGAACGAGGTGCTCGGCGAACTCGGGGCGGTTCGACGGCGCCTGGCCGCAGAGCGACGAGGTGATCCCGGCCGCCCTGCACGCCTGGATGATCCGCCCGATGGCGTCGAGCACCGCCCCGTCGGACTCGTCGAACAGCTCGGCGCACACCGCGGAGTCGCGGTCGACCCCCAGCGTGAGCTGGGTCAGATCGTTCGAGCCGATCGAGACGCCGTCGATGCCCATGCGCGCGTACTCCGGGATCCAGAACGCGACGGACGGCACCTCGGCCATCACCCACCGGTGCAGCCCGCGCTGGCGGCCGAGCGGGCTCCTGTCCATGAGGTCCAGGCAGGCCGCGAGCTCCCAGCGCGTGCGGACGAACGGGATCATCACATGCAGGTTCGGCGTCTCCTCGCGGACGCGGGCGAGCACCTCGAGCTCGAGCGCGAACAGCTCCGGATCGCGGACATACCGGTAGCAGCCGCGATACCCGATCATCGGGTTGTCCTCGGCGGGCTCGTGCTGCTCACCCCCCTTGAGCCCGCGGAACTCGTTGGTGCGGAAATCGTACGTCCGGTAGATGACCGGACGCGGCTGGAACGCGCGGGTGATGCGCAGCAGCGAGGCCGACATCTTCTGGAGGAACTCGTCGCGGCCGCCGGACGCGACCAAGGCCTTCGGGTGCACGCCGCCGAGCGCGTCGAGCAGCATGAACTCGGCCCGGAGCAGCCCCACGCCGTCCACGGGCAGCGCGGCCACCTCCTCGGCGCGCTCGGCGATCGCCAGGTTCACGTAGAGCCGCGTGCCGAGGACGGCCGGCGAAGCCGCGGGCGCGAAGGCGGCGCCCGGCGCGCGCTCGACCCGCGCCTCGGCCCTCGCCGCGGGCGCGACCCCCGCGGCCGCGGGCGCCCCGTCCGGAGCGGCGCCGGGCGCCTCCGCGGCGGCCCGTTGCCCTTCGAGGACCTTGCCGTGCGCGCCGTCGACGGTGACGAGCTCGCCGTCCCGCAGGGTCCGCGTGGCGGAGCGCGTGCCCACGACGCAGGGGATGCGGAGCTCGCGGCTGACGATCGCGGCGTGGCAGGTCATCCCGCCGCTGTCCGTCACGAGGCCCGCCGCGCGGCGGATGGCGGGCACCCAGTCGGGTGACGTCATGGGCGCCACGAGGACCTCGCCGGCCCTGAGCCGCTGCCCCTCCTCCGGCGAGCGGAGCACGCGCACCACGCCGGACGCCGTGCCCGGGGACGCGCCGAGGCCCGAGACAAGCACCTCCCCGGGGGCGGGGTGCGGCGCGCCCAGCGTGGTGATCGGGCGGGTCTGCACCAGGTACGTCGCCCCGTCCTCGACGGCCCACTCGATGTCCTGGGGCGCGCCGTAGTGCTCCTCGACCCGCAGCGCGAGGCGCGCGAGATCGAGCACCTCGTCGTCCTCGAGCACGCGCCGCGCGCCCTCGTCCTCCGGCAGGTCCACGCGCTGCTCTCCGCCGCCGTCCGGCGCGCGCACCAGCTTGAACGCCTTGTGGCCGACGCGGGCCTCCAGGAGCCGCGGCCCGCGCTTCGCGACCGTGTACGTGTCCGGCTCGACCTGCCCGCCGACCACGACCTCGCCGAGGCCGAACGCCGCCTCGACGACCATGCGTGACGTGTCCTTCGTCGCGGGATCCGCGGTGAAGATGACGCCGGAGCGCTCGGAGCCGACCATGCGCTGCACGACGACCGCCAGGGCGGGCTCCTCGGTGAGGCGCTGGGATTTCCGGTAGCTGACCACGCGCTCGCCGAAGGCGGAGGCCCAGCAGTCGCGCACGCGGTCGAGCAGCGCCTGCTCGCCGGTCACGTCGGTGTACGTCTCGTGCATGCCGGCGAACGAGGTCGAGGCCGAGTCCTCCGAGGTTGCGGACGACCGGACGGCCACGATCGCGTCGGGCCCCAGCTTCCGGTAGGCGCCGGTGATCTCCGCCTGGAGCGCGGCCGGGAGCGGCGCCGCCCGGACGAGGCGCTGGATCGCGGAGCAGGTCGCGCGCAGCCCGGCCGGGTCGTTCGGATCGGCGTCGGCGAAGAGCTCGACGAGCTGCTCTCGCACCCCCGCGGCCTCCATCGCCGCGAGGTACGCGTCGGCGGTGATGACGAAGCCCGGAGGCACGGGTAGCCCGGCGCGCGTGAGCTCTCCGAGGTTGCCGCCTTTTCCTCCGGCGGACGCGACGTCGTTGCGGGACAGCGAATCGAACCAGAGGACGTGCTCGGTCACCGTGTCTCCTCGTCGAGGGCGAGATGAAGCCGCTCGGCGCGCTGCCGCGCCCGCGGCACGCTCGAGCGCCCGCGCGTGCGTCGGCTCTCGGCCCATCCGGCGATGGAGCAAACTGCGGACCCGGCGCCGCCCTCCCGGGCTGGCTCACGGGATCCCGAGCAGCCCGCTCCCTTGATAGACGACGAGCGCCGCGACGTACGCCGCCGCGTAGCTGTAGGCGAGGACGAACGCCGGCCAGCGCCACGTCTTCGTCTCGCGGCGGATCGCCGCCACGGTGCTCATGCACTGGCAGGCCAGGACGAAGAACGCGAGCAGCGCGAGCCCCGTGCGCGTCGAGTAGGCGTGCGTCCCGTCCGGGCGCCTCGCCTCGCGGATCCGCTCGGCGAGCGGCGCGGGCTCGTCGTCGGCGCCCTCGATGCCGAAGATGACGCCCATCGTGCCGACCATGACCTCGCGCGCGCCGAACGAGCCGATGAGGCCGACGTTGATGCGCCAGTCGAAGCCGAGCGGCGCGGTCAAAGGCTCGAGCGCGCGCCCCACGCCGCCGGCGATGCTCGACGCGAGCGGGGTGGACGTGAGCTCGGCCGCCGCGGCCGGCGGCGCCGGCGCCGCGGCGCCCGGCATGGGGACCTTCAGGAGCACCCACAGCACGGCCGAGACGGCGAGGATCACGGTCCCGACCTCGCGCGTGAACCGCCACGCCGCCCGGGCCGCCTGGCGGGCGACCAGGCGCGGCTCGGGGCTGCGGTACGCCGGCATCTCGAGCACCATGGGGAGCGAGCGCCCGCGGGTCGCCGTGCGACGGAGCACGAGCGAGGCGACGAGCCCGGAGAAGATGCCGGCGACGTAGAGCGCGACGAAGAGCAGCGCCTGCACCCACGGGCCGTGGGCGGCGAAGAAGGTCGTCAGGAGGAGCCCGTAGGTCGGGATCCGCGCGGAGCAGGCCATGAGCGGCAGGACGAGGATCGCCGTGAGCCGCTCGCGCGGATCGCGGAGGATGCGCGTGGCCTGCACGGCCGGCACCGCGCACGCGTGCCCCATCAGGAGCGGCAGGAACGCGCGGCCGCTGAGCCCCATGAGCTGGAGCCATCGGTCGACGAGGAAGGCGCCGCGCGCGAGGTAACCGCTCGCCTCGAGCAGCTCCATGGCGACCGTGAGGACCACGATCTGCGGCATGAAGGCGAGTACCGTCCCCGCGCCGCCGAGCAGGCCGTCGACGACGAACGAGGCGGCGAGCCCGCCGCCGAGGGCGCGGGACACGACGCCCCCGAGCTGACCGATCGCCGCGTCGAGCACCTCGGTGGCCGGGGTGGCGACGAGGAAGACGGCGGCGAAGAGCAGCGCCATGAGCCCGAGGAACAGGACCGGGCCGGCCGCCGGGTGGAGCAGCACGGCGTCCGCGCGCGCGGTGAAGGTCCTCCGTCGCTCCGCGGCGGCGTCGCGGCGCGGCGGCTCGACGTACGCGGCGCGCGCGACCTCGTCCGGATCCCACGCCGCGTCGCCCGGGGCCCGCGCGGCGCCCGCGGCGATCGCGTCGAGCCGCGCGGCGACCGCGTCGAGCACCTCGCCGCGCGCGGCCGGGTCCCTCGCGCTCACGAGCAGCACGGGCAGGCCGATGGCGCGCTCCAGCGCGCCGAGGTCGAGCCCGCGCCCCTCGCCCTCGAGCACGTCGCGCTGGGTGGCGACGACGAGCGGCGCGAGCCCGCGCCGCACGAGCTCGCGCGTGAGCCGCAGGCCGAGCGCGAGCTGCGTCGCGTCGAGCACCTGGACGACGAGGCGCGGCCGCTCGGCCTCGCCGGTGCGGTCGAGGAAGCGGCGCGCGACGCCCTCATCCGTCGCGGGATCGACGACGGACTCGATCGAGTAGAGCCCGGGTAGATCCGCGATCGTCACGGCCGTCCCGCCGGCGAGGCGGACGTCGGCGGTGAGGATGTCGACCGTGATGCCGGGGAAGTTGCCGACGTGGGCGCTGCCGCCGGTCAGCCGGTTGAACAGCGACGACTTGCCCGAGTTCGGCCGCCCGAGGAGCGCGACCAGCGGCCGCTCGGCCGCCGCCGGAAGGCGGGGCGCGCGCACCTCGGGGGCGGCGGCGGTCACGGCATCCGCCTGGGCGGGAGCAGGGGCGCGACCCGGATGGAACGCGCGAGCGCCGCGTTGATCGCGAGCTCGCCCCCGGAGCCGGTGCGCACATGGAGGGGGCCGCCGAACGCGGCGCGACGGATCAACGTCAGCGTCTGGCCGGGGCCGAGCCCCATCGCCCCGAGCCATCCGGCGAGCTCGGCGTCGAGGCCGACCTCGACCACGGCCACCCGCTCCCCGGTGCGCACCTCCGCGAGCGGCCCCGCCGCTGCAGCGTCGCGCGCCCCGCGGGGGCATGCGGGCTCGCCCGTCGAGCTCAGCGTGGAGGGGCCTGGGTCGAGGGGGAGAGAGGAGGAAGCGCCGGGAATCATGGTTCGCTGTTGATATTGAAAGTGTAAATCATTTTCATCGGTCGCGCCAGCTCCTGGCCGGCAGCCCTGTGCGGCGCCGGGCACGCTACGGCAGGCAGAGCCCCTCGCAAAGGTGGGCGGGCGCCGGGGCCCAGGCGGCCTGGCGCATGCGCGGTGTTCGTGTGCGGCTCGGAGCCGGCGGCACGGACCGTGCTCACCGGCTCCGCATGAGTGGCGCAGGGACCAGCTTCCAACCTGGCGATCGCGCGGTGCTCGGCCGGCAGGGGATCCCGGCGCTCCTCCAGGGCCTGCGCGAGGAGGGGTACCGGCTCATCGGTCCGACCCTCCGCGGCGGGGCCATCGTGTACGACGAGATCCAGGGCGTGGAGGAGCTCCCGGCCGGCTGGACCGAGCAGCAGGAGGCGGGCCGCTACCGGCTCGCCAGGCGCGCGGACGAGGCCCTGTTCGGCTACGCGGTCGGGCCGCGGTCGCTCAAGCACCTCCTGTTCGTGCCCCGGCTCCGCCTGGTGCAGCTCAGGCGGCGCGGCGGCTCCATCTCCCGGACCGACGAGGCCGAGGCCCCTCCGCGCCTCGCGGTCCTCGGCGCGCGGGCGTGTGATCTGGCCGCGGTCGACGTGCAGGACCGCGTCTTCGTCGACGGCGCGACGCCAGACCCCGACTACGTGGCGCGCCGCAGGAGCCTCTTCGTCATCGCGGTGCAGTGCGGGCAGGCGGGCGGGACGTGCTTCTGCGTGTCGATGCGGACGGGGCCGCGCGCCGAGCGAGGCTTCGACCTCGCGCTGACCGAGCTCCTCGACGGTGGCCACCGCTTCCTCGTCGAGGTGGGCAGCGACGCCGGCGCCTCCTTGCTCGCTCGCGTGGGCGCGCCCCGCGCGGGCGAGGACGACGTCCGCGCGGCCTTCGAGGTCTCGCGCCGCACGGCGACCCGGATGGGCAGGGAGCTCGAGACGGACGGCATCAAGGAGCTCTTCTATCGGAACCTCGATCACCCCCGCTGGGACGATGTGGCCGAGCGCTGCCTCGCATGCACCAACTGCACGCTCGCGTGCCCGACGTGCTTCTGCAGCACGGTCGAGGACGTCTCCGCGTTCGCGGGTCCCTCCGTCGACGTGGGTCGGGACGCCGCGTTCGCGGGTCCCTCCGTCGACGTGGGTCGGGACTCCGCGTTCGCGGGTCCCTCCGAGACAGCCGAGCGCTTCCGGCGCTGGGATTCTTGCTTCTCCCTCGACCACTCGTACCTGCACGGCGGCAGCGTCCGCGCCTCGCGCCGGGCCCGCTACCGGCAGTGGCTCACGCACAAGCTGGCCTCGTGGATCGATCAGTTCGGCACGTCCGGCTGCGTCGGCTGCGGCCGGTGCATCACGTGGTGCCCCGTCGGGATCGACATCACCCAGGAGGCGGCGGCCATCCGCGCTGGAGACGGCGCTGTCGCCGCCGGCAAGGGGTAGGCGACGGTGAGCGCGCAGGAGATCCTCCCCGTCCTCGGAGCCCACCCGTTCCTCGAGGCGCTCCCGGCCGCGCACCTCGCGCGCCTGGCCGAGGGCGCGTCTGCGCGGAGCTTCCCGGAGGGGGCGTTCCTCCTCCGGGAGGGAGGCGAGGCGGACACGCTGTTCCTGCTCACGCAGGGGCGGGTGGCGCTCGAGATCCACCGCCCCGGCCGCGAGCCGGTGCAGGTCGAGAGCCTGTCGGGCGGGGACATCCTGGGCCTTCACTGGCTCTTCCCGCCGCGGCGATGGGTGCTCGACGCGAGGGCGGTCACACAGGTCCGCGCGATCGGGCTCGACGCGGGGCACGTGCGCGCGTGCTCGGACGCCGATCCCGCGCTCGGGTACGCCGTGTCCCTGCGCCTCCTGCGGCAGCTCTACGCGCGCCTGGAGCGCGTGCGGCTGCAGCGGCTCGACGTCTTCAGCCTCGACGGGGCCGAGCCATGACGTTCGTGCCGCGGGAGGCCCCGCTGCCCCTGGCGCCCTCCGCCCCGAACCCCTGGGCGCCGGAGCCGGCGCGCGTGCAGCGCGTCCACCGCGAGACGGCGACGACCTTCACGGCGACGATCGAGGTGCCGGGCCGCCCGGGCGGCCTCGCGTTCGCGCCCGGCCAGTTCAACATGCTCTACGCCTTCGGGGTCGGCGAGGTCGCGATCTCGATCAGCGGCGATCCCGCGCGGCCCGATCGGCTCCTGCACACGATCCGCGAGGCGGGCTCGGTCACGCGCGCGCTCGGCCGCCTCCGCGCGGGCATGGCGCTCGGGCTGCGCGGCCCGTTCGGGAGCCCCTGGCCCGTCGGCGAGGCGCAGGGCGCCGACGTGCTGCTCCTCGCCGGCGGGCTCGGGATGGCGCCGCTGCGTCCGGCGCTCTGCCACATCCTCCGGCACCGCGCCGCCTACGGCCGCGTCGCGCTGCTCTACGGCGCCCGCGGGCCCGAGGACCTGCTCTACCGCAGGGACCTCGAGCGCTGGGGCCGCCGCGCCGACCTGCAGGTGCTCGTGACCGTGGACCGCGCAGGGCCCGGGTGGCGCGGGCACGTCGGGGTCGTGCCGGCGCTCCTGCGCCTCGCCGACTTCGACCCGGGCCGCGCGGTCGCGTTCGTCTGCGGGCCCGAGGTGATGATGCGCTTCACCGCGCGCGAGCTCGAGCGCCGCGGCGTCCCCGGCGAGCGCGTCCACGCCTCGCTGGAGCGGAACATGAAGTGCGCGGTGGGGATCTGCGGCCGCTGCCAGCTCGGGCCGAGCTTCGTCTGCAAGGACGGCCCGGTGCTCCGCTACGACCGCGTGGGACCGCTGCTCGCGGTCCGGGAGCTGTGAGCGCCATGGCACGCCCCGCGAAGCCGAAGCTCGCCGTGTGGAAGTTCGCCTCGTGCGACGGCTGCCAGCTCAGCGTCCTCGACCTCGAGGACGAGCTCCTGTCGCTCGCCGCCGCGATCGACATCGCCTACTTCAAGGAGGCCACCAGCCTCGAGCGCACAGGGCCGTTCGACCTGTCGCTGGTCGAGGGGTCGATCACCACGCCCGCGGACGCCGAGCGCATCCGCGAGGTCCGGCGCCTGTCGAAGGCGCTCGTCACCATCGGCGCCTGCGCCACGGCCGGTGGCATCCAGGCGCTGCGCAACTTCGCGGATGTAAAGGAGTTTCTGTCGGTCGTGTACGCCTCGCCCGCGTACATCGAGACGCTCGCCACGTCCACGGCGATCGCCGACCATGTCCCCGTCGACTTCGAGCTGCGCGGCTGCCCGGTGAACAAGCGCCAGCTCCTGGAGGTGATCAGCGCCTTCGTCCACGGGCGCCGTCCGAACGTCGCGAGCCACAGCGTCTGCGTCGAGTGCAAGATGCGCGGCAACGTGTGCGTGATGGTGACCGGGACGCCTTGCCTCGGCCCGGTGACGCACGCGGGCTGCGGCGCGCTCTGCCCGACCTACCAGCGCGGCTGTTACGGCTGCTTCGGGCCGATGGAGGCGCCGAACATGGAGTCGCTCTCGCGCGCGTTCCGGGCGGCGGGCGTGCCGGAGCGCGAGCTCGTGCGGCTCCACCGCACCTTCAACGCGAACGCCCCGGCGTTCCGCGCGGAGAGCGAGCGGCATGAGCGCTAGCGAGAGGACGCGCACGATCGCGGTCGACTACCTCGCCCGCGTCGAGGGCGAGGGGTCGCTGACGCTCGTGATCGAGGACGGGCGGGCGAAGGAGGCGCGCCTGTCGATCTTCGAGCCGCCGCGGTTCTTCGAGGCGTTCCTCCGCGGGCGGGGGTACGCGGAGGCGCCCGACATCACGTCCCGCATCTGCGGCATCTGCCCGGTCGCGTACATCACGAGCGCCTGCCGCGCGATGGAGGACGCGCTCGGCATCGAGCTCGGCCCGGAGCTCCGCGCGCTCCGGCGCCTCTTCTACTGCGGCGAGTGGATCGAGAGCCACGCCCTGCACGTCTTCCTGCTGCACGCGCCCGACTTCCTCGGCTACCCGGACGCGGTCGCGATGGCGCGCGACCACCGCGACTGGGTCGCGAAGGGCCTCGCCATCAAGAAGGCGGGCAACGCCATCGTCGCGCTCCTCGGGGGCCGGGAGATCCACCCCGTGAGCGCCCGCGTCGGCGGCTTCTACAGCGCGCCGTCCCGCGCGGAGCTCGAGCGCCTGCTCCCCGAGCTGCGCGCCGGGCGCGAGCACGCGCGCGCGTGCCTCTCCTGGATGGCGACGCTGCCGTGCCCGGAGCTCGAGCGGCCCTACGAGTTCGTCGCGCTCCGCAGCGAGGACACGTACGCGATCGCCGAGGGGCGCCTCGTCTCCTCGGGCGGGCTCGACATCGAGGTGCGCGCGTACGACGCGCATTTCGTCGAGGAGCAGGTCCCCTGGTCGACCGCGCTGAGGTCGAGGATCCGGGGGTCGGGGCGGAGGGCGCCGTCAGGCGACCCGGAGCCCCGAACGTCGGAACGCGGGTCGGGGCGGAGGGCGCCGTCAGGCGACCCGGAGCCCCGAACGTCGGAACGCAGCGGCAGCTACCTGTGCGGCCCGCTCGCGCGCTTCAACCTGAGCTTCGATCGCCTGCTCCCCGAGGTCCAGGACGCGGCGCGCGCCGCCGGCCTCGCCGTCCCGTGCCGCAACCCGTTCCGGAGCCTGCTCGTGCGCCTCGTGGAGATCCTGCAGGCGTTCGAGGCGTCGATCCGGATCATCGAGGCGTACGCGCCCCCGCCGGCGCCGTTCGTCGCGCCCCCGGCGCTGCGCGCCGGTACGGGCCACGGCGGCTCCGAGGCGCCGCGCGGCTTCCTGTACCACCGCTACGCGCTCGACGCCGAGGGGACGATCCTGGACGCGAAGATCGTCCCGCCCACGTCGCAGAACCAGCTCTCGATCGAGGAGGACCTCTGCGCGCTGTCGCCGTCGCTCGCGTCGCTGCCGCGCCGCGAGGCCACCGCGCGCGCCGAGCAGGCCGTGCGCAACCACGACCCCTGCATCTCCTGCGCGACGCACTTCCTCACCCTGCGCGTCGAGGAGGCGCCGCGATGACCGCGCGGATCATCGGTCTCGGGCAACGGGCCGCCGGCGACGACGCCGCCGGGCTCGCCGTGCTCGAGGCGCTGCGCCGCCGGGGCCCACCGGGCGACGCGGAGCTCGTCGAGGCGAGGGACGCGAGCGCGCTCGTCTCGCTCCTCCAGACGCCGGCGAAGGTCGTGATCGTCGACGCCGTGCTCGCGTCGCCGCCCGGGGAGGTGCTCGACCTCTCGCCCTCGGATCTCGCCGCCGGCGCCCCTGTCCCGGTCTCGACGCACGGCCTCGGCGTCGGCCAGGCCATCGAGCTCGCGCGCATCGCGGCGCCGGACCGCCTCTCGCCCGACATCCGCATCGTCGGCGTGAGCATCGGCAGGCCACATCAGCGGGGTTTTGGGCGCAGGGCGCCGCCAGGCGACCCGGAGCCCCGAGCGTTCGCCAACGGCCTGTCGACCGAGGTGGCCGCGGCGGTCCCCTTGGCTGTCGCCCGCGTCCTCTCGTTCCTCGGAGGGTGAGCCCATGCACGAGTCGTCCATCGCAAGGCAGCTCCTGTCCGCCGCGCTGGACCGCGCCGCGGCCGAGGGAGCAGCGCGGGTGCTCTCGGTGCGCGGCTGGGTGGCCGAGGCCGAGGCGCTCTCGCCGGAGAGCCTCTCGCTCCACTTCGCGGCGCACGCGCGCGGCACGCCGGCCGAGGGGGCGCGCCTCGAGCTGCGGCTCCTCCACGTCGAGGCGCGCTGCCTCGCCTGCGGCGGCACGTACGCGCCCGACCATCACGTGCTGCTCTGCCCGCGCTGCGGCGGCGACCAGGCGACGCTCCTCGGGCGCCTGGGGCTCGGCCTGGACGCCCTGGAGGTCGAGTAGCCATGCCGCGCCTCGCGCTCCGCGTGCAGGGCATCGTGCAGGGGGTGGGCTTCCGGCCCCTCGTGTACCGGCGCGCGTCCGCGCTCGGCCTGGGCGGCTGGGTGCGAAACCGCCCCGGCGGGGTCGAGATCGAGGTGCAGGGGCCGGAGCGGAGCCTTCATGTCTTCGTCTCGGGCCTGATCGACGAGCCCAGCGCGCCCGCGCGCGTCGAGCGCATCGAGATCGAGCAGCGCGCCGAGGAGGAAGCCGGTCCGTTCCAGATCCTCGGCAGCGAGGCGGCGAGCGGGGCGCGTCCGTCGGTGGCCGCGGATCTCGCCGTCTGTGAGGCGTGCGCCCGCGAGGTGGACAGCGAGACCGGCCGCCGCCGCCGCTACCCCTTCACGAGCTGCGCGCAGTGCGGACCCCGCTACACGATCCTCTCGGGGCTCCCGTACGACCGGGCCAGGACCACGATGGAGCGCTTCGCGATGTGCCCTGCGTGCGCCGCGGAGTACGAGGACCCCGCGGACCGGCGCTTCCACGCGGAGCCGATCGCCTGCCCTGCGTGCGGCCCGCGCGTCGAGCTCGTGGCCGCAGCCGGAGATCCGATGGAGCCGAGCCTCCGGGGCTCCGGGTCGCCCGACGGCGCCCTGCACCCCGGACCACAGCCCGACGTCCGGGGCGCCGGGTCGCCTGACGACGCGCTCCGCGAGGCCGCGGCCGCCGTGCTGGCGGGGAGGGTGGTCGCCGTGAAGGGGCTCGGCGGGTTCCACCTGCTGGTCGACGCGACGTCGCCGGACGCCGTCGCGCTGCTGCGCCGGCGGAAGCGCCGCGACGCCAAGCCGTTCGCGGTGATGTTCGGCTCGCTCGACGCCGTGCGCGGCGCCTGCCACGTGTCTCCCGCGGAGGCGGACGCGCTGCGCGGCCCCGAGGCGCCGATCGTGCTGCTGCGGCGGCTCGCGCCTGCCGCCGCGCGGGTCGCCATCGCCGAGGCGGTCGCGCCGGGCATGGCGCGCCTGGGTGCGCTGCTTCCCTACACGCCGCTCCACCGGCTGGTGCTCCAGCGCGTCGGGCGCCCGGTGGTCTGCACGAGCGGCAACCTCTCGGACGAGCCGATCTGCACCGACACCTCGGACGCGCTCGGGCGCCTGGGCGGCGTCGCCGACCTGTTCCTCGTGCACGACCGGCCGATCGCTCGCCCCATCGACGACTCCGTGGCGCGCGTCGGTCCGGCCGGCGTCGAGCTCCTCCGCCGCGCTCGTGGGTTCACCCCGCTGCCGCTCCCGCTGCGGGTCGACGCCCCGCCGATCCTCGCCCTCGGCGGCCACCTGAAGAGCACGACGGCGCTCTTCTTCGACGGCCAGGTGGTCGTCAGCCAGCACCTCGGCGACGCGCACACCGCCGAGGGCGCCGCGCTCATCGAGCGCACGGCCCTCGACCTCGCGCGCCTGTTCCGGGTGCGGCCGGAGCGCGTCGCCTGCGACCTCCACCCCGACTACGCGGGGACCCGCATCGCCGAGCGGCTCGCGGCGGCCTTCTGCGCGCCGCTCGTCCGCGTGCAGCACCACCACGCGCACCTCGCCGCCTGCATGGCCGAGCACGGCCTCGACGGACCGGTCCTCGGCCTCGCGTGGGACGGCGCCGGCTACGGGCTCGACGGCGCCCTCTGGGGCGGCGAGGCGCTGGTCGTGGACGGGGCGTCTTTCCGCCGCGCGGCGCACCTCCGCCCGTTCCCGCTGCCGGGCGGGGAGCGCGCCATGAGGGAGCCGCGCCGCGCCGCGCTCGGGCTGCTCTGGGAGCTCCGCGGCGAGGGCGCCCGGGACCCCGCGCGCGCCTGGTTCCGCGAGGCCGAGCTCGGCCCGCTGCTCTGCATGCTCGCGCGCGGGACGGGCTCGCCGCGCACGACCAGCGTGGGGCGCCTGTTCGACGCGGTGGCGGCGCTCGCGGGCCTGCGCGGCACGGCGAGCTTCGAGGGGCAGGCCGCGATGGAGCTGGAGTCGCTGGCCGAGGCGGCCGGCGCGCAGGCGGGCTATCCGCTGCCGGTGCGCGCCGGCGCGCCGGGGGAGCCGGCGGTGATCGACGCCGGCCCGCTGATCGACGCGGTGCTGGGCGACCGGCGCGACGGCGCGCCGCCCGGCGTCATGGCGGCCCGCTTCCACGCGGCGCTCGTGGACGTCGCCGAGGCGCTCGCCGCCGCGAGCGGCCTCGGGCGCGTCGTGCTCTCGGGTGGGTGCTTCCAGAACGCGCTCCTCGCCGCGTCGATCCGCGCGCGCCTCGCCGCGCGCGGCGTCGAGGTCTACACGCCGCGGCTCTACCCGCCGGGCGACGGCGGCCTGTCGCTCGGCCAGGTCTTCGTGGCCGCGCGGCGCGGCGCGGGCGCGCTGGAGGGATGACCATGTGCCTCGGCGTCCCTGGCAAGGTCCTCGGCGTTGCAGGTGGCGACCTCCGGCTCGGCCGCGTCGCCTTCGGCGGCATCGTCAAGGAGATCTGCCTTGCCTACGTGCCGGAGGCGGAGGCCGGCGATTACGTGATCGTGCACGCGGGCTTCGCCATCAGCCGCATCGACGAGGCGTCGGCGCGGCGGACGCTCACCTACCTCGATGAGCTCGGCGCGGCCCGCGAGGGGGAGGATCCGCGATGAAGTTCATCGACGAGTACCGTGACGCGCGGCGCGTCGGGCCGTACGTGGAGGCGATCCGGCGGGCGGTCTCTCGCCCCTGGTCGATCATGGAGGTCTGCGGCGGTCAGACGCACGCCATCGTCCGCTTCGGCCTGGACGAGCTCTTGCCTCCGGAGATCGCGCTCCTGCACGGCCCCGGCTGCCCGGTGTGCGTCACGCCGATCGAGCTCATCGATCGCGCGCTCGAGATCGCCTCGCGTCGCGAGGTCACGTTCTGCTCGTTCGGCGACATGCTGCGCGTCCCAGGGTCGAGCGACGACCTGTTCGCGGTGAAGTCGAGGGGCGGCGACGTGCGCGTCGTCTACTCGCCGCTCGACGCGCTCGCGCTCGCCGAGCGCCTGCCGGACCGCGAGGTCGTCTTCTTCGCGGTCGGCTTCGAGACCACGGCGCCCGCGAACGCGATGGCGGTGTTCGAGGCCCGGCGGCGCGGCGTCCGGAACTTCTCGCTCCTCGTGTCGCACGTGCTCGTGCCGCCCGCGATGGAGGTGATCCTCCGGGCGCCGGATCGGCGCGTCGACGGGTTCCTCGCGGCGGGCCACGTCTGCACGGTGATGGGCGTCGACGCCTACCGCCCGCTCGCCGCCGGGCACCGCGTCCCCATCGTGGTGACGGGCTTCGAGCCGATCGACATCCTCCAGGGCATTCTCCTGTGCGTCCGGCAGCTCGAGGAGGGCCGCGCCGAGGTGGAGAACCAGTACGCCCGCTCGGTGCGCGAGGCCGGCAACGAGGCCGCGCAGCGCATGATCCGGGAGGTCTTCGAGGTCGTGCACCGGACCTGGCGGGGCATCGGCCCCATCGCCCGGAGCGGCCTCGGGCTCCGGGCGCCGTACGCGGACCACGACGCGGAGCGGCGGTGGGCGCCGTCAGGCGAGGCGGAGCCCCGAATGTTGGACCGGGGTTCGGGGCGCAGGGCGCCGTCAGGCGACCCGGAGCCCCGAATGTTGGACCGGGGTTCGGGGCGCAGGGCGCCGTCAGGCGACCCGGAGCCCCGAGCGGCGACCCCCTGCAAGAGCGGCCTCGTGCTCCAGGGGATCATCAAGCCGCCGGACTGCCCCGCGTTCGGCACACGCTGCACGCCGGAGACCCCGCTGGGCGCCACGATGGTCTCCGCGGAGGGCGCGTGCGCGGCCTACTACCGTTACCGGAGGGCGGACCCGCCGTGCGGTTCGAGATGAGCTGCCCCGTGCCGCCGCGAGAAAGGACGATCCAGCTCGCTCATGGGGGTGGCGGGCGGCTCATGCGCGAGCTCATCGAGCGCGTCTTTCTGCCCGTGTTCGACAGCGGTCCTCTGTTGGCCCGTCACGACGGCGCCGTGGTGCGGCTCGGCGGCGCGTCGCTCGCGTTCACCACCGACAGCTACGTCGTGCATCCGCGCTTCTTTCCCGGAGGCGATATCGGCACGCTGTCCGTCTACGGCACGGTGAACGACCTGGCGATGACGGGCGCCCGGCCCGCTTACCTGAGCGCCGGCTTCATCGTGGAGGAGGGGTTGCCCATCGGCGAGCTCCAGCAGATCGCGCTCTCGATGCGCGCCGCTGCGGAGGTGTGCGGGGTCGAGCTCGTGACGGGCGACACCAAGGTGGTCGACCGGGGCAAGGGAGATGGGCTGTTCATCAACACCGCCGGTATCGGCCTGGTGCCCGAGGGCGTCGTCATCGCGCCGCGCCGGGTCCGGTCGGGGGATGTCGTCCTCGTCAGCGGCGACGTGGGGCGGCACGGGATCGCGGTGCTGTCCGTGCGTGAGGCGCTGGCGTTCGAGGAGCCCGTGGAGAGCGACTGCGCGCCTGTCGCCGAGCTCACGGCGGCGCTGCTCGAGTCGGGGGTCGACGTCCACTGCCTGCGGGATCCGACCCGCGGCGGGCTCGCGGCCGTGCTCAACGAGATCGCGCTCGACGCGGGCGTCCACGTCGAGGTGGAGGAGGCGCAGATCCCGGTGGAATCTGCGGTGCTAGGGGCGTGCGAGCTGCTCGGGCTCGACCCGCTCTACGTGGCGTGCGAGGGCCGGCTCGTCGCGTTCCTGCCGGAAGCCGAGGCCGAGCGCGCCCTGGCGAGCCTGCGCGACCACCCGCTCGGCCGCGGGGCCGCGCGCATCGGTCGGATCGTGGGGGAGGGGCGGGGGAGCGTCGTCCTGAGGACCCGGCTCGGGACCCGGCGCACGCTCGATCTGCTCTCGGGCGAGCAACTCCCGCGCATCTGCTGAGAGCGCGACTCGCTCGCTCGGCTTCTGGTTCCGCGCCTCGGTGTCATCGGGTCACGATGCCGAGTGACGGTCATCGCGTCGATCGGGAGCGGCCGCGTTCACTCCGCAGCCAGCCTGCGGGGCGGAGGCGTCGCGCCGCGGATCGCCTGCCGGACCGTCAGGACGACGACGCGGCCCGCCTCGCGCTCTTCCGCGAGCCAGCCGAGGAGCGTGGAGAAGTCCTCTTTGGACATGCTGTAGTCGTCGCAGGCGTCACAGATATGGTGGAAGGTGAGCTGTATCCAGCCGTCAACCTGCTGCGCGCTGCGGACGAGAGCCTGGATTCTGGGAAGGCGGTGAACGCGGCGGAGGGAGCCGGGGGTACGGGTGGCCATCGGGTCGCGCGGGGGGATGGTCTCCGCCCCCGTGCAGAAGATGCATGGGGCGAAGCCGACTCCTCCAACCTTTCTTGCGCTTTCGTAGCCGCAGGCGCGCACCTGTTCGGCGCTGGCCCTGTCGTGAGCGCCATCGGGGTACGCGAAGTCGCTCACGTCGAAACCCAGCGCGAGGAGAGCGCGACGATCATCGCAGATCTGGTGGCGCAGCTCTCCGGCAGGGAGCCCGGGCAGCCGCGCGTGATCGATGGTGTGGCCGCCGATCTCGTGGCCGTCGGACGCGAGCGCGCTGAGCTGCGCGACCGTCAGGTAGCCGGGGCGGTCGAGTCGACCGCTGTTCACGAAGAACGTGGCATGCATCCGGTGCTGGGCGAGGATGGAGCGCGCGGAGAACTGATTCGCCAGCGTGTCGTCGAACTCGAGCGATACAACAGCGACGCCGGGGGGACACCCTGTCAGGAGGACCGAGGCGAGGAGGATGGCGGCGAGGCAAGCGCCGATGCACAGCAGCACTGCCTGGTCCTGGCGCGTCGGGAGGCGCCGCGCGCCGCCCCTCTCCATGCGTAGGATCTCCACAGCAGAGATCGCCGTATCATCTGCCGTGCCTGCTCCTCCGGCGTCCTTCCACGGAGATCCTCGCGCTCTGCGCCTTCCGGGAACGTCTGGCGCTCCTTCCGGGACAGCGAGCGACGGAGATTGGCAAAGACCGGCTGCTGCCGAAGTAGAGCGGGTCCGCTTGGCGCTACCAGCGGCGTCGCGTGGGCGCGCGCGGCGGACCGGGGGCCAGCCACGACAGCGCTGGTCTCCCAGCTCTCGGTGCTGGGCGCTCCGCGCGGAGCCGCCCCGAGGTGGAGCGCCGCCACGCTCGAGGGCGCCGAAGGTCCCTCAGGGTGTGGTTCCGCGAGCTTGCTGGCCCTCTCTCGAAGGCGTCTCAGGCGTGGGCGCGGCCCGCGGCGCCGGGGGAGGGGAGCCGGCCTCCTGAGCGAGCGCTCCGGAGCGAGGACCAAGCCGGCCGACGAGCGCGGCGAGCGCGGCTTGCACCGCGGCCTGGGCTTCGTGGAGCTCGTCGAGGCGACGTACCCAGTTCGAGAAGCGCACGCCCGGCGGTCGTCGCGGGATCGGCTCCCGCGGGTCCGGCCCAGCGCCGACCGCGGCCCGGGCCTTCGTGCGCCGTGCGAGCGCCTGCTCGAGGACACGCTCCTCGGGGCGCTGCCGTGTCTCAGGGTAGACGAGCCCGGCGCAGCGTCGGCAGCGCAGGCCCGGCGCAGCGAGGTACAGCACGGCCGCGCGCGCGGAGCATCCGGGACAACGCGCCCAGAGCCGGAGGCCGCCGGAGGCCACGCGGGTCGTCTCGAGCTGCACGGTGATCGTCCCGGCCAGCACGAGGCACGCGCCGACGATGCCAAGCTCGACATCGGTATCGACCTCGCCGCGTCGGGCGGCGCTGGCAAGCGCAGCGACGTTTACAGAGGTGATCTCAGCGGTCCTGCGCCCGGGCACGCCGGTATCGTAGCATGGCTCGATGCCGAGCTTCGAGAGCAGCGGCGGAAGGTCCAGGTCATCGAGGCCGGCGCGCTCTTACCTTGGCGACGATACCTTCGTGCCGGATTCCACCTCAACGGAGCGCGTTCTCTCGCTCCCAGCGCTCCTGCGCCGCGATCGCCTCGTCCGCGGCGCGGACACCCGAGACGAAGAGCGCCGCGTGCTCAGGGTCGTCCAGGTCGAGGCCAAACCGGAGCATCCGGGCGCGGTCGCGCGGCGGGACGGAGCGGAGGATCTCGGCGGCGGAGCGGGCGCGGCGGGTGGAGGTCATATTACGAGCATACCAGCGTTGCGGGGTGACGTCGTGAACGAGAAGTATACCAAGGTGCCGCTCGTCGATCCCCGGCTGCCGTGCATGAGAACCGTCCTCGGCTGCCCGTCTGTGGAGTGCAGCAGCGGAATCCTCGACGGGACGGCGGGTCTTCCGCCTTGAGAGCTCCCCGCGGCTTCGTCGCAGCTCCATGCGCATCGGCTGTCGCTCGGAGCGCGCGACGGACGACGCCGAGCATGGCGGGCGGCGCAGCGGCGGTGCTCGGTGAGGCCGGCCTCGTGCCGGGCCCCTACGCTGGCGGGCTGCCGCAGGCGTGAGCGCGGCCGCACATCGCGGTAGAAGAGAGCCGCCATGCCCCGCAGGCCCACGGGAGCGCTCTTCCGCAGCGCCGCTGGCCGGCTCTACGTCCGCGTCCTCGTCGGCGACAACGACCGCGAGAGCTTCCCGCTCGACCTGAAGCTGACCGAGCACCTCGGGCGAGCTCGCGCGCATGTACGCCGACCACGTCAAGCCGAAGCGCAGCGTGGAGCAAGACGTCTACCGGCTCGACCGCCACGTGTACCTGATCGCGGGTCGTGTCCCCGTCTCGACCTTCACGCTCGACGACACGGAACGCGTCATGCGCGCGCTCCCGCCGATGGCGCCTGCACCGCGTCGTCACATCGCGCAGCTCCTGCACCGGCTCATGGCGATGGCCGTCTCCTCGCGACGAACCCGCTGCCCCGCGGCTTCCTCCCGAAGCTCGGCCCTGCGAAGGCGAAGGCGTGCCTCTACCCAGAGGAGGACGCTCGCCTGCTGGCCTGCACCGCGAGCCCGCTGTGCTGGCGCGTCCTGTGGGGCTTCCTGAACCGCGAGCGCCCGCGCATCAGCGAGGCGGCAAGCCTGCAGGTGCAGAACGTCGACCTCGACCGCGGGGCGCTGCGCCTGGAGAAGACCAAGACGAACGACCCCCCCGCCTCGGCGCTCTCCCCCGGCGTGTCGCAGGCGCTGCGCGCCCGGCTCGCGCTCCGCGGCAACCCGGCCCCCTCCGCGCCGCTCTTCGTCAACGAGGAGGGCGATCTCTTCAGCGTCGAGCACGCCGCCGAGCGCTTCCGCGCCTACCTCCAGCTCGCGCCGGCATCGATCGCCCGGAGCTCTTCGAGGACTTCGACGAGCGCCAGCAGGTCCGCGCGCACGACACGCGTTCGACCTTCATCACCGTCGCGCTGGCGAACGGCCGGAGCGAGACCCGGGTCGCCGACCGGACCGGGCACCGGAGCTCGATCATGGCCCAGAGGTACCGGCGGGCGGCCAGGACGTTTGCAGAGCTGGGCCTCGGCGAGCTAGCTCTCGCCGAGGCGATCCCCGAGCTCGGGGGAAAAGCCAGCGGAATGGCCAGCGAAGGGGGTGGTGCGGAGCAGGGCGAGACGATAATATCCAGCAAAATCAACCACTTGGCCCCGTGGTGAAATGGCAGACGCGGTGGATTCAAAAGGCGCTCTGGGCGGGGGAATGGGGGCGAAGCGGGGAAATTGCCGGGGAAATCGCAGGGGGGTGGCGACGGATCGACGCGGTTGGAGCGGGGGTGTGACGATTCGGAGGGGGCGCGTGGCGATTCGATTGGAGGGAGTGGGGTAAGGGGAGAGCGGGGCGGAGAGGGGGAGGGGGCGAGGGCGAGGGCGGCGTCGGTGAGGGCGATGCTGCTTGTGCAGCTCGGGGAGGGGCTGGCGGCGGCTGTTGCGGCAGGCGATGTCGAGGCCGCGCGCGTCGCGCACGAGGCCATCGGGCGGCTGCTCGGAGCGCCAGCAACAAAGGCCGAGGCCGCGGCGGACGTCCTTGACCTCGCCCGAGAGCGGAGGGGCCGATGATGTGCGGCGTGGCTCCAGAGGCGGGAGTGTCGCTCGTCCAGCTCGGCGCGATCGGCGTCGAGGGCAGCCGCGGGCGGTAGCGCAGCAACAGGTCGTGCTTCGCCGCACGGTCAAGCCCATCAAGGCCCTTTGAGGATGTGCTGGGCCCCTCGGCGCCGCCGGCCACGGTGGCGCTCAAGTCCTGCGGTGAGGCGTGGGCGGTGCACGATCGGCTGAGCTCATAGGGCAACCACGTCCTTGTCCTGGATACCATACGCAGCCGGCAGTTGGGCATCGCCCAGCACGGCCGCAAGAACGACCGTATCGATGCCGAGCACCTGGCGCGAGCCGTCGAGCGAGACGCCCCGGCGCGTCACGCTCCGGTACGCTCGCCGTGCGCAAGGCCGCAGTCGTAATGGTCGGCTGGCGCAGCCCGTGCTCGTCCGTCCGGTCGGGTACCGGACGCCGGCGGGGACCAGTTTGTGCTGCTTTCCGTTTGGGATTCCGAAAACGATCTCAGCTCAGCGCCCTCGAACGGAGTGCATAAGGACGGCGCGCTGCCCCGCGGCGAGCTTAGCGTTAAACCGCTATGCGAACTTGTAGATGGTTTCCGCGAAGATGTGGGTCTGGGCGACCGTCGAGCTCTCCCACACGCCGTCGTAGCGGATTTGACCGTTGCCCACATCGAGCTGCTGAGAGTGAACGAGGCGCTTTTCACTGGCCAGCCCCTGCTCGTTGCGCGTGACGAAATCGTTGAAGGTCCAACCCAGCGCTCGGGTCGTTCCCCGACTGCCGTCTTCCCACGCGCCGTCGTAGCGGATCTGGGCGCCGCCGATGTCGTAGGCTTGCATGTGGACGAGGTACTTTCCGGCCGCGATCTCCTGATTGAAGCGCGTCGTGAAGTCGCCGAGCGCCCACGAGATCGCGCAGGTGGTCCCCCGGCTGCCGTTTTGCCAGACACCATCGTACGGTGTGCTGCCGACAAGGTGGCGGATGGGGGCCCGTGATCCAGTTCGTCAACGCCTACCTGTCGGGATGCTTCGGTACGCTACTCCCAAAGTGGCATTCACGTCGTCGGCTCGGCGATCCATACTTCGGTTATCAAGTTTCAGTTGCGGGGCGCGCGTGATGTGTTAGGCCGGTATGATTTTTGTTAAGAGCGCCATGCGTAGAAACATCTTCCGCTAACGTAGGGTAGTCTCGCAGCTGGAACTTGATGTGTCCGAAATGTCTAAACATCATTCTCCCAGCTGCCGATCTCTTCTCCCTGCTCGCGCGCCCTCGTCATAATCGCGTTCAGATTCCGCGGCGCGTACTCGGCCTTGCGACGGGGTGGTCGCCGGGATCAAACCGAGACGGGCAAGCGGCGCTCTGCACCGCTCCGCACCAAGCGCTTCAGCCAGCGCGGCGCGTCCACGACTGGCTGCGTGGGCCAATGGCCGGCCGATCTTGTGCCGAGGGGAGCGTCACCACGGGGAGTCCGGCCGGACGCAATGGCCGTGTGTTCGCGTGACGCACCGGCGATTCGCGCCGAATGGCTGGCTTCGTCGCAGCACGCTTCCAACTCACCCGCGGGCTTCCGGCGGGCACATCTTCTGCAGGCCGACGTCCGAAATGCGTCGCCTCCTGCGAGGTTTGGGAGACGCGGCGCAGCGCCAGCTGCGTCGTCGCCCTGCGACTGTGTGATCGAGGAAGTCGTCGGACCCCCAGCGACGAGGGCAGACGACATGCGTATTCGTACCGAACGAAAGGCGCTCCGCGCGCTGACAGACGTCGTCGATGGTCCAGGAACGCATCTTCGAGTGCCGGTCTCCGTGACGGGACCTCTGCGCTCGTGCAGTAATCGACATATGTCTATGCAGGAGCTTTACCCATGAAGAAGAACAAGACTCACTTGAGGTTTCCGGCAGCCACAAAGGACATTGCGCCGCAGAGCGAGCGCCCCCCCAGCGAGACGAACTGTCCTGGGACGCCCCGCCAACGCGTGGCCTTCTCTGCTGCCGCCGCCCTGCTCTCAGGTATCGCGTCGTGCGTCGTGGAGCCGTCGGACTGGGTTGAATTGACGGCCGACGCACAGTCGCCGCTCTATGCCCTGTCGACCAGCATCTGGACGACGACGAGCATCCCGGTATGTTGGGAGACGGCCGGCAATGCGACGGAGAAGGAGTGGGTTCGGTCCGCCGTCAAATCTACCTGGGAGTCCACAACGGGCGTGGTCTTCGAGGGGTGGGGACAGTGCAATGCCGCCACCTCCTCAGGGATCCGGATCCGCACCGCAGACGAATGGCCATCGACCAACGGCCTGGGCTCGCAGCTCAACAACATACCGAACGGCATGAGGCTCAATTTCTGGTACACCTTCAGGGCGCAGGACCCGAACGGGCAGCTATATCAGCCGTTCGGCGCCTGCCAGGGCGCAGCGCGCGAGAAGTGCACTCGCGCGATCGCCGTCCACGAGTTCGGCCATGCCCTGGGCTTCGCTCATGAGCAGAACCGGCCGGACACCCCGGCCACATGCACAGCCGGCCCGCAGGGCACGAGCGGCGATCAGCTGGTCGGCGACTGGGATCTCATGTCCGCGATGAACTATTGCAACCCGCAATGGAACAACGGCGGGCAGCTGAGCGTGGATTTCGCGCCTACCATGCCGATCCGGGGCGTGAGAAATCCGGCGAGGTAAACGGAACGCCTTGAAAGAAAGGCTCGGCGTGGCGACCCGCCCGGGTTGCTATGACCAAACGAAGACGCACGCCGAGCACCTCCAAGGTGCGCCGACGCGAGCTCGGGTTCAAGAGCAAAGGCGATGGGCGGCACCAGGAGCGAATCCGGCGGCCAGACCCTTCCAGGATTCACGTCGAGCCCTCGGAGAAGAACCTGACGGGCATCGCAGGACTTGCTCCCTTCGGCGCCTTCCTCCGGGAGCTCGGCGTCGACGCGGCCCTGAGCCGCAGGTTTTTCCGGCTGAAGACGGGCCGTTCGGTCATCTACCCAATGGCCGCACAGATGCGCCTGCTGATGGACTGCGCGCTCGCCGGCGAGGAGCGCGTCTTCGGCATCGAAGCGCTCGCCGTCGATCCGCTCTTCGTACGTCTCGCAGGCGGGGTCGTTCCGAGCATCGACACCGTCTATCGGGACCTGTGCCGCTTCGATGAGCAGGCGCTCGAAGCGCTGCACAGCATGGTCGTCGACCACGGGCTCGCCCTCGTTGCTCGCCGAAAGCACCGGTTCGTGCACATTGACGTCGATACGACCGTGGAGCCGCTCTTCGGGATGCAGGAGGGGGCGCTTCCGGGCCCGAACCCGCGCTACCACGGCCGGCCGAGCTATCACCCGATCCTGGCGCGCATCGCCGAGGCCGACGCTATCGTGGGAGCCAAACTGCGACCCGGCGATACGAGCTTCGGCGAAGCCGATGTACCGTTCGTCGAGGAGTGCATCGACCGGGCGCGCGCCGCAGCGCCAAGCGCGGTCATCTACGTGCGGATCGATGGCGCGGGCGATTGCAGCGCGCTGATGCACGCCGTCGCCGCGAGGGGATGCTTTTTCCTGACCAAGGCGCGGATGAGCCCCGATCTGGTGGGCATGGTCGCACACGCCACCGGATGGCGTACCATCGACCGGGATGCCGACGGTCGTCCTCGACGGCAGGTGGCCGAGGTGCCTTTCCGGCGCGGCGATTGGCCGGATGGGGTCCGCGTCATCGCCGTACGCACACGCGACCGGGAGAACGGCAAGCAGATCTACCTTTGGGAAGGCCTCGACTACACGGTGCAGGTCTTCTTGACCAACGAGCCGGTCGAAGCGCCGGAAGATGTAGCGGCGCGATATGACCTGCGCGCGGGCATCGAGCCGCTCATCGGCGATCTCAAGCACGGGTGGGGATGCGGTCGCGTGCCGAGCCACTGCTTCAACGCCAATCATGCCGCGCTGCTGTTGAAGCTGCTGACCGCCAACCTGATGCGCCGCTATGTGCTGGACCACGTTCCGCAGCTCGCGAGCTGGCGAACGCCGTGGCTTCGCCGCGCGCTGATCCTCGTCCCGGGAAGGTTGGCCCGGTCGAGCCGGGGCACGAAGCTGCACGTGCCGGAGCGCTCGCAGCTCGCCCGCTGGCATAATTGAGCCCGAAACCAGCCGAAACCATAGCGGGGGTAAGGGGGGCGTGTGTTTTCGTGACGCTCTGGAAGCGCATCGTTGTAATCGGCGTCGCATTCGTCAGCGGAACGCCGCTGGCGCGTCGCCGTCGGCCCACTCGTGCCCCATGGGCGCGAAATCTACGCTGAGTACCGGCGACGTCGCCGGAGCACGTCGCTTCTATGGCTATCCCGCCGCGCAGGATCAGCAGTTCGTGGCCGCCGACGTCGACGGCAACGGACGCTGTGACATGCTCCAGCTGTGGAGGAGCTGGGGATCCATCCCGATGTGCAAGTACTCGGGCGGCGGGTTCACCTGCACGAACCCGGCGGCGACGCTCTACGACTGGGGCGACCCCGAACAGCAGTTCCTGACAGGCGACTTCGACGGCAACGGCTGGTCCGATACCATCCAGGCCTACCGCAAGTGGTCCTCCATTCCGAGGTGCCTCTCGACGGGCACCGGCTGGTCGTGCAGCAATCCATCTGCCACCATTTGGGACTGGGACAGTGCGGAGCAGCGGTTCCTCGTCGGGCGGTTCAACTGGGATAGCCGTGACGACGTCATTCAGGTCTACCGGAAGTGGTCGAGCATCCCTCTGTGCTTGTCGACGAGCAGCGGCTGGTCGTGCAGCAACCCCGCGGCGACGATTTACGACTGGAACTCGCCCGAGCAGCAATTCCTCACCGGCGACGTCAACGGGGACGGCCTCACCGACGTCCTTCAGACCTTCCGTGAGTGGGCGTCCATTCCCATCTGCCTGGCGAACGGGAGCGGCGGCTGGTCGTGCAGTAATCCGTCTGCCACCATTTGGGACTGGGACAGTGCGGAGCAGCGATTCCTGGTCGGGGACTTCAACGCCGATGGCAGGAGCGACGTCATCCAGACATACCGGGAATGGGCCAGCATCCCGCTGTGTCTCTCGACAGGAAGCGGCTGGTCGTGCAGCAACCCCGCGGCGACGATCTTCGACTCCGGCTCCTACGAGCAGCAGTTCCTCACCGGGGATTTCAACGGGGATGGCCGGACGGACGTCGTGCAGGCCTACCGTGGCTGGAGCAGCATCCCGCTGTGCCTTTCGACGGGCAGCGGCTGGTCGTGCAGCAACCCCGCGGCGACGATCTTCGACTCAGGGTCGAACGAGCAGCGGTTCGTCGCAGCGGACGTCAACGGGGACGGGAGAACCGATATCATCCAGACGTTCCGAGGCTGGAGCTCCTACCCCGTGTGCTTGTCCACCGGATCGGGCTGGAGCTGCAGCAACGTCTCCGCAAGCGTCTACAACCCCGGCTACTGAGCCGTGCCCCTATCGCGGAGCCCACATCGCCCCCATTTTCCAGGCCCGTTCCGACGTCGCGCTTTCCTGGTGGGCAGCGCCTTGCAGTATGACGCGCCGAAGAGACGCCATAACTTCACGGCCAACTTCTCTGACACCGGGGGGAACTGCTGGCCGACCTCGCCGGGCGCCTGCTCGCAAGGAAGTCCAAGCGCTTCTGTGGGTGTCAAGAAACTTCAGTTTCTTGAGCCTCTGGGTCGAGTCGATCGGACAGAATCTACCCTAAGCGATCTCGCTCGCGTCAGAAGTCCCAGAAATATCAACTTGTTAGCTGAGCTTGTTGAGAGCGAGATTGCCGCTGTGAGCTGCCGTGGCCCCTTGCAAGAGATGATGCTTTCAGCGTGGATTTCGCGCCTACCATGCCGATCCGGGGCGTGAGAAATCCGGCGAGGTAAACGGAACGCCTTGAAAGAAAGGCTCGGCGTGGCGACCCGCCCGGGTTGCTATGACCAAACGAAGACGCACGCCGAGCACCTCCAAGGTGCGCCGACTCGAGCTCGGGTTCAAGAGCAAAGGCGACGGGCGGCACCAGGAGCGAATCCGGCGGCCAGACCCTTCCAGGATTCACGTCGAGTCCTCGGAGAAGAACCTGACGGGCATCGCAGGACTTGCTCCCTTCGGCGCCTTCCTCCGGGAGCTCGGCGTCGACGCGGCCCTGAGCCGCAGGTTTTTCCGGCTGAAGACGGGCCGTTCGGTCATCTACCCAATGGCCGCACAGATGCGCCTGCTGATGGACTGCGCGCTCGCCGGCGAGGAGCGCGTCTTCGGCATCGAAGCGCTCGCCGTCGATCCGCTCTTCGTACGTCTCGCAGGCGGGGTCGTTCCGAGCATCGACACCGTCTATCGGGACCTGTGCCGCTTCGATGAGCAGGCGCTCGAAGCGCTGCACAGCATGGTCGTCGACCACGGGCTCGCCCTCGTTGCTCGCCGAAAGCACCGGTTCGTGCACATTGACGTCGATACGACCGTGGAGCCGCTCTTCGGGATGCAGGAGGGGGCGCTTCCGGGCCCGAACCCGCGCTACCACGGCCGGCCGAGCTATCACCCGATCCTGGCGCGCATCGCCGAGGCCGACGCTATCGTGGGAGCCAAACTGCGACCCGGCGATACGAGCTTCGGCGAAGCCGATGTACCGTTCGTCGAGGAGTGCATCGACCGGGCGCGCGCCGCAGCGCCAAGCGCGGTCATCTACGTGCGGATCGATGGCGCGGGCGATTGCAGCGCGCTGATGCACGCCGTCGCCGCGAGGGGACGCTTTTTCCTGACCAAGGCGCGGATGAGCCCCGATCTGGTGGGCATGGTCGCACACGCCACCGGATGGCGTACCATCGACCGGGATGCCGACGGTCGTCCTCGACGGCAGGTGGCCGAGGTGCCTTTCCGGCGCGGCGATTGGCCGGATGGGGTCCGCGTCATCGCCGTACGCACACGCGACCGGGAGAACGGCAAGCAGATCTACCTTTGGGAAGGCCTCGACTACACGGTGCAGGTCTTCTTGACAAACGAGCCGGTCGAAGCGCCGGAAGATGTAGCGGCGCGATATGACCTGCGCGCGGGCATCGAGCCGCTCATCGGCGATCTCAAGCACGGGTGGGGATGCGGTCGCGTGCCGAGCCACTGCTTCAACGCCAATCATGCCGCGCTGCTGTTGAAGCTGCTGACCGCCAACCTGATGCGCCGCTATGTGCTGGACCACGTTCCGCAGCTCGCGAGCTGGCGAACGCCGTGGCTTCGCCGCGCGCTGATCCTCGTCCCGGGAAGGTTGGCCCGGTCGAGCCGGGGCACGAAGCTGCACGTGCCGGAGCGCTCGCAGCTCGCCCGCTGGCATAATTGAGCCCGAAACCAGCCGAAATCATAGCGGGGGTAAGGGGGGCGTGTGTTTTCGTGACGCTCTGGAAGCGCATCGTTGTAATCGGCGTCGCATTCGTCAGCGGAACGCCGCTCGCGCGTCGCCGTCGGCCCACTCGTGCCCCATGGGCGCGAAATCTACGTTCAGAGCACGATCTCACATCATCGTCGTGGACCTCGCCGACGTCATCGACATTCGCTCGCATCGAAGCGGCCGCCTTCACGCCACCTTGCGCGGATGCCGGGCACCCAGGGCGGCGAGGGCGAACACGAAGAGCGCCGCCAGCATTCGGGGCGAGGGGGAGGGGGCGCCGGCAGCAGCGAGGGCGCAGCCGCTGGTGTCGTGGTGGAACGCGTCGAGCGGCGCATCGACGCACTGATGCGTCCGGTCGCAGACCTTACCGTCCACGCAATCGCGGACTGAGTCGCAGCGGGTCAGGCATTGTCCTGTGGCCTTATCGCATGCATACGACTGGCAGATCTTCGGCTCGCCGGCCACACACACGCCGTCCTCGCAGTGGTCGTCTGGCGTGCACGGGTCGCGATCGCGGTCGCAGGTGGCGCCGTCGTCCTTCGCTGGGTTGTCGCACGTGCCCGTCGACGGATCGCAGCTGCCCTGCTCGTGGCACGCATCGGGCGGCGGGCAGAGGACCTCGTCGAGTCCCGTGCAGCTCTGGCTCTGGCACTCGTCGCGCCGGGTACAGAGGTTGCCGTCATCGCAGCTGGCGCCCTCGTCTTTGGGCGTCTCCGGCGAGCAGCGCCCGGTCGTCTCGTCGCACTTGCCGTGCTTGTGGCAGTCGTCCGACTCGGTGCAGTCCACTGACGTGCCCCGACAGACGCCGCGCTGGCAAACATCGCTCTGCGTGCACTTTTTGCCATCGTCGCAGGGGACCTCGTCAAGCGGCTCGCAGGTGCCCGGGAGCCGGGCGCCACTGGGAATGAGGGTGATATCGGTGGTGACGGCGCAGACGTAGCAAGGGCCGCCATCGCAGGCCGCGTCGCAGCAGACGCCGTCGACGCAGAAGCCGCTCTGGCAGTCGGCCGCTTGGTGGCACAGCGTGCCATTGGAGAGGAGCTCGAACAGCTCGGCGGTGGCCAGCGGGAGCCCGCCCGCACCGACGCCACCGACCACGAGCACCGTCCCGTCGTCGAGCAAGAGCCCCGCGGGCTCGCTCCGGGGCGTCTTTAACGGGCGGGCCTCGTGCCAGACATTCGCGGTCGGGTCGTACAGCTCCGCGCTCGCCAGCGGGCCGCCAGCATCGGCGCCGCCCGCGACCAGGACCCGTCCGCCCGGCAGCTCCATGGCCACATGGTCCGTGCGTGGATGGCGCATGGGCGCCGCAGGCGAAAAGGAAAGGGTAGCCCAATCGAAGAGCTCTGCCCGGGCAAGAACTCCATCGCTGCTCGCGCCGCCAGCGATCAGCACCTGACCCGTCCGCAGAAGCGTAGCGCTGTGGCCGGTTCGGGCGTTGCGCATCTTCGCGGGAAGCAGTTCCCAGCGAGCGGTGCTCGGGTCGTACAGCTCTGCGTCGCTGCGAGCGCCAACATCTCCCCAGCCTCCGACAGCCAGCACCTGCCCGCTCGACAGTCGCGTCGCGGTGAATTGCCAGCGGGCCGCCCACATGGCGCTGCGGGATGTCCATTGGTCGGTGTCCATGTTGTATTGCTCGACATCGCGGAGCGCGCCGAAGGAGCCCCAACCGCCGGCGACCAGCACCTGGTCGTTGTTGAGACGGACCGCAGCGTGGTAGGTGCGGGCGCTGCTCATCGCGCCCGCGGGCAGCCAGGTTTCCTCCGCCGGGTCGTACCGTTCCGTGCTCGCGAGACGGCCGTCGGAGCTGTTGCCGCCCGCGACGAGCACCTGGTCGTTCGGCAGCAGCGTCGCGGTGTGACCGTGACGGGCGCTGTTCATCATGGCGGCCGGGAGCCAGATTCGGCTCGCTGGATCGTACTGCTCGACGCTCGCCTCGTAGCCGGCGTTGCTGAGTCCGCCGGCGACCAGCACGCGATGGTCGGGCAGCGGCGTCACGGTGGGGTGGACACGGCCGGTGAGCATTGACACCGCCGTGTTCCAGCACCCAGCCGGGTCGTACAACTCCGCGCTCGCGAGCGAATCACCGATCGAAAAACCGGAGGCGTCGTAACTGCCGCCCGCGACCAGCACCTGCCCGCTCGGCAGCAGCGTCGCGGTGGGATAACCGCGGGCGATGTCCATCGAGCCGGAGGCCACCCACGTTCCCGTCGCCGGGTCGTACAGCTCCGCGCTCACGAGAGAATGACCGGAGGCGTAGTCAACGCCGCCGGAGACGAGCACCTGCCCGTTCGGCAGCAGCGTCGCGGTGTGACCATAGCGGGCGATGGCCATCGAGCCGGCCGGCAGCCACGTCCCCGTCGACGGGTCGTATAGCTCCGCGCTCGCGAGAGACCCATTGGAGTCATGGTCATAGCCGCCCACGACCAGCACCTGCCCGCTCGGCAGCAGCGTCGCAGTGTAATCACGACGGGCGGTGCCCATCGAGCTGGAGGGGTGCCAGGTGTTCGTCGCTGGGTGGTACAGCTCCGCGCTCGCGAGAGACTCATTGGAGTCATCGTCATAGCCGCCCGCGACGAGCACCTGCCCGCTCGGCAGCAGCGTCGCGGTGTGCTTATAACGAACAGTGCCCATCGAGCCGGCGGGCTGCCAGTTTCCCGTCTCCACGTCGTACAGCTCCGCGCTCGCGAGAACACCGGAGACGTGGTCATAGCCGCCCGCGACGAGCACCTGCCCGCTCCGCAGCAGCGTCGCGGTGTGACCAGAGCGGGCGGCGCCCAGCGAGCCGGCGGGCAGCCACGTTCCCGTCTCCGCGTCGTATAGCTCCGCGCTCGCGAGAGACTCATTGGAGTCATCGTCATAGCCGCCCGCGACCAGCACCTGCCCGCTGGGCAGCAGCGTCGCGGTGTGATCATAGCGGGCGGTGCCCATCGAGCCGGCGGGTTGCCATGTTCCCGTGGCCGCGTCGTATAGCTCCGCGCTCGCGAGAGAATCATTGGAGTCATCGTCATAGCCGCCCGCGACCAGCACCTGCCCGCTGAGCAGCAGCGTCGCGGTGGGATAACCGCGGGCGATGCTCATCAAGCCGGCGGGCAGCCACGTCCCTGTCGACGGGTCGTACAGCTCCGCGCTCGCGAGAGAATCAACGGAGTCGTAGTCAACGCCGCCGGAGACGAGTACCTGCCCGCTCGGCAGCAGCGTCGCGGTGTGACCATCGCGGTCGGTACCCATCGAGCCGGCGGGAAGCCACGCTCCCGTCGCCGATTCGTACAGCTCCGCGCTCGCGAGAGAAGCACGGGAGGCGCGGTCATAGCCGCCCGCGACGAGCACCTGACCGCTGGGCAGCAGCGTCGCGGTGTGAAGAGCGCGGGCGGTGCCCATCGAGCCGGCAGGCTGCCATGTTCCCGTCGCCGGGTCGTACAGCTCCGCGCCCGCGAGAGAACCATCGCGGATGTCGTAGCTGCCGCCCGCGACGAGCACCTGACCGCTGGGCAGCAGCGTCGCCGTGTGATCATAGCGGCCGGTGCCCATCGAGCCGGCAGGCTGCCATGTTCCCGTCGCCGGGTCGTACAGCTCCGCGCGAGAATCACCGAAGATTTCGTCAACGCCGCCCGCGACGAGCACCTGCCCGCTCGGCAGCGGCGTCGCGGTGTGATGATAGCGGGCGGTGCCCATCGAGCCGGTAGGCTGCCATGTTCCCGTCTCCGCGTCATACAGCTCCGCAGTCGCGAGAGAACCACCGGAATCGTAGTCATAGCCGCCCGTGACCAGCACCTGCCCACTCGGCAGCAGCGTTGCGGTGTGACTATCGCGGGCGGTGCCCATCGAGCCGGTGGGCAGCCATGTTCCCGTCGCCGGGTCGTACAGCTCCGCGCTCGCGAGATAACCACCGGAGGCGTAGTCAACGCCGCCCGCGACCAGCACCTGCCCGCTCGGCAGCAGCGTTGCGGTGTGATGACGACGAGCGGTGCGCATCGAGCTGGCGGGCTGCCACGTTCCCGTCGACGGGTCGTACAGCTCCGCGCTCGCCAATGAAACACCTAAGACTTCGGCAGCGCCGCCCGCGATCAGCACCTGTCCGCTCGGCAGCAGCGTCGCGGTGTGACCACGACGGGCGGTGCCCATCGTCCCCGTCGCCTGCCACACCGGATCCACCAGCACCTCCTCCCCGCTGGCCTGCACCCACAGCTCGATCCGCTTCCCCCGCGCCGCGAGCCGCGCCGCGATGGCTCTCCCCCCTCCGGCATGCGCCTCGGGCGCCGTCACCCGCATCCGCGCTCGGCCGCCCTCGTCCACCACCGCCACCGCCTCGCCCTCTTGCCGCAGCGCCGCCCCCTCGACCTCCCACACCGCCACCGGCGCATCGCTCGTCACCTGCTCCGCCGCGAGCAGCAGCCACTCCTCCGCGCCCCCGCCCGCCATCGCCGTCCAGTACGACCGACCTCCCGGTCGCGCATACGTCACTGCGCTCCCTTCGAGCGCCCCCTCGCCCGCCACGCCGACCTCGCGCACTTCGAACGCAAACCCTCTCTGCCCGCGGAAGCGCAGCCCCTGCTCACCCCGCGCAGGCAACACCGCCTCGATCGTCTCTCCCGCGGGCCGGAACCGTCCCGGCACCTCCCCCCGCGACCGCGCCACAAACCCCTCACTGGTCGCCACGAACCCGGCGCCCGCCCCGAGCACCTGCGTCATCTGCTCCGGAAAGCGCCCGCGCAGCACCTCGCTTGCCCCCTGCGAAGGCTCGCCCGCGCCGCTGCATCCGACCAGCGCCCCGAGCGCCAGCACGAGCAACCCGACCCAGCAGCCAAGCAGCCCGTATCTCGGCAAGAACGCGAATTGCATAACCCCTCCCGCAAGCGTCAAAGCTCGAACCGCGCCCCACGGTCGGCGCCACGCCGAAGGCGACACCGCCCACCAGCGTCTCCGCGCTGAACCACCCATCGCCGTCGCGACCGGCGTGGATCCTGTCCGCCTCGCGCCACGCCGGCCGCGACACCGCGAACATCGCCCGCGGCGCCCATCGCGCTTGTGGTCCGCGCGGGATCTCCGACGACGTTGAGCGACGTGCGCCAACCGCTCATCGCCTGCATCACCGAACGTGCCCGGTCCGGCACCCCGAACCTGAAGCCCGAGCTCCGCGGATACCCACCGCAGAGCTCGCCGTCGCTCACGACCACCACCCCCGCGCTGCACCGGTTCCCGCACGCGCCCGTCACGTCGTCCCCCGAAGCTCGGCACGAGCCGCATCGCCGTCCCATGCCGCCATCGATCGCAGGCGCCTTCACGCCACAGCGCGCGGGCGCCGGGCACCCAGGGCGGCGAGGGCGAGCACGAAGAGCGCCGCCAGCGTCCGGGGCGAGGGGGGCGGGGCGCCGGAAGAGGCGAGGGCACAGCCGCTGGTATCGTGGTGGTACGCGTCCGGCGGCGCATCGACGCATTGATACGTCCGGTCGCACACCTTGCCAGCCGCGCAATCGCGGACCGAGCTGCAGCGGTTCAGGCATTCTCCTGTGGCCAGGTTACACGCATACGACGCGCAGTTCTTCGGCTCGCCCGCCGTGCACATACCGCCCTGGCAAACGTCGCTCTGGGTGCAAACGTTGCCGTCGTCGCAGGCGACGTCGTCGACCGGCTCGCAGGTGCCCGGGCTCCGGGCGCCGGTGTGGAGGAGGGTGATGTCGGTGGTGACGGCGCAGACGTCACAGGGGCCGCCGTCGCAGGCCGTGTCGCAGCAGACGCCGTCGACGCAGAAGCCGCTCTGGCAGTCCGTCGCCCGTCGGCACAGCGTGCCATTGGAGAAGAGCTCGAACAGCTCGGCGGTGGCCAGCGGGCCCCCGTCGGCGCCAACGCCGCCGACCATGAGCACCGTCCCGTCGTCGAGCAAGAGCCCCGCGGGCTCGCTCCGGGGCGTCCTCAACAAGCGGACCTCGTGCCAGACGTTCTCCGCTGGATCGTAGAGCTCCACGCTCGCCAGCGGGCCGCCGGCGTCGGCGCCGCCCGCGATTAGCACTCGTCCGTCCGGCAGCTCCGTGGCCACATGGCCCGTGCGCGCATGGCGCATGGACGCCGCGGGCGCAAAGGACAGGGGCGCCGGATCGAAGAGCTCTGCCCGGGCAAGAACGCCATCGCTGCTCGCGCCTCCAGCGATCAGGACCTGACCCGTCCGCAGAAGCGTGGCGGTATGGCCGGTGCGGGCGTCGCTCATCCCCAAGGGAACCGGTTCCCATTGGTCGGTGCTCGGATCGTACAGCTCTGCGTCTCTGAGAGCGTCAATGTCTCCCCAGCCTCCGACCGCCAGCACCTGCCCGTTCGGCAGCAGCGTCGCGGTGAACTGCCAGCGGGCCGCCTGCATGGCAGTGTTGCAGGGAATCCATTCGTCGTTGATCCGGTCGTATCGTTCGGCATCGCCCAGCGCGCTGCCGCTGCCCCAACCCCCGGCGACCAGCACCTGCCCGTTCTTGAGGCGGACTGCAGCGTGGTAGCTGCGGGCGCGGTTCATCGCGCCGGCGGGCAGCCAGGTTTCCTCAGCCGGGTCGTACAGCTCTGCGCTCGCGAGAGGGCCGTCGGAGCTATTGCCGCCCGCGACGAGCACCTGGTCGTTTGGCAGCAGCGTCGCGGTGTGAGCATGACGGGCGCTGTGCATCGGGGCGGCCTGGAGCCAGGTTCGGCTCGCTGGATCGTACTGCTCCACGCTCGCCTCGGAGTCGACGTTGCTAAGCGTGGATTTCGCGCCTACCATGCCGATCCGGGGCGTGAGAAATCCGGCGAGGTAAACGGAACGCCTTGAAAGAAAGGCTCGGCGTGGCGACCCGCCCGGGTTGCTATGACCAAACGAAGACGCACGCCGAGCACCTCCAAGGTGCGCCGACGCGAGCTCGGGTTCAAGAGCAAAGGCGATGGGCGGCACCAGGAGCGAATCCGGCGGCCAGACCCTTCCAGGATTCACGTCGAGCCCTCGGAGAAGAACCTGACGGGCATCGCAGGACTTGCTCCCTTCGGCGCCTTCCTCCGGGAGCTCGGCGTCGACGCGGCCCTGAGCCGCAGGTTTTTCCGGCTGAAGACGGGCCGTTCGGTCATCTACCCAATGGCCGCACAGATGCGCCTGCTGATGGACTGCGCGCTCGCCGGCGAGGAGCGCGTCTTCGGCATCGAAGCGCTCGCCGTCGATCCGCTCTTCGTACGTCTCGCAGGCGGGGTCGTTCCGAGCATCGACACCGTCTATCGGGACCTGTGCCGCTTCGATGAGCAGGCGCTCGAAGCGCTGCACAGCATGGTCGTCGACCACGGGCTCGCCCTCGTTGCTCGCCGAAAGCACCGGTTCGTGCACATTGACGTCGATACGACCGTGGAGCCGCTCTTCGGGATGCAGGAGGGGGCGCTTCCGGGCCCGAACCCGCGCTACCACGGCCGGCCGAGCTATCACCCGATCCTGGCGCGCATCGCCGAGGCCGACGCTATCGTGGGAGCCAAACTGCGACCCGGCGATACGAGCTTCGGCGAAGCCGATGTACCGTTCGTCGAGGAGTGCATCGACCGGGCGCGCGCCGCAGCGCCAAGCGCGGTCATCTACGTGCGGATCGATGGCGCGGGCGATTGCAGCGCGCTGATGCACGCCGTCGCCGCGAGGGGATGCTTTTTCCTGACCAAGGCGCGGATGAGCCCCGATCTGGTGGGCATGGTCGCACACGCCACCGGATGGCGTACCATCGACCGGGATGCCGATGGTCGTCCTCGACGGCAGGTGGCCGAGGTGCCTTTCCGGCGCGGCGATTGGCCGGATGGGGTCCGCGTCATCGCCGTACGCACACGCGACCGGGAGAACGGCAAGCAGATCTACCTTTGGGAAGGCCTCGACTACACGGTGCAGGTCTTCTTGACCAACGAGCCGGTCGAAGCGCCGGAAGATGTAGCGGCGCGATATGACCTGCGCGCGGGCATCGAGCCGCTCATCGGCGATCTCAAGCACGGGTGGGGATGCGGTCGCGTGCCGAGCCACTGCTTCAACGCCAATCATGCCGCGCTGCTGTTGAAGCTGCTGACCGCCAACCTGATGCGCCGCTATGTGCTGGACCACGTTCCGCAGCTCGCGAGCTGGCGAACGCCGTGGCTTCGCCGCGCGCTGATCCTCGTCCCGGGAAGGTTGGCCCGGTCGAGCCGGGGCACGAAGCTGCACGTGCCGGAGCGCTCGCAGCTCGCCCGCTGGCATAATTGAGCCCGAAACCAGCCGAAACCATAGCGGGGGTAAGGGGGGCGTGTGTTTTCGTGACGCTCTGGAAGCGCATCGTTGTAATCGGCGTCGCATTCGTCAGCGGAACGCCGCTGGCGCGTCGCCGTCGGCCCACTCGTGCCCCATGGGCGCGAAATCTACGCTAAGTCCCCCGGCGACCAGCACGCGATGGTTGGGTAGCGGCGTTACCGTGGCATGGACACGGCCCGTGCGCATCGACGCCGCGGTCGCCCAGCGCCCAGCCGGGTCGTACAGCTCCGCGCTCGCGAGAGGCCCACCGGAGCTGTGGCCGCCCGCGACCAGCACCTGCCCGCTCGGCAGCAGCGTCGCGGTGTGCCAAAAGCGGACGGTGCCCATCGAGCCGGCGGGCTGCCAGGTTCCCGTCGATGGGTCGTACAGCTCCGCGTTCGCGAGAGGCCCACCGGAGCTGTCGCCGCCCGCGACCAGCACCTGCCCGCTTGGCAGCAGCGTCGCGGTGTGTTCATTACGGACGGTGCGCATCGAGCCAGTGGGCTGCCAGGTTCCCGTCGATGGGTCGTACAGCTCCGCGCTCGCGTCATCGCCGTCATCGCTGTCATCACCGCCCGCGACCAGCACCTGTCCGCTCGGCAGCAGCGTCGCGGTGTGATCATAACCATAGCGGGCGGTGCGCATCGAGCCGGTGGGCTGCCAGGAGTTCGTCACCGGGTCGTACAGCTCTGCACTCTTGTCAAAGCCCCCCGCGACCAGCACCTGCCCGCTCGGCAGCAGCGTCGCAGTGTGATGAGAACGAGAGGTGCCCATCAAGCCAGCGGGCTGCCAGGTGTTCGTCACCGGGTCGTACAGCTCTGCGCGCGGGTCAAAGCCGCCCGCGACCAGCACCTGCCCGCTCGGCAGCAGCGTCGCGGTGTGATGAGAACGAGCGATGCCCATCGAACCGGCGGGCTGCCAGGTTCCCGTCGCCGGGTCGTACAGCTCCGCGCTCGCGAGAAAAAGACCGGGGACGTCGCCGCCCGCGACCAGCACCTGCCCGCTCGGCAGCAGCGTTGCGGTGGGATAAGCGCGGGCGACGCCCATCGGGCCGGCGGGCTGCCAGGTGTTCGTCACCGGGTCGTACAGCTCCGCGCTCGCGAGAGGCCCCCCCGGGGCAAAGCCGCCCGCGACCAGCACCTGCCCGCTCGGCAGCAGCGTCGCGGTGTGACCATAACCATAGAGGGCGGTGCGCATCGAACCGGCGGGCTGCCACGTTCCCGTCGATGGGTCATACAGCTCCGCGCTTGCGTTATCAAAGCCGCCCGCGACGAGCACCTGACCGCTCGGCAGCAGCGTCGCGGTGTGATCATAACGGGCGGTGCGCATCGAGCCGGCGGGCTGCCAGGTTCCCGTCCATGGGTCGTACAGCTCCGCGCTCGCGAGAGGATCCTCAAAGGCGTGGCTGTAGCCGCCCGCGACCAGCACCTGCCCGCTCGGCAGCAGCGTCGCGGTGTGATGAGCGCGGGCGGTGCCCGTCGGGCCGGCGGGCTGCCACGTTCTCGTCGCTGGATCGTACAGCTCCGCGCTCGCGAGAGGACGATCAAACGCGTCTTCATAGCCGCCGGCGACCAGCACCTGTCCGTTCGGCAGCAGCGTCGCGGTGTGAAAAGCGCGGGCGGTGCCCATCGAGCCGGCGGACTGCCAGGTGTTCGTCACCGGGTCGTACAGCTCCGCGCTTGCGAGAGAAACATCGGAGGCGTCGTCAGCGCCGCCCGCGACCAGTACCTGTCCGTTCGGCAGCAGCGTCACGGTGTCAAGAGCGCGGGCGGTGCCCATCGAGCCGGCGGACTGCCAGGTGTTCGTCACCGGGTCGTACAGCTCCGCGCTTGTGAGAGAACCACCGGAGGCGTCGTCAAAGCCGCCCGCGACCAGCACCTGTCCGTTCGGCAGCAGCGTCGCGGCATGAAGAGCGCGGGCGGTGCCCATTGAGCGGGCGTCCTGCCACGCTCCCGTCAACGGGTCGTACAGCTCCGCGCTTGCGAGAGAAACATCGGAGGCGTCGTCAGCGCCGCCCGCGACCAGCACCTTCCCGTTCGGCAGCAGCGTCGCGGTGGGATGACGGCGGGGAGTACCCATTGAGCGGGCGTCCTGCCACGTTCCCGTCGATGGGTCGTACAGCTCCGCGCTCGCGAGAGAATCATTGGATGCGTCGTCACGGCCGCCCGCAACCAGCACCTGCCCGCTCGGCAGCAGCGTCGCGGTGTGAAAAGCGCGGGCGGTACCCATCTCCCCCGTCGCCTGCCACACCGGATCGACCAGCACCTCCTCCCCGCTGGCCTGCACCCACAGCTCGATCCGCTGCCCCAGCGCCGCTAGCCGCACCGCGATCGCTCTCCCCCCGCCGGCATGCGCCTCGGGCGCCGTCACCCGCATCCGCGCTCGACCGCCCTCGTCCACCACCGCCACCGCCTCGCCCTCTTGCCGCAGCGCCGCCCCGTCCACCTCCCACACCGCCACCGGCGCATTGCTCGTCACCTGCTCCGCCGCGAGCAGCAGCCACTCCTCCGCGCCCCCACCCGCCATCGCCGTCCAGTACGACCGACCTCCCGGTCGCGCATACGTCACCGCGCTCCCTTCGAGCGCCGCCTCGCCCGCCGCGCCGACCTCACGCACCGCGAACGCAAACCCTCTCTGCCCGCGAAAACGTAGCCCCTCCTCGCCCCTTGCAGGCAACACCGCCTCGATCGTCTCTCCCGCGGGCCGGAACCGTCCCGGCACCTCCCCCCGCGACCTCGCCACAAACCCCTCGCCGGTCGCCACGAACCCCGCGCCCGCCCCGAGCACCTGCTTCACCTGCTCCGGAAAGCGCACACGCAGCACCTCGCTCGCTCCCTGCGAAGGCTCACCCGCGTCGCTGTCACTGCATCCGACCAGCGCCCCGAGCGCCACCACCAGCAGCACGACCCAGCAGCCAAGTAGCCCGCACCTCGGCAACAACGCGAATCGCATGACCCCTCCCGCAAGCGTCAAAGATCGAACCGCGCCCCCACGGTCGGCGCCACGCCGACGGCGACACCGCCCACCAGCGTCTCCGCGCTGAACCACCCATAGCCGTCGGGACCGGCGTGGATCCCGTCCGCCTCACGCCACGCCGGCCGCGGCACCGCGAACAGCACCGGCACCTCCAGCCCCGCGTTCAGCTCGACATGCTCGCTGAGCGACCACCCGACGCGGACCTCGGGCGTGACGAACACGAAGCGCGCCGCCTGCGTCCCGACGACCGTCCCCACCGAGTAAGCCGCCGCGCCCACCGTGCGCGCGTCGAACGATCCGCGCCGCGCGTCGGACATCGACCCGAAGACGCCGCCCGCGCCGAGCCGGAAGTGGATCGGCAAGCCCGCGTCGAGCGCGTAGCCGACCCACGCGCCGACGAACAGGCCGCGCAGCCGCAGCACGTCGTCGACCTGGCCAAGGACCGTCGTATCGCCCGCGGCGTCCACCTCGCTCGCCGTCGGCGCAGCAGGGTCCCCGACGACGTTGAGCGACGTGCGCCGCCCGCGTATCGCCTGCTTCACCGAGAGCGCGCCGAACGACGCCCCGAACCCGATGCCCGAGCTCAGCTGGTACCCGCCGCGGAGCACGCCGTAGCTCCCGGCGCCCACCCCCGCGCTGCACCCCGTCCCGCATGTGCCCGCCACGTCGCCCCCGAAGCTCGGCGCGATCAGCACCGCCGTCCCCAGCTCCACGAGAAAGCGCGGCGGCGGCGGCGGCTTGCGCCAGAAGGGCGACCCGGGATCGCGCTCGAGCTCCACCGAGAGCACCTCCCGCCCGCCGCGCGCGAGCGCAATCGCTTGCGTCGTGGGCAGGAACCCCTCGGCCGTGACCTCGACGGTGTGCTTCCCCGCGCGGACCTGCCCTTCCCACGAACCGCGGCCGAGCGACACGCCGTCGAGCGACACCAGCGCGTTCACGGGCACGGGCGCGATGCGCAGCGCGGCGTCGAGCTCCTCCGCCACGAGCCGCACCAGCGCGACCTCATCCACCCGGAGACTCACGCGGACCGGCGCGGTGCCGAGGCGGCCCGCGCCGCGCAGGAGCACCACGTGCGCGCCGGGCGCGAGCGGCACCGAGAGCGGCGCCGCCGAGGTCTTGCCGACCTCGACGCCATCGACGACCACCGAGAGCTCCCGCCCGCGCGCCTCGACGACCCGGAGCGTCCCCACCTGCTTCAGCCGGACCAGGCGCGCCGCAACGCGCGCGGTCTGCCCGCCCGCGACCTCGACGCGCGTCTCGAACGGCTCGAAGCCCTCCTTGTAAACGCGCACGCCGTGGCTGCCCGCCGCGACCCGGAGCGGCGCGAGCAGCGGAAAATCCCCCCGGTGCTGCCCGTCGACGGTGATCGTCGCGCCGGGCTCGGCCTGCTCGATCTCGACGGTGCCGACGAGCCCGCGCAGCGCGATCACCTCACGCTGGATCGCGTCCCGCCTCGGGGCATCCAGGGCCTCCGAGAAGTCGCGCAGCACGACCTCGAAGAGACCGAGCGCCTCGTCGAAGCGCTGGAGGCGCTTCAGGCTCTCGGCGGCGCCGACCGTCGCGCCCCAGCTCGGGTAGAGCTCCCTCGACGCCTGGAACTCCGCGAGCGCGGCGCTGAAGGCCCCCTCCTGGTAGAGCTTCCTGCCCTTGAGAAAGCGCGCCCTCGCTTCGTTCTTCGCGTCCTCGGGCGGCGCGCTCTCCCCGGCCGGCGGCTCAGGCTGAGCGAGCGCAACCCCCGGCGACACGAGCGCGGCAGCGAGCAGGACCGCGATCGCTTTGGCCCGGCGTTGAAGCATGGTGGGGGAGGATACGGTTTACGGGATGTCGTCGGGGATCAACGACCCCGTCGTGGACGTATCGCTCGGGGCCGCGGGCGGCATAGGCGCCTCTGCTGCTCCCGGCGGCCTCCTGGCCGGCGGCGTCGAAGGCCTCGGCTTTGCCGTGACGAGCTGCATCCTGGACGGAACGGCGCCGACCTCGGTCAGGATCACCTCACCCCGCAGCTCGTCCTTGCCCTTGAAGAGCCGGACGCGATGCCGGCTGCCCGGCGCGCCCTCGATCGTCACCTCGCCGCGGTCGACCGTCGCCAACGCCCCGTCGATTTCCACCGATACGTCGGCCGGCGACACGGCGAGCCTCGCACGCTGGAGGGCAGGGGGAGGCGCGGCGACAACGGACGCTGTGCTCTCCGGCAGCGCAGCCGGCGCCATCGCAGAGACCGAGGGCGCCGCGGCCTCGCTGGGCGAGACGCTGTCCTGCTGGTTCGCCGCCCGCGAGAGGCTGAAGGTGATGACCACAGCGGCCGCCGTGAGCCCCATCGTCGCGGCGACCACGCGGCGCGCGCGCGACGGAGGATCGCTCGGGCCGTTCGGCCGCGCCGTCGCATCGCCGGTGCCCGTGGTGACGGTCGACTGCGCGGTCGTCGTGGAGTCGGCGGCGGCTCCTCGCAGCATCCAAGGCGCATCCTCGGTCTTCGCCGACTCTGAGGCCGTGCTCCCCACGCGCACCGCGATCCGCGTGCTCATCCGCCGGTGTGCGTCGTCCGGTGGGAGCGACATCGGACGCTTCGGCGCGATCACGGCGCACGTCGCCTCGCTGACCGGGACCAGGTGCTCCTCGCGGAGCGAAAAGCCGTGGGGGAGGAGCGGGCGGATCGCGTCGAGCATCGCTGCCGCGCTCGGGAAGCGATCGCCGGCGTCGAACTTCAGCGTGCCATGGACCACGGCCGCCACCTCCGGGCCGACCCAGGGCGCGAGATCCTGGATCGGCTCGGGGCGCACCGAGCAGATCGCCATGATCAAGTCGCCGAACGCCTCGATGTGCTCGTGCGGAACCCTCCCCGAGAGCGCGCGGTAGAGGACGATGCCGAGCGACCAGAGGTCGGTGCGGTAGTCGATGTCGCTGAGGCCCCGCGCCTGCTCGGGCGACATGTAGCGCGGTGAGCCGATGATTCCTCCAGTGCGGGTGAGGCCCGTGGTCGGGCCGCCCTGGTGCGGCTCCGGCTTGATCTTGGCGATGCCGAAATCGAGGATCTTGACCACGACCTCACCCTCGCCGCGGCGCGCGAGGAAGAGGTTCGCAGGCTTGATGTCCCGGTGGACGATGCGCGCCTCATGGGCCTTCTGGAGAGCCACGCAGACCTGTGCCGCGATGCGAAGGGCGGTGTCGGGCTCGAGCTTGCCGACCCTGTCGAGCAAGCGCTGGACGTCTTCCCCTTCCAGGAGCTCCATCACCATGTAGGGCGCCCCGGTCGCAGGATCGGTCCCTGCGTCGCGCACCCGGACGATGTGCTCGGTGTCGAGCGCTCCCATCGCCCTCACCTCGCGCTGGAAGCGTCCGATGCTGCTCTTGCTGCGGTTCAGCAGCTCGCTCTCGACGCACTTGAGCGCCAGGCGCTCGCCGGTCTCGACCAGCTCGACCTCATAGACCGAGCCCATCCCCCCTTGGCCGAGCAAGCGGAGCACCCGGTACTTGTCGTTGAACAGCACCCCGATCACAGCGCACGCAGCATACGCGATGGACGAACGCCGGGGAACGAGGGACCGCAGACTGACAACGCCCAGGGGGTACTCTACGTGGAGTACACCCCTGATCGTCGGCAGTTTCTGCTCACCGACGCCTACGAAGCGACCGGAGCAACGGCGATGGAGCAGCGCGGACGGTTCGTCGATGACGAGCTCGCCGGTTGCCCCGGCGGCCGCGGAGAGCTGCCCGAGCAGCACCTGTGGGCCGACGGTTACCCAGGGCGTCGTCTGGTCCCTCGACGTCGCCGCGGGGTTGGCACGCCGAGGCGAACTCGTAGGGCTCGCGCCCGCGTCCCTCACAGAGCTCCCAGGGGTAAGCGACCGTGCTCCGCCAGCGACCCCGGGCGCGGGTCCAGTCCGGCGCCGGGGGTGGCGCGACGGGGCGCATGCGCTCCAGGTGCACGACGGGAGAGCACTAGTCGCGCTTTCCGCGCCACATGTGCGACAGGCGAAAGTGCCGCGTCCAGCCGCGGCAGGCTGGATCAGGATGAAGCCCCAGGCCTTCGAACTGCCCGAGCCACGCGGCGACGACGCCCTCGGCTTGGTCGACCGACACGGGCGCGCCAACGGCTGGACGATCCGGCGGCCATGCGCCGTGTACTGGTCACTAGTTTGCTGCCGAGGCGACCCCCGCAGGGAGAGGTGGTGTCGTCTGTGTGCCATCCGCTCCGCCCGCATGCGGCGGCTGTGGCAACTCGAGCTTCTTCGGGTACGCGCCCGATTCTGTCACTACGACGTCAAACATGTCCGAACTCTGCATTTTGAAGACGCGAACACGATGTATGCTACCGAGCTTCCCCTCGAACTCGAGAATACCATGCCGCATCGTCGCGGGCCGCCCGTCGACTTCGACCGAAGCGTCAACGGGCAGCACCTCCAGTTTGACAACGCGTTTGGACGGCGGTAGCTGCATCACCGCCTGAATCCGCTGTAGGGTCGGCTGCGCTGAGGGCTGGCCGGTGACCACGCTCCTCGCGCGATACACGCTGTATGCGCCAAGACCACTGGCGAGCAACACGCCGACTCCGACTGCGTGCGAGAGGCGGCGCCGCGCTAGCTCTCGCGGCCGCGGCGCTGCGGCCTCTTCGCTGGGTGCAGGGACCGTGCTGCTCGAGGTGAGCGTCGTGGTGTTCAACTCGCGCTCGGTCGGACCCTTGCTCGTTGCGACGCAGGTTCTGTCGGCCACCAGCGCACGCTCGGCGTCCGTGAGCGGAACGAGCATGCCCTCGTCAAGGGCGAGATCGCCGTTGAGCAGCGGCATGATGGCCTCCAGCATCGCTGCGGCGCTCGGGTAGCGCTGCTCACGGTCGTGCTGGAGAGCCGTGTGCACGATCCTCGAGATCTCCGGCGGAACCCAAGGCGCGAAGTCCCGCACGGGCGGGGCCGGATCGTGCACGATCGCGGCGACGAGCCCGACGAACGCGTCGATGTGCTCATGCGGCGTGCGCCCCGCGAGCGCGCGGTACAGGACGATCCCAAGCGACCAGATGTCGGTCCTGTGATCGATCTCCCTACGCCCCCGCGCCTGCTCCGGCGACATGTAGCGCGGGGTCCCGAGCGTGGTCCCTGTCTCGGTGAGACCTGAAGAGGGGTCGTCCGAGCCGTGGGGCCGCCGGATCTTCGCGATGCCGAAATCTAGCAGCTTGACGACGATCGTCGGGTCTCCCTCTCGGCGCGCGAGGAACAGGTTAGCGGGCTTGATGTCCCGGTGCATGACGCCGGCTTCGTGAGCCTTCTGCAGGCCCACGCACGTCTGCGCCACGACCCGTAGCGCGACCAGCGGCGGTAGCGGGCCGAGCCGGTTGAGGAGCCGGCCCAGATCCTCGCCGCGAAGCAGCTCGATGACCATGAAGGGCGCGCCTGTCTCGATGTCCTTGCCGCTGTCGAGCACGCGCGCGATGTGGTCGGTGTCGATCCCGCCAGCGACTCGCGCCTCGCGCTCGAACCGCCCGAGGGCTGAGCCGCCGCGCTCCGCCCTCTCGGGGTTGATGAGCTTGACCGCGACGCGCCGCTTCTCGGCGAGATCCTCGGCCTCGTAGACCGCCCCCATCCCCCCTTCGCCGAGCATCGAGCCCAGCAGGTATCTACGATTCAGCGTCTTGGCGTTCATAACGCAGCGTTCTGAAAGGCTACTCCAGCAGGTTGAGGTCGCTCGTTCCGCGGCGGCCTGGTCGCGGTCGCCCTGCCAAGCGGCTTCATACCATGAGCGCCGCGCGTTCACGAGCCTCCTCAGACAACGCGCGCTGCTGCGACGCTCCGCGCCCGGGTGCCAACAAAAATTTGTAAAATCCATGACTTATGCGGACGCGTCGGCACGACGCTCGGCCGAGGAGCCTGTGCGCCCCGAAGAGGCGAGAGCAGGCCGGCGGTGAGCCACCGGGCCGCCGGTCGACCAGCACACCGGCGCGGCGGAGCGAGTGGAACCAGCGCTCGGTTTGACCGCCAGCGGTACGCCGCGTCCGCCCCGCCGGACGCAGGACTGATCCCCCCGCTTCCGCTGCTTGGATCAGGAATTTTCCTGTCCGAATCAGCTCTCCGCACGATGTCGGCGCGATACCGCGTTAGGGGTCGAGGTGATCGAGCCGGCACGAGCACAACCTCGACGTTCACCGACCCGCGAGATGACCGGCGCCGAGCTGCTCGTCGCGAGCAACTACACGTATGCCGAAGGCGATGCTCCGGAGGTGACCGAGACGAAGGCCTGACCGAGCTTGTCGCCGCGCCCCGGTCCAGGTCACCCCGGCCCGGGCCATCGCGACGCTCCAGAATGAGCCGTCGCATCCCTCGGAATACCCGGCTGGATCACGACTGGGCTTCCTGGGTATCCTCAAGATCATGGAGAAGCACCCCACAGCACACGACGCTCTCAGCGGCGGGTCAAGCGGCGTCGTGTGCGCGACGCGGCTCGCAGGCGCCGAGCGGCAGGCCCATCCCGGGGACTACGCAGCGCCTGGAGACCTGGGCGCTCCGCTGAATCGCGCGTCCCCACCTGCGACCACCGTCGAAGCCGGTGCTGACGCAGCGGGCACGTTGGAGCGGAGCAGTACGGTTGCAGCGGGCTCCGTCATCCGGCACTACGAGCTCATCCGTGAGCTCGGCAGCGGCGGCATGGGAACCGTCTTCCTCGCCCGGGATACGCGCCTTGGTCGCCTGGTCGCCATGAAGGTCCTTCTCAAGTACAGCGGCGAGCGCGCACAGCGCTTTCTGATCGAGGCTCGTGCCACAGCGCACATCAATCACGAGAACATCGTCGTGATCCACGAGCTGGGAGAGCACGGCGAACGGCCCTACATGGTGCTCGAGTACATCAAGGGCAAGACGCTGGCCGAGCTCCTCGCCAAGCCGCGCGGTGACCAGGAAGGCGAGCGAGACGATGAGGACGCGGAGGCGCCGCCCTCCGTATCGACGGGCGCCGGCCTGCCGCCGGGACGCGCTGTCGAGCTGATGATCCCGGTGGTGCGTGCGCTGGTCTGCGCCCACGACCGTGGCGTTGTCCACCGCGACCTGAAGCCGTCCAACATCATGGTGAGCGACGCGGGCACGGTGAAGGTGCTCGATTTCGGTCTCGCCAAGCTGCTGGGCGCGGGCGACGATGGTCGCGCCGCCACCGGTGAGGTCGCGCTGGCTGAAACCCTGCTCGCACAGGAAGCGAGCGGGGTGTCGCTGACCGGGGCTGGCGCCCGGCTCGGAACCGCGCCCTACATGTCACCGGAGCAATGGGGCGGAGGCCCCGTGGATCATCGCACCGACATCTGGGCGGTAGGCATCCTCCTGGCCAGGCTCGTGCTCGGACGCCATCCGCTCGCGCCTCTGTCGCTGTACGAACTGTCGACCATAGGCCGCCTCACCGTGCCCATGCCCAGCCTTCGGGAGATGCGCCCAGAGCTCGGCAAGCTGGCCTCGATCATCGATCGTTGTCTGATCAAACGACGGGAAGACCGGCTCGGCAGCGCCCGCGAGCTGCTCGCTGAGCTCGAAGCGCTCGCGCCCGCGTTCTCGCGGTCCACCGCGGGGGAAGACCAGAATCCCTATGCTGGCCTGGCCTCGTTCCAGGAGAGCGACGCAGAGCGCTTCTTCGGCCGGTCCCGCTCGACTGCGGAGGTGGTGGGCCGGCTCGCCGAGCAGCCGCTCATCGCTGTCGTGGGGCCCTCAGGGGCAGGCAAATCGTCGTTCGTGCGCGCCGGGGTGATCCCCGCATTGGACCGCACCGGCGACGCCTGGGAATCCTTCACAATCCGCCCGGGGCCTCACCCGCTGGCCGCGCTGGCCGAGCTGCTGCTCAACTGCGCCTTCGATTCGTCGACCCAGGACGGCGCCATCTTCGCGCGCGAGGCGTCCAGCCCGATGACCAGGGATCGCGAGGGGGTCGTCGCGACGCTGCGCGCCGAGCCAGGGTTCCTCGGCGCACTGCTTCGCGCGCGGGCCCGGCGCAAGCTCAAGCGCATCCTCCTCTTCGTCGACCAGTTCGAGGAGCTGTACACCCTGGCGCGCGACGGCGAGCGCGAGCGCGTCGCGTTTTTCGCGTGCCTCGCCGGGGTGGCAGACGACCCGGGCTCGCCGCTGCGCGTGGTGCTCACGTTCCGCTCGGACTTCCTCGATCTCATCACTGAGGCCCACGCCGCCGCGGTCGGGTTGAACCGCGGGATCATGCTGCTCCCGCCCATGGACCGCGAGGGGCTACGCGAGGCGCTCGCACGGCCGCTCGCGGCGGTGGAGCACCGATTCGAACCGCCGGAGCTGGTCGAGGAGATGCTCGATGCGCTGGAGCACACCGCCGGGGCGCTTCCGCTGCTCTCGTTCACCGCTGCCAAGCTGTGGGAGCAGCGCGACCGGTCGCGGCGCCTCCTCACCGAGGTGAGCTATCGGCGCATGGGCGGCATAGCCGGAACGCTGGCCGGCCACGCCGATGCGGTGCTGAACGCCATGTCGTCCAGCGAGCGCGCGATGGCGCGCGCGGCGCTGCTCAGGCTCGTCACGCCCGAGCGAACTCGGGCGGTGTGCATGCTGGGCGAGCTCTGCGAGATGTCTGCGGTGCCCTCCGACAGAGATCGGGTGCTGCGCCGCCTCATCGACGCTCGGCTGCTCACGGTTGAACGCGGCGGTGCCGCAGAGGCGACGGTGGAACTCGTGCACGAGTCGCTGATCGCCGCCTGGCCGACGCTGGCGCGGTGGGTGGCTGAGGTCCACGAGGACGCGGCATTCCTCTCGCGGCTCCGCAGCGCCGCTGGCCAATGGGAGGCGAGCGACCGCTCCGAGGATCTACTCTGGCGCGGGCAGGCGGCGCGGGATGCAAAGCGCTGGCGCGCGCGGTACTCCGGCGAGCTGGCGCTCGGAGAGGAGCGCTACCTGAAGGCCGTCATCGCGCTGGCGAGACGCGCGCGACATCTGCGCTGGCGAATTGCGATGGGCGCGATCGGTGGGCTCGCGACGATCGCCGTCATCGTGTCGTACCTGGCGGTTCGAGCGGAGCGGACGGCGGCCTGGGCGCGCGATGAAGCCGCGATCGCCGCGAGGCAGGCCGCGCGCGCGGACGAGGAGGCGGTTCGCGCTCAGTCCGAGGCCCGGCAGGCGCGCAACGCCACGCGGACGGCCGCGGCGCGCGAGCTGCAGGCCGATCCCACGACCATGCTCGCGTTGCTGCGCGAGGTGGAGCCGCCGGATGTGCCGCGCGGGTGGTCCGAGCTCTCGCGCCAGGCGTTGCAGGCCGGGCTCGCCCATGTGGTGCTCATTCATCCGGAAGCGGTCCTGGGGGCCGCGTTCAGCCCGGATGGCAAGCGCATGGTCACGGCGTGCTTCGACAGGATGGCGCGCGTGTGGCGCGCCGACGGCACGGGCGAGCCCCTGGTGCTCCGCGGGCATGAAGATCGGGTCTGGTCAGCGGTGTTCAGCCCGGATGGCAAGCGCATCGTCACGGCGTCCTTCGACAAGACGGCCCGCGTGTGGAGCGCCGACGGCACGGGCGAACCCGTCGTGCTTCGCGGGCACGAGGACCGGGTCAGGTCGGCGGCGTTCAGTCCGGATGGGACGCGCATAGCCACCGCGTCGTTCGACAAGACGGTGCGCGTGTGGAGCGCCGATGGCAGCGGCGAGCCCTTGGTGCTTCGCGGGCATGAGAACTCGATCTACTCGGTGGCGTTCAGCCCCGACGGCAAGCGCATCGCTACGGCGTCACAGGACAGGACGGCGCGCGTGTGGAGCGCCGATGGCACGGGCGAGCCCCTCGCGCTCCGCGGCCACGAGGATGGGGTCAACTCGGCCGTGTTCAGCCCGGATGGCAAGCGCATCTTGACGGCGTCCCTGGACAAGACGGTACGTGTGTGGAGCGCCGACGGCAGGGGAGAACCTCTGGTGCTTGGCGGCCACTCGGCAGGTGTGTACTCCGCGGCGTTCAGTCCCGACGGTGAGCGGATCGTCACGGCGTCCTTCGACAAGACGGCGCGCGTGTGGAGCGCGGATGGCATGGGTGAGCCGCTGGTCCGACGCGGACACGAGGACGGCGTCTACGCGGCAGCGTTCAGCCCCGACGGCAGGCGAATCGTCACGGCGTCGTTCGACAAGACGGCGCGCGTGTGGAGCGCCGACCGTACGGGGGACCTCCTGATCCGTCGCGGGCACGACGACGGGATCTACTCGGTGGCGTTCAGCGCTGACGGCAAGCGCATGGTGACCGCCTCATGGGACAAGACGGCGCGTGTGTGGAGCGCCGAAGACACCGGCGAGCCCGTGGTGCTTCGAGGGCACCACGACCGGGTCACTTCGGCAGTGTTCAGCCCTGACGGCAAGCGTGTCGCCACGGCGTCCTTCGACAAGACGGCGCGCGTGTGGAGCGCGGATGGGGCGGGCAGCCCCGTGGTGCTCCGGGGGCATGAAGATCGGGTCAATTCGGTGTCGTTCAGCCCTGACGGCAAGCGTGTCGCCACGGCGTCCTTCGACAAGACGGTGCGCGTGTGGAGCGCCGACGGAGTGGGCGAGCCCGTGGTGCTCCGGGGGCATGAAGATCGGGTCAATTCGGTGTCGTTCAGCCCTGACGGAAAGCGCATTGTCACCGCGTCCTGGGACAAGACGGTGCGCGTGTGGAGCGCCGACGGAGCGGGCGACCCCGTGGTGCTCCGCGGTCATGAACACTGGGTCATCTCAGCGGCGTTCAGCCCTGACGGAAAGCGCATTGTCACCGCGTCCTGGGACAAGACGGTGCGCGTGTGGAGCGCCGACGGAGCAGGCGACCCCGTGGTGCTCCGCGGTCATGAACACTGGGTCATCTCAGCGGCGTTCAGCCCTGATGGCAAGCGCATCGTCACGGCGTCTCAGGACAAGACCGTCCGCCTATGGAACTCCGATGGCACGGGCGATCCGATCGAGTTTCGTGGCTCAGATCGGGCATACAACAGCGCGGCATTCAGCCCGGATGGGAAGAGAATCGCCGCTGCGTCCGACGACAAGAATGTATGGGTGTGGCCCGACATCGAGCCGCTCCGCGGCGTGGACGATCCCAGGCTGTGGACGGCGACCACGTACTGCCTGCCGGTCGAGCAGCGGATCAAGATCTTGAACGTCCCTGAAGACACCGCGCGCGTCAACCGGGAAGCCTGCTTGCGCCGGGTCGAAGAGGCCCGCGCAACGACCAGCGCGTCTGACTTGGACCCATGAGCAAGAGAGCGCAGCGGATTACGCGCCAGTTTGACGCCGAGACCGGCAGCTATCGAGGCGGCGGCCCTTCACTTGGTCAGATCCTCATGCGCGCGCTGGCCTCGTCCGTGCAGGGGCGGGGCAGATGGGCGCTCGCAGGTTCAGCCTTGTCGCGCTACGCGAGGGACCCCCGCTCACGCAGGACGGGCGAAGGCACCCATTACCTCCGCGACATGACGGCGAGGTAACAGAACTCGCCAGGCTCCAGCTCCGAACCGCGTACCACTTTAGTAGACAGGCCAGCCGCCGGTTTCGTTTGTGAGTCAACCGCGCGGTGCTCTAGCATGCGGAGGCATGATTGAATGCCTCGGTCGAGCTCTGGTGTTCGTGGGTTCGATCCTGCTTCTGGGCGCTGCGGAGGCCAGCGCTCAAGAGCTCGGCGATATCGGGCTCAACCGGTTCGCTCCTGCCCCCGTTGGGGATCCCTTTCAGGAGGTACAATCCCCAACGATCGGTGGGCACATCGTTCCACGCGTCGAAGTGATCATCGATCACGCAGACGAGCCGCTCGTCCTGGAGCCCAGATCCGAGCACGGCGCCGTCGTCAGTCATCAAACGTTTCTGCACGTCAACGGGTCGCTCGCGCTCTGGGACCGCTTGCTTGTCTCCGCCGTGATGCCCGTTGCCATCGACCAGGACGGCGAGCGACCGACAGCGTACAACAGGACATTGCCTTCGCCGCAGCGCGTCGCGATGGGCGATGTGCGCGTAGGAGCCCGCGTTCGTCTCAGCGGAACCGAGGACGACGCTTCCTCTCAGTTCTCCCTGGGGACCGATCTGTACCTACCTACAGGTACGGCCGGTGCGTTCGTGAGCGATGGCGGGCTGTGCCTCGCGCCGCACCTTCTCTTCGGAGGTAGCGACGAGGGTTTCCTGTGGAGCGTCAATCTGGGCGGGATGTTCCACGACTCAGAGAGTCCTTCCGCGCTGACGTACGGCGGCGGCGCCGGCATGTCCCTCTGGGGAGGGAGATTGCTCCTGTCGACAGAGCTGAGCGCGGCGACCACACTCAACGCGATTGTAGCGGAGGCGTTCAAGGACGACGAACACAAGCCGCACCTCCCGGGAGAGTTCGTCTACGTCAAGGATGCGAATCGATCTATCAAGCAAGAAGTCGGACACAACATCGAGCTTCTTGTCGGCGCGCGTGCCCGTCTGCTCAAGGGCGTCTCGGCAGGCCTGGCAGCCGGTCCGGGGCTCACGAGCGGCATCGGGACCCCGGCTTACCGTATCGTCGCGACGCTGGGCTGGGAGCTGCCCCGCGATCGCGACGCGAAGAATACCCCGGACGCCGACAGCGATGGAGTCGTCGACGCGTCCGATGCTTGCCCGTACGTGTTTGGGCCGCAGGGCTCCGCTTCGTCGCGGAGCGGCTGCCCGGACATGGATCCCGACGGTGATGGCATCGAGGATCCCGACGATGCATGTCCCGATGAACGAGGCGTCCAGACGAAGAACTGGCACAGCAACGGCTGCCCTCCAGTGGACGATCCAGACGACGACGGCATCCCCGACGCGGTGGACGCCTGTCCTGACATGAGAGGCAAGCCCAGCAAGGACCGCAAGGCGAACGGCTGCCCTGACGCGGCAAGCGCCGAAAAACACGACAGTGTGATGGCAGGACCGAGATAAAACCGTGTTCACAATAGATCGATTTGTACGTGGCTATTTGATGCGCAGGGCCACTCGTTGGCTTGATTTCGGCAGCTTGCGAAATGGTGTTCGTTGTCACTGATAAGGGATCAAATGGAGAGACTCGTCATGTCCGAAATTTGCTCACATGCGGACCGAGCATGGAAGCCGTCGGTCCGCGGTCGTCCACAAAAGAGACCATCTGGCTGGCGCCGGGTAGCAGGCAAATGGGGGATCCTGGTTCGACGTGCGCTTCGCTGGGCTGCGGCCGGCGGGGCGGTGTCACTGACGGCGGTTTCTGCTCCGGTGGCAGCTAGGGGCGAGACGAGGGACGTCAGGGTAGAAGAAGCGCCTCTGGACGACGCAGCGCCGCTGCATGGGTCCTCGGTGTACCTCATGTCAATGCGCGACCAGGACGCGCCGTATGCGAAGATCAGTTGCATGACCGCCGACGAGTGCCCGGCTGAGTGTGCTGAGCAGAGATTCTGTGTTGACGGGATGTGTTTGCCGAGCCCCATACCCGACGGTACTCCCTGCTCGGACGGCACGTGTGAGGCGGGTGAGTGCGTACCAGAGCTGACCCTCCGAGGTGGCGGTTGCACGTCAGCCGCGCAGTCACACGGCGGAGCTGATCTCTGGGCGGTCCTCATCGTCGCCGTGGCGGCGTGCAGGCGACAGGTGCGTCGACGCTCTTGACGGGAGGTTCGCGGTCGACACAGGCAGCGCCCAACGCATCGATCGGCTTGCTCGATTCAGTCGCCAGCGCGTCAGCGACGTAGCGCACCAGGTGTTACCGGGGTACGCGTTCTGCGGACCCCATCCTGTCTTCGAGCCTCTGCGCCGCTTAGAAACCGGCGCCGGAGGTATCGATGGACGAGAGCACACGCACCTGGCGCGACCGCGTGGCGCGCTGGCACAAGAGCGGGCACTCCGCCCGCGTGTTCGCGGAGCAGGAGGGGGTCAACGCCGGCACGCTGTACTCGTGGAGCCGCCGACTGGGCATGAAGCGGAGCGACTACCGGCAGCGCTCGGAGAAGGCGACGCTGCCCACGTTGCTCCCGGTGGTGGTCGCCCCGTCGGGCGCTGCGGCCTGCCCTTCGGGCGCGGCGCTGGAGATCGTCTTCCCAGACGGCGCGGTCGTGCGCGTACCACCGACGTTCGACGAGGAGACATTGGCGCGCGTTGTTCGAGCGCTCGGGGGTATGCGATGATCCCGGGCCGCGTCTCGATCTACGTTGCCACCGAGCCGCTCGACCTGCGCCGGTCGTTCGATGGCCTCGCTGCTGTCGTGCGGGAAGTGCTACGGGAGGACCCGCTCTCCGGAGCGCTGTTTCTCTTTTTCAACAGGGCAGCTGACCGCTGCAAGGCCCTGTGGTGGGACCGCAGCGGGTACTGTCTTCTCTACAAAAGGCTAGAGCGCGGAACGTTTCGAGTCCCGCGCGCAATCACACCGGGTGGCACGAGCGTCATCATCGACGCCGCCGAGCTCGCGAAGATCCTGGAGGGCATCGCGCTTGCGCCCTCGAAGCTGCGGCGAGAGGTCCGCCTCGCTGAGGCTGCACCCCCTCCAGCCCCCTGATCCTACCTGATAGCACTGCATTCTCGCGGGCAGCACCCATGGTTGCATTCCCGCGAGACGCTGTAACTTTCCTCAACAAGCCCCTTCAAAAAGCAGGAGCTCACGAGTACTTACCGCCCCGTGAGCAAGCCGGTCGAAGAGCAGATTCGCGAGCTCAAGGACAAACTCGCGCGCGCTGCCCACGAGCGGGACGAGTACCGCAAGCTCTACGAGCTCGCCAGCATCGAGCTGGAGCGGCTTCGCCGGCACATCTTCGGCCAGAAGGCCGAGCACGTCGACCCCGGGCAGATGCAGCTCGCGTTCGACGCGATCGTACAGATGCTCGCGGGCGCCGGTGCGCAGCCGGACGCGGGCGCGACCGGCTCGCCGGAAGGCCGCGATGACGCCACGCCGAACGGCTCTTCCGGCGGCGGGGACAAGGGGCGCCAGGCCCGCCCGCACGGGCGGCAACGCCTGCCCGAGCATCTGCCTGTCGAGCGGATCGAGCTGTTGCCGCCGGAGGCGCAGGATGAGCGCGCGACCGCGCTCGTCCGCGTCGGCGAGGAGGTGTCGGAGACGCTGGAGTGGCGGCCCGCGAGCTTCGTGCGGCTGCAGATCGTGAGGCCGAAGTTCGCGGTCAAAGGTGAGCCCGAGCAAGGCATCACGATCGCCGACGTCCCCGACAGCCCCATCCCGCGCTGTCTCGCCGGTCCGGGTTTGCTCGCGCACGTGCTGGTGAGCAAGTACGCGGATCACTTGCCGCTTCACCGGCAGGAGAAGATGTTCGAGCGCTGGGGCCTTCACCTCTCGCGCTCGACGCTGTGCGGTTGGGTCGAATCGTGCGCCGACAAGCTCGCGATCCTCGTCGGGGCGATGGCCAAGGACGCCCTGAACGCGCACTGCATCGCCATCGATGCCACCGGCGTGCTGGTGCAAGCAAAGGAAAGGTGCCGGCGGGGCCACTTCTGGGTCCTGGTGGCGGACCGAGATCACGTCCTGTTCCGGTTCACGCCCCATCACAACCAGGATGGCCCCAAGGAGTTCCTTCGGGGCTACAAGGGCTATGTCCAGGCCGACGCCTCCAACGTCTACGAGCAGCTCTTCCGCACCGAGCAGGTGACCGAGGTCGGTTGCTGGGCCCATAGCCGGCGGAAGTTCTTCGAAGCGATGACCTCCGACCGGGAGCGCGCGACAGTCGCCATCGGCTTCATTCGCAAGCTCTACGCGATCGACAAGGCGACCAAGGAGCTGCCTCCGAGCCGCCGGACCGAGAAGCGCCGGACGGATGCCGAGCCCGTGCTCGTGGCCTTCCGCGCCTGGCTTGAGACAGAGGACGTGCTCGTCCTGCCGAAAAGCCCCATCGCCGGGGCCATCGGCTACGCGCTCAATCAGTGGACCGCGCTCACTCGCTTCCTTGAGGATGGTCGGCTCCGCCTGGACAACAATCGGAGCGAGCTTGAGCTCCGCCGCGAAGCCGTCGGCAGGAAGAACTGGCTCTTCGTGGGCAGCAAGGACGGCGCCGAGTGGAACGCCACTATCGTGTCGCTCATTGCCTCCTGTGGGCTGAACGGCATCGAGCCCTGGGCCTACCTGCGCGACGTGTTGATCCTGCTGCGAACCTGGCCTCCCGAGCGGCTCATCGAGCTCGCTCCCAAGTCCTGGAAGCAGACCCTCGAGAACACTGACGCTCGGCAGCAGCTCGCGGCCAGTCCGTGGCCTCGGGCGCCGGCCGCGGCCGCCAGCTGATCGCTCCCCGGCCTCGCCGTCCGCTGCCGCAGGCACCGGCGCCCCCTTGCCGGCCGCCGGACTCGCCGCTCGCCGGCGTTGCTGCGCTGGTGCCGCCTCTTCGGCGCTCGCTCGGCCGACGCGTGGCCTCCGGCGCCTCGTCGACGACTCGGGGTCGGCAGTGGCATCGGCGGCACGCGGCTTCGCTGCCGTGCGCCTGCGGGCGACCTGCACGCGGGCGGGGAGATCGGCATCGACCGCCGCTTTACCCGCTCGCTGCTGCGCCCAACCACCCTTCGCCGCAGGCCGCTCTTGCTCTCGCATCGCGTCGCGAATCTACGGCGACGGCACGCACCTCGCGAGGATGGGGTCTACAGGACGGATACTTACCGGGCGTGGGCACACGCTTCCGCTTGACGCGCCGCGTCCAGCCCGACCCGAGCTGCGGTTGAGCTTCGACCTCCGTCGCGCCTGCGCGGAAGGCGATCTCATCGCGCGGCAGGCTGCGGAGCGATCTGGAGTTGTTGCGCGATCACCGGAGGCGTCGCTCGAGCGTTCACCCGCAGCAGAATCTCAGACCCCGAACTCGGTAGCCCCCGTCCCGAGCTCTTCGGGTTCGCTGCTGCGGTAGGCGCACGTGACGGGAACGAAGCCGATCAACATTCCCGCCATCGGTCTCTCCTCGTCATGGTGATCCGTTCACGTCGTCGACGAGCTCGCGGAGGGTCTGAACTCCAAGATGTACATTTAAGCTCTTGATAATGCTGGCATCGCCGAATCAGGAACGGCCTTCAGTACAACGGAGGACGACACAAGGGCCGCTCCGGTGTCCTGTGTGGGCACTCCGGTGTAACGTGGGCAAGCAGAATGTTCTCGACGTCGTCCTCGTGCTTGCGGAGCTCCTCGCAGAAATCCTCCGGCAAAGTGACCGTACCTTCGCTCACGGAATCTGGGATCCGGTCGAGAATTTCATCGGGAATGGTAGGTACGACCAGGCAGTTGTTGCCTTCGCGATCACAGATCCCCAAGTGCTTCGCCGACTCCTTCATCTGGAATGCTACATTAACCTCCCTGAGAGTCTTGCTGGCCAAGGCCCTTCGTAGTAGGCCATCCTTCTTCAGCTCGAATGTGCACGGCTGGCCCTCCTTTGGGATTTCGACTGCCTCCGCAGGGACACTGGCGCTATCGAAGCAATCCTGAACGTCGAAGCATTCGAGCGCGCCCTTTGCTGGATCGAACTCGCTCGGAACTGACAATTTTTGGACTGGTATGCACCTTGCTGAGGCGCACACGTTCTCGACTCTTTCGCCCGATTCATCATCCGGTTCTCCATCCGGACAAGTCGACGTGCCGGTGACTTTAAAGTTTGATTCAACCTTCTTTTTAACCATACGGGTACAAAGAAACTCGAGCGGAACGAACGTCGTCAACGACGCATGCTCAGGTAACGTGACGACCCTCTTGTTGTAACCTCGGGCTATTCCGTTCTCACCGCCGTTCCAGGCGGTCACCTCTACTGTCACCGGCGCTAGCGGATCCGGCTCCGGTGCATCGAAGACGATCGAGCCCGGGATTGTAAGCTTGATGTTTCGGTCGTCGGTGCCTGAGACCGAGAAAGCATTTCGATACTTCACCGAGCCAGAAACCGAAACGATCAATGAAATCGTATCGATGTTGTTGACAAGACCCATGTCTGTGTCGATGTACACTTCCAGCTTGCCTGACGGCGCGCAGGCTGCCGCTTCGACTGAGGCAAGAAGGCAGGCCAGTGACGCCATTCGATGCGGTGTCATCATGGTATGGATCCCTCGCGTCGGTTGCTTATCGTGTTGCTCATCGTAACGGGTACACCACGTTCACTTCAGGACTGCTCCTCGATGGATCCGTCCGCATCTCGAACATGCTTGCGATGCCGCCCGCCGCCACGGCGGTCAAGACGGCAGCGGTCGTGACCCACACCCATACCGGTCCTCCCCGCGGAGGGCGCGTTGTGTCGAGGGGCATCTCGATGCGCCGGGTCTCGCCGTTCAGCAGAGAAACCTCTCGCTCCTTCGGGAACATGCCGGGCGCGGTCACGAGCAGGCTGTGCCCGCCTATCGGCACGGTGCCTTCCCAACGTTCCCTGGCAACCACCTTGCCGTCGAGGGCGATCTGGTCGTTGCGACCAGCGGTGATGAGTAAACGCGCGCGCTGAACCTCCCTGGTGAGCCTCGCGTGAAGGTCGAGCGATTCCTGACCGGAGACCTCGACGACACGCTCGTACTTCGTGAACCCCGGCTTCACGATCCGAATTCGTCGCCTGCCGACGTCCACGCGGAGCCGCGCCTTCAGGGGAGTTTTCCCACGAGACTCGTCATCGACGAACACCTCGGCGCCAGCCTCGCTGACGTCGATGCTCATGAAGCTGATGTACGGTGTTACCGCCCGCACCAGTTCAGCTGCATCCTGCCGGTCAGCCGCGCTGAGCAGCGGGCTGGGATCCTTTTCGATCTGGGACGCCAGATCCGCCACCCGTGTGTAGTGTCCCAGGAGTTGCTCGCAGCGCGCGATGAACCAGAGCACACCGGGATCTTTCGACCGTTCGTAGCTTCCGCGGAACTTGATGAGCGCGTTAGCGTAATCTTTACTCTTGAGCAGAGCCCGCCCCGCGTCGAAATCAATCCGCGCGAGCCCGTTGAGACGTGTTTCGAGCGCAGGCGGCGTTACAGCGGGCGACGGAGCCGCGGCGGTAGAATCCGCAGCGTTCGGAGCAGGCGGCGTTACGGTCGTAGACGGTGCGGGCAGGCTCTCCTTGGGAGGATCAGTTGGGGGGTCCTGCGCGTCGGCCCGTGCGACGCAGAGAGATAGTGAGAGCCCGATCGAGACCTTGACGAGGCTCAGCTGCGGGCCAGAGCGCGGCCATGGCGGAATGGATACTCGCATGTTCCAGTTTCCTTCGTCTCACAGCTCGTAGTTCGACGAGCTATTTAAATATGCCTCTCAATGATTGATCCCGGGTCGTTGTCCGTTGCAGATGGACGCGCAGGGTTGCTCGGTGCCGGCGGGGGCGCAGTGCTGCTCGGTGGCGGAGTGTCCTCGCGCGAAGGCTGCGCGGGTGGGGCCGGCGGCTTAGGCTGCGGAGCTGTCGGGTCCTTCAGGGTGGCGCTGTTCGTCTTTGCGGGTGGTGCTTCGGCATTAGAGCCCTCCTCCGGCGCCCTGTCTTTCTCGTTCGAGGGACTCGCGGCCGCGATTGGCGCGGACCCCGGCTTATGTATCTCGGCAGCGTGAGCGATTTTGGCCCCGACTGGCTCCAGTTTGGCCACATCGCCCGCTCGCCACCGCACGAAGGTGTGCGTGACGGCGATGCCGGCCGCTACCGCAAGCGTCGTGATCCCGGCGATGGTCGCGACCTGCTTCTCTCTCAGCTTCGTGGGTAGCCGGCCTCTACTCTGTTCCGTCAACGCCTTCTCCGGCTTAGGCATGGCTCTTACCTTCGGCGGTCCGCTCTCGTCCTCGGCATGGGGCGCAGATTCACGACGTTCCGCCGGCGACCTACCCGGTTTGTCGTCGTTGTCCGATCGGATGGTCGACTCCATGCCGATCGCCGCATCCGCATCCGCCTCCTTTGGGATCTCGGACGTACCACCAAAGGAGGACTCAGGGGGGGGGGCGCCCGGAGGTGGCCGTCCGCTATCATGTCCCTGCGGCGCGGGCTGTGGAAGCGGGAGGCCCAGGAACCGCGAGGCACGGACGGCGCACTGCGCGGCCTCCGGAGGACCGAACGGCGCGATCGCCCATGCGAGCTCGGCGATGTTCTGGAATCGGTCCACCGGATTCCTCTGAAGGCAACGCATGATCGCCTGCTCGAGCTCTTTCGGCAGATCGGGGCGCAGTTGGCCCGGGGGGGTCGGGGATTCCTCTTGCACCCACATGATCAGCTCGGTGAGCGACTGCGCGGGGAACGCGGCTCGTCCGGTGAGGATCTCGTAGAAGAGCGCTCCGACGGACCAGATGTCGCTTCGCTGGTCCACCTGGCGAGCCGAACGCAGCTGCTCTGGACTCATGTAGAGAGGAGAACCAAGCAGGGCCGAACTCTTGGTGAGCCCCAGCGCTGGCGCGCCGTCCGCAGCATCGCCGATGGCCTTCGAAATACCGAAGTCGAGCACCTTCACGGTCCGAAAACCGCCTGCTGTGTTTGCGAGAAACAGGTTCGATGGCTTCAGATCGCGGTGGACAATCCGCATGGCGTGTGCTTCCGCGATCGCCTCGCATGTACCCAGCACATGCAAGGTGGCCTCGATGACGGATAGGGGACCGTCTTGCCGGAGCACGCGCGCCAGATCCTTGCCTTCGAGGAACTCCATCACCATGTAAGGTTGGCGGTTCGGCAAGTCTGCGACATCGATGACGCGCACCACGTGCGCGCTCGAGAGGCAGGCCGCAAGCTGGGCCTCCCGCCGGAACCGCTCGACCACCTCGGGCGTGGCCTCTGGCAACAGGAACTTGATCGCTACAAATTTTCTCAAATGAAGGTGCGTGGCCTTGACAACCAGGCCCATGCCACCCTTGCCCAGGACATCCTCTACCCGGTACTTCTCGGCGATGAGATCCCCGACCGACACCGGGCACTCCAGAGGAGCGCTCATGTTCGCGTCATCGCGCGTTGAACCAGATTGCTCATGCGATCCTCCCAGAAGCTTGTATGGCAAGCATACACGATCCACCGCTTGTATTCCAAGCGGATCTGCGCATGATTCGCACTTTGCGTACCGGACCCAGGGACGGCGCGCGCGCCTGAACGAGCGCCGCTCGCGCGCATACAATGCAAGCATGGAGCGCTTTGGGGGTCGCCTCGAGATCGTGGTCGGCGGGACGCGGATGGGAGCCCGGACTCGCCGGTCACGGAGCGATGTTCGACCCGATGCAACCGCTAATCCAGAGAGGCCGCGGAGCTCCTGTGCTGGTGAAGCTGTCCTTCGGTAATGCCGCTTCGAGCCGGATCCGTTCCGGTCGATCTACGGCCGGGAGCGCACGGCCTCCCTCCCTCAATTTATGGAGGACGCGAGGCGTGAGCGCACGCTGGTCTAGTAGATGACATCGAGAGCTGACGTCGCGCGCTGGACGTGCCCCGATGATTGTAGACGAATAACCTCGTGGCATGTTCAGCGTTGCCGGAGCGTCACCCATACGAAACAGGCGGAATGCAATCGCCAGCCGCTGCCCTGTGCGCGGGCGCCGAGGCGTCCGATCCGGAGCATCTTCCATTCCGTTCGCGCATCTGGTTCCTTCTTCCTCAGCGGAGCCTGCCGACGAGCAGGCTGCGCTCTGATTGAGAAAAATATTCGGAAGCCGCGAGGGTGCTCCAGGTGTACCCGACGGGCCGCCCCCTCTCGTCCGCGTAGAGACGCATGACGCCGACGCCTGCGCCCGGGTGCCACGAGCCGTCGGGGTTGAGCCTGGTATCGGTAGCGCCGTGGCCCGACTTGCTCGAGTCGACAATCGCGAGCTCGTACTGCGACGTGCCAGAAACAGCTGGAGGAGCCGCCGCTCTTGGTACAGGAAAATCGACGATGAGGCCGACGTGCCCGGAGTCTTCGCCCCCGTCAGGGTACCTGATGGCGATGATGTCGCCGGCTCGGACGCTGTTCACGTCTTGGATTTTTTCGAACCGCCGCTCGGTCGCGATGGCGTCATGATATGCCGCTGCGTTCGGGCTCGCGCTGCCGAACCATGCCGTGACGTCCGCGTCCGAAAGGTTGAAGGCCTGACGGAGCACGTGCGTGAGGAAGGTCCCACACACGCTGCGGTTCCTGTAGTCGAGCGATCCCTCGACGCCCGCCCAACGAACAAAGCTCGGATTGCGCCCGTACTCGTTGTGCTCGGGTTCGATGTTGTCCACCAGCTCGCGAGCCCAGAGCACGTGGCTCGGTACGGTGTCCGATTCGACGTGCGTCGGCGCAGGTCCGGACCCGCATCCAATCGCCATGAAGGTTATCACGGCAATGGATCCGCCCTTACGGAGTCGTTGCAAGTGCAAAAATCCCACGTGCCTGTTCCTCCGGCTGCCATCAGTGGCGCCTCTGGCGTCGCGGAGGCGACCGGCGGGCGAGCATTGCGTTAACCATCGCCCGGCAGATCGAGCGCGCGAGCGCCGTCGTTAGCGGGAGCAGTGAGCAACAACCGCGCCATGCGCTTCCACTCGGCGCGCCGCCGATCGCTGAGCGACGGAGGGGCTCAGGGCGCTCTGAGGTGCGGCCAGCTGCCGATCAGGCAAGCTGGAAGAAGAGCTGGTGCGCGTCGCGGTGTAACCCCCGCGTAACCAGACTCTTGTTCCGGAACGTCTGCTGGAAAATGCGCTTCAAGCTGTGAGCTGAAGGCTGTTACGGGGGTGTAACGGGTGTAACGGATGTAACGGGTGTAACGGGTTGAAGATGTCGCGAGTCCGCGCCGGAAGACCGGAGGGCGACGGGAGACCTCTCGCGAACCTTTGTTGGCCGTTCCTTGCGCCCGGCCTGCGTCAGAATTCGCTGTTCGCCCGGAACTTCCTGAGCTCGATGCCGTACCGCTTCAGCCAGCGATGGATCTGCACGCGCTGCTTGCCCATCGTTCGCGCCACAGCCGTAACGTTGCCCTCGTGCTGGCGCAGAAGGCGGACGATCTCCTGGCGTCGTGCCTCTTCATCGCTCTTCTGGTTGGCGGCCGCGCTCACGAGGGCGTCCTGCACCCTGGAAGGCAGGTGCTCAAGCCCGATCTCTTCCTTCTCGCTGGCGAGCAGGAGCGCCGAGGACAAGGCCTTTTCTAGCTCGCGCACGTTCCCGTCCCATCGATGCTGGAGCAGCGCCCGCGCCGCACCGGGCTTGATTTTGAGCCGCTCGGCGAACTCCGGAGTGGCGCGCCGGAGGAGCGCCGCCAGGAGCAAGCCGAGATCTTCACGGCGGTCGCGCAGAGGAGGCAGCTCGATGCGGTGTCCGGTGAGCCGATTCAGCAGATCCGCCCGAAATTTACCGTCCTCGACCATGCGGTCGAGCGGCTGGTGCGTCGCCGCGACCACCCGCAGATCCACCGGGACCGCGCGCGTGGCCCCTACGGGGCGCACCTCGCGCTCCTGGAGCACGCGGAGCAGGACGGCCTGCGCGTGCGCCGGCAGATCGCCGATCTCGTCGAGAAGCAGCGTTCCGCAATCGGAGGCGCGCACGAGTCCAGGGCTGTCCGACACGGCGCTGGTGAAGGCGCCCTTGCGGTAGCCGAAGAGCTCGCCCTCGATGAGCTCGCGCGGCAGCGCGGCGCAGTTGATGGGCACGAACTCGCCGGTGCGGCCCGAGAGAACGTGGACCGCCCGCGCCAGCAGCTCTTTGCCCGTGCCGGGCTCCCCCTCGACGAGCACCGGGACCGTCGACCGCGCGACCAGGGAGAGCCGCGCGAAGGTCCGACCGAGGGATGGCAGCATGGTCGCGAGCCCGGGGGCGAGCGGCCGCAGGCTGGCGCCGTCGAGCAGCGAGGGCTCTTCCTCGTCCAGCGACACCGAGTCGCGATAGATGAAGAACGTATAACCGATCTCCAGCACGTCGCCGTCGACGAGCTCCGCGCGCTTCCGCTGGGCACCATTGACGATACACCCGTTCTTGGAGCCGAGATCCTCGACCATCCATCGATTCGAGGCTTGCCGGAGCACGGCATGCTTCGACGACATATGTTGATCTTCAGAACGAATCTCAAGCGTGCGGCGCGCCCCCTCGTCCCGGCGAACGAAGGCTCGCGGCCGACCGCGGCCGACGAACACTTCGTCGAAGCCGTAAAGCGAGAGGCGGACTGGAGGCGCGAGCGGGCGATGGCTCTCGAGCACGAGGTAGAGATGCGGGCTGCTCGGGCGCGCCGAGCGCTCTCGTGTCTCGGCCGAAGAGGAGAGTGTGGTGCTGGTATCGAGATCGCCGTGCACGGGCCCAGACGTACCCAGTCGCGCGGACGCAGTCAATGGTGGCGTCGCGGCACATCGAGCGAGCGCTGCGCGGGAAGCCTTTCCCTTCTCGAGCACGCTGATGAGCCCGCCCAGCGACGATCGATGCGCGCGCAACGACGGTTCCCTCGAGCGCGGGGGCACCTCCACCCACGCGGGACGGTCCCGGCACGCAGGCGGCCAGCTCAACCCTGATCGCTTCCCCATCGCAGAGAGCACACGAGGACTCATCTCCACCACGCCCGCAGACATCGCCCAGACGCCTCCGTACGAATGAGAAAGCCGAATGGTGCTCCGGACCTGAAGACACGCTGAGCGCACCACGGGCTCATGTGGCACGCCCGTTGCAGGCGTCGCGCTGCACACGCTGTAGAGGCTGTGAGGTCTGCTGGAGCCCGCCGGCGATTGCGCCGCGAGCCCGGACCCGATCTTGGAACGCCTGCGCGTCAGGCCGGAGGAATAGACATGATCTCGCTTCAATGCCGTATCGCTCACACGCGCAAGGATCTTGACGATGCGCTCCGTATCCGCTGGGAGGTCTTCGGTCAGGAGCTGGATCTCATCGCGGCTGCGCCCGCCGCGCCGCGTGAGGTCGATCCGTACGACACGCTCGATACCACGGTCCATTTCGTCGTCTACGCGGACGGGCAGCCCATCGCGACCACTCGGCTGCTCTTGCCCAACCCTGAGATTGCATTCGCCCGCCGCGGTTGGCTTGGCCTGGATCTGGAATCCAGGTTCGATCTCGGTGCCCTCCATGTCCAGGGGCTCTCGCTGGCGGAGGTCACCCGTTTCTGCGTCCTCTCGCGGCATCGGAGCAGCGGAGCTTTGGATGCGCTCCATGCCGCCATGCTCGAGGAGAGCCGGCATCGCGGCATCACTCACTGGGTCGCCGCGGTGAACGCGGAGACCGACCACGCAGGGGACGCGAAGATCATCCTTCAGGTGGCTTCCGCGCTCGGGCTCGTGAGCCCCCGGGTCCAGGTCTCGCCGCTCGGCGGCGATCACCCGCCGACCTCTCCTGGCTTCCCCTTCTACAGCGATGAGGAGCGCGTGCGGGCCCACTCTGGCGCTCTCGGCGGGCTGCGACTGCCCCGGCCGCTCAGGGTGTTCACCCGCCGGATGGCCGCGCGTTTCATCGGTCCAGCGCGGTACGACAGCCGATTCCGTCGGTTCGCTGTGCCCCTGTTCGCCTCGGTGGAGGAGCACGCGAGGGCGCCGCGACCGGTGAGGACCACGCCCGTTGCGCAGAGGGCCGCCTGACCGAAAACCCATCTTGAACGGAGGATCACCATGACGACGAACGCGATGGACTGGATCACCGCCCTCGATCAGGAGATCGACGCTCTGCTCATCCGCCTCGACGCGGATCCTGCGGCCCGCCGGCTGTATGACGGCAGCGCGACGGCTAGGGAGTACGCGGCGTTCCTCGAGCAGATCTATCATTACGTGCGCTGGACGCGCCCTCTGTGCGCCCAAGCCGGCACGCGGCTCGAAGCGAGATGCATCGGGCGCTCGAGCGAGGCTTCTTCCGCGGATGGACGCGTCATTCTGTCGGCTCTTCTGCTCCGCAAGGCCGAGGAGGAGTCCGGGCACGAGCGATGGGCGCTTGACGATCTCGCGGCCCTCGGGCGCGACCCGGAGGCGGTCAGGCGCGCAGATCCCGCGCCGGCGACACAGGCCTACATCGCCTGGAGCCGCTATACCGCGGAGGCGGGCGCACCCGAGGCCTTCCTGGGTACAGCCTACGTGCTCGAGGCGCTCTCGACCCGCCGCGCTGGAGACGTTGCAGCGCGCCTCGTGGCGCGCGCCCGCATCCCTGGCATCGAGGGCGCGGTGCGGTTCCTGCGGGGGCACGCCGACGCCGACGAGGGGCACGTACGCGAGCTCGCCCAGTTGCTCGCGACGATCCCCTGCCCGGACGCACGCGAGGCCATCCTCCTGTCGGCGAGGATCACGCGGACGCTCTATCCGGACATGATCGCCGGTGCGCTGGCCGGCGCGATCTCGCAGAGCCCGGCGGCGACGAAGCGGGGGACGACGGATCACGTCAGCCCCGCTGCGCCGCGTGAACCATGAGTGCTGTCCGACTCGGTACCCCCAAGGCGTCGTAAATTCGCTGCAGGTGCTTTTTGACGGTCGCCGGCGTGCACGCGAGATCCTCCGCGATCAGTGCATTGTCCCAGCCGCGCAGCACGCGCTCCGCTACCTCGACCTGCCGTTCTGTAAGCCGCTCTCTCCACACCGCCGGAGCTGCTGCGACCGCCGTTCCCTCGCGCAGCTCCAGCACCCACAACTTCCGTCCCCGCTCGACGAACGGCACGAAAACGACGCGCAGTTCACCGTCCGATGTGCGTCGCACCCACGGCGCAGCCTGAGTGCAGGAGGCAGGCGCGGCCGCGGCGGCAGCGAGCGCATCGGCGAGCGGCATGGGGAGAGCGCTGGCGCTCCGCTCCACGGGGGCGAACCAGCGTTCAAGTAACGCCTCGGCGCCCGCGCTGCGCGAGAGCAGGGCAGCTGGCGGGGCGACCACCAGGACCTCCATCCCCTCGCGGCGGAGCGCCGCCTCCAGCGCGTCACCGCGTCGCACCGAATCGCCGAAACGTCGGCAGCTCCGCGTCGCGGCCGCGATCGAGGGGGCGAGTTGCTGCATTAGGGCCCGGTCACGGTCGGAGAACGGGCGCTGCCGGTCGCGGTAGAGGGTGATCCCGCCGTGCCAGCCCGGCTCCACCGCGAGCAGGACGGCCATGGCCTGCTCCAGCCGCATCCCGAGCTCCCGGCTGCGTCGGTACATCAAGCTCCGCTCGATGGCCCCGCGGGGTAGCATCTCACTGTCACGCAGCACCACGTTCGGCTGCGCGATCACGGCGCTCCGGACGAAGTCGTGCGGCGCGAGAGCGGCGTACCCCGCGAACAGCTCCGGCGGTAGATCGGCGACGGCCCAGTCGTATGCAGTGGGGTCCCCGGGGAGCGAGACGCAGAGCGCGCCGTGGTCCGCCGGCAGCAGCTGGCAGAGCGCGCCGTACGCCCCGCGCAGGACTTCGTGGAGATCCAGGGAGCTGTGCAGGATTTCGAGGAGTTGCCACGTGATCCGCTGCTCCCGCGCCGTCAGGTGGATGGAGGATCGCATCGGGGGTAGAGAATATCCGATGCGCGATTCATCGTGCGCATGCGTACCACCAAAGGGGTACGGGACCGTCCCGGCGGCTCGGAAGCCGAAGCTCAAGGGCCACTTGGCCGAGCAGTCCGGCGTAATGCGTAACGTCCACCGCCGTCTCCCGCGCGTGATGACCTTCTGGTGGTCCTCCCCTGCTTCCATGGACATCCTCGACGGCCCAGAGGGCGCGGAACGGCCTTCGCCGACGCAGCGACCCACAAGGTGGCGTGCGCGATGCTGAGCGCGAAGCTCCGCCGCGCGCTGGGCCTGGAGGCGGCCGCCTGGCTCGAGCAGCGGGCAGTGACCGGGGTACTGTGGCCCTCCTAGCGTTCAGTACGGCCGGGCAGGTGACGCAGCCCGCGCGGCCTACTACTGCAGCCGCGGTTAGGGAGCCCCGGCGCGGGCGAGCGGCCGTTTGCGGCGGCGCCTGTAGCAAAAGGCGCGAGCCTGGGCGCGCTTTCGGCGTCGTGGCGCTGTCGGCCGAGACGGGGGTGCATCTGACGACGCTCTCGCGCTGGCTTCGCGGTGCTCGTAGCCTCGTGCCCATGTCCGACGACGCTCGCCGCTCCGCGCCTCCGCCCCCCTCTGCCGCTCGCCGCCCCGCGGACTGGACCCCGGAGCAGAAGCTGCGCGCGGTGACGGACGCGGCCGCTCTGTCCGCGCGGGGGTTGGGCGAGTTCCTCCGCCGCGAGGGGGTGCACGAGGCGCAGTTCACCGAGTGGCGTAAGGCCGCGCTGGAGGCGCTGGGCGGGCCGGCAAAGCCCGGGCACGGCTCGGCCCCGTCGCGGCGCGTTCGGGAGCTGGAGAGGCAGCTGCGGCGCGAGGACAAGGCGCTGGCCGCGGCGGCGGCCATCCTGGTGCTCCAAAAAAAGCCCAGGCCCTCTGGGGGGACGGGGACGACTGCCACGTCGCAGGGTCATGGGGCCACCCCGTCGCAGGGTCATGGGGCCAGGGGGAGACGCCGCGATCGGCCTCGACCATGCCCGAGACCGCGAAGCGCGTCGAGGTCCCCGGAGCCGGGCGCGTAGCGACCGGCGACGTCTCTCTTTTCGCAGGGTCATGGGGCCACCCAGGCCCCAAGGAGCTCCCGAGCAGGGGTCGCGGGGCCGCGGCGCTCACGAGCAGGCAAGTTCACCCTGCCCCCGACGCCGCCGGCCTTCACGTCGACGAGGGGAGCGAGGTATGCCCAGTGGAGCGAGGGGGTCAGAGGCGCGGCCCCGGGCTCGACGTCCTCGCCGGGGCCGCAGCGGCTACCGCCGCTTGTTGCGTGGATGGATGGGTGGCTTGCTGCGCGCGGGCACCGGCGCGGCCGCGTTGCTCTCGTCGAGCTTCGGCTTGAGCCGTGGCCTGTACGACTCGCCTCGACGCGGCGTCGCGTGGGCGCGCGTGGCGGACCGGGGGGGCCAGCCACGACAGCGCCGGTCTCCCAGCTCCAGATGCTGGGCGCTCCGCGCGGAGCCCCCCTCGAGCGAGGTGGAGCACCGCCACGCTCGAGGGCGCCGGAGGTCCCTCAGGGTGTGATTCCGCGAGCTTGCTGGCCCTCTCTCGAAGGCGTCTCAGGCGTGGGCGCGGCTGGCGGGGCCGGGGAAGGGCAGCCGGCCTCCTGAGCGACCGCTCCGGAGTGGGCACCGAGCCGGCCGACGAGCGCGGCGAGCGCGGCTTGCACCGCGGCCTGGGCTTCGTGGAGCTCGTCGAGGCGACGTACCCAGTTCGAGAAGCGCACGCCCGGCGGTCGTCGTGGGATCGGCTCCCGCGGGTCGGGCCCAGCGCCGAGCGCGGCCCGCGCCTTCGTGCGCCGTGCGAGCGCCTGCTCGAGGACACGCTCCTCCGGACGCTGCCGTGTCGCAGGGTAGACGAGCCCGGCGCAGCGGCTGCAGCGCAGGCCCGGCGCAGCGAGGTAGAGCACGGCCGCTCGCGCGGAGCACCCGGGGCAACGCGCCCAGAGCCGGAGGCCGCCGGAGGCCACGCGGGTCGTCTCGAGCTGTACGGCGATCGTCCCGGCCAGCACGAGGCGCGCGCCGACGATGGCGAGCTCGACGTCGGTATCGACCTCGCCGCGTCGGGCGGCGCTGGCAAGCGCAGCGATGTTTACAGAAGTGATCTCAGCGGTCCTGCACCTGGGCACGCCGGCATCGTAGCAGGGCTCGATGCCGAGCTTCGAGAGCAGCAGCGGAGGCTCCAGGTCATCGAGGCCGGCGCGCTCATACCTTGGCGACGATCTCTTCGTGCGGGATTCCACGTCAACGTAGCGCGTTCTCCCGCTCCCAGCGCTCCTGCGCCGCGATCGCGTCGTCTGCGGCGCGGACACCGGAGACGAAGAGCGCCGCGTGCTCAGGGTCGTCCAGGTCGAGGCCAAACCGGAGCATCCGGGCGCGGTCGCGCGGCGGGACGGAGCGGAGGATCTCGGCGGCGGAGCGGGCGCGGCGGTAGGACGTCATATTACGAGCATACCAGCGTTGCGGGGGGACGTCGTGAACGAGAAGTATACCAAGGTGCCGCTCGTCAGCCGCTCGTCACTACCCGGCTGCCGTGCATGAGAACCGTCCTCGGCTCCCGTCTTTGGGGTGCAATAACGGCATCCTCGACGGAACGGCAGGTCTTCGACCTTGAGAACTCCCCGCGACGACGGCCCTCGAGCCGACGTTCCCGCTGCCGGTGATGCGCCTCGGAAAGCTGCGTCTTGTCGGGCGAGCGGCGTTCATCGCCCGGCTCGACCCGGCTCGAGACGCAGCATGATGCCGCCGCCGCGCTCCCGGAGCGCGCGACGGACGACGCCGAGCACGGCGGCGGTGCTCCCTGAGGCCGGCCTCGTGCCGGGCCCCTACGCTGGAGGGCTGCCGCAGGCGTGAGCGCGGCCGCGAATCGCGGTAGAAGAGAGCCGCCATGCCCCGCAGGCCCACGGGATCGCTCTTCCGCAACGACGCTGGTCGGCTCTACGTCCGCGTCCTCGTCGGCGACAACGACCGCGAGAGCTTCCCGCTCGACCCTAAGCTGACCGAGAAGCAGGCCGAGCAGCGCAAGGAGCTCGTCGCCGACTTGGCCGTGCGGCTGCGCGCCTCGCGCAACGTCACGCGCGACGCGATCGTCGCCTTGCTGGAGCGTGCGGCGGTACGCGAGGGCAGGGCGCTCCGCGACGTCATCGCGGCGGTCGATGTCGTCTGCAGAGGCGGCGCGCAAGCGAAGGTGGTCCCCGGCGGCGACTCGGTGCCGAAGCAGGTCACCGTCCAGCAGTTCGGCGAGCTCTGGACCTCGGGCGAGCTCGCGCGCATGTACCCCGACCACGTCAAGCCGAAGCGCAGCGTGGAGCAAGACGTCTACCGGCTCGACCGCCACGTGTACCCGATGGCCGGGCGTGTCCCCGTCGCTGCCTTCACGCTCGACGACGCCGAGCGCGTCATGCGTGCGCTGCCGTCGATGTCGCCCGCATCGCGTCGTCACATCGCGCAGCTCCTGCACCGCATGATGGCGATGGCCGTCTTCCCCTGCTGCCTCCTCGCGACGAACCCGCTCCCCCGCGGCTTCCTCCCGAAGCTCGGCCCCGCCAAGGCGAAGGCGTGCCTCTACCCTGACGAGGACGCCCGCATGCTCGCGTGCACCGCGATCCCGCTCTGCTGGCGCGTCCTCTGGGGCTTCCTGAACCGCGAGGGCCCGCGCATCAGCGAGGCGGCGCGCCTCCAAATCCAAGACGTCGACCTCGATCGCGGCGCGCTGCGCCTCGAGAAGAACAAGACGAATGATCCCCGCGCGTGGGCGCTGTCCCCCGGCGTGCCGCAGGCGCTGCGCGCCTGGCTCGCGCTCCGCGGCAACCCGCCTCCCTCCGCGCCGCTGTTCGTGAACGAGGACGGCGACCGCTTCAGCGTCGAGCACGCGGCCGAGCGCTTCCGCGCCCACCTCCAGCTTGCCGGCATCGACCGCCCGGAGCTCTTCGAGGACTCCGACGAGCGCCAGCAGGTCCGCGCCCACGACAGCGCTTGATCTTCATCACCGTCGCCTCGCGAGCGGCCGCAGCGAGACCTGGGTCGCCGACCGGACCGGGCACCGGAGCTCCGTCAGACCCCAGAGGTACCGTCGGGCGGCCAGGACGTTTGCAGAACTGGGCCTTGGCGAGCTAGCTTCCCTCGCCGAGGCGATCCCCGAGCTCGGGGGCAGGGGAAAAGCCACGGGGAACGTCACAGAAGAGGGTGGGGACGACACAGCGAGACGAAAAACACCAGTAAAATCAACCACTTGGCCCCGTGGCGAAATGGCAGACGCGGTGGATTTAAAATCCGCGGCCCGTACGGGCGTCCCGGTTCGAGTCCGGGCGGGGCTACCTTCATGTGCGGCGCGCCGAGCTCCCCCAGGCCGGCTGAGCTCCACGCTGGGAGCTGCCGCGAGCCGCCAGGTGAGCTGAGCCTCAGCCTGGAGGTGCCGAGCCGCTGGTCACCCTTCTGCGTGGCCGCCTCATGGGCGTCTCGCTACCGGCTGCGTCGCGCTCTCTCCTCTCCTCCTTCTCTCCTCTCCTCTCTCCTGCTGCGGCGCTCGTCCAGCGCCGCACCGGATACACGCTCTGCCGGCGCCCACGGCGTCTCACACCGTCCGAGGTTGTGTCGCGCTTCCTCTGCCCTCTGCCGCGCGGTCGGCGCGCTGCCTTCAGCCTCCCGCGGCGGCGGCTACCTGAGCTGCTTGCCCGCCTCGAACGGGGCCGTGTCGCTCTCTGTCCCTCGTGACGCCGACCTGCCCGAGGCGTCGCGTGGCCGTCGCGGCCGATGGCGTCCTGTCTCGGTCTGACTCGGTCTGAAGGGAGGCCTGCCGCTGCTGGCTCCCGTGTTCGCTGGGCTCGACAAACCAAGTGGACTCGATTAATGGGAGCGCCACGATACATGGATCTGGACATCGACTGTCTGCGTGAGGCCAGGGTAGAGAACGTAGAACGGCTTGCGCACGCTCTGGGCGTCAAGCTTCCCGAGCACAAGCGCCACGACAGGCGCGCTTACTCCCGCGAGCTCATTCGCGTCGTGATGCAGGGCATCCGGCGCGACGCCGAGCGGTCGCGCGGCCGCAGGTTCTTCGGCCGTAGCTGAAAATCTACCCCACTGTAACAAGCGCGTTGAACGGCGCGGGCCGGAGTTGCCCCGCTCGTCAGGCCCGACCGAGAGCCTCTCGGAGACGGTTCACTCCGTCTCGACCGGCTCCACCGTGCTCCTGGCACCCCGGTAAGCTCCCGGGCTACCTCTTCGCGGTGTGGGGGATGGGCCGGTATCTCCTGGCACCCCTGTAGGCTCCTCGGGCTGTTCTTCGCGCCGGGGGCCGATCAGCTCGAAACGCCCTCCTCGCCCGGCGCCCGTCAGCTCAGACCCCGCCCCCTCACCCCCGCCCCAGCTACCGCCCCTGCGGCTTGCTCCGCATCGCCAGCCGCCCCCCCGTCACCCGGCTCCGCGCCGCCAGCAGCAGCGGCGCCGCCGGCGTGAGCGGGTCCACCAGGTCATTCACCTGGAGCATCGCCTTGTCCGCCACCTTCCACGCCGCCGCCTGACCCGACGCCCCCTGCTGGGGCGAACCCGCCAGGTCCAGCGCCCGGCTCAGCTCACGGCCCACCCGCGCGATCCGAGCGAGCTCCTCCCGCGACGCGCCCCCGTCCTTCGCCGCCGCATAGATCGCCCGCACCACCCCGAGCAGATCTCGCACGGCATCGAATGGAAACGGCGGGGTGCTGACCGGAATGGGCACTGCGCCAATGTACAGCAACTCGCCGTTTGATGGAGCATTTGCATTCCGATGACTCGCGTAAGATTTCCACAGGATCGTCTCAGTTGTAATTTTGGAAACAGAAAAAATCAGTTGAGCGCTCCCACCGCCTCCTCGACCGCCCCGATCAGCGCCCCGCCTCGGATGAGCTCGGCCGTCGCCGCGATGTCGCGGTAGAGGGGCCGGTCCTCGGTGAGCTCCGGCACCACCCGGCGGATCGCCGCGTGGGCCGCCGCGACGCCGGCGCTGGGCCGGAGCGGGCGCCGCTGGTCGACCCCCTGCGCCGCCGTGATCAGCTCGATCGCCAGCGAGCTGCGGACGTTCTCGATCACCTGCGCGAGCTTGCGGGCGCTGATGCTGCCCATGCTCACGTGGTCCTCGCGGCCGGCGCTCGACGGGATCGAGTCGACGCTCGCCGGGTGGCAGAGCACCTTGTTCTCGCTGACGAGCGAGGCGCTCGCGACCTGGGCGATCATGAACCCCGAGTGCAGCCCGCTGCGCGGCGCCAGGAACGGGGTCAGGCCCGTCGAGAGCGCCGGGTTCACGAGCTGCTCGACCCGCCGCTCGCTGATGTTCGCCAGCTCGGCCGCCGCCATCGCCGCGAGGTCCAGGGCGAGCGCCACCGGCTGCCCGTGGAAGTTGCCGCCCGAGATCAGCTCCGCCCCGCCCTCTCCGCCCGCGCCGCCCTCTCCGCCCGTTCCGAGGAACACCGTCGGGTTGTCGGTGACGCTGTTGACCTCGCGCGTCAGCACCTCGGCCGCCCACGCGAGCGCGTCGCGCGTCGCCCCGTGCACCTGGGGCATGCAGCGGAGCGAGTAGGCGTCCTGCACCCTCGGGCAGTCCGCGTGGCTCTGCATGATCTCGCTGCCCCCGAGCAGCGCGCGCAGGTTGCCGGCCGTCCCCGCCTGGCCCGGGTGCGGGCGCACGCGCATGAGCCGCTCGTCGAACGGGCGCTTCGAGCCCATGAGCGCCTCCAGGCTCACCGCGCCGGCGATGTCCGCGACCGTGCAGAGCGCGGCCGCGTCCCGCAGCGCCAGCGCGCCGAGCGCGGTCATGTACTGGGTCCCGTTGATCAGCGCGAGCCCCTCCTTCGCGGCGAGCTCGATCGGCGCGAGGCCGGCCTTCCCGAGCGCCACCGCGCTCGGCATGAGCTGCCCCTCGAAGCGCGCCTCCCCCTCGCCGATGAGCGCGAGCGCGAGGTGCGCGAGCGGCGCGAGGTCGCCCGACGCGCCGACCGAGCCCTGCGCGGGGATGCGCGGGCACACGCCCCGGTTCAGCAGCTCGGCGAGCAGATCGAGCACCTCCGTGCGCACCCCCGAGTGCCCCAGCGCGATCACCTGCGCGCGCAGGACGATCATCGCGCGCACCTCGGCGTCGCCGAGATCGGGCCCCACCCCGCACGCGTGGCTCCGCACGAGGTTCCGCTGGAGCGCCCGGATGTCGTGATCGGCGATGCGCGTCTCCGCGAGCGCGCCGAACCCGGTGTTGATCCCGTACACCGCCGGCGCCGCGTCGCCCGCCGCCGCGATCGCGTCGATCGCGCGGCGCGAGGCCGCCGCGCGCTCGCGCGCCTCGGCGCAGATCGCCACCGGACGGCCGCGCCGCGCGACGTCCTCGAGATCGGCGAGCGAGAGCGGGCGGCCCAGGAGCAACGGAGGAGGAGAAACAGCGGAGGCGTGCGGCGTCGAGAGGGTCACGAGGGCGCACGCTAGAGCGGCGGATGCCCCGAGAAAAGGCGCCCGCGCGGCCGTGATCGGCGCCGTCCGTCCGCTCGCCAGGACCGGACCAGACCCCCCGGCGTCGCTCCCCTGGAAACCGCGGAACCGTGCTCTGGCCGGAGCGACGACGCCGGACACGACCGCCCGAAGCACCGGCGCTTTCCCCCTTTCTTTCGGCGCTCTGGCCCTGTCCGGCTCACCCCCCGGAGCCCGGATCGCGGCCAGCGCGCTCCCGGGGCTCCCGCCGGCGACGGAAGAATCCGGTGCCCCGCCGGGATCGATCCGCCTATCCTTCGCCGGGCGCGTTTCCCGGCCGGGCGCCGGCGCGCGATCGCTTGCTTCCATGCGTTTCGCCTTCGCCTCCTCCGCCACGCTTGCGTTTGCTGTCGGGCTCGTCTCGCCGGCCGCCGCTCAGCCCGCCGAGATCGCGAGCGCGAACGCAAACGCAAGCGCCGATCGCGGCGCACCGTCGGCCGCCGGCGACTTCGAGGAGCGGCTCGTCCTCGACACGGGTCGCGCGCCGCTGCCCCCGCCCGACCCGGACCGGACGACGTTCTCGCTGCAGGGCGAGTACCAGCTCCGCTACCGCGCCATGACCGACCTCCGGCTGCGGGCGCCGCCCCTGTCCGATCCGGGCGCCACGACGCTCGGGCAGCACCAGTACATCGCGCACTGGCTGCGCCTCTCGCCGCGGCTCCACCTCGCCGACAAGGCCTCGATCGTGGCGCAGATCGACGTCGTCCGCGGGCTCATCGCCGGGGACACCACGCGGCACGTCGAGCAGGTGCGCGACGCGCGCGCCGAGCTCTCGTGGTACGAGGTGCACCCGCGCCACCTCTACCTGGAGGTGCCGTCGTCGGCCGGCGTCCTCCGGGTCGGCCAGCAGGGCGCGCACTGGGGGATGGGGCTCCTCGTCAACGACGGCGAGCGCGCGACCCTCTTCGGCGACCCCGAGCGCGGCTCGCTGATGGAGCGCGTCCTCTTCGCGGGGACGCCGATGGGCCCGAGCGGGCCGCTCCTCGTGACCGTCGCGGCCGATCTCGTGTTCGAGGACAGCGCGGCCGACCTGCTCGGAAACGACGTCGAGGGGCAGGACGAAGGGGAGGGGGATCGCGCCCTCCAGGCGGTCATCTCGGCGCTCTGGCGCGCGCGGCGCGGCGAGATCGGGGTCCACGGCGCGCTGCGGCGGCAGACGCGCGAGCGCCGCGCGAAGACGAGCCTCGCCCAGTTCACCGAGACGCTCACGGCGGCGGTGCTCGACGTGGCCGGCAAGTTCAACGCGCCGGTGCCGGGGGGCGGCGCCCACGTCTACGGCGAGCTCGAGGCCGCGGCGATCCTCGGCTCGACGTCGTTCGTGCCGAGCGGGCCCACGCCGCCCTCCGGCCCGGGGGCCCAGCGCGCGCCCGTGTCGGTGCGCTCGATCGGCGGCGCGGCCACGCTCGGGGCGGTGCACGTCGCGGGGCGCGGGCCGCGGCCGGCCGATCGGTTCGGGCGCGTCGTGACCGAGATCGAGGCCGGCTACGCCTCGGGCGACGACGACCCGCGCGACGGCGTGGCGCGGCGGTTCACGTTCGACCCGAGCCACAACGTCGGGCTCCTCCTGTTCGACCATGTGCTCGCCTGGAAGACGGCGCGCGCGGCCACGATCGCCGAGCGGGAGCTGTTCGCCGCGTCCCCCGAGCCGGGCATCCGGTGGCTGCCCTCGAAGGGCGGCGTGTTCGGCGCCGCCTACGTGAACCCGCGGATGCTCGTGCGGCCGGCGCGCTGGCTCGACCTGAAGGCCGGGGCTGTCATCGCCGAGACGACCGCCGACCTCGTCGATCCGTACGGCCCTGGCAGGGCGGGCGGCGGCCTCTCCACCTACGACGGCGGCGACCGGCGCCGCCACGATCTCGGCGTCGAGCTCGACATCGGCGTCGACGCGCGCATCGCGATGGGCAGGCTCGTCACCATCCAGCTCGGCACCGAGGCCGGCGCCTTCTTCCCCGGCGGCGCGTTCGACGACGCCGCGGGCGCCGAGCTCCCCGACCAGTACCTGCTCACCCTCAAGCTCGGCGTCATCCACTGACCAGGGCTCCCCGGCCGCCGGAGGCTCGTGTAGAGGTCAACAAGACGCGAAGCGACACGGCAGAGCTTCGCCCGGCAGAGCCTTCCCCTGGCAGAGAGAGATGGGAGAGACACGATGCGCAAGCGACTCGCGCTGAGCCACCTTCCGACCCCGATCCAGCGCCCGCGGCGGCTCGCCGAGGCGCTCGGCTTGGACCTTCATGTGAAGCGCGACGACATGACGGCGGGCGCGGAGGCCGGCAACAAGATCCGCAAGCTCGAGTACCTGCTCGCCGCCGCGCAGGAGGAGGGCGCCGACTGCGTGATCACCTGCGGCGGCCTCCAGTCGAACCACGCGCGCGCGACCGCGCTGCTCTGCGCCTCGCTCGGCCTGCGCGCGGTGCTGTTCCTGCGCACCGCCGTCCCGTCGGCCGCGGCGCCGCTCGAGGGCAACGTGCTGCTCGACCGGCTCGCCGGCGCGGAGATCCGGCTGATCTCGCCCGAGGCGTACCGGAGCCGCGAGGCCGTGATGGCCGAGGCGGCCGCCGAGATCCGCGCGGCGGGCGGCCGGCCCTACGTGATCCCGGAGGGCGGCTCGAACGGCCTCGGCGCGCTCGGCTACGTGCGCGCGATGGAGGAGATCCGCAAGCAGCTCGACCTCGGCCTCGCGGGCGGCAAGCCGTTCGACGTCATCGTGCACGCGTGCGGCTCGGGCGGGACGGCGGCCGGAACGGCGCTCGGCGCGTCCCGCTACGAGGTGGCCGGCGAGGTGCGCGCGATGGCGGTGTGCGACGACAGGGCGACGTTCGCGCGCGTCGCGCTGGGGATCATGGACGACGCGCGCGCGCTCGATCCGCGCCTCGGCGCGCCCGCGCACCTCGTCATCGACGACTCCGCGAAGGGCCCCGCCTACGGGGCGTCCACGCCCGAGCAGCGCGCGCGGATCGTGAAGGTCGCGCGGCTCTCGGGGCTCGTCCTCGACCCGGTGTACACGGGCAAGGCGTTCTCCGGCCTCTGGGACATGGCCGAGCGGGGCGAGCTCTCGGGCAAGCGGGTGCTGTTCCTCCACACCGGCGGCCTCCCCGGGCTCCTCGCGCAGGCCGCGGACTTCACCGACGCCCTCTAGGTCCCGCCGCGCCACCACGCGTCCGCGAGCGACGCGTCTTCCAGGGTGTCGATCTCCATGTAGCCGCCGTGGGTGTCGACCTTGTGGAGCGCGGCCCCGGACTCGATCATGCTCTGGAGCAGATCGATGAGGTAGGCGCGCCGGAACGTGCGGCCCTCGCGGAACTCCGGGCGCTCCGAGAAGGCGGCGCGCGCGGCGTCGAAGGCGGCCAGGAACTCCGAGGCGCCCCGCGCCGACAGCTTCATCACCCCGATGAACTCGCCCGTCGCCGACGCCGGCGGGATGCGGCGCGAGAGCTCCACGACGCGGCCCGCGCCGTCGGCGCGGAGCTTCTCGGCGTCGGTCTCGGGGTGCTGCGAGCGGTTCACGTACCGCCGCCGCCAGTCCGTGTCGCAGGCGAGCGCGATGTCGTGCGGCGAGCGCACCAGATCGGCCACGATCTCGGGCCGGTAGACGATGTCCGCGTACGTCGAGACGAAGCCGCCCTCGAGGTGCTCGCGCGCGCAGAGGAGCGAGAGCAGGATGTTGTTCTGCTCCCAGTCGCGGTTCTCGACGTACGTCAGATCCGGGTACGCGGCGCGGATGACGTCGGCCTTGTAGCCGCAGACGAACACGACGTCCGACCGCTTGAAGCCGCCCGCCGCGAGCGCGTCGAGGATGCCGTCGAGCATCGGACGGCCGAGGATGGGGACCAGCGTCTTCGGCAGCTCTTCGGTCAGGTGACGCAGCCGGCTGCCCCGGCCCGCCCCGATGATCACGGCCTTCACGACGCCGCCGTTACCACGGCCAGACTCGGGCGATCACCGCGACATGAGAAGCAACCAGAAACCCCACGGATCCAGGCCTCCTTACGGAATCGTGACCGTGAGGTGACCCCCTGCCCGCCGACCCACGGGCTAGAAACCAAAGCATGGAGATCGCGGTCGTCCTCATCGCCCACTCTACGCTCTCGGTCTTTTTCCAGACCTTCTTCCTGCACCGGTACGCCTCGCATCGGATGTTCACGATGTCGAAGCGCTGGGAGCGGATCTTTCATTTCCTGACGTATCTCACGCAGGGCTCCTCGTACCTCGTGCCGTGGGTCTACGCGATCTTGCACCGCATGCACCACGCCTTCAGCGACACGCCGAAGGACCCGCACTCGCCGCGGTACTACTCGAACGTCGCCACGATGATGTGGGACACCGCGAAGCGCTACGACGCGATCTACGACGGCACGGCCGACGTGGAGCCGCGCTTCCTCGGCGGCTACCCCGAGTGGCCCACGCTCGACCGCATCGGCAACTCGTGGATCAGCCGCCTCGCCTGGGGCACGGGCTACGCGGTCTTCTACATGGCCTTCGCCTCGCACTGGTGGCAGTTCCTGTTCCTCCCGCTCCACTGGACCATGGGCCCGCTGCACGGCGCGATCGTGAACTGGTGCGGTCACCGCTACGGCTACCGCAACTTCAACAGCGACGACGACTCGCGCAACACGCTGATCCTCGACGTCGTGACGCTCGGCGAGCTCTTCCAGAACAACCACCACAAGTACGCGATGAGCCCCAACTTCGCGGTGCGGTGGTTCGAGATCGACCCGGCCTATCAGGTCATCCGCGTGCTCGCCTGGCTGGGCATCCTCCAGATGTCCGACAAGCGCCAGGTCGCCCGGCTGGAGCCCGAGGTCGCGCAGGCCGAGGGATAGCGGCGATCGGCCGCCGGCCGCGCGTCAGGCGCGGCCGCGGTCGGCGCGGGCCGTCGAGCGAGGCGCGCGGAGCCGAGGCACCGCGCGCCTCTCCTTTTCAGGCGTTCTCGTACAGCAGCCGGAACGCGCCGGGCACGTCCCTCGGCCCGACCTGCTCCTTGCGCTTGTTGAACTCCGGCAGGCAGGCCTGATAGGCCGCGTCCACCCGGAGATCGCTGCCGTCGTAGCCCGGGCGCCAGATCTCCATCGTCTCGCGCGCGAGGTCGATGATGTCCTTGAACTGCCCGCGCTCCTTCAGGATCTGCGTGCTGAGCCCGTACATCAGGAGCCCGCCGGGGATGGCGCCGAGCGCCGTCGTCGCCAGGGCTGGATAGCAGATGCGCGACGTCAGCACCCCGAACCGCTCCCGGATCTCCGCCATCGTCTTGCGCTGGAGCAGCTTCGCGCCCGCGAGCGGCCCCATGGCGTAGACGGGATCGTCGCTCGGGTAGTCGTAATCGCAGAAGGACACCACGCTCTCGCCCCTCGCGAGGAGCCCCGCCGCGGCGAGCGGCTCGGCCCACAGGAGCGACGACGTGCCCATGAACTTGTTCGTGCGCTCGATGTCCGCGTCGTTCGCGACGTCCACCTCGACGAGCCCGAGCTTGCGGATGTTCTCGGGGCGCGAGAAGTCGGGGATCTGGAGCACCGCGTCGAACGCGACGTCGAGGTCCTTCACCTTCGTCGGCCCGTGCTCCGCGTACCGCTTCATCGCGCCGGCCGCGATGCCGTTCACGAGGTGCACCGCCCGATACCGCTCCTTCAGCGCGGCGACGACCTCGTCGATCACCTGCGGCTTCGTGGCGTCGTTGTTCCAGAACCGCGCCGTGAGCCCCTCGGCCTCGGCCGCGTCGCTGATCGCCTTCACGTGGTGCGGGCCGATCTGCATCTTCTCGCTGTCGAAGTGCACGGCGAAGACGGCGGCCCGCTCCCCGAAGAGGAGCTGCAGCGCGAGCGCGCGGGTCATGCCGTTCGATCCGCCCAGGATCAGCACGGCCGTGTCCGGGGCGATGCGCGCGCCGGCCGGGCTGATGCGGGCGCGGTGCTCGGCGAGCTGCTCGGCCGCGACGCGCGCGCCGTGCTCGGACAGCGCCCCGACGAGCGCGCGGCGATCGAGGCCGCCGAGAGGAAGCTTCTTGAAGGTCTCTAGGTCATCCATCACGTCCGGCGTCTTACCGTCTCCCGCGCTCCGCGTCACGACTGGACAGCTCGCCGCCGTCCGGGCGCGCCTCCTTTGCGACGCCGGCGTCCGAAGCGGGAGCCCCCTCCGTCCGAGCCGTGATAGAACGATCCTGTGAAGACGGTTCTTGTCACTGGCGGCAGCGGGTTTATCGGGCGCGGTCTGGTGAAGGACCTGCTCGCGCGGGGCGATCGCGTGACGGTGCTGACGCGCGACGTGGCGCGCACCCAGGCGGCGCTGCCGGGCGCGCGCGTCGTGTCGTGGAGCTCCGACCGGCCAGGCCCGTGGTTCGAGGAGGTCGACGGGGTGGACGGGGTCATCCACCTCGCGGGCGAGTCGATCGTCAAGCGCTGGTCCGAGGACGCGCGGCGCGAGATCGTGAGGAGCCGCATCGACACGACCCGCCTCATGGGCGAGGCGATCGGCAAGGCGAAGCGCAAGCCGGGCGCGTTCCTCTGCGCCTCCGCGGTCGGCTACTACGGCCCGCAGCCGGGCGAGCGGGTGCTCGACGAGGACGCGCCCCCCGGCGAGGGCTTCCTCGCCGACGTCGTCGTCCACTGGGAAGAGGCGGCCCGCGCCGTCGAGGAGCAGCACGGCGTCCGGTCGGTGCAGCTCCGGATCGGCGTGGTGATCGGCGAGGGCGGCGGCGCGCTCGACAAGATGATCGCCCCCTTCCGGTTCTTCCTGGGCGGGCCGATCGGCGACGGCAAGCAGGTGACCTCGTGGATCCACCGCGACGACGTCGTGGGGCTGACCCTGCTCGCCCTGGACAACGAGGCGGTGCGCGGCCCCCTCAACGTGACCGCGCCGCACGCGGCGACCGGCGAGGAGGTCGCGCGGGCGATCGGCGCCGTGCTCCGCCGGCCGTCGTGGCTCCGCGTGCCCGAGGCGATGGTGAAGCTCGGGATGGGCGACGCGGCCGAGATCATCACCACCGGGCAGCGCGTCTATCCCCGCCGGGCGGAGGCGCTCGGCTACCAGTTCCGCCACGCCCGGCTCGTGCCGGCGCTCGAGTCGATCTTCAGCCGCTGAGCGCGCGCCGTCCGCCGCGCGCCGTCAGCCGCGCGATCGTCAGCGCGCCGAGCGCGCCGGCGCGCTCTCCCGCGTGGCCCGCGGAGGGGCTGGGCAGCCGGGCGCCGCGCGCCGCGGCGCCCGGCTGCTGCCCGCGCAAAAGAAAGAGCCGCCGGTGGCGCGCTGAGAAGTCGACCGTTGTCGAGCAGCGCACCATCGGGAGCCCGGACGGCGGTTTCCCAGCGCTCCCCCAAGCGCTCCGTCCGCTTTCATGTTTACGACATCATGCACCGAGAAGCTCTCGGGATGAGTTGGATTGGCGCGTGCAGGGTATCCCGACTGGAGGCCGCCGTGCACCCCCTGCGGCACACGCGAGAACCAAAGTCGTTAGGGAATCCCCCTTGCCGCGGTGCGCAATCGCAGGGTTGCTCGTCTGAGGCGGTTTTTCCTGCGTGAGCGGGGGTGGGGGCAGGGCGCCGGTTTTTGCCTCTGTCCAGACAGGTGACCACCCCGGCTCGGCTGGCGGTCGGCGGGCGGCGGGGTCGATCGAGCGCTCAGTGGCTGATGCCGCGACTCTGGAGGATCTCGCGCACCACGGCCTGCGTGGAGGTCGGCAGATCGGCGAGCGAGCTGCGGGCGAGCTCCACGAACTTCATGCCGCGCGCGCGCTTGAGCGCCTCGACGGCGGCGGCGCGCTCCTCGGCGCCCTCGTGCTGGAGGATGCCGAGCAGCAGCTCGCCGGCCTCGAGGGTGTCTATCTTCGCGATCGCGCGGACGGCGCTGGCGCGGACGGCGGGCGCCTGGGACTCGCGGTAGATGCGGGCGAGCGGGTCGAAGGCGTGGGCGAAGCGGAGCTCCTCGAGCGCGCGCGCGGCCTCGTGGACGACGGTGGGGTCGGGGTCGACGAGCGCGTCGCGCAGCGTGATGAACGTGCGCTTGTAGAGGAAGCGGGAGAGCGCGCGGACGACGGCCACCCGGATCTTCGGCTCGGGGCGGCGGAACAGGTGCTCGAGCGGCGAGAGGATCGTGTAGAGCTCGACCGTCGCGAGCTGCTCGGCGAGGCTGATGAGCTGTTGCGCGGGCGACCGCGAGGCGGGCGCGGCATCGGGGGTCGCGCCTTCGACGGCGAGCGCGGTCAGCCGGGCGAGCATGGCGCGGCGGCGGGTGACCTCGGACCACTGCGCCGGGTCGAGGACGATGTCGCCGCACGCCTGGCTCGCGCTGCCGGCCTGCTCCCACTCGACCAGATCGATGTGCCAGACGTCGGGGAAGCCGAGCTCGTGGCGGAGGTGCGCCGGCAGCGGCGAGGCGTCGATCGGCAGGTCCTGCGCGTCGACGTAGCGGCCGCCGGCGCGGGCGTAGTGCTTCTTGCGGGTCTCCTCGAGCGGGAGCTGCGTGAGGGCGCGGTAGACGCCCCCCACCTTGCTGTACTGCCCCGCCTCGCCGAGCGCGATCACCGCGGCGAGCAGCGCGTTCTCGGCGATCTCGGGCGGGGCGGCGCGCTTCTGCGAGACGGCGGACACCTCCTGCCAGAGGCGGGCCTGCGTGAGCACGGCGAAGTTGGCGACGGCGGCGAGGCCCTCCTTGCGGGCGTACGTGGCCATCTCGCGGGCGAGCGTGGCGGCGGCGGAGATCTCGCCCTGCTTCTCGGCCGCGGCGACAGCCTCCTCGTAGGACTGGAGCGCGTAGTAGCGCAGGTGGTCCTCGCGCAGGATGCGGATGACGTTCACGTAGCCCTCGAGGACGTGCTCGAAGGCGCGGCTCTCGCGCCCGACGGCGATGAGGACCTGGTAGCAGTCGAAGGCGCGCTCGCGCTGGCCGATGGTCTCGTACCGGTCGGCGGCCTCCTCGAGCAGGTGGACGGAGGCGAAGACGGCCTCGCGCGCGGCCGCGGCGTCGCCGGTGCGGAGCGAGGTGCGGGCGAGGTTGAAGCGGGCGAGGCCGGCGGCGTAGAGGTCGCTGCCCGACGAGGAGAGGAGCTGGGCGAGGCGCGACCAGAGGGCGCGGGCGCGCGCGAAGTCCTGGCCGCGCTCGCGGGCGATGGCGGCCTGCGCGACGAGGCCGGCGGCCTCGTACTCGTCGGCGGCGCGGGCGTAGAGCCGCTTCTGCCGCTCGGGGTCCTGCTCGCGCTCGGCCCAGGCGAGCATGGTGCGGGCGCGGTCGATCGGCGGCACGTGCGCGATGAGGTGGCGCTGGCCGTGCTCGCTGCCCGCGTACCAGGCGACGGTGAGCGCGCTGCGGTGGTCGCCCAGCCGGACGAGCACGTCGCGGAGCTCGTCCGTCATGGCGACGTAGTCCTCCTCGCGCGCGATGGTGTGCTGGAGGGCGCTGAAGAGCGCGTCGCGCGCGCGGGAGAGATCGCTCCTGGCCAGCGCGGAGCGGGCCTCGTCGCGGAGCTCGTGCAGGGGGCGGACGCCTTGGGTCATGCGCGCAGCGAGCGTAGTACAACGCCGCGGCGCCGGCGCGCGGCGATGGAGGAACCGTCAAACGGCGCATCGCGGGCGCGGCGTGAGGCGCCCTCCGGAACGGCGAGATCCCGCCTGACGCTGCGGCGGGCGGTCTGTTACAGCGCGGCCGACATGAAGCTGTTTCCTCTGGCTCTGCCGATCACCTGCGCCGCTGCGTCCGTCCTCTCCTGCGGCGACGCGGGCCAGCGCACGCCGCTGGTCCTCGACGCGCCGGGCGCCGAGCTGGCCGCGCCGGGCGCGCCCGAAGCGCCCGACGTGTCCAGCGTGTCCAACGTTGGGCGCGCCGCTCCGCCGCGCGATGCGTCGTCAGGCGATCACCGCTTCTGCGGCTGGCTGCACGAGTTCCTCGGGGATCCCGCGTCGACGGAGCTCGGGTACGACACCTTCGCGGCCCACGCCGGGGCGTTCGACGCCGTCCACCCGAAGTGGTGGCGCGTCGCCTCGCCGACGACGTTCGAGAACCACCCGCGCGGCCGGGCGACGCCGTTCGCGGGCTTCCACGACCGGCGCGTCCTCGACGCGACGACGGCCGGCGGAGAGCGCACCCGGCTCGTCCCGCTCGTCGCCGCGGTCGACAGGCCCGACGTCGTCGCGGTGCACGCGATGATCCACGACCCCGCGCTCCGGGCGCAGCACGTGGCGGGCCTCGTCGCGATCGTGATGGAGAACGGCTACGACGGGATCGACGTCGACTACGAGCACCTCGCGTCCGTGCTCGGGCCGGGCGAGACGGTCGAGGCCGAGCGGTCGGCGTTCTCGGCGTTCATCGACGCGCTCTCGCGGGCGCTGCACGCGCGCGGAAAGACGCTCTCGCTCGCGGTCCCCGCGGTCGCGTCCGCGAGGGGCGTGTTCGACTACGAGGCGCTGAGCGCCTCGGCGGATCACGTGCACGTGATGAGCTACGACTACCACTGGGGCGGCGGGCCGCACGCGGGCCCGGTCGCGCCGCTCGGGTGGCTGAAGCGGACCGTCGCGTACATCGGGGGGATCGACGGCGGCGCGCGCCGGGAGAAGTTCATCCTCGGGCTGCCGAACTACGGCCTGGTGGGGCCGGCGTCGCCGGAGGGCGGGGGCGCCGTGGTCGGGTGTGAGCCGCTCAGCAAGTGCCGGGAGCTCGCGGGCGACGGTTACGCGACGAGCACCGACCACATGAGCCGGTGCTCCGAGGACGGGGGAGAGCGGTTCGCGCCGGGGAGGGCGCCGAACCGGGTGCTCGCGAGCGGCGAGCACCTCTTCTTCGAGGATCTCGGGTCGCTCGAGGAGAAGGTCGTCGCCGCGCGGCAGGGCGGGCTCGGCGGGGTGACGTACTGGAGCATCGGCGGCGAGCCGGGCGGCGCGGCGTTCTTCTCGATGATCGAGCGCCACTTCCCGAGGTGATCGCGGCGCGTGACGCCGCCCCGCGGCGCCTCAGACCCTGAGGAAGATGCCCCGCCGGTGGAGGGGGTAGAGGAGCACGAGCCAGAGGGCGACCGCCGCGAGCGCGAAGGCGAGGGAGGCGTTCAGCGGCGAGAGCCACGACGCGAACAGGCGCGAGTACAGGAGCTCCAGCGCGCTCGTCCTCGCGCCGTCGTCTCCGGTGCTGGTCACGAAGAAGAGCAGGTGTCCCATCATGGTCGAGCCCACGTAGGCTGCGATGGGGTTGGCGCCGAAGATCAGGAATGGCGCGCCCCACCGCTGCCATCGCTTCACGTCGACGATCCACATGCAGGCGGCGAGGACGACCGCGGCCACGCCGGCGGTGAACAGCGCGAACGAGCTCGAGTAGAGGCTGCGGTTCCAGGGGAACGCGCGGCTCCAGAGCAGGCCCAGCGCGATCCCCGCGGCGCCGGCGGCGAGGAGCCCGGCGATGCGCGCGCGGAGCCCGGCGGTCGCGGTCAGCCAGCGGCCGGCGAGGCCCCCCAGCATCACGGTCATCGCCGCGGGGAGGGTGGCGAGGACGCCCATCGCGTCCCAGCCCTTGCGCGCGATGTGCCCTCCGAGGAGAGCGCGGTCCACGAGGGCGGGCAGCGTCCGGTGCGGGTCGTCGAGCGGATAGCGCCGCAGGACGAGCCAGTAGCCGATCAGGGCCGCGGCGATGATCACGGCCTGCTGCCGGGCCGTGGTCCTGAGGCTGAGGAGCGCGGCGAGCATGTACGCGGCGCCGATGCGCTGGAGCACGCCCGGGATGCGCAGCTCGGTGAGGCGCTCTGCGGGGAAGAACGGGAACGCGGAGAGAAACAGCCCGAGCAGGATGAAGATCGCGCCGCGCCGGACGATCTGCCGGGCGAGCTCGCCGTCGGTCGCGCCCCGCGCGCGGCGCGCCGACAGCGAGATGTGCAGGGTCACGCCGATGATGAAGAGGAAGGCGGGAAATATCGTGTCGGCGAGTGTGCAGCCGTCCCAATGGGAGTGGGCCAGGGGCGGATAGATGGCCGGGAAGCTGTCCTGGAAATTGACGAGGAGCATCGCGACGATCGTGATGCCACGGAAGATGTCCAGCGATTTGAGTCGCATCCGAAGAATGTAGTGCGCATGGATCGATGGGCCACGGAAGCGTGGCTATCTCGTGCGCTGTCGGTCAGCGGCATTGCTCCTGTGGCTCTCTGTTCGCGGGTGTCTGGCGTGCCCGGTTGTTCGGAGGTTCGATGGCGGGGGGACTGAGGAAGCCGCCCGCAAGCGGCCGGCCGCCCGACAGCCGCCCTCGGCCGCCCGACAGTCCTAGCGCCCCGCCCGAGGGGCGCGCCGAGCCCGCGGCGGCCGGGGCGGGGAGCGGCCGCGCTGCTTCGCCGGCCGCGCTGCGGCGCCCGTGTGCGTGGCGCGGGTGTTCCTGCCGTCCCGCGTGGTATGGTGCGCGCCGTTACAGCGATAGGAGAATCCTGCCATGGCACGCACCCCGTCCACGATGCTCGAGCTGGGCACCCCGGCGCCCGACTTCCGGCTTCCGGATTACACCGGAAAGCAGGTGGCGCTGTCGGACTTCACCAGGGAGCGGGCGCTCCTCGTGATGTTCATCTGCAATCATTGTCCGTTCGTCAAGCACGTCCGCCACGAGCTCGCGAAGCTGCGGCGCGATTACCGCCCGGAGGATGTGGCCATCGTGGCCATCAACTCGAACGACATCGCTGCTTATCCGGCGGACAACGCCGAGGCGATGGCGCGGGAGGCGCGCGAGTTCGGCTACACCTTCCCGTACCTGCTCGACGAGTCGCAGCAGGTCGCCAAGGCCTACCGTGCCGCCTGCACGCCGGACTTCTACCTCTTCGGCCCGGATCGCCGGCTGGTCTACCGCGGCCAGCTCGACGACAGCCGCCCTGGCAATGACGTCCCGGTGACTGGCCGCGATCTCCGCGCCGCGATCGACGCGGCGCTCGCGTCGGCGCCCATCCCCTCGGATCAGCGCCCGAGCATCGGGTGCAACATCAAGTGGAAGCCCGGCAATGAGCCGGAGTATTACGGATGAAGTTCCTGGGAAATTCGACGGCCTGACGCTGCGGAAGGATCCGGTCCTTCGGGCATTCCGGCTTGTGCCGGTAGTCCACGGCGAGCACATCTCGGAAGAGGAGCGCGAGGCGGTTGCGGCCGCTGCGGGCGGCCCCTGGATACCCGGCGAGAAAGTGACGGCCGAGATCGGCGGCGGGCGGAAGCTGGGGGCGGCTCGTGGCTCGTGGTGGGCTCTCCGCCAGAGCATTCCGGCTCGCCGTGCGCATTTTCCATGCTCGGCGCCGTCGATCCGGGGAGGGGCGCGTAGTACCCTCCCGGACATGAGCCCCCGACGAGACAGCGCCGCCCCCGCCAGGAAGCCCGTGATCCCCGAGGACGACCCGGTCTGGCAGGCCGTGCTGCGCGCGCCGACGCGCTACGACGAGGAGATCAGCGACGAGGAGCGTGCCGCGGTGGCGGCTGGCGCGAATGCCCCGGGGATCCCGCGCGAAGAGGTCATCGCGGAGCTCCGGAGGAGAGCGGAGGCCGAAGGCGCAGGCGCCGAGTTCGATGAGCTGATGCGGGCGCGCCGTCATCGATGACCTGGCGAGTCGAGTGGACGCCGCAGGGCACCGTCTCGCTTCAGCGGATCCCATGGCAGGACGGTGAGCGCATCGACGCGGCCGTCCAGCGCTTCGCAGCTACCTCAGAGGGCGACGCATACCGGCTTCCCGGAGACGACATCACGACGGTGCGGCTCGCCGTCGGTTCCTACCGCGTCCGCGCCACGTTCGACCCATGGGACGGCACGATGCGGGTCTGGTGGGTGTACCGGGTGTAGCGCGCCCCGCGGCCGGCGATACGGAGCGCTACCAGTGCTCCTGCGTTCGTGACCTCTACTCGCACGCGCAGATCCCGCCGTGGTGTGAGCAGCATCCGCGTCGTGGCGTGGAGCAGGTTGGCGACACGCTGCCGTCGCAGCAGCAGACACGGCCGACGTTCTGAGCAGCGCGCTCCCGAGCCTCGGCGGCGCGCTCCGCCGCGTGCTGCCGCTCCCGCGCCGACTCGGAGGCGGCATCGCGCAGCCTAGTGAGCGTGTTCCGCAGGGAGGCCGCCTCGTAGGCGTCGTCCGTCGCGGCGAAGATAAGGCGCTCGGTCTCCGGGTTGCAGACGCCACGCGGACAAGCCTGGCGGAGCGCCTGCTCGCGGCCCGACGGCGTCATCGCGCGGTAGCGCTGGACCCGCGGGTCACGTGGCGGCGCGGCCGCGGTTGGCCGTGTCGGTGTGGTCGGCCCGACCGCGATCCGGGCGCTTGAAGCCGAGGCTGACGCCACCGAAGCCGGTGGAGCCGCTGCGGTCTGCTGCTGCACTAGGGGGCGCGCTCTCGGCGACCGGCGCGGCACCATCACGGCCGTGGCCACCGCGAAGGAGAGCGAGCCCGCCGTCAAAAGCGCGGCCATGACCGCGCATCCAGTACCTATGGCCCGATCGCCGTCCCCCATGGGCGGCAGTCTACAACTGATCGGACGGCGGCGGTGCGAGCGCCAGATGCGCGTCGCTCCGAGCACCAAACGGCAGTCAGTCGCCTCCCGATGCTGGTAGCCTGATTGCATGGGGGACGACAACCCGATGCGTTGCGCGCGGTGCGACATGCGGGCGCCGGAGGGGCAGACCTACTGCGACGCGTGCCAGCGGGTGCGGCGCGCCCAAGCGGCCGACGACGACGCGGGCTGGGGCGGGCTCACGTTCATTCAGAAGACTGGCGTCGTACTTCTGTTGTCCGCGATGTTCGCGTTTCTCGTGTCGAAGGGATTCGACGACCTGCCGGCGCCCAGCGGCCCGCGTCGGAACCCGGACGCCGACACGTTCGTCAGGGCCGTGAGTGCGAACCAGGCGGTTCGCGAGCGCCAGGAGCGAGAGCAGCGGGAGCGCGAGCGGAAGCAGGAGAAGGCGCGCCTCGCGGCCATCGAAGCGGCCAGGCCACCGGCGGAGCGCGCCGTCCTCGCGACCGAGGCCCTCACAAGCGACGGCGGTGACGCGAAGAAAGCCTACTGCCGCGCCCGGGAGTTGCTTGACCCGATCGAGCCCAAGGACAGAGGAGCAGCGGACGTCCGCAAGGCGCTGTCGCTCATGAGGTCGAAGGCGGCTCTTGTGCTGCAGACCGAGCGCGCCGCCTTCGAGAAGACGCGCGGGCTGATGTGCCGCGACGGCACAATGAGCCTCACCTGCCGCTGCCATGGGCCGCACCGCGGATGCTGTTCCCATCACCGCGGCGTCTCGGGCTGCGAGCCGCTACCGACGGAGGTCTCCTGCCCGTAGCCGGCGCGCGCAGTGCAAGGGGCTCAAGCGCGCCACGGTCGATGACGATCCGGGGCTCGCCGAGACCCAGCGTGGGCCGGCGTGTCGGGCGAAGCTGCTCGCGGTCGACGCGTCAAGCTGGGCGCCGAGGTGTGGCGCCCGGCATGCGATGTGATGTTCGTCGGGGCCGGACGGCTATGTGTGCCCATTTTTGAATGAACATTCAATGATGTCTGTCCGAGGCTCTCGCCGGCAGGCGAGTGGCTGAGCGTCAAGACGGCGCGAAGTCTGCCGCGGCTCGGGAATGACCTGTACCCGACCGGGATGCCGACGTTCCCTCGGCATCCCCACTGGGGGGGCTCCCCCGGTGCCCGCCGCGCGCGTCGTGGCGATGGCGAGCGCGTGGTACCGAAGCCCACGGCCCAGCTCGCAAAGCCTGAAGGCGACCTCAACAGCACACGTGTCGGCCATCCCTCCAGGCGCAACGTGTTCTTCTCCCGCCAGGCGCACGGGTGTACGCTCCATCGGTCAGCCGCTCAGCGCGGCCGAGGAGGAACGATGTCATCCTACGAGACCAAGTTCGTGGAGGCGGACAACGCCGAGAAGCTGACGGAGCTGGTGCAAGCGGCGGAGCACGAAGGTTGGGAGTTCGTCTCCTCGCAGATCACGATGGTGTGGGTGAATGCTCCGCCGCACCGTGAGGGAGCGCCGGCCGGTCATGTCCAGAAGTGCATGCTCGCGGCCTTGCGCCGCCCCATGACATTTGGCGAGCAGAGCAAGTGAAGCCCCCGTCGCCGTCCGCCTCGTTGCCCTGCGGCTCAGCCTCCGCGGCTCCCCTCCTCCCCCATCCATCCCCGTAGGCCCGAGGAGGGAGGTGCCGCTGCACGGCGCCTGGGGGATGGGCCGATGTCTGAGCATGTGCCTTGAGCCTCACCCGCAGGGTAAGGCTCAAGGCACATGCGAGTTCGGCGGGGCCCCCAGGCGCCGTGCAGCGGCACCTCCCTCCTCGGGCCGGTCCTGCCGGTCCTGCCGGTCTTTCTCCCCGAGAATGGCCTTCGCCGCGCTCGCCCGCGCCGCCCCGCTCGCCACCGTCGCGTGGTCGACGACCCAGTGCGCGTCCAGCAGATCCAGGTAATCGAGGTCGAGCTGCCCCCCGGAAGGCAGCATGAACACCGCCGAGATGTGCGCGTGGTTGCGCACCGCCTGCACCATGTCCCGCGGAATGTAGAGCGCCGCGTGCGTGAACAGGTGCACCACCGGCGTCCGCGGGTCGTGGTGCCGCGTCAGATCGAGATCCGTCGCGAGCTCCGCGAACACCCGCGCCGGGTTCCTCCCGCGCTCCCCCTTGAACGACAGGAGGTGCGCCGTCGGGAGCTGCCCGTTCTTCGCGCGGTAGAGCTCGTAGAGGCGCGCGTCGAAGAAGCGGAACGCCACGTCCTCGCCCTCCAGGAGCAGCCGCTTGCCCGTCGCGATCGCCATCCCCCGGGCGAACGTCTGCCGGTCCCCACGCATCGAGGCCGACGCGTCGATCAGCAGGTAATGAATGCGCTTCTGCTCGTCCCGGCTCTGCTCGCGCGAGAAATACAGCACCTCGTTGTCCGCGATCCGGCGCGCCAGCTCCATGTCGTCCCAGGCGAGCTCCGTCAGCACCATGCTGTCGATCGAGCCGCGCGTGCCCAGCCCCGAGTAGCCGTGCGCCGCCGTCGTGCCCGCCGCCGGGCGCGTCTTCGTCTCGAGCACGCTCGGCAGGATCTCCAGCGAGAAATTCACGATGTCGTTCGCCTCGGGCGACGACAGCGCCGCGAGCAGGTCGACCTGGGCGAGCGCCCCGGCCGACGCCTCCGAGCCCAGCATGCCGAACAGCCGCAGCGTCTCGATGTCGAGCGCGTCCGACATCGTGAGCACGTAGAGCCGCGAGACGTCGAGCGCCTCCAGCGCCCGCTGCTCGAAATCGCGCCGCGCCGACAGGAACAGCCCGCGGAGCTGCGGCTCGATCCCGTCGAAGAGCGCCGCGTCCACCGGCAGCATCGCCCGGTACGCCGGCGGCGTGTGCGTGCGCGCCGCGACAGCGCCGAACAGGCGCGACAGCACCACCGTGACAAGATCGTCGTTCATCCGGAGCTGCGACGCCCCGCGCGCCGCCTCGCTCTCGGCGAGCTCCCGCAGCACCGCCCGGTACCCCTCCAGGATGCGCTCCGCGTCGCGGAGCCGGGTCGCGAGCTCCCTCGGCTCGCACCGCGGGCCGAGCTCGAGCTGCTCGCGCGGCGTCGAGAAGAGCAGCCCCGCGTCGTGCACCATCGCGAACGGCAGGACCACCCCGAGCCGCTCCAGGCTCTGGTGCCAGCGGATCGCGCGCAGCGCGAGCGACGAGCTCAGCGGCCTGACCTGCGAGAACGCGAGCGTGCCGAGCGGGCCGGCGATCGAGGGGTTCGCGAGCTGCGACGCGGGGACGGGCACGGCTACAGGTTCGTCACGCAGCGGAAGCCGATGCCCGGCGCGCTCGCCGTCGCCACCTGGTGGTAGCGGAACGCCGGGTTGAGCCAGAGCGGGACCCCGCCGTTGTAGCCGCCGCCCCGGATCGCCTTGCGATCGCCGGCCGGCGCGCCCTTCGGGTTCACCTGCTCCTCGTCCTTGTAGGTCTCGAACCAGTCCGCGGTCCACTCCCACACGTTGCCGACGACGTCGTCGGCGCCGAACCTCGTCTTGCCCTTCGGGAACGAGCCGACCGGCGCCGTGCCGAAGAAGCCGTCGTCGGCGTCGTACATGCGCGTGGTCGGCCGGAGCCCCCGCGCCTTCTCCCACGCCGTGCACTCGACCCCGCACGCGTTCATGAAGGTCTGGTCCCCGGGCTCGTCGCCCCAGGGGAACCTGCGCCCGTCGGAGCCGCGCGCCGCGTACTCCCACTCGGCCTCGGTCGGCAGGCGCTTGCCGTGGACCTCGCAGTAGGCGTCCGCCAGGCTCCACGGCACGCAGTTGATCGGGTGCTTCTCGAGCGCTGGCTTGCCGAAGGTGCAGAGCTCGGCGAGGGCGGTCAGCGTCTTCTGGTGCTCGGCGGCGGACACCCCGTCCTGCTTCGGGAAATCGGGCGTGGTCGGCGGCCGCTTGCACTCCCCCTTGTCCGAGCACGCCTTGTAGTCGCCCGCGGTCACCTCGTGGACGTCGATGCAGAACGTGTCGAGCGTCACCTTGTGCGCGGGCTGCCACAGCCTGAAATCCGGCTCGTCGGAGCCCATGAAGAACTTGCCGCCCGGCACGAGCACCATGCCAGAAGGACACTCGGTCCGGCGCGCGGCCGACGCGGCCGACGCGACCGGCACGGCCGCGGCGCTCGCCGTCGCGATCGCGGACGCTGTCGCGACCGGGGCGCTCCGCGACGCGTCCTCCGCCGCGGGCGGCGCGCCGCGGAGCAGGCTCCACGCGAGGGCCCCGCCGGCCGCGAGCACGGCCGCGGCGCCCCCGAGCGCCAGCGCGCCGCGCGACCGCGGCGCCGCCGTGGTCGTGGGCCGCTGTGTCCCCGCGTCGTTCGCGGTGCCGCCCGTCGTGCTCACCTCGGCCCCGGACGCCGGCGGCGCGGAGGCGGCCGTCCCCGGCGCCGGCGCGGTCGGGGGCGCCGCCATCGTCGGCGCGACCTGCGGCCAGGACATCCGCGGGGCGGAGACGCGGGCCGTCGGCGCGCCGGACGAGGGCCCCTGCGCCCCGCCGCCCGTGACCGCCCAGCCCGGGTTGTCCGGGAAGACCGCCCGGTGCAGCGCGGCCCAGAAGCGGCCCATGGTCGGGAAGCGATCGGCCGGCGCCACGGCGAGCGCCTTCGCGAAGACCACCTCGAGCTCGTCGCTGACGGCGAGCCCCATCGTCCGCGGGGTCGGCCGGCGCGACGGATCGCGGCTCGCGACAGCGAGCTGGAGGTAGTCGTCGCCCTCCAGCGCCGGCGCGCCGCCCAGCATCACCTCGATCATGATGAGCGCCATCGCGAACACGTCGGTCCAGGGGCCGGTCGCCCCGTGGGTGCGGCTGAACTGCTCGGGCGCGCCGTAGCTCGGCGTGAACGCGGTGATGTCCTTGCCCGTGTGGGCGAGCGCCGTCGCCGCCGCCGCGTGCTCGGCCATCACCTTGGCGATGCCGAAGTCGAGCACCTTCACGAACGTGGAGGCGTCGCGCGGGGGGCCGATGACGAACAGGTTCGCCGGCTTGATGTCGCGGTGCGCGATGCCCCGCGAGTGCACGAGCTCGAGCGCGACCGCCGCGGACTCGAGCAGCGCGACCGTCGCGTACAGGTCGCGCGCCGGCAGCCCTCGAGTCGCCTCCTCGTGGAGGACCCGATCGAGCGGCTTGCCGTCGAGCCACTCGAGGACCATGTAGGGCAGCCACTGCCCGTCCGGCGCGTTGAACGTGCCGATGTCGCGCGCCTGGACGATCGCGGCCGAGCGGCTGGAGAGCTCGGCCATGAGCTTGCCCTCCTGGATGAACGACTGGAGGAGCTGGTCGCGCTGCTCCGGCGGCGCGCCCGCGAGGAGGGTGAAGCACTTCAGGGCGACGGGCTGCTTCCAGATGACGTGCTCGGCCTTGTAGACGACGCTGAAGCCGCCTTCGCCGACGGCGTGGTCGATCCTGTACTTGTCGGCGATGAGGGTGCCGGAGATGTCGAGCGGATCGCGGCGGTCCGGGTTCTGGCTCATGAAGTCCCTGCGCAGCGCGGCGGGGCGCCGGTCGAGCGTCTCGCGCCTGCGTCGAGGCCATCTTAGTGGGCCCGCCGTCGGTTGGAACCCTCTCGCGCACCCGCCGCCCTCGCCGCCCCCGGCGCTCGCCGCGCGCCGCGCCGCCTCGGAGCAGCGCAGCCGCGGGGCGCGGCGCGCCGTCGTGCGTCCGATATGACGGATGGGATCGACTGCGATGTGTGGCAGCGCACGCGTCGGATCTCGGCCCGCACAGCGCGTCCTGCGATGCTTGACAGCGATCGTCGTCCGTTATATTGGACGTTTCACGGTGGCTCCCCGCTGGTGCCGCTGCTGCCCGGCTGCGCGCTGGTGCCAGCGGCCCGGCGTCTGTGCGCGTGGCGCGAAGCGCAGGCCCGGGAGCGATGGTCGGCCGCTGGCGAGGGCGTGGTGCGCCCTCGCGCGGGCGGCCGTGCCTGCCGGACGCGTCGTCGGCAGACGGTTTGATCCGAGGATAAGCCGCTTTGAAATCGATCAACGGAACGAAGTCGCACACGATCTATGCGGCGGCGGCGCTCTCGCTCGCCGCCGCCGCGCTCCCCTCGCAGGCGTCTGCGCAGGCGCCCGCGGCGCCGCCAGCGCCCCCCGCCCCGCCAGCCGCTGCCGCCCCGGCAGCGGCCACGGTGGCGGCCCCGGCGCCCGGTCAGGCCGTGGCGGCGGGCGGCGTCGAGGAGCTGAATCGCCGGGTCGCGGAGCTCGAGCAGCAGCAGCGCGCGCTGCAGGAGCGCCTCGACGCCGAGCGCCGGGCGGCGGCCGAGGCGGCGGCGAGCGCCGCGGCGAGGCAGGCGCAGGCGGCGAAGGACAAGGCCGGCGAGGCCAGCGTGACGGCCGCGCCGGGGAAGGGCTTCACCGTCAAGACGGCGGACGGCGGCTTCTCGTCCACGATCCGGGCCCGCGTGCAGATCCGCGAGACGTTCACGCACACGGACGAGGACGACACGCACGAGATCAACGTGAGGACGGTGCGCCTCACGACGAACGGCCATTTCATCTCTCCCGATCTCAAGTACAACGTGCAGCTCGCCTTCGGCGGCAACGACTTCGAGAGGGACAGCCCCTCTCCCATCTTCGACGCCTTCGTCGAGTACACAGGGATCCGCGATCTCAACGTGCGCGTCGGCCAGTTCCTCGCCCCGTTCGACCGGGCGCGGACCCTGCGCGAGGTTTCTATCCAGCAAACCGAGCGCCCGATCGCCGTCCGCGAGTTCAACCTCGATCGCGACGTCGGCCTGATGGTCTCGTCGCCCGATCTCTTCGGCCTGGGAGGCAAGCTGTCGTACAACCTCTTCCTTGGCGGCGGCGAGGGGCGCAATCGCTTCGGCGCCCAGGAGCACGGCCCGCTCGCGGTGGCGCGGCTCGCCGTCCGCCCGTTCGGAGCGTTCGACGACGACCAGGACGGCGACCTCACGCGCGAGGCGAAGCCCCGGCTCGCGGTGGGCGTCACGGGCGCTTACAACCACCAGACCAACCGCCAGAACAGCACCTTCGGCACGACGCTCACGCTCGGCGCGGCCGACTACCTGCACGGCGCGGCCGATCTCGTCTTCAAATACGCGGGCTTCTCGCTCGCGGCCGAGGCCGTCGCGCGCCACGCCGAGCGGGATTCCTTCGAGGGCGAGGCCGACGGCGCGCCCGTGCAGGAGTGGACCCGGTCGGGTTACGGCTACTTCGCCCAGGCGGGTTACCTGCTGACCGACCACCTCGAGGTCGCCGCGCGCTGGGACCAGATCTTCGCGGAGCGCGGCACCGATCCGAAGCTCGTCGATCTCGTCGCCGCGCAGGGCAAGCAGGTCGGCGGCGGGCTCAATTACTATCTGAACGGCTATGCCCTGAAGGTCCAGGGCGACTATTTCTACATCTTCGGCGAGGACGCCTCCGAGGGCCGCCACGTCGCCCGCCTCCAGCTCGACGCGAGCTTCTGAAGCGGAGAGTTTCCGGAGGGGAAGGGCGGTCCCGGGGAGCGCGCGCTCCGGGGCCGGAGGGCTCGGCGACGCGCTGGAGACGACCTGCGTGCTGGGCACGTACGCGGCCAGGCCGGCCAGGCCAGGCCGGCCTGACCTGGTCACGCCAGGCCAGGTCGGGAGCATGCATGGGCGGTGGAGAGCACGAAGCCCCGAGGGCCGCGCGCGGCTCCGTTCTTGCCATGGCGTTCCGCCCCGGCCTGGTTGAACAGGCTGTCTCAGGGAAGGAGTCCACCATGGCACGTTCATTCACCTCCCAGGATCTCGTCGCTCTCCCCCGCCTCACCGCCGCCGAGTCGGTCGTGCTCGCCACGGAGCTCATCACGGTGGCTGACGCCAGGGAGAAGCAGCTCAGGCCGAAGAAGCTCCCGGAGGCGATCGGGCGATCGAAGGGGCGCCTCGTCGCCGCGGTCGCCACGCTCGAGGCGCTCACCCGGCCGCAGGGGGGCGATCCGGTGGAGACGAGGACCAAGCCGAAGGCCGATCGCACCCTCGACAACGCGTATAGCGGGACGTTCGACTGGCTCGGAGGCTGGTGCAAGCTCCCTCCGGAGCGGAACCCGCACCTCGATGAGGCGAAGGATCTCTTCAAGCTCCTTTTCCCGGACGGCCTCTCGTTCACCCGGCTCCCGTACAAGCTCGAATGGAAGGAGTCGAAGGCGCGGCTCGACGCGATCCGCGGCGCGCGGCATGACAGGACGTTCAAGAAGCTCGGCGGCGAGGCCTTCCTCGCGCACCTGGAGGAGGCGCACGAGGCCTATGGCCGGGCGCTGCACATCACCGCGCCGAAGCCCGAGAGCGCTCCGACGGGCGACGTGCGCGCCGCGTTCCTGGCGGCGCTCGCCGCCCTCCGCGACTACGCGACCCGGGTCGCCGCGCACGCGGACCCGGACGTGCCCGGCAGCGAGGCGGTCAGCGCGGCGCTCCTCGCGCCGCTCGCGGCGTGGGAGTCTCGGCCTTCCGGCGCGACCGGCGGCGCCGGTGCCAGCGACGTTACCGAGACGCCCGCCGCGCCGGGGGCGCCGTCCGTGGAGCCGCCGCTGGAACCGGAAGAGGAGCCCCTGGCCGATCCGGCGTGAGCCGCGCTTGAACGCGGTGATTCGCCTCACGTTCTCGTAAAAAAGCAAGCATTCTTCACAAGATACATCTCCGCGGACCACAACGCGTTGTGGTCGAGGGCGAGCGCGCTCGCGGGGGACCAGGTCGCGTTGTGGTCTGGGGCGAGCGCGCTCGCGAGGGGACCAGGACGCGTCGTGGTCTGGGGCGAGCGCGCTCGTGGGGGGACCAGGTCGCGTCGTGGTCTGGGGCGAGCGCGGTCGTGGGGGGACCAGGTCGCGTTGTGGTCTGGGGCGAGCGCGCTCGCGAGGGGACCAGGACGCGTCGTGGTCGAGGGCGAGCGCGCTCGCGAGGGGACCAGGACGCGTCGTGGTCGAGGGCGAGCGCGCTGGTGGTGCCCTAATTAGCCTTCCTCCGCCCCAGTTTGACTCCGACTCTCGCGTGAACGGTTAGGCTCCCCCGGAAGTAGGCGCAGCCCGCGGCGACGGCAATCGCCCGGGCTGCATGGTCCGACATCCGCTCACACGGAGCCGAACAAATGCAGTTATACCTGATCCCACCCGAGGGTGGGCAAGGCGAAGGTGCGCCCGCGCGCCGCCGCCGCCGATCCATCCCCTGCCTCTCCCTGACCCCACAGCAGCGCAAGCGCCTCCGGGCGGCGCTCCGCAACCTCCGCGCCGCGTACGGCTCATGGTCCTGCCTCGCCGAGGTCATGGGCATGTCCGTTGTCGCGGTCGAAGCCATCGCGAACGGCCGCGAGAACGGATCGCCCGCGACCGCGCAGCGCGCCGCCAAGGCGGCCGGCATCACCGTCGAGCAGCTCCTCGGCGGGCTCGTCGCCGCTGACCGCTGCCCCACGTGCGGGAGGTCCGGATGAAGCCTCGGCGGAAGGGGGCCCGACGCCCGCCTGCCGCGCGACATCCCCGGAAGCGCCCGCCGATGGAGGCGCTCCTCGCCGAGCGCGGCATCGTCCGCGCGACGCTCGCCGGCATCCCGAAGCGCGACCGCGCCGACGTGGAGCAGGCGGTGTTCATCGGCGCGTGGAACGCGGTGCGGCGCGGGCTGTACCGGCCGGACCCGCGAGCCGAGCCGCGGGCGGCTCTCCGCGCGTGGCTCCGCGGCGTCGCGTGGCGGCAGGCGGCCAAGTACCTCGGCAGCGCGTACGTGCGCCGCTTCATCCTGGACCCGCAGCCGCTCGGCAGGCTCCGCGGCATCGTCGGTCCGAGCCTCGACGCCCAGGTGGAGGCGCGCGACCTGCTCAGGGCGATCGAACGGCTGGAGCCGCGCCACCGCGAGATCCTGCTCGCGGTCGACACGCCGGAGACGCTCTCTGCGTACGCCGCGCAGCGCGGGATGAACCCGTTCACCGCCGCGTCCCGCCTCCGCATCGCCCGCGCCATGCTGGCCCTGCGGATCCAGCGCTGGCGGCGGTGACGGTCCGGCTCGCACGCCGGGCGAGGTCCTGCGGGAGATCGCCGTCATGGCGCAGATGGAGGAGGACGGCGGCGGGTAGCTCAGCCGCCCGCAGGCCCCGGCGAGCCGGCATCGCGGCGAACTGGGGCCTGCTGCGCTTGCTCCGCTCGCGGGCCCGCTGGCGCGACGTCAGGTAGAGCGCGCCTCGCGCTTCGTCCTGCGCGAGATCGCCGCCATGGCGAAGGCTGAGAGCGGCGGGTAGCGAGCGGCCGGTCGCTTATGGAGCGTCGGTTCCCGGCGACGGGTGCGCGCCGCCTTCTGTCCCATCCATCGGAGAAATAGAGCGAAGCGTGTTGGATTCGTGAAGGTGTCCTGCATGGGTCACCGTGGATTGCACCTCTATGGTGACCACGTACCTTGAGCCCCTGCCTACAGCCACCGACGCGTGCGTCTCCAGCACTTCCGGGTCAACTCGTCCTTCGTACTTATCATCGCTAGACTCATCCGTGAACTCGAAATCTAGCTTGGTGGAATCGAACGCCAGAAACGTACCAACAGCCTTGACTGTCCGGGGCTTCCCGACCTGCCCCCTTGGAAATGCCGACAGCACTCGGGCTGCCGCGTAGCCTGACACGAACGCGGAGCCGGACGGCCAGCGCGTGAGCAGTTGAAGGTCTTGCTTCTGCAAGTGCCCTAGAAGCTCTCCGTACCTAGACTGGACGCGCGGGCCTAGCTTGGCGAAAGCTGAACTGAGCTTCGCAGGGTCATCTCCAGCATTGGCCAGCGACTCAAATTTCTTCGCCACTTCGTTGAACACGTGTTCGTCCGACGGACTAACATGGAGCACAAGAGATCCGTGTCCAGCGGCCCCGAGAGACAATTCGGCCGCATTCGCCAGTACAGACGGCCACCGCCCTCGCTCCTTGGGCCCCTCATCCGTAATGGACTGTGCGATAGCGTTCCATAGTCGCTGAAACGAATCCAGAACGGATGATAGCGCCCTAAACGCAACGCCGCTGCTGCGAACAACGCCACCTCCGTCAAGGCGCAACTCCGGGAACTCTGGGACGGCCTGGGCAAATTCCTCTCGCACTGCTCGCGGCAACAGCGCGCCGCGCTTAGGTAGATCGGCGTCCGTGAGCAGCGTCGGGTCGTAGTCCCATGACCTTAGCGGCCTCCCATCGTGAGATACGTCGACGACGAAAACCACGTCCTTGAGCAGCGCGTCGCGGATGGTGAGCGCGCCGTCAAAAAGCGCTTTTCGTTCGGTTTCTGTGATGTAAGCCTGAACCCATCGGACGCACGACTCATCTTCGTCAGACGCGACGGCGAGCTTAACACCGATCGCGTCTCTCAGAGTAACAACCTGCGGGCCGTTGTACTCTACGAGCACGTGCTCAATGTCGTCGTTCGGAGCAGTGTGTAGTTGCTCGGAAAGATTCCAGGAGCTTCTCACGGCAGCACCTTGAACATGGTGTGGCCGATGCGGAGGTACTTGGCTCGCAGCCACATGGAGTAGTGGCCCTTCCTCCCCGTCTGCTTTATCTTACCGTGCTCTTTGGACATCTCAGCGCGCGCGATGTGATGGTTTAGAAGCCTTGGGGACGCGTCGCGTGTCTCAGCAAGATCTTCAGTGTTTCTGGCGCACGATAGCGAGGCCCTCTCGCATGGCGGTTTACGCACGAAGGAGTTTCGGTCCACCGAACACTCCAAGTCGCTCGTAGTCGGAGGGTTTGTGGCAACGAGCATGTAGACCGCGCCATCCAGGTCGTCAGCATCTGGTGGGGGGCATGCCGCTGTGGGGAAATGAGCAGGCCACTCCGCATCGCCTGCGGCTTCGACGGTACTTGGTGCTCGTTGCGGCAATTGTCGCGCGTCGGACATTGGCGGCGCATGGTCGCGCGGCGGAAGCCGAAACGCAACGCTCCATGGACCCGTGCTGCGCACCATCGACCCAGCATGGATCATTTTCGATCCATATGCAAGGGACGGTCCATTGCGTGCCTTGGTCGAACAAGCTCATCTGCACCATGCGCCTCGGCCCCGGTGCAGGCGGCGGCTCTGACGGCGGCGGCTCCGGCGCGGGACCTGCTGGCGGCGCAGGCGCCACGGGCGCAGCCGCCGCGTTTCCGACCAGCCGGAGGAACCCGCGCCCGCTCCGCAGGGCCCTGGCGGGCGCCGTGGCGTCCCTGCGGGCAGTTCGGGCAGGACGCCGCTCCTGTCACGCCATCACGAAGCGCGTCGAATGTCCGGAGATGCCCGACCCGGGCTCGGCCTTCATGGCGGAGCGGGACGCCGCGACCGGCGAGGCTATCTTCGACCTCCCAGCATGGTCCATATGCTGGATGAGTCTGCCTGAATTGTTAACAGCCGCCGCATAATCCGTGTTAGCGAATGGGCGTACCATACACGGAGGATCCGTTTGTGCTAAAATCAATCATGCGATCGCTCATCGCCTGTGGCTACGTTGCCGCTCTGGTCGCTATGCCTGCCTGTATGTCGTGGGACGCCGCGGACGGATCTGAAGAGGAGGAGTCCTCGCCCATATCAGAAGAAGCAGCGCAGGCGGAACCGCAGGTGAATAGCCATGGCCAATGCTGTAAATGGCACTGCAATAATCCGGATAAGATCTTCTACGATGCGGGCGTGACTCAGCAATGCAACGCGTACGCTGAGGCATGGTGCCGTTCGCGTGCGCGTGGCTGGAAACACGGAGACGCTTGGTGGGGTGTCTGCAACCCATAAATGTGGGCAGTCGGATGATTGCCACACATGGCTTGAAACGACCCAACTATACCGCGGTCGGGTCGACGGGCGGGTCTCCGAACAGACTCAACTGGATCGGCATCCGCGGCTTCGGCCTCCAGGAGAACAGGTCGAGCTGACGGGAGGGCTCGGTCGCAGGCGCAGCGGGGTCGACGGCGGCTCGCGTGGCGGATGCTGCGGCGGACATGGGAGCGGGCGGAGGCGTCACCGGGGCAAGTCCTGGCGTTTTGGGCGGCGGCTGCGGCCCGGGGTTCGTGCCGGTGCTCCCGCCGTCCACCACGCGGAGCCAGCCTCGCCCGGCGGGGAGCTCCCGGGCGGTCCCCTCCGGCTTCGGGATGGCAAGCGGCTGCGGCTGCGGCTTCTCGCCCTGGGGCTCTGCCAGCGCGGCGACCATGAGCTCTTCCAGGGTCCACACGTGGTCCGTGACGCCTGCCGCCATGGCGGGGGTGACCCGCATGTTCCGCGGGATGTGGCAGAGGTTCGTGTAGACGTAGTGCAGCGAGACCGCGGCGCAGTGCCGGGACAGCTTCTTCGAGAACGCGAGCGTGCGGCGCCGCAGCCGGGCGTTCCACTGCCGCGCCGTGAGGTTCGACCGCTCGATCGCGTACGTGGTGGTCTTGTCGTGGTCCGGCGTGCCGTAGATCGTGCGCTTCTTGATGAAGTCCACGCCGTGCTCGACGGCGAACTTCTCCGACGTCCCCGGCTTCCCCGGGCGCGCGCTGAACGTCTTGATCATCTGCGCGTACGGCACGGCCGGCCCGAAGTTCACCGCGATCGGCTGCGCGTACAGCCCGAGCCCGTCGGTGGTGATCTGCGGCATGACGACGAGCCGCGCGCGCACGTCTTCGACGAGGGCATCGGCGCTCTCCTGGTCGCGCTTCCCGACGTGCCAGGCGATGATGAGCTTGCTCGTCCGGCAGATGGCCGCCCACGTCCACTGCTCCCCCACGGCCGCCGCGTCGTCCTTCGCGGCGTCCACCTTGTTCTGGCGCTTCCTGCACCACGAATGCTGCTCGTCCAGGTCTACGAGCGGGCAGGTCAGATCGCGCACCACGCGGTCATGGAGCCGCGCGCAGCCCTCGCCGACGAGCTGGCCGAACCGCTCGATCGTGTCCTGGTGGACGCCCGTCATGCGCGACGCGGCGCGGATGCTGGTGCCGTTCACGAGCGCGGCGAGCACCTCTAGCCGCCGCTCCGCCGGGAGCACGTTCGCCATGGGCCTTGCACCTCTCCGGACGCGGGCCCATGATCGCAGTGCGACGTGCGACGGGTGGCCCAACCATCCGGCGTTCCGCAGCCCCGCTCTCAGGTGCGAACTGAGGGCGGGGCGCTTTGCTAAGTACCCATGAAGATAGCACCGAACGCCTTGTTTTCTCGGCGTTTCCGCGCGGCTAGGACGGACGTTGTCACAGCCGTAGAGCGCGATCGCAGCCTGTTTGCCGAGCCGGATGCGCTGTTGACGCCGCGAGGTCTCCGGGTCTCAGCGGGCCCGTGGTAGGGTCGCAGCATGCGCGTGCGGCTCATCCTGGAGAACGGCGGCCACGACCTGACGAAGGTCGTCGAGATGGACGAAGCGCCCGCGGTCGGCTTAGGCGTCATGGCGGAGCGCGAGCGAAGCGTGGTCAGCGTCGAGCATGACGCGGCGCGCGGGGAGACGGACGTCTACCTGCGGGAGGACGCGCTCGACCTCAAGATGCAGACCCTACCAGAGGCGCACCTTGCCTACTTTGACCTGATGAAGGGCGACGGGTGGGAGATCGAGTGCTGCGCGTGGAGCTCAGGCACCTTATCGACCGGCAGGACGAGGACGAGCCGGCCCCGCTGAACTGAGCGGCGTCCGCGTATGGACCGGGGTGGTCGCCGTCGACACATGCGACCACCGCGGTGTCGCAGGCGTCAGGAAATCGGGGCCAGCAAGCTACGCCTCAAAATTTTCAGCCTCGTTATCCTGCCGATGAGAACCAAGTGTTTCTTCGGCCGCTTCCACTCGCGGCCGGGAACGTCGGCAATGATCATGCCAACATCAAGAGAATGAGGGTTGACGCGAACGAGCATTCCGGGGAGGAGGCGAATTGGTTTTTCCATTGCCCCCCAAAAGTACTCGGTCCGGCGTCGATGTATCGCGCGGTCCGCGACTCGCGACAGCGGGCGTCTGCCCTAATTAGGGCACCACCAGCGCGCTCGCGAGGTGACCAGGACGCGTCGTGGTCGAGCCACGCCGGTCGGGCGTGCAGGTGAAATTTTTCCAATACGTGGGCGGAGCGATCCTCCATGCTGGCGGAGAGCCGGATCGTCGGTGCGCCATGCGAGCAAGAAGGAGCGCGACGATGACGAAGAGCCAGGTCCACCCCGTCCCGGAAGGTCAGGTGTGCTTTCCCTACCTGAGCGCGCGCGGCGCCTCGGAAGCCATCGAGTTCTACAAGCGGGCGTTCGGCGCGCGCGAGGCCTCGCGCATCGAGATGCCCGACGGGCGGATCGGCCACGCCGAGCTGTCGATAGGCCGGGCCCGGTTCTTCCTGTCGGACGAGTACCCTGATCTCGGTGCCGTCGGTCCCGAGACGCTGGGGGGCACGAGCGTGAGCGTGGTCGTCTACGTGGAGGACGTGGACGCGCTCGTGGCGCAGGCGGCTGCGGCGGGCGCGACGATCGAGCGCCCGCCGCAGGACCAGCCGCACGGCGACCGGATGGCCTGGATCCGCGATCCGTACGGCCACCGCTGGGGGGTCGCGAGCCGGATCGAGGCCGTCTCTCCGGAGGAGATGCAGAAGCGCCTCTCGGCGACGTAGCTCCGTGTCGAGGAGGTTCGAAGAACCAGAGAGAATGAACCACAGAGGCACAGAGGGCACAGAGGGAGAGAGAATGAAAAATCTCTCTCTCTCTCTCTCTTCCTCTGTGCCCTCTGTGCCTCTGTGGTTCAAATTCTTCTCCATCACGGAGCAAGGGACGTCATGGGCATCGAGCTGCGGTGTATTCGCCGTTGGCGTCGAATTCTTGGGTATCGGTGCCGCTCAGCCGGACCACGACCTCCGCGGCGTCGATGCTCACGATCTCCATCGTGCCGGACCTGAAGGAGCCTTCGCCCCACCAGCAGTCGCCCCGGTCGGGGCGGCTCACAACGTAAGACGAGAACAACACATCCGGCGCGCTCAGATCGATGATGCCGGGCACCTGCAGCGCAGGGGGAATGCTGATGCCCAGCTGCCAGTTGCCGCAGCCGGTGGTCCAGGATGGATCCGCGCAGGAGCTCACCGGGGCGCCGAAGATGATGAAGAGATCATTCGGAGAGGTGCCCGGCCCGCCGCTCCCGGCGGAACTGCTCCCGGAGTCGTTCGACCGTTCGGGGAACTCATTCCTGAAGAGCGCGATCGCGCCAGCCGTCGCCGGCTCGGGGCCGCCCCCGGTGGAGCTGGCGCCGCCGACGCCGACCGACGAGCCGCCCCCGGTGCTGAAGTCGCCGCCGTTCCCGACCGACGAGCCGCCCCCGGTGCTGAAGTCGCCGCCGGTGCCGCCGCTGCCGGTCATATGGGCGTCATCATCGGGCCCTGCCTCTTGACCGCTGTCGTCGCCGACCTTCACCAAGGCGGTGCATCCGGCGCCGAAGGTCTGGAGCATCATCAGCCCAAAGAACAAGGAAATGGGTGTCTTCATGGGGCGTCGCATTTCTATCTCCCCGGGCCTGTCAGCGCAGCCCGTTGTCACTCCATGAATGGCGTCGTTCGTCTAATTTTATGATCTCCTGATCGAGCTTCGTTCGGGTACGACGGTGCGCCTGATCGAGGCGGCGGCGGGAAATTGAACAGGGAGGCGGGGAGACAGGGAGTATTTGAAGATTTTTCTCCCCGTCTCCCCGCCTCCCTGTGAATTTTCCGAAGAACTCGAGGGGATGTCTCAGCTTGGCGCGAGCAGAGCAGTCGCCTGTCACCGCTGCGCGTCTCTCAGCTCCGGAACGAGGATCTCGAGCCTGCGGCGGTAGGCGGAGCTTGGATGCGCCTCGACGAAGCGGTTCGCGCGAGCGAGCGCCTCGCCGCCGCGGCCGAGCGCCTTCAGCGCGCCGACCGCGATCACCTCGCGCTCCTGGGCGAGCGCGCCGCCCGGGAAGCGCGCGAGGTGGGCGTCGGCGAGCGCGAGCGCCTCCGCAGGGCGCGCCGCGAGCGCCTCCTGCGCGCGCTGCAGCAGGCCGAGCTCCGTCTCCGCGTCGTGCAGCGCCGCCTGCGCCGCGCCGCCCGCGGCCGGAGCGCCGGCCGTCGAGGCGGACGCGCGCGCGGGCAGCGGCGCGCCCGCCGGGGCGCGCGGCGGCCCCGGAGCAGGCGCGCGCGGCCGTTTCGCCGCGGAGGGTACCTCCGCGGGCATCTCCGGCGCCTCCGCGGCGGGTGCGGTCGCGGCCTCCGCCGGCGCTGCGGTCGCGACCACCGCCGGGCCAAGCGGCGCGGCCGGCGGCGCGAGCGGCGCGGCGGGCGGCGGCTGCGAGGGCGACGGCATGAGCCACACCGCCCCGACGAGGACGACGCCGAGCGCCGCGCCGATCCCCAGGCCGGAGAGCACCGACGGCGGTGCGACAGCCGCCGTCGACGCGATCGCTGCCGGCGCGCCCGCGCCCACGCCGGTCGCCGGGGCGCCCGCGCCTGCGCCGGTCGCCGGGGCGCCCGCGCCGCCGCCGGTCGCCGGTCCACCGCCCTCCGCCGGGCCGCCGGGGCCCTGGCCGCCCCCCGGTCCGTCCGGCAGGTGGAGCGGCAGCCGCGCGGCGAGCCGCGCGAGCTGCGCCCTGTCCGGCGCGTCGCGCCGGGCCGCTTCGAGGGCGACGCGGAGCACGTCCGACCCGCCGCCCGAGCCGATCTGCCTGCGAGGATCGCCGCTCATACGTTGCTCCCCTCGGTCACCCGCGCAGCCCCGGCCCGCGGCGCGCCGAGCTCGTGCCGGCGCATCGCCGCCTCGATCTGCGCCCTCGCCGCGCGCAGCCGCGAGTACGCCGTCTGCAGCGGGCACCCCGCCGCCTTCGCGATCTCCGCCATCGGCAGCTGCTCGATCTCGTGCAGGACGAACACCGCGCGCTTGTCGTCGTCGAGCTGATCGAGCGCCGCGTCGAGCCGGTCGAGCGCGCGGCGACGATCGAGGGTCTCGTCCTGCGGCGCCGCCATGACCTGCTCGGGCACGGTCTCGGCCACCTCTTCGCGCCTCCGGTGCGGCCGCCGCCGGTACTCCGACGCGAGCCGCAGGCAGATGCCGTAAAGCCACGTGCGCAGCGCCGAGCTGCCGTCGAAGGTGTCGAGCTTCCGATGCACCGTGAGGAAGACTTCCTGGCAGACGTCCTCGACGTCGGCCTCGCCGACGCCGAGCCTGCGCAGCACGCGCCACACGTACGCCGCGTTCTCTTCGAAAATCTCCTCGAGGGTCATCGCGAGAGGCCGGGGCGCAAGGATCGCCGGCCCTTGCCCTGGATGGTCGCGAGCGCGAGGTTTTATGAAAGAAAAGCGACGCCGGGCATCGAATCCGTGGAATCGGTGTAAATCGCCGAATCGTTACGGGAATTCGACGCCGAGCAGGACGTCCGCCGTCCCGGCGAGCGGCGCCATCTGGAACACCTCGCGGGTCCGGTCCTGTGCGTCGGTGTAGTAGAAGGTGTCACGCACGATCGGCACGATCAGCCCGAGGCCGCCGCCCGCGGTGAGCGGGCCGACGAGCCGCCGGGTGAGGCGAATGTCGAGCGCGCCGCCCGCGGTCAGGCGCTCGTCGGTGCGGTCGACGCCGAACCCGAGGCCGCCGACGCGGAGCGCCCCGAGGCGGACGCCCGCGCACGCGGCGAGCCGCGTCTCGCTCCCGATCGAGACGGGGCACGCGGACACGAACCCCTCGCCCCAGGCGAAGCGCGTCGACGCGGCGCCGGTGGTCGGCTCGTTCGGCAACCAGACGGCCCCCCCGACCTCGAACGACCAGAGCCGGGGCGGCGTGAGGCGCGCGCGGAGCGCGACGGCGACGCCGAGCGAGGGGAGGAGGCCGAGCCCGAAGAGCGGACCGGCGCCGACCTCCACGCGCCACGGCGCCGGCGGCGGAGGCGCCGGCGGCGGGACCGGGACCAGGACGCGCTGGACGATGACCTGCGGCGCCGGCGGCGCGGGAGGCGGCGCCGGCGAGGGCGCGGGCGCCGGAGGCGGCGCCGGCGCGGCCAGCGGAGGCGGCGCGCCGGGGGACAGCTTCGCGCTGGGGTCGATCATGAGCGCGATGGCCAGGGCGAGCTCGTCGTCGATCGCGCTGCAGCGCGGCGACGCCGTGGCGATCTCGCGCGTCCCGAGCACCGCGCCTCCCGCGTCGGCGACCGCGATCACCGCGCGCCACCCGCCGGAGCCGCCCGGCTCGATGCGCCCCTCGATGGTGAGCTCGGCCCGGGCGGCCGAGACGAGCGCCGCGCGCCCGAGGCGCGCCTCCACCGCCTGCGCGAGCGCGCGCGCCCCGACGCACGCCTCGGCGCCGGCGAGCCGCACCCAGCTCAGCGACGCCGTCTGCTCCCCGGCGGACGCGCGCGCGGGGCGCGCCGCAGCGACGAGCGCCGACGCGGCGAGCGCCGAGGCGACGAGCCCGAGGCGTGCCACGCGGCGCGCGGTCACGGGCCCGGCGAGGCCGCGATCCCGACGTAGGTGGGCTCGGGGACCTCGGTGACGCGGCCGGTCGGCCGGAGGGCGCCGGTCGCCTCGTCCACGTGGAACGCGACGATGTTGCTCGAGCGCTGGTTCGCGACGAGCAGCAGCTTGCCCGTCGGCGAGAGCTGGAAATGGCGCGGCGTCCTTCCCTGGGTCGGCGCGTGGCCGACGAGGGTGAGCGCGCCGCGCTCGGGGTCGACCGCGAAGATGGCGATGCTGTCGTGGCCCCGGTTCGACCCGTAGACGAACTTGCCCGACGGGGCGACCTGGACCTCGGCGCAGGCGTTCTCCTCGGCGCTCGCGCCGTCCGGCAGCGTCGAGACGGTGGCCACGGCGGAGAGCGCCCCGCGCGCCGGATCGTAGCTCAGGGTCGTGATCGAGCCGGCGCGCTCGTTGATCAGGTAGGCGAACCGGCCGCTCGGGTGGAAGTCGAGGTGCCGCGGGGTCGTGCCCGCGGGGAGCGCGAGGGTCGGCGGGGTGTTCGGCTCGATCTGGCCCGTGCCCGCGTCGAACGTGAACTGCGCGATCGCGTCGGACCCGAGGTTGGTGACGAAGGCGAAGCGGTTCGCCGGGTCGGTCACGGCGTGGTGCGACAGCGCCCGGGGCCCGAACGCCGCCTCGTCCACCGCCTGGCCGAGCGCGCCGTCCTGGCCGACGGGGAGCACCGCCGCGGTGCCGCCGCCGTAGCTGGCCACGAGGACGAAGCGCCCGGCGCGATCGGTGGCGAGGTGGGCAGGGCCCTGGCCCCTCGACGAGGCCCGGTTGATGAACGCGAGCGTCCCGTCCTCCGGGCCGATCCGGAACGCGCTGACCGCGCCCGACATCTCGCCGTCCACCTCATCGAGCTCGTTCACCGCGAAGAGGCGGCGGCGCGCGGGGTCGACGGCGAGGAACGTCGGGTTCATCTCGGCGTCGATCGGGCCCTGCACCGCGGAGAGCGCGCCGTCGGCCTCGTCGAGGCGGAAGACGAAGATCCCCTTGCGGCCCCCGACGTAGACCAGGGGCGCGCTCGCGGGCTGCGGGCCGCCGTCCGCTCCGCCGGAGCTCGCGCTGCTGCCGTTCGTGCCGCTGGCGCCTGTGCCGCTGCCGTTCGTGCCGCTGCTGCCCGTGCCGTTGCCCTGGCCCATGCTGTCACCGCCGCCGCTGGTCCCCGAGGGGGTCCCGCCCTTCGGGGGGCCGCCGCCGGAGTTGCCGCACCCGAGCCACAGGCCGGCCGCCAGCCAGAAGAGTGTGCGCTGCATCGATCGATCGATGTCCTCGGATCCTGCGTTACCCACGGCCCGCGCCGCGGGGCAAGCGCGACGGCGCGGCGGCGCCGAGGAGCGCCCCGCGCTCGGCGAGGTCGCTCAGCAGGGCGGCGGTGCTCTCCAGCACCGGGCCGTCGACCGGCCGGCCCAGCGCGGCGCAGCCCTCGACCACGGCGTCCCGGAGCGCGGCGCCCGCGAGGAGCCGGCCGAGGATCTCGGCCGCGAGCGGCGTGAGCTCCAGGAAGCGGACCACGTGCCCGGCGTCGCGGTACACGAGCAGGCTCGTCGGCTCGCGGACCGGCGCGTCGCGCGCCGCCTCGCCGCCCTCCAGCCGGTGGACCGCGTGCTCGTGGCGCACGAGCGCCGCGGCCCGCTGGAAGCGCGCCCCCCGGTCGAGCGAGAGCTCCTCGCCGGACGCCGGCGCGCCCGCCGCCGCGTCCTGCGCCCCCGGCGCGCCCGGCGCGTCCAGCGCCCCCGGCGCGCCCAGGTCGCCCGGCGCGTCCAGCTCGTCCGGCGCGCCCGCCGGCCCGCCGTCCTCGTCGCCGTCCGGCTCGGCGCACGACGCCGCGAAGGCGGCGAGCTCGTGGCGCGCGAGATCCGCGAGGTACGCGGGCACCTCCGGGTCCCCGGCCCAGCGCGGCGCCGCGAAGCCCACGAACTCGAACGCGACGTCGCGGAGGTAGCGCGACCGGGGCAGCTCCACCTCGAGGAAGCGCGCCACGTCCGCCTCGAACCGCGCGCCGAGCCGCGCCGCGGTCCGCGGGATCCCGGCGCGGATCGCGCCCGTCAGCCCGCGCCGGATCAGGCCCCGGTAGAGCAGCAGCCGCCCGGGCGGGAGCGAGGCCATCGCCTCGAGGTCCGCCCCCTCGACCCCGGCGCGGGCGAGCCACGCGCGCGGATCGGCCGCGATCGCCGCCTCGTCCGGCTCGCTCACGCTGCGCTGGAGCGCCCGCTGCAGCGCCGCGAGCTCCGGCGGCGGCTGGCTCGACGCCGCGCTCGTCTCGCACGTCCCGCTCGTCCCGCGCGTCCCGCTCACCGCGCGCGCCGCGCTCACGCCCCGGCCTCCCGCGCGGCGAGCCCTCGCCGGTACGCCGCCTCGACCTCGGCGCGCTCGGCGAGCAGCGCCTCGAGCGGCGGCACGTCGTTGTCGCGCTCGAGCACGACAGGCACCGGCCCGGTCCGCGCGACGGCGCGGGCGAGCAGGTCGAGCACGGGCGCGATCACCGGCGCGCCGTGCGTGTCGACGAGGACCCCCGCGTCGTCGCGCCACGCGTGCCCCGCGACGTGCATCGACACGACGCGGCCGGCCGGGATCTTCTCGAGCAGCGCGGCCGCGTCGACGCCGTGGTTCCGGGCGTTCACGTAGAGGTTGTTCACGTCGAGCAGCAGCCCGCAGCCGGCGCGCTCGAGCACCTCGCCCAGGAAGTCGGCCTCGTCGAGCGCGGCGCGGCCCGGGACCAGGTAGTAGGTGATGTTCTCGATCGCCATGGGCCGCTCGAGCCGTTCCTCCGCCTCGCGGATGCGCGCCGCGGCGTGCGCGGCGGCCGCGGAGGTGAGCGGCAGCGGCAAGAGGTCGTGGACGAACCTGCCGTCGACGCCGGAGAAGCACAGGTGGTCGCTGTGGAACGGCGGGTCGAGCCGCCCAAGGAACCGCCCGAGCTCGCGCAGGTAGCCGGCGTCGAGCGGGTCGACCCCGCCGACCGACATCGTGAGCCCGTGCGTCAGGATCGCGCAGCGCTCCCGGACGCGCTCGATCGCGGCGGGGAAGTAGCCGCCGCGGCGCATGTAGTTCTCGGGGGAGAGCTCGAAGAAGGGGACGGGCAGCGCCGCGCCGCCGTCGAGCAGCTCGAGCACCTCGTCGAGGAACTCCCAGCGGAGCCCGAGGCCGACGCCGGTGAGCGCGCTGCCGGTCATGGGGGGCACGGGGAGGGCGGGCCGACCGGGGTCAGCCGCAGGTGCCCTGGCCACACCCCGCGTGGCCGGGCTTCTTGCCGGCGGCCTTCTTCGCGGCGGGCTTGGTCGCCGGGGCGGCGGCGGGCGGCGTGGGCGCGGTGGGGGCCGGGGTGGCCGTGGGCGCGGCCATCGGCGAGGTCGCCGCGGACTGCACGTCGGTCGGCGGCGCGGGGGCCGGCGGCGCGGCCTCCGGCGCGGCGACGTTCGCGCCCGCGGCCGCGTCGCCGGAGGTGGTCTCGGCCGGGGCGGCGGGCGCGGCCGGCTCGGCGGGCACGGCCTCCTGCTCGGCGGGGACCTCGGTGGCGTTGACCGGCGCCTGCGCGCCGCCGCAGCCGCTCAGCACCATGGCGCCGGTGCTCAGCGCGGCGAGGGTCTCGTAAATGCTCTTCTTCGACAGCATCGTGTGCTCCTCTGGTTCTCGTGATCGACGGGCCTGCACCCCCTACGGGCGAGGCGTGATCCGGTTTCACGGCGGCGTCCGGAGCCCCGTTTCATCTCAGACCCGCCGCGGCGCCGCAACGGCTCACGGGCGGCGCCGCGACGGCTCACGGGCGGCGCCGCGACGGCTCACGGGCAGCGCCGCGACGGCTCACGGCGGACGGCGCGCTGCGTGGTTCCGGGGGCGCTGCGGCCGCACGGGCGCGGGCGTGCGCGGCGGGGCGGGGGCGCCGGACCTGCGCTGCACAGCCCCATGTGGCCTGAGGTGTGCACACGGCGGTCGTCGTAGTCGGAACACCGGCCAACGGATCCAACAGGGGAGGACTGCATGAGCACGCGACGACGCGCGGCGGCGACCATGGCCGCCGCTGCCACGATGGCGCTCGCCGGCGCGGCGGGGGCGCAGGACGCGGGGCGCGCGGAACAGCGCGATCGGCCGGCGGGCAACGTCCCTCCGGCGGATCGGCCGCTCATCCGGCGGATCCCCGAGCCCGCGGTCGCGGTCGAGGGCGGCTTCGGCATGCTCGGGTACGTGGGCGGCGCCGCGGGCGTCGGGCCCACCTGGAACGTGCGCGTGACCGGGACCATGTCGCCGCGCGTGGCGATCGAGGGCAACTACATCGGCTCGGTGAACGAGCGCGCGACGGTGGCCAGGTCGCTCGTGATGACCTCGTTCGACGCGGGGGTGCGCTACAACGTCCTGCGCGCCGACGACGCGATCGTGCAGCCGTTCGTTGTCGCGGGCGTGGGCTACACGGGCTGGGCGGGCGAGGGCGGCGACGCCTTCGCGCTGGCGGTGCCGCTCACCGTCGGGGTGGAGCGGCTCGTCACGCGCAACGTCAAGCTGGGCGCCCGGATGAGCTTCCGCCCCGCGTTCTTCGACGACCTCGCCGTGCGCGGCGCCGCGAACCAGACGGGCGGGGACAGCTGGGCGCTGCTCGCGCACGGCGGCGGCGCGTTCTGACCGGGGCCGGGGCGCGCGGGTCGTCCCGGTCCGGGGCGCGCGGGTCGTCCCGGGCCGGGGGAGGGGCGAAACCGCCGGGGAGGCGCCGCTCCGTGGAGTAGTCTGCCGGGCGCGCCGGGCGGCGACCTGCCTTTCGGGTCCCGGCCGGCCCTCAACCCACGGAGAACGCCGGCATGAACACGCGCAGCAGCTCGCCCCGGCGGGGCCTGCTCTTCCTCTTCACGGGGCTCGCGCTCGCCTCGAGCGCCGCCTGCACGACCCCGCAGCAAGCGACCCAGGGCACGTCGACGACGGCGACGGACGCCACGGTCGCCAGGCAGGACAACGGCTGCGCGACCGGCCCGCTCCTCGACTGCCCCGAGGGGCAGGTCGACGGCTGCGCCCTCGGGACCACGACCGAGCACCGGTGCGTGCCGGCGGGGCCGGGGAGGTGCCTCGACATCCGGGCGGCGCTCGTGAAGTGCCAGGACAACGAGATCCTGACCCACGACGGCTGCCCCGAGCCGGCCTACATGCAGCGGTGCGCGCCCCGGTCCCGGCAGCTGCAGCAGCCGTGAGCCGGCGGCCCACCGCGGGCCGCACTTCCGCCAAAATTCTTTTTAATTACGAAGGCTTGCGGCCCGAATTGCCCGCGGGGAGCTTCGTGTCCGAGACGATCGGCCCGCCCTCGTACGAGCCGGCGCCGCCCTCGCTGCCCCACGTCTCGACCTCGCCGGGGGGAGCGTCGTCGCGTTCGCCGGTCGACGTGATCGGCCCGCGGACGCCGGGGACATCCGCCTGCGGGTGAGGCTGCTTCGCCTCGCTCACCTCGCGCTCGGGGCGCGGCGTGCCGAGCTGGTCCTGCGTCTTCTCGTCTCCCATGGTTCCTCCTTCCGTGGACCCCTGGGGCCGGCGCGCTCGATCGTCCACTCCTCCGCCGGCGAGCCCGCCCGCCGTCGCGCCGCGGCCGTCGCGCCGCGGCCGTCGCGCCCGCCGCTCAGCCCGCGCCGAGCCCGAGGGGGATCGTGAACCTGAAGGTCGTCCCCACCCCCACGCGGCTCTCCACGCCGATGGTCCCGCCGTGCGCGACGACGAGCTCCCTGGCGATCGCCAGGCCGAGCCCTGTGCCCTTGTAGCCGTTCCGCTGGCCGCGCCAGAACCGCTCGAAGAGGTAGGGCAGCTCGTCCTCCGGGATGCCCGGCCCGGTGTCCGCCACCGCGAAGACGACGTGCTCCTCCCGGCGCTCGCACCGCACCGTGATCGCCCCCTGGGCGCCCGTCACCTTGAGCGCGTTGCTCAGGAGGTTCGAGAGCACCTGGAGCACGCGATCGCGATCGCACACGACGATCGGCACCTCCTCGTCCGACGTCGCGGCCAGGCGGACCCCCTTCTCCTGCGCCTGCGGCTCGAACGTCTCGACCGCCTCCCGCCCGATGTCCCGCGGATCCTGCGGCTGCCGGCGCAGCTCCAGCCGGCCCGCGCGCAGGCTCGCGAAGTCGAGCAGGTCGTGGATCAGCCTGTCCATCCGGTGCGCCGAGCGCTGGATCGCCAGGATCGCCTTCGCGTCGCCCTTGTCCCCGGCGCGCGCCGCCGCGCGCTTGGTCATCACGGCGGCCGCGGTGATGATCGCGCTCAGCGGGTTCCTGAGGTCGTGCGACACGGTGGCGAGCACGTTGTCCCGCAGCTCGATCGCGCGCTGCGCGGCCTCGTAGAGCCGCGCGTTGTCCGCGGCGAGCGCGGCCCGCTGCGCCAGGTCGTGCGCGACAGCGAGGTCCGCCTCGTCGTAGATCCGGCCGGACGCCGCGGTCCCCAGCGCGATGCAGCCGAAGGCGCGGCCCCGCGCCACCATCGGGACCAGCATGACGGAGGTGATCCCGAGCTCGCGGACGAGCCGGCGGAAGCCGGCGTGCTCGGCGAGCGGCGCGATCAGCGGGTGGGAGAAATCCCGGAAGAGCTCCGGGCGGTCGCCGCCGAGGACCTGCTCCATCACCGCCGACAGCGCCGGCAGCGGCTCCACCTCGCGCAGCAGCGCGCGCGCCCGCCGGACCTCCTCCGGGTTCACGTGGGTCACGGTGACCCGCCGCGCCGCCTCGACCACCGGCAGCGTGTGGATGACGCACCAGTCCGCGAGCTCGGGGACGGTGAGGCGGCCGAGCCGATCGAGCGTCCCCTGGAAGTCGAGGCTGTCGCTCAGGGAGGCGCTGGCGGCCGCGAGGAAGCGCTGCGCCTGCTCGGCGCGCGTCCGCTCGGTCATGTCGAAGAACGTCACGACGCCCGCCGAGACGCGCCCCTCCGGGTCCAGGACCGGCCTCGAGCGCACGAGGATCCGCCCCCACGTGCCGTCGCCGCGGAGCACGTCGATCTCCTCGTCGTCCACGACCTCGCCGGTCGTGACGGTGCGCGCGAGCGGCCACTCCCACGTCTCGTACGCCTTGCCGGACCGCGGGTGGAAGCCGCGGCCGATGTAGCCCTCGATGCTCTGGATGCCCTCGAACGACTGCCGGAAGATCTCCGTGGCCTGCCGGTTCGTGAGCAGGACGCGCCCCGTCTGCCGCTCGCCGATGATGAGCCCCGCCGGCATCTGCTCGATCACCGTCGCGAGCAGCGCGCGGGCGTCGTCGGCCTGGTGCCGCGAGGCGCGCTCCTTCGCGACGAGCTGCGCCTGCACGATGATCCCGGTCGCCCGGCTGGTCATCGTGCGCAGCATCAGCATGTCCTCCTCGGAGAACTCCTCGGCGTTGCGCGAGCCGAGGATCGCGACCCCGATGGCGCGCCCCTCGTGGATCAGCGGCACGCCGTAGACGGCGCGCAGCCCCCTCGACCGGATCTCGCGCGCCGTCACGGGCAGCGTCCGGAGCGCGGCGTCGAGCGACGCGGGCCCGCGCAGCGCGAGGACCGCGCGGGCGAACGCCCGCGACGCCTCGAGCGGGGGGCCGAGCAGCGGCCCGTCGTCGAGGCCCGCTGTCGCGTGCACCTCGAGGGCGTCGCCGTCCACGAGCAGGACCATCGCCACGTCGACGGCCGCGGCCGCCTCGCGCGTGGCGCGGATGAGCGCCCTCAGGAACGCGTCCAGGTCGCTGCTGCCGAGGGCGGCCGTCGAGATGGCGTCGAGCGCCTGGAGCAGGCGCACGCGCGCCTCCTGGTAGCGCGTCACCGCGTCGGCGATCGCGTCGTCGATCGCGCCGTTCAGCCGGATCAGCTCGCTCCCCCCGCCGCCCCCGCCTTCCCGCTCCCACAGCTCCAGGATCACGGCGCGGAGCGCCGCGTACTCCTTCACGACGTCGGCGAGGTCGTACCCCTGGGCCAGCCGGTTCAGCGCGTGGTGTCCGGGGATGCCGCGGAGCCTCTGGTCGACCTCGGCGCTGGTGCCCGCGCCGCCCGCGACCTCGGCGACATAGGCGAGGACGCTCGGGATATGGTCGGTGAGCATCGGATCCGACGGCGACCGCGCCGGGCTCAGGGCGTGCGCTCGCTGCTTCCACGCCCCCAGGATCGCGTCGCGGTGGCGCCGGATGAAGTCGGAGAGCCGCTCTTCGTTCGGTCTACCGAGCTGATCCATGCGGTCCTTTACGATAGCGCGAAACCTTGAGCATGTGTTCACCTCGCGCCGCGCGCCGATATCGGTGACGTCGAGTCGAGCCTGGGCGGAGCTCGATCGGCCGCGCGCCGCGCGCCGCGCGCCGCGAGGGCGCGGTTCAGCTCCGGAGGCCCGGCGCCTCGTGCCCGCTCTGGGCGACGTACTCCAGGTATCCGCCGCCGTAGACGCGCGGCCCGTCGGGCATGAGCTCGAGGACGCGGTTGGACAGCGCCGCGAGGAAGCGGCGATCGTGCGAGACGAACAGCATGGTGCCCTCGAACGACGCGAGCGCCCCGACGAGCATCTCCTTGGTGGCCATGTCGAGGTGGTTGGTCGGCTCGTCGAGCACGAGGAAGTTCGGCGGGTCGTAGAGCATGATCGCGAGCACGAGCCGGGCCTTCTCGCCGCCCGAGAGGATGCGACACGGCTTGTCGATGTCGTCGCCGGAGAAGCCGAATGCGCCGGCGAGCGTGCGGAGCGAGCCGATCGACGCCTGGGGGAAGCTCGCGACGATCGACTCCCAGACCGAGCGGGTCGGGTCGAGCAGCTCCATCGCGTGCTGCGCGAAATACCCGAGCTTGACGCTCGCGCCGACGCTCACCGCGCCCGCGTCCGGCGCGGCCGCCCCCGCGATGAGCTTGAGCAGGGTGGATTTGCCGGCGCCGTTCACGCCCATGACGCACCAGCGCTCCCGGCGGCGGATCAGCAGATCGAGCCCGTCGTAGATGGGCCGTCCGCCGTACGTCTTCTTGACCCCCTCGAGGCGCGCCACGTCGTCGCCCGAGCGCGGGGCGGGCTTGAACTCGAAGCGGATCGTCCTCCTGCGCTTCGGCGGCTCGACCTTGTCGATCTTCTCGAGCTTCTTCACGCGCGACTGGACCTGCGCCGCCTTGGCGGCCTGGGCCTTGAAGCGCTCGATGAAGCGCATCTCCTTGGCGAGCATCGCCTGCTGGCGCTCGTACTGCGCCTCGGCCTGCTGCTCGTTGATGGCGCGCTGCTGCTCGTAGAACTCGTAGTTGCCGGAGTAGCTGGTGAGCTCGCCGCCGTCGATCTCGATGATCTTGGTGACGATGCGGTTCATGAACTCGCGGTCGTGCGAGGTCATGACGAGCGCCCCTGGATACTGCTTCAGGTAGCCTTCGAGCCAGATGATCGACTCGATGTCGAGGTGGTTGGTCGGCTCGTCGAGCAGGAGCGCGTCAGGCCTCATGAGGAGGATGCGCGCGAGGGCGACGCGCATCTTCCACCCGCCCGAGAGGTTGCCCACGTCGTCGTCCATCACGGCCTGGCTGAAGCCGAGGCCGGCGAGGATCTCGCGCGCCCTCGCGTCGAGCGCGTAGCCGCCGAGCTCCTCGTAGCGGGCCTGCGCCTGCCCGAAGCGCTCGATGAGGCTCTCCATTTCATCCATGCGCTCGGGGTCGGCGAGGGCGGCCTCGAGCTCGCGGAGCTCGGCGGCGACGACGGAGACGGGGCCGGCGCCGTCCATGGTCTCGGCGACGGCGCTCCTGCCCTTCATCTCGCCGACATCCTGGCTGAAGTAGCCGATGGTGACGCCGCGGTCGATCGCGACCTGGCCGCCGTCGGGCGCCTCCTCCTTGGTGATCATGCGGAAGATCGTGGTCTTGCCCGAGCCGTTGGGGCCCACCAGGCCGACCTTCTCGCCGCGGTTCACCGCCGCGGAGGCCTCGAGGAAGAGGATCTGCTTACCGTGCTGCTTGCTGATGGAATCGAGGCGGATCACGAGGGGGCGCTGCCGCTCGAGGCGGCTCCTTTCCGCGCACGTATACCAGACGCCCCGCCACGCGCCGCGGCATTTCGTCCGCCGCGGGCGGCCGTCGCGGCGCGCTGGTGACCCGTATCGATCCGGGCCTTTCTCGCCCGTGCATCGAGGTCTTTGCTCTGGAGAGCTCGCTTTTCTCCCTCGCGATGGAGAATCGCCCCTGCGATGGCCCTCGGTTCGTGGCGACGTCGGCGCCTCTCCCTCATTTCCATCGGAGGCCGGCGGTCCGATCGGCCCACCGGCAGAGAGCGCACCATGGTTGTGAGCGGCACAACCGGCGCGAGCGGCGCGGCGGGCGCCTGACCGAGCGCCGCGCGGAGTGAAGGGGAGAAGAATTTTGAACCACAGAGGCACAGAGGGCACAGAGGAAGAGAAGAAGAGGGGAGAAGAGGGAAGCAGAGGGAAGCAGAGTGGAAGAGAGGATGAGAATTTTATTTTCTCTCTTCCTCTGTGCCCTCTGTGCCTCTGTGGTTCGATTCTCTTCTTCTTTATCTCCGTCGAGGAGCCGCTTGCTCTCTGCCGGCGGTGGGGGCAGAAGGCCCGCATGAGCAAGGTTCAGATCCTGTCGTATGCAGGCTGCAGCACCTGCAAGAAGGCGCTGAAGTGGCTCGGCGAGCGCGGCGTCGACGTCGCCGTGCGGCCGATCGTCGATGAGCCGCCGACGGCCGAGGAGCTCGCCAGGTGGGTGCCGGCGAGCGGGCTCCCGGTGCGCCGGTGGCTCAACACGAGCGGGCAGAGCTACCGCGCGCTCGGCAAGGCGCGGGTGGACGCCGCGAGCGACGAGGAGGTCGCGCGGTGGCTCACCGAGGACGGGAAGCTCGTCAAGCGGCCCGTGCTGGTGAAGGGGAACGAGGTGCTTGTCGGCTTTCGCGAGGACGACTACGCCGCGCTGTTCGGCTGACGCTCCCGGGGGCATCCAGGGCAGGCGTTCGAGACGACGTCGCCTTCCACAGACAGGCGCGGCCTGCAGAGAGGCGCGGCGGGGCGCCTCAGGGCGCCGAGGGGAAGCGGCCGGTACGGACCTGGCTCAGCTCGAACGAGCTCTCCGGGTCGAACTTGTTGTCCGTCGTGCCCTTGCGCGTGCGGCTGACCACGACGTCCACATCGCAGGTCTCGGGATCCTGCGAGCGGGTCGACTCCAGCGTGCCGGCGTCGATGGTGTAGGTCCCCGGGTCGCCCCCCACGTCGATCCGCACCGGGAAGATGCAGTCGCCGTCCACGTGGATCGCCATGTCGTCCCCCGACCCGCTCGGCGACCACGCGATCGTGATCTCCTCGTCGCGCGGGACCGCCTCCCTGGGCAGCTCCTCGAGGTCGAACGGGTCGGGGAGCGTCCCGGCGTTGCCCGTCGCGTCGTCGTCGTCCTCGCGGTCGAGCGCCACCGTGAACTCGGTGTCTCCGGCGCCGACGTCGAAGTCGGCCACATAGACCCCGGTGCCCTGGGCCGACATCTCGACCTCCTCGCCGTCCGCCGCCGCCGAGATCCGGTCTCCGCCGCTCAGGATGACGTACGTGTTGCTCTCGTCGCCGCCGACGCGGAGCGTGGCCTTCAGGCTCGTCGACGACGCGCTGTCGGCGGTCGCCTCCAGGGTCGCCGAGATGCCCCCGGTGCGGATCTGCTTCGAGTCGAGCGTCTCCGTGCAGCCCGCGAGCAGGCCAGTCGCCGCGAGCCCGAACATCGCCATCGTGGTCTTCGTGATCATGAGTTGCCTTTCCTTCGTCACCGCGTCCCCGCCCGGGCGTGTCGACCTGTAGTTTTTCATTGATACTACAATTCGCCGCGCTCCCCTGCGGATCGCACGATTTCGACGAGCCAGGCGCGGTGGCGAGCTCACCAGTGGCCGCGCACCGCGACGCCGCCGCCGGTCGGCGCCGCGAGCAGCGACCAGCGCAGCGCGCCGACCTGCCCGACCTGCGGGCGAGGCGGGGGCGGCTCCGTCAGGAAGAGCAGCACCGCCGCGCCGGCGAGCACGCCGCCGGCGCCGAAGCCGATCGTGCTCGCCAGCCCGAGGTCCTTCGCGCGGTCGCCGGCCGCCTTCCCGACGGCGCTGCACGCCGCCACGCCGGGCTGACCGGGGACGTCGTCGCACTCGTCGTCCGCCAGGCTGCTCTCGCTGATCGCCATCCAGCCCGTCACCGACCCGAAGATCAGCGCGCTCGCGGCGAGCCCGCCCGCCACGTAGGTCACGACGCGCCGGCCGCTCGGCCCCGCGTCCGGCGGCGGCGGCGCGGGGCGGGCCCCCGGCGGCACGACGGCCCGATCGCCCGGACCCTGCGGCTTCACGGGCGGCGGTGCCTCGGCGGGGGGCTTCACCTCGAGCTCGATGGTCCTCGACTCCGACGTGTCGATCGTGAACCGCACCTCGTGCTCGGGCCCGCCCGGCGCCCTCGTCGTCACGACGTGCTCCCCCGGGTTGACGGGGAGCGCGATGCCGAGGGACGGCTCCCCAAGGGTGATTCCGTCGCGCTGCACGACCGTGCCCTGGGGCGCGTCGGGCGGCAGCGACAGCGTGAGTTGCGGCACGAGCGGCGCGAGCGCGTCGCGCTGCTCGAGGGCGACGTCGTAGCGCTCGCGCTGCTGGAGCTTCTCGGCCTCCGACATGCGGGAATACAGCGCCAGAAAATCGTTGTAGCGCGCGACGGCGGTGGCGATGCGCCCCCACCGCGCCTCGCACTCGGCGAGCGTGAACAGCCGCCCTGGGCGAGGATCGAGCCGATGACTCTCGCTGAGGGCAGGGCAGCCCGTCGGATACCGGCCCGCCAGCATGTCCGCGAGACCGCGGTTGAACAGCGACTCGGCCACCGCGACGGCGTCGGGTTGCGCGTTGGCGGGAGCGGCGATAGCCATGCTCAGCAAGCCGCCCAATAGGGGCCCAGACCAGACGAGGCGCATCGGTTGACGCATGAGATATCATCCCTGGTATCCCCCCAGGGAAGAAAGTCATCGCGCCGCTGCCGCTGCCGCTGCATCGCGTCGCCGCCGTTGCATCGCGCCGCTGCCGCTGCACCGGCCCGCCGCGCAGGCCGCTGCGTCGGCCCGCCGCCAGGCCGCGGGATCAGTCCGCCGAGTAGAGCGACTCCCGGGGCCTGGCCGACGAGGAGGCGGACGGCTGCGTGGACGGCCCGGGCCCGGCGCTGGCCGACGGCGCCGCGCTGGCCGACGGCGCCGCGCGAGGCGGCGCCGTCGAGGATCTCGCGCTGGCGGATGCTGCTGCGGGGGCGGGCTTCCGGTCGCCACCCTCGTGCGGCGCGGAGGCGCTCGCCGCAGGCGTCGCGGGCGCCACGAGCTCGAGCGCTCCGGCCGTCTCGGAGGCCCTGGGGAGCGCGGGGACCGGCGCGATGAAGGACGGCGTCGAGGTCGGCAAGGGGGGCGCCGACGGGGCCGCCTGCGCGCGAGCTGCGCCGCCAGGGGCGGCGGGCGCGCCCCCGCGCAGCGACGCGATGGCGATGGCGCCTCCGCCGATCAGGGCGAGCGCCGCGAACGCGAGCGTGGAGCGGCTCCGCGGCTTCGCGGCCTGGACCCTGGTCTCCACGCCCGTGTTGGAGGACTGGGCGGCCACCGGCACCGAGGAGGACGCCGCCGCCGGCACCGAGGAGGGCGCGGCCCCCTGGCTCCCGCGCGGGAACGGCGTGTCCACCGCGGAGAGGCGCGACGACCTCATCGGCGGGGGCACGATGTCGAAGACATCGGCGAGCGCCTCGACCGCGGCCGATGCGGTCGAGAAGCGCGCCTCGGGGTCGCGCGCCGTCGCCTTCGCGAACCACGGATCGAAGGCCGGGGGCAGCTTCACCCCGTCGGCCTCGGCGCGCGCACACGCGGGCTCCTGCGGGCCGTGCATCGCGATCACCGCGAACGCGAGGCTGTTGCTGAACTCCCGCATATCGTTCAGCCAGTACGCCTTGCCGACGAGGAGCGTGTACGCGATCTGGCCGAACGCGAAGAGATCGACGGCCTTCGTGATCGACTCGCCGCTGAACTGCTCAGGCGCCATGTAGAGCGGCGTCCCGAGGGCCGCGGTCGTCGCCGAGTCGACCGCGGTCTCGGCGACGAGCTTGGCAATGCCGAAATCGAGCACCTTGATGCGGAGCTCGTCGTCGTCGTCGCTCGCCGCGAGGAAGAGGTTCGCCGGCTTGAGATCGCGGTGGACGACGCCGGCGGCGTGCGTCTTGTCGAGGGCGATCGCCGTCTGGCGCAGGTAGGTGACGGTCTCCTCCGGCGACAGGCGGCCGGCGCGGCGGACGCGCTTGCTGAGCTCCTCGCCGCGGAGCAGCTCCATGACGAGGAACGGCATGCCGGTCTCCCCGTCGATGCCGGCGTCGAACACCTCGACGATGTGCTCGGTCGCGATGCGGGCGGCGACGCGCGCCTCGAGCTTGAACCGGGCATGGAACTCGGGGTTCTCGGCCAGGTGCGGGTGCATCACCTTGAGCGCCCGCCGGCGCTCCGTCTCGACGTGGACGACCTCGTAGATCGCGCCCATCGCGCCGGTCGCGACGCTGCGCACGACGCGGTACCTGCCCGCGAACAGCCTCCCTTCGACGAAGCTCAGCGACATGGGTCCACCGCGTCGAACGAGCTTACACCATGAGGTCGCACGCCTGCACTCGGGAACTGGTTGTGGTTTGCCCCCCTACAGCGCTCGCCAGGTAGGGCCCAAGGAATGACGGCGTGGTGATCATTTCGTCATGACGATCTCGTTGACGCTGCCGGCGGCATCTCGATGCCGCGATCTCGGATCTCGGGCCGACGTTCCCTGACAGGCTCGAGATGGGCGTCATCGAGATTTTCGCCATGCAGTTCAATCACGGTGAGCGGGAAGCGTCCACCCTCTGGATCGACCCCGGCCATTCCTGCCGCTGGACGCGGCGCGCGCCGCGTCCAGCGGCGGGCCCTCGTCAGAGCACGAGCACCGCGAGCAGCCGGGGACCGTGGAACAGGTCGAACCCGCCGATGTCGATCTTGCGGCCGATCGTGTAGGTCGTCTCGTCGCCGCGCCTCGTCGCGTGGATGCCGGACACGATCCCCTGGCCGACCGCCTCGACGTTGTAGGACAGCTCGGTGAGCAGTCGGAGCCGGCTGAGGTACGAGGTCAGCCGGAGCCGGAGGCCCACGGACAGGTTGCCGGAGAAAGCGATCATCGTCGCCTCGTCGACCTCGCGCTCGCCGCCGGGGACCGAAGGGTCCCCCGAGAAGGCGTAGCGCACCGGGCCGGCGCCGCCGTACAGGCCGATGTCGCCGAAGGGCGCGAGGCGCGGCCACTCGCCGTTGCCCATCCGCAGGCTGAAGCCGCCCTGGTAGAACCGCGACGTCACGCTCTGGGCTGGGCTCTGCCGCTCGAACAGGTAGATATCGCCCTTGCCCGGCTCCCGCTCGCGGAGCTCATAGAAGATGCGCGGGAGCTTGTAATCCATGTACCGGAAGCCGGCGAGCAGCTCCTCGAGATAGAGATCGTCCGCCGCCTCGGGGAAGAGCTTCGTCACGTCGAAGCCGACGTCGATCTGGCGGACGAGGAGCTGAAACGGCGCGCTGGCGACGACGCCGGCGTCGCGCCCGGTCGCCGGATCGACGGCGATCTCGGCCACGTCGCCCGAGGTGAACCGCGCGACCTTGAGGCTCGTGCGGAGGCCGACCAGGTCGGCGCCGATGTCGAAGACGTCGCTCGCGAGGCCGTTCAGGCCGATCAGCTTGCCGAGCGAGCTGTCGTAGCGGATGTCGCCCCCCGACGAGAACAGCCGGTCGGTCTTGAACCCGGCGTTGAGGCGCGCGGCGTCGCGCACGTGCTCGAAGTCGTACGTGATCATCGCCCGGCCGCCGACCATGAACACGGGGTCGACGTCGTAGGCGAGCCGCCGCGTCCTGCCCCGGTAATCGTTGATGCCGCCGGACGAGTTCGGGCTCGCGATCTGGTGGAAGAAGAGGAGCTCGACGTCGCCCTTCAGCCGGAGGTGGACGGCGTCGAGGCTGATCGCCCTGCCCTGGTCGAGCAGGCTCTCCTGCATCTCGAAGCCCGCGGTGTCCTCGATCGGCGTCCGCGCCGGCACGGAGAGCGCCTCGGCGCAGGCGGAGAGCGCCTCGCGCTGCTCCTCGAGCACCCGGGAGAGCGCCTCGGCGCGCGCCACGGCGGCCGCGTAGCCGGGCTCGCCGCGCGCGACGCGCCGGGCCTGCTTCACCACGTAAGGCGCCACGGCGAGCGCCTCGACGTGCATGCGCAGGAGGAACGACACGGCGCGGAGCGCGTCGCGCGCGATCGTCGCGGCGGGCTCGTGCCCCGCGCTCGCCGCGCGGAGCGCGGCCGCGGCCGCCGCGATGTCGCGCTGCGCTCCGGCGAGCGCCCGGCGCCGCGCGGCGGCCCGCGCGCGCGGCGCCGCAATCTCGGGCGTGTCCGGGGCGCCGAGGGGCCTGCCGGCCGAGAGCCGCGCGACGGTCCGCTCCTCGGCCGCGAGCGCCCTCGCGTGCTCCGCGAGCGCCTCCCACGCGGCGGGCAGGCCGCTCGCCGCGCTCGCGCCGGCCGCGCCGGCCGCGCCGCGAGCGTCCGACGCCGGCGCCGCGAGCGCGGCGAGCGCGTCGAAGAGCCGCGCGAACGCGGGCGGCGACGGCCGTGGCGCCCTCGCGCGGGCGAGCGCCTCGTCGAGCTTCACGCGGTAGAGCTTGGCGAGCGGGACCTCGTGCTCGCCGTCGTACGGGGGCGCCTCCTCGAAGCGCTCGCGGAGCCGCTCGCCCTCCTCGTCGTCGAGGCGGAGCGCGGCGATCCACGCGTCGCCCGGGGAGTAAGGGGTGCGCGCGAGGACCTCGTCGGCCAGGGCGGCCGCTCGCTCCAGATCGACCGCGCGATCGTCGATGATCGCGCGGCGGGCGTCCTCGTTCGCGAAGGCGCGCGCGGCGCGGACGTTGTACGCGGGGGGGACGCAGGCCGAGGCCGAGGCCGCGGCGAGGAGCAGGAGGCCTACGAGCGCCGGGCCCGGTCGCACGGGCGAGAGCGTACCACGGCGCCCGAGCGCGGCTCCACAGCGGCCGCGGCGGCGCGGCGGCGGGCGAGACGCGCGCGGCGGCGGCCGGCGGGAGAGGCGCGCCGGCCGGTCGCGACGGCGCTGGACGCCGCGCCGCTGGCCTGCTCAGAATGCGCGGCCGTGGCTGCCAGCCGACCCAAAGATCGACGGCGCGCGGGACGATGCCTTGCTGAGCCGGCCGATCCGCACAACAAGAGCGGTCGCTGACGGAGCATGAGCAATGTGTGAAGGAGAAGAACTGGGATGAATGATGCCACATCCAGCTGCGACATCGGCATGATCGGGCTGGCCGTCATGGGCGAGAACGTCGCGCTCAACATGGCCGACCACGGGTTCAAGGTGGCCGTGTTCAACCGCACGGTGCAGGTCGCGAAGGACTTCGTCGCCCGCAACCCGAGCACCCCCGGCGGCCTTGTCTACTGCGAGACGCTGAAGGATTTCGTCGGCGCCCTGAAGAAGCCGCGCAAGGCGGTGATCCTGGTCAAGGCCGGTCCGCCGGTGGACATGGTGGTCCAGCAGCTCCTCGAGGCGGGGATCGAGCCGGACGACATCGTCGTCGATCTGGGCAACTCGCTCTGGACCGACACCATCCGGCGCGAGAAGGAGTACGCGTCGAAGTGCAAGTTCTTCGGCTCCGGCGTCTCGGGCGGCGAGGTCGGGGCGCGCTTCGGCCCCTCGCTGATGCCCGGCGGCGACCCCGAGTCCTGGAAGCACCTGGAGCCGATCTGGCGCGCGATCGCCGCCAAGGTCGACCCCCAGAACGGCAGGCCGCTCGAGGGCGCGACCCCCGGCAAGCCGGTGGAGGGCGGCGTGCCCTGCACGGCGTACATCGGGCCGAACGGCGCGGGCCACTACGTGAAGATGGTCCACAACGGCATCGAGTACATCGACATGCAGCTCATCTGCGAGGCGTACACGCTCCTCGACGGGCTGCTCGGGATGTCGAAGGACGAGATGTCGCGCGTCTTCTCCGAGTGGAACAGCGGCGATCTCGACTCGTACCTCATCCAGATCACCGCCGACATCCTCCAGCAGAAGGACCCTGTCCAGAAGGACAAGCCGTTCGTCGATTTCGTCCTCGACACGGCGGGTCAGAAGGGCACGGGCAAGTGGACGAGCAGCAACGCCCTCGACATGGGCATTCCTGCGAACGCGATCGCCGAGGCGGTGTTCGCGCGCTGCCTGTCGGCGCTGAAGGACGAGCGCGTCGAGGCCTCGAAGCAGCTCACCGGCCCGACCCCGACCCCGGTCCAGGACCGTCAGGGCACGATCACCGCGATCCGCGACGCGCTGTATTGCTCGAAGATCTGCGCTTACGCGCAGGGATTCCAGCTCATGGCCGCGGCCCAGGCCGAGTACGACTGGAAGCTCGATTTCGGCACGATCGCGAGCATCTGGCGCGGCGGCTGCATCATCCGCGCCCGGTTCCTCCAGAAGATCACGGAGGCGTACACGCGCAATCCCGGGCTGACGAACCTCCTGCTCGATCCGTACTTCAACGAGCAGATCAAGAACGGTCAGTCCAACTGGCGCAAGGTGGTCTCGATCGCCGCGCAGAACGGCGTCTGGGCGCCGGCGTTCATGTCCGCCCTCTCGTACTACGACGGCTACCGCGCCGCCCACCTGCCGGCGAACCTCCTGCAGGCGCAGCGCGACTACTTCGGCGCGCACACCTACGAGCGCACGGACCAGCCGCGCGGCAAGTTCTTCCACCTCGACTGGCCGCACCCCTCCCGTCCCCAGCTCGACATCAAGGGCACCGGCGGCGGGCACTGATCCCTCGCCAGACTCCCCTCCTGAGCTCGCAGGCCTGAGCAGGGCCATCCGGGCCGCCCGGAACCCCGCTCAGGTCAGGCTGATCCGCGGCCGCAGGTTGCGCTCCCGCAGGAACGGCTCGAGGTCGTCCACGACGTCGAGCTGCACGCCGGCCAGGCTCATCGCCGCCGCGATCGTCTGGATGCCCATGCGCCCCAGCTTGTTCATCTCCGGGGGCGGCCGGACCACGATGTGCTCGATCCGCTCGCGCACGCTGAGCCCCCACTGGGTCAGGATCACGCGCGCCTCGGTCTCGTACCGCACCATGAGCGCCATGTCGTAGAGGAAGTAAGCCCGCTCCCCGGGGCGCATCACCGCCACGAGCTTCTGGTACCCGTCGACCGAGATGAACCGCGCGATGTCGCCCGTCGCCGCCGTCTCCCGCAGGAGCTGCACGAGCATCCCGGCCGGCTGCGTGATCCACACGCCGACGCTCCCGCTGTCATCGACCAGGTGCGGCTGCCTTCGGAACGCGAGCTTGCGGTTCGACGGGAGCATCTCTCTAACGACAATAGCCATTCTGGCTACCAGGGCCCGCCCGCGACAACCGGCGGCGCACGACCGGATCGGCCAGGCCGCAGCTCGCTCCTGTTTCGCACCTCACCGGCCAGCCCCTCCCATGTCGCCCACGCTGCGCCATCGTGGTCGCAAACGGCGGATACGGCCAGAAATGTGTGATCCCTCCGATCTCGAGGCGCCCGGGTCGTATCCCGGATCGCATCGAGCGGGCCCGGGTGGGCGCGCTGCGCGCCTCGACGGGGGCTCCGGGAGCGCGAGATCTCGGGAAGATCGCTGGATCCTCGACGGCGCGCCCGCCGGGCGCCCTCCGCGCCGCGCGGGGGGGCGGCGCGCCGGCGATCAGGCGAACAGCGCGGCGCAGGCCGAGCCGATCAGGTTGACGTGCTCGAGCCGCGCGATCCGGGGCTCGACGCGCGAGCCGACGAGGGCGCGCAGCGTCTCCTGCACCCGCGGCGCATAGCGCGGGTCGCCCCAGAAGAGGCTCCCCTCCGCGAGGATGCCGACCCCAGGAGGCGTGTCGAGCACGTCCACGACCGCCGCGAGCGCCGCCGCCACGAGGTCGGCGGAGCGCTGGAGGAGCTCGCCGGCGACCCGCCGCGCGTCGCCCGCGCCCTCGTCGCGGAGCCGCACGAGATCCGCAGAGCTCGCGAGGGGGGCGTGGTCCGGGCACAGCCGCGCGAAGAGCCGCGGCAGGTAGGCCCCGGACACCGCCTTCTCGAAGCGCTGGGCCCCAGGGTTCTCGGAGGCCGCGTCGACCTCCGCGTCGAACGGCTGGAGGTGCGGCGGGTTGAAGTTGCCGTTCTCGAGGTTGACCGCCATCGGGGCGACGAAGTGCCCGGTCTTGAGCTTCGGGATCCGGCCCGCAGGGAGGAACGTGGCCATGTTCGTCCCCGTCCCCACGATGAGCCCGATGAACGCCGCGGGCTGCGCGCCGCCGTGCGCGAAGGCACCCCCGAGCAGGCTCGCCACCGTGTCGTTCAGCACCCGGACCGGGCCGGGCCGGAGCTTCCGCGCGGCGAGCGCCCGGCCGAGCCGCTCGCCCACGTTGGTGCCCGCGACCCCCGCGACCTGGACACCCTTGGTCCAGCGGAGCAGCCGCGCGTCCAGCGACGGCAGCGTCTCCGACGGATACGAGAAGCAATAGCCCACCGGCAAGCCGTGCACGGGGCCGAGGCGCTCGACCAGCTCCGCCTGGACATCGAAGAAGGCGTCGGCCGTGATCTCCGGCCCGCCCGGGAACTTCGCCGGCTCGGGCCCGGCCACGAGGCGCGACACGCCGCCCGGCGCGAGCTCCACGACCGCAGCGCGGAGGTTCGTGCCGCCGGCGTCGACCACCACGGCGCGCCCGGTCATCCCGTCCGGCGGGGGCGCGAGGTAGGCAGGGAGCGCGGCGATCTCGGTGCCCGGCGTCGAGAGGCCGAAGACGGTGCGCGCCGCGAGGGTGCGGCGGATGTCCTGGAGCTCGGAGAGCGAGAGCTTCATCGGGGGAATGCTTACCCTCTGGCTTCAGAGAAGGAAATAACTTTGCACGTCGCGCCGCGAGCGTGCTTGATGAAGGCCCCGCTCGGACGGCAGCGCGCCAGCGCCTGGCCGCCGGCGATTGCGCTCTGCGTCACCTCGAGGAGGTGGCCGAAGAGCGGTTGTCGTCCACACCGAAGACGACGGGATAGACAACGCTGGCGACGCCCTTGTTGTCCGCGGGGGAGGGGAATCGGAGGCCGCGGAAGACGTCGAGCACGCAGTCGATGACCTTGTCGTCGCGGAGCGGCGGGGCGGGCGAGGACGGCGCGGCCGCGCCGGGCGAGGGGAGCGCGATCAGCAGGGGCGCGTCCGCGGGCGGTCGGTCGGCGTCTCCCGCGTACGTCACCTTGCCCTGGCCGTCGACGACGAGGTGCACGGGTATGCGCCCTTCGAGCTTGGGATTCTTGCGAAGGCCCTTTTCGTAGCAGGCGCGCATGGCGCCGAAGTTCTCCTGGACGACGCGCCGCACGACGTGGGGCGGGATGTGGGCTTTGCCCTTGATCGGCTCATACGGGTTGCTCTTGCAACGGCCGACGATGCTCCGCACCACCTTCGCGTCCTTGTCGAGCTCCCGCTCCAGCCCGGCGCGCGCGGAGCCGGCCTTCTTCAGGTTGGGCTTGTTGAGGATGAGCGACGCCCGCAGCTTGCGGATCGCGGTGCTGGTCCGAGCGAAGCTATCCCGGATGTGCCTGGCCTCGCGGGCGAGCTCGGGGTCGGCGGGGCGGACCGCGGGCGCGCCGGCCCAGAGGTCGAGCCGATCCGCGATCCGCAGCAGCACCTCGGGCGGCGTGCTCAGGTCGGACTCCCGGAGCACCTCGATCATCCGCGAGGCCTTCTGCACCTCGGGCCCGAGCGCCTTGCAATCGGCCTCGGTCGAGCGCTCGCCGCGCTTCTTCCCGGGCGAGGCGGCAGGGGCGCGCTCCTTCGAGGGGACGGGGACCGGCGCGCGCGCCTTCGAGGGCTCGGGCGCGCCGTCGCGGGCGAGCCGGCTCCCGGGCGAGCGCAGCGCGGCCCGCTCCTTCTCCGCGAGCGACGGCAGGGCGAGCTCCTCGGGCGCGGGCAGCGCGAACGCCTCGGGCGAGGGCAGGGTGAGCCCCAGCAAGGCATGAACTCCGACGAGGACGAGCAACGCGCTTCGCATCGGTTCCTCCGACGTGGGTCCGACGTACGGTCCGCCGATTTGATACAGTACACCGGTCCGGACAACGGCTGCAGGCGAAACCGGTGGAATCCTTCAGGAAGGTGGGACACCCGGGGCAGGGGGACGGCGACCCTGCGAGGCCGCCCCGGCATGCGCGGCTCAGTACGGCGAGGAGGGCGGCCGGTCCACCTGGTCCGCCTTGTCGGCGTCCGCCGCCGGGGACTTCGACGAGGCGGCGATGAGCTCCCGGATGCTCCGCTCGAGCTGCTCTATCCGGATCGGCTTGCTCAGGAACATCGAGTTCTCCACCTGACGGAGGCTCTCCCGGATGGCCGGATCCCGCGTCCCGGTGAGCAGGATGATCGGGAGGTCGGCGCGGATCTTCCGGACCATGGAGACGAGCGTCAATCCATTGATGTCCGGCAAGTAATAGTCCGTGACCAGCACGTCGGCCTGCATGATGAGCGCGCGCTCCTCCAGGGCCGATCGGCCATTGAAGAAGCAGGTCACGTGATGCCCGTCGAGCGACAGGATGTCCTGCCACCCCTCGCACAGCTCCTCGCTGTCCTCGACGATGATGATGTTCAGGAGCATGCTGTCACCACCGCGTGAACCTGCGTGTTGACTGCACGCCGGGCATTCCTGACGGATTAGCAGCTCACGCGACGGGCGTCGAGGGATCCACTCCCCGCGGCCCGCCGTGCTCAGGCGTCAGCGGACTCCGAGATGCCGCGCGGGAGGCGCCGCGCAGGGCAGAGCGCGGTTGGATCTTGTAGTTCATGTACAATTGTGGTCCAGATCGCTTCATCAGGCGAGGGTGCGGGCCGGGGATCACCCCGCGACGCCTCGATGAGCGATGACCGATGACCGCCGGCCGGATGCGACGACCGCGGCGGTGGGCGCCCGCGATCCGGCGGCCTCACGGCGTCACATGGGCTTCCGGGGCAGCTCCAGCTCGAAGCACGTATTCTTGTGATCCATCACGAGGCGCAGATCGCCGCCGTGGTGCTGCGCGATGTTCCGCGAGAGGCTGAGGCCGAGCCCGGTGCCGTGCTCTTCCTTCTTCGTCGTGAAGAACGGCGTCATGATCTTCTCCGCGAGCGCGGGGTCGATCCCCTTGCCGCTGTCGATCACGCGCACGTAGACCAGGTCGTCCGACGATCGCGCCTCGATCCGGATCCACCGCTCCCGGAGGGACGAGATGGCGTCCACCGCGTTGTTGAGCAGGTTGATGAGGATCTGCACGATCTGGACGGGATAGCAGTCGATGACGAGGTCCTCCCGCGGCAGATCGAAGCTGAGGTGGGCGCTCGCCTGCTGGAGACGGAAGCCGCTGACGCGGACGGCCTCGCGGACCAGCTCCTGGACGTTGTGAGGGCGGAGCTTCTCGGACTCCATCCTGGTGATGGACTTGAGGCCCGAGATCACGTTGGTGATGTTCTCGACCATCCCATCGACCTCGACCGCGATCCGGGACAGGCGCTCCTTCTCGATCTGCCCGCGCTCCGCCAGCCGCTTCAGCAGATCGGTCTTCGTCGTGATCACGTTGAGCGGCGTGTTGATCTCGTGGGAGATCCCGGCCGCGATCTCGCCGAGGGAGGCGAGCTTGCTGAACCGCGAGAGCTCCTCTTGCTGGGAGAGGATGAGCCGCTGCGCCTGGACCCGCTGGGTGACGTCGAAGATGAGGAGGATGAGGTAGCTCGGCTCCTCGCCGCCGAAGCTGATGGTGGCGGTCCTGAGCTCGATCCAGAGCTCGCCGCCCGCCTTCTCCGCCAGGTTGATGGTGAACGACGCGAGCGGGCTCTGGCGGGCCGCCTCCGAGAGCTCGGCGATGCGCGTCGACTCCGCGCCGCTCAGCACGACGTCGAGCAGCTCGTCGAGCGGCAGCCCGTGGAGGTCGGGCGCGCCCCTGCCGACCTTGTCGGCGAACTCGTTCGAGGCGAAGGTCACCCGGTACTGCCCCTCGGCCGACTCGAGGATCGCGAGGCCCGCGTTCGAGGCGGAGACGACCTTCTTGAAGACCTTGAGGTGCTGCTCCTGGAGCACCCGCTCGGTGATGTCGAGCGCGATCGTGCAGACGGACTGGGCGTTGCGCCGCTCGTCGAGCAGGGGGAACTTCGACGACAGCCAGTACCGGAGCTTCCCGCCCACGTGCAGGCTCTCCTCGAGCCACATGGACGACCGGGCCTTCAGCACCTCGAAGTCGCGCTCTCGCATGGCGCTGCCGGACTTCGGGCCGAACAGCTCCTCGTCCGTCCTCCCCAGCACCTCTCTCTCGGAGCGCCCGAGGACGTCGCAGAAGCGCTGGTTGACGTAGACGTAGGCGCCGATCGAGTCCTTCATGGTCACGAGCGCCGGCGTGTTGTCGAGGATGGCGGAGAGCCTCTCCTTGCTGACCCTGCTCTGGGTGAGCGCGTGCACGGGCTCGGTGTTGTCGACGAAGCTGAGCACGGCCCCGTCCACCTCGCCCTTCGACCCCTCGATGAGCTGGATGCACGCCTCGAAGTGCCGGTCGAGGACCTCGAGCTGGTGCCGCATCGGCCGACGCTCCTGGAAGCTCGCGGCGACCATGTCGAGGACGGGCTCGACGCTGAGGTGGGAGAGGGCGGCGCGGATGTGCTGGCCGCGGTCGACCTCCGAGATGCGGAAGAGGTGGCGGGAGGCTGGGTTGTAGTCGGTCAGGCGGAGGTTCTTGTCGACGACGAGGAGGGGATAGGCGATGGCGTTCTGGATCGCGACGAGCCGCTGGTTGAGCGTCAAGAGCTCGGACGACTTGACGTTGATCTCCTGGTTCAGCGTCGTGAGCTCCTCGTTCGCCGACTGGAGCTCCTCGTTCGTGGTCTCCAGCTCCTCGTTCGTGGACTGGAGCTCCTCGTTGGACGACTGGAGCTCCTCGTTGAGGGCCTGCAGCTCCTCGCTCGCGGTGTCGTGCTCCTCGATGACCGTCTGGAGGTGCTCGCGCGCCGCCGCGAGCTCCTGCTCGAGCCGCCAGATCTGCTCTTCCGGCGCGAGGCGGGAGCTGCCCGCGGGCGCCCTGACGGGGCGGGGGGGGTCGTGCGGCGCGTGACCGAAGGAGATGATGAACTCGGTCCGGCCGTCGGCGGAGAGCGGGACGACCGTGAGCTGGATCTTCCGATCCTCGCGCTCGATGACGAACGCGTGCCGCTGGTCCCCGCGCGCGGCGTGACCCGACCGCTGGGCGCGGTGCAGCAGCGCGCCCAGCTCGGCCGCGACATCCGGCGGGAGGAGCTTCTGGATCGTGACGGTGGGGTCGCCCTTCGGGAAGCGCAGGTACCTGTTGGCGCCCCCGAAGACGTGCCGCACCCGGTGGTCCTCACCGACCAGGACCGAGTCCGGGGCGAAGCCGTTCACCATGGAGGTGAAGAGATCCAGGGCCGTGGTGGACTGGCGATCCTTCGTGATGAGCGCGCTCTCGCGGTTGAACTCCTGCCTCGAGTACGAGCGCGGGAGACCGCCCTTCTTCGCGGACCGGATGAAGATCTTCGCGTTCTTGTCCGTGAGCTCGAACAGGTCGCCCGCCGTCGTCGCCGACTCGGACTTGCCGAGGAACAGGACACCCTGGGTGTCCATCGCGAAGTGGAACGTCCTGAGCGTGTGCTCCTGCAGGTGGGAGTTGAAGTAGATGAGGACGTTGCGGCACGAGACGAGATCCAGCTTGAGGAACGGCGGATCCTGGGCGACGTCGTGGCGCGCGAAGACGATCGCGTCGCGGACGTAGTCCTTCACCTTGAACCACTGGTCCTGCTCGTCGAAGTACCTGGACCGGAGCCGCGGCGGGATGTCGGCGACCGAGGTCTTCTGGTAGAGCCCCTTGCGCGCGGCGGACATGGCCTGCTCGTCGATGTCTGTCGCGAAGATCTGGACGTTGAGCTGCTTGTTCGCCTTCGCGAGCGCCTCGAAGACGAGGATGGCGATAGAGTACGCCTCCTCGCCCGTGGCGCAGCCGACGACCCAGGCGCGGAGGTTGTCGCCGGTCTGCTTCTGGTCGATGCGCTCCGCGACGGCGGCCGCCAGGGCCTTGAACGAGGGCTCGTCGCGGAAGAAGGACGTGACCGAGATCAGGATGTCCTGAAAGAGGACCCTGCCCTCCTCGGGGCGCAGGCGGAGGTAGTCGGCGTAGGCGTCGATCGACTCGCTGTGCGTGGCGATGACGCGCCGCTCGATGCGCCGGCGGACGGTGGACTGCTTGTACTTGGCGAAGTTGACCCGGCTCGCCGTCTCCAGGAAGGAGAGGATGCTGTGGTACGGGTCCTGGTAGGTCAGGCCGAGCTGCCGGAGCGAGGCGTCCGGCTGGTCGGGGCGCTTGGCGAGCTCGTTGAACTTGCTGAGCTGATTGGCCATGTCCTCCAGGCCGAGCTCGAGGTCGACGGCGCCTGTCTGCTTGGCGGCGCGCGGCATGCCGTCGTACTTGGCCGACTCGGGGGTCTGGCAGATGGTGACCCCGCCCGCGGCCTTGATGGCGCGGACGCCCTGCGCGCCGTCCGACCCCGTGCCGGAGAGGACGACGCCGATGGCGTTCTCGCCGTAGTGCTCGGCGATCGACTTGAAGAAGAGGTCGACCGAGGGCTTGGGCCCCACCTTGGCCTCGGGGCGGCGCAGGAGGAGGGCGCGGCCGTCGGCGATCACATTCGCGTTGGGCGGGGTCACGTAGACGGTGTTCGCGCAGAGGTCCTCGCCCTCGGAGACCTCTTTGACGCTCAGGGACGTGGAGTGGCTGATGATCTCGACAAGCCGACTGCGGTGCTGCGGGGCGAGGTGCTGGACGATGACGAGGCTCATCCGGTCGGCGCTCTTCAGGCCGCCGATCAGGATCCGGAGCGCCTCGAGGCCGCCCGCGGAGGAGCCGATCCCGACGACGTAGGAGGGGGGCGCGTGGCCGGCGGGCGCTCGAGGAGCAGGCGCCCCGGCGTCCTCGCCGGCGGGGACGAGCGAGCGGGCATCCAGATCCGGTGCGGCCTGCGCCGTTGCCGGTTTCTTCTTCCTGCTGGATGGCCGCCTGGCGCGGCTGCTGTTCTTCGTTCTCATGGACAACAGGGCGCGGGCGGAGGGGTCGAGAGAATATCGGATGCGCGCGTAGGGAGCCATCCGATACCACGCTGCGCGCGGCGGCGCAGGGGCTCCGTCGTCGTCGGCGAGGCGGGCGACGCGGGCTCGGCCGCGGCGCGCCCGGCCAGGATCGCGGCGGCGGAGCGCGGGGGCTGCCGCGCGGGCCGGGGATCGTGCAGGATGCAGGGCGCCTCACGCGGAGGGACGCGAGAGGCGGTCGAGAGTGTGCAAGGTGAGCAAGCGCGAAAAGAACGGCCGCGGCGTGGGCGGGAAGGACGATCACGGCAAGGGCGGGGGCGAGCTCGCGGAGGCGGCGCGCGCGCTCGAGCGCGAGCTCCTCCGCTTCGAGGAGCTCGCGGAGTCGGCGCGGAAGATGTCGCTCGACACGCGCAAGGGCATCGAGCGCGCGGCGAAGTCGACGACCGAGGCCGCGGAGGCGCAGCAGCGCGTGAGCGTGGCGCTCGGGTCGCTGATCGCGGCGATCGCGGCGGCGCGGGATCGCCACGAGGCGACGGCGACGGCGCTGGCGGCGCGCGGCGAGGAGATCAAGCGGCGCGCAGAGCAGCTCGGGGGGCTGTTCCAGCGGTTCGCGGCGCTCGCCGAGGAGGGGCGGGGGATCAACCTGCTGGTGCAGGAGACCGCGACGCGCCAGCGCGACGCTGCGACGCCGGAGCAGATCGGCGAGGTGGTGACGGCCATGGACGAGGTGGAAGTGCGCATGGGGCGGCTCGCGGACGAGGCGCGCGAGCTGGTTCAGGCGGCCACGGCGGCGGGGATCGCGGATCTGGCAGAGCAGGCGGAGGGGATGCGGCAGCAGGTGACCGCCATGCGGAACAAGGTGGGGCTCCTGCGAAAGGGGATGATCGCGCGGCTGTCCGGGGGGACGGGGGACAACTAGTTCCGCCCGCCAGGATTCCGGCCAGGGATGAGGAGAGATTTGAACGCAAAGGCGCCAAGGCGCAAAGACGCAAAAAGGCATGAAATGATTGATTTTTTTGCGTCTTTGCGCCTTGGCGCCTTTGCGTTGAATCTCTCTTCTCGCGAGGCAGATCCCTGGCAGGATTTCTGCCCGGCGGACCTAGGGAGATCGCGGGACGGGACAGCCCGACCCCCGACGAAAGGGCCTCCCGTGGTTTCGTGATGGGCCGAGAGGAGCTGTTTGAAGGCTTCCGGAGGGGCTATCCGCCGGAGGGGGCGCGGCAGAGGGTGAAGTAATGATCGAGGGACTTCTCTCCCTTGTACGCGGCGCCGATCGAGACGTGCTTCGAGACGCGGCGCATGAAGTCGCGCGTTCCGTCGTAAACGAAGGATTGAAGGCCCTTGCTGTTCGGGACGACCGGAGGCCAGCCGTCAGGCACGGGGCCGTCCGGGACCTGGAAGTAGTCGATCACGATCGCGCCGCGCTCCTGCCACGCAGGATTGCCGGCGGTCGGGAGCGCGACGAAGAACCCAGGGCCAACCCAGGAACGCGTGAGACCCTCGTTGTAACCAAAGAGACGCGCGCTGCCGTCCTCGGGGACAGCAAAACGCTTCTCGAAGAAACGAAAGGGAGAGGGGAGAGGAAGGCTGTTCCGACCCTTGTGATGCACGCCCACACGAGGTGGAGTGCCGTCCGGGACGAAGAAGTCGAGCGTGAGCGAGGGGGCCTGGCTCGCCGCGACGTAGAGCGCGCGCTGATCGGCGCGGCTCGTCGTCGACAGGGCCAGGAGGCGCTCGTCGTGCGTCAACCCGTCGAGATGGTCGGCGAGGCGAGCGACGGGGGCGCCCTGGCGAAGAAGGTGGATGAGCTCCGACATGGGGAGGCGAGCATAGCAGCGCTCGGTGCCGGCGCAGGTGGCCAGACGCGCCGCGAAGGGCCCGGCGAGGTGGGCTGTCGCGAGCGCTTCAGCCGCAGCCGGCCGGAGAGCGCAGCAGGGAGAGGGGGAGCTCGGTCAGGTCGGCGCCCTCGACGGCCGCGGCGAAGCGGTCGAACGCGCGCTCGTCGCCGGCGGTCAACGCGACCGCGGCGCAGACGGCGGAGGGATGGACGGAGCGGGCGGCGCGCGAGCGGAGCACCCGGATCAGGCCCTCGAGCGCCGCCTCGTTGCCAGCGGCCGTGGGCGCCGCAGAGGACAGCACGGCGCGGAGATCGGCGTTGAGGACGTCGGCGACGTCCGTCTCGCCGAGCACGCGGACGAAGAGGGCGCGCCACGCGGGGAGGGCGGCGGGGTCGAGGCCCTCGAGGTAGGCCGCGAGGTGCCGGATCGCGAGCACGCGCGCGCGCACCGAGCTCGCGGCGAGCGCGACCTGCCCCCACGCGCGGAGCGCCCGCTCGGGCGGCAGCCGGAACTTGGACAGGAACTGGAGCCGCGCGTCGGAGACCTCGCCCGACACGAGCCCGGCCTCGAGCGCGGCCCAGTCGTCGGCGAACAGCGCCTCCGGCGAGACGACCGCGCCGCACGCGGCGTAGCTGTCGACGTAGTCGAGCCCGTAACTGTAGGGCGCCGCGGCGAGCACGCCGGTGAGCACGCTCGTCCACGCGTCGCGGACCTTGGCGTCCAGGTCCGGCGCGCAGGCGGCGTCGCACGCGGCCGCGATCGCCACGGCCCGGGCGGCGTCGGCGTCGAGGGCCTCCACGAAGGGCTCGAACTGCTCGGGGGCGAGCCCCTCGGGCAGTCCGCTCTGCAGCGCGGCGAGCTGGTGCGCGCCGCCGACGTCGAGGAAGCGCTCGACGCCCCCGGGATCCGACGGGACGCGGAGCGGGGCGACGGCCGCGGCGTAGGCCTCGAGATCGCGCTCGGCGCCCAGGAAAGCCCGCTCGGGGTGGCGATCCTGCGGGTCGACGAGGAGGAGCTCGGACGGGCGCCGGGGCGCCACCTCGACGCGCTCGCCGGGCAGGAGCGCCTGCGCGCGGGTGAGGCCGTCCGCGGTCACCCAGGCGAGCTCCAGCGGCGCGACGAGCGCGCCGTCGGGGTCGCGCAGCGTCACGAACGCGCCGCCCGTGGGCCCGGGCTCGACCTCGAGCGACGGGAGCGCCCTGGCCGCGACCGCGCGGCGCGCGCGGGCCGTCGCCTCCGGGCCGAGCGCGGGCGCAAAGGCGTCGAGGAACTCGCCCGTGCCGATGCTGCCGAAGCGGCGCGCCTCGAGGACGCCGCGGAGCGTCGACCAGAAGGCGTCCTCGCCGGTGAGGCTGCGGATCTGGGTGAGCAGCCAGGCCGCGCGGCCATACGGGCCGCTCGTGTACTTCTCGTCCGGCGCGAGCGACGGGTCGCGCACCGCGTCGCCGTCCCTGAGGCCGAGCTCGTCGCCGTTCAGCGTCCCCGCGCCGCTCTCGTCCGTGTAGGCGCGGACGGCCTCCTGCTCGAGCAGCGTCGCCATGCCCTCCTTGATCCAGAGGTCGTCCCACGTCGCCACCGTGACCAGATCGCCGAACCACTGGTGCGCGAGCTCGTGCGTCGTGAGCAGGAGGTCGGAGGCGAGCGCGGGCTGCGTGCTCCGCTCCTCGCGCTGGAAGCTGATCCCCGCGTGCTCGATGCCCCCCGCGGAGAAGTCCGGCAGGAGCACGAGCGCGTACTTCTCGAAGGGGTACGGCACGAGCAGCTCCTCGAAGCGGCCGATCGCGCGCGAGAGCTCGTCCAGCATCGCGCCGTGATCGCCGGGGAGCCCGCGGCGGCGCCAGACCGCGAGGGGGAGGTCGCCCCTCGCGCCGCGCTCGACCTCGAAGTCGCCGACCGCGAACGCCATGAGGTACGTCGGCAGCGGGTAGGCGGTCTCGTAACGGACGAGGCGGCCGGCGGCGCCGAGATCCTCGTCGCTCACGAGATCGCCGTTCGCGATCAGCGACTCGCCGCCGTCGACGCGCAGGGCGACCGAGAACACGGCGCGATCCGAGGGCGCGTCGTGGCAGGGCATCCACCGCGACGCCCCGAGCGGCTCCGAGACCGTGTAGACGGCGCGCACGGCGACGGGGTCGCCCAGGCGCGCCGGCACGGCGCGGAGCGCGTCGCCGGAGAGCGCCTCGTAGTCGATCTCGATCTCGATGGGACCGCCGGCCGTCGCCTCGGGCACGCTCGAGAGGTCGATCGCGAGCGCGTCGCGCGCGAGGTCGATCGCGTGCGGGAGCGCGCCGCCGCCCTTTTGCCGCACGTCCTTCACCTCGGCCACGGCGCTGTCGAGCACGACGCTCCGCGGGCCCTCGCCGGTGAACGACAGCGTGAGGCCGAGCGTCGCGACCAGGCGGCTCCGCTCCCAGTCGAACTCGCCCTGCAGGTCGTAGCGCTCGACGTCGAAGGCGCTTCCCTCGAGCGGCGCCGGGCCTTCCCCCGAGCACGCCGCGGCGAGGGATCCAAGCAGCAGGCACGCCCACCGGAACGCTCCGGGGCGGTGTTTCTGGACAGTGCAGTGCATCCGGTATCCTCGGTCGAAATCGGTCGAAGAAGACATCGTCTCGCGCGGCCAGGGCCCGACGTTCGGTGCGCCCGAGCGTTGGCCGCGCCGCGCCGCGCCGCGACGCATAAATGACCGCGGGACAGTTACAGAAACCGGGCGCGCGGCCAAGCGGGGCGCGCGCGCCGGAGACCGCGGCGGGAGGCCCGGCTCCGACGAGAGAGCGCGCCCGGTCGCTTGCATTGTGCGCGAGGAGACGCGCGTGGCGACGGGTGCGTGTGCTTGCGACCCTTGCGCACTCCAGGCGCAAAACGCCTTTCATTTGCAAGGGTTGCGCGGACCTGTGCGAGGATGCTCCCCGCCATGGCACATCACAGAACTAGGTGCGTACGGGGGCGCTCATGCGTCGCGCCGCTGGCTGTGGGGGCGGCGCTCGCTGTCGCGCTCGGGCCGACGAGCTCGGCCGCTCAGACGTGGACCGGCGGTCGGACGACGCCGGTGCTCGACGAGATCGTCGCGATCGACAAGACAGGGGAACCGCAGTGGCCCTACAGCGACGAGGACGTCGCGGGGGACGGCGCGGCGAGCTTCGCGGCGCCGGAGCAGTCCATCGACTTCCGCACCGCCTACGCGGTCGCCGACGCCGGGCGGCTGTGGGCGCGCGCGTACGTGTCGGGGACGGCCGCGATCGGCGCTGAGGCCACGCTGTTCGTGTTCATCGACGCGGACAGGAACCGGGGGACCGGCGGCACGGCCGAGGCGACGGAGATCGACCCGCGGTTCACGGCCGACGAGTCGATGGGCGGCTACGAGTTCGTGCTCGGCGTGAAGGGCGACGGCACGCTCTCGGGCGTCTGGGCCTTCGGCGCCGCCGGGAGCTACGAGCCGGTCACGGTCACCGAGATGCAGGTCGCTACCGAGGTAGGGACCGACGTCGACCCGCTGCTGATCAACGAGGCGACGCACGGGTACGCGCAGGGCTCGATCGACCTCGACGTCGTCGGCGTGAGCGCGGCGTGCGAGGCCAACCTCTACTTCCGCTCGGTGAACGACGCGGCGTCGGGGGGGCCGGGCGATCTCGACATCGGCCTCTCCGCCCCGTGCGTGGCCGACGACGGCGACGACGACCGCGTGCCCGACGTGATCAACCCGCCCACGGGCTGCACGCGCGACGCGGACTGCGCGGGCGCGGGCGTGTGCGTCGACGGGGACTGCGTGCTGCCCGTGTCGTGCGTCGACGCGACCGACTGCGACCCGGACGAGGTCTGCTCGCCCGATCACCGGTGCATCCCCGCGCCGTCGGGCACCTGCACGTCGAACGCCGAGTGCGGCGACCTCGTGTGCGTGGACGGGCAGTGCGGCCCGTGCTCGCTGGGCGGCGCCCAGTGCGGCGCGGACGCGCGCTGCGCGCCGACGGGGCGCTGCGTCGAGGGCGCGGCGTCGAGCGGCGCGGGCGGGCCTGTAGATCCGGGCGGGCCCGGGGAGCCGGACCTGCTCGAGGGCGACGCGGTCCAGGGCGGCGCCTGCGCCTGCACGGCGGGGCCCGCGCCGATCGGCGGGGGCGCGCTGTCGCTGCTCGCCGTCGGCGGGCTCGCGCTCGCCTGGCGGAGGCGCCCGCGCCGCGGGGCCGGAGGGGACCGATGAAGAGGAGACCCATGCGCGCACGGATCATCGCTGCCACCGCCTTCACCGTCCTCGCCGCCGCGACGAGCGCGTCGGCGCAGGAGACGGACATCGACATCGAGCGCTTCAAGCCCGCCGTCACGCACGACGCCTTCGTCGTCACCGAGGGCTCCGGCGTCCGCGAGCCCGCGGACCCGTGGGCGTTCGGGCTGTTCCTCAACTACGCGCGCAACCCGCTCATCGTCGCGACGGGCGCCGGCGACCTGCGGCGCCAGATCGTGAGCGGCCGCCTGGGCGCCGACCTCATGGCCTCGGTCACGATCGCGGAGCCGTTCGCGCTCGGCCTCGACGTGCCGTTCTTCCTCGCGCAGTCGGGGGAGGGCTCGCCGTCGTTCGCGGGGCTCGGCGACATCCGGCTCGTGCCGAAGCTGCGCCTGCTCGACGACCGCGACTCGATCGGCCTCGCCCTCGTGGCCGAGCTGCGCGTGCCCACGCACACCGGCGACTTCTCGGGCGGCGCGCGCAACGTCGTGTTCTGGCCGCGCATCGTGCTCGATCACCGCTTCGCGCCAGGCCTGCGGCTCGGCGTCAACGCGGGCGTCGCGATCCGCGAGGGGACGACGTACGCGAACGTCGAGGCGGCGAGCGAGCTGACGTACGCCGCGGCGCTCGGCTACCGCTTCGGCGGCATCGACGGCAAGGTCGAGATCGGCGCGGAGGCCAACGGCGGCATCGGCTTCGCCGCGGACGACCTGAAGGAAGAGGAGACGCCGCTCGAGGCGCTCGGGTACGTGAAGATCAACCCGAACGAGGAGTGGGAGATCACCGCGGGGCCGGGCATCGGCGCGCTGGCCGGCTACGGCGTGCCGATCTTCCGCGTGTTCGCGGGGGTGAAGTACACGCCGACCTCGCACGACGGCGACCACGACGGCGTCGACGACGAGCGCGATCAGTGCCCCGACGTCCCCGAGGATCGCGACGGCGATTACGACAGCGACGGCTGCCCCGAGGAGGACGCCGACGACGACAAGGACGGCGTGCCGAACTCGGACGACGAGTGCCCGGACGAGAAGGAGACGATCAACGGCGTCGAGGACGATGACGGATGCCCGGACAAGGGAGATCCGCAGGTCTCGTACGAAGAGGGCGAGTTCGTGATGCGCGACACGATCCGCTTCCGGAGCGGGTCGGCGGAGCTCGAGCCGGAGTCGTACAAGACGCTCGACCAGGTGGCGCTCGTGATGAAGGCCAACCCCGAGATCGAGCGCGTGCGGGTCGAGGGGCACACCGACGAGACCGGCACCCGCGAGCTGAACCTGCAGCTCAGCCAGGAGCGAGCGGACACGGTCCGGAAGTACCTCATCCAGAAGGGCGTCAGCCCCGGCCGGCTCACGGCGGAGGGCTTCGGTCCGGACAAGCCGCTCGCCGAGGGCGACGACCCGGCGAGCCTGGCGAAGAACCGGCGCGTGGAGTTCGTGATCGACGAGTGACGCGCCCGCCCCGGAGGGCGCGCCGCTGAATGCCTCGTAGTCCTCCACGAGCGCGAGGCGCGCCACACCACAACCGAGCTGCTCGCGGATCCGCCCTGCGGCGGCGCCGCTGCCGAGATCGCCTGGGCTGCTCAGCCTGCGCGCCCCCGGGCGAGCTCCGCCTTCGGACCAGGAACGGAGTGTATCAGGTGCTGCGTCGAGGTAAGCGCCCTCGGACGCAGGGAGAGGCCTTGCTCACCGAGTGCACTCCGCGCTACGTCTACGCATGGACGGACGGGAGAGCTCGCCGATGATAGAAGAGCCGTTGGGGCAGCGTGCGGAGTCAGCCTCGGGAGCCCCGGTTCCCTCCGGCGAGGAGGCGAGCGCGGCGGAGGCGAGCGTGGACGAGCTCAAGGCCGAGATCGCGCGCCTCCGCGGCCGCGTCGCTGAGCTGGAGTCGGCGCCGCGCGACGACTCGAGGGCTGGCGTCGAGGAGCGTGTCGTCTCCCCGAGCGTCGGGCAGCACGGCTATGACTACCTCGTCGCCCTCGTCAATCATGCCCCCAACATCTTCTTCATCAAGGACCTCGAGCATCGCTACGTGGCGATCAGCAGGCTCGCGGCGCAATACCAGCAGATGACGCCCGAGCAGGCCCTCGGCCGCAGCGAGCGCGACGTCTTCCCCCCGGAGATCGCCGAGAAGATGATCGCGGAGGAGGTGGAGGTCCTCGCCAGCGGCAAGCCGCTCGAATACGAGCAGGAGCTGCCGGACCCGTCCGGGACCCGCTACTTCTACACCATCAAGTTTCCCATTTACGATACGAAGGGCGCGCCGCTCGGGGTGGGCGCCTTCGTCACGGACCTCACCGATCTCAAACGTTCGGAGCTCGATCGCCTCTCGATGAAGGAGCAGGTGATCAGGGCGCAGCAGGCCGCGATCCGCGAGCTGTCGACGCCGCTCGTGCCGCTCGGGCCGGGGGTGCTCGCGATGCCGCTCGTGGGGACCATCGATAGCATGCGGGCCCGCGAGATCCTCGAGACGCTGCTCGACGGGATCTCCCAGCAGAGCGCCCACACCGCCATCCTCGACATCACCGGCGTTCGCTTCGTGGACACCCAGGTCGCCAATGCGCTCGTGAGCGCCGCGCGAGCGGCGCGGCTGCTCGGGGCTCGCGTGGTGCTCACCGGCATCACCCCGGCCGTGGCGCGAACGCTCGTGGACCTGGAATCCAGTCTGGACGGTATCGTTACCCTGGGCACGCTGGCGAGCGGCATCAGTTATGCGATGAGGGCCGGCGACAGCAAGAACAAGATGCCGGCACGCCCGGGCAGCCCCGCGACAAGCAACGGCGCTCTCCAGGCGAACCCGGCCACCGGCGCTGCGCCGCTGGCTCCGCGGTAGTCCGACCTCTTCATCCTCCTGCGCCGCGGTCGCCCGGCGTCTTGATGACGCTGCGGCGCCGCGCCCGCGGTAGCCCGACCTCTTCATCTTCCTGTGCCGCGGGACCGGCGCCGCGCCGCACGCGCCCGATCTCCCCTGTTGCGCCTGCGTCGCGAAAATTCACGCATCCTGAAGTCGAGATCGTGCAGGCGCTGCGCCGTCGAGCGAAGGGGCCGCGCGCGTCGTGGAGCCCCGCGTCCAGAGGCCGCGAGCGGCGACCCGTCAGGCAAGCGACACTCATGGTCGCTTCGGTTCGGCGCATTTCACCTACACGCCGACTCCTTTAGATAAAATGTCTTTACTCTGTACGCTATTACACTGCTTTGTTCGATAGTGAGTGGCCGAGTCCTGGATTGCGAGACAAGCTCATTCGTGAAGCGAGCGGGGGCGGCCATTGAGGGGGGCTGAGGGGATGGCGTCGTCCCCGGGATAGCGCCTGTCTTGCTCGCGCTTCGCTTTTGCAGTCCGCTTCGAGCGTCTTGCGCCGAACATTCATCCACTTGCTGCCCGAAGCCGAGGCATCCACATGCAAGTACAAAGTGTGGCCCGCACAACGGAGCTCATCCGGGATTGGCTCGTCGATCGCATTGCGACGACGCGGGGCGTCGACCCGCGGAGCGTCAATGCTCACGAACAATTCAGTCGTTATGGAATCGACTCGCAGGGCGCTGCTGTCCTCATCGACGAGCTCTCGCGGAGGCTCGGTCGCCCTCTATCACCCCTCCTGATCTGGGAGCACTCGACCCCGGACGCCCTGGCGCGCCACCTCGCCTCGCCAGCGGGCGCGGCGCCCGCGGCCCCGCGCCGGCCTGCGGGGATCGCCGCGGCAAACGAGGCAGAGCCGATTGCGATCGTCGGCGTGGCCTGCCGCTTCCCCGGGGCCCCGAGCCCCGGCGCCTTCTGGCGGCTGCTCCGCGAGGGGGTGGACGCGATCGCCGAGGCGCCGCGGTCGCGGTGGGATCCGGACGCGCTCTTCGACGCCGACATCTCGGCGCCAGGCAAGATGAATACCCGCTCTGGCGGGTTCCTGGACCACATCGACCAGTTCGATCCGCAGTTCTTCGGCATCTCCCCGAGAGAGGCTGTCCACATGGACCCCCAGCAAAGGCTCATGCTCGAGCTGTCCTGGGAGGCGCTCGAGGACGCGGGGATCGCCGCCGGGGAGCTCAAGGGGAGCCGGACCGGCGTGTTCTTCGGGGTGGCCTGGATGGACTATGGAATGCTGGTCCACCGCGCCGGGCCCGAGGCCCTGACCCAGCACTCGGCGATCGGCTTCCACCACAGCATCGTGGCCAACCGCGTCTCGTACGCGCTCGGCCTGGAGGGGCCGAGCCTCTCCGTGGACACGGCGTGCTCCGCCTCGCTCGTGGCGGTCCACCTCGCGTGCGAGAGCCTCCGTCGGGGCGAATCGACGCTGGCGCTCGCCGGCGGCGTGAACCTGAACCTCATCCCGGAGAGCACGATCGGCGTGTCCAAGTTCGGCGCGCTGTCGCCGGGCGGGCGGTGCTTCACCTTCGACGCGCGCGCGAGCGGGTACGTCCGGGGGGAGGGAGGCGGCGTTGTCGCGCTCAAGCCCCTCGCGCAGGCCATTCGCGACGGAGACCCCATCTATTGCGTGATCCGAGGCAGCGCGGTCAACAACGACGGCGCCAGCAACGGCCTGACCGCGCCCAACCCCGCCGCCCAGGAGGCGCTGCTCCGGGCGGCCTACGCGCGGGCCGGCGTCGACCCCGCCGGGGTCCATTACGTGGAGGCGCACGGAACAGGGACCCTGCTCGGCGATCCGATCGAGGCCAGGGCGCTCGGCGCGGTGCTCGGCGCGGGCCGTCCGGCGGAGCGGCCGCTCCTCCTCGGATCGGTGAAGACCAACATCGGTCACCTCGAGTCCGCAGCGGGCGTGGCGGGGCTCATCAAGGTGGCGCTCTGCCTCAGACACCGGGAGCTGCCGCCGAGCCTCCATTTCGAGACGCCCAACCCTCATATTCCCTTCGACGATCTGCGCCTCGCGGTGCAGCGCGCGCTCGGCGCCTGGCCCGAGCCGGAGAGGCCCGCGCTCGCGGGGGTCAGCTCGTTCGGCATCGGCGGGACGAACTGCCATGTGGTGCTCGAGGGGCCGTGGCCCTCCCAGGCAGCGCTGCTCCCGCTCTCCGCCGGGAGCCCCGGCGCCCTGCGCGCGCTCGCCGGGGAGGTCCTCGACGACCTCGCGGCGTCGGGAGACCTCGCGCCGCTCTCGAGGATGTGCCGCCGGGCGGCGGCGCGCTCGAGCGACGAGCCGCACCGCCTCGCGGCGGCGGCGCGCTCTCCTGGCGAGCTCCGGGGGCTGCTCGAAGGGTACCTCGCGGGCGAGGCGAGGCCCGGGCTGGCGGTGGGCCATGCGCCGTCCGATCAGCGCCCGAGGCCTGTCTTCGTGTTCCCCGGCCAGGGATCGCAGTGGGCCGGGATGGGCCGATCGCTCCTCCACCGCGAGCCCGTGTTCCGGGCGGTCGTGGAGCGGTGCGACGCGATCATCCAGGAGCACCTGGGCTGGTCGCTGCTCGCGCTCCTCGCGGCGGGCCAGGGCGGGCCGTGGCTCGACGCGATCGACGTGTCCGTGCCCGCCATCGTCTCCGTCGAGGTCGCGCTCGCGGCGCTGTGGCGCTCGTGGGGCGTCGAGCCCGCCGCCGTGGTGGGGCACAGCGTCGGGGAGTGCGCGGCGGCGCACGTCGCCGGCGTGCTGAGCCTGGAGGACGCCATCCTGGTGACCTGCGAGCAGAGCCGGCTCATCGCGCGGCTCCGCGGCCGCGGCGCGATGGGGCTCGTGGCGCTGTCGTGGGAGGACGCCGGAAGGGCGCTCGCCGGCCACGAGGGGCGCCTGTGCCGCGCGGTGCGCGAGAGCCCGGCGTCGACGGTCGTGGCGGGGGACCCGGAGGCGCTCTCCGAGCTGCTCGCGGCGCTCTCCGGACAGGGCGTCTTCTGCCGCCGCGTGCACATCGAGGTCGCGCCGCACACGGCGCAGATCGACGCCCTTCGGGGGGAGCTCTTCCAATGCCTGCGCGGGGTGAGGCCCGGCCCGGCGTCGGTGCCGATCGCCTCCGGCGTGACCGGCTCGCTCCTCGACGGCGCGCGGTTCGACGCCGAGCACTGGGTGCGGAACCTCGCCGATCCGGTGCTCTTCGCGGACGCGGCGTCGCAGCTCGCGCGGGAGGGGTACGCCACCTTCCTCGAGGTCAGCCCCGCGCCGATGGCGAGCCGCGCGATCCAGGCGTGCGCCGAGCACGCCGGCCGGCAGGCGATCGTCCTGCCTTCCCTCCGCCGGGGCGAGGACGAGCGCGCCGTGCTGCTCGAGTCGCTCGGGGCGCTCCACGCCGCCGGCCAGCCGGTGCGCTGGGAGGCGCTCCATCCGGCCGGCGAGGAGCCGCCGCAGCTCGTGCCGCTGTCGGCGCACCGGCCCGAGGCGCTCGCGGCGCTGGCGGAGGCGTGCCGGGACCTCGTCCGAGAGACGCCGGCGGAAGAGAGCCCGAGCCTCCGCGATCTCGCCTACACCGCGGGCGTCCGGCGCGGCCACCACGACTGCCGCGCGTCGATCGTGGCCCGATCGCGAGAGGAGCTCGCCGAGCTGCTCGACGCGCTCGTGCGGGGCGAGCCGCGCGAGGGCGTCGCCCGCGGCGAGCGGAGCCCGGGGAGGCGGCCGAAGATCGCCTTCGTCTTCCCGGGCCAGGGCTCGCAGTGGGTCGGGATGGGGCGCGCGCTCGCGGAGGCCGAGCCGGTCTTCCGGGCGACGCTCGAGGCGTGGGACGGGGCGATCCGGCGCGAGCTCGGCTGGTCGCTCCTCGAGGAGATCGGCGCCGACGAGGGCCGCTCGCGGCTCGACCGGATCGACGTCGTGCAGCCCGCGCTCGTCGCGGTGGAGGTGGCCCTCGCGGCGCTGTGGCGGTCGTGGGGGGTCGAGCCCGACGCGGTGGTGGGCCACAGCATGGGCGAGGTCGCGGCGGCGCACGTCGCGGGGGCGCTCTCGCTGGAGGACGCGGCGCGCGTCATCTGCCGCCGCAGCCGGCTCCTCGGGCGGCTCCGCGCGGGCGGCGCCATGGCGCTCGTCGAGCTGCCGCTCGCCGAGGCGGCCCGCGCCCTCCGCGGCCACGAGGATCGCGCCTCGGTGGCGGCGAGCAACAGCCCGAGGTCCACGGTGCTGTCCGGGGACCGGGGCGCGCTGGAGGACATCCTGGCCGGGCTCGAGCGGCGCGGCGTCTTCTGGCGCTGGATCAAGGTGGACGTGGCCTCGCACAGCCAGCACGTCGATCCCCTGCTCGACGAGCTCCGGGAGGCGCTGGCGGAGGTGGCGCCGGCCGCCGCGCTGGTGCCGATCGTCTCGACGGTGACGGGGGAGATCGGCCAGGGCGCCGAGCTCACGGCGGCGTACTGGGTCCGGAACCTCCGGGAGCCGGTGCTGTTCTCGCCGGCGGTGGCGCGCCTCGCCAGCGACGGCCACGCGCTGTTCCTGGAGATGAGCCCGCACCCGATCCTCGCGCCGGCGATCGAGGAGGGGCTGCGCGACGGGGGGCACGAGGGCGTGGCCCTCGGCTCGCTGCGGCGCGGCCACGACGAGCGGCGGACGATCCTCGCGGCGCTCGGGGCCGTGTACGCGTACGGCCACCCGGTGGACTTCAGGCGGCTGTTCCCCGAGGGCGGCCGCGCGGTCCGGCTGCCGAGCTACCCGTGGCAGCGCGAGCGGTACTGGATCGACGACGGCGCGCCTCGCGCCCCGGCCCGCGCCGCGGCGACGGGCGGCGCGGAGCTCGGGCACCCGCTCCTCGGCCGCCGCCTCAGCTCGTCGATGCAGCCGGGGACCCATTTCTGGGAGCAGGAGATCGGCGTCGATCGGCTGCCCTACCTGGCGGATCACCGCCTCCAGCAGGACGTTGTGCTGCCGGGGGCCGCCTTCGTGGAGATGGCCCTGTCGGCGGCGGCCGAGCTGCGCGGCGCCGCCGAGGTGGCGATCGAGGCGGTCGTGTTCGAGCGGATGCTCGTGCTCCCGCCGGAGGGCGGGCGGAGAGCCCAGCTCGTCGTCACGGAGGACGGCGCCGGGGAGGCGGCGTTCGCCGTGTCGAGCCTCGACGGCGGAGCCTGGGCCCGGCACGCGGCCGGGAGGCTGCGGTGGCGCGAAGGCGCGGCGGGCGAGGCGCCGGGCGGGGAGGCGCCGGGGGCGATCCAGGCGCGGTGCCCGCGCGAGATCAGCGGGGCGGAGCACCACGAGCGCCTCGGCGCGGCGGGGCTGTCGTTCGGCGAGAGCTTCCGGGGCCTGGAGCGGCTCTGGATCGGCGAGGGGGAGGTCCTCGGGCGCGTGCGCATGCCGGGAGCGCTGGGCGAGGAGGCGCCCGCCTACCGCGTGCACCCCGCGCTGCTCGACGCGTGCTTCCAGGCCGCGGCAGGGCTGCTCGACCTCGCCGCGGCGCCGGCCGGGGCCATGACGGTGCTTGTCGCGCTGGAGCGCCTGCGCGTCCTTCGGAGCCCGGGAGCGGCGCTCTGGGCGCACGGCCGGCTGCGCTCCGGAGACGGCGTCGAGGCCGGCGAGGTCACCCTGGATCTGCGCCTGCTCGACGACGCGGGGCAGACCGTGGCGGACGCCGAGGGGCTGCGCCTCCGGCGGCTCTCCCCGCGGGCGCCGGCGCGGCGCCACGCCGCCGACGCGTGGCTCCACGGCGTCGCGTGGCGGCGGAAGGACCTCGCGGCCGAGGCGCAGCGCGCGCCGCGCGCGCTGCCGCCCGGCGCCTGGGTGCTGCTCGGCGACCGCGGGGGGACGGCCGATGCGCTCGAGTCCCTGCTGCGCGAGCGCGGCCAGCGGTGCGTGCGGATCGCGGCGGGCGACCGGTACGCGCGCCTCGGGCCGGATCTCTACGCCGTCGACCCGTCGGACCCCGGCGCGATCCACGCGGCGCTCCGCGACGCCTTCGCCGGCCAGCCCGCGCCGCGCGGCGCGCTGCACCTGTGGAGCCTCGACGCCGCGGCGCAGGAGGCGACGGCGGAGGCGCTCGCTGCGGATCAGGCGCTCGGCGCGCCGAGCGCGCTGCGCCTCGCGCAGGCGCTTCTGCGCATGGGGTGGCGCGACACGCCGAAGCTGTGGCTGGTGACGCGCGGCGCCCAGGCGGCGGGCGCGGGCTCTGCGGCCGTGTCGGTGGCGCAGGCGCCGCTGTGGGGGCTCGGCCGGACGCTGGCCGTCGAGCAGCCGGAGCTCGGGTGCGCGCGCGTCGACCTGAGGCCGGACGGCGGGGGCGCGGCCGCGCGGGAGGACGCGCTCGCGCTGCTGCGAGAGCTCGAGGCGACGGACGGCGAGGGCGACGTCGCGCTCCGATCGAGCGGCCGCCACGTGGCGCGCCTCGCGCGCGCCGCGCCGGAGCTGCTCGCGGAAGGGGGCGCGCGCCTCGACGGCGAGGGCTCGTACCTGATCGCCGGAGGCCTCGGGGGCGTGGCGACGTCGGCGGCCGCCTGGATGGTCGCGCAGGGGGCCCGCCACCTCGCGCTCGTCGCCGAGGACGACACCCCCACGCCGGCCTGGGCCAGCGCCAGGGAGGCGCTCGAGGCGGCCGGCGCCGCGGTGCGGGTCGTGCGCGCCGACGTGGCGCGGCCCGGCGACGTGGCCAGGGTGCTGGCGGAGATCGATCGGAGCGCGCCCCCGCTCCGGGGGATCCTCCTCGCGCCCGAGGCGCTCGAGGACGGGGCCGCGCTGGAGCTCGACGCGGCGCGCCTCCGCGACGGGCTGGTCCGGAGGGCGCTGGGCGCGTGGAACCTGCACGCGATGACGCGTGAGCGGGGGCTCGACCTCTTCGTCCTGTACGCGTCCGGCGCGTCGCTGATCGGCTATCCCGGGCAGGCCGCCGACGCGGCGGCGAGCGCGCTCCTCGGCGCGCTCGCCCAGCACCGGCGCGCGAGCGGGCTCCCGGCGCTGAGCGTCCACTGGGGCGATCTCGCGGCGCGCGGCCCGGAGGCGGAGCCGCAGCGCCCGGCGGCGCGGCCGTCGCACCGGGGGATCGGCGGCTTCACGCCCGCGCAAGGCGCGGAGGTGCTGGCGCGGGTGCTCGCCGCCGACATGCCCGAGATCGGGGCGATCGACCTGAACTTGCGCCAGTGGGTCGAGTTCTACCCGAGCGCGGCGGGCGCGCCGCTCCTGTCGGAGCTCCTGAGCGCGGAGCGCGGCCCCGAGGAGGCGGCGGCGCCGACGCCGTCGCGCTTGAAGGCGGCGCTGGAGGGCGCTCGGCCCGAGCGCCGCGCGGCCGTCGTGGAGCAGCACGTGCGCGAGGAGCTCGGCAAGAGCCTGCGCCAGGACGCGTCCCGCATCCCGCGGCTCGCGCCGTTCAGGAGCCTCGGCCTCGACTCGCTCATGGCCATCGAGCTCCGGAACCGGCTGGAGTCGAGCACGGGGCTCAAGCTGTCGGCCGCGCTGCTGTTCACCTACGGCGACGTGGCGTCCCTCAGCGACCACCTGCTGCGCGAGCTCGGGCCCGCGCCGGGCCCGGCAGAGGCGGCGCAGCGCGCGCCCGGGAGCGGAGGCGCCGCCGCGCCGGCCGATCTGCTGTCGGGCCTCGAGGAAGAGATCGCGGGCATGTCGGACGACAGGGCCGAGGAGCTGCTGCTCCAGAGCATCCTGTCCGTCGCGGGAGGGCCGGTCGGATGAGCAGCGAACAACTGCCTGTCGTCAAGCAGGCGCTCCTCACCATCAAGAAGCTGCAGGCGAGGCTCGACGCGGAGGTGCGCGCGAGGACCGAGCCCATCGCGATCGTCGGGATGGCGTGCCGCTTCCCCGGCGCCGCGACCCCGGAGGCGTTCTGGGAGCTGCTCGAGCAGAAGCGCGACGCGGTGACCGAGGTCCCGGCGGCGCGGTGGCCCGTCGACGCGCCGGAGCCCGGCGGGGCCGAGCAGCGCGCCGCGCGCTGGGGCGCGTTCGTGAAGGACGTGGACCTCTTCGACGCGCGCTTCTTCGGGATCACGCCGCGCGAGGCGAAGAGCATGGACCCGCAGCAGCGCCTGCTGCTCGAGGTGACCTGGGAGGCGCTGGAGCGCGCGGGGCAGCCGCCGGAGCGGCTCGCGGGGACGCGGGCCGGGGTGTTCGTGGGCGTCGTGATGACGGACTACGACCGGGTCTGCGCGGCGGCGGACGCGGCGCTGGACATGTACGCCATCACCGGCACCGGGCACTGCTTCCCGGCCGGGCGGCTGTCCTACGTGCTCGGGCTGCAGGGCCCGAGCATGGCCGTGGACACGGCGTGCTCGTCGTCGCTCGTCGCGATCCACCTCGCCTGCCAGAGCCTGCGCGCCGGGGAGAGCTCGCTCGCCGTGGCGGGCGGCGTGAACCTCATGCTCGCGCCGTGGCTGACGCAGGCGCTCGTCGCCTCGCAGGCGCTCTCCGTCGACGGGCGCTGCAAGACGTTCGACGCCCAGGCGAACGGCTTCGTGCGCGGCGAGGGCTGCGGGATGATCGTGCTGAAGCGGCTCTCGGACGCCCTCGCCGACGGCGACCCGGTGCTCGCGGTGATCCGCGGCTCGGCCGTGAACCAGGACGGCCGCTCCACGGGCCTGACGGCGCCGAGCGTCCTCGCGCAGAAGGCCCTGCTGCGGCAGGCGCTCGAGAGCGCCGGCGTCTCCGCCGCGGACCTCGGGTACGTCGAGGCGCACGGGACCGGGACGCCGCTCGGCGATCCGGTCGAGATGGAGGCGCTGTCCGACGTGATCGGCGGGCCGCGCGACGACGGCTCCACCTGCGTCCTCGGGGCGGTGAAGACGAACATCGGGCACCTCGAGGCGGCCGCCGGGGTCGCGGGTGTCATCAAGGCGGTGCTCGCGCTGCAGCGCGAGGAGATCCCGGCGAACCTGCACTTCAAGGCGCTCAACCCGCGGATATCGCTGGAGAAAACGCCGTTCGTCATCCCGACCGAGCCCGTCCCGTGGCGGCCGGGGGCGCGGCGCCGGCTGGCGGGGGTGAGCTCGTTCGGGATGAGCGGGACCAACGCCCACGCCGTGCTGGAGGAGGCGCCGCGCCCGCCGGTGGCCGCGGGCGACGGCGCCGCGCTCGACGAGGCGGACGCGCCCGCGGTCGTCGTTCCGCTGTCCGCGCGCAGCCCGGGGGCGCTCCTCGCGCTGGCGCGGTCGTACCGGGACTTCCTGGCCGACGGGGGCCGCGCGGGGGCGGTGTCGCTCCGGGACGTCGCCTACACCGCGGCGGTCCGGCGCGGGCACCACGAGCACCGCCTCGCGGCGGTGGCGCGCTCGCGCGAGGAGCTCTGCGCGCTGCTCGACGCGGCCGCGGGCGGCGCGGAGCGCCCGGGGCTCGCGCGCGGCCAGGCGAGCGCGGAGCAGCGGCCGAAGGTGGTGTTCGTGTTCCCGGGCCAGGGGTCGCAGTGGCCGGGCATGGGGCGCGATCTGCTCGCGAGCGAGCCGGTGTTCCGCGAGGCGATCGAGGCGTGCGACGCGGCGATCCGGCGGGAGACCGGGTGGTCGCTCCTCGACGAGCTGGGCGCGGACGAGGGCCGCTCGAGGCTCGGGCAGATCGACGTCGTCCAGCCGGCGCTGTTCGCGATGGAGGTCGCGCTCGCGGCGCTGTGGCGATCGTGGGGCGTGGAGCCCGACGCGGTGGTCGGCCACAGCATGGGCGAGGCGGCGGCCGCGCACGTCGCCGGGGCGCTGAGCCTGGACGACGCGGCGCGGGTCATCTGCCGCCGGAGCAGGCTGCTGCGCCGGCTGAGCGGGCGCGGGGCGATGGCGGTCGTGGAGCTGCCGCTGGACGAGGCCGAGGCGGCGATCGCCGGCCACCGGGACAGGCTGTCGGTCGCGGCGAGCAACAGCCCGCGATCCACGGTGCTGGCCGGCGCGCCGGAGGCGCTGGAGGAGGTGCTCGCGGCGCTCTCGGGGCAGGGCGTCTTCTGCCGGCAGATCAAGGTGGACGTGGCGTCGCACAGCCCGCAGGTGGAGCCGCTCCGCGGCGAGCTCCTCGAGGCGCTCCGCGAGATCGCGCCGGGGCCGCCCCGCGTGGCGATGCGGTCGACGGTGACGGGCGGCTGGTGCGACGACGAGGCGCTCGACGCCGGCTACTGGGCGCGGAACCTGCGGGAGCCGGTGCTGTTCTGCCAGGCGGTGGAGGAGCTGCTCGAGGGCGGCCACGCGATCTTCGTGGAGATGAGCCCGCACCCCGTGCTGCTCCCCGCCGTCGAGGAGGCGCTGCGCCACGGCGACCACGGGGGGGCGGCGGTGCCGTCGCTGCGCCGGGACCAGGGGGCGCGGCGCGTGCTGCTGGAGTCGCTCGCGGCGCTCTACGCGCGCGGCTACCCGGTGGCGTGGGCGCGTTTGTTCCCCGCGCGCGGCCGCTGCGTCCCGCTGCCGACCTACCCGTTCGAGCGCGAGCGGCACTGGATCGACGCGGGCGCGCGGCCGGCCGGCGCGCCACGGACGCCGCGGCGGGCGCGCGGCGAGGCGGCGGCGCACCCGCTCCTCGGGGCGTCGTTCTCGGTCGCCACGCAGCCCGGCGCGCGCTTCTGGGAGCGGGACCTGAGCCCCGACGGGGCGCTCGGCTACCTGGCGGACCACCGGGTCGAGGGCGAGATCGTCCTGCCGGGCGCGGCCTACCTCGAGATGGCGCTCGCCGCGGCGGCGGAGGTCCACGGCGAAGGGGCGCGCGCGGTCGAGGACGTGACGTTCGAGCGCATGCTGGCGTTCCCGGAGGCGGGCGCGCGGTCGGTCCACGTCGCGCTCGTCGACGACGGCGCGGGCCGCGCCTCGTTCCAGGTGTTCACGCGCGACGACGAGGGCGGCGGCTGGACGCGCCACGCCGCCGGCAGCGTGCTCGCGCGGCCGACCGGCGGCGCCGAGGCGCCGCTGCGCGAGGCGGCGGGCGACATCGGCGACCTCCGGGCGCGCTGCACGGCGGCCGTCTCGGCCGCGGAGCACCACGAGCGGATGCGCGCGATCTCGATCCACTACGGCGCGAGCTTCCAGGGCCTGGAGCAGCTCTGGCTCGGCGAGCGCGAGGCGCTCGGCCGGGTGCGCGCGCCGGACGGCGTGGCGTCGTCGGCGGCGGCGTACCGGCTCCACCCCGCCCTCCTGGACGCCTGCTTCCAGGTGCTGGCGAGGCTGTTCCTCGCCGACGACGCGCTGCGCGCGGGCGACGGCGCGCTGGTCCCGGTGGGGGTCGAGCTCGCGCGGGTCCACCAGCGCCCCACCCGGACGGCGTGGGTGCACGCGCGCCTGCGCCCGCGCGAGGCCGGGGAGGTCGGGCCGCCCGTGGGGGATCTGCGGATCCTCCAGGACGACGGGCAGGTCGTCGCCGAGGTCCGGGGGCTGCGCGCGCAGCGGATCGCCGCCGGCGCGCTGCTCGGGCGTCACCCCGGGCGCCATCCCGCGGAGGAGTGGCTGATCGCGCTCGACTGGCGCCGGGCCGGCGATCTCCAGGAAGCGCCGGCGAGGGCCGCCGCGCCGTCCGCGGGCGCCTGGGTGATCTTCATGGATCGCGGCGGCACGGGGGCGGCCCTGGCGTCGCTGCTCGAGGAGCGAGGGGAGGCGTGCGTGCGGGTCGCCGCGGGCGCGCGCTACCGCCGCGTCGAGCCGGCGCTCTTCGAGGTGGATCCGGCCGATCCCGAGGGCTACCGCGCGCTGCTCCACGACGCGCTCGGCGGCGACGCGGCGTGCCGCGGGGTGGTGCACCTCTTCAGCCTGGACGCGACCGCGGCGGACGCCACGACCGCGGCGACGCTCGAGGCGGATCAGCGCCTGGGGAGCCTGAGCGCGCTCTACCTGGCGCAGGCGGTGCTCCAGCGCAGGTGGCGCGACCCGCCGCCGGCGTGGCTCGTCACGCGCGGGGCGCAGCCCGCGGGGGCCGGGGCCTCGCCGCTGTGCGTGGCGCAGGCGCCGCTCTGGGGGCTCGGGCGCACCCTCGCCATGGAGCACCCGGAGATCGGCTGCGCGCGCGTGGACCTCGACCCGGTCTGGGCCGCGGACGAGGCCGCGCGCGCCCTGCTCGGCGCGATCTGCGCGAGCGACGGGGAGGACCAGATCGCGCTGCGCGCGGACGGGCGGTACGTGGCGCGCCTCGCGAGGAGCTCCTTCGCCGCGTGCGCGGCCGCGGCGCGGCGCGGGGCCGCCGGGGCGCCGGCCCGGCCGGGCGTGCGCGCGGACGGCACGTACCTGATCGTCGGCGGGCTCGGGGGCCTCGGGCTCGGCCTGGCCGGGTGGCTGATCGCGCAGGGCGCCCGCCACGTGGCGCTCGTCGGCCGGAGCGGCGCGCCGGAGGCGGCGCGGGCGGCGATCGACGCCATGCAGGCGCAGGGGGCCCGGGTGCTGGCGCTCCGCGGCGACGTGTCGCGGCCCGACGACGTGGCCCGGGTGCTCTCCGAGATCGACGCGCAGATGCCGCCGCTCTGCGGGGTCGTGCACGCGGCCATGGTGCTCGAGGACGCCACGGCGCTCTCGCTCGACGCGGAGCGCTTCCGGCGGGTGATGGCGCCCAAGGTGCAGGGCGCGTGGAACCTGCACGAGGCGACGCGCGACCGCGGGCTGGACCTCTTCGTGATGTACTCGTCCGCGGCCTCGCTGCTCGGGCCCTCGGGGCAGGGCAGCTACGCGGCGGCCAACGCGTTCCTCGACGCGCTCGCGCACCACCGCCGCGCGCTCGGCCTCCCGGCGCTGTCCATCAACTGGGGCATGTTCTCCGAGGCGGGCGGCGTCGCGGCGCGGGGGCTCGGGGACCGCCTTACGCACCGCGGCGTCGGCGGCTTCACGCCGGCGCAGGGGCTCGAGGCGCTGGGGCGGCTGCTCGAGGGCGCGCCGGCGCAGATCGCGGTGCTCCGGCTGGATCTGCGCCAGTGGCTCGAGTTCTACCCGAGCGCGGCGGGCGCTCCCTTCCTGTCGGAGCTGCGGCAGGCGGAGCGGAGCAGGGCGCGCGAGACGTCCGATGCGGGCCGCGCGCCGCGCCTCCGCGAGGCGCTGATCGAGGCGGAGCCCGCGGAGCGCGCGCGGCTCCTCGAAGAGCACCTCCGGGAGCAGCTCGGGCGCGTCATCCACCTCGGCGCGTCCATGGTCGACGCCACGGCGACGTTCCGCAGCCTGGGCGTCGACTCGCTCATGGGCCTCGAGCTGCGCAACCGCCTCGAGGCGAGCCTCGGGATCAGGCTCTCGGTCGCGCTGATGTTCACCTACCCGACGGTGGCGTCGCTGGCGCAGCACCTGATCGACAGGATGGACCTGCCGCCGCCGGACGCGGCGCGCGTGAAGCCGACCGAGGCGAGCGCGGCGCTCGGCGACGCACCGCGCGCCGCGCCTCCGGCGCAGCTCAGCCGGGACGAGATCCTCGCGTTCATCGATGAATCCCTGAACCGCGTGAACAACGGCCAGGACGAGATCCTGGGGAGCGAGAGACGATGACCACCTCCGCCATCTCCGAAGACGAGTACCTCTCACGCCTGCTCAAGGCGGCGACCGCCATCAAGGAGCTCGAGGCCAGGCTCCGCGCGGTCGAGCGCGAGAAGACCGAGCCGATCGCGATCATCGGCATGGGCTGCCGCTTCCCCGGCGGCGCGGACGATCCGGAGCGCTACTTCCGCCTCCTCGAGGCGGGCGTCGACGCCGTGTCCGAGGCGCCCCCGGGGCGCTTCGCGCTCGATCCGCCCGGGTACGACGTCCTGCCATGGGGCGCTTTCCTGAACGAAGTCGACGGGTTCGACGCGCACTTCTTCGGGATCTCGCCGCGCGAGGCCGTGAAGATGGACCCGCAGCAGCGCCTGCTCCTCGAGGTGGCCTGGGAGGCGCTGGAGCACGCCGGCATCGCCGCCGATCGGCTGGCGGGGACGCGCACCGGCGTCTTCGTCGGCATCACCACGAACGACTACCAGCTGCTCAGCGCCGCGGGGGCGCCGGAGGAGCAGGACGCGTACGCCGCGACGGGCAACGGCCACTGCTTCCCGGCCGGGCGGCTGTCCTACGCGCTCGGCCTGGAGGGGCCGAGCATGGCCGTGGACACGGCGTGCTCGTCGTCGCTCGTCGCCGTCCACCTCGCCTGTCAGAGCCTGCGCGCGGGCGAGAGCACGCTGGCGCTGGCCGGCGGGGTCAACCTCATCCTGTCGCAGCTCATCACGCGGCTCATCGAGCAGCTGAAGGCGCTCTCGCCGGACGGGCGCTGCAAGACGTTCGACGCGCGCGCGAACGGCTTCGTCCGCGGCGAGGGGTGCGGGGTCGTGGTGCTCAAGCGCCTGTCCGACGCGCTGGCGGACGGCGACCGCGTCCTCGCGCTGATCCGCGGATCGGCGGTCAACCAGGACGGCCGCTCCTCCGGCCTCACCGCGCCGAACCTCCTCGCGCAGCAGGCGATGCTCCGGCAGGCGCTGCAGAGCGCCCGCGTCTCGCCCGCGGACGTCGGCTACGTCGAGACCCACGGGACCGGGACCTCGCTGGGCGATCCCATCGAGGTGGAGGCGCTCGCCGGCGTGCTCGGGCAGCCCCGGGACGACGGCTCGGTGTGCGCGCTCGGCGCGGTCAAGTCGAACATCGGGCACCTGGAGGCCGCGGCCGGGGTGGCGGGGCTGATCAAGGCGGTGCTCGCGATGGAGCACGGGGTCATCCCGGCCAACCAGCACTACCGGACGCTGAACCCGAGGATCGATCTCGCCGGGACCCCGTTCGTCATCCCCACGCAGAACCTGCCCTGGGCGGCGGGGGGCAAGCCCCGCATCGCCGGCGTGAGCTCGTTCGGGCTGAGCGGCACCAACGCGCACGTCGTGCTGCAGGAGGCGCCCGCGCCCGCCGCGGCCGCCGTCGCGGGCGAGCGGCGATCCGCCGTCGTGGTGCCGCTCTCGGCCCGCAGCCCGGGCGCGCTCGTCGCGCTGGCGCAGGCGTACCACCGCCACCTGACGGAGGCGCCGCGCGACGGCGCGGCGAGCGTGCACGACATCGCCGCCACGGCGGCCGTCCGGCGGAGCCACCACGAGCACCGCGCGGCGATCGTGGCCCGCTCCACGGAGGAGCTGGCCGACGCGCTCGCGGCGCTCGCCTCCGGCGCGCCGCGCCCCGGGATCGCGAAGGGCCGGGCCAACCCGGCGTCGCGGACCCGGCTCGCGTTCGTGTTCTCGGGGCAGGGGTCGCAGTGGGTCGGCATGGGGCGCGCGCTGCTCGCGACCGAGCCCGTCTTCCGGGCGGCGCTCGAGGCGGTCGACGCGGTCGTGAAGCAGCACGCCCCGTTCTCGCTCGCGGCCGAGCTCGCCGCGCCGGAGGCGAGCGCGCGCCTCGACGAGACCGAGGTGGCCCAGCCGGCGATCCTGGGCATCCAGGTCGCGCTGTCGGCGCTCCTCGGCGCGTGGGGCGTCGCGCCCGACGCGGTGATCGGGCACAGCGTGGGCGAGATCGCCGCCGCGTACGTGGCCGGCGTGCTGAGCCTGGAGGAGGCGGTGCGGCTCGCGGTGATCCGCGGGCGGATCATGCAGCGCGCGACCGGCGGCGGGAAGATGGCCTCCGTCTCGCTGAGCGCCGCGGACGCGGCGCGCGCGCTCGAGGGGTACGAAGACCGGGTCTGCGTGGCCGCGATCAACGATCCCGGCTCGGTGGTGCTGTCGGGCGAGGCGCCCGCGCTCGCGGAGCTCGTGGAGCGCCTCGGGCAGCGGGGCGTGGCGTGCCGCTCGCTGAACGTCGACTACGCGTTCCACTCGCCGCAGATGACGCCGCTCGCGGGCGAGCTCATCGCGGCGCTCGGCCCGGTCGCGCGGCGGCGGGCGTCGCTGCCGATGTACAGCACCGTGACCGGAGCGCGGGTGTCCGGCGGGGAGCTCGACGCGGTGTACTGGGCGCGGAACATGCGGGAGCCGGTGCAGCTCGCCCGCGCCGTCGAGGCCGCGATCGCCGAGCAGCACCGCGCCTTCCTGGAGGTGGCGCCGCAGCCGGTGCTCGCCGGCTACCTGGAGCGGTGCCTCGCCGCGTCGGCGACCGAGGGGCACGCGATCCCCACGCTGCGCCGGGGGAAGGATGAGCTCCGGTGCCTGATGCAGTCGGTCGGGGCGCTGTACGCCTGCGGCGCCGCCGTGGATTTCCGGCGGCTCACCCCGGAGGGGCGCTTCGTCCCGCTGCCGACGTATCCGTGGCAGCGGCAGCGGTACTGGCTCAACCCGTCGCCCGAGCCGCGGGCGCCGCGCCGCGAGGCCGCGCCGGCCCATCCGCGCCCGAGCGCGCTGCTCCTCGACGGCGTCCCGATGGCGCGCGACGGCGTCGCCGCGGCGGCCAACGTCCTCGCCGCGACGGCGAGCCTCCTCGCGGCGGCGGGCGACGGCGCGGCGCTGGAGAGCGCGGGCGCGGCGCTGGACGGCGCGGGCGCGGCGCTGGACGGCGCCGCCCCGGCGGCGCGCGCGCCCGGGACGCCGACGCCGTGGGTCGAGCGGCTGCTGGCGCTCCCCGCCGAGGCGCGGACGGCGGAGGTCGAGGCCGCCGTGAGGGCCGACGTGGCGGCGGTCCTGCTGCTGCCGGACGCGCGCGACATCCCCACGGATCTCCCGCTGCGCGAGCTCGGGATGGACTCGCTCATGGCGGTGGATCTGCGCCACGAGCTGTCCGCGCGCACCGGCCAGCCGGTGCCGTCGACGCTGGCGTACGAGTATCCGACGGTCCAGCTCCTCACGCGCTACCTGCTCGAGCACCTGCCGCCGGCGGAGCGCGCGGTCGACGGGCGCCGGTGACAGGCGCGCGGTCGCGGCGCGCCCGCGGAGACGCCGGGTGCGGCGCCGATCGAGGACGTGAACGGCGAAGGCAACAAGGAGGTTCCCATGAAGGTCTATGGCATGCCGGAGAGCACGTGTACGCAGAAGGTCTTGACCGTCCTCGCCGAGAAGGAGCACGAGGCCGAGATCGTCGAGGTGAACGTGCTGATGGGCGAGGACAAGACCCTCCCCGAGCACCTGGCGCGGCACCCGTTCGGGGAGATCCCCGTGCTCGAGGACGACGGGTTTCTCCTCTACGAGTCGAGGGCGATCATCCGTTACCTCGATAAGCGCCTGCCCGGCGCCTCGCTCACGCCGCGCGATATCCGGGAGTGGGCGCGGATGGAGCAATGGATCAGCTGCGAGCAATCGTATTTCAGCGGGCCCGCCTATGACGTGATCCGGAGCGGGCCCGTCTACAACCTCGTCTGGAGCAGCCCTGGCGCTGTGTACTTCCCCCCGCCGCCCGACGAGCCGATGCTGAAGAAGGCCAAAAAGGACGTGGCCCTGGCGTTCGACGTCATGGACAGGACGCTCTCGACCCAGCCGTACCTCGCCGGCGGGACGTTCTCGCTCGCGGACATCACGCACATGCCGTACATCAATTACCTGATCGCCTCCGGCGGCGGCGACTTCGTGTCGAGCCGGCCCGGCGTGGCGGCCTGGTGGGAGCGCGTCACCTCGCGCCCGTCGTGGCGTAAGGTCGGGAGGGTGCTGGGACAGTCCTGAGCGGTCGAACTATCCATCTTCCTTACTCCCTCTCGCTTTGCCTGCTTCATGGACTCGGCGTCGGCGCCGGCGCGCCGTCGCAACCGGAAAGGAGCTCTCAGATGGAACATGCCGACACGCTCGTTGTGCACGCACACGCCTTGACCATGCGCGGAGACGGCGTGGGGTACATCGGCGATGGAGCGGTCGCGATCGAGGGTGGGCGCATCGCGGCGGTCGGCACGACCGCGGAGCTCTCGGCGCGGTTCACCGCCGAGGAGCGGATCGACGCGACAGGCCACGCCATGCTCCCGGGGTTCATCAACGCGCACCTGCACTCGACGGTCAACGTGATCCGCGGCGTGGCGCAGGACGTGGACCACTGGCTCGAGAAGGCCTACTGGATCTACTACAAGTACGTGAACGACGCGGACGCGCTCGCGCGCTCGCGCTTCACCCTCCTCGAGGGGATCAAGTCGGGGATAACGACCTTCCTCGACCACATCGCCCCTTTCCCCGGCTGGCCGCAGGCGTACGCGGCCGCGGGCGTCCGGGGTCGCCTCGCCGCCTCGATCAGCGCGCTCGGCATGGACGCGAAGCTCGACGGGCTCTATCCGCTGGATCCGGAGGTCGGCGACGACATCGACGCGGCCGTCGCGTTTGCGCGCGAGTGGAACGGCGCGGCGGAGGGGCGCATCACCGTGCTGCTCGGGCCGGTCGCGGCGGACGCCGTGCTCCGGGAGCATCTCCAGAAGATCAAGCGCGCCGCCGATCGCGAAGGCCTCATGATCCACATGCACGTGGCCCAGGGAGATCGGGAGATCGCGCAGGTGCTCGCGCGCCACGGCCAGCGGACCCCGGCGTACCTCGACGAGCTCGGCTACCTGGACGATCAGCTCATGGCCGTCCACCTCACCGAGGCGACGCAGGACGAGGTGCAGCTCATGGCCCGCCGCGGCGTCCGCATGATGCTCTGCTCCAGCGCCATCGGCCTCATCGACGGCATCGTGCCGCCGGCGCTCGCCTTCAAGCAGGCGGGCGGCACGGTGGCCCTCGGCTCGGACAACAGCGCGTGCTCGATGTTCAACGAGATGCGGCTCACCGCGCTGTTCAACAAGATCGCGCGGCGCGATCCGAAGGTGATGCCGCCCTGGGAGGTGCTGCGCATGGCGACCATCGACAGCGCGCGGGCGATCGGCCTCGGGGATCAGATCGGGTCGCTGGACGTGGGCAAGCAGGCCGACCTGATCCTCATCGATCTCCGCGAGCCGAGCCTCTCTCCGCTGCTCGACTCCCCGGTGCGGAACATCGTGCCGAACCTCGTGTACAACGCGCGCGGCACCGAGGTGAAGAGGGTGATGGTCGCGGGGCGGACGGTGATGCGCGACGGAGAGGTGCTCACGATGGACGAGCGCGCGGTGCTCGAGGAGGCGCAGGCCGCGGCGGACGCCATCGCGCGCCAGGTGGCGTCCGACCCGGGCCACGACGGGCTGGCGCTCGTCGCGGCGATGAGGAGCGGCAAGCTGTGAGGATGGATGGCGCGACGTCGGGTCGCGCCGGGGAGGTCAGCCATGGTGAAGGCGCGTCGAGCCAGCGTCACGGACATGGATGCGATCATGCGGGTCGAGGAGGACTGGCCCGAGTACCAGCGGGCGAGCCGGGAGACGATGCTCGTCCGGCTCGCGAAGTTCCCCCAGGGGTTCTGGGTCTTCGAGCAGGACGGCGAGATCATCGGCACGCTCACGAGCTGCCTGACGCGGTACGAGCGCAGCGGGGGCAAGGGCTTCAGGAGCTGGGATGAGGTGACCAACCACGGCAACCTGCCGGACGTCGACATGGCCACCGCGAACGCCCTCTACCTCGTGTCGGGCACGCTCCGGCGGGAGGCGCGCGGGGCCCGGGGCTATGCGCTCCTCATCGAGACGCCGGTCAGGCTGGCCGAGGAGCTCGGCCTCGATTACGTCGTCGCCGGGGCGAAGATCCCCGGTTATGACGCCTACTGCCGGCGGCACGGCGAGGTCGACGCGCGCGACTACGCGTTCATGGAGCTGAACGGGTGCCTCATCGATCCGTTCCTCGAGGTGTACAGGGGCTACGGGTTCACCGTGCCCGACAGGGATCACATCGTCAGCGACTTCTACCCTGACCCCCCGAGCCGCAACCACGGAGCGATCGTCGTGCGGGAGCTCAAGCGCTCGGGCAGGGGCGATGGCGGACTCAGCGGTCGATGAACGAGGCGTGGGCTGCAACACGCTTGTGGGGCGTGGCCGCGACGTGCGGTGACGTATGGACTTTCCGGACTCCCCCTACGAGCCGTGGGTTGCATGTCTGGTGTCGTGTCGAACCGTGCGATGACGGCTGAGCGCGTCATCGCGTCTCCGGCGCGCTGTCCTACATTTACAGCGGCCGGCGCGCAGGATCGCCGGGCAGAATACTCCGTTCCATCCTGGCACCTCTGTCTCCCTGATTCCGTTCGTCCAGGTGCTCGCTGATCGGGCCGGTTGCCTGCGCCGGTGCTACGATGCACGGTACCCCGAATTCACCAGGAGCCGGTTCACGATGGGAGTCCGTGGCGCTGCGCCGAGATACGATCTTCTCGGTCCTGAATTCTCCGCCAATCCACACCCGACGTTCCAGCGCATGCGGACCGAGGCCCCCGTCTACTGGGACCCTCAGCTCAACGTCTACTGTCTGACCCGCTACGAGGACGTACAGCTCATCCTGCGGGATCCGCGCTTCTCGGCGGAGCGCGTCGATTACTACATCAGCGGTGTCCCTGCGCTCTTGCGGCAGAAGCTGAAGCGGTACGACGAGTTCATCGCTCACTGGATGGTGCTCGCCGACCCTCCCAGGCACACGCGGCTGCGCAGCCTCGTGGCCCGGGCGTTCACGCCCCAGGTGGTCGAGGGGCTGCGCCCGCTGGTCCAGCGGGTCGCGGACGAGATGATCGACGCGGCGTCGGCCAGGGGGCGCATGGACCTCCTCGGTGACCTCGCGTACCCGCTGCCCGGCGTCGTCATCGGGAGGCTGCTCCGGATCTCGCCGGCGGACACCGAGCGGCTCAAGGGGTGGTCCGACGCGCTCTTCCGGCTGCTCGGGGCGCCGGTGCCCGACGAGGACACCATCGAGCTCGGCCATCAGGGGGTCGTCGGGTTCGAGGAGTTCCTCCGCGGCCTGATCGCGGAGCGGCGGGCGCACCCCGGCGACGACGTCCTCAGCCGGCTCCTGCTCGCGGAGGAGCAGGGCAGCATGCTCAGCGACGCCGAGCTGATCTCGACGTGCGCGCTGCTGCTCGCCAGCGGTCACGAGACGACGACGCACCTCATCGGCAACGGCGCGCTGGCCCTGATCAACCACCCTGACCAGATGCAGATGCTCCGGGAGGATCCGCGGCTCATCGACAAGGCGGTGGAGGAGATCCTGCGTTACGCCGGTGTCGGGTACCAATCGTCCCGCCGCGCCCGCGAGGACGTCGAGATCCGCGGCGTGCGGATCGAGGCAGGTCGGATCGCGTTCGGCTTCCTCCTCGCGGCGAACCGCGATCCAGATCGCTTTCCGGACCCGGAGCGGATGGACATCCTGCGCAAGGACACCCGGCACGTCGGGTTCGGCGGCGGGATCCACTTCTGCCTGGGCGCCCAGCTGGCGCGCGTCCAGGCCCAGGTCGTGCTCAACACGATCGTCCAGCGGCTGCCGGACCTCGCGATCGCCGAGCCCTGCCTGGAGTGGATCCCGAGCTTCCTCGTCCGCGGCCTCCGCGCGCTCCCGGTGACCTTCTCCGCCTGAGCGCGCGCCGGCCGCCCGTCAGAAGCGGCCCTGGATCGCCAGCCCGCCGCCGGTCGTCCCGAGCGCGGGCATCACCACGACCCGCGCCGCCGCGGGCTCCGCGTCGTCGAGCGACGTCACGAACAGCGCGACGCCGGCCGCGAGCCCGATGCCGCCGACGACGAAGCCGACGTTCGAGAGCGCCGCGGCGCTCCTGGCGTCGTCGACCAGCGCCACGCCCTTGTCGTCGCAGAGCGTCTCGGTCCGGCAGTGCTCGTCCTGGGCCCGGTTCCACCGCGCGCTCGCGATCAGCCCGAAGATCGAGCCCGTCACGACGCCGGCGACGCCGACGCCGCCGGCCACGAAGGAGAGCGCGCGGCGCGTGCTCGCGCCGCCGTCCCCGTCGCCGCCCCCGGCGGGCCGGGGCGGCGCGTCGGGCCGCGGATCGACCGGTCCGGCGGGCTGCGGCGCCGCCGCTGCCGCCGCCGCCGCCGCGGGGTCATCCTCGAGCGGCGGGATCTCGACCGTGACGGTGTTGCCGGGGCCCGCGGTCTGCGCTTCCGCGGAGAACGGCCTCTTGCCGGGCGCGGTCGCCTCGACGCGGTGCTTGCCCGGATCGACAGGGAGCGGCGCGCCCCACGCCCCCGCGTCGAGGACCGCGCCGTTGCGCCGCACGACGAGCCCGTCGGCCGGCGCGCGCACCGCGACGGTGAGGCGCTCGAGCTTCTTCTCCAGATCGGCCGCGCGGCGCGTCGCCTTGGCCTCGCGCTCGGCCTGGCCGGCGCGGCTCGCCATGTCCGCCGCCTCGCGGAACGCCGCCCAGGCGCTCGCGGTCCGGCCGACGCGCTCGAGGCAGTCGGCCAGGTTCCACTGGGTGCCGTAGCCTGGATCGAGCCGCTGGCTCGCCGCGAACTTGGGGCACGCCTCGGCGAGCTTGCCCTGGGCGACGAGCTCGCGCCCCTCGCGGAAGAGCGCCTCGGCCGCCGCCGCCTGCTCCGCGGAGGGCTCCGCGCGGGCGACGCCGGCGGAGAGCGACAGGAGCGCGGCGACACACCACGCGACGCGGCTATTTCCTCGATGTCTCGTCATCGTCGTTCCTCGGGGGCCTGGGGGTCGCCGGCGGCCTGGCGGACGGCCTGGGCGCCGGCGGGCGTGCGGCGGGCCTCGCGGACGCCAGCGCCGATGCAGCGGCGGGCGCGATCGACGTCGGCGGCGCCGTCGCGCTCGTCGTCGGCGAGGGCGGCGCCTCGGGCGCCGTCGAGGCCGCGGCGGGCGAGAGGCCGGGCGTCGGCGCCTCGGCGCGCGGCGGCTCGGGTTCGGCGCGCGGGGGCTCGGGCTCGGCGCGCGGGGGCTGCGGCTGGTCGGCCGAGGGCGCGGCCGGCGGCGACTCGCCGCGGAGCGCGATGTGGATGCCGGCGCCGACCGCGACCGCGGCGGCGAGCATGCCGCCGGCGAGCAGCGCGACGGGCGGGCGCGCCGCCGTGCGCTCCGGGCGGTTCGACAGCCGCACGCTCGTGGCGGGCGCCGTGCCCGACAGCGCGTGCGTCCCCGCCGGCGGCTGCGACCCCGCCGGCGGCTGCGACCCCGCCGGCGGTTGTGACCCCGCCGGCGGTCGCGGCTCCGTCGGCGGTTGCGGCCCCGACGGCGTATGCGGCCACGCCGCCGGTTGCGGCCCCGACGGCGGTTGCGGCCACGCCGCCGGTTGCGGCCCCGACGGCGTATGCGGCCACGCCGCCGGTTGCGGTCCCGACGGCGGTTGCGGCCCGAGCGACGCCATCGACGGGCGGGACGCGCGCGCGTCGGCGCCGAGCGGCGCGAGCATCGCCTCGACGATCGCCTCGCCGTTCGGCAGGAACGCGCGCAGCGCGGCCGCGAGCTCGCCCGCGCTCGCGGTGCGGCCGGCCGGATCGATGACCAGCGCCCGGTGCACCACGTGGGCGACCTCCGGCGGCACCCACGGCGCGATCTCCTGGATCCAGCGCACGGGCGTCGTGCAGATGGCCAGGACGAGCTCCCCGAGGCCGGTCAGGTGCTCGTTCGGCCGGTGCCCCGAGAGGGCGTGGTACAGGCTGACCCCGAGCGACCAGACGTCCGAGCGCGCGTCGACGGCGCCGCTGCCGCGCGCCTGCTCGGGCGACATGTAGAGGGGCGAGCCGAGGAGCGCGCCGCTCTTCGTCATCCCGCCGTTGCCGAGGCCCTGGTCCGACATCTTTGCGATGCCGAAGTCGAGCAGCTTGATCACGCGCTGCCCGCCGTGCTTCCGCGCGAGGAACAGGTTCGCCGGCTTGATGTCGCGGTGGACGACGCCGGCCTCGTGCGCGCGCTCGAGCCCGAGGCACGCCTGCAGGCCGATGCGGAGCGCGAGATCGACAGGCAGCGGGCCGAGCCGCTCGATGAGGGCCTGCACGTCCTCGCCCTCGAGGAACTCCATCGCGATGTACGGCGCGCCGGTCTCGCGGTCGCGCCCGGTGTCGAACACCTGCGCGATGTGCTCCGACTCGACCGCCCCGACCGCGCGCGCCTCGCGCTGGAAGCGGCGGAGCACGTCGTCGTCCGCGGCCTGCCCGAGGATGACCTTGACCGCGACGCGGCGCCCGGTGCCGGTGTGCCGCGCCTCGTAGACCGCGCCCATCCCGCCCTGGCCGATCAGCCGGAGGATCGCGTAGCGGTCGTCGAGGGTCCGGCCGATCATGGCGTCGGGCCGGCGGCGGCGTGGGGGCGAGCCCTCTTCACGGCCGCAGGTTAGAGCACCTCCGCGCCCGCGTCACCCCTCGCCGCACACGCCGCACCAGGGCAGCCTCACCAGCGCGTGGTGCGACGTCTCGAACGTCGAGAGGTCCTGGATCAGCACCCGGCCCCCGAGCCTCGACGGCGTGTACCCGGAGAGCACCTTGAGCGCCTCCATCGCCGCGAGGTGGCCGAGCATCTGCGCCATGGCGCCCGCGTGGGGCGGCGACCCGCGCTCGATGGCCGGGGCGCGCGCCGCGAGCGGCGGGTTGAGCGCCTCGGCCGCCGCGCAGACCCGGCACGCCGTCTTCCCCGGGATCACGAGGGGGCCGAGGACGGCCGTCGTCCCCGCGAGGTGCGCGAAGAGCGAGGCGACCTGCGCGCGGTGGCCGAACCGCGCGACGCGCGACAGGAGCTCCGCGTCGTCGCCGCGCGCCGCCGCGACGACGAGGTGAGGCCGCCCCTCCGGCGAGAGGAGGTCCCCCGCGTCGAGCGCCGCGGCGGGGCTCTCGTCCACGCGGCACCGCGGCGCGCGCTCGCGGATCAGCGCCGCCACGGCGCCGCGGCGGGGCGCGCCGAGCGCCGCCTGGCCGCGCTCCCGGAGCACCGCCGCGTCGCGCGGGCCGACCGCGCCGTCGTCGATCAGGCGCAGCGCGGAGATCCCCGCCGCGGCGAGCGCGAGGGCCGCCGCCGCGCCCCAGGGATCGAGGCCCACGACGAGCACGCGCGCGCTCGCCAGCCGCTGCGCCGCCTGCTGCGGGGCCGTCGACCACCTGCGGAGGAACTCGGCCTGCCCGCGGAGGCGCTCGCGGTCCGCGGGCTCCGCCGCGTCGGGCGCCGGCTCGACGAGGCCGCGCGCCTCGAGCAGATCGAGGAACGCGGTCACGCTCTCTCGCGAGTAGTCGGCGAGCGCCTCGACGATCGCCTCGCGATCGCGCGACCCGTCGAGCAGCGGCGCCATCCGCTCGAGGAACGCGCTCACGTCCGCGCCGGTGATCTGGAAGGTGCCGAGATCGGATCGGAGGATGACCCCCGCGTCCGTGGGCGTGATGCTGGCCGAGCGGCTGAGTCGAATTCTGGACATGGTGCTCTCCGACGCTCCGTGTTCAACCGCGCGGCGGCCCTGCCGGGCCCTCTGCCGGACCGGGCTGACCGATGCAGACGACGTACATGGCGTCCTCCTCGGCCGGGAGCGCCAGGAAGGCCTTGAGCTCATCGTCGTAGAAGCCGCCGATCGCCACCGGGCCGAGGCCCATCGCCGTCGCGACGAGATAGAGGTTCTGGCCGACGTGCCCCGCGTCGAGCCACAGGAAGCGATAGCCGCGCTGGCCGTACTTCCACATGGTGCGGAACGGGACCGCCGTGATGATGACCACGACGTTGGTGCTCAGGACCATCGTCTGATCGAGCGTCAGATCCGTGAGCGCCGCGTGCGCGAGGCCTCCCCGGCGGAGCTCGAGCTCGTGCGCGCGCGCGTCGTAGTGGTAGAGGCCATCCGGGAGATCCTCCACGGCCTGCGTCGCCACGTAGATCTCGAGCGGGTACAGCCCGCCGGCCGAGGGCGTCGGGCGATCGCAGCCCCACTCTCCGTCGACCTTCCGCGCGCCGCGGACGCCGTAGCTCGCGTGAAGGAGCCGCCCGAGCGTCTCCAGGGGCATCGGCCTGAGGGCGAACTCGCGGATCGACCGGCGCCGCTCCAGCACGTCGCCGAGCGGGGCGTCGATGGCGAAATCGCGCCCGGGCAGCGGCGTTCGCGCCGATCCGGCGTAGGTGCGGAAGCCGAGCGGCTGGAGATCCGCGCCGAACGCCGGCTCCGGCGTCCGCGACCTCACGTGGGACGACTGGAGGTGATAGAGCCGCGCGACGTCCGTCTCTTTGCTCCTTGCCATGGTCTCCTCGCTCAGGCCATCGGGTGAGGGTCCGGGTTGATCCCGCGGGGCGCCATGGACCGGAGGCGCGGATTGCCGAGCTGCGCCAGCTCGTGGCCGAAATGGATCTGCTGGAAGTCGGGCCCCACGGCCCGCGCGACGCGGAACGGCGTCGCCGCGAGATCGGGCGACGTCACGTCGACGATGGCGATGCGCAGCCCCGCGGCCGTCACGCGCCGGGTGAGCTCGGACAGCGAGGTGTCCTCGGGCTCCTCGAGCTCGGCGGCGGTCACCGTGCCGCCCTGGCGGAGGAAGGCGAAGGCCGCGGCGCGGCTCCGGGGGACATAGTACGTCGCGTGATCGTCGAGCGTGCGCACGTCCTCCGGTCGCTCCGGGACGGCGGGCATCTCGCCCGTCATGAGGCGGAACGCATAACTCCCGATCTGGCCCTGCTCCAGGATGGCTTTCTTGATCGCGGTGAGGGGGCTCAGGTGGGCGGCGATCGAGACAACCGCCCCGGGCCAGCGCTCTCCGTCGCCGTACCCCACGCACATCACCACGGGGACCGCGACGCCCGCGTCGAGGAGATACAGCTCGATCCGGGCGCCGCGCTCCTCGATCTGCCGGGCGATCTCGTGCACCTCGGGCTCGATCGCGTCGTCGGGCAAGATCCGCCGCCCCGGCCGGCGGGCGAGCCATGAGATCATGTACGTGTCGCGCTCGATGAGCTCGAGCGCGGCCTTCATCGACGCCGCCTCGAGCGTCGGGCCGGCGGCGAGCCCGTTCGAGGTCACCTGGCAGAAGTGCGCCTCGGGTCCGGCGCAGTAGCTGTAATAGGCCGCGAGCGCCGGGACGTACACGGGCGCGCGGGTGTCCAGCCAGCGACCGAGGACCCAGTCGATCGGCGTGGTCGGATCGATCCGGGTATAGGGGAAGTCGGGGCGCGCGTACTGCGCGTCGTCATAGAGACAGAGCCGCTCCGGAGCGATGAAGTCGCCCTTCATCTCGGCGACCGAGGCGCGGAGGAGCGCGCCGTGGTCGACGCGGCTGGATCCGTAGCGCTCGACCGCCTCGCCGGTCGCCCTGATCAGGGCCTCGACGGCCGTGACGCCCTTCCCGGTGCCGATCTCCGGCTCCTGGCAGCGGTGGGGGCCGTGGCGCCCGCCCTCGGTGTAGTTGCTGAGCAGCGCGGTGGCGACGACCGGCGCCTCGGGCGCGAGCGCCGGGCTCAGCGCGGCCAGCCTGAGCTCGTGGACGATGCCGGTCCGCGGGTCGACGACGCCGGCCAGGAGCCGCCGGAGCTCCGCGGCGTCGCGCGCGGCGTTCAGCGGCGCGCTCGGGCCCCGGCGCGCCGCCCCCGCGCGCAGGGCGGCGGCCGCGCCGCCGCAGATCGCGCACCAGGGCATCTGCAGGACGGCGTGGAACGACGCCTCCAGCCCGATCAGGTCCTGGATCACGAGGCGCCCCGCGAGCGGCGACGCGCTCCGGCGCACGAGCAGATCGACGGCCGCGAGCGCGACGGCGTGGCCGAGGAGCGCCGGCATCGGCGCGAGGTACGTGCGCGCGCGGGGGCCCGGGCGCTCGGCGAGGAGCGACGCCTGGAGCGCGTGATCGGCGTCGGGCTCCCGGCTCGTCGCGAGCCTCCGGAGACGGCAGCAGTTCCAGCACGCGGTCTCGCCGGGCACGACGGCCGGGCCGATCACCGCCTCGAGCCCGTCGAGGTGCGCGCTCAGAGAGAGGAGCGAGGCGGCGTGGGCGAACCGCGCGGCGCTCTGGAGGACGAGGAGATCGTCGCTCGAGACGCAGGTGAGGACGAGATCCCAGGCGGTGTCTTCCTGGACGAGGGGGCCGTCCGCGGCGGCGACGAGCGCCCCCGCGGTGACAGCGCACCGGGGAGCGAGCCGCGACAGCGCGAGGGAGAGGGAAATCGCGCGCTCTTTCCCGAGATCCGCCTCGGCGAAGGGGCCGAGATCGTCCGTCGTGACGCTCCTGTCGTCGAGGACGTGGAGCGCGCCGACGCCCGCCGACGCGAGCTCCACGGCCGCGACGGCCCCCCACGGCTCGAGCCCCACGACGAGGACACGCGATCGCGCGAGCTTCTCGCGCTCTCCCTCCCGCGCAGGAAGGGCGGTCCCCTCGAGCTGTGAACTGGCGACCGGTGAGCTGGGCAGTTGGATGGCCACGCGAGATCTCCAGGGATGGGCGGGGCGGCGGCGTCTCCGCCTGTCCGCGCTCCTCGTTCGTCAAAGAGCTTCGATGCTGGCGCTCGAGGATCGATGCGCCGGGGAGCGAGGGGGAGAATCACGTCATGGTCGACCGCCACGCCACCTGGCGCGATGAGGAGCGATCCCAGGAAGACGGGAAACCGCCGCGGAGATCCTCCGCGCTCCTCGCCCTCCCGGGATCCCTCGTTCACCGCTGGTCCGGGCCTAGCGGCAGCCGCATCCGTGACAAGGACGGTGACAGCCGCAGCCGTGACAGCCGCAGCCGTGGCAAGGACGGTGACAGCCGCAGCCGTGGCAGCCGCAGCCGTGGCAAGGACGGTGACAGCCGCAGCCGTGACAGCCGCCGCAAATGCGGCTGGACCGATTCGCTATTTCTATTGCCTCCAGCCTGCCCGACAGCTCGTCGATCGCGCTGCGCAGCTCCTTCACGGAGAGATCCAGGACCTTCGGCGCATCATTCCCGTCGTTCGAACCACTCATGATAGAACCTCCCAGTGGTAAGTGGGGCTCGCAAAGACCCTTGGCAATTCGACGATCGATGAGTCGACGGCGAGAACATTGACGCCATTTCATGTCATCCACGGCGGTCCGGCGCCGGCGGCGCGAGCGCCCCGCGGCGGCGCGCTCGCGCGCCTTCTCTCTCGCTCGTCCCGGCGCTCGCGGCTCTCCTTTCGGCCCTGAATCACCCGGGGCGCCGCGAGGCAGGGGAGAGGCTCGATATCGCCCTCCCGACGCGATCCGGGTCGGCGCGCCGTTTCTGCGCGACCCGAACAACCCTGGACAACGCGGCGCCATGCGCGCGCGCATCCATCGCGCCGTGAGCGCGGCCTCATTGAATTGCCTTTCGTCGCCCTCTCCGGTACCGGGCCCGCCTCCCTCGTGAGCGCTCATCGCTCATCAGCAAAGGAGTGTCATGCATCGTACTTCGCTCGGGCTTGCGATAGGTGGTCTCCCTTTCTTTCTCCTTGCTTCGTCAACGTCGCTCGCAGGGTGCGGCGCCCCCGAGCGCTCCGCGCCTCACGCCCTCGTCGAGGTGGGGTGTTCGGGCTGCACCGTGCTGAGGGGAGGTACGGTCTTCGACGGCGCGCGCGCGGGCAGGGCGACGGTGGTGATCGAGGGGGACAGGGTGAAGCAGGTCGCCTTCGACGAGCGCGACGACGTCGAGGTCGTGGGCGGCGAGGTCGTGGACGTCTCCGGAAAGACGATGCTCCCCGGCCTCATCGACCTCCACGTCCACTCGCTGAGCGCCGCCGGGCCTTACGCCTATCACGATGGCGACCTCCACCTCGAGGACCACACGAAGGCGATGCTCCGCTCGGGCGTCACCTCGTACCTCGACCTCGGCTCGCCCCAGCGCGTCATCTTCGAGCAGCGCGCGCGCGCTCGCGCCGGCGAGGTCCTCGCGCCGCAGCTCTTCGCGGCCGGGCCGCTGCTCACCGCGACGGGCGGGCACCCCTGCTATCACGGCAGCCCGCCCGGCGATTTCTGCCTCTTCATCGATTCTCCCGCCGACGTCGCCGGGGCCTTCGAGGCGCTCCTCCCGGGCGCACCGGACTTCATCAAGATCGTCCTCGAGTCCGGCGGATCGCGGCCGCTCCCGCGCCTCTCGCCCGACGCCGTCGCGTCGATCGCGCAGGCCGCCGGGGCCGCGGGCGTCCGCGTCATCGCTCACGTGGCGGAGGCCGAAGACATCGAGGTCGCGCTCGACGCCGGCGTGACGCTCTTCGCGCACCTGCCCGATCAGGACCTCATCTCGTCCGAGCTCGCGTCGCGGATGGCCGCGGCGGGGGCCGTCGTCGTCCCGACGCTCTCCGTGATGGACGGCCTGTACCGCGTCGCCCACGGCGCGCTCGACGGGCTCGACGACCCCGCCCTGCGCGACGACGTGCCGGCCGACGTCATCGCCGCCCTGCGCGACCCGTCGTTGCTCGCGGACATGACGACAGCCGGGTACCGCGAGATCGTGAAGGGGTTGCGCGACCGGGCGATCGCGAACCTCGCCACCTTGCACCAGGCCGGGGTCACCGTCGCCACCGGCACCGACGCGGGCAACCCGGCGGTCTTCCACGGGCTCGCCCTGCCCCGCGAGGTCGCGCTCCTCGTCGAGGCCGGGATGCCGCCGATCGACGCGCTCGTCGCCGCCACGCGCGCGGCCGCGGACGTGCTCGGGCGGCCCGATCTCGGGCGCATCGAGGAAGGGGCGCTCGCGGACGTGCTCGTGGTCGACGGCGATCCGCTCGCCGACGTCCGCGCGCTCGAGCGGGTCTCGCGCGTCTACAGAGCGGGTGTCCTCCTCGATCGGGACGCGCTCGCGCTGCCCCGCGGCGCGAGCCTCGCGCGGCAGCCGCGCACCGGCGCCGGCCCCGGCGAGACGTGCCTCGCCGCGCCCGAGTGCGGCGACGCGCTGTCGTGCAGCCCGGATCAGCGCTGCGCCGCGACCTGCGACGGCCCCTCGGCGTGCGGGCCGGGGAGCGCGTGCCTCTACGACGGCGGCTCGCCGACCGGCGGCTCCTGCGCGGCGGGCGACGGCTGCGACCTCTTCGCGCAGGACTGCGAGAACGGCGCCGCGTGCGTGTTCCTGGGCAACGGCGCGACGTCGTGCTGGTACGCGGGCGCGGGCTCGGGCGGGCAGCCGTGCGACGCCCTCTTCTCCTGCGCGCCCGGCAGCGTGTGCGACGAGCGATCGGGCACATGCAAGGACCTCTGCGACCCGAGCGGCGATCGCGCCCGCCCGTGCCCGGGCGGCAGGAAGTGCGTCGACAGCTCCTCGATCGCCGGGCTCCCCGTGGGCCTCTGCGAGTAGGTCGCCGCGGCCCTCTCCTATCGCGCCGCGCTCACCGCGACACGAGCAGCCAGGCGATCACGCTCCCCAGCGTGAAGAACAGGATGCCCGCGCCGGTGATCACGGCGCGCGACGTCCGCCGCTCGAGGAAGCTGGCCGCGGCCTTGAGGCTGGCCGGCGCGGCGATGCTCAGCTGCTCCGGCCCGCTCATCTTCTGGAGCGCGGCGTCGAGCGCCACGACCACGGCGCGCGCGTGGGGGAAGCGGTCGTCCGGATCCTTCGCGAGCAGGCGCATCACGACCGCCTCGAGCGCGGGCGGGACGACGACGCCCGGGGTGCGCTCGGCGATCGGCGCCGGCACGGCCGATCGGTGCTGCGCGAAGAGCGCCGAGGGCTCGACCGCCGTGAAGGGGTGCTTGCCCGCGAGCATCTCGTAGAGGATCACGCCGAGCGCGTAGAGGTCGGCGCGCCTGTCGACCGAGCGCATGCCGAGCGCCGCCTCGGGCGCCATGTACGCCACCGTGCCGAGCAGCACCCCGGCGTTCGTCAGCGAGCGGCGCGAGCCGTCGTCGGTGGTGAACGAGAACTGCTCGACCGGCACCTTGGCGAGGCCGAAATCGATGAGCTGGACGCGCTCCTCCGGCCCGTCGAGCACCATGATGTTGAGCGGCTTCACGTCCCGGTGGATGATCCCGAAATCGTGCGCCGCGTTCAGCGCGGTCGCGAGCTGTCGCGCGATGTTCGCGGCGCGGACGGGCGGGACGGGCCCCTTGTCGATGAGCTTGCGCAGCGTGGTGCCGCGGATGAACTCCATCACCATGAACCACGCGCCGTCGTCGAGCTGGTTGATCTCGTAGACCGCGGCGACGTTGGGGTGGAAGATGTGACGGCCCGCGATGGCCTCGCGCTCGAAGCGCTCGATGAGCTCCGGCAGCTCCTCGGCGTCCGGGTGGAGCACCTTCACGGCCACGTCCTCGCCGGTCGCGAGCTTCTTGGCCCTGAAGACGGCGGCGATGCCGCCCATCGCCACGAGCTCCTCGATGCGGTACCGGTGCAAGAGCGTGCGCCCGACGAGCGCCAGCGCCCGCTCCCGCGCCGCGTCGCTCGCCTGGCCCCCCGCGATGAACATGGGCCCGCTCATGAGGTCACGCCTCCGGGCCTCAGCGCGCGCGCTCGCGCGTCGGGCGCACCAGCGCGGCGCAGGGCGCGCAGCACCACGCCGTGCCCGCGAGGCGCCTCGCGGCGGAGCGGCGATTCCACCCTGGCTGACAACGTGCGCTCAGACACCCGGCGCCCGAGGGTAGCGCCCCTCCGGGTCCAGCGCCATCGCCACCGTTGCGCCCCGGGACGGATGCGAGCTCGTGAGCACCGCGAGCGAGCGTCCGCGAGCGCAGAGGCTGGAGCTCTCGGAACGCGCGTGAGCCGCGCCGCGCGCGGCAGCGTGACGGAGAGGCGCTGTCCGGCGAGGTGCAGAGTCGCGCCGTCCGAGATGCGGAGTCGCGCCTTCGCCCCCATCGCGCGTCGTCCGCCGCCCGCCTCCAGCGCGCGCGACCACCTCTCGGCAGATCCCGCGACGTCGCCGCGATCCGGCGCCGGCGGACGCGCGCTGAGCGGTCCCGCCGATCTGCCAGGAACACCCCACATCCGCGCCTGTCGTGCGCGGACGAACGGCGCATGCGCGACTCGTCAAGTTCGCAGATGCGTTTTCTCGACGGCCTCGTGTAGCCTGTATCGGTGGAGGTTTCCATGCAGAGCACAATGCGTCGCACCGTTCTCCTCGCGCTCTTCTCCGGATTTGCCGTGGCAGCTTGCTCCGCCCCTGATGCGTCGAGCCTCTTTGCCAGCGGGGGGGCCGGGCCCGGCAGCGTGACGTCGTCAGGCGGGGGCGAGGGCGGCGCGCCGGGCGAGGGCGGTGGCGGGGGCGCGCCGGGCGAGGGCGGCGGGAATGGCGTGGGCGCGGGCACGGGCGGGGCCGGAGGCGAGGGCCCTGTCATCGTGGATCCTCCGGTCTGCGGAGACACCTACGTCGACTGCGACGCGGACGCCGAGAACGGCTGCGAGGTGAACGTGATGGGCGACGCCCTGCACTGCGGCACCTGTCCCGTCGCGTGCCGCGGGAGCTGCCAGGAGGGGACCTGCGTCTCCACGAGGACCCACGCCACGGGCCAGCGGGATCCGGTGTACATCGCCGTTGCCGGCGGCGACCTGTTCTGGACCAACGGCGATGAAGGCATGGTCATGCAGTGGTCGCACGAGACCGACGAGGCGAGCGTCATCGCGTCCGATGAGGTCGACCCGGCGGGCATCAAGGCCGACGACACGTACGTCTTCTGGGTCAGCCAGGGGCGGCGCGACCCGTACACCGGCGCGGTGATGCGGTGGCGGCGCGGGGGCGACGAGGCGCCGTCCGCCCTCGCCGCGGCGCAGACCGCGCCCTTCGGCGTCGCGCTCGACGACGAGTTCGTCTACTGGACCAACCGCGAGGGCGGCGGCGCCGTGGTCCGCGCTCGAAAGGACGGGAACGGCAACGGCCCGTTCGTCAAGATCTGGAGCGGCGGGGGGTCGCCCCACGGGGTCGTCGTCGACGACACCCATGTTTACTGGACCGTCCTCCCCCAGGACGAGGACGAGACGGACGGCCGCGTCATGGCCGCGCGCAAGGACTCCACGGGCGAGGGGCCGTTCACCACGATCGCGACCCTCCAGGGCCAGGTGCGCGAGATCGCGCTCGACGGGAGCCACGTCTACTGGACGACCAGCAGGACGGGCACCGTGGTGCGCGCGCCCAAGGTCGGCGGGCAGGGGGAGGTCACGGCGCTCCTGACCGGGCTGCCCAACCCGCGGGGCATCGCCGCCGACAGGACCGGCGTTTACGTCACCGACCCCGAGTCGGTGAACATCATCAAGATATGGCCGAACGGCATCATCGGGGCGTTCGTCGCGCGCGAGGCGTCGCCTTACGGCATCGCGCTCGACGCGGAGCGCGTCTACTGGACGAACGGGCTCGGCTCGAACGGCACCATCGAGAGCGCCCCGAAATAGGCGCGCCCGCCGAATGCGGTACCCGGCCGGGGCGTGCTACAAGCTCGCCCCGTGCTGCTCGAGACGTTTCCCGTCGGTCCGCTGGGCTGCAACTGCTCGATCCTCGTCGACCCTGCCAGCAAGGGCGCGGTGGTCATCGATCCCGGGGGCGACTTCGACGCGATCCGCGCCCGCCTCGAGCGGGCCGGGGCGAAGGTCGCGGCCATCGTCCACACGCACACCCATATCGATCACGTCGGCGCCACGGCGCCGCTCCAGCGCTGGTCGGGCGCCGCCGCGCGCATCCACGAGGCCGATCGCTTCCTGTACGACATGCTCCCGGAGCAGGCGGTGTTCCTCGGCATCGCGACGCCGGAGCGGTGCGAGATCGACGGCGACCTGAACGACGGCGCGGTGGTGAAGGCGGGCGGGCTCGATCTCCACGTGCTCCACACGCCGGGGCACACGCCCGGCAGCGTGTCGTTCCTGGTCGAGGCGCAGGCGGGCGCGGTGGCGTTCACGGGGGACACCCTGTTCCGGCGCGGCATCGGCAGGACCGACCTGTGGGGAGGCGACTCGCAGGCGATCTTCTCCTCGATCCGGGGCAAGCTGCTCACGCTCGACCCGTCGACCCGGGTCGTGACCGGACACGGCCCTTCCACGACGATCGGTGAGGAGCGCGACAGAAACCCTTATCTGAGGGGGTGACGACCGGCCGCTCTCGTGCGGTGAGCCGCCGGTGAGGCGAGCTCGGGCGGAGCCATCGTCCGCAATCGCATCGATCGGTCGGAACGCGCGGTCGGCGCGCGCGGATTGCACAATTTTCGCGAACGCGCTCCGGATGGAACAGCCCCCGCGCCGGCGCGCCTCTTCTGCGAGAAAGTGCTTGCATCCCGCCAGGATTCTTCTGAAAAATGCCGCACGACGAGCGCAGCGTCGGCGCCCCTGCGCCGGTAGGCCGCTGTCCGTCGCGGAAGTCGAGCACGATGAGCACCGATAGCGCGCCCGCCACGAAGGTCGATCTGGAGATCCTCCCCACGCAGCACCCTCTCGGCGACGCGGAGCGCGCGCAGCGCATGCAGAGCCCTGGCTTCGGGCGCGTGTTCACCGAGCACATGGTGGCGATCTCGTACTCCGCGGACAGGGGCGGCTGGCTCAGGGGCCAGCTCAGGCCGTACGCGCCGATCACGCTGGATCCGGCGGCGATGGTGCTGCACTACGGTCAGGCGATCTTCGAGGGGTTCAAGGCGTACCGCCAGCCGGACGGGCGCATCAAGACGTTCCGGCCGGAGGCGAACGCGCACCGCTTCAACAGCTCTGCCCGCCGGCTGGCGATGCCCGAGATGCCGGTCGGGCTCTTCGTGGGCTGTGTCGACGCCCTGATCCGCCAGGATCGCGCGTGGGTGCCCGCGGCGGTGGGCGAGAGCCTGTATATTCGACCGCTGATGTTCGCGACCGAGGCGGCGCTCGGGGTGCGGTCGTCACGCGACTACGATTTCCTGGTGATCGCGTCTCCTGCGGGCGCGTATTTCCCCCAGGGCGTGAAGCCCGTGACGGTCTGGATCTCCGAGGATTTCGTCAGGGCGGCGCCTGGCGGCACGGGCGCGGCCAAGTTCGCCGGCAACTACGCGGCGAGCCTGCTCGCGCAGATGAACGCCGCGGCGGAGGGCTGCGCGCAGGTGGTCTGGCTCGATGCCGTCCATCGCCGGTATGTCGAGGAGATGGGCGGAATGAACATCTTCTTCGTCTACCAGGAGGGTGGCCGCACGGTGGTGGTGACGCCCGAGCTGACAGGCACGCTCCTCCCTGGCATCACCCGCGACAGCATCATCCAGCTCGCCCGTGATTTCGGCTATGCCGCGGAGGAGCGCAAGGTCACCTTCGACGAGTGGCGCTCTGCGGTGCGCGAGGGCCGCATGACCGAGGCCTTCGCGTGCGGCACGGCCGCGGTGATCACGCCCATCGGCGCGGTGAAGTCCCGGGAGGGCACCTTCGCCATTCACAACAACGAGACCGGCCCTGTGGCGGCGCGCTTCCGCGAGGCGCTGCTCAACATCCAGCACGGCCTCGCCCCCGACACGCACGGCTGGATGCACGACGTGGTCTGACGTCCCTCGGCGAGCGCCTCAGTCCGCGGCAGACGCCTTCTTCGACTTCGCCGACATCCCGTATTCGTGCAGCCGGTACTGGATGGTCCGTATGCTGATGTCGAGGAGCTCGGCCGCGCGCGTCGTCGACCCGTTCGTCGCCTCGAGCGTCGACAGGATCGCGTACCGCTCGATCTCCGCCATGGTCGCGCCCGGGATCCGCAGCGCCCCCTTGGCGACCGGCGCCGCGTCGATCGGGAGGTGGTCCGCGTCGATCTGCGTGTCGTCGCACAGCACGACGGCCCGCTCGATCGCGTTCTCGAGCTCGCGCACGTTCCCCGGCCACCGGTGCGCCACCAGCTTCGCCCGCGCCTGATCGGTGAACCCCTCGATTTTACGATGGTTTTCGGCGGCGAACCGCCGCAGAAAATGGTTCGCCAGGAGCAGCACGTCCGTGTCCCGCACGCGCAGCGGCGGCATGTCGATGTGGACGACGTTGAGCCGGTAGTAGAGGTCCTCCCGGAACTGCCCCTCCTGCACCGCCGCCGCCAGATCGCGGTTCGTCGCCGCGATGAGCCGCACGTCGACCGACACGGTCTCGTTCCCGCCGACGCGCTCGAACGCCCTCTCCTGGAGCACCCGGAGCAGCTTCACCTGCGTCGCGGGCGCGATCTCGCCGACCTCGTCGAGGAACAGCGTCCCCCCGTGCGCCTGCTCGAAGCGCCCGACGCGCCGCCTGTCCGCGCCGGTGAACGCCCCGCGCTCGTGGCCGAACAGCTCGCTCTCCAGGAGCGACTCCGCGAGCGCCGCGCAGTGCAGCGTCACGAACGGCGCCTTCGCGCGCGGCCCCTTCGCGTGGATGGCGCGCGCGAGCTCGCCCTTGCCGGTGCCGCTCTCGCCGGTGATGAGCACCGTCGCCCGCGCGCCCGCCACCTGCCGGGCCATCCGGTAGACCTTCTGCATCGCCGGGCTCGCCCCGATGAGCCCCTCCACGCCCTCGCCCTCGCGCTCCCGGAGCTGCCGGCGCAGGTTCTCCGCCTCGACCCGGAGCGCGCTCCGCTCCTGCGCCCGCTCGATCGAGAGCAGCAGCGCGTCGAAATCGACAGGCTTCGTCAGGTAGTCCTCGGCCCCCGCCCGCATCGCCTGCACCGCCGAGGTCACGTCCCCGAACGCCGTCACGACGATCACCGGCAGCGACGGATCCTGCTCGCGCAGCCTCCCGAGCAGCGCCATCCCGTCCATCCTCGGCATCTTCAGGTCGGTGACGACCACGTCCGGCGGCCGCTCCGCCGCGATCTCGAGCGCCTCGGCGCCGTCGGCCGCCGCGTCGACCGCGTAGCCCTCCTGTCGCAAGAGCTTCTCCAGCCCCGAGCGCGCGCTCGCCTCGTCGTCCACGACGAGCACCCTCGAGCTCTGTCTCTTCTCGGCGTTCATGTCGTCCCTTCCGCAGACCGCCGGAGGATACCGCGCCTTCGAGGCGTCGCGACCCTCCTTTGACCGCAGCGCGTCAGGGCGACAGGCAAGCACCGCCCCGAGGGCGACGCAAGATCCTCGCTCCGTCGCGCTGCGCGCGCGCGTCTCGCGCGTCTCGCGCGTCGCGTACGGTTTCGGGGACGACGGCGCGCCGTCAGCGGCTCTCGGTGCTCTCGACGTTGTGGTGGATGCCGGCGCCCAGGTCGGCCAGCTCCTCGGCGAGCAGGACCGTGAGATCGTCCGCGGTGACGATGCCGGTCACCTTGCCGTCGTAACGGACGATCGGCAGCCGCCGGACGCCGCGCTCGCGCATCAGGCGCAGCGCCGTCTCGATGCTGTCGGTCTGCTGGAGCGTCGTCGGATCGTACGTCACGATCTCGGACACCAGCGTCTTCTCGGGCTCGCGCGCGTCGGCCATCACCCGCAGCACGAGATCGCGATCGGTGAGGATGCCAATGGCGCGCGCCCCCTGCGTGACGACGACGCACCCGACGCGGAACTCGCGCATCCGGCGCGCGACGGCGGTGGCGGTCTCGGTGAGCTCGGCGCTCACGGCGCCATGTTCGAAGCGGCTGAGGGACATGCCCTCATCCAGTGCACGACCCGCGCCACGGAAGGCGACCCGGCCGCTCCGCCCTGCGCCGCGCGCGCGGCGATCGCGCCGGCGGCCAGGGCCGGGATGCGACGCGGGAATCACGGGAGGGATCGCCTCGGCGGCGGCGGGTCGGGCGGGGCCCGAGGGGGCGGCGCCTCGCAGCGGTTGCGCGCCGGCGCAAGCGGTTCGCCGGCGCCCGGCGCGCCCGCGGCCGGCTCAGGCGAGGGGAGGGGACGAGGAGGAGAGATGCGGCTGTGCGTGCGCCACGCCGGAGAACACCGCCTCCACGCTGCAGCGGAGCTCGGCGCTGAGGGCGCCGTAGTCGACCGGCTTGGTGTGCACCATCGCCGCGGGCGCGAACCCCCGCCCGAGCCGCGCCACGAGCTCGGGATACCCGGTGAGCACGAAGAGCGGGAGATCGGGCCTCAGCGACCGCGCGAAGCGCGCGACCGCCATCCCGTCGGCGTGGGGCATCCGGAAGTCCGTCACCAGGATGTCGGGGAGCGGCGTCCGGGCGAGCCGCGCCATCGCGAGGGCGCCGTCGGTGGCGAGCTCCACCCGGAAGCCGTCGTCCTCGAGCAGGCGCGCGAGCAGACGGACCGTGCGGACGTCGTCGTCGACGAGCAGAATCAGCGGCTGTTCGATGCTGTGCGATTCCACGCCGGGCGATCTTCCAAGTTGCGTGCCAGCGCGGGCCGCCCCTCGCGCGCCGCGAGGAGCGCAGGATCTCAGCCGGAGAGCCGGATCGGGAGCGTGACGCGGAACAGCGTCTTCCCCGGGCGGCTCTGGAACTCGATGCTCCCCTCGTGATCGGTGATGATGCGGTGCGCGATCGCCAGCCCCAGCCCGGTGCCGTTCGGCTTGGTGGAGTAGAACGGATCGAAGATCGGCGCGTCCGGGTTCGGGACGCCGGCGCCGTCGTCCTCCACCTCGATGACGGCCTGGCGCGGCTGGCGCCGCGCGCGGAGCACGACCGTCCCGTCCCTCGACGGCGCCACCGCCTCGATCGCGTTGCGGAGGAGGTTCAGGAGGACCTGCTCGATCTTGGCGGGATCGAGCTCGAGCACGATATCGGTCGACGGCAGATCGACCTTCACCTCGGCCTGCGCGCTGGCGCCGTCGCACGCGAGGGCGAGGCGGACCGCCCGCTCGCAGAGCGAGGCGACCGACGTCGGCGTCAGGACAAGCGGCTTCGGCCGCGCGAAGTCCAGGAACTCGCTCACCAGCACCGACAGCCGGCGGATCTCGTCGCGGACGACCTTGATCGCCTCCACCGTGTCCGGGTCCTTCATGCCGGCGCGCGCGAGCCCCCGCTCGAGGAAGGTCACGTGGAGCTGCGCGCCGTTCAGGGGGTTGCGGATCTCGTGCGCGAGGCCGGCCGCGAGCGTGCCCACCGCGGCGAGCTTCTCGCTCTGGCGCACCCGCGCGGCGAGCGCGTTCTCGTCGGTCGTGTCCTGCCCGATCGCGAACAGGACCACCTCGTCGTCCGCCGCGGAGGGCGCGTAGGCGAGCTGCCACCGCACGTCGCGGATCTTGCCGGCGCGCGTGCGCAGGCTGCTCTCCAGGAGATCGGCGTCGGCGCGGCGGCCCGCCGCGATCTCCTTCACGAGCGCGCCGTGATCGGCGTGCAGCTCCTCGGGCAGGAGCGTCTCGACGAACGGCATCCCGAGGATCTCCTCGCGCCCGAGCCCCGTCATCCGCTCGGCCTCCCGGTTGAACAGCCGCACGACCGCGTGCGCGTCGAGGCCCACCACGAGGACGCGCGCGAGCTCGACGGCGCTCTTGTACCGGTGCTCCGTGCGCGCGAGCGTGCGGCCGACCTCCTCCCGGTCCAGCCGCTCGGCGCGCTGCGCGCGCGCGAGGAAGTCGTCCCGGTACGTCTCCAGCATGATCGCGAGCTCGAGATCGAGCACCTTGCTCACCGCCGCCCGGACCGGGATCATGTCGCCGCCGAGGGCGCTCCAGGCGATCTCCTCGAACGCGAGCCGGATGAGGTTCATCGCCGTGAACATGTAGTGCTGGGGCAGGCCGGCCCGGACGTGCACCCGCCCGATCTTCGCGGTCTCGTCGAAATACGCGTCGTCGTAGGGCCCGGTGCAGATGCGCGTCATCCAGCGGACGAGCGAGCGCTTGAGACGTTCCACCTGCTCTTCTCCGGTGAAGACCTCGTGAGCGCCCTCGTGCTCGCGGATGCGGTCGTAGAACTCGTCGGCGATGCGGCGGAAGTGGGGCTCCGCGTGCGCGCGGAACGCGGCGAGCCGGCCCGCGTCCTCCTCGGTGAAGCGAACGTACCGCTTGATCTCGTCGAACAGCGTCTCCACCGCGGGCACGGCGTCGGAGCCTACCACGAGCACACTTCCGCGGCGGGGGACCAGGATCTCGCGCGCTCCACGATCGCCCCGAGCGCCGCGTCGTCCTCGCCGCCGCGCGCGACGAGCTCCGGCGAGCGCGGCGGCTCGTAGTCGAGGCCCGCGCCGGGGAGCTCGCCGATCTCACCGGCGCCCGCCGACCGGTAGAGCCCCTTCGGATCGCGCGCCTGGCAGACCTGGGGGGAGACCTCCAGGTACACCTCGAGCAGCCGCGGCGCGAGCGCGCGGGCGCGCTCCCGGTAGGCGCGGCGGTGCGCCGTCGCCGCGACGATCGCGACGAGCCCCTGGCGCGCGATCAGCGCCGACAGGCGCGCGAGGGTCTCGTAGAAATCGTCGCGGCCGCGCGGATCGTAGCCCGGCCGCGGCACGAGCGCGTCGCGCACCTCGTCGCCGTCGAGCAGGCAGCTCGCCCGGCCCTCGTCGAGCAGCGCGCGGTGCACCCGCGCGGCGAGCGTCGATTTGCCCGACGCGGGCAGCCCCGTGATCCAGACGACCCCGCCGCTCACGCGAACACCCGCTCGGCGTCGTCCGGATCGAAGCGCTCGGCGTCGAGGGCGCGCTCCGCGAAGCCGAGCAGGGCGTCCCTCGCGCGCGGCGTGACCGCGGGGTACCAGGCCGGGTTGGCCAGCACGAGCGCGCGCCACGCCAGGAACGGCGCCGCCACCTCGAGCACGCCCGCGTCCCCGCTCTCGTCGAGGTACACCCGCCAGAACCGCTGCCACAGCGCGCGGAAGGCGCCCTGCCACGCGCCGGGCGCGTCCAGCGCGAAGAAGACGTAGTTGACGGCGAGGCACGCGACGTCATCCGCGGGGTCGCCCTGGGATCCGCGGCTCGTGTCGAGCAGCGTGAGCTGCGACTTCTCGTTGAACACGACGTTGAACGGGTGGAAATCCCCGTGCGTGCGCGCGAGCCGCCGATCGCGGCCGCGCAGCTTCCATCGCCACGCCACGCAGCGCCGCTCGATGGCCTGGAGCCGCTCCGGCGGCGCGCCGGGCGCGTCGGCCGGGTAGCCGTCGATGATCCCGAAGATGCCCTCTCCGTGGCCCACGAGATCGCGCACCGCGCGGCGGTAGCTGCCCGGCTGCGCGCCGGGCGCCGCGTGGAGCGCGACGAGGTACCTGGCGAGCGCCTCGCAGCGCGCGAGATCCCGCGGCGTCGCGCGGCCCTCCGCCGCGATCCGGCGCAGATCCTCGGCGTAGATCCGCCCCTCCGCGTACGTCGTGAGCAGGTAGAACTCGCCCGCGTCGACGAGCGACAGGAACCGCCGATCATGGGTCAGCGTGCCGATGTCCACCACCTGGACGTGCGCCGGGATCGAGCCGAACGTGTCGAACGCGAGCAGCACCTCCGCCGCGCGATCCGATCGCCTGTCGTGTCCGAACGCGTCCGCGGTCACGGTGTGCAGGACGAGCCGCTGCATCGAGCCGTCGCGCCGCTCCACCGTGATCCGCCGCGGGGCGCCGTACCCGGCGGCCTTCTCGGTCCCATCGCGGCTCGAGCCCCCGTCGGGCCCCATGGGGGTGACGTCGACCACCCGCGCGTCGGGCAACACCGCTTCGATGAGCTGACGGACCGAGCCGAGCGGATCCAGCTCGGAGGAGAGGGACGAGACGGGTGGAGCGCCCATGGTCTCTTCAAAGAGAGCGTGGTGACGTTCTGACATGGCCATGTGATCCGCGTGAACGGCAAGAAGCAGGCCGGATGCTGATGAGCCTGGCCCTGCCGCGACCGGGGCTGGGATGGGGGATGGCGGCGGCCGGATGAGCGCGAGCCAGGGCGTCGGGCTAGGCCGGTCGCGCCGCAGGACGTGCGTCCCCGCGCGAGGCGTGCGTCCCCGCGCGAGGCGGGCTCAGCGCCGCGGAATGTCGGCGGGCATGGGCCCGATCTGATAAGGCCGCATCATCTCGTTGTCCTCGTGTTCCAGGATGTGGCAGTGCCACACGAACCGGCCGGATCTGTCGAACCTCAGCTTGATCCGCGTGATCTCGTCGGGATACGCGATCACGGTGTCCTTGAAGCCCTCCTCCCCGTCGTCCGGACCGCGCACGCTGCCGTCGGCCGACTCGCGATTGACCACCTGGAACTGGACCGCGTGGACGTGGATCGGGTGCGCATCCATGGTGAAGTTGTGGAGCTCCCAGATCTCGGTCGATCCGGTGGCCGGGTTCTCCGAGACGGGATCGTCCCAGTGCAGCGGCGTGGGCACGCCGGAGAACGTGCCCAGCAGGGCTGCTCTCGGGCCCACGTCGGGGTCGACCGCGGAGCTCTCCTCGTTCAGCGACAGCCGCCGCGCCGCGCGCGCCTCTCCGAGCGGCTCGAACGACGGCAGCCTGAGCCGGTGAGGGGGCGTGCTCGTGTCCCGGCTCGTCGCCTTCACGACGCGGAACTGCATCACCTGCCCTGTCGTCGCCGGGTCGGCGGGCACCAGGTCGCCGGGGAAGGGCGCGTCCGGGCCGAGGTTGAGGAGGACGATCTCGGTGCCGGCGCGGACACGGCTGAAGTCGACGATCACGTCCGCGCGCTCGGCCGGAGCGAGCAGGAGCGTGTCGCGCTCCACGGGGCGGGGCAGGAAGCCTCCGTCCGAGCCTATCTGCCAGAACCGGAGGCCGTTCTCCATCTGCAGGATCAGGAACCGCGAGCTGCTGCCGTTCAGGATGCGGAAGCGATAACGTCGCTGCTCGACCTCGAGGTAGGGCCACGCCCGGCCGTTGACGACCATGACGTCGCCGAAGAACTCCGGGACCCAGTAGGGCGAGATGTCGCCGCGCGGGATGTACAGATCGGTGTCTTCGGCCGGGAGCCCGCGGCTCCTCGGGTAAAAGAGCGACCCATCGTGGTTGAAGGAGCGGTCCTGGATCACGAGCGGGATCTCGTACACCTTGGCATCAGCGCAGTCGCCGGGCGCCGGGGCCGGTCCGGGGAGCGTGCCGCGCGGAAGATCGTCCGGGCCGCCGCGCAGCAGGTAGAAGCCGGCCGGCCCCGCGTAGACGTTGAGGCGGGTCATGCCGAGCGTGTGATCGTGGTACCAGAGCGCCGTCGCCCGCTGGTCGTTCGGGTACTCGAACACGGCCGACCCGGGCTCCCACAGGTCCCCGAGCGGCGACGTGCGCTTGTAGTAGTCGTAGAACGTCCCGGTCTTCGCGTAGTCGCGCGGGATGCCCCTCGCCGCGGGGAGATACCAGGCCTCCGGATAACCGTCGCTCTCCTGCCGCACCCCGGCGGCGCCGTGGAGGTGCGTGACGATGGGCACGGGGCCATGGTACGGGTCCGGCGGGCACTCGCCCGCGAACGTGGGCCGCATGTCGCGGCCTTCCACCCCGCCGGGCGGGTTGGCCCAGTGGAGGGTCGGGTCGACCGTGAGCAGGTGCGGCAGGAAGCGGCCTGTCACCGGGTGCTTGAGGTCGTTGATCCACTTCACGCGCACCGGCCTCCGCCACGTCGCCTCGATGGTGAACGCCGGGTAGCTGAACGTCTCGGGATGATGAATCGAGCCGTATCCCCACACCCTTGTCGGGCCCCTGTGGAGCCCGGGCGGCAGGATGTGCTGTTCGAACTGCCGGACGGCGATCTCGTAGTCATCGAAGCGCGAGCCGCGCTCATCGTGCCTGCCGGACCTCGGCATGACAGGCGGTATGAGCAGCGGGAGGCTGTACCGGTGCTCGGCGATGTCGACGCCGGGGAGGGTAGGTCCGGAGTCGTCGAGCGGTCGACACGTATCGAAGAACGCCCTCGCCAGACCGCCGCGTCGGAGCACCAGCAGCCCGCCCGTCGCGGCCAAACCATGCTTCAGGAGCCGTCTTCGTTCCATGGAGGACATCGCATCTCCTTGCCTCACAGCCCGGCGCCGCGAGCGCGGGATATGATGATGGGCGCAGAGAACCGAGCAATCCAGGAGTCTCCGGATCCGGGAGGCTCCATGATCATGAACGATGGTCCGGGTCCGGGAGGTCCCCGGCGGGATCGGCGGTCCGGCCGCGCGGCCGCGGTCGCCTCGGACGACGCGCCGGGCGCGGGTCGTGGTCGCGCGCGGCGCGGCTAACGTCTCGGGCTGTCGTCCGGGATCGGGCCGATGTGGTAAGGCCGCATCATCTCGTTGTCCTCGTGCTCGAGGATGTGGCAGTGCCACACGAACCGGCCCGGCCTCTCGAATCTCATCTTGATGCGCGTGATCTCGGAGGGCAGCGCGATCACGGTCTCCTTGAAGCCCTCCTCGCCTGCGTCCGGCGGGCGCGGCGGCCCGTCGAACGGCTGGCGATCGACGATCCGGAAATGGACCTCGTGGACGTGGATCGGGTGCGCGTCCACGGTGAAGTTGTAGATCTCCCAGACCTCGGTCGACCCGACGGCCGGGTTCTCCGTGATGGGATCGTCCCAGCAGAGCGGCCTCGGCGCGCTGGAGTCCGCAGGATCCCCGACCGTCCCGAGCAGCGCTGTCCTCAGGATCCCGGCGTCGGGCTCCAGCCCGGAGCTCACGTCGTTCAGGGACAGCCGCCGCACGACCTGCTCGTCCCCGAGGGAGGGGAGCGGCGGCAGGGTGAGCCGGTGAGGGGGCGTGCTCGTGTCCCTGCTCGTCGCCGGCACGACGCGGAGCTGCATCACCTGCCCAGTCGTCGCCGGGTCGGCCGGGGCGGCCGTATCGCCGGTGAAGGGCGCGTCCGGACCGAGGTTGAGGAGGACGATCTCGGTGCCGGCGCGGACCCGGCTGAAGTCGACGATCACGTCCGCGCGCTCGGCGGGAGCGAGCAGGAGGGTCGCGCGCTCCACGGGGGCGGGGAGGAACCCTCCGTCGGCGCCTATCTGCCAGAACGGCAGATCGTTCTCCAGCTTCAGGATCAGGAAGCGTGAGCCGCTGCCGTTCAGGATGCGGAAGCGATAACGTCGCTGCTCGACCTCGAGGTAAGGCCACGTCTGGCCGTTGACGACGATGACGTCGCCGAAGAACTCCGGGACCCAGATCGGCGAGATATCGCCCCTCGGGATGTAGAGGGCGTCTCGCGGCGGGGAGAGCCCGCGCGTGCCCGGATAGGAGAGCGAGCCGTCGTGGTGGAAGGAGCGGTCCTGGATGACGAGCGGGATCTCGTACACCCTGGCTCCCGGACCGTCCCCCGGCCGCGGGGCTGGTCCGGGGAGCACGTCGTGCGGGAGGTCGTCCGGTCCGCCGCGCAGCAGGTAGAAGCCGGCCGGTCCCGCGTAGACGTTGAGCCGGGTGATGCCGAGCGTGTGGTCGTGGTACCAGAGCGTCGTTGGCCGCTGGTCGTTCGGGTACTCGAACACGGCCGCGCCCGGCGCCCACAGGTGCCCGAGCTGCGACGTGCGCTCGTAGTGATCGTAAAACGTCCCGGTCTCCGCGTATCCCTCCGGGATGTCGGTCGCCGCCGGGAGGTACCAGGCTTCCGGATAACCGTCGCTCTCCGGCTGCACCCCTTCGGTTCCGTGGAGGTGCGTGACGAACGGCACCGGGCCCCGGTACGGTCCCGGCGGGCGGTCGCCTGCGAACGTGGGCCGACCGTCGCGGCCTTGCGCCCCGCCGGGCGGGTTGGCCCAGTGGAGGGTCGGGTCGACCGGGAGCAGGTGAGGGAGGAAGCGGCCCGTCGCGGGGTCCTTCAGATCGTTGATCCACGTCACGCGCACCGGCCTTCGCCACCGCGCCTCGATGGTGAACGAGGGATAGGCGAACGTCTCCGGGTGATGAACGGAACCGTAGCCCCACACCTTCGTCGGCGGCAGGCCCAGCTCGCCCGGCAGGACGTGCTGCTCGAGCTGCCGGACGGCGATCTCGTAGCGATCGAGGCAGGCGCCGTCCGCGTCGAGCCCCGGCGCCGCCGGCATGACGGGCGGGATGATCAGCGGGCGCGTGTACCTGGGGATCGCGGCGCCTGGGAGCGTCCCGGCCGAGCCCGGGACGGCGGGGCACGCCGTCATGGCCGCCCTCATGACGCCGCCGCGCTGGAGCACCGGGAGCCCGTCGCGGCCGGACCGCGCCGCCCGAGCTGTCGTTGCTTCATCGAGGACATCGCATCTCCTTGCCGCGCGCCGCGCGCCGCGCGCGCGCAGCATCATGACCAGCGCGCGGGCCCGAGCCACTCGGGAAGCGCCGGATCCGAGGCGGAGGGCGCGCGCCCGCGCCCGCAGGACGGGGACGGAAGCGGCCGACGGTGGATGGCAGAGGAGGAGAGGAGGCGCTCGCCGTCAGATGTCAGCGATGGGCCATCTGACGGCGAGCCAGGCGGTGAGCGCGTCCCGGGCAGGCCCTACTTGGCCGCGGGCCACTGGTCCTTCGGGACGTCCTTGTAGACCTCCTCGACCTTGTGGAACCCGTCGGCGATCACCGTGGAGGCGAGGTTGTCCTTGTCCACGGCGATCGGCGCGATGAGGACGCTCGGCACGTCCTTCTTCCCGTTGTTGACCGTCTGCGTCTTCTCGCCGAGCTGCTCCTTCTTCGCCATCTTGATGGCGAGCTCGGCGGCCTTCTCGGCGAGCAGCTTGAGCGGCTTGTAGACGGTCATGCTCTGGGTGCCGGCCGCGATGCGCTGGCACGCGGCGAGCTCGGCGTCCTGCCCCGAGACGACGACCTTGCCGGCGAGCTTCTGCTCCCCGAGCGCCTGGACGGCCGCGCCCGCGAGCCCGTCGTTCGAGGCCACGACCGCCGTGACGTTGTTGTTGTTCTTCGTGAGGGCGTTCTCGGTGATCTTGAGCCCCTCGACCGGCTGCCAGTCCTTGGCCCACTGGTCCGCCACGACCTTGATGTCGCCCTTGTCGATGAGCGGCTTCAGGATGTTCATCTGCCCGTCGCGGAAGAGCTTCGCGTTGTTGTCGGTCGGAGATCCGCCGATGAGCACGAAGTTCCCCTTCGGGTGCGTCTTGACGAGGTGCTCGGCCTGGAGCTCGCCCACGCGGACGTTGTCGAAGGACACGTAGAGGTCGAGGTCGGAGTCGAGGATGAGCCGGTCGTACGCCATGACGGGCACGCCCTGCTTGTGCGCCGACTCGACGATGGTGGCCGTCGTCTTGGCGTTGTGGGGCACGACCACGAGGACGTCGACGCCCTGCGTGAGCAGGTTCTCGGCCTGCGAGTTCTGCAGGGCGTCGTCGCTGTTCGCGGACTGCACGAGCACCTGGGCTCCGAGCGACTCGGCCTTCGCCTTGAACAGGTCGCGGTCGCGCTGCCACCGCTCTTCCTTCAGGGTATCCATCGAGAAGCCGATCGTGATCTTCTTCTTGTCTGTACCCTTGGTGTCCGCGCCCTTCGCGGCTTTTTCCTCTGTCTTGCCCGCGCCCACCTCGTTGCTCGGCTCCGGCTTCGAGCAGCCGGCCGAGAACGCGAGCGAGAGCAGCGCCATGAGAAAGGCAGAACGACGAATCAAGGTGACCTCCGCGTCAGATGAAGGGATGTGGGGCTGTGATGGGGCCCGACGTGGTTATTCGATGGTGTTGATCTGGTCGGCGTAGCTCATGATGGTGTTCAGCGTCTCGGTGTCGCCGTCGTACACCGAGTACCAACCCTGGAGCTCGTGGGGCGGATCGCCGATGTAATCCTCCCCGAGATGCCAGTAGTCGTTGCCGTCGTCCGTCGGCCTGCCGGTCCCGGCCCAGGCCCAGAAGTTGACGCCGGCGAGCTCCTCGTTGGCGACGACGGCGTCGAAGAGCGTGGCGTAGTACTCGTTCCGCTTGGTGACGGACGACTCGACCGCCTCCGACTTGTCGTCCCGCGCGAGCCCGAACTCCTCGACGACGATCGGCTTGTTCAGCGCCTTCGCGTGCTCGATCTGCAGATCGATGTACTCGTTGGTCTTGGTGATCGCCTCGCTCAGCGACCTCGCCTCGTTGCTGTCGATCGGCAGCGACGGGTCGTACCACTCCCAGTTCTCCGGCCAGACGTGGAAGGTGAGGTAGTCGATGCCGGCGACGTCGTGGAACTCCCTGAAATCGCTGTTGGCGTAGTCGCCCCAGTTGTAGGACAGGTCGCCCTCCGAGCCGATGGAGACGAGGTGGTTCGGGTCGATGTCCTTGATGAACTTCGCGTTCCGCTCGACCCAGCGCTTGAAGACCCCGCCCCAGCCCTTGAAGGAGCGCGGCTCGTTGCCGAGCTGCCACGCCATGATCCCCGGGTGGTCCTTCAGCTTCTCGATCAGGACCTTGGCCCGGCTGAAGTAGAACTCCTGCGCCTTCTTGTTGCAAAAGAACAGGCTCGAGAGGTCCATCTGGTCGGGCCAGGGGTTCGTGCTCGGATCGAGGACGCCCGAGTGCGGGATCGCCCACGCGTCGATCGCCACGGCCTGGCAGTCCTCGCCGGTGCCCTCCTGGAACCGGATCGAGTCGGCGAACGGCACGTGGTGGTCTGCCGCGAGCAGCTCCGCGCCCGTCTCGGGGTCGGTCAGGCCGACCTGGTAGTCGCTGAAGTCCTCTCCGCAGGTGGTCTCCGGCTGGTCGTGCGCCCACTTCATGTACTGCGGCATCCCGCCGGACCAGTGCCAGAAGTCGTTCAGGGTCATCACGGCCTTCATCCCGCGGCTGTGCATCTCGTCGAGCACGTTCTTCAGGTGGGCCGCGTAGACCACCAGCGCCCGATCGGCGCACGGCGCGTCGTTCGACGCCGGATAGATCCGCTGCGGTCCGAACTCCTCATCGTTCTGCTGGGACTCCGGGATGTCGCCCTCGGCGAGCGCCATGATCCGGAGGTTCAGTACGCCGTGCGCCTGGAGGATGTCCAGCTCGGTGCGCAGGCGCTCGAGGCTCACGAAGGGAGCCGCCCAGAAGTTCGTGCCCATGTACTTGTACGGTTTCCCGTCGAGCGTGAGCTTACTCCCGTCGACGCGGACGTAGCACTTTTCGGCATCCTGGGCGCAGTCGATCGCCTCGCCCCCGCCGTTTCCGTCCCCGCCGTTTCCGTCCCCGCCGCTACCGGTCGCGCCGCCGCCGGCGTCCCCGCCGCCGCCGCCCGTGTCGCCGCCGCCGGTGTTGTCGGAGCCGCCCGTGCCCCCGGAGGGCGACGGGTTGGCCGGGTCCTCCGAGGAGCACGCGGCGAGGGTGAGCAGACCCAGAGCAAGCAAGAAGGTTCTGTTCATTGGTGGGTTCCTTACCTGGTTCGAGGTTCGTTTCTCAAGAGTGGCTGAGCGCCATCGCTCGACGCACCGGCCGGTTCGCGGCGGTGCGCCGAGCGGTGGGGCCGCCGTCGTGGTGGTCGTCGTCTCGCCGGCGATGCTCGCGAGCTCCCCCGAGTGTCACGCGCATACAATTCTCCGCTCGGGGTGGTCGCTCCCACCGTCGCGGCCCGTGGCAGACCACTTAATCGGTTCAGCGTCAACAGGGAACGGGGCGCTCGGCCGGCTGCTGCCGTGTGGCCCGCGCGGCGCTCTCCACGCGGCGTGAGCCGGCCTTCCTGTGGGCGCGGGCACGCCCCGGGCGGGGAATCCGGGCGTGGGCCCGAGCGGGTCGGACGCTCTGCGCGCCGCGCGTCGCGGTCGGCCGGTGGCCGTGTCGCGGCGTGTCGTCAGGCGTGCCGGGCGCGTCCGGGCTACGATGAGCGGGCGTGAGCCGGCGCGCAGCGCGGCGGCTCCGCGGAGGCGTGGGGCATGTCGCAGAGCCTGATCCTGCTTGCAGTACCGGCCTTCTTCGCGCTCATCGGCGTCGAGCTCTGGCTCTGTCGCCGCCGCGGGCGCCGCGATTACCGCTTCTCCGACGCGCTCGCCAACCTCTCGTGCGGGGTCGGGCAGCAGGTCCTCGTCTCGGTCGTGAGCGGCGGCCTGCTCGTCTATCTGTTCCTCTTCGAGCGCGCCGCGCCGGTCCGGCTGCCGCCGTCCGCTGCGTCGACCTGGCTCGCCTGCTTCGTGGCGGTCGACTTCTGCTACTACTGGGCCCACCGCACGAGTCATCGGGTGAACTTCCTGTGGGCGGCGCACGCGGTCCACCATCAGAGCGAGGACTACAATCTCTCGGTGGCGCTGCGTCAGAGCTGGCTCCAGCGGGCGCTCTTCTGGCCGTTCTTCTGGCCGCTCGCCCTGCTCGGCTTCCCGCCGGCGGTGCTCGTCACGACCTACACGCTGAACATCCTTTATCAGTTCTGGATCCACACGCAGCTCGTCGGCCGCCTCGGTCCGCTGGAGTGGGTGCTCAACACGCCGTCTCACCACCGGGTGCACCACGGCGTCGACGCGCCCTATCTCGACCGGAACCACGGCGGCGTGCTCATCGTCTGGGATCGGCTGTTCGGCACGTTCTGCGCGGAGGCGTCGCCCCCGCGCTACGGCGTGGTCCAGCCGCTCGCGAGCTTCAGCGCGCTGCGCGCGAACCTCGACCCGTGGCGCAGGCTCGCGCGCATGGCGGCGGCGGAGCCGCGCCTCGTGGGCAAGCTGCTCGTCTTTCTCCGGCCGCCGGAGTGGCGGTCCGAGGCGGCCCCGCCCGAGGCGGGCCCGCTGCGCACCGACCCCGGCTATGTCCTTCACGACGTCGAGCGCCCCTCGCCGATCCGCGCGCTCGCGGCGGCGCTCTTCGTGGCGGCGCTGCTCGGCGCGATCGCGCTCCTCGGCGCGGCGCCTGGCCTCGCCGCCGGCCCGCTGTGGGCGGGGGCGGCCGTCCTCCTCGCGGCGCTCACCGCGGTCGGCGCGCTGCTCGACGGCCGGCTCAGGGAGGGCAGGGCGCGGCGTCGGCCTCGATGGGTCGGCTAGCGAGGAGGTCGTCCAGCAAGGCGCGCAGCGCCACCGACTGGCCGGCTGCCCGGGTATACAGGGCGGTCGCTTGCATCACCGGCAGCTCGAGGTCGGGGAGCAGGCGCACCAGCGATCCTCGTTCCAGGTCACCCAGCGCGAGGAACTCGGGCACGAAGGCGATGCCCAGCCCGGCCCTCGCGGCGTCCCGCGTGACGATCATGTTGCCGGTGCTCATGCGCCAGGGCACGCGCACCGTCTCCTCGCCGACCTTCCACTGGCTGAGCTCGGGCCGCGTGACGATGGCGGCGTGCCGGGTGAGGTCGGCGGGGCTCCTGGGCGTGTCGTGCTGCTCCAGCCAGCTCGGCGAGGCGACGATGACCATCGTGACGGCGGCCAGCTTTTGGCTGATCAGCTCGCTGTCCTTGATCGTCCCCATGCGGATGGCCAGGTCGTAGCCGTCGCTGACCAGGTTGACGCGCCCATCGTGGAGGTGCAGGTCGATGCGAATCGACGGATAACGCTGCATGAACGAGAGCAGGCGGGGCGCGATCGCCGCCTGGCCATAGGCGACGGGCGCGGTGATGCGCAGCAGCCCCGAGGGCGCCGCGTGGTCGCTCTTGACCTCCGCGGTCGCCTGCTGCGCGTCTCGGACGATGGGCAGGACCCTGTCGAAGAAGCGCCTGCCCGTATCCGTCAGGCTGAGCGCGCGCGTGGAGCGGATCAACAGCGGCGCGCCCAGCCGCTTCTCCAGCAGCGCGAGGTTGCGGCTGATGGTCGCCTTGGGCAGCCCGAGCGCCCGGCCGGCCGCGCTGAGCGAGCCTTCCTCGACGATGCGAACGAACATCGACAGACCGGACAGATCATCGGGTTCCCTCAATGCTCCGCTCCTCGAACGCGGTCGTTCCAGGAGGCCACCTGGCGCCGCTGCGGGCATCTTCGCACAGTCTGGACGTGATCCTAAGCGTGGCGGCGCCGGCGCGGCGTCCCTCCTCGCAGGGAACCGCGCCGACGATCTGCCGGGGCAAGGTGGCCAGCGTGCTCCGGGTCAGCTTCGATGTGTGGCTGATTCGTTGAACTGAACAGGGAGGCGGGGAGGCGGGGAGAACGATCTTCACATACTCCCCGTCTCCCCGCCTCCCTGTGAATTTTTCTGGAGAATTCGAGGGGATGCCTCAGGTGAAACAAGGCTCCATCCCGCCGCGGTTCTATCTGGAGTCGCCGAGCGGACCCTCGGGCGACGCCGCGGCGGCGCGACATGATGTCTACCGGCGCTGACGGAGCCTGCCAGGATGGCGAGCTGCGCCGTGGGCGAGCGCGTCGGGCGGCGCGGATCTCCGCGGATGCGCAGCGGGCACGGTCCGTGAATGGAGCGCTCGCATGTCCATCCAGACGACACCCATCGATCGCGAGGACCGGCTCACCGGCGTCCTCCTTGGCGTGGCGGTCGGCGACGCGCTCGGTCTTCCCCGAGAGGGCCTCTCGCGCCGCCGCGCCGCGCGCCTCTTCGGCTCGGCGCCGCTCGAGCATCGTTTCGTGCTCGGCCGCGGGATGATCAGCGACGACGCCGAGCACGCGTGCATGACGGCCCAGGCGCTGCTGGCCGCGCCCGAAGACGCCGCGCGGTTCGCGCGATCGCTCGGGTGGCGGCTCCGCGGCTGGCTCGCCGCGATGCCGGCGGGCGTCGGTTACGCCACGTTGCGCGCGATCGTCAAGCTATGGCTCGGCTTCTCTCCGGAGCGGAGCGGCGTCCGCTCGGCCGGCAACGGCCCCGCGATGCGCGCGCCGATCCTGGGCGCCGCGCTCGCGCTCGCGCCCTCGCGCATCGAGCCGATGGTGCGCGCGTCCACGCGCCTCACGCACACCGACCCGCGCGCCGAGGAGGGCGCGCGGATCATCGCCCTCGCCGCCGCGTATGCCGCGGTGCGCGCGCCGGAGCAGGTGAATCCGGCCGAGCTCCTGGCGCTGCTCCGCGAGCGCGTCTCGGACGGGGAGCTCCGCCGCCGGCTCGACCGCGCGGCGGAGCTGCTCGCCCGGCCCGCCTCGGCGGAGGACTTCGCCGCGGCGATCGGGCTTCACGAGGGCGTGAGCGGCTTCATCGTGGACACCGTGCCAGCGGCCCTGTTCTGCTGGCTCGCGAACGTGGGTGATTTCCGGCGCGCGGTGGAGGACGTCATCCTGCTCGGCGGCGACGCCGACAGCACCGGCGCCATCGTCGGCGGCCTCGCCGGCGCGACGCTGGGGGCGCGCGCCATCCCGGAGGCGTGGCTCGGCGGGATCGCCGACACCCCGCGATCGGTCGGGTGGATGCGGCGGCTCGGCGCGCGCCTCGCGCGGGCGTTCCGCGGCGAGGAGGCGGGCGCCGCGCCGGGGGAGCGCGCTTCGGGCGGGGAGGGGCCACTCGGCCTCTTCTGGCCTGTATTGCCGGTGCGCAACCTCATCTTCCTGGCGCTGGCGCTGAAGCACGGATTCAGGAGGATGCTGCCGCCTTATTGAGCCGGGCCGACGACCGTTCGCCGAGGCCTCGCCCGGCGCCGGGGGGGCCTCGCTCTAGGAGCGCTGCGCCGAGCGGGCGAGGTGCAGCGCCAGCCCGACCGCGGTCGTGAGCCACGCGGCGAGCGCCACGTACACGAAGCGGAACGAGATCTCGATGAGGTACGGCGCTTCGACGGCGGTGGAGAGGCGCGCTGTCGACACCGTGTACATGCCGAGGGGGAACACCGCACCCCAGTACAGCGGATCGTACCGCAGCGGGAAGCGCTGGTGGACGTGACGCCAGATGCCGAGGATCACCAGCATCGGGATCCACCAGGTCGCGGTGGCCCACCAGAGCAAGGTCATGCCGCGGAGGAACGACAGGAGCTGCCCGAGGACCGGCGAGTGCGGCGCCGCCGCGACGAGCGTCGCCCCGGCGAGCGCCGAGATGGCGGCCGCTCCCATGTTGATCCAGTAGGGCGGCGCCAGATCCGACGGGCTCATCGCGAAGAACGCATAACGATAGAAGATGATCCCGATGATCCAGAGATAGAGCATCCCGCCGCCGAGCCACATGGCGAGGCAGAAGAGCAGGACGGGCGGCGCGTCGTCGCCGAGCCGCGTCGCGAGCTGCGTGCCGAGCACGCTGACCGACTGCGCGGCGACCACGGCGATCAGCCAGCCGCCGTTGATGCCGTGAGCGAGCGTCGGCTTCTCGAGCTTGACGAAGAGGATGGTGAAGACGGCGTAGGTGAGGACGGCCCAGAGGGCGATCCCGGCGACCCAGAGGACGAACGCCGCGCGGTGAGCGCCCCCGACCAGCAGGCACTGGGAGCCGAGCACGCAGGTCGCCGCCACGGCCGTGAAGAAGCCGACCGAGCGGCCGTGATCGAGCAGGTCCGCGAGGACCCGGTCCCGGTGGCGGACGACGCGCGCGATCGCGAGCGCCCAGAGGGCCGGGTAGAACACGAGGTTGAGCCCGAAGAGCGCCCTCGCCACGGCGCCGAGCCCGACGATGTGACACGCCAGCGACACGATGCCGGTCGCCATGACGAGCGCGAAGTACGCCGGGTGCATCCCGGCCAGGCCGCCGGGCGCCGCCGTCACAGGCGCCCGAGATAGCGGAGGAGCCCCAGGTTGAGCGCGAGGCACGCGGCGCTGGCGCCGAGCGCCGGCCACACCACCCCGTCATCTCCCCCGAGGAAGGCGTTCATCGTCGCCGTGAACAGCCAGAGCTGCAGGGCGACCAGGATCAGCAGCATGCACAGGACGCCGTGGACGATGGTGGTCCGCTGCGCGCGCGCCCGATGGCGTTCCGGCCGCCGGTTCATACGGTCCTCTCGTGCACGCCGATCGCGAACACCTCGCCGCCGACGATCTCGAGCTCGATGCGCGGCAGCGGTCGAGGCGGGGGCCCTGCGATGTTCCGCCCGGTGGCGAGGTCGAAGTAGCCCTCGTGGCAAGGACACCGGATGACACCCTGGTCGATCTGCGGCACCACCGCGCACGACAGGTGCGTGCACTTCTGGCTGAACGCCACCACGCCGCCGTCGGCGAGGCGGATCAGCAGGCAGGCGTCGTGCTCGCCGGGGTAGTCGAACACGATCGCGGAGCGGACCGGGACGTCGGCGAGCGCGGCGATCCGCTTGCGCGGCGGCGGAGGACGCCGCTCCCGCACCAGGCTCTGCGCCGCGATCCACGCGTGGCCGGCCGTGAACGCGCCGCTGGTCAGGACCAGGAACCGGGCGAAGTCGCGCCGCGCGACGTGGTGGTCCCGGGGCCAGTCGATCGCGAAGTCCTGCCGCCACCGCGGCTGCTCGTCGAGCGGCTGGCCGTCCGGCGCGACGGTGACGTCGTCGGGGTCGCGGGTCGGCTCGTAGACATCGGCGCGGGTCGTCCCGGTCAGCCCCTGGCGCTCGGGCGCGTCGAGGCGCGTGTCCAGCGCGAGGGCCTCCTCGAACCGGCGCTGCGGATCGTCAGGCATCTCAGACCTCCACCTCGGCGAACGGATCGGGGGCGTCGGCGAGGACCGGCAGCCGGACCGCGCGGCTCGCCGGGCGCTCGTCCATCGCCGCGGTCACGTCGATGTGCGCCGGCGCCGCCGGCCGGCGAGGCACCATCACGTTGACGCGGGTCGTGATCGTCTGGTCGCCGAACCTGAACGTGTTGGTCGGCATCGACTGCGGCCGGAGCGCGATGCTCTGCTCGCGCGTCCCGAAGAACAGCGCCTGGCTCGGGCAGACCGTCGCGCACATCGGCTTCTTGCCGACCGACGTGCGGTCGTAGCACATGTCGCACTTCATCATGATCGCCCGATCGATGTAGAGCTCGGGCACGCCGAAGGGGCACGCGACCACGCAGTTGCCGCACGCGATGCAGCGCGGCTTGCGCGCGCTCTGCACCACGCCGTCGCCGGTGCGCTTGATCGCGTCCGCCGGGCAGACCTCGGCGCACGTGGGCTGCTCGCAGTGCATGCAGACGACCGGCACCGTCTGCACCGAGCTGCCGCGATCGACGTACTCGAGGTGGATCATCGACTCGCCCCGGTGCGTGTCGCACTCGGTGCACGCCTCGACGCACGCCCTGCAGCCGATGCACCGGCTCGGATCGACGAAGAACTCGAGGTGCTGGGGTACGCTCATTGCTGCGGCTCCCGCTCGGCGGCGTAGGCGGGCGGCCCGTCGGCGCGCCGCAGCCGACAGCCGCAGACCTTGTACTGGGGGATCTTGCTGACCGGATCCTGGGCGGCGACCGTGAGCCGGTTCGCGCTCTTGTCGCCGGGCCAGTGGTACGGGATGAAGAGCGTGTCCGGGCGGATCGTCGTCACGACCATCGCGCGGAGCGTGATGGCGCCCCGGCGCGTCTCGCACGTCGCCCACTCCCCGTCGGCGATCCCGAGCTTCGCGGCGAGCCGCGGGTGCAGCTCGATCTTCGGCTCGGGGTAGTGCATCACGAGCGGGCCGATCCGGCGCGTCTGGGTGCCTGAGAGGAACTGGTTCACGACGCGGCCGGTCGTCAGGAGGAGGGGATACTCGTCGGACACGTCGTCGACCGGCACGCGGTATTCGGCGACGTTGAACCGCGCCTTGCCGTCGGGGAAGTAGAACCGGCCCTCCCCCTTCGCGACCGGGTTGTAGCTCCCCGGCTCGAACAGGCGCGGTGTCCCCTGGTGGTCGGGGGTCGGCGCGCCGGTCCGGGGATCCTCGCTGTAGCAGGGCCAGAACACGCCCATCTGCCGCTCGATCTTCTCGTACGTGATGCCCGAGTAGTCGGCGACGCCGCCCTTGCTCGCGATCCGCAGCTCCTCGAAGATGGCGTGGGGGCTCTCGAACGTGAAGCCCTTCGGGCGGCCGAGCGCGCGGGCCAGGTCCTGGATGACCACCCAGTCCCGGCGCGCCTCGCCGGGGCAGTCGACGGCCTTGTTGATCTTGATGACCCGGCCTTCGACCTGCGTGACGGTCCCCTCGTCCTCCTCTTGCAGGCTGCCGGGGAGCACGAGGTCGGCGTGGCGCGCGGTGTCGTTGAGGAAGAAGTCGATCGCGACGTAGAAGTCGAGCTTGTCGAGCGCGCGCGCGACGAACTGGTTGTCGGGCAGCGACACCTTCGGGTTGAAGCAGATGGAGAGGAGGCCCTTGATCTCGCCGGCGTCGATCTTCCGGAACATCTCGTACGCGTCGACCCCCGCCCCCGGCAGGTCCTGCTCGTCGACGCCCCACACCGACGCGATGTAGCGCCGGTGCTCCGGGTTCCGGATGTCGCGCCAGCCGGGGAGCTGGTCGCACTTCTGGCCGTGCTCGCGGCCTCCCTGGCCGTTGGCCTGGCCGACGATCGTCCCGTAGCCGCTCTTCGGCTTGCCGATGCGCCCCGACGCGAGCACGAGGTTGATCGTGCCGAGGGTGTTCTCGACGCCGTTCGAGTGGTGCTCGATCCCGCGCGCGTGGAGGAGGAAGCTCGACCGCGCCGTCCCCCAGAGCTCCGCCGCCTGGCGGATCGACCGCTCGGGGACGCCGGTGACCTCCGCGGCCCGCGCGACCGGCCAGCCACGGCAGTACGCGGCGACCTCGTCGAACCCGACCGTCTCCTGATCGATGAACGCGCGGTCGATCCAGCCGTTCTCGATCATGAGCTGGAGCACGCCCGCGAAGAGCGCGGCGTCGCGCCCGGGTCGGACCGGCAGGTAGAGGTCGCAGGTGCGCGCGATCGGCGTGATCCGCGGATCTTGCACGATGACCTTCGCGCCCATCTCGCGCGCCTGCCAGATGTAGTTGGTCGTGATCGGCGAGCACTCGGCCACGTTCGAGCCGGCGATCCAGATCACCTCGGTGCCGACCATGTCGGACCACGGGTTGGTCGTGCGGTCGATGCCGAACGCCTTCTTGTTCGCGGCGCCCGCGCTGACCATGCACAGCCGGCCGTTGTAGTCGATGTACGGCGTCTTCAGGCAGACCCGGGCGAACTTGCCGAGGAGGTACGTCTTCTCGGTGGTGAGGCTCGCGCCGCCGAGGACGCCGACCGAGGCCGGGCCGTGCTGCTCCTGGAGCCGCGCGATCGCGCGGGCCGTGCTCTCTATCGCCTCGGCGTACGGGATCGCGCGGAACCCCGACGGAGCGGCCGGATCGCGCCGCAGGGCGGTCAGCAGGCGATCGGGGTGGGATCCCTGGAGATACCGCTTGACGCCCTTGGGGCAGAGCATTCCCCGGTTGAAGGGGAAGTCCTCCCACGGCTCGAACCCGATCACCTCGTTGTGGCGGACCTTGAGCTGGATACCGCACTGCTGGCCGCAGAAGCAGCAGTGCGTCTTGACGAGGCGCTCTGGCTCATCGGAGGTGTTGCCGCGCGTGCGCGCCGACAGGTGCGGGCCGAACGCCCGGGTGATCGCGAGATCATCGACAGGGAGGGTCGCCATCGCTCAGCCTTTCTGCTGCCACAGCGCGCCCTGCGCAAGCCCGAACAGGGCGCGGCGGCAGGTCGGGCAGATCTGCTGGTAATGGGTCGCGCGGCCGGAGGTCTCGTAACGAAAGCCGAGCTCGCGCTCGACGGAGATGAGGTCGCGGATCATCGCGGCGGACGCGAACTCGCGCGAACACCGCGCGCAGCGGGCCTGCTCGGCGCGCGCGCCGGCATCCTTGTAGAACCCGACGCCGAACTGCGCGGGCCGCTGGAAGATATGAAAGAATTTTCCGAACGGCAACCAGAGAAGGGTCACGATCACCGTGACCGCGTGGAGGATCGCGAGGAAGTCATATGCGTAGCCCCGGAGCCACGTGTAGCTGACCGTCAGCATGAGGCCTGTGACGCTGATCGCGCAGAGGAGGACCAGCGGCAGGATGTCTTCCGCGAACTGCTGCACGGCCGCCGCGCCGTGGTCGATCATGCGGCGGCGGAAGGCGAGCATGACCCCGGCGAGCACGAGGAACGACGACCAGACGAGGCCGTGGAACACGAGGAAGGCGAGCCACGAATCGACGGGGAAGTCGCCTGCGGGGAAGCCGAAGACGAAGGTGCGGTAGGTCTGGAGATCGCCGGGCACGGTCTCGAAGTGGATCCAGCCCCAGACCAGCGGGAAGGTGATCGCTGACGCGAGGATGCAGCCCCACATGAGGAGCCAGTGCGCGAGGCCGCGGAGCGCGCCGCGCCGGAAGATGAAGCGGTTGCCGGCGACCTCGGTGCCGGTGCGCTGGGCGAGGCGCGCGAGGTTCCCGAAGAACGACCGCGGCGCCAGGAAGGCCTGCCAGCCGCGGCGCCAGTACATCCGGGTCGGCGGGCGCTGCAGCCACATCGCGTACCGGTACGTGATGCCGAACGTGGCGAAGAGCGTCGCGAAGGTGTAGCCGACCAGGGCGGCGTCGAAGTGGGCCAGGTTGCGCGAGCCGAGGACGATCATCGCGGCGAGCGCGGCGGTGAGGACCGCCGCCCAGAGCACCGCGCGCAGGACGTGTGATCGGGATCCCATGGCGGCGCATCTTGGCAGGTTTCGGGGGCGAGCGGTGCGCGAGGATCGTCTCGCGCGCGCAGGACAGGATCAGCGCCTGAGCGACCTCATCGGCGCGCGCGGCCGTCCTGCGGCCGGTGGGTGGTGCTCACATCGGATTGGAGGGAGGACTCGACCGGCTGCGAATCCACCGGAGCAGGATGAACATCGATGTCGTGTCGGACCTCCTCGGCGGCGCCGACCTGTTCGGCGCCCTGCGGAACATCGAGGCTGCCGGCGCGGGCGCGCCGGCGACGGGCTCTCCGGCGCCCCCGAGCTGCAGCCTTGAGAGGGCACCCTGGCGCGCCGGACGGCGCGCGGGCGCTCAGGGAGCGGGGGTGAAGGCGACGGTGAGCGTGTAGGGGCCTCCGCCGATCGGCATGTAGGTGTCGACGATGACGAACAGCGGCTCGCCGCCGGTGACATCGATCGCGAGCGTCTCGTCATCGCCGCGGCCTCCGCCGTCGGCGCACTCGAGCTCGGAGCCCGAGTCCGCGCAGCTCTCGCGCAGGTAGAAGCCCAGGTCGGCCTCAGCGGACAGCGTCAGCGTGAGCGTGCCGTCGCTCGGCGGCGTGAACCTGTGGATCGCCTCCGGCAGGTCCCATCCGATGCAGCTGCCTTCGAACACCGACGTGCCGGCCGCCGTGCTGCCCGTGTTCTCGCCGATGACGAGCTCGGCAGCGTCCTCGCACAGCACGTCGGGCTCGTAGGCGCACGTGGCGGAGCATCCATCGCCGCTCGTGGTGTTGCCGTCGTCGCACTCCTCGATCGAGCCGACGGACCCGTCGCCGCAGACGATCGGCGTGAAGCTGACGTTCAGCGTGTAGGGACCGGCCTCCCGCGGCTCATAGGCGTCGACGACGATCGGCACGGCCTGGCCGTCGCTCACGTGGATCTCGATCCGCTCTTCGTCGGGCAGACCGTCGTAGGGGGAGCTCTCGTCGGAGCAGTCGATCTCGGAGAGCATGTCCGCGCACGAGCTGCGGGCGTAGACGCTGTGATCGGTCGGCGACTCGAGCTCGATCAAGAGCGTGCCCGACTGCCCGGTGGGCGGCGTGAACAGGTGGATCTCTTCCGGTCCGTGCCCCGTGTTGCCGAGGAAGCACGTCCCTTCCAGCCCGCTCGTGCTCCCCGACGTATCGCCGTGGATCGTCGTCGATAGGATGGGTGTCGCGCTCGCGCAGGCGGCCTCGGCGACCGGGGTGCAGGTCGCGGCGCATTCGGTGTCCGCGCAGTCGTAGGACCCGTCCCCGTCGTCGTCCTCGTAGTTCGTGCAGTCCGTCTCGCCGAGCGTGCAGACGCCGCTCAGGGTGTCGCACGCGCCGCGCGCGGGGCACTGCGCGTTCGAGGTGCACCTCGGGACGCAGGCCCGGATGCCGCCGCCGGTGTCCTCGCAGGCATACCCGTCGCGGCACTCTGACGACGCGCCGCAGAGCGAGAGACACGCGCCCTCGCCCTCGAAGAGATCGACACAGACCCCGCCGTCGCACGCTCCGCCCGGCGTTGGCTCGGCCGCCGGATCACACAGGACCGAGCAGAGCCCAGATGGGTATCCGAATTCCTCCTCGGAGAGGCAGATGTCCCCGGCGCACTCATCGTCCGTCGCGCAGGCCTCGTACAGCGTGCCCGCCGGCCCGCCGCCGCCGCCGCTGCCACCGGTGCCAGTGGGGTCGGCGCCGCCGCTGCCGCCGGTGCCGGTGGGCTCTGCGCCGCCGCCGCCGGTGCCGGTGGGCTCTGCGCCGCCACCGCCGCCGGTGCCGGTGGGCCCTGCGCCGCCGCCGCCGGTGCCAGTTCCGTTGCTCGTGGCGTCGACGCCGCCGTCACCGCCAGAGCCGCCATGGCCGCCGGCGCCCCCTTGGCCGTCATCGTCTCCGCATCCCGCGGCTACCGATAGCGCCAGCACGAAAATACCTGCAACGAGTCGTACGTTCATCTATCTGCTCCAACGCAAGAGAGAGCCGTCATAACGCGGGTGAGCCTGACTCCACGGCGCAGCGTGACGAGTTCTTCGGCGCACCCGCTCCGCCTCGATGAACGCGTGGTCAGCGAATTCCTTCACTTAACCGGTTTGTGTGAAATTTACAATGAGGGCAAACGCCCGGCAACTTCGGCGCATACTCAACGACTTTCTTCCGCTTAACCGGTTGTGTGAACGTTAACATGCGGGTAAACATCCCGGCAACTCGAAGCGCTTCGACGAGGAGGGCCGACGTCTACTTCTCGTCCCGGAGGAATTTTATGATCGGAAGAGTCAAGGGCGCAGCGCTGCTCGCCGTGCTCGCCGCAGGTGCCCTGACGCTGGCCGCGTGCGGCCGCAGCGACGACGGCGCGTCCGGCGGCAAGGAGCTGCGGGTCTGGCACTACGAGGCTCCCGGCAGCGCCATGGGCGTGGCCTGGAACGAGGCCATCAAGGAGTTCGAGGCCACCCATCCGGGCGTGAAGGTCAAGCTCGAGGAGAAGGGCTTCGAGCAGATCCAGAAGACCGCGCCCATGATCCTGAACTCCAGCAGCGCCCCCGACGTCATGGAGTACAACAAGGGCAACGCGACCGCCGGGCTGCTGTCCAAGCAGGGCCTGCTCCAGGACCTCACGCCCGAGGCAACCAAGCGCGGCTGGGACAAGCGGATCGGCCCGGGCGTGCAGGTCGTCGCCAAGTACGATGAGAAGGGCATCATGGGCGGCGACACGTGGTACGGCGTGCCGAACTACGCCGAGTACACGCTGGTCTACTACAACAAGGACCTGTTCAAGAGACACGACATCAAGGTCCCGACCACGTTCGACGAGCTCACCAAGGCGATGGACGCGTTCGTCGCCAAGGGCGTCACCCCGCTGGCCAACGCCGGCGCCGAGTACATGGCGCAGCAGTACGTCTACCAGCTCGCGCTGGACAAGGCCGACCAGCCGTGGGTGAACGCGTTCCAGCGCTACACCGGCAAGACCGACTTCACCGACCCGGCCTGGACGCACGGGGCGACCACGTTCGCCGACTGGGTGACCAAGGGCTACATCGCCAAGAGCTCGGTCAGCACCAAGGCCGAGGACGCCGGGGTGGGCTTCATGAGCGGCAAGTTCCCGATGATGTTCTCCGGGACCTGGTGGTTCGGGCGCGTGGCCAAGGAGGCCAAATTCGACTGGGATACCTTCGTGTGGCCCGGCGCCAAGATGACCCTCGGCTCGGGCGGCAACCTGTGGGTCGTCCCGGCGGGAGCGAAGAACAAGCAGCTGGCCTACGACTTCATCGACATCACGCTGAAGAAGAAGATCCAGGACATCCTCGGCAACGCCGGCGGCGTCCCGGTGGCGGCGGACAGCGCGGCCATCACCGAGCCCAGGGCCAAGAAGCTCATCGACGGCTTCGACACCCTCGCCCAGTCGAGCGGCCTGGCGTACTACCCGGACTGGCCGGTCCCGGGCTTCTACGACCAGTGGGTCTCGCATACCCAGAAGCTCATGAACGGCGATCCGCCGCAGTCGGTGCTCGGCGGCATCCAGAAGACGTACGACAGCGGGCTGCCCAAGTGACAGCACGCAGCTCGACAGGGCGTGACGGGCTCGCCTACCTGCCCTACCTGATCCCCGGACTGCTGCTGTTCTCCGGGGTCATCGGGGCGCCGTTCCTGATGAACGTCGGGACCAGCTTCACCGAGTGGGCCGGCGTCGGCACCCCGAAGTGGGTGGGGCTGGACAACTACCGGGAGCTGGCGACGGACGGCGAGTTCTGGGCGTCGTTCCGTCACAATATCCTGGTCATCGTCGGGATGGCGATCATCCCGACGATGATCGGGCTCGTGCTGGCCTCCGCCCTGACCGACCTGATCGACCGGCACTTCGGCCCGCGCGCCGCCAGCGTCCTGCGCGCCTGCATCTACCTGCCGCAGGTCCTGCCGATCGTCATCGCGGGCATCGTCTGGAGCTGGCTGCTCGCCCCCGAGAACGGGGCGGTGAACGACCTGCTGGACGCGATCGGGCTCGGCTCGCTCGCGCACGACTGGCTCGGCGATCCCGCCACCGCGCTGTGGAGCGTCATGGGGGTCATGGTCTGGATGCAGATCGGATTCCCCCTCGTGATCTTCATGTCCGGGCTGCAGCGCGTAGACCCCTCGCTGTACGAGGCGGCCGAGATCGACGGGGCCTCGTGGGCGCAGCGCTTCTGGCACGTCACGATCCCGCAGATCAAGCCCGAGATCTTCGTGGTGCTGCTGTGGACGACGATCGCGGCGCTCAAGGCGTTCCCGCACATCTTCGTGCTCACCAGGGGCGGCCCAGGAGGCGCGACCAACGTGCCGTCCTACTACTCCTACGTCCATTTCTTCGAGAAGACCGACGTCGGCTACGGCTCGGCGATCGCCACCGTGCTGACGCTGCTCATCCTCGCGCTCACCATCGCCTTCCTGCGGCTGCAGGGCCGTGAGCTGGGGGAAGAGCAGTGACCGTGGCGCTGGCCCAAAGCCCGGTGAGCGCGCCCGCGCGGAGCCGGCCGCGGCGGCGCCGCCGGGGCCCGTCGGCCTACGCGGTGCTGGTGGCGCTGAGCGCGCTCGCCGGGATCATGCTGATCCCCTTCGCCGTGGTGGTCTTCAACGCGCTGAAGACGCCGGAGGAGTACACCGCCAATGGCCCGCTCGCCCCACCGGAGGGAGTCTATCTCGAGGGGATCAGGGAGTTCTGGGAGCGCGTCGGCTTCGGCGATGTCCTGCTCAACAGCCTGCTCATCAGCGGCTCGGTGGCCGTGCTCGCGGTCCTCTTGTCGGTGCTGAACGCCTACGCGCTGGGCGTCGGCCGGATCAAGCTCCGGATGTCGGTGCTGGTCCTCTTGCTGATGGCCAACACGCTGCCGCAGGAGTCGCTGGTCTACCCGCTGTACACCCTGGCCAACAAGCTCGGTCTCTACGACACCCGGATCAGCGTCATCATCGTGTTCACCGTCATCCAGAGCGCGTTCGGCACCTACCTGCTGTCGTCGGTGATGTCGGCGTTCCCCCGGCCGCTCCTGGATGCGGCGCGGATCGACGGCGCGAGCCGGTGGCAGATCCTGTGGCGGGTGGTCGTGCCGGTCGTGTGGCCCACGCTGACCGTGATGCTCGTCTTCTTCTTCATCTGGACCTGGAACGAGTTCCTGATCCCCCTCATCTTTCTCATCTCCAACGACAACCAGACGGTCTCGGTCGCGCTCGGCGTGCTGCAGGGCCAGCGGCTGATGGACGCCACCATGTCCAGCGCCGCCGCGCTGCTCGGCCTGCTGCCGACCGTCGTCTTCTTTCTCATTTTCCAACGCACGCTGTCGCGCGGCCTCACAGCAGGAGCGATCAAGGAATGAAGTTCAGCGACGGTTACTGGATGATGCGCAAAGGCGTGCACGCGGCTCACCCGGCGGAGGTCCTCGACATCGACGCCGGGCCGGCGACGTTCGTCGTGCACGCGCCCGTCCAGCGGATCCGGCACCGCGGCGACCTGCTCAAGGGCCCGGTGGTGACCGTCTCCTGCGCATCCCCGATGCCGGGCGTCATCGGCGTCACCATCACGCACTTCGCGGGCGAGCGGCCCCGCGGCCCGGCGTTCGAGCTGACCACCGACCCGACCGGGGAGGTGACGGTGGACGAGGACGCGGCGACGCTGACCTCCGGCGCGCTGTCGGTGCGGGTCGGGCGTCGCGAGGGGTGGAGGCTGGACTTCCTGGCCGGGGGCCGCCGCCTCACCGGCAGCGCGCAGAAGGCGATGGCGATCATCGACACCGACGACGGCCGCCATTACGTGCGCGAGCAGCTCGACCTCGGCGTGGACCATTTCGTGTACGGCCTCGGCGAGCGGTTCGGGCCGCTGGTCAAGAACGGGCAGGCCGTGGACATCTGGAACGCCGACGGCGGCACGTCCAGCGAGCAGGCGTATAAGAACGTGCCGTTCTTCCTCACCAACGCGGGCTACGGCGTGTTCGTCGACCACCCCGGGCGCGTGTCGTTCGAGGTGGCCTCCGAGGCGATGGCGCGGGCGCAGTTCAGCGTCGAGGGCCAATCGATGCGCTACTTCCTCATCTACGGGCCGACGCCGAGGGAGATCCTGCGCAAGTACACCGCGCTCACCGGGCGGCCCGCGCGGGTGCCGGCCTGGTCATACGGGCTGTGGCTGTCCACCTCGTTCACCACCGATTACGACGAGGCGACCGTCACCTCGTTCATCGACGGGATGGCCGAGCGAGACCTGCCGCTCAGCGTGTTCCACTTCGACTGCTTCTGGATGCGCGAGTTCCGGTGGTGCGATTTCGAGTGGGACCCGCGCGTCTTCCCCGACCCGCCCGGGATGCTGCGCCGGCTCAAGGGGCGCGGCCTGCGCATCTGCGTCTGGATCAACCCCTACATCGGGCAGCGCTCGCCGCTGTTCGAGGAGGGCAGGGCGCGCGGCTACCTGCTGCGGCGCCCGAACGGCGACGTGTGGCAGTGGGACCTGTGGCAGCCGGGCCTGGCCGTGGTCGACTTCACCAACCCCGAGGCCCGCGCGTGGTACGCCGAAAAGCTCGACGCGCTGCTCGACATGGGCGTGGACTGCTTCAAGACCGACTTCGGCGAGCGCATCCCCACCGACGTCGTCTACCACGACGGGTCCGACCCGGAACGCGCGCACAACTACTACGCCTACCTCTACAACCAGACGGTGTTCGAGCTCTTGCGCAAGCGGCGCGGCGAGGGCGAGGCGGTCGTGTTCGCCCGCTCGGCCACGGCGGGCGGGCAGCAGTTCCCGGTGCACTGGGGCGGCGACTGCGAGTCGACGTTCGAGGCGATGGGGGAGAGCCTGCGGGGCGGCCTGTCGCTCGGCATGTCGGGCTTCGGCTTCTGGAGCCACGACATCGGCGGGTTCGAGGGCACCCCCGACCCGGCGCTGTTCAAACGATGGATCGCGTTCGGGCTGCTGTCGTCGCACAGCCGGCTGCACGGGAGCCGCTCCTACCGGGTGCCATGGCTGTTCGACGAGGAGTCGGTGGAGGTGCTGCGGCGCTTCAGCCGGCTGAAGATGCGGCTGATGCCCTACCTGGCCGGGGCCGCGCGGCAGGCGTACGGCGAGGGCTTACCGATGATGCGCGCGATGGTCGTCGAGTTCCCGGACGACCCGGCCTGCACGCATCTGGAGCGGCAGTACATGCTGGGCGACGACCTGCTCGTGGCGCCCGTCTTCTCCGCCGACGGGGAGGTCTCCTATTATGTGCCGCGCGGCGTGTGGACGCACTACCTCACGGGGGAGCGCGTCGAGGGCGGCCGCTGGGTGCGCGAGCGCCACGGGTTCGACAGCGTGCCGCTGCTCGTCCGGCCGGGGGCGGTGATCCCCGAGGGCGCGGTGGAGGACCGTCCCGACTACGACCATGCGAACGGGGTGACGCTGCGCGTGGTCGAGCCGGCGGACGGCGCCCGCGTCACCACGGTGATCCCGGGCGCGGACGGGGACGCGGTCACGACGTTCACCACGTCCCGGCGCGGCCCGGTGATGCGGGTGGAGGCCGCGGGCGCCCCAGGTGTCTGGAACGTTCTCCTCGTCAACCGCCGCGTCGTGGCCGTTGAAGGCGGGGAGAGCGGGGAGCACCCGGGAGGAGCGCTGGTCAGGGCGGCCGGCGGCGAGCTGGTCATCACGCTGGAAGAGAAGGGCTCAGCCACGGCACGCGGCCCCAAAGGAGACGACCGATGAAGAGATCTCGCTTGATCACTGCTTCCGTTCCGTTCGCCCTCGCGCTGGCGTTGCACCCGTCGGACTCGAGCGCGGGTGACATGCTGCCGTTCCAGGACCCCGGTCTGCCGATCGAGGTCCGCGTCGACGACCTGCTCGGCCGGCTCACGCTCGACGAGAAGCTCTCGCTCTTGCATCAGTTCCAGCCTGCCATTCCGCGGCTCGGCATTCCGGACTTCAAGGCCGGCACCGAGGCGCTGCATGGAGTGGCCTGGTCGACCGATCGCGACAACGGCGGCGCCGTCGTGACGGCGACCGGCACGGTGTTCCCGCAGGCGATCGGCCTGGCGACGACCTGGAACCCGGATCTCATCCTGCGGGTCGGCGAGGCTGTCGGAGACGAGGTTCGCGGCTATCACGCGCTCGCCCCTCGCGTCTGGGGTCTGCAGGTATGGGCGCCCGTGGTCAACCTCCTGCGCGACCCGCGCTGGGGGCGCAACGAGGAGGGCTACTCCGAGGACCCGCTCCTCTCCGGTGTGATCGCCACCGCCTACGGGCGCGGCCTCGAGGGGGACGACCCGCTCTACCTGAAGACCGCGCCGGTCATCAAGCACTATCTCGCCAACAACAACGAGATCCGTCGTGACACCACGTCGTCGAACCTGCGCCCGCGCGTGAAGCACGAGTATGACGAGCTGGCCTTCAAGATGCCCATCGCCGCCGACGCCGTGACCGGCGTCATGACCTCCTACAACCTGGTCAACGGCAGGCCGGCCACCGTCAATCCGGATGTCGGCGACGTCGTGCGGAGCTGGACGCAGAAGACGCTCTACAACGTGTCCGACGCCTGGGCCCCCTCCAACTTGACCAGCTCGCAGCGGTACCTCGCCACGAAGGAGGAGGCCTTCGCGGCGACGCTCCTGGCCGGCGTGGACAGCTTCACCGTCGACAACAACGACAGCGCGCCCACCATCGAGACCCTCCGCTCGGCGCTCGCGCAAGGGCTCCTCGCCGAGGAGGACATCGACGCCTCCGTCGAGCACGTCCTCTCCGTCCGCCTCCGGCTCGGCGATTTCGATCCGGAGGGGGGCCCCTTCGCCGGCATCGGGCCCGACGTCATCGACAGCCCGGCGCACCGCCAGCTGGCCCGCCGGGCCGCCGACGAGGCCATGGTGCTGCTCGAGAACAAGCGTCGCCTCCTGCCGCTGGACCCGTCGGCCACGCGGCGGATCGCGGTCGTCGGGCCTCTCTCGGACACGCTCTACACGGACTGGTACTCCGGGGCGCTCCCGTACCGGGTCACGCCCCTTACCGGCATCCGCGAGCGGCTCGGCGGCGCCACGATCCTCTCCAGCGAGGGCGTGGACCGGATCGTGCTGCGCGACGTCGCCAGCGGCCGTTACGTGAGCGCCGGCGCGGACGACGATGGGGACATCCTCCGCGTCAGCGCTGCCAGCGCGGGTCCCACCGAGGAGTTCGACGTGTTCGACTGGGGGCAGGGCATCGTCACGTTGCGGAGCGCAGCCAACGGCAAGGTGGTCGACCGCTTCAACTTCGGCGCCAACTTCGCGAACCGCGCCGCCCAGCCCTACGACTGGTTCGTCCAGCAGCAGTTCGTCCTCGAGCCGCAGGGCGACGGCACGCACGTCATCCGCTACGCCGGATACGAGAAGGCGTTCGACTGGGCCGGACCCGAGGTCTACCTGACCATCGCCGAGGACGGCGCGCTCGCCCTGACCGCGACCGAGGCGGCCGACGCGGCTCGCTTCGAGGTCGACGTGGTCCGGAGCGGCGTGGATGAAGCGGTGCGCGCGGCGACAGGCGCCGATGCCGCCGTGGTCGTCGTTGGCAGCATGCCGTTCATCAACGGGCGGGAGGATCACGACCGCACGACGATGGCGCTGGCCGCGGGGCAGTCCGCCCTGGTACGGGCGGTGCTCGCCGCCAATCCGCGCACCATCGTCGTGCTCGAGACCAGCTATCCGATGACCATCCCGTGGGAGAAGTCCCACGTCCCTGCCATCCTGTGGACCACCCACGCGGGCCAGGAGACCGGCCATGCCATCTCCGACGTCCTCTTCGGCGACCACAACCCTGCCGGGCGACTGACCCAGACCTGGTACCGCTCGGCGGACGACCTGCCAGACATCCTCGAGTACGACATCATCAAGGCCCGGCGGACGTATCTCTACTTCGACGGTGATCCGCTCTATCCGTTCGGGTACGGGCTGTCGTACTCGACCTTCGGGTATGACAACCTCCAGCTGAGCGCCCGGTCGGTCCAGGCCGGCGACACGATCTCGGTGCGCGTCGACGTCACGAACAGGAGCCAGCGGGCCGGCGACGAGGTCGTTCAGCTCTACAGCCGCCAGCCGTCGTCGCGCGATCCGCAGCCCGCCAAGCAGCTTCGGGCGTTTCAGCGGGTCCACCTCGCGCCGGGCGAGAAGCGGACGGTCGAGCTCGATTTCGCCGCCTCCGACCTCGCCCACTGGGACGTGACTCGGGGCCGCTGGGTGCTCGAGGCGGCTGGCGTCGAGCTGATGGTCGGCTCCTCCTCGGCGGACATCCGCCGCCGCACGACCGTGCGCGTGCGCGGCGAGCGCATCCCGGCGCGCGACCTCGCCCGCGAGACGCGGGCAGTCGACTTCGACGACTATGCCGGCATCGAGCTGGTCGACGAGAGCATGGAGTGGGGCGATGCCGTAGGCGCCACCGCGGGCGACTGGCTCCGCTTCTCCGATGTGGAGCTGGGCAGCGGCGCCAGCCACTTCAGCGGCGGGTTCGCCCGCGCCGAGGCGGGCGACGCGCTCGTCGAGATCCGGCTCGACGATCCGGTCCGCGGCAAGCTGGTTGGGACCGCCGTCGTGCCGAGCACGGGCGACGTGTATGCATACGCCACCGCGACCGCCGAGCTCGACGGCGCTTACGGGCGACGCGACGTCTACCTCGTGTTCCGTGGGGCCGCCCGCCTGTCCACCTTCGCGATCGACTGAGGCAGCTGCGGCGCTCGCGGCCATGGGACGCCGCGCGTCGCGGCCGCCGGCCGGATAGCTCACCGCCGAAGCGGCCGAGCCGGGATCATCGGCGTGGACAGCTCCGCTAGCCGGCTCTGCTGCACCCGGATGCTCTCCTCCTGCAACGCTGCGCGCTCGCGCTCTGCGTTCTCCCGCGCCGACATATCGAGCGCGAGCCGGGTGCTCGGCGAGCGCCTCCGCCGCCGCGGCAGCGAGCGTCGCGGCCCGGCGCCGCAGGCTGCTTCGTTCAGGCGGCCCCCTGGATGGGACGAGGCAGCCCAAGCGGCGCCTGGACCCATGATGCCAACCACACCGGTGATGCGGCGGGCCCTTGACCACGGGCGACGCGGCGGCGGAGGGCGCCCCGATGGGCGGCACCGGAGCCGCCCTCGGCGGCGAAGCAGGCGGCAAACGATGGCAATCGCCACTATTTTCGGCGGCCGCTCGTCACCGACCGGTCGTTCTGGCGGGGATTTCTGACGTTCGGAGCCGGGCGGAGCTCGCCCTCGCGCCCGCCCGGCCGGGGTCGGCGCGTGGTATGACGTGCTCGATGGAGATCATGCGGATGGACGGGAGCGAGCGCGATCTCGAGGAGTTCGCGGCCGGCGTCCTCCGGAGCGCCGCTGCGATCGAGGCGCCCACCCCGTTCGAGCGCCGGATACGCTGGGATCTGCGGGGGAACACGGGCTCCATCAGCGCCTTCACCCTGCGCTCCGGCATCTCCCTCGCTGCGGTCCGGTGCCGGTGGGAGCAGGCGGCGGCGATGGTCGTCGAGCACGCGCCGATGGTGCTGGAGTTCGTCCTGTCGCGGGGGCCCGTCATGCGGGTGAGGAGCAGCGATGGAGACGACCATCTCCTCGGGGGCGGGACGTTCCATGTCGGCCAGGTGAAGAGGCCGATGAGGCTCGTCTGCGAATGGGACGAGTCCGCCCGCGGTCAGGATCAGGACAACATTTGCCTGACCATCGACGCCCGGCGGCTCTGCGAGCTCCTCGGCGCGAAGGTCCTGCCCGCGCCCATCGAGCGGATCGTGGCCCACACTGGGGGTTACCCGCGCGCGGCGCAGGCCATGTCGACGCCCCTGTACCGGCTGCTCGACGAGATCCTCGGCTGCGATGCCAGGGGGGTCTCCCGGCAGCTTCACCTCGAGGCCAAGGGGCTCGAGCTGATGGCGGCCATGGTCGATCTGCTGGAGGAGAGCGAGCGCGCGGCGTCGCCGGTCCTCTCTCAGCACGACATCGCGCGCCTCGAGCGGGCGCGGAGCATCCTGCTGGCGCGCATGGTCGACCCGCCGACGCTGCCCGAGCTCGCGCGGCACGCGGGGCTGAACGAGGTGAAGCTCAAGGAGGGCTTTCGCGCGCTCTTCGGCGCGCCTGTCTTCACGTACCTCCGCCACCACCGGCTGGACGAGGCCCAGCGCCTGTTGCGCCAGCGGGCGTGCAACGTGACCGAGGTGGCGCAGCGGGTCGGGTACGAGAATCCGAGCAAGTTCGCGGCCGCGTTCCGCAAGCGGTTCGGCGTGAGCCCATCGACGTTGGGCTGAGCGCCCCGGGGAGGGCGACGCTCACCTGCCCCGGCGCCGGGGCGCGGGGGCGCCGGGGCGCGAGGGCGCGGGGACGAGGGGTGGGTACCGCCGGGCGGCCGCGCGGGTCACGGTCTTCCCGCGCGGAGCGGAAAGGCTCCTGCGCGGAGCGGCGGCGCGCACCGTCCGGGATCACCATCGCAGCGGGCGCGCGGGGGCTCGCCCGGGAGAGTTCGATGAAGGCGATTGTTCAGTACGAATACGGCTCGGCCGACAACCTGCGCCTCGAGGAGATCCCCACGCCGGCGCCCGGGGACGACGGCGTGCTCGTGCGGATCGAGGCGGCGGCGGTGAACGCGGCCGACTGGCACATGATGCGGGCGGATCCGTTCTTCCTTCGGTTCGCCGGCTTCGGGCTCCTCGCGCCGAGGCACCGGGTGCCCGGCGCGGACATCGCTGGTCGGGTGGAGGCGGTGGGAAAGAGCGTGACCCGGTTCCGGGTGGGGGACGAGGTGTTCGGGGATCTGTCCTCTCACGGGTGGGGCGGCTTCGCGGAATACGTCTGCACCTCGGAGGAGGCGCTGGCCCCGAAGCCGTCGAACGTGAGCTTCGAGGAGGCGGCGGCGGTCCCGATGGCGGCGGTGACGGCGCTCCAGGCGCTCCGCGACTGCGGGCGGGTCCAGGCCGGGCAGCGGGTGCTCGTCAACGGCGCGTCCGGGGGCGTGGGGACGTTCGCCGTTCAGATCGCGAAGGCGCTGGGCGCGGAGGTGACCGGGGTGTGCGGCACCGGAAACGTCGATCTGGTGCGGTCGCTGGGCGCCGATCACGTCGTCGACTACACGCGCGTGGACGTCACCCGGAGCGGGCACGAATACGACGTGATCCTGGACTCCGCGGCGTACCGAGCCGTCTCCGATTACCGGCGCGTGCTGCGGGACGGCGGCACGTACGTGCTCATCGGAGGGACCACGGGGGCCTTTCTGCGGGTCGGGCTCCTGGGGCTGTGGTCCGGGTCGAGAGCGATGAAGCTCCACGCGGCGCGCCCGAACGCCAAGGATCTCGTCGCCGTGAAGGAGCTGATCGAAGGGGGCAGGGTCATGCCCGTGATCGATCGGCGTTATCCCCTGAGCGGGGTGCCGGACGCGGTCCGCTATGTGGAGACGCTGCGCGCGCGGGGGAAGGTGGTGATCACGCGCGCCACCGAGGTCGCCGGGCCGTCCTGATCGCGCGAGCGTCCCGCTCGTCGCTCGACCGCAGCTCCGCGCGCCCGGAATCCCCTCGCCGCGGCCTCCCCGCGCCGCGCGCCCCCACCCATGGCATGCTGCCTCCTCCCCCGGGCGCCCCATGCACTTCGTCACCCGCACCCCGTCTCCCCCTCTCGCCCGCTTCGTCGGCCAGCTCTGGTACTACGCCGCCCCCGAGCTCCCCGATCTGCTCGAGCGCGTGCTCCCCACCGGCTCCATGAGCCTCCTCATCAACCTCGCCGAGGACGAGCTCCGCTGGTACGACCCCGCCGCGGCGACCGCGACCGCGGCCGCCGCCGCCGCCGCCCTCGCCGCCCCCGCCGCCCCCGCCCCCTCGCCCGCCCGCTGCCACCGCCTCTCCGGCATCGCCGTCTGCGGCGCCCACGCCGAGCACTTCGCGATCGACACGGCCGAGCAGCGCGCGATCGTGGGCGCCGAGTTCACCCCGGGCGGCGCGTTCCCGTTCTTCGGCCCCGACGCCGAGGCCCTCGGCGGGACCCACGTCTCGCTCGACGCGCTCTGGGGCCGCGAGGCCGCCCTCGTCCGCGAGCGCGTCCTCGAGGCGAGCACCCCCGAGGCCAGGCTCCGCGCCCTCGAGTCCGCCCTCGCGGCGCGTCTCCTCCGCCCTCCCGCGCGCCTCTCCGCGCGCTCGCCCGCGCGCGACCCCGCGGTCGACTTCGCGCTCGCCGCCTTCGCCGACCCGTCCCGCGCGTACACCGTCTCCGACGTCATCGGTCAGCTCGGGATGAGCTCGCGGCGGTTCATCCGCAGCTTCACCGAGCAGGTCGGCCTCACCCCGAAGCGCTACTGCCGCGTGCGGCGCTTCCAGCAGGCCCTCTCGGCGATCGATCGCCGAGAGCGCGTCTCGTGGGCCGGCGTGGCTGCCGCGTGCGGCTACTACGACCAGGCGCACTTCATCCACGACTTCCGCGCCTTCGCGGGCCTGACCCCGACCGAGTACGCCGCGAAGCGCCGCGAGCGGAACCACGTCCCCCTCGGCGGCTGAGCCGCCCCTGCCACCCGACCTGGCGCCCTCGGCTGCCCCAGCCCTGGCAGCAGCGCCGCGCCGGCGGTTGATCCGGCCGGCACGTTTTTACAATACCCGCTCTGCGCCCGTGGACATGCTCCGTCCATGACCAAGCGACAGCACCCCATCGCCCCGCCCCCGTACCACACCCTCGTGGCGCACCTCGTCGTCGCCGGCGCGTCGGACGCCATCGCGTTCTACAAGAAGGCGTTCGGCGCGACAGAGAAGCTCCGCCTCGCCGACCCCAGGCTCGGCGGCGCCATCGTCTGCGCCGAGCTCGTGATCGGCGACTCCCTCGTCAGCGTCGCGGACGAGGCCCCCCAGTGGAACGCGCGCGGCCCGAGGGCGCTCGGCGGCACGCCGATCGCCCTCACGCTCAACGTCGAGGACCCCGACGCCGTCGCCGCGCGCGCCGTCGAGGCCGGGGCCAGGATCATCTATCCCATCGACGACCAGTTCTACGGCCGTCGCGAGGGGAGGATCGAGGACCCGTTCGGCCACCACTGGGTCCTCTCGGCCGTCATCGAGGACGTCTCCGTGGAGGAGATGCAGGTGCGCATGGCCAGGTGGTGGGAAGAGACGGGCCCGAGCAAGACCTGATCCGCAGGCCGCGGACATCGATCCTTCCTCCGAGCTTCGACAGCCCGCCTCGGCCCGCCTCGACAGCTCACCTCGCCCGGGCGCTCCCTCACGCCCGCGCCACACATCGCTGCAGAGCCCGCTCATGGCGCGCCACGACGTCTCTGGATTCCATCTCACCCACCACGTCTGTCGAGCCCGCCAATCCGCGCTCCGGCCCTCGCTGGAGCCCGCAGGGCATGCTGGTTGCGTGTGGCCGCGGTCATGCTGACCTTCGATGCGCTGCTGGGGCAGGGCCATGAAGACGAGCCCCTCGCCCACTACGTCAAGCTGATGGGGACTTACCTGGCCCTGTCGGCTGGCGCCTTCGCGCTCATGGAACGTGCCGGGCGACCGCTTCCGTCGCGCATTCCCCTCCGCGACGCGGCGCTGCTCGGGCTCGCCACGAACCGCCTGAGCCGGCTGATCACGCGCGACAAGGTGGCCCGCGCGGTGCGCGCGCCGTTCACCGACGTGGAGCAGGACCCCGCGGGCGGGACGCACGAGGAGCCGCGCGGCGAGGGCATGACGCGCGCCGTCGGAGAGCTCCTCACGTGTCCTCGGTGCGCCGCGATGTGGGCCTCGCTGGCGTTGACCATCGGATATTTCGTGTCGCCCCGCGTCACGCGAGGAGCCTCTTTCCTGCTCGGCGCCGCGGCGATCTCGGACTTCGTCAACACGTGGTACGCGCACGTCATGAGCGCCGGAGGAAAGTAGCGCCCAGGCGATTTGCGACAGACGTGGCCAAGTGCCCCATCGCGGCGCTTGACCCTCGCGAACAGGGCGGGCGTTCCCGCGTGGAGCGCCCCTTGCACACACCCCGGAGACTGGAGGTCAAGGTGGCACTTGATTTGTTGAACGAGCGGGGCACCCCGCTCGACAAGCAGCAGTTCGATTGGCGGGAGCTGGTCAGCATCCCGTCCAGCAAGCTGAACGATGACGCGTTCACCCGCGTCCGGATCATCTTGATGAACGGCATCGAGTCGGAGGCCGTGCGCTTCTCGCATGCCTGCGCCCGCATGAACGGCGCGCTCCAGCGGGAGCTCGCCCTCATCCGCCGGGTCGAGCACCACCAGCAGACGATGGTGAACTGGCTCCTGCCGGGCGATCTGTCCGTGCTCGAGACCACCATCGGCTTCGAGCAGGTGGCCATCGAGGTCACCGCGTCGGTCGCGATGCATGAGCCCGACGAGTACATGGCGCAGGTGTACCGGTTCGGGATGCTCGAGGACTTCGACCATCTCTACCGCTACTCGGCGCTCATGGACCGGGTGCACGGCAAGGACTCGAACAACATCCTGCAGTGTTACACGGACGTCTGCCCCGGCAGGCCCACGAGCGTGGAGCACCGTCACCCCGACGACGACCTGCGGGCCCCCTACGACCGGAGGACGGCGGCGCCGCTCACCAAGCTGCACGCGCTCACGATCATGGCGTCCGAGCACCAGACGCACGACTATTACATGAACGTCGGGCCGACGTTCGCCGACCCCATGGCGCGGCAGCTCTACGCGGAGATCGCCTCCATCGAGGAGCAGCACGTCACGCAGTACGAGTCGATCATCGATCCCAGCGAGACATGGCTCGAGAAGTGGCTCCTGCACGAGGCGACCGAGGTCTACAATTACTATAGCTGTGCGCAGTCCGAGTCGAACCCCCGGATCAAGGCGATCTGGGAGCGGTTCGTCGATTACGAGCTCGGGCAGCTCCAGCACGTGCGCCGCCTCTTCGAGAAGATCGAGGGGCGCGACGCGGCGGAGATCCTGCCGGCGGAGCTGCCGGATCCCATCGAGTTCAGGAGCCACCGCGAGTTCGTCCGCCGCGTGCTGCAGGGCGAGGTGCACCTGCGCGCGGTCGGGAAGAACATCGTGGATCCGCGCCAGGTGCCGGAGACGCCGCAGACGCTCGCCTACCGTGATCGGCTGAACATGGCCGGCTCGCCGTCGGAGACGGTGGCTGCGGGGTACGTGTACGTCCCCGGGACGGAGCTCGCGGTCCAGGCGGCGCAGGGCAAGCAGGCGAACGGCAACGGCGCGAACGGCAACGGCGCGAAGGTTTACAAGATGAGGTCAGCATGAAGGCCGAGACGACCGCGGGGATGAACCGCACCGGAATGGACATGTCGCCGATGGACTCGAAGGAGCTCGTCGTGGGCGCGCGGATCATGCCCCCGAGCAGCGCGGGCGACGATTCGGCGATCGCCAGCGTCATTGCCCATTACGCGCGTCGGGAGGAGCGGGTCGGCACGATGCCTCCTCCTGGCACGCTGAAGGGCGCCGTGAAGACGGCCCTCCAGGCGCTGAAGGGCGAGGCGCCGCTGGTCCTGCTCGACAAGCTGGGCGAGCGCCTCGCCTTCGAGCGGGCGGGCAGCCGGCTATGGAAGGGCGTGCTCGCGAAGTTCGACGCGCTCGGGTCGTTCGAGGGTGGGCCGACGCGCGAGGAGATCGAGCTGATCTACCGCGAGGAGTCGGAGCACTTCCTCCTGATCGCCTCGGTGATCCGGACCCTCGGCGCGGATCCCACGGCGGAGACGCCGCTGGCCGACGTCCACGGGGTCGCCTCGTGTGGCCTGATCAAGGTCGTCACCGATCCGAGGACGAACCTGGCGGACGCGCTGGAGGCGATGCTGATCGCCGAGCTCACGGACAACGATGCCTGGGATGTGCTCATCGACATTTCCCAGGGCCTCAACGACGAGGAGCTCATGAATCAGTTCATGGCCGCGCGCGCCGCCGAGGCGCGCCACCTCACGATGGTGCGGACCTGGATCAAGGCGTCGGTGATCGCCCGGGCGAACGGCGACCACGCGAACATGGTGGCGAGCTGATCCCGAGGCTCGTCGCGTAGATCGGCTCAGGACCGCGCGTCGCGGGCGCCGGGCGGCGGGGGGTTCCCCGGCGCGCCCGGCGCCCGCGCGCGTTTTGTGGGCGGGCGGGGGCGCGTCTCGTGGTGGGCGGGCGGGGGCGCGTCTCGTGGGCGGGCGGCGTGGCTCGGCGCGCCGCGCGGCGTTTCAGCCTGAGCGGTGATCGAGGATCTCCTCGAGGAAGCTCCGCATCGCGGCCCACGACCGCCTGGCGGCTGCGGCGTCGTACCGGATGCCCGCCTGCGGGAGGTTCGCGCCCGGGTAGGTGAAGGCGTGCATCGCGTGGCCGTAGGCGTGGATCTGCCAGTCTGCCTTGGCCTCGGTGAGCTCGCGCGCGAGGGCGAGCACGTCGGCGGGGGGCGCCATGGGGTCTTCCCAGCCGTGGAGCACGAGCACCTTGGCCGTGATGGGCGCCTGCGGTCCCAGGTTCGGCGGGTGCAGCAGGCCGTGGAAGCTCACCACGCCTTGCAGGCCCGGCGGGGCGCTCCGCGCGAGGTCGAGGACGCACAGCCCTCCGAAGCAGTACCCGATGGCCGCGATGCGGTCGGGGTCGGCCAGCGGGTGCTGTCTGGCCGCCGCGAGGCCCGCCAGGAGGCGCCTGCGGAGCAGGCCGCGGTCCTCCAGGAACGGCGCCATCAGCCGCGAGTTGTCGTCCATCTCGCCGCCGCGGACCCCTTTGCCGTACACGTCGATGGCGACGCCGACGTAGCCCAGGCTGGCCAGCTCCGCGGCCTTCTCGTGCATGGCCTCGTTCTGCCCCGCCCAGGCGTGGGCGATGAGGACGCAGGGCCGCTTCGCGGCGCTGGAGGCGTCGTGCGCGACGTACGCCTCGCAGATCGTCTCGCCCTCGGCGTAGTCGAGGCGTTCGGTGTGGATCGGAGGGGGTGTTTGGAGCGGCATGGAGTGTCCCTTTCGAGCGAGACAGCGTTCTATCCCGGATGCGCCCGGCGCCGCCACGTCATGAGCCTGGTACAACCGGCTCCGTCATTTCATGGCCCGCGCCTCGTCGTGGCTGCCACAGGGTGAGCTGGTCGACGCGCCGGGCACCGGGGACCGCGCTCAGCTCTCCGTCATGACCTCGTCGGCGGAGGTCGCGGTGAGCAGGCCGCGCAGGATGTCCGGGTGGTTGGCGAAGATTCGCCGGGAGACGAAATCGTTCTTCAGGTCGGCGAGGCGCATGCTCCAGCTTTGCAGGCGCGCGCCGCGCGGCGCAAGGTGGGCCATGCTTCCGGTGCGGTCGCATTGCCGGAGCCAGGGCCGGCGTCAGGCCGGCGCGCTCAGCTCCCCGCCACCCTCCGCGCCAGCCCCGGTCGCCGGCGCTGCCGGAGAGGCCGGCGCTGCCGGGGAGGCCGGCGCTGCCGGTGCGCCGCTCGCCGCCTCGCCCCTGGTGGCGCCCTGCGCGCGTCGGGCGCCGGTCTCGCGGTGCGCGTCGAGCGGGCGGAGGGCCCTCCGGACGGTATCGAGCGTCGCGGGGTCGTCCTCGTCGACCATGCCGGCGACCTTGGTCGCATAGCTCACGATGGCGGACTGGATGGCGCGTACCACGGGGGTGAGGTTCGATGTCGCCGCGGCCTCCTTCTGGAGCCTGTCTTTCACCATCATGTCGTAGCGGGGCACGACGTTGCCGATCTGCTCGAGGAACTCGGGCCCTGCGAGCGCGTCGATCTCCGGCTGGAGCCCCGCCTCCTGGATGTGCTCGACGATGGAGGCCATCACCGTGTTCTGCACGGAGTACTCGGCGGCGAGGAACGACAGGCCGTCATCGCCGAAGAGCTCGTTGACGAGCTCCCCCGCGCGCCGCGCCTTCGGGAAGCGCTCTGCGGGCAGCATCGAGTACGCGACGAGGCGCATGCGCAGCGCTCCAAAGCTCGCGTCGGCCTCCCGGTCGAGGACGCGCCCGTCTTCCTCGGACAGGACGCCGTTCTCGCGGCGGCGCGCGGTGAGCGCCTTCTGGCCTGCCTCCGCGGCGGCCTTCAGCTTCGTGCACGCCTTGGCGACGTTCTCGGGCGCCGCCTCGGGACAGGCCGCGACCAGCGCGTTGGCGAGGGTCACGCCATTGGCGATGTTGATGATGGGAGCGCGAACATACACCGAAGCATCGAATGTTTGGTCCATGGTGCCACGCTATGAACGCGGGTATATCGAGTCCAGCGCTCTGGACGTCGCCAACGTGCTCCCGGTGATGCGGCGGCGCCCGAGAGCATGGATGCGACGCGGGCCGTGGAGCGCCGGAGGCAGAGGGCACGCGCGAGGGGGGTGAAGGGAGGAGAAGGATTGATGGTTTTGTTGCTGTTCATCTCTCTCCCTGTACGGCGGAAGCTCTCCGTGAACACGGGAAGGGGATGGCGGCGCTAGGGGACCCCTGTGTCCGGGAGCCTTCCGGGGTGGACGGGCGGGTCGTGTCCCTGCGGGCGACGCCGGGAGGGTTGCCGGACGGGTCGACGACCTATCGGCGATGCCGGTGGGGTTGCCGGACGGGTCGGCGACCTATCCGCGACCCCCAGAGGGATCTCCGGACAGGTCGTCGACCCGGTGGCGACACCGGGAGGGTTCCCCGGCAGGTCGCCGACCTGACCGGGGATGCCCTCGCGCTTTCTGGAACGGGTCGCCGCCGTGCTGGCGCAGGCCCATCGGGTTCTTCTCGGAGCTCGTCGGCCTTCTGGGAAGGCCGGCTGGCTTGCCGGAGAGGGGGCGCGACCCGTTCCGGAGGCCTCGGGGGTTCCAGCGCCCGTCGATGCGGGTGCGGCGATCGTCCCGGTGCGGAACGATGCGTTGCCGGACGCCCATCCTGGCTTCCGGCGTCCCATGGGCCAGCACGCCCGCGGCGTGCAGCAGCCCATGCCCGACGCCGGCGAAAGGGACCGCCCCGAGCAAGAGCCCGGCGATGAACCCTCCCTCGATCTGGACATAGGGGTTCTGCGACCAGTCGATCGGCGCCGCGGTCACCGGCTGCGGCACATGCCCGGACGAGCTTCCGGTCGTGCTGACGTCGACCGGCGGCGCCGCCGCGCCGACCTCCGCAGCCTCACGCGGACCCTCTACCTGATTGAAGAAGGGATGGTTGGGTTCGAGCCCGCTGCAACTCAGGATGCGACGCACCTCCGGATCGTTGTGGAACTTGCTGGTCGCCGTCGTAGGCGAACGTGACCGTGCTCGTGCCTTGCGTGATGCGCTCCGGCAGGTCGAACGGCGTGTAGCGCACGGCCGTGCCGCCGGGGCGCGCGATCTGATTTTCGACAGCGTCGTAGCCGAAGCTGCCCGTGACGAGCGCTGCGCCGGTGGCGGCGTGCGGGTGCGACGGATCGTCGTAGGCGAGCGTGCCGGCGTCCGACGTGAAGGTGAGATTGCCGTCCGGCGCGTGGTCGTAGCGGATCGCGCAAGGCGCCGACGCGCTCTCCGCCTCGCTGAAGTACGCGCAGGTCAGCCGCTGGAGAGCGTCGTACCGGAAGCGCTCCGTCGTGTTCCGGCGCTGAAGCGCATCGGTGCGGTGTGTGAGGTTCAGGAGATCGTCATACCCGTAGTCCAGGTCTTGCACCTCGGCGAAGCGGGTGTACCCGTACTTCTTGTCGCCATCCGGGCTCGTGAGCGTGTGGAGCTTACCGATCCCGTGCGCCGCCGTGTACCAGGTCCACTTCGTCGTCCGAAGCTCCGCTCGACGCCGAAGCGCCCGAAGCCGTCGCACTGCCACTCGGTGACGGGCTCATTCGGGCCGACCCGCCTGAGCAGCAGGCCGAGCGCGTCGTCGTACGCCATGAGGGACGCGTGGCCGGCCGCATTCGCGTATTTCTCGGGGAACATGCCGCGTGAGGGGCCGGCACTGCGATGTCCCGGCCGCCGCGCTGCACTCCTTCTGCGTCTGGAGCTGACCGAGCACCCAGCGCTCGGATAGATCCCTTGCGCCCGCCTCACCCGACGCCCGGTCGGCAGCGTGAAGTAGGTCGCGTTGTGGTTCGTCGGGACGACCGTCCGCTTCACGTCGACGAACGCGATCTCGAACTGCTCCGGCCTGGGCTGGCTCGGCAGCTCAGGAGCCCAGCGCCATGTGTGCTGGACGTGCCCCGCGAAGGAATCGAGTAAAACCCAGTGGCGCATCGCTGATTCCGCCTCCGTCGTGTCCCGAGTCCACGTTGCCTCAGGCGATCAGCGGATTGGAGCGACTGTCGGCCCGCCACCTGTTTGCAAAGGCAACGATCACGTCTTGGAGCGGTGTCCTCTTCGATTGTCGCACGGCTTCCTCGATGCACGCTGAACATCTGTCGGCATCCCCGAGCTTTCTCCAGATTACGGCGGCATAGGCCATCCGCAATGCCTGAGCGCGAGGGTCGATTAACTCGTCGGCTCCTGTGCACGTGGAAGAGAGAAACTCCGCGACCTGGTACTCGGCTTCGAATCGTCCAAGAAATGGAATCACCGAGTCGGTCGTCCTCATGGCGACGTCCCGTTGAACTTCGACGTATTCGTCCGTGTCGTCGGAGTCGCCAAGCTCCCACCAAATATCGAGCCGCGACGCGGTCAACATGCCAATTCTCGCGCTAATGCAGCAATCCGTCAGCTTGGGTTGAGCAGGCTCAGGAAGGTTTCGGAAGGTTGATGTCACGTGCGAGAGATGTACGCCGCAGTTGAGGGTGAAGCTCACCCGGTTGCCCTTGTTCCATCGTGAGCGCTGCGCATTTACAACATGCGACACCGCGTCGATTCGCCGGATATAGTCATCGCCCCGTCGCTTGAATCCATGAGGCGTTAGTGCGCTGGAGAGCGTTTCGTGAATAGTCTTGCTGATGCGGTTCTTTGTCATGATCGTCTATGGCTCGTAGTAGATTATTCGACCTTTCTTGCCTGTCGCACGTTCATAGCGCGTCATTTGTCTCCTGCCTGCAGCTCGCCCGCTGGGCGTATCGGGTTTCAACTCGATGGGATGGCCCTTGGGGGTAATCGCGTCAGGGACGACTGTCTTTCCTGTCGCTGGATCCACCAAACGCGGTTCGGCTTGCCACCCGGGCTTCGCTCTCACTTTTTCCGCAAACTCTCGATGAACCGACCTGCCACGAGCAGCCGTCGCACTATCTCCTCCTCTTGCGGCAGGTGCGGCCGCCTGCGGGGCGGTGACTGCCGGTCCTTGCGACATCAGCGCCTGCGACAGCCCCTGGATCCCCGCCGCGATGTTCCCGACCCCACCGACGACGAGCCCGGCCGACACGGCGATCGCAGGCACGCCGATCGCCGCGCCGACTCCGGTGGCGCTCGTGATGCCCCCGAAGACCTCCCCCGTCAAGCCCCCGATCGTGACGGCGAGCCCACCCACGATCTGCCCGATGGCCAGGCCCATCCTGGCTTCCGGCGTCCCATGGGCCAGCACGCCCGCGGCATCCAGCAGCCCATGCCCGACGCCCGCGAAAGGAACCGCCCCGAGCAAGAGCCCGGCGACGAACCCTCCCTCGATCTGCACATAAGGGTTCTGCGACCAGTCGATCGGCGCTGCGGTCACCGGCTGCGGCACATGCCCGGACGAGCTTCCGGTCGTGCCGACGTCGACCGGCGGCGCCGCCGCACCGACCTCGGCAGCCTCACGCGAGCCTTCCACCGGGCTGGGCACCGTCTTGAGGCACTCGAGCCCGCTGCAAGTCAGGATACGCTGCACCTCGGGATCATCGCGGTAGCCTTCGTAATTGGGATCGACCGGAAGCCGGTACTCCGGCTCGAACCCGCTCGGATCCACGTAGTTGAGCGGGCTGTCGAGCACGTAGCTGTAGGGATTCCAGCTCTGCCCGAAGAACACGAAGGAGACGCGCGGGTCGGTGGTCAAGAACCGGCCGATCCCGGGATCGTACATCCTGCCCTTCATGTTCACGAGCCCGAGCTCGTCATCGCTCTCGCGCCCGGTGAACCCCCCGGCGCGAGCAGCTTGCCGTTGCCGTGTCGCTCGCGTGTCAGCCTTTCGAGTTCTGCAACTCGTCGCAGTCGAGTAAGCCCGCGACGAACTCAGCAAAATTCTGTGCCAAGAGCAGGATGCTGCGGTCCTCATCGACGTACGCCACCCGAGGCTCGCCCTCCGGACCGCATTCACGGTAGTCGAGCATCACCGTATCGTGACCACCGGATGGCGTGTCACAAATGACGACACCAATGTCGGGATACCCCCACTCCTGGATCAGGCATGCACTACCAAGCTCACCATCTATCCCTCGGTCAAATCCGAGTCCGAGGAGAGCGGAGATCTCGACATGGTCCTCAGCCCATGATGTGCGCCTGGTCGTTCGGAAACACCTTCGAACCGGAATTCCGCCGTTTCTTTCATGAAGCACTTCGATATAGGCGTCAGGCAACCTGACTCCAAGATTCGCCTGTGCACGGCCAACCATCTCACTGCTGAGAGGCGGGCCTGAATACATGGAATTGTCATCGAAGAATCTCACGTCTGCCTCCTCGGCGTTATCTGAAGCCGCCGGTGTGCCCTGTGTATTTGTGTACATTTGTCTCGACCAGCTGCATGAGGCCCTTGTCCTCCCTCTGTGCCAACGTCGGGTGAGACAAGCTCCCCCTGGAAATCTGTGGTGAGAGGGCGGAGAATGGACCTGACCCGTGCCGAAGCCTTCCCATCTCCGATCCGTCGATCCTACCCCCGCCCCAGCGGCGCAGGGCGCTGCTCCCCGCCCGAGTGGCGCCGCCGTCGAGAGCGTGCCGAAGCCGGGCAAGAGGCGGAAGTTCTCGGCGGCGGAGAAGCTGCGCATCGTTCGCGCGGCGGCCGCGTGCACCCAGCGCGGGGACATCGAGGCGCTGCTGCGCCGCGAGGGCATCTACAGCTCCCTCCTGACGGCGTGGCGCAAGCAGCTCGCCCTTCACGGCAGCGAGGCTCTCGCGGGGCGCAAGCCCGGCCGCAAGCCGAAGCACGACGCGAAGGACCGGCGCATCGCCGAGCTCGAGAAGCGCTCGGCGCGGCTCGAGGAGAAGCTCGCGCTCGCTGAGAAGCTCATCGACCTCCAAAAAAAAGTCTCTGCCATTCTGGGCGTCAATCTCACGACCGACGAAGAGCGCTGATGGACGTCATCGAGGAGCTCGATGACCCGCACGTCCCCATCGCGCAGGCGTGTGCGGCGCTCGGCGTCAGCCGCGCCACGCTCTACCGGCAGACCCAGCCCGCGAAGCCGCCGGCGCTGCCCGAGCCCGCTCCGAGCCCATGCCGGCTCGGTGACCCCGAGCGGCAAGCCGTGCTCGACGTGCTGCATAGCGAGGAGTTCGTCGACCAGCCCCCGCCGGAGGTCTACGCGACGCTGCTGTCGCGCGGCGTCTATCTCGCCTCCATCCGCACGATGTACCGGCTGCTCGCCGCCTCCGGCGAGAGCGGGGAGCGGCGCGCCCAGCGTGGACCGATGGCGCACGCCAAGCCGACGCTCACCGCCACGGCTCCCAACCAGATCTGGACGTGGGACATCACCAAGCTGCGCGGGCCGCTCCCTGGGGTCTTCTACTGCCTGTACGTCGTCCTCGACCTGTTCAGTCGCATGACCGTCGGCTGGCTGCTCGCCGAGCGCGAGAGCGCAGAGTTCGCCGAGCACCTGTTCGCAGAGACCGTCGCCCGCCACGGCGTCGAGCCCGGCTCGCTCACGGTGCACGCCGACCGCGGCTCCGCGATGCGGTCGGAGGGGCTCGCTCAGCTCCTCGGCTCCCTCGGCGTCGTTCGTAGCTTCAGCCGGCCTCACGTCAGCGACGACAACGCCTTCTCCGAGTCGCAGTTCAAGACGCTCAAGTACCAGCCAGACTATCCGGACCGCTTTGCCTCGCTGGCTCACGCACGAGCGTGGTGCCAGGAGTTCTTCAGCTGGTACAACGACCTTCACCAGCATTCTGGACTTGCGCTCTTCACACCTGCTGATGTATTCTACGGCCGAGTCGAAGATGTCGCGGCTCGGCGCCAGGTCGCCCTGGACGCGGCCTACGCCGCGCATCCGGAACGCTTCCCGAACGGGTCACCCGTCGTGCGCAGGCCGCCCGCTTCGGTAGCCATCAACCCGCTGTCCGTTGACGATGCTGCCGGAGAGGCCGCGGCGCCAACGCACACGGCCACGACCAGCGCCGCGCCCGAACCTGGCGCCACGCCCACCGCCGTGCCGCGGCCGCCCCGACCTCGACCGCTCGGGTCTCAGAGCCGGAACGCGCCCCTGCGCGCGATCCACTCATAGGATTCTCGTCCGGCCTGTCTCAAACCTGTTGGCATTCTCCGCCTGGTGGTGGTGCCATGTGTACCCAGCGGGAGTTTCCTTCAGCCCAGCCGCGGCGTTCGCTCGCGCGAAGTCCGTCGATCGCGAACCGGAAAGCTCGATTCGAACGTCGGCAACATTCGGATGCCGATATGATGAGAAGTCTGGGTATCCGCTCTTGTCGAATGGGACCCCAGTCTTTGGGTGTGGTTTGCCGGCCAGATGCACATTGCGAACTGGACCTATCGACCCTTCGGCGGGCACCGTCCCCTGCGGTCCCTGATTCCCCGACCCCTGCGACATCAGCGCCTGTGACAGTCCCTGGATCCCCGCCGCGATGTTGCCGACGCCACCGACGACGAGCCCGGTCGACACGGCGATCGCAGGCACACCGATCGCCGCGCCGACTCCGGTAGCGCTCGTGATGCCCCCGAAGACCTCCCCCGTCAAGCCCCCGATCGTGACGGCGAGCCCACCCACGATCTGCCCGATGGCCAGGCCCATCCTGGCTTCCGGCGTCCCATGGGCCAGCACGCCCGCGGCATCCAGCAGCCCATGCCCGACGCCGGCGAAAGGGACCACCCCGAGCAAGAGCCCGGCGATGAACCCTGCCTCGAGCTGGACATAGGGGTTCTGCGACCAGTCGATCGGCGCCGCGGTCACCGGCTGCGGCACATGCCCGGACGAGCTTCCGGTCGTGCTGACATCGACCGGCGGCGCCGCCGCACCGACCTCGGCAGCCACACGCGAACCTTCCACCGAACTGGGCACCGCCTTGAGGCACTCGAGCCCGCTGCAAGTCAGGATACGCTGCACCTCGGGATCATCGCGGTAGCCTTCGTAATTGGGATCGACCGGAAGCGGATACTCCGGCTCGAACCCGCTCGGATCCACGTGGTTGAGCGGGCTGTTGAGCACGTAGCTGTAGGGATTCCAGCTCTGCCCGAAGAACACGAAGGAGACGATCGGGTCGGTGGTCAAGAACCGCCCGATCCTTGGATCGTACATCCTGCCCTTCATGTTCACGAGCCCGAGCTCGTCGTCGCTCTCGTGCCCGGTGAACCCCTGCGTCGTCTTGCTGGCGAACGACGCCGGCGCGGGCTCTCCCCACACGGGGTTCCTGCGCTGCCCGAACGGATCGTAGCTCCGCCGTTCGATCACGTCGCCGTCCTCGTCGGTGAGCGCATCGACCGAGCCGAGGTGGTCGACGTGCACGTACAGTGCGCCGTCATCCGCCCCTCCCCGGGTGACGATCGCCACGACCCGCTCCGGCGAGTGCACGTAGTACCGATGCTCCACGGTGCCCGACGCCGCCTCGGTGACCCGCTCGTAGAGATCGCCGAGGTAGAGCGTCTCCTTCTCGGATGTCGTCTTGCGGATCCGCTGCTGATCGCCGTCGTAGCCGAACGTGACCGTGCTCGCGCCCTGCGTGATGCGCTCCGGCAGGTCGAACGGCGTGTAGCGCACGGTCGTGCCGCCGGGGCGCGCGATCTGATTTCCTACAGCGTCGTAGCCGAAGCTGCCCGTGACGAGCGCTGCGCCGGTGGCGGCGTGCGGGTGCAACGGATCGTCGTAGGCGAGCGTGCCGGCGTCCGATTTGAAGGTGAGATTGCCGTCCGGCGCGTGGTCGTAGCGGATCGCGCAAGGCGCCGACGCGCTCTCCGCCTCGCTGAAGTACGCGCAGGTCAGCCGCTGGAGAGCGTCGTACCGGAAGCGCTCCGTCGTGTTCCGGCGCTGAAGCGCATCGGTGCGGTGTGTGAGGTTCAGGAGATCGTCATACCCGTAGTCCAGGTCTTGCACCTCGGCGAAGCGGGTGTACCCGTACATCTTGTCGCCATCCGGGCTCGTGGGCGTGTGGAGCTTACCGAGCCCGTGCGCCGCCGTGTCCCAGGTCCACTTCGCCGTCCGAAGCTCCGCTCGACGCCGAAGCGCCCGAAGCCGTCGCACTGCCACTCGGTGACGAGCTTATTCGGGGCGACCCGCCTGAGCAGCAACCCGAGCGCGTCGTCGTACGCCACGAGGGATGCGTGGCGGCCGCATTCACGTATTTCTCGGGGAACGTGCCGCGTGAGGGGCCGGCACTGCGATGTCCCGGCCGCCGCGCTGCACTCCTTCTGCGTCTGGAGCTGGCCAAGAGCCCAGCGCTCGGTGTCGTTCTTGAACGTCCGCGTGACGTTGAACGTGAGGTCGACGCCGTTCGTCGAGACCCCCTCGGCGCGCGCATTCTCGCCACACATTCAATCAGGGACGACCCTGGGCGACGAGGTACTACTCATTCAGCAACGACGGATCCTTCCAGACATCCTCATACTCATCAGCGACGAGGAAGCGCCACCCGGGAGGAAGACCGAGGAAGCGAAAGGCAATGGGGCACCATTCTACGAGGTGCGCAACGTGCAACGGAACGAAGAACTCCGGATCGTCGCTCAACTCCTCCCCCGCCCAAATGTACCAACCGGTAGTGTCGCCTGTCGGTTGGTGCCGAAGACCGTTGACAGGCAGCAACCCTTCGCGCACGTTCCGCGCGATTCCGATCTTCAATTGCGGCGGCGAAGCAATGAATTCTGCGCCGTGGCGTTTGCATAGTTCCTGTTGCGCGCGCGTCGTCTCGTCCACGTTCATGGCTAGTCTCCTTCCAGAAGTCGACGCTGTCCACCAGAGTACCTGCTCATGTCGGCACCCTGCCGAGCAGAGCAGGTCGGACATTGCGGCTGCACAGCGTCGACGCTTCTCATGCGTGTCTTGTCGATAGTGCCCGTCGCATAGTGTTCCTTTACCAGTGGCGTCTTGTGGTCGGCAACCTGTTTAGGCGTGACTGCGCCGCAATCCACGCAAGGCTTCCCCTGCACAGATGCCCGCTGGGCCGGTGTGGTGGCGCCACTCGGCCGCTTGTAGGGGACCGTAGCCTTCGTTCCGCCGCTCGAGGTCGAGGGCGTGCCTTGCGGGCCCGTCCTGCCCGACCCGCTTGACATCAGCGCCTGCGACAGCCCCTGGATCCCCGCCGCGATGTTCCCGACCCCACCGACGACGAGCCCGGTCGACACGGCGATCGCAGGCACACCGATCGCGGCGCCGATGCCGGTGGCGCTCGTGATGCCCCCGAAGACCTCCCCCGTCAAGCCCCCGATCGTGACGGCGAGCCCACCCACGATCTGCCCGATGGCCAGGCCCATCCTGGCTTCCTGGGTCCCATGGGCCAGCACGCCCGCGACATCCAGCAACCCGTGCCCGACGCCGGCGAAAGGAACCACCCCGAGCAACAACCCGGCGACGAACCCTCCCTCGAGCTGCACATAAGGGTTCTGCGACCAGTCGATCGGCGCTGTGGTCACCGGCTGCGGCACATGCCCGGACGCGCTTCCGGTCGTGCTGACGTCGACCGGCGGCGCCGCCGCTCCGACCTCGGCAGCCTCACGCGAACCTTCCACCGGGCTGGGCACCGTCTTGAGGCACTCGATCCCGCTGCAAGTCAGGATACGCTGCACCTCGGGATCATCGCGGTAGCCTTCGTAATTGGGATCGACCGGAAGCGGGTACTCCGGCTCGAAGCCGCTCGGATCCACGTGGTTGAGCGGGCTGTTGAGCACGTAGCTGTAGGGATTCCAGCTCTGCCCGAAGGACGGAATCGAAACGATCGGGTCGGTGGTCAAGAACCGGCCGATCCTGGGATCGTACATCCTGCCCTTCATGTTCACGAGCCCGAGCTCGTCGTCGCTCTCGTGCCCGGTGAACCCCTGCGTCGTCTTGTTCGCGAACGATGCCGGCGCGGGCTCTCCCCACATCGGGTTTCTCCGCTGCCCGAACGGATCGTAGCTCCGCCGTTCGATCACGCCGCCGTCCTCGTCGGTGAGCGCATCGACCGAGCCGAGGTGGTCGACGTGCACGTACAGTGCGCCGTCTTCCGCCCCTCCCCGGGTGACGATCGCCACGACCCGCTCCGGCGAGTGCACGTGGTACCGATGCTCCACGGTGCCCGACGCCGCCTCGGTGACCCGCTCGTAGAGATCGCCGAGGTAGAGCGTCTCCTTCTCGGGTGTCGTCTTGCGGATCCGCTGCTGGTCGCCGTCGTAGGCGAACGTGACCGTGCTCGTGCCTTGCGTGATGCGCTCCGGCAGGTCGAACGGCGTGTAGCGCACGGCCGTGCCGCCGGGGCGCGCGATCTGGTTTCCGACAGCGTCGTAGCCGAAGCTGCCCGTGACGAGCGCTGCGCCGGTGGCGGCGTGCGGGTGCGACGGATCGTCGTAGGCGAGCGTGCCGGCGTCCGACGTGAAGGTGAGATTGCCGTTCGGCGCGTGGTCGTAGCGGATCGCGCAAGGCGCCGACGCGCTCTCCGCCTCGCTGAAGTACGCGCAGGTCAGCCGCTGGAGAGCGTCGTACCGGAAGCGCTCCGTCGTGTTCCGGCGCTGAAGCGCATCGGTGCGGTGTGTGAGGTTCAGGAGATCGTCATACCCGTAGTCCAGGTCTTGCACGTCGGCCGCGCCGCTCTGCGTCACCACGCGTCCGAGGCGCTGCTTGTCGGCGTGGTAGCTCCGCGTCGTGATCGCGCCGTTGCCGAACACCTCCTCTCGAAAGCGCCCCGCGTCGTCCACGTCTGTCAAGCGCCAGTATGCGTCCTTCGTCTGGCTGTCACGCACGGCGAGCACATGGCCGTGCGCGTCGTGATCGTGGGCCACGACGAACGACGCCGCGCCGGAAGGCGCAGGATACGTGACCGTATCGACACGGCCGAGATCGTCGTAGCCCAGGCTGGCCTCCAGGGGAGCGCCCTCTCCCTCGATGCGGAGCGTGATCGTCTCGATCTGGCCGAAGCGGGTGTACCCGTATGTCTTGTCGCCATCCGGGCTCGCGAGCGTGTGGAGCTTGCCGATCCCGTGCGCCGCCGTGTCCCAGGTCCACTTCGTTGTCAGAAGCTCGGCGCCGTGCCGGTCCACGCGCGAGTCGGGTCGGCCGAGCGCATCGTAGGCCCACGTGACCTCGCGCCCGAGCGCATCGGTCGACGACATCAGCTCGCCGAAGCCGTCGTGGATCGAGCGCGTGGTGCCCCGATCGGGGTCGTCGAGCTGCCGGACGCGGCCGAACGCGTCGCGCGTCATGCGCGTCACCGCGCCGCCAGGATCGGTGACCGCGTGCAGCAAGCCGAACGGGCCATAACCGTAGCGGGTGATCCCGTCGGCTGCATCGGTGATGGACTCGGTTCGTCCCAGCGGATCCTGCGCGGTCACGGTCACGTGGTCGAGCGGGTCGGTGACGCGCACGAGCAAGCCATCGTACTCCGTCGTCGTGACCGCGCTCCACGGCGTCGTGGTGCGCACTTCGCGGCCCAGGGCGTCGTACTCGTAGCGCTCGTACAGCCTCTCGCGCTCGGGCGTCTCTTCGCTGACCGGCACCGAGCGCCGCGCGATGTGCTCGCCCAGCGCATCGTACCCGATCTCCTGCATGATGCGCTTCGCCTCGCTCGAGCCCTGCGCCGCCTCCGGTTCGGGCGCGTGCCACCACCACCGGATCGGGCGACCGAGGCTGTCGAATTCGAGTGTGTCGTCGGCGCCGCCGGTCGTGGTGCTTCGCTCCGTCACACGCCAGGCGTCCTGGTTAGGGCCACCGTCCTTGGTGCGCGAGAGCGCGATCGTCGTCGTGGTGCCGTCCGGGCGCCGCTCGATGCCGAGGCGCCCGAAGCCGTCGACCTGCCATTCCGTGACGAGCTGATTCGGATCGACACGCCTGAGCAGCACGCCGAGCGCGTCGTCGTACTCAACGATCGTCGTGTGCCCGGCCGCATTCACGTAGCTCTCGGGGAACATGCCCTCGTCGTCGAGCTCCGCGCTGGATGTGCGCCGGTGGCCGAAGGCGTCCTCCGCCGTGACGCCGATGATGTTGCCGAAGTCATCGTGCGTGGTGGTGACCTTCAGCTTCGTGTCGGGCAGGCCGTCGTCGCTCTCCGTGGACTCGGTGTCGACCTCGCCGTAGATCGTCGTGGTCCGCGTGAGGGTCCGGCACCGGGAACTGCCCGCTGCGGCGCTGCACTCCTCCTGCGTCTCGAGCTGGCCGAGGACCCAGCGCTCGGTGTCGTTCTTGAACGTCCGCGTGACGTTGAACGTGAGATCGACGCCGCTCGTCGAGGCCTCCTCGGCGCGCACGTTGCCAAAGTCATCGAACTCCGTCACCTTCGACACCGAGTCGCGCAGCAGCGTCGCGCCGCCGCCTCCGCCCTCGACCTGCCGCACGTACGTCTCGATCGCGGGCGGCTCGCCGCGCGGGGGCGGATAGGTCCCTTGCGCTCGCCTCACCCGGCGCTCCGTCGGCAGCGTGAAGTACGTCGCGCCGTCGTTCGTCGGGACGAGCGTCCGCTTCATGTCGACGAACGAGAGCTCGATCTGCTCCGGCCTGGGCTGGGTAGTCAACCCCGGCGCCCAGCGCCACGTCCGCAGGACGCGCCCCGCGAAGGGGAAGACCTGGAGCTCGTCGTCGTACGTGACGTGGTCGTAGACATCGAGCGTCGCGGCGCCCGTGTCCAGATCGGTGACAATCCGCTCTCCGAACCCGAGAAATCCCCTGCCCAGCCGATGATAGCGCCCGTCGCGGTAGCTGACCTCGAAGCGCCGCTGTCGATCCGCGCCGTTGTTGAGGGCGTATGCGCTGACCACCCGTCGCGGTCCCACGACGCAGCGGCGCGGATGGCCGCAGTCGTCCGCCGCGCCGGAACGCGCGAGGTAGAGCGGGCTCTCCCGCGCCGGATCCTCCGCGCTGTCGTCCGCCGCCGCCGCCGCGTCGGTCAGGTGTCCGTACGAGATGCTCACATTGGGCACGAAACCCGGCTCGGTCGGCTCGTGGGCGTTCATTCCGTCGGAGATCGCGACCAGCAGATCCTGATCGGCCGAGAGGCTCTGGAAGATGGTGAACACGCCGCCGAGCGTCAGGATGACGTCCTGGGCCCCGTCTCCGTCGACGTCGCCGGTGCGCGGCCCGCGTGGATCGGCGAGGGTGATGGCATCGCCGAGGCTGGCCTCGAACGGCACCTGCGGGTTGACGAGCGTGAACGTCGGCCCGTTGCGGTCGCCCGTCGCCAGGAGGACGGCCCACGACGGCAGCGCATCGGAGCCGCCCAGCAGCATGCCCGGAGGGACGGGCATCAGGAGATCCTGCCGCCCGTCGCCATTGAAGTCGAGCGGCACGGCGAACCGGAAGAACGCGTCCTGGTCCGGTAAACCCAGCAGGTCGCCGAAGCTGAACGCGTCGACGGTACGGAACGGCGAGGACACGAAGGTCGGCCCCGTGTTGACGTAGGTGGTGAGCTGGTGGTGGTTGAAGCCGGATTCGACGGCATCAGGCAGGCCATCGCCGTTCACGTCGAGGAAGACCACGCGGCCCCCGGGGCCCGCGACAGGTAGCGCGGTGTCGAGCACCTCCCAGCGCTCATCGCCGCGGCGCATGATCGCGTCGTAGCTCGATCCGGTGAGCACCGTCCCGTCACCGAACCGCTTCAAGGACGGCACGATGAGATCGATCTTGCTGTCGGCGTCAACGTCGAGCGTATGGAATTCCGTATCGCAGGGATAGCCGGTGAGCAGCTCGATCGATTCGCCCCTGGGGTCGAATCCCGCGGGCGTCCCGCCGCGTGCGGGCCGCCAGATGTGGACGGTCCACACGGCAAAAAGCGGGAGCGGTGCCTGCCCCTCGCGGGCGTGGTCCTCGCACTGGATCAGATCCGGCGCGCCATCGCCGTCCACGTCGGCGAGGTGCATCGACGCGCCGGGGCTGCTCAAGGTGGGCGGCGCAGGCGTGCTCTTGAGCGGAAAGGGCCTGCGGATGCCCGTGTCATGGAGCGCGAAGGTCCAGTCCGGCCGGGACAGGAGCACATGCCACGTGACCTCGGCACCGTAAACGTCGTGGAGCAGGACGTCCATCCGCCCATCGTCGTCGTAGTCCAGCACGGTCCCGAGCTCGGGCTGAAGCGTGGCCGGGTCGGAGGGCCCGATCGGATCGGCGACCGTGGGCCACTCTTCGAGGAAGGCGAGCTCCGCCGGCGCGAAAAAGGACGGCGATGCGCGGGGCCCGAGGTTTCGCGCCGCCAACCACGCGGTGATCGGGTTGCTCGGTGTGCTGAGCGCCGCGACCATGTCCGGAATCACGAGGTCGTCGCGCCCATCGCCGTCGAGGTCGAACACCATCGGACTCGCTCTCTCCGAGACCGGCTCGTCGATGTCCGTCGTGAGTCGCTTGAACCCGGGCGTGGCACGGCTGTACAGGAATCGCGTGGCGGGCTTGCAAACCCCGTCGCTCGCACACTCCTCGACCTGCGTGAGGAGCGTGCGGCTCGTCGCCGGGTTGAGCTCGTAGCGGAACCCGTAGCGCCGGACCAGGGTGTCGCTCGGGCCGAGCATCTGGATCTCCTCCAGACGAAGCGAGCGCTGGAGCGCCATGCCGCCGGCGTAGCCGGTGCGAATGGCGGTCGGGTCCTTCGTCCCGTACACGAAGCGCACCGCTCGGGAAGGCTCGAGCGACGGCGTGCCCTCGAAGCTCGTGTAGCGGATCTCGTCCACCGCGTACTCGGCGGCATGGCCGTCCTCCGCCTCGGCGACGCAATACGTGTACGTCATGCCGTTGCCGCGGCCGTCGCGGGCCTTGTTTGCGAGCCACGCGCGCGGGACGCCGCCCCGCGCGAGGGGTTTTCTGCCCTCGGTGCGCCCGTACTCGACGACACGGCCGGACGGCAGGTGCACCTCGAAGAAGAGCGCCTCGGCGGGCGCAGCCCCTTCGGGAGGGTAGTGTCCGACCACCTTGACGAAGGTATCCGGAAACGTCCGGTACTCGATGATCCCAGGCGCCTGTCCCACCGGAACGAGGCGCTGGCCATCGAGGCAGAGCTCGTCCTCGCCGTCGTACCTCACGCCGCGGATCTCCCCGTCCTGCGCGAGCGTGCTCGGACATCGCGTGATCGCGGAGAGCCCTGCGATGGAGAAGCCGGCGCCGAGCACGCCGTCGCCGCCATCGCTGCGATAGACGAGCTGGAGCCGAGGTCCCATGCCCGCGCGGGAGGGCACGGTGGTCAGTTCCATCGTAACCACGGCCTCCCCGGTGCTCGAGACGGAGAACGTCCCCGGAATGGTGCCGGCGGCGACGGTCTCGACTTCCGGCGCGGGGCGGGGCGTCGCAGGGCCGTGTGTGCCCTGGGTCCGGCAGGCGACGAGGCCGGGGGGCGGCTCCAGGGGCGGGCCGCCGAAGATGCACTGGCATCCTCCCTGCGCGAGCACGCAAGCGAGAAACATCAAGAGCGGGATGATCGTCCGGAGAACGCGTCGAAGAACGAGCGCCATCGCAGCCTCCCTCGCACCGAGGAGGCCATGGCGCTGCGGACCGAGTCAACCGCTGATCTTGAGTCGATACCCCCTTGCCTATGATGAGCTCAAGGCATTCGTCAGGGCATCTGTGCCCGGCCGGCTGCACGCGCAGCAGGGTTGCGCTGTGTCGACGACGCTTTCGGCCGTCCGCGCTGGAGGCGCAGCAAGGCGAGATCGAACGGACGGTGCATCACCATCATCGCCCGCCCATTGCGCTCGGTGTGGCCCTGGCGGTGCTCACCGGGGTCGGCCATGCAATCAACCGGGCCATGATGGCCCGTCGACGAGCTTCCACATGCGCCTTGCCGGCGCCCGCGCTGCGAGAGGTTCTGGGCTTGCCGGACGGGTTGGCAACCTGTCGGCGACGCCGGGAAGGTTGCCGGACGGGTCGGCGACCCATCGGTGATACCCGGAGGGTCCCCGGACGGGTCGCCGACCTGCGGGCGATGCCGGGAGGGTTCCCCGGCAGGTCGCCGACTTGCCCGGAGATGCCCCCCGGGCTTTCTGGAACGGGTCGCCCTCGTGCTGGCGCATGCCGATCGGGTTCTTTCCAGAGGTCGTCGACCTGCTGGAAAGGCCGGTGGGTTTCCCGGAAAGGGTGATCGACTCGTTCCGCAGACCTCGAGGGTTCCAGCGCCGGCCAGGGTGGGCGCGGCGGGTCGTCCCGGTGCGGAAAAATGCATTGTCGATTGCCGGTCGTGCTTCGTAATTCCACTCGGAGCAGGTCGCAGCCGGTCGTGGCCCCTCGACCTTGACCTGGATCCGGTGCCTGACGCTCGAGCGGAGTCCCTTGCGCCATCCACGTCTGAACATTCTCGGGTGGAGTCTTGTCGTGTCCCTGCTGCTGGTCGCGCCGCCGGCCCTCGGTCTGGCTCCGCCGGGCGGCGCGCGGCTGTCCTACGCGCGCGGCCCCGGCGCGGAGGGCTGCCCCGACGAGCAGGTGCTCCGAGACGTCGTCGCCGCGCAGCTCGGCGGGACCGACCCGTTCGTGGACGGCGGCGGCCGGCACGTCGAGGTGGTCGTCGCGCGCAAGGGGCGCCGTTTCCTTGCGGAGATCGCGCTGTACGACGGCGACGGCCGGCGGCTCGGCGGCCAGGAGCTCACGAACGCAGCCTGCGGGGCGCTCGTGGAGGACGTCGGCACCGCCCTCGCCATCGCGCTGCGCCCTCCGCGCGCGGTGAGGGAGCCGGCGCCGCCGCCCCTGGCTCCGTCGCCGCCCCGTGCTTCGTCAGAGCCCGCGGATCCGGCGCCGGAGGCGGCCTCCCTGCCGGCGCCGGAGGCCTCGCCGCGCGCGGCGGCCCCTGCGTCGGTGCCGCCGTGCCAGCCGTGCCTGCCCGCCGCTCCGGCGCGGCCCGTGCGGCGCCCGGGCCCCTCGCTGGCCTGGCCGCGGCTTCAGGTCGGCCTGGGGGCGCTGATCGCCGGCGGCATCGCGCCAGCCCCGGCGGTCGGGGTCTCGGCATCGGTGGGTGCACGGTGGGAGGCGTTCTCGCTCTCGCTGGAGGGAGGTTGGCACCCGCCGGTCGCCGCCGAGCCGTACCGAGGCAGGGTCTTCGGGGTGTCCTGGCTCGGTGGCTCGGTCGTCCCTTGCGGGCATGCAGCCTCGTTCTTCGGCTGTGGCCTCGTCACAACAGGCCGCGTGCGGTACTCGGGCCTGGTCAACTTCGATGGAGAAGCGGAGCTCCCCTACGCGGGGCTCGGATTGCGCGGCGGCGTGGAGATCCCGTTCTCGGATCACCTCGCCGTACAGCTCACGGGTGAGCTCCTGGCCAACATCGCGCGATCCGCCTTTTATTTGCCTGGCGATGCGAGCTTGCTCGTGGGCGGCACCTCCAGGGCGGGAACCCTGCGCGTCGTCGGTCTGTACTGAAGTGCAGCAACCCCACAGCGACTCGCGCGGCCATGCAGGGGTTCAGCGCTGTGGCAGCGTCGGTGGTACCCTGCGCTTGCGGCCGATCCGTCCTGGAGCTCTGCAGCATGACCTGTCCGCTGGCGATGCGATGAGCCTGCCGAGAGGCCTGGGCCCAGCCTGTATCAGGCAGGCACGGGCGGCTCCTGCAGGCAGCAGAACGTCGCGGCGCCGCGCAGCGCGATCTCCCCCACAGGCTCGCCGCCCGCTGGTGCGCATGTGCCTGGCTCCAGGCTGACAACGCTCGCGGATTTGCTCCCGAGCGCCGTGCCGGGGGAGATCGCGCCGCAGAAGGGGGCCTCGGAGCTCACCACCACGCCGACGACGAACTGCGAGCACGCGACGTCGCTGAACGCGGACGCCAGGATGCTGCACGTCGCTCCGCTCGGCTCGGAGCAGCCGCAGGGGGCGCAGCCGCGCGTGTCCTCGGCGCTCGAGTAGAAGACGTGCCGGTCCGGGTAGGTCGCCGGGCAGTCGTGCTCTCCTTCGTGGTGGATGCACGTGAGGAATCCCTCCGGCGGCGCGCCGTCGCCGGCCGGCGGCGCCGGGGTGCAGGTCGTCCCGGGATCGCCGCACGAGGCGACCAAGGTACCGGTGCACGCCCGTGCGAGGAGCGCGAAGCTCCCGCCGGTCCCTGGCTCCTCCGGCCCTCCAGGTCCCTCGACGACCCTCGGCGCGCAGCTTCCGGGCAGCACGCGCGGCGCGGGGATCTCGAGCGACTGCGCGCACAGGGCGCCGTCGCACACCTGTCCGGCGGCGACCGCGTTCGTCGAGCTGCACGCGCCGTCCCATCCGTCCGGTGCCGCGAACGAGGTCTCGATCACGCCGGGGACGTCGCAAGGAAAGCTGGCGTGGGCGCGCCACGCGGCCGGCAGCTCGCACGAGGCGTCCGGCGGGTCGCACAGGCAGGTCGGGCATTCGTGCGGCGGCGCGGTGAAGTCTGCATGGCCCTCGTAGCCGACGCTGGGCGCGGAGGCGGGGCAGTCCGGCGCCTGGTCGGGCGGGCCGACCCAGAGCAGCGCCGGCTCGGACCATCCGAGCGGCGCCCTGGGCGCGCACTGCCCCGGGCAGGCCTGTGGCAGGGTGGGGTCGAACCCGGGAGCCATGGCGCTGTCGAGGTCGTCGTCCGCACCCGCGTCGTTGCAGGCGTCGCCTGCGTCGGGACCGGCATCGCCGCACGCATCGGTGCCGTCACCGCCATCGATAGGCTCCTCGTTCACGAGACAGGGGGTCCTCTTGATTCCAGGCTCGGGATCCCAGGGGCAGTACCAGGCTTCGGCAGTTCCACAGCCACCAGCCCAGGTCCCCAGCACGAGGACCGTGGCGCTCCATGCCATCCAGTTCCCGCCCCTCAGAGGTCGACCCCACGCTCTCATCGTCTCATCCCCTCTCGAGCAGCGGCGCAGCGGCCCGGTTCGCCGTGCTACGGCACGAGCGCCTCCGCACAAAAGCACAGGAAGAACGACGCGAGAAGCCCCCTCGGCTCCTGGATTACGCCTGGGGCCTTCGTGCAACCACCGCATCGTTACTCGATCCATGGCGAACATCTCGCACCCGTCCACGCCTGCTGAGCCAGCCCCGGCCACGAGAGGCCCAGAGCGCGCCAAGAGCTCGCGACAGGCCCAGTCGACCTCCGGTCGCGCACGATTTCGCAACGGAATGGAGATGCGTCACGTAATACGCCAGGGCGGCGGTGGCCTACGAAGAGGCCGCAGGCAGCCGCCGGGCGGAGCCGCCCGCCCCCCGGTCCTTTTTCTGGACCGCGGACGATTTCGCCACAATCCGGCCCGTCTCGCCGGAACAAGGGACAACGATGAGGGAGTCACCACCCCGCCGGCCGTCGCCGGCCCCCGCCCCCGACGCCGTTCCTGAGCCCTCGGCAGCGCCGCCGCCGCGGCCCTCGTTCGAGGAGGTCTACACCAGCCTGTTGCCCTACGTCCTCCGGGTGCTCTGGCGGATGGGGGTCCCGGCGCGGAACCTCCGCGACGTGGCGCAGGACGTGTTCCTGGTCGTCCACCGCCGCTTCGAGGAATACGACCCTTGCCTCCCGATCAAGGCGTGGGTGGCGGGCATCGCGTCGCACCTTGCCCTGCGGCACCAGCGGCTCGCCAGGAACCGGCGCGAGCTGCTCGCGCGCTCCGAGGCCGAGCGCATCGACGTCGCGGATCCGGGGTGCGACGCGGAGGAGCTGTGCGCGCGGGCGGAGACGCAGCGGATCGTCCGGGCGCTCGTGCAGGGCATCGAGGGCGACCGGCGCGCCGTCTTCATCCTGTACGAGCTCGAGGGCGTCGACATGCGCAGCATCGCCGAGGCGCTCCACCTCTCGGAGAACACCGCATGGGACCGGCTGCGGCGCGCCCGCAAGGAGCTCGCGGCCGCGGTCAGGCGGCTCTGCGCGCGCGACCGCGACGCGCTCGGCGTGCATGGCGCGCGCCTCGCGCTGGCGCCGCTCGCCCTGGCCGATGGGCCGCTGCTGCTCGATCTCGGGGACGCGCGGCTCGACCTGCCGGAAGACCTCGGCGCGCTGCTGTGGGCGCGGCTCCAGGGGCTGCTCGCCTCCGGGGAGGGCGAGGGGAGCGCGCCCGTCAGCGATGCCGCACAGGCCTTCTCGCCCGACGACGAGGCGCTGGAGGCTGCCGCTGGGGTGGAGGCGAGCCGCGCCCCCGCGCGCATGGCGAGGGCGGGCTTCGAGGTCTTCGAGGCGGCGCGGGCGAAGCTCGTCGTGGCCGGCGCGGCGCTGTTCCTGGCCGGCGCCGGGGCTGGCTCCGGCGCGACCCACGCCCTCCGGTCGCGCGCCGCCCCGCCGGAGGTCGCCCTGGCGCGCGGCGGCGCGCTCGCGGCCGTCGCGGTCGGTTCGGGCGTCACGGCGGCGCGCGTCGACGTCACGATGTCCCCGGCATCGGCGGCCTCTGCGCCGGCGTCCTCGGTGTCGGCGGCAGCCGCACCGGCGCCGTCCGCCGCGACCGGCGCGAGGGCGGCCGTCCCGCCGCTGGACGCGGACCTGGCCCTGATCCAGCGCGCCATCGCCGCGCTCGGCGCGGGAAGGGCGGCCGAGGCGCTCGACGCCCCCGACCGCCATGCGCGGAGCTATCCCCGCAGCCCGAGAGCCCAGCAACGTGAGACCCTGGCGATCCAGGCCCTCGAGCAGAACGGCCGGCGCGCCGAGGCCGCGGCGCGAGCCGCGCGGTTCCGCACCTCATTCCCGGGCAGCGCGTACCTGTCCGCCATCGAGGATGCGTTGACCGGCACCCCGTGAAGGCGAGTCCTCTCTCTTCTCCTTACCTCCTCTCGATGGCTCGACGGACAGAGCAAACCGTCGAGGCACCCTGAGCGCCAGCAACTTCATCTCTTCCTATCCTGGCGTCCTGGCCGTTCAGGTCTCTTGCTCCGATCCCTTCAGCCAGCCCTCGCGCGCCGACGATTGCCAAGCCGCCGCGCGCTTCCGGCGCAATCAGGCGTCTGAAACCGAGCGCGTCCGATCGATCTCGCAGCGAATCGCGAGACCTTCAGAGAACTCGCGCGCATGGATGCGCCGTCCGAGAAGCAGCGCTGGCTTGCCGCACGCCGTGACAGTGGCGTGCTCCGGCGCGTCGTCAGAACCGTCCTCCTCGGCGACGACCTTCCCCGCAGCCTCCCCCCGCCCCGCCGAGTCGTCCTGCGCCGGAGATCCCGGTGACCCGTCGCCCGCGCGGTGCGCCGCCTGCTCCGCCGTCTTCCGCGCCGCTCCGCCCCGCGGTCTCACCGCCCGCGGGCGCCCTCCTCGCGGAGCGGCGCCTGATCGAGGCCACGCTCGTCGCGTGCGGTGTCCCCGCGCGGGATCGCGAGGATCTGCTCCAGATCGTGCTCCTGGCGGCCTGGAACGCCGTCCAGGCCGGCAGGTACTGTCCCCACCCGGGGGCCGACCCGCGCCGCGCGCTCCAGGCGTGGCTGCGGGGCATCGCGTGGCGGCAGGCGGGCCACCATCTGGGGCGCGCTCACGTCCGCCGCGAGGTCCCGGTCGACGAGCCGCGCGCGCTGGTCGACGAGGGCAGCGTCGCCCCGGAAGGCAGGCTCCTGGCCCGGGCCGCGCTCCGCGCGCTCGCCGGGCTCCCCGCGCCACATCGCGAACTCCTCCTCGCGGCGGCAGGTCCCCGGACCATCTCCGCCCATGCCAGGGCGCATGGCCTGAGCCCGTCCACGGCCGCCCGCAGGCTGCACCTCGCCAGAAAGGCGCTCGCCCGCCGGATCGCGCGGCGGCTCTGGTGAGTCCGGGAGCCGAGCGGCGCAATCCGAGATCTGGGGCGGGGACGGCCATCGCTTGAGCGTGCCTTCCACGGCAGCTCGCACATCGGCCGATTCGATGTCCAACCCGAGCTTGGTGTTCGAGAAGAGTTTGCCGCTGGAGTCCTGGAAGAACGTCTCGAGCTGTCCTCCGAGCGTTTCGGACCGTGAGCGGGCCATGCGAGCGACCACGCCTTGAAAGTGCTTGTCGATGGGGATCTTCACGGCATCCCCCCGGAACACGGCACGTGGAGTGGGCGCCACAAGGAACGATTCTTCCCCGCCGTGAAACAGTCCGTACGTCGCGTAGGCCACGTACGTCTTCCCCGAGTTGTTCGGCCCGATGATCACCGTGAGCGGCGCGAGATCCAGCGTCGTCCGCCTGATCGTTCCCAGATTGGAGAAGGTGATCTTCATCGGGTCGGCAGCCTCTCCGGCAAGGCTGCTCCTGTCTGCGTCGCAGGGCCACCACGAGGTGCGCGCAGCGGCCATACGGGCCCGCCAGCGTGATCGGCGCGGAGCGTCGGGCGAAAGTGATTCCAAGGCGTCTCAAAAATGTCAAGCGTGAAGCGGCTCACCTCGCCGCCGCCGCTGCGCCGCCGTTCCGCCACGCGGGTCGAGCCCGCACGCGCCCGATCCCCGGCGACCCCGGTGCGGCTATCCTCCGCGCAATGTTCTGGTTCGATGCCGTCCTGCTCGGGGTCCTCGAGGGCCTGACCGAGTTCCTCCCCGTCTCGTCCACCGGTCACCTCATCCTGCTCGGCGCGTGGCTCGGCCACCAGAGCGAGGCGGCGAAGACGCTCGATATCGTGATCCAGCTCGGCGCCGTCCTCGCCGTCGTCGTCTATTTCCGCGAGCGCCTCGCCGTCACCGTGCGCGGCATCGTCCGGCGCGATCCGGACAGCCTCCGGCTCGCGCTCGCCCTCGCGTTCGCCTTCTTCCCCGCGGCCCTGGTCGGCCTGCTCTTTCACAAGGCCATCAAGGCCTACCTCTTCGGCCCGGGGCCCGTCGCCGTCGCGCTCATCGTCGGCGGCATCCTGATGGTCGCCGTGGAGGCCGTGCGCCGGCGCCAGCCCGACCAGGGCGCCCCCCGCCTCGAGGACGTCACCCTCCAGCGCGCCGTCGCGATCGGCTTCGCGCAGTGCTTCGCGCTCTGGCCTGGGGCGTCGCGCTCGATGACCACCATCGTCGGCGGGCAGCTCTCCGGCCTCAGCACCGCCGCGGCCGCCGAGTTCTCGTTCCTGCTCGCCATCCCGACCCTCGGCTCCGCGACGATCTTCGACCTCGCCAAGAACGGCCGCGCCCTCCTCGACGCGCCCGGCGGCCCGGCCGCCCTCGGCGTCGGCCTCGCCGTCTCGTTCGCGGTCGCCCTGCTCGTGATCGCGGTCTTCCTGCGCTACCTCAAGCGCTACGGCCTCGCGCCGTTCGGCTGGTACCGCATCGCGCTCGGCGCCGTCGTCCTCTGGCTCTGGCTCGCCAGCCGCTCCGCCCCCGCCGAGGCCGGCGCCGCGGCCTATGGGCCCGCGGCGCCGAGGGACGTCGCCGCCGCAGAGGCCGGCGCGCGCGGCGATCACCCGAGTCGTCCGTAAGCATACAGCCAGCGGGCCGTCGTCCCCCCTTGGTTGCGCACCGTGTGCACCACGCCGGCCGGGATCTCGATCTCCTCGCCGATGCCGGGGGTGATCGTCCGTCCCCCGAACTCCAGCTCGAGCTCCCCTTCGAGCACCATCAAGAGCTCGTCCTCGCCGTGAACGTAGTCCTTCCAGACGCGGCCGGGCGGGTCGGTCCAGAGCCCACCGTGAAAGCCGCGCGCGCGCCATCGCTTCAACACCTCATCGCGAATCGCCGTGTCCATGCCCTCATCTTGCCCGTTACGCAGGATTTGGCTCGGAGCGCGCGCCCTGGACGAAGGACGAAGCCGCCGCGCTCGCGAAGCTCTCGACGCCCTCGCTCGCTCAACATCCCCGACGGAAGGCCCGGCGACGGAAGACGGAACGGCTACTTGCGAAAGACGTCGCGTCGGGCTAGGATGCTCCTCCTCACGAACGTCCCTGGCCCTCGACACGACGCTTTCCCTCTTCCCTCTTCTGCACGAGGGAGACTGCAGCTCGCTCGGACGACTGGACGACGCACCGTGTGACTGCGCGGGAGTTCCGCGCGGCACGTCTCCGTTCGATCCGTTACGGCTTCGTCGGATGGCAGACCGAGAGCGCCACATGGCGCAACAGAAGGCCGTAAAAAGAGCAGGATCGCATGGGAAATCGTCTTTACGTCGGAAACCTTTCGTTCAGCACCACCCGCGAGACCCTCGAGTCCGCTTTCGCCGCAGCCGGCGAGGTCCGTGAGGTCGCGATGCCGACCGACCGCGAGACGGGGCAGCCCCGCGGCTTCGCGTTCGTGACCATGGGCTCCGCCCAGGCCGCGACCAGCGCCATCTCGCAGATGAACGGCGCCGTCCTCGACGGCCGCGCGCTCAAGGTCAACGAGGCGCAGGAGCGCCCGGCGCGCGGCTTCGGCGGCGGCGGCGGTGGTGGTGGCGGCGGCTTCGGCGGCGGTGGCTACGGCGGCGGTGGCGGTGGTGGCTACGGCGGCGGCGGCGGTGGTGGCCGCGGCGGCCGCGGCGGCGGCGGTCGCGACCGGTACTGATCACCAGCGCGGCGCGGCGGCGCTCGTGCGCCGCCGCGTTTGCGCTTTCAGAACGCGCCAGATGGCGCCGATGAACGCGCCAGAGGGCGCCGAAAGGCCTGGTTCCGCATGCAGAAGCAGGGAGCATTGAAGCGGCAGAAGGAACGCGCACGGCAGGAGAAGCAGCGCGAGAAAGACGCGAACCGCGTCGCGCGCCGCAGGGAAAAGGGGCCTGGCGACAGCGCTTCACCGGGAGAGGATCCGGACATCGCAGGGATCATCCCCGGGCCTCAGCCTCCGGTCGTCGAGTGAAGACCGCAGCGCCGAGCCTGGGCGCCGAGAGCGCCCCGTCCGAACCAGCGAGCGATCTGGACAGCTCGGCGCAGACCACCGCGCGGCAACAGTTCATCGAGCAGAGCGCGACCACGCTCGGCCAGGCATGGGCGAAGCGGTGGCGGCAAGACCTTCATCGCGAAGGCCGCCCCGCCGCCGGCGGGTGGCCCGGAACGCTGCGTGAAGCGCGAACTCAGGTCGAGATCACCCTCCCCACCGAGATGCTCCACCGCAAGATGGCGGCCATCACCGGCGTGGAGCGCGAGCTCGCGGCCCGAACCGCGTACGCGAGCGCCCGCAACGAGTGGCGCCGGCATCTCGAGCCCGAGACGCCGTGATCCGGCCGTCTCGCCCGGCGCTCTGAGCCGCCGGGCGGAACGAGAGCGCCTCCTCAGGCCCGGCCCCGCGGCCAGGCTGCTTCCCACGACGCTTTCTCACGATCTGCTGTGCGGTCCGACCGGTCGGTCGACCTCGCCCGGAGTGATGCGGGATCCCCGCTCGTTCCCGGTGCGCTCGATGGCCTGACGGCTGGGTGGGCTCGGCCGTTGGCGACGTCCGTCCGATGGCGCCTCGTCGCCCGAGGCGCGCCTCGGGCGACGACCGCTCGTCCTAGGCGTCGGCGCCGGCGCGGTACGTGGCGGTGGCGACGTAGCGGAGGACCCTGGAGCAGAACTCGCCACCACAGCTCCCCCGACAGGCGCACTCACCCTCGAAGCGCGCCGCGCCCGACTGGAGGGCGCTCAGGATCTCCCGCGTCACGTCGTAACCGCCGTTGTCGCAGGAGGAGTACGAGCACGGCATCTCGAACAGCGCGTGCGCGTGCTCGACGACGACTCGGCGGATGTATTGCGTGTCGTTGGCGAGCCCATTGGACCGGGTCTCGCGGATCTCCAGGTTCAAGCTCGCCAGCTCCGGGACCTTCTGAAGGAGCTTGCCAGCCGCCTGCTCTCGCTTGCCGCGGAGGAGCATGCGCTCTTCCCGCTCGATATTCCTGCGACGATTCGCTGAATACATCGACCACCTCTCGCTCGCAGGAATGCACCAAGCCCCTGCCCTCACTCAGTATAGCGCAGGTGAGGGGGCCGCGCATGCACAATCTGGGCTCGCCAGGATGGCGTCGATCGACGACGAGCTGGTGTAACGGAAGAGCGCCTGCGTCGGATCCGGCGTCGCGCGGGACAGCCAATCACGGCGGCGCGCCGCGCTGGCCGCCGCGCCCGAGGAACCCTGTGCGGAAGACCTCGACGGGAATGACGAACACAGGAGCGCGCGAGGCAAGCTGAACCATTTCACGCCATCCCGATCCCATTGCGCTCCGCGCCGTTCCGTCCCGTTCCGAGCGCGTGGCCGGGAGGTCGGCGCGGCCGCGGTTCTTCGCCGCCTCCGCGCGCTCAGTCCTCGTCGGCGAGGACGAGCCCCTCCAGCTCGGTGAGGTTCGTCCTCGCGGCCTTCAGCTTCGTGAACGCCTCCTTGACGACCTCGCTGACCGCCATCTTGTCCGCGCGCGGCGCGACCTGTATCGCCCCGAGCGCCTGCTCGAGGTTGCCCTCTGCAGCGGCGATCTCCTGCTTCGCCGCCGTGACCTTTTCCAGGAGAGTCTTCTTGTTCATCGACTTGGCCTTTCGACGTGCTGCGCGTCGCGAGGAGCACTTCACCCGCGAACCGCGGCGAGGTAGGGCGCGGGCGCCCTTCGGTCCGGGCAGCAAGGCAGCATAGGCCAGGTCCCGGCCCGAAGGGGGCCGAAGCGAACACAGGCGGCGCCGGCCGGCGCGGGGCGCCTCGAACCACCGCTCCGGCGCGGCGACCTGAGCCGGCCGCCGCCTCGGCGCGTCGGCGGCAGCGGCCGCTGGACGGATGGGGCGGTCCGGTCGGGCGGAGCAACAGCGGGACCCCTCTCTCGAGGGGTCGCCTGCGGGGCACGTCGTCGCGGCGCGCTGGCGAGCCACTGCGGCCACCGATCTGCGCGACCCCCGGCGTGATCGCCTGTCGCATGAGAATCGGTGGGTGTTGAGCGTAATGGGGTGAGTGCGTCGAGCGAGCGTGGGGTCAGGGCGGGGGTGGGAGTGAAGGAGAGAGGAGCTCCGAGAAAATGTCGATCATCGCTCATCGCATCTCGGGAGAGCGCTTCCTTCGCCGGAGAACGGCCTTATGGTGTTCTCGATATGCGCGAAGCAGCCCTGTGCGACCCGCCGCGGTCGCCGTCAGAGGAGACTCCACACCAGCACGAGGAGCGGCTCGCGCGCGCCACCGCGCTCGCGGCCTGCGCGCCCGTGCCCGCCCGCCAGGGCCGCGTCCTCGCCGGGACCGCCGGGTGGACCGACCCCACCCTGGTGAAGAGCCAGCGGTTCTATCCGAAGGGCGCGTCGAGCCCGGAGCAGCGGCTCCGGTTCTATGCGTCCCAGTTCCCCGTCGTCGAGGTCAACTCGAGCTATTACGCGCTGCCCGGCCCGGCGATGGTCGAGCAGTGGGTCAGGCGGACAGACCCCGACTTCGTGTTCAACATGAAGGCGTTCGCGCCGCTCACGCAGCACCCGGTGGAGCCCGCCCGCCTCCCCGCGGACCTCCAGCGCGCCTTGCCGGGAGCGCTCCTCGACAAGCCGCGCCTCTACCCGGGCGACCTGCCGGCCGAGGCCAGGGACGTCCTCTGGGAGCGCTTCAGGCAAGCGATCGCGCCGCTGCAGGAGGCGCGCAAGCTCGGGTACGTGCTCTTCCAGTTCCCCCCGTGGTTCACGGCGACGCGCGGCAACGTGAGGGTCATCGAGGACTGCCGCGCGCGCCTCGACGGGGTTCCGCTCGCCGTCGAGCTCCGGCACGCGTCGTGGGGCGAGCCCGACCGGATCGAGCGCGTCGTGGACTTCCTGCGAGACCTCGGCGCCTCCTACGTCGTCGTCGACGAGCCGCAGGGCAAGGCGAACAGCATGCCTCCCACGGCCCTCGTCGCCGATCCGCGCCTCGTCGTGGTGCGCTTCCACGGCCGGCGCGCGGAGACCTGGGACGCGTCCGTCAGCGTGAGCGAGAAGTTCAGGTACGTTTACGACCCCGCGGAGCTCGATCCCTGGGCGGAGACCGTCGAGCGGCTCGCCGGACAGGCGGAGCGGGTCCACGCGATCTTCAACAACTGCGTGTCCAACTACGCCGTGCTCGGGGCCAAGGGGCTCATGGCGATCCTCGCCCGCCGCCGGGCCGCCGATCTGGAGCTGGAGAGCCCGCCGGCCGCGGCCGCGCCGACCGTCCACTGAGCCTCTCCCTCGACTCTCGGTGTCCGTGGACACCCTGGTTCGGCTGGAGTCTGGAGTCCGGGTGGGGGGATCGACGCCGCGAGCGGCCCGGGCGCCGACGCTGCCCAGGATCCAGGGTAGTCTCCGCGGCGATGACGCAGCTCAGAGCGGCGGGCGCTCCCCGCCTCGCAGCGCCGCCGCGCCGGTCGCAGGGGGCCGCCGTGCTCCTCGCGGCGCTCGCGCTCGTCCGCTGCGGGGGGGCGCCGCCCCGGCCCGCGGCGGGGGAGAGCCGCGCGCCCGCGGCGACGCCCCCGCCGCCGTCGGCGGAGCCGCTGCGCGCCCGCTGGGTCGACGCGAGCGGCGCGACAGCGATCGGCCCCCGGGTCGCCGGCGGCACGGTCGCGCTGCTCGGCGGCAGGCGCTTCCTCGTGGGGAGCGACGGCGCCGCGCGGCTGGAGACAGCGGCCTGCCCCGAGCCGCTGGTCGAGCTCACGCTCGTGCCGTCCGCCGCCGGCGCGCGGCTCGTGGGGCGCGGGGTCCACGGCGTCTACCGCTTCGACGATCCGCTCGGCGCGCCGGCGCTCCTCGCCCGGTCCGAGACCGAGCTCCTGCGCATCGGCGGCGGACCCGGCGTCGTCGCGGTCTGGGACGCGGCCTCCGACGTCCCGACCTTCCTCGACGTCGAGACGGGGCAGCCGCGCGCGCTGCCGGGCCTGCCCGCGCTGCCGCTCCGCGCGGTCGCGTTCCGGGACCTCCAGCAGGGGGCCGGGCTCTTCGAGGCGGCAGGGCTCGCGGTCACGGCCGACGGCGGCGCGTCGTGGCGCCCCGTCGCGCCGGCGCCGGGCGGCGACGGGCAGGCGGGCGACCCCGCGGACCTGCTCCGCTTCGACGGCCTGCGCCTGCGCGGCGACGACCTGCTCGCGCTCGCGCGGGGCTCGGCCCTGGCGGCCGAGCAGCGCGAGGCGCTGATCCACGTCGCCGAGGCGCGGCTCGCGCCCGCGCCGTCCGCGTCCCCTGCGCTCGACGGCCGCGCGACCGACCCCGGCGCGCCGCTGCTCCGCTGGATCCAGGCGACCGGGCGGCACCCGCTCGAGGTCGCGATCGCGAGCGGCGCCCGCGGGGCGGGGTTCGCTGTCGCGGCGAGCCACGGTCTCCTCGCCCGCGTGGACCTCGCCTCCGGCGCGCTGCTGGAGCTCGCGCCCTTCGGCCGCGGCGCCTGGGTCGACGCCTGCGGCGCGGGGCGCGCGGGGCGGTCGGCGTGGGTGGCCTGCGCGCTCGGCGACGAGGCGCCCGCGCGGCGCGACGTCCACGACCCCTTCGGCGTGCTCCAGGTCCCGCTCGCCGGCGGCCGCCTGGGCGGCGAGCCGCCCGTCGTCCTGCGGAGCGGCGAGGCCGAGCTCCGCGTGTCGCCGAGCGGCGGCGCCATGCTGCTCGCGCCGTGCGACGCGGACGAGGAGGGCAGCGCGTGCGTGCGCCAGCCGGGCGGGCAGTGGATCACGGTCCGCCCGGGCACCGACATCCACTGGCGCGGCGCCGGCCCGCTCTCCGACGGCCGGATCGCGATCGTGCGCGGCCTCTGGGACAGCGACGTCGCCCCCCGCGAGGCGCCTGCGGCCCGCCCGGCGCCCGCGCCGCGCGGCGGCGACGGCCGCGCGGGCGCCGCGCCCGGCGCCCACGTCGCGGTCATCGACGCCCGCGGCAGGGAGCAGCCCCTGATCCCGCTCGGCTGGCTGCGCGACGGGGGCGGCGACGTCCACGTGGTCAGCCCCATCGAGGAGGGGCACGACGGCGCCCTGTCGTTCGTCGTGGCCGACGAGGCCGGCGAGCTCACCGCCGTCGTCGCGCCTCCCGGCGGGCAGGCCTCGCGCACCCGTCTGGCCGGCGCCGCGCACGCCCTGATCCACGCCGGCCACGGCGTCGCCGTCGGGGAGGGGCAGGTGCTCGCGTCGTCCGACGCCGGCCGCTCGTGGGCGCCCGTCGAGGTCCCGGCCAGCGCCGCGCGCGCGATCGCGGAGCTCGGCGACCTCCTCGCCGAGCCCGGGGTGCTGGCCGTCAACGACGTCGGCCTGAAGATCGACGCTCACCTCCGCGTCGGCTGGGGGCCGGCGCTGCTCTTGAACAGGAGCGCGCCCGCCGCCGGGCCGGCGCCCGGGGCCGCGCCGCTCCTGCCGCACCGCCCGCCGCCGGCGCCCGCGCTCCCGGAGCGCGCGCTCGCCTGCTCGACGCAGCCGGGGCCGCCGGGCTCGCCGGGGGTGCCGCCGCCGGGCAGCGCGCAGGCGGCGCTCGCGCTGCTCGCGGGGGACGCGCGGCCGGGACCGGCCGGGCAGGGGCACGTCTCGTCGGCGAGCGACCGCCGCTGGGGCCTGCTCTCCACGGTCGCCGCGCTCGAGGTGCGCGCGTCCGACGGCGCCGCCGGGGGCGCCGGCCAGCGCGGCGCCCATGGCACGGGCGCCGCGGCGCGGCGGGCGACGTGGACGCTGCGCTGGCTCGACCCGACGGAGCTCCAGGGCAGGGTGCGCGCGTGGACGGGCCCCGCGCCCGAGGGCGTCGGCGGCGACGCGACCCTCGCGCGGTTCGCGGCGTCCGGCGACCGGGTCGTCTTCGGGGTGCGCGCCGCCGGCCGCGACCTCCTGGTCCGGGCGAGCCGCGGCGGCGGCGCCGAGATCGCCGAGGTGCCGCAGGAGCTGATGCCCGAGGCGGAGATCGCCTTCAGCGAGGCGCCGGACGGGCCCATCGCGTGGATCCGCGACGCGTGGCTCGTCGTGTGGTCCTCGGGCGAGGCGCCCCGGCCGATCGCCGCGCTCGCGGGCCGCGGCGCGCGCGCGCTCGGGCAGCCGACGAGCGCCGGCGTCCCGCTGCTGCTCAGCTTTCGCGATCTGGCGCTCGCCCGCACGGTGCCGATCCCTCCCGCGGAGAAGACCGCGCCGCGAGCGCCCGCGCAGGCGGCGGCGGAGAGGGGCGCGCGCGAGGCGCCGGCGCAGGGGCTGCCAGCGGGCGCGCTCGCGAAGGCCCCGCCGCTCCTGCCGCTCGACGGCTGGGAGATCGCCCCGAATGTCCGCACCGATCTCACCCGCCTGCCGGCGTGCGGTGCGCGCCCGAGCGGCGCGCGCTTCCTGCTGGATCGCGCGAGCGCCTTCGCGACCGTCGACGGCCACGGCGCGCCCGCGAGCGCGGCGGTCTATGACGTCCGCGTGTCAGGCGGTCACGCCTGCGTCGCGAAGATCGCCGCCCTGATCGATCCCGATCGGCGCGGCGAGGCGCGCCCCGGCGCGGGCCCGCCCGCGTTCGTGCGCGCCGATCTCGCGGCCCGGCGCGCCGAAGGCGGCGAGCTTGGGATCGGCGAAGGCGCTGGGAGACCCGGAGGAACCGCGCGCGGAACCCTGCGAGGAACGACGCCTCCAGCAGCGCGCCGCCTCGCGTGCTCCCTGCCTGTCCGGCCCTGAGCTCGCGCGCGCCGCGAGGAGCTTCGTGCTCGACGCCCTACCCCCCGCGCGGCTATATGTTCGCGCGCCATGTCCTCTTCGAAGCATCCGCGCTCCTCGCACCGCCATCTCGGCGATGGGGTTGAAGACAAGCTCGTCCCGCTCGAGGCGCTCGACCCGCTGAAGATCGGGTCGTTCGACGACCTGCTCCGCGCGATGAGCAAGACCGCGTTCAGCGGCCGCGCGCTCGGCGAGGCGTCCGACGTGCTCGAGGCGATGGTGCGCGACGAGGACTGCCTGGTCGTGGCGACCTTCTCGGGCGCGATGACCGTCGCCAAGATGGGCGTCGTCATCGTCCGGATGATCGAGGCGGGCATGATCGACTGCATCATCAGCACCGGGGCGCTCATGGCGCACGGGCTGAGCGAGGCGGTCGGCCTGACCCACTACAAGGCGAACCCGACCATCTCCGACGAGACGTACTTCGACAAGGGGTACAACCGCGTCTACGACACGCTCGAGATGGAGAAGAACCTCAACGCCATCGAGGTCTTCGTCCGGAAGGAGCTCGACAAGCTCGACCCCGGGTCGCCCTGGTCGAGCGAGATCATCTGCCGCCAGCTCGGCAAGGCGCTGGCCGACATGGGCGACTCGCCCGGCGTGCTCCGGAGCGCGTACCTCCGCAACGTGCCCGTCTACGTGCCCGCCTTCACCGACAGCGAGATGGGCCTCGACGTCGCGACGTGGATGCTGCGCAAGGTGAAGGCGCAGCACGGCGACAAGCCGGGCTTCGACGTGTGGCGCGAGGCCGTGCCGCCGCCGTACAACCCTTTCCTCGACCTCCTGAGCTACGCCCGCCTGGTCCGCACGAAGAAGCGGCTCGGCATCTTCACCATCGGCGGCGGCGTGCCGCGCAACTGGGCCCAGCAGGTCGCGCCGTTCTACGACATCGTCGGCGACCGCCTCGACATCGAGGTCGAGCACCCGCGGTTCCAGTACGGCGTCCGCATCTGCCCGGAGCCCGTGCACTGGGGCGGCCTCTCCGGCTGCACCTACTCCGAGGGCGTGAGCTGGGGGAAGTTCACCGCGCCGGGCGAGGGCGGCCGCTTCGCCGAGGTGTACGCGGACGCCACGGTCGCGTGGCCGCTGCTCGTGCGCGCGCTGCTCGAGCGGCTCGGCAAGATGCCGAAGTGAGGGAGCAGGCCCGCGTGCGCGCCGCCATGCCCCGCCCGTCGCGCCCCCTGCAGGCGCTCCTCTCCGCGGCCGTTGCCGGCGGCGCGCTCGTGGTCGCCGGCTGCCCCTCGCCGGACGAGCGCGCCTGCGACGCCGTCTGCGACTGCACCGGCTGCAGCGAGGCGAGGTACCTCGAGTGCCTCGACGAGGCAGAGACCACGCGGAAGGCCGCGGCGGAGGCGAGCTGCGCCGGCGCCCTGGACGAGCTCCTCGTCTGCCTCGAGGAAGAGCTCGAGTGCAAGGACGACGTGTTCTTCTTCGACGGCTGCGAGGACCAGGAGGCGCGCCTCGGCGAGTGCGGCATCTCCGTCTTCCGCACCGCCTGCGAGCTGGCCAACGATCGCCTCACGGAGTGCGGACAGGGCGCGCCCCTCGGGACCGACCCCGCGTCGTGCATCGGACAGACCGAGTGCAACGCGCGCTGCATCGCCGAGACGTCCTGCGCGGGGCTGAACGGGCTCGATCCGGAGGAGAACGTGCGCTTCGGCGAGTGCACGAACCTCTGCTTCTTCCAGATGCCCTGAGCGCTCGCCCTCGCGCGATCAGGCGCCCGCGATGAAGCTGTCCTGGTAGGCCGGGTCCTCGACAGCGAGCGCGGCCGGCGTGGCGGTGAGCGGGCGGATCGTGTCGAGCATGACCGCGAGCTCGCTCGTCTCGCGGCTCCCGAGGCTCGCCTCGTAGGCGCCCGGGTGCGGCCCGTGCGGGACGCCGGCCGGGTGGTGCGAGATGCTGCCGGGGCCGACGCCGCGGCGCGAGGTGAAGTTGCCGCGGCAGTAGAAAAGGAACTCGTCGCAGTCGACGGACGAGTGGGGGTAGGGGCAGGGGACGGCCTCCGGGTGGAAGTCGACCGGGCGCGGCACGAAGCTGCAGACGAGGGCGCCGCGCGCGGCGAACGTGCCGTGCCAGTCGGGCGGCAGGTGGACGAGCCCGACGCGCGGCTGGAAGCTCAGGATCGGGAACGCGAACGGGTACACCGTCCCGTCCCAGCCGACGACGTCGAGCGGCGAGCGCTCGCAGGCGAAGCCGTGGAACGCGCCGCCGCGCTTCACGACGAGCGCGCGGATGCCCTCGTCGAGCGGGCCGACGAACGTGGGCCGCCGGAAGTCGCGGTGCGAGTACGGCGCGTCCATCCGGAGCTGGCCGACCTCGTTGCGCCACTGGCGCGGCAGGTGGAGGCCCGCGGCCTCGATCGAGAGCCAGCGCTGGGGCGCGGCGTCGGGGAGGAAGCGGTAGAAGAGCCCCTTCGGGACGACGACGTAATCGTCCTGCTCGAAGCGCAGGTCGCCGAGCATCGTGCGCAGGACGCCGCCGCCCTGAAAGATGAAGAACAGCTCGTCGGCGTCCGCGTTCGCGAAGTACACCGGATCGGCGGCGTCGGGCTGGGCGAGCCCGATCACCACGTCGTCGTTGAAGAGCAGCGGCGCGCGGCAGTCGATCGCGGGCCCGCCGCGCCGCGGCAGGTCCTGCGACCGGTAGTGCCGCTTCGCGAGCGGGCGCGGCGGCGCGGCGACAGGCAGCGCGAAGCCGTGCGCGGCCGGCGCGGCCCGGTGCTCGTGCGGCCGGCGCTCGTGGTAGGCGATCGTGTAGGGGCCGTCGAAGCCCTCGCGCGTCAGGCACTCCTCGTAACGGAGCTCCCCCGCCTCGCTCCGCAGGGCGATGTGGTGCTTGCGGGGGACGGTGCCCGCGACGACGCGGTCGAGCATCAGCCGTGCCCCTCCGCCTTCTGCTGCCGCTCGATGCTCTCGAACAGCGCGCGGAAGTTGCCGGCGCCGAAGCCGCGGTCGCCCTTGCGCTGGATGAGCTCGAAGAAGAACGGTCCGGCGTCGGGATCGCGGTGCGTGCCCGACGACTCCTTGAGGAAGATCTGGAGCAGGTACGACCGCGCGCCGTCGCCGTCGACGAGCACCTCGAGCTCCCGCAGCGCCGCGACGTCCTCGTCGATCTGCTCGATGCCGAGCTGGCGCACGCGCTCGGGCAGCATGTCGTAGTAGGCGGGCGGGGTCGGCATGAACTCCACGCCCCGCGCGCGCATGCCGCGCACGCCCGTGAGGATGTCGTCCACCGCGAGCGCCACGTGCTGCACGCCGTCGCCGCGGTGCTCCTCGTTGAAGACGTTGATCTGCGAGCTCTTGAAATGGGGGCGGTAGGGCTCGTTGTTGGCGAACTTCACGCCCGAGCCCGGGTCCCACATCACGGCCGAGCGCAGGCCCGAGCCGTGGCCGGCGTCGCTGGCGACGTCGTTCGTGTGAAACGCGATCTTCCAGAACGGCTCGAGCCCGAGCACGTGCTCCATCCAGAGCAGGGCGGGCGCCATGGTCTGGAAGTTCGAGGTGATGTGATCGAACCGGGCGATGCCGAACCGGTTGTCGCCGCCGCGCGGCGCGTCGTGGGCCACGCAGCCGGGGAACAGCGCGGGGTAGCCGCGGCGCTCGACGAAGCGGAAGGTGGTGTCCCCGAACGGCGTCGTGATCGAGAACGAGGCGAAGGTGCCGCCGCCGTCGGTCGCGCGGTGGATCTCGTCGATCGGCGTGCCCCCGCGGCCGTCGAGCAGCCGGAAGGCGCGGTCGATGTCCTCGACCTCGAAGACGATCGTGCCCACCCCGTCGGGGTGCTTGCGCAGGTAGCGCCACGCCCGCCCGCCCTCGCCGAGCGGCTGCGAGCAGACGATGGCGCACTCGCCGGCCTGGAAGACGACGGACCGCTGCGCCGCCGCCGCGTTGAGCTCGGGCGAGCTCGCGGCGGTCTCCTGGAAGTCGAGCTTCTCCGTGTAGAACCTGCGGCTCCGCTCGAGGTCGCGCACGTAGTAGTGCAAGGCCTCCAACCGCTTGATGCCGATCGACTCCACCTTGGCCATCCGGGTCCTCCGTCGCGAAGGGTCCACGCCGCGTCGCGCTACGCGCCGTCCGGCACCGCGTCGGCCTGGCGGTCGGCGTGGGCGGCCTGGAAGGCGGGCAGCGCCATGCACGCCGCCTCGATCCGCGTGAGCGTCGAGAGCGGCGCGAGGTCGACCTCGTATCGCCGCGCGTTGTAAAGCTGGGGCACGAGGAACACGTCCGCCACCGTGACCTCGTCGCCGACGCAGAACCGCCCGGCGTGCTCGCCCGCCGCCGCCTGGAACGCGGCGAGGCCCGACCCGATGAAGCGCCGGGCGAACGCCCTCTGATCGCCGCCGAGCTCGTTCTGCACGTACTTCAGGGTGGCCGTGTTCTGCATCGGCTGGGTGCCGGAGTTGATCATCTCCGCGAGCTGCCGCGCCCTGGCGCGCAGGTACGGATCCGCCGGCAGGAGCGGCGGCGACGGGAACAGCTCCTCGAGCAGCTCGATGATGGCCACCGACTGCGACACGCGGCGGACGGCGCCGCCCTGATCGAGCTCGAGCAGCGGCACCTGCGCCATCGGGTTCCTGGCCCGGTAGTCGTCGCGGAGCTGCTCGCCGCCGTCCCGCACCAGGTTCACCGGCCGGTACGCGTGCTCGATCCCCTTGTGGGCGAGGGCGATGCGCACGCGCCAGCTGCACGAGCTGCGCCAGTAGCCGTAGAGCGTGATCCCCTGGACCGCGGCGCTCATCCGGCCACCACCCGCTGCGCGATGCGCCCGAACAGGCTCTCTCCCGAGCGATTCAGCATCTCGATCATGATCGTGTCTCCTGGCTTCATGAACGGCGTCCTGGCCACCCCGCCCGAGAGGATCTCGAGCATGCGCTTCTCGGCGAGGCACGACACCCCGCGCGCCGGGTCCTGGTTCGACACGGTGCCGCTGCCGAGGATCGTCCCGGCCGTGAAGCTGCGGGTCCTCGCGACGTGCGCGATGAGATCGAAGAACGAGAAGTGCATCTCTGGGCCGGCCTCGGGATCGCCGATGAGCGCGCCATTGTAGGTCGAGCGGAGCCGCAGGTGGACGCGCCCGTCGCGGAGCGCGTCGCCTAGCTCGTCCGGCGTGAGGGCGAACGGCGAGAACGCCGTGGCGGGCTTCGAGCTGAAGAACCCGAACCCCTTCGCGAGCTCGGCGGGGACGAGGTTGCGCAGCGTCACGTCGTTCGCCAGCAGGAACAGGCGGATGTGCCGGTGGGCCTCGTCGCGGCGCGTGCCCTGCGGGGTGTCGCCGAGGACGACGCAGACCTCGGCCTCGAAGTCGAGGCCCCAGGACGCGTCGGCCAGGACGATGTCGTCGGTCGGCCCGAGCAGGACGCCGGAGCCGCCCTGGTACACCAGCGGATCGGTCGTGAGCGTCTCGGGCGGCTCGGCGCCGCGCGCCTTGCGCACGAGCACGATGTGATGGATGTACGCGGAGCCGTCGATCCACTCGTACGCGCGCGGCAGCGGCGCGGCGAGCTCCTCGACGACGAGCGGCGAGACCGCCGCGCCGCCGCGCTCGATCGCGTCGGCGAGGCGGCGGAGCGCCGGCTCGGCGCGGTCCCAGTCGTCGAGCGCGGCCTGCAACGTGGGGAAGTCCACCCCTGCGGGCGCGTAGGCGAGCCCGTCCCGGCGGACGACGATGAGCGTGCCGTCGCGGCCGGGGCCGCGGAGAGAGGCGAGCTTCATGCGGGTGCGAGCTCCTCGTCGCGTTACGGTGGTCTCATCGTCTCCGCTTGACAAGCACGAGCCGGGTCACGCCTGCTAGGGCGCGTTCTCCCTTGTGCCCTGCGCAGCGAGTGACCGGCTGAACGGATCCGCATGAACACCGGACTGGATGTTTTCTCGACGCTCCATCACCTCGTGCAGCGCGCCATATCCAGCCTCCCCGGCGTACAGCGCGGCAGCCTGCTCGCGCGCGCGGGCCGGCGCCTCGCGTACAGGGCGGCCGTGGGGCTCGACGGCGTCCTCCCCGGCCGGCTGCACATGCCCTCGGACGGCGGGCTCGTCGGCGCGTCGGCGCCGTTCGGCCCCGCCGCGGCGCCCGAGGCGGCGCGCGGCCCGTGCCTCGTCCCCGCGGCGGCGTGGTACCGGGCGCACCTGCCCGAGGTCGCGGAGCGGCCCGGCTGGCCGCCCGAGGGCGCGCACGTGCTGGTCGTGCCGGTGCCGGTGTTCGGCGCGCCGGCCGCCTACCTCGCGCTGGAGCAGCCGGACGCGACGCCGCTCGCGGGCCCCTACCGCGCGCTGCTCGAGTCCGTCGTGGAGAGCGCGGGCGCCGCGCTCGAGCGGCGTGGGCTGTTCGAGGAGAAGGCCCAGGTCGCGCAGGAGCTGCGCCTGCTCGAGGACGTGCTGAGCGCGGTCGCCGAGTCGGTCGATCTCCTGGAGCTCATCGAGACGCTCGCGGACGGGATCAGGAGCGTGCAGACGGGCCCGCGCTGGAGCACCATCGACCTCGCCATCCTGGAGGACGCGGCGGGCGAGCGCCGCGCGGACGAGGGCGGGGAGGGCGGCGCGCCAGGCCCGCACGACCGGCGGACGATCCGCCTCTACAGGGCGCCGCGCCGGCCCCTGACGGCGTACTGGAACAACGTGCGCGACGGCGCGCTGGCCGCGGGGCGCGACCTCCGGGTCGCGGTGGAGTTCAGGAGCGGCATGTCGTCCGGGCCCGCGGCCCAGGAGGCGTCCCTCGAGGAGGGGATCCGCCGGCGGGTCAGCGGGATCGCGATCGCGCCCATCGATCCGGTGGCGCTGGAGCCATCCATCCGTCGCGCGGCCGAGGCGGGCATCCCGGTCGTCGCCATCGATTCACCGCCCGTCGAGGGCAGCGCCTGCTCGCTCTACATCGGCACCGACAACCGGGCCGCCGGGCGGATCGCGGGCGAGGCGATGCTGCGGCTCCTGCCGCAGGGGGGCGAGATCGCCATCCAGGTGGCCTCCGCCGCCGTGGCCAACGCCCGCGGCCGCATCGAGGGCTTCTGCGGGGCGCTCGCCGGCTCCTCGGTCCGCGTCGACTCGCTCTCGGAGAACCTGTTCGACCCGGATCGCGCGACCGAGCTCGGCCTGGAGGTGGTGCGGTCGAAGCCCTACCTCGCCGGCGCCTTCGGGGTGTGCAGCGAGAACGGCCCGGGCCTCGGCCGGGCGTCGATGGCGCTCGGGCGGTCCGGCGACATCAAGCTCATCGCCTTCGATCTCATCACCGCCACGGTCGCGATGCTCCAGGAGGGCGTGATCCACGCCGCGGTCGTGCAGCGCGAGTACGACATGGGGTACCGCGGCGTGCAGGCGCTCCGCGACATGGCGGCGCGCGGCGTCGCGGCGGCGCTCGCGGACCTGCCCGCGTCGCGCTCCATCGACACGGGGGTCGACCTCGTGACCGTCGAGCGGACGCCCTTCTCGATCGCCCTCTCGGATCACCTGGCCATGAGCTCCGCCCGCCGGATCGCGAACCGCAGGCTGGGCGCGGCGACGGGCGCCAGGGCGCTCGAGTTCCTGGTGATCGGGATGGCCGAGCGCGAGTGCCTCGTCAACGACGAGCGCGCGCCGGTCACGGACGACTCCCTGGTGGGCCGGGTGATGAGCGCGTGCTGCTCGCTCGTCATCGACACCGCGTCGAGCGAGTACCAGCGCTTCAGCGACGTCGCCGAGGCCCGCTTCAGCGGCGCGCGCACGATGGTCGGCGTGCCGCTGCTCTCGCGGGACGCGGTCCTCGGGGTCCTCGTGCTCGCTAGCCCGCAGCCCGACGCGTGCTCGCCGACCGATCTCGCGCTGCTCGAGCGCGTGGCCGCCGTGGCGGCCGTCGTGCTCGAGAACGCGCGGCTGCTCGCGCGGATCAAGGAGCGGACGAGGGAGCTCGAGTCGCTGAGCCGCCGCCAGGAGGCGCTGCTCGACACGATCGCCCGGATGGCGAGCCCGGTGGTGCCGATCGCGCCGGGCGTCCTGGTCATGCCGATCGTCGGCGCGCTGGACGCGCAGCGGTCCGGCCGCTTCCTCGAGGGGATGCTGCGGGAGATCACCGAACACCAGGCGCGCGTCGTGCTCATCGACGTCACCGGCATGGCGGTCGTCGACGCGGGCGCGGCGAGCCACCTCGCGCAGGCGGCGCGCGCCGCCGGGATGCTCGGGTCCGAGGTGGTGCTCGTCGGGATCGCGCCGGAGGCGGCGCGGCTCATGGTCGAGCAGGGGATCGAGCTCGACGGCATCGTCACCCGCTCCACGCTGGAGCTCGGGTTCTCGTACGCGCTCGGCAAGATGGGCGGGCGCGTCGTCTACCGGCGCGGCTGACCCGGGGCGGCGGCCCCGGCGCTCCTCGCGCCGGCGGCGCCCGGCGCTGCGATCAGCGGTCCCGGTGGAGCTCGAGCGCGGCCGCGACGAGCGCGGCGATCTTCGGGACGTCCACGTCCCTGGCGGAGCGGATGTGGACGTTCCTGGCCTGCTTGGCGTTGCCGGTGAGCAGGCCGTTCGGATCGGGCATCTCGGCGCCCTGCTCGAACCCGAGGTTCACGCCGAAGCGCTGCGGCGCGAGCCAGCAGATCTGGTGTTTGTGCCCGTCGCCCATGCGGAAGCTGATGATCCGCCAGCCCGGATACACCTGCTCGTGCACGTCGGGGATGAGGCGGAGGAGCAGCTTGCGCACGCGCAAGGTGAGCTGCTGCGCCTCGGGAGGGTACTCGCTCAGCAGCGCGGCCACGGCCGGATCGTCCGACACAATCGAAGACGGTAGGTCGCCGTGCACGAAGACGCAACCGGCTGCGCGCTCAACGCGACGTTCCGGTTCGGGCGCTTTCAATCCGTTGGGGCGGTGAGCGGTCACTCGCGATCACGCTGGATGAGCTGGGGTGACTCGGCGTGACTCGGCGTGACTCAGGGTGACTCGGGGTTACGCCGGATCACCCCGGGTTACCCCGGGCGACGCGGGGCACCTCGGTCGATCGGGTGACGCGGTTCACTCGGTCGCGGGCAGGCCTCTCGGCCGCTCGTCCTTGGCGATCCAGACGGTCTTGATGTTCACGAACTCGCGCAGGCCGTACGACGAGAGCTCGCGGCCGTGGCCGGACATCTTGACCCCGCCGAACGGCAGCCGCGGATCGGACACGACCATGCCGTTGACGAACACCTGGCCAGCCTCGACCTCCTCGATGAGCCGCTCGCGCTCGGCGGGGTCGCGGGTCCAGACGCTCGCCCCGAGCCCGAAGCGGGTGGAGTTCGCCATGGTGATGGCCTCGTCGATGTCGGTGACGCGGAAGACCGCGGCGACCGGGCCGAACAGCTCGTCGTCGGCGGCGGGGGAGGGGCTCCGCACGTCGGTGAGCACGGTCGGCGGGAAGTAGTTGCCCGGCCCCTTCAGCCGCTTGCCCCCGGTCAAGAGGAGCGCGCCCGCGGCCACCGACGCGCGCACCTGCTCCTCGAGCTCCGCGGCGATCTGCGGCGTGGCGAGCGGCCCGACGTCGACGGACGGGTCCATCGGGTCGCCGACCCGGAGGCGCCGCATGGCGGCGACGAAGCGCTGCTCGAACTCCGGCACGATCGACTCGTGGACGATGAAGCGCTTCGCCGCGATGCACGACTGGCCGTTGTTGATGATGCGCGCCTTGATCGCGGTCCCGACCGCCGCGTTGAGGTCGGCGCTCGGCAGGACGATGAACGGATCGCTGCCGCCGAGCTCGAGCACGACCTTCTTCAGATGCTTGCCCGCGTGGGCGCCGACGCTGCGCCCCGCGTTCTCGCTGCCGGTGAGCGTCGCGGCCGCGACGCGCGGGTCGGCGAGGAGGCGCGGCACCGCCTCGGTCCCGACGAGCAGCGCCTGGAAGACCCCCTCCGGGAACCCGGCGCGGCGGAGGACGTCCTCGATCGCGAGCGCGCAGCGGGGGACGTTCGAGGCGTGCTTGAGGAGGCCGACGTTGCCGGCGATGAGCGCGGGCGCGGCGAAGCGGAAGACCTGCCAGAACGGGAAGTTCCACGGCATGATGGCGAGCACCGGGCCGATCGGCTGGAACGCCACGTAGCTCTTGCCGGCGTCGGTCGCGACCTCCTCCGGGGCGAGCAGGCGCTCGGCGTTGTCGGCGTAGTAGCGGCACACGGTCGCGCACTTCTGGGCCTCCGCGACGGCGGATCCGATGGTCTTGCCCATCTCGATCGTCATCAGCCGCCCGAGCTGCTCCTTCTCGGCCTCCAGGATCTCGGCGGCGCGGCGGAGCCTCTGGGCCCGCTCGGCGACCTCGGTCCGTCGGAAGCTGCGGAACGCGGCGTGCGCGCGCGCCACCTTCTGCTCCAGCGCCGCCGACGAGAGGGGCTCGAACGTCTCGAGCGTCTCTCCTGTCGCCGGGTTGATCGTCGCGATCGCGGTGTTCACGGATGTGCCTCCTCTTCGAGCGCCGGGGGCCGCGCCCCGTCGCCTGCCTGCGCAGAGCGCGCCGAGCGATCCCGGCAGGCGAGCTTGGTCCAGACCCGCCTCTCCTTGCAATGGTCAGCGACGGCGGGCCCGCGCATCTTCCCTCCTCGTCGCCGGCGCGTGAGGGCGCAGGGGGGTCGCCATCGCACGTCCTGTTCATTACGCAGAGGGGGATGGTCCGCAGCGGATCCCCTGCCGCGAGCGACGCCGAGCGCGCAGCTTCAGCCTGGGCGTCCCGCGCCGGCGAGCGCGCGGCGCTGTCGCCTCCGGTCGATGATGCCGCCGGCCTGCTCTGCTGTGCGGGCGAGCTGGAGGTGCGGGTACGGGCGCTGGAGTCGCTGCTGTGCGCCGGTGTGCCGTTCATGGTGGCGGGCGCGTATGCCTTCTTTGCGTACACCGGCATCTTCCGGGACACGAAGGATCTCGACGTGATGCTGGAGGAGCGGGACGTGCCGGCGGCGTTCAGGGCGCTCGAGCGGGCCGGGTTCGAGACGGAGCTGCTCGATCCGCGGTGGATCGGCAAGGCGCACGCGGGCGAGCGCTTCATCGACCTCATCTTCTCGTCGAGCAACGGCCTGGCGGTGGTGGACGGCGGCTGGTTCGAGCACGCGCGTCCGGCCACGATCCTCGGCCACTCCTGCCTGATCGCGCCGGTCGAGGAGATCATCTTCACGAAGGCGTTCGTGGACGAGCGGGAGCGGTACGACGGGGCGGACGTGAACCACCTCATCTACGCGTGCGGCGACGAGATGGACTGGGAGCGGCTCCTCGCGCGCTTCGGTCCGCACTGGGAGGTGCTGCTCGCGCACCTCACGCTGTACCGCTTCGTCTATCCGGGCGCGCGGAGCCGGGTGCCCGGGTGGCTCATCGAGGAGCTCTGCCGGCGCACGCTGGAGCAGTCGCGGGCGGGCGACGCGCCGCTCCGGGTCTGCCGGGGGAACCTGATCAGCCGCCGGCAGTACCTCCACGATTACGAGAAGCTCGGCCTCGTGGCGGCGCCGCCCGCGCCCGAGCCCGAGGCGATGCGGGCGCCGCTGTGCCGGAAGGGTCGGCGGCCCGGGGCGCGGCAGCGCCTCGGCAAGGCGGCGGAGCCGGGCGGCCCGGAGCGCGCGGCCGTGGAGGTCGAGGCGTCGCGGCTTCGCAAGCCGGGGTCATGAGCGCCGGCGCGGCGGAGAACGGGGACCGCGGCAAGCGCCGCGTCGCGGCGGCCTCGGACCTGCATTGCCGGCCGGAGCACGGCGGCAGGATGCGCGAGCTCGTGCGGGCGGTGAACGCGGAGGCGGAGGTGCTCGTGCTCTGCGGCGATCTCACCGATCGCGGCCACCCCGAGGAGGCGAAGGTGCTGGCCGACGCGCTCTCCGGGCTGTCGGTGCCGTGCGCGGCCGTGCTCGGCAACCACGACCTCGATCGCGGCGCGAGCGCGGAGATCGCGAGGCTCCTCGGCGACGTGGGCGTCGAGGTGCTCGACGGAGATCACCTGATCTTGCGCGACGACATCGGGGTGGCCGGCGTGAAGGGCTTCATGGGCGGCTTCGGGAACGCGACGCTGCAGGCGTTCGGCGAGGGGCCGCTCAAGGCGTTCGTCCAGGAGGCCGTGACCGAGGCGCTGAAGCTCGAGGCGGCGCTGTCCCAGCTCGACACCGACAAGCGGATCGTGATCATGCATTACACGCCGGTGCTCGACACGACGGTCGGAGAGAACGTGGAGATCAGGCCCTTCCTTGGGACGAGCCGGCTGGTCGCGCCGATCGATCTGTACGGCGCGGACGTCGTCTTTCACGGGCACGCGCACCACGGGGCGCTCGAGGGGCGGACGCCGAAGGGGACCCCGGTCTACAACGTGGCGATGCCGCTGCTCAGGAAGCTGACCGGGAGGCCGTTCCTCCTGGTCGAGGTGTGACCGCGTGCGCCGGATGGAGCCCTCTGGGGAGCCCTCATGACGGACCGACGAGCGCCGCGGGAGCACCGGGTCGGCGTCATCTCGGACACGCACGGGCTGGTGCGTCCGGAGGCGCTCGCCGCGCTGGCTGGCTCGGAGCTGATCCTGCACGCGGGCGACGTCGGCGGCCCCGAGGTGCTCGCCGCGCTGGCGGCGATCGCGCCTGTGACGGCGGTGCGCGGCAACAACGACCGCGGGCGCTGGGCGGACGGCTTGCCGGAGCGGGCGACGGTGCGGGTGGCGGACGCGACCCTGTTCATGCTGCACGACATCAAGGAGCTCGAGCTCGACCTGGGCGCGGCACGGCTGTCGGCGGTGGTGGCGGGGCACTCGCACCGGCCCGCGATCCGGGAGGAGGGCGGCGTGCTCTTCCTGAATCCCGGCAGCGCGGGGCCTCGCCGCTTCAAGCTGCCCCTGTCGGTCGCCCGGGTGGTCGTGCGGGGCGCCGCGGTGACGGCCGAGATCGTGGAGCTCGGGACCAAGGCGCCGTAGGGACGCGCGCGCCTCGGGCTCAGTGCTTCTGCAGGAAGCCGCGTATCGCCCCGAAGTAGGCCGACGCGAAGGAGAGGAGTTCGTTGTGGCCGGCGCCGTCGATCAGGCGCAGCTCCTTGTTCTCGTGCGGGACGGCCGCGTGGTTCTCGCGGGCGTGGAACGGCGGGAGCAGGCTGTCGTGCGCGCCGTGCAGGGAGAGGACCGGGATCTCGACGTGCCTCAGGAGCTCCGAGTTCGAGAGGCGGCGGTGCGCCTCGTCGCGCAGCTCGCCGAGGTCGATCTGGAAGAGGGCGAGGAGGTGGCGCACGTCGCTGAAGCCGCTCTCGAGGATCAGCGCGCGGTACGCGTCGCCGCGGTCCCTGGCGATGCGCGAGGCGGGCGAGCTGCCGAGCGAGCGGCCGAAGAGCAGCGGCTTCGGCGGCCGGTCGAGGCCTGCCTCGCGGCTCTTCTCGGCGAGCTCCCGCTCGAAGAAGGCGGCGACGTGCGCGGGGTCGTCGTGGAGCGAGCGCAGCGTCGGCCGCCCGCCGCTCCAGCCGTAGCCGCGGTAATCGACGATGAAGAAATTCAGGCCGAGCTGCTGCCACGCCCCGGCGATGTCGTCGTAATCGGGGACGGTCTCGCCGTTGCCGTGGAAGGCGAGCACGGTCGGGCTCCGCGGGTCGGCCAGGTGCCAGCGCGCCCCGAGCGTCACGCCGGGGGCGACGGGAATGTCGTGGTCCGTCGCGCCGGCGGGCGGGTTCGTCTTCACCCGCCTGGGGTAGAAGACGCCGGCGGCGCGAGGGCTCGCGTCGAGCTCGCGAAAGAGCTCATCGAGGGAGCTGCTGGTCTCGTCGGTCGGCATGGCGTGATGGCTCTCCGTGGTACGGCAGGGGTGATGCAGATGCAGAGGACAGCGTATGTAGCGGATGCATTCGCTACCGGCGCAGGCCGTGCCACCTCACCCGTTGTTCGCGGCGACCTGCCCTGCCTTCCACCTGGCCCTGAAGGCGCGGTACGCCTCATCCATCTCGCCCCAGATCCTGCGCGTCAGCTCCTGACCCCCGATGAACTCCACGTAGCGCGCGAGCTTGGGCCGGCGGGTCAGCGCGTCGTCACCCTGCTCTGTCAGCATGGTGGCGTAGAACAGCCACGGAACCAGCGCACAGTCGGCCAGCGAGAGCGCCTCCGAGGCGGCGAATCCGTCCCCGGCCAGGAAGATCTCGAGCGCGTCGAGGCCCTTGTCGAGGCCGGCGCGCTCCGCCGCGGCGTCGATCTTGAAGCTCGGGTCGTTGGTCGCCCGCAGCAGCGACATGACGCCGCCGCAGTAGAGATCCACGGTGCGAACGACGAGGCGCACCCGGGCGCGGGCCTCGGGCGTGGCGCCGAGCAGCGATGGTGTGGGGAAGGCGTCCTCGAGGTACTCGCAGATAACGAGGCTCTCCGGCAGGAAGAAGCCGTCGTGCTCCAGCACTGGCATCTTTCTGAGCGGGTTCATCCGCTGGAACTCGGGAGTGCCCAGCGCCGCGCGGCTGAGCTCGAACTTCAAGCCCTTGGCATGAGCCTGCATGCAGACGCGCGAGACGAACGGAGAGCCGGCGGAGCCGTGAAGGATCATCATGGTCGTTCGCTTCCTCGTGTGGTGAGGAATCGCCATATCACCGCCGTACAGCGCGCACCAGGCCAGGGCGATAGCCCGCCGGTCCCGTCCCTCTCGAGCGCGTCCGCGAGCGCGCACCTCGAGAGGCCCATCTGCCGCCCGTTTATTCCTCGACCCCCCCGTCCACCGCCGGCACCAGCTCGATATCGACCTTCTGCGGGATGAAGTCCTCGCACATCTCGCTCATGACCGGCGTGAGCGTCTGCTCGAAGTCCTCGTAGCCAGTCCCCGAGATCTCGACCCGCGTCACCCCCGCGGTCCACAGCTCGCAGACGAGCGCCTCCAGCGCCTCGGGAGGAGGCGCTGCGCGATCGACGGCGCACACGAGGTTGGCCTCGTCGAGCGTCTTCCAGGTGGTCGGGTCGTCGAGGACGAAGGTCGGCTCTTCCGCCGCGCTCCACGCCACGCGAACCGTGGTGTCCCGCGGAACAGGGCCGCCCGGCGCGCGCACGGTGATCGTGAACATCGCCTCTCGCGGTCCCGCCGGGCACCCGCCCGCGCCGCCCACGCCCGAGCCGCCGGCCCCGCCGCCTCCCGCGCCGTCGCAGGCCCCCACGGCGGCGGCGGTCGCGAGCGCCGCCAGGGAGAGCGCCGCAAGCGCCGTGAGCGATAGGACTCGACCCGGCGCGAAGGAGGGGCGTGCAACCACGAAGACGGCAGGATAGGGGCGCAACTCCGGCAAATCCAGCGGGAGCAGGCTTTGTACAGGCCCGTCCCGCTGGCTCTCCGCGCTACCCCCTCACGCTTCCCTGGCGGTCTTCAGCTCAGGCCTGGGCCTTGAGCTCGGCGATGTCGTTGAGGAGCGCCTGCTCGTGCCCGTCCGGCTTCACCTTCAGGTACGTCTTCCGCAGGACGCCCTGCGGATCGATGACGAACGTCGTCCGGTCCCAGTACATGGTGCCTTTCCACTCGCTCTGCCCGACGCCCGCGGACTTGAGCAGCTCGTGGTTCGTGTCGGCGAGCAGATCGATGGTGAACGAGAACTTGTCGCAGAAGCTCTTGTGCGACGCGACGTCGTCCTCGCTGACGCCGACAACGGCGATGTCGGCCTTGTCGAAGTCCTCCTTGGAGGCGGTGAACGACTTGCCCTGGATGGTGCACCCCGGCGTGTCGTCCTTCGGATAGAAATAGACGACGAGCCATTTGCCCGCGAAATCCTCGAGCTTCACGGTCTTGCCGTCCTGGTTCGGCAGGGCGAAGCGCGGGAACGGCTTTCCAATTTCGACGCTCATCTTCTCTTTGCCTCTTCTGTGGGCCGGAGGATGGCTCCTCCCGGCCGGTGACAGGTGATGGGACGGCCGAGCGGCGCGGTCGTCGCGCCGCCGCCCGCGCGGGATCAGCGCGGGATGAGCCCCCGGAACCAGGCCGCGACCGACGAGGACGACTCGTCCTGGTGCATCGAATCCGGCCCTTCCAGCTCATCGGCCAGCCCCCCGAGAGGCCCCTCGCTGCGCGGCGGCGAGGAGCCCTCGCGCTCCTCTCCGTGCATCAGGCCCGTGGCCCCGTCCAGGGTGGGGAGCAGGCTGAGCCCGCTGCCGCCCGCGGTCGGCTCCTTCGTGAGCGACTTGAACTCGAGGAGCATCATGTCGATGAGCTCGGCGATCTTCTGCGTCCCGTCGACAGCCCGGGCCGGCCCGCCCTTGGCGCGCTCCACGAGCGCGGCGACGTCGTCCTCGCTCACCGGGCGGCCGTAGCGGTAGAGGAAGCGGGTGAGGTCGCGACCGAGGTCGCGCGCGGCGCGGTAGCGGGCGTCCGGGTCGCGGGCGAGCGCGCGGCGGATGATCTGCTCCAGGTCGCGCGGCACCTCGCTGTTGAGCTGCTGGAGCGACGGGATCACCGCGTCGCGCACGAGCCGCACCGTGATGTAGTCCGAGTCGCCGAGGAAGAGCCGGCGCCCGGCGAGCATCTCCCAGAGGATGATCCCGAGCGCGAAGATGTCGACGCGCTGGTCGACGCCCTGCTCGAGCACCGTCTCCGGCGCCAGGTAGCCGAACTTGCCCTTGATGATGCCCGCGTCGCTCTCGGCGAGCTGGCTCGACGCCTTCGCGAGCCCGAAGTCCACGATCTTCACCTCGCCGTAGCGGGTGATGAGCACGTTCGCCGGGGTGATGTCGCGGTGGACGATCTGGAGCGGCTTGCCGTCCGCGGTCGCAAGATCGTGCGCGTAGGCGAGGCCCTGGCACATCTTGGCGGCCATGAACGCGGCGACCTCGACGCTCATCGGGCGGCCGACCTTCTTCTGGTGCTCGAGGAGGGCCCGCAGGTCGGCGCCGTCCACGTACTCCATGACGATGAAGTAGGTGCCGTCGCCGACCCCGATGTCGAACACCGACACGACGTTCGAGTGCGACAGGTGCGCCGAGAGGCGCGCCTCGTCGAGGAACATCGCGATGAACTGCTCCTTCTTGCTGAGCTGCGGCAAGACGCGCTTGATCGCGACCTGCTTCTTGAACCCCTCGATCCCCGCGCTCTCCGCGACGAAGACCTCCGCCATGCCGCCGGAGGCGAGGCGCTTGATGACCCGGTACCGCTGCTGCTCGGACATGCCCTGCTCGTCGTCCTCCCGCCCCGTCCCGTTGGGTCTGCCCAGTCTAGCGGCTCGGCGCGCGCCGCGGATGAAATCCACGCGGCGCCGCTCGCGCGCCCCGCGTCATCGGAACGTCGCGAGCGCCGCGACCGTCGCGAACGAGAGCCCCACGAGCGCCGCGAGCGCGAGCACCGACAGGAGCGGCTCCGCCCGCGCCGCCGCGAGCAGCCGGCCGCGATCTTCCCTGGACAGCGGCGCTCCGGCGGCCCCGTCCTCGCCTGCGCCTCCGGACGCCGCGGCGAGGTGCGCCTCCAGCCGGCGCCGCGCGGCGCGGGATCGCAGCGCGAGCAGCAGCATCTCCGCCGCCGCTGTCGCGCCGAGCACAGCGAGCCCCGCGCGCCGCGCCCGTGACGCGCGGGCCCGCTCGCGCGCCTCCGCCGCCGGCAATCCGTCCGCGAGCAGCGTCACGCGCCGCGGCGAGGCCTCGCCTGTTGCCGCGGAGAGCGGCCACGCCACGGTGCCTGCGCCCTGCTCGTACGGGTCGCTCGCGACCACCGCCCAGCCCGCCGCGAGGCGCGCCGGTCCGTCCGGGAGCGCCAGCGTCCCCGCGAAGAAGCCTGCGCCGTCCGGCGCGAGCGGCACGACCGCGCCGCGGAGGCGGCCGCGCGCGCCGCCGATCGACACGTACGCCCGCGGCTTCGGCGCCGGCGAGACCAGCCGGAGCGCCGGCTGCTCACCCCCGAGCCCGCCCGGGTCGAGCCAGATCGCGCCCGGGATCACCGGCAGCCTCCCCTCCCACGATCCGCCCGCGCCCGGCGGCCCGCCCGGCCGCGTCGCGCGCAACGTGAGCTCGACGGCGTGCGACAGCGGCTTGAGCGAGAGCTCCGCGGCGCCGCGCGCGTCGGCCACGACCTCTATCGGCCCGCTCCCTCGCCCCTCGAGGTCCGCCCCGACGGCGCTCGCCTCGACGCGCGCCCCCGCGATCGGGGCGCCGTCCTCGGTCTCGACAGCGACGCGCACCGGCTCCGGGAACGGCGCGGCCATGGCACCTCGCGCGGCCGTGACCCGGAGGCGGAGCTCCCCGTGCGCCGCGCCCGGCAGCGCGCTCGCGTGCGCCGCGCCCGGCAGCGCGCTCGTCTCCGCCGGGAGCGGCGGCGCGAGCGGCACCTGCTGTTCCAGGAGCACCTCGCCGCCCCGCGCGATCCGCACCACCACCGGCGCCGTCAGCCCGTCCGGCGCCCGCAGCAGCGCCTCGCCGATACCGTCCGCGTCGATCGGGCCGATCCATCGCTCGAGCGGCGCCCCTGCGGACGCGGCGCTCACCTCGAGCTCCGGGATGGCCGCCGGGTCCTCGGCCCCGTAGAGCCGGCGCACCCCTTCGATGCGGAGCGCCAGCGCCTCGCTTCCGGCGACGGGCGCTCCCCACACCCTCACGCCGGTGGTCATGCGCTGGGAGCCTGGCCCCAGGAGCACGCCGGCGGCGAGCCCCATGCCGAGCGCGGGCAGGACGTAGGTCGCCGCGTCGAACGTCGAGGCCATCGCCGTCCAGCATACCGCTCCGCCCGTCGGGCGCGGTCGAGCAGTGCGTCCAGGCTGGCTGCTCGCGCCGAGCGCTGGCCGTGCGGCCATGCTCGCGCCGAGCCCCTTTGCGTCCTGGCGTCTCCTCCGATAGGAAGCCGCCGATGGCAGCCGACAGACCGGTGAAGCGCAAGCGCAGGGGCTCGGGGTCCACGGGGCAGGGCGGCGACGTCTTCCTGCGGCAGCGGACCGATCCGCGGAGCGAGCGACGTTTCGAGCCGAAGGCGTCGGTCGCGCACGGCCTCACCTGGCTGGGCATGTCCGTCGCGGCGCTCCTCGCGGGCGCGGGCGTTTACGGCCAGTGGTTCCGTGGTGAGGGGGCGGGCGCGCACCCGTATGCGCCGTACCTGCTCCTCCTCGCGGCGCTCCTCGGCGCGGCGTCGGCGCTCTTCGGCCAGTGGTCGATGAAGCCCATCCGTGTCGGCGATGCCGGCGTGGCGATCGAGAACGGGCCTGGCGAGATCGAGCGCATCGGCTGGAACGACGTCACCCGCCTGTTGCTCACCGAGGCCGCGCTCACGGTCCAGGGCAGCGGCACCGCGATCGCCATCCCGCTCCGGACGCACCTCCCGGCGGCTTCCCGCGCCCTGGCCGAGGCGAGGTCGCGCGTCCCCGCGCATGCGACCGAGATCAAGGAGGGCGCATTGCCGCCGCCCGACGACGCCGCGGGCGAGGTGCGCTCTCTCGAGCCTCCCCAGGTCGCCGGCCTTCGTTGCAAGGTGACCGACAAGCTCATCGCCTTCGAGGCCGACGCCCGTCTCTGCGGCCGCTGCGGCGAGCTGTACCACAAGGACGGCGTCCCCCCTCGCTGCGCCACCTGCTCAGCCCCCCTCCGCTGAGCGACGGGCGCCCGCTTCGGATACGGGCCCATCTCGACGTTTTCGGTGCTCGGCGCACCGGAGTGCGCCTGTGCGCCGAAAACGCCGATCTGGGCCCGTCTCCTGTGCGGGCGCCCGCCGCTCGGTAGCGGCCTGGCTTCATTCTGATCTGAAACGGTGGGCCCTCCGCCGCCGCGTCCGCCCTCAGATCCCGAAGCGCGCCGCGTTGTCCCGGAGGAAGGCGATGTAGACGTCGGACTCCTGGTGGGAGGGCACCTCCCCGGACTCGACCGCTTGCTCGAGCGCCCGCTTGATCTCGCCGACCTTCCGCGACGGCGGCAACCCGAACGCCTGCATGATGGCGTCCCCGATCCCGCTCGGCAGCGGCGGCACCACCGCGTCCTGGGCCTGAACCTGCAGCACCCGCTCGGCCAGATCGCTGATCTGCTTGAGCCCCTTCCGCTTCTTCTCGGGCCGCTTCGTCGTGATGTCCGCCCGCGACAGGTCGAGCACGTCGTTCAGGCAGCCGCCCATCTCCTTCGCGAAGCGGCGCACCGCGCTGTCGGTCCACGACGGCTCGTACTGGCTCGCCCGGAGGTGGTGCAGGATCAGGAAGCGGATGCTCCCCTTCAGCGCCTCTTCCTTCGCGAAGAGCGGCAGCCGCCGGTCGATCTTGTCGAACATGCGCGCGCCGACCTCCGCGTGACCGAAGAAATGGACCTCGCCCGTCGGCGAGATCGATCGCGTCCTCGTCTTGCCGATGTCGTGGAGCAGCGCCGCCCACCGGACCTCGAGCCTCGGGACCGCCTGACGCACCACCTGCTTCGTGTGCTTCCAGACGTCCTTGTGCCGCCACTCCCCATCGCCGAACCCGACCATCGCCTCGACCTCGGGCAGCATCGCCGCGAGCGCGCCCGACTCGAGCAGCGCGTCGAGCCCGGCCTCGGCGTCACGGCTCATCATGATCCGGTCGAGCTGCTTGCGGACATCCGGCAGGTAGATCGCCGCCGCCGCCTTGAAGTCGGCGGGGCGCCCGGAGATCACCCGTGGCGAGGTGCGTGGCTCGGAGGACGCCTCGGGCTGCGCCGCGTCAGCCCTCTCTGCTCGCTCCGCGGCCCACTCGAGCGCCTCCATCGCCCGCTTCGGGCTCGCTTCCTGGGTGACGATCTCCTGCACGCTGGCCTTCCACACTTTCGAGGTTACGGGGTGGTTCGCCCGTGCGGCGCCGGCTCACCCGGCCCGACGGGGGTCCGCCGGTTTAGAGCCAGCCGGTACGCCGCGCAATGGTTCGTCGCTCGGCCCCGCCCGATCGCGCGGGGCCGCCGTGCGGCGGCGCGTCAGGTGCGGAGGAGCCTGCCCACGTGGTCCTTCTCCCAGGCGAGGGCGCGCTCGTAATCGCGGAACAGCCGCTCGCGGGCGAGGAACTGGGGCGGATGCAGCATCCGGCGCCCGTTGCCGTGGCTCGCCGGCATCACGTGGTGGAGCATCTCGTGGTAGATGACGTAAGAGATGAAGTAGCGGGGGACCCAGGGGCGGTCGAGCACCGGATGGATGCGGATCAGCCGCTCGATCGCGGAGTAGCTCCCGAGCTTGATGGTGCGCCGCGGCTTCTTCGCCCTGGTCCGCTTGCCCCAGGTGATCAGCGAGTCGACCACGCCGCCGAAGTACGCGTGGTTGAGCTTCTGGAACAGGCTCAGCAGGTCGTGCGTCCGCCCCTGCGTGCTGAGCGGCGTGCTCACCGGCCGGCTCGCCCGGATGCGATGGCCGTTCTCGTCGATGTACTGGCCGACCAAGAGCGACGCGGCCCGGTCCTGGTTCACCACGTACCGGACGAGCGCCTCCTGAACGACCGCCGGCGCATCCAGGAACATGTGATGGACGCGCGCCTGCAGGATGCCCTCCCGCAGCGACGAGGAGATCATCTGCCGGAAGTTGTCGGTGACCGAGAGCAGGACAGGCCGCTTCTGGGCCAGCTCCAGGCGCCGGATGAGCGCCTGGCGCGCCCCTTCGTGCACGAAGATCTGCGGCTGACCCGAGGGCAGGTCGATGTCGATCGGGTGGTGCCGCGGATCGGGCACCCGGACGACGGCCCGGGAGACGCGCGGCCACAGGGATGAGGACGCTGCGCCCTTCCCACCGCTGCGCGACAGACGGCCTGGAGGGGGTTGAGCGAAGGGGAAGGCCATCTGTCCCGCCATCTCAATCCTCCTTATTTGGGCGTATTCTCGGGTGGGATCCTTGTCAAGCGAGCGACCGAAATCATCGGAATCATTCAGTTTTGTGAAACCGTGAGCGGGGGATCGGTCCCGCTGGAGGGGTAGGGCGGACGTCTCGGCCGTCGCCCGCTCCCGATCTGGATTTCCACCGTAAATTCATGCACTTGCCCCGGTCACCGCGATCCGCCGCGGGGGATCGCCCCGGTCGAGCCACCTTCCGCCTGGGACGCGAGCTCGTTGCTTCATGACACGGCGCACCCGCCCCGCCACGCGCCCGCCTCGCTAGGCGAGCGCGCGGGGGTCGAGGATCCGCGCCACGCGCCATCGACCCTGAGACTGCGGGGTCGGCTCGGGCTCGAGGGCGACGATCAGGGCGGTGGTGAAGCTGGAGAGGAGCAGGCCGGTGGCGCCCCGGCCGGGCGGGTCGATGAGCGTACGGACGAGGTGCTCCACGTTCGGCTGGTGCCCGACCAGGAGCGCATCGGCGCCTCCCCGGGCGAGCGCGGCGACGAGCGCCAGCGGCAGGCCTGCGTCGAGCGCGAGTTCGTCCTCGAGCTCGACCTCCGGCGCGCCGCAGATCGGCGCCGCGATCTCGGCGGTCTCGCGGGCGCGCGCGAGGGGGCTCGCGAGCACCCGCGCGAGCGGGGCGCCCCCGCGGACGCGGCGGAGCTCGTTCGCGACCCGCTGGACGCGCTCGCGGCCCTCCGGGGTGAGCCTCCGATCGGCGTCGCGTCCGCTCCGCGCCCGATCCTCCGCCGGGCCGTGCCGCATCACGTAGAGGTGCATGGCGGTGCGTCGGCCGGCGTCAGTTCGTCTTGCCCGGGGTGCGCCGGGCGTCCTGACCGGACGGGGCCGGCTCGCCGCGTCCCTTCGCCGGCGCCGGCGCCTCGGCCGCCCCGCCCTTGGCGCCGGCGTTCGCGGCGCCGTTCGCCGCGGCGCCGCCGCCGGCGCGCGAGACGCCGTGCTTCGCGAGCACCATCTGCTCGATCTTCTCGAGCACCGCCGGGTGCTGCTCCAGGTAGGTGCGGGCGTTCTCGCGGCCCTGGCCGATGCGCTCGCCCTGGAACGAGAACCAGGACCCGCTCTTCTCGATGATGCTGGCCTCGGTCGCGAGGTCGATGACGTCGCCGCTGTGGCTGATGCCCTGGCCGTAGAGGATGTCGAACTCCACCTCGCGGAAGGGGGGAGCCATCTTGTTCTTCACGACCTTGACGCGGGTCCGGTTGCCGACGACCGCCGGCTCCTTGCCGCCCGCGGCGGCCTCCTTGATGGCGCCGATGCGGCGGATGTCGAGCCGGACGGAGGCGTAGAACTTGAGGGCGTTGCCGCCGCTCGTCGTCTCGGGGCTGCCGAACATGACGCCGATCTTCATCCGGATCTGGTTGATGAACATCAGCAGGCACTGCGAGCGCGAGGTCGTCCCGGTCAGCTTGCGGAGCGCCTGGCTCATCAGCCGGGCCTGGAGGCCGACGTGGCTGTCGCCCATGTCGCCCTCGATCTCCGCCTTGGGGACGAGCGCGGCCACGGAGTCGACGACGATGATGTCGACGGCGTTCGAGCGGACCAGCATGTCGGCGATCTCGAGCGCCTGCTCGCCGTAGTCCGGCTGGGAGATGAGCAGCTCCTCGGTCTTCACGCCGAGCTTCTTCGCGTAGTTCACGTCGAGGGCGTGCTCGGCGTCGATGAACGCGGCCGTCCCGCCCGCCCGCTGGACGGCCGCGATGGCGTGGAGGGTGAGGGTCGTCTTGCCGCTCGACTCCGGCCCGTAGACCTCGACGATGCGGCCGCGCGGGTAGCCGCCGATGCCGAGGGCGATGTCGAGGCCGAGCGAGCCGGTCGGCACGGCCGCGACCTCGTCGTGCAGCGACTGCCCGTCCTTGAGGCGCATGATCGCGCCCTTGCCGTACTCCTTCTCGACGCTGGCGATCGCGAGCTCCAGGGCGGCGGACTTCTGCTTGGTGTTCTTCTCGTCACTCATGCGTACCTCGGGGAGGGGGGCCGACGGGGAGGGGAGGCCGACGGGGATCGTGGAGGCGGATCCCCGATCGGCGGGGCGACAGTTTCCGCCAGACCTTTACTGTCCAGTTGTTCAGGAAGCAAGACCCCCGCACCCCGGATAGGACCGACAACGTCCGCGCATGTCGAGCAGGGACCTTGCCGAGCACGGTCGGCGCCGGTCTTCTCGACGGCGTCCCGGGGCCGTGCGTCTGGAGCGTGGGTTCTCGGGTTCACGGGGTCACGGCCGCGCGTTCTGGATCGCGCGGACCAGGATGCACGCGGAACGCGCGCGGGCCAAGGACGGATGAGCGTTGATGACGTCGCGGGCGGAGCCGTTGTTTCCCGGCTGCCGGGGAGTCTCACAATCCAGACAACAATCGTGATCGTCCCTCGGCGGGAACACTGGCGAGCTCTTCACCTCTGGGCCACACCTCCCAGGTGGGGGGCGGGGGGCGTCTTTTCCCAGGGTTTTCCCTGGGTCGGTACGAGCTCGTCCTGCGGGTGGCCGCAGGCGAGATGGGGGAGGTCTGGGCGGCGCGGCTCAGGCGGGAGCACGGGTTTCAGAAGCTCTTTGCCATCAAGGCGCTTCGTCCCGAGCTCTCGCCCGATCCGGACGCCGTGCGGATGTTCCTCGACGAGGCCGCGCTGGCGGCGCGCATCAGGCACCCGAACGTGGTGCCCGTCGTCGACGTGGGAGAGAAGGAAGGCACGCTCTTCTACGTCATGGAGTGGGTGAGCGGCGAGCCGCTCTCGTCGGTGCTGCGCGCCGCGCGCGGGCGCCCGGCGCCGGTGCTCGCCGCGGCGCGGCTCGCCTACCAGATCTGCGCGGCGCTCGACGCGGCGCACGAGCTGCGGGACGAGCTCGGCAATCCGCGCGAGCTCCTTCACTACGACGTGTCGCCGGACAACGTGCTCATCACGTCCGAGGGGCTCGTCCGGCTGGTCGAGTTCGGCATCGCCAGGTTCGAGGAAGAGCGCCTGTCCGAGCGCTTTCCCCGGGCGCCGCGCAGCGCCGCGGCCGCGGGCGGCGAGGGGAGCGCGCTCCTGTTCAGGAGCAGCGCGCCGTACATGGCGCCGGAGCACATCCGCGGGCAGCCGTGCGACCGGCGGTCCGATCTCTTCGGGGTGGGGGTGCTGCTCTACGAGCTGCTGTCGGGCGCGCATCCCTTCCAGGCCGACGACAGCGAGAGCACGATGACCCACATCGCGAGCGAGCGGCCCGCCGCGCCGCTGTCGTCGCGCGCCGCCCCGTCCCGGCGCGGGTTCGCGGAGCGGCTGAGCGCGCCGCCTCCGCCCGAGCCGATCCCGCCTGCGCTCGATCGGCTCGTCTCCGAGGCGCTCGCCAAGTCGCCCACGGCGCGCACGGCGACGGCCGCGCAGCTCATGCGCGCGCTCGAGGAGGCGGTCCCGGGCGCGGCGCACCCGGGCAACGACGCGCTGGTCGCGGGCTGGATCGGCCAGGTCCTCGGGGACGCGTCCCACCTCCGGACGCAGCAGCTCCGCGCGGCGCTCGAGTCGCTCGACCCGGGGGGCGACTCGGCCGTGGAGGGGGAGCTCCCGCCCGCGCCGCGGCGCTGGGTGCAGGCGGCGTGGGCCGTCGCGGCCGCCGTCCTCGGGTGCGCGCTCGCCGGGACCACGGCGGTGGGGGACTGCCCCCTCCCGCGGCCCGCGATCACGGCCCCCGGCGGGCCGCGCGCGACGAGCGCCGCGAAGATCGTCAGCGCTCCGCCGCGTCCGCCAGGAGCGGAGACCACGCCGCGCCGGCGATGAGCCAGAGCTGGTGCGACGCCCGCGTCACCGCGACGTGGAGCCGCCGGCGGGCCTCGTCGGTCATCGGGTACGCCGCCGCGGTCGCGTCCGGGACGACGACGTAGTCGAACTCGAGCCCCTTCGCGCTGTCCACGTCGGTGACGTCGATGCCCGGCTCGAACGAGAACTCCCCCTCGAGCACGAGCCTCGCCTCCGGCAGGTCCGCGACGAGCGCGTGGAGCTCCCGCGCGGCCTCGGCGTCCCGCGCGATCACGGCCACCGAGGCGCGGGGCTCGCGGCCGGCGAGGTCGCGGAGCGCGCCGGCGAGGAACAGGTGCGCCTGCGCCTCGCCCGGGAAGCGGAAGAGCCCGACCGGCGCGCCGTCCCGCGCCGCGCGCGCGGGCGCCTCGGGCGCGAGCTTGCCGAGGAGCCGCTGCGCGAGCTCCGTCACCGGCCGCGGGCACCGGTACGACACCGCGAGGCGGCAGGTCGCCGCGTCGCCCACGCCGAGCGTCGAGAGCGCCGCGTCCCACCCGGCGAAGCTCGACGAGGTCTGCTGCGCCTCGTCGCCGGCGAGGGTCACGCTGCGCGCCTCGCCGAGGAGCTTGCCGAGCACGAACAGCTCGAACAGCGAGACGTCCTCGGCCTCGTCGAGCACGAGGTGCGACCACCCCGCCCCGTCGAGCCCGCGGCGCGCGGCGCGCAGGAACAGCAGGATCGGCAGGTCGTCGACGTCGAGCGTCCCGGCGAGCTCGTCCGGCGTCCCCTCCGCGATGGGGCGGCCGTCGAGCGCCCGCTTCATCTCGGGCACGATGATCGCGGCGAGCTCTTTCTCGAGCGGCTCGGCGATCTGCAGCACGGTGTGGCGGACGGTCTCCTCGACGGCGGTCCGCGGCAGGTCCCCGCCCGAGTCGGCGACGACGCCCTCGAGGAACCCTCGATCCGTGAAGACGTCGGCGAGGCGGCGGCGCAGCCGCGGGAGCGTCGTGCTCGCCGGGGCGAGCTTCGCGAAGCGGCCGCTCGACAACGCCCGGTAGAGCGCCGGGTGGCGCTTGAGGCTCGAGACGAGCGCCGGCGGGTCGGCGCACAGGGCGATCGGCCGGCCGAAGACCTCGCGCGCGGTCGCGGCCGACCAGGCGTCGAGCGTCTTCACCTGCGCCTCGCCCGCGCCGAGCGGCGCGAGCAGGCGGCGAGACAGCCGCGCGAGCCCCTCCTCGGGGACGACGACGCTCATGGCCGAGAGCGGGTACCGCGCGGGGTCGAGCGCCGCGATCCTGGCGAGGCGGTGCAGCGCCACGGTCGTCTTGCCGCTCCCGGCGCTGCCGAGCACGAGCAGCGGCTGCTGCGCGGGCGCGCACACAGCGGCGTACTGATCGGGGTCGAGCAGGGCGGTGACGTCCGCGGTCCTCGCGCGATCCAGGGCGCCGGCGCCGACGCCGAGGCTCCCGGGGCGCGCGGCCGTCCCCGCGCCGCCCGGCTGCATGGCGAGCGACGCGCGCTCCTCCACGATCCACCGCGTCCCCGGCCCCTCGCCCCGCTGCGTCAGGACCAGGCCGTCGCCGACGATCCGGGTGAGCACGCCGCGCTCCACGACGACGATGCGGCGCGCCTTGACCACGCCCTCGGCGACGCGCCCCGGGAAGGTCTCCTCGTACTCGTCGCCCTCGCGGTACCGGTAGAAGATCTGCGCCACCGGCGCGACGCGCCAGTCGAGGATCCGCACGTCGGCCGACGGATCCAGGAACGTCGCGTGGCCGAGCAGGTAGTCCCTCGCCCCCTTGCCCTCGTCGACCCGGAGGTGGGCGAGGTACGGGCAGCGCGGGTCGGGCAGCGCCTCCCGGGTCTCCTGCTCGATGAGGCGGTGGCGCACGCTCATCTCGAGGAGCACCGCCGGCAGATCGTCCGCGGACGCCGCGGCCGCCTCGTCGCGGAGCTCCCGGAGCGCGGCGATCGACCTGAGCTCGCGCGGCGCGGCCGGGCGAGCGCCGCGCTGTCGCGCCCTCTCCAGCGCGGCGCGCACGCGCTCGAGGAGCGCCTCCTCTTCCTCGAGGACGGCGCGCGCTTCGACCGGCAGATCAAGCCTGCTTTCCAGCATGGTGGCCTCCGTGCGCCCCCGCCGCGGCGGGGGCGAGCTCGCGATGAATGAACGGTGCGTTCACTTTTGAGACAAAGCGAACCTCATGCGAAGAAGCTCTTGAGCCCCGCGAGGTGGTACTTCGCGTAGCCGTCGACCGCCTCGCGGATGGCGGCGCCGTCGTCGAAGCGCGCGAGGGTGCTGACCATCGTGCCGACGAGGCTCCGGTAGATCTGGTCCAGGTTGAACCGCATCGCCTCGGTCACCCGGAGGCACGGGTCCAGGGCGCGGAAGTGCTCGATCGCCAGCTCGGCGAGGCGCCCGACGGTCTCCTCGGCGAAGCGCTCGTACCTGGAGCCCTCCGCGCGCCCGAGGAGGATCACGACGCGCAGCCTGTTCTCGATGCAGAAGCGGAGGAGCTCCTCGGACGCGAGGTGGTACGTGGCCGTCGGCGGGAGCGTCCGGACGTCGTCCACGCCGTCGAGCGCCTTCACCCGGCGGCGGAGGAGGAGCGCGAAGGCGCGGACGAAGCGGTCGTCCACGACCGCGTAGAAGAGCGCGTCCTTGTTCGCGTAGTACCGGTAGATGTTGCCCGTGGAGACGCCGGCCGCCCGGGCGATCTCGGCCATGGTGGCGCTCTCGTACCCCTTCCGCGCGAACACCGTCAGCGCGGCAGCGGCGATGCTGTCCTGCACGTCGTCTTTGAGGACCTGCGCCATGGCGAATAGTGAACGGAGCGTTCACTTATAGCCGGGCGCGCCGTCCCGTCAAGGGACCGGGGCCCCTCGTCGTCTCAGGGCTCGACGCGTCCTTCGAGGATCGCGCGCGGGCCGTCGGTCAGCAGGAACGTCGCTTCCTCGTCGCCGACCCTGGCGAAGAGGGCCTTGATGCCGTCGCGCACGTCGGAGACGTCCCTGGCCGCGTGGGCGTCGCTGCACGCGGCGTAGTAGTACCCTTCCTCGAGGAGCCGCTCTGCGACCCGGCGGGGGGTGCGCCCGTACTTGCCGGTGAGCGCCGCGACGTCGAGGAGGAGCACGGCGCCCGCGTCGAGCAGCGGATCCAGCGAGGCGCTGTCGTCGAAGACCGGCTCGTAGCGCTCGGGGTGGGCGATGACGGGGCGGAGCCTGCGGCGGCTGAGGTCGAAGATCCGGTCCGCGACCCGGACGGGGAAGCTCCGGGTCGGGAACTCGACGAGGACCGCGCGGCCGCCGGGGTAGGGGAGGGCGCTGCCGTCGAGGAGGCGCTGGAAGACGATATCGTCGAAGAAATGCTCGGAGGAGAGGTCGAGCGCGGGCAGGTCGGGCGCGCTGTCGGCGCAGCGCAGGGCGGCGCAGGTCGCGTCGTAGGCGGCGAGGAGGCTCTGCCGGGTGTTGTCGAACATGCCGGGGCGCATGTGCGGCGTGGCCACGACGGTGTCGAACCCGGCGCCCCGGAGCGCGGTGAGCAGGGCCAAGCTCTCCTCGACGGTGCGGGCGCCGTCGTCGATGCCGGCGACCCAGTGGCAGTGGAGATCGATGAAGCCGCGCATCGCGATCGAACTTAGCAAAGTTGGCCGCCCCCGTGCGCTACGACCATGCTTCGCGCCGAGGAGGTGTTCGTGTCGTTGTCGTTATCGAACCAGCAGCTTGTGCCTCGGCGCGGGTCGGATGACTGCGCGGGCGGCCAGCGCGGCGATGGGCTGGAGGGCCACGCTCGGCGCGCGGTCGACCCGGGCGCGCTCTCGGCCGAGGGGGCGAACGAGAGGGGGGCGTCCGCCGCGACAAAGGATGAGGCCTCCCCCGCCTCCGAACGGCGGCGCCGCCGCAGCGACGATCCGATCACCGCGCTGCATTACCAGCTCTCGACGACGCGCTCCGAGGCGAACCTCGACGTCGTGGTCCTGGTGGACGACAGCGGCTGCCTCGTCGCGGGGGCGGGCGCCTGGCCGGCGTGCGAGGAGCTCGCCGCCTACGCCCCGCTCCTCGCGAACCCGGACGCTGTCCAGAACGCGGCCGTCGGCTCGCGCATCGCCGCGCTCACCGCGGAGGTCGAGGTCCAGAGCCTCTCCGTGGCGGGCGGCGAGGTGCTGCTGTGCGGCCGCGGCGGCACGGCGGAGCGCGGCGCCTCCATCGCCCGCGCCGCCGCGGGCTGCCTGCGCATCCTCCGCGCCGCGTGAACGCTCGCGCCTGACCGCTCGCCGCGGCGCTGCGTGAGCGCTCGGTCGCTCGCGCTCGCCGCCGCCTGAGCGCGCTCGCCACGGCGCAGCCCGGGCGCTCGCGCCTCCCCGGTTCGTGCTACAAGGGGCCGCGACCTCAGGTCGCGCGCCATGCCCGGCCCGCTCGCACCCCCTCGACATCACACCCCCGCCGTCCCTGCGTCCCTCCGGCCCGACGACGCCGGCCTCGCCCCGCTGCTCGCCTCCCGCAGGGTGATCCTCTGCGTCGGCTGCGGCGGCGTCGGCAAGACGACCACGACCGCCGCGCTCGGCCTCGCCGCGGCCCGCCGCGGCAAGCGCGTCCTCTGCCTGACGATCGACCCGGCGCGCCGCCTCTCCCAGAGCCTCGGGCTCGAGGAGATGAAGACGGAGGCCCAGACGATCGAGCCCGCGCGGTTCGCCAGGGCCGGCATCGACGTGCCCGGCTCGATGACCGTCATGATGCTCGACACGAAGTCGACCTTCGACGGCCTCGTCGCGTCGCTCGCCCCGTCGCCGGAGCAGCGCGACCGGATCCTGGGCAACGTCCTTTACAAGTACATCTCCACGTCGCTCGCGGGCACGCAGGAGTACATGGCGATGGAGAAGCTCTACGCCGTGCGGAACGACCCGGGCTACGATCTCGTCCTGCTCGACACGCCGCCCACGGCGAACGCGCTGGATTTCCTCGACGCGCCGGAGCGGCTCGTGGGCGCGATCGACAGCGCGGCGACGCGCTGGTTCGTGCAGGCCTTCCAGAGCTCCGGCAGGCTCTCGCTCAACCTGCTGGCGCGCTCGACCGCCGCGGTGCTGCGGGGCATCGGCAAGCTGACCGGCAGCGGCTTCCTCGAGCAGGTCGCGGCGTTCATCAGCGAGATGAACGCCGTCTTCGGCGGCTGGAAGCAGCGGGCGGACGCGGTGGCCTCGGCGCTCCGCGGCCCCGACGTGGCGTACGTGCTCGTCACGACGCCCGATCCGCTCTGCGTGCGCGAGGTGCTGTACTTCGCCGACCGCCTGCGCGAGCAGGCGATGCGCCGCGACGCGTTCGTCGTGAACCGCGTCCACCCGGAGTACGGCGCGCTCCCCGGCGCCGCCGAGATCGCCGCCGCGCTCGGCGGGAGCGGGCTCGCGCTCGGCCCCGACGCCGCGCCGCGCCTGCTCCAGGCCGCCCAGGACGAGAGCCGCATGGGCAAGCTCGATCAGCTCAACCTGATCGCCCTCGAGGCGGCGCTCGAGGATGAGCAGAGCGGCGGCAGCGTCCGCGTCGACGTCCCGGCCTTCCCGTACGACATCTACGACGTGGCCGGCCTGGCGAGGATCGCCGACGTGCTGGCGCCGCTGCCCCGCGCGGCGGGGTAGAGCGCGCGCGCCCGACGCGCTGACGCGGTCCCGGCCGCGCGGCCGCGCCGGGCTAGCTGCGACGGCGGCGCTCCTTGTACTTCACCCGGACCGGCACGCCCTCGAGCCCGAACGCCTGCCGGAGCTGGTTCGCCACGTAGCGCCGGTAGCTGAAGTGGAGCTTCTCGGGATCGCTCGCGACGACGACGAACAGGGGCGGCGAGGTCTCGGCCTGCGTGACGAAGAACAGGCGGGGCGCGCGCCCGCCGTGCGTGGGCGGCGGGTGGGTGAGGAGGATCTGCTCGAAGAAGCGGTTGAGCTCTCCGGTGGGCACGCGCTTCCGGTACGCGTCCGCCACCTGGCCCACGGTCTCGAGGAGCTTCGCCACGCCGCGCCCGCTGCGCGCGCTCACATGCACGATCGGCGCCCACGGTACGAACGCGAGCTTGTCGCGGGCGTCCTCCTCCGCCTTCGCGAGCGCCTTCCGGTCGAGGAGATCGATCTTGTTGAGGCCGATCACGATGCCGCACCCCCGATCGACCGCCAGCCCGAGGATCTTCGCGTCCTGCTCGGCCACGCCCTCGGCCGCGTCGCTGAGCAGGAGCACGACATCGGCCCGCTCCATGGCGCGGATCGCGTGCATCACGCTGACCGCCTCGACGGCGCTGTCCTCCTTCGTCACCTTCGCCTTGCGGCGGATGCCGGCGGTGTCGATCAGCAAGAGCCGCTTGCCGTCGCGATCGACAAGGGTGTCGATGGGATCGCGCGTCGTGCCCGGCTGCGCGTCGACGAGCATCCGCTCCTCGCCCGAGATGCGGTTCACGAGCGACGATTTCCCGGCGTTCGGCCGCCCGACGATGGCGATGCGGAGCGCGCCCTCGGCCGACAGCTCGGTCGCCGCGGGCTCGGCGGGCAGCGCGGCCTCGATGGCCATCTCCAGGTCGGAGATGCCGCGGCCGTGGAGCGCGCTGATCGGGATGAGCCGCTCCATGCCGAGGCGGTACAGCTCCGCCGCCTCGGCCTCCGCGCGCGGCGAGTCCGCCTTGTTCGCGACGTAGATCACGGGCTTGCCGGCGCGGCGCAGGAGGCCGAGCTCGGCGTGCTCGGAGGGCGTGACCGGCGTCACGGCGTCGAGCACGCACACGATGACGTCGGCCTCGGTGATGGCGAGGTCGATCTGCCGCTTGATCCCCTGGCGCATGGGATCGTCGCTCTCGGGGTCGAACCCGCCGGTGTCGACGAGCGTGAACCGCCGCCCCCGCGAGGTGACGTCGCCGTAGTGGCGGTCGCGCGTCACCCCGGGCTCGTCGTGGACGATGGCGACGCGCCTGCCGACCAGCCGGTTGAACAGCGTGCTCTTGCCGGTGTTGGGCCGCCCGACCAGCGCCACGATCCCGGCCGAGGGGATCGGCGCCGGCGCGTCGGCCACGGCCTCCTCGGCCGCGGCGACCGCCTCCTCGGCGAGCTCCACCTGGAGCTCGTCTCGGTCCTCCACCCGCTCGAAGCGGCTCTGCTCGGCGGGAGCGCGCCCCTTGCCAGGGCCTGAACCGCCGCCTTTCCGGGACCCGGCGGGCGCCTTGGTGGATCCGGCCGGCGCCTTGCGGGCTGCGGCAGGTGCCTTGGCCGGCGCGGCAGGTGCCTTGCCGGACCCAGCGGCGGCCTTGCCGCGCCCGCCAGCGGTCTTTGCGGGGGCGCTGGCGCCCGTTCTCGAAGCGCCGGCGCCTGTTTTCGAGGCGCCGGTGCCCGCTCTCGAGGCGCCAGCGCCCTTCCGGGGACCGACGCCGCCCCTTGCGCCCTTGGCCTCGGGGGCGTCGCCCTTCTTCACCGCCCGGCCGCCTTTGGCGGCGCCCTGGCCACGCTTGGACAATCTGGAAAGAGCTGGTTTTGCCGCGCTCACGAGGCGTCTCCCTTGTTGTAGCCGAGCTCTTCCAGTCGCTGCAGCGACTCGCGCCACTCCGGCGTCACCCGTACCCAGAGCTTGAGGTTCACCTGCCGTCCCACGAGCTCCTCGATGCGCAGCCGGGCCTCCGTGCCGATCCGCTTGAGCTGCTCCGCGCCGGCGCCGATCAGGATCTTCTTCTGCCCCGGCCGCTCCACGTGGATGGTCGCGTCGATGTGCAGCGCGCCGTCGCCCGTCGGCTCGACGTAGCGCTCGATCTGCACGGCGCTCGCGTGCGGCACCTCCGCCTTCGTCGCGCGGAGGATCTGCTCGCGGACGTACTCGGCGGCGAAGAAGCGCGTCGGCCTGTCGGTGAGCTCGTCGGGCGCGAAGCTCCAGTCCCTCTCGGGGCAAAGCTTCCCCACCTCGTCGAGCACGCGCCGGACGCCGTCCTCGCGCAGCGCCGAGATGGGCACGATCGCCGCGAACTCCCGGAGCTTGGCGAACGCGTCGAGGAGCGGCAGCAGCAGCGCCTTGTCCCGCATCCGGTCGACCTTGTTGAGCACGAACACCACCGGCGCCTCGCTCCCGAGGTCCGCGAGCAGCGTCAGGTCGCCCGGGTGCGGCGCGAGCGGCGGGCCTTCCTCGTCTTCCTTCACGCGCCGCGGGAGGCGCGCCGGATCCGGCGCTTCCGTCACGAACACGATGACGTCGGCGCTGCGCGCCGCCTCGCGCGCGGCCTGGTTCATGACCCGCCCGAGCTCCGTGCGCGGCCGGTGGAGCCCCGGCGTGTCGAGCAGCGCGATCTCTGCCGGGCCGTGGTGCACGACCCCGAGGATCGCGTCGCGCGTCGTCTGCGGCGTCGGCGAGACGATCGCGAGCGGATGGCCGAGCGCCGCGTTGAGCAGCGTCGACTTGCCCACGTTGGGCCGCCCGACCAGGGCCACGCGCCCGGATCGCCTCGGCAAGGAGGCGTCGGCCTGCTCCGTCGGCCTCGGTCCGTCGCCCTTCCTCCGCTGCGGCTGCGCGCCGCCCCGCGCGCCCGCCGCGCGCTCCCTGGGCGGTCGCCCCTTCGCGCCGCCGCCGGGGCCCGGCCCACGTCCGGTCGGGCTGCGGGCTGCGTCGGGTGAGCGCGCCGCGGAGCGCCGCTTCTGCGCAGCCCGCTCCGCGCCGCCCTGCTCCGCGCCGCCTCGCCTGGCCGCTCCTTCAGCGCCGCCCCGGTCGCCAGCGCGCTCCGCGCCGGTCCGCTCCGCGTCACCCCGCTTGCCAGCGCGCTCCGCGCCGCCCTGCTTGCCCGCGCGACGCGGCCCGCCTTCGGCGCGCGCCTCGCTGTCGCGCCGGGGCGCGCGCCCCGGCGGTATCGCCGCATCGCCGGCCCGAGGCTCCTGGCCGGAGGGCGCGCCGCGGCGGCTGCCTCGGCCATCCTTCTTGGCAGGGCGGGAGCCAGCGGCGGCCCGGGAGGGCTTCGGTGCCTGCGGGCGCGCTTTCGCGTCCTGGGGCGTGCTCTTGAGACGGCCTTTCACCACGCCGCGCGCGATAGCAGACGCCAAGGGGGGCCACAAACCATTCCCTTCGATCCGTGGTCAAGCGCGCGCGAAGGCGGTAAGGGGTTGCCTCGCATGTCGAGCGACCACCGAGGGGACCCACACAGCGGAGCCCCGCCCGCCGTCCCCGAGCCGCACGAGCGCGAAGCCCCGCCCCCTGCCGGGGCGCCGCCCCGCGAGGAGCGCTCGGCAGAGATCGGCGGTGCGCCGGCCACGGGGCGGTCCGGCGCGGTCGCTGGCGCCCGGCAAGGCGGCCCTGCGCGGCTCGTGGCCCTCGCGCTCGCGGCCCTCGGGCTGCTGCCCCTCCTCGGCAAGAGCGGCATCTGGGACCCGTACGAGCTCGACCGGGCCGACCTCGCCCGCCGCATCGCCATCCACGCCTTGGGCGCGCGCGGCCTGGATCTCGAGGGTTCCGCCGGGCAGATGCCGACCCTGACCGACCTCGGGATGGGCGAGCTCGGGTTCACCTCGATGGCGCTTGGTTTCCGGCTGTTCGGCCTGCACGACTGGGCCGGGCGCCTCCCGCTCGCGCTGTGGGGGCTCGCCGGCGCGCTCGTCCTGTACGAGTTCCTCGCGCGCCTCGTCGACCGCAAGGCGGGCCTGTACGGCGTCGCGGTGCTCGTGACGATGCCGCTCTACGTGATGCAGGCCCGCACGATGCTGGGCGACATCGTCACCATGGCCGCGCTCACGATGGCGTTCTGCGGGCTGACCGGCGCGCTGATCGAGGGCGCGCGACCCGCGCCGCGGGCCGTCCCGATCGCGCCCGTCGCGTGGATCGCGGTCGGGCTCCTCGGCCTCGCCGCCGGATACCTCAGCCGCGGCCTGCTGATCGGCGTCGCCATCCCCGCGCTCGGCGCGGGGCTCACCTGGCTCCTGCTCCGCACGTCCGGCGCGTGGTCCGCGCCGGAGGGCCCGCGCGCCACGCTGGGCGACCTCGTGGGCGGCGCGGCGCTGCTGCTCGGCGTCGCCGCGGCCGTGAAGGGCGTCGCCGTGCTCGCGAGCGCGAGCGCCGGCGAGCCGCTCCCGCGCGCCCTCGGCGTGGCGCTCCTGAAGAAGCCGCCGGTCGAGTCCACGTTCGATCTCACGCTGCGCCAGCTCGGACACGCCCTCTTCCCGTGGAGCGCGTTCCTGCCGTTCGCCATTGGCCGGATCTTCCGCGCCCCTGCCGCGGACCGAGCGGCCGCCGCGGCCGCGCCCGGCCTCGATCCGGAGGCGTGCGTCCGCATCGCGCTCGTCGTCACGTCGGCGCTCGCCTACGGCGCCTTCGCGCTGCTCGCGCCGCACGCCGGGGCGCTCCCGTTCAGCGCCCCCGCGCTCCTCGCCGCGATCGCCGCGCTCGCCATCCGCGATCTCGAGCGCGGCGCGCCCTCGTCCCGGGCGCTCGCCGTCGGCTGCTCCGTGCTCGCCTTCGTCCTCTACCGGGACCTCGTCCTCTCGCCCGACAGGGCCCTCAGCGTCTTCTCCGTCGACAAGCCCGTCTTCCCGAAGAGCTTCGAGGACGAGGCGGCCTCGGCGATGCGCCTCGTCCTGCTCGTGTTCGCCGGCCTCGTGGCGCTCACCTGGTTCGAGGAGCAACCCCGCGCCCTCGATCGCGGCCTCAGGGCGTGGGCGCGGCGCCTCGCCGATGACGGCCACGCCGGTACCGTGGAGCTCGCCCGCATCTGGAACGGCAACCTGCTGTTCCTGCTGATCGTCCTCGAAGCGGCGCTCATCGGCGTCGGCGCGATGCTCTTCGTCGGCAAGCGCGTCGGGTGGGGGACCGTCGCGAGGATGCCGAACCACCTCGCCGCTGTCGGGATGAACGCCTGGTGGGCGCTGCCCCTGCTGCTCGGGGCGGGCCCCGTGGTGCTGATCGCGATCCGCGACGCGTTTCGCTTCGTCGTCGCGCGCACCTCCGTCCCCCGCGCCCTCGGCACGCCGCTCGCCGGCCTCATCGCCGGCTTCCTGCTGAGCTTCTGGTACTACCCGGCGCTCGCGGCCCAGCTCTCGCCGAAGGAGGTCTTCGAGTCGTACGAGACGCTGCGCAGGCCCGGCGAGCCGCTCGCGACGCTCGGCGTCCGGAGCCGCGCCGCAGCCTATTACCAGGGCGGCGAGATCACCTCGTTCAGCGATGCCCAGCAGGCGTTCACCTGGCTCGCCGCCCCCGCGCCGACGGGCTCCGCGGACGGCGCCTCTGCTTCCGCTTCCGCTTCCGCCGCGCGTCGCTGGCTCGTCGTGAAATCCGACGAGCTACCGAGGCTGAACAGCCTCTTCCGCAAGCACCACAAGCGCAACCTGCCCGTGCTCGACGGGCGCTCGAGCCAGATCCTCCTCGCGTCCAACGAGCTCGGCGGCAGGCCGAACGAGAGCTGGCTCAGCCGCGTCGTGCTCGACGAGCCCGCCGCTCCCGCCAACCCGGTCGACGCGATGTTCGAGGATGAGCTCGAGGTGCTCGGCTGGGAGCTGACCGACGACGAAGGCCGGCCGGCCTCGAGCGTGGTCCCCCAGAAGAGCTACCACCTGCGGACCTACTTTCGCGTCCACCAGCCGATCACAGGCAACTGGAAGATGTTCGTTCACATCGACGGGTTCCAGCGCCGCTACAACGGCGATCATCCGGTGCTCGAGGGCCGCTACCCGCTGAGCCTGTGGCAACCGGGCGACATCCTCGTGGACGACCACGAGCTCCAGCTCGAACCCAACTTCACCCCGGGCGATTACACGCTCTACTTCGGCTTCTTCGCCGGCGAGACGCGCTTCCAGGTGACGCGCGGGCCCGAGCACGAGAACCGCGTCCGCGGCGGAGTCATCCGCGTGCGGTGAACCGCCGTTGTGGGATTCCCGACGCCTGCCGCATCGCGCGGCCTCTCGCCGCGAGTGCGAGCCCAGGAGGCGAGCGCGATCCCCGGTGTCGAGCGTCGTCGATGCGCGGGGTCCGGTGTCGAGCGCCCTCGACGCGCGTGCGGAAAGCGGCTAGTCGCAGAAACATGACCGGGGGCCGTGGTGATTCCAACCATCCGCCCGAGGCGCCTGGTGGTTCATCGGGCTCCCGCGCGCAGGCCAGCGCCTATGGTGACGCGAATCATGCCGGCGAGGAGACCGAGCGCGAGAGCCTCGCCCCGGACTCGCTCGACCGCCGCTCGTCCGAGCGCCTCGACGTCACGTGGCTCGTCGACTGCGAGACCGACGACACGTTCCTCTACGCATCGATCACGAACATCTCGGAGATGGGGATCTTCGTCCGCACGACGCAGCCCCTCTCGATCGGCACGCGGCTGACGCTCCGCTTCTCGCCGCCGGGGTCCGACGGCTCGTACGTGCTCGAGGGGACGGTGCAGTGGGTCAATGAGGTGCGCCCGCTCCACGACAACCCGAACCCGGGCATGGGGATCCGCTTCGTCGATCTCACGCCGGACGATCGCGAGCGCATCGTCGACACGATCAGGACGATCGCCTACATCCGCGACGCTCCGGTGCCCTCGAACTGACGCGGGCGCCCGCCCGGCGGCGCGCCGTCAGCGTGACATCGTGGCGGGAGGCTCCGCCTGCGCGGGCCGCGACGCGCCCTGCTCGTCGCCCTCGGCCGCAGGCGGAGGCACGGCGGGCGCCGCCGCCTTCGGCGCGGCGCGGCGCGCCGCCGAGGCGCCCGCGGTGGCCGCCGGGGCCGCGTTCTGCGCCTTCGCGCGCCCGGCGGTCTCGTCGAGGCCCGCGAGCATTTGCTCGGCGCGATCGCCATAGCCCTTGGCGGAGCGGAGCGCGAGCAGCAGCTCGCGCGCCTTCTCGGCGTCCCCGGAGGCCTGATAGCACCTGGCCGCGTCCCACATCGCCGCGTGCGCGGCCGACGTGCCCGGGTACTGCGCGCCGATCTCGTCGAGCTTGCCGAGGGCGGCCGCGCAGCCCGACTTGCGCTGCAGCGCCTGCGCATCCCGGAGCGCGACGCTCGCGCCGTCCTCGGGAGCCCCGGCTGCGCGCGCGCTCTTCTCTCTCGTCGCCTCCATCGCCCGGGGCGGCTCGCTCGCCTTGGCCTCGGCCAGGCGCCGGCCCTCCTCCTCTGCGGCGGGGGCTGCCGCGACGGGCGCGGCGACGCTGGGCGGCTCGTGCTGATCCGACGCAGGCTGGCCCCACTCGGTCACCCGCACGGGCGCCACGCCCGTCTTCGGCCGCAGCAGCAGCAAGCTCGATCCGATGACCAGAACGAACAGCGCCGCCATCGCGAGCTGCGGCCGCATCGCGTGGCTGCCCGCCCAGGCGAGCGCGCGGAGCGCCTTGCGCCGGAACGGCGTCTTCTTCTGCGCGACCTCGACCGCCTCGAGGATCCGCGCCTCGAGCTCCTCGCTCGGCTCCTCGAGCGGCAAGGAGCTGACGTCGCGGGCCGCGCGCAGCCCCGAGAACGCCGCGGCGCACCGGGCGCAGCCGTCCATGTGCCGCTTCATGGCCGCATACGTCAGCTCGTCGAGCTCGTCGTAGAGCGCGTCCATCACGTGCTGATCGAACTTCTCGCAGTCCATAGGCAGCTCTTCCGGTGCGCTAGCGCAGCGCCCTCGCGTAATCCTCGTACTCCGAGAGGGCCTCCTGGAGCCGCTCGAGGGCGTAGCGCATGCGGCTCTTCACCGTGTTCTCGGGCACCCCGACGATCTGGGCGATGTCCTTGAAGGGCACGTGCCCGATCTCCCGGAGGAGGAAGACCTCCCGCTGCTCGTGCGGGAGCCCCTCGACCGCCCGGACGATGAGCTGCCCCATCTCGGTCCCGATCGCGACCCGGTCCACCGCGGCCTGAGGCGCCGGGTCCGCGGTCCGCTCGCCGAGCGTGGGCCCGTCGCCGCCGTCGCCGGAGCCCTGGTCGAGCGACGGGTGGCGCCGGAGCGCCATCTTGCGCAGGTGATCGATGCAGACGTTGCGCGCGATCGCGTAGGCCCAGGTGGTGAACCTCGCCTCGTGCTTGAAATCGGAGGCGCTCTGCACGATCTTCACGAACACATCCTGCACCAGATCCTCGGCGACGGCAGGCCCGCGGACCTGCCGCAGGATGAAGTTGTAGATGGACGTCTTGTGCCGCCGGACGAGCCCGGCAAACGCGGCGCGGTCCCCGCCCTGGAAGCGCATCATCAGCGCTTCGTCCGTGACCTCCTCTCGAGAAATCGGGACCATCCTAGCTCCCGGAGCGGCCGAGCCTCTGCGGCGCTCCTTCGGCGGCCCGAGCGGCGGGGTGTTCGTGGCGACCACCGCGGCGTCGGATCGGACGCGCAGCGCGGCTCGAAGATCTGAGGCGCTCTCCTTCCCCTGACACAAGCGCACCTTAGCGGATCCGCCCCCGAGCGAGCGAGCCCCCTTCGCCCGTGAACAGGGCGGCTCGCGCGGAGGCGCTCGCCGGACGGGAGCCCCGGCGCGCGGCGTCCTCGGCAGCGCGTCGCTCGCTTGCCGGGGAGCTTGCCGGGGACGCCGGCCGCGCGCGGCGCGGAAAGAGGGCTCCGGCACGATTCCGGCTGCATCGTGTGGCGCCGTCGTCGCGTCGCAGGCGACGGACGCCCCGCGGGACAGAGGAAGCTGTCCAGGTCGTTGCGCTCGGAAGCCTGCCGCCACTAGACTCGCCGGCATCGGGCGTGAGGTCGCCCCCCTCTGCTGACGAGGGTTAAACCACGAGGTTACCTTTCGATGCGACTTATCAGGATGCTGGCTGTGGGGGTGGGGGCCTCGTTCTTGATGGCCATGCCCGCCCTTGCCCAGAGCCCGGGCGGCGCGACGGGCAAGACCGCTGCCCCCGCCGCCTCTGTGGCGCCGGCCGCCTCGACACCGCCGGCTGCCCCGACGGCGCCGGCCGCCTCGACAGCGAAGGGAGCGCAGCCCGCCCCTGCGCCCGCTGCCACGGCGGGCGCGCCGTCCGCGGGCACGGCGGCGTCACCGGCCACGGCGGGCGCGCCGTCCGCGGGCACGGCGGCGTCACCGGCCACCGCCGCCGCGCCGGCTGCCGGCGCTGCCGGCACCGCCGCCGCGCCGGCGATGGATGGCCCGACGTACTCGGTGCGGCTGCGCGACCTGGAGCAGCGCATCGATGAGCTCAAGGAGCAGATCCGCCGCAGCCACACGCGGCTCTCGCTCCTCAGCGACACGATCCTCTCCGGGGGCGGCGCCGGCTCGCGCGCCTCGATCAAGTTCAACAACGAGCTCTCGACCGCGTTCCGCGTGACGCGCGTGCTGATCGTCCTGGATGGCGCCGTCCAGTACAACAAGACCGATCAGTCCGGAGCCCTCGCGGAGCAGTCCGAGATCCCGATCTTCAACGGCTCGGTCCCGCCGGGGGATCACACCCTCCAGGTCCTCGTGAACCTGCAGGGCAACGGCTACGGGGTGTTCTCCTACCTCCGCGGCTACCGCTTCGAGGTGCGATCGAGCCACTCCTTCACGGCCGTCGAAGGCAAGACGATCAACCTCCAGGCGGTCGCGTTCGAGAAGGGCGGGGTGACGACCCCGCTCGAAGAGCGGCCAGCGGTGCGTTTCGTCGAGAAGATCGTGAGCGGCCTCGCGGATGCCCCCGGGCAGCCGGCCGCCGCCGCGGGTGGCAAGTAGCATCGAGCTCGTTAGGACAAGTCGCCATGACCTGGGACTCCGGATCGCGGGTAATCCCTGCCTTGCTTGGCCTGCTCACGCTCGGCGCGGCGACCACCGCGGCCCCTTCCGCAGCGTGGGCCCTGGACTCCGAGCGCGCCTACTCCAGCGCGTCTCAGCAGATCAGCAGCGTCTCCTCCGGGCTGGGCGCCATCCAGGCGGCGATCCAGAAGTCTCGCGGCGAGGAGCGCACGCCGGCGCAGCGCATCGCGGACGCCGTCCTGTTGATGGGCTCCCGGGACTACGAGCGCGCGGCCAACGTGCTGAACCAGGTGGTCGAGAAGTACCCTGACCATCCGACGGCGTTCCCGGATGCGCTGACGCTGCTCGGCGAGACGTACTTCCGCTCGAAGCAGTACCTCTCGGCGCGCCGGGTCTTCCAGCGGATCGTCTCGAGCGGCGCCGAGCCGCGCTTCGCCGCCTACCAGGCGAAGGCGCTCGGCCGGCTCGTGGACATCTGCCTGCGGATCAAGGACTACGACGCCCTCGACGCCGTCTTCGCGTCGATGAACAACGTCCCGTCCGGCGCGGCGGGGAGCGCCCTCTCGTACGCCCGCGGCAAGGGCCTCTACGTGAAGAAGGACTTCGGCGGCGCGAAGGCAGCGCTCGGCGCGGTCGACCCGCAGAGCGAGTACCTCCACCAGGCGAGGTACCTGCTCGGCCTCATCGCGGTGAAGGAAGCGACGCCCCCGCCGGAGCCCCTCAAGGAGGACGAGGCGCCCGCGGCGGTGCCCAAGACCCGCTACGTCGCCGCGATCGACCTGTTCCAGCGGGTGACGCAGCTCCCCGCCGACACGCCGGAGCACCGGCGCGTCATCGACCTCGCGTGGCTCGCGATCGGGCGGCTCTTCTACGAGGCCGACCAGTGGGCGCAGGCCGTGCAGGCGTACGGCCACATCGATCGCGTCTCGCCCGAGTTCGGGACGATGCTCTACGAGCTCGCCTGGGTGTATGTGCGCCTCGGCGACGTCGACCGCGCCCAGCGGTCGCTCGAGATCCTCGCGATCGCCGAGCCAGACAGCCAGAACATCGCGGACGGCTCGCTGCTCCGCGGCGACCTGATGCTCCGCGCCGGCCGCTTCGAGAAGGCGCTGAAGGTGTACGAGGGGGTCCGCGCCACCTACGACCCGATGCGCGCGCGCGTGGACGCCTTCCTCGGCTCGACGAGCGATCCCGCGGTCTACTACGACAAGCTGAGCCAGGAGCAGCTCGAGGCGCTCGACACGAACTCCGCGCTCCCGCCGCTCGCGGTGCAGTGGGCGCGCGAGGCCGAGGACGGCCCGGCGGCGTTCGCGGTGATCGACGACATCAACCAGTGCCGCGAGCTGATCAAGCAGTCGAACGAGCTGATCGAGAAGCTGAACGCCGTGCTCAGCTCGCCCAACCGGGTGCGCGCGTTCCCGGAGCTCAGGGCCGGCGAGGAGAAGGCGCTCGCGCTGCTCAACCGGGTCGCGCTGGCGCGCCTCGCGCTCGGCCAGGGCATGGACGACGTGGAGGACGGCTCGCTCTCGGGCGAGATCGGCAGCGTGCGCGCGAGGCGCCGCGCGCTGGAGAAGCGCCTCTCGCGCGTGCCCGTCACCGACGCCGACTTCCAGGAGCGCGAGACGCAGGCGCTCCGCCAGTGGAACACCCAGTCGCAGCGCCTGCAGCAGCTCACGCTGCAGATGGACACGCTCCAGGCGACGATCAACGGCCTCCGGCGGGTGCTCCGCGAGGGCCCGCAGGCCGGGGTCGTCCGCGATCCTGCGAGCATCGCGCGGTTCGAGGCAGAGCTCGCGCAGAACGAGCGCGACCTCGCGCTGTACCGCCAGCAGTCGGACGTGCTCCGCCGACAGATCAGCGCGGGCCGGGTCCAGGTCGGCTTCGGCGATCAGCGCTTCGTCGAGGACGCGCAGGTGCGCAAGGCCCACCGCGACGCGTTGACGCGCGAGGTCGAGCTGGCCGCCGCGGGCGCCGGCGGCCAGGATCTCGCGGCGTACGCCCAGCGGATCACGCCGGTGCTCCGCTCCGGCGACGCGGCGGACGCCAGGCTCGAGGCTGCCCTCCGCGAGATCGAGGGCGAGGTCGCCCAGAAGTCCGCGGGGCTCCGGCAGATCGTCGGCCGGGAGACGGCGAGCGTCGTGCACTACTCGGTGCAGCTCGAGGCGCTCGACCGCGAGGCGCGCCTCGTCGTCGGCGAGGTCGCGATGAGGAACTTCGGCCTCGTCCGCGACCGGCTGAAGAACATCATCCTCCGCGCCGACGTCGGCATCACCGAGGAGGCGTGGGAGGTCCGCGAGGAGCAGATGACGCGTGTCCGCAGCCTGCAGGTCGAGCGCGCCCGGGAGGATCGGGTCCTCAAGGAGGAGCTCAACGAGGTCCTCGACGACAGCGGCGATCCGGAGGATGAGAAGTGAGCAAGGAGCATGGCGGCGCGAGCGCGCCGCAGAACTCTGACCTGCCGCGCGCAGAAGCACGGGCGCAGATCCTCGGGCCCGGGGCCGCGCGCGCGCCGCACGGCCGCGGCGTCGAGCGCGCGGGGCGCCGGCGCCCGCGCGGCGCGCTCGGGTTCGCCAGCCTCGCCCTGGTGCTGGCGGTCGCGCCGCTCGCGCTCTCCCAGCCGGGCGGCCAGCCCGCGCCTGCGACCTCCGCCGTCCCTGCGACAGCGCCGACGACGCCAGGCGCCCCTGCGCCCGCTGCGCCCGCTGCGCCGGGCGCCCCCGCGCCCGCTGCGCAAGGCGCCACGCCGCCCGCCGCGCAGCCTGCGGCCGCCCCTGCGCCCGCTGCGCTTCCGCCGGTGCAGCCCTTCGCGCCCCCGATGTCCGCCGGGCGCAAGCAGGCGCCGCCGCCGCCTCCTCCGACGCCCGCCCAGCTCGCCGCGCTCGCCGCGCTCGAGAAGGAGGCGTCCGCCTACGAGAAGGCGGCCCGCGACTACCGGAGCGCCATCACGCGCATCGTGCAGCACCACTACGAGGACCGGCGCCGCCGCATCCTCTCGGCGCTCGACCGCGAGATCGAGACGGAGCGGAAGGGGCTCCGCGACGCCCGCGAAGAGGCGATCCGCCGGCTCGAGGTGTTCGTCCAGCGCTACAGCGGCCCGAACGCCCACCCGGAGAACACCCCCGACGCGATGTTCCGCCTGGCCGCGCTCTACGAGGAGCGCGCCCGCACGGACTCCGACGCGAGCGAGGACCTCAGCGCCGCGCTGCTCCCGGCCATCGCGCTCTACAAGCGCGTGATCAGCGAGTTCCCGCAGTACCGCGAGCTCGCCGGCATCTACTACTACCTCGGCCACGCGCTGAACGACTCCGTGCGATTCCCCGAGGCGCAGCAGGTGTGGCGCTCGCTCGTGTGCCACAACAAGTACCCGTACCCGGTCGCGCCCGATCCGAAGGATCCGACGCGCGACACCGTCGGCAGGCTCCCTCAGGACCACGACGACGACTACTGGACCGGCTGGGAGGCGCGCCACCCGACGCCCATCGGCTCGACGCCGGGCGGCCGGGCGATCCAGCCCGCCCGCAGGGCCGGGAGGGGGCAGGCGCCCGTCGTCGAGGACGAGACGGCCTACACCAGCCCGTACCCGGACGAGTGCCAGCCGATCCCGCAGAAGACGGCGCTCGGCGCCGAGCCCCGCTACATCGCCGAGGTCTGGTGGCAGATCGGCGACTACCACTTCAACGAGATCGACCGCGCTGGCGGGCCGTTCAACTACAACAGGGCGGAGTCCGCGTACCGGCAGTCCATCAAGTACAAGAAGCCGCCGGTCCACGGCGTCGCGATGTACAAGCTCGCCTGGACGTACTTCAAGCAGCAGCGCTACGAGACGTCGGTACGCCAGTTCATCGAGCTGCTCCGCTACACCGACGAACAGGAGAAGCTGACCGGCGATCCTGGCGCGGATTTCCGGGCGGAGGCGTACACCTACATCGCCGGCTCGCTCACGTACCTCGACTTCGTCGGCCCCGGACCGGACGAGCCGTACATCCCGCGCAACGACGTCCTCGACGTCGAGACCGACCCGCGCATGGCCGAGCAGAAGATGCGGGTGGCCATCGAGCGCGTCCAGGATCCCAAGCTGATCCCGCAGGATCAGAAGTGGACGGTCGAGATCTACAAGGCGCTCGCGATGGAGTTCAAGGAGCTCAACCAGTATCGGAACACGATCGAGGTGAGCGAGATCATCCTCCAGAAGTGGCCGATGCACCGCGACGCGCCCGTCGTCCAGAACCAGATCGCGGACATCTACGACACGCTCACGTCGCAGTCGCGTGAGGGCACGGCGGAGCGGGCGCTGAACTCGGCGAAGGCGCTCGAGGCGCGCACGAAGCTCGCCCAGTACGTGGGGACGACCCCGTGGGTCGAGGCCAACAAGGACGATCCCGAGGCGATCCAGACCGCCGAGCGGCTGGTGCGCGGCGGGCTCCGTCGGGCCGCGGCCGATCACACGAACGCCGGCAGCGCCCTCGTGCAGCAGGCGCTCACCGTGAGCGAGAAGGAGACGCGCGACCCGATCTTCGAGCGCGCGCTCAGCGAGTACCGCCTCGCCGCGCAGGGCTGGGCCGGCTACCTGGCCCAGGACGAGAACGCCCCCGACGCGTACGAGAGCCGGTACTGGCTGGCCGACGCGCACCACATGGTCGTCGTGATCACGGTGGCGATGGATCGCTCGCCCACGCGTCAGGAGGTCGAGCTGGCGCGGAGCTCCGCGGTCGGCGTGCGGGACTCGAACGAGGACGACAAGTACCTGCAGCCGGCGGCGTACATGGTCGTCGACACCGCCCACCAGGCGCTCCTGGATCGACACAAGCTCTTCCAGCGGACGAACGGCGCCGAGGGCCTCGAGCCGCGCGAGAAGCTCAAGATCGTCGGCGAGGGCGACGAGCAGCGCGTGATCGCCGAGCCGCTGCCCCCCGAGGTCCAGGCGGCCGTCACCGCGCGGGACGAGTACATCCAGCGCGTCCCCCCCGCGCTCGACGCCCCCAAGAACATCGACCTCTACGCGTTCCAGGCGGCCGACTACTACTTCCTGTACGGCCAGTTCGCCGAGGCGCGCAGGCGGCTCGAGCCCATCTACAACACGCAGTGCGGCAAGACGGAGTTCGGCTACAAGGCGTGGGAGCGGCTCACGACGATGTCGAACCTCGAGAACAACGTCGAGCAGAGCCGCAAGCTCGCCGAGGCGGCGCTCACGCGGAGCTGCGCGGTCAGCGAGGAGCAGAAGCTGAAGGAGGGCGACATCGCCCGCCCGACGATCTCTCGCGGCTACTACCTCGACGCCGCCCGGGCCTTCGAGAAGGCCGAGAAGATGCCGGACGGCCCGGCGCGCGTCGCCGCCTGGCGCGAGGCCGCCGCGCTCTACCGGGTCGCGCTCGAGAAGGCGCCGGCCCGCGACGAGGCGCCGGAGGCCGCCATGAACGGCGCCTATTGCTACAAGCAGGTCGGCGACTACGACCAGGCCATCGAGATGTACTCCCTGTTCATCAAGGAGTACGGAAACGAGGCGAACCTGGCGAAGCTCGAGAAGGGGGACCCGGAGGCGAACCCTCCGAAGAACCCCGATCCGAAGCGCTACGCCGACCGGGTGAAGTACCTGAAGCAGGCGTACGACGCGCTCTCCGCCGCGTACGTCCTCTTCTTCAACTACCGCAGCGCGGCCGAGACGTACGACACGATCGCGCGCAACACGCGGTTCGAGCAGGCGGCGCGCCGGGACGCGGCCCGGAACTCGGTGCTGCTCTACGCGAACATCGGCGAGCGTGACAAGATGACCGCCGCGCGCGCCACCTTCATGGGCCTGAACCCGCCCCCTGAGCAGAAGGCCGACATCGACTTCCTCGTCGCGTCGGCGGACCTGAAGGCGTGGGACGAGCAGGGGTCCGACGAGGGCCCGAACCGCGCCGCGCGCACCAAGGCGATGCAGTCGATGGAGGCCTACTACGCGGCCAACAAGAACAACCCGGCCGCGAGCGCGTACGTCGTCCAGGCGGCGTACCACGCGTCGAAGATGCGCGCCGCCGCCGCCGACCCGCGGGCGCGAGAGTGGTGCAAGAACACCATGACGGCGTTCACGTCGTTCCGGAATTCGGCGACGGGGGACAAGCCGAAGGCGCTCGGGTCGCTGCAGGCCGACATGGCGGCGGAGTGCGCCTACAAGGCCATCGACGACCGCATCAAGGCCGAGTTCGACTACGACACCGGGCACCACCGCTACGAGGGCGTCATCGACCAGGTGAAGCGCGCCTTCGAGGCCGACATCAAGAAGGCCAACGACAGGTACTGGAAGGAGCTCCAGGAGGTCATCACCGCGTACGAGTCGAGGCAGTGGTCCGCCGCCGCGCGCGCGCGGCAGGGCTCGCTCTACGACTCCTGCCGAACCGGCCTTTACAACGCCCGCCCGCCGGGCCTCCGGCTCTACACGGACAAGGAGGAGAAGCTCCTCAAGCTCGCCGAGACGAGCGATCGCGAGGACCTCCAGGAGACGGCCGACGCGCTCCGCCAGAACCGGCGCGAGCAATGGCGCGCCGCGCGCGAGCGGCTCCTCGCCGACGCCGACCAGGCGATGGTGAAGTTCTACGTCGAGTCCGTCGTCTGGGCGAAGGCGTGGAAGGTCCGGAATCCGTCCGTGGATCACGCGATCCAGCGGCTCGCGTTCTTCACGGACATCCTCGGCGACGCCAAGCTCCGCGAGTGGAGCCAGGGGATCATCGATCCCGAAACGAAGCGCCCGTTCGAGTACAAGGATGGCCTCTTCCTCCGGACGCGACCCGGCATGACCCCGCCGCTCGCGCCCGACGGCCTCCCCCTGCCCCTGCCGGTCGTCCCATGAAGCGCCGCCTCCCTGTCACGCTCCTCGCTTGCCTGCTCGCGGCCCTGTCGCCGTTCGCCCTCGCGTCTTGCGGCGAGGAGGCGACGCCGCCGCCGAAGGCGCCCACCCGCCCGGTGGGCCCTGCCGGCGCGACCCCGCCCGTCCAGGCGCCGTACGGCATGACCGACGCCCCGAGCTCGGCGCGGCCGTACGATCAGCCCGCGCAGACCGCGCACCCCGCGATGAACGCCCGCGCGGCGGCGGTCTACCAGAGCGGCCTGCAGGCGTTCGCGAACGGCGACCTCGCCAACGCGCGGGCGCTGTTCGCGCAGGCGACGCAGGCCGACCCGCGCGCCCACCAGGCGTTCTACTCGCTCGGCGTGGTGCAGGAGCGGCTGCGCGACCCGGGCGCGGGCGCGAGCTACCGCCAGGCGTTCACGCTCGTGCCCGACTACGAGCCCGCGATCATCGCGTACGCGATGCTGCTCGCCAGGAAGGACCAGCTCGGCGAGGCCGAGCGCCTGCTCAACGAGAAGCGCGGCCAGATGCCGAAGTCGGCGGCCGTCGCGGCCACGCTCGCGGAGATCAAGTCGCTCCAGAAGGACACCGGCTCGGCGCAGCGGCTCGCGCAGGAGGCGCTGAAGATCAACCCGGACTACCGGCCGGCGATGGTCACCATCGCCCGCGATCACTACAGGAACCGGCGCCTCGACCTCGCCCTGTACGCGCTCCAGGCGATCCTGGACGGGTTCGAGCCGGTCAGCGAGAATCCGCCGCGCGACCGGGACAACGCCGAGGCGCTGCTGCTCCGTGGCCTCATCTACCGGGAGCAGGGGCAACGCGCTGCGGCGCTCGAGGAGTTCCGCAAGGCGGTCACGCGCCGCCCCGATCTCGTCGAGGCGCGGGTGCAGCTCGCGACCTACCTGCTCGAGGCGGGCAACGCCCAGGAGGCGCTGCCGCTCCTGGAGGGCGCCGTCCGGTTCGACTCCGAGCACATCGCCGCGCACCTCAACCTCGGGGACGCTTACCGCCTCCTCGAGCGCTACACGGACGCGAAGCGGGAGTTCGACTGGGTCCTCGCCCGCAACCCGAACCTGCCGCAGGTCCACTACGATCTCGGCCTGCTCTACCTGTTCGCCCCCAGCATTCCCGGCATGACGCCGAAGCAGCAGGTGGCGGAGGCGATCAAATCGCTGACGAAGTTCCAGGAGCTGCGCAACAAGGGCCAGCGCGACGACTCGGAGGAGCTCCTGAACCGCGCCAAGCTCAAGGAGGGCGAGCTCAACGCGGCTGCCGCCGCAGCGCAGCCCGCGGCCCCGCCTCCTCCTGCTGCCCAGGCCGACGGCGGCGTGGCCGACGCCGCGACCGACACGTGAGGGAGACCATGAGCATGTACAAGGCACTTGCGCTGGGTTCGGTCCTGCTCGCGACCCTCTGCCATGTCGAGCGCGCGGACGCGCAGGAGAAGGGCAAGCAGCGCGGGGTCATCACGCTCGCGGAGGTCACGATCACCGGCCGCATCCAGAAGCCGATCGCGGCCGTCGACGTGAGCCGGATCCAGCCGAAGCTCACGCTCGCCGAGCTGCGCCAGCCGTTCCTCGACCGCATCGAGCAGGCGATCTTCAAGGAGCCGTTCTAGCGCCGCGCGCCGGAGATCCTGCCCGATCTCCGGCTCCCGCCTCACCCCGAGATCCCCGCGCGCGCCCGACCTGCCGCCGTGTCCGCCGTGCTCTTCATCGCGCTGTCGATCGCGGCGAGCGGCGCCTGCGCCGCCGTCTCGTGGCGCCACCCGGCGCAGGTCGCGGCCGCGACGGGCGCAGACCTGACGGCGCTCGCGCGCTCGCTCCGCGCGCTCCCCGTCGACGCGCGGCTGGCCGAGCTGGCGCGCCGATCGCCGCCCGGGAGCTGGGAGCGCCGGCTCGCCGACGAGCTCCTGTCCGCCGCCGGCCCGCGCGCGAGGGTCGCGACGGCGAACGATCTCCTCGTCGAGATCGAGCAGCGGCTCGACGTCGCCGCGGGTTGGCCGCGCGCGGCGGCGCGCCTGTCGGCGCTCGTCGCGCTGCTCCTCGCCACGCTCTCCTACCTCGCGCAGGTCGGCCCGTCCGTCATCGTCTTCGTGCTCGGCGCGGGCGCCGCCGGCGCGATCGCCTCCGCGGCGGCGGGGCGCGCGGGCCGCGCCGCCGCCGCGCGCAAGCGCGAGGCGATCGACGCGCTCGTCGACGTCGTCCTGGGACCGCTCGACGGAGCCGTCAGGAAACCTCCCGCACCATCGCGGCGTCCGCGCCGCGCGTCCCGCTGAGCGCGGGCTCGCTCTCCTGGACCGCCCGTGCGCGTGCGTGTACCCTCGCTGGCTGTGGTGTCCTTCGCCGCGCAGCGCTTCTCCCGCGGTCCGAGGCCCGGGGCCTGGCGGGCCCCGGAGCGCGGCTCCGGCCGCCGGGCGCGCGCGGCGTCGATCCCTGCTTCGTCCCCTCTCGCCCGGAGTCCCTTGGAATGACCCAGCAGCACCCGCTCCCCACCCCGTCGCGCCCCGGGCAACCCGGGCAGATGACCGCGGTCATGCGGGCGGTCGCACCGGTGACCGGCCCGAAGGTCCTCAGGATCGGCCTGGTTCAGGGAGGGAAGGTGATCGAGGAGCGCGTCATCAAGCAGCGCACCCACGTCACCATCGGCCCCAGTGAAAAGAGCATGTTCGTCATCCCGAGCAAGAGCATCCCGCCGAGCTTTCGGCTGTTCGAGCTCGTGGGGGGCGAGTACTTCCTCAATTTTCTCGACGGGATGACCGGCCGGGTCGCCTTCAAGTCCGGCGTCTCGGAGCTCTCTGCGCTCAAGGGCTCCGCCAAGCGCGCGCCGGCGGGCAACGCGCAGGCTTACCAGATCCAGCTCAGCGAGGAGGCGCGCGGCAAGATCGTCGTCGGCGAGACGACGTTCCTCTTCCAGTTCGTCGCGCCGCCGCCGGCGCAGCCCAAGCCGCAGCTACCCGTCTCGGTGAGGACGGGGATCGCGAGCGACATCGACTGGACGACCACGATCATCGCGGCGTTCTCGTTCCTGTTCCACTTCGGCGCCGTGGGCTCGATCTACTCCGACTGGATGGACCCGGTGGTCGACGATGAGGTCGACGTCGCGCAGCTCCTCGAGTCCGTGAAGCAGCTCCCCCCTCCGCCGGTGATCGAGCAGCCGAAGGACAACGCCGACGCGCCTGCCGCGACTGCGGCGCCCGCCGCGGAGGCGCCGAAGGCGGCGAGCGGCGGCGGGAACAAGGGCGCGGCTGCCGGCCCGGCGAAGGGCTCCGGCGGGATGAGCGACGCCCGCGCATCGGCGCTCACCAACGAGCTCGCGCAGCTCGACATGCAGATGCTGGGCGCGCTCAACTCGAGCGGGAACGCGACCTCCAGCGTCCTGAGCTCGGGCGACGTGCCGACCGGCCTCCTCGAGAACGCGGCCGCCTCCGGGTCCGGCGTCGGAAAGGGCGGGGTCGCCGGGCTGAACATGGGCGGCGCCGGCGGGGGCACGGTGCGCCCTGGCGCGGCCGGCGGCGGCGGGCTCGCGAGCATCGGCAACACGGGGACCAGTGGTCCTGCGACCGCCGGCTCGGCGCAGACGGTCAAGGGGCCGGTGGGCAACGCGCAGGTCGGCGGCGCCGCGGTCTCCGGCGGGAGCGTCTCCAATGCGCCCTCCGTCGTCGCCGGAATGACCGCAGGATTCCGTCGTTGCTACAACAAGGGGCTCCAGGAGGACCCGGGCATGAAGGGCTCGGTGAGGATCACGGCGAAGATCGGCCCGAACGGCGAGGTGATGTCAGCCACCCCGTCGGGGGGCTCCGGCCTCTCCGGGACGGTGATCTCCTGTGTGGTCGCGCGCGTCCAGAGCGCGCAGTTCGCGCCGCCCGAGGGCGGCGGTGCGACCGTCGTGATCCCTGTCACGTTCGTGAGCCAATAGCCCCGATCGCGCCTGAATCCTTGGACAAAGCGCAATCCCGTCTCCTCGCCCGAAGTTGAATGGCGCGCCGACGTCGCGCATCCAATGGGGAAGAACGTCGTACGGGTCCACCTGACGGCGAGTTACGGCCTCTCGGCACGCTCATTGCGTTTTGACAATTACGTCTGCCCGCACTTATAATCCGCGGGCCTGACTTTCGGAGGCTTCGATGAAGCGCGAACAGATCCCCGGCTTTGCAGCAGTAGCGCTGATCTCGGTCGTCATCGGCCACGGCATCGCTGCTGCACAGGCGCAGACGGCGCCGCCGCCGGACGCGTCCGCGGGACTTGCGCGGCAGGTCACCCTTTCCCCGGCGGAGCAGCTCGCCCAGAGCGAGACCTTCCTCGCCCGGATGGACGGGGCCCGCACGTCGGTGCGTCGCCAGCTCGAGACGGCCCGGTCGCAGCGTGACGTCGTGAAGACGCTATGCCTCAACGACAAGCTGAATCAGATCGACGTCGCCATCCGCTCCGCCCGCGAGCGGCGGCAGGGGTTGGAGCTCGCGGTGAACCGGCGTGATGCCGACCTCTCCAACCATGAGTTCACGATCCTGACGGTGCTGCGGCAGCGCTCCGAGCAGTTGACGGCCGAGGCGAACCAGTGCATCGGCCAGGAAGCGGGATTCATCGGCGACAGCGCCGTCACGGCGACGATCGATCCGAACCTTCCCAAGGACGATCCTTCCGAGTATCCCGTCAGCCAGATCATCATCGAGCCGCCTGCGTGCAGTAGCTGTTTTCGGTAGGCGACCGCCTCTCTCGGATTGCCACTGCCCAATAGGCGATGAAACTTCGTGAAACCATAGCCGCTGCCGTAATCACACTCACCCTTTCCCCGGCGTTGGCCCTGGCGCAAGACCAGCCCTGGCTCAAAGATCGCCGCTATACAGAGGGCATCGGCATCCGGGCCGGCGACCTCGAGCTGCACCCGGGGATCGCGGCGGAGTTCGGCTATGATTCCAACTTCTTCCGCAGGGCCGAAAAGGACAGCGCCGGCGAGGATGACATCGGTCCGGTGGGCTCGTTGCGGCTCCGGATCACGCCGTCTTTCTCGCTCTCGACGCTGAGCCAGCAGCGCCTGGAGGTGACGCCCGACGCGCCGCCGCCGGACGTCGAGTTCCGCGGCGGCATCTCCGCGACGTACGACGAGTTCTTCCCGGTCTCCGGCACCGAGACGGGGCAGGAACGGCTGAGCGATCAGCGGAACGTCGGCGGCCTGCTCGACGCCAGCCTGACGATCCTGCCCCGCCGCCCGTGGTCCGCGATCCTCGACGCGTCGCTCGGCCGGACCATCGCGTCCTCCGACATGGGGCTCTCCAACCAGAGCTTCCGGCGCATCCATGCCGACGCGGGAGCAGAGCTGGTATGGACGCCGGGAGGGGGGCTGTTCGACTGGCGGCTCGGTTACCGCTTCCTGGGCACGTTCTTCGAGGTCGACGAGTTCGAGGGGCTGACGAACTTGCAGCATGTGGTCCGGACGCGCGGCCGCTGGCGCTTCCTGCCGCGCACCGCGCTCATCTACGACGCGTCGCTGGGGTTCGTCGATTATCCGAACCCGAGCTCGCAGCATTCCTCGCATCCGCTGCGCGCGCAGCTCGGGATCAACGGTCTCGTGACATCGTCGTTCGGTCTCCTCGCGATGGCCGGCTGGGGCGCGAGCTTCTACACGCCGGAGAGCGATACGGCCGTGGTCCACGACTTCGACAGCGTCATCGGCCAGCTCGAGCTGAAGTGGTTCCTGACGCCGAACCCGGGGACCGATCCTGAGGCGGCGACGCTCGCGCTGTCCTCGCTGTCGGCGGGCTTCACGCGCGATTTCCACGACAGCTTTCTCGGGAGCTACTACGAGCGCGACCGCGGTTATCTCAAGCTGACCTACTTCTTCGGCGGGCGTTTTCTGCTGATCGCCGACGGCGGCGTGGCGGCCCACGTGTATCCAGGGATCCCGGAGGAATCGGGTAACCTCCTCGGGCGCGTGGATCCGTGGACCGACGTTCGCATCGATGCCTCGCTGTTCGGCGAGTACCGGATCGGGGACTCCCTGGGGATCAACTCGACCCTTCGGTACGGCAACAACGTCAGCAGCACCGCCGTGGCGCCTCGCGGAGTTGACCCGGGGAACTATCTCGGGTGGCAGCAGTTCGAGGCCTACCTGGGCGTGCGCTGGTTCATGTGATGCGGCGTTCTCGTCCGTGGATTGCCGCCTTGCTCGCGCTGGCGATCGCGGCGTGCTCATCGCGCCAGCCCGAGCCGGTGAACCTCCCCCCTCCCGTGGAGGCGACGACCATCGGGGTCGGGGACGTCTTCGAGCTCCGCGTCGTGGGGGAAGACAAGCTGCCCTCGACGTTCACCGTCGCGCCGGACGGCACCGTCGACTTCCCCTACGTGAAGCGGCTCAAGGTCGCAGGCCTGGAGCCGCAGGAGGTCGCGGAGCTGGTGCGGGCCAAGCTCATGGAGGGGCAGGTCCTCACCGATCCCAGCGTGAGCGTGAGCATCCGGGAGTACAACTCGAAGCGGGTCGAGGTGCTCGGCGAGGTGCAGAAGCCCGGGTCCCTGCCGCTTCAGCCCGGCATGACGCTGCTCCGCGCCATCTCGATGGCAGGAGGCTTCAACAGCGTCGCGAACAAGGATCGCGTCACGATCCGCAGGAAGTCCCAGGGCAAGACCGTGTTCGCCACGGTCTCGGTCGAGGACATCATCGACAACAAGATCCCCGATGTGCCGCTCCAGGCAGGGGACTCGATCAACGTCGCCCAGCGCGTCTTCTGAGCGGCCCCGCGCCGTCCGCCACCTCCGCCGAGGTGGCGCGCGGCGCGCTCAGTTCTTCCGCGCGAGGCGGAACTGCTTCTTGCCGGTGGCCGGATCCACGGTGGGGGGCTCGATGCGGAGCATCGTCAGCGAGACCTCGCGCACGCGGCCGTCGCGCTCCTGGCGCAGGCGGATCCGCTCGCCGTCCGAGCTGATCACGGTGCACTCGCCGAAGTGGAAGTGGGTCACGCTGTCGCCCACTTCCGGATAGGCCTCCTCCTCCTGGCGACGGCGGATCGGGCGCTGCGGCAGCGGTATTCCGGCGGGCTCAGCGGCGGGCGCCGCCGGTCCCGCGCGCGGCGGCTCCGGGGCGGGCGCCTGCGGCGCCGCGCGGGGCGGCTCCGGGGTTGCAACCGGCGGCGCGGTGCGGACCAGCTCCGGGGCTGGCGCCTGTGGCGCCGCGCGGGCCGGCTCCGCGGCCTGCGTCGGAGGCGCCACGCGGGGAGCCTCGCCCACGGTCGCGGGGAGGGTGGTCGCCTGGGCTGCGAGCTGCATGAGGCCGGTGCGCTCGTCGAAGGTCCGTACGAGCGGCAGGTCGTCGAACACCGTGACGCGGAGCTCGAGCCCGTAGACCCGCGCCCACACGAGCTCGCCGGCGGCGAGCTGGAGACCGACGCCGGATTCACGCGTGAGCGTGGCCGACAGGCGGACCGACGTCTCGCCCTGCTGGAGCGCGATGCTCCCCGAGAGCGCCGCGACGTCGCAGGGACCCTCGAGGACGCGCGTCTTCGCGTAGGCGCGGGAGGCTTGATCGAACAGCGCGATCTCCGCCTGCTCGAGCGAGCCTACCCCTTCGATCCAGCCGGCGCGCGCCTCGGCCTCGTCGAGGGCGCGCACCAGCGCGGCGGGGAGTTCTTCGCCTCGATCGAGGCGGATGATCAAATGACGGGCACGGCGTGCCTCGAGAACGTTCATCGCAGTTTCTTCTCTCCGGTCGTCGAGGAGGCTGCGCCCGGCGCACGGGGGGCCTGTTCCGAGCGCCGAGCACGGGTCGCCGTCACCTCGATCTGGGGCGCGCCAGGCGCGCGCTGAGCCGATGTGTCGCCAGCGGCGGCCGTGATCCGGTCCGCCGGGATGCCTGCGCTTGCGAGGAGCTCCTTGACCGCGCTCGCGCGCGCGCCGGCGAGCTCGATCCCGCGCGTCGACTGATCGCCCTGACGGTCGGGATACGCCTCCACGATGATGACGTCGAGCGGCATGCGCCCGCGCAGGAGCTGGGCGATCATGCCGAGCTGCGCCGCCAGCGCCGGCGGCACGCGCGCGCTCCCCGCAGGGAAGCGGGCCAGGCCATCGAGGACGACGCGATCGCCGGACCACCGCGGCAGGGACCTGCCGGCCGGCTCAGGGCAGCCGTCGGCGTCGCTCGTCCCGTCGATCGTCTCGGCGGTCGTCGGGCACGCGTCCGCCGCGTCGGCCACGCCGTCCTCGTCGTTGTCGCGCTCGGGGCAGCCGTCGTCGTCCTGGAAGCCGTCGCGATCCTCGGCCTCGCCCGGACACCGGTCGCTGCTGTCGGGGACCTGATCGATGTCGTTGTCGGGATCGGGGCAGCCGTCGTCGTCCTTGAAGCCGTCGGCGTCCTCTGCGCCGTTCGGGCACGTGTCGCGCGCGTCGGGGATCCCGTCGCCGTCGTTGTCGGGATCGGGGCAGCCGTCGCTGTCCTGGAAGCCGTCGCGATCCTCCGCGGCGTTCCGGCAGGTGTCGTCGTCGTCCGGCACGCCGTCGCCGTCGTCGTCGGCGTCGGGGCAGCCGTCGCCGTCCTGGAAGCCGTCGATCGTCTCGCCCTCGTCCCGGCACCTGTCGCGCGCGTCGGGGATCCGGTCGCCGTCGTTGTCGGGATCGGGGCAGCCGTCGCCGTCCTGAAAGCCGTCGCGATCCTCGGGCACGAGCGGGCACTGGTCGTCGCGATCCTCGACCCCGTCCGCGTCCTCGTCGCGCCCCGTCGGCGCGTAGCGGAGCCCCAGGTTGAAACGGAAGCGCGGCGAGGTGAGCGCGGGCTCCGAGGAGAACGGGATGGATCCCCCGCCGCCCGCGGTCAGCGAGACGTCGCCGGCGAGCAGCGGGGCGCTCGTGGCCGAGAGGATCCACTCCGCCGGCACCAGCGCCGCGCCGCCGGCTGGCCGGTCGGCGAGCGTGTAGAGGGCGAACGCCTCCGCTGAGGCCGTGAGCCAGCGGTCCGGCAGCACGTCGACCGCGACGCCGAGGGCGCCGAGGAGCTGCGAGCCGACCTCGGTGCTCACGAGCGCGCTCGAGCCACGGAGCCGGGCCCCGATCTCGGTCGCGACCCTGACCTTGCCGAGCTGGTACGCCGCGGCGACGCTCGGCGCGAACGTCGCGGTCCCGGCGCTGGCGAAGACGGTCTCGTCGCCGGTGGGGAGGCCGAGCTCCAGGCGCGCGGCGAGCGAGAAGCCGTCGAGCGGACCGCTCCGCGGCGGCGGCACGATCGCGAGCGCGGCGCCCACGCGCGCGTCGCGCAGGACGCTGCGCTGCAGCTCCGTGTCGGTGCCGAGGACATCGGAGAAGCCAGAGCCATCCTGGTAAAGGGTGACGGGCGCGGCGATCGTGACCTCGAGACGGTCCGTGAGCCCGAGCGACCACAGGAAGGTCGCGTCGAGCATGTTGTCCAGCAGATGGACGATCGTCCCGTCGGGGTCGGGCGACGCGACGCGCAGGCCCACCGGCCGCGACAGGTAGCTCGCCACGACCGCGAACGACGCCCTCGCGCTCGGGGCCGTCGCCGTGCTGCCCACGGCGAAGAAGGGGCCGGCGCCCGCGTGAGGCCAGAGGTTGTCGGCGTCGATGCAGCCCGACAGCCCGCTCGCCGGCGCGCACTCGTCCGCGCGCGCCATCGCCGGGAGGGAGATCGCCATGGAGACGCCAGCGGCCACCAGCAGCGGGAGGCTTGATCGTGCCGGCACCCTCCAGTTGGCGCGCATCGCGCCCGACCCTCTACTACTGCCGGGGTGAGAGTCAAAACAGCAATCGTCTCGGCACGATCCGGGAGGGGCCCGGGGCTCGGGCGCGCTCCGCGTTCCGCGGTCGCTCCCGCGCCGTGCTAGGACCACGCCCGGCCGGGGCTGGCGCCGCCGGCGTCCGCACGATCATGATCGACGACTCGCATCCGCTCCTGCTCGGCTCCGGCTCGCCGCGCCGGCGAGAGATCCTGACCACGCTCGGCCTGCCTCTCCGCGTCGCGGCGGCCGAGGTCGACGAGGCGGGGCGCGCCGATGAAGGGCCCGCGGCCTACCTGGAGCGGGTCGCCCTGGCGAAGCTCGCGGCCGCGCGGCGCCTCGACCAGGCGGTCGGGGCCGGCGCGATCCTCGTCGCAGACACCTCGGTCATCCTCGGCGATGCCATCCTCGGCAAGCCGCGGGACGAGGCCGACGCGCGCGCCATGCTCCGCGCCCTCTCGGGTCGTGAGCACCAGGTCTGGACGCGGTTCGCGATCGCGGACGGCGGTCAGGCCGATCGCGCCTGCAACGCCGACCAGGGACGCGCCGAGGCGCTCCACGCTGAGACGGTCATGTCCCGGGTGTGCTTCCGCGAGCTCGACGACGACGAGGTCGCGTCGTACGCGGCGACCGGCGAGGGGCTCGACAAGGCCGGCGCCTACGCGATCCAGGGCATCGGCGCGTTCGCCGTCGCGCGCATCGACGGCTCTTACTCCAACGTCGTCGGCCTGCCGGCGTGCGAGGTCGTCGCAGCGCTGCGGGCCACGGGATTGCTCGCGCGCTTTCCGCTGTCGCCCGCGCGCTCGTCATGAGCGCGGACGCACCGGCCGCCGCGCGTCGGCGCGACGGGGCCGCGATCTTCGCCCTCGCGCTCGCCGCGCGTGTCGCCGTCGTGGCCTGGGCGGCCGGGCGCTTCCCGCCCACCGCCGACGGCACCTACTACCACCGCATCGCCGAGCGGATCGCCGCGGGGCTCGGCTACACGTGGCTCTGGCCGGACGGCGTGGTCACGTACGCCGCGCACTATCCGGTCGGCTATCCGGGCGCGGTCGGCGCGCTGTACGCGCTGCTCGGCGCGCACGCCGCGGTCGCGATGCTGCTGAACGCCGTCCTCGGCGCGCTCGCCGCGCTCGCCGTCCACCGCCTGGCGTCCCGCGCTGCGCCGCGATCGCGCGTCGTGCCGGCGCTCGCGGGCGCGCTCGTCGCCGTCCACCCCGGGCTCGTCGCGTACACACCGGCCCTCATGACCGAGGGCGTCACCGGCTCGCTCGTCGCCTGCGCCGCGTGGGCGTCCGCGTGGGCGCGCGATCGCCGCCCCGCGCTGGCCCCGTTCGCCGTCATCGGGCTGCTCGTCGGCGCCGCCACCCTCGTCCGCCCGCAGGTGCTCCTGCTCGCGCCCGTGTTCGCCGGCCTCGCCCTGTCGGGGACCGCGCCCGGCGGCACCCCCCGCCCTGCTGCATCCTTCGCCGCGCGGGCAGCGCGACGCGCGGCGCCCGTCCTGCTCACGGTCATCGTCGCGCTCCTCGTGTGCGCGCCCTGGACGGCGCGCAACTGCGCGCGGATGAACCAGTGCGCGCTGGTCAGCGTGAACGGCGGCTGGAACCTCCTCATCGGCGCGGACCCGGCCTCCACCGGCGCCTGGGCGCCCATCCAGGTGCCCGAGGCGTGCCGCGAGGTCTTCGACGAGGCCGGCAAGGACGCCTGCTTCGGCCGCGAGGCGCGCCGCTACATCGCGGAGCACCCCGGCGCGTGGCTCGGGCTCGTGCCCTGGAAGCTCGCGGCGACGTTCGACTACTGCGGCGCGGCCGGGTGGTACCTGCACGACGCGAACCCGGCGGCCTTCGACGAGGCCGACAAGATCGCGCTCGGCGCGGTCGAGGCCGTCTTCGAGCGCGCCGTCCTCCTGCTCGCCCTCGCCTGGGCGGCGCTCAGTCCCGCGCGAGCGCCCGGCGCCCTGCATGGCCGCGCTCGCGGTCCCTCGCCCGCTCAGCGCGCGCTCGGGCTGGCTCGGCTCGCGCTGCTCGCGCTGGGGATCGTCGCCGCGCTGCACGTTCATGCGTGGGTGGGCTACATGGCCCTCCTCGGCCTCGCGCTGCTCCAGGGGCGCGCGCTCCTCCGGGGGCCGGTGCTCGCAGGCGCCGCGATCGCCGTCCTCGCCGCGACCGCGGCGACGCACGCCGTGTTCTTCGGCGCGGGGCGCTACGCGCTGGTCGCCTTCCCGCTCCTCACGGGGCTCGCCGCCCTCGCCGCGGCGCGGCAGGGCTCCGAGCTGCCCCGGCCCGGGGCGCCGCGCGCGACGGGCGGCGCCCCGGGCGAGGCGATCGAGGCGGTCTCCGCGCCCCCGCGCGGGTCAGACGACGAGCTACTTTGACAGCGCCGCCTGCGCTGCTGCATCCTAGGCGCCCCTCGGCTCGGGAGCGCGTGCCCCCGGCTGGCGACGAACCCTGGAGGAGAGACGGATGCCCTTGATTGAAACGGAAGAGGCGGCGCGCCGCCTCGCGCGCGCCATCGCAAGCGATCTCTCGCTCTACAACGAGGAGAAGATCGTGCAGGGCATCCAGCAGGATGACCTCTTCACGGTCCTGTCCGAGGAGATCGAGGAGGGGCGCGCCCTGTACAAGAGCCGCGTCTCGCCGGACCTCTACCAGAAGAATTTCTACGACCGCGCCCTCGTGGACATCCTCATCAAGTCCAAGGGCCACATCAAATCGAAGATCTGGTAGCGAGCCCCCGGAGCTGGTCGAGCGCCCTGCGCATGTCCGCCGGCAGCGCGCTCTCCCAGCGCATCGGCTTCTGCGTGGCGGGGTGGATGAACCCGAGCACGCGCGCGTGCAGGGCCTGCCGCCCGAGCTCCTCGGCGATCGCCCGCACCGCCGGCTTGTTCGGCGGCTTGCCGTAGAGGGGATCTCCGAGGACCGGCGTCCTGCCGCGCTCGGCCAGGTGCACCCGGATCTGGTGGGTGCGCCCTGTCTCGAGCGAGCACGCGACGACGGTCGCCGCGTCGCCGAGCCTCTCGAGCACGCGGACGTGCGTCACCGCGCGGCGCGGCGCCGCGGCGTGCGTGCCGGGAGCGCCGGCGCCGCCGCGGACCCACGACGTGAAGCGGAGCCTGTCGGTCGGGTGGCGGGCGTGCAGCGTGTCGTACGTGGCGTCTCGCGCCTCGCCCGCCACGATCGCGGCGTACTCGCGCTCGATCGCGTGGCTCGCGAACCGCTGCTTCAGCGCCTCGCGGGTGGCCTCGTCCTTGGCGACGACGAGCAGGCCGCTCGTACCTCGATCGAGCCTGTGCACGATCCCGGGGCGCACATGGCCCATCGGATCGCGCGGGTCGGCCGGCGCCAGGGCGAACCCGGGCAGGGCGAGCAGCCCGTTGACCAGCGTGCCCGACTCGTGCCCGCGCGCCGGGTGCACGACGAGCCCCGCGGGTTTGTCGATCACGAGCAGGTGCTCGTCCTCGTACACCACCGGGATGACGACGTCGGGCTCGGCGGCGGTGGATGACGGAGGCGGCTGTTCCGGCCGGATCTCCAGGAGGGCGCCCGATCGCACGGCCACCGACGCGCGCGCGGGCTCCCCGTCGACGAGGACCCGACCGGCGCCGATCCACCGTTGCACCGCCGCGCGCGAGGTCGCGCGGCCGGCGCGCTCGAGCAGGAGGACGACCAGCTTGTCGAGCCGGTCGCGGGGGTCGCCGTCGCCCACCTGGAAGTGGAGCGATTCCGCACCGGCAGCCATCGCGTTCGTCACGACCCTCGTCCGCAGCCGAGCGGCGCCAGCGCGCGGGCGTCGCTGCGCTCGATCAATACTCCGTGTCGCCCTCGTCGTCCTCTTCGGCGGTCCCGAGCTCGGGGTTGAGCGCGACGTGCGACTCGAGATCCTCGAGGCGCTGCGCTTCGGACAGCCTGGCGAGGCCGCACTGCTCGACGAGGTACAGGTCGAACGCGGTGTAGCGCGGGAAGACCCGGACGTTCGTGTCCTCGTTGTCGAGGCCGAGGATGACGAGCTCGCCGTCTCGCCTGGCCTCGCCGAGGTAGAGGGCGTTCCACGGCTTACCGGGGAGGTTGGGCAGCCGCACGACCTTGCCCCGGAGCCGCGACTCGGTCCAGCCGAGGTCGGTCTTCGCTTCGGCGAGCTTGCGGACCGAGGTGAGCTTCGGTCGAGGCGCCGAAGGATCGCGCCCGAAGCGATGCCGCCCCTTGAACCGCGGGCCCAGGCTATCGAGCGTGAAATCGAACTCCAGAAACGCCCGCAGCGTGGGCGGCAGCTCGACCATCAGCTTCGACTCGAGCGCATCGAGCGCCGCCGGGCTCGCTCCCACGGCGGCATGGCTGGAAGGGCGCTTCTTCAGATGCGCGATCACGCGCTGCACAAGTTCAACGCCACGTTCGATCGGTGCCATGTATCCACGGGCCGCAGTTGCGCGGCGCTCTTCAGGGCCCGGATGGGCCTCACTGGGGCCGCATTCGGGCCCCGGTTGTCGCGCGCTCGGGCGGCACTCTACATCAGCCGACCGGGAGCGCGTCCCTCTATGGTGCCTACCGGTCCCGTCCGCTCGGTGTCAACCCGCGATCGCACCGAGGGTCGAGGATCCTCCGCCCGGGCTGCGCCACATCACCGGCGCCCCGAAGATCGCGGCCCGCTTCGCGTCCGCACGCTGAGGGCGCGCCGCGCCCGCCAGATCAGGAAAGCGAGGGCGCCGAGCACCACGGCGGCGCCGACCGCCAGGATGACCCATTGTGGCGCAGGGTAACGGCCGCGCTGTAAACCGGGAGGCGGCCGCTCGTACTCTATCTGGAGCTGCGCGACCACCGAGCCTCGTTACACGCCCAAGCGCCGACCTGCAACCAATCAAGGCGCGGCCCGACCGGATTGATGCTGCGCCGCCCGCTTGCCCGGCGCCTTCGCGCCCCCGCGGCAGCGCTCGATTCAGTCCAGCGGGGTCGAGCAAGACGCCGCCGCGTCAAGGGCTCAAAACTTGCTTCCCTGGAAAGCCGGGTGTGTACAGTGGACCGACGCGTGGCCATGCGGCCGGTGCGAGAGGGTGAGAGATGAAGCCGGGCTCTTCAGCATGGGTCGGGGCAGCGCGCCCGCGGTCCCCAGGGATGCGACGGATCTTCTTCGCGCTGGCGGCGTGCGCGGCCCTCGGCGGGTCGGCGGGGGCGTGTGGTCGGACGAGCCTCCTCGCGCTCTCTGACGCGGGCGCCGGGGGAGGCAGCGGCATCGGCGGCAGCGGCATCGGCGGCAGCGGCAGCGGCATCGGCGGCAGCGGCATCGGCGGCAGCGGCATCGGCGGCGCCGGCGGCTTCGAGGCGTGCCGCGGTCCTGCGGATTGCGACGACGGAGACGCGTGCACGAGCGACGTCTGCGATGGCGGGCGCTGCGAGCACGCCCCCCGCGACGACGACGGCGACGGCCTTCGTCCGCTGGTGTGCGGCGGGATCGACTGCAACGACCTCAATCCGGCCGTCTTCCCGGGCATGCCTGAGCGTTGCACGGACGCGGCGGACAACGACTGCAACGGCGTCGCCGACTGCTTCGACCCTGCGTGCGCCACGGCGGAGACCTGCGGCTGCAGCCCGAGGCCCGGCGGCGAGGACTGCCAGAACGGCGTCGACGACGACTGCGACACCATCGTCGACTGCTTCGACGCGGAGTGCGCGGGGACCGCGGCCTGCGGCTGCTCCGCCTCCGAGACCGGCAGCTGCGGCGACGGCTTCGACGACGACTGCGACGGCGCCTTCGACTGCGAGGACGTCGACTGCCGCGCCGACCCGCAGTGCACCTGCAGCTCCCAGGTGGAGGCCTGCGATAACCGCGCGGACGATGACTGCGATCTCCTGGTCGACTGCGGCGACCCGGACTGCCGCGGCTTCTTCCCCTGCGCGTGCGCGCCGCCCGGCTCGCCGGAGAAGTGCGACGACGGCTTCGACAACGACTGCGACGGGCGCGTCGACTGCGCGGATCCCCAGTGCATCTCCGCGCCGTCCTGCGACGTGTGCGTGCCCGAGGTCTGCGACGACGGCCTCGACAACAACTGCGACGAGCGCGTCGACTGCGCGGACAGCGCGTGCATCTTCGCGCCGAGCTGCGAGCCGACGCCGGAGCAGTGCAACAACCGCCTCGACGACGACCATGACGCCCTGGTCGACTGCAGGGATCCCGACTGCGCGAGCAACCCGCTCTGCGTGCTCGCGCAGGCGAACTGCCTGTCGCCGAAGCTCCTCCCCGGGACCGGCACCTACACGGGCGACACCACCGGCCACGTGAGCGAGACCCGGGGCGCGTGCGGCGGCGACGCCGGCGAGGCGGTCTTCTACTTCGTGCTCACCGCGCCGTCTCGCGTGCACCTCGACTCCCGCGGATCGAGCTTCGACTCCGTGCTCTACGTGCGCACCGGCGTCTGCAACTCCGGCCGCGAGATCGGGTGCGACGACGACAGCGGCGGCGAGTCGTGGTCGTCCCGGCTCGAGTTCAGCATCCTGTACCCGGGCACGTACTTCGTCTTCCTCGACGGCTATACGATCGATCCCGCGAGCGGGGCGAACCAGGGTCCCTTCACGCTCAACGTCGAGATCGTCCCGAACCCGAGCGAGGTCTGCGACGACGACATCGACAACGACGGCGACCGCTACGTCGACTGCGCCGATCCCGGCTGCGCCACCTTCGGTCCGTGCCGCAACTGCGCGCGCGGCGCCGCGCCGGGCCCCGAGTTCGGGACCGCGGCGTGCACGGACGGGATCGACAACGACTGCGACGGCACGCTCGACTGCGCCGACGAGGACTGCAGCGCAAGCGACTTCTACGTGACGGAGTGCTGCGACGGCTTTGATGAAAACGGCAACGGGATCCCTGACGATTTCAACTGCCGATGCGCCTCCGACGCGGATTGCGACGAGGGGCAGATCTGCTACACGCACACGTCGTCCACGTGCGGCATTCCGTGCAGCGCCTTCTTCGGGAGCGTCTGTCCCTTCGTCGCGCCGGGGTCGCACTGCAACGCCGCGACGAACCAGTGCGAGTTCTGACGCGCCGCAGGTCGGCGCTCCCGTCCTGCGGCGCGCGGCGCTCCCCCGCCAGCGGTCACCCGGGCTAAGGTCACGCCATGGAGATCCTCATCATTCGCCACGGACAGGCCGTGGACGACGCGCCCGACCTCGGCGACGCCGGTCGCTGGTTGACGGGCAAGGGCCGCAAGGTCACCCGGCGCGTCGCGAAGTGGCTCGCGAAGCAGAAGGACCGCTGTCCTGCGGTGATCTGGACGAGCCCACTCGTGCGCTCCGTGCAGACCGCGGAGATCATCGCCGAGGCCGCCGAGCTGACGGATGAGGTCTCGGTGGTCGCGGAGCTCTCTCCTTCACGCGACACCGCCGAGATCCTTCGCTTGCTGGCGCAGCATCAGGGCGCGCAGCCGCTGGCGCTCGTGGGGCACGAGCCCTCCTTGTCGGCGCTGGTGACGTCGCTGGTCGGCGACATCGGCTGGACAGGCCTGAAGAAGAGCGGCGTCGTCGCGGTGAGCTGGGACGGGCGCGGGCCCGGGGTCGTGCGCTTCGCCCTGGATCTGAAGGCCATGAAGGCGGTCAACCCGGTGAAGGAAGCGCAGCAACAGGCGCCTCGGTCCCGGTAGACGGCGCCCGCGTCCGGGCGCCGCGCTCAGCGCACCGATCGCTCCACGGCGCTCAGCACGTCGACGTCGCGGACGCCGTCCGCCTCGGCGCGGTACGAGAGCACGATCCGGTGCCGCAGCGCCGGGATCAGCAGCGCCCTCACGTCATCCACGTCTGCAGCGGCCTCGCCGCGGAGCGCCGCGCGCGCCTTGGCCGCGATCACGAGCGCCTGGCTCCCGCGCGGCCCGGCGCCGTAGCGCACGTAGTCTCGGACCTCCTGCGCCGCGCGCTCCGTTCCCGGCCGCGTCGCCCTGGTGAGGCGCACGGCGAGGTCCACGGCCTCGTCGGTCACCGGGATCCTCGGGACGAGGCGGCCGATGGCCCGCACCTCGCTCGCCTTGAGCACCGCCGTGATCGCCGGCGGCCTCCCCGAGGTCGTCCGCCGCGCCACCTCGCGCTCCTCGGCCTCGCTCGGGTACGTGACGTGAATCTCGAGCAGGAACCGATCGAGCTGCGCCTCCGGCAGCGGGTACGTCCCTTCCTGCTCGATCGGGTTTCGGGTCGCGAAGACCTGGAAGGGGTCGGGGAGGGCGTGCGTGGTGGTCCCGACGGTCACCTTGCGCTCCTGCATCGCCTCGAGCAGCGCGGCCTGCGTCTTCGGCGGCGTCCGGTTCACCTCGTCCGCGAGGACGAGGTTGTGGAAGATGGGTCCGGGCTGGAAGCGCAGGCTCCGGGAGCCGTGCTGCTCGTGCAGCACGTCGGTCCCCGTGATGTCGGCGGGCAGCAGATCCGGCGTGAACTGGACGCGCCCGAAGCTGAGGTCGAGCGCTCTCGCGAGCGACGCCACGAGCAGCGTCTTGGCGAGCCCTGGGACGCCGACGAGCAGCGCGTGACCGCGCGCGGCGAGCGTGATCAGCATGGCCTCGACGACGTCGTCCTGCCCGACCACCGCTTCGGCGATCGCCGCGCGGAGCCGCCTGGCCCCATCCGCGGTGCGCTCGAGGAGCGCGGCGTCCGACAGGGAGCTCGACTCCTCGTCGGCGGTCATCGCGACGTCATTCCTGTGCTCGGGATCGCTCATGGGGGCAGGGCTCGTACCCTGAGGCTGCGATGCCGACAAGGACCGGGCGCCGCCCGTCCTCATGGCGGCGGAGGTCCGGCTCCCGTGGAGGTTTGCTCGGACAGGTGCGCCGGTGTTAGCAATCGGTTGTCATGGCGCAGAGCTCTGAGGCCCGGGAGAGGATGGGGGCGCGCGAACCGGACGGGGAGTCGCAGCACGGGCTCGAAGCGAGCGATCCGGCGGACGAGCCCTACAGCAATGGCGCCGGCGCGGCCGACGGAGGCGTGGTCGCCTCCGCCACGGCGGGGGAGGACGGCCATGACGGCGGCGGTGGGGAGAGCGGGGAGGCGCCGTCGGCCCCGCTCGAATCGCTGAACCTGCGCGACGGGCCGATCCCGCACGCGCCGATCCCGCCGGTCGCGGGGCCGTGGCGCTCTTACAAGGAGATCCTCGCCAATCTGGGCCAACGAGTCCTCGAGGCGCAGCGACCGCTCCGCATCCTTCAGGCGCTCCGGTGGGAAGCGGAGGTCGAGGAGCAATTTCTCCGCTCGAAGCAGCGCGAGCTGCCCAAGGTGACCTACTCGGACGACCTCGGCTTCGATCCCGCGGCCAAGCAGCGCGAGATCGAGGAGATCCTCCGCGACGCGGAGCGGGAGCTCGGCAAGCGCGATCGGCTCGGGCAGATCCTCCGCGCGACCGCGGACGAGTACAGGAAGGTCGTGAGCATGCTCATGGGGCGGGGAACGAAGGCGTTCTACACGCTGTCCCGCGAGCTCTACGGCTCCCCCAAGGACAAGCTGCCGGACGGGAAGACGAGCGTGCGGGACATGGGCTTCGTGCTCTACGACCTCCTGACGGCGATCGGCGGCGAGCGGCTCGGCCCGCCGCAGCAGCGTGAGATCACGGCGGAGATGGCGGCGCTCGAGCTGAACGCCCGCTTCGATCGCTTCTTCGGCGGCGCGTCGATCCGCGTGCAGGTGGACGACTCGCTCCTCGCCGATGCCGCTGCCGGGAGCGACTACGTGAAGATCCGGAGCGGCGCGATGTTCTCCAAGAGCGATGTCGACATCCTCGAGGCGCACGAGGGGTGGGTGCACGTCGCGACCAGCTTGAACGGGCAGGCTCAGCCGGTGGCGCGTTGGCTGGCGAAGGGGCCCCCGCGCACCACGGCAGTTCAGGAGGGGCTCGCGGTCCTGGTCGAGATCCTCACCTTCCGGAGCACGCCGCGTCGGGCGAAGAAGCTGAACGACCGCATCCTTGCGGTGGACAAGGCGGAGGACGGGGCGTCATTCCTCGACGTGTTCGAGTGGTACCGCACCGAAGGGTACGAAGAGGACGAGTGTTTCCAGAACGCCCGGCGCGTCTTCCGCGGCGGCGTGCTTGCGGGGGGGGCGCCCTTCACCAAGGACGCCTGCTACTGCAAGGGGATCGTCCTCAACTACGCCTTCATGCGCGCCGCCATTCAGCATGATCGCGCGATGCTCATTCCCTTCCTGTTCGTCGGGAAGGTCGCGCACGAGGACGTCCCCATCCTCCATGCGCACGTGACCGATGGCATCGTCCGCCCGCCGCCGTATCTCCCGCCGATGTTCGACGACATGAACGGGCTGGCGATCTGGATCTGCTACTCCTCCTTCTTCTCCCGCCTCGGGGGGACGGCGATCGCCGAGCACTACGGCAGGATGCTGGAACACTGAGCGCGGCCGACCCTGCCTCGGGCGGCGGGGCTCCATGCAGCGCGTCCGGCGAGGCTGCTCAGAAGGTTGGTGCTGCGACGGCCAGCGCGTCGGCCCGGGCCGCCGGCGCGCAGGCGATCGCGCGTGTCACCGCGACCCAGATCCGGTGCCGGATGGCGACTGGCACCTCGGGGATCAGCCGGGCCGCGTTCATGAGCGACTCGTCCTCGATGGCTCGGGAGCGCTCGGCGACCGGGAGCCTCAGGGGGTCGCGCAGCGCGCGGCGGTCCTCGGCGTTCATGCGCTTCACGGCCACGCGGAAGTCCTCGCGGGCGAGCCTGAGGCGGTTGCGCACCGTGTTCTCGTTGACGTCCAGGTCGCGCGCGATGTCGGCGGTCGTGAGCTCGAGCAGGTCGTGCATGATCAAGATGATCCGCCGGTCAAGATCGATCGCTCCGAGCAGCCGGCCGACGAGCTGGCCGCTCTGCTCACGGGCAAGCATTTGCTCCGAGCTCAGCGCCGGGTCGGCGCGATCGAACGGCCAGCTCGTCCCGGCGCCGACCGCCACCTCTCGACGACGGTGGGCCCGCCCACGATAATGGCCAACCTGTCGCCAGGCGATGCCGAACAGCCAGCGCCTGAGGGGGTCGCGGAGCGGGTTCGCGGGGTGCGGACCGCTGCGGCCCGGGCGAGGGCCATCGTCGCGCAGGGGATGTTCGGCGCGCGCCTCGTGGGGACTGCGCCCTGGATCGAAGCCGTCGAGCGCGTGGTACGCAGCGATCATGACGTCTTGCAGGACGTCGTCGACGTCGCGCTCTGCCACCCCGAGCCAGCGGAGCGCTTGCCGAAGGAATGACAAGCCTACAGCGTACACGGTCTCGAAGCTGGGCCGCTCTGGCAGCGGCACGTGCTCAAGGGGCTGTTGCATGCCTGAACTTACGTGCAGCAGCCCCCGCCGATTTGAAAATCGTCACGCCACCCGGACGAAGCTGTTTCGATCGTAATCCGCCCTACGGCATGGCGGCCTGGTCCAGGGAGCAGGAGCAACCTGGACGTCGCCTCCGGGGTGGTTGAAGAAAGCTGGCCCGTGCGTGGCGCGCTCACTTGCCCTGGAACATCGGCTTGCGCTTCTCCATGTACGCGGCGATCCCCTCGCGCGCGTCCTCCGACGCGAACAGCTCGGCCTGGAGCTCGCGCTCGAGGGCGAGCCCCTGTTCAAGACCAACCTCGAAGCCTGTCTGCACGGCGCGCTTGATGCGTCCGACCGCCAGCGCCGCGCGGTCCGGGAGCGTGAATGTATGACTGTACGCGAGGATCCGGTCCATGAACTCGTCATGGGAGGCCGTCTCCCAGACGTCGTTGACCAGGCCAACCGCGAGCGCCGTATCGAAATCGAACGTCTGCCCCTCGCACATGAGCTGGATCGCTCGAGATTTACCGATGAGTCTGGCGAGGCGCTGGGTGCCGCCCGTGCCAGGAAGGACGCCGAGCGCGACCTCCGGGAGCCCGATCTTGCCGGCGCCCTTGCGCGCGATGCGGAGGTCGCAGGCCATCGCGATCTCGAGGCCGCCGCCTACAGTGTGGCCGTTCAGCGCCGCGATGCAGAGCTTTGGCGTGTGCTCGAGGCGGCTCAACGTCTCGTTCGCGTGCAGACAGAAGTAGTATTTGAACGTCGGGTCCGATTCGCGGAGCATGTTGATGTTCGCTCCGGCGCAGAAGAACTTTTCGCCATGCCCGGTGACGACGATGACATGTACATCGTTGTCGAAGCGGGCCTCGAGGATGGCCGCATCGAGGTCCTTCATCATCTCGTGCGTGTAGCCGTTGACGGGCGGATCATTGAGGGTAAGCAGCGCGACGCCGGCAGAGGTGGCGTAGTCGACGAGAGCCATGGGCGCTCTTTACCAAACCGACAGAAAAAGCGCTGCCCCCTGGTAGAAAGGCGCGGAATTGTGCTACCCCGCAGGGAAGTACTCATGAACGCGCAGGACGTGCGGCAGAAGTTAAAAGAGCTCATGGTCGAGGAGCTGAACCTCGAGGGGAAGACGCCGGCCGACATCGACGACGCCGCGCCGCTGTTCGGCGAGGGGCTGGGCCTCGACTCGCTCGATGCGCTCCAGCTCGCCATGAGCGTGGAGGAGCGCTTCGGCGTGCGCATCCCGGAGGGCGACGAGGCGCGGCCGATCTTCGCGTCGGTGGACGCGCTCGTGGCCCACATCCTCAAGTCGACCGCGGCGGCGTGATCGCGCCGCAGAGAGCCGTTCGAGCGTGCGAATCTGGGTGACGGGCGTCGGGATCGTCTCGCCGCTGGCGCGCGGGGCGAGGGCGACGATGGACCGGCTCGTCGCAGGAGAGCGGGCCTTCGCGCCGCTCTCCCTGTTCGAGATCCCGGGGACACGCGCGCGTATCGCCGCGGAGGTCCGTGGTCTCTCCGCCGAGGAGGTCGCTCCCCCGGGCGAGGCGGAAGGGTGGTCACGCACCGACGCGATGGCCGTGCTCTCGGCGCGCGAGGCGCTCGCGCACGCGGGCATCGACCCCAGGGCGACGCCGGTCGACCTGGTGGTCGGCGGGACGACGGCCGGCATGTTCGAGACTGAGGAGCTGCTCGCCTGGCTGTCGCATGATCCCAGCGCGATCGCCCCGTTGAAGCGGATGCTCTCGCACCCGCTCTCGTCGACGGCCGATCACGTCCGCGCCGCGGTGGGGCCGTTCCGGCGGGCGAGGAGCGTCTGCAGCGCCTGCTCGAGCGGCGCGAACGCCATCTTGCTGGGCGCAGCCTGGCTCCGGGCCGGCCTGTCCACCCGCGTCCTCGCGGGCGGCGCTGACGGCCTATGTCGGCTGACGTACACCGGCTTCGGCGCGCTCGCGGCCGTCGATCCCGAGCCGTGCCGCCCGTTCGACAGGCGGCGCGCAGGGCTGAACCTCGGCGAAGCCGCGGCGTTCCTGCTCCTCGAGTCGGAGGAGGCCGCGCGTGCGCGCGGGGCAGAGCCGATCGTCGAGCTCCGCGGCTGGGCCACCGGCGCCGAGGCGCACCACATCACGAACCCCGAGCGCGAGGGGCGCACCGCCGCCCGCGTCATGCGCGACGCGCTCCGGTGCGCGGCGCTCGCGCCCTCGGATCTCGATTACGTCAACGCGCACGGCACGGCGACGCCGCTGAACGACGTCATGGAGAGCGCGGCCCTGCGCGCCTGCCTCGGCGCCGAGGTGAGCCGCATCGCCGTCTCGTCGTCGAAGGGGCAGATCGGGCACACGCTCGGCGCGGCCGGCGCGATCGAGGCAGCGATCACCGCCCTCGCCATCGCGCGCGGCGTGATGCCGCCGACCAGCGGCCTCGAGGAGGTCGATCCCGAGTGCCAGCTCCTGCACCTCAAGGAAGCGCGCGAGGCGCCGATCCGCTCGGCGATGTCGAACTCGTTCGGCTTCGGCGGCACGGACAGCGTGCTCGTGTTCGCGCAGCCCGGTCGGTTCCCGCCGCCGCCCGGCGCCGGCGGCGCGCCGCGGCGGCGCTCGGTCGTCGTCACCGCGGCCGCGACGATCGGCCCGCTCGGCGTCCTTTCATCCCGCGGCGGCGCCGCCTACCTCGAGCCTGGCCCTCCGCCGGCCGAGGGGCCCATCGCGTTCAACACGGGCGCGCACCTCGACCTCGCGCGCGCGAGGCGGCTCGACCGCGCTGGCCGGCTGACGACGGCCGCGGTCCTCACGGCGATCGAGGACGCCGGGCTCGGGGGCGCGGCCCAGCTCGACGCCGGCGCGAGCGCGGGCGATCCGGCGGCCGACGCCGCGCCGAGCCGCACGCTGCCCGGCGCCATCGTCGGCGCCTCCTTCGGCAGCGTCGACGCCTCGACCGCGTACATGCGGCGCATCTACGACAAGGGGGCGAAGTACGCGAGCCCTGCCGATTTCCCGAACCTCGTTCCGTCGTCGCCGGTCGGGCACGCCTCCATCTATCTGGGCCTCCGCGGGCCGGTGTTCGCCATGGCCGATCTCGGCGCGACGGCGGAGTCGGCCATGGTCACGGCCATCGAGCTCATCACGGCCGGGGAGGGCGAGGCGCTCGCCGCCGGCAGCGTGGAGGAGGCGAGCCCCATGATCGAGCGATGCCTCGGCCCGATCTGCTCGGAGCTCGTCAACTGCGGCGTGCGGAGCGAGGGCGCCGCCGTGCTGCTCTTCGAGAGCGCCGCGCGGGTGCGCGAGCGCGGGGCACGCCCCATCGCGACGGTGGCCTGGTGGAACTCCTGGCGCGGCGACGGCGTGGGGATGCTCGCGGGAGCACCAGCGCCGCTTCCCCTCGACCCGTCGGCCGACGGCGCGCAGCGAGCGCAGCCCGGCGTCTCGACGCCGGCCGCGGTGTTCGTCGGGCGGCAGGAAGATCGCCTCGTCGCCTGCCTGCGGGGCACGCCCTGGGCCGAGGTGCCGCGGTCCACGCTGGCGTCGCGCTCGGGTGATCACGAGGGCGCCGGCGGGTTCGCCGCCGCCGCGGCCGTCGCGGCGCTCGCGAGCGGCGCCCTCGCGAGCGTGCTCATCCTGGGCGGCGCACCCGACCGCGGATACGCGATCCTGCTGGTCGCTCCCGGCGACGCGTGACCACTCCGCTCCGTGGCGCCGACCGTCGCATGCGCCGCCCGGCGAGCGCCGCGTGTCTCCTGCTCGCGCTGGCGTGCGCTCCCGCCTGCGCCGCCCAGGGAGCGCGGCGAGGCGGAGCGCTCGACGCCGAGTTCGCGCAGCTCCTGCCTCGCCCTTCGCCTGACGCGCCCGCCGCGCGGCCCGATGCGTCCGCGTGGCGCGCGGGGCGACAGCGCCTCGCCGACCTCCGCCGCGAGGTCGAGGGGGCCGGCCCGCGCACGCTCCGCGTCCGCCTGGCGCTCCGGGAGCCGCGCACGGGTCAGGTGCTCGAGGCGCGCGGCGCGATCGCGATCGCCCCGCCGGCAGCCGCGGTCGACGGGCGCGCGCGCGGGGCGGGGAGCGCGGCCGTCGAGCCGGACGGCGCGCTCCGGATGATCCTCCTCGGCCCGGGCGGCACCACCGCGCTCGATCTGTGGACGCGCGGCGACCGCTTCCGCTTCGCCCTCCCCGCGCTCGATCTCCTGAAGCGCGGCGACGCGTCGACGCCGCGCGCGTCGCTCCGCGGCCTGCCGGTGGACTTCCTCCGCTGGTGGATGCTCCACCCCGCGGCGGGGACGCTGCTCTGGTACGAGCGCGCCGCGAGCGCGGACGCCTTCGTCCTGCGCGACGGCGACGCCGTGATCGAGCTGCGGATCGACGATCGCGGCTCGATCGGCGCGCGCCGCACGACGTGGTCGGCCGCCGGCGACGCGCGCCGGCGCCAGCTCGACGAGGAGGTCGTGATCGCCGAGCGCATGGGCTGCGGCAACGTCCGCTACGCGCAGGCCTCGACCGGGCTGCTCGTCACCGTGGTCTGCGAGGCCGAGGAGCGCGATCGCGCCCCGGATCCGCGCGCCTTCGCGGATCCCGACGCGATCCGGCCGGGGGACGGCTCATGAGCGACGCGTGCGTGATCGCCTCGGGCGCCGTCTCTGCGCTCGGCCTCGGCCCGCTCGCCCACCGGGTCCCTGACGCCGGCGAGCCCGCGCCCGTCGCCATCGCGCACGACGCGGAGCTCGCGCGCGCCGGTCTCCAGCGGCCCTTCGCCGCGCGCGCCCCCGCGGAGCTCGGCGTCGCCTCGGGCCCCGATCGCGCGACCGATCTCCTGAAGGCGGCGCTCTCTCAGGCGCTCGCGACCCTGGAGGCCGTGCGCCCGGGCTGGCGCGGCGAGCGGATCGGCATCGCCCTCGGCACCTCCAGCGGCGGCATGCTCACGGCGGAGCGGTTCTTCGCCGCGCGGGCCGAGGGCGCCGACGCCGGCGCGCTCGCCGCGCTGGCCCCTGGCGCGACCTATTTCGCGCCGTTCAACGACGCGCTCGCCGCGTTCGGGCTGGAGCGGACCCCCTTGCGCACGCACCTGCTCGCGGCCTGCGCGGCGAGCACCCTGGCGATCGGCCTCGGCCTCCGCTGGCTCGATCGCGGCGCCTGCGATCTCGTGCTCGCCGGCGGTTACGACGCGCTCAGCGTCTTCGTCGCCGCCGGCTTCGAGGCGCTCCGCGCGACCACGGCGTCCAGATCGCGCCCCTTTCGTATCGGCCGCGACGGCATGGCGCTCGGCGAGGGCGCCGCCGTGATCGCCCTCGTCCGCGAGGATCGTCGCCGCGGCGCCCCGGTGACGGCGCGCGTCGCCGGCTTCGGCGCATCGACGGACGCGGTGCACATCACCGCCCCGGATCGCACGGGCTCGGGGCTCATGCGCGCCGGCGCCGCGGCGCTCGCCGACGCCGGGTGGCCTGCCTCGCGCGTCGGCCTCGTCAGCGCCCACGCCACGGCGACGCCCTACAACGACGCGATGGAGTCGCGCGCCATCGCCGCGCTGCTCGCGGCGCCCCGCCCTGCCGGCGGCCCGGACGGGCTGCCTGGCGGCGCTTCGGTCTCTCCGCCGGTGGTCCACCCGTTCAAGGCGCAGATCGGGCACACGCTCGGCGCAGCGGGCGCGCTCGAGTCGCTCGCGGCCGCCGCCGCCCTCTCCGCGCGCATCGCCCCCCCGGCGGCGTCGGAGGGCGAGCTCGACCCCGACGCCCCGGCGCTCCTGCTCGAGCGCGCCGAGCCTCGCCCGCTCTCTGCGGCCCTGAAGCTCTCGGCGGCCTTCGGCGGCGCCAACGCCGCGCTCCTGCTCACGTCTTCCCCGAGCGGGCGCAGCCCGCGGCCCGCCCGCCCCGTCTACCTGCGCGCGCATGCGCGCGTGACCGGCTCCGATCTCGGGCACCTCGCCGAGGCGACCGGCATCGCGCGCGACCGCCTCGCGCGCCTCGACGCGCTCTGCCGGCTCGGGCTGTCCGCGGTGGCGGCCCTCGCCGCGGCCGTCGGCGCCGACTGCCTGCGCGGCGCCGGCATCGTCGCGGGCCACGCGCTCGCGACGCTCGACACCAACGAGGTCTACGACGCCCGCCGCCGCGCGCGCGGTGCCCGCTTCGTCGAGCCGCGCCTCTTCCCCGCCACGTCGCCGAACGCGATCGCGGGCGAGTGCGCCATCGCGTACCAGCTCACCGGCCCGAGCTTCGCGGTCGGCGCCGGGCTCGGCGGCGCGCTGGAGGCGCTCCGCGCCGCGGCCGAGCTCGTCGCGTCCTCCGACGCCGATCGCATGGTCGTCCTCGCGGCCGACGACGCGGGTCCGGTCGCGCGCGAGCTCCTCGGCCTCATCGGCGCGCGGTCGCGGGCGTTCACCTGCGGCGCCGTCGCGCTCCTCCTCCAGGCGGACCCAGGCGACGCGGCGCGCCTGCGCGAGGTCGATCTCGACCTCCCGGTGGACCACGAGGGCCCGGTCGGCCACCTCGCCCTCCTTCGCTGGCTCGAAGACCGCGGGTAGCGCCGGTACGCCCGTCCGCGCCATCCGCGGCGTTCTTGATCGCTTCGCTTGCCGATCTGCACCCCGATCTGGCAAGGTCCCGGGCCGGAATCAGCAGCTTCCCCTGAGCGTTGTCCTGCCCGCGTATGCTCTGCCGCAAAACAAACGCTGTCGCTTCACTATTCGTCGTCGCTTCCACCCTCCTCGCCGGCTGCGCGACCCACTACATCCCGAACACGGATGTCGAGGACAACGACGACAACCGCAAGATCATCTCGTTCTGCGAGAAGTACCGCAACGCGGTGGAGAGCAAGAACGTCGGCGCGCTCCTCCAGCTCGCCTCACCCAAGTACTACGAGGACGGCGGCAACATCGATGCGGCGGACGACCTCGATTACGCCGGCCTGCGCGAGTACCTCAACGGCAAGTTCCAGGACGCGCGCGCCATCCGTTACGAGATCCGTTACCGGCGGGTTCTCAGGGAGGACGACGTCATCTACGTCGACTACACCTACAGCGCCAGCTACCGCATCCCGGGTCGCAAGGGCGAAGAGTGGCGCCGCAAGGTGGAAGACAACCGCCTCGAGCTGGTCGAGCACCAGGACGAGTACCGCATCGTCGCGGGGATGTAGCGCTCGGCCGCGGCCCTAGTTGAGCGCGCTCTTCGAGGAGGGGGCATCGAAGACGCCCTTCTCCTTCGCGGCGGCGAGCACGCGGAGCGCCGTCCGGTAGCCGCGCAGGACGAGCGGCTTCGCGGCGAACCGGTTCATGTAGCTGTACCGGCCGACCGCGGGCGCCACGTCCAGGAAGGTGACGTTCGGGTAGAGCTTGGAGAGGAGCTCGACGCCGCGACGCTCCTTCTCGGCCAGCAGGATGCTGAGCGACTGCCGGACCACGCCGGGCGCGCCGCTCCTCGCGATCGAGCGCTGCGACCCGTCGCGCTCCTCGGGGCGGTAGATGTTGGAGATGATCACGATGTTCGCGCCAGCGTTCACGGCGACGTCCGCGGAGAGCGTCCGGATCACCTCGCCGCTCAGGTGATAGCGGCCGTTGATGCGGTAGGGCCGGAACAGGCCGGGCACGCAGCAGCTCGCGGCCACGGCCTGGCTGATCGGCGTCGCCTCGTCGTAGCCCGGGCCGAAGACGACGCGCTTGGCGCTGTCGACGTCGACCGCGGTCACGTAGACCGCGTGCGGGAGCTGCCGGAAATCGTTGATCGGCAGCGTCCGACGCACGTAGCGCTCGAGCCGATCGATCGAGAACACCCCCGAGCAGAGGTACCCCGGGTCGAGCAGATCGCGCAGGGCGGGCGCTCCGAAGAAGCTCGACACGTGGAGGCGAGGCCCGCGGTGCCGGCGCCGCCACGGCAGGCGGTAGGCGTCGAGCAGCACATCGAGCGGGATGTCCTGCCCGTACGTCGCGCTGACCAGCGCGCCTGCGCCCGCGCCCACGTAGATCTCTGGATGAATCCCCAGCTCTTCGCAGGCCTTCAGCACGCCGAGGTGCGCCAGGCCTCGCGCCGCCCCCCCGGAGCCAACGAACGCGATCTTGAGGCGGCTCATCGAGCGCTGATGTTGCCGGAGATGCGGCACGAGCGCAAAGGCTACTGTAGCTGGAAGTCCTCGAGCAGCCGATAGATCCTGAATCGCGGTCCGTCTCGCCGTAACCAGACCACGATCTCGTCTCCGAGCAGCCGATCGGCAGCGATCCGGGCGGTCGTGATCGGCACCCGGATCACGACGTCCTGGTCGTCGAGCGTCTCCGGCTGGATCGCGGGGTGCTGCGGCGTCGCGAGCACGTCCTCGGCCCGGAAGATCTGGAGCTCCGACTCGCGATAGACCGGTTCACCGGCGAGCTTGCCGTACTCGAGCCGCCGGAAGCGCTGCTCCCACCAGAGCCCAGCGCTCGGCGGCTGCCCTTGTCCGCCGGACCCGGTCTGGATCGCGAGGGCGTCGCGCGTCAGCAGCTCGCTCAGCGCCTCGCTGTCCTCGGCGGTCACCCGCTGGAAGAACTCGGCCACGACGTCCAGCGCCAGGCCGATGCCGAGCGGCGTCCGAAGGGTCACGACGCCGTCGCGGGCGTCGGCTTCATTCACCGGCCGAGGGGGCGTGCTCGCCGGATCGATCGCCACGCCGTCGGGCCGGCGACGCTCCTCGGGCAGCTCGGAGGCCGCGGGGAACGAGGCCGCTCCGCCCAGCCCGCACCCGAGGAGGGACGAGCCGAGGAGCGCGACGAGGATCAGCGAGGGAGGCGCCGGCGGCGCTTGCGCGGCGTCAGGGACGCCGGCCGGCGAGGGGTGCGCCCGGCGCCCCAGCGGGACGTGGCGGCGTTCAGATCGGCTCGATCGCTGGCTCATCGGCGCGCGTGAACGTCACGATCGCACGCTCACCGACGGGGGTCCATCCCGCGGGGGCCTGGTCGTCGTCGAAGTCCGACGCGACGAGCGTCAGCCGGCTCGCCGCGTAGTCGGGCATGCGCATGCGACCCAGGCCGCCGTCGCTCAGCAGCCGCTCCATGTCCTCGTTGCCCTGGTAGATGCGGTACGCCATGGGCGTGCCGCCGTGGGCCACGAGCAGGTACTCCGGGTTCGTGACCACGATGTTCATCGCGCTCGGCCCGGCCCCTTCCTCTGCGCAGAGCCGATCGACGAGCGCGATGGAGGACCGGAGGGCTGCCCGCGCGCTCGCCGCGTCCACGGTGGGCCGATCGAGCTGGTTGCTGTCGTGGAGGAAGGACAGGAACAGGTGGAAGAGGATCTCGCTGTCCGTCTCGCCGCGGACGTCCCGCTGGAGAAACTGCGGCAGCGAGTCGCTGAGCTGGCTCCGCAGCCGGGCGAACCCTTCGACCGTGCCGGTATGGGCGAACAGCCACTGCCGGTAACGGAACGGGTGCGTGTTCTCGGTGCGCAGGCTGCCGACCGTCGCAGCCCGGACATGCGCCACGAGGATGTCGGCGCGCACGTCCCTGGTCATGTCGACCAGGCTGATCTCGGGCCGGTCGTCGATCGGTCGGCGCTTGAGGAGAATCTCTCCTCCCTGGTAGAAGCCGACACCCCAGCCAGGGATCACGCCCTCCCTTCGGCGGACGACGAGGGCACGATCTTCAAGCTCGATCGCACGCGCGCCGAGATCCGGACGGTTACCGATAAAGCCGACGAGACGAGCCATAGCTTTGTCCTCGCGAGTTGGGTCGGGGGGCGGGGGCAGTGTCCGGCTCGCCGGTAGAGCGCTCCCTCATCTGCAAGCAGGGGTGGCTCCGTCGGTCGGCCGCGTGAGCGTGGGGCGCGGGTTGCGCCCTATGCTTTCTTGATACGACAGAGTCGCCCTGCAAGCGGAGCAAAAACGGATCCCCAGCGGCGAGGCTGGCCGCGGGCACGGCCTGACCACACTGCCCGCCGCGCGTCGCGCCGGTCGCGTGACCTCTCACTCCTCGCGCTCACCGCTTCCCCTGCCGTTGCCACATGCGCGGCGAGATCTCTCGCGCACGGGTACGCACGGGTGCGTGCGAGGCGCGGCTAACCTCGTCTGCTTTCACGCGTCAGCCCGTCGCGTCGACGTCGTGGCGCATCGCGCCGTGGGCCGAGCCGCTCGAAACAACGCCAGAAATCCCGGCGGGATCTCTGACGCGCGGCACTACGGCGCGAGCCGGTTCAGCATGCGCGGGAACGGGATCGTCTCGCGCACGTGAGGCAGGCCGCAGATCCAGGCGACGCTCCGCTCGACGCCGAGCCCGAAGCCCGCATGCGGGAAGGTGCCATACCGGCGCAGATCCAGGTACCAGCCGAACGCCTCGGGGGGCAGCTTGTGCGCCTCAATTGCCCGCTCGAGCGTGCCGAGATCGTCCTCGCGCTGCCCGCCGCCGATCACCTCACCATAGCCCTCTGGCGCCAGGACATCGACGCACAGGGCGAGCCGGGCGTCCGTCGGATCGCGCTTCATGTAGAAGGCTTTCACCTGGGCCGGATAGCGGTGGATCATGACGGGGCGATCGTACCGGCTGGAGATGATCGTCTCGTCCTCGCCCCCGAGGTCCTCGCCCCAGGGGAAGTCCGTAACTCCAGCTTCTCCCGCCGTTTTGCGCTTCTCCGCGCGCGCCTCGTTCAGGATGGCGACGGCCTCGTCGTAACGGATGCGGGGGAACGGCTTCTTGACGGACTCGAGCTTCGTCACGTCGCGCTCGAGCACGGCGAGCTCGGGGCGGCGCCGCTCGAGGACGCGCTCGACGATGAAGCAGAGGAAATCCTCGGCCAGGTCCATGTCGCCGTCGAGGTCCATGAACGCCACCTCCGGCTCGACCATCCAGAACTCGGCCAGGTGGCGGCGCGTCTTCGACTTCTCCGCGCGGAACGTCGGCCCGAAGCAGTACGCCTTCCCGAATGCGGCGGCCGCCGCCTCCATGTAGAGCTGCCCCGACTGGGTGAGGTACGCCTTGTCGCCGTGGTAGTCGGTCTGGAACAGCGTGCTCGTCCCCTCGCACGCGTTCGGCGTGAAGATGGGCGCGTCGACGAGCGTGAACCCGCGCCCGTCGAAGAAGTCGCGGATCGCCTGGATGATGGTGTGACGCACGCGCAAGATCGCGTGCTGCCGCCTCGAGCGCAGCCAGAGGTGGCGGTGATCCATGAGGAAGTCGGTCCCGTGCTCCTTCGGGGAGATCGGGTACTCGCCCGTGGTCGGGCCGAGCAGGCGGAACCCGGACGCGATGACCTCGAAGACCCCGGCCCGCTTCGGGTGCGCCTTCACCTCGCCGGTGACCTCGATCACGCTCTCCTGCGTGACCTTGTCGGCGGCCGCGAAGACCTCGTCTCCGACGTCGCTCTTCGCCATCACGCACTGGACGGCGCCGGTGCCGTCGCGCAGCTCGAGGAAGTGGAGCTTCCCGCTCGAGCGCTTGTTGTAGAGCCATCCGCGGAGCGCGACAGTGCGGCCGACGTGCGCGCTGAGGTCGCTGGTAGCGATGACGGGCAGGTCCTGCATGGGCGCCGGAAATAGCACGGTTTAGTTGCGGCTGACGCCGGCTCCGGCCAAAAATGGCGCCATCTTGGCCCGCCGAAAGCGTCGCGCGCTCTGCCTGCCTGTGTTCCTCAAGCTGCTCGCCGCGGCGGGCGTGCTGCTCGGCGCAGGCGGCTGCTCGGCCCTGTACCCGGAGCTCGAATCCCGGCTCCACAAGCCGCCTCCGGGGCAGGAGCTCCATCCTCCGCCGCCCGAGGACGTCCGGTGGCTCCGGATCGTCGGGGCGCGCGTCCCGGAGCGCACTCGGGACGGTCGAGCCTGGGACCCCCCCGGTGACGGTAGCCTCCCGGACCCCTACGCCCGCGTCCTCGTCAACGGCGCGGAGCTCTTCCGGACCGCCGTGCAGTCGGACACCGTGGAGCCGACCTGGCCCGATGGTCCCAGCGGAAACTTCCGCGTCGCGCCCGAGGACTGGCTCCGCGTCGAGGTCTGGGAGTCGGATCCGCTCGTCGACAAACCGATCGGCGTGCGCGACATCGGCCGCCCCACCGACGCGCAGCGCGCCGCCAGCGAGATCCAGGTCGATCTGGAGGGGGGCGGCTCGCTCACGCTGGCCTTCCAGCCGGCCCACGCCAGGATCGGCCTCGGCCTCTGGTACCAGCTCTACTCGGGCTCCGCGTTCATCTCGCGCACCGTGGAGGGGGGGCCCGCCGAGCGCGCCGGGCTCCGCAAGGGCGACGAGGTGCTCGAGATCGCGGGGCGGTCCGTGCGGAGCCTGACCGTCGCCCAGATCCGCGGCGCGCTCGACGCCGTGCCGCGCACCGGGCTCGTGCTCCTGGTCAAGCACGCCACGGGCGCGACCGAGCGGCTCCGGGTCCACGCCGGGCCCATCTACCCGCTGTTCGAGCGCTTCGGCGCGGTCGAGTGAGGAGCCGGCGCGCCGTGAAGATCCCGCCGTTCGGGCTCACGACCCGGGAGATCCGCGAAGAGCTCGCGCCCCTGCGGAACGACTTCTCGGTCGCGGTGTGCCGCGCGAAGAACCCGTTCAACATCGGCGCCATCATCCGCGTCGCCCACTCGTTCCTGGTGCGGGAGATCTTCCTGATCGGGACCGAGCCTTATTACGAGCGCGCCTCGATGGGCATGCAGAAGTACGAGACCCTCATCGAGTGCCCCGACGAGGCAGCCTTCCTGGAGGCGGCGCGCGGCCGACCGCTCATCGGCGTCGAGCGCGACCACGCGCGGCGGACCCTCTGGGAGGCGCCGCTGCCGCACGGGCTCGTCTTCCTCTTCGGCAGCGAGGACGACGGGCTGCCGCAGGTGCTGCTCGACGCGTGCGAGGACGTGATCGCGATCCCCATGTACGGGATCAACCACTCGTACCCGGTGGCGATCGCGGCGGGCATGACGATGTGCGAGTGGGCGCGGCGGCGCGACCCGCGCGGCGGCGTGATCCGCGCGGGCGGGTGAGCCGCGCCGCCGCGGGCCGCCTGCCGGCGGAGGCGCGTCGCTACTCGCGGAAGCGCTCGAAGACGAGCAGCTCGCCGAGGAGATCGTGCTCGAGCGTGCCGGCAGCGCGCATCCCGAGCTTCTCGATCACCCGGAGCGACGCGCGGTGCCAGGCCGGCGTGGTGGCGATCACGCGCCTGACGGCGGCCTGCTGCAGCGCCCAGTGCAGGACGGCGCGCGACCCCTCGGTCGCGTAGCCCTGCCCCTGGGACCTGCCCTCGACGCCGTAGCCGATCTCCACGGTGCCCGTGGCGTCGGGCCGGCCGTTCAGCACCACGCTGCCGACGACGACGCGCTCCACCTGGCCGCGCGTCACCATCAGCCGCGTTCCCCACAGGAAGGCCTCGGGATCGTCGCGCAGCCGGTCGAGCGGCGAGCTGAAGGCGCGCTCGACGAGCGCGCGCCCAGGCCACGCGTCGGGGAAGCGCGCGCCGGACAGGGCCTCGGCTTCCAGGCGATCTCCGCGGATGACCGCCTCGAGCAGGGGCAGCGAGACCGGGGTGAGATCGAGGCGCTCGGTAGTCAGGGTGCTCATCGCGGACCTGCGGCGGATCAGATCACGCGTCGCGGCCTGCCGGAAGTCGAAATGGCGAAGGGCCGACTTCCCCGTGGGGAAGTCGGCCCTCGCCGGCCAGGCTTATCTGCCTGGGCCGCGATCAGAAGTCGTGGCCGTGGCCCGCGTGGGCGCCGCCGGCCGCCGCCTTCTCCTCCTTCGGCCGCTCCGCGATGAGCGCCTCGGTGGTGAGCATCAGGCTGGCGACGCTGGCCGCGTTCTGGAGCGCCGACCGGACGACCTTGACCGGATCGATGACGCCCATCTCGAGCAGGTTGCCGTAGTCGCCCGACGCCGCGTTGTAGCCGAACGAATCCTTGCCCTCGCGCACCTTCTGCACGACGATCGAGCCCTCCTCACCGGCGTTGGCCGAGATCTGGCGGAGGGGCTCCTCGATGGCGCGGCGGATGATGTTCACGCCGAACCGCTGCTCGTCGTTCACCTGGAGCTTCTCGAGCGAGCTCTGCGCGCGGATGAGCGCCACGCCGCCGCCCGGGACGATGCCCTCCTCGACGGCCGCGCGGGTCGCGTGGAGCGCGTCCTCGACGCGGGCCTTCTTCTCCTTCATCTCGGTCTCGGTCGCAGCGCCGACCTTGACCACCGCGACGCCGCCCACGAGCTTCGCGAGCCGCTCCTGGAGCTTCTCGCGGTCGTAGTCGCTCGTCGTGTTCTCGATCTGCGCGCGGATCTCCTGCTGCCGGGCCTTGATCTTGTCCTTCTTGCCCTGGCCGCCGACGATCGTGGTGTTGTCCTTGTCGATGATCACCGTCTTGGCGCGGCCGAGATCGCTGATCGTGACGTTCTCGAGCTTGAGGCCGAGCTCCTCCGCGATCACCTGGCCGTCCGTCAGGGTCGCGATGTCCTTCAGCATCTCCTTGCGGCGATCGCCGAAGCCCGGCGCCTTCACGGCCGCGCAGTGCAGCGTGCCGCGGAGCTTGTTCACGACGAGCGTCGCGAGCGCCTCGCCCTCGACGTCCTCGGCGATGATGAGGAGCTGCTTCTGGCTCTTGGCGATCGCCTCGAGCACCGGGAGCAGGTCCTTCATGTTGGAGATCTTCTTCTCCGAGATGAGGATGTAGCAGTCCTCGAGGTTCGCCTTCATCGCCTCGGGATCGGTCACGAAGTACGGCGAGAGGTAGCCGCGGTCGAACTGCATGCCCTCGACCACGTCGAGCGTCGTGTCGGCGCTCTTCGCCTCCTCGACCGTGATCACGCCCTCCTTGCCGACCTTCTCCATCGCGTCGGCGAGGAGCTTGCCGATCGTCTCGTCGCCGTTCGCGCTGATCGTGCCGACCTGCGCGATCTCCTTCGCGTCCTTGGTCTGCTTGGCCGAGCTGTGGAGGTGCCCCACGATCGCCTCGACCGCCTTGTCGATGCCGCGCTTGATCTCCATCGGGTTGTGGCCCGCCGCGACGAGCTTGGAGCCCTCGCGGTAGATCGCCTGCGCGAGCACGGTCGCGGTGGTCGTCCCGTCGCCGGCGATGTCGCTCGTCTTCGAGGCGACCTCGCGGACCATCTGGGCGCCCATGTTCTCGAAGCGGTTCTCGAGCTCGATCTCCTTGGCGACGGTCACGCCGTCCTTGGTGACCGTCGGGGAGCCGAAGCTCTTCTCGATGACGACGTTGCGACCCTTCGGGCCGAGCGTGACCTTCACCGCGTCGGCGAGGGCGTTGACGCCCGCGAGGATCATGCTGCGGGCGGACTCGTTGTAGATGATTTCCTTGGCTGCCATGGTGTCTCTCCTAAGTTCCTGCTGTCGCCCGCGTCACTTCTCGATCACGCCGAGGATGTCGTCCTCGCGGAGGATGAGGTGCTCCTCGCCGTCGATCTTGACCTCGGTGCCCGAGTACTTGCCGAAGAGGACGCGATCGCCCTCCTTGACGTCGAGCTTCCGCACGGTACCGTCCTCGCCGACCTTGCCGTTGCCGACGGCGATGACCGTGCCCTCGATCGGCTTCTCCTTGGCCGTGTCAGGGATGTAGAGACCCCCCTTGGTCTTCTCTTCTTCCTTCACGCGCTGAACGATCACGCGGTCCTGGAGCGGTCGAATCTTCATGTTTGCGAATCCTCCGGGGACGAGCGCCGCGTCCCACGAGACGGCAGGACCCCGGCGGCCTGAACGAGCGGCCGCGAGATCCCATACGTTTGCAGCCTGGGCACTTTGCTAGCACTCGCTTCCGACGAGTGCTAGCGGGCGGCGCGGAAGATAGCCACCCCCTGGAGGGTGTCAAGCGCGGCTCCGCCCGGCGCTTCGCGCGTTAGCAGCCAGGCGCTGGGGTGGCTGTAAGTCCCGGAGATTGCAAGAGAAGTGCGGGGCGTGTAGCTGGGCTCGGCGGGGTCCGTCGGCTAAAGTGACCGTATGAGGGCGGAAATGCGGCAGCACAGCAACGCGACGCCCTCACGGTCTCCGGCCCGATGGAGGCTGACAGGACGTGTCTGGTTGACCTGAGCGCGCGGTGGCCCGGGTTACGTCGGTATCCAGGGCACCCGCGCAAGTGAGGTGCCCCCGTGAGCCAAGCGATCTCTGTGTCCCCGAGCATGACCCGCTATTTCCAGGAGGTTGTGGACGAGGCGCTCCGAGTTCGGAACGTCGCCGCGACCGAGGCGGCGTCGAGCTACCTCGTCGGTCTGCTCTGTGCTTTCGCTCACCCGGACGAGCACGCCGAGTCTGCCTTCAACCAGCCCCTGACCTTTCTGCTGCGCGACGCCCTGGAGGCCTCCGGGGCCGAGCGTTTCCGGCGGCTGCGCAACCTCGGCGACGGCGTGCTCTACGCGGTCGGCTTCTTCGGCGGCCATATCGAGCTCAAGGGAGTCGACCGCGGCTACGTGGTCGGGGTCGGCTCGACCGCCTACCACCATGCCGCCGCTATGCTGCGCCTCAACGCGCGCGTCGGCCAGGGCCCCGATGTTCTTTCGGAGATGGCGGAGAAGTTCGAGCGCTTCGCGGCCGTCCTGAACGACGTGGCCGACGGGACGCTCGCGTCCGGTGCCCGGGACGAGCGCTCGGTGCTCCGGCTGTACGAGCGCTGGGTCCGCACCGGCTCCAGCCGCCTCGCCGAGGAGCTCGGGGCGCGCGGGCTCGTGCCGAGCCGCGGGACTGGCGGGCTCAACTGATGCGGGGCGCGACCTTCACCGCCCGGATCCAGCAGCACCTCGCGCGAACCTACGCGCTCGATGACGCGCCCGCCGTCGACGACTTCATCCGGCCGACGGACGGCGGCGCCCGCGAGGCGCTGCTGATCCGGCACGCGGACGGGGACATCGAGGTGGCGCTGCACCTGCCCCGCCGCGCGATCTCGCGGGGGGGCGCGGGGACGTTCGACGAGATCTGCCAGATCGTCGAGGGGGTGAGCCACTTCCTCTACGTGGCCGAGCGGGCGCGCCGGGAGCTCCCGGCGACCCAGCTCGAGCTCGAGCTCCAGGCCGAGGTCGACAAGTACGTGCTGCTCGTCCACGGCGGTCTGGCCGAGGAGGTCGAGCTCCCGGGGCCGCCGCTGGGGCGCCGCGACGAGGGCGCTCCGCCCGGGCCGCGGCGCTTCGAGCCCGAGCGCGCCGCGCGGATCCGCGCTCACCTCTTCGAGCGGGTGACCTTCATGGATCCCCCGGGCACGGAGACCGGTGACCGCTACCGGATCGCGAACGACCTGGCGGCGCGGTTCGCTGGCCGGCTCGAGGCCGAGTTTGCCCGCCGCGGTCGGCACGCCGAGCTGCTCGCGGCGCTGCGCCGCTTCTACGCGGCGGGGCAGACGGAGAAGATCGCCCTCGCGCGCGCCGCGTAACCACGCGGCACGTCGATGGCGCTCGGCGTCGCCGTCGGGGGGGGGACGCGGGACGGCGCCGAGCTCGCGCCGCGGCCGCGCGGGCTCGACGCGCGGCGCGAGGATTGTTCTCTCTTGACCGGTTCGCGCGCACGTACTCTCATCCGCATCTACGATGCCTTCCGCGAGCATGAAGCCGCCCCGCGTGCTGGTGGCTGAAGACGAACCGGCGATGTTGAGCCTTGTTGCGCGTCACCTGAGGAACCTCGGCTTCGCCGTGATCGAGGCCTCCGAGGGGGACGCCGCCTGGGAGCTCGCGCGCGAGCACACGCCGGATCTGGTGATCCTGGACGTGATGATGCCCGGCATGAGCGGCTGGGAGATCTGCAAGCGGCTGAAGGGCGACACGTCCGACGGTCGGCCCTTCGCGAACACCGGCGTCATCATGCTCACCGGGATCGGTGAGAACCTGAACGAGATGACCTCGCCGCTCTTCGCGGCGGACGCCTGGCTGAACAAGCCGTTCGACTTCGGGGACCTCGACGCGTGCGTGCGCGAGACGCTCGCGCGTTACGCGAAGGCGCTGCCTGGATCGAACGGCAGCCAGGCGAGCGGCGAGGGCGAGGAGAACGAAGAGCCCGTGTCTGAGCCGGCGCCGCGCGCGCAGCAAACGTCGGGGGCAAACGGCGCCGCGACCCACAAGGCGGCCGCGAAGAAGGCGGCGCCCAAGAGGACCGCGGCGAAGAAGACGGCTGCGGCGAAGAAGCCGGCCGCGGCGAAGAAGGCGGTCGCGAAGAAGGCGGCCGTGAAGAAGCCGGCCGCGAAGAAGGCCGCGCCGAAGAAGGCCGCGTCGAAGAAGGCCGCGCCGAAGAAGGTCGCGGCGAAGAAGCCGGTGGCGAAGAAGCCGGCTGCGGCGAAGAAGTCAGCCGCCTCGCAGAAGTCGTCTGCAAAGCAGGGCGCGGCGAAAAAGCCGGCTGCCAGCAAGGCGGCACCCAAGAAGAAGACCGCGAAGTGATCGAGCCCGGGGCCCGCGCTGCGCGCGGCGCCCGGTCCCGTTGTTCTCACGCCATGCACGCGCTCGGCCGCCAGGCCGAGTCGAGGGACGCCGCCCGGACACAGACCTCGGGGCGATGGTCCTCACGCGTCGGTCGACATCGCGCATCGATGCCGTCTGTCCGCTGACGTGGAAGCTGCCCTGCGCGGGGAATCGTCAGGGTTTGCCGCGCGTCATGCTCTCGCGCGCCGCGCGCCGCGTCTCCAGGAACTTTCGGGCGCGTGACCCGTCAGCGGGTACAATGCTGCGACGTTTCCACTTCGAGGGCCCCCGCGGGGGGCGTCCGGAGCGCTGAGCACCGTGAGCGACTCTCGCACGAAGCACCTGGACCGCATCCGCAGCGCCGCGTTCGCTGTCGAGCTGAGGCTCCGGTTCGGACGCGCGCTCCGCGCCGCGCCGAGCGCGCTGACCGTCGCGCTGGCGATCGCCGCCGGCACGCTCGCGGTCCACAAGGCGCTTCCAGCGCACCTGGGCGAGCAGCGCGCGCGGCAGCTCCTCCTCGGCGCCGGGCTGCTCGTCCTCGCCACCCTCGTCGTGGCCATGCTGCGCCGGCTGCCTCCGCGCGCGGGCACGATGGCGCTCGACCGGCACCACGGCCTCCACGACCGGCTCACGAACGCCCTCGCCTTCGACGCGGTGCCCGCCGCGCAGCGGACCCCCCTCATGGAGGCGGCGATCGACGACGCCTGCGAGCACGCCGCAGGGCTGCGCCCCGCCGGCGCCGCGCCGCTCGCCGTCCCGCGCGAGCTCCTGGCGTCGGCCGCGGTCGGCCTCGGCGTGCTCGCGGTGGCGCTGCTCGAGGTGCGGACGCCGCGCAAGACGGCGCCCGTCGCGCAGACCATCGACGCGCTCGCCATGTCGCCCGACGACATCGAGCTCTTCAAGGACGCGGCGAAGGCGCTCGACCGGCCGGACCAGAGCCCGGAGATGAAGTCGGCGGTCGAGCGGTTCAACCAGCTCATCGAGGACATCGCCAACAAGCGCCTCGATCGGACCGAGGCGTTCCGCCGCATGGAGGCGCTCGAGCGCGAGCTCCTCAAGGGGGCCGAGGCCGACCTGAAGGCGCTCGAGGAAGCGCTGAAGGAGACCGGGCTCGACCTCAAGAAGAGCGACCTGGCGAAGGGCGTCGGCGAGTCTCTCGAGAAGAAGGACCTCGAGAAGGCGAAGAAGGACCTGAAGGAGCTCGCCGAGAAGCTCCGTGACAAGAAGCAGAAGTTCGACAAGGCCGAGATCGAGCGGCTGCGCAAGGCGCTCGCCGAGGCGGCCTCACGCCGCAAGGAGGCCCTCGCCGCGATCAACGAGAAGCGGGCCGAGGTGCGCGAGCAGCTGCTCAAGCAGAAGCAGAAGGCCTCCACGAGCGACCAGCAGAAGGCCGAGGAGGAGCGGCTGCTCAAGAAGAAGGAGCGCGAGCTGGAGCGGCTCGACCGCGACGCCGAGCAGAAGGAGCGGACCGGACGCCAGCTCGACCGGCTCGACCGGGAGCTCGCCAAGGCCGCCGAGGACCTGATGCGGGATCTCGGGATGTCGGCGGACGATCTCGAGCAGGCCGCCGAGGACATCAACCGGATGCAGCAAGAGGAGATGTCCGAGCAGGAGAAGGAAGAGCTGCGCCAGAGGCTCGAGGAGCTCCGGGAGCTCGTGCGCCAGCAGGGGCAGGGCGGCAAGCAGCGGATGGCCAGGATGCTCCGCTTCGGCAAGCGCGCCCGCGGCAACCAGGGCGGCGGCGAAGAGCAGCAGGGGCAGGGTCAGCAGGGCCAGGGCCAGGAGGGCCAGGGCGAGCAGCAAGGGCAGGACGGCCAGCAAGGCCAGGGCAAGGGCGGGCAGGGCCAGGGGCAAGAGCTGGTGATCGGGCCCGGCGGCAAGAAGATCCTGATGCCGGGCGGGCAAGGCCAGGGGCAGGACGGGCAGGGGAGCGGCCAGGGCAACAGCAACGGCGGCAACCAGCCGGGCGGCGACGGCGCCGGCTCCGGCCGCGGCGGCGAGGTCGCGGGCAAGCGCACGGACCCGAAGATGGGGACGCAGGACGTCCAGGCGCAGGGGCTCGACACCCAGGAGGGGCCCTCGAACAGCGAGGTCATCCTCAGCGCGGCCGAGCGGGGCTTCAAGGGAACCGGCTACAAGAAGGTCTTCACCGACTATCACACCGTCGCAGAGCAGCAGATCAACAAGGACCAGATCCCCGATGGATACCGGTTCTACGTGAACCGGTATTTCCAGCTGATCAGGCCGCGCGAGTGAGTCGAGCCGGCGGCTCGAACGCGACCGCGCCTCCACGGACGCTCCGCGACAGCGGGCTCGAAGCAGGAAGCTATGGCCGACAAGACGAAGGAAGCAGCGCGCGCTGAGGTGGACGAGTTCCGCGCGAGCATCGGAGGGCTGCGCGAGGAGGTGGGGAAGGTCATCGTCGGCAACCGCGAGGTGGTCGACGGTGTGCTCACGTGCATGCTCGCGGGCTCGCACGCGCTGCTCGAGGGCGTGCCGGGGCTCGGCAAGACGATGCTCGTCCGCACCATGGCCGAGGCGCTCGACCTCCAGTTCTCGCGCATCCAGTTCACGCCCGACATGATGCCGGCGGACATCATCGGCACCACGGTCATCGACGAGAGCGCCGGCGGACAGCGGTCGTTCTCGTTCCGCAAGGGGCCGATCTTCGCCAACATCGTCCTCGCCGACGAGATCAACCGCGCGACGCCGAAGACGCAGAGCGCGCTCCTCGAGGCCATGCAGGAGCACCGGGTCACCGTCTCGCGCCAGAGCTACACGCTCGAGGAGCCGTTCTTCGTCCTGGCGACGCAGAACCCCCTCGAGAGCGAGGGGACGTACCCGCTCCCCGAGGCGCAGCTCGACCGGTTCTTCTTCAAGCTTCACGTGCCGTTCCCGAGCCGTGACGAGCTGAACTCGATCCTGGAGCGGACCACCGGGACCGAGGCGATCGCGGTCCGGCCGGTCCTGAACAGGGAGCGGATCATCGCCATGCAGCGGCTCGTGCGCGAGGTGCCCGTGGCGAAGCACGTCCAGGACTACGCGGTGCGGCTCCTCCAGGCCACGCACCCGACCGAGGGCGAGAGCCTCGACGAGGTGAAGCGGTTCGTGAAGTTCGGCGCGTCGCCGCGCGGGGCGCAGGCGCTGCTGCTCGCCGCGAAGATCCGGGCGCTCTTCGAGGGTCGGTTCGCGGCGTCGGTGGACGACGTGCGGGCGTGCGCGCTCCCCGCGCTGCGCCACCGCGTGCTCCTCAACTTCGAGGGAGAGGCCGAGGGCGTGAAGACGGACGAGGTGCTGCAGGCGATCCTCAAGCACCTGCCGGAGAGCAAATGAGGGAACGTCGAAGGTAGCATGGGGCTCTTCGACGCGTTCAAGAGGGCCGCCGCGCCGCTCCGACGGCTCTCCGGGCTCTCGCCGCTCTCCGCGAGCGCCTCCGACGAGGATCTCTTCGACGACGAGTTCCAGCGCAAGCTCGACTACCTCGCGATGGTGAGCCGCCGCGTCTTCTCCGGCGCGATGCGCGCGGAGCGGCGGACCAAGAAGACCGGCTCCGGGGTCGAGTTCGCCGATCACCGCGACTACGCGCCCGGCGACGATTTCCGGTACCTCGACTGGGCCGCGTACCAGCGCTTCGACCGGCTCCTCATCCGGCTTTACGAGGAGGAGGAAGACCTCTCGATCTACTTCATCCTCGACACGTCGGCGTCGATGGCGTTCGGCGACGGCGCGAAGCTGCGTCACGCGAAGCGCCTCTGCGCGGCGCTGGCGTACGTGGGGCTCGCCAACCTCGACCGCATCGCGATCGTCACCGCGACCGACGAGATCAGCGGGCGCATGCAGTCGACCCGCGGCAAGGCGCGGATCTTCAGGATCTTCCGCTTCCTCGGGCAGGCGCGCGCGGACGGCGCGACCGACCTCGGGGAGGCGATGAAGACCTTCGTGGCGCAGCACAAGCGGCGCGGGCTCGCGGTCATCCTCAGCGATCTCTATGACCCGGTTGGCTTCGAGCGCGGCATCAACGTGCTCCGGTACAACCGCTTCGAACCGTTCGTGCTCCACATCGCCGACGCGCGCGAGGCGCGGCCCGCGCTGCGCGGCGACGTGCGCGTCTACGACTGCGAGACCGGGGAGGAGCGCGAGGTCACGGTGACCGCGAAGGTGCTCGATCGCTACGCCGCGGCGCACGAGCAGTACCTCGACGAGATCCGCCGCTTCTGCACGTCGCGGCAGGTGAGCTACTTCCGCGCCGACGTGTCCGTCCCCTTCGACGAGCTGATCCTGCGCGTGTTCCGCAGAGGCGGCTTCCTCCGGTAGCCATGCTGCACTTCACCGGCGTCCCGCTGCAGACCCTGCTCCAGATCGGCGCCCTCGCCGGGGCCGTGGTCGTCGTCTTCTACATCCTCAAGCTGCGCCGGCGGCCCGTCGCCGTCCCCTTCTCGAAGATCTGGGAGCGCGTCCTCCGGGACAAGGAGGCGACGAGCCTGTTCTCGCAGCTCAAGCGGCTGCTCTCGCTGCTCCTGCAGCTCGCGCTGCTCGCGCTGCTGCTGCTCGCGCTCGGGGATCCGCGCCCGCAGGCGAACCTCGTCGAGGGGCGCAACATCGTCGTGCTCATCGACGCGAGCGCGAGCATGCAGGCCATCGACGTCGCGCCCTCGCGCATCGAGCTCGCGAAAGAGGAGGTCAGGAAGATGGTCCGCGGCCTCTCCGGCAGCGACCGCATGCTGCTGGCCCAGATGGACGCGGCCGTCACGCCCCTGTCCACGCTCACCGGGGAGATCGCCGACCTCGAGGCCGCGGTCGCGGCGGTGAAGCCGACCGACGCGACCGCCGACTTCGCGCGCGCGCTCCGCTTCGCGGGCGACACCCTGAGCGGGCTGCCGTCGCCGGAGATCATCGTCGTGAGCGACGGCGCGCTGGGCGAGCCGGCCGACGCCGGCGGGCCCGTGCGCCTCGGCGACGTCAAGCTGTCGTTCCTGCCCATCGGCAAGGGCTCGCGGAACGCCGCGATCACCGGGTTCTCGGTGCGGCGCTACCCGCTCGACAAGAGCCGCTACGAGGTGATGCTCGAGGTCACGAACACGAGCGACGAGCCGCTCGATCTCGAGCTGTCGCTGCTCGGCGACGGCCAGCTCACCGACCTGACGCGCATCCGGCTCCAGCCCAAGGAGAAGCTGCCCCGCTTCTACCCGAACCTCTCCGGCGCCTCGAAGACGCTCGAGGCGAAGCTCGCGCTGGCCGACGGCAGCTCCGACGACTTGCCCGCGGACAACCGCGCCTACGCGCTGCTCCCCGAGCGGCGCCGCGCGCGCGTCCAGGTCGTCACGGCGGGGAACATGTTCCTCGAGGCGGCGCTGCTGCTCGACGAGTACCTCGACGTGACGTTCGTCGAGCCGCAGCGCTACCCGGCGGCCGCCTCGTTCGACGTGACCATCTTCGACGGCGTGGCGCCGACCGTCGCGGCGGGCAGCGGCAGCCTGCTCTACCTCAACCCGACCGGGACGGGCCTCCCGTTCGAGGTGGGCAAGGAGGTCCTGGACGACGATCCGAACTACCGCCTGGGCTTCGACGAGCTCGACGCGAAGCACCCGCTCCTGCGCTACACGGCGCTCGGCGACGTGAACATCGCGCGCGCTCACACGCTCAAGGGCATCAAGGAAGACCGGGTCGTCGGACGGAGCTACAAGGGCCCGCTGCTCATCGAGGGGCGGCGCGGCGGCGTGAAGTTCGTCGCGCTCGGGTTCGACGTCCGCGAGAGCGACTTTCCCCTGCGGATCGCCTGGCCGCTCTTCCTGCTCAACGCGATCAACAACTTCGTCGAGGAGGACACGAGCTACATCTCCTCGTTCCGCACGGGCGTCGTCTGGCACATCCCGGCGTCCTCGTCCGCGGAGACGGCGAGCCTGGAGCAGCCCGACGGGACGAAGCGCATGGTCCCGATCCAGGACGGGCGCGCCGTGTTCCTGGGGCAGCACGCCGGCTTCTACACGCTGCGCGTCGGCGGCGCTGGCGCGGAGGAGGAGAGCACGTTCGCCGCGAACCTCTCCGCGCCGCAGGAGAGCGCGATCGCCCCCGCCGCCGAGCTCAAGGTCGACGGCCGCGGCGCGGGCGCCGTGAGCGAGTTCAAGATCGGCGTTCGCCGCGAGCTCTGGGTCTACCTGCTCGCGGCGGTGCTCCTCGTGACCGCGATCGAGTGGTTCACGTACCACAGGAGGGTGACGGTGTGAGCGCGTTCCGTGGCCGCAAGTTCCGCGTCGTCGCGTGGGCCATCACCTGCGTCGCCCTCGGCGGGATCCTGTTCTGGGCGTACCGGAAGTACGTCCTCCTCCATCCGGATCCGACGCTCACGTGGGTGCGCGAGGGGGTGAAATACGAGCTCCTCAACCCGAAGATGCTCGGCGCGCTCCTGCTCGCGCCCTGGTTCGTCGGGGTCCTCGCGGGGTCGCTCGCCGACCTTCCCCTCCCGCAGCGCGTGCTCTCCGTGCTGCTGCGCATCGCCTTCGTCGCGCTGATCGCGCTCGGGCTGTCGCGGCTCGCGAAGACCGCGACCACGGAGAAGGTCGCCACCATCTACCTCATCGACGTCTCGGAATCCGTGACGGACGAGGCGCTCGACGACGCGCGCGCGACGCTCGACAAGGCCTTCGCCGAGAAGCCGGAGGACGGCGTCATCAAGGTGATCACGTTCGCGCGGCGCCCGAGGCTCGTCGAGCGCGCGGCCGGCGAGGCGGCAGGGGGCGACGCCGAGCGGCGCGCGCCGGCGATCGGCCGCCACCTCGACGAGAAGGGGCAGCGCGGCGATCTCGGCGCGGGATCGAACCTGCAGGCGGCGCTGCAGCTCGCCTACGGCCTGTATCCGCCCGGCCACCTGAAGCGCGCCGTGCTGATGTCGGACGGCGTGCAGACCGACGGCGACGTGCTCGCCGAGGCCAACCGGGCGCGCGACTTCGGGGTGCGGCTGTTCTCGATCCCGTACCGGCGGCCCGCGCCGCCCGAGGTCGCGGTGCGGGAGCTCAGGATGCCGGACCGGGTCAAGGTCGGCGAGACGTTCGAGATCCACGCCGATATCTACGCCAGCCGCGCCACGAAGGCGCGCGCGCGGTTGTTCCAGGGGGAGGCCCTCAACGGCCTCGAGGGCATCCGGGATCTCGAGCTCAAGGCGGGGCCGAACGACGTCATGTTCAAGAGCGTCGTGCGCATCGCGGGGCAGGTGACCTACGCGCTCGAGCTCGACCAGATCGCGGACGACAAGTTCAAGGAGAACAACCGGTACGCGACCACCATCGACGTGCCCGGACGCCCGTCCGTGCTCTACATCGAGGGGACGCCGCAGCACGCTGGCCCGCTCTCGAGCGCGCTCACCGCGCAGCAGCTCGACGTCGACGTCAGGCCGCCGGCCGGCTTCCCCGGCTCCCTCAAGGAGATGGAGCGCTACGACTTCCTGATCGTGTCGGACACCCCGAAGGAAGCGCTCAGCCTGCAGGGACAGGAGATCATCGAGAGCTACGTGCGCGATCTCGGCGGAGGGTTCCTCTTCGCCGGCGGCGAGTCGGGGTACGGCCTCGGCGGCTGGTACCGCACGACCATCGAGCGGATCTTGCCGGTACGGATGGACAACGAGCGGAAGAAGGACATGCCGAGCATCGCGATGGCGCTCGTCATGGATCGCTCGGGGTCGATGACCGGGCTGCCGCTCGAGATGGCCAAGGCCGCGGCCAAGGCGACGGCGGGGGTCCTGGGATCGGACGACCTGATCGAGGTCATCGCGTTCGACTCGGCGCCGACCCGCTACGTGAAGATGCAGCCCGCGCGCAACCGCTCGCGCATCGCCGGTGAGATCGCGCGCATCCAGCCAGGCGGCGGGACCGAGATCTTCGCTGCCCTCGACGCCGCCTACCAGGACATGACGGTGACGCAGGCGCGCAAGAAGCACGTCATCCTGCTCACCGACGGCAAGGCGTCGACGGGCGGCATCCGCGACCTCGTGTCCGCCATGATCGCCGAGTCGATCACCGTGACCACCGTGGGGCTGGGCAACGATCTGGACGAGCAGCTCCTCAAGATGATCGCCGACGTGGGCGGCGGGCGCTTCCACGCGGTGCCAGACCCGAACAACCTGCCGCGGATCTTCACCAGGGAGACCGAGATGGTCGCGCGCGCCGCGGCCGTCGAGGAGTGGTTCCCGGTGACCCAGGTCGGCGACGCTGCGTTCCTCCGCGGCATCGACGTCCGCACCGCGCCGAACCTGCACGGCTACGTTTCGACCAAGCTGAAGCCATCGCCGGCCCAGGAGCTGCTCACGAGCGACACCGAGGAGCCGATCCTCGCGCGGTGGCGGGTCGGCCTCGGGTGGACGCTGGCCTGGACGAGCGACGTGAAGGCGCGCTGGGCCGTGGAGTGGCTGAGGTGGCCGGGCTTCGAGAAGTTCTGGGGGCAGCTCATCCACGAGCACATGCGCCAGAAGCACCGGCGCGAGCTCGACATGAAGGCCGAGATCGTGGACGGAGAGCTGCGCGCGTCCGTCGACGCGTTCGGGGCCGACGACCGGTTCGAGAACAACCTGACCTCCCGGCTCAGCATCATCGGGCCCGAGCCGGGCGGCACGACGCGGGTCGTCGACATGCGTCAGACCGCGCCGGGGCGGTACGAGGCGGCGCTCCCGCTGGACCGGTACGGCTCCTTCCTGCTGCGCGCGGAGCACCTGCGCGAGGCCGAGGACGGCTCCCTGCGAGCTGTCGCGGTCAGCTATGGCCACGTCTCGAACCCGTACCCGCGGGAGTACGCAAGCTTCGAGCCCGAGCTCGCGACCCTCGAGAAGGCTGCGGTGTCGACCGGCGGCGCGGTCGATCCGAACGGCGTGGCGGCCATCTTCGACCCGGCAGGGGAGAAGGTGACCTTCCACGAGGAGCTCTGGCCGCGGTTCATCTACGCCGCCATGGCCGTCTTCCTGCTCGACCTGTTCGTCCGGCGGGTGCGGCTCTTCGACCGGAAGTTCGTCGCCCGCCGGGGCCGCGGGCCGGGGGGACAGAGGCTCCCGGCTGTATGACATCGGGCCGGAGCTTCCCCGCCATGGGACGGCCCGGTAGCACAGCCGCGCCCTCATGACCGCCGATCCCCCGTCCCGCCCCGATTTCGCGCCTTGCGTGGGCGAGCTTTCGTCAGGTAGTCCCCGACTGCGCTGCATGGATCGCTGTGCCCCAGCCCGCCGGCCTGCACCATTTCGCGACGCGGAAGGGCCGTCTTGGGCTAGTTTCCCCTTATAGACCGGTGGTAGAGGAGCCCTGGAAAGCAGCGAAGGACGTGAACGCGCTCGAGGCCTCCACCTCTCGGCCTCCGGTAGGTCGTCCGCTCATCATCAGCGGCGATCCGCTCGCATCGCTCCGCTACCGGGGCGCTGCGGTGTCGTCCAACACCGCCCTCGGCCGGCTGCTCCGTGAGTCGCCCAGGGCGATCGCGGAGCTCCACGAGCAGGAGATCGCGCTCGGGATCGACGTGGTCCGGGCGCTCACGTCCGCGACGACGACGCGCGCGCTGGCGCCCATCGGCATGGCGTTCCGCGCCGCCGCGCTGACCGGGACCGCCGTCGAGCTCGCGAGCGAGGCGGCGGGCGCAGCCTCGCGCCGCGTGGCGGTGGCCGGTATCCTGGGCCACACTGCCGCCGCGCCCATGGCCGATCGGATTGCGGAAGATTACGCGGTCCATGCGGCCAGGCTCGCGGCGGCCGGCTGCGAGATCCTCGTCGCATGCGGCTTCGAGCCAGCCCAGGCGGCGTGCGTCGCCCCCGCGGTCGCGCGGCTCGCGCGCCGCGCCGCGGTGGTCAGCGCCAGCACGACGCAGCTCGCGACGTGGGCTCTCGTGGAGCTCGACGGCGCCGGGCGCACCGTCGACGGCGAGGGCTTCGAGGAGGTCGCCCGGGGAGCGCTCGACAGCGGCGCCGACGCGCTGCTCTTCGAGATCGCGTCGGTCGACCTCGGGCTCAACATCCTCCGGCGCCTCGAGGGCGTCGCCCACGAAGCCCAGGTCGGCGTGCTGCTCAGCGCCGACACGGCGCAGGCGGGCGGGGCAGAGCGCCCGGCGCCCGCCGAGGTATGCGACGCCTGGGCCGCATCCGCGATGCGGCTCATCGAGGCGGGCGCGCGGATGCTCGGGGGAGGAGCGGGGACAACGCTGGCGCACCTCGGTGCGCTCGCGAAGATGCTCCGCACGGCGCAGCGCGCGCCCCTGCTGAGGCGTGCGCTCTAGGCGAGAACGAAACAAACCGGAAACGTGATGATGGCCGACGCAAGCCACGCGAGTGAGTCGAAGTCTCAACCGTTGAAGACGTTCGACGATCTGCTGTTTCCCTTCCACGAGGCCGTGAAGCCCGAGTCGGTCCACCGGATCGGCGCCGAGGCGGAGAAGTTCGGGGTCGACGCCAGGACGGGCGCCGCCATCCCGTACGAGGGCGAGCGGAGCATCCTCTCCGTGCTCCAGGCGCTCGTCGAGCGGCACGGGTGGACGCCCGAGCACGAGACGCCCGACGGTCCGCTGATCGCGCTCGTCCGGGCCGGCGCCTCGGTGACGCTGGAACCCGGAGGGCAGCTCGAGCTGTCCGGGGCGCCCCTCGAGACCATCCACCAGATCTGCTCGGAGATGTCCGGGCACCTCGCGGAGCTGCGCGACATCTCCAGCGAGCTCAACTTCGCCTGGCTCGGCATCGGGTTCCACCCCTTCGCGTCGCAGGCCGAGCTCTCCTGGGTGCCGAAGGCCCGCTACGCGATCATGCGGCGCTACCTGCCGACGCGCGGGGCGCACGGCCTCGACATGATGCGCCGCACCGCCACCGTGCAGGCGAACTTCGACTACGCCAGCGAGGAGGGCGCGATGCGCGCGCTCCGCGTGGCGCTCCGGCTGTCCCCGCTCGTGACGGCCATCTTCGCGAACTCCCCGTTCTACGAGGGCGCGCTGTTCGGCGGCCGGAGCTACCGCGCCAGGGTCTGGCTCGACGTCGACCCCTCGCGGCAAGGGCTCGTCCGCAGCGTGCTCGAGCGCGGCCGCCGCTTCTCGGACTACGTCGCGTGGGCGGTCGAGGCGCCGATGTTCCTCATCAAGCGCGACGGCGAGGTGATCGAGAACACGGGACAGACGTTCCGCGACTTCCTCGAGCACGGCTGCCAGGGGCACCGGGCCACCCGCGCCGACTGGGAGATGCACCTCAACACGCTGTTCCCCGAGGTCCGGCTGAAGCGCACCATCGAGGTCCGCGGCGCCGACTCGCTGCCGGCCAACCTGATCTGCGCGCTCCCGGCGCTGTGGGCAGGCATCCTGTACGACGCGCGCGCGCTCGACGAGGCCGACGCCCTCTCCGAGAGCTTCCGGTTCGACGAGCTCGAGGCCGCGCGCCCGATGATCGCCGAGCGCGCGCTCCGCGCCACGTTCCGTGGCAAGCCGCTCGCGGCGATGGCCGAGCAGCTCGTCTCGATCGCCTCGGGCGGCCTCGAGCGGCGCGCGCGCCTGAACAAGAACGGCAAGGATGAGCGCGTCCACCTCGAGCGGATCAGCGCGCTCATCGCCAGGGGGCAATCGCCGGCAGATGCCCTCGTGGATGGGCTCAGCAACGACGACCCGGATCTGCGGAGTAAGATCCTCGATCGTGCGAGGATCTGAGCGCGGCTCGCCGCCCGGGGGGCGCGGGGGGCCTGGCGCACCGGGCAGAGGACGTCGACCTGCATGACGGTTGTTTATCTCCTAGGCACCGCGCTTCTGGTGCTCCTGAACGCGTTCTTCGTCGCTTCCGAGTTCGCCATCGTCAAGATGCGGCCGACGCGCCTGGAGCAGCTCGTGCGCGAGGGCGACGCGCGCGCGCGGCTCGCGCTCCAGATGTCGCAGCGGCTCGACGCGTACCTCTCCGCCAACCAGCTCGGCATCACGCTCGCGTCCCTCGGGCTCGGCTGGATCGGCGAGCCGGCGATCGCTCACCTCATCGAGCCGTACCTCGCGCCGCTCGGCGCGTGGGCGGGGATCAGCGCGCACGCCATCGCCGTCGGCATCGCCTTCATCGTGATCACGTCGCTCCACACGGTGATCGGCGAGCTCGCGCCGAAGTCGCTCGCCATCCAGCGCACCGAGAAGGTCACGCTCTGGGCGGCGCGGCCGCTGCACGGGTTCTTCGTCCTGATGTGGCCGGTGATCTGGGCGCTGAACTCGATGGCGAACGGGTTCGTCCGGCTGTTCGGGCTCCGGCCGGCGGGCGAGGAGGAGATCGCGCACACCTCGGAGGAGCTCCGGATGCTCTTGACCAGGAGCCCCGCGGGGCTCGACCCGGCGCTGCGCAGCATGCTCGTGCGCATCTTCGACCTGCGCCGGCGCACGGCGCGGCACGTGATGTCGCTCCGCTCCGACGCGGCGACCCTGCGCGCGAACATGACGATCGACGAGGCGGTGCGGATCGTCGCCGACGCCGGGTACTCCCGGTACCCGGTGCTCGACGAGCACGGCAAGAACGTGCTCGGCTACCTGCACCTGCGCGACCTGTTCGACGTCCTCAGCCAGCGCCGCCGCGCGACGCGCGTGGCCGAGCTGCTCCGCAAGCCGATCTTCGCGCGCGAGAACACGTCGGTCGAGCGTCTCCGCCTCGAGATGCAGGCGCGCCAGGTGCCGGTGGCGATCATCACCTCCGCGTCGGGCGAGTTCATCGGGCTCGTCACGATGGAGGACCTCATCGAGGAGATCGTCGGCGAGATCCGCGACGAGAACGACGAGGAGGTGCCGCCGATCCACCGGCGCGGCGGCGGCATCGTCGACGTCGACGGCCGCGTGCTGCTCGCCGACCTGGAGCGCGACGCGCACATCGTGCTGCTGCCCGAGGTGAAGACCGTCGAGACGGTCGGCGGCTACATGCTCGGCCGGCTCGAGCACCCGCCCGAGGCGGGCGAGCGGGTGGAGTGCGAAGGCTACACGCTCGTGGCGATGGATGTCGCTGGCCGGAGGGTGCGGCGCGTCCGCATCGTCCCGACCGAGGTCGCCGGGGGCGAGCGGTCGTGACGAGCGCCGCCCCCCGCGCCGCGGATCGACGAAACCGTGCCGTCCGTCGAGGGCGCCGCCCCGGGAGGTTCGCGGCGAGGCACGTCCCCCGGAACCGGTCGTCCGGGGGGCGAGCTGCACACGGATCCAGGTACAAAGTTCGGCGGACCGGTACTACGCTGGCTTCGTAAGTGGAAACGCTTGCAACTCGGATCTTGCGCGATGGCCCGGTGAACGAGCTCGACGCCGTCGGCTGGGCCATCCGTCTCGCGAAGCGGATCGAGGCGCTGCACGCGCTCGGCGTCGCGCACGGCGCCATCTCGCCCGAGTGCGTGCTGACGGCCGCGGTCGATCGCACCTCGAAGGCGATCCTGGCCGATCTGCGCCAGACGCCGAGCCGCATCGCCTACCAGTCGCCCGAGCGCGTCGCGGGCGGGACGCTGTCGCCCGGCGACGACGTGTGGGCGATCGGGGCGACGCTCTACGAGGTGCTCACCGGGACGAGCGCCTTCGGAGGCGGGAGCGACGCCGAGACGCGGCAGCGGATCGCGAGCTCGTCGCCGGCGCCGCTCGCCGTCTTCGACGTCGGCGACGACGATCTCCAGCGGATCCTCGACGACGCGTTCCACCGCGATCGCGCCGCCCGCACGACGAACGCCGCCGCCTTCCGGCGCGCCCTCGAGGAGTGGCACCCCGATCCCGCGGCGCGCACGCTGCTTCCGCTCGACGACGAGGACTCGACGAGCGACGAGGACGACGACGAGGTGCGCACGCTGATGCGCGTCGCGCCGCTGAGCTCCGCGCAGCTCGACCAGATCATCGCGCAGCGCGCGGCGGCCGCGTCGGCAGGCCAGCCGCCGCCGCCCATCCCGCCCGAGCGCCCGCAGCCGCCGACGGCGCTCGCCGGCGCGTCACCCCCGAGGCCGGGCGCCGCCCCGATGCCGCGGGCAGCCGTGGACGCTCCCGCCGCGCGCGCCCGCGCGCCGGTCCCGTCAGGACGCCTCCCGGGCATGGGGGCGGTCCCGCTGACGCAGTCGTTCGGGGAGGATCGCGACGAGGACGAGTTGACCGTCATGCGGGAGGGATCGGCCCTGGCAGCGCCGCGCTCCAGAGGGACGGCGTCCGTCGCGCACCGGGTGAGCGGCGTCGGGCAGCCTGGATCGGGCGCGGCGTCGCCGGCCAGCGGCCATCGAGAGCAGTCCGCCCTCGGCGTGCCAGCGCCGCCGTTCGCCGGGCGCGATCGCCCGGCCGCGGGGCGCGACGCGCTGGCGGGGCTGCACCTGCAGAAAGACTCCATGCCGTTCCTCGGCGATACCGACGACGACGACGGCATCCACGACGAGCCGACGCTGGACGCGCCCACGGTCGTCGACGACAGGGACGACGACGACGAGGACGACGTGCCCACGCGGAGCCGGGAGGCGCCGCCGTTGACGCCCGTCGTGCCGCGCCAGGCAGCGGCGGTGGCGCCGTTCAGCGCGCCGCAGGCGCTCGCCGAGGGCACGTCGAGAGGCCGCGCCCCCGCAGCGCCGCCCGAGCGCGCGGCGGGCGCGCCTGCGGCCGCCGCGTCCGGGAGCGCCGACGCGGGGAGCGGCAGGGTCCCCGGTCCGAGCGCCGCGGCCGCCGGCGCGCTCATCCCGCTGCAGCAAGCCTCGCCGCCCCCGCAGCGCGCCCTCGCCGCGCCGACGAGCGCGGCCCCCGCGCAGCGGGCGGCGCAGGTCTCATCCGCCGCGCCGTCGACCTCGCCCGTCGGGCGGCCCGACGACGGGGGCTTTGACACCGAGGCGCCGCCCGACCGCTCGGGGCGGCTCGGGATGGTGATCGCGGTGATCGTGGCGCTCCTCCTGGCGGCGGGGGCGATGCTGTTCGCCGCGGAGCTCGGCCTGCTGGGGGCCGCGCCCACCGCGCCCGGCAGGGGGGTGGTCGATCCGGTCCCCGCGCCGGCGGTCGCCTCGATCGGGGATGGCCTGCGGTCGGAGCGCCTCCTTGTGGAAGCTCTGGATCTGGGCGTCGAAGCCGCCCATGTCCACGCGCTGCATCGCCTCGGGCCGCAGGCCTGAGCGGCGCGCGATCGCCTCGGTCCGCTCGGGGAACGGCGAGATCCACACCAGCCTGCCGCCGGGCGCGAGGGCGCTCGCGGCGCCCTCGACGAAGCGGTCGAGCATCGCGTCGAGGTCCCCCGTGCGCTCCACGCGCCGCCCGAGGGGCGGGTTCGTCAGGATCAGCGTGGGCGCGTCGCCCGGGGGCGGCGCGCCGCACGCGTCGCGCTGGAGGAGCTCCGCGCCGCGCGCGCCCGCGGCGTCGAGGTTCTCGCGCGCGATCTCCAGGGCGCGGGGATCGCGATCCGAGCCCACGAGCCGCCGGTACGGCCCGAGCAAGGCGCGCTCGCAGAGCTCCAGGCCCGAGCCGACGAACGGATCCCAGATCACGTCGTCGCCGCGCACCCCGGCGATGCGCGCGAGCGCCGCCGCGATGGTCGGGTGCGACGCCGCGGGCACGTCGCCTCGGCGGTAAGCGAACCGCGGGTCGGGCAGGCGCGGCGCGAGCTCGACCCGGACCCGGCCGGCGCCCTCGTAGACGACCACGTCCCACGTGCTCTGGGTCGGATCGTTCACGAGCTCCGGGGCCTCGGCCTCCACCGCCGCGGCCACGCGGAACACCGCCGCCCGGCGCTTGCCGCCGCCGGCCCAGTCGATGCGGTAGCGGATCGCGCCGACGGTGAAGCGGCGCAGGATCTCGCGCGACTCCCGCGAGAGCAGCCGCTCGGCGACGGCCGCGGCGAGGTCGGCGCCCGCGTCGAGCTTCCGCAGCGGCAGCGGGAACGCGAACGACAGCATCGTGCGCGCCCCGAACAGGACGTCGAGCGGCCCGCTCAGCGTCGCCTCCACGCGCGTGCCGCCGCACGGATCGCTCCGGAGCTCGGGGACGAGCCCCCCGCCGGGAGACCCCTTGTCGAGCGTCGCGAGCTCCTCGGCGAGGATCGCCTCGAGCCCGCGCCGGCACCGCACCGCCACGCGCGCGGGGCGCTCCGGCGCGCGATCGCCGGCGATCTCCGACAGCTCGCCGCGCGACAGGGTTCGCCGGGCCAGGAGCTCGGCGCGCGCGCGCACGCCGGCGACAGCGTCGTCGCCGCCGAGCTCGGCCAGCGCCTCGAGCGCGGCGCCGCCGCCCACCTTGCCCAGCGCGTCGATCAGCGCGCGGCGGACGTCGGGCGAGCCCTCGCCGCGCGCGGCCTCGGCGAGCGCCTCGGCGACCAGCGGCCGCCCGGCGTCCGCCGCGGGCAGCTTGCCGAGCGCCACCGCCGCCATGCGGCGCGTGCGGCGATCGTCGTCGCGCAGGCAGGCGAGCAGGTAGCCGCGCGCGCGCTCGGCGAGCTCGGCGTCGAGCGGCGCGGCGGCCATCAGCTTGCCGACGAGCCGGGTGAGCGGCGCGCGCAGCGACGGCGCCGCGCCGGCGGCGCGATCGAGCGCGGCGGGCAGCGCGGCCGCGCCGGCGCGGCGCAGCGCCCGCTCGGCCAGCTCGGACGGCTCGCCGGCGGTCTCGAGCAGATCCATCAGGGCGGCGAAGTGGCGGCGGCCCGGCGTGAAGCCCGGATCGGAGAGGGCGCGCTGGAGGTCGGGATCGGGCGTGGCGGTGGGGCTCATCGGGTCTGGGATCTCCGCGTTCTCATGGGGATCCCGGCAGGTCGAGCCGGCCGGCATCCAGGACTCCTGCGCCGCTCGCCGCGCGCGGCCGACTTTCGCGACAAGCGCGGCGCTCCGGCAAGCTCTTTCATCGCCGGGCCTCTCGGCGCTCTCGTTTTCGGCCTCCGGGTCGCTAGAGTTCCACCATGCCGGATCCGAGCCAGGTCATCCCGCGAACGGCGTTGCCGCACGACGTGCTGCGCGCGGCGCTGGGCGCGCTCGAGGCGGGGCGGCGCGTGGTCCTCGCCTCCGTGGTGGCGCGGCACGGCTCGGCGCCGTCGACGCCCGGCCAGAAGCTCTGCCTCTTCGATGACCTCACCGCGATCGGCACGATCGGCGGCGGCGCCGTCGAGCGGGCGGCGCTCGGCATGATGGCGCGCGCGCTCGGCGAGCTCGCCAGCACGCCCAGGCTCGAGACGTTCCGCCTGGGCCCGAGCCTGGGCATGTGCTGCGGCGGCTCGGTCGAGATCCTCATCGAGCCGATGATGCCCGCCGTGCACGCCCTCGTGATCGGCGCCGGGCACGTGGGCGCGTTCGCCGCGCCCCTGCTGGCGTCGCTCGGCTTCCGGGTCACCCTCTGCGACGCGCGCGTCGCCGCCGCCGACCCGGCCCGCGTGCCGCCGCCCTTGCCGCTCGCCGGCGCGTTGCCCGCGCACGACGGCGCGCCGCGCGAGGCGGGGACGGCGCCCGGGGAGCAGGTGCGGCTCGTGCTCGCCGATCACGACGACCCCGAGGTGATCGCGGGCATGCCGAGGGACCTCGGCGAGGCGGCCGCGCTCGTCATGACGCACGACCACGGCCTCGATCAGGCGGCGATCGAGTGGGCGCTCGCGCGCGGCTTCGGCTACGTGGGCGGGGTCGGGAGCCGGGCGAAGGCGGCGCGCACGCGGGCGCGCCTCGAGGCGAAGGGGGTGCCGGAGAGCGACGTCGCCCGGGTCAGGATGCCGGTCGGCGTCGACATCGGGGCGCGCACGCCGGCGGAGATCAGCGTCGCCCTCGCCGCGGAGCTGGTCGCCTGGCGCGCGGGGCGGCAGCGCGCTCGATGGTCGCCGGTCGTCACGGCGCAGGCGGGGGAGGAGCAGGGCGGATGAAGAGCGTGATCACGATCGTGCTCGCCGCGGGCGCGGGCAAGCGGCTCGGAGGTCCGAAGGCCCTCCTGGCCTGGCCCCCGGCGACGAAGGGAGGGGTCGAGCGGCCGCTGGCGCTCGCGCACGCCGAGGCGCGCCTCGCGGCCGAGAGCGCGCGGGTGCTCGTGGTGGTGCGCAGCTCGGTCTTTCACGCGCTGCTGGCCCACGTGCGGCCGGGCGTCGACCTTGTCGCCTGGACCGCGCCGGACGACCTCGGCCCTGCGGGATCGCTGGCCGTCGCGGCGCCGCGCATCGGCGACGCCGACGCCGTCATCGTCACGCCGGTCGACGTGCCCCCCGCGAGCGCCGCCACGGTGGCGCGGCTGCTCGCCCGGCTGGAGGCGGGCGCGACCTCCGCGAGCTCGGCGCCGCCGCTCGCGGTGCGGCCGCGGCACAACGGCCGCGGCGGGCATCCGGTGGTGCTGCGCGCCGAGGCGCTCCAGCGTTACCTCGAGGCTGACCCACCGCCGCTCCGGGATCACCTGAGGGCGCTCGGCGACCGGTGCGTGGACGAGGAGGTGGACGATCCGGGGGTGCTGCACGACCTGAATGTCCCGGTCGACGTGATCCGCGTCCTCGGGGGCCCGCCGCGCTTCCTGGCCTGAAGGCGGCCGGGGCCGTCGGCGTCGCGCGGCGCGCCCGCTGTCGACGTGGCCCGGGGGACAGGGCTATCGTCAACAAGGAGGAGCACACGAATGGCGACGAGCCCTCCTGCTTCAGCGAGCGCCGTGGGGATCAGCGTGCCCCGGACCGACGGCCCTCCCAAGGTCACGGGGGCGTCTCGCTACGTCGACGACCTCCCGGCGATGCCGGGCGAGATCTTCGGGCGCACCGTGCGGAGCCCCGTGCCGCGCGGGATCCTCCGGGGGGTGCGGCTCGACCCCGCGTTCGACTGGAGCGACGTCACGGTGGTGCTCGCCGAGGACGTCCCGGTCAACGTGGTCGCGCTGATCCTGGACGATCAGCCGATCCTCGGCACCGGCAAGGTGAACCACGCCTACGAGCCGATCGCCCTGCTCGGCTGCGCGGACCGGCTCAAGCTCGCGCGGGCGGTCCAGGCCGTCACGCTCGACATCGATCCGCTGCCGCCGGTGCTCGACGCGCGCGCCGCGCTCGAGGGCGACGAGATCATCTGGGGCGCCGACAACGTCCTCAAGCGGTACCTCATCACGAAGGGCCGCGCCGACGTCGAGCGGGAGCAGAGCGAGGCCGCCATCGACGCGGCGCTCGCGCGCTGCGACGTGGTCGTCTCCGGGACGTACGCCACGCACCACCAGGAGCAGCTCTACATCGAGCCGCAGGGGGTCGTGGCGTGGTGGGACGAGGCCGGCGCGCACGCGACCGGCTCGATCCAGTGCCCGTTCTACGTGCAGAAGGCGTTCCTGAAGGCGTTCGGGCTCCCGCCCGACCGGATCCACGTCACGCAGTCGGTGACCGGGGGCGGCTTCGGGGGCAAGGAGGAGTACCCGTCGATCATCGCGCTTCACGCGGCGCTCCTCGCGAAGAAGAGCGGCCGCCCGGTGCGGATGATCTACGACCGGACCGAGGACATCGAGGCGACGACGAAGCGCCACCCGGCGTCCTGCGAGATCACGAGCGGCTGCGATCGCGACGGGACGCTCCGCGCGCTGAAGATCCGGATCCTCATGGACGGCGGCGCGTACGCGACGCTGTCGCAGGTGGTCCTGTCGCGCGGCGCCCTCCACGCGTCGGGCGCCTACCGCTGGGACGACGTCTGGATCGAGGCGACCGCGGTGGCGACGAGCACGCCGCCGAACGGCGCCTTCCGCGGCTTCGGCGCGCCGCAGACCATCTGGGCGATCGAGCGGCACCTCGACCGCGTCGCGCGGGAGCTCGGCTGCGATCCGCTCGACCTGAAGGCGAAGAACGTGCTGCGCCCCGGCGACTCGACCTCGACCGGGCAGGTGCTCCGCGCGAGCGTCGCGGGCGAGGAGTGCATCGCGAGGGCGATCGAGGCGAGCGATTACCGGCAGAAGCGCGCGGCGGGGCCGGTCGTGCGCGGGCGCGTGGCGCGCGGGGTCGGGCTGTCCGTGTTCATGCATGGCGCGGGCTTCACCGGGTCGGGCGAGCGCTACTACAAGGGCAAGGTCGCGCTGGATCTCGCGCCGGGCGGCCGGCTCCGCATCCGCACGGCGTCCACGGACATCGGCCAGGGCACCGAGACGGTGTTCCGGCAGATCGCCGCGGACGCGGCGGGGCTGCCGATCGACAGCGTCGAGTTCGCGGTGCCGTGCACGACGACCGTGCCCGACTCGGGGCCCACCGTGGCGTCGCGCACGGTGATGGTGGTCGGCTCGATCCTCGAGGCCGCGGCGCGCGAGCTGGCGGGCCGCGTGCGCGAGGAGCAGGAGGCGGCGCGGGCGGCGTGGCAGCACGACGGGGAGGGCGGCGCGGCGGAGGCGCCGCCGGCGCTGACGTTCGAGGAGGCGGCCGACCGGCTGCTCGCCCGCGAGGGGCAGGTGACGTCGCTGAAGCAGTACGAGCCGCCGGGCTACGTGCGCTGGGACGACGAGGCGTACAAGGGAGACGCGTACCCGTGCTTCGGCTGGGCGTGCGACGTGGCCGAGGTCGAGGTCGACCTCGACACCTTCGAGGTGACGGTCGTCGACTTCTGGTCGGCCACCGACGTGGGCAAGGCGATCCACCCGATCATGTGCAAGGGGCAGATCGAGGGCGGCAGCCTCCAGGCCATCGGCTGGGCGCTCTCCGAGGAGATCGTCTGGCAGGGCGGCAAGATCAGGAACCCGCGGATGACCAACTACATCATCCCGACGTCGCTCGACGCGCCGCCGTTCCACGTCGTCCTTGTCGAGGAGCCGTTCCCGTTCGGGCCGGGCGGCGGGGCCAAGGGCATCGGCGAGATGCCGATGGACGGCGGCGCGCCCGCGATCGCCGCGGCGGTGGAGCACGCGACGGGGATCGCCGCGCGCGCGCTGCCGCTCACGCCGGAGCGCCTGTTCGAGGCGGCGCGCGCCGCCGCAGCGCCGCGGTCGGCGGCGGGGAGGGGGGATCGCGCATGAAGGTATCGCTCGTCGTCAACGGCTCGCCGCGCGAGGTCGACCTGCCGCCGCTCTCGCGGCTGCTCGACGCGCTCCGGGGGCCGCTCGGGCTCACGGGCACGAAGGAGGGGTGCGCGGAGGGCGAGTGCGGCGCGTGCACGGTGCTGATCGACGGCGATCCCGTGAACGCGTGCCTCGTCGCGATCGGCCAGTGCGAGGGGCGGCGCGTGACCACGGTCGAGGGCCTCGCCGGCGCCGGGCACCTGTCGCCGCTCCAGCGCTGCTTCATCGAGGAGGGCGGCGCGCAGTGCGGCATCTGCACGCCCGGCATGCTCCTCGCCGCCGAGGCGCTGCTCGTGCGGAACCCGGACCCCTCGGAGCTCGACGTGCGCGAGGCGCTCGCGGGCAACCTGTGCCGCTGCACCGGCTACCAGCGCATCGTCGAGAGCGTCCGCGCCGCGGCGTCGCTGCGCCGGGGCGGGGGAGGGACGGCGCCGTGAGCATCACCGATCTCCGCCTGTTCGAGATGCGGCGCGTCGCCGGGCTCGGCCCGCTGTGCGAGCTCGTGGCGGAGCAGGCGGCGCTCGGCGCGCCGGTCGCGCTCCTGGCCGGCGGCACCGACTGGATCGTCGAGCGGGAGCTCGGGCCTCCGCTGAAGATTTCCACCGCGGACCCGGCGGGCGCCGCGCCGGCCGCGCCGCCGCTCGTCGTGGACGTGTCGCGGCTCGCGGACCTGCGCGGCGTCTCGCTCTCCGGCGACACGCTCCGCGTGGGCGCCGCGACGACCTACCTCGAGATGCGCCGGAGCGACGTGATCCTCGAGCGGGCGCCGCTGCTCGCCCGGATGAGCCGCGACGTCGGCGCGGTGCAGATCCAGGCGCGCGGCACGCTCGGCGGCAACCTGGCCACGGCGTCGCCGGCGGCGGACGGCGTCGCCGCGCTCGCCGCGTACGACGCGACGATCGTGGTGCAGAGCGTCCGGGGGGAGCGGCGCATCCCGATGAGCGCGCTGCAGACGGGCTACAAGCGCACGTCGCGCGCGCCCGACGAGGTGATCGTCGCCGTGGAGATCGCGCTGCCGGCGCCCGGATCGCCCTGGTACTGGCGGAAGGTCGGCGCGCGCCGGGCCCAGGCGATCTCGAAGGTCGCGCTCGCGGGCGTGGCCGAGGTGCGGTCCGGGCGGCTCGCGCGGCTCGGGCTGGGGATGGCGTCGGTCGCGCCCACGACGGCGCTCCTGCCGAGCGTGCGCGCCCTCTGTCTGTCGCGCCCGATCGCCGAGCTCACCCCGGACGAGGTGGACGCCGCTGTGGCGCAGGACATCTCGCCCATCGACGACGTGCGCTCGACGCGGGCCTACCGGGAGCACTGCGCGCGCAGCGTCGTGCGAGAGCTCCTCCGGCAGCTCGGCGCGCCGGTCTGATCACTCCATCCAGTCGAGCTGCATGGCCACCGGTCGGCGTGCGCGCCCGCCCGGCCGCGTCGGCCGCTCGCGCGGCGGCAGCGCGGGCGGGAGATCCTCGTCGTGGCAGCGAGCGCACTGGCGGGGGGTGTTGGTCCCGGCCTGGAAGATGGTGATGCAGCCGCAGGCTGGGCAGATCATGCCGATGTCGTGGTTCATGAGCACTCCTCGACGACGAACGCTCCGGGACGGCCCGAGCGGCGGGAGGATGCGCTGGAAGGGCGACGCGAAGGCGACGGCGCTGCAACATCGCGTGGAAGCGTGGACGCGTCTCCATGGCCCGGCGCCTAATTGATTTTGACTTTCATATCAGGCAGGTACGTGATAGTCGCCGCCTCAAATGCCGCAGCCCGCCGAGCGCGCGGCGCGGTGATCGTCTGTCGTTGTAATATTCAGTACATTTCAATGCTGCTCCGTACCTCCCTGCGTCGGCTCGGCCTGGCGGCGCCTGCGCTGCTGCTCACCCTCGCCCAGGCCCATGCGCAGTCTCCCGGACCGAGCTCGGAGCCCGCTGCGGATCCAGCCGCTCCGGAGGCCCCTCCTGCCGCCGGATCCGGGCCGGAGGGCCGGGACGCTCCTGCCGCGCCAGAGCAAGCGGCCCCCGGCGGTGAGGCGCCGGTCGCGGGCCAGGACGCCACCGCGCCGGAGAGGACGGCCCCGGGTGGCGGGGCGCCGGTCGCGGGCCAGGACGCCGCCGCGCCGGAGCAGGCGGCTCCCGGCGGTGAGGCGCCGGCGGGCCAGGACGCCGCCGCGGCGGAGCAGGCGGCGCCCCGCGCCGACGCGCCGGTGGAGGTCACGGTCGCGGGCACGCGCGTGACGAGGACCGCGGGCTCTGCCCATGTGATCAAGGGGCGCCAGCTCGAGCGCTTCGAGCACGACGACCCGCACGCCGTGCTGGGCAGCGTCCCGGGCGTGTACGTGCGAGGCGAGGACGGGCTGGGGCTGCGGCCGAACATCGGCGTGCGCGGCGTCAACCCCGATCGCAGCAAGAAGGTGACGTTGATGGAGGACGGCGTCCCCATCTCGCCCGCGCCGTACTCCGCGCCGGCGGCCTACTACTTCCCCCTGATCACGCGCATGTCGAGCGTGCGGGTGATCAAGGGGCCGGGCGCCATCGCCTACGGCCCGCAGACCGTGGGCGGCACGGTGGATCTCATCACCCGGTCCGCCCCGTCGCTCGCCTCGGGCGCGCTCGACCTCGCCTTCGGCGAGTACGGCTACGGCAAGGCGCACGGCTACGTCGGGACGAGCGACGGCCAGATGGACGTCCTCCTCGAGGGCGTGCACCTCCGGAGCGACGGCTTCAAGGAGCTCCCGAGCGGCGCCGACACCGGGTTCTACCGCAACGAGGTGATGCTCAAGGGCAGCTACGTCGTCGACCCGACCGCCCGGATCAAGAACGAGCTCCGCCTCAAGCTCACGTACTCGGAGGAGCTCTCCAACGAGACGTACCTCGGCATCACCGACGCGGACTTCGAGCAGAACCCGCTCCGCCGCTACGGCGTGAGCGCGCTCGACCGCATGCGCAACCACCGCACCGCGGTCGCCCTGACCCACGTGATCGAGCCGTCCCGCGACCTGTCCGTGACGACGACGGTGTACCGGAGCGACTTCTCGCGCGTGTGGCGCAAGGTGAACGGCTTCCGCGGGGCCAACCTGTTCGACGTGCTCGCCGCCCCCGACTCGCCGCAGAACGCGGTGTACCACGCCGTGCTGACCGGGCAGCTCGACAGCTCGACGCCGGGGGAGACGCTGCTCATCGGACCCAACGAGCGCGACTTCGCCGCCCACGGCGTGGAGACCCGCGTCCGCTGGAACACCGCCACGGGGCCCGTCTCGCACCGCGTCGAGTACGGCCTGCGCCTGCACTACGACCGGGTCGAGCGCCGCCACAGCGAGAACGGGTTCCTCGTGCTCGGGGGCGCGCTCGTGCCGGACGGCGGACCGACCGTCGTGACCCAGCTCAACGAGGCATGGACCGAGGCGCTCGCGCTCCACGCGAGCGACGCGGTGACGTGGCGAGCGCTCACGGTGACCCCCGGCGTCCGGGTCGAGCTGATGCGCTCCGCGTTCGTGGATCGCGCGGCCGGCACCGAGCAGACGCGGGTCGCGCAGGCGCTCCTGCCCGGCGTGGGCGCCTACTACGCGATCACCGAGGCGCTCGGGATCCTGGCCGGCGTCTACCGCGGCTTCAGCCCCCCGGCGCCGGGGAGCGACGCGCACGTCAAGCCCGAGCTCAGCGTGAACTACGAGGGCGGCGCCCGCTTCGCCGACGGGCCGCTGCGCGCCGAGGTCATCGGCTACTACAACGATTACGCGAACATCACGGACGTGTGCACGCTGTCGAGCGGCTGCCTCGACGCGGACCTCGACCGCCAGTACGACGCGGGCGAGGCCCGGATCTACGGCGTCGAGGCCTACGCCGAGCACGAGATCCCGGTCGGTCAGCTCAAGCTGCCGATCAACGCGGCATACACGCTCACCCGGACCGAGTTCCTCACGAGCTTCACCTCGGACGACCCCATCTTCGGCCGGGTGGCGAAGGGGGACGAGATGCCCTACGTCCCGCGGCACCAGGTGAGCCTCTCGGTCGGGGTCGAGCACGAGCGCGCCGGCCTCAACGTGGGCGCCAGCTACGTGTCGGCCATGCGCGAGAGGGCGGGCGGCGAGCCCATGTCGAAGGCGCTCGCGACGGACGAGCAGCTCCTGATCGACGCGAGCGCCAGGGTGCGCGTCGTCGGGCCGCTCGTGCTCTACGCGAACGCGCGCAACGTCCTCGGCTCGCAGTTCATCGTGTCGCGCCGCCCGTTCGGCGCCCGGCCGAACGCGCCGCGCTGGATCCAGGTCGGGGTGAAGGCGTCGTTCTGACGCGGCGCCCGGCGCGGCGCTGCGCCGATCAGAGCGGCCGGATGTGCGGCGGAGGCTCCTTCGGGCCCGGGAGGATGTAGGACGCGGGGCCGATGCCGTCGCGCACCGAGGCGAGGTCGACGCCGGGATCGATGAGGCGCGCGATGCGGCGGCCGTTGAGCGAGACGAGGGCGTCGGCGCGCACCTCGACCGGCCCGCGGCCGCGGCGCTCGAAGTCGTCCCGGATGTGGCGAGAGAGCTGCAAGATGAGGTCGGGCTGGCCCGCCATCTCGCGCTCCTGGAGGCGCGTCAGGTACTCGCGCGGGCTCACGTGCCACGTCCGGCCGGTCTGCCGGTTGCGGACGACGAAGGTGATGCTGCCGTTCTTCTCGCGGACCATCACGCGCCAGGAGAAGCGCATCCCCTGCTCGTGCCAGCGCACGTCGCCGCCGTAGGCGAGGAAGCGGAGCGGCAACGCGAGCTGGACCGCGCAGTACGCCGCGCCGATCGCGAGGCCGACCGCGCCGAGCCGACGCGAGGGCGGCGCGCCCGGCGCGAGGGCCGGCGCGGGCGAGGGCGGCGCGCCGGCGCCGCGGCGGCCGAGGAGCGCGCGCGCCCGGGCGAGGAGATCCCGGGGCCACGACGGGGGGAAGAACACGAGCGCGGACAGGACCATGATCACCGGGAACATGCCGATCGGAAACAGCGCGCGCGTGACGGCGTGGAACAGGATCACCGCGGCGTAGGCGAACGGGCGGAGCCGCGGGACGAGGAGCAGCCAGACGATGCTTGTGTCGAACAGGAACCCCGCCCAGCTCATGAGCGGCGCGGCCCACGGGTGCGTGAAGAGCGGGCCGAGGACGGGCATGTCCGTGCGCGATCCGAGCCAGATCCGGAGCGGCTGCGCGTGGAGGAGCCAGTCGGCGTGGGCCTTGGCGAGCCCCGCGAACGTGTAGACGACGCCGACCTGGAAGCGGAGCAGGTAGAGCCACGCGGCCGGGACAGCGCGCTCGTGGCGCCGCGCGAGCAGCGCGTCGATGGACCACGCGCGGTGCGCGGGCGACGCCGCGAGCAGGAGGCCGAGCAGGCTCGCGAGGTAGTAGTGGTTGAGGTACGTCGTGACGTCGATGACCTGGAGGTAGGTGAAGCCGACGACGAACAGGGGCGCCGCGACGCGGAACGCGAAGCCCAGGGCGATCGCCAGGGCGAGCCCCGCGAGCGCCCAGAACAGCGCGTGCATCCCGGCCGGCGGGAGCGGCTCGACCCAGGCGAGGCCCCAGTACTTGAAGTGAAAGCTCGTCTTGACGAAGAGCTCGTCGATCCAGCCGTACGCGATGAAGCGCGCCATGCTCACGCACATCGTGAGCCCGAACAGGGCGCGGAACGCGGCGAGCCAGGCGATGTCGACCGGGCGAGACAGCGCCGCGGCGGCGCGCGACCACGCGGCCGCGAGCCCGCGGGGGCGCGCGCCGCCGGGGAGCTCAGTCGTTGTCACCTTCCGACGACCGGGGCAGCTCGAGGTTCAGCGTGGTGACGAGCTCCGTCTTGAGCAGGTCCGTCAGGGCCTTCACGGCGTTGTAGACGGCCTCGACCCTCGCCCTGTCGGTCGCGAGGGCCTGCTCGATCGGCACGTCGAGCGCGTCGACGGCCGCCTCGGCCCCCGACAGCGCGGCCAGCATGCGATCGGCGAGATCGGCCGAGCCGACCTCGCGCAGCCAGTCGTCGAACCCGACGCCCTGGCCGCCCTCGCCGCAGCCCTGGAACAGCCGCCGGAAGCCGCTCAGGTTGGCCCGGAGGTGCGCCGTCGAGGCCTGGGCGAAGCGGGACTCCAGCGCTTCCGGGCAGGTGGGCGTGGTGCAGTCCTCGGTGAAGCCGAGCGGCCGGCCGAGCTTCCAGTCCTTGAGCTCCTTCTCGATGTAGAACATCGCGTCGCTCACCGCGTTGAGCGCGTCCTGCTCGGTCGCGTAGACGGGGCTCCCGCGGCCGGCCTGGGTGAGCTTCTCCCGGAAGCTCCCCGCCTCGGGCGCCCAGGCGCGCGCGAGCGCGCCCGCGCGGGCGAGCACGTCCGCGGCCGCCGCGGCGGCGTAGTCGGCCTTGCGCCGCGCGAGATCGCCGGCGCCGAGCGCCGCCCAGGTGCCGCTCGCGTTGATGGGCGAGAACTGCGAGCACGCGTTGTCGGCGCCGCCGTAGAAGACCAGGTACTCGAGCGCCGCGAGGCCGCGGGCGTTGATGAGCGACGAGGAGAAGCTCGGCTGCGCGTAGGCCCGGCTCACGATCTGCTCCTCGATCTTGCACCGGCTGACGAGCGGCCAGGCGTAGATCTGATCGCGGAGGTCCTGCCCGCCGGGCTGCGTGGAGCTCGCCGCGGGGCCGAAGCGGAAGACCTCCGCCTCTTGCCACACCCGCATGGCCGCGAGCCAGGCGCCGCGCGCGGCGGCGGCGTTCGGCTCGCCCGGGTCGCGGGCGAGGGCCGACGCGCGGTCGTTCAGCGCGCGCGCCTGCGCCTCGAACTCGCAAGCGCGGTTCAGCGCGCAATCGGCGGCCGCCGTGAGCAGCTTTGCCTTGCTGAAGGGCCCCCCGTCGACGGGGACCGGGGCGCACACGTCGCCGCCGACCGGGTCGCCGCCCCCCGCGCCGGTGGTCGCCGCGGTCGTCGACGCGACGGTCGCGTCGCCCGTGGCGCCGCTGCCGGTCGAGGTCGCGGCCGGCGCGCCGCCGCCGCCGCTGCTGCCCGACGGCTGCGGCCCGCCGGTGTCCGGCGGCAGCCCGCCGCTGCCCGGCGGCTGCGCGCCGCCGGGGCCGCGTCCCGTGTAGACCAGCTCGTCCGGGGGCGGCTTGCGGCACGCGACGGCCATGGTGAGGCCGAGGAGCGACAGCACGAGCGCCGTCGGGAGGCGGCGGGCCCCCCGCTCGTTCCAGGCGCGGTTCATTCTCGGCCTCACGGTGCTCATGGATCGGTCGCGTCAGTCCCGCGAGGCCGGGACCGGCAGCAGGACCAGCGTCGCGTCGTCGTCCTCGGGCCCGTCGCCGTCGGACCGGTACCCGACGGCCGCGAGCCAGGCGCCGTCCGGAGACACCGCGACGCCGTAGAGCGAGTCGTCGGAGCGCTCGAAGCTGTAGCGCCGGTGTCCGCTCGGATCGAAGCGCGTGTCCGGGGCGCCGTTCCGATCGTACACGGCGATCAACGCGTCGACGTTCCCTGTCGCCGGGGCGGCGCTGCCGACCATCACGACGCGATCGTCGGGCAGGGCGAGGAGGTTGCGCCCGCGGTCGTTGTCGCCCGCCACGTCGAGCACGATGCCGCCGCCCACGCCCCAGGAGGCGTCGAACCCACCCGTGGCCGTGACGCGGAAGGACACGAGATCCACGGCGCCGCTCTCCTCGGCGCGCCCGTAGCCGGTGGTCACGTACTTCCCGTCGGACTGGCGGGCCGCGCCGTAGGCCTCGGCCATGCCGACCGGGAACGGCGAGAGCCTCACGACGCCGTCGGCGGAGAAGGTCGTGTCGGGGGTCCCGTCGGCGTTCAGCCGCAGCAGCACGATCTGGTTCCTGCCCGCGACGTTCGTGTAGCCGGAGGAGAAGATCTTGCCGTCGGCCTGCACGAAGCCGTTGCGCGGGTTGTCGCCCAGGTTCAGCCCGTCGACGTCGAGCGTGTGGACGCCCTCGGTCGCGAAGGTGGTGTCGAGATCGCCGTCCGCGGTGAGCCGCACGATCGCGCGGTCACGGTCGGCGCGGTCCGCCGCCTTCTTGCTGGCGAACAGGACCAGGCCGTCGTCGGCGTCGCGGTCGACGCCCCAGAGCAGGTCGCCGGTGTTGCCCTCGCCGGCGCCGAGATCGACGACGGCGACGCCGTCGGTGCCGAAGGTCGTGTCGAGCGTGCCGTCGGCATTGAACCGGACGACCGCGATGTCCGCGTCGGACGGCGTGGCGCTCGGGTCGTGCTCGACGTTGCCTGCGAGCACGACCTTGCCGTCGGACTGCACGACGACGCCGCGCGCGGTCTCTGCGGTCCTGCCCGCGACCACGTTGACCTTCGCGATCCCGTTCGTGCCGAAGGTCGTGTCGATCGAGCCGTCGGTCTTGAAGCGCGCCACCGTCATGTGGGTGTCGCCCTCGACGGCGACGTGCCCTCCGGCGTAGGCCCTGGACTCGGCGTCGAACGCTACAGCCCACAAGCGGTCGTCCGCTGCCTCATCGAGCGCCACGACGCCGGCGAAGCCGTTCGACCAGGGCTCGTCACCGGTGCCGCCGCCACCTGCGCCGCCGTCACCGCCGGTGCCCGCGCCGCCGGTGCCGCCGCCCGCGCCGCCCGTACCGCCACCTGCGCCGCCGGTGCCCGCGCCGCCGGTGCCGCCGCCCGCGCCGCCCGTACCGGCGCCTGCGCCGCCGTCGCCGCCGCCTGCGCCGCCGTCGCCACCGCCTGCGCCGCCTTCACCGCCGGTGCCGCCCTCACCGCCGGTGCCCGCGCTGCTGCTCGTCGAGGTCGCGCCGGCTGCTCCCCCGGTGCCCCCGGCGCCACCGGCGCCCGGCGTGTCGTTCGTGTCGTCACCGCATGCGGCCACTCCGCCGAGCAGCACGCACCAGGAGAATCCGAACGTGGCGAGCGCCGTCCGCGGTGCGGACAGCCAGGTTCTCTTCGCAGACATGATCGACGGCTCCCTCATGATGTTGATAATGAAAGTCGTTTACGGAGGGGGCTGTTTTCTGCCATGGTGACCGTCCTGTCAAGACATTCCGCTACACCCGCCCACTCGAGGTCCGTTCCCGCGGGGATCCTGCTGGAACGGATCTCGGCGTGGCCTTCGCGTGGTCTGCGCTGAGCGGCGATCGCCCGTGCGTCCCGCGGCGTGAATTTCTTCTACTGGGACTGGTTCTGCGCGCCCGGGCTCGGCGCGGTGCTCCGGCGCATCGGCGCGCGCGTTCGCGAGCGCATCAAGGTGGTCATCCAGACCTGCGCCCGGTGGCCCTCGGGCATCGGCAAGTCGCTCGGCAGGGGGCTGCGCGATCTCTGAACCACCGCGCCGCAGGAGCGCCGGCGGCGGCGAGGCCGGCAGCGCGCGGGCCGCGATGCCGCCGGGTCAGAGCAAGGTGAGGAGGCGCCGGGCGCGCGCCTCGGCCGCCTGGATGAGCTGCTCGGACTCGAGCTCGGGCAGCTCGAGCCTCTTGCACAGCGCGGCGATGTACTGCTTCTCCGCGTCGTGCTGCTCGCCGTCGACGAAGGTGAGCAGCACGGCGTGCTGGAGCAGCGCGCGGCGGTCGTCGCCGCCGAGCTCGGCGAGGGGCACGTCCTCCAGGGTCTTCTTGTCGGCGGCGTAGGCGCGGATCTCCTTCGCCTGCTCCTCGCTCGCCTCGAACGCCGCGATCAGCCCCTCCACCATCTCGCGCTCTGCGTCGTGGAACTCGCCGTCCGCCCACGCCACGCTCACGAGCGACTTCACGATCGCCATGTTCATCTCTTGCATGGCGACGAGTTTCGTCGCTCCCCCGGGGCAACGTCAATCGTGAGGGGGCGGCGTCCTCGCCTCCGCGCGCGGCACGGCGTGGAGCGCTCCGCGCGCGAGCGGCTCCGCCAGCGAGGCGAAGAGCTCCGGCCGCAGCGTTCCGACGAGCACGGCGCAGAGCAGGGCGAGCGCGACGAGCGCGAGCCACAAGGATAGACCCCTCCGGCGCGGGGCCACGAGGGGCGCAGGCGGCCTGCTGCGCTCGTCGAGCGCGCCGAGCGCGGCGCTCTCGGACGGAACGGGAGGCCTCGCCGCGGTGAGCGGCGAGCGCTGCTTGAGCGCCGCCAGCGCGGAGATCGCGGAGAGAGCGGTGACCGGAGGCGGCGTGAGCGTGGGGTCGAGGCCAGCGAGCGCCTTCATGCTGCGCGCGGCGCGGCGCTGCGCGCTGTGCTCCGACTGCGCGACGAAGCGCGCGACGAGCTCGTCGACCCGGGAGGGCCCAGCGCCGTCCGCCGGCGGGCGCGCGCTCCGGGAGCGGCGCGAGGCGCTCCACACGATCGCGTCGATGGGGTCGAGGCCCGCGGGGCACGGCTCCTCGACCGGCGCGGCGTTCGTGGGCGGCGCGTCGGCGCGCGCGGACACCGGGGCCTCGGAGGTCGGCGGCGGCGCTGTCAGGGCCGCGGGGGCGGGCGCGCCCGGAGCGTCGTCGGCGCGGTGCGCTGGGATCGGCCAGGGCAGCGTGTGCCGCGCGGCCGGCGTCTCCTCGAACGGCGCGACGCTCGCTCGCGAATGGGCGGACGCGGCGGCGACGTCGCTCCGCTGGACGAGGGGCCAGCCGCCGTAAGCCGGGGTGACCTGGAGCGCTGGCGCTGCCTCGAGAAGGACATGGATGGCGGGGGCGCGCGCGGTCTCGACGGCGTCGGCCGGGACATCGGCGGCGACGGCGGGAGCGTCGGCCGCATGGGCGACGTCGACGGGGGCGTCGGCGGGAGCGTCGGCCGGGACATCGGCGACGTCGCCGGGGGCGTCGGCTGCATGGGCGACGTCGACGGGGGCGTCGGCGGGAGCGTCGGCCACATGGGCGACGTCGACGGGAGCGTCGGCCGCATGGGCGACGTCGACGGGGGCGTCGGCGGGAGCGTCGGCCGCCTGGGCGACGTCGACGGGAGCGTCGGCTGCATCGGCGACGTCGGCAGCCGCATCGGCGACGTTGGCGGGAGCGTCGGCGGCTGCGCCGAAAGCATCGGCGACGTCGACGGGAGCGTCGGCGGCTGCGCCGAAAGCATCGGCGACGTCGACGGGAGCGTCGGCTGCATCGGCGACGTCGGCAGCCGCATCGGCGACGTCGGCAGCCGCATCGGCGACGTCGGCGGGGGCGTCGGCGGCTGCGCCGAAAGCATCGGCGACGTCGACGGGAGCGTCGGCGGCTGCGCCGAAAGCATCGGCGCGGCTGGTGACCGCGGCGCTCTCGGGCACCATCATCTCGGCCCAGACGGCGGTGGCCACGGTCGGCGTCGGCTCCTGCGAGAGCGGCGCGACGCCGGCGGGCTCCGGGGAGAACTCGACGAGGATCGACTGGGTCGGCGTCGGCTCCTGGGAAGGCGGCACGACGCCGGCGGGCTCCGGGGAGAGCTCGACGAGGAACACCTCGATCCCCTCGGGGCTCGTCAGCGCCTGGCCGCACGACGTAGCGTCGCGCGCGAGCGGCGACGACGCCGGCGCGGCGCGCTCCTCGGCAGGAGCGACGGCCGCCACCGCCGGCGCGGGCGTCGCCACGCGGGCGATCGGGGCCACGGGCGCGATCGCGCGCGCAGGCTCGATGAGCTCCGGGATCGCCGGGATCTCCGCGGGCGCCCCCGTCATCTCGATCTCGACAACCGCCTGCACGACGGTGGGCGTCGGCTCCGGAATCACCTCGACCCGCGCGTCGATGTGCGTGGCGTGCTCGGACGCCGGCGCGATCTCGGAAGGCAGTCCGCTGGCCTCGGATGCGGCAGCGGCCTCGGCGACATCGCCCGCGATCGCCGGCGCCGGGGCCGTCTGCCCGGAGGTCGCGATCGCGACCAGCCCGGGACTGAGGGTCAGCTCCACGACGGCAGGCGCGACCGGCCCAGGGCTGAGGGTCAGCTCCACGACGGCGGTGGTGAGCGGGGCGAGCGGCGCGCCGGCGACCTCGGCGCGCGCCGCGCTCGCCTCCTGACCGCGCGTCGCGCCCGCGGCCTCGTCGGCCCGCGGGCCGACCACCGCGCCGCGCGTCGCGACCTCGTCATGAGCTCCGGGCGTCGGCGCGCGCGCCGCGCTCGCGGCCGGCGCCGCCTCCTCGCTCGCCTCCAGCGCCGCCGGCCTCGCCTGCGCCGCCGGGCGCGCCCGCTTCAGCCGGCCGGCCTCCTTGGCGCGCAGCGTCTCGCGGGCGAGCCGCGCCAGCGCGCGTCGGGCGGCGTTGCGGTTCACCGGGATCAGCGCGGCCTCGAGCTCCCGCGCGACAGCGTCCGGGTCCTGCTCCGACGCGGGGCGCGGGCGCGCCGTCGTCGCGAGGTTCGGCATGCTCCCGGCGGACGCGGCGAGCAGCCGCGCGAGCAGGTCGCGCAGGAGCCGCGCCGCCTCGGCGGGCGCCACCGGCTCGCCGCGCGTGCGCACGGTGACCGTGCCCTCGGTCGTGAGCAGCACCGCGCGATCGTCGAGCCGCAGCGGCAGCCGCGACGTCGCGTCGCTCACCGCCAGCGCGAGGTAGCCCGACGTCTCCGGCACCAGCGAGGCGCACCGCGCGTGCGCCGCCGCGAGGACCTCGTCCAGCGTGACGCAGGCGCTCACGAGCGCCCCCGCGCCGCCGCGGCGCCCGACCCGCCCGGGCGCGCCGGCCTGACCGGCACGCCCGCCGCCTCGAGGTACGCCTTCGCCTCGCCGATCGTGTACTCGGCGTCGTGGAAGATCGACGCGGCGAGCGCGGCGTCGGCGCCGCCCTCGACGAGGCCGGCGCGCAGGTGATCCAGCGTCCCGACGCCGCCCGACGCGATCACCGGGACCGGCACCGCCCGCGCGATCGCGGAGGTCAGCAGGAGGTCGTACCCGTCCCGCGTGCCGTCGCGGTCCATGCTCGTGACGAGCAGCTCCCCGGCGCCGGCGCGCGCGATCTCCTCCGCCCACGCGACCGCGTCGCGCCCGGTGTCGCGCCGGCCGCCGTGGGTCACCACCGTCCAGGCCACGCGCGAGGGATCCGCGATCCGGCGCGCGTCGATCGCCACCACGATCGCCTGCGTGCCCCACCGGTCCGCGGCGCGTCGCACGAGGTCGGGATCGTTGACCGCGGCCGTGTTGATCGCCACCTTGTCGGCCCCCGCGTGGAGGAGCGCCTCGATGTCCTGCTCGGACTTGACGCCGCCGCCGACCGTCAGCGGCGTGAACAGCACGTCCGCCGTGCGCGCCACGACGTCGAGGATGATGCCGCGCTTCTCGTGCGACGCGGTGATGTCGAGGAACGTGATCTCGTCCGCGCCCTCGGCGTCGTAACGGCGGGCGGCCTCCACGGGATCGCCGGCGTCCCGCAGCCCCACAAAGCGGACGCCCTTCACGACGCGGCCGTCCTTGACGTCGAGGCACGGGATGATGCGCTTCGCGAGCATACGTCCGCGTTAGCGTACCCGCCGCGCCCGGGCCAACTGTTGCGCGGCGCCCCGGCGGCCCCGGCGCCAGGGCCGCGGGGCGCGCTCTCCCGCGGGATAGCCGCGGTTTCCAGCGGCTGGGCCGGCCCCGCCGCGCGGAACGCAGCGCCCGGAGCCTGACCGCGCCGCGGTTCCTCGCTACGATGGCGCCCATGCACTGCCCGCACTGCGGGAAACCCATCCACGAGGGCTCGGTCGCGTGCCCCCACTGCGGCGCCGCGCTCGCGCCGCCGGCCGGATCGGGCCCCCATGGCCCGAGGCCCGCGGCCCGCACCATGGTCGGCGTCGCGCTCCCCGATCTGCTCCGGCAATCGACGCCCGTCCCGGCCGACCCGCGCGGCGCGGTCCACGGCGGGGCCGCGCTGCCGCCCATGGCCGGCGCGCCGGGCGCCGCCTCGCGCACCATCGTCGGCATGCCCGCCGCGGTCTTCGGTCCGGCGCCCGCGCCGCCGGACCCGCGCCTCGCCGGGGGCACGCTCGTCGTCGGGACCCCGCCCATGGCCGGCCCGGGAGCGCGCCTCGACGCGGCCGCGACGCAGGGCGCGCGCTTCGACGCCGCCGCGACGCAGGGCGCGCCGCCCCTCGACCACACCGTGCCGCTCGCGCCGAGCATCGCCGCGGCGCGCGCCCCGGCGCCGCCGCCGGCCGCCTCCCGCACCCTGGTGGGCGTCGCCCGGCCCGGCATCGCCCCGCTCGCGCCCGGCGCGCCGGCCGCGTTCGACCCCGCCCCCGATCCCGACCTCGAGTCGCGCTACCAGCCGGCCGCCGAGCTCGGCGCCACGATCGCGCCGATCCGCGGCCGCGCCCCGGCGCTGCGGAACCCGGCGCTCATGCACCCGCAGCGCCTGAACCTGAAGCACCGGCTCGGGCCGCTCCCGCCGCCGAGGAAGCGCGCGCGCACCTCGCGCCGGGCCGTCGCCGTCGTCGCCGCGGGCGGCGTGCTCGCGCTCGGCGCGGTGCTCTTCGCGCTGCTCTGGCCGAGCGCGCCCCCGGTGACCGCGCGCGCCCGCGCCGACGCCGGCGGCCGCGAGGTCATCGAGCTCCGCTGCGAGACCTGCCCCGACGGCACCGCGGTCTCCATCGGCGAGGGCCGCGCGACCATCGCCGGCCGCGTCGCGCACATCCCGCTCGCGAGCCCGCTCTCCGTGGGCGAAAACCGGATGAAGGTCGCCATCGACCGCCCCGGCAGCGGGCGCGACGAGACGGTCGGCGTCTCGATCCACGTCGCCTACCGCATCCGCCCCGACCTCGGCACGTTGCAAGGGGAGCGCCCCTCGATCCAGGTCGTGGTCGAGGCGAGCAAGGGCACGCAGGTGGTCCTCGACGGCAAGGAGGTCGCGCTCACGAGCGGCCGGGCGATCGTGGCGATCGACGTCACCGAGGCGGTCACGGGGCCCTCGGACGAGACGAAGACGCTGAGCCGGCAGGTGCCGTATACCGTCACGCCGCCCGACGGCCCGCGCGAGCAGGGCATGGTGAGCGTGGCGGTCGGCATCGCCCCGCTCGTCATCGAGGCGCCCGGCCCGAGCGTTGTCATCGACAAGGAGAGCTTCGTGCTGGCCGGGCGCACGGCGCGCGGGGCGCAGCTCTTCGCCGGCGCGCACCCGATCGCGGTTCGCCCCGACGGCACCTTCGCCCACGTGATGAACGTCTCGTCCGTGGGCGCGACCCAGTTCGAGGTCCGCGCGAAGATGCAGGGCATGGCCCCGCGCATCGCCAAGATCGCGGTCCGCCGCGTCGACCGGATCGACACGGCCGCGAAGGAGTTCGCCGCCAGGAGCCCCCTCGGGTACGCCGCGCTCGCCGCGGGCGGCGCGGACCTCATCGGCAAGCCGATCGCGCTGAGCGGCGAGGTCCTCGAGACGCGCCGGCAGGGGTACTCGACGCTGCTCCTGCTCTCGGTGTCGCCCGCGTCCGGCTGCAAGGAGGGCGGCGCGACCGCCGCGAGCGCGGGCGCCGGGCAGCGCGCCCCGGGGGGGTGCAAGGTCCGGCTCGTCCACGGCGCCGAGAACCCCGCCCAGCGCGGGGACGTCCTCACCGCCTACGGCACCGTCGCGCCCCCCTTCACGGCGCCGGACGGCGTCGCGATCCCCGAGGTGTGGGTCGAGTTCACCCAGAAGGGCGCCCGGTGAGCGCCGTCCGCGCGAACGATCGCAGCGCGCGCCGGCCGCGTCGCCTGTGGCGGGCGGGCCTCGCCGCGGCGGCGGCGCTGCTCCCCGCCGCGGCGCCGCTCGCCTTCGCCGACGCGGTGGACACGAGCCGGCCGCACACCATCGTGGTCGGCGCGCCCCGCGGCTTCGCCCCCAGCGAGCGGCTGGACGCGCGCCGCACCGGCCGCTCCGCGGCGAGGCTGCCCTTCCCCGCGCGGGAGGCCTGGCGAAGGCAGCTCCGCGGCGGCATCGACGCGGCGCCGCTCGCGGACGCTGACGGCGATCTCCTCCTCACGCTGACGGTCCCCGAGGTCGTCAAGCTGGGCGCGGACGGCCGGGAGCGCTGGCGCGTGCGCATCGGCGACAGCGCGCCGCTCGCGCCCGCCGTGCTCACGAGCGACGGCACCCTCGCGCTGATCACCTCGTCCGGCCTCGCCGTCGGGCTCACGCCCGCGGGCGGCGTGCGCTTCGCGGTCCCCCTCGGCCTCCGCGGGCGCGACGCCGACGTGACGCCGCTCGCGCTCGACGACGGCGGGCTCGTGGTGGCCGCGGGGCGCTCCCTCGTCGAGCTCACCGCGGACGGCAGCGTGCGCGCCCGCGCCGAGCTCCCCGATCGCGCGACCGGCGCTTTGCTCGCGGGGCCGGACGGCACGCTCGTGACCACCGAGTCGGGCGCGGTGCTGACCTGGCGTCCTCCCAGCGCGCCGCGCCGGCTCGGCTCCTTCGGGGGCCTGCCTCGCCGCGGCGCCGCGCTGGCCGACGCCCGCACGCTGCTCGCGGTCGTCGACGGCCGCCGTCTTGTCGCCCTGGATCTGCCCACCGGGACCACCGGGGTCCGCGCCGGCAGCGCCCTCGGCGCGCTCGACGGGCCGCCCGCGATCGGCGCCGGGGGCGTCGCCGTGGTCCTCTCGGCCGGCGGCCTGCTCCTCGGCGTCAACGCCGCCGGCGACGAGGCGCTCCGCGTCGCCCTCGATCGAGCGCCGGCCGCCTCGCCCGCCGACGCCGGCCTCTCCGGCCTCCTCGGCCCGCTGGACGCGAAGCCGAGCCCGCCGGTCGTGATCGATCGCGCCGGCCGCGTCGGCTTCGCGCGGGCGGGCGGCCGCGCCGGCGTCGTCGAGGCGGACGGCAACGTCTCGATCGCCGCCGAGCGCCTCTGCTCGACGCCCGTCGCCGTCGTCCCGGCCGGCGAGGAGCGCATGGCGATCGCCTGCCGCGACGGCACCGTGGTGATGCTGGCCCGCTAGTCTCGACCTGGGCATGGCTGCCCGGTGTCAGGCAGCTGTGTCCAGCCCGAGACAAGGCTCCCTCCCGACGAGGGGCGGGCCCGGCCGGCGCGGGGCCGGGCTACTCGTCCCAGCCCACCGCGTCCGGGTTCCACTTCCTCCAGGTGCCCTCGTTCTCCCAGTACAGCTCCGACGGCTCCCCCGCGGCCGTCTTGATCGTCTTGAACCGCGCGGACGTGATCTGCTCTTCGAGCGCGCCCGTGTCCGCCTCCTCGTACAGGGGCGCCGCGAGCGCGCTCTCGGGGAGCAGGTACATGGTCACCACGAACTCGTCGGCGTTCGCCTCGGCGATGCAGAACCCGTTGCTGTCGGCCTTGCAGAAGGCGAGGTGCGGGTTGATCTTCGTCTCGCTGTCGACGAGGAGCTTCTCGATGTTGCTGGCGATGTTCTCCGCGCTCGGGACATCCTTCAGCAGCGGGTGGCTCGCCACCTGCTTCTGCAGCGTCGAGCGGAGCGTGGACGCCGAGACCGCGGCGCCGACGAACTCCACGATCTTCGTCGTGGGGGCGGTGTCCACGGCCGGCGTCCCCGCGAGGAAGGCGCGGAGATCGCCCGTGATCGCCACCGCGTTGCCGCGCTCGGCGAGCGCCGCGATGAGCTCGTTCCGCTCGGCGCGAAAGCCGTCCCAGCCGTCGCAGCTCAGGTAAAAGCGCCGATTGAGCGGCTCCGTGGCGGACATCGTGAGGTCGATGGCGAGCTGGGAGAGGCAGTGCTCGTTCCCCCACACGGTCCATGTGCTCTTCGACTCCTTGACTGATTTCATGAACCACGCCTTCTGCGCTTCGCCCATGACGGGGGTGTCCCCGGTGAACAGCGACGCCGCGTCGAAGGCGTCCTTGACCACGAGGTAACGCGACCCGAAGGCGCTGTAATAGTCGGTCTTCCCGATGTCGGCGTAGGAGATGCCGCGATCCATGTAGGGGAGCAGCCGCTCATCGACGGGATCCAACGGCTCTTCCCGCTGCTCGTTCAGCTTCGCCACGACCGCGTTGATGAAGGTGGCGCTGATGAGGCGGGGCCGCTCGTTCTGCGCGTATCCGAAGCTCGGATCGAAGCCGAACGTGGGCGCGATCTCCACGAGCAGATCCCTGTAGCGGCCTTCCGCCAGGGTGTCGATGTCGTCGTAGGGTTTCGCGTACGGGGGAGGGGTCCCGAACTGCTCCACGAGCCACGCCTGGTTCACGACGACCTTCCCCGGGAAGGCGTCCTCCGGGATCAGGTGATCCGCCCGGTAAGAGCGGAGATCCGTCATCACGAGGTGGACGTGCTTCCCGAAGGTGAAGTCCCGGTAAATGGTGATGTCATCCGGGTACTTGGCCGCCTTGCTGTAGCGGAAGTCGTCGCCCGCCGGATAATCGACCGGCATGTACTCGAACCAGGCCTGATTCGCCGCCTTGCGCCGGTCCTCGTCGGTCTCCGGCTCTCGGCCGTTGAAATAGGTGGCAGTCGCGCCGTGACAGTCGTCGGAGAACTCGTGATCGTCCCAGACGGCGATCATGGGGAAGCGCTCGTGCAAGCGCTGCAGCGCCCGGTCGCTCCGGTACGTCTTGTAGAGCTCCCGGTAGTTGTTCAGCGATCTGGCGGCGTGGTACTCGACGCCCTCCGCCGGCGTCAGGGCGATGGCGCCGTTCACGTCGGAGAGGGCGATCTTGCGCTGCTCGGAGGGCGTCTGGAAGCTCGGGTCGCCGGTCGTCTCGTAGACGTAGCCCCCGAGGTGGACGACGAAATCGATCTGCTGATTCGCGAGGGCTGCATAGGCGTTGTAGTAGCGACCGACGTAGTCCTGACACGACACGAAGGCGAAGCGCACCGGCACGTCCGCGTCGGGCGCCGGCGCCGTCCGCGTCCGCCCGATCCGCGAGCTGAAGCAGCCCTCTCCCGTCGTGTAGTAGAACCGGTAGTAATAGGTGGTCCCGGGGCTCAGGCCGCTCACCTTGACCTTGACGCAGTAATCGAACTCCGCCCGGGCCGTCACGGGGGCCCGCGTGCTGCCCGACCCGGCGACGGCCACGTTGCTGGAGCCCGGCTTGAGCTCGACGAGCTGGGTGAACGCCTCGTCGAGCGCGACGACGAGCGCCACGGCGAGATCCGTCTTGTGGCCGCCGTCGAGGACCCGGGTCCACAGCACCACGCTGTCGGGCCTCGGGTCTCCGGAGGCCACCGACTGGGGGAAGAACGAGTCGTCCTCGTTCACGTCGCAGGCGCCGGGCAACCCGTCTTCCTCGGAGCAGGCAGTCGGCACGACCACCGAGCCAGCGGTCACCAGGGTGGCGCGAAGAAAGTCTCGGCGTCTCATCATCGATTGAAGTCCTCCAATGACGGATACACCCCGGGCGCTGCGCACGCAACGGCGGCGCCGGGGCCGCCTGCCGCGCCGCCGCCCGGGCGCTCGTCGCGCTCGCTCGGGTGGCGCGGGTCGCAGCATGCCGCCGCCTCGCGGGCAGCGCGAGCGCTACTTGACGTGCCGAGTCAGGCGGCATCTCGTGGTCGCCCGACCTGCCGAAGGCACACCATGTTCCGGACAAGCCTCTCCCCTGAAGCGCTGCGCGGCGCGCTATCGCGCCCCCGCAGCGGGCATCCTGCGTTCGACCGCGCCGGCGCGCGCGGCGCGGCGGCCGCGCGCCAGCCGGTCCACACCGTCTACGGCGGCGCCCACCTGTTCAAGGCCGACACGGCCCGGAAGCTCGGGGCGGTGGCGCTCGCCGCCCTCGCGGAGCACGCGCCCGACTTCGCCGCCTTCGCGCGCGCGCTCGGCCTGCCGGGGGCGGACGAGCTCCCCGAGGGGCGCGCCGAGGCCGCCGCCCTCGCCGCCGCGCTCGACGCCGGCGAGGCCCCCGCGGGCCGCGCCTCCGCGCCGGCGCGGTTCGCGCATGCGGTGCACGCGCGCGTGCTCGACAAGCTCGGCCGCGAGCCCGTGGAGGACCTGCGCATCGATTTCGAGGATGGATACGGCGTGCGCCCCGGCCACGAGGAGGACGCGCATGCCGCGGCGGCGGCGCGCGAGGTCGCGCTCGGCATGGCTGCGGGCGGCCTGCCTCCGTTCCTGGGGATCCGGGTCAAGGCGCTGGGCGAGGCGTGCGCCGAGCGGAGCCTCCGCACGCTCGACATCTTCCTCACCACGCTGGTCGCCGCGTCGGGCGGCGCGTTCCCGCCCGCCTTCGCCGTGACGCTGCCGAAGGTCGTCGCGCCCGAGCAGGTCTCCGCGCTGGCCGACGCCCTCGACGCGCTCGAGCGCGCCCTCGGCCTGCCCGGCGGCGCGATCCGGATCGAGCTGATGGTCGAGACCCCCGCCTCGCTCTTCGGCCCCCGCGGCGAGATCGCCTTGCCCGGCCTGGTCGAGGCGGCCCGCGGCCGGTGCGTCGCGGCGCACTTCGGTGCTTACGATTACACGGCGAGCTGCGACATCACGGCGGCTCACCAGCACCTCGCCCATCCGGCGTGCGACTTCGCGCGACACGTGATGCAGGTCGCGCTGGCCGGCTCGGGGCTCTGGCTTTCCGACGGCGCGAGCAACATCCTGCCCGTCGCCCCGCACCGCGCGCGGCCCGGCGGGACGCCGCTCACACCGCAGCAGGTGGATGACAACCGTCGCGCGGTGGTGGGCGCGTGGCGGCTCAAGTACGGGCATGTCCGGCGCGCGCTCGAGGGCGGCTACTACCAGGGATGGGACCTCCACCCCGCGGAGCTCCCGGCGCGCTACGCCGCGGTCTATGCCTTCTTCCTGGAGGGCGTCGACGCGACCGCCGAGCGGCTGCGGAGCTTCATCGAGCGGGCCGCCCGGGCGACCGTCGCCGGGACGGTGTTCGACGACGCAGCGACGGGGCAGGGGCTCCTGAACTTCTTTCTGCGCGCGGTCAGCGCGGGCGGGATGACGGAGGCCGAGGCGGCGGAGCGGACCGGCCTCGCGCCGGACGAGCTCAGGGACCGCTCCTTCCAGGCCATCGTGGCGCGCCGGAGCGCGTGATATGAGCGACCGGCGAGGACGGCGTCGCGGGGACGCCTGAGCCGCGGGGAGGACCGATGAGCGCGATCACGACGCACGTGCTGGACACGTCGCGGGGCCGCCCGGCGAGCGGCGTGCTGGTGGTGCTGGAGGTCGGCGACGGCGGCGATTACCGGGAGATCGGCCGGGGCACGACCGACGACGACGGCCGGCAGAGAGGCTTGCTCCCGCAGGGCGAGCGGCCGATCCAGGGCACGTACCGGCTCACCTTCCACACCGGCGCCTACTTCGCGGCGCTCGGCTCCGAGAGCTTCTACCCCACCGTCTCGATCCTCTTCGAGATCCGGGACCCGGCGCAGCACCACCATGTCCCGCTGCTGCTCAGCCCTCACGGCTACACCACGTACCGGGGCAGCTGAGCGCGCGGCAGCGCGCGCGCACCCCGCTGCGCGCTCGGGCGCGTGACCCGCTCGTCCCTGGCGGGCTCGCGCGATGGGTTCGCCGCGGCGACGGCCCGGGCGAGACGCAGGGGGATGGGCACATGGTACGATGTGCCAGTGCCCGGTGCCGGGCGATCGAGAGGGGGAATGGTGAGCGCTCTACGAAGTCCGTCGGGTGAAGCTCGGGGTTACTGGCGCGCTGCTGGCTTGCTGGCGGTCGCGACGGCCGCGCTCTGGTCGGGGTGCTCGACGACGGTGCGGGACTTCGTCGACCAGGGCGGTGCTGCGGCGGCTGGCGGCGCAGCAGGTGGGCCGGCGGCCGCGGGAGGCGGCGGCGGTGACGCAGGCGGCGGCGAGGCTGGTGGTGACGGGATCGGCGGTGGCGAGGCAGGCGGCGGCGGCGAGGCAGGCGGCGGCGGCGAGGCTGGTGGTGACGGGATCGGCGGTGGCGGAGGGAGCTCCGTCGCGTGTTCTCCCGAGGAGACGCGGTGCGCCGGCGAGCTCGTGGAGGTGTGCGGCAGCGACGGGCGCTGGGGGCACGTCGGCTGCGCCGGGTGGTGCGGCGCGGGCGCCGCGGGCTCGTGCGTCGTGCCGCCGAGCTGCCGCGCGGGCGGGCCTGGAGCAGGCGAGGCCTGCGGTCCGGAGCGGGACCAGCCCTGCTGCGCGAGCCCGCGCGTTCCGGGCGGCAGGTACAACCGGAGCAACCAACCCGCGCACCCCGCGGAGGTGAGCGATCTTCGCCTGGATCGATACGAGGTCACGGTCGGACGGTTCCGCAGCTTCGTCGAGGCGTACCCCGGGAGCCGGCCTGGCGCCGGCGCGGGAGCTCACCCGCGGATCCCGCGAAGCGGCTGGGACGGCGCGTGGGACTCGCGGTTGCCGGAGGGCCAGGCCGAGCTGAGGGAGGGCTTGAAGTGCAATCCGGGATTGCACTCGTGGACCGACGACGTGGGTGAGAACGAGGCCAGGCCGATCAGCTGCGTGAGCTGGTTCGTCGCGTTCGCCTTCTGCGCCTGGGACGGCGGGCGGCTCCCGACAGAGGCGGAGTGGAACCACGCGTCGGCCGGAGGGGGCGAGCAGCGGAGGTTCCCCTGGGGCAACGCGTTTCCGAACTCGACGTATGCCGTGTACGACGCCGCGGGCAGCGCGGTTGTCGGATCGAGATCGCCGCGAGGTGATGGCGTGTGGGGGCAAGCCGATCTCGCGGGAAACCTGTGGGAGTGGACCCTGGATTTCGAGGGGCCATACCTCGACCCCTGCGTCGATTGTGCGAACGTCGAGGGGGGCTCGGCGCGGGTGATCCGCGGCGGTAGCTGGTGGCAGCCCGACGAGGAGGAGATCTCCACGGTCTTCCGGGACGCGTGGGATCCGACCGATGTCACCGACGCGCTCGGCGTCCGGTGCGCAAGGCCGCTGTAGCGCCGGCCGCGCTTGCTGCGGCCGGCGCCGTGGGGCGTCGTTCAGGGGGAGATGAGGTAGATGACCGAGAAGGCCACGACGAGCGTCGTGGCTGCAAGCGCGATGAGCTTGGGTACGGTCAAGTTGTCTTCGGTCCTCGGGTTGTCTGTGCTCATCGGGTGCCTCCGCGGTGCTCTCTGCGCGCCTCGCGCGCGCCCGTCTCGTGGCAGAAGGCGGACTCGTCGTCAACCCTGGGCCGGCCGCGGCGGACCGAGCGCGCTCACGCCGGTGTCTCTGCCGCGGCGCCGGCCGCGGCGGCGCCCTGTCCGCCCGCGTGCATCATGGCGAGCCTCACCACCTCCGGCAGCAGATCGGCGAGCAGATCGCGCAGCGACGTCCGGTCGAGCTCGTGACGTTCGACCCAGTCGAGGCTGGTCGCCTCCACGAACCCGATCCACCCGCGCAGGGCCACCTTGAGCGCCGGAGGCCGCCCGGCCACCGGCACCTCGGCGAGCAGCTTGTCGAGGAAGCGGCTGCGCGTCTCCTCGATGATCGCCAGCACCTCGGCGTCCGAGCCGATGCCGCCCCGGAAGACGGCCGCATAGGAGATCCCCTGTCGCTCGACATAGGCCAGGTAGGCGTCCAGCCCGGTGCGCAGGCGCTCGGGCACCGGCACATCGTCGACGTCCAGCGACCGCTCGACGAGCTCGCGCGCCGCTTCGCGCAGGACGGCGATGTAGAACTCGCGCTTGGTCGGAAAATAATGGTAGAGAAGCCCTTTCGAGATCCCCGCCGCCTGCGCCACCTCGTCGATGGCGACTTCGTCGTAGGCTCGCTGGCTGAAGAGCTCGAGCCCCAGCGCGAGCAGCTGCGCGCGGCGCGCGTCGAGGTCGAGCCGCTGCCGCGGCGGCTTGCCCTCGACGCGCCGGGACGTCGCGGCGCGGGACGGCTTTCGTGTCGAGATCATGAGCGGGGGGCTACTTTACGCTCCTGCTGATCCGGGTTCAATCGCGGCAGGAGCGGCGACTCTGCTCCATACGTCGCGCGGGCGGCGTTCTTGGCGCCTTCATCCGGTGCGTGTCGTCGGTGCGCCGCCGCGCGTCATCGGCTGTCGCGCGGGGTGTTCCTTGCGGCGCGGTGGTCGGCGTCGTCTTTGCTCCTGTGGCGCTCTCGCGTTGTGCATCCCCGGGATGTGCAGGAGGGAGACATGCAGCATCTCACGATGTCCGCTCTGGGCGCCGTCCTCCTCGCGACGACGTTTGCCGTCGCGGCGTTGCCCGAGCGCCCGGTCCGCCCGATCACGGCGGCGCTGAGCGGGCGTGACGAAGTGCCCGGTCCCGGCGATCTGGACGGGAGCGGGACGGCCCGCCTCACCCTCGATCTCGCCCGCGGCGAGGTCTGCTTCGACCTGGCGGTGGCCGGCATCTCCCCCGCGATCGCGGCGCGCGTTCACGAGGGCCCTGTCGGCCGCGCGGGCCGGGGCGTCATCACGCTGATGCCCCCGACGGGCGGCAGCTCCAGCGGCTGTGTGCCCGCGCCTCGCGACGACCTCGGGGCGTTGCTCGCCGATCCCGCGAGGTATTATGTCGCCGTCCGCACCGCGGATTTCCCCGAAGGCGCCTTGCGAGGCCAGCTCTCCCGGTGATCGATTGAAGGCGATAGGCACCCTTCCTTCGGCCCGCTAGCCCCCCCAGAGGAGCTTCTTCAGCCGGATCTCCGTGATCTTCCGCTGCTCCTCCGCGGCGATGCCCAGCTCCTCCTCCGGCGTGTGCTCGATCCGCTCCCGCAGCATCGTGAGCATCTCGTCCGCGCTCTTGCCCGTGGCGCACACGATGTAGATGAACCCGAACTTCTCGTCGTAAAGGCGGTTGTACCGCGCCATCTCCTCCCGCGTCTCGTGCGCCGCCGCGCTCATCCCCGCCTGCTCCTGGCTCGAGAAGCGCCTCGCCGTCGCGCTCGTCTCCGCCGCCTCCGCCTGCGCTCTGGTCTCCCCGATGCGCGGGTGCGCGCGGAACGCCTCCAGCCAGTCCTCCGCTCCGAGCCGCGCGAACCCCTGCGCCGCCGCCGCCAGGAGGTGCTCCTCGTCGCGGAACGGCCGCGCCGCCGCCATCTGCGACGACCACGCGGACGACCCGCACGCCGCGCGGAGCTCCGCCGCCGCCTCCAGCTCCGTGAGCGCGTTGAGCCAGCGGAGCCGCTGCGCCGCCGCCCCGCTCCGGGTCGCCCTCCCGAGGATGCGGAGCCGGCTCACGCCGCCGTCCGGATAGATGTTCAGGCGGACGTGCGTGAACGGCCCCGTCGCGCGGAGCTCTTCCTCGAAGAGGTGACGCGTGTGCGCCTGGAGCTTCGTCCGCGGCACCATCTCCCGCCACTCGTTCGCTCCGCCGAGCTCCTCCGCCGCGCGCCCCGCCGCGTCGATCCCCTCGATCATGCAGCTGTCGGGGTAATTGCCCTTGAAATGGTTCGTGTCGACCTCGATCCGGCCGATCTCCCCCTGCGCCGCGAGCGCCACGAGCGCCCAGTCGTACCCGGGCCCGCGCCGGCGGCGCGTCTCCCAGCCTTCTCCCATGTTCGCCGCCCGACCGGGCATGATCAGGTTGTGGCGAACCCCGAAGAACATGTCGCTGCACGACAGCACGCTCGCCCCGTTCTCCGCGGCCGCGAGGTCGATCTCCGCGCCCGGACGATCGAGCCGCCGCCAGTCGGGGACGGCGTCGCCGTACACGCGGAGCCGCGCTACCCCGCCGTCCGGATAGATGTTCAGGCGAAGGTGCGTGAACCGCGACGAGCAGCTCACCGCGAACGCGTTCTGCGCGTCGCCCGCGAGCGGCGAGCGCGGCAGGACCTCGACCCAGTGCGTCCGCGGATCGAGCAGCTCGTCGACCCGCGCGTCGGGCCGCGCCGCGCACGCCTCGATCGAGCAGTGCTCCGGGTAATTGCCCCGGAAGAACGCCGTGTCGACGATGACCCCGCGGAGGATCCCGGGGAGACCCAGCCGGACGAGGCACCAGTCGAACCCGGGAGTCCGTCGCCTGCGCGTCTCCCAGCCATCCATCCATTTGCCGCGATCGGTGTACTCGTGCTCGAGGAACACCGGCTTCGACGCCCTGAGCAGGTTCTCCTTCGGCGCGAAGAACTCGTCGTTGGCCGCGAGCACCGCGCCGCCAAGGCGCTCCGAGGCCAGGTCGAGCGCCTCCGCGAACGCGGGCCCCGTCACCCCTCTCGCTTCAACCATCGCCCTCTCGCCTCCCTGGCGAAGCCCCCGCGCTCATGGACCTTCTCGCCGCGGAGGTACGTGGCCTGAACGACGCCGTGGAGCTCCTCGCCGGCATACGGCGTCACCTTGTGCCGGTGCTGGATGAGCGGCGGCTCCACCCGGAAGGTCGCCTCGGGATCCCAGATCACGAGATCCGCGTCGAACCCCCTCTCGATCTCCCCCTTGCGGCGCAGCCCGGCGAGCCGCGCCGGCCCCCGGCACAGCCACGTCGCGAGCCGCTCGAGCGGGATGCCCCGGCGCCGGGCGTCGGTCCACACGATCGACAGGCCGAGCTGCAGGCTCGAGATCCCGCCCCAGGCCGCGTCGAAGTCGCCGGCCTCGAGCCGCTTGAGCTCGGGGGTGCACGGGGAGTGATCGGAGACCACGAGATCGATGAGCCCGCCCTGCAGCGCGGCCCAGAGCTCCTCGCGGTTCTGGCGCTCCCGGATCGGCGGGGCGCACTTGAACGGCGTCGCGCCGTCCGGGATCTCCTCCGCCGCGAAGTGCAGGTAGTGCGGCGTCGTCTCGGCGGACAGCGCGGCGCCGCCGTCGCGCGCCTGCCTCAGGATGCCGAGCGCCGTCGCCGACGAGAGGTGGACCACGTGCGCCGCCGCGCCCGTCGCCTGGCAGAGCGACGCGAGCAGGGCGATCGCCTCGTCCTCCGCCTCGCGCGGCCGCGAGCGCAGGTAGGCGGCGTACGTCCGCGGATCGAGGCCGGCGATCGCCGCGCGCGCCGCGTCGATCGGGCCGGGGAGCTCGGCGTGGACGAGCAGCGGCGCCCCCGTGCCCGCGAGCACCTCGAGCGCCGCCCGCAGGTCGGCCTCGGCGACGTGGCCGAACTCCGCCACGCCCGAGTCGACCATGAAGCACTTGAACCCGAGCGCCCCGGCCTCGAGCAGCGGCAAGAGCTCCCCCGCGTTGCCCGGGACGGCGCCGCCCCAGAAGCCCACGTCGACGAGGCACCGGCCCTCCGCGGCCCGCGCCTTCTCCTCGAGGTGCGCGACGGTCGTCGTCGGCGGGATGCTGTTGAGCGGCATGTCGACGAGCGACGTGACGCCGCCCGCGGCCGCGGCGCGCGTCGCCGTCTCGAACCCCTCCCACTCGGTCCGCCCAGGCTCGTTGATGTGCACGTGCGCATCGACGAGCCCGGGCATCACCACCGCGCCCGGCGGCGCGTCCACGACAGGGCAGCCCTCCGGCACCTCGTCATGGCCCGCGACGTCGACGATCGTGCCGCCCTGGATGTGCACCGAGGCCGGCCGCACGGCGCCCCCGGTGACCACCCGCAACCCGCGAACGATGAGGTCCGGCGTCATCAGGGACTCGAGGGTACCACGGCGCCGGGATGACAGGCGGGCGGCGGGCCGTCCCGTCGCCGCCGCCCGCCGGCGCCCGGCGCGCTGGATCCAGGCCGGATCCACGCCGCGCTCGCTGCCTTTGACCCGGGCGTCCGGGCGCCGCGTCGCGCGCTGCTTGAGCTCCCGCCGCCCAGCTCCTACGGTGCCCGCGTGAGCGCCGCTGGCCGAGCTGCGCCGCGCCAGGGCGGCGCACCGGGGAGCAGCCCCGTTCCCTGGGACCCGCTCTTCCACGAGAAGAGCCGGCTCTACTGGCCCATCCGTCCCCGGGCCGAGGCGTTCGCGGGGTGCGCCGGCTGGCCGCCCGTCGAGGACTACAACCGGGCGCTCGGCGACGGCTTCCCCGTGCGCTTCGCCGAGCAGGCGCCGCGGCCGCGGCGGCGCCGGCGGCGCGCGCCCGTGGACCCTGCGGCGCTCTACGACGCGCGCATCCACGTCGAGGGGTGCGTGCCCACGCGGCCGAATAACTGGCACGACTTCCTCAACATGCTCGTGTGGGCCGCGTTCCCGCGCGCCAAGGCGGAGCTCCACGCCCGCCAGCACCGGGCGATCGCCGCGCGCCTCGAGCCCGGCGCGGACGCGCTCCCTCCCGCGCGCACGCGCGAGCTGGACGGGCTCGCGCTGCTCGACGAGGGCGGGCTCCTGCTGCTTTACGACGCGCACGCGCGCCGCGCGCCGCTCGCCGACGCCTCCGACCTGCGCCGCTGCGCCGACGAGGCGCGGGACGCCGTGCAGCGCGGCGAGGCCGCGGCGCTCGTCTTCGGCCACGCGCTCTACGAGAGCCTCCTCCAGCGCGGCCCGCCGGTCCACGCGATGGCGCAGCCGATCCCGTGCGACGCCCCGCTGCCCGCGGCGCCCGACGCGCTCGTCGCGCTGGCCGACGCGCGCCTCTGCGAGGCGCTGCGGTCGCCGGACACCTTCGCGCACCCCGAGCGCAGCGCGCGTCTGCCGCTCGACGAGCGCATCCTGTGCAGGTGAGCGCCGCCGCGGCGGGGTAGGGGAGGCGCCCAGCGCGCCGGTGCGCAGCGGTGCTGTGCATTTTCGCACAGCCGGCGCGCGCATTTGCCGCCTCCCCGGTACGCTGCGGGCGGCGCATGCTCGCGCGGCGTGGCCGGGAGATTCGCATCGTGATGAGCTGGGACGACCTGCGGTATCTCCTCGCCCTCTCCCGGGCGGGCTCCCTCGCCGGCGCTGGCCGCGCGCTCGGCGTCGATCACACCACGGTGGGCCGCCGGGTCGAGGCGCTCGAGGCGTCGCTCGGCGTCCGCCTGTTCGTGCGGTCGCCCTCGGGCTACGCGCTCACCAGCGAGGGCCTGACCCTGATCCCCGACGTCGCGCGGGTCGAGGAGGCGATCCTCGCCATCGAGCGCGGCAGCCTCGGGCGCGATCAGCGCCTCACCGGCGCCGTGCGCGTCACGGTCGCCGAGGCGTTCGGCAGCCGCTTCCTCGCGCCCCGGCTGGGCGCGCTCCACGCGGCGCACCCGGGGATCTCGGTCGAGCTCGTGACGGCGATCCGCGCGCTCGATCTCTCCCGGCGGGAAGCGGACATCGCGGTCCGTTTCTTCCGCTCGGCCGAGGGCGGCCTCGTGGTCCGCAAGGCGGGCGTGGTCGGCTGGGCTGTCTACGCCGCGCGCGCGTACGTCGAGCGGCGCGGCGCGCCCACCGCGGCCGATCTCCCGGCGCACGCGCGCATCGGCATCGAGGCGCCCGGCGCCATGCCGCCGGAGCACGTCTGGTTCGAGCGCATGGCCGCCGGCGGCCCCTGCGTCTTCCGCAGCAACAGCACCGCGTGCATGCTCGGCGCCGCGCGCGCCGGGCTCGGCGTCGCGCTGCTGCCGTGCTTCATCGGCGATCTCGAGCCGGACCTCGCGCGCATCGCCCTGCCGGACGAGCCCCGCCGCGCCATCTGGCTGACCGTGCACCGCGACCTCCAGCACACCCCCCGCGTGCGCGCGGTGCTGGACGCGATCGCGCGCGTGCTGGCCGAGGAGCGCGCCCTCCTCGGCGGCGACGCCCGCCCTCCGCGGCCTCCGAGCGGCCCGACCGAGGACGGGATCGCCCGGGCCGCGCCCCGCAAGCCCCGACGAACCAAGGAGACCAAACGATGACCACCGCCCCGCTTCACCTGTATATCGGCAGCAAGAACCTCTCGTCCTGGTCGCTCCGGCCGTGGCTCGCGATGTCCCACGCGGGCGTCCCGTTCGAGGAGCACGTGATCCCGTACGAGCTCCCCGACTGGGTCGACCGGGTGGCCCAGCACTCGCCGACGCGCAAGGTGCCTGTCCTGCGCCACGGCGATCTCGTCGTGTGGGAGTCGCTCGCCATCTGCGAGTACGTGGCGGAGGCCTTCCCCGCAGCGCGGCTGTGGCCCGAAGGGCGGGAGGCCCGCGCCGTGGCGCGCGCGGTCAGCAGCGAGATGCACTCGGGCTTCTCCGACCTGCGCCGCGAGCTGCCGATGGACATCGCGCGGCGGCACCCGCGGCGCCACGTCTCGGAGGGCGCTGCCCGCGACATCGCCCGCGTCCTCGGGATCTTCGGCGACTGCCGCGCCCGGTTCGGCCAGGGCGGGCCGTTCCTGTTCGGCGCCTTCTCGATCGCGGATGCGATGTTCGCGCCCGTGGTGACGCGCCTGCTCTCGTACGACGTCGAGATCGACGAGGCCGCGCGGGCGTATGCGGCCACCGTCACGTCGCTCCCCGCGATGGCGCGCTGGTCCGCGGCGGCCGCGGAGGAGGTCGCCAGGAATCCGCACATCACCGCGCCGGCCGGCAGCTCGTACACGAAGGCGGGCGGCGGGGCGGCGGGGAGCGCCGCGGCGCCCTGAGCGAGCGGCGCTCCTCTCAGGGCGGCCGCCGCGCCGAGAGCGCGTAGACGAGCGGCAGGCGGCGCCCGAACCTCTTCATGCGGAACTGCCCCGGCGGGCCTTCCTCCATGTCCGGGAAGATGTCGTAAGGCGACCAGTCGAGCTCGCGGAGCCGCTCCAGCGTGAGGCCCGCGTCGAGCAGCGCTGTCACCACCGTGCCGATCCCGTGGTTGAAGCCGACCTCCTGCAGCGTCACGGGCGCGTCGCGGTCGGCGTACGTGCCCGTCTGCTCGGTGTGGATCGGCTCGCCGAGCCCGTCGTACGCATAGGCGACGCGCTCGAACGCGTCGTCGAAGATCCACACGACGGGGTGGAACTCGATGAGGTGCAGGACGCCCCCCGGCTTCAGGCACGCGGCGGCCGCGCGCGCCCAGCGCGCCATGTCCGGGAGCCACCCGAGGACTCCATACGAGGTGAAGACGATATCGAACGTCTCCCCGCCGAGCGCCGCGGGGGCGTCGTAGGTATTCGCCTCGACGAAGCGCGCGTCGAGCGAGAGCTCCTCGGCGAGCGCGCGCGCGGCCTTGACGGCCTCGTCGGAGAGGTCCAGCCCGGTGACGCGCGCGCCGAGCCGCGCCCAGGAGAGCGTGTCCTGACCGAAATGGCATTGCAGGTGCAAAAGCGTCTTGCCGCGCACGTCGCCGACCTGCTCGAGCTCGATGGGCTTGAGCGAGCTCGCGCCGGCCCGGAACGAGGCCAGATCGTAGAACTTCGAGGCCAGATGGACCCGGGTGCGCTCGTTCCACGCGGCGCGGTTCAGCGCGAACCAGTCGGCTTCGGCCATGCCGCGACCTTATCACGGCGTCCGCCGCGCTGTCTGCGCCCGCGCGGTCGACCGCGCGGGCGCAGACAGCGCGCCCCCGGGGCTCATCACCTCATTCGCCTGATCGCCGCCTCAGCACGGCAGCGCTCACTCCGGGGCAGCCGCCTTGGGGTCGTATCCCAGGCTCGGCGACAGCCACCGTTCCACCTCCTCGACCGCCATCCCCTTGCGCTTCGCGTACTCCGCGACCTGATCCCTGCCGATGCGCCCCACCATGAAATACCGCGCCTGCGGGTGCGCCAGGTAGATGCCGCTGACGCTCGCCGCCGGCATCATCGCGTAGGTCTCGGTCAGCTCGATGCCGACCGAGGGCGCGTCGAGCAGCGAGAACAGCTTGCGCTTCTCGGTGTGATCCGGGCACGCCGGATACCCGAACGCCGGCCGGATCCCGCGGTACTTCTCCCCGATGAGCTCCTCGTTGGTCAGCGCCTCTCCCGCGCCGTACCCCCAGTCCTTGCGCGCCCGCGCGTGGAGCAGCTCCGCGAACGCCTCCGCGAGCCGGTCCGCGAGCGCCTTGGCGATGATCGCGCTGTAGTCGTCCTTGTCCTTCTCGTACGCGCGCACCACCTCATCGAGCCCGAGCCCGGCCGTCACCGCGAACGCCCCGACGTGATCGGCGAGCCCGCTCTCCCGCGGCGCCACGAAGTCGGCGAGCGACAGGTACGGCCGCTCGCCGCCCACGGCCTTCTCGCCGTCCTCCTCGGCGGCGCCCGCGGCCTTCACCTGCTGCTGGCGCAGCATGTTGAACCGGACGAGCTCGCGCGCGCGCGCCTCGTCCTCGTAGAGCACGATGTCCCGCTGCTCCCCGCTCGCCGGCCAGAAGCCGTACACGCCCCGCGCTTGGATCAACGCGCCATCGATGATCCGCTGCAGCACCTTCTGCGCGTGGTCGAACAGCTCGCGCGCCGCCTCGCCGTACTGCGGGTGCTCCAGGATCTGCGGGAACGGCCCCCGGAGCTCCCAGGCGGTGAAGAAGAACGTCCAGTCGATGTACTTCGCGATCTCCGACAGCGGGACGTCGTCCACCACGCGCCGCCCCGTGAACGACGGCGTCGCGATGTCCTCGGGCCGCCACGCGACCTTGAGCCGCCCCTCGTCCGCCGCGGCGAGCGTCACCAGCGGCTTCGCCCGCTTCCTCGCGAACAGCTCGCGCAGCTTGGCCTGCTCCGCCCGGTTCTGCGCGTCGAAGGTCTCCCGGTTCGCCTTGTCGAGCAGGCTCGACACCACGCCCACGGCCCGCGACGCGTCGAGCACGTGCACCACCGTGCCGCTGAACTCCGGCGCGATCTTCACGGCCGTGTGCTGCCGGCTCGTCGTCGCCCCGCCGATGAGCAGCGGCAGCCGGATGCCCCGCCGCTCCATCTCGCGCGCCACGCTGACCATCTCGTCGAGCGACGGCGTGATGAGGCCGCTCAGCCCGATCATGTCGGCCTTCTCGTTCAGCGCCGCCTCCAGGATCCTGTCCTGGGGCACCATCACGCCGAGGTCGATCACCTCGTAGTTGTTGCACCCGAGCACCACGCCCACGATGTTCTTGCCGATGTCGTGGACGTCGCCCTTCACGGTCGCCATCACGACCTTCCCGTGCGACGACGAGGCGCCCGCGGCCCGCTCGGCCTCCATGAACGGCATGAGGTACGCGACCGCGCGCTTCATCACCCGGGCGCTCTTCACCACCTGCGGGAGGAACATCTTCCCGGCGCCGAACAGCTCGCCGACGATCTTCATCCCGTCCATCAGCGGCCCCTCGATGATCGAGAGCGGCTTGTCGTACTTCTTCCGCGCCTCCTCCACGTCCGCCTCGATGAAATCGACGAGCCCCTTCACGAGCGCGTGCGACAGCCGCCCCTCGACCGGGCCCTCGCGCCAGGCGAGGTCGAGCTCCTTCTTCTTCCCCTTGCCCTTCACCTGTTCGGCGAACTCGACGAGCCGCTCGGTCGCGTCCTGGCGCCGGTTGAAGATGACGTCCTCGACCCGCTCGAGCAGGTCCTTCGGGATGTCCTCGTACACCGCGAGCTGCCCCGCGTTCACGATGCCCATGTCCATGCCGGCGCGGATCGCGTGGTAGAGGAAGGCCGAGTGCATCGCCTCGCGGACCACGTTGTTCCCGCGGAACGAGAACGACAGGTTCGACACGCCGCCGCTCACGCGCGCCCCCGGGCAGGTCGCCTTGATGATCCGCGTCGCCTCGATGAAGTTCCTGGCGAAGTCGTTGTGCTCCTCGATGCCGGTCGCGATCGCGAGGATGTTCGGGTCGAAGACGATGTCCTGCGGATCGAAGCCGACCTCCTCGGTGAGGAGCTTGTAGGCGCGCTGGCAGATCGAGACCTTCCGCTCCACCGTCTCGGCCTGGCCGACCTCGTCGAACGCCATCACCACGACGCCCGCCCCGTAGCGCCGGACGGTGCGCACCTTCTTGAGGAAGTCCTCCGGCCCCTCCTTGAGGCTGATCGAGTTGACGATCCCCTTGCCCTGGATGCACTTGAGCCCCGCCTCGATGACCGACCACTTCGAGCTGTCGACCATGATCGGGATGCGGGCGATCTCGGGCTCGGTGGCGATGAGGTTCAGGAACGTCGTCATCGCCTGCTCGGAGTCGAGCATGCCCTCGTCCATGTTGACGTCGAGGATGTTCGCCCCGCCGCGCACCTGATCCAGCGCCACCTCCAGCGCGGTCGTGAAGTCGCCCTTCTTGATGAGCTCCATGAACCGGGCCGAGCCCGTCACGTTCGTCCGCTCGCCGATCATCAGGAAGTTCGTGTCGGGCCGGATGACGAGCGTCTCCAGGCCGCTGAAGCGCCCGAAGCCGTCGCGCTCCGCGGGCACCTGCCGCGGCCTGAGCCTCGCCGTCGCCCGGGCGATCGCGCGGATGTGGTCCGGCGTCGTCCCGCAGCAGCCGCCGACGATGTTCACGAGCCCGCCCTCGGCGAACTCCGCGAGCAGCCGCGACGTGGTCTCCGGGAGCTCGTCGTACTCGCCGAACGCGTTGGGCAGGCCCGCGTTCGGGTAGCAGCTCACCCGCGCCCGCGCGAGCTTCGCGAGGTCCACGAGGTAGGGTCGCATGTCGCTCGCGCCGAGGGCGCAGTTGAGGCCCACGCTGAGCGGCCTCGCGTGCTCCACGCTCGTCCAGAACGCGTCGATCGTCTGGCCTGCGAGCGTCCTGCCGCTCCGGTCGGTGATCGTCACGCTGAGCATGATCGGCAGGCGCCGCCCCTTCTCCGCGAAGACCTCCTCCATCGCGACGAGGCACGCCTTCATGTTGAGCGTGTCGAGGAACGTCTCCGCGAGGAGCACGTCGGCCCCCCCGTCGACGAGCCCGCGCACCTGCTCGGCGAATGCCCGCTCCAGCTCGTCGAACGTGACCGCGCGGAATGACGGATCGTTCACGCTCGGCGAGATCGACAGCGTCTTCGGCGTTGGCCCGATCGACCCCGCCACGAAGCGCGGCTTGTCCGGCGTGCGCGCCGTCCACGCGTCGGCCGCCTTCCGCGCGATCTGCGCCGCGGTCAGGTTGATCTCGTAGGCGAGCGACTCCAGGCGGTAGTCGGCCTGGGCGATCGAGGTGCCGGTGAAGGTGTTCGTCTCGATGATGTCGGCGCCCGCCTCGAGGTACGCGCCGTGGATCTTCGCGATGACGTCCGGCCTCGTCAGCACGAGCAGATCGCTGTTGCCCTTGAGGTCGATCGCGTGGTCGCGGAAGCGGTCGCCGCGGTAGTCGGCCTCGCCCAGGCGGTAGCGCTGGATCATCGTGCCCATCGCCCCGTCGAGGCACAGGATCCGGGTGTCGAGGATCTCTTCGAGGCGCGCGGGGCGTTCGCTTCCGTTCATGGCTCTGCTCTTCTCCTGGGCTTCTTCGCCGTGGGGGCTCCGGCCGCGGGGCAGCCGTCCTGCGGGGCGGGCTGCGCAATCCGACTGCGCGAGCTGCGTGACGTCGGCGATCTCCGCGACGGTCAGCTCCTCGCGGCCGAGCAGCGCCAGCAGGCGGGCGCGGGTCGGGTCGCCCAGCAGTCGGAGGAGCTCGGCCGTGGTGCTGAGATCGGGGCAATAAGTATCTTCCAATCCGGATGACAGGATGGGATGCTGGCGGTCCTGCTCCCGGGCGTCAAGCGCCGGCTGCGGGCGGGCGAGGGCGGCTGCTCCTGAGAGGGGGGAGCGGATCGCGCGGCGTCGTCGCGCCGGACCGGCGGCCTGGCCGCGCCCGACCCCGGCCCCCGCCGAGCCGGACGACCGATCCGGGCCTTGCCGTACGCCGCTGCGGCTGAGGCACTGGCGGATATCGCTGGAGGTGCGTATCTTTGGCTAGCCCTGAGCACCCCACCCCAGGGCACGGCCGGCCGGGCTCACGCAGGGTCGACCTTCGACCCGCGGGGCGAGCGCCCTTCGGGAAAGAACCCGCCGTCCCCCGCCGGACACAGCACGCAGAGGAGATTCAGGATGATCACGATCACAGAGAAGGCAGCCGAGAAGGTGATGGAGATCGCGACCGCGGAGGAGCTGCTGGGGCAGGGGTTGCGCTTGCGCGTCGTGGGCGGCGGATGCGCGGGCTTCTCGTACGACCTCTACTTCGAGGACAAGCCCACCGAGTTCGATGAGGAGTTCGAGGACCGTGGAATCAAGCTCTACATCGACCCGTTGAGCTTCCAGTACCTCGACGGCACCGAGATCGACTACGTGGAAGGCCTCCACGGCTCGGGCTTCAAGTTCAGCAACCCGTCGGTGAAGAGCACCTGCGGTTGCGGCTCGTCGTTCTCCGTCTGATCCGGCTCGCTCCTCCCCCGGAACCTCGCTTCCGTCCTGGCTTGCTCCGGACCTCCCCGGAGCGGGCGACGTGAGATGCACACGGGCAGCCTGAGCGCTTCCGCCCGGAGCATCCCGACCTTCCCGGCTCTCTAGCGCATCCTCTTTCCCTCCGTGCTCGCGCGGGCGAGCCGGAGCCGCCGTGCGCCAAGGGTTCCCAGCCACGGTGTACAAGCTGCCCGCCCGGGGCGGCATGCCAACTGCATCGCAGCCTTGGTGGGCTGCTCCCTTCTGAATCTCGAACCAACCGCGCCGTCGGCAAGTGCCGGCGGAACGATCAACGCGATCGAGGTCCGTCGCAAGCCGGCCTCGAGAGCAGGAGTCGAGGTCCGGCGCAGGCCGGCCTCATCAATCGAACCGGGGTCGTCGGACCTCGAAGGAAACCCTGTGCAAACGTCCCGAGATCAGGCCAGCGCTGTATCGCGCTACATCACGCATGTTCGGCAGATCCCGGAGCTGTCGCGCGAGGAAGAGGTCGAGCTCGCTCGACGGTGGCGGGACCACGGCGACGAGCAGGCCGCGGCCGCGCTCGCGCTCGCGAACCTGAGGCATGTTGTCTCGATCGCGATCAGCTACCGGCGTTACGGAATTCCGCTCTCCGACCTCATCGCCGAGGGGAACTTCGGGATCGTCCACGCGATCCGCAAGTACGACCCGGATCGCGGAAATCGCTTCGTGACCTACGCGGCCTACTGGATCCGGGCGTACATCCTGAACCACGTCATCCACTCCTGGAGCCTGGTGGGCGTGGGCTCGGGCCCGCTCCGCTCGAAGATGTTCTTCCGGCTGCGCCGGGAGCGGGCGCGCATCGCCGGCCTCGTCGGCGAGGGGGAGGAGGGCGATCGTCTCCTGGCCGAGAAGTTCGGCGCGCCCGCGGAGAAGGTGCTGGAGATGGCCCACCGGCTGGAAGCCCGGGACGTCTCGCTCGACACCAAGGTGTTCGAGGACGGCGCCCGGTCGCTGGTCGACACCCTGCCGGCGGACGACCAGGACCAGGAGGAGCGCTTCTCCCGCGCGGAGGAGGGGGCGCTGCTCCGCGAGCGGCTCACGCAGGCGGTGGAGAACCTCGACCCGCGCGAGCGGTACATCGTCGAGACCCGGATGATGGCGGACCCGGAGGAAGAGCTCTCGCTCGCCGAGATCGGGCGTCGCCTGGGCGTATCGCGCGAGCGGGCTCGGCAGCTCGAGGCGCGCGCCAAGAAGAAGCTGCGCGATCGGCTCCAGCCGCTGGCGGCGTAGCGCCTTGCCACACGTGAGCGCCGGTCGAGCACAAAAGCACGGAGCCCCGCCGGGGCGGGGCTCCGTGGTCGCAGGGGACGTAAGCCGAGTTCTGTTGCGCGGGGGGTCGCCCCCCTCGCGCTGGCGATCATTCCTCTAGGACGCGCGTCGCCGCGCGCCTCAAGCAGCCAACCCGGAGGCCTGGGGCGGGCAGCCCTCGCCGCGACGGCTGTCGCCGTCGTGGACGCCTCCCTACGCGGCCTTGCTCCAGGTGGGGTTTGCCGTGCCGCCCTTGTTGCCAAGGGCGCGGTGGGCTCTTACCCCGCCGTTTCACCCTTGCCGCGCGGCGAGCCGGCGGCGGCTCGGAGCGCTGCCCTTGCGGGCAGGGGGCTCCTCGCCCTCGCGAGGCGCGCGGCGCGGCGGTCTGTTCTCTGTGGCACTTTCCTCGAGATCGCTCTCACCGGGCGTTACCCGGCACCCTGCCCTGCGGAGCTCGGACTTTCCTCCCGCGCCCGGGTTTCCCCGGCCGCCGGCGATCGCCTGTCCCGCTGCGACGCGGCGAACATAGCGAAGCGCCGGCCGATCGCCAACACCTCCGCGCGGCGCTGGCGCTGCTCGCGCCGCTGGGGGGCCTGGCGGCGAGCGGCGCCAGGGGGCGCGACGCCGGGCCCGCGGAGACGGCGGCCGGGTGGAGCCATCTCGCGGGTCGCGCCGGCTTCATTACGCTGGATGGGTCGCCCTCTCTCGTGGCGTTCTGTGACATCTGTGGCAATTCGCCCGGCCACGCGCCGACCGCGTCACGAAGGGAGAGACCCTGATTCAGGTCCCGAGCGGTCCTCGGTATCGTCCACGACGGCGTTCGCGCTGGCGCTCGGCGCAGTCGCCCGCGCGTCTCACGTGTTCCGCAGCGCGATCACATGCAGACTGGGGAGCCCTCCCCGATGTGCGGGCAGTGCGTCTCCGCGTTGGCTGCGGCCTCGGTGAGATGGTACAGGCGGCAGGCAAGCGTGTTGCCCGTGCTGTCCGGACCCGCGTAGAGCGTGTCTGCATCGAAATTGGCGGCCTCCGCCTCGCAAACCGCGGTGTCCGCGAACACGTCGGGACACGCCTCGGGCGCGACCAGACAGAACGACTCGACCGGCGAGCCGCAGACCTCGCCGCCGCCCGGACCCGCGTGGATGCAATGGGTCATGGCGTTCGTCGCGGCCTCTCCAGCATGGTAGGCGCGGCAGGCAAGGGAGTTGCCGGTCGTGTCCCCCGCGGTGCCCTCGGGGAGGTCGGCGCAGTAGGCCTCACACGACGCCTGGCTGCCGTACTGAGCGAGATCGTCGGTACAGTTCGCCATGACGAGCTCACAGTAGGAAGCACAGCTCACGTCCGGCGCGCCGCCGCCGCCCCCATCGCCGCCGCCCCCTTCACCGCCGTCGCCGCCTTCACCGCCGCCGCCGGTCCCGCCGCCAGCGCCGCCGGTACCCGTGCCGGAGGTCGTGGTGGTTCCGGTACCGCTGGTGCCACCGTCGTCGTCATCACCACAGCCAGGGAGCGCGACGAGCGACCCAACGACCGTCAATATGCCTGCAAAGAGAAATCGTGATGTCTGCATGTGATGGAGTCTCAGACCATCAGCTCTCCAGGTCAAGCCTCGTCACGACCAGGCGCTTTGGCCTGTGAGCGAGCATCGTTCGACAAACCCGAACATGCATGGAATGACGCGGCCTTCCGCTCATGGTCGCGACAGCGGGCCTCGCGCGAGCCCGCGATACGAGGAAAATCGAGCTCTTGAGTTCGCCAGCGGCCATGCGCCGCTGTCGTCCTGACGGATCCGTTCGACGCGCTCCGCTCCTCCACGTCGGCGCCGCGCGTGATGCGCTCGATGGGAAGTGAGGAGAAACCAGAGAGCAAGATGGCGGCGCTGCTCCGGGAACTCACCATCACAGCGGAGGGAGACTCCCTCTCTCCGCGTCAGGCGAGTACCGGGGTCGTGCCACGCCCTTGTCGGCTCATGCCACCTGGTCGCGGCGCAGGCCGCCCCTCCGGATCCGACGGAGCGGTCCTCGACGCCCGGCGAGGGCGCGCCTCTGGCGTGCTGCGCTCTTCGCGTCAGCTACGGCGGAGCTTCTGCGCCATCTGGGCGCCGAGCTCGGCGGAGCGATTGGACGCGGCCTCGACCGCGTCGATGAGCGTGCGCCGGAGGCCGCCCGCCTCCAGCGTGTGGAGGCCGGCGATCGCCGTGCCGCCGGGGCTCGTCACCATGTCCTTCAGGCGGCCGGGGTGCTCGCCGGTCTCGAGCTGGAGCTTGGCGGCGCCGTACACCGTCTGCGCGGCGAGCAGCAGCGCGGCGTCCCGGCCGAGCCCGACCTTCACGCCGCCGTCGGCGAGCGCCTCGATCATCAGCATGACGTAGGCGGGGCCGCTGCCCGACAGGCCGGTCACCGCGTCGAGCAGCGACTCGTCGAGCACGACCACGCGGCCGACCGCCTGGAACAGGGTCCGCGCGATCTCGACGTCGTCGCTCGTCGCGTGGCTCCCGGCGGCGATCGCCGTGGCGCCTGCGAGCGCGATGGCGGCGGTGTTCGGCATGCTGCGGATGACGCGCGCGCCTTCCGGCAGGCGGGCCTCGAGGGCGTCGATCGGCACGCCGGCCGCGACCGAGATGACGACGTCGTTGCCGCCGAGCCCCGCCGAGATCGGGGCGAGGATGCGATCGACGATCTGCGGCTTGACGGCGATGACCAGGACGTCAGCCCACCGGCAGAGCGCGTCGTTGTCCTCGGTCGTCTCGATGCCGTAGCGCTCGTGGAGAAACGCGAGCCGCTGGCTCTTGAGATCGCTCGCCCGGATCTGCCCCGCGCCCACGGCGCCCCCCTGGAGCAGGCCTCGGATGAGCGCCTCTGCCATGTTCCCACCGCCAAGAAACCCGATCTTGCGTTCTCGCAGTCGGCCCTCGTCGCTCTGCATCGCTCGCCTCCAGGAGCGCGCACCCTAGCAGCCCTGCCGCGCTTGCGGCTCAAATCTCGACGGGCGCCGTCGCCGGCGGTGGCGCCGCCATGGACGGCGGGCCGGCGCGCGGCGCGCGACGCGCGCCGTCTACCGCCCGGTCGCGCAGCGCCTGCCGCGCCGGCGCGCGGCGCCGCTCACCCTTGTCAGCGGGCGGGTTGACGTTATTTCTGCGGCGGAATGAACGCCGCGCGTCCCCTGTTCGCCGACGCAGGACGGGACCCCTTCGAATGCCCGACGGAGATTCCATGATTCAAGCGGTTTCCTTTCGCTCCCGCGCTTCGGTCCTCGCGCTGCTCTCGATGGCGGCGCTCTCGCTCGGCGGGTGCGGTCAACAGGCTCACGCCACGCCTCCCTCCACCCAGGCCGCGGCCGTCGCGCCGCCCGACGCGGCGCCGCCCGTGTCGACCGTCACGCTCCCGCCGGCGCCGGTGCCGGCCACCTTCGACGTCGCTGCGCTGTCCGACCGGGTCAGGCCCATGGTCGTCAACATCACGACGACCCATGAGTCCGCGGGCCGTGAGGGGCTCGATCCTTTCGAGTTCTTCTTCGGCCCCCAGGGCGGCCGCGGCGCCCCGCGCGGCGGTCCGCGACCCACGCAGACCGCGCTCGGCACCGGCTTCATCATCGACCCGAGCGGCTACGTGGTGACGAACGAGCACGTCATTCACGAGGCGTCCGGCGTCCGCGTCCGGCTCGCCGACGAGCGGGAGTTCGAGGCCGAGGTCGTCGGCCGCGATCCCAAGCTCGACCTCGCGCTCCTGCGCCTGAAGGGGGCGAACGGCTTGCCCGTGGCGCCGCTCGGGTCGAGCGAGCAGCTCCGGGTCGGCGAGCACGTGCTCGCGGTCGGCAACCCGTTCGGGCTCGGCCACACCGTCACGCTCGGCATCGTGAGCGCGAAGGCGCGGGCGATCGGCGCGGGGCCCTACGACGACTTCATCCAGACCGACGCCTCGATCAACCCGGGCAACAGCGGCGGGCCGCTGTTCAACTGGCGGGGCGAGGTCGTGGGCATCAACACCGCGATCCGCGCGGGCGCCAACGGCATCGGGTTCGCGATCCCGATCGACGCGCTCAAGGACGTGCTCCCGCAGCTCCGCGAGAAGGGGTTCGTCGAGCGCGGCAAGCTCGGCCTGCTGTTCCAGCCCGTCACGCGCGACCTCGCCGCGGCGCTCAAGCTGGACACGCCGCGGGGCGCCCTCGTCGCCGAGCTCGAGCCGGGCGGCGCCGCCGCGCGCGCCGGCATCAAGGCGGGCGACGTGATCGTCGAGGTCAACGGCGTCCCGATCCTCCACGCCGAGGAGCTGCGGCGCAACGTCGCGCGCAACGCGCCCGGCTCCGAGATCAAGGTGACCGTCGTGCGCGCCGAGAAGCGGCACGAGGTCGTGGCCCGGCTGGACGCGCTCCAGGACGAGGAGGGCGACGCGGCGAGCCGCCCGCGGCCGACGCAGGGCGCCCGGCCCGATCGACAGCAGAGCGCCGAGAAGCTCGGCATCCAGATCTCCGACGCGGCCGGCGGCGGGGTGCGGGTCGACGGGTTCGCGTCGGGCATCGACGTGCAGGAGATCCAGGTGGGCGACGTGATCCTCGAGGTGAACGGCGCCCCGGTCAAGGACGTGGCCGGCCTCCGCGCGGCCATCGCCAAGGTCAAGGACGGGTCGGTCGCGCTCCTCAAGGTGCGGCGCGGCAAGGTCGTCCAGTTCGCTGCCGTGCCCATCCCCGCCCGCTGATCCCGCCCTCGCGCTGCGCCGCCGGCCCCCGCGCGGCCGGCGCGCGCCGGCGCTCCCGCGTCACCCCACGCCCCGCCGGCCAGCGGCCTCCTCCGCGCCCCCGGCGGCGCGCGCCGCCTCGGCCACGCGCGTCGCCTCCTCGAGCGCGCGCTTCTCCGCCTCCGTCTGCTTCACGCGCTCCTCGAGCACGTCGGCGCCGAGGTAGCGGAAGACGTAGACGCCGCCGACGAACATGCAGAGGAACAGGGCGAGCACCCGCCAGAGCACGACGTACGGCACCACGAACGCGCCCTGCACCCAGGGCGACATGAGCGCGTTCGAGCCGAGCTCGGCGACGCCGCTCGCGCCGGGCGTCGGGGTCATGTAGAGCGCGAAATTGAGCAGCGTCTGGACCAGGATCACCTGGAAGATCGGCGGGCCCACCGAGACGAAGGTCGAGGGCGAGGTCGGGATGCCGAGCCCGAGCAGGATGAAGTAGGCGACCGCGAACCGCGAGTAGAAGAAGCCGAACGTGAGCAGCAGCGCGGCGGCGTAGGCGCGCTTGCCCCGGCGCATGTAGATGCGGAAGCCGTGGTGGAACTCGTCCACGCTCCGCAGCAGGCGCGCGGTCGTGCTGCCGGGCGCGGCGAGCGCGGCGTCGGCGCGGGCCCGCAGCCGGGGCACGCGCCGGGCGCCCAGCAGGACGGCGCGCAGGAGCTTCCCCAGCGGCACCGAGAGCGCGCGGACGATCGCCTTGAGGAGCGGCGGGTACGCCGCTGCGGCGATCAGCGCGACCAGCCCGGCGCCGAACATGACGACCGTGAACAGGAGCAGCCACTCGATCTGCTGGCCCCCTTGCACGACCAGCATCCCGCCGTGCCGCAGCGCGAAGAGGGCCACGGCGGAGAGCAGGAAGAACAGGACCGTGCACGAGGCGGCGAGCAGCGAGGCCGTGGCCATGTCGACCAGCCGCATGCCGCCGTGCACGAGCACCGCCGCCTGCGAGGGCGCCGCGCCGGCCTGCCCGGGGGTCACGCCGGCGCAGAACATCAGCACGAACTCCGAGGTGATCGCCGTGCGGACGCGGAGCCCGGGCCAGAGCACGCGCCCGAGGACCCAGATCCTGAGCCCCCCGAACACGCCCTCTTGCAGCGCCAGCGCGGCGCCGACGAGCAGCCAGCCCGGCCGCACGTGCGCGAGCCCGGCGGCGAGGCTCGCCTGCTTGTCGTGGATCTCGCTGTAGAGCACGTACGCGAACGACGCGAGCGTCAGCGTGACGATGAGCTGGATGCCTCGGATCAGGGTGGCGCGGTTCATACAGGGACGCGCGGACGGGGTGACCGCAGCGCATGCCCCTATACCCCGCGGCGGCGCGCGCGACCGTAACGCCGGCAGCCCTCCGGAGCGAGTCACCCCCGGGGCGGCCCCGGCCGCAGCACGCGCGCGCCTCGTGCGGTCGAGTGCGAAGGTCGCTTCGCGGCGGCGCTCTCTCGCGTTGCGCTGCTCCGGTCCAGCGCGCAGCGCGGGCCGCTGTTCGTCGACGCACAGCGCGGGGCCGCGCGCCTCCGCGCCTTTCGATGCCGCGGCGAGGAGTTGTCTATTGCGTCGCCGAGGAGGGCTCGCAATGCTGCGCGCCTCATGGCGACACGCAAGATCGCTATCAGCACCGGCGGAGGCGACGCGCCCGGGCTCAACGCTGTCATCCGTGCGGCCACGCTCGGCGCGCTCGAACGTGGCTGGGAGGTCTGGGGCATCCGGCAGGGGTACCGCGGGTTGCTCGAGGACGCTCCGGACGGGCTCATCCGGCTCGATCGCGAGCGCGTCCGGGGGATCGCGCACCTCGGCGGCACCATCCTGGGCACCGCGAACCGCGGCGATCCGTTCCACTACCCGACGCCGGGCGAGCACGGGCTCGTGCCGCGGGATCGGTCCGGCGACCTCGTGCGGCGCTTCCGCGAGCGCGGGTTCGACGCGCTCATCTCGGTGGGCGGCGACGGCTCGATGCGCATCGCGCACGAGCTCGTCCAGCGCGGGTTGCCGCTCGTGGTCGGCGTGCCGAAGACGATCGACAACGACGTCTGCTGCACGGACATCACGTTCGGCTTCGACACGGCCGTCTCCATCGCGACCGAGGCGCTCGATCGGCTCCACACCACGACCGAGGCGCACGAGCGGATCATGGTCGTGGAGGTGATGGGGCGGCACGCGGGCTGGATCGCGCTGAACGCCGGGATCGCCGGCGGAGCCGACGCGATCCTGATCCCGGAGATCCCGTTCCGGTACGACGCGATCGCCGACAAGATCCGCCTCCGGGAGTCGCGCGGCCGGCGCTTCTCCATCGTGGTCGCGGCGGAGGGGGCGTACTCCGAGGGCGGAGAGCTGACCATCAAGGACGCGGGCGACGCCTTCCGCCGCACCGCCGTCCTCGGGGGCGTGGCCGAGCGCGTGGCGAAGGAGCTCGCGGCCCGCACCGGCAAGGAGGCGCGCTCCATGGTGCTCGGCCACCTGCAGCGGGGCGGCGGGCCGACGACGGCGGACCGCTTGCTCGCGCTCCGCTTCGGCGCGGCAGCGACGCGCTTCCTCGTCGAGGACTGCGGGAGCGGCATGGTCGCCCTGCGCTCGAACCGGATCGAGCTCGTCCCCCTCGCCGAGGTCGCCGGCAAGACGAAGACCGTGCCGCTCGACTCGGACTCGGTGGTCACGGCCCGTGAGATGGGCCTGTGCTTCGGCGACGAGCCGCCCGGCCACTTCACCGAGCGGTGATCTGCCAGCGCGCGAGTCCGCCGCCGCCCCGCTTCCCGGCAAAAGGCACCTGAATCGTCCGGTATCGCACCTCGGACGTGGACCTCATCGCTCCTCGCGTCAGCGGCCGGACGGCCTGAGCGGCGCGTCCAGCCTCGTGTTTGACACTCGTCGACGGGGGCCGATATCTTGGGTTCCCCTCCGAACCCGCGCATACCCCCGGAACATGACGAAAGTCCTCGTATTTGAGAGCGATCCGGCGTTCGCCGGGGAGCTCCGCACGGAACTTGGCCGCCTCGGCTGCACCGTCCAGGTGGTCGACGACGGCAACGTCGGCCTGCAGGTCGCTGCGGCCGAGCGCCCCGACCTCATCCTGCTGTCGATCGAGCTGCCGCGCATGAACGGCTTCTCGGTCTGCAACAAGCTCAAGAAGGACGCGCAGCTCAAGGACGTCCCGCTCGTCATCATGTCGAGCGAGTCGAGCGAGGAGACGTTCGAGCAGCACCGGAAGCTCAGGACCCGCGCGGAGGACTACATCCACAAGCCGATCGCGTTCGGCGAGCTCCTCGAGCACATCCGCAACTACGTCCCGCTCGACGGGGACGACGCGGAGGCCGATCCGATCATGATCGACGAGGCCGAGGTGCTCGAGGCCGACATCGACGAGGACTCGGGGGACCCCACCATCATCACGGCGACCGTGGTCGCGAACGGCGCGCGCGCGAGCGCCGCGCCGCCTCCACGGCCGCCGTCCGTCGCTCCGCGGCCGCCGTCCGTCGCTCCGCGGCCGGCGTCCGCCGCGCCGCCTCCGCCGTCCGCCGCGCCGCCCGCCGCCGCGCAGGATCCGCGCGTCCGGACGTCGAGCCCGCCGAGGCCTCCGCAGGGGACCGCCGCGCGATCGGAGCCCCGCAAGCAGGACGAGGACATCGAGGAGTTCATCGGCGGCGCCTTCACCCGGCTGATCCGCGACGAGGACGAGCAGCGGGCCGACGACGAGCGGACCAAGTCCAGGTCCTCGGTCGTGCCGTCGACGCGGACGCCGGTGTCCACCTCGACGCCCCTGCCCGCCTCGGTGCCTCCGCCCGTGAGCTCGTCGCCGGTCGCTGCCTACCGCGCGCCGGTCTCCGAGCGCGGGGCCGCGTACCGCGCGCCCGTCTCCGAGCGCGCCGCCTACCGCGCGCCGGTCTCCGAGCGCGGGCCGGCGTCCCGCGCGCTCGTCTCCGAGCCCGGGCGGCTGACCCCTGCGCCGTCGGCGCCGCCCTCGCCGCCGCGCTCCGACGTCGACGCGGTCGAGATCGAGCGCCTGCGCGCCGAGCTGGACCGATCGAAGGACGAGATCGTCCGCCTCACCAAGGAGGTGGCCGCTGCGCGCGCGACCTCGCTCCGCCTGGAGAACGAGCTCTCCTCGACGAGCGATGGCAGCCAGGAGACGGCCCGCCTGCGGCGCGAGGTCGACGAGCTCCGGGCGAAGCTCGCGACCGGCGGCGCCGCCAGGCCCGGCGGCGTGTCGAGCCGCGAGTTCCTCGATCTGCGCGAGGCGCTGAACAAGAAGGACAAGGAGATCCTCGGCCTCCGCGATCAGATGTCGCGCAAGGACAAGGAGCTCCTCGAGCTCAGGGACCAGGCGCTGTCCCTCGAGCGCGAGAAGGCCGATCAGATCGACAAGATCCTGGAGCTCGAGCGCGCGAGCGAGGACCTCGACGGGCAGGTCGCCTCGCTCCGCGCCGACAAGGAGCTCGCCGCGAAGCGCGCCGACGACTTCAAGGCGCGCACCGACAAGCTGCAGGCGCAGGTCGCCGCGCGCGACGCGGAGCTGTCGGGGGCGCGGCAGGCGCTGATGGCCGCGGAGTCGGCGCACACGGAGGCGCTCCGCGCCGCGGCGGAGGAGAGGTCCCAGGCGATCGCGGCCGCGGAGGCGTCGGCGCAGCGCGAGATCGAGGAGCGCACGCAGGCCGAGCGCGAGCGCCTCGAGGAGGCGACCGCGGCGCACCGCGCGGAGATCGACCGGCTGAACGCCGAGCACGCCGCCCGGTCCGAGCAGCAGGCGACGGAGCACCGCGCGGCCATCGACAGGCTCGCCGGCGAGCACGCCGCGGCGATCGAGCGCCTCAGGGCCGAGTCTGCCGCGACGGCGGACGGGCTGAGGGCGGAGCACGCCGCGGCGATGGACGCCCTGAAGGCCGAGCACGCCGCGACGACGGACGCCCTGAAGGCCGAGTCTGCCGCGACGGCGGACGGGCTGAGGGCGGAGCACGCCGCGGCGACGGACGCCCTGAAGGCCGAGCACGCCGCGGGGCTGGACCGGCTGAGGGCGGAGCACGCCGCGGCGGCCGAGGCGGCGCAGCGCGAGCAGGAGGCCGCCCTCGAGGCGCTCCGGCGCGAGCACGCCGGCGAGGCGGAGCGGCGCGACCGGGAGCACGCCGCGGCGCTGGACGCGGCGCGGGCCGAGCACGCCGCCGCGGTCGAGCGGCTCCACGCGGAGCACGCGGCCGCGCTGCAGGGGGTGCGCGCCGAGCAGGTCGCCGCGATCGAGCGGCAGCAGGCCGAGCACGCCGCCGCGACCGAGGCGCTGCGGGGCGAGCACGCCGCCGCGATCGAGGCGCTGCGGGGCGAGCACGCGACCGCGGTCGAGGCGCTCCGGCGCGCGCACGCGGAGGAGAGCGAGCGGCGCGATCGCGACCACGCGGGCGCGCTGGACGGCCTCCGGACCGAGCACGCGCGCGCCCTCGAAGCGCAGGCGGAGGAGCACGCGCGGGCCATCGAGCGCCAGGCCGCGGAGCACGCGGCGGCGGTCGAGCGCCAGGCGGAGGAGCACGCGGGGGCGCTCGCGGCCGCGCGGGAGGACTTCGCGTCGCGGCTCGCGGCCCGGGAGCGCGAGCTCATCGAGGAGCGGGAGCAGGCCGTGCGCGCCGCCGAGCAGGCCCACGCGGCGCGGGTGGCCGATCTCGAGGCGCGCGCCGCCGACCGGCAGACCCAGCTCGAGGCGGCGCACGCGCAGGCGCTCGCCGATGCCCGCGGGGCGCATCAGACCGAGCTCGCCGAGCGGGAGACCGCCTGGGCGGCGCAGCGGCACGAGCTCGACGAGATCGCCCGCGGGCTCTCGACCGAGCTCGGGCAGGCGCGCAACCAGGTGGCGCACCTCGAGGCCCGCGCTCACGAGCTCGAGCAGCAGCTCGAGCAGCGCGCCGGCGAGCTCACCGCCCGCGGCGAGGAGCGCGATCGCCTGCTGGGCGAGCTCGCCGAGCGGGCGCGCGCGCTCGAGGCGATGCAGGGCCGGCTCACCGAGGCCGAGCAGCGCGAGAGCGAGCTCGGCGCGCAGCTCTCGCACCGGACCGAGGAGCGCGACGCCCTGAGGACCCACGGCGAGCAGCTCGCCGAGCAGCTCGCGGTCGAGCGCGCCCGCCTCCAGAAGGCGCGCTCCAGGTGGGGCGACGACCGCGTCTCGCTCGAGCGCGCGCGGGAGGCGCTCGCCGCCGCGCTGTCCCAGATCGAGCAGGCCGAGGCGCTGTCGGTCGAGTGAGCCCGACCGCGCCGCCTGGAGGGCGCGGGGCGGTCAGCGCGAGAGCGCAGCCGCCCCGAACGCCTCCGGGAGGAGCGCCGCCAGCGAGGTGGTCCGCGGCGGCACGCCCGCGTCCCCGGGGGCGATGAGGCGGATCGGGAGATCCACGGCGAACTCGGCCAGCGTCTGCCGGCACATGCCGCACGGGCTGCCGAGCACGGGCCCGCTCGTGGCGACGGTGAGCGCGATCGGATCGCGCTCGCCGGCCGCGACCATCTGCACGATGGCCGAGCGCTCGGCGCAGATCGTGAGCCCGTACGAGGCGTTCTCGACGTTGCAGCCGGCGAACACGCGGCCGGAGCGCACGAGGATCGCCGCGCCTACGCGGTAGCCCGAGTACGGCGCGTGCGCCCGCTCGCGGACGGCGAGGGCCGCCCGGCCGAGCGCATCCCAGTCGATCGCCGGCGCCGCGTCGGCCGCGGCGGGCGCCTCGCCGGCGTCGTGCGGGCCGCGGCTCACGACGCCGCGCTCCCCGCCGCGACCTCGGCGCCCGCGCGGCGCACCCACGCCGAGAGCAGCGCCGTGAACCGCGCGCGCGCCTCCCTGGCGGTCTCCTCGACCTCCCTGTGGTCGAGCTCCCGCTGCGTCAGCCCCGCCGCGAGGTTCGTGACGCACGAGACGGCCGCGGCCGGCACGCCCATGTGCCTGAGCGCGATGATCTCCGGGACCGTGCTCATCCCGACCGCGTCGGCCCCGAGCGTGCGCAGCATCCGGATCTCCGCGGGCGTCTCGTACGTCGGCCCGAGCAGCCCGGCGTAGATCCCCTCACGCAGCGCGACGCCCGCGTCGCGCGCCGCCGCCCGCGCGAGCTCGAGCAGCCTGGGATCGTGCGCGTAGGTCATGTCGGGGAAGCGCTTGCCGAGCGCCTCGTCGTTCGGCCCGACGAGCGGGTTCGTCCCCATCAGGTTCAGGTGGTCGACGATCAGCATGAGGTCGCCGGCGGCGAAGCCGTGGTTGATGCCGCCGGCCGCGTTGGTCAGGAGCACGGCGCGGCAGCCGAGGCGCGCGAGCACGCGCACACCGAACACGACCTTCGCGAGCGGGTGCCCCTCGTAGAGGTGCGCGCGCCCCTGCAGGCAGGCGACGGGCACGTCGCCGACGCGGCCGGCGCACAGGAAGCCGGCGTGCCCCGCGACCGCGGGCCGCGGCATGCCGGGGATCGCCGCGTAGGGCACCTTGACGAGATCGGAGAGCTCGTCGCCCCAGCCCCCGAGCCCTGATCCCAGCACCACGCCGACGCTCGGAAGCATCGGAATTTGTTGGCGAATGACGCGAGCGGCCTCGTCGAGCTCGGGAAGGATTGTCACCGCGACAAGCTACCCCAGGGCGACGCGGGGGGTAAACGTCGCAGATGCACAGCGGGGGCGCCCGTGATAGGGTCGCCGCCCTTTCGGGGCAAGTGACGACGATGGGCACCAAGATCGAAGATTTCTTGAAGGAAAAGAAGATCGACCCCCGCCGCATCCTGGCGGTGTCGGTCAAGATTGAGCGGTTGCAGCCCGAGGATCGGGCGATCCGCTTGACCAAGCGGCTGGCGCGCGGCAGCGAGGACGCCGCGAAGAAGAAGGAGGCCGCCGGCGCCAAGAAGCCGCGCAGCGGCCGTCCGGTGACGGACCGCACGCTCAGCGCCGCGCTGCAGGGCAAGGCGATCAGCGGCCCCGCGAAGACGCGGCTGCTGCGCGCGGTCAACCAGATCCTAGAGCAGAAGAAGCAGGAGAAGGTCGCGCTGTCGGCGCTCTTCGACCTGCCGAAGAAGGGCGGCGCTGCGGCCGAGGGCGCCGAGGCCGCGGGCTGAGCCGACCGGACGGTCCGGACGGCACTCGAGCTCCCTGATCCCCGGCTCGAGCGCGCGCTGGCCTGAGGCCGGAGCGGGCTCGAGCCGGGTATTTTTTTCTGTCGGAGCCGAAGCCGGTCGCTACGCGCGATCCCGGCGGCGGGAGCCCAGCTCGAGCAGATCGGCGGCGACGAGGGCCACGGTCAGCGACACGGCGATGAAGATCATGCGCTGAAGGTCGCGCCGATGTGCCTCAAGGAACAACTTTTGTGCGTTCCCGGCGCGACAGCCGCCCTGGGCTAGCTCCGGGGCGGCGAGCGTTCGCGCGGCGCCGCATGAATGATCCGGCTGCCCGGCGCACCAGACGCCTTCGTGCATACCGTGGCGATCGAGGCAGGGGCGTTGTGGGCGCACCTCTCGCGGTCGTTCTTTCCGTTCCCCGGGGGAGCGCTGGGCGGCCGCGGCGACGATCTGCCCGGGCAGGCTGCCGAGGCCGTCCGGGTGGCCCTCGACGCGGTGTTCGCGGGCGACGACCTCCTGCGCCGTCCGGCGGTGGCCCTCCTGCCATCGAGCTCCATGAGCGCCGAGCGGGCGGATAGGCTTCCGCCCGTGACCGAGCCCGACGACGTGGGCGAGTGGATCCGCCGGTTCCAGAGCGGCGATCCGACGGCCTTCTCCGAGATCTTCCGCCGCTATCGCCGCGACGTCGCGCGGCTCGTCTTCAGGATGCTCGGTCCGACCGCCGACGCCGAGGACGTGATCCAGGAGGTCTTCATCCAGGTGCACCGGAGCCTGGGCGACTTCCGGGGGCAATCGAAGTTCACGACGTGGCTCCACCGGGTGACGGTCAACGCCGTGCTGATGGCGCGGCGCGCGGCGCGCAGCCGGCCGGTGTTCGCCGGCGAGCCGAGCGCGGATCACGAGGTCGACCACGGCATGCTCCCGGACGAGGACGCCGCGCGCGCTCGCAGGATCGACGCCTTCCGGAGGGTGCTGGAGCGCCTGCCCGAGAAGAAGCGGGTCGTCTACGTCCTGCACGAGCTCGAGGGCATCGCGCCCACCGAGATCGCGGAGATCGTCGGCGCGCCGGTCCTGACGGTCCGGACGCGCCTGTTCTATGCGCGCCGCGAGATCGAGGAGATGATGCGCGGTGAGCCGGCGCTCGCCCAGCTCGCCGCCGAGCTGGCGGAGGGCGGCGCGGGGAAGGCGGACGGCGCGGAGGGGACGCGCGCGCGAGGTTCTGGGGGGGGCGGTGCTGCGGGGTTCCCCGCGGCGGATCGAGCGGCTGTCGATACGGAGGACATGTGAGCGGCGCAAAGCAGTACGAACGAGCACGCGAGCACATGGAGCAGCTGCTCCGCGCCGAGGAGCCTCCGGAGCCGCGCTGGGACGCGATCGAGCGCGAGCTGTTCGCGCGGATCGAGAAGCCCGCGCCCGTCCGCCGCGCCGCGCCGCGCGAGCGCCCGCCGCTCGGCCGCGCGCTCGGGTTCGCCGCGGCCGCGGCGGCCATCGCGTTCGCGATCCTCGCGGCCGGGCGCTCTGCCCCGCCTGTCGCGGTGACGTCGGCGCCGCGCGCCCGCGATCTCGCGGAGATCCCGCGGGCCCCCGGCGCGGCCGACGATCTGGACTTCCGCGCCCTCCGGCCCGGCGACTCCATCGAGACCGCGGCCTATGCGGTCTCCTTCGCCGATGTCGGCTCGGTGCGCTGGACGCTCCTGCCGAACAGCCGCGCCGTGGTGCGCGCCGTCGGGGCGGCGGGGGTCGGCCACGTGGTCGCGCTCGAGCGAGGCTCGTTGCGCGCCGACGTCGTGACGCGCGCGCCCGAGGAGGGGCTCGTCGAGGCGTTCGCCGTCGAGGTGGACGGCACCCGCGTCGCGGTGCACGGCACGCTGTTCACGGTGACCCGCCTGGACGGGCGCGTGGAGGTCGACGTGGAGCACGGCACCGTCGCCGTCGGTCCGGCGGCGTACCGCGGCGCGACCACCGCGCACCTGCTCGTCGGCCCGTCGCGCGGCACCTTCTCGCTCGACGGCGGCCGCGAAGCCCGCCTGCTCCAGCGGCCCGCGGAGCAGGACAGCGCCCCCGCCGTCGCGTCCCGTGCGCCCGCGCCGCCGCCGGCTCCGTCCCGACCCGCGATCGCCGGCGCGCGTCCTTCGAGCGGCCCTGCGTCGGTCGCGGCGGCCGCCGCGCACGAAGAGGAGCCCGCCGCGCCCGCCGGCTCCTCGGTCGCCGAGCCGGTCGCCGAGCCGACCGCGTCGTCGCCCGCCGAGCCGGCGCCCATCGCCGCGGCGCCGTCCGCTTCGGAGCCGGCCGCCGTGGAGCCGGTCCCAGAGGCGCAGCCGGCGTCCGCTCCGCCCGCGCTCACGCCCGCCTCCGTGCAGTCGACCCTGTCCAGCTGTTTCGCGCGCGAGACGGCGGGGAGCTCGTCCTTGATCCGCAGGTCGATCGTGTCGACGCTGCGCATCTCCGTGCGCCCCGACGGCAGCGTCGCCGGCGTGCGCTTCGACCCTCCGCTCCGGCCTGCGCTGCAGGCTTGCGCGGAGGGCCTCTACCGAGGGCGCTTCGAGGGCGGCCCGCGGCAGATCGAGATCCCGCTGACCATCGAGGACTGAGCGCGGCGCGCTGCCCGGAATCGCTGCCCGGAGAGGAGCGCGGCCGCGCAGCGCGGCGCTCGTCGACGCGCCGAGATCAGAGCGAGCCGAGGAGCTGCGTGAGCGCGTAGGTCTCCCGCGCGCCCATGACCCCGAACTGCACCCCCATGCCTTCGGGGGTGGTCCACCGCACGATCGAAGGGATCACGGCGGGCTGCTTCAGGCCCGACAGGGACAGCAGCACCTCGACGCTCGCCCCGAAGGGAGCCGGCGAGGGGGTCTCGATGAACATCCCTCCGAGGCTGATGTCGCGGCATCTCCCGTCGATGCGCGGACCATCTCCCATCCGGAACGCGATCGAGAGCTCGACGGGCTTGCGCGGGTGCTTTCGGTGATCTTGCACATTCCTCCTTGGCCGGCTGCGCGGCGCTTCACGTGGCGCGCGTGGGGTATTCTGGAGCGCAGAGGAGACGATCAATGTCGCGAGCCGAGAGCGTCGCTGTCAAGCGCCGGGAGCCGCGCGCGGCTCCATCGATCCGCGCGCGCGATCGCGCACCCGCGCAGGCCGACGCGGGCTCGCGCCGCGGCTGGAAGCGGCACCTCGAGGGCTGGGAGCCGGGGCTCGTGGCCGTCTTCATCGCGGGCGCCGCGGCGACCCTCGCGGTGCCGCGCGCGGTCGAGCCCGCCGAGCTGCCGCTCCCGCTCGTCGACGCGCGCGCGCTCACGCGCGCGCGCGATGCGGACGTGACCCGCGCCCGCGAGGCCGAGCAGCTCGGGCTCGACGCGGAGGTGCGCGAGCTCGGCTCCGCGATCCGCGCGTTCGGGGTGGTGGACGCCGGCGCGGATCACACCGAGGCCGAGCTCCTCGCCGCGCGCAAGCGCGTGCTCGACGCGGTGGGCCCCGCGCTCGCTCAGGGAGACGAGGCGGTGCTCCGGCTGCGCGCCTACCAGATGAGCTCGTTCATCCGCGAGGTGCGCCGCTTCGAGGCGACCGGCGAGGAGTCCGACGAGCTCCGCGAGCTCGGCGGCAACTTCCTCGGGCTGCTCCGCCGCAGCGGGTGGCTCGGGCGAGGGGAGGCGAAGCCGCGCGGCGAGGCGCGCCGCGTCGCCATGGATGGCAACGTGCTCGGGGTGCTCTTCAAGAAGCGCTGGGGCGCGATCGTGGGCGTGCAGCGAGGTCCCTTCGGCATCTCGCTCGACGAGGAGCGCGCCCTGTTCAGGTTCCTGCTCTCGCACCCCGTCGGCGCTGCGAGGGGCGCGCAGGACCTCGCGGCGCCTCCCGCCGAGCAGACGGCGGCGCGCCTCGAGCAGGCGAGCGAGCCAGCGCCGCGCTCGCCCGCGCCGGCGCTCCGCGCGGCCGAGGCGCAGCGCGCGGAGGAGCAGTACCGCCTGAAGAAGATCGACGAGCTCGCCGCGCTCGATCCGTCCTATCCGCGGCACCTCGCCCGCGGCGTCGCGCTCTATCGGCTGGGGAGGTTCGCGCAGTCGGCGGAGGCGTTCCGCAGCCACCTGGAACAGCACCCTGACGGAGCGCACACGCTGCGCGCCCAGAACTACCTGCGCGCGGCGGTCGAGCGCGCGCGCGAAGAGCAGCTCTAGCGCCGGCCGCGCCGTCGAGGCGCGGCGCCGGCCGCTACGGGCCCCTGCGCATCCCGCCGGGGCGGTAGGGGCGCCCGCTGATCCCCTTGGCGGGGTTGCCCTGCGCGCCGCGCCCCCGGCGCGTCTCCATCTCGTGCATGATCCCCTGCATCGCCGAGGGCTGCAGGAAGCGGCGCGCGGCCGGGAAGACCTCCTGCTCCTCGCAGGCCACGTGGCGCTGGTGCGCCGCGCGCAGATCGTCGATGAGCTGGGGGAGCACCTCGGCCGCCTCGGCGCCGCCGTCCCGCTCGATCGCGGCGCGCAGCGCGTTGATCGCGCGCTGGTGCGCCTTGTGCTCCTGCCGGAGGCGCTCGAGCGTCGGCGCGATGGCCTCCAGCACCGCGAGCCGCGGGAAGAGCGATCGCTCCTCGTCCTCATGGTGCCGGCTCATCGACCGCTCGAAGTAGGCGACGACGCCGGAGAGCCCCTCGAGCGCGCCGGCGCGCCCCCGAGCATCGCCGAGCGCGCGCGCGGCGCGCGCGAGGTCGTTCAGGTTCTCTTCCAGGCTCCGGTGAGCGGCGGCGAGCTTCTCGAGCGGATCGTTCCGGTCATCGGGCATCAGGCGATGATCGAGCAAGAACGCGCGGCCGTGGGAACTTTTCTTTCCCGGACAGGCCCCCGCGACGCTGCTCGCCGGCGCTGATCATCCGACCTCTCGCCACCCGCCCAGCGCGGGGGACGAGATCGCACCTGTCGTCCCCCGTCAGGGATCAGCGACGCGCGGCGCTAGGGCAGGCTCGCGTTGCGCGGCACGTCGAGGCGCAGCTCGGGGGCCAGCATCTCGCGCGCGAGGTGCACCTCGAGCAGGTCGATGACGGGGCTCTTCGACACCGCCCGGAGCCGCTCGTCCGCGCTGGCGTCGCCAGCCGCCTTCCTGGCCATGGCCGTGTAAAATTGCGCCTCCACGCGCTGCGCCGCGCTCTGGGCCAGCTTGCCGAGATCTGCGTCGCTGATCCGGCCGTTCGCCCACGAGGCGAGCTTCCCTGTCCACGAAGGGCGACCCACCGAGCCCTCGAGCGCGCGGCCCGCGGTGCCGTCGGTCGCGACGCCGAGGGTCCGCTCCAGCAGCAGGACCCACAGCCCGCCGTAGACGAGATCCTCCTCGCCGACGTTCTCGTCGAGGCCGCGCTTCAGCGCGCGCCGCGCCGCGGGGAGGTCGCGCCGGACGAGCGCGCGCCCCACGGCGTCGAGCATGGTGGCGCCGAGCTGCGGCGGCTCGGCGGCGACCAGCGCGAACGCCCGCTCGAAGGCCCGCACCGCGCCCTTCTCGTCGCCGTAGCCGTCGAGGATGCGCCCGAGCAGCCGCTCCACGCGCGCCTTCGCGCCGGGATCCCGCGCGCGCTGCCGGGCGTCGAGCGCGGCGGTGAGCGCCGCGTCGAGCGACTCCTTGGCCCGGTCCTGCGTGCCCGCGTCGCGGTGGAGCTCGAAGGCGAGCAGGTGCGCCTGGATCACCTCGAGCGGCGAGGTGCGCGCGTCCGGCGCGCCGAGCGCCCGCCGCACGTCCTCCAGCGCGGCCTGGGGCTCGCCCGCCTGCCGCTCGGCCATCGCGAGCACCGTGAGGCCGTTGACTGTCGGCTCGGCCGCCGTCGCCGCGCGGAACAGCGGCAGCGCGGCGGCGAGGTTGCCGGCGCGCAGCTCGAGCGACGCCATGAGCGACCGGACGCGCGCGCTCGACGGGTCGAGGGCGGCGCCGCCGCGCGCCGCCCGGTCGGCGAGCACGAGCAGCGGCGCCGCGGCGTTGTAGGTGCGCCGGGCGGCCTCGAAGTCGTCGCTCGACGCCTCCACGGAGAGCGCGCTCAGCACGAGCCCCAGCGCGGATCCGAGCGCGCCGGGGTTCGGCCGATCGCCGAGCGCGCTGGCGACCACGAGCGGCGTCGCCTCGGACATGCCGAGGCGGATCATCACCTGCGAGAGGAGCGTGGCGTTGTCGTAGCTCAGCGGATCGCGCCGGTACGCCTCGAGGGCAGTGCCCCAGATCGCCCCGTTGAGCAGGTCCTGCGAGATCCCGGTCTCGGCGTCGCGCTCCTGCGTGTCGTGGTGCGCGAAGGCCCCGGCGAGCGCCTGCCACGAGGCCGCGTCGTCGTCCGTGGCGGCGGCCTTGAGCCGCTCGTACAGGCCGGGCGGGATCACCCGGCGCGCGCTCGTGCGGTCGATCTGCTCGATCGCGCCCTTCGCGTCCCCGTAGCGGAGGAACAGCGCGGCCATGCTCGCGCCGCCGGACTCCAGCGCGCGGGCGGCCTCGACCGCCTCCTCGCGCTCCGGTCGCTGCCCCCCTTGCCGGTACTCGATGTTGAACTCGATCGCCCTGTCGATCCACGCCGCCGTGGCGGCGGCGGCGCGCTGCACCGACTCCGGGCGGCTGTCGAGGAGGGCGCGCGCGACCGACGCGCGCTGCTCCATGCCGAGCTGCTCGAGCGGCCCGCCGGTGCGCGTGTCCTTCATCCAGCGATCGAGCGCGGCGAGGTGCTCGTCGACCTCGGCGCGGGCCCGGCTGCCGCTCGGCAGCGCGGCGGCGCGGAGCTCCATCAGCGCGCGCACCCGGCCCTCGTCGCCCCGCGGGCTCAGCCGCTCGATCGCGGCGGAGAGGGCGCGCTCGCCCACGGCGTCGATCATCTCGGCGTGGCCCTCGCCGGGGCGGACGAGGTAGAGCGCGCCGAGGACGCTGTCGACGCCCCGCTCCTGCTGTCCAGCGTGGAAGCGCGCCGCGGCGTGCGCGAGCTGCCGGCGGACGACGCCGATGAGCAGGCCCGTGCGCTGCGGGCTCGGCTTGCCGTCGCGCACGATCGTGTAGAGGCTGCCGGAGAAATCGGCGTCGCGGACCTCGACCGCCGCGGCGCGGCCCTCGGCGCCTGGCGGCCCCTTCGCCCCCGGCGAGCCAGAGGCCGCGCAGGCGATGGGGGAGAGCGCGAGGGCGAGCGCGGCGAGACCCCGGGCGAGACGGCGCCGGGGGAGCAGGGTCGGCAGCGACATTGCGGGGCAGTGTACACGGGCGACGCGTGAGCGCACCCCCCGGCGCTCTGCCTGCGGCGCTACCGTGGGCCCTCGCCGACCCTGCGGCCGAGCAGCTTGGACGCGAGCGTCTCGCCGAGCTCGTTCAGCATGAGCTGCTCGACCACCGACTCGGTCGCGGCGCGCTCCGCGTCGCTCGCGTACTGGAACTCGATGCCCATCCCCGCCGGGGCCGACTCCGTCGCCTCGGCGGGCGTCACGATCCACTTCACCCGCCCGCGCAGGCGGAGCGGCTCGGCCAGGTTGCGGATCGAGAGGGCGAACACGAACTCGGTGCCGATCGCGAGCGGGCGATCCGTGCGGATGAACGTCCCGCCCTTCGAGATGTTGCGGGTGTAATCGGCGAAGAACGTGTTGAGTCGCTTGTACTCTACGCTCAGCTCGATCGCGGCGCGATGGGCTGAGCGGCGGTCAGTCTCCGTCACCACGCCACCCTATCACGGCGCGCGCGGGCCGGAGTAAAGTCGCCCGCCATGGATCTCGGTGGTGCCAGGGCCGCGCTCGCGAGCGGGCGGCGGAGGATCGGCGCGCTCAAGGACGAGGCGCTCGGCGCCGGGCGGGCGGTGACGCAGGCGGGGCTCCTCGCCGCGCTGCGTTGGCCGGGGCTCAAGGTCCTCGCGCGCGAGCTCGCCCGGGGCAAGGCGAACCCGTCGCTGCTGTTCCGGTTCCACGCCGAGAACAGCCCGCACCGGATCGCGGTGGTCGAGCCGCTGAGCCTCGCGGGCCGTGCGGCGGAGCGCGACGCGAGGGCCCCGGCCGAGGACCGGGTCTACTCGTTCTTCGCGACGAACGAGATCATCGATCGGCTCGGCTACGCGCTCGATCGCCGCGGCGTCGGCCCGGGCGCGACGGCGCTGCTCGCGATCAAGAACCGCCCCGAGTTCGTGATGCTCCAGATCGCGCTCGCCCGCGTCGGCGCGTCCGTGGTGACGACCTCGTGGCGCTCGACCCCCGCGGAGCTCTCGTACCTCGCGGGCCACTCCGGGGCGCGCCTGCTCGTGTTCGACGCCGACATCGCCGACGTGATCCGCGAGGCCGCGCCGCTCCTCGAGGGCATCCCGCGCGAGGGCATGATCGCGGTCGGCGAGGGCGCGCCGGGCTTCTCGCGCCTCGACGAGCTCATCGCCGAGCGCGGCGCGGCCCCGGACCGGAGCGAGCGCGCGGCCGTGGTGATGTACACGTCGGGCACGACCGGCAAGCCGAAGGGCGCGGTGCGCGGCTTCGGCGGCGGGGTCGTCGCGTCGGCGCTCGGGGCCATCGGCGCGACGCCGATGCGGGTCGGCGACGTGCACCTCGCCGTGTGCCCGCTCTACCACCTCACCGCGATCGGCTTCGTCAACCTGTCGCTCATCCTCGGCGCGACGATCGTGATCCTCCCCGAGTTCCAGCCCGAGCTCTTCCTCGAGGCGATCCAGCGCTACCGCGTGACCACGACGGCGGTCGTCCCGACGATGCTCCACCGCGTGCTCGAGCTCGGCGAGGCGCGCGTCCGCGCGTACGACACGTCGTCGCTCACCGCCATCTTCACGGGCGGGGCGCCGCTGCCGCCGGCGCTCGCGGCGGAGGCGATGCGGGTGCTCGGCGACAAGCTCTTCAATTTCTACGGCGCGACCGAGACGGGCATCGTGACGATCGCGGGCCCCGAGGATCTGCGCGCGTCGCCGGGCACCATCGGGCGCCCCGTCGCCGGCAGCGAGCTCATGCTCGTCGGCGAGGATGGCCGGCCGTGCGGCGACGGCGAGGTGGGCGAGCTCTACGTGAGGAGCCCCCTGCTCGTCTCCGGCTACCACAGAGATCCCGACGCCACGCGCGAGTCGATGCTGGACGGCCACTTCTCGGTCGGCGACCTCGCGCGCCGCGACGCGCGCGGCTGCTACCACATCGAAGGCCGCAAGCGGGACCTGATCATCTCGGGGGGCCTCAACGTGTACCCCGCCGAGGTGGAGTCGGTCCTCCACGATCACCCGGCGGTCGCCGAGGCCGCCGTGGTGGGCGTCCCGGATCGCGCCTGGGGGGAGCGCGTGCGCGCGTTCGTCGCCCTGCGCCCCGGCGCGGCCGCGAGCGAGGACGACATCAAGGCGCACTGCCGCGCGCGGCTCGCGGGCCCGAAGATCCCGCGCGAGGTCGTCTTCGTCGACGCGCTCCCGCGCAACCCGACGGGCAAGGTGATGAAGCGCGAGCTCGCCGGACCCGAGGCGAAACCCGCGGGATGAGCGCCGCCGTAGCCGCTGTCCCGGGGGCGCGATCGATGCTATTTCGCTCGGCGTGCGGGACCCGTACGAAGTGCTGGGCGTCGAGCGTTCCTCGACGCAGGATGAAATCAAGAGCGCGTTCCGGCGGCTCGCCGCGCAGCACCACCCCGACAAGAACCCGGGTGATCAGGGGGCGCACGTCCGCTTCAAGGAGCTGAACGCGGCCTACCAGATCCTGAGCGATCCGCAGAAGCGCGCGGCGTTCGATCGGTTCGGCCCCGCCGCCGTCGGCGCCGCTGGCGGCTCGGGCTTCCAGGGCGTGCCCTTCGACATGCAGGACCTGAACCTCGACGCCATCTTCGGCGACCTCCTCGGCGCCCTCGGCATCCGGGTGGGCGACCGCGGGACGCTGCAGAAAGAGGTGCGGATCAGCTTCGAGGAGGCGGCGTTCGGCTGCACGAAGCAGATCACCTACGATCGCGTCGAGCCGTGCGGCGACTGCGCGGGCTCGGGCTCCGCGCCCGGCGCGTCGACCGAGCGCTGCGCGGCGTGCGCGGGCCGCGGCCGCGTCCGGATGCAGCAGGGCATGTTCCCGATCGCGATCGAGCGCCCCTGCGGGCGCTGCCGCGGCACCGGCCGCATCGTGACCGATCCGTGCAAGACGTGCCGCGGCGCTGGCCTCGCCGCGAAGCAGAAGACCATCGAGGTGACCATCCCCGCGGGCGTCGAGAACGGCGCGACCCGGCTCGTGGAGCGCGGCGGCAACGCCGCGCGCGCCGATCGCGGGCCGGGCGACCTCGAGCTCACCATCCGGGTCGCGCCGCACGACTTCTTCCGCCGCGTCGGCGACGACGTCGTGTGCGCCGTGCCGATCTCGTTCGCGCGCGCGGCGCTCGGCGGCGAGCTGGAGATCCCTACGCTCGACGGGAAGGGCCGGCTGCGGATCCCCCCGGGCACGCAGCCCGGCTCGGTGCTCCGCATCAAGGGCAAGGGCATACCGCGCCGCGTCGTCGGCGGCCGCGGCGATCAGCTCGTCGAGGTGAGCGTCGAGGTGCCGACGCAGCTCACCGCGACGCAGAAGGAGCTCATCTCCCAGCTCGCGAAGGATCTCGGCGAGAACGTGCAGCCGCAGCAGGCCAGCTTCATGGACAAGCTGAAGGGGCTGTTTGGTTGACCTGCCGCGCGGCCGCGGGCGATCCTCCGTGTCCCGCTGAGCGCCGAGGCACGAGCCCTGCCTCGCGCGCCTGAGCCGAGATGGCGACGGAGGCATCGGACATGGACAAGCCGAAGTTCATCGACGTCCTGAGCGACTCGACGGGAGAGACGGCGGAGAAGGCCGTTCGCGCCGCGCTGCTCCAGTACCCGGACGCGGGGGTGCAGATCCGCCTGCACACCCGGGTGCGCACGCCGGAGATCGCGCGGCCCGTGCTCGAGCGCGCGGCCAGGGAGGGCGCGCTGGTCGTGTTCACCGTGGTGAGCCCGGAGCTGCGCGAGTTCGTGCACGGCGCCACGGCCGAGCTGAACATCGAGGCGATCGATCTGATCGGCTCGCTCATCGTCCGGCTCGGCACCTTCCTCGACCGGGAGCCGATCAACCTGCCGAGCGCGATGCTCCCGCTCAGCGAGGAGTACTTCCGGCGCATCGAGGCGGTCGAGTTCGCGGTCAAGAGCGACGACGGCAAGGAGCCGCGGAACTTCAAGAAGGCGGACATCGTCCTCGTCGGCGTCTCCCGCACGTCGAAGACGCCGCTGTCGACGCTGCTCGCGCAGCGCGGCCTCAAGGTCGCGAACTACCCTCTGGTGCTCGGCGTCCCCCCGCCGCACGAGTTGCTGGAGGCGCCCCAGGACAGGATCGTCGGCCTCACCATCGGGATCGACCAGCTCTGCGCGATCCGGCAGGCGCGCCTGCGCCAGCTCGGGATGCCCGCGGAGACGAACTACGCGATGCGCGAGCACGTCCGGGAGGAGCTGGATTACGCGCGCCGGCTCTTCGACGCGCACCCGGACTGGCCGGTGGTCGACGTCACCGGGCGCGCGATCGAGGAGACGGCGGTGATCATCCTCGAGCACCTGAAGGAGCGCGACGAGCGCGCGAAGGCGGCGCGCGCGACGCTGATGTGAGGCCACGCGCGGGGCGTCGCGACGCGCCGCGGGGTAGGCGGCGTGTCCAGATGGGCGGGCGGCGTGTCCAGATGGGCGGGCGGCGTGTCCAGATGGGCGGGCGGCGTGTCCAGATGGGCGGCCGGCGTGTCCAGATGGGCGGCCGGCGTGTCCAGATCGGCGGGCGCGAGGTGCTGTCGCCGTCGGCCCGCCCCGCTTGGGCTCGGCCGGCGGGCACCCCGGCTCAAGGTGCGTCGTATGCTGCCGTATTCTTCGTATGGCGAGCCGTGGTGGCTGATCAGCGCGCGCCGGCGGCCCGCAGGTCAGCGAGCAGCGCCTCGGCGACTCCCTCCTCGTGCACCGCGCGCCCGTCCTCGCGCATGGCGGCGCCGAGCGCCTCGTCCCAGGCCGCCGCCACCGGCGCCCCGGCGAGCTCCGCCCCCTTCGGCGCTTCGCGGTAGTCCGCAACGCCGTACCGCCATGGCAGGGCGCCGTGGCGCCCGATCACCACGTTCCCGATGCGGACGCCTCCCCAGTCGAAATCGCCGTGGTACCGCAGCGTCGCCCCGGCGCCGCGGAGGCGCTCCAGGAGGAGCCGCGCCGCGGTCCGGACCTGCCCCTCCACGCAGACGAGCGGCGCCCCCCGCGGCCCGAGACGCTCCGCCGCCGCCGCCAGGATCGCAGGGTTCTCGCAGACGAACACCTCGCGGCCCGACACCTCGAACCGCGGCGGCGCGCGCCGGAGCTGCCGGACCGTAAGCCGCACCGGCTCGCCTTCCGCCGCATGCATCGCGAGCACCCGCCCCGAAAGGCCGTCCGGCGCCGCACCCAGGTTGAGCACCAGCGCCGAGGTGCTCAGCTCGTCCAGCAGCACCCCCGCGCCGTCCCACGCCTCCCGCCGGTCCGCGGCGCGCTCCCAGCGCGCCACGCCGGACAGCGCCGCCGCGAACCGGATCACCAGCGCGCCGAGCGGCGCGCCCACATCGAGCCCGTGGCTGTCCCCAGCCACCGCCGCCGCGAGCTCCGCCAGCAGGATGCCCTCCGCCGGCAAGCGGCGCACCGCCTCCACCGCCTGCCGCACAAGCCGCCGCGCCGCCACGAGGTCGCCGCACGACAGCCGCCGCACGAGGCCGCTCGCGCGCAGCTCATCGAGCCACGCGTCCACCTCCGGCCGGCCATCGTGCGTCGCGGCCGCCTCCTCGAAGATCGCCTGGTAGGCCGCCTCCACCCGGGCCGCCTCCGCGCGGCGATCCCACACCGGCCCCGCCAGCGCCACCACCGCAGCCTCCAGGCCTGCGCAGAGATCCGCCGCCCGCAAGAGCTGGTCGAGCTCATCCAGCGACACCGACAGGATCGCGCCGCGCACGATCCGGCCCAGCAGACGCTCCACCGCGGCGCGCTCCGCCGCCGAAGGATCACGGCGCCGCACGGCCGCGCCCCGCAACGGCTCGCCCCGCTCCAGCCGCCGCCGGGCCTTCTCCATGATCCACCCGAGCTCCGGGGTGCCAAGGACCGCCCGCAGCCGGTCGCCGCTCACGAGGCGCCGTTGCGGAACATCGGCCCCGGCGCGCCGCCAGGCGGGGGCTCCGCCGGCGCCGCCGCGCCGCTCGAGCGCACCCGCTCCCGGCCGTTCCACACCCATCGCGTCACCCCGACCGCGTCGATGTCCGGCTTCACCGTGAGCTGGTGGATCGACAGGCTCGGCAGCGTCGCGTAACAGCCCCACTCCCGCTCGCTCGTCATCACGAAATCCAGGTCGAACGCCGCCAAGAGCCCCATGCACTTCGCGCGCATGTCCGGGTCGATGCCCACGAACGCCTCGTCGAGCAGGATCAGCCGCGGCGCGTGCGGATCCGCGCTGCGGTAGTGCGCCGCCGCCGCCGCGAACTGCGGGATCGTCAGCGCCAGCGCCTTCTCACCGCCCGAGCCCGTGCCGTACGTGCGCCGCGTCAGCCGCTTCCAGACACCGTCCTGGTGGCGCTCCACCGCGAACGCGTGCCACGCGCGGTAATCGAGCGCGGTCGCGAGCTGCTCCTGCCAGCTCGCCGCCTCGTCCCGCGCGCGCACCTCCTCGATCCGATCCTTCAAGAACCCCGCGAGCAGCTCGCGATCCGCGAGCGACCAGGTGCCGCCCGCGCGCATCAACCGCTGCCTCGCCTCCGGCAGCCCCGGCGGACCCTCCGCGAGCGGCGTCCACGAGAAGCGCAGCCTCATCCCCGTGCTCGTCGGGCGCGCTTCGAGCTCCTGGTTCATGTCGCGCACCATCGTCTCGCACCGGTGCAGGAGATCGTGCAGGTGGCTCGCGACCTCGCCGATGAGGTGGTTCTCCAGCACCTCCCGCTCGCGGGCGTCCAGCATCATCCGGCGGTGCGCGACCTCGTCCGCCAGCATCCGCTGGAGGTCGTGAACCGCCCACGTCCGATCCTGGAACGGCACCGTCACCGCGATGAGGCCGTCCTCGCTCGTCGTCTGCGGCCCGTAGCCGTGCGGCAAGAGCGCGTCCCGCAGCGCCTCCACGTGCTGAAAAATGCCCCGCTGCTGCCGGTCCCACACCCGGTCGTCGTGCTCGACATCGCCGCTCGACGCCTCGATCCTACGCGCCACCTCGACCGCCCGCGTCGGCGACCACCCCTCGCCCATCTCGACGTCCGCGAGCTCCAGCACCGCCAAGAGGCGCGCCCGCGCCATCGCCGTGAGCGCCTCGATCTGCGTCGCCCGCTCGGTCGTCGCCCGCTCGAGATCGTCGCCGAGCGGCTTCAGCCTCTCCTGCGCGCGCCCCTCCGCCACGCGCGCGTCGCCGTGGGCCCTCCGCGCGCCCTCGAGCGCTTTCTCGAGCGCCGCGCGCCGGTCCCGCGCCGCCGCGAGCTGGCGCAGGATCTCCTCGACCCGCGCGCCCGTCGTCCGCTGCAGCGTGTCTCGGCGCACCTCCGCGTCGTGGCGCCGCGCCACCGCGCGCTGCCGCGCCTCCGCGCGATCCGCGACGCGCTCGGCGGCGAGCCGCGCCTCCTCCTCCGCCTGGCGCGCGCGCCGAGCCGCCGCCGCGGCCGCGCGCGCGGTCGGCCACAGCGCCGCAGCGGCCTGCACCAGCGCATTCAGCGCCGCGTCGTGGCGATCCAGCGCGCCGACCCACGCCGTGAGCCGCAGGTCCCGGGCGGTCCGATCCCGCTCCGCGAGCGCCAGAGCCTCGCGCTCCTGGCACGCCAGCGCGCGCTCCTCCTCCGCGGCCGCCGCCGCGCGCGCGTCAGCGACGCCCGCCGCAGCCGCCTGCTCCGCCGCGAGCGCGCCCCGCACCGGTGCGTCCGATGGCGCCCGGGCCGCCTCGTCCCGAGCGGCGCGCTCGCGGCGGTCGAGCTCCGCCAGCGCGGCCCGCGCGGCCTGTCGCGCCGCCGCCGCCTCGCGGAGCTCCGCCTCGATCGCGGCGAGCCGCCGCTTCCGCGCCGCCTCCCGCGAGGCCTGGCCGATGTGCTCCGCCTCCGGCTTGGCCCCGGCGCCGTGCAGCGGCCCCAGCGCGAAGCTGCCCGAGACGTCGACCCAGACCCGACCGGAGCCCCGCCGGGCGCCGACGCGCGCGAGCAACGCGTCCACCACGTCCTGCGGCACCGGCGGGGCGCTCGCGGCGTCCCCCTCGCCGCCCGCGGCGCTCGATGCTGGCGCCGCGCGCAGCCAGCGGCCGAGCTGCCGCTCGCGCGGGAGCGCCGTCACCTCGGCGCCCGACAGCGCCGTGTCGAGCACGCCCTCCGCGAGCAGCCGGCCGTCGGGCATCACCCACGCGTCCAGCAGGCCGGACGCTTCGAGCGCCGCCTCCAGGCCCGCCCGCGCGGCCGCGTCGAGCTCGGGCGCGAACTCGCAGAGCTGCCACAGCGGCGCACCAGCGCGCCCCTTGCGGGCATCCGGGGCGCGCGCGGGCGGCGGCAGCGGCGGGCGATGCGCACCGCGCTCGAGCGCGGCCCGCTCTTCCTCCAGCGCGCGCAGCTCCTCTTCCGCCGCCGCGATCGCGCGGTCGGCCTCGGCCCTCGCCGCCGCGATCCGCCCCTGGACGTCGGCGAGCGCGCGGTGCGCCACCCGCGCCGCCGGGCCCTCGCCCTCGCCGTGCTCGCACCACGCCGCGAGCGCGTCGCACAGCGCCTCGACCTCCTCGCCGGAGACGCAGAGCTCCGCGAGCCCGAGCGCCCACGCGCGCCACGCCGTGACGAGCGCGTCCGCCGCCTCCTCGCGCTTCGCCTGCGCCTCGCGCGCCCGCTCCCGCGCGCGCTCGAGCCGCGCGGCGGCCGCCTCGAGCGCCGCCCGCGCGCGCTCCAGCGCAGCGCGCGCCGCCTCGAGCTCGCCCTCGAGCTTGCGCGCGAGCGAGACGCCCCGGCGGCGGTCGGCCACGCCGGCGTCGAAGCGGGCGCGCGCCCCTGACAGCGCGCGCTCCGGGTCGGCCTCCCAGGTCGACGCTGGGGGCTCCGGGTCGCCTTGCGGCGCCCGGGGCCAGAAACCCCAGCCCTCGGGCAAGGTCGGCGGCGGCAGCGCGACGGCCGAGGCCGCGCCCTCGGCCGCGGCGAGCGTCTCTGCCAGCGCCTCGCGCTCGGCGCGCGCGTCGGCTTCGGCGGCCTCGCGATCGCGCGCGCGCCGCTCGGCCTGCTCCGCGGCGCGGCGGTGCTCGCGCTCCGCGTCGTCCGCCTCGCGCGCCGCAGCGTCCGCCGCGCGGCGCGCCTCGTCGAGCGCGCGCGCCTGATCCATCTCGGGGCGCTGGCTCAGCGTCTCGACCTCGCGCGCCGCGCCGCTCGCCTCGAGCGACGCCTCCTGCTCGCGCGTCGCCGCCGCCTCCGTGGCGGCCTTCGCCTGCCCGAGCGCCGCCTCCGCGGCCCTGAGCTCCCGCATCGCGGCCTCGTAGGCGGCGTGCGTGCTCCGCACGCCGGCCGCGCGCCGCCGCGCCGCGACCCGAACGTAGCGGCGGTACTCGTCGACGAACGTCGCCGACGCCGCGCTCGCCGCGAGGAAGCTGTCGAGTCCGGCGCGATCCGCCTCCAGGCTCCGGAACGAGTCGGCGAGGTCGGCCACGACCGCCGGCGGGACCGGCGGCAGCGCGCTCGACAGGGCCTTGGAGAGCTGCGCCTCGTCGAGCTTGCGTGAGAGCTGCGGCTGCCGGAGCTGGATCAGGAGGTCGAGCAACGCGTCGTACCGCTCGCCCAGCCGGAAGAGCCGGCGATCGACAGCGGCGCGGTAGGCGGCGGCGCTCGTGAACACCCCGCCGCTGTCGCCGATCTCCGCCTCCAGCCGCTCCTTGCCGAGCGCGACCCCCGCGCTCTGCAGGAACAGGTCGCGCCCGACGCGCTTCGAGGTGACGAACAGCCACTTGCTGGCGAGCCCGCGCCCCTCGACGGCGTGCAGCCCGCAGCCGAGCGTCAGGTAGTGCTCGGTCCCGTCGTCGTCGCGCCGGCCGAGCTCGATCCAGGTGTAGCCGCGCCGCTCGTCGTAGCGGCCGAGGAGCAGGTTCCACTCGATCCGCTTCGCCGGGTCGGCGTCCGGCTCCAGGCGGTGAGGGCTCACCTCCCCGTCGAGCAGGAACGGGAGCTGCAGCGCGAGCACGCGCGACTTGCCGCTACCGTTGTTCCCTCGCAGGAGCAGCCGGCCCCCTTCGAAGTGGAACTCCTCGTTGTCGTAGCGGTAGAGGTTGAGCAGGCCGCTGCGGAGCGGCTGCCAGCGTCGGGTCGTGGGGGAGGGCAGGGTCACGGCGTGCTCTCGGTCGTGGTGAGGGGCGGCGTGCTCGTCGGCTCGGCGAAGCGCATCGCCGCCTGCGCCGTCGTCGCCTGCGCCCGCGGGGCGGCCGGCGCGGCGACCGCGTACCGGGCGAGCGCCGGGAGCGGCTCGATGCCCGCCGGCGTCCAGCGCAACAGCCGGAGCGCGGCGAGCCGCGTGAGCGCCATGTCGGTGAGCTCGACCTCCGCGTCCGCCTCGGTGACCGCCTTCTTCCAGCGCCCCCGGTGCGCGGCGATGAGCTCCGCCACGCGCTGCTCGACCGCGGCCCGGCCGACGCGCTTCTCGTTTCGCGCGCAGCCGGCGAGCCACTCCGCGACGAGCAGCGTCAGGTGTCCCTCGGTGCCCTCCTCGGGCATCGCGAGGTCGGTGAGCTCCTCGTGGGGATCGACCATGGCGATCCCCTCGCGCCGCACCTCGGCCACGAGCCCGGTCGCCGCCTCGATCTCGCTGACGATGAACGGCCGCTGGCTCGTGAGGTAGGCGCGCTCGTCCGGGCCGAGGTCGTCGTAGTAGACGACCGGATCGTCGAGGAGCCTGCGAAAGAGGCGGGCGCGCAGCGCCTGGTTCCTGGCGTCGTCGGTCTCGGGGGCGAGCTCCTCGACGAGGGCCGCGAGCCGCGCGGTGAGGTCCTCGGCCTCGATGGTCGACGGGCCGCGGCGCACGCTCAGCATGGCCGCCAGGGCGGGCCGATTCACGTTGTAGAGCACGTCGCGGCGCTGATCGGCGATGAACCCCTGCTCCTCTCCCGCGACGCGCGCGAGCACGCGCAGCGAGAGGAGGAAGCGGACGACGTGGACGAGGTCGCGCCGCTGGTCCTGCACCTCGAGCGCGAAGGCGCCGGCCCGGGCGAGCGCCGGATCGCCGGCGAAGTAGCCCATCATGCGCTCGGCGAGCCGCCCGAGCGTGGTCTGGCGGTCCTCGCCTTCCAGGGCGAGCAGCGCGAGGCAGAGCAGCACGTAGCGGCGCCGCGTGAAGGGGGTCTCGTGGTGGGGGTCGAGCGCGGGGCGCGTGCCGTCGGTGAGGTCGGCCGGGGTCTTGCGCAGACGCGCCTGATCGATCTCGACGTGCAGCGACCAGCGGGGATAGCGGGCGAGCCAGGCGCGGAGCGCCGCGGCGTGGCGCCGCACGAGCAGGAACGACGCGGCGTGCGCGTCGGCCGCGGGCAGGAGCGGGCTCTTCAGGAGCGCTCGCATCGCCTGCTGCTGCTCGTGCCGCGCCTGGGCTTCGAGGGCGCGCGTCACGGGCTCTGCGCCGGCGCGTGCGGGGATGCTGCCGGCGCGTGCGGGGATGCTGCCGGCGCGTGCGGGGATGCTGCCGGCGCGGGCGCGGGCGCGCGGCGCCCCGTGGGGGCGGCCTCCTCCGGCGCGAGGGCGCGCAGCGTGATGACGTGATCCGGACCGCTGAAGGCGCCGGCGGGCGTCGTGATGGTCGCGATGCGGCCGTCGCCGGTGGGGGTGAGCGAGATGGCGATCGCGCCGTCCGCCGAGAGGATCTCGCCGTCGCCGGCGGCGAGCGCCTCGCCGAGCCAGTCGAGGAGCAGGTCGAAGGCGAGGGGAGCGAGCTCGCCGATCTCGGACAGGCGCGTCGGCCGGCCGGTCGCGAGCTGGGCGCGCGCCGCCTGGAGCGCGAGCGCCTCCTCGTCCTGCTGGGCGAGGAGGAGCGCCTTCTCGCGGGATCGGTCGATCACGCCGCTCTGTCGCCCGGGCCGGGCGTGCCGGCCGGTGGCACGGAGGCGCGGCGAGATGCGGAGCGGGGGCGCGTCGAACCACGACCTGGCGGCGGGGACGGGCGCGGCCTCGCGCTCGGCGAGCGCGGCCTCGTTGATGAAGAGGTGCCGGGCCGAGGCGAGGCCGAAGGCGGCGCGCCAGAGCCGGTGGGCGTCGGCGTCGCTCGGGGCCGCGGCGAACCAGCGGGCGAGGGCGCGGAGGTCGGCGGTGCGGTCGCTGCGGGTGAAGCGGCGGTCGTGCAGGCTGGCGATGGCGGCGAGGAGGGCAGGGATCGCCGCGCGGGCGCGGGCCCTGAGCTCCTCGGCTTGCGACGGGGCGCCCGGGTGGCCGATGAACCAGCCGCGCAGGCCCTCGATCCGGGCCTCCCACCGCGCCGCAGCGGCCTTGAAATCGGCCTCGTCGCCGCCGAGCGTGTCGGCGATCTCGCGCCGGCCGGCGCTCTCTGCGAGCCGGCGCGCCGCTGCGCTATCGATGCGGCCGAGCAGCTCGGCGATATCGGCGGTCGCGATCACGAGCTGACCGACGAAGCGCTCGAGGTAGTCGATGAGCCGCTGCTTGTAGGCGAGGAAGCTTTGCACGTCGGCCCCGTGCAAATCGATGCTTCGCTGGAGGCTCCCCATGAACGCTTGCGCTTGCGTGGTGAGCTCGTCGAAGCGTGCGCGCAGCGCCGAGAGCGCGAGGTGCACCGCGCTGTCATCGAGCTCCTGGCGGTCGCGGTCGTCGAGCATGCGGACGACGTTCTCCAGCAAGGTGCGGATATCGCCGAGGGCGGCCGCCTGGAGCTCGCCGCGCCGCGCGAGCGTCTCGAAGTAGGTGCCCACGGCGCGCTCCACGGCCTCTCCCTGCGGCGTGAGCTGGTAGAGGAAGCGGGGACGATAGAATTCCTCGACGGTCGCGACGTCCGCCGTGTCCAGGTGGGATTGCAGGTTCCCCCACTCGCAGAGCTTGTGGAGCGCCGCTTCGACCGACGCCGAGTCGATGCTGCCGTCGCGGACGGCACGGCCGACGTCGGCCGGCCTGAGGTGCAGCACGAAACGCTCTCGCGCCTCGACGAACGATCGCATGATGGCGCGGTAAAGCGCCGCGTTCTCCACCGTCAGGTAGGTGAAGGCCGGAAGCTTCGCGGACGACATGTCCATGACCCCTGAGCAGCTCCTGCACGCTCGTGCGCTGGTGTCTTTGCCCGCAGCGCGTCGCCGCTACCTGTGCCGGTATCGTATCGCTGTCAATCGAGGGTTGCGGCCGATCCTGACGGATCCACCGGCGCGGAGCATTGCTGTTATGCAGGGTAAATTCTCGTGGTCTTTCGCTTCCCCTCCTCATTATGGATCGTGCCTCGTTGTTTTGGCTCGTGCTGGAGGTCTCCTGCCGGAGAGGCTTCGTGCGGTATTCTCGACTGACCGACGCGCCCTCCGGCGGCCGGCCGAGGCGCACCGCGGCCGGCGCGCGCGGCGCTCCCCGACCGGCGCGCGGAACGGCGCGCGGCGGTCGCCGCCGCGCCCGCTCAGCGGGCGAGCGCCCGCGTCTCGCCCACGTCGAGGATCCAGAGCGCGTCGCCCGGGAGCCCGCGCTCCTGCCAGCCGGCGCGCACCCGCTCCGGCGGCTCGCCGGGGGGCTCGTCCGTCAGCCGGTAGGTGCCCCAGTGCATCGCCACCAGCCGGCGCGCGCCGAGCAGGAGGCTCGCCTCGATCGCCTCCTCCGGGCACATGTGCTGGGGCTGCATGAACCAGCGTGGATCGTAGGCGCCGATCGGCAGCATGGCCCAGTCGATCGCGCCGGCGCGCCGGCCGATCTCCGCGAAGCCGTCGAAGAGCGCGGTGTCGCCCGAGTGGTACGCCGTGCCCTCGGCGGCGCGCATCAGGTAGCCGCCCCAGAGCGCGTCGTTCCGGTCCCAGGGAAAGCGCATCGACCAGTGGCGCGCGGGGACCAGCGTGATCTCGACCCCGCCGACGGTGGTGGCGCCCCACCACTCGAGCTCGACGATCTGCTGCGCGCCCGCCTTGCGGAGGATCGCCTCGTGGCCGACGGGCGCGATGTAAAGCGGCGCGCCGCCGAGCTGGGACAGCGTCCACGTGTCGAGGTGGTCGCGGTGGTTGTGGGTGATCAGGACCGCGTCGATGGGCGGCAGCTTGCCGAGCGGGATGCCGGGCGGCGCGAGGCGGCGCAGCGGCCCGGGCCCGTCGCGGTAGATGGGGTCGATGAGCAGCTTCGCCCCGCCCAGCGCGACCAGGAAGGAGGCGTGCCCGATCCAGGTGAGCGACGGCGCGGCGCTCGCGACGAGCGCGCGGTCGTAGGCGCGCGCGGGCGTCGAGAACCCCCCGGGATCCTTGCGGTTTTTGCCGGCGATGGCGTCGACGACCTTCCAGCGGAGGATGTCGGCCGGGCCGCGGCGCGGCTGCGTCGCGAGGTGATCGAAGCGTCCCATGGTCGGCGGTCCTCTCGGCGGGGCGCGCCGCCGGTCAGCTCACGATCTTGAGGGCGCGGCCGACGAGGACCTCGTTGTGGCTGCCGGTCCTGTACCCGCCGAGGTCGAGCGTCACATAGCGGAAGCCGTGCCGCTTGCCGGCGGCGACGATCTCGGCGCGGATCGACGGCTCGGCGGCGCGCGTGAGCTCGCCGGCGTCGAGCTCGATGCGCGCGAGGTCGTCGTGGTAGCGGACGCGGACCTGGCGGAAGCCGAGTCCGCGCAGCGCGGCCTCGAAGCCGCCGATCTGCGCGAGCCGCTCGCGCGTGACGCTGGTCCCGTAGGGGATGCGGCTGGAGAGGCAGGCGGCGGCCGGCTTGTCCCAGATGGGCAGGCCCACGCGCGCGGCGCCGGCGCGCACGTCGGCCTTGCTGAAGCCGAGCTCGACCAGGGGGCTCAGCACGCCCGCCTCGCGCGCCGCCTCGAGGCCGGGGCGGTAGTCGCCGAGGTCGTCGGTGTTGGTGCCGTTCAGGATCGCCGCGAGCCCCCACTCGGACTGCTTGCGCACGGCGATCCGGTAGAGCTCGCTCTTGCAGTGGAAGCAGCGGTCGGGGTTGTTCGCCACGTAGCGCGGGTCGTCGATCTCGGACGACTCGACCAGCCGGTGGTCGGCGCCGATCAGGCGGGCGATCGCCGTGGCCTCTTCCTTCTCGGCCGGCGCGAGGCTCGGCGAGACAGCGGTCATCCCGACGGCCCTCGGGCCGAGCTCCTGGTGGGCGACCGCGAGGACGAAGGCGCTGTCGACCCCGCCGGAGTAGCAGACGAGGACGGAGCCGAGCTCGCGAAGGCGGTCGCGGAGCCGGGCGAGCTTGTTGTCGATGGGCGAGCCCTCGGGCGTGGGCGACGGCGCGGACATGGCTCGCTTCCTTTACCACACGCCGCATGGCGCGCCGGTCGGCCCGGCGCCCGCGGGATCGCGCCGCCTGCTTCCGGCCCCTTGTGCCCGCTCCCGCCAGGTTACTTGCGGTTCGAGCGCGGGTTCTGACACGCTACAGGGCGAGATGGACTCGAAGAGGAAGCAGGCAGGGCGCACCGCCCTGCCGTTCGCGGTCGCGGTGGCGCTCGCGGCCGCCGCGCACGCTGGTCAGGGGTGCGGAGACAACCGGCTGCCGCCGCGGGACCTGCCGCGCGCCGACGAGCAGCGCCCGCTCCCGCGCTGGTACCCGGAGAAGGCCTGGTCGGAGCAGGGCGGGGAGAGCCAGGTCTACATCGAGGGCAAGATCGTCTTCGAGACGAACAAGGCGGTGATCCGGCCGGGCAGCGAGAAGACGCTGGAGACGCTGCTCCAGTTCCTCAAGGAGCACACGGAGGTGACGCGGCTGCGGATCGAGGGGCACACCGACGCGCAGGCGAGCGAGGAGCACAACCAGGACCTCAGCGCGAAGCGCGCCCTCGCGGTCGCCAACTGGCTGGTCGATGGCGGGGTCGACAACCTCCGGCTGATCGCGGTCGGCTTCGGCGAGTCGCGCCCGCTCGGGCCGAACGAGATCGCGGCGGGGCGCAGCGAGAACCGCCGGGTCGAGTTCCACGTCGCCGAGGTGAACGGGCGCCCCTTCCTGGGGCAGGACCCGTACGCGGGCGGCCTCGCGCTGGAGGTGCTGAGCCTGGACGAGCGCAAGCTGCGCGCGCAGCAGGCCGCGCAGCCGAAGGCGCCGCCGCTGCGCAGGGGCTTCGTGGCGACGGGCGACGAGGTCAGGCCGGTGCAGGTCAAGCCGCGGGGCCAGGCCGCGCCGGAGGGCGAGCCGCCGGCGCCGAGCGCGCCGGCCAAGGACGGCGCGCCAGCGAAGCCGGCGGACGGGAGCTGAGCGACCTCGGAGGCGGTCGCCGGCGGGCGGGGGCCGGCGCCCTCGGAGGCGGTCGCCGGCGGGCGGGGGCCGAGCGCGCTCAGGGCCCGAGGTGCCGCTCGCGCGGCGACCGCGTGCGGTACCGCTCCAGGAGCGCGAGCGTCGCGTCGAGCGACGCGTCGTAGGGGAGCACGTTGCCCTTCGGCGTGGCGTACTCGAGGTAGAGGTTGTCGTCGGTGGAGAGGATCGGCCCGCCGTCCTCGGCGGCGTCGGCGATGAGCCGGTCGAGGTCCTCGCCAGAGGTCACGAGGTCGCCGAGCAGGTCCGCGAGCCGCGCGCCGGCGAGCGCGGGCTGGAGCGCCGGGCGCGCGTCGAGCGCGGCGAGGCGCGCCTCCGAGGCGACGAGCGGCGCGGCGCTCGCGACAAGGATGCCCTGCGCGCCGCCCACGAACAGCGCCACGTGCGGGAAGGCGCTGCGCATCGTCCGCACCACGGCGGCGAGCTCGCGCCGCCGGATGTGGTGGAGCTGCACCCATTGCTGCAGGATGCCACCCTCGGCGAGCCGGGAGCGGGCGAGCTCGTAGAACTCGCGGCTGTAGAGGCTCGCCGCGCCCGCGAACCAGACGCTGGAGAGCTCGATCGTGATGAGGTCGTAGCGGCGCTGCGCGACGAGCAGCTCGTTCCTGCCGTCGTTGAGCGAGAGGCGCACGCGAGGGTCGTCGAGCGCCTGGAGGCTCGGGCCCGCGAAGAAGCGGCGAGAGGCCTCGACGATGGCGGGCGAGATCTCGACGACGTCGATGCGCTCGAAGGGGTAGGCGGCGATGGTGCCGGTCGTCGTGCCGGTGCCGAGGCCGATGACGAGCGCGGCGCGCGCGTCGCGGACGAAGAGCGAGGGGAAGTGCGCGAACCGCCGCTGCGCCGTCATCTCGGGGCCGTCGTCGCCCTGGAACTTGCCGTTCGTGTACATGGTCGAGACGCCGGCGCGGTGCGCGACGGTGGTGACGCCGCCGTGCACGTCCTCGCGCACGAAGTCGATGCGCTCGGGGCGCGGACCCATGGCGAAGTAGACGTTCGCGCCGCTCGTGAGGCGCGCCATGTCCCAGCGGGGCGCGAGCGCGGCGAGGGCGGCCGCGGCGGCGGCGACGGCGAGGGCGCGGGGGAGCTCGGCGCGGGCGCGCGCGGCGGCGAGGACGGCGGTCAGGGCGAAGGCGAGCGCGATCGCGAGGAGGGCGCGCTCCGAGCCGAGCACGGGCAGGAGCAGGTAGCCGGTAACGATGGATCCGGCGATCGTGCCGAGGGTGTTGGCGGAGGTGAGCCGGCCGACGCGCGCGGCCACGTCGGCGTGCGCGGCGGCGCGCGCGAGGAGGAGGGGGAACGTGGTGCCCATGCACAGCGTGGGCAGCGCGAGGATCGCGAGCGCGGCGAGCGCGCGGCACGCCTCGCGGCCGGCCCAGCTGTCGACGTGCTTGCCCGCGAAGGCGAAGATCCGCGGGAGCTGGTCCCAGAGCGGGATGGTGGCCGCGAGCGAGAGGGCCGCGGAGACGAGCCCGCGCCAGAGCGCGCCCTCGCCGTGGCGGCGCGCGAGGACATGCGAGCGCGCGGCGCCGGCCGCGAGGCAGACGAGGAAGACGGCGAGCATCAGCCCGAAGGCGTAGGCGCTGTTGCCGATGAGCAGCGCGAGCAGGTGCGTCTGGACGACCTCGGCGGCGAAGACCAGGAAGCCCGAGGCGAACGCGAGCGGGAGCAGGAACGCCGGCTCGCCGCGGTCGGCGAGGGCGGCGTCCAGGGAGCGAGCCTCTGGCGAGCGGGCCTCGGGGGAGCGGGCCCCGGCAGAGCGAGCCGACGCCGCGGCGTCGAGCGCGGGCGCCGCGCCGCGGAGCCCGGCGGCGATCGCGACGGCGCCGAGGGCGAGGTTGGCGATCGCCGCGGACCAGAGCGCGCCGCGGATGCCGAGGTGCGGGAGGACGACGTAGGCGCCGGAGAGCGCGCCGGCCGCGCCGCCCGCCGTGTTGATGGCGTACAGCGAGGCGAGGCGGCGCGCGGCGTCGTGGTCCGCGGGGGGCGCGCCGCCGTCCGGCGCGGCGCCGGCGTCGGCGCGGACGATGCGCGAGAGCACGGGCAGCGTGGCGCCCATCGCGACCGTGGGGACGACGACCACGAGGGCCGTCAGCGCGGCGCGCGCCGCGGTGAGCAGCGTGAGCGACTCCGGCGCGGCGCGGGCGACGGCGACGTAGGCCGAGGTCAGGGCCTCGAACAGGAACGGCGAGACGGCGCAGATCGCGCCGACGATCGCCTCGAGCGCGCCGTAGACGACGAGCGGGCGGCGGGCGGACGCGGCGTGCCGGCCGCCGAGGTGCGCGCCGAGGGCGAGGCCGCCCATGAAGGAGGCGAGGACCGTGCTCACGGCATAGGCGGTGGCGCCGAAGACGTAGGCGAGCAGCTTGGAGAAGGCGACCTCGTAGAGGAGGCCGGTGGCGCCAGAGACGAAGAACAGGGCGGCCACGAGCGGGAAGCGGGAGCGCACGGGCGCGCACGCTAGTACAGGCGCGGGAGGAGGAGGCATCTTAGCGGCGCGCGAGGGGCGCTCGATGTGCCGTCCTCGGCGGCGCTCCTCGGGCAAACCCGGACCTCCAAGGAGCGCCGGCGCGACTGGCGTCACGCCAGGGCGGGCCGCTTATCCCGGGCGTGATCGCCCAGCGTCGCCCCGCCGTCGCGCCGCCGCGCGCGCCCTGGAGCCCCGCTTCATGACCGCGCCGCCGGCCGCGGGGGCCCTCGCGCCGGCCGTCGCCGGCCCGGGCGCGGCGATCGAGCTCGACGACGTGAGCCGCCGCTATGGCGCGCAGATCGCCGTGCGCGACGCCTCGCTCCGCCTCGCGCCGGGCGCGCTCCACGCGATCGTCGGCGAGAACGGCGCCGGCAAGTCCACGCTCCTCAAGCTCGCCGCCGGCGTGCTCGCGCCCGACGCCGGCGTCGTCCGGGTCGACGGCGTCCCGCTCCGGCCGGCGACGCCCGCCGAGGCCGCCCGCCGCGGCGTGGGCATGGTCCACCAGCACTTCATGCTCGTCGGGAGCTTCCGCGCGCTCGAGAACCTCGTGCTCGGCTGCGAGCCCGCGCGCCGCGGGGGGCGCCTCGACCTCGCCGCTGCCCGCGCCGGCGCCGGCGCGCTCATGCAGGCCGCGGGGCTCTCGATCCCGCTCGACGCCGTGACGTCCGCGCTCACCGTGGGCGAGCGGCAGAAGCTCGAGATCCTGCGGGTGCTCTACCGCGGGGCCCGGGCGATCCTGCTCGACGAGCCGACGGCCGTGCTCTCTCCGCTGGAGGCCGACGAGCTGTACGCGACCCTCCGGCGCCTCGCGCGCGAGGGCCGCACGGTCGCGGTCGTGACCCACCGGCTCGACGAGGTGATCCGGTTCGCGGATCGCGTCACCGTGATGCGCCGCGGGCAGGTCGCGCTGTCCTGGCCGGCGGTGCGCCGGTCGGCGGACGTGGAGCGCGAGCTCACCTGCGCGATCATGGGCGGCGAGCCGCCGCCGCAGGTCGAGCGGCCGCCGCTCGCCGAGGGCGCGCCCGCGGCGCTCGAGGTCGCCGGGCTCACCGTGACAGGCGCCGGCGGGCGGCGCCTGCTCGACGGCGTGAGCCTCGCGGTGCGCGCGGGGGAGATCGCCGGCGTCGCGGGCGTCGAGGGCAACGGCCAGCGCGAGCTCGTGCGCGCCCTCGCCGGGATGGAGCCGCGCGCGGCCGGTCGCGTCGCCGTCGGCGGGGTCGAGATCTCCTCGTGGGGCATCCGCGCGCGTCGGGCGTGCCTCGGCGTGGTGCACGAGGACCGCCACGCCGAGGGCCTGCTCCTCGACGCACAGGTCCGCGACAACCTCGTCCTCGGCGACCTCGGCGAGCTGCCGCGAGGCGCCCGCGGGCGCGCCGCCGAGGCGGCCCTCGTCGCGCGCCGCGTCGCCCGCTTCCGCGTCGAGCCGCCGGATCCGGCCCGCCTCGCGGGCGAGCTCTCCGGCGGGAACCAGCAGAAGATCGTGGTCGCGCGCGCGCTCGACCGCGTCGCGCCGGCGGCGCCCGGCCCGGGCGAGGCGACCCGCGCGCCGCGGCGCGCCGCCGCGGTCCTCGCCCAGCCGACCCGGGGCGTCGACGTCGGCGCCGCCGCGGTGATCCACGCGGCCATCGCCGAGGCCTCCAGGGCGGGGCTCGCGATCCTCGTGATCAGCGCGGACCTCGGCGAGCTCCGGCGGCTCTGCCACCGGCTGCTCGTGATGCGCCAGGGCAAGATCGTCGCGAGCCTGCCCCCGGGGTGCTCCGACGAGCAGATCGGGCGCGCGATGCTCGGCCTGGAGGCCGCGTGAGCGCGGCCGGCGCGCCGTCCACGCCCGCGCGCTGGCGGCGCCCGCTGCGCCGGCTGCAGGCGGGCGCCCTCCCGGCGGCGCTCGTGCTCGGCGGCATCCTCCTCGCCCTGAACCTCATCTCGTTCAGCTTCGGCGAGGCGCCGATCTCGGTGCTGGTCCGCGCCTTCGAGGGCACGTGGGGCACCCCGTACGGCGTGGGGCAGGTGCTCTTCAAGGCGACCCCGCTCCTCTTCACCGGGCTCGCCTTCTCCATCGCGCTGCGCGCCGGCCTCTTCAACATCGGCGCCGAGGGGCAGGTCGCGATGGCGAGCCTCGCGGGCGCCGTCGTCGCGGCCGGGCTCCCCCCGGGCACGCCGTGGGCCGTCGCCGTCCCGGCGTCGATCGGGTGCGCCATGGCGACCGGCGCCGGCGTCGCGCTCGTCCCCGCGCTCCTGCGCGCGCGCCTCGGCGCCCACGAGATCATCAGCGGGATCATGATGAACCGCATCGCCGACGTGCTCGCGCCGTGGCTGCTCGCGTCGGTCCTCGGCGCGGCGGCGATGCGCACCGCGGACGCCATCCCCGCGGCCACGCTGCCGCGGCTCGACCGCTTCGTCCCCGCCCTGCGCGGCAGCGCCGCGAGCGTCGCCTTCGTCCTCGCGGTGGCGCTCGCGTTCGCGGCGCACCGCGCGCTGTCGCGGAGCCGCGCGGGCCGCGAGATGCGCTTCGTGGGGCTGGGCGCCGAGGCCGCGCGCGCCGAGGGCATCGACGTGCCGCGCCGCCGCCTCGCGGCGATGCTCGCCTCCGGCGCCGTGGCCGGCGCCGCCATGACCGCGACCACGCTCGGCTACAAGGGGTACTACGAGCTCGGCCTCGGCGCGGGCGCGGGCTTCTCCGGGATCCCGGTCGCGCTGCTCGGCCGCGGGACGCCGCTCGGGCTCGTCCTCGCGGCCGTGCTCTTCGGCACCCTCGAGCAGGCCGGCCTCGCCGTCAACGCGCGCGTCCCGAAGGAGGCGATGGACGTGCTCGAGGCGCTGGCCATCGTGCTCGTCGCCGCGGCGTCGGGCCTCGGCGAGCGCGCGCGCGGCCCGCGCCTCCCCGGGGCGGCGCCGCGGTGAGCCCGCCCGCGCTCGTGATGGCCGCGGAGACGCTGCGGATCGCCGCGCCGTACGCCTGCGCGGCGATCGGCGGCATCTGGGCGGAGCGCGCGGGCGTCGTCCAGATCGGCCTCGAGGGGGTGCTGCTCGCGAGCGCGTTCGCGTCGGTGGCGGTCGCCCTCGCGACGGGCAGCGCGGCGGCCGGCCTCGCCGCCGCGATCGCCGCGGGCGCCGCCCTCTCGCTCGGCCACGCGTTGCTCGTCGAGCGCGCCGGCGTGCACGCCGTCATCAGCGGCATCGCGCTCAACCTGCTCGCCTACGCGGGCACGCGCCTCCTCCTGCGCGGCCTCTACGACAGCTCCTCGAGCTCGCCCGCGATCGAGGGCTTCCGCGCCGGCCCGACAGGGAAGAGCGGCGCGGCGCTGCTCGCGCGCGTGCTCCTGGATCCGATCGCCCTCGCGGCGGCGCTCGCGGTCGCGGCCACGCCGCTCCTGCTCGCGCGCACCCGCTTCGGGCTCCGCGTGCGCGCCGTGGGCGAGGACGCGGTCGCCGCCGCCGCCGCGGGCGTCCCCGTGACCCGCGTCCGCTGCGCCGCGCTCGCGCTGTCCGGCGCGATCTGCGCGCTCGGCGGCGCGCACCTCGCCTATGACCAGCACCGCTTCGACGCCGGCATGTCGAGCGGCCGCGGCTTCATCGCGCTCGCGGCCGTCGTCGTGAGCGGCCTGCGCGCCGGCCGCGCGGCGCTCGCGTGCCTCGTGTTCGGCGCGCTGGAGGCCCTCCAGATCGCGCTCCAGCCCGCGGCGCGCGGGGCGTCGCGCGCGGGCGATCTCGTGCAGCTCCTGCCGTACGTCGCGACGCTCGCGGCCCTGGCGCTCGCGGCGCGGCGCGCGGCCGCGCGGCCCGGCGAGCGCGCCGATCCGTGACCTACCTCGTCGGATCGCCGCGGCGCGGCGCGCGGCCGCGCGGCCGGGCGCGCCGGCGAAGGGCGCCGCGCCGCCGCGGCGCGGGCCGTCAGGGCTCCGCGCTCTTCTCCGGCGCGATGCCGTCCCACCAGGCGGCGAGATCGATCTCGATCGCGTCGAACGGCGCGGCGCGCACCTTCTCGTCCGCGCCGTGGATGCCGAGCTCCATCCACCTGCCCTCGACGTGCTGGGCGACGAGGAGCGTCCGGTCGCGGGGATCGACGTACCAGATGTGCGGGACGCCGATCCGATTGTAGAAGCGGCGCTTGACGATCTGGTCGTAGCTCGCGGTGCTGGGCGACAGGATCTCGCAGACCCAGTCAGGCACGACGGTGATGGGGCCCTTGCTGGGGAGCGCCGGGAGACGTTCCCGGCGAAAGCCCGCGAGGTCGGGCGACACCTCCGGCGCGCCGGGCAGCTGGATGCTCGGCTCCGGGAGGATCCACCAGCCGCCCGGGCCGCCCCGCCCTCGCTGGAACGGGTTCGTCAGGTCCGTCGTGATCAGCCCCTCGACGCTCGCGTGCGGGGCGCGCGGGCGAGGGAAGGCGTAGAGCGTGTCGTCGAGGATCTCGCCGCGCCAGGTCGGCGGCAGCGCCTCCAGGTCGGCGAGCGTGGCCGGACGGACGAGCCGAGGTGCGAGTTCCATGGGGCGCGATCATCGTACCGCAGGAAGGAGGGGGGCGCTCCGCGGACGAACCTGTCCCTCGCCGCCCGTCACCAGCCCAGCCGCTGCAGCCGCTCCCGCGCCCCCTTCACCCCGAAGATCGTCTCCTCCCCGGGCGGCACGACGGGCGCGAGCAGCACCGCCGCGAGCACCGCGGTCACCAGCAGCGGCGCGCGCGCGTCGTCGCCCGCGACCTGCGGCTCGCGCACCTGCCACGCGCGCCGCGCCCGCCCGAGCAGCGCATCGAACCCGCGCCCGCCGATCGCCCGCACCCCCGCCGCGGCCGCCGCCCGGACCAGGGGCGCGCGATCCAGCGGCACCGTCAGCACGAGCACCCGGCTCGACGCGCCGCCCGCGCGCGCGACGTCGACCTCCACGGCGTCGGCCATCGGCGTGCCCCCCGACGGGTACGCCTTCTTCTGCACGAGCGTGAGCTCCGCCCGGAAGAAGACGCGCGCCTGGTGCGCCCACCGGTGCTCGTCGATCCGCGCCTCGGGCTCCGGCGACAGCAGCGACCAGCCCTCGCTCGGCCGCAGCAGCTCGATCCGTCCTTCGGCCCACCCATTTACGTCGAATTCCATACGCGCGCCCGCTGCCACGGTAATCCGGGAGCGACCAGGTCCCGATCGCGCGAAGGCGCGACCGGCGCTCCGTGATCCATGTCATCTAGGGTAAAGGTTAGCCCTGCATGCCGAAGTCCGATCAGGGGTCGGAAGAGCAAGGCCGGGCCGCCCTGAGGGCGGCCCTGTTCGTACATCGCCGCGCTCCGCTCTCGCGCCTGCTCGCTCGTCGCGGGCTCGGCCCCTACCGCGGGTACGGCGAGCTGCTCGAGGCGCTCGACAGGCTCGCCGACCGCGGGGCGCAGCTCTCGCTGATCGGGCGCTCGGTCCGCGGTGAGCCGCTGCTCGCGGTTCAGCTCGGCGCCGCCGCGCCGGCCGGCCACCACCAGGAGCGCGCGGACCTCTCGGCGGTGCCCGGCCAGCGCGGGGGAAGCTCCGGGGGTGGGGGGAGCCCGCAGCGCACGGGGAGCCCGCGGCGTGGCGGCAGCTCGCTGAACGGCGCGCCCGGTCCCGGGGCGCACCACGGCGTCGGCGCGACGGCCGACGCGGACGATCGTGCGCCGGACGACGCCGCCCTCGCGCAGCCGGCCGAGCGCGCCGGCCCGCTCGATCGGCGGGGCCCCGGCGGCGCAGGGCCGCGCGAGCGCGCGCGGACGACGGTGATCCTGTCCGGGATCCACCCGCTCGAGTGGATCGGCGTCGAGACCCACCTCGCGCTGCTCGAGCGCCTCGCGGCCGAGGACCTCGGCGGCCGGTCGATCTTCGCCGTCCCGATCGTGAACCCGGACGGGCTCCTCCGCGTCGAGATGAACCTCCGCTCCGGGCGCCGCCGGTACGTGCGCGGCAACGCCCGCGGCGTCGACCTCAACCGGAACTTCGACGCCGGATGGTACGAGCGCGGCCTCGTGCAGCGCCTCGTCGGGCTCGTCTCGTCGCCCGGCAGCCGCCCCGCGAGCGAGCCGGAGGTCGAGGCCATCGCGCACGCGCTGTCCTCGCGCCGGATCGATCGCGCCCTGTCGCTGCACAGCGCCGGCGGCGCCGTGCTGTACCCGCCGGCGCACAGCCTCTGGCCCGTCGCCGACGCCGCCGAGCACCGCGCCTTCGCTCTGCGCGTCGCGCGCGCCGCGGACCGCAGGCCGTACCGCGCCATGTCGTACGTCCGCTTCGCCTGGGGCATCCGCAAGGCGGGCCTGGAGATCGACTGGCTCCACGATCGCCACGGGGCGCTGTCGCTCCTCGTCGAGTGCTCGCGCGGCGAGCTCGGCCTGCGCCCGTCGCGCCTCGTCGAGCCGTTCGCCTGGTTCAACCCCCGCAAGCTCGACGACGCCGCGCCGCAGCTCGTCGAGGCCGTCCTGCCCTTCGTGAAGGGCGCGCGCGCCTGAGCGCGCCGCTCAGAGCTCGACCGGCTCGCCGGCGGGGAGCTTCTGCGCGCCGAGGATGAGGCCGACGACGGCGAAGGTCGCCGCCATCAGGCCGTACGCCGTGAGCGCCCGGTGCTCGATCAGCCAGCCGGCGCCGATCGGGCCCACGATCTGCGAGACGCTCGCCAGCGACTGGCTCACGCCGAGCGCCGCGCCCTGCTCGTCGCGGCCGACGCTCTTCGTGAGCAGCGTGGTGATGCTCGGCCGCACGACCGCCGAGCCGAACGCCCCGACCGCCACGAGCAGCAGCAGCGCGGGCAGCCCGTACGCCGCGCCGAGCAGGCCGTAGCCGATCACCATCGTGGCGAAGCCGACCACCGCGAGCCGCTGCTCGCCGTACCGCTTCGCGAGCCGGCCGAGCGCGCCGCCCTGGATGCTCCCGCCGATGAGGCCCGAGAAGGCGAAGATGTAGCCCGTCTCCTTGACGCCGAAGGCGAAGCGCCGCTCGAGGAAGAGCGCGAGGCCGCCGATCAGCGTCGAGAACGAGAGGGAGAAGGCGAAGAACTCGAGCAGCCGGCGCCGCGCGAGCGGCCGGTCGAAGAAGCGGCGGAAGGCGTCCCCGCGGCCGACGGACGCCGGTCGGGCGGCCCCGGCTTCGGCCGACTCGGTCGCGGCCGCCGGCGCGATCGGCTTCGCGGGCAGCAGCGTGGCGGTCAGGAGGATCGACGTCAGCGACAGCGCCGCCGCGCCGAGGGCCGGGGCCCCGTAGCCGAACCGGCTCGCGAGCTCCCCCGTGATGGCCGGGCCGAGCAGGAACCCCGAGCCGAAGGCGATGCCGATCAGGCCGAACGCCCGCGTGCGCTCCTCCGGCCGGGTCACGTCGCTGATGTACGCCTGCGCGATCGTCAGGTTCCCGGCCGTGAGGCCGTCGATGATCCTCCCCAGGAAGAGCATCCAGAGCGAGCTCGCCGAGCCGAGCACCAGGAACCCGATGAACGTGCCGGTCTGGCTCGCGAGCAGCGTCGGCTTGCGGCCCACCCGGTCGGAGATCCGCCCGAGGATCGGCCCGGAGACGAGCTGACAGACCGCGTAGCTCGCCGCGAGCACGCCGACCACGAGCTCGCTGGCGCCGAAGTGCTCGGCGTAGAACGGCAGCAGCGGCAGGACGAGCGTCAGGCCGAGGACGTCGACGAAGACGGTCAGGAAAATCGGCAGGAGCGGCGAGCGGCGCATGGTGGCTCTCGGGGGCGATGGACTGCGGGGGAGGACCCGGGCGGTCCGCGCCGGCGATGGTCGGGGCGGCGGACGGGCGTCCGGACGGCGGTGTCCTCATGACCCATCTGCGCGGCGGCGTGTACCCTCCAGCGCTCCCCGGCAGCCCGCCCGGCCCGCGGGCCGGCCCAGGGCCCCCTCGCGGCGGCTCAGCGCGTACCTCGCCCTGATCGCCCTGCCTGCTCCGCCTGCTCTGCCTGCTCTGATTGCCCCGCCGCGCGCGGCTCGGGCGCGTGGAGCGCGAGCGTCATCTGGATCTCGTCCAGGATGACGCCGTCGACCCGGAACGCGTCGTCGCGGGTGCCGGCGGGGACGAAGCCCATGCGCGTGTAGAGCCGCACGGCGCGCTCGTTGTTGGAGAAGACGCCGAGATCGAGGTAGGAGAGGCCCGCCCTGTCGCGGGCCCACGCGATCGCCGTCTCGAGCAGGCGTCGGCCGTGGCCCTGCCCCGTGTACGGGCGGAGGATGCCCATCGCGACGACGGCGCGGTGGCACTCCGACCGCACGCGGCCGCCGCGCAGCTCGATGTGTCCGACGACGCGCGGCCGCGGCTCGCTGGACAGGAGCAGCCAGGCCCGGCCCCAGAGCGGCTCGTCGAGCGGCTTGCTCCAGCGCTCGCGCGCGCTCTGCTCGACCTCGTCGGGCGCCAGCGACGTCGCGACGGCGAAATGAGGCGCGCCGTGCCGGCCGGACTCGGCCACGTGCTCGATGACGTAGGCCATGAAGGCGCGCGCGTCCGAGCGCTGCGCCGGAACGATGGCGGGGAGGGCGGGGGAGGGGTCCATGCCGTGGCGCGCGCCGCGCCGCGGGCAGCGTAGTGCCGCGGCAGCGCGCGTGCGACCGGGAAAGGCGGCGGCGCAGGCGACGCTCGAGCCGGCGACCCGACGGTCTGCGCGGAGCGCCTCGCGCGCGGGGCAGGCAGTCGCCCGCGCGCGCTCGGCTCGCTCAAGCTGGAGGGGGAAAGGAGGACCGGAGGAGAGGAGGGCGGGGGCCCCGGCGCGGGGCCCCCGGCGCGACAAGCCGCGGATCAGTCGCCGTAGATGCCGAGCTGGTCAGGAGCCGCGAGGCCGAACTGGGCCATCATCTGGAGCAGGTAGTCGGGCACCGACTTGTAGCTCTTCAGCTCGTACGCGTAGTGGTTCTTGTAGATGGTGAGCTGCGTGCAGTTCGGGTTGACGTTCTGATCGCAGGCCGGCACCTCCTTGAGCGCGCCGAGCGGGGGCACGTCCTTGATCGCGGGATCCGGGACGATGATCGCGACGCCATCCGGGTGGTACGTGAGCATCGCGCGGCCGTACCTGTTGAAGCCCTTGCCGTACGCGGCGACGTACGCGGGATCGGTGGGGATGCTGGGGATGCTGCCGTCCGGCGCCAGCTCGCCGGGCTCCAGTTTGCCGACGTACTTCTCCGTGTCGAGCTGGTACCCCTTCGCGGTGAGGGCGTTGGCGTACTCGAGCACGCGGGCCGCGATGCCCTTCTGCACCCACTTGCCGCCGGAGGTCTCGCAGGAGGCCCGGTCCGCGCCGGTCCCGAAGAGGCACTCCATGCCGTACGTGCGGGCGTAGTAGATCTGCCCGGACGACGGGTCCTGCCACTCGATGCGCTGCTCGATCCCGGGCTCCGCGTCGTGGCCGAGCCGGTAGATGCGCATCATGTCCATCCAGTTCGTCTTGCCGTTCGCGGGGATGTACGCGAGCGTCCAGGCGACCAGGAACTTCTGCACCTCCCAGCCGACCTGCGGGTCGACCGCGACGGTCCGGCTCACGGTCTCCGGGTTGAAGTCTCCGCCGATGTAGTTCGTGCAGAGGTTCTTCCCGTCGCTCGGGAAGCAGACCTGCGGCCCCTCGGTCGGCCACCAGCTCACCCAGCCCATCGGGCGCGACGGGAACTCCTTCGCCAGCGGATCGGGATCCGTCGTGTTCGCGTCGAGCAGCGGGAAGCCGTTCTCGTCGGCCTCCAGGCGCGGCGCGAGCAGCGAGCGGTCGCCGGTGAGGGCGTTGGCGAGCAGACGGCGGTACCCCTCGGGGAGGATGTCGGCCATGCCGACCGCGCGGAAGCGGGCGTCGTAGAAGTCGCGGCGGGAGCTGCTCACGAACCGGTCCTCCGACTCGGAGAGCAGGATCGCCGTGCTGATCTTGTCGTAGTAGCTGCCCGCGTTGATCGTGTAGTCGGTGTCGAAGTCGCCGTTGTTCTCCGAGTTCGCGTTCTCGAGCGGGTGACCGCCGAAGCCGATGTCCTTCAGGTAGCCGGTCGAGCCGTTCGGGATCTGCACCAGCACGGGGCTGTTCGTGGTGCCGCCGAAGCCGCCGAAGTCGGTGCCGGCGCCGTAGTCGTCGCCGTCCTTGTTCGAGCGGAGGACCGGGTCGTTGAACAGCGGGTCGCGCAGGTAGTGCGGCCCCTCCTCCGGGCGCGAGAGCTGCCTGGCGAAGTGGTCGAACGCCACCGTCGCGGCCACGACGTTCTCCTGCAGGCCGCCGTCGATGAGGAGCGGCCACAGCGTGTCGAACGACAGGCCCTGGTTCGTCGCGAGATCCTGGTAGATCGTCCCGAAGAACCCGATGCCGCCGGCGATGCCGAGCAGCTTCTCGTTGTACCGGCCGTACGAGCGATCCGCCGCGCCGCGGACGCTGAACGTCGTGCGGCCGCGCCGGAAGTTGTCGAAGATGTGCCTGTTCTCCTGCTGGGTGATCAGGAACATGAGCTGCTCGTACGGGTCGGCGCCGTTGTCGTGCCGGAAGACCGAGACGTTGCCGGTGTCGGCCCAGTTGTCGCTCGCGAACGCGTACGGGACGCGGACGCGCTTCTGCTCGTCGACCGCCGGCCCGCCGCGGAAGCTCCCGAGCGAGGTCTCGCCGTCCTGCGGCTTGCGCAGGTTGCGCCACGCCACGTAGTCGACCGGCTGCTGGCGGCAGCGCTTCGTCTCGCCGTCGACCGTGACGACGCCGCCGTCGATGACCTGGTGCCACTTGCCGTCGAGGCTCTCGTTCCAGCTCGCGGGCGGCTTCGCCGGCACCTCGTAGCAGTCGGTGATGACGTTGTACTGCGACTGGAGCTGCGAGTAGTGGAAGTCCGTGACGCTGTCGTCGGTCCTCGAGAACGTCCCGTACTTGATGCCCGCCAGCCCGCCGAAGGTGTCGGTCGCCGCGAGGAGCGCGCCGCCGATCTTGCCGCCGGCCTGGTAGTTGCGGTCGCCGTTGTCGTAGACGCTCACCGTGTCGCCGTAGAAGAAGCGCGCGGCGGCGAAGTCGTAGACGCCCAGGCCGACGAGGTCCTGCGAGACGTCGCCCGGGTAGTCCATGACCGTGGAGTGCTGGAACATCCAGATCATGTTCTTCTGCTCTTCGTCCGTCATCGCGTCGAAGTAGCGGGGGCCGACGCACTCCGCGGGATTCTGGCCCGCCGCGCCGGTGCACGGCTCCGTGATCTTCCCGTTCTTCGTCCTGAGCTGCCAGTACTGGGGCCGGAAGAAGAGCGAGGCGTAGGTGCTCACGAAGTTGTGCCGGAGGCCGACGGAGTGCCCCATCTCGTGCGCGATGACCGCGTACTGATAACGGCGCTGGATGTACTTGAACATCCGCTCGTGGCGCGCCCGCTTGTCCGCGGACGTCTCGTTCTCGCCCACGGGGAACTTCTCGCGGAGCGCCTCCGCGAGGCCGGTCATCGCCGACGCCTCGGGGGCCTCGTGCAGGATGCAGGCGCCGCGCGCGGCGAGCGCGTTGTCGTGCATGCGGCGGAGCTCCGACTGCACCTTCGGGTTGTTCATCGCGAACGGCGAGGCGGCGGCGGCGAGCGGGCCCTCGATCGGCATGCCGGCGGGGACGCCCGCGCGCTGGAGCATCGCCGGGTTCATGAGCTCCGCCTCGGCGACGGTGCCCCGGGCGGCCTTCATGCGGGCGCTCACGACCGCCTGCTGCGGGGAGGGGATGTCGCCCCGCACCGCGATGTCGGCCACCTCGGCCTTCATCGGCTTGAGGAGCGCCTTGATCTGCGGGGAGGCGCCCTGCGCGACGAGGTCCTTGTACTGCTCGGGGTCGAGCTTCGTGGCGCTCGCGAGCCGCGACGTGACCTCCTGCCTGGTCATCGTGGGGCCCTGGCCGCCGCCGGAGACGCGGCTCGCCTGCGCCCAGTCGCGGATGTACTTGCCCTCGGTGATCTCGGAGGTCGGGAGCTCGCCGTTGATGTAGCGGACGAGATCGACGAGCCCCTGCGCCGCGGAGTCGGTGACGTGGCTCCAGATGTTGATGCTGGCGGCCACCTTCTCGCCCGTCACCGGGTCGTCGGCGTCGACCATGATGCCCCACGACGAGGGGGTCTGCGGCTTCTCGATGATGAGGACGCTGTGGTAGCGGAGGTCGCCGAGCCGCGGAGAGAGCCCCTCCTCACCGCAGGACGGGTGATCGCTCGAGATGACGGGGTTGTGGCAGAGCACGAACACCGGCTGCTGCGCCACGACGGCGCCGATGGCGAGCGTCGCCTGATCGTCGCCGCGCCGCGCCGAGAGCTCGGCGACGGCCGCCCTGGCGGCGTCGTCGCACGCCGGAGCGTCCCAGCCGTTCTCGCGGCGGCACGTGTTCAGGTCGCGGGAGATCGCGATGGCCTCGTCGATGTCCTCCTGCTGGCCCTTCCACATCGGGAACCGGGCCTCGCAGTCCTGGCCGCCGGTCTTCCGGCACTCGACGAGGCGCGACGTCTGGATCGCGGTCTTCATCGCGAGGTCCCACTCCTCGGTGGCCCAGTTGGTCGCCTCGAAGAGGTCCTCCGACGTGTCGCCGCCGATGTACCAGGGGATGGTGACGGCCTCGCGCTGCGCGTAGGGCAGCGTGCACTTCTGCTTGTACACGTCGCACTGCGAGCCCGGCCCGGCCGCGGCGCACTCGTCGGCGGTGCCGTCGTTGTCCTCGTCGCGGTTCGGGTCGGCGGTCAGGTCGCCGGCGACGTGGGTCGTCTCGGGGGTCGCGCAGGCGATCGCGCCCTCCATCGTCTCCGGGGTCTCGTAGAAGTGGCTGCGCTTCCAGAGGTTGTAGCGGGCCGCGAAGCGCCGCCACTGGTTGTCCACGAGGCCGTACTTGCGGTCGTAGCCGTAGCGGTAGTCGAAGTTGAAGATGCCGAACGCCTGGAACCGGACGCCGTCGAAGTCGACCGGCTCGTAGTCGGTGTCGACCACCCTCTTGAACGACTGCCGGATCTTGAGCTCGACCGGGTTGCAGTTGCCGTACGGGTCGGTGCCGCCGGCGAAGTCGCCCGGGAGCATGCAGGACGGGAACTTGTCGATGCCCCAGCCGAGGCTCGACAGGTCGATCATCGCCGGCGTGGCGAACGCCTTCGTCGTGACGTCGAAGTAGCCGGCCTCGGGGTCGAGGTGCGGGGCGTCCTCGGCGGTCTCGTCGTCGGTCTGGCTGACGTGGTAGGCGAGCGGCTCGTACTCGATGCCGCCGTAGAGGCCGAGCTGCGAGAGGGTGTCGAAGTTGTAGGCGTCGGTGGCGAGGTTGCGCGACCAGTCGACGCGGATGTACGGGCGCTTGTACCAGGGCAGGTCGGTCGTGTTCTCGACGACGACGTTCGCCTTCTCGCCCGTGGCCGGGTTGTAGTCGTTCTTGATCTCGAAGTGCGACTCGATCGCGTAGCTCGCGACGATCTGGCCGTCGTTCGTCGCCTTCTTGGTGACGCCGTTATAGCTGTTGCCCTTGCCGTCGGTCCCCTCGATGCGCTCGTAAGCGAGCCGAGCATTGAGCTGGTGCTCGGTGATCTCCCATTTGATCCGGGAGACAGGCTGGGCATACGTCGACGTGAACAGGCCATCCTGTGCGGCGCCGTACCCGACGTCGATGACCGTACCCCGCATGTAGAACTCGGGGTCGTCGGAGATGTCTTCCAGCTGGTCCCCGACGAAGAAGGACTTGGGAAGGACGTCCCTCTGCACCCTGTTAATGTCGTCGCGCTCCTGGGCGCAGCCCGCCCCCACGACGGTCGTTGCGACGGTACCGAGGAGCACCGCACGCTTTAAAATTCGATTCATCAACGATCCTCCGAAGCTGCCTGTCGAGATCGATGCGCAAGCCGGCCCTTCGCGACGCACACGGCGCGACGCGAGGTAACTCCCCCAGGCAAGAACGCTGCCAACGCGCTGCCAGCGTTCGATTCCGTGCCCTTTCGATAAGTTAAGCACCTGTCGCACATTTGCACCGGGGGTGGCGTTAAAGAGTTAACTGCTGCCTGTCGAGCCCGCGACGGCGCCGTGTGCGGGGTGACGGTGGTCGGGACGGCAGGTCGCGCGAGCGCGGGCGGCAGCAGCGCGCGGCGTGGCGCGGCGCGCTGCTGTGCCCGGAGCGCGCCGCCGCCGAGGTCGACAAGTCGTCCGCTGTCACGTTCTTTGATATGGTCGCCGCGTGCACTCTGCCTCGCATCGATCGCGCGGGTCGCGCAGGCGCGCGGACAGCCCTGGCGCCGGTGCGCTGCTGCACGGGCGGCGCGGCGGCCCGGGAGCGAGCGAGCGGTACGGACGCCCGCGGCGTAGCGGGCGGGGCGAGCGGCGGCGGGTGCCAGGCGCATGAGGCACGAAGCTCTCCTCGGCCGCAAGGTGGCCGGGCGGTTCACGATCACCCGCTTCCTCGGCGAGGGCGGGATGGCCAGCGTCTTCGTCGCCGAGCGCGACGCCGAGCCCCGCCGGGTGGCGCTCAAGATCATGAACCCGGAGTTCACCGCCGATCGCGCGTTCGTCCGGCGCTTCCAGCGCGAGGCGAAGGCGGCGGCGCGGGTCAAGCACCCGAACTCTGTCAAGATCTTCGAATACGGGATCGAGGGCGCGCTCAGCTACATCGTCATGGAGCTGCTCACGGGGGACGACCTCTACGCGCTCCTCGAGCGCCACGGCGCGCTCGGCCAGGCGAGGGCGGTCCGGCTCGTCTCAGAGGTGTGCGAGGCGCTCGCGGTCGCCCACGAGATGGGCGTCGTGCACCGCGACCTGAAGCCCGAGAACATCATGGTGGTCGCCGACCCCACGCACCCTCACGGCGAGCGCGTGAAGGTGCTCGATTTCGGCATCGCCAAGATCCTCGACACCGCCACGCCCGGCGATGAGCCCGACATCCACGCGGACCCGCTGTCCGTCGTCACGCGCGCGGGCACGTTCGTCGGTACTCCGGCCTACATGTCTCCCGAGCAGTGTGGGCTGCTGCCCGTCGATCAGCGGACCGACCTGTACACCTGCGGGGTGCTGCTGTTCCAGCTCGTCACGGGGCGGCTGCCGTACGAGGGCGAGACGCCGCTGCACACCGCGACGCTCCACATCCACGCGCCGGTGCCGGCGCCGCGCGGCTCCGCGCCGGGGATCGACCCGCGCCTCGAGGCGCTGATCGTCAAGGCGCTCGCCAAGGACCCGGCGGCCCGGCACCAGACGGCGCGCGAGCTCGGGTATGGGCTGCGGAGCCTGCTCGCCGATCTGCCCGACACGGCGGTGGGGCTCGGGCCGATCTCGCGCCGGCAGCCGAGCTCGCTGTTCTCCCGGGAGGCGCCGCCGGGGCGGACGCCGCAGTCCTCGTTTCCGCCGCTGACGTCGCTGCCGAGCTCAACGTCGGTGCCGCTCTCTCCGCCCGGCGCGAGGCCGGAGGTCTCGATCGAGTCGGCCCGGACGCTCGTCTCCGGCGGATCGGGCCGCGAGGCCGGACCGGCGCCGGTGCTGCTCCACACGCCCCCCTCGGAGTTCCCGCCGACGCTCGATCCGACGCAGATCCAGGCGCCAGCGGGCGGCGAGGCGCAGCGCTGGTCCGGGGAGTCGGTGCCGGAGATCTCGCTGCAGCTCCCGTCCTGGACCCACGGCCCCAGCGAGGCGCTGCTCGCGGGGAACGGCCTGGCGTCGCCGAGCTCGTCCGACGATGCGGGAGACGACGACAGCACGTTGACGATGGTCCGCCAGGACGAGCTGCGCGCTCCGCCGAAGGTCCGCGTCCACACGGCGTCGTACGATGAAGGGGACGAGCTCGACCTCACGCCGCCCGGACGCGACGTGAAGGCGACGCTCCGCTCGGCCGAGGATTTCGGGCTGGGCACGCCCGAGAAGCGGGCCGAGGTCGGCCTGGTGCGCGTCGACTCCGCGCCGGCCGCCCCGCCGGTGACGCCGCAGAGCCCGCAGTTCGACGCCGGCGCGGCGTGGGACAGGCGGTCGAGGCGCGTCACCAGCAACACGCTCCGGCTCGTGTCGTCGCACGGACCGGCCGAGAGCCAGCTCCCCACGGTGACGCCCGGCGAGCTCCAGGCGGCGAACCCGACGGGGTTCGGCGCGGCGCCCGAGTTCGGCGAGGCGCCCGAGTTCGGCGCGGCGCCCGAGTTCGGCGCGGCGCCGGAGCTCGGCGCGGCGGGCGCGCAGGTCTCCGGGGGCGCCGCGGCGGTGGTCCGGGCGAGCGCTGCCGCGGCGGCCTCGCCGGGCTCGCTGCCGCTCGGGCTCGCCGCGACCCTCGCGGAGCAGCGGGCGGCGCTCGAGCGGCGCGCGACGATGCCCGACACGTTCGTCGTGCCCCAGGCGCCGCCCGCGCCGCCGGCGCGGGAGCCGAGCTGGCTCGCGGGCAAGCGCGGGCTGATCATCGGCTTCGTCGCCGGGATGCTCATCACGGCGGCGGCGATGTTCCTGCTGATGCGGCACCTCTGAGGCGCGCCGCGCGATGGAGCGCGCCGCGCGGACGCGGCGAGGCGCGGAGGCGGCGCGCGCCTCAGGGGAAATCGTACGTGAGCAGCCGGCACTCGATCGGGCCGTTGAACACGGTGAGCGAGCGCTCCGGCCGGCGGCGCATCGCGCGCTCGATCTCCTCGGTGCCTGAGAGGACGGCGACGCGGTGGCCCGCGAGCCGCGAGAACGCGGCGGCCACGTCGCGGTAGAGCGCGGCCGTGCCGGGGAGGCGCTCGCCGTAGGGCGGGTTGGTCAGGACGTGCCCCGGCGGCGCCGTCGGGGCGAGCGCCGTGATCGACTGGCAGCGGACGTCGAGCTGCACGCCGGCCATCCGGGCGTTGCCGAGGGTGATCTCGGCGGCGCGGGGGTCGATGTCGGCGGCGAGGATCGGCGGGCCCTCGGGTTGGATCCGCGCGCGGGCGGCGTCGCGGAGCGCGGTCGTGCGCTGCGCGGCGGCCTGATCGTGGCAGGCCCACCGCTCGAAGCCGAAGCGCTGCGCGCGCAGGCCGGGGGCGATGTCGCGCGCCCAGAGCGCGGCCTCGAGGGCGATCGTGCCGGCGCCGCACATCGGGTCGACGAGCGGGCGGGCGCGGTCCCAGCCGGAGAGGCGGAGCAGGGCGGCGGCGAGGGTCTCCTTGAGCGGCGCCCCGCCGATGTGCGTGCGGTAGCCGCGGCGGTGGAGCGCGGCGCCGCCGAGGTCCGCGTAGAGCGTCGCGCGGTCGCGGACGAGGTGGACGAAGAGCGCGAGGTCCGGGTCGTCGAGGTCGACGGACGGGCGGGCGCCGACGCGGCGCCGGATCTGGTCGACGATGGCGTCCTTGGTCCGCTGGGCGATGAACTGGGTGTGGGTGAGCGCGCTCGAGCGGCAGGAGGCGCGGACGGCGAGCGTGTGGACCGGGCTCAGGTAAGGGGCCCAGTCGACCCCGGAGACACCCTCGTAGAGCGCGTCCCCGCTGGGCGCGTCGAAGGAGGCGAGCTCGGCGAGCACGCGCACGGCGGTGCGGAGCTCGATGCAGGCGCGGAAGCCCTCGTCCGGGGCGCCGGAGAAGTGGACCCCGCCGCGATCGGCGCGGACGCCGCGGAAGCGGTGCTCGCGGAGCTCGTCGCGGAGGGCGGGCTCGGTGCCTTTGGCGGCGGTCGCGAAGAAGTCCATGGCGACGGGGCTTGTAGCCGATCGATCGCGCGGCGGCCCTCACGAACGCGCCCGTCCGGCCCGCGCGGCGGGCCGCGGCCGTGGCACTGGATTCGCACGGACACCGGGTGAGCTCTTTGATGTGTGGGCCGGGCGCAGGCGCGCCGGCGCCCGGCGCGCGAGCGCCCGGCAGGCGGGCCGGCGCCCGGGAGAAGAGGTGAGCGGACTCGGCGAGAGGGCGAGAGCCTTGCGCGGCGGAGAGCGCCGGCACGGCCCTGCTGACGGGGAGGTAAAGCCATGCAGCAGCATCAGATGACGGCGGCGCGCGGTATCAACATCGCGCTCGGGATCTGGTTGTTCATCTCCGCCTTTCTCTGGCGGCACAGCCAGGATCAGTTCACGAACACCTGGGTGGTGGGCGCGCTCTGCGTCGCCTTCGCCCTGCTCTCGATCTGGGCGCCCAAGGCGCGCTACCTCAACACGATCCTCTCGATCTGGCTGTTCGTCAGCGCCTGGGCGATACCGGCGCTGTCGGTGGCGACGGTATGGAACAACGTGCTCGTCGCGGTCGCCATCCTCGTCGTCTCGCTCGTGCCGACCGTGCCCGTCGCGCGCGGGGTGCGGGGCTCGGGGGCGGCGCCGCGCCTGTAGGGCGCGCGGGCAGCGCCGGCCGGCGCCTCCGCGCCGGGCGCCGCCCTGCCGGCCGGTCGCGCTCCAGCGGCCGGCGCGCGGCGTGTTCGCCTCGCGGCGGCGATCGTGTATAGCGGCGTCGCGAGCGCCGCGCACAGAGCCCGCGAGAGGATGCCCCGATGAAGCTCAGCGTCAACGTGAACAAGATCGCGCTCCTGCGGAACTCGCGGGGACACGACGCGCCCAACGTCCTCGCGTTCGCGCAGAAGATCGTCGGGTACGGGGCGCACGGCATCACGATCCATCCGAGGGCCGATCGGCGGCACATCACGCCGGACGACGCGCGGGAGGTGACTCGCCACATCACCACGGTGGAGACGAATTTCGAGGGCGACATCCGCGAGGAGTTCCTCGATCTCACGCTCGAGCTCCGGCCGACGCAGTGCACGCTGGTCCCGGTCTCGCCGGGGGAGCTCACCTCGCACCGCGGCTGGGACGTCGCGAAGTGGCGCTTCCTCCTCCAGCCGGTCGTGAAGCGGCTCAAGGAGGAGGGGATCCGGACGAGCCTCTTCGTCGAGGCCGATCCTTCGGTGGTGCCGCTGGTCGCGGAGCTGGGGGCCGATCGCATCGAGATCTACACAGGGCCCTATGCGCAGGCGTTCGACCGCGGCGACCACCGCGCGGAGCTCGACAAGATCGTCGCGACCGTGAGGGCCGCGGTGGACCTGGGGGTCGGGATCAACGCGGGGCACGACCTCACGGTCGACAACCTCGGGCCGCTCGTCAGCGAGGCGCCGCAGATCCAGGAGGCGTCGATCGGCCACCACCTCGTGGCGCACGCGCTGGAGGTCGGCATGCGGCAGTCCGTGGCGGACTACCTCATGGCCGTCGAGGGGCGATACCAGCCGCGTTAGGGGGGACCGAGCAGAGCTCTCTCCACGGGGGCCTTGCCGTCGATCCGGAGAGTGGGAGTTGCTCTCCTCTCTCGTCCTGGTGCCACTGGCGTCGTGGCGGTTTGTCTTGTCCTGTTCTTCATGTTCCTGTGGTGGACTTGAACGTTGCGCAGCGGCGGTGAATGGATGCTTTGCTGAGCTGGTGCTCTGGCGTCGCTCGGACTCGATAGATCGGCGCGTCGGGCGAGGCTGGTAGTCTGCCGCCGGGCCCGCGTTTTGCGGCGTTCTGGGCCGCATGTCGTCGCGGGTAGGTGCGCCTCGGCTCGCCATCAGCCCGCCTGGTCGCTGCGCGCGCAGGATAAGCCAGGTTTGCTCCGTCTGGCGAGTTGAAATCGCATGATCGCTCCTGATGTGCCCTGTCGCACGGATTGGCAATTATCGATTGCCACTGATGAAGACTGCCCTGTAGGGTCATCGCACTACGGCTTTACGGTCAAAGACGTACGGAAGGGGAGCGAGACGTCATGACATCTATGCCTACTTGTTCTTTCATGGGCGCACAGGGGATTCGCCGCTTCGGCTGCATGATCGCGGCGGTCTCGGCGCTCAGCGCGCTGTCGGCTCCGGCGAGCGCGCTCCCGGCGTTTCCCGGCGCAGAGGGCTTTGGCGCCGTCGCGACCGGGGGGCGCGGCGGGCGCGTCATCAAGGTCACGAACCTGCGGACGAGCGGGGCCGGGAGCCTCCAGGCGGCGCTCGACGCGACAGGGCCGCGCACCATCGTCTTCGACGTGAGCGGCGTCATCGAGGGAAACGTCACCGTCAGGAATGGAGACGTGACGATCGCAGGACAGACAGCGCCAGGCGCCGGCATCACCGTGCGCGGACGCCTGATCTCCAGGTACTCTGACAAGGTCAACAACGTCATTGTAAGATTCTTGCGTGTCCGTCCCGTGTTCGACGGCTCGGACGGGGCCCAGTTCGACGGGGCGCAGTTCTCGCTGAACTCCAGGCTGATCCTCGATCACGTGTCGATCGCCTGGGGCGTCGACGAGACCCTCGACCTCTACGAGGCGGACGACGTGACCATCCAGTGGTCGACCATCGAGTCGTCGGCGACCACGGGGCATCCAGAGGGGGCGCATAATTACGGTCTCATCAACGGTCCTGACGGCCATCGGATCACGATTCACCACAACCTGTTCGCCCACCACAAGGCGAGGTGCCCGGCGGTCGCGAACGGGCCTGCCGATATCCGCAACAACGTGGCTTACAACGTCAGGCACGGGTTCGTTCACCACAACCAGGCGAGCGGCCAGTTCAACATCGTGGGCAACGCCTACATCAAGGGGCCGAGCGATCAGCTCATCCCCTTCTATTTCGACGGGAGCGCCGGCGCCGGGCTCAAGTACTTCCTCGCCGATAACTACATCGATGACCCGGGTAAGTTCACGGGTGTCGTCGACAACCCGTGGCAGAGGCCCTACCTCCACCCGAGCTTCAGCCGGCTCAACAAGCCCGAGTCGCACCGCGCGACGACGCAGTTCAACTTCGCGCGCGACGTCCCCGGGTACACCCCCGTGACCACGCACCGCGCGCAGGACGCCCAGCGGCTCGTCCTCGCGCAGGCGGGCGCGCTGCCGCACGACGTCGTGACGAAGGGCGTCCTCGCGAACGTCGCGCGCCGCGACGGCGCGTGGGGCGCTCGCACCGTGAGGAACCTGATGGAAGGGCTCACCCCGGGCACGGCGCCCACCGACGCCGATCGCGACGGGATGGCGGACGCATGGGAGCGCGAGCACGGCCTCAACCCGTCGAACGCCGGCGACCACACCAGGGTGATGCCGTCCGGTTACACCGCCATCGAGGAGTACATCAACGAGCTCGCCGGGGCGCTGATCAGCGAGGCAGAAGGCAGCCTCGCGATGGACCAAGGCGACTAGGCCAGGACACCGAACGGGTCGAAACCCCGAGAGAACGAACCACAGAGAGGGCACAGAGGGCACAGAGGGCACAGAGTTTTTTTGTTGTTCCTCTGTGCTTCTGTGGTTCAAATCTCTTCCCTCCTGGGGGGTTCAAGCTGAACGGCGCTCCAGCGCGCACCACCGGGGCCGGTCGAACAGCGCTGCGCTGTCGCGCTGTGCAGCGGAGTGGACCGATCGGGCCGACGACGGCAGCTGCGGCCGCCCGGCCGGTCGCGCCCGCGCCCGGCCTGGGGTTTGCGCTGACGACCGCCCCTGCTAGGTTGCCGGCGGCGTCCCGGTGAGGGCGCCCCGGACGAGACGCGCCGTACCCGGTCAGGACAAGACGACGCAGCCACATCACTCACGAGGAGATGTCGTCATGTCCTGGCTGGTGTTGCTGCTGGCGGGCCTGCTCGAGGTCTGCTGGGCCATCGGGCTCAAATACACACAGGGCTTCACGCGCCCGCTGCCGACGGTACTCACCATCGCCGCGATCATCGCGAGCCTGTACCTGCTCGAGTCCGCCTCGCGCACCCTGCCCATCGGCACGGCCTACGCCGTCTGGGTCGGCGTGGGCGCGCTCGGGGCGGCCATCGCCGGCATCATCCTGTTCGGCGAGCCGGCCACGCCCGCGCGGCTCGGCTTCCTCGCGCTGCTCGTCGTGTCCATCCTCGGCCTCAAGCTGTCCAGCCCCTGAGCGTCCACCGCGCAACCGCGGCGAGCGCGCGGCCGACCGCCCCCGGCTCGACTACCCTCGTGTCCATGCACGGAACCCCGGAAGCCCGCGCCCTGCACGCGCAGTTCCCCGCCATCGATCTGCACGCCGACAGCCTCATGTGGTCGCGCTGGGTCGGCTACGATCTGCACGAGCGCCACGAGCCGCCGCTGCCGTTCGCGGCGCTGGGCGGGCACGTCGACGTCCCGCGGCTCGTCGAGGGCGGCGTCGGCGCGCAGTTCTTCGGGCTCGTCTCGCTGCCGATCGGACAGCGGCGCGGCCTCGCCGCCGTGATCGAGGAGCAGATCGACCTCCTCGAGCAGGCCGTCCGCGCGCAGCCCGGCCGCCTCGTCAAGGCGCGGACCGCCGACGACGTCGAGGCGGCGAGGGCCCGCGGCGCGGTCGCGGCCCTGCTCGGCGTCGAGGGGGCCCACGCGCTCGAGGGCGAGCTCGACACGCTCGAGCGCTTCGCGCGGCGCGGCGTGCGCTACCTCGGGCTCTGCCACTTCACCGCCAACGAGGCGTGCTTCCCCGCCTACGGCAGCGGCCGCAACGACGGCGTGGGCCTCACCCCCTTCGGCCGCGAGGTCGTGCGCCGCGCCGAGGACCTCGGCGTCATCGTCGACCTCGCGCACATCAACCGCGCCGGCTTCCTCGAGGCCTGCGCCCTCGCGCGCCGGCCGCCGCTGGTCAGCCACACGGGCGTCGCCGGCGCGTTCGATCACTGGCGCAACATCGATGACGACCAGCTCCGCGCCGTCGCCGACCGCGGCGGGTGCGCCGGGATCATCTTTTGCCCCATGTACCTCGGAGGCAACGGGCTCGAGCCCGTGGTCAAGCACCTGCTCCACATCATCAACGTTGCCGGCGAGGACACTCCGGCGCTCGGATCCGATTGGGACGGCTTCATCATCCCCACACGCGAGCTCCGCGACGCCGCGCACCTTCCGCTCTTGACGGATGCGCTGCTCGCAGCGGGGTTGAGCGAGCGCGTCATTGCCAAGGTGCTTCGAGGAAACGCGATGCGCATCCTGAGCGATAATCCGCTTCCAACGCGGCTCGCCGTTGCGTAGCCTCTCCCTCAAGGGGGCAGTCGGGGCGGGTGGTCCCTCCGGCGCTGCTCGAGGTCTCTCCACGCGGAGCGGGTGCAGCCTATGACTCTCCATCGCCTCGCCGCGCAGGGCTACGCGACGGCAGCGGACGCCTACGAGAAAGGGCGCCCCGATTATCCGCGCGGCGCGATCGAGCTCCTGCTCGACACGCTCCGCATCGACGCATCGAGCACGGTGCTCGATCTCGGCGCGGGGACGGGCAAGCTCACGCGCCTCCTGGCGCCGACGGGCGCCCGGCTCCTCGCGCTCGAGCCGGTGGAGGGGATGCGCCGCAAGCTGAGCCAGATGGTCCCGTCCGCCACCGTGCTCGACGGCGTCGCCGAGGCCATCCCCCTGCCCGAGGCGTCGGTCGACGCCGCCGTCGCCGCGCAGTCGTTCCACTGGTTCCACGGCGATCTCGCGCTCGCCGAGATCCACCGCGTGCTCCGGCCGAGGCGGCGCCTCGCGCTGCTCTTCAACCTGCGGGACGAGCGCGTCGACTGGGTCGCCCGCATCTCCCGCATCCTCGACCGCTACGGCCGGGACGCCCCGGTCCACAGGATCGGCGCGTGGCGCCGCCCCTTCGCCGACACGAGCCTCTTCGCGCCGCTCCGGGAGCACGAGCTCACCCACGTGCAGGAGCTCGACCTCGACGGGCTCCTCGAGCGCGTCGCCTCGATCAGCTACATCTCCGTCCTCCCGCTCCAGGAGCGGTACTCGGTCCTGAACGAGATCCGCGACCTGGCAGCGACCCACCCGGACCTGGCCGGAAAGAGCGTGTACCTCTTCCCGTACCGCACGCTCGTGGCGTCGTACGAGCGGCGCTGAGCGGCCCGCAGGCGGACGAGCATCGGCGAGCCCGCGGCCGGCGCGACGTGCTAGAGCGGCGCCGCATGTCGGCGAACGAGGTCGTGATCGTCGGCGGCGGGCCGGCGGGCATGAGCACGGCGATCTTCCTCGCCCACCATCGCCCGGCCCTCGCCGACCGGATCGTGGTGCTCGAGAAGGAGCGCTACCCCAGGGACAAGTGCTGCGCGGGCGGGCTCGGCGAGCGAGCGGACAGGACGCTGTCGGTCGCCGGGGTGATCATCGACGTGCCGTCGGTCCCGGTGAACGGCGTCAGCGCGGCCTTCCAGGACGGCGAGCTCGCGCTCCGCGAGGGGCGCATCGGCCGCGTCGTCCGGCGCGTCGAGTTCGACCGCGCGCTCGCGCTCGCCGCGCGGGCGCGCGGCGTCCGCATCGTCGAGGGGGCGCGGGTCACCGCCGCGGCGCTCGGCCCGGACGGCGCGCGCGTCGAGAGCTCGGCCGGGGACTTCGCCGGCCGGGTCGTCGTGGGCGCGGACGGCGTCGGCAGCGTCGTGCGCCGCGCGATGGGGCTGCCGTTCGGCAGGCTGCGCGCGCAGGCCGTCGAGGTCGACACCGAGCCCGTCGCCGGGGACCCGGCGCGCGACCTCCTGCACTTCGAGATGCGGGATCGCTCTTTCCCCGGCTATCTCTGGGATTTCCCTACGATCGTGGACGGGCGCGAGCTCGTCTGCCGGGGCGCGTACGTCCTGCACGAGGGCGCGCTCGGCGCCGGGCGCGGGGCGGGCGGCGCGCCCGACGCCGAGCGCGTCCTCCGCCGCCGGCTCGAGGCGCTCGGCCTCGATCCGGACCGCTACCGGCGCAAGCGCTTCGCCGAGCGCGGCCTCGACCGGACGGCCGCGATCGCGCGGCCCGCCGCGCTGCTCGTCGGCGAGGCCGCCGGCATCGATCCGATGCTGGGCGAGGGGATCGCCCAGGCGATCGCGTACGGCGCCCTCGCGGGCGCGTACCTCGCCGAGCAGCTCGAGGCCGGCGATCTCCGCTTCGACGACTGGGGTCGGCGCGTGGAGCGATCGCTCCTCGGCCTCGACATCCGCTTCCGGCGCCGGGTGATGCGCGCCTTCTACGGCGCGCCGCGGGAGCGCGTCGAGCGCTACGTCCTCGACGAGCCGTCGTTCCTGCGCTTCGGCATGCGCCATTTCGCCGGCAGACCCCAGCCGGCGCCGGACGCGCTCCGCGCGGCGGCGACGGGCGCGCTCGTCGCGGGACGGATCGGGATCGACCACCTCCTCGCGTCGCTCCCGCCGCGCGCCGCCGCGCACCCGTAGCGGCGCGGCGCGCCCTGAGCGAGGCGCGCGCGAGCATCGCCCCCGGCGGCGAGCGTGATAGCATCGGCCGCCATGATCGCGCCGTTCCAGCCGGCGGTCGGGATGCTCTTCGGCGAGTTCCGGATCGTGCGGCCCCTCAGCGCCGGCGGCATGGGCGCCGTGTACGTCGCCGAGCAGGCGAGCACCGGCCAGCTGCGGGCCCTCAAGCTGATGCACCCCCAGCTCTGCGCCGACACCCGGCTGCGCGAGCGCTTCGAGCAGGAGGCGCGCGTCGGCGCGCTGGTCGAGAGCGATCACATCGTCCAGGTGATCGGCGCCGGCGTGGACCAGGCGAGCGGCGTGCCGTGGATCGCGATGGAGCTGCTCGACGGGGAGGACCTCTCGGTGCGGATGCGGCGCTGCGGGCTGTTCTCGCCGCAGGACACGCACGAGATCTTCCGGCAGCTCTGCCACGCGCTCGGCGCGGCCCACCGGGCGGGCGTCGTGCACCGGGACATGAAGCCGCAGAACATCTTCCTCGCGAAGAAGAGCAGCGCGACGGCGCCGTGGTCGGTCAAGGTGCTCGACTTCGGCATCGCGAGGGTCGCCGCGGAGGCGAACACGATGGCGACCGCGTCGCTCGGCACGCCGCTCTGGATGGCGCCGGAGCAGACCGAGGCGCGCGGGCAGATCGCGCCGGCGACCGACGTGTGGGCGCTCGGGCTGATCGCGTTCGCGATGCTCACCGGGCGGATGTACTGGCGCGCCGCGAACGACCCGATGGGGACCGCGATGCCCGTGCTGCTCCGCGAGATCCTGATCGAGCCGCTCGACCCGGCGTCGGTGCGCGCGACGGCGCTCGGGCGCGCCGGCTGCATCGTGCACCCGTTCGACGCCTGGTTCGCGCGCTGCGTCGCGCGCGACCCGGCGCAGCGCTTCCCGACGGCGCAGGAGGCGTTCGACGCGCTCGGGCCCGCGCTCTTCGTCGATCCGCGCCTCGCGCGCGCCCCCCTCTCGGTGGCGCCGCCCGGGGCCGCCGTGGCGGTCACCGCCGCGGGGCAGCCCTCGCCGCTCTCGCTGAGCGGGCCGACCGAGGTGTCCGTGGACACGCAGCGCCCGCCGTCGACGGGGCGCGGCGCGCGCGCTCGCGCATCGCTCGCCGCCGATCCGGCGAGCGCGCCGGCGCAGCGGTCGCGGCCGGGCGCGTCCGTCCCGCCGGGCAGCGCGCCGGCCGTGGCGAGCAGCGGTCCGGCGGAGGGCGCTCGCCGGCCGACCCGGTGGGGGCCGGTGCTCCTCGTGTGCGGCCTGCTCGGCGGCGCCACGGCGGCGGCCATCTCGTACGCGGCCGGCCGGGAGCCGGGCGAGGTCGCCCTGGCGCAGCGCCTGCCCGCGCCGGCGCGCCCGGCGGTGGTCGGCGCGGGCCCCGGCGACGAGGCGCGCGCGCCGGCGCCGGCGAGCGCCGGGGAGAAGGCGCCCGCCCCTTCCCAACCTCCGATGCCGCTCCTGCCGAGGGCCTCGCGGCCGTCGCGCGAGGGCGCCGCGGCCGCGGCCGCGACGGCCGCGGCGTCACCGACGGCCGCGGCGAGGCCGTTCGATCACGCAGCGGCCCACGCGGCGCTGCAAAGCAAGGGGGCGAACGCGCGCATCCACTGCAAGGGAAAGGCGGGGCCGAAGGCGGTGTCGGCTCGGGTGTTCTTCAACCCCGCGGGCGCCGTGCAGCGCATCATGATCGCGCCGCAGGTCGCGATGACCCAGGCGGGCGGGTGCGTGCAGATGATGCTCGGCTCCGCGCGGGTGCCGGCGTTCGACGGGACCGAGCTCCAGGAGGTCTCGACGACCGTCGCGATCGAGTGATCGCGCTGGCCGAGCGCGCGTCCGGCGCCGGTCACGGATCGACGGAGACGCACTCGCCCTCGCCCCGGAAGTGCCCGAGCGTCCGCGAGAGGGCCGTGACGAAGGCTCCGAGATCATTGATGTTTCCGGCGCTGCCGGTCCCGTACGTGCCCTCGTCGATCGCGACGAGGCGCACCGCCGCGAGCTCCTCCAGCGTGACGGCCCCGTCGTCGTCGGCGTCCGCGGCGGCGATGGGCGCGAAGCGGCGCGCCGCGGTCGCGGCCTGGAGGTCGTCGTAGAAGAAGTGGTCGCCGTGGATCGTGAGCTCCACGGTGTCCGCGCCGCCGTTCGTGACGAGGACGCCGTCGGTCTCCTTGCCGCCCTTCTCGCCCTTGCAATCGGCGTAGCGCGTCGCGGGCGAGAAGGTCCAGTCGAGGCGCTTCTCGACGTCGCCCTTCCGCGCCGTCGCCTCGATGTGCACCGACGCGCCCGCCCCGATCATGAGCGCCCTGTCCGCCTCCGTGGCCCCGTCGAGCGCGGTGTCCGCGTCCGCGGGGCCGATCTCGTAGGAGACGCTCTCCCAGGGCTTCGCCTCGAGGGCGTCGAACGTCACCACCGGCTTCGGGCCGGCCTTCGTGTGGTCGAACAGGATCGAGCCCTGCATGCGCGCCCCGACGTTCCCGTCGCGATCGGCGACGGTCACGTCCCGGAGGACGAACAGGAACTTCTGGTACTGGATGCTCCAGCCGTCCTCGAGATCGGCGGCCGGGATCTCCTGCTCGATGTAGTCCTCGCCCCAGGTGGTGAACTCCACGCGCCCCGCCCCCGACGCGCCGTCGCCGCCGCAGCCGGCGAGCGCCCCCGCGGCGAGCGCCCACGCCGCCGCGCCCATGGCCCTGCTGATCCTCATCGCTGCTCTGCCTCCCATCTCTCCGAGTCGTCCGGTCGCGCTGGTTGCGCGGGCGAGCCGGGCGCGAACGAGAGCGCGTAGGCGGTCCCCTTCTTCAGCCCGCGCGTGAAGCCGCGCAGGGCCTGGCTCTCCGGCTCGAGATCGACAGGCGCGCCGTCCTCGCTCGCGGCCAGCTCCTCGAAGTCGACCTGGTCGAGCCAGACCGAGGGCTTCACGACGAGCGTGACGACGCCGGGCCCGTCGAGGAAGGTCTCCTCGAAGGCGCACCCCTCCACCGACGGCTCGCCGGTCGCGGCGTCGACGACGTCCGCGGCCAGGGCGCGCGCGCGGAACACCCGCGCGACGTCGCCCTTCTCGGCGCGGCCCTCGACCGCGACCACGTGCCCGCCGAGCGCCGCGGCGAACGGGCCCGCGGGCGGCGCGCCGAACGTGAAGCGCGCGGATCGCACGACGCCGCTCACCGCGTCCGCGTCCGCGAGCGCTGTCGTCCCCTGCAGCAGGTCGACCGAGGTGGGCTCCGCCATCTGGCCCCTCGCCTCGCCGCTCTGGTAATGGCCCGGGTGGGCGTGCGCCTCGGGCACGGCCCACCGGGCGAGCCGATCGAGCAGCGGGCGGGCGCCGCCGCGGCCCGGCGCCGCGCGCCCCGCGGTGAGCGGGGCGCCCTCGAAGTAGTAGAGCGGCCCGACCGACAGGTGCGCCCTCGACAGCGTGACGGTCCAGCCGAGCGCGGTGGTGAACGGCGCGACCGAGGCTGCGTCGGCGGTGACCTGCGTGGCGAGCGTGAGGCGCTTGCCGCTGGTCGTGTCGCCGTCGCCGGCGCCGCACCCGGCGAGCGCGCCCGCGGCGAGCGCCGCCGCGAGGAGCCCCGCGGCGCCGGGCGCGGCGCGCCGCCGGGAACTGTCCTGTGCCGTGATCGATGTCATCGAGGGACCTCAGCCGAGGGTGAGAGAGAGCGAGGCGAAGACGCTGCGCGGGGCGCCGACCGTCACGTGGCGCGCGGGCAAGAGGTCGGGCGCCGCGCCCCGGGTGAAGCTCGACGGGTAGACGAACTCGCCGTCGAACCAGGCCGCGTCGAGGAGGTTGTAGACGTCGAGCCCGAGCTCGACGCGGTCGTAGCGGAGGTGCGCCGTCACGTCGGTGAGGAGCGCGTCGTGGCCGATCTCCCCGAAGGGCAGGGGGCGCCGGTGGAGCAGCGTCACGCCGGCGCCGGCGCGGGCCTCGAGGCGCCGGCCGAAGAGCGCGCCGAGGCGCGGCGTCACCGCGAGATCGGCGCGCGCGACGACCTGCGGCACGAACGGCAGGAGGTCGCCCGCGGCGTAGCGCCCGCCGGCGGCGGTGAAGGCGGCGCGGGTGTACGTCAGGCCGACGCTCGACACGAGCCACGGCGCGGGGTGCGCGACGGCGTCGAGGGCGACGCCGGTGCGGGCCGTGGCGGGCACGGGCTCGTTGCGGCCGGTCGCCTCGTCGAAGACGAGGTCCTCGCTGAGGCGCGCGTGGAACAGCGCCGCCGACGCCCTCACGCGCTCGTCCGCGTAGCGGAGCCCCGCCTCGGCGGAGAGCGCGCGCGTGAACGGCGCCCGCTCGCCGTCGCCGAGGCTGCGCGCCTGGGGCGAGCGGAACCCCTGGCCCACGCTGGCGAGCGCGCGCAGCCCGGGGAGCAGCGCCACGTCGACCGTGCCCTTGCCGCCCACGTGGACGCCCTGCGCGCCGCGCGCCGCCGCGCCCTCGCCGGCGTCGTCGAGGACCTGGTACGCGAGCCCGTCGGCGCGCAGCCCGCCGCGCACCTCGATCCGCCGCGCCGGCCGGATCGACGCGTCGAGGTAGCCGGCGACGTCGGTCGCGCGCACCCGCGCGTCGACGAGCGTGGCGGTCGGCCGGTCGTCGACGGCCGCGAGGCGCCGCTGCGACTGCTCGATCCAGTCGCTGCGCGCGACGAATCCCGCCTCGAAGGTGTCGCGGTCCGAGAGCAGCGGGAGCCGGAGCCGGTACGACGCCGTGGCGCCCACCGTGATCGCCTCGTTGCGCTGCTGCGTGGCGTCGCCGGAGGCCGGATCCTCGAGGTAGCCGGTGAAGTTCGAGCGCAGCCGGAGCGCGCGCAGCACGACGAACGGCGCGAGCGAGAGGCCCTCTCCGGGGGCGTCGCCGGCCGTGCGCAGGTCGAGGACGAGCTGCGCGCGCGACGAGTCGCCGCCCTGGTCCGGGTCGTACGAGGCGAAGCGGTCGACCTTGCCCGCCTCGATGTCGTCGAGGCGCAGGACGCCGGCGGAGCCGAAGCGCGCGGCGAACGCCGACGCCATCACGCGCGCGCTGAGCCCCGCGGCGGGCTGGTAGACGCCCTGCGCGATGAACGAGGTCCGGCTCGCGGCGCGGGCGGGGCCGAAGCCGTCGGTCTCGTACGCCTCGAAGGCGGCGAACGTGGCCTCGTCGGCGTGCTCGGGGTGGTAGGCGAGGAAGAGCCGGCGCGCGCCGTCCGAACCGGCGCCGGCGGCGACGGTGATCCCCGGCTCGTCGTAGCCGAGCTCGAAGCGCACGGAGCCGGCGACGGCGAAGTCGCCCTGGCGGGGGTCGTACGATCCGGGCTGGGCGCGGAGCTCGCGGATCACCTCGGGCATGACGAAGTGGAGGTCGGCGTAGCCCTGCCCGTGGACGTTGGACACCTCGTTGACCGGCGCGCCAGCGACCCAGATCTCGAGGTCTTGCCCGTGGACCGCGTCGAAGCCGCGGAAGAAGATCTGGTGCGCCTTGCCCTCGCCGCTGTGCTGGGTCGTGAACACGCCCGGGACGAGCTGCAGCGCGTCGCTCGCGGTGCGGTGCGGCGCGGCCCTCACCTCCGCCCGCTCCCGCACCGTCTCCGAGGCGCTGCGCGGCGGCCGCGCGCCCTGGACGACGACCGCGACGGGCGCGCCCCCGTCGGCCGCGGCGGGGGCCTCGCCGCCCTCCGGCGGCGGCGCCGGCGTCCCGGGAGCCGCGGCGGCGTGGGCCTCGCCGCCTCCAGGCGGGACCGCCGGTGTCCCGGGAGCCGCGACGGCGGGCGGCGCGGCGACGTCGTCGTCGGCGCGTGCCGCCGCGGCGACCGTGGTGATAAGGAGCGGCGCGAGCGTCGCGCACAGGGAGCGGATCATTCAGTCGGGCGGGTCGTAGCACGATTTTCCATTTTCGTGCCACGATCTGGACGGGCTCGTTCGTCTGGCTCGTCGCGCGCACGCGGGTCGCGGCGTCCCAGGCGGCGAGCGAGCGGCGCCCGCGTCATCCTCTGGCGGCCGGGCGCGGCGCCGGTCCGGTCGAGCGCTCTTTTTCGACGTCGACCCGACTCGCGCTCTGGAGCCCACCGCGATAGCGATCGCGACAACATGTCGCATTCAGCTCGGTTGCGACGCGGCCTATCGTGGCGCGCGTCGTTCCCCAGGAGGGCTCTCATGAAATCCGGTCTTCGTGCATCACGGCTCTTGTTTCCGCTGGTCGGCGTGGCGCTCTCGCTCATGGCGTGCGGCGGCGAGAACGGGGCGAATCCCGTCGACGCCACGGCGACCTCGACGGGCACCGGCGGCGCCGGCGGCGGGGGGAACGGCGGCGCTGGCGGCGCCGGTGGCGCCGGCGAAGGTGGCGGCGGGGCAGGGGGCGATGACGGGACGATTCCCGTCGAGTTGCGGTTCGAAGGCCGCGTCGGCGACGACGTGTTCTCCTGCGAGGACTCGTACGCAGTCGGCACCTCGCAGACGGAGGTGAGGCTCAACGACTTCCGCCTGTACATTCACGACGTGCGCCTGCGCCGTGCCGACGGCGAGGAGGTGCCGGTCGCGCTCGATCAGGACGGGCTGTGGCAGCACCAGAACGTCGCGCTCCTCGATTTCGAGGACAAGTCGGGGAGCTGCGCCAACGGGACGCAGGACACGAACTCGGTGGTGCGCGGGGCGGTCCCGGCCGGGGCGTACGACGGCCTGTCGTTCAAGGTGGGCGTCCCGTCCGAGCTCAACCACGACGATGCGTCGGTGGCGCCCTCGCCGCTCAATCTGTCGGGGCTGTGGTGGAACTGGACCGCCGGGTACAAGTTCCTGCGCATCGACAGCGCCGCAGAGGCGGACCAGGGCGCCTTCCTCGTGCATGTCGGCAGCACCGGATGCGTCAAGGGCGCGGACGACGAGGTGACGTGCGATCGCCCGAATATCGCCGAGGTCGTCCTCGAGGGCATCGACCCGCTCACGACGAAGGTGCTCGTCGACTATGCAGCGCTCGTGCTGGACAGCGACGTGGGGGGGAGCGAGGGCTGCATGTCAGAGCCGAACAATCCCGAGTGTGCACTGGTGTTCACCCGGCTCGGCATCGACGTCGCCGATGGCTCGCCGCGCCCCGAGCATCAGGCGTTCTTCAGGGTAGAGTAGGGGTGATGACGATGTCTGCTCTGGGGGCCGCTCTCCGCGGCTTCGCCACTTCCTCTCTCGTCGCCGCGCTCGCGGCCCTCTCCTCCGGCTGCGGCGACAGCGCGGACCCGCCGGACGCCCCCGGGTCGACCGGGGACGGCGGCGACGACCAGGGCGGCGGCGGGGGCGAAGGCGGCGGCGGAGGGAGCGAGGGCGCGTTCGACTGGGGGCTGCCGCCGGGCTTCCCGGTACCGAAGGTGCCGCAGGACAACCCGATGTCGGCGGCGAAGGTCGAGCTCGGCCGGCGGCTGTTCTACGACAGGCGCCTCTCCGGCAACGGCACGTACTCCTGCGGCTCATGCCATCTGCAGGAGCTCGCGTTCACCGACGGCCTCGGGAGCGCCAAGGGGTCGACCGGCGAGATGCACTCGCGCGGCTCGATGAGCCTGGCCAACGTCGCGTACCTGACCACGTTGACCTGGGGGAATCCGCTCCTCGACTCGCTCGAGGAGCAGGCGCTCCTCCCCATGTTCGGCGAGACCCCGGTCGAGCTCGGGCTCGCGGGCAGGGAAGAGGAGCTGTTCGAGCGGCTCCGCGACGAGCCGCTGTACCGGGAGCTCTTCCCCCAGGCCTTCCCGGGCGACGACGATCCCATCCAGCTCGCCAACATCACCAGGGCGATCGGCGCGTTCGAGCGGTCGCTGATCTCGTACCGCGCGCCTTATGACCGGTATCGCTACGACGGCGACCCCTCGGGGATGTCGGAGCCGGCGCTGCGCGGCATGGATCTCTTCTTCTCCGAGAGGCTGGAGTGCTTCCACTGCCACGGCGGCTTCAACCTGTCGGACTCGGTGCAGCACGATGGGACCACCTTCACGGAGGTGATGTTCCACAACACCGGTCTCTACAACATCGGCGGGACCGGGGCGTATCCCGAGGGCAACGCCGGGGTCTACGACGTCTCGGGCGTCGAGGCGGACATGGGCCGGTTCCGCGCGCCCACGCTGCGCAACATCGCGCTCACGGCGCCGTACATGCACGACGGCAGCGTCGAGACGCTCGAGGAGGTGCTCGACCACTACGCCGCGGGAGGGCGTACGATCGCGTCCGGTCCCAACGCGGGTGTGGGGAGCGAGAACAGGTTCAAGAGCGAGCTCATCAGAGGGTTCGAGCTCACGGCAGAGGAGAAAGCAGACGTGATCGCTTTTTTGAAGAGCCTGACCGATGACGAATTTCTGACGGACCCGCGCCACGCGGATCCGTGGGCGGAGGCGCCGTGATGAGCCGGAGACCGTTCCTGCGACGAGCGCTGCTCGTCCCTGCGCTGGCGGCGCTCGTGTCGGCCGCGATGTACGCCGGGGCGTGTGGCCACAGCCACGACCACGCGTCGAGCGGGACGTCGGCCGGGCCGGAGCTCGACGACGTCATCTACGAGGGCGGCGCGACCGACGAGGCGCTGATCGTGCTGCTCGCCGCGGAGCCGAAGGACGAGCCCTCGCAAGGGACGGCGTTCGACGCGCCCGAGGACGGCGCGACGCTCCCCGGCGACGCCGCGCCGGCGCTGGCCTTCCACATCGCGGGCGCGGCGCAGGGCGCAGGGCCCGCGCCGGCGCTGCGGCTCGCGACGGGCGACGCGCCGGGAGCGCGGGAGGCCGGCGGGGCGGGGGCGCCGGTCTGGGCGGAGCTCGGCGCGCTCCTCGGGCCGGCGCGCGCGGCGCTGGCGCACGGGACGCCCGTCAACGGGCGCGCTTACTTCCTGGTCTTCTCGACGCCGGAGCGCGAGGGGCTGCTCCGGGTGTTCACGACCAAGCTGACCTACACGCCGGACGCGGCGGCCTGGGACAAGCTCCGCGCCGCCGGCGCGCCGATCACCGTCAGCGTGATCAACGCCGTGTTCGAGAACAACCGCATCGTGCAGGGCGGCGGCCCGTTCACGGGCGAGCCGGTCACGTTCTCCGTCGCGCCCTGAGGACCATCAGGTGGGCCCGACGGCGGCGGCGCTCGCGGCGGCGGCGCTCGCGGATGCAGGCGCGCCGGCGCCGGCGGGCGCGTTGCCGCAGGCCGCGAGGAGGGTCGCGGCCGCCACGAAGGTTCGCGGAGTTCGCATCGGCGCATCTTGGCGATCGTCGCCATCGCCTGCGCGCTGCGCCGCCCCGGAGCAGCCGAGCGGCTCCGGGACCGCGCCGCGGCGAGGCCAGCCTGACCCCCGAGGGCTACCAGCGGCCGTGGCGCTGACCCATGTAGCGAGCGACGGAGAGGGGGATCTTCATCATGACCATGAGGACGGGCGGGCGGACGGAGCACGACGCGACCGCAGCGCAGGTGGAGTCCGCGATCACCAACAGCCTGGAGCAGGTCCGCGATATCCTTTGCGGCGCCCAGCTCCGGGAGCTCGCTCGCCGGCTCTCGCACACGGACGCCCAGCTCGCCGTCCAGGCGGAGGAGCTCCGGAGCGAGGCGCGGCGGCGCCTGGACGTGCTGGAGGCGCACGTGCGGAAGGAGATCGAGGCGCTCAGCGCGACGCTCGAGGCCCAGCGCGCGGCCAGCGCCGGCACGCTCGGCAACGTCGCGCGCGAGTCGCGGGAGGCGATCGCGTCGTTCGAGCAGCGGATCCAGCGGCTGGAAGATCTGGTGACGCGCACGCACCGCGAGTTCAGGCATCAGTTCCTGGAGCAGTCCAAGGCGTTCCTGGACGAGACGCGGCGCACGCGCGACGAGCTGAGCGCCACGTTCGAGCGCGAGCTCGCCGCCTGGGCCGACAGCACCGACGCGGCCCTGCCGGACTCGCCGACGCGCGAGGGGACCGCCGAATCGGAGCGGTACCCGAAGTCGGAGCAGCGCTCTGACGAGGCCGCCTGAGGCGCCGGCGCCGCTCCGGCGAGCGGCGCGGACGCGGAGGCCCGGAGACGACCGATGGGACAGCCGAGAGCGCGCCGCGGGACGCCCCCGCCCTCCATGACGCTCGAAGACCTCCGCCCCCTGCTCGTGGGCCCCGAGCAGCGCCGGATCCGGCGGATCGAGGAGCGGCTGGACCACTCCATGGCCGAGATGGTCGCGGAGGTGCTGCCGCAGGCCGTGGTCGAGAGCCGCAAGCAGGGCGAGGCGCTCTCGTGGGCGATGGAGCCGATCCTCACCGTCGCGATCCACGAGAGCGTGCGCCGGGACCCGCGGGCGTTCGCGGACGCGATCTCCCCCGCCATGGGCTCGGCCATCCGCAAGGCCGTGGCCAGCGCGCTCCGGGCGATGCTCCAGCGCCTCAACGAGGTGCTCGCCCGCAGCCTGTCCTGGGAGAGCGTGCGCTGGCGCCTCGAGGCGCGGCGCACGGGGCGTCCCTTCGCGGAGGTGGTGCTGCTCCGCTCGATGGTCTACCGGACCGAGCAGCTCTTCCTGGTCCACCGCGGGACGGGGATCGTCCTCGAGCACGCGAGCGTCGACGACATCCCCTTCAGGGATCCCGATCAGGTCTCGGCGATGCTCACCGCCATCGACGCGTTCGCCCACGACGCGTTTCGCACCGACGCGCGGCTGGAGCGCTTCCGCGTGGGCGATCTCACGGGGTGGGTCGAGCACGGCCCGTCGGCCCTCCTCGTGGCGATCGTGCGCGGCGCGGCGCCGCACGGCTACGAGCTCGCCCTGCGCGAGGCGCTGGAGCACGTTCATCTCACCTACGGCGCCGAGCTCGCCGATTTTCGCGGCGATCCGGCGCCGTTCTCCGGGTCCCGCGAGCTGCTCTGTCGCTGCCTGTGCGAGCAACGCAGGTCGGCCCCGCGCCAGGGCCGGGCCGCGCTCACGGCGGCCGCCCTGCTGGTCGCGATCGCCGCGACCGCCCTCGGCCTCTGGTTCCGCGCCTCGTGGCGGGACGAGCGCCGCTTCGCCGACTGCGCCGATGCGCTGCGGCGCGAGCCCGGCCTGCTGGTGACGTCGGCCGAGCGGCACGGGGGAGAGTACGCGTTCGCGGGCCTGAGGGATCCGCTCGCCGCGGACCCGAGGGCCGTGATCGAGCGCGGCGGCCCCGCGCGCGCCGCGGTCACGATGCGCTTCGAGCCGTTCTATTCGCTCCATCCGCGGATCGTCGAGCGCCGGGTGGAGCAGGCGCTGCGGCCGCCGCCGGGGGTCTCCCTGGCGCTCCGCGACGGCGTGCTCGTGGCGAGCGGGATCGCGCCCGAGCGCTGGATCGAGCGCGCGCGGTGGTCCGCGGCGGTGCTCCCCGGCGTGGCGCGGTTCGACGGCGACCGCCTCCTCGCGCAGGAGTCGATCGACGGGGCGCGCGCCGCGGCGCGCGCCCTCGGGCAGATGGAGATCCTCTTCGACCGGGGCGCTGCCCGGCTCGACGCCGAGCAGCGCGCGCGCGTCGAGGAGGTCGCGGCCGCAGCGCAGCGGCTGTTCGCGCTCGCGCGCGAGGCAGGCATGACCGCCGAGATCCGCGTGATCGGCTACGCGGACCCGGTCGGCTCGGAGGCGTCGAACCGAGCGCTCAGCCTGGCCCGCGCGGAGCACGTCGCGGCCGAGCTCGTCGCGCGGGGCGTCCCTCCGGACCGGCTGCGCGCGAGCGGCGCGGGCCTGCGGCGCGAGGTCTTCCCCCCGTCCTGCTCGAGCGGGGCCGGCGGGACCGGGTGCGCCCCCGGCGCCGACGCGCGGCGCGCGCGCAGCGTGATCTTCCTTGTGGACCTGCGCGCGGGGCGCAAGGAGTGAACCATGGGGGAGAGACGCAAGGTCTGCGTGCTGGGAGCCACCGGAGTCGGCAAGACCAGCCTCGTCGCCCGCTTCGCGCGCAGCATCTTCTCCGAGAGTTACCGGACGACCATCGGCGTGGCGATCGAGACGCGGCGCGTGAGGTCCGATGACCGCGAGCTCGATCTCATCCTCTGGGACCTGAGCGGAGAGGACGAGTTCCAGGACGTCCAGATATCGTACGTGCGCGGCGCCGCGGGCTTCCTCATCGTCATCGACGGCACGCGGCGCGCCACGGTGGAGACGGGGCTCCGCCTCCACGCCGCCGCGCGGGGGATCGCGGGCGAGCTCCCGTCCGTCATCGCCCTGAACAAGGCCGATCTCACGGCGGCGTGGGAGATCGACGAGGCCGGCGAGGCCCGGCTGAGGAAGGCGGGGCTCCTGGTCACCAGGACGAGCGCCAGGACCGGCGCCGGGGTCGAGGGCGCGTTCTGCGCGCTCGCGCGCGCGATGCTGGCGAGCGAGGTGCCGTTGTGGCGGGGGTGATGGCCGTGGACGCCTCGCTGCTGGCGGCGCTTGAGAAGCTCGTGCTCGAGCGCCTGGACGACGGCGCCTTCGTCGTCCGCGGCCAGCCGCCGCCGTGGTTCCTCCGGCTCGGGATCCCGCCGCCGCGCGAGGGGCCGCTCCAGATCGACCGCGCGCTGCCGTTCCTGGAGGTGTTCCTGCCCGAGGCGGAGCGGGCCTGGTCCACGGAAGGCACGCAGAGCGTGCAATCCGACTGCTGGACGCAGATGACCGAGGACGGCGAGGCGCTGCACCTCGAGGCGACGGCGCTCTGCGTGGGCGCGTCGCGGCTGATCGTGATCACCCGGAACGACGCGTTGCTCCACGAGCGCCGCCGCTTGCTCCAGCGGGCGCGCGAGCTGCGCCTCCTGCACGACGCGCTGTCGCGCGAGGTCGAGCGCAAGGACGTCCTGGTCCACTGCATCGTCCATGATCTCTCCGGCCCGCTGAACAGCCTCCTCGGCGCGCTGTCCCTGTTGCAAGAGCAGCCGCTCCCGGAGAAGAGCGGCGCGCTCGCCGCGGTCGCGCTGAAGGCCGCCCTGCGGCAGCGCGAGCTCATCCGGGAGATCCTCGACACGTTCGCCGCCGAGGGGGCCGCGCTCGACGCCGCTTCGGACGACCTCGCCGCGGTGGCGGATCTGCGCGTCACCGTCGCGCAGGTCGTCGAGGCGCTCCTGCCCATGGCGTGCAGCCGGGGGGTCCGCCTGGAGGGACCGCCGGCGCTCGTCGACGGGCCGCCGTGGAGCGTCGTCGGCGAGGAGCGCAGGCTCGCGCGCGTGGTCTCCAACCTCGTCGAGAACGCGCTCCGCTTCACGGCGGCGCGCACGTCGGTGCGGGTCCTCCTGCGCGACGAGCCAGGATGGGCGCGCGTGGCCGTGGAGGACGAGGGGCCGGGCGTCTCGCCTTCCATCGCGCCGCACCTGTTCCAGAAATTTGCGCACGGCCGCGACCCGGGGGCGGGCAGCGGCCTCGGGCTCTACGGCGCCCGGATCGCGGTGGAGCGGTGGGGCGGGGCGATCGGGTACGAGCCGCGGCCGGAAGGCGGGGCGCGGTTCTGGATCCGCTTGCGGCGCGCCGGCGCGGCTGGCGGGGCGCGGGGCGCAGGGACCCAGGGACAGACGCAAAGGGAGTGATGCCATGGCCAAGCTCTTGCTGGTCGACGATGATTCGGGGACGCTCGCGTGGATGGCGGAGGCGCTGGAGGGCGCGCCGTACGACGTCCGGACGGTGAGCAGCGGGAGCGCGGCGCTGGAGCTGCTGAGGACCTGGAGGCCGGACCTCATCGTCACCGACTTCCTGATGCCCGAGATGGACGGCTTCGCCTTCACCCGCCTGGTGCAGTCGCGCGAGCGGGTGCCCGTGATGCTCGTCTCCGTCGTGAACAAGCCGGCGGAGGCCATCCTGCGAGGGGTGGCCGGCTACGTGCGGAAGCCCGTCACCGCGGTGGAGCTCCGCGCCGCCGTCGAGCGGGTGCTCGGCGCCGTCGAGGGGGTCGCCATCCTCGTCGTGGACGACGACGCGGAGATCCGGGCGTGTTACCGGCTGATCCTCGAGCCGCGCTTCACGGTGCTCGAGGCCGAGAACGGGCGTGACGCCCTCGCGCTGCTCGCGCGCGAGGCGGTGGCGCTGGCCATCGTGGACGTCCACATGCCCATCATGAACGGGGTGGAGCTCATCCGCGCGATGCGCGACGACGCGCGGTTCTGCACGATCCCGGTCGTGGTGCAGACGAGCGATCGGGCGGCCGCGCGCGCGCCCGTCTGGACCGACCTGCACGTGGCGCAGACGATCCTGAAGGACGAGTTCATGGACTGGCTCATGACCCAGATCGACGCGCACCTCGCGCCGGGGCCGCCGCGCGAGGCCGAGCGCGCGTGGTCGTCCGCGAGCCGATGACCAGCGTCGGGAGGGCCGAGGTACGGCCGGCGGGAGAGGAGGCGAGGTCCTCGCGCGCGCGCGCCGCGCGCGTGAGGCGCGGATCCGCGGGCGCTCAGCCGGGCGTCCACTGCGGGTTCGCCGTGAACAGGCCGGAGCCGACGCTGATGTCGTAGGCCAGGAACAGGCCGAAGCCCACGCTGAGGAGGCCCGCGACCGCGGCGAGCGCGTGGTGCATCCCGCCGAACCGCGCGCGCGTGAACGCGAACGGCACCGCGAGGGCCCCGGTGATCAGCATCATCCCGGCGACCGTGCCCACGCCGAACAGCGCGATGTAGCCGACGCCCCACCGCGGGTCGCGCACCGTGGTGAGCACGAGGAGCGCCACGGCGGCCGAGCCCGCGAGCCCGTGGACCACGCCGATGAGCAGCGGCCGGAGGCTCAGGTAGACGCGCGATCGCCCGAACACGCGGTCCGCCCAGCCGAGGTCGTGCCGGTGCCCCTCGTGGTGCTCCGCGGCCTGCGCCGGCGGCTCGCCTCGCCGGACCGCCCGGTAGATCCGCGTGAGGTGATACCCCCCGAGGCCGATGAGCATCAGCGCGACCGCGAGCTCCATCGCCAGACCGACGTGCGGCGGCACCACCAGCCCGAACAGCAGGATGGCGCCGCCGATCACCATCAGCGTGAGCGTGTGGCCGAGGCCCCACATCGCGCCGATCAGCAGCGCCACGCCCAGGCTCCGCACCCGGCTCACCACCGTCGCCACCGCGATCACGTGGTCCGCGTCGGTCGCATGGCGCATGCCGAGAGAGAACCCGAGGAGCAGCAGCGGAAATGCCGAGGCGATCATGCCTCGTCTCGTAGCACGGACCGCGCGCGCCGTGCTACGCCGCCAACCGGCGCCCCGGCGCCCCGGCGCCCCGGCGCCCGCGACCCGAGCCCTCCAGATCGGCCGAGCGCTGCCGGCCGTCGTCCGCGGGCTCAGCTCGAGAGATCGCCGGCGATCTCACCGCGACAATCCAACGACATCCGATCAGCGCGGTTGGGAAGGCGCGCTCATCCGTGACAGCGACAGCGACTGCATGGTCGCTCTTCTATAGTTGCGCGCGCCTTCCAGCGCGCCTCGAGGAATACAGACTCCTTGCAACAGCGCCAGAAAACGACGGCGCCGCTCAGCCAAGCATGTCAGTTCGCGCTGTCTCGACTCAACGCGTCGATGGCCTGCTGCATCCAGACCGCGTCCTCTTCAGCCTGCTTCAAGCCATGCATCATCTGCGCGCGCAGCGTCCCCGAGGTCTCGCGGATCCCGCGCCGAAACACGTCTGCTGCGCGCTCGTGGACGACCTTGAGCCACGGGGCCAGGAGGCGCCTGTCGAGCGGCCCGGGAGCGTCCAGGACGGTGATGCAGGCCTCGATGGCCTCGCGCATGGCACGGGATTCGAGCGCGTCGGCGAAGGCGGAGAACTGGAGAAGCGACTCTCGCAGCGCCGCGCGACCGGTCGATGAGACTCTCTCTGTCATGGCCGTGCTCAGCGTACCACCTGACCGAGGCCTCCGCCCGTGCGCGCGCCGCGATTGCGGTCAACGCAGGTGGGATCGCCCCGCCGTCTCCAGCAGCATCGCGAGCACGAGCGGATCGCCGAGCCCTCGCTCTGCGCCGATGTGCGCGCGGAGGCGCGTCAGGCGTGCAGCGTCCTCCAGGAACAGCGGCTCGTCCAGCCGGGCCGCGGCCTCGTGGAGGATGCCCTCGCGCTCGGCGAGGAGCGCCGCGGCGCCGTCGCGGTCGCCGCGTCCGACGCGGGCAGCGGCCTCTGCGAGCGACTCGCCCGCGGCGAAGCCCTGAAGAGTCCGCGTCACCGAGGCGTCGACGGACGCGGCGCTCGCCGCGTCGTTGTCGGCATGGCGCACCTCGATCGGGATCTCCTCGATCACGTTCTTCCTGGAGAGGCGGTCCTTGTACCTGAGCTCGACGCTCGCGACGGCGCGCCTCCCTGCGCCCGGGCCGACGCTCAGCTTGAGCAGCAGGGCGTGCCGGTCATCGCGCGCGAACATCGGCATGAAGAAGCGCATGCCGCCCGCGGCGTCCTCGCGGCGATCGGCCGCGATCCGGTCCCGCGACAGCGCGGCGACGTCCGCCGCGATCTCCTGGGCGCGCACCCGGGAGGCCTCGGCGTCGCTCAGCCGGCGCGAGCCGTAGACGCGGAGCAGATCGACGCCGCTCTTCAGGCGCACGCGCACCTCGACCGCGGTCGCGACCGGATCGAGGCGCCTGTCGAGCTCGGTCGAGAGCGCCGGCGCGATCTGCTCGGGGTCGCGCAGGTAGTAGTAGCCGCCGGCCCCGTCGCTCGCGATCGCGCTCATGAGCTGGCTGTCGTAGTCGTCGCCGAGCCCGAGCGCGCTCGTCTGTATGCCGCGCTGGAAGGCGTCGAGCGCGAGCCGCGCGAGGCGGTCGCCATGGGTGAGGCCGCTCGTGGCGCGGCCGTCGGAGACGAGCAGCACCACGCGCACGGCGTCCTCGGGGATGCCCGGCCGGCTCGCCTGCGCGTAGCCCAGCGAGAGCCCGTCGCCGATGTTCGTGCCGCCGCCCTCGCGGATCTCGTCGATGGCGCGGCGGATCGCCGCGCGGCGCGGGCCCACGGGGCCGTCCTCGATCATCACGTCGGCGCCGGTGGAGAACGTGGTGAGCGAGAAGTCGTCCGTGGGCGCGAGGCGGTCGACGAGCGCCTGCGCCGCGCGGCGGGCGCTGTCGATCGGCGCGCCGGCCATGGAGCCGCTCGTGTCGAGGACGAGGTGCACCGAGAGGTGCGGCCGCGCGGGCGCCGCCGCCGCCGCGGAGCGGAGCGCGAGGCGCAGGTGGAAGGCGCCGCCGCCCGGCGCGAGCGCGGCGCGCTCCAGGTCGGCGCGCAGGCCGAGCGCCTTGCCGGGATCGATCGGGATCTCCGGCGCGTAGCGGGCGCCGACGTCGCCGACGAGCGCGCGCTCCCCCGCGGGCACGATGCCGCGCGCGACGGCGGCCTCGAACGCGGCGAGGTGGCCGCCCCCGGGCCGGTAGGTGGTGGCGAAGCGGCCGTTCGGATCGAGGGGGGCCTCGGGCGCCGGGGCGTAGGCGTGGGCGGCGGCGCCCGGCGCGGCGGTCGTCGCGGCGCCGCCGAGGCGCCCGCGCCCGCTGCCGAGCCCCTGGCCGGACCCTGCGCCGGCGCCGTGGCCGATGGTCCCGACCGCGCCGAGCCCCAGCCCCCAGCCGCCGCCGGCGTCCGCGCCGCCGTTCAACGAGAGGCCCGCGCCGCCCGCGGACGTTTGCGGGCTGTCGAGCCCCCACGGCGCGCCGGGCGCGCTCGGATCGCCGCCGCTTCCCTGGTTGAGCAGCCCGATCATCCCGAACTCCGCAGCGTCGCGCAGCGCCTCCTGCGGCGTCGCGCGCTGCGCCGGTCGATCGCTCGGGCCGGCCACCCCCCACCTGTTCCCGGTCGCCATCCCGCGCGCGGTCGCGCCGCCCATCGATCCTTCCTCGCCCCTCGCCCGCGCCCCCGTGCCGCCCTCCTTCGCGTCCGCGTTCTGCTCGCCCTCCAGCTCGGGCGACGCGCGCAGCTCGCGCTCGTCCGCGGCGGCGAGGTACCGCTGCACGAGCGCGATCCGGTCGGCGCTCATCCCGGAGGACGGGTCGACGAGCGACGGAGCCCAGCGCGCGAGCGCGCCGAGGACTCCGAGGTGCAGGACCGCCGAGGCGGCGTGCAGGGCGAGGCTCTTCCGGCTCACGAGCGCGCGGCGCACGCGCTCGCCCGCGGCGGTGTCCGCGCCGATCTGGATCCGCACGCCCGCGAGCTCGACGTCGACGCGGGCGTGCGCGGGGAGGGGAACGAGCACCGCGCGCGGCATGTCCGCCACGTCCGCGCGCGTCGCGCCGGCGTGCCGCGCGCGCGCCTCGTCGGCGGGCAGGGGCGCGCCGTCCAGCGTCAGGGTCCCGGTCGCGGCGCCGAGCAGGACGAAGCGGACGCGCCCGGCGCGGTCGACCTCGAGGAGCGGCGCGCGACGCGCGCCGAGCACGCGCTCGGGGAGGAAGACATCGCACGGGCGACCGTCGTCGCGCTGCTCGCCGACGTCGAAGGCGCGCGGCGGCGTGAGGTGCTGGACGAAGAGGACGGTCGCGCCCCATGAGATGAGGATCTCCACGGAGCGCACCGCGTCGGCGGCGTCGCCGGCGGCCGCCGCGTCGGGTCGCCCTGGAGCGGTGGTGTTCGCATCGGCCGCGGCGCCGTCGGCGGCGCCCGTCGTGTTCGCGCTGGGCATGGATCTCCCCTGTGCGCCGCGCGGAGCGGCGCGCTCATGTCGCCAGAAACCCGGTAGAGGGCGCGTGGATCTGCGCCCTCGCGGCGAGGCGCTCCGGCCGCGCTGGCCGGCTGTCCCTCGCGCCCTGAGAGACATCGGCTTCGCGGCGAGGTTCCGGCGGCGAGGTCGCGGCGCTCATGACGGCGCTGCTCGGCGTGGGGGCTGCCCCGCGGCCGTCGCCGGTCCGCGCTGCGCGCCGGGAGGGGGCGCGCGCTGACGGCGGCCCGTGGTGACGGCCGAGCCCGCGGCGGGCGGGCGCCGCGGTCGAGGCGGCCCCGGGCTGCCGTCGAGGCCGCTCCGGCTGCGGTCCAGACCCTTCCCGGGACAGGTGGCTCAGCGCACCACGACAGCGCGGCCCTCGGCCGTGTAGATCACCGCCTCTGCCGCGGCGAGCGCGGCCGCCGGAGGCGAATGTTCGACCGACCGGCGACGATCCGTCCTCTCCTTGGTCGACCGCACGAACGGCCAGAAGAGCTGCTCGGCCCAGGGCTCGACCGGCGCGCCCTCGGGCAGCCCGAAGCCCTCCTGCCGCGCATGCGGGATCATGAGCGTGCCATGGAGCGCATCGAAGCAGATGAGCGCGGCGCCGTAGTTCTTCATGGCATTGCCGAAGCGGCCGACTCCATGGTGGACATGGTGGGTGTCGGGCAGCGAGATGATGCGCTCGAGCACCCACATGACAGGACGCGTGAAGCGGTGGCGCTGGAGACGCAGATCCCAGCGGAGATCGCAGTGCTCCATCAACCCGATCACGGTCCTGAAGGACAGCCCGGCCACGTAGGCGCCAGGCTGGCCGAGCCAGACGACGGCCGGGGCCAGCCACGCGCTTGGTACCAGCAGATACCACAGCCAGTTCTCCCGGTATGTGACGGCGACATTCATGTTGCGCGGCACGTGGTGCGGTTTGTGGATACGCCATAGCCACGGCCACTCGTGGCTCTTCCGGTGCACCCAGTACGTCCCGTACTCCTCGAGGAGCACGTAGATCGGGAAGGCCAGCCAGAAGCTCACGCCCGCGAGCGCGCCCTCGGAGCGCGGCCAGAGAGCTCTGAATACCCAGAACGAGGCGCCGAAGGACGCGCCGCGCATCAACACGGAGGTGCCGAGGGACAGGAGACCCGCGCCGAGCTCCCGCATGGTGAGCACGCCGGGGCGCCGGTACAGGCCGAACACGATCTCGACGGCGGCGAAGAACGCGGTGAAAACCAGGATGATCAGCGCACTTTTGAGCATGGGGGTCCTCCTTTCGTGTGTCGTGCGCGGGCTCAGGCGCCCGCCGAGGCGGCGAGGGCGACCGAGCCACGGTCCAGGAACCTGTCGTGATGCAGGTGCTCCGGCTGGATCCTGCCGCGCAGCACGTCGAGCGCGGCGTCGATCATCCCGGGCGGACCACACAGGTAGGCCGCGCAACCGGCGTGGGCCACGGCGGCCTCACGGAGGATGTCGGTGACGTGCCCCATGCGCCCTGTCCAGCTCGAGCCTTCGGGCTCCTGCGAGAGCACGGGCACGAAGGCGAACCGCCCTCGCCATCGCTCCTCGATCGCGGCGACGGCGTCGAGCGCGTAGAGGTCCTGCTGGGTGCGCGCGCCGAGGACCAACGTCACGTCGCGGGCGAGCCCGTCCGAGATACCTTGCTCGAGGATCGCCTTGATCGGCGAGAGGCCGGTGCCTGCTGCCACACACAGGAGCGGCCGCTCGGCCTCGTGATAGCGGAAGCTGCCGTGTGGGCCCGAGAAGCGCAGGCGCGCGCCCGCGCGACCGGCGGCGAAGAGCCAGCCGGTGAAGGCGCCGCCCGGCACGTGGCGGACATGAAAGAGCGCTCTTCGCGGCGACGTCCGATCCGGCGCCTCGGCGAACGAGTAACAGCGCGGCTCGCTGAGCCCCGGGACGCCGGGCACGGTGAGCTGCGCATACTGCCCGGCCGCATAGCGGACCTCCGCGGCGAGGCCGACCTCGACTTCGAGGATGCCGGGCGCGAGCGGCGTCACGCGCGTGATTCTCGCGTCGGTCCGCACCGGCGCCGGATCCGCCGAGCGCCCGCGGGCGGTCCCCGGGACCTCGACCACTACCTCCTCCGACTCGGCCAGGCTCTGGCAGGCGAGGACGAAGCCGGCAGAGAGCTCCTCGGGCGTGACGTGGCGAGAGATGTCCTTCTTGAGACGGAGTTGACCCCTCGTGAGCCGGCACTTGCAAGCGCCGCACTCGCCCACGTTGCACATCTGCGGAAACGGGATGTTCCCGCGCACGGCTGCGCTGAGCAGCGTCTCCCCGACCTCGATGGGAGCCGCGCGCTCGCTGCCCACGACATGGAGCGTCCCGCGTCGGCCGCTCCTTCGACGGACGAATGAAAATCCTATCATGATGTCATCTCTCCCTGTGGAGGCTCCCGGAGCTCGCGTCTGTTCGTCGCGGATCCCGCGACCCGCGACGTCTCCCTGCCGGGTGCGCAATTCATGGATGGCGGCCCGCGAAATGCCCAATCAAGAAACGATATGAGGCAGATGGTCAGCGTGAATATTCCGCTGAATTCAAGCTCGCGCGCCTGCGCGCGGTCCAGGCCGCACGCCGAGGCAGATCAGACGCGGCCGCAGAGCTCGATGAGGGAGCGCCGGAGCCACTGATGGGCCGGGTCGGCCTCCTGGCAACCACGCCACATCATGAACAGCGGGATCGGGTGGACGGGCAGCGGACAGCTCACCACCCGTACGGGGAAATACTGCTCGAACAGCCGTGCCAGGGGCAGCGGCAGCGTGCAGACGAGGTTCGACTGCGAGACGATGAACGACATCGACTGGTAATGGGGAACCTGCACTCGCACGCGCCGCGATCGCCCCACGACGGCCTGGATCTGCTCGGCCAGGTCGGTCTGGCCCTCGCGCGGCTCGAGGACCACGTGCTCGAGCGCCATGTACTCGTCGAAGGTCAGCGAGGGCCCGACGGTCGGATGAGCCTGGCGCACCAGCGGGACGAACTCGAGGTCGAGCACGCGCTGTCGCCGGAACCCCTCGTCCGGGATGACGACATGATCCAGGACGAGCTCGACTTTCCCGAGCCGCATCTCATTCTGCAGCGAGGCGCCGGGCTCGCTGCAGATGTCGAGCCGGACGCGGGCCCCAAGTCGCTCGAGCCACTGCACGAAGCGAGGCAAGAGGATGGCCTCTCCGAGGTCGCTGAGCCCCAGCTTGAAGGTGTGGCTCGCCGTGCAATCGAAGGCGTCGGGCTGTGCGAGCGAGGACTGGATCAGGTCGAGCGCGCCGCGGATCGGGCCGGCGAGCGAGAGGGCGCGCGGCGTTGGCGCCATCTCCTTGCCGCAGCGCACGAAGAGATCGTCGTCGAACAGGAGCCGCAGCCGGGTCAGGGCGCTGCTCACGGCCGGCTGGGTCATGCCGAGGTGCTCGGCTGCCCGCGTCACGTTGCGCTCCGTGATCACCGCGTCCAGCACGGTGAGCAGGTTCAGGTCCACGGCGCGCAGGCGGGGAAGCGGCGGTGCGCTCATGCAAAAGGGAGCGCAGCCCCCGATGCGCCGCCGCGCGGCGTCACGCCCTCCGCCGCCGCCCCCACAGCGCCGCCGCCCCGACCAGCGCCGCCCCCAGCGCCGCCCCCTTGCCTCGGTCTCCCTCGCCCCGCGGCTCCCCCGGCGTCGCGCAGGAGCAGCCGCCGCTCGGCCGCAGGAACACCGTCTCCTGCTGCGGCGCCTCGCACAGGTCCACGGTGAGCGGCCGCGCCGCCCTCCTCTCGCCCCCCTGCTCCAGCGGCGTCCCGAGGTTCCCCGTGTTCCGGTTGTCGTGGTGGAAGCTCTCCCACGCGACGAGCGCGTCCGTCGTCGCCTCGGTGTGCCAGGCGAAGAGCCACCCGTCGCGCGTGCCCACCGCGATCTCGAGCCTCCCGTCGCCGTCGATGTCGCCGACGGCGGGCGTCGTCGAGATCGACTGGCCCGTGAACTTCGGGAACCCGCGCGGCTCCCGGCCGCACCCGTCGAAGGCGTGCAGGAAGTAGCCGCTCGATCCCGTCAGCACCTCGGGGTAGTCGTCGCCGTTCAGATCGACGACCGCCTGGCTGTTCCCGATCGTGTGGTCCTCGAGGACGAACGGGGCGCGCGGCAGCATCGCCCCCGACCTGCCGCTCCAGATCCCGAGCAGGTGAGGCCCGTGGCGCCCCGCGCCGCGCGCGCCCAGGAGGGTCGCCGCCTCCGCCTCGGAGGCGCCCGCGGCGATGACGTCCGGGGTGCCGTCCTGATCGATGTCCCCGAGCGCGGGCTGCGAGAGCAGCGGCAGCATCGTCCGGGCCCCCGCGGCGGGCGAGAGGGGGCCGAACCTCGGATCGAGCCCGGCCTGCGCGCCCCCCTGCGCCGGCGGCAGCGCGCCCGCGGGCGTCGCCAGCAGATCCGCCTGCGCGCCGGGCGACGCCGGGAGCAGGAGCGGCGGCGCCCCGTTGCCCTGCACGACGGCCGTCAGCGCGCCGTCGATCTCCCCGACGACGCCCGACCCCGTGATCCCCTCCGCCGCGAGCGGGGCGAGCGCGAGCGACGGCATCGTCACGGGCCAGCCCGCGAGCACGGGCCCGGACGGCGCCGCCGTGCCGCGCGCGTCGAGCACGTAGACCGCCCCGGCCTGGCCGTCCTTGCCGAGCTGCTCGCTCGATCCGACGAGCAGATCCGGGAGCCCGTCGCCGTTGAAGTCCCCGACGGCTGGTGCCGCGAGGACGCGGCTCCGCGCCGGCTCCGCGGCGAGCGGGCCCGCGTAGTGCACCTCGACCGGCCAGCCGCGCAGCGGCGCGCCGCCGTCGTCGAACGCGTGGACCCGGCCGTCGAACGCCGCCTGGATCACGTCGAGCCGGCCGTCTCCGTCGAGGTCCGCGAGGACGGGTGAAGCGAACGCCCCCCGCGCGATCCGCGCGCTCGGGGACATGCACGGCGCGCTCGCGGGCGCCCCGGGATCGAGGGGGCAGGAGGGGATCTCGGGCAGCCGCACCGGCCATCCGTCCCTGACCTCGCCGTCCGCGCCGACGACGTAGATCGTGCCCGGCCAGGTGGAGATCGCGATCTCCTGCGCGCCGTCGCCGTCGAGATCCGCGATCGCGGGCGCGCCCAGGATCGGCTCGCGGCCGAGCTCCAGGTCCACCTCGCGGTACGCCGGAGCGTCCCCGTAGACGGGCGCGGCCGAGGGCGGCGCGGGCTTGGCCAGGCCGTCGGTGAGGCGCGTGAGGAACGGGAACCCGAGCAGGTCCGTCGGTCCCTTCGGCGTCATCTTCAGCACGTGCAGCGCGCCGCCGGCCGTCGGATAGACGAGCTCGCGGACGCCGTCGCCGTCGATGTCCGCCATCTTCGGGCTGCCCTCGCCGCTGTCGCCGATGGGCCGGGGGAACCCCTCGACCAGCGTCGGATCGCTGTCGACGTGGTAGGTGCGCCGCGCCTCGCCCTCGACCTTGTCGATGGCGCCCCCGTAGCGGGCGACCGCGCGGACGCGCACCGTGATCGCGCGGTCGTTCTCCCCGTGGGGGCTGTCGGGGTCGCGCGTGTGGGACAGGGAGATGGTGCGCACGTCGAGCGAGGCGAGCGGGCCCTGGATGCCGGTGACCACCGTCGGCGCGACGTTCACCTCCTCGTGGAGCACCTTGAAGTCCGCGTCGCGCGGCTGCGCGCCCGACGCCCACGCGACCGTGTAGTCGTACGTCCTCGCCCGCTTCGCCGAGATGGTCCCCTCGATGGGCACCGGCCCCTGGACCTGGTCCTTGTAGAGGACCTCGAACCACCGCGGCGACGTGATGTCGATCGCCGGCGGCACGCGCCCGTCGCGGAGCGCCTCGACGGCGCGGTTCGCGTTGACGCGCCCGTGGCCGAACCGCTGGTCGAACCCCGGCTGCGACCAGCGGTACGGCGAGTCCGGCTCCCGCGACTCCGGCACGTCGACGTCGTCGGCGCTCGCGATGAGCAGCCCCTGCGCCTCCCCCGGGGCCAGGGTCACGCCGCGCTCCAGGGCGGCGGCGTAGAGCAGCCCCGCGACGCCGGCGAGCCCGGCGGTCGCGTCGCTGGCGCAGCCGTCGCTCGACACGGCGAGCAGGTTGTTGCCGCCGAAGCTCGAGCACGGCGAGGCGTCGAGGAACGTGGTCGACGCCGTGACGGTCTGGCCGTCGTAGCGGACGGCGCTCACCGGCAGCGCGTGGTTGCTCGTCGCGGGCACGCTGTGGTGGCGCGAGCCCTGGTTGCCCATCGACGCGACGACGAGCGTCCCCGTCGCGTGGGCGTGGTCGAGCGCCGCCTGGAGGAACCGGGTGCTGTCGATCGCGGTCACCGGGCACTGCACGACGTGGGCGCGGCGGTCGGCCGCGTAGAGGAGCGCCTTCGCCAGGTCCTGCGCGTCCGCGACGTGGCTGTCGCCGACGCGCAGCGGGATGATCCTGCAGCGGGGGCAGGCGCCCGCGCCGCCGAGCCGGTTGTTCGTCTGCGCCGCCGCGGTCTTCGCGCCCTCGGTGCCGTGGCCGTTCCGGGTGTCGTCGAACGGATCGTTGTCGTTCTTGAAGAAATCCCAGCCCGCGATGTCGTCCACGTAGCCGTTCTGATCGTCGTCGACCCTGTCCGAGAAGTGCAGCAGGAGGTCCCCGGCGTCGAGCCGGCCGTTCCCGTTCCTGTCGCCCCTCGGCCGCCCCTCGGACGGCTCGGGCCTGAGCGACGGCGTGTCCTTGTAGTCCGACGCGGAGAGGATCCCGTCGCCGTTGCAGTCGAAGCCGGCGAGCTCGCCGTCGCCGCCGCACGGCGCGTCGTCCGCGTGCCGCGGCTTGTGCGGCGCGAGCTCGCCCGGGTTGAGCCACACCTTCTCGAGGAGATCTCCGTCTCCCCAGAGGATCCCCGAGTCGGTGACCGCGATCCTCACGCGCGGGTCCCCCTGCGTGAGCCGCCAGGCGAGGTCGATCGACATGCCGGTGGCGGACTCCTCCGGACGGGGGCTGAGGCGCCCGCTCGGGGTCGGGAGGAAGGAGTAGAAGCTCCACTGCCCGCTCTGCGTGGCCGAGAGGCCGTAGTCGGGGTCGATCGGCCAGCTGTCCGGATCGGCCATGTCCGACGCGTCCGCCGAGGTGGGCGGCGGCCAGTCGCCGGAGGCGTCGGACGGAACCAGCGCGCCCGCCGCGGCGCCGCCGAGCGCCCCCAGGAAAGCCATCGAGGGAAAGCGAGTGCGGCGCATGCCGGGACCCTACCATCGGTCCGTGCGCGCGAGGCAACCGGCGCTTTCAGCAGGAAATCGGCGCCTTCGTCGCGCCGCGCGCGCCCGGATCGCGGAGGTCTCCGCGCCGCGATCGACGGGGCGCGCCGCCGCTCGGGCGCGCCGGCGCCGCGGCGTCGATCAGGGCGCGCAGATCGCCGGGGTGGGGTGCTCGGCGCAGTACGCCGGGTCATCCGGCGGACCGATGCGCAGCACGACGTCCTGCGACTCGAGGCGCGGCCGCGCGCCGCAGACCGCGGGCGACGTCGCCGGCTCCGACGGCGCGCACACGCCGGCCTCGTTGGGCACGGTCCAGGCCTGGCCGGTGCCGTAGATGAGGTTGAGCGCGTAGCGCCCCTCGGGCAGGCAGCCGTACACGATCGTGATCGCGCGCCCGAACTGCCGCGAGAGCGCCGCCTCGACCTCGGCGACGTCCTCCTCGGCGATGATGTCGTTGCCCTCGCCGTCCTGCGCGCGGCTGATCACCAGGACGCCTCCCTGCGCCGGATCGGTCGGGTGCATGCACAGCGCGGCGGGCCGGACGCCGATGACGGCGCTCTCCTTCGGCCCGAGCGGCTCCGCGCCGAGCGTGGCCGTCGTCACGAGGTCCTCGTAGATCGTGAGCCCCTGGATGAGCACCGCGGGCGCGGCCTGGCCGACCAGCCTGTCGTCGCCCTCGAGCTTCGAGAACACCGAGATCGGGAAGAGCGCCGGGATCAGCGCCGAGTCCGGGACGTGATCCTCCCCGTCGATCTCTCCGTCGCCGTTCACGTCCTGCCGCGCGTACGCGAGGGTCGGCGCGGCCTCGCCGCCCACCGGCAGCGAGAGCGGGGGCGCCGCCGCGCTCGCGACCTCCTTCTGGGGCACCCCCGCGGCGAGCTGCAGGCGCAGGAGCGACGCCTCGGTGCCCGCGGGGTTCGTCGGGCTGAACACGTCGAGCAGGAAGTCGGACGCCATGACCACCTCCCCCGCGCTCTGCGTGACGCCGGACGGGGGCGCGAGCACCTCGGCGACGTGGAAGACCGGCCGCTCCAGCGGCAGCGGGAGGCCGAGGGTGACCGCGATGCCGCTGACGCGCGCGCCCGTCTCGGGGATGGGCGCGGCCAGCGTGACCTCGCGGTAGCGCGGGGCCGCGCCGCCGAGCACCTCGGCCGCGTTCTCGATCGCGCCGCCGGCCACGTCGCCCCGGCTCGGCAGGTTGGCGATGCTGAAGGTGGGGTCGAAGTTTCCATCGTGGTCGTAAAAGCCGCGGATCTGGTAGGTGCCGGCGGGCAGCGGCGACATCCTCCACGTGGCGCTCACGGTGACGGGCGGGTCGTCCGGCGCGGGGCAGCGGAGCGCGCCGTCGGGGGCGACGTCGAGCGCCGCGCCCAGGCCGCCGAACAGCTCGTCGCCGGGGATCACGTCGATGCTCGCGGCGGAGGTGCCGAGCCCCTCGGGCGGCGGCAGCAGGCGGGTGTCGAAGCCGAGCACGATCGCGGCCCCGACGACGCGGCCGTCCTTCGTGCAGGGCCGGGGGCCGGAGTACGTCACCGTGCCGTCGAGCACCCCGGCGGGGCCGCTCTGTTCCGGCAGCGGGATGAAGACGTCCGCCTCCTCGCAGCCCGGGAGGGCCGCGAGGAGTACGCCGAGCAGGGAGAGGCCGGTGCGGAGGCTGGGTCCGAGCATGGAGGTGCCTAGAGGGAGTACCGGAAGAAGCCCATGAAGCGCCGGCCGATGCGGTTGCCGAACGGGTGCATCTGCAGCGGCTGATCGCCGATGCCGTCGAGCGCGTTGAAGACGGTCGCGGAGATCTCGGCGCGGTTGTCCAGGAAGCGGTAGCCGAGGCGCGCGTTGAGCAGCGTGTACGCGGGCAGCGGGTAGATGTTGGTCGCGATGACCGTCCCCGTCGGGACCTGCTCGGCCCACTCCTGCGACGACTGGTAGTGGAACGTGACCTCGCCGTCGACGCCGACCGGCGTGCGGACCTGGACCCCCGCGTTCACCTTGTGCTGGCTGGTGCGCCTGTCCTCGAGGGCGTTGCACCCGTCGGGGCGCTGCTGCTCCGACAGGTTGAGCGCGTAGTTCGCGAAGATGTCGAGCCCCTCGACCGGGTAGACGCGGCCGCCGAGCTCGCCGCCGACGACGTGGTAGACGTCGCACTGGTTCTCGAAGCCGCCGAACCCCGAGGTGTAGCGCCCCGTCTCCGGGTTCAGCCCCCCGACCCCCTGCGCGCGCTGCGAGAGCGTCATGCGCTGCGGCTCGGCGAGCACGATGAGATCGCTCACGCGGTTGTAGTACGCGGTGACCTCGAACTCGAAGAAGTCGCTCTGCTGGTTCAGGTAGCTCGCCTCGGCGGTGATGATCTGCTCCGGATCGATGATGAAGCCGGACCGCACCGGCGGCCGCGTGGTCGAGAGCAGCTCCAGGCCGGGCAGCGCGAGCTGGATCGGCACGTCGACGTACGCCTCGAGCGCCGTGGGCGAGCGAAACGCGGTCGAGCCCGAGAGGCGGATCGCCTGGCGATCGGTCGGCTTGACGATGACGGAGCCGCGCGGCGACGGGATGAGCCGCTCCAGGTAAGGCACGTAGTCGAGCCGCCCCGAGGCGACCAGCGTGACGCGCTCGCCGAGCTTCATCGAGTCCTGGAGGAACACCGAGCCGTGGTGCTCGATCGGCATGTCGCCGTCGAGGTAGCTCCACTCGGTCGCCTTGAGCCGGTAGCCGAGGCCGATGTGGAAGTCGTGGACGACGGACGCGGGCGCCCGGAGCGTCTTCACGAACTCGAGCTCGGCGTTCACGACGTGCTGCTGCGGCCGCCCCGCGTACAGGGTGTGCCCGAGGTACGCGGCGTTGAGCAGCGAGTACCCGTCGAGGTTCGCGTAGTACGTCCGCGCGTTGATGTTCTCGCTGCGGTACGCGACCGCGACGTCGGCGTTCGTGACCTCCAGGTTGTAGTCGTTGAACGGGCCGATGCCGTAGATGTCGAGCTCGCTCCTCGCGTAGCCGGCGCCCACGTCGATCGCGCGGCGCGGCCCGAGCCGCTGCGACGCCCGGAGGTCGATCCGGACGTTCTGCGCGCCGAGATCCTGGCTCTGGCCGCTCGTCTCGAGGTCGATGCGGTCGTCCGCGACCTCGCGCGTCCATCGCGGGTAGCGCGTGTAGCCGGCGGACAGGCGGTACGCGAAGTCGCCTTCCCGCGCCGAGGCCCACACCGAGCCGTAGCCCTGCTGGTGGTCGCCGTAGCCCGCGCGGAAGCCGCTCTTCCCGGCGCCGGGCTCGATCGTGATGATGTTGACGATGCCGGCGAAGGCGTCGGCGCCGTAGAGCGCGGAGCCCGGGCCGCGCACCACCTCGATGCGCTCGATCTGGTCGACGTCGATCGAGAGCGCCTCCCAGAAGGTCGAGCCGAGCACGTCGTTCTTGACCGTGCGCCCGTTCACGAGGACGAGGAGCTTGTTCGCGAGGCGGCTGTTGAAGCCCCGCATCGAGACGTTCTCGTCGCCGCCCGTGATCTGCATGACGTCCATGCCCGCGACGCGCCGGAGCAGCTCCGGGATGCGGGTCGTCCCGGAGAGCCGGATGTCCTGGCGGGTCACGATGGTCGTCGAGTTCGGCGAGTCGAGCGGGCTCTGGGCGCCGCGCGACGCGGTGATGACGGTCTCCTGGTAGACGTCCTCGGTGCGGGCCGCGCCGACGATCCCCGCGGCGTCGGCCGGGGCCGTCCCGCGCCTCGGCGCCGGCCTCGCGCCCGGCCCCTGCGCGCCGCCCGCGGCCTGCTCGCCCGCGGCGGGCTGTCGGTCGGTGGGCCGGGCGGGGGCGTCGCCCGCGGCGGGCTGCTGCGCTCCTGGCTGCTGCGCTCCTGGCTGCTGCGGCGCGGGCGCCGTCGGCTGCTGCGGCTCGGGCGCCGGCGCGGCGCGCTGCGCGGCGAGGCGCTGCTCGAGCTGCGCCACGATCCGGGTCACCTGCTCGCGGTCCGGGGGGTCGCTCGCGATGTACTCGCGGTAGGCGGCGAGCGCCTGCTCGACGTTGCCGGCCTCGGCGTGCGCGCGCGCGATGTTGAAGACGACGTTCGGGTGCGGGAGGATCTCGTTGGCCTTCAGGAGCTGCCGGATGCCCTCGTCGTACTGCTTCTGCGCGATGAGCTCCATGCCGGCCCGGAAGTGGATGCGCGCCTCGGTGCGGGCGTCGGCGCGGGCGCCGCGCGCGGCGGCCATCGCGCCGACGAGGGCGGCGCAGGCGCAGAGCCTGCGCGCGAGCGCCGCCCTGCTGCGCGGCCCCGCGGCGCGGGCGTCGTTCGTCGGGGGGAGCGCCGGGCCGGCGTCGCGGCGGCCGTGCGAGCAGGAATCGGAAGACGACATGGGTTCGCCCTGTCCTCAGCGGGGCCGGGGATAACGGCGATCCTCCGGCGACATGGGCCGGGGCGCGACGGCGATCCCGGCGGGAGCTCGGGAGCATCCACGGAGCTGCTCCCCACATCACATCGAACACGTCCTCCACGCGCGGGCGCCCGGTACGCCCCTCGCGCGAGCGCGAAGCCACTGCGGCGATGTCACGAGCTTGCAAACGCGAGAGCGCCGCAGACTCTACCAGAGTTGCCCGGCGCGCGTCCGCGCTCGTCAGTAGGGGTTGCTCTTGTACGGCGCGCTCTTCGGGACCTTCGCGACGTTCGCGACGTTCGACCTGGGCTTGCTCGGGGTCCCCGGCGCGGAGCTCGCGGCCGGGTCGAGCTTCGCGCGCACCCGCTCCTCGGCGCTGGAGACGCGCACGGTCGCGGGCTCGTAGCCCTGCTTCTCGAAGACGAGCTCGTGCTCCGACGCGAGCGCGGCCGCCGACCCTCGCCACACGATCTCGCACGGCGTCTCGGCGCAGAGCTCCTTGTTGCCTTCCCTGACGGCCGCCCCGGGCGGCGCGCTCTCGACGTGCAGCGTGCGCGCCGCGGGCGTGAGCGGCGCGGCGGGCGCCGTCTCCGCGGGCGGCGTGCTCCCCGCGCCGGGCTCGCGCGCCGGCGCGCCCGTCTGCGCGATCGGCGCGCGCGACGTCACCACGGCCGCGACGCCGACCCCGGCCGCGACGACCGCGGCGATGGCCCAGGGCACCAGCCTTCGCCCCGGGCCGGCGCCGGGCTGGGTCGCGGAGAGCCCCTCCACGGGCGGCGCCGCGCGCGGCCCCATGGAGTCCGTGATCGAGGGGGCGACGAAGGAGGGCGCCGCCGGCGCCTTGAGCGCGCTGTCCGTGGCGAGCGGGCCCGTGAGCGTGGGGGGCGAGCTCGTGGGAGGCGACGAGTTCGGCGTCGAGAGGCCCGGGAAATCGCCGGTCACCGTGGAGTACGACGGAACCGACGGGTACGACGGGTACGACGGCGCCGACGGGCGGTGGCTCGCCATCCCTGTCCGCGCGGGCAGCGTCTCGCCCGTGTCGCGCGTGGAGATGCCGCCCGCGGTGAACTTGAGCGCGGCGACGAGCTCGTTCATCGACGAGAAGCGCTGCGCCGGGTCCTTCTCGAGGCAGCGATGGACGATCCCCTCCATCGTCTGAGAGATGGAGAGCTGCGGGTTGTACGTCTGCATGGGCGGGACCGGGTCGTTGACGTGCGACATGAGCGTCCCGACGCTCGCGCCCTTGTCGAACGGCACGTGGCCCGACAGCATCTCGTACATCATCACGCCGAGCGCGTAGATATCGGTGCGCGGGGACACGTCGTTGCCGGAGATCTGCTCGGGCGCCATGTACTTCGGCGAGCCCATGAACAGGCCCTGTTGCGTGAGGTTCTCGCCGCTCTCGGTGTCCTTGACGAGCCCGAAGTCGAGCACCTTCACGTGGTCGTGCTCGTCCTCGTGATCGACGAGCAGCACGTTGCCCGGCTTGAGGTCGCGGTGCACGACGCCGAGCGCGTGCGCCTCGCGGAGCGACCGGCAGATCTGGCGGGCGATGTGCGCGGCGCGCGCCTCGGGGAACGGCCCTTCCTCGCGGAGCACGCGGTGGAGGGTCTTCCCCTCGATGTACTCCATCGCGATGTAATAGATATCGTCGTCGCTGTGGCCGTAGTCGAACACGGTCACCGTGTTCGGGTGCGTGAGCTTCGCCGCGGTCGACGCCTCGAGGAAGAAGCGACGGTGGAACTCGGGATCGTGGTCGCCGTCGTACTTCGGGCTCAGCACCTTGAGCGCGCAGATGCGGCCGAGCGGCGCCTGCTCTGCCCTGTAGACCTTCCCCATGCCGCCGCGCGCGATGACGCTGACGACCTTGAAGCGGCCGTTGATGACACGCCCTAGCAGCGGGTCCGGCGCGGCAGCCTTCGATGTCCTCGAGCTGCCGGTTACCTCTCCCTGTCGGCCGTCAGGCATGTCGTGCCTCTCCTCGGGCAGCGTGAGGAGGTGAAGATTGGACGCACAGCAGCCGCCTCAGGAGCAGTGTGACTGAGGCGACTCTGACGTGTCAATCTGCAGTGCCACGACACGCGCTTGAAATGCGTGGACTTCGGTGCGCTGCCGTCCGGACGGTCGGTGAGCGCGGCGACGGCGCGCGGCGCTGAGCGCCGGCGTCCGGGAACGAACGTGGCTGTCGCGTCACCGACGTGAAACAGAGCAGCGCGTGCTCCGTTCGGGGGGAGCTGCGTCACGCTGCGTTTGGATCGTGGACGGACGCGCGGGTGGATCGTGGACGGACGCGCGGGCGTCGCGGTGGTGGAGGGGCTCGCCCGGGCGGCTCAGCGGCGGACGGCGATCGCGAACAGGAAGCCTCCGCCCGGCAGAGGGCCGCCGATCCAGAGGCGGTTCGCCTCGTCGGCGACGAGCGAGAGCGACGTGCCCGCCGTCGCGAGATCCAGGAGCGGCGCCGGGGCGCCGTCGGTCTGCACGCGACCGCCGTCGTCGGCGAAGGCGACGGCGACCGGCGCGAGGGCCTCGTAGGTCGCGGGGTCGGTCGGCTGGAAGACGACGAGTCCGGGCGCGCCCTGCTCGGGCGCGAGGGCCGCCAGGCCCATGCCGCCGCCTGGCAGCGTGAAGAGGGCGTCGCCCTCCGTCGGCCCGGCGCCGCGCGCGATCGCGCCGGCCGCGAAGCCGCGCGCCTGCTGCGATCCGTCGGCGGCCGGGAGCACGGCGAACACGTTGCCGCGCCGATCGGCGGTGACGGGGCCGGAGCTGTCGCCCCACGCGGCGACGGCGGCGGGCGCCGCGCAGCTCGCGTCGTCTTCCGGCACGAGCCGGGCGTCCTGCCCCGCCGCGCCGCAGCTCTCCGCCGCATAGAGGCCGCTCGACCCCGCGGTGGGATCGCCGAGCGGCGACAGCCCGGTGTAGAGCAGGCGCCCCTCGACGGCGGCGGCCGTGAAGAAGCCGTTCACCTCGTAGCGCTGCGCGACCGCGCGGTCCTCGATCAGGATCAGCTCCCCGAGCGTGTCGGGGAACGCGCTCGTCCACGAGATCGCCGTCCAGCCGAAGAACGGCAGGTCCACGGCCTGGCCGCCGAGGAAGGCGCCGGCGGGGACGCCCGCGTCGACCTTCTCCCGCGCCGCGGTGAGATCCCCGGTGGCCCCGTCGGGCGGCGTGAGCCGCACGATCTCCGCCGCGCCCCCGGCGTCGCTCCGCACGAACATCGGTCCGCCGTGCCGCCCCCACGTCACCGAGGCGAAGCCGATGTCCTCGTCGGTCTGGTAGGCGGCGACGGCGCACCACGCCGGGTCGACCAGCGAGAAGAGCGCGTCGTGCGAGCCCGCGTCCAGGCACCCGACGCCGTCCGGGCCGCCGCCGCCGCCCGACGCTCCAGCGCTCCCATCCGTGTCGTCGCCGCAGCCCGCCGCGAGCGCCGCCGCCGCGCAGAGCGCCGCCGCGGCGAGGTTCGTTCTTCCGTGTTGGATCCAGCCGTCCCAGCGCATCGTTGCCTCCAAGGAGCCGCGGCGCTGCGGTCCGGCCATCGCGCCCGTCGTGGGCTCTCCGGACCCGCGGGGGCCGCGCCGCGCGGCGCTTCACCGGCTCGCTGGCCCGGCGGACCTCGCGGCGCCAGCGCCGGCGCGCGGCCGTCAGCGCCGGGCTGACCGAGCCGCGTAAACAAATCGGCGGCCATCGTCAAGAGATCCCGGCGCCCGGGACGTCAGGGGCGGCGATCTCGGCCCAAACCAGCGGCGGGGCGGCCGGTGTTGCCCTGTGTCCGGCCTGTCCCCCAGAACGACCGTTGCGCTCCACGTTCAGATGGACGACGCTGTGCGCCGCAGCCGGTGTCGGGCACGCTCCGGTTCGCGCTCCTTTTATCCACCGCGGGCCGTGACCAAGACACCCCCCCCTCCCATCACTGCCGGAACGGTCATCAACGATCGTTACGACATCCGTCAGAGCCTCGGTAAAGGCGGCATGGGCGAGGTCTTCCTGGCCTTCGATCGCTCCACGCAGCAGACCGTGGCTCTCAAGGTGGTCCGCGAAGAGTCGCGCATGCCAGGCGACGACGAGGCGCTCCGCCAGGAGCTCCTCCTCGCGCGCTCGGTGGGCCACCCGAACGTCTGCCGCGTGCACGACCTCGCGCCGAGCCCGTGGGGCCCCATCCTCGTGATGGAGCAGATCCCCGGGCAAACGCTCCACACGCACATCCGCAAGCGCAAGGCCCAGGGTGGCTACACGGCGGACGAGTTCCGCAAGATCGCGAGCGAGGTCTGCAACGGGCTCGCGGCGATCCACGCGCAGGGCCTCGTGCACGGCGACCTCAAGCCCGGCAACGTGATGGTCTCCGAGGGGCGGGCGGTCATCCTCGACTTCGGCTTCGCGCAGGAGCGCGCGCGCGCCTCGGCGCGCCGCCCCGGCGCGCCGCCCGACGGCGGCACGCCGAACTACATGTCTCCCGAGCGGCTGCGCAACGGCGGCGCGAGCCCCGAGGACGACGTGTACGCCATGGCGCTCACGCTCTGGGAGATGTGGACCTGCCGCGTCCCGGAACCCGGCTACAAGCCGCGGCTCAAGACGATGAAGCAGCAGATCATGTTCGACGTGCCGGCGGGCCTGTCGATCGACGAGGTGCGGCAGATCTTCCGCGGCCTCAACGAGGACCCGTCGATGCGGCCGCAGGCGCGGCACATGCGCTTCTTCAACCCGTCGCAGCTCACGACGAGCCCGATCCAGCTCCCGCGCGAGCGCCTCGATCCCGGCCCGCCGCCCGGCGGCGCGCTCAAGCTGAACTTCACCCCCGGGGCGCAGTCGCTGCTCGTGACGTACGCGACGAACGCGCCCGAGATCGTGGGCTCGCTGCTCCCGCTGCACGACACGAAGCTCGCGCTCGGCCGCCGCAGCGATCAGAGCCTGTGCGTGCCCGAGGCGACCGTCTCGGGGGCGCACGCGATCCTGAAGTGGCAGACGGGCTCGTGGCTCATCGAGGATCAGGGCAGCACGAACGGCACCTACGCGGACTTCAACTACGAGCGCAAGTCGCAGGTCTCGCTGCTGCACGGCGGCGAGGTGCAGGTCGGCGAGTGCCGGATGAAGCTCGTGACGTTCGGCCCGGACTCGCCGCAGCACCGGCGCGCGAAGCAGTACCTCGCCAAGCGCGACGGCCTCACCGGCCTGCTCGTGCGCGAGCACCTGATGAAGGCGATCGACGAGGACGGCCTGTTCGCCGACTGGGCCGAGGTCCCGATGCAGGTCGCGCGCTACGAGCTGCGCGGCCCGAACCGGCAGGTGAGCGAGCGCCCGACGATCCTCGAGATGCTCGCGCTGCGCAAGGCGGCGCAGCGGGTGATCGATCTGACCGAGATGCTCCTCCTCAGCCTCACGCCCGCCGTCGCGGGCCGGACGGGGCCGCTCAAGTTCGTGGTGTCGATCGTCGGTCCGAGCATCGACGAGGCGCGCCACGTGGTCGAGCAGGTGGTCGCGCAGGTGCAGGGGATGCTCCCCGAGACGCTCGAGCTCGGCGCGACGCTGGTGAAGGGCGAGCCCGGGCGCCCGGCGCGGACGCTCATCGACTGAACCCGAACGCGTCCGATGAACAGCCGGCCTCCGTTCCCGTCCAGCCCGCCGTCTCAGCCCTCGCCGTACCGCTACCTCGGTCGCGGCGGCAGCGAGCGCCCCGTGCGGCTGCAGATCATCATCGCGCTCGTCGCGGGGCTCATCGTGGTGGCGGTGCCGCTCTACCTGTGGCGCCGCCCGCGGCCCGAGTCGATCCCGTCCGCGGACGCCGCCACGGCGGACGCCGGCGCCTACGCGTGGGACGCGGGGGCGCTCGCGGACGCGGGCGCCGGGCTGCCGGAGGGCGTCACGCTGTCGCCGTTCACCACGATCCGCTGCGAGAACCCCGGCCCGGGCAGCACCCCGCCCGACCGCTGCGACCACGTCACGTTCTTCGAGGACGCGCTCTCGCGCGCGATCCGCGACAACGTCCAGTGCGCGCCGACCGGCAAGACGAGCATCACGGTGAGCTTCGTCCTCGAGATGGACTTCCGGCGCAAGCGGACCAACCTCTACGTGGGCAAGTCGACCACGGTGAGCCGCGCGAGGACGAAGGAGCTGCTCCGCTGCGTGAAGCGGGCGATGCCCACGCCGGACTGGGGGACGATCCCGCACCAGTACGTGAAGTACAAGGTCAACGTCATGGCGACCTACCCTGCCAGCGAGTCCTTCTGAGGCGAGCGGGCCTTGCGTCGCGCATCGATCGTGCTGGTGCGCTGCGCGCTCTCGCTCTCCGGGGCGCTCCTCGCGGGCGCGGCGCACGCCCAGCAGCGCGCGCCGGCCGCGGCCGCTGAGCACGCGGGCTACTCGAGCTACGAGAGCGCCACGATCGATCGCGCCCTCGCGCGCCTCGGCGCGACGCTCGATCCTGCCCCCGAGGGCAAGATCGTCGAGGGGATCGACGTGGTCCCGTTCGAGGTGATCGAGGACCGCGATCCGGCGCCCGGCTTCCTGAACTGGTTCCACGTTCTCTCGAGGCCGTACGTCATCCGGCGCGAGGTGCTGCTCTCTGTCGGGCGCCCCTACGAGCAGGCGCTCGCCGACGAGTCGGCGCGCATCCTGCGCGGCCTGAGCCAGCTCTCGCTCGTCCTCGTCTTCGCCGTGCGGGGCAGCGCGCCGGACAGGGTGCGGGTCGCCGTCGCCACCAAGGACGTCTGGAGCCTGCGCCTCAACTCGAACTACCGCTTCGCCGGCGGGCAGCTCGAGTACCTGTTCCTGCAGCCCGCCGAGACGAACCTGTTCGGCGTCCACCACACCATCGCGGCGCAGCTCGCGCTCGATCCGGGCGCGCTCTCGCTCGGCGTCGCCTACGCGATGCCGCGGGTCGGGGGCAGCCGCGTGCGGCTGCGGACCGAGCTGAACGCGATCGTCGGTCGCGAGACCGGCGAGCTCGAGGGCTCCAGCGGGACGTTCGTGTACGGGCAGCCGCTCTACGCGACCGAGGCGGAGTGGGCCTGGGAGGCCGAGGTCACCTGGCGCGACGAGGTGACCCGCCGCTTCATCGGCACGCGGCTCGCCACCTTCGACGCCGCGGCGACGCCGGCCGACGACCGCATCCCTCACCGCTACCGGAGCGATCTCCTGGTCGGCGGCTACACGGTCACGCGCAGCTTCGGCGGCCGCGGCGCGGGGAGGTCGGCGGGCGTGAAGCACGACGTCTCGGTGGGCATCGAGGCGAGCCGCAAGGTCTACCGCGCGGACGAGCGCGCGGGCTTCGCCCCGTCGGCGGTCGCCGAGTTCGAGGAGCAGGAGATGCCTGTGAGCGACACCCGCGTCGCGCCGGTGCTCAAGTACTCCACGTACTCGACCCGCTTCTCGCGCGTGCTCGACTTCAACACGCTCGCGCTGCAGGAGGACTACCGGCTCGGCCACGAGCTCTCGATCGCGATCTACCCGGTCACGACCGCGCTCAACTCGACCCGGAGCTTCCTCGGCGTCTCCGCCGCCGCGGCGTACACGGTCGCGCTCGGCGACGGCCTCGCGCGCGCGGTGGTCGAGACGGTCACCGAGCTCGATCGATCGCAGATCTTCGACGCGTCGATCGAGGCGCGCGCGCGCGTGCACACGCCGAGCTTCGGCGTCGGGCGGCTCGTGTTCGACGTGCGGCTGTTCGACCGTTACCGGAACTACCTCAACCGGCGGCTGGTGCTCGGCGGCGACACGCGCCTCCGCGGCTATCCGTCGGCGGCGTTCATCGGCGAGGACGTGCTCTCCGCGAACCTGGAGTTCCGGACGCGCCCGCTCGAGATCTGGTCGTGCCAGATCGCCGGCGCCGCCTTCTTCGACGCCGGTGACGCCTTCAACGGCTACGACGACCTGCGCCTCAAGCAGTCGGCGGGCTTCGGGATACGGGCCCTCTTCCCGCAGCTCAACCGCGTGGTCATGCGCGCCGACTGGGGCTTCCCGCTCACGCGCGGCTACAAGGAGCCCGACGCCCTCCCGGGCGACATCGTCGTCACCTTCGGTCAGGCGTTTCCGATGCTCCCTGCGGACGAGTAGGCGCGCCGCCCGCGCCGCGCGGTCCCTCCCTGGCCGGCGCGCCCGCCGGGGGGGCCTCGGCCACGCTCGCCACCCGGGCGCGGTGCGCCGCGAATGCCGGCTGCAGGCCGGGCGGCACCGGCTCCCGATCGAGCGCCGCCAGCGTCTCCTCCTCCGGCCTCCCCGCGAGCAGCGCGTGCCAGGCCTGCTCGAGCGCGCGCCGCAGGCGCCCCGCGTCGTCCTTCGGCGGCTCCTTCCGCTTGCCCCCCGGACCGTGGTCGTCCGCCCCCGCGCGCGCCTCGTGGAACGCGCGCGCAGCGTCGCCCCGGTGCGTGTAGCGGCCGCCCTCGAAGCCCGCGACGTCGAGGAGATCCGGCGCGATGGGATCCCCGTCCTTCACGGGGGCGCGTCCGGCCAGCTCCAGCGTTCCGTCCTGGTCGACATCCAGCGCAAACCGCGGGGGCACCGCGAGCTCGACGGCGTACCTCGAGGCGCCGAACGGCTGCACGGCCCATACTTCCAGGTCGCCTGCCTCGTTGCCGAGCACGACGTCCGGAGCGCCGTCGCGGTTGAGATCGGTCCCGGAGCGGAACATCCCGAGCTGCTCCGCCGCGTCCGGCGCCGTGCCTGGCAGGAGCGACGGCACGAGCCGGGTCGCCTGGCTCCGGTCCACGCGCCCGCTGTCGAGGGGCCCGGCCGCCATGACCACGCCCCGCGGCGTCGCCACGCGCACGGCCGAGGTGCGGCGCCCGAGCGCGTCGGTGCCGGCATAGCCGCGCAGCACCACCTCGCCGCCGCCGCGCGGGAGCCCGCCGCGGAGCTCGACCTCCAGCTCGAGCCCGAGCTCGGCGGCCTCCACGTCGATGGCGCGCAGATGCGCGTCGAGGTCCGGGGGCGCGACGTACGCGCCGAGGGGCGGCTTGCGCGCGGCGCCCCAGGGAGAAACCTGATGATCGCTGGCGCAGGAGAGGAGCAGAACGCCCATCGTCAGCGTGAGCTTTTCTGTTACCGTTCCCGTCCGCATGCGCCTGCTAGTCGCCGATAAAATGGATCTCTCGGCTCTGGAAGAGCTCAAGGTACTCGGGATCCAGATCGAGTCCCGGCCGGAGCTGACCAAGGACACGCTTCCGGCGGCCCTGGACGGAATCGGCATCCTCGTCGTTCGTTCGACGGAGGTCACGGCGAAGGCGATCGAGGCGGGACGGCAGCTCAACCTGATCGTGAGGGCCGGGGTCGGCGTGGGCACGATCGACGTCGCGGCCGCGAGCGCGCGCGGCGTCTACGTGGCGAACTGTCCCGGCAAGAACGCCACCGCGGTCGCGGAGCTCACGATGGGGTTCATCCTCGCGCTCGACCGCCGCCTGGTCGACGCGACGTCCGAGCTCCGGGCCGGCCGCTGGGAAAAGGCGAAGTACTCGGTGGCCCGAGGCCTGTTCGGCCGGCGGATCGGGATCGCGGGGCTCGGCGCGATCGGCCGCGAGGTGCTGCTGCGCGCCCGCGCGTTCGGCCTCGAGCCGCACGCCTGGTCGCGCTCCCTGACGCCGGGGCGCGCCGCCAAGCTGGACGTCAGCTACGCCCGGACGCTGGAGGATCTGGCCGCCCGCTCGGACATCTTCACCATTCACCTGACGGCGACGCCGCAGACGCGTGGCATCGTCAGCCGGAGCGTCCTCGAGGCGCTCCCCGACGGCGCCATCGTCGTCAACGTCGCGCGCCCCGAGGTGCTGGACTACGCCGCGCTCGAGGAGCTCGTCCCGCGCAAGGGGCTGCGCGTCGGCCTCGACGTCTTCTCCAGCGAGCCCGACAGGCCCTCGGCGCCCTTCGAGTCGCACCTCCTCGGGCGAGGGCTCGTCTACGGGACGCCGCACGTCGGCGCGCAGACGGAGCAGGCGCAGCGCGCCGTCGCCCTCGAGACGGCCCGGATCATCCGCGCCTTCATGACGGAGGAGGAGCTCCCGAACGTGGTCAACATCTGCGCGACCTCGCCCGCTCGCTACGCGGTCGTCGTCCGGATGCTGGACAAGGTCGGCGTCCTCGCGAACACCCTCAGCGTCATGAAGCGGCACGGGATCAACATCGAGGAGATATCAAACACCGTCTTCGAGGGGGCGACTGCCACCTGCACGAAGATGCGGGTCTCCGGCCGGCCGAGCGAAGCCTGCCTGAAGGAGATCGCGGCGTTCGAGGAGGTCCTGCATGTGGATATCGTCGCGCTGCCCAACCTCGCGTGACCGCGTGACCCTGGCGTAGCCGCCGTGAAGCGCCGCGCCGTCGGCCTCCGGCGCGGCGCGGCGTGGGGGGACACGCACGGACGAGCCGGCCGGGAGATCCCCGGCCGCGCAGGGGCGGTTTGCCCGTATCCCCCCTTGCATGAAGGCCCGCATTCGACTAGCTTGTCCGCCGACAACTAGGCGGATCCGCTGAGCCGGGTTCCCAGTTCGGGAATCGGCTCTTTTTTTTTGGCGCAGGGGCGCCGGGCACCGTCGCTCGGGGTTCATGGCGCTGAAAAGTCCCGGATTCCCCAGGGCTGACGTCTCTCACATGCCGGAACCGATGGAGCCTACGACCAGAGCCGTGTTCGATCTTGGTCGCGTCCGCGACGCGATCGCGCCGGTGCTCGCCTCGCACGGGGTCACGCTCGTCGATCTCGAGTGGACCACGGAGCGGGCGGGCTGGACGCTGCGGCTCACGATCGAGCGCGAGGGGTCGGCGGATGCGGGCGGCGGCGTCACCCTGGAGGACTGCGCGGACGTGTCGCGCGACGTCTCATCGGTCCTCGACGTCGAGGATCTCATACCCAATCATTACAACCTCGAGGTCAGCTCTCCAGGCCTCGATCGGCGGCTGCGCACGGAGGCCGAGTTCGCTCGCTTCCGCGGTCGGACGGCGAAGGTGAAGCTGTCGCGCCCCGCGCCGGACGGTCAGCGGCTGCTCCGGGGCGAGCTCCTGGAGTCCGCGGAGGGGCGGGTCGCGGTCCTGGTCGACGGCAAGCAGATCGAGGTCCCGTTTTCGGATGTCGTGGAGGCGCGCCTCGTGTTCGAGCTCGCGTCGCAGCCCAAGCCCAAGAAGGGGCAGCGTCAGGGCAAGGAGGCCGCCAAGGGGTCGGCTCCGCGGCCGGCCTCACAGCGGAGCGAGCGCGGCTCCGAGAAGCGCAAGTAGAGAGAAGAAAGATCAGGAGACAGGGACGTCATGGCAACGATGGCAGCGATGCCGACCTCGGAGACGAGCCTCGGCAGCATCCTCGATCAGGTCGCGAAGGAGAAGGGGATCGACAAGAAGATCCTCGTCGAGACGATCGAGGCCGCGATCTTGAAGGCCGCGCAGAGCGTCTTCGGCCCCACCCGCGAGCTCGAGGCGCGCTTCAACGAGGACACCGGGCAGATCGACCTCTTCCAGTACATGACGGTGGTCGAGGCCGTGGCGGAGCCGGAGCGCGAGATCTCCATCACTGACGTGGACAAGCTCAAGCTGGACGCGACCCTGGGCGAGGAGCTCGGCTTCCAGGTCTTCTGGCGCCCCGAAGACGCGGAGAAGGCGCGCGATCAGGACAAGGAGTACGGCGACATCCTGAAGCTGAAGCACGGCCGCACGACCTTCGGGCGCATCGCCGCGCAGACGGCGAAGCAGGTCCTGCTCCAGCGCGTGCGCGACGCCGAGCGCGATCTCATCTTCAACGAGTACAAGGATCGCAAGGGCGAGCTCATCCGCGGCATCGTGCGGCGGTTCGAGAAGGGCAACAACATCATCGTCGACATCGGCCGCACCGAGGGTGTGCTCACGTTCCGCGAGCAGACGCCGCGCGAGACGTACCGGCCCGGGGACCGCATCGTCGCGTACGTGAAGGACATCGATCGCGAGGCGCGCGGCCCGCAGGTCATCCTCTCCCGCTCCGACCCGCGCCTCGTCGAGAAGCTCTTCGAGGCCGAGGTCCCCGAGATCTACGAGGGCATCGTGCGGATCGTGTCGGTGGCCCGCGAGCCGGGCGCCCGCTCGAAGATCGCCGTGACGAGCCGCGACGCGGACGTCGATCCGGTGGGCGCGTGCGTCGGCATGAAGGGCTCGCGCGTGCAGGCGGTGGTCCAGGAGCTCCGCGGCGAGAAGATCGACATCGTGCCGTTCGACCGCGATCCGGCGCGCTACGTCATCGCCGCGATCCAGCCGGCCGAGGTGCACAAGGTGATCGTCGACGAGGCGGACGGGCGCATGGAGCTCGTGGTCCCCGACGAGAAGCTGTCGCTCGCGATCGGGCGCAAGGGCCAGAACGTGCGGCTCGCCGCGCAGCTCACGAACTGGAAGCTCGACATCATCAGCGAGACGAAGTTCAAGCAGATGGAGGAGGAGGCGATCTCCGCCCTCCAGCAGATGGACGTCGTGACGGAGCAGATCGCGAAGTCCATGTACCGGCTCGGCTTCCGCGCGCTGGAAGAGGTGAGCGAGGCGTCCGTCGAGGAGCTCGCCGCCATCCCGGGCCTCGGCGGCGCCGAGGCCGCCGAGCGGATCAAGGCGCAGGCGGACACGACGATGGAGCGGCTCCGGCAGGAGCGCATCCGCTCCGCGAGCTCGCGCACCGAGCCGCTCACCGATCGCGAGCGGCTGATGTTCATCCGCGGCGTGGGCGACCGGACGGTGGTGCTGCTGGAGGAGGCCGGCTACCGCAGCGTGGAGGACGTGCTGCGGGAGGACGAGGACCGGCTGGCGATCCGGACGGGGCTCGGCATCAAGAAGGCGCGCGCGATCAAGCAGGGCGCGCGGGAGTTCGTTGAGAGCGAGCAGAAGGTGCTCGATGCGGCGCGGGCGGATGTTCGTCGCGCCGCGGAGGCGAGGCACGCGTAGGCTGGGGGGCGAGAGGACCGAGGATGGAATCAGCGGTGAGCAGACAGAACGGCGCAGGTGAGCGCGAGCCCCTCGAGGGGCGCGTGCGCACGTGCGTCGGCTGCGGGGAGCGCGTCGGCGTCGATGACGCCCGCGGCGCACGTCCGCTCGTCCGGCTCATCCTCGGCCCCGGCGGCGTGATCGCGGTCGACCCGGGCGACGGCGGCTTCGGCCGCGGCGCGCACGTGCACCCGCGGAAGGACTGCCTGGCGGGCGCGGTGGCCCGGGGCCTCGCGCGCGCCGCCAAGGGGCGTGTCCACGCGATCGTGGGGAGCGCAGGCCTGGACGTGGAGGGCGCCGGCGCTCAGGCCGCGCCGGGCGCGGAGCCGCTCACGACCGTCTCGCTGGCGCGGGCGATCCGTGAGGCGACGGAGCGCCGGATCCAGGGGCTCCTCCGTTCCGCGGTTCGCTCGCAGCGCGCGGCGATCGGGGCGGACGCGGTTGTGGGGTCTTGCGCGCGGGGCGAGGCCGCGCTCGTGCTGGTCGCGTGCGACGCGGCGGCGGGCGCGGATCTGCCGGAGGTCCGGCGGGCGATCGCCGAGGGGCGCGCCGTCGCATGGGGCAGCGGGCAGGCGCTCGGCGCCCTCGCCGGCGGCCCGCGCGAGCGCGGCGTGGCCGTGATGGCCATCTCGTCGGCGTCGATCGCCGCCGCCGTCGCGAGCGCAGTTCACGTGGTGGATACTTGCGCCCGGATCGAGCGGGGCGAAGACGCAGCAGAGGGTGGGCGGGGCGGCGCCGGTCGGCGAGGTCGACCGGCGCGCCATGCGTCCACGCGGTCGGAGCAGGGCGCGCGGCCTGCTAGCGGCGAGGAGCCGCCGGCGCCAGAGAGTGGGGTCGGTCGGCTTCTTGCAACTGCGCCGGGGACCGGGGAAGGCGGCGCGGTCGGGGGCAGGGGGGTGGTGTCCGGTTCCGCCGGACGCGCCTCGACGGTGGACAGAGTGGCCGCAAATCGTCGCCCGCGCGGATGGGTGAGGCGGATTGGTTAACGTGGAGCGAGGTGCATGAGCAAAGTCCGGGTCTACGAGGTCGCCAAGCAGCTGAACATGGACCAGAAGACGCTGGTCGCGCTCTTCCAGTCCATGGGTATAGGCGACGTGCGCAATCACATGAGCGCCGTCGAGTCCGACGTCGTCGAGCGGGTTAAGCGGCACCTCGAGCGGCAGAAGTCGCCTGAGGTGGTGGAGGAGCGGATCCGCCCGACGGTCGTCAAGCGCCGCGCGCGGCCGGGGGCTGAGCCCGAGGCCGAGGCGCCCGTGCGCGCGGCTCCGGAGCCGGCGCCCTCTCGGCCCGCGGCGGTGCCGGCCCCCGTTTCTTCGTCGCCCGAGCGCGCTGCTCAGGAAGAAGCGCAGGTCCGTCGCCCCGCTCCGCCGCCGCCCACCGCTCCCGCAGCAGCGCCCCCGGCGCCCGCGCCCGAGCCGGTGGTCGCCGCGAGCCCGCGCGAGCCCGAGCTGGCCACCGCCCCCAGCGCGCCCGCTCCCGCAGCGCCCGCCCCCGTCGCGGCTGCCCCCGCAGCGCCGCCCGTCGCGGTCACGCCGGCAGCGGCGCCTGCCGAGCCGGCGCCGGTTGCGCCGTCCGCGGCGGCCGCTGCTCCGGCGGAGCCCACACCCGCCGCGGCGCCTGCGGCCGCCGAGGCGAAGGCGGTCTCGCCGGAGCCGAAGCCGGCAGCTCCTGCCGCTGCGACGCCGCCGGTGACCGCCGCGGCGCCTGCGCCCGCTGCGCCCGAGCCCACCGCGGCGCAGGCTGCAGCGCCCGCCCCGGCGCAGGCCACCGCGCCTGCAGCGCCCGCGCCCACCGCGGCGCAGGCTGCAGCGCCCGCTCCGGCGCAGGCAGCGCCCGCCCCCGCGCAAGCGGCCGCACCCGCGGCGCCTGCGCGTGCGACGTCCACGCCTGCCGCGTCCGCGCCGACCCGTCAGCAGTCCGCGGCGCCCGCGCCTGCTTCGGCACAGGCGTCGTCTCGGCCGGCGTCCGCCGCGCCGCAGCGGCCGGGAGCGTCGGCACCGACGACGAGCGCGTCGCGTCCGCCGCCCCGTCCGACGTCGCCGCCCGCGTCGGCGCCTGCGGCCAAGCCGGAGGACGCAGCGGCCGGCTCGTCCGCTCAGGCGCCGCGCCGCCCGTCCTCGCCGCCGAAGACCGGCATCGAGGTGTGGCAGGGTCGTCCCGGCGTCACGATGCCCGCTGCACGCCCCGGCCCGCCGCCGGCGCGGCGCACGACCTACGATCCGCGCGCCAACGCCCAGCAGGCGCGCCCCGGCGGTCCCAGCTTCGGGCCGGGCGGCCGGTCCATGCCCGGCGGCCGGAACACTCGCCCGGGGATGTTCGGGCGACCGCGCCCGGGAGGCGGCGGGCTCCCGCGCAAGCCGGTTCAGGTCTCCACGCAGGAGATGGCCTCGCACAAGAAGGTCATCAAGATCGAGGAGCAGGTCACCCTCCAGCAGCTTGCCGCGAAGATGAGCCTGAAGGCGACCGACGTGCTCATGCGGCTCCTGTCGATGGGCATGACGGGCGTGAACATCAACAGCACGCTCGACGCCGACACCGCGAAGATCCTCGCGAGCGAGTTCGGCTGGAGCGTCGAGGACGTGGCCGTCAGCGAGCAGGACACGCTGACCGCGGCCATGCAGGCCGGGGTCGACGTCGACGAGGACGTCGAGATCCGTCCGCCCATCGTCACCGTCATGGGTCACGTCGACCACGGCAAGACGTCGCTGCTCGACCGGATCAGGAAGGCCGCCGTCGCCGAGGGCGAGGCGGGCGGGATCACCCAGCACATCGGCGCTTACCGCGTCGAGACGCCCCGCGGCACGATCGCCTTCCTCGACACGCCGGGCCACGAGGCGTTCACGGCGATGCGCGCCCGCGGCGCCTCGCTCACGGACATCGTGATCCTGGTGGTCGCGGCCGACGACGGCGTGATGCCCCAGACCAAGGAGGCGATCTCGCACGCCCAGGCGGCGAAGGTGCCGATCATCGTCGCGGTGAACAAGATCGACAAGCCGGGCGCCGACGAGGACAAGATCAAGCGCGACCTCGCCTCGCTCGGGCTCCAGCCCGAGGAGTGGGGCGGCGAGACGATGTTCTGCAGCGTCTCGGCGAAGCAGGGGACGGGCATCGACCAGCTCCTCGAGTCGGTCCTGCTCCTCGCCGAGGTCCAGGACCTGCGCGCCAACCCGAAGAAGCGCGCCAGCGGCACCGTCATCGAGGCCCTGCTCGATCGCGGCCGCGGCCCCGTCGCGCGCGTCATGATCCAGGACGGCACGCTCCGCACGGGCGACATCCTCCTGGCTGGCGCCGCGTGGGGCAAGGTCCGGGCGATGACCGACGAGCTCGGGCGCTCCGTCGCCGAGGCCGGCCCCGCGACGCCCGTCGAGGTCCTCGGCCTCGCCGAGGTGCCGAGCGCGGGCGATCCCGTCCACGCCGTGAAGGACGGCAAGACCGCGGAGGAGATCGCCGAGACCCGCCGCAAGAAGGCGTCGAAGACGCTGATCCCGCAGGACTCGCGCGTCTCGCTCGAGTCGATCACGAAGAACCTGCAGGAGGCCGATCAGCTCGAGCTCAAGCTGATCATCAAGGGCGACGTGCAGGGCTCGGTCGAGGCGATCACCCACGCGCTGGCGAAGCTCTCGACCGAGAAGGTGAAGGTCACCATCGTGAACGGCGCCGTCGGCGGCATCACCGAGGGCGACGTGAACCTGGCGGTCGCGTCGAAGGCGATCATCGTCGGCTTCAACGTCCGGCCGGCCGGCAAGGCGGGCGCGCTGGCCGAGAACGAGGGCGTCGAGATCCGGCTCTACAACATCATCTACAACGCCGTCGACGACATCCGAAGCGCGATGGAGGGGCTCCTCCCCGCGACCAAGGTGGAGAAGGTCCTCGGCCGCGCCGAGGTCCGCCAGGTCTTCAAGATCACGAAGGCGGGCATCGTCGCCGGCTCGATGGTCATCAACGGCTCGGTCAAGCGCACCGCCGAGGCGCGCCTCATCCGGGAGAACGTCGTGGTCTGGACGGGGCGCCTCTCGGGGCTGCGCCGCTTCAAGGACGACGCGAAGGAGGTGGTCGAGGGGTTCGAGTGCGGCATCTCGCTCGACGGCTACTCGGACATCAAGGAGCGCGACATCATCGAGAGCTTCGAGATCGAAGAGGTCAAGACGAAGCTCTGAGTTTCCTAGATGTTCGTCGGCGTCCTCCGTCTCCGCCTCGATATCGTCGGGGCCCGCTCCCTCAAGGACAAGCGCAGCGTGGTGCGCTCCTTGAAGGAGCGGGCGCAGAGCCGGATGCGCGTGTCGATCGCCGAGGTCGGCGTGCTCGACGACCCGCGGCGGGCGACGCTCGGCGTCGCGGTCGTCTCGAACTCGGCGGCGATGTGCGACAAGGTCCTCGCGGACGTGGCCGCGATGGCCGGGTCGCTGCCCCACGCCGTCCTCACCGATCGGGCGACCGAGATCGTGCCGTTCGGCGAGGGAGGGATGGGGGTGCAGGGCGGCATCGAGCAGGCGCTCGATCGCGGCGATGAGGATCTGGGAGCGCCCTCGGGCATGTTCGAGGACGCAGAGGACGACGAATGAGCGGCACGGTGAAGCGGGCGACGCGGGTCGCCGAACGGCTCCGCGAGGATCTGTCCAATCTGCTGCGGGAGCTGCGCGACCCGCGGCTCGCCGGCGTGCTCGTGTCGCGCGTGGACATCACGGACGATCTGCAGAGCGCCAAGATCCACGTGCGCCACGAGTTCGGGGCGGAGGACGAGGCGTCGCGACGCGCGCTGCTCAAGGGGCTCGACGCGGCGTCGGGCCGGCTGCGCAGGGACGTCGCCCGCACGATGGGGCTGCGCGTCGTGCCGACGCTGCGCTTCTTCTACGACGAAGGCCCCGACGCCCAGCGGCGGATCGAGGAGCTGCTGCGGGAGATCAAGGACGACTCGGGCGGCGAGCGCTCCTAGCGCCGGGGACGGCCCCGGGCGCGCCGCCCCCGGGGGCGATCACCGGGGGATGAGCCGGTCGATCGCCTGCGCGGGCTCGAGGTCGAAGCGCCACGGCCCCATCTTCGTCGGGGCGTCGAGCGCCGCCTTCAGAGCGCGGAGGAACTCGCGCCGCGGCCACTCCACGGCGCCGAAGCGCTCGAGGTGGTCCGTGTACACCTGGCAGTCCACCAGCGCGAAATCCCAGGCGACGAGGTTCCCGAGCAGCGTCGCGAACGCGACCTTCGAGGCGTCCGGCGCGCGCGCGAACATCGACTCGCCGAAGAACATCCGGCCCAGCGACACGCCGTAGAGGCCGCCGACGAGCTCGCCGTCCGACCAGCTCTCGATGCTGTGCGCGATCCCGGCGGCGTGCAGCGCGGTGTACCCGGCGATGAGCTCCTCGGTGATCCACGTGCCGCCCTGCCCCGGACGCGGCGTCTCGCTGCAGGCCCGCATGACGTCCCCGAACGCCGTGTCGGCCCGCACCTCGATCCCGCCCCGCCGCACCCGCTTGCGCAGCGAGTGCGGGATGTGCGCCTCGCGCGGCGGCAGCACGAAGCGCGGATCCGGAGAGAACCAGAGCAGCGGCAGCCCCTCGTGGGGCCAAGGGAAGATGCCCCGGCGGTAGCCGGCCAGGAGCCGCTCCGGGGAGGCCTCGCCGCCCACGGCGACGATCCCCTCCGGGGTGGCGCGCTCGGGCGGAGGGAAGTCGAGCTTGCTCGTGAGCAACGGGACGCGCATCGCTGTGGAGCGAATCCTCCCATCAGCGCGGGCGCTTGCAAAGCGTCGCTCGGCGCGCGCGCTCAGGAGGCGCACACATAGTCGGAGCCCTCCACGAAGCCGCGCGCCCCCAGGTGATCGCGGATGAGCGCGCGCGCCCCCCGCGCCCCCACGGCGACCACGATCATCTGCGCGCCTCGCTCCAGCCGCGACGGGTCGACGATCGGCGCCCCCTGCGCGGTCCGGCCTATCTTGCGCGGATCGATGTCCACGAACCGCTCCGGCGGAGCGCCGTTCCGGGCGAGCGCCCTCGCCAGCTTCCGGCCGGTCTTGCCCGCGCCCCATACCGCCACGGGGCGCGCCGTGCCCAGCTTCCTCGCGAGGTAGTGCGCCTTGGCCTCGAGGAAGCGCTCGATCGCGTACCGCGGATCCGCGAACGTGGCGCGGCCCTCGCGGTGCCGCCAGCGCAGGCCGAGCTCCGGGAGCTTCGCCATCCGCACGCCCGCGGCGTCGAGGCGCAGCCACAGGTCGTAGTCCTCGGCCCACGGGGCCTCCCGGAACCCGCCCACCTGCTCCAGCGCGCTCCGCCGCAGCATCACCGACGGGTGGCACAGCGGCGACTCCACGAACATCTCCCGCGCGTGATCCTCGGGCGTGATGATCGAGTTCAGCCAGTCCACGTAGCGCAGCATGCCCTCGCCGACCGGCCCGGCCGCGAACGCCTCGACGCGCGCGCCGACGACGCCGAGCCGCGGATCGCTCCGGAGCGCCTCGACCTGCCGCGCGAGCCGACGGTCGACCGAGATGTCGTCGCCGTCCATGCGCGCGAGGAGCTCGCCCCGCGCTGCCTGCGTCGCGCGGGAGAGCGCCCGCGCGATCCCCACGCCGCCCGCGGCGACCGGGATGACGCGGCGGTCGCGCTGCGCGATGCGCGCGACGGTGGACGGGCCGGCGTCGGTCGAGCCGTCGTCCACGGCGATGACCTCGAGGTCGAGGTCGCGCTCGGCGAGCACGCTCTCCAGCGCCTCCTCGATCGTCGCCTCTGCCTGCCGGTACGGGAGCAAGACGGAGACGAGCGGCGCCACGCCAGGACCATGGCGGCGCGCCGGCGCAGCGTCCAGGAGAAGGGGCCCGCGCCCGCGTCAGACGTCGCGGGCCAGCCGGATGCCGCTCATCTGCCAGCGCGCGTCCGGCGGGAAGAAGTTCCGGTACGTCGTGCGGATGTGGCTCGCAGGGGTCGCGCAGGACCCGCCGCGGAGCACGAGCTGGTTGCTCATGAACTTGCCGTTGTACTCGCCGAGCGCCCCCGACCACGGGCGAAACCCGGGGTACGGCGCGTACGCGCTCGACGTCCATTCCCACACGTCGCCGAGCATCTGCCGCGGGGCTCCCGGCCGCGATGGCGCAGCCGCGGGCTCGGGGTGATAGCGCCGGCGCTCGGCGAAGTTCCCCTCGAGCGCCGCCTCGCTCCGCGCGGCGCCGCCGCGGCCCTCCTCCGCGCCGGCGAGCGCGCCCTGCGCCGCGGTCTCCCACTCGGCCTCGGTCGGGAGCCGCGCGCCTGCCCACCGGGCGTAGGCGTCGGCCTCGTAGTAGCTCACGTGGCAGACGGGCTCGTCGACGTCGACCTCACGGAGCCCGTGGAGCGTGAACAGCTCGAACCGGCCGTCGCGGCGCTCCCAGTAGAGCGGCGCCTCCCACCGGTTCGCGACGACCGCATCCCAGCCGCTCGACAGCCAGAGCTCCGGCCGCGCGTAGCCGCCGTCCCGCATGAACGCGAGGTACTCGCCGCACGTCACCGGCCGCTCCGCGAGCGCAAACGCGCCCACGAACACGCGGTGGCGCGGCGCCTCGTTGTCGAACGCGAACGCGCCCCCGCCATGGCCGATCCAGCGTACGCCCTCGGCGTGATCGAGGTAGCGGAGCTCCCCGGCCGCGCCGCCGGCCCGGCCCGGCGGCGCGCCGCCGAAGATCGCGGGGCGCAGCGGGTTCTGCGCCATCGCGTGCTTCAGGTCGGTCAGGATCAGCTCCTGGTGCTGCTGCTCGTGGTGCAGCCCCACCTCGATCGTGAACGCGAGGTCGGCGACGTGTCGACCCGCGGCGAGCTCGTCGAGCAGCGCCCGCATGCGCTCGTCGACATGGCGCCGGTAACGGGTTGTCTCCTCCACGGTCGGCCGCGACAGGATCCCTCGCTGCGGCCGGCTGTGCCGCTCCCCCACGCTCACGTAGTACGAGTTGAAGAGGTACCCGAACTGCGGGTGAAACGGCGTGTACCCGGCGCGCTCCCCGAGCACGAACGTCTCGAAGAACCATGTCGTGTGCGCGAGGTGCCACTTCACCGGGCTCGCGTCCGGCATCGACTGGACGACGTGGTCCTCGGGGCAGAGCGGGGCGCAGAGCGACTCCGTGAACGCCCGGACGGCGTCGTACCGCGCTCTCAGCCCGCCCGCGGCGCGTTGCGCCTGTTCCATCGCGTTCCCTCGGGTCCTTGGTTTCGCGAGGCGCCTCGCCGCGGCGAGCGGAGCCTAGCGCTTCTTGAAGTCGCCGAGGTGCGTGACGTACCAGCGACCCTGCCAGGAGATGATCGTGTGTACGTCGATGCTCGCTGGCTTCCCGTCGATCTCGTACTTCAGCTTGCCGTGCAGGGAGCGGTAATAGCCGATCTTGTTGACCTCGTCTCCCGGCGGCACCCACTTCGGCCTGGAGCCGACCTCGAAGCCGACGAACCGCGCGCCGTCCCAGCTCTTGCGCTTCCGGTGCATCGCCTTCACGTCGTTGAGGTAGGCGGCGTGGAGGTTGTCCCAGTACTTGCCGGGGTCCTTCACGTCCTTGAGCGGGATGAACGGCTCCTTCGGGAACCAGAACGGATCGGCGAGCGCCGGCTCGTTCTTCACGATGGCGTCGAGCAGCGCGCTGGCGCGCGAGGTGAGCTCCTGGCTCTCGGGCGGCGGCAATATCTTGTTCGTCGCAGAGAACGCCGCGTCGCCGGCGTCCGCGGGAGGCGCCGCTCCCGGCTGGAGCGGCCCGTCGGCCGCCGCCGTCTCGGCGCCCATGCGAGCGCCTCCGTCCTGCGGCAGCTCCGGCGTCGCTGCGTCCTGCGGAGGTGGCGCCGACGCCGCGCCGGCCGCGCCTGATGTCGCTGTCGCTGCTGCCGCCTTCGGCGAGGTGCCGGCCGAGGGGAGCTGAGCGCTCTCGGCGGGCCGGGCGTCCGGCGCCGGCGTGGGCGCCGCGCAGCCCATGACCACGGCGAGCGCGCCCACGACGACCTGCTTGATCATGCGCATGCCCCTATCGCAGCGCCCCGGCGTCGACAAGCGATGCCGGGGCGCTGGAGCGCGGCCGGGCCGCCCGCCCGTCCGACGGGCGGACGTGGCTCACTTCTCGAGGATGATGAACTGCACGCGCCGGTTCTTGGCCTTGTTCGCGGGCGTGACGTTCGGCGCGACCGGACGGTCCTGCCCGTAGCCCTTCGCGACCAGCCGCGAGCCGTCCACGCCGGCCCTGGTCAGCCAGGCCCGCACCGAGTTCGCGCGGGACTCGCTGAGGGTCTGGTTGTGCTCTCGCCCGCCGGTGTTGTCGGTGTGCCCCTGGATCTCGACCTTGCGGATGTTCGGATTCCGCTGGAGCACGTCCGCGATCTCCTCCATCAGCGCGTTCGAGTCGCCCAGGATCTTCGCCGAGTCGGTCTCGAAGTGGATCTGCTTCGAGATCTTGATCTCGTTGCCCTGCACCTTCACGAGCGAGACCTTCGGCCGCTTGTTCACGGTGAGCTGCGCGCGCGTGTCCTCGCTGGTCCGGACGTCGGCCTGGTTGACGTGGTTCATGTAGCCCTGCGCCTCGACCTTGAGCGTCACCGCGCCGGCCGGCAGATCGGGGAAGCGGAAGGCGCCGCTCGCGTCGGTCGTGGCGGTCTGCTCGCGCCCCGTCGCGTCGACGAGCCGGATCGTCGCGCCGGCGACCGCGTCCCCGCTCTCCGCGTCCTTCACCGTCCCGACGACGTTGCCGGTCTTGGGGAGCGCCTCGAGCGAACAGTCGACGTCCACGAATGTGGTCCCTTGCGGCTGTGCCGGGTTCGGCGCCATGCCGGGCAGCCCCGGCTGCGGTCCGAACTGACCGGGCTGCCCCGGCTGCGGACCGAAGCCGCCGGGCTGCGGACCGAAGCCGCCCGGCTGTCCGGGCTGCGGACCGAAGCTGCCCGGCTGTCCGGGCTGCGGACCGAAGCCGCCGGGCTGCGGACCGAAGCTGCCCGGCTGTCCGGGCTGCGGACCGAAGGGCCCCGGCTGCGCGCCGAAGCCGCCCGGCTGTCCGGGCTGCGGACCGAAGGGCCCCGGCTGCGCGCCGAAGGCATCGGGCTGCGGGCCGAACGCCCCAGGCTGCCCAGGCGCTGCCCCGCCGGCGAGGATCGTCGCCTGGCACGTGCCCGGCTTGTAGCCGTTCGCCCGGACGTTGAACGTGTAGGTGCCCGGCTCGAGGTGCCGCGTGAGGAAGCGGCCGTCCGGCCCTGTCGCGTACGGCGGCTGCGGGACGCCCTCGACCGAGACGATCGCGTCCGCCACCGCCGCGTCGGGCCGGTTCTGCTCATGCACGAGCCCGCGCACGAAGGTCTGCGGCGCAGGCACGAGCTGCGGCGGCTCGCGGATGATCTGCGGCGCGGGGGCCGGCGGCGGCTCCTTCTGCTTCGTGTCGTACGCGTAGCCGATCCCGAGGTAGAGCGTCCACGGCGCCTGCGGCGCGACCTCCTCGATGAACACGGAGGTCGCCGACAGCCCGAGGTCGAACGCCGCGTGCCCGGACAGCCCGCGGAACGCCTTCTCGAACGGCGTCACGCGCACGCCGAGCGACAGCCGCGACGGCGCCGCCGCGTAGCCCGGCCCGCCCTGGTTCTGCGGATCGGGCGACGCGAAGTCGTCGAGCCCGAGGCAGACGTCGCCGCGCGACACGCGGCTCGTGTGGCACTCGTAGCCCTGCCGGTTCACCGGGATATCCAGGGTGTACTCGAGGTACGGCTGCACCTTCGGCAGCGGCATCTCCACGCCCAGATAGGTCTGGAAGAAGTCGACCCGGTTGATGCCGAGCCCGAACCGCTCGATGCGCGAGATCGGCTGCCGATCGCGGCCGTCCCTGAACGCCAGGGCCCGCTGCTGCTCGACCTCCTCGACGAGCACGCCGGAGTTGTCGAGCTTGTAGCCGAGGTTCAGGTTGACCCGCAGCGGGAACCCCTTGCCCTGGGGCTTGCGGAGATCGAGCGTCGCGAGCCCGCGGAAGACCGCGCTCGTCCCGCCGCCGGCCAGGCCGACGTCGCCCGTCCCGTTGAGCAGGAGGAGCTGCGCCTCGCCGCCGAAGGCGAGCGGCTTGCCGATCTTCGTCGGCGTGAACGCCTTCACGCCGAACGTCGTGTCGCCGAGCACCTGCAGCAGCCGGGGACGACCCTGATCGTTCGCGTTCGCGAATGTCCGGATCGCCGCGTAGCCCTCGAGGAAGGGCAGGGGGGTCGCGTTCAGCGCGAACAACGCGCCCACGTGGCTCGCCGAGTCCTCCAGCGCGTCGGGGCCGCACGTGATCGGCTGGCCCGCGGGCGTCGACTCCGTCGGATCGCAGAGGAAGCCGCTCGTGGAGAACCAGTCGAGCAGGAACGACACCCGGAACGTGCCCGGCGCGCCGGAGCCTGCGGTCGACGTCCTGAGGAGGCCGGTCGAGCCCCAGAGGTTCGGCTGCGCCGTGAGCGACAGCGCGCGCTCCTGCTCGTCCCACGCCGTGGAGGAGGGCGCCGTCGCGCTGGCTCGCGCGCCCTGAGCGCCGGCGGACGCCTCCGCGCCGAACGTGAAGCTCGCGTCCGGCGGCGGCTGACCTGGCGAGGGCGCCGGCCCGAACTGCGGAGGCGGAGCGCCGCCCGGGAAGCCCGGCTGCGGCCCGAACTGCGGAGGCGGAGCGCCGCCCGGGAAGCCCGGCTGCGGCCCGAACTGCGGAGGCGGGGCGCCGCCCGGGAAGCCCGGCTGCGGCCCGAACTGGGGAGCGTCGCCCGGAGAGCCCGGCTGCGGCCCGAACGGGCCAGGCTGAGCGGGAGGAGGCTCGGACCCGAACGGCCGAGGCGGCGCCGGCTGCTGGCCGGGCGGCTGCGGTCCGAAGGGCGGCTGCGGTCCGAAGGGCGGCTGCGGCTGCTGCGCCTCGGCGGCGCCCGCGAGCGTGAGACAGCCGACGAGCGGCAGCGCCGTGAGCGCAGCGCGCCGGGGCCTGTCGGCGAACACCTTCAGAAGCGTATGCATCGAGCCTCATCCGCGAGGTCGATCAAGGAAACGCCCGCCAATCGGGACGGTGGAGACCTCGCGCGCGGCCCGTTGTACCACTGCGGGCGGCCCACGAAACAGCGGTTTTCGTCGGCGGCAGATTCGCGACAAGCCGCGCCGCGCAGCTCAATAAGTGCGGCCTCGCTGCGGCTTCCGCGACCTCGCCTCGAGGTGATGCCCAGTCGTCGGCGCCTCCCGCGAGCGCTCTGCGCGCCACGTCCTCCGTCGAGCCGCGCGCGCGGCGCTCTGTCGCGCGGGCGACCCGGTCGCAAACGTGCTGGACCGCTGCGCCCCGCGCTCCGGGCGCTCCTCGGCCGAGGCCGAGCCGCCGCCCAATCCAGCGGGCGCGCATGCTAGGAAGCCACCATGGCATCCCGCGGGCGTATCCTGATCGTCGACGACGAGGCCAACGCGCGCGCGGCGCTCTCCGAGATCCTGCGCGAGGAGGGGTACACCACCGAGACGGCGGCGGACGGCTTCAAGGCGCTCGGCAAGCTCGAGGAGTTCGCGCCCGATGTCGTCCTGACCGACCTGAAGATGCCCGGGCTCGACGGCATCCGGATGATGGAGAAGGCGCAGCTCGCGCTGCCGGACGCGACGTTCGTCGTGATGACCGCGTTCGGCACCATCTCGAGCGCCGTCGAGGCGGTGAAGAAGGGCGCGTACAACTACCTGACGAAGCCGCTCGATTTCTCGGTGCTCGCCGTCGTGGTCGAGCGCGCGGTGGAGCGGGCGAAGCTGCTCCAGGAGAACTCGCGGCTGCGCGAGCGGCTGCGCGAGCGCAACGCGTTCGGCCACGTGATCGCGGGCCACCCGGGCATGGTGAAGCTCGTCCGGCTGGTCGAGCAGGTGGCGCCGAGCCGCGCGAGCGTGCTGATCGTGGGCGAGACGGGCACGGGCAAGGAGCTCGTCGCCGAGATGATCCACCGCGCCAGCCCGCGGGCGAAGGCGCCGCTCGTCCGGCTGAACTGCGCCGCGCTGAGCGAGTCGCTCCTCGAGAGCGAGCTGTTCGGCCACGAGCGCGGCGCCTTCACCGGCGCGGTGGGGCGCCGCGAGGGCCGCTTCGAGCAGGCGAACGGCGGCACCCTGTTCCTCGACGAGGTGAGCGAGATCCCGCTCGCCACCCAGGTGAAGCTGCTGCGCTTCCTGCAGGAGCGGACCTTCGAGCGGGTCGGCGGCAACGAGACCCTCAAGGTCGACGTGCGCATCCTCGCCGCGTCCAACCGCGACCTGCGCCAGCGCATCGCCGAGGGCCTGTTCCGGGAGGATCTCTATTACCGGCTCAACGTCGTCACCCTGGAGATCCCGCCGCTCCGCGACCGCCGGAGCGACATCCCCGAGCTCGCGACGTTCTTCCTGGGCCGCTATGCGCAGGAGAACGGCAAGCGCATCGAGGGCTTCACCGACGAGGCGCTGTCGGCGCTGACGAGCTACTCGTTCCCCGGCAACGTGCGCGAGCTGGAGAACGCGATCGAGCGCGCGGCGGTGCTCTGCGACGGCCCGCGCATCGAGCTCCGGCACCTGCCGGCCCAGATGTCGTCCGAGCCGGCGGAGGCGGCCGACGCGATGCCCCGCATCCCCGGGAGCACCATCTACGACCTGGAGCGCTACGCGATCCTGCGCACGCTCGAGGCGTGCAAGGGCTCGACCTCCAAGGCGGCGACGATCCTCGGGATCAGCCCGCGCAAGATCCAGTACAAGCTGCACGAGTACAGCGCGGCGAACGCGCGCGGCCGGGCGAGGCCGGGCGACGGCGCGTCCGGCGAGCATCCCGAGGGTGAGGAGGGCGCATGAGCAGCGGAGCGGAGCCTCTCGTCGAGCAGCGCGCAGGGCGCGCCGCGCCGGCGCGCTCCGACGACGAGGTGGCGGACGGCGAGCTCTTGATCGACGTGCGCGGCCTGATGAAGACGTTCCGGGTGGGCTTCTTGCGCCGGAAGGCGGTCGAGGCGGTCAAGGGGGTGAGCTTCGGCGTGCGCCGCGGCGAGATCTTCGGCTTCCTCGGCCCGAACGGGGCCGGCAAGACGACGACGATCAAGATGCTGACGGGCCTCATCTCCCCGACGGGCGGCGAGGCGTACCTGTTCGGCGCGCGCGTCCCCTCGCCCGAGGCGCGCCGGAAGATCGGATTTTTGCCAGAGAATCCGTATGTTTACCCGTATCTCACCCCGCGCGAGTTCGTCGAGCTCTGCGGCCGCCTGTCGGGGATGCGCGGCGCGGCGTTGCGCACGCGGACGATGGAGGTGCTCGATCAGGTGAAGATCGCGTACGCGGCGGATCGTCAGGTGCGCCGGCTGTCGAAGGGGATGCTGCAGCGCACGGGGCTGGCCGCCGCGCTGGTCGCCGACCCGGAGATGCTGATCCTGGACGAGCCGATGAGCGGCCTCGATCCGGTGGGTCGCAAGGAGGTCCGCGATCTCATCTTCGCGGAGCGCGACCAGGGCCGGACGATCTTCTTCTCGACGCACATCCTGAGCGACGTCGAGGCGATGTGCGATCGCGTGGCGATCCTGCGCGAGGGCCAGGTGGTCGTGAGCGGCGCGATCCGGCAGCTCCTGCGGGGCGACGTGCTGCGCACCGACGTCACGCTGGCGGGCGCGAGCCGCGCCCTGCTCGGGGAGCTCGGCGCGAAGGGGTTCGCGACCTCGGTCCGGGGCGACGTCGTCGTGGTCGACGTGGAGGGCGAGGCGCGCGTGCGCGAGGTGCTCCAGGAGGCCCTCACGGCGGGCGCGCAGGTCGTCGAGGTCACGCCGCGCCGCGAGACGCTCGAGGACCTCTTCATGCGTCGCGCGCTCTGATCTTCATCCACGGTAGGCCCGAAGAGAGGGGATCCGCCGCGCGGCGAACTCCCTCCCCTCGGGCCGGGCAACCTTCTCTAGGCCGTGGCCCCCGCGACGTCCTGCTTGGCCGCCTCGATGATCTCGAGCGCATACGCTCCGATGGTCGACGCGTCCTCCCCCTCGACCATGACGCGCAGCTTCGGCTCCGTCCCGCTCCAGCGCACCAGGATGCGCCCCTTGTCGCCGAGCGTCTTCTCGATGCGATCCACGGTGAGCCGCGTCCGCTGCATGCTGTCGAGCGGCAGGCGCGTCGCGAACGTCGCGTTCTCCAGCACCTGAGGCACCCGCTGCATCGCCTTCGAGGCGAGCTCGCTCAGCGGCTTGTCCTCCTCCGCCATGATCGCGAGCACCTGCAGCGCCGCCACGATGCCGTCGCCCGTCGTCGCGTGATCCAGGAAGATGAGGTGCCCCGACTGCTCCCCGCCGAACGAGTAGCCGCCGTTCCGCATCGCCTCCACGACGTACCGGTCACCGACCGCCGTCCGCACCACGTGCCCGTTGTGCGCCTTGAGCGAGCGCTCCAGGCCGAGGTTCGACATCACCGTCGTCACGATCGTGTTCCGCGGCAGCTTGCCCGTGCGCAGCATCCGCAGCGCGCAGAGCGCCATGATCGCGTCGCCGTCCACGACCTCGCCGCGCTCGTCGACCATGATCACCCGGTCCGCGTCGCCGTCGAGCGCGATGCCGATCGCCGCGCCGCGCTTCAGCACCTCGGCCTTCACGTGCTCCGGGTGCAGCGCGCCCGTCTCGCGGTTGATGTTGCGGCCGTTCGGCTTCACGCCGAGCGCGGTCACGTGCGCGCCGAGCTCGCTGAACACCAGGGGCGCCACGCGGTAGGCCGCGCCGTGCGCCGCGTCGACGACGATCTTCACGCCGTCGAGCGACAGCGCCGTGGGGAACGTGCTCTTGCAGAACACGACGTACCGCCCCCGCGCGTCGTCGAGCTTCACCGCGCTCCCGATCGCGGCGCCCACCACCCGCGCCTCATCGAGCTCGTGGCTCTCCATGAGCCGCTCGATCTCCTCTTCCTCCGTGTCGGGCAGCTTGTACCCGTCGGGCCCGAAGATCTTGATGCCGTTGTCCTGATACGGGTTGTGGCTCGCGCTGATCACGACCCCGGCGTCCGCCCGCATGCTCTGCGTGAGCTGCGCGACCGCCGGCGTCGGGATCGGCCCGCTCAGCATCACGCGCCCGCCCATCGCGCACACGCCGGACGCGATCGCGGTCTCGAGCATGTAGCCGGACAGCCGCGTGTCCTTCCCGATCACCACCCGCACCTGCCGGGACTTCCCGTGGCTCGCGACGAACGCGATCGCGCGCCCGAGCCGCAGCGCCATCTCCGGCGTCATCGGCGGCTGGTTCGCCACGCCGCGCACCCCGTCGGTGCCGAAGAGCTTGCGGCCTGCGGACTGCTTCTGCGGTTCGCCCGTCGCCGACGGAGCGCTCTCCTTCTGATCCTTCTTGGTGTGCTTCGGCACGGTCCCTCTCTGTGGTTTTGCGCTGAGGAGACCACCCTTAGCAACCTTTGCCAAGGCAGCCTACGGGCAATCGCCGGCGTGGGACCGAGGCGCGCTCGCCGCGCCGCGCGCCGTATCGGCGGAGCGGCCGCTCGTCGCGCTCATCGCGCAGCTTCCGGCGGCGCCTCGTTGTTGCGCCGCGCCGCCTCGTTGCTCAGGCGCAGCAACACCGACCTCTGCGCCGGCGTGCGCAGGTCCCTCCCGCGCGTCGTGCCCTCGACGCCGCGCGGCGCCGGCAGGAGCGCGTTGACCAGGCCCATCAACCGCACCGTCGCCTGCGGCGCGATCCCGTGCGCCCAGCTCAGCAGGTGCGCCGACAGCCCGAGCTTCACCTCGGGGCGCCCCTCCCGCGCCGCCGCCACCACCCGCCGGGCCGCGCGCCGCGCGTCGATCGTCGCGACAGGGATCGACGAGGCCAGGCCGAACCAGCCGAACTCGAGCTGCTGGTTGCCGCCGAACTCGGCGTTGTAGATCGACCCCGTGCGCATCGGCCCGGGGATCACCGTCGTGACACGCGGGCCGCGCGCGCTCCCGTGGGAGAGCTCGGCCTGGAGGCTCTCCGAGAAGCCCATCATCGCGAACTTCGACGCGTTGTACCCGAGCAGGTGCGGCAAGGCGACGCGCCCGCCGATCGACACCACGTTCACGATGCGCGCCGCGCGCCCCTGCTTCTCGAGGTGCGGCAGCGCGCTCAGCGTCGTGTGGACCGCGCTCCAGTAGTTCGAGCGCATCGCCTCGTTGAGCTCCTCCGCGCTGAGGTCCTGCATCGGCGCGACCTGGATCACGCCGGCGTTGTTCACGATCACGTCGATCCGGCCGAACGCGCGCGCCGCGCCGTCGATGAACGCCTCGGCCGCGGCCCGGTCGCCGAGGTCGCACGCCGTCGCGTGCACCTCGATCCCGAGCGCCCGCAGCCGCTGCGCGGCCCGGTCGAGCGCACCGGCGTCGCGCCCGGCGATCGCCACCCGCGCGCCGTGCCGGCCGAACTCCTCGGCCAGGAGCAGCCCGAGCCCGCGGGAGCCGCCCGTGATGACCACGACCCGGCCGCGCAGGTCGAGCCGCCGCAGGGCGCGGAACGCCGTCCGCGCGAGCGCGGCCGCCCCGAGGGCTGCCGCAGGGAAGAGCACCGGCGAACGTCGCTTCTTGATGAGTGCCATGGCGCCGGAACCGGCATCGCGCGTGCCAGCCGGCGCGCCGGCGGGCAGCGACGCGCCTGCACATGGGCGCTCCCGCGGCGGTCCTCTGCGGTGCTCGCTGGCGGTGTTCGCTTGCGCCCGCTCAGCGCTCGCGTCTGCTCCGAGCTCGCGCCGGCTCAGAGCGTCACGACCGGATCCGGCGTGATGCCCAGCAGCGCCGACCGCACCTCGCCGACGAGGTAGATCGAGCCGGTCACGACGACGAGCTCGCCCGGCGCGGCGCCCTCGATCGCCCCCGCCACCGCCGCGCCCGGGTCGCCGATCGGCTCGCCCGGCGCGACCTCGCGCAGCGCCTCGAGCGGGGCGGCCGCGCGGCCCTGCGGCGTCACGTAGAACCGGCGCTGCGCGCGCGGCGCGAGCATCTGTAGCATTTCGCCCCACCCCTTGTCGGCCATCGCGCCGAACACGAGCGCGGTGCGCGCGGCGCCCGGGCCCTCCTCGTCGAGCCACGCCGCGAGCGCCTGCGCGCCGTGCGGGTTGTGCGCACAGTCGAGCAGGACCTGGGCGCCCCCCGCGTCGAGCCGCTCGAGCCGGCCGGGCCAGCGCGCCGCGGCGAGCCCCGCCGGCAGCGCCCGCTCGATGTCGGGCCACCGGCCGGCGAGCTGCCAGGCGACGCCGCACGCCACGCCCGCGTTCTCCGCCTGGTGCGCCCCCCGAAGGCCGAGCTCCACCTCGATCGCGCTGCGCGCTGGCCCCGCGACGCGGGTCGCGCGCGCTCCAGGCCCCGCGCTCCCCGCGCGCCCCACCGCGATCTCGCCCGCGCGCCCGCCGTGCTCCGCCCGCGCGACGCGGACGCGCGGCCCGGCGCCGACGGCCTGCGCGGCCGCCTCGATCGCGGCGTCCGCCTCGGGATCGAGCGGGCCGAGCACCGCGGGCGCGCCCGGCTTCAGGATGCCGGCCTTCTCCCTGGCGATGTCGGCCAGCGTCGGGCCGAGCAGCGCCTCGTGATCGAACGCGATCGACGTGATCGCCGTGCAGAGCGGCGCCGCGATCACGTTGGTCGCGTCGAGCCGCCCGCCGAGCCCCACCTCGAGGATCGCGAGGTCGACCCCGGCGTCGCGGAACGCCACGAACGCGGCCACCGTCAGCGCCTCGAAGAACGTGAGCGGCGAGGGGACCCGCTCGAGCGCGGCCGAGAGCGCGGCCTCGAGCGCCGCGTCGCCGATCATCTCCCCGCCGATGCGGATGCGCTCGGCGAAGCGCGACAGGTGCGGCGACGTGTAGAGGCCGGTGCGGAGCCCGGCCTCGCGCGCGATCGACTCGACCATCGCGCACACGCTGCCCTTGCCGTTGGTGCCGGCGACGTGCACCGCGGCGAGGCCGGCGTGCGGGTCGCCGAGCGCCGCGAGCGCCTCGCGCACCCGGTCGAGCCCGAGCACCATGCCCCGGGGCGCCCGCTGCCCCAGCGCCTCGAGCAGCGCCGGGAGCCGCGGCGCCGCGGCGCTCATCGGCGCGCCCGGCGACCGCCCGCGAGGTGATGGAGCAGCGTCCCGAGGTACGCCTTCATCTCGAGGCGCGGCACGATGGCGTCGACCATCCCGTGATCGAGCAGGAACTCGGCCCGCTGGAAGCCCTCCGGCAGCGTCTGCCGGATCGTGTTCTCGATGACCCGGGGGCCCGCGAAGCCGATGAGCGCCTTGGGCTCGGCGATGTTCACGTCGCCGAGGAAGGCGAAGCTCGCCGCGACGCCGCCCGTGGTCGGGTGGAGCAGCACCGAGAGGAACGGGAGCCGCGTCTTCCGGTACCGCTCGAGCGCGGACACGCTCTTCGCCATCTGCATCAGCGAGAGGATGCCCTCCTGCATGCGCGCGCCGCCCGACGACTGGAGCAGCACGACCGGGAGCTCCTCGCGGGCCGCGCGCTCGAACAGGCGGGCGATCTTCTCGCCGACGACCGAGCCCATGCTCCCGCCCATGAAGGCGAAGACGAACGCGCCGTACGCGATGTCGCGGCTGTCCAGCCTGGCCCGGCCGATCTCGATCGCCTCCTTCGCGCGGCCCTTCTTGTGGAGCGCCGCGACGCGGTCGCGGTAGCTCTTGCCGTCGCTGAACCGGAGCGGATCGTTCGGGGCGAGGTGGTCGTCCCACTGGGCGAGCTCGCCGTCGTCGAGCAGGAGCCGCCGCCAGCCGTCGGCGTCGAGCTTGTGGTGGTGGCCGCACTGCGAGCACACCTCGAAGGTGCGCGCGAGCTCGGCGGCGTCGTGCGTGTGCGCGCAGCCGTCGCAGCGACGGAACACGCCCGCTCCCAGCGAGCGCTTCTCGCTCGCGTCGGTCGTCGGCAGGGTCTTTTCGGGCCAGGTCATCGGCGCACCTTCAGGCGCTCCCGAGGTCCATCTCCTTCACGTCGGAGGGGACCCGGAGCGTTGGTTGTGTCTTCTCCTGCACCTCTCGGGCGCTCACGCCTGGCGCGAGCTCGCGCAGCACGAGCCCCTCGGGCGTCACGTCGAGCACGGCGAGGTCGGTGATGATCCGGTGGACGACGCCCCGCCCGGTGAGGGGCAGCGCGCACTCGTTCAGGATCTTGGGCGCGCCGTTCTTCGCCGCGTGATCCATGATCACGACGACGCGCTTCGCGCTCACCACGAGATCCATCGCCCCGCCCATCCCCTTCACCATCTTGCCGGGGATCATCCAGTTGGCAAGATCGCCCTTCTCGGAGACCTCCATGGCCCCGAGGATCGCGAGGTCGATGTGGCCGCCCCGGATCTGCGCGAACGACTCGGCGCTCGAGAAGATCGCCGAGCCGCGCAGCATCGTCACCGTCTCCTTGCCGGCGTTGATGAGGTCCGGGTCCTCCGACCCCTCGACCGGGTAAGGGCCGATGCCGAGCAGCCCGTTCTCGCTCTGGAGCACCACCTCGATCCCGGCGGGGATGTAGTTGGCGACGAGCGTCGGCATCCCGATGCCGAGGTTGACGTAGTAGCCGTCCCTGAGCTCCAGCGCGGCGCGCTGCGCGATCTGTTCCCGCGTGAGTCCCATCGTGTCCCCTGTCCCTGGGCCGCGCGCGGCTAGGCCGCCGAAGCCTTCCGCACCGTGCGCCGCTCGATCCGCTTCTCGTAGCGCTCGCCCTGGAAGATCCGGTGCACGAAGATCCCGGGCGTGTGGATGTGATCCGGGTCGAGCGAGCCGACCTCCACGAGCTCCTCGACCTCGGCGATCGTCACCTTCGCGGCCATCGCCATCATCGGGTTGAAGTTCATGGCGGTGTGGCGATAGACGAGGTTGCCGAACCGGTCGCCCCGCCAGGCCTTCACGAGGGCGTAGTCGCCGCGGATGGCCGGCTCGAGCACGTAGTCGCGGCCGTCGAACTGCCGGATCTCCTTCTTCTCGGAGTACCTCTTCACCGTGCCGTCGGCGTCGTAGAGCACCGGCAGCCCGCCCTCGCTGATGGCCGTGCCCGCGCCCGTCGGGGTGTAGAACGCGGGGATCCCGGCGCCGCCGGCGCGGATGCGCTCGGCCAGCGTGCCCTGCGGCGTGAGCTCGACCTCGAGCTCCCCGCTCAGGTACTGCCGCTCGAACTCCTTGTTCTCGCCGACGTACGACGAGATCATCTTCCGGATCTGGCGGTTCTGGAGGAGGACCCCGAGCCCGAAGCTGTCGACGCCGCAGTTGTTGGACACGACCACGAGATCCTTCGTGCCGAGCTCCCGGAGCGCCGCGATGCAGTTCTCCGGGATGCCGCAGAGGCCGAAGCCGCCCGCGAGGACCGTGGCGCCGCTCGGGATGTCCCTCACCGCATCCAGCGCGCTCTTGTAGACCTTGTCCATGGCCGCACGAGAGGTAGCCCAACTGGCCGCGAGGCAAAAGCCTCCGCTGCCGCCGCGGCACGCCGTCACGGCGGCGCCGCAGCGCGGCACAGGGGACGGGCGGCGCCGGCCGTGCTCGTCGCCCCGCGGCGCCGCGCGTCGAGCCGCGCCAGCGCGCGGCGAGCGCCGGCGCGCTCGCCTTCGGTGGAGGCGCTCGTACGTCCACGGTCGCTCCACCGCGCGGCGCGACAGGGCCGCCGGCTTCTTGGCCCTGCGCGCCGAAACCCCGTAACGGACCGGTGTGCCTCGACCGCTCCCCCTGCTGCTCACGATGCTGGCGCTCTCCTTGCCCGGCTTCCGGTCAGCCGACGCCGCGACGGAAGCGCCGGCGCGATCCATCGCGGCGTCACCGGCGCGCGGGGCGTCGCCGCGCGCGGGCGCCGGCGCGAAGGGCGCCGGCGCGAAGGGCGCCGGCGCGAAGGGCGCCGGCGCGAAGGGCGTCACCGCGCGCACGCCGCGCGCGCGCCTCGCGAAGGACCCGGCCAAGGGGCACCGGCCGCGCGCCAGCGACGCGGGCGCGAGGTCGACCGAGCCCGCCAAGCGCAAGGCCGCGCCCCCGACGCCCGCCTCGTCGGTCGGCCATCCGAACGAGGGGCGCCTCGAGGGGGGCGTGCGGCTCGACTCCTCGCGCAAGGACATCCGCGTCGTGCCCGCCTACGCCCACGCCGACGTGCGGTGGGGGCTGCCGGCGCTCGTCGGGATGATCGAGCGCGCGGCGCGCGGCGTGGCCAGGAGATACCCGGGCGCCGTGCTCGAGGTCGGCGACCTGTCGCGCCAGCGCGGCGGTGAGGTCCACCGGCACGGCTCCCACGAGAGCGGCCGCGACGTCGACCTCGGCTTCTACGCGCTCGACGCGCGCGGCAAGCAGGTGCACGCGCCGTTCTTCCTGCGGTTCAACGCCCGGCTCGCGTCGACCAACATGCCCGGCGCGCGCTTCGACGTGCCGCGCAACTGGCTGCTCGTGCAGCACCTGCTCACCGATCCGCGCGCCCGCGTGAGCCACATCTTCATCTCCGATCCGCTGCGGCACGCGCTCGTCACCCACGCCAAGCGCATCGGCGTCTCCCGCGCGCTGCTCGTCCGCGCGCAGCTCGCCATGATGCAGCCGACCGGCTCCGAGCCGCACGACGACCACATGCACGTGCGCATCTCCTGCCCCGGCGCCATGCGCGGCACCTGCATCGAGCTCGCGAAGAACGCGCCCTCGTTCCGCACGCGCGCGCGGATGGCGAAGGCGGCAAAGGCGCTCCGGACCCCGGCCGCGCGCGCGCCGGGAAGAGCCGCGCGCTCCGAGAAGGCGAACGCTGCGACCGCGGCGCCCGCGAAGCGGCCCCGCGAGACCGAGGCGAGCGGGCGCGATCCCGCGAAGCGAGCGCGCCCGGAAGAGCCGCGCCGCGACGGCTCCCGCCGGGAGGAGCCGCGCCCCGAGAAGGAGGCGCGCCGGGCCTCGCCGCGAGCGGGCGACGGAGAGGCGCTCCCGCTCGCCGCCGCGCGCGCGGCGGCGCAGCAGCCCATGGGCGGCCTCGATCTGTCGTTCCTCCGCCGCTCGGCGCCCTCCGCGTCCCAGGAGGAGCTCGAGGCAGACTCCGACGGCGCCGACGCGGGCGGCGCGCTCGACGAGAGCGGGGCGCTCAAGATCACGGACTGAGACCCGCGATCCCTGCTCCCCCGCGCTAGCGCCGATCGGATAACGCCGTGCGTCGAAGGTGGCCCCGCATTCCCTAACCGGGAGTCCTCCCGTCTAGACCCGGCGAGAAATCCGCGTGCAGACTGGGGGAGTTGAAGGGGGGTGTTCATGCGTCAAGCGGACTCCCACACCTCGATTCCCACGCTTCCCTCCGCTCCCTCGCTCATCGCCAGGGGCAATGATCGCCGCGCGCTGCTCGCCGCGCTCACGTTCGTCGACAGGCCGCCCCGGAGCGCGGCAGCGCTCGCGGCGTGGTTCGAGAAGCACCTCGTGGCGCCCGGGTGGATGCCGCGCCCGGGCCACGTGACCGAGGGCTTCTCCGAGCAGGTGACGCTCTGCCCGGCCGTCTCCGCGGATCCTGACGAGCCCGAGCTCCAGGGGCTCGTCGACGCGGCGCGGTTCCGCGTGCTCGCCTCGCTCCGCGCCTTCATGCCCCCGGCCGCGGACGATCGCTTCCTCGCCGCTGCCGTCAGCGGCGGGCGCGTGCGCCCCGCCGGGGACGCCGCGCTCTGGGAGCCGTCCCCGCGCGAGGAGGACCTGCTCAGCGACATCGTCCTCAGCCTGTTCGCCGCCGACATCCTGAGCTACCGCGAGTTCCACGACGCGTACCTCTGCGTCTGCAAGACGTGCCTCCGCATCGACTTCGATCCGAGCACGTCCGGCCGCACCGGCTGCCCCGAGCACCAGCCGACCGCCACGGTCAGCGTGATGCGCCGCAGCCGCCCGCCGATCTGAGGCCCGGCCCGCGGGCGCGCTCACCCGCGCCGGTCCCTGGGCTCCCGCCCGCGTGGCCCTCGCGCTCGCGCTCGCGCGGCCCTCGCGCTCGCGCCTACCGCCCGGCGCTCAGAGGCAGCCGAGGCGGCACCTGGACGCCTCCTCCAGGCACGTCGACAGGCAGCTCTGGTAGCGCTCGTACTGGCTGCTCTGCGTGGGCTCGCTGCCGCATCGCGTCGCCCTGCACGCCTTGTGGCGCCGCTCGCACGCGCCCAAGCACCCGGCGTTGCCGGCCGCCGGGAGGTTGCCGGCCGCGGCGGGCGCGCGGCGCTCCGCGGCCGCAGCGGGCGGCGGCGCGCTCGGGGGCTCCGCGTCCGGCGGACCGCCCTGCGCCGCCCGCTGCGCGGGGAGCGCGGGCGCCGGACCGCAGCGCGCGAAGGCGCGGCGCATCACGTCCTCCGCCGCGCCCGGCGGGATCTCGCACGCCCGCGCCACGCTCTCGATCCGGCGCTCGACCGCGGCGGCCGCGCGCGCCGCGACCCCGTCCGGCCGCGGCGCCGGCGGCGCGGCGCTCGCGGGCGCCGCGCTCGCGCGGCCGTCGCCCGCGCGCGCGGCCTCCTCGCCCGGCGCGCTCGACGCCCTGCCGATCAGGAAGGCGACGACCAGGCTGGCCACCACGAGCCCCAGGGCCGCGAGCAGGAGGCGAGAGTCGACGCGGCGCGACGCGCGCGCCGGCGCTCGCTCGGCGGCGCCCGGGGCGCCGGCCGGCCGGTATGCCGGCGCGGCGCCGGGCGCGCGCGCCCTCGTGGGCTCGGGCACGGGGACGCCCGGCGTGCGCGTGGTCGGCGGGATCGGCGGCGGCGCCAGCGTCGGCGGGATCTGCGCGGCAGGCGAGGGGGCCTGCAGCGGCGAGAGGTTCGGCAGCGGCGCCGGCCGCGGGATGTCGGTGTGCGCCTGTCCGACCGACGACGCGGGCGGCACCGTTCGTAGGTCGGGCCACTCCACGAGCGGCCTCACGGCGCGGAGGTGCTCGACGAGCGACCAGAGCTCGCGCCGCTGCTCGAAGCGGCGGACGAGCTCGTGCGCCGCGCCCTTGATCCCCCGCTCCCAGGGGATATCCGGCACACCGAGCTCCTGCGCGAAGCGGCGCAGCTCGGCCAGGCTGAAGCATGCCGCGATGCGCCCGCGGATCTCCGCGGCGTCGCGCGCCGTGCTGCCCGCGCTCCGCGGCCCTCCCGTGACCTCGTCATCCACGCCCTGCAGCTTACCGCACACGCCACGGAAGCCGAACCTGGTATAGGCTCCGAACATCGTGTCCCGCGCTGCGGCAGCCGGGGGACGTGGAGGCCAGAAGGGGAGATGAGCCGAGAGGACAGTGCAATTGGCGCGGCGCCGCCCGCTCGCGCACCGCTGATCGGGCGCGAGGCCGAGCTGTCGGCGCTGGCGCGCGCCCTCGAGGCGGTCGAGAGGGGGCGCTCCACCCGCGCCGTGACGCTCGTCGGCCCCCCGGGCATCGGCAAGAGCAGGCTCGTGCGCGAGTTCCTCGAGCGGCAGCGCCAGGGCTCCTCCGCGCTGCGCGTCACCTCGGGCAGCGCCGGCGACATCGCGTCGGCGTACGGCATCTTCACGCGGCTCCTGCGCGCCCGCTTCGGCCTCTCGGACGGCATGGACAAGGACGCCGCCCGCGCCGAGGTCCGCGCGCAGGCGGCGCACGTGATGGGCGACCGCAAGGTCGGGGACGTCATCTACTTCCTCGGCCAGTTCATCGGGCTCGCGTTCGGCGACAGCCCGCTCACCCGCGCGGTGCAGGACGACCCCGCGCAGGCCGACCTCATCCGCCGCGCCGTCCTGAAGGCGTTCCTCGAGGCGGACGCCGCCCACGGCCCGCTGTGCCTCGTCTTCGAGGACCTGCACGCCGCCCACGACGACTCGCTCTCGCTGCTGCGCTACCTCATCGAGTACCTCGCGGGCCCGGTGCTGATCGTCTGCGTGGCCCGCCCGGAGCTGCTCACCCGCCAGGACGACTGGGGCAAGGTCGGCGAGCGGCGCCACGCGCTGATCGAGCTCGCGCCGCTCGCCGAGGCCGAGTCGGCGGCGATGGCGAGGGCGCTGCTCGCGCCCTGCATGCCGAGCGGGAGCGATGACGTCGTCGTCGTCGACGCCGCGGGCGCGCAGTCGCAGCCCCGGCCGGGCGCGCCGCCCGAGCTCGTCGAGGCGGCGTGCGCCTTCGCGAACGGCAACCCGGCGCTGCTCGAGCAGATGGTCCGCATCTGCCACGACCAGGGCGTGATCGAGGAGCTCTCGCCCGACTCCGCGGGCGGGCCGCGCTGGCGCGTGCACCTCGGGAAGCTGTCGACGGCGAGCCTGCCGATGACCGTCGAGGACGCCGTGAACGTCCGCCTCGCGGCGCTCGACCAGGAGAGCCGGCTGCTGCTCGAGCAGGCCGCGACGATCGGCCCGGTGTTCTGGAGCGGCGCGCTGTTCGTGCTCGGCCGGGCGGGCTGTCAGGCCCCCGAGCTGTGGGGCGAGGAGGAGAGCGACAGGGACCTCGACCGGATCCACGCCGCGCTCCGCTCGCTGTGCGACCGCGGCTACCTGCGCAAGCAGGGCGAGTCGAGCTTCGCGGGCTCGGACGAGTACGTGTTCGTGCACGACAACGAGCGCGAGGCGCTCCAGAAGCGGATGAGCGCCGCGGCCCAGCGGCGGTATCACCACGCGGTCGCCGAGTGGCTGGAGCAGCAGGTGGCGGTGCGCGCCAGCGAGGAGTTCCTGGCGCAGCTCGCGACGCACCGCGAGCGCATCGGCGACGCGGTGCGGGCGGGGCTGTCGCTGCTCGACGCCGGGGACGTGGCGCGCGGGCGCTACTCGAACGCGAAGGCCGCGGAGTACTACGCGCGCGGGCTGTCGCTGCTCGGCGACGGGCACGTCGCGCGCCGCATCGACGCGCTCCACGACTACGGCGACGTCCTGCAGCTCGCCGGGCGCATCGACGACGCGCTCGCCGCCTTCCGCGAGATGCTGACGCTCGCCTACCGGCTCGACAACCGGCGCAAGGGCGGCGCCGCGCACAACCGCATCGGGCGGCTCTACCGCGACAGCGGCTCGCTCGACGAGGCCGGCAAGCACCTCACGACCGCGCTCCGCCTGTTCGAGGGCGCGCGGGACGAGCGGGGGAAGGCCTCGACCATCGACGACATCGGCAAGCTGCACTGGCTCCGGGGCGAGTACCAGGAGGCGCTGAAGTGGCTGCGCGACGCGCTCGCCCGCCGCGAGCAGATGGGGGATCGCCGCTCGATCGCGCTCTCGCTGAACAACCTCGGCCTCGCCCTGCAGGACTCGGGCGAGTTCAAGCAGGCGCTCGCGACGTACGAGCGGTCGCTCGCGATCCGGCGCGAGATCTCGGACCTGCTCGGGGTCGTGATGAGCCTGAACAACCTCGGCATGGTCGCGCAGGATCAGCGCGACCACCGCCGCGCGCTCAAGCTGTTCGAGGAGGCGCTCGAGGTGGCGCGGCAGGTCGGGGATCGCAACCGCACGGCGCTGATCCTGACGAACATCGGCGGGACGCTCTACCGGAGCGGCGATCCCGACCAGGCGGTGCGCGTGCTGCAGCAGGCCGAGGAGCTCTGCGACGAGCTCGGCGACCGGCTCGGGCTCGCCGAGGCGCGGCGGGCGCTCGGGAAGGCGTACATGCTGCGGGGCGACCTGGAGAAGGCGCGCGACTCGATCAGCCGGGCGGTGGACCTGTTCGCCTCGGTGCGGAGCAAGGTGCACCTCGGGATCGCGCTGCGGACGCTCGGGGAGATCACGGCGGCGGGCGGCTGGGGGAGCGCGAACACGAAGAGCGCGCGCGCCTATTTCGCGCGCTCGGTGAGCATCTTCGAGGAGACGGGGAACGAGCTCGAGCTCGCGCGCACCTTCCAGGCCTACGCGCGGTTCCTGACGACCGACCGGAGCTTCGTCGCGAACATGGCGGCGCGGCGCGAGGCGGTGACGATGAACGAGCGGGCCGAGGCGATCTTCGGGCGGCTCAAGATCACGGCGGCGCGCCTCGAGGACGAGCCCACGCTCCCGACGGGCCCGCCGGGGCTCGCGAAGCCGCCGGTCGCGTCGAGCCCCGGGCGCGCGGCCTCCTCCGCCCCGGAGGAGCCGTCGTTCCCGGGGCCCGGCACGGCGTCGACGTCGAGCTGACGCCGGAGCGGCGCGCGCGGCGCCGGGGGCGGCGCGCGCGGGCCGGCGTGCTCTGGCGCGGGCGGCGGCCCGTGATACGCCTGCCGGGTGAACGCCCAGCCCGCGAAGCGCGCCGCCGATTCGGTCACGACCATGACCGAGTACGTCCTGCCGACGCACGCGAACGCGCTCGGCTCGATCTTCGGGGGCCAGGTGCTCGCCTGGATCGACCTGTGCGCCGCCATCTGCGCGCAGCGGCACACGGGCAGCACCGTCATCACCGCCGGCATCGACGACCTCTCGTTCGACCGCGGGATCAAGGTCGGCCAGGTCGTCCGCCTCGCGGCGCGGGTGACGGCCACCTTCCGCACGTCGCTCGAGATCCTCGTGTCCGTCGAGGGGGAGGACGCGGCGACGGGCGACGTCTGGCCCACGGTCACGGCGTTCGTGACGTTCGTGGCGGTCGACGCGTCGCTGAAGCCGACCGCGGTGCGGCCGCTCCGGCTGGAGACCGACGAGGATCGCGCCCTCGCCGAGGCCGCGGCCGAGCGGCGCGCCCGCCGGCTCTCCCGACGCAGCGGCGGCCGCGGCGGCGCGTGACCGCTCGCGCTACTTCGCCGTGAAGCGATCGGGGTTGCCGAGGAACTCGAAGTGCATCGTGTCCTCGAGGTCGTCGTGGCCGAGCCAGTCGAAGCCGTAGCGCTCGAACGCCTTGATCCAGCAGCGGGTGAGCGCGGTGCGCTCGTAGGCGGTGCGCTTCTTCTCCTGGCAGAGCGGGCTCGTGGGCCACGGATCGACGCAGCCGCAGCACGGGTTGCGGTCGGGGTCGATGTCGACGGCGATGCCGAAGAGGTGGTTCGAGATCTCCGCGCCGCGGTAGCTGTTCGCCGTGCGGAACCCGCCGACCGCGCGCGGCGTGTAGCGGCGCGGCTTGCCGGAGCACGTCGCGCGGATCCGCTTCTCGACGCAGTGGAGCGGGGGGGCGATCTTCTCGTGGATGGAGAGCGGCAGGCCCATGAACTGCACCGTCGTGGCCTGGGAGTGCGCGCTCTCCGGGTTGAAGCGCCGCGTCTCCTCGGTCTCGACGTGGCCGTAGCGCTCGGCGAGGTAGCGGACCGCCTTGGCGTGCTTCTTCGGGACGAGCATGCCCTTCTGGACGAAGGTGCGCCGCTTCAGGAACTTCTGCGGGCTCTGCGGGCGGCACTCGACCTGCTTCGGCTTCTTGCTCTTGCTCTTGGCCCGGGCGGTCTCCTTGGCCTCGGCCACGGGCCCGTCGCCGAGCCCCAGGGGGCCGGCCGCGAGCAGGGCGATCGCTGCTGCCACGAGCAGATGCACCCGTGTCCGGCCGTTCGCGTTCACGCGCGGAGGTTAAGCAGGCCGAGCGAAGGGCGGCAAGGACTTGCCGCAAGTGGCCGTCAGGAGAGCGCTGTCAGGAGGCAGGAGCGCACCCAGCCGAGGGATGGCGCGCTCAGGGGCGCACCCAGCCGAGGGATGGCGCGCTGCGTCTCCGGGAGGGCGCGGCTGCACGGCAGCGACACCATCGCGCGCGACGGATCGCGGATGGCGAGCGCGCCGCGCGGCCGCCCAGCGGCCGGTCTCATGGGACGCTCCACGGCGAGCAGATCTCCACGAGCACGCCGTTCAGATCGCGCACGTAGGAGATCCGCTGGCCCCAGGGCACGTCGTGGGGCTGCTCGACCGGCGTCGCCCCGGCCTCGACCGCGCGCTGGAACGCCGCGTCGACGTCCTTGTTGGCGACGCAGATCTCGAACCCGGGCGGGCGCGCGCCGGCCCGGTTCTTCACGAACTCAGGGAGGCTCTTCTGGGCGAAGTCCTCCTGCACGAACCCGAGCGGCACGTCTCCTTGCATCTGGCAGTACTCCTTGTCGCCGGAGATGAACTTCCGCTCGAAGCCGAACGCGCGCTCGTAGAACGCCGCGGCCTCCACCGTGTCGGGCACATAGATCATCACTCCGCCGATGGCTGCGCTCATGAGGTCCTCCTTGCGGGCGTCCGGCCCGCACGCGACGGCATCATGGGACCGCCCTCCTGACAGCGTGCTGTCAGGAGACGAGGGCCCCCGGCGCGGTCCGGGGCGGCGGCGCGCGAACTCGGCAGGCGCGGCAGCGCCGACGCTGTCACGCCGCCGCCGCCGGGCGACATGCGGTGGCTCGAGGGACGAACGGCGCGCGATACTCCCGCGCATGAACTCGCTGTTCACATTTCGCTCCATGGCCGAGAACAACGCCTGGTCGAACCACCGGCTCCACCGCGCGTGCGCCGAGCTCACCTTCGATGAGCTCACGGCCGAGCGGACCAGCTTCTTCCCCTCGATCCACGAGACCCTGACGCACATCCTGCACGTCGACTGGTACTACCTCGACGCGCTCGAGCGCGGCGGCCGCGGCCTCGCCATCTTCAAGGACGTCGCGCCGTTCACCGACTTCGCCGCGCTGCGGCAGGCGCAGCGCGAGGCCGACCGCCGCCTCATCGCCTTCTGCGAGCGGCTCGCCAGCGACGCAGCGATCGACGACGAGGTGCAGATTCAGCGCGAGGATTACGTGCAGGTCGATCGGGTAGGAGGCGTGCTGTTGCACCTCTTCGTCCACCAGATCCACCACCGTGGGCAGGCGCACGCGATGCTCGCCGGCACGCGCGTGAAGCCGCCGCAGCTCGACGAGTTCTTCATGGCGGCGGAGCTGCCGCTGCGCGAGGCAGAGCTCCGCGAGCTCGGTCTGCCGGTGCGGTGACGCGGCGCCTCGGGCGGGGCGCACGGTGATGTACCTGGGCATACGCGCGCTCGGGCCGAGCGGAGGCGCCGGACCGTCCTCGCCGCCGCCTCCGGTTGCAGCGCTGAAGCGGCGTTGCATCCATGCAAGGGAAATCTCGCGAGAACCCCCGTGTTCGCGCGGTACTCGTCTCAGGGTGAGACGGCATGGCCATTGCACCGTCGGACGATGTTCCCTCCGCTGCGGTGGTTGCCGCAAGTGGTCCCGAGTCGAGGTCTTTTGCGCGCGAGCTCCCCATGAAAGAGGTCCGCAGCGATCAGCGCCGGCAGGCGAACGAGACGCCGATCCCCAGGAGCGGTGTCATGCGCACCGTCCCTCGAAGCGTCATGCCGGCGAGCGCGCCGGCCAGTGAGGGGACGCTCGTCGGGCCGAACGGCGCGTCCTTCGAGGTACGTCCGTCCGATCCGCTCCTCGGCAACGTCGACATCGACGGTGTGGTGGCGGTGGTCCCCGAGTTCTACGCGATGAAGGGGATGTTCTTCAACGCGCTGGCGGCGACGCTCGGGGAGCGGTTCGTTCAGGTGGTGGCGACGCTGTCGAGCCCGCCCCGCGGCGGGCTCTACCTGCCGTTCTCGGACTATCCGATGCGCGACTTCCTGCGTCTCTACGACGCGGCGGCGCGCCTCTCGCACCCGAACCGCAGCTCGCGCGAGGCCTACCGTCGCCTCGCGCGGCAGCAGGTGGCGGCCTTCCGGGAGAGCGCGCTCGGCCGGATCACGATGCACCTCGCGACCGATCCGGGCGCCGCGCTGATGCGCTACACGGGCAGCCTCGGCGCCCTCGTGAAGGGCCCGTCGGCGCGGGCGCGGCAGCTCGGGCCGTCGGAGGTGCAGATCGACATCGGCGGCTTCCGCGGTGTGCTGGAGTACCCGCTCGGGAATTTCGAGGCGCTCGTCCTGGGCTATGGCGCCAAGCCGACCATCTCGGTGGATGTGCGAGGGCCCGATGCGCTGCAGTTCGTCGTGAGCTGGTAGGCCCGCGCCGGCGCTACGGTGGTCAAGGGGAGGGGGATCCGGTGGCGGAGCGCTCGGTGAAGAGCTGGGCGCTCGACGAGAAGCGGAGTGCGGGCAGCAGGGGGAGCGAAGGATCGAGGCGGGTTATCGAGCGCTCTTCAGGGGCCGCGGGCGCGGCGAGCGTTCAGAGCGGCTGGGGCTCGGGCTCAACGGGCTGGGACTTCTTCCTGGCAACGGCGGCGCGCGCCCGCTGCTCGGCGCGCCGCGCTTCGTCCGCCGCCTCCTCGTAGGGCGAGAGCAGCCTGTCGCGGAGCAGCGCGTGCGTCTCGTCCTTGTCGTCGTCGTACTCGGCGTGGACCTGGACCATCAGCGTGCCGTAGGCCTCGTGCCATGCCTCCACCGCCTTGATCGCCGGATCAGCGCTCTTCGCCTCGGTGACGCCGAGCTTCTGCCCGTACAGCTCGGTCCAGCGCCGCAGGCGACCCACCTCGGCCGAGAGCCCGAGTCGCTCGATAGCCGCCTTCACGTCCTTGCGCTCGAGCGCCTTGATCATCGCGCTCATGCGCACCCATTGCTGGGAATGGACGAGACGGATGAAGTCGATGCCCGACGAGAGCACCTCGGAGCGCACCAGCAAGGCGTCGCCGCGACGCGCCGCCTCGTCCTCGGTCAGCGGCAGGATGCCGTCATGATCGAACGCGCGCTCGATGGAGTCGAGCTGGCTGTTGAAGGCGCCGATGCACCGGTCGGTGCCGCGATCGATCTCCACCATCGTGGCGTCGGTGCCCCCGAGCGCCTCGAGGGCCCCGGTGGCCGCGATGACGGCATGGGCGGCCGCGTCGACCTTGGCAGACATCTTGATCTTCTTCGACTTCAACGCCTCCCGGTGAGCGGCGAGCTTGGTTCCTGCAATGATGCACCCGCTCGGCGTGAGCCGGCGGGCGAGAAATGCGGAGTTGGCCATCCGGCCGGAGTATCGCCGTCCCTGCGTCTCGACAAGCGCACAGCACGCCTTCCACGCGGATTGCAAGGCGGCGGCGGTCCCCCCACCGCGGATTGCAAGGCGGCGGCGGTCCCCCCACCGCGGATTGCAAGGCGGCGGCGGTCCCCCCACCGCGGATTGCAAGGCGGCGGCGGTCCCCCCACCGCGGATTGCAAGGCGGCGGCGGTCCCCCCACCGCGGATTGCAAGGCGGCGGCGGTCCCCCCACCGTGGACGCCGGCGCGCTGCACCTTCTGCACCGAGCGGGCGGAACCGTCGGGCTCCACATAGACCCAGAGGACAACCGTGCCGGTGATTTGACGACGCCCAGGCGAGCGAGACGGCCATCCGCCTGGTTCACGACGATCTCGATCAGCACGGCCATGTCCGTAGCGCCGCGGAGCTCCGGGGTCGCCTTGCGTGCAGCCGTCAGCTCCTCCTCGTAGATGGGGTGGAGGCGTTCGTGCACGGAGTTGATGTACAGCGCGAAGGGGACGCGGGTCTTGCCGAGCGCGACGAGGTTCCCGGCCCGGACCTCGGGGACGTACGCATCGGAGAGCGCCCGCGCGGCTCGCCACTCTTCGATCCTGGGCCTGCGACGCACGTCGGTGGGCGTCGCCGAGGGGGGGACCTCGGAGCAGGAGGCCGTGAGGAGCACGATCGCTGCCAGCTTGAGGACGGAGCCATGTATTCTCGTGGTTGTTCCTTCGCTCACGTTGACCTTCGAGCGCAGAGTATACAGTCTGGCCATGCTATGAGCGTCGAAGCTGTTCATTCGGGCTCCAGCTTCTTCCTTTGTTCGTAGTCCAAAGGATGAGCGGTGGCTCGTTCAGCGTAGATTTCGCGCCCATGGGGCACGAGTGGGCCGACGGCGACGCGCCAGCGGCGTTCCGCTGACGAATGCGACGCCGATTACAACGATGCGCTTCCAGAGCGTCACGAAAACACACGCCCCCCTTACCCCCGCTATGGTTTCGGCTGGTTTCGGGCTCAATTATGCCAGCGGGCGAGCTGCGAGCGCTCCGGCACGTGCAGCTTCGTGCCCCGGCTCGACCGGGCCAACCTTCCCGGGACGAGGATCAGCGCGCGGCGAAGCCACGGCGTTCGCCAGCTCGCGAGCTGCGGAACGTGGTCCAGCACATAGCGGCGCATCAGGTTGGCGGTCAGCAGCTTCAACAGCAGCGCGGCATGATTGGCGTTGAAGCAGTGGCTCGGCACGCGACCGCATCCCCACCCGTGCTTGAGATCGCCGATGAGCGGCTCGATGCCCGCGCGCAGGTCATATCGCGCCGCTACATCTTCCGGCGCTTCGACCGGCTCGTTGGTCAAGAAGACCTGCACCGTGTAGTCGAGGCCTTCCCAAAGGTAGATCTGCTTGCCGTTCTCCCGGTCGCGTGTGCGTACGGCGATGACGCGGACCCCATCCGGCCAATCGCCGCGCCGGAAAGGCACCTCGGCCACCTGCCGTCGAGGACGACCGTCGGCATCCCGGTCGATGGTACGCCATCCGGTGGCGTGTGCGACCATGCCCACCAGATCGGGGCTCATCCGCGCCTTGGTCAGGAAAAAGCATCCCCTCGCGGCGACGGCGTGCATCAGCGCGCTGCAATCGCCCGCGCCATCGATCCGCACGTAGATGACCGCGCTTGGCGCTGCGGCGCGCGCCCGGTCGATGCACTCCTCGACGAACGGTACATCGGCTTCGCCGAAGCTCGTATCGCCGGGTCGCAGTTTGGCTCCCACGATAGCGTCGGCCTCGGCGATGCGCGCCAGGATCGGGTGATAGCTCGGCCGGCCGTGGTAGCGCGGGTTCGGGCCCGGAAGCGCCCCCTCCTGCATCCCGAAGAGCGGCTCCACGGTCGTATCGACGTCAATGTGCACGAACCGGTGCTTTCGGCGAGCAACGAGGGCGAGCCCGTGGTCGACGACCATGCTGTGCAGCGCTTCGAGCGCCTGCTCATCGAAGCGGCACAGGTCCCGATAGACGGTGTCGATGCTCGGAACGACCCCGCCTGCGAGACGTACGAAGAGCGGATCGACGGCGAGCGCTTCGATGCCGAAGACGCGCTCCTCGCCGGCGAGCGCGCAGTCCATCAGCAGGCGCATCTGTGCGGCCATTGGGTAGATGACCGAACGGCCCGTCTTCAGCCGGAAAAACCTGCGGCTCAGGGCCGCGTCGACGCCGAGCTCCCGGAGGAAGGCGCCGAAGGGAGCAAGTCCTGCGATGCCCGTCAGGTTCTTCTCCGAGGGCTCGACGTGAATCCTGGAAGGGTCTGGCCGCCGGATTCGCTCCTGGTGCCGCCCATCGCCTTTGCTCTTGAACCCGAGCTCGCGTCGGCGCACCTTGGAGGTGCTCGGCGTGCGTCTTCGTTTGGTCATAGCAACCCGGGCGGGTCGCCACGCCGAGCCTTTCTTTCAAGGCGTTCCGTTTACCTCGCCGGATTTCTCACGCCCCGGATCGGCATGGTAGGCGCGAAATCCACGTTCAGTGCCGTGCTCAGTGGACTGGTCGGGGTGAGGAGCGATCGAGATTCGAGTTGCCACGCTCATCGCTCCCTCCGTGCGGTGTCCACTCTAGTCGCTATGCGTCGTAAGTGGCGTAGTGGATGATTCGCTCGCACTTTTCGTTGATTGATGCGTCTGATCGGCTGCGAAACTCTTCGAGGATCCGTCGAATTGTGTCGACTTCGAGGAGATACTCGTAGCCAAGGGCCTTTGCTTCGTCGGTGACGCGGTAGTCCTCAGTCAGTCGGAAGACTCTCGCTTCTGAGTCGGGGCGCCATTCCGGCTTCGCGCAGATCACGTCCCCACGATCCATCTGGTCGATCTCGGCGATCAAGTCCAGTAGCTTCGCCATGTCAGAAATCCTTTCCCCAGAAGGTGAACCCTCCACGGCCCTGGGGATGCACCTCGCTCCGCCATGAGAGCCGAACGCATCTCTCATCTTTCCGGTCGCGCGGGATCTACGGCGCCGCTGGTTGCGCGTCCATTAACAGTTCCTCCTCTGGGGAAAGCGCTTCATCGGCACGAAGAACCCTGGGGTAGGTGGTGCCTGGTACGAAACGAAACTTGCACCACATCCCTGAACTGTCGCGCCGTCCATGCTCGAAGAGCAGCGTGTAGTCTCCCGCCGGCAGTTCAAATTCGACTGTCTCGATGATGGTACCCACCTCCACGCCAACGCCGGTTGGAACATGGAACGGAACATGAATCGCTCTGATCGTCGATGGCGAAACGTCGAGCGTCGTGCCCTTTTCCACGGTGACCGTGGCTGACCCCTCTGCATCGAGAGTACGAAAGGATACGCTGCCCGGCCTCCATGAAAATCCCTGTGCTGTATGCCTGTCGGTCCAGTCGTTGAATGGGTTCTTTAGGTTTGATTGGAATGCTGAAATTTGTGAATACGCGACTTCCAAAATGATGGCGGACATGGCCTACTCCACGACGATTCTGACCCTTGTGCCGTCGGGGAGACCCCGGCACTGGTTTCCGATACACGCCCCTGCGCCCATGTTGTCTGCTGGCGAAACCGGACGAACGCTCGCCCCAGAACCACCTTCCCTGAACATCGCTGGCGGGTATTCATCCAGATGTTTGCCCGGAAGCTTCTCGTAGTTGCCAAGCGCTGCGGCTCGTCGTGCCGCTGTCCCCCCGCGATCGATCGTCAAGATTGACGGGTGCCCGGCCGCCTGTGCATCCCTTATGTGTCCGGCCGTTTCCGGGTACCGGGAAGTCGGCACCCGGATTGCCGGAGCTCCCCCTCTGGCGGCTCCGACCGCCGCCGACTCCTCCGCGGCCGCCCCCAGTCCTCTTCCCATCCCGAAGATGGTGGCCGCCGCAAGGATCGCCGACCTGGTCGCCGCCGCGCCCGCCTCCCGGTAGTCCCCACGGTCGATCGCGAGCGCCGTGTCCGCGGCGCCCTGCCCGATGTGGTAGAGCGGGTTGACGGCGTTCAGCGCGCCGAGGATCCCGCCCTCCTCGTGGCCCTCCACGATCGCTCCGCCGAGCTCGTAACCGCTGTAAATCCCGAACGTCAGCGCGTTCAGCACCAACATCCGCGCGATTCCCACCCCGACATCGCGCGTGCCCTCCGCGGCGCCCAGCAACGTCTGGCCGACGACGGTCCCGGGGCCGCCGGCGCCGGCGTGCTCCGGCGAGACGGTCACCGGCTGCGGCGCGTAGCCCGACGAGGTTCCGGTCGTGCTCACGTCGACAGGCGCCGTCGTCGCGCCGACCTCCGCGGCCTTTGCCGCGTCCGGGGCATTCGCGGGCTTGGGCGTGCGCCATGGGGGCCGAGGGCCTCTGGAGAACGCCTTACACCCGCCCTCGCAAGATAGGGGGAGTCCGTCATCCCCGAGGCCCCCTGCAGGCTGCGACCCGTCAGGCGCTTGTAGCTCGGCCTGGAACCCGCTCGGATCCACGTAGTTGAGCGGACTGTTGCGCACGTAGCTGTACGGGTTCCAGCTCTGACCCGAGAGCGGCGCCTGCACGATCGGATCGGTCGTCAAGAACCGCCCGACCCTCGGATCGTAGATCCTGCCCCGCATGTTGACGAGCCCGAGCTCGTCATCGCCCTCGTGCCCGGTGAATCCCCGCGTCGTCTCGCTGGAGAACGACGCCGGCGCGGGCTGTCCCCACTCCGGGTTTCTCCGCTGCCCGAACGGGTCGTAGCTCCTCCGCTCGATCTCGTCGCCGTCCTCGTCGGTGAGCACGTCGACCGAGCCGAGGTGGTCGACGTGCACGTAGCGCGTCCCCGGCTCGGCGCCTCCGCGGGTCACGATCGCCACCACCCGCTCCGGCGAGTGGACGTGGTAGCGATGCTCCACCGCGCCCGTCGCCGCCTCGGTGACCCGCTCGACCAGATCGCCGAAGTAGATCGTCTCCTCGTCCGGCGTGGTCTTGCGGATCCGCTGCTGGTCGCCGTCGTAGGCGAACGAGACGGTGCTCGCGCCCCGCGTGATCGTCTCCGGCAGATCGAACGGCGTGTAGCGCACCCGCACGCCCCCCGGGCGCTCGATCTGGTTGCCGACCGCGTCGTAGGCGAAGCTGCCACCGCCCGCCCCCGTGACGGCGTGCGGGTGCAGCGGGTCGTCGTACGAGAGCGTGCCGACGTCCGACTTGAAGGTGAGGTTGCCGTCGAGGTCGTGCTCGTAACGGAGCGCGCACGGCGCCGACGCGCTCTCGGTGGGGCTGAAGTACGCGCACGTCAGCCGATCGAGCGCGTCGTGGCGGAACCGCTCGGCCCGGTGCTGCGGCTGGAGCGCGTCGGTCCGGTACGCGAGGCTCAGGCGCGCGTCGTAGCCGACCTCGAGGTCCTGCACGAGGGTCGCGCCGCTCCGGGTCACCAGGCTCTCCAGCCGCTGCTTGTCCGCGTAGTAGCTCCGCTCCGTGACGGCGGCGCCGTTGCCGAACGCCTCTTCCCGGATGCGGCCCGCGCTGTCCACGTCGGTCAGGCGCCAGTACGGAGAGCGCGTCACGCCGTCGCGCACGCCGATCACGTGTCCGTGGGCGTCATGGTCGTGGGCCACGACGAACGGCGCCGCGCCGGCCGGCGTGGGGTACGTGATCGTTGCGACGCGGCCGAGCGCGTCGTAGTCGAGCCGGCTCGTCAGCAGGGCGCGCTCCCCGTCGATGCGGAGCGTCACCGTCTCGATCTTGCCGTGCCCGTTGTACGTGTACGTCTTCTGCCCATCGGGGCTCGCGACCGCCTCGAGCTTGCCGATGCCGTTCTCCGCCGTGTCCCACGTCCACGTGGTCGTCCGCCGCTCGGCGCCGTCCTCGTCCACGCGCGAGGCGGTGCGCCCGAGCGCGTCGTGCGCGAATGTCGTCACCCGCGCGAGCGCGTCGGTCGACGAGACCAGCTCGCCGAAGCCGTCGTTCGTGAAGAGGGTCGTGCCCCGATCGGGATGGTCGAGCTGCCGCACGCGCCCGAACGCGTCGCGCGTGGTGCGCGTGAGCGCGCCGCCCGGCGCGGTGACCGCGTACAGCGCGCCGAACGGGCCGTACGAAGAGCGGGTGACCCCGAGCGCCGCGTCGGTGACGGCCACCGGCCGCCCCAGCGGGTCGCGCTCGACCACGGTCACGTGATCGAGCGCGTCGGTGATCTCGACGCGCAGGCCATCGTGCTCCGTCGCCACGACCGCACCCCACGGCGTCGTGTGCCGCACCTCGCGGCCCACCGCGTCGTGCTCGTAGACGTCGACCAGGAGCTCGCTTTCCGGCGTGCCTTCGCGCACCGGCACCGAGCGCTGCGCGATGTGCTCGCCGCGCGCGTCGTACGCGATCCGCTGCATCAGGCGCGGCGGCTCGCCCGTGGCGCCCTCCACGGCAGGCCCGTGCCAGGACCACCGGATCGGGCGGCCGAGGCTGTCGTATTCGACCTCGTCGTCGGCGCCGCCGGTCGTCGTGGTCCGCTGCACCACGCGCCAGGCGGCCTGATCCGGGCCGCCGTCCCTGGTGCGCGACAGCGCGACCGTTGTCTGCGTGCCATCCGGCCGGATCTCCAGGCCGAGCCGGCCGAAGCCGTCGTACCTCCACTCGGTCACGAGCCCGTTCGGATCCTCCCGCTCGAGGAGCGCGCCGTGCCCGGCGTCGTGCTCCACCCGCGTGGTGTGGCCGGCCGCGTCGACGTGCGTCTCGGGATACATCCCCTCGGGGTCGTACGTCGTGCTCCACGACCGATGGTGGCCGAACGCGTCGTCCGCCGTGACCCCCGTGACATTCCCGAACGCGTCCCGCGTGACCACGACATCCAGCTTCGTGTCGGGGATGCCCTCGTCGCTGTCGATGGACTCGGTGTCGATCTCGCCATGGACCGTCGTCGTGCGCGTCAGGGTGCGGCACTGCGAGAGCCCCGCGGCCGCGCTGCACTCCTTCTCCGTCTGGAGCTGGCCGAGAACCCACCGCTCGGTGTCGTTCTTGTAGGTGCGCTCGACGCCGAGCGTCAGGTCGACGCCGCCGGTCGAGACCTCCTCGGCGCGCACGTTGCCGAACGCGTCGAACTCCGTCACCTTCGCGAGCGAGTCGCGCAGGACGGTCGCGCCGCCTCCGCCGCGCTCGACGCCATCGACGTACGCCTCCACCGTCGGCGCGGCGCCGCGCTCCGGGGGATACACCCCTTGCGCCCGCCGGATCCGGCGCTCGGTCGGCAGCGTGAAATAGCTCGCGCCGTCGCTCGTGGGCACCAGCGTCCGCTTCACGTCGAGGAACGAGAGCTCGATCCGGTCCGGTCTGGGCTGATCCGGCAACCCCGGCGCCCAGCGCCGCTCCTGCTCCACCTGTCCGGCGAACGGAAACGCCTCGAGCTCGCCGTCGTACGTGACATTGTCGTAGCGCTCGGCCGTCCCGGCGCGGGTGTCGAGATCGACGAGGACGCGCTCACCGAAGCCCAGGAAGCCGCGCCCGTGGCGATGGTAGCGCCCGTCGCGGTACCGGACCTCGAAGCGCCGCGGCCGGTCCGCGCCGTTGTTGATCGCGTAGGCGCTGACGACCCGCCGAGGCCCCACCGCGCAGCGCCGCGGGTAAGCGCACTCGTTCGCGGCGTCGTCACGGGAGAGGTAGAGCATGCTCTCCCGCTCCGGAGATTCCGCGGCGGTGTCGTTCGTGATCGAAGCGTCGATGAGATGGCCGTAAGAGACGCTCACGTTCGGCACGAAGCCCGCGTCGGTCGGCTCGTGCGCGTTCATCCCATCGGAGACGGCGACGAGGAGATCCTGATCGGCCGCGAGGTTCTGGAAGATCGTGAAGACGCCGCCGATCGGCAGCACCACGTCCTGGGCCCCGTCGCCGCTGACGTCCCCGACGCGGGGCCCCTGCGGCTCGGCGAGCGTGACGGCGTCCCCGACCGCCGCCTCGAACGGGATCTCCGGGTCGACCAGCGCGAACGTCGGCCCGTCGCGCGCGCCCGTCGCCTGCAGGACGGCCCAGGAGGGCAGCGCGAGGGATGAGCCCGGCAGGGTGCCCGGCGGCACCGGCATGAGCAGGTCTTGCAGCCCGTCGCCGTTGTAGTCCAGCGGCGTCGCGAGCCGGAAGAACGTGTCCTGATCGCCGAGGCCGACCGGTCCGAGGCTGTCGACCGCCGGCGCGTCGAAGGTCGTCCCCGTGTTGAGGGTCGTACGGAGCCCGCGATGGCTGAAGCCGGATTGCACGGCGTCGGGCAGGCCATCGCCATTGACGTCGAGGAACACGGTGCGGCCGCCCGGAGCGGGCTGGGGGAGCTCGGTGTCGAACACCTCCCAGCTCCCGTCGCGCCCGCGGGTGAGCGCGGCGTAGGTCGACGCGGGGAGCATCGTGCCATCGCTGAACGTCAGCACGGTCGCCACGACGAGATCGACCTTGCCGTCGGCGTTCACGTCCAGGGTCTGGATCTCCATCTCGCAGGGAAACCCGTTGAGAGGGGCGAGCGACTCCCCCTCGGGGTCGAACCCTGCCGGCGTCCCGTCGCGCTCCGGCTTCCAGCGGTGGACGAACCAGGTCGCCTCGAGGGGGTTCTGGGTCAGCTCGCGGCTGTGGTCGTCGCACTGGACCAGGTCGGGTACCCCATCGCCGTCCACGTCGGCGAGGTGCATGGCGCCCTGGGGCATGCTCAGCCCGGGCGGCGGGACGCGGAGCGGGAATGGCCGGCGGATGCCCGTGTCGTGGACCTCGAAGCTCCGGTCCGGCCGGGCCAGCAGCACATGCCAGGTGTCGGTGGCGCCGTGAACGTCATGGAGCAAGACGTCCATCCGGCCATCCTGGTCATGGTCGATGGCCGTCCCGAGCTCCGGCTGAAGGAGCGTCGGATCGGCGGGCCCGTGGGCATCGGCGACCACCGGCCAGTCCTCGAAGAGCGCCAGGGTTGCGGGCGCGAGGTGAGCCTCCGACTCGCTCGAACCTTGATTGTGTGCGACGAGCCAGTTCGTCACAGGATTCCGGGGCGTGCTGAGCGCCGCGTGCGCGTCCGGGAGCACGAGGTCGTCGAGCCCGTCGCCGTCGATGTCGAACAGCATCGGGCTGGCCTTCCTGGAGGTCGGACGGGCGATGCTCGTCGCGATCCTCCGGAACCCGGCCTCGCCGCGGCTGTACTGAAAGCGTGTGGGCGGCTTGCAGACGCCGTCGCCCGCGCACTCCTCGACATTCGCAAGGAGCTTCCGCCGCGTCGCCTCGCTGACCTCGTACGTGAACCCGTAACGCCGGACCAGCGCATCGCCCGCGCCGAGCATCTGGATCTCGCCGAGGCGCAACGCGCTCTGGAGCGCCATGCCGCCCGCGTAGGATGTCCGGACCTCGGCCGGCTCCTTCGTCTCATACACGAACCGCACCGCCCGCGAAGGCGCGAGCGCCGGCTCGCCCTCGAAGCTCGTGTATCGGATCTCGTCGAGCGCGTACTCCGCCGTGAAGCCCTCCTGGGCGTCCGCGAAGCAGTACGCGTAGGTCATGGCGTTGCCGCGGCCGTCGCGCGCCTTGGTCGCGAGCCACGCGCGCGGGGCGCCGCCCAGCGCGCGCGGCTTGCCGCTGTCGGCGCGCCCGTACTCGATGACGAGCCCGGACGGCATCATCGCCTCGAAGAACAGCGCCTCCGCGGACGCCCTCCCTTCCGCAGCGTGGTGCCCGACCACCTTGACCATCGTGTCGGGGAACGTCCTGTACTCGATGGTCCGCGGTGCTCGTCCCACCGCGATGAGGCGCTTGCCGTCGAGGCACAGCACGTCGTCCCCATCGTACGCCACTCCCCGGATCTCCCCGTCCTGCGCCAGGTTCTTTGGACATCGTGTTATCGCGGACAGCCCGGCGATGGAGAAGCCCGCCCCGAGGAGGCCTTCGCCGGCGCCGCTGTCGTGATGGAGCGCGAGCCGCGGCTCCACGCCCGCGCGCCCCGGGACCGAGGCCAGCGGCATCACATAGGTCGCCTCGCCCGTGCTCGTGACGGAGAATGTCCCCGGTATCGCACCGGCGGCGACGGTCTCGACCCCATGTGCATCGCCCGCTCTCGGGGCCACACCCGGATCTCGTGTCCTGCAGGCGATGGTGCCCTGAGGACGAATCGGCTGGAGCTCGGGTGCGCACGTACACCCCGCCTGCGCCAGCACACACACCACGAACATCGCGAGCGGGATCAACGCCCGCACAATGCACCGCGGAACAGGCGTCATCACAGCCTCCCTCGCGCAGAAGCGCATGGATCTCTCGCGCATGTCAAGCGCAGAGCTCCGCGGGTCATCCCTCGCTCATGCCGTTGTCGAAGCGTTCGTGAACGCATCTGTTCGCCGATCGCGTGAGGGCGAGATCGGCGCTGCTCCACCTCAGGCGATCGGCTTTCGGACGCGCGGACATCGACCAGGCGAGATGCGATATCCATTGTCCGGGGCCCCGGCTCGAGCAGCTCCCCCGGCAACCTCGTTCGAGGCGCTCCCCGGAGTCCCAGCTCCTCTCGCCAGGCAGGTGCAACATTCCTCTGGAGCTCCAGCGCCCGCGACGTCGTCGGCCTTCCCCCCGCCGGCCTTGCGCTCGCTCCCTGCCTTTGCGAGGGTCGTTGCCGGGCCGGCGAGCCCGTCGCGAGGACCACGCCATGACCACCAGCGAGATCGCGCTCTTCGTCTACGACAACCTCATGAAGGGCGAGGACCAGCATGAATGGCTCGCCTCGGCCCGCTCGCTCGGGGAGGCGACCACGACCCCCCAGTACGCGCTCGTCGACCTCGGCACGAGCGGCGCCCTCGTCCAGGGCGGGTTCGTCGCGGTGACCGGCGAGCTCTACGCCCTCTCGCCCGCCGCGCTCGCCGCGCTCGACGTGCACCGGGGACACCCGATCTTGCACCGGCGAACCGCCATCCGCCTCGCCGACGGACGCGAGGCCCAGGCCTACCTCCTCTCGATGGAGCAGGCAGCAGGGTGCCGGCGCGTCCGCGAAGGCGACTGGCGGAAACGCCGCGGCGCACCCGGCGCCACCCGCTCCCGGGACAACAGCCCGCTCGTGAGCTGGGCGAAACGCCGCTTCGACCCCTCCCGCTGACAGCTCGGCCCACCGCCTCCGGCCCGCCACGCGCCGCCCCGTCACCCGCGCGCCGCCGCCCCGCGCCGCCGCCCCGCGACGCGCCGCTCGCCGCCCGTCGCGCCACCCCGCCCGGACGCCATCCACCTCCCTCCGCTCGAGCGGCGCCTGCCTGCGCAGGTGCTAGGGCATGGTGAGGAAACGTGACGAGGACCTCGGGGCATGACCGCCTCCCGGGCGCGACCGGAGAGCCCGCATCGGCCACCGCGCAGCTCGCGGGAACGGTCGCCGAGGCGTCCGCCGCGCTCTCGGGGAAGCTCGACCCGCAGGAGCTCCACCCCACCCTCGTCGCGCTGGCCGCCCGGCTGCTCGGCGCCGACGTCGCGCTCCTTCACAGCGCGCCGGCAGACGGCGCGCTCCCCATCCGCCTGCTCGCCTCGCACGGATCGCCGATCGCGCTGCCGGGCGAGCGCACCGCGGCGCTCGACGACCTCCCGAGCACCCCGTCCCTCGTGCAGCGGGCCGCGCAGAGCCGATGCGTCGAGCACACGGCCGCGGACGAGGCGGCGCGCGAGCGCTTCCACGACGTCCGCGCCATCGAGGCATGCCTGGGACCGTGCTGGGTGCTGTGCGCCCCCCTGCTCGGCGCAGACGGGCTGCTCGGCGTCCTCACCTGCGCCCTCGCCGGCCGCAGCGCGCCGCCGCCGGAGCTCCTCCCGCGCGTCCAGGCCCTCGGCGCGCTGTTCGGCCTCGCGCTCCAGGCCGCCGAGCGCGCGGCGGAGCAGCGCGCCGAGCGCCGCCCCGCGGACGCGCTCGACGACGCCCCCGCCGCGCGCTCGCCCGCGCTGCAGCGCGCCGAGGCCCTCCTCCAGGACGCCCGGGCCGCGCTCCGCGACGCGGACGGCCGCCTCGCCGCCGAGCGGGAGTGGCTGCGCATCATCATCGAGGATTTCCCCGTCGCCATCGCGATCTTCGACGAGCGCGGCGGCCGCTCGCTCCTCGCGAGCCGCCGCTGCGAGCAGCTCTGCGGCGGCCCGCACCCCCTCAAGACCCCAGGGTGGCCCGAAGGCGCGCCGTGCGTGCGCCTGTGCCAGCCGGGAGGACGGCCGCTCCTGCACCACGAGATGCCCCTCGTCCGCGCGGCGCGCGGCCAGGGGATGACCTGCGAGGAGCTGTGGTTCCGGAGGCCGGACGGGAGCTACGTGCCCGTCATCGTGAGCGCCGGCCCCATCCGGGACGACCACGGCGCGATCCTCGGCGCCGTCGCCAGCTACGAGGACGTCACCCATTACGCAGAGCGCGCCCGGCTCCGCGAGGAGTGGACCTCCATCGTCGCCCACGACCTCAAGCAGCCGCTCACCGCGATCTCCGCCTACGCGGGCATGCTGTCGCGGCGGTCCCAGGACACCTCGGGGTGGAGCGAGAAGATCCTCGCCAGCGCCCGGCGCCTCGAGCAGATGATCGACGACCTGTTCGACGCCTCGAAGATCGAGGCGCGGCGCTTCTCGATCGAGCCGCGGCCGACGGACCTCGGCGCCCAGCTCCGCGCCGCCGTCGAGCTCGCGGCAGCCGAGCGGCCCGATCGCGCCGTCGTGCTCGCCGTCGACGAGGGGGTGCCGCCCGTCCTCGTCGACCCGGCGCGCATGGACCAGGTGATCGGAAACCTCCTCCTGAACGCCGCCAAGTACGGCGACCCGAGCGCGCCGACCCGGGTGACGCTCTCGCGCCGCGGCGCCGAGGTGGAGGTGGCGGTCGAGAACCGCGGCCAGGGCATCCCGCCGGACGAGCTGCCGAGGCTGTTCCAGCGGTTCCAGCGGCTGTCGTCAGGCCCGTCCAGCAACGCCCCGCCCGGCACCGGCCTCGGGCTCTACATCTGCAAGGGGATCGTCGAGGCGCACGGCGGCCGGATCTGGGCGCAGAGCACGCCGGACGAGTCGACGTCGTTCCACGTCTCGCTCCCGCTCCCGGGAGCGCCCGCGGGCGACGGCTGACCCCGCGCCCGCGGCGGTGACGCCGGCCGCGAGGCCCGCCGCGCCCGCCGCGTTCGATCAGCCGTTCTTGATGCGCGCCACGATGGCGTCCGTGAGCGTCTTCGTGTCCGCCTTGCCGCCGAGATCGCGGGTGCGCACCCCGTCCGCGTTGAGCGCCCCGTCGATGCCGGCGCGCAGGCGGGTCGCGAGCTCCTGCTCGCCCACGTGATCGAGCATCATCGCGGCGGCCAGCATGAGCGCGATCGGGTTCGCCACGCCCTTGCCGGCGATGTCCGGCGCCGAGCCGTGCACCGCCTCGAAGATGGCGGCGTTGTGCCCGATGTTGGCCCCCGGCGCCATGCCGAGGCCGCCGATCAGGCCCGCGATCTCGTCCGACAGGATGTCGCCGAAGAGGTTCGTCGTGACGATGACGTCGAACTGCCACGGGTTCAGCACGAGCTGCATCGCGCACGCGTCGACGATGCGCTCGTCGGTCGCCACGCGGCCCTCGAAGGCCCGGCCCACCTCGCGCGACGTCTCGAGGAAGATGCCGGTGAGCGCCTTCATGATGTTCGCCTTGTGGACGATGGTGACCTTCTTGCGGCCGTGCTTCTCGGCGTAGTTGTAGGCGTACTCGGCGATGCGGCGCGAGCCGACCCGCGTGTTCACGCCCGAGCCGATCGCCACCGCGTGCTCGTCGCTCCCGATGGGGATGTAATGCTCGAAGCCCACGTACAGGCCCTCGAGGTTCTCCCGCACGAGCACGATGTCGATGTTCTCGAAGCGCCCGCCGGGGATCAGCGTGCGCGCGGGCCGCACGTTCGCATAGAGCTGGAACTCCTGCCGCAGGCGCACGTTCGAGGACCGGTATCCGCCGCCGATCGGCGTCTCGAGCGGCCCCTTGAGCGCGAGCTGCGTGCGGTGGATGCTGTCGAGCGTGGCCCGGGGCAGCGGGTCGCCGAAGTCCTTCACGCCGGCCATGCCGGCCACGCACGTCTCCCACTCGAAAGGCGAGCCGAGCGCGTCGAGGGCGCGCAGCGTCGCCTCCACGATCTCGGGGCCGATGCCGTCACCAGGGATGAGGGTCGCGGTCTGCTTCTGTGATGTCACGGGCTGTGTCTCTCGGGCTCGGGGTCCATCGCGTCGACCAGGAAAGGCGCACGCATAGCCGAGGTCCGCGCCGCGATCTACCTCCCGGGACGGTAGATCGAGCACTCGGACGGAACATCGTGATGTGCGTTCTGCCCTCTGCGCGCTCCTGATGTTTCGAGTGTTTCACGCGCTCCGCGCTGGTCCGCGCGCGTCCATGTCGCTCCGAGCTCGTCCGGCGTGTTTCGTGTCGTGGTCCGCGTTGTTTCACGTTGGTTCACGTACGATGGCCCGCCGGGGCGCAAGTTCCTTGAGGATCCGCGCCCGCGCCCGCATCATGTCGCGCGCCCATGATCTGCCCGCGCTGCCATCGCGGTTACGCCGACCGTTCGTACGCGTTCTGCCCCGACGACGGCGCCCGCCTGGTCCAGTCCCTCTCGGCCGCGCCGCCCGCGCAGCCGACGCGGCAGTTCGGCGCCGTCCTCGAGGATCGCTACGTCATCCAGGGCTTCATCGGCGCGGGCGGGATGTCGCGCGTGTACCTCGCCGTGGACAGCCACACGAAGGAGCAGGTCGCGATCAAGATCCTGAACCGCAGCTTCGCGGCCGACCGGACCCAGCGGGAGCGGTTCCTCCGCGAGCTCGAGGTGGCGGCCGAGCTCGGGCACCCGAACATCATCCGGGTCCTCGACGCGGGCGATCGCAAGGACGGGTCCCCCTTCATCGTGCTCGAGCTCCTCACCGGCGAGTCGCTCGGCGTCCTGCTCCGCCGCGAGGTGGCCATGAGCGAGGCCGTCGCGCTGCCGCTGATCCGGCAGGCGGCGTCGGCGCTCGCCGCCGCGCACGCGGCCGGGATCATCCACCGCGACGTGAAGCCGGACAACATGTTCCTCGTCCGCTCCGCGGGCGGCCCGCGCGTGATCAAGATGATGGATTTCGGCTTCGCGAAGCTGCGATCGGGCCCCACGACCGCGGCGGGCCTCGTGCTGGGCACCGTCCCCTACATGGCCCCGGAGCAGGCCCTCGCCGATCCCGTCGACGGCCGCACCGACGTCTATGCCCTCGGCATCACGATGTTCCGCATGCTCGCGGGCCAGCTCCCGTTCTCCTCGCCGGACGACGTGGTGGTCGTCGCCCAGCACGCGTGCACCGCGGCCCCCCGGCTGAGCACGATCCGCCCCGGCATCGATCGGCGCATCGAGGCGCTGGTCGCCACCGCGCTCCGCAAGCTGCCCGGCAACCGCTTCGACTCGATGCAATCGCTCCTGGAGGACGTCGAGCGAATCCTCGGCGTCCGCCCCGGCGAGCCGATCGGGGCGCCGCTCAGGAAGACCCCGGACGTCTACGAGCCGGTGAACCCGGCGGCGCGCGAGGCGCTGAAGTTCCTGCGCCGCCAGCTCCCCTGAGCGCTCGCGCCGGGCGCGCCCCGATCACCGCGCGCCGAGGTCCTCGACGCGGTAGCCGTCCGGATAGGTGCGGGTCTTCTTCCTGGTGAGCAGGCGCGGCTCACGCCGGCGGGGCATGGCCCGCAGGACCGGGCCGCGCGCGCGGAGCGCCCCCTCGACGAGGCGCCGCAGGGCGGGCGAAGGCCGCGGCAGCCCGAGCGCGTCGAGCAGACGATCGTCGAAGATCGCGTGGACGACCCGCGCCCCGAGGGGCCGCAGCGCCCTCGGCAGCACCCAGCTCAGCATGAGGTCCCGCGTCGCGACGGCGAGCCTCCGGTTGTCCTCGGAGAACCGCATGTGCTCCGCCTCGAAGTCCACGTTGAACCGCTCGAACGCCTCGTAGCTAGGCGGGATGTCCCTGATGTTCATGAGCGCCCCGACCTGCTTCCAGTAGTGGTACGTCGCGAGCTTCTCCTTCCCGGTCAGCGGGCGCCAGCCGAAGCGCTCGTTCCAGCGCACGGGCTCGAAGACGAACGTCGACAGCGTGTACAGGTACTCGTCGTTCGGGATGGTGTAGCGCCTGTGCTGCTGGTTCATGCGCCGCAGCGCCGCCCGGCCGCGCTCGCTGTCGTATCCGTTCTCCAGCATCTCGGAGAGGATGAGCACCGTGTCGTCGTAACGCTTCTGGGTGCGCTCCAGGAACTCGCCAGTCCGCACGAGGAGCGGTGAGCTCTTCGCGATGCCGAAGATGCGGACCAGCGCGAGCTCCAGGGCGCGCTGCGTGTCCCACGGGAAATCGTAGCACGTCGAGAGAAATGTGATCTCCTGGTGATCCTCGACGGGGTCGAGGTTCGCCTCGATGTGGTCGCGGATCGCATGGCGCGATCGCGACTCGGGGGGGAGCCAGCGCATGGAGATCTCCTGTCGCGTATCCGCTCGATGTCGACTCGGTATCTACCATCAACCCTCCGCGGCTCCTGCCGGAAACGTCGTTGACGTTGTCGAGCGGTTATCGAACGGATGAAATGCGCCCGGGCGGACGTGGCGCGCGGACGCGGCGCGCGGACGCGGCGCGCCCTGGGCCCAGGGCCGGGGGAGGCGGGCGCCCGGCGGCGAGCAGGCGGTGACCGGCGGCGGCGGCCGGGCCGGCGGCCGCGACGATCGCGGACCTGCGACCCCGGGGCTCGAGGGGCTCAGTCGTGCGGGCGTCGGGGCGTGCGCGGGCTGCGCGCAGGTGCCACCCTAGCTCCGTGCGGCCCGTCATTGACGACATGATCCAGGAGCTCCTCACACGCCACCGCTCGAGCGGCAGGGTGGACCTCAACGACATCGCCGAGGTCATCGATCGCCGGGCGGTCTCGTACGAGGAGGTGGAGCACATCATCGATCGGCTCGAGTCCGAGGGCCTCCGCGTCGCCGAGCCGCTGGATCCGGGGGACGTCGAGGTGCTCCGCGCCGTCCTCGAGAGCGCCAGGCGGCTCGCCGCCGAGCTAGGGCGCAGGCCCACCATCGGCGAGATCGCGCTGGCCTGTGGCCATGCCCCGCACGCGGTGCGCCGGGCGCTGGAACAAGCGGGGCGCGCCAAGGCTTGTTGAGAGGGGCGTGCGGCCCGCGCCGGGCGCGTCGCGGCGCGGCGCGGCAAGGCGCAGCGACGGCGCAAGGGAGCGACCCAGAGCGAAACCAACAAAACGAAAGGGCACCTTCGTTGATGGAAGACCGGAGCTCTACAGCGGTGTTACTATGGAGATGGAGGGGTGCTCTGTAGCCGTAATCGATTGTTTCATCTACGCATCAGGGGGAAGGAAGGCTGGCCCGATGAACATCACGATCACGTTCCGGCACATGGTGGGTACCGAGGCCGTCAAGAAGCACGCGCACGAGAAGGTGGCCAAGCTTCAGAAATTCCTGAGGCAGGCGATGACGGCGCAGGTGACCCTCTCGGTCGAGGGCCTGGACCACGTCGCCGACGTGCGCCTCTCCTCGGGCAGCCTGGCGTTCCAGGCGACCGAGCGGGGTGAGGATATGTACGCCTCGATCGACATGGTGCTGGACAAGCTCGAGCGGCAGATCCGCGATGGCAAGGGACACACCATCGCCCGCAAGCGCAATGGCACGAGCGCGGGCGAGTACGCCGCCGAGGTGGAGCGAGAGGCCGCGGCGCGCTCCAGAACGTGAGCCAGCGCGCCTGCCGCTGAGGCCGCGGCGCGCTCCCGGATGTGAGCCGCCGCGCTCGTCGCGGGCGCGGCGGCGCAGGGCGCTCGTCGCGCCTGCGACGGGCGCGGCGCGCTCCCCTGCGCAACCTGCCCGGGGAGCGCTGCCGCCGCGCCCGCGACGAGCGCGGCGGCAGCCCGCAGCGACGCGTCGACCACGGCGCGGGCGCAGCAGCGGAAGAACACCTCCCTCCGGACGGCTCCTCGCGATAGCGTCCTTGAGTCGCGTACCCGAGGTACCCAGGGTACGATGGCAACGTCGGCGCGCCTGGCCCTGGCCGAGCGCAGCGCCGGCCGTGCCGCGTGCGCCACCCAGAGCCCCCTCACCTCGCCAGAGCGCCGAAACCAGCATGCAAGTCTGCGACATCTTGACCGCGCACCAGGTATCCGTCGCCAGCGAGCAGGAGGGGGTCGTCCGCTCGAAGGCGGACGCGCTCCGCCGGCTCGCCGCCCTGCTCGCGACAGGGCAGCAGGGGATCAAGAGCGAGGACGTCGAGCGGGTGCTCGCCGAGCGCGAGCGCCTCCAGTCCACCGGCGTCGGCAGCGGCGTGGCCATCCCCCACGGCGCCATGGAGGGCGTCGAGCGGCTGATCGGCGCGGTCCTGCTCTGCCCGAAGCCGATCGACTTCGACGCGATCGACGGGGCGCCGGTGTCCATCCTCGTCGCCGTGGTCGGGCCGAAGCGGGCCACCGGGGAGCACCTCAAGACCCTGGCGCGCATCTCGCGGCTGCTGCGGGACGAGACGTTCAGGAAGCGGTTGCTCGGCGCCTCGACCGGGCGGGCGGCGTTCGAGCTCATCGCCGCGGAGGAAGGGAGGTCGGTACCGTGAGCGACGCGCGCGGCAGCAGACAGGACGGGGACCGGGGCGACCGGGGCGCTCCGCCGGGCGGCGGAGGGCGGGTGGACCGCCCCGTGCTCACGGTGCGGAGCCTGATGGCCGACGAGGGGCTCGGCATCGAGCTCTCGCTGATCGCGGGCGCGGCGGGCCTCGACCGGCCCATCATGAACACCCGCATCCAGAAATCGGGGCTCGCGCTCGTCGGCCACTTCCACGGCATCGTCCCGACGCGGGTGCAGATCCTCGGCCAGACCGAGCTCTCGTTCCTCCACAAGCTCTCGCGCGAGGACCGGCTCCTGTCGCTGCGCGGCTTCTTCGAGCTCGGCCTGTGCTGCGTCATCCTCACGCAGGGCGACCAGCCGTTCGAGACGAACAGCTCCGGGATCGGCTTCTTCCCCGTGCCGGAGCTCGCGCAGTGCGCCGAGGAGTCCGGGACGCCGCTGCTGATCTCGGCGGTGCGGTCGAGCGTGACGATCACCGCGCTGCACGCGCTGCTCGACGATCGCCTGGCGCCGCGCATCCGCCTGCACGGCGTGCTCGTCGACGTCTTCGGCGTGGGGCTCCTGCTCATGGGGTCGAGCGCGATCGGCAAGAGCGAGTGCGCGCTCGATCTGGTGATGCGCGGCCACCGGCTCGTGGCCGACGACGCCGTGGAGTGCGACTACCGCCCGCCCGGCATGGTGTTCGGCGCCCCGGCGGAGCTCCTCCGCTACCACCTCGAGGTGCGCGGCCTCGGCATCCTCAACGTGAAGGACCTCTTCGGCGTCACCTCGATCCGCGAGCGCAAGCGCATCGACGTCGTGGTGAAGCTCGTCGAGTGGTCGAAGGACACCGAGTACGACCGGCTCGGGCTCGACGAGCGGTACCACACGATCCTCGGCGTGAAGATCCGGGAGCTCGTCATCCCGGTGCGGCCCGGCCGCGACATGGCGTCGATCCTCGAGGTCGCCGCGCGCAACGAGCTCCTGAAGAACGCCGGGTTCCACGCGGCGCGCGAGTTCTTCGGCAACGTCGAGGGCGAGTTGCTCGGCGAGCGCACGCCGGAGGAGTCGTCGGTGCCGCCGCCCGTCAGGTTCGCGGAGGAGGGGACGCAGCGGAGCGCGGCGCCGCCCGGCCCGCCCCGGCCGCCGCGGCCCGGCCACGACAGGGACGCGCCGAGCCCGCCGAGCAGCGCCTTCCGGCAGCCCCCGGACCGGGGGAGGCCGCCCCCCGACCGACCGGGCTCCGGGTTCGTCGCCACGGAGTCGTCGGTGAGCCTGCCGCGGCCGAGGAGGCGAGGGTGAGCGGCGCGAGCGGTCCTCCGCAGCCGCCGGCGCACGCGCCGTCCGAGGCGGCGCCGGGGCGGGTCGTCGTGGTCACGGGGCTGTCCGGCGCGGGCAAGTCGACGGCGCTCCACGCGCTGGAGGACCTCGGCTTCTTCTGCGTCGACAACCTCCCGACGTCGCTCGTCCGGCCGGCGGTCGAGGCGTGCGAGGCGGGCGGGATCACCCGCATCGGGCTCGGCATCGACGTCCGGGTCGGCTCGTTCCTCGCGGGCGCCACGGCGGCGCTCGACCAGATCCGCGTCGGCCGCGACGTCGTGATCCTCTTCCTCGACGCCTCGGACGAGACGCTGCTCCGGCGCTTCAGCGAGACGCGGCGCCCCCACCCGCTGACCACCGGCGGCAGCGGCGCCATCGCGATGCTCGACGGCGTCCTCCTCGAGCGCGAGCGGCTCGCGTCGCTGCGGGCCCGGGCCACCATCGAGCTCGACACGACGCGGCTGTCGACGCACGACCTGCGCCGCGTCGTCCTCGAGCGGCTGCGCCCGGCCAAGGTGGATCTGCCCGTGATGTCCACCCGCTTCGTCTCGTTCGGTTACAAGTACGGCATCCCGCTCGACGCCGACCTGCTCCTCGACGTCCGCTTCCTCGACAACCCGTATTTCGTCCACGGCCTGCGCGAGCTGACCGGCAACGACGAGCCGGTGCGGGACTACATCCTCAAGAACCCGGACGCCCTCGAGTTCATCGGCAGGACGGAGCAGCTCCTGTCGTTCTGCATGCCGCGCTACGCCAGCGAGGGGAAGAGCTACCTCACCGTCGGCATCGGGTGCACCGGCGGCCGGCACCGGTCCGTCGTGCTCACCAACGTCCTCAGCGACAGCCTGCGGCGGAAGACGGGGCTCCCGATCACGGTCGTTCATCGAGACGTCGCCCGGGCGAGCGGGAGTATAGTACCCTCGGTGGGCGAGGGGCTGGCCGGGACCCCGAGCGTGGACCTCCGGCTGACGCCGACTGGGGTGGCCGCGCCGGAGTCTCGCCCGGCATCGGGCAAGAGCGTGACGGGGGGCGAGCGGTGACGACCGATGCGGTGACGAGGCGTTTCACCATCATCAATGTGCGAGGGCTGCACGCGCGCGCCGCGACGAAGCTCGTGCAGCTCGCCGGGCGGTACGACTGCGAGATCTCGCTGACCGGGCCTGATGGGCAGTCGGCCAACGCGAAGAGCGTGATGGGCGTGCTCCTGCTCTGCGGCTCGATGGGCACGCAGATCGAGGTCCGCGCGACGGGCGATCAGGCCGGCGAGGCGGTCTCGGCGATCGGCGAGCTCATCGCCGCGCGCTTCGGAGAGCCCGAGTGACGCGCGGCCGGAGCGCGCTCCCCGCGGGGCTCCCGGGCGACCGTCCCGTGGCGGCGGACGCCGCCGGCGGCGAGGCGGCGGAGTCCGGCGTCCGGAGCGACGCGATGGCGCCGGGGGCCCGGAGCGACCTGGCGCCGCCGACGGCCCGGAGCGACCCGGCGCCGGCTGGCGCCCGGCGCGACTCGGCGCCGCCCGCGGCCCGGGGCGACTCGATGCCGCCCGGGGCCCGGAACGACTCGATGCCGCCCGGGGCCCGGACCGAGACGCTGCGCGGCATCTCCGGCTCGCCGGGCGTCGCCATCGGCTCCGCCGTCGTGATCGGCGGCCACCGGACGGATCACCCGCGCCGCCGCGTCAGCTCCAGCGAGATCGCGGCGGAGCTCGCGCGCTTCGAGGCCGCTGTCGAGCGCGCGCAGGACGAGCTCCGCGACATGTCGAAGCGCCTCGGCAACCACCGCGCCGAGGCGTCGATCCTCGAGGCGTACCTCCTGATGCTCGGCGACGAGACGCTCGCGGACGCCGTGAAGCGCCAGGTCACCGAGGAGCGGCGCTGCGCCGAGTGGGCGGTGGCGGCCGCGTGCGAGGCGATCGCGGGCCGCTTCGCCGCGCTCGACGACCCGTACCTGCGCGAGCGCAGCCACGACGTGAACTTCGTCGGCGAGCGCCTGCTGCGCGCGTTCACGCTCCCGCCCCAGGAGCCGCCGTCGTCGCGGGACACGTCGCCGCTCTCCACCCGCAGCCTGATCGAGCTGCAGAACTCGATCGCCATGCCGGCGACGTTCGGCGCGGCGATCCCGCGCTTCTCCGGGCCGACCATCGTCGTCGCGCACGACCTGTCGCCGGCCGACACGGCGGCGATGGTCGACGAGCCGGTCGTCGGCTTCGTCACGGAGGTCGGCACCCGCACGAGCCACACCTCGATCATGGCCCGCGCGCTGGAGATCCCGGCCGTGGTCGGCGTGAGCGACGTGCTCCAGCGCGTGATCACGGGCGACGTGGTCGTGATCGACGGCCTGCGCGGCACGGTCATCGTGCGCCCCGGGCCCGCCGAGCTCGCCGAGGCGCGCGCCCGCGCCGAGCGCCACGTCGCGCTCGCCAAGGAGCTCTCCGAGTCGCGGCACCGCGCGGCCGAGTCGAAGGACGGGGTCAAGGTGTCGCTCCGGGCCAACGTCGAGCTCCCGGCCGAGGCGATCCTCGCGCGCGACCAGGGCGCCGACGGCATCGGCCTCTACCGGACCGAGTTCCTCTACATCGATCGCAAGTCCCCGCCCACCGAGGACCAGCAGTTCGAGATCTTCCGCGCCGTCGTCGAGGCGCTCCGCCCGAAGCCGGTCACGCTGCGCACGTTCGACATCGGCGGCGACAAGTTCGTCTCCACCTTCCAGGTTCCGCCCGAGATGAACCCGATGCTCGGCCTCCGCGCCGTGCGGCTCGCGCTCTCGCGGCCCGACGTGTTCCTCGAGCACCTGCGCGCCATGGTGCGCGCCTCCGCCTACGGCGACGTGCGGATCATGATCCCCATGGTCGCCGGCCTCGGCGAGCTCCGGCAGGTGCGCGCGATGCTCCGCCGCGCGCAGGAGCAGGTGCGCGCCCGCGGGCAGCCCTGCGCCGACGAGATCCCGCTCGGCGTGATGATCGAGGTGCCGTCGGCGGCGATCATGGTCGATCACTTCGCGCGCGAGGCCGCGTTCCTGAGCCTCGGGACGAACGACCTCATCCAGTACGCGCTCGCGGTCGACCGGACCAGCCGCTCGCTCGCCTACCTCGCCTCGCCGTTCGATCCGTCGATCCTCCGGCTGATCACGAAGGTGATCCAGGCGGGCCAGGATTTCGGCCGGCCGGTCTCGCTCTGCGGCGCCATGGCGAGCGACCCGCTGGCCGCCCTGCTCCTGCTCGGCCTCGGCCTCCGCGACTTCTCGATGGAGGCGGCGGCGATCCCGGAGATCAAGGAGACGCTCCGGCGCGTGTCGGTCGCCGAGGCCGAGGCGGTCGCGGCCGAGGCGCTCGCGTGCGCCACGGCCGAGGAGGTCGAGTGCTGCGTCGCCGCGGCGTTCGCCCCGGATCTCTTCGACCTGCTCACGGGGGAGCGCGGCGCGAAGTGACCTGCGTCGCAGGTCGACGGCCTCGTCGTCTTCACCTCGTTTTCGCTTGAGCTCGCGTGGCGGGCTTCCTAGCGTGACAGCGCTTCATGAAGTCCTGTAAAGCCATGGATGCGGCGCCGGGCGCGTCCCGCGTGTCGCGCGCGCTCGCCGCCGGCGCGCTCGTGCTCGGCCTGTGCGCGGCGGGCTGCGAGCAGGAGCAGCCGCCCACGCGCCTCGTGGGGCAGGCGCACCTGACGCTGCTCCACACGTCGGACATCCACTCGCGGCTGTTCCCGTACAACCTGCAGCTCGGCCAGGTCGACGCGGGGCTCGGCCTCGGCGAGGCGACCACGATCGCGAACGTCGGCGGCGCCGCGCGGATGTCCCACATCATCGGCCGCGAGCGCGCGCGGTCGTCGCGCGCGCTGCACCTCGACGGCGGCGACTGCTTCCAGGGCGCGCCGATCTTCAACTTCTACGCGGGCGAGGCGGAGATCCGCACCCTCGGCGCGATGGGCGTCGACGCGATGATCGTCGCCAACCACGAGTTCGACCGCGGCGCGCTGAACCTCGGCATCCAGCTCCAGCACAACGCCGGCTTCCCCATCCTCGCCGCGAACTACCAGCTCGAGGACCCGGCGCAGCCCGGCGCCTCGCCGCTCGGCGCGATCCTGCAGCCGTTCACGGTCTTCGATCTCGAGGGCCTCCGGGTCGGCGTCATCGGCATGGGCAACCTCTCCAGCCTGACGTCGATCTTCGAGGCGCCGAACCGGCTCGGGATCACCCCGCTCAGCACCACCGAGGTCGCCCAGTTCTACGTCGACCTGCTCCGCCCCACGGTGGACGTCATCGTCTTCGTCACCCACCTCGGGCTCGACGTCGACGAGCGGATGATCGAGACGACGACGGGCATCGACGTCGTGCTCGGCGGGCACAACCACATCGTGCTCCAGCCGCCGAAGCATGTCCGCGACTGCTCGCGGTACTACGACGAGGAGAAGCAGAGCCACTACATCCTGCTGAACGACGAGCGCTCCCCCGAGGAAGGCGAGAAGCTCCGCCGCTACTGCAAGCCGCGCGACGTGGTGCTCGCGCACTCCGGCGCGTTCGCGAAGTTCGTCGGCCGCCTCGACCTCGTGCTGTCCAGGGACCCCTCGGAGCTCGGCGCCGACTACGACCCGTTGAACGGCTACGAGGTGGTCTCGAACCGGTACGAGCTCTTCCCGGTGACCGAGGACGTGCCGGCCGATCCGATCGTGGCGTCGGTGCTCGAGCCGTACGGGCAGGGGCTCGACGCGCTCGCGAACCTCGACCTTCTGGTCGGCTACGCGCTCGACGGCTCGCGCCGCGTCTCGACGAGCGGCGGCGACTCGCCGCTCGGCAACCTGATCGCCACGGCGATGTGGCTGCGCCTCGGCATCCAGACCGATTTCGCGCTGACGAACACGACGGGCATCCGCGCCGACCTCGTGCCGGGCCCGGTGACGGTCGAGCAGATGTACAACATCTTCCCCTTCGACAACTCGATCTCGAAGATGCAGCTCTCCGGGCTGGAGGTGCAGGACCTCTTCGACTTCGTAGCGCGCCGCTCGGCCGGCCGCGGGTGCGTGTCGCAGGCGCAGATCGCGGGCGCGCGGGTCGTCATCGACTGCGCCGCCCGCGCCTCCGGGGGCGCCGCGCCCGGCGTCGCGACCCGCGTCTACATCGGCGCGCACGAGCCGCGGATCGCGTGCCCGAACGGCGACGCCGACTGCCCGGGCGGCGCGGTGGGGAGCTGCGACGTCGAGGCCAACCGGTGCTGGCAGCCGATCGACCCGCTCGCGACCTACGAGCTCGCGACGTCGAACTACCTCGCGCAGGGCGGCAGCGGGTTCCGGGTGCTCCAGCGCAACACGACGCAGTTCGACACCCAGGTGCAGCAGCGCGACGCGCTCATCGATTACATCCGCGCCGGCAGCCCGTGCGGCGCGGGCGACGACGGCAAGCTGCCGTCGTGCCGCGTGGACGGCGACTGCGCCGAGGCGCTCGGCGAGGGCTACGTCTGCGCGTGCCCCGAGTCGGTCGTCGAGGGGCCGGTGTGCCGGACCGGCGACGCCCCGTGCTCCGCGGGGGCGTGCGTGCTCGCGCGCTGCCGCGACGACGTGGCCGGCTACCAGCGCGACGTCTGCGCGGCGGCGCCCACGGCCGAGCTGCAGCGGCAGTGCGAGGGCGCGCTGGCCCCGTGCAGCGCCGCCGGCGAGCAGTGCAAGTACCTCGCGTGCGTCGACCGCCGGCTCGGCAACTTCTCCGACGGCCGCCTGCGGATGGTGGGCCAGTGACGGCGCGGGTGCGGGCGAGGCGTTGCGCGGCGCTCACGGCGTCCACGATGCTCGCGGCCACGGCCCTCGCCGGGTGCGGCAGCGACGGCGGGCCCCTCCGCGGGGTCTCGAGCTTCTGGGTCAAGGTCGAGAAGGTGAACGGGGAGGCGCCGCCGTCCGCCGACGAGCCCCTGCCGGCCAACCGCGGCGACACGGTGGACACCTGGGACTTCCGGATCGAGGCGCGCGACCCCGCCGGCCGCCGGGCGGATTTCGACGGCATGGTCCGGCTCAGCGTCGAGCCCGGGGCCGTGATCGACGTCGAGTCCGACGACGAGGGCGTCGCGGTCGGGCGCAACATCCTCCTGCGCGACGGCGTCGCGGTGGGCGCGGTCCACGTGACGGCCGTCTACGGCCCCACCCGGCTGTGGGCCGAGGACATCGGCTACCTGCCCGCGCCCCGCGACGTGCGCGACCGCCCCGCGTGCTCGAACGGCGCCAACGACGACGCCCCCGGCGACGTGCTCATCGATTTCCCCGCCGACCCCGGGTGCGCCTTCGCCGACGACGACACCGAGGAGGGGGGCACCTTCAGCGCCGGCGCCTCCAAGCCCGTCGCCTACGCCCTGCCGCGCGTCGCCGACGTCCAGGGCGGCGGCTCGGCGACGCCCTACGCGTTCGAGGGGATCCAGATCAACACCGCGGCTCCCCAGCGCGTCGTTGTCACGCGCGTCGCGAGCGACGGCTTCTACGTCACCGATCTGGCCGGCCAGGAGAGCGGCTATAACCACCTCTTCGCGTACAACTTCAACACCCCTTCCAACATGCGTGTCTGCGATCGGCTCGAGTACCTCGCGGGCACCGTGAACGAGTTCTTCGGCTTCACCGAGCTCTCATTTCCCTCCTACGAGATCGCGCGCGTCGAGGAAGGGGAGGCGTGCGCGGTCCCGGAGCCGGCCCTGCTCGACGGGCGGACGATCGCCGACGCGGGGGCCATGGAGCGCCTCGAGAGCGGGCTCGTGCGCGTCGAGGGCGTCCACATCAGCAAGAACTTCGGCCCGCGGCCCGCGCGCGACAATGTGTTCGCCCCGGACCAGTCGAACTGCGACCTGAACGGCGACGGCCAGGTCGACTTCGAGAGCGCGGCCGAGGGGCGGTGCGCCAATGCGTGCTCGCGCGACCCCGAGTGCAGCGAGTGGACGAGCTACTCCGCGCGCGGCAACTACAAGGTCACGGACGGATCGACCATGATCCAGATCCAGACCGGCACGGTGAGCGAGTTCGATCCGACGTCGCACCGGGGCCAGGCGCTCGGCTCGGTGACTGGCACGCTCCGGAACTTCTCGGGCGGCTCGCTGAACTGGACCATCGAGGCCCGCTGTCCGGACGACCTCGTCTGCGACGCGCCCGGCTGCGCGCCCGCCGCGAAGACCTCGAAGGAGGCCTGCGTGCGGCCGCGCAGCCTCGACGACAACGACGCGGAGACCAACTAGCCCTCTCTCGTTCGCCGCGGCCGCGCCGCCCCGCCGCATCACCCAGGCCCCAAGGAAGTCCACCGCCCGCCATGCACCGAAGCGCGCTCCTAGCCCCCGCTGTTTCCGCGGCCCTTCTGCTCACCCTCGCGCCGGCGGCGCAGGCCCAGCCTCAGCCCGCCCCCGACCCGGCCGCGCCTGCGCCCCCGCAGGCGCCCGCCGCGCCGGCGCAGGAGCCCGCCGCGCCGGTCCTCGAGCCCGCCGTGCCGGCCCCGCCGCCCGCCCAGGTGCCCGCCGCGCAGCCGTCGCCCCCGGCGCCTCCTCCGCCGCCCCCGCCGCCCCCGGCGCTGTCCCAGGCGCCGATGCTGGCCGAGCTACCGCGCCCGCTGCCCGATCCGCCGCTCGACCCGGAGGAGCTGCCCGTCCGGGTGGGCGACGCCATGGACACGCGCCTCACCTGGACGCTCGGCGACGACGATCTGCTCCACGACACGGGCCAGACCCAGGCGATCTCGCCGAACCTGAGCGTCGGCGACCGCAAGCAATACCGGCTCTTCTTCGACAACCTGAACTCCCGCTTCAGCGGGCGCGAGAACCTGACGCACCTCGCGCTCTACAAGCGGATGCCGGGGTTCATCCCGCGGCTCGACACCGAGGCTTCGCTCGTCCTCCGCGTCGACCTCGGCGCGCTGTCCAGGAACAGCAACAACGTCAATCAGGCGTTCTACGACGCCGGGTCGTTCATCCGTGCCTTCTATCACACGGACGGCAGGGCCGACGGGAAGACCGGTGTCGGCGTCACGCTCTGGCCGCTCGACACCGACCGGTTCCGGCTCGGCTACCTCTACGACATCTCGTGGGGCGGCACGAACGCGTCGATCAACCAGTCGATCTTCCCGCGCATCATCGGCACCGCGCCCGGCGCGAAGGTCCAGTATGACGCCGAGCGGTTCAGCGTGTATGCCGGGTTCAAGATCGCCAGCCTGACGCAGACGGAGCGGGTGCTCGCCTCCGGGACGAGCGAGGTCGAGCGGGTCAGCATCTCGCAGTCGAACTACGGTTTCCTCGCCGGCGGCGGCGTCGAACTCCACCCCTACGTGCACGCCGACCTCGGCGCCGGATACTTCCAGCAGGGCAGGTTCGACTGGCCCGACGTCGCGGGCGAGCCGGTCTACACGTACGGCGCCTCGGCCCGCGTCGTCGCGCATACGAAGAACGAGCCGATCCCGCAGTCGGTGGACTTCCTGCTCTACCGCAACGACCCGAACAAGCCGCAGATCATCTTCAAGCCCGAGTCGTACACGCCGGGCAAGACGACGTGGGCGGTGAGCCTCGAGGCGTCGAACCTCTACCAGAACCTCAAGGACTTCGAGTCCGCGGGCGTGACCACCCATCAGGCGGCCCGCGCCGGGGCGCTCCAGGCGGTCATCAAGTCGGGGTACGCGCGCGCGAGCGTCACCGGCATCTACCGCGATCTGCCGTTCGTGCTGCGCAACCAGCCGAGCTTCATCCCGTTCCAGACGATCCCCGACACCCGCGGCGCCTCGACGTCCGACGAGCTGTTCTTCGCCCTGGCCGCCGACTACTACATCGCTTCCGCGCGGCTCACCCCCGGCCTCGGGGCGGGGCTCCAGCTCCCCGCCTCGTTCAGGACGACATCCTTCGACGCCTTCGACGCGCCGATCGCCCGCACGGTCGTCGTGCGCGAGCAGGGCAACCTGTCGATCCTCCCTTACAACACGTCCGCTGTCCCCATCGTCCAGGCCCGCGCGAGCCTCAGGTGGGATATCAGCAAGATCCTCTCCGCGGTCGCGTGGGTCCAGTACGTGCGCGACAACAACGGCACCTTCATGGAGCGCGACCCGTCCGAGGGCACGGTGGCGCTGCGCACCTTCGTGAGCCCCGACTTCTTCGGCCTCGGCACGAGCGTCCAGGCCCGCTACTGACGCGGCGGCCGCGCGCGGCCTCCCCCGTGCCCCGCGCGCCGCCCCCCCGGCGCCTCACCGCGGCTGGAACGCCTTGAACGCCGCCACGGCCCGCTGCGTGGTGCTCACGGTCTCGACGATGCGGAAGCCGCCGCGCAGGTAGAACCCCTCGAAATGCAGGACGCTCTCGCCCTCGGCGGGCTCGATCTCCCAGTAGCGCGAGAGCTCCTTCGACGTGCCGAGCACGGCGATCCGCCGCCACCCCGACGGGATCATCCCCGTCCATTCCGGCCCGCGCTTCTCCGTCAGCTCGAAGTCGTCGCGGCTGTGCTTCACCCGGAAGCTCGCGTCCGGGCCCGAGCCGATGCGCGCGTCGAGCATGCCCCCGGGCGGCCCCTTGGCCTCCTGGTCTTGCCGCCGCGGCCCGCGCTTGCTCACCCGGTAGCTCGCGACCGAGTGCGGGTCGAGGTAGTAGGTGCCCCCTTCCTTGCTCGCGCGCAGCCGCCCCGCGTAGATCGCCTGGCGCACGGCGCTCTCCGAGATCCCGAGCTGCTGCGCCGCCTCCGGCACCGTCACCGTGTAGCGCGTCCGCGGCGTGGTCACCGCCGCGTCGAGCGGCAGCCGCTTGCGCGCCACGCAGTCGAGCATCACGTGGAACGCCGGATCGCGGTACACGTCCGCCGTCGCGACGCTCCGGCCCGCGACCGAGGTCCTGTCCAGCAGCGGGTTCTCCGGGCCGAGGACGAGATCGGTCAGCTCGGCCTCGGACACCGACGGGTCCTTGGCCGCCGCCATCACCCGGCACAGGAACGTCCCGAGCTCGCCGGTCGGCGTCGCGAACTCGACCGTCTCGCCGGATAGCAGCGTGTATTGCGTCTTCATCTCGCCCCTTCGCAGCTCGTCGTGTGCGCTCACCACCGCCGCGCGCCGCACGCGTGCCCGGGGCCACGCGAGCCCGATCCGTCCACGAGGCGGACGGAGTCCCTCACCGGCGCCGGCACCGGCGCCCGCAGGCGGATCTCACCCGGCCGGGGAGGTCGGGCCGGCGGGCCCCGGCCCCGATGGACTCGAGAGACAGGACCGCCCGCACGTCACCCCGTCGGGCACGCGTTCAGCACCGCAGCTACGTATTACTGTATGCCCGTTCAGCTAGTTCCGTCTAGTGCCTTCGCGCGCCGATAGGACAAAACCCGTCCGGTGTCGGAGCGGAACTCCATCCGCAACTATCTGAAAACAATCATTTATTCTGTTGGCTTAGAACGAGCGAACCTCACGGAAAAATCATCGGCCCCTCCGGACAGGGCCGGCAGGGCGGCGCTCGGGCCGGCGAAGCGCCGGCCCCACGGGGGCGCTGTTCAGTATCTGAGCGCTGTCTGTTCAGGTAGCGAGCCGCTGCCGCGTCTCGGCGAGGGCCTGGATCGTGTCGGCGTCGTGGTCGCGGATGAGGTCCACGCCGTTGCGCGCGAACTGGACCGCCGCGGCCAGCGCGGTCCGGCTGCGCTCGCGGTCCATGGCCCACGCCGCGTGCCGCACGAGGAGCGCGAGCTCCAGCGCCCGGCCCAGGGTGATCGCCACCCGGCGGGCGCCCGCCTCGAGGCCGTCGCGGTCGGTGGCGCCCATCTCCTTGATCCACGCGCGGGCGTGCGACACAGCGCGCGACGCGGCCGTCTCGGCCTCGGCGAGCTTCGGCTCGACGACGCCGGTGAGGAGCCGCGCCACCTCGGCCGCGAGCACGTCGAGCGAGCTGTCCTTCTGGATCACCCGCAGCGCGTCGAGCGACAGCACGTTCGTCGTGCCCTCCCAGATCGGGAGCACCTGCGCGTCCCGGAGCAGCCGCGGCAGCCCCGTGTCCTCCACGTAGCCGGCCCCGCCGAACGCCTCGAGCACCTCGCTCAGCACCGACACCGCCTGCTTCGCGGTCGTGAGCTTCGTGATCGGGATGATCAGCCGCAGGAGCTTCGCCTCCGATTCGGTGAGCGAGCCCGTCTCCTCGCGCCCGAGCAGCTCGATCGCGCGGAAGGTCAGGTGGAAGGCGCCCTCGAACTCGGCCTGGAGCTCGGCGAGCGTGTCCATGTGCAGCGGCTTCTCGGCGAGCGACGAGCCGAACTGGACCCGGCGCTGGGCGTAGGAGCGCGCCAGCGCGAGCCCCCGGCGCATCGCCGCGACGGCGCTCACGGCGTTCCATGTGCGCGTGACGTTGAGCATCGGCGCGATCGCCCGGACCCCGTTCACGAGCCCGGCGACCGGCGTCGCCAGGGCGCCCTCGAGCGCGATCTCGGCGGTCGGGAGCTTCCGGGTGCCGAGCTTGTCCTTCAGCCGGTTGATCCGGATGCCCTCGCGGCGCCCCTCGTCGCCCGCGAGCTCCACGTAGAACAGCGCGAGCCCGCGGCTGCCCTCCGGGTTGCCCTCGGGGCGCGCGAGCGCGAGCGCCATCTCGGACGTGGCGGACGAGGCGAACCACTTCGTCCCGTGGAGCCGGTAGGCCCCGTCCGGCCCGGGCCGCGCCACGGTCTCGGTCCGCCCCACGTCCGAGCCGCCGGTCCGCTCCGTCATCCACTGCCCCGACGTCCACGCCCGCGCGGGGTCGCGGCTCGTCAGCCGGGGGACGGCGCGGTCGATCAGCGCGCGGTTGCCGCTCGCGAGCAGCGTGCGCGCGGCGCCGTCGGTCATCGCGAGCGGGCACGTGTACACGTCGCTGGACGGATCGAAGAGGTACGCGAGCGCGAACTGGTGGACCCGGGAGAAGGCGCCGTGCGCCCGCTCGTACGCCGCGGCGACGACCCCGCGCTCGCAGGCGATGCGGGCCGCCTCCTTCCAGAGCTGCGTCACCTCGACGTGGTCGACGCGCTGGCCCCAGGCGTCCCACGGCGTGAGCTTCGGCTCGTTCGGGCGATCCGCGAGCTGAAGGCGGTAGAGGTGGCCGCCCGCGAGCTCGCCCATCTCGTGCAGCGAGGGCGTTATCGACGCGGCCACCTCGCGCGGCAGCACGCGCGCGAGGTAGGACCGCAGCACGCGGTCGTCGTCGTACTGGTTCCCGAGCGTGGGGGGGTCTTGATAGAAAGCCACCGGCCGACTCCTGGGTTGGTGCGCCGCAGCCCGGGCGACGCGGGGTGTTCGCGTCGCCCGCGTTCCGCGCGCCCATGCGGGCACGCGCGGCGACTCGCAGCCTCGATAAACTCGAAGCTACTGAACCCGTCCCACCCGGTTCAACAGGAAGCCGAAGCCGCGTCGCGGTGACGCAGCGATCGGTGAACCTCTGCTGTCAATTTCGCTGCGATCGCCGGCTACTGTGCGCTATCCGGGTGCCTTGTCGCACGGAGAGAGGCACAGGTGGTCGCCTGTCCGGCTGTTCTTGACTTCTCCGATGCACCAATGCATATCGCTGGCGGTGAAGCTCTCGAACAAGGGTCGCTACGGTGTGCGCGCATTGTTCGATATCGCCTTCCACAATGACGGGCGGCCGACCCAGATCCGCGAGATCTCGGAGCGGGAGGTCATCCCGGCGCGCTTCCTCGAGCAGATCTTCCAGGATCTGAAGAAGGCCGGGCTCATCAGCTCGAAGCGGGGGCCGCGCGGCGGCTACCACCTCGCGCGGCCCGCGAGCGAGATCAGCCTGGGCGACGTGGTCCGCGCGCTGGAGGGGCCGGTCGCGGTGCTCGCGCCGGACGACGACGGCAGCCCCGAGGGCTCGCCGCTCGACCCGCCCACCGCGGTGTTCCACGATCTCGCGACCGCGATCGAGCGCTGCTTCGACTCGGTGTCGATCGCCGACGTCTGCGAGCGCGGCGTCGAGCTCGGCGTGCGCCGCAAGGGGCGGCCCGAGCGGTCGACCTACGTGATCTGAGCCGACGACCATGACAAGCCCCGACCGAGCCGCCCCGTCCACCGGCGTCCCCCGCGCACCCGCGGAGGACGCGGCAAAGCTCCCGCCGCTGCCGTCGCACCCGCGCGTCGTCGACAGCGTGCTCGACCTCGTGGGCGACACGCCGCTCTACGAGATCCGCCGCGTCGACGCGGCGACGCCCCGCGGGCGCGTCTTCGGCAAGGCCGAGCAGCAGAACCCGGGCGGCTCGCTGAAGGACCGCATCTGCCTCGCGATGATCGAGGGCGCCGAGGAGCGCGGGCTGCTCGGCGCCGGGCGCGGCGGCGTGGTCATCGAGCCGACGTCGGGCAACACCGGGATCGGGCTCGCGATCGTGTGCGCGGCCAAGGGCTACCGGTGCATCCTGACGATGCCGGCGAGCATGAGCCTCGAGCGGCGGCAGCTCCTCGAGGCCTACGGCGCGGAGGTCGTGCTGACCGAGCCCGAGGAGCAGATGGAGGGCGCCATCGCGAAGGCGCGCGCGCTCGCGGCCGAGATCCCGGGGGCGGTCATCCTCGGACAGTTCGACAACCCGGACAACCCGCGCGTCCACGCGGAGACCACGGCGCGGGAGATCCTGCACGCGATGGCCGGCCTCGACGACGCGCCCTCGCGGCCCGGTCCCCGGCAGTCGCTGACGATCGACGCGTTCGTCGCCGGCGTGGGGACGGGCGGGTCGGTGAGCGGCGTCGGGCGCGTGCTCAAGCGGGTGCGCCCCGGGACGCGGGTCATCGCGGTCGAGCCCGAGTCGTGCGCGACGATCTCGCGCGGCGAGCGCGGGCCCACGAAGATCCAGGGGCTCGCGGCCGGGTTCGTGCCCGAGAACTACGACCGGAAGGTGGTCGACGAGGTGCGGACGGTGAGCGATCGCGCCGCGTACGAGACGAAGGCGGCGCTCGCCCGGCAGGAGGGGCTGCTCGTCGGCATCAGCGCCGGCGCCGCGGTGCGCGTGGCGCTCGACGTCGCGCGCGAGCTCGGCCCGGACGCGAACGTCGTGACCGTCCTCTGCGACACGGGCGAGCGGTACTTCAGCCTCGACGAGTACTTCCGATGAGCGGCGGCGACGGCGAGACGGTCCGCGGGTGCGTGCTCCTCGTCGGCGCGGGGGGGATCGGCGGGCCCGCCGCGATCGCGCTCGCCGCGGGGGGCGTCCGCGACCTCCGGGTCGTCGACGACGACCAGGTCGAGATCACCAACCTGCACCGGCAGATCCTGTTCGACGACGGCGACGTCGGCCGCCCGAAGCTCGAGGCCTTCGCCGAGGCGCTGCGCCGCCGCTCCCCGCGGCTCCGCGTGGATCGCAGGAGCGGCCGCTTCACGCCGAGCGCGGCGGCGGCCCTGCTGCCGGGCGTCTCGGTCGTGGTCGACGCGACCGACAACTTCGCGTCGCGGTTCCTGATCGCCGACGTGTGCCGCCTCACCAGGACCCCGGTGGTGCACGCGGCCGCGGTGCGGTGGCGCGCGACGGTGATGGCGGTCTCGGCGGACGGGGGGCCTTGTTACCGCTGCCTGTTCGAGGACCTGCCGACCGGGGACGCGCCGGACTGCGCGACGGCCGGGGTGGCGGGCCCGGTGTGCGGCGTCGCCGGCGCGCTCGCGGCGGACCGGGCGCTCGCGATCCTGGCGGGCGACGGCTCGGTCTTCGGTCGGATCGCGACCTTCGACGGCCTCTCGGACACGCTGCGGAGCGTCCCTGTCGCCGCGCGGTCGACCTGCGCCCTGTGCGGCGAGCGCGCCGCGATCTCGACGATCGACGCCTCGCGTTACGTGAACGCGTGCGCGAGTGATCTCGACAGCGGCTCGCCGACCCACGTTGAAGGCGAGCGCGACAGCGACTCGCCGACCCACGTTGACGACGAGCGCGACAGCGACTCGCCGACCCACGTTGACGACGAGCGCGACAGCGGCTCGCCGACCCACGTTGAAGGCGAGCGCGACAGCGGCTCCCCGACCCACGTCGACTCCCGGACTCACGTTGATGGGGACCTCGAAAGTGGATCCCCGACCCACGTTGCAAGGAGCCGCGAAGGCGGCTCCCCGACCCACCTCAACACTGGAGAGCAATGACCATGGCTGACACCGCGACCGTCCGCATCCCGACCCCGCTCCGCACCCTCACCGGCGGGGAGGACGAGGTCAAAGCCGCCGGCGGCACCGTCGGCGAGCTCATCGAGAACCTCGAGAAGAGCTACCCGGGCATCCGCGACCGACTCCTCGACGAGAAGGGCGTGCGGCGCTTCGTGAACATCTTCGTCGGCGACGAGGACATCCGCTTCCTCGACGGGCTGAAGACGCCGGTGAAGGGCGGCGATCAGATCGCGATCGTCCCCGCGATCGCCGGGGGCTGAGGTGGACGACCCGCGCTATCTCCGCCAGGTGCTGCTCGCGGAGATCGGTCCACAGGGGCAGGCGAGGCTCGGGGCGGCGACGGCGCGCGTGCTCGGCGGCGGCGGCGGCGCCCCGCCGCTCGCGCACGAGGTGGCGGAGCGCTACGCGCGCGGCGCCGGGTTCGGTGCGGTCGCGGCGGGCGCGATCGATCTCGACGCGCTCGCGCCGGCCGACCTCGTGACGTCGCCCGCCGCGCGCGCGGTCCTGGCCGGGGCGCGGGCGGCGCTCGCCGAGATGCGCGCCGCGCTCGGCCTGAGCAGCGCGCGGCCCGGGAGCACGACGCCCAAGAGCACGTTGCCGAAGAGCACGTTGGAGGACGGCAGGTGAGGCACTCGCTCGTCCGTTCCCGCCGGATGGCGTCGGTCATCGACGCCGTGGGTGACACCCCGCTCGTGCGCCTCTCGCGGATCGGCCGCGAGACGCCCTCGGTCGAGGTGTACGCCAAGCTCGAGTTCACGAACCCCGGCGGCTCGGTGAAGGACCGCGCCGCGCTACGGATGATGAGCCGCGCGGCGGCCGACGGCCGCCTGACGAGCCAGAAGACGCTGATCGACTCGACGAGCGGCAACACCGGCGTCGCGTACTCGCTCTTCGGCGCGGCGATGGGCTTCAAGATCGCGCTCGTCATGCCGTCGAACGTGTCCAAGGCGCGCAAGGACATCGCGCGCGCGTTCGGCACGGAGCTCATCTTCAGCGACCCGATGGAGGGCTCCGACGGCGCGATCCGCCTCGTGCGCAAGCTGGTCGAGGAGAACCCGGAGAGGTACTTCTACCCGGACCAGTACTCGAACGAGGACAACCCGCTCGCCCACTACCACGGCACGGCGCGGGAGATCCTCGACGCGGTCGGCGACCGGATCACGCACTTCGTGGCCGGGATCGGCACGAGCGGCACCATCGTCGGGACGAGCCGCCGGCTCCGGGAGCACCACCGGCCGATCCGCTGCGTCGCGGTCGAGCCCGCGGACGCGCTCCACGGGCTGGAGGGGCTCAAGCACCTGCCGAGCTCCCTGGTCCCCGCGATCCACGACGAGGCCGCCTACCACGAGACGATGCGGATCACGACGGAGGACGGCTGGGACATGTCCGATCGCCTCGCGCGCGAGGAGGCGCTGCACGTGGGGCACTCCGGCGGCGCGGCCGTCTTCGCGGCCTTCGAGATCGCGAAGCGCCTGCACCGCGAACAGCAGGGCGGGTGCGTCGTCGCGATTGTCCCGGACCGGGGCGACCGCTATTTTGCGCCCATGAAATGGGAGAAGCGTTACGTATGGTGATGTCTCACCCGTGGACCGCCGGCGGGGTCGTCCTCAAGGCCAGCGTGCTCAAGGCCGTCGAGGCCGAGGCGCTCGCCGGCTACGCGCGCGACGAGGAGGCCTGCGGCTACCTGAGGGGGCCCGAGGGCGAGCCGCTGCTCTGCGACGAGCACGTCCGGATGGAGAACATCGCGAACAAGCTCCACGCCGTCGACCCGGAGCGGTACTTCCGGACGGCGCGGACGTTCTTCGACTTCAACGGCAAGCGCTTCTCCGACGCCGTCGAGAAGGGCGCCGCGGAGGGGCGCCCCGTCAAGGTGCTCTATCACTCGCACCTCGACGCCGGCGCCTACTTCAGCCCGACCGACGCCGCCATGATGAGCGGCGGCGAGCCGCCGGCCGAGGAGGGGGGCCAGATCGTGATGGGGCCCGGCCCGGCGTTCCCGCTCGCGTTCCTGGTCACCAGCGTGCGCGGCGGCGCCGACGAGGGGCGCCCCGACGCGGCGCCCCGCGTCGCCGAGCACCGCCTCTTCGTGTGGGACGGCGCCGCGTTCGTCGCGTCGACGTTCTCCGTCGTCGATTGATCTCACCGCGCCGGGGCCCGCGCTTCCGCCGCCCCGCGCCGCCCGCATCCGCTTGCAGGGGCTCTGCACCCCGAGGCCCGAGAGGCCGAGTCCGTAGTCGTCACTTGATCATCGAAGGAGTTGCCTAAATGTCAGGTTTTGTTGTCTGGTTCACCGGTTTGAGCGGCGCAGGCAAGAGCACGCTCGCGGCGATGCTCTCGGCCGAGCTCCGCGCCCGCTCCGTCCATGTGGAGGTGCTCGACGGCGACGAGGTGCGCACGAACCTCTCGAAGGGCCTCGGGTTCTCCAAGGAGGACCGCGATACGAACATCCGGCGGATCGGATACGTGGCGAAGCTGATCGCCCGTTCGGGCGCGTGCGCGATGACCGCCGCGATCAGCCCGTACAAGGCGATCCGTGACGAGCAGCGGGCGCAGACGCCGCATTTCGTCGAGGTGTACTGTTCCTGCACGATCCCGGTGCTCACCGAGCGGGACGCGAAGGGGCTCTACAAGAAGGCGCTCGCGGGCGAGATCAAGAACTTCACGGGCATCGACGACCCGTACGAGGCGCCCGAGAACCCCGAGGTCGTCGTCCACACCGACAAGGAGACCAAGGAGGAGAGCCTCGCGAAGATCCTCGCGAAGCTCGAGGAGCTCGGGTACGTCCCGCGCCGCGGCGCCGCCGTGGCGGTGTCCGGCGCCGCGGCCGCGGGGGCGGCGGCGGGCGGGGCCCGCGGGCTCATCGCGCCGCACGGCGGCGAGCTCGTGAACCGGTGGGCCGAGGGCGCGGAGAAGGCGGCGCTCGCGGAGCGGGCGAAGGGGCTGCCGGTCATCGAGCTCGACGAGCGCACGGAGAGCGACGTCGAGATGATCGCGGTCGGCGCGTTCTCGCCGCTGCGCGGCTTCATGAACTCGAAGGACTACCTGCGCGTCGTGCGCGAGATGCGGCTCGAGAACGGCCTGCCGTGGTCGATGCCGATCACGCTCGCCGTCTCGGAGCAGGCGGCCGAGGGGCTCCGCGTGGGCGGCGAGGCGGCGCTCCGCGCGCGCGACGGCCGCATCGTGGCGGTCATCGAGCTGAGCGACAAGTGGCGGCCGAACAAGGAGCTCGAGGCGCAGGAGGTCTTCCGGACGACCGAGACGAAGCACCCTGGTGTCGCGTACCTGATGGGCACGGGCCCCGTGTACGTCGGCGGCGAGATCCGCGTGCTCGAGCGGCCGGTCGAGTCGCCGTTCCCGGCGTACCACCGGGACCCGGCGGTGACGCGGGCGTACTTCGCCGAGAAGGGGTGGCGCCGCATCGTGGGCTTCCAGACCCGCAACCCGATCCACCGGGCGCACGAGTACATCACCAAGACGGCGCTGGAGATCTGCGACGGCCTGATGATCCACCCGCTCGTCGGCGCGACCAAGTCGGACGACATCCCGGCGGACGTGCGGATGCGGTGCTACGAGGAGCTCATCGCGAAGTACTATGTGAAGGACCGCGTGCTCCTCTCGATCTACCCGGCGGCGATGCGCTACGCGGGCCCGCGCGAGGCGATCTTCCACGCGCTCGCGCGCAAGAACTACGGCTGCTCGCACTTCATCGTGGGGCGCGATCACGCCGGCGTGGGAAGCTACTACGGCACGTACGACGCGCAGGAGCTCTTCAATGTGTTCAGCCCCGGCGAGCTCGGCATCACCACGCTCAACTTCGAGAACGCGTTCTACTCGACGGTGGTCGGCGCGATGGCCACGGCCAAGACGGCGCCGGGCGACGCGTCGACGCAGGTCAACCTGTCGGGCACGAAGGTGCGCGAGCTGCTCCAGCGCGGCGAGCTGCCGCCGCCGGAGTTCTCCCGCCCGGAGGTCGCGAGCATCCTCATCGAGGCGATGCGCAGCTCGAAGTGACCGTCCCGGCCTGACGGCCGCGGCGCGCGGCGCCGTCGATCGGGGCCGCGCGGCGCCGGGGACGGCGCGCGCGGCGCGCGCCGCGGTCCTCTCGCTGCTGACCGCGCTCGCCGGGCTCTCCGTGGGGGGGCCGGCGCGCGCGGACCTCAGCGACGACGCCGCCCGCGTCGCGCGGATATGGTCGCTCTCCGGCGCGCGGGTCGCGCGCCTTCCCCCTCTCTTCGTCGAGCACGGCCGCTCCAGGCTGATCGCGATCTCCCCGCCGCCGGCTGGCGCGGCTGGCGCTGCCGCCGGCGCGGGCGGTCGGGCCGGCGCCGCGGGCGCGGCCCGCGATCCCGGCGCGGGCCGCGTGAAGGCGGACGAGTGCCTCACGGTGGCGTTCCTCGCGCCCCGCATCGTGGAGTTCACGGTGGAGCCCGAGCTCGCCCCGGGCGACGCCTCCGCCCTCGAGGGCCTCGTCGGCCGGCTGCGCGGCCGGGATCCCGACGACGAGCGCCGCGTCCAGAGCGCCGCTGGCGCCGCGATGATCACGCGGTGCGGGCCCGCGCGCGAGGAGCTGCGGCGCGTGACGGTCGACATGCTCTCGTCGCGCGGCGCCCTCGACGTCGTCGTCGCGGCGTCGAGCGGGGTGCCGGACCGCGTCGCGTCGATCTTGCCGGAGCGGGCGTTCGGGCCTGTCGCGCCGCGCGGCGACCCGGGGCGGCCGGCGGAGCCCGGGCCGCTCGACGCCCGGGTCGGGCGGGCGGCGCGCCGGGCGCGCGCGGACGGGGCGCTGCGCGTCGTGCCGACGGACCTGCGCGCCTCGGTGGTCGGGACGGGGCAGTTCTCGGTCAAGCTCTCCGAGGGCTGCCATCGCGTCGACCTGATGGCCGAGGTGCCGAGCGCCACGGTGCGCCGCGCGACCGACATCGACGCGGAGGCGCGGGAGGCGGGCACGGGGCGGCTTCTCGATCGCGACCGGTCCGACGCGCCTGACGCGCGGCTCGATTTCTGCCTCGGCGAGCCCGGGGTCGTGGAGGTCCCTTTCCTCGGGGCCGCGGGCCCGGTGAAGGTCGTGCTGTCGGACGCGCAGTGGTCGTTGCCCCCCTACGTACCCGGGCACTTCGGCGCGCGCGCCCGGGGCAACCTGGCCGCCGCGCTCCACCGCCGCCATGCGCCCGCGCCCCGCGCCCAGCCGATCGCCGAGGCCGTCGGCACGCAGGGCGACACGCTCGTCCCGGTCCAGATCGAGCCGGGCCGCTGCTACTTCGCGGCGGCGGCGCTCGTCCGCGGCGAGCTGCGCGCGCTCCGGATCTCCGCCGAGCTGGGCGACCGCGCCGCGCGCGACGACGCCGGCGACCGCAGCGAGGGCGCCGGCGTCGCCTTCTGCTCCGATCTCGAGGAGAGCGCCGCCCTCCGCGTCGCCGCGCGCGGCAACTCGCCCGTCTGGGCGCTCGCGGTCTGGCCGATGGACTGACGACGGCGGGAGAGAAGAGAGATTGGAACCCCAGAGGCACAGAGGGCACAGAGGGGAGAGAAGAGAATCAATTAAATCATTTTCTCTTCTTCTCTCTCCTCTGTGCCCTCTGTGCCTCTGTGGTTAATTTCTCTTTCTTTATCCGGATCCCACTCACGCGGGCGTGCGGCGGCTGCGCGGGCGGCGGTCGGGGACAGGCTCCGAGTTGGGGCTGGCCACGGCGTCCGACTGAGCGCGCTCCGGCAGGAGCTGGCGGAGCTGCCAGGCCTGCAGGAAGGCGCGCCGCTCCGCGTCGCGCAGCGCGTGCTGGTGCTGGCCCATCATGAACGCCGGCACGACCAGCATGAACAGGGTCGTCAGCGTCAGCGCCGTCATGGTCGGGATCTCCGAGTGCTCGACGGCCTGCGGCAGGATGACCATCGCGCCGCCCGTGAACTCGTACGAGCGAGGCAGGACGCCCGAGTACTCGATCCACGCGGCGGCCAGCACCGCGGCGCAGCCGGTCACGACCACGGCGACGCGGTACGCGTTCCGGTAGGTGAACGAGTTGCCGTACGTGAAGATCACGAGGAGCATCGGCATGAAGAGCAGCGGCCCGAAGCCGCGCCCGATGCAGAGGAAGCTGAGGACGTTGAACACGAACCCGGCGTAGGCGTACCACTCCGCCGACGGCCGGTGGACGAGGCGCGCGGCGATGCCCTTCATCAGCGCCGCCAGGGCGGTGAACGCCAGGATGAAGCCGAAGACCTGCCACTCCCGGATGCCCAGCCACACCGCGGCCACGAGCGTCGCGATCGCGGTCGCGAGCAGCTCGGCGCGGATGCCCGCGTGGAGCTGCAGCCGGTGCCGCGCCGCCGCGGCCGCGTCGAGCTCGGCGAGCACCTCCTGCGGCATCTCGCGCGGCGGCTCGGTCAGGACGCGCCGGAGCGTCTCCAGCGCGCGCTCGTTCGACGGGTCGAGCGCGAGCGCCTGGCCGACCTCGCTGAGCAGCGCCTTGCGCGCGCCCTCGGCCTCCTTCCCGCCGGCGAGCGCCTTCGCGATCTTCTCCTCGGCCACCCCCGCGTGCCGCGCCGCCAGGCCGCGGCGCAGCTCGACGTCCTTGTCGCCGTCGAGGAACCGCTCGACCGCCTCGTAGAGCGCGCGCGCGGACGGGAAGCGCTCGGCCGGATCGCGCCGCGTCGCCTTCACGCAGATCGCGTCGAGCTCCGGCGGCACCTCGCGCTCGGGCGCGCGCACCGACGCCCGCGCGTCGGCGCCGTGGATGAGCGAGTCGAGCATCTCGTTGCGATCCTTCTTCGGGTGCAGCGGCTTCAGCGTGAGCAGCTCGAAGAGGATCGCCCCGAGCGAGTAGACGTCGCAGCGCGCGTCGAGCGTGTCGACGCACCCCTGCGCCTGCTCCGGCGACATGTAGCCGAGGGTCCCGAGCACGTCGCCGGGGATGGTCCTCGTGCTCATCGGGTCCTCGCCCATGTCGATCGTCTGGAGCGGCGAGTCCATGAGCTTGGCGACGCCCCAGTCGAGCAGGTACACCTCGCCGAAGTCGCCGAGCATGATGTTCGCGGGCTTGAGGTCGCGGTGGAGCACGCCGCGCGAGTGCGCGAAGTCCACGGCGATGCAGACCGACGAGAACGCGGTGAGCAGCTTGCGGCGCGAGAAGCTCTGCGTGGCCGCCGCGTCGCCCTCGCGGAGCTCGTTCAGGATCCTCGACAGGGTGAGCCCCCGGAGGCGCTTCATCGTGAAGTACGCCGAGCCCTTGGCGTCCACGCCGAGGTCGTAGACGGGCACGATCGACGGGTGCTCGAGCTGGCCCTGCACCCGGGCCTCGCGGATGAACCGGTGGCGGAGCGTCGTGTCGCCCTGGTGCTCCGCGCGGATGACCTTCATGGCGACGTCGCGGCCGATGCGGCGGTCCCTGCAGAAGTGGACCTCCCCCATCCCGCCGACGCCGAGCAGCGCGCGCACCTCGTAGCGGGGGCCGTCGCTGGCGATGTCCGAGAGCTCCGCCCGGGCGCGGCCCGGGTTCACGGGCGTGGGGCTCTGGCCGTGCGAATCTCCGCCCTTTCCGCGAGATTTTCGCATCTCGGGGAGCTGCTCGAGCGTCTCGAAGTCGTCGTCGAACAGAGCCATGGCCTTCGGGAAGCCAGGCTCATTCGCGCCGTGCCAGCAAAACCCCACACCGGCAGGGCTCCGCGTGACGACCCCCGACCTCCCGACCGGCGGGGGCGAGAAGCGCTGCGGATCGCTGGGCTTCCTTGACGAAAGGATCTCGTATCGGGTGGTGATGTCAACGGGGTGATGCGTCCGTGGAAGACAGAGGACGAGCCATGCGGCGCCGCCCGCAACACCGCACGTTCGGGGTGAATGCGCGCGAATCGCGTGAAATGAAGGGCGATGTCGGGAGGCCGGCGCTGCGGCGCCGCGGCGCACGATCGCGGGCGCGAGGGCCGCAGGACGACGCGGCGGAGCGCGGAGCTGGTGTTCCGCAACACACGGCACAGGCCCGCCGGGGGCGCGCCGCGCTCGGCGTGCTCAGCGTCCGAGGAGCGCGAGCAGCGTCTTCTTGTTCGTGAGGCCGATGTGGCGTTTCACCGGCTCGCCGTTCTGGAAGGCGACGACCGTCGGCAGACCCCGGATCTCGAACCGCTTCGCGGCCGCGGGCGACTCGTCCACGTCGAGCTTCACCACCTTGACCTGGCCCGCCGTCTCCTCCGCGATCTCGTCGACGATCGGCGCGAGCCGCTTGCAGGGGGCGCACCAGGACGCGGAGAAGTCCACGAGCACCGGTGTGTCCGTCTCCAGGACCTCTCGAGCGAAGTTCAGATCGTTGACCTCAATGACGTTCCTGCTGCCCATGGCGCTGTCCTTTCCGTTCATCTCGGGAACGAGCGGCCCTGGCCGCGGCGCGCCGGCTCGACGCCGGCGCTCGCTCGACAGCCACGCTCGCATGAACTGTTATAAACACGGTTTCAGTTTCCGCCAGGGGAGGGGGACGCCGGGCGTGCGGCCTCGCGGGGCACGCCCGGGGCAGGGGAGGGGCAGGGGACGAGGAGCGCCCGGCGGGGGCGGAGATCCGGAGCGGTCAGTCCGCCCTGGCGGGCGCGGGGCGGCCGAGGTGCTGCGCCCGGAGCGCGACGTCGGCGACGGTCGTGTGCGCGAGGCCGCGCAGGAGGCCCTCGTTGGCCGCCGCGGCGACCTCGTCGAACGCCCGCTGGATCCCCGCGCCGATCGGGCACCGCGCGTTCGGCTCGCACGGGCTCGGCGCGATGGCGCCCTCCGGCTCCACGGCGGCGTACACCTCGCTCAGCCGGATCGACGCCGCCGGCCTCGCGAGCCGGTAGCCGCCCGCGCGCCCCTCGCGCGCCTCGATGAGCCCGGCCTGCGACAGCCGCGCGAGGATGCGCCGCAGGAACGCCGGGTTCGTGTTGATGCTCGCCGACAGCGCGTCGCTGGCGCAGCTCTCGTCGGACTGCGCGAGCAGCGCGAGCGCGTGCGTGGCGATGGCGAAACGACCCGAGGACATCAAGGGACCTCTCGGCGGACTCTGCGGGACGGAGGGGACGCGCGGCCGCGTGAAGGAGCGAGCCTGTCGAATCTGAGGGCTCCGGGCCGCCCGATGTCAAGGCGCCGGGCGGGGCGCCCCGGGCCTGCTCAGGGCGTCCGCGCGGACGTGCGGGTCAGCACGAGCGCCTCCCCCTTGCCCGCGGCGAGCCGGAGCTCGATCGAGGCGGGGACCGCCGCCGGGCCGGCGCAGCGGCTCTCGGACACGACGTGGCGCGCGCGGGCGAGCGAGCTCTCCCCCGTCGAGGTGTCGACGAGCCGCAGGTCGACGCCAGCGCCCTCGGCGTCGAGCGCCGCGATGACCTCGGCGCACGTGTTGGGCGGGATCTGCAGCGGGAAGATCTTGAGGCGCGCCGCGTCGAGCGCCACGGCCTGCGCCGCGGCGGCGGCGCCGGCGTCGGCGGCGCCTGTCGCGCTCATGCGCGCGAGCAGCCTCGCGGCGGCGATCGGGTGGGCCACGAGCGCGGGCGGGGCCTTGAGCTCCTTGCGGACCTCCACGGCGAACGGGCCGGGCTGCGCCATCGACTCGACGTCGACCCGGGCAGGGCCGCCGCTGCCGCAGGTGAAGAGCGTCGCCTGGGCGCCGCCGCGGGCGCGGCCGAGCAGGGCGTGGTCGTCGCTCCAGAGCTCCGCCAGCACGTCGGCGAGCGGCCTGCCGGCGAGCACGTCGATCCGGGCGCAGCCGGCCGGCAGCTCGACCGGCAGCGTCGTCCGGCTGCCGAGCCGCGCGGTCCCGGTCGAGACGCGCGGCGCGCCGTAGCCCCTGCCCGCGAGCGCGCGGCCGTGGGCCGCCCTCACCTCGGCGAGGTCGCGGCCCTCGGTCGCGCGCTCGATCGGCGTGGCCCCGGAGATCTCCGCCTCGGCGCCCGGCTGCGAGCGGCCGACGACCACGGCCACGAGCCCCTGCGTGCCCCGCGAGCGGATCGCGATCGAGAGCTCGATGGAGGCCGTCGAGCAGAGGAGCAGCGTGCGATCCGGCCCCCGCTCCCGGGCGCGCGCGACGATCCTGCCGGTCTCGTCCTCGGCGACCACCTCGAGCGAGGCGACCTCGTCGCTCGGCGAGACGAGCACGTCGAGGCAGCGGCCGCCGTCGAGGGTGGCGCCGATCCGGCTCGCGGTCCGCGAGCCCACGGGGAGCGCGACGCGCCGGACGTCCTCCCAGCGCGCGCCGATCGCGCCGCGGTGCGCCCTCACCTTCGCCTCCAGCCCGGGCCACGACTCGAGCCGGCCGCTCTCGTCGCCGGCCCTGCCCCGCGCGCCGACGGCGCGGGCGACGGCGTCCGCCGCCTTCTCGGGGACGCCCTGCACGCCGACGCTGACCGCCCCGGCGCCCGACATGACGCGCGCCATCACGTAGAGCCGCCGCGGGTGCGGCGGGCAGACAAGGATGGAGGCGCGCGCGTCGGCGGCCTCGTCCGTGGAGAAGGCGCTGCCGTCGTCCTCGAAGGCGAACAGGTCGACGTCGCCGATGGTCGGCGAGACGCGCGCCATCGCGAGCATGCACTCGCCGGCGGGCACCTCGACGAAGGCGCCGAGGCGATCGCCCTCGGACACCATGTCCGCGCCGACCACCCGGAGCGGGCCCGCGCCGGCCTGAGCGGCGCGCTGCGCGTCCCGGCCGAGCAGGGTGCTGCCGTCGATGCGATCCGGCAGCGGGCGCAGCACCTCCGTCGCCGGCGCGCCCGGCGCGGCGGTCGCCCCGGCGCGGCAGGCGGGCAGGACGGCCAGCAGGGCCGCGAGCGTCCGGGCCGCGCGGGCGGGCGACGGGCGGGGCGCGGACGGCGGGGGAGGCGCGGGCGACGGGCGGGGCGCTGGGTGTCGGGGACGCAAGGTCGTGGGCTCGTCGGGGCGCGCCGTCGGCGGGGCGCGCTGTCGAGAGACGGGGTTCTACTTCAGGGCGGGTACGGCAGCCAGGGCGCGCCGGTCATCGGCGGTCGCGCGGCGCGCAGGCCTCATGTCGCCCATGTCGGCGATCTCGCCCGTTGCACCCTTCACGCCTCGGCCACCTCGGCGCAGATCCGTCCGAGCGTCCGGACCGCGTGCTCGATGAGGTCGGTGAACGGATAGCCGCAGTTGATCCGGATGTAGTTCGAGAACCGGTGCTTGGCCGAGAAGATGGGGCCCGGCGCGACGCTGATGCCGTGATCCAGGGCGCGCTCGTGCACGTCCAGCGCGCTCGTGCCGGGCGGCAGCTCGACCCAGAGGACGAATCCGCCCGCGGGGCGGGAGACCCGGGTGCCAGGCGGGAAGTGCTCGGCGATCGCCTCGCTCATACGCGCGACCTGGCCGGCGAGGCGGCGCCGGAGCGCCCGCAGGTGGTGGTCGTAGCCGCCGATCTCGAGGAACTCGGCGACCGCCATCTGCGGCAGGGTCGCGCAGGCCACGCTCTGCCCGAACTTGAGCTGCTCGACCTCGTCGAGGAAGCGGCCGGGGGCCGCCCAGCCGACCCGGTAGCCCGGGGCCATCGTCTTCGAGAACGACGAGCAGAGCATCACGAGGCCCTTGCGATCGAACGCCTTGGCCGGGCGGGGGCGGACGTCGCCGAAGTGCAGGTCGCCGTAGATGTCGTCCTCGATGAGCGGCACCTCGCGGCGCGCGAGCATCGCGACGAGCCGCTCCTTCGCCTCGTCGGGCATGGCGCTGCCGAGGGGGTTGTTGAAGTTCGGGATCGCGAGGCACGCCTTGATGCGGTGGCGGCCCAGCATCTCCTCGAGGACGTCGAGGTCCATGCCCGTGCGGGGGTGCGACGGGACCTCGAGCGCCTTGATGCCGAGGCTCTCGATGAGCTGGAGGAGCCCGTAGTACGCCGGCGACTCCAGCGCGACCGTGTCGCCGCGGCGCGCGACCGCGCGCAGGCAGAGGTGGAGCCCCTCCATGGCGCCGACCGTGGTCACGATGTCGTCCGCGCCGAGCGCGACGCCCCACTCGACCGAGCGCCGGGCGATCTGCCGCCGCAGCGCCGGCAGGCCCGGCGGCGGGTCGTACGAGACGCCCGCGCCGCCCGCGCCCCGCGCGATCGCGGCGAGGATGCGGTTCAGCTTGTCGGTGGGCAGGAGCTCGGGGCTCGGGCACGCCGCGCCGAACGGCACGATGTGCGGATCCCGCGTGGCCCGGTACACCTTCGTGACCAGGGCCTTCACGCTGACCCGCGTGGCGGTGCTGCTGGCGCGCGCGGCCCGCGGCTCCGGGAGCGTGAGGACCCGGCGGGCGCGGACGTAGTGCCCCGACTGCGGGCGCGCCTCGACGAGGCCGCGGTTCTCGAGCTGCAGGTACGCCTGGAGCACCGTCGCGACGCTGACCCCCTGCTGCCGGCTCAGCCGCCGCACCGAGGGGATCCTGTCGCCGGGCCGCAGCGTGCCGCGCGCGATCAGATCGGCGATGTGCGCGGCGACGCGGTCGTAGAGGTGGGCATCGTCCTGCTGCTCGATGGGCGCCTGCACGAGGGACGAGTGTACAACCGGGCGACCCCTGCGGTACCGGTACAGCCGGCAGGCGTAAGGACCAGCACAGTCGCCACTTTCCGCAACTGTACCGGCCTCAATGCCCGGAAGACTGCCTCTGTGCCGGTCGCCCGCCAGACCGCAAGCTCCGTCACATGAAACTGGCCTCACTTGTTCCGGACGCGCAGGCGCGCGTCCGAGGCGCTGCGCGGATCGAGCTGGGGAAAGGCGGCCTGTGGACCCGCCGCCTCCGGGGCGGTCCGCTCGTCCTGAGCTGCACCGCCGGCGCGGTCTGGGTCACCCGCGAGGGGGCGCCGGACGACGTGGTGCTGGAGGCGGGGGCCAGCTATGGAGGCGCGGGGCGAGGGCTCCTCGTGGTGGAGGCGCTCGAGCCGGCGCAGATCGCGGTGGCCGACGGGGCGGAGAGGACGGCGCGGGCGGCGCTCGAGAGGGCGCGGGCGGCGCTCGAGAGGGCGCGGGGGAGCTGGCTCGTGCTCCTCTCGCTGGCGGCGCTGTACCTCGTCTGGGGCTCGACGTACCTGGCCGTCTCGGTCGCGCTCGAGACGCTGCCGCCGTTCCTGCTGGCGGGGGTGCGCTTCACGACCGCGGGCGCGCTGCTCTACGGGGTGCTGCGGCTGCGCGGCGTCCCGCGCCCGACGCCGCGGCAGTGGGGCGCGGCGGCGCGGGTCGGCGTGCTGCTGCTCGTGGCCGGCAACGGGCTGGTCGTCGTCGCGCAGCAGTGGGTGAGCTCCGGGGTCGCGGCGGTCGTGGTGTCCACGATGCCGCTCTGGCTGGCGCTGTTCACCACCGTGCGGGCCGCGCGCGGCGGCGCGCTCGGCCCGCGCGGCGCGCCGGAGGTGTCGCGGGGCGAGTGGGTCGGGCTCCTCATCGGGTTCGCGGGCGCGGCGCTGCTCCACCTCGGGGGCGCCCTCCATGCGGAGCACGCCGGGGCGCTGCTCATCGTGCTGGCCCCGGTCGCGTGGGCGCTCGGCTCGCTGTACAGCCGGACGACGCCGCTGCCCGAGGGGCCGATGGCCGTCGCGGCGGAGATGCTCGCCGGCGGCGCGGTGATGCTCGGGATCAGCGCGATCGCGGGCGAGCGCCTGGCGGCGGCGCCGTCCTCGCGGTCGCTCCTCGCGCTCGCCTATCTCGTGGTGTTCGGCTCGATCGTGGGCCTCAGCGCGTACACGTACCTGCTCAGGAACACGCGCCCGGCGATCGCGACGAGCTACGCCTACGTGAACCCGATCATCGCGATCGCCCTCGGCGTCCTGCTCGGCGGCGAGCGCGCCTCCGCCGCGACCTGGGTGGCCGCGGCGGTCATCGGCGCCGGCGTCCTCATCGTCTCCAGGGCGCGCCACTAGAGCGCCGCTCTGCTCCGCGCGATGCCGTCGCGCGCCGTCCGCCGTAGGCAATGCGGGGGGCGCCGTGTAGTGTGCGGCGCGAGGAGGCGAGTAGATGAAGAGAGGTTTCCGGCTGCTCGGATGGGCGCTGCTCCTTTCGAGCGCGCCCCCGGCGTGCGGCGGCGACATCGGTGGCGACGTGGCGGGCGGCGAGGCGTCGGGCGGCGACGGCGGGGCCGGCGCGACGACGGCCTCGAGCGCGGGCGGCGGGGGCGCCGGCGGGGAGGGCGCGACGACGAGCGCGAGCGCGGGCGGCGAGGGCGCCGGCGCGGGCCCGACGGGCGCGTGCGCGGAGCTCGCGCCCGGGCCGATCGAGCCGAAGCGGATCACGGACGTGTTCAGCGGCAGCGAGGACTTCGCGTTCAACGGCCAGGGCCACATCGTCGCCAAGCAGGGGCCGAACCTCATTCGCTATGACGCCACCGGGCAGACATCGAACTTCGCGTCGCTGCCGGGCGCCGTGCTCGGGCTGAGGTACCGGCCCGACGGGACCCTCGTGGCCGCGCTGCCGGAGGCCGGGGCCGTCGTCGAGATCTCGACGATCGGCGTGGTCAGCGACTTCGTGGAGGGCCTGTCGACGCCGAACGGCCTGTCCGCGGACGCGGACGGCAACGTCTGGGCGACGGAGACGGCCGGCAACCGGGTGATTCGCCTCAACCCGGACGCGACCGTCGACGAGATCGCGGGCGGCGAGCCCGAGGTGAGCCAGCCGAGCGGCATCGTCTTCGACCCGGCGCGCAGGGTCGTCTTCTACACGAACGCCTCCGCCGGCGAGATCCGCAGGATCGACCTCGCCGCGCGCGACGATGAGCCCGCGCGCCCGGCGCTCGTGACCACGGTGGCCTCGGCCGTGCTCGACGGGCTCGTCCTCGATACGTGCGGTCACCTGTACACGATCGATAACAAGGACAGGGGGCTCTACCGCGTGCGGCTCGACGCGACAGGCGCGGCCCTCGGAGAGCCGGAGCTCCTGGCGAGCTTCCCCACCTCGGTCGCCAATGCGCAGTTCGGATCGGGCCCCGGCTTCAATGGGAAGACCCTTTACGTCGGCGGCGCGGCCGGCTCGATCTACGCTGTTGCGCTGGATATCGGCGGCGCGCCCGTCCCCGCGCCGCCGGAAGCGCCCTGATGAGCGCCCCCCGGCGGCGCGCCGGAGCGAGGATTCAGCGGGCGCCTTCGGCGGCGGCCACGTCGCCCTTCTTGAGCTTCCCTTGAAGCTCACCGAGCTTACCGGCCGTCCGATCGAGCACGCGCGCGGCGTTCTCGAGCGCGATCCGCCCATACCCGATGGCCACCTCGGCCCAGGAGGTGCCCAGCTCGCGCAGCGTCTCGACGAAGGGCGGCTTGGCCGCCGGCGTCGAGGCGCTCGCATCCGCCTGCCCCGCGTGCGCGGCGGTCCCGTTCACGCTGTTCTCGGCCTTCGGCTCGCTGATGCTCTGCGTCTCACTCATGATCTGCCTCCCACTTCGTTATGTCCCCCCGCGATGCACGCGGGCGTACAGAGATGATGAATCGAGCGATGGCCCCAGCGCCTCAGGCGTCGCCCGCCCCCGCGAATCGGCGAGACGCGATGTGAACCTGGAGCCCCGGGGCCCTGTGAGCGACCATGCCAGTGAACGGAGCCGGATTCGCGGCTTCGTCGGAGGGCACAAACGCGTCGTCCCGACACTGCGACGCGTCGCGTTAGCTGTCAAGGTCGCTGTCGATTTTGTTGCAGTCGTTTTTCACTCGGTAGTCTGATGAGGACGCTGCGGCGGCCATCGCGTTCGCTCGGCAGGTCAAAGAAGGGAGTTTCCCTATGTCGCTAGCGCGCTGGAACCAGGCCGCGCGTTCAAGGCTCTCTCGGCTTCTCGTCGTGCTGCTGCTGCTCGTCGTCCCCTCGCTGGCGCTGGCGCAGGCGGCGGTCGAGCCCACGGGGGCGCCCGCGGCGGGCGCTGCGCCCGCGACGCCCGCGGCGAAGGCGGGCGCGGCGGCGCCGGCTCGCGGGGCTGCGTTGCCGCCGGACTCGTGGGCCGGTCAGCTCGAGATGCTCTCGCGCTGGGTCGAGCAGCGCGGCGCCGCGGGGAAGTGCGCGGAGCGGTGTTACGCGCTCGACAGGCTGCGCATCACCGGCGCGGTGGGCGAGGGGCCGCTCCAGTTCGAGCTCTCGGGCGGGGTGCTCGCGGACGGCCCCGTGGCCGTGCCGCTCTTCGGGCCGCCGGAGCACGTCCGCATCGAGGCCGTGCTCGACGACGGGAGGCCCGCGTCGCGCCGCGAGGCCGCGCCGATCAGCTTCGAGGGGAGCCATTACTATCTGTGGACGGCCGCGCGCCGCTTCGTGCTCCGGGGCACGCTGTCGCTCGGGGGCGACCTCACGCTCCTCGTGGCCGGCCCGCTCAACTCGTTCGAGGCCGACGTGACCGGCGGCTCTGTCGCGGAGGGCGCGCGGCTCTCGGGGCTCTCGGGGGCGGCGCTCCACTTCAGCACCGAGGGCGGCGAGGCGGCGCAGAGCGCGGGCCCCACGGTCTTCCAGCTCTCGCGCGCGGTGCGGGTGGGGCGCGAGATCGGCTTCGAGTACCGGCTCGTGATGCGGTCGGGCACCGATCTCGGCGTGGTGCGCCTGCCGCTCGCGTTCGGGGAGAAGGTGCTCGACGTCTCCGGCGCGAGCGGCTTCCGGGTCGAGGGCGGGGAGCTCGTGCTGCCGACCTCGGGCCGCGCCGCGGAGATGACGATCTCGGGCACGCTCCCGAAGGTCGGCGCCTTCTCGCCCGACCCGCGCTCGGCCTACGAGTGGTGGCTGTTCGAGTCCGACGCGGAGCACCGGCTCACCGTGAACGGCGCGCGCCAGGTCGACGCGGCCGAGTCGCCGATCCCGCGGACCCAGGCGACGTCGCGGCTCCTGCTCGTGCAGCGAGGGCAGAGCGTGGAGGTCAAGGTCGAGCCGCTCGCTGGGGTCGAGGTGCTCGCCGCGGTGGTGCGCGAGCACCGCCGCACCCTGGTCCTGACCGAGCGCGGGGACCTCGTGGCCGACGACGCGCTGAGCTACGAGAACAACGGCATCGACTACCTGACGTACGCGCCCGGCGGGCGGCCGATCTACCTGGCCACCGACGGCAAGGCGCAGCGGATCATGCACCAGGGCGCGGCCGCGGAGGAGGTCCTCGTCCCGCTGCAGACGGGGAGCCACACGATCCAGGTGCAGTCGCTGGCGCAGGCGGCGGTGCGCTCGATCGGCGGCACCATGGCGCTGCCGATGCCGAGCTACCCGCTCACCGCGAGCCGGATGGCGCTCACGGTCGGCCTGCCCGAGAGCGTGCTGCCGGTCGCGCTGCTCGGCGGCGACCGGCCGGTGTGGTTCGCGGACGCGGGCGACGCCCTCGCCGTGGCGGTCGGCTTCGCGGCGGCGTGGATCGCGGTCCGCCCCGGCCCGACGGCGGGCCGCGGGCGCGTCCGCGCGCTGCGCGTGCTGGGCGGGCTGGTCATGGCGGGCCTGTGGTTCGTGGCGCCGGCGACGTTCGTGGCGCTCCTTGTCGGGATCGCGACCGGCGCGGCGGCGTGGCTCGCGGGGCGGCTGTTCCGGGGCGCGAGCCGCGCGGCCGCGATGGTGGTGCTGCTCGTCGCGGGCGGCCTGGCGCTGCTGATCGGGCTCTTCGCGATCTCGGCGGGGCGCTACCAGGGCGAGCGGTGGGACTCCGCGTACGAGACGGCCGCGCCGTCGACCGCGTCGGTGCGCAGGGCCAAGGACGACGACCAGGCGAAGGGCGGCGGCGCCTCCCTCGCGCCCGGGGGCGCCGTGCTGGAGGGGGTGACGCCGGTCGCGCTGGCGCTCCCGAGCTACGCGAGGAACCTCCACGTGAGCCGGGAGCTCGTCACGGAGGAGCGCGCGTTCCGCCCCGTGCTCGTCTACACGACGGCCTCGGCGCTCGTGCCGCTCGCGCTCCTGTGGCTGGCCGGGGTCGTGGTCCTCCTCGCCGCGCACCGCGCGCCGCTCACGGAGATCTACCGCCGCGCGTCCGCGCGCCTCGCGCGCAGGCCCGAGGACGGCGCGCCGGCGGCCTGACGGGGCGCGCCGGCGCCGGAGGACGGGGACGCGCCGCCATGCGGAGGGCCGACCGGCTGTTCCAGATCGTGCAGCTCCTGCGCCGGCGCCGGGTCACGACGGCCGCGCGCCTCTCGGAGGAGCTCGAGGTCTCGGAGCGGACCATCTACCGCGACATCCGCGATCTCATCGCGTCGGGCGTGCCGATCGAGGGCGAGGCCGGCGTCGGCTACGCGCTGCCCCGCGGCTTCGATCTGCCGCCGCTCATGTTCCAGGAGGACGAGATCGAGGCGCTCGTGCTCGGCGCGCGCATGGTGGGGAGCTGGTCCGATCCGGCGCTCGTGCGCGCCGCCGGGCGCGCGCTCGCGCGGATCGAGGCGGCGCTGCCCGACCGCCTCCGGCCGAGGGTCGCCGCGAGCGCGCTGTTCGCGCCGAGCTTCCACATCCCCGAGAGCGCCACCGCGCACCTCGCCGAGCTGCGCGCCGCGGTGAGCGAGCGCCGCAAGATCCGCTTCGGCTACGCGCGCGCCGACGGCGCCCGCTCGACGCGGACGGCGCTCCCGCTGGGGCTCTTCTTCATGGGCACCGGCTGGTCGCTCGCCGCGTGGTGCGAGCTGCGCGGCGCGTTCCGCGGCTTCCGACTCGACCGCATGAGCGATCTCGAGATGCTCGACGCGCGCTTCGACGAGACGGAGGGCCGGACGCTGCGCGACTACTTCGTGTCCAGGGACGCCGAGACGGAGGGCCATCGATGAATTCCACGAGGCTCCTGCGCGCGCGGTGGTGGCCTGGGCTCGCCGTGGCGCTCGCGCTCCTCGCGCTCGTCGCGCTCCGGATCGCGCAGCTCGGCCGCCCTCCGGACGTCGTGCCGGCCAGCGCGCCGCCCGAGGCGTTCTCGGCCGAGCGGGCCCGGGAGCACCTCGCGCGCATCGCCGCGGAGCCGCGCCCGACCGGCACCGCGGCCCACCGGCGGGCGCGCGAGTACCTGCTCGCGCGGCTCGCGGAGCTCGGCGTGCAGGCCGAGGTCCAGCGCGCGTCGGTGCTGAGCCGGCAGTGGGGCCTGCCGTACGACGCCGCGCGCGTGGAGAACGTCGTGGCGCGGCTGCCGGGCGCGGACAGCACCGGGGCGGTCGCGCTCGTCGCGCACTACGACTCGGTGCCCGGCAGCCCAGGGGCCGCCGACGACGGCAGCGGGGTGGCGGCGCTGCTGGAGACGCTGCGGGCGCTGAGGAGCGGCGCGCCGCTGCGCAACGACGTGCTGCTCCTGTTCACCGACGCCGAGGAGGGCGGCATCCTCGGCGGCAGGGCGTTCATGGCCGAGCACCCGCTGCGCGGCGAGGTGCGGATCGCGCTCAACTTCGACGCCCGCGGGGCCGGCGGCGTGGTCGCGATGTTCGACACCGGGCCCGGGGACGCGTGGCCCGTGCGCGAGCTCGCCCGCGTCGCGCCCTACCCGGTGGCCTCGTCGCTGTTCCCCGAGGTGGCGCGGCGCATGGGCCACAGCACCGACCTCAGCGTGTTCAAGCGGGCCGGGATCCCCGGGCTGAACTTCGCCTTCAGCGACGCGGCCGCGCACTACCACGCGCCGTCCGACACCCTGAGCAACCTCGACCTCCGGAGCGTGCAGCACGCCGGGGATCAGGCGCTGTCGCTCGCGCGGCGCTTCGGCGCGCTCGACCTCGGGCGCCGGGACCGCGCGGACGCCGTGTACTTCAACACCTGGGGCGCCCACCTCCTCGCGCACCCGATCGGCTGGGTGCCGTGGATCGCCGCGCTGATCGCCTGCCTGTTCGCGGGTGTGGTGGCGCTGGCGCGGCGGCGGGGGGTCGCGTCGCTGGGCCGTATGTTATCGGGATCGCTCGCCTTTCTGACGATCCTTCTCGGCGTCGCCGCCGCGGTGGGCGGGCTCGCGTGGGCCCTGCGGCGCGTCCACCCGGTGCTGCGGGTGATGCCGTTCGAGCCGTACAACGCGCCCGCGTACCGGCTGGCGCTCGCGCTCCTCGCGCTCGCGGCGTCCGCGGCGGGCTACCGGCTCGTCCGGGCGCGCCTCGGGGCCTGCGACGCCGCGCTGGGCGCGCTGCTCCTCTGGCTGCTGCTGCTCGTCGCGTCGAGCCTCTCGATGCCGGGCGCGAGCTTCTACTTCGCCTGGCCGCTCGCGTTCGCCCTGCTCGGCGTCGCGGCCGTGACGATCCGGCGCGGCGACGCGCCGCCCGCGTGGCCTCCGACATGGCTCGACGCCGCGCTCCTCGTCGCCGCGGCGGCGCCGGCGGTCGCGCTGGCCGTGCCCGGCCCGTACCTGCTCTTCGTCGCGCTGGGCCTGCCGATGGCGGCGGCGCCGGCGCTCGCTGTCGCGCTCGTCTTCGGGCTCTTCCTGCCGCACGCCGAGCTCCTCGGCGGCGGTCGCTCGCGGCGGCTCGCGCTCGCCTTCGCGCTGCCGGGCGCCCTGGCGCTCGTGGTCGCCTGCGCGACCGGCGGCTTCAGCGAGGCGCGGCCGCGGCCGGCGAGCCTCGCCTACGCGCTCGACGCGACGGCCGGGGAGGCCCACTGGCTCTCGGCCGACCGGGACCTCGACCCGTGGACCGCGGCCCACTTCCCGGACGATCGCGCGCAGGCGCCCTCGTTCACGGTGCCGTTCGTGCGCCTGACCCGGCAGAGCGAGGCGCCTGTCGCCGCGCTGCCGCCGCCGTCGCTCGCGGTGCTCGGCGACGTCACGCGCGGCGGCGTGCGGTCGCTCCGGCTCCGCATCGCGTCGCCCCGCGGCGCCCCGTGGCTGCTCGCCGAGGTGGCGTCCCCGACCCCGGTGCTCCGCGCGGAGGTGGACGGCCAGCGCGTGGAGGAAGCGGTCCGCGGGGCGCAGGTGAAGCGCGATGTCCGGTGGGGGTTCACCTACATGGGATTGCCGCCGGGGGGCATCGAGTGGTCGCTGGAGGTCGAGGACTCCGGCCCGATCGAGATCCGGCTGATGGACCAGACCTACGAGCTCCCGCGCGACCTCGTTCGCGCGCCGCGGCCGAGGGACATCATGGGGGTGCCGTACCGGCTCGCGGATTCGACGTTCGTGAGCGCGTCATTCTCGCTCTGACGCCGCCTCGGCACGCCGCCCTGGTCTCATGAGAGAGGGAACCACAGAGGGAGAGAAGAGAGATTTGAACCACAGAGGCACAGAGGGCACAGAGGGAAGAGAAGAGAGATAGGAACTACAGAGGAACAGAAGAGAGATAAATAATTATTCTCTTTTCTCTTCTCTCTCCTCTGTGCCCTCTGTGCCTCTGTGGTTCAAATTCTTCTCTTCTGTGCGCCCCGCCGCTCAGTCGACGAAGATGGGCTCGCAGTTCGTGAACGCGAGCGTCGACTGGATCACGAAGTTCGACTCGGTCGTGTGCCGCTCGGCGTGGAAGAAGTCGAGCGGATACTCCTGGCCGGGCACGATCCCGAGCTCCTCGGCCATCCGGTCGAGATCGAGCTCGTCGGACTGGGGGCCGTGGAGGCCGCCGAGATCGATGGCGAGACGGTTGTTGATGAACACCCAGAGGTCGTCGTCGCCGGTGAACGAGAAGACCTCGCCGCCCTTGTAGACGAACTTCATGTGGAGCTCGAACGTGAAGTGGAAGTTGTGCTCCCTGCCCTCGTTCCCGAAGCCCCCCCGGTCGATGGGGAAGAACGCCCGGTTGTCATAGGTGGCGATGCCGTCCGCGCCCACCACGGGCGTGATGGTGAACTCGATCGGCATGTTCACCCCCTGGACGTCGCGGTACCACTGATTGAACTCTTCCGGCCCGGTGGTGTGCTCGGTGGCCCCCTGGTGCGCATAGACGGGCTTCTGATCCGGGCCCAGCTCGCGCGCGACGATCCCCTTCAGGCCGCGGCCCTGGAACGTCTCGAAGTCGGGGTGCCCGTCCCCGTCCTCGTAGGCGCGGAAGTCGCGCACGATGCCCGTGAGCTTCGCGTCGCACCCGCTGCCGCTGCCGCTGCTGCCATTGCCCGCGCCCGGCCCCGCCGCCACGCCGCTCCCGAAGTCGTCGCCACCCGCGCCCGACCCGTTCCCGGCGCCGGCGCCGGTGTCCCCGGATCCGCTCGACGCGTTGTCGCCGCCGCCGCAGGCGACGCCGGTCAATGCCAGCAGCATCGCGAGCGGAACGTACCAGTTCGATTGGAGGCGAAGCATGCGAAGTCTCCTTTTTAAGCGCGTTGCGCGTGGTGCGCGGACAGGCGCCACGGCAGCCAAAGCAAACAGCCGCCGAGGGCGCAAGAGAGAAAGCGATCTTACCCCGCCGCGATGTCGAGGCGACGTACAAATTCATCTCCGTGCGATGGCGGCAGGACGCCGCAAGGCGGCGATATGTAGGTTCCTTATCGAGAGCCGCCGCCGCAGTGGGCGCCGAGGCGCCGCGCCAGCTCGGGCGGGAGGCGCTCGCAGAAGCCGTCCGGCCTGGGCAAGGGCTCGCGCCGCGCCGTGTGCCAGAACAGCACCGGGCCGAGCCGCCGCGCTCGCGCGTCGGCCAGGAGCGCGGCCATCGCCTTGCCGGTGTAGACCGGCTCCAGCGAGATGCCCTCGGCCGCGAGCGCGTCGCAGGCGGCGAGCGACGCGGCCGTGGGGGAGCCGTAGCCGCGGCCGAGGTGGCCGTGGACGAGGTCGATCGGGGCCGCGGGGGGCACGGGCGCGATTCCCGCGCGCGCGGCCAGGAAGGCGCGGAGCTCGGCCGTGAGGGCGCGCAGGCGGAAGCGCGAGGCGAGGAGGCGCTCGACGACCGCGACGGCGACGACGCGCGAGCGCAGGCCGCCGAGCGAAAGGCCGACGGCGAGGCCGGCGGCGGTGCCGCCGGAGCCGAGCGCGACATAGACGCGCGCGGGCTCGGGGAGCTCGCCGGCGCGGACCTGCGCGCACAGCTCGAGCGCCGCGCGCGCGGCCCCCACCATGCCGAGCGCCGACGTGGCGCCGAGCGGCACGATCGCCGCGCCCTCGCCGTCCCGCGCGCGGAGCGGCAGGAAGAGCGACGGGCGCGCGAGCGCGAGCTCGAGGCGCGACGGATAGAAGCGGATCGAGGTCGGCCCCGAGGCCGTGAGCGCGAGGTTGTCGATCACCGCGCGGGAGAGGTCGGTCCAGAAGAGGTGCGCGTGCACGCGCCGGCCGAGGCGCTCCGCCGCGACGACGAGCGCCGCCACGTTGCCCGAGCCGATGCCGCCCGCCGCCGACCACGCGGCCGCCGTCGACAGCGGGGGCGCGGCGAGCAGGTACTCGAGCTTGCGCATCTTCATCCCGCCGTGGAGGGGCTCGCACAGGTCGTCGCGCTTGATCCCCAGGAAATCGAGGCCGAGCGCGGCGGCGAGCCGCGGCAGCGCCGTGACCGGCGAGGGCCCGACGACCCAGCCGAGCCGGGGGATGCGGTCGATCCTCTGGAGGGCGGCGGCTACGTCGCGCAACGGGGGCTCCTCGCGAGGGCGGCGGTGGTCAGGCGGCCAGGCGCTCCGTCGGTCAGCGGGTCAGACACGCGGGCGATCGGGTACTCCGGCGCTCGGGGGGGTTCAACCCGGCGTGCCGGCGCGCTGCCCCGCGAGCACCGCGTCCGGCTCCAGCACGAGCAGGCGCACGCGCCCCGAGGCGCAGAGCCGGCCCTGCTCGTCGTGGACCGAGCCCTCCCAGACCTGCGTGCGGCGCCCGCGGTCGATCGGCCGCGCGACGGCGCGGAGCCGCCCCGACCGGACCGCGCGCAGGAAGCTCGTGTGGTTCTCGAGACCGACGACCGTGCGGCCGTCCGCCAGGGCGTTGAGCGCCGCGCCGATCGACGCCAGCGTCTCGACGATCCCCGCGTGCACGCCGCCGTGCACGATGCCGTAGGCCTGCCGGTGCTGCGGGCCGATGTCGAGCTCGGCCTCGACCTCGTCGCGCGTGGCGCGGATCAGCCGCAGGCCCATCGCGTTCATCCAGCCGTCGACGCCCGCCGCGTTGAGCGCGGCGGCGAAGTCCTCGGGATCCCCTTCGGCCATTGGGGCAGCCTAGACCACGCGCCGCCGGGATCGTCGGGCGATTTCGCGGGCGCGCGCGGGCACGTCAGCCCGGGGGCCGCTTCGTGAGCAGATCGCCGAACTCGTCGCGGAGCTGCGACTTCAGGAACTTGCCGGTCGAGGTGCGCGGGATGCGCTCGACGAAGAGGACCTCGTCCGGGATCCAGAACTTCGCGAAGCGGGGATCGAGGTGGGCGCGGAGCTCGTCCTTCGAGGCGGCCTGGCCGGGCCGCAGCACGACGGCCGCGAGCGGGCGCTCGCCCCAGACCGGGTGGCGCGCGGCGAACACCGCGGCCTCGAGGACGGCGGGGTGGCTCATGAGCGCGTTCTCGAGCGCGACCGAGCTGATCCACTCGCCGCCCGACTTGATCACGTCCTTCGCGCGATCCGTGATGCGCATGTACCCGTCGCCGTCGATCGTCACGACGTCGCCGGTCTTGAACCAGCCGTCCTTCGTGAAGCGGTCCTCGCCCTCGTCGCCGAAGTACGACGAGGCGACCCAGGGGCCCCGCACCTCGAGCTCGCCCATGCTCCGGCCGTCCCAGGGCAGCGGCTGGTCGTCCGCGCCGACGTGGCGCTGGTCGACGAACGGGACCGGAAAGCCCTGGGAGGCGCGCGTGTCGAGCGCCGCGGCGGCGTCCAGGTCGAGGCCGCTGCGGAGGTGCGCGATGGTGCCGAGCGGGTTGGTCTCGGTCATCCCCCAGGCGTGCGTGACCACGAGCCCGTGGCGCGCGAGGAAGCCGTCGATGAGCGCGGGGGGCGCCGCCGAGCCGCCGATCACCATCGCGCGCAGCGACGAGAGATCCCAGCGCTTCGGGTGCTCGTCGAGGAGCGCGAGGATGCCGAGCCAGATGGTGGGGACGCCGGCGGCGAACGTGACGCGCTCGCGGGCCATGAGATCGAGCAGCGACGCGGGGTCGAGGTGCGGGCCGGGCAGGACGATCCTGGCGCCGGTCGCGACCGCCGAGTACGGCAGGCCCCACGCCATCGCGTGGAACATGGGCACCACGGACAGGACAACGTCGCTGTCGCGGAAGCCGAGCGCGTCGTGCATGCACGAGACGAGCGTGTGGAGGACGATCGATCGGTGGCTGTAGAGGACGCCCTTCGGGTTGCCCGTCGTGCCGGAGGTGTAACAGAGCATGGCGGCGGCGCGCTCATCGAGCCGCGGGAAGTCGAAGTGATCGGGCTCGGGCGCGAGCAGCGCCTCGTAGTCGAGCCCGTCGCCCTCCACGGGGCCGTCGTCGCCGACGACGATGACGCGCTGGATGCAGCGGGCCTGGGGCGCGAACTTGCGGTAGAGCGGGAGGAGCGAGCGGTCGACGACGAGGACCTTGTCCTCGGCGTGCGAGGCGATGTACCCGAGATCGCTCGGGTGGAGGCGCAGGTTGAGGGTGTGGACGACCGCGCCCATGGCCGGGACGCCGAGGTAGAGCTCCATGTGCCGGGCGTGGTTCCAGCAGAGCGTGGCGACGCGATCGCCCGCGCGGACGCCGAGCCGCGTCAGCGCGTGCGCGAGCTTCGAGGCGCGGCGGTGGAGATCGGCGTAGGTCGCGCGGGAAGAGGTCCTGTCCGGGTTCTGCGTCACGATCGCGCTGCGGGCGTGGTACGTCCTCGCCCGCTCGAGGAAGTGCGCGATCGTCAGCGGATAATCCATCATGCGGCCGGCGAGCATGGGCGGTGCCTCCTTGTCCCGCGCGGGGCGCGGGGAGCGGTCGAATCGGTCGATGCGATGAGGAGGGCTCCGCGAGGACGCCGCGACGCGCGGCGCTGCCCCCCGGGGGCGTAGGCTAGCGGCTCGCGGGCGGCGTGGCGCGGGGGAACGCGGCGGCGCGCTCGCCGGCGGCCGCCCGGTCCGGACGCCGGGCGAGCGTGAGGGGCCTCGGCGTGCGATCGCAAGATCCTCCAAGAGCGGCGCGGGGCCGGTGTCCTAGGGTGGCCATCGACGCGACGAGGTCGCACCAAGGGAGATCGTTCATGCACGAGATCATTCTTCACCACTATCCATTGTCGCTCTTCGCGGAGAAGATCCGCCGGATCCTCGCGTACAAGAAGCTGGCGTGGCGATCGGTCGAGCAGCCGATCATGGCGCCGAAGCCCGATCTGACGCCGCTCACCGGGGGATACCGGCGGATCCCGGTCCTGCAGATCGGCGCGGACGTCTACTGTGACACGGCGTGTATCGCGCGGCGCCTGGAGGAGCTCCGGCCGGAGCCTGCCTGCTTCCCGGCGGGCCAGCGCGGGCTGGCCGCGATGATCGAGGACTGGGCGGACCATCGGTTCATGCAGCAGGTCGCGCCGCCGATGGTGGTCGAGCTGTTCCATGTCCTGCCGCCAGGCATCCTCGAGGATCGCGCGGCGATGTCGCCGGCGCTGAGCAAGGAGGCGATCTTCGGGGCGGCGCCGCACGCGCTGAGCCAGGCGCGGCTGTCGCTCGATCGGCTGGAGGGCCAGCTCCGCGACCGGCCGTTCCTGCTGGGCGACGCGTTCTCGATCGCGGACGCGGCGTGCTTTCACCCGGTCTGGTTCATGAAGCACAGCGCCAAGCTGTTCGCCGAGGTCGAGGCGCGGCCGGCGGTCGCGGCGTGGTTCGCGCGCATCGAGGGCTTCGGCCCGGGCGACGCCCGGCCGATGACCCCGGCCGAGGCGCTCGCGATCGCCCGCGCGTCCGAGCCGGCGGACGTCGCCGGCGGGGAGAGCGCGAGAGGGGAGGAGCTCCGGCCGGGAGATGCGGTGACGATCGCGGCCGACGATTACGGGACCGACGAGATCCGCGGCGTGGTGGCGCGGATCTCGGCGTCCGAGATCACGGTCCGGCGGCAGGATCCGGCGGTGGGAGAGATCGCGCTGCACTTCCCCCGCGCGGGATATCGCGTCAACAAGCGGTGAGCCGCGCCGCCGTGGCCCACGGCGGGCGCCGCTACCGCTCCGTCTTCTGGTACGTGCCCACGAGCTCGACATGGGCGACCACGTGGCCGGCCATCGCCTGTTCGAGCTGGGCCTTCGTCGGTGTGCCGAGGTCGGGCAGGACCGTATCCAGGGCATAGAGCTTGTGGAAATAGCGGTGCCTGCCGACCGGCGGGCAAGGGCCACCATAGGTCGGGCGCTTCCAGTCGTTCAGGCCCTGGCGGGCGCCCTCGGGGAGGCCGCCGTCCGCAGCGCCTGCGGGCAGGTCGTTCGCCGTGGGCGGGAGGTTGTAAACCACCCAGTGCACCCACGTGGTCTTCGGGGCGCGGGGGTCGGGCGCGTCCGGGTCGTCCACGATGAGCGCGAGGCTGCGTGTGCCCGGCGGCAGCGAGGACCAGGTGAGCGGCGGGGATCGATCGGCCCCCTCGCAGGTGTGCTCCATCGGGATCTCGCCGCGCTGCGCGAATGCCGGCGACGCCAGGCTCAGCATGGTTTTCCCTCCTCCCGGGGGCTGATCGGCGGCGCGCTCACCGCTCGGAGCGCGCTCGGCGGTGGCGCACGAGACGAGCACGAGCGCTCCGAGCATGAGACGGGCAGCACGGGTCATCGGCGGACGATTCCTCCCCCCGCGCACCAACCTGCGTCCGGACCCGCGCCGGCGCCATGGCGCCACGCCGGCGATCGCCCTTTTCATGGCTGTCGCGGCTGCTCACCTGCCCGCGGTCCAGCGGTCGAGCCAGGAGGCGGCGTCAACCTGGAATCAGGGCGTCAACCTGGAATCAGGTGGAATTCCGTGTTTGCTGCTCTAGCGCGCGGAATGCGCGCATCGGAATGCGCGCATGTGGAAGCGGCGTTGCTCCTCGGGATAGATGTGCTCCTGCCCGACCGGGCACGCGCGGCGCGACAGGCATCCTCCGGTCATGCACGCCGCGCCGGCCTGCGCGTCGAGGTGACCGACGCAGGCGGCGACATCGTAGTTGCCGGGGGAGAAGGCGGACACGGGGCAGGCGCGGAGACAGGGCCTGTCGGCGCACGACGCGCAGGGGCTCGGGAGGTCGTCGCGCGGCGGGAGCGACAGCCGCTCCGGGAAGGCGAGCGCGGCGCGGTAGCCGTGCCAGAGGCCGAACCGCGGGTGGATGAGGATGCCGAGCGGCGACGGGTACACCGCCTCGGCTCGCTGCGCCCAGCGCTGGAACGGCCAGTAGGGAGGGCCGGTGAACGGGAACAGGGCGGCCGCGCCGAGCTCCGCCGCGAGCGCGGAGACCACCGCCAGGGTCCAGTCGTCGAGCGCGAGATCGGGGGCGTCCTCGCGGGCGCGCGAGAACGCGCGCCACATCGACGGGCCGGCGTTGCCGAGCAGGACGAGCGTCCCCGCCGGGAGATCGCCTGCGGGGGGGACGCCGTCGTCGTCGCCAGGGTGGAACCCGCCGCGCAGGGGGATGCCGGCGTGGTCGCAGCGCGCCGAGAGGGCAGGCCAGTCGATGGGCATCGCGGCGCGATTAGAGCGCTCGGGGCGGCGCGGCAAGCGAGCGCTGGGGCGGAGCGGCGCGCGCTCCCCGAGCCGGACGTTCTGATCTAGAGTGGCGCCGTGGCCCGGAGGCTCCGTTGCCGGCTCGGGATGACGCCCCAGTCCCCCCTCGCCCGCGCGGCGCGCGCGATCAGCCCCGTCGCGCGCGGGATCGCGAGCGCGGGATGAGCGCGCCGCGACCGCTGGTCACGCTCCACTTCGCCCAGACGCTGGATGGTCGCATCGCGACGCCGGGCGAGCGCGTGGGGCTCAGCACGCCGGCGGGGATCGAGCACGCCCACCGGGCGCGCGCGGACCACGACGCGGTGCTCGTCGGGATCCGCACCGTCGTGATCGATGACCCGCTCCTGACCGTGCGCGCGTGCGCAGGGCCCCAGCCCGCGCGCGTCGTGCTGGCGAGCACCCTCGGCGTGCCGGAAGGGGCGCGGCTGCTGATGGCGTCGGGGCAGCCGTCGTCAGGACAGCCGCCGGGCGGGCGCGTGATCGTCGTCGGGGCCGCGGGGCGGGCGACGGACGCGGCGCGGGCGCGGCTCGAAGCGCGCGGGGCGGAGGTCGTCGTCGTGCCCGCGAACGACCGCGGGCGCGTGTCGCTGACCCACGCGCTGGCAGAGCTCCACGCGCGCGGCGTGCGGCGGCTGCTCGTCGAGGGGGGCGGCATGGTGCTCACGTCGTTCCTGCGCGCGCGGCTCGCCGACCGCGCAGAGGTCGAGATCGCGCCGCGCCTGCTCGGCGACACGGCGATCCCCGCGGTCGGCGCGCTGGGAGAGGCGCCGCTCGCGTCGGCGATCGACCTGCGAGAGCCGGCGGTCGAGCTCCTGGGAGGCAACGTGCTGCTGCGAGGCGAGATTGGCTACCCCGACTGACGCCGGCGCGCCGCCCGAGGCCGGCGCGCCGCCCGCGCGCGAGCTCTGGTTCGTCGGACCCGGCCTCGTCGAGGTGCGGCACGGCGCGCCGCCGCGCGAGCCCGGGGCCGGCGAGGTCGTGGCGCGCGCGCTCGCCTCGGGCGTGAGCCAGGGGACGGAGCTCCTCCTCTACCGCGGCGAGGGGCCGACGCCGTTCGATCCGTCGCTCGACGCGGAAGGCGCGCCCACCTACCCGCGCCGCTACGGCTATGCGTGGGTGGGCGAGGTCGTCGCCCGCGGCGAGGGCGCGGCGCCCGCGCCCGGCGACCGCGTGTTCGCGCTGGCGCCGCACGGGGATCTGCACCTGCTCGGCCCGGGCGCGGCGCGCATGCTGCCCCGCGCGATCCCGGGCGGGCGCGCGGTGCTGGCCGCGAACCTGGAGACGGCGATCACGTGCGTGTGGGACGCTGGGATCGGGCTCGGAGACGCGGTGGTGGTGCTCGGCGGCGGGGTGGTCGGGCTGCTCGTCGTGGCGCTCGCGCGGCGCGCCGGCGCGGTGGTCCGGCTGGTCGAGCCGAGCGAGCGGCGGCGCCAGGCCGGGCTCGCCCTGGGCGCGGCCACGGCGATCCGGCCGGAGGACGACCGGCCGCGGGGCGACGCGGACGTCGTGATCGCCGCGACCGGGGACCCGAGCGAGATCGACCGCGCGATCGAGCACGCGGGGCGCGAGGCGACGGTGACGGTGGCGTCGTTCTACGGGGCGCGCACGAGCCCGGTCGCGCTCGGGTCGGCGTTCCACCGCCGCCGCCTGCGCCTCCGCGCGAGCCAGGTGTCGACCATCCCGCCGGAGCGCGCGCCCCGCTGGGACCACGCGCGGCGCTTCGCGCTGGTCTGCGCCCTGCTGGAGGACGCCGCGCTCGACGCGCTGCTGGATGCGCCCGTCCCGCTCGACGACGCGCCGTCGGTGTACGCCGCGCTCGCGGCCGAGCCGGGGGCGCGGCTGCAGACGGTCTTCCAGTACGGATCGCGATCGGCTACGCCGTAGGCACAGGCCATGTTCCTCCTCGGCGTCAGCGATCACGTGATGATCGCGCACAGCTTCTCCGATCCGTTCTTCGGCCCGGCGACCCGGATGCACGGCGCGACGTACTCCATCGAGGTCGAGATCCGCGCCAGGGCGCTCGGGCCGCACCACGTGGTCATGGACATCGGCGCGCTGCACGCGTCGCTGCGCCGGGCGCTGGACACGATCGACTACCAGAACCTCGACGAGCACCCGGCCTTCCCGGGGCGCACCTCGACGACCGAGCGCGTGGCCGAGCACGTGGCCGCGCTGCTCGCCGCGGACATCGCGAAGCTCCCCGAAGGCGAGGCGCCGGTCCCCGGCGCGACGCTGCGGGTGCTGGTCCGCGAGTCGCCCACGGCGTACGCGGGCTTCGAGCGGGACCTGTAGCGCCCGCCGCAGCGGCGCTGCCCGCGGGGGTAGCTCAGGCCAAGCGGCTCTCCGGACCCATGCGCGTCGCCTGGATCGTCTACGGCGCCCTCGACCAGACCACGGGCGGGTACATCTACGATCGGCTCGTCGTGGAGCGGCTGCGCGCGCGCGGTGACGTGGTGGAGGTCGTGTCGCTCGATCCTGCGCCGCGGTCGCGCGCGCTGGCCGGGATCGCGCTCGCGCGGCGCCTCGCCCGGATCGACCCGGCCGTGGTGGTGGGGGACGAGCTCTGCTTCCCGGAGCTCGGGCCGGCGTTCGCGGCGCTGCCGCGCCGGATCGCGCGCGCGCTGCTCGTGCACCACCTGAGCGCGTGGGAGCTGCCGCCCGGCCCGCGGCGCGCGGCGCTCGCGCTCCGGGAGGCGGCGGTGCTCCGGCTCTCCGACGCGCGCCTGGCGACGAGCGCCACGACCGCGGCGCGGCTCCGGCGCGAGCACGGGGTCGACCGGGTCGACGTGGCGCCTCCCGGCGCGGACCGGCTCCCGTTGCTGCCCCGCGCCGCCAGGGCGGAGCGCAGCGGGCCGCTGCGGATCACCTTCGTGGGGAGCTTCATCCCGCGCAAGGGGCTGCTGGAGCTGCTCGCGGCGTTCGAGCGGGTCGGGAGCCCGCGCGCGACGCTCGCGCTCGTCGGCGACGCGGCGCGCGACCCGGCTCACGGCGAGCGGGTGCGCCGCGCCATCGCGGCGTCGGGGTTCCTGCGGGCGCGCGTGGTGGTCCCCGGCGTGCTCGGCGACGACGCGCTCGCGGCCGAGCTCGCGGCGACGGACGCGCTGATCCTGCCGTCGCGGCTCGAGGGCTACGGCATGGTGCTCACCGAGGCGGTCCGCGCCGGCGTGCCGGTGCTCGCCGCCCGCGCCGGCGCGATCGCGGAGGTGGTCGAGGACGGCGCGGAGGCGCTGCTCTGGGACGACGCCGAGGGCCTCGCGCGGGCGCTGTCCCGCTTCCTCGACGACGCGGCGCTGCGCTCGAGCATGAGCCGCGCGGCCGTGGTCCGGTCCGCGGCGCTGCCCACGTGGGACGGCGCCGCGGCCGCCGTGCGCGCGGCGATCGCGCGGGTGGCGCCGGGGCGCTGAGCCGTCACTCCGGCGCGGCCGCCGGGGCGCGCAGGACGCACCGCTTGGCGCGGACGAACGCGTCGAACCGCGCCTCCTGCAAGCCGTCCGCGTCGACCGTCCGGTCTTTCAGCAGGCACGCCTCCACGGAGAGCTCCGCTTCGTACGGGTCCTTCTCGCGCGTGGTCTTGTGGTTGAGCTGGCAGACGCCGTTGAGCCCGTCGTCCCCGAGGTGGACGGACACGTTCCAGGCCTCCTCGGTCGCGTCGAGCGACGCGCGGAGGATGACCCCCCAGAACCCCTTCTTCTCCCGGATGGGGTCGTTGAAGATCATGACTTCGAACTCGTCGTCTTGTATCCCACAGTCCGTGTACCAGATTCGCTGGTGGTCCTCGTCGAACGCGACCGCTGTCTCCCCGTTGTTCCCCGTGTCGAGGAAGAACTGCGTCGCTCCCAGGGTGAGCACGGCTCTCCCGGCGACCAGCGGCGGCTCGAAGTCGCTGCCGCACCCGAGCGGCGCGAACAACAAGGCGGCGGCGATCGGTATTCGGTACATGGGTGTCCTCTGTCGTGAGGATCCAGCGCGCCCGATCTACAAGTCAATCATCAAATCGACCGATTCACACGCTCGATCATGGCAAAATGAATTGGTCTATGGGAATGATGCAGCCCTGAGCGGTTGAGAAAAGCGTCATCTCGACGCGAGTCTGCCGACATTCCGGATGAGCGAGAATCCAGCCAATTCATGGCAATTCCGATCGACTCATCGGAATGGATGCCTCCTCCGTGGTGCACCTCACCACATCCTGGAACTCTTCCGCAGGCGGCGTCTGCCTCCCGCCGGCGCCGTCGGCTACCTGCCGCCCGCGAGCAGCCCCGCCGCCTCGTCCCGGAGCCGCCGCGTGAGCGCCGCGTCGTCGCCGCCCCCGTCCGCGAGGACCGCCGCTTCCCGCGCCTCGCCGAGCCGCACCCGCACCTCGACGTCGTCGAAGCCCGGAAGCGCGATCTGCAGGAGCGGCGCCAGCGTGGTGATCCCCCGGCGCTCGGCCCACCGCGTGACCGCCAGCCGCTTCGCCCGCGGCGAGTGCACCCCCGAGACGACCGCCACCGCGACCCGCCCCGCCGCCGCCGCCGCCGCGCGCAGCAGCGCCCCGGCGCTCGGGTGCCACGCCCCGAGCAGCGCCTCGCCCGCGCCCGCGAACGCCGGATCCGCCTCGATGCGCCCCGCGGGGAAGTGGAGCAGCGCGCCCCCGCCGCGCAGGTGCCGCAGCGCGCGGCGCAGGCCGGCGGTCCGCGCCGCGAGCTCGCGCGCGCCGAGCGCCCCGTCGATCGGCACGAAGAGCAGCCGCCGGCTCACCTCGGGCAGCGCGCGCAGGAACCGCCGCTCGGCCGCGACGATCATGAGATCGCGCCGGCCGAGGGCCGCCATCAGCGCGAGCGCGTCGTGGGCGCCGGGGTGGTTCGACACGACGAGGAGCGCCCCGCGCGGCGGGGGCGCGGCGTCCGCCGTCCAGCGCGCGCCGAAGCCGGAGAGCGCCTCCCGCGCCGCCACGTGGAGCCCCGCCTCGCCGGTGCGCCGATCGAAGCGCGCGAGCACGCGCCCGAGCGGGATCGAGGGGAGCGCGAAGGCCGCGCGCCCGGCGCGGCGCACCCACGCCGGCGCGCCGCCGAGGCCGAGCGCCGCGACCATCTCCTCGCCCGACAAGTTCGCCAGCTCTCTCTCCAGCGGCCCCGTCATGCCGGCCGTCTCTACCCGCGTCGCGCCCGCCACGCCAGCGCCCGCGTGTGGGGTTTGCATCGAGGCGCGCCCGCTCTGTATGAAGAGAGAATGAAACCCATCTGCCCTGCTCCAGACGACCCCACCCGCCGCGGCGCAGAGGCTGCGCGTCCGCGTCGGACTCTCGCGGACCTCCCGGGGCCCAGGGGGCTGCCGTTGATCGGCAATCTGCACGAGCTCCACCCCGACCGCTGGCACCTGGAGTTCGAGCGGTGGTGGCGCACCTTCGGAGACATGTTCGTGGTGCGGATGGGCCGCCAGCCGATCCTCGTCGTGGCCGAGGGCGAGCTCGTCCGCGACGTGCTCCAGCGCCGCCCCGCCGTGTTCCGCCGCACGCGCACGATCGAGGACGTGTCGCGCGAGGCGGACATGGTCGGGCTGTTCTCGGCGGACGGGGAGGCGTGGCGCAAGCAGCGGCAGCTCATCAATCCGACGTTCCACGCGCGGCACGTCGAGGGCTTCTTCCCGAGCATCCGCGAGATCACGGGCAGGCTGCGCGCGCTATGGTCGCGCGCGGCCGACGAGGGGGCGGCGCGCGACGTCCTCGGCGATCTGATGCGCTACGCGGTCGACGTCACCTCCTCGGTCGCCTTCGGGCGCGACCTCAACACGCTCGGCGGCGGGCCGGACGCGCTCCAGGAGCACCTCCAGCGCGTCTTCCTCGGCCTGAACCGGCGGATGCTCGCGCCGCTGCCCTACTGGCGGTACCTGGGCCTCCCCGCCGACCGCGCCTACGACCGCGCGCTGGTCGCGGTGAAGCGGCTCATCCTCGAGATCGTGGCCGCGGCGCGGCGCGAGCTCGAGGGCGGCGCGGACCGGCCCGCGCGGCCGCGGACGCTGCTGGAGCTCATGATCGTGGCGCGCGACGGCGAGAACCCGAAGGCGCACCTCTCGGACGCGGAGGTCTACGCGAACGTGCTCACGATGCTGCTCGCGGGCGAGGACACGACGGCGAACACGCTCGCGTGGATCCTCTATTACCTCGGCTCGCGCCCCGACGTGCAGGCGCGCGCCCGCGAGGAGGCGGACCGCGTCCTGGGCGGCGGCCTGATTCCCACCCTCGAGCAGAGCAAGCGCCTCGAGTACACGAGCGCCGTGACCCAGGAGACGCTGCGCCTGCGCTCGGCGGCGCCGCTGCTCTACCTCGAGGCGAACCACGACACCGCGGTGGGCGACGTGGCGGTGCCCGCCGGCGCTGGCGTCGTGGCGCTCACGCGCGCCATTGGCAGGAAGCCCGAGTATTTCAGCGATCCGGAGTCGTTTCGCCCCGAGCGCTGGCTCGCGGGCGCGCCCGCGACGCTGCCCCACGAGCCGCGGATGGCGCTCGCCTTCGGCAGCGGGCCGCGCATCTGCCCGGGCCGCTCGATGGCGCTCCTGGAGTGCGCCGTGACCGTGGGGATGGTGCTCCGGAGCTTCACGGTGCACCTCGCGGATCACACGGCGCCGGTGCGGGAGCGGATGGCGTTCGCGATGCAGCCCGAGGGGCTGCGCGTGCGGTTCACGAAGCGCGCGTGCGCGTGAGGGCTCCTTCGCGCGCCTCTCGCTGCTGCGACCTCGCGGGGCGGGTTCGGCTCGCTCGCGCGGCTCAGCTCAGGGGCGAGCGGTTGACCAGGGGGAACGGCTCGACTTCCGCGTCGTCGGGGTTCATCGAATCCCTGCTGTACCCCATCTCCTGCTCGGCCGTCGTGATGATGAAGGGGCCCCCGATCTCCTCGGGATCCACCATGTCCTCGTAGTCTTCCGTGGTGTCGCCCTTGCCCGACGTCGCCGAGGCGAGATACTGCTCGGCGATCTGCTCGGCGAACTCGTCCACGACCTCGGTCGGGCCGTCCCCGGGGTCGGGGATGAACGCATTGCGGTCGTCCGCGCGAGACGCGCTCTTGCGCGCTGCGTCCACGAAATCCTGTCCGTGGCTCCTGCTCATGGCCCGCTGAGAGCCGTCTTGCTTGGTCTGCATGGATGATCTCCTCACTCGGCGGCGCGCTCTCACGCGCTTTCAGCAGCGCCGCCCGTCCGGTGTTCCGAGGTGAAGAGATGCACCGCGTGTACCAGGACTGGATCGACGCCCTGAACAGCGGTTTGGCGAGGGGAGCTGATCGGTGCTCGCGCTCCGGCGCGCCGGCGCTGTACCCGACGTGCGTCGGATGTAGCGGCATGCCACAGCCGGCGAGACGCGCCGGTGGCACGATGCCCCGGCGCCGCTGTGCGGGGGCGACGCCGGGGCGCCGCGTCGTCCGGCCGTTCTTCCGGGTTCGAGCACCGATGTCGCCGGACGGCTCTCCGGCGGAGCGCTGCGACGAGCTCTTTGACGGAATCGTCGATGGAAAAGGGGGAGGAGCTGCGGCGCGGTAGCGCGGGGCGCAGGGCAGGAGCGATGTCCCTGCGCCCCGCCGCCGTGCCTTACCAGCCGAGCTCTGCCTTGATCGCCGCGGAGAGCTGCGTGGCCATCAGCTCGTTCGTCTTGGCGCTCGGGTGCCAGTCGCAGCCGAGCCCGTTCGCGGCGCCGTCCTGCGCGGGGAACTCGAGGAGGCGCACCCGATCGTCGCCGCTGGCGGCCCGGTCCTCCACCACCTGGCCGATGTAGGCGCGCGCCCTGGTGAGCGCCTCGGCGCCCTCCGGGTACGAGTCGCTGAGCATGGGCCCGATGGTGCAGAAGATGAACGCCTCCGGGTAGTTCTCCCGGACCGTCTCGACGAGGCCCGCATAGCCGTTCGTGAACGGCTCACGGAACTGGGCGTCGCCCGGGACGTTGATGCTGAAGTCGTTCGTGCCCAGGTTGATCACCACGACCTGCGGCGCCCAGGACGAGAAGTCCCAGGCGGGCTGCTCCTCGTCGGCGATCGTCCGGCCGTAGATCTCCGGCATGGTGTCGGCCGCCTCGTCATCGTAGTTCCGGATCACGCCTCTTCCGGACCAGGCGATGATCGCGGTGTCGGCCTCGAGCAGCCGGCCTGTCAGCGCGCTGTAGGCGAGGTAGTTGTTCTCCGTGTCGCTCGTGAAGGGGCAGGTCTCGTCCGCGCCGTCGATGCCGTAGCCGGCGGAGATCGAGTCGCCGATCACCTCGATCCGGCGCTCGGGCGCCGGCGGGACCGGCAGGAGCGCCTCGCCCTGCGCCGGGACGAACTCGACGAACTGCGTCACGCCCACCAGCGGCTCGGTCCGGCGGTGGAGCAGGAGGTCGTGCTCGCCGTCGGGCAGCCCATCCACGACCGTGTAGAGGTCCTTCTGGTTGTTGACCTTGAGGACGCCCCTCGACTCGCCGTCCACGACCACCTGGAAGAAGTTGGACTGATCCGGGGTCGACTCGTCGTTGAAGCGGACGCTGAGCGATGTCCCCGAGAACCGCGTGACGATCGCGCTGCCAGCCCACGAGAAGCGGGGGCCTTCGGGCTTCGTGGTGTCGAAGCGCCCGATGAAGCGGATCGTGTCACCGGACGAGTTGTCCCCGCCGGTGCCGCTCGCGCTCGACGTCGTCGCGCCCGCGCCGCCCTGGCCCGCGCCGCCCTGGCCCGCGCCGCCCTCGCCGGCGCTCGCGGTGCTCGCGGTGCTCGACGCGCTGCTCGAGGTCGAGGCGCCTCCGCCAGAGCCCGCCGTTCCGTTCGGATCGTCGTCTCCGCAGCCGGTCAGCAGCGCCGACCAGGCGATGCAGAGCACGGAAGCGACCCTCGAGAAGGTGAAATAAGCCTCTGTTTTCATGCGCGCGAGGATGCTGCAGGTCCGTGGCGCACACAACACCAATCTTCGCCTGGGAACCGGGGAAGATGCCGCGACGCGGGGGTGAGCGTCCGGTCACGCTGCCAAAGCACCTTCCGGGGATTGTCGCTCTCGGAGCCGGCGATTCAGCGCGTCTCTGACGCGCCGCACGCGCCGCACGCGCCGCACGCGCCGCACGCGCCGCACGCGCCGCGATCGAGGCGCGCCGGGCGGCGGCGTCCGGCGCCCGCTGCCCCGCGCGCGCTCAGGAGGGGATCGTGTGCTTCGCGGCGGATCGATCGTCGCCGAGCGGCTCAGTTCCAGGTCCGGTTCTGGTTCCGGTGCTCGGATCGGCCGTTGTCGTCCGCCTGGGGGTGTTCGCGGCCCTGCGAGGCGCGCACGTCGTCGCGCTCGTGGATCCGGGTCGAGTACCCCTGCGGCAGCTCGTCGCCCATGAAGCGGCCGAACCCGGGCCGGCGCTCGGGCCGGTTGTACAGGTCGCCGCGCCCGGTGCGCTCCTGGCCTTGACCGTGGCCTTCGCGGTCCTCGCCGCGGCCCTGAACCCCGCGGTGCTCGTCGCGATCGTGGCGGCCGCCGAATCCGCCCCGCTCGTCGCCTCGGCCGAAGTGGCCGGGGTTCTGGTGCTCGTCGCCGCCGCGATAGCCGCGGCTCTGGCCCTCGCCGCGCCCGTAACCGTGGCTCTGTCCCTCGTGACCGCGGCCCTGGTGCTCGTCCTGCCGGCCGTAACCGCGTCCCTGGTGCTCGTCCTGCCGGCCGTAGCCGCGTCCCTGATACTCGTCCTGCCGGCCGTAACCGCGTCCCTGATACTCGTCCTGCCGGCCGTAACCGCGTCCCTGGTGCTCGTCCTGCCGGCCGTAGCCGCGTCCCTGGTACTCGTCTTCGCGCCCGTAGCCGCGGTGCTGGTTCTCGCGATCCTGGTAGTCCTCGCGGCCCTGGAAGCCGCGGTGCTGTCCCTCGCCGCGGCCCTGGCCGTAGCCGCGACTCTGTCCCTCGTGGCCGCGGCCCTGGTACTCGTCCTGGCGACCGTAGCCGCGGTTCTGGTTCTCGGGGCCCTGGTCGTCGTGGCGGTCCTGGAAGCCCCGGTGCTGCCCCTCGTCCTCGCGGCCATAGTAGTCGCGCCCGTAGGCGCCGCGGCCCGGGCCCTCGTCCGGCCCTGTGAACCCGCGGTTCACGTCACGACCGTAGTAGCCGCGGTTCTCCTCTCGCCCTCGCTGCGCCGAGCCGAACCCCCCGCGCTCGTCCTCCGCGCCCCGCCCGCCGAATTGATTGCCGCGCCCGCCGCTCTGCGCCCACGAAGGGCTGTCCTGCCCGTACGCGCGGTGCTCCTCGTGCTCCCGGTAGCCGCGGCCGCCTTGACCGCGGTGGTCCTGGCCGCCCGTGCCGTAGCCCCGCTGGTCCTGCCCGCGCTGGCCGCCCGACTGCCACTGGCCCCTGCCTTCGTCGCGACCTCGCTGTCCGTACTGTTGCTGTCCGTACTGCGGCTGCCCGTACTGCGGCTCCTGGCCCCGCTCGCCTTGCCGGCTGCCGCCGCTCTGGTTCGCGTAGTTGCCTCGGCTGTAGGAGCCTCGTCCGAACGCGTCACCCTCCTCGTGGCCACGGAAGTCGCGCTGATCGTGGTTCCCCTGAAAGCGCCCCTGCTCCTCCCGGTGACGCCAGTCCTCGCGCGTCCCCTCGTCACGGAAGCCTCGGTTCTCGTAGCGATCTCTTGCCATAGCGCTCTCCTGTCTGGGTGCTGGTTCACAACCCTCGACGGCTCACACAGGCGGCACACCTCCGTGAGCGGTGGGTCCACTTGCCCAGCAACCGACGTGCCCGGGAGGGGAACCGGAGGGGAAGTCGCACCGACGACCTACTCAGCGGCACCGCAGCGTCCGGTCGAGCGACGTCATGCGCCAACACGCCACACGCTGGGGCAAGCTGTCACTCGAGCACGGCCTCTCCCGTTCAGGACGAGCGCGCCGCGCCGGCGTGACGGCCGAGCTCGGATGTCGATGGCGGGACGTTCAGCGCCGGGGCCGCGCCGCTCGCCCCGTGCTCAGTACCGCGTCTCGCAGGGGTGCTGATCGGCGAACGCCTTCGTGGCGCTCTTCGCGGACGACCAGGGGAAGTTCGTGTCGGTGATCGACCAGGAGAGCGCGCCCGCATACCGGAGCTCGTAAAGGTCGCTCACGAACCTGTCGTAGGTGACGTTCATCCCGTCCATGTTGCTGGGGAACTCGCCCATCACGACGGGCTTGTCCGTGAGGCCGTACTCGGAGAGCGGCTTGTTGTACGGGTACCACTCGTTGACCCACCCGTACATGTGCACCTGGTAGAAGTCGACGTCCGCGTGGGTCCACGCCTGACCCCACTTGATCGCGGCGCTGCCGACGCTCACGGGCGCGCCCGTCTCGCCCCGCAGCACGGCGGCCGACTCCTTGGCGAGCGCCTCCATCTGCTGGTGCGTGACGAGATCGAACTTGCTCGAGTCCCCCTCGAAGGCCGGGTCGCCGCCGTAGAGGCTCGGCCCCGTCATCGCCCACTCGGGCTCGTTGATGACGTCCCAGGCCAGCATGCGATGCCGGTGCGGGCTCGACGCGACCGTCTGCGCGATGGGCGTGACGACGTTCTCGATGAGCCGGGCGCGACGGCTCGCGTCCGCGACGATGGGCCCCATGCTCCAGACCGACAGGCCGCTCGGCGGGTTGTGCGTCGTCTTGTAGAACCCGTCGAAGGAGAACAGCGTGAACATCACGTTCACCTCCGCCTGGTCCGCGAGCTCGAGCGCCGCCTGGATGTCCTGCACCGAGGTGCCCCCGAGCCCGGTCGGATTGCCCTGCCCGTCGAAGGTGATCTGGTCGCCGTAGAAGCGCGGGTAGATCCACCAGCGGACCACGTCGACGCCGTGGGCGCGCATGTCCTGCAGATCGGCGAGCACCTGGTTCTTCTTCCCCGAGATGCCCGCCTGGCTCCACCGGGTCTGCCCGCCGAAGTCCGCGCCGAAGTCGCGCCAGGCGTAGTTCACGCCGTACATGAAGCGCCGGCGACAGTCGATCTCGACCCCGCCCTCGAACGGACAGGTGTCCTCCGCGGCGCAGGTGCCGCCCTCTCCCCCGCTGGAGCTGGTCGCGGTGGGCCCGCCGCCGGTGCCCGCGGGCCCGCCGCTGCCCGTCGTGCCGCCGCCGCCGGTGCCGGCGGGCCCGCCGGTGCCCGTGCCCGCGGGCCCGCCGCTGCCCGAAGCGCCGCCGCTGCTCGCCGTGCCGCTGCCCCCGGTGTCGCCGCCCGCGCCGTCCAGGCCGTCCAGGTCGACGTCGTCCAGATCGCTGACACAGCCGGTTCCAGCCGCGGAGAGCTGGAGCACCCCAAAGACAATAAGCCAGTTGCGCATGCCGCCATTATCGCCAGAAACGTGCGGTGAGCCAACCGGATTTGTTAATCGGTTCAGTGACTCACTGCGCAACGTTCTAGCTTTGTTACAAGATCATGATCCCAGCGGCCGTGAGGAGATGATCTGCTCTCGTCACAGGGCACACCGTATCGCGCCTTACCGGGAAGGACCGCGCGGCCTCGGGTGGATCCCCATGTAGGCCGCCGCGCTCTTCGCCGCGGGGTCGTCGGGATGGCGCTCGATGAGGTCTTCGGCGAGGCTGCGGGCGTCGCCGATGCGGTCCATGCGCACGAGCGCCCGCACGCGGAGCTGGCCGCGCTCGGCGGCGCGCGGGCTGTCTCCGAGGTCGCGCGACGCCGCGTCGTCGAGGCGGAGCACCTCCTCCGGGTCGGTCGCCAGCGCGGCGCGCATTCGCTCGATGACGCGGGCTTCCGGGTCGCTGTCCGGGGCCGCTTCCGGCGCGTGTGCCGCGGCGCTCACGGTGGCAGCGGCGGGCGGCGGTGACGGGGGTGCGGAGGGCGGCTCATCGCGCCGCTGCGTGGTGTCGTCGTCGCTGGACTCCACGCTCGCCGGCCGCTCCTTCGCGGGGGGGCGCTCGCCACGGCTCATGACGAGGAAGGCCGCCGCGGCGAGCGCGGCGAGGGGCAGGCCGAGGAGCAGCGCGCGGCGGGAGCCGGACGGTCGAGGGGCGTCCACGGCGGGCCACCGTAGCGCGGCGGGGCGGCCGGCGGTAGCGGTCGCTCCGGGAGGGGTGACGGGCTCCTCCTCACCGGAACGCGCCGAGGCCGAACGACATGCACGGCTCGCCGTCGCGCGCCGCGAAGGCCGCGAGCTGCTTCTCCGGCGGATACATGTACCCGAACAGCGTGCACATCTCGTTGTCCCCGAGGCCGAACCTGAGATCGTGCTCCGACGTGTTCCGGAACCGGCACGCATACCGGAGGGAGTCGCCCTCCTCGAGCGTGATCGCCGTCCGGTACACCTCGATATCGCCCTCCAGGTCGAACGCGCCGCCCTCGTAGACGCGCCTCTCGCCGCCGTCCTCGCGGACGACGTCCACGTCGAAGGCCTCGGCGTAGCGGTGCGTGTGCGGCATGAGCGACACGATGTTCCCGCCGAACGTCGAGCACGTGGCGCCCACGCTCCGGGTGGCGCGCGGCGGGACGAGGAAGTCGTTCACGTTGATGACGAACGGCACGAGCTCCTCGGCGCGCTCCGAGAGAGGCATGGTGAAGAAGTCATAGGCGAGCTCGACGACCGCGGGCTCGGCCGACGGGTTGAGCAGGTGGACGCTGGTCGCGATCTCGCGGGACGTATCGAGGGTGAAGCCCATCCCCGGCGGAAACGCGAGCGTCTCCTCGCCGACGACCTGGGTGGAGCTCGCGAAGAGGACGTCCGGGATGACGTCGGGCAGCGCGCCAAAGGGATCGTCGGCGCCCGGATGGCAGCCCGGGTAAGGGTTCGGCCCGAACGCCGGATTGACTGGCTTGGCGATGACGTTGCTGTGGTGCAGCCCCGCCGTCGTGTAGACGCGCGCCGCGTGGACGGTCGTGTTCACGAGGGCAGGGAAGGGCCATGAGAGGCAGAAGGTCGTCTCCTCGCCGGGCGCCAGGGTGCGCGGCGGCGCGATGATCCGGAAGCCGCTGCGCGGCGGCTCCGGCAGCGCGAGCCGGGCGGGCGGCGCGCCGAAGGCGACGACGTTGTCGCGGTCGACGCGCTCCTCCGGCTCGTAGCGGGCAGCGGGATGGACGCACCGCCCGCGAAAGAGCTCCTCGCCGGGAGCGCACGCCGCGGGCGGAGAGGGCTCGAGTCCGGCGCAGGCGGAGAGGAGCAGAGTCCACGGGAGACACATCGAACGTGCTCTGTCCGCGGGGACAAAGCGAGTTTTGGTTGGTTGCATCACAGGCCATCTGCGACCGGCGGTGTCTCACCGGAACCCTCGACGGTCGATTCCCGTGCTGCGCAGGAGGGCCTCACGCGGCCAGGGCGGAGCCGGCGATCCCGCCCGCGGCGCGCTCGGCGCAGCCCCTCGCGCGCTGTCGCGTCGAGGCGCAGGCGGGAGCTGTCCAGCGCGGGCCCGCGTCGTCCAGCGCGGGATGACGCTGTCCATGCGCGGGCGGCCGCCGCGCCGCATGGCCGCGCGGGCGAGGCCGTCGCTCCGCCGCGCCGGGCTGCGGCGCGATCGCGCGCGGTCCGGCGGCGACCCGCTTGCCTGGACGACGCCCCTGCGGCCTCGGCGCGCGGGGCTGCCCACGCGGACACCCTGTTCGCCCGGGTCGACGCCGTGCGCAACAAGGGCGTGACGTGGGCGCCGCGGATCGCGTAGCATCCGCGAGCCGAGGGGCAGCGTGCCCCACGATCCCCTGCATCGCCCGACGACCACGCAGCGTGGTCCCAGCTCGTGGAGAGGTAGCATTGAGCGAGCAAGCAACCGAGCCGGCCCTTCCCGTCACCGCTTTCGAGAGGCGCTTCAAGCACCCGCCGGGGCTCGTGATCCTCTTCTTCGCGGAGATGTGGGAGCGCTTTTCCTATTACGGCATGCGCGGCCTCCTCAAGCTGTATATGGCGAACTACCTGTTCGTCGCGGCGAGAGAGGCATACCAGGGGTGCCGCCAGCACGCGCAGCCGTGCGATCTCATCCCTGGTAACCCGGACTCGGTGCTCGGCTGGGAGTTCATCAGGGGCTTTCTCCCGAGCGCGCCCGGCGAGCAGGCGTCCATGCTCTACGGGCTGTACACGGGCCTCGTTTACCTCACCCCGTTCTTCGGCGGCATCCTCGCCGACAGGGTGTTGGGCCAGCGCAAGACGGTGGTGGTCGGCGGCGTCCTGATGGCCATCGGACACTTCGTCATGGCCTTCGAGAATTCGTTCTTCCTCGCGCTGCTCCTGCTGATCCTCGGCAATGGCGCGTTCAAGCCCAACATCTCGACCCAGGTCGGCAGCCTGTATCCGAAGGGTGATCCGCGCCGCGACGGCGCCTTCACCATCTTCTACATGGGCATCAACCTCGGCGCCTTCATCTGCAACTTCGTGTGCGGCACGCTCGCCGCCGTCTACGGCTGGCACTATGGCTTCGCCGCCGCCGGCGTCGGGATGTGCCTTGGGCTCGTCGTCTACCTGAGCGGGCAGAAGTACCTGGCCAAGGACAACCTGACCAAGGCGTCGGAGGGGACGGGCGAGCAGAAGCAGCCGCTCACCAGCGACGAGTGGAAGCGGGTCGGCGCGCTCGTGGCGCTCTGCGCGCTCAACGTCGTCTTCTGGGCGGTCTACGAGCAGCAGGGCAACACGATGCAGAGCTGGGCCGACGAGAAGACGGTGTGGCCCAGCGTCCTCGGCTTCCAGATCCCCTCGACATGGTTCCAGTCGGCGAACCCGCTCTTCATCATCCTGTTCGCTCCGCTCCTCGACATCTTCTGGCGCTGGCAGGCGAAGCGGGGCACGGAGCCGACCAGCGTCTCGAAGATGGCGATCGGCTGCACCGTCCTCGGGCTGTCGTTCATCGTGATGATCCTCGGCGCGCAGGCCGTCGGCGACGGCAAGGGCAGCCTGTTCTGGCCGATCTTCTGCACGCTGCTCCTCACGATCGGCGAGCTCTACCTGTCCCCCATCGGGCTGTCGCTCGTGACGAAGGTCTCTCCGGTCCGGATCGTGTCGATGATGATGGGCATGTGGTTCGTCTCGAGCTTCTTCGGCAACACGCTGAGCGGCTACATCGGCATCTTCTACGAGCGGTGGTCGAAGGACATGTTCTTCCTGCTGCTCACCGTGCTCGGCGTCGGCGCCGGCGCCGCGATGTTCGCGTTCAACAAGCCGCTCCGCCGCGTGATCGGCCAGCACTGACCCGGACCCTCGCCTGACGCAGCGCCCTCCGAGGAGGGCGCGCGCGGCACCCTCCTCGTCTCACGCGACGCGCTCCTCGCCTCACGCGACGCGCTCCTCGCCGGACGCGACGCGCTCCTCGCCAGACGCGACGCCCTCTCCGGAGGGGGCGCGCTGCCGCGTCAGGGCGCCCGCGCCCCGCCGGGATCCACGATCCGCTCGTCGAGGGTCGCGAGGCGCCCCTCGGGTAGCGTGCTGCCGATGGCGGCCACGGCGCGGCGGACGCTCTCCAGCGTGCTGCACGAGGCGACGTCGACGAAGAGCCGGCCCGACTCGGGCCAGGAGTGCAAGGCCACGTGCGACTCGCCGACGACGGCGCATGCGGTGATGCCCTGCGGCGAGAACGGGACGACCACCATCTCGAGCAGCGTGAACGACCCGGCGGCGACGGCCGCCTCCAGCGCCCCGCGGAGCGCGGCCGGGCTGTTCAGGAAGTCGAAGGGACACCCCTCGAACAGGGCAAGCGCGATGAAGAGCTGCATCGGTGAGCGAGCGCGGGGGGCCGCGCCGGCTGCGTAGGGTAGCCGAGCGCGCGCGCTGCGGAACCTGAAACGGGGGCGTGGCGCGCAGCCATCGCAGGACGGCCGGACGGCGCCGCCGCGCCGCGCTCAGCGCCCCCGCGCGACCTGGACGACCTCCCGCACCCGCTGCCCGCCCAGATCGAAGCGCCCCTCGAGCCCCGCGAACACGAAGCTGTTCAGGCGCCTCCCCGGCACCTCGCGGCCGCGCATCGACCCCCCGGTGTTCTCCCAGAGGAACAGGTTGAGCCCGCCGCCGACCGACGGCCCGAGCGCGACGCTCTCCGACATGCGCACGTCGATCACCGCCTGGAGGCGCCCGAGCTCGATCCCGTGGGTCACCGTGTCGCCCCGCACCCCCGGCGCCGCCGCGGCGGTCCACAGCGCCCGGTACCCGCTGCCCAGCGAGATCACCGGGTCCACGCGCTCGAACGGCGCCAGGTGGAAGCTCGCCTCCGCGCCCAGCGTCATGCCGCGCACGTCGCTCCCGCGCCGCTCCGCGCCGGGCGCCATGTACTGCTCGTAGCTCGACGTCAGCCCGAGGCCGACCCCCGGCACCGCGCGGTACACGAGCTTCACGCCCACGCCCGCCCCCGGGCCCGACACGTCGCGCAGCCGGCGCTCGCTCCCGATGTCGCCGAACCCCTGCGCGTACCCGAGGTTGAGGCCGACCTCGAGCGCGTTGGCCGGCGCCGCCAGCGGAGAGCGCAGGTAGCTCGGCGGGACGTCGCCCTCGAAGTCCTGCGCGGAGGCGACGCCCCCGCAGAGCACGGCGACCACCCCCGCGGCGATCGCGACCCCGGTGTTTGCCTTCATTGCGGATTCTCCTCGCTGCGCGGCGCCGCGAGGACGGCGGATCCGATCCGCGAGCCACGCCGGGAACGCCGCGCGCCGGGGCGCGAGCATCGCGTGTGCCACGGAGGCGGCGGGCAACGCGTTCCCGGTCGCGGACGGGCCGCCCGCGCCGCGCGTCAGGCGGCGTCTACCAGCGGTGGTAGGCCGGGTGGCCTTCCTTCACCGCCACGAACGTCCCGCGGCACGTCGCCGTCACCCGGCCCCCGGCCTCGAGGGTCGCCTCGACCACGACGCGATCGCCCTCGGCCTCGGCCACCTGCGCCCGCAGGCGCACCGGGCCGAGCGGCGTCGGCTTCTTCAGCTTCACGTGGAAGTCCGCCGTCACCGTGCACGGCGGCGCGTCGGCCCCGCGCGCCCGCATGAGGTGGTAGGCCGCGGTCCAGTTCGAGTGGCAGTCGAGGAGCGCCCCGAGGATGCCGCCGTTGACCATCCCGGGGAACGCCTCGTGGTGCGGCTCCGGCGTGAAGTCGCAGACCACCGCGTCGCCCTCGACGCGGCTCTTCAGCCGGAGCCCCCGGTCGTTCGCCGGCCCGCACCCGAAGCAGCGGCTCTGCGGCGCATACCTGTCCTGCAGGCTCGCCGCACCCTCGCTCACCGCTTGCCCCCCACGAACGCCTCGTCCATCAGCATCTTCTGCTCGAGGAGGTGGCTCGCCCGCGAGCCGGTCGCCGGGCTCGCGCTCGGCGCGCGGCTCACGCACGAGAGCGGCAGCCGGTCGCCGATACGGCTCTGGAGCACCGCGAGGATGTAGTACCAGGCCCCGTAGTTGCGCGGCTCCTCCTGCACCCACACGAGCGGCGTGCCGTCCTTGTAGGGCGCGAGCGCGTTCACGATCTCCTCGTTCAGCGGGAAGAGCTGCTCCAGCCGGAGGATCGCCACGTCCTTGAGCCCGCGCGCCTCCCGCGCGAGCGCGAGGTCGTAGTAGACCTTGCCCGAGCAGAGCAGGATCCGCTTCACGTCGCCCGGGTCGACCCCGCTCGTGTCGGGCAGCACGCGGTGGAACTTGCCCTCGGAGAGGTCCTGGAGCGTCGACACGGGCCGGTGCGGGCCCTTGGACGTCGCGGGGACGCGCAGGAGGCTCTTCGGCGTCGCGATGATGAGCGGCTTGCGCCACGGCCGGTGCACCTGCCGCCGCAGCACGTGGAAGAGCTGCGCCGGCGTCGTCAGGTTGCAGACCTGGATGTTGTCCTCGGCGCTGTTCTGCAGGCAGCGCTCGACGCGGCAGCTCGAGTGCTCCGGCCCCTGGCCCTCGTAGCCGTGCGGCAGGTAGAGCACGATGCCGCTCAGGCGGTGCCACTTGTCCTCGCTCGACGTGAGGAACTGATCGACGATGACCTGCGCGCCGTTCAGGAAGTCGCCGAACTGCGCCTCCCAGATGACGAGCCCGTCCGGGTAGTCGAGGCTGTAGCCGAAGTCGAAGCCGAGCACCCCCGCCTCGCTGAGCGGGCTGTTGAACGCCTCGAACCGCGCCGGCCCCTCGGCCACGCGCGACAGCGGCGCGTAGCGCGTGCCCGTCTCGACGTCGCGCAGCACCGCGTGCCGGTGGCTGAACGTGCCGCGCTGCACGTCCTGCCCGGAGATCCGCACCGGCGTCTTCTCCGCGAGCAGCGACGCGTAGGCGAGCATCTCGCCCGTGCCCCAGTCGAACGCCTCGCCCGCGACGAGCCGCTCGTGCCGCTGCTTCAGCGTCGGCAGCACCTTGGGGTGCGCCTTGAAGCCCTCGGGCAGCTCGAGGAGCTTCTGGGACAGCGCGATGAGCGTCTCGGCCGGCACGCTCGTCGGCACCTCGGGCGTCGCGCGGTCGGCGCCGCCGCGGTAGTGCGACCACACGCCGCCCATCGAGTAGAGCACCGGCGCGAAGCCCTTCTGCTTCACCTCGTCGAGCGCGGCGGCGAGCGCCTCGCGGCGCCGCACCACGATCTCCTCGGCCTTCTCCTCGGTGACCTGGCCGAGCTCCATGAGGCGCCGGACGTACACCTGCCGGACCGTGGGCTTCTTGTCGATCGCGGCGTACATCCGCGGCTGCGTGTAGCGCGGCTCGTCGCCCTCGTTGTGGCCGTACCGCCGGTAGCAGTACATGTCGATGACCACGTCCGAGCCGAAGCGCGTGCGGTAGTCGATCGCGAGCTGCGCGACGTGCGCGACCGCCTCCGGGTCCTCGCCGTTCACGTGGAACACGGGGACCTTGAGCATCCGCGTGATGTCGGACGCGTACCGGGTCGAGCGGCCCTCCATCGGGTCGGTCGTGAACCCGACCTGGTTGTTCACGATGACGTGGACCGTGCCGCTGGTCGTGTAGCCGGGCAGGTTCATCATGTTGAGCGTCTCGGCGACGACGCCCTGCCCGATGAACGCCGCGTCGCCGTGGATGAGCAGCGGCATCACGCGGCGGCGCGCGTCGGCCGTGCCGTCGGCGAGCCGGCGGTCCTGCTTGGCGCGGACGCGCCCCTGCACGACGGGGTTCACGAACTCGAGGTGGCTCGGGTTGAACGTGAGCGTGAGGTGGACGTTGCGCCCGTTCTCGAGCGTCCGGTCGGTCGAGTAGCCGAGGTGGTACTTGACGTCGCCGCTGCCGAGGTGGCGCTCCGCGTCCTTGTCCTCGAAGGCCGCGAAGATCTCGCGCAGGCTCTTGTCCATGATGTTCGCGAGGACGTTGAGCCGGCCGCGGTGCGCCATGCCGACGACGATCTCGTCGACCTCGTGCGACCCCGCGCGCTCGATGATGAGGTCGAGCAGCGGGATGAGGCTCTCGGCCCCCTCGAGCGAGAAGCGCTTCGTCCCGGCCTCGTAGGACTTGTGGATGAACTGCTCGAAGATCTCGGCGTCGGAGAGCTTCGTCAGGATGCGCAGCTGCTTCTGACGGTCGAGCGTCAGGCGGTTGCGCGTCGACTCCATCTGCTGCTGGAGCCACTGGCGCGCCTCGGGCTCCTCGATGAACGTGAACTCGACGCCGATCGAGCGGCAGTACGTCTCCTCGAGCCGGCGGATGATCTCGCGCAGCGTGAGGACGGGCGGCACGCCGGCGAGGTCGGTCGTGGGGAACGCGAGGTCGAGGTCCTCGACGCGCAGCCCGAAGTTCGTGAGGTCGAGCTCCGGCGGCGTCGCGGGCGGCAGGCCGAGCGGGTCGACGTGCGCGAAGAGGTGGCCGCGCACGCGGTAGGCGTTCACGAGCGCGTAGACGCGCGCCTTGAGCGCGGCCTCCGCGAGCACCTTGAGATCGCGCGACGGCTCGATCGACGTCGGGTGCTCGCTCAGCGTCTGCGCGAACGCGGCCTCCAGCGTCTTCGCGGCCTCGCCGTTCGTCTTCTTCCCGCTCCCGTTCCCCGGCGCGGCCGAGGGCCGCAGCACATGAGGCTGCACGTTCGGCAGCGGGGCCGGAGCGGGCAGCCGGCCGGGCGCGGCGCCGCCGTTCTTGCCCTCGAAGAACGCGCGCCAGCCGGGGTCGACCGACTCCGGATTCTCGAGGTACTGGGCGTAGAGCTCCTCGACGAGCCCTGCATTGATTCCGAAATCAAGCTGCATCGTGTTCGGGCTGCAAATAACGCGTGTCGGCTCTGCACGCTAGAGTCGTTTTCGATGGCTCAGGTGCATGGGGCGGAACATCGCGCGGGCAAGGGGTCCGAGCGCCTGGAGAAACGGTAGGGAGAAGCGGTAGAAGGGGGCCATGGATCAAGACCGCGCAACCGGGGGTCGAGGACCGGCGCCCGCCGTCCTCCCCTTCGACCGTTTCCGGGATCATCTCTTCCACGACCCGAGCCTCGGTTTCTGGCTGGATGTGAGCCGGATCCGCTTCGAGAACGGCTTCTTCGCCGCGATGGAGCCGCGCATGCAGGCGGCGCTCGCCGAGATGGCGGCGCTGGAGGGCGGCAGCATCGCGAACCCCGACGAGGACCGCCGGGTCGGCCATTACTGGCTTCGCGCGCCGGAGCTCGCGCCCGAGGCCGCGCTCCGCGCCGCGATCGAGGCGACGAACGCGCGCATCCTGAGCTTCGCCGCGGACGTGCACGCGGCGCGGGTGCGGCCGGAGCGGGCGGCCCGCTTCCGCAAGGTGCTGGTCGTCGGGATCGGCGGCTCGGCGCTCGGGCCTCAGTTCGTCGCCTCGGCGCTCGGGACGCCGGCCGATCGGATGCAGCCATATTTCTTCGACAACACGGACCCTGACGGGATCGATCGCACGCTGGACGCGATTGGCGACGACCTCGGCGCGACGCTCGCGGTGATCATCTCGAAGTCGGGCGGGACGAAGGAGACGCGCAACGGGATGCTCGAGCTCGAGGCGGCGTACCGGCGGCTCGGCCTCTCGCTCGGCGCGCACGCGGTCGCGGTGACGGGGGAGGGGAGCGAGCTCGATCGGTACGCGAAGAAGCACGGCTTCCTGGCGCGCTTTCCGATGTGGGACTGGGTCGGCGGGCGCACGAGCGAGCTCTCGGCGGTCGGCCTGCTGCCGGCGGCGCTCCAGGGGCTGCCGATCGTGGAGATGCTCCAGGGGGCGCGCGAGATGGACGAGGTCACGCGCTCGAAGGAGGCGCTCCGGAACCCGGCGGCGCTGCTCGCGCTCGCCTGGTACTCGGCGACGGGCGGCGCGGGCCGCAAGGACATGGTGCTGCTGCCGTACAAGGACCGGCTCGAGCTCTTCTCGCGCTACCTCCAGCAGCTCGTGATGGAGTCGCTCGGCAAGCGGCTGGATCGGCAGGGCAAGGAGGTCTTCCAGGGGATCGCCGTCTACGGCAACAAGGGCTCGACCGATCAGCACGCGTACGTGCAGCAGCTGCGCGACGGGCTCGACAACTTCTTCGTCACGTTCATCGAGGTGCTCCGCGACCGCGCGCCGTCGCGCGGCGCGATCGAGGTCGACCCCGGCGTGACGACGGGCGATTACCTCTCCGGCTTCCTCCAGGGGACGCGCAAGGCGCTCACCGAGAGCGGGCGCGAGTCGATCTCGATCACGATCGAGACCGTGGACGCGCGCGCCGTCGGCATGCTGATCGCGCTCTACGAGCGCGCGGTCGGCCTGTACGCGTCGCTCGTGGGCATCAACGCGTACCACCAGCCCGGCGTCGAGGCCGGCAAGAAGGCCGCGCAGGAGGTGCTCGATCTGCAGGCCAAGGTGCTCGCGGCGCTCGGCGCGGGCGCGGGGCGCGCGCTGCGGCTCGAGGAGATCGCGAAGGCGGCGGGCACGGACGACGTCGAGACGGTCTTCTGGATCGTGCGCCACCTGGCGGCCAACCCGGAGCGCGGCGTCGTCCGGGAGGTGCCGCAGGGGGGCTCGCCGTTCGACGCGACGTATCGATCTGCGCGGTGATTACGCGCTGATTGCGCGGTGAGGGGCCGCGCGGTGAGACGCCGCGCGGCCCGCGAGCCGCTGCGCGTCAGAAGCGGACGCGGAGGCTCCCGCCCGTCGGGCCGACGAGGAGCTCGGGGGCGTGGAGCGACACCTTCCGCGGGATGTCGCTGCGCACCCAGATCTTCTGGTTCGAGGCGAGGCCCGCGACGAGCAGCACGAAGCCCGTGACCTGCGTGATCCCGTCGAGGAGGATGAGGGAGCCGGCCACCTGGCCGTCGTCGTCGTCGAAGTCGACGTCCTCGCCGGTGGCGAGCGTGATGAACGGGCCGCCCACGGGCAAGAACAGCGGCACGTAGCTGCCGCTCCCGCGCTCGCCCTCGCTGAGGATGGTCCCGGCCGTCAGCGCCGCGAGCGCCCACCCGCTGCCGAGGACGATGGCCCCCGCGACCACCAGCCGGCGGTTCACCTGCGTCTCGAGGCGGTATCCGTCCGGCGGCACGCCGTCTTCCTTGAAGGGCAGCGTCCGCGGCATGCCGTAGACGACGGGCGGCGCATACGGGGCGTAGCCCGGCGGCGGCGCGTAGCCCGGCGGCGGCGCGTAGCCCGGCACGGGCGCGTAGCCCGGCGGCGGCACGAAGCCCGGAGGCGGCACGAAGCCCGGAGGCGGCGCGTGGCCCGGAGGCGGCGCGCTCTGCGCGGACGATGGGGCGCTCTGCGCGGCGGCCGGCGCGGCGAGCGCGAGCACGCCGAGCAGCGTGGCCATCGAGAGGACGGTGCGGATCGCGGTCACGTGCGTCTCCCTTCGAGGTGAGGGCTCCCGGCGTGGGCTCGCCGGCTCAGAATCGCCATCGGAGCTCCGCGGACGACGCGCCGATCGAGAGGGTGGGCCAGCGCGACGCGGCGTCGTCTTCGGTGCGGCTCGGGGGCACCTTGAACTGACGCTGCAGGTAGACCTCCTCGTGGGCGAGGCCGGCGACGTAGAGGAGAAGCCCGCCGATCTGGGTCACGGAGCCCATCGTGAGCCAGAAGACGCCCGCGCCCTCGACGTCGTCGAGGGTCGTCGTCGCGATCATCGGTCCAACGAACGGGATGAAGAGCGGCCCGAACTCGTCGAAGTCCTCTTCCGCGAGCGTCGCGATGCCCGCCACCGTGAACGTGAGCGCGTACGAGACGCCGAACGTCACGAGCCCCGCCCCGGCGAGCGTGCGGTCCGCCCTGGTCGCGAGCGCATAGCCGCGCGGGATCGGATCCCCCTCCTGGTACTCGATGGTCCGCGGGTTGGCCCACGGCGGGAGCGAGGGCGGGATCAGGTAATAGCCCTGCGGAACCGGCATCGGCGCGCTGCCCGGCGGCGCCGGTGACTCGCCCGGAGGCGCGACGGATGACGCCGGAGGCGACGGGGACGGCTCCGGAAGCGCCGGGGTTTCGCCTGAAGGCGCCGCAGGCGCAGCGGAAGGCGCCGCAGGCGCGCTCGGCGCGCCAGGAGGCGCAGCAGGCGCAGCAGGCGCAGCCGGGTTGTTCGGCGCGGGCCTGGGCCGCGCGGCCGGCGCCTGCGCTGCCGGCGCTGGCGCTGCCGGCGCCTGCGCGGCCGCGGGCGCGGCGATCCCGAGCAGCGCGGCGAGCGCCGCGACGGCCGGCGCGCCGCGGGTGGGCGGCGCGGTGAAGCGGCGACGCGGCACGATACTCCCTTCCGTTTGCCTGAGCGGCATGCTGGCTCCCGTCGCGCTCGCGGCGACTCCAAGGAACTGCAGGTAGCTTCGGTGCAGCGAGGCCAGAATACGCAGACTGCTCGCGAACTCAACGCCGCGCGCACGATGCCCGCGCGCCGCGCCGAGGTGCGCCCTCGGGCCACCCGCGCAGCGCGAGCGCGGCGGCGTCGCCCACCGGATCGGCGCCGTCGAGCCGGACGTCGGGCTCGAAGCCGCGCAGCTCGACGAAGTCGCCGAGCGGGTCGCGGAACGCGCGGGTGCCGAACGAGAGCGTGACGCCCGAGCGCGGGAGCCGGAAGAGCGCGACCTCGCCGACGCTCATGCCGCCGCGGGTGTTCTGCCCGGCCACGAGGACACCGGGGATCTGGCGGACCAGCGCGAGCAGCATCTCGCACGCGGACGCACAGCCGCGGTCGACAAGGAAGACGCCGCGCGCCGGCGTCGCGCCGCGCGGCCCGGCCGCGCGCCCGCGGACGAGGGCGCCGCGCGTGGTGAGGTCGGCGCGCGGCGCGGCGGAGGGGCGCGCCCGCAGCGCCCCGGCGAGGCGCTCCAGCGCGGCGAGGTGCTCGAGGAAGCGCGGCCGCGCCTCGTCGGGGACGTCGCCGCGGGCGAGGCGCCGCCGGACGCTGTTCGCGCGCCCCTCCGCGGCCGCGACGGAGAGGACCTCGCGCTCGTCGAGCGCGCAGAGGGGCGCGTCGGTCAGCGCGCGCGCGAAGCGCTCGGCGAAGCGGTAGTCGCCCCCGGCGTTGCCGCGCAGGTCCACGACGAAGGCGGGCGCGCGCCGGAGCTCGGCCGCGAGCGCGGGGAGCGCCGCGAGCGCCGCGGCGGCGGCGCTGTCGAAGGTGCGCACGGCGAGCACCGGGACGCCGGCGGGGCTGCGCGTGAGCTCGACGGGCAGGCCGAGGCGGCGCGGCGGCGCGACCCGGCGCGGGAGGTCCGGGAGAGGCGCGCTCCCGGCGGCGGCCGCGCGCGCCAGGGGCGGCGAGCCCGCGACGAGGAGCGGCGCGGGGCCGGGCGGCGGCGGCCGCGGGCCGGCGGTCGACCGGAGCGGCGCGCGGCCGCCGTGGCCGAACGCGAGGTGGCCGTCGGGCGCCTCGAACAGGTCGCGCAGGAGTCGCGCGAGCTCGTCGGGGCGCCACGCCGCGCGGCCCCGGAGCGCGGCGCGGGCTCGCGCGAGCGCGCGCGGCGGGGGCAACGGCGAGCGCCCGTCGAGCCCCGCGTAGGCGTGCTCGAAGGCGTAGCGCGCGTCGTCGAGATCGCCGAGCGCCTCGGCGGCGGAGACGACGCGCGGCGCGCGATCGAGGTCGCCGTCCGGGATGCGCAGGCTCCGCAGCGGCGCGGGCGCGCTCGAGGGGGCGCGCGACGGCGCCGGGGCGCAGGCGAGCGAGGCGCAGGCGAGCGAGGCGCAGGCGAGCGCCGCGACGAGCGCCGCTGCCGGCGAGGCCGCGACGAGCGCCGCGGCCGCGCCGGCAGCGGCGCGGCGCCGCCGGCCGGGCGAGCGTCGGACGGGCATGGCGCGGGAGGGTGCGACGGCGCGTCTCGCCGGCGCAAGCGGCGCCGTCCGGGCTCGTGAAGGAGGCCACCGCCTCGCAGCGAGATCCAGGGGCTCCGGCGCGGCAGGGAGGCGCCGTCGAGAGGCGCCGCCGAGAGGCGCCGCGCTGACGCGAGCGGCAGCGTCCGCGTCCGCGTCCGGCGCCATGCCCGCGGGCATGGCGCGGTTCGCTGTCAGGGTGCTTCCGAGAGCCGCGCGATGAACCCGCTCGTCCCGGCGCCGAGCAGGCCGCCCAGCCCGCCGAGATCGAGCGGGCCCGTCAGGCTCCCCGCGACATAGAGGGGGCCGCCGGCGAGCTTGCCGGCCGCGATGATCCGGAGATCCGCGGTGTCCCCGTCGAGCCGGGACGCGGAGACGAGGTTGCCGTTCGCGTCGAGCGTGATCAGGAACCCTGCCCGTCTCCCCGCCGGGGCCGTGAGCTTCCCGGCGCTCCCCACGTCGAGCTCGCCCGAGAACACCCCCGCGACGTGGATCGAGCCAGCCCCGTCCACCGCCACGCCGGTCGCCGTCTGGGCCGCGGTCGTGTCGCCGAAGCCGCGGCTCCACACCGCCCCGTGCTCCGAGACGCGCGCGACGAAGACGTTGTCCGTGTTGCCCGCGTCGGGCATCCCCGGGCAGGTGTCCGCGAGATCGAGGGACCCGGCATACCTGCCGGCGATCACGACGTCGCCGTCCGGGAGCTGCGCGGCGCCGAGCGGCTCGACGCGCTGCTCTCCGTCGATGCCCAGCGTGGTGACCTGCTGCGGGGCGTCGGTGCTCGAGGTGTGGCGCACGAGGAAGATCCCGCGGCCGTCCGAGGTGCGCGACGGATCCGCGCCGAACGAGACGGCGCCTTTCGCCGCGTCGTAGTCGCCCACCACCACCACGGACCCCGTCCCCGCCGGGGCGCCGGCGAGCGCAGCGACCTTCACGGCCGCGGGCGCCCCGAGGCTGCGATGCCACCTGCACGCGCCGGTCGCCGGATCGAGCGCGGCGATCAGCGCGGCGTCCTGCGGGACCCCGGGCCTCATCGCGCACGGGCCGTAGCTCTTGCCCTTGCCCAGCGACTCGACGGCGAAGAGGACCGCATCGGGCGTCGCCGCGACGCCGCGCGCGGTGGTGCCGCCGTCGGACTCGAGGCTCCACGCCCAGGCGCACTGGCCCGCAGCGTCCAGCGCTGCCACGAAGCTGGGCGCGCCGCCGTTCTGCGCGCCGCCGCCGTTCGAGCCGACGGCGCACGCACCGGAGAGCCCGGCGCCCCCGAGCGACTCTCCCGCCACGACCGTCACGCCCGGGGCGACGGCCAGGTGCGTGCCCCGGAGGCCCGACGCCGATAGCCCGTACCCGCTCTGGCGCGCCCCGCTCGAGCTCCACCGCGCGACGGTGAGCGAGCCGGGCGCGTTGACGACGGTCGTCACCTCGTCGTCCAGCGCCGCGACACCGCCCACGTCCTCGCCGAGCGTGTCGCCCCAGAGGCCCGACGCCTCGACGAGCGCCGCCCCGCTCGCCTCGCCGCAGGTCGGCGCGCCGGCTCCGCCGCCGCCGCCGTCGTCACGGCCTCCCGCGCCCGAGCCGACCGTGGACGAGCCGACCGCGGACGAGCCGCCCCCGGATGCGCTTCCGGTCGACGAGCCGCCTGCGGACGAGGACGACGACGCTCCGGTGCTGGCCTCTGTCGGATTCGTCTCACCCACCTCGAGGCCGATGAGGTCGTTACAACCTCCCGAGGCGGCGGCGAACACCCCGGCACAGAACACGGCCTGGACCTTCATGAGAGAGCGCTTCATCACGGCGACTCTCTATTGCACGGAGCGGTCGGCCCTGCCATCAGGCCAGCGCGCGCTCAATGGCAGGTCTTCGCGAACACGCAGGTTGCACCCGCCTCGATCCCGATCGTGTAGTGCGTCTCCTGAACCGATTCCTTTGCTTCAGGCGACGTCTGCCGGAAACACGTTGGTCACAGCCCGATCGACAAGAACGCTCTTGATGTCGATTGCGGGATCTCCTTACGGCTCCTCGCCGCTCCCGCCGAAATGGAAGTCTCCTCCTGGAACCCGTGGCGCGCTCCGGAGGGACGGAGGCGCTGGCTCCCGGGGATGAGCGCGGATCAGCGCACGCCGGAGAGCCGCGCGATGAAGCCGTGCTGCTCTGGATCGCTGTCGCTGCCGAGCGGCTTGGGGAGCCCGAGATCGAGCGTCCCCGTCACGCCGCCTGCCACGTAGAGCGGCGCGCCGGGAGCCCTGCCTGTCGCGACGACCCGCAGGCCGACGGCGCCGTCGCCCTCGAGCTGGGTCGCGGAGACGAGGTTGCCTCGGGAATCCAGCCGCATCAGGAACCCCGCCCCCTTGCGGTCGGTCGCGAGCCTGCCGGCGCTCCCGAGCGGGATCTCGCCCCGGAACTGCCCCGTGACGTAGATCGAGCCGGCCCCGTCCACCGCCACGCCGGCCGCGCTCTGGTCTTCCGTCGCGTCGCCGAACCCGCGGCTCCACACGACGCCGGCGTCGGAGACGCGCGCGATGAAGAAATTCTCCGTCTCGCCCGCGTCGGGGATGTCCGAGCAGCCGTCGCCGAAATCGAGGTTCCCCCTGTACATGCCGGCGATCACGACGTCGCCGCCCGGGAGCAGCGCGGCCCCGTGCGCCGGCACGTGCTGATCTCCCGCGGCGCTCAGCGTCGTCACCTCCTGCATCGCGCCGTCGCTCAGGACGTGGCGCACGACGAAGACGTCGCGGCCCTGCGCCGGGAACTCGGTGTCTCCGCCGAACGTGACGCTCCCGCTGCGCGTGTCGTAGTCGCCCACCACGGCCACCAGCCTGGACACGGCCTTCGCGTCGGTGGCCAGCGCCTTGACGGCCACGGCATCTCGCCTGCCGAGGCTGTGCGCCCACTTGCACGCGCCGTTCGTCGGGTAGACCGCCGCGACAAGCGCCGAGTCCTCGGGGAGGTCGTCGCGGGCGCACGCGCCCAGGCTCTCGCCGCCCTCCACCACGTCGACGGCGAAGACGACCGCCTCGGGGGTGGCCGCGAGGTCGCGCGCGGTGGTGCCTTGCTCGGCGTCGATGCTCCACGCCCACGCGCACTGGCCGTCCCGATCGAGCGCGGCCACGAAGCTGATCGTGGCGTCGGGCCCAGACCACGTGGGGCCGACGCGACACCCGGCGAAGAGCCCATCGGGAAAGGCGACGGCCCCCTCGGACTCCCCGGCCACGTAGGTGAAGTCGTCGCCGACAGCGAGGTGCGAGCCCCACACGTCGAGCGCTGACAGCCCGTACCCACCGTCGCGCGTCCCGCTGGCGCTCCACTTCGCGACCGAGAAGCGATAGCGCCCGTCGTCGGTGACCTCGGTGGTGACGGCCGTCACGGCGTCGTCCAGCGCCGCGAGATCGCCCACGTCGAAGGCGACGGTCTCGCCCCACATGCCCGACGGCTCGAGGATGGTCCCGCCAGCGTCGCTGCACAGGGGGCCGCCGCCGCCGCCCCCGCCCTCGCCGCCCCCGCCCTCGCCGCCCCCGCCCTCGCCGCCGCTGCTCGCGCCGCCGCTCCCCGCGCCTCCGGCGTTCGAGCCTCCCGCGCCCGAGCCCCCGGCGCCGCCGTCTCCCGAGGAGGAGGACGCGCCCGACGCCGCGCCCGCGCCGGCCTGCGATGGAGCCAGCTCGCCGACCTCGAGCCCGATGATCGCGTTGCAGCCCCCCGCGACGGAGGCGATCAGCGCGGCGCAGGACACGGCCGATCGAGGCGTACCGAGCTCGCGTTTCATCAGAAGGGACGCTCCGTGCTGCGGGATCCTCGAGGCTGCCGAGGAGCCGCGTGGGCTCAATGGCACTTCCTGATGTAATCAGGAAAGATGGGGGTGAACTGGCACGTGCCGCTGCAGTTGCCGAACGAGGCTCGGCCTCCGCACGGGACGTCGACCTGGAACACGTTCGTCTTCGCGGTGCAAAGAGGGAGCACGTTGGAGCACTGGACCGCCTCGAACTCCCGCTCTTCCCTGCCGCTGCAATCGTAGTCGAAGTTGCCCCCGAGGGAGATCGGCGTCTCGTAGAACGTGCTGGGCTGGCCGGGGTGGACCTTGTCGTTCTCGTCGTTGCAATCGGTGCCCCCCTCGCACGCCGTCGACCGATAGCCGTCGCGGTCGACGTCGCAGTCGACGGTGCCGCCGCCGCCGGAGCCGGAGGCCGTCGCGCTGGAGCTCGCCGCGCCGCCGTCCCCGCCGGCGCCTGTGCTGGAGCTCGCCGCGCCGCCCTCCCCGCCGGAGCCGGAGGCCGTCGCGCCACCATCCCCGCCGGCGCCCGCGCTGGAGCTCGCCGCGCCGCCGTCCCCGCCCGCGCCGACCGCGTCCGGGGACGCGCCGCCGGTGCTCGCCGACGACACGGTGGAGCCCGCGGCGCCCCCGCCGGCGCTCGCGGAGCTCGCGTCTCCTCCGGTGAACGTCACGTCGGGGAATCCACACCCCGCGCCGGCGCTCAGCGCGGCCGCCGCGGCGGGGAGCGCCAGGCAGAAGAACCGATGAAGCGATCGCATCCTCGGATGGAATGCCACCGTTCCCACCGACGTCAACCGGCGGTTCGAGCCGAGCGCTCGCGGTCCGGTCGCAGGCTCTGCGGTGTCGTGGGGAAATGTCAGGGGCTCCTGCCAGGCGCACCGTGGAAGCGCGCCGGCGCCGAGCGCCCCGATCACGGGATGCCGGCGAGGCGAGCGATGAACCCTTCTCCGGTGTCCGCGGCGGGGCGTCCGCTCGGCACGAGCTCGAAGGTCTTCGTCATCTCACCCGCGATGTAGAGGGGGTCGCGCGGGGTCTTGCCCGGCGCGATCGCCCACGTCGCCACCGTCTCCGCCCCGATGAGCTCGGAGCCCGAGAGCACGTTGCCGCTCTGGTTGAGGACGAGCAGAAAGCTCGAGATCTGACCCGGCGGGGCGGCGATCTTCGTGCCGTTCCCCAGGTCCATCTCGCCTTCGAGCTGCCCCGTCGCGTAGATCGATCCGTCCGCGTCCACCGCCACGCTGGAGACGAGCTGATCCTCGGCGACATCGCCGAAGCCGCGGCTCCAGACGAGTCCGCGCCTGGAGACACGCAGGATGAAGGTGTTCCCCGCTCGCGCGGCTGCGGGCGGCATCGCCGGGCAATCGTCGTTGAAATCGAAGGACGTCCCCGTGTACGTCCCGGCGATCACGAGGTCGCCGTCCGGGAGCAGCGCGGCCCCGTGTCGCGACGCCGCCTGGACTCCAGGCGCGTTGATCGTGAGGAGGTCCTCCAGATGGCCGTCGATGAGGCGGACGCGCGCGATGAACAGGTCGCTCCCCTGGGAGAAAGGGAGCGCCCGATCCTGCACGATGACGGGGTCGTCCGGCGCCTCGTAGTCGCCGACCACCAGCAGCTCCGTGCCCGTGCTATCGACGACGATCTCTGCGATGCGCACCGCGCCCGGCGGCCCGAGCGAGCGGCGCCACTGGCATGCTCCGGCCGTGTCGAACGCGACGAGCTCCGCAGAGTTCTTCGCCTCGTCGGCCCCGAAGATGCAGGTGCCGTTGGTCGCGACGGATTGCCCCGTCATGGAGACCGCGAAGACGACCCGGTCGGACGTCGCCGCCAGGCCGAGCGGGCTGGTGGTGGACTCGGCATCGACGCTCCACGCCCACTGGCACGTGCCTTTCGCGTCGAGCGCGGCCAGGAAGCTCGGCCTGGGGGTGGCGTCTGCCCTCGCGGTGATCTGGCAATCGTTGGCCAGCAGGGGCACGTTGACGCCCGGCTGGGCCCATCCGGTGACGTAGGTGAGGCCCGCCGCCGTGGCCAGGTGCTCGCCTGCGATGACTCCCGCGAGCTCTGGCGTGTTCATCGTGAAGTCGCTGTCGAGCGACCCGTCATCATTCCACCTCGCGACGGAGAAGCTGCTTCCCTTGTTGATGAGGGCCGTCACGCCGTCATCGTGCGTCTCGAGGTCGATGATCTGCTCGCCGGCCAGATGGCCCCACAGCCCCGAGGCGGCGCGGGCGGCCCCCGCGCGGGCGCCGCTGCAGATCACCTCCTGGCCGCCGCCGCCCTGGCCGCCGCCGCCGCTGCTATCGCCGCCGCCCTGGCCGCCGCCGCCGCTGCTATCGCCGCCGCCCTGGCCGCCGCCGCCGCCGCTGTCGTCGCCTCCGCTGCCCGTGGACCCGCTCGACGCGGTCGCGCTGGACGTCGACGAGTCCAGCACGCCGATCTCGAGCCCGATGATCGTCGTGCAGCCTCCCGCGGAGCAGGCGGCGAGCAGCCCGGCGCCCCAGAGGGCTCGAACGCTCCCGAGATCGCGCTTCATCACTTCGGTTCCCCGCCGCGCGGCGCCTTCGCGGTCGCCGCCGAAAGACCACCGCCGCCGGACCTGCGGTGTGCATGCAGGTCGTCGATCCGGAGGTCGAAGAGGTCCAAATGCATCCGGCGATGAGAGCTTCCGCTCTTCGCGGCGTCAACGGCCCACAGGGGCGCGCCGCGCGGCGCGGTGAGCCGTCTGTGAGGCGCCGTGGTAGCGTGTCGTGAGCGCCGCGCCCCGCGCGGCCGCCGTCAAAAGACCACCCTGGCCACGGCGCCTCCCGGCACCACGCCGAGCGTCGCCCGCGGGGCCGAGGACGCCGGCCCCGAGGAGGGCGCCGTGAAGATGAGCACCGCGCCCGCGCCGAGCGCCGCCGCCCCGACGAGGAACGCGACGGTCGAGATCGTCCCCGCGGTCGCGCCCTGCTCCTGCAGCCGGATCCCCTCCGCCGCGCACACGTTCTTCTCGTCGCAGTAGGGATCCGCGTCGTCCATCTTCCCGATCGCGCGCAGGCCGAACACGGCGCCGACGCCGATCCCGACCGCGCCGACGCCGGCGCTGATCCATCCGGCCGTCCGCCAGGTGGAGCCCGCCGCCCCCTGGGGGCTCTCCTTCGGGGGAAGCGCCGGCCCCGCGCTCCCGCCGGCCGCGGGCTCCTCCGGCGCGACGAGGAGCTCGGTCTGCGCCCCCTCGGCGAGCTGCACCGTGAACGTCTTCTGCTTCCGGCCCGGCGCCGACGCGGTCACCTGGACCTCGCCCGGGTCGACGGGCAGCGGCGCGCCCAGCGAGCCCGCGCCGACGGGGATGCCCCCGCGCTGCACGGCGGTGTCCGCCGGCGCGCCGGGCGCGAGCCGGATGGTGAGCCTCGGCACGCGGTTCTCCAGCGCCGTCGCGCGCGCCTGCGCGATCGGCCGGCGGTCGTCGCTCGCCGGCAGATCGCGCGCGAGCTGCCGGAAGATCGACCACGCGGTCGCGACCCGGCCGCGCTTCTCCTCGCAGTCGGCGAGGTTGAGCAGCGCCCCGGGCGCCGGATCGAGCTCGTAGCTCTCGCGGAACTTCGGGCACGCGGCGTCGTAGTCCTTGGCCTGGAGCGCCGCCCGGCCGGCGTCGAAGAGCGCCTCCGCGGCCGCGGGATCGCGCGCCTGCGCGGAGGCGTCGGGGCAGGCGAGGAGCACGGCTCCTCCCAGGGCGAGCACCTCGGCCGGGAATCGTCGTCTACGCGGGCTCAATCTACGCATCCGTGGGACCTCAACGTCTCCGGTTGAACGGGTCCTCCGCGGGCGCCGGCGGGGTCGCCGGCGTCGGCGCAGGGGGCGTCTTCGCCGCCGGTGCGCTCGCGGGCGGCCGCGACTTCGGCCCCGCCGGCCTGGAGGTGGGCGCGGCGCTCGCGGGCGGCGCGGGCGGAGGCGCGCTCTCGGAGGCGCTCGCGGGCGGCGCGGTCTCGGGCGCGGGCGAGGACGGCTCGATCGAGGGGGCCGCCTCGCCGGACGCCGGCTGCGCGCCGGCCCCGGGCGAGGCCCCGTTGCCCGGCGGCTCCGGCGCCGCGCCGGCGCCCGTCGAGAGGGGGCGCGCCTCGGCCTCCACCGGGGCGGCGTGCGACGGGTGCGACGGGTCGCCGGGGTCGCCGGCGGCGCCCGGGCGCTGCCACCAGACGAGCGCGATCAGGGCGCCCGCGGCCAGCGCGCCGGTTCCGGCGAGGAGCGCGCCCGTGGCCGGCGAGCGCGGCGCCATGCGCTCCGCGCCGACCGAGCGCTCCACGACCGGCGAGACCGTGCCGGCGCTGGCGGCGCCGCCGCCGGCCGGGGTGCTGCCGGGCGCGACGCCGAGGGACGCGCCGCTCGCCGTGCTCGCCGTGGTGAACTCCGTGCCGCTCGGCCCGCTCCCCGGGCCCCGTACCTGGACCGATACGCGCCCGGGCTCCGACTGCGCGGACGCGCGCGGGGGATCCGAGTACGCGGACCCGCGCGCGGGGGCCGCGGACGAGCCCGGGCTCGCGTCGAGCCCCGCGCTGCCGCGCGCCTGGCGCAGCGCGCGCTGCATCGCGTGGGCGTTCGGCCAGCGCCGGTCGGGCTCGAACGCGAGGGCCACGTCGATGACGCCGGCGACGGGCGGCGGCAGGGCGGGCAGGACGCTCGCCACGGGCGGCGCCGGCTGGGTCATGGCCGCGAGCAGGAGCAGCGGGAGCGTCTCGGCCTCGTGCACGTAGCGCCCGGAGAGGAGCTGGAACATCGTGCTGCCGACCGCCCAGAGGTCGGTGCGCGCGTCGACCTTGTCCCACTGCCCCTTCGCCTGCTCGGGCGGCATGAACTGCGGCGTGCCCATCATGGTGCCGGCGCGCGTGGACGCGTTGCTCGGGCTGGAGAGCTCGCGCAGCCGCGCGATGCCGAAGTCGAGCACCTTGAGCTGCCCCTGGCGCGTGAGGAACAGGTTGTCGGGCTTGAGGTCGCGGTGGACGATCCCGCGCTCGTGGGCCACGGCGAGCACGTCGAGCAGGTCGTCGACGATGCCGATCACCTCGCCGGCGCCGAGCACGCCGCCGGGCGCGCGCGCGCGGCGCGCCTCGACCGTCTCGCCCTCGAGCAGCTCCATCACGAGGAACACCGATCCGTCGTCGGTGACGTCGTCGTCGAGCACGCGGACGATGCCCGGGTGGTCCACGCGGTTCGCGACGTAGCCCTCGCGGAGGAACCGCGAGCGCGCGTCCTCGTCCCCGGACAGCTCGCGGCGGAGGATCTTCACCGCGCCGCGCATGCCGTTGCGGTGCGTGCCCGCGTAGACAACGGCCATCCCGCCGAAGCCCAGCAGGCGCTCCAGCCGCCATTTTCCGCGCAGGACCTGGCCTACCAGCGCCTCCGGCCGGAAGCCCTCAGGGTCGACTCGGGTCATCGGCGAAAACCACCCCCTGGACTGGCTGCGCGGATCATCGCCTCGCCGGCGAGGCCCGCGCCGCCGGCGGGTCGGGCGCGGCTCGAGGGACAGTCGTGGCTGACGCGAGCGCGAGGCATGACGGGCGCATGTTACCCCGGTCCGGCGCGGCGGGGCGCGAAACCTTCCGAGGCACGCGCGCGGCAGCGCGGGGTGGGGTGGAGAGGGCGGCGCGGGGAGCGGCGTGTGCGGGGGGAGCGGCGCGCGCGGCGTGGACTGGACGCCGCCCGTCGATCTTGACGTCGCGCGCGAACGGGGACACGTCGCCTGCCTCCCGGGGAAGCGAGTCGGGGCATGAGTCGGGAGATCGCGTCGGGGGATCGAGGCAGCATGCGTGAAGCGCGTAAGACGATGAGCCACGCGGCGTGGATCCTCCTCGCCGCCATGTCCTCGACCGGGTGCGGCGGCGCGGTCGCCGGCGGTACCGCGGGCCATGCGACGGCGCCGGCGGAGCATGCGGCGGCGCCGGCAGGTCATGCGACGGCGCCGGGAGAGCATGCGACGGCGCCCGCGGGCCATCACCACGGACACGGGCACGCGCACGGCCGGCCTGCGGAGGCGCCCGACGACGCGCTCCGCGCCGTGGCCGCGATCCATGGCGGGGCCGGGCCGTGGGCCGTCGCTGGCTACCGCATGGGGCGGTATGCTCTGGCGAAGCTCGGGCTACCGGAGAAGAGCTTCGACCTCGAGGTCGTCCACCACAGCCCGCGGAACGTGCAGTTCTCCTGCATCGCGGACGGCGCCGCCGCGGCGACGGGCGCGAGCCTCGGGAAGCTCAACCTCAGCCTTGTCGAGGCGACCGAGGCCGGCGTGGAGACCACCTACCGGCGCAGGTCGACCGGACAGGCCGTGACGCTGCGCCCGGCGCCCGCCTTCCGCGCGCGCTTCCGCGACGTGCCGAGAGAGGGGCTCGCGGCCGCCGGCAAAGAGGTCCTGTCCTTGCCGGATGCCGAGGTGTTCGAGGAGGTGCCGCCGCCTCCCGCCGGCGCGCCCCGCTGACGAGCCGAGCGCCCCTCTGGACGCGCCCGCCGCGGTCCGGGGCGACTATTGCTCGTCCTCGCCCTCGCCCGCCTCGCCGTCTTCCGTTGCGCCCTCCTCCGCGCCGTCGTCCGCTGTGTCCTCCTCGGACGCGTCGCCTTCCTCCGCGGCGGCCTCGCCTTCCTCCTCCTCTCCGGTGGTCTCCTCTCCGGTGGACGCGGCGCCGCGGGAGACGGGGAAGGGCGCATAGTCCTTCATCCTGTCGGTTCCGGCGTACCAGTACTCCGCGGCGGCGCGCAGCCTCCGCTCGGCGTGGACGACGAGCGTGTACGCGGCGTCGCGGAGCTTGCGCGCGCGCTGCGCCTCGGGAGAGAGCGTCTTGTCGGCGAGCATGCGCGCGAGCAGCGGCGAGAGCTCGCGGAGGCGGGCCGCCGCGTCGGCCTCGCCGCGAGGCGCCTTGTGGAGGGCCTCCGCGTGCTCGGAGCAGAGCAAGAGCAGGTCGGAGACGTCCTGGACCAGATCCGCATCGCCGCTGCCCGCGCGGATCGCCATGAGCCGCTTTTGCCCCTCGGGGCTCTTCTTGAAGCGGAGATCGAAGAAGCGAAGGAGCGTTTGCCGGTGCAGGGCGGCCTCGGCGGCCGGCTTCGCGAACGTCGCGGCTGCCTGCTCCTGACGCTGCTGCGCGGCTTGCCAGCGCGATTGCGCGGCGCGCAGGAGCTCGATCTTGTCGCGTACCCCGTGGATCTCCTCGCGCGTGAGCGAGGGCTCGTCCTCGGGGAACGGGGTGCGGACGAGATCGGCCGCGTCGCGCTCGGCGGCGAGCTGGATGCGGCTCGCCCAGACGACGCGCCGCGCGAGCTTGCCTGGAAAAACCACGGTGTTGTCGCCGAGCGACTCGGCCTCTCGGAGGAGCTCGGCCTCGCGGGCGGCGCTCAGCGTGTAGACAGCTGCTCTCGTCGAGGAGCGAGGCGCCCCCTGTGTCTCGCGCGAAGCGGGCTTCCTGGCGGCCTTGTTGGTCCTGGGTGACGTGGTGGTGGATGCCTTTGACGTTGCCATGATAAAGATACGCCTCCTTGTCGGGGCCAGCGCCCTCGGAATGAGGGCCGGAAGATCGGCGAGGGTATCGGCGAACAAGGCACTGGCCAGAGGAGAGCACGAGTCGGGCGCGTCGCGAGAGGCGCTGGGGCCGAGACTGGGAGAGGATTGGGAGGGGCGGTGTGCCGCGGTATCGAGAGGAGCGGCGTGTCGGCGCCGCGAGCACGCGGGGCACGGAGCCGGCGAGGGGCTGGCGAAGGGGGCGCGGGCGGAGGAGGGAGAAGGGGGTGCGCAGCGGACACAAGGGGCGCGTGAGACGACGCCGGGGCTGCGCAGGAGACCGCCGGGGCTGCGTAGGAGCCGGTGGATTGTAACAAAGGACACTAACGGGGGCGCGGAGGAGGGCGCCGAGGCCGCGCAGGACGGCGGCGAGTGTTACGTAGGACACCAACGGGGGTGCGTAGGAGGGCGCCGAGGCCGCGCAGGAGGGGCGGCGGGCTGCGCAGGAGGGTCGACGGCGCTGCACAGGAGGGCGGAGGGGGCCGCGTAGGAGGGCCAACGGGCTGCGCAGGAGGGCGGAGGGGGCCGCGCAGGAGGGCCGACGGGCTGCGCAGGAGGCCGCTGGGGCTGCCCGAAACGTACGAGCGGAGGCGGTGGCGTAATCGACCTCGCAATACAACGGAGCCAGCGCGGCGGGGAGCGGCCAGTAATATCGAGGCTGCTCGTCCGGTTCCAGGCGCGCCTGGCGCGACGCGGGCGAGGGGATCGAACTCGCGGCGGAACGCAGCCGGTCTAGCGGGCAGGCCGAGGACGCTTATTCAATCCGGCGTTTTCGCGCCGGTCGGAGCACCGCTCTGCGGCCGCCCGAACGCTAGTTCTTCGGGCGGTAAATGTCGCGGGTAAACGTTCGACCGGCTTGGGGGCCTCACAGTGCGAAGTCGCCGTAACTATCGCGCACAGGGTGATAAATTACTTGGCCTTGGGCATCTTGAAACATTGCGGCTGCCGCACCGTCAGTGGATGCGATTAGCGCGATTCGCTGGGGCCCCTCGGCCACGAAACAGGCAGCGCTTCGATGGCGGGTACCTTTCAGCTTCAAGTCAAATGCCGCGAGCCGCCCGTCTGCATTAACCCGCATGACCGGCGGAGTGCGCTCCGCTGCTGGGAGTTTTGCTCGGAATCCCACAATGGCAAGCGCTGGCGTAGCGAGCACAGCGCCATCGACAGTGCTCATTCTCCCGATGATGCTGAGGGCGCGATCGCACGCGGCGGCCGCGTCCTGCGCGTCGATGATCTCGTCTTCGCTTGGATTTTCTCGACTCCCCGCTACCATCGATGCCTTCCAGTGCCGGGCCACGACGTGCCACGTTGCCCAGCCATGAACACGCTCAGGCGTGGCATGTGTGGGGTCAAGGGTGCCCGGATAAATGATGTTGAATGTGAGATCATGGCCTTCTTCGCGAAATAGGGAGGCGAAGAAGAGAACCTCAACTAGTCTCTCTAATCGTGGATTTCGCGCCTACCATGCCGATCCGGGGCGTGAGAAATCCGGCGAGGTAAACGGAACGCCTTGAAAGAAAGGCTCGGCGTGGCGACCCGCCCGGGTTGCTATGACCAAACGAAGACGCACGCCGAGCACCTCCAAGGTGCGCCGACGCGAGCTCGGGTTCAAGAGCAAAGGCGATGGGCGGCACCAGGAGCGAATCCGGCGGCCAGACCCTTCCAGGATTCACGTCGAGCCCTCGGAGAAGAACCTGACGGGCATCGCAGGACTTGCTCCCTTCGGCGCCTTCCTCCGGGAGCTCGGCGTCGACGCGGCCCTGAGCCGCAGGTTTTTCCGGCTGAAGACGGGCCGTTCGGTCATCTACCCAATGGCCGCACAGATGCGCCTGCTGATGGACTGCGCGCTCGCCGGCGAGGAGCGCGTCTTCGGCATCGAAGCGCTCGCCGTCGATCCGCTCTTCGTACGTCTCGCAGGCGGGGTCGTTCCGAGCATCGACACCGTCTATCGGGACCTGTGCCGCTTCGATGAGCAGGCGCTCGAAGCGCTGCACAGCATGGTCGTCGACCACGGGCTCGCCCTCGTTGCTCGCCGAAAGCACCGGTTCGTGCACATTGACGTCGATACGACCGTGGAGCCGCTCTTCGGGATGCAGGAGGGGGCGCTTCCGGGCCCGAACCCGCGCTACCACGGCCGGCCGAGCTATCACCCGATCCTGGCGCGCATCGCCGAGGCCGACGCTATCGTGGGAGCCAAACTGCGACCCGGCGATACGAGCTTCGGCGAAGCCGATGTACCGTTCGTCGAGGAGTGCATCGACCGGGCGCGCGCCGCAGCGCCAAGCGCGGTCATCTACGTGCGGATCGATGGCGCGGGCGATTGCAGCGCGCTGATGCACGCCGTCGCCGCGAGGGGATGCTTTTTCCTGACCAAGGCGCGGATGAGCCCCGATCTGGTGGGCATGGTCGCACACGCCACCGGATGGCGTACCATCGACCGGGATGCCGATGGTCGTCCTCGACGGCAGGTGGCCGAGGTGCCTTTCCGGCGCGGCGATTGGCCGGATGGGGTCCGCGTCATCGCCGTACGCACACGCGACCGGGAGAACGGCAAGCAGATCTACCTTTGGGAAGGCCTCGACTACACGGTGCAGGTCTTCTTGACCAACGAGCCGGTCGAAGCGCCGGAAGATGTAGCGGCGCGATATGACCTGCGCGCGGGCATCGAGCCGCTCATCGGCGATCTCAAGCACGGGTGGGGATGCGGTCGCGTGCCGAGCCACTGCTTCAACGCCAATCATGCCGCGCTGCTGTTGAAGCTGCTGACCGCCAACCTGATGCGCCGCTATGTGCTGGACCACGTTCCGCAGCTCGCGAGCTGGCGAACGCCGTGGCTTCGCCGCGCGCTGATCCTCGTCCCGGGAAGGTTGGCCCGGTCGAGCCGGGGCACGAAGCTGCACGTGCCGGAGCGCTCGCAGCTCGCCCGCTGGCATAATTGAGCCCGAAACCAGCCGAAACCATAGCGGGGGTAAGGGGGGCGTGTGTTTTCGTGACGCTCTGGAAGCGCATCGTTGTAATCGGCGTCGCATTCGTCAGCGGAACGCCGCTGGCGCGTCGCCGTCGGCCCACTCGTGCCCCATGGGCGCGAAATCTACGCTAATTGGGGAAGCGTAACCCGCTTCAGCTTGGTGGCGAGTGTCTTGGCGACGTCTACGGGATATGTGGCATTCATCGAAGTAGGACCTTGGCTCGCCGCTCGCCTGCCGCCAAATCGCAGGAAGCCCCCGTTCGCCGGAGGCGACCTTCGCTGCGCGGCGGTCTTGCGGTGGGACGGAGCGGAGGCCCTTCGCGGCGGAGCGGGGGATGCGGTCGGGACGCCTGCTTCGAGCGTACCAGACGACGCGGGCGGGCGGCGTGGACGCGCGTGTCCCATGCAGCGCGCCTCGCCCGTCTCGCGGTCATGGACCGCCGCGAGAGCCGTCACGGTCGCGGCGCTTTTCTAGGCCGCAAGCGATAATTTTCGTCGCTACAACGCAATGGATGTCACGGGGCGCGCGGCACATCTGCACGCTCGATCGCGTCGTCGCGGTGGTATGAACAGCAGCGCCACGCTGGATGGGCCAGCGCGGCGCTGCGAGACGTACGAAGAGCGGATCGACGGCGAGCGCTTCGATGCCGAAGACGCGCTCCTCGCCGGCGAGCGCGCAGTCCATCAGCAGGCGCATCTGTGCGGCCATTGGGTAGATGACCGAACGGCCCGTCTTCAGCCGGAAAAACCTGCGGCTCAGGGCCGCGTCGACGCCGAGCTCCCGGAGGAAGGCGCCGAAGGGAGCAAGTCCTGCGATGCCCGTCAGGTTCTTCTCCGAGGGCTCGACGTGAATCCTGGAAGGGTCTGGCCGCCGGATTCGCTCCTGGTGCCGCCTATCGCCTTTGCTCTTGAACCCGAGCTCGCGTCGGCGCACCTTGGAGGTGCTCGGCGTGCGTCTTCGTTTGGTCATAGCAACCCGGGCGGGTCGCCACGCCGAGCCTTTCTTTCAAGGCGTTCCGTTTACCTCGCCGGATTTCTCACGCCCCGGATCGGCATGGTAGGCGCGAAATCCACGTTCAGGCGGCGGGCACTTCGAGCTACACGCATCGCTACAGCTCAAGAAGGTCGCTCCGTCTCCCGCTGTATCGCCGGATCCAGGGCAAGGGTCTTGGTTCAGGACCTCTGATTGCACGGGCCCGCTCCTTCGCGTCAACCTGTCCACACCGCGCTGCGTGTGCCGCGCTGGATGTGTCCCGCGCTCGGCGCTGCGGACCTGCCGCCCGCTTGCGCTTGCCCGGTCGATCGGGTAAGCGGGGACATGCGCTTCGGGCTCGGTGGCGGCGATGCTTCCAGGCTGCGAGAGGGCGCTGCCCGGTGGTATCGCCCCGCTTCGCTCGCGATCGCGCTGCACATCCTGATTCCGCTTCTCGCACATACCGCTCGACCCCTTCGTGCGGCGCGGACAGACCCGCCGGGTCCCTTGCCTGGGGACGAGCTGCCGGTCGACCTCCTCATCGCCGAGCCGGCGCCCCGCGCCGCCGCCGCCAAGGCGCCGGCCGCCCTTCCCGGGGCGCCGTCGCTCTCTCTGTCGAGGTCGGATCGCCGGACAGAGAGCGAAGGCTCGCGGCCGGTCGAGCCGAGGACGCCATCACCGGACGACGCGGCCGCGCCTCCCGCGCAGGCCGATGCCCGCAGCCCCGCCGGGCTCGACGAGTACGGCGTGCCGCCCGATGCGCCGAGGCCCGCGGAGGCGCCCGGCCTCGGCGGCGCGCCCGTGTGGTCCATCCCCGGCGTGATCGGCCCGTCGGCCGCTGCGGCCGCCCCGAGCGCGCTCGGGCCGAGGAACCAATCAACCCCGGCGCGCTCGCCCGAGGCGGCGCCGCTGCCGTTTGCCGCCGCCCTCGCCAGCGACGTCCTCGACGTCGTACGCCAGACGAACACGCCGGTCGACGGCTCGGTGACGTTCGAAGTGCGACTCGATGCCAGGGGTGGCCTCCTCGGCGTCCAGCTCAAGGGCAGCTCGGACGATCTCGCCTGGCGTCGGGCGGCTCGCGCCCTCAAGCAGCGCCTGGCGGGGGGATCGTTCCCGCTGCCCGCTTCCCTGTCCCAGGGGGCGACCGTCTGCATCGATGTGACCTCGACCTTCGCTCACCCCTCGGGGGGCAAGGCGGTCGCGGAGCTCGAGGGGGCCGCGCCGATCGTGGCATACACCGAAAGGAAGCCGCAGGACGGGACGAGCAACGCCGGAGACCTCTTCAGCAGCGCTTCCGGGGTGGGGCTCGGCGCCACGTTGATCTTCGAGAGCGATGCCGCGAATCTCGCCACGAAGAAGACGCGGCGGCTCACATCGCGCGTTCGCGTGATTCCCGGCGTGTGATGGACCGTGGTCGCCGCGGGCCGCGCCGCGGCGCCACTGTCCCCACGCGGCAGCGCGCGCGGCTCGCGCCTGTGACGCGTCGCGAGGACCCGCTGGCCGGCCGCCGTATCCGCCGCTCGGGAAGACGAGCGCCGGCGACTCCGTGCTAGGCTCCCCGCTCATGGCGCAGCTCTCGCGCGCGGACCAGATAGCGGCGCTCGCGCGCATGATCGCGGCGCTCGACCCCCGGCCGGCGCCGCGCTTCGACGACTTCGCGGCCCTGTTCCACGGGAAGAGCCTGCGGAAGGGCGAGGTGTTCGTGCGGGCGGGCGAAGCGAGCGATCTGGTGGCGCTCGTCAACTCTGGCATCGCCAGGATGTTCTACACGCGGGGCGACGGGAAGGAGTTCAACAAGGGGTTCGTCTCCGCGCCCGACTTCATGTCGGTGCTGGAGGCGCTGATCACCAGGGAACCCGCCCGGCTGACGATCCAGGCGCTGACCCCGATGCAGCTCCTCGTCGCGCCCTACTCGAGGCTGAGCGAGTTCTGCGAGCGCGACATCCACTGGGAGCGGGTGAGCCGGCGGATCGTCGAACGGGTGTACGTGAAGAAGGTACGCCGCGAGGCGTCGCTGCTGATGGACACGGCCGCCGATCGCTACCGTGCCTTCGTCGCGGAGCACGGGGCCGTGGCGAGCCGCGTGCCCGACTACCACATCGCCGCATACCTCGGCATCACGCCCGAAGCCCTCAGTCGCCTGAAGCGCGCCGCGACCAGGGCCGTTGCTTCTTGATCTAGGTCAAGGCGCGGCCGCTCCCGGCTGGTCATGACGTCGGGCATGACGACGGAACGAACGACGCGAGACGGCGAGCGGCGATCCATGGAACCCACGCGCGGCCCGAAGCGCCGCGGCGAGCCGCGAGGCCTGGCCCGAAAGGCAGCGCTGCTGGCGGGGCTCGCGGCCCTCCTTGGCGGCTCGGCGCTGGTCGCGTGCGCCGCGGCGCCGCCGAGGCTCCACCCCGTGTTTCCCGAGCGCCCGGGGGCCGAGAAGCCCAGAGGGAAGATCCTGTTCGTCCTCAGCGCTGCGCGAGAGCAGACGCTCGGCGACAGCTCGAAGCGCGCGACCGGCACCTTCCTCGGAGAGTTCTACGAGCCGTACCTGGCGCTCACCGGCGCGGGGCACGAGGTCGTCTTCGCGACCGACGGAGGAGCCGTCCCGGCGATCGACCCGGAGAGCCTCGACGAGAAGTACTGGGAAGACGGAGCGCAGCGCGCGCAAGCGCAGCGGTTCGTCGAGCGCGCCTCGCAGGTTCGCGCGCCGCTCAGCTTGGGGCAGGCGCGCGCCGTGGCCGACGCGTTCGACGGCATCGTCGTTCCAGGCGGACAGGGCGTGATGGTCGACTTGCTCGACAACGCGGACCTGCACGCGCTGCTCGCTCATTTTGCCGCCAGACACCAGCCCGTGGGGTTGATCTGCCACGCGCCGGCGGTGCTCACCCGCATGCGGCAGCCGAATCCGCTCAGCCGTCGGACGGTGACGTCGGTCTCGTCGTTCGAAGAGCTCTATATCGAGACCTTCGTGATGGGGGCCGAGGCCCAGGTCCGGGACATCGGCGAGCAGCTCGAGGACCATGGCTACGAGCACGAGGCCGCCTTCCCGGGGAGCGCCCATGCGCTGCGCGATTGCAACCTCGTGACCAGCCAGAACCCCTTCTCCACGGGCCGGTTCAGCGCATTGTACCTCGAGGCCCTGGCCGACTATCGGCGCGGCGCCCGTTGCGCGAGCCGCGAGCGGCCGTGAGCTCGTCCCGTCATGCGCCGAGGATGCTCTCCTCGAACGAGACAACCCGGGCCTGCGGCGAGCAGAACGTCATGGTCGGCGCTCTACATCACGGCGCTCTCGCGCACCGGACGCCGATGCCGGGGGCGCGGTCCACCGCCGGGAAACCCGAGCGGCTGGAGGAGCGCAGGTTCGACGGATCGATGCTGGTGCTGCTCCCACCCCGCTCGACCCGTGTGACAATCGGCGAGCTCGGGCCGTTGGCACAATCCTCACAGGCGCCAGGGGGATAGGGGCTTTCAAACCAGTCGAGGTTCCACTCCCACACGCTCCCGCCCAGATCGGCCTGGCCCCATCGTCCGTCGCCTTTCGGCGATCTGGACCCAACGTTCAGGATGTCTCCGGGGGTCCAGTGCGAGCAGCCCCCCACCGAGCCGTCTCCGGCGCAGTCATACACTGCATAGGTGGGATCTGGCTCCTGGGCGCCCCACGGATAGGCTCTCTGCTCGCTGCCCCCGGCCGCCGCGTAGTTCCACTCCGCTTCGGTTGGCAGCCGCCCCCCGTCCCACGCGCAGAACGCGAACGCCTCGAACCACGTGATGCAGCCCATCGGCAGCTGCTCGTTCGCCCCGGGCGCGTCAGTCCAGATCTGAAACGGTGGGTCCATGCCCGCGAGGCACTTCAGCGCTTCCGTCAGCGCGGCCTGATCCGCCGTCAGGCTCGCGTTCCACGCCGGGTCCCAGCCGCTGCCGGCGATCTTCGGGTGAGCTCCGGCCCCCGCCGCCGGTGGGTTCGCCTGCGTCCCCTGGCCCGCCTCGACGAACGCCCGGAACCGCCCGAGTGTGACCTCGAACCGATCGAGGCGGAAGTCGTTCACGGTCGCCGGGTACGCAGGATCATTGCTGCGATCGAACGTCCCGCCGGGCACCACGGCGCTCGCGCAGCAGCTCTCGTCCTGATCGGGCCCGCAGTCCGACGTCAGCCCGCCGCAGCTCGGCCCGTCGCCGCCTCCTCCTCCGACGATGCACGCGGTGCGGTCTCCAGGGTCGCACGTGGCGTCATGCTGGCACGGATAGGATTTCCACGTGGTGCACGTCGGGCTGTCGTCGCGGTACTCGCACTGCTGGTAACCCTTCGGATCGTCGGGATCGCACCGGGTCGCGTCGAAGGGACAGGCGGCACAGCCCGGCTGGTCGTAGCAGACGGTCAACTCCGGCACGGCTCCGCCGGCGCAGCGGACCGCGCCGGTTGGATCGCTGGGAGGCGGCTCGCACGTGCTGTCTCCGCCAGGCCAGGCGTCTTGCCCGAAGGTGATCTTCGGCTGGTCATCGAAGCCGCCCTGGCAATAATGCTCCTCGAGGAATCCGTCGCGCAGCGCGGCCACCTGATCGGGAGCGTAGAAGTGCGCGGGATCGTACGCGAAGTTGTCCTTGTCCCGCACCTCGAAGTGCAGGTGCGCTCCGCTCGCGGAGCCGGAGAGCCCAAGGAACTGCCCGACCGAGACCGTGTCGCCCACCTGCAGCTCCGGGTCGGTGGAATAGACGTGCTGGTAGAGGATCAGGTAGTCGCCGCTTCGAATCGCGAGCTTGTACCGGTGGTTGGTGTACGTCCTCACCTTGTTCACGTACACGTCGCTGGCCAGGCCGCAGCCGTCGTCGAACTTGCTGCTGGGATAGAGGCGCTCGAGCTCGTCTGGGTCGCTCGGACAGCAGACGTCGTCGTCCCAGCACGTCGTGTTCTGACCCCACGTGCACTCGCTCGGCCCCGCGCAGACCACGGTGCCTGGCGATGTGGCGTAGAGCGGGGTCTTGAACGGAAGAGTGTAGTCGACCCCCGAGTGCATCCGGCCGGTGTTGTCATAGTAGTGGGTACCTTCCGGGCGTGGGAGTTGATCCGCCTTCGATGTGCACGTCATGCCGTACCCCTGGCCGATCTCGAACCCGAGGCACTCGTTCAGCGCTCCGTCGCCGTCGAGGTCTTTCTTCACCACCATCATGTCGAAGGGAAAGCGGCAGAGGAGCGCCCCGGAGCAGTCGGGCCCCGCCGGGCGGGCGCACACGTCGCCGGGCTGCTCCTCTCGCAGAGCGCAGATCTGGCGCTCACCGCTCTCGCACGCGAACAGACCGCAGCCCTGCGACTCGGCGCAGGCGTCGCCGAGAGCGCTGCAGTTGGAGCGGTCGTTGATGAAGAAGCTCGGCGTGATGAACGCGGCGTCCTCGCGCCTGAGGCGCTCCTGGTTCTCCCGCTTCGCCGGGGTCGGGAACCCCGTGGTGTCGGACACCTTGACGTGCCGGGGCGAGCTCTCCTCCCACGGCGCCGCGGCCGCCTGCGCCAGCTTCACCGCCGACCAGTCGAGGGCGCGGCCGGAGGCGTCGAGCTCGCTCTTCACGACGTCGCAGAGCGAGCGCGAGAGGAGGACGTAAAAGAGGCTGTTGCCCGTCAGGACCCCGAGCTCGTCGCCGCGCTTCATGACCGCTCCGGGAGACACGCCCGCGCCGGGCGTGGTGCCCTGGTAGGCGCTGCAGAGGGTGACCGATTCGCCCTCGGGCATGTCGCACGCTCGCGCGTCCTGGGTCTCACGGCAGCTCCGCACCGGGTGCTCCAGGACGATCGTCGGGACGCCGCGCGCGTCGTTCTGCGCGGCGACGACCGTGCCGTCGGCGACCGCGTAGATCGGGGTTCCCGGGCGCGAGATCGGCTGTCCCGACGGGTCGAGCTTCGAGATGTGCTCGCCGAGGTGGCCGTCTTTGCCCATCCAGCCGACCACGAGCCAGCCGGCGTTGTCGGTCGCCGAGGAGGTCACGGGGAAGCCGAACCCGTCGCTCTGCGGCTCCCTGAGCGGCCCGTCGAGCACGGGGATCGGCCCCGCGGCGGACCTCGGCGTGACAGGGTACTGAAAGATCATCGGGCGCTCCCAGGCAAAGGGCGCCTCCGGCTCGCTCGAGCAGCCCGGCGCCGCCGACGACGCCGCGGCGAGCGCGATCAGCGCGATGGCGCGCGCGCGGGGCGGCCGCGGCGTTCGACCTGACCTCGCGAGCCTCCGTCCTCCTGGCTTCCTGCATCCCGAGTTGGTCGGGTGTCCGAGCATCGCTTCCTCCAGTGGACGTCTCCCAGTGGACGTCTCCCAGCGGACGTCCCCAGTGCGTCCGCTGAACGGCTGACCCGGAGCACGCGGTGTGCCGGCAGCTTCCATGCGGAGAGAAGGGCGGAAGCGGCGCGACCTGGGCCGGCGGCGGCTGCCCAACCTGGGTCGGGTCGCGGTTCGCGCCGCGCCGGTCGCGCAACGCTTGCTGAGGTCAGCAGTTCTTGCTCTCGCCCCCGCGTCCGCTCGCGCAACCCCTGCTGAGCCGCGCGTCGCCGCGGTCACGCGCTCCTCTCCGTCCGGTTCCGTCACGCCGCGCCCGGCGGCCTGCCCTCGCTGCCGGAGCTGCTGCTCGGTCTGTTCGTCGAGCGCTCCCGGACGACGTTCGGGCCGGGGGACGTCGCAGCGGCGCCTCGCCGCGCTGGGCGTCAGCCACCGGGAGCTCTGCGGGAGCTGCGGCTGGAGCGGGCGCGGGGCCGCCCGCAGCCGCCGCGGGCGGGGGGCCGCCCCCGCGGCGCTCGTCCTGGCCAGCGCCCCACGTCCGGCATCGCCTGCGGGCCGCGGGCGCGCGCCCGCAGGAATTCACCGGAACCGCAGGCGCACACGTGCTACGCCCCGCGCCGCTGAGATGATCACGCTCGAAAAGCTCACCAAGCGGTACGGTCCAAAAATTCTCTTCGAGAACGTCTCGATGCGCTTCGACCCCGGCAAGCGCTACGTGCTCGTCGGCGCGAACGGCGCGGGGAAGTCGACGCTCCTCAAGGTCATCTCCGGCGAGGAGGAGTCGGATCAGGGCTCCGTCGAGATCCCGAGGCAGCTCCGGGTCGGGGTCCTCAAGCAGGACCATTTCGCCTACGAGTCCTGCCGCATCCTCGACACGGTCCTGATGGGCAACAAGGCCCTCTGGGACGCGATGCAAGAGCGCGACCGGCTGTACGAGGTCGAGATGACCGACGAGGTCGGCATGCGGCTGGCCGAGCTCGAGGGCACGATCGGCGAGGAGGACGGCTACACCGCCGAGTCGCGCGCGGCCGAGATCCTCGAGGGGCTCGGGATCGCGACCGCCCGGCACACGAGCACGGTGAGCACGCTCGCGGGCGGGTACAAGCTCCGCGTCCTCATCGCCCAGACGCTCTTCGCGGGCGCCGACGTCCTGCTCCTCGACGAGCCGACCAACCACCTCGACCTCGACTCGATCCGCTGGCTCGAGGCGTACCTCACCGACACCTTCCGCGGCACGCTCCTCGTCGTGAGCCACGACCGGCACTTCATGAACGCGATCGCGACCCACGTCGCCGACGTCGACTACCAGACGGTCACGCTCTACACGGGCGACTACGACGACTTCATCGAGCAGAAGACGACGGGCAAGCGCCAGTCGGACGCCGACGCCGCGCAGAAGAAGAAGAAGATCGCCGAGCTCAAGGACTTCGTGGCCCGCTTTGGCGCGAGCGCGAGCCGGTCGAGCCAGGCCCAGTCGCGCGTGAAGGAGATCGAGAAGCTCGAGGCCGGCATCCAGGTGCGGCGCTCGAGCGTCGTCCGGCCGTACATCAAGTTCGAGATCGAGAAGCCCTCCGGCCGCGACGTGCTGCGCGCCGAGGGCCTCGCCAAGAGCTTCGGCGACCTGCGCGTGATCCAGAAGCTCGACTTCAACCTGAACCGCGGCGACAAGCTCGCGGTGATCGGGCCGAGCGGCATCGGCAAGTCGACGCTGCTCAAGCTCCTCGTCGGCGAGCTCACGCCCGACGCCGGCAAGGTCACGTGGGGCCACGACACCAACGTGGGCTACTTCGCGCAGGACCACCACGAGGCGATCGAGCCGGGGTACACGGCCTATGACTGGCTGTACCGCTTCGACCCGAGCGCGCCGAAGGAGCACGTCCGCTCGGTGCTCGGCAAGCTGCTCTTCAGCGGCGAGGCCGGGCTCAAGAAGACGGAGAACCTCTCCGGCGGCGAGGCGGCGCGCCTGTTCCTCGCGAAGCTCATCCTGGTGAAGAACAACGTCGTGGTGCTCGACGAGCCGACGAACCACCTCGACGTGGAGAGCATCGACGCGCTCCTCCAGGCGCTCATCGACTACAAGGGGACGGTCATCGTCACGAGCCACGACCGGCACTTCGTGGGCAAGCTCGGCACCCGCGTGCTCGAGCTGTCGCCCCGGGGGCCGCAGCTCTTCAACGGCACATACGACGAGTACCTCGAGGGGCCGGGGAACCCGGACAACTACCAGGGCGCCAAGGCGTCGTAGCGCCGCGCAGGCGGCGGGGGCCGTCCGTCGCGCGCGCGGCGGGCGGCCGTCAGACGAGCGCGAGGAGCTCGCCGAGGCCGTCTATCGCCGTGTGGGCGACCTCCGGGGGCGGGAAGTGCGGCGTGCGGAGCCAGACGGCGTGGAGCCCGGCGTCGCGGGCGCTTAGCACGTCCTTCTCCGGGTGATCGCCGACGTAGCAGGCCTGCGCCGCGCGCACGCCGAGCCGCTCGACGGCCCGGCGGAAGATCGCCGGATCCGGCTTCCGGAGCTGCTCGCGCTCGGAGATCAGCACCGCGTCGAGGGCGCCGAGGAGGTCGAGGGCGCGCAGCTTCCCCTCCTGCACGCGCACCCTGCCGTTCGTGACGACCCCGAGCCGAAGGCCGCGGGCGCGCAGCGCGGCGAGGGTCGCGCGCGCGCCGGGCAGCGCATGCGCCGTCCGGGCGTAGGCGTCCCAGAAGTGCGCGTGGAGGCGCGCGGCGAGGGGCTCGGGCAGCCCGAGCTCCCGGACCACGCGCGGGTAGATCTCGGACTTGTCGCCGTAGCCGTGCGCGTCGAGCTCCAGCACGCGGCCGACGAACCGCTCCTGCGTCACGCCGGCGAGCTCCCGCGAGAAGACCGCATACTGGCCCGCGACGACGTCGCGCACCGCGGTCTCCCGGTCGAACAGGGTGCCGTCGAGATCGAACAGGACGGCCTGGATGTCCCGGAGCGGCGGCGAGGTCATGGTCGATCTCCCGAGCGACGGCCGCGGAGCGTCGCGGATCGTCGCCGGCGCAGCGGCGCGCCGCCCGGGCAGCGCCTCATCGGGCCGGCGGCGGGGCGAGGCGGTCGATCTCCTGGAGCTCGTCCGCGGTCAGCCTCCAGCCCACGGCCGCGGCGTTCGCGCGCACCTGCTCGGGCGACGTCGCGCCCGCGATGACGGAGGCCACCGCCGGCCGCGCGGCGAGCCACGAGAAGGCGAGCTCCAGCAGGGTGCGGCCGCGGGACGACGCGAACGCGGCGAGCGCGGCGGCGGCGCTGCGGTTCTGGTCGGTGAGGAAGCGCGCGGTCAGCGGCGCCTCGGGCGCCGAGAGCCGGGCGCCGGCGGGGGCGGGCTGGTCGGGGAGGTACTTCCCGGAGAGCAGCCCGCTCGCGAGCGGGAAATACGGCAGGAAGGCGAGGCCGAGGCGCTCGCTCGTGGCCAGCACCTCCCGCTCGGGCTCGCGCTGGAGCAGGCTGTACTCGTTCTGGACGCTCACGAAGCGCGCCGCCCCTGCGCGGGTGGCCTCCTCGGCGCCGCGGAGCTGGGAGGCCGAGAAGTTGGAGCTGCCGATCTCCCGCACCTTGCCGGCGCGAACCAGCGCGTCGAGCGCCTCCAGCGTGTCGCCGATCGGCGTCTCGGGGTCGGGGCGGTGGAGCTGGTAGAGGTCGATCCAGTCGGTGCCGAGCCGCCGCAGGCTGTCCTCCACGGCGCGCTGGATGTACGCCGGCTTCGCGCCGCCCTTGCGCTGGTCGTCGAGCGGGACACCGAACTTGGTCGCGATGATCACCTGGCTGCGCCGGCCGCCGAGCGCCCTTCCGAGCAGCTCCTCGCTGCGCGTGCCGCCGTAGACGTCGGCCGTGTCGAAGAGGTTGATGCCCGCGTCGAGCGCCGCGTCGACCACCGCCGCAGTCCGCTGCTCGTCGATGCGACCACCGAAGTTGTTGCAGCCGATGCCGACGACCGACACCTCGAGCGAACCGATCCGTCTCTTCTCCATGGGGTCATCCTTCCATCCGAGAGATCATGAGAGCTCCGGCGGGCCGCCGGGGCCGCGCCGACGCGGAGCGGTGAGGCGACGAGCGGCGCCGGCGCGATGTGGGGCAGCGTGCAACGCAGCACGCGCGCGCGGGATCGCCGCGCGGTGGCGCAGGACGCGTGCACGGCCTGTGCCGGCACAGGCCGGCGGCGCGCCTGCCCGACGCCGGCATGGGCGCAGCGCCAGGAGGGGCCGCGCTGGCCGTGGCGCAACACCAGGGCAGCAGCGCTGCTCGTCCGGGAGCAGCGATGCGCGCGAGCCGCTGAGCGGCTCGCCTGTCCGGCACATCGGTCGAGTCACCGCCGCGATCCGCGCCGTCGCCGCGGTGACGCGAGTTCGCCCCCGGGCTCGGTTGACTGGCGTCGCGCCCACGACGCCGGCGCGCTTGGCGGGCGCGACAGCCGCGGACGCGAGGCGGCCCGCGCACTCGCCATGACCTCGTGGTCTGATGTGGTGTGCTTCGCGTCCATCGCGCGCGCTGCGGGCGCCTGGCCGAGGGGGTCGACGGCCCGAGGCGGAGGTGATAGCGATGCTCTTCATCATGTCTGAAGCCTCTCGGCGCGACGACCTCGACCGCTTCTTCGAGCTCTCTGTCGACCTGGTGGGGATCGCCGGATTCGACGGATACTTCAAGCGCATCGGCCGGGCGTGGGAGCAGACGCTCGGCTACTCGCGCGAAGAGCTCCTGGCCAGGCCGTTCCTCGACTTCGTTCATCCCGAAGATCGCGAGCGCACCGTGAACGAGTCGGCGAAGCTGTTGTCCGGCAATGGCACCGCGACGTTCGTGAACCGATATCTATGCCGGGACGGCTCGTACCTGTGGATCGAGTGGAACTCGGCAATCTACCCTGACGCTGAGCTCGTCTATTTCGTCGCGCGCAACATCACCGAGCGCAGGCGCGCCCAGGAGGCGCTTGTCGCGGCCGAGTCGCGGTTCCGGGCGGCGATCGACGGGAGCCTCGACGGGTTCTGCGTGCTGCGCCGCACGGTCGACGAGTCGGGGGAGACCGTTGATTTCGTGTTCACCGAGGCCAACCTGCTGGTGAGTCAGGTGACGTCGAGGCCGCGCGAGGAGATCATCGGCCGGCGGCTCGTCGAGGTCTTTCCCAGGGTTCGCGAGCTCGGGCTCTTCGACAAATACGAGCGCGTCTTCCGGACGCGCGAGCGGCTCCTCGAGGAGGCGGAGAGCGCGTTGCCCGGGGGCAAGAGCCAGTGGCTGCAATACCAGATCGTCCCGCTCGACGACGGCGTCGCGGTGACGGTCAAGGACATCACGGAGGCCAGGCGGCTGGAAGCGGAGCTCCGGGAGGCGCTCCAGCGCCGGGAGAGCGACGCCGAGGAGCTCCAGCGGAAGAACCGGCAGCTCGCGGAGGAGAACGCCGAGCGCGAGCGCGCCGAGGCGCTGCTGCGGCAGCAGCAGGAGACGATGCTCGCGATGTCCACGCCGATCATCCAGGCGTGGGAGGGCGTGCTCGTGCTGCCGGTCATCGGCACCGTGGAGACCGCGCGGGCGTCGCAGATCATGGAGCGGCTGCTCCCCGAGATCGTCCGGACACAGGCGCGCTTCGCCATCCTCGATCTGACCGGCGTCAGCGCGGTGGACGCCGCGACCGTGTCGCACCTCCTCGCGGTGGTGCGCGCGGCGAGCCTCCTCGGCAGCCAGTGCCTCGTCTCCGGGATCTCGCCGGCGATCGCGCGGACCATGACCGAGATCGGCAGCGCGGAGGGGGCGTTCCTGACCTTCGGGCTGCTCCAGAACGCGCTCCGTCACGCGCTCTCCCGCTGCAGCGCCTGACCCCGCCCACCAGGAGCCAGGCCAGGGGTCCGGGGCGCCCACCGTGGGCGCGGAGCAGCAGCGGGACAGCAGCGCTGCTGGCTGGGCAGCAGCGGCCGCGGGCTGCGCGCGGCCGCCGCGCTCCGCGGCGCGACCGGTCCCGGCGTTCTGGCGCGGCACGGCCCCTGCTCGGACGGCCCGCATGACGACCATCAGCCTCGCGCTCGACACCCCGGAGCTCGCCCAGGCCTATGAGCACGGCAGCGACCGGCAGTTCAACCACGGCAAGCTCCTCATCGAAGCGCTGGGCGTCCGGCGCGGCCAGCGCGTGCTCGACGTGGGCGCCGGCACCGGACGGCTCGCGGCGCACGTGGCGGAGATCGTCGGCCCCGAGGGCAGCGTGGTGGCCATCGATCCTCTGCCCTTGCGCGTCGACATCGCCCGGAAGAAGGCCCGCGACAACCTCACCACCGCGGTCGGACACGCCGAGGACCTGTCCGCCTTCTCCGCGCGGAGCTTCGACGTCGTTTACCTGAACAGCGTCCTTCACTGGCTGGATGCGCTCCAGAAGCAGCGCGCCCTGGGCGAGGCGGCGCGCGTGCTGAAGCCGGGCGGCAAGCTCGGGTTCAACACCCAGGCGCGCGAGCGGCCGCACCAGATCGAGCCGGTCCAGCGCAAGATCCTGGCCGAGCTCGGCAAGGAGGCGCCGGGCGCCGCGCCCTACAACCACAAGGTGACGGTCGACGAGGTCCAGACGCTGCTCCGGCGCGCCGGGTTCATCGTGGACACGGTCGAGATCCGCACGTTCGTCGACCACGCCGCCGATGTGGACGAGATCCTGAAGCAGAGCCGGTCCGGGTCGTTCGGCAACCACCTCTCGCACCTGAGCCCCGACGAGCGGCGCGAGGTGCGCGATCGGCTGGCGAAGGAGCTCGAGGCGTGGCATACGCCGCAGGGGATCCGGCTCGAGCGGAACCTCATCTTCGCGATCGCCCACACGGCGAGCAACTAGCGCTCGACGAGCGCTCCTCGCGCCGCTGCCCCGCGGGCCCCGCTCTGCCGGCGCGAAGCGCCGCGCTGGCCAGGATCGCCGGGATCGACGCGCTTGGTTGGATCTTCGCCATCGAAGCGACGCTGAGCATCCGGGCGACCCGGAAGACGAGCTCGTCTCTCGACGCTGGTTCCCGACCTCGAAAAGGCGGATATCGATCGACCGCGGGCAGCGTCGCGCGCTGGCGCGCGTCAAGTCAGGCCGGCTCGCCGTTCTGCGCGCGGCGCTCTTCCCCGCCCGCCAGCGCCTCGACCCGCGCCCATGGCGTTTGTTGCGCCAACGTGCCAGATACGATGAGGGGTGACGCACTGCGAGCGCCGCGACGCGACGCTGGTATGCGTCGCTGACGGTCGCGACGCCGAGGGCTCAGCGAGCTTGTCGTCACGAGCGCTCGCGCGGATCAGCCTCCGGGGGCCAGGGCCTCGATCCGCGCGGACGCCGCGAGATCCCCGGTTGTCCTGGAGTTCGTGCTCGGTTCCAGCTCTGGCGCGAGGGTCTGCCGATCTCGTCGGTGAATCCGGGTGGTGTTCCGTTGTTGAGGGGGAAGGACGATGGCTACAAAGACGAATCTCATGATCTTGCGCGGCGTCCTGCTGCCGAGTTGCCTCCTGGCCTTCGCGGCCTGCAAGAAGCCCGCGCCGCGGCCGGGGGAAGTCCTCGATGAAGCGCGCCGCGCAGGCCGGGACGCCGCCACGTTCCCCGCCGCGGACGAGGACTATTTCCATGACATGGATGGCGGCGTCTCCCTGACCCCGGACGAGGTCAAGGGGCGCAACACCTGGATCGTGTGGTCGGCGGGCAACGACCGCTTCTGGGACACGATCTCGACGCGCAGCAAGGGCAACCTCGACTTCCTGAAGACCGTCTCGTCCCATCCGAAGCTCAAGTTCACCCGCGACAACCGCTGGAGCTGGCTCGGCCTCGTCAACGAGCCCTGCTTCGAGAAGGCCACGGGCCCCGACCCGGAACGCTTCGGATTATGGCTGGACAGGCGGCGCGCGGACTGCCCGCCGGATCCGTTCGAGAACGAGGCGAAGTACCCGGGGGTGGCCATCGGCGCCCGCGGCAAGACCGTCCCGCTCGGCTCCTATTACGGGTACGCGACCGGCGTCGTCGGCCTGCGGCTCTTTCCCAACCCCGACTTCGATGAGGAGGCGAAGAAGAAGTGGGATCCGGTGCGATACTACGAGGATCCGAGCTATTACTACTCCAGGGATCTGGTGAGGCCCTACCGCCTCGGCATGTCCTGCGCGTTCTGCCACGTCGGCCCGAGCCCGACCAATCCGCCCGCCGATCCCGAGAATCCGAGGTGGGAGAACCTCAGCTCCACCGTCGGCGCCCAGTATTTCTGGTGGGACCGGGTCTTCACGTGGGACGCCGATGAGACGAGCTTCCCCTACCAGGTGTTCCACGCGTCGCGACCGGGGTCGCTGGACACCTCGCTCGTCTCCACGGACTACATCACCAACCCGCGCACGATGAACGCCGTTTACGAGTTCGGCCCGCGGCTCCAGCAGGCCAGGCGCTGGGGCAAGGAGCGGCTGCACGGCGGAGAGCTGAGCAACAAGCAGTTCAACGACTTCGTGAAGAAGGGACCGCTGACGCAGTTCTTCAAGGCGCCCGACACCGTCTGGACGCCGCGCGTGCTCAAGGACGGCTCCGACGCCGTCGGCGCGCTCGGCTCGCTCAACCGCGTGTACCTGAACATCGGCGAGTTCAGCGAGGAGTGGCTCCTGCACTTCAACCCGCTCATCGGCGGCAAGCCCATCTCCCCCATCCAGATCTCGGTCGCGCAGAAGAACTCGGCGTACTGGCAGGCGACCGAGCGGCAGACGCTCGATACGGCCCTGTTCTTCCTCCAGAGCACCGCGCCGCACAAGCTCAGGGACGCGCCGGGGGGCGCGAGGTACATGACCGCCGGCGCGGCGCAGCTCACGCGCGGCAAGGAGGTCTTCGCCGAGCGCTGCGCGCGGTGCCACTCGAGCAAGCTCCCCGCCCGAGCGGCGGGGCTGGATCCGAGCGGCTGCGCCGGCCCGAAGTACCTCACCTGCTTCAACGACTACTGGGCGTGGACGAAGACCGACGAGTTCAAGAAGGAGATGCGGGAGATCGTCCTCAAGGACGACTTCCTCGAGGGCAACTACCTGTCCAGCGATCTGCGCATCCCCGTCACGCTGCTCGAGACCAACGCCTGCAGCCCGCTCGCGACGAACGCGCTCAAGGGAAACATCTGGGAGGATTTCTCGTCCACCTCGTACAAGGAGCTGCCGGCCGTCGGCACGATCACGGTGCACAACCCGGTCACCGGTGAGCCGCGCCAGCTCGAGATGCCGGGCGGCGGCCGGGGCTACACGCGCGTGCCCTCGCTCATCAGCCTGTGGTCGACGGCGCCCTTCCTCCTGAACAACACCGTGGGCAAGTTCAAGTCGAGCCCCTCGGTCGAGGCCCGGATGGAGTCGTTCCAGGACGCGATCGAGAAGATGCTCTGGCCCGAGAAGCGCGAGAAGGACCGCGTCCTCGGCGACAAGGTGCCGGGCGTCATCGACCGCACGACGGCGAGGAGCTATCTCCGGGTGCCCGCGGGCTACCTGCCCGAGCGGCTGCGGCCGCTCCTCGGCCCGCTCGAGCGCGTCGCGCCCTGGCTGGTGGGCGAGGGAGGGATCGAGATCGGCCCCATCCCCGAGGGCACGCCGGTGAACCTGCTGGCCAACCTGGCCTTGACGTCGCAGAGCGCCGACCCTGCGGAGCGCCTCGCCCACGGCGAGAAGCTCCTCGCCGTGCTGCTCAAGATCAAGCGCGATCTGAAGGCCTTGCCTGAAGACGCGAGCGACGAGGAGGCGCGCCGGGTGTTCATGGACCTCACCGAGCCCCTGCTCGAGCTCAGCCAGTGCCCCGACTTCGTCGTCAACCGCGGCCATTACTTCGGCAGCTCGTACTTCACCCAGGAGCGTGAGCTGACCGACGAGGACAAACGGGCGCTGATCGAGTTCCTGAAGACGCTCTAGCGATCCCGGCAGAGAGGCGGCCACACGGCTGCGCGGCGGCCCGGCTCACTGCGGCCGGGCCTCCGCGCGCGGCGAGAGGAGGAGGGGGACATGATCGGTCAGCGAGGTGCTCGGATCGACTGCGAGTATGTGGTCGTCGGCTCGGGGGCCGGCGGCGGGACGGTCGCGGCGCGCCTGGCCGAGGCGGGACACACGGTGGTCCTGCTCGAGGCCGGGGGCGACCCGCGCGAGCTCTCGGGCGGCGACGCCTTCGAGCCCGACAAGAACCGCCTGCCCGACGACTATGACGTGCCCGTGTTCCACCCCATGGCGTCGGAGAACGAGGCGCTCCGGTGGGACTTCTTCGTGCGCCATTACGAGGACGAGAAGCAGCAGCGGCGCGACGACAAGTACCGCGAGAGCTGGCGAGGCAAGCCGACGCGCGGCGTGCTCTACCCGCGGGCAGGGACGCTGGGCGGCTGCACCGCGCACCACGCGATGATCCTGGTCTATCCGCACAACGCCGACTGGGATCACATCGCCGAGCTCACCGGCGACCCCTCGTGGCGGGCGGACAACATGCGCGGCTACTTCGAGCGCCTGGAGAACTGCCATCATCGGCCGCTGCACCGGCTGCTCAGCTACCTCGGGATCAACAGGACGCGGCACGGGTTCCGGGGCTGGCTGCACACCGAGAAGGCGATCCCGAGGGCGGGGCTGCGGGACAGGGATCTGGTGCGGTTCATCCTCGACTCGGCGTACCGGGCGTCGCACGAGATCACCTCGCCCATGGAGCGCGTGCACAGCGTGCTCCAGAGCAAGGCCGATCCCAACGACTGGCGGTCGGTGGCGGAGAGCGCGGCGGGGGTGCGCTACATCCCGCTCGCGACCCGCAACCATCAGCGGATGGGCCCCCGCGAGCGCGTCCTCGACGTCGCGCGGCGCTACCCCGATCGCCTCAAGGTCGAGCTCAACGCGCTGGTCACGCGCGTGCTGTTCGACGAGCAGAACCGGGCGGTCGGCGTCGAGTACCAGAAGGGCGCCCGGCTCTACCGCGCCGGCAGCAGCCCCGCGGCCGAGGACGGCGAGCGACGCACGGCGCGCGCGTCGCGCGAGGTGATCCTGTCGGGCGGCGCCTTCAACACGCCGCAGCTGCTCATGCTCTCCGGCGTCGGCCCGCGCGACGCCCTGGAGCGCCACGGCATCGAGGTGCGCGTCGACCTGCCGGGCGTGGGCAAGAACCTGCAGGATCGGTACGAGGTGGGCGTGGTCCACCGCATGAACTTCGACCACTGGGACGTGCTCGAGGGCGCCCGCTTCAGCACCGACGACCGGCACTACCAGCAGTGGGCGACCACGCGGACCGGCACCTACACGACCAACGCCGCGGTGCTGGCGATCATCAACCGATCCGCCCCCGAGAGGCCGCTCCCGGACCTCTTCTACTTCGCCCTCCTGGGGAAGTTCTACGGCTATTTCCCGGGCTACTCGGCGGAGTTCCCGGAGCACCTCAACTACCTGACGTGGGCGATCCTCAAGGGGCACACGCAGAACCGGGCCGGCGAGGTGACGCTGCGCTCGGCGGATCCGCGCGACACCCCGGAGGTCAACTTCCGCTATTTCGAGGAGGGCGACGACAGGGCCGGAGAGGACCTGGACTCGATGGTCGCGGGCATCCGGTTCGTCCGTCGCATGACGGCGCGCCTCAAGCAGGAGAAGCTCATCGCCCAGGAGGAGCTCCCGGGTGAGCATCTCCAGACGGACGAGGAGCTCAGGACCTTCGTCCGCGACAACGCCTGGGGCCACCACGCGTCGTGCAGCTGTCCGATCGGGCCTCCGGAGCAAGGCGGCGTCCTGACCAGCGATTTCCGGGTCCACGGGACCCAGGGGCTGCGCGTGGTCGACGCGTCGGTCTTCCCGCGGATCCCCGGGTTCTTCATCGTCAGCGCGATCTTCATGATCGCCGAGAAGGCCGCCGACGTCATCCTCGCGGACGCCGCCCGCGGCTGACGCGGCGCCGCCCCTTCACCTGGGCGCCTTCATCACCGTGCCATCGTGGTTGATCCAGTAGACACTCCAAGCGTCCACCGCGATCGTTTGAGGACCGGACTGCTCCTCGGCGATGACGGTCGGCTCTCCGCCGGAGAGAGGGCTCGTCATGACGCAGCTCCCCCACGCGGTCCAGTACACATTCTCGCTGTCCAGAGCGATGTCCTCGGCCTGACCGGCCAGGTGCAGCAAGACGGGAGGGCCGCCGTCCTTGGACCCTTTGTTGACCCCCTGCTTGTTCAACCAGATGACATCGGTATCGCTCGTCAAGATCCGGTAGGCACCGGTATCGGCCTCCCCGGCGTCGAAGAGCTCGACAGGGCTGCCGCCCGCCTTGGAGACCTTGTAGACCAGGTCCCTCCTTCCCTTGTTGATCCAGTAGACGCTGGCAGTGTCCGTCGCGACGACGTCCACGCTATTCTTGGCCTGCGCGACATCGCTCAGCGCACCCCCCGTCTTCGGCGCCTTGACGATCTTCGCGAAGCCGTCGACCTCCTCCGCCCCCCATTCCCCCATGTAGACGGACTGGTCGTCCACGGCGACGTTCTGCGCCCCGGTGGAGAGCGAAGCGACGACGACCGCCGGTCCGCCGCTCTTCGGGACCTTCAACACGGCGTCGTACAAGGCGATCCAGTAGACGTGGTCGGCATCCAGGGCGATGCCTTTGCCGGGATAAAGGCCGCTCGCCAGCGATACCGGGCTGCCGCCCTCGAGCGGCAGCTTCAGGACCTCGTCACCGGCCGTCCAGTAGATGTGGGTCGAGTCGACGGCCATGGAGGTCGGGTCGGCTGGACCGGAGGCCAGCACGACAGGGACGCGCGGCGCGGGAGCGCCTCCCGCACCGTCGCTCCCATCGAGGCTGCCCCCGGCGCCGCCGCTGCCGGACGCCGTGGTCCCGGCGCCGGCTGTGTCCAGGATGATCTCGGAGCCGCACGCGGAGAGGAACGCAGCCGAGCCAAGGAGCAAGAAGGAGCGGAGCATGTACGCATTGAGGCACGGCGAGGCTCAGGCCGCCAGCAAGGCGGTGCGCCGCTGCGCGACCCCGGGCGGGATCATCTCGATCTCGTGTGGGAGGCCCTGGAGGATGCCGCCGGCTCGTGAACCACAGAGGCGCAGAGGGCACGGAGGAGGGAACAAGAATACCGCGAATCCTCTGTGCCCTCTGTGCCCTCTGTGCCTCTGTGGTTCAATCTCTCCGTGGCTCGAGTGCTTTCCCTCGCGAGACCGACGACGGGCTCCGGGGACGCGCGCCGCGCTACTGCTTGGCCGTGTCGCCGGAGCAGATGACGAACTGCGTCGCGCCGTCCAGCGCTTCCCCCTCGCCGGTGAACCGGATCTGCCGGCGCTCCGTGGACGGGCACTTGGCGACGACCTCCTCCCGGCCCAGGCCGAGCCGCGGGTCGACATAGCACCACCCGTCCACCCGCTCCCCGCCCACCTCGACCGGCGCCGGCGGCACCGTGTCCTGGCACGCCTTGAGCTCGTCGGGATCGCTGAGCTGCTCGACCTCGCACACGCAGTTCCAGCCGTTCGCCTGCGCGACCGGATCGTCCAGCACCATCTTCTTCGCGATGCGGTGCTCCGAGGGCACCTCCCGCCGCGCCGCGCGCTCATCGCAGCCGCACTGGCCCTCGGGCGTGCTGCGGGCCTCCAGGACCAGGCAGCTCACCTGTCCGTTCGTGTCGGGCTGGAGGGCGCGGGGCAGGCACTGCCCGCCGAGCCTCGTCTTCAGCCGATCGACGATCGCGCCGATCGCCGGCCGGTAGCCGAAGTCGGAGTCGCCCGGCCCTGAATTCTCGATCTGCGCCGGGCACACCGAGCCGACGATGCCCTGCTCCCCGAGATCCCGGACGAGCGCGAGCTGCCGCAGGCCCGGATACGCCTTCGCCATGATCTGGCGCTCGCTGTCGGTGCCGTCGGGGTTGTCCTCGCACAGCGGGCTATTCCGGCCGGCCCGGTCCCTGCTGCAGTCGCCGCCAGTCGTGGGCGCCCGGAGCGGGAAGGTGCAGGCGAACTGGAGGTCGCCGAAATTGGCCTTCGGGATCCACTCGTGGCCGTTGATCTCGTTGGCGTCATCCGGCGAGTCGGGGCTGGCGATGCGCGTCCCGGTGATCGGGTTCTGGCCATTGCGAGGCACCGGCGACTCGATCATGTGGGGATCCGCCGGAGGACGGAACTCCTTGAGGTCTCCCAGGATGATGTCCCAGGTGCTCGAGAGTCCGGCGTTCGGCGCGCGCAGCTCCTCGGCGCTCTTGAAGCCCCCGACGGGGTTGCCGTCCTTGTCCTTGCCGTGCTTGAGGTCGGGCTGGCCGGCCTCGTTCTGGCGAGCGATGTCCTGCCAGGGGACGCCCACGAGCCCCGCGAAGAACACGAGCTCCGGCGTCCGGACCGTGGTGAGCTCGTCGTTCGGGTCGAGATCCGAGAAGATCGGGTTGCTCACGACGTTGCCCTCGTGATCCCCGATCGTCCGCTGCGTGAGCGCCTCGGTGTACCGCTCGATCGGGTAGAGCAGGTCGGCCCCGAAGCGCCGCTTCTGGTCGAAGCAGCGCAGGTTGATCGGGTCCTCCTCCTCCTTGAGCACCGCGACGGCGTTCTCCGTGCTGCAGGTCTCGTCGACCGGGCACTCGCCCCTCTCTGCTGAGCAGGACTTGCAGCACGGGTCGTCCGGGCCCTTGTCCGAGCACTCCTTCCGCGGCCGGAACATCCGCCAGTCATGCGTCTCCCCCTTCGAGTCCGTGTAGGACCTCTGCGCCACCAGGTAGGACGTCCCGCCCTCGCGGATGGAACAGTCATTCTCGTCCGAGAGCATGATGATCGCGAGGAGCGAGTCCGGCCGCAGGAACGCCCTGCGCTGGTCCAGCAGCGTCGTGTCCAGGCCTTCCCGCACCGCCTTGCCGTCCACCACCTTGATCGTGTCATAAGGCGCGGGGTCCGCGAGGAAGCGATACCAGCTCTCGAGCTGCGACTCGTAGCCGCACCCGACGTCGGCCACGCCTCGGACCATGTTCGTCAGCGTGGGCACGAGCCCGCGGCCCGCGCCGTCGTCGAGGATCGACTCGCCCGCAGGGCTCAGCTTCTGCTCCGGATCCCAGGCGAGGAACCCCTTGCCCTGGTAGGTCGGCGGGTCGTTGTCTGCCTGGTCGTCGTCGTCCCTGTCGCTCCGGGCGATGAGGCGCCCCCTGTCGTTGTTCGAGAAGTGTGTCGTCACCGGGCACGAGCCCGCGCCGTGGTCGCCGATGCTCGTGCTGATGATGCCGATGTGGATGTCGAGGACAGGCTCGAACTCGCGCTCCATGCCGCTCGGACAGGGCTCGTTCGGCGAGCCCGGCGTGGACGTCCTCAGGGGATTGAGCGGGTCGATGCAGCGGGGGTTGACCAGGCGCTCGACGAGGTCCGGCACGGCCAGCGCGAGGATATCCTGCTTGTCCTTCATCGACGCCGAGTTGTCGATCGTGAGCAGGAGATCGATCTTGTCGACGCGCTTGGCGAGCCGCTCGACGACGGTGCCCGTCGTGCGCGTATCCTGACGTGCGATGGGACGGCTGAGGCATCCCGAGACGAGCGATGTCCCGACGACGACGAGGGAGCACATGATCGACGCGGCTGCGCGAGCAGCGCGGGAGGTAGGACGAACGGCCATGGATCCTTCCTTGCGCGAGAGATGGAGTGGGCCCGTTCGCGCGTCGGCTTCGACGCGCGCGCTGCGCCGGCGCGCCTGTCTCGCGCGGGGTGGATGACAGGCCGCCTGGCTATCGCGTATCAGACGCCCAGAGGGGGTGTTCTCTTGGCTACGTGGCGCGATCGGCGCGACGCCATCACAGAAAACGCACGAGCGACGGAGAGCGCGGCGCGGCGGTCGCGTCGCGCAGGGGCGGCTCGGTCACCGCCTCGCGCGAGGACAGCGCGTCAGCCGCCTCGCGCGGAGACGGCGCGGCCGCCCTCTCGAGCGGAGACGGCGCGGCTGCCCTCTCGAGCGGAGACGGCGCGGCTGCCTCGACCGGAGGCGGCTCGCGCCGGCTTGCTACGTCATCGTAAAATTAAAGTAAGAACGAAAATGAAGCGGGGTGAAGCTGGAGGAGGGGCGGGCCGGCTGCGGGGGCGCCATGGGTGGCGAAGTGGCGCGCCGCGCGCCCGACGCTCAGCTCTCGGCGGGGGCGGCCGCCTCGGCGCCGGCGACGAGCGGCGCGTACTGCGTGAGGAACTTGTTCCAGCGCTTGGTCTTGCGGCCGGGCTTGCGGGAGCTCTGGGCGCTCCGCTCCTGCTTCTGGGTGACTTTGAGGGTGAGGTGCTGGTGCTGACGCGTGGGGCGATCCATGGCGGCGGAGACTGCTCGAAGCCGCCGCGCTCCGCAAGCCTCAACGCGACGGCGCCGGCGCCCGCTCGTCGCGCTCCGGCCCCAGCCGGCCGAAGCTGTGGATGCCGTAGACGAGCACGAGCAGCGCGAGCACCGTCAGCGCCATGCCCGCGTCCGACGGCCCGACGCCCACCAGCGCGAGCCCCGCCACGAGGAGCAGCCCCCCGCCGCCGAGCGCGCGGCGCGCGCGGGTCTCGGCCTCGCTCCGGGCTCCACGGCGGGCGCGAGGCGCTCGCTGCCGCTCGCCCTCGCCCGCGTCACCCCGCGCACGGCCCTCGCGCGCGTCACCACGCGCGCTGCCCTCGCGCGCGTCACCCGCCTTGCCCTCGCCCGGATCGCGCGCGCTCACTGGAACTTCTGCGTCCGCGCGTACGTGATGAAGTCCTGCACGTCGCGCGTGAGCTGGCGCTCGGCGCTGATCGTCGTGCGCTCGTGCGACTCGCCGACGAGGTCGTCGTAGCGGTAGTTGTTCTGGTAGAGGAGCACGAGGCGGATGGCCCCGTCCGCCCCGCCGCGGACGATGCGGAGCCGCTCGTCCTGGCCGTTCGGGGGCGGGATCGCGGCGCCGAGCGCCTGGGCGTCCTCCTCGGTCACGTAGACGACGCCGTACGCGCGGTTCTGCACGCCGACGTCGATGCGCACCTTCCGCCCGCTGACGAGATCGACCACGCGCCCGGGCACCGGCTGCGCGCCCTCCTGCGCCATCGCCCGGCGGATCACCTCGATCGCCCTGCGCTCGTCGAGGGCGCGCGTCGGGTTCGGCGCGCGCGCCTCGCCGCCGCTGCAGCCGGCGAGCGCGAGCGCCGCGGCCGCGACCCCGAGCGCGCGGCGCGCCGCCTCACGGGCGCGGGCGACCGGGCGCCGCGCGTCCTGGGCGCGCCCGGGCGCGTCCTCTGAAGGCCGATGCTGAAGGGGACCGCGAAGGCGGGGCCCCGACCCGCGAAGAAGCTTCCTCCACATGAGCGGGCATGAGAGTAGCCAACCGCCCGGAGCTTCGCTACTTCTGCCGACATGGCGCGGCTCGCTGCGATCGACATCGGATCCAACGCGATACGGCTTCGCATCGTCGACGTCGACCCGCCGGCGCTCGGGGCGTTCGGCGCCGGCCGGGACCCGGCGCTCGCCGCGGGCTCGACGGGCGCGCCCGACGCGCCCCGCTTCCACCCGTTCCGCGACGTCCACGCCGACCGCGCGTCCGTGCGTCTCGGGCATGACGTGTTCACCAAGGGCCGGCTCGAGGCGGGGGTCATCGGCGCCGCCTGCGAGGCGCTCCGGCGCTTCCGTACGGCGATGGACGCGGCCAAGGTCGACCGCTACCGCGCCGTGGCGACGAGCGCCGCGCGCGAGGCCCAGAACGGCGACCTCTTCGTCGAGCGGGCCGCCCGCGAGGCCGGCGTCCACATCGAGGTCATCGAGGGCGTCGAGGAGGCGCGCCTGGTCCAGATCGCCGTCCGCGAGCGCGTCCCGCTCGGCGGGCGGACGGCGCTGCTCGTCGACATCGGCGGCGGCTCGACCGAGCTCACGCTGCTGCGCGGCCGCGAGGCGGTCTTCTCGCGCTCGCTCCCCGTGGGCACGGTGCGGATGGTCGAGACCTTCCTCGAGGATCGCCGCCCGATGGACGCGGGGCACCGGCGGCTCATCGAGGAGTACGTCGACCGCGTCATGGTCGAGGCGATGCGCGAGATCGTGGAGCTGCTCGGCGAGGGCTCGGGGGTCGACCTGCTCGTCGGCACGGGCGGCAACATCGAGACGCTCGCGGACCTCTGCCCGGTGCCGAGCCCGTCCGCGGACGGGCGGGGGATCGACGTCGCCGCGATGTCCCGCTTGCTCGACGAGCTGGCGCCGAGGACGCCCGAGGAGCGCGCGCAGATCTACGGCCTGCGCCCGGATCGCGCCGACACGATCGTCCCCGCCGCGACGGTCCTCGGCCGCATCGCGCGGGCGTTCGCGCAGCCGCTCATCGTCGCGCCCGGGGTCGGGCTGAAGGAGGGCGTGCTCGTCGACCTCGCCCACGCCCACTTCCTCGGGCCGGATTTCCGGGGCGAGACCGCCGCGGTCAGCGACGCCTGCACGCGGCTCGGCCGCCGCTACCACTTCGACGAGCAGCACGGCGCGCTCGTGGCGCGCCTCGCCGAGCGGCTCTTCGACGATCTCGCGCCGCGCCACCGGCTCGACCAGCGCGACCGGATCCTCCTGCGCGCCGCGGCCCTGCTCCACGACGTCGGCGACTTCGTCCGCTACGAGGGGCACCACAAGCACAGCTACTACATCATCATCCACAGCGATCTGATGGGCCTCACCCCGGAGGAGCGCGCGATCGTCGCGAACATCGCGCGTTACCACCGGAAGTCGCCGCCCAGCATGGACCACGACAACTTCCGCGCGCTCTCGCGCGACGCGCGCGCCAAGGTGAAGGCGATGGCGGCGATCCTCCGCGTCGCCGACGCGCTCGATCGCGAGCACCGGGCGAAGGTCACGGAGGTGAGCGGCCGCATCGACGGCGACACGCTGGTGCTCGAGGTGCAGGGCGTCGAGGACCGGGCGCTCGAGGAGTGGACGGTCGTCGCGAAGGCGGGGATGTTGCGCGACGCCTTCGGCCTGGAGGTGCGGATGGTCGACGCCACGCCGCGCTCGCTCCCGCCCCCAGCCGCGGCGTGAGCGGCGGCTGACGGTCGAAAAAAAACGCGCCGCGGCCTTTGCGCCGAGCCCTGCGCGCCACCATGAATCTCAGCACGGGGGCAGCTGCGCCTCCGTGGACGAGCGCGGCGGGGCCGTGCCACCGAGCGCGGCCGTGCCGCGAGCGAGGCCGGCAGCGCCGCCGCGGAACGGGGGGCGATCGACCGGTGACGCTGAAATCTCCCAAGCTGATGGAGGCGCGCCGCGCCGCCCGCGTCCTGGAGTCCGCCCTGCGCGGGCACACCGGCGATCTGACGCTCGCCGACGCGTCCGCGAGGAGCGGCCTGCCGCTGCGCGACGCCGAGAGCGGGCTGCACCTGCTCGTCAGCGAGTACCGCGGGCACCTCAAGGCGACGTCCGAGGGCGAGCTGCTCTTCCGCTTCCCGCACGGCTTCACGAAGCCGTGGGAGACCCGCACGCGGCTCGAGCGCGCGCTCGGCGCCGTCGCCCGCGGCGCCGCCGGCGTGGCCCGCTTCGTCGTGCGCGCGTGGATCGCGATCGTGCTGATCACCTACGTCGTGATCTTCGTGGGGATCCTGATCGCCCAGATGTTCGCCCGCTCGAACAGCGACTCGCGCGACCACGGCGGCTTCTCCGGATCGTTCGCGGGCTATTTCCTGTTCCGCATGATCATCGACGCTATCTTCTGGACTTTCCATCCCTTTTCGCCGTTCGTGTGGACGGCCGACCCGCCGTGGTCGTCGTCGCACGACCGCCGCGGGGCGTTCGGGCAGGCGTACGGGAGGCGCAGAGACGAGACGCCCTTCTACGAGAAGGTGAACCGGTTCTTCTTCGGCCCGACGCCCGCGCCGCGCGATCCGCTGGAGGACGAGAAGCTCATCCTGGCCGAGATCCGGGCGCAGCGGGGCCGGATCGGGCTCGCCGACGTGATGCGCGTGACGGGGCTGCCGCGCGATGAGGCGGACCCGCTCATGGCGCGGCTGATGCTCGACTACGACGGCACGGTCGACGTGTCGGAGGAGGGGGGCATCGTGTACCGGTTCGAGGCGATCCGGCGGACGGCGGACGAGGTGCCGTCGCGGGCGCCGGCGCCGGTCTGGGCGAAGCGCGAGGAGCTGCCGCCGCTCACCGGCAACGGCGCCGGGGTGAACGCGCTCATCGTGGCGCTCAACGGGTTCAACCTGATGATGAGCCTCTACGCGCTCGGCGCGCACCTCACGCTGGACAACCTCGGCCTCCTGGCCCGCGGGGTCCCGATGGCGGAGCTGCCCCCCACGGGGACGGCGGTCGCGCTCGGGGTGGTGCCGCTCGTCTTCTCGCTCGCGCTCTTCGCGCTGCCGCTCGGCCGCGCGCTCCTTCGCCCGCTGAAGCGGCGGCGGCTCGCGCGCCGGAACGCCCGGCGGGCCGTGCTGCGGGCGATCCTCTCCCGCGTCGGGGCGAGCCAGGGCCGGGAGCCGATCACCGAGGAGGTGCTCCAGCGGGCCTGGCAGGACGCGGCGGGCGAGGCGCCGCGCTCGGAGGAGATCACCCGCGAGGTGGTCGCGCTCGGCGGCGACGTCGACCTGGAGACCGGCGAGGGGATCCGGTACCGCTTCCCCGATCTCGAGACCGAAGCGAAGGCCCTCGAGGCCGAGCGGGAGGCGGCCTCCGAGGAAGAGACGCGCGCCGGGAAGGTGATCTTCTCGTCGGACGCGTGAGCACGTCTGGGGCGGCTTTGTGGTTCTTGATGCGCTCGCCGACAAAAAACGTCGTCGACGTGTGCGCGCGTACGGGGCCACCCCGCAAGGATTCGTCGTTGATTGACGCGCTCTGGCTCAGACGTCTACGGTAGGGTTAATTTCGCTCATGTACTCCGTTGACAACAAAGCCGGTCGCCTCATCGAGGTGAGGCTCGCATCGCCGCTCCCGGCTGGCGAGGTCGACGCGTGCATCGCCCGGATTCAGGGCATCGTGACCCAGAACCGGCACGGGGCTGTTGTGTGCATCGAGCTGCTCCAGGTCGACGTGCTCGCGCCCGAGAGCGCGGAGAAGTTCCTCGAGATGATGCGCGTCCAGAACGCGACGGTGCACCGGACGGCCTACCTGCTGCCGGTGACGAACGCGATCCTCGGGCTCCAGGTCGAGCGGCTGATCCGGGACGCGCACAACTCGAGCCGGAAGGCGTTTCGCGACACCACCTCGCTCGAGGCGTGGCTCGTCCCGGTGATGACGATGGTCGAGGCGCAGCAGCTCAGGAAGTTCTTGTCGCAGCTCGGCTGAGGCGGCGCTCACGGCCGCTTCGCCGCGCCGCGCGCGGCCGGCCCGATTCCTTACTTGCTCGTGACCTCATGGTATAGAGGCGCGATGGGACGAATTGCCATCGTCGGGGGCGGTCTGGCGGGGTGCATCGTCGCGTTCCGGCGGGCGGCGGCGGGCGACCGGGTGACGCTCGTCGAGGCGTCGCCGCGGCTCGGCGGGCAGCTCTGGACCGAGCGGGTCGACGGCTTCGTGGTGGAGCACGGCGCCGAGGGGTTCATCGCCCGGAGCGAGGCCGTCCCCGCGCTCGCGGGCGCGCTCGGCATCGACGGCGATCTCGTCGGACAGGAGACGCTGCGGTCGTTCGGCTTCGACGGCGCGCTGCGCGAGCTCGCGCCGGGCGAGGCGGCGGCGTTCCTCGGCTTCCAGGTGCCGCGCGACGAGCTCGGCAAGGGGATCCGGACCTTCCGCCTCGGGATGGCGCAGCTCACGGACACGCTCGCGCGCGCGCTCGCGCATGTCGACGATGGGCGCGTGGACGTGCGCCTCTCCGCCGCGGCCGCGTCGCTCGCGCGGGTGGGCGGCGGCCTCAGGCTCTCGCTCGCCGGCGGGGGCGAGATCGACGCCGACGCGGCGGTCATCGCCACGAGCGCCGCCGGCGCGGCCGCGCTGCTCGGCGAGCCGGCGCGGCCGCTGCGCGACGCCGAGACGCTCTCCAGCGTGACGGTCTCGCTCGCGTACCCGCGCGCCGCGATCGAGCACCCGCTCGACGGCACCGGGTTCATCGTCGCCGCCGCTCACCAGGCGCACGGCTTCCGCGCGTGCACGTTCACGACGTCGAAGTTCGCGGGCCGCGCCCCGGCCGGCCACGTCGCGCTGCGCCTCTTCTTCCGCCCCGAGCCGGCGGATCTCGCGGCGCTGGACGACGCCGCCTGGACGGCGCGCGCCGAGGCGTCGCTCGCGCGCGTGCTGCCCGTGCGCGGGCCCGCGGAGCGCGCGTGGGTCTCGCGCTGGCCGAGCGCGCTGCCGGTCTCCACCCCCGCCCACGCGGCGCGCGTCCGCGAGGTCGAGCAGGCGCTCGCCGGCAGCGGCGTGCTCCTCGCCGGCTCGGCGTTCCACGGCTCGGGCATCGACGCCGCCGTGCGCTCCGCCGAGGCGACCGCGGCGCGCATCGGCGCCCTGTAGCGCCCTGTCGCGCGCTGTGGTCATGTGACGTGGGACAGGCGATGAAGCTGCTGCACGCTCGATATCGAGTTGCTCCAGGCGACGAAGCCGCCGCCGTGACCGTGAAGGACGCCGGCAGATCGCGCGCTCCAGAGAGGCGCCTCGTCCTCTGTCTCGTCGCGGCGTGCGCCGTCGCGGGGTGTCGCCGCGGCGAGGCGCCGAGGCCGACCGCCGAGGGCGCGCCGCCCGCCGCGGCGAGCTCGGCCCCCGCCGTCGCGTCCGTGAGCAGCGCCGCGGCGCCGGCGTCATCGGCGCCGCCGCCCTCCTTGCCGGCGCCGGGCGCGCGCCCGCTCACCGAGAAGGAGAAGCAGGGCATCGCCGCGTACAGGGCCGCGCTGGCGAGAGGCAGGCTCGCGACCCGGGAGCGGAGGTATCAGGCGGCCATCCAGGCGTTCAACGACGCCCTCGCCCTGGATCCGACCGACGCGCGGGCGCTCGCGGAGCTGGGCTTCGCGCACCTGAGCGACGGCAACAGCCATGCGGCGGAGGGCAATTTCACCGCGGCGCTGGCGGGGGCGGGCGACCCCGAGCTCCGCTCCCAGATCTGGTTCAACCTCGGGCTCCTGCGCGACAAGGCGGGCGACCCCGAGGCGGCCCGGGTCGCCTACGCGAACGCGCACGTGCTCAGGCCGTCGCCCGCGACGCGCGGCAAGCTCGCCGGCAGGTCGATGTGCGCCGTCGAGGTACGAAATGCCGGCGTCGAGGGCGCCGTCGTCGTGCCGAGCTGGATCGAGCTCCTCGCGCTTGTCGGCCCCGGCGAGGAGGAGCCCGGCCCGGCGCGCGAGGTGACGACCGAGGCCGCGGCGCGAGCGCGCCTGTGCGGACTCGAGGGGAAGGGCGCCAGCCACGGCCCTTGCGCCGGCGACCCGCCGTGGATCTTCCCGCGCGAGTACGGGACGTACACCTACTTCCACAACCATGTGGTCTTCCCCCGCAAGCCAGCGGGGTTCGTTGTCGCGGACGGCGGTCATTCGGGGGGCTGGCCCGCCCGCTGCCAGGGTATCCGCGGCGTGAGCGGCTCGACCGAGGGGGCGCTGCTCGTGGTCGACGCCTTCTTCAGCGGCGCCGGCGCGGTCTTCGACGGCGAGCCCAACGACGAGCAGCGCTGCCGCGATGGGGTGAGCCACCATGAGCGGACGTTCTACGACCCGCGTACAGGCCGCGCGATCGTGGCGCTGCGCTGGCCGGAGGGGAGCGCCGTCGACGTGAAGGTGGAGGGCGGTCACGTGGTGGTCTCTGGCGCCGAGTGCAACGAGCGGTTCCGGCTCGACGCCCACGCCCGATAGGGCATAGGGCACGAGGTGTGCTTCGCGCAGACCACCTCTCGACGCCGTGTCCCATGACTCCTGGTCACGGAGCCCGCCCCCGCCCGCGGCATATTGAAGGCAAACCTCCGGAAAGCCGCGGGATTCCTCGATTGCGCTGACCCGTGCCGGGGCCGGACGAGCTCCGGTATCGAAGGCATCGAGAAAAAGAATCGACTCGAGGAACTTTTCTGTTGCACGCCCCGTCGAAGGGGGGTACTCATTGCGCACTCAAGGATTCGTTATGTTCAGCCGCCCCGACAAAACGCAGCTCATCGCCATCCAGCCCAAGGCGGGTACGCCCGGCGCGGTCGTGGGATGGGAGCATCTGCAGGGTGGCGATTCCTTGGCGCACAACCCCGGCCATTCCTGCGGCCTCCGCCTGTCGCGGAAGCTCGGAAACCCGGAAGATAGCGCCTAGAGGCAGCTCAGCACGCGTCGATCGACGACGTTCGCGAAGGCCGCCTCGGGAAACCCAGGCGGCCTTCGGCGTTCTGGGGGTTCGTGAAGCCGGTTGCCCGTTGCGGGCCGTAGACCGCTGGGGGGCTGTTCGCCCTCGTGGGCTGCGGGCCGTTGCTGGGCTGCGGGTTGCTGATGGGCTGTACGCGCCTTCGGGCTGCGGCGCGCCGTGCGCTGTGGGCTGAAGGCTCGTCGGGAGAGGGGTTGTGTTGCTTGCGCACGCGCGATGTCGTCGCGCGCTGCGGCGCGGGAGGGGTGCGCCCGAAGAAAGGAGGCGCGGTAGAGCATGCGCTGGAAGTATTCGAATCGAAAGTGAATGGCCGCGGCGTGCATTCTCGGCGCCGACCCCGCGCCTGCGCCGCTGCGCCGGCGGAGGGGTCGCTCGATCTGTGACAACCTGGGTTTGCGATACAGATGAAGGCGCGCTGCGCCTTCATGTTCCGGCGTAGCTCAATGGTAGAGCCCCCGCCTGTTAAGCGGGTGGTTGGAGGTTCGATTCCTCCCGCCGGAGCCAGGGCTTGCGTGGGTGTTACTCTTCTGGTGAAGAGGGCAGGTTGTGACCCTGCGAAGACGGGTTCGATCCCCGTACGCCCACCCGGGACGGGTCGATGGCGCTCGGTTATCTTTGGCAGATCAGCCCGAGCGCGCTGCGCTTATCCGTCCTTTTTTTGCCCGGTTCATCGGGCCGGAGGTGGTGTCATGGCCAATTATCTGAAGCACTTCGCCGCGCTGCTCACGCCGCAGCGGCAGAGGGCCCGCGCCGATCAGGTGAAGAACAGCGCCGGTGGCTACGCCTTCGCCCTCGACGAGTGGGCGAGGCTCGACCGCTGGCTCATCCTCGGCGCCGAGGGGGGGACTTACTACGCGAGCGAGCGGAAGCTCACGGTGGAGAACGCCCGCGCCGTCGAGGCCTGCCTCGCCTCGGACGGGCCTCGCGCGGTGCAGCGCATCGTCGATGTCAGCCGCTCGGGGCGAGCGCCGAAGAACGCGCCTGCGATCTTCGCCCTCGCGATCGCCGCGGCTGACGCGAAGGTCGAGACCCGGAAGGCCGCCCTCGGGGCCTTGCCCGAGGTGTGCCGCACGGGGACGGATCTCTTCCACTTCGCCCGCGACGTGCAGGGGTTCCGGAGGTGGGGCCGCGCGCTCCGGTCCGCTGTCGCTGCCTGGTACAACGAGAAGCCCGCCGACAGGCTCGCCTATCAGGCGATCAAGTACCGGCAGCGCGACGGCTTCAGCCACCGCGATCTCCTGCGGCTCGCGCATCCGGTCGCGCCGAGCCCGCAGCACGACGCCCTGTACCGCTGGATCGTCGGCGGCGTGGAGGCGCTCGGCAAGGCGTCGGCGCGCGGCAAGGCGCTGCGTCCGGAGGAGCTGCCGGACGCGGTGCGCGCGTTCGAGTCGCTCCGCGCGGCGACGAACCGGAAGCAGGTGACGGCGCTGATCCGGCAGCATCGCTTCACGCACGAGGTGCTCCAGACCGAGTGGAAGAACGACCCCGCGGTCTGGGAGGCGTTGCTCGAGCACATGCCCCAGACGGCGCTCATCCGGAACCTGGGCAAGATGACCGCGGTCGGCCTGCTCTCGCCGATGAGCGATGCGTCCCGCAGGGCGGCGCGGCAGCTCACCGACGCCGCGCGCCTCGCCGCGGCGCGGGTCCACCCGGTCGCCTTGCTCTCGGCCCTCAAGGTCTACGAGCAGGGCCGCGGCGAGCGCGCCCGCCGGCGCGAAGGCGCGCTCTCGTGGACCCCGGTCCGCGAGATCGTCGACGCGCTCGACGAGGCGTTCTACCTCGCGTTCCGGGCCGTCGAGCCGACCGGGAAGAAGCACCTCCTGGCGCTCGACGTCTCCGGATCGATGACAAGCGGCCAGATCGCTGGCGTCCCTGGCCTGACCCCGCGCGTGGCGAGCGCGGCCATGGCCATGGCGACGGCGAGGCTCGAGCGCGAGGTCGCCGTGGTCGCCTTCACGACGGCCGCGTCGGGCGGGTACGGCGGCAGGTGGGGCGGGGGAGCTCCCGGCCTCACGCCGCTGTCGGTCTCGCCGAAGCAGCGGCTCGACGACGTGCTGCGCGTGGTCAACGGCCTGCCCTTCGGCGGCACCGACTGCGCTCTGCCGATGATCTGGGCGAAGCGGAACCGGGTGGAGGTCGACACGTTCGTCGTCTACACGGACAACGAGACCTGGGCGGGGGATGTGCACCCGTTTCAGGCGCTCAGGGACTACCGGCAGGCGATGGGTCGACCGGCCAGGCTGGTCGTCGTCGGCATGACGTCGACCGGCTTCTCGATCGCCGACCCCACGGACCCCGGCATGCTCGATGTCGTGGGCTTCGACGGGGCGGCCCCCCAGGTGATGGCGGATTTCACCCGGGGTGCTGCGTGACAGACAGCGTGACGGACGGGCTCCGCCGGCCCGTCCGTCACGCGCGGGGCGCCGTGAGGGGCCCCTCTCGCGGGACATCGCCATGATGTCCCCACCTTGCCGCTGTAGCTCAGCCGGGAGAGCACCTACACGCCGTTCTCCGCCCCTTTGCCCGTTCCGGGCCGCAGGAGGACGGTTATCCTAATTGGGATGTCGCGGGTTCGATCCCCGCCAGCGGCGCCGTCGTTGCCCTCGTATGCATCTGGTGAGGCAGCCTGATTGTCGATCAGGTGAGGGGAGTTCGATCCTCCTCGGGGGCGCCCAGGCTTGTTCTTGTTCCGTGAGGAGAGAAATTTGAACCACAGAGGCACAGAGGGCACAGAGGCGAGAGAAGAAGAAAGAGTGATTTTTATCTATCTCTCTCTCTTCCCTCTGTGCCCTCTGTGCCTCTGTGGTTCATTCTCTCTTTTTCATCTCATTTCATGAAATAAAGCAAATGAAGCCAATGCGATCGGTGGAAGGCCGTCCAAGGGACGAGGAGACCGCGATGAAGATCTGACGCGAGCATCATGGGTCGGGGCGATGGTTCAACCGGGAGAATACTGCCCTCGCCGGGCAGGGATCGAGGTTCGACCCCTCGTCGCTCCGCCGAACGGGCCGAAGTCCGTGGGTTACCGCTCTCGATGGACTCCCACGGCGCAACTTGCCCGTTCGTTCGTCTCGTTGCCGAGGCGGGCCGCCGTCCGGCGAGCCGCACATCGTGCGGTCGCGCGGCGCCCGGCGGCCCGCCTCTTTTTTCACGTCCCCATCTCGCTAGCGGCCCAGGCGGCCGGATTTTCGCTCCGGAGACGCGGGTTCGAATCCCGCTGGGGACACCGGGCCGCTCCGCTCGCCTGCGTGCACCTTCGGGTGCCCGCGCCCGAGCGGGCGAGCCTGCCATCATTCACCGGCAGAACGCCGGCAGAGCATCGAGAGAATCCTGGGTGTGGCTCAACCTGGTAGAGCACCGGCTTCGGGAGCCGGGGACTGGGGGTTCGAATCCCCCCACCCAGACCGCGGTGAGGCGACGCCTCGACCGCGGCGCGCGGACGTCACCGTGACGGAACGGCATACGTGGCAGGCTGAGATCCTGCGCCCTTCGGGGTATGTGGGTTCGAGTCCCACCGGTGACACCCTGCCCGGGTGGCGAAACGGCAAACGCTGCTGGCTTAGAACCAGCTGACTGGGGGTTCGAGTCCCTCCCCGGGCACCGATCGAATGTGCGCGTCGAACGCACCCGTCGCGCCCTTCGAACGTACGAATTGCACGCAACCTGGAGCCACATCATGAAGAGAAAGAGACGATCGAGGTGAGCCATGACCGCGCAGACGCTGCTCCTGACGCCATGGATGGTGCCCCATAAGGTCATCCCCTGGCAGACCGCTGTCACGATGAGCTTCCTGGGCAAGGTGGAGATCCTCGAGGAATACGATGACGTCATCCGGTCGCCGTCGCTCTCCATCAAGGCGCCCGCGGTGGCGCGGCTGAAGCGGCCGACGCTGCAGATGAAGCGCGGCGTGCGGTTCACGAGGACCAACGTCCTGCTGCGCGACGGATTCCGCTGCCAGTACTGCGGCGTGAAGAAGGAGGCCCGCGAGCTCAACTACGATCACGTCATCCCGCGCGTGCAGGGCGGCAAGACCGTCTGGGACAACATCGTTGCCTCCTGCTACGCGTGCAACTCGACCAAGCGAGGACGGACGCCGGAGCAGGCGGGCATGAAGCTGCTCCGCGCCCCGGTGAAGCCGAAGTGGCTGCCGCCGGCGCCCGTCTTCGGCCTGAGCGAGCGGCGTATCCCGGAGGCGTGGGCAGGCTACTGCGCGAGCCCGGGATGAGCTGAGCGCCGCACGCCGGCGCGCCGCGGACCCACCACCGCGCGGGTGGGGGCGGCGCGCCGGCGCGCGTCGGGGCTTCCGCCGGCAAACCGGCGGGTGCAGGATGGCCGGGCATGGAGATGCGCCCGGCCAGCGACCGCGTCGAGGACGAGCCCGCGCCGGTCCCCACGGTCCTGCGCGGATGGCTGATCGAGGGCGAGCTCGGGCGGGGCGGCATGGGGCGGGTGTTCCGGGCGCGGCACCCGAAGACGCGCGCGCGGGCGGCGATCAAGGTGCTGCTCGGCGACTACGCCCGCCGGCCGGACGTCGTGGCCCGCTTCCGGCAGGAGGCGATCGCCGTCAACATCATCAACCACCCGGGCATCGTCCGTGTCTTCGACTCCGGCGAGCTCGAGGACGGCTCGCCGTACATCGTGATGGAGTACCTCGATGGGCGCGGCCTGCGCGACTGGGTGCAGGCGGTGCCGCCCGCGGACCGGCCCCGCCAGGTCGTGCGGCTCGGCTACCAGATCGCGTCGGCCATGGCCGCGGCCCACGCGTCCAGGGTCGTCCACCGCGATCTCAAGCCGGAGAACATCATGGTGGTCGACGACGAGCTCGCGCCCGGGGGCAGCCGCGTCAAGATCCTCGATTTCGGCATCGCCAAGGTCCTCTGGGGCGGTCTCCCCGAGGTCGTGGAGCTCGACGGGACCGGCCCCGTCGCGTCGGTGTCCGCGCCGGCGATCCGCACCGAGCTCTCCGCGCAGCCGGCGCCCACGCTGGTGGCCACGACAGGCGCCGGGAGCGCCGCCGCAGACCTCGACGCGCGCGAGGAGGCCGCGCTCCGGAGCCTCCCGCTCGTGAGCCTCGGCAGGCCCGCGATCCTCCCCTCGCCGGTGGAGATCCCGCCCGAGGCGGCGTCCGCGGCGCCGGTGGAGAGCCGGCCCGAGGCGGCGTCCGCCGCGCCGGCGGAGCTCCCGCCGGAGGCGGCGTCGTTCGGGGGGGCGCGCGCGTCCATCGAGCCCTGCGCGCCGCGCAGCGGGGGCGCGGGGCAGCCCACGATGCCGTTCACGCAGGAGGGCGTGTGGGGCCTCGGGACGAGGAGCTACATGGCGCCCGAGCAGGAGCGCCACTCCGGCAGCGTCGACGTCAAGGCGGACGTCTACTCGCTCGGCGTCATCCTCTACGAGCTGCTCGAGGGCCAGACGCCCGACGCGGCGACCGGGGCGTGGCCGCCGCCGATGAGCGCCGCGACGCCGCCGGACCTCGTGGCCCTCGTCCACACGGTGCTGTCGTTCGATCCCGAGGCGCGGCCGCGGATGGCGGCGGTCGCGGCCGCGCTGCACCGCCTCGGCCGGGCGAAGCGGGAGTTCGACGAGGCGCTCTCGAGGTGGGTCGCCGGCGGGAAGGCGCCGAGGCTCCTGCCGCGCGGCAAGGCGCTGCACGAGCTGTCCGCGTGGGCGCGCGACATCGACGACCTCTCCGGCCCGGAGCGCGGCTTCCTGGACGCGGCCACCGCGGCGGAGGCGCGCCGCGAGCGCCTCACGCGGGCGCTGCTCGCCCTCGGCGTGGTCGTGCTGATGGGCATGGTCGCGACGACCACCGTGTTCTGGATGCACGCGACGCGGGCGCGGAAGACGGCCGAGGCCGCGGAGCGCGCCGCGCGGGAGCACAGCCGGCTCGAGGCGGCCGCGAACGCGTCCGCACAGGAGGCGCTCGCGAAGATGACCGAGGCGCAGCGCGCCACCGAGGAGGCGCTCGCCCTCGCGATGGAGGCGAGCGACGCCGCGCGGAGCGCCAACTCGGCGAGGGACGCCATGACCGAGGCGAAGCTCCTGGCCGAGCACGCCGAGCTCCGCGCGCGGCGCGCGGCCCAGGCCGCGTCCGCCGCGAAGGCGGAGGCCGACGCGCGCCACGAGCAGTCGAAGAGCGCCCTGGAGCGCGAGATCGCCGGCCTCGAGATCGACCGCGAGCGCCTCCTCGGGCGGCTCGAGCGGACCGAGGCCGACGGCGAGCGGGCGAGGGCGGCGCTCCGGTCGAGGGAGCACGAGCTCAGGGCCGTGCTCTCGGAGCTGAGGCGCGAATCGGCGCGCGTGGGCTCGCTCGAGCGCAGGCTCGAGGAGGCCGCCGAGCGGATCGACGCGCTGAGGGAGGCGCGGGAGGAGTGCGTCGCGAGGCAGCGCAGGGCGCCGCCGCCGCAGCAGCCCGATGGCCCGGCGGACGAGGGCGGCGTCGCTCCTCGGGGAGAGGAGGAGAGCGCGACGCCGCCGGCCGCGCCCCGGCCGGAATCGATGCCGATGCCGTCGCCGCTCCCGACGTTGCCGCGCGGCACGACGATATGAGCGCGGCGCCGCGCTCGTTCCCGTGCGCGGCGCCGCGCCTCGTTCACGAGGCTAGCTGGACTAGCTGAGGGTCGGTATCTCCTCGCGGCTGCGGTTGCCGCCGCGCGCGTCCACGATCCGCACCGTGCTCGCCTGAGGGCCCTTGTCGCCGTCCTCCTCGGTGTAGGCGACGCCCATGCCGATCTTCAGCTCGGAGAACGGGGACGAGAGGATGCTGCGCTCGTGGAAATAGATCTCCCGGCCGTCGATCGTCGTGATGAAGCCGTAGTCGTCGAACAGCTTCGTGATCACGCCGGACGTGTCCTGCGCCGGGTGCGCCTTCACCTCGCTCCGCTGCTCGCTCGCGAGCTTCTTGAGCTGCCGACCCGCGCGCTGGAACACGTCGCGCACCGCCGTCGGCAGCAGGTTCCTGGCGGCCCGCTCCTCGCTCACGATCTCCTGCTTGCCGGCCACGTGGAGGTCGACGCGCACGCGGTACTCTCCCCCCGTGCCCTGGCTCGCGTGGTCGCGCTCCACCACCACCGCGCAGCTGTTGATGTGGTCGTTGAAGCGCTGGATCTTGGTCGCTTGCTCCCGGATCAGCTCCTCGAGTGAAGGGCTTTTGTCGATATGTCGGAACGTGAGCTCCAGTTGCATTATCGCTCCTTTCATCCCGCGTCGATGGGACGCGTCACGGCAAGTCGCTGTGGGTCGCTGCGCCGCACCAGCCGATTCCAGGCCACGCGCTGTACGTCGGACCTGGGCACCAGGGAATGTACCGACCTCGCGACCCGCTGCGCGGTGGCCCGGGGCGGGCGCCGCTCCGGGGCTGCCAGGTCGACGTGGACGGCATCGTGCAGCAGCCGGGCCCCCTCACTTCTGCTTCGCCTGCTGCGCAGGGCCCGCGTGATGGTTCTTTGCGACCATGAAACCCTCGTGTGTGCTCAAACCACACGGGTGCAAGTTCGCTGCCACGGTCGCTCCGCCGTGAGGCAGCGCGCTCGCGGCGGGCTCCGCCGTTGACCGACGCCGGGCGCGGTCCTGGCGGCGCAAGCTCTGCGCGACAGGAGCAGGTTCTTGCGTCCCTCGTGAATCTCCAGGCCGGCGCCGGGGATGCGGCGAGCGCGACGGAGCGCGTGCTCCCCTGGGGCAGTTTGCGACACACGGGGCGTCTCGCGCCATTCCGTCGAATTTCATCGCGTTCCACGCGCCCGTCCGGTCCAGGGACGCGGGGCAGCGCTCGGCGGACGAGCTCCGCCACGCGGGGCAGCGAGGACCGGCCCCACCGCGGCGCGCCGCCCCAGGACGCCGGCGACGCGACGGTCCGCCTGCCGTGCCGGGATGCCGTGCCGATCGGGAGCAGTGCGCACGGCGCGTCGTCGGCCCGGCGCCGAGGGGCGAGCACGAGGACGAGCGCTCGCAGCGGCGCCTGGCCCCGGGCGGAGCGGCTGGCGCGTGGGGCATAGCGCCCCGCTCGCCCGGCGTCGGCCGCACCCGGGCGCCGCTTCAGCGGATATCGAAGACGTAATCCGTGTCGTATGTGCGGACGAAGAGCTTGCCTTCCTTTTCGACGAGGTATTCAGGCCCGCTCTTGATCGGGAGCTTCGAGACCACCTTGCCGGTGGCGCGCTCGAGGACATAGAGGAAGTCCGGCTCCGCGGTGAAGCCGTATCCGCAGAGGAGGTGATCTCCGTGGAGCACGAAGTTCTCCGCGTTGCAGACGAGCGGCGCGCTCTGCCAGAGGAGCTGTCCCGAGGCGAGATCGATCGCCGAGAGGAAGGCGTTCTTGCCCTTCGACGAGGCCGCGTACGTCCTGTGGCCCGACGAGACGTAGAGCACACCGTCTCTGGCCACGGCCCAGCCGACGTGGCCCCGCACGAACGAGGCCTCCCCGGGCGCGATCTCGGGGGGCGTGAGGTAGCTCTCGAAGTCGAGGAAGGCGACGACCTTGCGCGCGGCGTCGACGATCGCGACGAGGCGCGCGTCGTTGAAGCTCGGGCCGTAGAGCAGCGCGAGGTGGTCTCCGTGATCGATCGCCTTGACGAGCGCATGGTCGCGGTAGCGGGCGGGAACGAAGGAGGGGAGGGCGCCGGCGTCGCTCTGGGGGGCGCTCGGCACCTGCAGGGTCGGCAGAGAGAGGCCGTTCCTGGTGAACCATGCCGCCGCGTCCGTGATTGCGTTCTTCTGCTCGGCGACCTTCACGAGGCGCGGCGCGGCGGAGCCTCCGGCCGGCGCGGGCCGCACGAGCGTCTGGCCGAACGGCGGCGGCGCGAGCTTCACGGGCGACCGGCCGTCGAGCGCGATCTCGGCGGCGCCGTCGCCCGCGGCCGCCGCAGGAGGCTGCGCGGCGCCGTCGCCGCCTGGCGACGGCGCGGGCTGCGGCGCCGGCCCGGCGGCGTCGTGAGCCGCGGGCGCGGCGCCGGCCGCGCTGGAGGGGGCCGGCGCGGCCTCCGGGGGGCGCGCGGGCGCCGGCCGACAGGCGCATGCGGCGAGCGCCGCGGCGGCGAGCAGGAGCTTGCGGGGAGATGACCGGGCTGAACGGAGGGGGGCGAGCACGCGCGCAGCGTAGCTCATCCGCCCCGACGCGAGGGCGCTCCGGGCGCGCCCGGGGCGCGGCGCCGGGGCTCAGGGGGCGGGCGTGAACGCGAGGTGGAGCGTGTACGCCCCGGCCTCCGCCGCGCTGTACGTGTCGACGAAGATGAACAGGGGCGCGCCGCCGTCGACGTCGAGCGCGATCGTCTCGGGGAAGGTGCCGCCGGCCTGGCGGTCCTCGCACCGGATCTGGGAGTCCGCGTCCGCGCAGCTCGTCCGCACGTAAAGCCCGAGGTCGGTCGCGGAGGACAGCGCCAGCGTCAGCGTGCCGTCGCTCGGCGGCGTGTACGTGTGGATCTTCTCCGGCATCCCGCGCGTGAAGCAGGTGCCGTCGAACAGCGTCGTGCCGGTCGACGTGTCGCCCTGGTTGTCGCCGAGGACGGCCGGGAGCGTGTCGGCGCAGGCATCGTCGAGCTCCAGGGTGCACTCGGCCGAGCAGCCGTCGCCGCTGGTTGTGTTGCGGTCGTCGCACTCCTCGGGCTGGCTGATGATCCCGTCGCCGCAGGTGGCCGGAGAGAACACGAAGTCGAGCGTGTACGGCCCTGCGTCGTCCGGGGAGTAGGCGTCGACGAAGATCGGCACCGCCTCGTCCCTGCGCACGACGAGCTCGAGCTCCTCCTCCTCGAGACGGGTGTCCGTGGCGGCGTACTCGTCATTGCAGTCGATCTCGGCGAGGCTGTTCGTGCACACCGTGCGGGCATAGAGCCCGTGATCGCTCTCCGACTGGAGCACGACGAGGAGCGTGCCGGACTGGCCCGCGGGCGGCCTGAACAGGTGGAGCTGCTCCGGCCCGCCGCCCGTGCAGCTCGCCTGGAACACGCTCGTGCCGGTCGACGTGTCGCCCTCGATCGTCGTCGTCGTCGTCACGGCCGCGGCGTCCGCGCAGGCTGCGTCGGCGATCGGGCCGCAGGTCGCGCTGCAGTCGTGGTCCGCGCAGTCGGTGAGGCCGTCGCCCTCGTCGTCCACGCCGTCGGCGCACGCCGCCTCGCCCGACTTGCAGGTGCTGTCGAACGGGTCGCACATGCCGAGCTCCGTGCACTGCGCGTGGTCGGTGCACGCCGGGGTGCACGCGGTGATTCCGTCGACAATCTCGCTGCATGTATAGCCATCACGGCACGCGTCCGGTCCGCTGCACCTGAGGACGCACAGGCCCACGCCCTCGCCGAAATCGACGCAGACGCCGCCCTCGGAGCATGCGCCCACGGCGGGATCGCACGGGCTCGCGCAGGAGCCGGACGGCCATCCCCATTCGGTCTCCGTGATGCAGTACTCGCCGGCGCAGGCTTCGTGGTCGGCGCACGCGGCGCCGTAGATGGTGGAGGGACCTCCGCCGGTGCCGCCGGTGGGCTCGGCGCCACCCGTGCCGCCGGTGGGCTCAGCGCCGCCAGAGCCGGTGGCGCCGCCGGTGCCGGTGGGCTCGGCGCCACCAGAGCCGGTGAAGCCGCCGGTGCCGGTGGGCTCGGCGCCGCCAGAGCCGGTGACGCCGCCGGTGCCGGTGGGCTCGGCGCCGCCAGAGCCGGTGGGCTCAGCGCCGCCAGTGCCCGTGGCGCCGCCGGTGCCGCCGGTGGGCTCGGCGCCACCCGAGCCGGTGGCGCCGGTGGGCTCAGCGCCGCCAGTGCCCGTGGCGCCGCCGGTGCCGCCGGTGGGCTCGGCGCCACCCGAGCCGGTGGCGCCGGTGGGCTCGGCGCCGCCAGTGCCCGTGGCGCCGCCGGTGCCGGTGGGCTCAGCACCGCCAGAGCCGGTGGCGCCGGTGGGCTCGGCGCCGCCAGTGCCCGTGGCGCCGCCGGTGCCGGTGGGCTCGGCGCCGCCAGAGCCGGTGGCGCCGCCGGTGCCGCCGGTGGGCTCGGCGCCGCCCGAGCCGGTGGCGCTACCGGTGCCGGTGGGCTCGGCGCCGCCAGTTCCGGTGGGCCCGGCACCACCGCTGCTGCCAGTGCTGGTCGCGTCCGAGCCGCCGGTGCCGCTGCCTGTCACGCCGATGCCACCGGCACCACCGGACCCGCCACTGCCACCTTCACCGTCATCGTCGCCACACCCGGCGGTCGTCGAGAGCGCGAGCACAAAGAGACCTGCCACGAGTCGTATGTTCATCCACCCGCTCCACCAGAAACAGATTGTCGGGACGCGAGGTGAACCGCACCCCACGCCGCAGCGCCATGCCATCTTCGGCGCAACAGCATCGCCTGCCAACCCCTCTGTCGTGTCCTCCGCAATCTCATCCGCGCTCCCGGACGCGGCGTGTGCGCCGAGCTGCGCCGTGACCCGCATGGAGAGACGGCGCGCCGAGCGTGCCAGCGCACCCATCCGCGGCCGGAGCGCGTGCGTTCGACGGCGGGCTGGCGTACGGTCGCGCGCGATGACGCCCGAGAAAACACTGCTCCTCTCCCAGTCCGATGTGGCCTCCCTCCTCTCCATGGAGGCGGCCATCACCGCCGTGGAGGCGGCGTTCGCGGCGCACGGCCGAGGCGAGGCCGCGATGCCGCCGAAGGTGTACCTGGGGCTCCCGGCACACGACGGCGATCTGCGTGCGATGCCGGCCTACGTCGACGGAGCGGCCGGGGTGAAGTGGGTCAATTCCCACCCGAAGAACCCCGCGCGCTTCGGCCTGCCGTGCGTCAGGGGGCTTTATCTCCTCAGCGACCCGGCCACGGCGACGCCCCTCGCCGTGATGGACGCGACCCGCCTCACGGCGGTGCGGACCGGCGCGGCGGCGGCGATCGCGTCGAAGCACCTCGCGCGGCCGAACCCCCGGACCCTCGGCTTCATCGGTTGCGGCGTGCAGGCGCGCTTCCTCCTCGACGCCCACCGCGCCGTGTACGGCGAACGGCTGGAGGTGCTCACCGCGGACGTGTCGCGCGAGGCGAGCGAGCGATTCGCGGCCGAGGCGGGCGGGCGCGCCGTGTCGGCGGAAGAGGCCTCGGGCTGCGACATCCTCTGCACCTCGACGCCGGCGCGCGCGCCGGTCGTGCAGCGCGCGTGGGTCCGGCCGGGGGCGCACATCAACGCGATGGGCGCCGACGCGCCCGGCAAGCAGGAGCTCGATCCGGAGATCCTCCGGGACGCGCGCGTGATCATCGACGACTGGGCGCAGGCGACCGAGAGCGGCGAGGTCAACGTGCCGCTGCACGCGGGCGCCCTGCACCGCGAGCACATCCAGGGCACGATCGGCGAGATCGTCGCGGGCAAGCTCGCCGGGCGCGGCGACGCGGCCATCACGGTGTTCGACTCGACCGGGCTCGCGATCCAGGACGTCGCGCTCGCCCGTGTCGTCTACGCCGCCGCGCGCAGCAAGGGCGCGGGCACGTCGTTCGACTTCTTCGCCTGAGCGCGGCCCGCTACGGCGTCCGCGCGCACCGGATGCCGATGCTGTAGTAGACGGTCGAGGGCGCGACGTTGACGCGCTCGGACGACAGCAGGAAGTTCGGTTTGCCGAACGAGCTCCCGCCGCGGACCACCCGCTCCGCGGTGTCGGTCGAGTTCGCGCAATCGACGCACGGAGCCGGGTAGTCGCCGAACCCGTCCAGCACCCACTCCCGCATGCTCCCGCCGAGATCGGCCTGCGTCCATCGCCCGTCGCCCCTCGGCGAGCGGGACCCGACAGGCACGATGTCCGAGAAGTTGCTCTGGAACGTGCAGCCCGGCGCCGCGCTCTCGCTGCAATCGTACGACGCGTAGCTCGCGTCGATCTCCGTCGACTCCGGCGGGCTCGACCACGGATACTGCCGCTGCTCGCTCCCTCCGGCTGCCGCGTAGTTCCACTCGGCTTCCGTCGGCAGCCGGCCCGCGTCCCACGCGCAGAACGCGGCGGCGACGTACCAGCTCACGCAGTTCATCGGCAGGTGATCGTGCGCGCCGGGAGCATCGGTCCACGTGGCCATGTCCGGGTTGTCCGGAGCGCACGTCACCGCGGCCCTCAGCGCCGCCGCGTCCGCGGGCAGCTCGCTGCTCCAGGCGGGATTCCACCCGCTGCCCTGGATGCCCGGGTGCGCTCCGGCGTCGGCGACTGGCTGGCTCCCGGGATACGCCTCCACGAACTTCCGGAACCTCCCCACGGTCACCTCGAAGCGATCCAGCAAGAAGCCGCTCACCGTGGCCGGAAACTCCGGATTGTTGCTGCGATCGAAGCTCCCCGCGGGGATCATCGCGGTCGCGCAGCAGCTCTCGGCGCTCCCTGGCCCGCACGTGGAGGGCAGCCCGTCGCAGCTCGGCGGCGCCGTGCACGTCCGCCCGCGGCACACGGGCGCTTCTGCAGGGCACGCCTCCGGTGCGCCCCACTGCCCGTGATCGCTGCACCGCTGCACCCGGTTGTCCGTGCACCGCGCGTCGCTGGGCGCGCACTCTCCGCTGCCGCCATGGCCGCCGCCGCCTGGGTCCGCGCTGTCGTCGCCGCCGGGGCCGGTGTCTCCGCCGCCGGATCCGGTGTGCCGGCCGCCGGGGCCCGCGTCGCCGCTCTCCACCGGGTGATAGTCCGCATCGAGCCCTAAAAGCGCCGTACAACCGCTGGCCATGAAGGCCGACGCCGCCCACCACCGTGCAGCGCGCTTGCTTCTCATCGCTTCTCCTTAGCTCTCTCGGCGTCGATCGCGGGCACCCTCAGCAGGCGAGTCGACGAGATGGGGACGCGCCGCGACGACCGCGCGGCGGCCGCCGGGCTCAGTAACGACCGAAGAGGGAGCTCTGGGGTGTCTTCTTGGGCGGGGTTGACGTCCTGGCGCTCGCGACCGGCTTCGGCGCCGGGGTCGCCGTCTTGCTCGAGCGCGCCGCGGGAGGCGCGCTCGCCGTGGGCGCAGCCGCGACGCGCGCGCTGGGCGCCGGCGTCACCGTCGGCGCCGCGACGGCGACCGGCGTCGGCAGCGCCGCCGCGCCCGGTTCGAGCGCCGCCGCGCCCGGCTCCAGCGCGGTGCCGGGCTCGCGCGCCGCCGCGCTCGGCGCGAGGGCCGGCGCAGCCCCTGCGGGCGCGGCCGTGGCTTGCTCCGGCGTGGTCGTGCTCGCGGCGGCGACCTCCGGGACCGCCGGCACCTCGCCGCCCCCCGAGCGCATCGAGAGCCAGACCCCCGCGGCCACGAGCGCGCCCATGCCCAGCGCGGCCACCCCGGCGATGAGCGGCGCCCGGCGCGGCCTCGGCGGCAGCGAGCCCATCGCGGCCCCGGTCGACGTCGCCGCCAGCCGCAGGGCCGGCGAGCCGGCGCCGAGCTCGGGCGACGGGGTCATCCCCAGCGCCGACTCGGTCCGCTGGAGGGTCGGCGGCAGATCGGGGTGCGACGGCGCGCTCTGTCGCGCCCCGGGCGAGGGCGGCGAGCTCGGGTTCAGCCCGGGCGGCAGCGCGCTCGCGTACAGCCCGGGCGACGACGGCGAGCTCGCGAACGCCGCGCGCCGCCCGCCCACCGGGATGCCGAACACCTCGCCCAGGGCCTGCACCGCCTCGGTCGCCCTGCGGAACCGCGCCGCGGGATCGACCGCCGTGGCCCGGGCGAACCACGCGTCGAAGCCCGGCGGCAACGCCACGCCCATCGCGCGCGCGCGCTGCACCGGCGGCTCCTGCGGGCCGCGGATGGCCAGCATCGCGAAGGCGATCACGTCGCCCGCCTCGTTCGCCTCGGGGTCCCAGTACGGCAGCCCCACCAGCAGCGTGAACGCCATCATGCCCAGGGCGTGGATATCCGCTGAGCCGGTAAGCTTCTTTCCAACCTGGAACTGCTCGGGCGCCATGTAGAGCGGCGTGCCGAGGCTGCGCGTGGCCCCGGCCGCGGTGGCGCCCTCCGCGACGAGCTTCGCCACGCCGAAGTCGAGGATCTTCACGAGGAACGAGCCGTCCTCGCGCTGCGACAGGAAGAGGTTCGCGGGCTTGAGGTCCCGGTGCACGATGTTCGCCGCGTGCGTCCGGTCGAGGGCCAGCGCAGCCTGGTGGAGGTACGTCACCGCCTCGTCGGGCGGCAGGCGGCCGACGCGCTGGAGGCGCTGGCCGAGCTCCTCGCCGCGGAGCAGCTCCATGACAAGGAAGGGCATCCCGGTCGCCTCGTCGACGCCCGCGTCGAAGACATCGACGATGTGCTCGCTCTCGATGTGCGCCGCGATGCGCGCCTCGCGCTTGAAGCGCTCGCGCATCTCCTCGCTCTGGAAGAGGTGCGCGTGCATGACCTTGAGCGCGCGGCGGCGCTCGGTCTCGAGGTGCACCACCTCGTGGACGGCCCCCATGGCGCCAGAGGCGATGAGGCGCACGACGCGATAGCGGCGCGCGAAGACGGTCCCTTCCGCCAGTGTAGTCGACACGATCGAGGAGGGTCGCGTGGCGCGCGGGCGGCGTCAAGGATACGCGGCGGCGCGCCGCGAGGATCGCCCGTGCGCAGCGGACCCCGATGTTGTTGCCGCGCGTCGACGGGTCGTTGTTGCCACGGACATACGTGGACAGGTTCGCCGCCGCGTGGTCCGAGCGAGCTCCCGTCCGGTGGCCTCCCGTCCGGTGGCCTCCCGCCCGGGGGGGCCACCGCGCGGAGATCGCGGCGCTTCAAGCTCCCGGGAGCGCGGCCGGCTGCGGGAGTCCATCGCGCGGTTCCGGAGGGCGCCGCCGCCTCTCAGAAGCTCCCTCGCGCGCCGACGACCGCGCCCGTCGGCCCGACCTGCAGCACCCCCGCGCTGACCCACCTCGGGGCCGCGCCGGTCGCCGGGCCCGGCGGCTTCGGCTCGGTCCAGTACAGCACCGCGGCCGCGCCCAGCCCGGCCAGCCCGACCCCGAATCCGATGGTGCTGATCAGGGCCATCGTGTTCCCGCTGCTCGCGGCGTCGACCCCTGTCGCGTCACAGGCCTTCTCGTCGCTCGCGCCGATCGCGCTGCCGCAGTGCTCGTCGACGGCCGCCTTCTTCCCGAGCACGAGCGCGCCCATGATCCCGCCGAGCACGATCCCCGCCGCGCCGACCCCGCCCGCCACGTAAGCGGCAGTCCGCCGGCCCCCCGGGGTCGTCGACGCGTCCGGGGCAGCCGGCGACTCCGGTGTCGTCGGCTGCGTCGCGGACTTGAGCGCTGGCGGCGTGGAGGTCGGCGGCGGCTGCGCGGGGGCGTTGGGCGCCGGTGCTTCCTTGATCTCGAGCGTCAGCGTCTTCGTCTCGCCCTCGGCGAGCGTGATGGTCTGTTCCCAGACGGGCCCTCCGGGCGCCTGGGTCGACAGCCGGTGCTCCCCCGGATCCACCGGCAGCGCGACGCCCAGCGCGGCCGCGCCCAGCGTGTTGCCGTTGCGCTTCACGACCGTGCCGGCCGGGGCGCTCGCCGGCAGCGACAGCGCGAGCCGCGGCACGCGCGGCGAGAGCCGATCGCGCTCCGTCTTCGCCGCCCTGGGTCGCTCCCCTTGACGGGCCCTCAGCGCCGGCGTCATCCGGTCGACCCAGGCCAGGTAGTTCCCGAGCTGCGTCACCGCGGTGGCGACGCGCCCCCACCGCGCCTCGCACATGGCCAGCGTGAACAGGGTGCCAGGCTGCGGATCGAGCTGCTCGCTCTCGGCGAGCGCCTTGCAGCCCGTCTCGTAGCGGCCTGCCTCCATGTCGGCGAGCCCTCGGTTGAAGAGCTCCTCCGCGGCCGCGACGTCCTGCGCCCGGGCGGGCGCGGAGAGCGAGAGCGAGCCGAGGACGACGAGGAGCGGCGTGGACCGGCGGAGCCAGGGCGTCATGTTCTAGGGTGTCCTCACGCAGCGGAATCCGATGTAACGGGTGAAGTCATTCTCGGGGTGATAGGCGCGCTCGAACTGTGTCGCCCGATCCTGGTTCCAGCCCCCGCCCCGGATCACCCGATTGAGGGTCGCCCCCGGCTCGTCCAGCTCGGCGCAGTTGACGCATGGATTGACGTAATGGTCCCTGCTGATGAACGCGTCGAGCGTCCATTCGCCCATGCTCCCCGCCAGGTCCGCGTGCCCCCACCGTCCATTACCTTTCGGCGATCTCGATCCGACAGGCGGCATGTCCGCGAACTCGCACGTGCCGGTCCCCGCCCCGAGGCAAGCATACGCCGCGTAGGTGCTGTCGATCGTCATCGAGCCCGGGGGGACCGACCACGGATGGGCTCGCTGCTCGCTCCCGCCGGCTGCCGCGTAGTTCCACTCCGCCTCGGTCGGCAGCCGGCCCCCGTCCCACGCGCAGAACGCGAACGCGAGGTGCCAGAGGGTGCAGTTCATCGGCAGGCGCTCGTTGGCGCCGGGCGCGTCGGTCCACGTGCTGAACTCGGATTCACACCGGACCGCCGTGCTCAGCCTGGCTCGGTCCGCGGGCAGGATCGCGTCCCAGTCCGGGTTCCAACCGGTTCCCGGGATCAGCGGGTGCGCGCCCGCTCCCGCCATCGGCGCGCTCTCGGGGTAGGCGTCCGCGAACATCCGGAACCTCGCCACGGTCACCTCGAATCGATCCATCTCGAAGGTGTTCACCGTGGCCGGAAGCTCGGGGTTGTTCTCCCGGTTGAAGGTCCCCCCGGGCACTTGCAGCGCTGCGCAGCAGTTCTCGTTGCCGCTCGGCCCGCACGTCGCGGCGAGCCCGCCGCAGCGTGGCCGGCACGCGCCGTCGATGCACACGGGCATCGTTCCCGTGCACGGCGGGGAGCTCTGCCACTCGCCGCTGGCGCAGCGTTGCGGTGTGTTCCCGCTGCACCTCCGCTCATCCATCGTGCACGTCCCGCCGCCGCCGGAGCTGGTCGTCGTGGTGGTGGCGGAGGTCGTGGTGGTGGCGGAGGTCGTGGTGGTGGCGGAGGTCGTGGTGGTGGCGGAGGTCGTGGTGGTGGCGGTCGTGGAGCTGGTCGCTATCGGGCCGCCCCCGCTCGCGTCTCCGCCGCTGGTGCTGGTGCTGGTGGGGCCGCCGCCGCTCGCATCGCCGCCGGTAGTGCCGGAGCTCGTCGTCGCGGTGCCGCCGCTGCCGCCGTCCCCGCCGGTGCCGGTCGTGGCCGGGCTGCCGCCGGTGCCCGCGCCGCCTTCCCCGCCGGTCCCGGTCGCCGTTGCGTCGCCGCCGGTCCCGGTCGCGTCGCCGCCGGTCCCGGTCGCGGTGCCACTGTTCAGGTAGTAGTCGTCGTCCAGCCCGACGAGCGTGCCACACCCGCCGGCCATGAAGACCGATGCTGCCCACCACCACCCCGCGCGCCTGCTGAGCATGTCGACTACTCCTACCGCTGCCGGACGGGCGCTGTCCACAGCGGCGCGACCGCGGGCGTCCTCCACCCTGACCGGCCGCACGTCGGCCCAGCATGGACCTATCCACCCGCGCTTGCGCCGGGACTGGAACGCGCGATGCGGCCGCGCCATCGCGCTTGGCACGCCATGAACAACGCAGCAGCGCCGGAACAGCCCCGGAGCTGGATGGCTGACGGATTGCCGGTGATGGTATCGCGAGGCTGCTCGTGATTCCACCGCCCCCTCGTGTCGAGCGAACCGAGGGCTGAGATGATACCCACCGATCAACCCCGGAAGCACCGCAGGTCAAAGCGCTATAGCTGGCCCGACTACGCCATGGGCGCGCGCGCCGCGCACCGCTGCCAGGTGGGCCTGCTCGCCGTCGCGCCCGACCCCCACGTCGCCGCCTGGTGCGCAGCGCCGATAGAGACCGGCATCCCCGGCTTCGTCCTGTGCCCGCCGGTGCTGGGACGCGAGGCGGTTCCGATCGTGACGGAGCCCGCGGAGGCGGCCCGCCGGCCCGAGCTGGCCGTGCTCTCCGCCCTGGCGCACGGCAGCAGCGAGCAGGGGGCGACGATCGCCGCCGCGGTGCTGCCCGCCATCCAGGAGCTCGAGGAGGACAGGGCCAGGTTCTACGGCGATCTCGTGCTAAATTCCCTGAACGAGGCGGCCCGCCGGGCGCTTGAGGTGATCATGAAGGGTTACGAGTACCAGAGCGATTTCGCCAAGAAGTACGTCGCGCTGGGCCGCCAGGAAGGAGAGCGTGCCATTCTGCTGCGGCTTTTGCGCGCTCGCTTCGGCGAGCTGCCAGACGCCGCCGTGGCCCGGGTCGAAGGGGCCGAGACCGCCGCGCTCGAGCGGTGGGCCGAGCGGGTGCTCAGCGCGAAGACCCTCGCCGAAGTGCTGGACGAACCGAGCTGAGGAAGCCGCCGGGCCGGCCGGCACGCCGGCTCGGCCCAGGGGAGCCCGCGGCGCGCGCCGCAGCCGCTCTTCGCGTCCGCTCGTTCGCGTCGAGCGAACCGAGCGCTGAGATGGTACCCGCCGAGCAACCCCGGAAGCGCCGCTGTCGAGCGAGCCGCCTGGCAGCAGGACACGCAGACTCACGCCGTTACGCGCGAGCTGCCACAATGGTGTCTCTATTTCTGCCGTGCAGAGTCGATTGTTGGAATGCACGCCTCCCGGAGCGCTGAGTTCACCTCCGCCGTGGGAAAGCTCGACGGAGGCGCGAAGCAGACCGCCCGCCGGGCGGTGGAGGCGATCGCCGCCGGTGACGTGGTCATCGCGGGGCAACCTGGCGCCCATCCCGCCTTGGTGCGCCGTCCCGCGGTTCCGCGGCGCTCCGCGGCCGCCCCGACCGCGCGGCGCAGTATCGCCCCGGGGCTCCGGGACACGGTCATGCGCTCTCACGCACTTCCGCGCAGGCACGCGAATTCATCTCTCTTTATCCGCCATGCAGAACACTTGTTCGAAGTGCATCTCCACAGGTGCGCTGATATCAACGCTGCCGTGGGCAAGCTGGACGGGTTCGCGAAGCTGACCTTCGCCGAGGTGACCCCGAGCGTCACCGCCGGCTCCGCCGTATGGCACCGGCCGCCCGAGGTCCGGCTCGAGCGCGTCCAGGCTGATGGCTACCTCCGCGTGCTGCGGCCCGACGGGCTTGCTCCCCTCGCGGCGCCCTGGCCGGTGGCGCGCTTCCATGACGAGGTGGTCGTCGAGATCAAGATGGCCGGCGACCACGTCGACATCGTGGAGCTCCAGCGCGCGCTGTTGCGCCGTCAGGCGCGCCAGGTCGAGCGCGTCGAGGAGCGCGAGCCGCCCTGGATGGGCGAGGAGCCGCTCTGGGTCGTCGCTCCCCACCTGCCGTCGTGGCTACACACCGTCCGCGCGCTGAAGCGGTTCGCCCCTGGCTGCTACCGCGTCGGTTCCTCGCCGTTTCAGTTCCTCTGGATCGCGGCCAACGAGCTGCCGCTGCGCGACGAGCTCGTGCCGTTCCTGACTGCTCGCTCGGGAAAGGCCCTCGACGACTTCGCCCGGTGGGTCGCACCGCGGCGGGATGTGGAATGGGTGATCTCCATGCTAGAATACCTGCCGATGTCACTGAAGACCCGTGAGGACTTGCTGCGACGGTTCGCCCGCGTCGACGACCCGGAGATCGAGGCGCGCAGGCAGTGGATCCTCCAGGCCCTGCTCGCCGACAGCCCGGAGGTCCGGGAGCAACTCATCGAGCAGGGGATCGAGAGGGGGATCGAGACGGGCCAGCTCACCGAGGCGCGCGCGCTGCTGCGCAGGGTGCTGGCTCGCCGCGGCTTCGCACCGACCGCGGCGATGGAGACCCGGATCGACGCCTGCTCCGAGCTGGGCACCCTGCACCGATGGCTGGACCAGGCCATGACCGCGGCCAGCGTAGAAGACGTGCTGGCATAGTGCCCATGCGCGGCCGGCGCGGCTTGCCGGTCGCGTGCCTGTGGACGTGCCGCTGCCAGCGTCGAGAGGACGTCCCAGGCGAGCCCGGCGGGCCCCGCGCAGCGCCACGCCGCGAACACCCTCGCCCTTGGCCGGCCCCCTCAGACCGCCAGGAACTCCCTTGCGATCTCGTCGTCGAACTCCTCGACCTTCCCCCGCCGCACGATCCCCCCGTTATCCATGATGAAGTACTCGCTCGCCGTCGCGAGCGCGAAATCCAGGAACTGCTCCACGAGCAGGATCGCCATGTCCCCCTGCTTCCCGAGCCCTCTGATCACCTCCCCGATCTCCTGCATGATCGACGGCTGGATCCCCTCCGTCGGCTCATCCAGCAAGAGGAGCTTCGGCTTCCGCAGCAGCACGCGCGCGAGCGAGAGCTGCTGTTGCTGACCGCCGCTCAGCGTCCCCGCCGCCCGCGCCTGGAACTTCTTGAGGATGGGGAACATCTCCATCATCTCCTCCAGCGCCGCCGGGCTCGGCGTGGGATCGCTCTTCGCCTCGAAGCCCATCAGCAGGTTCTCTCGCACCGTCAGGTAGGGGAAGATCCCTCGCCCCTGCGGCACATAGCCGATCCCCGCGCGCGCCCTGTCGCTCGGCGACCTCGTCGTGAGGTCCGTCCCGTCGAGCGCCACCTTCCCGCGCCGCGGCTTCAGCACGCCCATGATCGCCTTGAGCAGCGTCGTCTTGCCGACCCCGTTGCGGCCCAGCAGGCACGACACCCGGCCGGGCGCGACGTCCAGGCTGACCTGCGACAGGATGCAGCTCTCCTCGTAATAAACCGCGAGATCCTCGACAACCAGCATGCTCTTTACCGCTCCTCCGCCGCCGCCGTGGCCGCCGCGCCTCTGCCCGCGCGCGCCGCGTCGTGCGCCCGACCGAGGTACACCTCGATCACCTTCGCGTTGCCCTGGACCTCCTCGACCGGCCCCTCGCACAGCCTCCTGCCGGCGTGCAGCACCGTCACCGTGCTGGCGTAGCGCCGCACGAACTCCATGTCGTGCTCCACCACCAGCACCGACCGGTGCCTCGCGATCTCCTGCACGAGCTCCCCCGTGCGGTCCCGCTCGCGCCGCGTCATCCCCGCCACCGGCTCGTCGAGCAGCAGCAGCTTCGGCTGCTGCACGAGCAGCATGCCGATCTCCAGCCACTGCCGCTCCCCGTGCGCCAGCACCGCGGCCCGCACGTCCGCGCGCCGCCGGAGCCCGATCCGGTCGAGCGTCTCGGAGATCTCCTTCTCCTGCGCCGCCGAGAGCCCGCGGAGCAGCCCCGGCGCGCTCTCCCGGAAGCCCAGCGCCGCCTCGAGGTTCTCGAGCACCGTGAGGCTGCCGAACACCGCCGGCGTCTGGAACTTCCGCCCGATGCCGAGCCGGACCAGGGCGTGCTCCGGCTGGCGCTGCACCTCGACGGCCTCTCGCCCCGACTCCCCACCTCCGAAGAACACCACCCGTCCGCTCGACGGCCGCGTCCTGCCGGTGAGGATGTCGAGCAGCGTCGTCTTGCCCGCGCCGTTCGGCCCGATCAGGAACCTGAGCTCCCCGCGCTGGATCGAGAAATCGAGCCCGTCCAGCACCTTGAAGCCGTCGAAGCTCACCGTCACCTCTTGGACCTCGACGATGTTGCCGCGGCTCATGACATCGCTCCTCGCTTGATCCCCGCTCATCTCGGCGCTTCTCCCCGTGTTCCCCATGTCCCGCTCAGCGCCCGGTCGTCGCCGGCGCCTCGGCGCGCGCCGCCTCGACCTCGTCCGCGCTCTCCGCCCCGGCCGCCGCGGCGTCGCCCCGCGCGCCCGCCTCGCCGCGCGCGTCGCGGCGCCCGAGCCTCGCCGCATGACGCCGCACGAAGCCGGCCACGCCCGTCGGGAGCAGCATGACCGACGCCGCGAACAGCGCGCCGAAGGCGAGCTGCCACACCTCGGGGTACGACTCGCTCAGCGCGCTCTTGCCCAGGCTCACCACGATCGCCCCGAGGATCGCGCCGATCAGCGTGCCGCGCCCGCCGACCGCCACCCAGGTCACCATCTCGACCGACGGCATCACCCCCATCGACGACGGCGAGATGAGCCCGACCTGGCAGACGAACAGCGCCCCCGCGACGCCGGCCATGCCCGCCGACAGCGCGAACACCAGCGTCTTCAAGGTGACCGGGTTGTAGCCGAGGAAGCGCACCCGGTTCTCGTCGTCGCGCATCGCCACGAGCAGCCGCCCGAAGCGCGATTGCGTGAGCCGCCGGCAGAGGAGGTAGAGCGCCCCCAGGCAGAACAGCGTCACGAAGTAGAGCACCGTCTGCGTCGCGGCCGCGCCCCGCGCGAACCCGAAGATCGTCTTCAGGTTCGTGATCCCGTTCGTGCCGCCGGTGATCGCCTGCTGGCCGATGAAGAGGATCGACGCGATCAGCGTGAGCCCCTGGGTGATCAGCGAGAAATACACCCCCTGGACGCGGCTCCGGAACACGAGGTATCCGACCGCCGCCGCGATCGCCATCGGCACGATCACCACGGCGCAGAGCGCCACGACCGGCGACCGGAACGGCTCCCAGAAGAGCGGCAACGCCGTGAGGCCGCTCCAGCTCATGAAGTCGGGCAGCTTCGCGCCGGACGTCTCCAGCTTGAGGTACATCGCCATCGCGTAGCCGCCGAGCCCGAAGAAGAGCCCCTGCCCGAGGCTCAGCATGCCGCCGTAGCCCCAGATGAGGTCGAGCCCGAGCGCGACGATGGCGAACGTGAGGAACTTGCCGAGCAGGTTCAGGCGGAAATCCGAGAGCACGAGCGGCGCGGCGAGCAGCGGGAGCGCCAGGGCGAGCGGCGCTCCCCAGGTCCAGACGAGGGTGCGAAGGGTGGAGTCTCGAGGGGCCATGTCCGTGTCCTCTTCTATCGGGTGCGCAGGGCGAGCAGGCCTGTCGGCCGCCACTGCAAAAAGGCGATCACCAGCGCGAACACGAGCGCCTTGCCGAGCGACGCGGTCGTCGAGAGCTCGAGCAGCGTGTTCGCCACGCCGATGACGAGCGCCGCCACCACCGTGCCGGGCAGCCGCCCGAGGCCCCCGAGGATGACCACCATGAAGGCGTCGACGATGTAGTTCGTCCCGAGCGACGGCCCGATCGAGCCGAGCTGCGTCAGCGCGCAGCCCGCGACCCCGGCGAGCCCCGCCCCGAGCGCGAACGTCGCCGCGTCGACCCGGCGCGCGCGCACGCCGAGGCACGCGGCCATCTCCCGGTTCTGCATCACGGCCCGCAGCCGCCGGCCGCCGGCCGAGCGGTGCAGGTACGTGTAGACCGCGACGATGCACGCGATCACGAGCGCGATGAGGAAGACGCGCTTGTAGGGGAACTGCACCCCGTCCGAGAGCGCGACGCCGCCGCTCAGCCACGACGGGCTCGAGACCTGCACGTTCGACGCGCCGAACAGGCTGCGCGCCGCCTGCTGCAGCACGAGGCCGACGCCCCACGTGGCGAGCAGCGTGTCGAGCGGCCTGCCGTAGAGGAAGCGCACGATCGAGAGCTCGAGCGCCAGCCCGAGCACGCCGGCCACGAGGAACGAGGCCGGCAGCGCGAGCAGGAACCAGACCCCGGCCTCCGTCCCCCCGACGAGCGGCGCAAGGTGCTGCCCGATGACGTACGTCGTGTAGGCCCCTGCCATGATGAACTCGCCATGGGCCATGTTGATCACGTTCATCAGGCCGAACGAGAACGCGAGGCCCATCGAGATGAGCAGGAGGATCGAGCCCAGGCTGAGGCCGTTGAAGGCGTGGAGGAGGACTTCGTTCATCGGAAGCACCAAGCAGGTTGAGGCCGCGCCGCCGCGCTACTTCGCGGCCAGCTCCTTCGCCCAGGGGAACGCGGTGAGGTACGGGTCCGGCTGGACCGGCTTGCCCGTGCTCCACACCTCGTCGATGAGGCCGTCTTGCCGCACCTTGCCGATGCGCACCGTCTTCCAGGTGTGCTGGGTCTTCCCGTCGAGCCGGACCGGGCCCTCGGGCGCGGCGTACTCGATGCCTCCGGCCTGCACGGCCTCCTTCACCTTGGCGACGTCGGTCGACTTCGCCTTCTCGACGGCCATCTTCCACAGGAAGACCCCGAAATAGCCCGCCTCGATGGGATCGTCCGTGACGCGCGCGGCGCCGTACTTGGCCTTGTACGCCTCGACGAACTTCTTGTTCTCGGGGGTGTCGGTGGTCTGGTAGTAGTTCCACGAGACGAGGTGTCCGGCGATGTTGTCGGCGCCGATGCCGCGCACCTCCTCCTCGGCGACGCTCACCGAGAGGACCGGCAGCTTCTCGGCGGTGTAGCCGGCGTCCTTGAACTGCTTGAAGAACGCCACGTTGCTGTCGCCGTTCAGCGTGTTGAAGATCGCGTCCGGCTTCGCCGCGCCGATCTTGCTGATGATCGTGCTGACCTCGGTCCCGCCGAGCGGCAGGTACTCCTCGCCGGCGAGCTCGCCGCCCTTCGCCGCGAGCTGCGCCTTGATGATCTTGTTGGCCGTACGCGGAAAGACGTAGTCGGAGCCGAGCAGGTAAATGCGCTTCTTGCCCTTCTCGAGCAGGTAGTCGACCGCGGGGACGATCTGCTGGCTCGGCTCGGCGCCGGTGTAGAAGATGTTCGGCGACTGCTCCAGGCCCTCGTACTGGACGGGGTAGAACAGGAGGCCGTTCAGCTCCTCGAACGAGGGGAGCATCGCCTTGCGGCTCGCGCTGGTCCACCCGCCGAACACGACCGCCACGCCGTCCTGCTGGACGAGCTTCCTGGCCTTCTCGTTGAACGTCGGCCAGTCGCTGGCGCCGTCCTCGATGACGGGCGTGAGCTGCTTGCCGAGGACGCCGCCCGCCTTGTTGATCTCCTCGATGGCGAGGAGCGTCGCGTCCTTCACCGCCACCTCGCTGATCGACATGGTGCCGCTCAGCGAGTGGAGCACGCCGACCTTGATGGTGGCGCCATCCGACGCGGCCGCCGCGGGCGCCCCGGGCGAGGCCCCCGGCGCGGGCGCCTCCTCGCCCTCCTTCTCGCACGCGGAGAGCAGGGCCGCGCCGGCGAGGGCCGCCGCCGCGATGCAGAGCGCCCGCCGCCTCGAGGGGCCCGCCGCCGGCCGCTCCTCAACAACGTCCATCCCAGACGTGAACTTGTTCAACGCATCCTCCTTGGGTGCCGGGAGCCCGTTCAATGCCCTGCATCGACGCGGCGCGGCGAATCGACTGCACAAGAGCCGTTGTGAAGCTCGGGAGTCAGCGACTGCGCTGTGAGACTCCCGGCTGAGCGCCGAAGGCCCGCCCTGCCCAGCAGGGATCGGCCCTCGGACAGGGGGCCAACGACACGACGTCGTGGTGAAATGTCTTATGCCGAGCGCCATGTTTCCTCGAGGTTTCGTCGAGGTGAATTGTCGACCGGCCCGGCGACGCCGCGCGATTTCCGGCGGCTGTTTGGATTCTCGATCACAAAGCGAATCTCGCGCTCCTTCCTCGTCACCGCTCGTCACCGCTCGTCACCGCTCGTCATCGCCTCCGGTTCCGTCGCGAGCGGGGCGCGCGTGGGCGGGGCCGGGAGGGGGCCGCGCACCCGCGCCCGGACAGGCCCAGCGGATCAACGGTGTCGCTCGCCGCGCGCCGGTGTGTCGCTGTGGGGAGCTCTGGCCGCCGCGCGCACGAGCGCTGAGCCCTCCGGCGCTGTCGTGATGAGGTGTGCCCTCCAGTGCAGTGAAAAACTTGTATCAAGAGCGGTAGAGGCCGAGTACACTGATGGACGCTGTCTGTGCCCTGTGCTCGGTCGACACGGAGGGCAGGCGGGGTGGAGCGTATGAGAAGCACGAGTCAACTGCCCGGTGAGACGGATCGACGATCTGCGGGCCCTGGCGGCGGCGGCGCCGCGGCGCCGAGCAGCGCGGCGTCCGGGCCGCGGGACGAGAATTCGGTGGTGATCTCCCTGAGCGCGCTGCTCGCCGTGGAGGAGGCGGCCGCCGACAAGGCCGCCGTCGCGCGGGCCCATCACGGGGCGAAGGGCTCCGGGATGGTGGATATCCACGGCATGGATGCCGGCGAGGAACAGCAGCGCAGCAGCTACCTGGATCTCTTTCCGTTCGGCGCCCCCGCCGAGTTGCCGGCGTTCAGGCCACCGGAGCTCACGCCCGTGCCGTCCGAGGTCCCGATCGACCTGCGCCCCCCGCGGCCGCGGCGGGCGGCGATCGTGCGTCTGGGCGCCATGGGCCTCGTCGGCGCCGCCGTCGTCGCCAGCGCGGTGTGGCTCGGCGCCCCGCGCGAGACGCTCCGCGCCGCCGCGCAGCCCGGCGTGCGGCACGCAGCGGGCGCGGCGCTGGCGCAGCTGCCCAGGGTGGAGGAGAAGCCCGCGGCCGCGGCGGCGCCCCCGGCCAGGCAGGCCGACAAGGCGCGCGATCGCGCCGCGCGCGGGGCCAAGGCGCGGCCCGCCGCCCCGTCCGGCGGAGACAAGGCGGCCGCGAAGCGCACCGCCGAGACCCGCGCCCCGGCGGCCACGGCCGCGGCCGCCGCGCCGCCGCCGAGCCAGGGCGGCGCGCGCGCGGCGGGCGACCCCTGCAAGGGCGATCTCGACTGCGCCATGCGGCGCGCCCTCGGCGGCTCGTAGCCGCGCCAGCGCCTCTCGTCGGCTCGTCGCCTCGCCAGCGCCTCTCGTCGGCTCGTCGCCTCGCCGACCCATGCTCTCCACGCCCGCCCGAGCTCGCACAAGCGACGCGCGACACCGCACCAGCGAGCTCTGCTGCCCCGCTCCTGAGCATTCCCTCAAATTCATCGGAGAAATTCACAGGGAGGCGGGGAGGCGGGGGAGGAAAATCTTCAAATACTCCCCGCCTCCCCGCCTCCCCGCCTCCCCGCCTCCCTGTTGAATTTCTCCTCTGAAAAGGGCTGCAAAATAAGGGGATTCCTTAGGCCCCGCTCCTGTCGTGCCCTCTCGTCTGTCGAGCGCGCCTGAGCTCGCCAGTCCTCTGGAGAGCAGGTTATCCACGCAGTGGCGCTCGATCCCCCGCGATACGACCGTGCTAGCGTGTGCTTCTGCTGGAAAATGCCGTTGATGGCTGAATCGTGCGCACGCGCGCCTACTTCACGCACAGCTTGCGTGAACGTGCGCACCTCGCGTGTTCCGAGCGGCGCATGGGCGCAGCGGTGAGCACGCGGCAGATACCATCACGAAAATTTATGGTGTAGGAACAGAACCCGGCGCCCACGGCGGCGCTGAAGTGCAGAGGAAGGGCTGCCGGGCGGCGTCGCTCGACGTGTCCTTCATCACGAGCATCGCAACTCTTCTTGGTTGGAGGATGAACTCATGAAGACCCTTGGTTTTGCGGCGATCCTGGTCAGCGTGTGCGCGATGGCGGCATGTACGGTCAACGGCGGCAGCGGCTCGGGCGGCGCCGGCGGCGACGACGGCGAGGGCGGCTCGGATGCCTCCACGACCACCTCTTCCACCACCACGGGAGGTGGCGAGGGCGGTGAGGGGGGCGGGGATGTGACCAACGAGTGCACCCCTCTCGAGTTCGAGGAGTGCGTGACGTGCTGTCAGGACGCGAACTCCGCTGAGGTGGAGGCCCTCACCAAGCTGACCTTCTGGCATTGCGGTTGCGAGGCGACCATCCGGTGCGCCCAGTACTGCGACACCACGGATGAAGCGACCGACGTCTGCGGGGAAGACGGGGTGGTGAACATGGAGGTGGACAACCTCGACTGCGAGACGTGCGTCATCGAGGAGTCGGCCCCGGTGGACTCCGAGTGCTACGACGCCGCCTACACGGCCTGCGGCGAGGCCGACGACTGCCAGGCGCTCACCGCGTGCTCCGACACCTGCGAGTGATCTCCCGCGCTCCGGCATGACCGGGCAGGACAGGCGGCCTCTCCCAGGTCGCCTGTCGTGCTTTGTGGGCCTGACGCGACGTGGGCTCCGGGCCCGGCCGCGCTCTCCCGCGAGTCGCCGGCGCCGCGCGGCGCTCCGGGCGCGCTACGGCGCCATCCGGACCATCAGGATGTCGGCAGCCGCCGACGTCGCGGGGGCGCCGTCGAGATCGACGCTCCCCTCCACCGTCCCCGCGAGCAGGACGTGGCCGCGGTCCGCGAAGGCCGCGACGCCGGCCGCGGACCGGCTCCCGCCGCTCGCCCCCGCGCCGGGGCCGAGCCGCTTGCTCCACACGTGGCGCCCCTCGGCGTCGAGCCGCGCCACCACGATGTCGCTGCCGCTGCTGCCGTCGCCGCCGCCGTCGAGCGGGCCGCCGCCGAGATCGGTCGGCCCGCCGACGTCGCCGGCGAAGACGAGCCCGCCGTCCGCCGCGAGCGCGACGCGCGGCGGCCGCTCCGCCCGGTAGGACCGGCTGAAGCGGTGCTCCCGCGCGACCCCGAGCTCGACAACGAACGCCGACGCGCCCTCCGAGAACAGCGTGCTGCTGCCCAGATCGAGCAGCCCCTCGAACGTCCCGCTCAGCGCGATCTCGCCGCCCGGCCCGACCTCGACGTCACCCCCGTGCTGCTGGCGGCCGTCGCCGAACGAGAGCGACGCGATGTGATCGCCGCGCTCGTCGAGCTTGGCCAGGAACACGTCGCTCATCCCGGCCGACGAGAGCCGGGGCGCCTCCTCGCCGAACTGGACCTCGCCCTCGAAGCTCCCCGTCAGGACCACCTCCCCGCGCGCGTCCACGGCCACGCCGGTCGGCTCCTGCGTCCCCGGGCCCCCGAACACCCGGGTCCAGAGCGGCAGGCCCCCCACGCTGAGCCGGGTCACCGCCACGTCGCTCCCGCCCGGCTCCGTCACCGCCAGCGCGACGACGACCTCGCCCGCCGCCGACACCGCGATGTCCTGCGGCCTGCCGAGGGGGAGCACCGCACCCCAGCGCACCGCGCCCGCGGCGTCGAGCTTCACCACGAACCCGCGCGGCGCGGACGTGGTGAGCCCGGCGGCGCCCAGCACCCCGTCGAGCTCGCCGGTGATCACGATCCCGCCCGCCGGGTCCACCGCGAGCCCCTGGAGCGAGCCTTGCCCCTCGTCGATGAGCCGCTTCGTCCACACGACGGCGCCGTCCGCCGCGATCTGCGCGACGAAGACGTCCCGCTCGGCGCCGGTCGCGATCGGGCCGGCGCCGAGGTCGAGCGAGCCCTCGAACTCGCCGCCCAGGATCGCGACGCCGCCGCTGCCCGCGGCGAGCGCGCGCGCCCGCTCCTGGCCGGCGCCGCCGAGGAGCCCGCCCGGCGCGCCGGGGAGCAGCGCGCCGCAGTCCCCTCCGCCGCTGCAGTCCTCGTCGGCCGGCGTCGTGCAGTCCTCGGCGCGCGGCGTGACCTCGCCGGCGCACGCGCCCCACAGGCCGTCGGCCCCGCACGCGCGCTGGCCGGCGCTGCACGCGCCGACCCCCGCGGTCCCCGGCGGCCCGCCGTAGGGGCACGCCTCGACCGCCCCGGGGGCGCAGGTGCAGGCGTCGCCGGCCGCGGAGCCGCCCGGGCCGTCGCCGCTCCCGTCCGGCTCGTCGACCGCGCCGTCGCAGTCGTCGTCGGCCGCGTTGCCGCAGCGCTCGGGCGCGGGCGTGACCTCGCCCTCGCAGGGACCGTAGCCGTCGCCGGCGGCATTGCAGCGCCGGAGGCCGGTCAGGCAGGCGCCGACGCCCTCGGTCGCCGGCGGCCCGCTGTAGCAGACGACAGCCGAGAGCGGCTCGCAGGGCTCCTCGACGAGGTTGCCGTCCTCCAGCCCGAGCAGCGTGTTGCACCCGGCGCAGCCGAGCGCCACGAGCGAGAGCTGCTTGCCGATCCCGAGCGGTCCGCGCGCGCCCATGTCAGTACCTCCCGCCCACGACGAGCGAAAACGCGCCGGGGCCGACCGAGGCGGCGGCCGTGGTCGGGGCCGCGCTGCGGCGCGCGGGCGCGCTCGCCGGCGCGGGCGCGGGCCGGGACGGCGCGGTCCAGAGCAGCACGCCGGCCGCGAGCAGCGCGGCCGCGCCGGCCGAGAACGCGATCGTCGACGCGGTGCCGGCCTCCTGCGCGTCCGCCCGCAGCGCGACCCCGGCCGCGTCGCAGCGGTTCCGCGCGTCGCAGTGGCCCTTGTTCGAGGCGTCCCGGCGGGCGATCGCCTGCGCGCCGAACACGGCGCCGACGCCGAGCCCGACGAGGCCCGCGCCGCCGGTCGTGAGCGCGAGCACCCGCTGGGCGCGCCCGACGCCGTCGCCGCCGTCGCCGCCGCGCTGGCCGGCGATCGAGATGACAGGGAGCGCCTGCTTCCGGGGGCCCGGCGGCGCCGCGGCGAGCGCGCGCGCGGGCGGTTCCGGCTCCAGGGCGGGCACGTCGACGACCACGCGCGCGCCGCCCGGCGGCACGGCGCGCGCGAGCGACCAGCGCCGCCTGCCGGGCGCGCGGGCCTCGATCGTGTGCGTCCCCGGGTCGACCGGGAGCGCCTGCCCCCACTGCGCGGGCAGGACGAGCACGCCGTCCCGCCGGATCTCCAGCCCCGGCGCGGCGCCCGCCGCGGGCACCGCGATCTCCATCCGCGAGAGCCGCGGCTCGAGCGCCCCCGCGAGCGCCGCCGCGCGCGCCGCGCGGGGATCGCCCGCGCTCTTCGCGATGGCCGCAGCCTCGCTGAAGACGTTCCAGGCGCTCGCGGTCCTGTCCGCGCGCGCGAGGCACTCGCCGAGCCGCAGGAGGAGGTTGATCGCCGTCGGATCGAGCGTCCGCCCCTGCTCGAGCACGGCGCACGCCTCGGCCGTGCGCCCCGTGTCGAGGAGCTGCGTCGCGACCTGGTACAGCGCGAGCACCTGCTCCTTGTGCCCGGCGCCGGGCGAGCTCGCGCCGGTCTGGCCGGCGCTGCCCTGGCCCGCGCCGCCCTGGATGGCGCCGGTCTGGCCCGCGCCGGGCAAGCTCGCGTCGCTCTGGCCCGCGCCGGGCAGCTTCACGCCGGGCTCGCCGGCGGCGCCGCTCGCCGGCGCGACGGACAGCGACAGCGCCGCGAGCGCGCAGGCGACCCCGCGCGGGAGCGAGCAGCGGACCGTCGTTCGAGCTCGTCGGCGCATGGCGATCACCAGGGGCTGTCCGACGCGCCCGCCGGCGCGCCCTCCGCGCTGCGGCCGGGCGCCTCGACGGGCGCCGGGGCGCCGCCGCCGGCCCGCGGCGCCGCGGCCGCCGGTGCCGCCCCGGCAGCCGCGGGGGCGACGGGCGCCGGCGAAGGCGCTTCCTGCGGAGCCGCGTCCTGGCGCGCCGCGGAGGCCGCCCTGGGCGCGCCGCCCGCGGGCGCGGGGCGCTCCTGTCGATCCGGCCGCCCCGGCCGCCCCTGCGGCTCCCCGGGGCCGCCCGTGGGCCCCGACGCGACCGCCGCGCGCGCGGGCGTGCGCTGCGTCCGCTCGGAGCCCGCCCGCGCGGGCTGCGCGGCCCTCGCCGGCAGGACGAGGCCGACCGCGTCGCACGCGGCCGCGGGCGCCTCCCGGGCGGCGTCCCCGAGGGGCGCGCCGGCCGCGCTCCCGGCGCCGCCGTGCAGCGCGCCGTCGGCCGCGTGCGACGCCAGCGGCCCGGCGGCCATCGGGGTCGCCTGCGGCGCCTCGGCGAGCCCCTGCGGCACGCCGGCGAGCCGCTGCGCGCCGGCGCCGTCGGCCCAGGTGGACCCCGCCGCGCCCGGCCACCCGGACGGCAGCACCGCCGCGGCCAGCGCGGCGCTCGCGGAGAAGGCGCCGGCCGCGGCCGCGATCCACGCCCGCCTCGGCCGGCGGGGCTCGATCCTCTTCGTTTCGGGCGGCTGGACGGCGGTCGTGGGCGGCCCCTCGTCCAGCCACGTGAACGTCGGCTGGCTCCGGTGCACCGCCGTGGGCAGCGTCGCGTCGGGCGGCCCGCACAGCGCGAACGGCGCGAGCGCCACGGCGAGCTCGCGGGCCGACGCCGGGCGGCGTGCCCGGTTCTTCTCGAGGCAGCGCATCACGATCTCCTCGAACCCCTCGGGCAGATCGGCGCGCGCGCTCCGGAGCGGCCGCGGCGCCTGCTCCGACACGACCAGGACGAGCTGCTCCAGCGTCTCCGCGCCGAACGGCAGCGTGCCGCTCACGAGCTGGTAGAGCACGACCCCGAGCGCCCAGAGATCCGCGCGCAGGTCGACGTCCTTGGGCGTGAGCATCTGCTCGGGCGCCATGTAGCGGCGCGAGCCCATGACCGACCGCGCGGTCGTCATCTCGAGCCCGTCGTCCTCGGGCTTCGCGCACGTGAACTTCGCGACGCCGAAGTCGAGCACCTTGACGAGCGGCGTGCCGTCGGTCCGGTACGTCAGGAACAGGTTCGCGGGCTTCAGGTCCCGGTGCACCATCCCGAGCGCGTGCGCCTCGGTGAGGGCGACGCAGGCCTGACGGACGTACTCCGCCGCCTCCTCGACCGGGAGCCGCCCGCGGCGCTCCACGATCGAGCGGAGATCGTTGCCCGACAGGTGCTCCATCACGATGAACGGCACCGGCAGCCCGGTCCCGTGCCGCGGCGCGAGCGAGCCGAGGTCGTAGACCCGCGGCACGTGCTCGGTCTTCAGCCGGAACATCCCGCGCGCCTCGCGCTGGAACCTCCTCAGGAGCGCCGCGTTGTTGCAGTACTCCGCCCGCATGAACTTGATGGCCACGAGCTCGCCCAGCGACAGGTGCCGCGCCGCGACCACGGCCCCCATCCCGCCGATCCCGAGCAGCCGCTCGACCCGGTAGCGGTCCGCGATGACCTCGCCGCAGTGCACCGGCACCACTCCCTCTTCATCGCTCACCACGCGCCCCCCAACTCCGTCGCTCAGAGATTGCAGATCGGCCAGGCCACGATCTCGAACCGGATGTTCCTTGCAGGGCCACGCTCGACGCGCTTGCCGCAGGTGTCTGGCGAGATTCGATTCTCCGGAGAGGCAAGGCGTCGCGTCGACTGTCGAATTTTCCGGCGCACCTGTGGGCGCGTGGAGGTGCCCTTCGTTCGTCGAGGGCGCTCCGCGGCGCGCCTCCGCCCCGCGCGCGCAGGCCGCCTCCGCCCCGCGCGCGAGGCAGCGTCGAGGCCGGGCCGAGGACGCCCGCGCGGCGCCTCGATCGAGGGCGCGGGTTCCTTTTCGCCATGCGCTGCGATACACGCGTGCCGTGTCCGCCTCTCCCGCCCTGGTCTGCCGCGGTCTGGTCAAGCGCTACGGCGACGTCGTGGCCGTGAACGGGCTCGACCTCGAGGTGCGGCGCGGCGAGTGCTTCGGCCTGCTCGGCCCGAACGGCGCGGGCAAGACGACCACGGTGGAGATCCTCGAGGGGCTGACCCGGCCCGACGCCGGCGACGTCGAGGTGCTGGGCGAGCGCTGGGTCGGGGACGGCATCGCGCTGCGCCGGCGGCTCGGCATCCAGCTCCAGGAGACGCGCTTCCCGGACAAGCTCCGCGTGGGCGAGGTGATCGCGCTGTTCCGCAGCTTCTACCCGCGCGGGCTCGACCCGGCGGAGGCGCTGCGCCGCGTGTCCTTGCAGGAGAAGTCGGGCGCGTACGTGCGCGGGCTGTCGGGCGGGCAGAAGCAGCGGCTGTCGCTCGCGTGCGCGCTCGCGGGCGACCCCGAGGTGCTCTTCCTCGACGAGCCGAGCACCGGCCTCGACCCGGCGTCGCGCCGCGAGATCTGGGCCGTCGTCGAGGACCTGAAGGCGCGCGGTCGCACCGTCCTGCTGACCACGCACTACATGGAAGAAGCCGCGCGCCTCTGCGATCGGGTGGCGATCGTCGATCGCGGGCGGCTGCTCTCGCTCGGCACGCCGGCGGCGCTCGTCGCGTCGCTGGGCGCCGAGCACGTCGTGGAGGTCGAGGTGGACGGGGAGATCGCCGAGGAGGAGCTCGGGGCGCTGCCCGGGGTGGAGGCCGTGCGCGCCGCGCAGGGGGCGCTGCGGCTGACGGTGCGCGACGTGGCGCGCGTGCTCCCGCCGCTGCTCGCGCTGTGCGCGGCGGGCGGGGTCGAGGTGCGGCGGCTCACGACCCAGCACGCGAGCCTCGAGGACGTGTTCATGGCGCTCGCCGGGCGGAAGCTCGCGGGCGAGGAGGCGGCGTGATGGCGTGGCTCCGCTCGCTGCGCGGCGCGCCGCTCGCGCTTCTCATCCGGGCGCGGGTGGCGGAGTTCCTGCGCGAGCCCGAGGCGATCTTCTGGATGCTCGTGTTCCCGATCCTGATGTCGTCGGCGCTGGCCGTCGCGTTCAGGAGCCAACCGGCGGAGCCGGTGCTGGTGGGCGTCGAGGCGGGCGTCCACGCCGAGCCGCGGCGCGCGGCGCTCGAGGCCGCGGGGCAGGTCGTGGCGACGGTGGTCCCGCGGGAGCAGGGGCGGCAGGCGCTCCGGGCCGGCAAGGTGTCGCTGGTCGTGCTCGCCACCGATCCGCCCACGTACTGGTACGATCCGACGCGGCCGGAGAGCCGCATGGCGCGGCTCGAGGTGGACCAGGCGCTCCAGCGCGCGGCGGGGCGCGCGGACGCGTTCCAGCCGGCGGCGCTCGAGATGACCGAGCGGGGGTCGCGCTACATCGACTTCCTTGTGCCCGGGCTGCTCGGCATGAACCTGATGATGACCGGGCTCTGGGCGATCGGCTTCGCGATCGTGCAGCAGCGCATCGGCAAGCTCATGAAGCTGTTCGCCGCGGCGCCGGTGCGGCGCTGGCACCTGCTCGTGACCCACCTCGGGGCGCGGCTCGTGTTCCTGGCGATCGAGGTCGTGGCCCTGCTCCTGTTCGCGTGCCTCGTGCTCGGCGTCCCGATCGCCGGCTCGCTCGCCGCGCTCGCGCTGGTCGTCGTGGTCGGCGCGCTGTCGTTCGTCGGCATGGGCCTGCTCATCGCGGCGCGGCCGCGGACCCTGGAGGGCGTCTCGGGCCTGACGAACCTGGCGCAGTTCCCGATGTGGATCTTCTCCGGCATCTTCTTCTCGACCGAGCGCTTCCCCGACGCGATCCAGCCCTTCATCCAGGCGCTGCCCCTCACCGCGCTGAACGACGCGCTCCGCGGCGTGATGCTCGAGGGCGCGACGCTCGCCGCGCTCGCGCCCGAGCTCGCGGTGATGGCCGCCTGGGGCGTTGTCTCCTTCGCGCTGGCCCTGAAGCTCTTCCGCTGGCAGTAGCCCGGCTCCGTCGGCGGCAGCTGGCGGGCGCGACTCGAGCCCTGGGGAGCGCGCGCCCGGCGGGTGCTTCCCTGCCAGCACTGCGCCCGCAGCGCTGTCGGTCCGCTGCTGCCCTCGCAGCACGCCGCCGCGCGGAAAGAGGGGCGCGCCGCCGCGCGGGCAGGGGAGATGCCTCGTTCCTGGCCGCTGCGGCCCGCGGCTCCGCCGCCGGGCACGGGGCTTGCGGTCACGGACGCGCGCGGCGAGCGGCGAGCGGCGATGATCGCCGGTGAGCCACGGCGAGCAGCGGCGAGCAGCGGCGAGCGCCCGCGCGAGGACCGAGACCGAGGACATCCATGAGCGACAAGCAGCGGAAGATCCGTCTGGGCGCCTTCTTGCCCGGCGCAGGACACCACGTGGCGGCCTGGCGGCACCCGGAGGCGCAGGCGGACGGCGGCATCAACTTCGGGCATTACCGGCGCATCACCCAGACGGCGGAGCGGGCCGGGTTCGACGCCGTGTTCCTCGCGGACGGGCTCGCGCTGCAGAACCGCCCGGGGGCGAAAGGCCGTACGGCGTACGGCGCCAGCTTCGAGCCGGTCACGCTGTTCTCCGCGCTCGCGGCCGTCACGGAGCGCATCGGCTTCATCGCCACGGCGTCCACCACGTACGAGGAGCCCTACCTGCTGGCGCGCAAGTTCGCCTCGCTGGACCACCTCAGCCAGGGGCGGGCGGGGTGGAACGTGGTCACCACCGGCGGGGGCGAGGCGGCGGGGAACTTCGGGCTCGACGCCCACCCCGACCATGCGCAGCGGTACGCCCGGGCGCGCGAGTTCGTCGACGTGGTCACCGGCCTCTGGGACAGCTGGGAAGACGACGCCTTCCTCCGCGACAAGGCGTCGGGCGCCTATTACGACCCGGAGAAGCTGCACACGCTCGATCACAAGGGGAAGTTCTTCTCCGTCCGGGGGCCGCTCAACATCCCGCGTCCGCCGCAGGGTCACCCGGTGATCGTGCAGGCGGGATCGTCGGAGGCGGGCCGGGATCTCGCGGCCGAGACGGCGGAGGTGATCTTCACCGCGCAGCAGACGCTGGAGGACGCGCAGGCGTTCTACGCCGACGTCAAGGGCCGGATGGCGAGGTACGGTCGCCACCCCGACCAGCTCAAGATCATGCCGGGGGTGTTCCCCGTTGTCGCGAGGACCGAGTCGGAGGCCAGGGCGAAGTACCAGCAGCTCCAGGACCTCATCTTGCCGGAGGTCGGCCTGTCGCTGCTCTCGGGCCTGTCGGGCGGGGTCGACCTCTCGGGGTATCCGGTGGACGGGCCGCTGCCCGATCTGCCGGAGACCAACAACAACAAGAGCCGTCAGGCGCTGATGTTCGACATCGCCCGCAAGCGCAACTTCACCATCCGGGAGCTCTACCTCTGGGTGGCCGGGGCGCGCGGCCACTGGACGATCGTGGGCTCGGCGGAGCAGATCGCGGACGAGCTCGAGGCCTGGTTCACGCAGGGCGGCGCCGACGGCTTCAACGTGATGCCGCCGTGGCTCCCGGGCGGGCTGGACGACTTCGTGGAGCTGGTGATCCCGGAGCTGCGCCGGCGCGGCCTGTTCCGAACGGAGTACGAGGGCCGCACGCTCCGGGAGAACCTCGGGCTGGCCCGGCCGGCGAACCGCCACGCGCGCAAGGCGAAGCCGCAGGCGTCGGCGGCCTGACGCCGTGAGGTCGTGAAGAGATTTGACCACAGAGGCACAGAGGAACAACAAAAAACTCTGTGCCCTCTGTGCCTCTGTGGTTCGTTTTCTCAGGGCTGCGTCATCGTCGGTGTTCTAGACTGCGCCCATGAAGATTACCTTGCACACCACCACCATGCTCCTCGCCTGCTGTCTCTCGGCGCTCGCGTCGTCCTGCGGCGGTGTTGATACAGGCACCCCCAGCGACGCCGAGGCCGGTCCCGACGGCGCGGCGGGCGGCGATTCCGTTCCGGGCACGGGTGAGACTGCGGCGCTCGACGTGTCCGGGCGCTGGACCAGCGCGGAGTTCGAGGATCCCTTCGAGGCGCAGCTGACCCAGGCAGCGGACGGGGCGCTGAGCGGGACTGTCTGCGGGCCTGAAGTTCCTGCGGGCGATCCGGAAACGAACTGCGGAGCCGTGACGGACGGCAGCGTGTCGGGCGATACGGTGCGGTTCAGCTATCGTCTCCCGTGGCCGGGGCTCGGGGTGGGGCCGGTCGATTACAGCTTCGAAGGGACGGCGTCGCCGGAAGGCTCTACCGAGCGTTTCGAGGGGCAGCTGTCCGCCAGTTACAACGGCGGCGGCCACATCGCCTGGGCCGCTTGCCCCGGCACCGGACGCTGCCCTTGAGCGCGCCACGGGCGCCAGGCCGAGCGCTCCGGGGCTCACCGAGAGCGTCGAACGCCCCCTCGGCGCCCATCTCGATGTCGCTGAAGACGACGAGCAGGCGGCCCCGCAGGCCGCCCGGCCCGCGGCGCCTCAGTCGCCGTCGATGATCTCGAGGCGATTCCCGAACGGATCGTCCGTGTGGAACCGCCTCACCTCGGGCAGCTCGTCGCTCCAGCGCACGTCGTGACCCGCGGCCCTGAGCGCGGCCGCGATGTCGTCGATGCCCTTCACCACGAGGCCGGGGTGGGCCTTGCGCGCCGGCTGGAAGTCGCGCTCCACGCCGAGGTGCACCACCACCGTACCCGCGCGGAACCACGCGCCGCCGCGCGACGCCAGCGGCTCGGGCTTGGGGACCTCCTCCATCCCGAGCACGTCCCGGTAGAACGCCGCCGCCCGCGGCTCCTGCCCGGGCGGCATCGCGAGCTGCACATGATCGATGCGGACGAAGGTGAACGGCATGAATGCCGTATAGGGAAGGACAGCGCAGCTCACAAGTCGGCCGGAGAGGCCGCCGCGCGCGCCGCTTCAGCCTCTGCCGGCCTGGCCCGCCGCATCCGCGGCCGCCGTGCGCAGGCGCTCCTTGATGTCGTCGGACAGGCACATCCGCGAGACCATGTCCTCGAACGTGTCGCGCCGCCGGATCAGCCGGCTCCGGCCGCCGTCGACGAGCACCTCGGCGGGCCGCAGCCTGCCGTTGTAATCGTAGCTCATCACGTGGCCATACGCGCCGGCGTCCATCAGCACGACCACATCCCCCTCGGCGACGTCCGCGGGGAACTCGCGCTCGCTGATCCACATATCGGTGTTCTCACAGACCTGGCCCGTCATCGCCATCGGGGCGGTCCGGCCGCGGCGGCCATTGATCCGCACCTCGTGGTACGCGCCGTACATCACCGGGCGCGCCATCGTGTTCATCGAGATGTCCGTGCCGAGGATCGTCCTGTATCCCTGCTTGATCGAGATCACCCGCCCGAGCACGTAGCCCGCGTCGCCGACGAAGTAGCGCCCCGGCTCCATGACCAGGCGGGGCGCCTTCAGGCCGTGCTCGGCGCACTTCTTCTGGACCACCGCCGCGATCTCGCGGGCGACCGCCTCCACGTCGAGCGGCGGCTGCTCCCGGCGGTAGGGGATGCCGAGCCCGCCGCCGATGTCCAGGAACGCGAGGTCGAAGCCGAGCTTCCGCGCGACCGGCCCGATCAGGTCGAGCAGCTTGCCGGTGACGTGCGCGAAGCTCTCCGGCTTGTTCGCCTGCGAGTGGGGCATCATGTGCACCCCGAGCCGCTCGACCCCGTTCTCGAGCGCGGTGCGGTAGGCCTCCTCCACGTACTTCGGGTGGATCCCGAACTTCGCCGACGGCCCCGCGAACGGCTTCAGATCGGGCGTGGCGATGTCCTCGCCGCTCGGGTTGATCCGGAACGACATACAGCGCGGCCGCCCGAGCGCGAACAGGCGCTTCAGGATCCCGTGATCATCCACGTTGAAGATGACCCCGGCGCGCAGCCCCGCGGCAAGGTCCTCGTCCGAGAGGCTGTTGCCCGTGTAGATGATCTGCTCGCCCGACAGCCCGAGCGCCTGCGCCAGGCGGATCTCGTTCGGGCTCGCGGCGTCCACGCCCGAGCCCTGCTCGACCAGGAGCTTCGCGATCTCCAGGTTGTTGCACGCCTTGATGGCGTAGAAGACGGAGACCTCCGGATAGCTGCTGCGGAGCGCCCGCGTGAGGCGACGGAAGTTATCCCGGATGCGCTCGGCATCGTAGGCATAGAGCGGCGTCCCGTACTGCTCCGCGAGGTCGCGGACCGAAATGCCCCCGATCGTGATCTCTGGCTCTTGCATACTCCTCGTCGCTTCAACGCTCCAGCGTGAGACACAACCTCGAGGAGCCGTCCTCGCTCGCCCTCGGTCGTCCTCGGTTATTCTCAATCATTCCGAGCCGTTCTCGGTCATGCCGAGTGCACCAGCGTACCATGTGCCACCGTCGTCCCGCAACGGCCCGGGCGGCGGGGCGCGGCGCGTCTTCCGCGCGCCGCCACGCGCCACGCGCCACGCGAGGGATCGCCCTCTGCGGCGCTACTTCTCGGCGGTGCGGGTGCTGCTGCTGAAGAGGTGGCGCCAGAGCACGCCGAGGCCGCCCACGAAGAGCGAGCCGTGGCGCTTGTCCATGTCCTCGACCGCGGCGGGGTCGAACGGGAGCGCCTGCGGGTCGATCACCTCGAGCAGGACGCGCTCGTCCGCGGTGGGCGAGGGGTGGAGCCGCAGCCGGCACGAGCTCCCGGGCGTGCGCGGGCCGGTCGGCGGGCTCGCCACCGCGTCGAGGTGCGCGACGAGGTCGTCCGCCCGATCGAAGTCGAAGTCGCCCAGGTGCTCGCCGATGAGCGACGCGCGCGCCCGGCGGATCGAGCGGCCCAGCGCGTCGTCCGGGTCGTCGGTCTCGACCGAGGCGTTGATCTCCGTGTCGATCGAGAGGCTGCGGTTCGTCAGGTTGGCCGAGCCGATCGTGAGGAAGCGGTCGTCGACGATCATCACCTTCGAGTGGATGTACGTGGCGCGCTCGGCCGTCTCGTCCTCGCCGCACGCCGGCAGGGTGTAGTAGACGCCGAGGCGGTGCCCCGTCTCGGCCGCCGCCGCGCGCAGCTTGCCGAGCATCTGCGCCTGGGAGAGGCCGACGGCGATCTGCTCCTTCATGGTCTCGGCCTCCATGTTCAGCACGAGCACCACGTCGAGCAGCGGCCGGCCCTCGGCGCGCATGCGCCGCTCGATCCCGTCGGTGATGGCCTGGGAGCTGAAATACTGTGTCTCGATGTAGATGAAGCGCTCGGCCGCGTCGATCGCGTCGAGGTAGAGGTCGCGGATCTCCGTGCAGTGCTCGGCGCCGGTGGGCGAGCCGTGCGGATCGGTGCGGCTCAGCGTGACGTGCTTCGTCTCGAGCAGGATGCCGCCCTCGGGCCGGTAGTCGGCGAACGTCGGCTCGAGCCCGTCGACGTCCGGCAGCGCCATGGGCGCGCCCCCGGCGCGCCGCCAGCGATCGGTGAAGATCTCGGTCAGCGCCCGCGCGACCTCGCGGCCCCGCAGGTAGGCCTGCACGTCGTGAAACGGCTTGTGCGGCTCACCGCGGCTGACGCGGAAGGGGTTCTTGTTCGCGTGGCTGCGATCGTCCCAGCGGTGGTCGCAGAGGTCGAGTCCGCCGAGGAACGAGAGCTCGCCGTCCGCGACCACGAACTTCTGGTGGTGCGAGGCGCGCTCGACGTGCGTCGAGTCGAACAGGAAGTGCAGGCGGTGGTTCGTCCACTCGAAGACGAGCTGCTGGAGCCACTCGCGCTCGAGCGCGAACACGAGGTGGAAATCCCAGGCGAGGATGTAGATATGGAGATCCGGGTTGATCTCGCAGAGGTGGTCCAGGAACTTGAGCAGCGTGATCGGGCTCGACACCTGCTCCTCCCGCCCGCCCCGGAGCAGGGCGACGTCGCTGTCGAACTGCCAGCCGGCGAGGAGCAGATATCGCCGCGCCATCGACGCGACCCGGTAGAACTCGGGGTAATACTCGTCGGCGTCGATCAGCAGGCCGATGCTGTCCACCGGGGTGTCGCGCCACGTGTGGCGCCGAGGGTCGATGATCTTCGCCATCCCTTTGCGGTCGTGTAGATGCGTGGTTGTGGCGTCCGTGTCGGTCGTTCGCGTCAGGCGGATCCCCGAGACGCCTGCGGCCTCGCGTGCTCCTCGATGAGCCGCTTCAGGCTGACCACGTCCGGCCGGACGTCGCTCGCCTCACCGATCGTGGCGAGCCGCTCCGCCTCGTCGGGCGAGAGATCGGGGCATATCCACTCCAGCAGCGCCGCCCAGTCCGGCGCACCGTCGCAGCTATAGCAGTCATCGGGGATGGGTGTATTGTCGGGGAAATCCCGGAAAACAAGGTACGGCATCGGTTCTACCTCGAGGCCTCCATCGCGGTCACGCCCTCGGCGCGGCGCCTGAGGGCTGCTGGCGTCTCTTTCTGGCGGCTCACGGTTCACTTCTCACGTGCGTTTCATGTGCGTGCCACGGCTGCGCCGGCGCGCGCGGCGCCCACGCCTGCGGCGCGCTGACCGCCTCGGCTATGGAGCCGACGGCGCGAGGGGGCAAGGGCGCCCCGTCACCGCCGCCGCGCTCCGCCGGCTGTCGTGCCGGAGGGCGGCGGCGGAGCGGGCCCGTCGCGCCGCGGCGCGCGGGGGCGCCGCCGGCCGGCGCGGACGCGTCGGGGCCCGTGAATGATCGCTCCGCGCGCGGCATCTCAGGTCGAGATGCCTCCGTGCCACGGCGCGCGTCTCCGGTGGACCCGGAGAAGAAAATTCCACCGGGTGCGCCTGGCGGCTCCGGCCGCGATTTCCGAGCTTGTCCGCCGCGCTGCGCTGGGCTGAACTCTCCGCCAGATGAACCTTCTTGACTTGGGCCTGAGGAGACTTGTTGCTTGCGCCGCGCTGACGCTCGGCGCGAGCCTCGCGGCGGCGAGCTGTCAGCTCGTCTCGGGCATCGACGGCATGAGCGTCGATGACACGGTGGGCGGCGTCCTCGCCGCGTGCGGCCCGGTGGGCACCCCGTGCGGCGGCACGTGCGAGCACGGCGAGGAGACGCCTCCGGGCACCTGCACGGACGACGGCAGGTGCAGCGCCGAGCCGAGGGAGTGCGGGCTCTACGACTGCGACCCGAGCGGCACGGCGTGCGCCACGAGCTGCTTGCCGTCCGGCGACGGCTGCATCGATCGGGCGATCTGTCAGTCGCCCTCCGCGACGTGCACGGCGTGCGGGTCGGCCCCGGAGCAGGCCGGGGACTGCAGCGTCAACTTCCTCGTCAACAGCAGCGGCGTCAGGACCCCTTGCAACTGCAACGGGGAGACGTGCGAGCTGACGTGCGACGACGAGGGCGGGTGCGCCGGGTCCGTGCTGCTCGACACGATGAAGTCCCCCGTGGTGCTGGAGTGCGGCGACCAGTGCAACGGCGCTGTCGTGACCTGCATGGGTCCCTATCCGTGCGAGGTCGTCTGCAACAGCGGCGGTTGCCGGGACCTGACCTTGCGGTGCAGCCAAGACGGCAAATGCACGCTCAAGTGCACAGGCACCGGGTGCGCGGGCAACGTGACGGTTGAATGTGGGACGAATTATTGCACTGTTGCTTGCGCGGTCCCGAACGACTCCATCCACCGGGAGTGCGGGAGCGCCTGCTCGTGCCCGCTGATCGGCTGCGACCGATCCGCGCGCGCGACGCGCGGGCGTCGCGGCGACCCGGGGCGGGGCAGGCCTCGAAGCGGCGCGGTGGAAGGGGCCCGGGATCGGGGTAGCCAGGACCACGCGATCCCGTTATTCTCGCGCTTTGCATGACGACTTGCCCCGCGTGGGGCAGCCAGGACCACGCGACCCCTAGCTTCATTGGCTTCGTATGGCGACCTGCCCCCGGTGTGGTGCGGTGTACAGTGAGGAGGTCACGTCGTGCGCGGCCGATGGAAGTCCGCTGCTGCCGGCGGAGATGTGCCTCCCCGCCGAGCCGCTCCTCGAGACGAACACGATGGTCGGCGAGTACCGCATCGACCGGAAGCTCGGCGCGGGCACGTTCGGAGAGGTGTATGCGGGCGAGCACCCGCTGATCGGCAAGAAGGTCGCGATCAAGGTGCTGAACCGGCGGTTCGCCGCGCAGCCGGAGGCGGTCGCGCGGTTCGTCGCCGAGGCGCGCGCGGTGAACAGGATCCGCCAGCGCAACATCATCGATATCTTCTCCTTCGGCCTGCTCCCGGGGCTCCAGCGGCACTACTTCGTGATGGAGCTGCTCGACGGCATGACGCTCGGCGAGCTGTGCCGGCGGCGGCGGCGGCTGCCCTTCCCGACCCTCGTCCCCATCGTGCGCGGCATCGCCGACGCGCTCGACGCCGTCCACGAGGCGGGGATCACGCACCGCGATCTGAAGCCCGACAACGTCTTCCTCGCGGCGGAGCGCGACGGGACGTGGTTCCCGAAGCTGCTCGACTTCGGCATCGCGAAGCTCGCGGACGGCGAGGGCTCGGAGATGACGAGCACGGGTGTCGTGCTGGGCACGCCGCAGTACATGGCGCCGGAGCAGGCGCGCGGCCAGAGGACGGGGCCGCCCGCGGACATCTACGCGCTGGGCGTGATGATCCACAGGATGCTGACAGGGAAGTCGCTGTTCACCGGGGAGTCCGCGGTGGATGTGATGTGCAAGCACGCGTCCGACCCGCCGCCGCGGATGTCGAGCGTCTGCCCCGATCTGCCGCGCGAGCTCGACCTGCCGGTGCTCGCGATGCTCGAGAAGCGCGCGGGCGACAGGCCCCAGAGCGCGAGCAAGGCGGTGGCCGACCTGCTGGAGGTCGCCCGGCGGATCGGCCTCGCGCGGGGCGGCGCGCGGGAGGTGCCCGGCGCGGCGCCCGCGAGCGCGAGCGCGACGTGGGCCTCGGGGCAGATGCCGGCGGCGACAGGCGACGACGGGCGCGCGAGCGGGGCGCGGCCCCCGGGGAGCGCGGCCTCGGGGAGGGGCGGTGAGGGGCCGGTGAGCGCGACGTGGACCCCGGGGAGCGCGACGTCGCCGACGGGCGGCGAGGGGCGCGTGAGCGCGACGTGGACCCCGGAGAGCGCGACGTCGCCGACGGGCGACGGGGGGCGCGTGAGCGCGACGTGGACCCCGGGGAGGGGGATACCGGCCAGCGAGGACACGACCACGCTGACGACGGGCTCCGCCGTCGTCACGGGGCCCGAGGCGACCGAGGAGAGCTGGGATCCGGACCGCCGCTCGGAGGCCGGCGCGGGCCCCGCGTCGGAGCCGTCGGCCGCGCCTGCGAGCTCCACGCTCCCGAGCTCCACGCTCCCGGACACCGAGCGCGCGCCCGGGCCGACATCCAGCGCTGCCGACGCGTCGACCGTGCCGTGGTCGGGGCCGCCCGCGAGCGCCGTGGACGCGCGGCGCGGAGCGGACCCGGGCGGCCGGCCCCCGTCGTCGTCCGAGGTGGCGGCGATCGAGGCGCCCAGCGCGTCCGTCGCGCGGCCGGCAGCGGTGAGGCGCCGGAACCTCGTCGCCGCGGCCGCCGCGGGGCTCGTCGCCGCGACGTCGGTGTGGGCCATCGAGCGCCCCTCGGGGCTCCCGCTGCTCGGCGGCACGAGCGCCATGGCGCTCGCCTCCGCCCCCGCCGCGCCGCAGGAGGCGCGCGAGCCGCCGGAGCCGCCCGTGACCCCCGCGCCGCCCCCCGCCGCGACGGCGGAGCCGCTGACGGCCGCGCCGGCGGAGACGGCCACGGTGCGGCTCACGACCCGGCCCGCGGACGCCAGCGTCTGGATCGGCGACAGGAGGGTCGGGAGCTCCGGCGCGCCGATCGCGCTGCCCCGCGGGAGCGAGCCTGTCGCGCTGGTCCTGAGGAAGCCGGGCTTCGAGGACGCGAGCGTGCAGCTCATCCCGGACCGGGATCGCGCGATGGACGTGAGCCTGTCGGCGCTGCCGGCGCCGCGGCGGGGCGCCGGCGCCCCGCGCGACGGGGCCCCGAGCCGGGGTCACCTCGACAGGATCCTCGATCAGCGGGATTGAGTCCGACGTGGGTGGGTCAGAGAGATGAAGAGAGGGCTCCTGTTCCTCGGCTCGGGCGCGCTGCTCGGGGCCGTCACGCTCTCCGGCGCGGCGTCCGGCCAGCGCGCGCAGGGCGCGGTCAAGCCCATGGCGGAGGCGCTCTTCTGGCAGGGGCGAGACCTCTTCAAACAGGGACAGTACCCCGAGGCCTGCGCGAAGTTCGAGGAGAGCCATCGCCTCGAGCCGAAGCCCGGGACGCTCCTCAACCTCGCCGTCTGTCACGAGAAGGTGGGGATGCTCGCGACGGCGTGGGCCGAGCTCGGCTCGGTGGAGGAGATCGCGCGGCGCGAGGGCCCGGCGGAGCGCGCGGCGTTCGCGCGCGCCGAGCGCGCCGCGCTGGAGCGGCGGATCGCGCGGATCGAGATCAGGATGGATGCGCCGCCCGCGAGCCTGCGCCTCACGCTCGACGGCGAGCCGCTGAGCGGCGCCGCCCTGAACGCGCCGTTCCCCATCGATCCGGGCCGACACCGCGTCGCCGCGGCGGCGCCGGGGAAGAAGGCGTGGTCCACGGCGGTGGACGTGCCGCCCGAGCGCGCGTCGATCGTCGTCACCATCCCGGCGCTGGAGGACGCGCCGGCGGTCGCAGGCGCGCCGCGGGCCGCGCTCGCGCCGCGCGCGACGGCGGCGCCGCCGGGGGCGCCGGCGGACGGCGCCGGGAGGACGCTGATGGCGATGGGGTTCAGCGTCGGCGCGGCCGGCCTGATGGTCGGCGCGGTCGCGGGCGCCCTCACGCTCGCGAGGTCCGGCGCGCTCGCCGAGGTGTGCGCGGACGATCGCTGCCCCCCGAGCCGGCGCGGCGATCTGAGCACGGCCAGGACGCTGGCCAACGTCTCCAACGTCGGCTTCGCGGCCCTCGCCGTCGGCGCCGGCGTCGGCCTCGCCGGCCTGCTGATGCTGCCCTCACGGGACGCGACGGCGAGCCCGCGCGCGGCGCTGACCCCCGTGATCGGCGCGGGGGCCATCGGCCTGCACGTCAGCTTCTGATGCGGTGATCAGGAGAGAGGGATTGAACCGCCGGGGCGCCGTCGGCGCCCCGGCGCCGGGCGCGTCAGGGGGCGCAGCCGATCCGCTCCGGCGCGACCGCCACGTCGTCGTACCACATCGACCGCGCGGGGCCGTGGAAGCCGAGGTAGCCGAAGCTGAACGTCTTGAAGTCGAGCTTCTTCCAGCCGGTCTTGTCGATGATCTTGGTGCCGTTGGCGTAGACCTGGACGTCGCCCTGGGCGCCGTCGAAATAGGCCTCCATGCAGTGCCACTGGTCCTTCGGGAGGTTCGCGCCGCCGCTGCCGCACCGGAAGTCGCCGCCCTCGGGCAGGACGACATCGTCGTGCAGGTTCAGGACGATCTGGCAGTACTGCTCGGCGACCTCGACGTTGTCGCCCGCGTTCGGATCGCCGTCGCCCGTCATCGCCTGGAAGTAGGCGTTGTGATCGGACTGGCCGATATCCACGCTGCTGCGCACGTAGAGCCGCACCCAGAACTTCGACCCGGGCGCCGGGACAGAGAGCATCCGCCAGTCGTAGCCGCTCATGCCGGGCTTCACGTGCAGCGAGCTCGAGCCGGAGTGGAAGGTCGACGCGTCGATCTCCATGTTCTTCAGCGCATCTGCCGCCTGGTACGACGGGCGGTACGTCGCGCCCTCGGGGAGCCCGGCCCCCTCGAAGTCGGAGCAGAACGTCGCGCTCGGCGGGCACGCGCCCGTCGGCGTCCCGGCGCCGGTGCTCGACGTGGTGCTCGTCGTGCCGGGCGTCCCCGTGGCCGTGCTGGTGGTGGTGCTGGGGTTGACGCTGCCGGTGGTCGTGGTGCTGCCGGGGTTGCCGCTGCTGGTGCTGCCGGAGGAGGGGTTGCCAGCGCCCGAGCTCACGCTCGAGGCGCCGCCGCTGCCGCCGCTGCCGCCGCTGCCGCCGGCGCCTCCCGTATCCGAGCCGCCGTCCGAGCTGCCCACGCAGCCCGCGGCCGCGGCGGCGAGCGCCAGGCAGGAGATACCGACCAGGGTGAAGCGCGCGGTCTCACGATGAAAAGTCATGTTGACACTCGAGGGTAATCGGCCCGTTCACGGGGGCTGCGCGCTGCCGCAGCGCGGTGAAATGGCCAGTAATTTTAAGGATTTGCTGCTCGCGCCGGGGTGTCATGACGAGCGCTCGGCGCGGCCGACTCCTTCTAGCAGAACTCGCCGCGTCCCGGGAGCCGTTCTTCCGGGGCCAGGCGCCCTGCAGGCTGGCCGGCTGTCAGCGCGGCGGGGCCTCGCGTCGGCCGCTCACGCGAGCGCGGCGGCGTGGCCTGCGTGCGTCGCGATGATGGCGTCGATCCAGCGGAGCAGCGCCGCGACGGGCGGCACGGTCCGCGCCTCGCGGTGCCAGAGCTGGAGCGTCGTCGGGCCTGCAGGCGTGGCCGCGGTGATGTGGAGCATGCTCTCGTCGGGGATGCCCATGCGGGTCGAGCGCCGGGAGGGCACCGAGGAGAGGCCATCGAGGACGCTCGCGAGCGCCTGCCGCTCGCCGGGCGAGAGCGCCGCGGAGCGAGGCGCCACGTCGCGCCCGAGCACCTGACCGCCTATCGTCAGCGCGCCCGCCGCGTCGACCGTGAGAGTCCACGCGCCGAATACCCCGTTGGGGCCGTGGGCAGAGCCTCCCTCGAACAGGAGGACGCACGCTTCCGGAGGTGTCTCGCGCACGCCGGCCAGCCTAGCAGGTCCGAGCGGGCCCCTGCCGATCCGCGCGCGGTGAGCCGGTCAGGGGAGCAGCGGCCGGGGCAGGGCGCGGCTGCGCGCGTCGCGCAGGGCCTCGCGAACGCGCGCGATCGTGCGCTCCTGCTCGGGCGAGGGCGCGCGAGGCGCGCGCCGCTCTGCCCCCGGATCGCCCTCCCAGGCGTCCTCGGTGCCGAGGTAGGCGGCGCTCAGCCCCGGAGCGACGCTGAAATCCAGGGGCAGGACCTCTTCCGTGCACGACGTGTCCAGGGGCGCCTCGGGAGCGGCGAGGAACTGGACCAGGAGATCCATGTCGCACGAGCCGCCCATGAGATCGGTCGGGCTCTCGACGCCGTGGGGGGCCCGCGGCAGCATCACCAGGGTCTGGTTCGGGCCGGTGAAGTGGCTCTCGACGGCCTCCGGTACCGCGCTCGGGATGAAGTCGAGCTCCCCGTGAAGCAGCAGCAGGGGCACGCTCGTCGTGGCCCACTGCCCTGCGTACGCGTCGGGCGTGTAGCGCGGCCAGCTCTCGTGGAGCGCGGCGGCGTCGTCCGTCACCCCGATGGCCACGTTGGCCTGCGCGAGGAACTCCTGCATCTCGGACACGGGCGGAGGCGGGTCGGCCCAGAGCTCCGACAGCATGATGTTGTTGCGGAGCACCGGGGAGAAGAACCGCATGCTCGCCGAGAGCGGCTCGGGGAGGGGCGCGAGCACGACCCCCGCGAGGTGGGTGAACGCGGCGACGTCGGTGGGAGAGCACCGACCCAGCCGGTACGTCAGCGCCGGGATGAGCGGCCGCGGCGCCCATTGATAGAGGAACTGCGCGAACAGCGCCTGGAGGATCTGCCGGTCATAGCCGAGCGCGGCCACCTCGGGGCAGGCCCCCTCATCGAACGCATCCAGGGTCTCGGTCATCGTCGCCCACGGGTCGGCGCCGAGCTTGTCCGAGCAGGACGGGTCGGCGCCGCAGAGGCCCATGAACCGCTGGCCGAGGTCGTTGAGCCAACCATCGATGTCCGAGAGTTTCGCGTTGACGGCCAGCGCGGTGAGCGACACGGCCGTCGGCTGGTCGGGGTAGAGCTGGAGATAGCGGTGACCCCAGATCGTCCCGTAGGAGCCGCCTACGACGAGGACCTCGCCGCCCGGGGCGCGCGTCCGCGCGATGGTCTCGCCGACGTCGCGCGCGGCGTTCGTGACGGTGAACCCCTTGATGTCGTCGCCCAGCTCGGCCTCGATCGCCGGTAGACAGGCGGCCATCTCGGCGTCGGTGAGGTAGCTGCCGCCCTCGCTCTCCGGCGTCTCCCCCGCCGCGCAGCCGAGGCGGCTCGAGCGGCCCGTGCCGCGGTGGTCCGGCATGTACATGTCGAGCGTCGGATCGACGCCAGCGAGGAGCTGCACGAGGGGCTCGAAGTCGGCGCCTGAGCCCCCCGGCCCGCCGTTCAGGAGCCAGAGCTGCCTGCGGCTCGGCTGCGTCGCGGCGAGCTTCCGCTTGACGAAGAAGGTGATGGCCTTGCCTTCCGGCTGGTCCCAGTGGAGCGGGACGGGGATCTCGGCGCACTCGGCGTCCTCGCCGGTGCCGTCGGTGAAGAGCGGGCAGGGAGTCCACGCGATGGCGTCGTCGCCGCCGCCATCGCCGCCGTCGCCGCCATGGCCACCGTCGCCGCCATGGCCGCCGTCACCGCCATGGCCGCCGTCACCGCCATGGCCGCCATCGCCGCCGTGGCCGCCATCGCCGCCGTGGCCGCCGTCGCCCCCGCTGCCACCGCTGCCACCGCTGCTGCCCGTCGAGGCGCTCGACGACGCCGTGCCACCGGGAGCCGGATCGTCACCGCATCCCAGCATGCACTGGGCAAGCAAGATGACCATCGCTCCGCGAGCCAGATTCCCTCTCATGCTCGACACTCCTGAAGAATGAACAATGAATGCAGCCCCGCACTTCACGCGAAGGGCAGCCGTTAACTTCTCGACACGTCACTGCGGCGCTATCGGCCCGCGGCCGCGTGGCAAGCAAGAACCGGTGCATCCGGTGTGGCGCCGCGCTTGCGGCCCTCCGCGCCCCGGATCTCCCGCGGCGACAGCGCGCCGACGCGCGGAGTGTGAACAGCGACGACCGACGACGCGTGACTGAATGACGACACCACGGGCGCGCCGTCGACGTGGCATGTACGCTGGGGCTCCGCCGCGGCCGATCCCGGGCGGCACACAGCGAACCAAGGCACCCTCGTGCGAGCCCAACGCCCAAGCCTCACCGCCTCCCTCGTCGCTGCGCTGCGGGCGCTCTACACCGAGATGCCCGAGCCCTACCGCCTGGCGCCCGACCCGCTCGCGGTCCGCCTCGTCCCGTGGCCGCTCTCGCTCCCGGCGCGCGCGCTCGCGCTGGCGGGCGGCTCCCCGGCGGCCGCCAGCGCCGTCCACCGCGGGCTCGGCCTCGCCCTGCTCGGCCTGCCCTACCACGTCGCGCTCCGCACCCGCGCGATCGACGACGCCCTCCGCGAGGCCGTCGCGCGCGGCGCATCCCAGCTCGTCGTGCTCGGGGCCGGCCTCGACAGCCGCGCGATGCGCCTGCCCGAGCTCGCGGGCGTCCAGGTCTTCGAGGTCGATCACCCGAGCTCGCAGCGCTACAAGGCCGAGCGGCTGGCGGCGCTCGCGCGCGGCGGCGGCGGCGCGGCCGCGCCGGAGCTCAAGGCCGGCGGGCTCGCGCGCGTGCCGGTGGACTTCGAGCGAGATCGCCTCGACGAGGCGCTCCTCTCGGCCGGCTTCCGCCCGGCCGAGCCCACGTTCTGGATCTGGGAAGGCGTGGCCGTCTACCTGACGCGGGAGGCGATCGAGGCGACGTTGCGCCTCACCGCGGCGCTCTCCGCGCCAGGGAGCCGCATCGCGCTCACCTACGGCATGTTCCCCGACGACGATCTCCCCGCCTGGTCGGATCGCCTGCTCCGGGGCGCGTTTCGCTCGCTGGGCGAGGCCATCCGCGCGCCGCTCACCCGGGACGCCATGCACGAGCTCCTCGCGCGCGCCGGCTTCCGCGTGCTCTCCGACGAGTCGGCGGTGGACTGGGCCGCGCGCCACTGGCCTCCGCAGCGCGGCGTGCGCGTCATCGAGCGGCTCGCCGTCGCCGCGCGCTGAAGCGGCCGTATCGAGGACCGTCCGGTCGCTCGATGCCCGGGGGCGCCGGCGTCGAGTCAGCCCTTCTCGCCGCCCTCCCTCCGGATCCCGAGCTTCCGCATCTTGCTCTGCAGCGTCGTCGGCTTCAGCCCGAGCGCCGCGGCCGCCCCGTCTTCCCCGTAGATCTTGCCGCCCGAGGCCCGCAGCGCCTCCTCGATGCAGCGCTGCGCCGCCTCCCGGTACGTCAGCGCGCGCCCTGCCGCGCGCGGCGCGGCGGCGAGCGGCGCGGACAGGATGAGCTCGTCGCCGGTCGACATCACCATCGACCGCTCGATCACGTTCTCCAGCTCCCGCACGTTGCCCGGCCAGTCGTGCGCCCGCAGGCGCGCCATCGCCTCCGCGCTCACCCGCGGCGGCGCCCGGCCGAAGCTCGCCGCGACCTTGTCCACGATGACGCGCGTGAGCGCCTCCAGGTCCCCGGGCCGCTCCCGCAGCGGGGGGACGACGATCGGAAACACCTGGAGCCGGTAATACAGGTCCTCGCGGAACGCCCCGCTCGCGACCATGTCCTCGAGCGGCCGGTGCGTCGCGGCGATCACCCGCACAGAGACGCGCACCGTGCCCTCGCCGCCGACGCGCTCGACCTCGCCCTCCTGGAGCACGCGCAGGAGCTTCGCCTGCGCCGCCCTGGGCAGCTCGCCGACCTCGTCGAGCAGCAGCGTCCCGCCGCTCGCGCGCTCGAACAGCCCGAGGTGCCGCGCCGCCGCGCCCGTGAACGCGCCGCGCTCGTGGCCGAAGAGCGCGCTCTCGACGAGCCCCTCGGGCAGGGCGCCGCAGTTGACCGCGAGGAACTGCCGCTCTGCGCGGCGCGACAGCGCGTGGATGCGGCGCGCGATCACCTCCTTGCCGGTCCCGGTCTCGCCGCGCACCAGCACGGTCGTGTCCTGCCGGGCGACGAGCGGCACCATCTCCTGGAAGATCGCCCGCATCGCCGGGCTCGCCGCGACCACCTCCCTCGGCAGCGCGACGCGATCGAGCTCCTCCCGCAGCGCCCGCTTCTCGCCCTGCGCGCGGCGCGCGATCGCCGCGACGCGCCCGAGGACCTGGACCTGCCGGAGCGCCACGGCGAGCAGCCGGCCGATGGCCTCGAGCAGGGCCGGCGAGAGGTCGAGCGCCGCGCCCTCGCCGAGCGCCATCGTGGCGCAGCCGACGGCGCCCTCCGCGTCGCGGAGCGCGAAGACGGCGACCGCGTCGCCGCCCGCGCCGCGCCGGACCTCCGGCGCGCCCGGCGCGCCCGCGCCGCGGTGGAGATCGAGCCGCCGGAGCGGGAGGTGGCGCGCGAGCACGGCGCTGACCGCGGGGACGAGCGTCGCCTCGGTGTGCGCGCGCGCCGAGGCCTCGCCGAGGTCGGCGAGCAGGAGCAGGGCGCGATCGGCGGGGGCGGTCATCGTGCGCGGAGCGAGGCCACCGAGATGGCGTTGCGCGGCACCGTAGGAGCGTTGCCCGGGCCGCACAAGGGCCGCGCGGGCGCCGGAAACGCCGCTCCGGCCGCGGGCATGCGCCGTGCTGAGCCCTCGGTGACGACCGGACGCTGAACGCCGAAGCCCGAAGAGGCGGCGCGGCGACGACCGCGTCGCGGAAAGGAACCCTCATGGCCCATGTCATCGCCGAGCCGTGCGTCGCCACCTGCGACACCGCCTGCGTCTCCGTCTGCCCTGTGGAGTGCATCCACGGGCCGCTCTCGCCCGACGAGATCGCGCGCATCCCGCAGGAAGAGCGGGAGACGCGGCTCGCGCGGCTCCAGCTCTACATCGATCCGGAGTCGTGCATCGGCTGCGGCGCCTGCGAGGACGAGTGCCCGGTGGACGCCATCTTCGACGAGGACGAGCTGCCGCCCGAGTGGCGCCACTACCGGGAGATCAACGCCCGCTTCTTCGCGCAGCCCGGCTGAGCCGCCGGACGACCTCCGCGCGACAGCGCGCCTCTCGGTCAACCTTCCTGTACGCATGCGACAACGCCCTGTGCGCCGCTTCGAGCCGGACGATCTGGAGCCGTTCGACGAGCGCGAGCGCTACAGCGAGCTCTCGCCGGTGACCTGGGCCGGTGAGGCCACGACACCCACCCTGATCCTGTGCGGCGAGGAGGACCATCGCTGTCCCATCGGCCAGTCGGAGGAGCTCTTCGCGGCGCTCGTGCGCTCGGGCAGGGCCCCCGTCGAGTTCATCCGCTTCCCCGGCGGCGACCACCACCTCGCCGAGAACGGCAAGCCGAGCCACCGGGTGTTCTACAACCGCCGTCTCGTCGCGTGGGTGGAGCGCTACTGCGCCAGCGAGCGCGCGCCGGAGAGGGCCTGACCGCGGCCCGGGAGCAGCGGAGTTCGATGCGCGAGGGACGGGGGCAGGGCTGCGGGCCTTGACAGCCCGGAGTCACCCGGATTTCATGATCCTCCCTTCCTCGTGCTCCGCATCCCTGTCAGCTTCCAGGCGCGCGCGATGTTCATCGGGCTCGCCTGTGCGGCCCTCGCGTGCATGACGCCGCCCGGACCGAAGGGCGTCCTTTCCTTCCTCGCCTCTCCGGCGGGGCCGGGCGTCGCCGCGCTGGCGGTCATGGCGGTGGGGATCTCGGTCGAGGAGCTCGGCACGATCCGGCGCATCCGGATCGGCGTGGGCCTTTGCGTCGTGGCCGCCGCGCTCGTCGCGGGCGGCGGGCTGTGGGGGGCTGCGCTCGGCGCGCCGATCGTGTGGCCTGCCTGGCTCCTCTATGGCGCCGGCGCGTCCGGCGTCGCCCTCGCTCTCCGGCGTGACGTCGCCGTCTTCCGCGATCCCCGACACGGCCAGTCCGTCCGCCTCGAGGGGATCTCGGCAGATGCCGTTCGCCTCACCGCCAACGGGGCTCCGGTGTCCATCCCCGCCGCCCTGATTCGCGGCGTGTCGCTCGCGACGGGCCCTGACGGGCGAGGTGTCTTCATCCTCCTCGGCAGCCGGGACAAGGTGATCGGCGACGCGCGCGCGCTGCCCTGGGTCGCCGCCCACCGGGACGGCGACACGCTGCTCTTGACCGAGCACCAGGCGGCCCTCGACGCGGAGCTGCTCGTTGCGCGGCTGCTCGAGGCGGCCTCCGCCGGCGAAGGGGAGTATCGTTGAAGCCGAGCAATGAAGCGGGGGGCGACGCCCTGGAGATACCGCTCCGTCGTCCCTACGGGGTGCTCCTCCTGAGCGCCCTCTTCTTCGCGGCCTGCGCGGCGGTCCTCGCCCACCGGGCCCTGACGAACGACAGGGGCCTGATCCTGAACGGGATCATCCCTCTCGAGCGCGGGGGCGCCGACGTCTTCTACGCGGTGCTGGCGCTCCTGTCAGGGGCCCTGTGCGCGCTCGGGCTCGTCGGCGCAGCGCGCCTCGCCGCCCTGAAGGAGTTCCGGATCCTCCTTGGCCCTCGGTCGATCACCTTCCCGTCGATTCATCCGTTCCGCGCTGCGCGGGAGGTCACGGTGCTGCTCGATCGCGTCGAGGCCGTGGAGATGCAGCCCCCGGCCAGGCCAGTCGCGCTGTCGATCCGCGAGGACGACCGCGCCCACAGCATCCCTCTGCGCTGGCTGGCGGAGGGCTGGTCGGCCCAGGAGGTCTGCGGCACGATCATCGCGCGGGCGCGGGAGGCGCAAGCGAGCCCGCGCGCCGGCGGGTAGCGCGCTGCGAGGCTCGTGATCTCGGCGGCGACGCGGGTGTAGGATGGCGCCCGATCGGGAGGAGGCATCCATGAAGGCCGCGGCCGCGCTGGTGAAGGACATTCGCGAGGAGCTCCGTCGCATCGACGACGAGCTGAGGGCTCACCCCTATCCGGACGCCATCGCGCGGGGCGAGGTCACGCTCGACGGGCTGAAGGCCTTTCCGGGCCACCAGCACCACGTGGCGCTCAGCGATCTGCGCTCGATGGCGATGATGCTCCAGCGCTTCGCGGACACGCCATGGCGCGATTTCTGGAGCGGCGTCCTCCAGGGCGAGCTCGCGGCGCCGGGCGGGATCGCCGCCATCGGCCAGAAGCTCGGCATGACGAGCGACGACCTGGATCGGTACGAGGTCACCCCGGAGGGGTTCGCCTACGCGACCCAGATGGCCTGGGCGGCGGCCAACGCCTCTGCGGCCGAGATCGCGTGCGCCCTGCTCATCAACTTCCCTGCCTGGGGGTTCAACTGCGGCAGGATGGCCAGCGCGCTGCGCGACCGGTACGGCTTCGGCCCGGAGCACACCGCCTTTCTGGACGCGTTCGCGGCGCTGCCGTCGTTCGAGGACACCGCGATCGCGATCGTGCAAGACGGGCTGGACCGCGGCGTGGAGCCCCGGGCGATCCGCCGCACGACGAGGCTCTTCCAGGCCTATGAGAAGATGTTCTGGGACGCGATGATGGCGCTCGGGACGCGCAAGACGAGCGCCTAGCCGCGCGGTCACGCCGGGGTCGCGCTCGGCTCGCGATCGGGCGCCGCCGCCTCACCCCGCACGCGGCGCAACAGCACCTCCGCCGGCTCGTGGTCCCGGCCCTCGCCGCGGGCCAGCTCCGCCTCGGTGGGGACCAGCTCGCCCGAGAACGCTCTGGCCAGGATGGCCTGAGGGAGCTTGTCGGCCCGCGCCCTTGCCATGGCCACGCGCTCCTCGATGGCGTCGGCGAGCGCGAAGAGCGCCTGCGAGCGGCGCACGATCTCCGCCTGCTCCTCTGCCGGGGGCACCGGAGCAGGGATGCCGTTGAGCGCCGCCTGCGTGAGCTTCGGCTGCGCGGAGCCGGTCACGTGGTGCTGCAGATCGAGCGAGTTCAGGAGCATCTCGAGGTATCCGAGGGACACGCCGGCCTTCGGCTGGACGACATGAGCGTGGTTGTTCACCCAGAACCTCCCGCGCGCCGGGAACGCCACCGCGGTGGTCCTGGACAGGAGATTCGCGCCGTCCTCGGCGATGAGCAGGTAGTCTCCGTCGAACAGGTACCCGTCGATATAGTCGATGATCCCCGACGCTCCGTAATACGGATACGGCCCCCGGCGCCGCGCTCGATCGGCGGACTTCACCGGCACCCGGCCGCCATCGTGGTTGTCCACCAGGGCCCCGAACGGGCACACGACCCATGACGCGGGCAGGCGACGCCTCGACCCCTCGTCGCCGTCCGACCCCGACGCCGCGCCCGGCGCGGTCTCCGCCGGCCCGGCCGCTCGTGGCGCGGCGACCGACGCGCGGAGGTCCTCGGTCAGCCTCCCCGAGCACGCCGCCGCCAGCACGGCCTGCCGGAGCCGCTTGAGGACGAGCGACGCCCTGGCCAGCCGCGCCTTCGCCGCGCTCACCTCGGCGAGCAGCGCCTCGACCTTCGCGACGATGCGGCGCTGCTCGGGGAGGGGAGGCAGGCAGAAGGGGCGCTCGAGCGTCTCGCGCACCTTCACGAACGGCTGCGCGGAGCCGCCCTTCACCCAGAAATCCTCGTTGTTGAGGTGGAGGAACAGGTAGTCGAGATCGATGGCCCGCGGGTCCGGCCAGACCACATAGGTGTTCGCGATCGCCGACCACCGCCCGCGCGCCCTGAACGCCTTCCCGCACCGCGTCCCCACCGCGGAGACGACGAGCGCCTCGCCCTCGTGCTCCCAGCCGTCGCACCACACGTCGGGCCCCGAGGCGCTGAACCCCTGGTAACGCCCGGGCCGCCACGCGGCGTGGAGCTTCCCCTTGATGAGCTTCGAGCTCCCGCTCCGGTGCGCGCAGATCGCCGCGAGCGTCGTCTCCGCCCACCCTTCTGGCAGGCGCCCGCTCACGCCTCCGCCGCCTTCGTCCCGCCCTCGAGCAGCGCGAGCACGCGGTTCAGCGCGATGACCGCCTCCTCGAGCTCCTGGATCGCGTCGCTCGCCAGCTCCTCCGGCTCGGGCAGCTCGCCCGCGTCGTCGAGCGACTCCTCCTTGAGCCACTTGAACCCGTCGAGCTTGAACTCCCGCTCCTGGATCTCGCGGAGCTCGAAGCTGCGGAAGCGGCCCTCCCGCGACGCTCCCGCCTCGCGCCGCGCCCGCCCGTGGGGGTCGTCGCCGTAGCACCGCTCGAACTCCGCGAAGTGCGCCGGCGAGAGCGGCCGGCTCTTCTTCGTGATCGAGGGCACGCCCGTCCGCGCGTCGTAGATCCAGACCCGCTCCGTCGCGCGGCCCTTCGTGAAGAAGACGACGTTGGCCTTCACGCCCGGGCTGTACGGCGTGAACGTCCCGCGCGGCAGGCGGAGCACCGTGTGCAGATCGCAGCCCTCCGCGAGGACCTCGAACACCTCGCCCGCCTGGTCCGCGAACAGGCAGTTGTCCGGCAGGACCATCGCCGCCCGGCCGCCGGGCCCGAGGATCGTCAGCGCGTGCTGGATGAAGTTGAGCTGCTTGTTCGCTGTCGCGACAGCGAAGTCCGCGCGGTCGGGCGCCCGGTGCCCGCCCTTGGTGCCGAACGGCGGGTTCGTCAGGACCACGTCGAACCGCTCGCGGGGCGGCGGGGCGTCGATCGCGTCGCCGAGGGCGATCCGCGGCGCGATGCCGTGGAGGACCAGGTTCATGAGGGCGAGCCGGCGCGGCCGCGCGACGAGCTCCTGGCCGAAGAACGCCCCGGCCTTGATCCGGCCCGCCGTCTCCGGATCGAGCGCGCCCCCCGCCTCGGCCTCGAGCCACTCCCAGGCGGCGACGAGGAACCCCCCGGTGCCGCACGCCGGGTCGCACACGGCGAAGCCCGGCTTCCCCCGCGGATCGGGCCGCATGCACCGCACGATCGACTGGATCAGCGCGCGCGGCGTGAAGTACTGCCCCGCGCCCTTCTTGCCCTCGGCGGCGGCCTTCTCCAGGAGGCCCTCGTACGCCGCGGCCTTGATGTCCACGCCGAGGCCCGTCCACTCGATCTCGTCGATGAGGTCGACGAGGCGCCCGAGGTTCGCCGGGCTCTTGAAGCGCGGCTGCGAGCCCGCGTAGATCTCGCCGAGGACGCCGGGGGCCGCCTCGAGGGCCCGGAGGACCTCGGCGTACCGGTCGAGCAGCGCTCGCCCGCTCCTCGCGCGCAGCGCCGGCCAGGAGCAGTCCGTCGTCTCGACCGCGCCGAGGGGCGTCGTGCGCTCGACGCGCGAGAGGTCGAGGCCGCGCTCGGCGGCCATCTTCAGGAAGAGCAGGTACGTGATCTGCTCGATGTAGTCCCCGTGGTCGATGCCGTCGTGACGGAGCGTGTGGCAGAACCCCCAGAGCTTTCCAACAACGTCGGTCATGCGGCGATGGCCTCTTCGGGTCTCTTCGGGTGTGGACGTCGTCGATGCGCGGGAGGAGCCGCCCTTCGGCGGAGCCGCCTTACCACGGCCGGGCCCCTCGCGGGTCGCCGCGCTCCTCCACGGCGCTGGGACGCGCCGCCGCCGATGTATTACGCTCCCGGCCGTGCCGCGCGCCCTCCCCTCGCTGCTCGCGCTCCTCGCGCCGCTCTCCGGCCTCGCCTGCGCGTCGTCCTCGCTCCCCGACCCGAAGGAGGCGGTGCAGGCCTACGCCGACGCGGCCGCGCGCGGCGACGCCGACGCCATCCACGGGATGCTCAGCGAGCGCAGCCGCACCGCGATGTCGCGCGACGAGGTGCGGCGGCGCGTGGCCGAGGCGCGGGCCGAGCTGGCCGAGCAGGCCAGGAGCGTCACGGCGCCCGGGGTGGTCATCAAGACGCGCGCCCGCGTCCGCTACCCCGACGGCGAGATCGCGACGCTCGAGCTCGACGACCGCGAGCGCGCCTTCCGGATCTCGGCCGCCGACGCGCTGCCCGCGGGCGGTCGCACCCCCGAGCAGGCCCTCGAGCAGCTCCGCCGCGTCCTCGCGCGCCGCAGCTACGCCGGCCTGCTGCGCGTGCTCACGCCGGCCACGCGCAGCGCCATCGAGAGCGACCTCCGCTCGCTCGTCGAGGGGCTCGCCCAGCCCGAGGGCCTCGAGGTCAAGATTGCCGGCGACACCGCGACGGTCCAGATACCTGGCGGGCACGAGGTGAAGCTCCGGCGCGAGGCGGGCGTATGGCGGGTCGAGGACTTCGATTGAACCGGCGGATCGGCCTCGAGGGCGCGCTGCGGCCGCGCCGCCTCGGCGCCGCGGCGCTGGTGCTGGTGTCGGCGCTGCTCCTCTCGGCGATCCCGCGCCCCGTGCGCGCCTTCGGCGAGGAGGGGGCGTGGAACCCGCGGCCGCTGCTCACGGGCAACGCGCGCTGGGAGGGCGTGCGCGCCACGGCGCCGGCGCGCTGGTCGTTCGAGCTGGAGCGCCGGACGAGCGCGCCCGCGCGTCGCAACCCGACCACCGTGCGCGCCGACGACCCCGCGCTGCTCGCCGAGCCGTTCGCGCTCTGGGGCGGCGAGGGCGACCTCCCGCCGCTCACCGAGCGCGAGGTCTTCGGCCTGCGCCGCTTCCTCGCGCTCGGCGGCGTCCTGTTCGTCGACGACTTCTCCCCGGGGAGCGGCGCCTTCGGCCGCGCCGCGCGGCGCGAGCTCGCCCGTGTCCTGCCGGAGGGCTCGCCGATCCCCATCGGCACCGAGAACGTCGTCTTCCGCTCGTTTTACCTCCTCCCGCGCGCCGTCGGCCGCGTCGAGGGGCCGCAGAAGCTCTCGGCGATCGTGCGCGGCGGCATGCCGCAGGTGATCTTCTCCGACCACGATCTCTCCGGCGCGCTGGCCCGCTCCGACGGCGGCGGCCCGAGCGTCGAGGTCACGCCCGGGGGCGAGGCGCAGCGCGAGCGCGCGTTCCGCCTCGCCGTGAACATCGCGATGTACGTGCTCTGCTCGAACTACAAGGACGACCAGGTCCACGCGCCGTTCCTGATGCGCCGCCGCGCCATGGACGACGGGCGGCCCCGCTCCTCGCCTGCGCACCCCGGCGCGCCGTGAGCTGACCATGCCGGATCGTCTCACCCCCGCGCCGAAGCCCACCCCCGCGCCGAGGACGGTCTGGCAGGACGACCACTACACGGTCCTCGTCGACGAGCCGCTGGGCATCGTCTGGAACGTGCGCACCAGCAGGCCGTTCGCCTCCGTCGAGGAGCTCGAGGCCGTGAAGGCGACGCTCTGCCGTGTCCTCGATGGACTTGGCCGCTCGCGGTATGCCCTCCTCGTCGATGTCCGCGCCGCTCCCGGCCGGAACGACCCCTCGTTCGAAGCCGCCCTGGAGCGCATCCGGCCGCGCTGGCTGCGCGGGTTCCGCAGGGTCGGCGTGCTCGTGCAGAGCGTCGTCGGCGCGATGCAGATCCAGCGCTACGCCAGGCAGGACGGGATCGAGCGGCTGATCACGACCGACGAGGCCGCGATCCTCCGGTACCTCACGGAAGAGCGCTGATCGGTGAGCCACCGCAGTGGCGACCTGCGCGCGAGCTACCGCCCGGCGTGACGGAGCGCGTGAGCGATGCCGCTCTGCAAGGTGCTCAGCGTCGTGATGCCGGCGAGATCCACGCCGAGCGTGACCAGCGTCTGCGCAACCTCCGGGCGGACGCCGGTGAGCACCACGCGGGTGCCGAGGAGCTGGGCGGCGCGCGCGGTCCGCGTCAGCGCGTTGGCGACGAGCGTGTCGACGGCGCGCACGCCGGTGATGTCCAGGATCGCGGTGTGGGCGCGCTGGCTGCTGATGCCGGCCAGCAGCGTCTCCATGATGAGCTCCGCGCGCGCCCCGTCGATCGCCCCCACCAGCGGCATGGCCACCACCCGGTCTGCGAGCGGGATGAGCGGCGTGGACAGCTCCCGGAGGGCGGCCTGCTGCGCGGCGATGATCGTCTCCTGGAGCGCGGCCCGCTCGGCCTCCGCGCGCCTCAGCGACGTGATCTCGGTCACGATGCCGCCGAGGCCGATCGGCTCGCCCCGCTCGTCGTGGATCGGGAACTTGACCGTGAAAAAATGAAGGGGCGCGTCGCCGGACGGGAGGACCTCCTCGAACTGCATGACCTGACCGCTCGCGATCACCTCCCGCTCCTTCGCCGCGAGCAGCGCCGCGACCTCGGGGGGGATGGCGCTCTCCAGATCGCCTGCGCCGATGAGCTCGATGACGTGCTTCTGCAGGCTCTGCGCATAAGCGCGGTTGGCGAAGACGTAGCGTCCCGCCATGTCCTTGACGAAGATCGAGCTGCGCGCGTTGTCCACGAGCTGAAGGAGCATCTGGTACCGTCCGTGGACGGTCTGCTCTCGCCGCAGCCGGTCGCTCATGTCATCGACGATCGCCGCGATCTCGCGCACGTCACCTGGCTCATCGCGCAGCACGGCGTAGGTCCACCGGCAGGCGAGCGGGCGCCCGTCCTTCGTCCTGGCCTCGCTCGCAGCCGCGGCGAACCGGCCCTCGGAGGGGGCGAACTCGAACGCCTGCGCCGCCGCTGGCGACACGGGATCCGCGGCGACGAGCTCGGCGAGCTTGCGACCGAGCGCCTCGCTCGCGCTCCAGCCGAAGATGCGCTCGGCGGCCTCGTTCCAGCGCGTCACCGTGCCGTCGGGGCGCCAGCGGATCACCGCCGGCAGCGCCGTCGGCAGCCACTCGGGCGCGTCGTGCGCGCCTTCGCCCGGCGCGGCGCCATCCGGCGCGGCGCCGTCCAGCAGGCGCAGCGGCGCGGCGCCGTCCAGCAGGCGCGGAGGCGCGCCGCCGTCCGGCGCGCCTCGCGCCGCCCCGTCATCCTGAGCCGGCGCGCGACGGTCGGACCGGCCTGCCAGCGCCTTCTCCAGCGCCTCGACGCGGGCCCGCAGCGCCGCATTCTCAGCCCTCAGCCGAACCGCTTCCGTCTCACCTAGCTCGTCGCGCACCATGGGCCAGGTAACCGAGGGTACGCGGAGCGCGCGCGGCGTTTCAAGGTTGTTGGCCGCGCCGTCCAGGGTTGTCGGCGGTCGCAGAGACGGCGCTTTGCTGGGACACGCAGCCCCGATGTGCCGGGTGAGCGCCGGGGTGGGACGCCTCGCCTCGATGTACTAGGCTCCGGCCCGTGCCGCGCGCCCTCGACTCGCTGCTCGCGCTGTTGCTCTCCCGCTCCGGCGCCGCCGGCGAGCCTCCCTCTTCTCCCGCGTTCCCTCCTGTTCCCGCGCCCCTGGAGCGGCCGTGACCCGGAGCCTCGCGCCCTCGGGCGATCTCTCCTCGCCGGTCGTCGCCGTCGCGTGCGTCGTCGCGGCGCTGAGCTTCGGGCTGCTCCTGCTCGAGCTCATCCGCGCCCGCGGCCGCGGCGCGACGGCGTTGGGCGGCGCTGCGTCCGCGCGCGCGGCGCTCGGTACGGCGCTCACGGGCGCGCTCGCCGTGCTCGGCCTGCTCGCCGCCATCCTCCGCCCCGTCGCGGTCACCTCGCGCGGCAGCCTCGTGGGCCCGAAGGTCGTGGTGCTGATCGACGGCTCCCGATCCATGGACCTGCCGGGCCTCGCGGGCACCCGCCGCGACAGCGCCGCGCAGGCGCTCGCCGAGCTCGGCAAGCGCGCCGACGTCCGGCTCTCCCGCTACCTCTTCGGCGAGGGCGCGCCGGTCCCAGCCGACGCGCGGACGCCGGACGAGGCCGCCGCCACGACGCCGCCGCCGGGCGCGAGCGCCGCCGCGAGCGCGGGCGCCGCGGCGGCGCCGGCCGGGGGCGCGGACGCAGGCGCGGCGGCGCCCGCCGCGGCCCCGCCGGCGCGGGCGCGAGCGCAGCGCCGCTCGGACCTCAGCGCCGCGCTGGAGGCGCTCGCCCGCGCCGCCGACGAGCGCCCGTCGGCGTTCGTCGTCGTCTCCGACGGCCGCCTCGACCGCCCGGGCCCCGACGACACCGCCGCGGCGACGCGGGCCGCCCTCGAGGGGCTCGACGTCCCGGTGCACACCGTCGCGGTGGCGACAGAGTCCGCGCGCGACGCCGGCGTCCGCGCGGTCCGCACCTCGGGCGCCGCGGTCGCGCACCAGCCGCTCTCGCTCCGGATCGACATCGGGTGCAGCGGCGGCCTCGAGTGCGACGCGGTCCCGGTCGTCGCCCGCGAGCTGCGCGAGCAGGGCGCGCCCACGACGCTCGCGACGGGCACGGCGCACGTCGAGGGCGGCGTCGGCACGGTCGAGCTCGGCGTGACGCTCGACCGCGCGGGCACGCGCATCCTCGAGGTGGCGATCGACGCGCCGGACGGCGACGAGCTCCCCGAGAACGACGTCCGGTACATCACCCTCGACGTCGCGCGCGACCGCATCCGGGTGCTCCACGTCGCGGGCCGGCCGACGTACGACGTGCGCGCGCTGCGGATGTGGCTCAAGGCCGACGCCTCGGTCGACGTCGTCGCGTTCTTCATCCTGCGCACGCCGGGCGACGAGGTGAACGCGGCGTCCGACGAGCTCGCGCTGATCCCCTTCCCGGTGGACGAGCTCTTCAGCGTGCACCTGTCCAGCTTCGACGCGGTGGTCCTGCAGGACTTCGACGCCGCGCCGTACGGCCTGACCAAGCACCTCCCGGCGCTGGCCCAGTACGTCGACAAGGGCGGCGGGCTCATCATGGTGGGCGGCCCGAACGCGTTCGTGCAGGGCAACTACGCGCGCACGCGGCTCGCCCGCGTGCTGCCGGTCGATCTCGACATCGGCCGCGCGCCCAAGGTGGACCTCGGCGCCTTCGTGCCGCGCATCACCGCCGCGGGACGCGCCGCGCCGGTGCTCGCGCCGCTGCTCGCGCTGATCGGCGACGAGATGCCGGAGATGCCGGGCACCAACGTGGTCGGCGATCCGCTCCCCGGGGCGACGGTGCTGATGACGCACCCGACGCGCACGACCGCCTCGGGCGCGCCGATGCCGGTGCTCTCGCTGGGCGAGCACGAGAGCGGCCGGACGATCGCGCTGACGATCGACGGCAGCCACCGCCTGCTCTTCAGCGCCTTCGCCTCGAGCTCCGCGGGCCGCGCGCACGGCGCGTTCTGGGACGCCCTGCTCGGCTGGCTCATGCGCGACCCGCGCTTCGAGCCCGCGTCGATCGAGGCGCGCGGCGGCTGCCTCGCGGGCGAGGAGACGACGCTCGTGCTGCGCCCGCTGGCCGGGCAGGGGGGCGAGGCCCGGGTGACGATCGCGCGCCTCGGCAGCGGCACGGTCGTGCGCACGCTGACGGCCCGCGTCGGCGACGGCGGCGAGCCGGTCGAGCTCGCGGCCGGCCGCTTCGAGCCCGGCGGCTATGCGGCCACGGTGGAGATCGTCCCCGCCGCGGGCGCCGCCGGCGACGTGAAGGGGGCGACGACGCGGCGCGATTTCGCGTGCGAGCGCGGCGGCGACGAGTGGGCCGACCCGCGCCCCGACGTCGCCCGCCTGGAAGAGATCGCCCGCGCGACGGGCGGCGCGTCGGTGCTCCCCGCCGCGGCCGGCTCGTTGCCGCTGCCGGCCGCGACGCAGGTGGCGGCCGAGCGCCACGTCGCGCCGCTCCTGCCCCCTTGGGCCTGGACGCTCGCGGCCGCCGTCGCGCTCGGCGCGCACTGGATCGTGCGCCGGCGCAGCGGCCTCGCGTGAGGCCGGGGCGCCCCCCGTCGCGCCGCGCGCTCACGCGCTCACGCGCTCACGCGCTCGCGGGCTGCCTGCCTCGCTTCAGGGGAGCCACGGCTTCTCGAGCGGATCTGCCCTGTCGCCGACCGGGACCTTCAGCACCGCGAAGTTGTCCGCGTTCCCGCTGAGGAGCGCGTGGTTCACGATGAGCAGCGTGCTCTTCGCGTCGTTGAAGGCGACGTTGGCGGGGGCGTCGAGGGGAATCTCGTCGCAGGGCGAGCTCTCGATGCGCGACGCCTCGCCCCCGTCCTCGTCGAGCACCGAGATCGCGTTGGTGCCGGCGAGCGTGACATAGAGCTTCCCCGACCTCCCGAACGCGAACCCGTCGGGCGCCTGGCCGCCGGCGTACTCGTGGACGAGCTCCAGATCGGCCTCGTCGGGCGCGTCGACGAGGGGGATCCGGTAGATGGCCCCCACGCTCGGATCGGCCAGGGAGAAGGTCACCGAGACGTAGACATGCTCGCGCAGCGGATCGAGCCGGATCCCGTTCACGCCGAACGGCTGGGGTCCTCCTCCGGCGAGCGCCTCGCTCTGGAACCAGATCTCCGGCGCGCCGCCCCCGGGCGCATAGCGGAAGATCGTCGCCTGGAACGAATCGGTCACGTAGGCATAGCCGTCTTCGTCGAAGGCGATGTCGTTCGGGATCGGCGGTAGATCGAAGGGCGTCGGCGAGCACGCCTCTCCGGGCGCGGCCGCCGCGCACGCCGGCAGGTCCGGCAGCGGAGCGCCGTAGCTCTGCTGGACATATCCGTGTCCAGCCCTGGTGAAGCGCAGCAGCCCGAGCTGCGTGCTGAGCGCGTAGACCCGCCCCGGGCCGTCGACAGCGATGCAGCTCAGCGCATGCTCGGCGTCGAGCGCCTCGCCCGCGACCGTGATGGTGCTCTTCAGGTCCTCGCTGTTCGTGCCATAGACGAAGATCTTCGACGGACCCTTGCCCGCGGTGCCGAACGTCGCCGGGCCAGACACATAGACCCGATTGCCATCGACCGCGATCCCCTCAGGGAACCCGGGGTTCGCCGGGGTCCTGGCGAATGTCTGGATGCCGCCCCGCCGGCTCCCCTCTGCCGGAGCCGCGATCAGCGCCGAGGCGGCGGAGAGGAGCACCAGGGCGCCTTGGGCAAGACTCTTTACATTGGAGCGCGATAGTTTTGACAGCACAGAATGCAGCATCGATCCCTCCTGTGTCCGCGAGGCGCGGACCGGGGTTGCTGAAATGAACGCTCTTGGAGGCCAAGGTGCGAGTGGCTCGCCTCATCAAGCTCAAGCTGCGTTGATGAGGGTGGGAGTATATGCCAATGAGTTAATTGGCTGTCGAGCTAAATCTCCCTGGCTCCTTAAATCCTTACGAGGGAGTCGGCGCGCGCGGTTCGTGCTCGAGAATTGCGTTGTCCTATCGCCTGGTTGCGAGCCTGCGTCCTTGTCGGATCGCGTGTCGTTGCGCGGCTGGGGCGCTGTTGGATCGCGCGATGGCGCGCTTGTTGCTCAGTTGTTGACAGTTGACAGTTGACAGTTGACGGTTGACAGTCGCGTGGTGCAGGCGGGTGTCGCCCTGTCATCGATTGTCATTGAAGCGCGCGTGGAGCGGTGCATATCGCGCGGCGCGGCTCGGCGCGCCGCACCGGCGTGAGCTCGCGCGCGCGATGCCATGTCGCCGAGCGGCCCCTGCGACGCGCCGATGCGCGCGGCGGGCCGGCGCGATCAGGCGCGCGTCGGCGGTCAGGAGATCGGGAGGAGCGGGAGCGCCGCCGCGAGCCTGGCCAGCTTGTCGGGATTGCGCATGATCCAGATGGCGTCGACGCCGGCGGGCGAGACGTCCAGGCCGATCGCGGTCGCGAGCCGCGCCCCCTCGTAGACGAGGAGGGCTGGTCCGCCGTTGACCGACGCGACCTGGGTGGTCGCGCCGGCGCCCTTCTGCCAGAGGCCGATGACGTAGCGCGTGACGCGATCGCGGCCGCTCAGCACCCGGCGCGCCGCGCTGGCCTTGCCGCCGGCGTCGGGGGTCACGCTCGCGCCCTCGGCGAGCATCGCGGCGAGCGCGCCGGCGTCGCCGCGCGCCGCGGCCTCGAGGAACGCCTCGAACAGACGCCGTCGCTCGGCCTCGGTCGCGCGGAACCGCGGCTGGCGCGCGGCCACGTGCTCGCGCGCCCGGTGCACGAGCTGCCGGCAGGCCGCGGGCGAGCGGACGAGCGCCGCCGCGATGGCGTCGAACTCCCAGTCGAACACGTCGCGCAAGATCAGCGCGGCCCGCTCGAGCGGCGACAGGCTCTCGAGCACCACGAGGAACGCCATCGAGATCGACTCGACCCTGTCCATGCGCGCCGCCGGGCTCTCCGCGCCGCCGAGCGCGTCCGCGTACTCCGCCGCGGCCCCCTCGCCGTCGACCAGATCGCCGGTCGGCACGGGCTCCGGGAGCCACGGCCCCACGTACGCCTCGCGCCGCGCGCGCGCCGACTTCAGCACGTCGAGGCAGAGGCGCGTCACGATCGTCGCGAGGTACGCCGCCGGCGCCTCGGGCGCCTCCCCGGCGGCGCGCGCGCGCAGGTAGGCCTCCTGGACCACGTCCTCGGCCTCGGCCGCGCTGCCGAGCATCCGGTAGGCGAGGCCGAACAGCGAGCGCCGGTGCGCCGTGAAGCACGCGGCGCTCACCCCCGCCGCCACGCTCATGTCGCCGCACCGGGCGCGAGCCGCTCGCCGCCCGCGGGGTCGAGGGCGCCCTGCCGCGTCGGCGCCTGCCCGGGCGCGCCGCGGCGGTGGGGGCGGAGCTGCTCGAAGCGGAGCACCGCGATCGTGAAGCGGCAGACGAGCTCCTTGGCCCACGCGCCCGCGCGGCCGGTGAGCACGCGCTCGAGCGGCCGGTCCATCGGGTCGACCCGCTGGATGAGCCCGCGCCGCCGGCCGAGGCTGATGCACTGGATGGCAAACGCGAAGCGGAACGGCGTCGGCGGCTCGTCGCCGGCGAGCGCGGCGACGATGCTGTCCGCCGCGTACGCCGCCTGCGGCAGCGCGGTGGCGCACCCCATGCGCAGCGGCGCGCCGTCGCCGTCGAGCGCGGCCGCGGCGTCGCCGGCGCCCCAGATCTCCGGGTGCGCGGGCGCGCGGAGCCGCCCGTCGACGGCGAGCCGCCCTCCGGCGACGGTGGCGAGCCCGGAGCTCCCGGCGAGCGCCGCCGGCCGGAAGCCCGCGGCGAGGACGACGATGTCGGCGGCGAGGCGCTCGGGCAGGGCCTGCCGCTCGGCCGCCCCGGCGCCGGGCGCGGCCGCCGCGCCGTCCTCGCGGGCGACGAGGAGGCCGCTCGCGTCGACCCGGGTCGCGCGCGCGCGCTCGACCGTCGCGACGCCGAGCTCGCGGAGCGCCTGGGCGACGTACGCGCGCCCGCGCTCGGACAGCCCCTCGCCGACGCGCCCGCGCGTCGCGAGCGCGACGCGCAGCGCGGGGAACGCCTCGGCGATCTCCGCCGCTGCCTCGATCGCGGTGAGCCCGCCGCCGACCACGACGACGCTGCCGCCGGGGCGCGCGGCGCGCAGGCGGTCGCGCAGCGCGCGCGCGCTCGCGGCGTCCGCCACCGAGAGCGCGTGCTCGCCGCCGCCGGGGACGACCTCCGGCGCCGCGGCGCTGCCGGGCGCATACAGGAGCGCGTCGTAGTCGAGCCGCCGCGCCGGCGCCGCTGCGTCGTCCGCCGCCGCGGCGCCCTCGACGGCGAGCTCCACCTCGACCGCCCGCGCCGCCGCGTCGATCCTGCGGGTCCGGCCGACCACGAGCTCGATCCCCCGCGCCCCGAGGAGCCGCGCGAGCTCGATCCGGCGCGGCGCCCTGCCGGCGGCGAGCTCGTGCAGCCGGATCCGCTCGACGAAGAGCGGCGACGGGTTCACCAGCGCGACCGAGACCGGCACGCGCCGGCGCGCCGCCTTGCCGGCGATCCGCAGCGCCGCCGCCACGCCCGCGTATCCGCCGCCGATCACCACGACCCGGGCGCGCCCGGGGCCCCCCGGTCCGCCCTGCTTCCTCTCGTCCATGAGTGCCTCCCGCCCCGGCGATCGGGGCTCGGCGACAAGACGAGAGGGCCGCCCTGCTTGTGACATGGCCCTCGCGGGGCGCGGTCGAGGGGACGCCTACGGCCGCGCCGGCCAGGCGACGGGCGTCGGCACGAGCCGCGGCTCGATCGTCCCGTTGCCCAGCTCGCCGTTCTTGTTGTCGCCCCAGCAGAGCATCTCGCCGGTGCGCTTCAGCGCGCAGCCATGGTCGTCGCCGAGCGCCAGCTCCACGACGTCGGTCAGCCCGATCGGCTGCGGGGTGAAGCCGGTGTCCTGCGTCCCGGTGCCGAGCTGCCCCTTCGCGTTGTCGCCCCACAGGAGCGCCTCGCCGCTGGCCAGCACCGCGCCGGAGTGCCGCGCGCCGAGCGCGAGCCAGCGCACGTCCACGAGCTCGGGGATCTGCCGCGGCACCGCCTCGGTGTTCACGACGCCTGTCCCGAGGCGGTACTGCGCCCCCTTGCCCCAGCAGGACGCCACGCCCTGCGCCGGCGCCGCGCAGGTGTGCAGGGCGCCCGCCGCCGTCAGCGAGACGCTGGTGAGGCCCACCACGGCCGTCGGGGTGGTCTTCGGCTGGAAGCCGCCGACCCCGAGCTGGCCGTCCTGGTTGTGGCCCCAGCAGCTCATCGTGCGCTGGCCCATCCGCTCGATCATGCCCGCGCAGGTGTGCGAGAGCCCGGCGCTCACCGAGGCCACGTCGTCCAGGATCACGGCGGGCACGAACAGATCGGCCTCTTCGCCGTACCCGAGCTGGCCGGAGCTGCCCTCGCCCCAGCACCAGAGATCGTGCGACGTGGTCACGGCGCACGTGTGGGTCCCGCCGACGGCGACCTGGGTCGCGCCCGTGAGGTCCCTCGCGCGCACCGGGGAGAGGGCGTTCATCGCCTCGTCGTCGCCGAGCTGCCCGCTGTTGCCTGCGCCCCAGCACGCCACCGCGCCGTCCGTCAGCACCGCGCACGTGTGCGTGCGCGCCGACGAGAGGCTCGCGGCGACCCGGTCGGCGGCGCCGCCGAGGCCGACGACCTGCCGGGGGATCGGCCGATCCTGCTGGAGCGTGCCGTCGCCGAGGTTGCCCCAGGTATTCCTGCCCCAGCACCAGACCGTGCCGTCGCTGAGCACCGCGCACGTGTAGTCCGTGCCCGCCGCGATGTGCTTCGGCACGACGCACGCGCCCTGCACGCACTGGCCGCTGCACGGCTTGTCGCAGCTCCCGCAGTGCGCGGTGCTCGTGAGGAGGTCCACCTCGCAGCCGTTCTCGGGGCCCTTGTCGCAGTTGCCGCGGTTCTCCTCGCACGCCGGCGACTGGCAGACGCCCTCGACGCAGCTCGGCGTGCCGCCGAAGGTCGAGCAGGCGACGTCGCACGAGCCGCAGTGCTCCGCGTCCGTCCTCACGTCGACGCACGCCCCGTCGCACGTCACCTCGTCGCCCGGGCACCCGTCGCCGCCGCCGCCGCCGTCGCCGCCGTCGCCGCCGCCGCTGCCGCCGCTCCCGCCGCTGCCGCCGCCGGTGCTCGAGCTCGTCGACGTCATGCCGGGCGGGCGCGCCCTGAACTCCTCGCCGCACGCGCCGGCGGCGAGGGCGCCGGCGACGGCGGCAGCCACGTACGCCGCCGCGATGGGCAGCGAGACGAACGGGAGCCGGCTGGCCCGAGGTCGATGCGTGAAAGCCATGAAGGCGCTTTTCCTTGCGTTGTGGCGCGGCAGCGCCGTGGGCGCGCGACGGCGCGGGCTGCATTCTAGACGAATTCGCGCGACGGGATCCCTCGCCCGCGCTCGCGCCCCGTCCGCCTGCCGCCTCGATCAGCCCGCGGCGACGAGCAGGTCGTCGATCGGCGGCACCTTCTCGAGCACGCCGAGATCCACGAGCTGCTTGGCGAGCGTCTCCCAGCGCTCGCGGGTCATCGCGCCGAGGCCCTTCTCCTTCACCTCCGGGGTCTCGATGAGCGGCCGCTGCGCCTCCGCCGCGGCGACGAAGGTCTCCGCGTCCATCGACGTGTTGAGCTTGGCCATGACCGCGTTGGCCCGGGCCGGATCATGGAGGTACGCGCGCCAACCCTCCCGCGTGGCGCGGACGAACGCGCGGACCCGCTCCGGGTTCTCCTTCCAGAGCGCCGCGCGCGTGATCACCACCACCACGTACGGGTTGAACCCCTCGGAGGCCACGAGGAACGTGGCGGGATCGCTGCCCTTGCGCCTCGCCGCGATCGGCTCGGCGGTGATGAAGCACTGCTGCGAGAAGTCCTTGTCCGCGACGAAGCGCGCGACGCCGCCGTCGTACGGCACGACCTTCACCTTGTCGAACCCGTACTTCTTCTTGAGGTACGCGGCGTAGGGCAGCCCCGGCTCGATGGCGAGCGTGCCTGCCTTGAGCACGTCGGCGATGCCCTTCGCGCCGCGGCTCTCGTGGGTCATGATGGCCTGCGGCGAGGTCTGGAACACGGCGAACAGGGGGAGCACGTCCGCCCCGCGGGCGCGCGCGGTGAGCACCTCGTCGGCGCCGGAGATGCCGAAATCGACCTGCCCGCCGGCCACCATCTGGACGACCGGCACGCCGGCGCCGCCGCCGAGGATCTCGACGTCGAGCCCCTCCTTCGCGAACGCGCCCGCCTCGCGCGCGGCGTAGAACCCGCCGAACTCGGGCTCCGGGACCCAGTTGAGGGCGAGCTTCACCTTCGCGGCCGGCGCGCCCTCGGCAGGCGCGGCCGGCGCGCTCCCCGGCGCGGCGGCGGCCGGCGCGCTCCCTGGCGCGGAGGCGGCCGATGAGCGCCCGTCGCCCTCGGGCGCCTGCGAGCGCGAGCAGGCCGGGGCGAGGAGGGGGACGGCGACGAGCGAGGCGAGGCGCTGGAGGAACAGCCGGCGACTGTCGGGGGAGTGCATCAGCGATTGATCTCCGAAGGATGCCAGCGCCGCAAGAGCCGCTTGCCGGCGAGGTCGACGGCGCCGAACAGCGCGAGGCCGAGCCCGGAGGCGAGCAGCACGGCGGCGAACAGCAGATCGGTGCGAAGCTGGCGGTACGCCGAGAGGACCAGGATGCCGAGGCCGGCGGCGTCCTCCGAGAAGCCGGCGACGAACTCCCCGACGATGGCGCCGATGACGGCGAGGCCCGCCGCGATCCGGAGCCCGGTCACGATGTGCGGGAGCGCCGACGGCAGCTCGAGCTTGCGGAGCGTGGCGAGGCGGCGGGCGCCGTAGAGCCGGAAGAGGTCGCGCAGCGCGGGCTCGACGGAGCGCAGGCCGGTCAGCGTGTTCGCGATGACCGGGAACACCGAGACGATGAACGCCGAGACAGCGACCGCGCGCAGGCCGGGGCCGCACCAGAGCACGAGCAGCGGGGCGATGGCGACGATCGGGACGGTCTGCAGGAAGACGGTATAGGGATACAGCGCCCGCTCGAGCGGCCGCGACGAGGCGAGCGCGATGGCCGCGAGCACGCCGACCGCGGCGCTGAGGCAGAAGCCGGCGAGCGCGGCCTTCGCCGTCGTGAGCGCGCCGGCGAGCAGGGTGGCGGCGTCGCCCGCGCCCGCGCGCGCCACGTCCGAGGGGGGCGGCAGGAGGTAGGCGGGGATGCTCAGGGCGCGGGCGAGCACCTCCCAGAGCGCCAGCAGGAGAACGAGCGCGGCGAGCGGCGGCGCGACGGTGTGGAGGAGCGTGGGGCGCACGGCTGGGGCCTCTTAGCGCGAGGCCGCCGCGCCAGGAAGACGGGAGACGCGCCGCGCGCGGCGCCGTCAGCGCCGGGCTACTTGCCCTTCTTCGCGGGCGCGGGCGGAGCAGGCGACGCCTTGGCGGTCGCGGCTGCCTTCTTCTGGTTCTTGTCCGCCGTGTCCTGCTTCTTCTGTCGCTCTTTGGCCTTCGGAGATTTGTCACCCATGGGAGCACCGCCTTGGTGGATGCGTTGGTGAAACTCCACCTCGAGCGAGGCTACCACCGCCTCCAGCGGCGAGGTCACGAACTTTGTACTGCGCCGTCGATGGTTTTCCGAGCTCGCTCGGCTGCCCGCGAGCAGGGGAGCGCGGCCTTCAGCGTGGCCGCTGGCTGCCCCGGGCATGCGCGGCCGCGCGACGATCGACGGCTGTCCACGGCGTGGACATCGACCGCCCACCGGCTGGGCGCCGGCGGGGCCCAGGCTCCCGGAAAGCGCTCGAAAACACGGCTCTTCGCGCGGGCACCGGGCTTGCTCGACAGGCCGGACGAAGGGCACCGAGAGCCGCCGCTGTCCGCCGGCGTTCACCGGGCCCAGAGGGAACCCGTCATGAGAGCCACGTACCGGAACGATGAGGACGTCGCCCGTTTGCATATCGAGTCGCTGCTCGCGCGCCACCGCGAGCGGGTCGAGGCGATCCAGGGGCGCCTCGGTCGCATCTATGTCCGCCGCGTCGCCCGGTCCCTGGCCGGCCAGGCCGCCCTGGGCGGCGCCCTCCTCGTCGTCATGGCCGCGGCGGGGAGCGCCGGGCCTGTCCTCGGCATCCTCCGCGAGGGCGTCGCCACGGCGGCGCTGCTCGCCGCGTGGGTGATGGCCGCGCTCGCGTACGCCGCCGGTCGCAAGCTCGCCGTCGGGCGGCTCCGCCGCGCGCTCTCCCGCGAGGTCGAGCGCAGCGGCGACGTGCACGCCGATCGCGCGAGGCTCGAGGCCTCCGCGCCCGAGGCGCGCGTGCGCGGCATGATCGACGCGGAGGAGCGCCGCAGCGTCGCGCTCCCGCTCGCCGGCTTCGCGGTGCTCGCGCCGCTCACGCTGCACCTCGTTGTCTACTGCCTCGTCAGCGGCTGGTCCCTCCCGTGGAGCGCGCTGTTCGAGGGCTTCGACGGCTGGATTTGCCTGAGCCTGGCCATCGTGGGCCACGTGCACGTCGTCGTCGCGTACCTGGCCTTCCGCTACGCGCGGACGCTCCACGAGGCGCCGACGCGCGTCCTCGCCGGGGCCCCGCCTCCGGGCGCCCTGCGCGCGCTCGGCTACGCGACGCTCGTGAGCTGCGTCCCGGGCCTGATCTTCCTCGTGATCCCGCCGATCCTCGTCGCCGTCACGGGCGCCTTCGTCGTCCCCGCGTTCGTCCTCGCCCGCGAGCGCCTCCTCGAGGAGCGGCGGTGGCTCGACGCGTAGCGCCCCCGGCGCCGCGCGCGCTTGCCGGCATGGAAGGGCGACGCTACGAACGCGCGGCGTGTTCAAGGCCATCCTCTGGGACAACGACGGCGTCCTCGTCGACACCGAAGGGCTCTACTTCCAGGCCACCCGCGAGACGATCGCGTCGGTCGGGGTCGAGCTCACCGTCGAGGACTATCGCCAGCTCTTCCTCGTCGAGGCGCGCGGCGCCTGGCACCTCGCCGGCGCTCGCGGCGTCGACGAGGCGGGGCTGCGGTCGCTGGCCGACGCGAGGGATCGCCGGTACCTCGAGCTCATCGCGGGCGGAGACACCTTGCTGCCAGGCGCGCGCGAGGTCGTCGCGGCGCTCGCCGCGCGCTTCCGCATGGCCATCGTCACGAGCAGCAAGCCCGAGCCCTTCCACCGCGCGCACGCGACCACCGGCCTCCTGCAGTGGTTCGAGTTCGCGCTCACGCGCGAGCAGTACGCGCGCGCCAAGCCGGATCCCGAGCCGTACACGGTCGCTCGCGAGCGGCTGGGGCTCGCCGCGCGCGACGTCCTCGTGATCGAGGACTCCGAGCGCGGGCTCCGCTCGGCCAAGGCGGCAGGCCTGACGTGCTGGGTGGTCCCGTCGCCGCTCACCGCGCGGTCGGACTTCACCGGCGCCGACGCGCAGCTCGGATCGCTCCGCGAGGTGCTCGCCCGGCTGGAAGATTCCCGGACATGACCTCGGCGGGCCGTGCGCGATGAGGTAGCTCACAGCGCACCTCCCGCGCAGCGCGCCGGCGAACGATTTTTACACCGCCACGGGCGGGACGATGCACGTGCGTCTGGCGGCGCGCGGACGGTTCGTGGCACCTTCCGCCCGTGGCTTCCGGTGGCGGCATCTCGTTCATCGAGCTCGTCGTCCTCGGTTGGTCCTCGGCCGCCGCGACGCCGGCGCCGATCCCCATTCGTGTCGACTTCGACGCCCCGCCGGATTGCTCGACGGCGGAGCAGCTTTACGAGGGCATCCACGCCCGGTCGGAGCGCGTGCAGCGGGCCGCGGAAGGCGAGGAAGGCTGGGAGGTCCGCGTCCGGCTGCGGCGCGTCGGGTCCCGCATCCGCGGCGAGCTGCGTGTGATCCACGAGCGCGGCGCGACCGACACCCGGACCGTCGAAGGCACCTCGTGCGACACCGTGGTCCAGGCGCTGTCGTTCACCGCGGCGCTCGCGCTCGACAAGGTGGCCGCGGAGACGGAGCCGCCGCCCGCGCCGGCGCCGCCGCCGCCCGTCGTGCGGCCGGCGCCGCCGCCCGCTGTCGTCGCGCCGGAGCCGGAGCGGCCGCCGTTCCGGCTCGAGCTCGGCGCACAGGTCCTCTTGACGCAGGTCGTCTCGCCCGGCGTGAACCTCGGCGGCGCGCTCGTCGCCCGGTTGACCCAGCGCACCGGCGGCGCGCTGAGCCCTTCCTTCGGCCTGTCGCTGATCCACGCCCGCAATGACCTGCTCCCGGGCGCCGACCGAGCATCTGTCCAGTGGACGTCTGCCACGCTCACCGCATGCCCGCTGCGCTGGGAGATCGCCCACGCCGTCAGCGCGGCGCCGTGCATCACGGCGTCCGGCGGCTGGCTCGCGGCGACTGGACAGGGGATCACCAGCCCGGAGTCCGCCGCGCGATCGTGGTGGAGCGCCGGAGGCCTCGCGCGCGCCGCGTTATCGCTCGGCGAGAGCACGGCCCTGGAGGTCGAGGCGGGCCTCGCCGTGCCGCTGTTTCGTCGTCGTTTCACCATCGGGTCTCCGGCGGAGACGATCGCCGAAACCCCTGTGATTTCGCCGCTCGCGAGCGTCGGGATCGTGCACACCTTCTGAGCCGGGCTTCTGGTGATCACTTTGACGCGCGGCGGGAATCATAGCGCATCATGGACGGCACCCCGACGCTGGGCCGCAAGCGCGCTGCCCCTTACGACCCGCGGCACCTGCGCCGGTCTTGCCTTGACTGGTCATTTTTCACGAAGAACTCCTGTTTCCCGATGTCATGCCTTGCCTCGTGGTGAGCGTAAGCATGGGCGTCGGGGTGATGACGGCGGTGGCTTTGCCTGACACGGATCCGGCGGACAAGGCACCATCGGCCGCGCGCGTGAGCCAGCGAGATGCGCGTCTGCGGCGGATGGTCGACGCTCATGTCGATTTCATCGGCCGGGTGCTCCGCAACGCGGGCACCCCCGCCGCCGAGATCGATGATGCGGTGCAGCGCACCTTCATTGCCGCCGCCCAGCGGCTGGATGACGTGCGACCGGGCGCGGAGAAGAGTTTTCTGCTCCAGACGGCGCTCAACGTGGCCGCCCACGCCCGACGGAGCGCGGCGCGCCGGCGAGAGGTCCCGGCGGCCGAGCCGCCGGAGGTGGTGGACGCAGCGACACCGGAGCAGCTCACGAGCCAGAAGCGAGCCCGACAGATGCTAGACCAGGTCCTCGACCAGATGGAGCCGGATCTGCGGACGGTGTTCGTGCTGTACGAGTTCGAGGAGATGAGCATGGTGGAGATCGCCGGTGTGATCGGGATCCCACAGGGCACCGTGGCCTCGCGGCTTCGGAGGGCCAGGGCAGATTTTCGCGAGCGCGTACGCGCGCTCGAGCTCGTCACGACGAGCGAGGTGAGACGATGACCGAACCACGTCGCCTGCTGGAAGAGAGCGACAGCCCGCTCGAGCGCGCGCTGCTCAGCGCCGGCACTTCCTATCCCACGTCCTCGGAGACGCGCGCCAAGACGCTGGCCGCCCTGGGGCTCGCCGGCGCGGCTGCGCTGTCGAGCGCCGCTGCGCCCGCGGCGCTCTCCGCGGCGGGGACCGCTGCGGCGTCGTCGCCCGTCGTCGCGAAGCTCGGCTGGACCAAGATCCTGATCGCGCTCTCGACGGTGGGCGCGCTGGCCGGGATCCCCGCCGGGTACCTCGCCTGGCGCGGGACTCAGGCGCCGCCGCCCGCCGCTGTCGACCGCTTCGCCGGATCGCTCCCGGGCCCGATCGCGAGGGCGATGCCGCAAGCGGCGCCGGCGCCCGTGGAGGTCGCCGCGGAGCAGACCGCCGCCCCGACGCCGGCGCGCAGCCCCCGCGCCGCAGCCGCCACGAAGCCCGGCGCGAAGGCGACCGCGGCGAGCGCGGAGAGCGCCGCCCTCCAGGCCGAGCTCAATGCCCTCGACGCGGCGCGCTCGACGCTCTCCAGCGGGAACGCACAGGGCGCACTCTCGCTGCTGGACGCTTACACGCGGGAGCATCCGCGGGGCCGGCTGAGCCTCGAGGCCGAGGTCTTGCGGATTGACGCACTCGCGAAGAGCGGCCGGACCGCCGCCGCAGCGCAGCGCGCCGAGGCGTTTCTACGCCGGCACCCGAACAGCGTGCTTGCCTCCCGGGTCCGGCGCTATGTAAACGATTAAGCTTCGGGTCATGCGCTGCCCCGTTCCCCTCCGCCGGCTCCTCGGAGCGTCCCGCATCGGCTGTGCGTGTGCGGCGCTCTGCGCGCTGCCGGCGTGCGTGACGACGGTGGACTGGCTCGGCGGCGCCGGCACCACCGGCGGTGCGGACAACACCGGCGGTGCGGGCAGCACCGGCGGCACGGGCAGCACCGGGGGCGCGGGCGGCACCGGCGGCGGCGAAGGTGGCCTGAGCAGCGACGATCTCCGCCCGCTGACCGGCCCGGAGGCGTACCCCAACGTGCTCCGCGACGTGCTCGGCAAGACGGACGAGGAGATCGCGGAGAAGCTCGAGGACAGGTTCAACCAGCTCTTCTACGGCGATCCGTACACGGAGGCGATCTACTACCCGGTGCTCGGCACCACCGATCAGGCCTTCATCTACGATGTCCTGCACATGGATGTGCGCACCGAGGGCATCGGCTTCGCGATGATCATCACGGTCGAGCTCGACAAGCGCTACGAGTTCGACCGGCTCTGGCAGTACGCCAGGACGGAGCTCCGGTACACGACTGGGCCCAACGAGGGCTATCTCCGGTCGTGGTGCGACATCCCCAGCGGCAAGGCGCCCTGCGTCGACCCGTTTGGCCAGCAGCAGATCGCGATGGCGCTGCTCTTCGCTCATGGCCGGTGGGGGAGCGACACGGGGAGCATCGATTACGGTGCGGACGCGCTCGCCCTGTTCGATGTGATGCGGAACAAGGAGGAGCAGAACGGGGGCGTCGTCTCCGGCGTGACGAACATGTTCGACGCGGAGACGAAGCTCGTCTTCGACATTCCGCACGTCGCGGCGGCGAACACCACCCGTCCCTCCATCGAGATGCCCGCGTATTACGAGCTCTGGGCGCAGGCCACGGGGGACCCGTTCTGGTCCGAGGCCGCGGCGAGCGCGCGCGCGTACTGGAAGCAGGTCGCCCACCCGCGCACCGGGCTCATGCCGGTGCGCGCCGACTTCGACGGCACCCCGTTGCCCGGGTCGGACGACTTCGGGTCGCAGGCCTACCGCACGCCGCTGAACATGGCGCTCGACCACGTCTGGTTCGGGGTCGACCCGTGGCAGGTGGAGGAGGCGGACCGGCTGCTGGCGTTCTTCTCGGAGCAGGGCATCGACGACTATGGCGGGGCGTACACGCTCGAGGGCGAGGCCTCCACCGTCCCGATGAGCCGTGAGGCGGCGCTCATCTTCATGAACGGCGTCACGGGCCTCGTCGCGGAGAACGAAGATCGCGCCGCGTACATCGAGGCGGCGTGGTCGATGCCGCCGTCGACCGGGACGCCGCGCTACTACCCGGGGCTGCTCCACCTGCTGTCGCTGCTGACGCTCAGCGGTCAGTTCCGCGTGTACTGAGCCGCTCGCGTCCGCGGCGGCGCTCATTCGAAGCGCAGGTGGAGGATCGACGACGCGCGCTCGCCGCGGAGCAGGCGAGACACCCTGTTCACGCCGCGCAGCGCGCGCTCCAGCGCCGGCGTCACCTCGCCGTCGCCGATCGGCCGCAGCCGCGGATAGCGCGCCACGGCGCCGTCCGCCGCCGGGATCTCCAGGCACGCGCGCAGCCGCGGCGGCGTCCGCAGCGGCGGGTGCGCCTCGTGAACGAGGATGAGCTCGGTGCCCCTCGCGAGGCGCGCGGAGGCGCGCGTGAAGAAGGCGTCGACGAGCCCGGGTGGCTGCCGCTCCAGCGCGCCCTCGGCGATGAGGAGCGTTGGCACGTCGCCCGCGCCGCGGAGGCAATCCATCCAGCCCGTGCAGGCGATCGAGCAGCTCCTCGCGATCGCGTGGCGGTCCGACGTCTGCCACAGGCGGTGCGCGCACTTAAACTCGGCCACGTGCGGTGGATCGATGTCCACCCAGCGGAGCCTCCCGTTGTCGACGCGCGAGAAGCGTGTGCAGAGCCCGGCGTCGAGCGCGATGGCGAGGCCGTCCGGGTTCCGCTCGAAGTAGTGCCGGACGAGCCCGTCGACGACCATGGTGCGCACCGCCGTGGTCCGGAGCGCGCGGTCGTCGAAGCCCTCCGGATCGACGTCGAGCGTGGCCAGCATCGCCTCGGCCCACGGGTCGGCGAAGCCGAGATCGGGGAACCGCACGCGCGCCGCGGCGCGCCCGACGAGCGAGAGCACCGCGTCCCTGGGGACGGTCCTGGAGCTCATACGCCCTCCGAGCGGCGCGGGGCGCGAGGCCGCGCGGCGGCGAGCGCGGCGCCGCAGGACGGGCTCGGGGCAGGGGGTATGGTTCGGCTCACGTGGGCTCCGTTGTTGATATTGAAAGTGATGTTCAACTTCGATACGTGGGGCTCCACGAGGTGTCAAGAGAAACCGGCATCGGCGGCGGCGAGCAGGTCGGGCAGGGGAGGGCCGCCGGGAGGCGCCATCGGGGATAGAATGCGCGTCCGATGAAGCCTCTTCGTGCGGTAGGTCCGCCCCCCGTCGCGCCTGGGTCTGTCGTGGCCCTCCTCCTCGCGCTGGCGGCGGCGACCGGCGGCGCGAGCTGCGGCACAGCGGACAGCAAGGCGAGCCATGGAGGCGGCGCGCCGGCCGGAGCGGGCGGCGGCGAGAGCCAGGGCAGCGGGAGCGCCGCCGAGGGCAGGACGGGCGGTGGCAGCGCGGCGGCCGGCGGCGTGGGCGCAGGCAGCGTGAGCGGCGCCGCGGACGCGGGCATCGAGGTCGGCGGCCCGGGCGCGGGCAGCGTGGTCGGCGCCGCGGACGCGGGCATCGAGATCAGCGGCCCGAGCGCGGGCAGCGTGAGCGGCGCCGCGGACACGGAGCTCCGCGTGGTCAGGATCATCGCCATCGGCGACACCGGCGAGGGCAACCTCGCGCAGCACCAGGTCGCCGACCGGATGAGCGAGAAGTGCATCGAGGTCGGAGGCTGTCACGCCGTGATCATGAACGGCGACAACTTCTATTCTCACGGCGTGACCGACACCAGCGATGCCCAGTGGGGACCGAAGTTCGAGCAGCCCTACGACCGACCGGGCCTGAACGGACTGCCGTTCTACGCGGTGCTCGGCAACCACGACCACGGCCCGAGCAGCAGCGGCGTGCGGCAGGCGCAGATCGACTACTCGCAGCTGCCCGTGGGCGTCGGGCAGGGCAAGCGGATGAGCGACAAGTGGCACATGCCCGCTTCGTACTACGATGTTCGCATTCGCCACGTCCATCTCTTCGGGATCGATACGGTCGACTTCACCTCCAACGATCAAGCGGACGACATGAGCGCGCGGGTCGCCGCCTCGGACGCCACGTGGAAGATCGTCTTCGGCCATCACCCACGCTACACGTCGGGAGATCACTTCCACGACAACGACACGTTCGGGAACTCCGGGATGTACACCATGCAGCGGGCGATCTACTGCGGGGCCGACATGTACATGGCTGGCCATGATCACAACCTCGAGCTCATCGACAAGGGGCGCGACGTGGACTGCCCGAACACCTATTTCGCCATCAGCGGCGCCGGCTCGAAGACCCGACCGGCGTTCTCCGTCCCGGCCGACCCGCGGCAGCTCTTCTACACGGACGCGATCGAGGGCTTTGCCTACCTGCGGTTCGAGGGCGACTCGCTGCTCTACGAGTTCATCGACAAGAACGGCGCGCTGCTCTACGCGAAGGGGATCACCAAGTAGCCGGGCGCCGCGCGCGGGCCGGGATCAGCGCCGCTCGCGGTCGCCCGGCGCGCCGGCGCTCGCGCCGTCGTCGGGGCGCCTGCCGAAGGAGATCGTGCTCTCGGTCCCGGCGAGCATCCGCCGGATGTTCGGGGTGTGCTTCAGCCAGATGAACGCCCCGAGGAGGAGCGAGAGGCAGAGCACGGGGGCGCGCCGCTCGCCGAGGAGCCAGAGGAAGAGCGGCAGCGCGAGCGCGCCGGCGAGCGAGCCGGCGGAGACCATGCGGGTCACCCGCACGACGACCGCGAAGACGGCCAGCGCGGCGAGCGTGGACCGCGGCGCCAGCACGAGCAGCACGCCGCAGGACGTCGCGACGCCCTTGCCGCCCCGCAGGCCGAGGAACACCGTGTAGTCGTGCCCCAGCACGGCGGTGAGGCCGCCGGCCGCCGCGACCCACCCGCCCGGCGCGGCGGTGAGCCACGACGCGAGGGGCCCGGCCACGAGCGCGCCCTTCGCCATGTCCGCGGCGAGGACGGCCAGGCCGGGCTTCCAGCCGAAGGCGCGCAGGACATTGGTGGCGCCGATGTTCCCCGAGCCCACCGCGCGGATGTCGATCCCTTTGACGAACCGCGCAAAGAGGTAGCCTGTCGGGATCGCTCCGAGGAGGTAGGCGAGGACCAGGTAGATTGCCGTCATCGGGCGCCTCCGTGCCCGCGCGCTCCGGGGATGTAGCATGGCGCCGCGGCCGCGCGACGCGGCGAGCGCGCTTCAGGGCCGCTCTGGCGATCGCGACCATGGTACTCTGCGAGCATGGCCAACCTTCCGCCCGCTTCGACCCGGAACGGCCGCGCCCCCAAGATCGCGCTCGTGCTCGCCGGCGGCGCTGCCCGCGGCGCCTACGAGGTCGGCGTCGTGCAGCACATCCTCGAGGAGGTCGCTCGCGACATCGGCCGCGACGTGCCGCTCGACATCCTGTGCGGCACCTCGGTCGGCGCCATCAACGTCTGCGGCCTCGCGGCGTTCGCGGACGAGTCGCGCAGCCGCGCCCGGCGGCTCGCCGCGGTGTGGACGCGCCTGCGGATCGACGATCTCGTGCGGCTCGACGTGCGCGGCGTGCTCGCGGTCGGCCACGATCTGCTCCGCGGCGGGGCCGCGAGCGCGCCCGCGAGCGGCGCCCGCACCGCGCTGCTCGACACCTCGGGCCTCGAGCGGCAGATCGCGGAGGCCGTGCCGTTCGAGCGGATCGACGAGCACCTCGATCGGGGCCTCCTGTCGGCGGTGACTGTGTCGACGACCCTGGTGAAGTGCGGCCGCACGGTCGTCTTCGTCCATCGCCGCGAGCCCGGGCTGCCGCCCTGGAGCCACGATCCGACGATCGCCCCGCGCGCCACGGCGCTCCGCGCCCAGCACGCGCTCGCCTCGTCCGCGGTCCCGATCCTGTTCCGCCCGGTGAGCATCGACGGCGAGCTCTACTGCGACGGCGGTCTGCGCCAGAACGTCCCGCTGTCGCCGGCGCGGCGCCTCGGGGCCGACGGCGTGATCGTCGTGAATCCGCGGTACATCGAGCCCGCCTCGTCCACGGCCGATCGCGAGGCGCCGGGCTCCCCGGGGCCCCTGTTCCTGCTCGGAAAGACGCTGAACGCGCTGATGCTCGACCGGATCGACAACGACCTGGCGCGCCTCGAGAGCATCAACGGGATCCTCGAGGCGGGGCGGCGCCGCTATGGCGAGGGCTTCGTCGACGAGCTGAACGACGAGCTCGGGCTCCCGCCGGGGCGCGCGCTCCGGCCGCTCCGGTCGCTGCTCATCCGCGCTTCCAAGGACATCGGCAGCCTGGCGGCGGAGTTCGTGAGGTCGCCGGCGTTCCGCGCGCGGACCACGAGCGTGCTCGGCCGGGTGATGCGCCGCCTCGCCGAGGGGGACGAGCGGCGCGAGGCGGACTTCCTGTCGTATCTGCTGTTCGACGGGGAGTTCGCCGGGAGGCTCATCGAGATCGGCCGCGCGGACGCGCGCGCGCGTCACGAGGAGCTGTGCGCGTTCTTCGAGAAGGCGCTGAGCCCGGGCGGGTTCGACGCGCGGGAGCGGTGAGCTCGGGGAGCAGCTCGGCGCGCGCGCCGACCTCCGCGCGATCTCCGGGCGAGGCCGGCGGTGTAGACTCGCGCCGCGAGCATGGCACCTTCGGATCCCTTCGGCTGGGTGGGCGCGACGATCGGCGGCAAGTACCGGCTCGACGCCGTGATCGGGGAGGGGGGATTCGGCGTCGTCTACCGCGGTCATCACCTCGGCCTCGACGAGCCCGTCGCGGTCAAGTGCTTGAAGTTGCTCAGTAATCTCGCCCCGGCCGAGCGCGAGTCGTTCCAGCGGATGCTCCTCAACGAGGGCAGGCTCCTCCACCGCCTCTCGCGGGCGAACGCCGGCATCGTGCAGGCGCTCGACGCGGGCGCCGCCGTCTCGCCGTCGGGCGAGTGGACGCCGTACCTCGTGCTCGAGTGGCTCGACGGCGCGCCGCTCGACCGCGACATCGCCGAGCGGCGCGCCCGCGGCGAGGCGGCGCGGCCGCTCGCCGAGGCGGTCGCCCTGCTCGCGCCCGCGGCGCACGCGCTCGAGGCCGCGCACGCGCAGGGCGTCGCCCACCGCGACGTCAAGCCGGCCAACCTGTTCCTCGCGGAGATCGGCGGCCGGCCGACGATGAAGGTCCTCGACTTCGGCATCGCCAAGGTGCTCAGCGAGCTCTCGAGCATGACGCAGGCGATGGCCCAGACGGGGAGCACGCTCCGGGCCTTCACGGTGCATTACGGCGCGCCGGAGCAGTTCCACCACCGCTTCGGCGCGACAGGGCCGTGGACCGACGTCTTCGCGCTCGCCCTCGTGCTCATCGAGGTCGCGTCGGGCAACCGCGCCCTGCTCGGGAGCGACCTCACGCAGCTTTACATCGCCGCGACCGATCCGGCGTTCCGCCCGAGCCTGCGCGCCGCGGGCACGACCGCGCCCGAGGCCGTCGAGGCGGTGGTGCGCCGCGCGCTCGCGGTCGACCCGCGCGAGCGCTACCGCACGGCGGGCGAGCTCTGGGCAGCGCTCGAGGCCGCGATGGCGACGGCCGCGTCTGCAGAAGCCGGAGCGCTCGCAGCGGGCGATCCGCCGGGCGGCGCGGCGCCTGATGGAGGAGCACCGGGCGTCGCGGGCACGGCGCACGCGGCCACGGGCGCCGCGCACGCGGCCGGCGGCGCGGCGCACGCGGCCGCGGACGCCGCCGCGCTGGGCCTGGCGGGCACGGCGCGCGCGCCGGCTGCGATGTCGACAGCCGCCGGCGCGCTGCCCGGGCCCGCGCCGTCCCTCACCACGATGCGCGGCCTCACCGCGAGCGCCGCGCCCCCGGCCGCGTCGCATCCGGCGCCGCCCCCGGCCGCGCCCGCGGCCGCCCCAGGCGCTCCGCGGCGGCGCCTGCTGCTTGCGCTCGGCTCGGCGGCCGCGCTGGCCGCCGTCGCGATCGCCGTCGCGCTCGTCCGGCCCCGCGCCCGGGAAGCCGCGCCGCCGCCGCGCGCGCGCGACGGCCTGACCGCGCCGCCGGTCAAGCCATCGCCCTCGCCCGACATGATCCGGGTGCCGGCCGGCCGGTTCACGATGGGCAGCGCCAAGGGGGGCAAATCCGAGCGGCCGCCGCACGAGGTGACGCTCACCCGCGCGTTCGACCTCGATCGCACCGAGGTGACGGTCGCCGCGTACCAGCGCTGCGTCGAGGCGGGCCGGTGCACGCCGAGCGGCCTGCACGGCCCCCGCGCGACAGACGCCGACGTCGCGCAGCGCGGCGCGCTCTGCTCCGCGGCCGACCCCGCGAAGGCGCAGCACCCGGTCTCGTGCGTCGATCAGGCGCAAGCGGCGGCGTACTGCGCGTTCGTCGGCAAGCGGCTCCCGACGGAGGCCGAGTGGGAGTACGCCGCGCGCGGCGCCGACGGCCGCGAGTTCCCGTGGGGCAACGACCCGCCGGGGTGCGCGCAGGCCGTCGTGTCGCGGTCCCCCGCGCAGGCCTGCGGCGGGCGCGGCACGCAGGCCGTCGGCTCGGCGAAGGCGGGGGCGAGCCCCTCGGGCGCGCTCGACATGGCGGGCAACGTCTGGGAGTGGGTGGCCGACGGCTGGGACCCTGGCGTTTACGCGAAGGGCGCCCGGACCGACCCGCTCGTCCCGGCGACCGGCAGCAAGGGCGTGCTCCGCGGCGGCTCGTGGGACTTCTCGGCGAGCTCCGCCCGATCGACGTACCGGCTGGCGTTCGATCGCGAGGCAGGCGACGTCTCGACCGGCTTCCGCTGCGCTCGCTCGGCCGACTGAGCGCGACCCGCCCTGCGCCGAGAGGTCACCTTCCTGCCGCGCCGGAGATAGGCTATCTGTGAGATTGCACAGGAGCCCATGCAAGAACCCGAGAAGATGATCTCCTTCGAGGAGCGCCGAATGCAGCGCGTCATCAACGCGGTTGCGCTCGCGTCCGCGGGAGAGATCGAGGTCGCCTTGAAGCTCCTCGATGGTGTCGAGCAGGACTCCTTCGGGGTGGTCGAGGAGGCGCTGCGCGTCTTCCTCTCCGAGCTCTCCGAGGCCACGCAGCAGAACACCCAGGCGCTCGCCGCGCTCGCCGCCTCCAAGCGCGAGCTCGAGAGCCAGCTCGAGACGATCCAGCGCCAGGAGCGCGCGATCCGGGAGCTCTCGGTGCCGATCATCGACATCTGGCACGGCATCCTCACGCTCCCGCTCGTCGGGCTGTTCGACTCGGTGCGGGCCGTCGAGGTCACCGAGCGGCTCCTCGCGCGCGTCGCGGACGACAGCGACGTCGAGTGGGTGATCCTCGACCTCACCGGCGTGACCGTCGTCGACACGATGACCGCCCAGCACCTCATCAAGCTGGCCCAGGCCGTGCAACTCCTCGGCGCGCGCTGCATCCTCACCGGGCTGGGCGGTCACGTCGCGGGCACGCTCGTGACGATCGGCGTCTCGCTCGACGAGCTGAGCCCGATGCGCAGCCTCCGGGAGGGGCTCAGGTTCTGCCTGGCGCAGCGCAAGACATACGACCTCACCGAGGTCATCCGCCGGAGCGCCGAGCGGATGGATGCGTCGCGCGAGACGGACTCCTGACCGTCGAGACGTCGACCGGAGAGCGCGCGGTGAGCGACACCACCGCTCACGCGCTCGCGCCGGCGCTCGCCGGGCGCCCCGCGCGCGGCGCGTCTTTGCCGAACGCCGGCCGTGTGCCAAGGGATTCGAACCCGCCGCATGAAGCACCCGCCGATCCCTGCTCGTTTCCAGGACACCGCAGAAGCCCGCCGCCGCTTTGGTGATCAGCTCGATCGCCTGGCCCCCTTCCTGCACCGCGTCGATCCGGTCGCCGACGCCGTCGTGGACGCGTTCGCGTCGATGCCGTCGGGGCAGGGCTTCCGGCAGCTCGAGGCCGCCCTCGCGCGCGGCATCGACGCGGTGCCCGACGCCCCGGCCGAGCTGCGCGCGCTCTTCGCGGCGGTCGATCACGTGCCGCTCTGGGTCGACTGGGAGGCCGTGAACCGCGGCGGGACGGCGTTCCTGCGCACGGGCATGCTCGGCGGCATCCTGCTCGCGATGCAGGCGCTCATCCTCGGGTACGCCTCGCCGGGCGGGAACAAGCCGCTCGTCTTCTCGGGGAGGCTCCGCGAGCAGGCGCCGCGCCGCCTCGGTGAGACGAGCCGGTTCGTCCACGCCGTGAGCCTGGCGGGCGGGATGCGCCGCTCCGGCGAGGGCTTCGCGATCACCGTGAAGGTGCGCGTCATGCACGCCCAGGTGCGGCGCCTCATCCGCGCGAGCGGCCGGTGGAAGACGGAGCTCTGGGGCGAGCCGATCAACCAGCACGACATGGTCGCGACCGCGCTGCTCTTCTCGGTCGCCGTGCTCGACGGCTTCGACAAGCTCGGCTACCACATCCCGCCCGCGCAGAAAGAGGACCTCATCCACCTCTGGCGCTACGTCGCCCACGTCATCGGCGTCGAGCCGGAGCTCATCCCCGGGTCCTACGCCGAGGCGAGGCGCCTCGCCGAGATGATCTTCCTCACGCAGGGCGCCCCGGACAACGACTCGCGCCTGCTCGTGAGCGCGCTGCTCTCCCACGGCATCAACAGCGGGTGGACCGACCGCCAGCGCCGTCGCGCCGAGCAGCTCGTCGCCGTCTTCTGCAGCGTCTCCCGCAGCGTGCTGGGCGAGGATCTCGCCGATCAGCTCGGGGTGCCGCGGCAGAGCTCCCTCCTCACCGTCCCGCTCCTCCGCGCGATCGCCGCCGCCTCGAGCCGCGCGCACGCGCTGCCGTCGCTGCAGGACTTCGCGCTCGACCTCGGCGATCGCTACTGGCAGCGCTCCGTCGCCATCGCCCTGGGCGGCCGCCCGGCCGACTTCGCGCCTCCGGAGGGGTTCGTCGGCAGGAGGACGTGAGGGACGGCCGCCGCGCGGCCAGCCGAGCGCGATGCGGAGCTCCCCGAGGCAGCGTCCCGGGCTCGCGCCACGGGAGGTCGGGGTTGAAGCGCGCTCCGGTTCTGCGGTACGGACCTCCGTCATGGAGATCATTTCCTACGGTGGTTGGAAGCGCGCTGCGCGGCTCGTCTGCGGCGACACGGAGCTCGTCGTCACCCTCGACATCGGCCCGCGGATCATCCGGTATGGCGTCGTCGGCGGTCCGAATGAGCTCTCCGAGATCCCCGAGGACCTGGGCGCGACCGGCGGGACCAAGTACAGGTTCTATGGCGGCCACCGGCTCTGGATCGGCCCCGAGGACGAGCAGCGGACGCTGCAGCCCGACAACGATCCGGTGGACTACCGGGAGGAGAACGGCGCGCACGTGTTCCGGTCCCCGGCGGACAGGTACGGAATGCAGAAGGAGATCCGCATCACGGCGGACCCCGCGGCGGGCAGGTTCGTCCTCGATCATGCGATCGAGAACCACGGCGCCTATGCGGTCGAGTTCACGCCGTGGGCGCTCACCGTGATGGCGGGCGGCGGCGAGTGCCTGTTCCCGCACGCCCCGTTCTTCCCGCACCCCGACCGCCTCCTGCCCGCGCGGCCCCTCGTGCTCTGGCCGTACACCGACATGGCCGATCCCCGGTGGACCTGGGGGAAGCGCGTGCTCCGCCTTCGGCAGGTGGCCGGCAAGGGCCCGCAGAAGGTGGGTATGCTCCTGAGCCAGGGCTACGCGGCGTACGCGAACCACGGGAACGTGTTCCTGAAGCGGTTCCCGTTCGTCGAGGGCGCCACCTACCCGGACATGGGGGTCAATTTCGAGACCTTCACGGACCAGAACATGCTCGAGGTGGAGTCGCTCGGCCCGCTGCAGCGCGTGGCGCCGGGCGCCCGCGCGCAGCACCGGGAGGCGTGGTATCTCCTGAAGGGCGCGCAGCCGCCCGCCGACGACGGCGCGTGCGCGGATTGGCTCGAGGCGGCCGCGAAGCAGAGGCCGCTGTGAGCCGCAGATCCTGAGTCCACCGCCAGCGCGATCAGCTCAGCTCACCGCCGCGCGGCGAGCTTCACGTCGCCGAACATCACGCCCCGGGTCATCGGCCGCGCCAGGAAATCGTGCGGGAAGCCGAGCTCGACGGCGCTGGCCTGGTCGAGCCGGGCGCGCTGGCCGTCCGTCAGCCGCACGTCGAGCGCGCCGAGGTTGTCCTCGAGCTGCTGCAGCGTCCGCGCGCCCATGATCGGCGCGGTCACGGCCGGGTGGAGCAGCGCCCAGGCGAGCGCGATCTGCGCCGGCGTCTTGCCGCTCTCGGCCGCGACCGCCTTCACCACCTCGGCGATGCCGAGGCCCCGCTCCGTCAGCGAGCCGTTGGCGGCGGCGACGTTCTTGCGCGTGCCGGAGGCGGCTGCCGTGCCGCCGCCGGCGTCCAGATCGGCCCTCGTGTACTTCCCGGTGAGCACGCCGCTGCCGAGCGGCGACCACGGGATGACCCCGAGGCCCATCTCCTGCGCCATCGGGATGAGCTCCCGCTCGACGGTGCGCTCGATGAGGCTGTATTCGATCTGCAGCGCGACGACCGGCGACCACCCGCGCAGGTCCGCGATCGCCTGCATGCGGGAGACCTGCCAGGCCGGCGTGTCTCTTCGGCCGGTTCCTCGAGGCGCACCCGGACATCGTGCTCGACGTGGTGGTCGAGGACGCGATCGCCGACATCGTCGCGCGCCGCTTCGACGCCGGCGTCCGGCTGGGCGAGCGCCTCGAGAAGGACATGGTGGCCGTGAGGCTGAGCGGTGATCTCACGATGATGGCGGTGGCGTCCCCGGGCTATCTCGCGCGCCACGGCGTCCCCGCGACCCCGCGCGACCTGCACCGGCACCGCTGCATCAACACGCGGTGGCCGACGGACGGCAGCCTGTATCGATGGGAGTTCGAGAAGGGGAAGCAGTCTCTCGAGGTCGCGGTCGACGGCCCGCTCATCGTCAACGACGTGGACCTCGCGCTGCGCGCCGCGGCGGACGGCGTGGGCATCGCCTATGTGTTCGACGAGCAGGCGAGGCCGCTGGTCCAGGCCGGGAAGCTGACCCAGGTCCTCGCGTCCTGGTCGCCGTCGTTCCCGGGCTTCTATCTGTATTACCCGAGCCGCCGGCAGACGCCGCCGGCGCTGCGCGCGTTCGTCGACTTCGTTCGCCGCGCGGGCCCGCCGGAGGCGAGGGCGCGGCGCGCCCGCCCCGCCGTCAGCGCGAAGGGGTAGATAGACCCGAGGGAACCGGCACCAGGCCTCCGCGAGGCCGTGGACCGCGCCGGCGCGGCGGTGGTAGGAGGAGATATGGCGAAGAGGCGCGCAGCATGGATGTGGGCGGCGTGGACGCTCGCAGCCGGCGGGTGCACGACGCTCGCGGGGCTGGACGACCCCTACCACCCGGTGGAAGAAGCGGGCGGCGGGTCGGGCGGTATGTCCTCGGTCACGGCCAGCGCGGCCAGCGGCGGGGCGGGCGGGGGCGAGCCGGCCGGCTCCACGGACGTCGATCTGATCGACGACATGGAAGACGGCGACGGCGCCATCGAGAAGGCGGGCGGCAGGGCCGGCTACTGGTACAGCTACAACGATGGGACAGGCACGCAGACTCCCCCGGTCTCCACGGAGGAGCTGCACGTCGGGTTCCTCCCGGAGGCGCTCACGCCGCCGCGCGGCCAGAGCACGATGGCGATGCACACGGTCGGGTCCGGCTTCACGGACTGGGGCGCCGGGGTCCGCTTCCCGCTGAACCGCCCCGACATGGTCGCGCTCGCCTATGACGCGTCGGCGTACACAGGTATCGTGTTCTGGGCCAGGCTCGGCGACGCGGGCGCGGCGACGACCATGAAGGTCAACATCTCGGACACCGTCTCGGAGCCCGCGGGCGGGATCTGCGATGAGTCGGCGGGCGTGGGCGACCCCGATCGGTGCTACGATCACTGGTCCTACGACGCGAGCCTCGGCGCGGAGTGGTCCCAGGTCGTGATCCCCTTCGAGGAGCTCGCGCGAGAGGGCTGGGGCGCCGACCCCACCGCAGAGGCCATCGACCTCGCAGCGCTCTACGCGATCGAGTTCCGGTTCGCGCAGGGCGAGGATTTCGACGTCTACATCGACGATATCAGGTTCACCAGGTGACCGCCTGAGAGGCGCGGGGGCAGGCGCGGCTCGACGCCAGCCCCGGTCAGGGTGAGAATCGGGCGATCAGGTTGCCGAACTCCTGCGCAACCACCTCGCTCAGCGGATCGAAGGAGACCCCTTCCGTCATGCGGAAATCGCGCACCCACACGAGCTCCGTGCGATTGCCGCAAGCCTGGAGCGTCAGGGTCGATTCGAGCTCCTCGATCCCGAGGGACGGCTCGATCAGTCGGTATTCGAACCGGTGCTCGTGATGGTCGCGGGCCACGACGAGCAGCCGGATCAGGCCGCCGTCGAGGACGAAGTTCAGCTCGTCGCCCACCGACTTGCCGTTGCCAACCACCCAGTGCAGGTCCGTGGCGTTCGGCAGCGCGATCTCGAAGAAGCTCTCGAGAGAACCCAGCTTGGCCCAGACTTTCCCGACCGGAGCATCGAGCAGGACCTGTTGCTCGGAGCGATAGCGGTCCGGCCCGGTGACGGTGATGACGGACTGGGTGGGGAGGTCGCACGCGCAACCGAGCGCGAACGACTGTTCAGCCGTCTCCTCCGCAGTCGCCTCCAGGGCGCAACCCGTGACAAGCAAGCTCCCGCCCACGATGCCCGCCAGGCAGGCGGTATTCTTCAGTCGTGAAATCACTGTGATACTCCCTTCGATTTCGCGCCCCTGCGCCACCGTGCCTCCAGGGGGCACGCGTGCGCTCGTACCGGGCGCGGTCCCTGGCTACACCGCGAGCCGCTCATGGCGGCGCGTGTAGACCGAGGTTTCCATGATGTCCAAGAATGCGTGCGAACGATAACATATGGAAAGTATTGCGCAATAACTGAACGTCTGGCCGGCTGTGCTTCTCCGGCTCCGGGCGCATTCACGACAGTCGATCTCGGCGCGGCGCTCGATCGGTGCTTGTCGCGGCGCCGTGACGCGCTCTACGGATCGCCGGGACGGCCCGGCGCAGCGCTCCCGGGTCGAGCGGCCGCGCGCCTCAGGAAGCCCTCGATCGCCCGCGCCGACGCCTCCGGCGCGAGCTGCAGCACGAGGTGCGGCGCGTCCACGGTGACGCACTCGAGGTCGGGCCGCATCCGGCAGAGCTCGCGGAGCACGCGCGGCGGCACGAGCGCGTCGCCCGCGGCGCCCAGGTAGAGCAGCGGCACCGCGCAGCGCTGGAGCAGCGGGCGCGCATCCACGGACAGCACCTCGCGCACGCGCGCCGCCATCACCGCAGGATCGACCGTCTCCACGTTCGCGGCCACCCGCTCGAGCCAGTCGGCGGACGCGCGCGCGCCGACGAGGTAGCGCCGCGCGACGAGCTCCGGCGCGCGCCGGCGGAAGAGCCACGGGCCGACGAGGTGCCGCGCGAGCGACGGGACGAGCCACACCGGGTTCGTGACGAAGGTCGCCACGAGCACCACGCCGACGAGCCCTCCGGGGCGCCGGCAGGCCAGCCTGAGCGCGAGCGGCCCCGAGAACGACTCGCCGAGCAGCGCATACGGCCCGTCCGCGGGGAGGCGCTCCGCGACCATCGCCTCGAGGGCGTCGTAGTCGAGCGCCCGGTCCGCGGGGTAGGAGACCACCTCCGGCGCGATCTCGCCGGACAGCGCCGAGAGGAAGGGCTCGAAGAGCGCGCCGGTGCCGTCGAGGCCGGGGAGGAGCAGCAGCCGGAGCGGCGCGTTCACGGCCGCGAGCATCCCCGAGCGCCACCCGCGCGGCAATCCGGCCGCAGCGCCTCGCGCAGGGCTTTGCTCGTCCCGCGCGCTCGGCTATGCGGAGGCCCATGCCGCTCCACCCCCTCGCGGGCCGTAAAGCCCCGCCCGACGTGCTGATCGATCCGGACAAGCTGCGCGCGCAGTACTACAGCGAGAGCCCCGACCCGGGCGACCCGCAGCAGCGCGTCGCGTTCGGCACCTCCGGCCACCGCGGCTCGGCCGCGCGGCGCAGCTTCAACGAGGCGCACGTGCTCGCGGTCGCCCAGGCCATCTGCGAGTACCGCGCGAAGCAGGGCACGACCGGCTCGCTCTACCTCGGCATGGACACGCACGCGCTCTCCGAGCCGGCGCAGCGCTCCGTCATCGAGGTCTTCGCCGCCAACGGCGTCGACGTGATCTTCGCCGAGCGCGACGGCGTCACGCCGACGCCGGTCATCTCGCACGCGATCCTCACCCAGAACCGCGGGCGCACCTCGGGGCTCGCGGACGGCGTGGTGATCACGCCGTCGCACAACCCGCCCGACGACGGCGGCATCAAGTACAACCCGCCGAACGGCGGGCCCGCGGACACCACCGTCACCGGCTGGATCGAGGATCGCGCCAACGAGCTGCTCCGCGGCGGCAACGCGGGCGTGAAGCGCGTCCCCTACGAGGCCGCGCTGCGCGCGCCGACGACGCACCCGTACGATTACATCGGCTCCTACGTCGCCGATCTCGGCAACGTCGTGGATCTCGAGGCCGTGCGCGGCGCGAAGCTGCGCATCGGCGTCGACCCGCTCGGCGGCTCGAACATCGCGTACTGGGGCCCGATCGCCGACAAGTTCGGGCTGGATCTGACGGTGGTGAACCAGGCCGTCGACCCCACCTTCAGCTTCATGCCCCTCGATCACGACGGCAAGATCCGCATGGACTGCTCGTCGCCCTACGCGATGGCGAACCTCATCGCGCTCAAGGACGACTACGACCTCGCGTTCGGCAACGACGCCGACTCGGATCGCCACGGCATCGTCACGCGCAGCGCCGGGCTCATGAACCCGAACCATTACCTCGCGGTGGCAATTTTTTATCTGTACCAGAACCGCCCGCACTGGCGGTCTGACGCGGCGGTGGGCAAGACGCTCGTCTCGAGCAGCATGATCGACCGGGTGGCGAAGCACCTCGGCCGGCCGCTGCGCGAGGTGCCGGTCGGCTTCAAGTGGTTCGTCGACGGGCTGCTCGACGGCTCGCTGGGCTTCGGCGGCGAGGAGAGCGCGGGGGCCTCGTTCCTGCGGCGCAACGGGCAGGTGTGGTCGACGGACAAGGACGGCATCATCCTCGACCTGCTCGCCGCCGAGATCCTCGCCCGCACGGGCCGCGACCCCGCCGAGCACTACCGCGACCTGACCGAGCGCTTCGGCGCGCCGCTCTACACGCGCATCGACGCGCCGGCCACGCCGAGCGAGAAGAGCGTGCTCAAGAAGCTCTCCCCCGAGGCGGTGCGCGCCACGACCCTCGCGGGCGAGCCGATCACCGCGAAGCTCACCCGCGCGCCCGGCAACGGCGGCGAGATCGGCGGGCTCAAGGTCGTCGCCGAGAACGGCTGGTTCGCCGCGCGGCCCTCGGGCACCGAGGACGTCTACAAGATCTACGCGGAGAGCTTCAAGGACCAGGCGCACCTCGATCGCGTGCTCGACGAGGCGCGCGCGATCGTCGCCGACGCGCTGTCGGCGAGGTGAGCTCTGGCGCGTCCGCGCGGCGCCGCGCGTGCGTGGCGCCGTGGGACGCGGCGCCAGCTCAGAACAGCGAGAGCTGCCGCTTCGCGCCGGTCATCGCGTCGAAATCGGGCCCGCCCAGCCACCGCAGCACCGAGTCAGCGATCGGCCTGAGCTGCTGCGACACGTAATGGTCGTAGTCCGGCGGCGCCGTCGTCTGGCCGACCGGCTCGGGCCCCGCGCGCGTGATCACGTACGCCACGATCCGCCCCACGTCGCCGGTCAGCTTGCGGGCCGCCTTGACGTGCGGCGGCGTCGTCTTCGTGTAGGCGCCGAGCGGCTTCCGGAGCGCCTTCTTGTAGACGAGCTCCGCGTCGAAGCGGCCCGCGCGCAGGTCGGCCACGAACGTCCGCACGAAGGCCTCGACCGGGCGATCGTGGAACACCAGGTCGAGCAGCTCCCGCTGGAAGCGCCGCGCGACGGCGCTCGCGTCGCGCCGGACCGCCTCGAGGCCGACGATCTCGAGCTTGTCGCCCTCCCCGGCGACCAGGCCCGCATACCGCTTCTTGCTGCCCTGCGCGGCGCCGCGCAGCTCGGGCAGGAGGAAGCGCGCATAGACCTTCTCGAACTCGAGCTCCAGCCGGCTCTCGCACCCGAAGGTCCTCCCGATCTCGGCGGCGACGGAGGCCGCGACGGCGTCGCGGAGCTCCTCGGCGCGGGCGAGCGCGCGCGCGGCGTCCGGCTCGCCGATATCGACGAAGAGCGAGTCGGTGTCGCCGTAAAGGACCCGGTGCCCGGCCTTCCGCACCGCCTCGGCCGTCAGCCGGATGACGTGCTGGCCGGCGCTCGTGATCGCGTTCGCGACGGCCGGGGAGAACAGGCGCGACGCCTGGGAGCCGAGCACGCCGAAGAGCGAGTTCATGAGGATCTTGATGGCCATCGCGCCCCGCTCGTCGCCCGCCCGCCGGGCGTCGGTCCGCTCGTCCCAGAGGCGCGCGACGAGCTCGGGGAGGATGCCCGGCTCGCCACGCCGGAACGCCGCGCCGCCCGGCGTCACGATGAGCGCCTCGGGCGGCGCGCCGTCTCCGGCGACGAACGTCAGCGGGTCGATGTTGAAGGTGCGAATCAGGCTCGGATAGAGGCTCTTGTAATCGTACACCACGATGTTGCGGTAGAGCCCGGGCACCGGATCGAGCACCAGGCCGCCGGCGATCTCGACCTCTCCGTCGGGCGCCTCGCTCGACACCGACGGCGCGACCTTGCCGCGGGCGCGGAGCGCCGGCAGGTACAGCGAGTCGATCGCGGCGATCTGCGCGCCCACGCGGTCGACCTGCATGCCGGTGAGCAGGCTCCTCCGCACCGAGAGCTCGACGAGGCCGGTCTTCGCCAGCAGATCCCGCACGAGGCGGGCGTCCTCGAGGTTGTACGCCGCGAGCGTCGCCGGGTCGTCGCGGTACGACGCCTCGATCTGCGCGCCCCGGTCGTCGGACCCGAACAGCTTGCCGCGCCCGAGGATCGTCTGCGCCGCGGTCTCGAGGCGGTAATCGTCGAGCCGCATGAAGGCGCTGCGGAGGAGCGCGAGCCCGTCGAGGACCACGCGCCCCGGGAGGATGGCGCGCGCCTCGCGCGTGAAGCCCGGGTCGCGCAGGATCGCGATCTCGTCGGCGCCCCGCCCGAGCGCGCACGACAGCCCGGCGCGGCGGCAATAGCGCTGGATCGCGGGCAGATCGAAGTCCGGGATGTTCCAGCCGGTGAGGACGTCGGGATCGACCTCCGCGACATAGGCGAGGAACCGCTCGAGGACCGCGCGCTCGTCGGGGAACCGCTCGACGTAATCCGGCAGGCCGCCGGGCACGGGCGCGTCCCGGACGAGGAGGCAGCGCTCGCCGCCTGCGCCCGCGAGGCCGATGCAAAAGAGCTGCTCGCCGTCGAGGCTCGTCTCGATATCGAGCGACAGCACGCGCAGCTCCGGGACGAAGGTCGCGGGGGCGAGATCCGGGTTGCGGTACACGCGCCCCACGCCCGGGTGCAGCTCGAACGGCCCGGAGACCGCGAATGCCCCGCGGATGCCGCGATCGATGAGGAAGCGGTAGGCGAAGCGCACGTCCGCCTCGAGGCAGTCGGCGCCGGCCTCGCCGAGCCGGTCGCGCAGCGCCGCGGCGTCCCGGGGCAGCGTGGCGTCGACGCGCAGGACCGGCTCTCCGTCGAGGGTCTCGAGCGCCGCGCGGGAGACCCGGTGGCCCGCGATCCGCCGCGCGATGTCCTCGTCGCGCGCGCGCACGAAGAAGTAGGGCCTGAACCTGTCCTCGATGACGAGCGCCGGCGCGCCGTCCTCCATGACCGCGTAGAGATGGATTTCCGGGCATCCGGAGACGACCCGGGTTGTGGGCGTGAGGATGAAGCCGCGGTCAGGCATGGTCGAGCGCGTGAGCGCCTCCGGACGAGCTCATCGCCAGAGGGCGGGGCGGACGGCTCCGCGCCGAGCTCCACTTGACCACCGGGGCCGGCCTCCCGCAAGCCCTCTGTCCCCCGCGGCGACGGGGATTTCCGGGGATCGCGCGCGCTCCGGGCGCCACGGCTCCGCCGGAGAGAGCGTCTTTCGCGGAGGCGATCTCGACTCCGCGGGTCGCTGCGCCGGGCGGCGGGGCGTCGGCCCTTGACGCGAGGCCCTGAGACGCCGCGCCGTCGGTCTGCCCGGGTGCGCGGCGACTGCCCTTCCTGCGCCTCGTCGCGCGCCGAGATGAGCAGCGCGGTCCCGCCGATTCCGTCGAGAGCGGGTCCGCCGATTGCTTAACAGCTCCGACGTAGTGACCCGCGGGCATCCATGGATTTCTCCGTGAATCGCCCCGCGGAAACCAGGGAAGGGAAACACCCATGATGCGCCATCATTTCAAGCATCGCGTCGCGGTGCTCGCCGCGCTCGCCGCGAGCGTCGTTGGCAGCTCTGCGCACGCGTCTGGCCGGGGCGGCTACGCTCAGCAGAGCGCGCAGCTCTCTCCGCAGCAGCAGGTGAGCCAGCAGCAGGTGAGCCAGCAGCAGGTGGGCCAGCAGCCGGCGCGCCCGCAGAGCCCGCAGATCCAGGTATCGGACGGCGCGCTCGCGGCGGTGATCTCGGCCTCCAACCAGCTCGAGATCACCCAGGCGATGATCGGGCGCAGGCAGGCGCGGTCGCGCGAGGTCAGGGACTTCGCGCGGGAGATGCTGGAGTCTCACAGCCAGTCGGAGCGCCGTCTGGGCGCCCTCCTCGTGCGTCTCCGGATCAAGATGGAGCCGACGCGGGTGAGCTCGATGCTCGTCGGTCATTCCTCGCTCGTCGCCGCCTATCTCCGCCGGCGGCCTGCCAGGGAGTTCGACCAGGCGTTCATCGCCACGCAGGTGATGACGCACCGTTACACCCTGCGGATGCTGGACGAGCAGCTCCTCCCGAAGGCCAGGAATGAATCCCTGAAGCAGGAGCTCCAGCGCATCCGCGGCGAGGTGGTCACCCACCTGGAGCGCGCGCAGCAGATCCATGCCTCGCTGGCCAAGCAACAGACAGCCTCCGAGCAAGGTCGTTAGCTCGCCGATCCACCCCCCACCCACCGTAGGCCCCGGCGAGGGAGCGCCCTCGCCGGGGGCCGGGCACTTCAGGGCGCGAACACCGCCCGCATGCACCCCTGCGCGCGCTCCTCGAACAGCCGGTATCCTCGCGGCCCGTCGTCCAGGCACATCCGGTGCGTCACGAGGTACGACGGATCGATGTCCCCCCGCTGCATGAGATCGAGCATCCTCGGGATGTACCGCGGCCCGTGCTGCTGGCCGGTCCTCACGATGAGCCCCTTGTTCATGAGCGCGCCGAGCGGGATCTTGTCGGCGAGCCCGGAATAGACGCCGATGATCGACACCGTACCTCCCTTGCGGCACGCCATGATCGCCTCGCGCACCACGAGCGGCCGGTCGTTCTGCAGCCGGAGGGCCTGCTTCACCCGGTCGACCGCGTGCTGCAGGCCCGCGCCGTCGGCCTCCATGCCCACCGCGTCGATGCAGGCGTCGGGCCCGCGCCCGCCCGTCATCTCGCTGAGCGCCTCCAGCACGTCGACCTCGTCGCAATTCAGGATGTCGGCCCCGCCGTGCGCCTTCGCCATCGCCAGGCGATCCGGGATCCGGTCGATCGCGATGACGCGCTCGGCGCCGAGGAGATAGGCGCTCTTGATCGCCATCTGGCCCACGCCGCCGCACCCCCACACGGCCACGACCTGGCCCGGGCGGATGTCGCAGAGCTCGGCCCCCATGTAGCCCGTCGTGAGCGCGTCGGACGCGAACAGCGCGCTCTCGTCGCGCACCCCGTCGGGCACCTTGAACGCGCCGTGATCCACGAACGGCACGCGCACGTACTCCGCGTGGCTCCCCGCGAACCCGCCGAACGCGTGCGAGTAGCCGAAGATCGCCGCCGTCGTGTCCCCGAAGACCCGATCCTCCACCGCGTGGTGCGGATTCGAGTTGTCGCAGAGCGACCACAGCTCGCTCTGGCAATACACGCATTGCCCACACCCGATGATCGACGAGACAACGACCCGGTCTCCCCGCCGGACCTTCTTCACGTCGGCGCCCGTCTCCACGACCTCGCCGAGGAACTCGTGCCCGAGGATATCGCCCGCCTTCATGGTCGGGACGTACCCGTGGAGCAGGTGCAGGTCCGAGCCGCAGACCGACGAGAGCGAGACGCGGACGATCGCGTCCTGCGGGCTGAGGATCCTCGGCTCGGGCACCGACTCCGCGACGACGTCATTCACCCCGTTCCAGCAGATCGCTCGCATGGTCACGTCCTTTCACGGCCTGTCCGGCCGGACGGTTGCCCCACCGTCGTCGGGATCTCGCCGACCTCGATCCATTGCCTCAGCCGCCGCATGTCGCCCCGCAGCCGCCGCCTGGGCAGCTCCGCCATCAGCGCGGCGGCCACGCGCGCGATGGCCCCTCTCGGCCGCGCGCCGGGCAACACGGCCTTGATCTCCGTGCCCCGCTCGCCCGGCGCGCCGGCGAGCGACACGAGCCCTGTCCTCCCCCGCGCGCGCCCGCCCGGGCCCGCCGCCCAGATCGCGGCGTCTCCCTCGCCCGCGCCCATCTCCACGCTCCCGACACCCTGCGTGAAGCGCCGGACGCCCTCGGCGTCGTGCAGCGCGCGCAGCACCGCCGCGCGCGGCCTGCTCACCGTGAGGCTGCTCGCGACCCGCGGCTCCGGGACCCCGAGCGCCCGCAGCACCGGCGCCGCGATCTCGGCCCCGAGCGCCGGCCGCTCCTCGGACAGCCCGGTGACCCGCCCGTAGGCGCGGTATGCCGCCGTCTCCACGCGGCTCCAGAGCCGCCGCGCGACTCCCCTCCTCGCCGGCAGCGGCGCGCACGCCGCGCGCTGCGCTGCCGCGGAGCCGTGCCCTCTCGGCGAAGCTGTCTCCCGCTGCGCCGGGGGCGCGCCCTCGCTCCCGCCCCGGGCCCGGTCCGCGGCCTGCTCCCCCCGCTGCGCGGCCTGCTCCCCCCGCTGCGTGGCCTGCTCCCCCCGCTGCGCGGCCGCGCGCGCGCGCTGGATAGCCTTCGCTCTTCCCATCTTTCCTCCTTCGAGCCTCGTCCCGAGTGCCCGCGAAGGCATGTTGCAATCAGACGGCCACTCGCGATGATCCAGCCGCTCACGTCCAACGACGCTCCGCGCGCTCCATCGTCGCTGCGGGCGACCACAACCAGGACTTCGCCGCGAAAGCGCGCTTCACGGCGCACGAGGAGCAAGGTGGATTGCAGTGAGGAGAGAAGAAGGTTGCGATGGCTGAACTTCCAGGCGATACTCGGCGCGCCAGGACGCTCTTCAACCTTAATCACATGATGTCCGGCATAAGGCGACTCCTGATTAGCCTACGTGTACATACGGAGATAACGTATGAAGAATAGAATTTTCCTGCGTAGCTTGAACCTGGTGCTCGGTGGTCTGGCGATTGCGGCCTTCGTGGCGTGCGGCGACGACGGCGACGGGGGAGCCGGGGGCGCGGGCGGCGGCACCGGCAGCGGCACCACCACGGGCTCCGGGGGCGCGACGTCGGCCTCCTCGGGGGGGACGGACGCTGCGTCGACCTCCTCGTCGGCGGCCTCGACGACCTCCGCGACGACGGGTGCGGGCGCCGGCCCGCAGTCGCTCGAGATGATCGACGACATGGAGGACAACGACAACGCCATCAACGCCGCCGGCGGCCGGGTCGGGTACTGGTACACCTTCAATGACGGGACGGAGGGCGCCACGCAGCAGCCGCCGCCCGATCCGGAGGGCACCGGCGAGACGCCGTTCACGATGACGGAGCTGGCGCCGGCGCGCGGGCAGAGCGCCTACGCGGCGCGCTCGTGGGGGTCCGGCTTCACGGCGTGGGGCGCCGGGTTCGGCTTCGATCTGAACAGCCCCGAGGGGGCCAAGGCGGCATATGACGCCTCGGCGTACACCGGCATCACGCTCTGGGCCAAGGGCACCACGAGCGCGACCGTCATGATCTCGGACCCGGGCACGGATCCGGAGGGCGGCGTCTGCACGGACGAGTGCGATAAGTGGCAAAAGTCGCTCCCCCTCACCGAGGAGTGGCAGCAGTTCACCATTCCCTTCGCGGACCTGAAGCAGGGCGGCTGGGGCACTCCGGCGGGCACGACCGCGATCGACGCGTCGAAGCTCTACTCGATCCAGTTCCAGGTCGGCATCGACGACGCCGAGTTCGACGTCTACATCGACGATCTCGCCTTCTACAACTGAGCGCCCTCGCGCTCGCCTCCCGGGGGCCCTCGTCCTGAGGGCCCTCATCCACTCTGCGCCTGCGGCGTCTCCCAGCGAGCCCGAGCCACGGCCCGGGCCGCGCGGCTCCTGTCTGCCCCCACGAAATAATTGCTTGCATCTCGGGCGCGCCCCGGGCAAACGTGGCCGCGCGTCGCACCCGCTCCCACGCCAATGTCTCTCCTCGAGCTCGCATCGATAACGAAGCAGTTCCCGGGCGTGAAGGCCCTCGACGGTGTGTCGTTCGACCTCCGGGAGGGCGAGATTCACGCCCTCTGCGGCGAGAACGGCGCGGGCAAGAGCACCCTCATCAAGACCCTGTGCGGCTACTACCCGGCCGGCACGTACGGCGGCGAGATCCGCCTCAACGGCCGTGTCGTCGAGTTCAGCAGCATGCGCAGCGCCGAGGAGCACCGGATCGCGCTGATCGCGCAGGAGCTCGCGCTCGTCCCCGAGCTCACGATCGCCGAGAACCTGATGCTCGGGCGCGAGCCGGTCCGCGGGGGGCTCATCGACTGGGACGCGGTGCGGAGCGAGGCGCGCAAGGCGCTCGAGCGCGTCGGGCTCGACGTCGACCCCGAGCGCCCGATCAAGGACCTCGGCATCGGCCAGCAGCAGATGGTCGAGATCGCGAAGGCGCTGCTCAAGGACGCGAAGATCCTCGTCCTCGACGAGCCCACGGCGGCGCTCACCGACTCCGGCGTGAGGACGCTGCTCCGCCTGCTCGACGACCTGCGCGCCCGCGGCGTCTCCTGCATCTACATCAGCCACCGTCTCGAGGAGGTCTTCGAGATCGCCGACCGCATCACGGTGCTCCGGGACGGGAAGTCGATCACGACGCAGTCGAGGGCCGAGCTCACGCCCGACAAGGTCATCTCGTACATGGTCGGCCGGGAGGTGACGAACCTCTATCCCTGCCCGCCGCCGCCGGACGGCCCGGTCGCGCTCGCGGTCGAGCGCTGGTCGGTCGAGGACGCGGGGCACCCCGGCCGGTTCGTCCTTCGCGACGTGAGCTTCCAGGTGCGCGCCGGCGAGGTGCTGGGCATCGGCGGCCTCATGGGCGCCGGGCGCACCGCGCTGGTCTCGACGCTCTTCGGCGCGGCCACGAGCCGCGTCACCGGCTCGCTGTCGGTGCGCGGCGGGCCCGCCACGACGCCGTTCACGTCGCCCGCGCAGGCGATCGCCGCGGGCATCGCGCTCGTCAGCGAGGATCGCAAGCGGTACGGCCTCGTCCTCGAGGGGACGCTGCTCGACAACATCACGCTCGCGACCCTGCGGCGGTTCGTGAAGGGGCTCTTCCTCGATCACGCCGAGCGGGAGGTCACGGCGGTCGAGCAGATGAGGGCGCTCAGGACGAAGGCGCCAGGGCCGCTCGCGCTCGCGAACCAGCTCTCGGGCGGCAACCAGCAGAAGATCGTGATCGGCAAGTGGCTGATGACGGGGCCGCGCGTGCTCCTCCTGGACGAGCCGACGCGGGGGATCGACGTCGGCGCGAAGGCGGAGATCTACCAGCTCATCCACAAGCTCGCGGTGGACGGGCTGGCGGTCGTGCTCGTCTCCTCCGATCTGCCGGAGCTGCTCGGCATGAGCCATCGCGTGCTGGTCCTCACCCAGGGAAGGATGACTGCCTGCCTTGATCGGCAGGACGCCACGGCCGAGCGCGTGATGGCCGCAGCAACGAGGAAGGTGACGGAATGAGCGAGGCCAAGCTTCGCGTGCGTATCCCCTGGCGTGCCCTCTCGATGGTGGGCTCCCTCATCGCGATCTGGGTCGCCTTCTCGATCACGACGGACGGGACGTTCGTGACGCCGCGCAACCTGACGCTGCTCGCGCGGCAGATGTCGGTGACCTCGATCCTGGCCGTCGGCATGGTGATGGTCATCGTCGCGGGCCAGATCGATCTCTCGGTCGGCGCGCTGGCCGGCCTGCTCGGCGCCACGTCGGCGATCATCTACGTGAACCTCGGCTGGCCGCTCCCGGCCGCGTTCCTCCTGCCGCTCGCGCTCGGCGCGCTGCTCGGCTTCGTGCAGGGCGCGCTCGTGGCGCGGCTGCGCATTCCACCGTTCATCGTCACGCTCGGCGGGATGCTGATCTTCCAGGGGGCGATACTCGGCACCACGGGCGGCGTATCCGTCTCGCCGGCGCGTCCTTACCTGTTCGTCGGCCAGGCGTACGTGCCGCACACGCTCGGCTGGGCGGGCGCCGGGCTCCTCTGCGTGGTGCTGCTCTACAAGGCCGTGCGCGCGACCGGCCCGGCGCGCCTCCCCTGGATAGGGCTCGCCGCGTTCACGATCGCCTTCGCCGCGCTGATGAACGCGTACCAGGGCGTCCCGTTCCCCGTGCTCCTCGTGCTCGTGCTCGCGGCCGCGTTCACGGTGCTGGCGAAGCACACCGCGTTCGGCCGGCACCTCTACGCGATCGGCGGCAACCGCGAGGCGGCCTTCTACTCCGGCATCAACATCAACCGTCACCTCATCGCCGTGTTCACGCTGATGGGCGTGATGGCGGCCATCGCGGGCATCGTCCTCACCGCCCGCGTCGGCTCCGCGACCTCGGACGCCGGCCGCATGATGGAGCTCGACGCCATCGCCGCCGCCGTCATCGGCGGCACGTCGCTCCTCGGCGGCCAGGGCACGATCTGGGGCGCCCTGCTCGGCGCGCTGGTGATGGCCTCGCTCGACAACGGCATGAGCCTGATGAACACCGAGAGCTTCTGGCAGCCGATCATCAAGGGCATCATCCTCATCCTCGCCGTCGGCATCGACATGGCGAGCCGCAAGGGACGAGGCCACTGAGGCGTCGTCCGCTGGACAGAGTCCACGGCGGCGCTCCGACGAGGAGCTGAGCCGCCGGGCCCCCGAGGACGCCAGGGAAGATCGGCTCTCCTGGCGTCCTCGGCGTTTTGTATACGCCTAGAACTTCGTGCCCGCGTTGATGCGGAGCGTGGTCATGCCGTGCTCGCCCAACCCGGAGCCCATGGGCTCATCGATCGGGATGAGGAGCCCGGCCCGCGTGAAGAGCTCGAAGATCGACATATCCCAGTTCACGAAGGGCTCCAGCGCGACCTGCGCCATGTCCGGCTCGGTGAGGAGGAACGCCTCCTGGACCCGCAGCCCGGCGCCGAACCCCTGGTATCCGAGCTGCAGCTCGTTGCCCTGCTCCACGACCAGCTCGGTCGAGTCGCCGCCGAGCGAGAGCGCGAGCGAGGCCGTGAGATCGGTGCGGAACTCGACGATCTCCTCGAGGTTCATCTCGGCGCCGCCGCGTACGCGCAGCGGCAGGTGCTTCAGGAATGTCCGGTGCGTATCGAAGAACGCTCGTGTCATCAGGGCCACGTCCGCGACCTCGATCTCCCGCGCGTTGGGCCACCAGGTGAGCGGCAGAGACACCGACGCCCCGGCGTACACGACGAGCTCGGGGAGCAGCTTCCTGGCGAGGTGGCCGCCGGCCGTCAGATTGCCCACCAGGAACACCGGTTTGGTGTCCGTGGTGGCCTGGCCGTGTCTCAGCATGGGCGCCTGTCCGAGCACGAGCGGGAGCCAGGCCTCGACGTAAGTTCCCTCCGCGAGCGCGACCTGGCCGCCGAAGCTCACGACGCTGACCAGGGCCCGCGGGACTTGCCCGTACCCCTCGAGGTATCCTTTCCGACTGAGCACGTCGATCTCGCCGGAGATCCGGTTCGTCATCGATCTCGCCCAGACGCCCCTGTCCGCCCATGCCGACTCGGAGTGGGCGCGTGGGCTGACGGAGAGCGTGAGGGCGAGGGCCGCGACGGCGGCCGCTGCGGTGCGCATGCGCCGAGCTTATCCAGTTTTTCGGCCAGAGTCCCGCGACGCGCGCCACCTCCACGCATCCAATCGCCACCTGCGCACCGGAGATCGGGCAGGAGGATGGGGAGGACGCATGGCCGAACAAGGCAAGAAGGGCGGGAGCCCGGGTATCAGCGCGCACAGCAAGATCGATAGCCTGGAACCTCACCGCGAGGACCTGACCGGCACGGTCCTCTCGACCGACCAGGGCATCCGGATCGACAGCACCGACGACTCGCTCAAGGCAGGGGCCAGGGGGCCGACGCTCCTCGAGGATTTTCATCTACGCGAGAAAATTACGCACTTCGATCATGAGCGCATCCCGGAGCGCGTCGTCCACGCGCGCGGGTCGGGGGCGCACGGGTACTTCCAGGTCTACGAGTCGATGGCCGAGTACACGAGGGCGGCGTTCCTGCAGGATCCGAACGCCAGGACACCTGTCTTCGTACGGTTCTCGACCGTGGTCGGCTCGCGCGGGTCGGCGGACACGGTCCGCGACGTGCGCGGCTTCGCGACGAAGTTCTACACGCCCGAGGGGAATTTCGATCTCGTCGGCAACAACATACCGGTCTTCTTCATTCAGGACGGCATCAAGTTCCCCGATGTCATCCACGCGATCAAGCCGGAGCCGGACCGGGAGATCCCACAGGCCTCGTCGGCGCACGACACGTTCTGGGACTTCATCTCGCTGATGCCGGAGTCGACCCACATGATGATGTGGGTGCTCTCGGATCGCGCGATCCCGCGGAGCTTCCGCATGATGGAGGGCTTCGGCGTCCACACCTTCCGCTTCGTCAACGCGCAGGGCAAGTCGCGCTTCGTCAAGCTGCACTGGAAGCCGCTGCTCGGCGTGCACTCCCATGTCTGGGACGAGGCGCAGGAGCTCGCCGGCAGGGACCCGGACTATCACCGCCGCGATCTCTGGGACGCGATCGAGCGGGGGGATCACCCCGAGTACGAGCTCGGCGTGCAGATCATCGAGGAAGAGGACGAGTTCGCGTTCGACTTCGATCTGCTCGACGCGACGAAGATCGTGCCGGAGGAGCTCGTGCCGGTGCGCCGCATCGGCAAGCTGACGCTGAACCGCAACCCGGACAACTTCTTCGCCGAGACCGAGCAGGTCGCGTTCCACACGGCCAACGTCGTGCCCGGGATCGACTTCACCGACGATCCGCTGCTCCACGTCCGGAACTTCTCGTACCTCGACACCCAGCTCCTGCGGCTCGGCGGCCCGAACTTCCCGCAGATACCGATCAACCGCCCGCTGGCTCCTGTGCACAACCAGAACCGGGACGGCTTCATGCAGCAGCGGATCAAGCAGGGGCGGGCGCACTACGTGCCGAACTCGCTCGCCGGCGGCTGTCCGATGACGGCGTCGTGGGAGTCGGGCGCCTTCGTGCACCACGCCGAGCGGGTCCTCGGGCTCAAGGCGCGCCTGCGGAGCGATACCTTCAAGGATCACATCACCCAGGCGAGGCTCTTCTGGAACAGCCTCTCGGCGCCGGAGAAGAAGCACCTGATCCGCGCCGCGCGGTTCGAGCTCGGCAACGTCGCGACGCGGGACATCCGCGAGCGCATGGTCGCGCGGCTCGGCGAGGTCGACGTCGACCTCGGCAGGCTGGTCGCCGAGGGGATCGGCGTCGCCGCGCCCGCGGGCCAGCCCCAGGTGCCCTCGAAGGGCGCGGTGACGGGCAAGCGCTCCGTGGACGCCTCGCCGGCGCTCAGCATGGAGAACACGGTGAAGGACACGGTGAAGAGCCGGCTCGTCGCCGTGCTCGCGGCCGACGGGTTCAGCGGCGCCGAGCTCGCCGCGGTGAAGGCGGCGCTCGAGGCGGCGGGGGCGCACGCGCAGGTGGTGTCGACGCGCCTCGGGCCGATCCACGGCGACGACGGCAGCGCGGTGGAGGCGGAGCGGTCGCTGCTCACGGCGAAGTCGGTCATGTTCGACGCGGTCTACGTCCCCGGCGGGCGCGCCAGCGTCGAGGCGCTCGCGGCGACGGGCGAGGCGGTCCATTTCGTCAACGAGGCCTTCAAGCATTGCAAGGCGATCGGCGCGACGGGCGACGGCGTGGCGCTCCTCTCGTCGTCGCTCATCCAGGGCGTGGCGCTGGCCGGGGCGCAGGGCGCGGGCCCGCTCCTGTCCGACAAGGGCGTCGTCACGCTGCGCGACCCCGCGGGGCTCGTGCCGTTCAGCCACGAGCTGCTCCGGGCGATCGCGCAGCACCGCCACTGGGATCGCGAGGACATCGCGCAGATCCCCGCCTGACGGCGAGCTCGGCGGGGCCCCACCCGCGCGACGAACGCCCTCTCCGGGGGCTCGCGAGGCAGATCCCTGGCAGGATTTCTGACCCGCGGTACTAAGGCGCCCCGAGCTCCGCGATCTCCTGCTCGAGCTGCTCCCACTCCGCCATGAGCGCGTCGATCCGCGGCCCGAGCGCCTCCTCCTCGGCGTTCAGCGCCGCGACCTCCGCCTTGCCCGTGCGCTCGAAGAACCCGTCGCTGCAGTACAGGTCGTGGATCGCCTTCTTCCGCGCCTCCGCCGCCTCGATGGCCGCGAGCACCTTGTCGCGCCGCGCCGGCAGCTCCTTCTGCCGGTTGCGCCGCCGCTTCTGCTCCTCCCAGGAGCCGCCCGCCTCCGGCGCCGCCGCCGCCCTCTGGTGCTCGCGCTTCGCCCTGAGCACCACCGTGTCGGCGTCGAGGTGATCGTCGCCGCAGCCGGCCAGGTACTCCTCGTACGTGCCGGGGAAATCGCGCGGGCCCGTGGGCGTGACCTCGAGGATGCGCGTCGCCAGCTCGGACACGAAGAAGCGATCGTGCGAGACGAAGATCACCGTCCCCTCGAACGCCTTGAGCCCCTCGACGAGCCCGTGGATCGCCTCGAGATCGAGGTGGTTCGTCGGCTCGTCGAGCACGAGCACGTTGGGCCGCTCCACGATGATCCGGCAGAAGATGAGCCGCGCCGCCTCGCCGCCGGAGAGCGAGCCGACGCTCTTCTCCACCTCGTCGCCCGAGAACAGCGCCTTGCCGAGCTGGCCGCGGACGTAGCTCGGCGACTCGTCGGGGCACGCCGCCCACAGGAAGGAGAGCGGCGTCATCGACCCGTCGACGAGCAGCTCGCGGTGGTCCTGCGCGAAGTAGCCCACGCGGGCCTCGTGACCCCACGACGCGCCGCCGGCGTCGGCCTGCAGCCGGCCCACGAGGATCTTGAGCAGGGTCGACTTGCCGAGCCCGTTCGGGCCGATGACCGCGACCCGCTCGCCCCGCCGCACCGACAGCGACACGTCGCGCAGCACCTGCTTCGCGCCGTACGCCTTCGAGATCCCCCGCGCCTCGAGCACGTCGCGCCCGCTCGGCCGCTGGACGGCGAACCGGAACGCCGGCGTGCGCCGCGACGTGTCGGCGAGCTCCTCGACCTCGATCTTCTCGATCTGCTTGAGCCGGCTCTGCGCCTGGCGCGCCTTGGTCGCCTTGGCGCCGAACCGCTCCACGAACGCCCGCTTGTCGGCGATGATCTTCTCCGCGCGCGCGATCTCGGCCTGCTTGCGCTCGCGGATCGCCTGCTTCTCGACGACGAAGGCGGCGTAGTTGCCCGTGTAGAGCGTGATGGTCTCGTAGTCGACGTCGAGGATGTGCGTCGCGACGTTGTCGAGGAAGCGCTGGTCGTGGGAGATGACGACCGCGCAGCCCTTGTAGCCGGCGAGGAACTTCTCGAGCCAGCGGATCGAGAGGATGTCGAGGTGGTTCGTGGGCTCGTCGAGCAGCAGCACGTCCGAGCCGCCGAGGAGGACCTGCGCGAGGAGCACGCGCAGCTTGAAGCCGCCCGACAGCGTGGAGAGCGGCCGCCGGTGCGCCTCCACCGGGATGCCGAGCCCCTCGAGGACGGCGCTCGCGCGCGCCTCCAGCGTGTAGCCGTCGTGGGCGCGGATGCGGTCCTCGAGGTCGGCGACCCGGCCGGGATCGCCGCCGCCGCCGTCCTCGGCGAGGCGGCGCGACTCGACGAGCGCCTCCCACACGACGCGATCGCCCATCATCGCGAGATCCAGGATGACCTGGTCGTCGCTGAGGAACCGGTCCTGCCGGAGCACGCCCACGCGGGCGTCCTTCGGGATGCTGACGTTCCCCTCGGTCGCCGGCTCGTCGCCGGCGACGATCTTGAGGAAGGTGGTCTTCCCCGAGCCGTTGGCGCCCACGAGGCCGTAGCGGGAGCCCGGGTTCAGCTTGAGCGAGACGCCCTCGAAGAGGGTCCGATCACCGAAGGATTTGGCGAGGTTGGATGTTCCGAGCATGGCGCTGTGGGGGCTCTTGTCGCGCGGCGCGGCGGCGTCTGCGGACGGCGCAGCGGCGCGGCGGCGGGAGGCGGCGCGGCGCCACACGGGAGCGGCGCGGCGGCGCGGCGGACAGACATAGCACCGGCGCCCCCGATGAGCGCCGGCGTTCGTGCGCGGCGGCGGCGTCAGGGCCGCCGTCGGCGCGTCACTGGATGGGCTGGCACTGGACCTTGTCCGAGGCGGCGTCCCTGTTGTTGCCGTCGTTGCACTCGTCGATCGCGCCGTCCGGGTCGACGACGCCGTAGATCAGGATCGAGAGGTTCCACGGGAACTCGTCGATGGTGGGGGTGAGGTCCACGCTCTCTCCCGGCGCGATCGGCCCCGGGACGACCTCCTCGTGGAGCGCCGTCCCGCCCTGGCCGGGGTCGCCGGCGTAGTAGCGGACGCGCACGTCGCTGGCCGGCGCGGAGCCCGCGTTGAGGATCGTCGTCGGGACGTCGACCTGCTGCATCTGGCACTTCGCGTCGGTCACCCGGCCGATCTCGATCTGGAGATCGGGCAGCGCGCTGCCGGCGTCGAGCGGCAGCGTGAGCTCGTTGTTGCCCTCCTTGCACTCGCGCTCGATGCCGCTCTCGTCGACGACCGCGCGCACGCGGGCGGGGAGCGTCCCCTGCGGGTTGTTCGTGGCGCTGTAGCTCACCGTGAGGAGCAGCGAGCTGTGCGGCTCGATGCTCGTCTGCAGGACCGCCTGGAGCGGGGCGAGCTCCGCGTCGTAGAGCGGCTCGTCGGCGGCCGGCGAGTCCCACTCGCCGTAGAAGCCGATGACGACGCCGGGGCCCACGCGGAGGTCGCCGAGGTTGTCGACGCGCACCGTGATGTCGACGTTCTCGGTGAGCTCGCCGCAGGCGGCGTCGGGCGACGAGACCTGGATGCCGCTCAGCGAGAGGTCCGGCGCGATCCCGTACGACCGCGGGTTCGAGCGGTAGGTGTTGTAGGCGCGGCCGCCGTACGTCTTCCAGCTCTCGGGCTCGCGCGCGGGGATGCCGCCGCTCTCGAGCACGTTCGTCACGTGGTAGCTGTGCTGGTTCCAGATGCGGCGGGCGGAGACCCAGAGGTCGTTCTGCGCGCCCCAGACCTCGAGGCCGTTGTTGTGGTCGACGCCCGCCGAGCAGTTGATGGACTCGTTCGAGGTGGCGAACACGATCTCCGCGTTGCCGTCGTTGTCGACGTCGGCGACGATCGGGTACTCGGACCGCGTGCGGCTCGGGGAGTTCTCCTTGAACAGGACGCCGGCGGTCACGCCGTCATAGATGCGGAAGTAGCACTCGTCGTTGTAGATGACCTCGGCGGCCCCGTCGCCGTTGAAGTCGAACACGCTCGATCCGGTGGCGCGGCTGGAGTCGTCCTCGGTCTCGCGCTGCCAGCCGTTGTGGTAGCAGACGCAGGTGTGCGCCTGCTGGTTGCACGTCGCGGCGCCCGGGGCGCCGCAGTCCTCGTCGGTCTCGCACGGCAGCCCGTTCGGCGTGCGCGGGGGGTTGGGCAGCCCCGTGCCGGCGTCGTTGAGCGGGTTGGGCCACGCGGGGCACGCCGCCGTGGGCTCCTGGAGGTCGAGCATCACGTAGCGGAGGCCGAACGCCGTGCCGATCTCGGGGAAGCCGTCGCCGTCGAAGTCGTCCACGTTCGGCGCCCCGCCGTCGCGCGTGGCGCCCGTGCCCATCACCGTGTGGCGCAGGATCGTGCCGTCCTGCCCGTCGAGCACGTAGAAGTACCCGTCGTTGAACAGGATCACCTCCGGCTCCTCGTCGAGCGGGTTGTTCGGGCCGGGCGGGGCGGTCTTGTTGCCCCCGAGGACGTCGGCCACCGCGCAGAACCCGTCGCGTCGGGCGTCCGGGATCGGCGTCGGGCCGGTCACGTTGACGGCCTGCCCGTCCCACGCCACGAGGAGCTCCCCGTTGCAGAACGCCGTCGCCTCCGGGTCGTCGTAGGGGGGCGCGCACTCGGCCCTCCTCGTCACGCCGACGGGCGGGCGGGGGAGGGCGTACGCGGTGCTTCCCGCGACGATCTCCAGCCGGTGGTCGTCCCTGAGGTTCGCGATGCACGTGATGGGGCCGAGCCGGTTGGCCGCGTTCAGGGGATTCCCCTGGATTCCCTGCGTCAGCTTGCCCTTGAACTGGTCGACGATCGAGAGCACGCGGGTCTCCGCGTCGACGTGGAGCGTGAACACGTTCGCCCCGACAACGATCTCCGGCAGCCCCTCGCCGTCGATGTTGGCGATCGACGGCGCCGGCTCGTTGTAACCGGTCCAGAGGTTGTTCGCGAGGAGCCGGGTCTCGCCCGTGTTGCTGAAGATCTGGAGCCCGGAGGTCTCGGTGATCGCGACGATCTCCGGCGCGCCGTCGTTGTCGAGATCGCCGACGGCCAGCGAGGCGGTCGGCAGGAGCGTCGCGTCGCCGCAGCGGTAGGCCACGTCGAGGGGGTCGCCCTCTTTCCAGAGCTGCGCGCCGAGCACCGCGAAGTAGTTGCGCCCCTTGTTGGGGCCGCCGCCGTGGATGGCGCGGAGGACGCCGCTGTTGGCGTACGTCGAGCCGCAGAAGGTCGTGAAGATGATCTCGGGGAAGTCGAGCTCGTTGATGCGCCCGTCGCCGTTGTCGTCGTCGAGGTTGGCGACGAGCGGCGTCATGACGTTCTGCGCCGAGGTCGGGAACGGGCTGTCGACGGCGCTCGAGTTGGCGCGGTTCTGCCCTCCCCACTGGATCTCCATCTGCGGCAGGACGTTCGCGAACGGCTCCGGTTCCAGCAGGCACGTGGGCGCGTCGCCGGTGCCGGTGCAGGAGCCGACCTCGCACGAGGCGTAGGTGGGGCAGTCCCAGTCGTCCTCGCAGGGGCAGTTGGCGCTGCCCATGCCGTCGTCGGTGCACGTGCTCTCGTAGTAGGCCTCTCCGCCGCACGTGAAGAGCTCGCGCGTGTCGCTGCCGTTCGACAGGCACTGGAGGAGGAGGTCGCCGTCGCAGGTGCGCTCGCCGGCGGTGCAAGCGTCGGCGACGCAGATGGTGCCGTTGCAGTACCTGTCGGTGGGACACTGGAGATCGCTGCGGCAGCCGATATCGACGCAGATGGCGCCCCCTTCTGCGGTCGTCTGGCATTCCTCGGTGGGGCCGCACGAGAGGTCGTCGCAGGTGTTGTCGACGCAGGTGGCCTGTCCGTCCTGCAGCTCACAGCGCTGGTCCGGCCGGCAGTCGACGTCCTCACAGCCGTTCTCGCCGCCCGCGCCGCCCGAGCCGACCGTCGTGCCGACGAACACCCCGGTGCTCTCGCTGGTGCTGCCGCCGTCCCCGCCTCCGCCGCCCTCGCCTGGGGGCGTCACGATCTCCGGGTTGCTGCAGGCCGCTGCAGCGAGCAGCAACGAAGGAAGCGCGAGGGGAAGCAACCGCCGGGGGCGCATGGGCATGAGGCGATTGTACGGGCGCGCTGTCGCCATGGAAGCGCGTTCGCGCGCGGCTTCGTGCGCGGAGTGGGAGCTCTGCGCACGATGGGCGTCGCGCGCGGCGGAGGTCAGCGGCGGGGGTGGGGGCTGCGCGTGCCGCGCGGGACGGCCGTGGAGAGCAGGGGACGGGCTCAGCGGGCGCGCGGCGACGACGGCGCGTAGCACGTCCTCGGGAGTCCAGCGCAGGTGAGGCGTCCCGCGGCCACGGCGGTCCAGGGGCGAGGAGGTCTACCGGGAGGCCCCCTGCGCCTCCCGCTCGCGCCTCACGCGCCGCCGCTCTCCAGCGCCTCCTGCAGCGCGCGCACCTCGCGCGCGAACGCCGGCTCGGTGCGCAGCGCGGCGGTCCGCTCGGCCGGCAGCGCCAGCGTGCGGTCGGCGACGACGCGCGCCGGCCGCGGGGACAGCACGACGGCGCGCTCGGCGAGGTAGGCGGCCTCGGTGATCGAGTGGGTCACGAAGAGCACGGTCATGCCGAGCTCGGTCCACAGGGCGCGGAGCTGATCGTCGAGCCGGCTCCGGGTGAGCTCGTCGAGCGCGGCGAACGGCTCGTCGAGCAGGAGCAGCCGCGGGCGCGTGATCATCGCGCGGGCCAGCGACACGCGCATGCGCATGCCGCCGGAGAGCTCGGCCGGATAGCGCGCGCCCGCGTCGTCGAGGCCGACCTGGAGGAGCGCGGCCCGCGCCGCGGCGTGGCGCTCCTCGAGCGGCGCTCCGGCGAGCTCGAGCGGCAAGGCGGCGTTCTCGAGGACGCTCCGCCACGGCAGGAGGTGCGCGTCCTGGAACACGTACGCGATCGGCGCGCGCGCGCGCGCGCGCCCGCCGATCGCGCCGCCCGGCCCCTCCTCGGCCTCGACGACCGCGGCGCCTGCGTCGGCGCGGTCCAGCCCGGCGACGAGGCGCAGCAACGTCGATTTGCCGCACCCCGACGGCCCGAGCAGCGCGACGAACGCGCCCGGCGCGATGTCGAGGTCGATGCCGTCGAGCGCGACCACGCCGGCGGCGCCGCCGCCCTGCGCGCGGCCCGCGTCGTCGAGCACGGGGAAGACGCGCCGGATGCCGGTCAGCCGCACGCGGACGCCGCCGCTCGCCGTGGCCTTCTTCATCTGCGCCGGCCGTTCTATCCGCGCCGCCCCGGGTTGGCCAGGCGTTCGTGAGCCGCCGGCGTCGCCGCGCCCGCGCCCGCGCCGCCGGCGCCGGTCAGCTCGACGACGCGGTGCGCACGCAGCGGAAGCCGCCGTCGGCGAAGCGGTAGTGCGCCTCGAAGCTCGTGCGCGCCCAGGTGCGGAGCGACTGCGCGCCGTACATCCATGAGCCGCCGCGCATCACGAGCAGCGGCCGGTCCGGAGGCCGGGTGTTGCGCGGGTTGTGGGTCGGACCGTCCGCGTAGAAGTGCGGATCGTCGTAGTCCTCGCACCACTCCCAGACGTTCCCGGCGAGGTCCAGGATGCCGTAGGGCGAGGCGCCCCCCGGCAGCGAGCCGACAGGCACCGTCCCGCCCTCGCGGTTGTCGTGGTTCGCGCGCGTCGGCCCCGGCTCGGGGCGCCCCCAGGGGTATTTGCGGCCGTCGGTGCCGCGCGCGGCCTTCTCCCACTCGGCCTCGGTCGGCAGGCGCTTGCCGGCCCAGTTGGCGTAGGCCCGCGCGTCGTCCCACGACACGTACACCACCGGGTGATCCTCGAGGCCCGCGGGGATCTCGCCCCGCCTGAAATGGGAGAGGAACCGGCTCGCGTCGGCGTCGTCGGGGCGATACCCGGTCACGTCGACGAACGCCTTGAACTGCCGGTTCGTGACCGGCGTGCGATCCATGTAGAAGGCGTCGACATGCACCCTCCTGCGCTGCTGCCCGCTCAGGAACGGCCCGCCGGGGACGAGGATCATCTGCTCGCCGGTCTTCTCGCGGACCGTCGGCGCGAGCTCGCGCGCGTCGGACGTGGGGCGCGCCGGGGAGGGCGAGAACGCCGCGAGCGCCTCGTCGAGCCGCCCCCGGAACTCCGCGCACGACGCCGGCCTCCCCGCCGGATCCTTCGCGAGCGCGTCCAGGATGAGCCGGTCGAGGGCCGGCGGGATGTCGGGGCGGAGCGACGAGGGGGGCGCCGGCGGATCGGCGACGTGGGCCATCATCACGGCGAAGTGGTTGGGGCTGTCGAACGGCACCTGCCCCGTCGACAGCTTGTAGAGCGTCACGCCGAGAGAGTAGATGTCCGATCGCGGGTCCGCGGCGTGAGGGCTCTTCACCTGCTCTGGCGACATGTAACAGCAGGTCCCGAGGAACGCGCCGCTCAGGGTGTAGGTCGTCCCCTCGAGGATCTTGGCGATGCCGAAGTCGACGATCTTCGGCATCAGCCCGTCTTTGCCGGCCGTGACGAGGATGTTGTCGGGCTTGAGGTCGCGGTGGATGATGCCCATCCGGTGCCCCTCATCCATGGCGTCGAGGACCCCGCCGAACAGCGCGCGGATCTCCTGGAACGGGATGCGCCCGCGCCACCGCTCGAGGTGCCGCACCAGCGTCGACCCCTCGACGTACTCCATGACGATCGCGAGCAGGTGATCGCGCTCGACGAAGTCGTAGACGGAGACGACATGCTCGTGGCTCCAGGAGCGGAGCACCCGCGCTTCCCGCGCGAACCGCCGCCGGATCTCGGGGTTGCCGCAGAGGTTCGAGTGCAGGCATTTGACGGCCACGACGCGCTCGCGCGCGCGATCGTGGGCGCGGTAGACGACGCCCATGCCGCCCTCGCCCAGCGTCGACTCGATGCGGTAGACGCTGATCTCCGTCCCGGGCAAGAGCCGCACGGGCGGCAGCGGCAGAGAGGGCGGCGGCAGCCCCCCGGCGCCGAGCTGCGTCGCGGGGAACGCCGTCGGCGCGTAGCCGGGGCCAGCGTCGGTGACGAGCCGGCCGCACGAGGGGCAGAATCGGGCGTTCTCCGGGAGCGGAGCGCTGCAGCCGGCGCACCGGAGAGAGGTGTCCTGGCCCATCGGTCGCCGGCGAGTCTCGCACAGGTCGGGGCGGCCGTGGGCGGCGAATGTGCGGCGCGCCCGTCGGCCCGCGAGCGCGCTGGCGTCGCGATCCTGCGCGGCGGGCGCGGCGCTCCTGCGCAGGCGCCGCGCGTCGCTTGATGTGCTCGCCCGTGGTACGGTCGCGCCCACGGCCGGTGGGGGACGACGACGCAGAGCGGCGCATGCGCGCGATCCACGCCGTGCTCGTCGCGGAGGGCGCGATCGAGCCGCTGGCGATGGACGACGCGGAGGCGCGCCTGTGGACCGATTGCGAGCTCGCGTCGCTCGTCGAGGGCCGCTTCTCCGAGCGCGTCGATCCGGCGGCGCGCGGCGCCGAGCTCCGCGCGGCGTGGGAGGCGAGGGCGACGCGCGACGGCGTGCAGCTCGGCGCGCCTCACGCGGGCGCGCGCTATGTGGTCCCGTACTGGCTCGCGCAGGAGGGCTGCCGGGTCGGGACGATCGCGCTGTCGACGGGCGGCCTCGGGGGAGCGCTGCTGGAGGTGTCGAGCCTCTACGTGCTGCCCGCCCACCGGGGGCGCGGCGTCGCGGGCGCCGCGCTCCGCCGCGCGGACGGCGTCGCGCGCGCCCACGGCGCGCCGGGCCTCTGCGTGCGGACCCCGTGGACGTGGCAGCGCGCGGTGCGGTTCTATCTCGGCCTGCGCATGTGGGTCGCCGGCTGGGCGCACGCGCTCGAGTTCACGTGGCGCCGCGGGCTGCCCGCGCACGACATCGAGATCGGCGACGGAGAGGCCACGTTCGGCGTCGTCGTCGACGGCCGGAGGGAGCACCTCATCCGCGCCTCGCGCGAGGGCGACCGGCTCGGATGGGTGGAGTCGCCCCGGATGGAGGCCTATCGCGTCGAGCGCTCCGACGTGGCGAGCCTCGGCCCCGGGACGTTCGCTGTCGCCCTGGCCACGCGCGGCTTCCCGCTCCTCCGCTCGCCCACGCGCTCGGAGGACCGCTGGCGAGCGCGCCACGGCCCCTCGTGCGCCGGCGAGCCCGAGGGCCTCGCGCGCGCGATCGAGCTCTTCGAGGCGGTCGAGCGCAGCTTCGGCTTCGACGTGCGCACCCCGCGCATCCCGGGCGTGCTCTACCGCGCGTACGATGACATCGACTGAGGTGGTGTAGGATCCGGCGCATGAACGACTGGCTCCACCGCGCGCCGACCGCGCTCCGCGGCAAACGCATCTTCCGGCTCGGCCTCGCGGCGAACTACGGCATCGACGAGGACGGCGTGCGCGCGGCGATGGATCGCGGCGTCAACCTCTTCCTCTGGACGATGCGGGCCGGCGGGCTCGGCAACCCGCTGCGCGAGGCGCTGAAGCAGCGCCGCGATGGCGTGTCGGTGGTCGGCTTCGCGCAGGCCGGCTGGTTCGGCTGGGGCGTGCGCAGGGGGGCGGAGAAGCTCCTGCGGGAGCTCGGGACCGATCACCTCGACGTGTACCTGCTCGGCTGGCTCGGCGTCGGGTCTGCGTGGACGAGCGCGACCGAGCGCGAGCTGGTCCACCTGCGCGAGAGCGGCAAGGTGCGCGCGCTCGGCGTGAGCATCCACGATCGCGCGCGGGCAGGCCGCCTCGCGGCGTCCTCGCCGCTCGACCTGCTCATGATCCGCTACAACGCCGCGCACCCCGGGGCGGAGCGGGACATCTTCCCGCACGTGCAGGGCGGCAAGCCGAGCGTCCTCGCCTACACGGCGACGGCGTGGCGGCGCCTCTTGAAGAAGCCGAAGGGCTGGGACGGACCGGCGATGACGGCGGGCGACTGCTATCGATTCCAGCTCTCGAATCCGCACGTGGATCTCGCGCTCACGGGGCCGAAGAGCCGCGCCGAGGTGGAGGCGAACCTCGACGCGCTCGCGAAGGGGCCGCTCACCGCGGACGAGGAGGCGTGGATGCGCGATTTCGGGCGGGCGGTGCACGGATGAGCGGGGCGCCGGTGGGCCGGGTGGTCGTCGCCTGCACCATCAGCTTTCCCGTGGAGGTGGAGCGCCTCCTCGCCGCGGGCGTCGCGCCGCACGAGTTCGTGAGGTCCGGCGCGCGCTCCGCGGAGAACCTCGCCGTGGTCGGGCGGGATCCGGCGGTGCAGGGCGCCGACGTTGTCTTCGGCCAGCCGCACCCGGACGACGTGTGCGCGGCCCGGCGCCTGCGCTGGGTGCACCTCAGCACGGCGGGCTACACCCGTTACGACGTGGAGGCCGTGCGCGCCGCGCTCGCCGCCCGCGGCGCGTTCCTCACGACGAGCAGCGCCGTCTACGCCGACCCCTGCGCGGAGCACGCCCTGGCGTTCCTGCTGGCCGCGTCGCGGCGGCTGCCCGAGTGCCTCGAGAACCAGCTCGGCGCGCGCGGCTGGCCCGACGCGCCGGTGCGGTCGCGGAGCGCGCTGCTCCGCGGCCGGCGGGTGCTCCTCCTCGGCTTCGGCGCCATCGGCCGCCGCCTCGCCGAGCTGCTCGCCCCGTTCGAGGTGGAGCTCTGCGTGCTGCGCGCCCGCCCGCGCGGGGACGAGCCTGGCCGCGTCGTCGGCCCGGAGGCGCTCGGCGACGCGTTCGCGTGGGCGGACCACGTGGTCTCGAGCCTGCCTGCGGCGGAGGGCACGCGCGGCCTGGTCTCGCGCGCGCTGCTCGCGCGGATGCGCCCGGACGCGTGGTTCTTCAACGTCGGCCGGGGCGTCACCGTCGACCAGGGCGCGCTGCTCGAGGCGCTCGAGGCGCGCCGGCTCGGGGGCGCGTACCTCGACGTGACGGACCCCGAGCCGCTGCCGCCGGAACACCCGCTCTGGCGCGCGCCCTCTTGTTACATCACGCCGCACTCGGCCGGCGGGCGGCGCGAGGAGCCGGTGGCGCAGGTCGAGCATTTCGTGGCGAACCTGCGGCGGTTCGAGCGGGGAGAGGCGCTCGTGGACCGGGTGATCTGAGGCGAGAACGCGCGCCGGACTGCGTGCGGCTCGCTGGCCAGCGAAACTGTTGCGAGCCGTGGGCAGCGGGGTAGGTTGAGCCCATGCAGGACAAGGCGAAGCTCGTCCGGGAGGTGGGCAACTGGGTGAGTGGCGACCGCTTCTGGAACCGGGAGCAGGAGCTGTGGGATCTGAAGGAGCTCCTGGACGAAGGGGCGAACGTCCTCATCGCTGCGCCCCGGCGGGTGGGCAAGACCAGCGTGATGCGGAAGCTCCACGAGGAGCTCGAGCGCGGGAGCTACCGGTGCTTATTCCTCGACCTGCAGAGGTCCCAGAGCGGCGAGGACGCGATCGTCGAGCTCGGCGTCGCCACGCGACCTCACCAGACGCTCTGGGACAGGGCTAAGGAGCTCCTGAGGGACAAGGCCGAGCGGATCGATTCGCTCGGCCTCGAGGAGTTCAAGCTCACGTTTCGCGAGCATTTGAAACAGGACTGGCAGGCCAAGGGCGAGCGCCTCTTCGACGCGCTCGCCGGCGCCGACAAACATGTCGTCGTCTTCATGGACGAGCTACCGATCCTCGTGAACCGTCTGCTCAAGGGGGACGAATACACGATCACGCCCGAGCGCAGGAAGCTCACGGACGAGTTCCTGTCGTTCCTGCGCGCGCAGACCATCAAGCATCAATCGAAGGTCCGGCTGGTCGTCGCTGGCTCGATCGGGCTGGAGCCGGTGCTGCGCCAGGCCGGCCTGAGCGCCACGATCAACACGTTCACCCCGTTCGAGCTGCGCCCGTGGGATCACGACACGGCCACGGGGTGCCTGGAGGCGCTGGCGAACAACTACAGCGTGGTGCTGCTCGAAGGCGCGGCCCGGCGGATGGTGGAGAAGCTCGGCTCGTGCATTCCCCATCACGTTCAGATGTTCTTCAACCACGTCTACAACGACACGAAGCGCCGGGCCCAGCAGGAGGTGTCGCTCGAGGACGTGGAGCGCGTCTACAAGCACAGCATGCTCAGCACGCGCGGGCACGCGGAGCTGAGCCACATGGAGGAGCGGCTGAAGCTGGTGCTCGGCGACAGGGATCTGCCGCTCACCCTCGACCTGCTCACAGAGGCGGCGGTGGTCGGGGTGCTGACGCCGGGGGCGTCGATGACGCTGGCGAGGGACAGTGCGGCGATCGCGGAGCCGGGGCCATCGGTAGAAAAGCCCCAGGACGTGCTGCGGCGGGTGATGGAAGTTCTGAAGCACGACGGGTACCTCGTCGACAACGACGCCGGCGCGTTCGTCTTCGCGTCGCTCCTGCTACGCGACTGGTGGAAGGGGAGGTTCGCGTCCCAGTTCACCCCGGCCGCAACGCGAGGCGCTCCATGAACGCGCCGCTAATGAAGCACAACCCGGCGTTCCTCACGCCGGAGCAGCTTCGATCGTCGTTCGTCGTGCGGCGGCGCGATCTCGACATCGTGCTCCAGTACATCCGCGACAGCACGGGGCCAGCGAACCAGCACGTGCTCGTGCTCGGGTCGCGCGGCATGGGCAAGACGACGCTGGTGCGCATGGTCGCCGACACGGTGGCGCGGGATCCAGAGCTCGGCGCGCGCTGGTACCCGCTGGTGTTCGGCGAGGAGAGCTACACGGTCACGTCGATCGGCGAGTTCTGGCTCGAAGCGATCATGCATCTCGCCGATCAGACGGGGGACGCCCGCTGGCAGGCGCTCCACGACGAACTCCGGGCCGAGCGGGACGACGACCGGCTGTGCGCGCGGGCGCTCGCGCGGCTGGTCGGGTTCGCCGAGGAGCAAGGCAAGCGCATACTGCTGATCGTCGAGAACCTGCACATGCTGCTTGACGAGCAGATGTCGAAGCAGGATGCCTGGTCGCTTCGGCACACCTTGCAGAACGAGCCGCGCATTTTGCTGCTGGCCACGGCGACGTCCCGGTTCGGCGCCATCGTCGACCAGGAACAGGCGCTCTACGAGATGTTCGCGACCTACGCGCTGGAGCCGCTCGATCTGGCCGAGTGCCGTGCGCTCTGGGAGGCGGTGGGCGGCGTCGAGGCCGACGAGCGGCGGGTGCGGCCGATGCAGATCCTGACAGGGGGCAACCCGCGGCTCCTCGGGATCCTGGCGTCGTTCGCAGCGAAGACGTCGCTGCGTCACCTCATGGAGAACCTGACGCAGCTCGTCGACGACAACACGGATTACTTCAAGAGCCACCTCGAGAGCCTGCCGGCGACGGAGCGCAAGGTCTACGTGATGCTCGCGGACCTCTGGGCCCCGGCAACGGCGCGGGAAGTAGCGGAGGCGGCGCGGATGGAGGTCAACCAGGCGAGCGCGCTGCTGCACCGGCTGGTAGGCCGGGGGGCCGTGGTCGAGGAGGGGCAGGGGCGTAGGGTCAGGTACCGGCTGAGCGAGCGGCTGTACAACATCTATCACTTGCTCCGGCGGCGCGGGGCGGGCGCCGCGCGCGTGCGGGCAGTCGTGGATTTCATGGTTCACCTCTATGAGGGGGATGACCTCGTGGGGCTGCTCGGGCGAATCGCGGAGGAGGCGAAGGGGCTCGGGCCGGAGGAGCGGAGGGATCACTTCGATGTCATGGAGGGGATCACGCGTCGTGTACGCGATCCCCAGCTGCGGCTCGAGCTCATCCGATCGCTGGTCTTCCGGGTCGGTGTCTTGAGCTGGCCGGATGTCAGCGCATCCCTCAAAGCGACGCTCGAGCAGATGATGATCACAGAGAGCGCGCGCATCATGAAGGAGACGAATCTTCTTGAATCAGCGCAGCTGCTTGCGAAGTCCGAGCGCTATGCGGAAGCTGGGGCGGAGCTCGAACGCCTGGCTGAGGCCCAGGCCAGTAGAAGAGCGGAGTGGTCTCGTTCTGCTGTGACAGCGACGTATGCATACATGAAAGCCGCGCGGCCACACGACGCGGAGCGTTGTGCGAGAAGATGGCTCTCCGTCAGGCCCAAGGATCCAGAGCTTGCCGGGCGGCTTGCGGTGGCCCTAGAGCAGTTGAACCCGCAAGACCTAGAGCGGCTCCAAGGCGAGTACGAGCACGCTGCGGCCGCTGGAGAGCGCTGGGCGTGGGTGGCAGTCGCTGCTGTGCGGCTGTTGCAGAAGAACCCGAACGGGGTTGTACAGGCGTTCAACGAGGCGAGGCGCCGGCGTGTCATGAACCCGTTTCTGTCGGCGATGGCCTGGCTCAGCACAATAACAGCTCAGTCTGAGGTCGACAGCGTAACGTGGCAGCGCGAGCATCAGAGGGAGCTGAAGCCGGCTTCCCCCTGGGCTGGACGAATACTCGCGTCATCGGACGAGCCGCCAGTTCAGATCGAGGGCGCCCTGTTGCTCGGCGCCATGGCCGGACTCTGGGACGAGGCATTCCCATTGGTTGAGCAAATCCTCTCCTCGGAGGAGGACACACATAAAGTCGCAGATAGTCTGAGGGTTTTTCTCATGGAGGCCGCCGCCGCAGGGCAGGTCGACCGAGTGCTGGCCCTCCTCGAAGCATCCCCGGTCAAGCTCACGTTCGAACCGCTCCTCGTCGCCTTCCGGCAGATCGCTGGGCAATCCGTTCACGCCCCTCCCGAAGTGCGGGAGATCATCTCCGACCTCATCCGGCTCATCGACCAGCGGCGTAAGGAGAGAGAAAAGGAAAGCTCCGAAACGGCGCCCACCTCGCCCAAACATCGTAATGCCAGAACGAAGCTGCAGCGTGCCGGCAAAGCTCGCGCTACGACGGAGAGCTGAGCTGGAAGCAGCCTGTCCGGCGCCTCCAGCGCGCAGGTCATCATCTATTGAGGTGGAGCCGTCCGCCAGGATACGGTCGGTGCGTTCGTGCTCTCCTCGACCCTGGTGACCTCATTGGACGCGCCGCCGGCGCGGTGGTGAACCCTCCTCCGCGTTGAAAACGTCTTCTCCGTCCCGCGTCGCCCGTCTCAAGGCTTGCAACGCCCTACTCGGCCGCCCAGCCGGCAGTTCCAAGCCTTGCAACGGCTCCCGCGGCCGTCCAGCCGGCCGCTTCAAGCCTTGATCCGCCCCGCTGGCCCCCCGAGTCGGCCGTCTCAAGCCTTGAAACGGCCGACTCGGTCCCCGACTCGCCCGCTGCAACGCTTGCATCAAGCCTTGCAGCGGGCCCGCCGCCTCACGCGTCCGGCGCGGCCTCCGGCTGGCCCGCCGGCGCGGCCGTCGGCGGGGCGGCCGGCACCGCTGTCGGCGTCGCCGGCGCGGGCGGCTGGCCAGGCGGCAGCGCGTCGCTCACGCCGCTCGCGCGGTGCACCTCGGCGAGGTCGTCGAAGATGAGCGGCAGGAGCTCGGGCTTCCCGAGGTGGGCGAGCAGCCCGCGCACGAGGCTCTTGTTGGCGTTGTAGACGGCCAGCCACGCCTCGCGCGCCGTCGATACCTCGGGGCCGAGCTCGATCCGCTCGACGCGCGAGGCGCGCTGCTGCCGCTCGACGATCCCGAGCTTCTCGTGTGCCTCCCTGAGCTCGGCCAGCCACAGGTCGGCACCCCGGACCTTCTCGCGTTGCCTCTCGAGCTCGTCGGCGATGTGTCCGACAGCGGCGGTGAGCTTCGTGATCCGCCGGCGCGCGAGGACGCTCGGCGCCTCGCCGCGGAAGAACACCTTGGGATCGACCGGCCTCCCTTTGAGGGAGTCGAGGTACGAGGCGAACCGCACGATGACGTCCCGGGCCTCCTCGAGCACCGCGTTGCTGTCGAGCTCCGGGGCCGGCTTGGGCTGGCGATCGAGCACGCCCGCGATCGCCTGATCGGCCATGAGCTGCTTGCCGATCGCGAACTCGATCATGCCGTCGAGGGCGGAGAGCTTGCCCATCAGGACAGTGGCCATCTGCTCGCGCGCGAACTTCCCGTAAATCTTCGTCTCGAAAGGATCGATGTAGGGGTCTGCCACAGGCGCCTCCTTGGGTTGAGCAAAACGGGCCGATGTTGCCAGGGCCCAGGCGGCCGTAGCAATGCCTGGCAACATCGTCAGGGCCGGATGGCACGAATCGGGCGCCCTGCAGGCCTGAGCAGCCCATTCGCTCCTCCATCGCTGCTGAGCGCTTCCTGCCTCCTTGTTCCTCCTTGTTGCGCCATCGCGCTCCGCGCTGCGCCGCTCACCGCGATCGTGGCGGAATGCGGGCTACCGGCCCGGGTCGGTGTCCACCGAGGTCGGCGTCCGCTCGCATCCGTCGCAGGAGATCCTCGCGGTCTCCTGCGTAGGCGCCTTGCGGGAAGGCGCGCTGGTGCCGCTCGAGCAGGCGCCGCGCATCGACGGTTCGACCGGCGGCGAGCGTCGCGATGGCCTGCCGCATCAGCCGCTGCTCGGGCGTCGATCGGGCGCCGTCGCCCCGAGGCCGCGCGGACGGAGGCCGCGCGATCGCCTGGTCATGGATCGCGGTCTGGAGGGCACGCGTCATGGCGCCGGCGCCCAGCGGCTTCGAGGGCGCCTCCGGGCTCGGGGGGACGGCACTGCCGTGCTGGGCCGGCCACGCGGGCGCCGGCGTCGCGGCGTGTGGAAGACGCAGCGCGACCGCGTGGGCGCTCGGCAACGGGAGCTCGCCGCCCCCGGCCGGGGCGAGCAGGAAGAGCGCGCCCGCCACCGCGCCCGCCACCGCGCCGGCCGCGGTGCGGGCCGCCCATCGTCCAGCGGCCAGCGCGGCCAGCGTCGCCGCTGGCGCCACCGGCCACGTGCGCCGCGAGCTCGCCGTGCGGCGGGCCTCCCCGCGAGGCGGCGAGCGCCGGAGAGCGCGGTGAGCCCGGTCGAGCAGCCGCCGCACCCGATCGGGATGCCGCAGCGGACCTCGACGGACGGGCCCCGAGGAAGCGCGCGCCTGGCCCGCGCCGAACGCGACGGCGAGCGGCGCGAGCAGCGCACCGCGGCCGCGGTTCCGCGCCCGCCAGCGCCGCGCGGCGTCGCCGAGGCTCAGCCGCGCGAGCCGGAGGTGGTTCCACACGGTGTTGCGCGGGAGCGCGCGCTCCTCGGCGATGTCCTGGACCGCCGCCTCCTCCAGATCGTGCGCCACCAGGATCTCGCGGCGCGCCGGAGGGACCGAGAGGAGCAGCTCCGCGAGGATCTCGCTCCGCTGCGCCTCGATGAGCCGTGTCTCGGAGTCCGGCGCATCGCTGGAGAGCTCGTCCAGCGCCTCCTCGGGCCACAGCGCCTCGTGCCGGCGATGGGCGCGCTTGCGCTCGTGGGAGATCAGGTTGAACGCGATCCGCAGGAGCCACGTGCGCACCGTGGCGCGGCGGGGATCGAACCGGGGCAGCGACCGCGCGGCGCCGTGGAAGATCTCCTGGACAAGGTCGTCCCGATCCGCGCCATGAAAGCCCTGCCGCTCCACGTACCGGCGAACGGCCTCCTGGTGCTCGGCCATGATCGCCTCCAGGGTGAACGGTGTTCCCTCGGCGGCGTCGTCGATCGTGCGCGATGGTTTCCCCATACAAGTCCAGTTACCTGGCACGCCAGTTCGACATTTGAAAAAGGTCGCGCCGGTTCGAGCCGAACCAGGCTCGTTGTGATCGCGTGCGCGCGCCCTCTGGATCAGGCCGTGTCGGAAACGGCGTAGCATTCCGGAACGCCGTCAAAATTGCCTGGCGAATGCGTCAATTTCGTCGCTCCCTCGGGGCCAAGGCGGCTTGACCGCATCGGACCTGCCACGTAGGGTGCCGTGGAGATGGGCTCCACGGGCCGGTTGCTCCTCGCGGTGGCCGCCGCATCGGTCGTGTGGAGTCTCGCGGTGGTGTCTGCCGGCGAAGAGTCCCCTGCTGGATCGTCCGGAGCGGCCGTGGCGCGCTCCGCCAAGGCGGACGAGGCGTTCGCGCGGGGCGAGAGGGCGCGGCGCGCCGGGCGGTGGGCGGAAGCCGAGGCGTCGTATCGCGCGGCGTGGCAGGCGGATCCACGGCCGGAGCTCGCGGGGGAGCTCGGGCTGTGCGAGCTCGCGCTCGGGCGGTTCCGGGATGCGGCGGAGCACCTGAGGGAGTCGCTGCTGTACCTGGAGACGCTCGAACCGGCGGCGCGACGGCGCTTCTCCGAGGGGTTGACGCGGGCGGAGCGCGAGGTCTCGTCCGCGACCGTCGCGGTGAGCCGGCCCGAGGCCGAGGTGTTCATCGACGGCCGGTGGATCGGCCGCGGGCAGGCCATGTACTTCGTTTACCTCGATCCGGGCCGGCACGAGGCGCGCGCCAGGCTCGACGGGTATGTCGACGAAGTCTATCCGTTCGAGGCGCAGCGGGGCCGGGAGTCGATGATCGGCCTTCACCTGGAGCCCAGGCCCGCGCCGCCGGCTGCGGCGCCGGTCGCGCCGGTGCGGGCCGCTGCTGCGCCCGCACCGGCGCGTGGCCCGGAGGCGGGCACGGTGTTCCGCGTCGGCGGGCTCGCGCTGGCGGCAGTGGGGGTCGCGCTGGGCGCGGGCCTCATGATCGAGGCGTCGGCGCGCGGCGATGAGGCGTCGGCGCTGACGGCGGAGATCCGCAGTCGCGGCGGTCCGGCGGCATGCCTGTACCACGAGCATGCAGCGGCGTGCGGGGGGCTGGGCGACAAGCACCGCGAGCGCGATACGCTGGAGGCCGCTGCCTGGGCGAGCTTGGCGAGCGCCGGCGTCGTCGGTGCGGTCGCGCTCTCGTCGTTCTGGTGGGCCCCGGCGCCGGGCACGCGTGCCGTGCGCGCGGTGCCGCTCGCGACCGCGCAGGGCGGGGGCGTCCTCGTCATCGGCGCCTGGTAGGCTGCGAGGGAGACCGGTGAGGAGGGGGGGATCATGAGAGGCGTGCAGGGATTGCTGTCGGGGCTCTTGCTCCTCGGCGCGGGCGGCCTGGCGGCGGCGGGCGGATGCGGCGGCGGCGGGGAGCACGGCTGCGCGGAGGATCTCGTCTGCGAGATCGTCAACGACGACGGCACGAGCAACGGGCACTGCTGGGGCCGGTGCGTGCCCGAGCCGCCCGAGGGATTGCCCGCGCCGGAGCTCGTCTGGACGGGGGCCGAGCCGCTGGCGCCGTCGTGCGACGATCTCGTCTGGACTGTCCCCGGGACGGCGGGCGAGGTGGTGCAGCTCGCCTCCGAGCCCGCCGCGTTCCGGGGGCGGACGCTGCCCAGCGAGGTCCACGCGTGTCCTGTGTGCGCGTGCACCTCGCCGTCCTGCGCGCTGCCGTCCGACGTGACAGCGAGCTCGCTGTACATGTGCAGCGAGGGGTCCGAGGAGACCCGGACGCCCTTCGCGCCCCCGGCAGGATGGGACGGCGCGTGCGTGTCGCCGGGCTGGGTGGGGCCGGAGCAGCTCGGCTCGCTCGCGATCGGTCCGACCCGCGAGCAGCCGTGCGCGCCGGTGGTCGAGGAGGCGCCGGTGCCCCGCGATGCGCCTGCGGTCGAGGTCGCTGTCGCGTGCCGAGGGAGGCTGGTCCACGACCTGTGCGCGCAACCCCGCCAGCTCTGCATGCTCTACCAGCAGCAGGACCACCTGCCCGACGGGTGGCGGCACTGCCGCCGCTTGCCGGGCGACGATGTCCCGTGCGAGGCGCCCGCGGCGCCGGGGAGCCCCTGGCCGACGTACTCGGAGAAGCTGGGGGTGTTCTACGCCGAGGTGAACGACACGCGCGACTGCACGCCGTGTACCTGCAAGGCGGTCGAGGAGGGCCGGTGCGAGGCGTTCGTGTCGGCGTACGAGGACCGCGCGTGCAGCGACACGCTCGTCGGAATCAGCGTCCCTGAGGCAGGAAGCTGCGTGGACCCAGCGCCGGGTTTCACGCTCGGGAGCCTGAGCGCGACGTGGCTCGTCAACGAGCCCGGGCGCTGCACGCCGGAGGGCGGCGTGAACGTGGGCGAGCTCAAGGGCGAGAAGGCGGAGACGATCTGCTGCTTGCCAGGCGAACGATGAGCGGGAGATGCCGGGACGACTGCTCACCTCACCCGCATCACCCGCATCGAGGTTCTGGGTCACGTGCTACACCGATGCCTCGTTCGGTCCTTCCGGCGCAGGCTGGGCTGTGTGGGCCCGCTGCGTGGAAGGGCGCGTCGTCCGTCGTGGGGCCTGCCCGGGATACGTGAAGAGCTCGCTGGAGGCCGAGCTGGCGGCCATCTTCGCCGGCCTCTTCGTCGCATGCCGGACCTGGGGAGCGCGGATCCGCGGCGTCGTCGTGCGCACGGACTGCCAGGCGGCGATTCACCTCCTGACGACCGACGCCGTGAGGCCACGCACGCAGAATCGGTGGCCAGGCGCGATGCGCCTCCGGGCGAAGATCCTGGCCCTCGTCAAGGAGCGCGGCATCGGCCTCGATCTACGGTGGGTCATGGGCCATCAGGCGAGCAACTGCGTCCAGGCCTACCTGAACCGCGCCTGCGACAAGCTCGCCGCGGTGGCGCGCAGCGGCGCCTGTGAACCCCCTGGCGCCCGGCGCCGGCGGCGGCAGCGGCGTCGTGGCGCTCCGGTCGGCGGGGCGCGGGGCCTGACCTAGAGCGAGCGGCCGATCCGGGCGCGGATCTGCGCCCGGATATCCTCTGGAAGTGAGCGCAGGTAATCGCCGGGCAGCAGCCGCAATGCGTCGTCGGGCATGAGGAGAGTCCGCTGCTCGGGGGTGAGCCCCGCGAGCCGCTGCTCGGGGGTGAGCCCCGCGAGCCGCTGCTCGGGCGGCAGCGCCGCGAGCAGCTCCTCCACCGGCAGCGCTGGCAGCAACGCCTCGATCGGCACCTTCGTCAGCACCGTCCGTAACACCTCGTCGAAGCCTTCCAGCTCGCGCATCGCCATCGCGATCTCCTCTGCAGCGACCTGCTCGGCCAGCCACCGGCGGTCCGGGTGGAGCCCATGGCGCCCCTGTACTCCATGGCTCCGGCGCAGGACAAGAGAACACGAGCTCGCGAGGAGCCTTCCAAGGTCCCTGTCTGATCGCATTACGAAGATAGGTGATCTTTCGTCATGCTTTCTTCAGGAGCAGGCGAGTCGTATCGATACCCCTCGGCCACCCGCGCGACCAGCGCGTCCAGCACGCGCTCTGCTACCCCGCGGGGATCACCGTGAGATCCCCGCGCCCGAGGACGCCCTCGTGAACGCGGCCCTCCCGGCGCTGACGCGCACGGGCCGCCCCCTGCTCGCCTACTTCGCGAAGGTCGACCCGTTCCAGACGTACCGCACCGGCTGCGCTCCCCCCCACGGCAGGAGCAGCGGCTCGAAGCCGCCGACAGGCCCCTTGTCCTGGTTGAAGGGATACGTCTGCTCCGTCCATTCGGTGGCCCGCCCGGGGGCGAGCTCGATCCCCACCTTGTCGCCCACGCGCACGAACCTGAGCTCGCCGGCGATCTTCTTGTCGCCGATGCTGCGCGCGACCTCGGCCGCGAAGACGCGCTGGATGCTCTCGCCCTCGATCCGGAGGATGAGCACCACGTCGCGGTCCACCGTCCCGCCGCCCGCCTCCTTGGGCGCGGCAGCGCGGACCGTTCCGTGGACGATGATCTCCGCCTTGCCGTCGCCCGTGAGATCGCGCGCGCTCACCGAGCGGATGTCGGCCGGGGACGCGAACTGCGCGAGCGTCATGAACGCGTACCCCGCGCCGCCCCGGAACCCCTTGCCGAACACCACGATGTCGCGGTCGTGCAGGAGCACTCGCTCGGGCTCGCGGCCCGCGGCCACGTCGGCGCCCAGATCGAACCGCGGCTTGCTCGACGACGCGCTGCGGTCGCGCCGGTAGAGCGCGTACACCTTGTCGAGCATCTCGGCCGGCGAGAGCGCGGGCTTCGCCGCGGCCCGCGGCTCCTCGGCCCTCGCCGGTCGCGGGCCGTCCGCGCGCGCCCCCGCGACCGCCGCCTGCCGCTCCTCGCTGGCCTTCGTGAACGCGCTCCCGGTCAGCTTGTAGAGCTGCGACTTGATCGACCCCCACGGCAGGAGCAGCGGGTCGTACGTCGTCTCCACCCCCTCCGCGTAGTTGCTCGCGTCGTACCGCGTCGCCTTGCCCGGCTGCACGCGGATCGCCATCCGGGCGCCGTCGGGGACGAAGTCGACCTCGTTGACGATCGAGCCCTTGTCGGTCGAGATCGCGACCTCGTGCTGGAAGATCGGCCGCGGCGTGTCGCCGGCGCCGAACTGCAGCACATGCAGCACCTCGCGGTATTTGGCGCCGGTGCCGGAGCGCTTCCTCAGGATGAGCTCGGCCTGGCCGTCGCCCGTGAGGTCGCGCGCCGTGAGCGACGGGAGCATCCCCCCGCCGGCGTCGACCCCGAGGTCCTCGAAGTAGTACTGCGCGCCCTTCCGGAACCCGGGGCCGAGGACGACGAGGAAGCGATCGTGGACGAGCACCCGCTCGCGCATCGCGTCCCCGGCGACGTCGACGACGAGGTCGTACTTCGGGGGGCCGTGGAGGCCCTTGCTCTTGAGGAGGCCGTCGGCGAGCGCGAGCTCCGGCTCGGTCGAGAGCGGCGAGAGCGACCCGTACGCCTCCGATGTGGCGCTGCCGACGACCGCATCGACCCCCCCGCCGCCGTCCGCGTCGTGGACGAAGAGCCCGGCCCGCAGCCCGACCCGGGTCGTCGCCGCCTCGGGGAACGCCGACCACGGGATGCTCGCCTCCAGCGTGTACCCGCCGCCCCGGGGCGCCTCGACCACCCTGGCCCCGGCCGCCGCCTTGCCGCCCGGGAGCTTCACGACCCCGGCGGTCTTGCCCGGCTGGCCCGGGTAGAGCGAGACCTCCTGGACCTTCCCGCCCGGGAAGCCGAGGACGAGCTTCACGTGGTCCGCGCCGCCGCGCAGCGCGTCGTCGGTCACGTCGGCCGCCACGTAGACCCGCGCGTCGTCGTAGGCGATGGCCGCCTGCGCCGCGAGGTCGGCCTTGCTCGGCTTGCCCTTCACCCGGATGCCGAGCGAGGTGAGCGCCACCGGCCACTCCTTCGGGACCCCGTCGAGCTTGAGCCACTTCGACTCGACCAGCGGCGCCGCGAGCGGCGTCCCGGCGGCGAGGGCGGGGGAGGGCGCGGCGGCCGTCGTCAGCGCGGCCAGCGCGACCGGCACGAGCGCGGCGAAGCGGGGACCGAGGGCAGGAGCCCCCGGCGCACGGAGGGTGGGTGTTCGGCGTCTCATGAGCTCGGGTTTGGACGCCTCTCCGCGCCCGCTTGTTCTTACCACGAGCACTTTGTTTCCGGATCGTCCGGCGTGAGCGCGCCCGGGGCCGCCGCGGCGGGCCCGGACGGCGCCCCACGGCGGCCGGAGCGGCTACCCCGGCGCGGCGGAGGAGGGGGCCGGCGACGCCGGCCCACCTCGGCGGGTCAGCGGGGCTGGGCGGAGGTGGTGAGGCGGGCAGGGCCGCCGTCGGAGCGGATCCGGCGGTACACGAACTTCGCGATCTCGACGGCCGGCACGATCAGCGCCGACAGGACGAGCAGGAGCATCCACTCGTTCGACGACATCTCGTAGGTGCGGAAGACCGGGCGCAGCGCGGGCACGAGCAGCGCGATCAGGTGGATCGCCGCGCTCGCCGCGACCGCCAGGAGGAGCGGCAGGCTCACGAGCGGCTTCGACCCGAAGAGCGAGACCACCGGGCTCCGGCAGCTCCAGGCGTGGAAGAGCGGCGACAGCGCGAGCAGCGAGAAGGCGACGGCGCGCGTGCGGAGCAGCGCGTCCTCGGTCTGCTCGGACGTCGCGTAGAGCGCCACGGCCGCGAGCCCCATGAACGCGCCGACGTACAGGATGCCCAGGTAGTCGCGCTTCACGAGCAGGCCCTCGTCGCGCGGGCGCGGCGCCTCCTCCATGAGCTTCGGATCCGGCGGATCGATGCCGAGCGCGAGCGCCGGCAGGCCGTTCGTCACGAGGTTGATCCAGAGGATCATGAGCGGCGTCAGCGGGGGCCACTTGCCGAAGAACGAGACGACGAACACCGCCACGAGCAGGCCCATGTTCGACGAGAGCAGGAAGAAGATGAACTTCTGGATGTTGCGGTAGATGGCGCGCCCCTCGCGCACCGCCTCGACGATGGTCGCGAAGTTGTCGTCCGCCAGCACGAGGTCCGCCGCCTGCCGCGCCACGTCGGTGCCGCCGCGCCCCATCGCCACGCCGATGTGCGCCTCGCGGAGCGCGGGCGCGTCGTTCACGCCGTCGCCCGTCATCGCCACGATGTGGCCGTGCGCCTTGAACGCCCGCACCAGCCGGAGCTTCTGCTCCGCCGTCGTCCGGGCAAAGACGCGCAGGTGCATGATCCGCCGCGCGAGCTCCTCGTCGCTCATCGCCGCGAGCTCCGCGCCGCTGAGCGCCTCGTCGCCCTCGTCCCAGAGCCCGATCTCCTTCGCGATCGCCGTCGCCGTGAGCCGGTGGTCGCCGGTGATCATGACCGCGCGGATGCCGGCGCGGCGGCACTCGGCCACCGCCTCCTTCACCCCCTGCCGCGGCGGGTCCATCATCCCGACCAGGCCGAGGAACGTGAGCTCGCGCTCGACGTCGGCCTCGTCGCGGCTGACCCGCACGCGGCGGCAGATCGCGAGCACGCGCAGCGCGGACGCGCTCATGCGATCGGCCTCGGCGACGATGGCCTGCCGGTCCTCCTCGGTCAGCGCCCGCACGCCGCTGTCGGCGGCGAACTTCACGCAGAGCGGCAGGAGCACGTCGACGCTCCCCTTCACGTGCGCGATCTCGCGGCCGCGCTCGTCCCGCGTGATCACCGTCATCCGCTTGCGATCGCTGTCGAACGGCAGCTCGTGCACGAACGCGTGCGACGGCGCCACCGACTCGCGCGACTGGCCGCCCTTCGCGGCGAGCGTCAGCAGCGCCGCCTCGGTCGGATCGCCGACGATGCTCCAGCGGCCCGTCGCCTGGTCCTCGTTGAGCGACGCGTTGTTGCAGAGCGCGACCGTCGCGAGCAGGTAGCTGAGCGGCGCCGACCCGTCGGCGACCTCCGCGCCGCCCTCGTCGCGCAGCGCGCCGGCCGGGTCGTACCCCTCGCCGGTCACGGTGAAGTGGCGGCCGCCCGCGTAGACGTTCCGGACGGTCATCTCGTTCTGGGTGAGCGTGCCCGTCTTGTCCGACGCGATGATCGTCGCGGCGCCCAGCGTCTCGACCGCGGGCAGCTTGCGCACGATCGCCCCGCGCTTCGCCATGCGCTGCATCCCGAGCGCGAGCGTGATCGTCGTGATCGCCGGCAGCCCCTCGGGGATGGCGGCCACCGCGAGGCTCACGCCCTCGAGCAGCAGCTCGTGCCACGGCCGCCCGCCCCGGATGAACCCCCAGCCGAGCAGCACCGCGGACAGCGCCAGGCACACCCGCAGGATGATCGAGCCGAAGCGGTCGAGGCGCTCCTCGAGCGGCGTCTTCTGCTCACCGACCGAGCGGATCATCTCGCCGATGCGGCCGAGCTCGGTGTGCACGCCGGTCGCGGTCACCACCGCGCGCCCCTTGCCGCGCACGATGCTCGTGCCGGTGAAGACCATCGTGACCCGGTCCCCGAGCGGCGCGTCCTGCGCGACCGGGGAGAGGGCGTCCTTGCCCGCGGCCGCGCTCTCGCCGGTCAGCGCCGCCTCCTCGGTGGCGAAGCTGATCGTCTGCACGAGCCGCGCGTCGGCCGGGATCGCGTCGCCCGCCTCGAGCTCGAGGATGTCGCCGGGCGCGACGTCCTCGGCCGCGATGACCACGGTCTTGCCGCCGCGGCGCACGCGCGCGTTCGGCGCGCTGAGCTTCTGGAGGGCCTCCAGGGCCGCCTCGGCGCGCCGCTCCTGGTAGTACCCGAGGAACGCGTTCAGGATCACGATCAGCAGGATCGCGATCGCGTCGCCGAACCGGTGGAGGAAGCTCTCCGATTTGTCGGCGGTGAAGCCCACGACCACGGCGATCGTCGCCGCGGCGAGGAGCGTGAGCACGAGCGGGTTCGCGAACTGCTCGAGGATCCGGAGGAGCGCGCTCTTCTTCTTCGACTCGGGCAGGCGGTTCTTCCCGTGCTCCGCGAGGCGCTTCTGCGCCTCGGCGTCGGTGAGCCCGTCGGACGAGCTCACCCCGACGCGCTCGAGGAACGCGCCGAGCTCTTCGGCGTGCACGGGGATGGGGGCGGAGGGGGGAGCGGCGGTCGACTCGGTCCGGCGGAGCGCCGTGGCGGCTTGGCTCATGGGCGGGCGTGCTCTAGCGCTTCATCCTGGCTTGTTCACGTTGTTCTTCGGCCTCGAGCTCCGCGATGGCCGCCGCGAGCTCGTCCTGCTCGGCCTGGGGCATGCCGGTCGGCGCGCCGCCCGTCCCGGCGACGCGCACCTGCTGCGGCGCCGGCGCGGGCGGCGGCTCGGGCGGCAGCACCCCCATCTTCCGCTTCAGCGCGAGCAGCTCGTCGTCCGCGCCCGCGGTCGCCTCGAGCTGCCCGAACCGGTGCGCCAGCGTGTCGCCCGTGTACTGCTCGGCGATCTCCCCCGCGGCCTCGGCCTCGGCCTCGATCTGATCGATCTTGTTCGCCATCCGGTCGAACGTCTCGAAGGCGGAGGCGTTGTTGAGACCGCTCATGGTCTCCTGGATCGCCTTCTGCGCCTCGGCCCGCTTCTTCCGGGCGATGAGCACGTTCTTCTTGCGCTTCGCCTCCTCGATCTTGTTGTTCAGGAGGCGCAGCGCCGTCTTGAGCTGGTCGACCGCCTGCTTCTGCTTCTGCCACTGGTCCTTGTAGGTGGTGGCGAGCTGGTCGTGCTCCTTCTTGCGGTTCAGCGCCTCCTTGGCGAGCGCGTCGTCCCCGGCCTTGATCGCGAGCATGGCCCTGCGCTCCCACTCCGCGGCGTTGGCGGCCTCCTGCTCGGCCTGCTTGGCCAGCCGCTTCTCGTCGGCGATCGAGACGGCGACCTGCTTCTTCGCCTCGATCAGCTGGTTCGACATGTCGATGACGACCTGGTTCAGCATCTTCTCGGGGTCCTCCGAGCGGCTGATGAGGTCGTTCAGGTTCGACTTGATGAGGGTCGCAAGGCGCGCGAAAATTCCCATAGATCAGCTCCAACTCTCGGGTAGCGCAGGGGTCGAAGGCGCGGCGGGTCTACTCAGCTCAGCGCGAGATCGTGCAGCACCGGGACGTGGCGGGCGAGCGCGAGATCGATGTCGCTCAAGATCGCCTCGAGCTCGTTCATGTCGAGGTTCTCGAGCTCCAGCGCGGCCGACAGGACCACGGTGCCCGCCTCGATCCCGTACGACGCGTGCATCAGATCCGTCGCGTTGTACTCCAGCAAGCGGCGGAAGAGCTTGGTCTGGTGGGCGTCGTCCCCGGGCACGGGGCCGATCGTGACGCGCACCGCCACGATCGGCGGATCGATGCGGATCGCGATCGGCGGCGCGTCGGGCCCCCCCGAGACGAGGTAGGTACCGGCGTCGTTGTCGAACCGGCGATCGAGCTGCAGGAGGTAGGTTTCGACGTCCTCGGCTGTACGCGGCATGGCGCGGCGAGCCTACAGAATCATGCCGCTTCGGGCTAGTGCCGCGGCCCCCCAAGTTCCTCCCGGGATTCCGCGTCGTGACGCGGGCCACGGCCGCGCGCCCCGCTGCGCGCGCTGCAGCTCCCTCCGCGCGCTTTCGTGGGCCGCGCGGCGCTGCAGCTCCCTCCGCGCGGCCCGCGAAGGCGCGCGCGTGCGCCGCGGAGATCTCGGCTTTTGCCAGCGCTCTCGCTTTTTTCTCACCCGTTTCAGAATGACGGTGGTACGGTCCCGATCCAGGTTACGTGGCGATCCACCCGGGCGACATTGTTGCTGGCTACCGTGTCACCCGCCTGCTCGGGCGGGGCGGGATGGGCGAAGTCTGGGCCGCGACACGGGAATCGGACATGCAGCCGGTGGCCATCAAGGTCCTGCTCGCGCGCGCCGCGATGAAGCCGGACCTCGTGCGGCGCTTCGACCGGGAGGCGAAGATCGCCTCGGCCATCAAGAGCCCGTACGTCTGCCAGCTCCTCGAGGTCAACGAGACGGACGACGGCGCGCACCTCCTCGTGTTCGAGCAGCTCGACGGCGAGTCGCTGGCGGACCGGCTGAAGCGCGAGCAGTACCTGCCGTTCAGCGAGGTCGGGCCGATCATCGACGACGTGCTCCAGGGGCTCGTGGCCGCGCACGCCGCGGGCGTCGTCCACCGCGATCTCAAGCCGGGCAACATCTACCTGGAGCACCTCGGCCTGCCGGACCGGCGCGAGCGCGCGAAGATCCTCGACTTCGGCATCTCCAAGATCACGCGGCGCGAGAAGGAGGAGCCGACGCTCACCGCCTTCGACGCGACGCTCGGTTCGTTCGCGTACATGGCGCCGGAGCAGGTGCGGGGCGCGGCGCGGGCCGACGAGCGGGCCGACCTCTACGCGGTCGGCGCGGTGGCCTTCCGGGCCCTGTCCGGGCGGCTGCCGTTCGAGGGCGCGACGGCGGCGGTGCTCGTCGCGATGAAGCTCGACCGCGCGGCGCCCTCGCTCGCCGAGGCGACCGGCGAGAAGTGGCCGGTGGGCATCGAGCGCTTCCTCGAGCGGGCGCTCGATCGCCGGCGCGAGCGGCGCTTCAGCTCCGCGGAGGAGGCGCTCACGAGCTGGCGCGCCATCCAGCCGGCGAACATCACGCGCGCGGTGCGCCGCTCGCAGCGGAGCCGGCTCCCCTCCGAGCTGCCCGAGGCGCTCCTGGAGGACAACCCCACGGTGGTCGACGGCCCCCCGACGATGACCGAGAACGGCGGCTTCCCCGACGCCGGCCAGAGCGCGCCGCCCCCGCCGCCGCCGAGCAGGACGGGCGGCGTGACCCCGACGCCGCTCAGCAGGACGAGCGCGCCGCCCCCGCCGCCGCTCAGCAGGACGAGCGCGCCGCCCCCGCCGCCGCCGAGCAGGACGAGCGCCACGCCGCCGCCGCCGAGCAGGACAGGCGTCACGCCGCCGCCGCCGAGCAGGACGGGCGTCGCGCCGCCGCCGCCGCCGAGCAGGGCGGGCGTCGCGCCGCCGCCGCCGCCGAGCAGGGCGGGCGTCGCGCCGCCGCCGCCGCCGAGCAGGGCGGGCGTCGCGCCGCCGCCGCCGCCGAGCAGGGCGGGCGTCGCGCCGCCGCCGCCGCCGCCGCCGAGCAGGGCGGGCGTCGCGCCGCCGCCGCCGCCGAGCAGGGCGGGCGTCGCGCCGCCGCCGCCGCCGAGCAGGACGGGCGGCGCAGAGATCCCCCGGCCGGAGGGCCCTCCTTCGCGCCGCAAGACAGAGAGGCAGTGAGTTGCTCGACGCAACGGTAGGCACGAAGAACAGGGTCGAGGTGCGCGGCGGGCGCATCCGCCCGACGAAGTCGTCGGCCGCGCGGGGCGGCGGATGGCTCGAGATCGGCACCGACCCCGTGATCGTGGGCCGCAACGCGGCCTGCCAGCTCGTCCTCGACGACGCCAAGGTGAGCGCGGTGCACGCCGAGTTCGTCGCCACCGAGCAGGGCGTGCGCGTGCGCGACCTCGACAGCAGGAACGGCACCTTCGTCGGCGGCGTGCGGGTCGGCGACATCTACCTGCTCACCACCACGAAGCTCCGGCTCGGCGAGACGGAGATCCAGTTCGAGCCGCTGCGCCCCGAGCGCATCACGGTCTCGGCGATCCCGTCGTTCGGCCCGCTCGTGGCGAGCAGCGCCGGGATGCGCGCCATCTTCGAGCGCCTCTCCAAGATGGCGCCGACCGACCTCACGGTGCTCATCACGGGCGAGACCGGCACGGGCAAGGAGCTCGTCGCCCAGGCGCTGCACCTCGCGAGCACCCGCTCGAAGAAGCCGTTCGTCGTCGTCGACTGCGGCTCGATCCCGCCGACCCTGGCCGAGGCGACGCTGTTCGGCCACGAGCGCGGCGCGTTCACGGGCGCCGTCGACAAGCGCCTCTCGCCGTTCCTCGAGGCGGACGGCGGGACGATCTTCCTCGACGAGCTCGGCGAGCTGCCGCTCGAGGTCCAGCCGAAGCTCCTCCGCGCGCTCGCCGAGCGCCGCATCAAGAGCGTCGGCGGATCGAGCTACCGCGAGGTCGACGTGCGCGTGCTGGCGGCGACGCGCCGCGATCTCGTGCGGGCCGTCAACGCCGGCAACTTCCGGAGCGACCTCTACTTCCGCGTCGCGCAGATCAAGATCGAGCTGCCGGCGCTCCGGCAGCGCGTCGAGGACATCCCGGTGCTCGTCCGCCGGATGCTGAAGGATCTCGGCGACGAGAGCGCGTACGAGCGCGTCTCGAACAGCACGCTCGAGCGGCTGATGCGGCACGACTGGCCCGGCAACGTCCGCGAGCTCCGGAACGCGGTCGCCGTCGCGTTCGCGCTGGCGGCCGAGGGCGAGGAGATCGACATCGCCGCGCACCTCGGCGCGCTCACCGAGACGCCGGTGCACGGCAACTCGTCGCCGTCGATCCACCCGGCCGGCGGCGGCGGCGGCGGGAGCTTCAACGGGTCGTTCGCGTCGCTGAAGGGCCGGCAGTTCCAGGAGGCGAAGCGCGACGTGCTCGCGCGGTTCGAGCGCGACTACTTCGCCGCCCTCTCCGAGGACGCGAAGGGCAACGTGAGCGAGATGGCGCGGCGCGCGGGCATGGAGCGGGCGCACGTGCGGGCTTACCTCCGCCGCCACGGCATCGGCGCGAAGCAAGAGCCGGAGTAGTCGGCGCGCGCCCGCGCCGCGCCCGCGCGGCGGGCTCGGCCGCGGCGCGGGGCTCGCGTGGGCGGTGGAGCACGGCGCGGCCGGGCACCTCGCCGGCGGCACGCGCCGCGCCCCCCGCGATCGCGGCGACGGCTTGTGCATGAGACTTGGTAAACAGTACTAACTTTTCGTCGCGTGCGTTAGTAAATAGTACTGACTTAGTCCTCGCTCCGCCCGATCACACGGCCGCGGCCTTGTCGTCGCCGGACGGCGCGCTCGCGTCCGTCTCGAACAGGCTCTCCAGCTCCAGCGCCGTCTGCTTCGCGGTCTGGATGAGCTTGGCCTCGTCGTTGTGGACCGCGTGCCCGCGGAGGAGCGCCTGCTCGTCGTGGGCCCTGAACCGCTCGACGGTCGCGCGGGCGTCGGGCGCCCGCATCCCGAGCCCCTCGAGCACGCGCTCGGCCATCTCGAGCGACGACAGGAACGTCTCCCGCTCCAGCACCTTCACGCCGATGTCCATGAGCTGGTACGCGTGCTGGCGGTTCCGGGCGCGCGCGTAGATCTCGAGGTCCGGGAAGTGCCGCTTCACCACCTCCGCCGTCTTCACGGAGGACGCGACGTCGTCGATCGCCAGCACGAAGATCTTCGCCTTGTCGGCGCGCGCCGCGCGGAGCAGGTCGAGCCGGGAGGCGTCGCCGTAGTAGATCTTGTTGCCGTACTGGCGGACGAAGTCGACCTGGGCCGCGCTCGCCTCGAGCGCGGTGAACGGGATCTTCCTCGTGCGGAGGACGCGGGAGACGATCTGCCCGAAGCGGCCGTAGCCGGCGATGATGACCCGGGGGTCGCTGTCCTCGATCGCGTCGAACTCCCGGGCCGGGCCGGTCCGCTGCCATCGCCGGACGAGCGCGTCGCCGACCGCGACGACCAGCGGCGTGAGCGCCATCGACAGGGTCACCACGACGACAAGGAGCTCGGAGAGGGGCCGGTCCAGGATGCCCTGCGCGGCGGCGAGCCCGAAGAGGACGAACGCGAACTCGCCCCCCTGCGGGAGCGCGAGCGAAAGGTCGCGCGCGGAGGCCGCGCCGTGCCCGCTCGCCCTGCCCAGGCCGAACAGGACGGCGGCCTTGAGCGCCATCATGCCGACGACGAGCCCGAGGACGAGCGCCGGCCGGTCGGCGAGGAGGCCGATGTTCGCCGACATGCCGACCGCGATGAAGAAGAGCCCCATGAGCAGGCCCTTGAACGGCTCGATGTCCGCCTCGAGCTCGTGGCGGTACTCCGAGTCGGCGAGCAGCACGCCCGCCATGAAGGCGCCGAGCGACATGGAGAGGCCCACGTGGACCATGAGCAGCGCGGAGCCGAGGACGACGAGCAGCGCCGCGGCGGTGAAGATCTCGTGGGCGTGCGCGGCGGCGATGGCCCGGAAGGCGGGCCGCACGAGGTAACGGCCGCCGGCGACGACGGCGAGCACCACGGCGACCGCCGTGAGCGACGAGGCGAGGGAGCCTCCTTCCGCCGGGGCCCCGCCCCCCGCGGCCGCGGCCCCCGACCCGAGCAGCGGCAGCACCGCGAGCAGCGGGATGACGGCGAGGTCCTGGAACAGCAGGATGGCGAACGCGGAGCGGCCGTGCTGCGCCTGCATCTGGCCCTTCTCGGCCAGGATCTGCAGCACGAACGCCGTGGACGAGAGCGAGAGCCCGACGCCGGCGATGGCCGCCGCGTCGAGGCGCAGGCCGAGCGCGACCCCGATCCCCGTGATCAGCGCGCCCGTGACCGCGACCTGCGCGCCGCCGAGGCCGAACACGGCGCGGCGCAGCACCCACAGCCGGGACGGCTGGAGCTCCAGGCCGATGAGGAAGAGGAGCAGCACGACGCCGAGCTCCGAGAAGTGGAGGATCGCCTCGACGTTGGTGATGAGCCGCAGCCCCCAGGGCCCGATGAGCCCGCCCGCGACCAGGTAGCCGAGCACCGCGCCGAGCCCGATCCGCTTGAAGAGCGGCACGGCGACGACGGCCGCGCCGAGGAAGATGGCGGCGTCAGACAGCAAGCTCATGCGTCGTGGGACTCCTTCGGGCTCCGCTCCGGGAGCGCGGGCAACGTGCGCTGGCGGCCGAGGCCGGAGCGCCCCGCGCGGCGCGCCTGGGCAGTAGGGGCCGGCGCGGCGCCGTGATAAGCACGATCTGCCATGCAGATCGAGCTCATCGCCACGGCAAGCGAAGATTCCGCCTACCTGCCCCGGGTGGGGCTCGGCACGCTCGCGGCGCTCACGCCCCCGGAGGACGAGGTCATCTACACCGATGACGTCGTGCAGCCCTTCGATCTCCAGCGCGACGTGAAGGACGTCGACCTCGTCGGCATCAGCGTCGACAGCAAGACCGCGCGCCGGAGCTACGATATCGCCGCCGCGTACCGCAGGCGCGGCGTGAAGGTGGTCCTCGGGGGCATCCACCCCACCGCGTGCCCGGACGAGGCGATGCAGCACGCGGACGCCGTCGTGGTCGGCGAGGCCGAGGACGCGTGGCCCGCCCTGCTCGCCGACGTGAAGCGCGGCGAGCTCAAGCCGATCTACCGCCCCGAGCTGCCGAACCTCGCGGGCAGGCCCGCCCCGCGGCGCGATCTGTTCACGTCGAAGAAATACATCCCGTTCCAGGTCGTGCAGACCATGCGCGGCTGCCCCTATCCGTGCGAGTTCTGCAGCGTATCGACGGCCAACGGCACCACGATGCGGTTCCGCCCGACCGAGGAGGTGCTGAGCGAGCTCAGGTCGCTCGGCAAGCTCATCATGTTCGCGGACGACAACGTGATGATCCACCGGGCCTACTCGAAGGAGCTGTTCACCCGGATGATACCGCTCAAGAAGCACTGGATAGGCCAGTGCTCGCTCGCCGCGGTCAAGCGCCTCGAGAACGTGAAGCTCATGGCCGAGAGCGGGTGCAAGGCGCTCTTCATCGGCTTCGAGAGCATCGACGACGAGACGGTCAAGTTCACCGGCAAGCGGCAGAACCGGCCCTCCCAGTACAAGGAGACGATGGCGATGCTCCACGATCACGGCATCTCCGTGTGGGGGAGCTTCGTCTTCGGCTTCGACACGGACGATCCCGAGGTGTTCGATCGCACCGTGGAGTTCGGCATCGACATGAAGCTGACGATGGCGCTGTACGCCATCCTGACCCCGTATCCGGCGACGCAGCTCTACCGCCGCCTCAAGGCCGAGGGGCGCCTCACCGACGAGCGCTGGTGGCTGCGCCGCGATCACGACGCCGGCTCACCCTACTTCGTGCCCAAGCAGATGTCCCGGGAGCGCCTCCGGGAGGGGTGGGTGTCCGCGTGGACGAAATTCTACTCGCCCACGTCGATATGGCGCAGGTTCACCCTGACACGGCAATCGAGCTGGATTCAGCTCGCCGGGTTCTTCCCGCTCAACTTCATGCAGCACACGCTCGCGCACCGCAAGATCGCGGGCGGCGAGCAGCGCTTCCGGTCCGGCGTGCACATCGAGGAGACGGCCTCTTCGCCCGCGGCGCAGCCGCAGGCAGAGCAGCCCCAGCCGGTGAAGGCCGGCGGCGGAAGGCACCTGCCGATCATCGGTTGACGCGCCCGCCGCCGGGGCGCGCGGCGGCCCTGCGCAGAGGCCGACCTTCGCGCCGCGGCCCGGCGCGCCGGTGCCCCGCCGGCCCGCCGTGACGCGGTGTCCTGCCGCGCCGCTCCTCACCCCTCGGCGCCGCGCGTCGTCGGCTGCACGGAGCCGACGCGCAGCAGCGTGGGCCCGTCGATCGCGCCCGGATCCAGGGCAGCGCCCCGACGCGGGAGGCGCGATCTCCCGCCGCTACAGCAACGCTGTCGCTGGGTGAGTTTGCTACACTCGCATGAGCTCCTGGAACACCGGGGGTGTCGGGCGGGGGGTGAGCCCGTTCTGTCCCCGCATCGAGGGTCCCTCGACATGGAGGTCTCATGGGTCGACTGCGTTTCTCCTCCTCGCTCCTCCTCTTCGCGGGCGTCGCGGCGTCCAGCGCCGGCGTCACGGCGAGCTGCAGCGCGACGGGCGGGTTCAATCCGAGCGGAGGCGGCGAGCACGGGGCCGGGGAGGGGGGCGACGTCGGCCGCGGCGGGGCGGGCGCCATGGCCGGCGAGGGCGGCGCCCCGGGCGGGCTGGGCGGTCTCCTCGACATCGATGGCGGGCAGGAGCCGGCGGACGACGTGACGGTGAACCCGTGCGGGACCGCGTGCGGCGACGAGGAGCTGTGCACCGGCGCGCACCTCGGCCTCGACGACGACTGCAACGGCATGATCGACGAGACCTGCGCGTGCATCGCCGGCCAGGCGCACGCCTGCTTCCGCGGCGACCCGTCGTTCCGGAACAGCGAGGGGTGCTTCCCGGGCACCCAGCTCTGCGACGAGACGGGCACCTGGGGCCCCTGCGTCGGCGGCGTGCACGCCGACGAGGCCTGTTACGTGAACAGCTACGTCGCCTGCCACCCCATCCAGGCGCCGCCCTTCGCCGACGTCGACCTCAAGGAGGGCACCGGCATCTTCAGCGACGATGCGGTCGAGGGCTCCGAGCGGTGGACCGTGGCGTGCCCCGACGGCATCGACGCGTGCCCCGCCGTGAGCGGGGCGGACCCCGCGGACGATTTCAAGCCGCTTCAGTCGGGCGAGTACACCGTCACGTACACGAAGCGCGTCGCGAGCGGCGCGACCCAGCGCTGTCAGTACCCGCTGTTCGTCGGCGCCGGAGGCCTGCGCGTCGAGCTGGAGTGGGAGCACGACTTCGGCCGGGTCGATCTCGACCTGCACCTGCACAAGCCGAACAACACGCAGCCCTGGGCCACTGCGGGCTCTGCGTTCGACTGCGGCTGGCGCAACTGCACCATCAAGCAGCTCGCGTCCGGCCCGGACGGTTCGCCGCCCACATCGAACCTCCGCTGGTTCAGCGACAGCGCGACGCCGCCCGATCCGGTGAACTGGTTCCTCGATCCGGTGGACAGCAACAATACCTGCTTCTTCGCCCCCCGGGGCATGGGGAAGCTCTGGCGGGACAACGGCATGGGCTGCCACAACCCGCGGCTCGACCTCGATAACGCGAACTGCGACCTCACCAAGACCAGCCCCGACGACGAATATTTCTGCGCGCCCGAGAACGTCAACGTGGACTTCCCCCCGAAGGCCCAGTGGATGCGGGTCGGCGTTCACTACTATGGTCACGGCGGGGTGCCCCACGACATCCACCCGCGCATCAAGATCTTCTGCGACAGCGCCCTCGGGGGCGATCTCGGGCCCACCGGCTTCTACAGCCCCGAGCGGCCCGTCGCCTTCGCGCCCGGCGACGTCCGCGACCGGTTCTGGCTCGTCGCCGACGTCATCTTCCCCGAGCCCGACGAGTGCGGCCGGCAAACCTGCGTCGTCCAGCCTCTCTACGAGAACGCAGAAACGAAGACGCCGCTGCTCACCACGAAGGACCACGTCGAGGCGAACTTCGGTCCAGCCTACCCGCCGCTCCCCTGACCGCGGGCGCGGCGCCCCCCCCCGGCACGCCGCCGCGAATGAGTCTGTAGTGAATTGCCTGATGGTGATTCGCCTGACTCCACGCCTCCGGAGAGCGCGGTTCGCGGGCGCGCGGCTGTTCGTTATCGGCGGCGCCGGCCGTCAGCCGTGCTAGGGAGTTCTGCGTAGCACCCTGTTGAATCTGTAAATTCGTTCTGCCTCTTACCCGACGAAGGTGGAGGCGTGGTGTTCTGCCATCCCCGGTCGCGCGATCTCGCGCGAAAGCGCGCGTCGCGGGGCCGCGGCGTGTCGCCGCTTTGCTAGGCTACGGAGCGCTTCGCCGTGGCGCTGAGCGGAGGCGAGCCCGCTGCGACCCTGCGGCGAGTCCCCTCACGTGGAGGTATCATGTTTCGTCTTCATGTCCTGTCCGTGCTCCCCGTCGTGATCGCAGCCGCGGCGTCGAGCGCCGTCGTCGCGGCCGGCTGCAGCGCCGAGGGCAAGCGGTTTGATTTCGGCGATGCCACGGAGGGGAGCGGCTCCGGCGTGGGCGGCGCGGGAGGGCCCCGCGGCGGCTCGGGCGGCGCGAGCGTGGCGGGCGCCGCGCCCGAGGGGGACGACTCGGACTCGGACGGCTTCGGCGGCAACCTCATCATCGATGGAGGGGCGCCCGAGGAGACGCCCGACGTCGCGGTCAACCCGTGCGGGAGCGCCTGCGGCCCGGTGGAGCTGTGCGGCGTGGATGAGCTCGGCATCGACCACGACGGGCTGGACGACGACTGCAACGGCATGATCGACGAGACCTGCGCGTGCATCGCCGGCCAGGCGCACTCCTGCTTTCGCGGGGACCCGTCGTTCCGGCAGAGCCCCGGGTGCTTCCCCGGCACCCAGCTCTGCGACGAGACCGGCACGTGGGGGCCCTGCGTCGGCGGCGTGCACGCGGACCAGAACTGCCACCTGAACGACGCGGCGGGCTGCCATCCGATCCAGGCGGCGCCCTTCGCCACCGTCGATCTCAAGGAGGGGACCGGCACGTTCAGCGCGGATGCCGTCGAGGGCTCCGAGGCGTGGACGGTGACCTGCCCCGCGGGCGTGGACCCGTGCCCCTCGGTGGGCGGGACGGAACCGAAGGACGATTTCAAGCCGCTGCAGTCGGGCGAGTACACGGTCACGTACACGAAACAGGGGGCAGACGGTAAGAGCGCGACCTGCGCCTACCCGCTGTTCGTCGGCGCGCGCGGCCTCCGCGTCGAGCTCGAGTGGGAGCACGAGCCGTACAGCGTCGACCTGGATCTCTACCTCCACAAGCCGAACAACACGCAGCCCTGGAAGGTCGGCGGCTCGAACGTCGCGTGCGGCTACGGCAACTGCACGATCGACACCCTCACGGAGGACGACCCGGGCATCACCTGGTTCAGCGAGACGGCGACGCCGCCCGATCCGGTGAACTGGTACCTGGATCCCGAGGAGACGAACAACACCTGCTTCTACGCGCCCCGCAAGATGGGAGAGAAGTGGCGCCGCGACGGCAGAGGCTGCCATAACCCGCGGCTCGATCTCGACAACGTCTCCTGCGCTCAGGAGACGACCGATCCCGACGATCCGACGTTCTGCGCGCCGGAGAACATCAACGTCGATTTTCCGCCCAAGTCCGGGTGGATGCGGGTCGCCGTCCACTACTTCGGCGGCGAGGTGTCGTTCAACGTGCACCCGCGGATCAAGATCTTCTGCAACGGCGAGCTCGGGGCCGACCTCGGGCCCACCGGCTTCCACGACCCCGAGGAGCCGGTCACGTTCCTCCCGGAGGACTCGAGCGAGCGGTTCTGGCTCGTCGCCGACGTGGTGTTCCCCGACCCGGGCGAGTGCGGCAGCAACACGTGCATCGTCAGGCCGCTCTACGCGGACGAGACGACGAAGACGCCCGTCCTCGTGAACACCCGGACGGCCATCACGAGCTTCGGCCCGCCCTACCCCAGGCTGCCCTCGCCCTGACGGGCGGCGCAGGCCGGCGGCGTGACGGGCGGAAGAGCGCCCATCACGCCTCGACGCCGGCTCGCTTGAGGAAGGCGAGCGCCGGCCCGAGCGCGTAGGCGGGCGCCTTGCCGAGGCGCAGCTGCTCCCCGGTCGAGAGGTGCAGGAGCAGCCACCGCGGCGCGAGGCCCGGCTCGTCGACCTCGACGTCCAGCTCCGGCGGGGTCGAGACGCGGGCGATCGCCTCCACTGGAAAATTCCGCCGGAAGCCGCGGCCTTCCTGGACGATCTCGGCGCGCTCGAAGTCGAGGCGGAAGCGCCCGTGGAAGCGGCGGCGACGGCGGACGAAGAGCAGCGCGGCGGTGGCTCCCGCGGTCCATGTCGCGGCGATGAAGACGATGGGGAAGGGAGCTGCCCGGGCGGCGACGATGCCCACGATGATGAGCGAGGCGGTCAGGGCGAAGGCGGCGACGCGGCGCACGGCGAGGTCGAGGGTGTCGCCGGGGCAGTCGCAGACGAGCACGGTGGGGCCGTGCGCCAGGATGGTGCCGTCGGCGTTCGAGAGCAGGACGTCTCCTTCAGGTTCGGCTTCAGGCACTGCGTTCCTCCCGATGGGGTGAGGGGGTCGATACCGCAAATCCGGGGGGAGAGGCCGCTCCTGTCGTCGGAGGCGGAGCGGAGCTCGGGACGGAGCGAACGGAACGCGAGGGGAGGGAGAAGCGCTCGCCGGGGGCCTACCGTGGCTCATGTGGTAAAGCGGTCCTCGAGCACGGCGACTGCCGATGTCGATGGGGCGCGCGGGGGCGCCACGACCTGGGCAAATGGGGGTGGGGCGTCAGTCTGCTAACGCTTCGTGGCGCGGCGCGGTCGACCGGTGACGTGGGAGCAGGACGCAAGAGACCGCAAGCGCAGCGGATCTGGCGGGGGAAATAGCGATTGGCGGCGGTGGCATGCGATGTGCCGCTGTCACGGGGGCGAGCTGAGACGCCGTTCGCACGGGGGACGGTCTTCACGGGAGATCGCATGGGGACGCCGAGGTTCTCATGCGGGCATGCGCGCTCGTGACCGCGTCAGGGGAGGACTCTGCGATGGGGTGGATTGTGAGACATGCAGGGCTCGCGGTGGCCGTCTGCCTGGCCGCGGGCTGCGCCGAGGAGCGGGCGGAGCTCAACCAGGTCCAGGCGAACGCGCTGGCGAAATCGTTCTTCGTCGGCGCCGATCTGCAGAGCAAGGAGGATGATCCGGAGTTCTGGGCGCGGACCACCGTGGTCGACGTGGGGTACGGGGCGTCGCAGGACGGGCTCTTCTCGTCCTCGTACGCGCAGGCGGACGTCGCGCGGATCAAGTGGGTCGTCCAGGAAGATCTCCTGATCGGACGGCTCACCTACGAGCGCGTGAGCGACACAGACGGGAAAGGGACCGGCGCCGCCACGGACGATGGAGTCGTGGCCGCGGCATACAAGATCCTCTCCCACTTCGACATACGGCGCGACTACAACCCGGCGACGGGGGAGGAGAGCAACGTCATCGTCGAAAACACGACCGACCGCCCCTGGTACGAGCGGGAGTATATGCGGGTCGACTGGTCGAAGAACCTGAACGTCGACTCGTACGACTTCGACACGCTGTCGCTCCTCGGCGTCTACGGCGGCGTGCAGTACGAGCCGCTCTCCTACACGATCAACGACCCGGGCCACCCGGACGCGCCGCATTTCGACCCCGAGGAGGGGTATTTCGACGTCACCAACAAGGCCTTCGCGGTGCCCCAGCTCATCGATCTGAGCCACCTCGGGTGGGGCGTGGACCGCTTCCCGGCCTGCATGCTCGACGCGGATTTCTCGGGCGGCACGGCGCCGGTCGGGTCCTGCAACCCGGTCGAGATCACGCTGAGGCAGTCGTTCCGCCGCGTCGTCGACCGGGACTACGAGCCGGCCGAGTGGGACGGATACCGGTTCCGGGCCTACGGGCCCTTCGTGCGCGAGCGCCTCGGCTACGCCCGCAACTACGGCATGAGCGACGCCAAATGGCACCGCATGATCAGCCGCTACAACCTGTGGGAGCGCAGCCACTACTACGCCGATCCCGAGGGCATGACGGGCGAGATCCCGTGCTTCACGCCGGAGACGACGCCGTTCGGCGCGGATCCGCACCGCGACGAGGACGGGAACGGGACCGAGGACGAATGCGAGGCGGTCACCGAGGCGACGATCGACGGAGACGGCGGCGAGGTGACGGTGGGGCCGGGCTCGCGGTGCGACACGTTCAAGCAGCGATGCACCTTGCCCTACCAGCGCAGGAAGGCCGTGCCGCAGCCGTGGTACGTGACGTCGAACAGCAACCCGGACTATTTCGACGCCACCGACTGGGCAGCCCACGAGTGGGACGTCGCCCTGCGCAGCGCCGTCGTCACGGCGAGGTACGTGGAGTGCGCCCGCACGACGGGCGACGCGGCGGGCTGCCGCGCGGCGTTCCCGGTCCACGACGGGCAGATGGACGACGACGCGGACGCCGTCGCGCTCGCGCGCGAGGTCGACGCGTGCCGGCGCGGCGAGGCGCGCGAGGGGCAGGACTGCGGCGCCGTCGCCGACGAGATCGGGGCGCGGCGCGGGTACGCGCCGGGCGTGGTGGCGCTCGCGAGGATGCCCGAGATGATCGTGGTGTGTCACAGCCCGGTCGAGGCGGCCGATCCGGAGGCGTGCGGCGGCCCGCGGCTCCCCGCGGGCGTGACGGCCAGGATGTGCGGCGAGGAGCGCGGCAAGGAGGCGGGGCGCGACGAGGCGCTGATGAGGGCGTGCGGCGAGGCGCTGACCGCGCGGATCGGCGACCTGCGCTACCACCAGATCAACAACTTCGAGGCGCCGCAGTCGCCCTCGGCCTGGGGCATCTACAGCGACGCGGAAGACCCGCTCACCGGCGAGAAGGTCGCGGCGAGCATCAATGTCTGGACGCACGTCAACGACATCTGGAGCCAGGGCGTCATCGACACGGCCCGCTACATCAAGGGAGAGCTCAAGACCGAGGACGTGACCGACGGCGACCACGTCCGGGACTGGGCCCAGGCGAGCGAGGGCGCGTCGAAGGGCGGCGCGCTGCCGCGGCTCACGCGGGAGGAGCTCACCCGGCGGATCACCCGGGCGGCCGGCGTGGACGGCGACGCGCCCGCGGGCGCCGGCCAGCTGGCGGGCGACCCAGGCCTGCGCGAGAGCCTGCGGCGGCTCGCGAAGGAGGTGCGCGGGATCGCCGCGGACGCGACGGCGCCGGACAGCACGCGCGCGATCTACGAGGCGCGCCGTCGGGCCGCGGCGGGCACCGAGCTCGAGGCCGAGCTCACGACGAAGCGGATGCAGGAGCTCACCGGCGTCGAGGGGCTGCCGCTCACGGACGAGGTGATGCGCTTCGCCTCGCCGCTCCGCGGGGCGAACCCGAGCGTGCAGCGCGACCTCAGGAACCTGAAGGAGGTCGCGCTGGCCGAGCGCGGGGCGTGCGTGATGCACGAGGCGCCGGCGCCGCTCGCGACGGCCAACCTGGCGGACATCCTCGAGGAGAAGTTCGCGGCCCAGCACGGGCGGTTCGGCGAGGGGGACGCCGGGCAGAAGGCGCGGCGCGCCGAGGCCATGCGGCGGTACCTCGCGCAGCGGGCCCACTACGCGGTGGTGCTCCACGAGATGGGCCACTCCGTCGGGCTGCGCCACAACTTCGTGAGCTCGTCGGACGCCTGGGGGTACCGGCCGCAGTACTGGCAGCTCCGCACGAACAACGGGCGGGTGAAGACGCTGTGCGAGACGCTCTCGGAGGACGGGGAGGCGTGCGTGGGTCCCCGCTATTTCGACCCGATGACCGAGAACGAGCGGAAGAACCTGCTCTGGATGTTCATGCACTCGTCGACCATGGATTACGCCGGCGAGCCCACGCAGGACCTCATCGGGCTCGGCGCCTACGACTTCGCCGCGGCCCGCATGTTCTACGGCGACGCTGTCGCCGTGCACGCGGACCCGAGCTACAAGGCGACCACCGCGCGCGGCAAGGGCATGCTCGCCAAGGTCGACGACTTCGGCGGCGTCCTCGGCTTCCAGCCGGAGCACGGCGACGACGACATCCATTATTCCGATCTGCAGAACAAATACGACCTGATCCTGCCGGACAGCTGCGTCGAGGTCGACCCGGGCGCGTACAGGCCATCGGACTGGAACGACGAGCGGGACGGCGTCTGGCACCCTGTCCTCGACGGCCAGATCGTGCCGATCGACGGCAAGTACACGCGGTGCCGGCAGCAGAAGGTCGACTACGTGGCGTGGCGCTCGCTGAAGACGGCGAAGGGCGCGAAGGGGCCCGCCGTGGACCCGGCGGGGCGCACCCGCGTGCCGTACGGCTTCGCGACGGATCGGTGGGCGGACCTCGGCAACCTGAGCGTGTACCGGCACGACAACGGCGCGGACGCCTACGAGCTGTTCAACTTCTTCATCACGCAGCAGGAGGTGAACCACATCTTCGACAACTACCGGCGCGGCCGGCAGGCCTTCAGCGTGCGCGTGGCCTCGGAGCGGACGCTGAACCGCTACAACGCGAAGATGCGCGACGGCGCGAAGGGCCTCGGGCTGCTCTCGAACGTCTACCGCGAGTTCGCGCTGGAGCGCGGCTACGACTTCGACACCCTCTGGGCCCAGGCCGCCGGCGACCTCTTCAAGGAGAACATCCTCGCGGCCGGGATCGCGTTCGATCACTTCGCGCTCCAGATGGCGCGCCCGCAGCCGGGGGAGCACTACCTGCCCAAGGGGGACACCGTCCTCCGGTCGGCGGTCGACGTCTTCGGCGGCGCCGGAGACACGCTGGTGGTCGTGCCGAACGGCGCGACAGGGTACTTCGGCGACATCGCCCTCGGCGGCAAGCCGCTCGAGAACGCGCTCGCGGAGGACAAGGGCGAGTTCGACTCGTCCTACACGATGAACGCCGGCTCCTATTACGACAAGGCGTGGGTCGCGATGCTCATGACCGAGTCGGTCGACAACTTCATCAGCGACTCGCGCCACGACTTCCTCGACGCGCGATACCGGGCGGTCTCGCTCGCCGACGTCTTCCCGGAAGGATACCGCCGCTGGCTGGCCAACAACCTCACGGGCGACGACGCCATCAAGGGCGTGCGCATCGAGGCGGACCAGAGCGGCAAGCCGATCAAGGACCCGAGCGGCTACCCGGCCAGGGCGCTGGGCTGGACGTCGTGGTGGAGCAAGAGCGGACCGGAGAGCTGCTTCCCCGGCGAGGGCAGCACCGTTTGCAGCGCCTACGGCGCGGTGGACAGCGCGCCGTGGAACCCGCGGGCGCCGGACAAGGTCGCCATCCTCGATCCGCAGATCGGCTGGGAGCAGCAGAAATTCCTCATCGCCTGGACCCTGCTCTATCTCCCCGAGAACCAGAAGCAGAAATGGCTCGATATGATGCACATCTGGGAGACCGGGGCAGACACCGATCCCGGGTTCACGGACCGGATCGAGCTCCACCACCCGTCCGGCAAGGTGTTCGTTGCCAAGACGTACGGGACAGAGGCGATCTTCGGCAAGGTCGTGCAGAAGGGCATCGGCGCGCGCATCCTGGAATACGGAAATGAGCTCCTGGCCAGGGCCTATGTCACGGAGCCGGGGCCGGACCTCGACGGCGACGGCAACGCGGACTGGCACACGGTGAAGCTGAGCCCGGAGAACCGGCAGCCGATCGTGCGGTGGGATCCGTCCATCGCCGCCATCGCGTCGGACGGCGAGGTCGATCGAGACGGCGTGCCCGGCTGCAAGGCAGACTCCGACGCAGACGACGACGACTACAGCGATTTCTACCAGTGCACGTGCTCGTCGAACCGCGCCTGCGTGGCGCTCGAGGGCTACGTCTCGGTGCCGGTGTTCATCCGGCAGGCGCTGTCGGCGTTCAAGCTGGGTGACCCGAGCATGCGGGGCATCCACTGAGCGCGAGACGGCGCGTGGCGGCGCGGCGCGGAGGACAGAGCCCGTCGCTCCTCCTCACACCCTGAGGTGCGAAGCGTCCTTCGCCGCACCGAGAACGCGAGGGCACCGGGCTCATCCCAGACAGAGCTGACGCCGTGTCGACGTTCCGGTGGCAACGTCGCGCGTGAGCCGACAAGGCGACGGCGGCGCGATGGTCGGGGCATCCTGCCGCAGGGAGGCAATTCGCCCCATGCGCTCGCCCCATGTCCCCGCGGGCGTCGAAGCGGGCCGGCGTGGCGCAGGTCTTGCTGAACTTTTCCATGAAATGACGTGCTGTTGGAGTTCGCCCGCCCCAGGCGTCAGCTGCGTCGGCGACGCGAGACGGGGGGCAGGTCGCGGTTCTGACGAGTTGCACCCTCAGCTTGCCATCGTGGAGCGCCGAGCCGGCCGTAGCGCCGATACCGGGACACCGGGAACGTAAAGAAGAGAGCCTTCTCTCGCGTCGCGAGCGCTGGAAGGTCGGTCGCCCGAGGGCATGGAAAGAGCCAGCAATGGACTTCGAGAATGGTACGCACGTCCAGAGAGCGAAGGCACGCGTGGGAACGGTGCTCAACGGCGCGTGGAGGCTGGATGCGCTGATCGGCCTCGGGGGGATGGCGGCCGTGTACGCGGCGACGCACCGCGCTGGCGCGCGGGTGGCGATCAAGCTGCTGCACCCCGAGCGGGCGCGGGACAAGGTCGATCGGGCGCGGTTCCTCCGGGAGAAGGCGATCGCGAACACCGTGAACCACCCCGGGATCGCCGCGGTGCTCGCGGACGACGTGACCGAGGACGGCGCGCCGTTCCTGGTGATGGATCTGCTCGAGGGGGAGACGCTGCTCCAGCGCTGGAAGGCGCAGAGGGGCCCGCTCCCGCCCGCCGAGGTGCTCTCGCTGAGCGCTCAGATCCTGGACGTGCTCGCGGCCGCGCACGAGAAGGGGGTGGTTCACCGGGATCTGAAGCCCGACAACATCTTCCTGACGCGCGATCGCGGGGTGAAGCTCCTCGATTTCGGCATCGCGCGCCTGCGGGTCCCCTCGGGGCAGACGTCGCTCGTGGGGCTGCGCGCGATGGGGACGCCGGCGTACATGCCGCCCGAGCAGGCGCGCGCGCGCTGGGACCTCGTCGATGCGCGGACGGACATCTGGGCGCTCGGCGCGACGATGTTCTCGCTGCTCACGAACCGGTACGTGCAGGAGGCGCCGACGGTCAACGAGCTCTTCTTCCTGAGGATGACCTGCCCGATCGCGTCGCTCGCGCGGGTCGAGCCGTCGATGCACCCGGCCGTGGTGCGGGTGGTGGACCGCGCGCTCGAGTTCGCGCAGGCGGATCGCTGGCCGGACGCGCGGTCGATGCAGTCGGCGGTGCGCGAGGCGCTGGCCCTGGTGGCGATCGCGCCGCCTCCGCCGCCGCCGAGGAGCACGCTGATGCCGCCGCCGCGGAGCACGCTGACGCCGCCGCCGCGGAGCACGCTGGCGCCGGCGAAGGAGATGCGCGAGCTCGGCCCGCTCGATGGTCGGCCGCCGTCGGGTCGCCCTCAGACGCGGCCCTCCCGGGCGCCGGGGCTCGCGGCGCCTAGCTCGCTCGCCACGATCCCGCGCGCGATCTCGACGATCCCCCGCGCGCCGTGAGGCGAGCGCCGGCGGCGACGGGCCGCGCCCGGGCGCCGCCGCGCGCCGGCCGCGGCCCTGGACCGGAGCGCCGATCAGCTTGAAACACCCAGGAATGAAGAGATTTGAACCACAGAGGGCACAGAGGAGAGAGAAGATAGAAGTTTCTTTGATTCTTCTCTTCCCTCTGTGCCCTCTGTGCCCTCTGTGCCTCTGTGGTTCGTTTTCTCGGAGTTTCAGCTGTCCGGCGTCCTGGCCTGGAGCGCCTGAAGCCGCAAGAGCGCGGAGGGCGCAGAGAACGGGTGCGTTCTCTGCGTCTTCCGCGCCCTCGCGGCTCCAGGTCGTCCGGGGCGCGCCGGGCGCGCTCGCGCGGGTTACGCGTTCAGTCCGGCGAGCAGCTCGCTCGGCCGCAGGACGGCGCGTCGATCCGACTCGCGCCGGGCGAGGAGCGCCTCGTAGATATCCATGTAGCTCGCCATCATGCGCTCGGCCGAGTAGCGCCCCAGCGCGAGCTTCCGCCCTCGCTTGCCCATCGCCGTCGCGCGCTCGGGATCCGCCTTGACGGTGGCGAGCTTCGCGGCGAGCGCGTCGACGTCGCCCGAGGGGACGAGGAAGCCCGTCTCGCCGTCGGCCACCAGGGCAGGGATGCCGCCCACGGCGGTCGAGATCACCGGCAGGCCGGTCGCCATCGCCTCGACCATCGAGAGCGGCAGACCCTCGGAGTTCGACGACAGGACGAAGACGTCGCTCGCAGAGAGGAGCTCCGGCACGTCGTGCCGCTCGCCGGCGAACACGACGCGATCGCTGATGCCGAGCTCCTCGGCGAGGGCCCGCAGCGGGGCGGCCTCCGGCCCGTCCCCGACGAGGAGGAGGCGCCCGTCGTCGCCCGACAGGACCCCTGCCGCCGCGGCCGCGCGGAGCAGGAGCGCGTGGTTCTTGACCTGCGACAGGCGGCCGACCGCCCCGGCGACCCACGCGCCCTGAGGAATGCCGAGCTCCGACCGGATGCGCGCCCGAGCCATCGAGTCGGGCCTGAACCGGGAGAGGTCGATTCCGTTCTGCACCACGTGCAGCTTCGAGCTCGGGACCTCCTTGTGCTTCAGCATGAAGTCGGCCGTCGATTGCGACACGGCCACGTGCGCGTCGGCGAGCTTGGCCGCCACGTGCCGCAGCCACGCCCTGCGGCCCTGATCGAACATCGCGCCATGCAGCGTGTGGCACACGGGCACGCGATGGAGCCGGCCCGCGGCCGTCGCATAGATGAGCGGTAGCTGGTTGTGCGAATGGACGATGGAGACACCATGCTTGGCGAAGAACGCCGCCAGCTTGCCGGGGAGCTTGAAGTCGAACCCAGGGCGCTTCGGGAGCATGTGGACCGCGACGCCGCGCGCCCGGAGCTGCTCCGCGCGCGGGCCGTCGGGGTTCATGTGGATGCCCACGACCATCACCTCATGCCCCGCCTCGCGCTGCAGCCCGGCCAGGTCCACGACGACTTGCTCGGCGCCTCCCACCTGAAAGGAGTTCAGCACGTGCGCGATCACCAGACGGTTCTGGCGCGCTCGGGTCATCGGTGCGTGTTCGCTGGTCTTCATAGCGTAATCGATCGTCATGGTTCCCCTCTAGGGTGCGCTCGGAGGCATGTGGTCTGACCTGAGAGAAACCCCTCCTTCGTGTTCTCGTCCCGAGGGGGAATTTACCACAGAGGCCAGGGGGCAAGGAGATTTCTCTGGGGCTCTCCTCGATATGCCTCTTACCTCTGGGTTGAAGTGAGGGGGTGCCTTCATGGGCCGGTCCGTTGACCACGTGGAGTGACGGCTGTGGCACATCGCGACAGATGTGACAAAGAGCGACCGCCAACGATGAACGCGCTGCGTCGTCTCGCGCGGAACAGTCGTCAGAGCGGCGAGATGTTCCGGTGAAAACAGCGCTGGACGCGCAATCTTTTCGGCAACGTGGAAGAGGCCAGTGTTCACGGGGTCACCGCCCGGGCTCCTTGCGAGAATCGTGCAAGCCGGGTCGCGGCCGGGGGCGACGCCTGCTTCGCCGTGCGCCCCAGGTGCGAAGGTTCTTACCTTGTGGGTGATGGTGTCGAAAAGGCGTACATTCTTCGGGGTGAGCGTCGTCCCCGGGGGCGCCCGTCATGATCCTGTTCGTACGGTGTACGGAATGGAGGGCGGGCACGTCGTCCCCGGCGGGACCTGGCGCAGCGAAGGGGTTGGTTGGATGGGCCGAGGGCAGCGCGCCGGCCGGCGCCTGGTGCGCTGTGTCGTACGCGGCCCGCGCGAAGGGGTGACGTCGCTGGATGCGATGGCGCTCCTGGACGGCGTGGTCCTGCCGGACCGGGCGGTGGCGCGCGCTGGGCGCGGCGGCGACGCGCTTCGTGCCGTGCGGGCGTGCGGTATGCGGGGAGCAAGGGTGAGGCGCTGAGTCCGCGGTCCCCTGTCCTCGGTGCCAGGGTGGAGGCACAGGGGACCGCTGGTGGGGAGAGGGGCTCACGAGGTCACGTGAGCCTGGCGCTGCCCATCGGGCTCAGCGCTCGGGCACCTCGGCGCAGACGGCGTAGGTGGTCAGCGTGATGGACTGGCCCTTCTTGCCGTAGCCGCTCTCGAACACGGCGGTCGACGTCCAGCCGGCGCGGCCCTCGTCGGTCGCGTCGTACGGCGAGTTCTCGACAACCCTGCTGGTCGACTGCGCGGCGCCGGAGACCGCGAATCCACCGCTGATCACGACCTCACCCGCCTTGCAGAGCGCCTTCACGTTGATGAACGCGCTGGTGGGGTCTGCCTGGCGCGTCACCGAGATGACGCGGATCTTGGCGAGTCCGGGCGATCCGGTCGGTCCCTGGGGGCCGATCTCGCCCCTGGGGCCCGCGGGACCCTGGAGGCCGCGCTCGCCCTTCGGGCCGGCGAGACCCTGGGGGCCGATCTCGCCCTTGGGGCCGGCAGGACCCTGGGGACCCCGCGCGCCGTCGGCGCCCTTCAGGCCCTGGAGACCCCGCGTGCCGTCGGCGCCCTTGAGGCCTTGCGGACCGATCTCGCCCTTGAGGCCGGCGGGACCTTGAGGACCCCGCGCGCCGTCAACGCCCTTGAGGCCCTGGGGACCCATCTCGCCCTTGGGGCCCACGGGGCCCTGAGGCCCGCGCGCGCCGTCGGCGCCCTTGAGGCCCTGGGGGCCGATCTCGCCCTTGTGCCCGACCGGTCCCTGGGGACCCATCTCGCCCTTGGGGCCCACGGGGCCCTGAGGCCCGCGCGCGCCGTCGGCGCCCTTGAGGCCCTGGGGGCCGATCTCGCCCTTGTGCCCGACCGGTCCCTGGGGACCCATCTCGCCCTTGGGGCCCACGGGGCCCTGAGGCCCGCGCGCGCCGTCGGCGCCCTTGAGGCCTTGCGGACCGATCTCGCCCTTGAGGCCCTGGGGACCCTGAGGCCCGCGCGCGCCGTCGGCGCCCTTGAGGCCTTGCGGACCGATCTCGCCCTTGAGGCCCTGGGGACCCTGAGGCCCGCGCGCGCCGTCAGCGCCCTTGAGGCCCTGGGGGCCGATCTCGCCCTTGAGGCCCTGGGGACCCTGAGAACCACGCGCGCCGTCAGCGCCCTTGAGGCCCTGGGGACCCATCTCGCCCTTGGGTCCAGCCGGCCCCTGGAGACCACGCTCACCCTGGGGGCCGCGCTCGCCCTTGGGCCCCGCCGGCCCTTGCAGGCCCTGGGGACCCATCTCGCCCTTGGGTCCAGCCGGCCCCTGGAGACCACGCTCACCCTGGGGACCGCGCTCGCCCTTGGGCCCCGCCGGCCCTTGCAGGCCCTGGGGACCCATCTCGCCCTTGGGTCCAGCCGGCCCCTGGAGACCACGCTCACCCTGGGGGCCGCGCTCGCCCTTGGGCCCTGCCGGCCCTTGGAGACCCTGCGGACCGATCTCACCCTTGGAGCCCTGAGGACCGCGCGCGCCGTCAACGCCCTTGAGGCCCTGGGGTCCGATGGGGCCCGTGGGACCCTGAGGACCGCGCGCGCCGTCAACGCCCTTGAGGCCCTGCGGGCCGATCTCGCCCTTGAGGCCCTGGGGACCCTGAGGACCGCGCGCGCCGTCAACGCCCTTGAGGCCCTGCGGACCGATCTCGCCCTTGGGGCCCTGAGGACCGCGCGCGCCGTCAACGCCCTTGAGGCCCTGCGGGCCGATCTCGCCCTTGAGGCCCTGGGGACCCTGAGGACCGCGCGCGCCGTCAACGCCCTTGAGGCCCTGCGGGCCGATCTCGCCCTTGAAGCCCTGGGGACCCTGAGGACCGCGCGCGCCGTCAACGCCCTTGAGGCCCTGCGGACCGATCTCGCCCTTGGGACCCTGAGGACCGCGCGCGCCGTCAACACCCTTGAGGCCCTGCGGGCCGATCTCGCCCTTGAGGCCCTGGGGACCCTGGAGGCCCTTTGCGCCGTCAACGCCCTTGAGACCCTGAGGGCCGACGAGCCCCGCCGGCCCCTGCGCGCCCGGCTCGCCGCGCTCGCCCTTGGGCCCCTGCGGACCCTGCGGACCGCGCGCGCCGTCAACGCCCTTCAGGCCCTGGGGACCCATCTCGCCCTTGAGGCCCTGGGGACCCTGGAGGCCCTTTGCGCCGTCAACGCCCTTGAAACCCTGAGGGCCGACGAGCCCTGCCGGTCCCTGCGCGCCCGGCTCGCCGCGCTCGCCCTTGGGCCCCTGCGGACCGGGCTCGCCCTTGGGCCCCTGAGGACCGCGCGCGCCGTCAACGCCCTTCAGGCCCTGGGGACCGATCTCGCCCTGGGGACCCTGGAGGCCCTTTGCGCCGTCAGTGCCCTTGAAACCCTGAGGGCCGACGAGCCCCGCCGGCCCCTGCGCGCCCGGCTCGCCGCGCTCGCCCTTGGGGCCCTGCGGGCCACGCTCGCCCTTGGGCCCCTGGGGTCCCATGGGGCCCGCGGGGCCCTGAGGACCGCGCGCGCCGTCAGCGCCCTTGAGGCCTTGCGGACCGATCTCGCCCTTGAGGCCCTGGGGACCCATCGCGCCCTGGAGACCCTGGGGACCCATCGCGCCCTGGAGACCCTTTGCGCCGTCAGTGCCCTTGAGACCCTGAGGGCCGACGAACCCCGCCGGTCCCTGCGCGCCCGACTCGCCGCGCTCGCCCTTGGGCCCCTGGGGCCCCTGCGGGCCCGGCTCGCCCTTGGGCCCCTGGGGACCCTGAGGACCGCGCGCGCCGTCAGCGCCCTTGAGGCCTTGCGGACCGATCTCGCCCTTGAGGCCCTGGAGCCCCTTGGCGCCGTCAGTGCCCTTGAGACCCTGAGGTCCGACGAACCCCGCCGGTCCCTGCGTGCCCGGCTCGCCGCGCTCGCCCTTGGGCCCCTGAGGCCCCTGCGGACCGGGCTCGCCCTTGGGCCCCTGCGGACCCTGCGGACCGCGCTCGCCCTTCATGAACTGCTGACCCACGAACCCCTTGCCCGGCTGAACCAGGCCGATCAGCTCCTCGGAGGCCTGGCACTGGTCCGGGCTCTCCACGGAGCGGAGCTGTCCGCTCTGCCGCTGCTTGCAGGCATAGGTCATGTTGGCGTCCGCCTTGGCCTGCTCCGCATCGCCGGCCCAGCCCACGCCTGCGCTGGCCATCACGCCCGCAAACCCCGCGAGGATTCCAGCAGAAACCGCGCTTGCTCGATAATTCCGCATGTGACTCCACCTTTCTCCCGATTCCGAGCTTCGATGAGCCCGATCCCGCAGGCAGTCGTGTTCAGATGAGGTGGAGCCCAGGAGGCGAGTTATTCGGGCGAAGGGCGACTTCGGGACAGAGATCCCCCCGCGCCCAGTCCCGCCTTGCTCGACGAGAGTCCCACCAGATACCGGCACGAAAAGTCAGGCCGATGCGTCGATGCGACACCCGAGTGGCCACGCCACGACGCGGGCGCAACCAGATGCAGCCAGAGCGAGAAGGCTCCTGCCGCCGATACGCTCTGTCTTGAGCGATCCTAGGTTGATGGGGGCGGTTTACCAAGCCCCCCTGTTGAGGGGTTGACGGCCGCGATGATCAACAGCGCTCCGCCGTCCATCCGGAGAGCGCCGTAGCCGTCACGCCGCCCGCGACGAGAGATCGCCGCCCCGCGTCCAGCGCGCGTCGCCCGGGCTCGTCGCAGGCTTCATGAGAAGAGAGAGGGAACCACAGAGGCACAGAGGGCACAGAGGAGAGAGGAGAGAGGAGAGAGGAGAGAGGAGGGAAGAGGATGAAAGCTCTGGCCTCGTGGTTCCTCTTCGCGGGATCTGCGTGAGGTCAAAAGGAGCCACAGAGGTGCAGAGGACACAGCGGAGAAAGGAGAGCGAAAGCTCTGTCCTCCGTGGTTGCTCTTGCCGGATTCGAGAGAGAAGAAAAGGGACCACGGAGGAGAGAGAATGAAAGCTCCGTGTGCTCCGTGGCTCCTCTTCTTCCCCGTGGACCAGGAGCGGAGGAGCGCGCCGAGAACCCTCTGTCCTCTGTGCCCTCTGTGGCTCCTCTTCTTCCCCGTCAGGGAACCAGGACAGGAACGGGGCGACGCGGCGCTCGCCGCGCGCGGCAGGGCGGCCGGATCAAGAAAACCGCCAGGACGCCAGGGACGCCAGGAAGACCCGCTGGTCCGATCTCCTGGCGTCCCTGGCGCCCTGGCGGCTCGTCTCGATCCCGCCCGAGCACCGCGCCGGAGCGGCGCTTTTCAGGACCACACGGAACAGGTCAAATTCCAGCCTGGTGGCCCGACGCGGCGAGCGCCTCGGCGAAGTTCCGCGAGAGCGCGCGCGAGGCCCGCTCGTCGGGCACCCCGGCGTGGGCCACGAGCGCCGGATCGACGCCGCGCCGCGCCTCCTCCTCGATCCCGGCGAGGGCGGCGCGCCGCGCGTCCTCCACGCGCCGACGCTCGGCGGGCGAGAGCCTCGGGCGGAGCCAGGCGTCGAGCGCCCACGAGAGCTTCGCGTGCCGCACCTCGTCCCGGGCAATGCGCGTCATCACCCGCCGGACCAGGGGATCGCGCGCGCAGCGACCCTGCCACGTGCCGACCAGCGCGCCGTACGTCTCGCGCACGCACCCCTCCGCCGCGTTGTCGATCGCGAGCTCCTCCAGCGAGCGGACCGGCCTCGGCTCCACCCGCGGCGGCTCCCAGCGGCCGCCGTAGCGCGCCGAGAGGCGCCGCATCAACCGCGCGTGCCGCACCTCGTCCCGACCGGCGAGGCGCGCCCGCTCCACGAGCGGACGCGGCGCCCGGTGCTGGACGAGCTCGCGCCCGAGCGCCTCGAACGCCCAGACGCTCGCCGCCTCGAGCTGCGCCACGTCCGCGAAATACGCGCCGACGCGCGTGGCGCCGCGGCCCGCCGTCCGCTGCAGCCCCGCCGGCCTCCGGCCGATGCAGACGCCAGACTCCGACGCGATCACCTCGGACTCCAGCTCCTGCACGCCGCCGCCCTCGCCGACCGCGAGGACATAGAGCGTGCGCTCGACGGGATCACAGATCTTCGTGTGCCTCGTCGCGAGCACCTCGTACGCATCGCCGGCAGGCCGGACGCCGCCCTCGTCGGGGTGATCGCACCGGACGCTGTAATCCTCGAGCGACGCGGCGAGCACCGCGTCCGCAGGCGTGTTCACGGGGCCGAGCCACGCCCTCACCTCATCCCTCGTGTCGAGGACGAGCACCTCGTCGCGCGTGCTCACGATCAGGACGTGCGAAGGGCAGCTCCCGATGCACTCCCCCAGCGAGAACCCGCGGCTCGACGCGGCCGCCGCGATCTTCTCCTCGCACGCCGGCCTGTCCGTCGCCCCGGCGCACTTCACCCCCACGGACTCGAGCGTGCGCGTCCCCGTGCCCGTCGGAGCGAGGAGCTCCCGCAGCTCGATGTAGTCGGCCGGATCCCCGGGCTCGACCCCCGCCAGGTACGGGGTGTCGCCCGCGCTCCCGCAAGCGACGGTGGTGAAGCCGTCGGTGTCGATGCCGCAAGCACCGACGAGCGGCGCCAGCGAGAGCGACAGGACATGATGCAGGATTTTGTCGATCGGGTTGGAAGAGGGCATATGCGCCCGCACAAAACAAGTTCTGTGCCGCTGCGAACAGCGCGCGGTTGTGGCGCGCTCGGCGCGAAAGCGGGCGCGTCCTGCCTGACACCGTCGTCGCACCCGTGAACCGCGCGGCACAGCCCGACGAGGGCGGACGCCGGCGTGAACGCGCCGCGCGCGCCGCCGCGCGACACCGCGCGCGCGACGCCGAGCGGCGGATACGCTAGAATCGGAGGATGCTTGGCCCTGAAACGAAACAGATCGACGAAGAGGCCGCCGTCCTCTCGACAGAACGCGTGAACCTCCGCCCCCATCGGCCCTCCGACGTCCCGTTCATGATGGATCTGAACTCGGACCCGGAGGTGATCCGCTACACGGGGGATGCCGCGTTCGCGAGCGAGGGAGAGGCGCGCGCGGTGGTCGAGCGGCTGGCCCACCAGTTCCAGGCCTTCCGGATGGGGCGGTTCGTCGTCACGAGCCGGCAGACAGGGGAGAAGCTCGGATGGTGCGGGCTGAGGTGGCACGAGGACATCGCGTGCGCCGATCTCGGATACCGCTTCTTCCGGAAGCACTGGGGCCACGGGTACGCGAGCGAGGCGGGCGCGGCGTGCGTCCGCTACGCCTTCGAGGAGCTCGGCCTCCCGCGCCTCGTCGCGCACGCGATGCTCGAGAACGCGGCGTCGGTCAGGGTGCTGGAGAAGCTCGGATTCCGCCGGACGGGGCCGACCGTGTTCAAGGGCCTCGCGGCCGAGGGGTTCGAGCTGCCGAGAGAGGCTCACCCGGGCAGCAGGTAATCGAACGGCTCGCCCACGTTGCCCGCCCAGTCCGTCGGTCGCACGCAGAACCGGGCCGGCAGCTCGCTGGGATCGAGGAAGATGGGGAACCGCCTGTACCTCTGCCACTCGGCGGCCGGATCGTCGCAGTCGGTCGTCTCCGGCGGGCCGAAGCGGTAATCGAAGCCGGCGTGCTCCGGGTTGGAGAAGATCGGCTCGACGTGCATGCCCTCCACCGCGTCGCCGCCGCGCGAGAGCTCCGGCCGGCGCGTGGGCGGGGTCGTGTCGATCGTGGTGAGGACGACCGTGGGGAACGAGAGCGGCTGCCACGCAGCGTCGGGCGTCGCCGTCGGGCCGGCGACGACGCAGAGCAGGTGGACGCCCTCGCCCTCGGGTAACGACAGGCCCGACAGGTCCTGAGCGACCACCTTGATCGGCGCCGAGTAGCCCTCCTGACGGCGGCAGTCGACCTCGCCGGCGCGCCCGAGCTTGTAACGGAAGAAGCCGAGCGCGTCCCGCTCGCCCAGCGTGACAGCCCAGGTGTTCGTCGCGCCGGTGGTCGGATCGCTCGGCCGCTGGCGGGGCACGGGGTAGGTGAGCACGTCGAGCGCGCGGCCCGCGTCGAGCGGGCAGCCCTCGAGATCGAGCGCGAAGCGCCCGTCGACCCCGAAGCAGGCGCTCAGGCCGGTCACGTCGACAGCGTAGCTCGCGCCCTCGGCCGACACGCCGGGGGGCGCGTCGATCTCGCACGGCCTGCCGAGGAAGCAGTCGCCGTCGGGCGGGCTCCCCAGGGTCGTGGTGTTGACGATCGCATAGACCCGCTGCGCGTCGTCGAGCACCGGCGAGCCCGAGCTGCCGTTCGCGATGTCGGCGCAGCGATTCCGGTGCGCGCCGAACCAGTGCCAGCGGAACTCGACGATATCGAAGGTGCCCTCCTCGCTGCAGCGGGCGCGCCGCAGGAACTCCACGTCGAGCTGCGGGGCGCCGACGACCGACACGGGCGCTCCGGGAGGCGGCGCCGCGGCGGAGAGGCCGAGCGCGACGACGCCGCGCTCCGCGAGCGCGCCGACCGTGGCGTCGAGCTCGACCACCGCGAGGTCGGTGCCCTTCATCGTCGCATAGCGGATGGTCTTCGCCGGGACGGCCACCTGCGCGTCCGCTGTGTCGCTGAAGTAATTGAAGATCATCTGCAGCTCCGGGGTCGCCGCGGTGTCCACGTGCACCGCGTTGGCCGCGGCCTCCACGGCCCAGTCGTGGGTGCAGTGGGCGTTCGTCAGCACGTGCGCCGGCGCGTCGGGGCGCCCCGCAGGGTCGATGAGGAACGCTGTGCAGGCCCCGGAGCCGAGACCGCCGTTCAGCCGGCCCACCGCCCGGAGGGGCGCGCTCTCCTCGTCGAGCCCGCGGAGGAGCTCGGACGCCCCCGGGGCCGGCTCGCCGCCGCCGGCGCCTCCTCCGCCGGCGCTGGCGCCGCCTCCGCCAGCGCTGGCGCCGCCTCCGCCGGTCGCCGCGCCACCCGCGCCGCCCGCGCCGCCCGCGCCGCCGGCGTCGCCTCCGCCGGCCCCCGCGCCGCCGGCGCCGCCCGCTCCGCCTGCGCCCCCCGGGGGCGACGAGGATCCGCAGGACGAGGTGGCGCAGGAGAGGAGCCCTGCGGTGAGCAACGAGAGAAAACGCGGCGTCATGGATCGATCTCCTTGGATGGCGAGTCCCCTCAGCTTACCCGCTGCGCGCGCGGCTCGCCCGGCACGATCCTGCGTCGAGCGTCCCGGGCCCCTGCGCGACGGTCGGCCGAGCGGCTCCTCCGCGGGGGGCCCAGCCATCCAATCATCACTGGCCAGTGTACGCGACGCGGTAGATGACGCCGCTCGTGTCGTCGCTCACGAGGAGCGACCCGTCCGGCAGCTGCACGAGCCCGGCGGGGCGGCCGAAGACGGCGTGGCCGTCCTCGATGAGCCATCCGGTGATGAAGTCCTCGAAGCCCTTCGGCTTGCGCGTCTCCTTGTCGAACAGGACGCGCACCACCTTGTAGCCGACCGCCGGATAACGATTCCAGGAGCCGCGCAGCGCGACGAACGCGTCGTTCCTGTACTCGTCAGGGAACTGATCGCCCGTGTAGAAGCGAAGATCGATGGGCGCGCTGTGCGCGTCATAGATGAGCTCCGCGGGCTCGGTGGTCTCGGCATACGCCTCCTTCGTCGTGCCGGGCGGATCATCCATGATCGGGTCGATCCCCCGCTCGCCAGGGCCGCTCGAGTAGACGTAGGGCCAGCCGTAGTCGCTGCCCCCGACGAGCCGGTTGAGCTCCTCGGGCGGCACCACGTTGCCGCGTTGATCGCTGCCGTGATCCATGCCCCAGAGCTCGTCGGTGCCCGGGTACCAGTCGAAGCCGATGGTGTTGCGGAGGCCCCTGGCGAACACGGCGCGTTCCTTCTGCGTTTGCGGCCCCAGCGACGGGTCGATGAGCAGGATGGTGGCGTGCTCGGGGTTCGTCTCCGTGCACGCATTGCAGCTGCTGCCCACAGAGAACAGGAGCGACGCCCCGTCCGGGGTGAAGCGCATCGTGCGCTTGCCGTGCTGACCGCCGTCGGGAAGATCGGTGATGAGCGCCGACGGGTCGCCGAGGCTGCCGTCCGCGTTGATGGGCGCGGCGTGAAGCGCCGTCGCCGTCGCCAGGTACATGGTCTCGCCGTCGGCGCTCGGCGCGATGCCGTGCAGCGTCGCGAAGCCCTCGCCCCCGGCGAACGCCGTCGTCGTTTCGTCTGCCACCCCGTCGTCGTCGGTGTCGCGTAGCAGCTGCACGTCCCCGGGCGTCGGCCGCGTGACGTACACGCCGCCGCCGGGGGCGAGCTCCATCATGCGCGCATTGCCGACGTTCCTCGCGAACACGCTGATCGTGAACCCAGGCTTCGCCTCGAGGTGCTCGAGGAGCTCGTCGGAGAACGGCAGCTCCTCCGGCCTGAAGGTGTTGTCGTCCTCCGGGGTGTAGCCGCCTTCCCCCGTGCCGCTCGCGCCACCGGCGCCCGCGCCCTGGCCGCCGCCGCCCGATTGCGTGGTCTGGTCGTCCGGGGGCGCGCCGCCGCTGCCCCCGGAGCCGGCCGTCGATCCGGCGGGCTGCACGCCGCTTTCATCGGAGCACGAGGGCGCGAGAACGAGAAGGAGCAAGGCCGCAAGATGTCGTCTCATGCGTGCGCTCAAGGCACGCCGCATACCCGCGCGCAGCGCGTTGAAGGCAATGCCCGCCGTTGCGCCCAGGACGCGCCGCCCGCTGTGGCACAATGCGACTGGCAGCCTCGACTGCGTGGCAGATTGGCGCGCGGGGATGGGAGGGGATGGGAGGGGATGGGAGATGAACGCGCCGCTACTCGGCCTCGGCCGGGTGCAGCGGTAGCTCCACGATGAACGTCGCGCCGGCGCCAGGCTTGCTCTCGACGCGGATGGACCCGCCGTGCGCGGCCACGATCCAGCGCACGATGTAGAGCCCGAGGCCGAGACCGCCGAAGTTCCTGACCGACACCGCGCGCTCGAAGCGCTCGAAGATCCTGGCCTGGTCGGCCTCCGCGATGCCGATGCCGTGATCGCGGACCACGAGCACCGCGCGCTCGGCCTCCCTGCGCACGCCGACATGGATGAGGCTCCCCGCGCCGTACTTGGCCGCGTTCGACACGAGGTTGATGAGGATCTGCTCCACGCGGAACGGGTCCCAGTGCCCGATCACGGGCTCGTCGAGATCGAGCTCGGTCGGGCAGCCGGCGCCCGCGAGCTGCTGGCTCATCCGCTCGACGACCTCGCGCGCCAGGGCCGCCAGGTCGACCGGCGCGCGCGCGAGCGTCAGCCGCCCGGCGCTCATCCGGGTCACGTCGAGCAGCTCGTCGATGAGGCGCCCGAGCCGCGCGAGCTGGCGGTTCAGGATCTGGATCGTCCCCTCGAGCCGCTCCGGGGAGAGCTCCGCGCGCTCGCGGCGGCGGAGCTGCCGCTCGACGAGCTGCGCCTGCATCAGCAGCGAGGTCAGCGGGGTCTTGAGCTCGTGGGATGCGACGAGGAGGAACTCGTCCCGCCGCGCGATGGCCGCCTGCGCCTCGGCGTACAGGCGCGCGTTGTCGAGCGCGAACGCCGCGCGGCGGCCGAGCTCCTCGGCCTGCTGCAGCTCGGCGGGGCCGTAGCGGCGCCGGGGCGCGGTCGCGAGCAGGGTCATGACCCCGAAGTACCTGTCGCGCGCGAGGAGCGGGACGCGGAGGAACGCGTGGACGCCGAGCTGCTGCAAGGCGGGCGCGGCGCGGCCGTCGCCCACCTCGGGCGGGGCCGGCGACGCCGCCGCGAGCGAGCGCAGCGCGCTCTTCAGCGCCTCGACCCGATCGGCGGGCACCCCCGCGACGGCCGCGTCGCCCGGCGCGCCCTCGTCGAGGGACGCCTCGACGACGCACTGATCGGCCAGCTCCGGCACGGCGAGCTGCGCGACGCTCTCGAAGGTGGCGCTGTAGCCCAGCGTCATCAGCTTGCGGCTCGCGTCGGCCAGGAAGCGCTCGGCCTGCTCGGCCCGCTTGCGCTCGGTGATGTCGGTGGAGATGCCGCAGAGCACGCCGGGCCTCACGGCCTCGCCGAGCGGGAACTTGAACGACAGGAAGGTGTGCGGCCCGTCCTCCAGCAAGATCTCCTCCTCGCACTCCAGCGGCTCGCCCGCCTCGAACACCCGCCGGTCGTTGCCCACGAGGGTCTCGGCGGCCGCAGCAGGAAAGCACTCGGCGTCGGTCTTTCCGAGGATCTCGTGGATCGACACGCCCAGGATGCGGCCCGCTTGACGGTTGGCGAGCAGATACCGGCCCTCGCGGTCCTTGAGGTAGATGGCCGCCGCCGACTTGTCGACGATCGCCTGGAGCGTGGCCTGGTTGGCCCGGAGCTCCCGCTCGGCGCGCCGCCGCTCGGCGTTCTCCTGCTCGATCTCGGCGTAGAGCATGGCGTTCTCCAGCGAGATGGCCGACTGCGAGGCGATGAGCTCGAGCACGCTGAGCCGCGCGGGGGTGAAGGCGCCGGTGACGAGCTTGTTCTCGAGGTAGAGCAGGCCGAGCAGCCGGTCCTGCCGCACGATGGGGAGGCACAGCACCGACCTCGGCCTGCTCTGCGTGAAATACGCGTCCTCCTGGAACGGGTGCCTGACCGAGGCGTCGTCGAGGAGCACGCGGTCGTGGCTGCGGCGGACGTAGTTGAGGATGGATCGGGGCAGCGCGGCCGCCGAGGCCTGCTCCGCGCCGAGCAGCCGCGCCACCCCGCCGTGCGCGGTGACGGCGGCCGCGGTCGACAGGCGGTCGTCCCGGGCGAGGAGCACATAGCCCTCCTCGGCGCCGGCGTGCTCGACCACGATGCGCAGCAGCATCTCGAGCAGGCGTGGGAGCTGGAGCTCGCCGGAGATGCTCTGCGAGGCCTTGACCACGGACAGGACGTCGAACTGCTCGGCGCGCACGGCGAAGGTGACGGTGGGGGCCATGGGCTTGCGCTCGACGAGGTGGGGATAGCGCTGATCGAGCTGCTCGACCTTGGCGTGAGCGCCCCAGCGGAAGTAGCCGGCGCGGGCCTTCTGCAGGTAGGCGTCGGCGGGCGTGGTGAGGTCGCGCGCGCGGTAGAACGCCGCGGCGAGCTCGCAGGCGATGGCCTCGTGCTGGACGAAGCCGCCCTCTCGCGCCGACGAGATGGCGTGTTCGTAACACCGGCCGGCCTCGGGCTCCTGCCCCTTGAGCCGGGCGATCTCGGCGCGGACCAGGGCGTGCTTGTGGAGGAAGTTGTCGGGGCAGCTCTCCGCCCATTCGCCGAGCTGCCGCTCGCAGTCGAGGAGCCCGTCGGGGAGCTCCCGCTCCGGCGAGGACGGCGCCTCGTCGCAGAGGGCGGCGAGCGCGAGCGCGCGATAATAGACGCTCTCGGCCGTCAGCGCGTTCGCGTCGAACTTCCATCGGTCATCGACGAGCACCCGGGCCGTCGCCGCGAGCGCCTCCCGGGGCGACCCGAGCACGAACAGGCCCTGCGCCTTCATGCCGTGGTACAGGCCGTGAATGCTCTCCTTCTCCCCCGGAGGGAGGCGGGCCTCGAACTCCGCCTGATCCAGCTCGGAGCCGTCCAGCATCGAGAAATGGACCGGCCGCCCGCGCAGCGTCTGCACGAGGTGCCGGAGGCCGAGGAGGATGTCGTGCGCGAACGCGTAACCGGCCTTGCGCACGAAGCCGAGGCGGTCCTCGGTCTGGTGGAGGACATCCTCCAGCGGCTCCCCGCAGAGCAGCGGGAACAGCGGCGACCAGATGCAGTTGTAACAGGCGTTGTTCCAGTCACCGCCCTCCACCGCGGCGCTGAAGCCGAGGCGAGCATAGGGAAAGGTCTCCCTGTAGTGGCGCGTCCAGAAGACGATCTGCTGTCCGAACAGCGTGAACACCGAGCCCTTCGCGGTGAGGGACTGGCCCCTGTCCGCCAGGTCGTGGGCGAGCTTGCCGAACCGATAAGCCTCCTTGTATCGCCCGAACCACGGGCCGAGCACCCGCGCGAAGGCGGTGTACGCCTGCGCGGAGGCCTCGGCGTTGCCGTGGCGCAGGCTGAGCTTGACCATGCGCGCGACGAGCAGATAGTGCAGGTTCGGGTCCACGAAGTAAGCAGGGACGGCGACGCCCATCAGGACGCTCACCGCGACCTTGATCTCCGGGTGCGCCATCGGGGGCAGGTGGATGAGATCCTCGATCGGCCGGTCGCCGAGGGCCTGCAGGACGCTCTCGGTCTCCTCCTCGATCTGCGCATCGGAGACATGGAGCGGCAGGTCGATGTCCCAGGCGCGCAGGCACGACAGCCCGATCTCCACGGCGCGGGCGCACTGCCCGCGGGTCACGTTCAGCGCGACGGCGATCTCGACGACGGCGGCCCGCTCGATCGGGGTCCTCGCGCGGTCGATGAGCTCCCCGAGCAGCCGCTCGGCGTCCTCGAAGCTGCCGGTGACGTACGCGGCGCGCGCGCGCTCGAAGGTCAGGCTGTAGGTCAGATCGTACTGCGCCTCCCAGCGGTCGTCCGAGAGCAGGGCCATGCCGGCGGCGAAGAGGGCGGCGGCGGACTCGTAGGCCGCCGCGGCCTTGGCCCTCCTGCCGGCGCGGAGGTTCAGCGCGGCGAGCTCGTCCCGCTCCGCCCGCGAGCGGAGCAGCGCGGCGCCGCGGTTGAGGTGGTCCACGACGTCGAAGAGCGCCTCGTCGCGCTCGTCGACGCGCCGCCCCCTCAGGAGCAGCCGGCCGATGCAGAGGTGCATCTCGGGGAGCTGCGCCGCCGGGATGAGCGCGTAGGCGGCCTGCCGCACCCGGTCGTGGAGGAACCGGTAGGAGCCGTCCCGGCGGAGGATCAACCCCTCCTGCTCGGCCTCCGCGAGGGCCTCGCCGAGCTCCTGGAGCGGACGGTTCGCGACGACCGCGAGGGTGTCGCCCGTCAGGCTGCTGCCGAGGCACGCGGCGAGCTTGAGCGCGTCCTGCGCGCGGCCCGAGAGCCGCTTCAGCTTCCCCGAGAGCAGCTCGACGACGTTGTCGGTGAAGCCCTTGTCGCGGATCGCGGCCGTGTCCCACCGCCACGCGCGCTCCTCCGCGTCGAAGTCGATGAGCCCCTCTTCGTGCAGCGCGATCAGGAACTGGATCACGAAGAAGGGGTTGCCGCCGGTCTTCTCGTGGATCAGCGCGGCGAGCGGCTCGACCTTCTCGGGCCGGGCGTGGACTGCCTCCGCGACGAGCGCCCCGACGTGCGCGGTGGAGAGCGGCGCGAGGACGATGTCGGAGATCGAGGCGCCGCGCTTCTGCGCGTCGGCCAGGACGAGCGACAGCGGGTGCGCCGGGCCGACCTCGTTGTCCCGGAAGGCGCCCACGAGCAGGAGGTGCCCGGCCTCGGCGTAGGTGACGAGCTGCTCGAGGAGCTGGAGGCTGCCGGCGTCGGCCCACTGCAGATCGTCGAGGAAGAGGACCACGGGGTGCTCCCGCTGCACGCACGCCGCGACGAAGCGCTGGAGCGTGGCGTGGAACCGGCGCCGCGCATCGGGGCCGGGGAGCTCGGGCACGGGGGGCTGCGGGCCGAGCAGCAGCTCCAGCTCGGGGAGCACGTCGACGAGGAGCCGGCCGTTCGGGCCGAGGGCCTCCCGGAGGCGCTGCTTCCAGCGCTCGATCTGCTCCTCGCTCACGCACAGGATCTCCTGCACGAGCCCCCGGAAGGCCTGGAGGAACGCGAGGTAGGGGATGTCCCTCCTGAGCTGATCGAACTTGCCGGAGAGGAAGAAGCCGCGCTCCCGCGCCACCGGCCCGCGCAGCTCGGCGACGAGCGACGACTTGCCGATGCCCGAGTAGCCCGACACCAGCACGAGCTCCGGCCGGCCCTGCGCCGCCACCCGATCGAGCGCGTCGAGCAGCGCCTCGACCTCGCGCTCGCGGCCGTAGAGCCGCTGCGGGATCTGGAACCGGTCGGAGACGTCGCGCTGGCCGAGCGCGAACGGCTCGACCGTGCCGCCCGTCCGCCACCGGGAGAAGCACTGCTCCAGATCGTGCCGCAGGCCGAGCGCGCTCTGGTAGCGCTCGTCGGCGGCCTTGGCGAGCAGCTTGAGCACGATCGCCGACAGCGGCGGGGGGATCGAGGGCACGACCGCGTGCGGCGGGCGCGGCCTCTGCGCGATGTGGCAATGCACCCATTCCACGGGATCGCTGGCGTGGAAGGGCAGGGTGCCCGCCAGCATCTCGTAGAAGGTCACGCCGAGGGAGTACAGGTCCGCGCGCTCGTCGACCCAGCGGTTCATCCGGCCTGTCTGCTCGGGCGCCATGTACGCGAGCGTCCCCTCGATGAGCGCGTCGTGGGCGGGGGCGCGCGACTGGCGGGAGGCCAGGCAGGCGATCCCGAGATCGGTGATCTTCACCTCCCCGGTCTCGGGGTTATGAAGCAGGTTCTGAGGCTTGATGTCCTTGTGAATGACGTGATGTCGGTGCAGCTCGGCGAGCGCGCCGGTGAGGCGGAGGGCGAGGGGAAAGAAGCGATCGAGCGGCAGCGGCCCGTCGAGGAGCTGGTCGAGCGAGCGGCCGCCGAAGTCCTCGAGGACCAGCGCGACCTGGTCGCCGTACGCCTCGATCGCGCGCGGCTTGACGACGGCCGGCGTGTCGAGCGCCCCGGCGATCTCGTACTCGTGGTGCAGCCGGCCGAGGGCGCGCGGGCTCGCGTGGTCGCGCCGCAGGACCTTGAGCACCACCGGTCGACCGTCCTGCCGATGCCGCGCTCGGTAGAGGATCGTGTCTGCCCCTTGGTGCAGGACCTCCAGCACGAGATAGCGTGAACGATCGGGCATAGGGAGATCCTAGAAGGCCGGAGCGGCCCCCCGGGCGCCAGCGTCGATGGGATGTTGCCAAAAGCGCCGCGCTTCGCCACGGACAAATGGCGGCGCGCTCTCGCGCACAGGCTGACCGCCTGCGGCGAACGCCTACGCTGTTGGGCGCAGCGGGCCCGGACCTTCCGGGTCCGTCTCGGCCGGATGCGAGGGAGCTCCACGAGGAACGTGGCGCCGGCGCCAGGTTTGCCCTCGACGCGGACGACGCGGATGGTGCCGCCGTGCGAGGTCACGATCCAGCGCACGACGTAGAGCCCGTGTTGATGGGCAGATCGAGCTTCAACGCGCCGGCAAGAGGACGCGCGCTCCGCGAGCGAGCGTCACGCTGTCCACGTGGCCCATCAGCGGTCGCTCCGGCAGGACGACATGAAAGTGCGTGTTCGACCCCATGTGCGTGAAGACGCCGTGGTGGCGCTTCGAGAAGACGCCCACCAGCGTCCCTTCGGCCGCGGGGAGCGTTCCGCCGCGGCGGACCCGGCGGTCACGCCCCGAGGTCGGGGGGCGGCTGCGTGCGCGCGAGCTCGTCGGGGTAGCGCTGGAACCACGACGACAGCAGCAGCACCTCGTCGATCTCGCCGAGCGGCACCGGCGCGGCCGCGGGCTCGACGGGGCCGAAGACGTCGGCCGCGAGCCGGGCGAGCGCGCGGTGATCGTCGTCCGAGCGCGGCGCGGGGACCTCGGCGCGGACGCTGCCGCGGCGGACGAGGTAGACGCGGTCGTCGCCCTCGTGGCCGGGGACGGTGTAGAGGAACGAGAGCGACCCGAGCGCGAAGCGGAGCCGCTGGAGCTCCCCGCGCAGGGCGGTGAGGCGCTGGATCCTGTCGCGCAGCGCCGCGGCGCGCTCGAACTCGGCGCGCTCGCGGCACGCCTCCATCTCGTCGCGGAAGCGGCCGAGCGGGCCCTCGCTGTGGCCCTCGAGGAAGGCGCGGGCGAGCGCGACGCGGTCGGCGTAGTCCCGCGACGAGCAGCCCGCGACGCAGGGGCCGAGGCAGCGCTTGATCTCGTAGCGGATGCAGCCGGGCGTGCGGCGCTCCAGCGAGAAGAGCGATCGCTGGTCGTCGAAGCGCATCGGCACGTCCTCGGCGCAGTCGCGCAGCCCGAGCGCGTTGGAGAGCGCGCGCACGGCCTCGCGGACGCGTCCCGCGCCCGTGAACGGGCCATAGTAGAGCGCGCCGGGGTCGCGCGCGGGGCCGCGCACGACATGGAGCTTCGGCGCCGGCCCCCGCGTGACCTTGATGAAGGCGTAGCGCTTGAGATCGCGCTTCATGGCCACGTTGAAGCGCGGCCGCAGGCGCCGGATGAGCCTGAGCTCGGCGAGGAGCGCCGCGAACTCGCTCGGGCAGTACTCCCACGCGACATGGCTCGTCGCCCGCAGGATGCGCGCGCCCTTCTCCTCGGGGTCGCAGCGGAAATAGCCGAGCAGCCGCGTGCGCACCCGCTTCGACTTGCCGACGTAGAGGACCGAGCCGTCCTCGCCGAACATGCGGTAGACGCCGGGCCGGTTCTCGGCGCCAGCGCGCACGAAGCCGCGGAGCAGCGCGAGCCGCTCTTCGTCGGCAGGTCCCTTCCGCGCCGGGAGCAGCGCCTCGCGCGACATCGGCGGATGTTCTTGCCAGTCCATGGCGGCCGCGCAAGGCGGGCCGCGCGCGGGGGCGGCGTCGACAGGCGAGCTCGGGAGATGCGGGAGGCGAGCTCAGGAGATGCGGAGTGAGCGTCCGTTGACCGGCGAGCCCGGGCACCGCCCTCCAGGCCTGCCGGCTCTACCGCGTGGCGCGCCGGAGCGAGCGCGACGCGCGATGGGAGCGCGCGTCGGGGCGGGATGGCGCTGTCCCGTTCAAGCGGCGCTCTCGGCCGCCTCGAGCTTGCCGCGCTCCGCGCCGGAGCGCTCCGCGGCGCCGGCGTCGACGCGCGCGGCGAGCATCGGGCGGAACGCCGCGCGGTACGCGTAGGCGAGGTAGATCTCGAGGGCGAGGACGAGCCACGCGACAGGGTTCGGCGGCGTGAGGAAGGTGTGGAACGCGACGATGTTCACGACGATGGGCGCGAGGAGCGCCAGCGCGAGCGGGACGTAGCGGTTCGAGAGCAGGAGGGCGCCCGCGACGACCTCGGTCCCCTTGAGCAGCGGCAGCAGGTACCCGCTCGCCGCCAGCGCGCCGGCGAAGCTGGCGGCGGCCTCCGGGATCGGCGGCTGCGGCAGGAACTGCAGGAAGCCGTTGAGCCCGAAGACGAGGAACACGAGCCCCTGGAGCGTGCGGGCGGCGGCGGGAGCGAAACGTTTGATGTTGTTCATGACACGAGCCTCGCTGGGTGAGGCGGGCTCTCCCGGTCGGAGCGCCCGCCCCCCTGATGTGGTCGCTCGCGGCGCCTGGTGCTATTGTGCAACAGTTCAACTCAGCGTTGCGCCAGTGCAACCTGACCGGTGCAACCTGACCGGCGCGACCCGGCCGGAGCCACCTGGCCGCAGCCGCCTGGTTGGACGCGCTTCCACCCTCGCGAGGTCCCCGCATGCCTTCCCCCCGCGCGACAGCCCGACCCCAGCCGCCGCCCCGGGCGCCCCAGCTCGACGAGATCGCCGCCTTCGCCCGGGTGGCGGAGCTGGGCTCGTTCACGGCCGCGGCCGCGCAGCTCGGGGTCCCGAAGTCGACGGTGAGCCGCGCGGTGACGCGGCTGGAGGAGGGCCTCAAGGTGCGGCTGCTCCAGCGGTCGCCGCGCGCCGTGGCGCTGACGGACGCGGGCCGCCGCTTCTTCGGCGACGTGGCGCCGCACATCGCCGGCCTGCGCGACGCGGCGCGGGCGCTCGACGCCTACCAGGGCCAGCCGCAGGGCCTGATCCGGCTGAGCGCGCCGCCCGACAGCGGGGGGTCGTTCCTGGGCGAGATGCTGGTCGAGCTCGCCGCGCGTCATCCGCTGCTCTCCGTCGAGGTGGACCTGTCCTCTCGGCAGGTGGATCTGGTGCGCGAGGGCTTCGACGTGGCGCTGCGGGCGATGCGCGAGCTCCCGGACTCCTCGCTGGTCGCGCGCAAGCTGCTCGACTCCGAGGTGCAGCTCTTCGCTGCCCCCTCGTACCTCGCGCGCCGCGGCCTCCCCCGCGCGATGGACGAGCTGGCCGAGCACGAGCGGGTGATGTTCCTTCCGGGCGCCCGGCGCGGCCAGTGGCCGCTCGACCACGTGGACGCCGTCTGCAATGCGATGGCGACCGGGCGCATCGCCACCGACAACTTCCAGCTCATCCGCTCGGTGCTCCGCGCGGGCGGCGGCATCGGGCCGCTCCCGCGCCTCCTCGCCGCGCCCGACCTGGCGAGCGGGCGCCTCGTCCACGTGCTGCCCGAGTGGTCTGAGCGCGCGGGGACCCTGTACCTCGTCTACCCCAGCGCGCGCCACGTGGCGCGGAACGTCGCTGTGTTCCGCGACTTCGTCGTGGCCTGGGTGAAGCGGCTGGCGTGAGCGCGGCGGCCGGGTCGCGCGCCCGCCTCGCCGTGGCGCTCGGCAGAACAGAAGAGAGATTTTAACGCAAAGGCGCAAAGGCGCAAAGGCGCAAAGGCGCAAAGGCGCAAAAATGCATGGTATTTAAAGGTGCATGGCATCTAGAGGTGCATGGCATTTAAAGATGCATGGCATTTGTTCTTTTTTTTTGCGCCTTGGCGTCTTTGCGCCTTGGCGTTGAAATCTCTCTCCGGATCCACGGCCGGACTCCTGGAGGGCGAAAAGCTCGGCGAGCCCGAGCCCGCGACGCCCGTATCGGCGGCTCACCGGTCGAAGGCGAACAGCACCAGCGTGGTCTGGTCGAGGCTGAACGGATAGAACCCGGCGGCATAGCAGCCGAGGAGCGGGTGGAAAGGGTTCCCCTCGAGATCATCGCTGCCCTCGGCCAGTTGCCACTCGATGCACTCGAGGGCATCCATGTAAGCGTAGGCGAGATACCAGCGCGCGGGCTCCACGCCGTCGCGCGGCAAGCGCGCCTCGACGTCGAGATCTGGATAGAGCTTGTTCCAGAGCACGACGTCGCCGACGCGGAGGAACAGATCCCCGGGGCGAGGCGCTGCGCCGGTCTGGAGGTCCACGCAGTGCTTTGCCTGATCGCTCAGCGTCCAGCCGCGAGCCTTCGAGTGATGCGATGACAGCCGCTTCAGCGCCGAGAACTTCCAGTCCCACGGCTGCTTGCTCACGCGATCGCGGAGCGCGGTGAACTCGCGCCAGCCGCCCCGGGACGATCGCGTCTCCACGGTGGCCGGAAAGACCTCCGGCAGGTGCGCCCTCGCGCGCGCGTTGTGCTCCCTCAGGAGCCGCGCCGCCCGCGCTTCCGCGGCCGGATCGCGCGGCGGAACGAACCAGTCGGTGGCCGCCCACTCGGTGAGGATCTGCCGGATCGACGCGGTCGCCGCCCCGTACTCGCGCTCGGCCGGATCGAAGTCGAGCGTCCCTCTCACGGCGAGAACCTCCCGAGCGTCGTCCTTCGCCCGTCGTGCTCCAGGCGCACCAGCGCGACGCCCTCCTCGCCGCCGGCGATGCCGACGCCGGACGCGAGCGAGCCGATGACGGGGGTGAGCTCGGTTGTCCCAAGCACGTAGATGCGCCCGGCGGGGATCAGCTCCTCGACCGCCTCCCGGAGCGCGCGCACGGCCTCGCCGAAATCGACGGTCGCGCCGCCGAGCTTGCGGCGCGCGAGCGCGACGATGCGTCGATCGCGCTCGCTGAGCGCGATCCCGTCGAGCGGCTCGGTTCGCCGCCGCACGCCGGAATCGCCGCGCGCTTCGGACCCGGAGATTCGCCTGGATACGAGTTGGCTCCCGGGGCCGGTGAGGACGGGGATCACACGAAGGTTTTACACCCCGCATGAGCCCGCGGCAACGGGGGTGCCCGGCGCCTGGACGGGTCCCTTCACGCGGCCAGGAGGCTCATGACCGCTGGAGCTCCGCGAGCAGGTCCTCGAGGCGGTCGTAGCTGATGCCAGCGCCCTCGGCCATTCCGGTCGAGAGGACGATGTCGCGCACCTCCAGCGACGGATAGCGCACCGTGACCGTCATTCGTGTCTTGCCGCCCTCCTCGGTGAAGACCGATGTCACCACGGTGACGGTGTCCGGATACTGCTCGAAGATCTCGGTGAACACGAGACGGCTCGGCGGCGAGATCTCCCTGTATTCGCCGTAGAAGGCGAACTCGCCCCCGGGGTGGCGGTTCACGAAGCGCCACGCGCCGCCCGGGCGCAGATCGATCTCGCAGACGGGCACCGAGTAGCCCTCGCTCAGGCAGCCCCACCACCGCTTCACGTGCTCGGGCTTCGTCATCGCGTCGAACACGAGCTGCCTCGGCGCGTTGAACACGCGCGTCATGCGGACCTCCTGCTCCGACGGGGTCGAGACCTGGAAGCTGTCCTTATTCACCGCGCTGCTTGCGATCATGGCTCTTCTCCTCCTCTGCTGTGAGCTCTTGCAGGTACCTGTCCAGCCGATCGAGCCGCCCTTCCCAGAGGTGCCGGTAGTGCTCGGCCCAGTCGACCACTTCCTTCAACGGACTCGCCTCGATCCGGCACCGCCGCCACTGCGCGTCACGCCGCCGCTCGATGAGCCCCGCGCGCTCGAGCACCCGGAGGTGCTTCGAGACAGCCGGCATGCTCATGTCGAACGGCGCCGCGAGCTCGGTGACCGAGCATTCGCCCGCAGCGAGGCGGGCCAGGATCGCCCGGCGCGTCGGGTCCGCCAGGGCTGCGAACGTGGTGCTGAGCTGGTCGGTCGGCATAGGTATTTAACCGATAGGTTAATTAACCTTTGGGTTAAATACGGCGCGGAGCGGCGCCTGTCAAGGAAATCAGGGCAGATCCCGCGGTAGAGCGACCTGGCACGGTCGGCGATGCTGTACAGTGTGAATGAAAAATGATGCCGTGGCCCCGCGCGGGCCGCTCGGGGGCTCGGCTCATCCCGGCGCGGCGCGCCGGGCGCCGGCCGTCGGGGAGCTACTTCGGGAGCTTCATCACGGTGCCGCCGGCGCTGTTCGTCCAGTAGACGCTGGTGGCGTCGACCGCGATGCCGAGCGGATGGTCCTGCCCCGTCGCGAGCGTGATCGGCGCATCGCCGCCGAACTGCGCCGTCATCACGGTGCCTCCGTCGTTGGTCCAGTACACGCCGGCGCCGTCCACCGCGATCCTGCGCGGGTTGCGTTGCCCGTCCGCGAGCAAGGTGGGGGTGCCACCCTCGAGCGGCGCCGTCATCACGGTGCCTCCGTCGTTGGTCCAGTAGACGTGCGTCGCGTCCACCGCGATGTCCTGCGGCTTGCTCTGGCCGTCCGCGATCACGACGGGATCGCCGCCCTCGATCGGCACCTTCATCACGGCGCCGCCCTCGTTCACCCAGTAGACGTGGGTCGCGTCCACCGCGACGGCCAGCGGGGATTCCTGCCCTTCCGCGAGCGCGACGGCGTCGCCGCTGCCGTCGATCGGCACCTTCATGACCGTGCCCAGACCGCCGCTCGTCCAGTAGACGTTCGCCTCGTCCGCCGCGATGTCCAGCGGGTAGGTCTGGACGCTCGCGAGGATCTCGAACGCGCCGTCGAACGATGTCAGCACGATGTGCTCGAGGCCCGTGTCCGCGTAATAGAGGTTGCCGGAGCCGAGCGCGATGCTCCGGGGAGAGAAGGGGGGATCTGCCTCGATGAAGAGGGAGGCATTGCCGCCGCCGACCGGTACCCACATCACCTTTCGAGCGCCAGGATCGACCCAGTAGACCGTTGTGTCGTCGACCGCGATGTCGATCGGCTCGACGCCGCCCGACGCCAGGACCAGGGGCTCGCAGCGCGAGTCCACGCACGCCTGTCCCAGGCAGTCGTGGCCGCAAGCGCCGCAGTGCTCCGGATCGATGCTCGTGTCCGCGCAGGCGCCGGAGCAGAACGTCAGGCCATCGTCGCAGGCGGCCACGCCGCCTCCGCCGGAGCCGGACGCCGCCGCGCTCGTGGCCTCGGAGGTCGCAGGATCGAAGTCTCGGCTCTCGGGGCTGCACGCGACAGCCGAACAACAGAGGATGCTCATCAGGAGAAAGCGCTTCATGGAGCGCATCGTATACCGAAGCCTCTCCCCTCGACGTCGCCGAGAGCACGGCCACCTCGGGCGAGCGGCGAGCGCGCCGCTCGTGACAGCGCCGGACGCGCGCCGCCTGGCCCTCGTCCGGCGGCGGCCCCCGGAAGGCGTCGAGCCCCGCGACCGGCTCCAGCTTCACCGGGCGCCCCTCGCGCGCCGAGGTGTGGCGCACGCGGCGCCCAGCTTGGCAACCGCGCCCGAGACCGCGACCCCGCCGGCAGTCCGCAGGAGGCGCGCCGGGATACCGTGGTGCGCCTCATTGCCGTGTTTCGCGCGGGACGCGGCTTGGATACGCTGTCTCGCGAGCTCGCTCGTCACGCCCGTGGATCCGGGGCCGAGCACCCATCGTTCGAGGCCCCGCACCCGACATGTATCGAACCGCCGCGTCCCGCCCGCCCGAGCCACCCCGCGAGTGGCAGCTCCTCGTCGAGGCCCGCCTGTACGAGCACCTCGGCGTGCCCGAGGCCTGGCTCGCGCGCGTCGGGAGCACCGTCGCGCTGCTCCTCGGCGCGCGCGTCCTCGTGCCCGAGCACCACGGCGAGCAGCGCGCGCGCCTCTTCGACGACCTGCGGCGGGTCGCGGGCCAGCCGCCGCCGCTCCTCGCGCCCGGCTCGTTCGGCCTGGAGCGCGTGTGCCTGCCGGGCGAGGAGGAGGCCTCGCCGCGGCACGTCGCTGTCTGCCCCTGGCCGGACGGCGCGGGCATGACGCTGGGGGGCATCGCGCGCTACCTCCCGGGCTCCCGCTTCGAGCCCGGCGCCGCGGTCGAGGTCGCCGCGCAGCTCGCGCGCGCGCGGCTCGCCGTGCCGCACGCCGACTTCACGTATGCTCGCGTCATCGTCTTCGAGACGGGGGAGGTGTGCGTCGCGCCGCCGCTGCCCGAGACCGAGCGCTCCGCGATGCCGAGCTACACCGGGCTCGAGTTCCTCGACACCCTGGGGATGAGCGCCTCGTCGCTCGACGTCTCGCTCGACGTCCCCCCGCCCGGCTTCGGCGTGGCGTCGGCGCTCTTCGAGCTCGCCACGGGCTTCGGCGAGGCCGGCGCGGAGGCGAAGCGCCGGTTCCTCTCCGGCGCGGCCGCGGCGCAGCCCGCGCGCCCGCGCCACCCGCTGCCGTCCGACCTCGGGGTGAGCGACCGCGAGATCGACGGGCTCGTCGCGCGGGGCACGTCGGGCGAGGCGCCGCTCGCCGAGCTCGCGCAGGCGCTCGCCGCGCTGAGCCACGCGCTCGACGGCGCGGCCGCGCTGGGGCGCGCCGTGCGCGCGTGCGTCGCCGCGGCCGCGCCCGCGCCGCCGCACGTTCAAACGTCGGACGGGCGGCGCGTCTACATGCTCTTCCCGGACGTGCAGGAGCTCCCCATCGGGGCCGGCTGGCCCGGGGGCGGCGCCGTGACGACGCCGCGGCGCTAACCGCAGCGCGGCACCTCGTCCAGGCTGAAGAAGACCTGCTTGCCCAGCGAGCGGGACAGCTCGACCATCTCGTCGGCGCCCTTCGAGGGGCCGCCGATCCGCAGGCAAGCGTCGCAGCGCGCGACGAGCCGGCGGGCGACCGGGTGGAAGATCTCGTTGAAGATCTCGTCGCCGATCTGCCGCGACCCGGCGTGCTCGATGAGCGGCAGCGCGAACCACTCGCCGAGCACGGGGAGGTGGCCGGCGCGGAACAGGCGCACGGCCATGTCGTTCATGGCGTGGACGTTGGCCGCGATCAGGGCGGGGTCGTCGTTGGTGCCGGAGCGATACGGCCCGGCGACGAGGATCATGAGGGGCTGGGCGGTCGTCATCGTCTTGAGTCCGGAAGGGGAGCGCGAGCGGGATTGCCCGGCGCGGCGAGCCTGGATTGCGCGCCTGCCGTGCAGGCTACTTCATCTCGACGATGCGGCGGGAGGGCGGGAAGAAACCACAAGGATCTCCGCGCCTTGATGCGGAGCCCTCTCGCGAGGGGCGGCGCCGCCCGGGCGGGCGCGCTGGTCAGGGGGCCTGCAGGTCCCGATCGGCGCTCTGGAACCAGCGCGTCGCGATGCGGACCGCGTTGGTGGCCGCGCCGAGCCGGAGGTTGTCGCCGACCACGGTGAGGCAGACGCTCTTCCGGTCGCGGTCCCGCGCGTCGGGGCGGATCCGCCCGACCAGCGCGAGGTCGCGGTCCTGCACGCAGTGGAGCGCGCTCAGGCCCTCGCCCGCGGCGCCGGGGAGGTACTTCACGTAGGGCGACAGCGCCGGGTCGCTCAGGATGCTCGCCACCCGCTCGAGGTCCACCGGCCGCTCGAACGTGACCCACGCGTTCTCGTAGTGGCCCACGGCGACGGCGACGCGGCAGCACTGCGCGGAGACGCCGAGCTCGGGCATGGCGAGGATCTTGCGGCTCTCGAAGATGAGCTTCCGCTCCTCGGAGGAGAAGCCGCTCTCGTCGGTGCCGCCGTTGTGCGGGACGGTGTTGCCCGCGTAGCCCGACAGCTTGAACGGCAGGCCCAGCCGATCGAGGGCCTGGTAGCCGTCGCGCGCGTCCGCGAGGAACGCGTCGAGGGCGGCGATGCCGGCGCCGCTGACCGCCTGGTAGGTGCTCACCGTGACCGCGCTCAGCCCGAACTCCCGGCGCAGCGGCGAGAGCGCGAGCGTCAGCGGGATGGTCGTGCAGTTCGGATTGGCCACGAGGCGGACCGACTCGTCGACGATGCTCGAGTTCACCCCGGCGGTGACGAGCGGCACCTTCGGGTCGGCGCGGTACGTGTTGCTCTTGTCGATCACGCGGTACCCGAGGTCGAGCAGCCGCGGCACGTACCGCTTGCTGTGCTCGTCATCCAGGGCCACGAACGCGAGGTCCCCGCGGGGGGCGTCCTGCGCCTCGAGGCGCGACGCGCCGAGCACCTCGTACGACTTGCCGTCGAGGGTCAGCTCCTGGTCCCGGCTCGCGAACAGGGCGAGCGTTGCGCCGGGCCAGGCCCGCGCGATGAGGGTGATGGTCTCGCGACCGACGAGGCCCGTAGCGCCGAGAATGCAGATTCGCATGGGACCGCTCTTTACCAGAGCAGGGCCCAGCCGACGAGGGGCCTGGCGAGAGGGCGAGACAGCCGGATGAGCACCGCGTTATGACGCGGTGCGTTGTCCTGAATCGATGGGAACGTTGGCGGGGACGTCGATGGGGACGTCGACGGAGGAGCGACGGGGGCGTGCGCTCAGATGATCGTGCCCGGGGGGACGACGGCGTTCTTCGGGACGACCACGACGCCCTCGCGCGCCGCGTAGAACTCGCCGTCGGCGTCCTCGCGATCGGGCAGGTTGCGGATCACCACCCCTTCGCCGATGCGCGCGTTCTTGTCGATGATGGCGCCGTCGATCTTGCACCCCCGGCCGATCCCGATGGGGGGCAGCCCCCGCGTGCTCTCCGGGGCCTGGACGGAGAACAGGGACTCGTAGTCCGCGCCCATCATGACCGTGTTCGACATGGTGACGTGGGGCCCGATCGACGAGAGCTGCCCCACGACCGACCGGCAGATCTTCGACTCGATGATCCGGCTCCCCTCGGCGAGCAGCACCTGATCGAGCACCGAGCCGGCCGTGACGTGGGCCGGGGGGAAGAACTGCGGGCGGGTGTAGATCGGCCGCTGCGGATCGTAGAACGAGAACGGAGGGTTGGTGTCGGTGAGCGCGAGGCTGGCCTCGTAGTAGCTCCGGATCGTGCCGATGTCCTCCCAGTACCCGTCGAACGTGTAGGTCACCATCCGGTGGGTGTCGAGCGACTGCGGCAGGATGTGCTTGCCGAAGTCCGACGAGTTGTCGCGCTCGAGCATCTCGTAGAGCGCCTTCGCGCGGAAGATGTAGACGCCCATCGAGGCGAGCCACGGGTTCTTCGGGTCCGGCGTCTGCCGCACGCTGTCGAGCAGCTTCATGTCCTTCGGCTTCTCGATGAACTTCACCACGCGCCCGGCGTCGTCGGTGTCCACGATGCCGAGGCGGGAGACCTCGGCGGTCGGGACGGGGCGCACGGCGAGGGTGACGTCGGCCCGGGTCTCGCGGTGGCGGGCGAGGAAGGGCTCGTAATCCATGCGGTAGAGGTGGTCGCCCGAGAGGATCATGACGTCGCGCGGGTCCGGCGACTTGACCTCTCCGAGCTGCTTGCGGACCGCGTCGGCGGTGCCCTGGTACCAATCGCTGTGGTTGGGCGTCTGCTCGGCGGCGAGGATCTGCACGGCGCCCGCGGAGAAGACGTCGAACCGGTACGTCTGCGTGATGTGGTTGTGGAGAGAGACCGAGTTGTACTGCGTGAGGATGTGGATGCGGTTGAAGCCCGAGTTGAGGCAGTTGCTGATCGGGATGTCGACCAGGCGGTACTTGCCCCCGGTCGGGACGGCTGGCTTCGAGCGCAGCTTGGTGAGCGGGTAGAGGCGGCTTCCGACGCCTCCGCCGAGGATCAAAACCACCACGTCGTTGTGCTTCAAGCGGACCTCCGCGAGGTGAGAGGGGACGGTTCGACGCCCGGAGCGATGGGCGCGACTAGACTAGCCGATCATCGTGATCGGTCGAGCCGAATACCGGCGCGCGCGGGGCGCGGTGGCGTCGCCGCCCTCGCTATCACCGGAGCGCCCTCAGGGCAACATGCGTGGTGAGGCGGAGACGCGGAGACGCTGATCTCCGGCGTTTGTCACGCGTTCGAGGTGGGGATTGGACCGGCGCGCCCGCGCCGCGCCGCCTCGCCGCAGCGGCGATGAGCGGTGGCGGGCGGGCGCGCGGGCGCGCGGGGCCTTCAGGCGAGGAGAGAGTCGACAGCTTCGCCGGAGCTCAGCGGGGCGCCCCGGAGCCCTGCGTGCCGCCCGCGTTGCCGGTGCCCTGGCCCGGGCTCTGGGGGCCGGTGCCCGTGCCCGTGGTGCCACCCTTCTTGTTCTGCGAGCCCGTGGTGCCCGACGTGCCCGTCGTGCCCGTCGTGGGCGACTGCTGGCCGCTGCTCGTGTCGCCGCGGAAGCCGCCGGGGGTCCCCGCGCCCGAGCCGGTCGCGCCGGTGCCCGAGCCGGTCGCGCCGGTGCCCGAGCCGGTCGCGCCGGTGCCCGAGCCGGTCGCGCCGGTGCCGGTCACACCGCTGCTGCCGGTGCCAGGCACACCGCTGCTGCCGGTGCCGGGCACACCGCTGCTGCCGGTGCCGGTGCCTGTTGCGTCGCTGCCCGTGCCCGTCCCGGAGGCTCCCTGCCCGGACCCCGTGTCGCTGCCGGTCCCCACGCCGCCCGTCGAGGGCTGACCCGTGGTGCTGCCGGTCCCCGGAGCGCCGCTGGCCCCGGTGCCGCTCGCGTCCGAGCCCCACGGCGACTGCGTTCCCGTGGTGCCCTGAGAGCCGCTGGCCCCGGACGGGCTCTGCGCAGGCTGCGAGTTGCTGGAGCACCCGATACCGCCGAGAGCGATCAAGGCCGAAAGCGCGACAGAGTGAACGAGATATCTCATGGGTCGATCTCCTCGCTGCCGCCCCAGACGGGCGAGCAGCGTTGGAGCGAGCCTCCAGTTCCCGGAGGCTCGCTGGAAGAACAACGGAAAGCCGTTGAATGAGCGGAGCCGGCGCCTTGCACGAGGCGAGCCACCGCCATGGCACCGCCGGAAAATCGGTAGCTGCCTCGCTGCCCTCCAGCGAGCTCTACCGTCCGTTCGTGTGGCGGCGCTCTGCCACAGGTGTGGCACGATGGCTGAGGTCGCGGCGCGACGGCAGCGCTGCTGGCGAGCTCAGCGGCAGCGCGCTGGCCTGGCGTTCCGGCGCGCGCCCTCCCAGGCGGTCGCGCCCGTCTGCTCCTCCACGCTGAGCGACGTGATCAGCGGGTCCGGCGAGGTGTCCACGCGCACGGCCACCGACAGCGCGCCGTGCTCGCAGCGGAGGCCGAAGCGCGCCGACGTCGCGCTCTCCACCATGGCCGAGCCGTCGAGCGCGCACGCGCCCATCCGCGAGCCGACGTCGCGCAGCTCCTGCCGCAACGTCGTGAGGTGATCCTCGGGGAACCAGCCGGGGCGGAGCCTGCGGTCGAGCACGTCGGTCCGCGCGCGGCCGATGACCGAGGCGACGGCCTGGGCCGCGCGGCGGACGGAGGGGGAGGGCGGGACGACGCGCGCGACCATCGCGCCCGTCGCCTGAAGCCTGCCGAGGACCTTCTCGTTGAGCGACTCGAGGTCGGCGCCGGCCACGTTGGCGAGCGAGACGACGCCGACGCCGCGCTCGGGCAGGAGGACCACCGAGGCGGAGAAGCCGTCGATGAGGCCGTTGTGGAAGACCACGTGGCCGAGGTCGCAGTCCTCGCGCACGTGCCAGCCGAGGCCGGGGCCGTCGGCGCCGCCGGCGGCCGGGAAGGCCGAGCCGTTGCGCGCCATCATGTGCGACTCGCGCACCGTGCTCCGCCGCAGGGCGCCCGCCTCGGGCGCGTCGCGCGCAGGCCAGGCGGCGAGCTGGAACCCGATGAAGCGGCCCATGTCGGAGAGGCTCGCGTAGAGCCCCGCGGTCGACTCGGAGGCCCCGAGCCGCCACGGCAGGATCGGCGTCACCGCGCCGCCAGCGCGCACGTGCGGCGACGCGAGCGAGGCGGACGGCACCGCTGCGCCGTCCCACGCGGCGTCGCGCATGCCGAGCGGCGCGAGCAGCGCGTCGTGCACGTAGCGCCGGTAGGGGACGCCCGCGGCGCGCCCGACGAGCAGCCCGAGGAGCGAGTAGCCCAGGTTCGAGTAGGACGTCTCGGTGCCCGGCGCGCTCTCGAGCCCGAAGCCGTCGAGCGTGGCGAGGATCTCGCGCTCGGTGACGTCGCGCGCCGTGGACGCCGGGGAGAACACGCCGAGCCGGGGCAGGCCGGAGCTGTGCGTGAGCAGGTCGCGCACCGTCATCGGCCGCGAGTCGCGCGTCGGGTAGACGACGCCGGCGAGCGCGGGCAGGTAGCGCGCCGCCGGGGCGTCGATCGACAGCCGCCCTTCGTCGCGGAGCCGCAGTATCGCCGCGGCGGTCAGCGCCTTCGTGATGGACCCGATGCGGAAGCGCGTGTGCTCGTCGACCGCTCCGCCCAGCGCGACGTCCCGCACGCCGATCACCTTCTGGATCGCGAGCTCCTCGTCGATGACGACGCCGAGCGCGAGGGCGGGCAGGCGCTCCCGCTCCGCGGCGCGCTGCGCCAGCCCCTGCACCTCGGCCGTCACCGAGCGCAGCCTCCGCCCGCGCTCCGGATCGAGGAAGCGCGGGGTCGGCGCGGGCTCGCCGGCGAAGCGCTGGACGAGCGGCGCCGGGGCGGCGGCCTTCACGGCGCGCGGCGCGGGCGGGGCCGACGCGCATCCGCTCACGATCGGGAGCGACCCGGCGAAGAGGGCGGCCGTCGCGAGGAGCACGGCGAGCTTGTTGTCAGTCGTCCTCAATGCGGAACCATGAGTATCGCTCCTCAATCATGGTCCGACCAATCGAAATGAGCCGACGCAGGATCTCCGCTTTCGATTTTTTCCATCGAGGGTAGGCGCGAGGAGCGCCCTCGACGTGCGCCGGGGGGCGTGTCTCCCACGGTGTGCGGCGAGACGCGCTAGGCGCTGGCGAACCGCTCGCGGAAGGCGCGGTAGTTCGGCTGATCGTCGCCCCGGTCGTACACCGCGAACACGACGCGCGAGAACGCCCCGCGGAAGCGCGGGTGCTCCAGCGTCTGCGCGAAGACGTCGGCGACCTCGCGCGGGTCGTTGCGGAACACGCCGCACCCCCAGGCCCCGAGGACGAGGCACCGGTGCTCGTGCGCGCCCGCCGCGGCGAGCACCGTGGCCGCGCGGCGCTCGAGGGTGGCGCGGATGTCCTGGTCCACCGAATCGTCCCGCAGGAGCGCCTCTCCGGCGTTCGGGGCGGGCATGGTGATGATCGACAGCGCGAAGGGCCGCTCCAGCAGGGCGTGCTGCTCGTCGCGGAAGAACGGCACTTCCGGCGAGTAGATGAGGTGGTCTGTGTACAGGAAGCTCCCCGAGGCGCGGTTCTGGTCGTAGTAGTCGCGCTGCTCGACCAGGCACGCGTACAGCGCGGAGCACCGGGCGAGGTCCTCCTCCTGGGCCTTGGCCCCGCGCAGGAACCCGCCCCCGGGGTTCTTGGCAGACGCGAAGTTGAGCGCGACGACGCGGGCCTCGCCCTCCTGCTCGACGAGCCGCCGCCCCGCCGCCCCCGTGGTCTCCTCGGTGACCTCGATCACGGGCGGCCTCTCGAGGCGCACCTTCGGCTCCCACGTGTCGAGTGATCCGGGCCGGTAAAGCACGGTCCCCTTCACCGCGGCGAGCACGCGGTCGCGGATGCGGACCGTGGCGCCCGAGGGCGAGGTGTACTCTCCCCGACTCCCGATCTGCACGGTGTCGGCGGCGACGCTGGTGAGCTTCATGGCGCAAGGATTGGCGAGCCGCGGCCCATCGTCCAGCGAAACGCGCGCTGTCGCGCGATCCCCGGCCGTCACCTTCCAGGAGGCCGCACGGGCCGCCAGCGCCGGCGGGCCGTCAGCGCCGCGCGGTGCCGTCAACGCCGCGCGGTGAAGAGCGCCCACGGCATGTCGCGCGCCCCACGGGCAGCGCGCGTCGGGACAATTCATGATCTGCCGGGCTCACTTGGCGCGCTTCATCACGCGGCCCGGATTCCGGTTGTCCGTCCAGTACACGCTGGTCTCGTCGAGGGCGATCTCCCAGGGCATCGCCTCCTCTCCGGCGTCGATCGTCTCCGCGACGCCGCCGCCGAGCGGCGTGCGCCTCACCGCCCCCTCCCCGGGGGCCGTCCAGTAGACGTGCGTCGCGTCGACGGCGACGCTGCGCGCGCTCCCCCCCACCCGGACGAGGGTGACGTCCTGTCCGCCGCCCTCGCGCGGGGCCTTGTGGACCTCGCCTTCGTCGGTCACCCAGTAGACGTGCGTCGCGTCGACCGCGATGCCCCGCGGATCGCGCACGTCCGTGGCGAGCGGCTCCGGCGCGCCCCCGCCGATCGGCACCCTCACCACCATGCTTTCCGGGTCGGTGTCCGCGTCGAGCGTCCAGTAGACGTGCGTCGCGTCGACGGCGATGTCGACCGGCGTGTCCTGCCCTGCGGCGAGCTGCTCCGGCGCGACGTCTCCGGGCAGCGCCATCTTGTTGATCAGGTACAGGTCGGCGTCGGTCCAGTAGACGTTCGCCGCGTCCACCGCGATCGCGAGCGCATTCGAGGTCTCGATGAGCTTCACCGGCTCGGAACGGTCGATCGGCGACCGGCTCAGGTGGCCGAGCACGTAGCTCGACCAGTAGACATACCCGCCGCTCACCGCGATCTCCCACGGGCTGTCCTCGCCCGTGGCCAGCGCCGCTGGCTCGCCTCCGCCCCTCGGCACGGCCATCACCGAGCCCTGGACGCCCTGGTTGGTCCAGTACACGCGCTCTCCGTCGACCGCGATGCCGGCCGGGTGCTGGAGCCCCGCGGCGAGCACGAGCGGCTGGCACGCCGACGCCTCGCAGCCGCCTCCCTGGCAGCCGTGGCCGCAGGCGCCGCAGTGCAGCGGATCGGTCTCCGTGTCGACGCACGCCCCCGCGCAGTACGCCTCTCCGGACGGGCACACGCACGCGCCGCCCGCGCACGATCCGCTTCCGCCGCACGGCGTCCCCGCGTCGGCCGGCTCGAGCCCGCAGGCGCCGTCGTCGCACGTGCGGATCTGGCAGGCGTCGCCCTCGGGGCACTCGTCCGCCGAGGTGCATGTCTCGACAGGTCCGCCGCCGGCACCCCCGCCGCCGGCCGCGCCGCTGCCCGCGCCCCCGCCGCCGGTCGCGCCCCCGCCGCCGGTCGCGCCCCCACCGCCGGTCGCGCCCCCGTCGCCGCCGGCGCCCCCGCCGCCGACGACCTCGTAGTAGTCCTTGTCCCCTCCGAGGAGGGCCGTGCAGGCGGGCGAGAACGCCAGGCCCGCGGCGATCATCCAGCGCACGCGCGCTCGTTCCATCGGGATCACCATGCCCCTCGCACGTCGAGCGCGGCGCCGCCGGATCCGACCGGCACCACGCCCGCGGCGACCCACGCCCCGCCGGACGCGCCGGCGCTCGCGGCCTTCGGCTCGGTCAGGAGCAGCACCGCGGCGGCGCCGGCCCCCGCGATGCCCACGCCGAAGGCGATCGTGCTGGCGAGCCCGAGCGCCTTCATCGCGTCGGCCGCCGTCTTGCCCTCGTGGTTGCACGCCGTGCCGGCGCAGCTCCTGTCGACGACGCCCTTCCTCTCCATCGCGAGCGCGCCGGTGACGCCGCCCACCGCGAGCCCCACGAGGCCCAGCCCACCCGTGACGTAGACCGCGACGCGGCGCCCGCCGCCGACCGTGTCGGGCGTCGTCGCGGGCGGCGTGCTCGGCCCGCCGGCGCTCGTCCCGCCCGCCCCACCCGCGCTCCCGGGCGGCGGTGGTGGCGCCGGTGGTGGCGGCGCAGGCGGCGCCGTCATTTCCAGCACCACGGTCCTTTTCTCTCCCCTGTCGAGGTGCACGGCGCGCTCGAAGGCGCGGACGCCAGGCGCCTGCGCCCGGACGAGGTGCTTTCCCGGATCGACCGGCAGCAGGGGGCCGATCGCCGTGGGCGCCAGCCGCCGACCGTCGAGCTCGACCACCGCGCTCGGCGGCGCGTCGGGCGGCAGCTCCAGCCGGAGCCCGGGCACGTCGCGCGCGAGCGCTTCTCGCTGCGCGCGCGCGGTCTTCTCGCGGTCGCCCTGGTTGCGCTGCTGCTTCGGCGCGAGGGTGGGGTAGAGCGCGAGGTACTCGTCGAACCGGGCGAGCGCGGTCGCGAGCCGCCCTCGCAGGGCCTCGCACTCCGCGAGCGTGAACAGCGTGCCGGGCCGCGGGTCGAGCTGCTGGCTCTTCTCGATGGCGGGGCAGCCTTGCTCGAAGCGCCCCGCCTCCATGTGCGCGACCCCCTCGTCGAAGGCGGCCTGCGCGGGATCCGGGTCGGCCGCCGAGGCGGCGCCCGCGGCGGCGAGCGCGCTCGAGAGACATGCGGCGGAGAGGGCGTATCGCGCGGTGTTCATCGGGGCGCTCGTGACGTGGTCTCGGTCTGGCCGACCGGCGCGCGGCGAGTGCATCTCAGTCGCGCGTCCATCGCTTCTTCTTCGCGGTCGAGCCGCCCGCGGGCGGCTGCGCGCCCTGCACGGCGGAGCCGGCGCCCGGCGACGCCGCGGCGGCGGGGCTCCGGGATGTCGCGGCGGCGGCGCCCTGTGACGGCGCGGCCGAGCCGGCGCCCGGCGAGGGCGCGGCCGAGGCCACGTCGAGCGGCGCGGCGTCGGGCGCAGCCGAGGCGGCGCCGAGCGGCGCGACGCCGGGCGTCGGGGCGCGCGACGTGGTCGGCTCCGCGGCGGGCGTGACGCTCCCGCCCGCCTGCGCGCCTGCCGCGTCCGTCTCTGCCGGCGCCGGGCCGGGCCCCGGCGCGCGCTCGATCTGCGTGGCGTAGACGACCGCGCCGAGGAGCCCGCCCACCCCGAGCGCGAGCGCGATGCCGGCGACGCGCCCCACCCGCGACGGCGACGGCGACGGCGACGACGACGACGGCGGCGAGGGCGACGGCGGCGGCGCGCTGGCGGCGGTCTCGGCGCGCGAGGCGCCCGGGGGCGCGGGCGTCCGGTCCGGCTCGTCCCGCCGGTCCGGCGTCGCCTGGATCGGCGTGCCGGCGGGCACGGACGCGACCGTGGGCCGCGCGGCGAGCTCGGCCATCCACGCCGGCGGCCTCGCGGCGCTCGGCGGGGGCGCGACCTCCAGCGCCTCCGCGAGCGCGCGCACCGCGTGCGTCGCGACCTGGAACCGGTCCACGGGCCGCATCGCCGCGGCCTTCTCGAACCACGCGTCGAACGCCGGCGGCAGCGCCACGCCGCTCGCGGCCGCGCGCGCGCTCGCCGGCTCGGGCCGCCCGCGCGAGGCGGCGGTGAGGATCGCGAGCAGGTTGCCTGTCTGCTCCTCCTTGACCCAGTACGAGGCCCCGACGAGCAGCGTGTACGCCACCATCCCGAGCGCATACACGTCCGTCGCGCTGCTCAGGGGCGCGCCGTCGAACTGCTCCGGCGCCATGTAGATCGGCGTGCCCACGCCGTGGGTCGCGCGCCCGGCGCTCGCGTTCTCGGCGACGAGCTTGGCGATGCCGAAATCGAGGATCTTCACGTGGGGCTGCCCGTCCTCGCGCTGCGTGAGGAAGATGTTCTCGGGCTTGAGGTCGCGGTGGACGACCGCGGCCTTGTGCGTCCTGTCGAGCGCCAGCGCCGCCTGGTGCAGGTACGTCACCGCCTCGAGCGGCGACAGCCTGCCGAGGCGCTCGATGCGGTGGTCGAGATCCTCCCCGCGCAGCAGCTCCATCACGAGGAACGGCATGCGCGTCTGCTCGTCGATGCCCGCGTCGAAGACCTCGACGATGAACTCGCTCTCGATCTCCGCCGAGATCTTCGCCTCCCGCTGGAAGCGCTCGCGGAGGTTCGGGCTCTCGAAGAGCGTCGGGTGCATGATCTTGAGGGCGCGCCGCCGGTTGGTCTCGAGGTGCACGGCCTCGTACACGGCGCCCATGCCCCCGACGCCGATGACGCGGCCGAGGCGGTAGCGCCCGGCGAACACGGCGCCCTCCGCGAGCGCGAACGACATCAGCGGCCGCCTCGCGCGGCGCGCCCGCGCCGCCCGAGCGCGCGCCGCCATGTCCCTCTCCCCGGCATGGGCCCCACGGTTTTCCGTTCGCGCCGGGCCGTCAAGCCTCCAGGCGTGCTCGCTGGCGCGATGGCGCGCGCGCGCCGGGCGTGGGAGCATGGCGCGCCATGGCTGAGGTCGAGCTCAGCATCCAGCGTTACTCGGCCGAGGTGGTCGCGCACCGGCACACGCACCACCAGCTCGTCCTGCCCGTCGAAGGCGCGCTCTCGCTCTCGATGGGCGGGCGGGAGCTCAGGGCAGCAGGGCTCTCGGGCGTGCTCGTCCCGAGCGACGCGCGCCACGCCTTCGCGGCGCCGGACCGGAACCGCTTCCTCGTCATCGATGTGCCGGTCGCCGCCGCGGAGCAGCTCGGCGCCGCGCCGTGGATCGAGCGGGCCGCGGGCGGGCCGATCGCCCTCGACGCCGCCGCCGCGCTCCTGGTGCGCGCCGCCGCGGTCGAGCTCGAGGGCGTCGGCTCGGTCGCGCTGCGCCGGCAGTGGGCCGGGCTGCTCGTGCTCACGCTGGCCGAGCGCGGCGAGCGCTGCCCCGGTCGCGCCCCCGAGAAGCTCCGCCGCGCGCTCCGCTTCATCGAGGAGCACGCGCACGAGCCGCTCACCGTGGCGGACGTGGCGGCCCGGGCGGAGCTGAGCCCCGGGCACCTCCACCACCTGTTCCGCACCGTCCTCGGGACGACGGTGCAGGAGCGCATCGCCGCGCTGCGCCTCGCGCGCGCGACCGAGCTCCTTTCCCGCACCGATCTCGGGATCGCTGAGATCGCGATCCGCTGCGGCTACGCCGATCAGAGCTGCCTGACGCGGAGCCTGCGGCGCCGCCACGGCGTGACCCCGGCCGCCCTGCGCCGCGCGTCCCGGCCCGGACGGCCGGTCGGGCCGGCCGAGCCGAGGCGCCGGGGCGCACCGCCGCGCGGTGGCGGCGCGTAGCCCCGGCACAGCGCGGGAGAGCGCGTAGCCCCGGCACAGGGCGGCGGAGCCCCGGCCAAGACGGCCGCGGGCCGGCGCCGCAGGCTCGGCGCCATGTCGGACACCACGTCAGCGACGCGACCCTCGCGGCGAGCCGCCACCCTGGCGGGCGTCGCGGCCATCGGCCTCTGGGGCAGCCTCGCGCTGCTCTCGACCTCGGTGAGCCGCCTGCCGCCGCTCCAGGTGCTCGCGTCGACGTTCGCGATCGCGGCGCTGCTCGGCCTTGCGCGGGTCGCGCGGCGCGGCGGCGGCGCGCGCGGCGACGGCGCGCTGCGCGCGCTACGTCAGCCGCTGAGCGGCTGGCTGCTCGGCGTGGGCGGCCTGTTCGGTTACCACGCCCTCTACTTCTACGCGGTCTCCGCCGCGCCGCCCGTGCAGGTCAGCCTCATCGCGTACCTCTGGCCGCTGCTCATCGTGCTGTTCTCGGCGGCGCTCCCCGGCGGTCGGCTGCGCCGCAGGCACGTGGCCGGCGCGCTGCTCGGGCTCGCGGGCGTGTGGACGGTGCTCGCCGCCGCGGGCGACGTCGGCCTGCGCGCCGCGCACGCGCCCGGCTACCTGGCCGCGCTCGGCTGCGCGCTCGTCTGGTCGACGTACTCGGTGGTCCAGCGCCGCTTCGCCGACGTCCCTGCGGACGCCGTCGCCGGCTCCTGCGCCGCGACGGCCGCCCTCGGCCTCGCCGGGCACCTCGCGCTCGAGCGCACCGTCGTGCCCTCGGCCGGCGAGGCGCTCGGCCTGCTCGCGCTCGGGCTCGGCCCCGTGGGCGCCGCGTTCTTCGCGTGGGACCTCGCGACGAAGCACGGCGACCTGCCGCAGCTCGGGGTGCTGTCCTACGGCGCGCCGGTCCTCTCGACGCTGCTGCTCTGCGTCGCCGGCCGCGCCGAGGCGAGCCCCCGCCTGCTCGCGGCCTGCGCCCTCGTCGCCGCCGGCGGCCTCGTGGCGACCGCGCCGCGCGGGTCGGGTGAGGCAGGGTAGACAGAACAATACTTGTATTGACAAGTAAATCCTCGGCGTTACGCTCGGTCCACGATGCGCGACCAGTTCACGGCCGACGGCGGGATCATCCTCGACAACGCGCTCGGCTACTGGTTGGCGCGCGTGTACCTCGCGTCCCGCGCCGCGATGTACCGGCGCTTCCGCGCGCACGGCGTCGAGATCACGCCCGAGCAATGGATGGTGCTCGTCCGGCTCTGGGAGCAGGAGGGCGTCACGCAGACGCACCTCGCCGACCGCACCTTCCGGGACGTGCCCACGATGAGCCGCATCCTCGCGCTCATGGAGCGCGACGGGCTGGTCGAGCGCCGTCAGGACCCGACGGACCGGCGCGCGCGGCTCGTGTACCTGACCGCGCGCGGGCGAAAGCTCCGCAAGGCGCTGTCGAGCGAGGCCATGGCCCTGGTCGACGCGCTGCGCGCCGGCATCCCGGAGGACGACCTCCTCACGACCCGGCGCACGCTGCAGCGCATCCTCGCGAACCTCGAGCCCGAGGGCTGAGCGCGGCGCCGCGCCCCGACCCTGCTCTTCGACGACCAGTTGCTTGTATTGACAACCATTTGCCCCAGGAGACTCCTCCATGAGCCAGCCCGCCGCTGCGTCCACGCATCCCGCCGCTTCGCCCCACTTCCCCGCCCACACGCTCGACACGGCGCCGGCGGCGGCGCGCCCTGCGCTGGCGCAGACCGCGCAGAAATTCGGGTTCCTGCCGCTGCCCGTGGCCCGCTTCGCGACCTCGCCGCTCCTGGTGCGCGCCTTCGACGAGCTCAAGGCGCTCTTCGAGGGGGCGACGCTCTCGCCGGTGGAGCGCGAGGTCGTGGTGATGGTGGTCGCGGCCGAGAACGGCTGCGATCTCTGCCGCGCGATGCACCGCGGGCTCCTCCTCCGCGCGGGCGCGCCGCCCGCGGTCGCCGCCGCGCTGTTCGAGCGAGCGCCGGTGCCCGACGCGCGCCTCCAGGCGCTGGCGGCGTTCACCGAGGCGGCGCTGCGCGAGCGCGGTCAGGTGTCGGACGCCGAGCTCGACGCCTTCGTCCAGGCCGGCTTCACCGCCGAGCAGGCCCTCGAGGTGATCGTCGGGATCGCCGCCTTCACCCTGTCGACGTTCGCGAACCGGATGACCCGCAGCCACGCGCTGCGCTGACGCGCCCGGGGTCGGCGGCGCTCGCAGCGCCCCGCGCCCGCGCGCTCCTCACGCGCGGCGCCTCGTCACGCGCGGCGCCGCGCGGGCGCCTCGTCGCCGCCGAGGCCCGCTGTCGCGCTCGGCGTCGCGAACACCCCCCGCACGTCGTCGGCCGGCGCCCACAGCCCGGCGCACATCAGCGCGCCCCCCGTGATCTCGGGCGGCGACGTCGGGCGCGCCTGCACCTCGTCCGCGTGCACGCACACGTTGACGTGCACGCGCGCGTCCGCCCCGTCGCGGCGGGCCAGCGCCTCGTGCAGCGCCGTCGCGAACTCGAGCGCCGCGCGCCGCTCGCCGTGCTGCTCGGCCGCGTCCGCCGGCAGCAGGCGCACCCCGAGCACCTCGTTGCCGGTGGTCGAGGCCAGGATGAACCCCGCGCTCGAGAGCTGCGACTCGGCCATGTCGAGCACCTGCCCGATGTCGGCCGCGAGCCCCTCGTCGAGGTCGTCGGAGCCGCGCGTCCGGACCTCCATGTACACCGCCACCGCCGGCATCGTCGGGTCGGGCCCGCTCTGCACGCCCGACGCGGGCTCGCCGATCGCCTCCCGGAGCGCGCGCACCAGCTCTTCCACCGAGCTGAATCGCCGCTCCCGCCGCTTCTCCATGCAGCGGAGCACCACCGCGTCGAGCTCGAGAGGGAGCGGGACCCGCAAGCTCGGGGGCATCGGCGGCTCCTCGAGGTGCTTGCGAACCATCTCGTCCATATCGTGTGTATGGAATGGTAGTCTCCCCACCAGCATGCGGTGGAGAAGCACGCCGAGCGCATAAACATCCACCCGAGCATCGATGGGGCCGCCCAGGATCTGTTCCGGCGCCATGATCGATGGCGTCCCGGGCATTCTGCCGGCGGTCGTCAGCCAGGTCTGGCCCTCCTCGGGCCCCATCAGCTTTGCGATACCGAAGTCGAGCAGCTTCACGGTGCGCGGCTTGCCGGAGCAGATGAAGATGTTGCTCGCCTTGACGTCGCGGTGGATGATCCCCGCGGCGTGCGCGGCCCCGAGCGCCGCGCAGATGGGCTCGAACAGCTCCAGCGCTTCCCGGGGCGCGAGCCGCGTCTCGGCCCTGATCAGCGCGTCGAGCGTCTGCCCCTCGAGGCGCTCCATCGCGTAGAAGGGCTGGTGGTTGTCCATCTCACCCACTTCGTAGATTTCTACGATGTTGGGGTGGGAGATGAGCTGCAAGGCCTCGATCTCGCGAGCGAATCGCTCGACCACCCGGCGAGAGTGGGCTACCGCCTCGCTCAGCACCTTCACCGCGGCGGGCCTGCCGGATCGGGCGTGCCTCGCTCCATAGACGACGCCGCAACCGCCGCGGGCGATGAATCCCTCGAGGAGGTAATCGCCGGCGACGGTGCCCGGCGGGAGCTCGCCGCGGGCGCTGGCCCTCTCGACATCGGAAAACGGCCTCGTCTCGTCTTCTTTCGTCATCTCCCCTCACCGCGCGGCGCGTCAAGGGCTGCCGCGCGCGCCGCTGTCTCGCTCTCGTGCGATCTTTGGTGAACCGGTATATGCAGGAGCGTTTCCAAATGGTAACTTAAACTTGGCCGCTACTCGACACTGAAACGCTGGGACCGTCGCCGAAAGGGGGAACCAAGATGTTCCTTTGCTGTACGCGGACTGTTGCGCTGCTCGCAATACCTCTGGTTACTACCGCCTGCATCGGGGCCGAGCTCGACGAACAACCGGACGAATCGATAGAGGAGGCCGAGGGGGCAATGGTCATCGGGAATAGCCTGATTGCCAACAGGCTGGCATTGAACGCGCTCACGCAGACCGCCCTCACCCCGCTCACGCTCAGCCAGACCGCGCTGACCCCGGGCTCCCTCAGCCCGAGCTCGCGCGCGGCCATCCAGAATCCGGGAGCAGACGGCACCCTGTCAAGGGAGCTCCTGCGGTACGTCGTGAGCTGCGCGCTCAGGCCGGACCAGTCGTTCTCGTTCTCGTGGACCGACAGCAGCGGGGTCACGCGCGCGGAGACCTACGCCGGCAACCTCGGGATCGCGGACTGGTGGGTCTACGGTCCGCTGACCGATTCCTACTTCCAGCGCTGGATCTCGGCGTGCCTCGCCTCGCGGACGAACTGGTACGGCGTCTCGGTGAACGTCTCCCTGCGCGGCACCCAGAACCCGCTGGCCTCGCCAGCAGGGGAGCGCTCGACCTACACGGTGAGAGAGGGCGCGTTCTGGGGCAACGTGTTCAGCTCGACGCCCTATCTGCGCTCCTGTCACGCGCCCGAGGGCATCACCCGCGCGCGGAACCTGAAGCGAGATTGTGCGGCAGGTCACCTCGCTACCGATCCGGCGACCGGGGGGACGGTCACGCAGGCGTGTGGTCCTATCGCGCTCACGGGCTCGTGCGATACGATCTGCAACCGCGAGCCCGATGCTCTCGGCGGCTTTTACTCCCGATGTCTCGACAATCCCGCGACCTCGTCCACGGCGTACACGGAAGTGGTGATCACGTCGTTCTTGCCCCCGTAGGGTCGGGGATGCGCGTCGAGGCGCCTCGAGGCGACGAGCCGGGCGGCGCGCCGGTCGAGGGCAGGCGCTGCCTGTCGTGCGGGCGGAGGAACCAGGGCTCGTGTCCCGAGTGCCCGGCGCACCATCGGCCGCTGCCGTATGACGCGACGGTGCTCGACATCACCGAGGTCGTCCAGGTCGCGCTGCCCCGCTTCGCCGGCTACCGGACCCTCAGGATCCTCGGGCAGGGCGGCTTCGGCACCGTCTTCGAGGCCGAGCCCGAGGGCGGCGGGGCGCCGGTGGCCATCAAGCTCGCGCGCGCCGATCGCCGCGGGGCAGGGCCGCGCCTGCGCCGCGAGATCGACGCGCTCCTGGCCGTGGGCGCCCCCTGCGTGCCGGCCGTGCTCGCGTGGGGCGCGCTGGACGACGGCTCGCCGTACGCGGTGCTGACGCGCGTCGCGGCGCCGACGCTCGCCGCGCGCCTCGCCGCCCGCCCGGCGCCGCGCGTCGACGAGGCCGCGCGGCTCGGCCTCGCGACGCTCGGGGCCCTCGATGTCGTCCACGGGCGCGGGTACGTGCACTGCGACCTCAAGCCCGAGAACATCTTCGTCGACGGGGCAGGGGAGGCGACCCTCATCGACCTCGGCATCGCCCGGGTCGTGGGGCGGCGAGGCGCCGCCGAGGACGAGGATCTCGCCCTCGGGACGGCGGAGTACATGGCGCCGGAGCAGTCCGCCGGGCGCGCGGACCTCGACGCGCGCGCCGACATCTACGCGATGGGCGTCATCCTCTACGAGCTCTTCGCCGGCCGGCCGCCGTTCTGGGGGCCGCGCGCGGCGGTGCTCGAGGACCACAGGAGCCGCAGGCCCCCGCGCCTGTCCTCGCGCGCGGCCGTGCCGAGGGCGATCGAGGAGGTGGTGCACCGCTGCCTGGCCAAGGACCGGAGCGAGCGGTTCGCCAGCGCGACCGAGCTCCGCGCCGCGCTGGAGCTCGCGCTCGCGGACGAGACGGCGGCGAGCGAGCGCGGCCGGCCGCGGGCGGCAGGCGGCGCCACGCGCCGCGCGGCGGGGCTGCTGTTCTTCGAGGGCGCGGCGGATCGCGCGGTCGTGCAGCGCCGGGTCCGGGCGCTCGGCGGCGAGCTCGCGCACGCCTCCGGCTCGCGCTACGCGGCGGTCTTCGGCCACGAGGGCGCCGCGAGCCCCGCGCGCCACGCGCAGCGCGCGGCCGACGAGCTCCTGCGGGAAGGGCTGTGCGAGCGGGTCCTGATCGATCTCGCGCCCGTCTCGGTCCAGGTCCGGCCGGGCGGCGCGACGCGCTTCCTGAGCCCGCTCTTCTCGCGCGCCGAGCGGTGGCCCGCGGCGTCCGGGCCGCCGGGGCCGTTCCTCACGCCCGCGGCCGCGGCGGCGCTCCCCGAGGCCCACGCCGCGGCGGAGGACGAGGTCGCGTGCGCGCCGACGCTCGGCTCCGTCGGCGCGGTGCGCGAGACGACGGATCCCGGCGCGTTCATCGGCCGCCGCGAGATCCTCGAGCAGCTCCTCCGCGCCGCCGAGGCGGCGGTCCGCCTCAAGCGGCCCACGGTCGTGTCCGTGCTCGGCGAGCCCGGGTACGGGAAGAGCCGCCTCTTCGCCGAGCTCGGCAAGAAGGTCCGGGAGCTCTTTCCCCAGGCCAAGGTGATCGATCTCCGCGCGCAGGAGCCCACGAGCGGCGCCGAGGACGCGACGCTCCAGGAGCTCGTGCGCGAGGCGCTCAACGTCCCCGACGCGCCCCCGCAGGGCGCCGCCCGCGCGGTGATCGAGGAGCGGCTCGGCCCTGCGCTCGGGGAGGAGCTCGGCGCGGGGCTGGCGATGGCGCTCGGGTGGGTGGACGAGCGGACGGGCAGCGACGTCTTCCCCGAGATCGAGGCGCTCAAGGCCGCGCCGGGCGCGCTCCGCTCGGCGCGCATCCGGGCGGCCGGCGAGTGCCTGCGCCAGCGCGCGGCGTCCGCGCCGGTGCTCGTCCTCCTCGACGACGCGCAGTTCGCGCACGACGCGACGCTCGCGACGCTCGAGTACGCGGCGCTCGCGGACGGGGCCGCGCCGCTGTGGATCTGCGCGATGGGGCGCCCGGCCTTCGCCGAGGTGCACCCCTCCTGGGGCGAGCGGGCGGCGCGGCGCGAGGTCGTCCGGCTCGGCGCCCTGGATGCGGAGAGCGCGCGGGCGCTGTGCCGCCGGCTGCTCCTGCCGGCGCGGGACGTGCCGGAGCAGGCGATCGATCGCCTGCTCGAGCGCTCGCAGCAGGTGCCGCTGCTCCTCGTGGAGCTCGTGCACGGGCTCAAGCGGGAGGGGATCCTGCGCCGGCACCCGCGGGGCAACGCGTGGTACCTGGCGACCGACGAGCTCGATCGCCTGCCCACGCTGCCGCTGCTCGATCCGCTCGCGCAGGGGGAGATCGCGGCGCTCGGGCCGGCGCTCGGCGCGCACGCGCGGCTCGTCGCGCTGCTCGGCGCCGAGGTGTTGCTCGACGAGATCGCGGGCGTGCTCGACCACCTGGACCGGCGCGGCGAGGGCGCCGCCTACCCCCTCGACGCGCGGGTCGGGACCGAGCGCCTGGTCAGGGCGGGGGTGCTTGTCGCCGATCGGAAGGGCCGGCTCGGCTTCCGGCACGCGCTGATGCGGGAGGCGATCGCGCACGGCGTCGCCGAGGCGGAGCGGCGGAGCATCCACGTCGCGGCCTACGAGCACCACCGGCAGGCGGCCCACGAGAGCCGGGAGCAGCGGTGGTTCAAGATCTCGTACCACGCCGCCGAGGCGGGGCTCGCGGCGGTCGCGGAGGAGGCCTACCTGGAGCTCGCCGAGCGGGCGAGGGCGCGCCACGTCTATGTCGAGGCGGAGCTCCACTACAGCCGCGCGCTCGCGCAGCCGGTCGAGGGGCGCGGCGCGCGGCGGAGGGCGGCGTACCGGGGCCGGGGGCTGATGCGCTACCGGCTCGGCCGCTACCACGACGCGCTCGGCGATCTCGAGCGCGCGCGGGCGATGGCGGTCGAGGAGGGCGACAGGATCGAGCAGATCGAGCTCCTGCTCGACGAGGCCACGGCGCTCGACTGGATGAGCGACTACGGGCGGTCGAAGGAGCGGGTGGAGCAGGCGAGGGAGCTCGCGCAGGGCGAGCTGCCGCCGGCGCTCACGGCGCGCCTGTCGATGGGGGTGGGGCGCTCGCTCATCCACGAGGGCCGCGAGGACGCGGCGGCGCCGCCGCTCGAGGACGCGGCGGCGCAGGCCGAGGCGGTCGGCGACGACGGCTACGAGACGCTGGTGATCTCGCTGCTGCTCCTCGGCTTCGTCTACCCAGGGCTGGGCAAGCTGGACCAGGCAGGGGCGGTCCTGGAGCGGGCGATCCGGATGTGCGAGGCGCGCGGCGATCGCCTGCACCTCGGGTCCGCGATCAACAGCCGTGCGCTCCTGCGCGCGTGCCTCGGGGACCACGAGGGCATGATCCTGGACACGTGCCGCCTGCTCGCCATCTCACGCGAGCTGGGCCTGGGGACGATGGAGCTCGTGGGGGAGTTCAACCTCGGCGAACATTTCTACCTGATGGGCAACGTGGACATCGCGATGTCCCATGTGGAGCGGGCCGTGGCGCTCGAGCGGCAGCAGCGGGGGGACGAGGCGCGGCCGGTGGTGCAGCTCCTCCTCGCGCGGGTGCTCCTCTACCGGGGCGAGGAGACCAGGGCGCGGGAGATCATCGAGGCGATCCGGGGCCAGCAGGAGAGGGCCGCCGCGGAGGGGCGCGGGGGCATGGAGATGGCCCCCTCGGAAGAGGTGCAGTGGTCGATGATCGACCTGTCGACGCGGGAGGCGGGCGACGAGGCGTGGGACGAGCTCGAGGAGCGGTCGGCGCGCTTCTCGGTGGGGCAGGAGCAGATCGAGGTCATCGAGGCGCGGGCGCGGGCGTGCGCGCGGCGCGGCCGCGACGCCGAGGCGCGCGCGGCGCTCGATCGGGCGATCGAGGCCGCGGGGAGGATCCCCAACGTGATGCGGGAGCGGCTCGAGCGGCAGCGAGGGAGCCAGCCCGGATGAGCCTCTTGCGCTGATCCCGCCGGGGCGCTGCCACAGGCCCGCCGCGCCGAGGCCCGATGGCCTGCGTGCGGAACCATGGCCGAAGCGTCCGGCCATGGGGCGCATCGAGCGGGTCGAGGCAGGGGACGATCCCCTCGGGCTTGACACGATTGTCGCGCGCCGTGCTACGGTCCCCCCCGAAGCCACCCGACGCTGCGATGGCGGCCCGGCCCGCGCCGGTCCGTAGCGCGTCCCTGGTGGCCTGCGCGACCCGAGACCACCGGGACGACCTCCGTGGTCGCCGAGGCTCGGTGAAACATGGCTGGGACGAAGAGCGCGTCCACGACGCTGCCCCTGCTCACGTTCGTTCTTCGCAACTACAAGAATTTCAACGCCCGCGCGACGCGCGACGCGCTCCTCGCCTACTGGGAGCACATCGAGCGCGGGGGCAAGATGTTCTGGGCCGTGGCCGGGGCGATGTCGTCGGCCCAGCTCGGCATCACGCTGGCACCGGCCATCCGCGCCGGCCTGATCCACGGCATGTCGGTGACCGGCGCGAACCTGGAGGAGTCGCTGTTCCGCCTCGTCGCGCATGACGCTTACCACGACTTCCCCGACTACCGTTACTTCACCAAGCAGGACGACACGCGGATCCTCGAGAACCGGATGCGGCGCGTGACCGACACGAGCATCCCCGAGGACGAGGCTTTCCGCGCGGTGGAGAAGCACATCGTCCCCATGTGGGAGCGGGCGACGGCGCGCGGCGAGCGCCGCTTCTGGCACGAGTACTTCTACGAGCTGATCCGGGCGGTCGAGCCCGCGCTCCACCGCGGGCCGCCCGAGGAGTGCTGGTTGCTCGCCGCCGCGGAGGCCGGGCTGCCGCTGGTGGTCCCGGGCCACGAGGACTCGACCTTCGGCAACATCTTCGCGTCCTACGTGAGGCGGGGCGAGTGCAGCGCGAGCGTCGTGAAGTCGGGTATCGAGTACATGGCCGATCTGTACGATCAATACCGCGCGCTCAGCGCAGGCGCGGGCGTCGGGTTCTTCCAGATCGGCGGGGGCATCGCGGGGGACTTCCCCATCTGCGTGGTGCCGTCGCTCAAATACGATCTCGACGAGCCGGCCCGGCCCTGGGCCTACTTCTGCCAGATCTCCGACTCGACGACGTCCTACGGCTCGTACTCCGGCGCCACGCCGAACGAGAAGATCACCTGGGACAAGCTGACCGCGGACACGCCCATGTTCGTGATCGAGTCGGACGCCACCATCGTGGCGCCGCTCCTGCTCGGAGCGCTGCTCGAGTGCAAGAGCCACCCGGCCGAGGCGCGGGCCATCATCGAGGCCCACGGCGCGTGAGCGTCGGCGGCTCTCCTTACCCCTGAAGCGAGGTTGCAAGACGATGAGCAAGAAGAAGGTCCTGATCACGGGCGGCGCGGGCTTCCTCGGGATCAATCTGGTGCGGCACCTGCTCGAGCGCGGCTATGAGGTCACGTCGCTCGATCTCCTGGACTTCGATTACCCCGAGCGGTCGCGCATCCGCGAGGTGCGCGGGGATATCCGCGACGCGGCGGTCGTCGACGAGGCGGTGAAGGGGCAGGACTTCGTCGTGCACACGGCGGCCGCGCTGCCCCTGTACACGCCGGAGGAGATCTACACGACCGACGTGATCGGCACGCGCGTGGTCATGAGCGCCGCGCGCCGCCACGGCGTCGAGCGCGCCGTGCACATCTCCTCCACGGCCGTGTACGGCATCCCCGACCACCACCCGCTCAGCGAGGACGACCGGCTCGACGGCGTGGGCCCGTACGGGCAGGCCAAGATCCAGGCCGAGCTCGTGTGCCTGGAAGAGCGCGGCCGGGGGCTCGTGGTGCCCATCATCCGGCCCAAGTCCTTCATCGGCCCGGAGCGGCTCGGGGTCTTCGCGCTGCTCTACGACTGGGCGCTCGACGGCAAGGGCTTCCCCATGATCGGCGACGGCAAGAACCGCTACCAGCTCCTCGACGTGGCCGATCTCTGCGAGGCCATCTACCTGTGCATGACGAAGGACGCGGCGGTCGCCAACGACACCTTCAATATCGGCGCGAAGGACTTCACCACCATGGGAGAGGACTACCAGGCGGTGCTCGACGCGGTGGGCAAGGGCAAGAAGATCGTGCCCTTCCCCGCGGCGCCGGCGGTGCTTGGCCTGCGCGCGCTGGAGGCGATGGGCCTGTCGCCGCTCTACAAGTGGGTCTACGAGACGGCATCGAAGGACTCGTTCGTGTCGATCGAGAAGGCCGAGCGGCAGCTCGGGTTCACGCCGAGGTATTCGAACAAGGACGCGCTGGTGCGCAACCTCGAGTGGTACCGGGCGCACCGGAGCGAGTTCGAGAGCCGCTCCGGCGTGACCCATCGCGTGCCCTGGAAGCAGGGCGCGATCGGCCTGTTGAAGGCGTTCTTCTGAGCCAGTTGAGGTCGTCGGCGGTGAGAGGTGATGACATGGATCAGGAGCGAGGGTTGCGGTCGCGCATCAAGCGCGCAGGAGCGAACGTCGCGAGCCGGCTGGGCTGGGGTTCGCCGGGTGGTGGCGGCAGGACACCGGCGCCCGCGGCGCCGCTCGGTGACGAGGAGGAGGCGCTCGACGGCTGGGGCTTCAAGGACACGCGCTTCGTCGTGAAGCCGGACGGCCACGTGACGCTCACGGGACGTCGCTACAACCTCAGCGGGCTCGATCTTCCGAAGTTGCTGCCGTGGCTGTCGGGCATCCTTCAGGCGCCGCTCGCCTACGACAACCGCAACGTGCCCCGCTATCCGCCCGCGGTTCCCGCCGCGCGGCGCGACGAGGCGCTGCTCGAGGCGCTCCGCGGCTTCCTCCGCGACGATCAGGTGAGCGACGAGCCGCTGGTCCGGCTGCGGCGTGGCCACGGCCACACCGGGGCCGAGATCTGGGCGATTCGCTACGGTCGGCTGCCGCGCGTCCCCGATCTCGTCGTTTTCCCCGAGGCGCACGCCGAGGTGGAGCGCCTCGTCGAGGTGGCGCACGAGCGCGGGGCCTGCCTCGTCCCCTTCGGCGGCGGTACCAACGTCACCGACGCCCTGCGCTTGCCCGTCGACGAAGCGCGCGTCGTCGTCGTGCTGGACATGCGCCGTATGAACAAGCTGCGCTGGGTGGACCCGGTGAACCGCACGGCGTGCATCGAGGCGGGCGCCACCGGCCGGCACATCGCCGCCGAGCTGGCCAGGCACGGGCTGACGCTCGGACACGAGCCCGACAGCGCGGAGTTCTCGACGCTCGGCGGGTGGATCGCCACGAACGCCAGCGGGATGAAGAAGAACCGCTACGGCAATGTCGAGGACATCGTGCTCGATGTCACGGCAGTGACGGCCCGAGGCGTGATTGAACGTCCCGCCGTGGGCCCGCGCGAGAGCGTCGGAGTCAACCCGAAGACCATCCTGTTCGGGAGCGAGGGGAACCTCGGCATCATCACCAGCGCGGTGGTCAAGGTCTGGCCCCTGCCCGAGGTGCAGCGCTACGCGAGCGTGATCTTCCCGGACCTCGAGCGCGGCTTCCAGTTCCTCTACGACCTGCAACAGAGCGGCGCCGTTCCTGCGAGCGTGCGCGTGATGGACAACACCCAGTTCCATTTCGGACAGGCGCTGAAGCCGGCCTCGAAGGGCCTCGCCGCGCGGCTCAAGAGCCAGGCCGAGGCGCTCGTGGTGACGCGGATCAAGGGCTTCGATCCGCACAAGATGTGCGTGGCGACGGTGGTCTTCGAGGGCACGGCCGCGGAGGTCGCCTTTCAGGAGCGAACGCTCCGGGCCATCGCGGCGCGCCATGGCGGCCTCCAGGGAGGCGCCGCCAACGGGGAGCGTGGCTACCAGCTCACCTTCGGCATCGCGTACATCCGCGATCTGGCGTTCGAGCACTGGGCCATCGCGGAGAGCTTCGAGACGAGCGTGCCATGGTCGCGGGCGCTGGAGCTCTACGAGCGGGTCAAGCGCCGCGTGGAGCTCGAGCACGAGCGCCGCCGGCTACCCGGACGGCCCTTCTTCACCGGTCGGATCACGCAGGTCTATTCGACGGGCGTCGCGATGTACTTCTATCTAGGTTTCTACGCGAAGGGCGTCGCCGACCCCGTTGCGGAGTATGCCGCCCTCGAGCACGCGGCGCGCGAGGAGATCCTCGCCTCGGGCGGCACGCTCTCACACCACCACGGTGTGGGGAAGATCCGGCAGGACTTCCTCGGCGAGGTGTACTCCGAGGGCGCGCGGACGGTCATCCGCGAGGTCAAGCGCGCGCTGGATCCGGACAACCTCTTCGGCGCCTCGAACCACGGCGTGCGCGGCGCAGTCGCGCTGGCCGGCGAGACAGAGCAGGCGCCGTGACGGTGCCGCGCGGTGACCAGCGCGACATCGTGTCGCAGGGCCGTGGAGGCCGATAGCGGTAGTCTGTCTCGCCATGAGCCAGCGAGAGCACCGCGGCGCCGCGGATGCCCCGGTCCGTGCCCCTCACCGCGCGCGCGACGTGAGCTCGCCGCTGCGTGTCCGATCGCCGCGGAGCTCGCGCGGGCGCCGCGCGGCGGCGCTGGTCGTCGCCGTCGCGGGCGTGGCCCTCAGCGGTAGGGCCGAGCCCGCGACGACCAGCACGGCCGCGGCCGAGCTCGCCGACTCGACCGCGGCGCCCGGCGAGAGGGCGCTCGAAGGGCGTCTGCTCGCGCCTTGTTGCTGGGATCAGACACTCGACATCCACGAATCGCCGGTGGCGCAGGAGCTTCGTCGCGAGATCCGAGGGCGTCTCCGCCGGGGCGAGGCCGTCGACAGAGTCGAGCAGGACCTCATCGCGCGTTATGGGGAGCGTATCCGTGCGGCGCCTTCGTCCGGCGTCCTCGGCCAGGTTGCCCTGGGCTTGATGCTCGGCATCGCGGCGTCGTTCCTCGGGATCTTCGCCCTGCTGCGCTCGTGGAGGCGCAGCGCCGCGCAGTCAGCTCCGTCCAATATGGCGATCGCGGCGCCTGTACGTGACGAGTATGACGAGCGCCTCGACGACGAACTCCGGGGGCGCGACGCGTGAGCACGCCCTCGCTGGGCACCCTTGGCGCGGTTGTCGCGCGCTGGGCATCGATGGTCGATGGCCACGTCGCCTGTGAATGCGACCCTGACAGCCACCTGTCTGAGCTGCCTCAGGTGCGTCTACACTGGCTTTTTATTGGCGCTCCTGGGGCACATCTCGCACGGATGCCGCCGGCATCCTTTGGAGGGCGGCCGCGAGGTGCGACAAATTGATGCATCCCAGGAGAGCCGATCGTCGAGTAGGCTACGCTCCGCTCCGGCGCGGTGGTGACGACGCTGCGGCCTCGTAGCTTGAAAGGTTGTCCGATGGTGGGTTCAATGGCTCGCGTCACGTTCCTGGGCGTGACCTGTCTCGCGGCGCTGAGCGGGTGCGGCGGGGGGGACGATGACGTCGCCTCGAAGACGTTCGCGCTGAGCTTCGCCGCCAAGGTAGGCGACAAGCCGTTTTCCTGCACGACCACGTTCGACGGAGTCGGCACGACCCGATCGGCGGTGAAGCCGCTCGATTTCCGTATGTACGTCTATGATGTCCGGCTCGTGCGCGACGACGGGTCCGAGGAGCCGCTCTCGCTCGAGCAGGACGGCAGTTGGCAGCGCGACAAGGTCGCGTTCCTCGACTTCGAGGACGGCACGGGCACATGCGAGACCGGCAGCCCGGAGACGAGGACCGAGATCGTGGGCACCGCCCCGGCCGGCGATTACGCCGGTGTCAGGTTCATCCTGGGGTTGCCCCCGGAGATGAACCACCTGGACGCGGCGACAGCCCCGGCACCCCTGAACATTCCCGGTATGTGGTGGTCGTGGAAGGGCGGCTACAAGTTCGTCCGCCTCGACCTCCTCTCGACGATGAACCCGACGTACTTCTTTCACCTCGGAAGTACGACGTGCGAGGGCACCGTCAGCGACGGCTTCTCGTGCGCCGCCGACAACGTCGCCGACGTACGTCTCGACGGCGTCGACCCGGAGTCGAGCACCATCGTGTTCGATATCGCCAGTTTCTATGCCGAGTCCGACCTGGACCACCAGGTCGACGGCATGACGGATCGCACCTCCGGCTGCATGTCGTTCGAGGGCGATCCCGAGTGCCCGCCCGTCTTCAAGGCGCTCGGGATGGGCTTCGACGGCGCGAGCCCATCCGCTCCGCAAACCGCGTTCCGGGTGGAGTGAGATGTACCTTCATCGGCCAGCGGCCAGCCTCATCGCGCCGCTCTTGATCTGTGCGCTTGCCGGCTGCGGCGCCTCCGACGAGGACATGGACGAGCCGAGCGACGCGGAGGTCCTTCCGGGCGACCCTGGGTTCCAGCGCGATCCGGCGCTCAACGTGGACAACATCAGCGCTGCTGCGGAGAAGCGCAGCCACAACATGGGGCAGAACTGCATGGGCTGCCATCAGCCCCATGGGCCTGGCAAGGGGCTCTTCACCGCTGCCGGGACGGTGTACGCGCCGTCGGGCACGCCGGTCGCAGGCGGAACGGTCGAGCTCCGCACCGCCGCGCAAGGCGAAGGAGATCTCGTGCTCTCGGTTGCCATCGACGGGAACGGGAACTTCTTCACGACCGAGCCGCTGCCCTTCCCGGACCAGGCGCTGTTCTTCTTCCTGCGCGCACCGGCCGGAGGGGGGACCAACACCATGCCTTTTCCAAGCATCTCAGGAGCTTGTAACCTGTGTCACAACGAGCAACGCCGCATTCTGCTGGAGTGACCCGCGCAAGCACGTCGGCGGCGCTCCTCGCGCTCGCGGTGGCGTCCTGTGGGGGCGAGGTGGAAGCGATCCCGCCTGTCGACAGCTATGAGCTCGCCCTGCCCGTCGGCTTCCCGAAGCCGTGGGTGCCGCCCGACAACCCGATGACCGAGGCGAAGGTCGCGCTCGGGCGCGCCCTGTTCTTCGACAAGCGCCTCTCGGGCAACGGGACCATGGCGTGCGCCTCGTGTCACGAGCCCGACAGGGGGCTTGCCGACGGCAAGGTGACCCCGACCGGCTCGACGGGGGACGCGATTCCGCGCAACGCGATGGGGCTGGCCAACGTCGCCTATTTCCCGCTGCTCACGTGGGGCAACCCCACGCTGGCGTCGCTCGAGGAGCAGGCGCTCGTCCCGATGTTCGGCGAGAGTCCGGTCGAGCTCGGGATCACCGGAGCCGAGGACGTCGTCCTCGGCCGGCTCCGCGGCGACGATGCGTACAAGGCCGCGTTCGCCGCCTCGTTCCCCGGCGAGAGCGAGCCGATCACGCTCGACACCGTCGTGAAGGCGATCGCGACGTTCGAGAGGACGCTCATCTCCGGGCGCTCCGCGTACGATCGTGCAACGTACGGCGGAGAGGCGGGCGCGATGTCCGAGGCCGCGTTGCGCGGCATGGACCTCTTCTTCTCCGAGCGGCTCGAGTGCTATCACTGCCACAGCGGGATCAACTTCACGACCGCCTTCCGGAGCGCCGAAACGAGGCAGGCGGAGATGGATTTTCACAACACCGGCCTCTACGACCTCGGCCCGGACGGGGGTTATCCGCCCGGCGGAGAGGGGCTGTTCGAGTTCACCGGCGACCCGGCGGACAAGGGGAAATTCCGCGTTCCCTCGCTGCGCAACGTCGAGCTGACGGCGCCCTACATGCACGACGGGAGCGTGGCCACCCTGGAGGAGGTCGTCGACCACTACGCCGCAGGAGGCAGGACGATCGACGACGGGCCGTTCGCAGGCGTGGGCAGCAAGAACCCGAACAAGAGCTCGCTCATCAGGAGTTTCACCATCACGCCGGAGGAGAAGGCGGATGTCGTGGCCTTCATGAAGAGCTTGACCGATCCGGAGTTCGCGGCCGTCGTGGATGGCGCGCAGGCGCCGTAGCCCCCGGCAAGCGACGCTATCACCTCACGCTCGCCTCCGGCCGCGCGCGACCAGCAGCGCGCCGCCGAGGAGCGCGAGCCACGGCGCCGGCGCGCCGCTCGCTGGTGGGCTGCCCGCGGCGCGACAGTCGCAGCCATCGCCGCCGCCGCCGAACCCGCCGGCGGTGCCCCACGAGGGCCAGGCCCCGCCCGATGAGCCCGCCGTGCCCGACGCCGTCACGCTCGACGCGGCCACGCTCGACGCCGCCGCGCCGCCGCCGCCTTCCCCGCCCGGACAACCCCGGTGCGCGAACGGCCCGGCCTCCGTCGGGCAGTGGTCATCCAGGTCGCCCACGAAGTCGTTGTCGTCGTCCGCGTCGCAGTCGTCCCCCACGCCGTCGTCGTCCGCGTCGGACTGGGCAGGGTTCGCCGCGGCCTTGCAGTTGTCGCAGTCATCCCCCACGCCGTCGGCGTCGGTGTCGGCCTGATCCGGGTTCGGGACGGCAGGGCAGCTATCCACGCCGTCGATCACACCGTCGGCGTCGGAGTCGACGACATCGTCGTCGCAGGCGTCGCCGGTCCCGTCCTCGTCCGCGTCTCCCTGCCCCGGATTGGCCGCTTGCGGGCAGTTGTCCGCGTCGTTGTGAACGCCGTCGCCGTCGTCGTCGATATCGCAGGCGTCGCCGACGCCGTTCGCGTCGGAGTCCGCCTGATCGGGGTTCTGCGTGCGAGGGCAGTTGTCGCCCACGACCACGCCGTCGCCGTCGCCGTCGACGGCGCCGGGCGTCGGCGCGGCGCACGCGGCCCAGGTCGACGACGAGGGCTCGCCGGTCTCGACCGCGCCGGTCACCCCGTTCCCCCCGCTCGCCGCCTGCGCGCCCTCGGTGAGGTCCAGCCGGCAGCTCCCGCCGTCGGCGGACAGCGGCGCGTGCAGCGCGACGTCGTCCGCCGCGTCAGGCAGGTAGGCGCTCCGCGCCGTCCCCGGGTCCGGCCCGTCGAGCGATTCACCCGTCTTGTCGACAGGGGCATTCGGCCCCGTCGCGCCATAAAAGACGTAATCGATGTCCTTCACGAGATCGCTCACGCCGTCCCAGGTAAACAGGATGAGACACTCGTGGTCGTTCGTCAGCCCGCGCGTCTCGCCCACCGCGCCAGGGAGCGGCACCCGCATGTCGGGCACCGCGGCGGCCGACTTGCTCTCCCCCTCACCGAAGGTGCCTGCGCTGTGGATCTCGTAGGTAGGGTGCGAGCCCCAGCCCGCGAACGTCCTCGTCTCCCCGCACCCCATGCGAAAGCACTCCGCGCCTCCGAGCGACACCGTCTGGACCTCGCCCGGGCCGATCCTGGCCCCGTCCGGGAAGCGCACCAGGAAATCATTCGTGTTCGGGAGCGAGGGGCGCTCTGAGACGATCTGGTAATAATATCGATAGTCGGCGAGATAAACATCGGACAGGTCGACCGGGGCGCGGCCCGGGTTGTAGATCTCCACGAACTCCGCCGCCGCCGGGTGGACGCGGAGCTCCGTCAGGAGGAGCTTCGCGGGGCTCGACACCCGCGCGCGCATCCGGCCGTGGAGCGCGTCGAGCTCCAGCGTGACGACCTGCCCCGCCGCGGCGCTGAACGCCCCGCTCGAGGCGTCCTGCGGGGCGTAGCTCCAGCCGTTCGCCCCGAGGTTCGTGCTCGAGGGGCCCTGCGCCGCGAACTTGAAGAGCGCGCCGGGGAGCGCCGTCGGGGCCACGAAGCGGTATGTATGGACGTGATCGCCCGCGACGCGATCGCCGAGGCGGCCATCGTCGCGCGCGACCGTGATCGTCGAGGTCGAGCTCCAGTCGGCGTCGCCCAGGGAGCTCTGCCAGTCTCCGACCGCGACCCACACCTGGGGTGCGCCCTCCGCGTTCATCGAGGCGCTGCGCGAGTCGGAGGTCGATTCGGTCGCCGGCAAGAACCCCTGTGCGGTCAGGTCGCGTGTGTCGTAATAAAAGGTGACATCGTGGGGCGCAGTCCCGCCGGCCAGCGTGAAACGCAGGTTGTCGCCGGTGGCCGTACCCGCGCCGCCGTCGTGGAGGTCGACGCCGTTGCGCGAGATCTTGTACTCGACCGCTCCCTGCGCCGCGAACGAGACGATCGCCGTGAAGATGCCGTCCCCCGCCGCCGCGTCCGGGGCCACCCCGTCGTCGCGCAGGGGCGCGCCGGCGCGCGCGCTCCAGGCGCCGAGCTCCGGCGCAGAGCCGGTCACCGTCGGCAGGGCGAGCGCCGTCTTGGCCAGGAGCGAGAGCAAGGCGAAGCTGAGACCGACCGATGAACGGCGTCGTCGCACGTGGCCACCTCGGTGCCGGGGCGAAATATCCGGACGAGTGAACCCTAGCGCAGGACGGACGAACAACGAAGTCACAAAGCAGGAAGAGAGCCAGCGCTCGTGTGGCGCGCTCGTGTGTCATCCATCGATGTGCGCTGAACCTGGCCTTCAGTCGCCTCGCGCCGCGGAGAGGCCTCGACGTCGCGGCGAGGACGCCGCGGCCGAGCCGCGCGGCCAGCCCGGTGGGACCGGGCTCGACCTCGTCGTCACCGCGAGACGACCGCAGTGACGGGGCGAGGCGGATCCTCACGATGCGGCACGCCCGCGAGAACACCCTTTGCGCCCGCCTGGCCGGCGAGGTCGCCCACCCCGTCCAGCAGGGCGTGCGCCCTCGCGTAGTCCAGCGCCGCGCCGGCGGTGTCGCCCCGCTCACAGCGCAGGTCGGCGCGCGCCTTGAGCACCGCGGCCTGACCCGCGCGGTCGCCGAGCGCCTCGAAGAGCCGGAGCGCATCGTCGTAGTCGCGCTCCGCGCCCGGGAGCGCGCCCCGCTGGCGGCGCAGGTCGCCGCGGGCCTTGAGCGCGGCGGCCTCGCCGCGGCGGTCGGCGCTCTCCCGGTACAGGAGGATCGCATTGCCGTAGTCGCGCGCCGCGAGCGCCGTCTGCCCCTCTCGCAGGCGAAGGTCGCCGCGGGCCTGCCACGTGCGCGCGTGCGTCTGCTCGTACCCGAGCGCCCGGAGGAGCTCGGGCTGCGGGACGACCTCGCGCGCGGCGCGGGGGATCGCCCCGCGGCGCTCGTCGGCGCTGCTCGGCGCCGACCGGAGCTGGCTGAGGACGCGCTCCTCCACGCCCTCGAGGATGTAGAGCGCCCGGTCGTAGTCGCGCGCCGCGCCCGCGAGGTCGTCCTCCCGGAAGCAGAGATCGCCGCGGGCCTTCAGCACGTTGGCCTCGCCGAGCCGGTCGCGGCAGGTCCTGAGCAGCAGGAGCGCGCAGCCGTAGTCGCTCGCCGCCCCCTGCGCGTCCCCCTGGTCGAGCCGGAGGTTGCCGCGCGCGAGCAGCCCCATCGCCTCTCCCGTCCGGTCGGCCGCTGCCCTGAAGAGCGGCAGCGCCCGCTCGTGGTCGCGCGCGGCGGCCGCGAGATCCCCCTGCCGCCTCCGCAGGTCGCCGCGGAGCAGGAGCGCGGTCGCCTCGCCCCGCGCCTCGCCGGCCGCCTCGAACGCGGCGAGCGCCTCGCCGTAGTCCGCCGCGGCGGCCTCGAGCGCGCCCTCCCGCAGGCGCAGGCCGCCGCGCGCGAGGAGCTCCTTCGCGCCGCGGACGCGATCGTCCTCGGGCAGCGGCGTGCACCGCGACGCCGCGCGCTGCGCGCTCGCGCGCACGGCCTTGCGCAGGACGTCGCGGTGGCCCGGCCGCCCGCGATCGCGGGCGGCCGGCGTGGCCCGGAGCGTCCCGAAGGTGCCCCGCCGCTTGCTCGCGAGCTCCGCGCGGCGCGTGCCCTCGAGCGCCGCCAGCGCGCGCGCGCGCAGGTCGGGCAGCGCGTCTCCGGCGAGGCGCGCCGCGTCGTCGAGCAAGCGGTGCTGGACCTCGGCCGGCAGCCCGAGATCGAGCACCGTGCAGGCGTCGACGAGCACCCGCGCCAGCACGTCGCCGCCCCGCCCGCCGTCCCGGAACGGCGCCGTGTCGAGGGCCGCCAGGAGATCGCCGGCGACGCGCCGGCGCATCGCCGCCTCGGGCCGCCCCTCGACCGCGGCCGTCCAGAAGAGGAGCGCCTGCATCGCGCCCGCCGCGCCGCGGAGCAGGGCGTCCCAGCGCTCCGCGTCCCCGGCCACGTCCTTGCGGGCCACCTCGCGCATGGGCGCCGTCAGCCCGTAGGTCTGGGAGCCCTGCTCGAACGCCACGAGCCGGCCGTGCACGAGGAGCTGCAGCGGCCGCGCCGTGGAGGGCGCGGGCCTCCCCGCCGCCGCGGCGACCACCTCGGGCGGCGCGCCCGCCGCCGGCAGCGCGGCGAGCGCGTGCACCACGCCGCGCGCGTCCTCGCCCAGCGACTCCAGCGCGTCGCCGAAGACCACGCCCAGGATCTCGCCCTCGGCGCCTTCCGGATCCAGGTACATCGCATTTTTGCGCACGTACGCTTCGACCGACATCCCCGTCCGGCGCAGCGTGGCGGCGGCGATCTCGATCGGGGCTGGCAGATACCCGAGCGCGGCGATCAGCGCATAAGCCCACTGGACCTCGGCGGCCGGCGGCGCGTCCGTCCCCCATGCACCCTGCGAGAGGACGGACAGCGCAGCGGAGATCGAGAGCGCCGAGACGTTGAGCTCAGCTGTCTTCCGATCTCCCGACGTGGAGCGGAACCTCGACATTTCGCCTCTGTTCATTCCAGAAGAGCTGGTTATCCGGGCAGGCGGCGCCGGGCTGTCGGCCCTTGACGACACGCCTGCTGGCTCCCGATGAGCCTGAAGTCTGCTGCTATGGCGCGGAGCTTAGCGCGGCGCACGACACGCTCAACAGCCTTCCAGGGTTTCGTGCGGCGCCGCGGCCGGCGCGCCGCGCTCCGCACCATCGCGCCGCGCCCGCGCTGGCACACGCCCGGCATTGGCTTGCCGCTCATGCGGAAGCGCCCTCGACGACGTGGAATGAGCGGAGCCTGCGCTGAAAGCCGGCCTGGCGCCACGAGCTTGTCCGTGCCGCGGCGGGCGCGCCGAGAGAAGATCTCGCCCACGCACGAGCGCCCAGCGAGACGACGAGGGGCGCCGGAGGAAAGCCGCGGGCGGGAGATCCGGGCCGGCGGCGCGGTCGTGTTTGTGACCGAGACGGGCAGCGGGAGGCCGGCGGTGCTCCTGCCCAGCATGCTGATCAGCGGCATGAGCTACGGGCCGATCGTCGAGGCGATGCGGCGGCGCGCCCGGGTGATCGTCATCGAGCTGCCCGGCTCGGGCCGCGGCGGGCGGCTCCGCGCGCCGTGGACCCTGGAGCAGTACGCGCGCTGCGTCGCCGAGGCGCTTCAGGCATTGCAGCTCGAGGGGGTCACGCTGATCGGTCACTCGATGTCTGGCGCGGCGGCGCTTGTGGCCGGCGCCCTGTACCCCGAGCGGCTGTCGGGGCTCGTGCTTGTCGGTTCCGTCGGAGTCGGCTCGCCGCGCTCGCTGCTGGCGCTCGTCCTCGGGCGCATGGCGGACATGCGGATCGAGCCGCGGTTCACGGTGCGCGCCGCGCCCGCGTTCCTCTACAACCTGCTCGTCCACACGCGGAGCGCGCTGCGCTTCGCGCGGCTCGCCGCGGAGGCGGAGCTGAGCGGCTACGCCGCGCGCCTGCGCGTGAGGACGCTGATCGCGTGGGGCGCGCGCGACCGCACGGTGCCGCTCGGCTCGGCCCTCGCGCTGAAGCGCCTGATCCCCGACGCGACGCTCGTGGTCTCCTCGAAGGGAAGCCACGACTGGATCGTGGAGCGACCCGCGGAGTTCGCGGACGCGGTGGCGAGCTTCATGGATGGCGGCGGTTGAGCGCGGGCGGGCGCTGACCGGCCGCGCGAGGGGGTATCGGGGCGCGCCGGCGTGCGCTAGCCTCGTGGCGGGGTCGTCGGCGTGAATCTCGGCAGGCGGCGCGGGGCGCGCCGCCGTGAGAGGGAGTGGGGATTGACCGGTTGGTGGCGCCTGGTGGAACAGGCAGCGAGGCGGGCGCGGCGCGCGATCCCGCTCCTCGCGCTGATGGCGACGATGGCGCTGTGCCGCCCCGCGCGCGGCGAGGCGGCCCCGGCGTCGAGCGGGGGCGCGAGCGGCGCGGCCGCCGCCCCCGCGCCGCCGGGCCCGCGGCCTCTCCCGCCGATCCCCGGCGCGGGGAAGGTCACCGTGGTCGCGATCGCCGGCATGATCGATCTCGGCCTCTCGCCCTTCCTGGAGCGCGTCGTCGCGGCCCAGGGCGAGGGCGATCTGCTGGTGCTCGACATCAGCACGCTCGGCGGGCGCATCGACGCCGCGCTCGCCGTCCGGGACGCCCTGCTGCGCGCCCGCGCCCGCACGGTGTGCTGGGTGAACCCGCGCGCGATCTCGGCCGGGGCGCTCATCGCGTTCGCCTGCGACGTCATCGCCGTCGCCCCCGGCGCCACGATCGGCGCGGCGACGCCCGTGCAGATCGGCGAGGGGGGCGAGATGAAGCCGGTCGCCGAGAAGGTCGTCTCGTACATGCGCAAGGAGATGCGCGCGACAGCGGAGGCGAAGGGGCGGCGCGGCGACATCGCCGAGGCGATGGTCGACGCCGACGCCGAGGTCCCCGGGCTCGACGAGAAGGGCAAGCTGCTCACGCTGGACGGCCCGCAGGCGCTCGCGTGGGGCGTCGCCGAGGTGCAGGCCGGCACCGAGGCAGAGCTCCTCGGCGCCCTGGGCCGCCCCTCGCCCGGCGAGATCGCGCGCCCGCGCCTCAGCTCCGCCGAGGCGCTCGCGCGCTTCCTCTCCGATCCGACGCTCTCCGGGCTCCTCATGACCCTCGGGATGCTCGGCATCCTCCTCGAGCTCTACGCGCCGGGCCACGGCGTCTCGCTCGCCGTCGGGCTCTCGTGCCTCGGGCTGTTCTTCTTCGGGCACCACGTGGTGAAGCTCGCGGGCTGGGAGGAGATCGCGCTCTTCGCCGCCGGCGCGATCCTCATCGCCGTGGAGCTCCTCGCCCCGGGGCACGTCGTGCCCGGCGTCGCGGGCGCGGCGTGCGTGGCGAGCGCCCTCGTGCTCTCGCTCCTCGACCTCGAGCGCGTGCCGATCGACGTCGCCTGGCACGCCGGCTGGCTGCCGCGCGCCCTTGCCACGGCGAGCGTCTCCCTCGCGGCGACGGCGGCGCTCGCCGTGGTCGCCGCCCGCGTCGCGCCGAGGACGCGGCTCGGGCGGCGGCTCGTCCTGGACACGGCGATCCGCGCCGTCGCCACCGGGGGATCTCCCGAGGGCCCCGCGGCGTCCGCGTCGCCGCTCGCGGACCGGCTCGGCACGGCCGCCACCGATCTGCGCCCGTCCGGCAAGGTCGAGATCGATGGACGCCGCGTGGAGGCGCTCTCGGCGTTCGGTTACGTCGAGGCGGGCGCCCGCGTCCGCGTCCTCCGCGCGGAGGGCGGCCGGCTCGTCGTGAGGGCGATCGCGCGCAGCGCGGAGGACGCGAGCGACGCGGGCGAGGAGGCCGGAGCGTGACCCCGGTGCTGCTCGTCGTCGCCCTGCTCGTGGTAGGCCTCGTGCTGCTCGCCATCGAGGTGCTCGTCATCCCTGGCGTCGGCCTCGTCGGGCTGCTCGGCGGCGCGGCGGTGCTCGGCGCGGTCGCGGTCGCGTGGGCGACGCTCGGGGCCGCGCACGGCCTGCTCGCCCTCGGCGCGGGCGTCTGCGCGACCGGGCTCCTGTTCTGGGCTCTCCCGAGGACCGGGGCGGGCCGCAGGATGGTGCTGCTCGAGACCCAGCGGAGCGGGCGCGGCACGGACGCGCGGCTCGCGGCGCTGGTCGGCAAGGAGGGCAGGGCGCTCACGCCGCTCCGCCCGGCCGGGACGGTCGAGATCGAGGATCGCGCGGTCGATGTCGTGACCGACGGCCTCTACGTGGAGGCCGGCACGCCCGTGCGCGTGGCGAGCGTGGAGGGGAACCGGGTCGTCGTCGAGCCGCGCGAGCCCTGAGGAGCGCGGGAGCGGCGGCCCTTCACGGACAGGGACGGGTAGAGGGGATATGGAGATCATCTCGGTCATCGTGCTCGGCGGGCTCGTGCTCGTCGCCATCGTCGCGACGCTGTACCTGGTGCCTGTCGGGCTGTGGATCGCCGCGCAGGCGTCGGGCGCCGGGGTCTCGATGCTCACGCTCATCGCGATGCGCCTGCGCCGGGTGCCGCCCGAGCAGATCGTCAACGCGCGGATCAGCGCCGTGAAGGCCGGCCTCGAGGGCGTGTCGGTCGACATGCTCGAGGCGCACTACCTGGCCCGCGGGCGGGTGGAGGCCGTCGTCAACGCGCTCATCTCGGCGGGCAAGGCGGGGATAGAGCTCGATTTCTCGCGCGCGGCCGCGATCGACCTCGCCGGCCGCAATGTGCTCGAGGCGGTGGCGATGTCGGTGAACCCGCGGGTCATCGAGACCCCGAAGGTCTCGGCGGTGGCCAAGGACGGCATCCAGCTCCTCGCGATCGCGCGCGTGACGGTGCGCGCCAACATCGATCGCCTGGTCGGCGGCGCGGGCGAGCAGACGGTGCTCGCGCGCGTCGGCGAGGGCGTGGTCTCGACCATCGGATCGGCCGACGACTACAAGCACGTGCTCGAGAACCCCGACACCATCTCGAAGAACGTGCTCAAGAAGGGCCTCGACGCCGGGACGGCGTTCGAGATCCTCTCGATCGACATCGCCGACGTCGACGTGGGCTCCAACATCGGCGCGAAGCTCCAGACGGAGCAGGCCGAGGCGGACAAGCAGGTGGCGCAGGCCAAGGCGGAGTCGCGCCGCGCGCTGGCGGTGGCGCAGGAGCAGGAGATGAAGGCCAAGACGCAGGAGATGCGGGCGAAGCTCGTCGAGGCCGAGGCGACGATCCCGCTCGCGATGGCCGAGGCGCTCCGCACGGGCAAGCTCGGCGTGATGGACTACTACAACATGCGCAACGTCATCGCCGACACCGAGATGCGCCAGGGCATCGCCGGCACCACGGGGGGCAAGCCCGACCCCGTCGGGGAGTCGTGAGGTGCCGCCGCGTGACGCCGCGGGCCCGCGCTGGGCGTGGCTCGCCCGCCGCGAGGGGCTCGCGCGGCGCTTCGTGCTGGCCGAGGTGCTCGGCCCGCCGCGGGCGCTGTCGCCGATATCGCCGCTTGCGCGCGCCGCCGACCCCGCGGCGGGCGATCCGCGCCCGCAGGACGATGGACGGGCGCCATGGATGAGCTCGGGGACTTCCTTGGCTATGCCCTCGCGGCGGCCTGGCTGATCGTCAAGCTCGTCATCAAGCTCGCGGGCCGGGACGACGCGCGCGGCTCGGCGCCGCCCGAGCGCGCGGCCGAGGCGCAGCGCGGCGCGCCGCCCGAGGAGGCCGCGCCGGCCGCCGAGGTCGCGCCGCGCAGCCGGGCGCCGCGGGCGGCGGTGCCCTTCGGCGCCGCGCGCGCCCCCGACGAGGCCCGGCAGCGGGCGGCGCTCCTGCGGCTCGGCGAGCTCGACCGGACCGCCGCCGCGCTCGGCGACTCGGTGCGCCACGAGCGGGCGAACCGGCGCTTCGCGGACGCGCTCACCCGGTTCGTGCCGGCGGAGATCGCGCGCGCGCGGGCGGCCGCCGAGGCGGGCGCCCCGGCGCGCGCCGTGGTGGCCGCGGCGGACGACATCGAGCTCGTGCTGGGCGAGATCGCGGTGCTCGCGCGGCAGCGCCGCGATCCGTCGCTCCTCGCCGAGCTCGGCGACGCGGACGCCCTCGCGGAGGCCTGCTACGCCCCCGTGATCGCGTTCGCGCGGGCGGAGGGGCTGCCGCTCCGGAGCGGATTCCCGGCGACGCAGCTCACGCCCTTCGATCTCGCCATCTGGACGGGCTTCATCCCGACGTCGATCGCCCCCATCTTCCTGCCCGCGGACTTCTTCGCCACGCCGCTGCGCTGGCCGGCGCTCGCGCACGAGATCGGCCACGATTTCCTGGCCTCGATCGACGACCTCGAGCCCGCGCTGCGCCGCGAGCTCGGCCTGCCCGACGCGGGCGCGCGGCCGCGCCCGCTCGCGCTGGACGACCATGACATCCCGAGCTCCGAGCTCCGCCGCGTGTTCGGCGCCTGGTTCGAGGAGATCTTCTGCGACGTCTTCGGGACGCTCATGTTCGGCCCCGCCTACGTGCTCACGATGAGCGAGCTGTTCTTCCAGGAGGGCGAGCCGTACGCGTCGCTCGCCGTCCACAGGGACGTGACCGGCGCGCGCTACGACGAGCACCCTCCGCCGCACCTGCGCGTGCTCATCGGGTGCATGGTCCTCGAGCGCGCCGGGCTCGGCGAGAGCGCGCGCGCGCTGGGGGAGGCGTGGGCGCGCCGCCACGCCGAGGTCAGCCTCGATCACCTGATCTGGCCGGTGAGGGGCGCGTGGATCCCGCTCCCGCTGCGGCCGTGCGCCGAGATGGCCGCGTCGATCGTGGAGCGCCTCTATGCCGGACCGCTGCTGGCCCTGTCGGGCTTCGGCCTGCAGGACATCAGCGGCCTCGATCACGGCCCGCACGAGCACCAGGAGGCGCTGCGCGCGCGCGACGCGCTGCTCGCCGGCCGGGTGCCCGCGGTCCGCGACGCGCGGGCGCTCCTCGCGGGCGCGGCGCTGGCGGCGCACCGGGCGCCCGAGCGGGCGCTCGCGATCCTGACCAGGGCGCGCGCGGCGATCCCGGCGCTCGGCACGGGCGAGCGGCGCCCCGACGCGTTCGCGCCGGCCCGGGGCGCGTCCGGCGCCCCGCTGGACCGCCGCGCCGTGACCGAAGCGCTGCTCTTCCGGGAGATCCTGCTGCCGCCGAGGGCGCTCCGCGGCCGCCGCCGAGCGCGGCTGTAAAGCGGCGCTCGGACGAGAATGGTTGAATCGCCAGGACGCGAGGGGCGTCCAAGAGAACGAGCCAGGACGCCAGAGAGGGAGGGAAGGCGCTCTCCGATTCTCCCGGCGTGCCTGCGTGATGGCGGTATTTTTATCGGAATCGCAGCGGCCGACGCGGCCGAGCACCGGGCGGTGACGGGTCTGCCCGCGCTGCTCGGATCAGATAGCGTCGAGCTCGGCGGCCGGCGCCACCGGGGGGATGGTGTGGATCGTCGGCGCGCGGGGCGCGGCGAGGCTGCCTGCCGCCATCAGGGGCAAGGGCGCGCGCGGCGGGGGGAGGCTGTCCGACTGGAGCTTGAGGAGCTCCTCGCGCTGGTGCTTCCACACGGTCCGGTACCGGAAGAACGGCACGGCCGGGTAGAGGTGGTGGATCAGATGATAGGTCTGCCCGAAGAGCAGCACGTTGAGCAGCGCGCTGTCGACCGCGCGCGTGGCGCGATACCGGTTCTGCGCGGCCGTGATCCCGTGCGGGTAGTGAGGCAGGTAGTCGAACGCGAACGCGAGGAAGAAGATCGCCACCCGCGCCGGAACGATCCAGTAGAGGACCGCGAGCTCACCGACCCCGAGACCGAAGGCCAGCGCCACGAGCGCGAGCATGGCCGCGAGCGTCGCGACCGTCTCGAACCGCTCGCCGCGCCGCTGCGCGCGGTAGGAGCGCAAAAATAAATAGTAATAGTGAAGGTCCTGTGTCGCCCACCGGAACGGGAGGAGGTACCACGGGCCGCGACCGCTCCAGTGGTCGGGGTCCCGATCCGCCTCGTTCGTGTGCTTGTGATGCTCCATGTGGAAGTGACGCACGGCCGGGAACGGCGCCATGAGCAGCAGCCCCGACAGCCGACCGACCACGCCGTTCAGCAGCGCCGAGCGCGCCAGCGACCGGTGCGAGGCCTCGTGCATCGGCGTGAAGGCCGCATAGGCCGCCACCGCCGCGGCGAGCACCGCCGGCACGGTCGGCACCAAGCCCGCGATGCCCGCGGCGACGGCCGCCGCCCAGAGCGCGTACGACCCCGCGAAGAGCACCAGCGTCGGCCACTCGATCGGCCGGGTCTGCAGCAACCCGCTGGCCAGCGGCAGGACGCTCCAGAGCGCGGGCCGCCCCGATGGCCGCCCAGATGGCCGTCCCGACGGTCGCCCCGACGGCCGCCCCGAGGGGCGGCTGCAGCGATTCTCGTCGTTGTTCATGGTGACATTCCAGGCCGCCGGCCGCCCCGATGGACGACTGAGTCGATTCTCGTCGTTGTTCATGGCGTTCAAGACTCCCGGGGGAAGCTTCGGTTCTTCAGATTTGTGACAGCGGACGATGCACGCCGGACCCTGTGGAAGCGCAAGCGAAGGTTCGACCACCTCGGGACCGCGCTCTGGGATCGCACCGAGAGGTCGTCAGCGGCAAGCGATCTCCAGCGCGAGGTCCTCCTCGGCCATTCCCTCGAATGCCTCGAATGATCAGGGGAGCGCCGTGGGCGGTTCCACTGCGAGAGAAGGCGGGAGTTGCTCGCAGACGAGCACGAATCCAATCTAGCAGCCTCGCAACAGGAGTACAACGAGACTTTCGGAGCAATGCGTTGGGTGTCTGGTTAGCTGGATTCCAGAAGCAGGCTCGGCAGTTGCGCTGCCGCATCTCGTCGGCTTCCGCCCCCGAGGCCGCATCGCCTCCTGCGAAGGGCCGTTCCGAGCGCGTGGCGCCGGGAGCTCGGGAGCGTCGAAAGAGTGCTGACGCGGGGCTGCCCTATACGCAGCAGCGCGTCGAAGCGTCGACGTGCTGCATCATCGAGCGCACCTCGTCGGCGCAGCCCCACGCGAGCGTGTAGCCGGCGCCGCCGTGGCCGTAATTGTGGATCACGCGGCCTTCGCGCTCGAGGCGCACGGCGTTCCGATACGGGCGCAGCCCGGCGCGCGCGCCGACCAAGCGGCCTGGTCTGAGCCCCGCCGCGCGCACGCGCTGGAGCATTGCGTCAGTGCGCTCCGGGTCAGGCACCAACGAGCGGTCGTCAGCGGACGGAACAACACAGCCGCCAATCACCATCTCGCGGCGCCGCGGGATGACGTAAATGAGCGCCGATTCGTCCCTTTCATCACCCAGTGCGACATCTGGGTCGATATCGCCTGGCTCCGTGATCGCGACCTGGCCATAGAGGCCGAGGAGCTCCGCGTCGCCCGTGAGCGCGCGCGCCCCGAGACCTGTGCAGTTCACGACGCAGTCGCCCTCGACCGCGGCGAGCGATTGAACGCGCTCGACGCGCACCGGACTGTCGAGCTGCGACTCCAGCCAGGGCAGGTGCAACGACGGCTCGATGCGCGGCGCCGTGAACCGGAAGCCGTGCGGCGCGCCGAGCGGGTGCGTCCCGGCGTCGATCGAGAGGTCGGGCACGCACGGGGCCCACCACGGCAGGCGCGTGTCGTCCGCGGACTCGAGGCAGGTCAGGACGTCGACGCCCGCCTCCGGGTGTTCCCGCGCGATGCGCGTGAGCTCGTCGAGGCTCTTGCGCGACCACGCATTGACGCGCTCGGGCGGGCTCGCCCGGAAGGGATACCACAGCGCGGCCGCGGCCGCGGACGTCGTGCGCTCGCCGCGCTCGGCCGCGATCACCTGCACCCGATGGCCGTCGCGCTGGAGCACGACCGCCGTGGTCAAGCCGATCACCCCTGCGCCCACGACGGTGACGTGCAGCTCCGGGGATCGCCCTTCCGATGGATCCACGAGCGCGCTCTAGCATGCTGCACCCCTGCGTCGAGAGCGCGCGCCGCGCTCCGGTGCCCGGCCGCGGTCGCGCGTCTGTGCCGTGCAGCCCGCGCCGCCCGCGCCGTCCCTCGCGCCTCACCCCGCGCCCCGGACGGCGCCGCGCGGCCGCCGTCGTGCCCGCGCCGCGCGCGCTGCCGCCGCCGCGCAGGCGGTGCTACCCGTCTCGTCCGCTGCGCCAGGATCGCCGCCGTCCGGCGGCGCGGCGCGCGCGAGGGACCATGTCGAGCTACCGCTTCAACGATCCGGAGATCGCCGCCGTGTACCGCGCCATCCACGAGCGGCGTGACATGCGCCACTTCCTGCCCGATCCGGTGGACAAGGACGCGCTCACCAGGCTGCTCGCGGCCGCGCACGCCGCGCCGAGCGTGGGCATGATGCAGCCCTGGCGGTTCGTGCGGATCACGGCGCCGGAGCTCCGGCGCGACATCCACGCGCTCGTCGAGGCGGAGCGCCTCGCCACCGCGCGCGCGCTCGGCGAGCGCGAGGACGAGTTCATGCGCCTCAAGGTCGAGGGGATCCGCGAGTGCGGCGAGCTGCTCGTCGTCGGCCTGATGGCGGGGCGCGAGGCGCACGTGTTCGGCCGCCGCACGCTGCCCGAGATGGATGTCGCCTCGGTGGCCGCGGCCATCCAGAACCTGTGGCTCGCCGCGCGCGCGGAGGGGCTCGGCGTCGGGTGGGTGTCGCTCTTCGAGCCGCGCGACCTCGCCGCCCTGCTCGGCATGCCGCCGGGCAGCCGGCCGCTGGCGATCCTCTGCGTCGGTCACGTGGCGGAGTTCTACGATCGGCCGATGCTCGAGGCGTGCGGCTGGGCGGCGCGCCGCCCGCTCTCGGAGCTCGTCGCCGAGAACGCCTGGCCCGAGGACGCGGCCGCAGGCCGCGGCGCGTGACGGCCGCGCGCCCGCGAGGCGAGCGCGGCGGCGCCCCGCGGGGCTACAGATCGCGCGCGCACCGGGCCCCGATGTTGTTCACGCGATCGGTGGCGTAGCTGAAGTCGCGGTTGGCCGCGCGCACGTCGTCGGCCGGCGCGCGGTAGCTGCCGCCCCGGGTGACCCGCTGCGCGTCGTGCTCGCCGTCGACGCGGTGCACGCAGTCGATGCACGGCGCAGGGAGCTCCGCGCGCCACCAGTCCATCGTCCATTCCCACACATTGCCGGCCAGATCCGCGTGACCCCATCGCCCGTCTCCGCTCGGCCTCGAGCCCACCGGCCGGATGTCGGCGAACGCGCAGCGACCCGCCGCGCTCCCATCCCCGGTGCACTCGTACACGGCGCGCTCGGGGTCGATCGAGGCTCCCCACGGGTACGGCCGGTGCTCGTCGCCGCCGGAAGCCGCGTAGTTCCACTCCGCCTCGGAGGGCAAGCGGCCGCCGTCCCACGCGCAGAACGCGAAGGCCTCGAACCAGGTGATGCAGTTGATCGGCAGCTCCTCGTTCGAGCCCGGCGCGTCGGTCCACGTCCAGAGGCTGTCACCATTGCATTTCAGCGCCGACTTCAGCGCCGCGGTGTCCCGCGCGAGCCGCCCGTTCCACGCCGTGATCCACCCGCTGCCGTCGACGTGCGGGTGCCGGCCGGCCCCGATGGCGGGCGGGCTCGCCTGCACGCCCTGCCCGGCGTTCACGAAGGCCCGGAATCGCCCGACCGTGATCTCGTACCTGTCGAGCCGGAAATCGCTCACGGCCGCAGGGGACGAGTCGTCCGTGCTCGATGCGCCGTCGTAGCCCCTCAGGTACGTGCCGCAGGGGACCAGCGCGCCGGCGCAGCAGTCCTCCGTGGCGCCGGGACCGCAGGTCGCCCCGGCGCCGTCGCCGCCGTCCGCGCAGCTCGGCGGCACCTCCGCGACGTCCGCGGAGCCGCACGTGTTCGGGCAGCCCGGCTCCCCGCATGGCTCGCACTCCATCCCGTCGCACCCCCCGCAGGCCCCGGAGGCATCGCACACCTCGCCGCCGTCCTCTCCGCAGGCCGTTCCCGCGGGCCGCGGCCGCTCCGCGCACGCGCCGTTGATGCACACGGCCTCCATGCAGGCGCCCTGCGCCGGCGGGCATTGCGCCGCCGGATCGACGCAGGCGTCGCCCGAGCCTCCGCTGCCGCCGGTGCCGCTGCTGCTGCTGCTGCTCACGGTGCTGCTGCCGCTGCCCCCGGCGCCGCTTCCGCCGCTGCCGGCGTCGTTGTCGCGGGGGAACACGCGGACCTTCTGGCTGCAACCGGACACGAGCGAGATGGACACGAAGAGCGCCAATGATCTCATGTATGGCATCATACGCCATCGGTCGCCTCACGTCGGCGTGTCCGACGGCGAACCGGCCCCGGACGCGGGGGGCGCGCGGGCCTCGCGGCGGCCAGGGCGGCCGCCGCGACAGGAGCGCCGCGCTCGTGGCTGTGTCGTGGGCTCTCCGGGGCTCGTTCAGGCGGAACGGTGACTCTGGCTCACCCGCGATCCGTCACGCGCGCCGGCCCGGCTCGATCTGATTGACGTCGCGGACAGCGCCGTTCGCGGCGCTCGTGGCCATGAGCGCGTAGGCGCGCAGGGCAGGGGAGACCTTCCGGTCGCGGTTCGGCCGGAACGCGTCGGCGCCCCGCGCCTCGGCCGCGCGGCGCCGGCCCTCGAGCTCCGCGTCGCTGACGAGGACGTCGATCGTCCGGGCAGGGATGTCGATCCGGATGCGGTCGCCCTCCTCGATGAGCGCGATGGCGCCGCCCTCGGCGGCCTCGGGCGAGACGTGCCCGATGCTCAGCCCCGACGTCCCGCCGCTGAACCGGCCGTCCGTGATCAGGGCGCAGGCCTTTCCGAGGCCCTTCCCCTTCAGGAACGACGTCGGATAGAGCATCTCCTGCATGCCAGGGCCGCCCTTCGGGCCCTCGTACACGATGACGACAACGTCGCCCGAGCGGATCTGATCGTTCCAGATCGCGTCGCACGCGGCCTCCTGCGAGTGGAACACCCGCGCCGGCCCCTCGAACTTCCAGATCGACTCGTCGACACCAGCGGTCTTCACGATGCAGCCGTCCGCCGCGATGTTGCCGTAGAGCACGGCGAGGCCGCCCTCGCGGCTGAAGGCGTGGTCGACGTCGCGGATGCAGCCCTTCACGGCGTCGTCGTCGGTGTCGGCGAAGTACTTGTCCTGCGAGAACGCGACCGTGGTCGGGACGCCGCCCGGCGCGGCGAGCGAGCGCTTCTTCGCGGCCGCCGTCGCCGTGGGGCGGCGGATGTCGTTCTCGTCGATCGCCTCGCCCAGCGTGCGCGCGTGCACCGTGCCCGCCTCCCGGTGGATGAGCCCCGCGCGGTCGAGCTCCCCGAGGATCGTCAGCACGCCGCCCGCCCGGTGCACGTCCTCGACGTGGTAATGCGACGACGGCGCGACCTTGCAGATGTTGGGCACCTTGCGCGACATGCGGTCGATGTCCGACATCTTGAAGTCGACCTGGGCCTCGCGGGCGGTCGCCAGGAGGTGGAGCACCGTGTTCGTCGAGCCGCCCATCGCGATGTCGAGCGCCATCGCGTTCTCGAACGCCTCGAACGTCGCGATGCTCCGCGGCAGCACCGAGGTGTCCCCCTCGACATAGTGCTTCTGCGCGAGCGCGACGACGCGCTTCGACGCCGCCTCGAAGAGCTCCCAGCGCGCCGCGTGCGTCGCGAGCAGCGTCCCGTTGCCGGGCAGCGCGAGCCCGAGCGCCTCGTTGAGGCAGTTCATGCTGTTGGCCGTGAACATGCCGGAGCACGAGCCGCAGGTCGGGCACGCCGACCGCTCCATCGCCGCCAGGTCCGCGTCCGTCACCTTGTCGTCGCTGGCCGCGATCATCGGGTCGATGAGGTCGAGCTTCCGGATGAGCGGCTTGCCGTCGCGGTCGTGCGTCCCGACGATCTTGCCCGCCTCCATCGGACCGCCGGAGACGAAGACGGTCGGGATGTTGAGCCGCATCGCCGCGAGCAGCATGCCGGGCGTGATCTTGTCGCAGTTCGAGATGCACAGGAGCGCGTCGGCGCAGTGCGCGTTCACCATGTACTCGACGCTGTCGGCGATGAGCTCCCGGCTCGGCAGCGAGTACAGCATGCCGGCGTGGCCCATCGCGATGCCGTCGTCGATGGCGATGGTGTTGAACTCGACGCCCCACCCGCCCGCGGCGTCGATGACCTTCTTCGCCCGCTGCCCCACGTCGTGGAGGTGGACGTGCCCCGGCACGAACTGCGTGAAGCTGTTGGCAATGGCGATGATCGGCTTCTCGAAGTCCGCATCTTTCATGCCGGTGGCGCGCCACAGCGCGCGCGCCCCTGCCATGTTGCGTCCCTGAGTGGATGTACGACTGCGGTATCCGGCCATGCCGGGAACCTACTCCGTTCCAGCCTTCGCGCCTAGCCGACAGGCGAGGCCGGCGTCAGGGGACGACCTCGACCCACGCGGACACGGGCGCGACATCGGTCGAGCCCGCATCGACGGCGGTGAGGCTCGCCCCGTACGCGCCGACGCGCCGGTTCCTGCCGAAGGTGATCGCCGGGCCGGGGCCGGGATCGAAGTCCCGCAGCCCCTCGAGCGCCGCGATGAGGCCGGGGCGGGTGAGGTGGGCGCCCGCGCGCTTGAGCGCCTCGACGAGGACGCGCGAAGCGGCGTAGGCGCTCGCCTGGAAGGCGATGTGCCGCGGCGGGATGCGGTGGCGCTCGAGGAACGACGCGAGCGCGCGCTGGGCGAGCTGCTCCGCCTCGTCGAGGGGGGCCGGGTGGAGGAGCAGCACCCGCGCGGCGGCGGCGCGCCGGAGCGAGTCGGGATCGCGCCGCAGCAGGAACGCGGGCGCATAGAGGGCGGGGCGCGGGCCCGCGGAGGGCGGTGACGCGGCGAGCCAGCGCGAGAGCTCGTCGCCCTCGCCGGCGAGCAGGACGGCCCGCGCACCGAGGCGCGCCGCGTCGTCGGCCAGCGCGGCGGCGTCGAAGCGGCCCGGCTCGAAGGGGCGCGAGACCGGGGGCGGCAGGTCGCGGCGCAGCGCCTCGGCGCGCGCCCCGCGCAGGAAGGCGTCCCCTCGCGGGTCGGCCGGGTGGACGACGAGCACGGCGCCCGCGCCCGCAGGGGCGGGGGCGTCGGCGAGGTGCGCGACAGCGACGCGCGCGAGCATGTCGAGGCCGGGCTGGAGGTGGAACACGACCCCATATCCCGGATCCGCGGCGGGGAGCCCGGTGCCGAGGGGGCCGACGAGCGGCACCTCGTCGGCCGCGAGGCGCGCCGCGGCGTCGCTGCGGTCGCCGGCGTCGCCGCTCCACACGCTGCCGACCAGCGCGAAGACGCGCTGATCCAGGAGGCGCGAGGTCGCGCGCGCCCCGTCGAGGGACTCCTCGCTGTCGGCCACGACGAGCTCGAGCCGCCGGCGGAACACGCCGCCCTGCGCGTTCACCTCGGCGAACGACGCGGCGAGGACGTCGCGGGCCGCGGCGCCCGCCGCGGCGAAGCGCCCGGTGAGCGGGAGCGCGGCGCCGAGCCGGAGCGCCTCCGGCGAGACGCCCGGATCGGCGTCGCGGCCGAGGCAGCGCAGGTAGGCGACCAGGTCGGCGAGGTGCGCGCCGTCGAGCCGGTAGCGCGGCATGACGAGGTGGAGCTCCCGCCCGCCCGGCGCGCGCCCGTCGCGGACGGCGGCCGCGAGCGTCGCCTCGGTGTGCGGGCCGCCCGGGCGATCGGCCGAGAAGAGCCGCTCGGGCGTGAGCGGCGGCGCGGCGACGCCGCCCTCCGCCGTGCCGTCACCGCTCCGGCCGTGACAGCCGGCGCAGGCCGCCGCCTCGCCGTGCAGCGCGGCGCCGCTCGCGCCGAGGCGCCCCTCGACCGGCTCCCCCGAGGCGAGGGCCCCGCGGTGGAAGAGGCGCCTGCCGCGCAGCGCCGCCGGGCTGAGCTCGGCGCACGACGCCGCCTCGCCGCACGACGCCGCGCCGGCGCACGGCGCCGCGGCGCTGGACGACGCGGCCTCGGCGCGCGGCGACGCGGCGCACGCGGCGCCCCGCAGCGCGGCGGCGAGGCCGAGCGCCGAGAGCGCGGCGGCGAGGCCGAGCGCCGCGAGCGCGCCGCGCCGCCGCTCCGTCACGAGCCGGCCCATCTCCACCTCACGGCGGGTCGTTGAGGTGATCCACGAGGCGCACGATCGTCTCGGGGCGCTCCGTGGCGGTCGTCTTCAGCCACATGCCGGTCCTCGTGTCGCCGATCAGCAGCGTGGAGGTGTGCTCCTCGGGCTTCTTCGTGAGCCCGCCGAGGCGCCCGAGCACCGTGTCCACGCTCTGCGGGGTGCCGGTCAGGAAGCGCCAGCCGTGGCCCGCGTTGAACCTCGCGGCGTACTGCTTCAGCACCTTCGGCGTGTCGTTGACCGGGTCGACCGTGATCGTGAGGATCATGACCTCCTTGCCGGCGCGCTTGCCGAGGAGCGCCTGCACGCGCGCGAGGTTCGCGGTCATCGTCGGGCACGCGCCCTTGCACGAGGTGAAGGCGAAGTGGATGAGGACCTTCCGGCCGCGCAGGAGGTCGGTGTAGAAGCGGCGCGGGCGCCCGTCCTGATCGACGAGCTCCGTGTCGGTGAAGTACGCCGCCGCCGCCGCGTCGTCGCTGGCGGATGCGCCGCCGATCTGCGCGCGCGTCCGCTCGGGCGCCGGCTCCCCGGCCGGGCTCGCGGCCGGCAGCGCGAGCGCGAGCGCCGCCGCGAGGAGGGGGGCGCCGCGCTTCATCGCGCGCCTCCCGCGTCCGGGGCGTCGCCGGGCGAGGCGACGTGGAGGTCGCCGGGCGAGGCGGCGTGGAGATCGATGAACGGCAGCACGCCGAGCGGGGCGTTGCGCGATCCGGCCTCGAGCAGGAAGCGGTACTGGCCGGGCTCGGGGGGCGTGAACGTCACCGAGAAGGCGCCGTCCGGCTCGGCGCGGGGCTGCACGGTGTCCCGGAAGCCGACAGGGAATCGGAAGATCATCACCTTCATCTCCTTTGCTTCGAGCGGAGGCGCCGAGGCCTTCGGCGTCGCGCGGAAGCGCAGCGTCGCGGGCTTCGACACCTCGAGATCGACGCCCGCGTCGAAGAGCGGCTCGACGGTGAGCCCGGGCGAACGGTCCTCGGCGGGGACGGCCGAGGGCGCGACCGTCGCCTCGAGGCAGGCGGAGACGCTGCGATCGCGGAGCAGCAGCTCGACGTCGTGCACGCCCTCGTCGCCGAGCCGGACCGTCGCGGCGTACACGCCGGGCTGCACCTCCTTCAGCGACCGATCCTCGATGAGCGCCGCGCGGGGCTCTCGCCCGTAGTTCGAGAGCGTGCCCATCGGCGCCATCATGCCCTCGACGTAGTAGTAAAGGACCTTGTCGGCCGGGCTCGCGACGATGGCGCCGTTGCCCTCGGGCAGGACGGCGAACGGCGCGGCGCCCCTCCCGCCCTTGGCGGCCCGCGGCGGCTGCTGGCCGACCTGGACCTCGACGACCGCGGGCTTGCCGGGCCGCTCCAGCGAGGGCAGCTCGATGAGCGAGACGCGGCTCTCGCCGAGGTTCCTCACGTAGGCGTACATGTCCGAGAAGGCGACCGCGTCGGGGCCCGCGAACCCGGAGAGCGTGTGCGCGAGCGCTCCCACGGAGGCGTCGAGGATCGACACCTCGCCCTTCGCGGGGTTCAGCGCGAAAGCGAAGCGGCCGCCCGGCGCGAACCCGACCGCGCTGACGCCGGCCTTCACCGCGACGCGCCCCGCGACGGCGCGGCGCCCGGCGTCGAGGATCACGATCTCGCCCCTCGCCTCGTTCGCGACGTAGACGGCGTTCGCGGCGTCGCTCGCCGCGATGGCGGCGGCGCCCTCGCCGACCTCGATCTCCGCGACGGGCTCGAGGGTGCCGGTGTCCACGGCGGTGACGGTGCGGGCGTCGCGGCTCGTGATCCAGGCGGTGCGTCCCTGGCTCGAGAACGCGAGCTCGTGGTGACCGGGGCCGGCGCGCAGCGTCTTCAGCACGCTCGCCGCGCGCGCGTCGACGACGCTGACCGTCCCGTCGCCGTCGTTGCCGACCCACACGGTCCGCCCGTCCGGCGCGACCGCGACGCGCATCGGCTCCGCCCCGACGGGCACGTTGGCCGCCACCAGGCTGCGCCTCGTGTCGACGACGGCGAGGCCGCGGCCGCCCTGGAGCGTCACGTAGAGGCGGTCGCCGTCCGGGTGGAGCGCGAGCGACGTGGAGCCGGCCGCGAGGGTGACGATGCTGCGCAGCTTGGTCCGGGTGAACGCGAGTTGCGGGTTGATGACCGACAGCGTGTTGTCCTGGTTCTGTGTCCACAGGAGGTACGCGTTCATGTCCACGTCCGGGCGGACGGCGATGCGCCCGGCCATGAAGCTCCTGATCTTGTCCTGGCACCCGGCGTCGTCCGGCGGCGCCTCAGCACGCCTCGACATCCACGCGAGCGGCCCGAGGTCGCGCGCGGGCGCGCCCGTCGCCGCGTCGGTGATCGTGAACACCGCGGTCGCCTCGGTGCGCGCCTCCGGGCGGTCTCCGGCGCCGGGGAGCGGCCGGAGCTCGAAGGCGATGGACAGCCCATCTCGCTCGACCCGGCTCACGACCGGGCTCCGCTCGCCCTCGCGCGGGCCCTCCGCGGGCGCCGCGGCGGCAGCGGGCGGGGCAGGCGTCTCCCGCCGACTGCAGGCCGGCGCCGCGGCAGCGCCGAGGACGCATGCGATCAGCATCGACGCATCCCAGCCAATCGCCCCGAACAGCCTGTTCGAATCTGACACGCGTTCTCTCCTGGCATGCACACACCGGCGTGCGCCTCGCCCGGACGCCGCGCGCCCGGCGCGACCCATCCGATCGCTGGTTCGGGCCGTCGCCGGTGCATCGGCGTAGTCGCCGCCCGGTGTTCGAGATACCGAATCTGTAGGCGCGCGACATCGCGGTCAAAGGGAATCTCGCGTGATCTTCGGCCTGTCTCGTCCGCGGACAGAGCGACATCGAGATCGTCTATGGGCGGAGACGCGAGCGCCGGCGCGCACGGAGCGGTGTGTCTCGGCGAGAGCTCGTCCGACCCGGCTCACCCGCGGGCTCCCCTCGCGCCGCGCCCCGGCCGGCGGGGCGCGGGCGCGCTGGAGAGCTCGTGGGTTGGTGGCGGGGGCGAGCCGGCGTGACGTGACGAGGGCGCTTACCGCGTGACGCGGAAGATGCCCCAGAGGCCGTCGGAGACCTTGAAGCTCGGCTGGTCGAGGTAGAGCCGGTCGCCGGGGACGGCGAACTTCCCGCCCGCGCCGAAGAACGGGACGACGTTGTGCTGCGTCATGGCGCCGACGGGGTGCTCGACGGCGATGTTCAGCACCTCGTCGTTCTCGCCGATCCGCCGGGAGTGCGCCCCCTCGGCGAAGGGGTTGTGCGGCCACTCCGCGCCCCAGAGCGCGAAGGCGTGCTGGCGCCGGTGTGCGGACGGATTCACGATGCGCACGCGCACCTGCTGCGCGGCGCGGGCCCTGAAGATCGGCGTCGCCGGATCGTCGCCGGCGAAGATATTGCGCAGGTCCTCCTCGTTGAGCTCCACAAGTGCGAGCTCGGGCTTGATCCCTAGCCGCGCCCAGAACGGCTCGGTGCGGTAGTTGAAGGCCTCGTGGCCCGTGTCCTCCGCGTCGTCCTCGGCGCCGTAGTTCCGGAGGGCGGTGCCGCAGTTGAGGCTCTCATCGGCGCACTGGAACTTTGCCTTGTCCGAGTGCAGGGCGACCTCGTCCTGATAGACGAGCACGAACTCCCGGAACGAACGCCTGGCGCCGTGCTCGTCCGTGAAGGTGATATCCGCCTGGGCGCGCGTGCCCCGGTCGGTGCGCCAGGTGGCGCCCTGGGGCTCGACGATGAGGGCGCCGACGGCGCCGTGCATGCCGTGGTTCACGACGTCGGCCATGTCCTTGAGGTTGATCGCGCCGTACTCGACGGCCCGGTGCTCGCCGAGGTCGAGCCTGCCCTTCTGGGAGATCTCGCCGGCATACCACGTGTATTCGCGGGACTCGCCGGGCGCGACGGTCTGCGCCTGGTTGTGCCCGACGTTGGCCCCGTCGTCGGTCCTGACGTCGTAGCTCACGAGCTGCGGGTGCAGCGAGACGTGGTTCGACGGCCTGACCTGGTTGGTGTTGAACCCATCGACGATCGGCGGGTTGTAGTTCCAGTGCGGCGTCTTCGGCAGCCTGCGAGGCAGGTCGTTGACGAGCGTCACCTTGATGCAGTCGCCCGCGGCGGCCCGCAGGATGAGCGGCTCCGGGGCGTAGTCCTTGTCGCGGAGGCGGGGAAGATCCTCGTCGTGGACGAACAGGATCGCATCAGGATCGTAGAGGTTGAATTTCTCGTTGTAGGTGAGGCGGCCGCGCGGCAGGTTGTCCTTGGCGGTGATCGCGTGGACGGTGTACCTGGTCACGGGCGCGTCCGCGGGGCAGGTCGGGAAGCGCCTGGGCCCGCGCGGCGCCTCGTCCCGGGCCCGGGGCAGCGGCCGGAGGCCCGGGGTGCCCCGCGGGTGGATCCTCAGGATACCCCACATGCCGTCCCAGAGGTCGTCGGTGGTCGCGCTCTGGTAGAGGTAGTCGCCGGGGCCGCTGTCGCTGCGCGCGGAGCTCGAGGACGCGATCCCGAGCTCGAAGTGCTCGGAGAGGCCGAGGGGTTGAGCGTTCGTGAAGCCGCTGTCCGGGTCGGCGACCTCCCTGAGCCACTTCTTGCCGTGGATGGAGAGGACGTGCTGTTCCTCCTGCGCGCCCTGGTGGAGGCGCACCCGGACGTCGTCGCCCTCGTGCGCTTCGAGCAGGGGCGTGTACGGATCGCGGTGGACCTGGGAGCTGAACACATTGTGCATCTCCCCCTCGGCGTCCGCCTTCTGCCTGACCTCGCCCGTCCCGCAGTCGCGCTTGGCGATGCGCAGCGGGATCGGCTCGTTGCGGTAGTTGACGAGCCCTCCGCCGGGATCGGCCGCGGAGATCGCCTCCGGCGCGAACACCTTGCGGTGCTCGACCGCGAGCGGGAGCGGCGCCTCCTGCGTCGTCGGCGGGTTCACCGGGTCGCCGCACTCGTCGAAGAGGAGGGCGAAGTCGGCGATGGCGAGGTTGAACTCGCGGAACGGCCTCAGCGGGGAGCCCCTCGGCGGGATGATGTTGGCCCGGAAGCTCGTGGGCCCGCCGTCGAAGCGCGTGCCGAACTGCGTTCCGGTCCTGGGGTCGAACCATTCCGAGCCGGGCGGCTCGATGACCAGCCCCATGTAGAGGCCGTGCTGCTGGTGAGAGGAGGGGCTGAAGTGGTCGTGAGAGAAGGAGCTGTTGAGGGTGCGATCCTGACCTTTCTGATTCACCACCGGGGAAGCCCACCACCGCTGCACCGTGGTCTGCAGGCCGTACCCCCCGTGTGGCATGCGGTGGTGTTGCTTCGGGATCAGCCGGACGCGGAGGCCGCCCTCCTCGGTCGACCCGTCGGCCCAGAAGGCGCCGCCGAGCGCGTTGGCCGCCGCGATGCGCTGCAGGACCTCCTGCGCCGCGAACGTCCCGTCCTCGTAGTTGAAGCCGTTCGCCGAGCCGTCCGAGGACGTGACGTCGAACTTCACCAGGTGGATGTGCTGGCCGACGGTGTCCGTGGGCGTGTAGATCTGGAACGGGTCCTCTTCCAGGGCGTCGGGGAGGCGGTTCGTCGCCTCGAAGACGACGCACTCGCCCGATTCGGCGCGGACGAACAGCGGCTCCGGCGGCCGGCGGCCCGCCAGCGTCGCGTCGACGTCCTGCTCGAGGACCAGGATGCGCATCTGCCGGTCGCGCCAGCGGTGCCGGTTGACCACGGCGTCGAGCTCGACCACGGCGCTGCGATACTTGCGCAACCCCGCCTCCGGCGGGCAGGGGTTCGCATAGGGCGCGCCCGGCGCCGGCGGCTGGCCGTTCACGACGAACTCCGATCGCTCGCCTTCCGGCGTGAACGCGGGATACGCCGCCGCAGGGAATCCTTCTGGCGTCGTGACCCGCTCCGCCCCAGGGTAGACAACGCCGGCGTGGAAATGCTGGGCGCTGAGCTCCGCGGGCGTCCCCGCGTCGGGCAGCAGCTTGAGGTTTGCCCTGAGGAGCTCCACAGCGAACCTGCGGTCCTCCTCGCCGAAGACAGCGCCGTCCGGCGGCACGCTCGTGATGATGTGGCGCGGGAGCCCGCCGTCGACCACGAGGTCACGCGGCGGCTGAGAGGCCCTGTGGCCTTCCTGGGCAGCGATGTAGAAGGGATACCCCGGCAGCGCCGGCCGCACCTTCTTGCGGCCGCCGGGCAGCTCCACGACCGTGGGCTCGTAGGTCGGCATGGGCGGCATCCCGAGCCCCGGGATCGGCACGACGGCGGGGGTGGGCGTCCCGCCCTTGATCTCGCCGTCCGGCAGCAAGCGATCGCGCGTGCCGGCCTCGAAGACGTCGTGGTTGCGGATGAGCTCCCACATGCCCTGCGCGAAGTGGGGATACAGGTGGCAGTGGAATATCGCGTCTCCTGGCGTCAGGTTGATGTTGCCGGCCCGGGTGACGTTGTAGGTGAAGGCCCCGCCCGGGCCGATCGATTGCGCGTCCAGGGTCATGCCGTTCTCGTTGTTCGGCGCCTTCAACCACTGGTGGGCGTGGAGGTGGAAGACGTGCGTCTCCTTCGGGCCTGCGTGGATGTTCCTGATCCAGACGGGATCGCCGAGGTAGGCGTGATGGACGTTCGAGGGGTCGTCAGGGAACAGCGCCCGCGTCGCGCGGCCGCGCCTGTCCCGCTCGACGACCATCGCTGGATCGCCGTTGGCCCACGAGGTCAGGAAGAACTCCTCGTACTTGCACTCGACGCACTCCTTGCTGGGGCCGATCCGCTGCCGGTTGGCGAGGAGGATGGATCCGAACCCGGAAGCCCCGTAGTTCACCCCGAAGCCGTCGCGTATGCCTTGGAAGGCCTCGTTCTCGTCGAGCTCCGGGAACGCCTGGACGGCCCTCAGCTCGTCGTGGAAGAGCGCCGTGAACTCGCGGAACCGGCCCCGGGCGACCTGGACTGGTCCGTCGAGCTGGCTCTCGTCGTAGCCGGCGATGATCGCGTTGAGGTCGCCGTGGACGATCTCGTCGTCGTCGTTGATCATCCTGAGGATCGGCTGGCCGCGCTCGTCCACCGCGTCGTAGTCGATGAGCGGCGTGCCGTCGGGGTTCGTCTCGCCGTACGAGGCGGCCTTCAGCTCCTCGGCCGTGACCTGCGACCGGTACGCGATCGCCCCCGCGGGCTCGACGGTGACCGCGCCGAACAGCCCGAGCACCGTCAATGCGCCGTCCCCCTCGCCGCCGCCGGCTATCGGGGTGCCGCTGTGGAAGAGGAACGTCCCCTCGCGGTCGGCGAAGAGCTCGTACCGGCGCGTCTCGCCGGGGTCGGCGAGGGAGTCAGGCCCGTCACCGACGTTGCCGCCGAGCGCGTCGATGTCTCTGATCTGGAGGCCGGCGACGTGCACGGACGCGCTCCTCGTCCGCGGGGAGTCGCCTGGCCGCGTGCCCGCTGGCCGGAGCAGGTTGGTGAACTTGATCTGGAGCTTGTCCCCGACGTTCACGCGCAGCACGAGCGGCCTTGGCCGCTTGCCGGGCCGCAACATGACGTTGCCGGGGCGGAGCCGCTCACCCGGCCGGATGGGCACGACGTCCCGCTTGAGCGCGTACATCATGCCCTCGGGGTTGAACGACCCGAATCGATTGTAAACGTAGACCTGATCGAACGCCACGACGTCGGCGTACACGGTCCTGCCCGTCGTGGCGCGCTCCTCCGTCACCATCTCGACCGCTTCACGAGCCTCGTCGATCGGCTCGTCGTCCGGGCCCCCGCAGCCAGCCAGCCCGAGCGCCACCGCAGCCCAGCCAAGCGCTTTGAGCAGTTTGTCTCTGAACAAGTTCCCCCCCTATCCGGCGCGCACATTCCCGTGCGTCTCGCCCTGGACGCCCAGCGCTTCCCGCGCGCGTCCAGAGCTTCACCACCGACATGGCTGGCGGCCGTCCGCCGAAGACTGGCCACCAGAGCCGGACCGAGGTCCGGGTAAGCGACTTTGTGGTCTTGATATAATGTCGTCAAATAGAATTGCTCGCGTCCGTCTGCGGCGCCGCTGTTCCGGGTGGAACACGAGATTTACGAGGATGGCGTCCTCGACCGGGGCTGTGGGTATGCTGGAGAGTCGAGCGCGTCTCCCTCCACGCAGGCGCCGACGGACGGGACGACAAGGGGCTGTGATGGCGCTCCTCGCCGAGGCGCTCGGTCCTCACGTCCCGGCCACGAGCGCCGCCAGGGCCCTCGACGGGGCGGGCCGTCGTCCTCGACGTCGTGACACGCCGCCCCGGCCGCGCTGCGCGGGGAGCCTCGCTGGCGGGGGACTATCGGCCTTGCGGCTTCGACCACCGGTCGACGGCGACCATCGCGGCGCCGAGACCATCGATGTACGTGCCGTGCCGGAACGTCGCGCGCTTGAGCGCCGCGACCAGCGTGACCAGGATCTGCCGCGCCTCGTCCCGCTCGCGCCGCAGGTCCTGGACCTCATCCCGCGACGGCCGGTTGATGGCCGCAGGTTGCCCGGCGTCCTTCGTGCCTGTCTGCTTTGTTCTCTCGGACATGGGTCTCATCCTCCCATACCAAAGTAGCGCTCTCCTGCCCGCGTCATCAACCTCCTGATGAGGTATTTGAATCGCTGTTCTTCGTATTTCGGCCCACGTCGGCTCCGGAGCGCGCGACGAGGGTGACGAGGCCGCGCGCGATCTCGCGATGAACGACGCGGAAGCCGGCCGCTTCGAGCGCGCCGCAGACCCAGTCCGGGGAGAGCCGCAGCTTGCGATAGAAGCTCGCTGACATCCTCCACCGGCCGTCTTCTCGGCTGCGCGTGTGGACGATGTCGTGCACCTTGACGGTCTCCGGTTCGTACTCGAGGAAACAGGTCATGATCACATCGGCCGAGTCGTGTACCGGGATGAACCGATCGACGCCCTCGAGCTCGCGGGTGAGGTCGCGAAACGTGAGCGCGAGCCGGCCGCCCAGGGTGAGCCGGCGGGCGCAGCCGGCGAACATGCGCTCCACGTCGGCCTTGCTGCCAAGATGAGGGAGCGTGTCGCCCATGCACACGGCGAGCTCGCAGAGGGGGCCTGTTCGCTCCAGCGCCTCGAGGAGATCGCCTTGCACGAGGTCGACGGGGAGCTGCCCGCGGCGCGAGGCGAGCTCGGCGAGGAGCTTGTCGGAGGTGTCCACCGCCGTCACCCGGAACCCGAGCTGCGCCAGCGCGAGCGACTGAAAGCCGGAGCCGCACCCGAGGTCGATGGCCTCGCGGGGGCGCTCGGGGCCGGCGCGCAGGCCGAGGCGCTCGAGCAGCGCGCGCTGCTCGGCGACCTTGGCGTCGTGATCCCCGAACATCCGCGAGTAGTGTTCGGCGAGGAGCGCGTCGTAGTGATCGGCGACGGTGGGCATGGCTCTCTTTCTCCGCCGCCATCCTACAGCCGCGGGCGAGCCCGCCGCACGAGCGCCCCGCGCCGAGCACGCCGAGCACGCCAAGCGCGCGGAGCACACAAGCACGCACGGGGGCGCACCAGAATCGTGTGCGCTCGAAAATTTCTGTTCTGCTTTGACGTGATCGTGATATCTTGATTGAAACGCGACTTTTACTCCGACATCGAATCTGGCGTCATCGATGTTGGAAGGCATCGGGAATGGTCCCGGAGCGATGTTGAGGAGGGAGAGGTCGCGCTGCTGTGCGCAGGTGGTTTCGTCGGACGGGGAAGAATGAGATACGGCGCGCTTCGACCGAGCGCGCCTGTCGCTCGCGCGGGCCTGACGCTCTTCGAGAGCGCGCCTCGCGCGAAGCGCGCTGACGGCCCCGTCGGCAGACCAGCCAGGCAAGCCGGAGAGCCCGGGCGAGCGGTCAAGCCGGGTGACCAGGCAGCCGGAACGACGAACGAGCCAGAACGACGGGCGAGCCAGAACACCAGGTGAGCCCAGGCGAGCCGCGCCGCGCTCTCGCGCGCGCCGCTCAGCCAGCGCCGGTCGGCCTCGCGCTCGCCAGGACGCGAGAAGCGGACCGAAACGGGGAGAGCGCCTATGACGCAGTCCGGCGACGCTCGGCGCGAGGCGGCGCGTCGAGCGCGGCGGCCGGCCGAACAGCGCAGGTCCTGGTGCTGGTGAGCGCTGCTGAGAAATGAGTTGCAGAAAGTGCCAGTCTCAGGCACAATCAAAGGTTTTTGAAGCGGTGTGTTCGCGGTCTCGCCGGGTGGACGCGGGCCGTGGAGCACATCGAAGCGAAGGAGCGGAGTGCATGAAGACGGTTGGCAATTGGCTCTCCAGGTGCTCGCGATCGTTCGTTGCGGTGGGCGTGGCTGCGCTCCTCTCGTCCACTCCGAGCGCGGCCTCGGCAGAGGGCCCGGGCGCGGCGCGGCAGGCTGCGCCCAGGGCCGCTCCTGTTGCGGCCGGGGTCGCGGAGAGCGCGCCTCCGGCAGAGTCCGCTGATGCCCCCGGTGCGGGGGAGTGGGACAGCTACTCCGTGGAGGTGTACGGCATGCTGGTCTCCCGCGCGGGGAAGGTAGCGACCCTGCTGCCGCTCGTCGCCACGACCGCGACGCCCGTCGCCGCGGGCACCAAGGCGGTGCTCTTCCGCAGGATCGAGGATCCCAAGAAGTCGAGTCCGGCGAAATGGGTCGAGATCGCCAGGGTGACCATGAAGAAGATCGAGTCGACCGGCAACATGCAGCTCACCATCGACTCGGAGCACCAGGCGGCGACCGACGACAAGGGCAAGAGGCCGGGGCACTTCGTGAAGGGCGCGCGGCTCAAGCTCGCGATCCAGTAGCGCCGACATCGCCTGTCCGCCGAGGGGCCGCGGCGTGAGCTGCGTCGCACCGGGCGGCGCGGCGTTCGCGCGATCGCCGCGCGGCGTCCCGGGAGCGGGGCAAGGGTGGGAGCGGCGGCGGGAGCAGGGGAGGGGGCGGCGGTCGTCTCGCGGGCCACGCGCGGGCCACGCCTGCAGCGCGCGCGGCCCACCTGCGGATCTCGACGACCACGCACGACATTTTGAAACGCCGGGCCTCATCGTTGGTAGAGTCGACTTGCGGAGACGAGCGACGACGATGAACGCCCTTCGATCCTGGCTCTCGCAACTGAATCGCGCCGAGGTGACCGAGTTCGCCGTGGCCACGGGGCGCATGCCCAGCGTCAAGGTCTCGGGCGCCTTCCAGGCGGTCGATCCCGCCGCCCTCTCCACGGAGGACATCCTCATGCTCCTCAGCGCGCTCGGCGGCGGCCGCTTCATCGAGACCCTCGGCGCGAAGCCGTCGCAGTGGCACATCCGCATCGAGGGCATCGGCGCCATCTCCGTCGTCGCCGCGCGCCAGGGCGACCTCGTGCACGCCCGCATGACGCGGATGCAGCCCTCGACCGGCGCGTCCGGCACCGCGGCCGCCGCGTCCGGCACCGCGGCCGCCGCCTCCGGCGCCGCGGCCGCCGCGCCCGGCACCGCGGCCGCCGCGCCGCCCGCCCGCCCCTCGCAGCAGTTCTCCATGCGGGAGCACCTCGCCCCCGACGAGGCGCAGCGCCCGCCGCGCGAGCCCGAGGCGAAGCGCCCGAGCTCCTCCGAGATCGCGATCGACCTCCGCGGCGCCCCGCCTCCCGCCGAGCCTCGCCCGGGCCGCGCCTCGACCCCGCGCCTCGACCCGCGAGCCGACGAGGCGCCGGCCGCCGAGCGCGCCGCGCCGGCCCCGCGCGCGCTCACGCCGCTGCCCCAGGAGCCCCGCGCCGCGCGCGCGGCCGCGGCGGGCGCGCGGGCGCGGCCCTCGTCCGCCGACATGCAGGCAGGCGCCCTCGACGGCCTGCTCGCCATGGCGCGCGACCAGGGCGCGAGCGACCTCCACCTCGTCGCCGGCCGCCCGCCGCTCCTGCGCGTCGCGGGCGAGCTCGTGCCGCGCGGCGATCCGCTCGACCCGGCCGCGGTCGAGTCGCTCCTGCTCCCGCGCGTCCCCGCGCGCCTCGCGCCGGTGCTCGCGGCCGAGGGCTCCTGCGACTTCGCCCTCGAGCTCGGCGCGCTCGGCCGCTTCCGGGTGAACATCGCGCGCCACCGCCAGGGCTACAAGGGCTGCTTCCGCCTGATCGCGCGCAGCATCCCCACCCTCGCGTCGCTCGGCCTGCCGGACGCCATCGGGCTCGCCACCCGCCATCACCAGGGCCTCATCGTGATCACGGGGCCGACGGGCCACGGCAAGACCACGACGCTGACAGCGATCGTCGATATCCTGAACCGCGAGACGAGCCACCACATCATCACGGTCGAGGATCCCGTCGAGTTCGTCCACGCGCGCGGCAAGGCGATGATCAGCCAGCGCGAGGTCGGCACCCACACCCGCTCCTTCGAGAACGCGCTGAAGGCGTCGCTGCGCGAGGACCCCGACGTCATCGTCGTCGGCGAGCTCAGGGACACGGCGACGGTCCGGATGGCGCTGGCGGCGAGCGAGACGGGCCACCTCGTCCTCGGCACCATGAACACCCCGAGCGCGGCGAAGACGATCGATCGGCTGATCGACCTCTTCCCGCCCGGCGATCAGCAGCAGGTCCGCGTCACGCTCGCGGGCGGCCTCCGGCTCATCGTCAGCCAGCGGCTCCTGCCGAGCGCCGACGGCCAGCGCATGGTCGCCGCGGCCGAGGTCCTGCCCGGCTCGGTCGCGCTCTGGAACCTCATCCGCGACTCCAAGACGTTCCAGATCCCGAGCCTCCAGCAGCGCGGCAAGGGCCTCGGGATCATCCGCCTCGACGACTCGCTGGCCGAGCTCGTCCGCGCTGGCAAGACCACGCTGGAGGCGGCGCTCGACGTCGCGGAGGCGCCCGACGAGCTCGAGGCCGTCCTCGCCGGCAAGCGGCAGCCCGCGCTGACGCCCGACAGGCGGCCGCCCGCGCCGCCGCCGGACGCCTCGAAGGGCGCCGCCCCCGAGGCGGGCAAGGGCCTCTTCGAGCGCGCGGGCGCGCTCTTCGGGAAGAAGGGAGGCTAGCGGTGGCCAGGATCGACCGCCTCTTCGACGAGCTCCTGTCCAGGAAGGGCAGCGACCTGCACCTCGGCGTCGGCTATCCGCCCCTCGTCCGCGCCCGCGGCGAGCTGATCGCCCTGCGCGACACGCCCCTCGACACCGCCGAGATGGAGGCGCTCCTCTTCGAGATCACGACCCCCGAGGAGCGGCGGAGGATCGTCGACGAGCTCGACCTCGACTTCGCCTACTCCTACGCCGACAAGGCGCGCTTCCGCGCCAACTACTTCTACAAGACCACCGGGCTCGCGGCCGTCTTCCGCACCATCCCGAGCAAGATCCTCTCCCTCGACGACCTCGGCTGTCCCGAGATCATCCGCCGGCTGTCCGAGCGGCCGAGCGGCCTCATCCTGATCACGGGCCCGACGGGCTCCGGCAAGTCCACGACGCTCGCGGCGATGATCGACCACATCAACCGCTCGCGCGCCTGTCATATCCTCACGATCGAGGATCCGGTCGAGTTCGTGCACAGCCCCATCCGGGCGCAGATCACGCACCGCGAGGTCGGCCCCGACGCGGGGAGCTTCGCGAGCGCGATCCGCAGCGCCGGGCGGGAGGACGCCGACGTGATCCTGATCGGCGAGCTCCGGACCAACGAGACCATGAAGCTCGCCTTGCAGCTCGCGAGCTTCGGCGTCCTCGTGTTCGGCACGGTCCACACGAACAGCGCCGCGGCGACGATCGACCGCATCATCAACGCGTTCCCCGCCGACGAGCAGCTCCAGGTCCGCGGCATGCTCTCCGAGAGCCTCGCCGCGATCATCGCCCAGCAGCTCCTCCGCACGAAGGACGGGGCCGGCCGCGTCGCCGCGCACGAGATCCTCGTCGGATCGAGCGCGCTCTCCGCGATGATCCGCGAGGGCAAGACGTTCCAGATCACGAACCTGATGCAGGCCGGCCGCTCCGCCGGCATGCAGACGATGGACATGGCGCTGGAGCGGCTCGTCAAGAAGGACACCATCTCCGTCCAGGCGGCGCTCGAGAAGGCGATCGACAAGGACAGCTTCCAGCGGCTCTTCGCCGAGCCGCAGGCGCTGTCTTGATGAAGAAGTGTTTCTCCGCGACCCGAGCGGCGCCGCGCGCGCCCGGGCCGGCGTATCCTCGCAGGAACGAACCATGCAGCCGACCGCACAGGACAGCCATCCGCTCGACCTCGACGCCTACCTGAACCGCATCGGCTACCGCGGGGCGCTCGCCCCGACGCGGGAGGTGCTCGACGCGCTCCACACCGCGCACGTCCGCTCGATCCCGTTCGAGAACGTGGACGTCCTGCTCGGCCGCGGGATCCGCATCGACCTCGGCAGCGTGCAGGCGAAGCTCGTCCAGGCGCGCCGCGGCGGCTACTGCTTCGAGCACAACACCCTGTTCGTCGCGGTGCTGCGCCGGATCGGGTTCAAGGTCACGACGCTCATCGCGCGGGTGCGCTTCCTTCAGAGCGACATTACCCCGCGGTCTCACATGCTGTCGCTGATCGACATGCCCGGCGGGCCGCTCCTCGCGGACGTCGGCTTCGGCGGGCCGGGACTCTCGCGGTCCGTGCGGCTCGTCGAGGGCGAGCTCCAGCCGCAGGACGTCGATGTGGTCAGCCTCCGCCGGGAGGGCTCGTCGTTCTGGGTGCTCGAGTCGAGGATGGGCGAGCAGCCGCAGGACCTCTACGCGTTCACGCTCGAGGAGAACTACCCGGTCGATTACGAGGTGGCGAACCACTTCACGTCGACGCACCCGGGCTCGCTGTTCGTGAACAACCTGATCGCGGCGCTCCCCACGCCGGAGGGCCGCGTGACGCTGCGCAACCGCACCCTGGGCGTGCTCCGGCACGGCCAGCTCGAGCGCGTCGAGCTCGACCGCGAAGCGATCGTCGGCGTGCTCCGGGATCGCTTCGGGCTGGATCTCCCGGCCGGGGCGCGGCTCTCCTGCCCCGGCCTCGACGCCTGAGGAGGGGAGAGGGCTACTCCCGGCGGACGCGGGCGCGCATGTGCTCGGTGCCGGCGAGGCGCGCGAAGAACTCGAGCAGGCCGATCTCCCCGCTCATCAGGCCCTGCTGGACCTCACCGATGGCGCACTCGGCGCCGAGCGCCCCGCCGTAGGTGTAGGTCGACCCGAGCTTGCTCACGCACTCGGTCACCTCCGGCGTCGCGGCGAGCGTCTCGGCCAGGCCCCTCGCGCCGACCACGGGCCGCTCCTCGCCCGCGACGGCGATGTAGCCCGAGTCGTCGATGGCGAGCCCGCCCTCGTCGGCGCGGTAGCGCCCCGTCTCGTCGAAGTGCTCGAGCGCGAAGCCCGTGGGATCGAACTTCGCGTGGCACACGTTGCAGCCGTCGGCCGAGATGTGGATCTGCTCGTAGCGCGCGCGCGTGGTCGTCTTCCCCGGATCGGGCTTCGTGATCGCGGGGATGTTCTCCGGCGGCGGGGGGATGTAGCCGCAGAGGAGCCGCTCGAAGACGAGCAGGCCGCGGTGCGTCGGCGACGAGCCGTCCATGCGCGAGTTCCCGGCGAGGATCGATCCCTGGGCGAGCAGCCCGATGCCCCGGTCCGCGGGCCGCTCCACGCGCTGGAAGCCCTGGCCAGTGACGTTGCCGTACCCGTAGAACGTCGAGAGCTGCGCGTCGAGGAAGGTATACGGCGCGGTCAGGAGCTCGGTGACGCCCGCGCCGCGGGTGTAGATGACCTCCTCGAGGAAGAGGCGCGTCTCCTCCTGCATGAGGGCGCCAACCGTGCTGAAGTCGGGGAGCTTCTCCTTCGCTATCCCGTTGACCTTCCCGTAGCTGAGCCACTGCTGCAGGAAGCGGCTCAGCGCCTCGTGCCCGCGCGGCGTGCCCAGGAGCGCGCGCGCCTCCTCGACGAGCGCCTCCGGCGAGCCGAGCTCCCCGCGCGCCGCCTTGTCGAGCAGCTCGGGCGTGGGCGTCGTGCCCGTGGTGTTGTAGGCCAGCGCCGTCGCGATCTCGTGCTGCGACAGCGCATAGCGACCGTCGCTCGGCGCGCCGATCTCGGAGCGGTAGAACGCGTGGGGCGACTGGATCATGGAGACCAGCGTCCACTTGAGCCCGACGCGGAAGTCGGACTTCCCGCTCACCGACGTGTGGAGCGCCAGGAGCTCGCCCTTCTCCTCCTCGCTCACCGGGCGGCGGAACAGCCGCAGCCCGTGCCGGGCGACGAACTCGGCGGCGCACTCGGGGCCGGGCTGGGCCGCCGCGCACGGGAGCGAGGCGGCGAGCGCGGCCTCCGCGGTCACGACGTCGGCGACCTCCTCTGCCGTGCTCAGGAGCTCCTTCGCGGTCTGGGCGCCGACCTGCAGGGCCTCGGCGTCGTTGGTGAAGCCGAGCTCCGAGGTCGGGTCCGTGCCCAGCCGCACGCCCGACCACGCGGCCGCGCCGAGCTCGGGGAAGATGTCGCGGAGGCTGTTCTCCAGCTCCAGAGCGGTGAGCCGCCGCAGCACCGGAGCGCCGACCTGCGCCTGCTCGCACGAGCCGCCGGGGATGACAGGGCCCTTCTCGGGATCGACTTCACCGCCGATGTTGCCCGCGCCGCACGCGAGGAGCGATGACGAGAGCCCGGCGATCAACCACGTTTGCCAGCGGTTCATGACTTCAGCTCCTGGATCGGCTGCGCCGGGGTCGCGCCGAGCTTCTGGATGGAAACGCCCATGGCCTCGCCGAGCGTGGCCAGCATGTTGACGTGGTCGGTGTCGACGTCGACGACGCCGCGGCTCGCGATGCGGCCGCCGGCGTTGCCGATCAGGATCGCCGGGAGATACGAGTGGACGATCTGGTTTCCGGAGAGGTAGACGTCGTGGACGTTGGAGTTGTGATCCGCGCCGTCGCCGATCTCGCTGCACACGTAGATCAGCGAGTTGTGCAGGACGGTGTTGCCGGGATCGAGCGGATCGGGCTGATCGAGGAGGGTGAGCAGCTTCTCCGCGAGCCGCGCGAAGAACCAGCTCTGGACGCTCGCGAACTCCGTGCGACCCGGCGCCTCCCGGGAGTGCGACGTCGCCCCGTGGTACGCCTTCGCGCTCCCGGGGCCTCCGGCGAAGTTCATGGGGAGATCGCAGTTGACCCACAGGTTCTGCATCGTGACGACGCGCGCGGTGCCGCACACCATCGCGTTGGCGGCGACCTCGAGGTGCGCGTCGACGACGCTCCGCAGGTTCGCGTGCTCGAAGACGCTCTTGCCCGCCAGGGCGTCGAGCGCCGGGAGCGCCGGTCTGCTGCTGCAGCCGTTCGTGACCGGCCTGTCGCCCGCCGCCTTGAGCGAGCGCACCGACTCGAGGTGCACCCCGAGCTTCTTCTGCTCGCTGGTGAGGCCCGAGAGCGCGCGCTGCATCTTCTCGAGCTGCCGCTCGGTGAGCCCCAGCGCCTCGTTGCGGAACGCGGTCTCGTCGGCGGCCGGCGCGCTCCCGCCGCCCTGCTGCCCGCCGCCGACGGCCCCGAGCATGTCCGCCGCCGCGGCCGCCGGGTCCTCCGTGGGGCGCACCCAGACGCCGCCGTGCCTGATCAGGTAGGAGTTCTTGTCGAACCCGGTCCCGTCCTGGTTCCTCGGGTACGGGTTGGCGCCGAGGTTGTAGGCGTCGACGCCCAGCGCCTGCGCGATGAGATGATCGATCGAGTCGGCCCCGGCGCCGTCCTTGACCCCGGTGAGCACGCCGGAGACCGCCTCGTGGTTGCTGAAGCCGTTGATGCCGAGCCCGCGGCAGACATTGACGTATTTGCCGAAGGGCGCGAGCGGCGAGAGGACGGTCGAGCCTTTCAGGAAGTCCGCTCCCGCGCCGTACGGCTCGGCGTACTCCATGGGCATGCCGTGGGGCACGAAGTAGATGAACAGCCGGACCGGCGCGGCGCTCGGCTCGGCCATCGCCAGATTGCTCATCCGGAAGGCCAGCGGCGCCGCGATGCCGGCCCCGAGCGCCTTCAAGAAGACGCGTCGGCCCAGCGCAAGATCGCTCTTTTTGTGCTTGTTCTCAAGATAACGCATCTCGTCGTCTCCATTCGGGCAAGCAAGAAAGCCCCGTGGATGATCACCGTCGTGTCGTCGCGCTGTCGTGGCGTGACGCCGCCGCCGGGGCGGTGTTGCGACGGCATGGCGCGCCGTCACGCGCGCCGCTGCCGCGGCGTCGTCCTGTCGACATCGCGTGCGTGTCGCGTCTGTCTGTCGCGATTACATCGTCAAGAAAGATAGGTTGGTATTCAACCTATCTCACGGCTGGCGCGCGAAGCAACCACCGTGCTGGCGATATCGTGCTCTTGCGGCCCGACATGCAGACGCCAGGGCGCCCCGCGCGGGGGCGGCGGAGCGGCTACCCGGCCGCGCCGCCGCCCCTCGCCTCGGGGCTGGGGAGGATCAGTGGACGCGGCTGATGCCGCGGCGGATGAACGCCGAGCGGCTCGCGGCCGCGTCGACGGGCGCGCCGAGCCGCGCCGCGGGCGCGCCGGCCGCGAGGGCCGGGGCAGGCTCGCAGACCAGCGCCGCCAGATCCTGATTCCGGCGTCCGAGATCGTTCAGCGTGCGCAGCTCGCCGGTCACCGGGTCAGAGATGGTGATCCCGGTCATGAAGCCCGACAGGAACGTCTCGCCCCCGGGGAACCTCGGGTTCACGTGCAGGAACCCGGTCCCGGTCTCGGCCGCGCCGTGGCACCCGTTGCAGGTGTTGAGCGAGAACTTGTGCCGCGCCTCGTTGTTGAGGATGCCCGGAGCGGTCCACGCCGTGAGGTTGTTGAACGACGAGCCGCCGAGGAACGGAGCGCCCTGGAACATCTCGGGCACCGTGTGCCGCTCCGCGATGATGTCGGCCTCGTTCTGGTTCACGAAGTCCGCGAGCGTGGGCGTCCCGTCGAAGCCGAGATCCGGCGTCAGCTTCACGGTCTCCGGGCGCAGGAAGCCCGTGTCTGCCGAGAGGACGAACTCGCGCAGCTCCCACGGCCCGGCGAGCGCGATCTCGTTCGTGCGGACCTGCCCGATCGAGCTCCCGTTCGGCCTGCCGGGCGCCGCGTTCCGGCCCGCGAAGCGCGTGGTGATCTCCTGGAGCGCGGCGTTGTACTCCTCGGACGGGAAGGGCAGGCTGCCGAGGGCGTGCCAGGCGTTCGCCCAGTCGAGCACGTCGGCCTCGGTCTCCGCGGGGAGCTTGTACTCCAGGATCACGGTGAACTGCTGCGCGAAGCCCTGGCTGAAGACGCCGAACACGAACCTGCCCTCGCCGGCGTGACCTTCGGCCAGGTTCCGCACGTCGATGCGGTTGACGATGCCGAGCAGCAGGAGCGGCGCCCGCTGGAGGTCGAGCGACCCATCGGCGTTTCGCGGCCACTCGTCGAGGACGACCTGCTGGATGGCGGGGCGCGCCGGGATCGTGAAGCCGTTCACGACCTGATCGGACAGCCAGCTTGTGAAGAGCTGCTCGACCATGGCCGGCGCGTCGGCGGGCGTGGGCGCCATGTCCTCCATCAGGCGCGCGAACGTCCACGCGCCGGTCCGCGGGTCGTCCGGCGGACCATCGGACGTCGTGCGGATCGGATCCTCGATCACGCTGAGGTCCTTCACGAAGATCTCTCGGCTCGTCCTGACGAAGCACCCCGTCGGCTCGGTCAGCTCGTAGTTGAGGGTCCCCGACGCGGCGAGGAACTCGGGCGAGTTGAAGTTGAACACGGAGAACGGGATCTGGTGGACTCCGGGCTCCGCGTCCTCGCTGCCGGTCACGGTGACCGGGAACGTCACCGTCGTCCCGGGCTCGACGCCGGGGAAGAACTGGGGATCCGCGAAGACGCTGATCCCCGCGCCGCCGGAGGACTCAAGGAAGTAATCCCCCGGGAAGCACGCGCCGACATCGTTGTTGGTGACGGCGACCTGGTACGCCACAGGCGTGTTCGGCGCGACCGGCCCGCTGCTCTCCGGCGTGACCGTGAGCGTCGCGGGCCGCCTGATGCAGGAGAGCTGGCTGATCTCGTTGACGGTCGTCGGGCTGGCGGAGAGCCAGACCTCGTCGAGCAGGCCCATGAAGCGCTGCTTCTGCGGGTTGTTGCCGATGTGGATCGGCGCGTTGATGTCTGCGATCGTGCCCGGCGCGCTGATCTGGCCGAACTGCTCGCCGTTCAAGAAGAGCCGCACGAACCTGCCGTCGTAAATGCCCGCGACGTGCGTCCACACGTTGGCCTCGATCGCGGCGCGAGAGGTGACCGTCCGCCCGCCCTGGAGGGTCACGGAGAACCGCACCTCGTCGTTCCGCACGACGAGCGAGAAGCTCGAGTCTCCGTTGCCCTTCTCCTGCGCGATCGTCCGCACCGTCGACCCGGACACGGAGGTCGGGTTGACCCACGCGGCGACCGCGAGGTTCTGCCCGAACGTGAAGCGGGGATCGTCGTCGACGGTGACTGTGTCGTTCTTGTGGTCGAAGGAGACGCCGAGGCCGCTGATGCCCGGCGCGCAGGCCGCCCCTGCGGAGCGGGTGGCCGTCGAGCCGTTGCCCGACGAGTCGAGCAGCTCTGTCGTCGAGCCGCCGCAATCGTCGAACTGCCAGAAACCGACGCCCGGCGGGCCGACCGGCGGATCGACGGGGCCGCCGCCCACGCCGCCGCCCTCGCCGCCGACGCCGGTGCCGGTGGTGACGCTCGTGCTGCTGCTGCCGGTGAAGCCGCCGGTACCGCCGCCGCCGACACCGACGCTGACGCCGACGCCGCCGACGGTCACGGCGATCGCCGAGCCGGTCGGCCCGTCCGCCTCGCCGAGCGCCAGTTCCGCATCATCGAAGGAGCCTTCATCGACGCCATAGCTTCCGCATGCGGCGGCGCCCAGGGCGACGAGGGCGAGCACCGCAGCCGAGCTGGTTTTGATTGCTAGAGGATGGGCGAAGCCGAAGGAGAGGTTCCGCATCTGCGTTCTCGTTGGGTAAGAGTTGACTGCGCGAGCGCCGGCCGACTGCAGCACGGGCTGCAGCCGGTGACGCGAGCAGGCGTCGGTGTGACCCGACCGGGCTGTCCGGGCTTGGGCGCTTGTGCGAGTCGCCTTATTGGCAACCGCTATGCCCGATCCGAAGCAGCGATTTCCCCCTGCCGCGTCGATGCCGGTTGTGCCTGGCCATGATTTCGAAGCCCGACTCTGGCACACCTGGCTCAGCTACAATACGACGCCGGATGGTCTCGTCTCCAGACAAGCACGCTTCCAGCACTTCCGCTCGTGCGTGCACCGAGGCGCGGCCGACAGCGCTCCTCGCGTCCTGCTGGATTCCGCACGGCGACCCCCTTCGTTCAGAACGCAGCGCGGCGAACTCCGGCCGTGCCGCGACGCGATTGCGTCATGAAGTCGTCGCCCCGTGGTGACGTGGCGTCATTCCGGCGCCGTGATGGATCCTGTCAGCCGTCGCGCCGCGCCGGTGCGCTTCAATGGCCGGCCAGCGCGCTTCAATGGCCGGCCAGCGCGCCTCGATGGCCGGCCAGCGCCCCTGAGAGTCCGGGTCGGCGCCCCTCTATGGCGCCTCTCTATAAGGAGGAGATGAGCCACCGGCACAGGACGTCCTGCGGCACGACCGCCGGTGCGCGATGGCCCGGAGCGACAGCGCGGCCGACGTTGCGCCCGGGACGAGGGCTCGGCGCAAAGGCAGGTGCCCGGGTCCGTCTCCCTTGCGGGAGCGCTCCGCTCAGGTGCTCCAGCGCGGGCCTTGCGGCGTGTCTTCGAGCACCACCCCCGCCTCGGCGAGCAGGTTGCGGATGGCGTCCGCCTTGGCGAAGTCCTTCGCCTTCCGCGCGGCCTGGCGCATCGCGATCAGCCGGTCGACGGCGGCGTCGCCGCCGCGCCCCGCCGCGCCCTCGGCCGGGGCGAACGCGTAATCGGCCACGAGCGCCGGATAGAGCGCCGGCTCGACGACCTCCACCCCGAACACCGCCAGGTGGCGCGCGATGGCGCGATAGACGGCGAGCAGCGAGGCGCGGTCGTCGCATTGCTCGATCCCCGCCGAGTAGAGCGCGCTCACGTAATCGAAGAACGCGGCCACGGCGTTCGGCGTGTTCAGGTCGTCGTCCATCGCCTCGATGAAGCGCGCGATGAAGCGCTCGGTGTGCTCCCCGAACCGGCCGTGGACATACTGGTGGCGCATGCGCGGGACGCGCTCCTCCTCGGGCCGCTGCGACGCGTACGCGCCCGCGGCGAGGGGCTCGTCGCCCGCGCCGCGCAGCTTCTCCGCGAGGACCGCCGCGAGCTTCTTGATGCGCGCGTAGCCCTGGGCGGCCTGCTGGAGCAGCTCCCAGCCGAACGGGAGCTTGCACCGGTAGTGCTGCGTCACGAAGAACCACCGCGCCTCGTCGTGCCCGTGCCTGGACAGGAGCTCCTCGATGCAGATGACGTTACCGAGGCTCTTCGACATCTTCATGTCCTTGAGATCGAGGTGCTCGGGGTGCAGCCAGTAGCGCACCCAGGGCCTGCCGCAGATCGGCTCGCTCTGCGCGATCTCGTTCTCGTGGTGCGGGAACATGTTGTCGATGCCGCCGCCGTGGACGTCGAAGTGGTCGCCGAGCAGCGCCGTGCTCATCGCCGAGCACTCGATGTGCCAGCCGGGGCGCCCCGTCGGCCAGGCGTCCTCCCCGGTGCGCCAGGCCGGCTGGGTCGCGTCGGTCGGCTTCCAGAGGCTGAAGTCCGCCGGGTGCCGCTTCCGCGCGAAGTCCTCCTCGACGCGGCCGCTCGCGCCGACCTCCTGCTCGTCGACCTTGCGCCCCGAGAGCTCACCGTACGACGCGCAGGTGGCGACCTCGTAGAAGACCTCGCCGTTCACCGTGTACGCGTGGCCCTTCTCGATCAGGCGCTTTATCATGTCGACCTGCTCGTCGACGAAGTCGGTCGCGCGCGTGTAAGCGGCGTAGTCCTTGATGTGGAGCTTGCGGCAGTCGCGCCGGAACGCCGCGATGTTCCGCTCGGCGACGTCGACGGCGCCCTCGCGCTCGTTCGCGCGCTGCATGATGCGGTCGTCGATGTCCGTGTAGTTGATGATGCTCAGCACATGATAGCCGCGGTACTCGAGGTACCGGCGGAAGACGTCCCAGAAACAGTAGGTGCGCGCATGGCCGATGTGCATCGGAGCGTAGACCGTGAGACCGCATGTGTAGATGCGCACGATCTTCGGCTGGGCGGAGACGAAAGGCTCCTTCTTCCTGGTGAGCGTATTATGGACCTTGAGCGGCATCGGCCACCTGCGTGAGTGTGCGAGCTTTCCTCTGGACCGGCTACGCTACCCCGGCCCCGCCGCCCGGTCAACGCGGAACGTCGTTGCCTTCCGCGAGGATTCCCGAGCATTTTCGGGCTTTTCCGGCGGCTCTTGTGCCTTGGCTGCCCTGGCGCCGGCCCGGGCGAGGCGGCGCTCCTCGTCACTCCTCGTCACTCCTCGCCGCTCCTCGCCGCCGGCGCGTTCGCCCCGCTGCTGTCCTGTCTCGCCGGGATGGACAGCCGTCCTCGCGCTGGTTTGCGCGGGCTCGCGCGCGGAGCTCGCCGCGGTGGACGCTTGCGGCCGTCGCCTCTTCAGTCTACGCCGCCGTGCATGCACACCATGTCAAGAACGGTCCTGTTCGTCCTCGCCGGGGCGCTCACCGCCTGCGGGGGGAGCCCCCCGCCCGTCGAGAGCGCTCCTCCGCCTGCCCCGGCCCCCACGCAGGCGCCGCCGCCCGCGCCGGCCGCGCAGCCGGAGGTCGCGGCGCCGCCCCAGGCGGATCCCGCAGAGGAGAAGAAGAAGGCGGAGCTCGCCAAGCTCGCCGAGGACACGAAGGCCATGGAGGCCAAGGCCGACCAGGAGGCGGCGCGCTTCGACGACGCGCTCAAGGCCGAGGTGAAGGCGCTCGTCGCGGCGAATCACCCGAACACGGGCGCGGCGCTCCGCGCAGCGCTCAAGGGGAAGCACCGCGCTCCGGGCAACGCCGAGCGGGACCCGGCCCGGCACCCGGTCGAGACCCTGGAGTTCTTCGGCCTCAAGCAGACGAGCACCGTGCTCGAGCTCGGGGCGGGCGAGGGCTGGTACACGGAGCTGCTCGCGCCCGTGCTCGCGAAGAAGGGAAAGCTCATCGTCACGTCGTTTGATCCGAACGGCCCCGCGGACTCGCGCAACACCCTCTACGGAAAGAGGGTGAAGCGCCTGCTCGACAAGTCGCCCGACCTGTTCGGCAAGGTCGAAGTCGCCGTGATCGACCGGGATAACCCGAAGCTCGGGATCGAGGGCAAGGTCGACATCGTGATCGCCATTCGCGAGGCCCACGGATGGCATCGAAACGGCAAATTCGACACCTACGTCGCGGAGGCGTTCAAGGCGCTCAAGCCGGGCGGCGTCTTCGGCATCGTGCAGCACCGCGCCAAGCCCGACGCGAACCCCGACGAGAGCGCGAAGCAGGGCTACCTCCCGGAAGCGTGGGTGATCCAGAAGGTCGAGTCGGCGGGCTTCAAGCTCGGCGGCAAGTCCGAGGTGAACGCCAATCCGAAGGACACGAAGGACTACCCTGAAGGGGTCTGGACGCTGCCGCCGAACTTCCGTCTCGGCGACAAGGACCGCGCGCGCTACGCCGCCATCGGCGAGAGCGACCGCATGACCCTCAAGTTCGTCAAGCCCGCCCGCTGACCCGCCGCGCCCGGCGGCGCCGCGAGCCTCCTCGATCGGCTCGCGGCGCGCCCGCGGCGCGAGCCCCACGCCGGCCAGAACAAGGACATCGCGCGTGCGCGCCGGGGCGCGCCTCGCCGGTCGCCTCGACCGCCGTCCGCCTCACGCGGGCGCTTGATCTCCGTCCGGCGGTCGGGCGGCCACGCGGCGCATCGGGATCGTGGCGCCCGGGGCGCCCGAGGCGCGGTGGGAGGCGAAGCCGAGGCCTTCGAGCAGGGCCGGCGACGCATAGACGCCGGGCGCCGCCGTCTCCGGCAGGCACGACGAGAGCTCGACGACGTTCCCGCCCACCATGGACCCGTCCTCGGTGAGCACCACCTCGCCGGCGTGGAGGCACAGGCGGATGCCGACCCGCCGATCGCGCTGCCCGGCCCGGTCGAGCCGCTCGTACAGCGAGAGCGCGGCCGCGATCGCGCCGCGGCGCGCCTCCTCGCCGCCCCGCTCGTCGCGCGGCCAGCCCGCCGAGAGCAGCACGCTGGTGCTGGTGACCGCGAGCGGCGAGAACCCGGCGGCCGCGAGGTCGGTCATCGCCTGCGGGAGCACGGCCTCGAAGTCGGTCAGGAACGAGTCGGTGGGCGCCTCGAGCGCCCGGGTCTCGGCGAGCACCTCGACGAGCAGCCCGATCGCCAGGCGCCTGACCCGGCCCCCCTCCATGGCGTCGGGGCGGACGACCCGCTCCGTGGCGGCCCGGACCTCCTCCAGGAACGCGGTGACGTCGGGCTGGCGGCCCGCGGGGTCCTTGCTCATGGCGCGCACGACGATGTCGTCGAAGGCCGGGTCGACCGGCGCGTGCAGGCTCGGGCGAGGCGGCGCCTGGTGCAGGTGCAGGTGGCGCAGCACGGGATACGCGCTCGCCGAGAACGGCATGGATCCCGCGATCATCGTGTAGAGCAGCGCGCCCAGCGCGTAGACGTCGGTGCGCATGTCGACGGGCCGGTTCAGGAGCTGCTCGGGCGACATGAACGCCGGGGTCCCCACGACGTGCCGCGACGACGTGAGCGAGAGGTCCGTCGTGTCGAGCAGCTTCGCGATGCCGAAGTCGAGCAGCACGACCCTGGGGCTCCCGCTCTGCTGCCCGCCCTGCTCGCACAGGATCACGTTCGACGGCTTCACGTCCCGGTGGATGATCCCGACCGCGTGCACCGCGGCGAGCGCGCTGCAGAGCGGCTCGAGGATCGCGAGCGCCTCGTCGGCCGGGAGCCGGCCGCGCGAGAACAGGTGCTGCTCGAGGCTCCTGCCCTGCAGCAGCTCCATGGCGTAGTAGGGCCGCCCGTCGTCGAGCCGCCCGACGTCGAGGATCTCGACCACGTTCGGGTGCCGGATCCGCCCGATCGCGTCCACCTCGCGCTGGAAGCGCAGCACCACGTCGGCGCGCGAGACCAGCTCGGCGTGCATTACCTTGACCGCCGCCGGCGCCCCGCTCGCCGCGTGCACCGCGCGGTAGACGACGCCGAACCCGCCCTCGGCGATGACGCCGTCGAGGAGGTACTCGCCGGCCCTCAGCGCCGCGGCGATCGGGATGCGCGGGCCGTCGCCGTCTCGCTCGCGCGTCTCGAGCGTGCGCTGGTCCCACGTCGCCGACGTCCCGAGCGGCGTCCCGTCCGCGACGGGCGCATGGGTCGACGGCGCGACAGCGGACGGCTCATCGTCTCGGGAGGAGTTCTTCATACCTGACAGGTGTGGAGTTCGCGCGCTACTGTAGTCGTAAGCCGGGGTCCAATGCGACCCTTGGCTGCCTCGGCACCGCTGAAACATGCACCGTTGCGCGGTATGTCACGGGCGGCTCATGGGGGCTGCGCCGTGCGTCAGAGACGGCTTCACGCCGCCGCCCGGCGGGCGCGACGCCGTGGAGCGCGCGGCGCCCGCCGTCGCGGGCTTCACCCTCCTCGGCCCGCTGGGCCACGGCGGGTTCTCCGACGTCTGGGCCGCGCATCGGGGCCACGACGGCGCGCCGGTGGCCGTCAAGGTGGCGCGGCAGGCGACGCGGCTCGTGCGCGAGCGATTCCAGCGCGAGGCCGCGCTCGCCGAGCGGGTGGGCGTGCCGCACGTCGCGCAGCTCCACGAGCGCGGCGAGCTCGCCGATGGCCGGCCCTACCTCGCGATGGAGCGGCTCTTCGGCCGCACCCTCGCTGAGGAGCTCGCCGCGCTGCGCGCGCCGCTCGATCCCGACCTCGTCGCCGGGCGCGCGGACGCGATCCTCGCCGTGCTCGAGGCGACGCACGCCCGCGGCGTCGTCCACCGCGATCTCAAGCCGGAGAACCTCTTCCTGCTCGGCTCGAGCGGCCGCGCGGTGCTGCTCGATTTCGGCCTGGCGAAGCTCGCCGCCGCCGACGGCCAGCCCGCCGCGTCCGCCGCCGCGACGCGCGCCGGCGACGTCGTCGGGACCCCGGAGTACATGGCCCCCGAGCTGCTCCGGGGCGACGCCGCGCGGATCGACGCGCGCGCGGACATCTACGCATTCGGCGTGATCCTGTTCGAGCTGCTCACGCTGCGCCCGCCGTTCATCGGGGACGGGAACGCCGTCGAGCACGGCCACCTCGCGCTGCGCCCGCCGCGCCCGGGCGACCTCGCCGAGGTCCCCGAGGGGCTCGAGGAGCTCACGCTCGCCTGCCTCGCCAAGGACCCGGCCCGCCGCCCGGACAGCGCCGCCGCGCTCCGGCGCACCCTGCACGCCCTGCGCGCGCGGCCCCCCGCCGACACGATCCCGCCGCCCTCCGCGCCGCGCTCGGCGCCGCGCTCGGCGCCGCGGTCGTCGGCGCAGGCCGACGGCCTCGCGACGGCCGCCGCCGAGGGCAGGCAGCCCGTCGCGCTGCTCTTCGCCGAGACCGGCGCCGGGCCGGTGATCGCGGCGGTCGGCGGCCGCCGCGGCTTCATCGCGCGGCAGCGGGGGCAGCGCTGCGTCGCCGTGTTCTCCGCGAGGGACGTCGACGACCCGGCCCGCGCCGCCCTCGCCGCCGCGCGCGAGCTCGCGCAGCGCGGCGGCGTGCGCGTCGCGCTGCACCTCGCCAGCGTGCGCCTGCGCCGCGTCGCCGGCGGGCTGCACGCGGTCTACGGCACCCCGGTCGAGCGCCCCGAGACGTGGCTCCCGGCCGAGCCCTGGTGCGGCCTCGCGATGACCGGGGAGTTCGAGCGCGCGCTCCCCGACGAGGAGCTCGCGCCCACGCCGCCGGACGCGCCGGACAGCGTGGCGGAGCCGCCGCTGCTCGGCCGCGACGACGTGCTCTCGGCGCTCGCGGGCAGCGCGACCGACGCCTTCGACGGGACGTGCCCCGGCCTGTTCACGCTGGTCGGCGACGCCGGCCTTGGCAAGACGCGCCTCACGGCCGAGGCCGCCTGCATCGCCGGCGTGCCGGTCCCCGACGCGCGCGTCGTGGCGGTGCGCGCGCTCCACCCCATCCACGGCGGCGCGTCGCACGCCGTGCGCTCGCTCCTGCGCGTGGCGCTCGACGCGCCGGACGAGGTCCCCGACGACCCGCGCGCCTTCTGCGTGGAGCGGCTCGGCGAGCCGCTCGGGGCCGCCGCCTGGGAGGCCGTCGCGGCGGCGCTCGGCTGGGCGAGCGCCAAGGGCGGGCGGCCGTCCGGCGCCGCCCGCCACAGCCTGATGCTGGCGCTCGCCGAGTCGCTCCGCGGCCGGGCGCGCCGCGGCCCGCTCGCCGTGATCCTCGACGACGCCGACCAGGCGGACGACGTGCTGCTCGACGCCCTGGAGTACGCCACGCTCGACGGCGAGGGCGTCCTCCTCTGGGTCGTCGTGGCCGCGTGCCCGCGCTTCGAGCAGGCCCGCCCGAGCTGGGGCCAGCGCAACCAGCGCCACACCCGCGTGACGCTCGCGCCGCTCGCGGAGCCGGCGGCCATGGATCTCGCCTCGCGCCTGCTCCTGCCGGCGGAGTACCCGCCCGCGGAGACCCTCCGCCGGCTGGCCGGCTGGGCGGGCGGCAACCCGGATTGCCTGCGGCAGATCGTCCGCTCGCTCAAGCACGCGGGCGTCGTGCGCCGGCGCGCCGGCGGCGGCTTCTACGTCGCGACCGCCGAGGTCGAGGCGCTGCCGCCCGTGCCGGCGTGGCAGTGGCTCGCCGCGCGGCAGCTCGACGACCTGCCGCCGGAGCTCGCGGCGTGCGCCCGGGTCTGCTCGGCGCTCGGCAAGTCGTTCGATCGCGCCGAGCTGGAGGCCGTGCTCGACGGCCTCGATCGCGCGGGCGCCGCCGGGCCGATGGTCGACGCGGGCTTCGGCCTCGCCGCGCTCGTCGAGCGGCGGATCCTGCTGCGCGAGGTCGACGGCCGCGGCCGCGTCGGCGAGTGGCACGCGTTCCAGAACGCGGTCCTCCAGGAGGCCGTCTACGAGATGCTGGACCCGACGCACCGCGCCGCGATCCACCGGAGCGCCCTCGGCTACTGGCGGGCGCAGGTGGCGGCCGGCTCGACCGGCGGGCTCCGCGCGCTCGCGCGCCACGCCGCCGCGTGCGGCGAGCGCGCCGAGGCCGCCGACGCTCACCTCGCGCTCGGCGATCTCGCGTCCGCGCGGCACGACGCCGTGGAGGCGGACCAGCGCTACGACGCCGCGCTGCACGTCGCCGACCCGGCCGACGCGGTCCGGCGCGTGCGCGCGCTCGCGGGGCGCGGCAGGTGCCGGTACCGCATGTGCCGCCTCCAGGAGGCACGGGCCGATTTCGGCGACGCGCTCGCGCTCACCCGCGCGCTCGGCGACGCGCGCCTCGAGGCGACGCTCCTGCTCGAGGACGCGACCGCGCTCGACTGGGCGTTCGAGTTCGAGGAGTCGGCGCGCCGCGTGGAGGAGGCGCGGCCGCTCGTCGAGGCGCAGCGCTCGCCCGAGCTCTCGCTGGGCCTCCGGGTCGCCGAGGCGCGGACCTTGTGGCGGCGGGGGCGGACCGAGGAGTCGACCGCGGAGCTCGCGGCGTGCGCCGAGCGCGCCGCGGCGTCAGGGGACTACGACGCCCGCGTCCTCGCCCTGATGATGCTGTCGTTCCAGCTCGCGTCGGCGGGGCGCTGCGACGAGGCCGAGGTCGCCTTCCGGGACCTGATCGCCCTCGCGGCGGGCGCCGGCGACCTGTTCCACCTGTGCGCGGCGTACACCAACCGCACGGCGCTGTGGGCCTGGAGCTGGTCGTTGCCGGGCGCGGTCGACGACCTGCGGCGCGCCGTCGATCTCGCGCGCGAGCTCGGCAATCCCTGGCTGGAGAAGGTCGCCTCGTACAACGTCGCCGTGCTGCTCCACTGGAGCGACAGGCAGCGCGAGGCGCTCGCGCTCGCCCGGCGCTCTCGCTGGCTGGAGGAGCAGTCCTCCGAGCGCCCGATGCCCCAGACGGCGATCCTGATCGGGCAGATCCACCTCGCGCTCGACGAGTACGAGCAGGCGAACCAGCTCGTCCTCTGGATCGAGCGATCGTGCGCCCTCGGCCCCGGCGACCTCGCCGACTACACCTTGCTCCGGCTCGTGCTCTCCGAGGTCGGGGGCCGGCCGGCCGGCCCGCCCTCTCTCTCGTGGAGCGCGGCGATCGAGCTCGCGAAAGAGCTGCCCTTCGTCGAGGTCACGCTGCTGCTCCTGTACTGGCGCGCGCGGATGGCGCTGCGTCGAGGACACACCGATGAGGCCGCGGAGGCGCTCGCGGGCGCGCGGGAGCGCCGTGGAGACAGCCCCATGTGGCTGTCCCGCTTCGGCGAGCTCGAGCGCGCTCTGGACGAAGCCACGCGGACTCCGGACGTTCATCCAACCCTGTCGGCCTGAGTCGACAGAGCATGTTCCGTCGTGTGTTCGGGCGAGTCCGTAGTTCCGTACAAGGGCTGTGTACTGGTTTTCAGTATTGCGCGTCTTCCGCCAAGATGAAACAATTGCAATTACGGGAAGAGCGAGAGCGCCGGTAGCCCGGCGCCTCACTTCCCTTGATTCGTGAGTTTCCTTGGAGGAAATCTGCATGTTGGCGATCCGATCCGTCGCTGTCGGTCTTGTTTGCGCTGGTGTGCTCACGGCGGGGTGCCTCGGTTCATCGGACACGGAGCCGACGGACGCTGCGCCGATCGAGTCGGCGGAGCTGTCGATGCGGCGCGAGGTGGCGCCCATCGGCGTCAACGGCCTGAAGCCGAGCGACTTCTGGGCGACCGACAACCGCGCCGCGCTCCGCGCGCTCGGCGGCGCTGCGCTCGTCGCCGCCGGGGACGTCCTGGTCGCGACGCCGATGCTCGCGACCGCCGGCGGGAGGAGCGTGCTCGATCATCTCGTGCGCTGCGCGCTGCCGCTCGATCGCGTCGTCCACGGCCCTGGCGGCGAGGCGTTTCACGGTGAGTTCGGGTTCGCGCCCGAGTGGACCGGGCGCGCTCTCAACACCTCGGAGCAGCGGTGGGTCTCGGCGTGCATGTTCCAGCACCTGAACGGCTCCGGCGAGCACGTCGATATCCTGCTGGATGGCAGGCACGCAGCGCTCGAGTTCCCCCGGGACGAGGCGCCGTTCACGGAGTTCGTCGTTCAGGACGCCACGACGTACGGCAACGCCTTTCTCCCCGGGGCCATCGTCGGATTCACCTGCATCAACCCCGACATCGCGGCGGCGCTGTCGGCGCCCTCGCTGAGCTGCCCGCTGGACCTCAACCTCCTCGTCCTGGAGCGCTCCTGCGGGGTTGTGCCGACGTGCGGGATGGCCTTCGTTGGGCTCTGCGATCTGGTCTGCGCGAAGGACGCCGCCGGCGACCAGACGTGCCACACGCTCCCGCTGCTCGGGCCGCTCCTCGCACCGCTGCTCGGGTCGGCCTATCCCGAGACGATCCGGACCGAGCTGCGCGACAGCGACATCCTCCCGCTCTACCCCGGCTGCGGCCTGCTCTGATCAGCGCCGCGCGCGGCCCGGCCGGCGCAGGGGCGGGGCGCCGCGCCGATTCGCTATGTCCCGAGCCGCGCCTTGAGCTGCTGAATCGCCTCCGCGATCGCCTTGTCGTCGCGGAAGCAGCACGGGTCGGTCCGCCTGCACCGCGCGCCGTGCAGCACCTGGAGCTCGAACAGCGTGCGCTCGTCGCCCTCGGCGGCGGCGCGGCCGAAGAGCGCCCGCTTGCCGTTGCACGTGGCCTTGCGGAACGCGTAGGTGACGCGGAGCGCGGGCGTCGCGCGCGCCATCACCGCGGGCCGCGCCAGGATCTCGCTGGCGCGCCGGGCGGCCTTCGTGCCCCCGCGCGCGCGCATCACGTCGAGCAGCACGTCCAGCCCGCCGGTGCCCAGCTTGTTCGTGAGCAGATCGAAGACCTGATCCGCCGCCGGGTTGTCCTCCTCGAACGCGATCCCTGCCACGGTGGACAGGACCTCCTCGCGCAGGCCCCTGCTCAGCAGCATCTCCGGGTCGGCCTCCGCGAGGGCCAGCATCGATCGCGACGCGTTCACCCAGTTCCTTGTCGCCACCGCCCGGCTGAGCTGCGCGCGCGCCGCCCTGGCGCCGGTGGTGTCGTCCTCGGGCGGCGCGCTCGCCGGCGGCGCCGGCGGCGCGGCTGGCGCGGGCGGGGGCTCCACGGCGACCACCGCGGGCGCCGCCGGGGTCGCCGCGGGCCGTCGCAGGGCGAGCCAGATCGCGCCGCCCCCGATCGCGAGCGTCGCCAGGCCCGCCAGCGCCACCGCGAAGGGGACCCAGCCGGCCGAGGGCCTGGCCCGGCCGTGCGCGTGCGCGAGCAGGGTCCGCCGTGGCCCCGACCAGGCCGGCTGAGCCCTGGGCGCGTGCCCCGGCGCGGCCTGCCCGGCCTGCCCCGGCGCGGGCTGCCCGGCCTGCCCTGGCGGCTGCCCGGCCTGCCCCGGCGCGGCCTGTCCGGCCTGTCCCGGCGCGGTCGTCGCGACCGCCGCCGGACCCGCCGCCGTGGTCGTCGCGACCGCCGCCGGGGCCGGCGCCGCCGCGCGCGCGACCGCCGCCAGCGCCTCATCGAGCGCCGCGATCGCGTCGTTCGCCGTCTGGTAACGGAACGACGCGTCGTGCTCCATGAGCCGCGCCACGACCTGCTCGACCTCGCGGGGCACCTCCAGATCCGGCGCGCGCGCGCGGAGCGGCGGCGGCCCGGCCGGCCCTTGCTGCTTGAGCCGCTCCATGAGGTTCTTCGCGTCGAACGGGTGCTGTCCGGTGAGCATCTCGTAGAGCACCAGCCCGAGCGCATACAGGTCCGCGCGCGCGTCCACCGCGTCCATCCCGCGCAGCGCCTCCGGCGCGAGGTACGCGAGCGTCCCGAACACCTCGCCGGCGCTGGTGAGGGCGGGGCGCGGGCTCGACGTCTTGCGGACCTGGCTCGACAGGAGATCGACATCCACCTTCGCGAGCCCGAAGTCGATGAGCCGCACCTGATCGTGCGTGTCGAGCAGGATGTTCTGCGGCTTCACGTCGCGGTGGACGATCCCCTTCTCGTGCGCCGCCGACAGCGCCGACGCGATCTGGCGCGCGACGCGGAGCGCCCGCGCCGGCTGCAGCCGCCCCCCCGCGGTCACCTCCTTGAGCGGCGTGCCGGCGACGTACTCCAGGATGAGGAAGTACGACGCGTCGTCCAGCTGCCCGAAGTCGATGGCCGCGACGACGTTCGGGTGCCGGATGTGCGCGCCCGCGACCGCCTCGCGCTCGAACCGCGCCACGAGCTCCGGCATCCGCCGCGCGAGCGGCCTGAGCAGCTTGATCGCGACCTGCTTGCGGAGGTGCACCTGCTCGCCGCGGTACACGGCGCCCATCCCGCCCTCGCCGATCAGCTCGTGGACGCGGTAGCGCCCCGAGATCAGGCTCCCGACCAGCGCGTCGTCGCCCGCGGCGGCGGCAGCCGCCTCGATGTCCTCGGCGAGCGCCGAGCTCGAGAGCTCCTCCGGAGGCGGCGCGGCCGGCGCTCCGGGCCGCGCCACCGTGAGCTCCTCGATGTAGGCCGACTCCAGCGGCTCCTCGGATCCCGGCGTCTCCGGCATGGGGCGCAGGATATCAGGAGAGCCGGCGCCCCGGGCAACCCGCGCGGCGCGCGCGTCCGCCGCGGGGGCGCGGGAGTGCGCGCCGGGGCGCGACGCGCCTCACAGGAGGAACGATACGCCCAGCGAGAACGCGGGATACCCGAGTCGCATCGTCAGCGTGACGTTCTCCGTGAAGTGGAAGCGCCCTCCGACGGACACGACCGGCGAGATCCCGGGGAGCACGCGCCGGTCCACGTCGCCGAGATAGAGCGAGAGCCCCGGCTCGCCGAAGACGGACCACCGCCGGTGAAGCCAGAAGTTCCACTGCATCACGACCGTGCCGAACAGGTAGTTCGACGCGTCCCCGTACGCGTCGACCTCGGTGCAGACGCGCGTGCCCGCAGGCCCGTTCTCGAACCGCGTGCAGTCGCCACGGTAGTTTCCTCTGCCCCCGTAATGAATGCCGTCGATGCCGAAGCCGATACCGACCGAGTCGTTGAGCTTCTGGATGAAGCCGTTCGGGGCGATGTCGATGGTGGCGCGCAACCCGGCGCCGACGCCCGCCCCGACGCCGGGGCCCAGCGGCTCGAACGGCGCGATGAGCAGGTGCGGCTCCAGCTCCACCTTGTAATCGGGGCGGTCGCCGGGGCGCTTGATCGTCATCTGCGCTTCGCCGACCCCGGCCCACCCGAGCGTCAGCGCCACGAACGAGAGCGCAGCGGCCAGCAGGCGCGGCGCGCGAAGCTGCGAAGTCATCGCTGTCTGCATGATCTCGGTCTCCATCAGCATGCGCCGCACGTGCGCGAGCCGTTCGGGCACATCACCGGTGCGCCGCCGTCGAGGCAGGTGACGCGGCACTCGCCGCCCACGTTCTCGCAGAACACCTCGCACGAGCCCCGGCACTCGACCTCGCAGGTCGTGACGTTACGGCAGGTCACGACGCTGTTCGATCCGACGACGACGCCGCACCGGCTGGTGTCGTGGCACTCGTACCGGCAGCCGCGGTCGCAGATGGCCCCGCACGACGCGGTGTTGTGGCACTCGAGATCGCAGTCGTCCCCGCAGGAGGCCGAGCACTCGTCGACGTCGAAGCACTCGAACGAGCACCCGTGCTCGCAGACGGCGCCGCAGCGATCCATCTGAAAGCAACGCTGGTCGCAATTGTCACCGTCGCAGCCGAGGTAACACTCGTCTCCCTGGGAGCACTCGCACGCGTCTCCCTCCACGCAGGCGCCGCTGTTCCAGCAGCTCGCCAGGCAGAGGCCCGCGAGGAGCGTGAGCAATATCAGTGCATAGAAGCGCATGTCCGGGCGAGCATACCTTCGCCTCCCGAGGGTGTCACGAAATCCGCGGAGGTACGCCCGCCGCGAGGCTCACCACCGCGTCCAGCGGGAGATTCGCCTCACGCGGGTATAGAGGGTGCCGTCGCTGGCGAGCGCGAGCCGCTCCGCGATGTGCGTCCCGAGGTGGGGTCCCCAGCCACCGTCGTCGAACGGCTCGTCCGCGTCCGCGCCGAGGTTGTACTCCCAGCATTGCGCGTAGTGTTGCGTGACGTTCTGGTGCTCGAGCGCGCAGTTCCCCGGGGACGGGTCGCCGTCGTGATCGCGGGACGACCACCCCGACATGAAGTGGGCAACGAAGATGTCGGCGTTCCCTGTCGTGTGATCGGGCCGGAGGAGCTTCATGGTCTCCGGGTCGATGCCCTCCGCGGTCGCGCGCATGACCTCCTCGACGGTCCCCTCGAGATCCTCGATCTCGTCGCGGTACTCGCGACCGACGACGTAGAGGGAGCCCCGGTAGAAGTTCTGACCGGGCCCCGGCTCTCCCCTGGTCCCGAGCCGCTCGGCGTAAGGGATGTCCCAGAACTGCAGCGTCTTTCCCGCCTCCGACCCGACGCTGTTGTAGAGGAGCGCCCACCCGCCGCCGTCCGTCACCAGATCGCACCATGCGGCGAACTCCGGCTCTGGGCCGGGCCCGTCCGGATCGAGCGAGTAGACGTCGCTCGGCAGGCCGCGAGGGACGTCCCCGCACCGGGCGTATGTGCACCTCTCGTTCACGACACCGTCACAGTCCTCGTCCTCGGCGGTGTCGCAGCGATCGGGCGCCGGAAGCACCTGGCCAGCGCACGGGCCGTACCCGTTGCCCTGCTCGTCGCAGACCCTCAGGCCGGCGCGACAGGCGCCGCGGTTCAGCGTGCCGGCCGGCCCGCCGTAACAGGCGTCCTGGCTGCCAGGATCGCAAGGGCGCCCGCCGCCGCCGCCGCCGCTCGCGGCCGCGTCACCGCCGCCGGCGCTCGCGGCCGAGCCGCCGCCGCCGGCGCTCGCGGCCGGGCCGGCCTCGTCGAACCTCCGCACCTTGGTCGAGCAGGACGGCGCGGCGGCGAGCAACACGACGGCTGCGCAGCAGGCTCCTGCGACCGAGGCCTCGCCGAGTACGATGCGACCTTTGCGTGTGCGAACGTCTGCCACGCTGCCTTATACACCAGCCGCCCCGGCGTGTGCACCGGCCCGTGCGCCGGGGGGCGGGGAGGCTTCGCCGCCGCGCGCCGGCGGTCGTCACAGGGGGCGGACGTGGGCCGGGATCTGGCCGCTTTGCAGCGCGAAGGTGATGGCGCTCTGGAGGGTGCTCTTCGTGAGGATGCCCGCCAGATCGAGCCCCAGCCCGACGAGCGTCTGCGCCACCGCCGGCCGGATGCCGGTCAGGATGGTCCTTGCGCCGAGGAGCTGCAGCGCCTTCGCCGTGTCGACGAGCGCGGAGGCGACGCGCGTGTCGATCTCCTTGAGCCCCGTCACGTCGAGGATGACAATCTGCACCTGCGTCGACTGGACTCCATCGAGCGCGACCGACATCACCTGTCCGATCCGCTCCGAGTCCATCTGACCCACGAGCGGCATGACCACGATGCGATCGGTGATCGGGATGAGCGGCGTCGACATCGCCTGCATCGAGTCGCGGAGCCGCGCGAGCGTCCGCTCGAGCTCCCCGTGCACCTCCTTGTAGGACGTGACGTCGTGCGCGGTGCCGTAGACGAGCCGGCGCGACGGCTCCTCGGACGCGTCCATGTGCGCGGTCCACGCGAGCCACTTGTACGATCCGTCCTTGCACGCATAGCGGTTGTCGAACCGGATCGTCGTGCGGCCCTGGAACAGGGCGGTGGCCTCGGCGAGCGTCGCCTCGCGGTCGTCGGGGTGGACGAACTCGATGAACGGCTTGGCGGTCATCTCCTCGGGAGACCAGCCGAGGGTCTGCCTCCACGCCGGGTTGGCGTGGCGGAAATACCCGTTTGCGTCCAGGGTCACGAGGAGGCCCACCGAGACCTGGAACAGCTTCTCGTACACCGTCGCGAGGTGCGTCACGCGCGCGAGCTCATCCGCCCGCTCCCTGTCGCTCGTCACGTCCATCGCCGTGGCGTAGATGAGGCGCTCCTCGGGGGCGTCGTCCATGTCCACGCTCGCGGCCCAGCCGAGCCACCTGTACGAGCCGTCCTTGCACCGATAGCGGTTGTCGAACCGGGCGTGCGTGTGCCCCTGCAAGAGCTCGGCCGTCGCCGCGAGCGTGGCCTCGCGGTCGTCGGGGTGGACGAACTCGATGAACGGCTTGCCCCGGAGCTCGTCGAGCGACCAGCCGAGGATCCGCTCCCAGGCGGGGTTCAGATCATGGAAGTGGCCGCGCGCGTCCGCCGTGGCCAGCAGCCCTGCCGAGACCTGGAAATGCTTTTCGTGGCTCAAGCCCATGTCCTCCCCTGCGCGGTCACGGCGCGCGCTCCTCGTCGCGCCCGTCTGCTTATCCGGTATTCCCCCGCCCGAACGCAGGTGAGCGCCGTCCCGCGCCGTCCGGCCGGAGCGCGCGGGCGCACACCGCCAAAGCGAGGTCGACCCCACCGATGCGTCGGAGCTCGCTTGTCCACGAGATCGACTTTTATGTCAAGGGTGTCCGTGGCTCCCTGGCGCGACCGAGAGGAGCGGCCGGAGCCGTGGGTAGGCGCGCGTCTCTCGTCGGCGCCCACTGTCGGTGTCACCGCGGTTGCCAGGCCACCATGAGGCGGGTAGGGTCCGCGCCCACAAGGAGTGGACCATGACAGTCTCTGCGATTTTCGACCCGGCGCGCTGGCGTGAGGTCGAAGGGTTCTCGTTCGAGGATCTCACGTACCACCGCGCCCTGGACCAGGGCACCGTGCGCATCGCGTTCAACCGCCCCGAGGTGCGCAACGCGTTTCGCCCGCGCACCGTCGACGAGCTGTACACGGCGCTCGAGCACGCGCGCACGACAGCGGACGTGGGATGTGTGCTGATCACCGGCAACGGGCCCTCTCCCAGGGACGGCGGCTGGGCGTTCTGCTCCGGCGGAGACCAGCGCATCCGCGGGAAGGATGGATACAAGTACGAGGGGGCGAGCGCGGGGCAGGCCGATCCGGCGCGGCTCGGCCGACTCCACATCCTCGAGGTGCAGCGGCTCATCCGGTTCATGCCCAAGGTGGTCATCGCGGTGGTGCCCGGCTGGGCGGCCGGCGGAGGTCACAGCCTCCATGTCGTCTGCGACATGACCCTCGCGAGCCGCGAGCACGCGATGTTCAAGCAGACGGACCCGGACGTCGCGAGCTTCGACAGCGGGTATGGCTCGGCGCTGCTCGCGCGGCAGGTCGGGCAGAAGAAGGCGCGGGAGATCTTCTTTCTCGGGCTCGACTACACGGCAGAGCAGGCGGCGGCGATGGGGATGGTCAACGCCGTCGTCCCCCACGCCGAGCTCGAGGAGGAGGCGCTCCGGTGGGGCGCGATCATCAACTCGAAGAGCCCCACCGCGATGCGGATGCTGAAGTACGGTTTCAACCTGCCTGACGAGGGGCTGGTCGGACAGCAGCTCTTCGCCGGCGAGGCGACGCGGCTCGCCTACGGCACGGAGGAGGCGCAGGAGGGTCGAGACGCCTTTTTAGAGAAGCGCCGTCCCGACTTCAAGCGCTTTCCCTGGCACTACTGAACGCGGCGCGCCGCCCGGTCCCCGGCGGGCGCCGCCGCCCACCCCGGGGGGCAGACGGTGGCGCTCAAGTGTTGGAAATTAAAACGAAAAATTTTGACGACCCCGGCGCTCGAGGCACGGCGGTCGCTGCTGCCTGTTCGGGTGGTTCTGTAAAATTTCGTCGCTGATGCACGAAATACGGCGCGTTCACCGCGTCGTGACGCGTGATCTCGATGACGCCGCAACGCGTGATACCCGAGGCCAGGACGTCACGAGATCTCGACGCGCCCTCGGCCCGCATCCGCGCTTGACAACGACACCGACTCCATCGATTGTTGCGCGGTCATAAGGTTCCGTGCGCGTCGTCTCTGCTGCGGGACTGTCAACTTTAGCTGGAGATGCTGATTATGCTTTTTGCTTCAAGGTCGGCTGGTCGGAAGCGTTCGTGGCTGTCTCTGGGAGGGCCGCTCCTTGTGGCGCTCGTGGGCGGCCTCGCCGCGGTCGGCTGCGGCGGCGACGATCCCTCGAATGGCACGGGCGGGTCGGGCGGGTCGGGCACGGGCGGGTCGGGCGCGTCGGGCACGGGCGGGTCGGGCGGGTCGGGCACGGGCGGCGCCGGCGGCGAGGAGCAGGTCGAGACGGTGCCGCCGTCCGGTGATGAGCTGATCCGCGTCAACCAGGTCGGGTACCTGCCGAACGCAGCCAAGTTCGCGACGGTCGTCGCCGCGGCGGACAAGCCGCACGAGTGGCAGCTCGTCGACGCCGGCGGCACGGTGATGGCCCGGGGGGCGACCCACGTCGTGGGCACCGACGCGAGCTCCGGCGAGCACGTGCACACCATCGACTTCACCGACTTCGTCGCGGCCGGCCAGGGGTTCACGCTGCGCGTCGGGGACGTGTCGAGCCACCCGTTCGACGTGAGCCCGACCATCTACTCTCAGATGAAGTACGACGCGCTCGCTTACTTCTATCACAACCGCTCCGGCATCGAGATCCTGGAGCAGTACGTGGGCCCGGACCACGCGCGTCCGGCGGGGCACATGCCGGACCAGGCGCCCTGCGCCGCGGACATCGGTTGCACGTACACGCTCGACGTCACCGGCGGGTGGTACGACGCCGGCGATCACGGCAAGTACGTGGTGAACGGCGGTATCTCCGCGTGGACGCTGCTGAACCAGTACGAGCGCCTCGTCGCGCTCGGGTCCACCGTGGGCGACTTCGGCGACGGCAAGCTGAAGATCCCCGAGAACATGAACCAGATCCCGGACCTCCTCGACGAGGCCCGGTGGGAGATCGAGTTCTTCCTCAAGATGCAGGTGCCGGAAGGGGAGGAGAACGCGGGCATGGTGCACCACAAGATCCACGACGCGGAGTGGACCGGCCTGCCGCTGGCCCCGCACGAGGATCCGCAGCCGCGGTACCTGCGCCCGGTCAGCACCGCGGCGACGCTCAACGTGGCCGCCTCCGCGGCGCAGGCGGCGCGCATCTGGCGCGAGCTCGACCCCGCGTTCTCCGAGGCGTGCCTCGAGGCCGCGACGCGGGCGTGGGACGCGGCGCAGGCGAACCCGGAGGTCATCCCGAACGAGGGCGAGGTCGTGGGCGGCGGCGCCTACGGCGACGGCGAGCTGAGCGACGAGTTCTACTGGGCGGCCGCCGAGCTCTTCATCACCACGGGCGACGCCAAGTACCAGGCCGAGCTCGCGGCCTCGCCCTACGCCGAGGATCTCCTCGGCGCGCCCGGCACGTTCAGCGCCATGACGTGGGGGCAGGTCGACGGGCTGGGCGCCATCTCGCTCGCCGTCGTCGACGCCCAGCACGCGGCGGCGGAGCGCGAGGCGGCGCGGGCCAAGCTGGCCGCCATCGCCGACAAGTACCTCGACGTCATCGGCGCGGAGGGCTACCGGGTCCCCTTCAAGGCGGACGCGACCGGGTATCCCTGGGGCTCCAACTCGTTCGTGCTCAACAACATGCTCGTCCTGGCGCTGGCGCACGACTTCACCGGCGAGCAGAAGTACCTCGACGGCGTGGTGTCGGGCGCGGACTACATCCTCGGGCGCAACGCGATGGACAAGTCCTATGTCTCCGGCTACGGCGAGAACCCGCTGAAGAACCCGCACCATCGCTTCTGGGCTGCCCAGCTCAGCGACGAGTTCCCGGCCGCCCCGCCGGGCGCGGTCTCCGGCGGCCCCAACTCTGCACGTCAGGACCCGGTCGCCATGGAGCAGATCGACGCCGCGTGCGCGCCGCAGAAGTGCTATATCGACGACATCGAGGCGTGGTCGGTCAACGAGATCACGATCAACTGGAACGGCCCGTTCGCGTGGGTCGTGTCCTGGCTCGACGAGAAGGGCACCCAGACCGGCCAGTGACGTGAAGCGCCGCGCGGTCACGGGGGCCACACGGACCTCGCGGGCCACGCGGACCTCACGGATCCCCACGCACCGCACGGACCAGACGAACCGCCGCCCGGCCCCGCCATCCCGGCGGGGCGCGGGGCGCGGGGCGAGTCGTGGGCACCGTCGCGCGCCGTCCCGCGCGGCGTGCGATTGGCCGCGACAGCCGTCCAGCTTCTGCTAGGTTGCGCGGCTTTCATGAATCCAGACTCACCGATCGACGCCTTGCCCGCGCCGCTCGCGGGCGCGCTCGCCCGCCGCGGCTTCACCTCCCTCACCCCCGTTCAACAGGCCGTCCTCGCGCCGGAGCTCGCCGGCCGGGACCTCCGCGTCTCGTCGCAGACCGGCTCGGGAAAGACCGTGGCCATCGGCCTCGCGCTCGCCCCCCGCCTCGAGCGCGCCGTCGCCGAGCGCGCCGCCGCGGCCTCGCCCGAGGGCGCGCCCCGGACCACGGCGGCCCCGGCCGCGGTCATCATCGCCCCCACGCGCGAGCTCGCCGCGCAGATCGCCGGCGAGCTCGGCTGGCTCCTCGCGCCCCTCGGCGCGCGCGTCGCCTGCGTCACCGGCGGCACGAGCTTCGGCGCGGAGGCGCGCTCGCTGCGCCGCGATCCGCTCGTCATCGCCGGCACGCCCGGCCGCCTGCTCGATCACCTCGAGCGCGGGACCGTCGATCCGCGCGGCGTTGTCGCCCTCGTGCTCGACGAGGCGGACCAGATGCTCGACCTCGGCTTCCGCGACGAGCTCGAGGCGATCGCCGGCCGGATGCCCGCGGACCGCCAGACCCACCTCGTCTCGGCCACCTTCTCGCGCGACGTCCGCGCGCTCGCCGATCGCTTCCAGCGCGACGCGGTGAGCGTCGAGGGCACGCGCCCCGGCGCGGCCAACGGCGACATCGCGCACGTCGCCCACCTCGTGCTGCCGGCCGAGCGCGACGCGGCGCTCGTGAACCTGCTGCTCCTCGCGCCCGGCGAGCGCACGCTCGTCTTCGTGCGCACGCGCGAGGGCACCGCCGAGCTCGCCGACAAGCTCACCGCGCTGGGCCTGCCCGCGGGCGCCCTGAGCGGCGACCTCGAGCAGCGCGAGCGCACGCGCACGCTCGACGCGTTCCGCTCCGGCGCCATCACCACGCTGGTCGCGACCGACGTCGCCGCGCGCGGCATCGACGTGCCCGAGGTCGGGCGCGTCATCCACGCCGATCCCCCGGGCGACCCCGAGATCTACACGCACCGGAGCGGTCGCACCGGCCGGGCGGGCCGCAAGGGGACGAGCGTGCTGCTCGTCGCGCCGTTCGCGCGCGAGCACGCGCTGAGGCTGCTCCGGCGCGCGCGCGTCGAGGTCACGTTCCGGCCCGCCCCGTCGCCCGCCGACGTGCTGCGCGCCGCCGACGAGCGGCTCGCGGCCGAGCTCGCCGCCGCGCGCCGGGTCGACGCGGCCGACGCGAGCGCGGCCGACGCGAGCGCGGCCGACGCGAGCGCGACCGACGCGAGCGCGGCCGACGCGGCCGACGCGAGCGCGGCCGACGCGAGCGCGGCCGACGCGGCCGACGCGAGCGCGGCCGACGCGGCCGGGGAGCGCGCCGCCGACGCGGCTGGCGAGCGCGCGCGCGAGCGGTCGGGCCCCGCGCCCGAGCCGCGGCTCATGCAGCTCGCCGCGCGCCTGCTCGCGGACATGGACGCCACCGAGCTCGTCGCGGCGCTCCTCGCGCGGGCGAAGCACACCGGCCCCTGCGCGCCGCAGCCCGTCACCGCCGTCGCGCCGCCCCGGTCCGAGCCGCCGTCGCGCGATCGCGCCGCCGGGCATCGCGGCGACGCCGCCCGCCACGGCGGCGCCGTGTACCGCCCCGCCGGTCGTCGGGACGACGCCGGCCGCTACGGCGGCGCTGCTCTCCGCGGCGACGTCGCTCCTCGCGGCGGCGCTGCTTTCCGTGGCGACGTCGCTCCTCGCGGCGGCGCTGCTTTCCGTGGCGACGTCGCTCCTCGCGGCGACGCCGCTCGCCGCGGCGACGGGGCGCACGCCCCGCGCCTCCCCTTCGTGCCCTTCCAGGTCAACTGGGGGGAGCGCCACGGCGCCGATCCCCGGCGCCTGCTCGCCCTCGTGTGCCGCCGCGGCGGCGTGTCGAGCCAGCAGATCGGCGCGATCCGCATCGGCAGCACCGCGTCCGTCGTCGAGGTGGCCTCCCCCGCGGCGCCCGACTTCGCGCGCGCGGTCAACCAGCCGGACGCGCGCGACGCGCGGATCCGCATCGTCCGCGCGAGCTCGATGCGCGTCGACTAGCCGGAAGATCAGCCGCCGCGCGCGCGGGACAGCGCGCGCGGCGCGGCCGCGAGCGCGGTCCCGCGCGCTACGGGGATAATTGCCTTGAAAGGCAGGGGTTTCCTGATTTCTTGACGACCTCAGGTGTTGTACAAGGGACGGGTGAACCGAAGCCCGAACAACAAGCCAGCCACACGCCGTCTTGCGAGCCCGGCCGCAGTGCTCGCAGCATTGCTCGGTCTTGCCCTCGTCGGATGCGGCGGCAGCGTGCCCCCGCCGAACGACCAGCTCGCCGCGTCGCAGGCCGCCATCCGCGCGGCGGACGAGGTGGGCGCCGGGACCGACCCGCAGGCCACCCTCCACCTGAAGCTCGCCAACGAGCAGATCGAGCAGGCCAGGCAGCTCATGCAGGCCGGCGAGAACGAGGCCGCCCTGCCGCTCCTCGAGCGCGCCGAGGCGGACGCCGAGCTCGCGCTGGCGATCGCGAAGGCGCGCGCCACGCAGGCCCAGGCGGAGGACGCGCTGAAGCAGGTCGAACAGCTGCAGCAGGCGGGGGTCAAGTGAAGCGAGAGGTGAAGGTGATGGCTTCTGGAATGAAGAACCTGTCCTTGCCGGCCCGGTCCCTCGCGCTGTGCGCGGCGCTCTACGCGGCGTCGGGGTGCAGCGCGGCGATGCCGCCGAAGGAGCTCGTCGAGGCCCGCACGAGCTACAAGCGCGCGGCCCAGGGCCCGGCGGCGAACCTCGCGCCCGCCCAGCTCGACACGGCGAAGCAGGCGCTCTCCCGCGCCGAGGGGTCGTTCAACGAGGACCCCGAGGCGCAGCAGACGCGCGACCTCGCCTACATCGCCGACCGCAAGGCGCGGGAGGCCGAGGCGGCGGCGGCGCTCGAGCAGGCGCAGCGCGACAAGGCCGAGGCGGAGCAGAACTTCAAGGAGCTCTCGCACGAGCAGCTCGCCACCGCGAAGGAGGCGCTGCAGACGAACCAGCAGCAGATCGAGCGCGAGCGCCAGGCGCGCGCCCAGGCCGAGAGCGGGCGGGTCCAGGCCGAGAGCGCGCGCAGCGAGGCCGAGAAGGCCCGCAAGGAGGCCGAGGCGGCGCGGCGGGAGGCCGAGCGCGTCGCGAACGCGGCGCTCGCGAGCCTGAAGGAGATCGCCGCGGTCAAGGAGGAGAAGCGCGGCGTGGTCATCACGCTCTCGGGCGCCGTCCTGTTCGCCTCGGGCAAGTCCGAGCTCCTGCCGATCGCCAAGGAGAAGCTCAACCAGGTCGCGACCACCCTGAAGGACCAGGGGTCGCCGCCGCTCCGGATCGAGGGGCACACCGACTCGACCGGCTCCGCCCAGGCGAACCGCAAGCTCTCGCTCGATCGCGCCGACGCCGTGAAGACCCACCTCATCAGCGTGGGGCTCCCCGCCGACAAGATCACGACCGTCGGCCACGGGCCGGACCGGCCGGTGGCGGACAACGCCAGCGTCGAGGGCCGCGCCAACAACCGGCGCGTCGAGATCATCGTCAACCCGACCAGCGCGCAGTGATGCGCGCGCCGGGCCGCGCGCCCCTGCGGGGCGGCGGCCCGGCGTGAGCCCGTCCGCGCCGCCGTCACCGCGGGCGGCGCGAGGGGGCGCGCCGCGCGGAGGGCCTCAGGGCGGGCCCGCTCCCGGCGTGAATCGCCGTGCCCCTGACCGACCGGGGCTTCGACGGCGCGGGCTCGGCGCGCGCCGCGCCGGCCGCGATATGCGCCTCGAAGTCGTCGAACATCGCGCCGAGCTGGTGGTAGCACCGCTCGACGAGCTGCAGCGCCTCTCTCTGCGCCTCGTCGTCGAGCTCGAGGGCCTTGATACGAGCGTCGTTGCATTCCTCGAAGACGTCATGGGCCTTCTCGACGTCGAGGTGTGTCTGGGAGAAGTAGCGCAGGCGGCGCCGCTCGCCGATGCGATCGAGGTAGCGCGCGAAGCGCTCGAAGAACACGTGTCCTGCGGACTCGAGCGTCAGGAGCAGGGTGAGCTGACTGGCGTCGTGGCGCGCGGTGAACGCCTCCGACATCAGCGCGAAGCTCGCGCTGCGCGCGGCGTCATGAGGCGGAGCGAAGAGCTGCGCCGCCGTGGGCAGCTCGATGCCGAGCGCCTTGAGATCCGCGACGAACCACCGGTCGTGCCCCGCGTCTTCCAGGCGATGGCAATGGATCAGGCGCTTGTATTCCGGATCGGCCGCGCGCTCGTCGCTGATGCGCAGGATCTCTTGGAATGTCATCACGAAGAACGCCAAGCAGAGCGGAAAGGGCGCGAGCTGCTCGAGGGGCGGGTTCTTCTCGAGGCGCGCGAAGAACGGGTGCCTGGTGAAACGCGCCTCATGGCGCAGGATGCGTTCTTGAATCATTTTCATGGCCTGGTGTTCTCCGAAAGCCACAAAATGATGCAAACAATGTACCGAAAGTTGGTCTGTCCGGTGCGCTGCTATGCAGTCCAGGACGCGTTTTGCTGTACGCTGTTGCCGGCGGGTGAGGGCAGGGGCGGGAGCGCAAGATGACCGAGACGAAGAGTGCGAGGGAAGTGATGCACAAGCTCGGTCGACGTACGTTTCTCGACCTCCTGGGGCTCGGTGGGCTCACGCTGTCGATCGGCGCGGGGTGCGGGCCGGCCGGCGCGGAGGGGGCGGAGGACGAGGGGCTGTGGGGCCAGTCGAGCGCCGCGCTGCGGCTCTCGCTCACGACCCGGCTCACGACGAACTACGGTGTTCGGTACCCGCTCGTCAGCGCCGGCATGGCGTTCGTCAGCCTGCCTCCGCTCGTGGCCGCGGTCTCCAACGCGGGGGGGATCGGCTTGCTGGGCTCGGCGACCGAGCCGCCGCCGGTGGTGCAGGCGCGAATTCAAGCGACCAAGGCGCTCACGTCAAACCTGTTCGGCGTGGATTTCATCGTCGAGACGGGGGCTGGGGGCTCCTTCGTCACGCACGAGCATATCGACGTCTGTATCGCCGAGGCGGTGGAGCTCGTGGTTTTCCACTGGAACGCGCCCGAGGTCGCCTGGGTCGACGCGCTCCACGCGGCGGGGGCCAGGGTCTGGGTCCAGGTGGGCTCGGTGGCGGCGGCGCGCGCCGCGATCGCGGTCGGCGCGGACGGGATCATCGCGCAGGGGTCTCAGGCTGGCGGCCACGCCCGGGCGACGCTGACGACCAGGGATCTCGTGCGCGAGATCCGCAGGCAGGTGAACCCTGCGCTGCTCCTGGCGGCGGGGGGCATCGCGGACGGCGTCAGCGTCCTCATGGCGCTCTACTACGGCGCTGACGGCGTGGTCGCCGGCACGCGCTTCGTCGCGTCGACGGAGGCGTACGCCCACCCCGATTACAAGGCGCGCCTCGTGGCGGCGGGCGGCGGGGCCACGGCGATACAGACCTTCTTCGGCCCGGAGTTTCCAAACCAGCGCCAGCGCGTCCTGCGCAACCGCGTCGTCAGGCAGTGGGCCGGGAAGGAGTCGAGGATCCTTGTGCCGCCGCCTCCGCCCGCCACCATCGGCACGACCGTGCTGTTCCCCGGGGTCCTGGACATCCCTTATGTCATGCCGAAGTTCAGCGCCATCGTCCCCACGCCGGACACGGTCGGCGATCTCGAGGAGATGGACATGCCCGCCGGCTCCGAGAGCGTCCTGGCCGTCAAGAGCATCAAGCCCGCGGCCGAGATCGTGACGCAGATGATGGCCGAGGCGCAGGTGATCCTCGACCTGCTCGGCCGCCACGTGCGCAGCGCCGAGGCGATCGAGGCGGCCAGGTAGTCCGACGACGACGGACGCTTTTATGCGGGATCTGGCAGGAAGAGGAGAGCCTCGGTCACGGGCGGTGGACGTCGTCCCGCGCCGCACGCCGTGCGAACGGGCGCAGGGCGTGCGCCCTCACGCTCTGGACGCCGGCGCCTCTCGCCGGCTCTCGCTTCGACGGCACGACCCCGGCGCGCGCCGAGGTGTCGGCGATCTGCGCCTCGATCTCGTCGAACATCCCGTGGAGCTCCCGGTAGCACCGGTCGACGAGCTGTAGCGCCTCCGCCCGCGCCTCCGGGTCGAGGACGATGGACTCGAGGCGAGCGTCGGTGTCCTCCCCGAAGATGCCGTGCGCCTTCTCCATGTCGAGGCGCGTCCGGGAGAAGTAGCGCAGGCGGCGCCGCTCGCCGATGCGCTCCAGGTAGCGCGCGACGCGCTCGAGGAAGACGTGCCCCGCCGACTCGAGCGTCAGCAGCAGCGTGAGCTGGCTCGCGTCGTGGCGCACCCTGAACGCCTCCGCGACGAGCGCAAAGCTTGCGTCGCGCGCGGCGTGGTGAGGCTGGCCGAAGAGCTGCGCCGGCGTGGGGCGCTCGATGCCGAGCGCCGCCAGATCGTCGAGGAACCAGCGGTCGCGACCGGCGTCCTTCAGGCGATGGCGGTGCACCATGCGCATGTACTCCGGATCCGACATGCGCTCGTCGCAGACGCGCAGGATGTCCCGGAACGTCATCACGAAGAACGTCAGACACAGCGGGAACGGCGCGAGCTCGGCGAGGGGCGGATCGGCCTCGAGTCGGGCGAAGAACGGGTGGTCGCTGAAGCGCGCCTGGTGGTGCGCGAGGTGCTGCTGAATCATTTTCATGGCCTGTCTACTTCTCCGGGTGCTCGCTTGATTGCAAAACTGATTGCAAAACGCATACCCGGAGCCGGTACGGCCGCGTTCGCCGTACCGCGACGGTCGTGAATTATGTTGTCGGACGACAGCCGGCGGGACGGGCGCCGGGCTTCCGCGTTGTGCTGCGGCCGGCCGCGGTGATAAGCACGGCGCGTGATCGGACGCTTTTTCCGCGGGATATGGCAGGAGTACGTGATCGACCTGCGCGACCGGCTCGACGCCGAGGCCGCGCTCCACCGGAGCACCACGCCGCCGGGCGAGGTCAGCCGCCGCATCGCGAGCGTGTTTCTCACGGTGATCGGCGTGCTCATCTTCGTTCGCTTTGCCGGCAACGAGAACGACACGCGGTGGATGGTCCAGGGCCTGCGCGCCGTGGGCCTCGACGACCTGGCGGCGCGGCTCCACGACGCGCTGAACACCTCGCCGGATCGCCGCTTTCACCAGCGGATCGTCTGGGCGGTCGGCCGCCTCACCGGCTACCTGGTGCCGACCCTCCTCGTCGCCCGCCTCGTGCTGCGCGAGCCGATCCGGAGCCTCGGCCTGCGCGTCCGCGGGACGGCGCGGCACCTGTCCATCTATGCCTTCTTCTTCGCCGTGATGGCGCCCGTGCTGTACGTCGCGTCGCTCTCGCCGGCCTTCCAGGCGAAGTACCCTTATTACAAGCTCGCGCGGGGCGAGGACCTGTGGCCGTGGTTCTGGGGGTGGGAGGCCCTCTACGCCGCGCAGTTCGTCGCGCTGGAGTTCTTCTACCGCGGCTTCTTCATCCACGGGATCCGCCGCGCGCTCGGCTATTCATCCATCTTCGTCATGATGGTTCCTTACACGATGATCCATTTCGGCAAGCCGCTGCCCGAGACCCTCGGCTCGGTGCTCGCCGGGTTCATCCTCGGCACGGTGAGCCTGAAGAGCGACTCCATCTGGGGCGGGTGCGCGATCCACGTCGCGGTCGCGACGTCGATGGACCTCCTCTCCCTGTGGCACCAGGGGCGTCTATGACGACGCCCCGCGGCCGCAGCGAAGAACAGAGGTTCCCGCGGTCTCGCGGCCCCGCCAGGGCCTGGCGCAGCGGCGCTCAGAGGCTCAGCCGGTCGAATCGAGACACCGCGCCGCTCGACCAGCCGCCCGCGCTGCCGCCGGCGGAGACGTAGACGCTCCTGGCGTCGCTGCTCACGGCCACGCTCGTCGCGAAGCCGAGCCCCTGGGTCGGGGCAATCTCGGTGCAGCCGGCGACGCCCTGGCCGATGCAGCCGGCGAAGAGGAGGTCACCGTTCGTCGCCCTCTTGAAGTGCGCGATCGTGCCGCCGCGCGAGGAGACATAGACGCTCTTGCTGTCCGCCGTGACCGCGACCCCGCTCGGGTCCGACAGCGCGGCGCTCGGCGCGAGGCTCGTGCACTGGCCGTTGCTGCTGCCGATGCAGCCGGCATACGCGATATCCCCGCTCGCGGACCGCCGGAAGTGCGTGATCGTGCCGGCGGCGCCGACGTAGACGCTGGTGGAGTCCGGGCTCGCGCCGAGGGCGGTGGCCTCGTAGATGGGGTTCGGCGCCGCGAGCGTCGTGCAGCCCGTCAGCGCCTGCCAGGGGCTCGAGCGACCGATGCAGCCGGCGTACGTCAGGGCTCCGCTCGAGTCCCGGCGGAAATGCGCGATGGCCCCTGGATCCGTGGATATCGTGTAGACGCTGCTGCCGTTCGCGGTGACGGTGACGCCGCGCGGGTTGCGGAGCTCGTTGGTGGCGCCGATGAGCGAGGCGCAGCCGGCCACGCCGTCACCGATGCACCCCGCGTAAGTGAGGTCTCCGTTCGTGACCCGGTCGAAGCGGTAGACCGCGCCGCGCCCGGTCGTCGCGACGGCATAGACGCTCTTGCCATCGGCGCTCGCGGCGAGGCTCGTCGTATCCTGGATGGCCACGCCGCTCACCTGCGTGCACTGGCTGCTGCTCGGCCCGCCGATGCAGCCGGCGTAGGCGAGGTCGCCGTTCGTGCTCCTTCGGAAGTGGGCGACCGAGCCGCCGGCCGAGAGCGTGTAGACGCTGTCCTGCAAGCTCACCACGGCTCGAGGTGCGTAGAGCGGCTTGGCTGGCAGGACGCTGGTGCAGCCGCTGACGCCCTGGCCGATGCACCCTCCGTACACCAGCTCGCCGGACGCCTGGCGTCGGAAATGGGCCACCGCGCCGGCCGAGCTACCGCCCGAGGTCGCGTAGACGCTGGAGCCGTCGGGGCTGACGGCCACGGCGGAGGCCGAGGCGATCGGGTTCGTCGCGCCGACCGAGGTGCAGCCGCTGCCCTGGCCGTGACAGCCGTCGAACACCAGATCTCCCACGTCGGCGCAGGACTGGCCGCAGACGCTGCCGACCTGCTGCACACAGGTCGAATCCCAGGCGACGGTGCAGCAATAGGCGTCCACGGCGCAGACGCTCGCCGCGCACGGGTCGCAGGAGGGCGTGAGCGCGCCGCCGGGGTCACATTGAGAGTGGGCGCAGAGCGCCTGCTCGGCCTCGGCGATCTGCTCGCCCACCGTCGCATCGTCGAGCCCCTCGACGCTCTCCGGCGGGCCGCTGGCGCAGCCGATGAACCCGATGGCCCAGATGCTGAGCGCTGCCGTCATGTTCCGTCGAATTGACATTCGTTCTCTCCTCGTGGGGTGTGCGAGGGAGTTTGCAGGCGCCGTACCAGCGCCGAGATCCGCCTGTCGTGGGGTTTGCGACGGCAGGTGCGGCGCGCCGGGTCGAGCGCGACACGCCGAGGACAGCGGAAGCTCGGCCTCCCGACAGGGCCAGATGCACAAGGCTCCTCGAGCGGCGATTCAGGCGCGCCTGTCGCGCGCCCGTCACACCGCGCCGCCCGTCCTGTGGTCTCCAGGGCGACAGCACCCGGGGTGGATCAGGCGCGTCGGCTGCCGCCGCCCGAGGCGCCGCCGAGCGAGGGTCAGGCCAGCGTCCTGCCGCCGTTCACGGACAGCTTCTGGCCCGTGATGAACCTGGCGGCGTCGGACGCGAGGAACGCGACGGCATCGCCGATCTCGTCCGGCGTGCCCATGCGCCGGAGCGCGTTGCCCGACGCGTAGGACTGCTTGTGAGCGTCGGTGAGGCCCTCGCCGGCGTGGCGCTCGACAGGGATCCAGCCGGGCGCGACAAGGTTGACCGTGATCCCCCACGGGCCGAGCTCCTGCGCCCACGAGCGCGTGAGGCCGAGCTGCGCGCCCTTCGCCGAGACGTAGTTCGAGAACTCGGGGACGCCCTGCTCGAACACCTCGGAGCCGATGTTGATGATCCGCCCCGCGCGGCGCTCCTTCATCTCGGGCACGACCGCCTGCGCGAGGAGGACCGGGCTCTTCACGAAGAACTCGAGCTGGTCGAGGCAGTGACGCCAGGTCAGCTCCTCGAGCTTCACGTACGGCTGCGGGCCCGTCGCGTTGAGCACCAGCACCTCGACGGGGCCGAAGCGCGCCCGCACCTCGCCCACGAGGCGGACGATGTCCCGCTCGTCGCGCACGTCGGCCTGGAACGCCTCGGCCTCGCCGCCGCTCCGGCGGATGTCCTCGACCACGCGCGTCGCCCCCTCGCGCCCGCCGAAGTAATTGACCGCCACCCTCGCGCCGGCCCCCGCGAGCTTGCGCGCGATGGCCGCGCCGAGGCCGCGGGAAGCGCCGGTGACAAGGGCGACTCGTTTCGATAGATCGTGCGCCATTCAGGGCCTCTCCAGGAGATGGGTGACCGCGGTTCTCTCGCCTCTGCGCGGGAGATCGGCCGCTCCGGCGCGCCTCCGGGAGCCTCGCTCCCGCGCGGCGCTGCGAGCCGCGCGCGCAGAGCGTCGAGCGCGGTCACGGCAGGTGTAGACACTGCGGTACAGCAATACAAGATTTTTCCGTCTGGTATTCTTCAATGGCGTCGGGCGCATGCCTGCTCGTCCCTCCGGAACGACGCGATTTCGACGCAGCGCGCTACTCCACCCGTGCTGATGGGCGTATGCTGGGTCACATGAAGACGCGCGTCGTTCCTCGGGCCCTGCGACCTCTCGTGATGCTCGCCGTGAGCCCTGCTTTCTGCGCCGCCGTGGGCATCACCGTGGTCCACGCGTGGATCGACGGGCGGCGCAGGCCGCCGCAGCGGCGGCAGCCCGACCTCGCCGCGCCGCGGCATGAGCGCCCCCGCGCGCGCGGGCAGGCGCAGCTCTGATCGACACGGTGCGTCCGGCGCGGGGCGGCGGTCGGGTCAGCGCGGGTCAGCGCGCGGGTCAGCGCACGAGCAGGAGCCAGAGGAGCGCGGCGGCGGTCGACGCGAGCGTCACCGGGACCCCCACCCGGGCGTAGGAGCGAAAGCCGATCTCGCGCTCGGCGCCCACGGTCTCGACGACGATGATGTTCGCCACCGAGCCGAGCAGGGTGAGGTTGCCCGCGAGGGTGGAGACCAGGGCCGTCGCGATCCAGGCGAGGTGCGGATCGGGCTGGCTCTGGATGTACGACTCCGCGAGCAGGATGAACGGGACGTTCGAGACGATCTGACAGCCGACGAGCATCGCGATGCTCAGCCCGAGGACGCCCATCGTCGGCCCCGCGGGCAGGAAGGGGCTCGCCGCGCGCAGCGCCTGCTCGGGCATGCCGGTCTTCTGCAGCCCCGCCACGACGATGAAGAGGGCGCCGAAGAACACGAGCACCGTCCACGAGACCCGCTCGAACAGGACGTTCGCGTCGCGCCGGTGCATCAGGATGGCCGCTGTCGCGCCGCCGATCGCCGTCCACGCGAGGTTCGCGCCGAGCACGAAGAGGACCGAGACGACCGCGACGCAGACGAGCGGCGCGAGGGCGCTCGGCCGCGCGCCCCGCGACGACGCCGGCGCGGGCTCGGGCGCCGGCGGGGGCTCGTGGGGCGGGGGCGCGTCGTGGACAGCGCGCGCCGCGATCCGCCGGCGGAGCAGGAGGTGCAGCGTCACGGCCGTGACGGCGAGCCCGACCAGCGCCGCCGGGCCCGCCTCCAGCAGGTACGCGCGGTACGAGATGCCGGAGAGGTGGCCGACCAGCATGTTCTGCGGGTTGCCCGCGAGCGTGAGCGCGCTGCCGGCGTTGGCGCCCATCGCGAGCGCGAGGAGGTACGGCACGCGATCGAGCCCCGCGCGCCGGGCGGTCCGGTCGACGAGCGGCGCGAGCATCACGCAGACCGAGTCGTTCAGCAGCACCGCGGAGGCGAGCCCGGCGCCGAGCGTGACGAGGTAGAGGAGGCGGACCGGCGACAGGTTCCGCCGCGCGACCCACGCGGCGGCGCGCTCGAACACGCCGGCCATCTCGAGCGACGCCGCGAGCAGCATCATCCCGAGCAGGAGGCCGATGGTGTTCGGCTCGATCGCCGCGAACGCCTCGTGCGGGGTCAGGCCGGCGCCGGGGTCGAGCACGCTCAGGAGGACCATGGCGCACGCGCCGGCGAGCGCGCCGGCAGGGCGCCCGATGGGCAGGATCGCCAGGCGCCGCGCCGCGATGAGGACGTACGTCGCGGCGAAAACAAGGAGGACGGACCACACGGCGCGGCATCAGAGCGATCCGGCGCGCGGCTGTCAAACGGCCGCGGCGCCGCGGCCGGGCGGACGCGGAGGCGCCTCGCCGCCGGCGCGCATTCCGGCTAAGCAGCCACGGCCGTGGACCGGCGCGGGGGCGGAGCTCCCGGGCCCCGCGGGAACGCCAAGGCATGGGCAGGCAGCTCTCGACCCCCACCGCGATCCTCCTCGGCAGCGCCATGATCGCCGCCGCGGTCTACCTCGGCCTCCGCCACGGCCCGGCCGCCGTCCCCCCGGGCGCGCGCCCCGCGGCGGCGGAGGCGCTCCAGGCCGGCCCGGCGGCCTCCGCGCCGCCGGCGCGCGCGGGCGCGGCGGCGCCGCAGACCGTGCCGCGCGACGAGGTCGCGCGGCAGGCGGCGCGCGCGCTCGACGCGCACCGGCCGGCGATCGTGGCGCGCTGCTACGAGCCGGCGATCGCGGCGCAGCCCGAGCCGCGCGCGGTGAAGTACGTCTTCAACATCACGTTCGACGCGCAAGGCCGGCAGATCGCGCGCGGCCTCATCGAGGACCGCGAGACAGCGCGCCCCGAGGTCACCGCGTGCCTCGTCGGCGCGCTGCCGCCGGTCGAGATCGCGCCGCCGGGCGCGAACGTGCGCGTGGACGTCCCGTTCTCGCTGCCGTGACGGAGGTCCGGGCTCGTCGGGCCGGGCGCGAGCGCGTCGCCCTTGACGCACCTGCCTGAACGCCCGATGCCGGAGCGGTGACGCCCGACCAAGCCTTGAAGGAAGCGACAACCGGCGCGCTCCGCCCTGTCTACCTGGTGCTCGGCGAGGAGCGCTGGCTGGTCGATCGCGTGGTGAGCGCGATCCGGGAGGCGGCGGCCAAGGGGGGGATCGCCGGCTTCAACGAGGACAAGTTCACCGCGGGCGACGCGTCGATCGAGTCGATCCTCGGCGCCGCCCGCATGCTCCCGATGATGGGCCCGCGCCGCTTCGTGCTCGTCCGCGGCGTCGACCGGTGGGAGAAGAAGGACGACAGCGACGACGGCGACGGGGACGACGAGCGGGGCGCGGGCGGCGCGGGCGGCAAGCGGGGCGTGTCGAAGCAGCTCAGCCCCCTCGACGCGCTCGCGGAGTACGCCAAGGCGCCGTCGCCGAGCGCGGTCCTCGTCCTCGTCGCGCCGAAGCTCCACGGCCAGCGCCGGATCGTCACCGCCGCGAAGAAGGGCGACTTCCTCGTCGCGTGCGAGCCGCTGAACCGCCGCGCGCTGCCCGGCTTCATCACGACCATGGCCCGCGACAAGGGCAACCCGATCGCGGGCGACGTGGCCGAGCAGCTCGCCGAGCTCGCCGGACCCGAGCTCGGCTACGTCGTCGACGCGATCGAGCGGCTCTCGCTGTACGTGGGGCCGAAGCAGCCGATCACCGAGGACGCGATCGCGCAGGTGGTCATCCGCGTCCGGCAGAGCACCGTCTGGGAGCTCATCGACGCGCTCGGGAGGCGGCGCCTCGACCGCGCGCTCGCGGCGCTCGCCGACGCCTACGACCCGCGCGACGGCGGGCTGCGCCTGCTCGGCGCGGTGTCGTGGTCGGTCCGGCAGATGGTGAAGTTCGAGTCGGCGCTCGCCGCGGGCGCGAGCCAGGCCGAGGCCGCCCAGCGCGCCGGGGTGGCGCCGTTCAAGGCGAACGACGTGGCGCAGTCGGTCCGCCAGCTCCCGAAGGGCGCGCTCGCCGGCTGGATGCGCATGCTCGCCGAGACCGACCTCGCGCTGAAGAGCAGCCGCCGCCCGGCGCAGGCGGTGCTGGAGACGATGCTGATCGAGATGTGCTCGCGCTGAGACGAGGCCGCGCGCGCCTGGCGTCCTCGAGAACCACCGTGTTGCCCGACCAGTCGCTCACGATGCGCTGGTACATGGTGGTGCTCGAGGGGTAGGTGCGACCGAGCACGGCGCCGTCGAGGGACATCGAGAAGTCCCTCACCCCGATGTCGCGCGAGAGCGAGGCGAGCTCCTCGCCGTCCGGCAGGGAGAAGAGCCGGAGAGACCTGTCCACCACGCGCGACCGGGCGCCGTAGGCGCGCGCCGCGAGAAGGCTGCCGTCCGCCGAGAGAATCACCTTGTCGGTGAGGAACGGGATGACCGCCCGGGGCCAGATCGTGAGCGGGTAGCCGGGTCTGTCGTCCTCGAAGGTCCAGAGGTAGTCGCGCGTCCCCCCGAGATGACGGGTCGATGGCAGGTTGACGATGCTCTCCTGGGTCCCGGCCTTCGAGTACACGCGCACCGTGGTGCCGGTGGTGGTGAGAAACCGCTCTCCGTCCTGGAACCAGGAGTGGAACGTGCCCGAGACGGCGGGGGTGACGGTGGGAGGCGAGCCGTCGGTGGGGAGCACGGCGACGCCCTGGTTGCTCCCCGCCCCGACGCGCAGCGCGTCGGGCGCCGCGTAGATGGCGCCGTGGTGGCTCGCCGCCACGGACCAGCGCTCGACCCCCGCGGTGCTCCAGAGGGTGATGGTGTTGCCAGAACACCTGCGCGTCCAGACGTAGCTCCCGTCGGTCGCGAGCCCCGCGTCGTCGTACTCCGCGGTGACGGAGGCCAGCAGGGACCCGTCAGCGGCGCTGCGCAGCTCGAAGCCGTGCTGTGGGTCCGTCTGGATCAGCACGATGTCTCCGCGGAGGTCCACGCCCCCCGGCAGCTCGCGCGGCGGGACTCCTGTCAGCGGATCATCGATGAAGGTGCCGCCCGGCGCGTGGCCGTCGGCGATCGCGGCGCGGGCGTCCGTATCCCAGAGGATCCAGCGATCGTAGTCCCAGCCCAGGACGCGGTTTCCCGAGAGGCTCGAGCCGTTTCCTGTGCATGGTCTCATGGATGCCGCCTGTGTCATGCCCATTCATCGCCGAGCCAGCGCGCGGGGACGTCCGGGGGGCCTGCGGGCGGTCGAGGCGCAAGCCCGGTGAGACCTTGTGCTCGCGGTCCGGCCGAGCACCGCGAGCGCGCTCCGCGTCACCGCGCCACCCCGCACCCGCTCGAGGCCTCGACTGCCGTCGTTTCCTGGAGGAGGTCGGGATCTGTTGCGAAGGAGATGGTTCGGTGATGGAGTGCCCCCGTGGACCACGACTCCATACTTGCGCTGTTTGACCAGCAGATCAGACAGGGGCGCTCGGGCGAGCTGGCCACGATACGATCCGGCTTCGCCCGCCACGCCGTACGGGCGGATGGCTCGGACGGGAGCTGGGCGACCATCGTCTGGTCCGACCTCGACGAGTCGACCGCGGACCTCGCGATCGCCGAGCAGATCGCGCGCTTCGCGCCGCTCGGGCGGGCGTTCGAGTGGAAGCTTTACACCCACGATCGGCCGGCAGACCTGGGGCAGCGGCTGGTCGCTGCCGGTTTCCATCCGGGGCCGGAGGAGGCGCTGCTCGTCGCCGATACCGCCGAGCTCCCCACCGAGGTCGTGTTGCCCGAAGGCGTGCGGCTGCTTCCCGTGACCGATGCCGAGGGCGTGCGGCTGGTCGTCCGGGCGCACGAGGCGGCCTTCGGTGCGGATCACGCTTCGCTGGAGCGCAGGCTGGTGACCCAGCTGGCAGAGGAGCCCGAGGCGATGGCCGCCGTCGTCGCGGTGGCCGGCGACGTCCCCATCTGCGCCGGCAGGGTCGAATTCCACCGAGGGACGCAGTTCGCCAGCCTATGGGGTGGTGGGACCGCGCCTGCGTGGCGTGGTCGTGGCGTTTACAGGGCGCTCGTCGCGTACAGGACCCGTCTCGCGGCCGAGCGCGGTTATCGTTACCTCCAGGTCGATGCTCGGCCCGACAGTCAGCCGATCCTGTCGCGGCTCGGCTTTGTCCGGCTCGGCACGACCGTCCCGTACATGTACGAGCGGTAGGCGGCGGGCAGCGAGGCGCGGCTCCCTGGCGGCCCGTCCGGCGCTGGTCGTCCGCCGCTGGCAGGCCGGATCCACCTGAGACGCGGTGACGCGCGGACCCGCCGCGGGCGACCCCACGCGGGGCCTATCAGGGGTTCCGGCGCGTGCCCGAACGCCGATCGCTGGTGCTCACCGAGATGACGACACGGCGGCGTGGCCGCGACGCCTCTTGCGGCTCCCCTTGCAGCGGCGCCCCTTGCATCGCCTGGTGCTGTTGAGGCCCTTGCGGCGCCTCGTGGTGCTGCGGCCTGTGCGGCGCCTCGTGGTGCTGCGGCCTGTGCGACGCCTCGTGGTGCTGCGGCCTGTGCGACGCCTCGTGGTGCTGCGGCCTTTGCGGCGCCTCGTGGCGCTGCGGCCTGTGCGGCGCCTCGTGGCGCTGCGGCCTGTGCGGCGCCTCGTGGTGCTGCGGCCTTTGCGCGGTCTGGTGCTGCGCGGGCCGTTGCGCCGTCGCATGCTGGGCCGGCCGATGGTCTGGCGCAGGCTGCTGTGGTCGCTGCCTCGCCTCGTACTGCACCGGCGGTTGTCCTGATGGGTGCTGCGGTGGCCTCTGGGCAGGCGCGTTGCCCGCATACGGCTGCCTCTGGTCAGGCCCGGCGTTGTGCGGCCTTTGCCCTGGTCCTTGTTGCTGCGGCCTTCGCCCGCCCCCATTCCCGGCATGCGCAGCCGGCCTCTCCGCCTGCCACGGTCGGTCCCGCGGATCGGCCGTTCGCTCCCCGGTCGTGGGCGCCTCGGGCGCGGGCGCGGGCGACTGGGCGGCCTTCGGCGCTCCCCGCATGCTGATGCCCTGACGCTCGCGGCGCTTGCGCTCGTCGTGGTTCGCGTCGCCGATGAGGTCGAGCACGGCGCGGGTATCCACCCTTCGCTCGGAGACCCGATGGCGGCCGGTCAATCGGGTCTCAGGGGTGAGCGCGCTGTTCGCGTAGAGCTCCCACATCTCCTCGCCATAGGCGGGGCGCCGTTGCTCGGGCACGAAGCGCGTGAGGAAGCGATGGAGGTTATCGACGTCTCGGAGCAGGAGCTTCCTGGCGTTCTGGTTCCTCGCGGCGTCCACCGACTGGGGGAAGTCGATGATCACCGGCCCGTCGGCGCTCATGAGCACGTTGAAGTCCGACAGATCGCCGTGCACGACGCCGGCGCACAGCATCCGCACGACCTCGCCGATCAGGCGATGGTAGACCCACGTGGCCTGATCTCGGTCGAGGCTCGTCTCGGCGAGGCGAGGGGCGGGGTAGCCGTCGGCGTCGGCGACCATCTCCATCACGAGCACGCCGTCGATCGCGTGGTACGGCGTCGGCACGCGGACGCCCGCGTCGCGCAGGCGGTAGATCATGTCGACCTCGGTCGAGCGCCAGGCGGCTTCGTCCTGGGCCCGGCCGTGGCGCGAGCGTTTGTCCATCGCGCGCTGGTCGCGGCTGTTGCGCACCCTTCGGCCCTCGGTGTACGCCGCGCGGTTCTTGAAGCTGCGGTTCTGCGCTTCCTTGTAGACCTTCGCGACGCGCAGCTCGCCGCCCGACCGGACGAGGAAGACCACCGCTTCCTTTCCGCTCATCAGCGGCCGCACAACCTCGTCGATGAGCCCTTCGTCGACGAGCGACGCGAGGGTGCTCGGAATTTGCATGTTGTCGTGGGTCTTCGTTTCGGAGGAGGAAAAGTCTCCCGGCGTCCTCTTGCCGCAAAAGATGGTGCGCTGCAACCGTACCGGATGCTTCGGCGGCCGCGTCGCGCTCGGGCTGCCGCGGCGCGTCATCGGCGGCTCAGGACGGTCAGCGTACGCCGCGGTGAGCTGGTGCCGAGGTGCTGCTCGAGAGGACACCGGCATCTCTGCGATGGACGAGGCCCTCGCGGCAGCGGCGTCGGCTCAGTCGACGAACACGTTCCAGCAGAGTGCGTTTCGCAGTTTCTGGTCGTCGAGAACGAGGTCTCGTATCTCGTCGGGAAGTCGTCCCCACTGCCACTGGCGTTCGGCTCGCGCAGCCGCGTCCCCTTGGCCCGATGGTGCGGCTTCCCTGGCAGCCCTGATGGCGTACGCCGCAGCCCCCAGCTCATGGGCGGCCACGTGCGCCACGGCCACCGCCTGACCCGCCGAGAGGGCGGCCAACCGGGCGGCGGGGGGCGCCTCGCGGCCTGCGGCGTTGGAGGCGAACGCCGCCTTGTGACACTCTCTCATCGTGGCCTCGCCTCGGGTCCACGCCCGCACCAGCGCGATCGCTCTACGCGGCCGGTCATCGTCTGGCCTGTATTCATCGAACAACCCCACGACGTGCTGCGCGCAATCTGCGGCCCAGATCGCCAACGCATGATGGGCGCCTTCCTCCAGGAGCCCTCCGCGGCGGATCGTGATGAACCGTGGATCACGTTTCTTGGGAAGAATCATGGTGCTCCTCCGTGCGCCGTCCATGGATATACCCGATCAACAGCGCAACACCGGGACATCGTGCACCGCCAGCGGGTCCCACGCTCGGAAGGCGCAAGGCGCAAGGCGCAAGGCGGGCAAGGCGCCAGGTGACGGAAGTCCTCAGGCGGACACGGGGCGTCCGAGCAGGCGCTGCCGGAGCTCGGGGTTGCGGATCCAGCCGGTGATCGCGAGCAAGACGAGCACGATGATCAGCGGCAGGTATTCCGGAAGCGTGAAGCCGCGGGTCATGTTCGTGGCCAGAGCGCCGGAGAAGTAGCCGATCATGAGCACGAGGGCGATCACGGAAGAGCGCGGGATGAGGAAGAGGATCGCGAGGCAGATCTTCGTGATGCCGAGCGGCACCGTGATGTCCGTGATGCCCAGCCGCTCGATGAACGCCGCCCCTTCCTTGTTCGAGGGAGGCATGAGCTGGAGGATGCCGCTCGCCAAGGTGGCGAGGGACAGGAGGACGGTCAAGACCCACGCGACGGTCTTTCCGGCCTTGCCCGGGTTCGGGACGGACTCCGGACTCCGCGCGCGGGTGAGGAGCTCCGGCGTGCGGAAGTACGCGCCGATCATCATCACGAGGATGAGGACGAACGGGAACCACGGCCAGTTGCCTTCGACGTCGTGCGTGAGGCCGGTGGCCGTCGCGCCGCCGAGCACGCCGACCATCATCACGAAGCCGAGCGTGGCGGTGCGGGGAACAAGAAGGAGCACGGCGGCGATGATCTCGAGCGCGCCGATCAGGTAGCGATGGTCCCAGACGCCGATCGCCTTCACGAAATCGGCGTTGGGGGTGCCATCCTGGATGAAGAATTTCGCCAGACCGGAGGCGAAGATCATGAAGAGGGCCAGCAGGACGGTGGGCGTCCAGCCGAGGATTTGCCGAGAGCGGGTCGTCATGTGGCCCCGATGATAGCAAATCAGCAGCGCATCGCCGCGCTCCGCTTCGTCGAGGAAGATGCCGGTCGGCGGCGCGCCTTCGCCGCGCCGTCGAAGGCGCGGGAAGAGCACCCTACACGAGCGCGCGCTCGCGCTCTGGATCGAGCTCCAACAGGTTGGAATGATCCTCGTCGTTGGTTGCGGGCGCGCCGGCCATCGCCTTCGGGGCCTGAGGGGTCACAGCTTCGAGGCGGCGTGGTCCCAGTTCACCAGGTTCCACCATGCCTCGACGTACTTCGGCCGGGCGTTGCGGTAGTCGATGTAATACGCGTGCTCCCACACGTCGCACGTGAGCAGCGGCGTCTTGCCCTCCGTGAGCGGGCACCCGGCGTTGCCCGTCTGCACGATCTCCAGCTTGCGGGAGCTATTCTTCACCAGCCAGGCCCAGCCCGAGCCGAACTGGCCGACGGCCGCGGCGCTGAACTTCTCCTTGAACGACGACACGCTTCCGAACGCCTCCTCGATCGCCGCACGCAGCGCGGCGGGAGGCTCGCCGCCGCCCTGCGGCTTCATGCTGTGCCAGTAGAACGTGTGATTCCACACCTGCGCCGCCTGGTTGAAGACCGCGCCGGACGTCGTGCGGACGAGATCCTCGAGGCTCTTGCCGGCGAGCGCCGCGTCCGCCGCCACGAGCTCGTTCAGCTTCGTGACGTAGGCGTTGTGGTGCTTGCCGTGGTGAAAATCGAGCGTCTCGGCCGAGATGTGGGGAGCCAGTGCGTCCCTGGAGTAGGGGAGCTCGGGAAGGGTGAAGGTCATGGTTCTGTTCCTCGTGTTGCGGGTCGACGGCCGCGCGCTCGTCGCAGCCTGTTGTGAGTAGCTCGGCGAAGGCCTTCGGGGGCGCTCCAGCCACGAATCGAACGTCCGCGCTTCGCGGTCGAGCAGCCGCTCCACGCCGCCGGGGCCGGCGGCACCGTAGCAACCCCGGCGGGCGCGCGTGGCGCCTTGCCAACGAGTTGGCAGGTTTCCATCCATTTGGAGAGACGGCCTCCCGGCCAGCGGTATCCGTGGCTCCGCTGACATGCCACAGCCGACCGGGGCCGGCGGCGCAACGCCCTCCTGCGCGGGCCGGGGGCGGCTCGTCGTGGTACAGCCCGTCCCGACGTGAGCGGCGCGAGCGATCGCCCGTCTGCGTCGGACGATGCACCTGGACCGCCGGCCTCCGCGCTCGATCGTGGGCGGCCCGGCTCGAAGGAGTGACGAATGAGGATCGGAATCATCGGCGCCGGCTTGATCGGCGGGTCGCTGGCGAAGCTGTTGGGGAAGCTCGGTCACCAGGTCGTGATCGCGAACTCGCGCGGGCCGGACACGCTCCGCGAGGTCGCCGCCGAGACCGGGGCCACCCCCGTCACGGCCGCGGAGGCCGCGCGCGGCGGCGAGGTCGTGGTCGTCACGATCCCCCAGCGCGCGGTCGTGGACCTGCCGACGGATCTCTTCGCCGGCGTGCCCGCCGACGTGGTCGTGATCGACACCAACAACTACTACCCGGTCCGCGACGGCAGCATCCCGGCCATCGAGGCGGGGCAGGTCGAGAGCGCGTGGGTCGCCGAGCAGATCGGGCGGCCGGTGGTCAAGGCGTTCAACAACATCTACTTCGAGAGCCTGCTCGCGAAGGGCAAGCCGAAGGGCACGCCGGGGCGCGTCGCGCTCCCGATCGCGGGGGATCCGCCGGAAGCGCGGGCGAAGGTCATGCGCCTCGTCGACGAGCTCGGCTTCGATCCGGTCGACGCCGGCGGCCTCGAGGACTCGTGGCGCCAGCAGCCGGGTACCCCCGGCTACATCCACGACTTCGACGCGCCTCGGCTGACGCAGGCGCTGGCCGCGGCCGAGCGGAGCCGCATCCCCGAGTACCGCAAGGCCTCGGACGACTGGCTGCGATCGCTCATCGCAGCGCACAGCCCGAGCTGATCGGAGCGGCTGACGCTGCGGCCCTGCGGCGCCTCAGGAGCCCTGGAGGGGCGGGACCTCCGGGAGCTCCGGGGCGTCGAGCCCCGCGAACGGATCGCGCCAGGCGTCGAGCTGCCACAGGCGCGCGTGCCAGGCCGCGACATGCGGGTGGTCCGCCAGCGGCAGCCCGGCGAGATCCGCGAACGGGAGCACCGACGCCACGCGAAAGTCCGCATACGAGACCGCGTCCCCGACGAGCCAGTCCCTGTCGCTCAGGACCTGATCGAGCAGCGTCGCCGCTTCGGCGAACCCCGAGAGCCCCTCTGCCACGATGTCGTCGCGGATGGGACCGAGCCCGTAGCGCTGCTTCGTCACGCGCTCGAAGTGGACCTTGTCGCACGCGGCGATGAAGTTGTGCGTGCCCCAGCTCAACCAGCGGATCATCTCCGGTTGAGCGGCGCCCGTGCGCCAGAAGTCCGAGCCCATGAGCTGCGAGAGGCGGCACGCGATCGCGTCCGTCTCCCAGAGCGACTGGTTCCCCTCGACGAGGATGGGCAGGCGCAGGTTCGGATTCAGCGCTCGAAACTTCTCCTGCTGTGACGGGTCGAGAGGCGCCGCGTGGACGCATTCCACGGGTGCGTCGAGGTGGCGCGCCACGGCGACGGCGACCCGGGGATTCAAGTTTCGGCTGAAGTACAGTTTCATGGATCGTCCTCTCCTGCCAACTCGCGCCATGCGCCGATGCGGAGCTACAACATCGCTCACGTCGATCAACCGAGAAATGAACCGCCAGGACACCGAGGACGCCAAGACAGGATTCTCTTCCTGGCGTCCCTGGTGTCCCTGGCGGTTCGAAGTTCTGCGCTCTTCAGGCGGTTTCAACCCGTCTGTCGCTCTAGCCGAGCAGCGCCTCCAGCACGCCCTTCGCCCGGAGATCGCGGAAGGTGTGGGTCGGGCCGCAGGCCTCGAGCTCCGCGAGGGTGTAGGTGCCGGTGGCCACGGCGATCGACTCGGCGCCGATCGCCCGGGCGGCCGCGACGTCCTTGGGCGTGTCGCCGATGACGACGACGCGGCACGCCTCGAGCGGCGCCTCGAGCATCGCCGCGCCGCGCGCCGCGCCGATGCGCAGGAGCTCGTCGCGGCGCTCGTGATCGCAGCCGAAGCCGCCGAACGCGAACCGCTCGTAGATGCCGACGCGCGTGAGCTTTGCCTGCGCCCCGGCGCGGACGTTCCCCGTGCCGAGGCCGACGGCGCACCCCGCTCGCCGGGCGGCGGCGTCGAGCGCCTCGAGGACGCCGTGGTGCACGCGGGTGTCGCCCGCGAGCGACATCTCCTCCGCGAGGACCTCGACGTAGATCGCGAGCAGCGCGTCGATCGCGGGCTCGGTGACCGCGCGCCCGAGCGCCTCGAGCCCCGCCCGGATGATGGCCCTGTCGGTCATGCCGGCGAACGAGAACCCCTCGCACGCGTCGCTCCGGCCGGCGGCCCGGGCGAAGGCGCGTTCCATGGCGCGCCGTCCAGCGCCGCCGGTGGAGAGCAGGGTGCCGTCGATGTCCCAGAGCAGGACGGTGGGGTGCATGTCCCCATGGTAGATGCGGCGCGCGCGGAGGGCGAGCGCGGAGGCTCGGCCCGCCGGCGCAGGGCACCCGGACACGGCCGCGCCGCCCGGACAGGGGGGAGCGTTCGCCCGCACACGTCGCGCGCCGCCCGGACAGGGGGAGCGCTCACCCGGACACGCCGCGCGCCGCCCGGACAGGGGGAGCGTTCACCCGGACACGCCGCGCGCCGCCCGGACAGGGGGGATGGCCACCCGGACCGCGTCCTGACGCGCACGGTCCCGGTGCGGTCGTTTCGCAGGCGCGGGCGCCACGGCGCATGTCCGGAGGACCCGAGAGCTGCGCAGGAGACCCGGCGCGTGTCGACGGACGCCGAGGTGGACGCCTCATCGTTCCTGCCAGGAGGGTGCGTCTCCCATCATGGATGCATCGATCTTGAGAATTGTGACGCGCTCGGCGTAATGCATGTGGCTCGCGCGACATGATCTTTCGGGATCGCATGTTCCGAGCGCAACCGTGCGGCGTTCTCTGATAAGGGAGGCTGTCGAGGGTGGGAGATCGCGTGGGCGAGCTCTCGATCCATGGGTTCGACCCGGAGCCCGGGGACGCCGGGCCTCCGGGCGCCGCGCAGGTCGCCCTCGTTGCGCGAGACGGCGTCCCGGGAGACAAGGCCATGCGACGCTCGCTGCACATCCCCATCACCGCGGTCCTGCTGCTGCTCTCGTGCCCGGCGCCGGCGAGGGCAGAGCCGCTCCCGCGGCGTCCGCCGCCGACACGGCCGGAGCAGGAGATGCTCGACGAGGCGAAGCGGCTCGTGGATCAGGGGAGAATCGCGGACGCGCGCGACATCCACCTGACGCTCTGGCGGCTCACGAGGAGCGCCTCCGACGCGTTCCGGGTGGGGATGCTGTCGTTCAGGCTGCGTGAGTTCCCGATGGCGGCGGAGTTCCTCTCCATCTACTTCGAGATGGTCGGCACCCCCGAGGCGCCCAGGATCTGGGTCCCGCCGGGCTTCAAGGAGGGCTACGAGCTGGCGCGGGCCAACTTCGCGGAGGCGCGGCGGCACGTCGGGGCGATCGAGGTGCGCGTGAACGAGCCCGGCGCCGCCGTGCTGGTGGACGGGCGGCAGCTCGGCGTCTCCCCGCTCCCTCGCCCCGTGTACGTCGCTCCCGGGCAGCATCGCGTGGGCGCGCAGCTCGCCGGGCAGCGGGTCGAGGAGCCGGTCGCCGTCGACGCGGGCGGCGAGCGGACGGTGTGGCTGGTGCTCCGGCGCGCCGCCGCCGAGGCGCCTGTGCGTCTCCCGACGAGCAAGGCGGCCGCTCGGTCGAGCGCGGCGCCGCCTCGGCCTGCGCGCGATCCGGCGCTGCGGTGGTGGACCGTGGGCGGGCTCGCGGCCGCGTCGGTCGCCCTCGGCGTCGCCGGGGGCGCCGCGGTCGCGGAGGCCAACGACGCGGGCGGCGAGCGGGACGCCGCCTTCGTCCGGGCGCGCTGGGAGGTCTTCCGCTGCCGGCCGGGGCTCCCGGCCTGCGACGCCTACGCCGAGGCCGACGGGCGCGCGAGGACCTTCACGGCCCTGTCCGCCGGCGCCTTCGTCGCGGCCGGCCTGGCGGCCGGCGGCGCCGTGGCCGCGGGGTTCCTGCTCGCGCCGGAGACCAGCGTTCGCGTCGGCGCCGTGGGGACAGCCCCCGGCGCGGTGCTCTCCTTCGGGTGGTAGCGCCCGACCTCGTACGGGCCTCCCTCCGAGAGCGGCGCCAAGCTCATCTTTTGTAGACCGACAATCCACGTCGCCTGAGAAATTGGGCGCGTTCGACGTAATGGTATCTGCGCTCCTATTCAGACATCTGCTTCGGATCTCCCTGTCCGCCGCGCGAGGACGCCTGATATCGTGGCGCGCATGTGGAAGCGGCACCTGTGTGCCTCCTGCGCGGCGCTCCTGGCAGGCGTGCTCTGGGCGGCCTGCAGCGGTGACCCCTACGTCGATGTGGAGCAGGGACCTCCGTGCGATTCGACCGCGGAATGCGATTCCGAGAGGACCGGGACGCAATGCATCGACGGGCGCTGCCGGTGTCCGGGGCCCGAGGAGGAGAGCTGCTGTGAGCCTGGCGGCAGGGAGGAAGAGGGGGATCTCTGCGAGCGGGCGTGCCGGCCCATCAGGGAGTGCAACGCGACGCGCTGCGAGACGGCGCGGGACTGCCCGGCGCCCGTAGACGCCCGGTGTGGCGAAGCCGTCTGCGTCGTCGGCGTCTGCAGGTTGGCCTTGCCGGAGCAGCTTCAGAACCAGCGGCGCGGGGACTGCACGACCCTCCGGTGCGACGAATCAGGGCAGCTGGTCGCCGAGCCTGACGACAGCGACGTATTCAATGACGGCAACGAGTGTACGGTCGACGCGTGCGCGCAGGGCGTCAGCGTGCACCATCCGAAAGAGGCGGGAGACGCTGAAGAGGGCTCCGGGTACTGCGACGGTGAAGGGCATCGGGTTGGATGCATCCGCGACGAGGACTGCGGGACCCCTTCTTTCGCCTGCTCGATATCTGGCAGGTGCGTCCTCGAGTGGTGCGACAATGGCGTCTTTGATGATGCCTCGGGCGAGACGGCTCGGGACTGCGGTGGACCGTGCGAGCCGTGCAGGGCAGGACAACCGTGCGTCGCCAACAGCGACTGCATCGAGGGCGTGTGCGGACCGGACAGGCTGTGCGACCACGCAGACTGCGACGATCGCATCCAGAACGGATCCGAGACCGACGTCGACTGCGGCGCGCCGTCGTGTCCTGCCTGCGATCCCGGGCTGCGGTGCCACGCTCACGCGTCCTGCAAGAGCGGTGTGTGCACGGACGGCACGTGCGTTGACCCGGCGTGCGATGATGGGGTGAAGAACGGTGATGAGGCAGGTATCGACTGCGGCGCGAGGTGTCCCATCGCATGCCCGCTGATCATCTCAGGCAAAGAGACATGAAGAGATCCACCACGATCATGAGCAGGCACATCCTTGCCATCGGCGCGTCGCTGTCTGTGGCTGCGTTCTGGATCGCGTGCTCGGGGGACGTCCCGGCGCCTCCGCCGGAGCGCCCCGAGTGCGTCGCCGATGACGACTGCGACCACCCGCCGGATCCCGAATGCGGCACGCTGAGGTGCATCGAGGGCAAGTGCCAGCGGGAGGTATGGGAATACAGTGGCCAGTATCCCGGGGACTGCATGACGATGGCGTGCGACGGGGACGGGTACAAGGTCGTCGTGCCCGCGCCGGACGACGTGCCGGAAGATGGCAACCCTTGCACGGATGATCTCTGCGATGGCACGCAATCGCTCAGGTTAGCGACCCGGCGAGGTCCGGCTCCTGACGGTTCGGGGCTGTGCGATGGATCGAGACGGCTGGTCGAATGCCTGTCGGACGCCGACTGCGGGGATCCGTCCACGTACTGCTCCCCGAACAGCAAATGTGTCCCGATCCTCTGCGACAATGGCGAGCTCGACGCCGACGTCGGTGAGTCCTATGTCGACTGCGGTGGTCTCTGCGATCCGTGTATTCCGACTTTCCCGTGCAACACGGGGGAGGACTGCTTCACGGGTGTGTGCGGCTTCGACGAGCGGTGCAGCCGTGCCACGTGCAGCGACGGAGTTCAGAACGCGAACGAGGCCGACGTTGACTGCGGATCCAACTGCCGTCCCTGCGCCGCTGGAGACAAGTGCAGAGAAGCATCGGAGTGCTTGACGAAGGTGTGCTTCATGGGCAGGTGCCAGCCGCCGAGGTGCGACGATGACCGCCAGAACGGCAGGGAAGTAGGTAGAGACTGCGGTGGAGACTGTCCCCCTTGTCCAGAGGGGGGCCTCCGCTGAGCGGGAGCGGCAGCGCCGCCGTTCCTTGTCACGGGGATCGGATCGAGGAGGACGTCATGAACAACATCGCGAGGTCGGCCGCGCTCGCCGCCCTGGGCCTCTCCGGCGCAGGGTGCTCGGGGCCGGACGAGTACCGGCCGCTCGGGGAGAACGATGCCGTTCGCATCGACGTCTACGGGCTCGACACGCCCTTCGTCCAGGATGGCGTCACGTACCGGGGCGAGGTGATGGGCTATCTCTGGAAGACGGACAACATCAATGCGTTTGGTATCCGGAAGCACGACGACGGAGAGTACCTCACCGATAGGTTCGTCGTGGGCAACGGCCTCGAGGAGACGCGGCTCCGTTGCATCCTCTACCACGACAGTTATCCGGAGGACGACCTCATCGCCACCATGTGCAGCGGCGATCTCACGCAGGCGGAGCCCGGTCGCGCGATCCACGCCCGGTTCAACGACTTCGACGGCTGGGAGGTCGTGATGCCCGAGCGCTCGGAGCTCACGTCTCCCGAGCAGGACAGCGAGTTCAGCCTCAGCTCCGGCGAGGATCTGGTGCTGGCGTGGGAGCCGCTGGGCACCGACGACCGGATGAGCTGGTCGCTCGGGCCTGTCAGCTTCGACGACTCGGGGCCTTGCGTGGACGAGGTATCCTGGTCTCGCTCCGGCGGGTTCACGGACGACACCGGCTCGTTCGTCATGCCCAGAGACTCGTATCCCACGGGTCTTCCCCCCGAGGGGTGCAAGGCGCTGCTTCAGTTCGACCGCGGCCGCCTCGGGACCGTCGACCCTGGCATCCGGAGGGGCTCGATCTTCGCTCGCCAGTACCACACGACGCGGATCACGCTGAAGCCATAGCTCGTCCTGCTTGGGGGGGCGTGCGCACGAGGCGTGTCGCGCGGCCCCCGGCCAGGGCTGGCCTTACAGCCGCGTGAGCCGACCGTCCTCGCGCAGGACCCAGGGGGCCGAAGGTGCGTACGCCTCGGTCCCGGCGATGGGCAGCGCTGGCGCATCCGCGAGCTGATCGAGCCCCGTGTCCCGGAGCCGGAGCCCACGCTCGGTGAGGCGATAGACCCCGGAGAGCATCGGGGAGCCAGCACCAGGCGGCTTTGGGCCAGGCGCGCGCTCAATCGCCGCGCTCGAATCGTGTCCTGCCCAGTGCTCCAGCCGGCGTGGGAGGAACAGATCACCCGTACAGGAAAGGAGATGCCACAGATTCGTTCGCGGTTCCGATTCGTGGGCGACCAAGTCCAACGGGGTTTTCCACTGCGTCGACAGGAGGACAAAGAGTAGCTCGTCGAATCGGCTGAGGCGTAGGGATCCTTCCCTGGTCCTTGCTGGGAAGAAGCGAGAGAGGAGCGCCCACAGGGGGGCAAGCTCTGGAAAACCTTCAACGCCGCGGACGCAGCTTTCGACGAACGGCGCTGGATCTTCATCGACGTACATGTCCCAGAGGCTAACGGCGCGGTCGTAGCGCTCGCTCGGCCAGGGGCGTGCCTCCTGGATGCGCTCCAGGAGGACCTCGTCAGGATGATCAGACACCGATTCGGAGCAGGTAAACGGACGCGTCAGTACCTCGCGGCTCGCTGCGCTTGGCAGTGGAACCGGGTCGAACTCGACAAACAGGACGTCGTCGTGCGCGATCCCGAGACGGCGCAACCAGCTACATGTCCTCCAGAGGTTCACGCGCTCGTGAAGGCTCGCCGACACCCACAGCGCGATGGGGGGCTCCAAGCGGACGTCGGGCGAATACAGCTTGTCCCATGGCTCGGTCGAGCTCCACCGGCGACCACGCAGCCGTGGATCCGTGCGTCGGCCAGCTCGGCCCGGCCGTCGTCCATCGGTCCACCCACGACAAGGACCGACGGTCAGCAGTCCTCGCGAGCCCCGGCGGGCTCAACAGCACGTTCGCGACTCTCCGGGCACCTTCCCAGGCACTCTCCCTCCGGGTAAGTCTCGCGCTCATGCCCAGGAAGCAAATTACCAATCACTACGTCCGCTGGCACGACCAGGCCAAGGCCGCTGCGCAGACGGAGAACCCCCTCAAGGTGCCTTACGACATCGCCCTCAAGGAGGCGGGGCAGGTCGCCGGATTCTTCAACAAGTACTGGCAGCCCGCCGGCACGCTGCCAGGCCTGAGGCGCGTCAAGGCGCGCTTGCCCGAGAGCACCGGAGAGGAGATCGTCTCCCTGGTGTACGCGGTCCAGGAGGCGCAAACGAAGCTGCTCCTGCTCATCGATCCCGTCGTCGTCGACCACGGCGAGCGCGCGCGCTTCGTCCTCGACGAGATCGAGTCCGCCCTCGAGTTCCTCCTCGACGACGGCGTGGACGAGCCCGCCGACGCGCAGCTCGCGGCCGTCCAGGAGTTCCACGCCGACATCGGTCAGCGCTCCAGCTCGCTGCACCAGGCGCTGAGCGACTATGCGACCCTCGCGGAGTCGCTGAAGGACCGGCTCGCGGAGGTGGACGAGGACTTCGATGTCGCGCTCATCACCGAGGCGAAGGAGCTCGCGCGCGCGCTCGCCGCGTCGCCGGCCGCGCCGCCGCCCGCCGACTCCGAGGTCAAGGACGCGACCCGGATCCGCAACGGCCTCCTCAGGCTGCTGCAGGACAAGATGGGGCTGGTGCGGAAGGCCGCAGCGCGGGTGTTCCAGCGGAACCCGGAGGTGCTGCGGGAGGTGACGAGCAGCTACGAGCGCCGCCGCCGCGCCGCCGCGCGCCGCGCCAAGGCCGCGCGTGACGCGGCAAAACCCCAGACCGCGCCCGCCAAGGGCCCCGCCGAAAGCCCTCTTCTCGGCTGACGCGGCGCGCGCCTCCGAAGCGGCGCGCGCCTCCAGCGTGCCGCGCGCTCCTGAAAGGGCCGCGCCTTCCCAGGAATGGCATGTGGCCGGCGTGACGCGGCCAGGCCGCCCCGCCGAACCGCGCGCGCTCGTCCGGAAGTTGCGCTAAGCCTCGAACTCGATGGCGCTCCAACCGATCCGCGTCGCCGCGCTCGCCCTCGTGGCGGGGCTCCTCTTCCTTGGATCTCCGGCCTGCAAGAAGGGCGAGGAGGCCTCGCCCGACCAGGGGCGCAGGCCAGGGAAGCAGGGGATGAGCTTCCCCGTCGAGGTCATGCCCGTCGCGGCGGAGCGCGTCGAGTACGCCATCCCCGCCGTCGGCACGGTCGAGGCGTTCGAGCAGGTGCAGCTCACCGCGCGCGTCGCCGGCGTCGTCGAGGCGGTGCGGTTCATGGAGGGCGACGAGGTCAAGGCGGGGCAGGTGCTCGTCGAGATCGACCCGGCCCGGTACAACCTCGCCGTCCGCGCGGCGCGCGCGACGCTCGACCGCATGACCGCCACGCAGGCCGAGGCCGCCGCGGGGCTCGAGCGGCGCGAGGCCGAGGGGGCCGAGGGCGTGTTCAGCAAGGAAGACGTCGCGTCCTGGCGCTCGAGGGCGGCGACCTCCGCCGCGCAGGTCGCCGAGGCGAAGGTCGCCGTCGACCAGGCGCTCCTCAACCTGCGCGACGCCTACGTGCGCGCGCCCATCGAGGGGAAGATCCAGACGCGCACGGTGCAGACCGGCCAGCACGTGGCGGTCGGCACCGTGCTCGCGACGCTCCTCCGCCGCGACCCGCTCCTGCTCCGCTTCCAGATCCCCGCCGCCGACGCCCCGCGCGTCAGGCCCGGCATGGAGGCGCGCTTCCTCGTGAAGGGCGACGCGCGCACCTACAGCGCGAAGCTGACGCACGTCGCCGACGCGGCCGATCCCGCGACGCGCATGGTCGCCGTGACGGGCGAGGTGCAGGGCGAAGGCAAGGAGCTGCTCCGCCCCGGCACCTTCGCCGAGGTGACCGTGCCCGTCGGCGCGAGCGGCGACGCGCCGGTGATCCCGCAGACCGCGGTGCGGCCGAGCGAGCGCGGGTTCCTCGCCTACGTCGTCGACGGCACCACCGCGCGCGAGCGCGTGCTCTCGCTGGGGCTGCGCACGCCGGACGGGCGCGTCGAGGTCAAGTCGGGGCTCTCCGTCGGCGAGCGCCTCGTGGTGCGCGGCGCGGAGGCGCTGCGCGAGGGGGCGCAGGTCCGCGTCGCGCCGCCCGGGAGCATGCCCGGAGGCCAGCCCGCCGGGCACGCCGGGCAAGGCGCCGGCGCGCCGCCGGCCGGCTCGGCGCCGGCAGCGCCGGCAGATGCGCCGCCGGCCGGCTCGGTGCCGTCAGCGCCGGCCGACGCGCCGCCGGCCGGCTCGGCGCCGCCGACCTCTCCCGCCAGCTCGACGCGGAGCGCGCCATGAACCTCACCGAAGCGTGCCTCAGGAAGCCGGTCTTCGCCTGGATGCTGATGGCGGCGACCATCGTCTTCGGCCTCGTGGCCGTGTCGCGGATCGGCATCAGCCAGTTCCCCGACGTCGACTTCCCCACCATCACCATCTCCGCCACGCTCGAGGGCGCCGCCCCCGAGATCATGGAGCACGACGTTGTCGAGCCGCTCGAGGAGGCGGCCGTCCAGGTCGAGGGCATCCGGTCGATCACGTCGACCTCCCGCCAGGGCAGCGCGTCGGTCACCATCGAGCTCGACCTGTCGCGCGACGTCGACGTCGCGCTCCAGGACGTGCAGACGAAGATCTCCCAGGCGCAGCGGAACCTGCCGCTCGACCTCGACCCGCCCGTCGTCTCGAAGAGCAACCCGGAGGACCAGCCGATCATGTGGGTCGGGCTCTCCGGCCCGTTCTCGCCGCAGCTCGTCGCCGACATCGCGCGCTACCGGCTGAAGGAGAAGCTCCAGACGGTGCCCGGCGTCGGCGAGCTGACCCTGGGCGGCTACCTCGAGCGCAACGTCCGCATCTGGATCGACGCCGATCGCCTCGCCGCCAAGGGGCTCACCGTCGCCGACGTCACCGACGCCCTGCGCCGCCAGCACATCGAGCTCCCCGCCGGCCGGCTCGAGACCGAGGGGCGCGAGGTCAACGTGCGCGTGATGGGCGAGGCGCTCGACCTCGCGACGTTCAAGCGGATCGTCATCCGCCAGGGCAACCCCGCCGCCCAGCCGGGCGCGGCGACCGCCGGGCCGACAGGTCCGCCGTCGTCGGCGCGCGCGACCGTGTACCTGGAGGACGTCGCGCTCATCGAGGACGGCTTCGAGGACGTCCGCCGGCTCGCCCGCGTGAACGGCGAGCCCGCGCAGGGCCTCGGGGTGAGGAAGCAGCGCGGCTCGAACGCGGTCGAGGTCGCCCAGGGGGTCCGGGCCGCGCTCGCCGAGGTCCAGAAGACGCTGCCCGAGGGGATGGAGGTCGGGGTGAACTTCGACTCGACGAAGTTCATCGAGGAGTCGGTCCACGAGATCGAGCTCGAGCTCGGCATGGCGATCGCGCTGACGGCGCTCGTCTGCTGGATGTTCCTCGGGTCGCTCTCGAGCACGATCAACGTCGTGCTCGCGATCCCGATGTCGCTGCTCGGCACGGTCGCGGCGATCTACTTCCTCGGGTTCACGCTGAACACCTTCACGCTGCTCGGGCTCTCGCTCGCCGTGGGCATCGTCGTCGACGACGCGATCATGGTGCTCGAGAACATCCACCGGCACGCCGAGGGGGGGAAGGACCGCGTCCGCGCCGCCCGCGAGGGCACGGCCGAGATCACCTTCGCGGCGCTCGCCGCGACGCTCGCGGTCGTCGCGATCTTCATCCCGATCATCTTCATGGAGGGGGTGGTCGGGCGGTTCTTCCTCCAGTTCGGCGTGACCCTGTGCATCGCCGTGCTCCTCTCGTACCTGGAGGCGATCACCCTCGCGCCCGCGCGCTGCGCGCAGATCCTCGACGTCTCGCGCGAGCACCGCGGCCGGGTCGGGCGGCTCGTCGACCGCGGCTTCGAGGCGCTCGCCCGCGGCTACGGCTGGACGCTCGCCCGCGCGCTCCGGTTCCCGGTCGTGGTCGTCCTGCTCGGCGCGCTCCTGTTCGCCGGCGCGATCGTCACGATGCAGCGGCTCCCGACCGAGTTCGTTCCGTCGCAGGACCAGGGGAGGCTCCTCGTCCGGCTGCAGACGGCGGTCGGCTCGGACATCGACGAGACGGACCGGCTCTTCCAGCGCGCCGAGCGGTTCGTGGGCGAGCACCCGGCGGTCTCGCGGGTCTTCTCGGTGGTCGGCGGCTTCGGCGGGGGCGCCGTGAACACGGGCATCCTGTTCGTCACGATGAAGCCGACGGACGAGCGGACGATGTCGCAGGCCGATCTCCAGGGCGCGCTGCGCAAGGAGCTGAACGGCTACGCCGGCCTGCGCGCGGTGGTCCAGGACATGTCCCAGTCGGGCTTCACGGCGCAGCGCGGGTTCCCGGTCGAGTTCTCGATCCGCGGCCCGGACTGGGGGGAGCTCACGAAGCACAGCGAGCGCATCCGGGGCGAGCTCGCGCAGAGCGGCCTCGTCGTGGACCTCGACACGGACTACCAGCTCGGCATGCCCGAGCTGCGCATCACGCCCGACCGGGCGCGCGCGGCGGACCTCGGCGTGAGCGTCGAGGCGATCGCGACGACGCTGAACACGCTGGTCGGCGGCGGTCGCATCGCGAAGTACAACGACAACGGGCGCCGCATCGACGTGCGCGCGCGCCTGCTCGCGGAGCAGCGGAGCCGGCCCGAGGACCTCGCGCGCATCCAGGTGAGGAGCGCGTCGGGGGCGCTGGTCCCGCTGACGTCGGTCGTGACCTACGAGGAGCTCCCCGCGCTGCAGGCGATCACGCGCCGCGACCGCGAGCGCGCGATCTCGATCTTCGGCAACGTCGCGCCGGGGCACTCGCAGGGCGAGGCGGTCGCGCGCGTCGAGGAGCTCGGGCGGGACCTGCCGGCCGGCTACCGCCTGGTGCTGGGCGGCGCGAGCGTGACGTTCCGCGAGTCGATGGGCGGCCTGATCTTCGCGCTCGTGCTCGGGATCCTGGTCGCGTACATGGTCCTCGCGTCCCAGTTCAACTCGTTCCTGCACCCGGTCACGGTGCTGACGATCCTGCCGCTGTCGATCGCCGGCGCCGCCTTCGCGCTGCTCTTCTCCGGGCAGACGCTGAACATCTTCAGCATGATCGGGATCCTCCTGCTCATGGGGATCGTGAAGAAGAACTCGATCATCCTGGTGGATCACGCCATCGAGGTGAGGCGCGGCGGAGCGGCGCAGGAGGAAGCGCGCCGCGAAGGCGCGGCCCACGAGGGAGCGCCCGGCGAGGGGGGGCGCGGCGCGGGGGCAGGGGAGGTCATGGACGCCCGCACGGCGATGCTCCGCGCCGGCCCGGTGCGGCTGCGCCCGATCCTGATGACCTCGATCGCGACGTTGATGGCCGCGGTCCCGTCGGCGCTGGCGCTCGGCCCCGGCGCCGAGATCCGGGCCCCGATGGCCGCCGCGGTCATCGGAGGACTGCTCGTCTCCACGGCGCTGAGCCTCCTCGTCGTGCCGGCGTTCTACGTGCTCGCCGACGACGTGCAGGGGCGCGTCGCGCGGCTCCGGGCGCGGCGCGCAGGGCGAAGCGCGCCCGCCAGCACGGCGCACCCGGCCACGCCGCAGCGATAGCGGCGCCCTCCCTCCACCGGCGGTGTTACCGGCGTGGCGGCCCCACGGAGATCGTCTGGCCCACCGCGGGCAGCGGCGGACCGGTGATGATCGCCTCGCTGCCGGAGCGCCCGATGGACAGGCGCCTTGCCGATCCGAGCTGCTTGGCCCACCTGTTCGTCCACGAGCTCGACGACCACACGCCCCGCGACCGACGAGACGTGGAGTCGGACCGGCACGGCTTCCGCATCGGCCGCTGCAACATGACACGCTGGCAGTACGATTGTGGTCTGGCAGTCCGGCGATGGCCGCGGTCCGGCGCCCACCCCTCTTAACGCGGCGCTCCGAAGGAGCCCTGCCAGCCATGTCCTCCCTCGGGCTCGAAGAACCCCGCGGGCCGGTCGATTGGAATTGACACCGGTAATGTGAGCGTTCACATTCCAGTCGAGGGCCGTCCTTTTGTTCCGGTTTGCTCGGGTCCTCCCGAGTACCGAGCTCCTCGTCAATCTGATCCGTTCGGTCGATTTTTACACCGATCCTGCTCGCTCGGTCGTCGCGGAAGCGATTGCCGATCGATGGTGATCGGCGTTTTGCCAGGAGCGATCCGAGAGAGGACGCGACAACCCTCGCTTGTTCGACGGCTGTCGTGAAATCCTGGGCGCTGTCCACCGGAGATGATTCCGTCAAGAATCCGGCGATGCTGGCGAAGCGACCGGGAGGTGAGTGTGCGAGTGGCCATTGACGCGCTCCAATCGTTTTGTTTCCTTTTCACCTGATTCCGGTACGTAGGAGACATGTGATGCAAGATCAAACGTTCAGCCGACTCGCCTTTTGTGCCACCCTTGCGAGTTGGGTCGCGGTTTCGTGCGCGCCCGCCGAGTCCGACTCGAACAACGACGGAGGTGGCGGAGGGGGCGGATCGACGGCGACCGGTTCCGTCAGTAGCGCGAGCAGCAGCGCGAGCGGCAGCGGCGTTGCGACCTCTAGCAGCACCACCGCGGCTGGGACCGGCGGTGACAACAGCAGCGGGAGTGGCGGGGTCGAGCCCACCGGCAGCGGCGGTAATGGCACGGGTGGCTGGCCCGAAGGAGCCATTCCCATGGGGAACGCGCCTGTGCCGAGCGCGGGGTGCGGCAAGGCAACCACGTTGACGACCAAGGAGTACACGATCTCGAGCTCGGGCCAGAATCGCGTGTACTACGTCGATATGCCCAAGAACTACGACATGAACAAGCCCTACCGGCTGTTCTACACCTCGCATTGGATCGGCAGCCGCTGGCAAGACGTCGAGGGGCAAGACTTCTACTTTCTCAAGCCGCAGATGGAGGCCGACGGAGAGCAAGCCATTTTCGTGGCCCCCTCCTCGGACGGTGCAACGTGGCAAGAGAAGGACCACGCGCTGTTCGACGACATCATGGCGTTCATGAATGAAAATGTCTGCTACGACACGACCCGCGTGTTCGCGACCGGCTTCAGCTTCGGAGGGATGATCACCTATTCGCTGTCGACGAACCATCAGGCGGAGATCCGCGCGGCCGTGGGCATCGCCCCGGCCAACTACAACATCTGGTTGCCTGAAAAGACACGTAAGCCCATCGCCTGGATGCACACGACGGGCATGACCGACGGGACTTGCCCCTGGGTGAACAACGAAGGTCAAAAGAGAGGGGCCAAGTTCATCGCCCTCGAAAAAGCCGAAGACAACGGCTGCACGATTCCGGACAACATCCCGACTTCAAACGGCGCGTACAGCTGCTACGATTTCAAGGATTGCGATCCGGAGCATCCGACGCGGGTGTGCACCTTCGGCGGCGGGCACACGAACATCGACGGCAATCCGAACTGGATTCCCATCGAGTCGTGGAAATTCTTCAAGCAGTTCTGACCGACGTCCTCGCCGCGGGCGGGACCCTCGCCCGCGCGTAGCGCCGCGCTCGGGGCGTCTCGCGTCCGCGCACGCTCGCCGGACCCATGGCCGCGACAGGCCCTCGACATCCCACGTCGTGCGCGCCTACGTTGCGCCGAGGCCGACGACCCATGACCGCACCGCAGAACCCGCTGCTCAACGACCGCGACGTCGACTTCCTCCTCTACGAGGTGCTCGACGCCCCGCGCCTCTGCGCGCTCCCCCACTTCGCGGATCACGCGCGGGAGACGTTCGACCTCTACCTCCAGAGCTGCCGGCGGCTCGCGCGCGAGGTGCTGTTCCCGACGTACAGGCCGGTGGACGCGTCGCCGCCCCGCTTCGAGGAAGGCGCGATCTCCGTGCACCCCGCGCTCAAGCAGGTCTTCCGGCCGCTCGTCGAGCTCGGGATGCTCACCGCGACGCGGCCCGCGGCGGTGGGAGGCCAGCAGCTCCCGCTCGTGGTCGCGACGCTCGCCGGCGCGTACCTGATGGCCGGCAACCTGAGCGCGTGCGGCTACCTCGGCCTGACGACGGGCGCGGCGCACCTCATCGAGACGTTCGGCGACGACGCCCTGAAGGCCACGTTCATGACCCGGATGTACGCCGGCGAGTGGACCGGGACGATGGCGCTCACCGAGCCCCAGGCGGGCTCGAGCCTGGCCGACGTGCAGACGCGCGCGGCGAAGGCCGACGCGGGGCACTACCTCGTCCGCGGGTCGAAGATCTTCATCTCGGGCGGGGACCACGACCTCACCGAGAACATCGTCCACCTCACGCTCGCCCGCATCGATGGCGCGCCGCAGGGGATCAAGGGGGTGAGCCTGTTCGCCGTCCCGAAGCGGCGACCCGAGCGCGGCCAGCTCGTCCCGAACGACGTGGAGGTCGCCGGCATGATCCACAAGATCGGCTGGCGCGGGCTCCCGAGCCTGGCGATGAGCTTCGGCGAGCGGGGGGACTGCCACGGCTACCTCGTGGGCAGCCCCCACCAGGGCATCGCCTACATGTTCCAGATGATGAACGAGGCGCGCATCATGGTGGGCGTCAACGCCACGGCGACCGCCTCGGCGGCCTACCACGAGGCGCTCGGCTACGCGCTCGCCCGACCGCAGGGCCGGCGGCTCGGCGCGAAGGACCCGCAGGCGCCGCAGGTGCCGATCATCGAGCACGCCGACGTGCGCCGCATGCTGCTCCGGCAGAAGGCGATCGTGGAGGGCAGCCTCGCGCTGGTCGCCACGACCGCGATGGTCGCCGACCTCGCGGACCACGCGGCCGACGCGGAGGAGCGGGAGCGCGCGCAGCGGCTGCTCGACCTGCTCACGCCGATCGCCAAGACGTTCCCGGCCGAGAAGGGGTTCGAGTCGAACGCCCTCGCGGTCCAGGTCCACGGCGGCTACGGCTACTCGAGCGAGTACCTGCCGGAGGCGTGGCTCCGGGACCAGAAGCTCAACTCGATCCACGAGGGGACGACGGGGATCCAGGGCCTCGACCTCCTCGGCCGCAAGGCCGTGGCCGGGGGCGGCGCCGCGCTCATGGCGCTCGGCGGCGAGGTCCAGCGGGCGATCGGCCGGGCGCAGCGCGCCGGGGTCGATCCCGCGTGGGGCGAGCGCCTCGGCGCGGCGATGACGCTGGTCGGCGAGGTGACGGCGCACCTCGCCGAGGCGGGGATGCGCGGCGACGTCGAGCGGATGCTGCGGCACAGCGCGGACTACATGGAGCTCGCCTCCACCGTGGTGGTCGCCTGGCAATGGCTCGCGATGGCCGCGGCGGCGCGGGAAGGGCTGGCCGCGGGCGCCTCGCCCGCCGGCTTCTACGAGGGCAAGCTGTGCGCGGCGCAGTACTGGTTCTCGACCGAGCTGCCCCGGGCCGAGGCGCTCGCGGCGCTCTGCCGCTCGGGCGAGGACTCGTACGCGCGGATGAAGCCGGAGTGGTTCTGAGGCGCGCGCGCCGCGGGGCTCGAAGCGCCGGGGCGCGCGGTCAGGAGAGAGGAGCTGTCGCATGGGTCGCACGAAGAGGGCCGTCATCCTGGTGGGGCACGGGGCTCCGGCGGCGGATTGCCCGCGCGAGCTCGTCACGCGCCTCAAGGCGCTGGAGGGCCGGCGCGCGGCGTCGGGGGGCGGGCCGCCGAGCCCGGAGGAGCGCGAGGTCGAGGCGAAGGTCCGCGCCTGGCCGCGCACGCCGGAGAACGACCCGTACCGCGCCGGCATCGAGCGCCTCGCCGCGGAGCTCGCGCCGCTGCTCGACGGCGCCGAGCTCCTCGTCGCCTACAACGAGTTCTGCGCCCCGACGCTGGCCGAGGCCGTCGCGACCGCGGCCGCGCGGGGCGTGGACGAGATCGCCGTGGTCCCGTCGATGATGACCCCCGGCGGCGTCCACTCCGAGGTGGAGATCCCGGAGGCGCTCGCGCAGCTCCGCGCCGAGCACCCGTCCGTCGCCCTCCGCTACGCCTGGCCCTTCGACCTCTCGGCGGTCGCGCGCCTGCTCGCCGCCCAGCTCGCGCGGGACCTCGGCTAGGACGCCGGGGCTGCGCAAATGTTGCCGCTATGTCCGCGGAGCAACAACTTGGAGAGCTTACCTTGTCCCTGTCGGGTGCTTACGCTACTTGATTGACGCCGCCTTCAGGGGTGGCCGTACAAGGGCAGGGTAGCGGGCAGACACGACGCGCCGTTCCTTGCTTGACACGAGACCCAGGATTCCTCCACCAGGAGAGCGAGATGTACGTCCCGACGACGGCGATCCGGCCTCAGCTCGATATTCGCGCCCAGGCGCCCGTGCCGACGAAGCACGGGGTCTTCCAGATGTTGGTGTTCCACTGGGGTGGGACGACGAGCTCCGACCAGGGGCTCTCCCCCGATCACGTCGCCCTGATCATGGGCGACGTGCGCGGCAAGTCGGACGTCACCCTCCGCGTGCACTCGGAGTGCCTCACGAGCGAGGTGTTCGGCTCGCTGAAGTGCGACTGCCGCGAGCAGCTCGAGGCGTCCCAGGCCGAGATCGGCCGCCGCGGGCTCGGCGTCGTCCTCTACCTGCGGCAGGAGGGGCGCGGCATCGGGCTCGCCAACAAGATCCGCGCGTACCAGCTCCAGGCGTTCGGTCACGACACCGTCGACGCCAACCGCATCCTCGGCCTGCCCGACGACGCCCGCGGCTACGAGCCCGCCGCGGCGATGATCGACCACCTCGGCATCGAGTCGATCCGGCTGCTCACGAACAACCCCGACAAGGTGGAGGCGCTCCGCGCGCTCGGCGTGCGGATCTCCTCGCGCTCCCCGGCCATCGTCCCGGCCAACCCGTTCTCCGCGCCCTACCTCGAGGCGAAGCGCCTCCGGATGGGCCACGCCATCCCGTCGCTGCGCGACGGCGCGGCCGCCGAGAGCGCCGCGGCCGGCGACGCCGAGTAGCGATGACCGAGGGGCTGAAGGAGCCGGGGCCAGGCGAAGGGCAGCCCGAGACGGGCGAGGCCGAGCGGTTCCGTTCGTTGCTCGTCCCCGTCGATCTGACGGCCATCTCGGACCGCGTCCTCGGCCGGGTCGCGCTCCTGCCCCTGGCCGACGGAGCTCGCGTCACGCTGCTTCACGTCGTCCCCGGCAACCTCCCCCCCAGGGCCCAGGACCGCGCCGAGCGGGATGCCAGAAGCTCACTCGCGAACGAAGCGCGGCACCTCGCGAAAGCTCTGCCCAGGGGCGTCGATGTCGAGCCGGTGGTGAAAATCGGCAGCTCGGCCGCGGAGATCGCAGGCTGCGCGACCTCGACGGGGGCCGAGCTCATCGTCATGGGCCGTGGCGGCGGCCGCGCGCTCCGGGACACCTTCCTCGGCTCGACCGCGGAGCGGGTCATCCGCCGCGGACAGCTCCCGGTCCTGGCGGTTCGGCTGGCTCCTCGCGCGGCGTACAGCCGGCCCGCGGTCGCCCTCGACCTCGAGCAAGGATCCACGGATGTGCTCGCTCTGATGCTCCGGTTGATCCCGACCCCGCGGCCGCGTGCCACGGTGATCCACGCGTTTGACACTCCCTATCGCGGGCTCGCCTATCCCAGCCTCTCGGAGGAGGACGCAGAGGCGTGGCGCAGCGAGCTCGAGCGAACAGCGACACAGCAGATGGCGAAGCTGCTCGCTGCCTCGCTGGCGCAGGCCAAGGTGCGTCCAGCAGAGGCGCCGCCCTGGAAGACGCATGTCCGGTGCGGCTCCCCGCGGCGCGTGATCGAGAAGGCAGTCAAGAAGGCAGAGAGCGACCTCCTGGTGCTCGGCACCCACGGCTATTCCGGGGTCGCTCACGTCGTCCTCGGGACGGTCGCTGGAGACGTGCTGCGTCAGGTCGCCTGCGACGTGCTGGTCGTGCCTGCTGGGCCACGCGCCGAGGAGCCCGAATGAGCCTGCGTCCGGCCATCGGCTCCCTCGCTGGTCCGGCCGTCATCATCGTCTGAGCCGAGCTCCTGCTGCGCGGGGCGCCGCGCACCGCCGCGGCGCTGACGCTCAGGAGTCGCGGGGCGGCGTGAGCGGCGGCGGCGTGTCGGCTGCTCCCGCAGCGCGGCGCCGGAACAGCGCCACGCGCGCCAGGAGCAGCGTGGTCACAGGGACCGTGATGGAGAGCATGATGATGATGAGCCACGGGTGCAGCACGGGCCGGGACTCGATCATCGAGAAATAGAGGATGCCCGCCAGCGCCACGCACCAGCTGCCGAAGGTGTACGCCAGCGCAGGGGGATGCATGCGCAGGAAGAAGTCTGGCAGGCGCAGGAACCCGAGCGCGGAGATGACCACGAACAGGCCGCTCAGCACGAGCAACGCCGCGACCGCCGCCTCGACCCAGAGGGGGAGCTGGTTCATTCGATCACCTCGCCTCGCAGGATGAACTTCGCCATCGCGGATGAGCTCACGAAGCTGAAGAGCGCGATCAGCAACGCGGCTTCGAAGTACGTGTCGCTCCGGTGACGGATGCCGAGCACCAGCATGACCAGCATCGCGTGGAAGTAGAGCAAGTCGAGCGCGAACACGCGATCCTGCGCCCGCGGCCCCCGGATCAACCTGATGACCACGAGGACCGACGCGACGGCGTAGCAGCCGAGCGCGAAGGCGATCGCGCCAGACAGGAGTGCGCTCATTCGAAGATCTCCCTGAGAGGCTCCTCGTAGCGAGCCTTGAAGCGGGCGACGAAGGCGCCTTCATCACCGACATCCCACACGTGCAGCAGGAGCGCGCTGCGATCGAGCGCGAGCTCCGACCACACGGTGCCCGGGACCACGGTCGTCACCATGGATAACGCGGCCAGCCCGAGCGGGTCCCGCAGATCGAGGGGCACGATCACGAACTTCGACTGCGGTCGCCGCCATCGCCAGGTGACCACGCCCCAGGCGACCTCGAAATTCGAAGTCAGGACGTCGTGGCCGACCCTCAGGATGAAGCGCACGACGACCAGCGGCCGCCGCACGCGGGGGTTCGTCAGCCGCAGGGTCGAGGTGAGGAGCGGCACCGCCAGCGCGAGCCCCAGCCCCAGGACGATCTGGCCCACGCTCGTGGAGCGCGCGAGCGCCAGCCACAACGCGAACAGCGCGGCGGACAGGAGCGGCGCGGGCGCGAGCTTCTCGAGGGAGGTCACGGTGCCCCCTCCTCTCCGATCACGGAGCGCGTCGGTCCCGGACGGGGTCTCATCGACAGGACGGCCTCGATGTACGCCTTCGGCGCGTGCAACCCCGCGGCTGTCGCCCTCGTGGTGCGCAGGACCGGCTCGGCGAACAGCGTGAGCAAGACGCAGCAGAGGAGGAGGCCGAGGACGGAGGCGGCCTCGACGACCTTCAAGCGGGGCGGGAGCCGCTCACCCGCCGACCAGAAGTGTCGAATGCCCGCCCTCGCGAGGGAGATGGTGGCGGCGAGCCCCGAGAGGAGCAGCAGCCCGAAGAGGAGCCACGCGGCGGACGAGGCGGGGGCGCCGGTGCTCGGGTGGCCGCCCCCTCGGGGCGACAGGAGGGCGGTCAGCAACGAGGCCTTCGCGACGAAGCCCGAGAGCGGCGGCAGCCCTGCGACGAGCAGCGCGCAGACCATGAACGCCAGGCCGAGCAACGCGATGGACACGGGAAACGCTCGGGCGACGAGCGGCGCCTCCTCGTCATCGAGGTTGGTGTCCTCGCCCGGCTCCACGTCGAGGTCCGGCACCCGCCGCTCTCCGTCGGAGCCGATGCGCTCCACCAGCTCGACGAGGAGGAAGAGAGCGCTCACCGCCAGCGTGGCGCTCAGCATGTAGAACAGCGCCGCCGACGTGACCGCGGGGGTCCCCGTCCCGAGCGACGCGAGGAGCGTCCCCGACGACACGATCACCGAGAAGCCCGCGATGCGCCCGAGGGACGTGGAGGCCATGAGGCCGATCGCGCCGAAGGCGAGGGTCGCGAGCCCTGCGTAGAGCAGGAATGTCCCCCCGAACTGCGCTGAAGCGCCCGCGGAGAAGAACAGCGTCCACAGGCGCACGAGCACGTAGATGCCCACCTTGGTCATCAGCGCGAAGAGCGCCGCGACAGGCGCGCTCGTGGCCGAGTAGGCCGGCACCAGCCAGGCGTTGAGCGGCCAGATCGCCGCCTTGATGAGGAACGCCACGGCGAGGATCGCCGCGCCTGCGTGCAAGAGCCCGCGATCGCGCGCCGGGACGAGCGCGAGCTTCTCGGCGATGTCGGCCATGGAGAGCGTGCCCACGACGCCGTAGAGCACGGCGAGGCCGACGAGGAAGAGCGACGACGCGAGCAGGTTCACCGCGATGTAGTGGAGCCCCGAGCGCACCCGCGGCCACCCCGATCCATGAAGATGCAGGCCATACGAGGCCGCGAGCATCACCTCGAAGAACACGAAGAGGTTGAAGAGGTCTCCCGTGAGAAAGGCGCCGTTGAGCCCCATCAATTGAACCTGGAAGAGCGCATGGAAGTACGCGCCTGCGCGACCCCACGCGGCCTCCGCGTACAGGGCGGCGCCGAGGCTCACCACGCCGACCAGCACCAGCATGAGCGCAGAGAGCCGGTCCGCGACGAGCACGATCCCGAAAGGCGCCTCCCAGTTCGACATGAGATACACACCGACGGCGCCGGGCGAGCCGCCAGCGTCGGCGCCCCGCATGATCTCCAGCGCCACGAGGAGGCCTGCCAGGGCCGCGCCGATGTTGGCGATCGACTTGGCGCGCTTGCGCTTCTCGCCGAGCAGGAGCAGCAGGGCGGCCGTCATCAGCGGCAGCACGACGGGCGCGACGATGAGGTGCGGGAAGCGCTCGGTCACGGCTCCTCCCGCGTTCCATCCACGTGGTCGGTGCCGCTGAAGCCGCGCGAGGCGAGGAGCACGACGAGGAAGAGCGCCGTTGTCGCGAACCCGATCACGATGGCCGTGAGCACGAGAGACTGCGGCATCGGATCGGTGTAGTGCTGGAGATCGGCGGGCACGCCAGGTCGCACGAGCGGCGGCTTGTCGATGAAGATGCTCCCCATGCTGAAGATGAAGAGGTTCACCGCGTAAGAGAGCAACGTGAGCCCCATGATCACCTGGAAGGTTCGCGGGCGCAGCACGAGCCAGATCCCGGATCCGCCGAGCACACCGATGACGAGCGCGAGCAGGGCTTCCATCTAGCTCGCGCCCTTGCTCGCCGACGACGCTGGGCTCTGTGTCGGTCGCCGGTGCGCACGCAGCGACTGGTGAGCGAGCGCCGTGAGGGTGAGGAGCGTCGCCCCCACGACGACCGCGAACACGCCGAGGTCGAAGAAGGTGGCGCTCGGCAGGTGGACTTCGCCGACCAGCGGCAGCCTGACATGCGCGGTGTGCGTCGTGAGGAAGGGATAGCCGACGGCGAGCGCGCCGAGGCCCGTCGTCGCCCCGAGCAGCAGCCCAACGGCGATCCAGCGCGCCGGACGGAGGCGCGCGCGCGCCTCCAGCCAGAGCGCCCCCGAGACCATGTACTGCATGAGCATCGCGATCGCGACGATGAGGCCGGCCACGAAGCCGCCGCCTGGCTCGTTGTGCCCACGAAGGAGGAAGTGCGCTGCGACGAGGACGGAGACCGGCAGGAGCAGGCGCGCGATGATCGCCGGCACCATCATGTATCCGCGCGCGGCGTCCTCGGCCTTGCGCGGCTTCACGAGATCGGTGACGACATCGGCCGGAAAAGCTCTCTGCTGCTGGGGCTGCTCGATGCTCTCCGGGGGCGGCCGAAAGCGGCGCAGGAGGGCGTAGACCGTGAGCGCGACCGCGCCGAGGACCGTGATCTCGCCGAGCGTGTCGAAGGCACGAAAGTCGACGAGCATGACGTTGACGACGTTGGCGCCTCCTCCTTCCGGCAGCGCGCGGGCGAGGAAGAACGGTGAGATGCTGTGCGGCGCCGGCCGGGTCAGCAGGGCATAGGAGAGCGCGGCGAGGCCGCTGCCGCCGCCGATCGCGAGCAGCAGATCGCGCGCGCGCCGCACCCTGTCGCGGGCCCTGACAGGCCTCGAGATCCCTTCGATGCGCATCGGCAACCAGCGCAGCCCGAGCAGGAGCAGGATGGTGGTGATGATCTCCACGACGATCTGCGTGAGGGCGAGGTCGGGCGCCGAGAACCACATGAACGTCAGGCAGGTGACGAGGCCCGCGCCGCCCATCAACGTGATCGCGATCAGCCTGTGGAACTTCGCCATCACGGCGGCGCCGACCGCGCAGACCGCGCCGATGACCCACAAGAGCACGAACGCAGGCGACGCGGGGAGCCGGTCCCGGTCGCCCCACTCCAGCGGGACGCCGCGCGCCGCGAGGAGCGCGAGGAGGAGCGCGACCGCGATGATCACGAACATCTGCGTCTGAAGCCGTCGAGTTCCGACGAGCCGGAGCGCCCTTCGCGAGAGGCGCGTGAGCCCGATCAGCGCGCCCTCGAACAGCCGCCTTGCGTTGAGCCGTCCGACGAAGGGCGTATCCTGGAGTCGCCCCTGCTCCTGGTGCTTGCGCAGCCAGAGGTACCCGACGACGCCGGCCGAGATGGCGACGAGGCTCATGACGAAAGGCGGGTTGAAGCCGTGCCATATGGCGAGGCTGTACTCGGGGAGCGCCCCACCGACCACCGGGCGGGCTGCGGCCGCGAGCGACGGCCCGATGGAGATCGCCGGCGCGACGCCGACGATGAGGCAACTGAGCACCAGGAGCTCGATCGGCGTCCGCATCCACCGCGGGGCTTCTTCCGGCTGGCGAGGAAGATCGGTCGACGGCGGGCCGAAGAAGATGTCGTAGCCGAAGCGCAGGGAGTACACGACCGCGAAGACCGCCGCGATCGTCGCCAGCACCGGGAGCCCCACTTCCACCGAGCGGTGCGCGGACAAGAACACCGTCTCGGCGAAGAACATCTCTTTCGAGAGGAAGCCGTTGAGCAGCGGCACGCCGGCCATCGCGCCGCTCGCCACGAGCGCCAGCGCGCCGGTGTGAGGCATGGAGCGAATCAGGCCATTCAAGCGACGGATGTCGCGCGTCCCGGTCTCGTGGTCGACGACGCCAGCGGCCATGAACAGCGAGGCCTTGAACGTCGCGTGGTTCATGATGTGGAAGACGCCGGCGACGGCGGCGAGCGAGCTGTTGAGCCCGAAGAGGAGCGTGATGAGGCCGAGGTGGCTGATGGTCGAGTAGGCGAGCACGCGCTTCAGATCGTTCTGGAACATCGCGATGTACGCGCCGAGCAGGAGCGTCGTCATGCCCGCGCCGCTGACGATCCAGAACCACAGCTCGGTCCCCGAGAGCACCGGCCAGAGCCGCGCGAGCAGGAACACGCCCGCCTTCACCATGGTCGCCGAGTGCAGGTAGGCGGACACCGGCGTCGGCGCGGCCATCGCCCGCGGCAACCAGAAGTGAAATGGAAACTGAGCGCTCTTGGTGAGCGCACCAAGCAAGATGAGGACGAGCGCGACCGGGTAAAGCGGGTGTGACCGCACGCGGTCGCCCGAGGCGAGGGCCACATCGAGCTCGTAGCTGCCGACGATGTGGCCGAGGATGATCACGCCTCCGAGGAGCGCGAGCCCGCCCGCGCCGGTCACGGTGAGCGCCATGCGCGCGCCCCGCTGCGCGTCCACCCGGTGATGCCAGTAGCCGATGAGCAGGAACGAAACGAGGCTCGTGAGCTCCCAGAAGACGACGAGCTGAACGAGGTTGCCCGAGATCACGACGCCCAGCATCGCGCCCATGAACGCGAGGAAGAACGCGTACAGGCGCGCCACCGGATCCTCGGGGGACATGTAGTAGCGGGCGTACAGACAGACGAGGGCGCCGATGACGGTGATGAGGACGGCGAACATCCACGCGAACCCGTCGATCCGGAGGACCAGATCGAGACCGAGCGAAGGCACCCACGAGATCGTCTCGCGAATCACGCCCCCGTCGCGGACCCGCGGGAACAGGCTGATGACCCAGGCCGCCGCGCCGGCCGACACGAGCCCTGCGCAAGCCGCCAGCTCGGACCGCGCCCGCGTCGGCAGGAGCGCGGTGAGCACGCTTCCGAGGAATGGCAAGAGGAGCAGCGCGACCAGCGGCATGGCGCGCGAGTGTACTTGCTGACCGCACCGGGTTCAGCCAAAAGGTGGGAGGGGTCGCAGCGTTCGCGACACCGAATGGCGGCACCAGGGTGCTCGTCGAACGAACCGCTCCGCGGAGCGGTTCGTTCAACATCAGGCGCGCATGTCGCGACCGAGCCGCTGCGAAGAGGTCTCGTGACGAGAGGAGACCCAGTCGCCGACAAGCGCTCTCAAGCGGAAGACACCGTGAGCTCGAACAGGATATTCCGTGGTTCTCGACATGCCGCGCGACCTCGCCGGGTCCGGAGGTCGCGCACCCACGCCCGCTACTTCTTCGCCGCGTCCTTCAGCCGCGCCTTGAGCCGCGCGGCGTAACCTTCCTTGTTCTCCTGCTTCACCCGGCCGATCGCGAGCGCCTCCTCCGGCACGTCGCGGGTCACGGTCGTGCCCGTCGCCACGTAGGCGCCCGCGCCGATCTTCACCGGGGCGACGATCTGCGAGTCGCTGCCGATGAAGGCGCCGGGGCCGATCTCGGTCCGGTGCTTCCGGAAGCCGTCGTAGTTGCAGAAGATCGTCCCGGCGCCGACGTTCGCGCCCTCGCCGATGTCGCCGTCGCCGAGGTAGGCGAGGTGGTTCGCCTTCGCGCCCTTGCGGACCACCGTCTTCTTCGTCTCGACGAAGTTGCCGATGTGCGCGTCGGCCTCGATCTGGCTGTCCGGACGGAGGTGCGAGAACGGCCCGATCTGCGCGCCGGCGCCGATCGACGACTGCGAGGCGACCGTGTACGGCTTCACGGAGGCGCCGGCCTCGACGACAACGTCCGTGAGCACCGAGCCCACGTCGATGCGCGCGCCCGCGCCGACGCGCGTCTGGCCCCGCAGCACCACGGCGTGCTCGATGACCGCGTCCGGCTCGACGACCACGCCCGCGTCGACGCGGGCGCTCGTCCTGACCGTGACGCCGCTCCGGCGCAGCGCGTCGGCGATGCGGCCGTAGAGCACCTCCTCGGCCGCGGCGAGCTGCGCGCGATCGTTGATGCCCACGAGCGAGCCGACGTCCCTGGCCACGACCGCCGCGGTGCCGCCGGCCTTCGCCGCCTGCGCGACGATGTCGGTCAGGTAGAGCTCGCCCTGCGCGTTGTCGGTCGTCAGCCCGGCGAGCGCGCGCCCGAGGAAGGCGCTGCGGGCGAGGTAGACGCCGGGGTTCACCTCGGTGATCGCGCGCTCCTCGGGGCTCGCGTCCTTGTGCTCGCGGATGCCGATCACGCGGCCGGCGCCGTCGCGCAGGATCCTGCCGTAGCCCGTGGGATCGGCGACCCGCGCGGTGAGCATCGCGATCGGCGCGTCGGGGGCGCCGTCGAGCGCCTCGCGGAGCTGCGTGAGCTGCCACGGATCGAGCAGCGGCGTGTCGCCGCACAGGATCAGCACCGCCTCGGTGCTCGCCTCGATCTGCGGCATGGCGCAGCGCACCGCGTCGCCGGTGCCGCGCTGCTCGGGCTGGAGCGCCGTGCGGACGGCCTTCCCCCGGGCGCCGAACGCCCTGTCGAGGGTGGCGGAGACCTCGTCACGGCCGTGGCCGACGACGACCACGACGTCCGAGGCGCCGGCGGCGATGGCCGCGTCGACGACGTAGTGGAGCATCGGCCGGCCGCAGAGCTCGTGGAGCACCTTCGGTCGGGCGCTCTTCATGCGCGTGCCTTGTCCGGCGGCGAGTACGACAGCGGTGAACGGGGCTTGTTGGGCGGTCGCCATCGCCCGCAGCCTACCACCGTCAGGCCCGTCGCCGTCCCCGCCGCCGTGCAGTGAGCGTGGAGAATGCGCGCCGCGTCACGGTCCCGCCCACCCGCACGAGCACGAAGGGCCTACCACCTGGAGCGGAATCGTCTACCCTGGAGGTGTCTTGGGGAGGTTGTCGTCATGCGCAGGCGCACGCTGCGTTCCTCGGCCGCGGATGTGTTTCGGCTGGTCGCGCTCGCCGCGGCCGGGGCGGTGGCGGCCTCGTGTCACGAGCCGCTCGACACCCGGCGGGTAGCGCCCCCCAAGGCGACGCTGGGCGACGACGTCTTCGGCGTGCTCTGCGACCGCGTGGGCGCGTCGAGCCTGAACGAGGACCACACCGGCGCCTCGTACCAGCGCGTCTGCCACTACGACGGCGAGGGCCGTTACGACGACAGCGTCGACGTGTCGCTGCTGCCGCCCGTCTCCGGCGAGGAGGCGGAGCGGGCGCGCCGGCTCGGCGTGGCCAAGGTCGAGACGATGGCGCGGTGGCGCGGCGACCTCGTGCGCGCCGTCAACGCCGCGGTGCCCGACGTCGAGATCGACAACGTCGCGGCCGGGGAGGGGGGCGGGAAGATCCGGCTGCACGACGCCTTCCTGAGCCTGTCGCAGACGATCGCGCCGCTCTACGAGACGAACCCGTTCGAGGCGGGGGCGCCCCCGGTGCTGCCCGAGTCGACGCGGGGGATCGGGCGGCTCGCCGCGGCGTTCGCCGGCAGCGAGGAGGCCTCGGGCAAGCTCGCGCAGATCGGGGAGCGGAAGGGCTACCGGCCGGCCGGCGTGGCGCTCGGCGCGGCGCGGGCGGCGCTCGAGTACCCGGAGCTCCGCGCGATGACGCGGGCGTCGCTCGACGTCCTCGGCCCCGGCGGGGCGGGGGAGGCGGCCCTCCAGGCGCTCCTCGCCGCCGGCAAGGGCGAGCTGCTCGCGTTGGAGCCGACGACCTCCCGCGAGGAGCCCCTCGCGATCGACGAGGCCACCGCGCAGCCGAGCCGGCCGCGCACCCTGGCCGAGCTCGCGGGCGCTGTCGCGCTGGCGGAGCACCCGCGGTTCGCCGAGCGCGACGCGGCGCCGCCGCGCTACGTCGCGCGCCGCGACCGGCGCGGCTTCGCGCTGCCCGCGGGGGAGGGCGTCCCCGCGCCGTTCGCTGACGGGGACGGCGACGGCCTCGCCGACGTCGACGCGTTCGGCCGCTTCGTCGACGCGGCCGGGACGCCGCTCCCGCTCGACCCGCCGTTCGCGGTCCCCGGCGTCGCCCCGTCGCAGGAGCCGGACCGGTTCGGGCGGCCGTCGCCGGAGCGTTACGCGTACATCGACACGTCCCGCACGCTCGCCGCCGCGGCGCTGCGCTCGATCGCGCCGCTCCTCGACGCGACCCGCTACGCGGGCGACGGGGACCCCGCGCCGTGGAAGACCGAGCACGAGGGGCTCATGTACGCCCTCGCCGGCTCGTACCTGCTCTTCGGCGACCGCGAGGAGGCCCAGTACGATCCCGCGCGCGGGAAGGTCCTGCCGCCGGACGCGAGTTGCGACGGCTGCCTCCGGTACCGCCGCTTCCGCGGGGAGGACTCGCCGCTCGCCGACCTGGCGCACGCGGTCGGCCAGGTGCTCGCGGACCGGGACTCGGACGCCCTCCTCGTCACGCTGATCGATCTGCTCGAGAACCACGAGGCGGAGCTCGCCCGCATGACCGGCGCGGCGCTGCGCATCCGCGATCTCGCCCGCGAGCACGACCGGCTCGCGGCCGAGGGCAAGGAGCCGGTCGCGGAGCTCGCCGACGGGGCGCCGCTCGGGGACGAGCTGGCGGCGGTGCTCGGCAGGGCCGTCGAGCAGCCGGGGCTCGTGGCGCGCCTGCTCGAGGCGCTCGCGAGCGACGCGCTCCTCGCCCAGCACGGCGGCGCGCGGCACGCCGGCGATGCGGTCGCGGCGATGCTCACGACCCGCGACCAGTACGCGTACAACCCGAGCGACCTGAACGGCCCGGCCATCAACCTCTCCGTCGGGGCGCCGTCGACGGCCGACCCGCGGACCCCGGTCGACCCGACGAAGCCCAGGGCCGGCGACAACCGCTCGAACATGGAGCGGCTGATGCACCTCATGCACGACACCGCCGGCGTCCGGCAGTGCAACAAGGAAGGCGCGGTCGTGACCGTCTTCGGCCTCACGGTGCCCTTCGTCGAGTTCACCGAGTGCGAGCTGTTCCAGATCGACGACCTGGCGGCCTTCTACCTCGACTCGCTGCTCCCGGAGGGGCACCCGAAGCGGGCCGAGCTCGAGGTGAAGCCCTCGGCCCTCGCGCTCCTCGTGACCGACTCCATCCTCGAGTCGGCCAGCGGCATCACCGGGCTCACCGGCCACCCGACGTCGGCCGCGCTCAGCCGGCTCATCTACTTCGGCGCCGACTCGGAGCGGTACCCGGGCCTTCGCGACCTCGATCCGCTGCGGGACCTGGCGAACGAGACGACAAACCAGTTCATCTCCGGGTCGCTCGAGCCGGCCGGGACGATCCACTGCCCGAGGAACGCGCTCGGCGTGAACGAGTGCAGCACCCCGGAGAACCTGATCCGGGTGCGCCACCCGGGGACGACCTTCCTGATCGAGCGGCTCGGGCTCGGCGCGTACCTGAGCCCCATCGTGCAGGCGTTCGCCGAGGTCGGCCCGGACACGACAGGCGAGGCGATCCTCATCGATCTCTTCAGCACGGCGTACCGCCACTGGCCGGGCAAGGAGCACGGGCCCGAGTGCATCAAGGCGGGCTCGCCGGCGACCAACACCGCGTACTGCTCGGAGGCAGGGGCCAACTCGTACGAGCCGCTCCTCTCCGACGTGCTCCAGGCCGATGACGTCCTCGCGTCGTCGGTCGCGTTCGCGAAGATGGCGACCGACCCGTCGGCCCCGGTGACGGTGCAGCGCGGCCCGAGGGCCGGCCAGGCCTGGACGAAGGCGCAGGCGATCGAGGAGCTCGCGCGGATCCTCTTCAGCGCCGACCACGCGGCCAGCGTGGGCATGGTCGACAGGTGGGGGAAGAAGACGGCCACGTGGGCCGACGGCCGGACCCAGGAGCAGCTCACCGGGTTCACCCTCCTCGCCGACGCCCTGAACCGCATCGACGCCCGCTTCGAGGAGAGCAGCGCGCCCGACGCCGCGGAGCGAGAGGGGCAGTGGAAGCGCGCCACGGACGAGCTCATCGACGCGCTGCTCGCGGTCGAGGGGTCGGGGCCGGAGGCGCGGTTCAAGAACCGCGCGCTCCCGCGGATGGGCGCCGTGGTCCTGCGCGCGCTCCGCGAGCAGCTCAACGCGCGGTGCCCGGACCGCGAGACCACCGGGCGGTGCGCCTGGGCGCAGAAGGAGCTCGGCGCCAAGGTGGTCGACCTGGTGAGCCACCCGCTCTTCGCGGGCCTCGCCGATGTCATGGAGTCGATCCGCGCCCACGAGCCGGCGCGGCGGGAGGTCGAGCGGTTCCTCGCCGCGATGCTCGACGCGGACGGGGACGCGTTCCCGGCGCTGCTCGCGACGGCGGTGGACGGGGCGCAGATCCTCGCCAACGACGACGTGCTCGCGCCGCTCCTCAGGACGGCGGCCGTGGCGCTGAGCCCCGCGGGGGACGCCGAGGGGCCGGGCGCGGCCGACGCCGGGCTCGAGGCGCTCAAGGCGCTCAACGACGATCGGTACGACAGGTACCACGCGATGGATCACGTGCTCCCGGCGCTGGTGGCGCCGATGGCGGACGGCCGCGCGCCTGTCCAGGTGTTCCTGGACGCGATCGCCGACGTGAACCGCGTCGACGCGGAGAGCGCCGCGCCGCTCTCGGCGGAGGACTACCGGCAGGTGTTCCTCTCGACGCGGGATTTCCTGCTCGATGAGACCCGCGGGCTCGAGCAGATCTACGCCATCATCAAGAATCGACCTCACGAGTGATCCGCGTGCAGAAGCTCATGATCCGCGCGGCGATCCTCGCGGCGGCAGCCGCCGGGGCGCTCGCCGTGCCCGCGGGGGACGCGGGCGCGGCCGGGCTGTATTTCACCGATCGCGGCGTGCGCCCGTCGTCCCGCGGCGGGGCGTACATCGCCGGGGGCGACGACCTCGGGGCGATCGCCTACAACCCCGCGGGCGTCTACGAGGCCGGCACCCAGGTCCTGATCGACGCCGGGCTCTTCGAGTGGCGCAGCCAGTACACGCGCCAGGCGATCGTGCGGCAGGTCGATCCGAACACCGGCGAGCCGACGGGCGCGAGCTTCGTGCAGACGATGGCCCCCGTGACCGGCACCGCGCCGGTGCTGCCGATCCCCACGCTCGCGGCGTCGTTCAAGGTCGACCCGCGGTGGGTCGTCTGGGGCGGGGTGTGGGCGCCGTACGCGGCCATCGCCAGCTACCCGGAGCAGGTGAACGGCATGCCGGCGCCGCAGCGTTATGCGCTGTTCACGATGGATGGCTCGCTGCTCGCCTTGCTCGGGGTCGGCGCGGCGTACGCGCCGTCGCCGAAGTGGCGCCTCGGCGCCTCGATCGGCGCGCTGGTGGGCACGTTCAACAGCCGGATGGTCGTCTCCGGGTGCGTCCCCGAGCGGATGTTCTGCGCGCCCGAGGACCCGGAGTGGGACATCCACGCGGAGCTCTCGGTCGGGCCGATCGTGGCGCCGACGGGCCAGCTCGGGGCGCTCTTCGTCCCGAGCCGGGCGTGGCGCGTCGGCCTGGCCTTCCAGCTCCCCGTCTGGGTGCGCGCGCCGGCCACCGTCCGGGCGCGGCTCCCCGCGGCGCCGTTCTTCGAGCGCGCCGTCCAGGAGGGCGAGGACGCCGACGTCTCGTTCGATCTGCCCTGGATCCTCCGCGCCGGCGTGGAGGCGCGGGTCGAGGACGACCTGCGCGTGGAGCTCGGGCTGGGCGTCGAGGGCTGGGGCATGCACGACGACATCCTCGTCGAGCCCGACGGCCTGGTGCTCCGCGGCGTCGTCGGTTTTCCTGAGGAGTTTCGCGTACCTGCGGTCGAGTTCCCCCGGCGCTTCGAGGCCTCGTTCTCCGCGCGGCTCGGCGGCGAGTACTCGGTCGAGCTCGCGGGCAGGCGGTGGGATCTGCGCGCCGGCGCGAGCTTCGAGCAGACCGCCGTCCCGCCCGAGTACCTCACGGTCCTCACGATCGACGCGACGAAGGTGACCGCCGCGGCCGGCCTCGGCGTGCACCTCGGCCGGTGGCGGCTCGACGCGAGCTACGCGCACGTGTTCGCCGCGGGCGTGAAGGTGGATCCGGCGGACGCGCGGGTGCCGCAGGTGAGCCCGGTGCGGGCCAACCCGCCGGAGAACCCGAACACCATCAACGGCGGCGCCTACAGCGCCCGCGCGAACGTCGTGGGGCTCGGCGTCGCCTACACCTTCGAGGCGGCGCCGGAGGGCAGCGCTACTCCGCGCGCAGCTCGCGCAGCCGCTCGGTGAGCCGGGGGCCGTCCAGCCAGCTCAGGTCCTTGTCCACGCTCGACTCGATGTGGTTGGTGACCTGCTTGCTCACCGTCCCGCGGAGCAGGCCGAGGAAGTGCGGTGGAGCGATGAGCACCAGCGACTCGTAGGCGTGCTCGTTCAGGCCCTTCTCCAGCACCTCCGCGAGCTCCTGGGCGAACTTCTGCTTCTCGACCTCCTTGGGATCTGTGTCGGGCGCGGCGCCCGGACGGCCCAGATACGTGCCACCCCCGCCGCCGCTGATGTTGCCGTTCCCGCCCGGGGTGCCGTTCGGCTTCCGGCCGTGCGCGTCGGCCATCAGATCCCGCACGCGCGCCCGGCTCTCCTCATGACTGTAGGACTCGAGCAGGGTAAAGCCCTTGCCCGCAGGCTCTTCACGATAGAGCTGGGCGCGGCTTGCGTCGGAGACCAGGATCCACGTCTTCCGTGCTGCCTTGTTTGCCATAAGCCTCCACAGGGAATCAACCCTTCCCTTTGTCTACGTTAAAGACCGACCCCCCCCAGCGCAAGCGGCCAGAGAGCCCAGACCCATGAGATTCGACCGGATTGCACGCGGGGAGGCAGGCTCATCAACGTCCTTGGTGCTCCAAATGCGATGAGAACGAGAGAGTCGTGCATCTCTCAGGGAGTTGTTGAGCGCGAAATACAGTGTTCGGTGTACTGACAGTCTACCGACGGCCTCGACCATGAACCGGCGACCCGCGGCGCCCGCGATCGTGCGCTCCGGCGCTGCCGCGCGCGGCGCCGCCCCGGCCGCGGCGCGAGCCCTGCCGCGGCGCGGCGCGGCGCGGCGCGGCGCGGCGCGCGGCGCCTTCCGCCTGCGCGCCGCCGCGCCGGCGTTCCGGTGAGGCGCGCGGGCGCCTTACCGGAACCGGTCGGTCGCCTCGACCAGCTCGTGCAGGATGCCCGGCTCCATCGCCGAGTGCCCCGCGTCCGCGACGATGCGCAGATCGGCCTCGGGGAACGCGCGGTGGAGCGCCCACGCGCTCTCCGCCGGACAGACCACATCATAGCGGCCCTGCACGACGACGGTGGGGATATGGCGGATCCGGTGCACGTCGTCGAGGAGCTGCGTCTCCGTGGTGAAGAACCCCTTGTTCATGAAGTAGTGGCACTCGATCCGGGCGAACGCGAGCGCGAAGTCGTTGCCCGCCGTCTTCGCGACGAGCTCGGGGTTCGTGAACAGGCAGCTCGTCCGCCCCTCCCAGACGCTCCACGCGCGCGCCGCCCGGTGCTGCACCTCGGGGTCGGGGCTCGTGAGCCGCCGGTGATACGCCGTGAGCAGGTCGCCCCGCTCGGCCTCGGGGATGAACGTGAGGTACTCCTCCCACGCGTCCGGGAAGATGGCGCTCGCGCCCCGCTGGTAGAACCACTCGAGCTCCTGCTTCCGCAGGAGGAAGATCCCGCGCAGCACGAGCTCGGTCACCCGCGCCGGGTGCCGCTCGGCGTAGGCCAGCGACAGCGTGCTCCCCCACGAGCCGCCGAACACCTGCCACCGCTCGATGCCGAGGTGCTCGCGGAGCGCCTCCATGTCCGCGACGAGGTGCCAGGTGGTGTTCTCCTCCAGGCACGCGTACGGCGTGCTCTTGCCGCAGCCCCGCTGATCGAAGAGCACGATCCGGTAGGCGGCCGGGTCGAAGAAGCGCCGCTGCTTGGGCTCCGTGCCGCCCCCGGGGCCGCCGTGCACGAAGATCACCGGCTTGCCGCGCGGGTTGCCCGACTCCTCGAAATAGATCTCGTGAACATCGGAGACGCGGAGCCTGCCGGCGCGGTACGGCTCGATCTCGGGATACAGCGTCCGCCTCTGCGTGCCTGTCATGGTCATGCCGCCCCCGCTCCCGTCCGTCGACCGGCGCCCGGAGGGCGCCAGGGGCGCCCAGCGTACGCCAATGTGCGCCGCGGGGGGAAGGGCGGGGCGGCGGGGCGCGGAGCCGGCCCGGCGGGGCGCTCAGCCGGGCGGCGCGGCCTCGCGCGGCTCGGCCCTGGTCGCGCCGCTGTAGAGCGCGTCGAGCACGGGAGCGTACTTCTGGAGCACCACGCGCCGCTTCAGCTTCAGGGTCGGCGTGAGCATCCCGTTCTCCGCGGTGAAGTCCTCGTCGGTGAGGGCGATCTTCTTGACCTTCTCGAACCCCTTCGCGTCCGACGAGCACCTGTCGACCTCCGCCTGGACGCGCGCGATCACCCGCGGGTGCTTCAGCATCGCGCCGGGCGAGTCGAACGTGAGCCCCTCGCCCCGCGCCCACTCGGCGAGCGCCGTCAGCTCGGGCACGATGAGCGCCACGTTGAAGAGGCGGTTGTCGCCGTACACCATCGCGTTGTTGATCAGCGGAGACAGCTTGAGCTTGTCCTCGATCGGGGACGGCGCGACGTACTTGCCGTTCTCCAGCTTGTACTGCTCCTTGATGCGGCCCGTGACGTGGAGATAGCCCTCCTCGTCGAGGTAGCCGAGATCGCCGGTGCGGAAGCCGCCGTCCTCCGTCATGACGGCTTTGTTCTCCTCGTCGCGCTTGTGATAGCCCACCATCACGTTCGGGCCATACACAACGATCTCGCCCTGCCGCGAACCATGCGTCGAACCATCCGTCGAACCGTGCGTCTCCGACCTGTCGATCTCGACCCTCACGCCCGGGATCGGCTTGCCCACGGTGCCGAGGCGGCGGGCCCCCGGGTAGTTCACCGCGACGACAGGCGACGTCTCGGTGAGGCCGTATCCCTCGTAGACGGTGATGCCGAGCGCGTCGACGAACTCGGCCACCTCGTAGGAGAGCGCCGCCCCGCCGCTGATCGCATATTTCAGCTTGCCGCCGAACTTGTCGCGGATCTTCGAGAAGATGACCCGGTCCGCCACCGCGAGCGTGAGCCGCTCGACGAGGCCGAGCGCCTCGCCCCTGTTCTGCTTCGCCGCGGCGCGCAGCCCGGCGCGGAACAGGCCCTGGACGAGCGCGGGCTTCTCCGTCATCTGCTTCTGCACGCCCTCGTAGATGCGGCAGAAGATGCGCGGGACGCTCATCAGCACGGTGGGGTGCACCTCGGCGAGGTTCGCGACGATCTTGTCGACCGACTCGCTCAGCGCCATCGACGCGCCCACGGTGACCATCACGTGGAGCTCGCCTGTGTGGCCGAACGAGTGCGTCCAGGGGAGGAACGACAGGCTCCGGTCGGCGCTGCCGAACGGGATGAGATCGAGCACCGCGCAGACGTTCGACGCGATGTTGCCGTGCGAGAGGATCACCCCCTTGGGGTTGCCGGTCGTGCCCGAGGTGTAGATGAGGCACGCCGTGTCCGCGGCGGTCGGCTCGATGGCCGGGGCCGGGCCCTTCTCGCCCGCGGCGAGCAGCGCCCCGTACGAGGTGGTCTGTGCGCCGGGCGCGCCGCCCGGCTCCTCCGGCTCGAACAGGCAGACGATGTGCTTCAGCGAGGGCGCCTTCTCGGGGAGATCCCTGCACTTGTCGTAGATCTGCGGCGTGGCGACGATCGCGACGGCGGCCTCGCAATCGTTGATGATGAACGCCCACTCGGCCGGGAGCTGCGCCTCGTACATCGGCACGACCGCGACTCCCATGCTGAAACAGGCGTAGGCAGCGACCGCCCACTCGACACGGTTGTTCGAGATGAGGGCCACGCGGTCCCCGCGCTGGACACCGAGCGACGCCAGGCCGCCGCGAAACCTGGCGACGAGCTGCCCGAACTCCGCATAGGTGATCCAGCTCCAGCGGCCGTCCGCCTTCGTGCCGAACAGCGGCCGCGGACCGTAAAGGCTCAGTGAGCGGTCGAGCAGTTGTACCAGGTTCTCCAGCTTGGCCATCGCGTCTCCTCCCACATCGATTGTTACCATGGCACCGCGACGGACCTGCGCGCTTTTATCGGCTCGCGGCGCGGGTCTCGGCTCGCGGCGCGGTGCGCGGGTGTCGTCGCGTGGAGGCTGGACGAACTGGCCCGCCGGTGCGCCGCCTCCCGCGCCGGGGCGGGGCCGGGGCCGGGCGGCTAGGCGCCGCGCGCGCGGCGCGGCGCGGGCCCTCCCGGCGCGCGGCGGCCGAGGTGGCGGCCCCGGGGACCTTCTGTTAGAGGGTGCATCGCTTCGATGCCCCGGTATTCGATCACGACGTTCGGCTGCCAGATGAACGTGCACGACTCCGAGCGGATGCACGAGGTGCTCCGCCGCGCCGGCTACACGGAGGCCGGCGGCCCCGAGGAGGCGGACGTGCTCGTGCTGAACACGTGCAGCGTGCGCGAGAAGGCCGAGCAGAAGCTGCGGAGCGAGGTGGGGCGGCTCGCGCGCTGGAAGCGGGAGCGCGCCGAGCGCGTGGTCGTCGTGGCGGGGTGCGTGGCCCAGCAGGAGGGCGAGCGCCTCCTCAAGCAGATGCGGGCGATCGACGTCGTGGTGGGCCCCGACAACATCCCGGAGCTGCCCGGCCTGCTCGGCGACCTCGCGCTCGGCGGGCTGCCGGTCGCGCGCACGGTGTTCGACCTGGACGCGCCGCGGTTCCTCGTCGCCTCGCCGTCGCCGTCGCCGTCGCCCTCGACGCGCGCCGCGCCGACCGCGTTCGTCACGATCATGAAGGGCTGCGACGAGCGCTGCTCGTTCTGCATCGTCCCGTACACCCGCGGGCCGGAGCGGTACCGGGCGAGCGACGAGATCGTCGCCGAGATCGCCGCGCTCGTGGTCGCGGGGACGCGCGAGATCACGCTGCTCGGCCAGACGGTGAACAGCTACCGCGACCCGCTCGGCGCGCTGCCGCGGGCCCCGGGCGCGAGCGCGGACGACCCGGACGAGAGCGAGTTCGCGGCGCTGCTCCGGCGGATCGCGGCCGACGTCCCCGGCCTCGCGCGCCTGCGCTACACGAGCCCGCACCCGCGGCACCTCACGCCGTCGCTCGTCCTCGCCCACGCCGAGCTCGCCGTGCTGCCGCGCCACGTGCACATGCCGGTGCAGTCGGGCAGCGATCGCGTCCTCCGGCGGATGATCCGCCGCTACACGCGCGCCGAGTACGTCGCGAGGACGCGGGCGCTCGTCGAGGCCGTCCCCGGGCTGACGCTCTCGACCGACATCATCGTCGGCTTCCCGGGCGAGACCGAGGACGACTTCGCGGCGACGCTGTCGCTCGTGCGCGAGGTGGGGTTCAAGGGGCTGTTCGGCTTCAAGTACTCGCGCCGCCCGCACACCCCCGCGCTGAAGCTGCCGGACGACGTGCCCGAGGACGTGAAGGGCGCGCGGCTCGCGCGCCTGTTCGAGGAGAGCGAGGCGCTGCTCGCCGCCCACCTGTCGGGCCTCGTCGGGACGACCCAGGAGGTGCTCGTCGAGGGGCGCGACAAGGAGCGCGGGGGTGAGCGCGGCGCGGGCGGGGCGCTCTGGTCCGGCCGGACGGGGCGCCACGAGATCGCGCACATCGAGGGCGCGGGGGAGCTCGACCTGCTCGGCGAGGTCGTCGAAATCTCGATCACGCGGGCGAACAAGCACTCGCTCCAGGCCGAGCTCACCGAGGCGGCCCGCGCCGCGGCGCGACCGCAGCCGCGGGGCGACGCGGGGCGGCCGGCCCGGCGCTCGCTGCCGGTGGTCGCGGCCGAGGGGGGCTGACGTGGCGCTCGTCCTGACCCTCGACGGCGTGTCGCCGCGGCTCGGGCGCGACGTGTTCCTGGCGCCGAACGCGACGGTGATCGGCGACGTGGAGCTCGGCGACGAGGCGAGCGTGTGGTTCGGCGCGGTCCTGCGCGGCGACATCGGCGCGATCCGCGTCGGTCCGCGGAGCAACGTGCAGGACCTCGCGTGCCTGCACCTCACGGGCGGCGTGTCCCAGACGATCGTCGGCGCCGACGTGACCATCGGGCACAGCGCGATCCTGCACGGCTGCCTCGTCGGCGACGGGTGCCTGATCGGGATGGGGAGCATCCTGCTCGACAACGTCGAGATCGGCGCGGGCTCGGTGATCGCGGCGGGCGCGGTGGTGCCGCCCGGCAAGGTGATCCCGCCGCGGTCGCTGGTGCGCGGCAACCCGGCCCGGGTGATCGGCGAGGTGCGGCCGGACCAGGCCGAGCTCGGCAGGATGGGCGCGGCGAGCTATGTCGACAACGCGCGGCGCTTCCGGGCCGCGCTCGCCGCGACGGCGGCCGGAGCGCCGGGCGTCGCGCCGCACGAGGTGAAGAAGCCATGAACATCACGGTGAACGGGGAAGCGCGCGAGGTGCCTGCGGCGGTGACGGTGCGGAGGCTCGTCGAGCTGCTCGGGCTGACCGAGGGCCCGGTGGCGGTCGAGCGCAACGGCGAGGTGGTGCCGCGGGCCGAGCACACGGCGGCCGAGCTCGCCGAGGGCGACGTGATCGAGATCGTGCACTTCGTGGGCGGCGGCTGAGGCTGCTCGGCGGCGCCCTTCCTGTAAGGAGAGATTCAACGCCAAGGCGCAAAGGCGCAAAGGCGCAAGGAGAGGAGAAAAAATCTTCTTGCTTTTTTGCGCCTTGGCGTCTTTGCGCCTTGGCGTTTTCTTCTCCTCCCCTCTTCCCTGCCAAACGACGCTCTAGCGATCTTCCAGATCGTCCGCGATCCGGCTACGATGCCTGGCTGCCATGGATACGAGGGCCCTCGTCCTGGTCTTGGCGCTCGGCGGGTCGGCCGGCGTGGGCGCCGCCCTGGCGGTGCGCGACGCGCTGCCCGCGTCGCCGGTGGTCCACGGCCTCTCGATCGGCGAGCGCTTCGTGCCGGACGGCGCCTCGCCGGCGGCCTGGATCGAGGCGCGGCGGGACGCGCTGCGCGTGCGCGAGATCCGGCTCCGCCACGACGACGTGGAGCTGACCGCGACGCTCGGTGAGGCGGGCGTCGAGGTCGACGTCGGCGAGACGCTCGCGGCCGCGCAGCGCGTGGGCCACGAGGGCCCCTGGGCGCGGCGGATCCGGGAGGCGCGGCGGGCGCGGCGCGGCGCGATCGACGTGCCGCTCGTCTGGGCGGTCGACGAGGACAAGGCCCGCGCGCTGCTCGAGCGGCTCGCCCCCGAGGTCTACCGGGCGCCCCGCGACGCGCGCCTCGACCTCGCGAACCGGCGGAAGATCCCGGAGCAGGCGGGCCGGGAGCTCGACGTCGACGCGTCGCTCAAGGCGCTGCGGGCCGGCGCCCACGAGTCGTACGAGGAAGAGGAGCGCATCGAGCTCGCGGTCCGGACCATCGCGCCGGCCGTCGTCGTCGACGACCTGGTGAGCGTCGACGTGACGCGGGTCGTCGCGGCGTACGAGACGAAGTTCAAGCGGCACGGCAAGGAGGCCGGGCGCGCTGTGAACATCAAGAACGCCGCGTCGCGGATCGACGGCACCATCCTGGCTCCCGGCGAGACCTTCTCGTTCAACGCCCATGTCGGCCCGCGGACGCGCAAGAACGGGTTCACCATCGCCCCGGAGATCCTCGGCGACGAGACCGTCCCCGGCTACGGCGGGGGGACGTGCCAGGTCTCCAGCACCCTCTTCGCCGCGTCGCTCTTCGGCGCGCTCGAGACGCCGGACCGCCAGAGCCACTCGCGCCCGAGCGCCTACATCCCGATGGGGCTCGACGCGATGGTGACCTACCCGGAGTCGGACCTGAAGATCAGGAACACGCTCCCGTTCCCGATCATGATCCACGCGTACCTGCCCTCGCCCACGGTGCTGCGCGTGGAGATCCTGGGCGGCGACCCGGTGGCGGAGGTCGTCCACCAGGTCGACGCCGAGCACACCGACGATTTCATCCGCCGCATCTACGTGAAGTCCGAGCTGTCGGAGGGCAAGGTGCGCCGCCACCAGAAGGGCTCGTGCGGATACGACGTGAGGTCGTACGTCAAGGTCCGGTACAGGGACGGCCGGGTCGGCGAGCGCAGCTATACGAGCGAGTACAAGCCCGCGCCCGAGGTGTTCTGGGTCGCGCCGGACTACGATCCTTCGGCGCTCCCGGAGCTCCCGGAGCACGCCAGGGCGGTGGAGGAGCTCCAGGAGGGCGAGGTCCCTGCGGAGGCGCAGGCCCCCCCTGCGGAGGCGCAGGGCGACGGCTTCTCGATGTGAGCGGCGGCCGGAGGCCCCTGCGCCGCCGCGGCTCATCCGCCGCGTCGCGCGGGCGCGCCCTCCAGGGAGCGCGGGGCCGCCGCTTCAGGCGCTGCGCGCGGCCCGGTCGAAGCGCAGGCGGAGGCTCTGTAACCCGCGCAGGCTGAACATCCGGCGCCACACGACCGGCTCCGGCTCGCGCGAGAAGGGCGGCAGTCGCCGGAAGATCTCCTCGAAGGCGGTCTTGCCCTCGAGCCGCGAGAGGGGCGCGCCGACGCAGAAGTGGATGCCGAACCCGAATCCCACGTTGCCGCGCTGCTCCCGGGTGATGTCGAACCGGTCCGGATCGGAGAACTGCGCGGCATCCCGGTTGGCCGACGCGATGATCGGCACGACGATCGCGCCCTTCGGGACGGTGACGCCGGAGAGGGTCACGTCCTGGGTCGCCAGCCGCATCAGGAACTGCGCGGGCCCCTCGTAGCGGAGGACCTCCTCGATGAAGCCGGGGATCTGCGACGGGTCCTCGCGGAGGCGGCGGAGGGCCTCGGGGTTGTCGAGGAGCGCGAGCGTGCCATTGCCGATGAGGTTCGTCGTCGTCTCGTTGCCCGCGATCAGGAGCAGGACCACCATGCTGAGCACGTCGTCCCCCTTCAGCTCGCCGTACTCCACCTCGCCGCGGATGAGGTCGCTGATGAGATCCTCGCGCGGCTGCCGCTTCCGCTCCGCGATCAGCTCGTGGAAATAGGCGCGCATCTCGCGGCGGCTCCGGAGCACGCGCTCCACCTCCGCGTCGCTCAGCTGGCCGACGCCCGAGCTCACGGCGTCGTCGGACCAGCGCTTGAAGTCCTCGCGGCGCGCCGGATCGACGCCGAGCATCTCGGAGATGACCGTGACCGGCAGCGGCACGGCCAGGTCCTCCATCATGTCGAAGGTGTCCTTCGCGAGGATGCGATCGAGGTACTCGGTCGTGATCTCCCGCACCCGCTGCTCGAGCCGCGCGATCGCCCTCGGCGTGAACGCGCCGCTGACGAGCTGGCGCACCCTGGTGTGGACCGGCGGATCGCACATGAGGAGGTTCACGTCGCTGACGGCGACCGGCTCGCGCTGGAGCCGCTCGTCCTGCCGGCTCGTCCTCGCCACCATGGTGTCGGACGAGAAGAGCTCCGGGTGCTTGAGGACATAGACGACATCGTCGTAACGGCTCACCGCCCAGAAGCCGCCCGGATCGACCTGGCACACAGGCGCCTTGTCGCGGAGCGCGGCGTAGACCGGATAGGGATTCTGCGTGAACTCGGGCGAGGCGAGGTTGAACGCGTGACGCATGGTTCCCTCCACGAAGCAAGCTCAGCTTGTGGTCTGGCATACCATGCGGCCTGGTGAAGGCAACATCGCCGGAGAAAATCGCCGGACCGAAGAAAGGACATAACGGCAACTTCGGATGATCGCGTGGTCACCCATGCGTTCCCGGAATATTCCACTGGGACGGTGGATGACATCGGTGTAAATCGCCGCAGCAGCCGGGGGACCGGGGGTGAGCCACGGCTCGGCTCGGTCGCAGGCCAGGAGCCGGAAGCGAGCCCTCTGCGGCGAGATCACGTGAGCAGAGGGCACATGCAGAGGGCGCGAGCACCGGGGACGCGGGGAGATCCCGAGCGGCTGCCGGGCCGTCGCGCGCTCCTCGCCGGCGTGGGGGCGACCGCGGGCCTGCTGCTGCTCGGCTGTCGCGGCGAACCGGTCGACGTGCGCGATCAGGCCGCGATCGCGGCCGGCGGCAGCCGGGGTTACGCCGGCCCGGCGATCGATCTCGCGTTCTGGACGGGCTTCACCGGGGGCGACCGGCCGCCGATGGAGCGGCTCGTCGAGCGGTTCAACCGCGAGCACGACAACATCACGGTGCGGATGAGCGTGACCCGCTGGGGCGACTTCTATCAGAAGCTCCCCGCCGCGGTCGACAGCGGCAATGGCCCCGACGTGGCCGTCATGCACGCGGACCAGCTCGCCACGGCGGCGGCCCACCGCACCCTCGTCCCGCTCGACGAGGTGACCGACGCGCTCGGCCTCGGCGCCGGCGACTTCTCCCGGACGCTCTGGGACGCCGGCGTCTACCGGGGCCGCCGCTACGGCATTCCCCTCGATGTGCACCCCCTCGGCCTCTATTACAACCGCGCCGTGCTGGCCGACGCAGGCCTCGGCGACGCCGCGCTGCCGCGCTCCCGGCGCGACTACATGGCGGTGCTCGAGCAGCTCAAGCAGCGGGGGATCCAGGGATCGTGGGTGTCGCCGGTCCTGTTCACCGGAGGGCTGATGTTCCAGTCGCTCCTGTGGCAGGCCGGCGGAGAGCTGTTCTCGGAGGACGGCGCCCGGGCCACCTTCAACTCCGAGGCCGGCGTCGAGGCGCTGGGCTTCATGCTCGAGCTGATCCAGCGGGGGTACAGCCCGCGCGACGTCGGCCAGGACGCGGACAGCGTCGCCTTCACCAACAACCGGAACGCGTTCATCTGGAACGGTATCTGGATGATCAACGTCTACCGCGCGATTCCCGGGCTCGAGTGGGGCGTCCTCCCGGTGCCCACGATCGGCGCGCAGCGGGCGGTCTGGGGCAACTCGCACAACCTCGTTCTCCCGCGCCAGCCCTCGTCCGGCCAGGGCCGCCTCCAGGCGTCGGTGGTCTTCGTCGACTGGCTGAGCCGGCATTCGCTCGAGTGGGCGAAGGCCGGCATGGTGCCTGCCCGGCGCGAGGCCCGCGAGAGCGCCGCGTTCCGGCGCATGACCGAACAGGCGATCTTCGCCGAGCAGATCCCGGTGGTCCGCTTCCCGCCGGCGATCGCCGGCATCGACTCGGTGCGCGCGTCGACCCTCGATCTCGCGGTGAACGAGGCCGTGCTGCTGAGGTCCGCGCCGAGAGAGGCCCTGAACCGCGCCGCCCGCGAGGCCGACGCGCTGCTCTCGCACAACCTGAGGAAGTTCGGGAGGGCGCTGTGACAACGGTCGACGTACCCCTCGTGGAGCCCGGCCGCGTCGCGGCGGACGGCGGCGCGCCGCGCGCTGCTCCTGGCGTGGGCCGGCTGCGGCGCGACGCCGCGCGCCCGGGGCGGTGGGCTCCCTACCTGTTCCTCGCGCCGTACCTCGCGCTGTTCGGCCTCTTCGTCGTGGTGCCGATCGTGCTCGGCGTGTGGCTCAGCCTCCACGACTGGGACCCGTTCCTGCCGACCAGGCCGTGGGTCGGTCTCGACAACTATGCTGACCTGTTCCGGTCCGGCTCGCCGATCCGCGGCAATTTCTGGCGCGCGCTGCGGGCCACGGCGCTCTTCACGGCGCTGAGCGTGCCTGTCCTGGTGACGCTCCCGCTGCTGCTCGCCCTCGCGCTCAACCAGCGCTTCCCGGGCCGCTCGTTCTTCCGGGCGATGTTCTTCGCGCCCTACGTGCTCGGCGTGGCGGTCGTGGCGCTCATGTGGCGGCTCCTGCTCGACCCGCACATCGGCGTGCTCAATCACCTGCTCGGGAAGATGGGTTTGCCCTCGGACACGGGCTGGACCACGGCGGTCCCGTGGGTGTGGGTCTCGCTGGTGGGGATGACGGTGTGGTGGACCCTCGGGTACAACGCGGTGATCTACCTCGCCGGTCTGCAGAACATCCACCACGAGCTCTACGACGCCGCGCGCATCGACGGCGCGACCCGCTGGCAGCAGTTCCGCCACGTCACCGTCCCGGGGCTCAGGCCGGTGTTCGTGTTCGTCGTGACGATGACCGTGCTCGCGTCGGCCAACATGTTCGGGCAGGCGTACCTGGTCACCGGGGGCGGGCCGGGCAGCGAGACCCGCACGACCATCATGTACATCGCCGAGGAGGGGTTCCGGAACTTCCGGCTCGGCACCGCGGCGGCCATGAGCTACGTCCAGGCCTTCTTGCTCGCGCTCGTCAACCTCGGCATGTTCCTCCTGTTCTTCGGCCGTCGCAGGGGCGAGGAGCTCCAGTGAGCGATCAGCCGTCCGCGCTGCTCGCCGGGAGCAGCCCTGTCCGCCGGTGGAAGGTGGGGAGGGCCCTTTCGTATGCCGCGCTGATCGCGCTCACGGTGGTTTACCTCGCGCCGGTGATCTGGATGGCGCTCACCTCGTTGAAGTCGACGCACGAGGCGACGGCGATGCCGCCCACGCTGCTCCCCGCGCGGGCGACGGTGGAGAGCTACGAGGCGCTCGCGGGCGCGAGCGCGCAGGCACCTGTGTTCCGCTGGTTCCTGAACAGCGTCCTCGCTGCGGTGGCCCACGCGCTGCTCGTGCTCGCCACGGCGGCCCCGGCGGCCTACGCGCTCGCGCGCATGGAGTTCCGCGGCAAGCGGCTCGTGCTCGCGGCGATCGTCTCCACCCTGTTCATCCCGCCGATCGTGTTCCTGCCGTCGAACTACCTGATCGTCAGGGCCTTCGGCTGGCTCGACAGCCTCCCGGCGCTCGTCGTGCCGCCGGCCGCCTCGGCGTTCGGCGTGTTCTTCCTGCGGCAGTTCTTCCTCGACCTCCCGCGGGAGCTCGAGGAGGCGGCGGCGCTCGACGGCGCGAGCCGGCCGGTCGTGTTCTGGAAAATCGTGCTGCCGCTGTCGAAGCCGGCGCTGGCCACGCTGGCGGTGCTCAGCCTGCTGAGCAACTGGAACGACTTTCTCTGGCCCATCTACGTGCTGTTCAACCCGGACAAGCTCACGCTGTCGCCCGGCCTCGCGCTGCTGCAAGGGGCGCACGCCACCGATTACGCGCTCGTCACGGCCGGCGCGATGGTGGCGAGCGTCCCGATCCTCGCGGTGTTCATCGCGGCGCAGCGGTACGTGATCGAGGGAGTCGCCCGCACCGGCATCAAAGGGTGATCGGCGCGCGGGGCGCGACGACGTGGGCGCGACGACGCGGGGCGCAACGACGAGAAACGCCTTGAAATGCCGCGCAACGTGAGCGCGACGGCGACGCGGCGGAATGGACATTTCCTGTCCGCGCACGTCCTCGACGTCGCTTGACCAGGAGTCGCTCTCGGGGGAAACTCTCGGTCCACCGCGGCTGGCGGCGCCCCCTGCGCGCGGCCTCGCGCCGCGTTGTGACGGCTCGTCCCTGGTTTCATGAGAGAAGAAACCACAGCGGCACAGAGGGCACAGAGGAGCGAAAGAAAAACTCTGGTTCCTCTGTGTTCTCTTTGTCTCTGTGGCTCGTCTCCGTCTCCATCGGAGCCGGGGGCGAGCCCGGGCGACGCGGTAGACAGACGCCGCGAATCGCCTGTTGCCACGGACGACTGGCGTGCTCTTGGCTTATCTTTTCTTCACCCTTGCCCTGGTGGATGGATGACCATCGTCTTCTTCTGGTTCCTTCAGCGCGGCCTCCGCGCGAGCTCGGCCATGAGGCCGAAGATCTCGAGCAGGCCGGGCGGCGCGAGCTCTCCTCCGCTGAACTCGCGGTAGAGCGTGTGCACGTTCACCGCGATGCGCTCGGCGTCGCTCCAGCTCGCGTAGTCGCCGAGCGCGATGTCGCGGGCGGCGTCGGCCGGGGACATGCCGGCGTCGTAGCGGCGCCGCGCCTCGTCGCGGATGTACACGAGGTAGTCGCGGACGGCGCGCACGCCGTCCCGATCCGTGATGGGGCCGTGTCCGGGCACGATGACGTCGACGTCGGCCGCGAGGATCGTATCGCAAGCCTTGATCCAGTTGCCCACCGGCCCTGCCCACAGGATCGGCGTCACGTCGATGAAGAGGACGTCGCCGGTGTAGATCACGCGATCCGCGGGCACGTGCACCAGCAGATCGCCGTTCGTGTGCGAGGGGCCGACCTCGAGGAGGCGGACCTCCTTGGCCCCGACCGTGAGCGTCAGCTCTCCGTCGAAGACCCGGGTGGGCGCGGTGGGGGCGATGCCGTCGAAATCGAAGGCGCCGAAGCAATGGAGGAGGTAATCGCCCAGCGCGCCGGCGGCGCCGCTGCGCGCCTGCCGCATGATCGCGGCGAGCATCGGCGCGGGGACCTCGTCCATCTCGGCGGCGCTGGCGCGCGTGGCGACGATCGTCGCGCCGGCGACGAGCGCGTTGCCGTAGCAATGGTCGCCGTTCGCGTGGGTGTTCACGACCGTGCCTATCTGCGCCGCGGCGGGGGTCGCCGCGCGCATGGCGTCGAGCATCTCGCGCGTGCGCTTCAGGTCGAAGAGCGTGTCGACGAGCAGCGCCTCGCCGTCCGAGGTGACGAGGCCCGCGTTGCTGAGCCCCCAGGTGCCCGCCGGCTGGAGATAGGCAAAGCAGCCGTTGCCCACGTCGTGCAGCCCCTGTTCATACCGCCATCCGGCCATGGATACCCCCTCGTGCCCGAGCGCCCCATGGCGCGTTTACGGGCCTCGGAGCGTAGGTCATCCGCCGACCGCTCTGGAATCGAAATCGGCCCGTCCGACGGCGCCGTTGGCGCGTGCGGGCGCGGCGCGCGCGGGGCGCGAGGCGGGCGTGCGTGGCGCGAGAGGGGGAGGGCGAGGGGGCCGCGTACTCTTCGCGAGCGCTGCTACCAGGCGTAGGCCTCCGGCGCCTCGCCGCCGGGGCCCGGGAAGATATCGTCGAGGCGCTTCATGTGCTCCGGCGTCAGCTTGATCTCGAGCGCGCGCAGGCTGCCGTCGAGCTGCTCGGCGGTGCGCGGACCGATGATGGGCGACGTCACGACGGGGTTCTGGAGCAGCCACGAGAGGGCCACGTCGGCCGGCTTCTCGCCGAGATCGGCGCAGAACGCCTCGTAGGCCTCCAGCCTGGGGCGCGCCTTCTCGATGCGCGCCTGCGCGTCCGGGGACGCGCGCCGGCCCTCGCGCGCCTTCTGGAGGGCGCCGCCGAGCAGGCCGCCGGCGAGCGGGCTCCAGGGCAGGACGCCGAGCCCGAACGCGCGGCATGCGGGGAGGACCTCCAGCTCGACGGTGCGCGCGTTGAGGTTGTACAGGCTCTGCTCGGACACGAGGCCGAGGAAGTGGCGCTGCGCGGCGAGGCCGTTCGCCTGCGCGATCTGCCAGCCGGCGAAGTTGCTGCTGCCCACGTAGAGGACCTTGCCCTCGCGGACGAGCTGCTCCATCGCCTGCCAGATCTCGTCCCAGGGCGTCTCCCGGTCGATGTGGTGCATCTGGTAGAGATCGATATGGTCCGTCTGCATGCGGCGCAGGCTCCCCTCGCAGGCGCGCCGGATGTGATAGGCCGAGAGGCGCCGGTCGTTCGGCCCCTCGCCCATGAGGCCGTAGACCTTCGTGGCGAGGACGATGCGGTCCCGCCGCTCGCCGCCCTGGGCGAGCCAGCGGCCGACGATCTGCTCGGTGATCCCCTCTCCCCGCTTCCGGCCGTACACATTGGCCGTGTCGAAGAAGTTGATCCCGTGCTCGAGGGCCCGGTCCATGATCGCGAAGCTGTCCTGCTCGCTGGTCTCCGGACCGAAGTTCATCGTGCCGAGGCAGAGTGGGCTGACCTTCAGGCCAGTGCGTCCGAGATTGCGGTAGTTCATGGCGACCGGAGGGTAGCAAAGCGGCCCGCCAGGGCGCCATCTGCGGATGCTGAACGCGCGGTAAGGTTTCGCCGGAGCCGCGCGCCCCGGAGCCGGCCCGACGGGCGAGGGATCCGGGCGCGCGGCCAGCGCGGGAGAGCCGCGCCGGCGCGGGAGCGGCTTCCTTGATGCGCTGCCGTGCTTCACCTACGCTCTTTTCCGAGGGGCGAGGAGACGACCATGTGGCAGCACGAGGACACGGAGATCCAGCACGCGGAGGACGTCCACGACGAGGCGCGGGGGATGCGCGGCGTCCGGTTCACGATCGATATCGGCCACATCGACCCGCTCGACGCCGCCGCCCTGTGGTGGGATCAGCACGGCCAGGCGCGGGAGCTCTTCCCCGGCACCGCGTGCACGATGCAATCGGGATCGTACCGGGAGCCGACCTTCGTCCTCAGGACGAGCGTGGATCTGCCGGGCATCGGGGCCTTCATGCAGACGGCGCGGTACTCGGCGCAGCGGGACTCGTCCGATGCCGTCGTCATCAGCGCCGATGTGTTCGAGGAGAACATGCTCTGGTCTCGAGGGCTCGTGACGTCCCGCTTCTCGCCGGGCTCCGGCGGGACGACGCAGCTCGAGGTGACGAGCCTGTACGCGCCGCGGGTGCCGATAACGATCCTGAACCAGGCGTCGTTCGCCGCGGCCCGCGCGCACCAGCGGCGCTACCTCTCGGGGCGGCGCCCGACGGCCGAGGAGCGGGAGCAGTTCCTGGCGGCGATCGGCGCCGGGTAGCGCGCGGGGAGGGGAGCGCGGCTCAGGCGCGGCGCTGGCGGCGAGGCGGTGACGGCGGCTCGGCGCGCGGCGTGGCGGCGGCGAGCACCGCGGCCTCGTGCGCGGCGAAGCGCTGCTGGAGGAAGTCGACGAACAGCCGCGCCCGGGCGGGCAGGAAGCGCCGGCTCGGATAGAGGACGTTCACGGCCGAGCTCGGCGCGGGCAGGTCGGTCAGCAGCGGCACGAGGCGCCCGGCGTCGATGTCCGCGGCGACGTCCCAGATCGACTTGAAGGCCAGTCCGTGGCCCGCGACGGCCCAGTCGCGCACCAGGTCGCCGCTGTCGGCCACGAGCCGGCCGGAGGGGCGGACGGTGTGGAGCCCCTGCGGGGTGCGGAAGGTCCACGAGAGCGGGCGCATGCCCGGGCGCTGCAGCACGATGCACGCGTGGTCGTCGAGGTCCGCGGGCGCGCGCGGCCACCCGCGCCGCGCGAGGTAGGCCGGCGCGGCGCAGAGCACGCGGCGGCTCCGGGCGAGCCGGCGCGAGACGAGGCGCGAGTCGGCCAGCGCGCCGATGCGCACGGCCACGTCGACGCCGGCCTCGAGCAGGTCCACGACGCGGTCCGACAGGCTCACGCGCACGCGGAGCTGCGGGTGCGCCGCCGCGAAGTCGGCCGCGGCCGGCCCGATCCACTGCCGGCCGAGGTCCACCGGCGCCGACACGTGCAGCAGGCCGCGCGCCTCGGCCTGGCCGGCGGACACAGCGAGCTCGGCCTCGCTCACGTCGGCGAGGATGGCGACGCAGCGCTCGTGGTACGTCGCGCCCTCGCCGGTGAGCGTGAGGCGCCGCGAGCTGCGCTGGAGCAGGCGCACGCCGAGCGCCGTCTCCAGCCGCGTCATGCGCTTGCTCGCCACGGCCGGCGAGAACCCGAGCTCGCGCCCCGCCGCCGAGAGGCTGCCGCTCGCGACGGCGCAAACGAACAGCCGCATGTCCTCGAGCTCGACCATCGCCCGCTCCCGACGCGGATCCGACCTCGATCGGCCGCGAGGCGCGCAGGGTAGCGGCGAGGCCGGTCATCTTCAACTTTTTCGAAAAGCTGGTTCGGCGATCGCGGCCGTTCTCATCCATGATGGAAAAGATCAAGGTGGTCCTGTGGCCGCGCCGGGGCGGGTCCCGGGTCCAGCAGGACTTCGGCCTCGCGCTCCCGCGCTGCCGCCAGCGCTCTGCCGTTCCGAGCGTGCGCGCTGGCCGGCCGCTCAACCGCGTCATCCCAGGGAGACATGTCATGAGAAATCCTGTCTTGATCAGCGCCCTTTCCCTCTCGCTCTTCGCCGCCGCGAGCGCCTGCTACGTGCAGGGCGCCGGCGCGGAGGACCTGCCCGCGCCGCGGTCGACGGTCGTCGACGCGAGCCTCCCGAGGGCGCAGGCCGACGCGGAGATCCTCGCGGCGCGGCGCTTTTATGCCTTCTGGAACACCGGCGACACGGCCTATCTCGACGCGGCGATCGCGCCGAGCTTCACCGACCGCACCTTGCCCAGGGGGCGCCCGCAGGGCCCGCCCGGGCCGGCGTTCGCGTCCAAGAGCTTCCGCGCGGCCGTGCCGGACCTGAGCTGCGAGGTGGAGCAGCTCCTCGTCGCCGGCGATCGCGTGGTGGCGCACCTGCGCTTCCGGGGCCACTTCACGGGCACCTTCGGCGACAGGAAGGGCGCCGGGCAGGCCGTGGACTTCATCGCCACCGACATCCTGCGCGTGCAGGACGGCCGCATCACCGACAACTGGCACATCGAGGACAACCTGACGCTGTTCCAGCAACTCGGCGTGGTGCCGCAATAACGGGCGCTGGGCGGGCGGAGGGCCTCCGGATCGAGGAGGAGCAGATCTTGAGATCGCCGCCGGCGGAGGATACCGCGCTGGACCCGGCGGCGCCGCACTGATACGGCGCTGCCCAGGGGCATTGCTGGTCCAAGAGAGATGGAACCACAGAGGCACAGAGGGCACAGAGGAGAGAGAGAGAAGAGAGCTATTTTCTCTCCTCTGTGCCCTCTGTGCCTCTGTGGTTCAAATTCTTCCCCGATGTGCGCTACACGGCCGCCGCGTCGGGGAAAGAGTTCTTCCGGATCGAGCTTGATGAGCTCGCGGTCACTGTCGAGAAATGCCACGGTGAGATCGAATTTGCTCGGATCGCTGAAGCAAAAGAGTATCGGCAAACGCTGGCCAAGCGGCAGGCGCAAGAAGCTGCCAAACCGGCCGGCGCCCCACTGACACCCGCACCTTCGCAGGTCGAGCAGGTGGCGGCGTACGCGGCGCTCTAGGGACTTGTCGCGCTCGGTGGCGGCCGGCCGCCGTTTCCGTCGGGGCCCCGTGAGCCGCCGCAGCCTACACTGCTTCGCATGTCTGCCTCCTCGCCCGCGCTTCCCGTCGCGACCGACCCCGGCGTGCTGGTCGAGCGCGCCCGCCGGCTCGCGGCGCTCGTGCTCGCTCCGGCGGCGAACGCCACGGATCAGGCCGAGGTGGTCCCCCGCGAGCACCTGCGCGCGCTCGCGGACGCCGGTCTCCTCGGGATCGCGACGCCCGCGCGCCACGGCGGCCACGGCGCCCCGGCGCGGGTCGCGCGCGAGGTCCTGGAGATCCTCGCCGGCGCCTGCGGGGTGACCGCGTTCGTCCAGATGCAGCACGCCACCGCCGCGTGCCCGCTGATCGCGCGCGGCGACAACGAGGCGCTCAAGGAGCGCGTCCTGCCGCGCCTCGCCGCCGGCGAGCGCTTCTGCACGGTGGGCTTCTCGCACGTCCGCCGCCCGGGCCCGCCGATGGTCCGGGTCGAGCCCGACGGCGACCACGTTCGCCTCCACGGCACCGTGCCGTGGTTGACCGGCCACGGGATCGCCGACGACGCGGTGATCGCCGGCGCGCTCCCCGACGGCCGCCTGACGTACGTGCTGACGTCGCTGCAGGCCGGGGAGTCCATCGAGGTGTCGCCGCCGCTCCGCCTGAGCGCGATGAACGCCTCGGCCACGGTGTCGCTGACGCTGCGCGATCTGCGCGTCGGCCCCGAGCAGGTGATCGCCACCGTGACGCGCGAGCAGCAGGCCGCCCGCGACGTGGCGGGCCTGCTGACGCCGTCGGCGCTCTCCCTGGGCGCGGCCGGCGCCGCCGCCGCCCTGCTCGCGGATCTGGCCGAGCGCCGCGGCAGCGCGCACCTGGCCGGCGCCGCGCGGGCCTTCGACGACGAGAGGGAGGCCGCCCGCGCCGAGGTCGACGACTGGGCGGAACGGCCGGACGCGGAGGGGTATGGCGAGCACGCGGTCCGCATCCGCGCCTGGTGCATCGATCTGGGCGTGCGGGCCGCGCACGCGGCGGTCGCCGCGACGGGCGGCAGCGTCAACCTGCAGGATCATGCCGCGCAGCGCCTCTTCCGCGAGGCGATGCTGTATTCGCTCACGGCCCAGACGCGCGACCTGCAGGCAGCGACGGTGCAGCGGCTGCTCGATCGAGGCGGCGGCGCGATGGACCGCGCGCGGCTGTGAGGGCGGATCCGGGGATGAACGACTCAGGTTGAGCAACTCGACCCAGGTTGGGGGACCCGACCCAGGTTGGGGGTATCCACCATCCGCCATGGCGCCGCCACCTGCCCGAGGCGCGCGCCTCGTCCCAGTTCCCTTGGTTTCAGCCTTCTGATCCCCTGGTACGCGATCTGCCATGGGCGCGGCGCATGGGAGACGCCGACATCACCTTGCGCCACCTCGCCCGAAGGCGCCCCGGGGACCTGGTACGCGCCTTCGTCCCCGAGGGCCACCCCATCGAGGTCCTCGGCTGGGTCGACAGCCAGGTCACGAACATCGAGCGCCGCCTCGACAAGGCCCTTCGCCTGCGCATCGACGGCGAGCCGCGGGTGCTGCACGTCGAGTTCTGCTTCGCGCTCCGCGACGACGTTCCGGATCGCGTCTTCGCGTACCTCGGCTTCCTGTTCGCCGCGCTCCGCCTCGAGGCCCCCGGTGCGCCGGTGCCACCGATCGAGAGCGTCGCCGTGGTCCTGTCGGGTCGCAAACGACGCTTGCCGGCGACAGGTAAGCGCCGCATCGCCTGGCCGGGGCGGCCGTTCAGCGGCGCGCACTTCCGCGTCGATGCCGTCTACCAGCGCACAATCAAGGAGCTGCGGGCGCGCGGCAGCGTGCTCTGGCTGGTGTTCGCGCCGCTCGCGCGCGACGCGACGGCTGCGGCGCTGCGGGAGGTCGTCGCGGAGATCCACGCCGGAGCGGCGAGCGCCGAGGAGCGGGCCGAGCTGTACACGGCGCTGCTGGTGATGGCGACCATCGATCCCTGGGGGCATACTCTGCTGAAGGAGCTCGTCATGATGGTGGAGGACAAGGAAGAGGGGCTGCTCCGGCGCACGCCGATCATCGGGGAGATGATCATCGAGGCCGAGCAACGCGGGGAGAAGTCGATAGCGGAGCTGCTCGGTCGCCTCTTCACGCGGCGGCTCGGGAGGCGCCCGACGCCCGACGAGGCGCGCTCAATGGTCGAGCGAGCCCGCGCGATCGGCCCGGGCGAGGTCGCGGATGCGTTGCTCGATCTCGAGGGCGAGGCGCTGGTTCGCTGGCTCGCGGAGCCGATTCCCCCCTCGTGAGCCGCCGCCTGTCTCCTGCGCCCGCCGCGCGGCCAGCCCAGCGCCCGCGCCGCTCGCCCCGACCCATGCTTGCGATGACTCGAGGCGAGCGGGCGGTCAGCTCGATACGCGAGCACCTCGACGCCTGACGCGAGCGCGCGCGCCAGGTGGACGACCAGGTTGAGCGGTGAGCGACTCGACCCAGGTTGGGGGACCTGACCCAGGTTGGGGGTATCCCTCAGGCATCCCCTCAAAATCTTTGGAAATTGAACAGGGAGGCGGGGAGACGGGGAGGGAAATCTTCAAATTACTCCCCGTCTCCCCGCCTCCCTGTTCAATTTTCCCACTGAAAATGGCTGCAAAGATGAGGGGATTCCTCAGGGGGTATCCACCATCCGCCATGGCGCCGCCACCTGCCCGAGGCGCGCGCCTCGTCCCAGTTCCCTTGGTTTCAGCCTTCTGAGCCCCTGGTACGCGATCTGCCATGGGCGCGGCGCATGGGAGACGCCGACATCACCTTGCGCCACCTCGCCCGAAGGCGCCCCGCGGACCTGGTACGCGCCTTCGTCCCCGAGGGCCACCCCATCGAGGTCCTCGGCTGGGTCGACAGCCAGGTCACGAACATCGAGCGCCGCCTCGACAAGGCCCTTCGCCTGCGCATCGACGGAGAGCCACGGGTGCTGCACGTCGAGTTCTGCTTCGCGCTCCGCGACGACGTTCCGGATCGCGTCTTCGAGTACCTCGGCTTTCTCTTCGCCGCGCTTCGCCTCGAGGCCGCCGGTGCGCCAGTTCCGCCGATCGAGACCGTCGCGGTGGTCCTGTCGGGTCGCAAACGACGCTTGCCGGCGACAGGGAAGCGCCGCATCGCCTGGCCGGGGCGGCCGTTCAGCGGCGCGCATTTCCGCGTCGATGCCGTCTACCAGCGCACAATCAAGGAGCTACGGGCGCGCGGCAGCGTGCTCTGGCTGGTGTTCGCGCCGCTCGCGCGCGACGCGACGGCTGCGGCGCTGCGGGAGGTCGTCGCGGAGATCCACGCGAGCGCGGCGAGCGCCGAGGAGCGGGCCGAGCTGTACACGGCGCTGCTGGTGATGGCGACCATCGATCCCTGGGGGCATACTCTGTGGAAGGAGCTCGTCATGATGGTGGAGGACAAGGAAGAGGGGCTGCTCCGGCGCACGCCGATCATCGGGGAGATGATCATCGAGGCCGAGCAACGGGGGGAGCTGCGCGGGGAGCAGCGAGGAGAGGAGCGCGGGAAGCAGCAGGCAATCGCGGAGCTGCTGGGGCGCCTCTTCGCGCGGCGCCTCGGGCGACGACCCACGGCCGAGGAAGAGCTATCCATCATCGAGCGAGCCCGCGCGCTCGGTCCGGGCGAGGTCGAGGATGCGTTGCTCGACCTCGACGGCGAGGCGCTGGTTCGCTGGCTCGCGGAGCCGATTCGCCCCTCGTGAGCTGCCGCTGTCTCCAGGCCCGCCGCGCGACCAGCCCTGCGCCCGCGCCGCTCGCCCCGACCCATGCTGGCCATGAATCGAGGCGAGCGGCCGTCAGCTCAATACGCGAGCACCTCGACGCCTGACGCGAGCGCGCACGCGCCGTCCAGGGGATCACCGCCCGTGCGGAGGATCTCGGACGGCTCCGGCTCGCGGTAGACACCGGAGAGCTCGATGTCGACCATGCGCAGGATCGCGCGATCGAGCTGGGTCACGTAGTAACAGGGGATCGTCGGCTCCTTGTGGGCCCCGCCGACCCCGGAGTCGTCCGTCAAGAAGAGGTACCGGCCGCCCGTCAGCTGCGCGGCCGAGCGCATGGTGAGCTCGGTGAGCTCGTCCACGCCGCTCGACGCGACCGGATAGACGTGCACCCCGCGGTCCTGGAGCGCCCGTATCCCGTCGGCCATGTCCGCCGCGTTGCTGTCGTGGTGGGGCGCGTCCGCGACCCAGAAGGCGAGGCGCGCGGCGTCGCCATCCGTGCGCCACGAGAGGTCGGCCGCCTTGAAGAGCGCCATGTCGGGCGCCTCCGGGAAGTCGCCGCCGCCGTCGGCCGTCTGCGCGGCGAGCTTCTCCTGGAACTCGACGGGATCGTCGCGGAAGTCGAACCACCGGACGATGTAGGCGTCCTCGGTGTCCTTGTAGACGACGAGCGACCAGCGCTGCGCGGCGTCCGGGTACCTGGCGAAGATGGCGCCGGAGAGCGCGATGAACTCCGTCTGAAGGTACGTGATCTCGTCGCCCATGCTGCCGGTGGTGTCGATGATGAGCGAGATGTCGAGCGTCTCCCTCGCTCCCGGAGGCGCCGCGAAGAGGCTGCGCGCGGCCTGGTGGTCGGCCTCGGTGAACGGCAAGAGGCCCGGGAGCTGCTGCGCGTGGAGCGAGCTCCGGTACGAGAGGAAGAAGTCGAAGTTGCGGTTGTCGTCCCAGACGCCCGCGGTCAGCGTGCCAGGCTCGACGCCGCCGCCTCCGCTGCCCCCGCTGCCCCCGGCGCCTCCACCGCCCCCTGCGCCTCCACCGCCCCCGGTGCCGGTGCCCCCGCCGCTGCCGAGGGAGCCGGAGTCGCTCGGGGCATCGCCGCCCGCCGCCCCCGGACCCCCCGCGCCGGCCGAGGCCGAGGCGCCGTCGCCCGTGCCGGCGCCCCTCCCCGGGATCTCGCCGTCGCCGCCGCGGACCGGGGTCGAGGGGGTCGACCCGCCCGAGCACGCACCCAGCGCAAGAAGGCTCCCCACCATGAAAGCGAAACGGAAACGGGTACGCATCGGTTCTCCTTGGCCGCGAGGGGCCTCACGCGTCGACGTCGGACGCAGCCGGGGGTGCCGCAATGCATGGCGCATACCGGGCCCGAACCACGTGATCTCCGGCGCTTGCGCGGCGGCTCGCGGTGCCTTCTGTGCCAGGACGCGCCGGCGCGCGACCCCGACGACCCAGGCGCTCACGGCGCCGCCCCTCGACCTCGGCTTCCAGTCCCCTGAGGAGGAGCCGAAGCCCGTACCGGAACCGCGCCTCGTGATCGGCGCTCGCCGCGTGGGCGAGCGACGCCGCGCGGCGGGCGACGCGCCTGGCCGACCCGAGGAGCGCGCTCGAGGCGTGGTGCGGTCCCGCGTGAGGCCGCCTATGCTCCCGCCGTGCTCGCCATCGAAGCCGCCGCGCTCCGCAAGACGTACGCGGGCCTCTTCCGGCGGGACGGCCCCGAGGCCCTGGCCGGCCTCGATCTCGCCGTCCCCCGCGGCGCCGCGTTCGGCCTGCTCGGCCCGAACGGCGCCGGCAAGACGACCTTCATCAAGACCCTCCTCGGCGTCGTCCGCCCCACCTCCGGCGTCGTCCGCGTGCTCGGCGGCGCCCCGGAGGACCGCGCCGTCCGCGCCCGCATCGGCTACCTGCCCGAGCGCCTCCACCTGCCGCACGCCTGGACGCCGGTCGCCTTCCTCGCCAGCGTCGCCCGGCTCAAGCGCCTCCCGGTGACCGAGGCCGCGCTCCTCCGCGACCTCGACCGCGTCGGGATCGGCGACAGCGCCCGGCGCCGCATCGGCGGCTTCTCCAAGGGCATGAAGCAGCGCCTCGGCCTCGCCGCGGCCCTGCTCGGCGCGCCCGACCTCCTCGTCCTCGACGAGCCCACCGACGGCATCGACCCCCTCGGCCGCGCCGAGATCCGCCGCATCCTCACCGAGGAGCGCGCCCGCGGCGCCACCCTCTTCCTCAACTCGCACCTGCTCTCCGAGACCGAGCGCGTCTGCGACCGCGTCGGCATCCTCGCCGGCGGCCGCCTCGTCCGCGAGGGCGCCCTCGAGGCCCTCTGCGGCAGCCCCACGCGCTTCCGCCTCCGCTTCGCGCCCGGCGTCGACCCGGCCGCGCTCCTCCCGCTCGGCCTCGTCGCCCGCGACGCCGAGGGCGCCTTCACCTGCGACGCCCCGAGCCCCGAGGAGCTCAACGCCCTGCTCGACCGCGCCCGCGCCCGCGGCGCCCTGCTCATCGAGCTCGCCCGGGACATGCGCGACCTCGAGGACGTCCTCGCCGAGGCCCTCGGCGCGCCCACCCCCACCGCCGGAGCCTCGCCGTGAAGACCGTCCTCGCCATCGCGCTCGACCTCCTCCGCGAGGCCGCCTCGCGCCGGTGGTTCCTCGCCCTCGGCGCCGGCATCACCCTCCTGCTCGGCGTCGCCGGCTTCACCCTGCGCATGGACGTCGTCGACGGCGCCCTCGCCGCCACGCGTTTCTTCGGCCAGGTCCTCCCCACCGACATCACGTCCGTCGACGTCGCCCTCCGGCCCGTCTTCCGCGCGGCGGCGTACGTCATCTTCTACGGCGGCCTCGGCTTCGGCGTCCTCGCCTGCGCCGACTTCGCCCCGAGCCTGCTCGCGCCCGGCCGCATCGAGCACCTCCTCGCGCTCCCCGTCCAGCGCTGGGAGCTGCTCGCCGGCACCTTCCTCGGCGTGCTCGGCCTCGCCCTGGCCGGCGCGCTCTACGGCGCGGGCGGCCTCACGCTCCTGCTCGCCGTGAAGACCGGCGTCTGGACCTTCCGCCCCGTCCTCGCCGCCCTCCTCGCGGGCGTCACCTTCGCCGCCCTCTACGGCGGCATGCTCGCGGCCGCCGTGTTCGCGCGCAGCGCCGCCCTCTCCGCCGCGACGGGCGGCGCCCTCTTCCTCGCGGGCATCGTCGCCGGCTACCGCGATCGCCTCGCGACCTTCTTCGAGACCGGCGCCCCCCGCGCCCTCTTCCGCGCCGTCACCGCGCTCCTGCCGCGCGTCTCCGCGCTGGCCGACACCTCCGCCGATCTCGCGGCGTCGGCGCCCGTCGAGGCGCTCGACCTCGCGAGCCAGCTCGCCGGGATCGCCGTCTTCGGCCTCGCCGCCGTCGCCTTCGGCATCTGGGGCTTCGAGCAGAAGGACTTTTGACCACCATGCGCCACCGAGCCTGGCTCCTCGCCGCCGTCGTCCTCCTCGGCCTCGCCGCGTGGCTCATGTCGCGCGGCGACAGCAAGGCCACCGCCGCGAGGAAGCCGCGCGTGGAGTTCCCGCGCTACCCGAAGATCCCCGAGCAGGAGCGCAACCGGCGCCGCCTCACGCTGCCGCCGCCGCCGCAGACCGACCCGAGCATGGAGCGCCAGGGCCGGCGCGACCCGGTGCTGACGGCCCTGCCCACCGACAAGGCCACGTCGGCCCTCGTCTTCGAGGCGAGCGCCATCAAGGAGTCGCCGGCCGGCAAGCTCTGGCTCGACTGCATGCTCGCGGAGCGCGGGATGGATAGCTTCGACGAGCTCAAGGACGAGCTCGGGATCGACGTGCTCGAGGACATCGACCGGATCGCGGCGACGTCCGGCGGTCTCGTGGTCGTCTCGGGCCAGCTCGGGTCGGCGCGCCTCTCGTCGCTGCGCGGGAGCCGCCGCGCCCACGGCGCGCGCGGGGCGCTCTTCGAGGAGGAGGGGCGCGCGCCGGTGGTCGGCCTCTGGGGCGACGGCCTCCTGCTCCTCGGCAGGGACGCGGAGGCCGTCGAGGCCGCGATCGACCGGCTCGAGGACAAGGTCCCACCCGCGCCGCCGGTGATCCCGGAGTGGGCGAGCTACGGGGACGCGTACGGGGTGCTCTCGGCCGACGACCTGGCGGCCTTGCTCGAGGAGAGCCAGCCGGAGATCGCCGAGCGCCTGCGCGGCGCGGTCAGCCAGGTGGAGCTCCACATCGACGCGTCGGAGGACGTCGCGATCGTGGCCGACGTGACGGGGCCCATGAAGGCCGACATCGACGACCTCGGCAAGACGCTGGGCACCACGCTGTCGCTGGCCCGCCTGAAGGCGCAGGCGGACGGCGAGGAGGGGCTCACCGAGCTCCTCGACCTGGCGCGGGTGAGCCCGCGCGAGGGCCGATTCCTGCTGGATCTCGCGCTGCCGCTGCCGATGATCCAGAAGGCGATGAGCCGCTGCGGGGCGCGCTACCGGGGCGACACGGCGCCGCCGGTCGAGGAGGAGCGGGGAGGGGAGGCGGGCGAGGCGCGGTGAGGGCGCGCTCGTGAGGGCGCGCTCGTGACGGCGCGCTCGTACGGCGCGCTCCCGCGCCGGAGATCGCGCGCAGGAGCGTGCGGCGGTGCGCGAATTGTGCAGCGCAGGTTCAGCGCAGGGCGACAAGCATCCGGGCGAAGTCGCAGACCGCCGCGGAGCCGCCCAGGCCGAGCACGAGGCGGATCACCGCCTCGGCGTGCAGGTAGTGCTCCGAGGCGATGTAGGCGAACAGCGCGGGATCCGTGAGATCGATCGTGCGGCGCCACGCGCTCGCGCGCGCGCGCGCCGACCAGATCGCCCGCCATGCGCTCTCCGGCAGGATCGCCAGCGCCGCGCGCAGGGCGCCGTCCTCCCTGTCGGGCATCTGCAAGACCGCGCGCGCCGCGGCCTCGATCTCGGGCAGCAGGCGCGCGCGCTCCGCGTCCGGCAGCGACGCCCACGCGCTCGCCCATCCGCGCAGCCGCTCCTGGGGAGACGACGGCTCCGCTCGCGCGCTGTCCCCGGCGCTGCCGTCCTCCGTCGCCGCGGCCGGCGCCCCCTCGCCGAGGGCCGCGCGCACCGGCGCTGGGAGGCCCCTGCGCAGCGCCGCCCGCGGCGCCGGTGAATCCACCCCTTCCTCCACGACCCAGCGGAGCGCCGGCGTCCAGCGCGCTTCGGGCAGTGCCGCCCACACCGCGTCGGGGATCGCCAGCAGCCGATCCCTCGCCACGGTGCGCTGCACCTGCCCCGCCGCGATCGCGTCGAGCACCCGCTCCGCGAGCGGCGTCGCGCGCGCCGCCGGCAGCATCGGCAGCGCGGCGGCGATCCCCTCCACCCGGTCGTCCTCGTCGAGCTCCTCGCCCGCCTCCATCCAGGCGAGCGCCTCGTCGACGAGCGCCGGCCGCAGCGCGCCGTCGGCCAGCGCGGCGGCAGCGCACAGGCCCTCGAGCCGCCCGCGCCCGCCGAGCGCGCGCACCTCGTCGACGAAGAGCGACAGCACCTCCCGGCGCGCCTCGCCCTCGACGAGCGCCGCGGCGATCCGCAGCGTGTCGTGGATCGGCACCTCCGCCGGCCGCTCGTGCGCGGCGATCTCCGCGCGGAGGTGCGCCTGCCGCTGCTCCGGGGAGAAGAGCTCCGCGAACCCGGGGACGCCCCAGAGCGGCTCCCCGCCGCGGAGGAGCGCGCCGCAGAGCGCCGCGCGGCGCTCGCCTTCCAGCGCGCGCGCGTACTCCAGCACGAGCGCGAGCTCGTCGGCCGTGGCGTGGTGCTCCGCGAAATCGAGCACCGCTGCGAACCCCTTGTCCGTCGAGAGCCGCGCCGCGCCCTGCGCGCCGAACAGCAGCGCGCCGAGCCGTGTCCCTGGCGGCTCGACCGCGGCCGAGGGCCCCGCCGAGGCGGCCCCCCGGGCGACCGAGCCCGGCTCACCGGCGCGATCGGGGACCTCCTCCGCGGCCGCGGCGAGCGCGGATTCGTGGCGTCGGGCGCCGTCCAGCCGGAGCGCGATCGCCGACAGCGTCGATTCGTCGGAGGACCAGATCGAGCCGTCGCCGGGCTGAGGCGCGCGCACCAGGTCGAGCAGCGCGGGGAGCGAGGCGTCGGGGAACAGCGCCAGGTTGGACCGGATGAACCGGCGGCGCGCCACGAAGTCCAGGCGCCCGAGCCGCTCGACCGCCTGCTCCCAGCTCCACAGCCCCTCGGCGAGCGCCCACCTGCGCAGCGCGTCCGGGAGCCGGCGCTCGGCCCAGGACCACCGCTCCAGGAGCTCCCGCGCCCGGAGCTGCCGCACCATCGCCGCGGCCCGCGCAGCCCGGGAGTCCGCCTGCTCGAACGCCTCGTCCGCGAGGCGCCACGCAGCGAGCGCCTCCTGCTGTCGTGCTCCGCCGGAGATGCTCATGGTTCACCAGGGCCGGTCACTTCTTCTTTCGGTTCTTGTCGCGGGGACCGATGTATTCACCGTGCTCGTTATAATAGGGGTTCCCGCCGCCGCCCGCGTCTCCGCCGCCGCCGCCCGAGGGCGTGGGCGTGGGCGACGCGCCCGGCGGGCCTCCCGGCGGGTAGCCGCCCGGGGGCGGGTTCTCGGGCGGATAGTAGACGCCTTGCCCCTTCTGCTTCTCCTGGTTCCCGTCGGCGTCCGTGCGCGGGACCACGGCCGTCTCGGAGGCCGTGGTCTTGGGGCTGCCCCTGCCATAGACGTTCTTGCCGTCCCATTTGTCGCCCTTGTGGTACACGCCGCCCTTGGCCTTCTTCGGGGACAGGTCCCTGTCACTCACATCCTTGTTGGGGTTGGCGTTGATGTTCTCGGGGTGAATCCCGAGCTCGCGGAACACCTGCGCGCAGAAATTGCAGGGCGGGATGGATTCTTTCTGGGTGCTGTCCTCGAACGCCTCGATCCTCGCGCCGTTCCGGTACTGCTCGCGCAGCTCGTTGCGGACCTTCGCGTTCTGCTCCTCGTTGGAGAGGTCGTTCCACCCGGGCTGCTTCGATAGATCGCCCCGGATCTCCTTGGCCTGCTTGCTGAGCGCCTCGATCTCGGCGCACTTGCCGGCGGTGTCCTTCTTGTCGTCCCGGCTCGCGAACTTCTCATGGGCCTTGTCCACGGCGTCCTGGATGGCCGGATCGGTCTCCTCCTTGTCCGCCATGCCCGCGGGGCGCGAGCCGTCCGAGAAGCCCTCGTGCTTCTTCTTCTTGTCCTGGCCGGGGATGTTCGAGACCTTGACGTACGCCATCAGCCCCAGCGGGTCGACGAAGCGCGTCGGCTGGTTCTCGGCGTACGCGAAGGCGTTGAAGCCGGAGATGAGGCCCACCGGGTCGGCGCTGATGTACCGCCCGGCCTCGGGGTCGTAGTACCGGTGCCGGTTGTAGAACAGGCCGGTCTCCTCGTCGCGGTACTGCCCCGGGAAGCCGAGCGGCGTGTCGGTGACGGCGCCTGGCGAGACATCGAATCGCCCCCACGCGCGCCGCCGGATCTCGCAGGCGACCGCGCCGTCCGCCGAGAGCAGCCTCTCGGGCGTGCCGATGTCGTCGGTCAGGTAATGGTAGTACGCGCCCGCCGACTCCTGATCTCCTCGCCGGCGCACCTCCCGCTGCGCCAGCGGGAAGCCGCGGGCGTCGTAGCAATACGTGCGCGCCTCCACCGCGCGCTCGCCCGAGTCGGCCGTACGCTGCGTGATCTCGTGCAGCAGCGCGTCGCCGTCCCACACATAGCGCGTCGTCGACACAAGGGTTGTGGTGCCGTCGGGTAAGACGCGCAGCACCGTCTTCCGCACGCGGCGGGCGAACGGATCGTACGCGAAGGTGACGCGCACGCCGTCGGGTCGATCCACGGCCTCGAGCAGGCCATTGGCGCCCCAGGTGTAGCGGGCGACCGCCGCGTCGCCCTCGCGCGCCTCCACGAGCCGCGCGTCGTCGTCCCACACGTAGCGGCGCGCGCCCCGCTGCACCAGGCGGTTGCCGGCGCCGTAACGCCGCTCGACGCCGTAGCGCTCGTACAGGTTCCCGGCCGCGTCGTAGGCGAAGCGCTCGACGTCCCCCTCGTCCTGGCCGGCCGCGATCAAGCGCCCCATGCCGTCGTGCTCGAACCGCCGGAGGCGCTGGATCCCCGCTGAGCGATCGTGCGCCTCCAGCAACTCCGACCCGGGCGCGTAGCGATACGCCTGCTCCACCGTGGAGGGCCCGGCCGCGGGCTCGGGCCACCCGGGCCGCGCCGGCGCGCTCGGCCGGACGACGCGGCGCTGCACCATGCGATCGCGCGCGTCGTACGCGGTCTCGATCCGCCCTCCTCCGGGCAGCACGCGCGCTACCTCGCGGCCGAGCGCGTCGACGCCGATGCGGATCTCCTCCTGGCCGTCGAGCACCACCCGCAGCCCCTGGCCCACGATGTCGCGCTCCCACACCTGCGTGTGCCCGAGCGACGTCGCGCGGCGGATCACGTGCCCGACGAGATCGCGCGCGAGGTCGACAACGACGGTCTGCCCGTCCACCGTCTGCTTCTCGCGCACGATCCAGCCGAGGGCGTTGCGCTCGTACTCGAAGATCCCATCCGGGCTCTCTGCCCGGATCAGCCTCCCGAGCGCGTCGTACTCGAACCGCTCGACCCGATCGTCGTCATAGCGCTGCTCGATGAGCTGGCCGGCGAGGTCGTAGACGTACTCCGTCTTCTGGCCGAGGCCGTTCTCGGCCGTCACGAGGCGCCCCTCGACGTCGTACTTGTAGTGCAGGAGCCTGCCGTCGAAGGTGCGCTCCGAGGTCACCATGCCCGCGACGTTCATCGTGATCGCGTGGACCTCGCCGCGCGGATTGACCACCTCCACGAGCCGGCCTTCGCGGTCGTACTTCATGCGCGTGACCGACCCGTCCGCCTCGTGCACCTCGCAGAGCTTGCGGTAACCGCCATACACGTAGCGCGTGACGCGCCCGTTCTCGTCGGTCATGGCGACGCGCTGACCGATCGCGTCGTAATCGTAGCGCACCACGCTGCCGTCGCGCTTGCGCTCGGAGAGCAGGTCGCCGCGCGTGTTGTACGTGGAGTACACGGCGGCGCCGGTCGGGTCCTGCCTGGCCGTGCACCGGCCCCAGGCGTCGTAGGCCCAGCGCGTGACGTGGCCGAGCGCGTCGATCTTCTCCACCAGGTTGCCGTTGTCGTCGTGATGGAACCGGGTCCGCCCGCCGTTCGGGCCGACGGTCTCCACGATCAGCCCCCGGTGATCGAAGCGGCTCTCGAAGCGGGCGCCGAGCGGATCGGTCCAGGCGAGTCCGCCGGAGAACCGCTCGACCACGGTCTCGCCGCCCGCAGGATCGACGCTGTAGCGGATGTGCCCGTCCGGATCGCGCTCGTGGACGGTCATGCGGCCGAGCGGGTCCGTCTCGCGGATCACGCGTCCGAGCGCGTCGCGCTCCCACGTCGTGGTGGCGCCGAGCGCGTCGGTGTAGGCGATCAGGTGGCCTTGCTCGTCATACCGGCGGTCGACGACGGCGCCCGCCGACACAGCCTTGTCGAGCTTGCCGTGCTCGTTCCCGAAGTAGCGGTGGACGGTGATCGAGTCGATGGCCTCGGAATACCCGTCGTCGCCGTAAACGAATTTGCAATGGTAGATGCCCCTGGCCGGCGTCTCGCCGTCGGCGAGGAGCTGGGGAGCGGACCCGGACAGGCTGATGTCCTGCTGGCCCTCGTAGGCGCCCCACGTCTCGACGCAGCGGTCCTGGGCGTCGTAGCGGAAATGGAACGTGAGCCCGACCGGGGAGGTGTGCGCGACGAGGCGGTGATCGCCGTCGTAGGCGTAGGTCGTCGCGGCGCCCTCGGCGTCGCGCGCCTCGACGAGGTCGCCGCGATCGTCGTAGGCGAAGCGGGCCAGCGGCACCCAGCGCCCCTGCTCCGGAGCGTTCTTGATCGCCCACGACTGGATTCGACCGGCGCGATCGCGGCCGACGCGGACGACGCGCCCCACGCTGTCGCGGACCTCGATGAGGCGGCCCTCCGCGTAATGCAGCGTGATGGTATTGTTGAATTCGTCGCGGATGGCCGACAGGAGCCACCGGTCTCCGTGGCGGACCTGGAAGACGAGCCATGTATCGTCGCCCGTGTCGAGCACGAATCCGCCGGGCTCGCGCACCAGGACCATGCCCTCGGGGCCCGTCGTCCCTTCGCCCTCGCCGACGAGATCGAGGTCGACGCCGAGCCCCTGATCGTTCCAGACCGTGATTCCGCGCCGGCCGACCTCGATTTCCCATGCGAGCGAGTGGCTCTACCCGAAGCCGAGGCCGACGTCGCGCTGGGCCGAGGCCGAGCGATAGCGGCGCGCGATCTCGAGGGGCAGGGGGCCGGGCAGGGACACGTCGGCCGCGGGGAGCGTGAACACGTGCCCGGTGACGACATCGACGGGATCGCCCTTGGACGCCTTGCCGCTCTTCTTCCCGGACTTCTTGCCCTTGTGGTGCTTGGGACACGAGCCGCCGTTCAGGTCTCCCTGTCCGGCGCCGCACGCGCCCTTGCCGCCTCCCTGGGCGCCCTTTCCGCCGTTCTTGCCATTGGCGCCCTGCTTGCCGCCCTTCCCTCGGCCGCCCTTGCCGGCGCCCCCGCCGCCCCCGCCACCTCCGCCGAGGACGAACACGCCTGGATTCATTCCGGGAATGGCGGGGATGTTGGGGACGGGGGCGGTGCGCATGGCAATCGATGACGCTATGGGTATCGCTGCTGCCCGTCAACACGACCTGCGCGACGGTAGGACGTCGGTTGCTTGCCCGTCGCCGTCAGGACCGGGAGCGATGGAGAGAGGCCATCATGGATGGCATTGCGTCCACAGCGTTTATTGAATGACCCGCGCGCGCCGCCCGCGGCGCGTCGCGCGCCCGGGCGCGATCACGCGCCGGTCGTCAGGTCGTCGCAGGACGACCGCGCGGCGGACAGGGCGAGCGCGGGCCGCGCGCGAGATCGGGAGTCGGCCCCACGCGCGGGCGACCAGGGGCGCCGAGCTCACTCGAGCAGGATGGATTCCACCGAGGCGGTGCCCTCGTTCGCCTCGCCGACGCCGCCGCCGAGCGCGATGAGCTCGTTGGCGTTCCTGTCGACGAGGCGATGGAGGATGCGCGGCGTCTTCAGCGTCGCGACCTGCTCCCAGCCGTCGCGGGCGTCGTTCAGCCGGTAGACGACGCCCTCGGCCGCCGTGAAGTAGAGGGTGTCGTTCAGGCTCACGGCCGCGCAGCCGAAGCCGGCGACGGGCGAATGCGTCGGCAGGGCCGGCCCCTCGGACCATGTCTCCGTCGCGGGGTCGTAAATCTGGGCCTCTTTCGGGAACACGCCGCTCAGCATCCCGCCAAGGACATAGAGCTTGCCGTCCACCACGCCGCCGCAGTGGTCACGCACCTTGAACGGCTGCGGGTGCTCCTCCCACGCGAGCTCGTCCGCCGCGAGATCGACGCTGAGGAACGTCTCGTAATACGCCTCGGTCTCCGTCCCGCCGTCGATCTTCCAGCCGCCGGTGACGTAGAGGGTGCTGCCGACGATCTGGACGTCGAGCGACGAGCGCGAGTCCGGCATCGGCGGCAGCGCGGTCCACGCGTCCCCTTCGACGTCGTAGACAGCGAAGTCGTCGAGCGTGAGGAGGTCGAGCTCCTCGCCGAGGTGGCTCCTCGAGGTCATGCCGCCGAGCCGGTACAGCTTGCCTTCATGGGTGAAGAGCGCGCTCTGCTGCACGGGGACGTCCGGTCCCGCGACCTCCTCCCACGCCGCGTCGGGCTTCGAGAGGTCGAGCCGGCGCAGGTTGGGTATCAGGTTCTCCACCGAGGAGTCGTGCGCCTGGCCGATGTGACCGCCGTGGATGTAGAGGTGGTCGTCGAGCACGCGCGCCGCGAACGCGGCCAGGGGCTCGGGGAGCGCGGTGTAGTCGGAGGGCGCGGGGTCCGTGTCGGGGTCGTCCGCGGGGCCGGGGCCCTCCCCGTCATCGCCGCAGGCCGCGACGGCGGAGACCGCGAGAGCGACCGCCAGAGCGTGAATCGAGGCTCGGCTCAGGTGCATGGGAGCGTTCCTTCCGCTGGGGTGAGACTCCCTCGCGACCGGGCGACGCCGGCGCGAGAGGCACGGGGACGATGGTTCCACGAACGCCGGCGCGGCGTCCAGCGGGCGCGAGCGCGCTCGCGCTCGGCGAGCGGCCTGCGCTCGCCGTCATGGTCGAGCTTCCCGAGCTTGTCGTGGAGCGCACGGTCGTTGTCGTTCCGGTCCGCGGGCCCGAGGCGTCAGAACCCGCCTTCCAGCCCGAGGATCGGGACGGTCACAGGCCCGATCTCCTCGGGCTCGCACGGCGAGAACGGGTCGCAGATCGCGGGGATGTGCTCCTTCGACAGCGTGGTGTTGAGCACGTCGAGGACGAGCGACAGCCAGCCGGTCTTCCCGACGGACCAGCGCTTCTCCAGGCGGACATCGAGGCGCAGGAACGGCGGCAGCCGCTCCCAGCGCGCCTCGACGCCGGCGGCGGGCTCCGGGCCGCCGGGGACGCCGCTGCCCGGCGGGGGGATCGCGCCGCCGACCTTCTGGGGGAGCCCGGAGTAGAAGACGGCGCGCCCGCCGGCCCGGTAACCGCGGCCGAAGTCGTAGGTCAGCGCGAGGTTCGCCACGTGGGTCCGGTCGACCGAGGTGACCTGGGTGTTCCGGCCGATGCTGCGCGTGGAGCGGGACAGCGTGTAGGAAGCGAATCCACCGATGCGCCGCGTGAGCCGCCGGCGGGCCGACAGCTCCAGGCCGCTCGCGGCGCCGAGCGCGCGGTCCGTGAAGGCGGCCTCGTCCCCGTCGAGGCCTCCGGCGCCGAGCGCGTCGGTCATGCCGAAGAACGCGTTGTGGAACACCGTGGCCGACGCGGTGATGTCCTCCGGCAGCTCGAGCTCGACGCCGGCGCTCGACTGGAAGCTCCGCTGGAGTCCGTCGCCGAGGCTCGGGCGGAAGCCGGGGATCGGGACGACGAAGCTCGGCATCTGCGAGGCGAGGCCGTGCGCCTGCACGAACGTCACGCCGGGCGCCACGGTGAGCCGCGCCGACAGGCGCGGATCGACGGCGAGCGCGACCTCGCTGTCCGAGTGGTAGAGCTCGAGCCGGAGCCCCGGGGTGACGCGCAGGCGCGGCGTGACAGCGATGTCGGACTCGATGTAGCCGCCCACCGTGACGTCGTGGCGGGTCGAGAAGAGATCGGGAAAGGGGGAGTCGTCGTCCTCGACGCCGCCGGGCGGAGGCTCGGCGTCGATCCCGAGATCGAGCGAGTTGGCGTCGAGCACGGCGTCGATGCCGGCGCGGATCGGCGTCTCGTCGCGCAGGCGATGGTCGAGCGTGAGGCGCGCGCCGAGGCTCCGGGTCAGGGCCTTCTGGTCGTCTCCGATGCCCGTCTCGTCGTGGCCGAGCGTGAGCGCGCCGCGCAGCGCGCTGCCCGCGCCATAGGCGTGGTCGTACCGGAGATCGATCCGGTGGAACGTGGTGTCGAAGAGGGTCGTCCTCTCGCCCTGTTCCTCGTCTGCGAGGTAGTCGCGGGCGCCGAACGCGAAGAGGCTCAACCGGCCTCCCGGGGCGACCTCGTAGGAGATCCGGGCCTGGTAGTCCCAGTAGTCGAGCACCACGCCGGGCGCGGCGAGCGAGAAGAGCAGCGCCGTGTAGGAGTAGCGGCCTCCGACGAGCGCGACGCCGCGGCCGCCGGCGAAGGGGCCCTCGACGAGCCCGCCCACGTCGAGGAGCCGGAGCGTGCCCTCACCGTGCCAGTCCGGGAACGGCGGTGTCGTCTCGCCGGCGACGATCCCGCCGGCGTACCGCCCGTGGCGCGCCGGGTACCCGCCGGGGTAGAGGTCGACGCGGTCCACGATGCCGGGGTGGATCACCGAGGGCCCGAGCCCGAGGTGATAGAGGTAGGGGACGCGGATGCCGTCGAGGTAGTAACCGACGTTGCCCGGCGGCGAGCCGCGGACGTAGAAGAACGGCAGCCCCGAGACGATGGGGGTCACCCCGGGGAGCATCTCGATGGCGCGGTAGGGGTCGCCGAACGCGCCGGGGACGAGGCGGACCTCGCCGCGGCTCAAGGTGGAGACGCCGGGGGCCGGAAGCTCGCCGCGCACGGTGACCTCGAGGGGCTGCGGCGGGCCCGGGGGCGGGCCGGAGGCTGGGGAGGCGGGGGCGGGGCCGGGCGCGGGCGCGGCAGGGGCGGGCGGCGCGGCGCCGGGCGGTGCCAGCGGCGCGGGCGGCGCCGGCGGCGCGGCCTCGGTGAAGCGGACCTCGACGCGGATCCTGGCGGCGACCGGCGCGCCGCCTCGCGTGGCCGGCGCGAAGCGGAACGACGTCGCGGCGGCGACGGCGGCCGACGCGAACGGCTCCGGCCCCTCCTCGGGGACCGCGGAGCGCACGGTCCCGTCCGCGTTCACGGTGAGCACGAGGCGGACCGTGGCGTCGCCGTGCGCCCCGGCAGGGTAGCCGGCGGCGAGCGGCGTGAGCGGCGTCGGCGGGACGAGCCCCGCCGCTGAGGGCGCGTCGCGGGGCGACTCCGCCGAGGGGACCTCGCGGAACGGTGCCGCCGAGGGGGCCTCGCGGGACGGCGCCGCCGAGGGGGCCTCGCGGGCCGGCGGTGGGTCGGGCGCGGCGAAGGCGCGGCCCGGCGCGAGCGCGAGCGCGAGCAGCGCGGCGGCTGCCGTGGATGTCCGGAGGAAGCCCGCCGCCGCGCAGCGGAGAGGCGGCGGCGCGAGCACCGGAGCAGAGCACGGCGCCGCGAGGCGCGGGGGTGAAGGGCGCGAGAGCATCGAGGGGTTCACATCATCGGCGCTCTTGCCGACGTCCTGAGCGGCTTTTTCTCGAGGGAGTGCTCGCGTCCGGGTCACCCTCGCCTGGATGCTCCCAGGGCAGGACATCCTTCGCCGGATCCCTCCTGAGCCGACCGCCGCTCATCGCCTTCACCGCGGCCCTGCCGCCCCGCGGCCCTGCCGCCCCGCGGCCCTGCCGCCCCGCGGCCGGTCACGACCAATGTGGCCGTGGCCGACCTCTCGCGGCTGCGGCAGGACCGGCGCGGCGGCGCGCTACGGCGACGGTGCGTCGGTGAGCGGCAGCTCCATCACCACCTCTTCCCCGCTCATCTGGCCGTTGGGGCGGAAGCCCAGGCTGCGGTAGAACCCCTCGGGGCTGTCGGGGCCCGGCACGTAGGACAGCAGCAGCGACGAGAAAAGCCCCTTGCGCCGCACGTGCTCGATGACCTGCAACATCGCCGCCCGGCCGACGCCGCGCCGCTGGAAGCGCTCGTCGATCATGAAGCGCCACACGGCGATCTCGGGCTTCTCCGGCGGCGGGGAATCCAGCGAGTGGTCTTCCAGCAGGACGAAGCCCGCGGGCTCGTCACCGCAGTAGATGGCGCGGAACCAGGCTTCCGGCGCGAAGTGCGCCTGGGCGAGCGAGACCGCGTTGGTCGCGACATAGCGCTTCTGGTTCTCGGCCACGGAGAGCTCGAGGATGGCGTCGAGCGTGTCGCGGGTGATCTCGCGCAGGGAAACGGGGGGCGTGTCGTCAGGCATCGTGTCGTCCGCAGAAAGCAAGGGATGGACCGGGGCAGCCGGCGTGGAGGCTGAAGGGGCCACCGTCACGGCCTTGGTCGCGCGGACAGGGTACCACAGGCGCGGGAGGTGCTGCTCCCCGGCGGGCAGGGCAGCGGCGAGTTCCGGGCAGCCGTACCCGCCGCGGCCGTCCCCGGCGTCCAGCCCGTCGAAGCCGGCGACGGAGCGGGGCCACCTTCGCTCCACAGCCCCGGCGGCCTCCGGGCTCCGATCGTCCCGCGCGTCGTGAATGTGCTGCGAGGGGACCGCATCAGAGGCGGAGACACGCGCGGCGAGAGCGCCGCGAGGGGGCCGGGCGGCATGGCTGCCCGGTGGCTGCACGGGTCTCTCTGGGCCTCGGAGGTCGAGACGATGGATTCCCATTCAATGCGAGCGCGCGCGACGCACGGGCAGCGCGGCGGCCGGGCTTTCGTCCGCGCGGAGCGCGCCGCGCTCGCCACGCTCTTGCTGATGAGCCTCGCGATCGTCGCGGGCTGCGCCGGCGCGGATCCCGAGCGCGGCGCTCTCGAGGACACGCAGCAGGCCGAGCTCCCGCTGCTGACGCGCTCGATGAGCGTCGCACGCGCGAACCACACGGCGACGCGGCTCCTCGACGGCCGGGTCCTCGTCGCCGGAGGCCAGCGCGACGACGGCGGGAGCTTCCTCACGGGTCCCCACCCACTCGCGGAGCTGTACGATCCCGCGACGGATCTCTGGACGCCCGCGGCGTCGATGGGCACGCCGCGCAGCCGCCACACGGCGACGCTGCTCGCCGACGGCCGGGTCCTCGTCCTCGGGGGAGTGAAGAGGAGGACGCAGAGCGACGTGCTCGCCTCCGCCGAGGTGTACGAGCCGGGGGCGAACGCCTGGACGCCCGTCGCGCCGATGGCGGACCGCCGCGTCGGGCACACGGCGACGCTGCTCGCGGACGGCAGGGTCCTCGTCGCCGGCGGGCAATACAATCGCTACGGCGATCCTCCCCTGGCCACCTGCGAGATCTACGACCCGGCGACCGGCACGTGGAGCCCCGCGAGCTCCATGGCGAACCCTCGTGGAGGCCACGCCGCCGTGCTGCTGGCCGACGGCAAGGTGCTCGTGGCCGGCGGAGGCTCCGCCGAGGTCTACGACGTCGCGAGCGACACCTGGTCCCCCACAGCGCCCATGGTCGACGGCCGCTACGCGCGCGAGGCCACGCGGCTCCTCGACGGCAAGGTGCTCGTCACCGGCGACATGGATTCGATGGGCTGGCTCGGGACGGGCGGCGGGGAGAGAGCCGAGGTCTACGACCCCGCGACGGGCACGTGGACCGCGGCCCCGGGCCTGCCCGTCCCTCCGCCGCCCGGATCCCACGCGAGCGGGGGCATCCACGGCCACCGCGCCGCGCTGCTCCCGAACGGTCACGTGCTGGTGACGGGAGGGCACGAGTGGATGGCCGCGGACTGCCTCGACATCCACCACATGGAGTGTGTGGGCGAGGATCATGTCGTCTTTCACGGCGCCCAGACGTACGACCCGGCGACGGGAGGCTGGACCTGGGGAGCCATGGACTGGGCGCGCGCCTACCACACGGTGACGCCGCTCCTCGACGGCAGGGTCCTCCTCGCGGGAGGGTATGACAGCAAGCACGAAGAGTTCTACGGCGGCCTGGCGGCGACCGCCACGGCCGAGTTCTTCACGGCGGAGGGCGTGACCGGCGATCGCTGCAGCTCCGCGGCGGAGTGCAAGAACGGCTTCTGCGTCGACGGCTTCTGTTGCAACACGGCCTGCGAAGGAGAGTGCAAGGTCTGCTCGGTCGCCGCCGGCGGGGGGCGGGACGGCTATTGTACGCCGCTCACCGGGACGACCTGCGACGACGGCAACGCCTGCACCGGGGCCGACGCGTGTCAGGCGGGCACCTGCGCCGGCGCGCCGCTGGGCGACGGCGCGGCGTGCGACGACGGCAACGCCTGCACCGGGGCCGACGCCTGCCAGGCGGGCGCCTGCGCCGGCGCGCCGCTGGGCGACGGCGCGGCGTGCGACGACGGCGACGCCTGCACCCGGACCGACGCCTGCCAGGCGGGCGCCTGCGTGGGCGCGGATCCGGTCGCCTGCGCCGGGCAGAGCGGCTGTCTCGTCGGGGTCTGCGATCCGGCGTCCGGCGCCTGCATCGACGCGCTCGTCCCGGGCGGCACGTCGTGCGACGACGGCGACGCCTGCACCCGGGACGACGCCTGCCAGACGGGCGCCTGCGTCGGCACGCCGGACCGCGACGGCGACGGAGATGCCGTCTGCGATGCCGTGGACAACTGCGTCTGGCCCTCCAATCCGGGCCAGGAGGACGGCGACGGCGACGGCCACGGCGACGCGTGCGACACCTGCGTTGGCAGGGGAGACCGCGATTCGGACGGCGACGGCCTCTGCGACGACGTGGACAACTGCCCTCACTACGGGTCGCAGTACCCGGGCCAGGAGGACGCGGACGGGGACGGCCACGGCGACCTCTGCGACAACTGCCCCGCCGTGCCGAACCCCGCTCAGGCGGACGCCGACTGGAACGGCATCGGCGATGCCTGCGACGCCTGCTGGGCCGCCGGATCGCGGGACTACGACCGCGACGGCGCCTGCGACGAGGCGGATAGCTGCCCCCTCGTGCCGAACCCGGGCCAGGAGGACGCGGACGGGGACGGCGACGGCGACCTCTGCGACAACTGCCCCGCCGCGCCGAACCCCGACCAGGCGGACGCCGACTGGAACAGCATCGGCGATGCCTGCGACGCCTGCTGGGCCGCCGGATCGCGGGACGAGGATCGCGACGGCATCTGCGACGACACGGACAACTGCGTCTGGCCCGGGAACCCAGGCCAGGAGGACGCCGACGGGGACGGCCATGGCGACGCCTGCGACTGGTGCGCTGGACCGGGGGCTCAGGACCACGACGCCGACGGGATCTGCGATGAGCACGACAACTGCGCCTCGGCCGCCAACCCTGGCCAGGAGGACGCCGACGGAGACGGCCACGGCGATTCGTGCGATCGCTGCGCCGGCCCGGGGACCGACGACCTCGATCACGACGGGATCTGCGATGAGTCCGACAACTGTCCCACGTTCTTCCGCAATCCCGGGCAGGAGGACACGGACGGCGACGGCGTCGGTGACGCCTGCGACCCCTGCGCGGGCCCATGGACCTGGGACGGCGATGGCGATGGCATCTGCGATGAGGTGGACAACTGCCCCTGGCCGCCCAACCCGGGGCAGGAGGACACGGACGGCGACGGGCACGGCGATGCGTGCGACCAGTGCGCTGGCGTCGGGGCCAGGGACTGGGACGGCGACGGCGTCTGCGACGAGGTCGACAACTGCGATCGTCCGAACCCGGGGCAGGAAGACATAGACGGCGACGGCCGCGCCGACGCCTGCGACAACTGCCCGGGAGCGCCGAATCCCGATCAGGCGGACTTCAACGGAAACGGCCAGGGTGATGCGTGCGATCTCTGCTGGGACTCATCGGATCACGATCGCGACGAGGTCTGCGACGACATCGACAACTGTCCAGGGAGCCCCAACCCGCGGCAGGGCGACGCCGACGGAGACGGCGCCGGCGACGCCTGCGATCGCTGCGCCGGGGTCGGGGCCTCGGACGAGGACGGCGATGGCGTCTGCAACGGCGTCGACAACTGCTCGTACGAGGCGTATCCGGGCGGGCCGGACACCTACAACCCGGGCCAGGAAGACACCGATGGGGACGGCGTCGCCGATCTCTGCGACAACTGCCCCGACGTGGCGAACCCCGACCAGGCGAACTCCGACTGGATGGGCCCCGGCGACGCGTGCGACACGTGCTGGCTGACAGGCTCTTCGAATGGCGACATGGACGGGCTCTGCGACCACGCGGACAACTGCCTCTATGCTGCCAACCCCGGTCAGGAGGACAGCGACGGCGACGGCTTCGGCGACGCTTGCGACACCTGCGCCGGGCCGGGCACCAGCGACTGGGACGGCGATGGGGTTTGCTACGAGCACGACAACTGCCCCACGGGCTGGAACCCGGACCAGGCCGACGACGACGGGGATGGAGTCCCGGAGGCGTGCGACATCTGCCCGTTCCTCGCGAACCCCGACCAGGCGGACTCTGACGGGAACGGCATCGGCGACGCGTGTGACGCCTGCGTGGCCGGAGGAGGCAGCGACCGGGATGGAGACCGCGTTTGCGATGGCGACGACAACTGCCCGGAAGCTCGCAACATCGACCAGCACGACGTCGACGGCGATGGGGTCGGCGATGCGTGCGATCCGATCTGCGGCGCCGCCATCGACAACGGGGTTGTGCAGGTCGGGGTGAGCTGCACGGGGAACGTCGGGTTCCGCGCGCGCGAATGGACGGGGGTGTGGGACGTGAGAGATGTCGGTCTTCGTTATCTCCCCACGGGCAACAACGCGATGTACGCCGAGTTCGGGTACGAGGGCTGGGGCGTCGCGGACGGCGACTCCGGGGCGCGCGGCTTCACGGCGAGCTACAATGCCGGATTCGAGCCGCCGCTCCAGCTCTCGATGGAACGCTTCGAGGCCACGCCGACCACCGCGGTCTCGACCGTGCGCTTCGGCTCGACCTTCCTCGTCACGCACGAGTTCCGCCCGTCGGAGCGCACGCCCGCGCTCTACGAGATCGCCGTCCGGGTGGAGAACATCGGCGCGAGCCCGGTGAATCTGCTGTACCGGCGCACCCTTGTGTGGTCCGTCGAGCCGGCGGCCATCCCGTCCACGCAGTTTGTCACGATCGACCCTGGGACGTCCTCCACGCTCATCCGCACCGATGCGTATCCCTACGTTGGAGGCGATCTCTCCCGGGTGACGATGCACCGTCCGGGGCCGTTGACCGACGTGGGGCCCGAAGAGCTGGGCTCGACCTTCGACTTCGACTTCGGCGCGCTGGAGCCCGGCGGCGCCCGGTCGTTCCGGGTGTTCTACGGCGCGGCCGGGACCGAGGCAGACGCGCTGGAGGCGCTCGACGCAGTGGGCGCCGAGGCGCACGCGCTCGCCCAGCCCTACGTTCCCGGCGGCGCGGAGACCGGCAGTCCGAACACGTTCATCGTCGCCTTCGCGGACGCAGAGGGCAGTGGTGGAGAGGGAGGCAGCGGCGGCGGCGCCAGCGGCGGCGACGAGGGAGGCGGCGGCGAGGGAGGCGGCGGCGAGGGAGGCGGCGGCGAGGGAGGCAGCGGCGGCGGCGCCAGCGGCGGCGGGCCGGCGTGCGAGGCGCAAGGCGCGTGCGAGACGGCGTGCGTCACCGTGCAGCCTGGCGATGCCGGCGAGGTCGCCGATGCCGTGATCTGGGAGGCTCATCCCCGCCACAACGACGGGCGCAGCAACTACATCGCGTCGGGCCTCGCCGGCGGCGCCGAAAAGCAGGCCCTGTTCCGCTTCTCGCTCGACGCGATCCCCGCGGGAGCCACCGTCGTCTCGGCCCGGTTCGGCGCGCGCGCGTTCAGCTCCGGAGAGCAGACCGTCCGGGCGCACCGGATCACCGCCCCGTGGGACGAGCAGACCGTCACCTGGCAGAGCTTCGCCGCGAGCTACGATGAGCACGTGGAGGCGACGCTCGCCGGCGCCGGCAGCGACGCGGTGGCGGTCGACCTGACCGAGCTCGTGCAGGCCTGGGTCGACGGGGCGCACGACAACCACGGCTTCCTCCTCGAGCAGGCGCTCACCGGCAGGACGTCGTATCGCTCGCGCGAGCACCCGAACGCCGGCGATCGCCCCTGGCTCGAGGTCTGCTACCTCATGCCGTGATCTCGGCCCCGGGGGGCCGACTCATGGTGAGCGTTGGCCTGGCCTTCTCCCTGGTTGACCACGCAGGCTTCGACGATGGACGTTCCACCCTGGAATGATGGCCGGTCCATCATTTCAGGGTGGCAAAGCCATCCTCCCAGGGTGGCGAAGCCGTCCTCGACCTTGAACCAGCGAGGAGGACCCAGCGGAGCTCACGACCGGCGAATCGGCTCCGCGAGCCAGCGAACCAGCGCCTCGCCGTCGAGATCGAGCAACGCGTCCTCGACCTCGCCGGGACCGAGCGCGCGGGCTCGCTCGACGATCGAGCGCTCCTCTTCGGCGGTCGGTCGTCGCCCGATCCGTCGCGCGAACAGACGGCCGAGCAGCGCGGCGATGGCCTTCTGCTCGCCGCGCTCCTCGCCTCGTTGCTCACCTCGTTGCTCGCCTCGTTGCTCCCCTCGTCGCTCGGCCTCGATGATCATCTCCCCGATGATCGGCGTGCGCCGGAGCAGCCCCTCTTCCTTGTCCTCCACCATGATGACCAGCTCCTTCCACAGAGTATGCCCCCAGGGATCGATGGCCGCCATCACCAGCAACGCCGTGTACAGCTCGGCCCGTTCCTCGGCGCTCGCTGCGCCCGCCTCGATCTCCGCGACGATCTCCTGAAGCGCCGCGGCGGTCGCGTCGCGCGCGAGCGGGGCGAACACCAGCCAGAGCACGCTGCCGCGCGCCCGCAGCTCGCCGATGGTGCGCTGGTAGACGGCGTCGACGCGGAAGTGCACGCCGCTGAACGGTCGCCCCGGCCAGGCGATGCGGCGCATCCCCGTTACCGGCAAGCGCCGTCTACGACCGGAGAGGACCACGGCGACGCTCTCGATCGGCGGCACCGGCTCGCCGGGGGCTTCGAGCCGGAGCGCGGCGAAGAGGAAGCCGATGTACTCGAAGATGCGGTCCGGGACGTCGTCGCGGAGCGCGAAGCAGAACTCGACGTGCAGCACGCGCGGCTCGTCGTCGACGCGCAGGCGCAGGGCCTTGTCGAGGCGGCGCTCGATGTTCGTGACCTGGCTGTCGACCCAGCCGAGGACCTCGACGGGGTGGCCTTCGGGGACGAAGGCGCGCACCAGGTCTTCGGGTCGCCTCCGGGCGAGGTGGCGCAAGGTGATGTCGGCGTCTCCCATGCGCGGCGCCCACGGCAGATTGCGTACCAGGGGATGAGGAGGCCAAAACCAGGGGATTTCCGGGCGAGGCGTGGCATCGCCAGGTGGCGGCGCCATGGCGGGTGGCGGACTCGCGAGGCGCGGGGGCTCCGCGAGGCGCTCTGGCGGCTCCTCGCGTGGCATGGAACGGGCGACTCGCCCGGCGCAGGCTTCGGTGCGGCCGCACTTCGAGCGCGCGTTCCACGAATTCGGGCTGCCAAACCGAATCCGTTCGGACAACGGCCCGCCGTTCGCCACGCTGGGCATCGGCGGGCTGTCGGCGCTGTCGGTGAGCTGGATCAAGCTCGGCGTGGTGCCCGAGCGCATCGAGCCCGGCAAGCCCCAGCAGAACGGCCGCCACGAGCGCATGCACAAGACGCTGAAGGCGGAGGCGACATCGCCGCCACAGGCCACGCTCGCGGCCCAGCAGCGCGTCTTCGACCGCTTCCGGCACGAGTACAACGACCAGCGCCCTCACGAAGCGCTCGGGCAGAGGACGCCGGCATCGCGCTACACGCCGTCGCGGCGGACGATGCCAAGCAAGCCCTCGTCGCCGGAGTATCCGGACACGATGGCCGTTAGACGCATCGACCACATGGGAAAGGTGAAGCTCGGGGGCTCGCACGCGTTCGTCTCCAAGCTGATCGCCAACGAGCCGGTGGGGCTGCTTCCGATCGCGGACGACGTCTGGGAGCTGTACTACGGTCCTGTTCTGCTCGCGCAGGTCAACCTCAAGAACAAGGAGCTGCAGCTCATCAAGGCGCGTTGACCTGCGCGAGCTCACGCCGGGCCGTGAGGGCAGGCTCCTGTGCACCGAGACCGAGGGGAGCGGTTGGTGTATGGATCCTGGCGGTCCGAGAGAGCGCGGCGAGCGTGTCGCGTCGACAAGGATCCGGCCCCTGCTTCCAGTCCTCCCGGAGCATGGGGCCGTCGCTCAAGGAAGTGTCACCGCGGCTCCCGGTCTGAAGTGTTACCAGGGCTCCGGCCGTACACCTGGGGGGCGGTTCAACCGGTCATCCCCGCCCGAGAACGATGCCTGGGGGGCGGTTCAACCGGTCATCCCCGCCCGAGAACGATGCCCGGGGAGCGGTTCAACCGGTCATCCCCGACCGAGAACGATGCCCGGGGGCCGGTTCAACCGGCCCTCCAGGATCGAGATCGACGCCTGGGGAGCGGTTCAACCGGTCCTCCAGGATCGAGATCGACGCCTGGGGAGCGGTTCAACCGGTCCTCCACGACCCCGATCGCACCTCTCCGGGCGATTCGACCGCCCCCTCACGGCTGCCTCCGGGGGAGCGCGCGCGGTTCCGTGCGGCCGCAACCCGTTGCGCGCAACCGCTTGCGGACCGGCGCAAGGCGCGTCGCGCACCACGCCCCCTCCGCGCGCGAGCCTCCCGGCGGCCCCGCGCCGTTCCGGCCTCATTCGCCGCGCATCGACAGCGCGCCTCGCCGTGCTGGCATGGCTGTTGACTCTCGCGCCGCCGTCGCCCGAGGGCGATCGCGATATACCCCGTCTCCTTTCTTCATCACTGCGCCGACGGGGCCCGCTCACATTGCGAGGGAGAAGCCGATGCCGAGATCCAAACCGAACACGAAGAAGTCTTCCCCGGCCAAGCCTGGCGCGCCGAGCGAGGCGGCCAAGGCGTTTGCGCTCGTCGAGCCCGAGCTCGACGACGTCCGCGAGGTGGTGCCGATCAACGTCGATGTCCCCCGCGCCGTCTCCGTCGCCATCGGGGCCGTCCCGCACCTCCAGGCGCTGCGCCCGCGGTTCGTGGAAGAGCTCCCCAAGCACCCCCTGAGCCAGCTCGACAAGCTCCAGACATATGCGCTCGCCGCCTGGTACGCGCACCTGCTCGCGCTGCCCGCGTCGGGCGGGCAGGACGCGCTCAAGCGGCTGCTCGAGGAGGCGGCGCCGCTGCGCGAGGACCTGCTGGTCGCCGCGGAAGCGCTGGCCCACAAGGGGATCGTCGACGCGCAGCGGGTGGCCGAGATCCGCAGAGGTCACGGGCACCTCGACACCGCCAACGACCTCGTGGCCCTCGCGGCGCTGTTCGGCGAGGTCTGGGACGCCGTGAAGAACAGGACCACGGTCGAGTGGGAGGACGTCGAGCGCGCCTCGCGGCTCGGGCCGGAGCTGCTCGTGGCGCTCGGGGCCCGCCAGCAGCCGGGCCTGCCGGCGCCGAAGGCGGGCGACGCGGCCGAGCGGCGCGCGCGGGCGTTCACGCTGCTCGTGAACGCCTACGACGCGTGCCGGCGCGCGGCGTCGTACCTGCGCTGGAACGAGGGCGACGCCGACGCGATCGCGCCGTCGCTGTTCGCGCGGGGCGGCGGGCGCAAGCCGGGGGCGGGGAAGAACAACGCGGCAGGGGGCGGCGAAGGCGAGGGCGACGGCGCGAGCGCGGAGCCGGGCGCGCCGGGGGGCGAGCCGCTCCTGGAGCCCACCGTGGTGTAGCGGTTCCCCGCCAGCGCTCACGCGCACGCTGCCGCGGCGTCGCCTCCGCCGCGGCACGATGCCGGTCCGATCCCTGTCCGTTCCCACCCCCGAGGCGTCCCTGTCCATTCCCACCCCCGAGGCGCGAATCTGCCCTTCGGCTCCCGTCTCGAGCATCAGGACGTGCTCGTCCCGCAGGCTCGGGGGCGACGTTGACTCAGCCCCCCGGCACGCCGATCATCGGCTCCATGGCGCGCACGGCACCGGTCCCGAACATCCCGGCGATCCCCGGCATGAACCCTGGTGTCTTCATCATGGGCGGGGGCGGAGGCGGCGGCGGCAGCCGCAAGGGCAAGGGCAACGGCAACGGCAACGGGCAGGGCGGCGACGGCGAGAACGGTGGCGACGGCGCCGGCGGCGGCGGCAAGGGAGCCGGAGCCTGCGGCCAGGGGCAGAACGGCGGATGCACGAACTGCGGACACTCCATCGCGCGCGGTGACCCGGTGGACGTCGCGACGGGCCGCGTCTTCACGATCCCGAAGACGGACCTGTTCCTGCCAGGCCCCTTCAACCTCTCGGTGATCCGCTCGTACAGCTCGGATCGGCGCGACGTCGACGTCGGCATCGGCTTCGGGTGGACCCACAGCCTGGCATGGACGCTCGAGGTGCGGCGCGCCTCCGTCATCGTGCGCACGGGTGACGGGAATCGCGTGGAGCTGCCTCGCCCGGCACGACCGGGCGAGGAGGCGCGCCTCGGCCCCTGGGGCGTCTTCCGCGACGAGGAAGGCTACGCGATCCGACCCGGGAACGAGTTCGTGCACTTCTTCCGGCCCGCGGAGCCGGGGTCGAACCTCCACCTCCTCCACTCCATCGCGTACCGGAGCCGCGGGCGCATCTCGCTCCAGTACGAGCGGGGACGGCTGGCGCGCGTCATCGACACTGCCGGCCGCATCGTGCTCTTCCACGGGACGGCAGGCGGCCGCATCGAGGCCATCTCCGTGCCCGATCCGCAGGGCCGGACCCTCGTCTTCGCTCGCTACGTTTACGACAACACCGGCAACCTGGTCGCGGCAGCAGACGCCGACGGCCAGCTCACCCGTTTCGCCTACGACGACCACCACCGCCTCACGCGCCTCGAGTACCCGAACGGCATCGTCTTCCATTTCGTTTATGACCAGGAAGGGCGCTGCGTCGAGACCTGGGGCGCCCACCCGAGCGGGCACGACCCCGCCGTCGCGGGCGGGCTGCCGGACGTGCTCCGGGACGGCCGCACCCGAGCCCGTGGGGTCTACCATTGCCGCTTCGAGTACGGCGACGATTACACCGAGGTGGTCGACTCGGTGCGCCTCCAGCGCTTCTTCGTCGGGCCCGGGGACAAGATCGCCAAGGCCGTCGATGCGCGGGGCGGCGTGACAACGCGCACGTTCGACGGGCTCGGTCGCGTCACATCGCAGACCGATCCCACGGAGGCCACCTGGCTGTACCAGTACGACGAGCTCGACGAGATCGTGGCGGAGATCGATCCCGAGGGGCATCAGACGACCGTCCGCCGCGACGCCGCCGGGCGCCCGATCGAGCTCGTCGACCCGGCCGGCGGCGCCGTGATCATCACGCGCAACACGGCCGGCGAGGTCGAGGCGATCACGGACCAGAACGGCGCAACAACGTACTTCGTGCTGGATGCGCGCTCGCTCGCCGCGGAGATCATCGATCCCCGCGGCGCACGGCGCCTCTACGAGCACGACGCGCACGGCAACGTGGTCGCACACACGACCGCGACGGGCGGCCGGTTCACGTTCACGTACGACCACTGGGGTCGGCGGCTCAGCGAGCGGGACCCGCTCGGGAATACGCGCCGATACCACCACGCGGGCTCGGGTCGGATCACCGCCATCACGGACGGCCTGGGACGCACGACCACGCGCGAGCACGACGCGATGGGGAACCTCGTCCGCGAGATCTACCCCGACGGCACCAGCGAGTCCGCCGAGTATGGCGGGCTCAACTGGCTCTGCCGCATCGTCCGACCGGATCGGACCGAGGTGCGTGTCCTCTACAACCGCGAGGGCTGGCCGCTCGTCGTGCAGAATGAGCTCGGAGAGGAGCACCGCTTCGACCACGGTCCGAGCGGGCTCGTCGTCGCGGAGCGCGACTTCATCGGCCGGGAGACCAGGTACGGACACGACCGGCTCGGGCGCGTGATCTGGATCGACGAGGGCGACGGAAAGCGGGAGCTCACGCTCAACCGGATCGGCCAGATCGTCAAGGAAGAGGCGCCGGACGGCTCGACGCGAACCTACGAGTACAACGCGCGCGGCGAGCTCGAGCGGGCGAGCGCGGACGGCGTCGCGTTCGCGTGGCGCCGCGACCCGACGGGCAGGATCCTCCGGGAGGATCTGGAGGTCGGCCGAGCGACCTACGCCGTCACCTCCGCGCGCGACAGGGCCGGGCACCGCGATGGCGTCCAGACGTCGCTGGGCCATGCGCTCCGGGTGCGCCGCGACGCCGCGGGCGCGGTGACGGAGCTGTGGACGAAGGACGAGCGCGTCGTGGCCATCGAGCGTGACCCGCTCGGAATGGCGGTCCGCCGCGACCTCTCGGGCGGCGGCGCCGTGCTCTTCTCCTACGACGCCGAGCGCCGGCTGCGCGGCCAGTCGATCGTGGGGCCCGACGATCCCCGCACGACCACCGGGCTCGGGGAGCCCGCGTGGGTCGGGCGCAGCCCGCCCGGCGTCCTGGAGCGGCGGTTCGATTACACCCCGGTCGACGAGGTCTGCAAGGTCACCTCCTCGGACGGCGAGGACATCGAGTACACGTACGATACGAGGCGGCACGTCGTGAGGCAGACGGCGGGCGGAGCGTCCCTCTCGCTCCAGGTGGACGCCGGCGCGAACCCTCATGAGTCCGGTCCGATGGCGCCGCACCGAGCCTACGGTCGGGGTGGCCAGCTCCTCCGGCGCGGGGAGCTCAGCTACGTTTACGACAGCCGCGGTCGCCTCGTCGAAAAACGCCGCGCCGCGCTGGGCGCCTCGCCACCCGAGGTCACCCGGTTCGAGTGGGACGCGTGGAGCCTGCTCCGGGCGGTGGTCCAGCCGGACGGCACCCGCGTCGAGTTCGATTACGACGCGTTCGCGCGGCGCCTCGCAAAGCGCACGCTGCGGGACGGACGGGTCGTCGAGCAGCACCACTACGTCTGGGACCTGCTCTCGATGGTCCACGACGTGACGATCGACGGCGCGGGGAGGCCCGAGAAGACGCTGACGTACCTGTTCGATGACAATGACGGCCTCCCGCCGGCAGGCCACCGGGAGGACGGGGGTTGGATCCACTACGTGACCGACGTGAACGGCGCGCCGCTCGATCTCGTCCACGCCTCCGGCCGCCGCGTGGGGAAGATCGAGCGGGCCCTCTTCGGGCGGGCCCGCGTGACGCGCGGCTCCGCGGCGACCCCGTTTCGCTTCCTGGGCCAGATCGAGGACCCGGAGACGGGCCTTCATTACAACCGCTACCGCTACTACGATCCCGACACGGGACGCTACATCAGCCCGGATCCGACGCTCCTCGAGGGGGGCCTGCGCCTGTATGCGTATGGCCCCAACCCTGTCGCGTGGGTCGACCCCATGGGGTGGACGCACTTCACCACCGTGACAGGCTTTCCAGGCGGGAGCGCCACGCACGCGACGAACAAGAGCCCGGTCCAGTATGATTCGATGTGCTCGAAGAACTGCCCGACGGAGCTCTCGCATTCCTCTGGCCATCTGAGCCACAGCGAGCAGAAATGGTGCAGCGATCTGCTCGCCAGCGGGCAGAAGGGCGGCACCTACAACCTCTCGGGCAGCCTTCCGCCTTGCCCGAACTGCCATGGCGCGATGATGCGCACCGCCAAGGAGACGGGATCCAAGATCACCTACGACTGGGGAAACGGGAACTCGGTCACGTACGACGGGAAGACCAATCCAGGGAGCGTCGGGCTGCAGTTCTCGCAGGGAGCGTCCGCGCAGCACCTCAAGGAGGGCGGGTACGCGAACGTCTCGCTCACACCCAGCTTCTCGCCGCAGGCCGGGCAGGTGTACACGGATCCGTCGGCCTACTGGGGCGTGAACAAGCCTGCCGGCGTGCACAAGACCTACACGCAGGCGAAGAGCAAGTAGCCGGGTTCAACAAGGCCGCGCGGGATCGCGTCGAGATCGTCTCCGGCCTGGCGGTGGGCGAGCCGGTCGTCGCCCGCCCGGGTCGCTGGCGCCGCCGGACGAAGTCACCCGAGGCTGGGTAGATCCCGCGCGAAGCGGAGTGTGGCCTCTCGCTGCGTCTCGTTCGTGCGCAGCGCCGCCAGCAGGCCCGTGATCTGGTGGGGCTCTTCCACGTACTCCGGACGGGAGAGCCCACGCGCGACGCCGGTGCCGGCGCCGCTCCTCCACGGGGCGGAGGTGTCGGGCGCCCCTTCGTAGGACGGGTGGTAATCGTCCTCCGCCCACTGCGTCTCGAAGAGGTCGAGCACGCCGAACCGGGACCGCAGGAGCTCGGAGTCGCCCCCGATCTCCTCGAGCCTGCGCGCGGCGTCGAGCGTGAACGCCGAGCGCCCGCCGTCGCGCGCCAGCCACTCGAGCTCCGCCTCGGAGGCCAGGCGGAACCCGTGCGAGGCCGCGAGTTGCCGGGCGTCGGCCCAGCCGAGTCGATAGCAGTAGTCGCCCTGGAATCGTCCTCCAGAGAGCCGCTCGACCTCCTTCGCCTGCAAGTAGCTCCGCGCGACGAGGAACGGGCTCACCTGGACGCGACGGACCGGGCCCAGGCTCGCGGCGTCGCGCGCCAGGTTCGCGGCGATGTCGTCGTTCCACGCGTCGCCCATGCAGGCGCGCAGCTCGGCGACGTCCTCTTCCGTCAACCCCATCTCGAAGGCGCCCCCCGGCACCACCACGAAGGCCAGCCCCGTGGGCTGGTGCACGAGGGGCAGCGCGTCGAGATCCTCCGTCGGTTCGCCGGCGCTCCAGCCGTCGCCGAGCGAGGCGGCGAGCGACCGGCAAAGGCTCCTCCGCTCTTCGATGCCGAGGCGCGCAACGTCGGTGATGTCGTCCAGCGATCCCTTGATCATCGTCAGTCCTTTACGAGAAAGGTGCCGCGATGTCCAGGCAGGCACCGCTTCCGCCTCACCCGTGAACGTGATAGACGCACCGACGCGATGCGCGCCATTCCCCTCGGGTGCCCGTCATTCTCATGAGCCGCCTGCTCGGCGGCCAGGGCGGCGTGCCTGATGGGGGTGGCGGCACCCTCGACGACCCCACTGACGACGACTTCGCCGCCGCGGCGCGCTGGGCGCTGAAGCACAAGAATTTCCGTCTGGCTGCGCAGCAGGCGTCCGCGGCCGTGGCCCTGCGCCCGCTCCACGAGCCGTATCTCCGGCTGCTCGACGAGGTGATCGCGAAGGCGCGCGCCCCCCTCGAGGTGTTCGCGCTGCCCGCGGAGGGCGCCTTCTTCGGCCTGTGTGCGGCGCGGGCGCGGGTGCTCGCGCGGCTCGAGCGCTTCGACGACGCGATCCGCACGCTGTTCGAGGCGGTGGCGTTCAGCCCCGACACGCCGTTCGCGCCCTGGGCGGCGGCGTGGCTCGCGACCGGCAAGGCCGCGCGCCAGGTCGCGCAGGATACGGTCGTTCACGCCTTGCTCTCGCTCGCCGAGGCCACGCGGGATCGTCCGCTGTCGCCGGGGGCGCGCGGGAACCTCGAGGCCGCGCTCGTCGTCGCGGAGCGGGTGCAGTCCCGGCGCCCGGCGAGCGAGCGCCTGCTCGTCGCGCAGTCTCGCGTGCTCCGCGCGCTCGGTCGGGGCGAGGACGCGGCGGCGCGCCTCGGGGCCGCGGGGGAGAGCCCGGGCTGGGAGATCGCCGTCGAGCTGGCCGCGGTCCACGGAGAGCGCGGCGACGTGGGCGCGCGGGCGCAGTGGCTCGAGCGCGCCCGCGACGCGCGACCTCGGGAGTCGGCCATCCTCCTCGATCTCGGCGACGCCTACCTCGCGGACGGGCGCGTCGACGCGGCCGCCGACGCGTACGCGCGCGCGCTCGCGCTGGACGCCTCGTCCGGCTGGGCGAAGATCTCCCTCGCGTATGCCCGGGCGCTGGCCGCCGGGGTCGTTTGCGGCGCGGACCTCATGGCGGAGGCGCGATCGGAGCGCGAGCAAGCGCGAGCGCGCTCGCTGGAGGCAGACCTGTCGGCCTATGGGGCGCGCCTCGCCGATCCGATGGATCCGCTGGTCCGGGTCATCCGGAGCGCCGGTGAGCAGGCGGCGAGCTCGCCGGCCAGGCTCCGCGTCCGCGTGCGCGCGGACCGGCCGCTCGCCCCGTCGGCGCGCATCGCGTTCTCGCAGCAGCTCGCCGTGTTCGGCCGCGAGGGCCAGCTCCTCGTCGAGCAGGAGGGCGAAAAGGAGGGCGAACCGTCGCGGCCCGGTCCGCTCTGGCTGGCGGACGACGGCGGGCTGGCCCCGGCCGTGCCCCGCCCTCCCGACGCGGTGATCGATTGCGTGCGCGATCTGGCCAGCGCCGTGTTCGCGTGGGACGTGTGGTGTGCGCGCGCGGGAGAGATGGCCTCCATGCTCGATCGGTCCGTTGCCGCGGGCCTCGTGGATGCCATGGCGCACCCGCCTGCGCCGCCCTCTCGCGACAACGATCCGGTGTTGTGGGTCCATGCCTTCCAGATCGCCGCGGCCGTCCTGACCGCCCTCGGGCCAGAGCCGCCGGTCGTGCGGAAGGAGCGGCTCTTTCCGTTGCTCGACGGCATCGACGACTGGAGCTCGGCCGCGGCGCTGCTCGGTCTCCGCGCGCTCGCCAGCGCCTGGGGCGAGCTTCGCGGAGAGGTCGTGGAGCGGGCCGTGCGGTTGCTGCCATCCGACGGGGAGCCCCTGCCGCCGCCGTCGCGCGCCCTCGCCGTCCTCGGCTGCGAGCTCGCGGCGGGGGAAGCGCGGCGACGATTCCTCCGCCTGCGGGCCAGGGTCGTCGCCGAGCTCGCGACGTCGAGGGCCCCGCGCGTCTGAGGACGTCGCCAGGCGAGCTGGTGCGTTCACCGCGCGCGGTCGGCCAGGCGGCTGTCGCTCGACCGGGCGGCGCATCCCACGCGCAGCGGCCCCGGAGCACATCCCCCGAGGCCCGCGGTCTTCCCGGTCGCGCCGACACGCCTCCGCCTTGATCGGTTCCGTCCCGCCCGCGTAACGTCGGCATCGTGCCGATGGTGCAGAAGCGAACCGTTCTCGAACACCTCACCCGCGACGAGCTGATTTCCATCGCCGACGCGTTCGACGTCCATGTCCAGGACCGGCGGAGCAAGGAGAAGCTGGTGGAGGCCGTGGCGGCTTCCAGGAGCGCCGCGCTGGCCGCCGTGCTGCCGTCGTACTCGCGGGACCGGCTGAAGGAGCTTTGCCGGGCCCTGCAGCTCGATGACAGCGGTCGCGAGAAGGCCGTGCTGGTCGCGCGGCTGGCCGGGGGGAAGGCGTCCGAGCCGCCGGCGCCCGCGAGGGCGAACGGGGCGGGGCGGGCGGCGCCCGAGCAGGTCGAGCTGGCGCTCGGGGAAAAGCTCACGATCGACAGGCTCGAGCGGCATCTCTGGTCGGCCGCGGACATCCTGCGGGGGTCGATCGACTCGAGCGATTACAAGAACTTCATCTTCGGGCTCCTCTTCCTGAAGCGCCTGAGCGACAGGTTCCACGAGGAGGTCGAGGCGCTGAAGGGCGTGCCGAACGCCAACCCCGAGGACCCGGACGAGCACGACTTCTTCGTGCCGAAGCGGGCCCGGTGGTCGGAGCTGCAGAAGGTCGCGGGCCAGGTCGGCGACGCGCTCAACAAGGCGGCGTCGGCGCTGGAGGAGGCGAATCCGCAGCTCGAAGGGGTGATTCGCGGGATCGACTTCAACGACGAGCGGAAGCTCGGCGACACGAAGCACCGGGACGTGGTGCTGGGGCGGCTTGTGCAGCACTTCTCGAAGCTGTCGCTCAGGAACGCCGACCTCTCCGAGCCGGACATGCTGGGCCGGGCGTACGAGTACCTGATCGAGAAGTTCGCGGACGACGCCGGCAAGAAGGGCGGCGAGTTCTACACGCCGCGCATGGTCGTGCGGCTCATCGTCGAGCTCCTGGAGCCCAGGGCGGGGCTGCGGATCTGCGACCCGACCGCCGGATCCGGCGGCATGCTGATCGAGTGCGCCCATTACCTGGAGCGGCACGGGCAGAACCCGAAGGACCTGTCGCTCTACGGCCAGGAGAAGAACCTGGGGACCTGGGCCATCTGCAAGATGAACATGCTGCTCCACGGGCTGCCCGACGCGCGGATCGAGAAGGGGGACACGATCCGCGATCCGAAGCTGCGGGACGGCGATGGGCTGATGGTGTTCGACCGGGTGATCGCCAATCCGCCGTTCTCGCTCGACGAGTGGGGGAGGGAGGTGGCCGAGAACGATCCGTACCGGCGCTTCGTCTTCGGCGTGCCGCCGAAGACGAAGGGGGATCTGGCGTTCGTGCAGCACATGATCGCGACCACCAACAAGACAGGCAAGGTGGGGGTCGTGATGCCGCACGGGGTGCTGTTCCGCGGGGCTGCGGAGGGGGAGATCCGCAAGGGCATGCTGGAGGAGGATCTCGTCGAGGCCGTGGTGGGGCTGCCGACGAACCTGTTCTATGGGACGGGGATCCCGGCGGCGGTGCTGGTGCTGAGCAGGAGCAAGGCGGCGGCGCGAAGGAAAAAGGTGCTGTTCATCGAGGCGTCGCGGGAGTTCAAGGAGGGGTCGGCACAGAACTACCTGCGCGAGGAGGACGTCAAGAGGATCGCGGCGACGTTCAAAGCCTTCAAGGACGTGGACAGGTACGCGCGGGTCGTGGGGCTCGAGGAGATCGAGAAGAACGACTTCAACCTGAACATCGCGCGGTACGTCGAGACGACCGAGGCAGCCGAGAGGGTCGAGGTGGCGCATGCGCTGCAAAAGCTGCGCGAGCTGGAGAACAAGCGGGGGGAGGCCGAGGCGCGGATGAATGCGTACCTCAAGGAGTTGGGGTATGAACGATGATCCGTCTCCGCTGAAGGAACGTTGGCAGTACGGTAGGTTGGTCCCCTGTCCCGAGATAGAACCCAAGGGTTGGTGTCTCGTTCGGCTGGTCGAATACGCGCGGCTTGAAAGCGGTCATACCCCGAGCCGTCGGAATCCATCGTATTGGAATGGCGGAGTCCCATGGTTGTCTCTCCACGACTCCAAGAACCTTGAACAGGCCGTCATCACTCAGACTTCACAAACGATTTCCGAGCTGGGCCTAGCCAACTCCTCCGCACGACTGCTCCCTGCGGGCACAGTAGCATTCTCTCGAACTGCCACGGTTGGAAAGGTAACAATTCTGGGGCGCGAAATGGCAACCAGTCAGGACTTTGCCAACTACGTATGCGGCCCAAAACTACACAACCGTTATTTGATGCAACTGTTTCGCTTTCTACAGCCGGAATGGTCGCGCCTTATGGCAGGCAGCACTCACAACACCGTCTACATGCCGGTGTTTGAGAACCTGAAGATCCTTTTGCCTCCTATTTTCGAACAGAAGAAAATAGCAAGCATTCTCTCTTCTGTGGACGACACAATCGAGGCCACCCAGGCGGTTATTGACCAGCTTCTAGTCGTCAAGGCGGCGATGACGGCCGAGCTACTAACGCGCGGGCTTCCCGGTCGACACACGCGGTTCAAGAGGACCGAGATCGGGGAGGTGCCGGAGGAATGGCGTCTGATATCGCTCTCAGATGTCACTGCTGATGGCCCTACGAACGGCCTCTACAAGCCGGCTCACCTGATTGGACGAGGAACTTTAGTTGCAGGCATGACAGCGATCGATGGCTCTACATTGCGATGGGACGCTTGCCGTCGTGCGGCATTGGAGCCCGCGGAAATTGAACGCTTTGGTCTCAGATGTAAGGACATCTTGATCACGCGCGTCTACGCCAGAGTTGACGGCATCGGACGCTTCGTTATCGTCCCTGAAACGGATGAGCCAGTGTGCTACGAATCAAACATGATGCGCATCCGTATCGATCCCCAATGGGCCGTACCCGAATTCGTGGCGTTTTACATGCAGCTTCCGCAGCTCCGCAAACAGGTAGAGCAGCGAGCCACACTGGGCGCACAGGCAAGCATAAACAGCACTGGCATTCGAAGCCTTCCGTTGAGACTGCCACCTCTCGAAGAACAACGCGGCATCGTGTCGGTGCTGTGTTCTGTAGAAGAAACAATCGATCGAGAACAAGACAAACTGAACCAGCTGATTGCCTTCAGATCCGCCCTCCAGTCCGCCCTCCTTACCGGTGAAATCCGCGTCACCCCCGCCCCCGACGAGGTCTCCCCATGACCCCGCCCGGCAACGCATGGAACGAGGCCTCCCTCTCCGAAGACCCCGCCGTCACCCTCCTCGAGAAGCTCGGCTACCGCTACGTCGCCCCCGAGGTCCTCGAAGCTGAGCGCGAGAGCCCCAAGCAGCCCATCCTCCCCGCCCGCCTCGCCAGGGCCCTCAAGAAGCTCAACCTCTGGCTCTCCGACGACAACCTGCACAAGGCTGTCCGCTGCGTCGGCGCCGTGCAGTCGGCGACGCTCATCGAGGCGAGCGAGGAGGTCTACAAGACGATCGCCCACACCCGCTCCTTCGAGCAGGACCTCGGCGACGGCCGCAAGAGCCACGATGTCCGCTTCATCGACTTCGACAACCCCACCAACAACGAATTCCTCGTCACCCGCCAGTACGCGGTGAAGGGCGCCAAGAAGACCATCCGCCCCGACATCGTTGTCTTCGTCAACGGCATCCCGCTCGCCGTCATCGAGTGCAAGAACCCGACGCTCGGCGAGGCCTGGAAGCACGAAGCGATCGACCAGTTCAGCCGCTACCAGGAGCTCGACGACAAATACCGTGAGCTCGGCGCCCCCAGGCTGTTCGAGACCGTGCAGGTCCTCATCGCCACCTGCGGTCAAGCGGCGGTCTACGGCACGGTCACCACCCCGCATCGCTTCTTCGCCGAGTGGAAGACCCCCTGGCCGATCCCTCCGGAAAAGCTCCGCTCCCTCGTCGGCCGCGAGCCGACAGCGCAGGACGTCACCCTCGCGGGGCTGCTCGCCCCGCAGAGCCTCCTCGACCTCGTCCGGAGCTTCGTCGTCTTCGAGCCCGACCGCGACACGGGCCGCGTCGTCCGCAAGCTCTGCCGCTACCAGCAGTTCACGGCCGTCAACAAGGCGATCGCGCGTGCCCGGACGGCCCAAAAGCCGGCCGACCGCGGCGGCGTCGTCTGGCACACGCAGGGGTCGGGCAAGAGCCTCACCATGCTGTGGCTCGCGCTCAAGCTCCGCCGCGACCCGCTGCACGAGAACCCCACCCTCGTGCTCGTCACCGACCGCAAGGACCTCGACGCGCAGATCACCGGCACCTTCCAGGCCTGCAAGTTCCCCAACCCGGAACGGGCCGAGAGCGTCCGGCACCTGCGCGAGCTGCTCTCGGGTCCTCCCGGCAAGACGGTGCTCACCACCGTGCAGAAGTTCCAGGAGCTCGCCGCCGCCGGCGGGAAGCCCGGGAAGCGCGCCGCCCGGGAGGAGCACCCCGTCCTCTCCGACGCGCACAACCTCTTCGTCCTCACCGACGAGGCCCACCGCACCCAGTACGGCGGGCTCGCCGCGAACATGCGCAGGGCGCTCCCCAACGCGGCCTTCTTCGGCTTCACGGGGACGCCGATCGACAAGAAGGACCGCTCGACCCTCTCGACCTTCGGCCCGTACATCGACACGTACACCATCGAGCAGGCCGTCGCCGACGGGGCCACCGTGCCCATCTTCTACGAGGGGCGGCTCCCCGCGCTGCGGATCCTCGGCAACTCGCTCGATGCCCTCTTCGATCGCGTGTTCGCCGATCGGTCGGACGAGGAGCGCGAGGCGATCAAGAAGAAGTACGGCAACGAGCAGACGCTCGCCGGGGCGCCACGAAGGGTCGAGGCGATCTGCCTCGACCTGATCGACCACTATGCAAAAGCCATCCAGCCCGGCGGCTTCAAGGCCCAGGTCGTCGCCTCCAGCCGCGAGAACGCCGTCCTCTACAAGGAGGCCCTCGATCGCCTCCACGGCCCTCCGTCGGCGATCATCATCTCGGGGTCGAACAAGGACGCCGCGCACCTCGTCAAGCACCACACGAGCGAGGAGCAACGGAAAGCCCTGATCGACCGCTTCCTCGCGAAGGACGACCCGCTCAAGGTCCTCGTCGTCTGCGACATGCTGCTCACCGGGTTCGACGCGCCGGTCGAGCAGGTCATGTACCTCGACTCCCCGCTGAAGGAGCACACGCTGCTCCAGGCGATCGCCCGCGTGAACCGGACCGCCAGCGGGAAGAGCTACGGCCTCATCGTCGACTACTGGGGCGTCTCGGAGGCGCTCAGCGAGGCGCTCGCGATCTTCGCTCCCTCCGAGGTGAAGGGCGCGATGACGCCGAAGACCGACGAGCTGCCGCGGCTACAGGCGCGGCACGCGGCGGCGGTGAGGTTCTTCGTCCGGGTGAAGGACAAGGACAACCTCGATGCGTGCGTCGCCACCCTGGAGCCGGAGGACGTCCGGGCCGAGTTCGACGCGGCCTTCAAGAGGTTCTCGCAGAGCCTCGACATGCTGCTGCCGGATCCGAGCGCGCTGCCCTACGTCGCGGACGCGCGCTGGCTCGGGAAGGTCCGGCAGTCGGCGGCGGCCAAGTTCCGCGACGCGAAGATCGATATCTCCGACTGCGGGGCCAAGGTCCGGAAGCTCATCGAGGAGTCGGTCGCGGCGGACGGGATCGAGATCCTGGTCAAGCCGATCTCGCTCTTCGCGCCGGAGCTCGAGGACAAGCTCAAGAAGCTGAAGACCCCGGAGGCGCGGGCGAGCGAGATGGAGCACGCGCTCCGGCACGAGATCCACGTGCGGCTCGACGACGACCCCGTGTTCTTCACGTCGCTGCGCGAGCGCCTGGAGCAGATCATCCAGGACCGCAAGGCGAAGCGCATCGACGCCGCCAGGCAGCTTCAGCTCTTCAACGAGCTGAGGAAGGAGGCGCGAGGGCCGGTGGCGGCCGCCGAGGCGCTGGGCCTCTCGGAGACGGGGCTCGCCATCTACGGGCTCGTCTCGGAGCGCAAGCCCCTGACGGCCGCGGAGAGGACACAGAACACGTATGGGAAGGTGGATGAGTCGAAGAAGGAGCTGGCCTCGCTGCTGGAAGAGCAGCTAGAGCCCCAGGTGTCGCTCGTCGACTGGGTGCACAAGGACGATGTGCAGCGGGAGATGCGCAGGCGCATCAAGCGGCAGCTCCGGGCGGCGGGGTTCGCCGACGAGGAGAAGATCGACGCGACGGCGGAGAGCATCGTCCAGCTCATGAAGCATCGCCGAGGCCGGTGATGCTCCCGGAGCGGTCCGAGGTGACGTGGGGCACGACGCGCCTCTCCTACGAGATCCGGCGGAGCGCCCGGAGGTCCACTGTGTCGATCGCGATCGATCCGGCCCTGGGGCTCGTCGTCACGGCGCCCGAGGCGACGCCGATCGCGCGGCTGGACTCGGTGGTCCGGTCGAAGGCCCCCTGGATCGTCCCGCGGCTGAAGCGCCAGAGCGAGAGGCCGCCGGCGAGCGGTGCGCGGGAGTTCGTGAGCGGGGAGTCGGTCCTTTACCTCGGGCGGCAGCTCCGGCTCCGCTTGCTCCCCGAGCAGGACCCGCGTCCGCTGGCCCTCCGCGGCGGCTGGCTGGAGCTGCCGCTCCCGCGGGGGCTCCCCGCCGAGCACCGCGGCGCGTACGCGCGGGCGGCGCTGATCGACTGGTACAGGCGGCGGGCGACGGAGCGCCTCCCCGCGTGGGCGGAGCCGTGGGGGCAGAAGCTCGGCGTGGCGTTCCAGCGCATCCTCGTGACGGACCAGGCGAAGCGCTGGGGGAGCTGCTCCCGCGGCATCCTCCGGCTCAACTGGCGCATCGTGCAGGCGCCGAGAGCGCTTGTCGACTACGTGCTCGCCCACGAGCTCGCACACCTGATTCACGACCATCATGGGCGGGAGTTCTGGGCAGCGCTCGGCAGGGTGATGCCGGACTACGAGGCAAGGAGGGCCCGTCTGGGCGAGCTCGGGCCAGCGCTCTTGTGGTGACGCAACCGGGCTCGCTGCCGCCTGCGGGAGCTCACGAGGGGCGAATCGGCTCCGCGAGCCAGCGGACCAGCGCCTCGCCGTCGAGGTCGAGCAAGGCATCCTCGACCTCGCCCGGGCCGAGCGCGCGGGCGCGCTCGACGATCGAGCGCTCTTCGTCGGCGGTCGGTCGTCGCCCGATCCGCCGCGCGAAGAGGCGACCAAGCAGCGCGGCGATCGCCTTCTGCTCGCCGCGCTCCTCTCCTCGCAGCTCCCCTCGTTGCTCGGCCTCGATGATCATCTCCCCGATGATCGGCGTGCGCCGGAGCAGCCCCTCTTCCTTGTCCTCCACGATGGTCACGAGCTCCTTCCACAGAGTATGCCCCCAGGGATCGATGGCCGCCATCACCAGCAGCGCCGTGTACAGCTCGGCCCGCTCCTCGGCGCTCGCCGCCCCCGCATGGATCTCCGCGACGACCTCCCGCAGCGCGGCCGCGGTCGCGTTACGTGCAAGCGGCGCAAACACCAGCCAGAGCACGCTGCCGCGCGCCCGGATCTCGGCGACGGTGCGCTGGTAGACGGCATCGACGCGGAAGTGCGCGCCGCTGAACGGCCGCCCCGGCCAGGCGATGCGGCGCTTCCCTGTCGCCGGCAAGCGTCGTTTGCGACCCGACAGGACCACCGCGACGGTCTCGATCGGCGGCACCGGCTGACCGGGGGCTTCGAGCTGGAGCGCGGCGAACAGGAATCCAAGCAACCGCGTCAGTCCATCGAGCGCTGGCGGTCTCCTCGCGCCGGCCGACGCGCCGACACCCGGAAACCGGAGCCCACAGATCCTGGAATAACTCCGGCTCGCGGTGTCGTTGTTGGGGCGCCCGATGAAGCCGCGAACACCGACTCTCCTTCTGGCCGCGGTCCTCTCCGCGGCCTGCTCCAGCCCCTCCAGGCAAACCGCGCCGGACCAGCGGAATGCCGGAGCCGAGGAGGCGGCCACCCCGCCGCCGTCTCCTCCACCACCGCCGTCCCCATCACCGCCGTCCCCGAAGCTCCGCGCTGTCGCGCGGACCGGCGGCTCCCTCGCGCGCGCCCCCCAAGACGACGCGCTGTACCTGGCCGACGAGGACCACGCCGTCGTCCGGCGCATCCCGCTGCCGGTCGACGTGAGCACGCCGCCGATCGCGATCGCGGTCCCCGGGCGCCCCGCGCAGGTCCTCGCGCTCGACGGCCGCGTGCTCGTCACGATCCGAGATCCCGGGCTGCTGCTCGTCATGCGCCCGGATCCGACAGCAGGCCTCGTCGAGGTCGCGCGCGTGCCGCTGCCGGCCGACGCCTGGGGGCTGGCGATCACGCCGGACGAGCGCACCGCCCTCGTCACCAGCGCGTGGACCGGCAAGGTCTCCGCGGTGGATCTGGAGACCGCCACAAGGTCGTGGTCGATCGACGTCCCGCGCGAGCCCCGCGGCGTCGTCGTCCGCGAGGACGGCGCGGCCGCGTACATCACGCACCTCACGTCGGCGGCGCTCACCCGGATCGACCTGCGCGCTCCACCCCAGGCGAGGCCTGTCGCGCTCCCCGCGTCGCCGTACCGCGCCCCCCCGGACGCGCCGCGCGCCGCCTCGCTCGGCTACGCGGCCGCGCTCTCCCCGGACGGCCGCCGCCTGTTCGTCGCGCGCCACGCGCTCGGCGCGGTCGGCGATCTGGCGTGGTTCGGCGCCGCCTCGGTCGACGTCCTGCAGACGGGCAACGACGAGCCCCTCGCGCCGCGCCGCCGCGAGGGCGCCCCGATCCGGACGGCGCCGGCCTTCGACATCGACATCCTGGGTGACCCGGAGCTCGAAGCCCCGAGGACCGAGCTCGCCCCGTTCGTCCAGCCGCGCGCCCTCGTGGTCCGCGCGAGCACCCGCACGCTGCTCGTCGCCAGCGAGGGCACCGACGCGCTCGTGGAGCTCGACGCGCTCTCGGTCGAGCCGACCCTCCGGCCCCTCCGCACGTACCCGCTCGGCAGCGCGCCGGCGTTCGACAAGGCGACGCCGGGGTCCCTGGAGTTCCTGTCGCGACGGGTCGGCGCGGCGACCCTGTGCGGCGCGCCGAGCGGCGTCGCCCTCTCCAGGGACGAATCCCAGGCCTGGGTGTACTGCCGCTCGACAGACACCCTCGCCATCGTCCGCCTCGACGCGCACGATCCGGAGGTCCCCCACGAGCCGGGGCCCGTGCCGTTCATCCGCCTGGCCGACCCTCCGCTCTCCGAGCAGGCCGCCATCGGCCGGAGGCTCTTCTACAACGCGACCGACTGGACCACGAGCGGCGGGCTCGGGTGCGCCGGGTGCCACCCCGACGGGCGCGACGACGGCCACGTGTGGCACGAGGTCAGCGGCGACGACGTCGCCAACTTCTTCGGATCGGCCGACAACCGGCCGATGGAAGGGCTCGCGGGCGGCGTGGCGCGGCAGACTCCCATGCTCGCAGGGCGCGTGTCGGCCGAGGGCCCTTATGGCTGGAACGCCCAGAGCGAGAGCCTGGCCGCGCGCATCCGGGAGGGCTTCGGCCTTCACCGATGGGGGATGGGCGGCGGCGCGGACGCCGAGCTCGCGCTGCGCGCGAGCCACCTCGCCAGCTTCCTGCGCGAGGGGCTCGCGACTCCGCCCAGGGAGACCCGGCCGCTCACGCCGGACGAGAAGCACGGCCTCGCGCTCTTCACGAGCGAGGCGGCGCAGTGCTCCCGCTGCCATGTGCCAGAGACCGAGTACACCGATCGGACGGGTTACCCGATGCCGGGCCTCGGCGAGAGGCCCGGGTTTTACCGGGAGAAGAAGGGCACCGTCTACAAGACGCCCTCCCTGCGCTTCGTCGCCGGGACAGCGCCCTATTACCACGATGGCTCCGCGAGGACGCTCGAAGAGCTCGTCGAGAAGAACGAGGATCGCATGGGCCGCACCAGCCACATGTCGAGCAAAGACAAGGCGGCGCTCGTCGCCTTCCTGAGGACGTTATGAAGAAGCGATGGTGGATGATCGGTACAGTCCTCTTCGGCGCGCTCGCGCCGGCGCAAGCCGCGGAGCCGCCGAGCGCCCAGTCCGTCGAGCCGGACGGCGCCGCCGTCGAGTCTCGGGCGCAGACGGGGGAAGCGCCCCCGGACGGCGGAGGCGGCAAGGAGGCGCCCAAGGTGCGCGCGCTGGAGGAGGCGCCGCCTGCGCCCGAGCGGACGCCGCGGCCCGCGGCGGCGGAGTGGGACGCCGCCGAGCCGGTGCGGCTCGCGAGGGACAGGAGCGGCGCCGCGTGCAAGGCGCGGATGCGGCGCGAGTGGCTGCGCATCGACTGCACGGCGCCCTCGCTGGCCATGGTGAGGACGCTCGGGGCGAGCGCCGGCGAGGCGTGGTTCGGGCTGGACCAGAAAGGGAGCGACGGGCTCGCGACGGGCGTCTCGGTGGTGTTCCCCGTCCGGCTCGGGGATCGGAGGGTGATCGAGATCGGGTCGGAGAGCTTCGAATACCGAGGTCAGGTCGGGTTCTCGACCAGCTTCGTGATCTCCGAGCAATGGCTCGATGGCGACGCCGGGCCGCTCGTGAGCGTGCTCTGAGGCCCGCCCGGGGCGAGACTCCCGGGCAGGACGTGAGCAGGGAAGGGCCCTCGCGGTCGGACTCGCTTGCCCGGGCGCGCGCGGCGTGCCTTGATGGCGCGCGTGACGACAGGATTCTTCGAGGCAGGTGGCTTTCGTTTCCGGCTCGATCGCGAGGGGGCCGAGGTGAGCGGGGGGCCGGCGCGCCCGGTCCAGGCGAGGATCGAGCCCGACGAGGCGGGCCTCGACGGGGACGAGCCGCTGGCCGAGCTCCTGGGCCGCCGGCTGTCGGCGCTGCTCGGCGCGCCGGTCAGCGACGACGAGGGGATCTTCGACCTGGCGGTCGAGCGCGATGGGGCCGTCGTCGCGGCCGTTCAGCTCTCGTGCGGCGAGGACGACGAGGACGTGCTCGAGCTGCTCGGCGAGCGGGCGCCCTCGCTCCCGGTGCGCGCGCTCGTCGAGGCGCTCGTCGAGGCGCTGCGCGGCCCGGGCTGACCGCGCGCGGCACCGGAGCGCGCGGGCCGTCCGGCAGGGAGGCGGGCGTCTGGCGCCGAGACCGCCGTCGCGTCCAGACCCGCGCCCGCCCCCGGCGCCCGTGGGCTAGCATCGCCGCATGCGACTCGACAGAAACACGATCCTCATCACGGGCGGCGCCAGCGGCATCGGCCTCGCCCTGGCCCGGCGCTTCGTGGGCGCCGGGAGCACGGTCGTCGCCTGCGGCAGGCGGCAGGAACAGCTCGAGCAGGCCCAGCGGGAGTGCCCCGGGCTCCGCGCGATCCAGTGCGACGTGTCGGTCGAGGCCGAGCGCGCGGCGCTGGTCGAGCGGGTCACGCGCGAGTTCCCCGGCCTCAACGTGCTCATCAACAACGCGGGAGTCCAGAACCGCCCGCCTCCCTTGCTGGAGACGCAGGACTGGTCGAGGCATCGATCGGAGATCGCCATCAACCTCGAAGCTCCGATGCACCTCTCCATGCTGCTCATTCCCCACCTGCTCCAGCAGGAGTCGCCCGCCATCCTCAACGTGACCTCGGGCCTCGCGTTCGTCCCGATCGCGTTCATGCCGACGTACTGCGCGACCAAGGCGGCGCTGCACTCGTTCACCCTGAGCTTGCGTTACCAGCTCAAGGACACCCCGGTTCGCGTCATCGAGGTCGTCCCGCCCGCCGTCAACACGGACCTCGGCGGAAAAGGGCTGCACGACGCGGGCGTGCCCCTGGACGAGTACGCGGACCACGCGATGGCCCGGATCGAGAAGGGCGAGCTGGAGTTCGGCTACCAGTTCTCCGAGAAGGGGCGCCTGAGCTCGCGAAAGGAGCTCGACGAGGTGTTCACCGCCATGAACGAGCGGTTCGCGCCGCGCCGCTGAGGCCACGCACGGCGCCCCGTTGCGTCCGCGTTCCCTGTCGCCGGGCCGCTGGAATGCGGTAGCGAGCGGCGCGGCCGCCGTCGAGCACATGGCTGTGCCAACGTCGGGTGAGCCAAGCTGCCCCTGGAAATCTGTGGTGGGAGGGCGGAGAATGGGCCTGACCCGTGCCGAAGCCTTCCCATCTCCGGTCCGTCGATCCTACCCCCGCCCCGGCGGCGCAGGGCGCTGCGCCCCGCCCGCGTGGCGCCGCGGTCGAGGGCGTGGCGAAGCCGGGCAAGCGGCGGAAGTCCTCGGCGGCGGAGGAGCTGCGCGTCGTTCGCGGGGCGGCTGCGCGCACCCGGCGCGGGGACATCGAGGCGTTGCTGCGCCGCGAGGGCATCTACAGCTCCCTCCTGGCGGCGTGGCGCGAGCAGCTCGCCCCCCACGGCAGCGAGGCTCTCGCGGAGCGCGAGCCCGGTCGCACGCCGAAGCAGGACGCGGAGGACCGGCGCATCGCCGAGATCGAGGAGCGCTCGGCGCGGCTCGGACGGAAGCTCGCGCTCGCCGAGGAGCTCATCGCGCTCCAGAAAAAGTCCCTGCCATTCTGGCCGTCAATCTCAAGAGCGACGGATCCGTGAAACATCCCATGATAACAATCGTCGGCAAGCAATTCCGGGAAACATCCATGACAAATTCACAGCAGCATCGATTCTCTCGTTGGTTCGTGCTGGCGTTCGCGTCAGTCGCGCTGGCAGGCTGTGGCGGTGGTGACGATGCCACAGGGGCCTCGAGCAGCTCATCGTCTTCCAGCAGCTCTTCGTCTTCCAGCTCCAGCTCCAGCTCATCTTCGAGCAGCTCCAGCTCCAGCTCATCTTCGAGCAGCTCCAGCTCATCTTCGAGCAGCTCCAGCTCATCTTCGAGCAGCTCTGGTTCGTCTGGTGGCGAGGTTACGCCCCTCCCCGATTTCTCCAAGTATTCAGCCTACACTCAGCAATACACTGAGAAGACCGTGATCACGTCGAATCACGCGACCGGCCATGTTGGTGATTTTTTCTTCACTCACTGGAAAGATGGCGGCTCGACCTCTTTGACTGTGGACCTGAATGGTGAATTCAGCGTGACCTGGCAGGGTGGTGGCTATAACTATGTCGGTGGTCCAGGATGGCATTACGGAGATGAGAACAGGGTGATCGGCTACCGCCTGGATAGCGACAGCGGCGCGAGCTATATCGCCTTGTACGGCTGGGGGTACGACAAGACCATGCCCACGTCGAACGCGGCACACCTGGTGGAGTATTACATCTTGCAGCGATGGAGTTATGACCCCAGCCAGGGTGCTACCGCTGGCAAGACCTTCGTGAGCGATGGGGTCGAGTATTCCACCTACCGCTCGACGCGGCAGCAGCAGCCCTCTATCAACGGTCGCTCCACGTTCTATCAGTACTGGAGCAAGCCTGCTCGGCCGCAGGCCCTCGGGCAGGACCACAAGATCATCTTCGCCGATCACCTGAAGGCATGGGCCGACACCGGCTGGATCGTTCCGAACATGAACAATCTGGACGCGAGTGACGATCCCACCTATCAGGTCCTGGCCGTCGAGGTGTTCAACCCCGGTAGCAATGGAACTGCATCGGGCCGCGTTTGGGACGACACGCCCTGATCGAAGGAAGATGTGGCGCTCCTGAACGTCTCGTGGGTGTACGGCGCGAACCCCGTGTCCGTTCTGTAGACCGCATCCTCGCGAGGTGCGCGCCGTCGCCGTAGATTGGCGACGGCGCAGGCAACTCCTCGGCAGGCGACCGGCCCCTGGGTCGGTCGCGCCGGGCCGGCTCAGCGCGGGATCAGGTTGCGGCAGCCGCTGCCGCAGTCGTCCCCGTCGAGGTTGTTGCCGTCGTCGCACTCCTCCACGGCCTGCACGACGCCGTCGCCGCAGAACTCGCCGAGCCGGCAGTCCGCTCCGCACTCGCCGTAGCCGCCGTCGTTCACGCCGTCGTCGCACTGCTCGCCCAGGCCGACGATGCCGTCGCCGCAGATCGGCGCGCACTCGCTGCGCGCGGTCGCGAACCCCTGCAGCGTGAGCTTGAACGTCGAGGCCGCGGTCTGGCGCTCGGCGTGGAACACGGCGATCTGGTAGACGCTGCCGTCCACGAGGCCGAGGTCGACGTTCCGCGCCGGGATGACCTCGTCGTCTTCCGCGGCGTAGGTCACCCTGCCTGCCCCCGAGGCGTTGATGACGAGGTGCCCGGTGACGGCGCTGTGGATGCCGCCGACGTCGACCGCGAGGCGATCGTTGATGAACACCCACACGTCGTCGTCGCCCGTGAAATCGAGCACGTACTCCTCGCCCGCCGTGTACTGGAACCAGTAGCGGATCTCGCTCGTGAAGTGGAAGTTGTGATCCGGGGTGCCCTCCTCCTTCAACCAGCTCCCGTCCCCGTAGCTCGGGAAGATATCGGCGGGGACGCGCTCGGCCGCCGGCGTGAACGGATCGCCGTCGACCGGGAAGAACAGCGGGTTCCCGTCGTAGGAGGCCTCCAGGTACCTCGCCCAGTAGACCCCGCCGCGCTCCTCGCAGCCGCGGAACTCGGGGCTGTGGATGTCGCCGCAGGAGGCGGTGTTCTCGGTCGTCGAGGTGCACGGCTCCCCGTCCTCCTCGTTGCCCACGTTGCCGCAATAATGCGCGCTCTCCGGGGACAGCAGGGACCACTGCTCGCCGTCCGCGCCCCACCGGTTCACGAAGCGGCCGTCGCCCGTGTCCCACAGCGTGAGGGTGGTGACCGTGGTGCTGTTGGTGCCGGGCACGTCACGGTACCAGTCGGCGAAGCTCTGCGCGCTGGTGACAAGGCTGTTCGCGACCGCCATGTACGTCGGCTTCTTCCCGGCGTCGAGCCGGGGCGCGACCATGCCGAACACCGGCGCGCTGCGCCCGGGGCCATTCGGCTGGAAGTCCGGGTGGGCCGCGCGGAAGTCGCGGTACACCGCCGGCACAGCCATCGATCCCGAGGGCTGCGGCACGGCGCAGTCATAACCCGGCTCTTCCGTGCACGCCGCGGAGCAGCCGTCGCCGTCGATGTTGTTGCCGTCGTCGCACTCCTCCGCGAGCACGAGGCCGTCTCCGCAGCGGGAGGCGCAGGAGCCCGCGGAGCAATCGGGCTCGGCCTGGCAGCTCGTCGAGCAGCCGTCGAAGGGCAGCGTGTTGCCGTCCTCGCAGCTCTCTGCGCCCTCCCGCGCGTCGTCGCCGCAGGCCGTCGGCGTGCACGCGCTCGGGCTGCCGTCGCATTTGTGGCCGACCTCCACCTTGCACGTCGGCGAGCAGCCGTCGCCCGGGTCGGTATTGGCGTCGTCGCAGAGCTCCGGAAACACCACGGCCCCGTCCCCGCAGCGGGCGATGCGCACGCAGGCAGCTCCCGGCATGGCGCAGGACCAGCCCAGCTCGACCGAGAGGCAATCCCCGGGACAGCCGTCCCCGCCCGCGACGTTGCCGTCGTCGCACGCTTCGTCCGACGTCAGGACTCCATCCCCGCAACGGAACGTGGCGCCGTCGTCGCCCACGCCGATGTCGTCGCCGATCCCCGTGGCGCCGCTGCCGGCGCTCCCGGCGCTGCTGGAGCTACCCCCGACGCCCGGCCGCCCGTCATCGGGGGTACCCTCGTTGGACGCAGAGCAGCTCGCCACCAGGGCGATCCAGCTTGCGATGACGATCGTCGAACCAGGCCGCGAAACACAAGGATGCATGACCTCCTCCTTCCGGTCGCCCGGGACCTCTCGGGGGGCGTGACGTGGCGACAGTCTCTCACATGGGTGCCCTGCGCTCGAGCGCCTCGTGCGCGCGTCGCCACCCGCGCGGTCGTGGATTGAAGTCGACCACCTCGCCGCGCGGATAAATCCCGACACAGCGCCGCCTTCCCGCGAGGGCGGAAGCTCCGCAGCGCGCACCGCGTCGTGGAAGCTCGTCCCTTGTCTCGTGATGGCGAAGAATTCGAATCCCAGAGGCACAGAGGACACAGCGTTGCTTTGTTCTCTCCAATGTGCCCTCTGTCCCGCTGGGATCCCTTCTCTTCATGAACAGGGATGAGCCTGGGCCTCTTCAACCGGTGTTGCCTCCTCGCGCGCACGATCCGGGAGCTCCTCGGCCAGAGGCTCCGCGGCACGACGTGGCCGCATCGCTGATCGACCGCGCGAGCGGCAATCCGAGGGAGGCGCGGGGCGGCTTGACAGATTTTGACGATGCCACGATAATTTCCGCCCCACGACGACTAGGCCGGGGGAACAGGAGGCCGACGTGACCTGGACGATTATCTCGGATAAGAAGTACGAGAAGACGCTCTCGAAGTCGGGGCTGATGGGCTCCGAGGAGCGAAAGCTCAACGAATGGCTCGCCCTCGTGCCGAGCAAAGGTCCGTTCGACGCCGCCAGGGAGCTGCACATCGACTGCACGAAGCTCAAGGGCGTGTCGGACGAGTGGCACCTTTACCTGGGGAGCTACCAGCGCCTGTTCTTCACGGTGACGGGGTTCCAGCAGGTCGAGCTGCTGGGCGTCGGACACACCTGAAGCGCCGCGGGCCTCGCCACCGAGGCCGTTGAAGCCGCCGACGCGGAGAGACGGCGACGCCCATCGCGTCCTCCGCTCCCGGCCAGCGCCCGTACCGACCTCGCCACGACGCTGCGTCCTGCTCGATCCCGGGAGAGACAACGTCGAGATCGTCCACCACGGCCGGTGCACGGATCGGCGGACGCTATCGAGGTCACGTTCTGACCTGGGCGAGCGCGCCGCCATGGCGCGGATCCACCACCCTTGCGCACCTTGTGATGGATCCGGAGACTCCTGAGCGAGGCACTTCCATCCTTCCTGATTCCAGCTTCGCTCTCCCGGTGCTACGCTGACCGACATGCCCCGGTCTCGGGGGCCAGGAGCGTTGTCGCATCAGCGCGTCAATGAGCCTGGCCACGACGACGGCACGGAGGGTACCGCTCGTGTGGCAAGCATCGGCTTCGGGTGGACGTTCTGACGCCAATCTCCAGAGGGTGGACAGCGCGCGTTCCGTCGCGCCGCGCTCGGACCGCTCCGGCGACGCCGGCCCCGCTTCGTCTGTCGGCGGGCGGGGCGACGTGGCGCAGGACCCGCGGCGCAACCAGCTCGTCGCGGGGCGGTACAGGCTCGTGCGGCTGGTCGGACGCGGCGCCATGGGCGAGGTGTGGCGCGCGCACGACGGGGCGCTGCGGGTCGACGTCGCGCTCAAGCTCCTCGCGGTGCAGCGCGAGGGCCAGGCGGGCACCGCGCTGGAGCGCTTCCGGTTCGAGGCCCAGGTCGCGGCGCAGCTAGCGCAGAAGACGGACCACGTCGTCGCCGTGCGCGACGTCGGCGACGATCCTGCCGTGGGGCCGTACCTCGTCATGGGCTATGTTCGCGGTCGATCCCTGAAGCAGCTCATGCAGGAGCGGGGGCCGATGTCCCCGGCGGAGCTCGCCCCGCTCCTCGGCCAGATCGGAGAGGCCCTCTCGGTCGCGCACGGCCTCGGCATCGTGCACCGCGACGTCAAGCCGACGAACGTGCTGCTGGAGGAGGGGCGCGACGGTGAGGTGCGCGCCAAGGTCGCGGACTTCGGCATCGCCAAGTGGATCCGGAAGGAGCTGCCAGCCGACTTCCCCCGTCGAACCGACGCCGGCGTGGTGCTGGGGACGCCGGCGTACCTGAGCCCGGAGCACACATGCGATGGGGACACCGGCCCGCACTCGGACATGTGGGCGCTCGCGGTCGTCTCGTACGAGGCGCTCACGGGCCGACTGCCGTTCGCGGGCCACACCATGAGCGACGTGATCGCCTCGATCCTGGCCCGGGCGCAATCGCCGCAGCCGGCGCCGTACCCGGAGGAGCTGCCGGCGCTCTCGGCCTGGTTCGAGCGCGCCTTCGCCCTCGATCCGACGGAGCGATTCCCCTCGATCGAGGCCATGGTCGCCGCCTACAAGGCCGCGGTCGGCCCGTCGGGCGCGCCGGCGCGCGCCGAGCCCGCGCGCCGGGGCAAGCTGGGCCTCGCGGCCGGCCTCGTCGTGGCGCTCGGCGTCGTGCTGTCGACCGGCGCGCTGCGGGCGCAGGCCGAGGTACCCGCCGCGCTGCGGGCGTCGAGCGTCGACGCGCGCGCCGCCGCCGTCGTTCGCGCCGCGCAGGCGCGCATCGCCGCCCAGGCGAGCCCACGCCCAGCCGCGCGACCGGAGGACGCCGCGGCGGTGGCCGTCCCTGCGCCCGAGGAGGCCTCCGACCCCGCGGCCGCGCCGCGCACCCCCTCCGCGCAGGACGCGCGCCCGGTCGACCCCCGCCCGGCGCCGCGGAGCGCCCGCGGCAACCGCGCGACGGGCGCGCGGGGCGTGTCCACCGAGCGCGAGCTGCTCAGGACGCGCCACTGAGCGGTCGTTCCCGACGACCTCCCTCGAGGTCGCGGCCAGCGTCGCCCGGCGTCGTGCGCGCTCCCGGACACCCCACGAGCCTTTTCCCCATGGCGGAATCGACCGTGTTCGACATGCCCGCGCGGCGGCCGCGGCCGCCCGGCCGGGTGGCGGGGCGCGGACCGCTCTGTTATGTCAGTCCCTCGCAGACAAGGAGCGTCGCAGGTGAGCGTCCGCAAGCGTCACAATGTGAAGGTCATGGGCCGGGGTGACGTCGACATGATCTTCGCGCACGGCTACGGGTGTGATCAGAACATGTGGCGCCTGCTCACCGGCGCGTTCGAGGACAGTCACCGCATCATCCTGTATGACCTCGCCGGTTGCGGCGGCTCGGATCTGTCCGCGTACGACCGCAGGAAGTACGACACGCTCGAGGGGCACGCCCGCGACGTGGTCGAGATCCTGGGAGAGATCGCGACCGGGCCGGCGGTGTTCGTCGGACACTCGGTCAGCGCGATGATCGGGCTGCTCGCCGGGATCGCGGCGCCCGAGCGCTTCCGCGAGCACATCATGGTCGGGCCGTCTCCCTGCTACATCAACGACGGCGACTACGTCGGCGGGTTCTCGCGCGACGACATCGACTCGCTCCTCGACGCGCTCGACAGCAACTACCTCGGATGGGCCAGCGCCATGGCCCCGACCATCATGGGCGCGCCGGATCGGCCCGAGCTCGGCGAGGAGCTGACCAACAGCTTCTGCAGGACCGACCCGGAGATCGCCAAGCACTTCGCGCGCGTGACCTTCCTCTCGGACAACCGGGCCGATCTCCCCAGGCTCACCGCGCGCTCGCTCATCCTGCAGTGCTCCGACGACGTGATCGCTCCGCCCTCGGTGGGCGAATACCTGCACAAGGCGCTGCCGAACAGCGCGCTTCGCGTCATCGACAACATCGGTCACTGTCCTCATCTCAGCGCGCCCGGGCCGATCGTAGGGGCAATGCGAGAGTTCCTCGAGGCGTGAGCCGGGCGGGTCGATGAGCTCCGCCGGGGAACGCTCAGGCGACGCGCTCGACCTCTACGAGCTGGCCGCGTGCGGCCTCCTCACGACCGCCGCCGACGGGACGATCGAGCGGGTCAATCGTACGATGTGCGCCTGGACGGGGTTCTCCGCGGCCGAGCTCGTGGGCAAGCGGTTCCAGGATCTGCTCACCATGGGCAGCAAGCTGTTCCACTACACCCACTGGATGCCGCTGCTGCAGATGCAGGGCTCTGTCGCCGAGGTGCAGCTCGAGATCGTGCACCGCGACGGCCGCGTGTTCCCCGTCCTCGTGAACGCCGCCCGCCGCGCGGGCCCGGCCGGGGCCGCCTCGTCCGCTCGGCCGCCGGTCGACGTCGCCGTGTTCATCGCCACGGACCGCCGCAAGTACGAGCGGGAGCTGCTGCTCGCGAGGAAGCGGGCGGAGGAGCTCCTCGCGAGCGAGCGGCAGGCGCAGGAGGCGCGGGCGCGCGCGGAGGCCCGGCTGCGGCTCGCGCTCGACTCGGCGCACCTGCGCGTCTGGAGCGTCGACATGACGACAGGCGCCCGTCACTACGAGCGCGACGTGGCCTCGCTGGTCGGGCTCCCTCCCGCCGACGAGCTGGCCCCCGAGGCGTACGCCGAGCGCATCCACCCGGACGACCGCGCCGCCGAGGCGGCCGCGTTCGCCGCGGCGATCGATCCGGAGCGCCGCGCGACGTACTCGGTCGAGCACCGGCTCCTCGGTCATGACGGCGTCGAGCGGATCGTCCGCTCCACCGGGCGCGCGTTCTTCGACGACGGCGGCAAGCCGGTCCACTTCACCGGCGTGATCGAGGACGTGACGGACCGCCGGAGGAGCGAGGAGGCGGTCCGGCAGCGCGAGACCGAGTTCCGGACGCTGGCCGAGAACTCGCCCGACGTGATCGCGCGCCTCGACCGGGCGCACCGCTACGTGTACCTGAGCCCCGCCGCCGAGGAGCTCATCGGGAGGCCCGTGGAGGACCTCCTCGGAGAGCGGGTCGGCCGGGGCGGGCTGGGGGACGCGGACGCGGCCGCCTGGCACGCGGCGATCGACGAGGCGTTCGCGGGTCGCGATGGCACGCTCGCGTTCACCTACGAGGCGCAGGACGGCCGTCGGCGCGAGTTCCAGGCGCATGTGGTCCCCGAGCGCAACAGCCGCGGAGAGATCGCCACGGTCCTCGGGCTCACGCGCGACGTGACCGCCCTGCGCCAGCAGGAGCGCGAGGCGCAGCAGCGCGCGGTCCTGGCAGAGCAGCTCATCGGGATCGTCAGCCACGATCTCCGCAACCCGCTGAACGCGGTCCTCCTGGGAACACAGCTGCTCGGGGACGCCGACGCCGAGCTCCAGGGCGTGGTCGCCGGCCGGATCACGGCCGCCGCCGACCGCGCGATCAGGCTCATCGGGGACCTGCTCGACTTCACGCAGGCGAGGCTCGGCGGCGGCCTGCGCGTGCAGCGCCGCGAGATCGATCTGCACCTGTTCGCGGCCGGCTTCCTCGACGAGCTGAGGCTCGCCTGGCCGGGCCGTCGGGTCGAGCACCGACGCACGGGGGACGGCCTCGGGTCCGCCGATCCGGATCGCCTCGCGCAGATCCTCACCAACCTGGTGAACAACGCGCTGACATACGGCACCCCGGACGAGCCGGTCACGGTGACGACGGCCGTGGCCCGGGACGCGCTCGAGATCCGGGTGCACAACGCGGGGCGGCCCATCCCGCAGGAGCTCCAGGCGCGGATCTTCGAGCCCATGCAGCGGGGGGCGGCGCAGGTGGGGCCGAGCTCGCGCAGCGTCGGGCTCGGCCTCTACATCGTGCGCGAGATCGCGAGCGCGCACGGCGGCCGGGTGAGCGTACGCTCGACGGAGCGCGAGGGGACCACGTTCACCGTGGTGCTCCCGCGCGCCCAGGCAGCAGCGCGCGCATCGCAGGGGTGATGACGTCCGCGGTCGCGCGGCGCCAGGCGTCCGCCATGACGGCGCCCTCGGGGCGCCCGTGCGCGGCGAGGGCCGCCGCGTCGGCGAAAGCACGGACCGTCGTCATCAGAGCCGTCGCCGCGAGCGCGAGGATGACCAGCGTTTGCGCAGCAACGGATGCGTGCGTCGAGCCGTGTCGGACGAGCTTGTTCGATGCCGTTGCTCGCAATCGCGAAACGCCGACCTCGCGCGAAACCTCGGGCACGTAGCCCAGCTCGCGCTTCGCGAGCGCGTTCGAGAGCTCGAGGCGCTTGCCGATCAGCCGAACGGTCTCGAGGCTGAGAGGCGGTTGCTTGCCGGGTCTGAACAGCGCGAAGACGAGGCCCATCATCCGCGCCAGCAGGGCTCCGAACCAGTACGGGACGGCCCGCGCTTTGGCCGGTTGGCCCGTCGCCTCGATCACGTCCGTGAAGAACTGACGCATGCTCGTCACGTCGTCGTCGGTCACGAAGTAGGCCTTTCCGCCCATGCCATGGTCCACGGCGCGGGCGACGGCGCTTGCGAGGTTGTCGACGTGGCAAACGCTGTAGGCATACTCGCCGCCACCGATCCACATGAAGCGTCCTTCGTGGAACGCGTGGGCGATGTGCCCGATCGACGGTGCGCCCTCGCCCCAGATGAACGGAGGGCGGACGGCGATGGTCGCCATTTCGCTGCCGTTCGCCTCCAGCACGATCCTTTCCGCGAGGCCCTTGGTCGCGCTGTACGGCATCGACCGGTGATGCACGACGGGGAGCGCCTCGTCGCCGTGGGTAGGGCGGCCCGGCTCGATGACGATGGACGCCGCGCTGACGTAGATGAACCGCCGAGCCTTGGCCTGGCGCGCGCAGGTCAGTACCCTTCGCGTGCCTTCCACGTTCGTCCGTTCGTGGTCGCGATAGCGTACGCCGCTGGTCAGCGATGCGGCGGCGTGCACGACGACGGTCGAACCGCGCATCCCCGCCGCGAGCGACCGCTCGTCGTCGAGATCGCCTCGGACCGGCTCGGCGCCGAGCGATGAAACGGTTCGGGCGCTCTCCTCGCTGCGCGCGAGCGCACGCACGCGGTGACCCGCGGAGACCATTGCCCGAATGATGGCGGCGCCCACGAAGCCGCTACCTCCAGTGACGAAAATGAGTTCGGCCATTTCTGCACTCTCCCTGCCGGTGTCGGCCGGCGAGAGTTAATATATCACCGCTATACGCCGTGTCTATAGCGACGCTATACTATTTGCTGAGGGCGCCCCGGGAGCGCCGCGAAGAGGCTGTCGAGCGCGCGTTTTCCGCGCGGACGGGATGGAGGGACACGCCCATCGTGCGGCGCCCTTGGCCGACGATGCGATCGAAGACCGGACATCCGATCCACGATCGCCTGCTCGGACGCGGCGGCGCCATGTCGGAGCTGAAAGCCGATGGGGCGCCAGGGTAGCTGTGCTACCCTCCATCGATGGCCGGTGTGAAGGATACGCTGCTGGACGTCGCGTACCGCGTGCTCGAAGAGGAGGGAGCGTCCGCGCTCACGACACGGCGGGTCTGCGAGGAAGCGGGCGTCACGATGCCGACCCTCTACCATCACTTCGGCAACCGTGACGGGCTCCTGTCGGCGGTCCATGCCGTCGCGCTCGAGAAGTTCATGGCGAGGAAGCGTGCGCTCGCGCAGACGTCCGATCCCGTCGCGGACCTCCGCGCGAGCTGCGAGCAGGTGCTCGAATTTGCCGTTGCGCATCCGGCAGTCACGGCGGCCGTCATGGCGCGTGCGGTCGAGCTCCCTTCGATGTTCTCGCAGGCGTACGCGCTGATGCGGCACCGCATCGAGCGCTGCGCGAAGAGCGATGCGCTGCGTGTGCCGGTCGAACAGGCTGCGGAGCACGTCTGGGCCGTCATCCAAGGGCTCGCGCTCTCGATCGTCGCGAGCCCGACGGGCACGTCGCCAAGCCGGCAGACAACCCGGGCGGCGCTCGACGCGCTCTTCCGCGGGCTCTTTGGAAAGGCCTAGCTCGCGCGGCTCCGGTGCGAGCGCTGCGAAGAGTAGCAAAGCGCTCTACGATACATGTTGACATTTGGCGCTCTTGTTGTCACAATGTTTTCATGCCAGCGACGATGACAGACGACGAGGCTGCCGTCCGGCGCGCGAGGATCCTGACGGCCGCGCGCTGGTGCTTCCTGAACTTCGGCTTTGCGAAGACGGCGTTCGAGGACATCGCCAAGCGCGCCAACCTCTCGCGGACGCTGCTCTACCGGATCTTCAAGGACAAGGAGGAGATCTACCAGGCCGTCTTCGTGGACTGGTTGGTCTCCCGGCACCCTGCTGCGAAGCAGGCGGCGGAGGGGCCTGGCAGCCCCTATGAGCGCTTGCTCGGCGTCTGCCGTCTGATGGTGCTCGAACCTTGGGCCGAGATGGTCGGCACGCCGATGGGGGGCGAGTTCCTCGAGGCCTGTGAGCGGATCGACCCCGAGAGTGAGGCGCACTACCGGAAGGTTGTGCACGGGTGCGTCGCCGCGATTCTGGGCGACGAAGCGAGCGCCGAGGTCTTCTTGCTCGCGCTCGACGGGTTGCTCGCCGACCGGCCCTCGATGGAGGTGCTCGAGCAGCGGACGCAGCTCCTCGCGGCGCGCTTCGCTCCTCGCTCGTCGAAGAAGGGAGCAAGGTCATGACAGCGTCAGCTGAGATCCAGGAGCTCGCCATTGTCACCGGTGCATCTACCGGCATCGGCGCGGCCACGGCACGCGAACTGGCTCGGCGAGGGTTCCACGTCCTCGCGGGTGTCCGGCGCGACCGGGACGCCGACGCGATCCGGGGGCCGGGTATCGAGCCGCTGATCCTCGACATCACCAACCCGGACCACATCCAGGCGCTCGCTGCTCGGGTGCGCGAAGACCCGCAGCGCCGGGCAGTGCGGGCGCTCGTGAACAACGCCGCCATCGGCGTCAACGCGCCGGTCGAGGCCTTCGCGATCGACGAGTGGCGCCGCCTGTTCGAGGTGAACCTCTTCGGCCACATCGTCGTGACCCAGACACTCCTGCCGGCTCTGATCCGCAGCAAGGGTCGCGTGGTCAACATCAGCTCCGTGGGCGGCAAGCTCGCCGGGGCCACCTATGGTCCTTACGCAAGTACAAAGTTCGCGCTCGAAGCCGTCAGTGACTCCTTGCGACGCGAAGTCGCCCCGCTCGGCGTCGAGGTGGTTGTGGTCGAACCGGGCGCGGTGCGCACGGAAATGCCCGGCCGGGCGATCGCCTCCGCCAAGGCGATCGCGTCGGCCATGACGCCCGAGCTGAGCCAGCGCTACGGCGGGCTGGTGCAAGCCGTCAACGCGCAGACCGCAGCGTTCACCGGGGCCGGGTCGGGCCTGCCCGCTGATGCCGCGGCCAAGGTGATCGTCAAGGCAGTGACAGCGCGCAAGCCGCGCGCTCGCTACACTGTCGGCCGCGACGCGGCGCTGCTCACCCTCTTGGCGCGCGTCCTGCCTGATCGAATACTCGACTTCGTCGCTGCCGCCGCCCTGCGTCCCCACTTTTCCAAGGAGAGCAATTGAGCACCACGACTCCGCTACTGCTCGCGTTCGCGCTCGTCGCCGGCGCGGCCCCGCGCCCTATCGGCGAACCGTGACGTGCCGACGCGCCAGCTCAAGCGGCTGACGTTCATGGGGTGCGCGCTCGACGACGTGCGCTTCGAGCCGACCCCACCGAACGTGCCGGGGCGCTTTCCGCGGAGCTGGGAGGGAGAAGGAGGTCCAGACGCTGCGGAGACGCCAAGCCCCAACTGCGGTACCTGGCCTGGGTCTTTGCGCCTTTGTGTCGAGTTCTGGCTGCTCCGCAGGATATGCGCTGTGCGCACGGATCACGCCTCGGCCAGCTGGCGCCGAATCCGAATTTCCGGGCAGCGTAGCCGCGTGTCCGCCTCCGCAAGCACGAGCTGACCCGGCACGTTGTCGGCCGCAGCGCGCTCGATCGCGTCGAGTGCCAGATCCACCTTGCTCTTGAACTGAATGCCGTCAGGGATCTGCGCTTCGCGCCGGCGACTTGGATCGTTGGCACACTCCCGACGCGGCGATCGGCTCAACGCTCTTGCGTTCCAGATCGCTGAGAAGCATGAAACCCGTACGATCGGCGATCGGGACATCGTCGATCACCACCTGATTACGAGTGCTCCCGACGCCTCGTTCGCGGCGGGCTCCGTCGCGGTGTGCGAGCCCGGCGCGGTCGTCGCGGGCCACGCGGGCCACGCGGGCCACGCGGGCCACGACTGCCGGCCGGGAGCGATCGCCTCATGACGCAGCGCCGCGACCACATGCCCCTCCACGCCGAAAAAAGCCGTACGTCCCGCTTGACCTTCATTCCGCGGTTGTGTGTAATCGGCTGCGCTGCGAATAGCCTTGAATTGTGGACCGTCACCCTGCCACGGCGTCGATGGACTCGCCCATCGAAGCGTGAGTACCAGCGTGATGCAGCATGGTATCCGTGCCGACCGCGCCCCTGAAACGTCGGGGGCGCGCCCGTGTCACCGGCTGCCGCCCTGGAGCTCACTCCGGTGCTCCTGGGACGGTTCTGAACGAGATGCGTGACGCCCTCGCGTCGCTGCTCGGGCTCGCACACGGGGGCTGATGTTCTGCCCCTGAAGAGACTCCTGCCACCACACACGACATGACCTATCACGACTTCAGCTCCGAGGACGCCAGCATTCACCGCTCGTTCGAGCTCCAGGCCGGGCGCACGCCCGGCGTCGTGGCCGCATCCTTCGGCCCTGACCGGCTCACCTATCAGGAGCTGAATCGCCGCGCGAACCAGCTCGCGCACCACCTGAGGAGCCTGGGCGTCGGCCGCGACGTCCTCGTCGCGCTCTGCGCCGAGCGCTCCCTGGAGGCGCTCATCGGGCTGCTCGCGGCGCTCAAGGCCGGCGGCGCCTATGTCCCTGTCGACCCCGCGTACCCGCGGGAGCGGGTCGCCTTCATGCTCGAGGACGCCGGGGCGCCCGTCCTGCTCACCCAGGCGCGGCTGCTCCCGTCGCTGCCGCGCCACGGGGCGCGCGTGGTCCTCCTGGACGGCGATCGCGATCTGACCGCGGGCTTCAGCGGCGAGGACCCGCCGGACACCACGGGCCCCGACGACCTCGCCTACGTCATCTACACGTCGGGCTCGACCGGCAGGCCCAAGGGCACGCTGCTGACGCACCGCGGCCTCACCAACCTCACCCGCGCGCTGGCCGAGCGATTCGACGTGGGGCCGGGCTGCCGCGTGCTCCAGTTCGCGTCCCTCAGCTTCGACGCGTCGGTCTGGGAGATCGCGATGACGCTCGCCCGGGGAGGCACCCTGGTGATGGGGACGAAGTTCGAGATGATCCCCGGGCGCGCGCTCCTCGATCGGATGCGCGCGGAGGAGGTGGCGATCGCGACCTTCCCCCCCTCCGCGCTCGCCGCCTTCCCCGAGGGCGCCGAGCGCTCGCTGCCCGCGCTCCGGACCCTCATCGTCGCCGGCGAATCCTGCCCGGCCGACCTCGCCGCGCGCTGGGCAGAGGGGCGCACGTTCATCAACGCCTACGGTCCCACCGAGTCCACCGTGTGCGCCACGATGGCCGACGGGCTCGACCCGGATCGGGACCCCGGCGAGCCGCTCTCCATCGGCCGACCGATCAGGAACACGCGCTGCTTCGTGCTCGACGCCGCCATGCGTCCGGTCCCGGACGGCGAGTCCGGCGAGCTCTACCTCGGCGGGCCCGGCCTGGCCCGGGGTTACCTGGGTCAGCCCGAGCTCACGGCGGCCCGGTTCGTCCCCGATCCGTTCAGCGCCCTCCCGGAGGCCCGGCTCTACCGGACGGGCGACGTGGTGCGCCGCCTGCCCGGCGGCGATCTCGCCTTCCTCGGGCGCGTCGACCAGCAGGTGAAGATCCGCGGCCACCGCGTCGAGCTCGGCGAGGTCGAGGCCGCGCTTGGGCGCCACCCCGCCGTCCGCGCGGCGGTGGCCGTCGCCAGCGAGGGCCGCCTCGTCGCCTACGTCGTCGCGCGCCCGGACGCGCCGGACGCGCCCCCGGCCGCCCCCCGGGCCGTCGTGCCCGCGCTGCGCAGCTTCCTCCGCGAGAGCCTCCCCGAGGTCATGATCCCGTCGACGTTCGTGCTGCTCGACGCGCTGCCGCTCGGCCCCAGCGGGAAGGTGGACCGCGCGGCCCTGCCGCCGCCGGACGCCGCCCGGCCCGATCGCGGCGACGGCGAGCCCCTCGCGCCGCGCAACCAGATCGAGGCGGCGATCGCCGCGGCGTGGGCCGATGCGCTCGGGATCGAGCGCATCGGCGTCCACGACGACGTCTTCGACCTCGGGGCGCACTCGCTGCTCGCCGCGCGGGTGCTGTCCCGCCTGCGCCGCGCGCTCGGCGTCGATCTCTCCCTGCAGAGCCTGTGCGACGCCCCCACGGTCGCCGCGCTGGCCGAGCTCGTGGCGTCGCTCCCCCGGCCGAAGCAGCGCCCGGCCGCCGCGGCCATCCCGCCTGCGCCGCGGGACCGGCCCATCCCCCTCTCGCACGGGCAGCGGCAGATCTGGCTCCACGCCGCGCTCCACCCGGGCGCGCTGTTCTACAACGAGCCGTTCTCCCTGCGCCTCCGCGGGCCCCTCGACGTCCCGGCCCTGGGGCGCGCCCTCGACGAGCTCCTCAGGCGCCACGAGATCCTGAGGAGCGTCGTCGCGGTCGTCGGCGGCGAGCCCGTGCAGCAGATCCTGCCCCCGGCGCCGCTCGATCTGCCGGTCGTCGACCTGACGGCGCTGCCGGCGCTGTCGGCCGAAACGCGGTGGGAGCGCGCCGTCGCGCTCGCCACCGACGAGGCCCGGCGCCCGTTCGATCTCGCCCGCGGCCCGCTGCTCCGGGCCACGCTGGTCCGGCTCGACGAGGCCGAACACGTGCTGTTCGTCGTGGTGCACCACATCCTGATGGATGGAGTCTCCATCTTCGATGTGCTCCCGAGGGAGCTCCACGCGCTCTACCAGGCGTTCGCCGCGGGCAGGCCGTCGCCGCTGCCCGAGCGCGCGATCCACTACGCCGATTACGCGGTCTGGCAGCGGGAACAGCAGCTGAGCGGCGCCCACCAGCCGCAGCTCGACTACTGGAGACGGCAGCTCGCCGACCTCCCCACCCTGGAGCTGCCGACCGACAGGCCACGTCCGGCCGCCCCGAACCTCGCGGGGGCGCGCCACTGCGTCGCCCTGTCCAGGGAGCTCACCCTCCGGCTGAAGGCGCTGGCCCGGGAGCAGGGCGTCACGCTCTTCGTGGTCCTGCTCTCGGCCTTCAAGGCGATGCTCTGCCGGTACGCGCGGCAGGACGAGATCGTCGTGGGCACGTCCGCGTCGTGCCGCCATCCGCCGGAGACCGAGGACCTCCTCGGCTTCTTCCTGAACACGCTCGTGCTGCGCACCGACCTGCGCGGAGACCCCACGTTCCGGCAGCTGCTCGGGCGCGTGCGGGCGGTGAGCCAGGCCGCGCTCTCGCACCAGGACGTGCCGTTCGCCAGCGTCGTGCAGGCGCTCCAGTCGAAGCGGGTCCCCGGCCAGAACCCGCTGTTCCAGGTCGCCTTCATCCTGGAGCCGCCCGTGCCGGCGATCGATCCGGGCTGGACCCTGGGTCAGCTCGACGTGGACACGGGCGCGTCCAAGTTCGATCTCACGCTGGAGCTCGACGAGCGCGAGGACGGCATCATCGGGCGCATCGAGTACAGCGCCGCGCTGTTCGACGCGCGCACCATCGAGCGGATGGCGGGCCACTACGAGACCCTGCTCGAGGGCGCGTCGCGCGACGTCGACCTGCCCCTCTCGGCGCTCCCGCTCCTCGCGCCCGAGGAGCGGAGCGCGCTCCGCGCGTGGGGCACCGCCCCGGCCGGCCCCGGGTCGGACGTGTGCATTCACCGCCTCTTCGAGGCCCAGGTCGAGCGTTCTCCCGAGGCCGTCGCGGTCGTCTTCGACGACGGCGCGGGGAACGTCACGTCGCTCACCTACCGCGAGCTGAACCGGCGGGCCAACCAGCTCGCGCACACCCTGCTCGGCCTCCGCGTCCGCGAGGCGCCGGGGTCCGGGGCCGCGCCCTGCCCCGACGAGGGGGCCCTCGCGCGCACCGACGAGGGCGCCCTCGCGCCCGAAGATCGCGTGGCCGTGTGCATGTACCGGTCGGTCGAGATGATCGTCGCGCTCCTCGGCGTGCTGAAGGCGGGCCTCGCCTTCGTGCCCCTGGATCCGACCTACCCCACCGATCGCCTCGCGTTCATGATGGAGCAGGCTCGCGCCCGCGTGATGCTGACCCAGGCCCGCGTCGGCGAGGCGCTGCCGGGGTGCCGCGCGCGCGTCCTCTGCCTGGACGCGGACCGCGAGGAGATCGGCCGGGCGCGCGACGACAACCCGTCGGCGCCGGCGACGCCGGACCAACTCGCCTATGTCATGTACACGTCGGGCTCCACCGGCCGGCCCAAGGGCGTGGCCGTGCCGCACCGGGGCGTGGCCCGGCTCGTCAAGGGCACGACGTACGCGCGCTTCGCGCCGGACGAGGTCTTCCTGCAGCTCGCGTCGATCTCCTTCGACACGTCGCAGTTCGAGATTTGGGGAGCGCTCCTCAACGGCGGCCGGCTGGTCGTCATGCCCCCCGTGCCCGCGTCGCTCGACGACCTGGATCGCGTGATCCGCCAGCACGGGGTGACCACGGTGTGGCTCACCGCCGGCGTCTTCCACCTCCTCGTGGACGAGCGGATCACGGCGCTGCGCGGCCTGCGCCAGATCGTCGCCGGGGGGGATGTCCTGTCCCCGCAGCACGTCAACCGGGTCCTCGCCGAGCTCCCGGGGTGCCGGATGATCAGCGGCTACGGACCCACGGAGGCCGCGACGTTCGCCTGCTGCGCCACGGTGGAACGCCCGGTCGGCCACACGGTGCCCATCGGAAGCCCGATCCCCGGCACGAGGGTGCACGTGCTCGACCGGGATCTCAACGAGGTCCCGGCCGGCGTCCCCGGGGAGCTCTGCATCGGCGGAGAGGGCCTCGCGCGCGGCTACCTCGATCTGCCGGAGCTCACCGCGGAGCGGTTCATCCACGATCCCATCGGCGGCGAGCCGGGAGGGCGGCTGTACCGGACCGGCGATCGCGTCCGCCTGATGCCGGACGGGCAGCTCGAGTTCCTCGGCCGCATGGATCAGCAGGTCAAGGTCCGCGGTTACCGGATCGAGCTCGGCGAGATCGAGGTGGTCCTCGGCGAGCACCCGGCCGTGCGCGAGGTGGTCGTGGTGGCGCAGCCGGCGCGCTCGGGCGACCGGCGCCTCGTGGCGTACGTCGTCCCTCACGGCAGCAGGGCCGCGGCGCCGCCCAGGCAAGCCGGGGCCCGCGCGCGCCCATTCACGGCGGATCCGACGGGCGGGCTCGAGCGCACGATCCGCGATCACGCGCAGCGGCGGCTGCCCGATTACATGCACCCTTCGGCCATCGTGCTGCTCGACGCGCTGCCCCTCGCGGGCAACGGCGAGGTGGACCGCCGCGCCCTGCCGGCCCCCGGCGAGCTCCGCCCCGAGAGCGCGCCGATGGTGGCGCCGCGGAGCTCGCTCGAGGAGCGGCTCATCGCGATATGGCAGGACGTCCTCGGCATCGAGCGCGTGAGCGTGCACGACAACTTCTTCGATCTGGGCGGCCACTCGTTGCTCCTGGTACGCCTCCACGAGCGCGTCCGGGAGTCGTTCGGGAGCGATCTCTCCCTCGTCGACATCTTCGCGCGCCCGACGGTCACCGACCTCGCCGCGTTCCTCGCGAGCAGCAGCGGCCGTGGGAGCGAGCTCTCGGCGGCCGACGCGCGGGCGCTGAAGCAGCGAGAGATCCTGAAACGAAAGAAGCAAGCAGCCAAGAGCAGACAGAATGGATCCGCTTGATCAACCCGTCCCCGAGGACCAGATCGCGATCATCGGGATGGCGGGCCGCTTCCCGGGCGCGAGGAGCGTCGACGCCTTCTGGCAGAACCTGCGCGATGGAGTCGAGTCGATCGTCGCGCTCTCGGATCAGGACCTCGCCGCGGCGGGCGTGCCCCCGGAGGTGGCCTCGGACCCGAGCTACGTCCGCGCGCGGGCCGTGCTCGAAGACGTGGAGTGGTTCGACGCCGCCTTCTTCGGGATGACCCCGAGAGAGGCCGAGATCCTGGACCCCCAGCACCGCTTCTTCCTGGAGTGCGTCTGGGAGGCGCTGGAGCACGCCGGCTACAACCCCGAGGCGTTCAAAGGCACCATCGGCGTCTACGCGGGCGCGAGCGGCCACGACACGTATTTCCTGAGCAACCTTTACCCGAATCACGAGCTCAGGAAGGCGATGGACTACCAGATGTACATCGCCAACGACAAGGACTTCCTGGCCACGCGGACGTCCTACAAGCTGAACCTCCGGGGGCCGAGCGTCGCGGTGCAGAGCGCCTGTTCGACCTCGCTCGTCGCCGTCCACATGGCCTGTCAGGCGCTGCTCACGTACCAGTGCGACATCGCGCTGGCCGGCGGCGTGGCGATCAACGTCCCCACGCGGTCGGGTTACCTCTACCGGCACGGCATGATCCTCTCGCCCGACGGGCGCTGCCGCACGTTCGACGCCGAGGCGCAGGGGACGGTCGCCGGGAACGGCGCGGGCGTTGTCGTGCTGCGCAGGCTCGAGGACGCCCTCGACAGCGGCGATCACATCGAGGCGGTGATCCGGGGCTCGGCCGTCAACAACGACGGATCGGCCAAGATCGGGTTCACCGCGCCGGGCGTGGAGGGGCAGGTGCAGGCCATCGCGCAGGCGCTGGCGATGGCGAACACGGATCCGGAGACGATCTCGTACGTGGAGGCCCACGGCACGGGCACGCGCCTCGGGGATCCCATCGAGGTCGCGGCCCTGACCAGGGCGTTCCACGCCCGCTCCCGCAGCCAGCGCAAGGGCTGGTGCGCGCTCGGCTCGGCCAAGCCGAACGTCGGACACCTCGACGTCGCGTCCGGCATCACCGGCCTGCTCAAGGTCGTCCAGGCGCTCCGCCACCGGCAGCTCCCGCCCACCTTGCACTTCAACACGCCGAACCCCGAGATCGACTTCGCGAACAGCCCCTTCTACGTCAACGCGGCGCTCGCGGACTGGGATCCCGGCGACGGGCCCCGCCGCGCCGGCGTGAGCTCGTTCGGCATCGGCGGCACCAACGCCCACGCCATCCTCGAGGAGGCGCCCCACGCGGCGGCGGCGCCCGGCGGGCGGTCCTGGCAGCTCCTCCTGCTCTCCGCCCGCACGAGGACCGCGCTCGACACGATCACCGAGAACCTCGTCGGGTACCTCAAGGCGCACCCGGACGTCAGCCTGCCCGACGTCACGTTCACGCTCCAGGTCGGCCGCAAGACGTTCCCGCACCGGCGCATGCTCGTCTGCAACGACGCGGAGGAGGCGGTGAGCCTCCTGTCGACGCTCGGGGAGCGGCGGGTCCTCGCGCACGTCGAGGAGGCCGTCGACCGCCCGGTCGTCTTCATGTTCCCGGGGCAGGGCACGCAGTACACCGGCATGGCGCGGGAGCTGTACGAGCGGGAGCCCACGTTCTGCGCCGGCGTCGATCTCTGCGCGGCCATGCTCCAGCCGGAGCTCGGGCTCGATCTCCGCGAGGTGATCTACCCGCCCCCGGGCCGGGAGGCGGCGGCGGCGGAGATGCTCAAGCAGACGCGCTTCGCCCAGCCCGCGCTCTTCGTGATCGAGTACGCGCTGGCCACGCTCTGGATGGAGTGGGGCATCCGGCCCGCGGCGATGATCGGCCACAGCCTCGGCGAGTACGTCGCGGCCTGCCTCGCGGGCGTCTTCTCGCTGGAGGACGCGCTCCGGATCGTCGCCCGGCGGGGCAAGCTGATGCAGGAGATGCCGCCGGGCGCGATGCTCGCGGTCCCGCTGCCCGAGGCCGAGGTGCAGCAGCTGCTCGACGAGGGCGGCGGCGCGCTCTCGCTCGCGGCCGTCAACGGGCCGTCCGCCTGCGTCGTGGCCGGGCCCGAGGACGCGATCGAGGCGCTCTCCGACCGGCTCTTCGCCGAGCGCGAGCTGGAGTGCACCCGACTCCAGACCTCGCGCGCGTTCCACTCCCGGATGATGGAGCCGATGCTCGCCGCGTTCACCGCGATCGTGGCCCGCGCGCGCCCGAGCGCCCCGAAGATCCCGATCGCGTCGAACGTCACCGGCACCTGGCTGTCCGCGGCCGACGCGCAGGACCCCGCGTACTGGGCGAGGCACGTGCGCGAGCCGGTGCGCTTCATGGCGGGGCTCGGGGAGGTGCTCGCCGATCCGACCCGCGCCCTGCTCGAGGTCGGCCCGGGCCGGGTGCTCGCGACCCTGGCCAAGCAGCACCCCGCGCGGGGCGCCCGCCGGGTGATGCTCTCGTCGATCCGGCACGTCCACCACCGCCAGTCCGACATCGGGTTCCTGCTGGAGACGCTGGGCCAGCTCTGGCTCTCCGGCGTCCGCCTCGACTGGTCGGGCTTGTACACCCACGAGCCCCGCCGGCGCGTGTCCCTGCCGACCTACCCGTTCGAGCGGAAGCGGTACTGGATCGACCCGCCCGCGCCCGCCGCCACGACCGCCGCGCGCCGGCCGGCGCGCAGCGCGCCGGAGCCGGCCGGCCTGATCCACCTCCAGGCCTGGAAGCGCTCGGTGTTGTCGGGGTCGATGAAGGCGTCGGCCCGGCCGCCGAGGGCCCAGTGCTGCGTCGTCTTCGCCGACAGCTACGGGCTGGGCGCCCGCATGGAGATGCGGCTCCGCCGGGACGGCTACAAGGTCATCACCGTGCGGCCGGGCGAGGGCTTCGCCGCGACGGGCGAGGGCGAGTTCACCGTCGCCCCCGCGAGCCGCGAGGACCACGCGTCCCTCTTCTGCGCGCTCCGCGCCGCGGGCGTCTCCCCCTCGCGCATCATGTTCCTGTGGGGCGTGACGAAGCCCGCGCGCGCGCCGCTCGACACCGCCCGCCTCGCGGACGCCCAGCGGCTCGGGTTCGCCAGCCTCGTCGCGCTGGCCCAGGGCATCAGCGACGCGGGGCTCCGCGACGACGTGCGGCTCGGGGTCGTGACGAGCCACATGCAGAAGGTGACCGACCCGGCGGTGCTCTGCCCCGAGAAGGCCACGCTGCTCGGCCCGTGCGAGGCCATCCCCAGGGCGTACCCGAACATCTCGTGCATCAGCGTCGACATCGACCTGCCGGAGCCGCGGACGCTCCAGGAGGCGAGGCTCATCGACCAGCTCCTCGCCGAGGTCACGCTGGAGCAGACCGAGCCCGTCATCGCCTACCGGAGCGGGGAGCGCTGGGTCCGGATCTTCGAGCCCGCGCGCATGGACCGCGCCGAGGGCCTGCCGCCGCGCCTGCGGGAGGGCGGCGTCTACCTGATCGCCGGCGGGCTCGGGGTCGTCGGCTCCGCCATGGCGGAGCACCTCGCGAAGGTCGCGCGCGCGAAGCTCGTGCTCACGGGCCGGACGGCGCTCCCGCCCCGGGAGGCCTGGGGCGACCTCGCCGGCGCGGGCGCCTCCGACGCGTTACGCCGCAAGATCGGCGCGGTGCTCGAGATGGAGCGGCTGGGCGCCGAGGTGCTCCTCGTGACGGCCGACGTCTCGCGGCTTGACGACATGCAGCGCGCGGTGGCCGAGGCGCTCCAGCGCTTCGGGCGGATCGACGGCGTGATCCACGCGGCGGGCGCCCGCCGCGCCGTGCCCCTCCAGCGCATGACGCGCGAGGAGGGCGAGGCGCTCCTCGCGCCGAAGGTCGACGGCGCGCTCGTCCTCGACGAGGCGCTCCGGGGGCTCCGGCCCGATTTCGTCGCGCTGTGCGCCGCGCGGACCACGGGCTCCCGCGGGCCGGGCCTCGCGGGCCAGTGCGCCGCGACCGCCTTCCTCGGCGCCTTCGCGCAGCGGCGGGCGGCCGGGGACGGCCCGCTCACGATCGCGATCGAGTGGGACCCGTGGCAGCGGCAGGACGCCTCGCGCGGCAAGGAGCTCGAACCTGCGGCCGAGTCGGGCGAGGGCGGCGCGGCCGCCGCGGAGGAGGGTCTCTCGCGCGACGAGGCGCTCGACGCCTGGATGCGCATCCTCACGAGCCCCACGCCCCACGTCCTCGTCCTGAAGCGGGAAGCGCAGGCGAGGCAGCGCGCCTCGGCCAGCTCGAGCGCGCCGAGCTCGAGCGCGCCGGCGTCGCGGGAAGCCGACTCCGAGGGCATCCCGAGGTCGGTCCACCCGCGGCCCGACCTCGGCACGGCCTACGTGGCGCCGCGCGATCCGCTGGAGCGCGCCGTCGCCGAGACCTGGGAGAAGCTGTTCGGCATCGAGCGGATCGGCGTGCACGACGACTTCTTCGCGCTCGGCGGCGACTCGCTGCTCGCCGTCCAGCTCATCTCCCGGCTGCGCAACGTCGTGAACATGGATCTACCCGGCCACAGCCTGCTCAACGCGCCGACCGTCGCGGCCCTGGCCGAGCTCATCGCGCAGTCCGACTCGCCCTCATCCACCTCGATGTCGCGGCGCTCTCCCGCGCGCCTCTTGCCCCCCTCGCTCGTGCGGATCAAGCCCGGCACCGGGCGGCCGCTCTTCCTGATGCACCCGGTCGGAGGGCACGTTTACTTCTACCACGATCTCGCCACCTGCCTGGACCCGGCGCAGCCCGTGTACGGGCTGCAGGCGCAGGGCATCGAAGGCAAGGCGCCGCCCTTGACCCGCGTCGAGGAGATGGCCGCGCGCTACCTCGAGGCGGTACGGCGGCACATCCAGCCGGAGGGCCCCTACGTGCTCGGCGGGTCGTCCTTCGGCGGGGTCGTCGCCTTCGAGATGGCGCACCAGCTCATCTCCGGGGGCGAGCGCGTCGCGCTTCTCATGATGATCGACACGCCCGCGCCCTCGGCGGTGTTCCCCGAGGATCTCGACACCCCCGAGCGCCTCGCCTACCTGATCAGCGGCGATGCGAGTCTCCCCGTCCCCGCGGAGGAGATCCGGCACCTCTCCCCGGACGAGCAGCTGCTCCACGTGCTCCAGCGCAAGAAGGGTGTCTCCCGGATGTTCCCGAAGCTGGCGCTCCAGGAGCTCGCCACGTTCCGCAAGATCGTCACCGCCAACCTGCAGGCGATGCTGCGCTATGTCCCCCGCCCCTACCCGGGTGACGTGCTCTTCTTCGAGGCGAGCGAGCGCGACGCCATGACCGTGAACAACCCGGCGCGGGGATGGCTCGATTTGATCCAGGGCCAGCTCACTGTCCACGAGGTCCCTGGCAATCACATCACCATGAATTTGCCGCCGAACGTGCAAGTCATGGCCGATCATCTTCGCGCGGCCCTCGAGGCGGCGGGACATCAGGGCTGATGTTGACGGCCGGCCGCCGGTCTCTCTAGCATGGGTGTGGAGCGGCGACGGCGACGCCCCCGCGCGGTCGCGCGGGACCGAGCACGGCCAGGGCGCGCGGCGGAGGTGGAGAATGTCGAAGATCACCGCGGAGCAGGCGAGAGACGAGCACGTCGCGCTCCTCAAGGCGTGGACGAAGGCGGTGGGGGGGGCCGTCAAGGACTACGGCTTCCTCGACCGCCACCTGGCCGAGGGCTGGAGGTACGTCGATTACAGCGGAGTGCAACGCGGTAAGGACGAGTACCTGAAGCTCGTCGACAGCATGTTGACGTACACGCAGGAGCTCCGGCAGTGCGACGTGCGTATCGCCGGCGGAGACGTCGCTATCGTGACCGGAGTCTACCGCTCACGCGCCGAGATCAAGGGTGGTGTCAAGTTCGATAACACCATCGCCTTCACCGCGGTCTGGGAGCTCCAGGGCGGTGAGTGGAGAGCGCTCGTGCTCCACACGACGAGGATCCCTGACGCGTCGTGATCGACGTCCGCGCGGAGCGGGTCGATGTCGAGGCGCTCCGGCGGCCGGCGTCGGGCCGGCGAGGCCGGAGGAAAGATTGACAGGGATCTTGCTTCTAGTACCGTCAACTCAGGATCGTCCTGTCGACGATCTCCAGGGCTCCCATGGATCTTCGTCCGTTCCTCGCATACGCGGTGCAGATCGCATCGGCGCTATCGAAATTTCATAAGTCAGGCACCCTTCACCTGGACATCCGCCCCGCGAACCTCTCCGTGCACCCGGAGAGCGGGGAGGTGTCGCTCGACGGCGGGCTGGCCGTGGTGCGCGGCGATCTCGGCCTCTCCGACGAGGCGAAGATCAACCCGGAGTCGCTGCCCTACATCGCGCCGGAGCGGACGGGCCGCGTCGACTGGCCGATCGACGAGCGCGCCGATCTCTACTCGCTCGGCGTCACGCTGTACGAGCTGCTCTCCGGCAAGCTGCCGCTCGACGCAGACGACGCGCCCGCGTGGGCGCACGCCCACATCGCGAGGGCCCCTGTGCCGCTCGCGGAGGTGGTGCAGGACGTGCCCCGGATCGTCTCCGACGTCGTCATGAAGCTCCTCGCGAAGTCTCCGGAGGAGCGTTATCAGACCGCCCGCGGGCTCTGGTCGGATCTCCTCATGTGCCATACCGAGATGGAGGAGCTCGGGATGATCGACTCGTTCCCGCTCGGGACGGCCGACATCCCGGACCGGCTGCAGCTCCCGACGAAGCTCTACGGCAGGAAGCGCGAGCGCGCGCTCCTGCTCGAGGCGTTCGATCGCGTGGTCGTCACGGGCACCGCCGAGCTCGTGCTCGTCGCCGGGTACTCGGGCGTCGGAAAGACCTCGCTCGTGAAGGAGGTGCAGGAGCCCATCGTCCGCGAGCGCGGGGCGTTCATCTCCGGGAAGTTCGATCAGCTCCAGCGCGACATCCCCTACCGCACGATCGCCCAGGCGTTCGGGGAGCTCGTCCGGCAGTTCCTGACGGAGAGCCCGCAGTCCCTCGCAGGGTGGAAGCACCGGCTGAGCGACGCGGTCGGCGAGGAGGGGCGGGTCATCACCGACATCATCCCGCAGCTCTCGCTGATCCTCGGCGAGCAGCCGCCGGTGCCGCCGCTCGCGCCGAACGAGGCGCGCAGCCGCATCGTCCGCGTGTTCCATGCGTTCCTCGGCGTGGTCGCGCGCAAGCGGCACCCGCTCGTGCTGTTCGTGGACGACCTGCAGTGGGCGGATCCCGCCAGCTTGAGGCTCATCCGCGACATCGTCGCGGTGCCCGAGAAGCGGCACCTGCTCGTGATCGGGGCATACCGCGACAACGAGGTGAGCCCGTCGCACCCGCTCATGGAGGTGCTCCGGCAGATCCACGCCACGGGCGCGCGCGTCTCGACGCTCAGCCTCGACCCGCTCCCGCACGAGAACGTCCTCGAGCTCGTCATGGACACCTTCCGCTGCGAGGACGAGCAGGGGGCTCAGCTCACCAGGCTCCTCGTCCAGAGGACGGGCGGCAACCCGTTCTTCGTGGGCCAGTTCCTGACGGAGCTCTATCGCCAGAAGCTGGTCTGGGTCGACCCCGTGAGCGCCGTCTGGTGCTGGAACATCGAGGCCATCGCCGCGCAGAACCTGACTGACAACGTCGTCGATCTGGTGCTGACCCGCCTCAGGCGGCTCGACGGCGAGACGCAGCGGGTCCTCTCCCTCGCCGCCTGCCTCGGCGCCCGCTTCGACGCCGAGGTCCTCTCGGCCATGTACGGCGAGTCCACGCAGGCGACGCACGCCGCCATCACCCCGGCCATCCGCGAGGGGCTCGTGGCGCGCCGGGGCGGCACGTACAAGTTCCTCCACGACCGCGTGCAGCAGGCCGCGTACCTGCTCATCCGCGAGGGCAACCACGCCTCGACGCACCTGCGCATCGGGCGCCTGCTGCTCGTCCAGACGCCGGAGGAGGCGCTGGAGGACCGGCTGTTCGAGATCACGAACCAGCTGAACATCGGCGCCTCCCTCATCACCGATCCGGGCGAGCGGCGCAGGACGGCCGAGCTGAACCTCCGCGCCGGCAGGAAGGCGAGGGCCTCCGGGGCCTACGGCTCCGCGGTGGCCTACTTCGCCGCGGGCTGCGCGCTGATCGGGGAGGACGACTGGGCGGGAGCCGACGATCTGCTCGCCTTCGCGCTGCACCTCGATCTCGCCGAGAGCGCGAGCGTGAACGGGGAGTTCGATCGGTCCGTCGGCCTCTGCTCGGTGCTCCTCGAGCGCGCGCGCACGCAGCTCGACAAGGCGGCCGCCTACCGCGTCCTGATGCAGAACCACATGGCCCGGTCGGAGCACGACGCGTGCATCGGCGTCGGGCTGGAGTGCCTCGCGCTGCTCGGCATCAAGCTCCGGAGGCAGCCGGCCGACGAGGAGGTGACCGCGGAGATCACGGCGCTGCGCGACGCGCTGCGCGATCGCACGGCCGACGAGATCCTGGGCCAGCCGAGGATGACGGCGCCGCCGATGGTCGCGGCGATGGGCGTGATGGCGGTGATGTACGCCTCGTCGTTCTACACCGATCCGAACCTCAACGACCTCCTGGTCTGTCAGATGGTCCGGCTCAGCCTGCTCCACGGCAACGCGGAGTCGACCGGCATCGGGTACACGAGCCTCGGCAAGGCGCTGTGCGTGAGGCTCAACGCGTACCAGGACGGCGACCGGATCGGCAGGGTGGGATACGAGCTGACCGAGAAGATGAACGCGCTCGTCTACAAGCCCGAGGTGGCCAACCTCTATGGCTGCCTGATCTCGGTCTGGACGCGCCACATCGACACCGGGATCGCCTGCCAGCTCGCGAGCATCCACGCCGCGAACGAGGTCGGGAACCTGACGTGGGGGAGCTTCAGCAACATCCAGCTCACCTTGAACGTGCTCGTGCGGGGCGACCCGATCGAGGAGACGTACAAGGTCGCGGTGAGCGCGCTCGACTACGCGACGAAGGCGAAGATCACGTTCGCCGTGGACGCCGTGACGAGCATGCTGCGCCTGGTCCAGGCGCTGAGGGGCGCCACGCGCCACCTCGGCACGATGAGCGGGGACGACTTCGACGAGCAGGCGTTCGAGGCCCGCCTCGAGAAGGAGAGCTTCCCGAGCGTGCGGCTCGTCTTTTATATCATGAAGACCGCGCAGCACCTCCTTGCGTGCAACGACGAGGGGGCGGCCCTTGCCGCGGAGGCGTCGGAGCGCAACATCGCGGGGGGTAGCGGGTCGCTGTTCGCGGCCGAGTGCCACTATTACTGTGCCCTCGCCCGGGCGGCCCGCTTCTCCGGGGCCCCGGCCGAGGAGCAGGCCGGGCTCCGGCGGTCGCTCGCCGGCCACGAGGAGCAGCTGCGCGTCTGGGCCGAGAGTTGCCCCGACAACTTCGCCGGCAAGCACGCGCTCGTAGCGGCGGAGCGCGCGCGCGTCGACGGCAGGCACGACGAGGCCGCGGCGCTCTACGATAAGGCGATCGTGGCCTTCCGCGAGTCCCGGTTCATCCACCAGGAGGCGCTCGCGAGCGAGCTCGCCGCCCGGTTCTACCTGGATCGCGGCTACAGCGGCCTGCCGGGGCTCTACCTGCGGGAGGCGGTGGCGTCGTACTCGCGCTGGGGCGCGAGCGAGAAGGTGAGGCAGCTCGAGCAGCGGCATGCGCTCGTCCTGAACCAGGAGCAGCGCCGCGCGACGAGCAGCGGCGTCATGACGATGGCGGCGGAGGCCATCGACGCGCAGACCGCGGTGAAGGTCTCGCGGTCGCTCTCGAGCGACATGACGCCGAAGGAGATGATGGAGTCGCTCATGCGGCTCGTCGTCGAGCACGAGGGGGCGGAGCGGTGCTGTCTCCTGCTCACCGGGGACGGCCTGCGGCTCGCCGCCGAGGCCGTGGTGGACCGCGACGGCATCAGCATCCGCGTGTACGAGCGGAGCACGGCGCCGCTCGCGACCCGCGTCCCGGCGTCGATCGTCAACTATGTCGAGCGGACGCGGGAGCGGGTGGTGCTCAGCGACGTCGGGGCGAGCGGCGCCTTCGCCGGGGACGAGTACCTCGTGCGCGAGCGGCCGAAGTCGGTGCTGTGCATGCCGCTCATGAAGAACCCCGGCGAGGTGGGCGGCCTCCTCTACCTGGAGAACCGGCTGGTCCACGGCGCGTTCATCCTGCGCCGGCTGCCGCTCCTCGAGTTCCTGGCCGCGCTGTCGCTGCAGAACACCGTGCTCCGCGGCGAGCTGGAGCAGGAGGCGCTGAAGGTCCAGCGGACCGAGGAGGCGCTGCGCCGGAGCGAGAGGGCGCTCCGGGATCTGGCGGAGTCGAGCGACGTCCCCACGTGAGGCGCGGGCCGCGCCGCCGCACCGGCGTGGTGTGGCGGCGCGGCGTTCAGGCGCTCTCAGGCGCTCTCGAGCACGTGGCCCACGCTGTCGAGGAACGGCCTGTCCGACACGGAGAGGTGGAGTTGCACGAACCGCCAGTGATCCCCGTGGCGCTCCACCGTGCAGGTCAGTCGGAGCGCGGGCAGGTCGAAGCGCACGCCGCCCATGGTGGCGTGGATACCGAAGCCGGCGGTCCCGGCGCAGGCGGCCGCTCCCCCGGCCAGCAGACGCACCTGGACATCGCCGGTGATCCTGCACACGAGGTCCTTCAGGATCTCGCTCTGCCGCCGGAACGAGGCCTCGATCTCGGCCCAGCGCGTGAAGTGCAGCTTGTCGTGTGTGCCGTAGAAGATCAGGGCATCGTCACGTACGAACATGTCGCATAACGCGTCCACGTCGCCTCGCTCGAAGGCGCGCGCGAACTCGACGAGCATCTGGCGAACCGAATCTTCTGGACTTGCCGGCTTTCTCTCCGAGGACTCCATGCGCTCCGCTGCTCCCGTACCGATCCGAGCCTGATCTCGGCCGAGCATACAGCACCCCGGAGGCGACGCGCGACGCCCTGCGCGCGAAGGCGCTCGGAGCCCGGGCGGCTGCGCGCGACAAGGGTCGTCGTGGTCACGAACACGTAACACCACACGACCCCGACCAGCGCCAGCCGACCAGGTGCCCCCTCGAACCCCGGAACCCAGCTGACCAGAAACCCCACGAGCAAGGAACAGCAGCCCCACGCCCTGCAGCTGCGCGATCGACATCCGCTTCAGGAGGGCGCCGACCGAGAGCGAGGGCAGGTACATGCTCAGCCAGTACAGCGCGCGGGCGCGCCGGAAGGGACGGCACAGCGTGGCACGGCACACCGGCAAGGGCCCTCGTGGGCTCAGCCGAGGAGTCCGCCGCGGCCTGCGGGAGCTCGCCCGGCGCGGCGGCGGCTCAGCAGCTCGGCGGATGCGCCGGCGCGTGGCTGTCGAGCGCGCGCACGTCATCGGCCGTATCCACGTCGATCGCCCCGCCCGCCCAGTCGATCGCCACGACGCTCTCGGCGCGCAGCAGCCGGCCGGCGCCCTGGTCGCCCTCGAGGCGCGACAGGGCGTCCCAGCGCGATCGGTCGAACACCGCCGGCGCGCCGACGACGCCGCTGAACCGCGACGCGGCGATCGGCGCGCCCGCCAGCCACGCATTCCGCAGGGCGGTGAGGTGCTCGACCGTGATCAGCGGCTGATCCGCGAGCGCGATCAGGAGCGCGTCGGCCTTCGAGGCCTCCGCCCACCGGACCGCGGCGCGGATCGAGGAGGCGATGCCCTCCTCCCAGCCGTCGTTCGCGACGAGCGCGACGCCCAGATCGCCGAGCGCGGGCGCGACAGCGCCGGCGTGGGCGCCGAGCACGACGCCCACCGGCCCGGAGCGCGCCTCGACGCACGCCGCCGCCACGCGCCGGACCAGCGGCGCCCCGTCGAACTCGACGAGCTGCTTGGGGCGCCCGAGGCGGCGCGAGCCGCCCGCGGCGAGCACGGCCATCGCCAGGCCCGCGTGCAGCGGTCGCGCGCGGTCGCGGAGCTTCCCCCCCTGCGCCCGGCGCGCGACGGCCTGGAGCTCGCCCACGACCGAGAGCGCGATCTGCTCGGGCGTCTCGGCGCCGAGATCGAGCCCGATCGGCGCGTGGATCCGGGGGTCGTCGCCGGGGCCGCGGCCGAGCTCGGCGAGCAGATCGCGCGTGCGGCGCGCGGGCCCGAGCACGCCGATGTAGCGGGCGCGCGACGCGAGGGCGGCCGCGAGCGCGTCGCGATCCGGCGTGCGCTGGTGGTGCATGATCACGACGTACGGCTCGGCCGCCGCGTCGATGAGCGCGCGGAGGCGATCCGTCGCGCCGCCGGTCGACAGCACGCGATCCGCGGCGACGAACCGGGAGCCCTGGCGGATGACGGGGCCGGCCACCGTGACCCGGAATCCCACCGACTTCGCGAGCGTGACGAGGGGGACCGCGTCGTGGCCTGCCCCGAGCACGAAGAGCTGCGGCGACGGCGCGATCTTCTCGACGAGCACCGTGATCCCGGGCCCGTCGAGCTCCACGACCCCGGCCGGCCCCCGCGCCGCGCGCTCGATCGCGGCGCGCGCGGCCGGATCGGTCACCGTATGCGCGAGCGCGCACGGCGGACCGAAGGCGAGGCGCGCGCCGACCGGGACCGCGGACGCCGTCGAGCGGATCACCGTGACCAGCGTGCCCGTGGTCTCCTCGGCGAAGCAGGCGCCGGCGAACGCGAGCGCGTCGTGGGTCGCTCCGGCCTCGACGCGCTCGAGCAGGACGTCGACGACGCCGTTGCAGCCGAGCCCCACGCCCCACGGCTCCCCGTCCTCGGTGGTCGAGTCGTAGGTGACCACCACGGCGCCGTCACGGCACCGGTGCTCTCCGCGGAGCATCACGTCGCCCTCGAGGCAACCGCCGCTCACGCACCCCGACAGCCATCGATCGCCGGCGACAAGCATCCGCGCGCCGGGGCGCCGGTACGACGACCCGGACACCCGCACGACGGTCGCGAGCAGAAACGGGGACCGGTCCGCCACCAGCTTCGTCGCTTCCCGCACGATCCGCTCGAGCTCGTTCATCCGCGTGGCATCATCATCCTTTCGCGACGTCCCCGCCAGGACGTTCATCGTCGCTGGACGCCACGCGGCGCCCTCGCGCGCCGCGGCGCGCCCGGGTTCCCCGGGATGTAACGGGACGATGTCATCCGCTGAACGATGTTGAAGAAACGATAAGAGTGGATGCCGTCGCTTGACGGCGCGCCAGCGCAAAAGTATGGCCTGGACGGCCATGAAACTCCATATCAACGGCGCTGTTCGCGAGGTCGATGCCGCACCGGACATGCCTCTGCTCTGGGTGATCCGGGATCTGCTGGGATTGACCGGCACCAAGTATGGCTGTGGCATGGCCCAGTGCGGCGCCTGCACGGTCCACCTCGACGGCAAGCCCGCGCGCTCCTGCGTCCTGCCGGTGTCGAGCGTCGGGGCGCGCAAGGTGACGACGATCGAGGGCCTGTCCGCCGACGGGTCGCACGCGGTGCAACAGGCGTGGGCGCAGGCCGACGTGGTGCAGTGTGGGTACTGCCAGTCCGGGCAGATCATGACCGCGGTCGCCCTGCTCGAGCAGAAGCCGGATCCGACGGACGCCGACATCGACGCTGCGCTGTCCGGAAACGTGTGTCGGTGCGGGACGTATGGCCGTGTTCGTGAGGCGGTGATCCTCGCGTCGCGGCTCAATCGAGGTGGCAAGTGACCGTCTCCCGGCGTGACTTCTTGCAGGTGACCACGGCCTCCGCGGCGGGGCTCCTGCTCAGCTTCTACGTGCCGGAGGGCGTGCGCGCCGCGCCGAAGGCGGCGCAGCCGGCCCCGGTGTCGCCGAACGCGTTCGTGCGCATCGGCACGGACGACTCGGTGACCGTGGTGCTCGCGCACTCCGAGATGGGCCAGGGCATCTGGACCGGGCTCGCGATGCTGATCGCCGAGGAGCTCGAGTGCGACTGGTCGAAGGTGCGGTCGGAGCACGCGCCGGCCGCGCCTGTGTACGGCCATCCGGTGATGCACTTCCAGATGACCGGCGGGTCGATGACCACGAACAGCGAGTTCGATCGGTATCGCACCGTCGGCGCGATGGCGAAGGACATGCTGGTGCGCGCGGCGGCCGCCCGGTGGAAGGTCGCGCCCGCGGCGTGCGTCGCCGCGAAGGGGATCGTCACCCACGGCAAGAACCAGTTGACGTACGGCCAGCTCGCCGAGGACGCGATGAAGCTGACCCCGCCGGCGAAGGTGAAGCTGAAGGAGCCGAAGGACTGGAAGCTGATCGGCACCCCCGTGCGCCGCCTCGACACGCCGGAGAAGATCTCGGGCAAGGCGCAGTTCGGGATCGACGTGCAGTTCCCGGGGCTGCGCACGGCCGTGGTGCTCCGCCCGCCGGCGTTCGGCGCGAAGCTCGCGAAGTTCGACCCCGCGGACGCGCTCAAGGTGCCCGGCGTCGAGAAGGTCGTCCCCACCGCGAACGGCGTCGCCGTCGTCGCCGCGCATTTCTGGGCCGCCAAGCTCGGGCGCGACGCGCTCCGCGCCGAGTGGACGAAGCCCGAGGGCGGCGGGGTCGACACAGGCAAGCTGCTCGACGAGTTCCGCGCGCAGTCGCGCAAGCTCGGCGCGATCTCGACCCAGGTCGGCAAGGTCGAGGACGCCCTGGCCGCGGCCAAGGCGCGGCTCGTGGCGGAGTACGACGTGCCCTACCTCGCGCACGCGCCGATGGAGCCGCTCAACTGCACGGTGAAGATCGACGGCGATCGCTGCGAGATCTGGACCGGCACGCAGTTCCAGAGCGGCGACCAGATGGCCGCGGCGAAGATCCTCGGCACGGCGCCCGAGAAGGTCCAGATCCACACGCCGTTCCTCGGCGGCGGCTTCGGGCGGCGCGCCAGCAGCACGAACGATTTCGTCGCGGAGGCCGTGACGGTCGCGAAGGCCGCCGGCGTGCCGGTCAAGGTCGTGTGGACGCGCGAGGACGACCTGCGCGGCGGCTTCTACCGCCCCGCCTTCGTCCACCGGATGCAGGTCGGCGTCGACGCGCGCGGCCTGCCCGTGGCGTGGGATCACGTGGCCGTGGGCCAGTCGATCGTCGCCGGCACGCCGCTCGAGCCGTTCATCGTCAAGAACGGCATCGACCACACCTCGGTGGAGGGGATCGCCGAGTCGCCCTACGTCGGGAGGACGCCGGCGCTCCGCGTCTCGCTGCACTCGCCGAAGACGCCCGTCCCCGTGCTGTGGTGGCGCTCGGTCGGCAACACGCACACAGCCTTCGCGGTGGAGAGCATGGTCGACGAGCTGGCCCACGCCGCCGGGCAGGATCCGCTCGCGTACCGCCTCGAGCTGCTCAAGGACAAGCCGCGGCACGCCAACGCGCTGAAGCTCGCCGCCGAGAAGGCGGGCTGGGGCACCGCGCCCCCGGCGGGGCGGGCGCGCGGGCTCGCGATGCACGAGTCGTTCGGCTCGATCGTCGCCGAGGTCGCCGAGGTCTCGATCGAGAAGGGGCGAATCCACGTCCACCAGGTCACCTGCACCGTCGATTGCGGCACCGCGGTGAACCCGCTCGGCATCGACGCGCAGGTCCAGAGCAGCGTCGCCTTCGGCCTCACGGCGGCGCTCTACGGCAAGCTGAACCTGGTCGAGGGGCAGGTCCAGGAGAGCAACTTCCACGACTATCCGATGCTCAGGATGTTCGAGATGCCGCGCGTCGCCGTGCACATCATCCAGAGCGAGGCGAAGATGGGCGGCATCGGGGAGCCTGCCACCGCGCCGATCGCGCCCGCCGTGGCGAACGCGGTGTTCGTGTTGACCAAGCAGCGGCTGCGCTCTCTGCCGTTCCGTCTCGCGTAGGTGCCGACCTTATGATCCGATCCTCTCTCGTGCTCGCCTTCCTCCTCGCCTCGTGCGGGGGGCAGACGCCCGGGGCCTCGCAGGCCCCCGCGCCGTCGCCGGCCGACCGCCAGGCCGGCCTCGCTGCGTTCGAGACCGTGCGCGGCGTCCTCCAGCACCCTCGCTGTCAGAACTGCCACCCTGCCGGCGACGTGCCGCTGCAGGGCGACGAGGGCCGCCTGCACAACCAGCTCGTGCTCCGCGGCCCCACGGGACACGGCATGGCCGGCGCCGAGTGCACGACGTGCCACGGCCCGACGAACCCGCCGAACAGCTTCGGCATGCACGTGCCGCCTGGTGTCTCGAAGGGCTGGCACATGCCGCCCCCCGAGATGAAGATGGTGTTCGTCGGCGTCGCCCCGCGCGCGCTGTGCGAGCAGATCAAGGACCCGGCGCGCAATGGCGGCAAGGACATGGCGGCGCTGCGCGTCCACCTCGAGGACCCGCTCGTGACCTGGGGCTGGAACCCCGGCGCCGGCCGCACGCCCATCCCGACGCCGTACCCCGAGTTCGTCGCCGCCTGGGAGACCTGGGCCCGCGCCGGCGCGCCCTGCCCGGGCGGGTGACCGACCTCCCTCCAGGGACGCCCGCGACCCCGGCGACGGGGAGCGCACGGCAGCCTCCACGAGAAACGATCACCAGGGCTGTTGCTCTCCGCCGCCGGATTGCACAGGATCGCGGTTCGCTCTCGTGCACGCATTGCCCTGGAGGCCCCTCATGCTCTCCGCGTTACGCCGATCGGTCGCCCTTGCATTCAGCCTCACCTTCGTGAACGCCTGTTCGCCGCACGTCAGGGATTTCTCGGGAAGCGGTCCCGGGGGCGGCGGAGGGGCCGGCGGGGGAGAGAGCGGCCCCGCGAGCAGCGTCGGTCCCGTCGGCCCCGCGAGCAGCAGCAGCAGCAGCGCCGGCGGGAGCGGCGGCGCGGGCGGGGACGACGGCCCTGGCGGCAGCGGCGGCGAGGGCGCGACGAGCGCCTCGTCGAGCGCGTCGACGGGCCCCTGCGCGCCCCCGGAGGTCGCGTGCGGCGGCGGGTGCGTCGACGTGCAGACCAGCCCGCATCACTGCGGCGAGTGCGGCCACGGCTGCCAGGGCGGTGCGTGCCGCGCCGGCCTGTGCGAGCCGGTCGAGCTGGCCCGGGGGCAGCGGGACGTCGTCGCGATCGCGGTCGGCGCGAACGCGGTCTTCTGGACCGCGAAGTCGATGGGCAACGTCATGTCGGTGCCGCTCGACGGGGGCGCCCCGACGACGCTGGTGACCGGCCAGCTCAACCCGGAGAACATCGCCATCAATCCGGACGGCGTCTACTGGTCGACGATCTTCGTCCCCGACGCGACCATCAAGTCGCTGCCGCGCGGCGCGCCGACGGAGCAGGTGCTGTACGAGGGCTCCGAGCGGTTGAACGGCCTCGTCGCGCACCGAGGGACTCTTTACTTCGTCGAGGCGGGCGGCAAGGTCGCCTCGCTGCCCGCCGGCGCGGGGCGCGTCACCACCTACGCGAGCAGCCGGATGAACCCGCGCGGCGTGGCCGCCGACGACAACCACGTTTACTGGACGAACAACTATGGCGGCGACACGGGGGTGCGAAAGCACGAGTTCGCGACCGGCACCACGACGGTGCTCGCCTCCGGCCAGGCGTTCCCGTTTGCCATCGTGGTCGACACGCGCAACGTGTACTGGAGCAACCTGGACGACGGGACGCTGATGTCGGTGCCGATCGCGGGCGGCACGCCGGCGCCGATCGCCACCGGACAGGGCCGGGTCACCGGCATCGCGATCGACGAGAGCGGGCTCTACTGGGCCGACAGCACGAACGGGACGATCATGGCCCTCCGGCGGGGGAGCACCACCCCGGTCACCCTTGCGGCAGGACAGAAGAGCCCGTGGTCCATCGCGGTGAACGCGACGAGCGTCTTCTGGGGAACGAGCGACTTCGACAACGGGGTCGTCATGAAGGTCGCCAAGTAGCGAGGAGGACATCATGCGACGATCGCTGGATCTGATGGCGTGTCTGTCGGTGGCCGTCGTGTTCGGGGCGTGCGCCGACGACGACGGCGGGGAGGCGACGGGCACGGGCGGCAGCGGGGCCACGAGCGCCTCGGGGAGCGGCACGGGCACGGCCGGCAGCGGGGCGACGAGCGGCGCGGGCACGGGCGGCGCGACCCCGGGATCTCCCGCGCACGAGGGCGGCGGCCCGCCCGCGGGCAACCCGGACGGCGCCTGCGCCGTGCCGGCCGAGGCGCTGGCGGCCGACACCTCGTCTCCGACGACCGTGATCGGCGACGGCACACCGGCGAGCTGCACCTCGGCGGCCGTCGTCGCCGCCGTCGCGGGCGGCGGCGTCATCACGTTCGATTGCGGCCCCGACCCGATCACCATCACGCTCGAGGAGACCGCGAAGATCTTCAACGACACCGGCCCCGAGATCGTGATCGACGGCGGCGGGCTCGTGACCCTGAGCGGCGGCGGTCAGCGGCGCATCCTCTACATGAACACGTGCGACGAGGCGCAGGTCTGGACGACGCCGAACTGCGATAACCAGGATCACCCGCGCCTGACGGTCCAGAACCTCACCTTCATCGAGGGCGACTCGACCGATGAGGACGACGAGGGCGGCGGCGCCATCTTCGCCCAGGGCGGGCGCCTCAAGGTCGTCAACTCCCGCTTCTTCAACAACGCGTGCGATCCGACCGGCCCCGACGTCGGGGGCGCCGGGATCCGGGCCTTCATGCAGTACAACGGGCTACCGCTCCACGTGGTGAACAGCACCTTCGGCGGCGCCGAGGGGTACGGGAACGCGTGCGCGAACGGCGGCGGGATCAGCAGCATCGGCGTCTCCTGGACGGTGATCAACAGCCTGTTCTCCCACAACCGCGCGCTCGGCAACGGCGGCAACCCCGCCGAGGCGGGCACGCCGGGCGGCGGCAGCGGCGGGGCCATCTACAACGACGGCAACACGATGACGCTCACGCTCTGCGGGACGCGGATCGAGCGGAACGAGGTGAACGCCCACGGGAGCGCGATCTTCTTCGTGAGCAACGACCACTCGGGGAACATCGTCATCGATCGATCGGTGATCACCGGGAATCTCGGCGGCTCGTGGTACCCCACCTACCCGCAGATCTCGAACCACGACGACACCCCCATCACCGTCACCGACTCGACCATCGAGTGAGCGCGGGAGGGCAGCGCCTCGCGCTGGGCCCTTCTCGATCGATGATCACGAGGCCACGGCCCGCAGCGCGCGACGCGCGCGCCGGTTGACGCCTCGCGCCATCTCGATGTAATGGCGCTTCATGATTCGACCCTTGCTTGCCGCGGCTTTGCCGCTCCTGGCCCTCGCGTGCGCCCCGGCCTCGCCGCCGCCCGCCGCGCCGGCGGCGCCCGTCGCGGCGGCGCCCGCGCCGGCCGCCTCCGCTGCGTTGCCCGATGCGCGCGCGCAGCAGGCGCTGGGAGAGCAGCTCGCCGCTGCCTTCTGCGATACATGGAACCGGCACGACATGGATGCGTTCTCGGCGCTGCAGGCCGAGGACGCGGACTTCGTGAACATCTTCGGGATGTGGTGGCACGGGCGGCCGGAGATCCGGAAGAACCATGTCGGAATTCACGAGACCGTCTTCCGCCAGAGCCGCCTGACCAGCGTGCGTGTCGAGACGCGCTTCGTCGCGCCGGAGATCGCGGTCGTCCGCTGGGCCTGGGAGCTGACGGGCGTCGTCACCCCCGACGGCAAGCCGGTGCCCGACATGCAGGGCATCCTGGTGCACGTCGCGCGGCGCGAGGGGGACCGGCTCCGGATCGTGACGACGCAGAACACGCAGGCCACCGCCGACGCCTTCCGCGCGGTGCGCAGCATGGGCGCGCCGGCCAGCCCGGCGCTGTAGTCGCTCGCCGGTCGCGCCTCGCGCGGCGCTCGACGGCCTCAATCGACGCTGACGGTGGTCACGGCGGTCCAGTCGTTGCGGCCGTCGGCGGAGACGAAGTGGAAGCGCAGCGCGTCCTCGTGGCGGGCGGTCGAGACGATGGCCGCGCGGGCGCCGACGAAGTCGTCGTCGCGGCAGGTGTCGCGCAGATCGGTCTGGACGACGCCGAACTGCGACAACCAGGATCACCCGCGCCTGACGGTCCAGAACCTCACCTTCATCGAGATCTTCTCCGTGAGCAACGACCACTCGGGGAACATCGTGATCGACCGGTCGGTGATCACGGGCAACCTCGGCGGCTCGTGGTCCCCGACATACCCGCAGATCTCGAACCACGGCGACACCCCCATCACCGTGACCGACTCGACCATCCAGTGAGCGCGGCCGGGCAAGGCCTCGGGCAAGGAACGTCCGGAGGTCAGCGCGCCCGCAGGGTGAGGAGCCCATCGTGCGCCCTGCGGCGGCAGGCGCGAGGGGGGGGCACCTGGGTTTCGGGGGACGCATGCTCCGGTCGATGTCGTTGCGCAGGCGTCCAGGGTGCTCACCGCCCCGCCGCGCGATCCACGACGTCTCGCAAGCATCAACTCCAGGATAGAGAGCGAGTCCGAGCGTCCTTTTTTGAGTACTGGTTCGACGTTCAGGGTGATATAAGACAAGCTACTTCCGCGCTCTCGCGAGGGTCTCCGTGCGGGAAGCGCGCTTGTCGACGGGTGCAGAGCGGAACGCCGACCGGGTCGGATCAAAGCCTGGGTCGGGCTGGTCTGCGTCACTATCATCCTGGGGAAACGTCATGAACAACATGGACATCGAAAATCCTTTCGGTGGTGTCCTGACGCGGCTTGGTCCCGTATCGGCCGCGTTCTCGGACCTCAATTCACTCGTCTCTGGCCGCCTCCACTCGACGGCATGGAAGGTGTCGGCGTGGGCGCGCGCTCCGCGCGTCCTCCAGCTCCACGAGCACGCGGGCCACTCCGGGCACGGACGACGCTACTGGGTGAATCACGACGCGCTGTGCGCCGACGGCGGGTACCTGGAGCGCCCCTGGACGTGCCCGCCCGGCGTCTCGAGCGTGATCCTCGGGCTCGATGGAGTGCAGCTCCCTCCCGGCGTGTCGTCGTCGCCGGACTTCGCGCTCCAGCTGCTCGACAGCACCAGGACGAACGTCCTCCACGCGACGTCGTTCACGCCCACGAGCGCGATCGCCCACGTGGCCACGCCGGCGATCGCGGTGACCCCGGGCGTGCAGTACTGGACGCGCCTCGCTGTGTGCTTTGCTGGACAGGCGACGTTTCTCTGCGACCGGATCCGGGTCCGCCCGGTCGCTACGTCGGGGATCTTCGCCGCCCCGTTCGTGCGGATCGACGCGCATCCCAGCCTGCTGCACGACTCGAACGAGGTCCGCCACGAGGATCCGGCCTTGTGGCCAAACCCTCGCTTCGCGATGCACACGTCGTTCGCGAGCATGCGCTTCCGCACGTCCGCCACGATGCTGGCTGTCGAGATCTACGACACCGCGAACCGAGGGCTCGGGGACCGGGGGAGGCCTTCTGTGTTCGTGGACAGCGAGCCGCTCGACCCTCCGCTGCCGGTCACGAGAGATCGGGTGAGCTATCACGAGATCCGGATCCCGTCCGGGCGCCGCGCCGACCGCGAGGTGGTGGCTCACGCCGGCCCCCAGCTCTACACGTCCCTCCCCTCGCCCGCGAGAGAGCATCGGGGCGCGTACCTGTCTGCCCTGTACGTGCCCGCCGACGCACGGCTCGACGTCCTGCGACCGCCGGCGGCGCGCCCTGACATCCTGTTCGGCGACTCGAAGGGAACAGGGTACTACTCCTCCTATGTCGGGAGCAACTCGATGCACTTCCAGCTCCACGAGCGCGGCGTCTCGCTCATCACGTACGCGGCCGGCGGGTGGTACCTGGCCGCGAAGACAGGCACCGGGCTGACCGTGGCGGCGTGCAAGCCGCTGGCCCGCGAGCTCGTCCGGCACCATCCGGCGCGGCTATGGCTCCAGATCGGTCGGAACGACCTCGCCGGCCAGACCTTGGGTACGATCCAGAACCTGGCGACGCAGCTCGGCAACCTCTGCGACGCCTGCCACGAGCTGCTGCCCGATCTCACGATCATCGTCCCGACGATCACGCGCGAGGTGAACGAGCCCGACGTCGCGGGCGGCTCATGGAACGACCTCCGGGCGCTCCAGCGCGCTCTCGTGACGGGGAGGGACTACGTCAAGATCCAGGACTGGGCCTCCGCGTGGACAAGGGCCGAGGCGGCGCAGTTCACGGCCGACGGCGTGCATCCGAACGACCGCGCGCAGGAGCATTGCGTCGCGCTGGCGATGGGCGAGCTTCACCCGTACTCGCCAAGGCGGATAAGCTCCCTCGTCGGGTGGTGGGAAGCCGACGCGGGCCTCGGCGGTGGTGAGATGTCCAGCGTGACCGCGACGGGCAACACCCCGCCCGCGGTGACCATCTCGGGGACGGCCACGCGCGCCTTCCGTCTGCGCGTCGAGGTGACGACCGCGGGCGTGCCGCCGAACTCCCGGCTGCGGTGGTCCATCGACGAGGGCCGGTACTGGGAGGAGATCGATGTCCCGCTCGGCGCGAGCGTGCCGCTCCCCGGGACCGGTCTCACGCTGACGATGCCAACGGGCATCGCCTACGCGAACAACGTCGTCTACACGTGGAACGTCCGCCCCGCGAGCTGGGCCGACCTCTCGGGCAACGGGAACCACCTGGGGGTCGAATCGGCCGCGTACGCCGGTCGGTACGACGCTGTCGGTCTCAGCGATCAGCCTGGAGTGCTCTGGGCACCCCAGCAGGGAATGCGTCTGCTGGGGCTCAACCTCACGGCGCCCTATGCCGTGGCGGTTGTCGCGACGCTCGGGTCGATGACGCCCTCCCGCGCGCTCGTGGGGCGGCAATCCGCTGGAGACGGCGTTCTCCTGTACTCGACGAGCTCGACGAGGATGTCGGTGGCCGACGGGACGTTTCAGCTCGACGCGAATGGCGTCGTCGCGACGGCGCCGCACGTCTACGTCGCTGTCGTCGACGGGGCGAACAGTCGGCTTTACGTCGACGGCGTGGCGGCGGTCACCGGTACCCTGAGCAACGCCCCGCTCACCGGGATATGGTTCGGGCTCGATCGCGTCGACGGGTGGGCGTCGGACGGCCGTCACCTCGCCGCCGCGCTGTTCGGTGGTCGGCCGTCCGATGACGAGATCGCCTGTCTCACCGCGCGGTGGCGCCAGAAGTACAGGTTCTAGCGACACGCGCAGCCGGCCGCGGGGCGCCGGCGAGCGGCGCGACACGGGACGACCCGGCCGCCGCGGCGGCGGCGCTCAGTCGACGCTGACGGCGGTCACGGCGGTCCAGTCGTTGCGGCCGTCGGCCGAGACGAAGTGGAAGCGGAGCGCGTCCTCGTGGCGGGCCGTCGAGACGATGGCCGCGCACGCGCCGACGAAATCGTCGCCGCGACAGGTGTCGCGAAGATCGCCGCCGTCGTCGAGCACGCCGACCCGGACGGGCGTCGCGGGCTCTCGCAGGTACGGGGCGGCGATGAGCTCGGCCGGGGTCGACGGGGAGGGGACGCCCGCCTCGAGGTCCCAGAGGCGAAGGTGCTTTGCGTCGGCGAGGTGGGCATAGAGCCGCTCGACCTCCTTGCCGGTGTCCTCCTCGACGGCGAGGGCGAGGAGGAGGATACGGTCGCCCTCGCGGCCGCGCGCGCGGGCCTTGAACGCGACGGGCGCGCGCAGGGTGACCACCGTGGGGAAGCGGCCCTGCGGCGCGTTGAAACGGACGAGGGTGCGGCCGAGGGGGCGAGGGGGCGTGAGGCCGGCCGGGGCGCTCGGATCCGCGGGGAAGAGGAGGTATGCGGCGAGGAGGAGGACAGGCTCGGGCGCGCCGCGGAGGAGACCGTCGTGGCCGGAGGCGATCTCCAGGCCGGCGAGGTCGAGGCGAAGGCGGAAGGCGCGCACGCGCCTCGCGGCCGGCGCGGCGGATACGGGCGGCGCGGCGGACGCGCCGCCCTTGCGGGATTTGCCTTTGCGCTTTCGGGCCATCGAGGGGGCAGAGAGATACCATGATCGTCAGCGGATCGACGGCGGCTCGAGCAGCGGCGCGCGATCCGGCCCGGCGAAGGGCTTGCGCTCGCGCGCAACCGCTGCGAGCGCGCGGGCCGGTCACGCGCCGAGCCGCGGTGACGAGGGCACCGCGACCGCCGGGCTCGTCCAGTGGTCCGCGTCTTGCAAACCCTCTGGGCCATCACGGACGCCCAGCGCCGGCGGAGGCCTCATGAGCACTTCCACTCTTCGCATCCAGGACTGCATGACCAGGAGCCCGCACTCGATCGGCGCCGATCAGAAGGTCGGCCTCGCTCGCTCGCTCATGCGCGGTCACCGCGTCCGGCACCTGCCGGTGCTGCGCGGCGGCCGGCTGGTCGGCATGATCTCCGAGCGGGACATCTACTGGATAGAGACGCTCAAGGAGGAGGATGGAGATGATCTCCTCGTCAGCGAGGCCATGTCGCCGAGCCCGTACGCCGTCGCGCCGGACGCGCCGCTCTCCGAGGTGGTCCGCGAGATGGCCGAGCACAAGTACGGCTCGGCGGTGGTGCTGAAGGGCGAGCACGTCGTCGGCGTCTTCACCACGACCGATGCGCTGGCCGTGCTGGCGGCGCTGCTCACCGGGCAAGAGACCGCCTAGCGAGCTCGCCCGGCGCGACGCGGCGGTCGGCGCAGCGGTCGCCGGTCCCGGCGTCCGCAGAGACACCCACCGATCGAGAGCACGGGAAGAAGGCACACGATGCAGCAGAACGTCGCGGACTGGCGGGCGCGTTACGCCGACAAGATCACGACCGCCGAGGCGGCCATCCGCGCGATCCCGCGCGGGCGACGCATCCTCGTGGGCTCGGGCGCCGCGGAGCCGAGCGACCTCGTGAACGCGATGGTCGAGTCCGGCGACCACCTCGTCGACAACGAGATCGTCCACCTGATGACCGAGGGCCCTGCGCCGTATGTCCGTCCCGGGCTCGAGCGGCGCTTCCGTCACACGGCGTTCTTCATCGGCCAGAACGTCCGCGAGGCGGTCCACGAGGGGCGCGCCGACTTCATGCCGGTGTTTCTCTCCGAGATCCCGAGCTTGATCCTGTCGCGTCGGGTGCGCATCGACGTGGCCCTCATCCAGGTGAGCCCCCCCGACGCGCACGGCTTCGTCAGCCTCGGCGTCTCCGTCGATATCGTCCGCGCCGCCGTCGATTCGGCCGATCTCGTCCTCGCCGAGGTCAACCCGCGGATGCCCCGCACCCACGGAGACTCGTTCCTGCACGTGGATCGGATCACGCACCTCGTCCCGGTCGACCGAGAGCTCCCCGAGCGCGCGAGCGAGCCGCTCGACGAGATCGACCGCGCCATCGGCCGGCACGTGGCGTCGCTCGTGCCCGACGGCGCGACGCTCCAGACGGGCATCGGCAAGATCCCGAACGCCGTCCTCGCCGCGCTCGTCGACCGGAGCGACCTCGGCGTCCACTCCGAGATGTTCTCCGACGGCGTGATGGATCTCTTCCAGCGCGGCGTGATCACGAGCCGCAGGAAGACCCTGCTGCCGGGCAAGCTCGTGACCTCGTTCCTCCTCGGGAGCCGCGCCCTGTACGCCTGGGCCCACGACAACCCCGTCATCGAGATGCGCGGGTCCGCCTTCACCAACGATCCGCTCACGATCGCGAGGAACGACAGGATGATCGCCATCAACGCGGCGCTCGCCGTCGATCTGACCGGCCAGGTCGCCGCCGACACGCTGATGGGCCGCTTCTTCTCCGGCATCGGGGGCCAGGTCGACTTCATCCGGGGCGCCGCGCGGAGCCGCGGGGGCAAGCCGATCATCGCGCTCCGGTCCACCGCGAAGGACGGCAAGATCAGCCGGATCCAGCCGGCGCTCGAGCAGGGCGCCGGCATCGTGACGAGCCGCGGGGACGTGCACTACGTGGTGACGGAGCACGGCGTCGCCGATCTCTGGGGCCGGAACATCCGGCAGCGGGCGCTCGCGCTCATCGAGATCGCCCACCCCGACCACCGCGCCGATCTCCTCGCCGCGGCCAAGCAGCGCCGTTACGTGTTCATCGATCAGGTCATCTCGCGCGCGGATTACCCCTGGCAGGAGGCGCGGACGGCGAGCCTCCCGTCGGGCGAGGCGCTGCTCTGCCGGCCCGTCCGGCTCTCCGACGAGGCCGCGCTGCAGGACCTCTTTTACCGCCTCTCGGACGACAGCGCGCACCGCCGGTTCATGAGCCACCAACGGGAGCACCCTCACGAGGAGATGCAGCAGCTCGTGAACCTCGATTACGATCAGAACATGGCGATCGTGGCCTGCGCCGGGCCGGAACACGAGACCATCCTCGGGATGGCCCGCTACGACGTCGATCCGAAGAACAACCTGGCCGACATCGCCTTCGTGGTCCGCGACGAATGGCAGGGCAAGGGGGTGGGCACCTTGCTCATGCGGCGGATGGCCGAGATCGCGAGGGCCCGGGGGATCTCGGGTTTCGAGGCCGACGTCCTGCTGACCAACAAGGCGATGTTGCGGGTGGCCGAGAAGAGCGGCCTGCGGCTCAACCTCGATCTCCACGCCGGTGTTTACCACATCACCGCTCACTTCGAGCCGCGCGCGGCCAGCGCGCCGGAGGCCGGCGCGAGCAGCTCCGGGCCCGGCCACGCATGACTCGCCCCGTCGGCCGCCGAGGCCGGCGCGCGCCTCGCTCGGGCGCACGAGACGCTTCCCCGGATGCTGCCATGGGGTACGATGGATCTCGTGTCCATGACTCCCCTTGACCATAACGATGTCGTCGCGAAGCCCTCCGCTCCCGTCCCCTCGCTCGACGATCCGCTCGACGATCGATCCAGGGAAGCGGCCGAGCCGGCCTCGACGTACGACGCCGCGCTGAGGGAGGCCGAGGAGCTCCGGCGGCGGCCGTATGTCTCGGCGGGCGTGGAGAACATCATCCGGCAGCACGGCAAAGGCCGGATGACGATCTGGGAGCGCATCCGGGTGCTCACGCCGGAGCCGCCGCGGGTCCTCTTCGAGAACTGGGGGCCGAACCTCGACGGCGCCTCGCTGGTCACGGCGATCCTGCGCATCGGCAGCCGCGACGTCGCGCTGTACGGCCACGATTTCACCGTCCGCGCCGGGTCGATGGACGCGACGAACGGCCGCAAGCTCGCGCGGCTGTTCCACATGGCGGGCGAGCGGGGGATCCCGCTCATCGGCCTCAACGACAGCGCCGGCGCCTACGTCCCCGCGGGCGTCGGCGGGCTCGACGGTTATGCCGAGGCGTTCGCGGCGCTGCGCAAGATCAGCGGCGTGGTCCCGAGCATCATGTGCATGTTCGGGTTCAACGCGGGCGGCGGCTCCTACCTGCCGCGGCAGGGCAGCTTCGTCATCCAGCCCGGCGACACGTTCTTCGGCCTGACCGGGGCGGCGGTCGTCAAATCGGTCCTGGGCGAGGTGGTGTCGCCCGACGAGCTCGGCGGCCCGCGGGTCCACGGCGCCTCGGGCGTGGCCGATCTCACGGTGCCTGACGAGGTCGGCGCGCTCCGCACCACCGTCCGCCTGCTCGGCTACCTGCCGAGCAACAACCGCGAGAGCCCGCCGTTCCAGCGGACGAGCGATCCGCTCGACCGGGAGACGACCGAGATCGACACGCTGCTCCGCCGGGCGATCTCGTCGCCGACGGGCTACAGCACGCCGCTCGATATCAGCATCATCATCCAGCGCATCTGCGATCACGGCGATTATTTCGAGGTGCAGCCGCTGCGCGCGCGCAACACGATCACGGCGTTCGGGCGGGTCGGCGGGCGCGTCGTCGGCTTCGTGGCGAACAACAGCGCTGTCGCGTCGGGGCAGATCGACGTGGCGGCGGCCTACAAGAACGCGCGGTTCATCCGCTTCTGCAACCTCTACAATATCCCGATCATCTTCATGGAGGACACCACCGGGTTCCTCCCCGGCAGGGAGCAGGAGGCGATGGGCATCGTGCAGGCCGGCCGGGCGATGCTCGACGCGATCATCGACGTGCGCACCCCGCGCATCTTGCTGCTCGTGCGCAACGCCTTCGGCGGCGCCTACGCCTCCTTCAACAACTACGCGACCGGCGCGGATGTCGTCCTGGCGCTCCCCACGACGCGCGTCGCCGTGATGGGGCCCGCCGGCAAGGAGTTCGTCTACAAGGACGAGCTCCGCAAGGCGCGCGCGCAGGCGAGCGCCAGGGAGAAGGCCGGCGTCAAGGAGCGGCTCGGCCGCGGCACGGACGAGGCGAGGGCGAAGGCCGAGGCGCGCGACGAGGCCGCGGCGTGGCTGAAGGCCAGAGAGGCCGAGCTCAACGCGCGGTACGAGCGGGAGCTCATGAACCCGCGCGAGGCGCTCAGCCTGGGGTCGATATCGCGGCTCGTGATGCCGCGCGAGCTCCGCGCGGTGCTCGGTGAGAACCTGGAGTTCTTGCTCCGCCATTACCAGCCAGGGCCGTTCGTCGGCGTTCAGCGGGAGTTTCATTGATCATGGGTGCGTCCGAGAGCAAGCGCGGTTACGACCGCAATCCGATGGTGGTGCGGGACCGCAGGCTCGGCCGATCGAGCTCGGCGTGGGTGCGCTCCTTCGCCGCCGAGGACGTGCGGCCGCTGATCGTCGGCCGGGGCCCGATCCGGAAAGAGGCGATGGATGTCTTCGCCCAGATGGGGATCGAGCACCACGGGATCCTCCTCTCGGAGAAGGACTCGATCGTCTACACGCACGCGCTGGCGCCCGAGCTGCGCTGCCTCCACCCCGCGCGCGTGCACCGGGTCAAGGACTACACCGGCGCGACGAAGGACGAGCGCGTCAAGCTGATGCACGAGATCGTCGCGATCGCCCGGGCGGGCGGCTACACGCACGTGTTCGCGGGGTACGGCTTCATGGCCGAAGACGAGGAGTTCGTGCGCACGCTCGAGGAGGCGGGGCTCGTCTTCATCGGCCCTCGCTCGTCGGTCCAGCGCGCCGCGGGGCTCAAGGACGAGGCCAAGCGCACGGCGCTCGCGAGCGCTGTCAGCGTGACGCCCGGCGTCGACGACGCGACCCGGCGGATCGTGCTCCGCAAGTGGCCCGATCACGCGGCGCTCCGCGCGGCCGCGGCCGAGCGCGGCCTGTCGATCGACGGCGCGCGGCGCTCCGGGGAGGTCCCGCTCGCCGAGGCGGCCGACGCGCTGCTCTCGGCCGCGTACGCGCGGCGCGTGGATCTCTACACGACGGACGAGCTCTGCGCCGAGCTCGAGCGGGCCGCGGCCGAGCTCCTCGCCCGCCACCCGGGGCGGCGGATCCGGCTCAAGGCCATCGGCGGCGGCGGCGGCAAGGGGCAGCGGCTCCTCGCCGGCGTCGCGCCCGACGCGGCGGATCCCGCGGCCGCGGCGCGCGCGCGGGCGGCCGAGGTCCCCGCGCTGGCGCGGGAGGTCCTCGCGGAGGTGAAGGCCGGCGGCGTCGGCGACAACAAGAACATCCTGCTCGAGCTCAACATCGAGGAGACCCGGCACAACGAGATCCAGCTCATCGGCAACGGCGCGTGGTGCGTGGCGCTGGGCGGGCGCGACTGCTCGCTGCAGATGCACGAGCAGAAGCTGCTCGAGGTGGCGATGACGCAGGAGGGGCTGAGCGAGGCGAGCGCGCGGGCCCGCGCGGCCGGCGACGACCGTCGCGCGGCGTCGCTCGAGCGCGAGCTCGCCTCGCTGGCGCGGATGGAGGCCGAGGCGGAGCGGTTCGGGCTGGCGGTCGGGCTGAACTCGGCCTCGACGTTCGAGTGCATCGTCGAGGGCGATCACCACTACTTCATGGAGGTCAACACCCGGATCCAGGTCGAGCACCGGGTGTCGGAGCTCTGTTATGCGCTCCGCTTCGAGAACCCCGATGACCCAGCCGACGCGTTCGAGGTGACGTCGCTCATCGAGTGCATGGTCCTCCTCGCGCGCCACGGGGAGCGGCTCCCTCGGCCGATCCGCGTCCGCAGGGAGGCTTCCGCGGTGGAGGCGCGCCTCAACGCCACGAACGGCGCGCTGGAGCCGCACGCGGGCGGCGTTGTCGTCTCCTGGAGCGATCCGCACCCGCACGAGATCCGCGACGATCAGGGCATCTGCGTGAAGAACCCGGATACGGGGGTGTTCATGCATTACCGGCTCGCCGGCGCCTACGACAGCAACATCGCGCTGCTCGTGACCTATGGCGGCTCTCGCGAGGAGGCCTGTTCGCGTCTCTGCGAGATCCTGCGCACGACCACCCTGCGCGGCAACGATCTGCACACGAACCTGCTGTTTCATTACGGGCTCGTGCACTGGTTCCTCGCGCGGGACGTGTGGGCGAAGCCGACGACGCGCTTCGTGGTCCCGTACCTCACGCAGGTCGGCCTGCTCTCGGTGGAGCTCGGGGGCCTCGATCTCGACGCGATGTGGGCCGAGCTCGGCGCCCGCCACGAGCGGCGGCTCGCGGCGCAGGCCGGGGCCGCCGACGGGGCGGGGGTGGCGCTCAAGAAGATCTTCGCGCTCAAGGACACGCTGGTGCGCCGTCCCGTGGAGAGGATCTGCGCGGAGCCGCACCTCCTGTCCGCGTGGCTGAGCCGGAACATGGGGTCGTTCGAGATCCGGTCGGGGCGGGTGCGCTGGCTCAAGAACCCGGTCGAGGTGCTCGCGGACACGTACTGGCTGCTCAACATGGAGCCGCAGCCGCACGCCCCCGCGGTCCACGTGATCTGGGATCACGACCAGGCGCTCCTCTCGCGCGCGCTCGGGTTCTACGGGCGCCTCCGCGAGCGGATGAGCCTGGCGGGCAGCGCGCCGTCGTGGCCCGCGCTGCGAGAGGTCCTGTCCCGGGACAGCGCGCCTCCCGGCCACGACGACGAGCTCTGGCGGCGGGTGCGCGGCGCCCACCTGGGCTTCCAGGCGGGGCTCGAGCTGCTCGACGCGCTGGTCCTCGCGGGGGAGGCCGCGCGCTTCTTCGAGCTCGGGGTGCGGGAGGACGGCACGGTCGCCATCCCCGAGCGCCTGCTCGATCGCGAGCTGTCGGCCCGGATGCGCAAGGTCCTCGCGCCGCCGCCCGCCATGCGAGCGAACGAGATCGTCGCTGTCACCGGCGGCATGTTCTACGCGCAGGAGGCGCCGGACCGGCCTCCCTTCGTGACGAAGGGCAGCCATTTCGACGCGGGCGAGCCGCTCTACGTGCTCGAGGTCATGAAGATGTTCAACAAGGTGCTCGCGCCGTTCTCCGGCACCATCGAGGAGGTGCTCATCGACGGCGGCGAGGGGACCATCGTGCAGAAGGGACAGCCGCTCTTCCGGGTGAGGCCGGACGAGGCGCTCGTGGAGGAGGACGCCGTGGAGCGCAAGCGCCGCCGGCGCGAGCAGACCCTGCGGTACGTCGACGCCATCTTCGACGCGGCGGGGCCCTGACGGAGCGGGTGGCCGGGGGCGGCGCTGCGTCCGGACGCAGCGCCGGCGCCGGTCAACGCGCTCCAGGTCTCTGCCCCGCGGTCGGGGGTCAGCGGCCGGCCGGGTCCTGCCGGTAGAAGGCCTTCAGTTGATCGTAGAGCTCCGGGTGCTTCGCCCTCAGCTTCCGTGGCTTCTCGAAGAACGCCTCGGTGACGACCGCGAAGAACTCGGCCGGGTTCGTCGCGCCATAGGGATCGATGACCGTGCGCTTGAGGCTCGCCTCGTCGCGCAGGAGGCGCTCGTACTCGCGGCCGAGGATGCGCGCCCACGCCGCGTACATCGAGCGCTCGGGCAGCTCGGGCGCGCCGTCGGCGGGGCCGTCCTCCTGGTCGAGCTGGTGCGCGAACTCGTGGAGCACGAGGTTGTGCCCGTCGCTCACGTCCGCGGCGCCCGCGAGGACGCCGTCCCACGCGAGCACGACCGCGCCGCGCGACCACGACTCCCCGAGCCGCGCGTGGTCCCCCTCGACGACGACGCCGCCCTCCCGGACCTCCCGGCCGCGGGCCACGTAGGTGCTCGGGTAGACGAGGATGACCTCGAGCTCTGGGTAGTAATCGGTCTCGCGGTGCAGGAGCAGGAGGCACGCCTGCGCCGCCACCGTGACCCGGATCTCGTCGGTGATCTCCAGGCCGCCGCACCCCTCGAACCGCTTCTCGGCCAGAAAGACCTGGATATGCCCGAGCAGCTCCTCCTGGTCCTCGGCCGGGAGGCGGCCGAAGCAGGGCACGTTCCGGTCGAGGATCGCGCGCCACGCGGCCGGAAACGGCGCGCGGCGGACGGCGGCGCGCCGACGCCTCCTGAGAAAAGCGAGCATCGGCGCCCATCTTACCCGCGATCGACTCCGAGGATCGGCCCTCGGCAGCGAATCAGGCCCTTGATCCGAGCGTGGAGGGGTGCAACAACCTGGTCGTACAGTTCCGACGTGACTGTCGCCATGTGAAGCGGCATCGGCCGGAGCGACAGCGGGAAAGGAGCTTAGGATGAAGGGTCGATTCGTAGGGTACGCGGCGATCGCCTCGGCGATCCTGGCCATGACCGCGATGGCCGCGTGCGGCGATGACGAGGGCGGCGCCGGCGCGCCGTCGTCCAGCTCCGGCGGCTCGGGCGGCGGCGGCGGCGCGCCGTCGTCGAGCTCCAGCGGTTCAGGCGGCGAGGGGGGAGCGATCGCGACGCCGAGCGGGGCCACGGCCGACTTTGCGCTGCTCGAGACCACCGATCTCCACACCAACATCCTCGGCTTCGATTACTTCAAGCTGGTCGCGGATCCATCCATCGGCCTCGAGCGCACCGCGACGCTCATCCATCAAGCGCGCGCCGAGCTCCCGAACAGCCTCCTGGTGGATAACGGCGACACCATCCAGGGCACGGTGCTCGCCGACCATCAGGCGCTCGTCGATCCGGTCGCGTGCGGCGAGACGCTGGCCATCTACAAGGCCATGAACCACCTCGGGTTCGACGTCGGCGGGATCGGCAATCACGAGTTCAACTACGGCCTCGACTTCCTCTCGCAGGTGACCCACACGCCGTTCGACGTCGAGGGGCACGATCTCGCGGGCTCGGCCGCCTGCATGGGCCCGGAGTTCCCGCAGGTGAGCTCCAACGTCTTCAGCCTGAGCACCGAGGAGACGCTCTTCCCACCGTCGGTCCTCGTGTCGAAGACGATCACGGCGACGGCGCCGGGCGGCGGTACGGTGGAGAGCGAGCTCAAGGTCGGCTTCATCCACATCACCCCGCCGGCGATCCTGACCTGGGACAAGAGGTGGCTCGACGGCAAGGTCTTCACGAAGGGGGTGAACGAGGTCGCGGCCCCGCTGGTCGACGATCTCCGCGCCAGGGGGGCCGAGCTCGTCGTCGGCATCATCCATGGTGGGCTCGACGACGCGCCGTACACGCCGACCCTCGAGAACCAGGCGTGGCACCTCGCCCACGTGTCCGGCATCGACGCGGTGCTCATGGGCCACTCGCACCAGATCTTCCCCAACCCGAGCAGCACGGTGTCCCAGTTCAGCCTGCCGGAGGTCGACAAGGACGCGGGCACGGTCGCCGGCGTCCCCGCGGTCATGCCGGGCTTCTGGGGCCAGCACCTCGGCGTCATCAAGATGGGGCTGCTCCACGACGGCGAGCGCTGGACGGTCGACAAGGCGAAGACCGTCGTCGAGGCGCGGCCGATCGCGACGAGCTGCAAGGGCGGGCTGCCCGAGGCGTGCGACGCGATGGAGCGCTGGCGCACGGGCGCGCCGTGCGCGTTCGCGACGCTGTGCGCCGAGCAGCCGGACAAGGCGAAGGTCTTCGTCGAGGCCGACCCCGCCATCGCGCCGCTCCTCGAGGCCGAGCACCAGGCGGCGATCGATTACGTCAAGACGCCCATCGGCACGAGCGATTTCGAGATGTCGACGGCGTTCGCCGACGTGGGCGACGTCAGCGCGATCCAGATCGTCAACCAGGCCCAGGCGGACTACGTCGCCCGCTACATCGAGCAGAACCTGCCGCAGTTCGCGGCGCTCCCCGTGCTCTCGGTGAGCGCGCCGTTCAAGTCCGGCTTCCAGGGCGGCAACGATTACACCGGCGTGCCGGCGGGGGGCATCGCGATCAACAACGCGGCCGACCTCTATCTCTACGCGAACACGCTCCAGGCGGTGAAGGTGACCGGCGCCGACATCCTCGACTGGCTGGAGAGGGCCGCGACGCGCTTCAACCAGATCGACCCGAGCGCGACGGACCCGCAGCCGCTCATCAACGTCGGGATGCCCGGCTACAACTTCGATATGTTCACGGACCGGCGGATCTCGTACGAGATCGACGTGACGCAGCCGCTCCCGCCCATGGGGATGAAGGCCAGCGGCCGGATCAAGAATCTCCTGTGGAACGGGGAGCCCATGGATCCGGCCGCGGAGTTCGTCGTGGCGACGAACAACTACCGCGCGAGCGGCGGCGGTGGCTTCCCTGGACTCGACGGCTCGAAGACGATCTTCGCCGCGCCGGACACGAACCGCGACGTGCTCATCGCGTACATCAAGGAGATCGGGAGCCTCACGCGGGCCGCGAACGGCTCCGACCGGAGCTGGCGCTTCGCCGAGGTCTCGACCGCTGGCCCCGTGACCTTCACCTCGGCGCAGGGCGCGCTCCCGAAGGCGGAGGCCGCCGGGCTGACCAACATCTCGCTGCTCGCGCAGGACGACGGCAGCGGCAAGATGCTCTCGGTCTACGCCGTCGATCTGAGCATGCCTTCGTCGATGTAGTCGTCCTTTCGGGAGATCCCTGATCCGGACGCGCGGTCCGATCGACGGCTGCACAGCGGTGCGCGGCGCTGCTATGGAGGTGCCCACCGGACGGAGGTGCGTTGCGATGGTGACGATCTACGGGTGCAAGGGGTGCGGCTCGACGGTGATCGAGGCGGTCTGCAAGCTGCTCGGCGAGGAATACAAATTCATCGAGGTGGCGCCCTGGGAGTCCGGGCCTGCCGTCGAGTCGTTACGGGCGCTGAACCCGCTGCTCCAGGTGCCGACGGTCGTGCTCGAGGACGGCACGGTCATGACCGAGACCGTGGCGATCCTCCTCTGGCTGCTGGAGCGTCACCCGGACACGGATCTCGCGCCGCCCCCCGGCGACCCGAAGCGCGCCGCATTCCTTCGACAGCTCGTTTATTTTCCGTCGGCTATCTATCCCATGTACACGGTGGGCGATTTCCCCGAGCGGTGGGTGAAGGGCAAGGCGGCGCAGGACGAGCTCAAGGAGGCCACCGTGCAGCGCACGCTGAAGTGCTGGAGCACGATCGAGGCGAGCTTCGGGCCGGGTCCCTTCTTCCTCGGAGATCGGATGAGCGTGCTCGATGTCTATGCCTCCATGCTCTCGCGCTGGCGCCCGGGCCGGGATCGCCTCCGCGAGGTGGCGCCGCGCGCCGTCGCCGCGGCCGAGCGCGCCGAGGCCCATCCGGGCGTCGCCCCGGTGATCGCGCGCAACTTCGGCGGCTGACGCCCGCGGGCCTCACGGCCCCGCGCCGGGCTCCTTGCAGCAGCGAAACCCGATCTCGTAGAACCGGAACATCGGGCCGTGCGAGTCGTTGGTGCCGCGGCACCCCGCCCACGGCTTGGACCAGTAGCCGCCCTTGAGCGACGACGGATGGGGCCACTCGGGTCGCGACGTCGACACCCACTCTTCCACGTTGCCGACGAGATCGACGACGCCGTACGGGCTCACGCACGCCGGATACGAGCCCGACGGCTCGCCCTGCCAGAGCCGCTGCGTCTCGGCGGCGCGCACGGCCGGGTCGTTCGACGCGAGCCGCCGCTCGCTGATCCCTCGGTACGGCTTGCTCACGTTGCAGGCGGCCGGGTCCTGCGCGTACCCGTAGGGGAAGGGGAGCGCGGACGGCCCCTCGCACGCGAGCTCCCACTCGAACTCGGTGCAGAGGCGCTTGCCGGCGGCGGCGCACTCGCGCTCGGCCTCCACGTAGCGGAGCATCACGACGGGCAGCGCGCCCGCGCGGTTCGGCCACTCGTGGCGGTCCATGCACGTGCGCACCGGCGTGAAGCGCGGCTCGGCCGCGAACAGCCCGGGGAAGAAGCTGTAGCAATGGCCGCCGCGGTAGCTCGTGCAGATCCGCTGCACGTTCTCGTGGTGCGTGCCCTCGACGAGCACCATGTCGGGCGGGCAAGGCGCCGCGGCCCCCGGTCGGGGCGGCGGGTCGGCCTGGGCGAGCAGCGGGGCGAGCAGGAGATCGAGGAGCACGCGGCGGCTCTCTATCGCAAAGCCGCGCGGCGCACGAGGGGCTGCGCGCGTCGCCGTCGCGCCGGAGCGCGCACCTGGGGTAGTCTCGCGGCATGGAAATAACGTGGTTCGGGACGCGCCTTGCTGCGCTCGCCGCCCTGGCCTGGGGGAGCGCCTGCGGCGGCCACGTCGTCGTCGACGGGACGCCCGACGGGTCGGGAGGCGCGGGCGCGGCGAGCAGCGCCGCGACGAGCACCAGCGCGAGCTGGGCGAACACCTCGGCCTCGGCGAGCACCACCGGCGCGGGCGGCGGCGACCTGGCGACGACCTGCCTGTCCTACTGCGAGCTGGTCGCGGCGACGTGCCCGCGGGACCTGGGCGAGTGCAGCGCGTTCTGCGGGACGCTGCTGTCCCAGGCGCCGGAGTGCCACGAGCTCCTCGTACCGGTCTTCGAGTGCGCGAGGACCACGGTGGAGCAGTGCGACTTCCCCGCGCGCGAGTGCTCGGTGCTCGTGTCCGCGTACGAGGAGTGCGTGTTCGGCGCCGACTGATCGGACACCGAGCGCGCCGGCGGCGCGGGGGCCCGGCGTCCGCGCGGGCGCGGCGGCCCGCGTCGAGCCGACGCCTCGCCGAGCTCATGACGCGCTCGCGCCGGAGCGCGCACCTGGGGTAGTCTCGCGTCCCATGGAGAACTCGCGGCTCGGGACGCGCCTTGCTGCGCTCGCCGCCCTGACCTGGGGGAGCGCCTGCGGTGGTCACGTCGTCGTCGACGGGATGCCCGACGGATCGGGAGGCGCGGGCGCGACCAGCGCCAGCGCGGTCAGCGTCGGCGTCGGCGTGACCAGCGCCAGCGCGGTCGGCGTCGGCGTGACCAGCACCAGCGCGGGCTGGACGACCACCTCGGCGGTGACGAGCTCGTCCACGGGGGTGGGCGGCGGCGACGCCTGGTCCATGTGCATGGGCTATTGCGAGCTCGTCGAGGAGAACTGCGCGCCGGTGTCGCCGGACGGCTGCGTCGCGGAGTGCGACCGGCAGCTCGCCGAGGCGCCCGAGTGCAACGACCTGCTCGTCCCGGTCTTCGAGTGCGCGATGCCCAGCGCGAGCCGGTGCGACCTCATCCCGGCCGCGTGCCAGCCGGACCTGCAGCGGTATGCCATGTGCGCGTCCGGCTCCGGATCCGGCTGCGAGCCGCTCGCGTGCGCCGGCGGCGGCGACAGGACCTGCCATTGCAAGGGCTCGTGCTCGGGCGTGAACGTCGCTGCCGAGTGCCGCCCCAGCGGGCCCATGGGGGTCGTCTGCTCCTGCTTCGTCGACGGCACGGAGGTGCTCGCCTGCGACGACTTCGGCCCCGCGTGCGGTCTCGCCGAAGGCTGTTGCGGGCCGATCTTCGAAGAGCTCCGCTGAGGGGCGCGCGCGGCGTTCGCCATGGAGGACGAGCAGGGGAGCGGGCAGGGCGGGGCGCTCGCCGAGGCGCTCGCGGGCTGGGTGGGCGCGCGGATCGACGCGGCGCACGCGAACCCCGCGACGGGGCTCGTCGCGCTCGCGGTGTACGCCGGGGCGCGGCGCGTGCTCGGCGCCGGCATCGGGCCGCGCGTGGCCGGGGCAGGGGTCCTGCCGCGGGCGCCGAGGCTCCGCGCCGGCGCCTCGCACCCGCTGGTCGCCGCGATGCGGGCGCACCTCGTCGGCCGCAGCGTGCTGGCCATCGAGGTGCGGCGCGACGGGATCGCCGTGGTGGCGGGAGAACCGCTGCCGGGGGAAAAAGATGGTGAGGACGAAATCGAGGCCGAGGCGGCGCGCGGGCCAGGGGGCCGGCCGGAGCTCGCGCCGGGGCCTCGGCCGGAGCTCGCGCCGGGGGCGCGGCTGGAGCTCGCGCCGGGGCGCCGCGGCGAGGCGCGGCTGCTCGACGCCGCCGGCAACCTGATCCTCCGCTGGCCCCCGCAGGGGGGCGACCCGCCGGCGGAGGTCGCCTACCCGGCGGATCCGCTGGCCGCCGGCGCGGCGCTGGTCGAGGCGAGCGACGCCGCGGCCGCCGCGCAGGAGAAGGCGGCGCTCGCGCGCGCGGTGAAGACGCGGCGCGCGGCGCTCGAGCGCCGGGCCGAGGCGGTGCGCGGCGATCTCGGGCGGCTGGGGAGCGTCGCGCGCCTCCAGAAGACGGGGCAGCTCCTGCTCGCGCAGGGCGCGCGGGTGCCGCGGGGCGCCGCCAGGGCGCTGCTCGACGACTGGGAGACGGGCGGCACGATCGAGGTCGCGCTCGACCCGGCGCGCCCCGCGAAGGCGCAGGCCGAGGCCTTCTTCGCGAAGGCGCGGCGCTACCAGCGCGGCGAGGCGGTGATGCGCGCGCGCCTCGTCGAGACCGAGCGCGCCCTCGAGGCGGTCGCCGCGCTCGAGGCGGACGTCGCGGCGGCGGAGGCGCGGCCCGAGGCGCTCGAGCCGCTCGCGCAGCGCGCGCGCTCGCTCGGCGTCTCGCGCGCGGAGCTCGCCGGGGTGGGCGCCGCGGGCGGCGCCGCCGAGCCGGGCGCGTCCGGGGCCCACGGCGCCCGCGGCGCCCGGGCGGGGCGGGCTGCCCCGCGGCTGCCGTTCCACGCGTACCGGAGCGCGTCCGGCGCCGCGATCCTCGTCGGCCGGGGCGCCGAGGACAACGACGCGCTGACGACGAAGCACGCGCGGCCGCACGACCTCTGGCTGCACGCGAAGGGCGTCACGGGGTCGCACGTCATCGTGCCGCTCCCGAAGGGCGCGAGCTGCCCCGCCGACGTGCTCGTGGACGCGGCGACGCTGGCGGCGCACTTCAGCGACGCGCGCGGCGAGGCGGTGTGCGAGGTGAGCTACGTCCAGCGCCGCTACGTGCGCAAGCCGCGCGGCTCGGCCCCCGGCGCGGTGACGTACGACCGGGAGAAGGTCATCGCCGTCCGCATCGAGGCAGAGCGCCTGTCGCGGCTGCTCGCGACAAAGGACGAGGGCTGACGCCGGGTCCACGGGGCGACGGTCACGCGCGGCGCGGGCCACGCCCTCGGCGGCGCGGGCCACGCCGGCCTCTCGCGGCCGCCCTCAGGCGGCGAACGCCGCCCGGACCTGGTCGTTCAGGTGGGCGAGCCGGCGCGCCGGGAGCTCTGCGGCGCGGGCGAGCGACTCGATGACCGCGCGCTCCGCGTCGGAGACCCCCTCGCTCGCGTGGGCCACGGCCAGCGCGACGATGATGCCCTCCTCCACCGCGTCGCAGTCCATGAGGATCTCCGCCAGCAGGCGCACCCGGGGCTCGACGCCCGCCGCGGCGATCACCTTCAGGCTCGCCTCGATGAGGTAGCGGACGAGCTCCGCGTTGAGCTGGGTGCCGAGCATCGGCTCGATGAGCTGCCGCAGGGCGTCGATCTCCTCGGCGTCCACGGTGCCGTCGGCGTTCGCCACGAGCGCGCCGAGGTCGACGATCGGGGTCGGGTTGTACTCGTTCAGATCGAAACGAGCGCGGAGCAGGCCGGCGGCCTGCTCGACGAGCGCGGGGGGCTTCATGCGGCCTCCGATCCGGCGATTCGCCTCATGACTTGCCACCTCTCGGCGCGCGGCGCCGCACCGTCTCGGCCTCGGGGAGGCCGAGGCAGAGCTGCGCCCGGAGCGCGCGCAGCCCCGCGAGCACCTCGGCCGACGCCGACTCGGCCTCGGCCTTCTCGATGGCCGCGTCGAGCGTCGCGAGCCTGCCTGTCTGGAGCGCCTTGAGCGAGTAGGTCATCTGCACGAACGTGTCGAACAGGTCGCCGAGCTCATCGCCCTTGCGCAGCCCTTCCCCGATGGTGAGCCGCGTCGTGCCGACCTGCCGGCACAGGCGCTTCATCTGGTGGACCGGCCCCACGATGCGCTGGGTGATGAAGATCCCGAGCACGCCGAGGACGACGAGGAGGAACGCGCCGCCGCCGATGAGGATGTTGAGCAGGCGCTGGCGCAGCCCCTCGACCTCGGAGCGCCGCTTCGCGACCTCGGCGAGGTTGCGCTCGTGCTCGCGGTTGGTCTTCTCGAGCTCCTCGTCGAGCGTGCTGCCGAGCTCGGATCCTTCGCCCCCGAGCGCGGCGGTGCTCATCTTCAGGATCTTGGCGCTGTTGGCGGCTTCCTTGAGCGCGAGCTCCGCCTGGGTGGCCGCGTACTGCGCCTGTTCGTTCGCGACGCTCGCGGTCTGCCAGACGACGAGGCCGAGCACCACCATCACCGCGAGCACCACCGAGACAAGGAGCCCCGTGTACTTGAGCTGGAATCGCGGGTTCAGGAGCAGCTTGCGGCGGGCGGCCGGGCGGGCTGTGGCGCGATCCTGGGCGGGAGAGGTCATGAGGTCTCGTCAGCGGGCGGACGGCATCACCGCCTGCACAGGACAGGGCACGAGCGGGGGGAGGCCGCGCCGGTGCGACCCCCTGAAACGCGCTGCGGTCCCCACTGGTACCCCATTCCTCGCGCCCGTCGCAAGGCCCATTCAGCCGCCGGGAGCCCCTCGAAGCGCTCCCGCGCCGTGCCGCGGGCGGCCCGCGCACCGTCGTCGCCCCTGCGCGGCGCCCGCTGCAGGCGTCCCGTGGCCGTGCCCGCTCGGGTCGCGGGATGCGGCGTCCTGCCTGAGCCGGTGGCCTGCGCGGAGCGGGTCAGGCACATCGCCTGGAGGCGGAGCGGGGCCCCTCCTAGGCTTGCGACGCCATGCCCGCGCGCGACCATCATCATGACCAGGTGCGCCAGGCGCTCGTCAAGGACGGCTGGACCATAACGCACGACCCCCTGCGCCTCAGGTGGGGCCAGAGAGATATGTTCGTGGATCTCGGCGCCCAGCAGCTCCTCGCGGCGGAGAAGAGCGAGAGGAAGATCGCCGTCGAGATCGAGAGCTTCGCCGGACCGTCGCTCATCGACGATCTGGAGAAGGCGATCGGACAGTTCGTGCTGTACCGCGACGTGCTCGCCACGTGGAGCCCGAGCGTGTCCTGTATCTCGCCGTGACAGAGTTCATCTATCTCGATCTCTTCGCGGAGCCTGTCGGGCAGCTCCTCCGCAAGATCTGGATCCAGCGCGACGGGACCGAGCGCGGCATCGCGCGCGAGCTCATCCGTGAAGGCATCCCGCCCGAGCGCGTCGTGCTCGCCTTCCGCCCGTCCGGCGCGCGGCCGTACTCCGAGTTCCAGGCGGCCTGAGCTCTCCGATGAGCTGAGCCTGGCGGGGCGCGACGGGCCGAGGTGGGGGACGCGCGCGGCGAGCCGGGGCCGGCAGCGCTGGAGGCGGGGACGCGAGAGGCGGAGGCGGGGGATGAGGCGGCGAGGCGGCCTGGTACGAGCGGAGCCCTGGCAACACGTCTGACCGGGAGCCCTGGTGACACTTGCTTGAGCTATGGGCCCATGCTCCGGGAGGACCGGCTGCCTTCGCCGCCGACGCCTCCAGGACGCGATTGCGGTGTGCATGACGCGATTGCGGCGTGACAGCGGCCGGGCGTATCCTACCGCTCCGGTTACGCGCGTGGCTTCGGTCGTTCGCGCGAGCGTTCGAAAAGGAGCAGAGCGTGAAGCATTTTTGCGTCCTCGGATTGGCCTTGTTGGTGGGGGCATTCGTCGCGTGCAGCAACAGCGAGGAGCCGACACCCCCGGACGAAGGGGAGGGGGGAGGTGGCGGCAACGAGGGTGCGTGCGCAACCGACGGCAACGGCACGGTCACCATCGAGGTGACCGGGCTACCGTCGGGGGTGGACGGCAGCGTGGAGGTCGCGCGCCGCGACTCGCGGCAGGCTGTGACCGAGACAGCGACGCTGATGGATCAAGGGGCGGGCACCTACGCGGTGACGGCGATGCGTGTCACCGACGACGATCCGATCGTCCGCACCGTCTACGAGCCGACGGTCTGGAAGGGCTTGTTCTGTCTCGAGCCGGACGTCGGCCACACCGTGACCGTGGAGTACAAGGCGATTCCGAGCAGCAACAAGCTCTGGACCAGCAATCTTCGAGGCTTTGCCTCCGCCCAGCTCGGTGCCAGCGGGGACGCGGACCCGAGCGTCGTCGGCGACGCGCCCATCGGCAAGGACGTGGCGTTCGACCGCGATGGCAATCTGTGGTCGCTCGGCGCAACGCTGGCGGAGAAGATGCTCGTGCGCATTCCCGCGGAGAACCTCGCAGCCTCGGGCAATAACACGTTCGACCGCGAGATCGACGTGCCCCAGATCGAGTGCATACCGGCGCTCAAGTCGATGGCGTTCGACCGCAGCGGCAATCTCTGGCTCGGCGCGTGTGACGGCAATATCCTCGAGATCCCGGCGGAAGCTCTCGCGCGCTCGGGCGATGCGACGGCCGGCACCGTGATATCCGGCGTGAGCGACAGCGCGGATCTGGCCTTCGACGCGGCGGGGAACCTGTGGGTCGCGACGGGCGACGCCATCCTGCGCTACGACGCCGAGCGACTCGCCGCCTCGACCAGCGACGACGCGGATCTCACGCTCACGCCGCGCGACGCGGAGGACAGCCGCGATCTCGGCACGACTGGGCTCGCCTTCGACGAAGGCGGGAACCTGTGGGGCTTCGACTTCGGTAGCAATTCGATCTTCGAGCTGGGCGCGTCCGAGCTCGAGGGCACCGGCAGTCAGACGGTGACCTCGCGCGTGAGCTTCGTGGTCGGCGTGCTCTCGCTGCTCGACCGAGGCGCCTTCGACGAAGGTGGTGGACTCTGGATCAGCTATGCGACGGACCAGCTTGCGCGGCTCAGCCCCGCCCAGCTCGGGGAGAGCAGCGGCACGGGCGATCCGGTCACTCCCGAGCTCATCGTCACGAGCGACACGCTCGACAGCGGGCTCAGGGGGGCGTTCTTTCCGGCGCCCGAGGCGCTGCCCCTCTACCACACGGCCCTCGGTGGGCGGAAACCGCGCTAGAGGCAACCGCAAGCGAGCGAGCCTTCGCGCACCGAAAAGCCGTCGGCGTCGGCGTCGTCGGTCCAGAAGAGCGGCTTGACGCCGCCGCTGCACTCCGCGTCCGGCGCGAGCGCGATGCCTTCGTTGTTGGAGTCCGGCAGCCCGCTGGGGTGCGTGAAGCGCCGCTCCAACACGAAGCGCCCGAGCGCGTCGTCGATACCGAACACGGCGGATTGGTTGTCGCACGTGTCGTCGCAGTGAGCCCACAAGCTCCCGGTGTCACGGTCGAACTCGAGCCCCATCACGCCCGCGAGCGGCGTCGAGATGCTGGCGACCAAGGTGGCCGCGCCGCTCTCGTGATTCAGCGCGAGAGCGTACACCTTGCCGGTCTCTTCCACGCCCACCAGAAACAGGCCGGCGCCGTGCTCGCCGTAGTCGCTCGGGACGTAAGCTCGGGCCTTGCTCTCGTCGAAGAAGTGGTGCGCCGTGAGCAAGCTGTCAGCCGCCCAAGTGACCGCTTCCAGACCCGCGTTCGCGTCGACCTCGGGCAAGAGGGCGGTGAGGTTCCACTCGTGAGTCGCGGTCAGCGTCGCTCCGGCGGCCGTCACGTCGTAGCGCAACACGGACAGCCGGCTCACGGACGGATCGTCCGTGTCGCGCTCGGCGCACACGTAGACGCCCGCGGCGCTCGTGGCGCCGAGCGTCACTCCCTCCGCGTCGGGCGTGCCCCTGCCGTTCGGGTAACGTAGCCGTTTGCCGGAGGCCCAGTCATTGGACGTGTCCGGCGCGTAGCTCCCTCCGCTCTTCAACAATCGAAACAGCTTGGCGGAGAGGTTGTCGGTCGCCCACAGCGCTCCGGGGGCCTCGTAGGCCAGCCCGCTCAGATCGCTCTCGAACGCGTCCTCGCTGTCGAGCGTGCGTACCTCGGTCTCGCCGGGCCACGGCGACAGCTGCGTCGAGCCCGCCGGGCACGCGCCGGCACCGCTCGCACCGCCGGCTCCGGCGCCGCCGCCAGCGTCCGCGGCGCCGGCCACGCCGGTCGAGCCCGCGACGGCCGCAGCGCCGCCGCTCGCTCCCGCAGCGCCTGTTTGTGCTGCGCTCCCGCTCGAGCCTCCTGCCGCGGACGCGGCGCCGGCCGCCGACGTACCGCCTGCTCCGCCCGACGGCGCTGGCAGAGGCGGCGCGCCAGAGCCGCTGTCGCACGCGGCCACCCATGCCATCGCGACGACGGTCGCGTAACACCGGAGGTTCATCGCGCTCGCTGCGCTTTCTTCCGAGGCGCCAGGAACAGCTCCTGCCAAGGAGACCATTGGGCGAGTGTACCCCGGTGAAGTACCACGGTTCAACGGACGCCGCCGAGCGCATGGAAATCATCGCCGGAAGCTGCGCCGTGCGGCTCGACGGGCAGAGCAGCTTCGAGGCATTCTCCGCGGGCGCGGCGTTCAGGCGCAGGGATCGGGCACGAACGCGCGCGAGGCGTAGTCGAAATGGGCGAAGTCGGCGGGGTGCTGCGTGCCAGCGAGATCCTGGCAGGCCATGCCCACGAACGCGCCGGTGAAGTTGGGCAGGCCCGGCATCGTCGCCTCGTCGGAGAGGATGCTCGCGTCGAACGGCTCGGGGAACCACACGAGCGGCCCTTGCCCGACACGATAGCCGAAGTAGAGGCGCTCGTAGTCGACCTCGACCCGCAACTCGACGGGCTGGCCCGGCGCGATCGGCACCGGCGGCGTGAAGGCGTCGAACACGAGCTGATCGGGGCGCCGGGACATCACGCGCAGGTGTTTGCCGTGCGTGTCGTCGTGCGAGACGTACAGGTAGTGGAACTTGGAGCTGTTGTAATAGGCCACGAGCCCCGCCATCTGCTGGAAGTGCTCCGGCTCGAACTCGACGACGGTCGAGGCGCTGTAGCAGAGCGACTCCTGGCGCCGCGCCACGAGCGCTTGCCGGAACCAGCTACCGATCGTCTCCCGCCCGAACAGGCGCAGGTAGCCGGGGCGCTGGCTCAAGCTGAAGAGCTCCTCCGGGTACGGTGAGCGCAGCCACTGGAACGCGAGCGGCAGCTCCTTGCCGTCGAAGCGCTCGCGCGCCGGGGGGCGCTCGAACCCGTGCGGCGCGAGCTCCGGCGCGAGCACGTCCACCTCCGGCAGCCCGCTGCCATCGAAGGTGCGCAGCCAGCCGTCGTCGCACCAGCGCATGCGAGCGATCGCCGTCTCGCGGCCCAAGGTGCAGCGGCCTCGGTTGTGCAGCGGCCGCCCGCACAGGTACACCATGTAGACGTCTCCGCTCGGCGTCTCGACGAGGTCGGCGTGGCCCGCGCGCTGCAGCGGGAGATCGGGCCGCAGGCGCGAGGAGAGAATGTACTTCTCGGGGTGCAGCTCGTAGGGGCCGGTGATCTGCTTCGAGCGCGCCATCGTGACGGCATGGTTCCAGGCCGTGCCGCCCTCGGCCGTGATCAAGTAGTAATAGCCGTCGCGCTTGTAGAGGTGGGGCGCCTCGGTGAGCCCGAGGCTCGTGCCCTGGAAGACGTTGCGGCGCTTGCCGATCAGCTTGCCTTCGCGCTCCGAGTACTCCTGCAGCACGATGCCGGCGAAGGGGTTGGCGAGCGGGCGGTGGTCCCACAGCATGTTGACCAGGTACTTTCGACCATCGTCATCGTGAAACAGCGAGGGATCGAAGCCGCTGCTGTTCAGATAGACCGGGTCTGACCAAGGGCCGTCGATGCGCGGGCTCGTCACGACATGGTTGTGCGTGTCGCGCAGCGACGCGCTGCCGTCCCGCAGGGAGCGCCCGTAGCGCTTCACGTCCGTGTACACGAGGTAGAAGCGGCCGCCGTGGTAGCTCAGGCACGGCGCCCAGATGCCGCACGAGTCCGCGTCGCCCAGCATGTCGAGCTGGCTCGCGCGCGTCAGCGGGCGGGTCACGAGCCGCCAGTTCACCAGGTCCCGCGAGTGGTGGATCTGCACGCCGGGGAACCACTCGAACGTGGACGTCGCCACGTAGTAGTCCTCACCGACACGGACGATGGAAGGGTCGGGGTTGAACCCCGGCAGGATGGGGTTATGAATGATCCGGTTCTGGCTCATGGGGCGAGAGTCTTAGCATTGCTGCGGGGAGTCGCCCCTGATCGGCAGAAAAACCGCTATGCGCCAGGGGCGCCAAGGGGAGAGAGGAATGCCAACTCCACCCTCACAGGTCGAACAACGTCCCCTGTCGGCTCGGCCGCCGGAACGTCGACTCGCCTTCTCCCTCGCGCACCTCGTCGCCCACGCGCGCCGCGTTCAGCCCGAGGCGCTGGCAGTGGACCTCGAAGAGCCGCTGGATCGCCGCCCAGCGCGGGCCTGCGCCCTGGAAGCGCGCCCCGAAGGCGGCCTCGTTCATCTTGCCGCCGCGCATCTCCTGGATCCCGCGGCGGACCTTGCCGGCGCGGTCCGGGAAGGCCTCCTCGAGGCGCTCGTCGAAGACGGGGAGCACCTCGCGCGGCAGGCGCAGCGGCATCATGAAGGCGGTCTGCGCGCCGGCGTCCCGGGCGCGCTCGAGGAGCTCGGGGACGTCGCTGTCGTTCAGGCCGGGGATCATGGGCGACAGGGAGATGCCCGTCGGCACGCCCGCGTCCGAGAGGGCGCGCATCGCCTCGAAGCGGAGCGACGAGCGGCTCGCGTACGGCTCCATCTTGCGGGCGACCGCGTCGTCGGCGAAGGGGATGCTGAGGTGGACACGGGCGCGGGCGCGCCGCGCGAGCTCGCCGAGCAGGGCCACGTCGCGCCGCACGAGCGCGCCCTTCGTGATGAGCCCGACGGGGTTCCGGAAGGCGAGGCAGACCTCGAGGCAGCGGCGGGTGAGCTCGTAGCTCGCCTCGAGGGGCTGGTAGCAATCGACGTTGCCGGAGAACACGATCGTGTCGCCCTGCCACCCCTTGTGGGAGAGCTCCTTCTCGAGCAGCTCGGGCGCGTTCGCCTTGACGACGATCTTGCGGTCGAAGTCCGTCCCGGCGCCCCACCCGAGGTACTGGTGCGAGGGGCGTGCATAGCAGTAGGCGCAGGCGTGGATGCAGCCCCTGTACGGGTTGACGCTGAACCGGAAGGGCAGGTCGGGGCTGTCGTTCGAGGTGATGATGGAGCGGGCCTGCTCCTCGAAGACCTGCAGCGTCGCCGGGGGCGCCTCTTCGAGGTACTCGACCTGCGTCGACGACCACGGGTTCGGAGGGTTGTTCACGGGGCGCGGCATGGTGCGGGCGGCGCCGGGCGAGGGGCCGGTCGCCGCGAGCGGAGTGTAGCGCTTTCTCGGCGGGGTGGGAGCATTTGTTCAGGTGAGCCCGGTGAGCGCCGGCGTGGCGGGCTGAGCGGAGGCGGAGGGCGCGGCGGGGGAGGGGGGAGCGGATTGACAGGGCAGGGAGGCCCTGCTCGCATGGGCGCCTCCAGGAGCTTTGAGAGGGACAAGATGGCCAATCCGACACAGCCCGGGTTCGATCTTCGCAGCACCTACCTGCACCTCGCCGACGGGGGCGATGCGTTGCCCATCGAGGTGAGGCCGACGTTCTGGCAAGAGCTGATGTCCGGCGACGCCAGCGCCGAGGACGTCCGGCGGGTCGCGCACGCGGGCGGCTGGCTGGTGACGACGTTTCACCTCGTCGAGGACATGCAGCAATGGGAGATGCACCCGGCCGGGGACGAGATCCTGTACCTCCTGTCGGGCGCGAGCGACATCGTGCTGCAAGAGCAGGGCAGCGAGCGGGTCGTCGCGCTGCGGGCCGGCACGGCGTGCAAGGTCCCGCAGGGCGCGTGGCACCGGTTCATCGTCCGGGAGCCGGGAGATCTCCTGGCGATCACGTACGGCAAGGGGACGCAGCACCGGCCGCTGTAGCGGGGCTGCGGCGATCCCGCCGTCGGGCGCTCACGGTTCGGGCGTTGCCGGGCCGCCCGAGAGCGCGACCGGTGCGTGCGCCGGCCAGCGCGCCAGCTCAGGGCGGCCCGGCCGCGGCATGATCCATGAGCGTGTCGAGGAACCGCGCCGCATGTACGGAGGCCGCGCGCACCTTGTTCGGGTCGATCAGCCCGATCAGCTCGAATCCGTGATGTTTCGCGTACTTACCCTTGGTCTTGGACTCCCTGGTCGCCCGCTCGAGCGCCTCGTAGAGGTCTCTCTTCGCGACCAGCTCGACGTTCTTCTGACGGGGTAGCGCATCCTTCCGGAATCCCTGCTTGTAGTACGCTGCGAGCGACTCCGCGTCGGCGACCAGCCAGGCCTCCATCGCTTGCACCATCAGGTGAAGCTGCTCATCGCGCACGCCATCCGGCCTTGGCCACTGGTCTCCCTCGCGTCTGGAGACATGGTCCCAGGTTGAGATCCCGGACTTCACGGGCTCCTCGCTGTCCACGAGCAGAATGCACAGCGCGTGCGGGTGGCTCTTCAGCGCGCGTTTGAAATCGTCGAACGCCTCCTTGCGACTGCCGCATGCGATGACCTTCGGCTTGCCGCGCCCACCGAGGACCTTCTCGAACAGCTTGCTGAAGCCTTCGCGAAGGGGCTCCTGAGCCCGCCTCGAGGCGCCGCCCCCCTCCACGTAGACGCGCACGGCTACCATCTCGTGCCCCCGAGCTCGCCTTTGCGCCAGAGCTCACCGAGCGCGTACGTTTCCAGCCATGTCGAGAGAGCGTCCCGCGTGAGGCGCCGCATGGTCGTCCGACCTGCGTGGCGCTCGCAGACGATCACGGCCTCTGGCCTGTCGGAGAGCGCATCGACGAGGACGTCCGAGTGTGTCGTCACCACGAGCTGCGTGCGCTCGGACGCGCCCACGAGGAGGCGTGCGAGCGCGGGCATCAGATCCGGATGCAGGCCGAGCTCCGGCTCCTCGATGCACACGAGCGGCGGCGGCGCCGGATCGAGCAGGATGGCGAGCAGCGCAAGCCAGCGGAGCGTGCCGTCGGAGAGGCGCGTCGCCGGGATGGTCCAGCGCTCTTCTTCGAGGAAGACCTGGACGGTGCTCCCCTCGATCTGCACAGAGAAGTCGACCACTCCATCGAAGACCTGCTGCAGAGCTTCGATCAGCGCCCGCTTGGTGGGTACATCCCGGCGGAACCGATTCAGGATCAAACCGAGGTTCTGTGCATCTTCGCGCAGGTGATCGGTCGGCAGATCGGGAGGCTGTGGGCGCCGGGGGGACGAGAGGCGGCCGAATCCCCAGTCGCGGTAGAGCCGGATCTTGCTGTACTGATCGCCGATGAACGAGAGCTCCGGATACTGATCTGGATCCTTGCGCTGCGAGAGGATGGACTGCTGCGGGTCGATGTCCTCGCGCCGGAGCTCGCGCTTGCCGTTTTTCGTGTTGAGCGTCGGGCGCCCATGCTCGTAACCGAAGTGGAGGCCATTGCTGGTCTCACCGGCCGATGACTTCTCGCTCTCGATGCGCTCGTCGACGATCTCCAGGCGCGCTCCTACCTCGGTGAAGGAGAGCCGGTGGCGCAGGTTCCAGCCCGACTCCGGCCTGTAGGCGAGGATGGCCTCCACCTCGGCCGTCGCACCCGGCTCACCCCTCCAGATCCACGCGCTCACCCCTCCGCCCTGTCGCACCGGGGCGAGCAGATCCGTGGGTGCGGCGTGGAGAAGGTCGATGGCCTCGATGAAGTTCGACTTCCCCGAACCGTTCGGGCCGATGAGGACGTTCAGGTTGCTGAGCTCGATCGCATCGGTGCCAGGACCGAACGAGAGGAACCGATCGAGCCGCAGACTCTCGAGGAGCATGCGCCGAACTCTACTCGGATCGTCCTCACGAGCGCCACCCGGTGCGCCAGTCCGGCGCGGCGCAACGCCGGCGCCCGCGCCGCCCTCAGCCCCGCCCGGCGTAGCGGCGGTGGTCGACCATGAGGCAGCGGCTCTGCACGACCAGGATGCCGGCCTCGACCAGCCGCTCGGCCACCTGGTCGTTCTGGATTCCGCTCTGCAGCCACACGGCGCGCGGCCGCGCGGCGAGCAGGTCGTCGAGGTGCCCGGTGACGTCCTGGCTGCGCCGGAAGACGTCGACGATGTCGATGGGGCCCGGGACGTCCGCCACGCGGCGGTAGACCTGCTGGCCGAGGATCGTCTTCGCGTCGGGGTAGTAGACAGGGACCGGGATCACCTCCACGCCCGCGCTCTTCAGGTAGCTCGGGACGTAGAAGGCGGGCTGATCCGCCTGCGCCTCGGTCTTGATGCCGAGCACGGCGACGCGCCGCGCCGAGCGGACCAGCTCCGCCACCCGGGCCTCGTCGTGGCTGATGTCGCGAATGTCGTTCATGCGGCGAGTGTACGCCCGCCGAGCCGGCGCGGCACCCCGCACGGCCGGGGGCGGGGGACCCCTGAACCGCCGGGCCGGCGCCCTGCTCCGTCCTCAGTACTTGTACACCTCGGCGAAGATCGAGCGGCGCATGAGGCTGTTCGTCGTCGTCTCGCGCACCCACGCGGCGATCCCGGTCCCGTTCGGGCCAAAGGCCACCGCCGGCTCCGCGTGCTCGGCAGCGTTGTCGTCCTCCAGCGCGTGGGCCTCCGTCCATCCCAGCGCGGGCGACAGCTCGCTGGCGAAGATCGACGGGAGGGCGGCCGATTTCTGCGCCCACACGGCGAGCCCGCGCCCTGCCTCGTCCACGGCGACCTCGGGGCCGCCCACGCTATTTTCGTCGGTCGAGAGCTTGTCGGCTGGTCGGAAATTCGCCCCCGAGAAGCGCCGCGCCCAGATCGCGCAGGCGGGACCGCACTGCCGGAACACCACGACCCCTTCACCCTCCTGATTCATCGCGACGGAGTAGTCGCTCGCGATCTCGCCCGCGGTGTCCACGCCGGTTGCGCCGGTCCACGCGCCCCCTGAATACGAATTGGCGATGACGTGCGACTCCGATCCGGTCGAGCCGCGCTGGAGGAATACAACCATCGCGTTCCCGTTGCGGTCCATCACGACGCGGGGGCTCAGGTGATCGAGCGTGTCGTCCGTCTCCAGCGGCTTCGGGTCTTCCATGCTGCCGTCGTGGGTCGTCAGATCGTAGGTGACCACGTTGCCCAGCACGTTGAGACGCTCGCCATCCGACTGGTGCCACGCTGCCACCGCGCGCAGCGTCGTGCCCACGGTCGAGACGCCGACAGCCGTGCCGCTGGCGCTGGTGGTGCTCCCCGACACCTTCACCGGTGTTCGCCAGCCCTGCCCGTTCTCGTAGATGGCCAGGTATCCCTCATGCGACGAGTTGTCGCTGATGCGCACGTCAATCCCCACGACGGCATGGCCGGCGGGGGTCATCGCGACCGTCATCGATTGTTGCACGAGCCCCGCCGTGCCCTCGGCGACCGTCTCGACCGGGCTCCACCCGGCGGGCCATCCGAGCGATGCGGTGAACCGCCTGGCGAACACGGCGCCACCCACCAGGTGCGAGTACCAGACGACCATCCCGTTGCCCTCGGCGTCGACGGCCACCCTGGCGTTCACGCCCTCCGAGGTCGCGTCGTTGAGCTGCAGCAGCGAGTCCCAGCTGTCGCTCTCCTTGACATAGCGGCGCGCCCAGACGGTGCCCTGATCATAGAACACGAGCAGCGCGTCGCCGCTGGCCGATACCGCGACTTGCGGGAAGAAATTCGAGATCTCATTGGCGAGATCGTCATGACCGACGCGCTCGAACGTGTCCCAGTGGGGTGGGGTGGCTTCGCCCCCGGTACCGGCGTCGCCTGCCCCGCTCCCGCCAGTCGCGCCGCCTCCTCCGCTGCCCGCAGGACCGCCACCTGTGCCGTTGCCCGCAGGACCGCCACCGTGGCCCGCGGCGCCGTCCACGCCACCGGAGCTCGACGACGACTCGAAATCTCGCACCTTCGTTCCGCAGGCCGCGACGAGGACGAGCCCCAGAATCAAAGCCAGCTTGCGCCTGGCGCCCGACCCTCCATCGTGTCCGAAATGTTCGCGCATCATGCGTGAGGATGAGATCCGAACGACTCGGAGATGTCAATCCCGAGCAGCGCGACCTGCTCCGGCTTGACGAAGCACATTCATGCCCTCGGTTATGTATTGACTTCAGATTCACGCCTCGGAGCCGGGGGGGCGCGTTCAGAGATGTCGCGGCGCCCGGGCGCGAACGTCAAGGACGTGGGCGGAATCTCCTCGTCCACAACGTCAATATCGTGTCCATCAGGGATCGATCGGGCGGCGCAGGTGCTTTCGTGTCCGCGGTAAGACCGCGCCGGTGACCTGCTGTCCCAGGGCATGCACGGGATTCCTGATGACAGCCCCACACCGATCCTCGCGCCAGTGTCCGGGATGCGGGGATCCGGCGCCGGACTTCCGCAAGAGCTGTTACGTCTGCTGCTTCGAGCTCGGACGCAGATGACGGAGGGGATCGCGACCGTCGGCGGCGAGGCCGCCGTGGGCGCAGCGCGCTCGGCGCGCTACGGGTTGGCGAGCGAGATGTAGGTGCCGCCGTTGCCGAACCCGACGATGTCGGCGAAGCCGTCGGCGTTCACGTCCGCCAGGAGGCGCGGGTGCTGCTCGACACGCCAGCCTCCGGCGTCGTATCCGAAGTTGTCCACCCAGAGCTCGGCCCGGCTGAACGACGCGCCCGTCGAGAGCGACGTGTAGGCCCCTGCATTGCCGAATCCGACGATGTCCTGACGACCGTCGCCGTTCACGTCCGAGAGGAGGCGCGGATGCTGCTCGACACGCCAGCCCCCGGCGTCGTGGCCGTAGTTGCCGATCCACAGCTCCGGCGCCGAGAAGCTCGACCCGGTGGAGAGCGCCACGTAGACACCGGCGTTGCCGAAGCCGACGACATCGTCGCGGCCGTCGTTGTTGACGTCGGCCATGAAGCGCGGGTGCTGCTCGACGCGCCAGCCCCCGGCGTCGTGGCCGAAGTTGCCTGTCCACAGGGCGGGCGCGCCGAAATTGGGGCCGTAGAGCTTGCGCGCGCCCAGCGCGTCGAACCCCGTGATGCTCAGATCGGACGTCATCACCCCGTTGCACCACGGGTAGTGCATCGTGGAGCCGGCGTCGTACCTGGTCAGCGTGCGCCACTCTCCGCCCTCGACGCACGTTCCGCCGCTCTCCGCGCGCACGTGCTCGTGGCGCAGGCCAAGCACATGTCCGAGCTCGTGCGTGACCACGCCGGTGGTGGTCATGTTGGGCGCGTTCGTCTCGTAGAACGGGTTGGTGTCGAGATCGTTGTAATCGATGACGACGGTCCGCGCCACGCAACCGCCGCCCGACGGGAAGAACGAGCAGGCGCCCCCGCTGTTCCACGGCCTGACCGCGAAGACGACGTTCGTGTTCGCGTTGTTGCAGTCGCCGTTCTGCCCGGGGACATAGACGAAGTCGACATCGGCCTCGATCTCCCTCCCAGGCGCGGGCGGCGGCAGCCATCTCCGCGACCGCTCGCGCGTGGTTCGCCCCGAAGGCGTTGCTCACGCAGTAGGTGAGGTTCGTCTGCTGGCCCCCCCAGACGTCGTCCCGCGATCCCACCCGGTTCACCGTGCTCTTCGGCTGGCTGCGAACCCTGTCCGTCGAGATGCCGTACGCCACGTGCTGCTCGTATGATCCTGCGCATCAAGGACGTTGACTGCGATCTCGCTCACCGAGCGCGCGTCGTGCTTGAGCGCTCCGTCACGCAAGGGATTGCGTCGTTGCACAACGCGCAGCGCGCGGCGCGAGCTCCAGCGCGCAGATGGCAGGCGTCAGGGACCGCAGCGCGAGCTCCAGCGCGCTGAGGACGGGCGCCAGGGGCGCAGGGCAGCAGGCGCGCGGCGGCGCGCCGGCACGCGCGCTGCCGGCACGCGCGCTGATCCGCGCGAGCTCCCCGGTCTCCGCTTGTGGCAGACTCGTTGCGTGAACCTCGAACGGCTGCCCGCGCTCTGGGCCGACCTCGTCCGCTCCCCCGCCTCGCTGCCCGTGGCGCTGGGGATGTCGCTCGCCGTCCTCGCGCTCGGGCTCCTCGTCTACCGCCTCCTCTTCGCGTTGCTCGCGCGCATCGCGGACGCCACGCAGACGTCGCTCGACGACCTCCTCATCCGCCGCATGCGGCTCCCGGCGCGCCTGCTCGTCGCGCTGCTCTCGATGCACACGTTCATCGCCCTGCGCGGGGGCGACCTGCCCACGCTCCACAAGGGCGTGCTCCTCATGGAGCTCGCGCTCGCGTCGTACCTGGGCATCGAGGTCGCCGAGACCCTGGTCATCGACTTCTGGCTCGCCGAGCGCCAGAAGGTGCAGATCCCGGCGCTGGTCCGGCACCTCTTGCTCGCGATCCTCTACCTGGTCGCCGGCCTCTCGATCGTCGGCGCGGTCACCGGGGTCGACCTCGTGCCGCTGCTCGCGACGTCGACCGTCATCACGGTGGTCCTCGGCCTCGCGCTCCAGGACACCCTCGGCAACCTCTTCGCCGGGCTCGCCCTGCACTCGGAGCGGTCGTTCGGCGTGGGCGACTGGATCCTCGTCGACGGCGTCGAGGGGCAGGTGGTCTACGTCGGGTGGCGCTCGACGCGCCTCAGGACGTTCTCCGGGGACGTCGTCATCCTGCCGAACTCGGTCATCGCCAAGGCGCGCGTGCAGAACTTCTGCGCGCCGGACCGCCGGTGCGCGCGCAACATCGAGATGCTCGTCGCCCTCGCCGCCCCCCCCGAGGCCGTGGAGCGCGCCGCCCAGCGCGCCTGCGCGCAGGTGCCGGACGTCCTCGAGGATCCCGCGCCGAGGCTCTGGCTCGCGGCGGTCACGCCGCTCTTCCAGCGCTACGTCATCAAGTTCTGGATCGGCGACTTCGAGCGCCACGATCTGATCGAGTCCGAGGTCATGAAGGCGTTCTTCCGCGCCTGCCGCGAGGAGGGCATCGCGCTCAGCCCCGGCGCAGCGCAGGCGGGCCTCGCCGTCGAGCTGCACCCCGGCGCCCCCCCGACCATGGCCCCGCTTGTGCTGCCGGCGATCGTCGCTGCGCCCGCTTCGCCGCCGCCGACCGCCGCCCCGGCGGGCGCGGCCCTGACCGCCGCGTCGCCGACCGCCGTTCCATCGCCTACGGCCGCCCCTGACACGGCCTGATTTGGCTTGGTCCGGTCGCGTCGCTGCGGTACCCCGGGCGGCATGCCCGATCTCCAGTCCGTCTCTCCCAGCAAGGTCGCGGTCGTGGGCGCTGGCAGCGTCGGCGCGACGATCGCTTATGCCTGTCTGCTCCGCGGCGTGGCGAAGCAGGTGGCGCTGTTCGACGTGAACCGGGCCAAGGTCGAAGCCGAGGTGCTCGACCTGAACCACGGCCTGCAGTTCGTCCCGGTGGCGACGCTCGAGGGCAGCGATGACGTCGAGGTCTGCCGCGGGGCGCACGTGGTCGTCATCACCGCCGGCGCGAAGCAGAAGCCCGGGCAGAGCCGGATGGACCTCGCCACGGCGAACGTCGCGATATGCCGCGAGCTCCTGCCGCGGCTGCTGGCCGTGGCGCCGGACGCGCTCTATCTGCTGGTGACCAACCCGGTCGACGTGATCACGTATGTCACGATGAAGCTGACGGGCCTCCCGCCTGCCCGCGTGATCGGCAGCGGCACGGTGCTCGACAGCAGCCGGTTCCGCTTCCTGATCGCCAGGCAGCTCAACGTGGCCGTGCAGAACGTCCACGCCTACATCGCCGGCGAGCATGGCGACAGCGAGGTGCCGCTGTGGAGCAGCGCGAGCGTCGCGAACATCCCGCTGGACGAGTGGTCCGTGCCCGGCCATGGCAAGCTCGGCGCGAGCGACAGGACGGCGATCTTCCATGGCGTGAAGAACGCCGCTGCCCAGGTGATCTCCGGCAAGGGCGCGACGAACTACGCCATCGGCCTGGCGACCGCCAAGATCCTGGAGGCGCTGCTGAGGGACGAGAACCGCGTGCTCCCCGTCAGCAGCCTGCTCAGCGGCTACCGCGGCATCGACGATGTGTGCCTGAGCGTGCCGTGCATCGTGAACCGGTCTGGCCTCGACTCGCAGCTCCCGATCCCGATGAGCTCCGAGGAGGAGGCCGGCGTCCGCGCCAGCGCCGACACGATCCGCAAGGCGATCAGGTCGCTCGGGTTCTGACGGGACCGGGCGCGCTCGCGGCCGATCCGGAGCTCACCGGATCCTGCAATAGCCCGGGAAGCTCGCCGGGATGCCCGCCGCGTAGGGCCGCGGCGTGACCTTGTACGGGTGGTCCTCGAGGAACTGCCAGCTCGACGCGGCGATGCCGGACGGGATGCGGTGTCCGCCGCCGCTGTCGCAGTCGATGGCGAAGCCGCCTTTCGCCTTGATGTCGTCCTCGAACGCCGCGCTGGCGCGCGCGAAGTCGATCCCGACGACATCGGAGCCCTCGGCGCCGTGGACCCCCATGACGGCGGGCGGGTTGGCGGCGTCCTGGAGCGCCGGGGTGCCGAAGCCCGTCGTGCCGCCCGAGTACGTCACGACGCTCGCGACGTAGCTGGATCGCGCGTACGCCATGTACGCCGCCTGGAGCCCGCCCGCGCTGAACCCGAGCGAGTGAATGCGGCGCGTGTCGATGTTGCGCTGCTGGATGGCGCACGCGAGCGCCTCATCGGCCGTATTGAGATCTCCCACGTACCACACGTTGTTGCCCGTCGTCCGCGTGCCGTCCTCGCCGCCGTGACCGTCGTACGCGTTGGGCGCGAACACGACACCTCCGCGGCTCGTGATCTCGTCGATGGCGGCCTGTCCGAGGCCGGTCACCGCCTCTCGCGGCCTGGAGCCCGTGGCGTGCCAGTAGACGACCACCGGCGCCGGCGTGGCGGACCGCGCGCCGGCCCACACCTGCACCTCGCGGCCGCGGAACGTCATCGTCCCGGTGGCGATCGTCGGACACGCCTCCCGGGCCGCCGGCAAGGCGCTTGGCGCGCTCGCGCCGTCCGAGCCGCCGGCGCCGCCGCTGCCGCCGCTGCCGCCGGTGCCGCCGCTGCCGCCGCTGCCGCCGGTGCCGCCGGTGCCGCCGGTGCCGCCGGTGCCGCCGCTGCCGCCTGCGCCGCCGCTGCCGCTGCCGGTCGTGCCCGTCGAGCCGGACGCCGGCGTCCCGTCGCCAGTCACGGATGAGATCGTCGGGCGGGTCGTGCCCGTCGCGCAGAAGTTGAACGTGACCGAGGCGCCGGACGCGATGCGCGCGTTGCTCGCGGTTGGCGTCGCTGTCAGGAGTGTGCCGCTGGTCGAGAACGCGGCGCCCCAGGACCTGGTCACCGTCGCGTTCTTCACGTCGGTGACGACGCTCCAGGACGTGGTGGGGCTCGCGCTGTCGTTCGTCACGGTGACGGCGGCGCAGTAGCGGCCTCCCCAGAGTGGCTGGTATCTCAGCTCGGCCGAGAGGCCGCTCTCGGCGGCCATCGGCGACTCGTCGCCCAGCTCCGCGTCGCCGGCCTCTCCAGCGACGCACGCGCCCAGCGTCGCGAGCAGCCCGGCCAGGGCGACGCGCGCGAGGAGGTGTGTGCCTGCGCGTCCTGCCTCGACCGGGCGCGGGCTCGACGAGCCGGCGGCTCGCTCGTCCCTTGCTTGACGCTGCTCGTCGCTCCCGCTCCGGGACTGCGGACGTCGATGCGACGAGAGCTTCTGCGAGGGTGCAAGGTTCATGAGGATCTCCTTCGTCCTTGTGATGCTGAGAGCACGCGGCTGCGCCAGGCGCTGAACGGCCCGCGCGCGATGCGCGACGCGAGCACCCCCGGGAGCAGCCGCGAGCTTCCTGAGAGAGAAGCTGGCTCAAGGCCGCGATGAGCACATCATAACAGATGCTGAGTTCTCCGTGAGCAGATGAGTGTCTCTCAGGTCCGAATTGTCTGCAGCTTTGCCTGAAGTTTCCACGGCGCATGCAAACGGTTCGCACGGTGTGAGATGCGGACTCCGATGACAGCATCGTTGTGTGTGGCGCTATGTTGTGTAAAGTTTCATGAGCGCGATCCGATGCTGTGTTCTTGCTTTCAGTTGGCTTCCCGTGCTCGCGGGCGGGCCTGGGACGAAGAGCGCGGCCGCACGAGCGCTCTTGTTGTCGTTCCGATCATTGGGCCACTCACCGTGCGAGATTCTGTGGTTGTCCTGGCGACCATGGGTTGGTTGGTCTCACCGCTTCCGATCGGCTAGGATCGCCCCGGATGACCAGAAACGACCGCTGCAGGGATGGGGTTCAGCGCCGAGCGCGTCGGTGCGCCGCGCTCCTCGCGCTGCTCGCCACCGGCGGTGCGCGTGTCGCCGGGGCCCAGGAGGAGGGCGCGTCACGCGGCGCGTGCATTCTGCTTGCCATCATCGATTCGACGCCAGCGGTGGCCGAGTGGTCCTGGTGGCTATCGGGCGGCGCCGGCGCGACGCTCGGCGGCGCGTCCGAGGGCGGTCTGGGCGTGCTTGGCGTGGGGAGCGAGATGACCACGGGCCTCGCGTCGTTTGGCTCCGAGGCCATGGTTGGCGGACCGATGGAGCTCCGCTGGGGCCCCTGGTTCGGCGTGCACACCGATCTTGACGGCGCGCGTGGCGAGGGCGGGTTGCTCCTCAGCATGGGCCAGGTGCGGCACGCGCGGTGGGGGACCTATGCGCTTCGTCTGGGCGGTGGTCTTGGTGACGACAGGCTCGGGCTCACGCCGCACCTGGCGCTGACGCTCACGGGCGGCGTGCGTCATGTGGAGGGCCGGATCTCGGAGCGCGGCGCGTGCGACTCTCCCGCCACCCCCGTGCCGTCGGCGTTCGCGTCCGGTCTACGCCTCTTCGCGACGACGCGTGCGGGGCTCGGCGACGAGCGCGCGTGGCAGCTCACGTTCGGCGTCGAGATCGAGCCATCCTTTCTGCTACCTCCGCACTCGCTGTCGAAGTGGATCGGCGTGCATCGATAGCCGTCATGGTCTCCCGTCTCCCGTCTCCCGTCTCCCGTCTCCCGTCTCCCGTCTCCCGACCTTCCCTCTCCCGTGCACGTCTGTCGTGCGCGTGCGCGTGCGCGTGCCCGATCCATCCCTCTCCCGTCACCGTGAGACGTGTAGCGGCACGACGGAGGACGGGGAACGCGCACGCGCACGCGCACGCGCACGACAGACGAGGACGGGGATCGGAAGACGGGAGACGGGAGACGGGAGACGGAAGAGGAGAGAGGGAAGAGGCGAGGGACGGTGTTACCCGCTCGCGGGCCCTGTCCCTTGGTCGGACTCCCCCCACGCCACCATCACCGCGCTCGTGTTGTGGAACCCCTCGACGCTCCCCCCGAACTTCGCGATCTGCCCGTAGCACGCCATCCCGAACATCGGATGCGACGCCGCGTTCGGCGACAGGAACGCCCTCACCTCGTCGCGGTACCGCTCGCCGAGCAGCCGCAGCCGCGACGCGCAGTCGAACACCAGCGACCCGGACACCGCCGGCAGCGGCCCCAGCACCTTGGTCGACAGCCCCTTCGCCGCCTGCACCAGCGCGTCGGGCGCCGCGTTCACCACCCGCACGACCTGCCCCCGCGCCAGCCCGCCGGTCAGCACCACCGCGCCATCCCCGCGGATCGCGATCGGCGACCTGATCTTCAGCGCCTCCCCGAACGGCGTCTTCGCCCCCAGCGCGTGCTTCGCCATCGTCTGGAGCAGCCCCTCGCCGCTCGTCCTGAAGCCGAGCCGCGACAGCTCCTCCTCGTACACCCGCGCCGCCGGCTGCCCGTCCAGCGTCCTGAGCACGTTCCGCTCGATGTCCGTGATCGTGAAATCCCGCCCACCCTCCGCGGCCCGGAACCCGTGCACCACGTCGATGTTCACCCGGTGGCGGTGCGTCAGCCGCACCAGGATCGCCGCGTCCGTCAGCGCCTTCCGGCCCAGGAACACCCGCGCCCCCTCGAAGGTCCACCCGTCGCCCGCCGTCCCGCCGAAGACGCGCGTGTGCGGCGGCACACCCTGGCGGAGCGCCGCCACGAGCTCGTCGCCGTCGCACGCGAACGCGTCCGCCAGCACCAGGATCGAGCTCGGCGAGCCGCTGCGCGGGCCGTTGCTCGAGATCGCCTCGTCCATGTCGCTCAGCGCCGCCCGGATGCTCTTGCCGTGGTCCGCCCGCAGCTCGCGCGCCGCCGCGCACGCCACCTCGACGCTCGTGCCGCCGAGGAACGCGCACGAGATGCCGCTCCTGCCGAAGCCGCGCTCCGTGAACGACCCCCCGCCGGTCGTGGCCCCGACCACCGGAAGGCCGGTCGCGTCCTCGACCGCGGCGAGGTACTCCTCGTGCTTCGTCCCGCTCGGCATGGCCACGATCGCGAGCTTCGCCGGCTCCTTCCACTCCGCGACCGTGCGCTCCACCTTGCGGCCCAGCAGCCACGCGTTCCCATCAAAGGGTCCGAGGGTCATCATCTTCATGTGCCGAAGCTCCTGCGTGCCCGGCGCCGGTGCGCGGGCTTCGAGTCCTGGCCATCGCTGACGATACGCGTCGCGGCACGGTGATAACACGCACAAGGGACGCGCCTCCACTGCTGATGGAGGCTCCTGTCCCGTGCGTCCGCTCGCTGTGTGTGGGGAACGCGCGGCGGGCCGGCGGCCGAGCTCGTGCGCTGTGATCACGGCGCGCACCTCCGCAGCGGCGCCCGCGCCCTCACGCGCGCAGCAGCATCGGCTCCCGCTGCCGCACGAACCCCTCCACGAGCTCCCGCTGCTCGCCCGAGAGCCGCACGAAGCGCGCGCCGAACCCGGGCGGGCCCTCCTCCTGCGCCTCGCGCGTCCACTCGACCACCGCCACCGCCTCGAGCTCGCCGCCCTCCGCGAACGGGATCTTGATCGCCACCGTCGTCCCACGCGCCGGCGGCTGCCGGGAGGTCGGCACGAAGATGCCGCCGTGATCCACCACGTCGGCCGCGGGCGCGGTCCGGTAGAAGTTCGCCGGCGACCCCGCCCCGAGCCGCGCCTCGTAGCGCGGCGGCGGCGGCTGGCTCGCCGGGCGCGCCCCCGCGCGGACCTTCTCGTCGAGCGACCGCAGCGCCTGCCCGAGCTCTGAGACCTGCGCCTCGATCGCCCGGATGCCGAACGCGCTCTGCGTCGTCGCCTTCGCGAGCGGCGCCACGATCCGCTCCACCAGCGACAGGTGGTGCCCCACGAACTCCGACACCGATCGATCGGTCTCGACCTTCACGTCGACCCGCGGCTGCGCCACCCCCTTCAGCGCCGTCGACAGCCGCTCGATCTCCGGCGCGAGCCACTGCTTCATCTCGCGCGCCCGCGCGTCGCCCGCCTGCGCCACCGCGGCCGCCTTCCCGATCGCCCCGCGGATGCCCTCGAGCTGCTCGCCCAGCATCGACAGCGTGCCGGTCACGCGCACGACCGGGTCGTCCTCCTTGCCGCCCATGCGCTTGATGCGCACGAACCCGCTCTTGATCGCCTCCCACCGCGCCTTCTGCTCGGGCGTCATCCGGCCGCGCAGCTCGGCGAGCTTCAGCAGGTTCTGCTCGGCGCCCGTCGTCAGCGTCTGCGACTCGCTCACGTAGTGATCGTCGATGAGCCGGTCGACCTCCGCCGGCGTGTGCGCCGCGACGACCTTCTCGGCGAGCTTGTTCATGTTCCGGTAGCTGCCCTGCAGCTTGAACGGCGGCTCGGTCCGGAAGGCGTCGTCCTGCGACGCGCTCCGGATGTACTCCAGGTTCACCGAGAGCAGCACCCGCTGCACCTGGAAGAGCCGCTCGAACACCGCGACGATCTCCGACACCTCCGCCGCCGAGTAGGCGTGCTCGAGCTCCGTCGTCGCCACGGCCTCGCCCTGCGCCATCCGGAGGAGCCGGTGCGTGTCGCCCGGCGCCCGCCCCGAGAGCGGCGCGAGCGTCGGGTTCGACGTGAGCGCGTTCTCCAGGTAGCTCAGCGCGAACAGCGCCTCCTTGCCGTCGAGGATGTCGCCGAGGTTGTACGTGTCGGCCCGGTTCGACAGCATGTCGGGGATCTGGAACCGCGCGCCCGACTCCGTGTACGGGTTGCCCGCCATCACCACGCAGAACTTCTTGCCGCGCAGGTCGTACGTCCTCGTCCGGCCCCGCCACACGCCCTCGATCCGGCGCTGCCCGTCGCAGAGCGAGATGAACTTCTGCAAGAGCTCCGTGTTCGTGTGCTGGATGTCGTCGAGGTAGAGCATCACGTTGTTGCCCATCTCGAACGCGAGGTTGATCTTCTCGACCTCCTGGCGCGCCGTCGCGTTCGGGGCCTCGGCGGGGTCGAGCGACGTCACCTGGTGGCCGAGCGACGGCCCGTTCACCTTCATGAACACGAGCCCGAGCTTGCTCGCGACGTACTCCATCAGCGTCGTCTTGCCGTAGCCGGGCGGCGAGATGAGCAGCAGCATGCCCATCAGGTCGGTGCGCTTCACGTCGCCCGCCGCGCCGAGCTGCTTCGCCAGGTTCGCGCCGACGAGCGGCAGGTACACCTCGTCGATCAGCCGGTTGCGCACGAACGACGTGAGGACCCGCGGCGCGAACTCCTCGAGCCGCAGCCGCTTCCGCTCCCGCTCCGCGATCTCGCTGCGCACCTTGCGGTAGGCGCGGTAGCGCGGCGCCCTGTCGTGCAGGAAGTCCTCGATCCTGCTCAGGAATTCGTCGAGCCGGAGCGCGAGCGCGCGCTCCCGGATGCGCGGGTGCTGGCCGAGCAGCCCCTCCACGCGCGCCTCGGTCACGGCCCCGCTGGGCTCCCGCTCCAGGTGCCGCTCCGTCACGATCACCACCGCCGCCTCGAGGGCGAGGTGGCTCAGGGGCGCGCGCGCGGCGTCTCTCGAGACGAACCCCCTCAGCCAGGCGAGCGCGAGCTGGAGCCGCTCGGCCGGGTGCTTCTCGAGCTGCCGGAGGTCGTCCTCGAACGCCGCGCGGCCCCCCGCGACGTCGAGGTGGGCAAGGAGCGCGTCGCGCAGCGACAGCGCCGCGTCGCTCGTCACGAACCGCACGCGCTCGGCCGCGAGCTCCTCCACGAGGTAGCGCGCCGCCACGCGCACCTCCGCCGCGGTCGGCTCGAGCCGGTGCGCCGCCGCCGTCGCGCGCACGCCCTCCGCCAGCTCGGTCGCGAGCGCCGCCCGCGCCTCGCTCTCGCCGAGCTGCGCCGCGAGCCGGCCCAGGCTCCGCGCCCGCCGGTGCGCGAGGTCCCGGGCGCGCGCGTCGAGCCCCGCCCAGTGCAGGCAGCCGAGCGCCCGCGGCGCGCTGCCGAAGCGGAGCAGCCCCGCCGTGGCCCGCAGCGCGAGCAGCTTCTCCAGGATGAGCGCCGCGTCCGCGTCGTGGACGCCGCGCTCGTAGCCCTCGTCGTGCCGCCCCTCCGCGTACGCGCGCACCGCGGCGAGCAGCCCGCCCGGGCCGATCGCCGCCTCGCGCAGCCGGTCGATCGACATTCCGCACAGCCCGTGCCGCCCCGCCTCGGCGTCCGCGAGCATCGAGCCCGCGAGGAACTCGCCCCGGTACACGTCCGGGGTCTCGCTCGCGAGCTCCTGGCCCCAGAGGTCGCGCGCGCTCTCGAGCGCCGGGTCCTCGATCGGCTCGAAGAAGTCGGTCCCGGTGAGGTGCAGCGCCAGCCCGTCGCCGCGCGGGACGAGCGTGAGCTCGAGCGGCTGCGTGCTCACGTTGAACCGGTGGCGGCCGAGCTTGATGACGTCGCCGCCGCCCTCGAACAGGTCCTCGCGGTCGCGCAGCGCCCGCAGCGCGTCCTGCCGCGCCGACTTGAGCCGCGCCTCGACCTCGTCGCCCTTCACGCTGTCGCCGAGCGCGTGGAGCTCGGCGGCGAGATCGCGGACCTTCGCGACCATCGCGTCGGACGCGAAGTACGTGTTCAGCTCGTCCGCGCTCGCGAACGAGCGCGCCCGCCGCCCGACCCCCTGGACGATCCGGTCCGCCGCGGCCACGAGGTTCGAGACGCGCCGCTGCCGCTCGTCGAGCAGCGCCTGCCGCCGCGCGGCGATCGCGTCGTTGACCTCCTCGCGCTTCGCCGCGAGCTCGCCGAGGAACTCGTCGAACTCGCCGAACTTGCCCTCGAGCTCCTCGAGCTGGACGAGCAGCTTCGACAGCTCCCTGTCGCAGCGCTCGGGCGAGTCGCAGATCGCGATCGCGCTCGAGACGCTCTGGCCGAACACCTTGAACTGCGCGCCGAACTCGGCGCGCCCCTCGGCGCCCCGGAGGTCCTTGCCGCGGGCCGCGAGCGTCGCGCGCGCCCGGTTGAGCTGCGCGTACACCTCGCTGATCCCCTCGAGGATCCGCGTCCGCGCCGTGGGGTCGTCGACCTTGAGGCTCGCCACGATGTCGGCGAGCACCGAGAGGCCCTCGTTCACCGCGTCGAGATCCGCGGCGAACGGCGCGAGCCCGGGCGACTTCGCGACCGCCTCGATCTTCGCGATGAGCCCCGCGAGCCGGTCGGCCAGCGGCTTGAACGCCTGCTCGCCGAGGAGGAACGTCACGCACGCCTGGCTCACCTCGTCGGCCCGCGCGACGACCTCGGCCTCGAGCGCGTCGACGCGGCCGAGGTCCATGTACTTGAGCTCGCGCAGCGTGATGAGGTGCCCGCGCTGCCGCCGCAGGGCGGTGAGCGCCGTCAGGAAGGCGTCGACGCTCGCCGCGTCCTCGGGCCGCACCCCGCCGAGGAGCTGCTTCTGCGCGGCCTCGGTCTCGGCGAGCGCGCTCGCGGCGCGCGCCTTGATGGCCTCGACCTTCTCGAACTCGTCGACGATGCTCTCGGACACGGCCCGGAGCTCGGTCACGGTCGACTGGAGGTCGCCCGCCTCGGCGTGGCCGAGCCAGTAGAAGGCGTCGGTCATCCGCCCGGCGGTCCGGATGAGGTCCTCGAACGTCTGGCGGGTCGGCGACCCGTCCATCGCCGCGCGCCGCAGGCTGAGCGCGTCGGAGATCCCGCGCACGAGGTCGGCGTTGCCCACCTTCGCGAGGTACGAGCCGTCGGTCGGCGCCGACGCCGCGAACTCCGCGGTCATGAACGGCGTCTGCCAGATCTGCATCGGGTGGACGCGCGTCGCCTCGTCGCTCGACGCCCGGAAGATCACCATCTTGCCGTCGTCGAAGAGGCTGTACCCGTGGCACTGGATCGGGGTCGCGATCTCCTTGCGGATCAGGTTGTAGGGGAAGAGCACGTAGCGCCCCTCCACGACCTGGTGGAACACGTAGAGCACGTCTTCCCCGTTGGGCGAGCGGATGACGCGCTCGAAGACGAGGCTCTCGGTGCTGCCCTCGAAGCGCTTCGTCTCGCCGGTGACGAGGTAGTAGCCGTTCGGGAAGACGATGCCCTGGTCCTCGGGGAGGCTCAGGCAGGCGAGGCCGATCGCGTCGATGCGCACGACCTTGCGGGTGCGGCCGTTGTAGACGAGGTAGCGGTACGACGGCTCGCGGAACGGCTTGATCTTGAGCAGGATGAGCGGCCCGAGCCGGGCGTACTGGATGTCGGCGTCGTCGAGCGCCTGGCCCGCGTCGTCGACCGGCTCGCGGTAGATGCCGAGCCCCGTGGTCGTGTTGTTCTCGACCTTGACGGTGAGATCGCCGCCGACCGTCTCGACGAAGATCTCGCCGAGGATCGAGACGTGCGGGTGCTTGCCCTGCACGTGGTCGTCGCGCGTGGACTGCGTCCAGGCGAAGTCGTGGGCGCGCGGCCGGACGCTGTCCTCCTCGCCGCGCGAGTCGAGGTACCGGATGCGCCCTGTCGCGTCGATGCTCCAGCGGAACACCTTCACGTCGCGCTCGGTCGCGCCGACCTGGAAGATGGCGAGCAGCCGCGTGTCGCTGCGCCTGAGCTGGAGCAGCCGGGGCTCCTTCACGTAGCGGTGCAGGTCCTTGAATTCCTTGAGGAATCCAGCGTCGGTAAGAAACGCGTCGCCCTCGTCGAGCGCGACGGGCGTGAGGTCGAAGGCGCCGTCCTCCTTCGCGAAGCGGTGGAGGCTGAAGACGTCGCCGACGTTCACCTCCTTCAGCCCCATGAACACGAGGTAGCCGACGAGCAGCTTGCCCCGGATGCTCACGATGTCGCGGGGGACGCAGTTGTTCTCGGTCCTGACGCGCGCGTTCTCGAGGAGCGCGAGGTCGGCGCCGCCGAACACCTGCTTTCGCCGCGCGTTGAGCGCCTCGGCGCGGCGGCCCAGCTCCTCGGCGCGCTCGACGAGCCGCCGCCGGATGACCTCGTAATTGCCCCCATCCAGCGTATCCGCCGGCTTCGGCGGGGCGGCCTCCGCCGCGCGGGCCGCCCCGTCCAAGGCCCCTGTCGACACCATGCCTGCTCCGTTCGATCGCCTTGTTCCTCGCCTCGACCCGCCCCGCGTCGCGCGAGCCCGGCTTCCCCGCGGCCAGACTACAGCCCTTCTGCCGCGCCCGGGGGACGAGTTGGCGCCTTCGTGCGGCCCGTGAGGGCCGAGCCGCGATGTCAAGACCGAGCGGCCGGCGAGCCGCCCGCGCCCGCGCCGCGCCCGCGCCGCGCACCGCCCGGGCGGATTCCGTGGCGGCGCGGCGCGCGGCGCGTCGCAAACCCGCTGTGGCGAGAAATCCGCTTGCAATATTGCAGTGTTTGCGTTGCGATCGGGCCGGGACGAGGGCGGCCTGCACGCGCGAAAGCGCGGTGCGACACGCGCCCACGCCGTCCCCGGAGGCGCACGTCCATGGGCGGAGGCGCTCCGCGGCATTCCTTAAACAAAGTGACGCTCTTCTGAAGCGGGTTGGGATGGTGGCATCGATGCGCTTGGCAAAGGGACTTTCTTCTGTGGTGCTCGCCCTGCTCGCCGGGCCGCTCGTCGCCTGCGGTGGAGGCGGCGGCGACACGGGCGCGGGCGGCGGCGCGACGGGCACCGGCGGCGCGGGCGGCGCGGGCGGCGCGGGCCAGGGCGGCGCGACGGGCACCGGCGCCGACGACAGCTCCGGCGCCTTCGGCGGCTTCATCACGGTCGGGCCCGCGTCGGGGAGCGGCGGGGGCGATCCGTGCGACGGGCCGGACGCGCCGCCGGAGTGCGACGCTGTCGAGCCTGCGTGCGGCGACGGCGAGACGAACCGGGAGGAAGAGCAGTGCGACGACGGGAACAGCCTCCCCGGCGACTGCTGCTCCGGCGCCTGCAAGATCGAGCCGTACTGCGCCTGCGAGCCGGGGGAGGGGTGTCACACGACGATCGCGTGCGGCAACGGCGCGATCGAGCCCGGCGAGACGTGCGAGGACGGGAACACCGCGGCGGGCGACGGCTGCGACGATCGCTGCCAGCGGGAGCCGGGCGACTGGGTCTGCCCGCGCGCGGGGGAGCCGTGCTACCGGCTCCACACGTGCGGCGACGAGCGCGTCTCCACGGGCGAGGCCTGCGACGACGGGAACACGACGGCCGGCGACGGGTGCTCCGAGGTCTGCGCGCTCGAGGACCCGGACAACATCGTCTGTCCCCTGCCGGGACAGCCGTGCAGGCCGATCGAGCGCTGCGGCGACGGCCGGCTGCGGCCGAGCGAGCGGTGCGACGACGGGAACACGGAGCCGGGCGACGGCTGCTCGCCGACCTGCCTCGTCGAGGCGGGCTGGGTGTGCGCGGACGGCCAGCACTGCACGTTCACGGTCGTGTGCGGCGACGGGCAGATCGGCGTGGGCGAGGGGTGCGACGACCGCAACCGGACCTCGGGCGACGGGTGCTCCGCGACGTGCCAGATCGAGGCGGGGTTCGACTGCCCGCGCGCGGGGAGCCGCTGCACGGCGGTCTGCGGCGACGGGCGGGTCGTCGCCCGGGAGCAGTGCGACGACGGCGGCACGCTGGACGGCGACGGGTGCGACGCGGCGTGCCAGTGGGAGCCGGGCGTCGTGTGCGAGCCCGCGGCCGGCGGCTACATCTGCCGCGACACGGTCTGCAACGACGGCGAGCGGGAGGGCTCCGAGCCGTGCGACGACGGCAACGCCAACCTGGGCGACGGCTGCACGCCGTTCTGCCAGGTCGAGCCGGACTGCGGCGACGCCGGCTGCACGTCGGCGTGCGGCGACGGGCTGCGCCTCGGCGGCGAGGCCTGCGACGACGGCAACACGGCGGACGGCGACGGCTGCTCGTCGGCGTGCGCCGTCGAGCCGGGATACAGCTGCACGAACGTGGTGACGCTGGGCGACGAGCTGCGCGTGCCGATCGTGTACCGCGACTTCAAGGAGGACGCGCCGAACTTCGAGCCCAACACCGACCCGCCGAACGCCCTCGTGCGCGGGCTCGTGCGGGCGACGCTCGGCGCCGACGGCAAGCCGCAGTTCGCGGGGTCGCCGCCGACGGCCGCCTTCCTCACGAACGCGACGGATTTCAACCGCTGGTACAACGACTCGTCGATCTCGAGGACGGTCGTCGACCACCTCGCGCTCCTGCGCGCCGGGGCGTCGGACGTGTTCGTCTTCGAGGATCCCCTGTTCTTCCCGCTCGACGGCCGCGGCTGGCAGGACCCGTTGGTGCCGGCGGCGCAGCGCGAGGCGAGCCGCCTGGCGCGCGATCCGTTCAACGACTGGGCGGAAGCGGGCAACCACAACTTCTACTTCACGAGCGAGGTCCGCTACTGGTTCGAGTACCGCGGCGGAGAGCGGCTCGACTTCTACGGCGACGACGACGTCTGGGTGTTCATCAACAACCGGCTCCGCATCGATCTCGGCGGCATCCACACGCCGATGGGGACGGGCGAGGTCGCCGGCGTGGAGGACGATCGCGGGACGGTGCTCATGGACGAGCTCGGCCTCACCGAGGGGCGCGTCTACGAGGTCGCCGTGTTCCAGGCGGAGCGCCACACCGCGGCGTCCAGCTACAAGCTGACGCTCGGCGGCTTCAACGCGGCCCCGTCGGTCTGCGAGCCGGTGTGCGGCGACGGCATCGTCACGTCCGACGAGCAGTGCGACGACGGCGCGGCGAACGGCCCGGGGTACGGCAAGTGCTCGACGAGCTGCACGCTGGGGCTCTACTGCGGCGACGGCGTCCGGAGCTCCCCGTACGAGATCTGCGACGACGGCACCAACCTGGGCGGCTACGGCTCGGCGGCGTGCGCGCCGGGCTGCGTGGCGGCGCCGCTCTGCGGCGACGAGAACATCGACAGCCAGTTCGGCGAGGAGTGCGACGACGGCGTGAACGACGGCCGCTACGGCGGGTGCACGGAGGAGTGCCTGATCGGGCCGCGGTGCGGCGACGCGCGCATCGACGCCCCCCAGGAGACGTGCGACGACGGCGTGAACGACGGCCGCTACGGCGGGTGCACGCCGGAGTGCGCCAAGGCGTCGGACTGCGGCGACGGCGTCATCCAGGAGGAGTGGGGCGAGGAGTGCGACGACCGGGTGAACGACGGCAGCATGGGCTGCCTCGGCTGCCGGATCGGCGCGGTCTGCGGCGACGGGAGCGTGCAGCGGGACCTCGGCGAGGAGTGCGACGACGGGGTGAACGACGGCGGCTACGGCGAGTGCGCTCCCGGCTGCGTGATCGGTCCGCGCTGCGGCGACGGCGTGACCCAGACGCCGCCCGAGCAGTGCGACGACCGGGTGAACGACGGCGGCTACGGCGAGTGCGCGCCCGGCTGCGTGTTCGGCCCGCACTGCGGCGACGGCGTGCGGCAGGCGCCGTACGAGGAGTGCGACGACGGCAACACGGCGAGCGGCGACGACTGCAGCGCCACGTGCCACACCGAGGTCCAGTGATCCCGGTGGGCCCGTGACGGCGTGAAGCGCGCGGCGGCCTTCTCGGGCCGCCGCGCCGCCGTCACCAGGCCTCGGTCGCGCGGCGTTCTCTCGTCCCCGCCTTCAGATCCCGCCCTCGATTCCCCTCTTCGGTTCATCGATCCCGAGCGCGAGCAGGAACGCGTGGCGTCCCGGAGCGCTTGCGCGGCCCGGCGCCCGCGCGCGGGCGTGAGCGCCGCGCGCGTCGGGCCGCCGATCTGTCAGAACGAATCGCCCGACGCGCCCGCCGTACCGGCGTTGCCGCTCGAGAGGCCGCCCGCGCCGCCTGCGCCCGCCGCGAGGACGTTGCCCGCGAGCGACACGGTGGTGCTGACGCGGTAGACGCCGTACGAGACGCCGCCCGCGCCGCCGCCGCCGTGCCCGCCACGGCCGCCGGCGCCGCCCGTGCCGCCGTTGCCGCCGGCGCCGACCTCGCCGGTGCACACCGTGCCGCCGGCGCCCCCCGTGCCGCCGTTGCCGCCGTTGCCGCCGTTGCCGCCCCGGCCGCCGGCGCCGCCGCTGCTGCTGGAGATCTGGTTGGCGACGAGCTGGAACCCCGTCGAGTTCACGAGGAACAGCCCGAACGAGCCGCCCCCCGCGCTGCCACCGAGGCCGCCGCTCCCGCCGCAGCCGCCCGCGCCGCCGCCGCCCCCGCCGTTGCCGGCGCCGTTGATGATGGTGATGCCGCCCTGCCCGCCGCCGCCGCCGCCGCCGCCGGCCCCGTTCCCGTGGACGCCCGTGCCGCCCACGTTCCCGGCCCTGCCCTGCCAGAAGCCGCCGGTGACCACCCCCCCGGTGGCACCGGTGCCGTTCAGCCCGGCCGCAACGACGGCGCCGTTCTGACCGTTCGTGCCGGGCAGCCCCCGGCTTTCGCTCCCTGCTGCGCCTCCGCTGCCGCCGAGCGCTCCGCCGGTGCCGTTGCTGCCCGCGAGGCCGGCGTGTGTCCCCTGGGCGCCGCCGTTGCCGCCGTTCCCCCCGGTGCGCCCGCAGCTCGACGTCCCGCCCGCGCCCCCGGTGCGGGTGCCGACGCCGTCGCAGCTCCCCGCCCCGCCGGTCGCGCCGTTGCCGCCCGCCGTCCCTGTCGCGCCGTTCGCGCCCGCGGCGCCCGGCCCGCCGCCGCCGGCCTCGAGCCGGCTGTTCCTCAGCGTCACCGCCGTGCAGCTCACGCACCGCATCGCGTAGTTCGACGCGCCGGCCAAGGTCGCCGTCGACGTCCGGATCGTCAGCCGGTCGAGCGTCGTCGGCGCGTTGATGTTCTGGCCCTCGACCGCCGCGAGGTAGCCGCCGGTCGTGCTCCCCGAGCGGATCTCCACGATCGACGCGGCCGAGCGCGCCCAGCCGGCCGTCGCGTCGTAGCCGCCGTAGAGCGACACCCCGCTCGAGAGGGTGACCCGGCCGATGTACGTCCCCTGCGAGACGTAGACCTGCGTCTTCCCGGTCAGCACCGCCTCGTTGATGCCCCCCATGACCGACACCTTCGGCGCCTGACGCGTCCCCGGGTTGGCGTCGCTCCCCGTCGGCGCCACGAAGACCGCGAGGCTCGCGTCGCCGTCGATCCCGTCGCAGTTCGCGTCCACGAAGCCGTCGTCGGGCCGGTCCTCGTCGCTCACGAACGCGCACGCGTACTCGCAGCCGTTCGCGAGCGACCCGTCGAGGTCGTAGAAGCCCGGCAGGCAGCCGCCGAACGTGCACGCCCCCACGCTGCACCCGACCGCCGCGTTCGGGATCCCCTCGGCGCAGTCCGCGCCGCACGCGCCGCAGTTCGCCGGGTCCGACGCGATGCTGACCTCGCACCCGTCGGCCTCGACGCCGTTGCAGCTCGCGAAGCCCGCGTTGCAGGCGACGAGCTCGCACGACCCGAGCTCGCACGCCTCGGACGCGTTCGCGAGGTTGCACGCCATGCCGCAGCCGCCGCAGTGCGCGAGGCTCGTGCCGGTGTTCGCCTCGCACCCGTTCGCCGCGGCGCCGTCGCAGTTGGCGAAGCCGGCCTCGCAGGCGCCCATCACGCATGTCCCGGCGAGGCACGACTCGGCCGCGTGCGGGAGCGCGCACGCCAGGTTGCAGCCGCCGCAGTGCGCGAGATCGCTGGCCGTGTTCACCTCGCAGCCGTCGAGCGCGCTCGCGTTGCAGTTCGCGAACCCCGGCTCGCACGCGCCGATCACGCACGTCCCGGCGAGGCACGACTCGGCGGCGTTCGCGAGGGCGCACACGGCGCCGCAGCCGCCGCAGCTCGCGGCGCTGCTGTTCGTGTCGACCTCGCAGCCGTTCGCCGCCTCGCCGTCGCAGTTCGCGAACCCCGCGGCGCAGGCGCCGAGCGTGCAGGCGCCGTCGACGCACGACTCGGACGCGTTCGCGAGGTTGCACGCCATGCCGCAGCCGCCGCAGTGCGCGAGGCTCGTGCCGGTGCTCACCTCGCAGCCGTTCGCCGCCTCGCCGTCGCAGTTGGCGAACCCCTCGGCGCAGGCGCCGAGCACGCACGTGCCGCCGAGGCACGACTCGGCGGCGTTCGGGAGCGCGCAGGCGATGTTGCAGCCGCCGCAGCTCGTGAGGCTCGTGTCGGTGCTCACCTCGCAGCCGTTCGCCGCGCTCCCGTCGCAGTTGGCGAAGCCGGCGTCGCAGGCGCCCAGCACGCAGACGCCCGCGAGGCACGCCTCGGCGGCCCCCGGATAGCTGCACACGGTGCCGCAGGCGCCGCAGTGGTCGAGGCTGGCCCCGAGGTTCGCCTCGCAGCCGTTCGTCAGGTCGCCGTCGCAGTCGGCGTAGCCGGCGTCGCACGCCCCGAACTCGCACTCTCCCGCCGCGCACGTCCCGCTCGCGTGCGCGAAGTCGCAGGCGATGTTGCAGCCGCCGCAGTGGGCCGCGCTCGCGAGGAGGTCGGCCTCGCAGCCGGTCAGCGGGTCGAGATCGCAGTCGGCGTGATCGGGCGCGCAGCCGATGATGTTGCAGTTGCCCCCGTTGCAGAACGCCTCGGTGTGCTCCTTGAGGCAGCTCGTCCCGCACGCCCCGCACGAATCGACGTCGGTCAGCAGGTTGGTCTCGCAGCCGTTCGTCGCGTTCCCGTCGCAATCGGCGTGGGAGTTGGTGCACGACGACACCGTGCAGATCCCGTCGATGCAGCCGGTGGTCCCGTTCGGCGAGACGCAGAGCTGGCTGCAGGCGCCGCAGTGGGCCGCGCTGCTGAGGAGGTCGGTCTCGCAGCCGTTGTCCGGCTCGTCGTCGCAGGCGGCGGTCCCCACGGGACAGCCGTTCGAGCGGCCGATGACCGGCACCACGACGTCGGGCGCGTGCGCGTCGCCGACGTCGGCCTCGACCGTCACCCGGTCGGCGGGCAGCGGCCCCGCGATTCCCTTCGAGGTGAACGTCACCTCGAAATAGAGCGCGCTGCCCGGCTCGCTCTCCGCCGGCAGCTCCTCCGCGGCGCGCGTCCACGCGCCCGGGCTCCCCGGGTCGGGCTCGTAGCGCACCGGCTCGATCGTGAAGTCGGCGCTGGCGATGGTGGCCTCGGTGAACGTGACCGTCTCCGCGGTCTGGTTCTCGACGCGGAACAGGCGCGTTTGCTGCCGGCCCGCGGGCACCGCCTCGAAATCGAGGACCTCGGGGCTCGCGCACGCGTCCGTCGGCCCTCCGTCGTTGAGCACGCAGAGCTCGAGCTTCCCGCTCGGGGCCGCGCCCGCGTCGCCGCCGGCGCCGCCCGCGCCGCCCGCGCCGCCGCTCCCGCCATGGCCGCCGGTGCCCGCCGCGCTGCTGGACCCGGTGGGCCCCGTCGTCACCTCCGAGCCTCCCGCGCAGCCGGCCGCGGTGAGCGAGGCGAGCACTGCGATCATCGGGACCAGCGGCGCCATAGAGGCGGCCAGCGAGGCGAATACGAACCGAGGACGCAGAAAATTCCTGTCGCGCGCCATAAGACGAGTGGACCCGATGGCCTTCACGGTGTCCACAGGTCTCGAGCGCGCCGGACGCAGGGAGGCGCCCTGCGCGGGCGCGTTCCTGTGTCCGAGATGCACCGCGTCCGAGATCGCTCCCCGCGGCGCGCTGCGCGGCGTCACCGGCCGCGGTCGCCGCGCTCCCTCGCTGACGAGAGTGTGCTTCTCTGCCGGCGCAGCGCGTCTGTCCTGGAACTATCCGGCCTGTCCCGCGGTCCGTGTCGACCTCCGGGACGCTGCATCATACGGTGATCTGTCTCACATCGATTGAGGGGGGCGCCGGCAGGGCCGGCGACCCGCTGGCGATGAGGCTTCATGACCCCGCTGGCGCGTCGGCGCGGCGGGCGCGGTTGAAAAGGAGTTCCATGCGACATTCGATATCGGGCGTGTTCGCGCTGCTCGGGCTGCTTCCGGCGCTGCTCCTCGGCTGCTCTGGCGAGGATGCGCCTGGCCCCACGGCGGCGTCGCCGACGTTCCATCGCGACGTCGAGCCGCTGTTGCAGAAGCACTGCATGAGCTGCCATTCCCCTGGCAACATCGCCCCGTTCAGCCTGACGACGTACGACGCGGCGCGCTCGGTGGCCAACCTGGTCGCGCGCTCGACGCGGGAGCGCACCATGCCGCCGTGGGGCGCGCAGGAGACCGACGAGTGCGCGCCGCCTCATGGCTGGAAGGACGACCTCCGGCTCACCGAGGCCGAGATCGCGACGTTCGAGGCGTGGGCCGCCGCGGGCAGCCCCGAGGGCGATCCTGCGGACGCGCCGGCGCCGTTCGTCCCCGGGGCCGGCGGCCTCGCCGGCGTCGAGATGGAGATCGCGCCGAAGGAGCCGTTCGTCGCGAGCGGCGACGCCGACCAGTTCCGGTGCTTCGTGATGGATCCCGGGCTATCGGAGGTGCGTTACCTCAACGGCGTGCACGTCCTTCCTGGCAACAGCAAGGTCGTGCACCACGCGCTCGTGTTCCTCGACAAGGAGGGCGCGTCCGTGGAGCTCGCCGACGAGCAGGGTGGATACGACTGCTTCGGCGGCCCCGGTTTCTCGGGCGAGCTCGTCGCCGCGTGGGCGCCGGGGGGTGTGCCGCTGGAGTTCGAGCCGAACATCGGCGCGGAGATCCCCGTGGGCTCGCGGCTGGTGATGCAGGTGCATTACCACCCGGCCGGGACGACCGCCGAGCCGGACACGACGCGCGTGCAGATGCGCTTCACCCAGGGCGTGCCGGAGTACTTCATGGGTGTCGCGCTGATCGGCAACTTCGAGTCTCCCATGGACGAGGGGGGCGGGCTCCTGCCCGGCCCGAACGACGCGGACGGCGTCGGGTTCCTGATCCCGGCCGGCGTGAGCGATCATGTCGAGACGATGCAGTTCAGGATGCCGGCGTCGCTGTCCGAGTCGGAGGTTTACCTCTACGGCGCTGGCACGCACATGCATTATGTCGGCAAGGACATGAAGATCACCCTCGCGCCCGAGGCGCCCGCGGCCGGCGAGCCCGCGGAGCAGTGCCTGGTGCAGACGCCGAGGTGGGATTTCTCGTGGCAGCGCGGCTTCTATTACGACGCGCCCATCGCGGACCTCCCGCGCATCCGCGGGGGCGATCTGCTCACGATGCGCTGCACCTACGACAACACGATGAGCAACCCGTTCCTCGCCAGGGCGCTCAAGGAGCAGCAGATCCCGGCCCCTGTGGACGTGCGCCTCGGCGAGAGCACGCTCGACGAGATGTGCATCGCCGCCCTGATCTACGTGACCAAGAACCAGCAGTGATCGTGGCTTGATGAAAGCAGGTGCTCGGGGAGCGCGCGGTGACTCCTCGGCATGCGGTTGGACTCCCGCCGAATGGGAGCGGTGCTCTCCCGCACAGGAGACGGGCTCAGATCGGCGTTTTCGGCGCGCAGGCGCACTCCTGTGCGCCGAGCACCGAAAACGTCGAGATGGGCCCGTATCCGAAGCGGGTGAGCGCCGCTCAGGCGCGCGGGCTTCGCTGCTGGACGAGCTCGTCGAGGCCGAGCTCCCGCGCCTTCTGGGCGAGCGCCTCGATCTTCTTCTTCCCGTCGTCGTCGGTGCCCGGCAGGAGCGACGTGAGCATCCCGGACAGGGTGCCGTCCTTGGGCCGCGCGAGGGGCGCGGGGTGGGAGATGATCTGCTTCAGGTCCTCGGGGAGGCTCGCGTTGCCGTTCAGGTAGTCGCCGACCAGGGCGCGCACCGTGGCGCTCTGGTCGACCATCCCGTCGACCGACTGGCCCAGGGTGACCGCCTTGACGAAGCGGTCGAAGAACGCCCCGTCGCCGCCGACGATGTTGATCTTCGCCTGGTCGAACGCGCCCCGCAGCACCTCGGCCTGCGCCCGCGCGATCTCGGCGCGGATGCGCAGCGCCTCGAGCTCCACCGCGCGCTCCTTCTCGAGGCGCAGGCGGAACTCCTCGTGCTCGCGCCCGACCCCGTCGAGCGCCTTCATCGCCGCCGCCTTCTCCGCCGTGCCGGCGGCCTCGGCCAGCAGCCGCTGCTTGATCGCCGTCGCCTCGGCGAGGCCCGTCTTCTCCAGCGCCAGCGCCTCGGCCTCGCGCGTCCTCGCGGACGCGAGCCCCTTCTGCTCGATGCCGGCGGCCTCGGCGAGGAGCCGCTCCTTCGCGGCCAGCGCCTCGGCGCGCCCCTGCTTCTCGATCACCTGCGCGTCGGCCTCCTTCACGAGCGCCCGCGCGAGGCCCTGCTTCTCCTCGCCGGCCGCCGCGGCCGACATCTTCTCGAGCGTCACGCGCGCCTCGGCGAACCCCTGCTTCTCGATCGCCTGCGCGTCGGCCTCCTTCACCCGGATGCGCGCCAGCCCCTCGGCCGCGGCCTCGGCCTGCACGCCCTCGGCCATCCGGATCTTCGCGCGCGCGGCCTTGTCGCTCGCCTCGAGCTCGGCGTCGGCCGTGATGAGCTTCTCGCGCGCCCGGAACTTCGCCGCCTCCTCGCTCGCCTCGGCGCCCTTGATGTGCTTGACGAGCTGCTCCTGCGCCTCGGCCTCGGCGTTGATGCGCACGACGTCCTTGAGGCGCGTCGCCTCGGCCACCGCGCGCACGTCCTTGATGCGCTCCTCCTCCTCGGCCACCGTCTTCTCGACCGCGATCCGCGCCCGGACCACGTCGGCGATGTCCTTCTTCTGGAGCTCCAGCTCCTTCTCGCGCGCGATCTGTTGAAGCGCCACGTCGCGCTCGCGGCTCACGATCTCGAGCTGCCGCGCCTTCTCGACCCGCTCGGTCTCGACCGCGATCTCCCGCTCCTTGTTCTTCTGGGCGACCGAGACGCCGCGCTCCTTCGCCTCGCGCGCGATGAACGCCTCCTCGTCGTTCTTCTCCTGGAGCAGCACCGTCTTCTTGCGCTCCTCGCTCGTGATGCGGGCGGCCTCGTTCTGCTCGCGCGCCTGCGCCACCGCGATCTCCTTCGCCTTCTTCGCCTCGGCCTCGGCCCGGCGCTGATCGAAGCGGAAGACGGCCTCGTCGGAGTTCAGGTTCTGGCTGCCGATCTCCATCCGCTCCTTCTGGCGGAGCTCGTTCGTCAGCACGTTCTGCGCGACCGTGAGCTCGGTGATCTTCCGGATGCCCTCGGCATCCATGATGTTGTCCTTGTCGAGCAGCTCGATCGGCGTCTGCTCCAGGTAGTCGATCGCCGCGTCGGCGAGCACGAACCCGCTCAGGTCCTTGCCGATGACGTCGATGATGTCGTCCTTGAACTTCTGCCGCTCCTTGTAGAGGTCCTCGAAGTTCAGCCGCTTGCCGACCGTCTTCAGCGCCTCGGAGAACTTCGCCGCGAAGAGCTGCTCGAGCGTCTCCGGGTTCGACGCGCGGACGCAGCCGATCGTCCGGGCGACCGTGCGCACGTCGTCCTGCGTCTTGTTCACCTGCACGAAGAACGTGACCTTGATGTCCGCGCGGATGTTGTCCTTGCAGATCAGGCCTTCCTTGCCGCGCCGGTCGATCTCGATCGTCTTGACCGAGATATCCATGTACTCGGCGCGGTGGATGATCGGGATCACCAGCGTCCCCGTGAAGGTGACGATGGGGTCCTCACCCCGCGTGTTGATGATCAGCGCCTTGCCCTGATCCACCTGCCGGTAGAACTTGGCGTACATGACCAGCATCCCGAGGGCGACGAAGGCGAGGACACCGACGAGAGCGATGATGAGGGGGACGGTCAGAGTGGGCACGCGGAGCTCCTTCGCGTTTTCGGCGGGGGGCAGGGCGACGGCCCTCGCTTCCGCGTTCGCGTCAGCGAGGGCTCGGCGCCCGGCCTGAGCCGGATCGGGGGCCGCATGATGCCCCCTCAGGGAGGAGCGTACACGAAACCGCCAGCGCGACGGCGGCGTTCGAGCGGACCGCGCTGACGGCTTCAGCGACCGCGCTGACGCACGTTTCCGGCGCCCGACGCGGCGATCTCGTTGTCCTCGGCGTCGTCCGGGGGGCCTTCCGCGGGGGACGCAACCCGCTCGGCGAGCGGAGGGGGCGGGCCCAGCAGGGCGTCGAGCGGCTCGACGCCGAAGACCTCGCCGTTCGGGTCCCAGCTCACCAGCAGCGCGCGGTCGCCCCGGCGGAGGGCGCCGGGCGTGTCGCTCCGCACGTCGAGGATGTGGCTCGCGCCGCCCTCCTCGATCACCGCCTGGCCGAAGCGCTCGTCGACGCGGCCGGTGGAGATGACGCACACGCGGCCCACGAGGTCCTTCTTCGCCTGGGCGTGCCGGGTCACGAACAGGGGGGCGATCGGCCGCACCGCCAGCGAGGTCAGCAGGACGGCGACGGTGAGCGACCCCGCGAGCACCGCGAGGCCGAGCGCCCAGCGCGGCAGCCCCGCGCCGATCCAGGCCGGCTCGGCGAGCATCGTCGACAGGACGCTGGAGAACCAGCCGAACGCCGCGACGAGCGTGAGGGACACGGTCGCGGGCACGCGGTGGAGCTGGAGCGCGACGAGCAGCGATCCGACGCCGTCCGCGACGTCGCCGCCGTCGGCCAGGCCCTCCGCCGCGCCCTTGGCGGCGCCCTCGAGCGCGCCCTTGGTGGCGCCCTCGAGCGCGCCCTTGGCGGCGCCGCCGAGCGCGCCGAGGTCGGGCGCGGCGTCCGCGTGCGCGCCGCCGAGCAGGTCGAGGTCGAGCGCGCCCAGGAGCACGAACAGCCAGTAGATGAGCGCGAGCGCGAGCACGACCGTGAAGAGCACGGCGGGGAACATCAGCGATGCGGCGAGCACCTCGGCCATGGGCAGACCCGGGCAGGAGGCAGGCGCAGCGGGCGAAGCGCGACGCGGCGCCCGCGACCGGCGTTCCGGATTGGATCACAGCGACGGGAGGAGCGGGGTCAAATTCCACCGCCGCGGTGCGCCGCCGAAAAGGGTTGACATGTCCGGACAGGCGCCCCTGCGGATCCGGTCACGGGACCATACGGAACCGCTGGCTGTCGGCGCCGGTGCAGGGCATCTGGACGACATCGGCCAGGGGCGCGGTGCTCCCGTTCGCGATGCTCAGGCACTGGCCGCTGTGCTTGGCCTTGACGTAGAAATAGCTGCCTCCCGCGTCGACGAGCTGGAATCGCTGGTTGGGGGCGCCTGTGCACGTCCACTGGACGACGTTGGTCCCAGGGTCCGGGCTGGAGTAGTGCACGTCCAGGCAGAGGCCGCTGTGCCTGGGCTTGAGGAAGTAGTGGCCATCGCCCTCGGGGGTCTTCACGAACTCGAAGCTCTGGTTGGGGCCGCCCGTCGGCGTCCACTGGATCACCGGGGTTTCGAGCGCGGTGCTCGAGTAATAGACGTCCATCGCGAGGCCGCTGTGCCTGGCGATCAGCGGCGCTGAGAACTCATGGATGCTCACGTGGCTGAAGTCCACGGTGGTATTCGTCCAGATCGTGTTCTCCTTGGAGGACGAGAACACGTCCGACCAGAAGACGTGCCACTCGACGTAGGTGTCGCGCAGCGTCTGGCTGTACTGCAGGCGAACCGGCACGGCGCCCGTGTAGCGCGAGTCCGCCCGATAGATGGTCTGGAACTGGGGCGTCAGCGTCGATTTGGCCAGGAGCGGCAAGTAGCGCAGATAGCCGTTCAACGGGTTCACGAGGTCCTGCGGTGCGTTGTACGGATTCCCCTCCGCGGCGCTCATCCGCCAGGTCCAGTCCGTGCGCGTCCCGACGCTGCTGTCTATCGCGCTGAAGTCGCTCAGCGTGACGCTGCTCGTCGCCGCCGTGCTGCACGAGAAGCTCGTCGTGGCGCCGTCGGTGCCAACCCCGCCGCCGAAGGAGCAGCCGTTGGAGACAGCGTACGAGTTCACCCCGTTGGGCGAGTTCGGCGTGTGCATATGGGAGATCAACGGCGCCGACGCGTCCGGCTGGATCTGCACGTTGACCGACTCCTGGAACCAACCCCGCTGACCGCCGTCGTCGGCCGGAAGACCGCCGGGGTTCGTGCCCGAGCCGACGCCGGAGATGATCAGGAACTTGCCGGGCGGGTTGGCCGATGCCACGAGCTCGACCTCGAAGCCGATATCCATCGTCGCCGTCTGGACCCAGCTGCAAGAGGGGCACCATCCAGGGCTCCAGGTCGTGCGCAGATTGACGAGGTAGCTCCGGTACGTGCCCTGCGGGTAGCTCGACATGGTGAGCGCCATCGGCTTCACAGACGTCGCCTTCTCCGCCACGATCTCGCGGAGGCGCCGGGCCACGTCGTTCGCCATCTGCTCCGGGCGCGCTGCGGGCGGCGATGCCCCCGTGGGCGCCTGGCTCGACGCCGGCGCTTCATCCGTGGCAGGAGCGCCGAGGTCGAGGCGACCGCTCTGCGCGTGGGCCTCGTCGGACGGCTGGGCGGCCACCACCGCGTGCTCGCTGGGCCCGGAAGCCACCTGCATGTCGCCGGCGCTGCCGAGGATCTCGATACGGAACCTGGTCCCGCCCATCGACGGCTCGACGATCGCGGCGTCGGCGGGCACACCGTACCCGATGGCGGCGGCCATGCGCGACGCGTCGCGGGCGTTCTCCAGGACGAGGGGAATGCCGGCCTCCGTGGCGGCGCGGAGGAGGGGCAGGACGGCCTCGATCCGGTCGGGGCCCAGCGCCTCCATGTCGGCCACGATCGCGCTGGCGTCGTCGAGCAGCTCCGCCAGGTCTGCATCCGCGGTGGGGAGCCGATCGAGGACGCTGTCGGCCTCGAGAATCCGGAACTCGCCGGCCAGGCGATCGAGCATCGGCGCGCTGTCCGCCGATATCGGCGTCAGCGCGACGAGCGAATCGCGCGCGCCGAGCGGTTGGCGCGACAGGACGGCCTCTCGCGACGGGATTGCCTCTCGTGGCGGGACGGCCTCTCGCGACGGGATGCCGTCCGGCGGGGCCAGATCTCCAGTGGCGTCCACCTCGGCGGGCGCGCCCTCGCCTTCCGCTGCACAGCCGGCATGGAGGGTGCTCAGGGACAGAAGCGCCAGGGAGAATGACAGACCAATCCTGTGTTTGCGCATGGATTCCTATCTTTCGATGGTTGGGTTCGTGGTTCGCAGCGGCTCCGGCGACGCGGCGCTCCTGCACGGCAGAGGCTTCCCCGAACGCGCGGCTCCTGCGACGCGGTGGAAGAAAACGGCCCTCGTCCCTGCTCCTCGACAGGTCTTCGAGGGATGGGAGCTGCCGGGGCAGGGCGCGGTCGCCACCCGGTCGTGCATGGAGTGTCCGCGTCGCGAGCGAATGTTACAGCGCTCGCGGCGATTGTCGGCGGACGCCCAGGACGAGCCCCCGACCGGAGGGTCGAGCGAGGATGGCAGTCCGGCGCGACGTCGCTGCTCCGCGGCGCCCGATGGACATGCCGCCGCTGGGGCACTACCCTCAGCGACCATGCCTCCCACCGAGGAGAGCGATGCGTCGCTCGTCGACGGGCTGCGCGCTGGACAGCAGGGGGCGCTGGCCGAGCTCCTCCGGCGCTACCACCGCGCGAGCATCCGCGTCGCGCTCACCTACGTGGGCAGCGACGCGCTCGCCGAGGAGGTCGCCCAGGAAGCCTGGCTCGGCATCGTGCAGGGCGTCGAGCGCTTCGAGGGGCGGTCGTCGTTCAAGGCGTGGCTCTTCTGCATCGTCGCGAACATCGCCAGGCGGCGCGGCCGGCGCGAGGCGCGCACGGTCCCGTTCTCGGCGCTGGGCGACGGTGACGGCGACGACGAGCGCGGGCCGACCGTGGATCCGTCCCGGTTCCAGGAGGGCGGCCGGTGGGACGGCCACTGGGCGGTGCCCCCCGCGGGCATGAGCGACGTCCCCGACGACCGGCTGTTCGGGCTCGAGGTGCGCGCCTTCATCGAGCGCGCGATCCGCGAGCTCCCCGCGCTCCAGCAGCGCGTCATCGTGCTCCGCGACGTCGAGGGGACGAGCGCGGAGGAGGCGTGCAGCATCCTCGAGATCACCGAGGCGAACCAGCGCGTGCTCCTCCACCGCGCGCGGGCGAAGGTGCGCAGCGCGGTGGAGAGCCTGCTCAACGAGGCCAAGGAATGACGATCGACCCGCTCGACATCGCCTGCCGCGACCTCGTCGAGGTCGTGAGCAACTACCTCGAAGGCGCGCTGGGGCCCGCGGAGCTCGTCGCTCTCGAGGCGCACCTCGTGATCTGCTCGGGTTGCGCCGAGTACCTCGCGCTCCTCCGCCGCGTCCAGCGCGCCACCCGCGGGCTCGCGACGACGGACCTCGACCCCGCCCTGCTCGATCGGCTGACCCAGGCGCTGCAGTCGCGGCGGGGAGCGCCGTGATGGAGCGGACCGTGCGCGCGCTCAAGTTTCTCGGCGAAGGGGGCGTGGGGCCGTTCTCCGGCTTCCGCTGGCCGCTGCCCGAGGGCGGCGCCCCGGGCGCGTGGGTCGAGGCGAGCGAGGCGACGCGCGCGTGCGCGCGCGGCGTCCACGCGTGCCTGCCGGCCGATCTGCCCTACTGGCTCGCGCCGGAGCTCTACGTGATGGAGCTCGGCGGGGCGGTCACGCGCGCCGAGCTCAAGCTGGTCGCGCCGCGGGGCCGGCTGCTCGGCCGCGTCGAGGGGTGGACCGGGGAGCAGGCGCGCGAGCTCGCCGTCGCCGCCGTCCTCCACGCGCGCGACACGGCCGCGGCGATCCTGTGCGCGGAGGCGGAGGCGCCGATCGCCGATCGGATCGCCGCCTGCGCCGACGTCACCGCGCTCCAGGAGGCGCTCGCTGGCGCGTCACCATCGAGCGACCGGGGGAAGCTCGCGCTGGAGTACCTCGACGACGCGGCGTGCTCGCTCGCGTCCCCCGTCGTCAGCGCGTACTGCGCCGCGCGGGTCGGGCTCGATCGACGAGGCTACCTCGCGGAGAGGGCGTGGCAGGCGGAGTGGCTCGCCAGGGCGCTCGGGCTCTGGGAGGCGCTCGCGGGCTGACGAGGGGGCGTAGAAGTCCGGCGCCTCTGGCCGGCGCCGGACGTCTGGGCGGGCGGAGCTACGAGGCGTTCCGGCGCGACTCGTTGTTCTTCGTCTCCGTGGACGACGTGGCGCCCGCGGAGGTGATGGCGCCGGACGCGCCCGCGGTGGAGCCGGACGACGCGGTGGAGCGCTCGCTCGACGACAGCCCGGCGCTCGTCTTCGTCTCGCCCTGCTGCTGCTGCTCGCGGTAGAGCCGGATCTCGTTCCGCACGTCGGACACGCCCGACACCCGCTCCGCGAGCGTCTCGAGCTGGTGCTTGAAGCGGCGATCGCGGACGGTGCCGGAGAGGATGACCTCGCCGTTCTGCACCTTCACCTCGACGTCGCTCGCGTCGAGGTCCGGGTGGTCGGAGATCTGATCGCAAATGTCCTCGCGAATCCGGTCGTCCGAGCGCTTGTAGCCCTTGGGCGGGCGACCGCGCGAACCGCTGAGGCCTCCGCCCTGTCCACCGACGGTCTCGAGGAAGCTCCGTCCGCCGCCGTGGCCGCCCTGGCCGCCGTGGCCCTGTCCACCCGGCTGGTGCTGCTGGAAGCCTTGATCGCCCCGGAAGCGCGATTCCTGGCCTTCGAATCCTCGCTGCTGGCCGGACCGCTCGGTCCAGCCGCGCTCGTCGTCGGCCCACTGCCGGAGGCCGCCGCGGGCTCCCTGGTGCTGGCCGCCGCCGAAGCCTCCCTGGCCACCGAAGCCGCCCTGGCCGCCACCAGGTCCACCCTGGCCACCGAATCCACCCTGGCCGCCGAAGCTGCTCTGGCCGCCGCCGTAGCCGCCCTGGCTGCCGCCGAATCCACCCTGACCGCCGAAGCTGCTCTGGCCGCCGCCGTGGCCACCCTGGCCACCGAATCCACCCTGACCGCCGAATCCACCCTGGTGGCCGCCGTAGCCACCCTGGGCGCCGTAAGCGCTCCGGCCGCCGAGCTCATGCTCGCTGCCGAAGTAGCCCGGGCCACCCTGGCCGCCGTGCTGGCCCCCGAAGCCGCCCTGGCCGCCGCCGAAGCTGCCCTGGCTGCCCCCGAAGCCACCCTGGCCGCCACCGTGGCCGCCCAGGCTTCCTCCGAATCCACCCTGGCCCCCGAAGCCGCCCTGGCCGCCGCCGTAACCGCCCTGGCCGCCGCCGAATCCGCCCTGGCCGCCGCCGTGACCGCCTTGGCCGCCGCCGAAGCCGCCTTGGCCGCGGTAGCCGCCCTGGCCGCCGCCGAAGTGACCTTGGCCGCCGTGACCGCCCTGGCTGCCGCCGAAGCCGCCCTGGCCGCCACCGAAGCCGCCCTGGCGGCCGCCGTAGCCGCCCCTGGCGCCAAGATCGTCGCGACCTCCTCGCTGGAAGTCATCGCGGTAGCCGCCCGAAGCGTGGGATGCGTGGTGCTGGCCTCCGAAGTCCTCGCGCTGTCCCCAGCCGCGCTCCTGCCGGCCCTCCCAGCCACGCTCGCCGCCGTGGCCGCGTCCGCCCTGGTCGCGATCGTAGCCGCCTCCGCCGAACTCACCCTCGTAACCGCGCTCCTGGCCGCGTCCACCGAACTCCCGTTGATCCGCGCCACCACGGAAGTCGTCGTGGCCGCTTCGGGCGTGACGCTGGTCGTCGCGCTGGAGTACTTGCTCGTAATTGCCACGGTGGCCGTAACTAGCATCGCCGGTGGCTCCGCGCTCGCTACGATATCCTTGATCACCTCGCTGCCCCTGCTGTCGCCCGAACCTCTCGTCGTCGCGTCCCCGACCGTCACTTTGCTCCTCGTCGATCCAACCCTGACGATTCGGCATGACTCCTCCGCCTTTCTCTGCAACACGAGCGACAGCTCGGCGAAACCGTGTCGCTTCCGGTGATGATCCAGTGGGCGCTCATGGCACGCGGGACAGCAGTGATCGGGCCGCCTGTTGTTCGCGCCTGTCCGGTGCCGCGCCCCTGAAAAAACCGGGGCCCCGATGCCCCAGCGCGGTCGGATGTCGCAAGGGGTATTCCAGATCCGCCGGGGCGACGTTTCGGTCCGTTTTCAGGAAGATGACGGGACTCGACCCCGCGCGCGGAGGTGCAAAGTGCCCCACGCGCGAGCGACAGAGCGTCCCATCGAGACGATGTGCCACAGGGGCGAGAGCGTCGATTCAGGTCGTTCCTGAGCTCTCTCCAGGGATCGATTGACGCTCTCCCGCAGCGGTCGAGCGTGCGCTGATCGAGGCATCTTCAGCGCGAGAGAGAGAAATCCCGCGGGTCGATCTGACCTGGGCGTCTCTCGTCCTGTCGAGCTCGGTCGCGCGTTCGCCTTGCTCGGGTCTGCTCGCGCGCTTCCTTTGCGCGCTCTTTTCTCGTTCTTTGCTCGTTCTTTGCTCGTTCCGTGCCGCGCGCCGTCAGCGCGGCGCGCGCAGCGCCTCGAGGATCCCGTCGAGCCGCTCGAGGATCGCCCGGTTCTGCTCCTGCAGCTCCTGGGACGCCGGCGCGCCGCCGGGCGCGCTCAGCGCGGAGCCCACGAGCGTCGGGCCGAAGGTCATCGCGAAGGAGGCGATCGTCTTGCCCGCGGGGGTGCGCGCGAACAGGTCGGTGTAGCCGCCGGACAGGCACGTCGAGATGAACAGGAGCGCGTCCACGAAGCGCGTGCACCGCGGGTTCTCGGCGTGCTCGGCCTGGTAGAACAGGTACGAGCACCCGAGGACCATCACCGCCATCGAGTCGAGCGGATCGCGCGTCATCGCGCTCCGGAAGCGCTGCTTTATCTGGTCGAAGGAGAGCTCGCCCGCCCCTCCGGCGGCGAGGCCCACCGCGAGCAGGGCGACCGCGCCGCGCAGCCGCTCGTCGCGGCCGAGGGCAGGGGCCGCGGCGTCTCCCAGGACCTTCCTCGCGGCGAGCGGTGACGGATCTCCCACGGCGTGCCCTCCCGGCCGCGCCGCGGACCGCGGCGCAGCCTCCATGTCTCGCACGGGAGCGGGCGGAAGGGAACGGCCGCGCGCCTCACCGAAACCGAAAAATCCTGCGCGCGCCGCGCACCCGCGGCTACCCTCGCGCCTTCCCCGGAGCGCCCATGCCGGACAGGACAAGCGTGATGACATGGCTCGTGAGCAGCGTGACCCGATGACCCGTGCGCCGCGTGACGAGGCGGCGCGCGGGAGCGTGACCCGGTGGCTCGCGCGCGCGCCGGCGCCGGTGTTCATGGCCTTCGCCGTGACCGCCGCGTTCGCGACGTACTTCTGCATGTACGCGTTCCGCAAGCCGTTCGCGGTGGGCACCTTCCCGGGCGCGGTCGCGCTGCCGCTGCTCCCCGCGCTCGACCTGAAGAGCCTCTACATCATCGCCCAGGTGCTCGGGTACTGCGCCTCGAAGTTCCTCGGCATCAAGGTCGTCTCCGAGATGCCGCCCGAGCGGCGCGCCCTCGCCATCCTCGTGTGCATCGGGGTGAGCGAGGCGGCGCTCGTCCTGTTCGGGCTCACGCCGGCCCCCTACGCCGCGGTCTTCCTCGTGCTCAACGGGCTGCCGCTCGGGATGGTCTGGGGGCTCGTCTTCGGCTTCCTCGAGGGGCGCCGCGTGAGCGACCTGCTCGGCGCCGGCCTCTGCGCGAGCTTCATCGTGGCGAGCGGCTTCGTGAAGACGGTCGGCAAGCTGACGCTCGGCTGGGGGGTCCCCGAGGGGTGGATGCCCGCGGTCACCGGGGCGCTCTTCTTCCCGCCGCTGCTGCTCTCGGTGTGGATGCTCGCGCAGATCCCGCCGCCGTCGGCGACCGACGAGGCGCTCCGGACCCGGCGCGCGCCGATGGACCGCGCCGCGCGGCGCGCGTTCGTCCTGGCGAACGCGGGCGGGCTCGCGACGCTGGTCCTCGGCTACATCGTCCTCACCGCCTACCGCGATTTCCGGGACAACTTCGCCCGCGAGATCTGGGACGCCCTCGACTACGCCGATCAGCCGGCGATCCTGACGACCGCCGAGATCCCCGTCGCCATCGGCGCGCTCCTCTCGGTCGCGGTGATGATCGGGATCCGGAGCAACCGGACGGCGCTCCTCGCGATCCACGGCATCATGGTCGCCGGGGCGGCGCTCGCCGGGGTGAGCACGGTGCTCTACCAGGCGGGCGTCATCGGCCCCGTCGCGTGGATGATCAGCGTCGGGCTCGGGCTCTACGTCGGGTATGTCCCGTTCAACTGCGTGCTCTTCGACCGGCTCATCGCGGCGGTGGGCTCGGTGGCGACGGCGGGCTTCCTGATCACCGCGGCCGACGCGTTCGGCTACCTCGGCAGCGTGGCGCTGCTGCTCTACAAGAGCTTCGGCCAGGCCAGGCGCTCGTGGCTCGAGTTCTTCCTCGGCTTCAGCTACGCGACCTCCTTCCTCTGCGCGGCGCTCTTCGCCGCGTCGGCGGCCTACTTCTGGCTGCGCACGCGCCCCCCGCTCCCCGCCGCGCGCGCCGCGTTCGACGCCTGAGCCGCGGTCACCCCCTCGTCGAGCGCAGCACATCGTGGTCGGGATGGCGCCGTCCCGGCGATCCGATTCCTGCTCCGCGTGCCTGCGCGTCCTTGACGTCCGTTATCCTCGGCGGTGCTTTACAACCCAGGAGGTCCAGGTTGATCCGAACAGCACTTGTCAGGCTCGGGTTCGCGGCGTTTCTCGCGGCAGCGCCGCTGCTTCCAGCATGTACCCTCGGTCCGGACGGCGCGGAGCAGGCGGAGGCCACCGGCCGCGCGAGCCTGTCGCTGGTGACGCAGGCCAACGGGCGCGTGTACCGGTTGAGCAACGCGGTCTTCTCCGTGGAGGGGCCGATCGTCACCTATCTCAGCAGCTCGGACGATCCGGGCGAGACGGCGCTCACGGCGGCGTTGCCCGTGGGCGATTACACGAGCTTCCTGGAGACGGGCTGGGTCCTGGAGCGCGACGACGGCGGTACGTTCGTGCCCGTGCAGGCGACGCTCGTCTCCGGCAATCCTGCGCTGTTCACCATCCACGAGGGGGCCACCACGGCGCTCGTGTACCGGTTCCAGACGGACGGCACGGTCGTCACCATCGGGGATGGTCAGCTCGACATCTCCATCGAGGTGACCGAGGTCGGCGGTACGTGCACGCCGCTCGTCTCGGGCTGCGGTGACGGCGGGTGGTGTGTCCCTGGAGAGCTGGCGGGGGGACAGCCTGCCTGCCTCGAGGACGGCGACATCCCCGTCGGCGGCGCCTGTGACGACCCTGCCGCGTGGTGCGTGGCCAACGCGCTGTGCGGCGACATCGACGGAACGGGCGCGGCCGTCTGCATCGAGCTCTGCCCGATGGACAGCATCGGATCGCCGTGCGAGAGCGGCGGGTTCTGCCAAGAGGTCGGCTTCCTCGAGTTCGGGATCTGCTTCTGATCGGGGCCCGCCCCGCCGGGGGCCGGCGCGGCACGGCGGGCTGATCGGCCGATCACCGGGCGCCGTTCAAAGCACGTAACGGACCCAGCACTCCTTCAGCCCCCGCAGCAGCAGGGAGAGGTTCCACTCCGGCGCCCTGCCGTCTGCCCGCTCGAAGCGCCCCGGGAGGGACGCCAGCACCTCGATCCCGATCTTCGCCTCGGCGCGCGCGAGCGCCGCGCCGATGCAGAAGTGGACGCCGTGGCCGAACGACAGTCCGACCTGCCGCTCGCGGTCGATATCGAAGCGATCCGGGTCCGGGAAGACCTGCTCGTCGCGGTTGGCCGAGCCGATGAGCGCCGCCACGAACGCCCCCGCCGGCACCGTGACGCCCCGGATCTCGACATCGGTCTTCGCCTGCCGCAAAGCGATCTGCCCCGGCGGCTCGAACCGCAGCACCTCCTCGAGGAAGGCCGGGATCAGCGCCCGGTCCGCGCGGATGCGCGCGTACACCTCGGGGTGATCCATGAGGAGCACCAGCGCGGCGTTGAGCAGGTGGGTCGTCGTCTCGAACCCGGCGGCCAGCAGCACGAAGAGGAAGCTCACGAGCTCGGGCTCGGTGAGCGCGACGCCGTCGACCCGGGCCGCCAGGAGATCGCTCACGAGATCGTCCCGCGGCGCGGCGCGGCGCGCCGCGATGACCTCCAGGAGGTATTGCTCGAGCTCGACGATGGTGGCGCGGATGCCCGGCCTCATCTCCGGCGTGGCCGCCGCGGTGGCGACGAAGTCCGCGGTCCAGCGCTGGAAATGGGCGCGCAGCGCCGGGTCGAGGCCGAGGAGATCGGCGATGGCCGCCGCCGGGATGGGCATCGCGAGCTCGGCGTAGAAGTCGAGCTCGCGCCCGGGGGTCAGCCGCTCGACGAACTCCCGGGTCACCGCGCGCAGCACGGGCTCGACCCGCGGGATCACGCGCGTGCTGAACGCGCGGCTCACGAGGGCCCGGGTCTTCGTGTGCTCCGGCGGATCCATGAGCAGCAGCGAGTCGGCCATCGGATTGCGATCGAGCCAGGGCGGGAGCACCGCCACCCGGCCGCCCTGCGCGGAGAACAGGTCGTTGTTCTTGAGGGCGAACGCGACGTCGTCGTAACGGCTGAGCGCCCACAGGCCCCCTGGATCGACCTGGCACACCGGATGGGAGCGGCGCAGCTCCGCATAATAAGGATACGGGTTCGCGCGCAGCTCCGGAGAGAGCAGATCCAGGCGATGGCTCATGTGTCCTCCCTGATGTCGGGTAGCTGGATGAAGCCCCCCATGGTCCGCGAACGCGCGGACGACGTCAATGGACGTGGGCCTCCGGGGCGACGGCCGCCGCGTCGCCTGCGGGCGACCGAGGGCATCGCCGCGGTCGGGCCGGGGGTGACGATTCCGTGATCCCGGCGCTCGGCGCCGAACATAGCGCGGGGAGACCACGATCGGCGCGACCCGGGCTGACCACCCTGCTCGCGCGAGGTGGACGTCTCACCATGTCGCGCTCTCTCGAGCGCTCATCCAGGAGGAATCGCCATGCGCAACATTCTTGTCTTCATGTTCGTGCTCGTCGCTGGATGCGGCGGTGAGGGTCAGGTCGCCGGCAAGGTCGCCTGCGACTTCAGCTCCTCCGCCGCGAGCGGCGTGAAGGTCCATAGCTGCAGCGAGGTCGAGGCGGACGACATCGACGAGCAGGAAAGCCAGTGCAAGGATTCCGGAGACGTCGACGCCACGCTCGTCGATAGCTGCTCCACGGAGGACGTGCTGGGCACCTGCGTCATCACCCGCGGCGAGGAGACGATGACGACGACCTATTACAACGCGGAAGGGTTCACGGAGGAGGCCGCGAAGCCGATCTGCGACGGGCTGAACGGCACCTGGACCGCGAGCTGACCGGCGGCGCGTCGCCGCGGTCGTCCCGGCACGGCGCGGCCGTGCCCCCGCGATCACCGATCCATGCAGGCTACCTTGCCGGGCTCCCTCGAACCGCGCCGCGCGCGCCGGAGCGCCCCTGCGCTATGCTCCGCCGGACCGTGCCGCCGCTGAATGAGCGCTCCGACCGCAAGCGCGTCCTCGCGTTGCTCAAACGCTACGGGTGGAACGCGACCTCGTTCCAGACCCTGGAGTCCGACTTCCGGTACTGGTTCCACGGCGACGACGCCTGCGTGGCCTACGTCGACACCGGCAGCGCGTGGGTCGCCGCCGGCGCGCCGCTCGCTGCGGCCGAGCGGCTGGCCGAGGTCGCGCAGGCGTTCGTGGAGGCGGCCGCGGCGGCGGGGCGGCGGGCGTGCCTCTTCGGCGCGGAGGCGCGGTTCTCCGAGCAGGTCCCGTGGAGCGCGATGCTCATCGGGGAGCAGCCGGTGTGGGATCCGGCGCGCTGGGGCGATGTCCTCCGGTCGAGCCGGAAGCTGCGGGAGCAGCTCCGGCGCGCGCGCGCGAAGGGCGTTGTCGCGCGCCCGGTGAGCCCCGGCGAGCTCGAGGACGCCGAGAGCCCGCTGCGGCGCGAGGTCGAGCGTCTCATGGCGCGCTGGGCCTCCTCGCGGCCGATGGCGCCCATGGGCTTTCTCGTGCAGCTCGAGCCGTTCTCGTTCGCCGGCGAGCGGCGCTACGTCGTGGCGGAGGCCGGAGGCGCCGTGGTCGGCTTCCTCGCGGCGGTGCCGGTGTACGCGCGGCGCGGCCTCTTCCTGGAGGACCTGCTGCGCGACCCGTTCGCGCCGAACGGCACCACGGAGCTGCTCGTGGATCAGGCGATGCGCACCGCCGCGGCGGAGGGGTGCCTCTATGTCACGCTGGGCCTCGCGCCGCTCGCCGGGCCTGTGCGGCGCGGGTTGCGCGCGGCGCAGCGGCTCGGCGCTCGCCTCTACGACTTCCAGGGCCTCTACGCGTTCAAGGCGAAGCTGCGGCCGGACGGCTGGGCCCCGATCTACCTGGTGTACCCGCCGGGCGGCCGCGGGCTCGTCGCCATCCATGACGCGCTCGCGGCGTTCGCGCGCGGGGGTCTCCTGCGCTTCGGGCTCGCGACGCTGCTGCGCGGGCCGGCCGTGGTCTTCGAGGTGCTCGGCTGGTTGCTCATCCCGTGGACCGCGCTGCTCGCGCTCGCGCCCGCGGCGCGATGGTTCCCGTCGCCCGCGGTGAAATGGGCGTGGGTGGCGTTCGACGTGTGCCTCGCGCCGGCCATGCTGCGGCTGAGCCGGCGGCACGGCCAGGCGCTCTCTCTGGTGCTCGCGGCGCTGGTGACCTGCGACGCGGCGCTGACGCTGGCGCAAGCGTTGCTGTTCAACCTGCCGCGGGCGCGGAGGCCGTTCGAGCTCGCCGTCGTGGGGGTGGCGGTCGCGGCGCCCGCGGTCGCGGCGGTGCTGCTGTGGAGCGCGCGGATGCACAGGCCGGAGCGGCTCGTCGGCGTCTGAGCCGCGGCCGCGCTCCGCCCGCGCGGCGGGGCCTCAGTCGCCGCGCTGCGCGCGGGCCGCGCCGTCGAGGAGGCCCCCCATGCGGCTGCGCATCTCCGACAGTTCCCTCCTGAGGTTCGCGACGTCCGCGGCCCAGGTGTGCGGGCGGGGTCCGCGCGGGTCCTCCGCGATGGAGGAGCGAATCAGCTCGGCGTAGCGGTCCACCTGCGCCTCGAGCCGCCCTTCGCGGAACGGGCCGTCGAGCAGGTCCCGGACCGCGCGCCGGTGGCCCTCGAGGTCCTGGTTCAGGGCGCTGAACAGCACGTCGCAGCCGGGCGCGCGCACGTGCGACCTGCCGTCCAGGACCGGGATGTCTTCGTCGCACAGGTCCGGTGTCTCCGTCCAGTGAGGCACAGGGCCGAAGTAGCGCCAGCTCCCCACGCTCAAGGTGTTGTCGAGATCCCACGGGACCACGCGGAACCTGCCCGACGAGGGCTCTTCGTAGACGAAGTAGTTGTGGTTTGCGGCGGAGCCCTCCTCCTCGACGTAGAAGGTGGTGATCCCGTCCCAGTTCAGGATGGCGTCGTCGACGGCCATGTAGCGATGCAGCTCCTCGACATCCATCCGTGTCGACAGGGCGGCGAGGCGCTCCGCGCCCTCGGTGGCCGCGAGCTCCTCCGCGAACGCGATGAAGCGATCGTGCGTGGCATCTTCCTCGTTCGTCGTGATCTTCTCGGCGTAGTAACCGGGGTCGACCGTGACCGGCCAGGCCGCCTCGTAGAGGCTGCCGTCCGGATCCTCGGGAAACTGGTTCTCCGTGAAGCGGCCGTCGACGTCCTCCACCATCGAGAAGAGGCCGAGCGGCTCGCCGTTCACGTACAGCGTGGCCCACGCGCTCCTCGGGGCGACCACGCCCATGTCCCTGTAGAGGTCATAGCCGAGCCGCTCGTGGAGCTTCGTGGGGTCGCGGATCATCGAATGGAAGTTCAGGCGCTTCTGCCGGAAGAAGCGCTTTCCGTCGACGTACTCGTCGAACCTCACCTTCATGCTGAGCTTCGGGCAGGGGAGCACCTGCGGCTCCTGGAAGCACATCTCGAGGGTGCCGTAGCCGCCCTTGAAGCGCAGGCCCACGAGGCCCAGGCTGCTCTCCTCGTAGCAAGCCTCTGCCTCGACGTACTCCTCATCGAGCGCGTTCGCCTGGAGCTCCGCCCATGTCTCGTCGTGAAGTCGGAAGTCGAAGCGCGGTATGTCGACGGCTGCGTACAGCGCGTCCGGGTCGCCGTCGGCCACCGCGGCGTCCGGCGGATAGCACGGCAGCGTCGCGCCCCGCCCGCCGTTCTCGGCCGCTTCCTCCCCGCAGCCTGCGCTCAGCGTGGAGAGCGCCAGCGCGAGCGAGATGCAACAAGTCATTCTCATCAGCCGCTCCTTCGGGGCGGCGACTAGTTCGTGACGCTCGGCCTGTCAACGTTCGCGCGAGCTGACTCCTTCTGGCGCTGCGCGACCGGCGTGCGACGCCTGAAACCCGGCCAGCCCCGCTGCGCGCAGCGTGTCCCCGGCGCCGTGGTGGGTGAGAATTCGAACCACAGAGGCACAGAGGGCACAGAGGGGAGAGAAGAAGAAAGGATCATTGTCCAATCTCTCTTTTCTTCCCTCTGTGCCCTCTGTGCCTCTGTGGTTTTTCTCTCTCTCTCCCTCATGTGCGAGGGCGGCGAGGGCGCCGGCGCGGCGCGCCGACCGACCCCGCCGCTCGCGGGCGCGCACGGGGGAGGGGCTCAGTTGACCGGCGGGACCTCGGTCTTGCAGCCGACGCGCAGCTCGACCTGACCGCCCTCGCGGAACTGGGTGCAGGTCGCGGGGCACATCACGATCTTCGTCGGCGCGCCGCCGGTCGCGGGGTCGACGTCGTAGTACCAGCCGCCGGCGGCCGCGTCGCAGCTCGCCTCGTCGGCCACGTAGAAGATCGTCGACGGGTCGTTGCCGTCCGGCCGCGTGTGCTGGACGTTGAGCGTCCCGTAGTCGAGCGTCTGCCCGGCGGACGGCGCCGGGACCTGGTACTCGCACGCGAGGCTCTTGCCGCGGATCTCGGTGAGCGCGTCGAGGAACGCCTGCGTCACGTCGGTGCTCGTGTCGATGAAGAAGGCCGACGTCGTCCCGCCGCCCTCGGCGATGCGGTCCATCGTGTCCTGCGCGCCGTCGTCGTCGCCGTCGAAGACGCCGATCACGAAGGTCGAGATGCTCGGCGTGCCGCTCAGCGCCTCGCCCGCGATCTGCGCGATGCCGTCGGCGCTCAGGGGATCACACTCGGTGGGCATCCCGTCGGTGGCGAGCACCGTGACCACCCGGTGCGTCGGGTTCGCCTCGGCGTGGGCGCGGGCCTGCTGGAGCGCGCCGGCGAGGGCGCCGGCGGTCGGCGTCGCGCCGAGCGGATCCTTCTGCCCGATCGAGGTGACGAGCGCCGCGGCGCTGGCGTCGTCGAGCGGCGTGATCGGGACGGCGGGCGCCGCGTACACATCGGCGCTGCACGAGTCCGGGTGCGCGCACTCGCTCTCGGTCAGCTGCCGGCACGAGCCCCCGCCGTTGCGGCAGGTCCCGCCCGCGGGCGCGCACAGGTCGCCGCTGACGGAGCACTCGCCGAGGGCGATGCAGGTGTCGCGGGGCCCGCAGTCGTCGTCCGTTTCGCAGACCGTGATGGGCACCGCGTTGCGGCAGATCCGCAGCTGACACGGCCCGTTGGCGCCGCACTGGGAGCTCGCCGTGCAGGTCTCGGGCACGCCCGGGTCGCGCAGCGGGAAGTACTGGAGCCCGACGCCGAGCCCCGCCGACTGCGGGTCGGTGAAGAACGCCTCGAGCGCCTGGGTCACGGCGTCCCACTTGGTGACGTTCCTCGAGATGTTCTCGTCCATCGACCCCGACGCGTCGAGCATGATGTAGAGATCGAGCGGCACGAGCTCCGCCGTGCTCGTCTCACCGGCGCACGACATGTCGCCCCCCGAGCCCTCGCCCGAGCCGCTGCTCGGCCCCCCCTGGGTGCCTCCGGGCTCGTCACCCGGGCCGTAGCCCGCGCCGGAGCTCATCCCCGAGCCCGTCCCCGTGCCGGTGCCAGCGCCCCCGCCCGAGCCCGAGCCCGAGCCGGATGCATCTCCGCCGGTCCCCCCGCCGAAGACCGAGCCATTGGACCCACCGCACGCCGCGAGGATCACGCTGATCCCTGTCGCGGCGAGCGCCACCCTCGTTGACCGGTTCTCCATGAAAGTATCGAAACACCCCGGATGGCCTTTGTCGAGTGTGCGCTGAATCGAGCCTCACTCAGGAGATGGTCTGATGTGGTGCCGGGTGAGACTCTTTATGAGAAGTGCGGGGACATCCGGATTCAGGGGTGTCCTGGAGAGCGGGCGGCATGCAGGCGCACGGGCGCTCCGTGCCACCGCGCGCTCCGGAACGCGGGGTGGCTCGAGGCGCCGCGGGCCCTGGAGGACATGGGGTATCGGGGCGTCGTGTGCTTTGACGCACAGGGCGCCTCGGGGCGCAGGGCGCTTTGCGGCGCGGGCGGCGCCGTGGCGCAGGGCGTTTTGCGGCGCGGGCGGCACCGGGGCACAGGGTGCTTTGCGGCGCGGGCGGCACCGGAGCGCAGGGGCTCCGGAGATCAGGATTGCTTCTTGGGGCCGACGAGGCTGCGGAGGACGGCGCGGGCGACCTCGGCGCCCGTCGCGTCTCGCATGCTCACGGGGATCTGGTACTCCCGGCGCTCGCTGCTGTCCGGGACAGGGCACTCGCAGACGGCGCGGATCGTGCCGCGGGACTTCTTCAGGTACTCGATCGAGAGGCCCGCGACGATGAACCGGGCGTCGTCGGGCAGCGCGTAAGCCAGCGCGGTGTTGCCGGTGAGCTCGGCGAGGTTGACCAGGGCGACGGCGTGCACCGAGCGGAGGTGGTTGCGCAGGCCGGGCCGGTCGCGCATCGTCACCTCCGCGCGGCCGCGCTCGAGGACCTCGATCTGGGCGCCGATCGTCCCCGTGTAGGGCGCCATCCTGCCGAGGAGCGTGCTGAACAGACGCTTGCCCCCGGGCATGTGGCGCAGCCTGTCCCAGAGGTCGCGGAGGACGTTGCGGCGCGAGGTCGCCGTGAGCGAAGCGAGGGAGAAATCGGAGAGGTTCATGCGCAGGATCCGCGGTGCGGCGGCGGCAGCGTGCCTCAAGTCGCCCGCGCGCGCACCTGGAATGCGGCGGCCGTCCGCCTCGCCCGCTCGGCCCACGGCCAGGGCGACGATCTCGTCCGCTCCGCCGGTCAGCTCCTGCGTTCCAGGGACCCTCCGTGGGCCCCGAAAAGGGGTCTGAAAGAGCAATTCGCACCGCGAATTGCTCATCCGTCGCGCATTGAATCGTTGGATGGGTCGTCCGGGGCGCCAGCGCCGCGTCTTCGCGACGTTTCCGCGGTGTTTGCGGCCCACGGGGGCCGGCGAGCGGCCGCCCGGGGCCAGCGCGCGCCGCGAGGCGCCTGCCACGGGAGATAAACCCCCGTCTGGCCCCGGAATTTGGCATATGTATGACACGACCTCGCCGCCCGGGCCAAGGTGGTCCACCCGAGAAAGAGCGGGCTTTCGAGCTGCTCTTTCGTGAGAAGACGTTCGCGCTTGTATGGCGCTGGTTGACGCGCCTCGGAGTCCCGCTGCGCGACCGCGGAGATCTCGCGCAGGACGTCCTGCTCTCCGCGTACCTGAGCTTCGACAACTACAAGCCTGAGATCTCCCGGCCCGAGCGGTGGCTGAACCGCATCGCGGTCCACACGGCCGCACACTACCGCGAACGGGCCCAGCACCGCTACGAAGAGCTCGTGTCCGAGGACGAGTTCCCGGTCCTCGTCGACCAGTCCAAGACCCCGGACGAGCTGATGATCTCGGACCAGGAGCGGCTCATGGTGCTCGAGCTCCTGCACCACCTCGACGTCGACGCGCACTCGATCCTGGTCGCGCACGACCTCGACGGCGTCCCGATGGCCGACATCGCGCAGCAGCGCGGCATCCCGCTCTCCACGGCGTACAAGTGGCGCGCGCGCGCGCTCGCGCTGTTCCACGACATCGTCGCGAAGCGCCGGCGCGAGGACCGCAAGAAGGAGGGCCCGCGCTTCGTGGTGCCCGTGGATCTGGCGGCGCTCTTCGCGTCGGCGCGGGTCGCGCCGCGCGTGCCCGACGACGTGCGGCTCTCGATCCTCCGCGGCGTGCAGGAGGCGGCGCGGGCGCTCGAGGACGGCGCCGCCGGCAAGGCGGCCAGCGGCGCCGGCAAGGCGCTGAGCGACGTCACGGCGTGGCTCAAGGGGCTCTGGAAGCTCGTGTCGACCGCGGGCGTGGGGCCGGTCATCGCCGCGCCCGTCGCCGCGACGGCGGTCGCGGGGGCGCTCTGGCTCGCGCTCCGCGCCCCGGCCGAGCCGCCCGCGCCGGCGGCGATGCACGTCGGGCCCGCCATCACGGCGGCGGTGCCCCCGCCCGCCGCGGAGCCGGAGCCGCCGGTCGTCGAGCCGGAGCCGCCGGTCGCCGAGCCGGAGCCGCCCCCGGTCGACGCGGCGCCGGTCGAGCCGCCGCCGACGAGCACCGCGGCGGCCCGCCGCCCGCGCCCCCCGGAGCCGGCCGCGCCCACGTCGGAGCCCGTGGCGCCGGCGAGGGCGGTCACGACGCCCGGCGGCGACCGGGACATCGAGCTGTTCGAGGTGTGCAGCGAGGCGGTGCAGCGGCGCGAGCCGCTCCGGGCGATCGCGGCGCTCGAGCGGTACGAGCGCGAGATGCCGAAGAGCGCCTTCGGGTCGGAGCGGACGGTGCTCTGGATCCGGGCGCTGCGGCTCGCGGGCCGCCTCGGCGAGGCGCGCGCCCTGTTCGAGCAGGCCAGGCTCGATCCGGCGATCAACCAGCGGCTCCTCGACGAGCTCGAGGACAGCCTGATGGTGCCGTGAGCGGCGCGGGGCTCGCGGGACGCGCGGGGCTCGTGGGGCGCGCGGGGCTCAGTCGCCCGCATAGGTGCCGAAGCTCGCGCTGCGGCTCGAGGAGACCTGCGGCGCGGCCTGGCCCACCTGGACGACGGCGGACAGGAACGCGGCCGGCTTGAGCCCCTCGTCGGGGCCCGCCTCGTTGGTGATGTACTCCAGCCCGAGGCCCGCCAGGAAGCCGAACGACGTGGTGTTGCCGCCGGATCCGAGGATCGGGACCGTCGGCGCGACGCCCACGTAGCCGAGCAGGCCGACGCGCCCCTCGCCGAGCGTCTGCACGAAGCCGCCGAGCTGCGCCGCGACAGGGAAGGCCCGGCGCTCCACCGGGTCGTAGCGGTCGATCGCGAGCGCCACGCCGACGGCGCTGAGCACGCTGCGCGTGACGAGGGGCTTCTCCACCCACGGCGCGCGCGTGATCTGCAGCGTCGCGAGCATCGCCGGGACGGTCAGGTAGGCGCGGAAGCAGCTCCCGGCGCCCTCGAGCGTCTCGAAGTTGTCCTCGCCGCAGAGCGGGACCGAGTGGATCGCCACCGAGCCCACGAGGCGCCGGGCGCGCTCCGGATCGCCGGGCTCGTTCGAGCGCAGCGAGCTCGCGACGCGGCCCGCGTCGGACAGGAGCACCACCTTGCCCTGGGGGCTCAGCGGGTCGCTGTAGACGGCCAGCCGGAGCCGCGCGTCGCCGTCGAAGTCCTCCGCGAGCGGCGGGAGCGGGAACTCCGCGCTGCTGGGCGTGACGATCCACGTGCCGTCCTGCAGGAGCTCGATCGGCGCGCCGCCCCGCATCTGGTCGGTGCGCGTCAGCGAGACGTGGAGCGCGAGCGGCGCGACGAGGCGGTGCTTCGTCTGGCCCGTCAGCCGGATGCGGCAGTTGCCCAGCCGGAGCGGCGCCGGCGAGATGACGACCGCGCCGTGCGCGAGCGGCTGCGGCCCGGGGCGCGACGGATCCACGTCGGGCGCCCGGCGCGGGGGGAGGCCGGCCGGCGCCGGCGGGGCGCCCTGCGGCGGCGGGGCGCCCTGCGGCGGCGGGCCGCCCTGCGGCGGCGGGGCTGCCGACGGCGGCGCTGCGGGCCGCTGGCCGGCGCTCGCGGGCGCCGCGGCGGGGCCCGGGCCCCCGGGGCCGCCCCGGGGGTGCCCGGCGGCGCGCGGCGGCGCAGGACCCCCTGGCGGGGCCGCGGGCGACCCCGGGGAGCCGGGCGGCGGGGCGCCTGCCGGCGGCGGGAAGCCGCCGGGCGCCGCGCGGGGCGCGATCGGCGTGGGGCCGCAGTCGACCTTCAGGTCGTCGGCGAGCGGATCGGGGAAGAGGAGCCGCGCGGGGTTCGACTCGACGAGGTTCTCGAGCGGCGGGATCGTGACCCGGTAGGTCGCGTTGACCACGGTGCCCGCCGCGGGCGCGTGGAGGTTGAAGGCGGTGACGCGCAGCCAGCCGCCGCCCGGGAAGACGCGCAGCACCTTGCCGTCGGGGCGCCCGCAGCTTCCCGAGGCGACCTCGAGGACCGGCACGGTGAACGTGCGCTGGAACGGCTGCACCCGGGCATTGCCGCAGCTGTCGACGATGGCGAGGTAGTGGAAGTCGGCCATCTCGGACTGCTTCGGCCACTGCATGCCCAGCGTGAGCTCGCCCGCGTCGGGCGGCGGCGGCTCGGGCCGGCCGTCGCGGCAGACGTCCACGCGCTCGGGCGACGGCGCGGCCGCGGGAGACAGCGCGCCCGGCGCGGCCGCGGGAGACAGCGCGCCCGGCGTACCCACGGGCGACCGCGCGACGTCCGCCACGGGGCGGTACGCGCAGACGTGCCGGTAGGACCGGCGGCCGAGGAGCACGGGATCGAAGTCGAGCAGGCGCTGGCCGTCCTCGGTGATCCGCCCCCAGACCGTGAGCGGGAGGGGCAGCGTCGGGGTCTGGAGCTTGATCGAGCGGAGGATCTGGTCGCCGATCGCGCTCTGCCCGGGATCGCCGGTCTGCGCCGCGCAGCCGCCGCCGCTGCACAGCCAGCGGCCGCCGCGGCGCGCGGCTTCGATCGGGACCGGATCGGTGTCGCGCACGCTCATCCAGACGCGGCGCGCGTCCGGGAAGATCTCCGGCCCGCCGCCCGCCGCCGCCGCCGCGCCGGCCGTGCCCGCCGGGGCGCGCACGACCTGCAGGCTGCCGCCGAAGTCGGCGGGGACGGCCATCGGCGCCGCGCCGGCCGCGCTCCGCGAGGCGGCCTGCGCCGCCGCGGACGCGTCCTCCTCCGCCCCCCCGGCGTCCGTCTCGGGCTCGTCCTGCGCCGGCGCGGCCGCGGGCGTCACGAGCGCGGCCGCGAGCGCGGCGGCCGCCAGGAGCATCGCGGATCGGGGCGCGCTCACGGCGAGCCTCCCTCGCCGGGGTTCGGTCCCGGCTCGGGTTCCGGCTCGGGTTCCGGTTCCGGTTCCGGTTCCTCTTCTTCCACTTCCGCCCCCGGTTCCGGCGCGACCACGGTGATGGGCTCCGAGGTGCACTCCGGGCTCGCGAGCAGGCGGGGCGTCACCCGGAGCTCCGTCGTCCCCGGCGCGACGGCGACGCCCTGGATGATCGTCGCCTCGCTGTCCTCGCCGCGCAGGGTCACGGACGCCTCGCCGAGCGCGATCACCTGATCGTCGCCGACGGCGAGGTCGACGGGGACGGCGATGCGCACGCGCTCGGCGTTGTAGGCGCTCACCTCGAACAGATCGCCCGGCGTCCCCGCGGTCACGACGCTCCGGAGGGCGCGCACGCGGAGCAGGCGCGGCTCGGGGTCGACGGTGAACGACGGGCTCGGCTCGATGACCTTCTGCCCCGAGCTCACCGCGAGCCTCACCTCGCCGCCGAGATCGCTGAAGCACACGGTGAACGGCGGGCTCTCCCCGGTCGGGCCGAGCAGCGCGCGCAGGCGGGTGGCCCGCTTGCGGCAGTCGGGGTCGAGCGAGAGGGCGGCCTCGCTGTGCAGCGACTCGATGATCACGGGGGCGTGCTCCACCACGCCCGGCGCGTTCTGGGGGGGCGACGCGCGGACGCGCGCCTCGCGCGCCCGGATCGCGCCTGGTCGCCAGGTGGCGCCGAGGTCGCCCGGGAGCGGGCCGATCGTGCACGTGAGGGGCAGGTACGTCGCGAGCACCCGGTCGCTCTCGCCGAGGCCGCCCGCGATGAGCGCGAAGTTCGTGGCGTCCTCGGGCAGGCCGGCGGGGAGCACGGTGATCGGCAGCTCCTCGGTGCGGTCGGCCCAGGCCACGACGAGCCGCGCCTCGCCGGACCAGTCGCCCTCGGAGGCGGCGGTGAGCCGGGCGTAGCCCTGCGTGCCGGCCGTGCAGCGGAACGCGCCGTCCTTCACCCCGCACGAGGCCCCGTCGCCCTGGGCGTCGTCCGCCGGGTGCAGCGCGAGCGCCTCGCTCGGGACGACGCGGACCTCGACGTAGGCGCCGTAGGCCGGCTCGTTCGCCTCGGTGAGCTTGAGCGAGACCCCGGTGCGCCACGGGCTCTGGCGGGGGAGCACCGGCTTGCCGGCCGCGTCGAGCGTGTCGGCCGCGAACAGCGGCCCCGCGACGTCGGCGCGGAGGTCGACCTGGCCGCTGCCGGCGAGCGGGTAGCCGCGCTCGATGCAGGCGGCGGCGAGGAGGAGCGCGCCGCCGGCCGCCGCCGCGAGGAGCGGGGCGCCCGGCCGGCGCCGGCGAGGCGGGCTGTGCTGGGCGAGGGGGGCGCGCGGGGCGCGCGGGGCGCGGGGCGCGGGGGCGGCGCGGGGCCAGCGCGCGGCGGGGGGCATGGCCCGTCGAGGCGCGCTCACTTCTGGTAGATCTCGGTGTACTCGGTGCCGAGCGGGTGGCGGTGCCACGCGTAGGCGGTCTGCGGGAATCCGCTCTCGTCCGTGTAGTCGCACGGGCCGAGCTCCCACTCGGTGTGCCAGGCGCTCGCGCCGGTCGTCGGGTCGACGGACATGGAGTGGGCGGTCACGTCGATCTCCGGCTCGACGCCGTCGTGCACGAGGCGCGCGGCCTCGACGACGTAGCGCTCGAGGACCGCGACGGGGATGCGCGCCACGCGCCTGCCGGGCATCGGGATGAGGAACACGTCGCTCTCGTCAACGGTGCTGGTCATGGACTCTTTCCTGGCGAGCAGCGGGGGGCGGCCGCTGGGCCGCGGAGCGCCGCGCCGGTCCCGCGGCCGCGCGCCGCGCCGGGGCGCGGGCTCTGGCTGGTGCTCGGCGCTGTCCCTCCACGCTGTCTCGAGCATACCTGCATCCCGCGGCGCGCGGGAGCGCATCGCGCGGTGCGCGGCGCCCGGGAGCGCTGGGCGGCGCAGGTCGAGCGGCCCGCGTCGAGCTGGTCGGCGAGCTCCCGAGGTCCCGTCGAAGAGCCCCCGCCAGGCAGCCCGAAGCCGTCCCCGCGCCCTCGTTCGGGGCGGGCGGGACGCCCTGAACCCATCCGGGTGAGGTGGCGCGTCCACGCCGAGACGCTGGCGCCCCTCTCTCGGTGGCCGCGCCTCCAAGAAAAAGATGGGTGGCACCCATCTCCTGGTGGACGTGCCTCCACGAAAAGATGGGTCGTACCCATCTCCCGGTGGACATGCCTCCACGAAAAGATGGGTGGCACCCATCTCCTGGTGGACGTGCCTCCACGAAAAGATGGGTCGTACCCATCTCCGCGGTGGAGAGGCTGTACGAGCGGAGCCCCGGGTTCACCTCGGACCGGGAGGCGCGGTGACACGTGAGGGGCCAGCTCGGCGGACCATCAGTCAGCCTGAGCGTCGACGGCCCCGGCGTCAGGGCACGAGCTCCGCGATCTTGATCTCGGGGATGCTACGGGGCGGGACAGACGCTCGACGGCTTCCGGCGGCCAAGGGTTCAGGAGCCGTTCGTGGCGAGGAGCTCCCTGGCGTCGCTGACGACCGCGGCTCGGCGGAGCCAGCGGTCCAGCTCGGCGAGGTCGGCGTTCGCGAGGACGCGCTCCCGGACCTCCGCGGGGATCTCCAGCCCGCGGGCCTCGAGCACGACGAGCACGGCCTGCGCCTTGGCCTTGATCTCCCCCTTCGCCACGTAGCTGCGCGCGAACTCGCTCTGAAATTCGTATCCGGCCTTCATCATCGCCTCCAATGTCCGCCTCGCCGCTGCGTTCAGAGAGGATAGCACCACGTCCGCGTACAGGGCGCGGCGCTCCTGATCGAGCCCGGCCGCCGCCGCCAGGAACGCCACGCCGATCGCCTCCCCGGCCTCCTCCTGCCCGTGCGCCATCGCCGAGAGCGCAACCACCTCGGGCGCCGCCTTCGCCTGCTCGGCGTCGGTGACGATCGGGACGCCCTCGGGCCCGAGCACCAGCGGGGTCAGGACCCAGCTGTAGATCCCGGGCAGCTTCCCGGACTGGTCACGCCGTGTGAGGGGACCGCGTTCACTCCACAGCCTGCGGGGTGAGCGCCGCGCTGTAACGGAGAGTCTTCGCTTGCGCCACCGATCTGTCACGAGCGCGGATCACGCTGTTTCCCAGGAACATGCGGATCGATCCACCAGCCACGCTGGGACGACACACCGTGACCCTGTACCTCGGGCCCGCGGAGGACGAGGGCCCCGAGGCCAACGAGTCGTTTGGCGAAGCCATCTGGTTCGACCGGCGGGATCCACGATCCATTCGCCGCGCCCAGGAGATCATCCAGGACCGGCTGCGACTCTCGGTCGCACCGACGCTGTGCGACGAGCCTTCGCCTGGCCTCGGGGCAGCGCTGGGCCGGATCCTCGCGGCCCTTGGCAACGTGCTCGGGCGCTGGCATCGGCGCAACGCTGGTGAAGAACACCTTGAGCTCGAGCCTCGAAGGACGGGATCAAGCCGCAAGGCATCTCCAGCCTGTTAGGGCGTGTCGGCAAACGCGTGCGACCACAGGCGGACAGCCGCCAGGTTGACCATGGACAGGTCCTGTTCGCCTCGTTTCTCGTATCGGGTCGCGACGCGGGCCGACTTCCTGAGACCGATACGCCGATCCCGGGCCGAGATAGATCGGGCCCGGCGCTCGCCGTTGACCATGCGAGCCTGACGACCCCAAAGGCGAGCTGTCACGGGTGCGCCGTGACCAGCCACCCCTCTCGCGCGAGACGCTCGACGGTCCGGACGATCCCCCCCGACGACCGCCCCCGTTGTGCGAATTCCGAACTCAATGTTATTCCGGAGGCCGCCCGCGATCGGTCTCCCGGCGATGGAGTCCCTTTCCATCGAAGCGAATGAAGATGCCCTCGCCGCGCAGCTCCACGGCCGGCAACCAGGGGAGGGCTTGCCCGTAGAGCCTGCCCATCCGGCTCGTGGGGGCGCGGAGCGAGGTTGAGGGCGGCGCTACCACGACGGCGTCGTCGCCTGGCGGCGCGGGCGCATCGTCGGACGGCCCGGACTCGGGCGCCTCGATCTCGGCGAGGTCGGGCGGCGCGGGCGCGCGGGGCGAGAGCGCGCGGTCGAGCCATTCGCGGAGCCGGCGGAGCATCCGCGCGGTGCATCCGAGCCGGCGACGCCCGCCACCGCGCGCGGCCGAGCGAAAACCAAATACAGGAACGGGCCTGCGGGCATTCAGTGACGATGGAGACGTGGCCAACGCGGGCACTCAGCGTAGATTTCGCGCCCATGGGGCACGAGTGGGCCGACGGCGACGCGCCAGCGGCGTTCCGCTGACGAATGCGACGCCGATTACAACGATGCGCTTCCAGAGCGTCACGAAAACACACGCCCCCCTTACCCCCGCTATGGTTTCGGCTGGTTTCGGGCTCAATTATGCCAGCGGGCGAGCTGCGAGCGCTCCGGCACGTGCAGCTTCGTGCCCCGGCTCGACCGGGCCAACCTTCCCGGGACGAGGATCAGCGCGCGGCGAAGCCACGGCGTTCGCCAGCTCGCGAGCTGCGGAACGTGGTCCAGCACATAGCGGCGCATCAGGTTGGCGGTCAGCAGCTTCAACAGCAGCGCGGCATGATTGGCGTTGAAGCAGTGGCTCGGCACGCGACCGCATCCCCACCCGTGCTTGAGATCGCCGATGAGCGGCTCGATGCCCGCGCGCAGGTCATATCGCGCCGCTACATCTTCCGGCGCTTCGACCGGCTCGTTGGTCAAGAAGACCTGCACCGTGTAGTCGAGGCCTTCCCAAAGGTAGATCTGCTTGCCGTTCTCCCGGTCGCGTGTGCGTACGGCGATGACGCGGACCCCATCCGGCCAATCGCCGCGCCGGAAAGGCACCTCGGCCACCTGCCGTCGAGGACGACCGTCGGCATCCCGGTCGATGGTACGCCATCCGGTGGCGTGTGCGACCATGCCCACCAGATCGGGGCTCATCCGCGCCTTGGTCAGGAAAAAGCATCCCCTCGCGGCGACGGCGTGCATCAGCGCGCTGCAATCGCCCGCGCCATCGATCCGCACGTAGATGACCGCGCTTGGCGCTGCGGCGCGCGCCCGGTCGATGCACTCCTCGACGAACGGTACATCGGCTTCGCCGAAGCTCGTATCGCCGGGTCGCAGTTTGGCTCCCACGATAGCGTCGGCCTCGGCGATGCGCGCCAGGATCGGGTGATAGCTCGGCCGGCCGTGGTAGCGCGGGTTCGGGCCCGGAAGCGCCCCCTCCTGCATCCCGAAGAGCGGCTCCACGGTCGTATCGACGTCAATGTGCACGAACCGGTGCTTTCGGCGAGCAATGAGGGCGAGCCCGTGGTCGACGACCATGCTGTGCAGCGCTTCGAGCGCCTGCTCATCGAAGCGGCACAGGTCCCGATAGACGGTGTCGATGCTCGGAACGACCCCGCCTGCGAGACGTACGAAGAGCGGATCGACGGCGAGCGCTTCGATGCCGAAGACGCGCTCCTCGCCGGCGAGCGCGCAGTCCATCAGCAGGCGCATCTGTGCGGCCATTGGGTAGATGACCGAACGGCCCGTCTTCAGCCGGAAAAACCTGCGGCTCAGGGCCGCGTCGACGCCGAGCTCCCGGAGGAAGACGCCGAAGGGAGCAAGTCCTGCGATGCCCGTCAGGTTCTTCTCCGAGGGCTCGACGTGAATCCTGGAAGGGTCTGGCCGCCGGATTCGCTCCTGGTGCCGCCTATCGCCTTTGCTCTTGAACCCGAGCTCGCGTCGGCGCACCTTGGAGGTGCTCGGCGTGCGTCTTCGTTTGGTCATAGCAACCCGGGCGGGTCGCCACGCCGAGCCTTTCTTTCAAGGCGTTCCGTTTACCTCGCCGGATTTCTCACGCCCCGGATCGGCATGGTAGGCGCGAAATCCACGCTCAGGAAGCGTCTCGGGTGACAGCCGGGCGTCTGCATCCATTGAGACCGGAGAAATACAGCCATGACAACACGCATCAACCGAAGAATCTTCCTCCGGGGGCTGGGCGGAGCCTGCGTCGCTGCGCCGTTCCTCGGCTCGATCGCCGGCCGCACCCTGATGGCGCAGCCGGCCGCGCCACCGAAGCGGCTGATCGTGATGTACACGCACCATGGCTGCATCACGACGCGGTTCTTCCCGAAGAAGTCGCACGGGCCGCTCACCGCCGCGGACCTCGAGCCGACGACGCTCAAGCACCTGGCGCCTTACGTCGACAAGCTCCTCATGCCCCGGGGCATCCGCGCGATGAACGAGTGGACGGCGACGCTGGCGCGGGGGCAGGGGAACGATCACCACACGCAGGTGAACGGGTCGTACTTCACTTGCCACCCGGTCACTCCCAACAGCAACGACCCGTTCAGCTTCGACCAGGCGACGAAGTTCAACGCCATGCCGACCGGTCCCTCGCTGGACCACGTCATCGCACGACAGCTCAGCCCGCACGGCACTCCGCTGTTCATGAACACGATTGGCGGGAATGACAACGCTCAGTCGGCGATCTCCTACTCCGCTGCCGAGACCATCTTCAAGAGCATCCCCGCGTCGCAGGTCTTCAACAGCCTCACCGGCCTCTTCGAGGCGGGGAGGCCGACGTCTCCGGACACCTACGCGGCGGTGCGCGGCAAGAGCATCCTCGACCTCGTGAGGGACGATCTGCAGACGCTGGAGCGGTTCGACATGAGCCGTGCCGACAAGCAGAAGCTCGCAGCCTGGAAGGAGCTCCTCCACGCGACAGGAAGCGTGGTGGTTCCTTCGCAGTGCAACACGTCCCTCGCCACGGCGCTCGGTGTGACGCAAGAAAACATCGACCTGCAGAGCACGCGCCCGAGCGTCGACGACTGGCTGACGCGGCGAATCTCGGACAGTCTGGATGGCGCCGACCTCTATTCGAACCTCGCCGTGCTCGCGGCGGCGTGCAACGCGAACCCCGTCATCTTCCTGAAGTACCCCGCGGCCTACACCTTCAAGGGGCTCGGCCTGACGCAAGAGAGCGAAGGTCTCTCGAGCCGCCTGGACCACGCGGGAGTGCAGGGCCCCTGCGTCCCGGGTGTGATCGACATGCTCCTCACGATCGACGACTACCATGCAAGGAAGTTCGCCCACCTCGTCGGGCAGCTGAACAGCATCGACGAGGGCGACGGGACGCTCCTCGACAACTGCGCGGCCGTCTGGTTCCAGGAGATGTCGGACGGCTGCGCCCTCAACCTCAACAACCTGCCGATCGTCCAGGTCGGCAGCGCCGGCGGCTATTTCAAGACCGGCTGGGCCGTGAACGTCGATGACGGCTCGCCCGATCTCACGACCGGCAACAGCGAGATCACGTGCGCCGAGGGCGCTCCGGACGAGGTCGACGGGTACTCCCAGGAAACGGGGACCGATCCGTCGCTCGCCAACGCGCCGATCAACAAGTACTACTGCAACTTGATGAACGCCCTCGGGGTCAAGGCGGGCGCGGATGGCTTCCCGGCGCGGGGCGGTTCGGGACCGGTGACCCACTTCGGCATGTATGACCGGACGGAAGACTTCATCGGTGGAGGGACCAATCCCCCCACCATCCACGATCCAGGCGAGTTCACCGCGCTCCGGGCGAGCTCCTGAGCGGTTCGCGCGGGGACGCCGCCATGCTCACCCGTCACCGGCGTGTACCGCCGGAGGTAAAGGCCGCTACGGGCGTCTGGAGCCCTGCGGGAGCCTGGCGCCGTCGAGCTTGGCGCCGTCGAGCCTGGCGCCAGTGAGCTTCGCGTACCGCAGGTCCGCGTCGCGGAGGTCGGCGCCGCGGAGGTCAGAGCCGTCGAACTCGGCGCCGGTGAACTCGGCGCCGGCCAGCTTCGCTTCGCGGAGGATCCGTTGCCTTTCAGCGCTCCATCGGTCGTCATTGGCGTCTGGAGACCCGGCGGCGCTGCGCCGCCGGATCAGAACACGAGCCGGGCCGACAGCCCCGCAGGGCCGAGCGACGCGATGGGCCGAAGCTCGATCTCCACCTCGCCCCGATCGCGGACGCGGTAGGCCTGTGGCCTGTTCATGAGGAGCAGGACCGTCCCCGTGATCATCGTCGCTCCGCCGGCGACGAAGGCGCCGATCGCCAGGTCGCCGCCGCCCCGGTTGCCCTCGTCTGCCGCTCCGCTCCACATCAGCCCGCCACCCGCGACACCCAGGGCTGCGCCTGCCCCGAGCATGGTCCAGGGGATCCACGTGGGCCACCGGGGCTGGCCGATGACGGTATCGACGCGCCGCGCGAGCTGGCCGGAAGCCTCTTTGCCGGCGATGACGAGGATGGGCTTGACGACCGTGGAGTAGCCGTCCCTTCTCACCATGACCACGTGCTCTCCGGGCGTGACCATCCGGCGCGCGGTGCCGGGGCCGACGAACCACGACTTGTCGTCGAGCAGCACGGTAGCGCCCGGCTCATCGCAGCGGATCTCGATGGCGGCGAGCTCGTGCTCCATGAGCGCACGCATCGCCGCGCGCGCCTCCTGCTCCTTGTCGGGCGCGAGCGCGCCGGGCCCCCATCGCAGGGCGAGTCGCAGGTTCTCGTAGGCCTGGAGCGGCAGCCCGATGCTCTTCAACACCCGCGCGAGATAGAGCCGGAGCTCAGGATGCTCCCAGGCCGCCAGCGCCTCTTCGTATTTGACCCGCGCCTCGGCGAACATCATGCGCCGGTGCAGCGCCCGCGCCTGCGTGAAGAGCTCGTGCGCCTGCTGCTTGCGATCGTCGGAGATGCCCTGGTGCCATGGCCGCGACGACAGCGATGAACGGGGCGGTGACGCCTCCACCGCCGCCGGCGGCAGCAGCGGCGGCGGAGACGAGAGAGAAGGTGGATGCGGCGACAGCGACCCTGGCGGCGGGCTCGCCGTCCCTGGGCCCGTCCCTGAACCCGTCGTCCCTGAACCCGTCGCCCCTGGGCCCGCCATCCCTTGGGCCCGCGCAGGCGCGGCGCAGAAGGCGCACAGGGCCACGAGAGCGATCGATGATGGGAGCTTCGCTGCTGGAATGCGGACGTGCATGGGTCGCGTGTGGGTCGTTTTGCTTTGCGGGGGTCGCCCGAGGTGATCCATCGAGCCTTCACCCCGGCTCACCGGGCCGGCGAGCATGCCGCGCTCCCGAGCGTACGCCCTCGCATGTCCTCCTGTGAAGCGAGCTCGTATCCGATCCGAGGTTGGGCGCGTCCATTGGGCGCCTGTGCTATCGTGATCGCTCTCGCAGCTCTCGCCGTGGTAACCACGGTTTCAGTGGTGGCGTTGTTTTACGCGCAGGGGGGAAGATGTCCACCGAGCTGATCGTTCCGGGGCCGAATCGTCGCTCGTCCGGCGCAGGCGAGCGCCATCCTGAGGGGAGCTTGCCAATGCGCGCCGGAGGGCTCGAGGACGCGTGCTACTCCAGCACCGTGTCCGTCGGCGCAGCGCCGGCTGCGCCCGCGCTGGCCGGCTCCGCGGCGGCGGCCGATGCCATGCGGGCGGGCGCTCGAGCGGTGAAGGCCGGCCGGGCGACGAGCACGGGCGCTCCGCCGTCCTCGTCGCCTCCGCATAGCAATCCGCTGCTCTCGGTCGGTGCCCGCATCGGGCATTACGAGCTCTTGCGCGAGCTCGGCCGGGGCGGCATGGGCAGGGTCTTCCTGGCGCGAGACATCAAGCTCGCGCGCCTCGTCGCGATCAAGCTCCTCACGAAGCTGAACGGCAACGGGGTGCAGCGCTTTCTGATCGAAGCGCAGATGACCGCTCGCTGCAAGCACGAGCATATCGTGACGATCTACGAGGTGAACGAGCACGACGGATACCCGTACATGGTGCTCGAGTACATCGAGGGGCAGAGCCTGGGTGCCTGGATGAGGCAGCGCAGGCCCGCGGACGCCGGGGAAGACATGTCGACGGCGCCGGTGCCGCCCAGCCTCGCCGTGGAGCTGATGGTCCCTGTCGTGAGCGCGCTCTCGCGCGCGCACGCGTCCGGCATCGTCCATCGCGATCTCAAGCCCGAGAACATCATGATCGAGGCGTCGGGGGCGATCAAGGTGGTCGATTTCGGGATCGCCAAGCTGCGCGAGGACGAGACGAGCCTCGCGCTCGCGGTCGAGCGCTCCGTCGCCGGCGATGCGCGCCTGACGCGCGACGGAGCGATCATCGGCACAGTGCCTTATATGTCTCCAGAGCAGTGGCGAGGAATGGATATCGACCAGTCCAGCGATATCTGGGCGGTGGGCATCATGCTCCACGAGCTCGTGCTCGGCGCGCACCCGCTCGCGCCGGTCAGCATGGCGAGCCTCCTCAGGGTCTCGAGCGCCGACGATCCGATGCCCGAGGTCGGCGCGCGCCACCCGGCGCTCGGCCCGCTCGGCGCGATCATCGATCGCTGCCTGCGCAAGCGAAAGGCCGAGCGGTTCGCCTCCGCGGAGGAGCTCCTGGCCGAGCTGTTGCCCCTCCTGCCCGGGCGCCGGGAGATCCACCTCGCCGCCGACGAGAGCCCGTTCGCCGGCCTGTCGTCGTTCCAGGAGGCCGACGCGGACCGCTTCTTCGGCCGCGCGCAGGTGCTCGCCGCCGTCGTCGCGCGCCTCCGGAACCAGCCGCTGCTCGCGCTCGCCGGGGCGTCCGGCGCGGGGAAATCGTCGCTCGTGAGGGCGGGGGTGATCCCGGCGCTCAAGCGCTCCGGGGAGGGCTGGGAGGCGCTCGTCCTGCGGCCCGGGCGCGAGCCCGTGGCCGCGCTGGCGCACCTCTTCAGCCACCCCGCGCTGACGCCGAGCGCAGCCACGCGCGCGCTCGCCGCGCAGGGCGGCGCGGCGACGGGCGCGGGCTGGAGCGAGCGGCTGCGCGCCGAGCCTGGCCTCCTCGGCGCCGCGCTGCGCGCGTGGTCGGACAGCACGCAGCGACGCCTGTTGCTGTTCATCGATCAGTTCGAGGAGCTCTTCACGCTCGGCACCCCGGCCGGCGAGCGCGAGTCGTTCCTCGCGTGCCTCGAGGGGGTCGCCGACGACGCCTCCTCGCCGCTCCGGGTCGTCCTGTCGGTGCGATCGGACTTCCTCGAGCGGATGGCCGAGCACGAGCATTTCATGACGGCGATGATCCGCGGCCTCGTGTTCCTCCGGCCGATGGGGCGCGAGGGGCTGCGTGAAGCCCTGATGAAGCCGGTGGAGGCGGCGCGGTACCAGATCGAGGATCCGGCGATGGTCGAGGGCCTCCTCGACGCGCTGGAGAGCACGCGCGGCGCGCTGCCGCTCCTCCAGTTCACCGCGGCGAGGCTGTGGGAGATGCGCGATCGGGGGCGCCGGCTGCTCACGCGCGCCAGCTACGAGGCGCTCGGCGGCGTGGCGGGCGCGCTGGCGAGCCACGCCGACACGGTGCTGGCCGCGATGAGCCAGCGCCGGGCGAAGCTCGCGCGGGCGGTCCTGGAGCGCCTGGTGACGCCGGAGCGGACGCGGGCCGTCGCCAGCCTGGGGGAGCTGTGCGAGCTGCCGGGGGACCGAGGCGAGATCGAGCGGGTGGTGGGGCTGCTCGCCGATGCGCGGCTCGTGGCGATCGAGACGGGGAGCGACCGCGCGGGCACCACGGTGGAGCTCGTGCACGAGTCGCTCATCGAGCGGTGGCCGACGCTCAAGCGCTGGCTCGATGAGAACCAGGAGGACGCGGTGTTCCTGGACCGCCTGCGCGCGGCGGCGAGGCTCTGGGAGTCGAGCGATCGCGCCGCGGACACGCTCTGGCGTGGCAAGGTCGCCGACGACGCGCGCCGGTTTCGCAAGCGCTACCACGGGGAGCTGCCCGAGCGGGAGCGGCTCTATCTGGAGGAGGTGCTCCGGTTCGCCGATCAGCAGCAACGCGGGAGGCGCCGCCTCGTGTCCGGGATCATCGCGTCGCTGTCGCTCCTGAGCGTCGCGGCGGGGGCGGGGATCGTCACGGTGACCCGTCAGAACCGGGTGATCACGGCGCAGTTCCGCGAGATCCAGAGCACCGAGCACACGCTGAAGGACACGCTCGCGAGCGCGGAGGCCGCCCGGAGCGCGGCCGAGAGGGCGCGGCAGGAGAGCGAGGCCGCGCGGCAGGAGAGCGATGCGCAGCGGAGGCGGGCCGAGCAGCTGCAGCAGGAAGCCGAGGAGGTCCGGGACCACGCGGAGGCCGAGGCCGAGAGGGCCCGCGTGGCGGCCGGCCAGGCACAGGCCGCGCGGGATGAGGCGCGGAGGTCCGAGGCGGAGGCGCGACAGGCCGAGCTCAAGGCCACCCAGGAGCAACAAAAAGCCAGGGCGGCGTCCGAGGAGGTGCTCCGGAGCCAGCGCGAGCAGGAGGTGCTCATCGAGCGGAGCGTGGGGAGGATCGAGGAGAGCTTGGACTAGGTCCGGCTTACTTCGCTGTCTGCCCCCCGTCGACCGCCAGGGAGTGCCCGTTCACGAACGACGCGTCGTCGGAGCAGAGCCAGACGATCACCCGCGCTACCTCGTCGACCCGGGCCGGGCGACCCACCGGGATGTCGGCGATGTACGGCTCTATCAACCCCGGGTAATTCTTCATCACGTTGTCGATGAGCGGCGTGCCCGCGACGACCGTTGGCGCGACCGCGTTCACGCGGATCCCCTGCTTCGCGTAGCTGAGGGCGGCCGACTTCGTGAGCCCCTCGATCGCGTGCTTCGTCGCCACGTAGATCGATCCCGACGGCGCGGCGACGTGGCCCATGATCGAGGACAGGTTGACCACGCTCCCGCCGCCGCCCTGCCGCAGCATCTGCCGGAGCTCGTGCTTCATGCACAGGAATGTGCCCTTGCAGTTCACGGCCATCATCCGGTCGAACACCGCGTCGTCCGCCTCCGTGATGGGCACCACGTCCTCGTTGATGCCCGCCGAGTTGACCGCGCAGTCGAGGCGGCCCCAGCGCTCCACCGCCGTCGCGACGAGCGCCTCCACCTCGCCGGGGATGGTGACGTCGACGCGGGCGAAGACGGCCTCGCCGCCGCGGGCCGCGATCTCGCCCACCACCTCGCGGCACTCGGGCTCGCGACGGGCGGCGACGACCACCCGCGCGCCCGCCGCCGCGAGCGCGAGCGCCGCGCCTCGCCCGATCCCCGAGCTGCCGCCCACCACCAGCGCGACCTTGCCGTTCAATGCCATGGACATGTTCTCTCCTCCCGCCGACACGACAGCATAGAACGGCGGCGGCTGAGCTCGGCGCGAGGGCGCCCTGTGGTAAGCTGCGCCGGCCGCGGCCTTCACGAGGTGGTCCCGACCGCGATCGTCCCATGCTGCACCAAGAGCGCCCGATCGTCCTCGGCGGCCGTTACCGTCTCCTGAGCGAGATCGGCCGCGGGGGGTCGGGCGTGGTCTACAGGGCCGACGACCTCGAGGGCGGCGGCCAGGTCGCCGTGAAGGTCCTGCTCCGGGTGCACCGGGGGGGGCCGGCGCAGGCGCGCTTCGAGCGCGAGATCCGGGCGATGAGGCTCCTCGACGCGCCCGGGTTCGTGCGCATGGTCGACGCCGGCGTCGCCCCCGAGCTCGACGACGCGCCCTTCCTGGTGATGGAGCTGCTCCGGGGCAACGACCTCGAGCACCTCGTCGCCACCGAGGGCAAGCGCTCGCCCGGCGAGGTGCTGCGCTGGCTCGGCGAGGTCGCCGAAGCGCTCGAGGTCGCCCACGCGCGGAGCCTTTTCCACCGCGATCTCAAGCCCGCGAACCTCTTCCTCGCGACCGGCGACGACGGGCGGGAGCGCGTGAAGATCCTCGACCTCGGGCTGGTCAAGGAGCTCGACCCCGGCGCGCTCGGCGCCTCGGGCGGCATCACCGCCACCGGCACGGCCGTCGGCACGCCCATCTACATGGCGCCCGAGCAGGCGCGCGGGCGCGCGGGCCAGATCGGGCCCGCGGCGGACGTGTGGGCGATCGGCCTCATCGCCGTTCGCCTGCTGACCGGCGACATCTACTGGACCGCGAACAGCATGGCCGAGCTGATGGCGGCGCTCCTGGTCATGCGGCTCTACCCGCCGTCGACGCGCTGGCGGTGGCTCCCGCCCGCGTTCGACGCGTGGTTCCTGCGGTCGTGCGACCGCGATCCGGCCCTGCGCTTCCCCTCGGTGCGCGAGCAGAGCCTCGCCCTGCGCGCCGCGCTCGAGGGGTACTGCGCGCCCGCCGAGCTGGCCGGCGCCGAGGGGCCCGGGTCGACCGCGGGCGGCGCGCCGCTGGACATGCTCAGCACCGAGACCATGGAGGTCGCCGGCACGGTCGAGGCCCCCTCGCAGCGCTTCGCGCAGGCCGCCTCCGCGGCCGCCGGCGCCGCCGGCCGCGATCCCGGCGGCGGCCCGGCGGAGCCCGCCGCGCCCCCGCCGGGCCTGCACGCGCCGCCGCCGCCCGGCCTGCACGCGTCGCCGCCGCTCGGCGCGAACGCCTCGCCGGAGCCCGAGCGGCCGCGCCACAACCTCCCGGTCCAGCGCACGGGGTTCGTGGGCCGCGCCCGCGAGCGCGCCGAGATCGCCTCGCTCGTGCTCGATCCGAGCGCCGGCCTGCTCACGCTCACCGGCGTCGGCGGCACCGGCAAGACCCGGCTCGCGCTCCAGGTCGCCGAGGACCTCGTCCCCGTGTTCACCGGCGGCGTCTGCTTCGTCCCGCTCGCGTCGCTGCGCGACCCGGCGCTCGTGCCCTCCGCGATCGCGCAGGCGCTCTGCCTCGGCGAGGGCGGCGCGCGGCCGGACCTGGAGCGCGTGGCCCAGTTCCTCCGCGACCGCCGTTTCCTGCTGGTGCTCGACAACCTCGAGCACCTGACGGCCGCGGCGCCGGTGGTCGCGCACCTCGCCGCGAGCTGCCCGCGCCTCTCGCTGCTCGTGACCAGCCGCGCCGCCCTGAACCTCTCGGGCGAGCGGCGCTTCGTCGTGCCGCCGCTGGAGCTGCCGGAGCCGCGCGAGGTCACGGTCGACGCCGCGCTGGCGAGCTCGGCGGTGAGCCTGTTCTGCCGCCGGGCGTCGGTGATCAAGCCCGGCTTCCAGCTCGGCCCCGGCAACGTCGCCGAGGTCGTGGAGATCTGCGCGCGCCTCGACGGCCTGCCGCTCGCCATCGAGCTCGCCGCGTCGCGCCTGCGCGTCCTCACGCCCGCGGCGCTGCTCGCGCGCCTCCGCGACCGCGGGGCCGCCGGGCGCGGCGGCGGCGCGACCGCGGGCTCGTTCCGCCTGCTCACGGGCGGCGCGCGCGACCTGCCCGAGCGCCAGCAGACCATGCGCGCCGCCATCGACTGGAGCTACGGCCTGCTCGAGCCCGAGGAGCAGCTCGCGTTCCGCACGCTCGCGGTGTTCCCGGGCGGCTTCTCGCTGGCCACCGGGGACCGGATGTGCGCCTTCCGCGATCCGGCGCTCGACACGCTCGGGATCCTCGAGTCGCTGGTCGACAAGAGCCTGCTGCTCCCGGTCGCGGGCGACGAGCCCCGGTTCCAGATGCTCGCGATCCTCCGCGAGTACGGCGTCGAGCGGCTCGAGGAGGAGGGCGCCGCCGCCGCGTGCAACCGCCGCTTCGTGGAGCTCTCGCTGGAGCTCGCCGAGCGCGCGGCCGAGGCGCTCCGCGGGCCCGAGCAGGCCACGTGGCTCGCGGCGCTCGATCTGGAGCACGACAACCTGCGCCTCGCCCTCGAGCTCGCGCTCCGGGGCGAGGGCGAGGCAGGCGGCGACGCGGCCGCCGCGGTCCGCCTCGCCGCCGCGCTGGCGTGGTTCTGGTACATCCACGGCCACTACCAGGAGGGCCGCGCCTGGCTCGGCCGGGCGCTCGCGGGGGCGGCCGGCGTCGCGCCCGAGCACGTGGCCGCGGCGCTCCGGGGGGCCGGCAAGCTCGCGCTGCTCCAGTGCGACTACCGCGAGGCGCGCGCGCTGCTCGAGCGGGGCGCGGCGCTCTACCGCGGGCTCGGCGACGAGCGCGGGCTCGCCTCGGTGATCCAGATCCTCGGCAGCGTCGCGCGCGAGCAGGGCGACTACGAGCGCGCGCTGTCGCTGCACGGCGAGAGCCTCGCGCTGGCCACGCGCCGCGGCGACACGCTCGAGGCCGCGCACGCGCTCGGCTACACGGGCTTCGCCGCGTGGCTCTCGGGCGACGTCGCCCGCGCGGAGAGCGCCTGCCGGCTCGCGCTCGCGGAGCTCCGCCGCGCGGGCGATCGCGAGGGCACCGCGACGGCGCTGCTCAACCTCGGCTGCGCGGCGTTCTACCGGGGGGAGCTCGGCGAGGCCGCCCGCCTCTGCGAGGAGAGCGAGGGGCTGTCGCAGCAGGTGAAGTTCAAGGAGGGGATCGCCTGGACGAGCAACATCCAGGGCCTCATCGCGATCGAGCGCGGCGACCTCGCCGTGGCCGGGCGGCGCCTGCGGGCGAGCCTCCGGCTGCACCGGGAGCTCGGCGACCTCTGGCGCTCCGCGAGCGTCCTCGAGGCGCTCGCGCGCGCCGCGGTGGGGGCGGGGAGGGCGTCGCGCGGCGCCCGCCTGCTCGGCGGCGCGGCGGCGCTGCGCGAGGCCATCGGCACGCCGGTGCCGCCCATCGAGCGGCCGGCGCTCGCCGCCTGCGTCGAGGCAGCGCGCTCCGCCCTGGGCGACGCCGCGCACGAGGCGCGCCTCGCCGAGGGGCATACCGCCGGGCTCGACGCGACGATGGCGGCGGCGCTGTCCGACGGAGCGTGAGCCTGGGCGTTGCGGGTGCTGGTGCCGTGGAGTGGCGGGGGCGCCGCAGGCCGCGAAGCGAGCGTGAGCTCGCGCCCTGCGTGAACGGGAGTTCGTTCGACGGAGTGAACTTGAGTTCGCGTCATGGGGCGCAATCTCGCCTCGTGGAGTGAATGTGAGCTCGTTCCGTGCGGTGAACGCTGTTTCGCGTCGGGCGAGCGAGCCAGATTCCGCGTCTCGAGGGGCGAGATCCGCTTTGCGTGTCAGGGCGAGTCGTGTTTCATGAGGGTCATGAAGACAACACGATGGTTGTTTGCAGGGTTGATGGGAATGACGTTGGCCTTGCCCGCGTGCTCGGATGACGACCCGCAGGGCGGCGGCACCACGAGCAGCAGCAGCGGTACGGGCGGCAGCACGGGCGACGGCGGCAGCGCCGGCGACGGCGGCAGCACGGGTGACGGCGGCAGCGGCAACGGGACCGAGGGATTCTCGGTCACGGGACCGATCTCCGGCGACGCCGCGCCGGAGGACGCCGAGGTGATCGTCGCCTGGGTGGTGAGCTCGAGCAGCCCCGACTACGCGTTCAATTTCGGCGAGGGGAGCGTCTCCGGCGCGAAGTTCACCGTCCGCTTCGGGGCCGAGCCGCCCAGCGAGGCGATCAACAGCTACGGCGTGGGCGTCGGCGTGGTCATGCTCCTCGAGCCGGGCACCGAGGTGCCCGAAGGCGAGCTCGACGAGGACGTCGTCGAGGCGGCCATCCTCGGCGCGAGCCCGCAACACGCGATCATCTGGCGCGACCCCGCCAGCCAGGGCCCCGACTGGTCCGAGGGCTTCCCGGACGGGTACGGCTGCGGCAAGTGCGTCCCCGCGGAGGAAGGGTTCGACGCGTTCGAGCAGGTCGACTGCTCGGAGGTGGAAGTCCAGGCCACCTCCGACTTCGATTCGCTCGAGTTCTGCAACTGGACCTGACGTCGCGGCCCGCGCGCCTCGCCGAGGGCCGGGGGGCAGGGCTCGACGCGAGGATGGCGGCAGAGCTCTCGGATCGAGCAGGATCCGAGAGATCCGCTCAGACCGCCGTCTCGCGCCGGTCTGACGCGCCGAGCGCACCTGGAATCGTGAAATAGAACGTGCTGCCCTCGCCCACCCTGCTCTCGGCCCAGATCCTGCCGCCGTGCGCCTCGACGATGCTCTTGCAGATGTACAGGCCGAGGCCCAGGCCTCTCCGGTCCTTCTTGCCGACTTGCCAGAACCGCTCGAAGATGAGCTCCAGCATGTCGCTGGGTATGCCAGGGCCGGTGTCGCTCACCGAGACGAGGAGCTCGCCTCCAGCGCGCTCGCCGCGAACGCAGATCCTCCCGCCCGGCGCTGTGAACTTGATCGCGTTCATCACGAGATTGGAGAGCACCTGGAACATCCGCTCCTGGTCGAAGTGTGCCGACAGGGAGCTCTCGGCGATCACCAGCTCGATGTTGATTCCCCTCTCCGACGCGGCGGGCCGGAACGTCTCCACCGTATCGACGATCAGCGCGAACGCATCGCCTCGATCCGCGGCGGTGGCGAGCTGGCCGGATTCGATGCTCGCGACGTCCACCAGGTCGTTGATGAGCCTGCTCATCCGGGCGGCGTAGCGTCGGATTCGCTTCGCTGCCACGGCGGGCTGGCTCTCCTTGTCCTGAGCGGAGGCATCCTTGGAGAGCAGCTCCGCGCTCAAGACAATTCCGCTGAGCAGGTTTCTCATGTCGTGGCTGACCATGCCCAGGAAGTCGTCCCGGTGCGCGATGGCGTCGTCGGAGCGGGCGCGCTCGGTCAAGAGGTGCCTGTCGGTCGTGTCTCTCTCCAGCGGCAGCAGCCTGGAAAGTATCCGGGCATGCTCGGCCCGCTCGCGGCGAAGGTTGTCATCCGCAATGGCCCGCTCGCCTCGGACGATGACGTCTTCCATCAATCGTGCTTCGGCGACGTCCCCGCTCGCCTGAGCGGCGCGCTCGGACTCCTGCGATCGCTGGTCCGCCTCCTCGCGCGCGGCGCTCAGCACCGCGTCGGAGCGCTCCCGGGCCTGGACGACCGCCGCGTCGGACTGCGCTTCGACGATCGCCCGCCTCTCGGCCAGCGCTCGATCGGTCGCATCCCGCTCGAGGCGCAGGCTCTCGTCCGTCTCTCCACGCTCCGGCCGCGGCTTCGCGACTTCACCCATCATGCCAGAACGCTAGCACGAACGCGCCGCGGCCAAGCCAAGGTGTTTGGCCATCGCGGCGAGCGCGTCCGCGTCGAAGGAGGGCCGCCCCCGCCCAGCCGAACGAGCACGGCGTCGAGCGCGCTCACCTCGCGCGGGCGCTGCTTCGGCAGCGTTCCACATCGCGGGCGGAGACCGTCCGCAAGCCAGTAGAGCCTCCGCGGCGATGCAGTCGATCAAGGTGGTCGTGCTGAATCGATCGCTCCTGGGCGATCGATCACGATCCAGACAGGGAGGACCCGCGGCCGAGACGTCGTTGACGGCGGGTAGACAAGGCCGGCCCGCAGGCCGTGGACTCCACCCGAAGGGAGCTGCCGAGCCGACATGACATCGCAGCAAGAGTGAACGAGACGCCCCCACCGCACCGGTCGAGAGGCCGATGCGGTGGAATTGCAAAAACTTCTGACCGTGGCATATTGGAGGCCTCTCCGCAACCGTGCCAGGGCCATGTCCATCACGTCCACCACCGACGAGTACGCGCTCGAGTACCCGATTGCCCCCGGAGACATCCTCCTCGGCAAGTACCGCGTGGAGAACGTCCTCGGACGGGGCGCCATGGGGCTCGTCGTCGCCGCGCGCCACCTCGCGCTCGACGATCGCGTCGCGATCAAGGTGCTCCTGCCGAAGTACGTGCAGGACGCAGACATCCTCCAGCGCTTTCTGAGGGAGGGGCGCGCCGCGGTGCGCATTCGCAGCCGGCACGTCGTGCGTGTCGCCGACGTCGGCACGCTGGAGAACGGCGCGCCGTACATGGTGATGGACCACCTCGAGGGGAAGGACCTCGCCGCCGTGCTCGCGGAGAGCGGGCCCCTCCCGGTGCCCGTGGCCATCGAGCTCGTGCTCCAGGTGTGCGAGGCGCTCGCCGAGGCGCACGCGCAAGGCATCGTCCACCGGGACGTGAAGCCGAGCAATCTGTTCCTCACGCGGAACGCGGACGGCTCGCCGTGCGTCAAGGTGCTCGACTTCGGTATCTCGAAGATGACGCACGCAGAGGACCACGCGCTGACGCGGGTGGGCGGCGTGCTCGGCTCGCCTCTCTACATGTCGCCCGAGCAGCTCCGCTCCGCGAGCGACGTCGACGGCCGCGCCGACATCTATTCGCTGGGCGTCGTGCTCTTCCAGCTGCTCACGGGGCGGACACCCTTCATCGCGCTGGAGCTCGCGCAGCTCGTCTACCTGGTCACGCAGGGGGAGCCGCAGCGGCCGCGCGCGCTGCGCCCCGACATCCCGGAGCCCCTGGAGCAGGTGATCCTCGTGGCGCTCGCGCGCGATCGCGATCGCCGCTTCCCGACCATCGCGGAGCTCGCGCTCGCGCTCGTGCCCTTCGCTCCGCCGCACATGCGGGCGGCCGCCGAGCGCCTCTTCGGCGTCCTCCCCTCGCGGCCTCGGCGGCGGGGGCGTCCACGTCCCCGGCGGCCCACCCCCTCGACGGGGGAGCGCTCACGATCGCGCCGGTCGGCACGACCCACCGCAAGCCAGCGGCGCGGAGGCACGCCCTCCCCGTCGCGCTCGGGATCGGCCTGCTGGTCATGACCGGCGGCCTGTTCCTCTGGCGCCTGTCGCCCCGAGCACCGCACCACGTCGAGCGTGAGGCCGCGCCGGCAGACGGCCCTCAGGGCGCCGCCGCGGAGCCCCGCGCCGCCCAGCCGAGCGCCGCTCAGCCCGCGACCGTCGAGCCTTCCGCGAGCGCCGTGCCGCCGCCGAGCGCCGCTGCCAGCGCGTCGGCCGAGGCGCCGCCGCCGGAGGCGCGCGCCACGGCCACGGCGGCGCCGGCGCGCGCGAAGCCGACCGGCTCGGCTCCCCCCAGGCGCAGCGCGCCGCCCGTGAAGCGACCCGCCAGCGCCGACCCCTTCGATCGCGATGTCTTCTGATACCCTCGCAGAGACGATGACGCCGCTGCACAGGAGGAGCCGAGTCGAGCGCGGACGCCGGTGGATGGCGCGCCTCTGCGCGATCGGCGCCGGCCTGACGGCGGCGATCGGGGGAGCAAGCGCGGCGAGGGCCGAGGACAAGGCGGGCGCCGTGGCGCTGTTCAGGGAGGCGGGGGCGCTCATCGATGCTGGCCAGCCGGCGCGCGCCTGCCCCAAGTACGAAGAGAGCCTTCGCCTCTACGACAGCAGCAACACCCGCTACTTCCTCGCCGATTGCTACGAGCGCATCGGCAAGATGGCCTCCGCGTGGGCGCACTTCCTCGAGGTCGCCGCCCGGGTGCACGCGAGCGGCGACCGGGCGAAGGAAGCGAAGGCGCGCGAGCGCGCGGCGGCCGTCCTGCCCAAGGTCTCCCGCCTCGCGGTGGTCGTCGGGGCCGCGAGCGCGCCGGGCCTCGAGGTGAAGCGCGACGGCACGCCGGTCGGCGCCGGCCAGTGGGGCGTGCCCATGCCGGTCGACGCCGGGACGCACGTCGTCGAGGCGAGCGCGCCGGGCAAGCGAACGTGGACGGCGCGGGTCGCGGTCGGGCCGGGCGGCGCGACGTCGACCCTCGTCGTGGGCCCGCTGGAGGACGACCCCGCGTCGAGGGACGCGGGCGGCGCGGGCACGCAGCGCCGCACGCTCGCGCTCGCCACGGGCGGCGCGGGGATCGCGGCCGTGGGCGTCGGGACGGCGCTCGCCTTCGCGGCGAAGTCGACGTTCGACGAGTCGAGCGCGTTCTGCAACGGCGACCGCTGCGACAGGCGCGGCTATGGACATCCGCGACAGCGCCGTGGCGCGCGCGAACGTCGCGACGGTGGTCTTCGGCGTCGGCCTCGCGGCCATCGCCGGCGGTGGCGTGCTGTGGCTCACCGCGAAGAGCCCGACGAAGGGCGCGTCGATCGGGCTGGCGCCCACGGTGGGCGGCGCGCTCGTGCGAGGCAGCTTCTGATGCGTCTCCAGGTGCTGGTCGTCGGCCTCTGCGCGTCGACGCTCGCGAGCGGATGTGGTCTCGTCTTCGGCATCTCGCCCGGCGAGTACGACCCCGATCCGTTCGGCCTCGGCGGCGGCGCCGGGGGCGCCGGCGGCGGTGCCGGGGGTGCCGGGGGCGCCGGCGCCTCGGACGCGGGGGCCGAGCCGCCTCCCTGCACGGCGCTCCTGGACGACCTGGAGGACGGCGACAGCGCGATCCTCACGTGTGAGGGCCGCGTCGGGAGCTGGTACACGTACAACGACGGCACCCGGAGCGGCACGACGCACATCTACCTGAACTTCCCCGACCGCAACACCGATCGCGAGGGCGGCGTGTGCGAGGGCTCGGGCTGCGGCGACCACTTCGGCGAGGGACTCGACCTCACGACCGAGTGGGCGCAGTACACGGTGATGTTCTCCATCCTCAGCACGGACGGCTGGGGCGTGCCGGCGCCCCCCGCGTTCGACGCCGCGCACGTCTACTCGGTGGAGTTCCATACCGCCAAGTCGACCGTGTTCGACATGTTCGTCGACGACATCGCCTTCGTCCCGTGAGCGCGGGGGCGGCGACGGGCGCGCTTCCCCGCGCGCGCGCCTCCATCGAGCCGGCTCATGGGCCCCTCCAGGGAGCGTGGTCCGCGGCGGCCGCCCCCGACCGTCGCTGACCCGGTGGTCCACGCCGGAGCCGCAGCGGCGGTCCTCGTCCCCGCGCGCCTGCGGCCTCATACCTGGCCTCGGACATCGGGTCCACGAGGAGGACGCCATGAAGCGACGATGGGAGAGAGCGGGCATCGAGACGAGCGCGCTGGGCCTGGGGTGCTGGGCCATCGCGGGGAAGTGGAACGATCCGGGCGCGAGCTGGGAGTGGCACGGCACCGACGATGCAGAGTCCATCCGGGCCGTCCGCGCCGGCATCGACGCCGGCGTCACGCTGCTCGACACCGCCGACGTGTACGGGTCGGGGCACAGCGAGATCCTGGTCGGGAAGGCCATCCAGGGGATCCGCGACCGTGTCACGCTGGCCACCAAGTTCGGTCACGTCTTCGACGAGGAGAAGCACGCCAACCTGGGCAGGACCGAGGCCAGCCCGGCGTACATCCGGCGTGCCGTGGAGGGGAGTCTGCGGCGGCTGGGGACCGATCGGATCGACCTCTACCAGCTCCACATCTGGGAGCACCCGCCGGACAAGGCCGGCGAGGTGGTGGAGGTGCTCGAGCAGCTCGTGGAGGAGGGGAAGATCCGCACCTACGGCTGGAGCACCGACGTGAAGGCGTCGGTCGAGGCCTTCGCCCGCGGCCCGCGCTGCGGCGCGGCCCAGATCCTCCTCAACGTGTTCGAGGGGAACGACCGGCTGATCGCCTATGGCGAGGGCAAGGGGCTGGCGCTCCTGTGCAGGAGCCCGCTGGCGATGGGCATGCTCTCGGGCAGGTACACGAAGGGCGAGACCTTGCCCCGCGGCGATGTGCGGACCAGCAACTTCGAGTGGATCAGCTGGTTCAAGGACGGCAAGGTGAACCCCAACTACGCCCGTCGCCTGGAGGCCGCCCGCGAGATCCTGACCAGCAACGGCCGGACCCTGGTGCAAGGCGCGCTGGCGTGGATCTGGGCCAGGAGCCCGAACACCATCCCCATCCCCGGCTTCAAGACCGCGGCCCAGGCCGTGGAGAACGCGCGGGCCATGGAGAAGGGGCCTCTCACCGCCGATCAGGCGCGCCAGGTGTCGGAGCTGGTGGCGTACGAGGATCGGAACCTGTAGCGCCCGCGCTGCGACTCCGCCTGTCCAGAGCTGCCGAGCTTTTGGTAGACGCAGGAGAGGTAGAAATTCCGGCCGAAACCGGCGATTTGATCAGCTTGGCCGGCCGGCATAGAATCAGCCTTTTGGACAGTATCGATAGACAATATCGAGCAGCTCATCGAAGCTGTGTTTCATAGATTCACTTGACCCTGGTACCAAGTTCTTCGTAATACTTCGGAAAACGCTCTCTCATGCAACCTTTGTGTCTGTCACAGAATATGCCCGGCGGGAGATCCCGACCGCCCTCCTCGTATAGGTGCTCAGCGCACCGATTCGCGACATCGGTGCTATAGATCGCTGCGGTGGGCGGCTCGCCTGCGATTCTCGGAGCCGTCCCTGACTGGTGGAGTCCGACTGGACGAGCTCATTGACAGAACGGGCCTAATGCGATTAGCCAGGTCTTCCACGCCTGAAACGCCTGGGATTACCCCGACGTAGCACCAGGCGGTAGGCATCCTACGTAGTTCTGTACCCTGCTGACACTCGCGGATGACAGCGGACGACAAGCCGCACTGCGCCGCGCCCGATGCCGGTGGCCTTTTCGCGGCCGACCTGGGACGCCGCGTCGAGCTGCGTGCTCATCAACCTGTCGAGCGATATCGTCTCCGAGACGCGCACGCAGTTCCCCGGGGACGAGGACTACTACCTCGGCAACACCTTCCTGCCCGACAAGGGCGGCATCATGACGTCGGGGCATATGGCAGTCGACGTCCCGGGGAGCCCAGGCGAGGCCGACGCGCGCGCCCGCAAGCCAGCGCCGACGTCGGTGGTCACGGACCATCAGCGCCCGGGCGCGGCGGCTTGCGTCTGGACCTCACGGACACGACGCTGGCAGCGCTCGAGGTCGGCGCGGGCCTGCTCCTCCGGAAAGCCGAGCAGGCGCTTTCGGATGTCGAGGGGCATGCAGTAGGTGGTGGCAGTCCACAGCTTTGGGTCGTCGGCGCCCGAGAGCGGATCGAGGTCGCTCCACACGATCACCGTCTTGTCGTCCGAGGCCGTGACGATGCGCCTTCCATCGGGGCTCCACACCGCCGTGTTGACGGCATCGTCGTGCCCAAGGAGCACGAGGGGTTGTCCCGTGCCGTCGGCCTTCCACACGCGCACAGTCTTGTCCTGCGACGCGGAGACGATGCGCTGGCCGTCTGGGCTAAACGCCGCCGCGTAGACGGGGTCGTCGTGTCCAAGGAGCACGAGGGGCTGGCCCGAGCCGTCGGCCTTCCACACGCGCACCGTCCTGTCCTCGGACGCGGAGACGATGCGCTGGCCATCGGGGCTCCACGCTGCTGTATGGACGTCACCGTCGTGACCACGGAGCACGAGGGGCTGGCCCGAGCCATCGGCGTTCCACACGCGCACCGTCTTGTCTTTCGACGCGGAGACGACGCGCCCGCCATCGGGGCTCCACGCCGCCCCATAGACGACAGCGTCGTGACCACGGAGCACGAGGGGCTGGCCCGAGCCATCGGCGTTCCACACGCGCACCGTCTTGTCCTGCGACGCGGAGACGATGCGCTGGCCGTCGGGGCTCCACGCCGCTGTATTGACGCCACCGTCATGGCCACGGAGCACAAGGGGCTGGCCCGAGCCGTCGGCGTTCCACACGCGCACCGTCCCGTCCCACGACGCGGAGGCGATGCGCCGGCCGTCGGGGCTGAACGCCGCCCCATAAACGATATGGTCGCAACCACGGAGCACGAGGGGCTGGCCCAAGCCGTCCGCCTTCCACACGCGCACCGTCCTGTCAGAAGCGGCGGAGACGATGCGCTGGCCATCGAGGCTGAACGCCGCCGCGTTGACGCAGTCGCTGTGACCACGGAGCACGAGGGGCCGGACCGAGCCGTCGGCGTTCCACACGCGCACCGTCCTGTCTTCGGACGCGGAGACGATACGCTGGCCGTCGGGGCTCCACGCCGCCGTAGGGACGCGGTCTGCGTGACCACGGAACACGAGGGGCTGGCCCGAGCCGTCGGCGTTCCACACGCGCGCCGTCTTGTCAAAAGACGCGGAGACGATGCGCTGGCCGTCGGGGCTAAACGCCGCCCCATAGACGCTAGCGTCGTGACCACGGAGCACGAGGGGCTGGCCCGAGCCGTCGGCGTTCCACACGCGCACCGTCCTGTCTTCGGACCCGGAGACGATGCGTCGGCCGTCGGGGCTCCACGCTGCCGTATGGACGAAATCGTCGTGACCACGGAGCACGAGGGGCTGGCCCGAACCGTCGGCGTTCCACACGCGCACTGTCTTGTCCATCGACGCCGAGACGATGCGCTGACCGTCGGGGCTGAATGCCGCCGCATAGACGCGGTCGTCGTGACCACGGAGCACGAGGGGCTGGCCCGAACCGTCACTGTTCCACACGCGCACCGTCTTGTCCCACGACGCAGAGGCGATGCGCTGGCCGTCAGGGCTAAACGCTGCTGCATAGACGACAGCGTCGTGACCACGGAGCACGAGGGGCAGTCCCGAGCCGTCAGCGTTCCACACGCGCACTGTCTTATCTGCCGACGCGGAGACGATGTGCTGGCCGTCGGGGCTGAACGCCGCCGCATAGACGTGGTCCTCATGACCACGGAGCACGAGGGGCTGTCCCGAGCCGTCACTGTTCCACACGCGCACCGTCTTGTCCCACGAAGCGGAGACGATGCGCTGGCCGTCGGGGCTGAATGCGGCAGACCAGGCCAGATCCTCGTGGAGGAGCACCATCGTGGCGACGCCTGCACCCCGTGCCCACCGCGCAAGCTCGCCCCATCCCGGCGGCGCCGGGCCCGGCTCGATCTCGCGGAGTAGCGCGAACATCGTGGTGGGGTCTCCCTGGGACTCGCGGGCCGCGGCCATCCGCGTGGCATTCCGGGCGCTCGCGGCGCTGCGCTCTGCCTCGGCCCTCTCCGCCTCGGCCCTCTCCGCCGCCCGCTTCGATTGGACCGCCAGCGCGGAGACCAGGAGCACGACCAGGCACAGGGCACCGAACAGCACCGCGACGACCTGCCTCCTCCTCCGTCGTTCCCGCTCCCCCAGCGCCACCACCGCCGCGAGGTAGCGCGCCTCCCGCGCGCCCTGCTGCGCGCCCGCCGCCGGGCCCTGCCGCTTCTGCCAGCGCCGGGCTTCCGCCGCCGCCTCGCCTCGCCAGAGCAGGCCGTCGGCGCAGCCGCTCGCCTCCCATTGCTTGGCCGCGGGGCGCACCCGCGCGAGGAACTCCGCCGCCTCCTGGTTGTCGTCCAGCCATCGCCCGAGCTTGGGCCAGCTCTCGATCAGCGACTCGTGCACGAGCTCCACCGTCGGGAACGCGCGCTCTTCGGCGGTCTCGATCAAGAGCAGCCGCGCCTCGCAGAGGCGGAAGACCACCCGGTCCACGGCGTCTACCTGTTCGTCGAGCTCTCGCAGGTCGGGCAAGCTCACCACGGCGCGCGTCCGCTCGGGTGAGACCAGCCGGAGGAAGATCGCCCGGCAGAGGCTCTGCTCGATCCCCGAGAGACCTGCGAGCACCGCGTCGGCATGGGTGGAGAGCGCCCCTGCGACCCCCCCGAGCTTCTCGTAGCTCTCTTGCGTCAGGAGCCGGCGCCCACGATCGCGCGCCTCCCACAGCTTGGTCGCGGTGAACTGCAAGAGCGGCAGGGGGCTCGCCGCGCTCTCCAGGGCGCGGAGCATCGCTAGCGTCATCTCGGCGGTCTCGAAGCGATAGCCGAGAGCCTCGACCGGCCGCATCAGCGCCGCCACGAGGCCGTTCGCGTCGAGGGGCGGCAGGAACCAGAGCCCGCGGGTCACCTCGGTCATGAGCCGGCGATCTTCGGCCAGCCGGTCGAGGAAGTCCGAGCGCATGCAGAGCACGACGCGGAGCGGGGACAACGCGTCGTCGGCGACGCCCTCCAGGCACGCGACGAACGCGGCCCGCTCCGCCGGATCGATGCCCTGCGTGTAAAGCTCCTCGAGCTGATCGACGAAGACGAGAATCTTGTGCTCGGCGCTCTGGCTGCGGCAACGCGCGCGCAGCCGGGCGCCCAGGAGGCCGGGCTGGGCGCGCAGGGCCGCGATGAGCGCATCGGGATCGCTCGCCGAGGAGAAGGCGTGCGAGCTCGACGCGTCGGGTGGAGCTCCCGTCGTCACCGGCGTGGCCGCGATCTGCGCGAGCAGGTCGGCGAGCGCGTGGAGCGGCCTTCGCCCCGGCCTGCGCGTGAACGCCTCCCAGGGCTCGCCCGAGCGCTTCAGCGCCGGGATCACGCCCGCGCGCACGAACGACGATTTTCCCGCGCCCGACGGCCCGGCAACCATCACGAGCGGCTGGCTGCGAAGACGTCCGACGAGCGCGGCGACGTCGTGATCGCGCCCAAAGAAGCGCCCGGCGTCCACCTCCTGGAACGCGCCCAGCCCGGCAAAGGGGCTCTCGTCCTCGCGGAGCGCCGGCGCCTTCGCGCCCGGCAGCAAGGGCTCGAGCGCCGCGATGAGCTCCTCGGTTCCGCCGAAGCGCTCGTCCGGGCGCTTCTTCAGGCAGCGATCGATCACGTCGCCCAGCGCGCCCAGGTCGGGACGCGTGTCGCTTGCGCGCGGCATGGGCACGTCGAGACGCCGAACCTGCCCGAGTTGCCCCACCGCGAACGGCGCGAGCGGGTGCGTCCCGGTGCAGAGCTCGAAGAGCATGATCCCCACGGCCCACAGATCCGTCCTGGGATCGACCTTCTCCGCCCGCCATTGCTCCGGCGCCATGTACGGGACGGTGCCGACGAGCGCTCCTTCCTGCGTCAACGCCGGTAGCCAGCGCGAATTCTCGCCCTGGGCCGCGAGCCGCTCGATCTCGTCGGCGTCGAGCTGCTTGGCGATACCGAAGTCGAGCACCTTGATCGGCCCCGCCTCGGTCAAGAAGACATTCTCCGGCTTGAGGTCACGGTGCACGATCCCGAGCGCGTGGGCGCAGCCCAGCGCGCGCACCACCGGGAGCATCAGCTCGACCGCGAGGCTCAGCGGCAGCGGCCCTCCTCGCTCGACCAGGAAGGCGCGCAGCGTGCGGCCCTCTAGGTGCTCGAGCACCATGTAAGGAACGCGGTCGACCTCGTCCACCTCGTGGATCACCACGATGTTCTCGTGCTTGCAGCGCGCCGTGGACCGCGCCTCGGCGAGGAAGCGCTCGGCGCTCCGGCCGTCGGACTCGAGGAGGACCTTGACGGCGACCAGTCGGCCCAGCTTGGTGTCGCGGGCCAGGTAGACCACGCCCATGCCACCCTGGCCCAGCTTGCGGATGATCTCGTAGTGCTTGAGGGTGGAGTCCACCTGCGGAGCCGCGACCGCCGGGTGCAGGGGTCGCGACCGCAGGGCTGCGGTGGCGATCCGCGCGCGACCGAGGGCGCCCGTCGCGTCGTCCTGATCGCTGGTCTGGAGGACCTCCCCCGGCGGCGATCCCTCGGCGACGCCACGCAAGGATTCTCCCGGAGGCGCCGCCACGCTACTGAACTCCAGCTCGGCCAGCCGAGCGACGATGACGCGGCAAACCGCACATCCGTCGATGTGGTGCGCGATCGCCTCGAAACCTGACGGATACGCGGCGTACTCTGCGAGCTGGTTGTCCGTGGGGCAGTGCGACGTCGGCTCGATGGTGCCCGACTCTTACCACACGGAGCGGGACTGTCAGGCGGCACGCCTTCTTGACGGCGCGCCAACATCAGCCATTCTCCGCAGGTGGATCGAGCGAGCGGTCTCTCCTCTGCGTTCGCGGCGGGCCTCGGCGGGGGCGGGGTGATGCCCGAGGCCGATCCCGGCGCGACGATCGCGGCGCTCTTCGAGGCGGGGCAGGCGGCCTTCCCGGCCGTCGCCGTCGAGGCGACCGCGCTGGCGCGCTACCTCGGCGAGCGTTGCTCGGCCGCGGGCGGCGCGCTGCCGCCTCCGTCGCTCGCGGCGGACGTCTACCTGGCGTGCGCCTGCGTCCTCGGGGTACCGGGTGCGCACGCCGCGTTCGAGCGGGAGTTCTCCGGGGTGATCGCGCGCGCGGCGGCCCGCGTCGAGCCGTCGCCCGCCTTCGCCGACGACCTCCGGCAGGTGGTCCTCGAGGGCCTCTTCAGCGCGCCGCCCTCGGCCACGCCGAAGATTGCCGAGTACGCGGGGCGCGCGCCGCTCCGGACTTTCCTGCGCGTGATCGCGGTACGCACCGCGATCAACCTGCGGCGGCGCAAGGCGGACAGGGCGAGCACCCCGCTCGACGAGGCGCGTGAGATCGCCGCCTCCGTCGACGTGGAGGCCGCCTACCTCGAGGCGCGCTACAGGGCCGAGTTCGAAGAGGCCGTGCGCGTCGCGATGGGGCGCCTCTCGCCGAAGCAACGCGCGCTGCTTCGCCTCCACCTGCTCGACGGCCTGAGCATCGACGTCCTGGGCGCGCATTACCAGGTCGGGCGCGCCACGGCGGCGCGCTGGCTCGCGGCCGCGCGCGAGGCGCTGCGCGAGGGCACGCGCGCGGAGCTCGTCGCCAAGCTCGGCCTCACCGAGTCGCAGTACGCGAGCCTGGCCAGGTTGATCCGGGGCCGGCTCGACGTGAGCGTCGCCTCGCTCCTCCGCGAGTAGGCACACCTCGCCAGACTATTTTTGAGACTTCGTCCGCCTCACGGTGACTTCCCGGTAGGCACGCGGGTGTGAGCCCCCGGCCCTCCTGGCGAGGGAAGGGCCTGGCACCACCGCGAAACGCCGTGGACCGTTCGGCGACGTCGCACGTCGCCGATATAGCGTGACGAGAAAAATGCACCCGGAAAGGATCAAGAAGGACGCGATCACCCGCACGCCGCGTCCTCCTCGCAGCCGACCGAGGGGCGCGCCGCCAATCCCTCCTCGCCCTCGCCGCGCCTCTTTCCTCGCCACCGCCGCCCTCCTCGCGTCGGCGCCCCTCGCGTGCGCGCCCCCGGGCGATCCGAGAGGGGCAGATGGCTCGGACGCCGCGGGGCGACGGCCTGAGCATCGACGTCCTTGGCGCGCATGACCAGGTCGGGCGAGCCACGGCGGCGCGTTGGCTTGCGGGCGCGCGCGAGGCGCTGCGCGAGTTCACGCGCGCAGAGCTCGTCGCCGAGCTCGGTCTCACCGAGTCGCAGTACGCGAGCCTGGCCAGGCTGATCCAGGGCCGGCTCGACGTGAGCGTCGCCTCGCTCCTCCGCGAACAGAGCTCCTTTCGCAAACGTACGGCGGGAGGGCTGCGCCTCGCGTAGCGCACGTGGGTGCCGCCTTGTCTCGGGAGACAGAAGCTAGCCCCGCGCGCGCGAAGGACGTTTGCGGCCGTCGGGGTAGCCATGCCCTCGCCAAACTATTTTTGAGACTCCGTCCACGTCGCAGTGACCTTCACGTGGGCAGAGCGATGTGGGCCCCGGTCCTCCTCCCGAGGGGAGGGATCTGGCCACACCGCGGGGGGGAGCGCTGTAGACGAATCGGCGAAATCGCCGAGAAAAACAATGAGAAGCATCATGCAATCGAAGAGTATCAAGAACGACGCAATCACCCGCGCGCCGCGTTCTCCTCGCTGGGTACCGATGGGCACGCCTTCACGACCTGCTCGCCCTCGCTTCGCCTCCTTCCTCGCCACCGCCGCCCTCCTCGCGTCGGCGCCGCTCGCGTGCTCGCCCGCCCACGATGCGACAGGATCAGATAGCTCGGACGCCGCGAGCGCGAGCGTGACCGCGAACCTGTTCGGCGATATCAACGAGTGCCTCACCGACAACGGGGGTTGCGGCGATCCCGCCCTGTTCGCGTGTCGGAGCGCAACGGCCGCGCCACCTGCGTGCGAGTTCCTCCCCGCGAAGGACCACGCCGCGCTCACGCAAGGGATCTGGTCAATCGACGTGGGGGGTGCGCTCCCGTCCGCGCTGGTGGTCTATGGAGACACCGCTTTCCCCGTCGCGGTCGACGCTGCTCACAACGCCTACATCGCCGCCGCGCGCGTGGGCGCGGGCAAGGTGGTGCACTACGGCCACGACGCGTTTCTGGCGGACCTGCTCTACACCGATCTAGGCTCGGCGACGCTGCTCCTCAACACGCTTGCGTGGATGTCCCCTGCCAAGAAACCCACCGTCGGCGTCCAGCCCGGGCTCCCCGTGCTCACGGAGTTCCTCACACGGCACGGCTTCACGGTGACGACGACGACGCCCTCCAACCTCTCGGGAATCGACGTCTACTGCATGAACTCGCACACAGACTATCCCGACGCTGACGTTCAGAAGATCAGCGCCTTCATGCAGTCCGGCGGAGGCCTCGTGAGCGCCGGCCTCGCCTGGTGGTGGGGCAATTCGCACACGCAAGCCGCCGAGAACTACCCTGGCAACAAATACCTGCGCACGGCGGGGATCGGCGTCACCACGGCCACCTCCGACAGCCTCCCCGACCGCAGCGATCGGCCGATTTCGCCGGTGGCGCTCTCGGATGTGTTCCACGCCCGTAAAGCGCTGTCGCGCCTCGTCGAGCACGTCTCCGGCCGGGCTCAGCTCCCCTTCGCCGATCAGGACATCGCCGCCGACACCGTCGCTTCCGCGATCGATTTTTTCCCGCTCTCGTCCACCGACTATTTTACTGCGGCGAACGTCCTGAAAGAGAAGACGGGCCCGGTCGTCCCCACCGCGGCAAACCCCCTCTTCGTAAAGGATCACCCCATCGAGCGCGCCGTCGTCCACATCGATCACAAGTACGCCAACGAGTCCCCGCCCGACGAGGTGAAGGCGCACCCCGCCGCCGCGGATTTCCCTGGCGCTGTGCCCGCGGGTGCGATGGCGATCTCGAAGACGATCACCATCGACGGCAACTACGCGGGTCGCGATAGCCGATTCGGGGGCGCGCACCCGACAAAGCCGGTGTGGCGGAGCACGGGAATCTATGCCCCCGCCGGCAAGAAGATCCACGTGAAGATCGACGCCGCCGCCGCTGGAAAAGGGCTCGCGGTGCTCCTGGGCGCGCACACCGACACGCTGTGGGATCTGTGGGATAGCGACACCTGGTCTCGCTTCCCCGCGATCTCGCGCTCTTTTCCGCTCGACGCGCCCGAGATCGACACCGCGAGCGCGTTCGGAGGGCTCGTGTACGTGCAGGTCCCCGTCGGAAGCAAGCTCGGGCCGGTCACGGTAACGATCGAGGGTGGGGTGGGCGCACCGCTCTTCCAGCTAGGCAAGACGACCCTTACCGCGTGGCAGAGCGTGGAGCGGAGCCTGCCTGGCCCATGGGCGGAGATCACGAGCGACAAGTTCTCGATCACGGTCCCTTCGGCGGCGATCGCCGCGCTCACCAATCCCGGTGCGTTGCTCGGTCTCTGGGGTGGGGTCCTCGACGCCGACGCCGATCTCGCGGGGATCCCCCGGGCCCGCCCGCGCGCGGAGCGCATCCTCGTCGATCGCCAGATCAGCAATGGATCCATGCACTCGGGATACCCGATCATGGCTGGCCTGGACGTGCAGAACGACCTGGTGTCGTTATCGCGGCTCATGGCGGGCCTCTGGGGCCCTCTGCACGAGCTCGGCCACAACCACCAGTGGGACCCCTGGGTGCTCCCGGGTTCGGTCGAGGCGAGCGTCAACCTGTGGAGCGTCTACGCCTACGAGAAGGTGCTCGGCATCCCTCGTGGCAACGCGATGCCCGAGCGCGTTGCCGATCTCGCTCCCGCGATGCGCGCCAAGCGGATCCAGGACTACCTGGCGGGAGGGGCCAATTTCGCGAATGACTGGAAATTGTGGACGGCGCTCGAGACGTACCTCCAGCTTCAAGAGGGCTTTGGCTGGGAGCCCTTCACGCAGGTCTTCAAGCAGTATTACGCGGACGCGCCCAACACGGATCCGACGGACGCTCAGGGCAAGATCGACCGCTGGGTGCTGCGCTTCTCGCTGGCGGTCAACAAAGATCTCGGCCCCTTCTTCAGGGCGTGGGGGTTCCCTGTCTCGGCGGGGGTGCTCGCGGAGATCGGCACACTGCCCGCCTGGGAGGAAAACCCGATGCCCTGAATCAAGTCCCCGATCGCGTGAGACGTGCTGCCCGCAAGCCGTCAGCGTGCTCGGCCTACCTGAGGGCAAAGGAGGGGCTTCTCGCTGGATCGGCCGACATCGGCCTCCCCTCCTCGCCCGCAGTCCCCCCACAAGGAGATCGCAATGCGCGTTTCAATCCGTCAGACGACGTCGGTGTGCCAGCCGCCGAGAACTACCCTGGCAACAAATACCTGCGCACGGCGGTCGCTGAATACGATCCGCTAGACAGAAACGTCGCTGAAATGGATTTGAACAGCGTTGAACACCGTTGGACAGCGCCAGGCAGCGCCAAGCAATGACGATGGAAGCTCTCGCCTCTCGGCCAGCCGTGATTGCCCACGCGAGCCCTCACATCGTGCGAGATCACACGCCTCGTAAAGGAGACACCATGAGAAATACATTCGCCTTCGCCATGTTCGGAGCCACGCTTCTCGCCGCCACGGCGAGTGCCCAAGCGAGCACAAAGAGTGTTCGTGTCCTCTACGTCGTGCCGAGCGACGCGCAGCGAAGTGACCGCGCCGCTCTCGTCGCGAACGCCGTCGAGCACAACCGTCAGACATGGCAGAACTACGGCGCCACGATGACCACGGAAGACGTCGTGACGGTTCGAAGCCATCATGACGTGAACTGGTTCCTGACCAACCCCAACGACTATCACGGCGCCCTGGCAGAGTGGTACTGGCTCGGAAACGCCTGCAACGCGGCCAGGGACGTGTACCCTGACGCCTGCACGTGGGACGCCAACCACAAATACATCATCTTCCTCGAGGCCGACATCTCGAGCGTGAACGGCAACGGGGCGGCCACCGGCTTCGGCGCATCCGTCATGCCCAAGTGGATCATCGATGGAGCCGAGCAGGGAGACATGGGCAGAATCGGAAGCATCGGCCACGAGCTCGGGCATACGTTCGGCATGCCGGATCCGGGTCCGGATACCGACTGCGCGTCGCAATGGCCTACGAAAAACATCATCTGCAGTGGCGACTACTACCCGCACAACCGGCTGAACCATCTCGACTACCCCTACCTGTTCAGCGCTGAGCACAGTGCCTATTTCGAAGAGACTCCATCTGATCTGTTCGACGTCGGCCAGGGGAAGGTCCTCGACGGAGAGATCTGGAAGACCCAGCTCGGGCTCGACCTCGAGGGGTGCGCGCTCTCCTGCCTGAGCGACCCTGACTGCAGCGCCTTCGTTCACTTCGGCACGACGTGCGAGTTCAAGGGAGATCACCTGAGCCAGGCCTGGGATGTTTCTGGGTATACCTCGGCTCAGATCAAGATACCCGCCGACGGCGCCGTCGAGAAGAAAGTTGCGCCGATCTGGGACCCGAATCACGCGACGCAGGTGTGCCCGCAGGTGTGCGACATCTGGAAGAACGTCCCCTGGACCGAGTCGAGCTGGACGGGGGGCTCGTGGACCCCCCTGGAGAATGAATACTCAGTTTGCTTCTGCGACTACAATCCTGACTACAATCCGTGAAGCGATACGCCGGGGCATGCGCTCGCGCATGCCCCGGCGGTGGCCGAGCTCGGCGCGAGCGACGTTGGTATGAATCCCGCTATCGACCGCTACATTTCCCGGGATTTTTGCCGTAGGAGGTCGATAGTGAGGCTGGAACCGGGGCCCCGCCGCTGTTGCTGACGACCTCGAACTCCTCCCAGCGCTGGGCTGAGCTGCGGTTGGCGACCAGCGGCGCGTTGCCGGCAGGGCGCTCGTCGCCTTTCGCGGAGCCGCTGCTCGTGCGTTCCCGCGTAGAAGTGCAGCGTGTAAGCGACGTTGGTGTGCCTCGTGATCGGGTCATTCGCGGCCAGATCCACGTCCTGGGACCAGGTCGGGGTCCCGGCGCGTAGGTAAAAGAAGCCGGATCGCAGACGCCCGAGGCCGTGCGCCACGCGTCCGGACCGGGGAGGCCCCGGCCCCGCCCGGAAGCTCGCGCAGGGCAGGCCGGGCGAGGCGCTCGCCGCCGCGGAGGAGGCCCTCTCGCGCCACGCGTCCATGGGATTGCACGACCACGTCTTCCGCGGCTCCTTCCTCCGGCTGGTCCACGTCGAGAGCCCGCGGGCCACAGGGCGCCACGACGAGACGCGCGCGCCCTTGACCTTGCCCGCGCCCGCCTCTTCGCGACCGCCACGAAGATCGCCGACCCCGCCGACAAGAAGACCCTTTTCGAGCACGTCCCCGAGGACCGCCCGAGAATCGCGCTCGCTCGCGAATGGTCCGTTGAGGGAGACGATCGATTCGCCCGCAGCAGACGTGACGCCCAGCGCTCTGACCGGACTTTACACGCGCAGCCCGATGCGTGAATACTCACCCCGTGCGGCCGGAGACAGTTTTCGCGGGACGTTACCTCCTGGAGCGCCGTGCGGGAGCCGGGGGGATGGGTGAGGTGTGGAAGGCGCTCGACCAGGAGACGGGCGAGGCGGCGGCGGTGAAGGTGTTGCCCGGGAGCGACCCAAAGGACGTGGCCCGGTTCGAGCGAGAGGCGCAGATCCTCGCGGGCCTCGCGCATGCGCATGTCGTCCGGTACGTGGCGCACGGTGCGAGCGCGGAGGGGAAGCCGTATCTCGTCATGGAGTGGCTGGAGGGCGAGGACCTCGCGGCGCGGCTTTCGCGCGGTCCGCTCGCCGTGGGCGAGAGCGTGGCCCTGGCCCTGCGCGTGGCGGAGGTGCTTGCGTTTGCGCACGAGCAGGGGGTGATCCACCGCGATCTGAAGCCGAGCAACATGTTCTTGCCGGGCGGACGGCTGGACGCGGTGAAGGTGCTCGATTTCGGCATCGCGCGGGTCAGGCACGCGACGCGGATGACGCGCACGGGAGCGCTGATCGGGACGCCCGGGTACATGGCCCCCGAGCAGGCGCGCGGTGAGGCGAACGTCGATGCACGCACGGACGTGTTCTCGCTGGGATGTGTGCTGTTCGAGTGCCTGACGGGCGAGGCAGCGTTCGGCGGCCAGCACATGGTGGCGGCGCTGACGAAGGTGCTGTTCGAGGAGACGCCGAGCGCAAGGAGCGTGCGGCCGGAGGTGCCGGAGGCGCTCGACAGGCTGTTACGAAAGATGCTTTCCAAAGAGAGAGAAGAGCGGCCGCTGGATGGTCGAGCAGCCGCGGAGGCGCTGCGGGCGCTCAAGGACCTGCCCTCGAACGGGCCCGGAGCATCGAGCCGCGCGCCGTCGCTGACGGCAAGCGAGCAGCGCGCGGTCGCGGTGATCCTGGTGAGCGCGCCGGGCGATGCCGAGGTCAAGGCGTTCGATGGGAGCTCGACCCTGGTTGTGACCCCCGTCGGCTCGGCGATCCTTCGCGAAGCAGCCGAGCATGGCGGCAGGGTCGAGATGCTGCTCGACGGGTCGGTGGCGGTGATGCTGGCGGGCGCGGGCCTGGCCAAGGATCTCTGCGCGCAGGCGGCGCATTGTGCGCTCTCGCTGCGCGCGCATGCCGAAGGTCGGCGCGTGGCGCTGGCGATGGGGCGCGGCGAGCGGACGGCGAGGTCGATGGGGCCGGTCATCGACAGGGTAGCGCGCCTGTCGGATACAACGGCGCGGCGCGCTGCGCCGGAAGGCGCGGTGATGATCGACGACGTGGCCGCCGGGCTGCTGGACGCGCGGTTCGAGGTGCGCGAGGAAGAAGGGTTCTTCGCGCTACATGGAGAGCGGGCGCTGGCCGATGGCGCGCGGCTGCTCCTGGGCAAGGCGACGCCGTGCGTGGGGCGCGATCGCGAGCTGGGCATGTTGCGAGCGCTCTTCACCGAGAGCGCGGAAGAGGGCACGGCGCAGGCGACGATGGTCGTGGCGCCGCCGGGTGTGGGCAAATCGCGGCTGGCGCAGGAGTTCTTGCAGGAGCTCAGGGCGCGCGGCGAGGCGGTGTCGATCTGGATCGCGCGCGCCGACGGGCTGCGGGCCGGGTCGCCGCTGGGAATGCTGGGACAGTTGGTGCGGAGCGCTTGCGGGATCCGCGAGGGCGAGCCGCTGGGGGTCCGGCGAGACAAGCTCTCCATGCAGGTGGCCGTGTGGGTTGCGCCGGGCGAGCAGCGGCGCGTCGCGGCGTTCCTGGGCGAGATCATCGGCGCGCCCTTCCCGGACGAGGACAACCTGCCGCTGGAGGCCGCGCGGCTCGACGCGCGGCTCATGGCAGATCAGGTGCACACGGCCTTCCTGGATTTCGTGCGCGCGGCATGTGAAAGGGCGCCGGTGCTCGTGCTCCTCGAGGACCTGCACTGGGGAGACAAGATCACGGTTCAGCTCCTCGATGCGGCGTTGCGCGCGCTGGAAGAGCGTCCGCTGTTCATCCTGGCCCTGGCGCGACCCGAGGTGCATGAAGTCTTCCCGAAGCTCTGGACCGAGCGCCGGTCGCACGAGGTACGGCTCAACGAGCTGAGCCGACGTGCGGGCGAGCGGCTCGCGCGCCACGTGCTGGGCGCGCGCGCGGATGCCGCGATGGTCGAGCGGATCGTGCGCCTGTCGGAGGGCAATGCGTTTTACCTGGAAGAGCTGATCCGCTGGACGGCCGAGGGCAACGGCTCCGACATGCCAGAGACCGTGGTGGCGATGGTCGAGTCGCGGCTCCTCGGGCTCGACGAGGAGGCGCGTCGGCTGCTCCGGGCGGCGAGCGTGTTCGGAGAGGTGTGCTGCAAGAGGGAAACAATTCGCAGACGCAGAAATAATCCTGAGTGGTTCCGAAACGTTGGCTGCTGTGCCCGGCGGCTGCGCGGCAAGCGCGGGGAGGCAGGCGGGACGGTACGGGGCCATGGGCGCGCGCCCGTGCCGGTGCTGGCGGTCGCGGGTCGCCAAGGGCGCGGCTTCGGATCGCTGCGCCTGGGGCACGCGCTCGGGGCTGTGGTCGTTCACCATCCAGCAGCTCGACAAGGAGGAACTCGGCGCGGCCGCCATCGAGCGCATGGCGCGGGAGCCGATCGGCACGGTCCCTCGCCGCGGCGCGAGGGTCGGTCGGGGCGCCACTCCACGCCTAGCCGGCGTCAAGGTCGCCGCGCGCGAAGTCGGGGCCGCCGCAGTCGACCTAGGCACGCTCGGGGCCGTCGCGGATGTCGAAGCGGACGTCGGCCACCTCGGCTACTTCCGTGTGTCAGAAATTCCGTGAGAAAGACCGGTCGACGACGAGCGGTCGCCGGAAGCAGAAGCGATTTCGTAGTTTCCGCTTGTTTCACCGCCGAGGGCGGCTCCGGTGTGGGCCAACGGGCGCCCTCCGCCGTGGCGTCGCCGCGGTTAAGGGACGGCGGCATCACAGATCGGGGTCGGCGCCTGGCCCGGCCGCGCAGCACCGAGGCATTCTCCTTCGCTCGCCGCCCCGTTGCCGGGCCCTTCGATGCGTTGCCGCCTGTTTCGGGATCGTGCCTGCGTCCCCGCACTCTGCTGGCCCAACGGTCGGATGAGCCGCGGCGCGAAGCGCCGTCGGATCCATCCGACCGTCGGGCAGTTCTGGGTATGCAGTGCGATCCATGTGGCGTTCACGATCAGCCATGCGCCGGATCGACGTCTCGATTGCAGGTGCGCAGAACGTCAGCCTCAAGGACCGAGGCCGGCGAGCACTCGGATAGTGAGGGTAACGGTGGGCCGGAAGATGGTGCGTCGCGTACTCCTATGGAGTTCAAAAGCGCGGTCGCCACACTTCCAGCTCACGATTCAGCCCCTTTCCAGTTACCACTCCGGCCTTCTCGAAATCTGTTGCGTCCCAGAGTCCCCACCTCGCGCCGGAGTTGATTGCCGACGTCGCGCTGAGGACCTGGTGTGGACTCGATTCGAAGAGAGCCTTGTCGCCGGCGATGCGAGCGGCCTCCACGATCGGCAAGCCGATCGCGTTGCGGGTCGGGCCCACCTGCCCGAAGTAAATCTCGCCATAGCTGAGGCCGACGCGTAGCCGGGGCGGTTTCTCCTGCATCCGATTGAAGAGCGCCCGAAGAACCTCGTGGGAGGTCCCGGCCACTTCGAGCGCGCCCGCGAGGTTGGCGAGCCGCGCGCGGACGTCGACGGCGACCTTCCTGCCTTGAAGGACGGCAAATAGGACGCCGTCCCCCGTAAAGGAGATCGTCGTCCCACCGAACGCCCCGATCTGCCTCTGGAGCTCCTCCGTCAGCAGCCGGAAGACGTCCCACCTCTCCTCCGGTGAGACCTTCGGGTTCGACATGAAGGATTGCGTGGAGTTCACAAAGTCGACGAACCCACATATCGCATCGAGCTTCTGCGGGGCGGATTCGGACTTGACGATCTCGGCGAGCGCGCGCTCGGCGGCTTCGCGCGCCCGCTCCGCCGCGTCCTTCTCGGAGCGCGTCAGTTCCAGGTCCACCCGGATGCGGGCCGTCTCGCCGCTGGCGGTCAGCAAGTTGCGGATAATCGCGTGCGCGTTCTCGCGGTCTCGACCGATCATGTCGCGCGTGCTGGTCCAGCCGAAGTAGTCGATCACGGCTCGCCAGGAGATGAGCGAGAGACCATCGGTCGCGGCATTCCTGAGCTCGGACTGGCCTTCGGCCAAAGCCTCTCGCAGCCGATTCATGAGGTCGTTTCGCGCGTTGACGTGGATGACAAGGTTTCCACCCTTCGACTCAAGCTGTTCCAAAAAGCCGATTAGCTGCTGGCCGACTCCGGCCACGTTGTTCAGGCCCGATAGCTGATCCCGAAGCGTCCGCACCTGCTCGTTATCGACCTTCGTGTCCGTAATGATGATCGGGATGGTCTTCGGCTCGAACGCCTCGACAACGACCTCGTGTGAGCGGCCCGAGAAGATGAGGCCGCGCTGCAAATGCTGTCGGACTTGGGTCCAGCGCTCGGCCTCGTGGCCGTCCACGTCACCGAACCGACTGGCCTGGACCTCTACGAGCGCGACGTTCGGCACGTCGGCCCCCATCGACTGGAGCGCCGCGAACACGAGTTCGTGCGACTTTTCTGTGCGGCCGACGTCGAACAGCTCCTTGTACCTCTCGATCAGCAGATCCTTCTCGACCGGCTGCTGGCTCCGGGTGAAGTACACCCGCATGCGCCCGTGCTCGTCGACCGGCTCGTCGGTGGAGGCAGACCGGTTCCTGACTTGCTCCGGGGTGAGTTCGCGGCGGCGTTTCTCGGCGAACTCTTCGATGGTTGTCCACGTCGGCCGTCCCTGCGAACCGCTAATCAGGTCCACCAGGTAGAACGGCAGCTTGACGCCTCCAGACTTCAAGAAACGCTTGGCCGCAGCCTTCAGCGTGTCGTCGTTCTCGTTCTGGTACGCGTCCATCAGGTGGACGATGAAGCTGTTGTCGATCGCGGGCCACACACTGACGAACTCCTCGATGCGGCGGTTCGTCATCTCCAGAAAGGCCCGCTCGAACTCCTCCAGCATCGACGATCTAAGCCACTTGTATGCCGGGTCGAAAGGAGCCACCTGGCGGCGCGAGAGATCGACCTCGAGCTGCGGACAATCGACGATACCGGAGGCAAACACCCCGTACGGGGGGATGAGCTGCCGGTCCTCGGGGTTGACGAGCATCCGCTTGACGTAGAGCTGCACCGACGGCGTCCGGTTGAGCTGCTCGCGGAAGTACAGCACTCCCGCTACCCTGTATCGACCGTTCGGATCCTGCCGCTCGAAGCGGTGGGTAAAGAAGGGGGCGTTCTTGCCGAACAATGCCTTGAACGCCTCCGCGGCGAGATCGTCCGACTGCCATGGTGCGCGGACGAGGTTCGCCACGCGACCGGGCTCGTCGCGGACCGCTACACGGATCGCGAACGGCAAGAGGTAGCAGTTCGCGCGGACGATCTTCTCAATGCCGTCGATCGTTCGAAGATCGTTAATCCGCTCGGCGTTCGTTCCATCGTACCGGTCGCGGAAGTAGAGTCGAACGCGCGTCCCATGACGGAAGTCGCCCGTTCGTGCCCACTCCGCGGCCTTTTGCGGCGTAAGCTGCGCGAGCGTCCAATTCTGTTGATCACGCGTGGCCCAGAGCCAGTAGCCGCCGTCCTCCCCGGCCGCAAGCGCGTCGTGCTTCTTGGTCAGCACCTCGACGTGATCGGCTACGATGAAGGCCGACAGAAAACCGATGCCGAACCGGCCGATGATCTCCGGCTTTTCGAGCGCCCGTTGGAGCTTCTCCGAGTCGCCGATCTTGCCGAAGTTCTCCTTCATCTCGGTCCCAGACAGACCTATTCCGGTGTCCTGGATCTCAAGGAAGGGACGGGCGTCCATCGCCCACAGGCGGAGCGTAACGGATTTGTCGCGATCAGAGACGGAGTTACCGAGATCGACGAGGGCATCGTGAGCATTTTGGATCAGCTCTCTAATCGCGAGGTGAGGGTCGTGTCCATACAGGCTGCCCACGAGCAGCTTCATCACATGGGAGACGTCCTTGATGGTGATCTGGCCGGATTGTTCGGTCATGTCTGGCTCCAAAAGAGTGTCAGTTCACGTTGTCATCGTCGAAGGCGCGCTGGGAGGCGAGGCGCCGGCCGTCAACCCATTTGTTCGGCGAGGAGCTCATAGATCCTGGTCGATTCGCCAATCGGGACGCTCACTCCACACGCAACGCGGGCCAAGAAGAACAGGAGGCGCGCCAGGCGTGTCTCGGTGTCGCGCAACGCGCCGGACTGCGACTCGATACGGGCGTTCAAGGGGTGCCGAGTATTGATTACGGTTACCATGTGGCCCTTCCGCTCGAGCAGACGATTGAGCAGCATGCGTAGCACAATCACATCGATGCTGTCGGCCTCCGGCCCATCAAGGCCCGGGCCGCCGAGAGAGAGGACCTTGAGAGGGAACCGTTCGTCTTCGTCGTCGCTGCAGATGATCTCACAATCTTCGGGAACGACCTGGCGGAAGAGCCGTTCGACCCTGGGAGCGGTGGTCACCCTGCCGCGCATGTCTGTCACGTAGGCTCGCGGAGCCGACTCGCAGGCGATCCCGAGATGCTTCGAGATCATCTGCACCAGATCTCGTTCGGGGGCGTCCTTCAAGACGACGGGCTGTTGATTCAGATGAAAGGCGCGATCAGCAAAGACCCTCTCGCGATCGGGGTCGCCGACCCAAATAATGCGTTGGCCGGCCGCCGCGGCCTCGCTGATGGCCAGCGACTCCACGGCGCCGGCCTGCGCATGGTAACGCGACATTCGATAGGCGGAGCCGATCGCTTCCCGCAAGCCTCGGTGCTTGAGCATGGCAATGATCAGCGGCTTGCGATGGGCACTCAGGATGGCCGAGAAGGCGGCCGGGCTCTGCCGATGCAGATCCGCCAGCATGGAGTGGCTCGCCTCCTCCATCTGCTCGCTGAGCCGTCGCAGCGCGTCGTCGTCGACCAGCGTCTCCCGATCCGGTTTCAAGTGAACTTCATCGCAATCGACCAGCCCGCAGAGAAAGGCATTCAATGGCGCGGGAATGATCTCGGCTCGAGTGACCGCGATTCCGCGTCGATAGATCTCGACCGGCGGCGCCATGACACCGTCGGGACACACCACGAGCCAGCCCCGGACCTCCCCAGTCAGGGCGTGGACGCCGAGCGGCCTCTCGTCCCAGCCATGTCGCTCTCGAAACCAGTCGAGCGCGTCTGCCCCCGCGTGGCGCGCGCCCGCCAGCCGGGTCCACGCGCGGCGCGTTGGAAGGCCCAACGGTTGACGATGGATATCGATCCGATAAGGGACGTAGAGGAAGGTCTTGATCAGCTCCTCGCGGATGAGGTCATATGCCACCCAGTGCCTCAGCTCCGGGCGCAGCGACAGCTTGACCGCCGTCCCGCAGCTCACCGCCCCGGCCGCGACGGGTTCGATCTGGATGCTTCCGTCGGAGGTGGAGATCGTCATCCGATGGCACAGATCCGGCTCGAGGCGTGATCGGGACACGACTTCGATCCGGTCCGCTGCGAGAAAAACGGAATAGAACCCGAAACCGAACTGCCCGATGCCGAGCGTCTTGTCGGCGTCGGTCGGCCAGCCGCTGCGAAACAGCACGGTCAGCTTGGTCTCCATCTCTTCCCGCGTCATGCCGATCCCATCGTCGGTCACGCTCACGGTCCCGGTGGAATCATCAGCGTCGATCGACACCCTGCCTACCGGCATGCCGCGGCGCTCGGCCTGAAAGATCGCTTCCATGGAGTTCTGCACGAGTTCCCGCAAACAGACCATTTCGGCGCGAAACAGGCGACGCATCATGCCGATGAAGCCGCGGATGTCGATGCTGTGAGCTGTCGTCATGGCGTTTCCTCCCTCGATACGTGGCTAAAAAGCAAACGAGGAGGCGAATCGGCCCTCCTAGAGCTTGCGGGCGTCCTCCAGGATCGTGGTCGCGAGCTTCACGAGCACCTCGTCGGCATCGGCACGGGTCATCGCCATGAGCGGGCGGCTCGGTGGGTTGAGGGCCTGATACTTCGACAGCTCGGCCACTTGTGAGAACAGGCAGTGTCCTACGATGACAGGCAGGATCAGCGTGCCCCCCCGGGAGGCGCTGTCCAGAAGGGGCGGCAGCTCATTCTTCATAATGAAGTCCGATGCCAAGAAGTGCGCGCTGACCAGGAGAACCGCCGTGTGAGCGCGCGCGAGGGCGTGGGCGACCTCGGTGCGCCATACGTCCCCGGGACGCATTCTCGTGTCGTCCCAGAGATCCAGGACCCCGCGACGCGCGAGCGGCAGGAGGTGCAGTTGAAGCCTCTCCAGCCACTCTGCGTCCTCATGGGAATAGCTGACGACCACGCGCCTCCGGGCGGCCGGTCGCGCCGGTTGCGGAAGATCGGTGGCCGGTCGCGCCGGTTGCGGAAGATCGGCGGCCGGTTGATCTGGGATCGCGGGGGCGTGCGAGGAGGTATCGATGCTCTGGGACCGCGGGGCAGCTGGTACCGCAGCTGGCGATTGCGCGCTCGGGCCGCAATCGGGGGGGATGGGCGGGTTGGCGATGCCCGTGCCATGCGCCGACGGAGTGACATCGACGATGGTCCATCCAGCGCCATCGGCGCACCGGCGGACGAAAGGATGCAGTGTGCCATCACGGAAACGCACCTGTGAGAGTTCCTCGAGCACGGCGGACACCGACGTCTCATCCACCCTCGTGGTCGTCCGAGAATCGAGCTTTCGAGTGAGCTCGGCGGGCGATACACACGATGGCGCGACCTGCGCGAGGAGACTCAACAACCGAACATGAATATCGGTGAGGCAGGCAGCGCTGCGGCGCAGGATCGCGAAGGCGATCACGCTCACAGCCACCAACGGGGGCGCCGCGGCGGAGGGCGATGCGGGCTGTTCGAGCATTCCGGGCACGGAGGTGATTAGCTCGCACACGCGATCGATGGTTCTGAGATCGATCTCGCGAACCACCCAGCGTGCAAGGGGGAATCGGTTAAATTCGCTCGGCCCACCTGCCGGGGCCCCGCCGACATCTTCCCTCAAGCGGTCGGAGATGCCGTCGATGACGCGCTCCACCGCGGCCGGAGGCAGCATCGGAGCCGCTTGGACGAGTCGTGCTCTCAGTAGTCGGCGCAGCTTCCGGCGATCTTCGAAGAAACGAGGGGGGTTCGTCATGGGCGAGACCGCCTTGCCGGCACGAGGAGGCGGCTGGATGCCGAGCCCGGGATCGACTCGCCTCGTGAGGAATGGGGATCACTCCACATTCGGGACGAGCGGCTGACCCACGTGAACCAAGATGCGAGGGACGGCTCAGGGGGTTGGCCAGGACGCGCTGTTGCGGTGCAGAGGGCCGCCTTGAGGGTGCGGACAACGGCGCCACGCGCCAGATGTCGTGGCGAGCTTTTCGCCTGGAGCCGCTGCACCGCGCCCGAGGAAGTCCCTTTCCCTACGCGCGGACAGACTACGGAGCAGCCGGCGGCATGGCTTGTCTCGGTCGCGCGGAACAGATGTATACAACCAAATTTAAAACACCTTGTGGGACCATTCTTCTCTTCGCGGAAATCAGACCCTCGTGCGATGCTTTTGTGGACTCTTACCGGCGCATTGGCGATGGGGTATTCGGGGGTGAGCCGCTCACGGATTCCCTCGATAGCTTGGGCGGCCGCGTATCCGGAGCCGAGCTGGTCGCGGATTCTCCGGACGGCTTGCACGGCCTCGGATTCAGGCGTGAGGGCTTCGCGAGCACTCCGGACAGTTTCAGCGAGGTCGATCTGGTGAAGCGCAGAGGGATGTACGGCGCCTTGCAGAGCCATAATTCGCTGAAGCCGTAGCGGGTTTGCAAGGCCCCAAAGCGCCCCGATCTGCTGAAGCGACTGTGGGTTCAAGAGGTCTTCAAGCGCGTTCATTTCATCGAGGTCGTCGTCGTTCATCACGGAGTGTTCCATCGAGATAGAGGAGTGACTGGGACACATTCCCACCGCGTAGATCTGCAACGACTCTGCAATTGCCTGACTAACTATCAGTCGATTGGTCATCCGAAGCCGCCGGACCAGGTCTATCTAGCTCGTCGCCTTTCGTAGCCTCCCTCGCGAAAATCTTGTCGCCGATTGTGGCCTCTCTCACGAAAATTCTCACGGATCGGCTCTACGCCGCAAGGCTGAAATGCTGTCCAGTGCCATAGGGCAGCAGGTGTTTCCCTGAGTGGCTCTCCACGTGCCCGAGCGCAGGAACGACGCTGGCAACGAGCAGCTCGAGGGCGAGCGTGGCGCCGTCGCCTACCTGGCCGAGCACAGGAGCGGTGTCGGCGACGAGGAGCGCGGGCGCGAGCTCGGCGCGGCCCCTCTCCGCCGCTCCGGTCGTAGAGGTCGAAGCGCATGCCGGGACGCACGGTGCCTCTGCCATAGTCAAGCGGAATAGTCGCGGTCCTGCGGATTTCCGGGCGGGGGCCGTTCGTCGACCAGTTGGTTGGCGAACACTCCCGCCGCGTAGCCGCCTGCGCACCTGCGTAACGCGATCTCGGCGACGCCCCCAGGCAACGGCGGGCTCTGCGGGATCGTCCGGGCTGCGGTGCCTGCGGAGCCCCATCGGGCCATCCGTAGCCGGTCTCGTGGCTCCCCGCCGATGGCGCACGCGACGTGCGGTGCTCGCAGCCGGCGCGACCGCGAGCGCAACGTCGTGCGGCTCCAGGCGCGTGAGCGCTAGCGCGTCGCCGTCGCCGATCGCGCAGGCCACCGCCAGGCGCCGCGCACGCAGGCGGCGTGGCCGCCCGAGCGACGTCGTGCGGCGCCCCGCGCGCGGCCGTCACAGCGCGGTCACCGCTGCCTGAGCACGGCGCCGCGCTGGGTCGGGCGTGCAGCCGACATCGTGCGGCGCGGGGCCTGTGGCCGGTCGCGCGCTCCTGCGGCGGCGCGACAGGCAGCTGCCGCCAGCACGTCGACACGCGCTGGAGCCGCGCAGGTAGCTGCCCGCTGGCGCACGCTCTGGACGGTACGACCCGCGGTCAGCGTGATGTGCTCGTCTAGATTCCGTTTGACGCCGATCCCGTGATCAGAAGAATGGCCCGCGTCGGCACGGTGCTCGCGAGTTGCGGAACAGGAAGGGGACGATGAAGACGACAGATCGGCGTATCCGATCGGCGACAGTGCTCGCTTTCGTCCTCAGTGTCGTTCCGATACAGGCAGACGCATCCGAGCTGAACGCTGGAATCAACTTCGGGTGGCTCCAGGCTGGCACCGCGACGCGCCTCGCGGTGAGCCCGCATGCGGGAATATCGTGGCACATCAAGAACGATCTCCTGTTTAGTATTCGCGATCTGTTCAGTGTTGTGCCCCCAATCCAGATAGGTGGAACTGGCGTCTACAACAGCACCATCGTTGCCCTCGGATATAGTTGGGAGACTGGCGACTTGAGTGCGGGGCCATCAGTCGCGTTCTACTTCATGCCGGCTTGCGGACGTGCATTGTGTGGGCACGTTGCCGGGGTGGCGGCAGGCGCGCATACGCAAGCCAACGCGTACGTCGCCGGACCGCTTGGCGTGTCGGCGAGCGCCAATGTGGATTGGGTTGGCGGGAGCAGCCTTGTGCTTCCAGGCTACGTATCGGTGCTCGTTGTCGCCGGTCCCGTGCTTCGGTGGAGTATAAAATGAATACAGAAAGAACTCTACTGCCGATTCTGGCTATCGCCATCTGCGTGCTGACGGCATGCAACTGGACGGTAGGAGACTGCTACCCACGCGAGGAGTGGGAGAGGGGTGCAGGTGCAGGTGGCCCAGTCGGGCCGTCCGTTCCCATCTTCAGCTCCAGCGCATCGGGTGACTTCGGGGCTGCGCCGCCGGATGGCCCGCAGGACGGCAGCGAGCGCAAGATCCAGTGCAACAAAACGGACGACGACGAGGAGCAGAGCCCGAGCGAGAGCTCGGAGAGGCCGACAGATAGCCCGGAGAGCCCGCCAGACCCTTGCCCCGGAGTCGGCGACATACCCGTAGATGGCGCGACCTTCTTGAGCTGTAGCGATGCGTGCAGCTCGAAGTGCCCGCCGCCCGGAATGGCCCCATGGCTATACGTGGATTTCCAGCCATCGGATTTCAAGTTCGTCACCATTGTCGAGGACGATGGCGAGGGTAAAGGCGGAGGGTGGCAAGAGGCCAGGGCCAAACTGCATTTCAAGAGACTCAATATCCCGCATAAGATCAAGAACTGGTCCTGCCCTTTGACCATCGGCATGCCGCTCCGGACTGAGATTTATGGAGAAATCGATGCCGACCGTGCGACCAGCCTCAGCGAAGAGATCACGGAGGAGGTAGCGAACCGCATGGATTACGATCTCCCGCAGGAGACGTTCTGCGACACATTTCGCAAAGAGGCGGACGCCGCGTTCAAGTCTAAGTATAAGCGACTCGGTGCCAGGGTGACGAAATGAAGGTGATAACTCGCTCCGAGCTGCTCGACGTCGTCTATCACTTCTACCCGCGGGGCGTACGTTGCACCGATCGCAGCAACGTACCTCCGAATGAGGCCTTCTACGACGACACGGAGGAGCACCGCCGCTTGGTGGAAGCCGCGAACCGAGGGCGAGCGGAATACCCAACGTGGAAAGCGATGATCCGCCGCCTGGGGGATCGGTACGGCCTTCAGAACGAGTCGCTCCACCTTTTGGCGGGAGGGGGCGACCCGGCGTACTCGGCCCGCATCTGGCTCACTGACGAAACGGCGCTCAGCTTCCACGTGTCCCTGCTCGGGCCATACTACGGGATCCACCTCCCCGGCATCCCCGAGGAGGAGCCGGTGGCGCGCGAGATCGCTCGGGAGATCGAGGCCACCTACCCCGGTTACCGACCGATCCCGGCGGAGCTCGGGAACGAGGTGGTGCCGGATGTGGCGATGGATACGGTGTTGATGGGCGAGGCGACGATCTACATCTGCCTCTTCTCGGTCGTGTGGACTTGGGTGGATCCGGCGTAGACATTCCCTGGCGCCCGCCGTCCACGTGGACGAGCTCGGGCGCGACAGCGATAGCGGGGCCGCGGCGTCGAGGAGCACCGCGGCGGAGTGCGCACCTTCCGGTGGACCGAAGGGAGCGGTTTATGAGAGGATGGGCTGCCTGATGAAAAGAAGAGCGTGGTCTCCCGGGTGCGGCGCAGTGGCCGTCTCCTTTAGCTCGGATCCCTGGGATTGGGCGTGGGTCGGCGTGGCCCTGCTCGTGCTCGTCGGCATGGGCGCCGCGGTCGTTCTCGGCATCCGGCGCCGTCGCTGACGTGGTAGGGCGGCTGTACCCGCAAGGGGCGCCGCTCGCTTGGGGCGGCGCCAGGCGGGGGAGCGGCCGCGGGGTCGAGGTGGATGCCGGCGAGCTCGGCAACGTCGATGTCCATCTGGTCGAGGGCGAAGCGTTGCAGTCGGCCTGGTCGCAAACCGCATGGACTACACTCTCCCGCAGGGGATCTTCTGTCATGAGTTCGTCAACGCGGCGGACGCTGCCTTCAAGTCCATCTCGGATATCTGGACTTGGGTGGATCCGGCGTAGCCCTGCCTTAGCGTTCGGGTTGGATCCCGAAGCTTTCTCATAGCCGTCGCCGAGATCCGCGCCGTCCGCCCATGACGTGGCTGCGGCTATTCCGGAAAGCGAAGCGTCTCGTGGGCCTCGCCGCTCTCCCCCACCGTCGTGCTGCCATCGTGGTTCCAGCTCGTGCCGCCCTTGCCCGGCTGTCCGATCTCGAAGGTGACGCCCTCGAGCGTGAGCTGATCCTCGTCGAGGTAGGCGACGCCGATCGAGTCGCCGCCGCGCCCCGGGCCGCCGTAGCCGCCAGGCCCTCCCTGGCCGCCCCGTCCACCCATGCAGGCCTGAAAGACGTCCAGCAGGGCGGCGCCCGGTGCGCCTCTGCCGCCTTCGCCGCCCTGCTGGGGCGGCCCGCCGTTGCCGCCCGTGCCGCCGTAACCCGTCATGATCATGCTGTCGCGCACGGTCAAGCGAGCGTGAAGCGCGACGACGCCGATCGCCGGATGAGCATTCGCTCCCCCGCGGCCACCTCGACCACCACAGCCGCCGGCCCCGCCCGAGCCTCCTCCCGCGCCGCCCTTGGAGGCCACGCCGCACATGGCGAGCCCACCCCGACGACCACCGCCGCCGCCGCCGCCTTGGCCCGGCGTGCCCCAACTCCCCTCGGCCCCCGTGTCGCCCTCCCATCCTCTCTCGGTGAGGCGCCCGATGCCCTCGCCGGGCGCGCCCTGTGTTCCCGGCGCCCCGGGGCCCCCGTCGGACCCGCCGTAGCAGCGGACATTCTCCTGCTCCGCCGTACCACCGATGCCCGAGGGCGATGGTTGTCGCTCCGGGACGGGCTCACCGTCGCCTCCATCCTCGGCGCTGTCGGCCAGCCCGTCCCCTCCCTTGCCGCCGATGCTCGTGAGCCCGCTCTCGCACCGGTTCACGGCGGCAGCCCCGCCGGCGACGATGGCCGCCGAGCACGCCTCCGCGGCGAACGTGCCGTCCGGTCCGACGGGAGGGCTGTACCGGGGCCACTTCTCGCCATTGCTACCTGCCCTTCCGCTGTTCACGCGGATCTCGCTCCGAAGGATCTCCACCACCGTGTTGGACCGAACGATCACGCCAGTCGCGCTGGCCACCCGGAAGTCGAGATCGGCGAGCGTCGAGACGCCGTCCGCTGCCCCCTGGTCCTCCTGGCCCGCGGGCTCTATCGTCATCGGGGTACCGTCGAACTCCCTGTAATTGATCATGGATCTCGGGCGCTGGGAGTCGTGCACCCATGTCCGACAGTTGAAGCCGCCGAGGATGTCCACGCCAGAGGGTAGCAAGATCGGAGCCTCCTCGAAGATCTCGTTGCAGAGGAACACTCGCCCTCGTCCAGCACGCGCGAGCTGGATGGCATGCTGGATGGTGTAGACGGGCTTCTCCTTCGTGCCGGGGTGCCTGTCGTCGCCGCCACCGAAGTTTCCGGCGACGAATACGCCGCAACCGCTGTCGAGGATACCGGCGGCGATGTGCTCGACGCAAACCGACTCCGGGGGCGGCTCGCCATCGCACGAGGTGCCCTCGCAAGGCGCACCAGCGTCGTTCACGTCGGGCACAGTTCCGCAGCCAGTAGCCCACGGTGACACCAGGAGGAACAAGGTAGTGGCAGTCATCTTTCTCATGTGCGTCTCCTGAGGCGTGCGGCCAGAAGAGGGCGGCTCATCGAGGCGGTTCGTGATCTGGCGCATCGAACCTGTACCAGAACAGCGCAGGCCCCGCTCGCCCCTGCCCTGGCGCGTCTTCGATGACTGCATTGCCAGAGCGGCCACCCTGGCCAGGTTGTCCGGGCAAGACGATCGCATCCTCCAGAAGGTTCACGGAGGCGCTCATGGAGGCGATGCCGAAGGACGCACCCCCGAGACCGCCGCCGCCGTCGCCCCCGCGGCCGCCGTTGCCTCCGGTTCCACCGCTGCACGCGGGCAACATGTCACCTAAACCCGCATGGGGCTTTCCACCGTAACCGCCGAATGACCCGCCACCGCCGGGTTGGCCCGTTCCGCCGACGCCACCATTGCCGCCCTTTCCTCCGAGGACCTCGCTGGCCTCGACCGTGAGGGCGCTCCCCTGCAACGCGACGATCCCGATGCTCGCGCCGCCGTAGTCGCCCCCCTGGCCTCCCGTGCCACCGCAGCCGCCGCTGCCCCCCGATCCTCCGGCCGCGCCGCCCTGGGGTCGGCCTGTCGGACACGCGAACGTAGGGCCGCGCGACCTGCTGCCACCACCACCGCCGCCGCCCTGGCCGACGCCGCCCCTCTTACCGTCCTGGCCGCGGACGCCGATCCATCCGTCAAAGCCCAGGCGGCCAACGCCAACCGCTCCGGCAGCGTGTTCCGCATCGGCGCCGTCTGCTCCGCGGCCCCCATTTGTGCACGGCATGCTGGACGCGCCGGTCCCAGCCAGGCCGCGGCTGTCCGGACTGCCGACCGGCTCCGGCAGCCCTGAAGCACCATCCCCGCCGTTCTCCATCCCGCCGTCTCCGCCGTACCCGCCCGTCGACTCGATCCCATCGCCGCACACGGTCACGACCGGAAGGGCGCCCAGCGCTGCGTCCGCGGTGCAGGCGTCGGTGCCGTCGTTCCCCAACACGCCGGAGTTCGCGCGGAAGCTCGGCGCGTCCTTGCCCGGCTCTCCATCCTTGCCATTGCCAGGGAGGATCTTGCTCTGCCGCACGATCGCCCTGGCCCCAGGGCTCAAGATCATCGCGATCGACGACTTGCCGTCGTCCGCCGACGCATCCGACGCCTCGACGCGCACGCCGAAGACCGTTGACGTCGCGTGCTCTTTGTCATTCGCGATCACCCTCAGCGGGATACCCACCTGCGGAGCGATGATCGTCGGGTAATTCGGTCCACCGAACGACCCGTCGTACGACCAATCGCCGCCGTCACACAGGCGCCCGCCCCAGAGGTCGACCCCCGAGGGCAGCGTGATCTTCTCCTCGAACAACCCGCCGCACGCGTACACGCGCCGGGTCGGCCGCTCGCCGTGGCCGCGCCCGTGCGCGGCGAGCCCGATCGCGTGCTGCAACGTCCTCACAGGCGCGCGCTTCGTTCCGGCGCTGTTGTCGTCGCCCTGCTCGCTGACGAACACCCCGCACTTGTCCAGCGCTGGCGCTGTGCCGGGCTCTCCCGCGCAGAGGTCGGGCGGAGGCTCCGGATCGGGAGCACACGCCAGCTTTGCCGAGCAATCATCGGGATACGCCGCGCAAGCTGTCAGCGTGCTAGCTCCCCACACGCAGACAGCGAGAGCGGCGACCGACGTCACCGCGCTTTGGCCCGCGAGCGAACCCGTTCTCCCGGCCCCCCGCGCGTTCACCATACCCCCTCGATTCGCGCGCCGATTTCGCTCCCATTCGCCACGGGCGAGACCTCGACCCGATCCTGAGCCGGCTTGAATCGCAGGAAGGAGAAGTCCGTGAAGAACGACGCGGCGGTCACGGCACCGACGACACCGCCGGTGATCACCGCGGCCAGACCGGCGCGGCCGTGCATGTTGCGCGCGTCCAGCAGGCGCGCCAGCTCGCCACACGGCGAGCTCCGAGGCGCTTGCCAGCACATCGACGCGCTCGATGACGGCTCGCTTTCGAGCCGAGCTCGCCGGGCGCTCAGATCGTCGTCGAGCTTGCCCGCCCGGACCATGAGGATGGTGCCCACCGTCACGCCGGCCGTCGTGACGGCGATCCCCGTGATGCGCAGCGTCCCCGGCCAGGAGGCCCACGGGCTGGGAGCCTGCGCGCGCGCAGCGGGCAACGTGCGCAAGGGAGGCGGCGTCGCTGGCGCGGTATCCTTGGCGCTGCTGGCCTCGTTGGCGCTGCTCGCCACCGCAAGGGGGAGCAGCTCCAGCGTCATCTCGTGCTCCGCGCCCACCACGCTGCGGAAACTCTGAAACGCCTCCGTGCGGCCCGGTGCGTGAGCCCGCACCATGACGTGTTTGCCCGGCTCGAAGAAGAGCGTGTAGGTCCGCGCGGTCCTCCCGACGCGCTCGCCGCCGATGAGCACCTCGGCGTCGGGCGGATCGACCGAGAGCACGAGCGTAGCGACGCGCTTCACTGCCTCGCGCTGGCCTGCCTCGAATCGCCGCTCGAGCGCGTCCGGCAGCGCTTCGCGCTGTTCGAGGCTCTTGGCAAGGTGCTCGGCCGCATCGCGGTACTTGTGCAACGCGACCTCGCAGAGGCCGAGCTCGCCGGCGATCTCCGCCCGCTCTCGCTCGGTGCTGGTCGTCGGGTCTGCGGCCTCGAAAGCGGCCTTGTAGGCAGCGTATGCCTCCATCCACCGCCCGGCATTGCGCGCTCTCTGACCACGGCGAACATGGTCTTTCACCGATGAGCTGTCGCGCGGTCTCGCCTGTGGGGCCGAGATCGGCGGCGCAGGCAGACTTCGGGAAGCCTGTTGCGCCTTCGGGGGGCCATCATTCGCGCTGGCCGCGGTCGGGAAGCCTGTTGCGACCCCGAGCATGAGAGAAATCGAGAGCGAATGCGCAATGCAACGCATCCCGTGACGGTACTTCCGCCGGCCGTTCGGCGTCAACCGGCGGGGGCCGCGACACGTCGGCCGTTTGGGCGAGAATCGGCGGCCGTATGACGGAATGAGCTCGGCCGTCCTGATAAGACCGCTCATGTGTATACAAAAGTGGCATATTGGCGCACGTTGGCCGACCAAAAATCGCTCGTTGGTTCTTTCCTCTGAAGCATCGGGGGTGGTTCAAGTGTGCTGCTAACCGTGGACAAGCCCGCGACCGTCTCCCCCGGCTTCGAGCTCTTCCGACGCCTCGCCCGGCGCCACGGTGTGCCGGCGCGAAACGCCGCGGATGTCGCCCAGGACGCGCTGCTGCGGGGCCTGCAGGCCGACAAGCGGATCGAGCCGGGGGGAGACCCAGGCCCGTACCACGTCACGATCGCCATCAACCAAGCGCGCAATCACGTCCGTGACGCACACCGCCGCGGCGAGGTGCTGACATCGTTCGATGGGTGCGAGATCCAAGATGAATGCCCCACGCCGGAAGAACTGCTCCGGAGACGGCAGCGGGAAGAGATCATGCGGCAGCTTCTGGATCGACTCGATCCCAAGCACCGAGATCTCTTGATCAAGCACGACCTCCAAGGGGTTTCGCTCGCCGAGATCGCGGCCGAGCAGGGACTTCCGCTGGACACGGTGAGAACGCGACACTGGCGGGCGCGCAAGGCGCTCAGGGTCCAGCGGGAGCGGTGGCAGGAGCAACAGCGCTCTCAGGGATGGGACGACAGCGCCTGCGTGCCGCTTGCACTGGGCTTCCGCCGTCGCGCCTCGTGGGTGGCCTCGCTGCGCCGTCTGGGCCTGAGGATCCTTGTCCAGGCCGGGCTCGTCCTGCTGACCGGCGCGCTCGTCTCCTCGGCGGCATCGTTGCCCGACCCGGAATCGTGGCTCGGGGCGGCTGCGGTCCCTACCAGCCCGCACGCTGCGCAGGAGACTGCGGCGTCCCCTGCGCGAGACGGCGTGCCCAGCGCCTCGGCGCCCGCCGGTGGAGAACGCGCGCACACCGTGGCGCCACCGGCCGCGCCGATCGCGCGCGAGATCTCGTCGCCGAAGGAGCAAGGAAGCGCGCGCGCGCAGGCGGTGGGGAGCAGCAGGCCCGCTCCCTCAACGACGACCGAGCGCCGGCCCGCGTCTTCGGCGAGCGCCGTTCGACCGACCCGCAGCGAGCGCGAGATGAGCCTGATCACCCAGGCCCGGAGGGCCGTCGAGGCCCGCAACGCCACGGCGAACGTCGAGGCTCTCCGGCTGCTGAACACCCACGCGCGGGAGTTCCCCCGTGGGCGGCTGGTCGCCGAGCGCGAAGCGCTCCTCCGGCAGCTTCGCTGAATCCTCGGCTGTCGTGCGGCAGCTAGCAGGCGGGGACCCTGGTGACGTCTTCGAACGGCACAAGGCGGAGATCCGCCTTGCGTACCGACAGGAACGATCACGTCCAGGAGACGAAACGCGATGAATACGATGGAGGATCTACTTGGTGCGATGTGGCTCATCTCGCCGCTCGGGCTCGCGATGATAGCCTGCGTCGCGATCGGCTACGCGGTCACCGCGCGCGAAGCGCTGGGACGGGAGCGGGGGCTTCGCGAGGCGCGCGAGCTCGCTCACGATGACGAGGAGGCCGCCCTCACCGATGCGAAGGAGCAGGCAGCGGGGGAGCGGGACCGATACCGGCGCCTTCTGGACTGTCACGTCGATGCGGTGCTCGCCGAGCTGACCGACGTCCGCGCGCGCCCCGTCCCCTCGCCAGGAAGGGTCCTCGAGTCGTGCTGCGCGACGATGCCTTCGTGGAGGAGGAAGCTGGCCGAGAGCACGGGGTTGGAGCCGGCGGAAGTGGAGCGGCTCCTGAGGAGCGACCTCCCGATGACGCCCGGCCTTGCCCGGCAGCTCGAGGCCTTCACCGGCACGCCTGCTCGGTACTGGGAGCGCCTGTGGCGGCTACACGACGACCGCCGAGCGGACGCAGAGGAGACCGTGATGATCCAGGTCGGCGAGCCCGTCACCAAGCGCGAGAGCGCGGCGCGTCGCGTGGAGTCGACGCCACTGACCCCGCCGACGATACCTCCTCGCGCGCTCGATGTTCCTCCGCCGGTGGTGCCGTCGCCGGAGCCTGCGGCCAGGAGCCCGCGGGCGAAGCTACCGCCGCCTCCACTGCCGCGGCTTCGGTCGCCGCTCCCTGTCCGCGCTGCCATGGGGGCCGAACTCGCCCGGCGCGCGGGGACGCTGACGAGCTTCCCGCTACAGCGTGATGAAGGAGGGGCGAGCTCTGCCAACGCGTCCGATTCGGAGGAGGCCGAGCGCACTCCGCTGATCAAGACATTTCCGGGAGTAGGGAGCCATGGGTGAGCGTAGCCGTGCCTCGCGTTCACCATAGGGTGCGATTGCCCAAGGGGGGTAAGGCCATGGATCGTCCGAACGAAGGCAAGCGCGCTGAGGCGTACGCGCGCTTGTTTTGCCCGATGTTGGTTCGTTCCGTGCTGCGCTGGCTGGAGAGGCTGGGGGTCCCACGGTGCCATCGTGGCGACGTCGCGGGCCAAGTCTGGGTCAATGTCTGCGAGAGCTGGCACAGGTTCGATCCGAAGCTCGGCAGGCCGGAGCGCTGGTTGAACACGATCACCGTACACGTTGCCGCGCACTACCACGAGCGTGCGCAGCACCGCAGGGAGGAGCTGGTCGATCTGATCGAGGTGCTCGATCCGGCGCCGGATGCTGCTGCCGTGATGGAGTCCGACAATGACAGGGCCAGCACCATCGATGCAGTGAATGAGCTCGTTCCGGAGCTGCGATTTGTTCTCGTGGCACACGACCTGAACGGCGTTTCGATGGCCCAGGTAGCCCAAGACACAGGGGTGCCTCTCTCCACGATATACAAGCGACGCACAAGGGCCATTGGCGCGCTACGCGACATCATCAGGTGTCGGGAAGCCGGGGAGACCATCGCGCGGAGAGCGCGGTTGCAATGAGCGCCAAGGGTCTGGTTGTTCACTTCCGGCGTGACTTGGATGACCATGAGGCGGAGCGAATGATCGACGCTCTTATGATGATCAAAGGCGTCGTCAAGGTGTCACCCGTCGAGGCCGGTTACGAGGACGAACTGAACCGGCAGCGGGTCAGGCGAGATCTGCTCGACAAGATGCGCGCGCTTCTGGGCGAAGAATAGGCGTCGAACTCGGCGCTGGCGGACCGGGGTTCGAGGCCGTCAGCGTCGGCCGATCACCGAGCCCGTCGACCCGTTTCCCTGAATAGGATCGGCAAGCAGGGCGCGAACGGCCAGCACGGGCGACGTCCGCCCTTGTTGCCCCTGACGGGGAGCAGGCGGACGAGCGGAGCAGCGGGCAGTCCTGGTGCGCGAGGAGACCGGGGCGCACGGAGCGGGCGATGCGCGCGCCGAGCGTGACGTGCGCGCGCTCCGCCCAGGCGAGGATCGCCGCGTACTGCGCCTCGGCGCCGAGCTCCTGGAGCTCCTCGCGCTCCATGGACAGCTCCGCCGCGGTGGCGCGCGCCGGCGTCGAAGGCGCAGAGCACGGCCGCGGCCGGAGGCCCTTGGAGCGCGAACTCGTCGAGCGCGCTGACGTCGAGCTCGTGCTCCTCGAGCGCCCGGAGCGCGACCGCTGTGCGCCCTAGAGCGGCGCGTCCTCGTCGAGGTCTTCGCCGGCGCTTTCGTTGTCGTGGTCGCTGTTGCCTTCGAGCTTGCTGGCGAAGTGGAGGGTCAACAGGGACATGAGCTCGCGGAGCTGGGTGTCCTGCTGCTCGGCGGCCTCGTCTCCGTGGGACTGCGCGGTGGGGCTGCTCTGCTCATCGGCTCGGGGCTTGTTCTTCTTGCCGGGCTGCGCGCGGGGGTAGGCGGGTCGCCCCCTCCGGCGCTTGGTCGCCTTGGAGGCCTTCGGCTCGTCCGGGGGTGGCGGCATCCGGCGCGGCGGACGCTCGCCCGCGAGGACGTTGCGGGCCCTCTCCTCCTGCTCCACGACCGTCTCAGCGTACGCCACGAAGCGCAGCGCGTAGAACGGGACGCCGGCCTTATCGAGCTTTTCACCTAGAAGGGGCGGCAGCCGCGCGATCCGTGCGTACTGGCTCTGGCGCGCCTTCGACACCTGCGCACGCACATTCGGCGGCGTCTGGTACCTGAAGGCAGCGCACCAGGCATAGGTGATGAATTCTGGCACCAGCAGCCGCTCTTGGTGACGTTCGTCGAAGCCGTAGGTCGTCACGAAGCGGGGCGGCGGGGGTCTCCTGCGGCGCTGAAAGCGCCCTCCATCGCCGCTTGGCGTGGGCGCCAGCCGCGCGGCTTCGTCCTGGAGGCGCTTGTGCTCCCGCTCCAGCTCCGCCGCCCTGCGCTCGAGTACCCGCTCCCTTCGGGCGAGCTCCCGCCGCTCCTGCTCGAGCTGATGGCGCTCTAGGGCGACCTGCATCTCCTGCTCGTGGTGGTCGGTGCGGTCCTCAGTGAGCAGCTCAACGACCACCGGCAAGCCCACGGCCAGGGCGGGCGCGGCAGCAGCGAGGGCCTCGACCAGCGGCGAGGGCTGCGGCGACTGGGGGGCCTGCGGCGGCTGTGGGGCGTGCGTGCCCTGCGGGGGCTGCCGGTCAGGGGAGGCCATCCGTCCCACCGTACCGATGGACGCGGCCGGGTCGACTCCATACCCGGTTTACGACGGCGTAAACCGGTCGCATCTTCCGCGCCATCGCTGCCAGATGCCGAACCATTTCGCAGGGTTGGCCGTACAGCCAACGAGGGCTCAAGCGTCGTCTGGCGCGGCGCTGCGCGCAGAAACGAGCTTCGTGCCAAGCGGGACGCGCAGCGGAGTCGAGGTGGGCGCCGGTGAGAGCAGGGCCGTCGATGTCCGCCAGGTCGGCGGCATAGCGGGCCTCGTCGAGTGCCTCGGCGCGGCGGTCGTGCAGATCGAGGCGTGCATCGGACAGCCCGGGGCCGTTAGTGGCGTCACGCTATATGGCGACCGGTGCAGATGAGCCGCTCGAGCTGGGCGCGGGCGAACTCGGGAGCGCGCTGGCGTCGAGGCCGAGCGACGCGAGGTCGTCGAGCGCGCCGGCGTCACTGAGCAGCGCGATTCGTATACGAGACGCTGGGCCAGGTCGGGCGAGCTCGGGGCCGTCGAGGTCTTCGAAGCACGGCGCGGCTGGCGTCGAGGCCCTTGCGCGCGAGCTCGTCGGGCGCGTCGGCGTCGACTCCCGACTCGGTTGGCTCCTGGGCCGTCATCTATTCGCCGACCTCCGCCGGTCGCGAGGGCCAGCGAGGAGCCGTTCGACCTCACGGCGGGCACTGGCTCGTGGCCATGGCGTGGCCGTAGCGCTGACGTGGCATTGACGTAGCGGGCGTCCCGGGGCCCCTCCGTGGCAGCATGCTCCACGTGGTTCCGTGGGGTTATGCGCGCCCTTCGGCCGTTCTGGCGCGGTGTGTTGAGTCCGGCGCCATGTACGACGCCAGTGTGATCGCGAGCTCGCCGGCGTCCACCTCGACGCCCGCGGCCCCTCCGCGGTCGACCCGGGCCGCGGCGCCAAGCCTGCGCTCGAGGAACCCGCCGGCGACGGCCCCGAGCTCGACCAGGTGGACGGCGACGGCCCCGAGTTCGCCGGCGTTGAGCACCAGTGTCCAATCACCAGCGCCCGACGTGACCCTCGACCGCGCGGACCGCCCCGAGCTCGCCGGCGTCGTCCTCAACGCTCGCGGCCGCTCCATGGTTGATCAGGCCGTGGCGTCGAGCCCGCGCTCAAGGAGCTCGCCAGTGACGGCCCCGAGCTCGACCAGGTGGACGGCCGCCTAACCAGCCGCTGTGCCGCGGTCCGGGCAGCCACGCCGGGGCGCGGCTGCCCGGACCGCGGCACAGCGGCCGATCGTTGGGCCGGCGGGCTGTTATGCCAGCAGAGGCACAAACGGGTAACATCTTCCAAGATAGGGCATTTCGACCGACGTCCCGTCCGAGACGTCAGGAGAGTCCACTGGCGCGTGGTGGTCGACATCGACGCGTTCGCCATAGCGGACCGGAACGAAGCCCCCCACCATGGGCTTGACATGGGCGAAAGGTCTAGGTTTTCCTACGCCTTGGTCCATGGAGGTCAGAGACATCAGGGGGCGCGTAGATTTCGGGATCATCACGATCCGCGAGGACGAGTTCGAGGCGGTGCTGGACCGCTTCCCGGAGCATCTAGGCATTGCCTCTGGTCGCCGGCAGTACAATATTCGCCGCATCGCGTCAGACGATCCTTACACCGTTGCCATCGTCCGCTGCGCCGCTCAAGCAAACAGCGAGGCGCAGCAAGTCGCCAACGCGCTCCTGGATGAGCTGCAGCCGCGCTGGCTGCTCGTCGTCGGCATCGGCGGGGGGGCGCCGGCGTTCGAGTTCACGCTGGGCGACGTCGTGGTGGCCACCGAGGTCTGCGACTTCAACGTGGGCGCCGTACTGAAGGACGGCTCGCACGAGTATGCGCTGCACGGCTGGATGAGCCACATCGAGGTTGCGAAGCTGGCGGCTAACCTCCCGGCGATGCGCAAGCAGCTCGGGGCGTGGAACAGCGCGAAGTCAGTGCATTGCGAACGCCCGGGCATGAAGATCTCGCCGAGGTCGCTGTACGGCGACGCAAACTGGAAGAAGAAGGTCAGGAAGACACTGGAGCACCATCTCACCGAAGGACGGCAGGAGCCAAAAGTGACAGCCGGCGCGATCGCGTGCAGCGACATCGTGATGAAGGATGCTGAACTATTCCAGGCATGGCTGAAGTTTACTCGCCAAGTCATCGCCGTAGAGATGGAGTCGGCAGGTGTCCACAAGGCCGCGCAGGACCGGCACGTGCCGTTTATGTCGATTCGCGGACTGAGCGACATCGTAGGACTCAGCCGCGATCCCAAGTGGACGGCGTACGCCTGCCACAGCGCGGCGGCGTTCACGCGTGCGTTCCTCCTCACCAGGCCCATACCGCCGCACGTATCCAAGCATTACGATCCCGCGATCGGTCATGACCTAGGACAAATATCGGATGCAAACCCGACTCGAACACCGATAGATGCGAACTCCGTCACGGCGACCACGACCACTTCCTATACCGTGGGCCACGGTCACCTCAAACGGCTTCCTGTACCGGATAGAATCCTGGATCAGCAGTTCGATCAACTCAACCAGTTGGCCGCGCTCTTTGAAGGGAAGTCAGAGTTGGATTTGCGCCAAGATGCAGCTCTCGACGAGCTTATCGTGGTAAACTGGCTGAGAACTGTCGACGACTACGCCTATATCTCGTTTCGAATGGAACCTAAGGACGTCAAAGAAAGGCCGTATAACAGGATTGGTCGGACTGTTATTACCACCGAAGGATTAATTAAGTATTATCGTCCGGTGGATAGCCATGTTAGGCCGGATCCGGTCGCCCAGGACACCAACGATGCCCCGAAGGACTACCGATCTGTCCCGTGGGCTGAGTACGACCTCTTTGAACTTAAAATACCTGACCGCCTGGGAGACTTGCATGATAATCTTATGCGATTCGTTGAGTCACGGTTCATTCCGGAGGAGTGCATATCTCTAATTCGGGCGTATGCCGACGCGTTGAGCTATAATGAGAGACAGGCTTGGGACCTCTTGCGAGAGGCGGCACGAGAATTCCCCTATGTGTACGCGAATTTCGATGTGCTTCGACGAGCAACGCCGGAGTCGGTGTTGTTCAGATTTACTTCGCGAGTTCATCATCTCAAAGGCCCTGCCGACGCAATCCTCGCCTTTGTACGCAAGTTCCTGACGGTCGATGCGGTGACTCGTGTGCGGTGAGGAACTGCTATGCGCTTTCTGCGGCCCAACAAGGGTCTGCTAGCCGACGCTTAAGTGCGCGAAGCGCGCCCAAGGTTGCGGCCCCGCATCGAAACGGCTGCAGCCTTCGCGGATACCCGGAGTTTCTTGCATCTAGAGGAACCGGACGCTTGACTCTGAGAGCAGTCGCGCATCGCCGCCCACGGAGGCCGTTACTATCTAGGCCAAGTGGACGCCAGCCGCAGTCCGAACCGACAGCCGCGTCGCTGGTGGGCGACACGTCCCCGTTCCGGATACCAGGACGGCGACTGTTTCTACTAGGCTTGCTTTGCACGTGGAGCCAGAGGCACGCGTGAGTGCAAATGGCGGTGAGAAAGATGGCATGAACTACACGCGTTGATTGATAGAAGATGTATGTCGCACCAGAGAGGAATCGATAAATGCTCACACACGACGATCTAGAAGCGGACGACGCAGTTGCCGTCCTCAAGATGTATTGGCCTATTGGGCGACGGCTCAGCGATGCAGTGAACGACTGGGCGAGGTGCCATGATCACTGCCCTGGATACCCACAGATGCGTGAATGTCTGCAACGGACGCTTGAGACATCGAAGGCCGCTGCCCGCGATGTGCCACACAAGAAGATGACGCGCTTGCCTTGCGGGATAGAAATAGAAGACGCGCACCTGCGGTACGTCGAAAGCCAAATTGCACATTTTACCCGGATGACACAGTGGGCCGAACGAAACGCGAGCGACCTTGAAGTGCGGATGCGCGACAAGCCGCTCGCGGAGGTCTGGCCCGAGATCGTCGACAAGTATCCGATTGATATGTCCTATGGCTACGCACAGATCATGGACGTTGAGCGCACGAAAGCTCTGTTCCAGTGTGGACCAGAAGACAACCTTGCCTCGATCAACAAGGTTGCGGCGCGACTCAAGCTGGGGCCGGAATCGGAGGGCGGTGGCTCCCTGCGCGTTCGTTCATCGCAACGTGTGCTCGTTCCTTGAACCGCACCGAGGATCGGCTCGCGAGCCCCACTCGCGATCGCCGTGCTCGGTCAATGAGCGCCACGAGGGACAGGAGCGCCGGGCCGGAGCGGGGCAGCGTCGAGCCCTCTAGGGGCGCCGAACAGGTTGGGGCGGTGCACCTTCAGCGAGGCGGCCCCATGGGATCGGCGTGGGCGCGCGCACCTTGGGGTGCCCGACGGAGCTCCGGGGGCTCCCCTCAGCGCTGCCAGCCCGTGGACCTGGGCGCCGGCCACGCTGGCGGCGTGAGCGCTTCGGCACTTCCTCGGCGCCGCTAGTAGCCGCTGGCGACATCGCGCTGGGCGGGGGCGCCGCGCGCCGGCGTGGACGCGGCGCCGTGGCTCCTGCGTCGCCGTCCAGCGCGGCGCGCGGCTTGCGACCGCTCTTGTGCGGTTCGGGCTTGGTGGCGGACGCGCTCGACTTGTCGGCGCGTCGCCTTCGCACGCCGGCGTCACTGGTCGCGCGTGCTTCGGCCGCCGCTTCAGGTCCCCTCAGTCCGGTCTCGCCGCTCTTGCCAGCGCCCTGCCGTCGCTCTCGCATCGCACGGCAAGCCTATGTCCCCGGCCTGCTCGGCGTCAGAATGCGCTCTGCCGAACGGATACTGTGCGCCGCGCCGGCGGTGGCCCCGCGCGTGACGGTGTCCGCCTCGATCCGCGTGGCCGCCCACGCTGGTGGAGGCCACTCCGGCGTGCGACCGTCGGCGCACCCGGCGCACCGTCACCGCCGCCTTCCTACAACGCCGCAACAGGCCGCGCTCGCGGGCGACGCTGGCGCGCGCGGGCGCCGTCGTGCAGCTCCTGTGTGCGGGCCGTCAGCGCGGCAGCCTACGGGCGGCGCAGCGATGGGCCACGCTCGGAGGGAACGCTGGCACGGCGGCGCCGTCGTGCAGTCCCAGGGGTGCGGCCGGCAGCGCGCGGCCGCGGCGACCTGTGCACCGCGCCGTGACGGGCCCGCGCTGCCGCGGTTTGGTGGCGCACGGACGAGGTGGTGCACTTCCAGGCGCGCATCTGTCATCGCGCCGTCGCGGCGCGCCGGGAACCGTGACCTCAGGGCCTGTACACGCCTCCGAAGGCTTGACATGTCGGGCTGGCCGTCCGCTACGCTACCTTCCTAACGATGCGCAGGACGGGCACGAGGGGTGGGAGCGGATCTAGGGGGTATCCGTCCTGTAGACCCCATCCTCGCGAGGTGCGTGCCGTCGCCGTAGATTCGCGACGCGATGCGAGAGCAAGAGCGGCCTGCGGCGAAGGGTGGTTGGGCGCAGCAGCGAGCGGGTAAAGCGGCGGTCGATGCCGATCTCCCCGCCCGCGTGCAGGTCGCCCGCAGGCGCACGGCAGCGAAGCCGCGTGCCGCCGATGCCACTGCCGACCCCGAGTCGTCGACGAGGCGCCGGAGGCCACGCGTCGGCCGAGCGAGCGCCGAAGAGGCGGCACCAGCGCAGCAACGCCGGCGAGCGGCGAGTCCGGCGGCCGGCAAGGGGGCGCCGGTGCCTGCGGCAGCGGACGGCGAGGCCGGGGAGCGATCAGCTGGCGGCCGCGGCCGGCGCCCGAGGCCACGGACTGGCCGCGAGCTGCTGCCGAGCGTCAGTGTTCTCGAGGGTCTGCTTCCAGGACTTGGGAGCGAGCTCGATGAGCCGCTCGGGAGGCCAGGTTCGCAGCAGGATCAACACGTCGCGCAGGTAGGCCCAGGGCTCGATGCCGTTCAGCCCACAGGAGGCAATGAGCGACACGATAGTGGCGTTCCACTCGGCGCCGTCCTTGCTGCCCACGAAGAGCCAGTTCTTCCTGCCGACGGCTTCGCGGCGGAGCTCAAGCTCGCTCCGATTGTTGTCCAGGCGGAGCCGACCATCCTCAAGGAAGCGAGTGAGCGCGGTCCACTGATTGAGCGCGTAGCCGATGGCCCCGGCGATGGGGCTTTTCGGCAGGACGAGCACGTCCTCTGTCTCAAGCCAGGCGCGGAAGGCCACGAGCACGGGCTCGGCATCCGTCCGGCGCTTCTCGGTCCGGCGGCTCGGAGGCAGCTCCTTGGTCGCCTTGTCGATCGCGTAGAGCTTGCGAATGAAGCCGATGGCGACTGTCGCGCGCTCCCGGTCGGAGGTCATCGCTTCGAAGAACTTCCGCCGGCTATGGGCCCAGCAACCGACCTCGGTCACCTGCTCGGTGCGGAAGAGCTGCTCGTAGACGTTGGAGGCGTCGGCCTGGACATAGCCCTTGTAGCCCCGAAGGAACTCCTTGGGGCCATCCTGGTTGTGATGGGGCGTGAACCGGAACAGGACGTGATCTCGGTCCGCCACCAGGACCCAGAAGTGGCCCCGCCGGCACCTTTCCTTTGCTTGCACCAGCACGCCGGTGGCATCGATGGCGATGCAGTGCGCGTTCAGGGCGTCCTTGGCCATCGCCCCGACGAGGATCGCGAGCTTGTCGGCGCACGATTCGACCCAACCGCACAGCGTCGAGCGCGAGAGGTGAAGGCCCCAGCGCTCGAACATCTTCTCCTGCCGGTGAAGCGGCAAGTGATCCGCGTACTTGCTCACCAGCACGTGCGCGAGCAAACCCGGACCGGCGAGACAGCGCGGGATGGGGCTGTCGGGGACGTCGGCGATCGTGATGCCTTGCTCGGGCTCACCTTTGACCGCGAACTTCGGCCTCACGATCTGCAGCCGCACGAAGCTCGCGGGCCGCCACTCCAGCGTCTCCGACACCTCCTCGCCGACGCGGACGAGCGCGGTCGCGCGCTCATCCTGCGCCTCCGGCGGCAACAGCTCGATCCGCTCGACAGGCAGATGCTCGGGCAGGCGTTGCCGCCCGTGCGGGCGGGCCTGGCGCCCCTTGTCCCCGCCGCCGGAAGAGCCGTTCGGCGTGGCGTCATCGCGGCCTTCCGGCGAGCCGGTCGCGCCCGCGTCCGGCTGCGCACCGGCGCCCGCGAGCATCTGTACGATCGCGTCGAACGCGAGCTGCATCTGCCCGGGGTCGACGTGCTCGGCCTTCTGGCCGAAGATGTGCCGGCGAAGCCGCTCCAGCTCGATGCTGGCGAGCTCGTAGAGCTTGCGGTACTCGTCCCGCTCGTGGGCAGCGCGCGCGAGTTTGTCCTTGAGCTCGCGAATCTGCTCTTCGACCGGCTTGCTCACGGGGCGGTAAGTACTCGTGAGCTCCTGCTTTTTGAAGGGGCTTGTTGAGGAAAGTTACAGCGTCTCGCGGGAATGCAACCATGGGTGCTGCCCGCGAGAATGCAGTGCTATCAGGTAGGATCAGGGGGCTGGAGGGGGTGCAGCCTCAGCGAGGCGGACCTCTCGCCGCAGCTTCGAGGGCGCAAGCGCGATGCCCTCCAGGATCTTCGCGAGCTCGGCGGCGTCGATGATGACGCTCGTGCCACCCGGTGTGATTGCGCGCGGGACTCGAAACGTTCCGCGCTCTAGCCTTTTGTAGAGAAGACAGTACCCGCTGCGGTCCCACCACAGGGCCTTGCAGCGGTCAGCTGCCCTGTTGAAAAAGAGAAACAGCGCTCCGGAGAGCGGGTCCTCCCGTAGCACTTCCCGCACGACAGCAGCGAGGCCATCGAACGACCGGCGCAGGTCGAGCGGCTCGGTGGCAACGTAGATCGAGACGCGGCCCGGGATCATCGCATACCCCCGAGCGCTCGAACAACGCGCGCCAATGTCTCCTCGTCGAACGTCGGTGGTACGCGCACGACCGCGCCGTCTGGGAAGACGATCTCCAGCGCCGCGCCCGAAGGGCAGGCCGCAGCGCCCGACGGGGCGACCACCACCGGGAGCAACGTGGGCAGCGTCGCCTTCTCCGAGCGCTGCCGGTAGTCGCTCCGCTTCATGCCCAGTCGGCGGCTCCACGAGTACAGCGTGCCGGCGTTGACCCCCTCCTGCTCCGCGAACACGCGGGCGGAGTGCCCGCTCTTGTGCCAGCGCGCCACGCGGTCGCGCCAGGTGCGTGTGCTCTCGTCCATCGATACCTCCGGCGCCGGTTTCTAAGCGGCGCAGAGGCTCGAAGACAGGATGGGGTCCGCAGAACGCGTACTCTAGGGGCGATCTACGCAGGAGCCGCGATCTGGGGACTGGAGGCTGATCACGCGGAGCTAGCCGCGATCAAGTAACGCCATGACCACATCCTCCAAGCGTGCGCGCCTGCTGCGGATCGACGCGCTAGCCGAGCGCACGCGCACCCTCGAACTGGACGAGGCCCCTCATGAGGCTAACGACGACGGGCGCCCGGCGCTCGCAGCAGATGCAACGATGCAACTGTTGGGTAGGGTCCCTCGTATTGAGACCGCGAAGCACGCGGAGCCGCACGAAGCCGTCGAGAGCCGTGTCCTCGCGCCATCTCGCCACCGCTCGGGGTGCATGCTCTTGACGCTGGATCCAACCGAGTGGCCTAGGGTAGCGTTGCAGTGCGCGCTCATGCGCGACCAACTCTCAGCGTGACGCAGCAACCAATGATCGGGAGCACGAGAATTTGGGATGGGAACGAGTGGCAGGAGCACATTATTCGGTTGCTGAAGATGCGCTATGCCCTCGGCGACTTCCAAGAGGTGCCCGACCGGCACCGCGGGGACTTCGGCATTGAGGGATTCTCACGAGACGGCCGTGCCTATCAATGCTACGCGCCGCTCGAGCCATTGGCTACCAACGCGCGCTACGAGAACCAACGCGACAAGATTGCGACAGATATCAAGAAGTTCATCGACAACAAGGACGACCTGGTAAAGGTATTCGGCCCGACGAAGATTGCGAGATGGGTACTGGCGGTGCCGACATTCGACAGCGGTCCTCTCGTCCAGCACGCTGAGAAGAAAGCCGCCGAGGTAAGAGCGGCGAGCTTACCGTATGTCGCCTCCGATTTCTGCATAAGCATCGTTACGGAGGACGATTTTGAGGCCGAGCGCGCCAAGCTGTTGCGACTTGGCCTTGAGCAACTGCACATTGCTCCGAAGGTGCTGCAGGTGTCCGACACTGCGGATTGGGCAACCCAAAACTCTTCGCTACTGGGTACCCTTGAGAGCAAACTTGCGCGTGTGCCAACGTTTACGTCGGCGAAGCGTGGGACTCTTCGAGAACGCCTTCTGCAACATTACCTTCAGGGGCAGGACATTCTCGACACGCTGAAGAATAAATACTCGGACGTCTTCGAGGCAGCGATCCGGACCAAGGGGGCACGCGAGGCATTTCTCGAAACTCATTGTTTGATGGCGGAGGACACGCCCCAGCGACTCCTCAGTAAGACGCTTGAAGACTTCAAGCGGGAGCTCATGAAATTCGAGATGATGACCGAGCAGATGGCTGAGGCCTTGGCGTACGAAGCGTTAGCGGATTGGCTCATGCGCTGCCCGCTCGACTTTCCACAGGAGGCGCCATGAACGACCAGTTTCCGGAGCTTGACTGGATTCCTAGGTTCACGTTCGTACAGCGCCCTGTGCCTGTCCCACCGGACCTTCGGCCTCTGTGGAAATTGTTCTCACTATGCCTCATCCTCTCGCGCTGCTGCCGAGGTCAGAAAGCGAGCCTTACCAAACTTCACATCCTTTCATGGTGCCTGAAATCGGCCGTTGCCCGGAATGCGCTACTTTCGTTCCTCGACGGTACACTGCGTCCGGAGGAGGTCATCGTGCATCTCGAGCCGAGCGTGAACCGCGCTATCGATTTCGGAGTCGCTGATGGTGTATTGGGCCTCGTTAGCGGAAAGATTTCCTTAACCGATAAGGGAAAGTTGGCCGTCAATAGCTTGGAGAAAATGGTCGGGGTACTTCAACCGGAGAAGGAGTTCCTTTCGAGAGTGGGCAACCGACTCACAGACCAAGTCATGAAACGCCTAACGGGCGCTACGGCCTAACATGAAACTAAAGGTTAGAGCACTGAAGCTGCGCGTAATGACGGATAAGGGGCCAGTCGGCGCAACTATCCCGTTTAATGATGGCTTATGCATTCTCCGTGCGAACAACACGAGCGGGAAGTCGACCTGCATGCAGGCCATCATCTACGCGCTGGGGCTCGAAGGGATGCTGAGCGCGGCTCACGATGTACCACTCCCCCACGCTATGACGGAGCGCGTCGAAATTGACGGTGAGGATCGCGTTGTTCTTGAGTCGGAGGTCATCCTCGAAATCGCGAACGGTGACGGCCGAATCTGGACGATCGCTCGATCTGTAAAGGGGGGATTCGACAGACATCTCGTGCGGACTTGGGATGGTGCAGCGATCACCGGACGAGGGCCGTTTGCTCAGCGTGACTTCTATGTTCGTCATCCTGGCGCGGCGACCCGCGAGCTCGGATTCCACCACGAGCTCGCTTCCTTTATCGGGTGGACGCTCCCGAGTGTCGGCAAATATGATGGGTCGGTCTGCCCGCTGTATCTCGAATGCGTGTTCCCCATGATGCTCATAGAGCAAAAGAGGGGATGGTCGGCAATCCAGGCGCGCATGCCGCTACACTATAGGATCCGAGAAGTAGGGAAGCGCGCCGTAGAATTTATCCTCCGCATGGACGCGCAGGAGATCGCGATGAAGCGCCAGCGGCTGAGCGAGGTCGTGGGAGCCATTCGCGGACGGTGGAGCGCGCTACTTAAGGAATTACAAGAGCTGGCAGCAGGCATTGGCGCGATCATCCAGGGACTGCCTCCAGCGCCAACGAGCACATGGCCACCGGCTGTCCAGCCACAGTTCATCGTCGCCGTCGGTGGCGAATGGCAGCCGCTGCGCCGATATCTCGCGAACCAGCGTGCCAGGCTGTCACAGCTTGAGGCGACGCCCGTAGCTTCCGTCAAGGAGCAAGCGAGAGACCTTGAGCAGGGGCTTGCCAGAGAGGAAGAGAGGGCTGCCGATTTGGATGCAGCCCTCAAGGAGCTCTTTGAAAACGTGAGGCGCGAGGAGGCCCAACTCACGAGCATCAAGCGGAAGTTGGCGGCCTTGGAGGACGACCTGCGCCGAAACCAAGATGTCGTGAAGCTTCGAAAACTTGGATCGGTACTAGATCTTAGTGTATCGAAGCTGAAGTGTCCGACGTGCCACCAGAATATATCCGATGCCCTCTTGCCTCAAGAAGGCACAATTCGGCCTATGGCGGTCGACGACAACATCGATTTCATCAAGGATCAAATGGCGGCCTATCGTGCCGTGCTCGCAAACACGTCCACGAGCTTGGAAGCGAAGAGCCGGCAGCTCGTGGCGCTTCGGAGCGAGGTTGCCGACGCGCGTCGCAAGGTACGCTCGCTTAAGAGTTCGCTCAGCTCCGATGAGCTCGCGCCCTCGGAAGCCGCAGTCCAGGAGCGCATTAGGCTAAGGGACCGGGTCGAGAGGGAAACAGGCGCCGCGGATCGAATCGAACTGCTGTTGGTGCGATTTGGTGAGCTCGCGGCGGAATGGCGAGCAGTCGATGCCGAACTTAATGCGCTGCCGTCTGACGACCTGTCGGACAGTGATCGTGCGAAGCTTGCAGCGCTCGAACGACTCGTCCAGGACCAGGCGGCCGAGTTCGGGCTCTCGAGCGTGGCTCCTAAATCTCTTGGGATCTCCCGAGACGTCTATCGCCCTGTCCATGAGGGCTTCGATCTCGAATTTGATTTGTCGGCAAGCGATATGATCCGGACTATCTGGGCATATCTCCTAAGCATGCTCGAGCTGTCCCGGCGATTCCATACGAATCACGCGAAACTACTTGTGCTAGACGAACCAAGGCAACAGGATACCGCACGCTTGAGCTTCGGGGCGTTCCTGAGGCGGGCGTCGCACGCCGCAGAGTACGGAGAGCAGATAATCTTTGCCACGAGCGAAGAGCTTGATACGTTGAGTCCACTGCTGGAAGGGATTCCACATACAATGCATCTCATAAAGGGCAAAGTCTTGAAGGCGCTAAGTTGATCGTTTGCGCACGGGCGCGGTTGTTCAGTTCCCGGCGCGCCGCTGTCACCGCACCGGGCCGTCCGGTCGGCCCCATCCAGCTGCGGATGCAGAAGGCGAGCGCGAGCGCAACCACCAGCGCCGACGGGCCGGTGATGCGCACGTTGATCGCGTCCGGCAGCTGGATGTTGTCTCCGGCGCCATGTACGACACCAGCGCGCTCGCGCGCTCGCCGGCATCCACCTCGAGCCGGCACAGCACGGGCGGCCTGCGAGCGCTAAGATAAGCCAGCCGAGCAGGGTGCGCACCGCGTCCATGCTGACGCGCCCCCTCCAGGGTTGACGCGGAGCAGTCAGCCCCGCGAACGCTCGACTGAAGCTGGGGCACTTTCCGGCGAGCCGAGGTAGTCACGCGCAGACATTGACGGTGCGGGGAGCGCAGCGACGACCGGGGACGGCAAGGCGACGGGCGAGGGGGCGGCGAGCGCAGCTACGATCGGCGCAGGGCGGAGCGCTGGCAACTCCTGCGCACCATGCGCCGCTGATATCTGCGAAGGATCGCGCCATGTAATCCTGATCTGCTTGTCCTGCGTTGCCTCGACTTTTGACGAGAACGCGCGGATCAGCGCTCGCTGCACATCGACCGGCAGAACGCTCCACTCGTCAACTATCTGCTGCACATACGCATGCGCGTGCTTGCGAGTCTCGACGGTGTCGTTGCCCGCCGTTTCGTTGAACTCGGCTTCCTTCGCCTCGATTGCTGCAAGTGCGTCATCGAGACGGTTCAGCTCTGTCTTTACGTCCTCGACCGTGAAGAGTCCCTTTGCAACAAATTCCACGACTCGCTGTCGCGCGATCTTGATCTCCCGGCGCTGAGCGGCGAAATCCGGCTTCTCGATCCGGCGCGGCGGTCTAGTAAGCGAGATGAGCAGCGAGCGAGCAAACGCCAGGAACTGCTCTCGCGCAGCGGCATCCGCGTCCGGCTGGCGAAGCCATGCCGAGGACTTGCACCGCACGCCTTTCTCTTTCTGCTCCACGTGACCACGGCAGACGTAATAGCCCACCGTGTGTCGGCTGCGGCGGGACACCGGAACGGCAGCAACGCTACCGCCACATTCCGCGCAGCGGCAGATGCCGCGCAGCAAGTGGTTCGCGGTCGCAGATTCGGCCTGTGGCTTCCGCCCTCGGCGGCGATCTCTCAGTGCAAGCTGGACGTTGTTGAACGTCTCATCGTCGATGATCGCCTCGTGTGCAGAGATCCACTCGGCCGGCAGCTGCACCACGCCGCGCGTGGCATTAGGTCGTACGCTGGTCTTTGCAACACGCCCCGTGTATGTCCGGTTGCGCAGCGCAGTAACGACCCAGGCACGCCCGAACGCCTTGATGTTGCCGTACTCCTGGCGCAGCTGCTTGGCGATCTCGAATACGCTGAAGCCTTCCAGCGAGAGCGCGAACATGCGACGCACCACCGCAGCGTGCTCCGGAACCACGCGGAGGGGGAGCGGCGTCTTCGTCCCCTTGGGCTTCGGCTGGCGTTCGTAGCCGAACGGCGGATGCCCCTCGACGAAGTACCCCTGGACGCGCAGGTGCTTCCGCCCTCCTTCGGTCCGCTCCTTGATGCGGCGTCGCTCCTGCTCCGCGCCTACCGCCCAGTTGGCCAGCGTGTCCTCTGCCATCGGCGACCGTGAATCGAAGCCCTTGTCGATGGCGACGAACACGGCGCCCTTGCGCATGATCTGGCGGACGTTCTTCACGATGAAGACGACGTCGCGACCGAAGCGATCGATGTCCGTCACGATCACCATGTCGCCGCGCCGTACGTCGGCCAGGAGAGCGGCGACCTTCGTCCTGTTCGCTTCGTTCTCCTCGCCGCCGCTCTCGACTTCCGGAAACAAGATCGGCTCCGGCAGCGAGTGGAGCCGGCAGTAGTTCGCGATCCTCTCCGCCTGGGCGTCCAGGGACACGCCTGCGATCTCCTGCTCCCTGGTCGAGACGCGCGGGTAGCCGAGCGTCCGCCGGATCGCGGTGTTGGGGGTTGCGTCTTTCATTTGTTGCACCTGTCCGAAAGGATGATCCTATTACGACCGGGCCGGCTGAGCAAATCGCCGGTTTTGGCCGGAATTTTGGCCTCTCCTGCGTGTACCAAAAGTTCTGCGGCTCTGGGCCGGAGGCGTGGCGGCGCTCCTCGGGGGCGAGTCGCGCCGGAGCGGGGTGATGGCCGGGCTCCAGACGCTTGTGGAGCGTGAGGTCCTGGTGCCGCGCCGCGACAGTCGCTTTCCGGGCGATGAGGAGCTGGCGTTCCGGCATGCGCTGCTGCGCGAAGGGGCGTATGCCATGTTGACCGAGGACGACCGGGTGCTCGGTCACCGGCTCGCCGGCGCGTGGCTCGAGGCGCGGGGCGAGCAGGACGCGCGAGCGCTGGCGGAGCATTTCGACAAGGGTGGCGATGGACCGGCCGCGGGGAGGCACTACCTGCGGGCAGCGCAGCAGGCGAGCTGGGGCGCCAGCGTGCTGGAGCAGGCCGCGCTGGCGCGTCGCGGGCTCGCGCTGCCACTGCCCGCCGACCTGCGCGTGCGGCTGCTCGGCTCGCTCTGCGAGACCGTCATCTGGCAGCCTGAGCTCGCCGCCTCCATGCAGCTCGAGGCCGAGGAACTGATGCAGGCCGCGCCGCGCGGGAGCGCGCCCTGGGCCCAGGGCGCGTCCGCCCGGCTCTCGGGAGCTGCAGTGGCGGGCGATTCCAAGACGATCCTCGCCGTCGTCGCCGCGCTCAAGGGTGCAGAGGTGGCGCCAGATGCAGTGTACCCGATGGCGTTCACGGTCGCGCTGGCCAGCCACATCCTCTATCTGGCGGGGCGCTCTCCGGACGGAGAGCTGCTGTTCGCGAAGCTCGAGGCGATGATGGATCCCCCCGGGGACCGCAGCGCGATCGCGATGAGCGTCTTCTATCTCATGGCGGCGGAGCGGGCTGCGAAGCGAGATGATCCCGCGGGCATGCTGGAGGACGCACGGAAGGGCGTTGAGCTGGCCAGGCAGTGCGGCCATCGGCGCATAGAAAGCCTCACGAGCGTGGTCGTAGCCATGAGCCACTGGTATCTCGGCGCCCCGGAAGAGGCCCAGCGCCTGCTCGAGGCGGTGCCGCTGCCAGATACCGAGCTGGGGCCCGGGTCGGCATTCAGGCCGTTCGCCATGGCCTGGATGCTCGCGGAGCGCGGCGCGCTGGCCGAGGCGCAGACTTGCGCGGAGCACCTCGCCTTGACCCTGGGCTGCGCCCGCGGCCTGCCGGTCGACGAGGGCCGGGGCCGCTGGGTGCTCGCGGAGGTGCTGCGTCGCTCGGGCGCGCTCGAGCAGGCGGAAAGGGAGGTGGAGAGCTCCGTGCTCTTGCTGGGCAGAGCGTGCCCGGACGACGTTCCAGGCGTGCTCGCCACGAAGGCAGCCCTGAAGCTCGCGCAGGGCAAGCCGGAAGAGGCGGTCGCCGCCGCCGAGGAAGCGCTCTCGCGCCAGGCAGCCATGGGCTTGCACGACAGGTTCTTTCGAGGCGGCTCGTTCCTCCGCCTGGTCCACGTCGAGAGCCTCCTGGCGACAGCGCGCCACGACGAAGCCGTCGCTGCGCTCGCCAGCGCGCGCGCCCACCTCTTCTCGATCGCCGTCAAGATCGGCGATCCCGCTTATCAAAAAAGCTTCCTCGAGAACGTCCCGGAGAACCGCCGGATTCTCGCGCTCGCACGCGAATGGCTCGGTGACGAAGGCCGATAATCAACACCGCGTCTCGCGCCCAGCAGACGTACGGCAGCACGACCGCCGCCAGGGCGATCGTGAGCCAGGGATTGTGCTGGTCGGCTGATCCAGGGCGCGTAGGTAAAAGAAGCCGGATCGCAGCGCGAAGAAGTGGTGCGCAGCAAACCGAAAGGGTGGGGCCGCGAGCGTCGTGATGGCTCGGTCCTGGGTCGAAAGAGCGTGGTCCGGGCGGCGCCGAGCGCGCTAGGGGCGCATCGGCGTGCCGTGGGCACACGTGTCCGTCCGGGCGTTGGTCTGGCCCGGGAGGCGCGTCGCGAGACGCTATGCGGCGTCAGCGGGCGCCTTGCGGCGCAGAACGGTGCTCTTCCAGTACGGCGGGCGCAACGTGGGCGTTGGGAGAGCGGTCCTCGGCGTCCCGCTCGGCGCCAACGGCCTCGCGCTCTCGGACAACGCCTTTTACGTCGCCAACACGGACAAGGCCGCGCTCATCAAGATCCCCATCGAGGCGGACGGGACCCCGGGCGCCGCGGTCGTGCTCTCCACGTCGGATCCGGCGATCTGCCTGCCGCTGAAGGGCGCCGACGGCATCACCGCTGACGCGGATGGGAGCATCCTCGTCGCTGGCAACGCGGGCAACGCGCTCGTCCGCGTCGGGCCCGAGGGGAACGAGACCGTGCTCGTCAAGGACGGGCCGCTCGATGGGCCAGCGAGCGTCGCGCTCGCGACGCTGGGCTCGAAGAAGTACGCGCTCCTCACCAACTTCGGGCTCGTGACGCTGCTCGCCATGAAGACCCCTCGTACGGGCCTGCTCTCCTACGGCCCGATCGAGTGAGCGCTGGCCCGACTCGAAGCCGCTGAACGTCGCTGTCACGTGTGTCGTTGCGCCCGGCCATGCAGCCGGTATGCGCTGATTCAGCGCCGCGCGCCTGTCCCCTCGTCACATCGGCCGGCCGCCGCTCGCGCGGATGATCTCCCCGGTGACCGCGGTGTTCGCCGCCGAGCACAGGAAGACGATGGTCGGCGCCACCTCCTCGGGCCGCAATAGCCGGCCCACGGGGTACGCCTTCCCGCGCTGCGCCATCACCTCCGGCGATATCACCCCGATCATCTTGTCGGTCACGGTCAAGCCCGGGACCACCACGTTGGTCAAGATCCCGTGCGGCCCGAGCTCGCGCGCGAGCACCGCCGTGAGCCCGTGGAGCGCCGACTTGGCGGCGGCGTAGGGCCCGGTGCCCACCACGCCGTCGAGCGCCACGCCAGAGGAGACGTTGACGATCCGGCCCCAGCCCCGGGCGCGCATGGAGGGCACCGCGGCCTGGATCGCGGCGAAGGCGCCGTCGATGTTGTCGTGGAGGGTGCCCTGCCACTCGGCGAGCGGGATGTCCTCGAAGCGCGGCGCCTCCCAGGGCAGGCGCTCGCTCCAGCGGACCGCGTTGTTGACGAGGACATCGAGCTGCCCGAAGCGCGCCAGGGCGGCCGCGACAGCCGCCTTGATCGACTCCGTCGATCCGAGGTCGAGCTCCAGCGCCAGCGCCTCGCCGCCTTGCCGCTCGATCTCCCGGACGACCTCCGCGGCCTTCTCGCGCTCGCTCCGGTAGGTGAGCGCCACGCGGGCCCCCTCGGCCGCGAGCTGCAAAGCCACCTCCCTGCCGATCCCCTGCGAGCCGCCGGTCACCAGCGCGGCCCTCTTCTTCAGTCCCAGCTTCATGCGACACCTCGCTTTCGAGTGGAAGGTAGCCTGAGTGGAAGGAACTTCCAACAATAAATTGGAAGAATCTTCCATCTAGGCCGGCTGGTCAGCGGCGCGCAGCTGGGGTAGGGGAGGGGGCATGGCCGTGGCTCGACAGAGCGGCGTGGCCCGCCGGGAGGCGCTGCTGGACGCGGCGCTCCGCTGCTTCGAGCAGCGAGGCATCTTGCGCACGGGCATCGAGGACGTCCGCAAGGAGGCTGGGGCGAGCCCTTCGAGCGTGTACCACCTGTTCGAGGATTTCCCGGCGCTGGTGGCGGCGCTGCTCGGGCGGACCTTCGAGCGGCTTGTCGGGTACGTGACCGCGCGCGTGCTCGCCGCCAGGACGGCGCGCACGGCGGTGCGGGCGCTGGTGGAGGCGCACCTGACCTGGGTGTTCGAGCACGAGGCCGAGGCGCGCTTCATGTACCAGGCCCTCGCGCTGGAGCTGGACGGGCACCACCGCGCCGCGCTCCGGGACGAAAAGGCGCGGCTCAAGGCGGAGGTGACGGCGCACCTGACGGAGCTCGGCGTCTTCTCCGGGGCGCGCTCGTCCGAGGTGGTGCTCGACGTGGTGCTGCTCGGCCCGGCGCACCAGGCCTGCCGTCTGTACCTGTCCGCGCGCGGCGCCGTGGACCCCGCGTGGATGAGGGCGACCCTGCCCGACCTCGCGTGCGGAGCGCTGGCCACGGTCGAGCCCGCGGCCCGGGCGGCGCGGACCGGCAAGGGCGCGGCCGCCGCGGAGCCTGCTCAGGAGCCCGGCGGGAGAAGAAAGAGCAAGCCGAGCCGCGGATGACACACGGGTGAATCGCGGCGCAACTCGCCGCAGCGCAGACACAGGGCGCGTAGGTAAAAGAAGCCGGATCGCAGCGCGAAGAAGTGGTGCGCAGCAAACCGAAAGGGTGGGACCGCGAGCGTCGTGATGGCTCGGTCCTGGGTCGAAAGAGCGTGGTCCGGGGCGGCGCCGAGCGCGCTAGGGGCGCATCGGCGTGCCGTGGGCACACGTGTCCGTCCGGGCGTTGGTCTGGCCCGGGAGGCGCGTCGCGAGACGCTATGCGGCGTCACCGGGCGCCTTGCGGCGCAGAACGGTGCTCTTCAACGCTCGGGGCTCCGGGTCGCCTGCGGCGCCCTGCGCCCCGAACCCCCAGTACGGCGGCCACCGCGTGGACGCTGGGAGAGCGTGCTGGGACGTCGGTCGGCTCGCCGAGCGCGGAGAGGAAGCGGGCGATGTTCCTTGGCTCGGTCACCATGGTGACGAGCTTCATCCGCCCCTTGCAAGCTGGGCACTCGAGGACGTCGATCCCGTCAGCGAAGGCTCGTCCATGCGCGGCGCGTCGAACTCGGCGATCAGCAGCAGATCGCAGCGCGCGCGCGCCCAGCGGAGCAGCGCCGGCCGCTCGGCCGGGGCGATCGCGTGCAGGCAGAAGGTCGCCTGCGCGACCGCCCAGCTCCGCGACGCCATGGCGGGATCCGCGGCGAGGTCCTGGAATCGCCCGCTGAAGGCCTCGAAGCCGACGCCCCGCGCCGAGAGCGCCGCGGCGCACCGCTCGAGCAGCGGCGCCGCCGGCTCCACCACGGTCACCCGCCGCACCGCCGGCGTCAGCGCGGGCAGCAGGGCCATGCCGTCGCCAGCGCCTATGTCGAGCAGATCGAAGGGCGCCTCCGGGTACTGGCCGGCAAGCGCCGCGCTGGTCTCCCGGTAGAGCGGCACATTGCCGCCGCCGCGGATGAAGGCGGCGAACCCCTCCGCGGACACGTAGACGTTGCGCTTCCCCTCCCGGCCGACCCGCGCGAGGTGCGCCGCGGCCGCGCGGAACAGCGGGTCTCCCGGCGAGGCCTCCGCGGCGCGGGCGGCGAAGGCCGCGGCGTCCGCGGTGCGCTCGTCGGCGAACGCCAGCATCGCGAGGTAGCAGAGCTCCTCCGGCGACGGCGCCGCGGCGGCGGCCGCAGCCTCGTCGAGCCCGGCGGCGCGATGACGATCCCAGATCCGCTTCAGCATGGTTCTCCTTTTCCTGCGCGTTGCCTCGCTCGTCCGGCGCGCGAGCGGAGCCCTCATCTCATGATCGGGAACGAGCCCGAGCGGCGCGGCCCGGACGCGCCGTGCTGTTCGCGAGCGAGCTCTCCTCTGCGGCCGCTGCAGCAGCGCCGCCGTGACTGACGCGCCTGGCCAGCGACCGCGTCAGCGCTTCGTGGTGGGCTGCTCCCAGCACACGACCTCGTCGGTCGCGACCCCCTCGCCGGCACCGCCGCCGGGGTGCGCGCAGGCCATGAACACCTCGTGGCCGCAGCCCTTCACCTCGAAGACGTCGAGCTCGTCCAGACTCTCCCGCGTCGCTGCGTCCTCTTCGGCCCGGTCCTTCTGCCATTTCGCCAGCCGGCCGGGGTCGTTCTTCACCTCGTCGGGCGGCGCCTCAGCGGGTCTTTTCGCGAGCACGATCGAGCCCCATTTCACGTCGTCGCGTGAGCGGACCGTGATGCGGTCCTCGGGACAGCTGTGCTTTCTCCCGAACTCCTCCCGCGCGCCGGTCTTGAGCCGCTTGCACCCGATGGAGAAGACGACCGCGAGGAGCATGAGGAAGGACAGACGGACAAGCGAGCGATAGGCGGCGTTGGTGTTCATGGATTCCAATCGCATGTCAATCCGTGTGCAGAAGAGCGCCTGTTCTGTGGATATGTTACAGGTTTTCATGCCGCTGTCGAGGTCGCGGAGCACGAGCGTGGTCGAAGGCGGAGGTCGCGAAGCTGCATGAGCTGCTGCTTCGTAGGCCGGCCGCGGCTAGCTAGAACAGCTTGGCGCTCGCTCCCGCCTTGGCGCGCATCTTGATGATGTTGATGTAGGCTGGCTGCTGCTTCAGCATCTGTGGTCGGGAAGTCTCGCCCTCGCCGCTCGAGCGTGCAACGGTCCGGCGATTCCAGATCGACGCCCCCGCACAGATGAAGCCGACCATGATGGGATAGACGGCGCAGCGTTCGACGAGGCCGATGAGGACGTTGGCCCCCGAGCTGGCGACCACGAGGAAGGCCACCATCGAGGCGAGCCCGAACACGCCGAGGACGACCATGGCCCTCCCGGCTTTGGGAGTGACGCCGACTTGTTGACGCTGGCGTCCAAGGAGCATCGCGAGCACGTTGCCTCCGACGATAGACGCGAAGGCGCCCAGGGCGTGATAGTCGACTGCGCCGTCGGGCGGCTCTCCGGAACCGGGGTTGAACGCCAGCAAGACGCCGCCAAGCGCGACGAGAGCTCCCAGGATGAGCGCTGCCCAGCGGCGCCAGCTTCGCAGGCCCTTGAGCGCGGCGACACCGATGAAGAACATGATCCCGAAGAGAAAGAACCCGGTGTTCATGACCCACGCGAGTGGCGATTTCATGAACTGGCCAAGAGCCTCGAGGGGGCCACGGACTCCCAGGTTGCTGATGTAGTGATGCGTGTAGCTGTAGGGAGGATCCGTCCATGCCGCGGCGGCGATGAACTCGGCGAGGAAGAAGATCACTGCCCCGGCGACGAGCAGCGCGCCGGCGGGGCGACGTTGCATCATCTGGTTCGCCTCGGGTGCGGGCCTCGCGCGCTCCTTTGGTTCCGAGCTGGAGGTGGGGTTGTTCTCGGTCATGTTCGGGTTCTCTCGGTTGTCGGTCGCGAGGCTCAGCGAAACAGAAGCCCCAGCGTGTGCTTTGCGTCGGCGCTCGAGCAGTCGACGCGCGACGCCCAGCCGCGCGCCAGCTCAGCCGGCCCAAGAAAGCCGGGCGACAGCTTCTCGAACGTCTCGTGTCGCCTCATGTTGAACAGCCTGCACCGTCGCGCTCAAGACCACCAGGACATTGATCGCAACGGTTTCAGACCCTATAGGTCTGAATCATGGAGCTACGTCACCTGCGGTACTTCATCGCCGTCGCGGAAGCGGAGCACTTCGGAAGGGCGGCCGAGCGGCTTCACGTCTCGCAGTCGCCCTTGAGCCGGCAAATCGCTCAGCTCGAAGCTGAGATCGGCGTCGAGCTCTTCGTGCCCTCGGGACGCGGGGTGAAGCTGTCCGCCGCCGGCCGGAGCTTCCTCGAAGGTGCGCGCGCGACCCTGGCTCGCGCCGCGCTCGCGGTCGAGGACGCCCGCGCGACGGCGCAAGGCCGTATCGGGACGGTCGTGGTCGGATTCGACGGGGCCCTGGCTGACACCCTCCTGCTGCCGAGGATCGTGCAGACGTTCCGCGCGCGTCATCCGCGCGTCGAGGTACGCCTTCGGCCGCTGCCGAGCGAGGAGCAGGTCGCCGCGCTGCGCGATGGCAAGATCTCGGTCGGGTACGGCTACCATTCGCCGGAAGACAACCCGCTCTTCCGCTTCCGCGTGCTGTATCGCGAGCGCGTCGGCGTCGTGATGTCGAAGAGCCATCGCCTCGCTGCACGGCGCACGCTGAGGGTCGCGGACCTGAAGCAGGAGCGCTTTCTCTGGCCTCCGCGCAAGGAGGGCCCGCGCCTCCACGACGACATCATCGCCGCCTTCCGGGCGCATGATCTCACGCTCGAGCTCGCCCACGAGGAGGCCAGCAGCGATGTGATCTTCATGCTGGTGGCGAGCGGCGAAGGTCTCAGCTTGTGTCCCGAGAGCGCCGCGTCGACGCTCCTTGCCGGAGTGGTGTTCAAGCGGGTTCGGGACCTCAACGTCGTCATCCTTGGCCGCTCGGTGTGGCGCGCCATGGACGACAAGGACCCGCTCGTGCGGTCGCTCCTCGATATCACGAATTCGGTGCATGGATCCTCACGATAGGCGTGCGCCAGGCGGGACTGCTCACGCTCGACTTCTTCACGTCGCCCGTCCAGCCCAACCCCTCCTGGCTGGGGACCCTGAAGGTGCTGATCTCGATCCCGTCCGCCGGCATCCATGACCAGTTCGTCGGGACGACCAACCTGAGCCCCGCCAACAAGAAGGCGTTCGCGCCCGTCACGTTCACGCTCGCGGCGCCGACCGTGACCGCGCTGAACGCGTCGCCGAGCGACGTGTCGCTGACGATCGAGCTCAACGTGAACGCAGGCTCGGGGCCCTACTTCGTGGACAACGTCCGGTTCACGAACTGACCGCAGGCGCCGCGGCACTCCCGCGCTCGGTTCCCCGACGCGTGCTCGCGGCGCGGCGCCCTGGCAGCACCCCCTTTGCGCCCCTCGCGCGCGCCCGGGCGACGTCATGCGTCTTAGAGATGGACAACCCGAGGCCCCCGGGTATATTGCGACGTTCTTGCTAGCACTCACATCTCGCGAGTGCCAGACCCCAAGCCAACGCGAGCATCCGCCGGACAGCAGAGGCGCGCCCGGAGCTGTTCCCAGGGAGACCGGGGAGCAGGGGCCGAGCGCGCCGCCGCGCACGCACGGGATGAAGCGACGTCAGGTCGTGACCGGTGAGTCACGCCCGGAGAGAACCAGAATGAAAATCCGACCGCTCCAGGACCGTGTGATCGTTCGTCGCGTGCAGGAGGAGGAGAAGACCAAGGGAGGTCTCTTCATCCCGGACAGCGCGAAGGAGAAGCCGACGGAGGCCATCGTGCTCGCCGTGGGCAACGGGAAGACCCTCGAGGACGGCACCGTCCGCAAGCTCGACGTGAAGGAGGGCGACCGCGTCCTCTTCGGCAAGTACACGGGGAACGAGGTCAAGATCGACGGCGAGCAGGCCCTCATCCTCCGTGAAGAAGACATCCTCGGCGTTATCGAGAGCTGATTCGGGCAAGACCGTTTCCAGGAGATTCGCACCATGGCAGCCAAAGAAATCATCTACAACGAGTCGGCCCGAAGCATGATCCTCGCGGGCGTCAACGCCCTCGCGGACGCGGTGAAGGTCACCCTCGGCCCCAAGGGCCGGAACGTCGTCATCGAGCGGAGCTTCGGCTCCCCCACGATCACCAAGGACGGCGTGACCGTCGCCAAGGAGATCGAGCTGGAGAATCGCTTCGAGAACATGGGCGCCCAGATGGTGCGCGAAGTGGCCTCGAAGACCAGCGACATCGCCGGTGACGGCACGACGACCGCGACCGTGCTCGCCCAGGCGATCTACCGCGAGGGCTCGAAGCTCGTCGCCGCGGGCCACAACCCGATGGAGATCAAGCGCGGCATCGACAAGGCCGTCGAGGCCGTCGTGGCGCACCTCAAGGGCGCCTCCAAGTCGACCCAGGACGCGAAGGAGATCGCGCAGGTCGGCACCATCAGCGCGAACGGCGACCTCACCATCGGCAAGCTCCTCGCGGACGCGATGGAGAAGGTCGGCAAGGAGGGCGTGATCACGGTCGAGGAGGCGAAGAGCCTCGAGACGACGCTCGACGTGGTCGAGGGCATGCAGTTCGACCGCGGCTACCTCTCGCCGTACTTCGTGACCGACCCCGAGGCCATGAAGTGCACCATGGAGGACGCGTATGTCCTCATCTCGGAGAAGAAGATCTCCAACATGAAGGATATCCTGCCGGTGCTCGAGGCGATCGCCAAGAGCCAGAAGCAGCTCCTCATCATCGCGGAGGACATCGAGGGCGAGGCGCTCGCGACGCTGGTCGTCAACAAGCTCCGCGGCACCCTCCACTGCGCCGCCGTCAAGGCCCCGGGCTTCGGCGACCGCCGCAAGGAGATGCTCAAGGACATCGCGACCCTGACCGACGGCCAGGTGATCGCGGAGGAGCTCGGGCTCAGGCTCGAGAACGTCACGCTCAGCGACCTCGGCCGCGTGAAGACGGTGATCATCGACAAGGACAACACCACGCTCGTCGGCGGCCAGGGCACGAAGGACAAGATCAAGGCTCGGCTGGCGGAGATCCGCGGGCAGATCGAGCACACGACGAGCGACTACGACCGCGAGAAGCTCCAGGAGCGTCTGGCGAAGCTCGTCGGCGGCGTGGCGGTGGTCAAGGTCGGCGCCGCGACCGAGACCGAGATGAAGGAGAAGAAGGCCCGCGTCGAGGACGCGCTCCACGCGACCCGCGCGGCCGTCGAGGAGGGCATCGTCCCGGGCGGCGGCGTGGCGCTCATCCGCGCCCAGGCCGCCCTCGAGAAGCTCCAGGTGAGCGACGAGCAGCGGTCCGGCGTGAACATCATCCGCCGCTCCATCGAGGAGCCCCTCCGCCAGATCGCCGCCAACGCGGGCGAAGAGGGCTCGATCGTGGTGCAGAAGGTCCGCGAGGGGAAGGACTCGTTCGGGTACAACGCCGCGAGCGGCGAGTACGGCGACCTGATCGCGCTGGGCGTCATCGACCCGGCGAAGGTCGTCCGCTCCGCGCTCCAGAACGCGGCGAGCGTCGCGAGCCTGATGCTGACGACCGAGGCGCTCATCGCCGAGCGCCCGAAGGACGAGAAGCCGGCCGGCGCCGGTGGCCACGCGGGCCACGGCCACGGCGACTTCTAGTCTCCTGAGGGCGCGCGCAGGGCGATGAGCCCGCGCGTGCCCGCCTGGAGGGGCGTGAGGGCCGGTTTCCCGGGCGGGAGACCGGCCCTTCGCCTTTTGTGCTCCGGAGGCGCCCCGCCGCGAGCGCTCACGCCGGCCCGCCGTGCGCCGCGGGGGGCGGCCCGCGGCGCCGCCTCCCCCCCCGCCGGCCGCGCGTCCGCGGCCACGCGGAGCAGCTCCTGGAAGTGCCGCTCCACGGGGCCGAGATCGATGCCGTCCAGCGCGTAGGTAAAAGAAGCCGGATCGCAGCGCGAAGAAGTGGTGCGCAGCAAACCGAAAGGGTGGGACCGCGAGCGTCGTGATGGCTCGGTCCTGGGCCGAAAGAGCGTGGTCCGGGCGGCGCCGAGCGCGCTAGGGGCGCATCGGCGTGCCGTGGGCACACGTGTCCGTCCGGGCGTTGGTCTGGCCCGGGAGGCGCGTCGCGAGACGCTATGCGGCGTCACCGGGCGCCTTGCGGCGCACAACGGTGCTCTTCCAGTACGGCGGGCGCAACGTGGGCGTTGGGAGAGCGTGCTGGAACATCGGTCGGCTCGCCGAGCGCGGAGAGGAAGCGGGCGATGCTGCTCGCGCCGGCGGTGACGCGGCTGCTCGCGACCTACCCCGATGTCCGCGTCGAGTGCCTCACCGACGATCGCTATGTCGATCTCGTCGGCGAGCGCATCGACGTCGCCCTCCGGGTCCTCTCGCCGCGGGACCGCTCCGCGCTCGGCGCGCGCCGCCTCGGCGAGACGAGCCCTGTCCTGTGCGCGTCCCCTGCCTACCTCGAGGCTCGCGGGGCCCCGCGGGCGCCCGAGGGCCTGTCGTCGCACGCCCTGTGCGTGTTCGGCCGGGATCGGAGCGCCTTCTCCTTCCGCCTCGTCGATCGCACAGGCGCAGGTCGCGCCGTCCGGGTCCGCGCCGTGCCGCGCCTCCTGACCACGAGCGACGCCCACCTGCGCTCGGCGTGCCTCGGCGCGGCGGGCATCGCGCTCATCCCGCCGTTCCTCGTCGACGCCGATCTCCGCGCCGGGCGCCTCGTGCGCGTCCTCCCTCGCTGGGCCGGCGCGGCGCTCCGCCTGTTCGCCGTCACGCTGAGCGCGCGCGCCGTCCCGGCGCACGTCCGCGTCTTCCTCGACCTCCTCTACGCGCACGTGCGCCAGCACCCGCAGCTGCTCGACGACGCCGCGTGACGCGCCGGGACCTCACCACCGATCCGCGGGCGGCGACACCGCCAGCACGACCTTGTCGAGGTCGGTCACGACGAGCAGCCGGTCCTGCTCGTCGAAGACCATGTCGGACAGGAAATGCGGCGCGAGACCCTCGCTGCGCTCCATCCAGCTGACGCCGGCGTCCTTCGATAGCCACACCCGGACCAGGTGATTCTCGCCGTCTTCGCTGTACTCGAAGCGACCCACGGCGAGGACGCCGGAGGCGGAGACGGCGGCGTGCCAGGAAGAGGCGCTGTCCAGCTTCGGGCTCTCGGAGGGCGTCACGTCCGTCCAGCGCTCGCCATCGTCGCTTCGCCAGACGCTGTCCGAAGCGCTGACGAGGTACAAGGTGCCGCGACCGTCCTCGAGCACGTTCCGGAAGCTCCGGCTCGGAGGCTCGGGGATCGAGCTGGTCGGGACCTCGGACCAGCTCGCGTCGCCGGGCACGCGGCGGAACAGGCGCCCCGCGCCGCCCGCCACCAGCAGGAGGCTGCCGTCGTCGCTGGCCCGGAGCGAGATCTCGCCAGATACGCCGTCGGGGTAGGGGATCGAGGTCCACTGGTCCGGACCGTCGTAGCGCCACAGCCCTCCACGACCGTGCATCCAGGTGCCCGCCGCCGAGGTGACCATCGTGATGGGCTCGAATCCATCCGGTACCAGGCCGACGGGGATCCACGTCCTCGTGGTCGTGTCGTGACGGATCAGCGAGATGACGCCCACGGCGTCGGGGGCTCGGGCGCTCACGCCGAGGAGCGTTCCGGAGTGGTCCCGACCGAGGAACCAGAAGGTGCCGTCGCGGAATCCCGGGGACGCGTACCCGGACTCCATGCGCTGCCACGTCGCTCCGCCGTCCTCCGTCCAGACTTGCCCGATCTGCGAGACCTCACCGCTCAGGATCTGGGGCTGGCCCCACCGGATGGCCCAGAGGCTCGGGCCGAGCACCATCGCGCGCCTCGACCCCTGACGCACCGCGGGCGTCGGAAATAAGGTCCAGAACGGCTGCTCGGTGGAGGCATCGTCCGGAGGCGGAAGCCCGGCGTCGCCGTCCGCCGCGCCCTGTCCCGTACCGCTCGTGGGGGGGAGCGGGCCCGCCCCGCCGGTGCCCGCGGAGGGATCACCGCCGTTCGAGCCCTGGCCGCAACCGAGCACCGTGACGGCGAGCATGAGCGTATATCCAAGAATCCGCATGTCGTGCTGCTCCTTGAAACGGAAGAGAGACCCAACTCGAATCGAGAACGTCAAGCCGTAACCACCGCCGGGGGTCGACCGGATTGCTCCATCGAGCGCTCCGCGCGCCGCCGGCATCGAGGGATCGTGTCAGCGGGTGTACAGGACCTCCGACGAGCTCATCAAGGTAAAGCGGGTTGGAACCGTGCGCAGCGTGGCGGCGCCGGATGACCGCCGGACCCGGGGGGTGTGATACAAGCAAACGGTCGTCATGACGGGACAGCGGACGAGGCGCGTAGGTAAAAGAAGCCGGATCGCAGCGCGAAGAAGTGGTGCGCAGCAAACCGAAAGGGTGGGACCGCGAGCGTCGTGATGGCTCGGTCCTGGGTCGAAAGAGCGTGGTCCGGGCGGCGCCGAGCGCGCTAGGGGCGCATCGGCGTGCCGTGGGCACACGTGTCCGTCCGGGCGTTGGTCTGGCCCGGGAGGCGCGTCGCGAGACGCTATGCGGCGTCACCGGGCGCCTTGCGGCGCAGAACGGTGCTCTTCCAGTACGGCGGGCGCAACGTGGGCGTTGGGAGAGCGTGCTGGAACATCGGTCGGCTCGCCGAGCGTGGAGAGGAAGCGGGCGATGTTCCTTGGCTCGGTCACCATGGCGACGGGCTTCATCCGCCCCTTGCAAGCTGGGCACTCGAGGACATCGATCGCACATGTGCGGCGCAAGAGCTCGGCGAGGTTTGTCGACCGCCCGATAGCCGCCACGCTTGCGTTTCGAAGCGGCGTCATCGTCCGCCTTCGTAGGCTCTTGTGGCTTCGCAGGGCGCGGTCCGATGCGCTTGCGCGCCAACGTGGGCGACTTGCCGAGGCGAGCACGCCAGCGTACTTGACGGTGTGAAAGCGCGGCGGCGGGACGCTGGCCGCGAGGCGGCACAGGAGCGAGAGCGGATCCATGTCCACCGCGATAGTCCCGTCAGCGAAGGCGCGCTTGAGCGACAGCCGCTCTTCGCCTCGGTCTTTCCCGAGCTTGAGGTCCGCGTCGCGCGCTCGTCGCTCGTCCGCGTCATGCGCACGGACGAGGCGCTTGTCGGGGAGGCGATCATGGGCGTCGCGACGCTGGGGGGGCCGGGCGGCGGTGCCGGTGAACGGCTTTGACGCGGTGCTCCGCGTCAGCGACCCTTTGACGTGGGGAGACGTGCCCTGGCGGGTCGAGGCGCACGGCAGAGTCCGCACCCATGTCCTGCCTGCGCTCGCCGGTACCGGGGCCTATTTGCGCGCTCTGCTCGTGCACACGCAGGAGCAGGGCGGGCTCGCGCTCGGGCCGGACAGCGGCAGCCACCTCGGATTCAATCCGCTCGGGGAGGCCGCGGCGCCGATCGTGACCATCCTCTTCGATGGCCAGGTGCCGGCAGCGAGCGAAGGGTCTGGATCGAGCGCCGAGATCTTGGGGGTTGCTACTCCGCGGGCCCGGTGAGACAGTAACAAGCTACCCGGGGCGCGACGATACGCCCACAGCAACGATCCAGGAAGGGACGATGAGCCATGTCGGAGTACCGTAGAAGCCTCGATGTCAAGCAGGGTTACGACTTCAACAAGGCCAGACAGCCCGCCGTTGGTTTCATCACTAAGATGAAGATCGGCGAGAAAGAGCTGAAGGCGGATCAGGCCTGCAAGGACCCGATGAACCCGACCGCGGACCTCCCGGTCGTGGCGGTGCTGAGCGGCGTCCTCTGGGAGACGGGCGTCACCGATGCCGTCTACCTTTCGGGGCAGATCTCGCCGACAAACCGGCAGGAGGTGGCAATGCTCACGTACAAGGAGCTCCTCAACATCAATGCCGCGTTCCAGTTCATGGTGTACGAGTACGACAAGGTCGCGAAAAAGTACTTCGTTGCGTTCAAGAGCACGGACACCGACATGAACGGCCTCATCGAAAAGCGCGGGGAAGAACTGACATTCCGGTGGCGGACGACGCCTCGAGCGAGGTCGAGTCGCCGGAGAACTATGCGTTTCAGATCGGCATCAAGCCGCAGACCTCCGCCCAGGCTCTCCATATCGCCACGGCGGATCAAAAAAACGTCATCAAATCCTGGGGGCTCAAGGTCGGCTGACCTCGGGTCCGGGCGCGTAGGTAACAGAAGCCGGATCGCAGCGCGAAGAAGTGTAGCGCAGCAAACCGAAAGGGTGGGACCGCGAGCGTCGTGATGGCTCGGTCCTGGGTCGAAAGAGCGTGGTCCGGGCGGCGCCGAGCGCGCTAGGGGCGCATCGGCGTGCCGTGGGCACACGTGTCCGTCCGGGCGTTGGTCTGGCCCGGGAGGCGCGTCGCGAGACGCTATGCGGCGTCACCGGGCGCCTTGCGGCGCAGAACGGTGCTCTTCCAGTACGGCGGCCCTCGGTTGGGAGAGCGGCTCGGCGACGCCGGGCGCCTCGATGTCGAGGCGCGCGACGCCGAGCGCTCGGTCGTTCCTGTCGACGCTCACGAAGACGCGGCGCTCGCCGATGGCCTCCGCGTCGACCAGAAGCGCCGGCGCAGCGAGCCGCAGGAAGTCGTCGTTGTAACCCCAGTGCGCCTTCGACCGCCGGCAGAGCGCGGTCAGGGCGCCTGCCTCGTCGAGCCGGGCGAGGCGAATCACGGGAGGCATCCTCTCAGGGTACATCATCGTTGGCTCCGCGGACCCGGGGTCGGCCCCCGTCGACTGGGGGCCCTCCGTGGAGCTCCGTGGAGCCTCGTGCCCTGGCGTCACCCGCCGCGCCTGCTCCCCGTGGGCCCACCTACCTCCAGCCGCGCAACGATTCATCCTTACTGAAATTTATCGGGTCGCACGCAGGGCACATAAAAGAAGAAAGACACGGCTCTCGCCGTGTCTTCTTGGTGGAGGCGCCGGGAATCGAACCCGGAGACGAATCTGCGGGCCAGATGCGCGAGAGATACGGCGGACGCCGCGTCAATCGCATCGGAACGGTGTCAGAGGCCATCCGCGCTCAGTTCCGCTCGTATACCCGAGTGCCTTCTCGTGGAGCCACGTACCCTGGCATCGGGGCACACGCAGGGCACACGGCGGCGAACGAGCCCAGCCAAGGCCAGTAACGAGACGGAGAGCCGTCGAGCGATCCGCCTCGGACGCAGCGAACGAGCAAGTGAACGGGACGATGCCGAACTTGCTGACGCCCCCCTTGATCATCCACGTTGCCGGTCGCGCTCCGGCCCTCGTGTGCGAGGACCGCTTGGACGTAATGTGGTCCAGATTACCCGTTGACGCCGCCTTCCAGTAGGAGAAGCATCCGGGATCGGGGGAAGGCATGGGGCACGGGCTGAAGGCCAATGTGCGCGTGCACGTGCTGTGCGGCTGTGCCTGTGCGTTCGCCAGTAGTGTACCGGCGCCGGCACACGCACTCGAGTTCAGCGGCGGCGTCAGCGTGGGCGGGATCCAGGTCGGGATCGAGCCCAGGCTGGCCGTGAGCCCCTTCGCCGGGTGGCTTTGGCGCAGCGAGGGAGACTTCAGGCTCGAAGCCCACAATATGCTCAGCATCGTTCCAGGCGCTGGTGTCGGGTTCTACGACCGAACGGCCGTCACTCTTGGGTACGCCACGAAGTCAACGACCGTCAGCCTCGGGCCGTCCCTTGCGATCTACTCAATGCCGGTATGTAGTGCCGTGATCTGTGACCGCGTGGTGGGGGTTGCTCCAGGTGGCCGCGCCCAGTCCGAGTGGTACTTCGCCGGGCCCTTCGGCGTGTCCTCCAGCGTCCATGTGGACTGGGCTGGCGGCAGTAGTCGCGTTCTCCCCGGAAGTCTGGTTGTGACGGTGACCACTGGGCCTGTTTGGAGATTCAGGGCAAAGTCAAAATGAACAAGCTATCTATTTTTCTCTGCTTCGGTCTCGCAGCATGCAACTACGATGTGGGAGAGTGCTATGTCCGCGGTGAGGGGAACGCAGGCGCCGGCGGTAGCATCATCACCCCGACAGGAGGGGACGGGGCCTTCGGGTATGTGCCGCTGGAGCCGCAAAACGCACCGGTGGGAAGCGGATCCTATGAGGCGATGGCAGGGTGCACCCCCGACTGCCTAGAGGCGTGCAAGGAAAAGTGCGACCAAGCATGGGAACGATGCTGGGACAATTGCCCCAAAGGGGACAGGAACTGTCGGAGCCAATGCACCGAGGAGCTTGGGCGATGCCTCAAAGAGTGTGACAAGAGGTGTAAGTGATGATGGATCTAATATTCAAGGTGACCGGAGAGGGCGGCGAATCGCGTGACATCTTGGTTCGCATCCACGAGCCGACCCGAAGCACACCGGAGAAAAAGTGGCCGTGGGTTATCCCTGTGGAAGTTGACGGGCGCAGCTACAACGTACCTGGGGAGGATCCTCTAGATGCGATCGAGAACGGAGTTCGTCACGCCGCGATCCTGTTGCGCGAGCTCCATGGTGATGCGCTCGATCCGCCCATCGAGCCGCGGATGAAGGAGGGCCAATAATCGACTCACGTATGCGCCAAGCCTGCCCATGGCCGGAACCGAGACGTACTCGGCTTCAGCCCCCCTGGGTGCCGCTCGAAGACGGACGGCTCGCTCGGCTGTAACGGCCGTCGCAACGAGCGGACGCCCGAGCGCGTAGGTAAAAGAAGCCGGATCGCAGCGCGAAGAAGTGGTGCGCAGCAAACCGAAAGGGTGGGACCGCGAGCGTCGTGATGGCTCGGTCCTGGGTCGAAAGAGCGTGGTCCGGGCGGCGCCGAGCGCGCTAGGGGCGCATCGGCGTGCCGTGGGCACACGTGTCCGTCCGGGCGTTGGTCTGGCCCGGGAGGCGCGTCGCGAGACGCTATGCGGCGTCACCGGGCGCCTTGCGGCGCAGAACGGTGGTAAGCGCTGCGCGAAGCGCCGTCTCTCCCCGGCTGCGCTGTCCAGTTCATGATGGCGTGCATGACAAGGACGAAGGCGACCGAAGTGATGTGGTCCGAGCGCGTTCGGGCATGGCGCGAGAGTGGTGAAACGGCGGAGGAGTTCGCTCGGAGCCGCGGATTTGCGGCCTCGACGCTGCACGGCTGGTCGAGCCGGCTGTCGCGGGCCGAGCCACCGCGCTTTCTGCGCCTGGTGCCGAAGGCGCCCGCCGTGACGAGCAGCGCTGCGGAGCTCGTCGTCGAGGTCGGCGGAGCTCGGGTGCGCGTCGCCGCGGGGTTCGACCCCGCGCTGCTGGCGGAGGTGGTCCGTGCCCTCGGCGGAGCGGCGCGATGATTCCGGCGGGCGTGCAGGTGTTCGTCGCGCTGGAGCCGGTGGACATGCGCTACGGCTTCGAGCGGCTTTCGGGTCTCATCCGTGAGCGTGTGGGGTACGAAGCGCGCTGCGGAGCGCTGTTCGCGTTCGTCGGCAAGCGGCGGACCACGATCAAGATTCTCTTCTTCGATGGCAGTGGAATCTGCCTGTTTTCAAAACGCCTTGATCGCGGAGCGTTCGCACTTCCCGACCCCCCGACCGAGGGCGCCACGCACGTCGAGGTGGACGACGCGACGCTCGAGACCCTGCTCGACGGCATCGAGATCGCGCCCACGTCCAAACCGCGAAGGCGCGCACCGCGCCGCGTCCACTGAGCCGCACGAATTCGCTCGACAAGTACGCGTGGCTTACGTAGAGCGGCGTCGTGCACGACGCCGCCGCCAAGCCGACGCTCTCGGCCGAGCAGCAGCGCATCGCGCAGCTCGAAGCGGAGCTCGCCGCGGCAAAGAGCGAGCTCGTGGGAGCGCGCGATGCGCTCGCGCAGCTTCGGCGCGCCTACACCCGTGCGCTCGAGCAGCTGCAGCTTCTGCGACATCGACTGTTCGTGGCCAAGGCGGAGCGCGCCGAGGTGAGCGCGGAGCAGCTGGCGTTCGACTCGATGTTCCTCGAGGTCCAGCGCCTCGAGAAGGCACTCGACGCCGCCGAGCGCAACACGGGCGACGAGCGGCAGCACGACGACCCCAAGGGGCCGAAACGAAGGTCCGGCGGCAAGGGCCGTCGCGACCTGTCCGAGTCCGACCTGCCCGTCGTCCGCATCGAGCTCTCCTGCCCCGAGCTCGATGCGACGGCGACGCGCATCGGGGTCGAGGAGACCTCGCGACTCGGCTACGAGCGCGGCGGAATGCGCCGCATCGTGCTCGCACGCGTCGTGTACAAGGCCGAGCGGTCCGTCACGGATGCGAGCAGCTCTGGCGAGGGGGAAGCGGCCCCGCTCCAGGTCGTCGCGAGAGAAGCCCCGACGCCGACGCCCGCTGCGAGCGTCAGCCCGGAGGACGCGGCAGCGGCCGGCGAGCCGAGCGCTTCCTCCACAGCGCTCGACGCGCCCTCGCTCGATGCGCCGCCGCCGGCGCCGACGGGCGAGACCTGCACGGTCTTCATCACGACGCCGCTTCCGAAGGAGCTGTTCCGGCGGTCGTTCCTCGCGCCGTCGATGATTGCGCACATCCTCACCAGCAAGTACCTGCTCGGCGTCCCGTTCTATCGACTGGAGCAGCAGCTGGAGCTTCAGGGCGCGTCGCTCGATCGCGGCACGATGTGCCGCTACGCCGAAGACGTCGGTGCGACCCTGGGCGCCATCGTCGAGGCCGCGCGCAAAGAGGCCTTCGAGACCGCCTTCTGCCTGTCCACGGACGCCACCGGGGTCTCCATCCAGCCTGGGCCCATCCAGGAGCGCAAGGACAAGAAGCCCGGGCCGTGCCGCAAGGCACACTTCTTCGTCGTCCTCGCGGACAAGGATCACGTCTTCTTCGAGTACCAGCCCAAGCATACCAGCGCTGCGGTCTGCGATATGTTCCGCGGCTTCTCTCGGTATATTCAAGCTGACGCTCACGCCATCTACGACGCCCTCTTCCGCGGCACACCACCAAGAGGCGCTGCTGCCGACGAGAAGCGCGGTCCGCCCCCGACCGAAGTCGGATGCTGGTCGCATTGCCGTACCAACTTCTGGGAGGCGGCGGTCTGCAAGCACGAGCTCGGTGTCGAGGGGCTGCGTCGCATCAACGTCATCTTCGCTGCCGATCGCGCGCTCGCGGATCTTGCGCCCGCGCAGCGCAAGGTGCGCCGAGATGCCGTCGTCCGCCCTCTGGTGGACGCGTTCTTTGCCTGGGCCAGGGCCGAGCACGCGCGTCCTCGCGAGCGCGGCCTGGTCTCCACCGCGCTCGGCTACGCCCTCCATCAAGAGCAGCCCTTGCGGCGCTTCCTCGACGACGGTCGCCTGCGCCTGGAGAACAACGCCAGCGAGAGAGCGCTGAGATCCATTGCTGTCGCGAGAAAGTCCTGGCTCTTCTTCGGCAGCGACGACCACGCCTCCGCCGCGGCCAACCTCTTCTCGCTCGTGGCGAGCTGCAAGCTGCACGGGCTCGACCCGGAGGCCTACCTGGCCGACGTCATTCGCGCGATGCCCTACTGGCCGCGGGACCGCTACCTCGAGCTCGCCCCCAGGTACTGGGCGCGCACCCGCGCCCGGCTCGTCGCCGACGAGCTGAACCTCGCCCTCGGGCCGATCAGCGTCCCGCCTCCGCTTCCCGCGGAAGAGCAGCGCGCGACGAGCTGACCGAGCCGGTTCCATCGCCCCCATCCTGCACCAGCTGACCGAGGTTGGGGCCGACGGCGCTTCATGCAGCGCTTACGAACGGTGCTCTTCCAGTACGGCGGCCGCCGCGTGGACGCTGGGAGAGCGTGCTGGAACATCGGTCGGCTCGCCGAGCGCGGAGAGGAAGCGGGCGATGTTCCTTGGCTCGGTCACCATGGCGACGAGCTTCATCCGCCCCTTGCAAGCTGGGCACTCGAGGACGTCGATCGCAAATGTGCGGCGCAAGAGCTCGGCGCGGTTTGTCGACCGCCCGATAGCCGCCACGCTTGCGTTTCGAAGCGGCGTCTTCGTCCGCCTTCGTAGGCTCTTGTGGCTTCGCAGGGCGCGGTCCGATGCGCTTGCGCGCCAACGTGGGCGACTTGCCGAGGCGAGCACGCCAGCGTACTTGACGGTGTGAAAGCGCGGCGGCGGGACGCTGGCCGCGAGGCGGCACAGGAGCGAGAGCGGATCCATGTCCACCGCGACGGTCCCGTCAGCGAAGGCGCGCTTGAGCGACAGCCGCACCAGGCCGTCCTGCTGCGGCTCGACGCGCTCCTTTGCGATCGGGGGTCGCAGCACGTAACGCAGCAGCGCCTCCCTCGCCGCGGCATGGTGCGCACCGGCGCGCGTCGCTGCGTGCAAGGTGAAGCCATCGAGCGCAGCGCACAGCGGCTTGTCGTACGCGAGCGCGCTCGGCGAAGACGGCGAGAGCCCGCGGAGCCATTGCGGGGCGACGACGTGTGGCGCGACTCTCGTCCCGAGACGGCGGAGGCACAGAGCGCTGCCTCGGGCTCGCCGTCCTCCTCGACGTCGTGCTCGATGTCGAGATGCCCGTGCCGCCGAAGGGTTCGGAGCATCCGCCCGACGGCGTGCTCTATGACCTGACCGACCTCGCCCGTTCGCAGGTGACCGAGCTCGTTCCACACGAGCTCGGTGCCGTCTTCGTGATAAGCCCCGTCGAGGAAGACCACGTGCAGATGCGGATTGAGCCGCATGTCGCCGGACCTGCGTTGCACGGCGGTCACCGCGCCGCTCTTGACCGCGCCGCACGCGCCTCGGCGCGCACCGCGCTCTTCGTAGAACCGCTCCACGCTCTCGACGAAGAGGCGGGTCAGCACGCCGAACAACGCCCCGTCCTGGGCGAGCCTGCGCCGCCACGGAAACGGAGACGTCACCCCCCACGGACGGTGCGCCACCTCGGGCAGGACGTCCTCGATCAGGTTCGCCGCCGTGGCACACATGCGTCGGCCCAGACACGACGGGCAGAAACCGCGTCCTTTACAGCTGAAGGCCACCAGCCGACTCTCTTCGCAGCGCTCGCACCGGAGCCGCGCGAACCCGCGGCAGAGCAGCCCGCAGTCGAGGTAGGCTTCGATCTCCTTCTTCGCGTGCTTGGGTATCCGGACCGCGATGGCGCCGTCGTCGATGGCCCCGTACAGCGTCTCCACGTTGTCGCGCACGATCTCGTAGAGCGTCGTCTTCTCGGGGCGACGGCGCTCGTAGACGACGCCCGTGGTGCGAGCCGCGCTGGCCACACGGCGCCGACACCGCACGCCGCGCACTCCACGACGAGTTCGCGGCCAAGCGCGATCACGGCGAGTGGTTCCGCCCTTCGCCGGCACTCGTGGCGAAGATCGAGGAGATCCGCTCCAGCCGCCGCCGGCTCGTGGGCACGAACCGATGGGAGGCAGCCCGATGACCGAGGCGCTCGAGAGGACAGCCATCCACGAGGCGGGGCACGCCGTGCTCTCCTGCCTGCTCCGGGTGCCCTTCCGACGGGTGACCATCAAGCCGCGTGGGGACAGCGCTGGCCGGGGGGTGGGCACACCGTGGCCGTTCTTGTTCCGCCCCGACCTGCCCGGTCAGGGGCCGCGCGTCGCGCGCCGGCTGGAAGCCGAGATCATGGTCCTGTTCGGCGGCTACCTCGCAGAGGTCGAGCGCTACGGCGGCGAGCCTGCCGAGTGGGGCTGGAGCGGGGACCGTGAGCAGATCGCGGACCTGGGGTTGTACTTGGCCGGGCCGCAGGCGCAGCGGGCTGTCGACGAACTCCGCGACCGCGCCCGCGGCCACCTCCGCGCCGCGTGGCCTGCTGTCGAGGCCACCGCGCAGAAGCTCCTGGAGGTGCGGACGCTGCGTGCCGCCGAAGCGAGGCGGCTGTACCTCGCGGCGAAGCCGGCCTAGATCTGCAGCGCTGGTGCGGCTGGCGCCGGTGTTCGAGGCGATCGACGTGGCGCTGGCGGAGGAGGGCGAGACCCCCGCGTCGGGGGCGCGGCGCGCGGAGGACGCGGGCGCTGACGCGGCGGAGTGAGGGCGGCAACGCGCGCGCCACGGCGGCGCGCGACCTGCTTCCGCCCGGCTGCGGCTCCTGTACTCTTGTCGGATGAGACGAGTCAGGATCGCCGCGGCCGTACTCGCCGCAATGTTGCTCGCTGCGGTCACGGCACATGCAGAGCCCCAGACTGCTTTGCAGAAGCTGAGGGAGATAGAGAGGCGCAAAGCCAGAGCCACGGCGGCCGCAGCAGGTTCAGCTCCTACCCCCGCAGCTACCCCCGCAGCTACCCCCGCAGCTCCTACCCCCGCAGCTACCCCCGCAGCTCCTACCCCCGCGTCAGCGGCCGCTGCCTGTGACGAGGCCGACGGCCCGGAACTCCGGGCCAAGCTGCAACAACTGGCGCTGGCCGAACTGGATCGCGAGATCGAGAAGCTAGCCGAACACCGGGATGAGCTTGCTTGGTACAATCGCCTCGGACGAGTTATGTTCGTGGTCGTCCACATCATCCTTGGCGTAGCATTGTGGATGGCGTGGCTGGAGTTTGATAACGCTCGAAAAACGCGCGCCAAGGTTGCCCCGCTGAAGGGGGCTGCCGCGAAGGGCAAAGGGAAGCCTGAGCCTGACGACGAGGCGGCGCACGAGTTGAAGCTGGGACTTGACGGCATCGCCTTCAAGTCGTCGCTTCAGGGCACGGCTATTCTGGCGCTAGCGTTGGCGTTCTATGCTCTTTACCTAAAGTTTGTGTACCCGATCGTGCTCCTGCCCTGAGCGCGCCCGCGCGCCGGGCCTCTACGTCGCCACCTCGAGGTCGCGCCCTCGGCGAGCGGGGGGCGGCGGGGTGTCCACGCCGCGGCGCGAGCTCGCCGGCGCCGACGGCGCCGACGGCGCCCGCAGGGTAGCCGGGAGCGCCGCCGCCTCGCGCGTAGGTAAAAGAAGCCGGAGCGCGTAGGTAAAAGAAGCCGGCTCGCAGCGCGAAGAAGTGTAGCGCAGCAAACCGAAAGGGTGGGACCGCGAGCGTCGTGATGGCTCGGTCCTGGGTCGAAAGAGCGTGGTCCGGGCGGCGCCGAGCGCGCTAGGGGCGCATCGGCGTGCCGTGGGCACACGTGTCCGTCCGGGCGTTGGTCTGGCCCGGGAGGCGCGTCGCGAGACGCTATGCGGCGTCACCGGGCGCCTTGCGGCGCAGAACGGTGCTTTTCCAGTACGGTGGCCGCCGCGTGGACGCTGGGAGAGCGTGCTGGAACATCGGTCGGCTCGCCGAGCGCGGAGAGGAAGCGGGCGATGTTCCTTGGCTCGGTCACCATGGCGACGAGCTTCATCCGCCCCTTGCAGATGGTGTCGGGGAGCGCGGCGGGCTCTCGGCGCCCCCGGCGCGGCCCCGGGGTCACCGGGAGGCGGCGGCCGCCCTCCGGAGCTTGCTTGCGCGCGCGGCGGTCCTTGGTGGCCACGCGGCTGACCTAGCACGGAGCGCCGCGCCCGGGGATCCCCGGTTCGGTCGTGCCGCGGGGATTGAGCCGGGCGCGAGAATGCCGAGGAGCTCGGTCAAGGGCAGAACACGATGTCGTAGTCTTCCCCCGCGCAGGCGGCCATCGACTCCTGGTCGTCCCCCGACCAGGAATAGGCATCCTTGCATTGCTCTTCGAAGTACACGGCCACGGGGTTCGTGGGATCGTCCCGGTCGGGGCTCACGCAGGAGATCGTCGCGCCGCTCGCGTCCTCGTAGCGGCCCACCTCCGGACATCGCGCGAGCAGGCTCTCCGGACACGCCAGCGTGCGGCAGTCCGGCAGGCCGACGGGCACGATCGCCAGGGGGAGGTTGTGCGCGTCCACGTGGCTGATGTTGTACCAGTCGAAATCGTTGAAATCGGTGTTGAGGGTCATCTCGGCCAGCGTGTGTCGGCCGCCGCCGGGATCCGAACCGGCATACGCCCAGTAGCGCAGCGACGACAGCGGCTCCTCGCTGGTGCCCACGTCGCGGCACGCGAACTGCCCCGGGCCGAGCTCCCCGCCCTCGATGAGGCTGCCCAGGAACTGGAGCGGCTCGTCGCACCGGTTGACGAAGGCCAGCGTGGACTTCCCGTCCCCGGGAGTGCGGCAGTCGACCTCGACCGGATCGCCGGGCGGCTGGCCTGTCGACGAGCTGCTGGCCTCGCTCGACGAGGCCCCGCCGGCCGAGCTGGACGCGGAGCTCACCGAGCTGGATCCGCCGCCCGTGGCGCCGGGCGAGGCGTCCTGCCCGGGGTCGGCGCAGCCGGCGTCGAGCAGCGCAAAGGCGAGCGGCAGGGCCGCGATCTTCCAGCGTTGCGACATGGCGGTCTTCCTTGCAGCGTGTCTCGGGAAGAGAATACAGAACGTCCGGAACGATGTCCCGCCCGCCGAGCTCGACGCATGGCAGCGGAGCCGGCGACCAAGGCCCGCGGGCCGACTGCCATGCGGCCCTTGGGCCATCGAGCTCCCTCGCATGCGCCACGGCACAATCTGGCACGCAGCGCTATCGTGCACCGAGCGTCTGAATCGCCGCGAGCAGCGCTTTCGCATTCTCCCGCCCTGGCACCGGAGCTGCATGGTCGGTACAGCCATGAACAACAGATCGGTCTTCGTCGCTTTGATTCCGCTCGTGCTGACCGCCTGCGACCCTGCTTTCTGGGACGGCGGCTCGGTGGATATCTCCGACGTCTTCAACGGCGGCGCGCACGATCCGCCGGATTCGAACGATCCTCCGGGGCCGCCTGGCACCGGCGGCGCGGGCGGCGCCGGGGGTGGCGATACGGGTCCGCTGTCGGCGGCCGTCGCGATGACGCGCGCGCAGCGCGAAGCCCTCATGCAGGCATATTACGATCAGATCATGAACGAGACCGGCACCGTGGTCTCGACCGCGGCGGCCGGCGGGCAGCCCGACCAGGATCCCAACGATCTGATGCTCCACATCTCGGACATGGGCGAGTCCTGTGATGTCTATCCGAGGTCCCTCCCCTGCGGTGAGCACTGGCAGCTGCGCTTCGTCCTGCCGATCGCCTACCAGCAGGTCGGCGTCTACGAACTCGACGATTTCGCGCTCCACGCCTCGGTCTTCGAGACGGGCGCGCCCTACTCGCCAGCGCCGGACGACTGCCCGATGGGCGGCGGCACGCTCTTCGGCTCGGGCACGCTCGAGATCCTCGCGATCGACAGCGCCGAGGTGCGGTTCCGCGTGACCACCACTGCGGCGCTCATGGGCGGCAACCCGAGCGGTGAGTACACGGCGCCGCGCTGTCCGTGACGACGCTGCGACGACGACGCGCGCGCGCGCCGCGCGGCGGCGGGCGCGGCGTTGCCGTGAGGGGGGCCGAAGCCGGGTCGTGCGGCTCCGCCCGAGCCGGGTGAGCGGCGTGAAACCGATGCGATCCGGCCCGCTCGTTCCACGCTCTCGACGAAGATGCGGGTCAGCACGCCGAACAACGCCCCGTCCTGGGCGAGCCTGCGCCGCCACGGAAACGGAGACGTCACCCCCCACGGACGGTGCGCCACCTCGGGCAGGACGTCCTCGATCAGGTTCGCCGCCGTGGAACACATGCGTCGGACCAGACACGACGGGCAGAAACCGCGTCCTTTACAGCTGAAGGCCACCAGCCGACTCTCTTCGCAGCGCTCGCACCGGAGCCGCGCGAACCCGCGGCAGAGCAGCCCGCAGTCGAGGTAGGCTTCGATCTCCTTCTTCGCGTGCTTGGGTATCCGGACCGCGATGGCGCCGTCGTCGATGGCCCCGTACAGCGTCTCCACGTTGTCGCGCACGATCTCGTAGAGCGTCGTCTTCTCGGGGCGACGGCGCTCGTAGACGACGCCCGTGGTGCGAGCCGCGCTGGCCACACGGCGCCGACACCGCACGCCGCACGCCACGCGGTGAGGGCGCGTTTTCGCCGCGAATTTCGACAACGAATAGGCGTTTGCGGGACTGCGCCTGAGCCGCAGCGGCGGCGAGGTCGCGGCGCAGTCCCGCAAACGCCTATTCGTTGGGCCGGGGTTGGGTCCATCCCTCCCGAGGGCGAGCGATCCGTCGTCACGCCCCCCTGAAATCCCGAAGAAAGCGACGGTCCGCGACGGTTCGCCCCCGCAGCGGAATCCTGGCGGGATTTCTGACACGCGGAACTAGCGGAGGTGGCCGACATCCGCGACAACCCGAGCGTGCCTAGGTAGACGACGGCGGCCCCGAGTTCGTGCCCGGGGACCTCGGCGTCGCCTAGGTGCGGAGCGGCCGTCCGGCGGCCCGACGCCCGCGCCGCGGCGAGGCACCGCGCCGATCGGCTCCGGCGCCCTGCGCTCGACGGCGGCCGCGCCGAGTTCCTCCTCACCGAGCCGCTGGATGGTGAACGACCACTGGCCCGAGCGCGTCCCCGGGCGCAGCGATCCGAAGCCGCGCCCTTGACGACCCGCGCCGCCGGCACCGGCACGGGCGCGCCCATGGCCCCGTACAGCTCCCCCGGCCTCCCCGCGCCTGCCACGCAGCTGTCGGGCACAGCAGCCAACATTTCGAAACTATTCAGGTTTATTTCTGCGTCTCCGAATTGTTTTCCCCTTGCAGAGCGCATCGCCGCAGACGCGGCGACGGAGGGCTCACGGCGAACTGCTCTCACGGTCCGCATGCCGCTCGACGAGGGCTCCCAGCAGCTCGAGGCCCTCGTCGAGCTTCTCGTCCGCCACGTTGCCGTAGCCGAGCACCAGCGCGTCGCCCTCGCTCGACGGCTCGGCCCGGAACTCGTCCTCGGTCGAGATCCGCAGCCCCTCCGCGCTGCAGACGTCGGTGAAGGCCGGGCCGAAGCGCCGCCCGCGGAAGCGCACGTGCAGGTGGAAGCCGGTCTCACCGCCGCCGGTGCGGACCTGATCCCCATACCGGCTCTCCAGGAAGGAGAGGATCGCCTCCAGCCGGGCGCGGTAGCGCCGCTTCATGGCGAAGACATGGCGCTCGAGGTGGCCCTCCTCGATGAAGCGGGCCAGCGTCCGCTCGTGCGGGATGGAGCCCCGGAGGTTGGTGCGCCGCACCAGGTCCGCGATCGGGCCCACGAGGTGGGGCGGGGCGATGAGGTACCCGACCCGCACGAAGGGCGCGAGGCACTTCGAGAAGGTCCCCAGGTAGACGACGCGCTCGGCGTCGAGCGAGGCGAGCGGCGGGACCGGGCTGCCACGGAAGCGGAACTCGGAGTCGTAGTCGTCCTCGAGCACAAGCCCTTCCGCCGGGGCGGCCAGCTCCAGGAACTTCACCCGCCGCTTGAGCGGCAGGAGCGCGCCTGTCGGAAACTGGTGCGAGGGCGTCAGATAGAAGAGCGCGCCGCGGGGCACCTCGCCCAGGCCGGACGGGAGCGCGCCGGCGTCGTCGACGTGCACCGGGCGGCAGCGGAACCCGGCCGAGGTGAAGGCGTCGCGGGCGAAGGTGAGCCCGGGCTCCTCGCAGAAGAGGGTCGTGGCGGGGAGGAGCCGCGAGAGCAGCGACAGCGAGTGCGAGGTGCCGGAGGTGACGCAGATCTGCGCCGGATCGGCGGCCAGCCCGCGGAACCGGTACAGGTAGTCGGAGATCGCCTGGCGCAGCCGGGCGTCGCCGAGCGGCGGGCCGTACGAGAGATCGGCGGCCTGCGCCAGCGAGATCGCGTCGTCCGCGGCGCGGCGCCACGCTTGCCGCGGGAACCTGGCGAGATCGGGGATCCCGGGGGTGAAGTCGAAGTGGATGGCGGGCCGACGCCGTCGGAGGGGCACCGCCGCCGGGACGCGGGCGTGCGGCGCCCGCGCCGGCAGCGCGGCGGCGTAGGTCCCGTGGCCCGCGCGGGTCTCGAAATAGCCCTCACCGGTGAGCTGCTCGTAGGCGTCCGTCACCAGCCGCCGGGAGATCCCCAGCTCCGCCGCCAGCAGGCGCGACGGCGGGAGCCTGTCGCCGGGCGCGAGCTCGCCGGCGACGACCGCCTTGCGCAGCCCGTCCGCGAGCTGCAGCGCCAGCGAGCGCCGCGAGGCGCGATCGAGCACGATGCCGAACACGGGCCCAACATAGCCCTTCTCCCGGGCAAGAAGGCATCATGCGACCGTGGTGTCCGGGCGGCCGACAGGAGGCCCAGAGGCGCCTGGGCCCTGCGCCGCCGCTCCGGCGCGCCCCGCGGCCCGGCCGAGGCGATCGGCCAGGCGGCGGAGGACCTCGATCAGCTCCTGCGGCTCGTGCACCTCGAACTCGAACCCCATGAACCCGAGGTGGAACGCGAGCGACTCGAGGGTCCCGCCGCCGGTGTGGACCACGCAGCGGTCCGGCGCCAGCGGCTCGACGCGCCCCGCCACGCCGGAGAGCTGCGCCGAGACGACGTCCGCGGGCGCCTGCACCGTCACGCGCGCGCGGAACCGGTACGTGTCCGTCGAGACCGACTGCGACACGTAGGCGGCCACGTCCTCGGCGGGCAGCGGGCGCGGCTTGAAGCGGCCCGCCGCCCTCGGTCTGCCCTGGATGCGATCGACGCGGAACGTCCGCCACGCCTCGCGATGGAGGTCGTACGAGAGCAGGTACCAGCGGCGGCTCGTGTGCACGAGCCGGTACGGCTCGACGACGCGCGCGCTCGCCGCGCCGCTGTGGCTGCTGTAGTCGAAGTGCAGCACCTCGGCGTCGCGGCAGGCGTTCGCCATCGCGGCGAGCGCGTCCGCGTCGAAGGTGGGCCCGCCCTCGCCCAGCCGCACGCTCACGGCCTCGAGCGCGCTCACCTTGCGCCGGAGCCGCTTCGGGAGCACCTGATCGAGCTTCGCGAGCGCGCGCACCGACGCCTCCTCCAGCCCCTTCACGGGCCCGGTCGCCGCGGCGCGCAGCCCGACGGCGACGGCGACCGCCTCGTCGTCCTCGAGCGGGAGCGGCGGCAGCTCCTTCCCGGCGCCGAGCTGGTACCCGCCGCCGGTGCCCGTGGCCGCGTGCACCGGGTACCCGAGGCTCCGGAGCCGGTCCACGTCGCGCCGGACGCTGCGCTCGGTGATCTCGAGCTCGCGGGCGAGCTCCCCGCCCGTCCAGAAGCGCCGGGACTGCAGCAGCGACAGCAGCTTCAGCAAGCGCGCGGAGGTCTGGATCACGTGCCGCTCCTCGTCCTCACGTCGCTCTTCCTGGATCCTTGCGGACCGAATCTGTCCGCAAGCCAGTGTAGCCTCCTCTCATCACGCGGGCGAGCCGCCGAAGGCGCCGCGCCCCCTCAATCCCTGGAGCTTTCCCCCATGAGCAACGCCGCTTCCGCGCAGACCACGACGACCCCCGGCGCCCGGACCTACAGGGGGAGCTGCGCCTGCCGCGCCGTTCGCTTCGAGGCCGACTTCGACCCGAGCGCCGGGACGACCCAGTGCAACTGCACCATCTGCGCGAAGACGAGGTGGTGGGGTATCATCGTGAAGCCGAGCGCCTTCCGCCTCGTCGCCGGCGAGGAGGTCCTCGGCGACTTCTCGCGGTCCGAGGCCGGCCATGCCCGCTTCTGCAAGACCTGCGGGGTCCGCGTCTTCGGGCACGGAGACCTCCCGATGCTCGGCGGGGCGTACTGCACCGTGAACCTGAACTGCCTCGACGACGCGGATCTCTCCGGGGTCCCGGTCACGTACCTCGACGGGCTCCACAACACGTGGGAGCAGCTCGCCGTGGCGCCGTACGTGGATCCGGTCACGGCCGCGAAGAGGGCCTGAAGCGAGGCGGCAGGTCCGGCGCGCGCCGGTGATCGACCCCGTGACGCGTGCGGGGCATCGAGAGCGGAAGCTCCGCGTGTCCCGCATGCGAGGACCCGCCGGGGGCCCGTCGTGGGGATGGCGTCACCGGGTCAGCATCACCAGGTTGCCGTCGGGGTCGACGACGTAGGCGACGCGCTCGCCCCAGGGCTGGTCGGCGGGCTCGAGCACGACGGGCGCTCCGGCCGCCCGCAGGCGCTCGACCGTCACGTCGACGTCATCGACATAGACGCAGAGCTCGATGCGGTGCCCCGACGCCGGTCGCAGGGGCTGCCCGTGCAGGGCGGGGCCGGCCCCGAGCGCGCCCAGGCCGATCTCGGACTCGCCCAGCCGCAGCGCGACGAAGGCCGCGGGCCCGCTGTCGGGGAAGCGAAACGTCTCCACGCCGCCGAGGAGCGTCCCGTAAAACTCGATCGCCCGATCCAGGCTCTCGGTCGAGAGCATGGGAAACAGCCGCCTTGCGCTCATGAAGGAGCGCCACTACCAACCCGCGGCCGCGCCGGCAAGGGCGCCGCCGTGGTCGGGCCTCCCGTCGACCTTGCGGCGAGCTCGGTCCGCAGCTGCGTTCCACTGCCGGACGCGCACCCGGGCCTCCGCGAGGGGTGGCATGCGGTTGCGGCCGAGGCGCTTCCTGGACACGAGGCTGGCTTCGGCCGGGCGAAACGGATCGCCAAGACCGAGGGGAGGCACTAGGTTGGCCGAGCGCGCGCCGGGCTCGCGCGCCGAGGCCGGCGCTTCGCCTCGTCCATGCTGTCGGTTTCTGTGCGGAGTTCGGTCATGGCGTGTCTCGCTGACATGACGTCAGCGGTGTGCGGAGGGTAGTCGATGCGAAAGATCCACGTTGCCTTGGGTGTGCGCTCGTTGACGGATTCCATCGCGGATTACACGCAACGCCTGGCGGCCCAGCCGCAAGTGATCGTGCCGGACGAATATGCGCTCTGGCGCACCGACACGGTGAACTTTTCTATTCGTCAGATCCCCGCTGGCGAGGTTCCGGGACTGCGTCATCTGGGATGGGAGGACGATGCCGCCAGCGCCTTCTCCGAAGCACGGGATTGCAATGGTATTGTCTGGGAAGAGTTCGGTCCCCAGCAGCAGCTGCAAGAGATCCTCGAGCTCTGGCCTGATGCCCAGATAAAGCGCTGACTCCGCGCTGGCCACGATCCGGCCGGAAGGACTGATCGATCCGGACGCTGCCCCGTGCTGCCGGCGCTCGCCGCCGACGACGAGACCTGCGCCGTCAACGCCGGTAGGGCCGGCGCGCCGGTCCTGGCGCCGCCCTGGCCCGAAGCGCAGGGATCGGGGATCCACGACGCATCTGTGCTCTTCCCCGCGCATGGCCATCGACGCGGCGGCAAAGCGGTGGGAGCGTCGGCCCGGGAGAAACCCCGGACTGGAGTCGATAGGACCGATGAAGAAGAGCGCGCTCGTGATGATCTTTCCGCTGACGGTCGTGACTGCCTGCGGGGCGACGGGGGGGCCGGACGATCTGGAGTCCGCCCCGGAGCTCGCCGCTTCGCAGGAGGCGATCTCCATCTCGCCCGACTTCGGCGCTCGGTACCTCGACTGCGACGAGTTCGCCGGCGTGGGGCTCGCCCCCATCGCCGCCGTGGCGCCGCTCGTGCCCGACGACTACACCGTGATCGAGGCTGCCCCCGGGATGGCCGTCGTGGTCGCGCAGGCGGGGGACTGCGCCGCGATCAGCGTGAATGACCATCTCGCCCAGCCAGGCGTGTTCGCGCAGCTCGGGGTCGGCGTCGTTCCCCCGACCGGCACGGGAGATCAGAACTTCTACCAGATCGCCTTTGCGACCACCCACCCGATCCTCGCGGCCCGCCTCCGCCTCCTCGGCGTGAACGCGCGCTACGCTCCTTTCATGTCGTACGAGATCACGGATCCCCCGGGCCCTCGGGCCGAACTGGCCGTCTCCGTTCCTCGGCCGGCGGGCCTCGCGTTCGAGCTGAACGGCCCCGTCACCCTGCCTGATCCCTCGGCGCCGTCCAACCCGCTCACCACGTTCAACTACTGGCATCAATCCGCGTGGTACGGCAACATCCTCCAGGAGAACGCCGTCACCGGCATCCGCCTGGGCGAGGGGACCGGCGTGACGCTCACGGCCGTTGGCGACGATCTCGAGGCGATCCTCGGCAGCACGACGCTGACCTTCCCGTTCTTCTCGAGCCCGGAGATCTTCGACGAAGCGGTGCTGACGGTCCAGACCGACGCCTTCTGACGGCCGGAGCCGCCGCTCCGGAGGAGCCGCTCGGCGTGGCGGAAGCGTGCGTGGGGGGGAGCGGCAGGAGCGCCGCGCCGCGGCGGGCCGCCTCGCGGCGCGGCGTCGCCGAGCGGCAGCGGGCCCCGCGCGGAGACGCGTCTCGGCGGCGCCGCGCGGGGAGCGGCGGGAACGTCAAGCCGCCGGGCGCGACCTCAGTGGGTCACCGAGCCGCCGAGCGTGGGGACGTGCTCCGCGCTGTCCAGGGGAGCCTCGGCGCTGTCCAGGGCAGCGTCCGCGCTGGACGCCGCGACATCGGCGCTGGCGGCCGTCGAGGGGCAGGCCGCATTGCACGCGTTGTCCTCGATGAAGTTCTCGAGGATCTGCGCGCGGTGGGGGAGGAACTTCCACTGGAGGGGCGCCGAGATCTGGCCCTGCTCGTTGACGTGGACGAACGTGCCCGGGGCGGTGGTCGGGAAATGCTCCGGCCACACGTGCAGGCCGCCGAGGTCCTCGTTGCCGACGCTGCTCAGCTCGTGGCACCCGGCGCACGACTGGGTGGTGGCGCGATCGGCGGCGTTGTCCGCCGTGACCATGCCAGGCAGGAGGCCGCGGCTCTGGATGATCGGCACGAGCGCCGCGTCGATGTCGGCGATGAACGCCGTGTTCCCCTGCAGGCGGTCCCGGTAGTTGTTGTCGGTGTCCACGATGCTCTCGCCGGAGTTGAAGAGCTCCTGGTCAGGCAGCGTGCGCAGCGAGATGTCGTTCTCTTCGTCGCCGAGCGGCACGAGCCCGTCGAGCGCGTCGAGGAAGCCGCTCCGGAACGCGGCGCCGCGGGGGTCGCTCGGGTCGAAGCTGGCGTTGAACAGACCGCCGAACGGGTTCTCCTTCACCGTGACCGGCTTGAAGAAGAGCCTGACCGAGTTGTCCTGGGAGTCGGTGCCCAGATCGAGCTTGAACTCGCGGAGATTCCATGGCTGGAAATCTCCGCTCGACGCCATGAACTGGTTCGTGCGGATCTGGCCGGTACCGTCCATGAAATTGGACGCCTGGATGACCGGTGCGAAGCCGTCCCGGCCGAAGAAATAGAACTCCTCGAGCGCGTTTCTGCGCTGGGTCAGGGTCATGTTCGGGTCCGAGAGGCTTGCCCAGAGCTCGGCGACCGGGAGGCAGGCGGCAACGCCGCACTCGGGGTGCGGGTTCGGGAGCTGGGCCTCGAAGATGATGAAGTTGCGGTCGGTGGGGCCGGACGAATTCTTGGCGTAGATGATCCGGTACTCGCCGCAATGCGAGCCGTCCACCGGCGCGAGGTCGAACCGGTTCACGAGCGCGACCGGCTCCATGAAGTGGTCCCCCGCGGGGTTGAACGGGTTGCTCTTGGCGGGATCGGACGGATCGATCCGGGCGAGCACGCCCTCGTTCCTGGGGCACGTGTACGGGAACCCGTTGAGCAGGCCACCGCCATTGCCGTCGGGCACGTCGTCGCAGTGGATGGCGTCGGGGTCGTTCTTGAACTCCACGGGGGCGTCGGCCCTCTTGTTCTGCGTGTTCCACCAGCGCCGATAGACATCCAGGGGCTGCTGGTCGGAGCCGACGCTGTCGATGAGCCGCTGGAGGACGAAGCTGAGCGTGAACTCGGTCAGGACGCCCGGGTCCGTCTCCTTCGTGATGATGAGGGACTTCCGCATGTCGAGGGTCGGCACGGACGCGGGGCACGTCAGCGCCTCCGCGCTCTCGGCCGTGAGCTCCTGGGCCTCGCCGGCGGCGACGACGTCGCCCTCCACCGGATCGGCGCCGCCGCAGGCGCCCAGGGAGACCGACGCCGCGGCGCACATGACCGCTGCGATGAGGGGGAACTTGGAGACATAACGAAGATGCATGATCGCTCCTGTGGCGTGAGGCGGACCGGGGTCGCTCCGCGGCGGCGCGCGCTCCTGCGCCTGCGCCTGCGCCGCCTCGCGCTGTACCTGCTCGGCGTGCCTCGTCAGGGCGAGGCCCGGCCGTCGCAGCCCGGCTCGTGGCGCGCTATCGCAACCTGCATGCCGTCGTGTCGCGCGAGGGCGCTCCCGACGAGATCGCGCGGCGCAGGGGCGGCTGTCGCGGGATCGCGCCCGCGCGCGGGTCCAGCATGCGGGCGGCAAGCGTTGCCGTCCTGGCAAGGTTTGCCAGCGCTGAAAGACAGGGGCATGGCAAGGATTGCCAGCGCGCCGCTCGCCGCTCGCCGCGCGCCACACGCCCGCGCCCGGAACACGGCAATGCAACTTCTCTGATGCTGCGTCGACACGGGTGCTCCCTGGTCGCGCCGGCGCGCGCCCCCAATCGCGCGGATCTGCGCTTCACCGTCACGCCGAGCGCGGGCGCCTGGTACCGCTACACCGGGGCTTGCATCGAGTACGTCCCGGTGCCCTGAATCAGGAGCCCTCGAGGGCTTCACGCGGGTCGGGTAGGCCGCGGTCGACTACCACATGGGCGCTTCGGTAGGAAAGTGGGCGCGATCACCTGCGGCTCGCCGCTGGCCGACGCCGTCGAGGGATGCTGGTCGTGAGCGCGTCTCCCGCCCGTGAGCGCGAGCCGAGAGTGATTCGACCCTGCGATTGGGAGGAGATTCCCGGGTCTGGTTGCAGTATGAAGGGGCCGTGGAAATCAAAGACCTGTCCGACTCCCTGCGCGCCGATCCTCGCTTCACCACCCGTCGCAAATGGCTGATCTTCAGCGACTTCGTCTACACCCCCACGGGGGAGAAGGTGGAGGAGGGCTTCCGCTACTTCACCTGCCCCATGGACGCCCTCACCGCCGCCCTGGCGAGGCGGGACTTCGCCGCCATCGCGAAGCTCCCCTTCGCGCTGGACGGGGAGGGGGAGCCGGATACCTCCGCCGTGCGCCTGGATCTCGCCTACACCGCGTCCGGCGCCATCGCCGCCTTCCAGCCCGTGGAGTTCCGCGATCACGTGCCCACGCCCGTGTCGGCGGCCGTGGTCCTCGAGGGGGCCGAGGCCAAGGCGCTCCGCGAGACGTTTCTGGCCATCGACCAGTCCGCGTAGCCGGGTAGGCCGGCGCCGTGGGCCCGGCCTGCCGCTGCGGGCGCGCCCCCTGACCTCGATCGCCCGCGGTCGGGGGCGCCGCCCCCCGGCCATGGCCAGGGGAGGACCGTCGTGTTAGGGTCTCCATGGGATGAGCGCCTGCCTGCACCTCGTCGCGTCGCGTTCGTGGCCTCGCCGCGGCGCGCGTAGCGCGCCCATCCCCCAGCGGACCCGGCTGCTCTGCCCGAGGTCGCCCGCACGCTCGTAGGGGAGCGGTCATCCGGCGCCCTGCGCCGACCGCTCCCGGGATGAAGCGGGCTGGCGTCGAGCGCGCCTGCGCGGGCGACCTGGACGAGCGCTCGCGCCGGCCAGCTCGCACGGCGTGGACCTTCGGCCGAGCCCGGCTCGCGTCGACGACACAAGGAGATCCCAGTTCATGGCACCTCACTCGAACCCCATTGTCATCACCGAATTCGACCGCGATCGGCTCGCGCGGCTGCTCGAAGCGCTGCGCGCGCGGCCCGGGGGCGATTCCCCGGACCTGGAGGCGCTCGAGACCGAGATCGAGCGCGCGGACGTCGTGAAGCCGGGCGACATCCCGCCGAACGTGGTCACCATGAACTCGAAGGTCGAGCTCGTCGACCTCGACACGGAAGAGCGGCTCTGCGTCACTGTCGTGTTCCCCGGAGCCGCTGACGTGAAGAGCGGTCGGATCTCGGTGCTCGCGCCGATGGGGCTCGCGCTGCTCGGCTGTCGAGAGGCCGACGACGTGGAGTGGCCGACGCCGAGCCGCACGCGGCGCCTCCGGGTCGAGCGCATCGTTTACCAGCCCGAGGCGTCGGGTCGCTTCGACCTCTGAGCCCGGTCGGATTGCTGGAAGCGGCGGGGCACACGCCGTGTCACCTCGTCGATCGTCGCGTCCGCCCCGCCCGTGACGTGGACCCACGGCTCGGGATCCCGCCCGGCCACGTTCTCGATCCGCAGGATCGCCACGTCACCCCCCTGTGCCACTGCGGTCAGGCCGATCTTCCGGCCCGCGTCCCGCGCGGCCGCCCCGCGTCGGTGAGGGCCGTTGTACTGGGGGTGTGTTTGTTGACAGTCCTGGCGATCCGGTAGTATGGGTCTCCGCCATACCCGGATTTTGCTGAAGGAATCCCGGCGCGCTGAAATGATTCGCGCGGACCGTACCGCGCACCCGATTCACCGCCAGAGGAGATTGTTCATGAGCACCTGGAAGACGCCTGGAGCAACTCTCGTCGTCTCGCTCTCGCTGGCCGGAGTTGCTGCACCGGCGACGGTCAAAGCGCAAACGGCGGATCCGCCTCAGCAGGCCGCGTCCGCCGAGCCGGCGCCCGTGTCCTTGGTGGCGCCCCCCTCCGCGGAGTCCCGTCCTGCTCCTCCTCCGCCGGTCGAGACGAAGAAGCCCGAGGACAAGCCGCTCGTCCGTGTCTACGGCATCGTCAAGCCGACCGTCGTCGTCGGGAACGGCCTCGAGTCCTTTGGCAACCCGAACTACGTCGCCCCCACGGCCGCGGCGAATCCGCTGTTCCTCGCCGACCCGGATGCCGTCGGCCTGAGCTTTCAGGCGCAGCAGACGCGCCTCGGCGTGGCCGTCGGGGAGGGCACGCCCGTCAAGGGGCAGGTCGAGGTCGATTTCGTCGATTTCGCCAAGTCGTCGCCGGCGCAGGCGACCACCCTCCGCGTGCGTCAGGCATTCGTGGACTGGTCGCCTGCCGAGGGGCACAAGCTCACGCTCGGTCAGCTCTGGGATCTCTTCTCGCCGCTGAACACGCACACGTACAACCTCGTCGGCGGGCTCTTTCAGTCCGGGAACTCGGGCTTCGTGCGTCACCAGCTCATGTACGTCGCGAACCTCGGCGGCGTCGAGGTGGGCGCCGCCCTCGGCCTGGTCAGCCAGAACGTCACGGCGATCCTCAACAACGTCGAGTACTCGCGCACGCCCACCCTCGCGCTGCGCGCGAGCTACCGCGCCGAGAAGACCGCGTGGGTGGGCGCCTCGCTGATCGGCACGCGGCTCACGTTCGACGCGAACCTGGACACCGAGGAGGCGCGGACGGCGCTGGGTGGCAACCTGTTCGCCGAGGTCACCTCCGGTCCGCTGAACGTGCGGGCCGAGGCGTACGGCGGTCAGAACCTCGCCAACCTGGGCCTCCTGACGCTCGGGCAGGGCTACCGCACGAACGACGTCACCGAGGTAGGCGGCTGGGTCTCGGGGAAGCTCTCCTTCGATGCCCACGCTGTGCATCTCGTCGCGGGCGTCGCGCTGGTGGCCAACACCGACGACATGCAACTCGGCTACACGCCCGGCACACCGGCCACGGACGGCGCGCCGGCCACCAATCCCACGCGCGTGGGCGGCAATGGCCCCGGCATCGAGCGCAACGTGACCCTGCGCGGGGGCTATGCCTTCGCGCCCATGAAGGCGCTCTCGATCGTGCTCGAGCCCTCTCTGATGCTCACGCGCCACAAGCTCGATCCGGCGGCCGGCGCGCAGACGGACGCGAGCCGCGTGGGCTGGGGCGTCGAGACGGGCGCCCTTTACCAGTTCTGACGGCCCAGGCGCCGGCGCGCTGACGCCGGCCGCCGGCTGCGGAGCCTGCCAGCGTTCCGCCGTCACGCCCGCCCGAAACCCGGTGGCCCGGGCCACGAATTGCCCTGACGCGGCCTGACGTGACGCCTACACTGGTGTGGTGGCCCGGTACCGTGCGCACGCGGGGAGGCGGTGCCCATGAACAGGCGGAAGATCGAGGACAGGAGCTGGCTTTACGTCGACGACCGCGGCGTCATGAGGAGCTACGAGCTCGGCGGAGGCATGATGCTCTACGTGTGTCGCGGTCTCCAGATCGGAGAGTTCGCGCCCCACGTCATCGAGGACGGCGCGCGGCAGATCCAGGAGTTCCAGCGTTGCATCTACATGGTGGACGCGCTGGAGTCGAACCGGATGGAGACCGATTTCCGCGACCAGATGACCGAGTGGCTGAAGAAGAACAGCCAGCGCGTGGAGGCCCATCTGCTGATCCGGTCCATGCTTCTGAAGATGGCCGTCAGCGTCGCCAACCTCGTGATCGGCGCGGCCACGACGCACGCCCACACCGACGTGGAGGCCTGGGAGGCCGTCGGCCAGCGCGTGAACCCCGGCTTCAAGCGTCGACCGCTCGTGCTCCCCGACGACGTGCCCGAACCCCCCGCGTCGTCCTGCTGAGCTGCCCCTCACCCCGCCGGGAAGCGCGCGCCGAGGCAAGCGCCCGCGGCGCCGGATCGTCCGACGTCGACGACGTGCGAGACCACGGCAGGCAGCTGAGCAGCCCGATCGAGATCAGGTTGTTGCGCGCCGCCGCCGTCGCGATACGAGCGCGCCGAGCGCGCCGAGGAGCGCGAGCCCTCCGAGATCGGCCGAGCGACCGCTCGTCGAGCAGGAGCACCCGGAATCGCTGCCGGACTCCCCATCGCCACCCTTGGGCGTGTCGTCGGTCTCCGCGTCGGCGCCGCCCGCGCCGCCCGCGCCGCTGCTCGAGGAGGCGGAGGACGAGCTCGCCGACGCGCTCACGGTCGATGCGATGCTGCTCGACGAGCTCGACGCGCTGGTCGCGCCCGCGCCGCCGCCCCCACCGCTGCCGTCGCTGCCGCCGGCGCCGCTGCCGCCGCCGCACTCGGCGGAGCACTCCGTCGAGCAGGTGTCGCAGACGCATTCGATGAGACGGACATAGATGTTCGCGCCCTCCGCCTGCTCGCGCGTGCAGCGCTCCACGCAAGCGTCGTCCGGGCATTCGGAGATGCAGCCTGCGAACGCCCGGCACGCAAACGACGCACCGCAGGCGTCATACTGCGGCCTGCAGGCGTCCGACAGCGAGCCGTTGGAGCAGCTGTCGCAGCTGCCGCCGCCGCCGCTCGCGGCGCTCGAGGCGCTCGCGGCCGTCGTCCCGCCGATGGGATACAGGGCGCACACGCCCTCGATGTCGTCGTCCTCGAGGGTGCGCGTCGACGAGCCGGCAACGTAGTACGCGGTCATCGTCGCGCTCCGCTCGCCGGAGTGGCCGAGGCCCAGGAAATGTCCCTCCTCGTGCGTGGCGATCGACTGCGTGTCGACACAACCGTTGTTGCCGGTGTCGTTCCAGCAGAACCCGACGTTGTTGAAGACCATGTCGGCGTCGACGATGGCGTCGTCGCGCCCCCAGACCGTCATCGTGACGCCGATGACCGAGTTGACGTCGCCGATCGCGGCCGGCCAGGAGCCGCTGATCCAGTGGAACACGTTCTTGCCGTCGTTGTAGTTGTAACGATCGGTCGTGTCGCCGAGGAGGTTGACCCGCCACTCCGTACACCCGGTGTTCGCCCACGCCGCGAAGCCGGCCTCGATATGGGCGACGGCGAAGCCGGCGAGGGGGCCCGGGATCGTCGAGCGGTTGATGTAGTAGCCGACGGGCAGCTCACGCCAGCGGGGGACGCCGGAGTCGAGCGGCGTCCACGCGGCGGCCTCGGGAGCCGCGGCGAGGAGCGAGACGGCGCCGAGCGAGACGGCGAGGGCGACGCGGCGGCTCATCTCACTTCCCTCCCGCGATGCGGACAACGTCCGTCATGAGGCTCTCGACCGGCTCGATCTCGTCGGCGGGCCCGTGGACGGGCACGAGCGCGCCCCCGCTCCGCCGGACGAGCTGCAGGCCCTCGAGGCTGCGCCGCGCCATGCCCTTCGTGTCCACGTGATAGACCGACAGCGCGAGCGCCGTGAGGTGCCACCGCCCCTTGTCGCCCGGTCGCAGGAAGACGATGGCGTCCTCGCCCGGCGAGAGCCTGGCGTCGCCGACCAGCCGCTGCGTCTTGCCTTTGTACGTCCCGCCGATCTGCTCGAGCACAATCACCTTCGCGCCGCCGCCGTCCGCCTCGCCGCCCTTGAGCGGCTGGGTGACCCTGAGCTCGGTGCGGGTCACGATCGATTTTCCGTCGTCGGACTCCGTCGTGGTCGACTGGCCCACGCTCACGCGCGCGATCGTCGCCGAGCGGCGCACGAGATCCTCACGCGAGAGCAGGACGGCCGTCGTCGCGTCGGCGGTCGCGCCGATGCAGAGCAGAGCGGCGGAGACGAACAGGGACAGCACCGCGTTCACGCTTCGCTTCATGTCGGTGGCTCCTCCAGGACCATCGTTTCTATCCCGAAGCGCGCGCGGCCACCATACAGGAAGCGACACTGACCTCGTGCTCGCGGCGCTGCGATGCAGCACGTCTGTCGTGGCGGCGGATCATCACACCGTGGCGCGACGTGACGCCGTGATCCGCGGAGTCGCCGGTTGCTGCTCGCGTGGCAGCTCACCGGGATTTATGCCGTGAGCCCGTCACCTCGTGCTCGGGAGCCGCCCCGCGCAACCGGGCGGCCGTCATGGAGCTCCGCCGCGCGACGAGCTGATCCCAGCGGAAAATTCCGCCTTGGATGCCTATGTCGTCCTGGACGACAGCAACACGCAGGCGACACGACACACGGTTGTCGCAAAGACCCTCCAGGCTCAGCAGCGCGCTTTTGCGCTTGTCGCCGTTTCTTACCCGCAAGGCTCCACATGCCCGACACGTTCGTCGTTCAATCGAGCGCGCTGCCCACGTCCATCAAGCTGGCCGCTTTTCACGGCACCGAGGGGCTCTCGAAGCTCTATCGCTTCGAGCTCTACCTGATCACGACGCGCGACGTCGGCCATGAGCTCGACATGGCGGCGGCCGTGGGCCAGCCGGTGACCGTCGCCCTCGAGCGGAGCGACGGCGGCGAGCGCTTCATTCGAAGCGGCGTGATCGGCAGCATCGAGCTCATCAACGATTTCGCCGGCCGGTGCGTCTTCCGGGCGACCATGATCTCGCGCCTCGAGCTGCTCACCCTGTCGGTCCACAGCCGGATCTTCAGCGAGAAGAGCATCCCGGAGATCATCCAGAGCGTCCTTCAACAGGGCGGCGTGACGGAATGCGCCCTCCAGCTCCGGGGTGCCTACAAGGCCGAAGAGCACGTCTGCCAGTACCGCGAGAACGACTATGCCTTCATCGCCCGGTGGATGGAGCGCGAAGGCATCTACTACTACTTCGAGCACGAGGAGGGCGGCGAGACGCTGGTGCTGACCGACGATCGGTCGGTCCATCAGCCGAATGGCGGCAAGCCCATTCGTTATTACCCGCAGCCCGGCGCGAACACGGCGAGAGAGACGATCCGCGCCTTCACCTGCCGGCACGGCGCCGTGCCCGGCGCGGTTCGCCTCAAGGACTACGACTACGCCAACCCGGCCGTGCCGGTCGCCGGGCAGGCGTCGGTCTCCGCCAGCGGCTTCGGCGAGATCAGCCTGTACGGCGCGCGGTTCTTCTCGCCGGGCGATGGGGAGCGACTGGCGCGGATCAAGGCCGAGAGCCTCTCCGCGGCCAGCGTCGTCTACCAGGCGACGGGCGCGTCGGTGACGCTGGTCCCCGGGTTCACCTTCGAGCTCGAGGAGCACCCGCGGGCCGCGTTCAATACGCAGTACCTGACCACCGAGGTCGAGCACTGGGCCAACCAGGCCCCGGAGGTGCCCGAGCTTCAGGGGCTCACGCCGTGGGAGGACAACTACCGCATCGAGGCCAGGGCCATCGCCGCGACGGCGCAGTTCCGCGCGCCGCAGGTCACCGAGTGGCCGCGCATCTACGGCACCGAGCCCGCGGTCGTCGATGGCCCTGCGGCCAGCGAGTACGCCCAGATCGACAGCCATGGTCGCTACCGGGTCAAGTTTCACTTCGACGAGAGCGACCTGAGCGGCGGGAAGGCGTCGACCTGCGTCCGGATGCTGCAGCCCCACGGCGGCGGTATCGAGGGCTTCCACTTCCCGCTGCGCGCTGGCACGGAGGTCATGTGCTCGTTTGCGGGAGGCGATCCCGACAGGCCAGCCATCGTCGGGGTCGCGCCCAACGCGCTGACGCCGAGCCCGGTCACGTCGGGGAACAGCACGCGGAACGTGATCCAGACGGGCGGGCGGAACCGGCTCGAGCTGGAGGACCAGGCCGGGCAGGAGCGGATCACCCTATCGACGCCCCACGCGAACACCTACCTCCGGATGGGGGCGCCCAACGCCGGCTCGACCTATGAGGTCAAGACCAACGGCCACGCCTTCACGTGGATCGGAGGCTCCCAGGAGAGCATCGTGGGCGGCAACCGGACGGCGATCACCGCGGGGATCTCCGAGAGCATCGTGGCGGGCTTCCGCCTGAGCTTCACCGGTGGGTACGCCGGGAACTACATCGTTGGTTACTCGCAGAACCTGATCTTGGGCTATCGCGACACGCGCATCAAAGGCAACGAGTCCACGAAGGTCTTCGGGAACCGAAAGACCTTCATCAAGGGGACCCGGGACACGACCGTCGGCGGTGACAGCACGACCTTGCTCATGTCCGATCGAAAGCTCACCGTCAACGGCAAGAGCGACCTGATCATCCTCGGGAAGCGTACCACCGCTATCACAGGCCACGACAAGGGCACCTTCCTGGGCGGTCGAGAGACGACGGTCACCGGGCTGAACAAGACGACGATCAACGGCAGCAGCCAGACCCGCGTCACCGGTACGAGGCGAACGGACGTCGTCGGCCTCGCCAGGAGCAACTTCCACGCCGGGCGAGAGGTCACGGTCACGGGGCCGAACCGCACGAAGATCACGGGCCCGACCGACACCAAGATCACCGGCAAGCGCTCCGCCACGACGATAGGGCAGAGCGAGAGCACCGTCGTGGGCAACGCCACCGGCAACGTCACCGGGCTTTACAAGACCAAGATCGGGTCGCGCGTCGAGATCATCCGGGGGACGAAGACCGAGAGGATCGGCGGACTGGCGTACAAGCATTCTCCTCTCGAGGTGAAGAAGTTGAACGCGCAGGAGATCAGGGCGAAGGGCCTCGATTGGAAGGTCGAGCTGGCTCGCATCAAGACCTCGCTGGAGGTGCAGGACGTGGGGATGCTCATCGTGAAGTGATCCACCTGCTCGTCGTGGAGCAGGCTCGCGCTCGGCGCCGAGCCGTGCGCGCCATCGAGCCCGCTCCCCTGAAGGCTGTCGAATGAAAATCGTCAAACCCATGCGCCTCGGGGTGGTGCCGAGGGTCTTCATGGCCCAGCGCACCCCGCACCTCCTGATCACCTCCTTCGCCGGCTTCTCCTATGAAAGGCCGGCCCGGCTGCTCTACGAGCCGACGGTCTGGAACGTGGCGATGGAGGAGCTCGGCAAGGACGGCCTCCTCGACGAGTTCAACCCCAAGACCCGGGGCGAGCTCCTCGTCACGGGCCGCTGCTATCCGCCGGGGCGCGTCGCTCGCCCCGCGAGCTCGGTCCGCGTCCAGCTCGGGGCCATCGACAAGAGCCTCTATGTCATCGGCGACCGGACGTGGGGTCTGCTCGGCATGTCGGACCCGGCGCCCTTCACCGAGATGGCCGTCTCCTGGCGAAACGCCTTTGGCGGAGAGGGCTTCGCCAGGAACCCGCTGGGCAAGGGCCACGGCGACAGGAGCGCAGCGCTCCCCAACATCGAGTCGCCGAGGCACCTGATCCGCGGGCGCGGCGACCGCCCGGCGCCCGCCGGCCTCGACGGGTACGACATCACCTGGCCTCAGCGGTTCTCGAAGATCGGCACCTGCGATGCGGCGTGGCGCGACCAGTGCTTTCCTGGCTTCGCGCGGGACATGGACCCGACGCTGTTCAACATGGCCCCGGACGATCAGCAGATCGACGGCTTCTTCCGGGGCGACGAGACCTTCGTGGTCGAGAACATGCACCCCGACAGGCCTCGGATCGAGGGCGCCCTCCCCGGGATCGCGAGCCGGTGCTTCGTCTGCCTCAAGACGAGCGACGGGGTGGAGATCCGCGAGCCCGCCATGAAGCTCGACACGGTGCGCCTGTTCCCGCACCGCGAGCGGGGGGTCGTCCTCTTCCGCGGCGGCGTCGAGATCGCCGAGGACGACGCGAAGGACGTGGTGGCCGTGCTGGTCGCGTGCGAGGCCATGGGCGCTCCCAGGCCCGCCGCGTATTACCACGAGTACCTGACCCCCCGGCTCGGCCCCCGGAACCCCGATCTCCCGGACGACGAGGACGACGTGCTCATGCCCGAGCCCGAGGATCCGGAGGCGCCGCCGCTGCCCGATGACCAGCTCTCCGGGTTCGCGTCCAAGCTGAGGCGGCAGGGGTTCCTGGGGGGTACTCCGGCTCGAGCGGCCAGGAGCGCTGCCGCGGGCGCGGTCGGCGCCGGCGCCGGCGCCGCCGGCGTCCACGAGGCCGAAGCCGACGAGGACGACGACGTCGGGCTGACAGAGGCCGAGCTCGCCGAGATGGGGATCGACCCCGCGCACCTCGTCGCCGCGGCCGACGAGGACGAGGCAGAGCTCGCCATGGGCCTGCCGGAGGGCGCGGAGGACGAGGAGGAGAGCCTCGCGTGGTCCGATGCAGAGGCGGGTCCGGACCACGAGGCAGACCCGGAGCCGATCGCGCGGTCGGCAGCGGCGACGACCCCGGACGCGGCCGACGACGCCGAGGAGGCCGAGGCGCTTCGCCAGCAGGACGCGCTCTCGGAATGGGCCGAGAAGCGGCTGCGGGACCAGGGCTTCGATTCAGGGGCCTATCTCTCCCAGCAAGGCCCCTTCGAGGACCCCGAGCCCCTCGATGAATCCGAGGATGCCCTGGTCGGCCTGATCGATAGCAAGATCACCGGCCGAGCGTTGAAGATGGATGGAGTGGACGTCGGTGCGCTGCTCGCGGAAGCGCGCCGGAGCGCCGCCGAGCAGCCGGGGAATGTCTCGGTGTCGCAGACGCGCGAGCGCTTGCGACAGGCGATGGAGAGCGAGGGCGTCACACAGGACAAGGCCGAAGAGCTCCTGTCGGCGCTGGACTGGCAAGCGCTCGAGGACGAGACTCGGGCCGCCCAGGCCGATCTCCCCGACGAGGCGCCCGAGGTCGCCCACGCCCAGCCCGAGGAGCCAGCCGGAGGCCCCTTTGCAGAGGACGAGCCCCTGGGCGGTGACTTCGCGGAGGACGAGGCGTGGGGCGGTGACCTCGCGGAGGACGAGGACCCTGCATTCGCGAAGGTACTCGACGAGAAGGCCTCGTTTCGCGCCGAGTGGGGCGAAGAGGGGCGGCTGCTCGCGCACTTCTTGCCGGCCTCGCCGCGCCTCGACAGCGAGGAAGCGCTGCGACTTCGCCACGAGGTCGAGGCCGGACAGAAGGACGGGCGGAGCTTTGCAGGGGCCGACCTCACGGGCGCCGACCTCTCGCATCTCGATCTCGCGGGACTCGACCTCTCGGGCGCCATGCTCGAGTCGGCCTTTCTCACCGGGAGCAGCCTGCGCAAGGCGAACCTCACAGGAGCCATCCTGGCGCACGCGAACCTGGAGGGCGCGGATCTCTCGGAGGCCAAGCTCGATGGGGCCAACCTCGGCTCGGCGTGTCTGCGGGACGTGAAGGCCCTCGGAGGCGTCGCTCTCGGCGAGGCCGTGCTCGTCAAGGCCGACCTCTGGGGAGCGGACCTCACGGGCGCCGACCTCACGGGCGCCGACCTCTCCGAGGCCAACCTCCGCGACACCAACCTGGAGGGCGTCGTCGCAGAGAAGGCGACGTTCCAGAAGGTAGACCTCACGGGAGCGCGCCTCCTCGGCGCGCGGCTCTCGGGGGCCACGTTCAACGAGGTGAACGTGACCGAGGTCGATTTCACCGGCGTCGACCTGAGCTCCGCCACCTTCATCGCCGCCGAGGGCGACGGCGCCATCTTCCGGGACGCCATCGCCAGGGACCTCGCCAGCGTGAAGGGCTCGTCCTTCGCCGGCGCAGACTTCCGCGGTGCGACGCTCACCGGCGCGAACCTGATGGGGACGCGCCTTCGCGGCAGCGACTTCTCGGACGCCGACCTGCGCGGCGCGCTGCTCAACGAGGCTGACCTGACCGAGGCGACGCTGGATCGCGCGATCCTCGTCGACGCCATGCTGACCCGGGTGAACCTCACCGGGGCCTCGCTCTACGCCGCGGACCTGAGGCAGAGCGTCATGAACCACGCGTGCGTCCGGGGGGCCATCTTCGAGAAGGCCAGCCTGTTCGGCGTGTGCGCCGACCGGATGGTCGGAGACGACGAAACGAGCTTCGAGGGCGCCAACGTCGAGCGACTTCGGGTGATACCGCCCCGGAGGCAGCATGGATAGGGAAGCGCTGCGCAAGCTGATCGACGAGGGAGAGGTCCTCTCGGAGCTGGACCTGTCAGGCCGCGACCTGTCGGGCCTCGACCTGTCCGGCGGGATCTTCGAGGATGTCTCCTTCGCCAACGCCAACCTGGCGGGCGTCAAGGTGCGCGAGGCGATCTTCCACCGCTGCGACCTCGCGGGAGCGAACCTGAAGGGGCTGGATTTCCACCTCGGCACCGCCATGGACTGCACGCTCGCGGGGGCCGCGCTCGCCGACGCCTCGCTGGTCGGAGCGAGCTTCTCGCACGTGGACCTCGAGTCGGCCGATCTTACCGGAGCGGACCTCTCGTCGGCCGGCATCGCGCGCGCCAGCCTCAAGAAGACCCGGTTGGTCCGCGCCAACCTGACCGACGCCACCCTGTTTCAGACCGAGAGCGGAGGCGCGGACTTCTCCCGGGCCAACCTGACCAAGGCTGTCTTGTTCCGTCAGGACCTGTCCCAGGCCATCCTCACGGGCACCACCCTCGTGGACGCGATCCTGGTCGAGGTGCGGATGGGGCCCAAGGACTTCCGGCGGATGGACCTCAGCAGGGCGCAGCTCACCAACGCCGACCTGCGCGGCTGCGACCTCTCCGGGGCGACGCTGACGCAATGCAGCTTCAAGGGGGCCGACCTGACCGGGGCTCGGCTGGACGGGGCCATCGCCCACACGGCCGTCTTCGTCGAGGCGAATCTGATGAACGCGAGCCTCGCCCAGGCCGACCTGAGCCAGGCGCTCTTCGTCGATGCGCGCGCGGGCGCCGCGAACTTCTCGGGCGCGCGGCTCGAGATGAGCGTGTGGCACCGAGCGAGCTGCCCGGGGACCCGCTTCTGCCGGGCGGACCTGAGCCACGCAGACCTCTCCCACGCCGACGTGTCCTTCGCCGACTTCTCCGAGGCGACGCTGGCGCGCGCGCGGCTGCACCGCGTGACCGACAAGGGCACGATCTGGCCGCCGAGCAAGGCGCTGGCGCACGGCGACGACCAGGAACTCAAGGAAGCAGAAGACTGGCAGGCCAACGTTCTCGGGAGGCCTGCCGGCGGTCAACGCACCCCCCACGCATGAGGAGACGATGCAGAGCGTAGCAAGGACGATGCGGTACGAGCGGGGAGCCCACGGTGACCACGGCGCCGTGCTCCGCGCCGATGGCTCCACGTACATTGTCGAGACCGAGGACGGCGAGGTCCGCGCGAGGCGCGCCACGAGCTGCCTGCTGGAGCCCGCCGCCGGGGATCTGGTGCTCCTCGCCGTCGTGAATGGCGCGCGGTACATCCTCGCCGTCCTCGAGCGGGAGGAAGGCGCGCCCTCGCACCTCGTCTCCGAAGGGGATCTCCAGATCCGTCTGCAGCGCGGCTCGCTGGGCCTCTCGGCGCCGGACGGCGTGCACGTGGCGTCCGGCAAGGACCTCTCGATGGCCGCGTCGACCTTCCGTGTCCAGGCGAAGGAGGGGCACGTCGCGCTGGGGCTGTTCTCGTTCGTCAGCGAGATGGTTCGCGGGGAGGTCGACCGGGCCAGGCTGATCGGCCGGAGCCTCGACGCGCAGCTCGAACGGCTGCACCAGAGGGTGAAGCGCGCCTACCGCATCGTGGAAGAGGCGGATCACGTGCGCGCCGAGCGCATCGACTATGCGGCCAAGGGCGGCCTCGCCCTGCACGGCGAGAACGCCAAGATCACCGCGTCGCACGTCGTGAAGATCGACGGCGACCAGATCCAGGTAGGGTGACCGGACATGTGCTTTGCCATCACCTCGGGCGGCGGGATCGACTTCGGCGTCCCGGACGTCTGCCTGCCGGGGCCTGTCCCGTACCCCAACACGGCGTCTCGACCCATGGGGACGTCCGTCGCAACCAAGGTGATCCTGGGGAGGGGCGCCGCCCATACCCTGGCGACCATCGTCCCCATCTCCATGGGCGATAACCCGGGGATCCTGGGCGGCGTGGTCTCCCGTCGCAACATGGGCCCCTCGCGGCGCCTCGTCCCCTATCCCAAGCTGCTGCTCCAGAACAAGCCGGCGGTGCGGCTCGGCGCCACGGGCATCCAGAACCAGATCAACATCAACGGGACGAACATCGTCCCGGGCCAGGTCAAGGTCCTGCTCCTCTGAGGTCCGCTCGGTCCTCGGCGCGATCCGCCGCGAGAGCCGTCCGCGAGGGCGACCCCGACCCCTGCGCTGTTCTGCCCGGTGAGGGACACAAGCATGGCCATCAATGAGCACGCCCGCATCCGGCTGGCGATCATCCAGAAGAAATACGGCAAGCGCCTGGCCCAGGGCGCGAGCGGCGCTGACCTGCCCGACCGGCGCGCGCGGTTCAACGCAGATTTCCAGCGGATCCTGGCCGACATCATCGCGCCCACGTGCGAGGCCATCGGCAGCGAGCTCGCCGCGTCGGGCCATTCGTGCCGGCTCGAGCAGGACGTGGGCGAACAGACCCCGAGCCTCGAGTTTCACATCCTGCTCCAGGGCGTGCCGGCCGACGCCAACAACCTGATCCGCCTCTTCTCCAGGGCCGATGCCGAGGGCGATGGAGAGGTGATCGCCGAGGTCAACGTGGGCCAGACGTTGACCGAGCTCACGCGGTTCCGGGTGCTGTCTCGGATCACCCAGGAGGTGGCGGAGCAGATGTGCGTGGACGCCATCGAGCACGTCTTCGCCTGCAACGCTCGCTGAGCCCCTGGCGGAGCGAGCGCGAGCTACTTCATTCGATGCCATCAGATTTTTCCATGCCTTCCCCCTGAGCGGACGTCCGCCCAGCCAGCGATCGAGCAGCTTGGACGCTGGCATGAGCTCCTGTACGATCGCGCGCATGCGTGGAAGGTGCGTGTCGGTCGCGGTACTCGCGTGGGCCCTGGCTGCCTGTTCGGAGTCGCCGCCCGACGACGGCGCGGGCGGCGGCGGCACGGGTCCAGCCGGCAGCGGCGGCGCCGGGAGCACCGCGGAGACCAGCTCGAGCGCGGCGGAGGGCACGGCCTCCAGCGCCGCGACGGGCGCCGGGACAGGTGGGGGCGGAGGGGCACCCGAGGGCGCGTGCGCCAGCGTCTCGGAGGTGCCGACGGAGCTGGGACTCGACCCTTTCTACAAGAAGTACGTCGACGCCTCCGGGATCCCCGTCGTCAGCTCGGAGGGGCCGCCGGACGCGGCGCTGCTGCGCGCGTGCTCGGTCGTCGTCCGCATGCTCGGCCTGCGCGACGACGTGCGTCAGGCGATGATCGCGAACCACACGCGCGTCGCCGTGATGGCGGAGACGGAGGTGACGAGCGACATCCCCGAGCACAGCGACCTCTATGAAGCGTTCCCGGGGACGGACTGGGACACGCGGGCCCGCGGCCTCGGCGCGACCCCCGCCCGCCCGGCGAGCTCCTGCGCCGAGGAGAACGTCCTGTGTTATCCGAGCGATCCGTACAGGGGCGAGGACATCCTCGTGCACGAGTTCTCGCACGCGATCGCGATCATGGGCATCGCCTTCGCCGAGCCGGCCTTCAACCAGGAGCTCGCCGACGTGTTCGAGGGCGCGATCCAGGCTGGAAAGTGGGCGAACACCTACGCCGCGACGAACAAGGACGAGTACTGGGCCGAAGGGGTCCAGGACTGGTTCGATACCAACATCGAATCGATCCCGGGGAACGGGATCCACAACGAGATCAACACCCGCGCGGAGCTGCGCGCGTATGATCGCCCGCTCCACGATCTCATCGCCAGGTACTTCGCCGACGACGCGTGGCGACCGAGCTGCCCCTGAGGCGCAGACATCGAGGGAGAAGGAAGAGCAGGGCCGGACCAGGACATCCTCCCCGCGGGCGCATCCCGGCGCGGCACAGCGTGGCACAGCGGTGCATTCCCCGCCGATTCTGGAGCAACACAGGCTGGCATCCAGCTTGCTGGGAGCGCCTGCCATGCGCCACCTCCTTCTTCGTCGCTGTGTACCTGGCCTCGTGGCCGGGGCAGCGGCCCTGTCCACCCTCACATGGACGACCGAGCCGGCCGCGTGCGGCGAGACGGCTCCTGAGGTCACCGCGCTCTCGCCGGGCGACGGCGCCGTCGACGTGCCGCTGAACGCGGCGCTGTTCGCCGGCTCGAACCTGGGTCGGGTCGCCTTCACGCTGCGTGAAGCGCAGAGCGGCGAGGTCGTGCCGCTCTCCGTGTCGTGCAACGGATTCTACGACGGGAACCTCTGCGCCGCGCACGCAGGGCCCCTCGCGGAGAACACGACGTACGAGTGGACTGCCGTCATGGTGGAAGAGCTGGACCCGAACCCCGGCGCTCCGGTGTGGCGCCAGTTCACGACGGGCACGGCGCACGACGAGCGGACGCCGCTGTCCCTCGACCTCTCGCTCAGCGTGCTGGAGCGCGGTGAGAGCGCCCCCTCCGACTGTGGCCCCGGCGGCCCCTGGACGAAGGTGCGTATCTCCTTCTCGGTGGATGAGCCGGTGCTCTTTGACCTCGCGTCGTCGCAGAGGATGCCGGTCCCGGTGCCCGAAGGGCGCTCGGAGGTCGAGATCACGGTGCCGAGCGACTCCTTCTGCCTCGCGCCCCGGATGCTCGATGTCGCCGGCAACGAGTGGGTCATGCAGACCGCGTGTGTCTCCGCGGACGACAGCCCGGCTCAGCCGACCGACCCGGCTCCGCCCGACGAGACGGACCCGCCTGCGGAGGACACCGCGACCCCGGGACCCGATCCGGTGTCCGTGCCGCCGGAGCCCGGCGCGGCCGGGGGCTGCAGCGTTGGCCAGGCGGGCCGGACGCGCGACCTCGGCGCGGCCTCCCTGCTGTCCCTGGCGGTGCTCGCCCTGGTCTTCCGACGAGATCGCCGATCCGAGCCGGCGTGAGCCGAGAGGCGACGCCGCGCTGGTCTTCTCTGTTGCTCCCGCGCGGCGGTGGACCGCGCCCGCGCGCCGGTGGTAGGAGGAGACATGGCGAAGAGGCGCGCAGCATGGATGTGGGCGGCGTGGACGCTCACGGCCGGCGGGTGCACCGCGCTCGCGGGGCTGGACGACAGCTACCACCTGGTGGAGGGCGCGGGCGGCGCGCCCGACGCGACGGGCGATCCGTCCTCGGCCTTGTCCGCCGGCGGCGCGGGCGGCGCGGGCGGCGCGGGGACCGGCGGCGACGTGCCCGACCCCGTGGACGTCGATTTGATCGACGACATGGAAGACGGCGACGCCGCCATCGAAGAGGTCGGCGGCAGGGTCGGCTACTGGTACAGCTACAATGACGGGACGGGCACGCAGACTCCCCCGGTCTACTCGGAGGACATGCCCGTCGGGTTCATCCCGGAGGAGCTCACGCCGCCGCGCGGCGAGAGCACGAGGGCGGTGCACACGTTCGGGTCCGGCTTCACGGAGTGGGGCGCCGGGGTCGGCTTCGCGCTGAACGGCCCTGACATGGGCCTGTTCGCCTACGACGCGTCGGCGTACAGCGGTATCAAGCTCTGGGCCAAGCTCGGCGACGCGGGCGCGGTGACGACCATGAAGGTCAACATCTCGGACAAGGTCTCGGAGCCCGCGGGCGGGATCTGCGATGAATCGGCGGGAGAGGGCGAGCCCAACCGGTGCTTCGATCACTGGTTCTACACCGCGCCCCTCGGCGCGGAGTGGGCCGAGGTCGTGATCCCCTTCGAGGAGCTCACGCGTGAAGGAATTGGCGCCGAGCCCACCGCCGAGGCCGCCGACGTCGCAGGGCTCTACACGATCGAGTTCCGGTTCGCGGCGGACGAGGACTTCGACGTCTACATCGACGACATCAGCTTCTACAGGTGATTGCAGCCAGCCGGCGCGCCAGGTCTCGGTTTTGGTGAGCAGCGCGTCGCGGTGTACACTGGCACCATGCTGCAACGATCCAGGGCTCGGCTCCCGCCCGGTCCCAGGGGGCCGCATGACGCAAGGCTCCATCGTGCGGTGCCGGCCGGCGAACGCGCGGCGCTCATCGCCAGCCAGGCCGAAGCCGAAGGATGCACGGACGCGGCGTTCCCGGGCCTGCGATTCGTCCGCGTGTCGCGCCCTTCGATCTGTCCGATCCTGCATGCCCTCGGTCCGACGCTCACGGTGGTCGGTCAAGGCAGGACGACCGCGCGATTCGACGCTGTCGAGCTCGAGGTCGACGCCTCGCGCTATGCCATCATCGCGAGGGAGGTGGTCTTCGAAGAAGCGGTGATGGAGGCCGACAGCACCTCTCCTTACCTCGCCATGAGCCTCGAGATTCCGCCGGACGCGATCGCCAGGGTGCTGCTCGCGCTGGCCGACGTGAGCGCCGAGCCTGTGGCCGAGGCGGCGCTGGCCTTCGTCTCGGACCTCGACGCGCCGATCGAGGACGCCATCGTCCGGCTGCTCCGCGCGATCCGCGACCCGGTGGAGCGCCGGATCGTCGCTCCCTTGGCGCTCGAAGAGCTCGTCTTTCGTCTGCTCCGCTCGGAGGCCGCCGCCATGGTCCGGAGCGCCGTGGGGCGCGATCGCGACGCGGACAAGGTCCACGCGGCGATGCGCTTCCTCCGCGCGAACGTCGAGCGGCCGCTGTCCGTGGAGGACGTGGCGCGGCACGTCGCCATGAGCCCTTCGCACTTCGCCCATCGATTCCGCGCCGTCGCGCGCGTCTCCCCGATGCGCTACCTGAAGCAGCTGCGCCTGCAGCACGCGCGGGCCCTCCTGCTCTCTGGCCTGCGCGCGAGCGAAGCCGCGCAGCGCGCCGGGTACGAGAGCGCCTCGCACTTCAGCCGCGACTTCAAGCGCTGCTTCGGCGCCGCGCCGGGCGACTACGCGGAGCGCTTCCGGAAGCAGTAGGGCGCCGGATCGCAGGATCTGGCAAGAGAACCGCAGCTCTCGCCGTCGCCGCACCCCCGGCGCGACCATAGACTCTCCACCATGATCATCCTCACTGGCGCCACGGGGCACCTCGGCTCCTCTGTCCTCGAGCACATCCTCGAGCTGGTCCCGCCCTCCGAGATCATCGTCTCCTTGCACAACCGCCGGGCTCGCGAAGAGATCGAGAAGGCAGGAGTGCAGGTGAGGTCGGGGGACTATACGGACCCAGGATCCCTGGAGGACGCGTTCCGTGGCGGAGACAAGCTGCTGATCGTCTCTCATCCGTCCTTCTCCGACGATCTGCGGGTCACGTCGCACAAGAACGCGATCGACGCCGCGGTGAAGGCGGGGGTGAGGCACATCTACTACACCTCTCTCGCCTTCGGACAGGAGAGCGAGGCGGCCGTGATGCGAGCGCACCTCGACACGGAGGCGTACCTGAGATCGCGCGGGGTCACCTACACGATCATTCGAGAAGGCGTCTACATGGAGAGCTACCCCGTGTTCCTCGGGTTCTTCGGCGCCGGGGACGACGAGGTGATCGTGCCGGGCGACGGGGGCGTCGCCTGGGCTGCGCGGGACGACCTCGGAGAAGCGACGGCGAGGATCATCGCGGGCGGCGGATACGACGACGAGACGATCCTCCTCGCTGGGCCAAGGGCCTACACGCTGAAGCAGACGACCGCGCTCATCTCGTCGATCCTCGGCCGCGAGATACGCTTCTCGGTGGTGAGCCAGGACGAGTTCGTGCGGCGAAACAGCGCGACGGGAGATGTAGCGAGGTTCTGGGCGTCCACCTATCCGGCGCTGGAGGCGGGCGAGGCGTCCATCGTGGATCCGCTCCTTGGGGCGGTCCTCGGGCGACCGCCCGTCTCCTTCGAGTCGAGGTTGAGGGAGCTGCTCGAGAACGAAGCGGAGCCGCGGAAGGAGATCTCGAGCTGGCTCGACAACGGACGAGGACGAGCGCGCTGAGCGCCATCCGTTCCCGTCGTGCCTACCCGCCGGCGAGCGGGCAATCCGTCATGGTTTCCCTCTCGTTCAGTTCTTCGGAGACGCCGACTTGAGCGTCGCGTCGAACAGCGCGAGCAACGTCTCACCATCGCCCTGACCGGCGCCATGCGCAGCGCTCTGGATCTCGGCCGCGGCCCGCTCCCCTACGCGGGGGCCGAGGACATCGTCGTCGTGGCGTTCAGCCCCTGAGGAGCGTCCCGCCGGGCGGTGGGCCCGGGTCGACCATGGTGGGTGTCGTGGTTACATAAACCTCCGGACCAACGCAGCGCGTGATCAAAAGCCCATTTCCCGGGCATGTGGTACTACGCGCGGAGCTACGCGCGTGAAACGCTGACGTAAGCATCTTACTTGACCATCTTGCTGACTACCTTGCGGCTCATCTGGCCGCTCCAAGGAGAAAATTATGCGTCTTAGCAGCTTGCTGAGCTACGGCTCGGTCTCGATCGCGTGCAGCCTGCTCGCCTGCAGCGGCGGCGACTACAGCGACGACGAGATCGCAGCGCTGGAGGGCGACCTCAGCGGCGACGCCGCGATGTCGGCGGTGATCGAAGTCCAGTCGCAGTGGCCGACGGGGTACTGCGTGAACGTCGTCGTGACGAACGGCTCCACCCCGGTCACCGGCTGGAACATGGTCGTCGCGCTCAACGGCTCCACGCTACAAAGCGCGTGGAGCGCGAAAGCCAGCGCGTCGGGCGGGCAGCTCACCGCCTCCAACGTGGACTACAACGGCTCACTGCCCGCGGGGGGGAAGGCGAACTGGGGCTTCTGCGGGAACGGCACCGGCAGGCCATCGGTCGTGTCCATCAGCGGCAACGGGGCCGGGAGCTCGACCTCGACGAGCGCGAGCAGCAGCAGCGCATCCAGCAGCAGCAGCAGCAGCAGCAGCAGCAGCGCATCGAGCAGCAGCAGCGCATCGAGCAGCAGCTCCTCGGCCAGCTCCGGCACCGGCGGCGCCGGGGGCAGCGGCGGCGCCGGCGGCTCGGGCGGCGCCGGGGGCGGCGGCGGCGCAGGCGGCGGTACCGCGGGCGGGCCCTCGGGGCTCCCGGTCCCGCCTGGCGGCGGCGTACCCAGGCCGTCGGGCGCGCCAGGGAACCTGGTCGTGCTGAACTGGGCGGGGTTCCAGGGCGCCGTCTCGTACACCTTCGACGACTCGAACTCGAGCCAGATCAACAACTACGACGCGCTGAACGCGCTCGACGTGCCGTTCACCTTCTACCTCCAGACCGGCAAGAGCGAATCGAACAATGCTGTGTGGCAGAGGGCGGTCGCGGACGGGCACGAGCTCGGCAACCACACGAAGAGCCACTCGAGCAACGACAGCGGCGCCGACACGGACGCCGCGACGCAGTTCATCGAGAGCAAGTTCGGCGTCGACGTGTGGACGATGGCGGCCCCGAACGGCTCGTCGGTGTACTCGAACATCGCCCGGACGCGCTTCCTCATCAATCGCGGCGTGGCCAACAACCTGATCGGCCCCAACGACTCGACCGATCCGTTCAACCTGCCCTGCTACATCCCCCCGACCGGCGCCTCCACGTCGGCGCTGGACCAGCAGGTCACGAGCGCGCGGTCCGCCGGGAAGTGGCGCACCGTCCTGGTGCACGGCTTCACCGGCGGCAGCGACGGCGCCTATCAGCCCATCCAGCTCAGCGCCTTCCTCGATCACGTCAAGCACACCAAGGATCTCCGCGACGTGTGGATCGACAGCGTGGTCAACGTCGGCGCCTACTGGCGCGGCCAGAAGGCGCTCTCCTCGGTCTCGCCGACGACGTCCGGCAGCGACAGGACGTGGCGGTGGACGCTGCCGGCCAACTTCCCGCCGGGCAAGTACCTGCGGGTCAAGGTGGACGGCGGGACGCTCAAGCAGGGCGGCCGCACGCTCCAGTGGGACGACCACGGCTACTACGAGATCGCGCTCGACGCGGGCTCGGTCACCCTGTCGCCGTAGCCGCTCGCGCCCCCTCGGCGCGCCGCGCCGCGCCGCCGCTCCGGCGCGCGCGGCGCGCGTTCCTGCTCGACGCGGCCCGGACGCGGGTCTATCCACGCCGTCATGAAAAGCTCGCCGCGCGCGCTCCGGTGCGGACTCGCCCTGACCACCTCGCTCGCGCTCGCCTGCGTGTCGGGCTGTGGGAAGGACGTCCAGCAGCCCTCGCCGGAGGGCGCGCCCGGCGCTGCTCAGGAAGGAAAGGCCATGTCGATCCACGACGTCACCGTGAAGACCATCGACGGACAGGACCGCTCCCTCGGCGAGTACCGGGGCAAGGTGCTGCTCGTGGTGAACACCGCATCGGAGTGCGGCTACACGCCGCAGTACGCCGGGCTCGAGGCGCTCCACGATCGGCTGAAGGATCGTGGCTTCTCCGTGCTCGGATTCCCCTCGAACGACTTCGGCGCGCAGGAGCCGGGGACCGACGCCGAGATCGCCGCCTTCTGCTCCACGAAGTTCGGCGTCAGCTTTCCCATGTTCTCGAAGATCCCGGTCAAGGGGGGCAGCAAGCACCCGCTCTATGCCTTCCTCACGCAGGCCGCGCCCGCCGGAGAGGTGAAGTGGAACTTCACCAAGTTCCTGATCGGCAAGGACGGGTCGGTGATCGGGCGGTTCGAGTCGTCCGTGACGCCGGACGACCCGCAGCTCACGCAGGCGATCGACAAGGCGCTCGGCGGCTGAGCCCCGGCGTCGGCGCGCGTCCTCGCCCGGGCGAGCGCCCGCTGGCGCGCGCACCGGCGTCGGGCGAAGATGCGCGTCCATGGAGATCTACCAGGTCCGCTATTTCCTGGCGGTCACCGAGACGCGCAGCTTCACCCGCGCGGCAGAGCGCTGCGCGGTCTCGCAGCCCGCGCTCACCGCGGCGATCAAGAAGCTGGAGGAGGAGCTGGGCGGCGCGCTCCTCCTGCGCGAGCGCGGCGGCGCGAAGCTGACGGCGCTCGGGCAGCACGTGCTGCCTCGGTTCCAGCGGCTCCAGGACGAGACGCAGGCCGTGCAGGTGATCGCGGACAACCATCGACGGCTCAAGCAGGTCCCGCTCCGTGTCGGCGTGCTGTGCACCATCGGGCCGGCGCGCCTCGCGCGGGCGCTCGCGGCGTTCCGCGGCGAGGCGCCGGGCGTGGAGCTGGAGATCTCGGTGGCCGCGCAGGCCGAGATCCTGAGGCGCCTGGAGGAGGCCGAGGTCGACGTCGTCGTCACGAACCCCGGAGGCGCCATCCCGGCGTGGTGCGTCGTCGCCCCGCTCTACGACGAGCGGTATGTCGTCGTCCTGCCGCCCGGACATCGCCTGGAGGCCAGCGAGGCGCTCCGGCTCGAGGATCTGCGGGGAGAGCCGTACCTCGACCGGCTCGCGTGCGAGATGCGCGAGTCGGTGACGGCCGCGTGCGCGGCCCGCGACGTCGAGCTGTATGCGGCGTACCGGACCGAGCGCGAGGACTGGGTCCAGAGCCTCGTCCACGCGGGCCTGGGCTTCGCCTTCATGCCGGAGCACTCGGTGCTGCTCTCCGAGGCCTGCCAGCGGCCGCTCGTCGACCCGGCGCTCCAGCGCACGATCGCGCTGGTCCGCTCGGGGGATCGCACGCCGACGTCGGCGCTCCAGCGCTTCTGGGACACGCTGCTCGCGCGCGCCGCCCGCGTCGGGCCGCGGGAGGGCGGCGGCGCCCAGCAGCCAAAGCGCCCTCTCGGGAGCGGCGTCAGGGCTTCGCGGCGATGATGTCGACGCGCTCGATGACGGGCGCGGTCGCGAGCAGCTCGGGCGCCTTCGCCATCAGCGCGGCCGCGATCGGGCCCTGGAGGTGCGCCTCGCGGCCGTCCTCGTCGGCGAAGGTGTCGAAGACACCGAACGTCGACGGGCCGATCCGCAGGGCGAACCAGTGAACGGTCCGCTGCTCCTCGACGGCGAGGCCGATGGCGCTGCGGAGGAAGGCCTCGACCTCGGCCGCCTTGCCGGGCTTGGCCTCGATCCGGACCAGGAGAGAGCGGGTCACAGCAGGAACATGGGGGGTCGTCATGAGCGTCTCCAGGGTTCGGCGGCGCGCTGCGCGCCGCGCTCGATGAGGAGGGTTGTGACGACGAAACGGCCGCTTCGCCCATCGATGTTCCTGATGGATCCATCCGCGGCGTCGATGGACGGACTCGCGGCATCCGTCTTCCCCGCTCCGGTGGGCACCCCCGACGCGGCCATGAGGCAGGCATGGGCGGCAGGCCACGGCAGCGCCCCCGGACGGCCGACGACCGCGCGCGCGCACCCGCGCGGCGGCGCGCCTCGGGCTGCGCCGCGCGCGGGGCGTGATCACTCCGGCGCGCTCCGGGAATTTATCGGGGCCGCGCAGCAGCGGCCTTCGTGTATAAAGGCCGTGGCAGCTCGCTCGTCACGGTCTTTGAGCTGGTCTTTTCACTCTTGCTCTCCTGGGTACCTCCACTGGAAAGGCTGATGCAGATGGCGCCTCCTTCGCACAATGAGAATTCAAGTCGCTCAGCCCGACCGCTCACCCGACGGTCCCGGTCGATGACGTTCCTGAGGGGGCCGCTCCTGCTCGCCGGGCTCCTGAGCGTCGCGCTGGCGAGCGCCTGTTCCTCGAGCGGCACCGGTGAGCCGAGCGAGACGACAGGCAGCGGGGGCAGCCCGAGCGGCACCGGCGGCGGCGCCTCGGTGGGCGGAGGCGACGGCGCCGGAGGCTCGGGCGCGGGCACCGCTGGGAGCGGCGGCGGCGCGGGCACGGGAGGATCGACCGGGAGCACGGGCGGGATGTCGGGCTCCGACGAGGAGTACCCCCTGCCGGATTCCCTGGCGGACGAGACCGGCGCAGACCTCTGGCTCAGGTACCCGCAGGTGCCGATTCCGGGGCGCCTCGCGGAGTACCAGGCCGCCTTCAAGCGCGTGATCAAGTCGGGGAGCGGCGCGAGCCTCGACATCGCCGAGGACGAGCTCGTCGAGGGCCTGAGCGGCTTGACCGGCGGAACGGTCGAGACAGGCGCGGCGGTCGAGGGGCCGGGCGCCGTGGTGATCGGGACGGCCACCGCGGACATCATCAAGGGCCTGCCGCTCGCGGCGCGCCTCGGCGCCCTGGGCCCGGATGGCTACCTCGTCGAGACCGCCGACGTGGGCGGCCAACCGGTGATCGCGGTGGCGGGCAACACGGAGGTCGGCGTGCTCTATGGCACCTTCGCGCTCCTCCGGCACCTCCAGAGCCACAGCACCCTCGAGGGGCTGTCGATCTCCGGATCTCCGAAGATCAAGAACCGCATCCTGAACCACTGGGACAACCTCGATCGCAGCGTGGAGCGCGGCTACGCGGGGCGCTCCATCTGGGACTGGAGCGCGCTGCCGGGCACCCTGTCGCCTCGCTACAAGGACTATGCGAGGGCCAACGCCTCCATCGGCATCAACGGGACCGTGCTCACGAACGTGAACGCCAACGCGCAGGTCCTGACGCCGTCGTACCTCGTGAAGGTCAAGGCGCTGGCCGATGTCTTCCGCCCTTATGGCATCAAGGTCTACCTCACGGCCCGCTTCAGCGCGCCGATCGAGATCGGCAACCTGAGCACGGCCGATCCGACCAACGCCAGCGTCAAGCAATGGTGGGCGAGCAAGGTCGACGAGATCTACCGGCAGATCCCCGATTTCGGCGGCTTCCTGGTGAAGGCGAACTCCGAGGGGCAGCCGGGGCCGCACGACTACAACCGGACCCACGCCGACGGCGCCAACATGCTCGCCGACGCCCTCGCGCCCCACAAGGGCATCGTGATGTGGCGCGCCTTCGTCTACTCGGACGACAACCCGCCGGATCGCATCAAGCAGGCCTACGAGCAGTTCAAGCCGCTGGACGGCAAGTTCAAGGACAACGTCCTCGTGCAGGCCAAGAACGGCCCGCTCGACTTCCAGCCTCGGGAGCCGTTCCATCCGCTGTTCGGGGCCATGCCCGAGACGCCCCTGGCGCTCGAGCTCCAGATCACGAAGGAGTACCTCGGCGAGGACACGCACCTCGCCTACGTCGGCCCGCTCTACGAGGAGGTCCTCAAGGCGGACACCTACGCGGACGGCGAGGGCTCGACCGTGGCGCGGGTCATCGACGGCACGCTCCATGGCCATGAGACCACCGCGATCGCGGGCGTCTCCAACGTCGGCGACGACGCGAACTGGACCGGGTCCCACATGAACCAGGCGAACTGGTACGTGTTCGGCCGCCTGGCGTGGAACCCGGACCTCTCCTCGGAGGCGATCGCCGAGGAGTGGGTCCGCCAGACCTTCTCGAACGACCCCCTCGTCGTCACGCCGGTGGTCCAGATGATGATGAGCTCCCACCAGGCGCTCGTCGACTACATGACGCCGCTCGGCCTGGTCCACATCATGGGCACCGACCATCACTACGGGCCGGCGCCGTGGGTGAGCGACCTGAGCCGCGCCGAGTGGAACCCGGTCTACTATCACAAGGCGGACGCGCGGGGCATCGGCTTCAACCGCACGTCGTCGGGCAGCAACGCCGTTGCCCAGTACTTCGCGCCGCTCGCGCAGGAGTTCGGGAGTCGGGATACGGTGCCGGACGATTTCCTTCTCTTCTTCCACCACGTCGGCTGGCAAGACGAGCTGAGCTCGGGGAGGACGGTCTGGGAGGAGCTCGTCCACCGTTACAGCCGCGGCGTCGATGAGGTGGGCGTCCTGCGAAAAGCATGGGAGTCCGTCGAGGGCCGCGTCGACGGCAAGCGCTTCGCTGACGTGAGCGAGTTCCTGGAGATCCAGCACCACGAGGCGCGCTGGTGGCGCGACGCCTGCCTCACCTACTTCGGCCAGGTCGGGAGCCTGCAGGTGCCGAGCGGCTACGCCCCCCCGGCGAACGCGCTGAGCTTCTACCAGGGGCTCCGCTGCCCCTCCGACGCAAAGAAGCCCCGCTGCTCGCAGGTCTACACGGGGGATCCGTCACCGGCCATCCTCCCGTAGCGCGGCCGGCCGGCTCGGCCCGGCCGGCGCGCGCTGGGACCGGATAGGCTAGGGGGAAGTCGCCTTGACGGCGGCGTCGACGATCGCGTCCAGGTTCACCGCGTCCGCCATCGCCTTGTATCCCGCGTCGTTCGGGTGCAGCTTGTCCGCGTCGTAGGCCGGGAGCAGGCGGCTCGGGTTGGCCGGGTCGCGCAGCGCCTTGTCGAAGTCGATCACGCCGTCGAAGGCGCCGCTGGTGCGGATCCAGGTGTTCAGCTTCTGCCGCTCCTGCTCGCCCTTGGCCGTTCCATAGTCGCCCTTGTAGGTCCCTGTCGATCCGGCGAAGGGCACCAGGGTGCCGCCATAGATCTTCAGCCCGGCAGCGCGGGCAGCCTGGATGATCTGCTGGTAGACAGGGATCAGATCCGTGGCCTTGGCGGAGCGGTCGCCGATGTCGTTGATGCCCGCCAGCAGGATGACCGCGCGCGCGCCGGGCTGGGTCAGCACATCGCGCGCGAGGCGGGCCGGAACGGGGTACCCGAACTGGAGCTGGGGACGGACGGTGAGCAGCTCGTTCCCGATGATCCCGGCGTTGACCACGGAGAGGGTCGGGCCCTTCCGGCTGGCCAGGCGCTCCGCGAGGAAGTCGGGGTAGCGCTGGTTTTTGTTCTTGGTCGAGAGGTATCCGTCGGTGATCGAGTCGCCGAGCGCGATCAGGGTGCCGACGACGTTCGGCGCGGCCTTGACGTCGACGCCCGAGAGGAACATCCAGCACGAGAGCTTCTGCGTGAACTGCTTGTCGGCGCCGGCCCCGGTCTGGTTGCCCGCGGCGAGGAAGCTGTCCTGCGCCGCGAAAAAGTGCTGTGTGGCCGGCCCTGTCTTGGCCGGGAGGTGGACGTTGACGGCCAGCGTCTGGAGCGCCTGGACCTTCAGGGGCACGGGGTCGCTCAGCGCCTCGGCGCCTGCGGCGATGACGATCGAGGGCTGACCCGCGAAGCGCAGCGCGTGCGTGGTCCCGGCGGTCGCGGCGGCTCCGTCCTTCGAGAGCGCGACAGACGCCGCGCCGACCTTGAGCGGCTCGGCGCCGCCGGCGTTGGAGATCCGCACGCGCACCGAGCTGCCGCCGGCGCTCAGGCGGACGATGTTCCGGACCGTCTGGCCGGTCAGGCCGACATCCGACGGGCACTCCTGCGCGTTGAACGTGCCGCCCGGCGTCGGGCTGGCGTGCCACGCGGCGACCCAGCGGCCGTCGGTCGCCGGATCGGCGGCCAGCGCGGGGCGAACCCAGGCACAGGCCATCAGCGCGAACACCGCGGCGGTGAGGGAAAATCGTGGTAGGCGACCGGTCTTCGGCCCTGGCGACGTGGCCAGGAAGCGCGAGGGGTCGCGGTGCTCCGAGGTGACTTCGTGAGGTCTGTGTCGATTGGACATCGGTTCTCTCCCGACTGTTCGCGTGGGACGCGGAAAGCTTCTCTGACTCCTTGGGGGGCTGCTCGCTCGTCTCGCCCGAGGTCATCCTCGAATCCGCACGAGCTGAGTCGAAGCTGGCGCTGCAGGCGCTTTCAGGGGGGCAGGATGCCAGCGCGCGGAGAGGGAAATGCAAACGTAAGGAGACGTCAAGCCCGAGCTGCGCGAGCGGCCCCGGACCGACAGCAACTTTCTCTACGATCGGGGCCTCGCCTGGAAAAATAGCGCCATGTTGAAACCTGTGCGCGGATCGCAGCGGTCGCCGTCAGCTCGGGCACGGCGCCTCACCCTGCGCGCGTGAGGCCGTTGAGCCCCTGGTCCTCGACGAAGCGCGGGATCCGGACCCGTCGCGCGGTGCCCCGGTCGACGCCTCCGTCGACGCCCACGCGTCCGCGCCATCACCGCCGGCGCGTCATCTCTGAAGGTCGGTCCTGCGTCGCGGGATCCCAGCGCCCGACGGCCTGGCGCAGATGGTCGAGCGATGCCAGCAGCGCGTCGTCATCCACGCGGATACCCGTCGCCGCGGGCAAGACCTCGGCGAACATCTGCCCGGCTTTCCTCAGGTCGCAGAACCTGTGCGGGTATCGCTGGCGAGCAACGAGAGAGAGTCCTGTCACGATGCTGCGCACCGCCGCCGCCCGGAAGCCCGCCCCTTCGACGACGACCGCCGAGCACCTGGTGAACGCGCTCGCCTCCGCGAGGAAGGCCGAGAGCGCGTCGCGCACAGGCGCCGGCGGGAACGACGCTCCACCCTCGATGATGGTGAGCAGCCCTATGCCGCGCGGATATCGCTTTGCGAACTCCCTGCACGCGTCGGCAAGGTGGCGCACGCCCTCCTGGGTCGTGTCCTGGCGCCAGATGGTGCAGAAGATCTGGCGCCAGGTCGCCAGGATATAGTCGTGGTGCCTGGCGACCAGGTGCCACGGCTCGACGGGCACCGTGGCGTTCGCGCCGAAGAGGGGCGCCTCCGCGACGACCGTCGTGGCCTCGTCGCCGATCTCCCCCTGGACGCGATGACCCGCGAGCGGTCGGTTCATGTCGTCGTCGGCGGCGTGGGCGATCGGGAGCTTCGCCGCGATCGTGGCGCGGGTCGCCGCGCTGGCCGGGACCAGGAGCTCGTCCCGCAGGCCAAAGCCGTCGGGCAGCAGCGGTCGGATCGCCTCGAGCATCGCTGCCGCGGTGGGGAACCTCTCGCCGATGTCGAGCCGGAGCGCGCCGTGCACCACGGCCGCCGCCTCGGCTCGAACCCAGGGCGCGACCGCCTGGACGGAGGGCGGCGGCCGCGAACAGATCGCCATGATCAGATCACCGAAGCCGGCGATGTGCTCGTACGGGAGCTTCCCCGAGAGGGTGCGGTAGAGCACCATGCCGAGCGACCAGAGGTCGGTACGGTAGTCAATGTCGCTGAGTCCCCGGGCCTGCTCGGGGGACATGTAGAGCGGCGAGCCGAGGATCCCTCCGGTGCGGGTGAGGCTCGTGGTCGGGCCGCCCTGATCCGCATCCCGCTTGAGCTTGGCGATCCCGAAGTCGAGGATCTTGACGACGATCTCACCCTCACGACGCCGGGCGAGGAAGAGGTTGGCGGGCTTGATGTCCCGGTGCACGACGTGTGCCTCGTGAGCCTTCTGGAGGCCGAGGCAGACCTGCGCCGCGATCCGGAGGGCGGCGTCGGGATCGAGGCTCCCGACCCTGTCGAGCAGTTGCTGGAGATCCTCTCCTTCCAGGAGCTCCATCACGAGATACGGCGCCTTCGTCTCCGGATCCGCCCCAGACTCGAGCACCCGGACCCTGTGCTCGGTGTCGACCGCGCCCATGGCTTTCGCCTCGCGGTGGAAGCGCTCCACGCTGCTCTTGCCCGGAACCAGGAGCTCTCCGTTCATGCATTTGAGCGCGACGTGCTCACCGGTCTCGACGCGCTCGGCCTCGTAGACCGCGCCCATCCCCCCTTGCCCGAGCAAACGGATAACCCGGTACTTGCCGTCGTGGAGCTGTCCGATCAAGACATCGATAGAGTAAAGGAGGCGGGCATGCGGACGCAACAGCCGCCCGGCCCCTGCCCGGGCGTCACCTCCTGAACGTGCCACGAGCGGCCTCGACAGGCTCGGGTACCTCCGCGTCCCGGGGCGCCCGGTTGTCTCAACGTGCTCAGGCAAGCCCTGGAGCCAGGAGCCCGGGCCCCATCTGCCTTTCCAGGACGCCTTTCCGGGTCGCGCGCGGTCCGGTCTCGGCGGTGACGCTGCGTGAGATTCGCCCGGCGGCAGCTAACCATCCTTCGCGGCCAACGATCGAGCGCGGGCCGACAGAGCGTCTGCGACGTATCCGCGTGGCGAGCGGTCCAAAGAGACGTCGTCCAGATCGCGTGTGCCTCTCGGGGGAAGACGGCTCGCGCGGGCTGCGTTCTGCCCACGCATGGATGCATCACGAGGTCATCGGCGGCGCGGCCGGCCGCGCGCCCGGCTGCGGCGGGCGGGACGACGCGGGCGAGGGCGCGCGGCGCTCGATGGGTGCGCTGCGGCGCAGCGGCGTTGAAATTTGCGTTGAATTTGCCGGGGCGCGGTGCGGTAATCGTTCGAGGAGCCCGCCGGGCGCCCGGGCGGCGCGGCGCGCGGGATCACCATGGACAGGCACGCGTGACGGGCGCACGGGACAGCGGCGGGGACCTCCCGGCAGGCGAGAGCATCCCGCCCGGCGAGAGCATCCCGCCCGGCGAGGGCGCTCCGGCCGCCGCGCACGGCGGCTCCGAGGGCGCGCCCGGGGCCGAGCTGCGCTCGGTGACGGCGGGCGGCGCGACGCTCTGGCTCGCGCAGTCGCCGGGGTTCTCGCTGTGGCGCGGCGAGGTGGCGGCGCCGGATCGGCTGCGCATCGAGGGGCGCGACGGGTACCTCCACGAGCTCCGGCTCGAGCCGGTGGGCGTGCTGCGGCTCGGCCGCGCGGAGCGCGTCGGCGACGAGCGCAACGACCTCGTCTACCCCGACGTGGCGTCGCGGCTCGCGGCCACGCTGCGCCACGACGGCGTGCGCTGGTGGCTGCGCCGCCGCGACGAGTGCAGCGTGCCCGTGCAGGTCGGCGCGCGGCACCTCGCGCGCGGGGAGGAGTCGCCGCTCGTGCACGGCACGTTCGTCTGCGTCGGGGGCATGCGCGCGACGCTCTTCGACCGCCGTTACGCCGCGCTGTCGGTCCCCGCCGGGGCGGTGGACCCGGCGACGGGGCTGCTCGCGCGCGCCGGCCTGGAGCAGGAGTGCGCGTCGCTCCTGTCGCGGAAGGGCCAGGGGGCGCTCGTCCTGCTGCGGCCCATCGAGGCGGCGCCGCCGGTCTCGGGCGCCGCGTCGCGCGTGGCCGCCGCCGTTGTCGCGGTGCACCGGCTGTGGCCGGAGCTGCCGGTCGGCGACGCGGACGGCACGGCGGTGGTGCTCGTGCGCGGCGGCGCGACGGAGGCGGCCGCGGCGGCCCGTCGCGCGCTGGAAGCCACGGAGGCGGCGGGGCTCGGGGCGTTCGCGTGCGGCTACTTCTCGCTCGCCGGGGACGCGGACGTCGCCGGCCGCGAGGTCGAGCTCGCCCTGCACGCCGTCGCCTCGCTCGCGGCGGAGCGCGAGCGCGCCGCGCCGGCAAGCGCCCGCGCCCCGGGGGCTCCGAGCGTGGCCGAGCTCCGCGACGGCGCGGCGGGCGCGCGGCTCGCGACGACGATCGAGGTGATCGATGCGTCGCAGAGCGGGCGCCGGGCGACGGTCCTGTTCGGCATCGAGGAGCAGAGCGCGCTCGGCGGCGTCGGGCCGCACGTGATCGGGGCGCTCGCGCAGGAGCTCGCCGCGGTGATCGCGAGCCACGCGGGGGCCGGCGCGCTGGTGGCGCCGCTCGCGCCGGGCGTCGTCGCGGCGTGCGTGCCGCGCCGGGCGGATCCGGCCGTGATGGCGAGCGCGGTGCAGTGCGACTGGCACGGGCGGCCGCCGATCCTCGACGGCAGGGTCGAGCTCGCGCGGACCCTGTCGTGGGAGCTCCTGCACGGCCTCGACGCGGGCGCGCGGGCGGCGGAGATCTCGCGCGAGTGCGGCGATCCGCACGGCGTGCTCTCGGCGCTGAGCGGCGGGCTGCCGTACCCGATCGCGGGGCGGGTGCGGGCCGCGATCGGGGCGTCGAGCGCGATCGAGCGGGTGAAGATGCTGTTCGACGTGCTCGAGGGCACGTGGCGCTTCATCGCGACGGTGCTCGTCTCTGCCTTCTTCAGCGGCGGCAGCGCGCCCCCGGGCTCGGGGCGCAGCGGCGGCGCGGGCGCCCACGGCGCGGGTGGCCACGGCGCGGGCGGTTCCGGCGGCGGCGTCCACCGCGCTGGCGAGCCCCCGCCCGGATGGAGCGCCGTGCTCGATTTCTACGGGCGCACGCGCACGCGCGACGGCCTGGCGCTCGGCGCGTGGCGCGAGCTCGCGCGCACGGCCGCGCGCGCGTTCGGCGATCGCGACGACCCGATCGGCTCGATGGCGAGGGAGGTGCTCGACGTCAAGCTGTCGCACAACCAGACCTTCGAGACGCTCTCGAACCTGATGCAGGCCGAGCGCAACCAGTTCGCGCACGGCCACTACACCGAGGCGCGCGCCGCCGCGGATCTGCCGGACTTCGAGCAGATGACGCGCGCGCTCCTCCGGGCGCAGCGGCCGCTCTGCGCGTGGACGCTGGTGACGGTCGAGAAGACGGAGCCGGACCTCTACGGCGATCTCCAGACGGTGGAGTTCATCGATCACACAGGCCCGTTCGCGTCGGGGACGCGGCGCCGGATCGGCCTGAACTCGCCGGTGCGCCTCTCGAACGTGGTCTATCTGGCCCGCTTCCGCGAGGGGCTGATGCTGCCGCTCGACCCGATGGTGCGTCGCCTCGCCCACGACGACCGGCTCGACCTCTACTGGATGGATCACCTCCCGCGGGCCAGCACATGCCACCTGAGCGCGGTCGTCGCGGGCAGGGCGGTGCGGGCGCCGTGCGACGCGCGGCGGATGCCGCCGCTCCTGCGGGCGCTGATCGACGCCGCGGGCGCGTGAGGGGCGAGGAGAGACAGCGGTGACGCGGACCGGCTCTGCCTGAGCGGCGACGGCCCGTCTCGCGCGCGAGCACGGGAGGAGCCAGCGGGCCCGGGCCGCTATCCGACCGAGGCGGCGGCCGCGACGGCCGAGGGCGCCGGCGCGGGGTCGAAGAAGCTCGTCAGGTGGGCGGCGACGACCTCGGGCGCGTGCACGTCGGGCGCGTTGTGGTCGGCGCCCGGAATGTCGGCGCGGCGGACGTCGGGCAGCGTCCGCTCGAGCTGCGCGGTGGCCTGCAGGAGGTACGCCTGGCTCCTGGCGCCGGCCAGGAGGAGCGTCGTGCAGCGCACGTCGCGGTAGCGCGCGATGTCGGTGCCGAGCGACCCGATCGCCTCGAGGTCGCGCGGCACGGTGTGCAGCAGCTCGGCCATCTCGCGGCCGTCGGCGCCGAGCAGCATCACGCGCGCGAGGACCGCGAGCAGCCACACGGGGAGCTCGATCGGCGGCCCCATCCGCAGGCCTCGCAGGAAGATCGCCATGGCACGCGCGCTGTGCCCCGCGTCGAGCGCGGCGCGGAACGACGGGACCCAGTCGAGCGGCAAGAACTTCTCGAGGCACACGGGAGGCTCGTAGAGCGCGAGCCGCCGCACCGGCAGGCGCCGCGCCGCCTCCAGCGCCACCATGGCGCCGCCGCTGTGGCCGAAGATCTGCGTCGCGCCGGTGGCCTGCATCACGGCGGCGACGTCCTCCACCTCCGTGTCGATGCCGCGCCAGGCTCCGAGCGACGGGCTGAGCCCTCGTCCGCGCCGGTCGACGGCGAGGACGCTGAAGCGGCCCGCGAGCGCGGCGGCCAGCGCGCGGTAATGCCTGGCGGCGCGCGCGCCGCCGTGGAGCACGAGGACGGGCTCGCCCGCCCCGTGCCGCTCCCACCCGATGCGCGTCCCGTCGGCCGATGTGGTGGCTTCTTCGACGATCTTCATGGCGGTGGTCCCTCCCGGAGGCCGCGCGCGTGCGACGCTGGCCGCGTGCCCCTGCTCATAAACGCGCCACGACGCGAAGGCCAGCACCTGTGACGCGGAGAGAAGGACCAAAAGAGGGCAGCGCGGAGAGAGGTAATCAAGAGACGAGTCGTCTCTGGTCGAGGTCGCGCTCCGCGAAGGACAACACGGTTGCGCTCGAGAAATCTCCGAATACTCCCCGCCTCCCTGTTCAATTTTCCGCTGAAAATGGCTGCAGAGGAGAGGATTCCGCACGTGGGGTAGGGTGCGGCGTGGAGGTGGTCTGAAATGGCAACCATCGCCGTCCCCCGCGTGGCCACGCACGTCGCCCTCGTCGACAGCAGAGCGTCTGTCGCGGATGGGCGCGACGAGACGTGACGCCGGCGCCGAGGCCTGCTGAGATGGGGGCCCATGCCCCCGTGGAACGACGACGACGCCGCCTCCACCGAGCTCGTGCCGCAGCCGCTGCGCCCCGCCGCGGCCGCCGCCGAGAGCTTCGCCCTCTCCGTCATGGCGGGCCCGGACGAGGGGAGCCGCTTCGTCGTGGCGCCGGGGCTGCCCTCGCGCGCGCTCGCCGGCACCAGCCCGGCCTGCGACATCACCCTCACCGATCGGCTCGTCTCGCGCCGCCACGCCGCGTTCGAGCTCGCCGGCCCGCGCCTCCGCGTCACCGACCTCGGATCGACCAACGGCACCTTCGTGCAGGGGATCCGCGTCGGCGACGCGTACCTCCAGGGCAGCGAGCTCGTCCGGCTCGGCGAGACGGTGTTCCGCGTCGAGGCGCTCGGCGTCACGCAGGCGGTGGAGCTGCCGCGCGCCGTGCGCTTCGGCAAGCTCGTCGGCGCCAGCGACGAGATGCGGCGGCTCTACCCGCTGTGCGAGCGCCTCGCGAGCTCGAGCGTGCCCGTCGTCATCGAGGGCGAGACGGGCACCGGCAAGGAGGTGCTCGCCGAGGCGATCCACGAGCAGGGGGCGCGCGCGGCCGGGCCGTTCGTCGTCTTCGACTGCACCGCGGTGCCGCCGACGCTCGTCGAGTCGGCGCTCTTCGGGCACGAGCGCGGCGCCTTCACCGGCGCGAACGAGGCGCGCCGCGGCGTCTTCGAGGAGGCGCACGGCGGCACGCTGCTGCTCGACGAGATCGGCGATCTCGACCTCGGCCTGCAGGCGAAGCTCCTCCGCGCCATCCAGCGATCCGAGGTGCAGCGCGTCGGATCGAACCGGTGGATCCGCGTCGACATCCGGGTGCTCGCGGCGACGCGGCGCGATCTCGAGCGCGAGATCCAGGCGGGGAGGTTCCGCGACGACCTGTTCTACCGGCTCGCCGTGGCCCGCATCGAGCTGCCGCCGCTGCGCCGGCGGCAGGGCGACGTCACCGTGCTCGCGCACCACTTCTGGCGGCAGCTCGCGGGGCGCGGCGCGCCCTTCCCCCAGGGCTTCGCCGAGCGGCTGGAGGACTACGACTGGCCCGGCAACGTGCGCGAGCTCTACAACGCCGTGGCGCGCCGCGTGGCGCTCGGCGAGGCCGCGCCGATCGAGACCACCCGGGCCGGCGTGAGCTCCGCGGGCGCGCCCGCGTCGACGCCGGGGCTCGCGCCGCCCGGGCCCGCGTCGACGCCGGGGCTCGCGGCGACCGGGCCCGCGTCGACGTGCGGGCCCGCCTCGGCGCCCGGGTCCGCCGCGTCGGCGCCGGCGCCCTCCACGCCCGTGCCCCCGTCCTCGTCCGCAGAGGAGAGCGAAGGCGCCGAGGCTGCGACATCCAACGACATCATCGAGGAGATCCTCGCGCTCGATCTGCCGCTGCCGCGGGCGCGGGAGCGGATCGTCGAGCACTTCGAGCGGCGCTACGTGCAGCGCGTGCTGGCGCAGCACGGGGGCAACGTCCGGAGCGCGGCGGCCGCGTCGGGCATCGCGCGGCGGTACTTCCAGATCCTGCGCGCGCGCCGGTCCACCTGACGCGCGGCCGGGCGCCGCGCGGCGGTGCTCCCGGGGACCACGCGCGCGGCGATCCACCCGACATGTCGCCGCGGCGCGCGCCCCGGCCATGATATCGTCGCGACGATGCTGCAGGCCCGGAGCCAGGGCGGCGCGCTCGCCGTCGTCCGCTACCTGCTCTTCGACGAGATCGGGGCCGGCGGCATGGCGACGGTGCACCTCGGCCGCCAGCTCGGCTCGGCCGGGTTCCGGCGGACCGTCGCGATCAAGCGGCTCTACCCGCAGTTCGTGCGGGATCCCGAGCTCGTCGCCATGCTGCTCGACGAGGCGCGGGTCGCGGCCCGCATCCGGCACCCGAACGTGGTCTCGACCATCGACGTGGTGTCGAGCGGCGGCGAGGTGCTGCTCGTGATGGAGTACGTGCACGGCGAGCCGCTGGCGCGCCTGCTGCGCGCGGCGACGCGGGAGGGCGGCGCGCCGCCGCCGCGCGTCGCCTGCGCGGTGCTCGCCGGCGCGCTCCACGGCCTTCACGCGGCGCACGAGGCCACCGCGGAGGACGGCGCGCCGCTCCACCTGGTGCACCGCGACGTGTCGCCGCACAACGTGCTCGTCGGCGAGGACGGGGTGGCGCGCGTGCTCGACTTCGGCGTGGCCAAGTCGGCGGGGCGCGCGCAGATCACGCGCGACGGGCAGCTCAAGGGGAAGCTGGCCTATATGTCGCCCGAGCAGATCGCGGGCGAGCCGCTCGACCGGCGCGCGGACGTGTACGCGGCCGGGGTGGTGCTGTGGGAGACGCTGACGGGCGAGCGCCTCTTCGAGGGGCGCGGCGAGGCGCTCTCCATCTTGCGGCTGCTGCAAGCGGGCGTGGATCCGCCGAGCGCGCGCCGGCCCGGGGTGCCGCCGGAGCTCGAGGCGATCACGCTGCGCGCGCTCGCGCGCGACCCCGAGGACCGGTTCCCGACCGCGCGCGCCATGGCGCTCGCGCTGGAGGAGACGGGGCTCGCCGCGTCGACCTCGGAGGTGGGCGACTGGGTGACGTCGCTCGCGGGGGAGTCGCTGGCGCAGCGGGCGGCGCTGATCGCGGCGATCGAGCCGGGAGGGGCGGGGGCGGGGGGCGAGGCGGGGGCCGCGGGGGCGGGGGGCGAGGCGGGGGCCGCGGGGGCGGGGGGCGAGGCGGGGGCCGCGGGGGCGGGGAGCGAGGCGAAGGCGGCAGGCGCGGGAGCGGAGGCGGGGAGCGAGGCGGCGGGCGCGGGGAAGGGGACCGAGACCGAGGTGGGGGCGGCGGCCGGGGGCCCCGGGGCGGGCCCGCTGCAGGCCGCCAATCGGCCGCCCTGGGCCGCGGTCGCGGCGACGGGCGCGCTGCTCGCGATCGCGGCCGCCGCGATCGGCCTCGCCCGCGCCGAGGCGCCGACCCTCGCCCGCGCGAAGGCCGGCGTCGCCGCCGCCGCGCGTGCGCGGCCGGCAGGAAGGCTCCTGGGCACCGCGCATCCCGCGCCCACCGCGTCGAGCGCGGGCCTGCCGGCGACGCCCGGCGCGCCGGCTGCAGCGGCCGCATCGGCCGTTGCCGCCACCCCTGACGCGCCCGCTGCGCCCGCCACCGCCGCCATCGCGCCCGCCACATCGGCCACCGCGGCCGCGCCGGCCACCGCGGCCGCCGGTGCCGGCGCGCGCCGGCTGCCGCGCCGCGCGCCGGCGCGCGACGGGTGCAATCCGCCGTTCATCATCGATGGGCAGGGTCACAAGCGCTACAAGCGCGAATGCTTCTGACGGAGGCCGGATGAACCAGCGCACCGCTCGCCGCTCCCTCGTCGTCGCCGCCGCCATCGCGGCGCTCGCGTACCTCCAGCCCGCCCGCGCCCGCGCCGGCGACGCCGAGGCATGCTTCACGGCCTCCGAGGAGGGCCAGCGCCTGCGCGACGACGGCCATCTGCGCGACGCGCGCGCGCGCTTCATCGCCTGCGGCGCCGTCGCCTGTCCCGCGCTCGTCCGGTCGGACTGCGCGGGCTGGCTCTCGGACGTCACGGCGCGCGTCCCGACGCTGATCCTGAGCGCGCAGGACGAGCAGGGCCAGGACGTGGCCGACGTGCAGGTGACCCTCGACGGCGCGCCCCTCGCCGCGCGCCTGGACGGCAAGGCCGTCGAGGTCGACCCGGGCGAGCACGTGCTCCGCTTCGAGCGCGCGGGCAGCGCTCCCGTCGCGCTGCGGCTCGTCGTGCGCGAGGGCGAGAAGCTGCGCCGCGTCTCGGCCCGCCTCGCGCGGCCCGCCACGGCGCGCGCAGGCGCGACCACGCCGGGCGGAGGCCCCATCGCGCCCCGCGAGGACCAGGCCGCGTCGCCGCCCGCGAGCTCGCTCCTCCTGCCCATCGCGCTCGGCGGCGTCGCCGCCGCCGGGGGCGTCGCCTACGCGGCGCTCGGCCTGAGCGCGCGCGCCGACGCAGACCGCCTCCGGACGACCTGCGCGCCGCGCTGCGCCGAGGCGGACGTCGATGCGGTGAGGACCAAGGTCATCGCCGCCAACGTCGCGTTCGGCGTCGGCGTGGCGGCGCTCGGCGGCGCGGTGGCCGCGCTCCTCCTGCGCGACTCCATGCCGGCGGCGCCCGCCGCCGCCGCGGTGCACGTCGTCCCCTTGCCGGGCGGCGCCGCCGCTGCGCTCGGCGCCCGGTTCTGAGGTTCGATTCACGCCACGGACCCGCGACCGGGCGGAGGTCGCCCCAGCATCACCGCCGCGCAGAGGCATAACCAGCTCTTGATGGGTACGCCAGGCTCCGGTCGAGCCGGAGGGCCCAGGCCCATGCGGACCATCCGGCCAGTCGAGCGGACGACGACCGCGTCAACGCGGACGATCAGGGACACTGGGCCCCCACCGGCATCACCAGCGCCGCTGAAACGTCCGTGCGCCTGGTCTACTCGACGACATCGATCGGCCCCTGCAGAATCGTCCCGTTAGTTCCGACGATGAGGATGTTGTCCGGCGCACTCCCCCAGAGCCCCGTAAGCCGGGTCTGAACGCCGCTCGGCTGCCGCGTCCAAGTCGCGCCGTAATCGCTCGAGCGCAGGACCGTGCCGTTCGCCCCGACCGCGTACACGTCGTTCGGTCCGGAGCCCCACACGGCATGGAGGTTCCAGCTCGTGCCGCTCGCTTGCTCCGTCCACGTCTGGCCCCCTGCGAAGTGGATTATGCCGCTCGGCCCGACAGCATAGATGTCCGTCGGCCCCGATCCCCAGAGCCCGAACAGGTGCTGTGTTGTCCCGCTCAGCTGCTCCCACCAGTTCTCGCCCCCGTCGGTGGAGCCCACGATCGTGCCGTTCGCGCCGGCGAGGTAGACAGTGTCTGCTCCGTGACCCCAGACGGCGTTTAGGTGCTGCGTGGTGCGGCTCCTCCTGGAAGACCAGGTGATGCCCCCGTCCGAGGATCGTAAGATCGTGCCGCTCGCACCGGCGACGTAGATCCTGCCCGCGCCGTTGCCCCAGACGGCGTTGAGCTGCTGTGTGGTTCCCGATGCCTGCGGCGTCCAGGTTTCGCCGTCGTCCGTGGAGCGCAGGATCGTCCCGCCGGCCCCCACCGCGACCACCAGACCGGGGCCGCTGCCCCAGACGCCGTTAAGCTGCTGGGTGGTCCCAGAGCTCTGCCGCGCCCAGGTCACGCCGCCGTCGGACGAACGCAGGATCGTGCCGCTCGTGCCCACGGCGCAGATGACCTCCGCCCCCGTCCCCCCTACTCCGTAAAGGCTCTCGGTCGGGTCGAGTTCCGCGCTCGCCCAGGATGGAGGCACGGGCGCGCGATCGATGCCGGACGTCTTCGCGCTCGGGTTGAGCGCCAGCGTCAATCGCGACAGGTACTCAGGGCCGATTAAGTCATTGTCCTCAGGGCTGGGGATCCGTAGCAGCACCTGGCCGTTCTTGCTGTATACCTGCGCCGGGAACTCGAGCTTGAACTCCGCCACGGCGTAGCGCACCGAGCCCGCGCGAGGCTTGTCGGCGTCCGCCTGCTCCACGTCAATCAGGATGTCCTGCAGGGTGGAGATCATGTCGTCAATGAGGAACCAGGTCATAACGCGAGCCCTCTCTTCGAGGTGTTGTGCCTTGATGCAACGGTCGCGCCGATCATCATGGCAGCGCGCACGGAGCCCTGAATAAGGAGTGATCTATTTCGGCAAATCGAGCGGCGGGAACGTGCCGGTCTTGAAGTCGATCTTGACCGAGCTGACGAGATCCACGCTCCGCGTCAACGCCGCTGCATCGTCGATCAACCGCACACGGAGGCCGAGCGAGGATCCGGCGCCTCCCTGTCCGGACGCGGCGCCGCCCGGCGATGTCGAGTCGTTTGCGCCGGCGCTCGGGCTGCTCGCGTACATGCTCACCCGCGTGGACAGCTGTCCACCGGTGACCACGACCCGCTGCATTCCCGCGCTGAGGAGGGCTCGTAGTTTCTCGTAGGATCTCTTAGCGTCGAGCTTCATCTTCGCGGTCGTGAACTGGAGGAGCAGATCCTGGCCGATGGACCAGGAGGGGCTAGCGCCTGCGATCGCGCTGTCGATGGTGCGCTCCTCGGGCGGATCCTTCGTGAGCGCGACGGAGGCGACGACCCCGAGGAAGTGCTCGATGAGCAGGAGTCTCTGGGCATCGTCGACTGCGACGGCGCTTGGGAGCTCCGCGGGCGAGCTCGGCGGCGCGATGGATAGGAGGGGGCAGATGATATCGATGACGTACTGCCGCGCCGTCGCCTGCTGCTCGGCAGCCGTGAAGCCGGCGGCTCTGCCTTGGTAGACGTCGAGTGGCACGCCCACGCTGGCCGCGAGCTCGGCATAGGCTTCGCTCTGCTCCATCGCCGAGTCCACGATCGCCTTGAAGACCTCGCGCATCATGGTGTTCGCGAGCTCGGAGAGGGGGAAATCGTTAGCGCTCACAGAATACCTCGTCAGCCTGTCGTAAGGACCAGCATGAGCGTCGCGCGCGTGCGCTGCCGCTCCGCCGCCGGCCGTGCCGCATCGGGGAATCGCACCAGGATGCGCAACGCCTCGGGCGCCGGCGCGGCAGCTATAGCAACGCTAAGCTCCACGGGGATGTGGAGCTCGAGACGATCGATCGAGAACGGGACCTCGCCCACGCTGCCGGCGGGCGCTACAACGCCTGACTGGCCCTTCGCCAGCTCGCGCAGAAGCTCCACGACGAAGTGAGCTAGGTCGGTCGTCATCACAGCGGCTCTCCTCCGCTCAGGCCGGCGTTGCGCTGGCCGTCGTGGGCGTCGTCGTTGCTGCCGGGTCGAACGCCGGGAAGAAGTCGGAGCGGAAGTTGATCTGCACGGCGCCTACGACGTCGACGCTAAGCGACGTCGCCGCGGTGTGCTTCTCGTTGACGACGCTCACTCTCATGCTCGAACTCGACTTCGACCTGCCGCCCCCGAGCGAGCCGCGTGCCCCGAAGCTTCGAGCGCCGGCGAAGCGCGCCAGCCTGCTCCCGTAGCTTGCGCTCAGACCATAGCTGAAGCTCGACGACTTCTGCGACGCGTCGACCTGGGTCACCGTCGAGCTGAGCTCGTCGCTTTCCTGGGACTCAACGTGAAAGGTGAGCTTGGTGCTGATCTGGCCGCCCGTGACGACGAGCTTCTGCATCCCGAGCTTGAGGATGGTCACGAGCGTGTCGTACGACGTCTTTACATCGCGCCTGATCTTCTCCTTCGCGAAGGAGTGGACGTCGCTCGTGTTGAGCACGATTGTCGTCGTGTTCGCCTGCGCGTCGATGTATTCGTCGATGAGGTGGTCGATCAGGATGTCAGCTCCGCTCGCACCGCGCGGCGCGTATATGTTAACGAAGAGCGATTTGATGGCAGAGGCGTGGTCGACGTCGAACGTGAGACTAGTGCCGGTGGGGTTCTGGCTGAGGGTGCCGCCTTCGTACAAGACCTTCGGCGGCGTCGTGTTCGCCGGGCTGAACGACGCGAGGACTACGTCATTGATATAGCCCGCCGCGGCGGCGTCCAGGTCTCCTACCGTCCTGGCCTGGTAATCGGCCAGGGTGCCGGAGACCTTCGCCACCAGCTCCCCGTAAGCCTCGAGCTGATCGATGGACGAATTGGTAAGCGCGTTGAACACGTCCTCGACGAGGTTGGTGGTGAAGTCGACGAAGGAGTCAAGCACCGCCGTCCCCCTAACCACGGCATCCAGCGCCTTCCCCGTGGCCGAGTTCTCAAGTTTGGCGATCGCTACCGAAGCCATTTGTATTTCTCTTTCTCTCCGAGGCACTGGACGCAGCATACCTGGCAGGGTGGCTCTCCTCGGAGCGAGCTCCCCGACCATTACGGGATACGAACACCGATGTGGCCCAGCTGGACAAACGTGCTGCGCTCACATCGATAGGATCATGTCACGCGGGTACCAGGAGTCAATCTCAAGGGCGGGCGCTGAACGTCGTTGTGATGCCGTTGATGTCATCAATGGATGATAGATGCGCCGCGATGATGAAACGGTCCCATCGACAGGTGAATTGAATCGCGTGATATCATCAGTTTGGCGTAAGTGTTCGGGGAGATTTATCGCGGCGCCTCGAGCCGGCGCGCGCCGAGGCGTTCCTCCTTGACAGCTCGTCGAGGAGTCAGCGTGCGCGAACTCGCGTGGCACTCAGCTGGAGCAGATCTCAGCTCGTGCAAGGATCTGGTCATCGAGCCCTACGCCGCCGGCGACCAGGATCTGGCCGTTGTTCAGGACGACCGTGGCGTGGCCGCAGCGCGCATCGAGCATGGGCGTACTGTGAGACCACGCGTTTGCGGCGGGATCGTAGAGCTCGACGCTCGCGGTCGCGCGGCTACGGTTGGATGCGCCTCCGGCGGCAAGGATCCTCCCGTCGGGGAGCGGAGTGAGCGAGAACAGGGCGCGCGCGATGCCGAGCGGCGCGGCGGAGGTCCAGCTGTTCGTGGAGGGATCATACAGCTCTATGGCGAGGAGGTCACCGTCACGGCCGTCAAGGCCGCCGGCGACGAGGATTTTGCCGCTCGCAAGCATGACCGTGCTGTGGCTGTACCGCGGGGTGCCCAGTGCACCCGCAGGAGACCAGGTGTTCGCCACCGGATCGTAAAGCTCCGCGGAGGCGAGGACGGTACCGCCGTTGCCAGAGCCAGCCGTTACCAGAACCCTGCCGCTGGGCAGCATGACAGCGGTGTGATTCCAGCGCGCCACGGCCATGGAGCCCGCAGAGGACCATGTATTCGCGGCTGGATCATAGAGCTCTGCGGTCGCCAGGCCGTTGCTGCCGTTGGTTCCACCGGCCACGAGCACCCTTCCGTCCCGCAATACGGTCGTGGTGGCGAAGCCTCGCCCCACGCCCATGGTTGGTCCGGCCGACCACGTGCTGGTCGTGGGATCGTAGAGCTCGGTCGTCGCGAGGTACCCCGGCCCACCAAGGCCGCCGATGACGAGCACCCGGCCGCTGGGGAGGAGCGCGATACCCGGGGCGATGCGCGGCGCGAGGAGCGCGCCTGCGCTTAGCCAGGCGCGCGCGGTCGGATCGTAGATCTCCGCCGTGTCGATCAACCCTGTGTCGTTATCGCCCCCTGCGATCAGGACCTGACCGTTGCCGAGCCGAATCGCGGCGCAGGAACCCCGCGGGGTCGCCATGTCAGCGACGGGCGTCCATTGCGGGAAAGGTGGGGGAGCGCTCGGCTTGGTCGCTGCAGCGGGGAGAGCGGCCGGTGGGGCAGAGAGTCCGGGGAAGATTCCAGTTCGGAACTCCAGTTTAACGCTGCCGAAGAGCTCTGCGCTGCGTCCGGCTGCCGCCAATTCCTCGCTGGGCAGCCGGACCCGGACCCCCGTCGTCCCGAGCGTACTGGAAGCGAGCTTGGCGAGCGTGCTCTGCGCCTTTCTCGACGCCATCTGCGCGTTCCTCGCGGAAGGCGCGACTGTGTCCGCCGTGCGAGCGAGCCTGGCGCGCTGCTGCCTTGCCGAGCTCACGACCCTGCGCCGCGCGAGTTCCTCCTGCTGCTGCGTAGCAGCGGCAGGCTCGGCGTCTCCCGGTGTGCTGAGCTGCATGGTCACCTTCGTGGTCAGCTCTCCCCCGGTGACGACGATGTTCTGCATGCCGGCGCCGAGCATCGCGCGCAGCTTGTTGTACTCACTCGCGGACTCCTGCTTGAGCTTCTCGATCGCGAACTCCGCTAGGAGACCGGTCGAGAGACGCCAGGAAGGGCTGCCGCCGCTCATCGCGTCGAGAATGGTGACCTCGGTCGCGCCGGCAGGGCCAGGCACAACCGCGACCACGGCGCGGAAGTGCTCGCCGAGGACCTGTCTGCCCTGATCGTCGGTTGCTATGGCGTCGGGGAGCGTGCTTGGCGGAGGGAGTGCGAGCAGGGGGAAGAGGACCTCCCGGATATATTTCTGCGCCGTCGCTACCTGCTCGGCCGACGTGATGCCGAGGAGCTTTCCTTGGTAGGCGCCGATGGGGACGCCGACACGCGTCGCGAGCTCGACGTAGGCATCGGTCTGCTCGACGGCGGAGTCGATGATCGACGAGAAGACCTCTCGCATCATTGTTGCCGTGAGCTCGGAAAGGGGGAACTCGTTGGTGCTCATCACGAACATCAAACCGCCGAGCGTGTCCGCCGTCAACCGGCTCTGGACAGAGTATGTCCGATCGTTCCGGCGCCACGATCCGGTCGCTCCGCGCGTGCGCATCCCGGAGATGACCCATGGAGGACGCCTTGTACGGGGCATCCCAGGCGTGTTTTCCGTCCTCATTCCTCGTGGAACTACGCGGCTGCACGGCAATGTACTCACCAACGTGGTGTGAATGATCGTACACGAAGCAGTGAACCCGTTGGATCTGCTGAACTTGCTGGCGGAGCAGTGAGTTGCGCGGCAAGCGTCGTGTTGACGATAGGGCGCCGCCGAAAATTCTTGACAGATCGGAATGGCTTCGCGCGGAATATTCTCACGGGGAACGGTTGAAAGATGACGAGGAGCGTCGTGATGAGCAGCACGAGAGGAGCGCCCCGTAGGCGCGAGGGTACTCATGACGGGATTGTGACGGGGAGGTTGCGGCGCAGGATGCTCGTGCTGGTGCTTGCCATCGCGGCATCGGCCAGCTGCCTCTCCGCACTTGATCCTGAAGGAGAGCAGGACAACGGCGTGAGCCACGGCATGCGGACGATGGGGGAGGACGCGCCCGCCGCCGGTGGAGGCGGCCTCGACGCCGGGAGGGTCGGCTTGGAGGGGGGCGCTCCGGCGACGCATCGCATCGCCGAGACGCACGCCTGTGGAGCGCCCTCGGACTGTCCTGCGCCGGACACCGCCCACGTCTCCGCGACGTCGAAGGGCGACCTCTGCGCTACGGGCGCGCCGGGGCCAGCTCCCCCGGACCAACAAATTCAAGGTGATTGCAAGCAGATCGAATGTACCGGGATACGACGGTGGAGGGAGAGGCCTGACGATCGCGACCGACCCGATGACGGAAGGGAGTGCACGGACGACAGCTGCGACGTGGACAGAGTTGTCCACGAAAACTTTCCGGCCGGCTTCCCGTGCCCGTTGACCCCGGGGATGTTCTGCGATGGGGAGGGCGCGTGCGTCGGATGCACGGACTCTGTATACGAGGCGCTGTGCTACCCGTATGCATGTGGGACGCTTACCTGCAATACCACATGCGAAGACGATGGCGACTGTGCGTCTGCAGCATACTGCCATGATGACGAATGTATCGAGAGAAAGCGGCCAGCCGAGCATTGCAGCGGGGATAACGAGTGCTCGACTGGGCACTGCATCGATGGGGTGTGCTGCGGCAGTGCCTGTGGCGACGGGGCACCGGACGACTGCGAGGCGTGCGATGTGCCTGGCCGGGAAGGGATCTGCTCTCCGCTTCCTGCTGACACTGTGTGCCGTGTGGCGTCGGGCCTGTGCGACGCGGCGGAGACCTGCACGGGCATCAGCGCGGAATGCCCCCCCGACAAGGTGGCGCCTGCAGGGGCAACCTGCCGCTGGATCGACGGGCCCTGCGATATCCCAGAGTACTGCAACGGCAGCAGCAAGAACTGTCCTATCGATGCCGTGAAGTCGTCGAGCGCGGTGTGCCGTCCGGCAGCAAGCGAGTGTGATGTTGCGGAGATGTGCAACGGCAGCAGCAAGAACTGTCCTGTCGACGCCGTTGCGTCGTCGAGCAAGGTGTGCCGTGATGCCTCGGGCCTCTGCGATGCGGCGGAGACCTGCACCGGCACCAGCGCGGTATGCCCGCCCGACAGGGTGGCGCCCGCGGGGGTAACCTGCCGTTGCATGGAGGGGCCCTGCGATAGCCCGGAGTATTGCAACGGTACCAGCAAGAACTGTCCTAGCGATGCTTTCGCGGTTGGCACTGTCTGCCGTCGAGCAGCTGGCGAGTGCGATGCCGCGGAGGTATGCAACGGAAGCAGCAAGAATTGCCCCCGCGACGTTGTCAAGCCTTATGGTACTGTCTGCTATCCGTTGGATGGCGAGTCCGATACTGTGAGCGAGTGTGACGGTGCCCACAAGAGTTGCCCATTCGATGGATATGAATGTCAGCCCGGGGACACAGCCATGGCCGAATGCTGCTATTACGGCCATGATGAGTGCTTTACAGATGAAGAGTGCCCAATTGTGCGCACGTGCCGCCCAGGGGTAATACACTGCTCGTCTAGCGGATACTGGGGCGATTGCGATCCTAGGTAGAAGCCATCTCATAAATGGCCGAGCAAGCTCAGTAGATCCATGTCGCATACTGTGCGAGTAGAGCGAGCGCTCCGAGCGCTTTGGCTATTCCGCGAAGGTGGACACCCTGTCATTGGCGAGTTTGCGCTCGCCGCCGCCTCCTTCGGACGTTCCGCTTCACCCAGGCGACGATCTTCTTCGCCTCCTTTGGCGTGAAGCCCCACTTGGCACGGGGCCCCTGGGAGAGCTTCCGGCCAGGAGGCAGCCCCCTGCCGAGCCGTCTCCGGATGGTCTGCATGGAGCACGCCGCGCGACGCGCCAGCTCCTCGAGCCCGACGAGCTCCGGCTTCGGGCCGAGGCGGGTCTTGTCCCGGAGCACCTTCCGCAGGACGTCGACCTGCGCGGGGGGTGAATACCCGCATCTTCCGGCTACCCTGACGAGGGACGGGTTCGAAGAGCGTGCCCTCGATCCGCCGGAGCGTCGTCTTCACCGATGCGGAGCATCCGGGCCACGGCGGTCGAGGTCAGGAGCCCGCTCTCCTTTATATGCCGGGTCTCCATGGTCATGGCCATGGGGTGATGTGCGCGCAGGTAGCGGGGGATGCCCTGCGAGTGGTGCGAGGGAAGGATGCGGATCAGCTTGCCGCACCCACGCGCACAGGTGTGCCCCTTCGCGTTCTCGGCTGCGATCCACGCCACCACCGAGCCCTTCTTTCGTGCCAACCGTACGCGCTGCCGGAACCGGACCCGTGGGTCCAAGGAACCAGGCTTGGGAGAGGTAGGGGGGCCCAGCCCCATCCGGTTGTGCCTTCCGCTGCTGTCCATGAACCCGGCGCAGGGCTCCCTCGAACGCCAACGCACCGGGCGAGGCAGAGAAACCGTTGCGATGGCGATGAAGGTCGTCGTGCCCGAGCTACCGGACAGGCAAAGGAACATCCGACGTGATCCGCTTCGTCGAGACGACTCGGGCTTCCGCGGCCGTCGCAGCACAGATCCAGTTCGCCTGCGTCGAAGCCGCTCGGCGGCGCGTCCACCCAGCGGCCGTGTCAGGCCGCGACGAGCCCGCCATCGATGGGCAGGGCGACCCCGGTCACGAACGACGCTTCGTCGCTCGCCAGGAAGAGGGCCACCCGAGCCGGCTCGATCGGATCCGCGAACCGGCCGATCGGGTGGCTCGCGAGGACTCGTTGCTCCACGGCCCGATCCTCTATCCACCTGTCGAACATCGCCGTGTGCGTGCCCCCAGGGCAAATCGCGTTCACCCGCACGTTGCGAGCCGCGAAGTCGATGGCCGCGGCCTTGGTCAGCCCGATGACGCCGTGCTTCGACGTCACGTACGCGGACAGACCAGGCGTCGCCACGAGGCCTCCGACGGAGGACGTGTTGACGATCGCGCCCCCGCCGGCCTTGAGCATCTCCGGGATCTGGAACTTCATCGACAGGAAGACGCCCTTCAGGTTGATGTCGATCACCCGATCCCACTCGTCCTCCTCGAGCTCGGGCACGCTCTTGATGACTTGCTCCACGCCTGCATTGTTGAACGCGACGTCGAGCCGCCCGTACCTCTTCACGGCGGCTGCGACCATGGCGGCGCAGTCGGCCGCGCGCGACACGTCCGTCGGAACGAAGATGGCTTCTCCCCCTCGGGCGACGATCTCCGCGGCCGTCCTCTCGCCCTCGGCCACCCGGCGCGCGGCGATGACCACCCTGGCGCCCTCCTGGGCGAACAACAGCGCTGCGGCCTTGCCGATTCCCATGTTTCCACCCGTGATGAGCGCGACTTTGTCTTGCAACCGTCCCATAGGATTCGCTCCGGATCTGTGGGCCTGATGAACGACAGGCCGTGCCCGCGACCTCGGGACGGAGGATGTCCACCCTCCGCCGGCGCGGCTTGGGCAAAATTGACAGGACCCGCGCAGCGCGCGATCCACGGAAACGGGCCTGGCGCAGCGCGCATTGGCCCACTAGGATCCGGGGCATGCCGAGCGCACTGCCAGCCTGCGATCCGGACGATCCGCTGCGCATCGAGATCGTGCAACCGAAGGCGCTCTCCGGCGTGACCGTGGCCCGCTGCCGCAGCGATGCCCGGAGCCACCGTTCCGTGAAGGACCGCTTCGCCTCGGTCTCCTTCACGGCCGGCCAAAGCGAGTGGCGGGCGCGCGGGCGCACCTGGACGGCGAGGCCGGGCGCGCTCGCGCTCATGCTCCCGGGTGAGGTGCATCGCGAGGAGAGACGCGATGGGCCGGCGCGCTTCCAGGCGGTGCTCTTCAACGACGCGCTGGTCAACGAAGCGCGCCTGTCGCTCGGAGGCCGGCCCTTCGCGCCCCCGCCAAGCCTGTTCTTCGAGCGCGGAGCGCCCGAGGGCGCGCCGCTCCTCACCCTGCACGCGCTCGTCCACGAGGGCGACGCCGAGCCCCTCGCGCTCCAGACCGCGCTCGCGGAGTCGCTGCGCTCCGTCGTCGCGCTCACCAGTCCGGGTCACGCCAAGCGCGGACGCCCGTACGCCTGGGGCGCCCCCCTGCGCCGCGCATTCGAGCTCATCCGCGAGCGCTTCGTCACCGCGCTCTCCCTCGACGAGATCGCGCTGCACGTCGGGCTCGACAAGTTCCAGCTCATCCGCGCGTTTCGCGACCAGCTCGGCGTGACGCCGTATGCCTATGTGACGCAACTGCGGATCGGTCGCGCCCGAGCGCTCCTCGCGCGAGGCGTGCCGCCGTCCGAGATCGCAGCGCGCGTCGGCCTGTACAACCAGAGCCAGCTCAACCGGCATTTCAAGCGCATCGTCGGCATCACGCCGGGACAGTTCGCGCGCGCCGTGGTGTGAGCGCCTCTCACGGCGCGCAGCGGGTGATCGTCACCTTGTTCAGGCCCAGCTCCACGAGCGGCTTGTCGTCCGCACCGGTCTCGACATGCGTCAGCTCGGTGACCACCTCGACCGGCGCGCACTGGCCGAAGATCGTGTACGCGCCGTCCAGCCAGTCCGTCGCCACCTCCGTGACGTAGAACTGGCTCCCGTTCGTGTCCGCCCCGGCATTGGCATAGGCCAGCGTCCCCGCTCGATGCTTCAGCGCGGAGATCTCGTCGGCGAACTCGTACCCTGGCCAGCCCTCGCCGTTGGCGAGCCGATCGCCCCCCTGCGCCATGAACTCCGGAATCACCCGGTGGAAGGTCAGTCCGTCGTAGAACCGCCGTTTCACCCAGCTGCCGGTCTCCGGGTCCAGCCAGGGCCGGCGCCCGCGCGCGAGCCCGACGAAGTTGGCGACCGCGTTCGGAGCCTGCTCCGGGAAGAGCTCGCAGGTGAGCGCGCCCTTGTCGGTCTCGATGATCGCGCGCAGCGGCCCCGGGCCCTCCGGGAGCTCGGCCAGCGCCTCGTCCAGCGTGAACACCCCGGCCTCTGGATCGGTATCGCCGGCGAGCACCTCCTCGGGCGCGTCCACGTCGGGGCCGCATTCCATGCTTCCACCGCCGCCCGCGCTCCCGCTCGTCGTCGAGGCGCTCGAGCTCGTCGCGCCGCCGCCCTCCCCACCCGTGCCGCCGGTCGAGCTCGTCGCGCCCTCGCCGCCGCTGTCATCGCCGCAGCCGGCGGCGAGAGGGATGGCGAGGAGCATCGAGACGCAAAGTAGGTTCACGGACGGATGAGGAGAAAAGGAGCGGATCTGCATCGGAGCGACACTTGCACGAACTCCACGGGAACGCACGCCCGACTTGCCGGGCGTCTCACGCGCTCTCTCCGGAGCTCCAGGACACCGACAAGGAATGTTCACGCCGATCGCCGCGCTCTGCTGCGGAGCCGGCGCGGCGAGCCGTCGAGCCCGGTTGCCCCGTTGCGCTCGCGTTCGCCGACCTCGGGATGGCGCCGGGGTGGGATGTCGCGGCGGCCCCCCGGGTCGATGTAAGATCCAACGAGGAGGTTCTTCATGCGCACCCATCGACATGTCTTGCTCGCGACGCTCCTGTCGGCCGTCGCCGTCGCGATGTCCGCTGTGCCCGGATGCGAGGACGACGAGCCACCGGCGAGCAACGGAGGCCAGGAGCCGACAGACAGCGATTTCATACCCAGGTACGCGAAGGCCCTGTGCGACCGCACGTTCGCCTGCTGCGACGCGGCGACCCGGGCCGCGCATGGCCTGGACGCGAGCTCCGCCGACGCGTGCGCCTCGGAGCTGGAAGCGATCCTCCTTGCCGTCACCGGCGGAGGCGAGGTGAACGGCACCTTCGTCCCGGAAAAGGCGGCGGCATGCCTCGCCGAGGTGGACGCAGCCCCCTGCGCCGAACTTCAGATCGTGGGTGTGCTGTTGGGTGTGAACGGCGAGTACACGCCATCCTGCCTCGATGTGTGGGACGGCTCCGTACCCGAGGGCGGGACGTGCGGCTCGGACTGGGACTGCGCCCGGGACCGCTGCGTGCGGACCACCGACGCGAGCGGGCAGACGGTGTCGGCGTGCAAAGCGAGCGCGCTGGCCGGAGAGCCATGCTCGTCGGCGTTCGACTGTGACGAGGCGCTCCGGTGCGACCAGCCCTCGCCGCCCGACGCGGGGACGTGCGCGCCACGGCTCGCCGCGGGCGAGTCGTGCGAGGGAAGCCTCGAATGCCAGGCGGAGCTTCGCTGCGGCGACGACGGCACGTGCCAGGCGCGCGAGCAGGCGGGCGGTCCATGCGCGTCGGACCAGGACTGCGCGGCCGGCGCGACGTGCGATGGCGCCACGTGCGCGCCGCTCGGCGCCGCCGGCGCGCCCTGCTCCTCCGATTCGGACTGCGCATCCTCCGCGTGTGTCGACGCGACGGGCACCTGCGCCGACGTCTGCAAGGGCGGCTGATCGATGTCGAGCTCGGCCGGGCGGGCGGGCGCGTCGAAGCCGCGGTCTGCTGCGTCGTGAGGTGGACTCAGGTGGTCAAACAGCGACTCACTCTGTAGCGGGCCGGGTCGCCTTCGACTGTCTCGGCCTCTCCGGCACGATGGTCTCACCGCGCGCCAGCATCGCCACCAGCGCAGCGATCTTCTTCGCGCGACCCGCGTCCGTCTTCATGTTGTTCGTGCGGAACGCCAGCGCGAACAGGTTCTGACGCCCCAGCGTCTGGAGCGTCTCACGCGCCCGTGGGTTCGCCTCGATCGCTGCGCGAAGGTCGTCGGGGAGGGTGGCCTCGGTCGCCCTGCGGATCGGCGCGTACGCCGCATCCCAGCGACCATCGGCCTTCGCCGCGTCCACGTGCCGCTGCCCGTGCGGCGTCATGCGCCCCGCGGCCGTCAAGCGGGCGATATGGCCGCGGTTGATCTGGCTCCAGACGCTCCTCGCCTTGCGCGGCGAGAACCGCTGCAAGAACGAGGATTCATCCAGGGATTTTTTGATCCCGTCGATCCACCCCCAGCAAAGCGCCACGTCGAGCGCCTGCGCGTAGGTCACCGTCGGCACGCCGGAGTCCTTCTTGTAGATCCGGAGCCACAGCTCCGTCTCCCGCGCGTGGTTTGCGGCCAGCCACGCTTCGAACGCGGCGTCGTCAGGGAAGCTCTTGATCTTCTTCTTGTCGGGAACGATGGGCGCCATCCAGTCTGCCTCGCAATGCGCCCATCCTACGCCGAGCCAGCAGCGACACCAGCGCGGAGGTCGTCGAACGCCGCCTCACCCGGCCCGCAGCCCCGATTACGCGACGCCCGCTGCCACACCGGGGTACAAGGTGCGATTCACGCCGCGGACCTGCTGCCGTCTCCCCCAGCGACGAGGCGGCCCGGGGTCGAGTGCTTCAAGGATGTTTCTTCTCGGCGTGGCGGGCGGAAGATCGGAATTGACATTCTTGATGTGAGCGTTCACAATCCCGCCTCATTCTTCGACTTTGCCCTGAGTGAGTCGTCATGAGCACCGGGATCTCCGTCATCGAGATCGAATTCTTCACCGACCCTGTTCGTTCGGTCGTGGCGGACACATGCGACGGCGCTGCCCGGAGCGCACAGAACGAACTTATCCGCTCCGCGCGCAAATTGAGCGAGCTTCATCCGCAGCGGCAATGGCCAGCGCGGTGGCACCTCGGGAGCCTTCAGCGCGCGGCGAGCGGCCCCGAGGCACGCAAGGGCAGCGTCGAGCCGTAGAACAGTCCGCGTTTCACTTACTTAGCACACGAGGAGAACACGATGAGATTTGGAACGAAGCATGCCTTGCTTGCGGCGGCGACGGGTATCCTCGCCGTGTCGTGCGTCATCGACCCCGAGGAGGCGTACGACGCCGAGACCGAGGAGGAGGGGTCGCTCGAGGGCGCCATCTCGATCGATGGGAGCGCGACCTACACGATCGTCGGCGCGCAGAGCGGAAAATGCGTCGAGGTGGCTGGAGGCAGCACCGCTGACGGAGCGGGATTGCAGATCGCCACCTGCAACGGCTCGACGCGACAACAGTTCCGCGTGGAGTCGGCAGGCGGCAGCTACTACCGCATCCGCAATGTAGCCAGCAACCGGTGCCTGGACGTCTCGGGCTCCTCCACCAGCGACGGCGCCCGCATCCAGCAATACTCCTGCTGGAACGGGCAGAACCAGCAGTGGTCGCTCACGGACGTCTCCGGGGGCGTGCGTGTCACGGCGCGCCACAGCGGCAAGTCCCTGGACGTTGGCGGCAGCGGGGACGGCGCAGGCCTCCAGCAGTGGGGCTGGGCGAACGGCGCAAACCAGAAGTTCTCGTTCCGGACCGGGGGGGGCGGAACGAGCAGCAGCTCGAGCAGCTCCAGCAGCTCCAGCAGCGCCAGCAGCTCCAGCAGCTCGGGCACGGGCGGCTCCGGCGGCGCGGGTGGCGGTGGCGGCGCCGGCGGCGGCGGCGGCGCGGGCGGTGGCGGCGGCGCCACGGGCGCGAAGTTCGTGGGCAACATCACGACCAGCGGCGCCGTGCGCGACGGCTTCTCGAGGTACTGGAACCAGATCACGCCCGAGAACGAGGGCAAGTGGGACGCCGTCGAGCGGACCCGCGGGAACAAGAACTGGGCCGCGCTCGACCGGATCTACAATTACGCGAAGGCGAACAACGTCGTCTTCAAGCAGCACGTGTTCGTCTGGGGCGCCCAGCAGCCGAGCTGGCTCGCGGGCCTCTCCGGGTCGGAGCAGCAGGCGGCCGTGAAGGATTGGATGCGGTCGTTCTGCGCGCGCTACCCGGACACGAAGTACATCGACGTGGTCAACGAGCCGCCGCCCCACACCACGCCGTCGTACAAGAATGGCATCGGCGGCGACGGCGCCAGCGGCTGGGACTGGATCGTCAACTCCTTCAAGTGGGCGCGCGAGTACTGCCCGAACGCGGTCCTGATCCTCAACGACTACAACAACATCGAGTACGAGAACGATCACCAGAACTTCATGAGGATCGCGCGGGCGGTGATCAACGCAGGTGCCCCGGTCGACGCCCTCGGCGCCCAGGCCCACGACGCCTACAAGATCAACACCAGCACCGTGAAGTCGTACATCGACAAGATGGCCGCGCTCGGCAAGCCCGTGTACATCACCGAGTACGACATCGGCATCGCGGACGACAACCAGCAGAAGCGGGTGATGGAGGAGCAGTTCCAGATGTTCTGGAACCACCCGGCCGTCCCCGGCATCACCCTCTGGGGTTACATCGTCGGCGCCACGTGGCGGGACAACACCGGTATCCAGCACTCGAACGGGACCATGCGGCCGGCCATGTCCTGGCTCATGAACTTCCTCGGCCGGTAACGGTCGGGCGGAGCGGCCGCTGCACCAGGCAGCGCGCCGCGATCTCGAGGTAACGACGCGGCAGAGGGCGCAGAGGGCATCGACGACCGATGCCTCTGCGCCCTCTTCGCCTTCCATCGCAGCGTCGAGGCGTGGACGGCGCCGGCAACCCATGTAACCGCGATCACGCGCTGGGCAGGTCGGCGCCGCTCGTGCGCGTTTTGCAAAGCGCGCTTACCTCGGCAGCTCACATTCCCCCGGATCCCAATTCCACCACTCGTCGATTGTTCTCCTGTCACTTGACAGCTCGACCCCGGACGCTGTAACCAGAAAGATCGGGTATGGACGCCGGGACGCCGTTTCTGCATCGCTTCCGCAGGACCACACGGGGCTCGCGCACCGCAGGCGATGCGTGCGCTGTATGGAAACCGGGCTGCACGTGGGATCTGCGTCCCTGGCTTGGTGTCGCGCTCGCGGAGGCATCTCGCTGCAGGATGGACTCTCACGGGAGTACCGCGCGCGATGGATCGAACCACCGACGAGGAGGTCTCATGACCACGGTTGGACGATGCTGGATGGCGGTCTTCGGGCTCATCATGACGACGGCGGCGTGTGGATCGAGCGACGGCGCGGGAACGGAGATCCCACGCATCGATCGGGCGCCAACGCCAGAGAACGAATTCAGGCCCGCGCAGCTCGAGGCGACGATCGATAACCTCATTGCCAGGGTCAATGAGGGCACGGTCGAGCCGATGCAGATGGTGGTCCTGCTGAAGAACCTCACCGGCTTCTTCGCGCCGATCGCCACGGGTGCGAACCGGGCGATGGGTGAGCTCGAGGTCACGGGAAACGTGCTCGGGCCCACTGCCCAGTCGACCGATACGACGACATCGCAGGAAATCCAGAACCAGCAGATCAAGCAGGCGGTGGTGGACGGCGCCGAAGGGATCGGCATCTCGCCCTACGATGACACGAACGCAGCCGCGATGGATGAGGCCGTCGCGGAGGGGGCCCACGTGGTGACGCTCGACGGCGACGTGCCGACCTCGAAGCGCTCGCTCTACGTCGGAACCGTCAACAAGTCTGCCGGGGCCACCGCAGCGAAGACCCTGCTCGCGATGCTGCCCCCGCCGCCAGGCACCGTGCTCATCCACGGCGCCTCCTCACCATCCTGGGTGGACGGGCACAATCGAACGCAGGGGGCGCGGGAGGAGATCGAGGCCGCCGGCTACACGCCCCTGGTGAGCGACGCCATCTTCAACGCCGAGGAGGCCGCCGACGTCGACACGATACAATTCCTGATCGGGGCGGCGGACCCGCCCGTCCTCGGTATCGTCGGCCTGTTCAACATCTCGTACAGGTGCGTGATGGGCGCCGACGTCGCGGGCGCACCGGGTATCCCCATCGTCGCGTTCGACTTCGATCCGAAGACCGTCGAGTACATGCGCGAGGGGCGCATCAAGGCCACACACACACAGCGGCAGTACTATCAGGGTTACCTCGTGCCCTACATCCTCTACGGCATCAAGACCATCGGTCTCGAGGGGACCAAGGAGATCCTCGCCCCGCTGATGGACGGCGATAGCACCGTCAACACCGGCATCGACATGATTCCGGCGGGCAAGATCGACGATTACAACGACTTCCTCGACAGGATCGGCGCGATCCAGTAGCGGCATCGCAGCTCGAGGGGCGTCATGCGCCCGGCGGCGGTCGAGCGGGCGATGGGGTCGCGGTCGAGAAACCCTACATGCCCATCGGGCCCGGCTCGTGGCGGAGGAGGACCTCGCCGCCGATCGGCGGGAGGGCGAGGGCGCGCAGGCCGCCGTCCTTCCAGTGCAGGAAGGCGAGCGAGGGGTCGTCGAGGTCGCGATCGAAGGTGACGGCGAAGCGGGTCGGCTGACCCGCGTCGTCGGCGAGGACGCGGACCGACCAGGCGCCGAGCGGGACGACGTCGCCCGCGCGGAGGGGGTGGCGCCTGGCGCGGACGACGTTCTCGAAGGCGCCGTCGAGGAGGCGGCCATCGACCGCGATCTCGAGGGTGCGGGCGTCGACGCGGCGGACGCGGTGGTCGCGGCCCGCCATGCTGAGGAGATCGACGGTCGCGGGCGGGGGGTCGAACGCGAGCTGGAGCCCGGAGCCGAGGTACATGCCGACGAGCGGATCCGAGAGCCCGATGCCGAGGACGCGCGTGCCCTCGCGCCGAGGGATCTCGGCGCGGGCGAGGACGTCGAGCGCGGTCCTCGAGGTGATCGTGAGGTGAAGGACGCCGAAGAGGAAGACCGGCGCGGCGAGCACGACGTGGAGGAGGCCGAAGAGGGCGACGCCGGCGCGCGCGGGGGCCGCGGCGAGGGCGCGCTCGTCCGGAGCGCGACCGGCGTGGAGGAGGACCGTGGCGAGCGCGGCCACGATGCCGAGGTTGGGGAGGAAGAGGACGCGATCGCCGGGGATGCCCGCGGCGCCGGGGAGGAGCGCGAGCGCGGCGCCCACGAGCAGCCAGCGGAGGGTGCGCGCGTGCTCGGGCGCGATGCGCCGCAGCGCGCGGCGGAGGAGCGAGGAGAAGGCGAGGAGCGCGAGCACGCCGAGGGCCGCGAGGACGCGCGCGGCGCGGGGGTCGAGGGCCGAGACCTCCGCGGGGACGCCGATCAGCGCGGCCTCGGCGAAGACGGCGAGGCGCACGGGGAGCGCGGGCAGGAAGGTCGACGCCTCGGCGATGGGGTCGAGGTAGCCGCCGGAGCCGTAGGCGCCGAAGTGGAGCGCCTTGTAGGTGATCGCGTAGACGAGCGCGAGCGCGACCCAGGGGGCGAAGGCGCGGGCGCGGCGGGCGAGCGGCTCGTCGCGGCCGAGGAGCTCGTAGGCGAAGACGTAGGCGAAGACGCCGAGCGCGGCCTCGCCGGCGAGGAGCGCGATCGCGGCGCAGGCGAGGGCGCCGACCGCGGCGCGGCGATCGCCGCGCTCGCGGGCGCGGAGGTGGAGGGCGAGCGCGCTGAAGCCGAGCGCGCCGACGATCGCGACGTGGCGCGACGAGGGCCAGCCGGCGGCCATCCAGTGGGCGGGGGCGATCGTGAACATCAGGGCCGCGGCGGCGGCGGTCCGCTCGGGGAGGAGGCGCCGGAAGAGGAGCGCCGCGGCGAGCACGGCGGCCGCGTACCAGGCCATCGAGTGCACGTGGTAGGGCAGCGGGTCGCGGCCGGCGAGCGCGTGGTCGAGCGCGAGCAGGCCGCTCGAGAGCGGGCGGAAGAACGAGAGGCGGAGCTCGGGCAGGGTCCACCAGGGAAAGGTGCCGCCGCCATGGATCTGGGCGCGCTGCTCCGCCGAGCCGTTCGCGAAGGTGTAGAGATGAAAGGGGCCCGGCACCGGGGAGGGGATGGTGCCCTCCAGGCGGAGGACCATCATCTGGTCGTCCGTGTAGAGCTCGGCGAAGAGGGACGGGAGCGGGAGGAGGATCGCGAGCGCCAACGCGATCCAGAGCGCGCGCGGGAAGCGGAGCATGGCGCCATCATGGGGGCGCGCGCCGGCGAGGAGAAGGAGGGATCCGCGCGGGCTCACCGTTCCGGGCAGTCGATGGAGAGCCGTGGTTCACGAGCCGACGCGCTCTGTCCCTCGACGGCCGGCCGGCGCGCCCGGCGCGCTGGGCTCGCCCTCGCCCGGCGTCCCCGCTGGCCCCTTCTGCTGCTCGACGACGTGGAGGACCCCATCGATGGTGTAGCCCGCGACCCGGTTGACGAGGCGGATCGCCACGTGGACGCCGGACACCATCGTGTCGTGGACGATCCGGATCCCCCGCACCGGCGCCGCGATCGGCGGGATCTGCTCCAGCAGGTCGAAAGGCAGCTTCGCCGCGTGCTTCTGCAGCCGCTCCACGGCCCGCGAGCCGTTGTCGACAGCATCCTGCACGAGGTCCTTCAGGCCGCGCCACCGCTCCATCACGCCTCCTCCTCGCACCACGCGCGGATCTGCGCGTAGACGTCCGGGTCGCGGGCCAGGCGCAGGTGGCCGAGCGCCGGCATGATCCGCACGTGCTCCTGGGGGAACGGCGAGCACCGGTCCCTGGCCACCGCCCTCCCCGTGGCGCTCCTCAGCGAGACCACCGCGTCCCCGAACAGGAGCGAGAGCCGCGGGTCGGCCGTGAGCGCGCCGGCGATGAGGTGGTGGCGGACGTGCGGGAGCAGGGGCACGGGATGGCGCCGGTTCTGGAGCAGGGCGTCCGCGTCGGCGCCCTCCCAGTCCTCTCGACGCAGGTTGGCATAGGCCAGGTCCTTGATCCCGCCGCTGCGGAGGTTCGCGATGTCGGCGATGAGCTTCGTGTACGGGTTGTCGATGCGCCCGAGCGCCCACGTGACGACGTTGCCGAGGCGCTCCATCGGGGCGCCGAGGTGCGGTGTGCCGAGATAGAAGGCCCGCTTCAGCAGGGGCAGCCACCTCCGCGGCTTGCCGCTCGCCGCGTGCGCGGCGCTGCGCGCGACAAGGCCGCCCATGCTGTGGCCGATGATGGCCAGCTCCTCCACGGGAACCGGATAGCGACAGACGAGCTCCTCGAGGAGGACATCCAGGACCTCCCCGTTCTCGGAGACGCGGAGGCCGCTGTTGTACCGCACGTAGAGCGGCGTGTAGCCGAGATCGCGCGCGAGCCGCGATCCGTACGTCTCGCCGTCCGGCATCGTCCAGACGCCCTCGGTGCTCATCAACCCGTGCACGAGCACGACGACCCGCGGCGTGGCCGGCGCCGCGGCGTCCGCGGGGAGCGCCCCGGCGAGCGGCACGGGGCGCCCGTCGCGGACGAGCTGCATCGCGGTCGCAAGGCCATTGGTGGTCCGCTTCAGGTAGTCGCCGAGGACTCCATTGAGGACGGCAATGGCCGATTCCAGGTTGCTTCCCATGCGACGAGCCGGCCAGCATCCTACCACGGCGCCGCGCCGGGCGCCCCTCGCCGATCGGCGCCCCCCGCTCTCGAGGCTTCGCTTATCGGGAGTCGACCCGTCCGAGCGGGTTGGCCGCGCCGGTCAGCGCGCTTTGCGCTTCCTGCCAGGCGGAGTCTCCGGGGTAGAGCGCGCTGCGGAGATAGGCCCAGGTGAGACGCTGGACGGCAGCCACGCGCGCGGGGTTCTCGTCCGTCGTCTCGGCGACGTCGTATCCCGAGACCCCGCCCAGCCCGTGCCCTGCGCCGAACAGGGTGACCAGGGACTTGGGGCCCGGGGAGAGGTGGTAGGGATCGGCGTGCCAGTCGGGGCCTGCGACCGTCAGGTGAGGAGAGCCGTCCTCGTCGCCGGCGACGACGAGCGCGGGCGTCGTCATCGTGGAGAAATCGATGGTGGAGAAGATAGGATACTTCGTGGCCGCGAGCTCGCTGAGGGCATCGCCGCCTCTGCCGGGCGCGGCGAGCAGCACGCCCGCCTTGATCCGGGGCTCGGCGAGGCGGACTTCCGTTCCGTCGCGCGGATCCTTGTGCCGCGCGCCCAGCAGGACGCTCGCTGTGTGCCCGCCCATCGAGTGCCCGGCGACGGCGACCTTGCTCCGATCCAGGCGCCCGGCGAGCGCGGCGACGGCGCCCTCGATCGCGTCGAGATGATCGAGGATGCGCTTCATGTCCTCGGCCCGCGATCGCCAGTACAGCGGCGCCTCGGGGTGATCGGAGTCCCTGAACGGGAGCGTCTTCGAGTCGAGGTGGGTGGGCTGGATGACGACGAAGCCGTGCGCCGCCCAGTAGCTCGCGAGCGGGGCATAGCCGTTCAAGGAGGAGAGGTGGTTGGAGGGGCCGTGGCCGTGCGAGAGCAAGAGGATGGGCAGTCCGCTCCCGGTCACGGGCGCGGAGACGCGCACCTGGAGGTCGACGGCGCGGCCGGGGGCTGGCAGCACGACGGGGCTGACCGAGAGGACCGGCGTGGGCGCGCGGGAGGTGTCGGCTGCGGGGGTCGGTGCGCTCATGACGCTGCGCCCCCGCTCGCCCCGGTGACGACAACGACGTGGTCTGAGAAATCTCGGTTGCTCATGCGGTACCTCCACCGCCTTCGTATCTCCCGCCGCCGCCCTCCGATTGGAAAGATCGGACATTTTCATCGGTCCTCCCGCGCCGGCTTGACCGGCCGCAGCGGGCGCGCGAGACTACGAGGGTGCCGCGCGCGATGGACTCTGCCGCCGTGACGTCATCGCTCTCCCGCGTCGTGGAGGATGTCCGCGCCGTCGTGCCAGTCGCTGGACGCGCCCTTCACGTCGAATGGCTGCCCAACGGGAGAACGACCCTTGTCTTTCGAGTGATCGAGGAGGGGCGGAGAGGGGATGTGTGCGTCGCGGGCCCGCGGACGCGGGCGCTGTTCAAGGACGCAACGGGCGTCGCGCGGGCGGTGATGCTTCAGTTCAAGCCAGGCTGGTCGGCGCCGCTGCTGGGCGTGGCGGCGAACGCGCTGACGGACCGGATCGTCCCGCTGGAAGAGATCTGGGGCCGTCCGGGCAGCGACCTCTGCCAGGAGCTCCTCGCGGCGCGAGGCCTGCCGGAGGTGCTTGACCGGCTCTCTCACGCGATCGACCTTCGTACCCACCAGGCATCGGAGCCGGCGTCGGCGCGGCTCGCTCGCCGCGCGGTGCGCTTGCTCGAAGGAGACGAGGTCCGGGTGGAGAGCGTGGCGGAGCGGCTTGGCGTCACCGCGCGGCATCTTCGCCGCGCCTTCACGGAGAGCGTCGGTATCGGGCCGAAGGATTTCGCGCGGAGCGTTCGCCTGCAGCGCGCCGTGCGGAGGGCGGCGACCTCGAAGGACTGGGCACATATCGCCGTAGACGCGGGCTATTACGACCAGGCGCACCTCATCGCCGATTTCCGGGAGCTCGTCGGGCTGACACCGGGCGCCTTCCTGAAGCGCGCGGGCGATCGGGGCGCTCGCTCCGGCTCCGGCGAGGCGGGGGCCGATCTCCACGACACCACGGAGCGACGCGGGATCGGCTGACCCCCAGACGGGCGGCGCGATGTCTCGATGCCGCGGCGCGCGGCCACGACGGGTGAGGGCGTCCGGGTCGACGCGGTGCCAGGTGGCCTGGGACGCCTACGCCGGTGAGGGCGAGGAGCTCTGACCGTCTGCCGCCGCTTCGATCTCCGCCGGCTCCAGCGGGAGCTCCACGAGGAACGTGGCGCCGGCGCCTGGCCTGCTCTCCACGCGGATGGTGCCGCCGTGCGAGGTCACGATCCAGCGGACGATGTAAAGGCCGAGGCCGAGTCCGCCGAAGTTCCGGACCGACACAGCGCGCTCGAAGCGCTCGAAGATCCTGGCGTGATCGGCCTCGGCGATGCCCGTCCCGTGATCCCGCACCGAGAGCAGCGCGCGCCCTTCGTGCCGGCGCACGACGACGTGAATGAGGCCACCGGCGCCGTACTTGATCGCGTTGGACAGGAGGTTGACGAGGACCTGCTCGAGGCGCGACGGATCCCAGCGCCCGACCACGGGCTCGTCCAGGTCGAGCTGGACGCGACAGCGCGCGCTCGCGAGCTGCTGACCCATCCGCTCGACGGCCTCGCGCGCCAGCGACGCCAGATCGACGGGCGCGCGCGCGAGCGTCATCCGCCCGGCGTCCAGCCGCGTCACGTCGAGCAGCTCGTCGACGAGGTGCCCGAGCCGCGCGATCTGGCGACCGATGACCTGGAGCGACGCGTCGATCCGCTCCGGGGCGACCTCCGCGCGCTGGTAGCGACCCAGCAGCCGCTCCATGAGGTGTGCCTGCATCTGCAGCGAGGTCAGGGGGGTCTTGAGCTCGTGCGAGGCGACGAGGAGGAATTCGTCCCGCCGCTGGATGGCCTCCTGGGCCTCGGCGTACAGGCGGGCGATGTCGAGCGCGAGCGCCGCGCGGCGCCCCAGCTCCTCGGCCAGCCGCAGCTCGTCGGGGCCATAACGGCGCCGAGGCGTGGTCGCCAGCAGGGTCATCACCCCGAAGCACCTGTCGCGCGCGAGGAGCGGGACCCGGAGCCATGCGTGGATGTCGAGCTGCTCCAGGAGGCGCCTGACGGGCTGGTCGAGCCGGTGCACCTGCTGGGAGAGGGGCGCGGCGGGGCCCGCTTCGCCGCCGGACCCGGCCGATGGCGCCCCCGCAAGACGCAGCGCCTCCCTCAAGGCCTCCACCTGCTCGCAGGGCACCCCTGCGGCGGCTGCGCTGCCCGGCGCGCGGTCGTTCAGGGCTGCGTCGACGATGCACTGGTCGGCGAGCTCAGGCACCGCGAGCTGCGCCACGCTCTCGAAGGTGGCGCCATAGCCGAGCATCATCAGCTTCCGGCTCGCCTCGGCCAGGAAGCGCTCGGCCTGCTCGGCCCGCTTGCGCTCGGTGATGTCGGTGGAGATGCCGCCGAGCGCGCCGGGCGCGGGCCCCCCGTCGAGGGGGAATTTGACCGACAGGAAGGTGTGCGGCCCGTCGTCGAGCCATACCTCCTCCTCCCACTCCATCGGCGTGCCCGCCTCGAGCACCCGCCGGTCGTGGTCTTCCACGGCCGCGGCGAGCGGAGCAGGGAACAGATCGGCGACAGTCTTGCCGAGGATCTCCTCGACGGGCAGGCGCAAGGTGTTGCTCACGTGCCGGTTGACGAGCAGGTGTCGGCCTTCGCTGTCCTTGACGTAGATTCCCGCCGCCGAGTTGTCGACGATGGCCTGGAGCATCTGTTGATTCGCCTTGAGCGCCTGTTGCGCTCGCCGCCGCTCGGCGTTCTCCTGCTCCACCTCCGAGAAGAGCATCGCGTTCTCCAGCGAGATCGCCGACTGCGAGGCGAGCAGCTCGATGACGCTGAGCCGCGCGGAGGTGAAGGCGCCGGTGACGAGGTTGTTCTCCAGGTAGAGCAGGCCGACGAGCCGGGTCTCGCGCACGATCGGGAGGCACAGCACCGATTTCGGGCGCTTGCGCCGGAAATACTCGTCCTCCATGAAGGGGTGCCGGGCGGCGGCGTCGTCGAGCAGCACGCGCTCGTGGCTCCGGCGAACATAGTTGAGGACGGACTGCGGCAGCGCGGCCGAAGGCGCCTCGCCCGCGCCGAGCAGCCTCGCCGCGCCCCCCGGCGCCTCGATCGCCGCAGCCCACAGGCGATCTTCCCGGACGAGGAGGACGCATCCCTCCTCGGCGCCCGCGTGCTCGACCACGAGGCGGAGCAGCGTCTCGAGCAGCCGCGGTAGCTTGATCTCGCCGGAGATGCTCTGCGCGGACTTCACCACGGACAGGACGTCGAACTGCTCGGCCCGCACGGCGAAGGTGATGGTAGGGGCCATCGGCCTGCGCTCGACGAGGTGGGGGTAACGCTGATCGAGCTGCTCCACCTTGGCGTGGGCGCCCCACGCGAAGTAGCAGGCGCGGGCCCTGCGCAGGTAGCAGTCGGCGGGGGTGGTGACCCCGCGAGCGCGGTAGAACCCCGCGGCGAGCTCGCAGGCGATCGCCTCGTGCTGGACGAAGCCGCCCTCCCGCGCCGACGCGATGGCCTGCTCGTAGAGAAGGATGGCCTCCAGCCCGTCCCCCAGGAGCCGCGCGATCTCGGCGCGGACCAGGGCGTGCTTGTGAAGGAAGTTGTCGGGGCCGCTCCTGGCCCACTCCCCGAGCTGCCGCTCGCACTCGAGCAGCGGCTCGGGGAGCTCCCCGAGCGGCGTGGGTCGCGCCTCGTCGCAGAGGGCCGCGAGCGAGAGCGCGAGATAATAGAAGTTCTCGGCGGTGACCGCGTGCGGCTCGTGCCTGAAGGAGTGCTCGACCTTCACGCGAGTCGCCGCCGCGCACGCCTCGCCGGGAGAGCCGAGCACGAAGAGCGCCTGGGCCTTGGCGCTGTGATGATGGTTGAGGACGGGCCGCAGATCCCCCTCCTCCAGCCACGCCTCGAAGGCCCGCAGATCCAGCTCGGACCCGTCCAGCGTCGAGAAGCGGACCGGCCTCCCGCGCAGCGTCTGGATCATGGCGTGGCCGCTGAGGAGGGCGCAGTACCCGAACGTGTGACCGAGCCTGCGCACGAAGCCGAGGCGCTCTTCGACGTCGTGGAGCACGTCCTCCAGCGGCTCGCCGCAGAGCAGCGGGAACAGCGCGGCCCAGACGCTGTTGATGCACGCCATGTTCAGGTTACCGGACTCGACCGCGGCGCTGAAGCCGGCGCGCGTGTACGGATACGTCTCTCTGTAGTGGCGTGTCCAGAACACGACGTGCTGTCCGAAGAGGGTGAACGCCGTCGATCTCGTGGTGAGCAGGCCGCTCCTCTCCGCCAGGTCGTGGCCGAGCTTGCCGAGCCGGTACGCATCCCGGTATCGCCCGGACCTCGGGCCGAACAGCCTCGCGAAGATGGTGTACGCATGCGCTGACGTCTCGGCGTTGCCATGACGCAGGCTGAGCTTGACCATGCGCATGGCGACGAGATAGTGCAGGTCCGGGTCCACGAAGAGCGCGGGACCGATCATGCCGTCCAGCACGCCCATCGTGGTTTTTGCCTCCGGGTGCGTCATGGGGGGCAGATGGATCAGGTCCTCGATGGGACGATCGCCCAGGGCCTGCCAGAAGCTCTCGGTCTCCTCCTCGATCTGTGCGCCGGCGGGGTGGAGCGGCAGATCGATGTCGCAGGCGCGGAGCCACGAGCGCCCGATCTCCACGGCGCGGTCGCATTGCCCGCGCGTCAGATGGAAGGCAAGGATGAGCGTGACGACGGCGGCCGTCTCGCTCCGGGTTATCGCGCGATCGCGGAGCTCTTCGAGGAGCCGCTTGGCTTCCTCGAAGCCGCCGGTGATGTACGCGGCGTGCGCGCGCTCGAGGGTCAGGGCATAGGCCAGCTCGTGCTGCGTCTCCCAGGGGTCCGGCGCGAGCAGGGAGAGGCCAGCGGCGAAGAGCGCGGCGGCGGACTCGTAGGCCACCGCCGCCTTGGCCTTCCTGCCCGCGCGCAGGTTCAGCGCGGCGAGATCGTCCCGCTCCGCCCGGGAGCGCAGGAGCGCGGCGCCGCGGTTGAGGTGGCCGACGACCTCGAAGAGCCCGTCGTCGCGCTCCTCCGCGCGCTGCGCTTGGAGGAGCAGCCGCCCGATCTCCAGGTGCATCTCGGCGAGCTGTCCCGCCGGGATGAGCGAGGTTGCGGCTTGCTGCACCCGGTCGTGGAGGAATCGATAGCCAGAGCTCCGGCGGAGGAGCAGCCCCTCCCGCACCGCCTCCTCGAGCGCCTCGCGGAGCTCCTCCGCCGCGCGCCTCGCGACCACCGCGAGGGTGTCGAGGTCCACGCTGCTCCCGAGGCACGCGGCGAGCTTGAGCGCGTCCTGCGCCCGGGCCGAGAGCCGCTTCAGCTTGCCCGCCATCAGCTCGACGACGTTGTCGGTGAACCCCTTGTCGCGGATCGCGGCGATGTCCCATCGCCACCCGCCCTGCTCCGCGTCGAAGGCGATGAGCCCCTCCTGGTGCAGCGCGATCAGGAACTGGAGCACGAAGAACGGGTTGCCGCCGGTCTTCTCGTACACCAGCCGCGAGAGCGGCTCGGCCTGCGCTTCGGGCGCGTGGACCGCCTCGGCGACGAGCGCTCCGACATGGGCGGCCGAGAGCGGCTCGAGGACGAGCTCGGAGACGGCGGCGCCGCGCTTCCGCGCCTCGGCCAGCGTGAGCCGCAGCGGGTGCGCGGGGCCGACCTCGTTGTCGCGGTACGCGCCGATCAGCAGCAGGTGCTCGGACCCGGCGTAGGTGGCGAGCTGCTCGAGCAAGAGGAGGCTTCCCGCGTCGGCCCACTGCAGATCGTCGAGGAAGAGCGCCACGGGGTGCTCCTTCCGGGCGCACGCTGCGACGAAGCGCTGGAGCGTCGCGTGCAGGCGACTCTGGGCCTCGGTGGGCGGGAGCTCGGGCACGGGCGCCTGTGGGCCGAGGAGCAGCCCGAGCTCGGGGAGCACGTCGGCGAGCAGCCTTCCGTCAGGGCCGAGGGCCTCCCGCAGGCGCTGTCGCCAGCGCTCGACCTGCTCGTCGCTCGCGCCGAGGATCTCCTGCACCAGCGCCCGGAACGCCTGATGGAAGGCGCGGTAGGGGACGTCCCGCGCGGTTTGATCGAACGTGCCGGAGAGGAAGAACCCCCGCTCCCGCACCACCGGCGTGTGCAGCTCGGCGACGAGCGACGACTTGCCGATGCCCGCGTAGCCCCCCACGGTCACGAGCTCTGGCCGGCCCTGAGCCACCACGCGCTCGAACGCGGCGAGCAGCGCCTCGACCGCGCGCTCGCGCCCGTACAGCCGCTGCGGGATCTGGAACCGGTCCGAGACGTCGCGCTGGCCGAGCGGAAAGGCGTCGATCGTGCCGGTCGCCCGCCATCGGGCGAAGCACTCGTCCAGGTCGCGCCGCAGGCCGGTCGCGCTCTGGTATCGCTCCTCGGCGGCCTTGGAGAGCAGCTTGAGCACGACCGCGGACAGGAGCGGCGGAATCGAGGGGACGAGCGCGTGCGCCGGCGGCGGCGTCCGCGCGATATGGCAGTGGACCCACTCGACGGGATCGCCGGCCTGGAACGGCAGGGTGCCAGTCAGCATCTGGTGAAAGGTGACGCCGAGGGAGTAGAGATCGGTCCGCTCGTCGATCCAGCGGTTCATCCGGCCTGTCTGCTCGGGCGCCATGTACGCCAGGGTCCCCTCGATGAGCCCGACGGGCGCGAGGTGCTGGTGCTCGCGTTGCGATAGGCAGGCGATCCCGAGATCGGTGATCTTCACCTGCCCGGTCTCGGGGTTGTAGAGCAGGTTCTGGGGCTTGATGTCCTTGTGGATGATGTGGTGGCGGTGCAGCTCGGCGAGCGCGTCGGTCAGGCGCAGGGCGAGGGGGAAGAAGCGCTCGAGCGGCGTCGGCCCTCCGAGGAGCCGTTCGAGCGAGCTGCCGCCGAAGTCCTCCAGGACCAGCGCCACCTGATCGCCGAGCCGCTCGACCGCGTGCGGCCGGACGATGGCGGCCGACGCCTCGACCGCCCTGGCGATCTCGTGCTCGCGGCGCAGCCGCCTGAGGGCCTGGGGGCTCGCGTGGTCGCGTCGCAGGACCTTGAGCACCACCGGTTGGCCGTCATCTCGACGCCGGGCTCGGTACAGGACCGTATCGGCCCCTTCGTACAGGAGCTCCAGATCGACATAACGTGAAGTGGCCAGCATACCAGGAGCTCTGGAGGTTGCGGAAGAGGCTCCCTAGGCACTGCATCCCCACCGCGGATGTTGCCAGAACCACCGCGCTTCGCCACGGGCAAACGAGGCGGCTCTCGCGCCGGCTTGCTCGCAGGTAGGGCGCCGCCGCCCGGAGGCGCTCGCGCTCACCGCGCGCGAGGGATCACTCCCCGCGACCGAGGAAGTCCATCAGCCAGGTCATGGCCGGCCGCGGGGTGCCGTCCCGGCGCAGGAGGCCCGTGTTGGTTCGCCAGGTGGCGCCGACGACGTAACCCCACAGGGTGATGCCTTTGACGGCGCTGTGGTTGTAGAACATCGTGAACTGCTCCTCCATCACCTGGCGCTGCCGGTCGTCGTCCGCGAGGTCGATGTCGTACTCGGTGATGTACACGGGCAGGCCCGTCGCGGCGAGCCCGTCGATGTAGCCCTTCACGACGTCGGTCTCGATCTTGTACGCCTCGTGGGCCTGCGCGCCGATGGCGTCGACCGGGGCGCCCGCGTCGAGCAGCGTCTTCACCAGCTCGACGAAGTGTCTGTGTTCGGTCTCGTACTCGATGTTGTTGTAGTCGTTGAGGATCAAGGTCGAGCCCGGGCAGAACTCGCGAGCCCATTTGAAGGAGTTGACGATCCAGTCGTGGCCGCTCGCGCCATTGCCCCCGATCGCTTCCTTGAAGGAAGGCGTCGTGTGGGGCGGCGGCTCGTTCACGACGACGATGTACTCCGTGTCGGGGTACCGCTCGCAGAACGCCTGCATCCAGCCCCGCACGGCCTGCCGCATCTCGTCCGCGGAGAGAGTCCCGAACCAGGCCGGCGTCGGCGTACCCCACACCATGGCGTATTGCGTGAAGGGAATCCCGTGAGCCTGCGCGTAGTCGTAGACGGGGTCGAGCCTGCTCCAGTCCAGAACACCGCGGGACGTCTCGATGGTGGTCCACCTGCCCACGACCTCGGGCGTGATCTGGTCCCAGTACCGGATGAAGTCGTCGCGCACGACGTTGTTCGTCGTGATGTTGCCGACGAACTTGCGGGGGCTCGCGCCGCCCGAGCCGCCGGCCCCGTCGCCCGAACCGCCGGTTCCGGAGCTGCCAGTCCCGGAGCCTCCGGAGCCGCCGTCGCCGGAGCCGCCCGTGCCAGCGCCGCCGGCGCCCGCGCCGCCCGTGCCAGCGCCGCCCGTGCCAGCGCCGCCCGTGCCAGCGCCGCCGGTCCCCGTCGTGCCGGCGCTGCCGCCATGGCCGCCCGCTCCCGTCGAGCCGGCTGCGCTCGATGAGCCGCCCGGACCAGCGTCAACCGTGTCCGTCCTGCCTGAACAGCCGGAGAGGGCCGAGAGGGCGACTGCCACCGAGGTGGCGCCGCACAACCATCGAGAAGAACGATTCTTTTTCATGCCATGCGCTCGTGGGCTGAAGGACCGCGATCGGCAGCTCCAGAGGAAAAATCAATCGACAGCAGCACGAGCTGGGGAGCACGCGCTCCAGAGATCGACCCCTGGATTCCCGCTGGCCGTCGGATCGACTGTACACGGTCACGAGAGCTGGTGAAAGGTGAGGTGCGACGGCGCGTGTCGCCGTCCATCTCCGGCGCGCGGCGGTCAGGGAGGAGGCGGGGTGCAGGTGAAGCAGCCGCCACACTCGTAGTGCGACGTCTTGCTGCCCCACGCGATCGGGTTGTTGCAGCAGTCACGGCCGTACTGGCCGACGACCGTCGTGTAGCTCTCGTCGCTGTAATAGGTGCAGCTTGCCCCGGGCGCGGCCTCGCTCGAGGGGACGAGCAGGGCAGTGGTTCCCAGCATCGCTGCACCTGCCGTCAGGGCAGCGAAGAAGAGCCGCAAGCGGGTAGCAGTTCCGAGCCGACGCATGGACGTTCCTTTCGCGATGGAGGCCTGTTCCGGCCCCCTGGTTGATGCGAGATACCTTAGACCGAGCGCTCGACCCGGGCAAGCGCTCCGGCCGGAGCGCCCTGTGCGCGCCATCAGCGGATCCATTCATCCGGCTCGGTCCGGTCGGCTCGGCGCGCTTCACGATATGTCACTTAACATTGCACTTCTTCATCATCGCGCCGCGCCATGGCGCCGGCGCCTAGAGCGACAAACATATTGAAAACCATTTAATTCCGGCAGGTTACGCTGCCTGCTGCAGCAGGCGTTGGGCCGCCTCGAGATTCTGGATCGCTGCTGCGCGCCGGAGGTCGAACAGATTTCTCCTGGCGCCGATGTAGCGTGCAGTGTGGCCCTTCCGTGCCGCGATGTGGGCGAGCGCATGCTCCACAGCCACCCGCTGGCGGAGCACGGCGCGACCTGCCCCCGTCTGCTGCAGCTTCCGGAATTTGCGCTGCAGAGCCTCGTCCTCCGCGATGGACACGGTCCGCCCCCGTCCCGAGGCGGCTTGGGTGCACCTGGCTCGGAGGGGGCACGCGCCGCACTCTTCAGGATCAAACTCGACCGTGTCGCCCGGCTCGAATACCTCGACCTGTCCTGCCGGACAGGTGATCGTCTTGGTGCGTAGGTCGATCTTAAAGTCGCGCTTGCTGAACAGGTTGGGGCTGCGAGCACGCTGTCCCCAAGGCTTCGAGAACACCTGGCCACCGTCGCGGATCACGTCGTCAACGACGGGACTGTTCACATAGGCGCGATCGATGTGGAGCTCGCCGAGGCGCAACCGCTGATGTTGAATGTCCTCGGCGATCGGTGCGGCCCCCTCTTCCTCGGGGCGATTCGCTGGCGTGACCGCGCAGGCGACGATGACGGGAAGGTCAAGGTCGCGTGCGATGTGTTCCTTGTAGCCGTCGAACCGTTTCGAGCGGCTCTTTCTGCCGTGGCGCATCTCGGCGTCCTCAATGGCGACGCGGCGGTCAGGCGCAACGCCTTGCCGGATGCGAACGGCCCCATCCTCCGCCAGTTCCAGGTCTTGGTCCCGAACCTGTGTGACCGCATCCAAATAGAAGCGGAGCGGCTGCTCGACGACGTCGCCCAGATGGCGGTCCACCCACTGCTGCAGCGATGAGACCTGCCGCTCCAGGATCTGAATCGCCGCCGCCTTCTGTTTCGGGTCGCTCCAATCGAGGTCGAGCCCGGCCTTGATGCTGGGAGCCAGCAGCAGCGGGATGCCCGCCTTACGACAGATCTCCTCGGGCGGGCGCTCCGTGATCTTCGACACGACGCGGACGATGCTGCGTGCTGCATGGCCGAGCAGGTTGATCGTGTCCTCAACCCGCCCGGCTCCCGCTAAAGGGCGGCTATCGATGGCCACGCGCAGCGCTTTGGACACCGCGCGCCTCTCGCTCTCCGTCATCGCGCCCGAGCGAACGAGCGCCACGGTCCGCTCCAGCAGCACCCGGTCCATCTCATGCTCGACCATCCGCTCTCGGAACGCCTGCAGCGCGCCCTGCGAGAATGCGGGCGTGGCCGCCCCCAGGCAGCCGAGCACCATCTGCCAGCGAAGGTCGACGATCGACAGCTCCACCGCCTCGGCATCCGATGCGCCGACGTAGCCCTGGAGCAGCGTGACCATGCACATCAGCGCCGGCGAATGCGGCGGCTCACCTGCTCCCGTGGTCCGGTACATGCTCTCCAGCTGCTCCTGGAACGTCTCGTCGAAGAGCTCGTGCCGGTGCAGCCTGAGAAAGCCGAACAGGGCTCGCACCCGGGTCAACCGCTTCATGAGCGCCTGTTCCTGCCGCGACAGCTCCACCGGCGGCAACCATCGTTCCATCCGTGCACCTCCGGGCGCGGACGAGACCATTGCTCGGCGAGACCGTCGAGCCTTCCATCGAAGCGCTCGGGATTACCACAAAATCAAACTGATCGGTCCTCTAGTCGAGCTCGTAAAGGCCGCTCAGCTCCAGGGCGCGTATCGCCTCGTAATCCCTGCGGAGGACCTCGGGGTCCTCGTGGATGAGGTAGACATGGCCTGACGAGGAAAACGCGTCGACGGTCTTCCTCAGGCGCGCGCCGGGGCGAGCGTAGAGGCACATGTCGAAGAACGACGGCAGCCGCCGGATCTCGTCCAGGCGATCCAGAGACCGCAGGACGCCATCGCGAGGGACGATGAGCGACACGTACCGCAGCCGCTTCGTCATCCGGTAAGGGACGCCGACCCTCCGGAGCAGCTCCGCGGGGCGCACGTAGGACTCGACCGCGAGCTCGACCTGGCTGCGCTGCATGCACGCCGAGACCGCGGCGGGGATGATCGAGCCGGCCAGCCGGGCGCCCGTCTCCAGCAGGATGGGGCCGCGCGCGGTCATCATGATCTCGCTGTGGGCGGGGCCGACCCGGACCCCGAGCGCGTCGAGGACGCGGACGACATAGCCCCGCAGCGCGGCCTGGGGGGCGCCCTCGAACGGCAGCGGCTCCTCCCAGTCGTAGATGCTGCCGGCCCCGGGCACCGTGCGCTTGTGGTACTGCCATATCTCCGCGACATGGTGCCTGCCGTCGGCGCTGACCGTGTTGACGAAGTACTCGGTCCCTTCCAGGAACTCCTGGGCCAGGACGTCGCGGTTCTGCCGGCCCGTGACGCTCCTGCTCGAGGTGATCCGCTGGAACGCCGCGGCCACCTCCGCTTGCCCCCGGCAGAACATCACGTTGTCCGACCCCGAGCTGTCGACCGGCTTGAGCACGACCGGCCAGCGCTCCAGCGCGGACGCCCACGCCACGACGTCGTCCTGGCGAGCGGACTTGAGCTGCCTCGCCACAGGGACGCCCGCGCGCCGCAGCGCCTCGCCCATCTCGAACTTGTCGCGCCGCGCCCGGCTCAGCTCGGGGGCGTTGCACGGGAGCCGCATCCGCGCGGCGAGCGCGTCGCCGAGCTCGACCCCGAGCTCGCAGCCGATCATGAGCAGCTCGACCCCGCGCGCGGACAGCGCCCGGGCCGTCGCGTCGACGTCGCCGTCGTGCGCCACGCTCGCGACGAAGTCGTCCGGGTGAAACGACGCGGCGCCGATGTCGGGGATCACCTGCGTGCTCTGCACATGAATGCACGAGAAGCCGTGCTTCCGCAGCTCGGCGGCGAGGTACTGGCCGGTCGAGTACGCGTCGACGATGGCCGCTGTTCTGGTGGCGTTCATTGCGGGCTCCTCTCCATCTTGTAACGGGCCACCACGCTGGTGGAGACCAGGAGGGTGATGAGGACGATCAGCGCGAGCGAGGTGACCGAGAAGGCGATCCTGTCGTCGAACATCTGGAGCAGGAACGTCAGGATCGGCGCGGCCGTCACGATCAGGGCGACCGAGACCGGCTCGAGCCGCTGGATGCCGACCTGCAGCAGGTACAGCGGGAAGACGATGCCGATGATGGACAGCGAGAGCGCCGGGATCATGATGTCGAGCCGTACGAGCGCCCCCCCGATCGCGGTCCTGCTCAGCGCGAAGGTGACGCCGATGAGCAGGAGAAAGCGGACGGACATGATGGCCGACGCGCTGAGCCCCCGCTCGGCCAGCCTCTTGGAGTAGATGAGGCTCCCGGCGCCGAAGACGCCCGACGCGACGCCGCTGACGAGCCCGAGCAGCGTCCGAGCGCCCGTGGCGGGGGCGCGGGCGATGGACGACCACGACAGGAGCAGCACCGTGATGAAGATGCCTGCCGCGCAGCACCACTCGATCTGCAGCACGCGAGACTGCCGCCTGAGATAGCGCCCGAGAATGATGGTGCAGATCGGCCCGATGGCCACGGAGATCCCGTTGACCAGCGCCGGCTCCACGTATTTCAGCGCGTAGAAGAGCCCGACCCAGGTCACCGCGGTCGTGAGGTTGAGCGCCAGCACGTCGGACGGCCGCTCGAGGGCGATCGCGACGAACCTGCTCCTCCGGAGCAGCTCCCTCGCCGTGAAGACCGCCCACGCGCTGGTGAAGCAGAGGAACATCAGCAGCATCGGGTCGATCCGCTGGAGGACGTTCCCCGCGTAGACGTCCAGCGCCGCGGAGAAGAGGCTGAAGGCGCCGACCGCGACGACGCCCGCTGTGTCGACGCGGGGAGACGGGCGCCCGAGGGCCGCCGAGGCGGTCGTCACGGCGGGCCCCCCACGCAGCCGTAGTTCCCGTCCCAGACGCTGAAATACTTCCACGCCGAGTCGAAGAGCACGGTCACGATGTTCTTCCCCGGTCCGAGCCGCCGCGCGTGCCGCAGGGCGATCGCGACATTGCCGCCGGCCGTCGGCCCGACGAAGAGCCCCTCCTGGTCGATGAGGGCCTTCATCATCGTCCAGCCCTCCTCGCCTGACACGACCTCGACGTCGTCGACCAGGTCCTCACGGAGGACGCTCGTCAGCTTCCCGGGGCCGAGCCCCATGAGGTTGTGAGAGCGCTGCTGGAACGGCGCGCCGTGGCGCCTGGCGTGGAGCGGCGCCGACCTGTCCACCTCGATGGCGACGGTCCTCATCGCGGGGAAGCTCGCCTTGAGCTCCTCGGCGATCCCCGAGAAGGTCCCGCCGGTGCCGATGGCGCAGATGAACAGGTCGACCACCCTGTCCAGGGCGCGGAACGCGCTGACGATCTCGGCGCCGCACCGGCGCCAGGCGCGCCGGTTCAGCGGGCTGGTCGACTGATCGATGAAGTAGCTGCCTGGGTGTTTGCGGACGTACTCCCGCGCCTGCTCCTCGGCGTGGGTGAGGAACGACTCGCCGTGCGTCTCGATGATCTCGGCGCCGAACGAGCGCATCTGCGTCTTGCGCTCGATCGTCATCCCGGCCGGCATGAAGACGACCACCTTGTAGCCCCTCTCCCTGCCGGCATATGCAAGCGCTGCGCCCCCATTGCCCGTCGAGCACTCGACCAGGGTCATCCCCGGCTCGATCAGCGCCTGTCGCTCGAGCTCGTGAATGATGTACGCGAAGATGCGGTCCTTGTGGCTCCCGGTGGGGTTCTTGAATTCGCACTTCGCGAAGACGGCGGCGTCGCCTGCATCGCAGACCCGCCGCAGCGGGTAGAGCTCCGTCGGCGGCAAATGTCTCTCGCACATCGAACGACGCGCCTCCATCAGGCCGCCTGACGCGAGTTCGAGACGACCCTGGTCCGGCGCAGCGAGGGATCGATCGTCACCTGGATCAGCGATTTCACCTCGAGGCCGAAGCGGGACCGGATGAGCTCGGAGCCGCGGTTGTCCACCTTCTCGACCGCGACGAGCACCTCGACCACGAGCGCTCCGGCCGACTGGACCGCGTCGATGAGCGCGGCGAGCGTCCCGCCGGTGCTGATCGTGTCGTCGACGATGACGACCCGATCCCCGGCGGATATCCCGTTCACGTACAGCTTCCCGGCGAAGTACTCCGACGCGATCGGGACGGTGAGGGAGTGGGTGAGATCGTAGCTGTACCAGCGGGCCACGGCGAGCGGCAGCCGCTTCATGACCGCGACGACGGCGCCGAGGATGGCGCCCTTGTCCTCCTCGACGAGCAGCTTGTCGGCGCTGAACGCGCCGAGGCCGCACAGCCTGTCCCGCACCTCGAGCAGGACCTCGGGCCTCAAGGCAGGCTGCTGATCGGTGAACTCGTTGATGGTCGTGAAATGCTTGCCGCTCTGCACGGCGGGCGCGTTCTCGTACACTTGTTCCAGGAGCATCGGTCTAAGGACCCTTGGTTCATGGTTGCTGTCCCGTGCGCGCTCGGCGCCGGCAGCTCAGGTGTCCCGCTGTCGCGATCGTCCAGACGGGGACCGTCGCTCCCTCGGCAGGGCGGCGCAGAGCGCCGCGGCGCCGGGGTCGGCCGTGCGTGCGCAGCCGGGGCGCGCGCTCTGCGTGCAGCGGAGCGCCCGGCGTGCGCTGGATGGCAGAGCAACCCACGTGCCGGGCCGCGGAGAGGGGCGGCGCGGCGCTGAACGCGCGGGGGTCAGGTCGCGGGAGGGCGTGGAGGCACGCAGGGTTGCGCGATCGAGCAACGGCCTGACAGCCGATGGTTCAGCGAATCTGCCTGAGCAGCGCTTCACGCTCCCTGGCGAGGCGCCCTCGCGGGTACTGCCGCGCGTGGGTCTCGAGCAGCCGGCGCGCCTCGACGTAGCCGAAGGCGCTATCGGTCTCGATGGCCACACGGGCCCGCAGGATCAGGCCCCTCTCGTGGACGCTGGCGGCCGCTCGATCGGCGCTCTCCGGTGTCGCGACCCGAGAAACCGTCACCGCCGCTCGAGCGGGCGCGCTGCCCGCTCCATCCTCGGCGTGCGCGTCCTCGGCGCGCGCGCTTTCTTGTGCCGCCGGCGACGAGCCGTCTTGCCCGGCGTCGGTGGCTCCTGCGGCGCGCTCCACGCCGCCCTGTGCGGCGGGGGCGGCGCCTGGCGCCGCGCCGACCACGGCCGGCTGCGGGCACGGTCCCGGGCCGGGTGAGAGCGGCACCCCGCAGCCGGGGGCGCCGGTCACCACCAGGAGCGCACCTTGGACGAGGATCCTCAGGCCCAGAGGCCTGGGGAGGCGCCGGAAGCCCTCGAAGCTGCCGGAGGTACATGCTGGCTTTCCCATGCTGGTAGCACGTCTGAGCAGGCCCCTTGGGGTCAGCAAAATGCACGAGCGAAGACAATTTGGTGGGATAATGTAGGTAAAAGTGCGGCGGAGATGTCGGCGTGAGCCGGTGAGGCCGGACGAAACAAATCATTGCGGCATCGGTCTAGATTTTCTCGTTCCAAAGTTCGTTCGACAGCCATTGGCGAGGATTGACGCCACGAGGTGGGCGTAAGTACCGTCCGTGAATGCGCGGCGTCGCACAACCGCTGTTGATTTGCTTGATGCTTGGGGCCACTGCCGGCCTTGCGAGCTCGGCAAGCGCTCAGGCTGGCCAGGCGACGTCACGGCGGAGCGAGGGTTCGCCGGTGAAGGATCTCGTCCGCCGCGGTCAGAAAGCTCGCGCTGCGGGGCGGTGGACCGAGGCCTACGAAGCCTACAAGGCAGCCTTGGAGGCGACCGACGCTGCGTCCAGTCCGGTGGCAGGGCGCGCGGAGCTCGCTGGCGAGATCGGCCTGTGCGAGCTCGCGCTTCGCAGGTACCGTGACGCGGCAGAGCACCTGACCCAGAGCCTCGAGCGCCGCGAGGTGCTGCCGATCCAGCTCCAGCGGCGCTTCGAGGTAGGACAGGTCAAGGCGGCGTTTTATGTCGGGACGCTCCTGCTGTCCGTCGATCCGCCGGACGCCGAGGTGCTCATCGACGGCAAGCCCGTCGCCCAGGCCGCGCGGAGCTACAAGGTGTTCCTGGAGCCTGGACGGCACCTGGTGCGGGCCCGGGCGCCGGGCCGCGAGGAGGCTCTCCATTCGATCAGCGCCGTGGCGGGCGTGGAGCACGAGATATCGATGCAACTCCCGCGCGCGGCCGTGAGCGGCGTCAAGGAGGCGCCGGCGACACCGAGGCAAACACCGACGGGGGCTGCCGCCGCCAGGCCAGCGCGGGCCGCCAGCCCGTGGGATTCCTGGCCAGGAGCGCTGCGGATCACGGGGATCGCCGTCACGACGGCCGGGATCTCCGCGGGCACGCTCCTGATGATCCGGGCTGGCAAGATCGACGATGACCTGAGCGCCCGGCGTGACCGGCTCCTGAGCGAGCCGGCCGCGAGCCCGTCGATGTGCTGGCAAGCGCCCCGGAATTCACCGTGTGGCGAGCTGCGGCGCCTGCGCGATGCGCGCAACCTGTCCGGCCGCGCGGGCGTGGCGACGGTCATCGCGGGCGGCGTGGTCGGCGCGGTGACCGCCGCGTCCTTCTTCGTGGATCTGTCGTTCCTGGGGGGCACGCCGGCCCGGGAGCGGGTCCATGTCTCGCCGGTCGCGAGCGGGGGCGAGCTCGGCGCACGGATCGAGGGGCTGTGGTGAGCACACCGGGAGCCGCGGGGATGGGTTCAGTGGCAGGCCGCGGCGGGCTGATGTCAGCCGTCGCTCTCGCGGCCTGCGCGTGGGGAGCCAGCGCGCTGACAGCCTGCGCTTCCTACTCCGAGGATTGCTGGGACATCGTGGCGTGTTCACCCGCACCGGAGCCTCCGCGCGACCCGTGCGAGGGAGAGCCCGGTACGGCGCCAGCGCTCGACAAGTGCGGGGTGTTCGTCAGCGAGCAGGGCGACGACAGGGACCCGGGCACGCGGGACGCGCCGGTGAGGACGTTGCGACACGCGATCGGGCTCGCCGCGGGCGGACGGGGTGACGGCGAGGCGCCGACCCGGCGCGTGTACGCTTGCGGAGGGGCGTTCGAGGAGGCGATCGCGCTGCCCTCGGGGGTCGACCTCTGGGGCGGGCGTCTGTGCGACGGCGGTGATGGGTCGTCGTACGGCGGGGCGTTCGGCGGGCCGGATCGATTGACCACCATCGCGCCGCCGGCGGGGATCCCGCTGCGGGTGATCCAGGGAGAGGGAACGTCGACGATCTTCGGCGTACGCGTCGTGGCGGCGGATGCGTCCGCGGCCGATGGCAAGTCGTCGATCGCGATGATCTTGAGCCCGGGGGCCACGGCGAAGGTGGTGGCGAGCGAGGTCGCCCCGGGCCATGGCAAGGACGGGGAGCCGGGAGAGGACGCGCCGAGCGACCGCGCAAACGACGGTGTGGTCGGGAACGACGGCGCGGATGCTTGCACCGCCGATGTGGTGAGGGGAGCGCTCCCGGTCGTGACCCTTTGCGATCAGGGCATCGAGTCCACGAGCGGCCACGGTGGGCATGGCGGCATCGATTCAGGCGGAGATGGCGCCGCAGGACAGCCGGAGCCTGCGCTGAATCCGGCGCACGAGGGGCTCGGAGGGACCGGCGCCGGCAGCGGGATGTGCACGGCGGGGGAAGACGGCGCGGCGGGGGCTGACGGCGGCAGGGCTGCCGGAGCGGCGGGCGCAGGTTCCCTCGGCGTCGACGGATGGACAGGCGTGCGGGGTGAGGACGGGAAGAGGGGCGGCGTCGGGCAGGGAGGAGGCGGCGGTGGGGGCAGCAAGTCGCCTGAACCCATGACCGCGTGCCCGGCCGGTCGCCCCCAGGGCGGCGCGGCCGGCGGCTCCGGAGGGAGCGGCGGCTGCGGTGGCCGGGGAGGCAAAGGCGGCGGTTACGGCGGCGCGAGCATCGGAATCGTTGCCTTGCAGGGGAGCGTCCTGACGGTCGAGGCCAGCGAGGTCATCGCCGGCAACGGTGGTCACGGCGGTGTCGGGGGAACGGGCCAACCCGGGGGCCTGGGCGGCTACATCGGCCGAGGCGGGAAGCCTCGGTTTGCCGGCAACGCGTGGCGCGGGTGCGACGGTGCGCCAGGCGGCGATGGCGGCCGCGGCGGGGACGCCGGCGGCGGCCTCGGTGGCTCCTCGTTCGGCATTGCGTCGGTGGGCGCCACCGTGACCATTGCCCTGGACGCCTTCGTCACCCCGGGAAAGGCCGGTGGGGGCGGTCTCGCAGGCAATGCAGCCCTGGGTGACGAGGAGGGACGGGGGGAACCGGGACGCGCGAGCTTCTGGTATCGGTTCGATTCGCCGGACCCGGAACCGCCGCAATGAACGACGCCCTGCCAGGCGCAGCCGTCAGGAGACACGGATGAGGAGAACCACCGCCGCCGCCCTGTTTCTCATCTCGTCGCCGTGGACGATCGGCTGCGGGACTGCGCCCGAGCTGGACGGTCCTGGCGAAGCCCCTTGCGGAGACGGCTCGTGCCAGAACGAGCCACCACCGGAGTCCGTCTGCCTCGAGCACCTGGCCGCCGATATCCTCGATGACGGCTGCGGCGTGTTCGTCGCCGGGCTCGCCGGCGGCGGCGACGACGAGAACCCCGGCACGAAGGCGAAGCCGGTCTTCTCCGTGCAGCGAGCCATCGATATCGCACGCGAAGGACGAGGGCGCGTGTTCGTCTGCAGCGACGGTTTCGAGGGCAACGTGAGGCTGCCCGCCGGCGTCGATCTTCACGGAGGCTGGAACTGCTGGCGCTGGGGGCGCGACCCCTACAACAAGGTGTCCACGCTCCAGGTGATAACGAACTCCGACCCTGTGGTGATCGTCGAGCCGGCGGGCTCGAGCGACACGGGGGCCGCCGACGGGGTATCGACGATCGCGTACATGCGCATGCGGTCGAACGGCCCGATCTCGGTGCTCGTCCGGTCCAGCACGGTGGTGGAGATCCTCCAGAGCGAGGTCATGACGTCCTACGGGTGGGGAGGCGGCCACGGGGAGGAGTGGCCTTGGCCGGAGCGAGGAGAGGACGGCCCGGATGGTCACTTCGGTGGTGACGGGTGCTCTGCCGCGACCGTCGCCGGGGGGGCGGCGGTGATGAACCTCTGCGGCGACGGCGCTTCAAGCACCGGCGGCAAGGGCGGTGACGGGCTCCCGGACAGCGGCGAGGACGGTGGCGCCGGCGCGCCCGCTCCGATGCCGAACCCCACGAGCTCGGGGCGCGGTGGCCACGGGGACCGCGAGGGCAGCGGATGTCATGGCGGATCCGAGGGAATCTCTGGCGCTTTCGGGACGGTCGGCGCGGCCGGCGAGGGGATCGGGCGCATCACCGAGATGGGATGGGAGGGCGACAGGGCAGCCGATGGCAGCAGGGGCATGCCGGGCCAAGGCGGCGGCGGGGGCGGCGGCCTGCGAGGCGGTCTCGCCGCGTGCGGCGTGGCCACGCTGGGCGGCGCCAGCGGCGGCGCCGGAGGCGCGGGGGGCTGCGGCGGCAGGGGCGGCCGAGGGGGCGGCAACGGGCGCCCGAGCATCGGGATCGTCGCGCTCCACGCCGAGCTGACGGTGCGCGACACGGTGATCATGACGCTCGACGGGGGGCAGGGCGGCGATGGCGGACCGCCGGAGCGAGGCGGCAAACCCGGCCGGGGTGGGCCGGGAGCCGCCCTGAGCGACGGCAGGTGGGCCTGCGCCGGCGGCAAGGGCGGCTACGGCGGCACGGGCGGCTACGGCGGCCCCGGGCGCGGGGGCGACTCGATCGGCATCGCCTATCTCGATGAGGACCAGCTCACGCTCGAGGGCGTCGGCTACGAGCTCGGCCCGCCAGGGAAGGGCGGCATGAGCTGGAACCATGACGGCAGCACCGTGTCGGCGGAGGATGGCGTCGCCGTCGAGACGCTCCGGTTCCCGGAGCCGTGAGGGAGGGGCGTCCGTCGGCTGCCAGATTGGGTGTGAGCGGCTGCGTCCGCCTTTCGATTTCAGCGGAGGTACGGACTCAACGCCTCGAACCAAACATCGGCCATGCGGTTATACCCTGCCTGGTTCGGGTGGAGATTGTCGCCGAGGAGGGTCTGCCTGTAGTTCGTGTCGTTGGTGAACGCTGTGTACATGTCCACCAGCACGATGTGCTGCCCCATGCTGACGCGCGTCGAAACCAGGTCGGGCATGGCCGCGTTGTAGGCCATGATGGCGTTGTTCGTGGCGTCCGTTCTCGTCGGCACGATCTGCGCGAGCACCACGAGGATGTTCGGATCACGCATGAAAATCGAGTCGAGCAGCTTGCCCAGGCGATTCGGTGCGTCCGCAAGGTTGATGTTACCGTTGATGTCGTTCGTTCCGATCATCAACGTAATGATGTTGGGCTGGTAATTCGGAATGCTGGTGCCCACGAGCTGCGCGATGCCGTTGTTGCCCTCGATCGTCCAGCCGCCGTGACCCTCGTGGTTCCTCGGGAACGTCACTCCGTCCACCATGGGCACGCTGTAATCACTGGCGGAACCGACGAAGGTGATGTCGCGGTCCGCTTCGAGCGCGAGGTGGAACAGCGGGGCGCGGTAGCCGCCGGCGACGTTGAAACCCTGCGTGATTGAATCGCCGAAGGGCATGATCTTACAGGGGCCGCTCGCCGGGCAGGGCTGGAATGCCGGGCCGCCGCCCGCGCCAGCGCTGCCCCCTGCACCTCCGTTGCCCCCGGTACCTCCGCCACCGTCGGATACGCCGTCCATGCCACCCGAGCCCGCTCCGCCGGCGCCCCCGCCGGCCGCGCCCCCGCTGGTTGCGCTCGAGCCGGAACTGCCGGGCGAGCCGCCACCCGACGCTGTCCCGCTGCCGCTCGTGGTCCCCGTCGTGGTCCCCGTCGTCGTGCCCGGCGAGTCGGCGCCGTCACTGCACGCTGCGACGAGCAGCACCACACACGTGAGGACGGCGGAAGAAGAGAATTTCAGGCGGTGTACGAGCATCTGCTACGCATAGCACGATCGCGTACTCCACCGCGATTGTGGAGCGCAGCTTATCGAAGCTGCCGCCGTCGTTGAAAAATTTCATCGCTAGCACCAACGATGAGGCAGCGCATGGCCTCGAGCGCCGTCACGCCGGCGAGCCCGACGGCAGCGAACGGGTCCTTGCGGCGAGCCACTGCACCGGAGGAGGCGCGCGTCGAGTTACACCTCCACGCCCTCCAGTCGCCAGGCTTGTGCGAGGCGGTCGAGGCAACCTTCTTTGATGACGTCGGCATGCCCCACGATGAGACGCTGGGCCGGTCGCTCCAGCATCGCGCGGATGGAGCGCGCGGCCGCGGTCTTGTCCGGAATCTTGTTTCTGGCGTCGGGAGGTACGCGCACCCGCTCGTAGCAGCCGGTAATGCGCGCGGCACAACGGAAAGTCCAGTGATCCTCGGCGCCAGCGCAAAGGACGATGTCTGCGCCCAGCAGGGTCTGCGTTGGCCGATGGTAGAGCACCGTCTCGTCCCAGAACGGCACGCCCAGAAGTGGCAAGGCCTCGAATTCGGGAACCTGCTCGCTGAACCGGGCGTCGTGGATATCCACGTGGAGCCTCAAAGCCTTGTTCCTGCTCAGCGCCGACGCCGGTCCCACCACCCGCGCCTCAGGGAAACGGGCCGCCGCCGCGGGCGTCCCGAGATGATGCCAGCAGTTGGGTACCACCAGCCAGCGCACCGGGCCCAGGGCTCGTAGCTGCTCTGCCAGCGCGTCGGTGGGAGGAGCCGGAGTGTGGAGGAGTAAACTGCCGTCGTCGAGGCGTACGACCGTGGTGCGGGCGCGCAGCCGTACCCCGCTGAACCACACGGGGCGGTCCAGGGCCCAGATCCTGTCATCGACAACGGCGGTGAGAGCGCTGTCAGGCATGCGGGCGGCCACCTCCAGGCGGCAAAGGCCTTCAAACGGCCAGCCGGTGCCGACGACGAGAGCTTGTCGGTACCAGGGGGCCAGGAAATCCAAACGGGATCCGAAAGTCAACCTCCTCGCGGTGGCCGTCCCACCGTCCAGCCACGCTGCACGCGTCGGTTGACATGGAGAACCTTACGCGATCCGCACCCCTCCTGGAAAAGTGACGCTGTATCAGCAACTCATCCATGCATCGAGGGGGCCGCGTTCACTCCAAACGCAAAGGCGCCAGCGCTCGCGCGTTCACGCGGGGCCCACCCCGTACAGCCTCGCCAGCAGCGTCGAGCGCCAGCCGTCGCGCGTGCCGGCGGCCCGCAGACCCTCCTGGATGCCCGCGAGCCCGGTCATGTAGCCCACGGGCGTCGCCCCGGGGAGGCTGCCAGCGCGCACCCTCGACGTGGCCTCGATGGCGCGCGCGATCCGCGCGCGCAGCGCCCCGGCCGCGCTGCTCCCGGTCATCTCGGCCGCGACGCTGAAGCAGAGGAGCTCGCCGGTCATCCCGTGGCACAGGCTCAGGTTGTCGCTGCGCAGGTCCGCGGGCCCCAGCGCGCGCGCGATCTCGTCGACGAGCCTCGTCAGGGTCGGGTGCTCCCGGCCGATGACGGCGATCGCGCTCAGGATCCCCGAGATGCCGTGACACCACCCCGTCGGCAGCAGCTCCGCCCCGCTGCGGCTCGCGTGCTCCTCGATGAAGCGCCTGTCCTGGAGGATCTCCGCCGAGAGCGCCTCGGCGATGCGCTGCATTCGCCCCGCGAGCGCCGACGAGCCGAGCGATCTCGCCAGGCGATGGCCAATCAGGAGATCGCCCGCGACCCCGTGGGCCAGCCCCACGAACCTCCGCCGGCGGAGCATCGCGTCGAGGTCGTCGCAGGACAGGTCCTCGACGATCCGGTTCGCGACGCGCGAGGCCGACCGCGGGAGTGGAATCTGCATCTCCTTCAACGTGACAAGGCCGAGCCCCACGCCCAGCGCGCCGTCGATGACGTCGCCCATCTCGAGCCCCTCGGCCGCGCGGCACGAGAGATCGGCGAGCGCCGCGGCGAGCTCCTTGAGCGCCGCACAGTCCTGCGCGGCGCACACCAGCGCGACCCCGGCGGGGCCCGTGAACAAGCCCCTCCCGGTGCCCATCAGGTAAGGGCCCTTCTCGCCCGCGGCGAGGGCGACGAGCGACACCCGAGCCAGCTTGCGCAGCCCGCCCCAGGCGCGATTCCGTCGCTCGACGGCGCCCCGCGTCCAGGCATGCATGACGCCGGAGCTGCCCTCGTACAGATCCGCGCCTGCGCCGTCCGCGAGCCAGGCGCCGTCCTGACACTCCCTCACGGCGTGCGCTCGCGCGACGCCCTCGCTCTCCTCCACGCCGTCGAGGATCCCCGAGATCCACGCCGCGGCCTCGCCCGCGGTGGGCGCGACAGGGCGCTCGTCGACGAGCGCCTCGGCGCTCGCCGGGAACATCGCGGCGACGCCGTCGCGCAGGAGGAGCACGCTCCTCGGGATCGCGGCCTCCCCGAGCCCCATCACGCCTTGATCGACGCGGGCCCGCGGCGGCGTGAGCGTCGCCACGGGGCGGCCGGACGCGTCCTCCAGGGTCGAGCCCTCGAACGGCTGGTAGAACGCCGGGAACAGGCCCAGACCGAGCGCGCGCACCTCGGACCTCAGGATCCCGAGCGGGAAATGGGGCGCGCTCCTCCGCAGCTTCGCATGGAGGTAGGCGCTCGAGACGGCTCCGCCGGACCACGCGTAATCGAGGAGCTGGCCATAGGAGCTCGTCGCGCGGAGGACGACCCGACACTTGCTGCCACGGAGGCCGGTCGCGATCTGATCCCGCAGCCGCGCCCGATCCGCCGAGAGCTGCCGAGCCGCCCGCTCGTAATGCGCCTCCAGCGCCCGCAGCCACGCCGGCGAGATCGGCGCCGGCTCCGGCGCGGGCGGCTCCTCCTCGACCAGCTCGGGGCGATCGCCGTCGGCGCTTCTCCAGACCGTGCGGCGGAGCTCCAGCGCGGACAGCGCCGTGCCGCGGAGCATCCCGGCGAGCACGCGCCGCTGCTGCGCTCCGAACGGCAAGAGGAGGCTCTCGTCGATCGACGGGCTCCGCACCGCGCGACACGCGAAGCGCTCGTCGAGCTGCAGCGAGCCGATCACCTCGTTGTCGATGGGGACGAGCTGCCCCGCCACCCGCAGCACGTTGTCCTTGTGCAGATCGGCGATCCCGACGCGCTGGCTCAGCGCGAGCAGCGCGCCCAGGGCTCGCGGGTCCGGCGGCGCCCACCCCGGGTCTTCCCGGAGGAATCGGACGAAATGCCTGTCCGCGCTCACGTCGACGAACATGTCCTCTGCCCGGACCGGAAAGTCCGGCACGAGCTCGCCCATGCGCTCGAGGACCACGCGGTCGCAGGCCGAGGAGCGGTGCTTCAGGATCCAGCGCTCGTCCTCTCCGAAGCTCAGCTTGACGTGCTGCGCGCGCCAGGAATGACCATCGTCGTCCAGGAGCTCGATCGCGGTCACCTGCGCAGGCGTCTTGCGCAACGCATGCAGGTCGTCCACGCAGGAATGGACGCTCGCCCGCAGGCGCGAGACGCCCCCGATCAAGCTCGCGGCGGCCACCGGGTGGCCGGCGAGCAGCGGCGCGAGGAGCCGCTGGGCGAGCACGCGATCGAGGAAAGAGCGCCGCCTCGCGCGCTCGCATTCGCCGGCGAGCAGGCCGCGGTCGCGCGCGAGATTCAATCGCTGGAGGAGGATCCTGTCGCACGTGAGCCGGAAGAGCCTGAGCAGGGCGGATCGAGCGTTCGACAGCGACGCCGCTGTCTGGAGCTCGCGCGGGATCACGGCCCGCGCGCCGGCGGCGGCGTACACCTCGTAGAGCCCGTCGAACGGGCCGCGCGTGGAGGTGTCGTCGACCCCGGCGGAGCCTTCGAGGCTGCCGAAGAACGCCATCAGGAGATCCGGCAATCCACCGCTCCTCTGGGCGGCGAGAAACTCGGTCGTCGTCGGTGTCATCGAGGGCCTCCGTTCGGTTCAGCCATGGGCCGCGCCACGGGCGGTGAGCGCAGGGCAAAGAGCGCAGGGCAAAGAGCGCCGGGCGGCCGCGAGAGCAGTCCCGCCGGCCGACCCGGTCGCGTCGAGGATCAGCCGGAGAGGCAGCAGGCGAAGTGCGTCAGCGCCGTGCAGACGCGCCCACACGTCCCGGTGAAGTACGAGTAGGCGTGATTGCCCCCCTCCTCCTCCAGCTGAGGCTCGGGCGCGTTCGTCTTCACGCTGGTGATCATCACATCGAGCATCGCATTATCCATGGCGGCCATGTTCAATTCTCCTGTTTCGTGGTCCATCGAAGCGCGCGACTCACCGCGCGCCTCGCTCGGGGCGTTTGCAACCGCTGGACCAGGCGTGGAGAGGGCGCTCCTCATCACGGCGCGTCGATGCGCGGCCCAGGGGAAACCGCTGCAGCGTGGCCCTCGGATCCTCGCCGGGCCGCCAGCGCTCATCGCCGCGGCGGAGCGCTGTCACGGGGCCGTGTCAGGTGAGCTGTAACCGGCGCGTGTCACCTGTCATGCGCCCGCACCAGCGGGTCGGGGCGCGGCCTGCCTCCCTGCGCCCGAGAGGGGGCCCACGCCGCGGGATCCAGGGCGCCGGCGACAGGACACCGGCCGTCCGACGTGCGCTGTCCGCGAGGCGCCGGCGCGCACGGCGATTGCTACGTTCGCGCTCGTCATGCAGAGTCCTGCCAAGGGGCGCCCCGGCCCGACGCACCTCCGACGCCTCCTCCGCCTCGCCCGCCCCGAGCTCGGCGACCTCGCGCTCGGCGCCCTGTTCCTGGGCATCGGGAGCGCGATGGGCCTCCTGCTCCCCCAGGCGATCCGCGTGATCCTCGACGACGCCCTCACGCCGGGCAGCAGCGTCGAGGCGGTCGACCGCGCGGCCCTCTGGCTCGTGGTCCTCGTCGCGATCCAGACCGCGGCCGCCGCCCTGCACCACGTCCTCTTCTCGACGGCAGGCGAGCGGATCGTCGCCCGGCTGCGGGCGCAGCTCTTCGCGCACTTCCTCCGGCAGGAGGTGGCGTTCTTCGACGATCACAGGACAGGCGAGCTCACGAGCCGCCTCGCGTCGGACACGATGGTCCTCCAGGGCGCGGTCAGCGTGAACGTCTCGATGGCGGTCCGGTGCGCCGCGTCCGTGATCGGCGGCGTCGCATTCCTCCTGATCACGTCCCCGCGGCTCACCCTCCTCATGCTCACCGTGGTGCCGCTCGTGGCGCTCGGCTCGGTGTCCTATGGGCGCCACGTCCGCGAGCTCTCCCGCGCCGTCCAGGACTCCCTCGCTCGGGCCAGCGAGGCCGCGGAGGAGGCGCTCTCGGGCATCCGCACCGTCCGCGCCTTCGCCGCCGAGCGGCGCGAGGTGGATCGCTACGCCGGCCGCATCGGCGCGTCGCTCGAGGTCGCCCGGGCGCGCATCCGCGCCTCGGCGGGCTTCATGGGGCTCGTGAACTTCGCCGGCTACGCCGCCGCGGCGCTCGTGCTCTGGTACGGCGGTCACCTCGTCGTCGACGGGCGTTTGACGCTCGGCGGGCTCACCTCGTTTCTCGTCTACACGGTCCTCGTCGCCTTCGCGCTCGGCGGCCTGAGCGACCTCTGGGCCCAGCTCATGAAGGCCGCGGGCGCCGCCGAGCGCATCTTCGACCTCCTCGATCGCGAGCCGGCCATGGCGGACGCGGGCGGCGTCGAGCCGCTCGCCGTCGAGGGGCGCCTGGAGCTCCAGCGCGTGCGGTTCAGCTACCCGAGCCGCAGGGACGCGCCGGTGCTCAAGGACATCGACCTCTCCGCGCGGCCCGGGGAGGTCATCGCCCTCGTCGGGCCGTCCGGCGCGGGCAAATCGACGATCGCCGCGCTGCTCCTGCGGTTCTATGACCCGGACGAGGGCCGTATCCTCCTCGATGGGCGCGACCTCCGCGAGCTCTCGCCGGCGTGGCTCCGCCGGCAGATCGGGCTCGTCGCGCAGGAGCCGCTGCTCTTCGCCGCGAGCATCGCCGACAACATCCGTTATGGCCGAGAGGGCGCCTCGGACGAGCAGGTCGAGGCGGCCGCGCGCGCGGCGAACGCCCACGATTTCATCGCGCGGTTCCCGGCGGGGTACCGGACGCTCGTCGGCGAGCGCGGGGTGCAGCTCTCCGGCGGGCAGAAGCAACGCGTGGCCATCGCCCGCGCCATGCTCAAGGACCCCCGGATCCTCGTGCTCGACGAGGCGACGAGCGCGCTCGACGCCGAGAGCGAGCACCTCGTGCAGGGGGCGCTCGACGCGCTGATGAAGGGGCGCACGACGCTGATCATCGCTCACCGCCTCTCCACGGTGATGGGCGCCGATCGGGTGCTGGTCATCGATGGAGGCACGATCGTGCAGAGCGGCGCGCACGCGGCGCTCCTCGCCGAGGAGGGGCTCTATCGCCGGCTGGTCACGCGGCAGCTCGCCGGCGGCGACGGCTCGGCACCGCGCCCCCGTCCCCCGGCGACGCCCTCTCACCGCGGGGCGCGCACCACGCGGCCGCCGCCGGCCTCGTCGACCGCGTAGACGCAGGCGCCCTGCACCGCCACGGCCGAGGGGCGCGTGAGGCCCTCGGCGAGCACCTCGGGGTAGCCGGGGCATCCGGCGGTCGGACAGCGCATGAGCGTGCCCCCGCCGCGGTTCACCCAGTACGCGTCCGCGCCGTCGATCGCGAGCGCCGCGGGCTCGCGCAGCGGCCGCGCCGGCTCGGTCTGCGGCGCGAGCGCCTCCGCGGCGCACGACGCCGCGAGGTCGCAGCGGGAGACGCCGCCCGCCGCGCCGCCCGGGTCGGCCCAGGTCCAGAGCACCTCGCCGGCGCCGAGCGCGACCCGGTCCGGATAGTCGAGCAGCACCGCGATCTGCGCGGGCATGACGGCCGACGTCGCGCCCTTGTCCAGGCGGAGCAGCTTGCCGAAGGCGGCGCCCGTGCCGCGCTGGACCCAGACGACGTCGCCCGCGTCGCCCGGGGCGACCGCCACCCCGCGCGGGTGGGACTGGCTCGGCGCGAGCAGCTCCGGCGCCGCGCCGCAGCCCCCGGCGACGGGGCAGCGCAGCAGCTCGCCGGCGGTGCCGCTCTCCTCGTCGCGCGTCCAGTACACGTGCCGGCCGTCCGTCGCCAGGCCGCGCACGGCCTCGGCGTCGGCAGGACCGAAGGCGAGGAGCGAGGTCGCGCCCGCCGGGCAACCGGCGGCCGGGCACCACCAGAGCCCGTCGTCGGCGACCCAGACGACGAGCCCCTCGGCGGCCGTGAGCAGGCCCGGCCGCGGGGTGAACGGCACGAGGTCCTCCACCGCGTCGGTCGCGGGATCGAGGCGGCGGACGCGATCGGCCGCGCGGCTGGTCCACACCACGTGGGGCCCCACGGCGGCGATCGCGGCCGGCGCGCCCGCCGCCTCGGGCCCGGCGACGACACACTGGACGCTGCAATCCCCGGGAGCGCAGCCCTCCGGGTCGCCGGGGGCGGGGCTGCCCGTGCCTGTGCCCGAGCCCGTGCTGGAGCCGTCCTCGGCCCCGCCGCTCAGGCCGTCGAGATCGATGTAACAGCCAGGCAAGCCGGGGAGCAGCGCGACGACGGCCACGAAGGCCCCCCGCCGCGCCGCGATCCTCGACCAGCCCCTCACCGCGCCGCGCGGCGTCCACCCGCCTCGCCCGACGCGCCCGGATCGAGCACCGAGGTGCGGCTGCCGCGGCCGCGCGTGTCGAACGTCCTGAGCTTCACGACGCCGCTCACCGCCACCGGGCCGCTGTAGACCGGCGAGGCGGCGTCGGGCTCGGCGCCGTCGGTCGTGTAGCGGATCTCGAGCCCGGGGAACGCGACGTTGGCCATGAGCTGGCCGCCCTCGAGGCGCGCGCCCGGCAGCGGAAGCCGGTAGTCCACGCCGCCGCTCAGGCGGTCGAGCCGCGGGAGCTCGCGCTGCCCGAGGCTGTTGGCGAAGCGATTCCACGCCGCGGCGAGCAGGGCCGCGCGGGCCTCGGCGTCGTCCTCCGCCGCCCATGCCGGGTCGGGCGCCCAGGCCCGCTCCGCGAGGCTGACCAGCTTCGGGAAGATCAGGTACTCCATCGCTTTCTGCCCCTTGGCGTTCTCGCCCCAGAGCTGCCCCTGGATGCCGAGGATGTTCGCCCGGCCGGCGTCGGTCAACCGGACGTGATCCCGGAACACCTCGGCCTGATCGATCGGGTTGCCCATGCGATCGGCGTGGGCGCTCCGGTAGACGTCGAGCGGCACGAACTCGTAGGGCTGCCGCGTGTCCACGAACCCGGCCCAGTAATAGCCGGGCTCCGCAGGGTCCTTGTCGTAGGCGAGATCGAAATACAGGTTGGTGGCGTTGGAGAGGACCACCGGATACCCCGCGTTGGCGAGCTTGTAGCCGTTGTCCTCGTCGCCCCAGCCCCAGACGTTGTTCCACGCGTACGGCCTGAAATTGCTGCTCAGGAACTCGGGATTCGCCTCCTTGTCGACGCCGTCGCCCTCCTGCACCTTCACCAGGCCGATCTCCTCCCAGCCCCCGGTGACCAGGCCGTGGGACGACACGATCGCGCCGACCTTGCGAAGGAAATGGCTCGCCAGGTCCTCCGCCGAGTCGACGCCCGACACCTGACCGAGGAGCGCCTCGCACGCGGGGGATTGCTCCCAGACGCCTTCCGGCACCTCGTCGCCGCCCGTGTGAAAGGTGGTGAGCGTCGCGCCGGCCTCGGCGTACATCGCGACGATATCCCCCACGACCTTCTCGACGAACCTGTAGGTGGACTCCCGGCAGGGGTTCATCACGTTGTCGTGCCACATCTGCACGGACATGTATCGAGAGGCGTCGTCGAGATCGCTGAGCAGGTACTCCTCGGCTCCCTCCTTGTCGCCCTCGGCCGCGAGCCTCGCGTGGCGCGCCTCCATCGCCTTGACCGCGGCGCGGGCGTGGCCCGGCATGTCGATCGCGGGGATCACCTCGATGTGGCGCGCCCTGGCATGGCGAAGGATCTCGACGAACTCGGCGCGGGTGTAATGGCCGTTGCCGCTCGATCTCGGCGACTCCGGATCAGGGCCGGAGCCGAACGAGGGCACGAGCTGGTCGCGGTCGTCCAGCGTGTGGCCGCGCCGGGCGCCGACCTCGGTGAGCTCGGGGAGGCCGCTCACCTCGATGCGGAACCCCTCGTCGTCGGTGAGGTGGAAATGGAACCGGTTCAGCTTGTAGAAGGCCATGAGGTCGAGCAGCTTCAGCACGGCCTCCTTGCGCTGGAAGTTGCGCGCGACGTCGAGGTGCATGCCGCGGTACGCGAAGCGCGGGGCGTCCTCCACCGCCACCGCGTCGATCGCGATCTCCGGCTGGGCGGCCCGGTACGCCTCCACGGGCGCGAGGGCGCGCAGGCTCTGGATCCCGTAGAAGACCCCGGCCGCGTCGCTGCCCACGATCGCAATGCCCTCCTCGGTCACCGTGAGACGGTAGGCCTCGTCGCCCGCCTGCCGCGGCCGGCCGCCGACGTCGATCGCGCCCGTCGTCAGCGAGATCGCCGCCGTCCCGGCGGGCGGCGCGCCCTCGCGGACCTCCGGCGCGTCGCCGAGCAGGGTCCCGAGCGTCTCCGCCAGGAACGCCGCCTCCGCCTGGAGCCCGGCAGCGTGGTAGATGGGCACCGCGGACGACAATACAAGCGCTCCGGCGCCTGCCTCGAGGTGCACGGGCGAGGGGACGATCCTGTCCACCTCGGCCGCCGGGAGCAGGCGGACGGCCTGGTTCTCGTCATAACGAGACTCCGCCGTCGGGACGGGCGTGATGTCGCCGGGGAACCTGTCGGTCTGCTTCTCCTCCACGAAGGGCGCGACGGTCTCGGAGCCGACCGGCTCCGGCGTGGAGGCCACGCCCGCCTCGTCCGTGAACACGAAGTAGAAGCCCGCGGGCGCGTCCGTCTCCTTGATGGCCCAGAACGACGCGTCGAAGGGGATGACCGCGCTCTCGCCCGGCTGCACCGGCTGGAATGCCTGGGTCGGCTCCATCTTGAAGAAGTCGCCGTTGATGTGGGTGACCTTCACCCCCGCTGGCAGGCTCTCGGGCACGATGGTGCGGACGAAGTTGAAATAGAGCGTCCAGCCGCTGCTCCCGAGCGCGACCGAACCATGGTTGGTGATCGTCAGCGCCGAGCCGAAGCTCACGGCGGGGTTCTTGGTGTTGTCCAGCACCTCCCAGCGCACGGCGACGTCGGCGCCGGACGGGCGCTGCTGCGCCGAGTCGCCGCCAGCCCCTGTATCGCCGCCAGCGCCGGTGTCGCCGCCGGCGCCGCCGTCGCCACCGACGCCGCCACCGCCGTCACCGCCCGTGCTGGTGCTCATCGTGGTGCTCCCCGTGGACGAGGGTGTCTCGTCGTCGGCGCACCCTGCCATGAACAGGGCCGCGGCGAGCAGCCCAAAGTGGAAAACAGGCCTTCGCATGGCGCACTCCTACAGTGTTTTCGTGACCTTCTTCAGCCGTCTCGGCGCGTCGGGGTCCAGCCCTCTGGCCTCGGCCAGGGCAGCGGCCGCGAGATAGAACGCCTGGACCTGACAGAGCGGGTCGAGCAGCTCGTGCGGCGACTCGGGCACCGCGAGATCCACCCCCGGCAGGCCGGCAGGGCCCACCAGGATCACCTTCGCGCCCTGCTCCCGGAAGTCCTCCGCCACCCGGACGAGGCCGGCCTGGGCCGGGCCGCGCGGGGCGAAGATCAGGAGGGGGAACCGCTCGTCGATGAGGGCCATCGGCCCGTGCTGCACCTCGGCGACCGTGAACGCCTCGGCGTGGACACCGCACGTCTCCTTGAACTTGAGCGCCGCCTCCAGCGCGATGGAGAAGCCCGGGCCGCGCCCGAGCACGAGCAGGTGCTCCTCGCCGGCCAGCGCGCCCACGAGCGGGCCGACGTCGCCTTCGCTCGCGGCGGAGAGGGCGTCCGGCAGCGCGCGCAGCGCGTCGAGCAGGGCGGCGTCCTCCTTCCAGCACGCAACGAACCGGGCCATGGCGCTCAGGCTGGCGATGAAGCTCTTCGTGGCGGCGACGCTGCGCTCGGGGCCGGCGCGCAGGGGGAGCGTCGACGCGGCCACCTGGGTGAGGGGCGAGCCGAGCTGGTTCACGAGGGCCGCCGTCACCGCGCCCGCGGCGCCGCAGGCCTCCAGCGTGTTCACCACGTCCGGGCTCTGCCCCGACTGCGACACCGCCACCGCCAGGGCGCCCGGGAGCCGCAGCGGCGCGCGGTAGAGCGTCACCACCGAGGGCGGCAGGCTCGCGACAGGGCAGCCGAGCTGCGTCATCGCGAGGTAGGCGAGGTAGCCCGCGGCGTGATCCGAGCTGCCGCGCGCGATCGTGACCACCGACGGCGGTGGCGCCGCGCGCAGGCGGGCGCCGAGCGCGCGGTAGGCTGGCTCGTCCTGGGCGAGCTGCTGCGCCACGACCTCCGGGGCGGAGCGGGCCTCCTCGGCCATGATGGAGCTCGTCCGGCTACTCAAGGGGCTCTCCTTCCACGAGGACCCGCCGCAGGGCGAGATCCTCGTCCACGACCAGCAGATCGGCGAAGCAGCCCGGCGCGACGCGCCCGCGGTCCGCGAGGCCGAGGTGCTCGGCCGGGAACTGGCTGCAGCGGCGCGACGCCTCGGCCACGGAGAGCCCGAGGCCGACCAGGTTCTTGAAGGCCTGGTGCATCGTCAGGCAGCTCCCCGCCAGCGTCCCGTCGGCGAGCCGCACGCTGTTCTGGCACTTCGTGACCGCGTGCGCGCCGAGCTGGTACGGCCCGTCCGGCATCCCCGAGGCCGCGGTGCCGTCGGTCACGGCGTAGAGCCTCGGGATGCAGCGCAGGGCGGCCCGGATGGCGCCCGGGTGGACGTGGACGAGATCCGGGATCAGCTCGGCGAAGTCGCCGTGAGCGAGGGCCGCCCCCACCGCGCCGGGCTCGCGGTGGTGCAGCCCGTTCATCGCGTTGAAGAGGTGGGTGAAGCCGCTCGCCCCCGCCGCGAGGGCCGCCGCGACCTCCTCGTAGCTCGACAGCGTGTGCCCGACCTGGATCCGTATCCCGAGGCGTGACAGCTCGCGGATGAGCTCCAGGTGGCCGGGTAGCTCCGGCGCGAGGGTGAGCACGCGGATCGGGGCGATGGCGTGGAGCGCGCGCGCGGCGTCGAGGTCGCCGCTCGTCACGCACGAGGGCTGCGCGCCCAGCCGACCCGGGTTGAGGAACGGGCCCTCGAGGTGCACGCCGAGGACGCGCGCCTCGCCGCGGCGGCGCGCGTCCATGGCGGCCCGGATCGCGCGCAGGGCGAGGGCGATCTCCGTCATGGGGGCCGTCATCGTGGTGGCGAGCAGGCTCGTGGTCCCGGTCGCCGCGTGCGCGCGGGCCATCGCCCGGGGCGCGTCGCCTCCCTCCATGACGTCCCGGCCGCCGCCGCCGTGGACGTGCAGATCGATGAAGCCGGGCAGGATCCGCGGCCCTCCGGCGGGCCCGGAGATCGGCGCGCCCTCGACCTCCTCGACCCGCGCGCCGAAGCGCACGCGCCCGCGGAGCCAGCCGTCCGGCGTGAGGATGTTGCCCTCCAGATCCACGGCATCACCCCTTGAGCTTCTGCTCGAGCGCGGCGGCGTAGCGCGGCGCCTCGGGGCCGACCAGCAGGTGGACGACCCGGTCCGGGAGGCGCATCACGCCCTTCACGCTCGCCGCCTGGAGCGCCGCCTCGTCGACCGACGCGTCGTCGGCGAGCTCGACGCGCACACGCCCGCTCGAGAACCCCTCCACGGACACGACGTTGGCGGCGCCGCCGAGCGCCGCCAGCCAGCGCTCGACCCGCGCCGAGAGCGCGGCCGACGCGCCCTCGCGCGCGGCGCTCGCCGCCTTGCGCACGCCCGACGCGGCCGGCGCCGCCGCCGACGCGGCCGGCGCGGCCGGCGCGTCGACCCGGGGCTCCCGCATCGCCCCCATCTCCCGCGCGACCGACTCGGCCATCGGGCCGAGGATCACCTGCAGGCCGTCCGTGCCCGGGCGCACGACGCCCTTCGCGCCGAGCGCCTTCAGGTCCGCGTCCTTCACGAGATCGCGGTCGACCATGACCAGGCGCAGGCGGGTGATGCAGGCGTCGAGCTCGCGGATGTTCGCGTGGCCCCCCAGCGCCCGCAGGAGCTGCCCGGCGAGCCCGCCGTCGGCCTCGGCCCCGGCGCGGGGCGCGCCCCCGGCCGCCTCCGCGGTCGCCGCCGCCTCGCGGCCCGGCGTGGCCAGGTTGAACCGCTCGATGCAGACGACGAAGAGCCCGTAATAGACGACCGCGTAGGCGAGGCCGACCGGCACGATCATCCAGCCCTTGGTCGAGAGGCCGTAGTTGAGCGCGTAGTCGATGAACCCGGCGGAGAAGCTGAAGCCGTGCTTGACGCCGAGCACGTCGAGCAGCGCCAGCGAGATGCCGGTCAGCACGGCGTGGACCGCGTAGAGCGCCGGGGCGAGGAACATGAACGCGAACTCGATCGGCTCGGTGATGCCCGTCAGGAAGGCGGTCAGCGCGGCCGAGAACATCACGCCGAAGGTGGCCTTGCGGTTCTCCGGGCGCGCGGTCCGGTAGATCGCCAGGCACGCCGCCGGCAGGCCGAACATCATCACCGGGTAGAAGCCGGCCATGAACGCGCCCGCCGAGGGATCGCCGGCGAAATAGCGGTTCAGATCGCCGGTCACCACGCCCTTCGCGCCCTCGAACGAGCCGACCACGAACCAGGCGAGGTTGTTGAGGATGTGGTGCAGCCCGGTCGGGATGAGCAGGCGGTTCAGGACGCCGAAGCTGAAGGCGCCGATCGGCCCCGAGGCAACGATCCAGCCGCCGATCGCGTCGATGCCGGCCTGCACGGGCGGCCAGACGAAGCCGAGCACGAGCGCGAGGGCGAGGCTCGCGCCGCCGGTGACGATCGGCACGAAGCGGCTGCCGCCGAAGAAGCCCAGGAACGCGGGCAGCTTCGTGTCGCGGAAGCGGTTGTACATCGCCCCCGCGAGGACGCCGGCGAGGATGCCGGCGAGGACGCCCATCTTGATCTTGTCGTCGATGGTCTTCACCCCGCCCGTGATCACCAGGTAGGCGATCATCCCGGAGAGCCCGGCCACGCCGTTCCGCTCGTGCGCGAGGCCGACGGCGATGCCCACGGCGAAGATCAGCGCCAGGTTGTCGAAGATCGCGCCGCCGGCCTGGGCGACGAACGCGACGTCGAGCACGTCGGGCTGCCCCAGCCGGAGCAGCAGGCCCGCGACCGGAAGCACCGCGATGGGCAGCATCAGCGCCTTGCCGATGCGCTGCAGCTCGTTGAACCCTCTCATTCGAAGCTCCTTCTCCCGTGGGCGGGGCGGCCCTCGCGTCGCGCCGGCGACGGCCCCCGGCCCGCATGCTGCGGCGGAATGACGGATGACGCTCAGCCGGGGCGCGCGCCCGGCGAGAGCAGCGCCCGCACCTCGGCGGCGGTCCCGAGATCGAGCGCGGCCTTCGCGATCTCCCGGCACCTGGCGGCGTCGAGCTCGCGGATCTTCGACTTCACCTCCGGCATCGCCTGGACGCTGACGCTGAGCTCCGTCACGCCGAGGCCGATCAGCACGGCCACGGCCTCGGGATCGCTCGCGACCGCGCCGCAGATCCCCACGTGGCGCTCGCGCCTCTGCGCGGCCTGCACGGTCGCGTCGATGAGCCGGAGCACCGCGGGGTGCAGCGCGTCCTGCCGGCCGGCGAGCCGCGGGTGGGTGCGGTCCATGGCCAGCGTGTACTGGGTGAGATCGTTGGTGCCGATCGAGAAGAAATCGACCTCCGCCGCGAACCGATCGGCCTGGATCGCGACCGACGGCACCTCGACCATCACGCCGAGCTCCACCGGGGGCGACCCGGCGCGCCGGCGCTCCTCCTCGAGCACCTGCTTCGCCTCCAGGAGCTCGTCGAGGCTCGAGACCATGGGCAAGAGGACGCGGTGCGCGCCCCGGACCCGGGTCGCGAGGACCGCGCGGAGCTGGCTGCGGAGGATCGTCGGGTGGAGCGCGCCGATGCGCAGGCCGCGGATGCCGAGGAGCGGGTTGTCCTCGGCGGGCAGCGGCATGTACGAGAGCGGCTTGTCGCCGCCGACGTCGAGCGTGCGGATGGTGAGCGGGCGATCGCCCAGCGCGTCGGCGATCGCCTGGTAAGCGGCGGTCTGCTCGGCCTCGGTCGGCGCGGTGGCGCGATCGAAGAACATCAGCTCGGTGCGCAGCAGGCCCACGCCCTCGGCCCCGAGCCGGACGGCCGTGCGCGCGTCGTCGGCGCTCGCGATGTTGGCGAGCACCGCGACGTGGACGCCGTCGCGGGTCACCGCGCGCTCCGCCGCGGCCGCCTCCTGCCGCGCGCGCAGGGCCCGGCGCGCCCCGAGCCGGTCGCGGTAGGCGTCGAGCTCGGCGTCGGTCGGGCGGAGCAGCAGCGCCGCCTCGTCGACGTCGAGCGCGTCGAGCACGGCCGTCGCGCCCGCCTCGACATCGAGCAGCGCCCCCGGGGCGCCGACGAGGTACGGCACGCCGAGCGAGCGCGCCAGGATCGCCGCGTGCGAGGTGGTGCCGCCGAGCACGCTGACGAGGCCGGCGACCCCCTGGTCCGCGAGCCGCACGACCTCGGAGGGCGTCAGGGTCTCCGCGACGACGACGCTGCCCGCCGGCGCGGCCTGCGCCTCGTCGCCGCCGGCGAGGTGCCGCAGCGCGCGGCCGCCCACGTCGCGCAGATCGTTGGCGCGCGCGGCGAGCAGGGGGTTCGACTGGCCCGCGAGCTCCCTGTACGACGACATCACCGCCTCGCGCCACGCGAACGCGGCCGACTTGCCCTCGACGATGGCGACCTCGGCGCGCGTGATCACGTCCGGATCGTCGAGCATCGTGAGGTGCGCGCTGAAGATCTCGGCCTGCTCGGCGCGCTTGCCCGACCCGGCGACGAGCAGCTTCAGCTCGAGCCGGGTGTGCGAGAGCGCCTTCTGCAGGCGCGCGAGCTCCGCCTCCGTGTCGGTCGCGTGCTCCTCGACCTCGACGGCGAGCGGGTCGATCTTGCAGACGGGGCCGATGGCGAGGCCGGGCGCGGCGCTCACGCCGTGGAGGCGCCGCGGGTCGTCGGTCGCGCGCGCCGCGCGCGGCGCGGGGGCAGGGGAGGCGGGGGCGGCGCGCTCGGGCGCGGCGGTCGTCGCGCGCGCGGCGGAGAGGTCCTCGCCGAGCCCGCTGCGGACGAGCTCGACGAGGCGCGCCACGGCCCGCGCCGCCTCGCTGCCGCTCGCGACGATGCGCAGCTCGGCGCCCGGGCCTGCGCCCAGATTCAGCAGCGCGACGACGCTCTTCGCGTTCGCGTTGCGGCCGGCGAGCTCCACGCTGATGGCGGCGGCGAACGACCTCGCCTCGCTGGCGAGCACCGCGGCCGGCCGCGCGTGCAGCCCGTGCGGGTTGGGCACCGCGACGACGGCGGACGTGACGCCGACCGTTGCCCGCGGCGGCGGCCTGGACGCGCCGGCCTCGCCCGCGCTGGACGCCCGCTGCGCGTCGTCCGCGGCCTTCCGTCGGGGGCCCACGCTCATGAGGCGGCTCGCGCCGGCCGTGGCCACGCCGCTCGCGCGCTCGACGATCGCGCTCGTCTCGCCGCTCAGGAGGATGATCTGCGTGAGCAGGCTGGGCGCGTTGCGGAGGATGTGATCGGCGTCGAACTCGAGCAGCGCCTGGCCCGCGGAGACCCTGTCTCCCTGGCTCACCAGCGCCGTGAAGCCCTCGCCCTTCAGGCCGACGGTGTCGATCCCCACGTGGATCATGAGCTCGACGCCGCCCGCGGCGCTCAGGGTGATCGCGTGCTTCGCCGCGTGGAGCTGGGTCACCGTCGCGTCGCAGGGGGCGAGCAACGTGCGGGTGGTCGGATCGATCGAGATGCCGTCGCCGACCACCTTGTCGGCGAAGACCGGGTCGGGGACCGACTCGATCGGGACGATGGGACCGGAGAGCGGTGAGAGGAGCGTCAAGAAGTCGCCGGGGTGCATTTCGGCGGCGATCCTACCCCGATGCGCCTCGGTCGGTTCCTGGCTGGGGAGCACGATGGTTCCGTCCACGGATCCGCAGAAGAGCAAGCGTCGTGCCCCGGATCTCGACCGCGCGCTGCTCGCGGGATGATCGAAGAAGAGCGCTGAACCGGGCCATCGCCGCGCGATCGAGCGGATCGCTGGGGGGCGATCCGGGGGCTCTCCCGCGATCGGGGGGATCGCACGGCGATCTCCGGGATCACCCCCCTCGATGGCCGGGGTGGCCGGGCGCGATCGCGGCGCGCCTCCTCATGGCGGCGCTCGAAACGGGGGTGCCGCGGGGCCGTGGCGCCGAGCGTCGGTGTCACCGCCAGGACCGGTACGCCAGTTGCTCATTGCGTTTGCAACGTTTGGAACAACCGGAGACCGGGACACCGGCACACCGAAGGAGATCAGCCATGAAGCTTTCCTCACGCACGACCCTGCCGATCTTTGCTGTCATGGCCCTGGCCGCCTGTGGCGGACTCGATGGCGGAGATGGCCTTGGCCCCGATGGAGCCGAGATCGACGCGACGGAGCAGGCCGCCACCGCCGCGTGGGCGCCGTACACCGCGTATGCGGTCAACTCCCAGGTGACCTACGGCGGTGTCACCTATAGCTGCATCCAGGCGCACACCTCTCTTCCGGGGTGGGAGCCGCCGATCGTCCCGGCGCTCTGGAAGGTGGTCAGTGGTGGCACGAGCACGAGCGCCAGCACGACGAGCACGACCAGCGCTGGCGCGGGCGGCAGCGGCGGCGCCGGCGGCAGCGGCGGCAGCGGCGGCGCCGGCGGCGCCGGCGGCTCGGGCGGCTCGGGCGGCAGCGGCGGCGGTTCGGGCGGCGGCGACAGCGGCGGCAAGAAGGTGATCGGCTACTTCGCGGAGTGGGGCGTCTACGGCCGCAACTACCACGTCAAGAACATCGACACGAGCGGGTCGGCCGCCAAGCTCACGCACATCAACTACGCCTTCGGCAACGTGGTGGGCAACCGCTGCCAGCTCGGCGACACCTACGCTGATTACGACAAGGCCTACAGCGCCGCCGACAGCGTCGATGGCGTCGCCGACACCTGGGACGCGGGCGCGCTCCGCGGCAGCTTCAACCAGCTCCGCAAGCTGAAGCGGAAGCACCCGCACCTCAAGGTGCTGATCTCGCTCGGCGGCTGGACCTGGTCGGCCGGCTTCTCCGACGCCGCGCTGCCCGCGAACCGCGCCGCGTTCGTCTCGTCCTGCGTCGATCTCTTCATCAAGGATCCCCGCTGGGCCGGCGTGTTCGACGGCATCGACGTCGACTGGGAGTACCCGGCCGCCTGCGGCAGCACCTGCAACCAGCGCCCCGAGGACACCCAGAACTTCACGGCGCTGCTCGGCGAGTTCCGCAATCAGCTCAACGCGGTGCGCCCCGGGCTGCTGCTCACCATCGCGGCGCCCGCCGGACTCGACAAGATCGACAAGATCCAGGTCGGCGAGATCCACCGGCACCTCGATTTCATCAACCTGATGACGTACGACATGCACGGCGCCTGGGAGAGCACGACGAACTTCCACTCGCCGCTCTTCAACTCCGGCTCGAACCCCGCGAAGGCGCTGAAGTACAGCACCGACGAGGCGGTCGCGGCCTGGCTGAACGGCGGGACGCCGGCGAGCAAGCTGGTGGTCGGGGTGCCCTTCTACGGCCGCGGCTGGACGGGCGTCGCCAGCGTGAACCAGGGCGTGTGGCAGTCGGCCGCCGGCGCCGCGCCGGGCACGTACGAGGCGGGCATCGAGGACTACAAGGTCCTGAAGGCCAAGGGCCACCCCGGCTTCACCCACCCGGACACGAAGGCCTTCTACACCTTCAACGGGACGGAGTTCTGGAGCTACGACAACCCGGCGTCGCTCGGGGTCAAGATGCGCTACATCAAGGACAAGGGCCTGGGCGGCGCGATGTTCTGGGAGCTGAGCGGCGACACCTCGAACGGCGAGCTCATCTCCGCGGTGAAGAGCGGCCTGCGCTGACGGCCGGCGCCGCGCCGGGCAGCGGGCCCGGCGCTCCCTGAAGCCAGCTCACCCCCGCCGGCGCGCGCTGCGCCGGCGGCCGGCGGGGAGCGAGCGACGAGCAGCCGCTCGCGCATGGTTCCGTCCTCGCCGAGCTGGCCGAGGCCACCACGACGAGATTGACTTTCGGGTCGTATCTGGATTTCCTCGCCCCGCTATGAGAAGCATGGTCGAGGTCGCGGTGAAGACCTACATCGACGCGGCGAGCGAACGGGATCCAGAGAAGCGGGCAGCGATGCTCGAGGCGTGCTTTGCGGCGGACGGGCGCGTCGTTTCACGCAGCCGCGAGATCCGAGGGCGAGCAGCGGTCGCTGACGAGATCGCGAAGCTGCTTGCGGACCCGCTGCTGGTGCGAATCCGCATGCTCAGCGTCATCGAGACGGGGAACACCACATTTCGATTCCGCTCGGTCGTCGAGCGTCGTGATGGCAAGAATTTCGAGTTCTTCGATGCTGGTGAGGTAGACGCTACTGGCCAGATCTCGCTCCTGCTCACGTTCGCCGGCCCTCTACGTGAAGCCGCTGACCCCTGACGATGGGTCGGCAGGAACGCTGCTGGCAGCCCGTAGCACGACGATTCATCCCACGTCGCGCTGAGTCGTTGATACAGCCTCACTTATCCCGCGGGCCGGTCGATCGAAGTCCACGTCGCCCATGTGAACGCTCACAAGATGCCCCGTCGACATCCTCACGGAGCCTCGCGCGCGAGCGACAAGGGCCTGCCTCTTGGGGGCCGCGTCAGGGCGCTCCCGCGCTGCCTCGCAGCCAGAGCCCGACCGTCAGCGCGGCGGCGGCCAGGAGCGCGGCGGCGGTCCGCACGTGGTTCCCTGCGGTCCAGCTCGTGATGTAGTCCGCCCACAGCCTCGCGCTCTCGGCGTTCGCCGGGTCGACCGCGGCGAGCGCGTTGTTGCGCGGCACATGGAACGTGAGCGTCTCGATGAACGTGCCGGCCACATAGAGCAGGCCGCCGGCGAGCGCCCAGCCGGCGCCTGGCTTCGCCCACGTCAGGAGCGCCGCGATCGCGAGGAGGACGCATGTCGCGGCGGTCCCCGTGAACACGCCGAGGAAGACGGGGTTGAGCACCACGACGTTGATGGATTGCATCGCGGCGATGCCCTGCGCGGGCGGCAGGCGGGCCAGCGCGCCCATGACGAAGGTCGAGAAGGCGAAGAAGGTGCCGGCCATCAGGCCGCTGCCGAGCGCCGAGACGAGGGTCAACGTGAAGAAGATGCTGTCGGGCATGAAGCCTCCCGCGCGAAGCTTTGGTGCCGCCGGACGCAATCGCAATTGCCGCATCAGGGGACGGGACGCTGGCGATTCCCTTCGCCCGAGTCGAAGAGGACCGCGAACCCGCCCCAGATCATGCGCTTGGCGTCGAACGGTGCGCCCTCCATCTGCATGCGCGGGTCGTTGCGCATCTTCTCGTTCGCCTGATCGCGCACCTCCTTCGACGGCCACTCGATCCAGGAGAACACGATGGTCTCACCGGGCTCGGCCTTCACAGCGCCCTTGAAGTCGGTGATCTTGCCGTCCGGGACATCATCGCCCCAGCACTCGACCACGCGCGTGGCGCCATACTCTCTGAAGAGATCGGCGGCCTGCGAGCAGACCTCGCGATAGGCTGCCTTGTTGCCCGCGGGGACCGGAACCACGAATCCGTCGATGTAGCTCATGCGCGCGATTATGCGGATTGGCGGCGAGCGACGTCAAGGAGGAGGCGCGGGGCCCCGCCGCTGGAGCCTCGCCGGCGCACGCGGACACACGTCTACAGCCGCCCGCCCCCGAAGCTCCGCGAGCAGCACGGGCGCGCGCCAGGAACGATGGAAACCGCGCGGCGCAAATGGCAATGCGAGCATGGTTGCCTTTCTGTGCTATCCGCTGCCGGGTATGCACTTCCGCTTCGATCAGCTCGGCAAGAACATCCTCCGTGATTTCTTCGGGCTCGTCGGCGCCGCCGAGACCGAGGTGGAGGTCCCGGCCGGCGATGCGCAGCGGATCGACGTCTGGCACGTCCCCGATCCCGCCCTGCTGGTGGCTCACCCCGAGATCGAGCCGGGGCTGTTGCGCTCGATGGCGGTCGAGCCCGGGATGGTGGAGGTCTTCAGTCAGGCCCTCGACGCGGCCGAGCTGCACGAGTGCCTGCGCAAGCGCTACCAGTGGCATCACACGCTCGAGCTGCGGGCGGAGCGGCGGCTGCCGCTGCCGGCCGCGTGGCTGCTGAGCGCCGGGCGGCCGGACGGCGTGCTGCGCGGCTTCGGGTTCGCGCCGGATGCTGCCGGCCCGGCGGGCCTGTACGCCCCGGCGGCGGAGTGGCGGGTGCAGGTCGTGGTGATCGGCGAGCTGCCGCGCGAGCGCGGCACGGTGCTGTTGCGCCTGCTCGGCTCGGCACGGGTGCGCCGGATGGCGCTCCGGGACCTGACCGAGCTGCCGGGGGACGCGTGGGAGCGGCGGGTGGCGCTGCCGTGGCTGGTCCGGTTAAGCTTCGAGGTGCCGGCGGCGCTCCTCGCGGGGCTGCCGTCCGAGGAGAGGGATTTCATCATGGAAACCCGGGAGTGGTACGAGCAAACGCTGAAGCAGGCGGAGGAACGCGGGATCGAGCGCGGGATCGAGCGCGGGATCGAGCGCGGGATCGAGCGCGGGATCGAGCGCGGGATCGAGCGCGGGATCGAGCGCGGGCAGCTCCGGATGACGGCTCGGCTGTGCGCCATGCGCCTCGGGCGGCCGCTCGCCGAGGCGGAGCAGGCGGCGCTCGCGTCGCTGCTGGATCGGCTCGGGGAGGAGAGGGTGGGTGAGGTGGTGCTCTCCTTCTCCGTCGAAGCCCTGGCTGCGTGGCTCGCGGATCCGAGCGCGCGGTGAGCCGCGCGCGACGCTCGCTTCGATCGTCGCGTCAGGACCGCCGACGCGCAGGCCCGGAGGGATTGTACGCCGCGGCCGCGGAGCGGGAGATGCGCGCGCCAGCTGCCGCAGGCCCGTGACGATGACCGCGGGTCCGGTCGTGTGCGCAACCCTGTTTCTCACCTTGTGCAGGTCGTCAGCTCAGTTTGCGCACGGCTCCTGTAACAGCGCTCCTCGGCAGTTGGGGGGGCTCGACCATCAAAATCCGTGCAACAGCAGCACTCTGGCTGCTCGATGGATAGGTCGAGCGAGGAGAGCGCTCGCTGGTTCGAATCCGGAGAAGCGAGCGAGAGCGGCGCTGGCGAGGGCGGCTGTGATGACGAGGAGGGCGAGGACGAGGAGGCGCCCGCCGAGGAGCGCGCCGCGAGCCCGAAGGGATCACCTGGGAGGCGCTCCGGGGCCAGCCCTCGTGCGCGCGGAGGCCTGTCGAGCGCGAGGCGGCGTCAGCGTCCCGTGCTGGTGGCCTCGAGCACGCCCCGGTACACCTCGTCCACGGCGATGTCGCACCCCACCGACGACAGCGCAGCGCGATCGCCGGGGCCGTAGACCCGGAGCACCCAGCTCCCATCGGCCTGGCGCGCGAAGACCTCGACGCGAGGCGCCTTCTGCGACGCCAGGACGACCTCCCGGATCGACGCCACGGTCTGGTAATGCGCAAACTTGTCGCCGCGATCGTACGCCTCGCTCGAATCGGAGAGCACCTCGAGCACGAGGACCGGGTTCAGGAGCGTGTCGCGCCGCTCATCCTCGAACTCGGGGCGACCGCAGACGACCGAGCCGTCCGGGTAGACGTAGCGATCCGAGGCGGGGATCTTGATGCGCATGTCGGAGTTCAGCGCCATGCACCCGCGCTCGCCCAGCGCGTTGCCGAGCAGCCGGCCGATGTTCGCGGCGATGGCGCTGTGCTCGAACGTGCCGCCGGACATCGCGAAGAGCTCGCCGCCAGCGTACTCGTGCCTCACCTCCGATGCGCGCTCGAGCTCGAGGTACTCCCCTGGCGAGAGCTTTCGTCGCGGTGCCGCCACGCCCATGCGCGACAGTGTCGCGTGCCGGGCTGGAGATGTCCACGCGCAGGCAGGCGAGCCGCTGCGGGCGCGCGTGGGGCAGCCGGGCTGCGCGCTGCGCCGCGAGACCGCCCACCTCCCGCCGCGCCGGTGATACCGTCGTCCCGCGATGGATCGCACGCTCGTCGACGAGGGCAGCTCCTCCCGCGACCCGGGCGCCGTGCCGCTCCCCCCGGGCGGCCTCGGGCACGCGCCCGGCGACGTGCTCGACCGCCGCTACCGGCTGCGCGTGCGCCTCGGCCGCGGCGGCTTCGGCGACGTGTGGCGCGCCGAGGAGCTCCTGCCCGACGGCGCCCCGTTCCGCGAGGTCGCCCTCAAGCTCCTCTGCTCCGACTTCGCGACCGCCGCGGACTGGGCCGACGAGGCCAAGCTCCTCGCCTCGTTCCGCCACCCCTCGCTCGTCACGATCTACGCCGCCGGCATCCTCCACGGCGCCCCGAGGACCCCGTTCGTCTCGATGGAGCTCCTCGAGGGCCGGAACCTCGCCGACCTGATCCGCTACCGGCGCCGCATCCCCTGGCGCCGCGTCGTGGCCTGGGCCCGCGACGTCGCCGGCGCGCTCGACGTCATCCACGCGCGCGGCGTCGTCCACCTCGACCTCAAGCCCGCCAACCTGTTCCTCACCCAGGACGGCGCCCTCAAGGTCCTCGACTTCGGCATCTCCCGGCGCGCCGGCGCCCCGCCGGGCGGCCCCGCCTCGCGCGCCCCCGGCGCGCCCCCCGCCGTCAGCCTCGGCGCCGGCAGCGGCAGCGGCCCCGCCGCCGGCAGCGGCCCCGCCGGCAGCGGCAGCGGCCCCGCCGCCGGCAGCGGCAGCGGCCCCGCCGCCCCCAGCAACGACCTCGGCACCGCCGCCTTCCTCGCCGAGCGCGACGTCTACGCCTCCACCCGCCGCGCCTTCGCCGGCGCGGACAGCCCCGCCGCCGCGCGCAACGTCATCGGCACCCCCGGCTTCATGGCCCCCGAGGTGCTCGAGATGGCCGAGCCCACCGCCGCCACCGACGCGTACGCGCTCGCCGTCTGCATCGCGCAGCTCACCACCGGTCGCCTCCCGCACGACGTCCCCGACGAGCCCGACGACTGCTCCGACCCCTCGAGCGTCACCGCCTGGTGGACCGAGCTCCGCAGCGCCACCCTGCGCGGCGCCATGCGCGACCTCGGGCGCGACCCCGCGCGCCTCCCGCGCGGCCTCGTCGCCCTCCTCACCCGCCTGCTCTCCGTCGACCCCGCGCACCGCCGCGTCGCCCCGGGGCGGCTCAAGCAGCTCCTCGACGAGGTCTGGGAGCGCCCCCACGGCGTCCCCGACCGCCCGTACCGCGGCCTCGACCCCCTCTCGTCCACCGACGAGGGCCTCCTGTTCGCCCGCGACGACGACACAGCGCGCCTCGGGCGCGAGCTCGAGTTCGAGCCGTGCGTCATCCTTCAGGGGCCGCGCGGCTCCGGCAAATCCTCGCTCGCCTCCGGCGGCCTCGTCCCCCACCTCGCGCGCCGCCACGCCGACCACAAGGACGACTGGATCGAGGCGCGCCTCACCCCCGGGGACGACCCCGACCGCGCCCTCGCCCGCGCCCTCGCCGCCGTCTCGCCCGACCTCGAGACCGCCGACCTCGACGCCCTCACCCGGTTCTGCATGGCGTCCGCCGTCGGCGTCGCGCTCGTCGTCGACCCCATCGCCCCCCTCGGCGGCGGGCGGCTCGCCGCCCTCGTGGGCGCGCTCGCCACCGGCGAGGCGCGCCGCGGGCTCCGCCTCATCGGCGTGCTCGACGAGGCCGACGAGCGCGCCGCCGCGCTGCTCGCCACGCCCGCCGGCGAGGGCCTCCGCGCCGCGCTGCGCTACGTCGGCCTCCCCGCCGCCGCCGCCGTGACGGACCTCGTCGCCGGCCCCGCCCGGCTCGCCGGCGTCGAGGTCCGCGGCCTCGCCCAGGTCGCCGCCGAGGTGCAGCGCGAGCTCCGGGGCGGCGGCGCCGCGCTCTCGTTCGTGGCGCTCGCCCTCGCCGACTGGTGGCAGGCGCGCTCCAGCGACGCGCGCGGCGCGCTGCGCGGCGAGGTCTGGCAGGAGCTCGGCGGCGTGCGCGGCGCCCTCGCGCGGCACGCCGACGCCGCGCTCGCCGCCCTCGCCCCGGACGACCGCCCCATCGCCGACGAGGCGCTCCTCCGCCTCGCCGCCGTCGACGGCTCGCGCGTCCGCTGGGTCGAGGCCGAGCTCGTCGAGGCCGTCGCCGCCCCGCCCGCCGACGTCGAGCGCGCCCTCGGCGCCCTCGAGCGCGCGCGCCTCCTGAGCCGCCGCGACGGCGCCGTCGAGCTCGCCCACGAGGCGCTCGCCTCGAGCTGGCCCCACCTCGCGTCCACCCGCGCGCGGCACATGGACCGGCTCATCCTGCTCGAGCGGCTCCGCGAGGCCGCCGACGTCTGGGACCGCTCCGGCGAGCACCCCGACTTCCTCCTGCGGCGCGACCTGCTCGATCAGATCAGCGCCGGCGCGACCGACGTCGCGCGGCTGCCCCGGCGCGAGCAGGCCCTCGTCCGCGAGAGCCTCCGGCGCGCCCGCGCCCAGCGCGCCCGCAAGCTCGGCGCCGTCGCCGCGCTCGGCCTCGCTCTCGGCGCGGCGTTCGCGGCGGAGCGGTGGGTCGCCGCGCGCCAGGCCAGCGTCGAGGCGGCGCGCCGCGCGGCCGAGGAGCGCGCCGACCTCGCCGAGCTCACCGGCAAGGCGCGCCGCACCGAGGACCCGTACCACCGCGCCGCGTGGATCACCGCGGCCCTCGCGCGGCGCGCCGACGACGCCGCGCTGCCGCTCGACCTCGCGACAGCGGTCCTCGACCTGCCGCGCGCGCACTTCCTGACCGTCGACAGCGCGGTGGGCCCGGCGCTGCCGTGGGACGACCGCTGGGTCATCGCCGGCGGCCCCGGCGGCGCCCTGCTCGTCGCCGACCTGCGCCCGCCCGATCCGCAGGTCATCGACGACGTCCCCCTCGACGCCGACCCGGACAGCGTGACGCGCGCCAGGTCCCCGCGCGTGCTCGCCCTCCGGCCCCACGACGCCCCGCACGTCGAGCGGGCGCCGTTCGCGTTCGACACGGCGCTGGCCACGCGCTCGGTCACGGGCGAGGTCCGCGTCTTCCGGCTGCGGGAGGGCGGCACCGTCGCGCTGGCCGCGGTCGCGCCCGTGCGCTGCAGCAGCGCCGTGCACGCGGCCGAGGCCGCGCCCGTCCTCGCCTGCTCGACCGACGGCGGCATCGCGCGCTGGGACATGCGCCGCGGCGCCGGCGCCGATGCCGTCGACCGGCACCCCTTCCGCGGCAACGTGCTCGGCGTCTCCCCCGACGGCGCGCGCGTCGCGGCGGTCCTCGGCCGCCGGGCGCTGCTCTGGGGGCCGGACGCGGGCGCGGGCGCCGAGATCACCCTCGCCGTGCCCGCCGTGCTCGGGCGCTTCAGCCCGCGCGACCCCGTGATCGCGCTCGTCCAGCAGGGCAGGACGTCGATCTACGCCTTCGACCGGCCCGACGCGCCGCTGCTCGAGCTCGACACCGACCCGGCGCCCGCCTCCGCGCGCTGGGACGCGGGCGGCCTCGATCTCGGCGTCTGCGGCGGCGGCGCCGGCGCCGGCGGCGCCTGGCACTACCTCCGCAAGGGCGGGCGCGCCGCGGCCGACCCGCCGCCCGAGGGCTCGCCGTGCGAGCCGCCCCCGGCCCCGCGCGCGCCGCGGACGCTGCGCGCGCGCGGCGAGGCGTCCGACGTCGCCGAGCGCGACGTCGGCCCGCACGTCCTCCTCGGCGCGTGGCGGCTCCCCGACCGCCGCGTGCTCACGCGCGACCTCGTCCTGTTCGACCCGGGCCCGCCCGCCGCCGAGCGCCTCCTCCGGTTCGAGGGGCTCGATCCGCAGGGCGGACCGGAGATCCGCGACGCGAGCGCCTCGGCCGCCGCCGTGCTGCGCGGCGGCGGCGCGATCGCCGTCCAGCTCGGCGCCGAGGTGCGGCTCTACAGCGAGGCCTCGCGGCGCCGCACCGCCGCGCGGCGCGGTCATCTCCTGCGCGCCTGCGACGACGGCCGCCTCCTGTCGTACCGCCGCGACCAGGGCATCTGGGCGCTGTTCGACGCGGCGACCGACCAGCTCGTCGAGGCGGTGCCGAGGGCGCCCGCGTTCGTGCTCGGCGTCGACGCGGCCTGCCGCACGCTGTTCACGCAGGAGCTCGACGGCAACCTGGTCGCCACGTCGCTCCGCGACCTCTCGTCGCGCACCATCGCGGTGACCGACGGCTACGTCTACGAGGCGCGCCCGAGCCCCGCGCGCGGCGACGTCGGGCCCGGGCTGCTCCTCGCGTTCAGCTCGGGCGCCGTCGCGCGCATCGACGAGGCGCGCGGCGAGGTGCGCGTCCTCGGGTACGCCACGCCGCGCGCGACGGCGATCGCGGACGGCCCCCTGCCGGGCGACGTCGCCTTCGCCGACGCGACGGGCGTCGTCGTGGTCCGCCGCGCCGGCGTCGCCGAGCGGGTGCTCGACGGCGTGACCGGGGCCGAGTGGGAGGACATCGCCGCCGCGCCCGACGGCGAGACCCTGCTGCTCTCGTCGGCCGACCGGCTCGCCGTGCTCGACCTGGAGCGGCGCGAGATCGTCGGCGCCATGCCGTCCGAGGGCCGCGAGCGGCTCGCCCCCTGGGACGCCGAGGGCTCGGTGCTCTCGTGGTCGTTCGGCCGCGTGGGCGGCCCGAGCGGCCTCGTCGTCCCCCGCGGCCTGCCGCTCGCGCAGCGGGTCGGAGAGGCCGTGTCGAACCTGAGGGCCGATGGCAAGCGGCTCGTCGCGCGCCAGTAGCTCAACGCGGCTTGTAGGGCGCCCGCTCACCTGCGGGATCGCGGGCGGGTCGAGGGGATTGGATCCGCCCGCGAAACGCCGTACGCTGCTTCAATCGTGTCAGCGCCTGAGCCGAGCCAGAATGCCTCACTGTTCCTGTGCATCACGTTCTTCCCGAGCGAGCGGCTGGCCACCGCGGTGCTGCGGCTCGTCTCCAGCTTCTGCGGGATGGTGCTGGACGACGCGAACGTGAGCTCGAGGTTCTACATGGCCGCGCACGAGCTCGCCGAGAATATCACCAAGTATTCGGCCGGCCCCAAGGTCAGCCTGGAGCTCGCGCTCGAGGAGGGCGAGAGCTCCTGTATCATGAAGATCCGCGCCCGGAACGAGGCGTCTCCGGAGCGGCTGCGCGAGGTGGAGCGGCGCCTCCTCGAGCTGAAGACGGCGGCCGATCCGGTGAAGCATTACGACGATCTCATCACCGAGACGGCGATGGTAGAGGGGGTGTCGGGGCTCGGCCTCGCGCGGGTGCGCGCCGAGGGCGGGCTGGACGTGGACTACAAGATCGAGGGAAACGAGCTCACGATCATCGCGCACGCGCCGGTTGGGAGGTGGAGGGTAGATGAGAAGCTTGAGGGTTGAGCCCGTCGTCACGGAGAGCTTCGGGATCGAGCCGGCCCTGAGGGACGACTCCCTCGGCGTCAAGCTGACCGGCACGGGCGACATGTCGGCGGTCGCGCCGCTCGGCCTGTTCCTCAAGGACCTTCAGGCCGAGGCGGCGCGCCTGCGCGTGAGCGCCATCGAGTTCGACGTGAGGGCCCTTTACTTCCTGAACTCGAGCTGCCTGAAGGCGTTCATCAGCTTCATCTGCGGCCTGCCGGCCCTCGGGCTGCGGTGCAAGGTCCAGTTCGTGACGGACGCGCGGCTCGGCTGGCAGCGGCGGAGCCTGACGGCGCTCGAGCGCATGTCTCCGGATCTCGTCTCGATCACCGAAAGTTGACCCGAGAGCCGCAGGCCATGACGAAGAAGCGCCGGACGATCGCCCTCCTGATGGACTACGTACGAGGCGAGTACCAGTCCGAGGTGCGCTTCGGGGTCGAGCGCGCCGCCGAGACGCACGACGTCAATCTCCTCGTCGCCTTCGGAGAGACGCTCGCGCTCCCCGGATCGAACGCGTCGGCGCAGAACAGCATCTATCACCTCATCGGCCCGGAGACGGTCGACGGCGTCATCCTCGCCTCGACGACCCTCTGCCACCACGTCGGCATCGAGGGCATGCAGCGGTTTTGCCGCGCCTACGCCCCGGTGCCCGTCTGCAGCATCGGGATGGCGATCGACGGCGTCCCGAGCCTCGTCGTCGACAACGCCCTCGGGATCGAGCTCTCCGTCAGGCACCTGGTCGACGAACACGGACGTCGGCGCGTCGCGTACATCGGCGGGCCGGCCAACAACGAGGAGGCGGACGTGCGCGCCACCGCGTACTGGCGGGCGCTCGCGGAGCGATCTCTGCCCTTCGACGAGCGGCTCTTCGCGTTCGGCGCGTTCACCCTCGACACCGGGCGCATCGCGATGCGCGAGATCCTGGAGCGCGGGGTCGAGTTCGACGCCGTGGTCGCCGCGAGCGACACCATGGCCCTCGGGGCGATGGAGGTGCTGGAGGCGCGCGGCATCAGCGTCCCGAAGGACGTCCTCGTGTGCGGCTTCGACGACGTGGCCATCGCGCGCTTCACGAAGCCGTCCTTGACGACCATCTGCCAGCCCATCAAGCGGCTCGGCGCGCGCGCCGTGGACACGCTCCTGGGCATGATCGACGGCGCCCCCGTCGCGGAGCGCAGCCTGTTCCCGGTCGAGCTCGCGCTGCGCGAGTCCTGCGGCTGCGGCTACCAGGCCGAGACCGCGGGCGCGTCCTCCGGCATGGCGCGGCGCGCGCCGCTCCCGCCCCCGGGCCAGCGGGCCGACCTCGAGCGCCTCCTCGAGAAGAGCGTCGCGATCCCGGCCGGCTCGCTCCGCGGCTGGGCCGGCGCGCTCCTGTCGGCGCTCGAGGAGGACCTCGCCGGCGGAGAGGCGGCCGAGGGCAGCTTCCTGCGCGCGCTCGAGGCGCTCCTCGACGCGGCGGGGCGCGAGGGGGCGACCCTCGAGCACTTCCAGGGCGTGATCTCGCTGCTGCGCGAGCGGTTCCACCCCGGGCCCGGGGAGCGGCGGGACGCCGCGCTGGAGGAGGCGCTCGAGCGGATCTGGCACGGGGCGCGCGTCGTCATCGGCGGCGCGTCGGTGCGCGCCGAGGGGCAGAAGCGGCTCAACGTGGAGCTCGCGTCGCTCTACCTGAGCTGGAGCGCGCGGAGCTTCTCGACCTGCCTGAGCCTGCCCATCCTGCGGCGCATGATGGCGTCGGAGCTGCCGAGGATGCAGTTCTCGCGGGTCGCGGTGTCGCTCTACGACGACGCGCACCGCGCCGTGCTGAAGCCCCTCTTCCTCCTGGAGGACGGCGTCGAGGTGGATCCCCCTTCGGTCCGCTTCCCGGCGCGCAGCCTCGCGCCCCCGGGGTTCTTGAAGGACGGCGAGCGCTGGAGCATGGTCGCGCTCCCGGTCGCCTTCGGCGACACGGAGAAGTTCGGCGTCGGGGTGCTCAACAGCGGCGCGAACGAGCTGGTCTATGACGCGCTCCGCCTCCAGCTCGGCTCCGCGGTCAAGGCCGCGGCGCTGCACTGGGAGGTCGTGCGGCAGGTGGAGCTGCGCGAGCGGCTCGAGCAGGAGAAGGTCCGCCAGGAGAGCGTCGTCGCGGCGCGCATCCAGACGACGCTTGTGCCGCCGCTGCTCTCGGTCGAGGGCCTCGATCTCTGCGCGGTCATGAGGCCGGCCGCCGAGGTGGGCGGCGACTACTACGATGTGCTCGCGACCCCCCGGGGCGGGTGGCTCGGGATCGGCGACGTCGCGGGGCACGGCCTCGCGGCGGGGCTCGTGATGCTGATGATCCAGAGCATGATCTCGGCCCTCACGCGCAGCGATCCGGACGCCAGCCCGGGCGAGCTCGTCTCCGCCGTCAACGCGGCGGTGTACGAGAACGTGCGCAGCCGCCTGAAGCGGGACGAGCACGCGACGCTGCTGCTCCTGCGGTACGAGCGGAGCGGCCGCGTGACGTTCGCGGGGGCGCACGACGACATCATCGTATGTCGCGCGCGCACGCGGCGTTGCGTGTGCATCCAGAGCTCCGGCGTCTGGATCGGCGCGCTGCCCGTCATCGACGCGATGACGCGAGACGCCGAGTTCCTCCTCGAGGACGGGGACGTGCTCGTGCTGTACAGCGACGGTGTCACCGAAGCGCGCAACGCGCACCGCGAGCAGTTCGGCCTGGAGCGGCTCTGCGCCACGATCGAGTCCGCGCAGGCGTCGCCCGTCGAGGCGATCCGCGACCGCATCCTGAGGGACGTCGACGGCTGGTGCCCGAGCCCCGATGACGACATCACGGTCGTCGTGGCGAGGTACAGCGCCCCGCGCCCGTTGTGATGCGGGGCCGCCGACTCTCCTACATGAGCGCCATGTTCCGTCCCGCGCGCAGAAGAGATTGGATCCGGATCGAGAAAGCCGTACGCTGATCCAATCGTGCCAGTGTCCGAACCGAGTCAGAACGGCTCACTGTTCTTGTGTATCACGTTCTATCCGACCGAGCGGATGGCCAACAGCGTGCTTCGGCTGGTGTCCAGCTTCTGTAGCATGGTGCTGGACGACGCCAATGTGAGCTCGAGGTTCTACATGGCCGCGCACGAGCTCGCGGAGAACATCATCAAATATTCCAGCGGCCCGAGGGTCAGCCTCGAGCTCGCGCTCGAGGAGCGCGAGAGCTCGTGCGTCATGAAGATCTGCGCGCGGAACGAGGCGTCTCCGGAGCGGCTGCGCGAGGTGGAGCGGCGCCTCTTCGAGCTGAAGACGGCGGCCGATCCGGTGAAGCATTACGACGATCTCATCACCGAGACGGCGATGGTAGAGGGGGTGTCAGGGCTCGGCCTCGCGCGGGTTCGCGCCGAGGGCGGGCTCGACGTGGACTACAAGATCGAGGGAAACGAGCTCACGATCATCGCGCACGCGCCGGTCGGGAGATGGAGGGTAGATGAACAGCTTGAGGGTTGAGCCGGTCGTCACGGAGAGCTTCGGGATCGAGCCGGCGCTGAGGGACGACGCCCTCAGCGTCAAGCTCACCGGCACGGGCGACATGGCGGCGGTCGCGCCGCTCGGCAGCCTCCTCAAGGAACTGCAGTGGGAGGCGGTGCGCCTGCGCGTGAGCGCCGTCGAGTTCGACGTGAGGGCCCTTTACTTCCTGAACTCGAGCTGCCTGAAGGCGTTCATCAGCTTCATCTGCGGCCTCGCGGGCCATGGGCTGAAGTGCAAGGTCCAGTTCGTGACGGACGCGCGGCTCGGGTGGCAGCGGCGGAGCCTGACGGCGCTCGAGCGCATGTCGCCGGAGCTCGTCTCGATCACCGACACCTGACCCGAGAGCCGCAGGCCATGACGAAGAAGCGCCGGACGATCGCCCTCCTGATGGACTACGTGGGAGGAGACTACCAGTCCGACCTGCGGTTCGGGGTGGAGCGGGCCGCCGAGGCGCACGACGTCAATCTCCTCATCGCCTTCGGCGAGACGCTCGCGCTCCCCGGGACGACCGCGTCGGCGCAGAACAGCATCTATCACCTCATCGGCTCGGAGACGGTCGATGGCGTCATCGTCGCCGCGGCCACGCTCTGCCACCATGTCGGCGTCGAGGGCATGCAGGAGTTCTTCCGGGCTTACCCGCCGCTGCCCGTCTTCAGCATCGGGATGGCGATCCAGGGGATCCCGTGCGTCATCGTCGACAACGCCTTCGGGATCGAGCTCGCGGTCGGCCACATGGTCGATGTCCACGGGCGCCAGCGCGTCGCGTACATCGGCGGCCCGGCCAACAACGAGGAGGCGAAGGCGCGCGCCGACGCCTACTGGCGGGCGCTCGCGCAGCGATCTCTCCCGCTCGACGAGCGGCTCTTCGCGTTCGGCGCGTTCTCCATCGACTCGGGCCGCCTCGGCGTGCGCGAGATCCTCGACCGCGGGGTCGAGTTCGACGCCCTTGTCGCCGCCAACGACAAGATGGCGCTCGGGGCGATGGAGGAGCTCGCGGAGCGGGGGCTCCGCGTCCCGGACGACATCCTCATCGCCGGCTTCGACGACGCCGCCATCGCGCGCTTCTCCAGGCCGTCGCTGACCACCGTCCGCCAGCCCATCAAGCGGCTCGGGTCGATGGCGGCGGACGTGATGATCCGCATGCTCGACGGGGAGCACGTCGACGGGACGACGCTCCTCGGGGTCGAGCTCACCTGCCGCGAGTCCTGCGGCTGCGGGACCCAGGCGAGCGCCTCGCTCGCGCCCCCGGGCCCGCCGACGCGGGGCGGGGCGCTCTACCTCGCCGGACAGCGCGAGTCGCTGGAGCGCGCGCTCAGCAGGAGCGTGATGATCCCGACCAGCATGCTCGACGGCTGGCCCGGCAAGCTCCTGTCGGCGCTCGAGGAGGAGCTGTCGGGGGAGGCGGCCGCGGGCCGCTTCCTGCGCACGCTCGAGGCCATCCTCGACGCGGCGAGGCGCGAGGGCGCGATCGTCGAGCACTTCCAGGGCGCGATCACGGTGCTCCGCGAGCGGCTCTGCCGGCCGCCCGAGGACGGCAAGGACAGGGAGATCCAGGACGCCCTCGAGCGGATCTGGCACGCGGCGCGCGTCGTCGTCGGCAGCGCGTCCGTGCGCACCGAGGGCGAGAAGCGGCTGAGCGTCGAGCTCGCGTCGCTCTACCTGAGCTGGAGCGCGCGGAGCTTCTCGACCTGCCTGAGCTTGCCTGTCCTGAAGCGCGTGATGACGTCGACGCTGCCGGCGCTGGAGCTCTCCCGCGCCGCGGTGTCGCTCTACGACGACGCCGACGCGGAGCGCGCCACGATGAAGCCGCTCTTCGTGATGGAGAGCGGCCGCGAGGTGGAGGCGCCGCCGCTGAGCTTCCCGGCGCGCCTCCTCGCGCCCCCGGGGTTCATGGACAGCCCGGAGCGCCAGACCCTGATCGCGCTCCCTGTCGCGTTCGGCGACGCGGAGAAGTTCGGCGTCGCGGTGCTCGACAGCGGCGCGAACGAGCTGGTCTATGACGCGCTCCGCCTCCAGCTCGGCTCCGCGGTGAAGGCCGCCGAGCTGCACCGGGAGATGATCCGGCAGGTGGAGCTGCGCGAGCGGCTCGAGCAGGAGAAGGTCCGCCAGGAGAGCGTCGTCGCGGCGCGCATCCAGACGACGCTCGCCCCGGAGCAGCTCTCGGTCGAGGGGCTCGATCTCTGCGCCGTCATGCGGCCGGCCGCCGACGTGGGCGGCGACTACTACGACGTGCTCGCGACGCCCGGGGGCGGGTGGCTCGGGATCGGCGACGTCGCGGGGCACGGCCTCGCGGCGGGGCTCGTGATGCTGATGATCCAGAGCATGGTGTCGGCCCTGACCCGCAGGGACCCGGGCGCCAGCCCCGGCAAGGTGCTCTCGGCGATCAACGCGGCGGTCTACGAGAACGTCCGCAGCCGCCTGCAGCGGGACGAGCACGCGACGCTGCTGCTCCTGCGGTACGAGCGCGGCGGCCGCGTGACGTTCGCGGGGGCGCACGACGACATCATCGTGTGTCGCGCGCGGACGCGGCGCTGCGTCTGCATCCCGAGCACGGGCGTCTGGATCGGCGCGCTGCCCGTCATCGACGCGATGACGCGAGACGCCGAGTTCGTCCTGGAGGACGGGGACGTCCTCGTGCTGTACAGCGACGGCGTGACCGAGGCGCGCAACGCGCACCACGAGCAGTTCGGCCTCGAGCGGCTCTGCTCCACGATCGAGTCCGCCCAGTCCGCGTCCGTCTATGACATCCGCGATCGCATCCTGAGGGAGGTCGATGGCTGGTGCGCGAGCCCCGACGACGACATCACCCTCGTCGTGGCGAGATACCGCGCCCCCCGGCGGCCTTGATCGCGCCCCGCGCGGTCGGCACGCGCCGCGTGCCCATCGAAGCCCCTCGCTTGCCGACATGTCGCACACAGGGGCGAGGGGATTGGCTCCGGGTCGAGAACCACGTACGCTGGCCAACGCGTGTTAGCTTTCGAACCGACCCAGGACGCGTCACCGTTCTTGTGGGCCACGCTTTCTCGTGTGAGCGGACGATTGCCACGGTGGTGCAACGGACGGGGCGGGCTCGGGCGGGCTCGCGCGGAGGGCGGTCTCGACGTGGAGGACACGACCGACGGGAGCGAGCCGAGGATCCTCGCGGGGGCGCGGGTGGCGGAGGTGGAGGGGAGATGAGCAGCTTGCGGGTTGAGCCTGTCGTCACAGACAGCTTCGGGATCGAGCCGACCCTGAGGGACGACGCCCTCGGCATCAAGCTCAGCGGGACAGGCGACATGGCGGCGGCGCCCTCGCTCGGCCTCTGCCTCAAGGCGCTCCAGGCGGAGGTGCTGCGCCTCTCCATCAACCGCGTCGCGTTCGACATCAGGGCGCTTTATTTCCTGAACTCGAGCTGTCTGAAGGCGTTCATCAGCTTCATCTGTGGCCTTCCGGGCCAGGGCATGAAGTGCAAGGTCGAGTTCATCACGGACGCGCGGCTCGGCTGGCAGCGGCGGAGCCTGATGGCGCTCGAGCGCATGGCGCCGGACGTGGTGTCGATCTCCGACGTCTGATCCCGAGAGCCGCAGCACATGACGAAGAAGCGCCGTACGATCGCCCTCTTGATGGATTACGTGCGTGGCGAGTACCAGTCCGCGGTGCGGATCGGGGTGGAGCGCGCCGCCGAGGCGCACGACGTCCACCTCGTCATCGCGGTCGGGGAGACGCTCGCCGGCCACGGCCCCTCGGAGATCGCCCAGAACAGCGTCTACCGCCTCGTCGGCGCCGAGGCGGTCGAGGGCATCGTCATCGCCGCGGCGACGCTCTGCAATCACGTGGGGGTCGAGGGGGTGGAGCGCTTCTGCCGGGACTACGCGCCGCTGCCCATGTGCAGCATCGGGATCCCGCTGCAGGGCATCCCCAGCGTCGTCGTCGACAACGCGCTCGGGATCGAGATGGCCGCCGGCCACCTGCTCGATGACCACGCCTGCCGGCGCGTCGCGTACATCGGCGGTCCGACGAACAACGGCGAGGCGAGGCTCCGCGCCGAGGCGTACCGCAAGGCGCTCGCCGCGCGCGCGCTCCCCTACGACGAGCGCCTCGTCGCGAGCGGCGAGTTCACCATCGACACCGGCCGCGCCGCGATGGCCGAGATCCTGGCCCGCGGGGTCGAGATCGACGCCGTTGTCGCCGCCAACGACAACATGGCCCTCGGCGCCATCGAGCTCCTGAAGGCGCAGGGCCGGGGCGTCCCCCGGGACATCCTCGTGTGCGGCTTCGACGACGTCGGCGTGGCGCGCTACACGAAGCCGTCCTTGACCACCGTGCGCCAGCCGATCAAGCGGCTGGGGGAGATCGCGCTCGAGACCGTGCTGCGCATGCTCGACGGCGCGCCGGTGCCGCTGCGCAACCTGCAGCAGGTCGAGCTCACGCGGCGCGAGTCCTGCGGCTGCGCGTACCAGGCCGCCGCCGCGGGGCCGCTCACGATCCCGCCGCCGGCCCGCGCCGGGTCGATCTCGCTCGCCGGCCGGCGAGACGAGCTGGAGCGCGCGCTCGAGCAGGCCGTGGGCATCCCGGCCGCCTCGCTCCATGGCTGGGCCGGCGAGCTCCTGTCGGCGCTGGAGCAGGAGCTCGGCGGCGGCGAGGGGCGCTTCGTGCGCGTGCTGGAGCGCCTGCTCGACGCGGCCGGGCGCGAGGGGGTGTTCCTCGACCTGTTCCAGGGCGTGATCACGCTGCTGCGCGCCCGGCTCCGCCGCCCCGGCGGCGATCCGGCCGGGGCCGCCGTGAACGAGTCCCTCGAGCAGCTCTGGCACGCGTGCCGCGTGCTCATCGGGAGCGCGTCCGTGCGCGCGGAGGGGCGGCAGCGCCTCGACGTCGAGCTCGCCTCGATCGGCCTGGCCTGGAGCGGCCGGTGGTTCTCGACGTGCCTGAGCCTGCCGCTCTTCAAGCGCATGCTGGCCTCGGAGCTGCCCCGGCTGGGCTTCACGCGCGTCGCCATCTCGCTCTACGACGACCCGACCCGCGCCACCCTGAAGGCGCTCTTCCTGATGGAGGACGGCCGCGAGGTGGAGCCGCCTGCGGAGAGCTTCCCCTCGCGCCTGCTCGCGCCGCCCGGGTTCCTGAGCTCGAGCGAGCGCAGGAGCGTGGTCGTCATGCCGCTCACGTTCGGCGACACGGAGTATTTCGGGCTGATGGCGCTCAACAGCGGCGTGAACGAGATGGTGTACGACGCGCTGCGCCTCCAGGTCGGCTCCGCGGTGAAGACGGTGACGCTGCACCGCGAGATGGTCCGGCAGGTGGAGCTTCGCGAGCGGCTGGAGCAGGAGCGGGGGCGCGAGGAGACCGTCGTCGCGGCGCGCATCCAGACGACGCTGGTGCCGGAGCAGCTCGAGGTGGAGGGGCTCGAGCTCTGCGCGTCGATGACGCCGGCGGCGGAGGTCGGCGGCGACTACTACGACGTCATCGCGACGCCCGGGGGCGGGTGGCTGGGGATCGGCGACGTCGCGGGGCACGGGCTCGCGGCGGGGCTCGTGATGCTGATGATCCAGAGCATGGTCTCCGCGCTGACGAGCAAGGAGCCGAGCGTCAGCCCGAGCGAGCTCCTCGCCGCGCTCAACAAGGCCATCTACAAGAACGTGCGCGGCCGCCTGAGGCGGGACGAGCACGCGACGCTGCTGCTCCTGCGGTACGAGCGCGACGGGCGCGTGACGTTCGCGGGGGCGCACGATGACATCATCGTGTGCTCGGCGCGCACGCGGCGGTGCGTGTGCATCCCGAGCACGGGCGTCTGGATCGGCGTGCTGCCCGTCATCGACGCGGCGACGCGGGACGCCGAGTTCGTCCTGGAGGACGGGGACGTCCTCGTCCTGTACAGCGACGGCGTGACCGAGGCCCGCAACGCGCACCGCGAGCAGTTCGGCCTCGAGCGGCTCTGCGCCGCGATCGAGGCCGCGCAGGCGTCGCCCGTCGAGGCGATCCGCGACCGGATCCTGAGGGAGGTCGAGGGCTGGTGTCCGAGCCCCGACGACGACATCACGGTCGTGGTGGCGCGGTACCGCGCGCCCGCGTAGCGCGCCCGGCGTTGCGGCGCGCCGCGGCGGGTGAGAGCATCCGCGCGCACCCTGGAGGCCGCGCCATGACCTGTCCTGATCCGCACACGATCGAGCAAGCGCTGACCGCCGTCGGGGCGCTGCGCGGGAGCGCCGTCGAGCACGAGCAGCGTTACCGGGAGCTGATCGACGCGGCGCACCCGGCGCACCGCGCGGGCGCGACGAACCTGCTCCACTACCTCGCGGTCCGGCAGCGCGACATCCGCGATCTCCAGCGCCAGCTCGCCTCGTACGGCCTGAGCTCGCTGGGCCGGCTCGAGCGCTGCGCGCTGGCGTCGCTCGACGCGGTGCTCGGCGCGCTCGACGCGCTCGCGGGGCGCCCCGGGACGCGGCCTCCCGGCGAGCACCCCACCACGTTCGACTCGGGGGAGTCGCTGCTCGAGGACCACGCGCGGGCGCTGCTCGGCGAGGGGCGGCCGGGGCGTCGGACGCGGGTGATGGTCACGCTGCCCGGGGACGCGCGGAAGCGCGACCTGAAGCGGCTGCTCGAGGCGGGCATGGACGTCGCGCGGATCAACTGCTCGAAGGGCGACGCGGCGGAGTGGACCGGGCTCGTCGAGCGGCTCCGGAAGGCGTCGCAGGAGACCGGCTTCGCGTGCAAGATCCTGTGCGACATCGCCGGCCCCAACCCGCGCGTGAGCAAGGTCGACGGGGGCTCGGCGCGCCTCGCGCTCCCGGAGTCGGGGGGGCGGCCGCAGTTCTGGCTGTGCAAGGAGCTGAAGGACGTGAAGCGGGCGCGCGCGGCGGCGGCCGGCGCCGAGGGGGGCGACGCGCTCGCGGTCGGCTGCACCATCCCGGAGGTCGTCGACGACCTCCGGCCCGGGCACCGGGTGTTCTACGACGACGGGCGGCTCGGCGGCACGGTCAAGCTCGTCACCGACGGCGCCGCGCTCGTCGAGGTGGATTTCGCGCGCCAGGGCTCCGTCAAGCTGAAGCCGGGCAAGGGCCTGAACTTCCCGGACACCGAGCTCGGGATCCCGCCGCTCACGGCGAAGGATCTCGAGGATCTCGACTTCATCGCGCGCCACGCGGACATGGTGGGGCTGTCGTTCGTGAGGTCTCCTTCCGATGTGGAGCGCCTCCAGGCGGAGCTCGCGGCGCGCGAGGCCGCGCACCTCGGGCTCGTGCTCAAGATCGAGACGACGCCCGCGTTCCGGCAGCTCCCGCGGCTCCTGCTCACGGCGATGCGCAGCGAGAACGTCGGCGTGATGGTCGCGCGCGGCGACATGGCCGTCGAGATGGGGTTCGTGCGGCTGGCCGAGGTGCAGGAGGAGCTCCTGTGGCTCTGCGAGGCCGCGCTGGTCCCGGCGATCTGGGCGACGCAGGTGCTCGAGAGCCTGAACAAGACCGGCGTGCCGACGCGCGGGGAGGTGACGGACGCGGCGATGAGCTCGCGGGCCGAGTGCGTGATGCTGAACCAGGGCGAGAACATCGTCGCGACGGTCGACTTCGTCGTCGACGTGCTCCAGCGCATGCACGAGCACCAGGACAAGAAGCGGGCGCTCATGCGGCCGCTCAGCGTCTCGCGCCTCGACTGAGGCGCCGGGTCGGGGCGGGGCCGCTCCGGGTCGGGGCGGGGCCGCTCCGGGTCAGGGCGGGGCCGCTCCGGGTCAGGGCGGGGCCGCTCCGGGTCAGGGCGGGGCCGCTCCGGGTCAGTCGACGGACGGCACGGTCGCGTCCACCCGGGTGGGCAGCCCGCGCGCCCCCGCCGGCGCGCGGAACGTCGCGGCGGACAGCTCCCGCCGCATGCAGGTGGCCGCGTCGTCGTAGCGCGGGTCGGACGCGCTCCCGATGATCGTCGGCGCCACGATGTAGCCGTCGGCGTCGACGTTGAACTCCACCCGGATGACGTCGGGCGGCAGGATCTTCCCGTCCGGGCCGCGGCAGCGCTGCACGAGGTCCCAGTAGAGCTGCGCGCGCGCGGCCTTCTCGATGGCGGGGCTCGACATGTCGACCTGCACCGTGGGCGCGCCGATCTCGACGCGCGATCGCGGCGCGGGCTCGGGCGGCGGCGCCGACGCAGCCGGGCGCGCGGAGGGCTCCGGGACGCCGGTGCTCGTGCCGATCTTCGCGATCGTCCCGCCGTCGCCCGCCCTGGGCGCGGCCTGCCGCGCGGCGGCGAGGATCTCCTCGAGCGCCTCCGGCTCGGCGGAGCTCACCGCGGCCGCCCCGGCCGTCCGGAGGCTTGCGCTGCGGTGGTCGAGGGGCGCCGCGCTGTCGCGCGTCCAGGGGGTATGGGCCCCGGCGTCGGCCTGCGCCGGCGGCGCGGGCTCCGGGCGCTCGCAGGCCACGAGCAGCGGGAGCAGGACCACGAGCGCGGTGCGCACGCGGAGAGGGTCGATCGGATGCGCGTCGCGCGCAACCGCGCCCGCGGTGTAGCGTGGACGCGCACGTCGATGCGCGCGCTCCTCGCGATCCTGCGGCTCGGTCTCCGCTCGCTGCACGCGGGGCGCGTGTCGCACATGTCGGCGGGGCCACCGGGGTCGCAGGGAGCCGGCGCGCGCCTCGCGCTCGTCGTGGCGCTCTCGTCGCTCGCGGGCGCCCTGTCCGGCGTCCTGCCGGCGGTGGCCGGCGCGGCCATCGGCGCGGTGGCCGGGCGCGCCGCGGGGCCCTCCGGCGGTCTCGGCGGCGCGCTCGCCCGGCTTCTCGACGGCGCGCCGCCGGCCGCCGTGGTCCTCGCCGCGCTGGGCGCCACGCTCGGGTCCGCCTCCCTGGCCGTGCTGTCCGGCCGGAAGAGCTCCGAGCTCGCCGGCGATCTCACCGCCGCGCTCCGCGTCGCGCTCTTTCGCGCGGCGCTGTCCGCCTCGCCCCGGGACGTCGACGCCGCGGGCCGCGCGCTCCTGGACGCGCAGGCGGCGGGGCCCGCGGCGCCCCGGCCGGCGCCCGGCTCCGGCGCGCGGCCTGCTCCGCCCGCGCGGGGCGCCGAGGTCGTGCGGCTCGCGATCGTGCGCGACGCAGGCCTCGTCGCCGACTTCAGCCTCGCCGTCGCCGCCGGCCTCCCGCAGGCGGTCGCGACGCTCGCGGTGCTCGCCGCGGCGCTCGTCTCGAGCGGCATGGCGCTCGTGCTCGCCGGCGGAGCGGCGCTCTTCGCGGCCTCGCGGCTCGCGGCCGACCGGGCGTCCGGGCGCGTGGCGCGCGCGATGCGGGAGATGCAGCACGCCGACACGGCCGTCTTCGGCGCGGTCGGCGAGGCGCTCGCGGGCGCGGAGGACCTGCGCCTGCTCGGCGCCCGCGATCAAACCGTCCGCGAGCTCACCGGGGCCGCGTACCGGGTCGCCGACGCGCGCCGCCGCTTCGGCCAGGCGCTCGCGGTGTCCGGCCAGATCAAGGGCGTGTTCGCGGCGCTCTCGCCGCTCGTCATCGTGGCCGCGATCGCGGTCTCCCGCGGGGACGCCGGCGCGGGCGAGATCGGCGAGCTCCTGCTCGTGGTGCCGCTCCTGATGGCGCGCCTCGATGCGCTCGACGCGCTCCGCGCCGGCTTCATCGAGCGCGCCCCGCTGCTGCGCGCGACGCTCGCCCTGCTCCGCCTCCCGGAGCACCCGCCGCGCGCGGAGGGCGGCCGCGCGGCGGCGGCAGGAGAGGGCGCGATGGCGGCAGGAGAGGGCGCGGCGGCGGCAGGAGAGGGCACGGCGGCGGCAGGAGAGGGCGCGGCGGTTGCACCGTCCTCAGGCGGCGCCGCGGCCGGTCTGGACGGCGAGCCGAGGCGTCCGCTCGCGATCGTGTTCGAACGGGTCACCTTCACCCCGCCGGGCGCGGGCCGCCCGGTCCTCGATGACGTGTCGCTCTCCATCCCGGCCGGCGCGGTGGTCGGCATCTGCGGCCGATCCGGCAGCGGCAAATCGATGCTCCTGCGCCTGCTGCTGCGGCTCGACGAGCCGTCGTCGGGCGCGATCACCGTGGGCGGCGTGGACCTGCGGCAGATCCCGCCCGAGGCGCTCCCGCGGCTCTTCGGCGTGGTGGGCCAGTCGGCGCGGCTGTTCGAGCGGAGCATCGGGGACAACCTCGCGCTCGGCCTCGATCCTCGCCCGTCGGAGGGCCGCATGCGGCAGGCGCTCCGCCTGGTGGAGCTCGACGAGCTCGCGGGCGCGCCGGGCGCGCCTGGCGCACCGCCGGACGCGGGGCCCGCGGGCGCCGTCCGGGCGGCGGCGCGCGGTCTCGGGACGGAGGTGCGCGCCTCGCCGCCGAGCCTGTCCGGCGGCGAGGCGCGGCGGCTGCTGCTCGCGCGGGCGCTGCTGCGCGAGCCACGCGTCTTCGTGCTGGACGAGCCCGAGGCGGGCCTGCCGGGCGCGACCGCCGAGGCGCTCCTCCGCACCGCGTGCGAGGTCGCCGGCGGGCGCACCGCGGTCGTGGTGACCCACGCGCCGCACCTCTTGCGGTCGACCTTCAACGTGCTGCTCGACGGCGGCAGGGTCGCGGCGGTGGGGACGCACGCGTCGCTCTGCGAGCGCTCGCCGCTCTACCGCTCGCTCCTGGCCGAGGCGCTGCAGCGGTCCCCAGCGCCCGCGAGCCCGGCGGCGGGCTGATGAAGACCCTTTGCCGGCCTGGCGGCGCCGCGCGCGCTGCTGGAGACCGCCCCCGCTGCTCCTGTACCGTCCCCGTCAAACAGCTCGCGCCACCCCATCGACGTGCATGAGCAGGAGCTGCATCGATGATGACCAGTTCCGCGGCGGATCGCGCCTGCTCATCGACGCGCGTGGCCAGATTCTTGCGATTGGAGCCAGGTAATTTCTGTTAGATTCGCGGCAGGGCTGCGTTCGTTCATCGCAGTACCCATGCAAAGGGCCAAGAATATGAATCATCCGCCGAGTTACTATACCGACGACCTGCCGTTCGAGATCCTGTGCCGCATTTTTGATGACCTGGATGCGAATGCCTTGAGGAATTTTGCCGTGTTTTCACCAGGAAAGATGCCTCAGGTGCACGGTTATGTCCAGCATCTCGTCAATAGCGGAAAGCTCGTCTTCTCCGCGAGATACCATGGTGGGAAGATGCGAGGCTGGGAGGTGAAGCATTCTCACGACATCTCGACCATGACCCCCGCCGAGATTCTCGACAAATGGGCCGAGGGCTACATGGAAAGGGGCTGAGCGAGGACGCGGCGAGAACGACGGCGAATTCGAGCGCCCCGCCGTTCGACCGACTCCGAGGGGGACGCGCCGCGGCGGCGCCTGGATGGTCCGGTCGACCCCGTTCGATGGCTCCGCGCACAGCCGCGCTCGACCGTTGGAGGAGGTGGTGCGCGGTGGTCGGCATCTGCGGCCGATCCGGCCGCGGCAAATCGATGCTCCTGCGCCTGCTGCTGCGGCTCGACGAGCCGTCGTCGGGCGCGATCGCCGTGGGCGGCGTGGACCTGCGGCAGATCCCGCCGTCGGGGCCAACCTGGCTCGTGCAGACCGTCGGGCGTGGAGAGGGTGGAGCACTGGCCAGGTGGCAGCGACTTCGATCGCGCAGAGGCCGCTCCGCCGCGCCGGCCAGCCGGACGACCTCGCGCCCGTCGCGATGGAAATTGACACCCGTTGTGTGAACGTTCACAGTGCGCCCGCGTTCGTCCTTTGGATCGGAAAGGCTGCACGGGTCGTCATGCGCACCCGCCAGAGGTCCTCGTGGCCGGGATTGGCGGCCAGAGCGACTCAGGACATGACCATGAGAAAACAAAGCGCTTTCGTCACGGCGATGATCTTGATCGGGTCCCTGCCCATGTCCTGCGGAGGGGACGAGCACATATCGCCCCTGGAATATCCCCTGACCATCGAGGCGAAGGGGGACGGGACGACCGATCCTCCGCCCGGAACCTACCGGCACAGGGCCGGCACCGTGGTGACCGTGACCGCCAGACCCGCGCCGAGCGCCGACTTCACGGGATGGAGCGGAGCCGCGAGCGAGGCGGACGACGTCGTGGAGGTCATGGTGGACGGGGACAAGACGCTGACCGCCGCCTTCGAGACAGCGAGCTGGCCGGGCGAGCCCCAGTCCACGTACCTCAACCCGATCCTGCCCGGCGATCACCCGGACATGAACATCTACATCGAGGGGGACGATTTCTACATCACCGGCTCGAGCTTCAACATCTCACCCTACGTCGAGATCCTGCACTCGCGGGATCTCATCCGCTGGGAGCGCGTGTCGCGGGTCGTCGATCCGGCGTGGTCCGGCCTGGAGACCTCGACCTCGGCGGGGGGCGGGACGTGGGGCGGCTTCATCGTCAAGGTCGCTTCCGGCTACAGGGTCTACTTCGCCGTCAGCTTCAACCAGTACTTCGCGGAGGCCGAGAGCCTGGCAGGGCCCTGGGGAGAGCCCGTCCACGTGGAGCCTGTGGGCCCCTACACGCCGCCCGGAGAGGACCCGGAGCTCGTCTCGTTCGACCGCGGGACCGGCTATGACGACTCGGTGTTCGTCGACGACGACGGGACCACGTACCTGGTCGTCAAGGCGGGGCAGTGCAAATGGAATGGAGTGACGGGCGGCGAGGTGAACAACTTCGGCGTCAACCTGCTCCAGAAGATCGATCCAGAGACCGGGCAGCTCAGCGGCGAGTCGATCGATCTCAGCTTCGTCAACTGGGACGTGGAGAACGGGGGCTGCGGTGATCCCGCGGCCGACCCCGACGGCGCGGTCGAGGAGAACTGGGCCGAGGGGCCCACCATGACGAAGCGAAACGGCTTCTACTATTATTTCGACTCGACCCACACGGGGTGCGGCGGCGAGCAGTACGGGTGGCGCTCGGCCACGCTGAGCAGCAACCCCGAGGACTGGACGCCGCTGGGCAGCGTCCTCAAGGGAGAGGCCCCGTTCAGCGGCGCGCAGCACAGCACCGCGCCGTTCCAGATCGCCGACGGCACGTGGTGGGTCTTCTCCCACTCCTACGAGTGCGACAACAACCGGCGTGGCCTGGGCCGGCAGGGGTTGCTCAGCCAGGTGACCTGGATCGACGACGCGAGCGGCGCCGGGGTCCCGGTCGTGAACGGTCGCCTGGGCGAGCCGGCGCCGGCGCCGGCGCTGCCGCCCAGCGACATCCCGTTCCTGCTGCCCGTCAACGACGAGTTCACCGGGGACGAGCTCTCACCGGCCTGGACTTTCTACGGCAACATGCCGTCCGATCGCACCTCGGTCACCGACCGCGCCGGGTGGCTCCGGCTCAAGCCGGCGGCGGGCGAGACGCGGTGGGCGATCCAGAAGGACGCGCTGCACGCCAAGGCGATGGTCGTGAGGATGGACTTCGCCCCCGAGGCGGAGGGCGACGCGGCCGGCGTTCGCCTGGGCAACGCCGTCCCGGAGCAGGATCTCATGGCGTTCCCGACGTGGATGCACCCCATCAGCCAGGAGGTGTCGGTGGCGCGCGTCCGGGCGGACGCAGAAGACCGGATCCGCTTCTCGTTCCGGTCGGTCGTCCCCGTCCTCAACGCCGACGAGAGCGCCTATGAAGCGGTGGACGCCACCGAGATCAGCTTCGATGCCCCGGCGCCGGCCGAGCGCACCCTCTGGCTGAAGCTGGTGCACGGCAACGACCACGAGGCCACCGGCTGGTTCAGCACGGACCGCCTGACCTGGACCCAGGTGGGCGAGCCGATCGACATCAGCGCGCTCGAGGACTACGACACAGTCAACAACGGCTGGGTCGGCAGCCAGGCCGGCGTCTTTGCCAGGAGCGCGAGCGCCGACTTCGACCTGTTCACGTACCGCGACGGCTTCACCGCGATCCCGGCCGCGGAGCCGGACCAGGAGTCCGGTACCGAGGTCGTGTCGAGCCAGTCGGCGGGGCCGGTGCTGGGCGGCCTGGAGGACGGCGACTGGGCCATGTACGGCAGCGTCGATCTGGGCAGCGGCGGCGTGGCGTCGGTCGAGATCGAGCTGCAGGCCTCCAGCGCGAAGGGCGGCGCCGTCGAGGTATGGCTCGACCCGCTGGCGGGCGGCCGCCGCGTCGCGACCTGCGATGTCCCCGCCACCGGCGGCTGGGAGACCTGGACGACCGTGACGTGCAAGGCGAGCGCCGCCGGCTCCCACGAGGTCTACCTGAGGGCAAAGGGCGGCTCGGGGGAGCTGCTGCGCCTCGAGTCGCTCCGCTTCGTGCCCGGGAAGAGCGAATGAGCGGCCCACGCCCTGGGCACCCCGGAGACGCCAGGAGGCGCCGAGAGCAACGAGCCCACGGCGCCTCCTGTCTGCTCGGTCCCGTTCGCGCTCGGCGCTGCGGAGGACCGCGGCCCTAGGCCTTGCCCGAGACCTTGTCCCAGGCGTGGCGCACCGCCGACTTCATCTGCTCCCAGGTGCCGGGGTTGCGCTCTTCCCACGCCTTGCCCGCTTCCATCTCGATGGTCGACCAGTCGTGTCCCTTGAAGTTCTGGGACGTCCCGAGCTGGTAGCCGAACAGGTAGGCCGGGGCGACCTGCTCGTAGGCATAGCCGTGCTTCGAGTACGCGCCGGCCTGGTAGTGATTCCGGAACTCGGTGTCGTACTGCTCGTAGCCCCTCATCCCGTTGCCGCGCTGGGTCGCGCTGACCGGCTCGACGTGGACCTCCGTGTGGCGCAGCGTCTCGCGGATCTGCTCGGCCCTCTGCGTCACCGCCTTGCTGACGACGACCTCCTCGATGACGCGCGCCTTCTTCGCGACGACGGCCTCCTCGTCGGTCTCGACGAGCTCCACCGTGCCGGCCTGGAAGGTGTCGAGCGCGGCCGGCTGGACCGGCCGGTCCACGGGGTGCCGCTCGACGTGGACGTGCTCCTCGCGCAGCATCACGTCTTGCTCGACCGGCTGCTCGACCAGGCGGCTCGACACGCGGACGCCCCCGCGGTTCACCTCGCGCTTGCCGACCTGGAGCTCCTCCTCGATCACGGGGACGGCGACCTGCTCCTGCAGGACGTCGGCCCGGAGCTCGTTGGTCTTCGCCGTCGAGGTGGCGGTCCTTGTCGTCTGCTGCGACTTGCTGATCTGCTGAGAACGCTGGGACGGGGACACGGATCGTTCGCTGTTGTTCATGATGTGACCTCCATGCCTTTCACGGCCTCATCGGCCATGTTCCCCTCGCGCCGCGCGCGAGGTGGGGTTTGCGGTTCAGGGCCCGTGACGCCGGGCCCGCGACGAAACTCTCACGCTCCGTCGCGCTCGCGTGGGGGTACGCGCTCGACGCGCACGTCCTCGCTCCGGAGCGTGACGTGCTCCGGCGGGCTCATCTCGACCGAGCGGACCCGGGTGATGCGGAGCTCTTCCTTGAGCACCAGGCGCTTCTCGACGACGAGCACCTCCTCGACGACCGGGACGATCAGGGTGTCGCCCTCCTGACGGGTCGCGGGCGGTTCCGTCACCACCCGATCGATCGCGACGCGCTCCACGAAGACGCGCTCGCGCGCGAGCGGCTCCTCGACCTCCTCGACCCGCTCGCGGACCTCCTTGGTGATGCGGACGCGGCCGGATTCGACGGTGCGCTTCTTCACCTCCAGCTCCTGGGCGACGACAGGCACGACGAGCTCGTCGGTGAGTTCCGTTTTCATCTCGGAGGGTTCTTGTCGGCTGCTCGAGTTCTGCACGGTGCCCCGGTGCGCGCTCCTCGGAGCGCAGTCGGTCTCGCTGGAGCCCTCTCCGCGAGTGCTGCTTGCCAAAGCATGTTCCGGGCCAAGGGACGCTCATGGGCCGCAGGCCGCCTCGGGAAGCGCGCTCGCTCATGCGTCGGCGCCCATCGCGCGAGGCAACGCGCCACAGGCGAGCTGCAAAGGGTATTTACAAATAGCGCGTTGCCGGGGATCGAGGCAACGGAGGTGATGGCCAGAAGGCCACACGTGAGACAACCACGCGGTTCGGCTCAGGGCATATCGCGCGGACGCTCGCCCGCTCGGAAGGCGCTGGGCGATGTTGCGGTTGGGTCCGGCTCTCCAGCGCAGGGGCTGTTCGCTCGTCGGCTGAGTTGCTCTGCTCGTGGAGGTTGCCCGCTCGCATGGGCATCACGCCCTGCAGGGATAGATCGCTCGTCTGCGTCGTGTTTCAGGCAGCGCGGTGAGAGCGCGCTTGCCTGTCGGGCTCACGGCTCGAAGGGGCCGCTCGCCTGGACTGCCTGACGGGCGAGCTCCTCCGCGTCGCCCGTGGGCCGGGACGCAGCTTCCGGTACGTCCGGCGCGACGCCGAGCGGGCGGCCGGCGAGCCCGTGCGCGAGGTACACGAGGATGGAGACGGTCCCCCAGGCGAGCGCGAGCGCGACGCCCGCGTCGACGATCGCGCGGTACGGCGCGGGCATCTGCCGCACGAGCAGGATGAGCGCCACGATGCCCGCGATGAGCGCCCATGTCGCGATCAGCCGGCGGCGCGTCGCGTGGAGGAGCGCCATGCAGTAGAGCGGCGCGAGCGCGACGTGGAGCGGCCGCCGGTGCTCCGCGAGGTGGAGCGCGCGCGCGACGACCCGCGGCGAGAAGCGCTGCTGAAAGCCCCGGTATCCCTCGAAATAGACGATCACGACCGTCCACGCGGCCAGCAGGATGAGCTGGCCCGTTGTGAATGCGTGCGTTGTCAGGATGCGAACAGCCAACGTCCCGAGGCGATAGATGGCCTCGACCAGGACGGCCACGACGCCGAGGACACCCCACAGCACGACGGCGAGGCGGCGCCGCCGCTCCCGGAGAGGCGGGCTCATCGCGCCCGCGCCGGGGCGAGGGGCCTCACGGCCGTGGACCGCGGCCCTTGCGCCGCGCGCGCGGACAATCGCCTCGGACGGTGCGCGGGGCAGCCGGAAAGCCGCATGCCCTTGCATGCTAGGAGAGGGGCGCAGCACGTCAACCGGAACCTCGCGTCGCGGCCGGAGGGCATCTTGCGGGCGGGCGGCGATCTTCGCGGCTCGCGGCTCGCGGCTCGCGGCTCGCGGCTCGCGGCTCGCGGCTCGCGGCTCGCGGCTCGCGGCTCGCGGCGGGGGTCTGGCTTTCGGCGGGCCGGCGGGCGTCATGGCGGTTCGCTCCGGCGCCCTCCGGAGGTAGCATCGCCGCCCCATGCCGCTCGCCGATCGCTCCGCGCCGGGCGTACCGCCCGCCCCGGGCCGGGCCGTCGCGCCCCTCCCGCACGCGCTGCGCTCGCCGCTCGCCCCGTTCACCGCGCGCCTGCGCGACCTGCTCTCGACCGTGGAGTCGGCGGCGCTCCTCGGCGCAGTCGAGGCGCGCGTGCGCGGGCTCGGCGAGCACCTGCGCTTCGCCTGCCTCGCGGTGCCGTGCTCGGAGGCGCTCGTGGCGCTCGAGATGGAGGCGCTCGGGCGGCTCACGGTCCCCGTCGTCGCCGACGCGGCCGGCTTCCGCCCCTCGGGCGCGGAGTTCCCGCCGAGCGGCACCCCGTTCGCGTACCTGCTCGGCGGCGGCGGCGGGCACGCGGTGGCGCTGTCCGACGGCGACCCGATGATCGCGCCGCTCCGGCCGCTCCTGGCCTCCACGCCGGCGGCCGCGATCTTCGTGCCGATCCGCGTCGGCGCGGCGACGGTGGGCGGCGCCGCGCTCTTCTCGTGGGACGCGCCGCTCGGAGGGCGGGAGCTCGACATGGCCGAGCGGCTCGCCGAGGTCCTCGCGCTCACCGTGGAGTCGTTCCGCACCGAGCGCGTCGTCTTCGAGCTCTTCGCGCGCGCGATGCCCGACCTGCTCGCGCAGGCGCCAGGTCAGGCGGCGGCGAGCGCGGGCGAGCCGACCCGGGACGGGGCCGGTCCGGCGGTGCGAGAAGGAGCAGCCCCGCCGGCGCCGGGAGGGGCGGCCCCGTCGGCGCCGGGAGGGGTGGCCCCGCCGGCGCCGGGAGGGGCAGCCCCGCCGGCGCCAGGAGGGGCGGCCCCGCCGCCGACCTCGCTCCGCGCCGCGCTCGAGCGGCACATCCACGCGCTCCGCCTCACGCCCGAGTACCGCCGGCGCCTGGAGCTCGCGGCGGTGGTGGGGCGGCTCGCCGAGCGCGGCGAGGCCGAGGCCCGCCTCGCGCTCGACCTGCTCGCGCGGATCGACGCCTACGCAGGCGGCGCGCAGGGGCTGCTCGGGGAGGGGGAGGGGAGCGCGGCGTGACCGCGGCCCCTCCGGCAGGACCGGGCGGCGCGCGAGGCGAGGCCGCGCGCCCGATGGAGCGCCGCGGCGACGGCGTGCGGGTCGCGCTGGTCGACTCCGGCGTCGACGCGTCGCACCCGGCGCTGCGGGCCGCGGCGCTGCGGCACGTCGCGCTGATCCGGCGCGGCGCCGCGCACGACGTGGCGCCGTGCGCGCCGGGGGACGTCAGCGGGCACGGGACCGCGTGCGCGGGCATCGTCCACCGCATGGCGCCGGGAGCGGAGATCACGAGCGTCCGCGCGCTCGGCGAGGACGGGCGGTGCTCGCGCGACGGGCTGATCGCCGCGCTGCGCTTCTGCGTCCGCGAGCGCTTCTCCGTGGTCAACCTGAGCCTCGGCATCGATATCCCGAAGGGCGCGCCGCTCCGCCCCGGCGACCACCGGTCGCTGGTCGAGCTCTACGAGGTCGCGGACGCCGCCTACACGGCGGAGGTCGTGCTCGTGGCCGCCGGCCCGAACGCGGCGGCGTTCCGCACGTATCCAGGGCGCTTCAAGTCGCTGATCGGCGTCGGCCGGGGGCCTTTCCGTGACCCCGAGGCGCTCCGGAGCGAGCTCACGATGGACCACGAGATCCTCGCGCCCGGCGACGAGGTGCTCGCGCCCGCGCCCGGCGGCGGCGAGCGGCGGTGGACGGGCACCTCGTTCGCGGCGCCCCACGTGACCGCGCATGTCGCCCGGATCCGCGCCGCGCGGCCGGAGCTGTCGATCGAGGCGGTGAAGGCGGCGCTGCACGAGCTCGCGCGCGGGGCGGGGAGGAGCGCGGGCGAGGGCGTGAAAGAGGCCGATGAGGCGGCGGGGGAGTCGGAGGAGCGCGGTGCTCCCGCTTGACCCGATCGACGGCGTGTCGCCTCTGCCGCGGCTGCTGCGCAGCGCGCCGGCCGCCGAGGTCCACGCGGAGCTCGACCACCTTGAGGAGCGGCTCAGCGCCGCCGGCGATGCTGCGGAGTCGCCTGCCGGGGGCGCGCTCCGCGCGGCCGCGCTCGGGTTCGGGCGCGGCGCGCTCGCGCTGCGCGAAGGCGCGCTCGACGCCGCGGTCGTGCACCTCGACGGCGCCGCGGCCGCGTTCGACCGTGAAAATGAGGCGGAGGCCCGGGACCTCGCGCGGTGCGAGGCGGCGCTCGCGCGCATGCGCCGCGACGCGCGGTCGGCCTGCGGCGCCGCCGTCGTCGAGCTCGGCGCCGTGGCGGCCGCGGGCGACCCTGGCCGGCGCGTCGCCGTCGTCGCCGACCATTACCGCGGAACGGCTGAGCGGCTCCTCGGCGACGCAGCGGCCGCGCAGCGCACGCTGCTGTCGGCCCTGCGCCGATCGGAGCCGTTCCTCGGCGAGCGGGCGCAGATCCTGAACTCGCTCGGCACGCTGTACGTCGCCCTCGGCGCGTACGGCGCGGCCGAGGCGCTGCTCGAGCATGCCGCCGAGCTCCACCGGCGCCGCGGCGACGCCGTGGGCGAGGCGATCGCCTGCGGCCAGCTCGGCGCGGCGGCGCTCGGGCTCGGCGCCCTCGAGCGCGCCCGCGCCCCGCTCCAGCGGCAGGAGTGGCTCTGCGCGCGCCTCGGCGACGCGTTCGGCCGCGCCCGCGCGCTCACGTTCCTCTCGGAGCTCGCCCTCGAGCTCGGCCGCGCCGACGACGCGCTTGCGCTGGCGACCTCCGCCCGCGACGTCGCCGAGCGCGCGGCGCCGCCGCTCCGGACCTGGATGGCCTACGCCGCGCGGGCGATCGGGCGGGCGTTGCGGGACCTCGGCGATCCTGGCGCCGCGGCGGCGCTCGACGAGGCGGGGGCGATCTTTCGCGAGCTCGGGCACCCGCTCGGGGTGGCGCTCGCCGCCTGGGATCGCGCCACGGCGGAGGCGCTCGCGCTCGGGGGGCCCGCGGTGCCGGTCGACTGGTTCTCCGCCGCCTGGGCGCTCGGCTCGCTGGGCTTGCCCGCGCGGGTGGCCCAGCTCCTCCGCGAGCGCCTGGAGATCGAGGAGACCGCGCCGCGTCCGGAGAGGAGCGGCGGACCGGCGCCGGACGGCGAGGCGCGCGAGCGGGCGCTCGCCGCGGCGGCGCAGACGTCGCCGCACGTCGCGGTGCAGCGCGAGGTCGAGCTCGTCTACGACCGGCCTGACGAGCTGGCCGGGATTGCCGTGCGGCGGACCGCGGCGAACCGCAACCTGGGTCGCCTCGCGGCGCTGACGCTCGCCCCACCAGGGCTCGCTGTCGCAGCGGTGGCGGCCTCGCGCCTCGGTACGCGCGGCCTCGCGCTGCCGCCCGAGCGCGCGGCGGCGGCCTGCGTCGCCGACCTGCCGGGGATCGCGGTCTGGATCTGGCCCGCGGACACCGCGCCCGGCGTCATCGGCCGCGACCTTGCCGCTCTCGGCGCCGCGCTCGGTGAGCTACCGCGCGCCGCACTTGCGCTCGCGCCGGACGGGCGGGTGCTCTGCCCGCCCTTCGCGGGCGACGCTGGTGCCGAGCTCGAGGCGGTCGAGGTCGGCGCGTTGATGGCGCTGCCCGCCCGACTCGAGGCGGGCGAGGTGCGCCTGGATTCGCGGCTCGGCTGGGACGGCGAGGCCTGCGCGAGCGTGGAGGCGCTGGGATTCACCGTCACCCCGACTCAGGTTGAGCAGCCGCCCCGACCCAGCAGCCGCCCCGACCCAGGTTGAGCAGCCGCCCCGACCCAGGTTGAGCGGCTGCCAGCCGCCCCGACCCGGGTCAGTCGAGCAGCCGCCCCGACCCAGGTTGAGCCGCCGGCCGCCCCGACCCAGGTTGAGCCGCTGCCAGCCGCCCCGACCCGGGTCAGTCGAGCCGCCCAACCACCCAGCTGCCCAGCCGCCCGGGTTAAGGAGCCGGAGGAGCCGCCGACCTGATCGTGGTTGGATTGATCAGGTTGGGCCATCCGACCGGTGGCGACCGGCCCCGGGTTTGGGGGCCCCCTCGATCAAATTGCGCTTACAGCAACTCGCTCATACGCCGCTTCGTACGCGCTCGACTCATCCATCGCGCCGCCGTGTGAAGGATCTGCCGCCCGCTCCGCGCTTTGAAGACGAACGTTTCCCATGGCGACGCGTCGAATCCGTCGCTCGCGGTTGCCCACCTGACTGTGTCGCGCCCCCGCGAAGCGCCTACATCGTGGGCACGATCTCGGTCACGTTCACGCCATGAAACGTGCGCATCCACCACGTCCCCGATGGGAATACAACGCTGCGCACGCCGGCGCGCCACCGCTCGAGCGCCGCGCGATACGACGCGCGAAATGCTCGTACAGCGGCACCAGCGACTCGCCATGCGTCACCCTGCTCACGACCGACCGCGAACGTCGGATTGCGATCGCGCAGTGTCTCGAAGCTCGTGGCACGCTCGTAAGGGGAGACCGTGCTGGCTCGCTCGGCTCCCAAGAAACGGAGTCCCTGCCGCTGCATCTCCGCATGCGCCTGAGCTTCCTGTCTCTCGAGCTCGGCGGCGACATCACGACGAAAGCGCTCCGCGCCGTCATGCTCGATGCCGGGCGGCAGCGCGAGCGGGAGCGTCACTTCGTCCGGCCACTGTGGGTTCTCCGGGTCGAGGTACGTCGCGGGGCGCGCCGCGCGCAGCAGGCCATGACCGATCTCGCCCGCATCCACCTTGGCGCCCGGCCACTCGCGCGCATGTCGGACGAGGCCGGCGGCTACAGGGTTCGCGATGACATACGCGATTTTTTCCACCACTGCCGCTCGTGTAAGCAACCGCACCACACTGGTGGCTTCGTGATCCCATACCGGCCCTTCCCATTTACGGAGCACCTTCGTGCCGAGCGCGACGATGCGATGGAAAAATTGCAGGAAGCGAGGCAGGACGCCATTCACATCGGTCACTACGAGGTGCAGATGCGTTGACATCGCGCAGAGCGCGTGGACTTCGATACCGTAGCGGCGGGTCGATACAGCGAGCGCGTAAACCAGGAGCTGGGTGATGGCTGCGTCGGGTCGGAGGAGGAGATGTCGTCGCAGGACGCGACGGGTGATGAGGTAGGTAGCGCCTGGAGCGATCTCGCGGGGTTGGCTCATGGCCGGCGTACACTGACAAGTGCCGTGCCAGGGGTTGTGGCAAGTAATTTCGAGGAGTTGCCATGTGCCAGGGGTGGCGGCCACCAGCTGATACGTCACTGCCTTTGCTCCTCCTGCTACCCGAACTTGGGTTGCTGCCCCTGCGACCCCGAACTTGAGTCGCGTCGCCGACAGACGACTTGCCGGGGTCATGACGAATGATTTCGAGGATTTATCACGCTCCGTGGGTGGCGGCCGCCAGGTGATCCGCCTGTCCCGGTGCTACCCTTCTGCCCCAACCTGAGGTGTGTCGTGCCGTGGGTGGCGGCCGCCAGGCGCCACGTGGTCCGCCATTCCCGGCCGGCCCGGTGCGGTGACCTCAACCTGGGTCGGTGACCTCAACCTGGGTCGGCGGTGACCTCAACCTGGGTCGGTGACCTCAACCTGGGTCGGTGACCTCAACCTGGGTCGGTGACCTCAACCTGGGTCAGTGACCTCAACCTGGGTCAGTGACCTCAACCTGGGTCGGGTCGCCCCGCAACCTGGGTCGGGTCGCCCCGCAATCTTCCGCCGGAGCTACCGGCCCAGTCACCGCCCTCAGCCGCGAATTGACCCCTGGCCCCGCCGGTGAGAGGGCGATGGCGCGGCTTCGCCGGCTGCGGGCGAGCGCGCGCGGCCACGGGTGCCCTTCGGGCCTGGACCGATGATGCAAGCTTCCCTGGAAGGAGTACGAGACATGCTGAGGCAACTGGCGACGAACATCCTTTTCCTCGCGCTCGCGGCGGCCGGTCCCGTCGCGTGCACGGGCTCGGGCGACAGCCCTGCGGACCCTGGCGGCAGCAGCGTCGCGAGCGGGAGCGGCGGCGCTGCTGCCGCCGGCGGACAGACCTCGGCCAGCAGCGGCGCTGGCGGTGATGGCGTTGCGGGCGGCAACCCGGAGGGGAGCGGCGGCGCGGATCCCGGCGGCACCGGCGGCACGGATCCCGGCGGCACCGGCGGCGCGGATCCCGGCGGCACCGGCGGCGCAGGCACCGGCGGCGCAGGCACCGGCGGCGACGAGACCGGCTGCGTGGGGATGGGCGGAATCACCTACACGCTCGCGACGGTGCCCACGCCGACGGCAGAGCAGCAGTCCGCGTACGACATGATCACGAGCGCCATGGATGAAGCGCTCTCGTACTACAACTGCCACACGAGCATCGAGAAGAGCCTGCGGGTCTCCTACGAGCCGTCGGTCGCGACGGCCGACGGCAACGTCAACGGATCCATCCGGTTCGGCGCGCCCAGCTCCATGAACCACATCACCGCCATGCACGAGATCGGGCACACCGTGGGGGTCGGCAGCAGGGAGTTCGGCGCCCTGGTGGTGGACGGCATCTTCACGGGCCCGGAGGCGACCCGCCAGCTCAGGGCCATCACCGGGAACGACGCCGACGTGGTGCACGCGGACACCCAGCACTTCTGGCCCTACGGCCTCAACTACACGAGCGAGGTCAAGACCACGGACGACCTCGTGAACCACTGCAAGATCGTCGCCGCCATCCGCGAGGACATCGGCCTCTGAAGCCGCCCCGCGGGCGCGGCCTCACTCGAGGTACGCCGCCAGGCCGATCGCCTGCTCGCGAATGGCCTCGGCCACGAGCCCCGCGATCTGCGCCGCGCCGGAGCGCGCGAAGTGCGTGTGATCATCGCAGAAGAACTCGCCGACGGGCCCGCTCGTCGTCGCGCTCACGTCGCCCCCGGGGACCGGGCAGAAGCCCAGGGCGTTGTACAGCGCGACGCTGCGCTCGTGCAGATCGATCACCGGCACGCCGTGCTCCGCGCCCGCCTCCTGCGTCGCCGTCACGTAGCCGCCCCGCGTCCCCCGGGCCGCGCTGCCGCTGCAGGAGATCGCGCTCACGGGCGTCACGAACACGGGCTTCGCGCCCCGCTCCTCGGCCGCGCGGGCCATCATTCCATAGCTGCTCTTGAAGGCGTCGAGCCCCACGTGCCGGTCGCAGGTGCGCGAGCCGTCGTTGATGCCGAACTGGATGAACAGGTAGTCGCCCGCCTTCATGCCGTCGAGCATCCGGACCCACCGGTCCTGCAGCACCGGCTCGCCGCTCGCGTCGCGCTCGAGCTCGCACTCCCCGTCGCTGTCCATCACGGTCTTCACCTGGTACAGCCAGGTGCGCACGCTCCGGCCGCCGACGGCGCTGTTCACCACGGTGACGCGATCGTCGAAGAGCGCGTCGAACGGACCGCCCCAGCCCGCCGGACAGGGGGTCTGCCCGTTGGCGACCGTGGAGTCGCCCGCGATCCAGATCGTGATGTCCGGCAGCGGCCCCATCCCGCCCGACCCCCCACCACCGCTGCCAGCCACGCTGGCCGACCCCGCCGAGCCCCCCGCTCCGCCGCCCGCTTCACCGTCGTCCCCCTCGTCCTCACCCCCGGCAGCGCCCGACGACGTCGAGGCGCCACCTGCCCCCGCCCGCGAGCTGCTCGGCCCAGGCCTCGCGTCTCCGCCCGTTCCCCCCGCTCCGCCGCCGCCGACACCGCTCCCGGGCGTCTCCGGACCAGCGTTGCAGGCCACCGTGAGCGCCGCGATCTGCGCCACCCGGGCGACGAGCCGATGCGCGGAAAAGTTGGCGGTGAATCGAGGGTGCCAGGGCATGTGCATGGGGTTCTCCGATCGCGAGGGCAGCGCAAGATCATCCGTCAGGCGCAAGGAACCACGAACGCGAGAGCGATGGCGAGGCCCAGCGGCGTGCCGACGGTGAGTGAGCGCGGCTCACATCCCTAGTGTCGGCTCGGCGTCCCGATCAATCACGACAAGCGCTTTTTTTGATCCACGGCCGCCGCCCGGGAGGCGCTCCGATGCGCTCGCCGAAACTTTGAAACTCCAGCGAAACGGCGCAGCGTGGTCGGCGAGGCGTCAGCCTCCGCGCGCCTCGGAGCGCGATGCGTGATCAGTTCGCCAGGGTGCGGGAATTCCTCGGCGCCGTACGTAAGACGTCGTGCGTGCGAGCTTGTTGAAATTTTACAGCCACCGCTCGGGCCCCTGCGAGGCGCAGCCGCTCGAACGGCGACGGGCCGGGGCACGTGATCGCTGCCGATCGGGATGCTTTTGTCGATGCACACAGGAGAGCTGAAGACGGGTTGATGCCCTGACGGGAAAGCCGGTCGCTGGGTCGCATCAACGGGAGAAGGTCGCCGCCCATCCGTCGGTGACTCATGCAGTGATGATTGCAATTCCGAGCGATTGATGTCTTTGGTGGTCCGCGAAGGCCGGTCGTTTCACGCCGGCAGCCCGAGCTCCCTGGAGTGCCGTCCTGCATGAGAATCGTCGATATCCGCGCCACCACCGTCACCGTGCCGCTCGAGGCGCCCCTGCGCCACGCGAACGGCTGTCACTGGGGCCGCTTCGTGCGCACGATCGTCGAGGTCGAGGCCGATAGCGGCCTCATCGGCCTCGGCGAGATGGGCGGCGGCGGCGAGTCGGCCGAGGCCGTGTTCCGCGCGATGAAGGCCTACCTCGTCGGCCACGACCCCGCCCGCCTCGAGGAGATGCGGTTCAAGATCGCGAACCCGACGGCCTCTCTCTACAACAACCGCACCCAGATCCTCGCCGCCCTCGAGTTCGCCTGCCTCGACCTGATCGGACAGGCCTGGGGCGTGCCGGTCCACGACATCCTCGGCGGCAAGCTCCAGGACGAAGTCCCGTTTGCCTCCTACCTCTTCTTCCGCTATCCGAACGCCGACGGCTCGGGCGAGGTGCGCACGCCGAAGCAGCTCGCCGACGAGGCGAGAGCGCTGAAGAAGAAGCACGGGTTCACCTCCCACAAGCTCAAGGGCGGCGTGTTCCACCCCGATGTCGAGCTCGAGTGTTACCGCGCCGTGGCCGAGGCCGTCGGGGGCGACCGCATCCGCTTCGATCCGAACGCCGTCTGGTCGACGGAGCAGGGCATCCGCTTCGGACAGGCGATCGAGGACCTCAACAACGATTACCTGGAAGATCCCGTCTTCGGCCTGCACGCGATGCGGCGCACCCGCGAGAAGGTGCGGATGCCGCTCGCCACCAACACCGTCGTCGTCAACTTCGAGCAGCTCGCCGCCAACGTGCTGGACACGGCCGTGGACGTCATCCTGCTCGACACGACGTTCTGGGGCGGCATCCGGCCCTGCGTGAAGGCGGCCGGCATCTGCGAGACGTTCGGCCTCGGCGTCGCCGTCCACTCCTCGGGCGAGCTCGGCGTGCAGCTCGCGACGATGCTCCACCTCGGCGCCGTCATCCCGAACCTCTCGTTCGCCGCCGACGCGCACTACCACCACCTGAAAGACGACGTGATCCGCGGCGGCCCGCTCCCGTACAAGAACGGCCGGATCCGCGTCCCCGAGGGCCCCGGCCTGGGCGTCCGCCTCGATCGCGACAAGCTCGCCCACTACGCCGAGGAGTACCGGCGCCTGGGCTCGTATCCCTACGACAAGGACCCGCTTCGCCCGGGCTGGTGCGCCACCGTGCCGAACGAGCGCTGGGCCGATCCGAACGACGACCGTACCCCCGAGGTGCCGAGATGACCCTCGCCGAGCGCGTGGCCAAGGCGGTCGACGCCGCGCCCATCATCGATCTGCACACCCACCTGTTCGCGCCCGGGTTCGGCGCGATGAACCTCTGGGGCGTCGACGAGCTCCTGACCTACCATTACCTCGTCGCAGAGACCCTGCGCGCCGAGCCGAAGGTCACGCCCGAGGCGTTCTTCGCCCGCGACAAGGCCGCGCAGGCCGACCTCGTGTGGGACGCGCTCTTCGTCCGCCGCTCGCCGCTGTCCGAGGCCGCATCGGGCGTCGCCACCGTCCTCGACGCGTTCGGCCTCGACCCCGCCGCGCCGGACCTGCGCGACGCGCGCGCCTTCTTCGCCGCGCGCCGGGTCGAGGATCACGTGGACGACGTGCTGCGCCTCGCGGGGGTGAGCGCGCTCGCGATGACGAACGACCCGACCGACGCCGCCGAGCGCGCCGTCTGGGAGGCGGGCGCCGGGGCCGATCCGCGGTTCCACGCGGCGCTGCGCCTCGACCGCCTCGTCTCGTCGAACGATCTCGCCTCCGAGCTCGACCGGTGGATCGCCCGCATGCGGCCGCGCTACCTGGCGATCTCCGTCAACGAGGTCTCGGCCCCGCCCCGGGCCGTGCTGGACGCGTGCCGCGAGCACGACCTGCCGTTCGCGATGATGATCGGCGTCCGGCGCGCGGTGAACCCCCGCCTCGGCGTGGCCGGCGACGGCGTGAGCACCGCCGATCTGGTCCCGCTCGAGCGGCTCGCCGCCGAGAACCCCGACGTCCGCTTCCTCGTCACGACGCTCGCGCGCGAGAACGCGCACGGCCTCTGCGTCGTGGCGCGCAAGTTCGCCAACGTCCTCCCGTTCGGCTGCTGGTGGTTCATGAACAACCCGAGCCTGATCGAGGAGACCACCATGATGCGCCTGGAGATGCTCGGGCCGACCTTCGTGCCGCAGCACTCCGACGCGCGCGTCCTCGATCAGCTCATCTACAAGTGGCGTCACTCGCGGCGATCGATCGCCCGCGCGCTGACGCGACGCTATGAGGCGATGCCCGTCCCGCCGACCGACGCGCAGATCCAGCGCGACGCGCGGGCGCTCATGGGCGGCATCGCCGGGGAGTGGCTGGGAGCATGACGACCCTCTTCGAACTCGCGGGCCGCACGGCCGTCGTTGTCGGCGGCACCTCCGGGATCGGGCGCGCGATCGCCCTCGGCCTCGCCGAGGCCGGGGTCCACACCGTCGCCTCCGGCACCCGCGCGGACCGGGCGAACGCGGTCGCCAAGGAGATCCGCGCCCGGGGCGTCCGCTCGGTCGAGGCGACGTGCGACGTCGGCGACCGCGCGTCGCTCGACGCCCTGCGCGACAGCGTCGTCCAGGTGCTCGGCGGCGTCGACATCCTCGTCAACTGCGCCGGCCGGACCTTCCGCAAGCCGACGGCGGAGGTCGCCGACGCGGAGTGGAGCAGCCTGCTCGACACGAACGTCACCGGCATGCTGCGCGCCTGCCAGTCGTTCCACGCCCCCCTCAAGGAGAGCGGCCGGGGCCGCATCGTCAACATCGCCTCGCTGTCGAGCTTCGTCGCGTTCCACGAGGTCGCGGCCTACGGCGCGTCGAAGGCGGCCGTGCTGGCGCTGACGAGGAGCCTCGGGGCCGAGTGGGCCAGGGACGGCATCCGCACGAACGCCATCGTGCCGGGCGTCTTCGTGACCGACCTCAACCGCGCCCTCCTCGAGGGCACCCCGCGCGGGCAGGAGCTGCTCACCCGCACGCCCCTCGGCCGCTTCGGCGAGACCATCGAGCTGATCGGCGCCGCCCTCTTCCTCTGCTCCGACGCGGTCAGCTTCATCACCGGCACCAGCATCGCCGTCGACGGCGGCTTCCTCGCCTCCGGAGTCAACCAATGACCGCCGCATCCCCCGCAGCCCCGGCGAACGCCGGCACCATGACCCGCGTGCGCTGGACGGTCTGCGCGCTCCTCTTCTTCGCGACGACGATCAACTACCTCGACCGGCAGCTCTTCTCGCTGCTCGTCCCGTTCTTCGAGAGCGACCTGCGCCTCGGGCCGACGGACCTCGCGCTCATCAACGTGAGCTTCCTGCTCGCCTACGGCTTCGGCATGGTGTTCGTGGGGCGCTGGATCGACCGCGTCGGCACCCGCAAGGGGCTCGGCCTGACGTTCCTGCTCTGGAACATCGCCTCCGCGGCCCACGCCTTCGTCGGCAGCTTCGGCGGCTTCGCCGCGATCCGCTTCCTGCTCGGGGTCGGCGAGGCGGGCAACTTCCCGTCCGCCGTGCGCACCGTCGCCGAGTGGTTCCCCAAGAAGGAGCGGGCGCTCGCGACCGGGCTGTTCAACTGCGGCTCGAACGTGGGCGCCATCCTCGCCCCGCTCCTCGCGATCCGCATCGCGGAGGCGTACGGCTGGCGCGCCTGCTTCCTCACCCTCGGCGGGGTCGGCGTCGTGTGGATCTTCTTCTGGACGCGCTTCTACCGGCGCCCCGAGGAGCACCCGAAGGTCTCGCCCGAGGAGCTCGCGCACATCCGCTCCGACGCGAAGGAGTCGACCGAGGCCCTCGGCGTCGGCGAGGTGTTCGGGATGCGGCCCGTCTACGCGGTCGCGATGGCGAAGTTCTTCACCGACGCGCCGTGGTGGTTCTACCTCACCTGGCTGCCGAAGTTCCTCGTCAGCGAGTTCAAGCTGACGCCGACGTTCATGGCCTACGCGATCCCCGTCGTGTTCATCGTCGCCGACGTCGGCGCGATCGGCGGCGGCTGGCTCTCGTCGAGGCTCATCGCGAGCGGCCGCTCCGTCGGCACGTCGCGCAAGCTCGCGATGCTCGCCTGCGCGCTCTGCGCGGCGCCCGTCATGGCCGTCGGGCAGCTCGTCGATCGACCGAGCGTCGGAGGCATCCCGTCGGTGTACGTCGCGGTCGCGATCATCTCGCTCGCCGCGGCGGCGCACCAGGGCTGGAGCAGCAACCTCTACACGCTCGTCTCGGACACCCTCCCTCGCCCCGCCATGGCGACGGTGGTCGGCATCAAGACCGCGTTCGGCGTCGTCGGCGGCGCGCTCTTCCAGATCTTCGTGGCCCGGTCGCTCACGCTCACCGGCTCGTACGCCCTGCCGTTCATGCTCGCAGGCAGCCTGTACCTCGTCGGGCTGCTCGTGCTGCACCTCCTCTTGCCGCGGGTCGAGCCGGTCACGCCGAAGCGGCGCGTGCCGCAGGCGGTCATCGTCGCCGGCGGCCTGGCGATGCTCGCGGGCATCGCGGCGACGCAGTTCACCCTCAACGCCCCCCCGTACGCCTCCGTCGCCGGCTACCGCGAGACGCGGCCCGCCCAGCTCAGCGCGACGGGCGCGCCCACCGAGGGCCCGGCCGCCCGCGTGGGCTGGATGGAGGCGCGCTGGTACTTCTGGCCGACGGCCGCGGGACCCAGGGCCGAGCTTGTCAAGTTCGACCGCGACGGCCGGCCGATCGTCGAGACCAAGGGCGCCGGCGCCAAGGGGTACACGGGCCCGTCCGCCGCCGAGGTCGAGGCGGCCCGCGCCTCCGGAGGTGCCCGATGATCGTCGCTCCCGGCGAGCCTCATCGCCGCTCCGGGGCCCCCGGCGCCCCCCGGAGCTCTCCACCTCGACCCCGCTGTTCTGCCGCGCGCCCCGAGCCCCTACGATAAGCCATGTCCTTCACGCTCCGCGATCCTGCCACGTGCCGCTGGGACCTCGTCTCCCTCGGCGAGGTCATGCTGCGCCTCGATCCGGGCGACGGCCGCATCTCGACGACCCGCACCTTCAACGCGTGGGAGGGCGGCGGCGAGTACAACGTCGCCCGCGGCCTCCGCCGCTGCTTCCGGCTCCGGTCGGCCGTCGTGACCGCCCTCGCCGACAACCCGGTCGGCCGCCTCATCGAGGATCTCATGATGCAGGGCGGGGTGGACCTCTCGCTCGTGCGCTGGGTGCCGCACGACGGCGTGGGGCGGACCGTGCGCAACGGCCTGAACTTCACCGAGCGGGGCTTCGGCATCCGCGGCGCTGTCGGCACCTCCGACCGCGGCCACACCGCCGCGTCGCAGCTCAAGCCCGGCGACGTCGACTGGGACGCGATCTTCGGCCGCGACGGCGCGCGGTGGTTCCACACCGGCGGCATCTTCGCCGCCCTCTCCGAGACGACGCCGGGCGTGGCGAAGGAGGCCATGGAGGCGGCGCGCCGGCACGGCGCCGTCGTCTCCTACGACCTCAACTACCGCCCGTCGCTCTGGAAGTCGATCGGCGGCCAGGCCCGCGCGCGGGAGGTCAACCGCGCGCTCGCGCCGTACGTCGACGTGATGCTGGGCAACGAGGAGGACTTCACCGCGGCCCTCGGCTTCGAGGTGGAGGACCTCGACGACGCGCACGCCAACCTCAGCGTCGGCGCGTTCGAGGCGATGATCCAGCGCGTCATCGCGGCGTTCCCGAACATCCAGGCCGTCGCGACCACCCTGCGCGTGGCGACCTCGGCGACGCGCAACGACTGGGGCGCGGTGCTGTACCAGGGCGGCCAGCTCTACCAGGCGCCGCAGCGCAAGGACCTGGAGATCTACGACCGCGTGGGCGGCGGCGACTCGTTCGCCTCGGGCCTGATCTACGGCCTTCTCACGGGCAAGGGGCCGCAGTGGGCGGTCGACTGCGGCGCGGCGCACGGCGCGCTCGCGATGACGACGCCCGGCGACACGACGATGGCGACCCTCGACGAGGTGCTCAAGGCGATGAAGATGGGAACGGCGCGGGTGGATCGATGAGCGGAACCGTGAGTGGTCAGGCGAGCGGACAGGCGCGTGGACCGATGAGCAAGCAGGACGTGCTCGGCTGGATCGAGCGCACGCGGATCGTCCCTGTCGTGCGCGCGGGCTCGGCCGAGGAGGCGCTTTCGGCGGTCGAGGCGCTCCTCGAGGGCGGCATCGACGTGCTCGAGATCACGATGACCGTGCCCGGCGCGGTGGAGGTCGTCCGCGAGGTCGCCGGGCTCCACGGGGCGCGGGCGCTCGTCGGCGCGGGCACCGTGCTCGACGCCCGCACCGCCGAGGCGTGCGTCGAGGCCGGGGCGCGCTTCGTCGTCAGCCCCGCGCTGGACGTGCCGACGGCGCAGGCGTGCCGCGCGATGAACGTCGTCCACGCCCCCGGCGCGCTCACGCCCACCGAGGTCGTGGCGGCGCACCGGGCGGGCGGCGACGTCGTGAAGGTGTTCCCGTGCGACGCGCTCGGCGGCCCCTCGTACCTCAAGGCGCTCAAGGCGCCCCTGCCGCACATCCCGCTCATGCCCACCGGCGGCGCCACGCTGCAGAACATCGGCGCCTTCCTCGCCGCGGGCGCGGTGGCGGTCGGCGTCGGCGGCAACCTCGTGGATCTCAAGCTCCTGCGCGAGGGGCGGCGCGAGGAGCTCGTCGCCCGCGCCCGCGCGTTCCGCGACGCGTGCCGCCCGACGTGAAGCGCGCGTAGGAGGCGCGATCACAGCTCGTCGTTCCCACCCCGGCGCGCGCCGCCGGGGAAGCCTGACCTGCGCCCGCGGCACGCCCCGCGCGGCGTGACGTAAAACCGTAATTAAATCAATGCCTTACGGCGCTCATGGGGCATCCCCGGCGCCATTGAACATCCAGGGGCTTCGAACATGAATCCATCGCAGGTTGCGAACCTATTCGGTGCGTCGATCTTCCTCGTGGCCGCGGCCGCGCACGCCCAGGCCCCCGCGCCCGCCGGCGGGCAGGTGCCGCCCGCCGCGGCGCCTCCGCCGGCCGCCGCTGCGCCGGCCGAGCCGGCGGCGACGCCCGCCCCGGCGGACGCCGGCATGACGCAGCTCCCGACGGGCACGCAGGCGCCGGCCACGCCGCCGCCGCCCCCGGGCGCCCCGCTCGCGGCCGCGGCGCCGCCGCCGGCGCCCCCCGCCGAGGTGACGAAGCCCGCCGGTCCGGCCGCCGTCCCCGTGACCTCCAAGTGGAAGGCCACGGTGTACGGCATGGCGGAGTTCAACATCATGCACGACTCCACCCAGAGCTTCGGCGAGTCGGTGGGGGCCACGGTGATCCAGCGCGAGGACACCTACGCCGGCTCGCACGGCCGCACGCACTTCACGACGCGGAACTCCAGGTTCGGCATCAGGGCGAGCGCGCCCGAGTTCGCGGGGATGAAGACGACCGCCAACCTGGAGCTCGACTTCTTCGGCAACCAGCCGCCCACCGTCTCCGAGGCGTCGCTCGTCAGCAGCGGCACCTTCCGCCTGCGTCAGGCCAACATCAAGGTGGAGTCGGACTACGTCGATCTGATGATCGGCCAGTTCTATCACCTGTTCGGGTGGCAGCCGTTCTTCTTCCCGGCCACCGTGTCCTTCTTCCCGGTGATGAACCAGGTCTTCGGTCGGATGCCGCAGCTCCGCGTCGGCCACACCTTCAAGACCGATCCCGTGAACCTCGAGATCGCCGCGGCCGCCGTCAAGCCGCCGCAGCGCGACGCCGAGGTGCCGGATCTCCAGGCGGCCCTGCGCTTCGGCATCAACGACTGGAAGGGGATCCACACGCTCGGCGCCGCCGGCATGTTGTTCGACCCGCTGACGATCGGCGTCTCGGGCATCTACCGCCACTTCCGGGTCCCCGAGTTCTCCGCCGCCCCGGTCGCGTCGAGGTCGGCCGACGGCTACGGGATCTCGGTCGACGCGGTGGTCCCCATCATCCCGGTCACCGCGCTGGAGGAGCCTGGCAATGCGCTGACGCTGACCGGCTCGTTCTTCGCCGGCACGGGCATCGCGGACATCGTCGGCGTCGCGGGCAACGTGCCGCAGCCGGCGCTCCCTGACGGCGCGGTCTACGCGCCGGGCATCGACAACGGCCTCGTGGTCTACGACGCGAACGGCAACCTGAAGACCATCGGCTGGAAGGGGTTCGTTGTCGGGCTCCAGTACTACCTGCCCCCCTCGGGGCGCATCTCCATCTCTGGCAACTACACCCAGGGCTGGAACGACCGGGTGACGGAGGAGAACGGCTACGGCGCGCTCCGGACCGCCTACCACGAGTCGCGCTACATCGACGGCAACGTGTTCATCGACGTCACGCCGGCCGTCCGCACGGGGCTCTCGTTCCAGCACTCGGAGCAGACCTTCGCCGACGGCGTGACAGCGACCAACGAGCGCCTCGAGCTGGCCATCTACTCGTTCTTCTGAGAGATCCTGAGAGAGGCAGCGGCGCGGGCGCCCTGCGCCGCTGTCCCCGGGGCGACGCGGGCGGGGCAGGGGACCTCGCCGGGTCGCGTCCACGCGTCCACCACGCCCGTCCGCGACGAACCTCCAGCGCGGCCCGCGACGGCCTTCTCGCCGACCTGCGCTTTGGCTACGGATCGTCGCCATGCGTCGTCAGCACCCCGTCTTCTCCCTCGCCCTGTGCGCTGCTCTCCAGTCTGCCTGCTCAGCGGCCCCGCCGTCCGCCGAGCCGCCCCCGCCGCCCGCGGCCCAGGCTGCGAGCGGGGCGGCGGCAGCGCCGGCGCCTGGCAGCGCGGCGGCGCCTGGCGGCGCGGCGCCCGCGCCCGGGAGCGCCGTCCAGGTGCTCGAGGAGGTCGGCGGCGTGACCGCGGCCTCGTACGCCCCCCGCGGCTTCGACAGGCTCACGGCCGGGCAGCGCGCGCTCGCCTACCACCTCGCGCAGGCGGCGCTCGCGGGCGATCCGCTGTACACGATGCAGACCTCCAGGTACGGCTGGCCGGCGACGGAGCTCATGATCCGGCTCCTCGCGCAGAAGGACAGGCTCGATCCCGCGCTGCGCGACAGGCTCTCGCTCTTCCGGAAGATGCTCTTTCTGCATCACGGGATCCACGACGGGCGCACGGGGCAGAAGCTCGTCCCGCCCTTCTCTCAGCAGGAGCTGGAGGGCGCGGCCAGGGCGCTGAACATCACGATACCGAAGGATCTGCTCGCGGGGCTCTTCGACCCCAAGGTGGCGCCCGTGGTCACCAACAAGACCCCGGACAAGGGCAAGGACCCGATCCTCGAGTCCGCGGCCAACCATTACGAGGGGGTGAGCAGCAAGGACCTCGAGAACTTCAAGGAGAAGTACGAGCTCAACGGCCGTATCGTGAAGAAGGGCGGCAAGCTCGTCGAGGAGGTCTATCGGGCCGGCGGCGGCGGCGCGCCGCCCGGCGTGGGCGCGAAGGAGCTCGGCCGGGTGGTGAAGCACCTCGAGGACGCCCTCGCGCTCGCGCCGCCCGCGCAGCAGGAGCCGCTCAGGCACCTCATCGCGTACCTGAGGACGGGCGAGCCGGCCGAGTTCACCGAGCACGACGTCGCCTGGCTCAAGCAGGTCTTCCCTGTCGACTACATCCTCGGCTTCATCGAGACGTACGACGATGTCCGCGCGCGCAAGGGCGGCTTCGAGGGCCTCGTCTTCATCGCCGATCCGGAGCGCGACCCGCCGCTCCAGGCGCTCGCGAGGAGCGCGCAGTACTTCGAGCAGAAGATGCCCTGGGAGGCGAAGTGGCGGCGCGACGCCTTCCAGGTGCCCGCGGCCGGGGCGGTCGTCGCCATCGCGGCCACGGGCGACGGCGGGCCGTTCACGTTCGGGGGCGTGAACCTGCCGAACGCCCAGCGGATCCGCGAGAAGCACGGCTCGAAGAACTTCGTCGTCCTCTCCACGATGGACACCCGCGCGGCGCTCACCTCGGACAGGACCATCGACGAGTTCGCTCCGGAGGAGGTGCGCGCCGAGATCCGCCGCTGCGCGCGGCACCTGAGCTTCGCGGGGACTGCCTTCCACGAGGTCACCGGCCACGGTTCGGGCAAGGTGAACCCGGACCTCCGGGCCGATCCGGCGGAGCTCCTCGCCCCCTACTACGCGGCCCTGGAAGAGAGCCGCGCCGAGCGCGTCGCCGACTGGCTGACCGGCGATCCGAAGACGGTGGAGATAGGCCTCCTTCCGGACGCCGGCTGCGCGCGGGTGTTCCCCGCGTATGCGGCGATGGCGCAGCTCACGATGCTCAAGTCGGTGCCCCAGGGCGACGTGGCCGAGGAGGATCACCTCCGGGCGGAGCTGATCGCCTTTGGCTGGGTCAAGGACAGGGGCGCCGTCGCCGTCGAGGTGCGCGAGGGCAAGACCTTCTTCGTGGTGAAGGACCCCGACGCCTGGCGCAAGGCCTCGGGCGCGCTGCTGGCGGAGCTCCACCGGATCAAGGCCACGGGCGACCGGGAGGCGCTCAAGGCGCTCGTGGAGAGGTACGCAACCCGGATCAACCCGGTGTGGCGCGACGAGGTGGTGGCCCGGCTGAAGGCGCTGAACCTGCCGCGCACGATCGCCGTCATCCCGCCGGTGATCACGCCCATCCGCGACGCGGCCGGGAAGGTCGTGGACGCGAAGGCCGAGCAGACCACCTCGCTCGACGCCTACATCGCGGCGCTGGAGCAGGCCTGGGCCGGCTGAGCCCCGGACGCGCGGGGGCGCCCCGTTCGCCAGGCGAGCGGGGCGCGCGACGGGCGGCGCATCGCGCGTGGCCTGTGCTCCTCACGGAGGCGCCGCGGGTTCGAGCAACACGTGCTGACACCATCGGTGCAGGCTCACATCGTCTCGCGCGAACGACCAGCGGGCGGCGAGCCATCGCTCCGCCGGCTCCAGCAGCGCGTCCAGGCGCTGCCCCTCCAGCCACTCCCGGGCGAGGCGTCGATCGCGCGCGGTGGCGGTCGGGGTGATGAACGGCGTCAGGTAGCAGACGGCCGACAGCGGCTCGAGCCGGGCATCTCCCAGGACGCAGGGGCCGCCGAAATCGACGACGGCGCTCACCTCCTGGCCCTCGACGAGCACGTTGCCCGGGAAGAGATCCAGGTGCACGAAGCTCGGCCGGGCCGGCTCGGGCAGCGCGGCCGCCAGCCGCGCTGGATCGACGCCCGCGAAGGCGTCCCCGGCGCAGGCGAGGCTCTTCCTCGCGCGTTGCTCGAGGTAGGAGCGTTGGCAGCTCGCCCGGATCGGCTCCGGCTCGCACAGGTCGCCGTACCAGGCATGGTCCAGGCGCAGGGCGCAGAGGCGCGTGGAGGCGTCGAGGAAGCGCACGAGGAGATGGTCGCGCTCGGCCCCCGCCACCTCCCCGAGCACGTGCAGCAGCGGCCGCCCTGCGAGGCGCGGCTCGATCGTGAGGACGCGCCCGTGAGCCTCGGTGATCTCCAGGACGCGCGGGATCGAGAACGGCACCGCGCCCGCGCTCCGGTGGAGGTCATCGAGCAACTGGGCCCGTCGAGCGACCGTCTCCCGCGCGGTCCCGGGGTGGTGGACCCGCGCGATCCTGTCCTCGTCGATCGCAAAGACGCAGGCCTCACCGCCGATGCCGAGCAGCGCCTCCTGGTCGATGCCGAGGTGGCTCATCACCTGGAGGAGCGGGGCGTCGTCCTGGATGCTCACGGCCTCGTTATCTGCGCTGCCCACGAGGGAAGACAATCCTTCTCCGCGCCGACCCGCCCGAACTGGCGTTGCACGGGGTGCGTGCTTATGACGCGTTGCGTCGTCATCGACGGCGGCTCATTGCGTCGGCCGCGTTCTCTAAAAGCGCGAATCGACTGAACGATCCGCGGGCCTCCGGGCACGGAGGTCTGTTCGGTCGCGCGGCGGCGAACCCGTGACGGGATGCCCGCAGCGCGCCCAAGGAGTCCCAGATGACGCTCGTCTCCTCTGCCCGTGCGGCGCGGAGCTGTGCGCCGCGGTCCGTCCGGCGCCGGCTCGTCAAGCCGCTCCTCGGCCTCACGGCCTTCGCGGCGCTCTTCTTCGCGCTCGCGTGGCACCTCGACGCGCCCTCCTCGGCCGCGGGGCCCCTCGGCGCGATCGCCGCGAGCCCGCTCGGCCAGCTCTCCCGCTCCGCCGCCGATCGCGCGCCCATCGCGGGGCGCGTCGAGGAGCGCCTCCCGGCCGGCTCGTACACCTATGTCGCGGTGCGCGCCGGCGAGGCCCTGACGTGGGCCGTCACGCTGGGAGACGCGCCGCCCGTCGGCACGCCGGTGCAGGTGCGGAGCATGGGCCGCCGGACGAACTTCCACTCACGCCGCCTCGAGCGGACGTTCCCCGAGCTCGTCTTCGGGATCGTCTCGCGCGCCGACTGAGCTCCCCGCAGCGCACGCCACGGAAAGGACCATGACCATGATGACACGTACGTTGAATCCCGCGTTGACCGCCATGATCGAGCGATCATCGCGCGCAATCGCCGCCGCCGTCCTCGCGGCGCTCGGGGTGACCCTGTCGGCGTGCGGCTCGGACTCCGGCGCGGCGACGCCCGAGCCCTCCGCCCCCGAGTGCACGGGCGGCGTGCTCGAGGCCGATCTGCAGGCGGAGCCGCTGAGCGGGCCCGGCGTCGATCCCGCCACCGGGAAGCTCCGGCCTGCCCCGGAGGGCTCGTCGTACACGGTCAGCTCGACCTTCGGGATTCCGAGGCCGGGCGACGCCGTGATGGAGCGCTACGGGCAAGCGTTCGGGGCGATCCAGGCGCAGCTCGCGTCGCAGCGCGGGCTCCTGGCGATCCAGCTCGCCCGGTCGACGTCGTGCGGCTCCGGGCGCACGCTGGCCGTGTGGGAGTCGACCGAGGCGATGTACGAGTTCGTCATGAGCCCGGCCCACCTGGCGGCCATGGACGCAGCGGACGATCTGCTCGAGCCCAACTACGTGGTCACCCACTGGGAGACGACCCGGGACGACGAGATGACCCTCGAGGAAGGCGTCCGTCGCATCAAGGCGAGCGAAGCCCCCACGCCATGAGCTGGCGCCGCGGCGGCGCGCGCCGTCACCGCGCCGGTGAGGCGCTGGCCGCCGGGGGCGCCAGCGTCCGCCGCGCCAGCTCTTCCACGTAGGCGAGGCGGTCGGCCGGCGAGCCGAGCGCGTTCAGCCCTCCATAGAGCCCCGCGAAGAACGCCGGGAAGAACACCGACGAGAGCGCGGCCACGACCCGCTGCGCGGCCGCGCGCTCCTCGAGCCCAGGCACGGCCGCCTGGACGAGATCGCGCAGGCGCTCCATCACGGGCGCGAAGAGCGTGGGAAAAGGACCGCTGTAGTCGTCGGCGTGGAACGCGCCGTGGAGGTGCGCCCTGCCCATGTTCGGATAGCGCAGGCTGCCCTCGAGGTAGTAGCCGAGGAGCCCGCGGAGCGCCCCCACGGGGTCGCCAGGCATCCGGGCGAGGAACTCGTCGCCGTCCGCCAGCATGTGCCGGATCGATCCCTCGAGCGCCGCCGCGAGCAGCGCCTCCTTGGACCGGAAGTAGTAGTTCACCGCGGCGATGTTCACGCCGGCCGCGGCCGCGATCTTGCGCACCGTCACCTGCCCGATGCCGTGCTTCTCGATCTGGTCGATCGCAGCGACGACGAGCCTCTGACGTGGATCGTCCGCGTGGGCGGGTCGGTCTCGGTCGTTCATACAGTTGTTTGAAACGCACCTTGACAAGCCCGCGCGCGGGCGTCAATCGTTGAAACATGTGTTTCAATCACTTGTTTCATCCAGGGCTGGAGGTGCACCGATGATCGATCGGCGGAGCTTTCTCACCCACACGGCGGTCGGGGGCGGCGCGGCCGCGCTCGGCTTCGCCGCGGGCCGCCGCGGGCTCGACCAGGAGGTCGCGTCCGCGCGGTTCCACGGCGACGACGTGCTCGGGCAGCGCCGGGCAGCGGGCGTCTGGCATCGCTACAAGTTCATCGGCCAGCCGGTGATGGACGCGCAGATCGTGTTCTGGCTCGGCCTCGCGTCGATGGGCCTGACCGACGTCGGCGAGGTGCTCGACACCGCGACGCGCATCCGCCCGGGCGACGAGCGCTCGTGGTTCGAGCAGTGGCTGGCCACCGCGCAGCGCGTGCGAGGCTACGGGGAGGAGGCGGAGGCCCGCGGCCACACGCGGAGCGCCGCGTCGCATTTCCTCCGCGCGGGCGCGTACTACCGGGCCGGGCTGATGCGCTACGCGGACCGCGCCGATCCCCGCCTCGTCGAGGCGACGATCGCGGGGCTCGACCTGCACGGGCGGGCGCTGCGCCTGCGGGGCTACGACTCGAGGCAGGTCGACATCCCCTACGAGCGCGGGGTGCTCCACGGGCGAGCCCACTACGCGCCCGGCGTCGCGCGCGCCCCCGTGATCGTGCTGCACCAGGGCCTCCACGCGTGGCCCGAGGACACGATGTGGGTCATCGACGGCGCGCTCCAGCGGGGCTACCACGTCCTCTCGTTCCACGGCCCGGGCCAGGGCGCCTCGCTGCGCCTCCACGGACACCCGTTCCGGCCCGACTGGGAGGTCCCCGTCGGCCGCGTGCTCGACTTCGCCGAGCGCGACGAGCGCTTCGACCCCGGTGGGTTCGTGCTGATGGGCCTGTCGTTCGGCGGTTACCTCGCGCCGCGCGCGGCGTCGCGCGAGCGCCGCCTGCGCGCCCTCGTCGCCAACCCGGGCGTCGTGAGCTGGCGCGACGCGATGCTGCGCCACTTCGCCGCGATGCCCGGCCTGCTCGAGCTGCACGAGCGCGGGCCAGCGGCCTTCGACCGCGCCATCGACGCCGCGTCGGTCGTGCTGCCCGACGCCCGCTGGTACTTCGACGACGCGACATGGAAGCACGGCGTCTCGACGCCGCACGAGGTGATCGACGAGCTCCGCAAGTACGATAACAGCGACGGCGTCGCGAGCATCCGCTGCGAGACGCTGATCATGGAGGGCAGCGCCGAGGACGCGTCTCCGGGCGAGTCGGAGCGCCTCCATGCGGCGCTCACGTGCCCGAAGCACATGATGGTGTTCGACGCGAGCACGGCGTCGCAGGTGCATTGCCAGGGCGGCAACCAGCTCCTCGCCCAGGCGCGGCTGTTCGACTGGCTCGACGAGCGGGTGGCGCGATGAGGCGGGCCGATCGTCCGGTCGCGCGCTCCCTGGCGGCGAGGCGAGGGGAGGGCGCCCCCCGCCGGAGCGCGCGGACCTCGCGGCTCCTCGCCCTGGCGGCGTTCCTGTGGGTGTTCGCGCCCGGCGTGGCGCTGGCCCAGTTCCCCGACCTCGTGGACCTGAGCGCGCAGTACATGCCGGGCGTCGCGCTCGAGGACCCGCGCCCCGCGCGGGCGCAGGTCACGTCGTACGAGGTGAGCGCCAATGTGCCGATCCCGCTCGGAGAGCGGACGTACCTGATCCCGGGGGCGACATACCACGTCGAGGCGGTCTCGTACGCCGAGGCGCCGCCCGGCTTCGACAAGCTCCGGGCGTTCCACGCCGTCGACGTCCCCTTGCTCTTCGTCCAGCTCCTCCCGCGCGACTGGTCGCTCTCGCTGCGCGTCGCGCCGGGGCTGGCGGGCGACTTCGAGGGCCTCGACGGCGGGCTCGCGCGCGTGAGCGGGCTCGCGCTGGCGACCCACACGCTCTCGGAGAAGCTCGTCCTCGGGGGTGGCGCGCTCGCGTCGTTCAGCTTCGGCTCGTTCCTCCCGCTGCCCGCCGCTTACGTCGACTGGACGCCGAACCCGTATTTCCGCCTCGAGGCCTTCGTCCCGGGCTTCGCCGCGGCGAAGCTCACGTTCTGGGATCGCCTCGAGATCGGCCTGCGCGCGGACGTGGCGGGGAACGCCTATGCGGTGCGCGACGCGCGCGTCACGGGCGCGTGGCCCTGCGCGGCCCGGCCGGCCGACGACCCGGCGACCGAGCAGGATGAGCGGGTGGCGCGGCCCGAGCTGTGCGTCGACCACATCGCCTACGCGGTGGCGACCGCGGGCGTCACGCTCGGCGTGCGCGCCTTCTCCTCGGTGTGGCTGACCGCCCAGACCGGCCACAGCCTGTTCCGCCGCTTCGAGCCGATGAACGACGACGATGAGGGCATCCCCGGAGGCGGGCAGAGCCTCCCGAACACGTTCTTCTTCCGCGCCGGCGTGACGTGGCGGATCCCGAAGACCTGAAGCTGTCGTGGCGGGAGGGCGCCGGGCTGGACCGTCCGTACCCCAGCGGTCACCCTCCGTCATGAGCGGGTACGTCTCGCTGTTCCTCATGTCGCTGTCGGCGGTCTTCTTCGTCGTGGACCCGATCGGCATCGTGCCGCTGTTCCTGACGATGACCGCCGACGATCCGCCGGAGAAGGTGCGGCGCACGGCGCGGCGGGCGTGCGCGGTCGCCGGCGGGCTGATGCTGTTCTTCGCCCTCTTCGGCGGGGTCATCTTCAAGGTCTTCGGCGTCTCGCTGGGCGCGTTCCGCGTCGCGGGCGGCATCCTGCTGCTGATCACGGCGCTCGACATGCTGCGCGCCCGCGCGTCCGCGACGCGCACCACCCCGCGCGAGGAGCAGGAGGGCATCGCCAAGGAGGACGTGGCGCTGGTGCCGCTGGCCATGCCGCTCCTGGCCGGGCCGGGCGCCATCGCCACCGTGATGGTGCTCATGGCGCGCGGGGGCAGCGACCTCGTCGCGATGGCGCTGGTGCTCGCCAGCGTGGTCATCACCTTCGTCGCCTCCTACTTCGTGCTGCGCGGCGCGGGGCTCCTGCAGCGGGCGCTCAAGGCGTCCGGCGTGGCCGTGCTCGAGCGCGTCATGGGCCTGATCCTGGCCGCCATTGCGGTGCAGTTCATCGCCGACGGCGTGAAGGCGCTCTGGGGCGGGTGACGCGGGCCTCCGCGGGGCCGCGCGCGGCGCGGCCGCCCCCCGCCGGGGCTCAGCGGGCGAGCGCGCCGAGCCCGCGCTGCGCGCCGAGGCGGCTCATCGCGTAGGCGAGCCCGCTCTGGAGCGTGCCCTGCGTGGTGATGCGGTTGAAGTCGACCCCGAGCCCCACCAGCGTCCTCGCGATCTCGGGGCCGATGCCCACCATCACGCTCCGGCAGCCGAGCAGCTCCGCGGCCTGCACCGCGCGCACCAGGTGGCGCGCCACGGCGGTGTCGATCCCCGGCACGCCGGTGATGTCGAGGATCACGAACTCCGCGCCTCGCTGCCCGATGGCCTGCAGCAGGCTCTCCAGCGCCTGGGCCGCGCGCCGGTCGTTGATCTCCCCGACCAGCGGCATGAGCAGGATCCCCTGCCAGATCTGGATGACGGGCATCGCCACGCGATCGAGCAGCGCCGCCTGCGCGTCGATGATCGCGCGCTGCTCCCGGTTCTCCGCCGCGATCCGCTCGGCCTCCATGTGCCGCCGCTTCAGGTCGGTGATGTCCGTGATGAGCCCGCAGAGGCCGACCACCTCGCCCTGCGCGTTCTTCATCGGGAACTTGCGGGTCCAGATCGTGCGCGTCACCCCGTCCGAGCCCGTGGCGACCTCCTCGTTCTCGATCGGCTCACCGGAGTTGAAGACCAGATCGTCGAAGCTCCAGAAGACATCGGCCTGTTCCTTGGGCCAGTAATCCGGATCACTGCGGCCGATCAGATCGTCGTAATGCTGCCCGATCAGCCTGCAGAAACCCGGGTTGCAAGCGATCCAGCGGTGTTGCCGGTCCTTGACGAAGACGGGATCCGGGACGGTGTCGAGGACGAGCTGGAGGAGCTCGAATGTCTTCCAGTCCGCGACGTCGATGCAGGGGAGCGAGAACACCATGCGGTCAAGCCAGTCTCCCCCCGGCCAGACTTCTTTTATCAGTCATCGTGGATGAGTCCGCAAGGCCCGAGATGGACGGATTCATGGCCCCGGAGACACACGTTGTGTTGGCGCACTGCATGATGTCTTGAACGTATTTGGCCTTTCTAGTGGTAGTCACAATTTGTGTGGCCACTTGATGGAGAGACGCGCGCGGGTGCTCCGAGAGGGGCTCACGTGGAAGGCGGCGCGCTGCGGCGGCGCGCCGGGCGCTCCAGCGCCTTCGCCACGCGCGTCACCAGGTCGCGCACGAAGCGGATGGCCTCATCGTCCTCGACCGCGCTCCGCCAGAGCAGCTCGAGCGGCGCGCCCTCCGGGGCGACCGGCAGCGCCGCGGCGCGGAGGCGCGGGCGCAGCGACGTGATCTCGCGCGCGACGATCCGAGGCACCGTGGCGAGCAGGGCGCTGCCCTCCACGACGGCGCCGATGCTGTGAAAGCTCGGCACCGACACCCGCACCCGCCGCTGCACGCCGAGGCGGTCCTCCATGACGCCGCGCAGATCGCCGTTGTACGAGACGATGACGTGCTCGTGCGCGAGGTAGCGCGCCAGCGTCAGCGGCTTGCCCACCCGGGCGTGGCGCGGATCGAAGAGGCACACGAAGCTCCCCGTGAACAGCGCGCGCCGCCGCGCGCCGGCCGGCAGCTCGCCCGCCACGGTCACCGCGAGGTCCACCGCCGAGGAGCCCAGCGCGTCGCCGACGGTGCGGAACTGCACCGGGATCACGACGAGCCGCAGGCGCGGCGCCTCCTCGGCGAGCGCGCGGAGGAGCGACGGGAGGAGCCACGCCTCGGTCGCGTCGGAGAGGCCGAGCCGCACCGTGCGCTCGCTCGTCGCCGCGTCGAACGCCGCCGGGGAGAGCGCGGCCTCGACGAGCGCCTCGAGGTGCGGCCGCGCCGACGCGAGCAGCCGCTGCCCGCGCGCGGTCAGCGCGAGGCCGCGCCCCGCGCGGACGAAGAGCGGCGCCCCGACCGCCGACGCGAGCCGCCGGAGCGCCGCGCTCACCGCGGGCTGGGTGAGGTAGAGGCGGCGCGCCGCCGCCGTGACGCTGCCCGCCTCGGCCACGATCACGAAGAGCCGGAGGAGGTTGAGGTCGAGGTTCTTGTCATAATTCCCATTCATGATCTGTATACATCCTATTCACTCGACTTCTGTGTGGGGAGCCTCGATCTTCGGGGCGCGCGGGGCGAGGGGCTCACAGGGGAAAGGAACGTGCGAATGCGAATACTGATCACCGGCGCGACGGGGTATATCGGGTCACGGGTCGCGCGGCGGCTCCACGCGAAGGGACACGCCGTCCTCGCGGCGGTGCGCGACGAGGCGAGCGCGGGGCGCCTGCGCGACATGGGCGTGCCCGCGGAGCCGCTCCGCGCGTCGCTCGACGACGTGGACGTCCTCGCCGAGGCGGCGCGGTCGGCGGACGCCGCCGTGCACCTCGCCTTCGAGATGCGCGGGGGCGATCTCCGGGCGGCGGTGGCGCAGGAGCGGCGCGTGGCGCAGGCCCTCGCCGACGCGCTGGCCGGGACGGGCAAATGCCTCATCGGCACGACCGCCACCGGCGTGGTGGGCAACACGGGGCCCGCCCCGGTGGACGAGGATCACCCGTCGGAGCCCGGCCACGGGGCCGCGGTGCGGCGCGAGGTCGAGGGCGATTACCTGGCCGCGGCGCAGCGCGGGATCCGGAGCGCGGTCATCCGCCCCGCGATCCTCACCCACAGCGACGCGCCCCACGCCGTCGCGCCGAGGCTCGTGGCGGCCGCGCGCCAGCACGGCGCCGCCCACCACATCGGCCAGGGCGAGAACCAGGTCACCAGCGTGCACGTCGACGATCTGGCCGAGCTGTACGTGCTCGCGCTGGAGAAGGCGCCGCCGGGGCGGATCTACAACGGGGCCGGCGCGAACGTGGCGACGGGCGACGTGGCCCGATGGACAGGCCGCGCCCTGAACGTGCCTGTCGCGAGCGCCTCGCGCGAGCAGGCGGCGGCGCTCTGGGGGCCGTTCTTCGCCATGCTGCTCGCGCTCGACAACCGGATGTCGAACGAGCGCGCGCGCAGCGAGCTCGGCTGGCAGCCCTACCGCACCACGAACACGCTGGAAGACGACATCCCGCTCCTCGCGGCGCTCCTCGCCTGAATCTCGAGGGCGCGAGCGAGAGCGCGGACCGCGGTGCGACACGAGCCCACGTGAGTCCTCGGCGAGCGACGCGTGTGGCGAGTGTGACGCGTGTGACGAGCGCGACGACCGTCACGGCGCGGGGGAGAACGCGGCGTCTGCCGGTGATTTCGCTCGCGAGGCGGCGGCGCGGGGCGGTACTCTGTCGGGTTTCGAGCGCCACCATCGCTCGCCGCAGATCGGTTGGGCGGCGGGTCGCAACCTGCGCTCTCAGGAGGACGCCCTTGCACCAGCAACGCTCTGTCGCCTTCTCACGCTGGATCCCTGTCGCCGCGTCGGCCATCGCCGCCTCGAGCGCGGCGGGCTGCACCGCCGCGGGCGACGCGCCGGCCGGGGCCGCGCTGTCGGTCCGCCACGTGCGCGTCACGCAGGCCGACGTGGGCGCCTTGCCGCCGGGGGAGCGGCTGCGCCTCGACCTCGGCGCGGCCCGGGTCGCCTACCACGTGGCGCTCGACCCGGCGCTCGACGCGGACCGCATCGTGCTCGTCTCGGCGGGGGGCGCGGAGGCGCCGCTCGCGGCCGAGATCGAGGCGATCGAGCGCCGCGCGGCGGAGCCGCTCGCCACGGCCGACGGGCGGCTGCTCCTGACCGGGGACCCGACGGTGTTCGAGGAGCTCGACGCGGCGGAGCTCTCCGCGCTGCGCGCGCAGGGCGAGCTGGTGAAGCCGCTCGCGGCACCGTCGCCGAACGCCAGGCCGCAGTCGACCGACCCGTGCGGTCGGTCGGGCGTGTACCTGGAGAGCGACCTCGCCGGGGGCGCCGCGGCGCTGAGCGTGTGGAGCGCGCACGTGGCGCTGATCTGCGAGCCGATCTGCGCGCCGGGGGCGACGGAGGCCTGCTACGGCGGGCCCGAGGTCACGCGGGCGGTCGGCGCGTGCCATGCGGGCCAGCGCGCGTGCAACCTGACCGGCACGGCGTGGGGGCCCTGCTTCGGCGAGGCGAGGCCCGAGAGCGAGGCGTGCACCTCGACAACGGACATCGACTGCAACGGCGCGGTGGGGTGCCTGCCGGGTCACCTCTGGAGCAAGCTCTTCGGCGACGCGGTCGCCCAGGCCGGCAACCGGCTCGTGTACGACATCGCGACGGACGCGGCGGGCAATCTGCTGCTCACCGGGAGCTTCAGCCGGTCGCTGCCCGTCGGGTCGCAGACGCTGGTGGGCGGGCGCGGGGTGGATGCGTTCGTGATCAAGCTCGACCCGGCCGGCAACCCCCTCTGGGCGCGCAGCTTCGGCAGCGACGGCCCGGACATCGGCTTCGGCATCGCCACGGACGCGTCGGGGGACGTGATCGTCACGGGGTCGTTCTGGAACACCGTGGACTTCGGGGCCGGCCCGCTGGTCAGCGCGGGCGGGCCGGACATCTTCGTGCTGCGGCTCGACGCGAACGGCACGACGCTCTGGAGCCAGCGGTACGGCGCCGCGGACGCGCAGATGCCGGAGGTGATCGCTGTCGGCCCCGGGGGCGAGATCACGGTGGCGGGACGCTACTATGGCCCGCTCGATTTCGGCCTCGGTCCGCTGCCCACCAGCAACATCACCAGGACGTTCGTGCTGCGGCTCGACGCCGGCGGCGTCCCGCTCTGGAGCCGAGGGTTCGACGTGGAGTACGTGATGTGGCCGAAGGATCTCGCGGCGGATCCGTCGGGCGACGTGGTGCTCGCGGGGTGGACGCAGGGCTGGGTCGACCTCGGCGGCGGGCCGGTGAGCGGCGCGGGCGGGGAGGACGGGTTCGTGGTCCGGCTGGCGTCGGGCAGCGGCGCGACCGTCTGGGGCCGGGTGATCGGCGGGCCCGAGGACGACCAGGTGACGGGCGCGGCGCTCGACGGGGCGGGCGGCCTCGTCGTGGCGGGGTGGTTCGGCGGGCAGGTGGGCCTCGGCGGGGGGGCGACGCTGACGAGCGCGGGGAGCACGGACGCCCTCGTCGCGAAGCTCGACGCGGGGAGCGGCGGCGTCCTGTGGGGCAAGGCGCTCGGGAACGCGTCGCAGCAGGACGCCAGCGCGCTCGCGCTCGACGCCGCCGGCAACATCGTGCTGCTCGGGCACTACCGGGGCGTGGTGGACCTCGGCGGCGGGCTGATGACCTCGTTCTCGGAGTTCGCCATGAGCCGCTTCCTGGCCAGGCTGGACCCGGCGGGCTCGCTGCTGTGGAGCCGGGGATACGCCTTCCAGACCTACTCGCTCCTGCACGGCGCCGAGGAGGAGCGGGGCCTCGCCGTGGACGCGGCGGGGAACGTCTTCTTCAGCGGCGTCATGTTCGACTCCGCCTGGGCGGTGGAGTACGGCGGCGGGCTCCTCGACCCGCTCGGCAACATGGACTTCGTCGTGGCGAAGTACGCGCCGTAGCCCGGCGCGCGGTCGCACGTTCCTTCAACCCGGTTGAACGTTCCGCGCGCGACCGGGAACGAAGGATCGAGCCGGGACGCGGCGCGGCCGTTCTGGCCTCCCGGGCCACGCCGCCCGCGGATCGATCGGCCTATCGACAGGCCTCATCCTGCTTTGCCACGAACGCTCGTCCGGCGATGCGCGCCGCGGGGAACTCCCGCCGGCCCGCACCCCGGCGAGCGAGGAGAAGAGGAGCCCGAGGGAGAGCCGGAGTCGGAGGAAGCGCAGATAGCGGCCACTCGATCGACGTGGGCAAAGGCGCGCCCCTGTTCTACGACCTGACGTTCACCTGGCTCGCCGAGCACGGCATCGCGCCCTGACGCGCGCCACGCCCGGCCTTCGGTCCCTGGCTGGCTCATCCGCTCATCCCCGCGGGGCAGCCCCCATCCATGGGGGTCGACCCGGGGCGGCGCGATGCGAAGGACCGAGTCGCAGCATGGCAGGCCAACCGGTCGGGAACGCGCCTTGCCGCGCCAGCGTGGAGGAAGTAAGTGCCATGGAGTTCGCCACGCGAGAGGGGCTCACATGACCGACACGTTCCGCATCCGCCGCGCCACCTCCGACCCGGCAGTGGCCGAGGCGCTCGCTGACGTGCTGCTGGACTGCGTGGAGAGCGGCGCGTCGGTCGGCTTCATGCACCCGCTGCCGCGCGCCAAGGCGCTCGCCTTCTGGCAGAGCACGCTGGCCAGCGCCGAGCGCGGCGAGCGCCTCGTGCTGGTGGCCGAAGACACGGAGTCGGGCAGCATCGTGGGCACGGTACAGGTCGTGTTGACCATGCCCGACAACCAGCCGCACCGCGCCGACGTGGCCAAGCTGCAGGTGCACCGCAGCGCGCGCCGCCGCGGCCTAGGTGAGGCGCTCGTGCGCGCCGCCGAAGCGGCGGCGCGCGGGGCGGGCAGGACGCTGCTGGTGCTGGACACCGTCACCGGCAGCGACGCAGAGCGTCTGTACACCCGCCTGGGATGGCAGCGCTGCGGCGTGATCCCCGGCTATGCGCTCTGGCCGCGAGGCGGGCTGTGCAGCACCACGGTGTTCTATCGGGAGCTGGCCGGTTGATGGAGGGTGTGCGCAACGGCTATTACCACGTCGTCGCGCGGCACAGCGGCACGTGCCTGGACGTTGTCAGCGGCTCGACCGCCGACGCGGCGGTCGTGAAGCAGTACTCTTGCAACAGCGGCGCCAACCAGCAGTGGGCGACGTGGTGACGCAGGGAAGTACGATCACGCTCCCCTGCTGACGATTTCGCGAAGGATCGGGGAGCCTCGCCTCATTCAAGGTGCAGGAGGTGGCCAGGGCACGCGCCTCTCCTGATGTTGATCTCCTGATCAACGCGTCACCAACCTGGAGGTTGCTCCCATGTCCCTGTCTTCCTCATCGGCCGCATGGTCAAGGCGAACCGGACCGCTGAAGCGGGTGCTGCAAGGGCTGACGCTGGCCTTGCTCGGCGTCGCCGGCAGCGCACATGCCCAGACGCATCCGTTCGGCAGTCACCATGAGGCCTACCACGCGTCGACCTTGCGCGTCTCGGCCGGCCAGGCCGCGGCCGACAGCGCGACGGCGAGCTTCTACTGGCAGTGGAAGAGCCGTTACGTGGAGGCCGGTTGTCAGCCGGACGAAGTCCGCATCCGGGCCAGCACGGGCGACGGCGCTCACGTCGTGTCCGAGGGCCAGGGCTACGGCATGCTCATCGCCGTGATGATGGCCGGGCAAGACGCGCAGGCTCAGGCGATCTTCGACGGCTTGCACCGCTACAACCGCCGCCATCCCAGCCAGAACAACCCCGACCTGATGGCGTGGGCGCAGGACGCCAGCTGCAACGACGTCCTCGATCACGACTCGGCCACGGACGGCGACCTCGACATCGCCTACGCGCTGCTGCTCGCGCACGAGCAGTGGGGCTCCGGCGGCGCGATCGACTACGCCTCCGAGGCGACCCGCGTGCTCGACGCGATCGCGGCGAGCAACGTCAACCCGACAACGAAGCTCGTCAACCTGGGTGACTGGGCGAAGTGGCCGGACGATCCCACGTATTATTACGCCACGCGCAGCTCCGACTGGATGCTCGGCCACTTCCGCAGCTTCATCGGCCGCGCCGGCACCGACTGGTCGCGGGTGTTGAGCGCCCACCAGACCTTGATCGAGACGATGCAGAACAGCCACGCCAGCTCGACCGGCCTGCTGCCCGACTTCGTCATCAACACGCACACGACGCCTCGCCCCGCCGCGGCCAACTTCCTCGAGGCGCCGCACGACGGCCGGTATTCCTGGAACGCGGCCCGCGTGCCGTGGCGCCTCGGCATCGACGCGGCCATCAGCGGCGACGCGCGCTCGCGCGAGGCGGTCGGCAGGATCAGCCGCTGGATCCGCGGCAAGACCCGCGGCAACCCGAGCAGCATCCGCGCCGGCTACTACCTCGACGGCCGCGCGATCGAGTCCTACAGCGACATGGTGTTCATCGCGCCGTTCGCGGTCGCGGCCACCGCGGATTCCGGTGGTCAGGCGTGGCTGGACAGCCTGTGGAGCCACATCGTCGCCGCCGCTCCCGTCGAGGACTACTACGGCGATACGGTCAAGCTGCTGGCCATGCTGTGCGTCTCACGCAACTGGATGACGCCGTGATCGGCCCGGGCAGCGGCACGCTGCCAGCCTCCCAGATCGAGCCATTCCCGCCCAGGTCGGCGTGATCCCCCCGGGGGGCTTCTCCGCTCAGAAGATCGCGCTCTTCCGCACGCCCGCATCGTTCGCGCGTTGCCGCGACGGCGCTCCGCCCGTGCTCCGCGGCGCCTCGGTCGCGCGCGCCGGCCGCGCCGCGGCGGGGCGCGCCGCGGCGGGCCGCACCGCGGAAGGCCGCGGCGCATCCTCCAGCGGCGCCGCAGCCGCCAGCGGCGCCGCAGCCGCCAGCGGCGCCGCAGCCGCCAGCGGCGCCGCTGCCGGGGCCTGCGCCGTCGCCGTCCCGCCCGGCGCACCGGTCGAGCACGTGGCCGCCTGGGGCGCCCTCGGCGTCTGAGCCCCAGGGGCGCGGCGCGCGGCGGCGAGCACCCCGTCGCTGACCGCCAGCAGCGCGGCCGTGCTGCCCTCCGACCGCTTCCAGGGCAGCGCCGTGACGAGCGCCAGCCCCATCCCGAGCGCCATCATGAGGCCCGCCGCCGCGAGGTGCAGCCCGGTCCGCCGCGCCGGCGCGGCGGGCGCCCGCTCTGTCGGCGCCTCCGGCACCCCGACCGCGGCCACGAACGCCGCGATCATCGGCTCGATCGACGGGAATCGCTCCCCTGGATCCAGGGCGAAGGCCCGCGCGAACCAGGCCTCCAGCTCCGGCGGCGCTCCCGGGCACAGCGTCGACAGCGGCGGCCGATCGCTGGCGAGGATGGAGGCGAGCACGTCGGCGATCGTGCGGCCCGCGAACGGCTGCTGCCCCGTGAGCGCCACGTGCGCGACCACCGCGAGGGCCCACATGTCGAGCTGCGGATCCGCGTGCCCGGTGCACGTGTGCTCCGGGCTGAGGTAAGCCGGCGTGCCCAGCACCACGCCCTCCGCGGTCTGGCGCGGGAAGTCGGCCGGCAGATCCTGGCGAATCCACTTGGCGATGCCGAAGTCCGCGACCTTCGCGCGCAGGCGTCCGTCGCGCCCCTCGCGGAGCAGGATGTTCGACGGCTTGATGTCCCGGTGCACGATGCCGAGTCCGTGCGCGACCGAGAGCGCCTCTCCGATCTGGCAGAGGAGCGCGGCGAGCTCACCCGCCGGCACCCGCCCTCGCTCCTGGATGAACTGCCGGAGCGACCGGCCGCGCACGTACTCCATCACGAGGTACGGGCCCGCCTCGGGATCCTCGCCGGCGTCGTGCACCGTGACGATCAGGTCCGTCTTCCGCCCGATCTGCGCCGCGACCTGCGCCTCGAACCGGAAGCGCTCCATCATGTCGATGGCCGGGTCCTGGCGCGGGAGCACGAGGAACTTGAGCGCGACGTCGAACCGCCGGACGCTGTCGTGCGCGCGCCACACCTCGCCCATCGCGCCCTGGCCGAGCGGGTGCACGAGCCTGTACCGCCCGGCGACGACGCGGCCTCGCGCGAGCGGGGCGCGGCCCTTGTCGCGTCCGGCGCCGCGCGGAGCGGCAGGGCGCGGCTGCGACGCCGGCGGGCCAAGCGTGACGGCCTCGCGCGCGCCGCCCGACGCCGGCGGGGCGAGCGTGACGGCCTCGCGCGCGCCGCCCGGCGCCGGCGGGGCGAGCGTGACAGCCTCGCGCGCGCCGCCCGGCGCCGGCAGATCGGGCGCTCGGCGCGAAGACGGCGGCTGCAGCACGCCGGTGACCTTCGTGTCGCCCCCGCGTCCCAGGCCGGTTCCTGTGCCCGTGGGAGGACGACCAGACGTGGGAGGCCAGGACATGTCCGCAGCGTATCTCGAACGCGGGGACCTTTGAATGGCGAACCCCCGGGATCTCTCGCGCAACCGTACCTGCACGCTCGCACGACAGCGTCACAAGACACAGCTCCGCCGCATTTGTCGATGGACGCTGCCGACGCCGCGTCGCGCGCGCCGCACGGCGGACGCAGGACGTGTCGCCCCCTCATGTGCCCCGGTCCGCCCCGGGTGTGGGATTGCATGCTCGGCGAGGCGCAACGCGCGCCGCGTGGCGCGCGAGCGCGGGCGCGCGGCAGCTCGTCTTGCGCGCACGAGCGCGAGCTCCCAACCGTGAAGCGCCACCCCCACCCGCGGCGGCGCTCACCGCGGCGTCGTCCCTCGTCGCCGCGCCTCGACCGGCGACCTCTGAGCTCCGTCCCGATCGTGCTCTCCCCGCGCGCCGGCGACAGCGCTCACGCCGTCTGAAGCCCGACAATCTGCGTGATCTCCCGCGACGCTCGTTCGACTCGCCCCGGCTCCTCCGGAGTTGGCGTTGGTTGCATCACAGTCCTGCCCCGAGTCCATTTACCCGGATGCCGCAAGGGTGTTATGCAAAAAAGATGGGCAGGGAAGCGATTCCGCGGTCAATCCGCGGCATGCGCGCGATCGGACTCAGAGGGTATATCAGGCGATCCCGGACGGTGTCTGGCGGGGCGCTGGCCGCTGCACCCGAGCGCCACGGGCCCTCCACGGCCTGCTCTCTCTTGCCGCGCTGTCCAGAGATCGAGCGACGGCGACCCACCACCCGCCCTCCGCGAGCGGCCTCCACGGAGAGGCCCGTTGTCGCGATTCTGTAGTGGAGAGGGTGATGATCAGCCTTCCCCATTACACGATCACGGGCGAGATCCAGAGCGACGTCGAGACCGTCATCTATCGTGGGTACCGGAACGTGGACCGGGCGTCCGTCGCGATCAAGCTCTTCAGGAGCGAATACCCGACGTCCCGGCAGATCGCCAAGCTCCGGCACGACTACGAGATCACCAGGGATCTCGACATCTCCAGCGTGGTGAAGGTCTACGGCCTGGAGCGGGTGGGCACGAGCCTCGCGCTCGTCACCGAGGACCTCGAGGAGCAGCCGCTGAGCGACATCCTCCAGCAGACGCATTCGATCGGCCTGAAGACCTCGCTCCAGATCGCCGACTCCATCGCAGACGCCATGGACGCGATCCACCGGCGCCACATCATTCACAAGGACATCAAGCCGCACAACATCCTCGTCCGCATGGACACGCGCCAGGTCAAGCTGATCGACTTCGGCGTCGCCACGCGCCTCTCCCAGGAGATCCAGCCGGCCAGCAGCCCCGACTCGCTGGAAGGGACCCTGGCCTACATGTCACCGGAGCAGACAGGGCGGATGAATCGAGCCCTCGATCACCGCACGGACCTGTACTCCCTCGGGGTCACCCTCTACGAGATGCTGACGGGCGCGCTGCCTTTCCGGGCGACCGACCCGCTGGAGCTCTTGCACAGCCACATCGCCAGGCAGCCGACGCCGCCGCACATGCGGTCGCCCGGGGTCCCCGAGGCGGTCTCGAACATCGTGATGAAGCTCCTGTCCAAGGCGGCGGAGGATCGGTACCAGAGCGCGCACGGCCTCCGGGCCGATCTGCGCGAGTGCCTGGAGCAGCTCGAGGCCACCGGCCACATCAGGCCCTTCCCGCTCGGCCGGTACGACCGCGGCCACGGGCTGCTCCTCCCGCAGAAGCTCTATGGACGCGACGGGGAGATCGCGGCCCTCCGCGCCGCCTGGGAGCGCGCGAGCCGGGGCACCGCCGAGCTCGCGCTGATCTCCGGCCACGCCGGCATCGGCAAATCGGCGGTCGTGAGCGAGCTGTACAAGGTGATCGCCGACCGGCGAGCGCGCTTCATCGCGGGCAAGTTCGACCAGTTCAACCGGAGCATCCCGTACGCCTCGCTGGCGCAGGCGTTCCGGGACCTCATCCGGCACCTGCTCGCCGAGCGCACGGAGCCGCTCACCCGGCTCCGGCGCACGCTCGCGACCGCCCTCGGCCAGAGCGCGCGGGTCCTCGTCGAGCTGATGCCGGAGCTGGAGCTCATCGTCGGTCCCCAGCCGCCCGTGCCCGAGCTCGGGGCGAGCGAGTCCCAGAATCGACTCGACCTGGTCTTCCAGCGGTTCCTCCGCGTCTTCGCCACGGCCGACCATCCGCTGGTCCTCTTCCTCGACGACCTGCAGTGGGCCGATCTGGCCTCGCTCAGGCTCCTCACGCTGCTCCTGTCGGATCCGGAGCGCGGCTACCTCCTCGTGATCGGCGCCTACCGCGACGACGAGGTCGACGCCGGCCACCCGCTCTCGGCAGCCCGGGCAGAGCTCCGGGAGGCGGGGACGAGCGTCGTCGAGGTCAACCTCGATCCGCTGCGCCTGTCGGACATCAATCAGCTCGTCGCCGACGCCCTCGGCTGCGACCAGCAGAGCTCCGCCCCGCTGGCGAAGCTCGTCCTCGACAAGACCCAGGGGAACCCCTTCTTCATCAACCAGTTCCTCGTCTCGCTCTACAAGGACCACCTGCTCACCTTCGACGCGTCCTCCGGCGCGTTCTGCTGGGATCTCGAGGGCATCCGGAGGGCGGGGATCACGGACAACGTGGTCGAGTTCATGGCGAGGAAGCTCCGCCGGCTCACGCCGCGCACGCAGCGGATCCTCACGCTCGCCGCGTGCATCGGCCACCGGTTCGACCTGAGGACGCTCTCGATGATCGACGAGCGGCCGCCCGCCGAGACGGCCGCCGACCTCTGGGAGGCGCTCCGGGAGAACATCGTCCTTCCCCTGGACACCGAGTACCGGTTCCTCCACGTCACGCCCGACCCGAGCGCCGAGGGCGAGATCGCCCCCGTGGACATCGATGTCTCGTACAGGTTCCTGCACGATCGCGTGCAGCAGGCCGCCTACTCGCTGATCGAGGAAGAGCTCAAGCAAGATCTCCACCTGCGGATCGGGCGCCTGATGCTCGCGCAGCGGGGGCTCGGCGATCGAGACGAGAGCCTGTTCGACACGGTGAACCACCTGAACCTCGGCGCCTCGCGGATCACCTCGCCGGCCGAGCGGACGACCCTCGCGCGCTTGAACCTCGCCGCCGGCACGAAGGCGAAGGCGTCGGCGGCCCACGACGTCGCCGCGGGCTACCTCGGCGCCGGGACGTCGCTCCTCGGCGAGGAGGGCTGGGAGCAGGACTACGAGCTCACGTTCGCGCTCCACCTCGAGCGCGCCGGGTGCGAGTTCCTGAGCGGCCGCTTCGCGCAGGCCGAGTCGCTGTTCAACTTCATCCTGGCCAGCGCCAGGACCCACCTCGATCGAGCGCACGTCTACGCCCAGCGCCTCTTGCTCTTCAACGCCGTCGCGCGGTTCGACGAGTCCGTGCGCTGCGCGCGGACGGCCCTGGCGCTGCTCGGGATCGAGCTGCCCACAGGGGACGATCGCATCAAGGCGGCCCTCGAGGCGGAGCTCGCGGAGGTGCCGATCAACCTGGCGGGCCGCCGGATCACGGACCTGTTCGACGCCCCGGAGCTGATCGACCCCCGGCACAAGGCCGCGCTGACGATCCTGACGAACGTGAGCGCGGCCATCCTCGGCGCGAACCCCGCCCTCCACGCGCTCGTGTGCGTCAAGCACGCCAACATCTCGCTGAAGCACGGCCACTCGGAGGTCTCCGCCTGGGGCTACCTGATCTACGCGATCGTCCTGATCGAGCTGGGTCGGTACGGGGAAGCGTACGAGTTCGGCAGGCTCGCGATGGGGCTCAACGAGAAGATGAGCGGCGCCGTGGTGTCGTCCAAGGTGAAGTCGAGCTTCGCGATCTTCGTCTCTCCCTACCGGGAGCCGCTCCGCCTGTCGTTCTCGTACCTCTCGCAGGCGCACCGGGACGGCATCGAGGCGGGGGACTTCCAGTTCGCCAGCTACTCCCTCTTCCACGGGGTCACGAACCGGCTGAGCCACGGCGTCGAGCTCACCGCGATCGCCGAGGAGATCGAGCGGTGCCTCCCGTTCCTTCAGCGCACCAGGGACGTCATGTCCAACCTCATCGTGACCTCGTCCCGGCAGATGATCGCGAACCTGCGGGGCTGCACGCAGGGGCACCACACCCTGAGCGATGGAGTCTTCGACGAGGCGGAGTTCGACGCGGTGATCGGCGCGCCGAACCACGAGTTCATGGCGGCGTTCTATCACATCCAGAGGGCTCAGCTCGCGTTCCTCTACGAGGATCACGAGCGCGCCCTCTCCCTCATCGCCCTGGCGGAGCCGCTGCGCCCGTACCTGGCGAACATGTGGATGTCGACCGAGGTGCCGTTCTACGCGTGCCTGATCATGCTGGCGCTGTACCCGACCGCGCCGGCCGTGGACCAGGCGCGCCACGCGCGGGAGATCGAGCGCCACGCGGCGGACATCGCGGTGTGGGCGGAGAGCTGCCCCGAGAACTTCCGCCACAAGCTCCTCCTGGTCTCCGCCGAGCGCGCGCGCGTGTCCGGCGACGACGCGGCGGCGATGGATCTCTACGACAAGGCGATCGAGGCGGCCCACGAGGGCGAGTTCCTGCACCACGAGGCGCTGGCGAACGAGCTCGCCGCCAGGTTCCACCTGGCGAGGGGCAGGAAGAAGATCGCGCGCGCGTACATGGCCGACGCCCTCCACGGCTACGCGCGGTGGGGCGCGGAAGCCAAGGTGGCGCAGCTCAAGGACAGGGTTGCGGAGCTCGCGCCGCGGGGCGCGGACGCCGTCGTGGCCGCGCCGACGATGAGGCCGGGGCCGAGCGTCGCGGCCGGCGAGGACCTGGATCTCGCGACCATCGTGAAGGCCTCCCAGGCGACCTCCGGCGAGGTCGAGCTCGACAAGCTCCTCCGCCTGGAGCGCGAGGCGACCGAGAAGCGCATGGCGGGCGGCTTCGCGCACGAGATCCAGAGCGCGCTGGAAGGAGCGAGGCTGGCGCTCGCGAGGGCGCTCGGGCAGGACGAGGCGGCGTCGCGGCCGAGCCTCACCTTCGATTCAGGGGTGGAGCTCGGCAAGCTGCACGAGGAGCTCAGCCTGCGCTTCGCGGACGAGGAGCTGGATCGGATCACGGACCGCCTCCGGCACATCTTCGAGAACCAGGAGGCGCTCGACGCTGCGCTGCGGCTGGCGTTCAAGGCGACCACCCGGGCGCTCGCGATCACGAAGAAGATCATGGACCTGTCCAGCGTCACGGACGGCGAGGGCGCGGCGGGGCCGATCAACCTGAGCGAGCTGATCGAGAGCGCGCTCGTCGATCTCCGGCAGACGATCGACGGCTCCAGCATCTCGATCCGCGAGGACGTCGCGGCATCCCTGACCATCGTCGCGGACCCGACGCAGTGCTACGCCGTGGTACAGAACCTCCTGAGCAACGCGCGCGATGCCGTCCTCGAGCGGTATCCGCGCGGCGGCGCGGGCGTGATCGAGATCAGGGCGAGGGCCGAGGGCGAGGCCTGCGTCATCCAGGTGACGGACAACGGCGTGGGCATCCGGCGAGAGAACCTCGGGAGGATCTTCGACTCCTTCTACTCCACGAAGCCAGAGACCGGCACGGGCCTGGGTCTCGCCATCGTGAAGCGGATCATCGACGTCGCCGGGGGCACCATCGACGTGCAGAGCGAGTGGGGGAGGGGGAGCGAGTTCACCGTCACCTTGCCGATCTCACGCCAGCCCGGTGCGAGGTGAGGGGTGTGAGCGAGCACGAGCCCGTGGGTACAAAAGCGCGCGAGCCCCCTCGACCGAGGGAGCTCGCGCGCTCATCGCGTCAGCCTGGTGTCAGTTGCGGCCCAGGAACTCCATCAGCCACTGCATGGCCGGGCGCATGTTCCCGTTCGAGTGCTGGATGCCGGTGTTGTCCCGCCACGTGGTGCCGACGATATAACCCCAGAGGGTGATGCCGGGGACGGAGGGGTGATTCCAGAACATCGTGAACTGCTCCTCCATCACCTGCTTCTGCCGGTTGTCATCGGCGATGCCGATGTCGTACTCGGTGATGTACACGGGCTTGCCCAGCGCGGCCATCTTGTCGATGTACGACTTCACGGTGGGGGTGCTGATCTTGTACGCGTCGTGGGCCTGCGCGCCGAGCGCGTCGACCGGGGCGCCGGCGTCGATCACGGCCTTCGCGATCCTCATGAAGTTGTTGTGGTCGTTCTCGTACTCGATGTTGTTGTAGTCGTTGAAGATCAGGACCGCGCCCGGGCAGAACTCGCGAGCCCACTTGAAGGAGTTGACGATCCAGTCCCAGCCGCTGGCGCCGTCGCCGCCGATGCCGTTCTTGTAGGAAGGGGTGGTGTGGGGCGGCGGCTCGTTGACGACGTCGATGTACTTCGTGTCGGGGTAGCGCTCACAGAACGTCTTCATCCAGTCGCGCACGGCGTTCCGCTGCTGATCCGCGGAGAGACGCCCGACCCAGTCCGGCTGCTGGCTGCCCCAGACGAAGACGTGGTGCTTGAAGATGATGTTGTTGTCCTTCGCGTACTTGTAGATCGCGTCGAGCTTGCTCCAGTCCTTGGAGCCCTGGGTCCTCTCGACGGAGCCCCACTTGCCCTCGTTCTCGGGCGTGATCTGGTTCCAGTACTTCGCGAACCCGTCGCGCACGGCGCCGCTCGTCGTGATGTTGCCGACGAACTTCTCGCTGCTGGGGGCGCCGCCCGTTCCGTCGCTTCCGCCGGTCCCGCTGTTCGAACCACCCGACCCGCCGCCGCCTTCGCTGGAGGTGCCCGTCGAGGTGCTGGTCGTTCCAGGGCCTCCGGTGCCGCTGGTGACCGATGCGCTGCTGCTGGCGGTCGTGCTGGCGCTGGTGGTGGTGCCGGAGCTGACGGTGCTGCCGGCTGCCCCCGAGCCGCCCGCGCCCTCCTCAACCCCGCCGCCGCCACCAGAGCATCCAAAGAGGGCCGCGACGCCGAGCGCCATCCACGTGGTGCCGCACAGCCATCGAGAAGAACGGTTCTTGTTCATAGTGCACTTCCGCAAGTTGAGTGGTTGGTGGTTCTCGAAGCGAGGGAGCCGATGGCAGCGGTCCGAGCCGGAGCGCACCCGCTCTGCGAACTACGTGCCAAACAGCTCGGCACCTACAATTCCCGCCTGCCCTGGAAGTGATCACAACACCCACACGAAAGCCGCGGCCACACGGCGTTCCGCGTCGATAGGAATTGTACCGTGGTATTGCGAGAGCCGACCCAGGTTGAGCCGACCCGGGTTGAGGGTGGTTGGTTCGCCGGCTTACACTCGGGGTGCCCAACCTCGGTCGGGCCACGGCGACCCCAACCCGGGTGGCGACCCCAACCCGGGTCGGGCAGCCCTCAACGAGCGCGATCCGCGCAGGCCCGGAGGAGCTCAGCCACCAGCGGCGGAAGGCGACCGGCGAGCGCGGCGCGCTCCGGCTGGAACAGCGTGGCGACGAAGAACGGATGTCCGTCGAGCTCCACGGCGCGCACATCGCCGGCGTCGTCCTCGGCGCCGACCCGCAGCGGGCCCGAGACCAGCGCGGCCTGGAACGCCGGGTTCAGGCCGTAGCGGCAGCGGTACCCTTCCGTCGCCTCCGCGCAGCCGTAGGCCTGCGCGATGCGGGTGCCGGCGCGGAACCGGACGGCGCCGGTGGCCTCCACCAGCGAGCACTCCAGCGGCGCGATCACCGCGCGCTGCGCCTCCGGCGCCGTCTCCGCGTGCTCGGCGTCCGACCAGCCCAGCACATGGCGCGCGTACTCGATGATCGCGTGCTGGAACCCGCCGCAGGTGCCGAGAAAGGGCCGCCGCTGCTCGCGCGCGAAGCGGATCGCGCGCAGCGCCCCATCCATGCTCCGGTACGGGCTCGCTGGCACGCACCAGAGGGCGTCGTAGCCCGCCACCCGCGACGCGTCGGTCACCTCCTCGGTCGGCACCCACTCGAACGAGAGCGGCACCGCCAGCGCCTCTCCCGCCAGTCGCAGCGCCGCCGGGATGGCCCGGTGCGCGGTCACCCCGTCGTCCCGATCGCCGACGAGCCCCAGCCGAATCATTGACATCATGCGCCTCACCAGAGATCCCGACGTGCGGGCAAGAGGGTTCTCGTCTCGATCCTGCGTTTCACAGGGCGGAAGCGTGAAAGCGACATGGAGGTCAACCTCCTCGCGCCGTCCGTCCCAGCGCGCCGCCGGATCAGCCAGGCGGCCTTCGTGCGTAGAGGAAGCGAGCGTAGCCGATCTCGGCGGCGTTCTTCGTCAGCTCGACGTTCACCCAGGCCACGACATCACCGAACGGACGATCCTGAAACGGCCATCGAGCGCGCTGCGCCGACCGCAGATCGTCGTCCGTGACCCGATCGAGCGCCGCGCGCCACTGTGCCTGCAGGCCGCCGAGCCACGCGCGCACGCCGTCGGCGTCGCCGGGCCACGTCACGCTCTCGCGCGAGAGCGCTCCGTCGCCGAACGCGTGGTCGAGCGCCATGGACCACCAGAAGCCGATATGCCACGTCACCCACGCGATGCTCGGCGGGCCGAGGTCGTATCCCTCGTGATCAGGCCAGTCGGCGCGCCACGCGCCGCCCGCGGTCCGATGGACGTGCAGCCCCGCGTCAGCAGGGCGCCACAAGCACTCTTCGGTGGAGAGCCCGTCGAGGTGATAGCTGGCGAGCTGCCACGCGATGTCGAGCTGCCGCACCAGATAGCCACGAACCTCGTTGGCCTCAGGCTGCGTCGGCGCGCCAGGGCTGTCGCGTCTCATGGCCCGGAGCCTAGCAGCATCCCCGTACCCGGTAAACCGCCGGACCCGCCGCGCGCGCCGCCGTCATGGCTGCTGTAGCCGCTCCGCGTGCTCGGCCAGGAGCCCGCCGAGCAGGTGAAACTCGAGATACGACCGCGCCAGGTCCGTCGCCCCGGGCAGCTCCTCCTTCTCGTCGCCCAGCACCACCCAGCCGCCGCCTCGCTCGAACCGGAACGAGAGGGTCTCCCCCTCCTCGAGCCCGCGCTCGCGCACCCGCCGCAAGATCGACACGCCCTCCAGCCCGAACAGGAACAGATCCCGGGCGATCACCTCGTCGAGCCACCGCTTCGACAGCGCGGTGAGCGACAGCTCCCACGCCCCCTCGCGCAGCATCTCCGGCACCGACCCGCGGCGGATGAGCGGCGCGTTCGCCGCGTCGAGCGACACGAGCTGCGCCCGCGCCACGCCGTGATGGACCCCGAGCGCCCCGAAGCCCACCGACAGATCCGCGATTCGATAGCCCACCTGCGCCGGATCCTGCGCCACGCCCTGCAGCAGATCCCGCGTGGCCATGATCGCCTTCACCACCCGCAGGGCGAACGACGGGCGCAGGCACAGCGCGCGCGTCCTGTCCGGCGTGAGCGCGACGACGCGGGTGACCGCGTCCTGCACGATCACCTCGAAGGGCTCGAAATCGGCCGCCACCAGGGGCTCGCTCGCGCGCATGTGCCGGTGCAGATCGAACGAGAATGCGCGCCCTTTCTTGAGCACCTTGAGGTGCACGCTGAAGGGGCTCTTCCGCCCGCTCGCCGTGGTGCCCTCGGCCAGGAAGAGGACATCGCCGATCACGGTCTTCTCCGGGTACACGTGATCGTTGTAAAGAACGATGCGCCGCGCCTCGGTGTCCAGGTCGACGCGGGAGCGATCATCGTCGAGGGCGAGGCGATTGCCGTCGTGATCGCCGCGCGTGCCGAGCCCGGCGAAGGGGCAGCGGACGCGACCCGCGAAGTGGTAGACCCCTCGATCACAGAAGCGCACGGATCACCCCCAATCCCCGGATGCCGCGCCCTGGCGAAAGACGCGCGCGGAGGCCCACTCCGCGACGAGCAGCGCGCCCAGCGTGACGCCTGCCATCAGCAGGCGCGCAGTCCAGGGCGTGGGCGCGAAGACCGCCATTTCTCTGGACGGGCGGTGGGCGAGGTTCACGTTGAGCGCCGGGTCGGTCGCGACGAAGCTCAGCGCCAGCAGCGCGACGAACATGGCCCAGGCCGAGAGCGCGCTGCCCGACGGCAAGCCGCGCTGCGCGAGGTGGAGCGCGGCCGCCGCGGGCGGCGCGAGGTGCGCGGCGACCGAGAGGAGCGTGGCCTTGCGCGTGGCGATGACCTCGATGAGCCACGCGGGGATGCCGACACCCACAGAAAACACGAACGCAGGCCCCACGAGCCACCCAGCGCCGGCGACCAGGCCGAGCGCCACGGCGAGGGCCGCGACGTGGCAGGCAAAGAGCATCTCGCCCATCCTGCCGGTGCCGAGCTTCTCCTGCACGTACCTGGCCAGGATCGCGAAGATCGGCAGGGCGCACAGGACCTCGAGGGCACGCACGCGCGCAGGGTACCGCGCGGCGCCGCCGGAGGGGAAGCGGATCGCGGGCCCACGCGAGCGCGGCAAGGACGTTCGACATCCGTCGACTACCCCGTCGGACGAAGCTGGGTAATAGTGACGCCTCGTCTGCTTCACGAACGCACGGAGGAGGAGAGAGCGATGTCGAAGATCGCACTTGTCACAGGCGCGAACCAGGGCCTCGGTTACGCGATGGTCGCCCGGCTATGCCAGGACTTGCCGGCGGGCAGCACTATCTACCTGGCGGCGCGGGATCAGGAGCGCGGCGAGGCGGCCGTCGCGAGCCTGCGCGCGCAAGGCCTGCAGCCGTCGCTGGCCCGGCTCGACGTGACCGACGACGCGAGCGTCCAGGCCCTGGCCGAGACGGTGGCGCGCCGCCACGGCGGGATCGACATCGTGCTCTCGAACGCGGCAGCGCGCATCGTGAAGGATCGGCCGCAGGCAGCCCAGGTCCGCACCTTCATCGACACGAACAACCACGGCACGTACCGGATGATCCGCGCCTTCGGGCCCCTGCTGCGCGACGGCGGCCGGCTCCTCATCGTCGCGAGCGCCTTCGGCTCCCTGGGCAAGCTGGACCCGCGGCTCCATCACCTCTTCGACCCCGCCGCGCGCTCTCTCGAGGACATCGAGCGCGTCATGGACGAGTACGTGGAGCTGGTCGAGCGCGGCGAGGCAGAAGCCCACCACTGGCCGGCGTGGATCAACATCCCGTCCAAGATCGCCCAGGTAGCCTCGATGAAGATCTACGCGCGCCAGCGACAGGACGAGGCGACGCAGCGCGGGATCGTCATCGCCGCGCTCTGCCCCGGGCTCGTGGACACCGACGCGTCGCGCCCGTGGTTCGACGACATGTCGTCCGCGCAGTCGCCGGCGGATGCCGCGAAGAACGCCCTCTGGGTCTGCACGCAGCCCGCCGAGTCACCGCGCGTGTACGGTGAGCTCGTCCAGCATCGTCGGATCATCCCCTGGGTTTGAACCCGCCACGCAACGACACGAAACGAAAGAAGGAGACAGCATGAGCCCCCGACCTACCGGCCGCGTCCGAGGCACCGCGACAGGCGCCGATCTCGTGATCAAGCGCAGCTTCCGCGCTCCCATCGAGGACGTCTGGCAGAGCGTCACCGCCTCCGAGAGCACGGCGCGCTGGATCGGCCCGTGGGAGGGGGAGGCGGGGCCCGGCAAGACGGTGCGCCTCCAGATGGCGTTCGAGAAAGGAGCGCCGTCGTGCAACGTCTCGATCGACGCGTGCGAGCCGCCGCATCACCTCGCGGTCTCGATGAAGGACGACTACGGCGACTGGCGGCTCGCGCTCTCGCTCACGACGAAGGGGGACACCACCGAGCTCACCTTCGTTCAACACCTCACCGATCCAGCGCTCGCCGGGGACACAGGGCCAGGATGGGAGTACTACCTCGACATGCTCGTCGCCTCCCGGCTCGGCGAGCCGCTGCCGGACTTCTCCGATTACTATCCGGCGCAGCGTGCCTACTACCTGGGCGACGCGCGCACGCAGGAGTAGCCCGGCCACGGCGGGGAGCCTCTGCGCGCGTTCCTGCTCGATCGGCGGCGGACCGGCTGGCGGCGGCGGGTCCGGAGCCTTCGCCGGAGGTTCCGGTCGTCGCCGGGCCCGCGAAGCCGGGCTGCTCGAGCGTCGGTCGCGGAGTCCGCTGCCGTGCCGCGCCGCCCGGCGTCGAGTTTCGTCGGATCCGGTGAGCCGTGACGGCCCCCGCCGAGGACTTCACCTCCAGAACATGCCTGGAGGGAATCCATGAAGCGTTGGATCACGGCCGTCGGTGCGCTGGCGATGATGAACGGTGGGTGCGACCCGATCGTGTTCGGTCCCGTCGAGCCTCAGCCGACCGAGGAGCCGCCCCCCCCGCCCTCGCCCAACGCCCTCGCGATGCGGGCAGGCGACTGGGCGCTCTCGTTCGAGGGGCGCGTGACATCAAGCTTGGACTACGCGCAGCATCTCCTCTATCCCCCGCCGCATCCCGAGTCGCTCGTGCTGTTCCTTAGCGACTCCGTCCAGGAGTGCAGCCGGCCGCTGATCCATGACCCGACGCAGTGCGTTCCAGCGTCGAGCCAGTTCTGGCAGGTCATCCTCGTCATCCCACCCGAGCTCAACCGACCCGGGCTCATCGACCTCAGGGACCACCGCATCCGAATCTACCACGGCGTCTTGCGACCCGATTGCGGCGGCAGCTTCGGCTTCAGCCCCGGCTCGTGGGGCGCCCCAGGGAAGTGGGAGAAGACGATCGAGATCGTGAGCAGCGATGCGAGCTCCGTCTCGGTGAAGCTCGACTGGGGGGAGCTCGACCGGAGGGAGCTCGCCTCGGGGGAGCTGCCCGACGTTTGGGGACACATCGACGGCGACTACAACGCCACGTATTGCGGCGCCGCCCCGCCCGTGAGCCCGGCCTCGCCCGGGCTTGCGCTCCGTGGCGCACGTGGCCCCACGATGCCGATCGATGGCCTGACGCCGGATCCCGACGCGCTCCAGCTCATCCTCGGGAGCGCAGCCACGAGCTGCGAAGATCCGTTGTCCCCCATCAATTGCACCGGCACCTCGCGCGTCAGGCTCAGCCTCCCGCCGTCGCTCCAGCAGCCCGGGATCATCGACCTCACCGACCCGGCCATCGACGCGTCCTTCGCCGTCTCGTGGGGCTCAGCGGAGTTCTGCGATGATTACGACTTCGTCACCGGATCGTTCGCGGGAGGCACGGTCGAGATCCTGGGCATCGACGCGAGCGGGGTCCTGGCCAGGGTGTACGGGTCCTACACCGACCTCACCCACGGCGGCTTCGACGCCGACGGGCTGTATGCCGCGTCGATCTGCCCGTGAGCCGCTCTCGGCGGCTTGCACCCTTGCGGCTCGCTGGATAGGGTGGCCCACGCGCCATGACCGAGCTGAGCCACGCCCAGATCGAGCACTTCATCACCGAGGGATTCGTGCGGCTCGATGCCGCCTTTCCCCGGAGCCTCGCCGACGAGGGTCGCGCCATCCTGTGGCGTGACACCGGGTTCGATCCGCTCGAGCCGAAGACCTGGACGAAGCCCGTGATCCGGCTCGGGATGTACGGCCAGCGACCGTTCGCTGACGCGGCGAGCACGCCGGTGCTCCGCGCCGCGTTCGATCAGCTGGTCGGCCCCGGTCGCTGGCAGCCGCTGACCGTGCTCGGCACGTTCCCCATCCGCTTTCCGTCGCCCGACGACCCGGGCGACGCGGGCTGGCACGTCGACGCGAGCTTCGGCACGGAGAACCCCGACTTCATGACGTGGCGCGTGAACGTCGCGTCGCGCGGCCGCGCGCTGCTCATGCTGTTTCTCTTCTCGGATGTCAGCGAATCCGACGCGCCGACGCGCATCCGGGCGGGGTCGCATCTGGACATCGCGAGGCAGCTCGCGCCCGCAGGCGAACAGGGGTTGACGCTGCGGGAGCTCGCCGCGAACGGCTTCGCGGAGACGGCGCATCGACCGCAGGTGCTCGCGACGGGCGAAGCGGGGACGGTCTACCTGTGTCATCCGTTCCTGGTCCACACGGCGCAGCCGCACCGAGGCACCCGCCCGCGCTTCCTGGCCCAGCCGCCCCTGCTGCCGGCCGAGCCGCTGCGGCTCGAACGCGAGCACGGGGACTATTCACCCGTCGAGCAGGCCATCCGCGGGGCCCTGAGCGGGGGCCTCTGACGGGCCGCCACGATGGGCGACCCGACGGAGATGGGCCCACCGATCCTGGTTCTCAGCGCGACACGTACGCCGATGCGGACGATGTCGACCAGATCGGTCCCGTCGTCCACGTCGCGGGCAAGGCCGAGAGGTTCGACTCGGCGCTGCTCTCCGAGGTGTACGCGCCCTCTTCCCGATCGCGGAACCTCGGGGCGCCTCCGCCTTCGGGACCGAGGATCGCGATCCAGTACGGCTGGCCGGCGACGATCGACACCGGCGCCACGTCCACCGAGTGCCACCCGGCGTTGTGGTACAGGTACGGGATCGTGCCTTGCGTCAGCAGCGTGCCCGGATGACCGCCGTTATCCGTGTAGAGGCCGACGACGATGTTGACGGCGGTGTTCGCGTTGTCGACGTACAACGTGAGCACCGAGGCCGTACCCGAGGCCGTCGAGGTGTACTGGAACGCCTCGGCCGAGCCATCCGGATTGCTGTCCGGGTTGCTCTCGATCGTCCCGTCGCCGACGAGCGGGCCCCCGGGGCATGCGGTGTCGGGGTTTGCCATGATGCCTCCGCCGCAGTCCCGGAGCGAACCGCGGCAGACGCCTTCTCCGCACTCGTCGGGCTGCGGATCGCACATGATGTCGGCGACCAGGCAGCCGCCGTAGCAGCCGCAGTAGACGAGCCCTTCCTGGCACATATCGCAGCTCCGCTCCGGACAGGTGTCGCCCGTCGCGACCCAGAGCCCGCAATCGCAGTACTTGTAGCCGTCGCACACCGACGGGTCGCTCAGGCCCTCGGCTTGCGTGCCCTTGTCCTCGATCGGAGCGCGGCCCGCGTCCATCACGCTGGTGCAGCCGGCGCCGAGCGCGCAGACGAACGCCAGCGGTGTGGACCATCTCATGACGCGCGTCGCCTGCCTGAAATCCATCGTCGTCCTCTTTCTCCAGGGCGAGAGATCATGAGCGTGGTCGCCAGCGCGGGTATGTGGAATATTCCAGCTGCGAGCAGGCCCGCTGGTCTCGCTGATCTTGCCGGTGAATCAGTGGAGTTCACCCTGGGCGTGCCGTCAATCGCGGGCCGCCGACGATACATTACTTAACAGATCAGGGCACCGGGATCATTTGACCTTCCGGGTGCGCCGGGTCGGTCGTCTCAGCCCACGTGTTGTTCTGCCAGAGGAACCGCTCCGGGTCGGCGGCTTGCACCTCCGGATCGGGCGTGCCCTCCCGGTCGGCGGAGATCAGCCCGTAGTAGAAGCTGTCGCCGTGCTGGTTCCCGATGAACCGGACGCGCGTCGGCATCCCGTGGCCCTGCTCGCGGTTGTAGAGGGTGTAGTTGCCGCCGTCGATGAAGTTGTCCTGGACCAGCACGTCATCGGTCGCTCCGAAGTCGCAGGTGATGTTGATCGCCGCGGTCTCCTCGCCGTCGTGCTCGATGCGGTTGCGGAGCAGCGACGTCGGCTGGCTCGTCCCGTAGATCTCGATCTGATCGCGGTGCGCGGTGCCGTCGTAGGGAATCGGATCGTGGAGGTAATTCTCCTCGACGTGGCCGCCGCTCAGGCGCATCCCGTTCTCCTGTTCCGACACGTCGTTGCGCCGGCATACCCCGTCGCCGCTCGTCGTCAGATCGATGCCGATGGTCCCCGTGGTGCCGCCGTGGATCGTGTTCCACTCGATGCGCCAGCCCGAGGGGTTCGTCTCGTACCCGACCCAGATCCCCCGCGCGTCGACCGCACCGTCGAGGTCGACGTCGCAGCATCGGACTGTCACGTCGTCGGCGAGGATCTTGATCGCGCCGACGATGCGCTTGTTCTCGATCACGGTCCCTGGAACATCGACGATGCGGGGCCCATCGTAGTCGGTGAGCTGACCGCACGGCAGCCCCGCCGCGACCGCCCCCGCGATACCCGTGTTCGCGGCGCCGATGTCGCGACCATGGGCGACGTCGCCGGCGTGTCCGCCGCCCCCGCCGCCCCCGCCGGCGTGTCCGCCGCCCCCGCCGGCCGTCGACGCGCTCGCCGTGCCCGAGCCCGAGGACGCGGCGTTCCCGTTCTCCTGCCCCGAGCAGGCGAGCAGGATGGCGAGCGGCGCAGCCAGAAGGAGAGGGGAGGGGCTCGTTCGTCCGTGCATCTCCGCAAGGTACCGCCCGCCCGGCCGCGCGGGAAGCTGGCCGCGCGCGGCGAGCGCCGCCTGCTCCCGCTTCGACTCACAGCCCCAGATAGGCCCTCCGCACCTCCTCTTTCTTCGCCAGCTCGCTCGCCTCCCCCTCCAGGTGGACGCGCCCCTCCGCCAGCACATAGGCGTAGTCGCTCACCGCCATGGCCATGGCCACGTTCTGCTCGACGAGGAGCATCGTCAGCCCCTCGGCCTTCAGCCGGCGCAGCGACTCGAACAGATCGAGCACCAGCCGGGGCGCGAGGCCCAGCGACAGCTCGTCGAGCATCAGCACCTTCGGGTCGGCCATCAGCCCGCGGGCCACGGCGACCATCTGCTGCTCTCCGCCGCTCAGCGTGCCCGCCTTCTGCCCGCGGCGATCCGCGAGGCGCGGGAACATCTCGAACACGCGCTCGAGGTTGCGCCGCGCGCCCGGCTGCGCCCGCCGCGAGAAGGCGCCGAGCTCGAGGTTCTCCTGGACCGTCATGTCGCTGAAGAGCTGCCGTCCCTCCGGCACCAGCGCCAGGCCCTCGCCGGCGCGGGCGTGCGCGGGGAGCCGCGTGACGTCGTGACCCCCGAACACCACGGCGCCGCTCCACGTCGGAAGCAGCCCCGTCACGGCGCGCAGGAGCGTCGTCTTGCCAGCCCCGTTCGACCCCACGAGGGCCGTCAGCTTCCCCGGCTCGAGGCGGAGGCTCACGCCCCACAGGATCTGCACCTCCTCGTAGCCCGTCGTCAGATCAGTCACTTCGAGCGCGGCCGCCATCCGAGCCTCCTGCCAAGAGCTCCTGCCCGAGCTTCGGGTCGCCGAGGTACGCCTCGATCACCTTCGGATCCGCCGCCACCTCCCGCGGCTCCCCCGCGGCGATGAGCTTGCCATGGTCCAGCACCACGATCCGGTCGGAGAGGCTCATCATCGCCTGCATGAGGTGCTCGATCATCAGGATCGTCACCCCCTGACCGCGGATGTGGCGGATCATGTCGATCATCCGGGCCACCTCGGCGGGATTGAGGCCCGCGAGGACCTCGTCGAGCAGGAGCAGATACGGCCGCGCGGCGAGGGCGCGGGCCATCTCCAGCCGCTTCTTCTGCGCCACGTTCAGGCTGCCGGCGAGCTGCGCGGCCCGCTCGCCGAGGCCCACGAGGGCGAGCACCTCGTCCGCCACGCGCGCCGCGGCGCCGCGGCCGTGGCGCTCGCGGCCATAGCAGGCGCCGAGGATCACGTTCTCGCGGACCGTGAGATCGTGCAGCGGCCGCACGATCTGGAACGTGCGGGCCAGCCCGAGCTGCGCCACCCGGTACGGCGGCCGGCCGGTGATGTCCTGCCCGCGGAAGACGATACGGCCCTTCTCCGGCGCGTTCACGCCGCTCACCACGTTGAAGAGCGTCGTCTTGCCCGCGCCGTTCGGGCCGATGAGGCCGACGATCTCCCCGTCCTCGACGCCGAACGCGACGTCGCTCAGCGCTTGCAGGCCGCCGAAGCGCTTCGATACCCCCTGCACCTCGAGCATCATTCGAGCACCCCCCGCGCGCGCGGCAGGCGCGCGCGCAGCCAGCCGACGACCCCGGACGGCACGAAGAGGACGATGAGCAGGAGCACGCCCCCCGCGAAGGCGAGGTGGAGATCCTTGAAGAGCGGGGTCGTGAGCAGGAAGCTGCGGAGGCGGTCGTACGCGGCCGCCCCGAGGATCGGCCCGAGCGCCGTCCCCGCGCCGCCCAGCATCACCATGACCAGCGTCTCGATGGACATGTGCAGCCGGAAGGCGTCGCCCGGCTCGACGTTGCCGTTCTTGAAGAAGTAGAGCGTGCCGGCGACGCCGGGGAAGAAGGCCGACAGCACGTAGGCGAGCGTCTTGAGCCGGGGCGCGTTGACGCCCATGACGAGCGCCGCGTCCTCGTCCTCGCGGATGCTGAGCAACCCGAGCCCGAACCGCGAGCTCTTCACGAGCAAGCTGACGGCGACCACCACCACCGTGACCAGCAGGAGCAGGGAATACGTGAGCCACAGCGCGTCGGCCGGACCGCCGTACTCCCCGTAGACCGAGAAGTTGATCGACAGGCCCGTCGCGCCGCCGAAGAGGGAGACGTTGTTCACGAACGCCCGCGCCGCCTCGTTGATCCCGATCGTGGCCAGGGCGAAATAGGCGCCCCGCAGGCGCAGGATCGCGAGGCCGAGGACGCCGGCCAGCGCGGAGGCGGCGAGGCCGCCGGCGAGCATGGCGAGGTAGAGGGAGACCCCCCGCTGGCTCAGGAGGTAAAAGCCGGTGTACCCGCCCAGACCGAAGAACACGATGTGGCCGAAGTTCACGTAGCCCGTGTACCCGAGCAGGAGATTGAGGCTGGACGCGAGCGTGACGAACGTCAGCAGGGTGAACATCGTCTCCCGCAGCGTGTCGCCGCGCGTCGCGAGGGGGAGGGCGCCCAGCCCCACGACGAGGAGGAGCGTCAGCCAGAAGGCAGGGTGTCGATGGGCGTTCATGCGCGGGCTCCAAACAGGCCGCTCGGGCGGAGCAGCAGCACGAGGACGAACAGGACGAACTCCACCACAGGCACCCAGCTCACCGGGAGGAACACGGGGATGAGCCCCTCCAGCATGCCCAGCAAGAGCCCTCCGGCGAGCGCCCCGAGCGGGTTGCCGAGGCCCCCGAGCACGCCGATCACGAACGATTTGAGCTGATACGACTCGCCGCTCAGGATGGTGAAGGGGAAGAACGTGGCGATGAGCCCGCCGGCGGCCGCCGCGAGCATCGTCCCGAGCCCGAAGCTGAGCGCCAGCACGCGGGAGGAGGGGATGCCCATCAGCTCCGCCGAGGCGCGGTTGCTCGCCACGGCGCGGATCGCCTTGCCGAGCCGCGTCCGACGGAGAAACAAGGTGAGGGCCGACGCGACAAGGACGGCCATCAAGGCCGCCATGAGGCGCGTGCCCGGGAGCGCCACCGGGCCGAGCCGCGCCGTGCCGAGGGAGTAATCGATGTTGCGCGGCGTGGTGGTCAGGAGCGCCGTGCCCAGCCCGATGAAGATCATGTTGACGGCGAACGTGGCCAGCAGGGTCGTCAGGTGGTGCGGCGCATGGACGACCCGGTGTACAGCTACAGGGTAAATTAGCAGTCCGAGCAGCAGGCCCCCGCCGGCCACCGCGACAAGCCCGACGTAGGGGTTCAACCCCAGGTGCGTGAACAGGAAGTAGCTCGCGAACATCCCGAGGGCGACGATCGCCCCGTGGCTCAGGTTGATGATGCGCAGGATGCCCCAGATGAGGGTCATCCCCATCGCGGCAAGGCCGTACACGAACCCGAGCATGAGCCCGTCCACGAGCGACGTCAGCAGTCGACTGGGGCCCGCGGCCGCCTGCTCGCGGGCGGGATACAGGGCCTTCGCCGTGCTGGCGTCCGCTGGCCAGACCACGCGCTTGACCATCTTGCCCTGCTCGTCCTTCTGCCACTGGATGTACACCATGTCGTGGCCGATCTGGCGGCCATGCCGCTTCGCGCTTGTGTCGTATCTCGTGTGGCCGAAGAAGGTCAGCATGTCCGTGCCGTCGAGCGCCGCCTTGACCTTCGCCGTGTCCAGCGACCCCGCGCGCGCGATGGCCTGCTCCAGGATCAGCCCGGCGGCGTAGCCCCCGGCGCCGTGGTACGACGGCGTGTCGCCGAAGCGCTCCGTGTACCGCGCGACGAAATCGCTGACCGACGGGCCGTGCCACGGGAGGCCCGCCGCGCTGGCGGCCTCGGGGCTGTATTTCACGGCGGACTCCCACTGGCTCGGTCCGATCACGCCGAGCGCCGCCGCGCCGAGCTCCCCGAACCGAGGCTCCGGCGGCGCCACGAGCAGCGCGATGAACTTCGCCTGAATGCCCTTCTCCGCGAACTGCCGCGCAAAGGTGCTTGTATCGGCGAAGTGGCCGCCGCCCATGATGGCGTCCACGTCGCCCGGCATCCTGTTGATGAACGGCGCGAAGTCCGTGGTGCCGCTGGCATAGCCCTCGAAGAGGACGATCTCGTATCCCTTGCCCTCGCCGTGGCCCTTCGCGGCCGTTGCCACGTCGGTGGAGAACTTGTCCCGCTCGTGGACGATCGCGACCTTCTTCGCCGACGGATCGAGGTGGGCCAGGAGATCGAAGGCGCCGGTCAGGTAACGGCTCGCGGGCGTGTAGGTCATGAAGGCCAGCGAGTAGCCCTTGTCGTGGGTGGAGTCCGACGAGGCGCCCGCCGTGACCATGACGCGGCCATACTGCTCGGCGATGACGGCGGCCGCGTCGGTCAGCCCGCTGCTGTAGGGGCTGATCAGGAAATCGGCCCTGTCCTCGTTGATCAGCCGGGTGTAGAGCTGCTGGACTCGGTCCTTGTTGCTCTCGTCATCATAGAACCTGATGTCGAGGGTGACGAAGCTGCCGTCGGCGAGGCGGATGCCGCCTGCCTTGTTGACATCGTCCACCCACATCTTGATGCCGTTGGTCTGCCGGGTCGACTCGACGTTGACGTTCCCCGTCAGCGACGCCGTGAACCCGACGATGGCCGTCCGGGAGCGGGCCGCCGTCCCCTGCGGACCGAGCGCGCCGGACTGCGCGCTTGCGGTCGAGGTCGCGCCCCACGCGATCGCCACCAGCGTCAGGATGAACGGGGCCAGCTTTCGCATCGCGGTATCCTACACCGCGGCGCCCGCGCCCCCTCCGAGAAAGCCCGCGGGCGCGCGACCGGAGGCATGTCGGCTGGCCGGCAGTGGCCGCCGGCCGGGCGCCGCCGTGTGCCTTGGTTTCCTCCGCTCGATCGGGCACAGTGGGCCTCTCTCGCCGCCGCGTCGTCAACGCTGCTCAGGAGATCCCGTATGCGCTCGATCCTGCCCACGCTGCTCCACTCGGCCTTCGTCGGCGTCAGCCGGCTCGCCAGGCTGCGCTTCGAGGCGCAGGCCCACCGGGCGGGCGCGGTGAACGAGCGCCTGCTCCTGGACATCGTGAAGCGGCACAAGGGCACCGAGTTCGGGCGACGGCACCATTTCAGCGCGATCCGGACCGTGGGGGATTTCCAGCGGGCGGTGCCGATCGCCACCTACGACGACCTCCGCGCCGATATCGAGCGCATGGCCCGCGGGGCGCGGGGCGTGCTCACCGCGGATCCTGTCGCCGCGTTCGCGCTGACCTCGGGCACGACGGGCACCCAGAAGCTGATCCCGATCACCACGCTCACGCAGCGCGGGCTCGGGCAAACCCTCCTCACGAGTCGCGGCATCCTGTTCAAGGCGATCTCCGCGTCACGCGAGGACAGGCCCGCGGCGGCGTTGATGAGCGCGCTGCTGACCGGCAAGACCGAGGGCGGCTTTCCGACCGGCTCGACCTCCTGCTACATGATGCGCGCCGCGCTCGAGCGGCGACCCGGAGCGTGGGCTTCCCCGCCCGAGGCCTACCACGTCCCGACCCAGGCCGACGCGCTCTACCTGCACCTCCTGTTCGCGCTGGCGCAACCCGCGCTCGGATCGATCGTCGCGCCGTTCGCCTCCGGCCTCCTCGATTTCTTCCAGGTCCTCGAGGCGCGCTGGCCCGCGCTGGTCGAGGACCTCGGCCGCGGAGCGCTGCGCCCCGACGTCGCCGTGCCGCCCGAGCTCGCGCAGCCGATCCGCGCCAGGCTGCGGGCCGATCCCGGGCGGGCGAGCGCCGTGGCGAAGGAGCTCGCGCGGGGTCTCGCCGGCATCGCCCGGCGGCTCTGGCCGGGCCTCACCCACGTCTCGGGCGGCACGAGCGGCAGCTTCCGGATCTACGCCGAGAAGCTCGCGCGCTACGTCGGCGATGTCCCCATCTACTCACCTTTTTACGTGTCCTCGGAGGCGATGCTCGGCTTCAACCTCGGTCTGGGCGCCCCTGTCTACGCCCTCCAGCCGAGCTCCGCCTTCTACGAGTTCATCCCAGCCGACGACCTCGACGCGGAGCGCCCCTCGGTCCGGCGCATCGACGAGCTCACCGAGGGGGAACGGTACGAGATCGTCGTCACGACCCACGGCGGGCTGTACCGCTACCGCATGGGCGACGTGATCGAGGTCGCGCGCCACCACCGTCGCGTGCCGGTGGTGGAGTTCATCCACCGGCGCGGGTGCCTGCTCAACATCGCCGGGGAGAAGACGTCCGAGCACGCGATCCATCGCGCCCTGGACGAGGCGCTGTCGAAGGAGGCCCTCGGGCTCGTGGACTTCTCGACGATGGAAGATGCCGAGTCGGCGCCCAAGCGCTACGTCGTGTTCGTGGAGCTCACCGAGGGCAGCCGGCCTGTGTCCATCGAGCGGCTCGCCGGGCGGATCGACGACGCGCTCCGCGCGGCCAACCCGTACTACGCCACGCTCCGGGGGCGCCTCGGGCCGCTCTCGCTCCACGTCGTGCAGCCGGGGACGTTCCGTGAGCTGCGCGAGCTCCTGGTCCGCCGGGGCGCCTCGCCCGGCCAGGTGAAGGTGCCGCGCGTTGTGACCGAGGGCCCGCTCGCGGAGCTCTTGATGGCGCGCGGCGAGGCCGCGCCGGAGCCTGCTGTCGCGCCCTGACGGGGCTTCCTCGTCTCGGCCCGGCCCGCCGTCCGGGCGCGCGGCGCCGCGGCGGCGTCGCTGTCGAGATGGCCCCCTGGTCGCCGGGACCGCCAGCCGCTGCCGGCTGAAGCCACAAAAAGAAACCGCCCGCAAGCCGAGGCCTGCGGGCGGTCTTCATGATCCGCGATTCGTCTACTTCAGGCGGGCCAGCATCTCGACCTTCTCCGAGTCGAGACCCGTCCAGGTGCCCCAGCCCGACTTCTGGGCATCGGTGTACGCGTGCTCGTAGATGCCACCCGTATCACCCGACTCGGGGTTGATGGACCAGTACGTGAAGTCCGTCATCTTCCGCTTGATGAGGTAGTCCACGTACATGTTCTGCCACTCCCAGTCGTAGCGCTTGCCGGCGGGCAAGTGCGCCCACTGCGTGGCCAGCGCCGGATCCATCTCGTTCTTCGGCCAGTCCTTCACGCCGCCGAACTCGCCGGTGATCACGCAGAACTTCTGCTCGTGCAGGAACCCGAAGTGCTCGTCCCACTGCTTCTCCAGGCTCGCGACGGCCTGGGCGTTGCTGCGCTCCACGATCAGACCGCACTTGGCCGCGGCGGCCGCCTCGTCCTCGAGCCCGACGCACTCGGGCTTGGACTGATCGACGTGCTGCTTCTGAACGAACACTGCCGGCCCGTAGGTGTGGGGCGAGAAGCAGAGCCGATCCTTGGGGACCTGGATCGGGTAGGCCGTCTGTCCGTAGAAGTTCTCACCCCAGTTCGGGTTGAGGTTCTCATCGCCGTGGGGCTCCGGCTCCAGGTCCAGGCCCGCGCCACCCGCGATCTGGTGGCTGCCGGACACGCCCTGCACCACCGCGATCATGTCGTCGTTCTCGGACGCGATGGCGTCGTAGCAGGCCTTCGCCATGTCCGCCCACTGGGGCCAGGAGTACTTCCACGGCTCGTTGAAGCAATCGACGCCGATGACGTTGTCGACCCCGAGCTCCTTGGGCAGCCGCGCGATCGCCTTGATGTCCGCGATCCACTTGTCGAAGTTGTAGGCGTCCTCGCCCATCGTGCAGTTGTAGTCGTCCGCCTTGTAATCGTAGTTCTCGCGGCTGCTGTCCACGTAGGGCGGGGCATCGTCGAGCCGGCCCGCGCGCCACCCGATGTGGTTCGAGCAGGAGTGGATGCCGATGATGACGTTCAGGCCGTTCGCGTCAGCCTGCTTGAGGAAGTCCTCGAGCGCCTCGCGGGCGTTGGCGTACGGGTAGACCGACTCGTCGTTGTTCCTGATCCGGGGCGTCATCGTGCTGTAGTTGCCGTCCGGATGGTTGGCGACCAGGGTCTGCGGCGCGATGGGGAGCCGGATCGTGTTGAACTTGAGCGCAGAGCTCGTGAGCTCCTTCATCGTTTGCTCGATGGTGCGCGGGGCGTCGTTCTCCGCCCACCACATCGACCCGATGAAGAGCTCCATGGCGCCGGGGCGCTCGAGATCGTCCTGCCCCTCGAGCCCGAACCAGTTGCCGCCGCGAACCTGGATCGCGGTGCCGTCCTGCGTCAGGCGGCCATCCTTGACCCGGAACTTGCCGGCCGGCGAGCCATCGGTCTCCGGCGTGGGCTTCCCATCCGGGTTGGTCGTGCCGCCACCGACGCCGGTGCCGCCCGTCGGGGTGCCCGCTCCGGTGCCGCCGGTCGGCGTGCCCGCCCCGGTGCCCGCACCGCCGGTGCCGCCCGTCGGGGTGCCCGCCCCGGTGCCGCCGGTCGGCGTGCCCGCCCCGGTGCCCGCACCGCCGGTGCCGCCCGACGGCTCCCCGGTCGCCCCGCTCGAGCTATCGCCGCCGCAGCCGACGCCCACCAGACCGAGAATGGAGAAGGAAAACAAGAAGATATGGCTTCTTCGGATTCTCATGGCTTCGCTCTTTTCGTTAAGCACAAATTCAGTACAAGGTACACGTCCCGAGCGACCACATCCGTGGTGCGACCGTAAGCCAGTCCAAGATCGTCAACTGGTCGCGCTCGGAACTCGACCCTGAACCGAATTCGCAATCAAGCAACACCGACGGGTTGCCAACCGGCCTCGTACACTACCCGTCAAGAAAACAGGGGTCAAGACGGGACTGCCCCTACGGGCCGGGGACCAAAATCTCGATCGGGTGTCTCTTTCCCACGCGAGCGGATCGACGGAGGATGCTCTCTGTCGAGCCCGAGAGGCCCGTGTCGCTGGAGGAGGGGACGGCCGCGCCAGGGGGCCTGGCCTCGGATCGCGCTTGAGCTCCCCAGCCGCCGAATTGCATTCGGCGCATCGCGTTCACGTCAGACGCGCAGCGTCATCGATGCTGAGCCTCATCAGCCGCCGAATCGCATTCGGCGCATCGCGTTCACGTCAGACGCGCAGCGTCATCGGTGCTGGGTCCACTTCGGGTGAAACGTTTCAGCGAGGGGAGATCGGAACGGCGGGGTGGCGGACGGGTCGGTTCTCCGGGGGAGGGGTGCATGACAGGGCGCCGCTCGGTCGGAACCCGAGCGCTCAGGCGCGGGTCGAGGAGAGTCACCCCCTCACCGCCGGGCGACTCACGGCGGTATGCTGCCGTCATGGACTGGAAAGAGCGCTGTCGCGCCCGCCTCCACGAGCACCTCGACCCGCACGGCGACCTCGCGCCTCCCTGGGAGCGCTTCCCCGATTACGAGCGCCACACGATGGGGTGGCGAATGGGCGCCGGTGAAGACTGGATGGGGCTGTGGGGCGTCTTTCTCGAGCAGCTCGCGCCCGACCTCGAGACCCGCGTCGCCTACCTGCGACGCCACCCTCCGGCGCCGATGAGCTGGGCAGACGCCGTTCATGACGTGCTCTATCCCACCGAGCGATCGGAGGACGACGGCGACGAGGACGACAGCGATGAGGATGATCCGACGGAGACTGCCCAGCGCCGCGCCGCGCTCGTGGAGCAGGGCTTCATCGCGTCCGACGTCGCTTTCACCACGTGGCTCGGCCAGCAGAAGGACGTGCGTTGGCCGTGGGAGCGCGGCGCGACGCCCGAGGACGCGGCCCGGTACGACACCCGCGAGCTCTGGTTCTGGTCGCGTCGGATCGCCGGGCTCCGGAGCGCCGGCGGATGGAAGCCGCCGATCGTGCCGGAGACATGGCGCGCCTGCGCGCGAGCGCTCGAGAGCGGCGACGCAGGACCGATCGAGCCCGGCCGCGGGCTCAGCTCGCTCGCGCGGTTTCTCTGCGCCGGAGACGTGAAGGCCCCATGGCAGCTCGGCCTGGATCTCGCCGACTTCGCGGACTCGTTCGATGACGACATGGGCTACGTCGATGCGTTTCGCCTGTGGGGGATGTCGGCCTTCGACGACGCCCACCAGCTTCGCCTCTATCTCGAGGCCACGCGAGCTCCGCCGGACTGGAGGGCCTGGGCAGAGGAACAGTTTCCTGTCGATTGAGCCGCGACAGGGAGCGCTGGCACACGAGGGCATGATCCGACGAGCGGGCGGAGCGAGCGTACATGCTGCGCAGATGAGCGCACATCGGGCATGCCTCGCGGGTCACGAGCGGTCTCCTCACATGGCGTCACGGATCTACCCAGGCCGCACGAGCGAGCGTCTGGTGGTCTGGGTAGATCTGCTGGAATGCTCAATAAAATCGATAAGATAGGACGGGTGTTCCCCGCTCGGCGAGGCCCGCTTTCCCCCTTGCTCGGCCGGATCACGCCGTGGTAATTTTTGGGGCGTCCTGGACGCTCTGGGAGGGAAGGCAGGCTCCAGGACACGCGGAGACACTCTCCTTCTTCGTGCCTCCTGCGCTGTTGCCGCGGTTCCCTCTCCTCTTCGCAAGGCCGTTGTCCTGCTCCGCCGTCGGCCTCCAGGGTCGAAGGGGGCGCTCACACGCTCATGCGCCAGCGGTCCAGCGCGGCGCTTCCTCCCGATCGTCAATGCTCACCCTACCCAGCTACCACTCCGTCATTCACTTCGATCCGACCGACGACTCCGCCCGCTACCGCGCCATCCGCGCGTCCGACGGCGCGCCCGTGGTGCTCAAGGTGCTCGGCGCCGGCGCGTCGCGGATCGTGGACCGCGCCCGCGTCAAGCACGAGTACAAGCACATCGCGCGCATCGAGTCCGAGCGCGTCGTCAAGGTCCACGGCGTCGAGGAGCACGACGGTGAGCTCGTCGTGGTCCTCGCGGACGCCGACGGAGAGGAGCTCGGGAGCTTCCTTGCGGCGCAGGGCCAGCTCGACGTCGATCGGTGTCTCGATCTCGCCATCTCCATGACCGAGGCGGTGCGGGTGCTGCACGGGCACGACGTCGTGCACGGCGCCGTCCGGCCGAAGAGCTTCGTCGTCGGCGACGACGACGAGGTCCGGATCCTGAACTACGGGGTCGACGCCGCGGTCAGCCACGAGGGCGCGTCGCTCTACGGCGAGGCCTTCATGGCCGACGTGCTCCCCTACCTCTCGCCCGAGCAGACCGGCCGGATGAACCGGAGCGTCGACCACCGCTCGGATCTGTACTCGCTCGGCGCGCTGTTCTACCGGATGCTCACCGGGAGCCTGCCCTTCGAGGCGAGCGATCCGCTCGAGCTCATCCACGCTCACATCGCGCTCATCCCCGATCACCCCACGGCCCGGAGCGCCGATGTCCCCGCCCCGCTCGGCGACGTGGTGATGAAGCTGCTCTCCAAGGACGCGGAGGATCGCTATCAGTCCGCGAGCGGCCTGCTCGCCGATCTCCACGAGTGCCGGCGGCGCTTCGCGCAGGGCCGCCGCCTCGAGCGCTTCGAGCTCGGCCAGCGCGACGCCGCGTACCTGCTCCAGATCCACCAGCGGCTCTACGGCCGCGAGGAGAGCATCGCGCGCCTCACGGCGGCCTTCTTCGAGGTCCTGGGCGGCGCGCGCAAGGTCGTCCTCGTCTCGGGCTACTCGGGCATCGGCAAGTCGTCGCTCGTCCGGGAGATCCTGAAGCCGCTCGCGCGCGAGAAGGGCTATTACATCAGCGGCAAGTACGACCAGTTCAACCGCGATCGGCCGCTCGGCCCGGTGCTCCAGGCGTTCGACGCGCTGCTGCGGCAGATCCTGTCCGAGAGCGAGGAGCGCATGGCGCGCTGGCGAGCGGCGATGATCCAGGGGCTCGGGAGCAACGCGCAGGTCATCTGCGAGGTCCTCCCCGCGCTCACGTACCTCGTCGGCGCGCAGCCGCCCGTGCCGTCGCTCGGCCCCGTCGAGGCGCAGAACCGGCTGAACCTCACCTTCCAGAAGTTCGTCTCCGTCTTCACCGGGCAGGGGCGCCCCGTCGTCCTCTTCCTCGACGATCTCCAGTGGATCGACGCCGCGAGCCTGAGCCTCGTCAACGCGCTGCTCGAGGGCGACGGGCTCGGGGCGTTCTTCTTCTGCGGCGCGTACCGCGACAACGAGGTGAGCGCCGCGCACCCGTTCATCCGCGCCGTGGAGGACCTCCGGAAGGCCGGCGTCGAGAGTGAGCCCATCGTGCTCACCCCGCTCGAGCTCCCGCACGTGACGGCGCTCCTCGGCGACAGCCTCGGGCGCCCGGACGTCGGGCAGCTCGCGGCGCTCGTGCTGAGGAAGACCGGCGGGAACCCGTTCTTCATCAAGCGCTTCCTCAAGTCGATCCACGACAGCGGCGCGCTGTCGTTCGACCAGGCCGGCCGCTGGTCGTGGGACCTCGCGGCGATGAGCGCCCTCGAGTACACCGACAACGTCGTCGATCTCATGGCGAGCAACATCCGCCGCCTGCCCGCGCCCACGCAGGAGGCGCTGCGGCTCGCGGCGGCCCTCGGGAACCGCTTCGATCTGGGGACGCTCTCCACGATCAGCGGGTGCTCCGTCGACGAGCTCTACGCGCGCGTCGAGCCGGCGCTCAAGGAGGAGCTCATCACGAGCGACGGGGCGACCCACCGCTTCGTCCACGACAAGATCCAGGAGGCCGCCTACTCGATGATCCCTGTCGAGGAGCGGCCGGGGCTCCACCACCGCATCGGGATGCTCCTGCGGGAGGCGCTCGGGGCCGACGCGCGCGGGCTGTTCGACGTCGTGAACCACCTGAACCGCGCGGGCGATCTGATCGGCGGCCGCGCGGCGCGCCTCGACCTCGCGCGGATGAACCTCGCCGCGGCCGAGCGGGCCGAGGAGAGCTCGGCCTTCGACGCCGCGCTCAAGTACCTGGCCGAGGGGATCGCGCGCCTCCCCGACGATCCGTGGGGCACGGAGTACGAGCTCACGTTCGCGCTCACCACGAAGGTGGGGCTCATGCAGGTGCTCGCCGGCCGCCCCGACGAGGCCCTCGTCACGCTGGACGGGGCCGTGGCGCACGCGGGGAGCCGGCTCGACAGGACGCGCGCCTACGGGGCCAAGGTGAAGGTGCATGTCCTCAAGGGCGATCTGTACGCCGCCCTGACCGAGGGGCTCGTGGCCCTGCGGCTCTTCGGGATCGATCTCCCGCCCTTCCCGTCGGACGAGGCGGTCGCCGGCGACGTGGAGGCGACGCTGAAGTTCCTCGACGGCCGCTCGATGGAGTCGCTCGTCGGTGTGCCGCGGCTCCAGGACCCCGAGATCGCCGCCCTGCACAGCGTGCTCGAGGAGATGATCTCGTCCTGCTACTTCCTCGCCAGCAACAACTTCGGGTTCTGCGTGATGAAGATCCTGCGGGACACCGTGCACTACGGCGTCTCGCAGAGCTCGGTCTTCTCCTATGTCGTCTTCGGCCAGATCCTGTGCGTCAGCGGCCGTATCCCGCTCGGCTACGCCTTCGGCGAGGCCGCGGTCGAGCTGCTCCGGCGCTACCCGGACAAGCGGAACGACCCGATCCTCGCCTGCATGTGGGGCGGGTTCGTCATGCACTGGCGGACGAGCTACGCGAGGGGGCGCGAGATCCTGCGCTCCGGCATCCACGCGGGCCTGGAGACAGGGCAGTACATCTGGGCGTTCTACTGCATGGTGAACGCGAACACGAGCACCCTGCTCCTCGGCCTGCCCCTCGCCGAGATCAAGGCCGAGTCGAGGTCGCTGCTCCCCCTGCGGAAGTTCGACAGGTGGAATTTCATCACCTGGATGGTCAGCGCCATCGGCCAGCTCTGCGAGAACCTCATGAGCCCGGATCCCGGCCCGTCGGACCTCGCCGGCGCGTGGATCCAGATCGACGAGATCGTCGCGGCCGCGGCGGCGATCAACAACCAGGCTTCCCTCTTCTTCGCCCTCTTCTACCGGCTCGTCCTGCGCCTGTTCCAGGGCGATCACGCGGGGGCGGCGGCGCTCGCGTTCGAGGCGAACCCCACGATCATCGGGATCGCCGGCTGGCAGGGCAACCCGCCGTTCCACTTCTACGGGGCCGTCGCCCTGATCCTGGCGGCCGAGGGCGCGGAGCCGGAGACGCGGGAGAAGTACCTCGAGAAGGCCCGCGCGATGGGCGAGAAGGTCGCCTTCTGGGCGAGCCACGCCCCCGACAACATGAGGCACCGCCACCTCCTGCTCTCGGCCGAGCTCGCGCGCGTGGGCGGCGACAGGCGAGGGGCTTTGGAGCTCTACGACGAGGGCATCCGCGCGGCCGCGGACGGCGGCTATCTCCACGACGGCGCGCTGGGCAACGAGCTCTGCGCGCGCGCCTACCTCCAGCTCGGGAGGACGACGCTCGCGCGCGCCTACATGGTCGAGGCGCACGCGCAGTACGCGCGCTGGGGCGCCTCGAGCGCCATGGCCCGCCTCGAGCGCGATCATCCCGATCTCCTCGTGAGGCGCGAGCTGCCCGCCCTGGCGAGCCCGCCGGTCGTCGTCCGGGAGGACCTCGACCTGCGCAGCGCGCTCAAGGCATCTCAGGCCCTCTCCGGGGAGATCGTCCTGCCCCGGCTGCTCGAGGCGCTGATGCGCATCATGCTCGAGAACGCCGGCGCGCGCCGCGGCTTCCTGATCCTGAAGGACGAGGGCCGACTCACCATCGAGGCCGCCGGCGACGTCGCGGACGACCGGATCGAGCGGATCGCCTCGGTTCCGCTGGACTCCCGCCCCGACCTGGCGGCCAACGTGGTTCATTATGTCGCGCGGACCGCGGAGAGCGTCGTCATCGACGATGCCCCGAGCCATCCGTCCTTCGCCTCCGACCCGTATGTCAGGGCCGCTCAGCCGAGGTCGATCCTCGCCTCGCCCATCTTTCATCAGGGGCGCGTGCTCGGGATCCTCTACCTGGAGAACGCGGTGGCCAGCGCTGCCTTCACGCGCGACCGCGTCGAGCTCCTCGGCCTCCTGTCGACCCAGATCGCCGTGTCGCTGGAGAACGCCCGCCTCTTCGCCCAGCTCGAGGACAAGGTGGAGGCCCGCACCGCCGAGCTCAGCGAGGCGCACGCCCAGCTCGGGGAGCTCTATGCGGCGCGGGAGCGCGAGCAGGAGGAGAGGATGCTGGAGCAGCGCGCCCTCATCGAGCAGCAGCGCGAGGTCATCCACGCCCTCTCCGCCCCCATCCTCCAGGTCTGGGACGGCGTGCTCGCCGTGCCGCTCGTCGGCGCGCTCGACAAGGAGCGCGCCGACGAGCTGATGCATAGCCTGCTGCTGGCGGTCTCGCGCGGCGACGCGCGCTTCGCCATCCTCGACACAACCGGCGTCGAGGCCATCGACGAGGCCGTCGCCGATCACCTCGTCCGCATCGTGCGCGCCGTCCAGCTCCTCGGCGTCCGGGCGATCGTGACCGGGATCCGCCCCGCTGTCGCGCGGACGATGACCTCTCTGGACATCGACATGCGCGCCCTGGGCACGCACGCCACGCTGCGCGAAGCCCTCAAGTTCTGCATGCGGAGCCTCACCGCCGCGCGGCGCGCGCCGCGCTGACCCCGCTCATCAGGGCGGGGAGGCGTCGGACGTGCCGGTGAGCTTCGCCTTCGCGAGATTGCTCGCCTCGAGCTTGGTCTCCGCGTCCTTCACCGCGGCCGTGCCGGAACCCGTGATCGTCACCGACTCCTCGCCGAGCGCGTAGATCGTGAACTCGTAGGTGTCGGTGTTGGCGTTCCCGCCGCCGAAGTTCGGGCAAGGCCCGAGGTAGTTGCTGTTCTGCATGGCGCCGATGGACGCCGCGTTCTTGAACTCCTCGGGCAGCGAGGTGACGTCGGCTGGAATGTTGTAGATGACCCAGTGATAGCCGTTCATGTTGGGCGGCGTCTTGGTCGTCAGGGTGACGTCGATGAAGGTGATGGCGTAGCTCTTCGTGCCCGGAGGCCCTGCGGTCCAGTGGAGCTCCGGCAGGAGGCTGCCGTTGAAGCCGGCGGCCGCGCAGGTGTACTTGTCGGCGAACTCCGCGCCTTCCGTGTGATTGGGGCTCGTGAGCGTGAATTCACCGGAGGACGTGTCGCCGCCGCCGCCGCCGTCGCCCGTCGAGCCGCCCGCGCCGCCGCTCCCCGACGCCGCCGTCGTCGAGCCATCCGCGCCGCCGCTGCCCGACGTCGCCGTCGAGGTGCTCGTGGGGCCGGCCGAGGTCGTGCTGCCGCTGGTGGTGCTCCCGCTGCTCGTCGCGCCGCTCCCGCCGTCCCCCGACGGATCGGGATCGCTGCTGGAGCAAGCCAGTGTGGCGAATGGCACGCCTGCCAGGACGAGGACTCGAACGGTACGAATGATCCTGTTCGTGATGGTCTGCATTGGCGGACTATGTCACGTTCGCGTTCTGGCAGCGATGACAGCGCGCCTCGCTTCACGATAAATATCCGCAAATCCGCGGCATATTTCCCGGAACAGCGCACAGTGGGTGTCGTTCGGTATTGCGTTCGGTATTGTGAACGTTCACTCGGTGCTGACCGGCCTCATCGACGACGCCAGAGAGCATGTTCGGCTGCGGAGGAGATTTGCAGAGACAGCCTTCGAAGCCGGGTGCCCTCGCTGGCGCCACGGTGCTTGTCACCGCGGGCGCCGGCGGCGTGGGGCACCTCGAGGTGCAGCTCGCGCGGCACCTCGGGCTGCGGGTCGTGGGCCGCACGATCGGCGAGATCGCGATCCGCGTGGCCGACGGGTGGTGAACCGCGGGGCGCGAGGGCCCGCCCGGCGGGCCCGGGATCAATCCGCCGGCGGGATGAAGAGGCCCGGGCACGGCTCGTCGCCGAAGACCCGCACGCCGAGCCGGTACATCGTGATCTTCGGGTTCGGCGCCCAGTTCCAGCTCAACCCGCCGTAGGAGCGGTCGTTCGACTGGTTGAACGCTTGCCAGCTCGACGCGTGGAACGCGACGCGGAACTGGTCGGTGGTGGACGACGGATCCACCGAGATCGAGGGGAGCTCCACGTCGAGGTAATGGGTCGCGCCCGCGCACCCTCCGCCGGGCACCTCATGAAAGCTCATCGTCGGCGTGCTCGAGCAACCCCAGCACTCGGCCGCGAGGGAGCCGGGCGGCTCCTGGGTGAAATAGTACCGTATGGTCGAACCCCAGAGGTACACGCTCTCGGTGCCGGTATTGCGCACCTGGATGCCCGGCGTCACCCAGTTCGGCTGCGGCGTGTGCTCGTCGTACAGCACCTCGAGCTGGCAGTCCGCCGGGCAAGAGGCCGTGTTCTCGCCGCTGCTGCAGATGCCGTCGCCGCAGGAGCAGTCGCCCGGGCACGAGGTCGGATTCTCGAGCGGGCCGCAGGCGCCGTCGCCGCAGGAGCACACGTCGGACACCGTCTTCTCGCACATGGCCTGGACCGCCTGGAAGGCATAGGTCGCGTCCTCGCCGCGGCAGGCGTTGTTGGCGCACGTGTTCGGGCGCGCGCAGCCGTCGTCCTCGTCCATCACGAAGTCCGCCGCGCCGCGGGACAGGACGCCCACGAGCTCGTGCGTGTCGAGATCGAACACGCCGGAGCCGGAGTTGCCCACGAACGTGTCCAGGTTGCTGACGAAGAACTCGAGATCCCCGTCGTTGCTGCGGACCGCGGCGCCGTCGGCCAGCTTGAGCGGCAGCCCGCGGGGGAAGCCGTGCACCACGAGCGGGGTGCCGACGGCCAGCGGCGCGCTCGACACGCGCACCGCGGCGGGCGTCCGCCCGACGACGGGCCGGTCGAGGCGCACGACCGTGTAGTCGGCGCCGCTCGGGTCCCGGTACCAGGTGATGAAATCCACGCAGCGATAGACGTCGTCGCTGGTGATCTGGCCGAGCTCGCCGGCCGGGGTCATCGCGTAATCGAAGACGAAGCGGCTGTCGCCGCAGTTGTTGATGCAATGCCCGGCCGTCAGCACCAGGTCCTCGTCGATCAGCGTGCCGCTGCAGTCGGCGAGCGCCGGCTGCGTGGCGAAGCGCTCGTCGGGGCACACGCCGTCGCGCTCGATCCACGTGGGCCCGGCGATCTGGATGTCGTTCGGGTCCGAGTCGTCGACGGCCGAGGCGGGGACCAGGGCCACGGTGAAGTCCCGCGCGCGCTGGGCCCACGTCGGATCCGAGTACGTGAACGGCTCTTCCCTGTCGTCGTCACCGTAGATGACCTCGGAGCGGATCTGGCCGGTGGTCTCGTCCTCGACGGGCACGGAGCACGCCGCGCCGGCCCCCGCGAAGATCAAGCCAGCGTGAACGAACAAACGGAATGTCTTCATGGCAAACTCCTGGTAGGCAATGCAAGGACGCTCGGGCCCGTCTCGCGCACGAATTCGACACCCGAAGAATGCTGACCTGCACAGGGCGCGTACGGCGCATCCGAGCAGGTCAGTCGGGGAGTCTATGGGGCCGCGCGTATCGCTCCAATGATCATGCGACATGGGCCTCATGCACACCGTGCATCGGATGAAGTCCGCCGACGCCCTCGAGCGGCCTCGACCGCAGCGCGGCGTGGCCTGCGCGAGCGCGCGGCGCTAGGCCCGTCGCGCGGCCGCCGCGGCGGCGCGAGGAGGGACGCCGATGCTCGTGCTGATCTCGATCGACCTGGAGGGGTGCGCGGGGGTGGTGCATGTCGACCAGACGCGCCGGGGCGGAGGCGACTACGAGCGCGCCCGGCGGTGGATGAGCCGCGAGGCGAACGCCGCCGCGCTCGGCGCTTTCGAGGCGGGGGCCACGCGGGTCGTCATCAACGACAGCCACGCGGACATGCGCAACCTCCTCTTCGAGGAGCTGGACCCCCGCGTCGAGGTGATCTCGGGCGCGTTGAAGCCGCTGTCGATGGTGCAGGGCCTGGACGCGGGGCAGCCCGTCGCCGCGTTCTTCGTCGGCTACCACGGCGGCGCGGGGCTGCGCGCCAGCGTGCTCGATCACACCTACCACGGCGCGGTCGTCGGCGAGATCCGCCTGCACCCCGCGAACAGCGCGGCGGACGACCCCGGGCTGTGGGTCGACGAGGCCGCCATCAACGCGCTCGTCGTGGGGGAGGCGGGGGTCCCGGTGGCGCTGGTCACGGGGGACGAGGCCGTGACCGCGCTCGCGCGCGAGCGGTTCCAGGGCGTGACGACCGTGGCGGTGAAGGCGTCGATCACGCGCTACAGCGCGCGGTCGATCCACCCCGACGAGGCGTGCCGGCGCATCCGCGCCGCGGCGAGCGAGGCGCTGCGCGGGCTCGCGCGCGTCGCGCCGTACACGCTCCCGCTGCCGATCGGCGTGACGCTCTCGCTGCTCACGACCGCGTACGCCGACGCCGCGGAGCTCGTGCCCGGGGTCGCCCGCCTGGACGCGCGCCGCGTGCGCTACGTCGCCCCGAGCGCGCGCGAGGTGCTCCGCGCCGTCCTCGCGATCACGAAGATCGCCGGCACCGTGGTGGTCTGACGGCGCGGCGCCCAGGAGGCGCGGCGCTGACGCGGACGCCACGGCATGATCGAAATCGAGACTTGCGGGAATGTATCTCTGCCACCCTTGCGACGTTGATGAGACCCCGTGAGCGATGCGCGTACTTGTGCACCGCATCACTGTCTTTTGCCGCATGCACGGGACGTCCATGTGATCTGAGGACTGCAGACCGAGACGGAAGTCGGCCCGTTTTCGGCTAGGATGGGCCCCATGATGAAGCAACGAACGACCCTGGCTTTCTGGCTGGCTCTCGCGCTCGTGAACGGCGCCTGTGGCGACGATGGCTCCTCCTCCAGCAGCGGCGATTCCTCGCAGGGCTCGGCGAGCTCCGGTACGGGTGTGCAGCCGGGGAGCAGCAGCTCCTCGGGCGGTGGAGGTTCACCGGCGGGCGGGACGAGTGGCACGAGCACAGGGACTGGAACGGAGGCGGGCACGACCGGGAGCGGCGGCGCGCCGCCGGCCGGCACGGGAGGCGGCGGAGGCGACGAGCCGCCGGTGTGCAACGCGACCGCGGCGCCCGACGTCGGGAAGCTCGCGCTCGCGCCGGTGGTCACCGGCGTCGACAGGCTGGTCTACGCTGCCCAGCCGAAGGGGTCGAGCGACTGGTACCTCGTGCAGCAGACGGGCAAGATCCGCGTGTTCACGGGCGGCGCGCTGCGCGAGGACAACTTCCTCGACGTGAGCAGCCAGATCCAGCTCAGCACGGGCGCCTTCGACGACGAGCGCGGACTCCTCAGCATCGCGTTCCCGCCCGACTACGCGACGAGCGGGAAGTTCTACATCGCCATGACGCCGACCACCGGCTCCAACATGAACCGCGATGTGGTGCTCGAGTACCAGCGCTCGGCGGGCAATCCTTACGTGGCGAGCGAGACGCCCACGAAGACGATCCTGCGGCTCGACGCCTCGGCGGTCAACCACAACGGCGGCCACGTCATGTTCGGGCCCGACGGCATGCTCTACGTCGGCACGGGCGACGGAGGCGGGAGCTGCAACAGCGACAAGCCCGGAGGATCGCAGGACATCAACTCGCTGTTCGGGAAGCTCCTGCGGCTCGATCCGAACGCGCCCGAGCCGTACGCGGCCGCCGGCAACCCCTTCGACGGCGGCGCCGCGCGGGTGTGGCATTACGGGCTGCGCAATCCGTATCGGTTCAGCTTCGATCGGCTGACCAAGGATCTCTACATCGGCGACGTCGGCCAGGATAGCTATGAAGAGGTCGACTTCGTCCCTGCCGGCGTGAGCGGGCTCAACTTCGGCTGGGCGGCCTTCGAGGGCAACCATGCGAATACCTGCAACGGGCGCACCCTGCGCGAGGGCACGACGGACACGAAGCCGATCGTCGACATCGACAGGCGCCGCTCCGCGACAGGGCCGTTCCGCGATTACGTGTCGGTGATCGGCGGCTACGTGTACCGGGGCGCCGCGCTGCCCCAGCTCCGGGGCGTGTACCTGTTCGGCGACTACACCGGAGAGCGCATGGGCGCGATCATGCAGTGCGACACGCAGACGTCGCCGATCACGCAGATCCTCAAGAACCGCGATCCGAACACGCCGAACGCTCCCGCGTTCGCGCGCCAGGGCGGCCTGCCGACGTTCGAGGACCTCACCGCGATCGTCGAGGACAACGACGGCGAGCTCTACTTCGTCGCGAACCGCGACAGCCTGGTGAAGATCGTCCCTGAGATGTGAACGGCTGCCCGGCGCTGGCCGCGGACGTGCGGCCAGCGCCGGGCGGTTTTATCCGCTCTCTTCGGGAGGGCGCGTCAGGGCCCGGGCGGCGGGTAGCTGGCCTCGGTCATGCCCTGGATCCAGCGCACGACCGCCTGCACGCCCGCTTCGTCGACCTTGTGAGTCCCGATGCGCGGCATCTGCCCCTCGAAGCCGCGCAGCTCCTGGCGGGCGACGAGCAGGCTGCGGGCCGGGTCGCCCGGGCGGATATCGTACCAGTAGCTGGGATCGGTGTTCTCGAGCCCCTCGTACTTGGCGTTGTCGGCAGGGCGCCTGTTGATGCCGGTCGTGACGGCGTCGGTCGTCGCCACGCTGCCGAGGTCGGCGGCCTCGAGCCGCAGGTAAAGGCCCGTGTCCCGCGCCGGCGCGTCCACGCTGTCGTTGTGGCAGCTCACGCCGCAGTTCGCGTGCATGTAGCCGAGCGCCAGGCGCTCCACCTCGTCGCCCGGGATCGACAGGGCGAGGTTGCTCCCGCCGTCGACCAGCCCGGCCTCGACCAGCTTCTCGCGCGTGAGCCCCTCGGCGCCCGGGCCGAGCATCAGCGCGTCCCAGCCGAGGACATAGTCGCCGCGCCCGGAGTGGCACTCCTTGCACTGATCGCGCGTCGGCACCGTGTGGCCGGTGCCGTACAGATCGACGACCCCCGTCTCGTTCTGCATCTGGATGGCCTCGCGCCCGTCCTCGGACCACACATAGCTCGTGTAGAGCCAGCCGTCCGGCGTCTTGCGCAGCAGGCGCGTCTCCGCGAGGCGCATCGCGCCGTCAGCGCCCTGCACCTGGAACTCCTTCCAGAACTGCGTCCCCTCCGGGTACACGAAGGCGTCGGGATCGCTCGCGTCCACCTTCTGGCCCGCCGGGATCGACACCCAGCGACGCTTCGCGGCGCCGTCGCTCCAGAGCTCGATCGCCGGCTTGTACTCGAGGACACCGCACGCGGGCTCGCGCCGGTCGAAGTCCCCGTAGAGGCCCGTACAGCGCAGGTCGGCCGGCAGCGCGCCGTCGGGCGGCGCATCGCAGTTCACGCCGGTGGGCATCACGAACTCGGCGCAGCCCGGGCCGCCACCTGAGCCGTCCACCTGCGTACCGCCTCCGCCATCACCCGCGGTGGCGCCCCCGCCGGAGCCCGTGCCGGCGTCGGACGGCCCCTCGCCATTGCCAGGATCACATGCGGCCGTAAATAGCAGCGCAAACAAGAACGTTCCTTTTCCCACAGCGCGAGTCAGCATGCGCGCGATTCTGCCACAGAACGGCGCGCTCGGCGCCGCTCCTGGCGATCTCGCCGAACAAAATGGTCTGGCCGGCCGGGGTGGATCTCCGAAGGAATCTTTTGCTCGAGCTGAATGACGGGCGGCCACATGAGCCAGCGAGTCGGCCGCGGTGAGCCGCGGTGACACGAGTCCGACAGACGCTGGCGCCTCGTCCGGCCCTCGCGCGGGGCCTGTACAGCGGCCGTCTCCCGACGTTAGCCTGGGCGCGGGCGCAGCGGATCGCGATGCCAGGCAGGCGGCGCCCGGGCGGCCAGCGAGGGAAGCGATGGAACTGACGGTGGTTGACGAGGGAGGCGTGCAGTTCGTGGAAGGCGCGCCGGATCAGGGGCTCATGGCGAGCGTTCACGACGTCGATCGCGTGCTCGAGGCATGTTTCTCGGGCGGCGTGAGCGGCGCCCTCCTCCATGCGCCGAACCTGACGGCGGCCTTCTTCGATCTCAGCTCGGGAGAGGCCGGGGCGATCCTGCAGAAGCTAAGGAACTACTGGATCCGGCTCGCCGTGGTGTGCCCGCCCGGCAGCGTCAGCCCCAGCAGTCGGTTCGGGGAGCTGGTGGCCGAGGAGCGCCGCGGCAAGCACTTCGGGGTGTTCGAGGCGCGCCACGACGCGGTCGAATGGCTCCGCCGCACGTCGGACACAGAGCCGGTCTGACCCTCGGGCGGCAGTGAGGGCGCGCCGCGGCCGCGCGTCGGCGGGCCGCTCTCGACCCGATCCGTGGTGATCCGGGGCCCCTGGCGGGAACGGCGGGCGACAGGGACGCGCCTCGTCGATCGTCGGTTGCCCTCCTTCGTGCATCAGCGAGCACTTGCGTTCAGGACGCATTTCGTGGGAAGCTGTGTTGTCTACCTTAGCGCCGGGGCCTACGTAGGGGGCAGGCCGAGAGGATCATCCTCCCGGCTGGAGCGCCGGTGTGTGCCTCGTTCGCGCGACGAACCGGGAGGCAGCCGCGATGAATTTCCCTGTCAATGTGTTGGCCCCAGAGCTGCGTGCGAATCCGTACCCTTATTTCGCCGAGATGCGGCGCGTGAGCCCGGTTTGCCAGGTCGAGCCAGGCGGGATGTGGGCAGTCACTCGGTACGAGGACGTGCTCTTCGTGATGAAGAACCCCGCGCTCTTCTCGTCCGAGGGCTTCAAGGTGGCGTGGCAGCCGCCCTGGGTGGGATACAACCCGTTCGCCAACTCGCTGCTCGCCATGGACCCGCCGTCGCACACGCGGCTGCGCGGCCTGATCCACCGCGCGTTCGGGGCCGCCACCGTGGCCCGCGTCGAGCCGCGCCTCCGCGCCGTCGCCGCCGATCTCACGAACCGGCTCGTGGAGGAGACCGATTTCGTGGAGGCCTTCGCGCACCCGCTGCCGGCTCATGCCATCGGTGAGATCCTCGGGCTCGATCACGCCCTTCACGCCCATTTCAAGCGGTGGGCCGACGAGTTCGTCGCGATCACGCCCGAGATCCCGAGCCCGGAGGACGCCGCGCGCGTGCGGACGACCATCGCGGAGCTGACAGGATACCTCATGGAGGTCATCGAGAAGCGGCGCCGCGCGCCCGTGGACGACACGGTGAGCGATCTCGTCCGCGCCGAGCTCGACGGACAGCGGCTGACGGACGCCGAGATCGTCGCGTTCCTCGTCACGCTCCTGATCGGCGGACTGGAGACCACGACGCACCTGCTCGGCAATTCGCTCCTGTTCCTCGCCGACCACCCGGACATGATGGATCGGCTGCACGCCGAGCCCGGCCTGACAGCCCTGTTCGTCGAGGAGATGCTCCGCTATGACGGCCCGGTCCAGACGCTCCCGCGCATCGCCACCGCGGACGTCGCGCTGTCCGGGGTGACCATCCCGCGCGGAGCGCTGGTGCTCCCGATCGTGGCCTCCGCCAACCGGGACGAGGCGAAGTTCAAGGATCCGGATCGGTTCGACCTGCACCGCGGCTCGCAGGGCGGGCTCAACTTCGGGCACGGTATCCACTTCTGCATCGGCGCGGCGCTGGCCCGCATGGAAGCCAGGGTGGCGCTGGACGCGGTGATCGCGCGGTTCGGGCGCGTCGAGCGCGTGCCGGGAGAGATCCGTTATAACCGCACGCTCACGATCCGCGGACCGATCGCCCTGCCGCTCCGGTTCACCTCGCGGCGGTGAGCGCGGCGCGCCGAGCTGACCACGGTCTCGGCGGCGCGGCCCGTACGAGGGTCCTCCGGGAGCAGCCGGGAGGAGCCAGGATGATGTAGATCGATGTATTCGACGATGATGCTCGCCTCCACCTGGGCGCGCGCCGCTCAGCCTGTTTGCTGTCACGCCCCGGGCGCGCGCCGCGCCGACGCACGTCCGTCGCTTCGTCGACATCCTTTATGAGCGCGTGCGCCAGCACCCACGATTGCTGGGCGCCGCCGCGTGAGGCGCCGGTCGATACAACCGATGTTCAATGGTTGCAACGAACTCATCAAGGCTCCGGAGCTCACCCGAGGCGCGGCGACGCTGGGTGCCCGCCGGACCGGGGCTGTGGTACAAGCAGGCGTCGCATGGCGAGGCAGCAGGGGGGGCATCTCGGCGCGGTCGAGGAGCGGAGATCGGCATGAGCCGGGCCGAGGCGGCGGGCGCCGGGAGCGGGCTGGATCCGGCCGGCGCCGCGCTGTCGGGCGGCGGGGAGATGGGGGCGCTCATCCGCTCGATCGACTGGTCGCGGTCGGCGCTCGGCCCCGTCGAGGCGTGGCCCCAGTCGCTGCGCACCGCGCTGTCCATCCTGCTCTCGTCCGAGCACCCGATGTTCCTGTGGTGGGGCCGGGAGCTGATCCAGTTCTACAACGACGGCTACCGCCCGATCCTGGGCTCCAGGAAGCACCCGGCCGCCATGGGGCAGGCGGGGCGCGTGTGCTGGAAGGAGATCTGGGACGTCATCGAGCCGATGATCGAGAAGGTCTTCTCGGGAGGGGCCACGTACATCCGCGATGGCCTGCTCATCCTCGATCGGAATGGCTTCCTGGAAGAGTGCTACTTCAACTACGGATATAGCCCCATCCGGGACGAGAGGGGCGCTGTCGCGGGCGTCTTCGTCGCGTGCTCCGAGAGCACCGGGCACATCCTCGGAAAGCGGCGGCTGCAGCTGCTCGGGGAGCTCGGGGCGCGGGCGGCCGACGCCAAGAACGTCGACGACGCCTGCCGCGTGATGATGGAGACCGTCGCGCAGGCCGGGCGCGATCTGCCGTTCGCCCTGCTCTACGTCGTCGACCAGGACGGCGCGCGGGCGTCCCTCGCCGCGAGCGCCGGGCTCGAGCCGGGCCACGCCGCGGCGCCGGCGGCGGTGAGCCTCGAGCCGGCGGAGGGCGCGGTGTGGCCGCTCCACCGCGCGCTGCGCGAGGAGGTCGACGTGGACCTGTCGGAGCTGCCAGCGCGCGCCCTCCCGCTGCCTGGCGGGCCGTGGCCGGACGCCGCGCGCCGGGCCGTGGTGCTGCCGCTCCACCGCGCCGGCGGCGGGGGGCCGGCCGGGTTGCTCGTCGCGGGCGCCAGCCCCCGGCTGGTGCTGGACGACGACTACCGCGGCTTCCTGCGGCTCGTCGCCGCGCACAGCGCGACGGCCCTCCAGAACGCCCGCGCCAGCGAGGAGGAGAAGCGCAGGCTCCTCGCGCTCGCCGAGCTCGACCGCGCCAAGACCGCGTTCTTCAGCAACGTCAGCCACGAGTTCCGCACGCCGCTGACGCTGATCCTCGGGCCCATGGACGACAGCCTCCGCGACGCGGAGCAGCCCTTGCCCCCGCGGCAGCGCGAGCGGCTCGCGATCGTCCACCGCAACAGCCTGCGGCTCCTCCGGCTGGTCAACACGCTGCTCGACTTCTCGCGCATCGAGGCGGGCCGCATCCGGGCCTGCTACCAGCCCACCGAGCTCGGCGCGTTCACCGCGGACCTGGCGAGCTCGTTCCGCTCGCTCCTCGAGCGGGCCGGCCTCTCCCTCTCGGTCGATTGCCCGCCGCTCCCCGAGCCCGCCTACGTCGACCGGGAGCTCTGGGAGAAGATCGTGCTCAACCTGGTCTCGAACGCCTTCAAGTTCACCTTCGCGGGCGGCGTCCGGGTCTGCGTCGAGGCGGTCGGCGGATCGGCCGTCCTGTCGGTCGCGGACACGGGCACCGGCATCCCGGAGGCGGAGCTGCCGCACCTGTTCGAGCGGTTCCACCGCGTCGAGGGGGCCAGGGGCCGGAGCTACGAGGGCAGCGGCATCGGCCTGGCCCTGGTGCAGGAGCTGGCGAAGCTCCACGGCGGCAGCGTGGCCGTGGAGAGCCGCGTCGGCGAGGGGAGCCGCTTCTCGGTCTCCATCCCGCTCGGGAAGGCGCACCTGCCCGAGGACCACGTCGAGGCGGCCGCGTCACCCGTCGAGGCGGCCGAGGCGACCGCGTCGCCGGTCGAGGCGGGGGGCGGCGCGGCGCCCTTCCTCGACGAGGCCGCGCAGTGGCTCCGCGGCGCGGAGGCGCGGTCTGCGCCGCCGCCGGCGGGCGCGATGTCGGCGGCGGGGGAGGGGCCGCGCATGCGGCTGCCAGGGCACCTCCTCGTGGCGGACGACAACGCGGACATGCGCGAGTACGTGCGGCGGCTGCTCGTCGCGGAGGGGTGGACGGTGGAGGCCGTGGCCGACGGCCTGGCCGCGCTGGAGAGCGCGCGCGCCCGCGCCCCGGACCTCGTGCTCACCGACGTGATGATGCCCCGGCTCGACGGCTTCGGGCTGCTGAGGGCGCTGCGCGCCGACGAGCGCACCCGCGGCGTGGCCGTGATGATGCTGTCCGCGCGCGCGGGCGAGGAGGAGCGCGTCGACAGCCTCGAGGCCGGCGCGGACGACTTCCTCGTGAAGCCGTTCTCCGCGAAGGAGCTCCTCGCGCGGGTCCGCATCCACGTGGAGCTCGCGCGGCGCCGGCGCGAGGCCGACGGGCAGCGCCAGTACATGAACGACCTGTTCATGCAGGCGCCGGGGCCGATCGCGATCCTGCGCGGGCCGGATCTCGTCTTCGAGGTGGTCAATCCGCTCTACCAGCAGGTCGTCGGCGGGCGCGCGCTCGTGGGCAAGCCGATCCGGGTCGCCCTGCCCGAGCTCGAGGGCCAGCGTGTCTGGGAGCTCCTGGACAGCGTGATGCGCACCGGCGAGCCCGTCGTCGGGAAGGAGTTCCTCGTGCGGCTCGACCGCCAGGGCACCGGCGCGGCGGAGGAGGTGTTCTTCAACTTCGTGTACCAGCCGATGCGCGACCGCGACGGGGCGATCGAGGGCGTCTTCGTGTTCGCCTTCGAGGTGACCGAGCAGGTGATCGCCCGCCGGCGCGTGGAGGCGCTCGTGGAGGCGCTGAAGCTCGCCGACCAGCGCAAGGACGAGTTCCTCGCGATGCTCGCGCACGAGCTCCGCAACCCGATGGCCTCGATCAGCCTGTCGCTGTCGCTGCTCGACGACGAGGAGGGCCAGGGGCCGGGGTCGGCGCGCTACCGGGAGATCGCGCGGCGGCAGATGGGCCACCTCGTGCGGCTGGTGGACGATCTGCTCGACGTGTCGCGCATCACGCGCGGCACGGTGGAGCTGCGCCTGGAGGACGTCGATCTCGCGGCGGTGGTGCAGAACGCCGTGGCCGCGGCGCAGCCGGCCGTGAAGGCGCGGCAGCACGCGCTCTCGGTCTCGGCGGGGGCGGGGGATTTCGGCATGCGCGCGGACGCCACGCGGCTGGAGCAGGTGGTGACGAACCTGCTGACGAACGCCGCGAAGTACACGCCGCCGGGGGGCGCGATCTCGGTGCGCCTCACGCGCGAGGCGGCGGGCGGCGCGCCGGAGGCCGTGCTGCGGGTGCGCGACACGGGGCGCGGCATCCCGGCGGCGATGCTGGAGCGGGTGTTCGAGCTGTTCACGCAGGTCGACCAGACCATCGACCGGAGCACGGGCGGGCTGGGGCTCGGGCTCACGCTGGTGCGGCGGCTCGTGGAGATGCACGGCGGCAGCGTGGTCGCGGCGAGCGACGGGCCGGGGCGCGGCAGCGAGTTCACGGTGCGCCTGCCGCTCGGCGCGGCCCCGGCGCCGCCCCTTGCGGCGCGGGACGAGCCGCCGCCCGCGCCTCGGAAGGAGCCGCCGCTCGCGGGGCGGGAGGCGCCGCGCGCGGAGGCGGCCGAGCGGCGCCGGGTGCTCGTCGTGGAGGACGCGGCGGACGTGCGCCGCATGCTGCGGGAGTTCCTCGAGGCCCTGGGGCACGAGGTGACGGTGGCGGCGGACGGGCTGGACGGCGTGGCGAAGCTGCTGGCGCTGCGGCCCGACGTGGCGTTCGTGGACGTCGGCCTGCCCGGCATCGACGGCCACGAGGTCGCCCGCCGCGCGCGGGCCGCGCCGGGCGGCGAGGCGCTCTACCTGGTGGCGCTCTCGGGCTACGGCGGAGCGGAGGATCAGGGCCGATCGAGGCGAGCCGGCTTCGACCTGCACCTGACGAAGCCCGTGACCGCCGCCACGCTGCAGCGGGTGCTCGCCGGGCCGCGAGGCGGCGTGAGGTAGAGCGGTGCTCGGAGCGTGAACATGCCCCTCCGCACCTGAGACATCCCCTCATGTTGCAGCCTTTTTCATCGGAGAAAATCAACAGGGAGGCGGGGAGGCGGGGAGTATTTGAGAATTTTTCCTGCCCGCCTCCCCGCCTCCCCGCCTCCCTGTGAATTTCTCCCATGAATCTGAGGGGACTCCTCGGCCTCTGGACCGCGCGAGGGCCCGCCGCCCGGCTCCGGGGAATCAGGCGCTGACGAACTGCCGCTCGACCAGCCGTCGATACAGCCCGTCCTGCGCGACGAGCGCCGCGTGGGCCCCGCTCTGCACGATCTGGCCGCCATCCATGACGAGCACGCGATCGGCGCCCATCACCGTCGAGAGCCGGTGGGCGATGATCAGCGTCGTGCGGCCCTTCATGAGCGTGTCGAGCGCCGCCTTCACGAGGTGCTCGCTCTCCGTGTCGAGCGCGCTCGTCGCCTCGTCGAGCACGAGCAGGCGAGGGTTCTTGAGCACGGCGCGGGCGATGGCCACGCGCTGCTTCTGCCCGCCGGAGAGCTGCACCCCGCGCTCGCCAACGAGCGTGCGATAGCCCCCCGGGAACCGCTGGATGAAATCGTGCGCGTTCGCCGCGCGCGCGGCCGCCTCGACCTCCTCGTCCGAGGCGCCCTCCCGGCCATAACGGATGTTGTCGGCGACGCTCGTGGCGAAGAGGATGGGCTCCTGCGCGACGATGCCGATCTGCCGGCGGAGCCAGCTCGGCGACAGCGCGCGGAGGTCGTGCCCGTCGAGGAGGATGCGCCCCTCGTCGGGATCGTAGAGCCGCAGGAGCAGCGAGGCGATCGTCGATTTGCCGGCGCCGGACGACCCGACCAGCGCGATGACCTCTCCGGGACGTACGGAGAGATCGATCCCCTTGAGGACAGGCACGTCCCTGCGCGCCGGATAGCTGAACTTGACCCGATCGAGCTCCAGCTTCCCCTGGACGCAGGGCGGCTCGAGGCCGCCCGAGAGCGGCATGGCCGGCGTCCGGTCGAGGAGATCGAAGACGCGCTCGGCGGCGCCGAGCGCCCTCATGAACGCGGCCCACAGGTCGCTCAGGCCGGCGAGCGAGAAGGCGACGAGGAGCGTGTAGACGAGGAAGGAGGTGAGCTTGCCGATCGTCATGCTCCCGGTGACGACGAGGTGGCCGCCGTACCAGAGCACGAGCCCCGTGGCCGCGTAGCCCGCGAACGTCACCAGCCCGGAGAACGCCCCCGAGGCGCGGACGCGGGTCCTGGCGCGATCGAAGGAGTCCGCCACCTGCCCGGCATAGCGCGCCACCTCCTGCTTCTCGGCGGCGAACGCGCGGACGGTGCGGATGCCCGAGAGCGCCTCCTCGGCGATCTCGCTGGAGCGCGCGAGCGAGTCCTGGACGGCGCGGGAGAGCTTGCGGACCTTGCGGCCATAGATCACGGCGCCCACCAGCACGGGGGGGACCACCGACAGCATCAGCAGCGTGAGCCGAGGGGACGTGTACACGAGGAACCCGAGGCCGCCGATGGCAGACGCGGTGAGCCGCAGCGCGACGGAGATGTCCACGCTGACGGCGTTCTGGAGGACGGTCGTGTCCGAGGCGAGCCGGCTCGTCAGCTCACCTGTCCTGTGATCATCGAAGAAGGCCATCTCCTGCCCGAGGACGTGCTCGAACAGGCGCGCGCGCAGCCGGGCGACGACGCGCTCGCCGGCGGTGGTGAAGAGGACGTACCGGAGCGCCACCGCGACGGCCTGGAGCGCGATGATGGGCACGAGCCAGAGCGCCATGCTGTCGATCGTCCCGGCGGCATTCCCGGGCCCGAGCGCGTCGTCGATGATCCGCTGGATCACCTGCGGAAGGAGGAGGCTCATTCCGCTGCCGATGGCCAGGAACAAGGTGCCGAGGGCGAGACTCCCGAGCTCGGGGCGGGCGAGGCGGAGGAGACGCAGGAGGTGTCCGGGGCTGCTCCGCCCCTCGTCTGAGCGCTGCATTGGCCTCCTTCAGCCTAGCAGGCGCCGCGCGATCGGGCGCGCGCCGCGGCGCCGGCGTGACACGCATGCACCCTGTCTGGTGCTACGCCGCTTTCGCTGTACATGGTTTGACCACCTCGCACGGTCGAGGCCGCTCTCGCTGGATATCTACTGACCACATGCTCGGTCGAGCCCGCCTGCGCTGGACAGCTGGTGACCACCGGAATGGGGTATCGAGCAGAGTCCCTGCGGGCTCAGCGTTGGGCGCGTGGCAGGGTGCTACAGATTGGCAATTTTGCCACCGCGTGCTTGGGGCATTTTGCCAGCTTCAATTACGCTGTGATGGATCCGATCTGTTTTGATGTGCAACCAATCTGATATAGCAGATATCGATGTTGGTTGTTGTGGTAATGTTTTGGTGGCGATGCAATCGCGGCGCGCGTTCCACCATCTCTGGCGGATCCGCGATGGCGCCGCGGTTTGGCCTCGCTCTTGCTGAACCCCTCCTCGACCAAAGGAGGTCAATTATGAAGAAGATCCTGTCGCTCCAGAAGCTTTCGACGAAGGGTACGACCACGGGCGGTGGCGGTGGCGGCGGTGGTGGCTCGCATGCCAGCCTGCTGCTCTGCGGGGACTCGTCGCTGAGCCTCACCAGCTGTAACTAGTCCTGCATAGAGGGCGATTGCAGCTACCGAAGTATGGAGCGAGCAGAGTCCTCTCCCGGGGGTAAGCCTTCGGGAGAGGACTCTGCTCCTCTGCTTTCTTGGTTCATGGTTCGAGACGCGTGGCCAGTGAGGGATCATGCAAGGCATCGACAGAAGGGCGAGAGAGCGCATCGTTGATTTCACGATCACTCACCCGGAGCGCTACGCGAACCTGGATAGCTACCGGTCCGAGAGGGCAGAGTTCAGGAACCTGGTGAAGGGCCTCGTGCCCGAGGGCTGGACGGTCGGAGAGAACCCGGGCCTGTGGTGCGAGGTCCACCCCCCGGAGAAGCGCGTGCCGGACGGCGGGTTCAAGATCCACCTGTCGACGACCCACGACCGCGCGAGGGACATGCTGGCGGCGGTGGCGCCCATCCTCGTGGAGGAGGGCGCGTCGTTCAAGGTCCTCGTCGACGAGCGGGTCCTCGACCTCGGCAACTCGACGTTCTGGGGTCGGGGCGCGTGCGGCAAGTTCATCACCATCTATCCAGCGGACGTCGATCAGCTCAAGCGGCTCATGGAGCGCGTCCACGACGTCACGAAGGGCTTCCGGGGCCCGTACATCCTGTCCGACAAGCGCTACAAGGACAGCAAGGTGCTGTTCTACCGTTACGGCGCCTTCAGGAAGGCGAGCCAGGTCAACGTGTTCGGCGAGCAGGTCCCCATGCTCCGGACCGCGGACGGCCAGATGATCCCCGACTACCGGCTACCCTACTTCGGCCTGCCCGAGGGGGTCAGCGATCCGTTCCCGGACACGGAGGAAGAGGACGACGAGCTCGTCCTGAAGGGCAGGTACAAGGCGACCGAGGCGCTGGGCACCTCGAGCAAGGGCGGCGTCTACCGGTGCCTCGATCTGGAGACGAACGCGGAGGTCGTGGTCAAGGAGGCCAGGCCGCTCGTGAACCGCGGGAGGAAGATCCCGCACGACGCCGTCGATTGTCTGAGAAACGAGCACCGCGTGCTGAAGCGCCTCGAGGGGACGGGCGTGACCCCTCGGCCGATCGAGCTCTTCGAGGAGTGGGAGCACAGCTTCCTCGCCATGGAGCTCGTGAAGGGCATGCCCCTCGGGCACTACCTCGGCTCCTGGCGGTCGTCGATCCTCCTCATGACGGATCCGACCGTCGATGACATCCGGAGGTACTGCCAGGAGTTCCTGGACATCGCGCGGAAGATCCTCGCCGGGGCGCGGAAGATCCACGAGCACGGGGTGGTGATCCAGGACATCTCGCCGCGAAACATCCTGTTCGACCCGGAGCAGGGGAAGGTGATGTTCATCGATTTCGAGGCGGCTTACATCCAGGACCGCGACGCCGACGGGCTGATCATCCCGATCCACACGGCTGGCTTCGGTGAGGAGCGGAAGATGGGTGAGGCCCCGACGGTCGCCGGCGACTACAGGGCGCTGAGCCGCATCCTCGGCGAGCTCGTGTACCCGCCCACGCCCTTCTTCACGCTCGCGCCGCAGCGCCGGGCGCCCATGCTGGCGCACGTCGCGAAGGAGCTCGGCGTCCCCGAGGCGTTCGTGCGGCTCATCGTCGGGGTGGGCGAGCAGCCGGAGCGCGCGGACGCCCTGCTCGCGGAGGCCGAGCGCAGCATCGAGGGCGTCGCCGCCGTCGAGCCGCTAAAGCCGCTCCGGAGCGACGACGACCGCCGGAAGGTCGTCGATTCGATCGCGAGCTACATCGTGGATCAGATCGGCAGCGGCGACGATCCGCTGGATCTGCCGATGGACTACCGGCGGTTCGCGACGAACCGGCTGAGCGTCGCGTATGGCGCGTCCGGCATCGCGCTCTTCCTGAAGCGCACGCGGGGAGAGGTCCCCGGGGCGCTCCTCGACGCGCTGGTGCGCGAGGCGTCGAAGATCGACAATGGCAGCTATGCGCCCGGGCTCTACGTGGGCAGCGCCGGGGTCGCGTGGACGCTCCTGGAGCTCGGGATGCGGAAGGAGGCAGAGGCGCTCATGGAGCTTTCGGCGAAGTCGCCGATCCTCTCCGAGAACGCCGACATGTTCTACGGCGCCGCGGGCTGGGGCCTCGCCAACCTCTTCTTCTTCGCGCAGCTCGGCGACGAGAGGTACCTCGAGAACGCGGTCGACGCGTTCGACCACATCAAGCCGAACCTGAAGCAGGACAGGGGCGGGTACTGTTACGAGAACACGGACACCGTGTATCACGGCCTCGCGCACGGCGCCTCCGGCATTGGCTACTTCCTGCTGCGGCTCTACCGGGCCTCCGGGAAGGCGGAGCACCTCGGCGTGGCGAAGGGGCTCCTCGACTTCGAGCTCGCGAGCGCCGAGCAGCAGGAGGGGAAGGAACACCTCGTGTTCCGGCGATCCATCGAGGAGAACGTCTACTATCCTTACTGGCGGATCGGGGGCGCGGGGGTCGGCACGGTCGCGCTGCGGTTCCACGCGGCGCTGGGGGACGCTCGCTACCTGGAGACGGCACGGAAGATCGCGCTCCACCTCGAGGGCGGCTACACCGTCTTCCCCACGAACTTCTCCGGCATGTCCGGGATCGGCAATTTCTTCGTCGACCTGCACCGCCGCACGGAAGACGGGCGCTACCTCGACGAGGCCCGCCGGTTCGTCGACAGGGTGATGCTGTTCGCGCTCGAGAAGCCGTCGGGGCTCGCGTTCCCCGGCGAGGAGCTCCTCCGCGTGTCCACCGATTATGGAACCGGCTCCGCCGGGATCGGGATGTTCATCCACCGGACCGTCGCCGGCGGCGGACTTCCGTATTTCGATTTCTGACGGCATCGGCCCCTGGCCGATCGCTCCGCCGCGCGCGGCCCGGACGGGCGCAGGAGAGAGGTATCCCATGACCCGTCGCGCACGGCAGTGGAGACGCCCCGCGACTCCTACGCTCCGAGCGTGAGCGCGACCTCCAGACCGAGGAACTCCCCGTAGCGCTGCGCGGCGTCGGCGACCGCCTGCTGCTCCTTCTTCGAGAGCGGCTCGAACGGGTTCACCTCGATCACGACCCTCCGCCGCGCGAGCGTGCGGCGCCAGACGCCGGCGACGCGACCGTCGATGACGACGCAGGGATCCAGCATTCCCCCTCCGGCGTTGATCCGCCTCGCGTGCGCGGGGTCGAGCACCGCGTCGCGCTTCCGGTAGGCCACGAGGTATTCGTCGAAGGCCGGCAACAGGTGCGCGGCCGTCGACGCGACCGGCGCGGGCGGCGCGTCAGAGCGCCAGGTCGTCTCCCCATCGGCGACCTCCGCGACGAGGGTGGATTCGACGGCCGCGAGGCCAGCGCGCGCCTCGGCCGCGGTCAGGCCGGCCCACCAGGCGTAATCGGCGACCGTGGCCGGGCCGCGGCTGCGGAAGTACCGCTGCGCGAGCTCCGCGAGCGCCTCGCCGCGCGGCAGCGGAGGGCGCGCGCCCGGCGCCCGGAGCTCGAGCAGCGCGTACGTCGCCTGCCTGTCGCGCGGCGCGCCGCTGCACACCAGCGCGTCGAGCTCGGCGCGCCCGAGGAGGTGCGACAGGCGCGGGCCCCGGGCGGGGATTTTCGCGCTCTCCAGCGCGGCGGCGAGCTCGTCGCGCGTGAGGTGCCGGCCGTCGCGGAGCGCCTTCTCGAGGGCGGCGTTGCTTCGCCGGAACGTCGCGGGGTCGAGCCCGAGCTCCAGGTGCCGCCGCTCGTTGCGGGCGATGAGGCGCGGGGCCACCAGCGCGAGGAGCCAGCGAACGTCGGCCGGGCTCACGAGCTGCCAGGTCCACCGCAGGACGTGGGTGCGGAGGATCGAGCCGTCGGCGAGCGCCAGATCGATGCTCGCCTCGGTGGCGGCGCCGCGCGGCAGGCGAAGCCCGACCGCCCACCGCGAGGCGGCCGGATCCTGCGCCTGCACCGCGACGAGCCGGGAGACGACGTCGGCCGGCGTGGAGCGCTCCGGCCGCGCGATCTGCTGCGCGCTCAGCCGGCGCGCCACGAGCGGGGTCGCGCCGGCAGCCCCGGCCGTCTTCCGTCGCATGCGGCGCCGATCCTGTCAGGGGCGCGGCAGGCGGACGATCTTGGCGCCTGGGCGGGGATCGATCGGGGGCAGCGCGAGCACGAGCCGCTCGATCTGCGGCAAGGCGTGCTGCACCGCGCCTTCCGCCTGGAGCTCGGAGAACGGGCCGGGGTAGGCGAGGACGAGGCGGTAGATGCTCGCGAAGGAGCGCGCGTAGATGCCGACCTGCTCGTCCTGGCCGACGAACCGGCCGTGCGTGGAGCCCTCGGAGGCCGCGGGCCCCCGCACCCGGTCGATGGCCCGCGCGATCGCGACCTGCCGCCTCCACGCGTTCGGGCTGCGTGAGCCGCGCTCCCGGATCTTCTGGAGGTGGCCGGCGATGGTCTCGCGCTCCCCAGGGCCGAGCGACGTTGTCGCGAGCGTCTGCTCCAGCGCGAGGTCGTCGAGCTCGAGCAGATCGATCAGGTTCACCCCGGCGCGCTCCACGTCGTCGGCCCACTGCGCGAGCAGCAGCGCGTAGTCGACGTCCGCCTCGTCCCGGCGCGGCTCCGAGGTCCCCCAGATCACCGGGGACTTGTCGTCCACGACGACCGCGCCGAGCGCCCCCGCGCGCAGCGCGAGCACCTCCAGCTCGTCGTCCAGGCGGTGCGTCGATCCGCCGTGCGCCGGCCGCTGGCCTCCACCCCCTGACGAGAGCCCTGCGAACGCCGCGGAGAGCTCCTCGAGCTGCCTCGAGACCTCGGCCGGCTCGCGGGGCGGCTCGGCGAAGCGCGCGACCAGCCGCGAGCCGTTCGGCAGCGCGCACCACACCGCGCGCGGGTCGGCGGGCGGCTTGCCGCCGAGCTCGATCAGGGCGTCATCGGCCGAGAGCTCGCGCTGCACGAGATCGAGGAAACGGAGCAGGGCTGAGTCCATGGCCGAGCAGCCTACTCCAGGACCGGGAGGCGGACGACCGTTGACGAGCGAGCCGGCGGCTTCGACTCCCTCGCCGATCGCGAGCGCCTCGACCGCGGGACCACGTCGCCCGCTCGGCGGCCGGCGCGGAGCCGCTTCCCGCGCCCGGCGGTTCGGGCGATCCTTGGGCGCATGAGCATCGACCGCGCCGTGCTGGAGCAGCTCGAACGGGTCGGCGGGCGCCTCGCGGAGGGCAAGGCCCTCAAGCTGCTCGACGACATCGCCTGGCCCCGCGAGGTGGAGGAGCGCTTCTTCGCCTCCGGCGAGGAGCGCCTCCCCGAGGTCGAGTACCGCGTCGACCGCGACGGCCTCGCGCGGCGCATCGCCGAGCTGCGCGAGCTCCTCGGGTCGATCGACGGCGACGCCCCGGCGCTCGAGTGGCTGCGGGACAGCGTGCGCGCGCAGATCCAGGCCGCGGAGCTGCTCGACGCCGCGGGCACGCGCGAGTTCTCCGCGCGCTCGCGGGAGCTCTACGGCGGCGCGCGCTCGCGGTTCTACGGGGGCGCGCTCAGGAACATCGATCTCGCCGAGCACCTCACCGAGCGCCTGCGCGTCCACGGCTGGGACGAGGCGAGCGACCTCGAGGAGGAGCCGCTCGACGCGGGCGCGCTCCGGGACCAGCTCGCCGCGCGCGTCGCCGCGCGGAGGCCGCACATCGACATCGAGATCGCGCTCGACCCGCGGATCACGGCCAAGGTGGTGGCCGGCATGAGCCGGGTCCGCGTCCGGCCGGAGGCCACCTTCGCGTCGTGGGAGGCCGAGGGGCTGTGGCACCACGAGGTCGAGACGCACGCGCTCACCGCGCACAACGGCGCGGCGCAGCCGAGGCTGTCGTTCCTGCGCTCGGGCGGCCCGCGCACCACGCGCACGCAGGAGGGGCTCGCCATCTTCGCCGAGCTGTACAGCCGCTCGCTCTCCATCGGCCGGCTCACCCGGCTCGCCGAGCGGGTGCGCCTCGTGGACATGGCCGAGCAGGGCGCGAGCTTCCTCGATCTCTACCGCCACCTGCGCGAGCGCGGCGCCGAGCGCCGCGACGCCTACTTCGACGCCCAGCGCGTCTGCCGCGGCGGGCTCTGCGAGGGCGGCGCGCCGTTCACCAAGGACGCCTGCTACCTGGCCGGGCTGCTCGAGGTCTACGCCTTCCTGGCCGCGGTCCTGCGCGGCGGGCTGCGCGACGAGGTGGAGCTGCTCGTGTGCGGCCGGATCGCGCTCGACGACATCGCGGTGCTCGCGGAGCTGCGCGCGGCCGGGGTGCTCGAGCGGCCGCGCTACCTGCCGGCCTGGCTGCGCGCCTGGCAGACGCTGCTGCCGTACTTCGCGTTCACGTCGTTCATGGACGGCATCGACCTCGGCCCCGTGGAGCGGCACTTCCAGGAGCTGCTCCGCGTGGCCGCGGACGCGCGGCCGGCCGGGGAGGGGCGGCGGCGCCGCCCCAGGCCGCCGGGATCGTGAACACATCCTGGTCGAGGTTGGCCGGTCCCGGAGCTCGGCACGGCGGGCCACTCCCCACCGCGGGCGCGCTGCACAAGGCTGCTCTCGGCGCGGAGGGGCCGCGACGGTGCCTGACGCGAGGGGGGACCCATGGCGGAGACGATCGACATCAACAAGGCGAGCGCGGAGGAGCTGCAGCGGGCGCTCCAGGTGAGCGAGGAGTGCGCGCGGATGATCCTCGACAGGCGCGAGCAGCTCGGGGGATTCAGTAGCTGGGAGCAGCTCAAGCAGGTGGCCGGCATCGATGATGCCATGGTGGAGAGCCTGAAGGACGGGGGCTTCATCAGGGTCGACACAGGCACGCCGCCGCGCGCGCCGTAGGTGATGCCACGGACGGGAGGGCTGATGCTGTTCCCGGCGGTGAGGCGCGGCGACACCGCGCGAGGCCCCGGCCGAAGGGGGCCAATCCGCCCTGGTTGCTTGACGCGCGCCGCGGGGGGCGGGCTGCGCGTCTGGCAGCGAGCGCTCGCCGGCGGTAGACCTGTCGAGAGCGCGCGCACGCTCGCGCCATGAAGCCCGGCCGTCCGGCTCGCACGGGGCGGCTTCCTGGTAGGCCGGGCGGCTCGATCGGGTACGCCGGGCAGCTCGATGACGCTCGATGACGCTCGAGGAGGGGAGGGCTCATGACCGATTCCATTGTTGCTACGCCGCCTCTGGACGTCCTGGTGCCGCCGGCGGCACCAGGACCGGACGCGATCGGCGGCCCGTCCGCCGAGGGGGGCACGATCCAGCGGCTCTTGCGCGTGGATCCCAGGACACGTGAGCCCGACGCCGAGGCCACGCTGCTCCTGTCCCTGGCGTCGGCGTGGATCTACTCGGATCTGGACACGCTGGAGAAGGCGATGTCCGTCTATGGCGAATGGGATCTCCAGCTGATCAGCGTACGGAACAACGCGCTCTTCCTGGCGAGCGACGTGTGCTTCATCCAGAGCAGGTGCAGGCGGGTGCTCATCCTGTGCGTCAAGGGGACCGAGCCGGGGAACATCTTCAACTGGCTCACGGATGCGAGCGTCGCGTCGCAGCGATTTCATGGGCTCGGACGCGTCCACGGCGGCTTCGCTCGCAACCTCGATGTGATGTGGGCGATCATCGACAGGTATCTCGGCGCGGCGCTGCGCGGCGAGAACGTCCGTGAGGTCCTTCCGAGCGTCGCGCTCACCCCGCGTTCCGGGGGCGGGTCGAGTCCAGAAGGCGGGCCGGCGCCCGAGGCCCCGGGCAAGCTGGAGGCGCTCTACATCACCGGACACAGCCTGGGCGCAGCGATGGCGGCGCTCGCCGCCGCGCGCCTGTTCACGGACACCAAGTACGGCGACATCCGGCGGCTCCTGCGCGGGGTCTACACCTTCGGGCAGCCCATGGTCGGCGACGCGGCCTTCGCCGCCCGGGCCGAAGAGCTCCTCGGCGACAGGTACTTTCGCTTCGTCTATGCGAACGACATCGTTCCGCGCCTGCCGCCGCTCTCGACGGGTCGCTTCGCGCACTTCGGGAGGGCGTACCGCTCGACGGGCGAGGGGTGGACGTACGAGAGCAGGGTGGCGGGCCAGACGCGCACGTTCCTCGTGAGCGCGTCGGTCGGCATCTTCGCCTGGATCAAGTATCAACTGCCGATCGTCCGGTGGATCCCGCTGCCCTTCTCCTGGGGCGACCACTCACCGGCCCCCTACGTGGAGGCGTCGCAGCAGGGCACGGCGCAGCCGGCCCTCTTCCGGTTCCGGCTCGACTAGCGCGGCGTCACACACGTCGGGCCGTGATTCCGCGGAGCGGCGAGGCTGGAGGACACCCGGCGCGCCGCGCGGGCGCGCGATGATCTCGTTGTGAAACGGGGGCCGTGCAACTAGATTCCGCGGCCGCACGCCCCATGAGCGACATCCCTGCTTCGCCCGAGCCCGCGGCCACGCCGCCTGAGCGCCGCCGGCCGCGCGTCTCCCGCCGCGCGGCGCACGCCGTCGCGGCCGGGATCCTCGCGCTCTCGGCGACCCTCATGGCGGTCGACATCGCGCGCGACTCTCCGACGTACGATGAGCCGTTCCACACGACGCGCGGGCTCGCGCTCTGGTGGGAGGGGGACAGCCGCCTCTCGTTCGCCCACCCGCCGCTCGCGAACGCCCTGCAGGCCGCGCCGGGCGCCGCGCGCGGGGCAGCGGCGGATCTCTCCGAGCTCCGCGGGTGGGAGCAGTCCGATCTGGTGGAGGTGGCGCGCGGGTACGGGGCGAAGAGCTACGCCCGCGCGCGCTCGGACATGCTGCTCGGGCGCGCGGTCACGGCGGCGCTCGCGCTGCTGCTCGGCGTCTACCTTTACGCCCGCGCGCTCCGGCACGGCGCGGCGCGCGCGCTCCTCGTCCTCGGCCTGTACGCGCTGCACCCCATGGTGCTCGCGCACGGCCACCTGACGACCACCGATCTGCCGATCGCCGTCGCCTTCGTGATCGCCGTGTGCGAGTGGCAGAGCTACCTCACGAGCGGCAGGCCGCTGCGGCTCGCCACGGCGGCCCTCGCGCTCGGCGCCGCGATGGTCACCAAGTTCAGCGCGCTGATACTCCCACCCGCCTTCGCGCTGGTCGCGCTGTACGCGGCCTTCCGGCGGGCCGGCCGGTTCTCCGGCCTCTCCTGGCCGCGCGTCGCCGGCGGGCTCGCGCGCGACGCCGCCGTGCTCCTCGCGGTCGTGCTCCTGGTGATCAACGCGTCGTACGGCTTCCAGCGGACGGGCTGGACGGTCGACCGCATCCTCGCGGAGCCCGAGCCGGCGCACTGGCTCAGCAGCAAGCAGAAGGGCAACCTGCTCGACCGATCGGCGCTCGCGGCGCTCCCGGGCGGCCTCCGCGTGCCGCTGCCGTACACCTATGTCTTCGGGACGTTCTCCGCCGCCGCCCACACCAAATCGAACCACGGCAATTACTTCTTCGGCGGCCTGCACGGCCCCTCGCCCGCGTACTTCCCTGTCCTGCTCGTCCTGAAGAGCCCTGTTGGATTCCTGTTCTTGCTCGGGGTCGGCGCGTCGCTCCTCCGCGTGCGCCGGCGCTGGCCTCGCCTGCGGACGGTGGCCCTCGCGACCGCTCCGGCGCTCTTCATGGCGCTCGCGGTCAGGTCGCAGATCAACCTGGGCGTGCGGCACGTCCTGCCCGTGGTGCCGTTCCTCGCGATGGTGGCGGCGCGCGGCGGCGCGTGGCTCGCGCTCCGCCCCCGGAGGGCGGCGACGCGCGTCCCCGTCCGGATCGCGAGGTTCGCGGCGGCGGGGGCCGCGGGCCTCGTGGCCGTGGAGGCGGCGGCGGCCACGCCCCACCACCTCAGCCATTTCAACTGGCTCGTGGGCGCGCGCGCCGGACACTGGGTCAGCATGGTGGGAGAGGACTGGGGCCAGGACATCGCGAGCCTCGGCGAGGCCCTGCGCGAGCGCGGCGCGTCGCCCGTGTACTACGAGCCTTACGGCGACTGGGCCTCCGCGGAGCTCTCGCGGGCGGGCGTCCGGCACCGGAGGCTCCGCTGCAATCAGGATCTGCCCCGCCCCGCCTGGGTGGCGATCCACGCGTCGGTCGACGTCCGGCGCCGGAAGCCGTGCGCGGCGCTCCGCGACGGCGCGGTGCGCGAGGCCGTCATCGATCACCACATCCTCGTGTACCGCCTGGAGGACGCGCCCGCGTCGCCGCCCACGAAGGCCCCCGACGACGCGACGGACGGCGACGACCTGAAGGAGTAGGCAGCAGCGCTGCGCGCGCGGGCGTGCCTCCGCAGAGGCTCGCTCGCGCGCCGTCCCTCAGAACCGCAGCTCGCTCGTGCTCACCTCGTGCTCCACGCGCGTCGCGCCGGCGACGTCGACGAGGCCGAGGGAGATCGTGTGGTCCGCCTCTCCCCAGGTGATCTCCACGACGCCGTAGTTGTTCTCCGCGACGGGCGAGCCCACCCGGTTCGCGTTCGCCTCGATCTCCGGCCACGTCTCGGTGATGCCGCTCGAGGTGAGGTCGTAGAGGGGATAGCCGCCGTCGGTCTCGAGCCGGGAGAGCTCCCCCCAGTGGACGTCGCCGCTGATGAAGAGGGTCGCCTCCGCGCGCGTCTTCCTGAGCAGATCCACCATCCTCTGGCGTTCATGGGGCATGTTGGTCCACGACTCGTAGCCGTTGTACTCATGGCCGAACTGCGTGCTCGTCCCGATGATGCGCACGTCCGCGGGCTTCTCCAGCTCGCCTTCGAGCCAGGCCCACTGGGCGTCTCCGAGCAGGGTCCGCGACGTGTCCGCCGTCGGCTGGTAGTCGTGCTTGTATCTCGTGGGATCGCTGTTCGCGTCGAGCGGATCGCGGAACCAGCGGGTGTCGAGGAGGATGATCTGGACGGTGCCGCCGGGCTCCTCGCGGAGGTACGAGGTGTAGATCCCCTCCCGCGCGCGCCGCGGCGAGCCCGCGGGCTCTCCCCAGAAATCGAGGAAGAGGGCCTTCGTGGCGGCCTTCTGGGGGAACTCCTTGCCGGCGTCGTTCGCGCCGTAGTCGTGGTCGTCCCATGTGGCGATGACGGGGACGGCCGCGAGGAGGCCCTGAAACTCGGGCGACGCCGCGAGCTTGTCGTACTTCGCCTGCAGCACGGCGATGTCCTCGGAGTCGCCGTAGATGTTGTCGCCCAGGAACACGAACAGGTCGGGCGCGCTCGCCGTCGCGAGCTCCAGGACAGGCTTCCTCTTGTCCTGGTGCATGCAGGAGCCGAAGGCGATGCGGGTCTTCAGCGACCCTGGGCCGCCCCCGCCTCCGCTGCCCCCCGTCCCCGCGCCGCCTCTGGGCGCATCGCTGGAACTGGCGTCGTCGGTGCCGCTGCACGCGAGCGTGGGAAGGAGGGGCACGAGGCCAAGGGCAAGGCCCAGGATCGTGGGGACCTTTTGCATGACGGCGAGGCTAACACGCAGATGGAGCGCTCCCCGCCGTCGGCGGACAGCGCCATCCGCTCGGCGCAAAGGGAGAGTCCAGACGGAAGTCTCGAGCTGGATCCGCGATGGCGAGGGCGGCGCGCGTTGACCCCCGGCGCTGTTGGGGTATGACGCCGCGCTCATGGAGCAGGCCCGTTCCCGTCTCGCGCCTCCGTGCGCGCCCTCTGCGCCTCGCCGGGCGGCGCGCCGTCGCCTCGTCGCGTGGGCGCTGGCCTTCGCCGCCGTGGCCCCCGCGTCGGCCGCTGTCGCGCAGACGCCGGCGGAAGGCGCGGCGACCGCGACGACCGCGCCGACTGCGGCGACCGCGCCGACTGCGGCGACCGCGCCGACTGCGCCGCCTCCGCCGCCCGCGCCGCCCGCGCCGCCCCCGCCGCCTGGCCTTCCGGGCCTCCCGCCGGGCGCCACGTGGGACGAGACGGTCGCTGCCTACGAGGCGCGCATCGCCTCCCTCGAGCGCCAGGCGCGCTCCGCCGCGACGCGCGGCTCCGGGGACGAGCTGCGCCGGATCGAGCTGGACCTCCAGGCGACGAGGCGGGCGTACCGCGACTTCGAGGAACGGACGACGGAGCGGAACAGCCCTTTCATGATGGTCTCGGGGATCGTCCTCTCCGGCCTCGGGGGCGTCGCCTTGATCAGCGGCCTGGTCCTGGTCATCGCGAACCACGACGACACGGGCGCCGACGCCCGCGACCGGTACACGGCGGCCCTCGTCACGGCGGCCGGGGGCGTGGCCGGGCTCGGCGTCGGCCTGCCGCTCTATGTGATCGGCAAGAAGCGGGTGCGGAAAGACCTCGAGTCGGACGCGCCTGTCGCCGCGCGCCTCCTCGTCGGCCCGGGGGCCGTCGCCGCGTCGCCCGGAGCAGGCCCTCTGAGCCTCGGCCTGCGCGTCGCGTTCTGACCGCAGCGCCCCAGCCGCGCGCCCCAGCCGCGCATGCGCCGGAGATTGTTGCTGGGCAAGCTCCCGGTCGAGTGCTAGTGTTCCTGTCGACGCGTCGCCCGCGTCGACCATGGACACCGAGCGCTAACGCCACCGCTCCGTCACGCGGCCCTCAGGGTTGATCGCCTGTTGCCCAGGTTGGCACGGCGTCCCTTGCTGCCGCGCGCGAGCAGCCACGACCGCGACCGCGGAACCCCGCGCGAGCGCGGTGTCGTGCGCTGTGGGGACGGAGCGGGGCCGACGAGCGAACGAGTCCGAGGCGCTGGAGATCATTGACTGGACGTCACTGATCTCCTGGTGGCCGCCCCCCGCTCGCTGGCCGCTCGCTCGACGCGCTGAGCCCGAGGGGTCGTGGCGCGGCGGGCCGACTCGCCATCTCTCCTGACGTCGTGGCGCCGAGGCGCCTCGACAGAGGGCGTGTGGCGCGCCGGGCCGCCCCGTCCCGACGCAGGGCCGAGGTGCGTCGCGAGAGCGCCAGTCGGGTGACCCGGGAGAGGCCTCCTGCGTCGACGTCCATCGCTGCATCGGTCTGCCTGCACTCCGGGGTCATGCGATGAATGGAGGATGTATGAGAGCCGGTTCTTCGATGGTTTCGCTGGGTGTTCTTCCTGCCGTGGTGATGACAGAGACGAGCGATCGAATGGAGGATTCCATGCAACGACGAGCGCAGTTCCCCGATGGTCACCTGGAGCTCGGCTCGGCCAGGACGCCCGTGCGGCGCCCGCCCCCGAGAGGGCCGCTCCCTGCGCAGAAGCCGATGGACCGGGAGCCCCGCCCGCCGGCCAGGCATCCCAACATGGATCGCGCGCGGCCGACGGTGAACATCCCGCAGAGGCGCCGCATGGGCGTGCAGCGGTAGCTCCCGGGCCGTCGGCCGCGCACGCGCCGCCGGAGCGACGGCCCGGCGGCGCGTGCGCGGCGGCGCCGGGCCGGAAGGCCGAGACTCCCGCGATTCCGCGTCGCCCGACGCGGCCGTCCCGGCTCGGATCGTGTTTGGGCCGGGCCGCAGGCTGCGGTAAGACCTCACCCGCTGCGCGGCCCCACGGCCGCGCCGCCCGAGCCCGCAGAAGCCCCCGACATGATCCACGCCGAACCGTTCGAAGCCCGCCTCGTCGCCGCCCGGCCTCTCAGCGCCCTCGTGCGCGAGCTCTCGTTCGAGCGCGCCGACGGCAAGGCGCTCCAGTTCGAGGCCGGGCAGTGGGTCAACCTCGTCCTCCCGCTCCCGGGCGGCGAGGTGAAGCGCGCCTACTCGATCGCCTCCGCCCCCGACGGCTCGCCGCGCTTCGATCTGGCGGTCACGCGCGTCGAGGGCGGTGCCGGCTCGGAGTTCCTGCACCGGCTCGAGCCCGGCGCCGCGCTCCGCGCCATCGGGCCGCACGGGCTCTTCACCCGGGATCCCGCGGATCCCGCGCCTTCCCTGTTCGTCGCCACCGGCACCGGCGTCACGCCGCTCCGGAGCATGCTGCACGCCTCCCTGCGCGCGGGGCTCGCCGCCCCCCACCTGTGGATCCTGTTCGGCGCGCGCTTCGAGGAGGACATCATCTACCGCGACGAGCTCGAGGCGCTCGCGCGCGGCTCCGATCGGATCCGCCACGAGATCACGCTGTCGCGCGGCGGCCCGTCGTGGGCCGGCCGCCGCGGCTACGTGCAGGCGCACGTGCCCGAGCTCTACCGCGAGCTCGCGGCGGCGAGCGGCGACCCGGCCCCGCACGTGTACATCTGCGGTCTCGATCGGATGGTCTCGACCGTGCGCGAGCTCGCCCGCGGTGAGCTCGGCGTCCCCCGCAAGCACGTCCACGTCGAGCGCTACGACTGAGCCGCCGGTCCCTCGACGACGGAGCCGCCGGCCTCGAGCGCGCGCGGCGTGGGTGCATGGATGGATCGCTGCCCGGCGGCGCGCCGCGCCTTGAGCGGCACCCTGGGTACGACGTAGGATGCTCGGCCCCGCGGGAGGTTCCTGCGGGGTCCGTTCTGCAGGTGACCACGTGACGACCAAGAAGACGTTCCGCACCATCGATCCCGCGACGCTCCCCAAGCACTTCGACTCGCCTGTCGCCGAGCAGCGCCTGGCCGAGGCGTGGGAGGCCGACGGGACGTACCGTTACGACCCGTCGCGCCCCCGCGAGGAGACCTTCGTCGTCGACACGCCCCCGCCGACGGCCTCGGGCTCGCTGCACATCGGCCACGTCTTCAGCTACACGCACACGGACGTCGTCGTCCGGCAGCGCCGCATGCGCGGGTTCAACATCTTCTACCCGATGGGCTGGGACGACAACGGCCTGCCCACCGAGCGGCGCGTGCAGAACTACTTCCACGTCCGCACGGACGTGCGCACGCCCTACGAGCGCGGCCTCACGCTGTCGCAGGCGACGCCGGAGGCGATGAAGAAGGACCCGCCGCGCATCGTCTCGCGGCCGAACTTCATCGAGCTCTGCCACAAGGTCACGCGCGAGGACGAGCAGGTGTTCAAGGCGCTCTTCCGCCGGGTGGGCCTCTCGGTCGACTGGCAGCACGAGTACGCCACGATCGATGATCACTGCCGCCGGACGGCGCAGCTCTCGTTCCTGGATCTCCACGAGAAGGGCCACCTCTACTCGGTCTTCGCCCCCACGATGTGGGACGTCGATTTCCAGACCGCGGTCGCCCAGGCCGAGGTCGAGGATCGCCCGCAGTCCGGCGCGTTCCACGACATCGCGTTCGCGGTGGAGGGGACGAGCGAGGAGCTCATCATCGCCACGACGCGCCCGGAGCTGCTCGCGGCCTGCGTCGGCGTCACGGCGCACCCGGACGATCCGCGGTACCAGCACCTCTTCGGCAAGACGGCGCTCACGCCGATCTTCCGCGCGCCGGTGCCGATCTTCCCGAGCCCGCTGGTCGATCGCGAGAAGGGCACGGGCATCCTGATGGTCTGCACGTTCGGCGACGCGACCGACGTGATCTGGTGGCGGGAGCAGAAGCTCCCGCTCCGGCAGATGCTCGGCAAGAACGGCCGGGTCCTCCCGGTCACGTTCGGCGAGGGCGACTTCCAGAGCCGCGACCCGGCCGCGGCGAACGCCGCCTACGCGCCGCTCCAGGGCAGGGGCGTGAAGCAGGCGCGCGCGGCGGTGGTCGAGCTGCTCCGCCGCGAGGAGCACGCGGCCGCGCCCGGCCGCGGCCCGGCGCTCCGCGGCGAGCCGAAGCCGATCGAGCGCGCGGTGAAGTTCTACGAGCGGGGCGACCAGCCGCTCGAGTTCGTGCCCACGCGGCAGTGGTTCGTGCGGCTCTCCGACAAGAAGGCCGACCTCCTCGAGTACGGCGACAAGATCGCGTGGCACCCGGATTACATGCGCCTCCGGTTCCGCAACTGGACCGAGGGTCTCCAGGGCGACTGGTGCATCAGCCGCCAGCGCTATTTCGGGGTGCAGTTCCCTGTCTGGTATCCGCTCGACGCCGAGGGCAACCCCGACCACAGCCGGCCGCTGCTCGCGACCCGCGAGATGCTCCCTGTCGACCCGACGGTCGACGTCCCGCCCGGGTACGAGGCGTCGCAGCGCGACCAGCCGGGCGGCTTCACGGCGGAGAGCGACGTGTTCGACACGTGGTTCACGAGCTCGCTCACGCCGCAGATCAGCTCGCACTGGGGGCTCGACGCCGGGCGCCACGCGCGGCTGTTCCCGGCCGATGTGCGCCCGCAGGCGCACGACATCATCAGGACGTGGGCGTTCTACACGATCGCGAAGGCGATGCTGCACGAGTCGTCGGTGCCGTGGCACCACATCGCGATCTCGGGGTGGATCCTCGATCCCGATCGAAAGAAGATGTCGAAGAGCAAGGGCAATGTCGTGACGCCCATGCACCTGCTCGACACGTATTCTTCCGACGCGGTCCGCTACTGGTCGGCGAGCGCGCGGCTCGGCACGGACACGGCCTTTGACGAGAAGGTGCTGAAGATCGGCAAGCGCCTCGTCACGAAGATCTGGAACGCGAGCAAGTACGTGCTCAGCCAGTCCGCGGAGGTCCATCCGATCTCCGAGGAGCTCGACCGGGCGTTCGTGCACAAGCTCGCGGCGGTGGTGGCGGACGCGACGCGCTCGTTCGATGAGCACGAGTTCGCGGCGGCGCTCGAGCGCACGGAGGATTTCTTCTGGCGCTGGTTCACCGACGCCTACCTGGAGCTCACCAAGGCCCGCGCGCGGGGTGAAGCCGGCTCCGGCGACGCGGCGCGCGGCTCGGCGGTGGCGGCGCTGCGGCTCGCGCTCTCGGTGCTGCTGCGGCTGTTCGCGCCGATGCTCCCGTACATCACCGACGAGGTCTGGCGCTGGGTGTACGCGGAGGAGACGGGGCAGCCGTCGATCCACCGGGCGGCGTGGCCGGCGGCGTCGGATTTCGCGCACGTGGCGGCGCCGGCGGATCCGGCGCTGCTGGATCTCGCGGCGGCGGCGATGGCGGCGGTCAACAAGCGGAAGAGCGAGCTCGGCGCGAGCGTGGGGCGCGTCGTGGCGGACCTCGCGCTGGGGGCGAACGCCGCGACGCTGGCGCGGCTGCGGCCTGCGCTGGCAGACGTGCTCACGTCGGTGCGGGCGAGCGCGCACGAGCTCGTGGAGCGGCCGGAGCTCGCGGACGGCGAGGTCGTGGTGGTGCGCTGCGAGGTGGAGCCGGCGGCGGCTGCGGCGGCTGCCGGGGCGGGGGAGGCGGCGGCCACGGAGTAGCGGCAGCGGGGCCGGGGGGGGGAGCGCGGAGGGGAGATCCGGGACAGCCGGCCTCGACGCGTGGGGGGGATTCTCCAACCCGGTGATGGAGTCCCACGTTCCGGGGCGACGGCCGCGGCTGGCCCGCGGAAAACCTGCGGTGTCATGCGCGAGAAACGGACACCCGGGGATTCGCGACGTACATAAGACAGCAATGCATGCCTTGGACTTGATCGAGGATCGGTTCGAGATCGAGCGGCTCGCCGGCTCCGGCGGCATGGGCGACGTCTATCGCGCGCGCGACCGGCTGTCGGGGGAGACGGTCGCGCTCAAGGTGCTGCAGCGGGCGAGCGTCCGCGACCTGAGCCGGCTTTCCCGCGAGGCGGAGGCGCTCGTCACGCTCCAGCTGCCGGGGGTCGTGCAGTACGTGGCGCACGGGATGACCGGCGCAGGGCGGCCGTACCTGGCCATGGAGTGGCTCGACGGCGTCACCCTGGAGGAGCGGCTCGCCGGAGGACCGCTCTCGATCGACGAGAGCGTGGGCCTGGCGATGCGGGTGGCGGCGACGCTCGGCGCGGTACACCGGCTCGGCATCGTCCACCGCGACCTGAAGCCGAGCAACCTGATGCTCGTGGGCGGCGCCGTCGAGCGCGCCACGCTGCTCGACTTCGGCCTCGCGCGCGACCTCCAGGTCACGCGCAGCCTGACGGCGCCCGGCGCGATCCTCGGCACGCCCGGGTACATGGCCCCCGAGCAGGCGCGCGGCGAGTCGTCGGTCGACGCCCGCGCCGACGTGTTCGCGCTCGGCTGCATGCTGTTCGGGTGCCTCGCGGGGCGCCCGCCGTTCGTGAGCGACAACGTGCTCGCGCTCCTCATGAAGGTCGTCCTGGAAGATCCGCCGCGGCTCGGGGAGCTCCGCGACGGCGTCCCCGAGCCGCTCGAGCGCCTCGTGGCGCGGATGCTGGCGAAGGAGCCGGGGCAGCGGCCGCGCGACGGCGCCGCCGTCGCAGAGGAGCTCGCGACCGTGGCGCACGCAGGGCTCCCCGCCGGAGCCAGCGTGAGCACCGTGCCGCCCGCGCCGGGCGTGGAGATCACGACGTCGGAGCGGCGGGTCATGTGCGTCATCCTGGCCGCCGACGGCCGCGCGGCGGCGGCCACGCTCACGGAGACCGAGGGCGGCTCGGGGACGGAGCCGCCGGGCCCGGACGCGGAGGCGCTGCGCCGGATCGCGGCGCGCCACGGCGGGCGCCTCGAGCTCCTGCGGTCGCAATGGCTGCTCATCGCCCTGTCCGGCGCCGAATCCCCGACGGACCTCGCCGCCCGCGCGGCGCACTGCGCGTTCGCCCTCCGGGCAGAGCTCGGGGATGTGCCCATGTCCATCGCGATGGGGCTGGCAGAGGTCGCAGGGAGGCTGCCGGTCGGCGCGCTGATCGATCGCGTCGTGCAGCTCTTCCCGCAGCAAGGCCGCGCGACGGGGTCGAGCATCCTGCTCGACAGCGCGACGGCGGGCCTGCTCGCGAGCCGCTTCGACACGACGCAGGAGCCCGATGGATACTGGCTCCGCGGCCCCCGGGAGGAGCCGGTCGCCGTCCCCAGGCTGCTCGGCAAGCCGACGCCCTGCGTGGGCCGCGACCGCGAGCTCGCGCAGCTCTCGACCGAGTGGCGCCACTGCGTCGACGAGCCCGCCGCGACCGCCGTGGTCGTCGTGGGCGCGCCGGGCCTCGGCAAGTCGCGCCTCGCCTGGGAGTTCCTCCGCGGCCTCGCGGAGCAGCGCGAGCCCGCCGAGATCTGGACCGGCAGGGCCGATCCGATGGCCGCCGGCTCCGCGTTCGGCCTCCTCGCCCACGCGCTCCGCCGCGCCATGGGCATCCTCGACGGCGAGCCGATCGAGGCGCGGCGGCGGAAGGTGCTCGACCGGGTCGAGCGGCTCGGCGGCCTCGGGGCCAGGGGCCCGCACGTCGCGGCGTTCCTCGGCGAGATCGTGGGGGCGACGTTCCCCGACGAGGGCGACGTCCAGCTCCGCGCGGCGCGCCAGAACCCGGTGCTGATGGGCGACCGCCTCCGCCTGGCGTTCGAGGAGCTCGTCCGGGCCGAGTGCCAGCGGCAACCGGTGCTGCTCGTGCTCGAGGACCTGCACTGGGGCGACCTGCCCACCGTGAACCTGGTCGACGCCGCGCTCCAGCACGCGAGGGAGCTGCCCTTCTTCGTGCTGGCGCTCGCCCGTCCGGAGGTCAACGAGCTCTTCCCTGCGCTCTGGGGCGAGCGCCATGGCCTCCGGATGCGCCTCGGGCCGCTCCCGCGGCGCGCGGGCGAGCGGCTCGTGCGGGAGGTCCTCGGCGACCGCACGGATGCCGGTCAGATCGAGCGGCTCCTCGCGCGCGCGGAGGGCAATGCGTTCGTCCTGGAGGAGCAGATCCGCGCGGTCGCCGAGGGCCGGAGCGAGGGCTTGCCCGAGACGGCGCTCGCGATGGTGCAGTCGCGCCTCGAGGCGCTGGGCATCGAGGAGCGGCGCGTCCTGCGCGCGGCGAGCCTCTTCGGCGAGACGTTCTGGGAGGGCGGTGTCGCGGCCCTCGTGGGCGGCGCGCCGGTGGCGCGGCGGCTCGCCGAGCTCGTGCGGCGGGAGATCATCCTCCGGCGGGACGAGGCGCGCATCGCGGGGGAGGTGGAGTACGGGTTCCGGCACGCCCTCGTGCGGGAGGCCGCCTACGGCATGCTCACGGAGCGCGATCGCCGGGTCGGCCACGCGCTCGCGGGCGAGTGGCTGGACCGGGCCGGCGGCGCCGACGCCATGGCGCTGGCCGAGCACTTCGAGATCGGCGGCGCGCCGGCGCGGGCGGCGGACGCGTACCTGCGCGCGGCCGAGGAGGCGCTCCGGGGCGGCGATCTCGCCGCGGCGCTCGCGCGGGCCGAGCGCGGGATCGGCTGCGGTGCCGCCGGAGACGTCGCGGGCAGGCTCCGCCTGGTCCAGGCGGAGGCCCATGTGTGGCGCGGCGAGCTCTCCCTGGCCGTGGAGCGAGGCACGGAGGCGATCGAGCGGCTCGCGGTCGGCTCGGCCGCGTGGTTCTCGGCCATCGCGCAGGTGGTCATCGCGACGTCCAAGCTGGGCCAGCTCGACGAGCTCGAGCGCTGGACGGCCCTGGCGGCGGGCGCGGTCCCCGCGGCCGACGCGCAGAGCGTCAGGCTCACGTGCCTCGCCATCAGCGCGGCGATGCTGACCGTGGTCGGTCGCTATGCAGAGGGGCGCGCGCTCATCGATGTCGTCGAGCGCGCGCTCACGAACACCGATGTACGGGACGCGGGGGCGGTCGCGCAGCTCCACGAGGCGCGCGCTTGCCATGCCGTGTGTACAGGCGATCTGGTCGCCGGCGCAGAGGGGATGGAAGCCGCGAGCCGTGCCTTCGACCAGACCGGTGATCGCCGCAGCGCCAGCACCGCACGCCTCAACCTGGGCTCCGTCAGCGCGGAGCTCGGCGACTTCGAGAAAGCGGAGTCGATGCTGCGTGCAGCCCTGGAGGAGGCCGAACGGATGCACCTGCATGAGCCGAAGCTCGCCACGGAGGCGAACCTCGCGCAGGTCCTGGTGTTTCGGGGTCAGCCCGCCGAGGCGCGGGCGCTCGCCGAGGCGGCCGCCTCGGCGAGCCGGCAAGCGGGCTTCGTGCGCACCGAGCTGTTTGCCCGCTGCTACCTCGTCAGGGCCTGCGTCGCCCTCGGCGATCTGGATGCCGCCGAGCGCGAGGCGCGCGCCGCGGTGGCGCTCTCGCCGAGCGCGCCGACGCTCGGCGTGCAGGCCTTCGCGCTCCTCGCGCGCGCGCTGCTGGGTCTCGGGCGCATCGACGAGGCTGTCGGGACAGCCACCGAGGCGAGCTCCATGCTGGAGTCGTTCGGCACGCTCGAAGAGGGCGAGTCGCTGGTCCGGCTGACCTTCGCCGAGGCGCTCGCCGCGGGCGGCAGGCAGGGCGAGGCCGCCGCCGCGATCGCGTCGGCGAAGGCTGCGCTGCTCGCGCGCGCCGACAAGCTCAGCGACCCGGCCTGGCGCGAGCGCTTCCTCCGCGACGTCCCGGACAACGCCCGCACGCTCGATCTCGCGCGGCAGTGGCTCGACGGCTGAGCCGCCCGGGCACCAGAACGCGCTGTGGTCGACCCAGGCGCTAACAGTATGAAGTTGCTTGTCTTTCGGGGCTCAACACGAGCTGTCTCACGCCGTGGCCCCGCCGGAGCCCCGCGGCATCACGCCTGCGAGCCCCTCGGCGCCCGCCCCCCCCGCTCGATCTCTCCCGCCCGCCCTCACTTCGTGGCGAGCTTCGTCAGGTCGAGCATCTCGTCCACGTCCGGCATCACGATCAGGTCGCACCGGCGGTTCTTCTGCTTGCCGGCCGGCGTGGCGTTGTTCGCGATGGGGTCGGTGTCCCCGAACCCTGCCGCGCTCCAGTGCCGCGTCGGGAGCTGGCCTTCCTTGCCGATCAGGAACAGCAGCACGGCCCGCGCGCGCATCAGCGAGAGACCCCAGTTGTCGTAGTACGGGCCGTTCTTGTACGGCTGGCTGTCCGTGTGCCCGGCGACCTGGTAATCGCGGTCCACGAGCGACTTGTCGCCCCGGATGACGTCCGCGATCTTCTTCAGGATCTCCTGGCCGTCCTTGCTCAGGGTGTCCTTCCCCGAGTCGAACAGGACGTCGCCGGGCAGCGAGATGACCATCCGGTTCCTGCGGACCTGCACCTCGAGGCCGAGCTTGGTCAGCTCCTCGAGCTTCTTCCGGAGCAGGTCGAACCGCGCCTGGATCGCCTCGAGCTGCTTCGCGCGCGCCTTGTACTCCGCCAGCGCCTTCTCGCGGTCCTCCAGGGTCGAGCTCATCTTCGAGATGTCGGCGCCCTGCGCCTCGAGCTGCTTCTCGAGCTCCTCGACGCGCTGCTTCGCCGCGGCGAGCTCCTTCTCGAGGTCGGCCTCCCTCTTCTGGCTCCGGCTCTGGAGGTCGTTGTACTTGGCGAGCTGCGCCTTCCACTCCTGCTCGGAGTGGCCGCAGCCCGCGGCGAACAGCGACGACAGCGCGAGGGGTAGTGCAATGAGTGTCCGATTCATGAACGCTTTCTCCATGGCTCCGTCAGGCGGAGCGGGATGCTGCGGCCGGCAGCCTCGCTCAGCTCGGCCGAGAGATCCAGAGGGGAGGACGGCGAGCCCCGGCCGTCCAGGCGGCCGGGCGCGGAGGGCGGAGATCAGGGCATGGCGCGGAGCGCGGGAGATCAGGGCTTCGGCGGCGGGGGCGCGAGCGGCAGCGGGGCCGCCGGCGACGGCGCTGCCCGAGGCGGCGTTGCCGCAGGCGGGGCTGCCGGCGGCGGCGATGCCGCTGGCGCGCCTGCCGCCGGCGCGGGCGCTGTTCCCGCCGGCGCGGGCGCTGTTCCCGCCGGCGCGGGCGCCGCTCCCGCCGGCGTCGTCTCCGTCGCGCCCGGCGCCAGCGGTTTGCCGACCGAGTGCAGGATGACGAACTCGACGCGCCGGTTCTTCTGGCGCCCGAGGGCGCTCTTGTTGTCCTCGATCGGCCTGTCCGGGCCGTAGCCCCTCGCCACGAGCTGCTTCGGATCGATGCCCTTGCTCGTCAGGTAGGCGACCACGGCCTCGGCGCGCTTCTGCGACAGCGCGCGGTTCATGTCCGCCGGCCCGGCGTTGTCGGTGTGGCCTGCCACCTCCACCTTGAAGATCTCCGGGTGGAGCTTCAGCGCCGAGACCACGGCGTCGAGCACCGCGAAGCTCTGCCGGCCCTGGATCTTGTCGCTGTTCAGCGCGAACTCGACCCGCTGGAGGATCGTGATGCTCTCCTCGCCGACCTGCACCAGGCTCGCGCCGCGGTCCGGGCAGCCGTCCAGATCCTCGACGCCGTTCAGGTTCTCCGGCTGCGTCGGGCACTTGTCCCGCTCGTCCGGGATGCCGTCTGCGTCCGCGTCGGGCAGCTCGTCGGGGCAGCCGTCCTCGTCCTTGAAGCCGTTCTTGACCTCGGGCTGATCGACGCACTCGTCCTGCTGGTCGAGGACGCCGTCGCGGTCGTTGTCCGCGTCGGGGCAGCCGTCCTCGTCCTCGAACCCGTCGGTGTCCTCGACAGCGTCCGGGCACCTGTCGACCGGATCCGGCACGCCGTCCTCGTCCGTGTCGGGGCAGCCGTAGTGCTCGGGCGTGAGCACGCGTCCCGCCTGATCCGGGCACTTGTCCCGCGCGTCGGCGACGCGATCCTTGTCGCGGTCGGGCAGCTCGTCGGGGCAGCCGTCCTTGTCGTCGAGGCCGTTGATGACCTCCGCCTTGACCGGGCAGCGGTCGCTCTCGTCCGGCACGCCGTCCGCGTCCGCGTCGTCCTCGGGGCAGCCGTCCTCGTCGGCGATCCCGTCCCTGTCCTCGGGCTGCGCCGGGCACCGGTCCGCCGCGTCGCGCACGCCGTCCCCGTCCTCGTCTCCGGGCTCGTGCACGAAGAGGATCCCCGCGATCGCGCGCGCGGCGGGCACCCCGATGCCCTGGACCACGCCCGCGCCGCCGCCGACCGTGAACACAAGGCCGAGGTCGCGCGGCGCGATCTGGAGCGCGCCGTCCACCTCGAGCGAGTTCGTCCCGCCCTGCGCGCTGAACTCGGTCGCGCCGTACCCCTCGGCGACCGCGCGGAGCGCCGGGGTGATCTGGTAGCCGAGCCCCGCGCCGTACCGGAATTCCACCGGCCCGACCTCCGTCGCCGCGATGCGCGCCGTCTCCGGCAGCAGCTTGCCGCGCAGGTTGAGCCCGAACGACAGCGGCCCCGCGCTGCCGTCCACGATGAGGCGCAGCCCCGCGGTCACCGGCGACGAGCTGCCGAGGTAGCTCCCCGCGCTGGTCGCGTGCCCGAGCGGGAAGCTCACGTCGGCCGCGGCGCCGAGCACCAGCGGATCCCGCGGCCCGCCGAAGAACCGCACCTTCGCCTCGAGGGTCGGGTCGCCCGCGCCGAACGCCTTCAGCCCCTCCACCGCCGGCGCGCCCGTCGCGGCGTCGATGCCCTGGCCGCTCACGTAGGCGACGGGGAAGCGCAGGCCGGCCTGGAGCCACGGCGTCGGCGTGATCGACGCGAGCAGGTTCCAGGTCAGCATGTCCGAGATGACCGGCACCTCGCGCCTGTTCAGCGCGTCGGGGGCGGAGCAGTCGGTCGCCGAGACGCAGCTCTCCACGACGAACGGCGCCCGCGCGTAGTCGAACACGAGCCCCGCCGTGACCCCGAGCGGCGCCTCCATCCGGGCGCCCTCGACGCTCAGGTAGTTCCTCGATCCCGGCGCCGGCTCGAACCGCTGCGCCGAGAACTCCCCGTCGAGGACCGCCTCCTGCGCGCGCGCCACGCCCGCGGCGAGCCCCACCCCAGCGCCCACGATCGACACCAGACACAGCGCTCGCAGCCTTCTCATCTATCCCCTTTCAGGCATCTTCCCGGTGAGCGTCCTGCACGCGCGGCGCGCTGCAGGGCCGACGTGCGCTGGGTACAGAGGCGCTCCGCGCGGTCGGTGAGGCGAGTACGGCAGCCGAGGCGCGCGGCGGCACCCAACGCAACGTGGTCGAATCTTCCCGGATCGCGCGCAGATTTCCAAGGGGGCTCAACTCGCGCGCCGCGCGCAGGTGCGCGCGGATCAGCCCGGTATCCGCGGCGCCGCGCCGACGTGCGCGCATCAGGGCGCCGGCTCGGGCGCCGCGCCGACGTGCGCGCATCAGGGCGCCGGCTCGGGCGCGGCCCGGGGGACCCGGGCGCATTCCCCGGCCCCGGTTCCAGGGGTCGGGGCCGAGCGGCGCCTTGACCACACAGGCCGGGCATGAGACATCGGCCCCCGGCCTCCGGGCCACCGAGAGCTCGGAACTTCAACCTCTTCCTGCGCGCGGGGCAGAAAACGCGCGAACGAACCAAGCAGATGCCCATCTCGTCGCGGTCTCCGGGAACGTCGTGCAGCCCTGGCACCCCTCGCCGTCGCCTCCGGTCGGGCCTCGCGCTCGCGCTCGTGCTGGGCGCGTCCTCCGCGTCCGCCCAGCAGCCGGCGCGCCGGCCGGCCCAGCCGCCGGCGGCCCCAGCGCAGCCGCCTGCCGGACCGGCGGGCGCTCCTGCGCCGCAGCCCGGCGCAGCGCCCGCGCAGCCCGGCGCGGCGCCGGCCGCCCCGGCGCAGCCTGCCCCGGCGCAGCCTGCCCCGGCGCAGCCTGCCCCGGCGCAGCCCGGCGCGGCGCCGGTCGGCGGAGCCGGCGACGGCGTGGAGGCCCTCGAGCCCGCCGCGCCGGCGGCCGAGCCGCTCATGCCCCCGGCCGGTACGGCCGCTCCCTCTGCCCCGCAGCCGGCCAGCCCCGCGGCTCCGGCAGGAGCGGCGGCGGCCGGGGCGACCGAGCCGGAGGAGCGACAGGCCACCCAGGGGGAGATCGGCGCCCGGCCCAGCGAGGTCTACGCCGAGGACTGGTGGTCTCACGCGCGGCCGACGTTCGAGGTCCACGGCTACTATCGGCTCCGGTGGGAGCTCTTCAACAGCTTTGCCCTCGGCCGCGTCGATGCGCGCAACCAGGCGCTCTGGCCGCAGCCGGCCGACAACTCCTACAACCCGACCCACGTGGTCGATCTCTGCAACCCGAGCGAGGGCACGAGCGGCGGCTCGCGCTCTTTCGCGCCGTGCGAGAACGACACCCAGGCCGGCGCGAACATGCGGTTCCGGCTCAACCCCGAGCTGCACATCAGCGACAACCTGCGCATCCTCTCGCAGGTCGATCTCCTCGACAACGTGGTGCTCGGCTCGACGCCGGAGGGCTACGCGAACCGGCCGGGCGCGGACGGCTACGAGGTCGTCCGCCGGGGCGGCTACTCGCCGCTCGGGGCCTTCGCCGGCACCCAGTGGGCGCCGAGCGCCGGTATCAACTCGCCGAAGGACTCGATATCCGTCAAGCGGGTCTGGGGTGAGTACATGACCCCCATCGGTCTCCTCCGCTTCGGCCGCATGCCGAACCACTGGGGCCTCGGCATGGTGGCGAACAGCGGCGATGGGTACGACTCCGACTACCAGTCGACGGTCGACCGGCTGATGTTCGTCACCGGCATCAAGAAATACGACCTCTACTTTGCCGGCGCCTGGGACTGGACCAACGAGGGCGCGACGAGCGCCTCCCTCCAGGAGCTCGAGGGCCAGCCCTACGACCTCGCCCAGGCCGATGACGTCGATCAGTACGTGTTCGTCGCCGTCCGCCGCAAGAACCCGGAGCTCCAGAAGCTCGAGCTCGCCCGCGGCAACATGGTCCTGAACGGCGGCGTCTACTTCGCTTACCGGCAGCAGACGCTGGCCAACGACAACGCCGGCAACGACCCGAGGCCGGGCGCCTCGCTCGGCCAGACCGCCGACAACGTCGCGGCGGGGTACGTGCACCGGGGCGCGGAGATGGTCATCCCCGACGTGTGGTTCCAGCTCCTCTACAAGAAGTTCCGCTTCGAGCTCGAGGCCGCGATGATCTACGGCTCCCTCGACGTCCGCGGGAACGACGAGAGCGACTACGCCAACGTCCTCTCGCCGGACGACACGGGCTGGGGCATCCGGCAGTTCGGCCTCGCGACGCAGGCCGAGCTCATCGAGATGGAGGGCCGGCTGCGGGTGCACTTCGGCTTCGGGTACGCGACCGGCGACGACGACGCGCCCTCCCTCGAGCCCCGGGGCACCGCGATCGGGGCCATGGATCCCCAGAACTCGACCGATCGCACCTACTCGACCTTCCGCTTCCACCCGGATTACCGGGTCGACCAGATCCTCTTCAGGAACATCCTGTCTCGGGTCCAGGGGGCGTATTACTTCCGCCCTGGCGTGGACTGGGACTTCGCTCGTGACAAGAACGGCCAGCGCGCCGGCCTGGGCGCCTCGCTCATCTGGAGCCGCGCCTCGGAGTTCGTCCAGGCGCCCGGAAACTCCCGGGATCTCGGCGTCGAGCTGAACGGCCAGCTCTACTTCCAGTCGAAGGACGGGACGCTCAACGACGATCCGGACAAGATGGGCGGCTTCTACACGGCGGTGCAGTACGGCGTGCTGTTTCCGCTCGGCGGCCTCGGCCAGCTCCCGCGAGAGCAGGCCCTCCAGGAGGTCGACCTGCAGACCGCGCAGACGGTGCGCTGGTATCTCGGTATCCTCTTCTGAGCCGATAAGCCGACCCGGGCTCATCCGTCGCAGTGTGTCTGGAAATAAGCGCTCGGGGCGGCAAGATTGCCCGCGTTGACCACGTCTGCCGTGCTCGTCATGAGTCCTGCATGAGCCATTCGGGGCCAAACAGGCCTTGATCTCGCGACCGTCCTGGCCAAGGATAAGACCGTCTGGACGCCGGGCGCGTCACGAGATCTGAGTGGTTGACCGAGGTGAACGGACGGCGAAAGCCGCCGATCCCCGGAGGGACGTGATGGTTCGTCGTCTCTTCATTGCGATGCTCCTGGCGACTTCGATGATCCTCGGGGGCACGTCCCCGTCGATCGCCGAGGACGGCGACACCTCGGCTTTCCGCGACATCGCGGTCGGCAAGGACTACCGGCTCCGGGTGGCGGCGGCGCTGGCGCTCGGCAGGTCGAAGAGCCCGGGCGCGCGGCCGGCCCTCGAGAAGGCGCTCCGGGACGCGCACCCGGCGGTGCGCGCCTCGGCCGCGACAGCGCTCGGGGCGATGGGCAACCCCGCGGCCGTCCCGGCGCTCAAGGCGGCGCTCGACACCGAGCCTGCGCCCGGCCTGAAGCGCCAGATCCAGGCGGCCATCGAGCGGCTCTCGAAGTCGACGTCGAAGGCGCGCTTCCTCGTCAGCCTGGGCAAGTTCGAGAACCGCACCGGCGTGAAGGACGCGATGCTCGGGTCGCTGCTCCGGCAGCACACGCGGAGCCGCGTCGCGCAGTTCGCCGACATCGAGATCGTGGCCGACGGCACGGACGTGGCGGCGGCGGGCAAGAGCCGCAAGCTGCCGGCGTTCACGCTGGACGGCTCGGTCACGCAGCTCAGCAAGCGCCAGGGGGCTGACGGGATCGGCTTCGCGGCCAAGGTCGAGTACGTGATCCGCGAGATGCCCAGCCAGACGCTGAAGGGCTCGATGATCGGCTCGGCCCAGGCGGTCGCCGAGGCCCGGCGCGCCAAGGGCCTGCGCGAGCTCGCCCAGCTCCAGAGCGACGCTGTCGCCGGCGCGATCGAGAGCGCGCTCCAGAGGGCCCCCCTCGCCCTGGAGGCCGCTTCCGGCAGCAGCGTCGTCCCCTCCGGCCGCTGACCCCGAGGCGCCCGCCCGCGTGCCCCGGGGGCGGCGCGCTCGCGGTGGCCCTCTCGACGGCCCTCCTCGACGGCCCCCGGCGACGGCCCGCCACAGCCCCCCTCGACAGCCCCCCAACGGCCCCCCAACGGCCCCCCTGCGGCGCAGCCGCCGGTCAGCCCGACAGGCGGGCGCGGCGCGCGCGTCCTCCGCGGCGGCGGCGCGGCGCCCCTCGAGCGGGGGGAAGCCGCTCCGCGGTCGTGCTAGACCGCGCGTCCTCCTATGCCCATCGCAACGCCTGCCAGCTCCGATCTGATCCGACGCACGTTCCTCGAGTTCTTCGGCCAGCGCGGCCACGAGATCGTCCCGAGCGCGCCGCTCGTTCCCCAGAACGATCCGACGCTGATGTTCGTGAACGCGGGCATGGTGCCGTTCAAGGACGTCTTCACGGGCAAGGACAAGCGCCCTTACCAGCGCGCCGCCTCGAGCCAGAAGTGCATCCGGATCAGCGGCAAGCACAACGACCTCGAGAACGTCGGCGTCACCGCGCGCCATCAGACGTTCTTCGAGATGCTCGGCAACTTCAGCTTTGGCGACTACTTCAAGGAAGACGCGATCGCCTTCGCCTGGGAGCTCCTGACGAAGGTCTACGACATCTCTCCGTCGCGGCTCGTGGTCACCATCTACAACGGCGAGGGGGGCTTTCCGGCCGACGACGAGGCCGCGGCGATCTGGCGCAAGGTCACCGGGTTCGGCGACGACCGCATCCTGCGGCTCGGCCTGGCCGACAACTTCTGGACGATGGGCGACGTCGGCCCGTGCGGCCCCTGCTCGGAGATCCACTTCTTCCACGGGAACGAGCCCGACGTCTCGCGCTTCGGCGAGGAGCCGCGCATCGACGGCACCGGCTGGACCGAGATCTGGAACAACGTGTTCATGCAGTACGAGCGCGTCGAGAAGGACGGCCCGCTCGTCCCGCTGCCGGCGCCGAGCATCGACACCGGGATGGGCCTCGAGCGCATCGCGAGCGTGCTCCAGGGCGTGACGTCGAACTACGACACCGACCTGCTCCGGGGCCTCGTCGACAGGGCCGCGGAGCTCAGCGGCAAGCCGTACACGGGGAGCAACGCCGATGACGACGTGTCGATGCGGGTCATCGCGGATCACGCCCGGACGACGGCGTTCCTGATGGCCGAGGGGGTGATGCCCGAGCGGCAGCGGCGCGAGTACGTGCTCCGCCGGGTGATGCGCCGCGCGATCCGCCACGGCCACCGGCTCGGGATCGACCGGCCGTTCCTGCACGAGGTCGCGCTCGAGGTGGTCCGCCGGATGGGCGAGACGTACCCGGAGCTCCGCGATCGGCGGGAGCTCATCGCCCGCGTCACCGAGGACGAGGAGGTCCGGTTCCGCTCCACGCTGAAGCGCGGGATGAAGATCCTGGAGGAGCGCTTCGCCGAGATGCGCTCGTCGGGCGAGCGGACGCTCCCGGCCGCCGCGGCCGCGGATCTCTACACCACCTACGGCTTCCCGCTCGACCTGACGCAGGTCATCTGCGCCGAGTCGAACTTCGACGTCGACGTCCAGGGGGCCGAGGCGGTCATCCACGGCGCCGCCGAGGCCGACGGCCCGATCGATCCGACAGCGGCCGTGGATCCCGCGCACCGCTCGGCCCGCGCGGCGCTCGCGCACCCGGTCGTGTTCACGGGGTACGAGCACGAGGAGGGCGACAGCGAGATCGTCGCGATCATCCGGGTCGAGACGCAGGGCGAGGGCGACAAGGCGCGCAAGGTCCGCGCGCTCGTCGAGCGCGCGGAGGCGGGGTCGGCGGTGGAGATCGTGGTCCGCGAGACGCCGTTCTACGCCGAGTCGGGCGGCCAGGTCGGCGACGTCGGCGAGGTGACGGCGGACGGGGTGCGCGTCGAGGTGAAGGACACGCAGAAGCCGCTCGTCGGGCTGGTCGTGCACGAGGGCGTGGTCCGCGAGGGGGCGATCGCTGTGGGGCAGCGCGTGCGCCTGGCGGTCGACCACGCGGCGCGCTCGGCGACGCGCCGCAACCACTCGGCCACGCACGTCCTGCACTGGGCGCTGCGCAAGGTGCTCGGCGAGCACGCGCAGCAGAAGGGCTCGCGCGTCGGGCCGGACATGCTCCGCTTCGACTTCACGCACAACCGGCCGCTCACCCGCGAGGAGATCGCGCGGATCGAGGACCTCGTGAACGAGAAGGTCCTCACGAACGCCCGGGTGACGACCGAGATCCTGCCCATGGACGAGGCGCGGCGGCGGGGCGCGATGGCGATCTTCGAGGAGAAGTACGGCGACACGGTCCGGATGCTCACGATGACGCCCGAGGTCGTGGAGCTCTGCGGCGGCACGCACGCGCGCGCGCTCGGGGACATCGGGCTGTTCAAGATCACGAGCGAGGGCGGCGTGGCCGCGGGCGTGCGCCGGCTCCTGGCGTCGACGGGGCTGAACGCGCTCGCGTACGCGCGGAACGTGGAGGCCGAGCTCGCGCGGGCGCGGCAGGTCGCGAAGGCGCAGGGCGGCGATCTCGCCGAGAAGATCGGGAAGATCGTCGCGCACGAGCGGGAGCTCGAGAAGAAGGTCGCCGATCTCGAGCGGCGCATCCTGGAGGGCGCGGGCCCCGCGCAGGGCGGCGGCGGCGGCGGCATCGACGCGATGCTGGAGGGCGCCCGGGAGATCGGCGGCATCAAGGTGCTCGCGCGGCGGGTGCCGGACGGCACCAACCCGGGGGCGCTGCGCGATCTCGCGGAGAAGCTGCGCGACAAGCTCGGCGACCGCGCGGCGGTGCTGCTCGGCGCGGCCGTGGGCGACAAGGCGCAGCTCGCGGTGATGGTCTCCAAGTCGGCCACCGAGCGGCTCAAGGCCGGGGAGCTCATCAAGCCGATCGCCCGCATCGTGGGCGGCTCGGGCGGCGGCCGCCCCGACATGGCGCAGGCCGGCGGGACCGACGTCGCGCAGCTCGACGCGGCGATCGCCGCGATCTACGTCGAGGTCGAGCGGGCGCTCGCCTCGTAACGCCCCGCGGGCTGTCAGGCCAGGAGCGCCAGGGCGCGAGGACCTTCCTCTTCCGGCCCGGCGTTCCTGGCGGCTCTACCCTCTTCGCTCCACCCTTCACGCACGAGGCATCACGGGAGCCGGCGAGGCGGCGCGCCGCCGCGATCAGGCGTCACGCCATTTGGTGCGGGCGAGCGGGAGCAGCCGCGGGGCCTTCGCGCCCTTCGCGCGCCGCACCGGCAGCCGCACGGGCTCGCCCGGCGCGGCCGCGCGCGGCCGCGCGCCGGGGGCGTGGGCGCCGATGGTGGCGCGCACGATCGGCGGCAGGAACACGGATTCCAGGTCCACGCGCGCGAGCGCGCCCGCGACCGTGGCGATTCGATCCGGCAGCGACGCGTTGGCGTCGACAAGGATGAGCCGCCTGCCGAGCACCGTGCAGAGCCCGCCGCGCGGATTGCGCGCGTCCGACAGGTGCGGATCGAACGCCTCCATCCTGACGGCGATGCCGACCCTGTTGGCCGCCAGGGTGAGCTCGTCGAGCAACCGCGAAAGCTCCACCCATGCAGCGTAACCCTCTTATCCGGGCGATGGCAAAGCGCAAAAGCGATGTTGGCGCCGCGCCCGCCAGCGCGGGTTGCGCCGGCCGCCGGCGCGGCGTCCACGCCCGCCGGCCCGCTCGCCGCGCGCCCCGGCGAGGCGCGGCCGCGGCCCTGGAGGCGCGCCCTGCCCCGGGGGCGCTCTCCCGCGCTCTGCGCGCGGCGGTCGCAGCCGGCGTGACGCGCGCTGGCGGGCGCGCCACGTCCCAATCGCGTTCTCCAACATCCAATGAACGCGCCGCGACCGCGCGGCCACGCGCGCAGCCAGGTTGGCCAGGCGAGGAGAGATCAACCGATCTCCCGTCTTCGTCTTATCCCATGCTCCGGACTGGCCGACAGCCGCTCACGGACCACATCGATGCTCGTGGCGCTCGCGCGAGGTCGGCCCGCGCCTCCTCCTGGCCCGCCGCGCGCCGTGAGGGCCGCGCGCCCGCGGCCGCGCGGCCGATCCGGGCTTGGCGCCGCCGGCGTCCTGGTTCCATGCTCATCAGGCCGGTCAGCGGCTTGTCCTGAGCCAGAACGCGCTGCCCGTTGACCGCCGTTTCCGAGCATGCTACGAGCACGCCGTTCCGCGCGTCGTGGCCGAGTGGGAGCGAATGTGCGTTTCCCGGCTGCGGTGGGGTATCCCGCGCGCTTCGTCAGCCAGTTTGGACGGGGCGGCCGCGATGGGGACGACGAGGGCGCCCGCCGGGCGGCGCGCCCGAAGGGCGAACAAAATGACGTTCACGGATGCAGCCGCCGAGGTGCTTCGCCTCGTCGGTAGACCGCTTCATTATAAAGAGATCACCGATATCGCGATCGAGAAGAACCTCCTTAGCCACGTTGGAAAGAGCCCAGAGGTCACGATGGGCGCCCGCCTGGCCGCGACGCTCAAGAAGGACACGGCGGACAACCCCCTGGTGCGGGTGAAGCCGGGCGTCTTCGCGCTGCGCGAGTGGGACGAGAAGACGATCAAATCGGGGCTCGACGGCAAGAAGGCGAAGCGGGGCGGGAAGCCCGAGGCGGTCAAGGCGCGCAAGGACGAGGAGCAGCCGACCCTCTTCGAGACGGCCGCGGACGATGAGGCGGCGGAAGAGGGCGACTCGGGCGCTCTGGCGGCCGGGGCCGAGGCGGCCGAGGCCGCGGGCGACGACGCGCAGGCCGCGCCTGCGGGCGACGACGAGGACGAGGACGAGGTCGCGATCGGCGCGCCCGCCGCGGCCGGGATGAACGGCGTGGAGATCGCGGCAGCGCGCGAGCCCGTGCCGCCGCCGGCGCCCTCCTCCCCGCGCGCCGCGAGCACGTACGTCGACGAGGAAGAGGTCGATCTCGAGGACGCGGAGCCGCCGGGCCCGGACGAGGCGATGCGGGCAGAGGCCGTCGCCGGAGCGGCGGAGCTCTTCGACGAGGAGGACGACGACGACCAGCCGATCCTCGGCGGCGATGACCGCGCGACCCCTGGCTCGTCGGGCGAGCAGGGCGAGGGGCGCCGCCGCCGCCGCCGCCGCCGCCGCGGCCGCGGGACCGCCGAGGCCAACGTGAGCTCCTCCGGGGGGCTTCCTTCCTACGTGGCGACGCCTGTGTTCGAGGCGCGGCGCGAGAACGGCCGCGGCGAGCCGCCGCGCTCCGACCGCACCGAGCGCTTCGACCGCCCCGACCGCGGCGCCGAGCGCATCGATCGGCCCGAGCGCATCGATCGGCCCGAGCGCATCGATCGGCCCGAGCGCATCGATCGGCCCGAGCGCATCGATCGGCCCGAGCGCACCGACCGGGCCGAGCGGGTCGACAGCTTCGGCGCCGAGCCCGTTTACCGCGGTCCGCAGGTGATCGAGCTCACGGGCGGTGAGGGGCACGCGCTCGACGATCTGGCCGGCCGCGACCTCGCGGACGCCATCGCGGGCATCCTCTCGACCTTCGACCGGAACGCGGGCGCGGTCTCGCTCCGGCAGATCGCGGAGACGGCGCAGCGCCGCGGTCGCCTGGTCGGCGACGTGCAGCTCGTGCAGTCCCAGGTCGCTGCCGCCGTGCGCGCCGACAACGCGCGCCGCACGGCAGCGGGGCAGCGGCCCCGCTTCCGGTTCGCCGGCGGCCGGATCGCGCTGACGGACTGGCTGCTGCCGGGCGACCTCTCGCGGCTCGAGCAGGAGGCGCTCGCCGCGGTGGAGCGCTACCGCGAGGCTGCGCGGCGCGCGTTCGTGCGCAAGCTCTCCGAGCTCCCGGGCCATGCCTTCGTCGAGATCTGCGTCCTCGCCCTCGAGCGCATCGGGCTGGGCCAGCTCCGCGCCGTGCGCCGCGCCGGGGCGCCGGGCGGCGAGAGCCACTTCTCCGGGGCGCTCCGCACGGCGGGCGACGAGATCAAGCTGGCGCTGGTCGTCCGGCGGGACGGCCGCGAGGTCGGCCGCGAGCGGGTCACCGAGCTCCGCGGCTCGCTCCACCACTACGGCCCCGCCACCGCCGGCTGGATCCTGACCGCCGGTCAGATGCTCTCCGGCGCCCGTGAAGAGGCGGCGATCCCGGGGACCGCGCCGATCTCGCTCTTCGACGGCCTCGCGGTGGCGCGCCTCTGTGAGGACAACGATGTCGCTGTCCTCCGCGCCCGCCTCCCGATCGCGATCCCCGACGTCGATCTGCTCGAGGCGCTCCGGGCCTCCTGATCCTTGTCGCTCGCGTCCGGCCGGGGGCTCGCTCCGGCCGGGCGCGCCGCGCCCTCCTGTTCTCTCCCTCGCCGGCGCCTCCCTCGCCGGCGCCTCCCTCGGCGCGCCGTCTCCGCTCGCACCCATCCTCGGCGCGCCCTCCCACCTCGCCAGCGCCTCTCTCGACGCTTCCGCGGTTGACGGGCTCGGCGATCCTTGTCAGCGTCCGCGCCCATGCGCCATCGCGCGATCGCCTGGGTCGCGACCCTCGCCGTGCTCGTGACCGGCTGTGCTTCCGTGGATCCCCCTGCGTCCCGGTTCCCGACCGCCGACGCGGCGCTCGGCCGGATGAAGGACACGTATGCCTGCGTGAACGGCGTTCAGGGCACCGCCAAGATCGACCACTTCTCCCGCCAGGGGCGGATCCGCGGCGACGTGTACATCCTGGCGGTCAATCCCGATCGGGTCCGCTTCGACATCGTGAGCCCCTTCGGCGCAAACCTCTACACGCTCACGTCGAATGGGACCCTGTTCCAGATGCTCGACGTCGGGGAGAAGCAGCTTTTGCATGGGCCGGCGAGCGCGTGCAACCTGGCGCGGCTCACCCAGGTGCCCATCCCCGGGCACGCGCTCGTCTCGCTGCTCCGCGGCGAGGCGCCCGTGCTCGTTCACGAGCCGCGCAACGCCTCGATCGCGTGGGACGGCGACGGCTTCTATCGCGTGCTGATCCAGAGCACCCGCGACGCGACCCAGGAGATCCACCTCGAGCCGCGCCCGGACGACTGGCGTCTACCGTGGAGCCAGCAGCGCCTGCGCGTCAGGCAGGTCCGGGTCGGGCAGCGCGGGATCGACCTCTATCACGCCGAGCTGAGCCATCATGAGGTGATCCACACCGCGCCGCCGCGCGTCGATCCGGAGGGGATCGACGATCCGATCCCCCCGAGCGGCGGGGTCTGCGACGCCGAGGTCCCGCGTTCGATCCGCATGCGGGTGCCGAACACCGAGGACGACGTCATCTTTCAATACAAAGAGGCGAAGTGGAATCCGCCCCTCATCTCGGGGGCATTCACGCAGCCGATCCCTGGCGGGGTCATCCGTCGTTATGTCGACTGCCAGGACTGAGTCGGTGCACTCAGGTTATTCCTGAGAGGCTGCGTCCACCCTCGTTCGTCTCACGCGTGGTTACGCGTGGACGCCGCCCTCGCGAACGTCTAGAAAGGCACAATCCACCTCGCCTTGGCGGGAGGAGTCGGCGATGGACGTCGAGCCGGGAACGATCGTCGGCGAAAAGTACCGGCTGGAGGGGCCGCTCTCGCGGGGCGGGATGGGCTCCGTGTGGGTGGCCCGCCATCTCCAGCTCGGCGCGCCGGTGGCCATCAAGTTCATGGACCCGGAGCACGCCGCCTCGCCCGAGTTCCGCGCGCGCTTCTACCGCGAGGCGCGCACGGCGGCGAACCTCGAGAGCCCGCACGTGGTGAGCGTGCAGGACTACGGCATCCAGGGGACGGTCCCGTACCTCGTCATGGAGCTGCTCCGGGGCGAGGACCTCAGCCGTCGCCTGAGGAGGGTCCGGCGCCTCGCGCTCGCCGACGCCGCGCGCGTCGCGATCCAGACCGGCAAGGCGCTGCGCCGCGCGCACGAGTCCGGGCTCGTCCACCGCGACCTCAAGCCTGGCAATCTGTTCCTCGCGCGCGTCGACGACGAGGAGGAGATCGTCAAGGTCCTCGACTTCGGCATCGCCAAGCAGCTCACCGGCAAGCTCCTCAGCGACGAGACCACGAAGACGGGCGAGCTCCTGGGCTCGCCGTTCTACATGAGCCCGGAGCAGGCGCGCGGCGACAAGGACCTCGACGCGCGCAGCGACCTCTGGTCGCTCGGGGTCATCCTCTTCCGCGCGGTCACGGGCAAGCTCCCGTTCGAGGGCGACGTGCTCGGCGCGGTGCTGTCGAGGATCCTCGTCGAGCCGATCCCCGCGGTGACGCAGATCGCGCCCGACCTGCCCATGGATCTCGACGGGTTCTTCCTGCGCGCGCTCTCGCGCGACAGGTCCCAGCGGTTCCAGTCGGCGCAGGAGATGGTGCTCGCCTTCGTGGCCGCGGCGGGCGACATCGGCGTCCCGCTGCCGGTGCCCTCCGCGCCCCGGCCGCCGCCGTCGGCGTCGCGCACGGGGACGCTGCTCGGGCTGTCGCCGGGCGGCACCGCCGAGCCCGAGGGGCCCGGCGACGTCCGGTCGATGTCGCTGTCCTGGCGCGGCGACGAGGCGCCGCGTCCGCCGAAGGACGCGCTCACGCCGCTGCCCGATCCGTCGCAGCCCGGCACGCTCACGGCCGCTGCGTCCGGGGAGGTCCACGACGTGCGCAGGCCGCGCGCGACCGCGACGCGCTGGCTGCTCGCGTGCGGCGCGCTCTCCGTGATCAGCGGGACGATCGCGATCACGGCGCTGCGGCCGGTCGCCGAGGAGGGCGCCGCTTCCGTCATCGCGCCGGCGCGCTCCTCGGCCGTGAGCGCGGCCGCGCCGCAGGCGGAGTTGGCCCGCGCATCGACGCCGGCGGTCGGCCGCCCGCCCGCGGTCGAGGGCGTGCCCGTGATCGACCGCGCGCCGGTCGTCGAGGGCGTGCCTGTCGCGAACACCACGTCGCCCTCGCGCCCGGTGGAGCCCGAAGCGGCCGTCGCGCCGCAGCCCTCGCCGTCGCGCCCGTCGCCGCGCCGGAGCCCGCGCCGGACGACCGAGATCGTCGATCCCTGGCGCGGGAGGTAGCGCCGGCGGTCGATCACGCGAGCGCGTCGCGGATGCGGCGCGGCGCGTCCGTGATCAGCCCGTCGACGCCGAGCGCCGCGAGATCCCGCGCCTCCCGCGGATCGTTCACCGTCCACACGTTGACCACGCGCCCCTGCCGCTTCAGCAGCGCGATGCGCTCGGGCGACGCGATCGTCCGCTCGATGTGCGCGGCGAGCGCCCCGAGCGCCGGCGTGAGGCGCACGGCCGCGTCGTGGTAGCGGCTGCGGTGCACGAGGAGCGCGCGCGGGACGGCCGGCGCCAGGACCCCGAAGGACGCCAGCATGACCGGATCGAACGACGACACGAGCACCGCGTGGCGGGGATCCCACGCGCGCAGCAGCCGCGCGGTCGCGCGCACGACGGCGGCGCGGTCGGGCACGTCCCGCTTCATCTCGACGTTGACGGCGAGCCGCCGGCCGCGCGCGAGCGCGAGCACCTCGGAGAGGAGCGGCACCCGGTCGCCGCCCAGGTCGACCTGCCGGAGCTCGTCCCAGCGGAGCGCAGCGGCGTGGCGCGTGTCCGCGCCGCGCGTCACCCGCTCGAGGTCCGGGTCGTGCAGCGCCACGACCTCGCCCGAGCAGCACACCCGCACGTCGAGCTCGAGCCCGTCGGCCCCCTGCGCGGCCGCCTCCTCGAAGGAGGCGAGGGTGTTCTCCGGGGGCGCTCCCTCGCCGCGCACGCCCCGGTGCCCGAAGACGAGCGGCGCGCGCGCGGCCCCGCCCGGCGACGCCGCCGCCGGGCCGCGCGCGCTCCGGCGGAAGCGCTGCTCGGCCCAGGTCACCGCGCGGGCTCCTCGTCGAGCTCCTGCGCGATGGTGCGGGCGGCCTCGCGCGCGCGCTCCAGCGCCGAGAGCGGGAACGACGCCGCGCCGACGGCCGGGTGCCCGCCCCCGTCGTAGCGGCGGCAGATCGGCGCGATGTCGCGATCGCGCGGGACGCCGCACCACGGGTTGTAGCCCACCGAGAGCTTGTAGTGCTGCTTCTGCCGGGAGAGCGTCACCGAGTACACGCAGTCCGGGTACATCGCGTACGTCATGAACTTGCCGACCGCCTCGAGCGGCGCGTCGGAGAGGTCGACCAGCACGACGCGGCCGAGCTTGCGCGCGCCGCGCTCGATGCGCGCGACGAACGTCTGCCGCGACAGGGAGAGCGGGCGCCAGAGATCCTGGATGTCGGGCGCGCGCGCCACCTCGCTCACGGGCTGATCGACGAGCCGGGGCACCACCGAGGCGAGGAACGGCCCGTCCCCGTGGTGCTCCACGACGGACGCGAGCTGCATGATCGGCTCCTCGCGGCTCACGGCGGCCTCGGCCGAAGGGAAGCGCGCGGTGTCGATGACATCGGCCCACCGGATGAGCTCGTCGACGCCGGACATCTCGACGCCGAAGTGGTCTCGGCTGACGTCCGCGATGAGCTTCGTGCACGAGCCGTACGCGGCGTCGTAGAAGACGTGCGGGGCGTCGCCGGCGCTGCGCGACCGCGTCGCGCCGGCGAGCGCCGCGTCGCGCTCGTCGTCCGAGCCGAACCCGGTGACGTGGTGGTCGAAGTACCAGGTCAGCTTCTTCGTCGGCGTGTAGCGGAAGTCGAGGATCGCGTTCTCGTCGCCGTCGAGCCACGAGGGCGGGATCATCGTCATGCCCGGGCCGTACCCGCAGGAGCGGTACCGGAGGGCGAGCGGCTCGCCGGGGTGGAGCGCCTGCATCAGGCGGGTGAACAGCGCCGCGCTCGCCATGCCGTCGAAGCAGTGGCCGTGCGTCGCGACGACGATGTCCCTGGGTTTCATCGGGCGAGGGGGTAGCACGCCGCATGGCCGGCCGCTCGCGGGCCGAGCATCGCGCGGCGGTTCTGGTAGTCTCCGCGCCGTGCGGCGCGTCCTCGCTCTCCTCGATCTGCATCCGTTCAGGCCGGCGCGTCGCTTGCTCGCGGCGTCGCTCGCGCTCGCCGCGTCGGGCTGCGGCGCCGGCGCGTCCGGGTCCAGCGCCGAGGTCCTGGTACCGAGCCCGCCGCCCGCGCCGGCCCCGGCGCCCGCGCCCGAGGTGCGGAACCCGCCGCCGCCGAGCGATGCGCCCGAGCCGGACCCGGAAGCGGCGCGCCTGTTCCTGAGCCGCGTGGGGCAGCAGCGGCCGCCGACGACCGCGCCGGTGCCGCGCGTGACCGCGCTCGCGCTCGACAACACCGCGCGCGGCGAGGCGAGGGGGATGGCGGCGCAGGGCGACGTCGTGTCGCTCCAGATCGCGGAAGGGGAGAGCGCCGCGATCCCCGCGCGCGTCGCGCCGGGGGAGTGCGCGGTGTTCATCGCGCAGGGCGGGCTCGGCGTGATCGAGGTCGACCTCTTCGTCACGAAGGGCGCGCCGCCGGCGCTCGCGATCGCCGCCCAGGACGCGGACAGCGGGCCGGTCGCGGTGATCGGCGGCAGGGGCGCGTGCTTCTCCGTTCCCGGCAGCGCGCCGCCTCCCGGCGACGCGCCGGCTCCCGGCAACGCGCCGGTCGCGGTGAGCCTCCACGCGCAGGTGCGGCGCGGCGCGGGCGTCGTGCTCGTGCGGGGCTACCGGGGCCCGCGCCCGCCCGCGCCCCCCGCGGCGCCGCCGAGCGCGACCCCGCCCAACACGGCGCCGCCGAGCGCGACCCCGCCCAACACGGCGCCGCCGAGCGCGACCCCGCCCAACACGGCGCCGCCGAGCGCGACCCCGCCCAGCACGGAGGCGAGCGCAGCGCCGCCGAACGCGACGCCGCCGCGCGCGGCGCCGCCCGGCCCCGCGCGCGACGTGCCGCCCCGGTAGCTCGGGCGCGCTCGACCGCGCGCTCCTCATTTCGCGCAACTCGGCCCGGGCGCCTGTCGACACGCCGCGTATGGCGTCGATCGAGATCCACCCTTCCGATCCATCCTACCCCGCGCCGCTCTGGGCCCTCGTGACCGAGTCCGAGGCCGCACCGCCGACGCTCTACGTGCGCGGCGCGCTCCCCGCGCGCCCGGGCATCGCCATCGTCGGGACGCGCGCCGCGAGCGACGAGGCGCTCCGCTTCACCCGCGAGCTCGCCGCGGCGCTCGGCGAGGCGGGCTACTCGATCTGGTCGGGCGGCGCGCGCGGCGTCGACGCCGCCGCGCACGAGGGCGCGCTCGAGGCGCGCGCGCCGACCGTGGTCGTCAGCGGCGGCGGCCACGCGCACCCCTATCCGCGGGAGCACGCGGCGCTCTTCGATCGCGTCGTCGCCGCGGGCGGCGCGCTGCTCGCGCGCGTCCCCGACGACACGCCGCCGCTGCCGGCGCTGTTCCTCCAGCGCAACGCGGTGCTCGCCGCGCTCACGCGCGCGACCGTCGTGATCGAGGCGGGCATCGAGAGCGGCGCCCGGTCCGCCGCCGCCGCCGCCCGTCGCCTCGGCCGTCACCTCTGCGTCGTCCCGCACGCGCCGTGGAGCCCGCGCGGCGTCGGCTGCGCGCTGGAGCTCCTCGGCGGCGCGCGCCCCATCATGCGCGCGGCCGACGTGATAGACATCCTCGGCGGGCCGGCGCCGCCGCCCCGCCGGCGGCCGCGGCGCTCGCCGCGCAACAGCTCGCCCGCCGCCGGCACGCTGCCGCTGCCGGACGCGGCCTTCGCGGCCCGCACGGCCGCCTCGAGCGAGAAAAACGCGCTCGCGCGGGCGATCGACCCGGAGGCCCGCGAGGGCAGCGCGGGAGCTCGCGCAGAAAGCGCCGAAATCATCGGAGAAACCGCGGAAGAGCGCGCCGTCCTCCACGCCCTGGACGCCCACCCGGCGCACGTGGACGAGGTCTGCGAGCGGACGGGGCTTCCGCCCAGGCGCGCCGTGGAGGCACTCTTGACGTTGACGCTCCAGGCCGTAGTAGTAGAGGGGCCCGCCGGGTTGTTTCGGCGGGCTCTTCGTTGAAGGGCACGCCGGTCCACCCTACCCAGTGCGGTTCCGGGTGGCCGCCTCCTCGCGGGGGGGCCTCCCTCGCACGAAGGTTAGCCCTTCAATCCTCCCAACAAAGCCCCGACACGTTGCTCAGAAGGTGGTGATGGCCAAGACGCTCGTCATCGTGGAGTCGCCGGCGAAGGCGAAGACCATCAAGAAGTATCTCGGCAACGGGTACGAGGTGTTCGCCTCGAAGGGGCACGTCAAGGATCTGCCCAAGAAGCAGAACGCCGTCGACGTGCTGAACGACTTTGCCGAGACCTACGAGGTCATCGAGGGCAAAGAGAAGGTCCTGGAGGAGCTCAAGTCGGCCGCGAAGAGGGCGGACGAGGTGCTCCTCGCGACCGACCCCGATCGCGAAGGCGAGGCGATCGCGTTCCACATCTCGGAGGAGATCAAGAACCCGAGGCTCAAGGTGGCGCGGGTGGAGTTCCACGAGATCACGAAGAAGGGCGTCGACCACGGCGTCCACAACCCGCGCAAGCTCGACGAGAACCTGTACGACGCCCAGCGCGCGCGCCGCGTCCTCGATCGCATCGTCGGCTACGACGTCTCGGCGCTCGTGTGGTCGAAGCTCGCGTTCGGCCTGTCGGCCGGGCGCGTGCAGTCGGTCGCGCTGCGGCTCATCGTGGACCGCGAGCGCGAGGTCGAGGCGTTCGTCCCCGAGGAGTACTGGAACATCGCGGTCGGCCTCACCGCGGCGAGCCCGCCGACGCGCGCGCCGTTCGTCGCCAAGCTCGCCGCCGCGGACGGCAAGAAGCTCGAGGTGACGAACGGCGAGGTCGCCGCGAAGGTGCGCGCCGATCTCGAGACGGCGCGCTACCGGGTGGCGAAGGTCGTGCGGCGCGAGCAGAAGCGCAACCCGCCCGCCCCGTACACCACCTCGAAGCTCCAGCAGGACGCGACGAACTACCTGCACTTCGGCGCCAAGCGGACGATGCAGATCGCCCAGGCGCTCTACGAGGGCATCGACCTCAAGCGCGACGGCGGCCCGGTCGGCCTCATCACGTACATGCGTACCGACTCGACGCGCGTCAGCGACGACGCCATCGCCGAGGTGCGCGGCGTGGTCGCGAAGCGCTACGGCAAGGAGTTCGTCCCCGAGCGCCCGAACGTCTACAAGTCGAAGAAGAACGCGCAGGACGCGCACGAGGCGATCCGCCCGACGAGCGTCGAGATCCACCCGGACTCGATCAAGAAGTACCTCAAGGACGAGCAGTACAAGCTGTACAAGCTCATCTGGAACCGCTTCGTCGCCTCGCAGATGAACCCGGCGGTCTACGACCGGACGACGGTCGAGATCGACGCGACGCCCGCGATCGCGGCGCCCGCGTACCGGAGCTACCTCGCCAGGGCGAGCGGGCGGATCCTGAAGTTCGCCGGCTGGCTGCAGGTGACGGAGGGCCAGCAGGAGTTCGCCGGCGAGGAGGAGAGCGCCGGCGGCGGCGCGGCGGAGGGCGGCGCCGCGCCGGCGCCCGCCGAGGCGAGCGCCGCCGAGGCGGAGCGGGCGGCGCCCGGGGCCCCGGCCGAGGAGGACTCGGAGGCGCTCCTGCCTGACATGAAGGAGGGCGAGGCGCTCGCCGTGTCGCCCCCGGGGGTCGTCACCGACCAGAAGTTCACGCAGCCGCCGCCCCGCTACAACGAGGGCTCGCTGGTGCGCGAGCTGGAGAAGCGCGGCATCGGCCGCCCGTCGACGTACGCCGAGATCATCAGCAAGGTGCAGCAGCGCGCCTACGTCGAGAAGCGGGAAGGGGGCGCGTTCCAGCCGACGCTGCTCGGGAAGTTCGTGGTCGACGGGCTCGTCCGATCGAACCTCGACATCATGGACCCGAACTTCACGGCGCAGATGGAGGAGGAGCTCGACGCGGTCGGCGCCGGCAACCTGAAGCGCGAGCAGCTCCTCAAGCGCTTCTACAAGAAGTTCAGGGAGCAGCTCGACAAGTCGAAGAAGCTCGCGCCGTGGAAGCCCGAGGCAGAGAAGACCGACCTCGTCTGCGACGAGTGCGGGTCGATGATGCTCAAGAAGTGGGGCAAGAACGGCTGGTTCTTGAGCTGCGAGCGCTACCCGAAGTGCAAGGCCACGCGCGACCTGTCCGACGCGCGGGGCAGCGCCGCGGTCCGCGAGACCGACATCTCGTGCGACAAGTGCGGCAAGCCGATGATCATCAAGACGGGGCGCTTCGGCGACTTCCTGTCGTGCACCGGGTACCCGACCTGCAAGAACACGCGCCCGGTCCCGCTCGGCGTCGCGTGCCCGAACTGCGGCGGTGACCTCATCGAGATCAGGCCCCGCAAGAAGGGCGGTCGCACCTTCTACGGCTGCTCGAACTGGAACGCCGAGCAGAAGTGCGACTTCAAGCTCTGGCAGAAGCCGGTGCCCGTCCCGTGCCCGCAGTGCGGCGCGAAGTTCGTCACCCGCACCGCCGGCAAGAAGGCGATGCTCGTCTGCGCGACCAAGGACTGCGGCTTCAAGCAGGAGATCGTCGAGGGAGAAGGAGAGGACGGCGCCGCGGACGGCTCCGGCGCTCCGGACGTCGCGTCGATCGTCGCGGGCGCCGCCGCGCCGGCCGCCCGGCCCGAGCCGACGGGCGCCGCGCCGGCCGCGGCCGAGCAACCCGAGGCCGCGCCGACCCCAGGGGCGACCAAGGGGGCAGGCGAAAAGCCCGCGCGCGCGCGCCGCACGGCGAGCTAAGACGGTCGCGAGACACCCCAACCATCCCTGGTGAGCTGTATGAGCGGAGCGGAGAGCCCGTGCGACGTTGTCGTCGTCGGAGGCGGCCTGGCCGGTTGCGAGGCGTCGTACCAGCTCGCGGAGCGCGGGCTGCGCGTGCGCCTCGTCGAGATGAAGCCGCACCGGCGCACGCCCGCGCAGACGAGCGACCGCCTGGCCGAGCTCGTGTGCTCGAACTCGCTGCGCGGCGCGGCGCTGAGCAACGCGGTGGGGCTCCTCAAGGAGGAGCTCCGGCGCGTGGGCTCGCTCGCCCTGCGGTGCGCCGACGAGACGTCGGTGCCGGCCGGCGGCGCGCTCGCTGTCGACCGCGAGCGGTTCGCCGAGGCGATGACGCGGGCGATCGAGGCCCACCCGCGCATCGCCGTCGACCGGCGCGAGGCGACCGGGATCCCCGCCGAGCGCCCGGTGATCCTCGCCACCGGTCCGCTCACCTCCGACGCGCTCGCGGCGAGCCTCGCCGCGGCCGTCGGCGCCGAGCACCTCGCCTACTACGACGCGATCGCGCCCATCGTCAGCGCCGACTCGATCGACTGGTCGCGCGTGTGGAAGCAGTCGCGCTACGGCAAGGGCGTCGTCCGGGGCGAGCGGCCCGCGGAGCCGGAGCGCGCCGCGCCGCCGGAGGACGCGGCCGAGCGCCGCGATGACGCCGAGGCCGGCGACGAGGCCTACGTGAACTGCCCCTTCGACGAGGCGCAGTACAAGGCGTTCGTCCGCGCGCTCGTCGAGTCCGAGAAGGTGGAGGCGCGCGACTTCGAGGAGGTGCGCTACTTCGAGGGGTGCCTGCCGTGCGAGGTGATGGCCGCGCGCGGCGAGCAGACGCTCTCGTTCGGGCCGATGAAGCCGGTCGGGCTCACCGACCCGCGCACCGGCCGGCGCCCCTACGCGGTGCTCCAGCTTCGCCCGGAGGACGAGGCGGCGACGGCGTACAACCTGGTCGGCTTCCAGACGCGCATGAAGTACGCCGAGCAGCTCCGGGTGTTCCGGATGGTGCCCGGCCTCGAGGAGGCCGAGTTCCTCCGCATGGGCTCCGTCCACCGGAACACCTTCGTCGACGCGCCGGCGCTGCTCGGCCCGGCGATGGAGCTCCGCGCGCTGCCGGGCGTGCACCTCGCCGGCCAGATCGCGGGCGTGGAGGGCTACGTGGAGAGCGCCGCGGCCGGGTTCGTGTGCGCGGTCCTCCTCGCGCAGAAGCTGCGGAACGAGCCGCTCCGGCCGCCGCCGCCCACGACGGCGCTCGGCGGCATCCTCACGCACCTCGGCCGCAAGCAGCCCACGTATCAGCCGTCGAACATCACCTGGGCGCACATCGCGCCGCTCGATCCCGCGCAGGGCAAGCTGCGCAAGCGCGCCCGCTACGAGGCGATGGCCGAGCGCGCGCTCCGCGACCTCGACGCGTGGCGGGCCGCGGGCTGACGGGCGGGCGCGCTGACGGGCAGACGCGACGCGCGGAGGGCGCGCTGACGGGCAGACGCGACGCGCGGAGGGCGCGCTGACGGGCGGACTCGACGCGCGGCGGGCGCGCTGACGGGCAGACGCGACGCGCGGAGGGCGACCGCCGGCGGCGCGCCAATCGTGCGCGGGCCGCCCGCCGGGCGCGGGCTTCGATACCCTGGCGGTGGTGCGCCGCGCGCCACCCGCGCGCTCCGGGAGCCCGCCCCTGCGCGGGCCCGCGCGCCATGGAGGTAGCCGATGAGACTTCGCTTGCTCGCGTTCCTTGCGCTCGCCGCTCCTGCCGCGACGCTCCTGCCACAGCGCGAGGCGCTCGCGTGCGGCGGGTGCTTCGCCCCGGCGACCGAGACCACCGTCGTCAACGCGCACCGGATGGTGCTCTCCGTATCGCCCGTCCAGTCGGTGCTCTGGGACCAGATCCAGTACGCCGGCGATCCCAGCGAGTTCGCCTGGGTGCTCCCGGTCAAGCGCGGGGCGACCCTCCAGGTCGGCTCGGACGCGTGGTTCGAGACGCTCGACGCGGCCACGTCGGTGCGCATCACCGCGCCCAGCTCCACGTGCGCCTCGAACGGCGCTGGCTGCGGCGGTCTGGCAGGGAGCGACTCGGCCAGCTTCGGCGGCGACGCGTTTGGCGGCGAGCAGGTCACGGTGCTCCACCGCGGCACCGTCGGCCCCTACGAGACGGTGACGCTCGCGACCGACACGCCCGGCGCGCTGAACAAGTGGCTCGACACGAACGGCTTCGGCGTCGACGCGTCGACGCAGCCGGTCATCGACGCCTACGTCGAGGAGAACTTCGACTTCATCGCCCTCAAGCTCCAGCCGGGCAAGGACGTCAAGGAGATGACGCCGGTGCGGGTCGTCATGCCGGGAGCGAACCCCACGCTCCCGCTCCGGATGGTCGCCGCCGGCACCGGCGCGAACGTCGCGATCACGCTCTTCACCATCAGCGAGGCGCGGCTCGCGCCCGAGGGGTTCGCGGCCGCGGCCGTCCCCCACGATCTCCTCGCGTGGGACTTCGCCTCGCAGGAGTCGAACTACGGCGTGCTCCGCGAGAAGGCGCTCTCCGCGGCCGACGGCGGCCGCGCGTTCCTCACGTCCTACGCGCAGCAGGGCTCGCTGTTCTCGCCCGTGTCGAGCTCCGCGGCGCCGTTCGGCGTCCAGTACACCACGAGCGGCACCACGGCCCCGGTCGACACGATCGCCGCGGCGTTCGCCCAGCAGGGGCTCGCGAACGGCGAGACCGAGGACACCGCCTGCGCCGTGCGCTTCGCCCAGCTCGCGGCGGAGGGCCGCGCCGTCGGCAACCCGTGCCCGGCCGGCGTCCTGCTCTCCGACCCGAGCTGCGGCGAGGTCGCCTCCGGCCAGATCGACGCGCGCGAGCTCGCGTGCGGCCCGCTCGACGACCTCGCTGTCGCGATGATCGGCCTGCACCCGAAGGACGTCTGGCTCACGCGCCTCGAGGCGAACCTGCCGCGCGCCGCGCTCGACACGGACCTCGTCCTGAACCCCGGGCCGCAGGAGCGGGTCGACAACTGGCTGCGCGCCCGCGTGAGCGTCCACGCCGAGGTGCTCTGCGGCGCGGCGCTCCCCGTCCTCGATGGCGACCGCGCGTCGCGCTCGCGGGGGCAGGGCACGCTCGTCGGCATGACGCTCGGCGCCCTCGCCCTCGCCGCCGCCGTCGTCCGCCGCGGCGCCCGTCGCTTCGCCTCCCGCGCCGCCTGACCCGCGCGCACAGCCCCCCGCGTCCCGGTCCCTGGTCCGCGAGGCGGGTCGGCGCGCGGCCGGCGCCTCGCGCGCCGGCGCCTCGCGCGCCGGCGCCCGCGGCCACGGCGCCGGGATCTGCCGGAGAGGCCGCTTGCCTCGGCCGCGCTGTGGCGCGACGGCCGCGCGTGGCAGTCTGCCACGTAGCGAATCTCGTTCTGCCGCTGTCCTGGCGGGTTCGCTCCTCGGCGAGGTGGCATACGGGCTGCTTCAGCCGTTGTGCTGAGGGCGTGCGGGCCACTGCGGCAGTCGAGCTGCAGCCGCCCGGCGCTCGGGACTCGACATGACCTGCTCGGTGCTGACTTTTCCAGGCTCCAGGGCGAATTCCAGACCAGGTCACGCGACGGGCAACGCGCCTGCGCTCCACGCCACGCGTCTCCTGCCTGGAATGACGACGGTGCTCGAATCGCTCCTCGACGACATCGCGCGCGCCCGGGAGAAGATCTGGATCTCCACGTACATCTACCGCAACGACCTGATGGGTCACCGCTTCGCCGACGCCTTCGCGGACGCCGCGCGGCGCGGCGTCGACGTGCGGCTCCTCTACGATGCGCTCGGCAGCCACACCACGCCTGCGCCTTTCTTCGAGGACATGAGGGCTCGCGGCATCCGCGCCCGCGCTTACCGGCCGCTCAGCACGGTGCTCCGCGGGGGCGCCCTGTTCCCGCGGGAGCACTCGCGCGTCGTGGTCATCGACGGCGCGGGCTACGTCGGCGGCGCCGCGTGGGCCGACGAGTGGCTGCCGCGCGAACAGGGCGGCGGCGGCTGGCACGAGGTCTGTAGCCGGGTGATGGGGCCGTGCGTGGCCGACATGGAGCGGGTGTTCGAGTGCCGCTGGATGCTCGCCAACGAGGCCGAGGGTCGATCCTTCGATTACTGGACCGGCGGCGTCTACGATGACGTGGAGTTCATCACGGACGCGCCCAGGCCGCCCGCGGTCATCTACGAGCGTCACCTGGAGCGGATCCGCGCGGCGCGGCGCCGCGTGTGGATCGAGAACGCGTATTTCTGCCCGCCCCGCGGGCTCGAGCGCGAGCTCATGGAGGCCGCGCGCCGCGGCATCGACGTGAAGGTCATCGTGCCGCGCAACTCCGACCTCCCGGCCATCCGCAACGCGAGCCTCGCGCGGTACAGGTCGTGGCTGGAGAACGGGCTCCAGATCTACGAGTTCCTCCCCTCGATGCTCCACTCGAAGTTCGCGGTCATCGACGACGACTGGGCGACGGTGGGGACCTTCAACGTGAACCCGACCAGCCTGCGGTGGGTGAGCGAGGCGAACCTCATCGTCAAGCAGCCTGCCTTCGTGAGGGACGCCGCCATGGTCTTCGAGCGGGACCTCGAGAAGAGCGAGGAGGTGTGCCTCAACAACCTCCCCAGGCTGGGTCCGCTGGCTCGGCTGCGGAACGCGCTGTGGAGCATGGGGCTCGATCTGCTGGAGCCGCGGTACGCGGGCGTGCGCTGGCACGGCGCGCTCCCCGAGCGCGAGGGCGGGCTGCTGCCCTCGCTCGGGGTCTAGCGAGCCCCACGGCCGCCGGGCCGGCAGAACAACGGCCCTCGATCGGATCGAGCGCCGCCCGGCGCTCCGCGGCTCACCTCCAGAGCGCTCGACAGCCACTCCTGACGTCTCCCGACGCCCTGCGCGCGCCGCTTGGCACCACGTCGCCTCGGCCCCAGCAGGGACAGGCCCGGAAGACGGGTCACGTGGCGTCCGCCGCCGCGGGGGCAGGAGGGGAGTTCAGGATGAAACGTCGTATCATGCAGCCCTGGAAGGGCGTTGTTCCGGCGGGCGTCGCCGGCGCGCTGCTCGCGCTGATCGGCTGCGCCGATCTCGGCCCCCCCGGGAGGGACGCGGACGACGAGCGGCCGGGGGCAGCGGAGGGCGGCGACGAGGCGCTGGGGGAGGGGAGCGCCGAGGCCACCGCGACCGGCAGGTGCCTCGTGACCGGCTGCAGCCGGCAGCTCTGCGCCGAGAAGCCGACCACGACGACGTGCGAGTGGCGCGACGCCTACGCCTGCTACGCGTCGCACGGCGTCTGCGAGCGCGACGCGGCAGGCCAGTGCGGCTGGCGTCGGACGCCGGAGCTCGCCGACTGCCTGCGCGCGAGGCGGTGAACCGTGGCCAGCTCGTCGACGCCGGCCCGCCAGGACACCGAACAGGCCAAAACCCCGAGAAAATGAACCACAGAGGCACAGAGGGCACAGAGGAAGAGAAAGAGAGAGGAAGAGACAGAACTCGTCCTGATCTCTCTTCTCTTTCTCTCTTCCTCTGTGCCCTCTGTGCCTCTGTGGTTCGACTCTCTTCATTCCTGGGCGTTTCAGCTGATCGGCCGCCAGGCTAGGGCGCCGCCGGCGCGTCCGGGGACGGCTCCGCCGCCCCGGCATCCGCGGCCGGCGCCGGCGGCGGTTCCTCGGTCGCCGGCCGCTGCGCGTCGTTCTCCCGCCTGGCCGCCGCGGTGTCCTCGTGGGCCTCGACCGTGCTCGTCGAGCCCTCGGCCGGCGGCGGCGGCGGGCAGGCCGTCTCCCCGCCCGCCTGCCCCCCGTTCGCGGGGCAGGACGCGGCGGCCTCGGGCGACGGCGCGGTGGGCGACGCCTGCGCCACGAGCAGCGGCGCCTCCACGCCCGCGTCGGACGCGGGCAGCTCCGGCAGCGCGGTCGCCGCCGGGGCCGGCGCCTTCTCGGGCGCGGGGGCGGCCGCGGTGGCCGGCGCCGCGGGGGGAGCGGGCTTCGCGGCGCGCGCCGGGCGCGGCGCCACGGGCGCCGCCGGCGTCACCACGAGCCCGCGCGCCATGCTGGCCGTGAGGGAGCTCCCCTCGGCCGCCGGCTGCGTCGGCGCCGGCGCCGGCGCCTCGGCCACCGTCGCGGCGGGCGCGGCCGGGGGCACCGGCGTCAGCTCGGCGACAGGGCCCGTCGTGACCGGCGCCACGCTCCACGCCGCAGCCCCCGCCATCAGCACGAACCCGGCCGCCGCCACGCGGCGGAACGGGAAGCGCTCTCGCAGCGAGGGCCGCTGCGACGGCGCCCCGGCCCCCCGCAGGTTCCCCATCGAGGTCGCCTCGGACCACGCGCGCTCGCCGCTGTCCTCCAGCGGCTTGCGCCCCGCCGCCATCGGCGCCCTCGGCTCCGCCTCGGCCGGCGCTCGCCGCGCGGACGCCATCGGGAGCTGCAGCTCCATGGGATCGTCGGCGCGGCGCGAGTGCAGCGTCGGCGCGGAGCTCACCACCATCGGCCGCGGCGACGGCGCCGGGACCTGGCTGGTCCGGTCGTCCAGCCACTGCGCGCGCAGCGACGCGCCGCACACGTCCTCCGAGACGCCGCGCGAGAGCAGCCACGTCGCGAGCGCGACGCCGAGCTCCCGCATGCTCCCCCAGCGCTCCGCCGGGTCCTTGCGCAGCCCGCGCTCGATGATCGACCACAGCGCCGGGTCCGCGTCGCACCGCTCGACGAGCGACGGCACCGGGTCCTGGAGGATCGCGCGCAGCGTCCCGAACCCCTGCTCCCCGGCGTACGGCGTCTCGCCCGAGATCGCCTCGTACAGCATCGTGCAGAGCGCCCAGATGTCCGCGCGATGATCGAGCTGGCCCTGCCCGAGCGCCTGCTCGGGAGGCATGTACTGCGGCGTCCCGATCACGGCGGCGCCCGTCGAGCCGGACTCGGGCTCTGTCCAGGTGACCTTCGCGATCCCGAAATCGACGACCTTCGGCTGGAGCCTGCCGTTGCCCTGATCCGCCAGCATCACGTTGTCCGGCTTGAGATCCCGGTGGACGACGCCGCGCTCGTGGGCCGCGTGCATGGCGCTCGCGACCGGCAGCAGGATCGCGATCGCCCACTCGGGCGAGAACCGCTGCTCCCGGCAGAGCACGTCCCGCAGGGCCTCGCCCTCGAGGAGCTCCATCACGATGTACGGCGTGCCGCCCGCGGTCTTGCCGAGATCGAAGACGCGCACGATCCCCGGATGGCTCAGCTTCGCCGCCGCGCGCGCCTCACGGAGCAACCGCTCCGCGATCGCCGGAGAGCGCATCTCCGGTCGCAGCACCTTGATCGCCACGTTCGCCTCGAGCGCGGTGTTCGCGGCGACCCAGACAGAGCCCATCGCCCCCTCTCCCGCCTTGCGGAGGAGCTGGTACTTGTCGCCCACCAACGTGCCGACCTCGAAGAGTTCCCCTAAGGTGTGCTCGTAACCCTGGGTCATGTTGCTCGACATGCGCTCTCCTGCCGCCTGCTCCGGGGCATCCAGCCGCTCACCACGCCACGCCACGCGTTCCACGTCGAAATCTGGAGCATCGCCCATGCCAGAAGTCTGCCTTCGGGGAACACCTGAAACCCCGCGCGGCGCGTGAGCGGCAGCGCGCCTCAGCGAGGCAAGTTGCCACGCGCCCGGGCGCGGTCGAGGTACGCGAGCGCCGTGCCCGCAAAGCACCCTAGATGAAGCTGTCGTAGGGACGCCTGAGCGCGCTGTCGCTCCGGACGTTCTCGGCGCCGGCATACTCGAGGATCATCTCCAGGATCTCGGCGTCTCGCTGCGACTGGGCATGAACGCCGACGAGGATCTCGCCTTGCTGCAAGCCGGTCTCGTAGACGCGCGCGCGGTGCTCGGGGATCCCTGCGGCGACGAGCGCGCCGACGAGCCCGCCCGCCGCGCTGCCCGCGCCGCCGAGCGCGGCCTCGATCGGCCCTGCCGCCACGAGCCCGAGGCCGGGGAACGCCGCGCTCGTGCCGAGCGCCGCGAACGTGACGACGGCCGCCCCCGCGGCCCCGCCCCTGCCGACGTCCGCCGCCTTCGCGCTGGTTCCGCTCTCGACATGCTGGCCGCGCGCGGCGTGACTCATGACGACGCTGATGGTGTCGCGCCTGTATCCACAGCTCATGACGCGCTCAACCGCCCTCTCGGCATCCGCCCGCGTCTGCAGCAGACCGGTCACCAGCTTCACCTTCACGTACCACTCCTTTCCCAGGGGCGTCACCGCGCGGCGCGAACCCTCGCTGTATTCTGGAATCCCACACGGCCAGCAGACGGCGTGCCAGCCGAAATTGCCGCGGATCCCGGGGATCCAGCGTTGTCGGTTGTGGACGGTCGCGCAAGGAGCTGCGCAGAGACGCCACACTGGGGCATCGTTGCAGCGCAGACGAACTGTCCGGCACGCCCGGAGCCGAGCTCGCCGTGGTGAGGGTGGAGAGCGGCGGAGGCGAGCTCAGCGATGCAGCCAGATCCGGAGCAGCGCGAGGAGCTGCTCCGTGTCGACCGGCTTCGAGATGTAGTCGGTCGCGCCCGCCTCGAGGCACTTCTCCCGGTCGCCCTTCATCGCCCTGGCCGTGACAGCGATGATCGGCAGCGTCTGGAACACGGGCCGTTTGCGGATGGCGCGCATGGTGTCGTATCCGTCCATCTCCGGCATCATGATGTCCATGAGGACGACATCGATACCGCTCGTCCGCTCCAGGCGCTCGATGGCGGCCTTGCCCGTGTCCGCGGCGAGGGTCGTCATCCCGTGGCTCTCGAGGACGGTCTTCAGCGCGTAGATGTTGCGGAAATCGTCGTCGACGATCAGCGCGCACTTGCCGGAGAGCGCGGCGGCCGACTCGTGGAGCTGCTCCACGATGAGCCGCTTCGGCTCCGGCAGGTCCGAGAGCCGGCGGTGCAGCGCGAGCGTCACCTCGTCGTAGAGGCGCTCTCGCGACTGGACGTGCTTCACCGGGAGCCGCTGCGCCAGCCGGGCGACCTGCACCTCGTCGTCCCCGGCGATGTCGGCCGGCGTGTACACGATCGCCGTCAGCTCGGCGAAGCGCCCGGCACGGTCGAGGTGGTCGATGAGCTCCAGGCCGGACATGTCGGGCAGGCGCAGCCCGAGCACGAGGGCGTCGAACCCCTCGTGCTGGAGCGCCGCGAGCGCCGCCTGGCCCGTCTCCACGCTCGTGATCGCGATCCCCTCGTCCTGGAGCAGCTCGGCCACGGGGTCGCCCGCGGCCCTGTCCGGCTCGATCAAGAGCAGCCGGCGCCGCGGCGAGTTGACCAGCCCGTCGAGCCGCCCGAACGCGTCGTCGAGCGCCGTCCTGCTGCTCAGCGGCTTGTTGAGCAGCCCGATCGCGCCCATCCGCCGCGCGCGGCACCGCTCCTCTTCCGTCTCCGTCGTGATCACCTGGACCGGGATGTGCCGCGCCTGGAGATCGCGCTTCAGGCAATCGAGCACGCGCCACCCGTCGATGTCGGGCAGGTTGATGTCCAGCGTGATCGCCAGCGGCCGGAGCTCGCGCACGAGCGAGAGCGCGGTCGCGCCGCGGACCGCGACGATCGCCTTGAAGTTGTGCTCCCGCGCGACGTCCACGAGGAACCGCGCGAAGACGGTGTCGTTCTCGACGATCAGGAGCGCGCGGTCGCCCGGGCGCACGTTCTCGCTGTCGTCGATGATCTGGGTGTCGACGACGGCGGACATGCGATCGGACGGCCGGCTGCTGTGGACGGGCTCCTCCTGGACCGCCGGGGCGTCGAGGACGTGCGTCGGCTGCCGCCGCGACGCGCGCACCGGGCGGTAGCTGCGCGGCAGGTAGAGGGTGAACGTGCTCCCGCGGCCCGGCGCGCTGACGAGCACGAGATCGCCGCCGAGCAGCCGCGCGATCTCCCGGCTGATCGCGAGCCCGAGCCCGGTACCTCCGTACTTCCGGCTCGTGCTCCCGTCCGCCTGCTGGAACGCCTCGAAGATGATCTGCTGTTTGTCCGGCGCGATCCCGATGCCGGTGTCGTGGACAGAGAGCGCGATCACCGCGTCGGCGCGGCTGAGCACATCGTTCTCACGGCTCCAGCCCTCGCGGGCCACTGTCACCTCCAGGATCACCCGGCCGCGCTCGGTGAACTTGAAGGCGTTGGAGAGCAGGTTCTTGAGCACCTGCTGCAGCCGCTTCGCGTCGGTGAGCATCGACGGCGGCAGCTCCTGCGCGAAGGCGACCTCGAACTCGAGCTTCTTCGCCTCGGCGACGTGCCGGAACGTGCGCTGCACGTAGTCCGAGAGGTCCTTGAAGCTGATCTCCCCGACGTCGACGACGACCGTGCCCGACTCGATCTTCGAGAGATCGAGGATGTCGTTGATGAGCGCCAGGAGGTCGGTGCCCGACGCGTGGATCGTCTTCGCGAACTCGACCTGCCGCGGGGTGAGGTTCTGGTCGTTGTTCCTGGAGAGCTGGTCCGAGAGGATGAGGAGGCTGTTCAGCGGCGTCCTGAGCTCATGGGACATGTTGGCCATGAACTCCGACTTGTACTTGGAGGTGAGGGCGAGCTGCCGCGCCTTCTCCTCGAGCGCCTGGCGGGCCTGCTCGACCTCGTGGTTCTTCCGCTCGACCTCGACGTTCTGCTCGGCGAGCAGCCGCGCCTTCTCGCCGAGCGCCGCGTTCGTCTCCTGGAGCTCCTCCTGCTGGCTCTGGAGCTCGCGCGCCAGCGACTGGGACTGCTTGAGCAGGTCCTCGGTGCGCATGTTCGCCTCGATCGTGTTGACCACGATGCCGATCGACTCGGTGAGCTGATCGAGGAACGCCTGGTGCGTCGGGCTGAAGCGCTCGAGCGACGCGAGCTCGATGACGGCCTTCACCTGCCCCTCGAAGATCACGGGCATGACGATGATGTTGACCGGGGGCGCCTCGCCGAGGCCGCTCGTGATCGTGATGTAGTCGGGCGGCGCGCTGACGAGGAGGATCTTCTCCTTCTCGAGCGCGCACTGCCCGACGAGCCCCTCGCCCAGCTTGAACTGGTTGTCCACGTGCTTGCGCTGCTTGAACGCGTAGCTCGCGAGCAGCTTCAGGACGGGCTCTTCCCGGGACGAGTCCATGATGTAGAAGACGCCCTGCTGCGCCGTCACGACGGGGGCGAGCTCGGAGAGGATGAGCCGGCCGACGGTGAGCAGATCCTTCTGCCCCTGGAGCATGCGCGAGAACTTGGCGAGGTTGCTCTTGAGCCAGTCCTGCTCGCTGTTCTTCAGCGTCGTGTCCTTGAGGTTCCGGATCATCTCATTGATGTTGTCCTTCAGCGCGGCGACCTCGCCCTGCGCCTCGACCTTGATCGACCGGGTGAGGTCGCCCTTGGTCACGGCGGTGGCGACCTCGGCGATCGCGCGCACCTGCGTGGTGAGGTTCGCCGCGAGCCGGTTCACGTTGTCGGTGAGGTCCTTCCAGGTGCCGGCGGCCCCGGGCACGCTCGCCTGCCCGCCGAGCTTCCCCTCGACGCCGACCTCGCGCGCCACCGTCGTCACCTGGTCCGCGAACGTCGCGAGCGTCTCGATCATGCCGTTGATCGTGTCCGCGAGCGCGGCGATCTCGCCCTTCGCGTCGACGATCAGCTTGCGCTTGAGATCGCCGTTGGCGACCGCGGTCACGACCTTGGCGATGCCGCGCACCTGGTTCGTCAGGTTGCCGGCCATCGAGTTCACGTTGTCGGTGAGGTCCTTCCAGGTGCCGGCGACGCCGCGGACGTCGGCCTGGCCGCCGAGCTTTCCCTCGGTGCCGACCTCGCGCGCGACGCGGGTGACCTCGGAGGCGAAGGAGTTGAGCTGATCGACCATCGTGTTGATGGTGTTCTTGAGCTCGAGGATCTCGCCCTTGACGTCGACGGTGATCTTCTTGGAGAGGTCGCCGTTGGCGACGGCGGTGGTGACGGCGGCGATGTTGCGGACCTGGGCGGTGAGGTTGCCGGCCATCGAGTTGACGGAGTCGGTGAGGTCCTTCCAGGTGCCGGCGACGCCCTTGACGTCGGCCTGTCCGCCGAGCTTTCCCTCGGTGCCGACCTCGCGCGCGACGCGGGTGACCTCGGACGCGAAGGAGCGGAGCTGATCGACCATCGTGTTGATGGTGTCCTTGAGCTCGAGGATCTCGCCGCGGACATCGACGGTGATCTTCTTGGAGAGATCGCCGTTGGCGACGGCGGTGGTGACGGCGGCGATGTTGCGCACCTGGGCGGTGAGGTTGCCGGCCATCGAGTTGACGGAGTCGGTGAGGTCCTTCCAGGTGCCGGCGACGCCGGTCACCTCGGCCTGCCCGCCGAGCTTTCCCTCGGTGCCGACCTCGCGCGCGACCCGCGTCACCTGCGCCGCGAAGGCGCTGAGCTGATCGACCATCGTGTTGATGGTGTTCTTGAGCTCGAGGATCTCGCCCTTGACGTCGACGGTGATCTTCTTGGAGAGATCGCCGTTGGCGACGGCGGTGGTGACGGCGGCGATGTTGCGCACCTGGGCGGTGAGGTTGCCGGCCATCGAGTTGACGGAGTCGGTGAGGTCCTTCCAGGTGCCGGCGACGCCGCGGACGTCGGCCTGCCCGCCGAGCTTTCCCTCGGTGCCGACCTCGCGCGCGACGCGGGTGACCTCGGAGGCGAAGGAGTTGAGCTGATCGACCATCGTGTTGATGGTGTTCTTGAGCTCGAGGATCTCACCCTTGACGTCGACGGTGATCTTCTTGGAGAGATCCCCGGTGGCGACGGCGGTGGTGACGGTGGCGATGTTGCGCACCTGGGCGGTGAGGTTGCCGGCCATCGAGTTGACGGAGTCGGTGAGGTCCTTCCAGGTGCCGGCGACGCCGCGGACGTCGGCCTGCCCGCCGAGCTTTCCCTCGGTGCCGACCTCGCGCGCGACGCGGGTGACCTCGGCGGCGAGCGAGCTGAGCTGATCGACCATCGTGTTGATGGTGTCCTTGAGCTCGAGGATCTCACCCTTGACGTCGACGGTGATCTTCTTCGAGAGATCGCCTTTCGCGACGGCGGTGGTGACCGTGGCGATGTTGCGCACCTGGGCGGTGAGGTTCGACGCCATCGAGTTGACGGAGTCGGTGAGGTCCTTCCAGGTGCCGGCGACGCCCTTGACGTCTGCCTGGCCGCCGAGCTTTCCCTCGGTGCCGACCTCGCGCGCGACGCGGGTGACCTCGGAGGCGAAGGAGTTGAGCTGATCGACCATCGTGTTGATGGTGTTCTTGAGCTCGAGGATCTCGCCCTTGACGTCGACGGTGATCTTCTTCGAGAGATCCCCGGTGGCGACGGCGGTGGTGACGGCGGCGATGTTGCGCACCTGGGCGGTGAGGTTGCCGGCCATCGAGTTGACGGAGTCGGTGAGATCCTTCCACGTCCCCGCGACGCCCTTCACCTCGGCTTGCCCGCCGAGCTTGCCCTCGGTGCCGACCTCGCGCGCGACGCGGGTGACCTCGGAGGCGAAGGAGCGGAGCTGATCGACCATCGTGTTGATGGTGTCCTTGAGCTCGAGGATCTCGCCCTTGACGTCGACGGTGATCTTCTTCGAGAGATCGCCGGTGGCCACGGCGGTGGTGACGGCGGCGATGTTGCGCACCTGGGCGGTGATGTTGCCCGCCATCGAGTTGACGGAGTCGGTGAGATCCTTCCAGGTGCCGGCGACGCCCTTGACGTCGGCCTGCCCGCCGAGCTTTCCCTCGGTGCCGACCTCGCGCGCGACGCGGGTGACCTCGGAGGCGAAGGAGCCGAGCTGCTCGACCATCGTGTTGACGGTCTTGGCCGTCCGGAGGAACTCGCCGTCGAGCGGCCTGCCGTCCACCTCGAGGGCCATCGTCTGCGAGAGGTCGCCCTTGGCGACCGCCCCGATGACGCGCGCCGTCTCGGCCGTGGGGTGGACGAGATCGCCGATGAGCGCGTTCATGCACGCGATCGCGTCGGCCCAGGCCCCGTTCACCTCGCCGATGAAGGCGCGCTGCGAGAGCTTGCCCTCCTTGCCCACCACGCGGCTCAGGCGCTGGAGCTCTCGCGCCATCTTGTCGTTGAGCTCGACGACGTCGTTGAACGTGTCCGCGATCTTCCCGTCGAGCCCCTCCAGATCGGGGGGCAGCCGCACCGAGAAATCGCCCTTCTTGAGCGCCGTCAGCGACAGCAGCAGCGTCCGCCGGTCGATCCCGCCCTGCTCGACGGCCGGCGCGGCGCGGGCGACGCTGACCGCCGGGGCCTTCTTCGCGCGCGCGGCGCCGTGCAGCCCGTCCCCTGACGCGCCCTTCTTGGTCTTGCCGTTGCCAGCTCTCGTCCTGCGGGCCGCCTTGTCGAGGTCGCTTCGCTGCTCCATGCCGCTGTTCTCCTGGCCCCGCCTGCGAGCGGGGCCGATCTTTCAAGGGAAACGAGAGCGCGCCCCGGACACGGAGGTGTCCCGGAGCGCCGCAAGCGGTCGGGCCGGAGGCCCGCGCGTCGCCTTCGCTGGGTGCCCGCGCATCGCCGCGAGGCGGGGAGAGGACGGCTGGAGGACAGGCCCTCTCGCCTGGTGGGCAGAACCCTCGATCGCCTCGAGCAGGGCGGGCCTTTGCGGGCCGCTCGCGCCGCCGAAGGGCAGGGCTCTCGCTGCCCGACCGCGAAGATTCCGTCGGGTCTCATCGATGTTCAGGCTTCGGTGCACGATGCGCGTCCGCACCCACCGCACGACAGCATGGGTTCGTATACTACGCAGGCGCGCAGCCGGGCAAGCTTCGCGCCGCGCGCGTCGCGCGCTTTGCCTGTCGTGCGCCGTCGGGCCAGGTGTGTGGCGAGCAGGCCCGCGCTGCCACGCTGTCAGAGCGCCGTGAGGGCAGCCGTGCGCGGGGAGAGAGGGGGCGAGGCGCGCTGACTCAGGCGACGTCGGCCTTCGTCGTCCGGCGCTTCGGTGGGAGAGAGCTCGGCTTCTTCCGTGGCGTGACGATGCAGTAGCGCCCTGCCTCTCCCACCTTCTCGTGGACGCCCGACTCCAGCGCCTGCCGCCCTGGCGCCAGCGGCGGCAGCCATCGCGACACGCTCGCGAGGCACGAGGGGCGCTCGGGGAAGGGCGAGTGACGGGGGCGCGGCCGCTCCGAGGCCGCATCGTAGGGGCGCTCCGGACTCGCGTCCTGCGCCCGCTCTACACCTGCGTCGACGGGCCGCTCCGGGGCCGCGACAGCGTCGAGCGCTCGCTCGGACAGGGAGCCGTGCGGCGGCCGCTCGGAGGGCACGGTGTGCGGCGGCCGCTCCGTGAGCGCCGCGTGCGGCGGCCGCTCGGACGGCGGGCCGTGCGGCGGCCGCTCCGTGAGGGCGCCGTGCGTCCCGTCGAGCGAGGCGCCGTTCTGCGCAGGGTGCATGCCGGACGATGCGCGCCGCTTCGCGGTCGTCGCCGCGATCCGGAGCCGGAGATCCTCGACGTGCCTCGCGAGCCGCTCGGTCTCTTCCGTGAGCCGCGTGAAATCATCGACCTGGCTTCTGCGCTCTGACATAAACGAGTCCTTTGCTGCGTTTATCAGCCGATCTCGACTCTCTGACTCGCGTCCGTGCACATCACATGCCGAGCGAGCACAGGACGCTTGAACGGAACGTGCAAGGCGGAGCAGAGCGACGGTGTGGCGGACTGCCGCATCGTGGCAAAGGTGCCTCCACCCTGTAATCGCGATCTCTGCTGCAGGCCAGCGCGACGAGCGGAGAGCGGCCAGAAAGCGCGGGGGCGGAATCGGCGGCACGGCCTGTGCCATGGCGAGGCCGCACACACGATGGATGAGCCCGGCGCGCTTCAATGCGTCACGGACCGTCCGCCGGGCCGGCGAACGCGTCATGCGTCTGGGGCTCGGGGGGCCGGGCCGGAGGCGCGCCGCGGACTGGCGGGTTGAAGGAGCAGATCCATGCAGAACTCGGTCTTCGAATCGCTCGGTGCCCGGCTGGGGATCCCGGCGGATGGCCTGTGGCCGTGGGTGATCGTGGCGGCGAGCGTTCCGGTCGGCCTCGGGCTCGCGCGGCTCGTCGTGCACGCGTTCCGGCGCGCCGCCTCGCTCGTCGTGCGGAGGACGGCGACGCCGTGGGACGAAAAGACGCTCGACGCGGCAATTGGCCCCATGACGCTTTGCCTCGGCGTGATCTTGACGGCAGGCCTCGCCAAGATGACGCGGCTCGGCCAGGAGCTCGTGGCCGATCTGCGGCCGCTCCTCTCGGCGCTGTTCATCGGCGGGGTGGCGTGGCTGCTCATGCGCGTCGTGGGGATCCTCTCCGAGGTGCTGGACGCGCGCGCCCTGCGGCACCTCGAGGAGGGGAGCGAGTCGTCGCGCGGGCTGCGGACCCAGGCGCGCGTGCTCGAGCGGGTCGCGCGCGTGATCATCGTGATCGTCGCGGGCGCGCTCGTGCTCCTGAACTTCGAGACCGTGCGGAACGTCGGTGTCTCGCTCCTGGCGTCGGCCGGCATCGCGGGCGTCGTGCTCGGCCTGGCCGCGCAGAAGCCGGTCGGCGCGATCCTGTCCGGCCTCCACATCCTGTTCACGCGCCCCATCGATCTCGGCGACAAGGTGGTGGTGGACGGGCAGTTCGGGACCGTCGAGGAGATCCGCCTGACGCACGTGGTCATGAAGATCTGGGACGAGCGGCGGCTCATCATCCCGACCGCGCGGCTCCTGGACCAGTCGTTCGAGAACTGGACGAAGCACGGCGCGGAGAAGCTCGGCACCGTCGAGATCTACGTGGATTACCGGACGCCCGTGGAAGCTATCCGCCAGCATTTCGAGTCCATCCTTCCGAACAGCGAGCTCTGGGATGGGCGCGTGAAGGCCGTCCAGGTCACGAACGTGTCAGAGCGCACCATCGAGGTGCGGTTTCTCGTTTCATCGAGCGACTCGGGGAAGCTGTTCGATCTGCGGTGCTGGGTGCGCGAGGAGATGCTGCGCTGGGTGCGGGAGCTCGAGGACGGCCTGTTCCTGCCGCAGGAGCGCTTCACGCGGGCGTCTCCCGCCGCCGAGGCGGTCGAGCGGCGTGGGCCGGCCTCGGGCGGCCGCGCGCGGCGGGCGGGAGGGATGGACGGGGTCGCCGGTGTGACGACGTGACGGAGCGCGCCTGCTACGTAGCGTAACGCCACACCGCGACATCCGGCCATGCCGCATTGTTGGCGTGCTCATCCAGCGCGTCGCGGCCCCGTGAACTCCCCGCCTCACGCCCGTCGACTCGACGACAGCCCGAGGTGCGGAACAGGTCATCACGCCCGATCGCCGTCCGCCGCGCAGCGCGAGGCCATGTTTTGCTCCTCACGTGGAGCAGGAAAGCGGCACACGCTTTGCAGTGAGTGTAGAAAAAGTCCGCGACATTGCCCGTCGGCCGTCGACCGCGCGACGAGGTTCTCGCCATGCCCCCGAGGGGGAAGGGGGCGGTGGCAGGTCGGAACTGCCCTCCCGCCATGCGCAGCGTTCTGCGCGAGAACCCAGGAGCAATGCGCCATGAATTGGGTCATCAGGGTCACGCGGATTGGCGGTATTGAAGTCGTTGCCCACGCGGCGTTCGGCCTGCTCATCCCGCTCGGTGCGCTCCAGTGGGGGGCGCGGCACGGCGGGGGCGGCGCGCTCTTCGGCTGCGCGCTCGGCGCGGCGCTGCTCGCGTGCGTGGCGCTGCAGGCGCTCGTGCACGGGGTGGTCGCGCGGCAGCTCGGGCTCGGTCTGAGCGAGGTCCTGCTCTCGCCGCTGGGCGCGGTGGCGCGGCGCGCGCGCCCCGTTGCTGGCTGGACGCAGGGCGGCGCGCTCGGCCTCGCCGCGAACTTCGCGCTCGCGGCGCTGTTCTTCGTGGCGGTCGACGGGCAGCGCGGGGCGGAGGAGCTCCGGTGGGCGTCGGTGCTGCAGGCCGCCGAGGCGCCCTCGCGTGAGGCGGCGCTCGTGTGGGTCGCGAGCGCGAACCTCGGCATCGCGACGCTCGGCCTGCTGCCGGCGCTGCCGCTCGAGGGCGGCCGCCTGCTGCGCGAGGCGCTCTCGCCGCTCACGGGCACCTGGCTCGCGACCTCGATGGCGGCGACGCTCGGTCAGGCGATGGCGGCGGTGCTGTTCTTCATCGCGCTGTTCGGCGGTCAGGTCCTGATCGCGGGGCTGTCGGCGCTCCTCTTTCTGGGGGCGCGGCGGGAGTGGAGCGCGGCGCAGGCGGTGATGGCGCCTGTCGAGGTCACCGAGTGCCGTCCGCTCGTCGAGGGCAGGGCGGTCCAGCTCTGGCCTGGCGAGCTCGTGGGCGACGCCGCGCGGCGCATCCTGGCGAGCCAGGAGCCGGATTTCCCGGTGGTCTACGAGGACCGCGTGATCGGGATCGTGACGCGAACGGACGTGATGCGCGCGCTGGCTTCTGGCGAGGAGGGGTCGTTCATCGCCTGGATCATGCGGTGCGACGTGCCCAGGGTGGCGGCGGACGTGCCGCTCGACGAGGTGGGGCGGAAGATGGTGGAGAAGAACACGCCGGTGGTGGCGGTGTTCGATGGGGAGAGCTATCTGGGGCTCGTCAAGCACTCGGATATCGCGGGGGCGCTCACGCGGGGGCGCGGTGGGCGGCTGGGGAGGATTCACCTGGCGGCGGCCCAGGCTGGTTGACCGGCAGCCCGGCCCCACGGGACGGAGCTTGTCGCGCGGGGCGGGGGATGGGCAGACTCGCGGGTGCCATGAGTCCTCCGGCGGTGCCGGAGGACTCATGGCTATTTCGCTCAGACAACCGCCTGTCCCCCGCCTCGCGGGACGCCGAGGAATCCCCTCGAATTCTTCGGAAAAATCACAGGGAGGCGGGGAGGAAAATCTTCACATACTCCCCGCCTCCCCGCCTCCCTGTTCAATTTCTCCGCTGATGCTGCTGCTGATGAGGGGATTCCTTCGCGCGACGTGCTCCGTCTCCTGGGGCCTACGATCCTCGTGAAGGGGGGAAGCGACAGCTGCGCGGGACGACTCAGGCTTGATGACGGCGCAAGCGAAACGCCCCGCCCCGGGGGACGGGGCGGGGCGTTCTTGGCTCGCCCTGTGGCGGAGCCTCAATCGCTGCGCACGAAATTGAGCTTGAAGGAGACCACGAGCACGAGCGCGTCCTGACTGATGCGACGCTTGCCCCAGGCGACCCCGATGTGCAGCCCATCGATCGGCTCGAGGTTGGAGGGGAGACCCACGGTGTGCGTGAGCGTCTTCGTGAAGTTCCACTCAGGCTTCTTGTTCGCGAGCGCCGAGTTGACGGCCTTCATGATCGTGTGGTCGATGATCGAGGGGATGCCGCGGATGTCGGCCTCCTCGAGCTCGACGTTGAACGCGAGGACGTTTCCACTGTTCTTCTCCACGATCTCGGGGGAGATGAGGACCTTGAGCTCATCGAGCTTGACGGTGGGGCTCACGACCGGGATAGACCACTTCAGCTCCGCAGGACAGTTGACGCGCAGGCCCATGTCCTCGACCAGCGTGATCTCGGTCGGCTTGCCCAGGTAGAGCCAGCGGTCCGTCTTCTCGTCATCGTCCAGGTGGATTTTCACGGGGAGGAACTCGCCCAGAATCTGGACGAGATCCTCCCGCGTGATGATGGCTTCGAGCCACACGTGCAGCGCCTCAGCTCAGGTGGTGACCGCTCTCGCCGCCCTGCCGCCCGCCTTCGATGCCGTAGTGCGAGTTCCCCGTCTCGGACGAGGAGACCGCGCCCTTCACCGCGTCGACAGCGCCGCCGACCTTGCTCTGGACCTGGCGCTCGGCCTGCTCGACCCCGCGGGTCGCCTGGCGCTTGAGGCCGTCGAGGCGGGTCAGGATGTCACGGCGGAGCGCCTCGCCGGACGTCGGCGAGAGCAGCATGGCCACGCCCGCGCCCACCGCGACGCCGGCGCCGAAGTACGCGAGGGTCGCGAGCGGGCTGCGCCTGCGCGCCAGCCCGACCCAGCCGAGCACGTCGTCGAAGCCGAGCGCCCCGATCGTCGCGGCGATCCCCGCGGCCGCCTTCGCGACGTCGAACGCCGTCGTCTTGGCGGTCGTGGCAGCGCCGACGGCGCCGACGGCCGCCGTCTCGTACACACCCTTTGCAGCCCCCACAGCGTCATTCAGTCGGTTCGTCATGGCTCTTGTCTCCTTGTGACGGACATGACGTCCGCCGGTTCGTGACGGCAGTCATTGCAGACTCCGGACCAACTCCCAGACCCTGCTGCACGGCCCGCTTGTCCCCGCAGCGGCCGCCCACCCCATGACGCCCCCGTGACGAAATGCCACATCTGTCGTGACGCGCCCCGGTGCATCGCGCACCTCGCGTACCAGAACGCCCCCGCGTCGCCCGCCGCCACCGCCACAAACGGAAACAGGGTTATCCGGAAGAAGAACGGTGTGCGTATCGAGCGAGCCAGGTCCACCCTGAGCGCCCTCGACGCTGAGCCCAGCCGCCGCCAAGCGAGAGGCTGAGCCCAGCCGTCGCCGAGCGAGAGGCTGAGCCCAGCCGCCGCCGAGCGAGAGGCTGAGCCCAGCCGCCGCCGAGCGAAAGGCTGAGCCCAGCCGCCGCCGAGCGAAAGGCTGAGCCCAGCCGCCGCCGAGCGAAAGGCTGAGCCCAGCCGCCGCCGAGCGAAAGGCTGAGCCCAGCCGCCGCCGAGCGGGGCGCGCCCGCACAGGAGACGGGCCCAGATCGGCGTTTTCGGCGCACAGGCGTACTTCAGTACGCCGAGCACCGAAAACGTCGAGATGGGCCCGTATCCGCAGCGGGCGCGCCCCGCTCACTGGGGGGAGTGGACGATGCCTACGAGCACGACGTCGACGCGACGGTCGTAGCCGTAGGAGTACATCGGCTGCGTGCCGACCGCCTCGGCGGCGCCGGTCGCGCGCACCGTGACGCGGTCCGCAGGGATGCCCTCCGCCACAAGGATCTCCTTCACCCGCTGGGCGCGGCGCAGCGAGAGATCCTGGTTGTACGCCTGCGTGCCGCGGGGATCGGCCCGGCCGACGAGCTCTATCCGCGCGTTGCTCAGGTTCGAGGAGAGCAGGCAGTCGACCACCGCCCGGAGCTCACGATGCTCCTGAGGCAACGGCTCGGCAGAGTCGAAGGCGAAGTTCGTCTTGGGCAGCCGGCAGACATCGGCGATGTCCGCCCCGAGCGTGAGCCCGATCAACCGATCCTCGCCCTCCCTCAGATCGGGCCACTCCACCTTGTAGACACCGTCGGGGCCGGGGTTGGGCATCCTCGGCTCCGCGACCGCCGATTGCGCCGGCGCCGGGGGCGCAGCGCACGCAGCGAGAAGAGACACCGCCAGCGCGCCCAGGAGACTCCTGGGCAGTTTGAACATCGACATCACGAACACCCTCCTTCCCGAGGTCCGCGGCGTGTGCAGCGGGACACGACGCCACAAGAGAAGGAGCCGTGGCTCACCGCCCCGCCATCACCGGCGCTCGCCTCGCATCAAGCCGCTTGTTGTTCCGAGGAGGTGTGTTCAAACTTCGTGCCGGGCTCGAGGACGCGGCGTGTCGGCGCCCGGCGCGGCCCGTGACGCACGCCCGTGGCCCGCGCCGCCGGCCTCACGCGCGGCCGACCCAGGGATCATCCGGGCGAGGAAGGCTCCCGCGCCTCGAGCTTCGGCCAGGTGAACCGGAACGTGGCGCCGGCGCCGACCGAGGACTCGACCCACGCGCGCGCGCCCTTGCTCTGGACGATCTTCTGCACGACCGACAGCCCGATGCCGGTGCCCTCGACCTTGTCCCGCGCCTTCAGCGTCTGGAAGATGCCCCAGATGCGATCGTGGTACTCGGGGGCGATGCCCGAGCCGTTGTCGGAGACCGAGAACTCCCAGAACGCGCCGGCGTCGCGCGAGGAGATCCGGACCTCGGGATCGGCGCGCCCGGCGTGCTTCAGCGCGTTGCTGATGAGGTTCAGGAACGTCTGCTGGAGCGGCGCGCGCTCGGTGACCACCACGGGCATGTCCGGGGCGATCTCCACCCGCGTCTCCGGCGGGGGCGCGAGCAGCTCGACGATCTCCCGGAGGAGCTTGCCGACGTCGATCGCCTCGGGCTTCTCCCGGACGCGGCCCGCGCGCGAGTAGCTCAGGATCCCGTCGATCAGGTTCTCCAGCCGGTGGACGCGCCCGCGGAGCAGGTCGAGCTGCTTGCGGCTCTCCGCCGTCATCTTGTCGCTCAGGTCCTCCTCGATCCACTGCGAGAGGTTGGCGATGCCCCGCAGCGGCGCCTTGAGGTCGTGGCTCGTGACGTAGGCGAACTGATCGAGCTCCTTGTTGCTGCGCTCGAGCGCCTGGACGAGCCGCTGCCGCTCCTCCTCGGCCCGCTTCTGATCGTCGATGTCCGTGTAGGTGCCGAACCACCGGACGATGCGGCCCGCGCCGTCGCGCGCGGCGACCGCCCGGCCGATGAACCAGCGGTAGACGCCGTCCGCGCGCCGGAGGCGGGACTGGCTCTCGTACGGCTCGCCCGTGCGCAGCGCCTGCCGCCAGCTCTCGATCGCCTGCTCGTGCTCCTCGGGGTGGATGATCCGGCTCCAGCCCTCGCCGCCCGTGTCCTCGGGGGTGAGCCCCGTGTAGTCGTACCAGCGCTGGTTGAAATACTCGTGGTGGCCGTCCGGGCGGTTCGTCCACACGAGCTGCGGCATCGTCTCGGCGAGCAGCCGGAACTGCGCCTCGCTGTGCTTCAGCTCCTCCGCGAGCGTCTCGACCTCCTTGCGCACCGTGACCTCGCGCTCGAAGAGGAGCGCGTTGTCGACGCTGAGCGCGGCGCGCCGCGCGAGCTCCTCGGCGAACTGCACGTCGGTCTTCGTGTAGCGCCGGCCCGACTCCGCGTGCACGAGCGTCATCGCGCCGAGGACGCGCCCGCGCGCCGCCAGCGGCACCACCACCGACGAGCGGAGGCCGAGCTCGCGGGCGATCCGGAGGTGCTCCTCGTCCCGGGCGATCGAGACCAGCAGCGCGTCCGTGATCTCGGGCACCCACTCGGTCTGGCCGGTCCGGAGCACGTTCGGCACGCCGGTCGGCGACGCGGGGTCGACCGGGTACCGGTCCTCGATCTGCCGGACGAACGCCACCTTCTCCGCGTCGGCGTGCTGGACGGCGACGCGCTGGATGACGCCGTCCTGCCCCTGGATGTCGACCGCGCACCAGTCGGCGAGGAGCGGCACGACGAGCCGGGCGAGCTGCCCGAGCGTCTCGCGGAAGTCGAGCGAGGACGAGAGGATCTCGCCCGCGCCGGCGAGCAGGCTGACGTTCGCCTCGGCGCGCTTGCGCTCGCTGATGTCGAGCACGTAGGTGAGGTTGCGCCGCTGCGTCTCGATCCGCGCCGAGCCGACGAGGACCGCGACGCGCTTGCCGTCCTTGCGGATGTACTCCTTCTCGAACTGCTTCGTGACGCCGTGGGCGCTCAGCTCGTTCACCGCGTCGTGGTGCACGTGCTCGTACTCCGGCGGCGAGAGCTGCTGCCACCGGAGGAGCCCCTCCTTGAGGTCCTCGCGGGTGTAGCCGACCATCGAGAGGAAGCAGTCGTTCGCCTCGATGACGCGCCCCTCGTAGTCGCTGAAGAGCAGGCCCATCATGCTCGTGTCCATGATGCGCCGGAACACCTCGTCGCTCGCCTGCCGCTCGAGCTGGCGGAGCGCCGCCTCCTGCCGCTTGATCTGCTCGGCCCTGCGGTGCAGCTCGACGAAGACGGCCACCTTGGCGCGCAGGATGTCGGGATTGAACGGCTTGACGACATAATCGACCGCGCCCTGCGCGTAGCCGCGATACAGCCGGTCCTCGTCCTCCGGCAGCCCCGAGATGAAGATGATCGGGGTGTGCCTCGCCTGATCGAGCCCCCTCACGCGGGCGGCCGTCTCGAAGCCGTCGATACCGCGCATCTTCACGTCCATGAGGATGAGCGCGAACTCCTCGCGGGTGAGGTGCTCGAGCGCCTCCTCGCCGGATTGCGCGGTGACGAGCCGCTGGCGCAGCGGATCGAGCACGGCCTCGAGGGCGAGGAGATTCGGGCGGTGATCGTCGACGAGCAGAATGCTCGCGACGGGCTCGGAGGGCGTGGAGGGCTTGGAAGAAGCGGAGGGGAGCGGGGCGCCAGGCGGGAGCGGGGCCTTCATGATCTGGGGGCTCAGCCCTGGCTTGCGGTCGGGCATAACGATGACGGTTAACGGCGCCCGGAGCGTCTGGCAAGCGAAAGCGGCGCTCGCACGGCCGGGTCGAATTCTCCAGCTTGTGCGGTCCGGCGGCGCCGGACGGGGCTGACGTCGCCACGCTGTGGCGAACCGTCTCGCGCGCCGGACGAAGTCGGCTGGTGGCCGCGTCGGGCCGCGCCGCGGCAGCCGGCCGCCCGTGGCTGGCATGGGGCCTGCTGGACGTGGGGACTGGACGACCGATCGAGAGACTGTCGAGGGATCACCCATGCGATTCGAACTCAAGCTGGCCTGTCTCGTCGGCGCGCTCGCCGGCGCGCTGTCGCCTTCGCTCGCGGAGGCGGCCGACGGCGCGGGGCTCTTCGCGCTGCCGCCGAGCCGGCTTGACGCGGCGGATCGCGCGGCGATGCCGGCTCCGGAGCCGCCTGGAACGTCTGGAAGGACGATCAAGGCGCTGATCGCGCGCGCGGTGATGTCCACCATGGCGCCGCCGCCGTCGGAGATGCGCGTGGCGCCGCTTGTGAGCCAAGGTGGCGGCGGCGGGCTCCGTCTGGTCCTCCCTGTGTGCGAGGACGGCTGTTCGCGCTACGCGTCGCGCGGAGTCCTCCTGGTCACGCCGCGGACGCCCGACTCGCCGATGGCGTGGCTCGCCGCGGTGAGCAACCGCGTGGCGCAGCCGACCGACGGGCCGCCCGGCCTCGCGGCGCTCCGCGAAGAGGCCCGCAACGCGCGCGCGAAGGTGCCCCAGGAAGAGGAGGGCGCGCTGCCCGAGTAGGGCGCGCCGCGCGCGGAGCGGGGGAGTGCGCGCCGGGGAGAGCGCCTGTCGCCGCGGCGGCGCGGCGAACGATGAGTCCGCATCATGGCGAGGGGCCGAGTCGGCGCAGGGGCGATGTGGCGCGACCGCAGCTCTCGGATCACCACCTTTCCGGAGAGCGCGCTGCCCGCGCGGCTCACGGCGGGGCAGCGGCGGACGCGACAGCGTCGCGCAGGGCGCGGAACATCTCGGCGAGCTTCTGCGGCTGGTAGCTGGCGTTGAGGCCGCTCGGGTTCGGCAGCACCCAGAGCCTGGTCGCGCCGAGCGCCTCGGGCTGCGGGCCGGGCGCGGCCTGGGGCCGCCCGAAGGCGCTCCGGTACGCGCCGATCCCGAGCACGGCGAGGAAGCGGGGGCGGTACTGCCGCACCTTGGCCGCGAGCCTCACCCCGCCCGCGGCGAGCTCCTCGGGCGACAGCTCGTCGGCCGACGCGGTCGCCCGCTCGACGACGTTGGTGATCCCGTAACCGAGCTTCAGCAGCTCGCGCTCCTCGGACGGCGAGAGCACGCGATCGGTGAAGCCGCCCGCGTGCAGCGCCGGCCAGAACCGGTTGCCGGGGCGGGCGAAGTTGTGCCCGACGGCGGCCGTGTAGAGGCCCGGGTTGATGCCGCAGAAGAGGACGCGGAGATCGGGCGCGATGACGTCGGGCACCGTCTTGCCGGCGGCGGCGAGGAGCTCTTCTTTCGTGGGTCGGCGTGGGCGGGGTCGGCGAGCGGTGGGCACGGGCGTTCCGGGCGGGCGCGGCGCGCCGCGGGCCGCAGCTTATGACGGCGCCGCGGAGAGAGCGCGCTGGTGTCGCGCGGTCGAGGTGGATCGGCCCTGGACGGGGGCGGTACAGCGGATACCGTCGTGCTTTCCCCGATGCTGGCGCGCGCGATCGGTCTGCTCACGGCTCTCGTCGCGTCCGGCTGCGCGCGCGGGCCCGAGGCGAGCCTGGCGAGCGGCGCGGCCGGGCCAGCCGGGCGCGCGCCTGTGTCAGGCGTGTCGGGGGCGGCGGGCGCGTGGGGCGCGATGGGCGCAGGCGACGCGGTCGGCGCTCTCCCGGCGGGGGCTCGCTACCTCCAGGAGATCGCGGACGGGGTGTTCCGCGTGACGCACGACGGGCCGGACGCGGCCGTCGCGGATCGGGTCGTCGCGGGCGGGGCGCGGCTCGAGCTCGGCGCGGGCGGGCGCGTCGTCGCGGCGGCGTGGGAGGCCGCGCTGTGGGCGGCGGGCGAGCCCATCGTCGGATCGCTCGCGATCGCGCCCCACCTCGGCGGGGGCTTCCTGCACTGGAGCCGGGGCAGGGCGTTCCGGTCGCGCGGCTTCACGGGGCCGCTCGAGGAGGTGGCGCTCGGCGGGGGCGCGGGCGCCGTGCGGGGCGCGCGGAACGGGCTCCACGGCGTCGTGGTCTTCACGGAGCAGGGGCCGCGGGTGGTCCTGCCGGGCGAGGATCGCGGCCGGGCGCTCGAGGCGCCGGCCATCCACGATCTCGCGGCGCTGGACGCGGCGCGCGCGGTGCGCCTCGACGTGTTCGGCCGCGCCGCCACGACGGCGGACGGCGGCCGCACGTGGATCGACGCCGGTCGGCGGCTCGGGGTCGCCTCGCTCGGCCTCGGCGTCGCGCCGGGCGCGCTGTGGCTCGAGACGGCGCTCGGGCGCGCTGCCGTCCTGCCGGACGGCGCGCTCCGCCGGCCCGACGGCGATCTCCGCGCGATCGCGTCGTGGTCGGGCGGATCGTTCCAGCTCCGCTTCGCGGGCGCCGGGGCCGGCGGGCGCGAGGATCTCGCGGAGCGCGAGCTCGCGCCTGTCGCCGCGGCGGTCGCCGCGGGCGCGCTCCTTCCGGACGGGACCGCGCTCGGGGTGATCGACGGCGGCGTCGCGAGGATCGACGCGCGGACGGGCGCGACGCGCGAGCGGCTCGCCGGCTGGTTCCCGGACGGGCTGGGGTGCGCGCCGATGCGCGCGGACGACGGGCTGCTCTTCCTGTGCGCGTGGGACGAGTACGAGCGCCACGGCAGCTACGTCCTGCGCTCGGAGCGCGGCGAGCCGCCGCGCGTGGAGCGCGCCTTCAGCGACGAGGGGTTCTTCGCGGCGGACGACGGCGGCGCGCTCGCCTTCGTCGGCGGGTGCGGGGCGTCTCAGCGGTTCGTCAGCGACGAGGAGCGCGAGCGCCGGTACGGCGACGTCGTGGTCCACCCGAGGATCTGCGTGCGGCGCGGTCCGGGCGCGTGGGTCGAGCACGCGATCGAGGTCGGCGAGGGGCAGGCGCTCGTCGGCTGGGCGCCGCGCCGGGACGGGAGCGCGGTCGCGCTGGTGCGCGGCGAGCGCGACGCGCTGCCGGCGCCCGTCGGCGCGCCGCGCGCCCGCGACGAGGGGGGCGCGCGGGTGGTGCGGCTGGAGGGGGAGCTCCCCGGCTGGCACTGGACGCCGCCGCCGCGCGACGCGTCGCGGGTGCTCGTCGACAGGCGCTTCCGCGCGCGCGAGGACGGCGGGGTCGACGCGTGGCTGTCGTCGGTCGAGTGGTCCGATCCGGTCGGGAAGGCGAGCGTGGGGGTGACGATCGCGCGGGGCGGGGAGGTCGTGGCGCACGCGCTGCCGCCGGAGGCGGCGGGGATGGTGGTGACCGGCGATCACGGCGTGCTCGTCACGCGCGGCGCGGAGCTCCACGAGACGCGCGATCACGGCCGGACGTGGCGCGCCCTCGGGCGCTCGCCGGTGCCGCCGTCGTCGTTCCAGGGCGCGTGCTCCGCGCTCGGCTGCGCGCTGTCCGGCGTGGTGCGGCTCGGCTGGGGCGCGGGCGATCTGTCGCCGGCCGCCGCCGCCGGGCCCGCGCCGGCCGCGGGCGCGGGCGCGGCGGCGACGGCCCGCGCCGGCGATCCGCAGGAGCCGCCGGGCGGGCTGCCGGCGCTGTCGTGCGCGCCGGTCGGGCTGCCGGCGGCGCTCCCGGGCGCCGGGCCCGCGGCCGGCGCGGAGCGGTGGACGGTGCCGACGCCGTATGGAGAGGCGCTCGAGATCGTCGCGGACGCGGCGGAGCCAGGGCGCGACCGGCAGCCGCCCGAGGCGGCGATGCGGCCCGACGGCGAGGCGGCGGAGCAGGGCGACGCGGCGGCGGAGCAGGGCGACGCGGCGGCGGGGCAGGGCGACGCGGCGCCGGGGAAAGGCGGCCCGAGGGCGGCGCCGATCCGGACGCACAGCGCGCTGTTTCGCCCGCCGTTCGATCTGCGCGGCGAGGTGCTGCGGCTGAACGCGACCGATCTCGCGCTGAGCCTCCGGCGCGGCGCGCAGCGCGCCGGCGCGGTGCCGCTGCTCGCCGCGCGCGGCGAGGTCGCGCTGCTCGTCGTCGCAGAGGCGGGCGAGCTGCTCCTCGGCCCCGACGGCGCGCGGGTGCTCCCGGCGTTCGAGCCGCGCCGAGGTCAGCTCGACGGCGCGCTGGGCCAGGCCCCTGGCCTGCTGCTCGGTCCTGGCCGCGCGCTCGTCCTCGGCGAGCTCCGGCGCCGCGCGGCCGTCGAGGAGCACACGCCGGAGCCCCGGCAGCCCGCGCGCGCCGTGGCGCTCGACCGCGAGGAGCTGCGCGGCAGGCCGATCGTGCTCGCCCGGCGCGACGACGGCGAGACCGGCGTGCTGGTGCTCGACGGCGTCGCCCCGGAGACCGCCGGCGTGGCGGCGCTCGACCCCGCGGCGGGGACGGCCGGCGAGGTGGCGGCGCTCGCGCCCTGGTCGACGCTGACCGCCGCGAGCGACGCGCGCTGCCGCGCGATGGCGGGCGCGTGGCGCGCGCTCGTGACGCTCGATCCGGAGGGCGCCCTGCGCCTGGACCGGCGGGCGCTGCCCGCCGTCTCGCTCGGAGATCGCGGCATCGCGCAGGTGCGCTGGGGGCGGGAGCGCGTCTGCCTCGAGGCGCTGCACGTCGCGGTCGCCGACGCGCGCCGGCGCGGGGAGGCCGCCGTGGGCGCGGCGCTGATCGCGCGGTGGACGGCGCCGCGCGGGCAGGGGACCGGGGGCGGAGAGGGCGCGCTGCGGACCCAAGAGATGACGCAGCGGCTGACGTGCCTCGTGGGCCGTCGGTCAGCGGACGAGTGAGGGGGACCTCTCGATGCCCGCCGGCACGCGCCCGAGCCGCCGCTCGGGCGGCGCAGAACGGGTACACTCGCGCCTCCCGAGGCTCGCCATGATCACCCCGAACCCGCTCGCCAGGAACGAGAAGCACCGGCGTTGAGCGCCCCCTCGCGATCGCTCTGCCGCGCGCTCGGCCCGCTCGCCCTCCTCGCCGCGCCGGCGCTCGCGGCCTGCGGGGCGGCCGAGCCGACGCCGGCGCGGCCCGGCGCGCCCGATCCGCCCCGGCGCGCGCTCGCCGCCGCCCCGCCCGTCGCGCTCGGCCCTGCCCGGTACGTCGCGCAGCCGGCGCCGGGCCTCGTCGAGCGCGTGGTCGAGCGCGGCCAGGAGGTCGACCGGGCGGTCGTCAACGGCCGGCGCGCCGAGCTGCACGGCGTCGCGCGGATCGTGCCTCTCGGCGCCGACAGCCCGGAGCTCGCCGGCGGCGCTGCGTTCCCCGCCTGGGCTCAGGCCAGCGCGCCGCCCGGGCCGCGCTACGCGTTCTGGAGCAGCAAGGAGATCTACACGGCGGCCAGCTTCTCGGGGGAGCTCCGCGCGCTCGCCCCCCTGCCCGGCGACGTGGCCGGCGTGTTCCCGTGGCTCGACGGCATCGGCCTGATCACGTCCGCCGGGGCCTTCGCCGTCGACGGCGCGCGCGGCGCGCTGCGGCCGCTCGGCCTCCCGTCCCTCGTCGCGGCCGCGGCGGCCAGCGAGCGCCGCGCGCTCGGCCTCACCGTCTTCGGGCGCGCGCTCCTCACGCTCGACGCGGGGGCCTCGTACCGCGACGTCACCGCGGCGCTCGGCGACGCGGTCTCGGTCGACGTCCGCGGCGAGGAGATCGTCGCCTCGCTGGCCGACGGCCTCGAGCGCGCCGTCGACGCGGGCGGCCGTGTCGGCGAGCTCCGCGCGCCGCGCGCGCAGCCCCCGGCCGACGTCGAGGGCGCGTGGCCCGACCGCGCGCCCTTCGCGCTGCTCGCGGCCGCCGTCGACGCCGGCCTGCCGCTCGCCGACGGCGGCGCCGCGGTCGCCGCGGAGGGCCTCGTCGGCCGCGTCGACCTCGCGACCGGGCGCGCCTCGTCCGGCGCGCCGTTGCCGCCTGGCAGCGGCGCGTGCGCGCCGTTCCGCGCGAGCGACGCGCTGCTCGCCGTCTGCGCCGGCCCGGATCGCGCGAGCGTGGTGGACATCTCCGGCGACGCCCGCGCGCCGCGCGCGCTCCGGATCGAGCGCGCGTTCGAGCTGCGGCCCGGGGCGGAGCCGGAGGCCGATCGCTTCGTGGGCGTCGACGGCGAGTCGCTCGGCTACGTCGGGCCGTGCGAGGGGCTGCCGCGGCCGCGGATCGACCTCCGGGCGATCTCGCGCGCGGCGCTCGCCGGCGGCTCGACGCAGCCGGGCGCGGTGTTCTGCGTGCGCCGCGGGCCGGGCGCCTGGGTCGAGCACCGCCTCGACCCCGCGGACGCGACCGACGTGCTCGCCTGGATCCCGCGCCGGGGCGGGGGCGCGGTCGCCCTCGTCGCGCGCAACGGCGCGTTCCTGCGGGACGCCGAGCGCGTCGAGGTGCGCGGCGCGCTGCGCGTCGTGCGGCTCGCGCGGGGCGAGCCCCCGCTCTCCTTGCCCCAGGGGCCCCGGTACGGCGAGCGGCCGGCGCTGCTCTCCCGCGCGCTCGCCGTGCTCGCGGACGACACCGTCGAGGGCTGGCTCCCGGTGCAGGACCACGCGGCGCGCCTCGCGCCGGTCGCCATCGACGCGGCCGGCCGGGTGCGCCGCCGCCCGCTCCCGGCGCGCGTGGCCGCGCTCGAGGCGTCCGGGCCCTTCGCCCTCGTCGAGACGGAGGACGGCCGCCTCTTCGAGACGATCGACAGCGGGGCGCGGTGGGCGCCCGTCGCGTCGCCGCCGGGCGGCGCGGCCGCGCACGTCGAGAGGTGCTCCGCGGTGGGCTGCCGCGTCGGTCCGTTCCTCCGGATCGGGTGGGCGTCGGTCCTGCGCGCCGGCGCGGCGTCCCCGGCCGACGCGCCCGCGGCGGAGCCCGCCCCCGGCCGCGCGCCGCGCGATCGCGACGGGCCGGCGCGGCCGGCGCGGCTGGAGCCGGTCGTGCGCCTCGACTGCAGCTTCGCGGGGCCGCTCGCCGCCGCGCGCGTCCCGGAGTCGCGCGGGTTCGGCGCCGTCGCCGCGCCGCCCCTGCGCGGCGCGAGCCCGCTGCGGCTCGGCGCCCTCGGGGTGCTGACGCTGCCGTCGGTCGGCGGCGCGCTGCCGGCGCCCTTCGCCGACGCGGAGCTCGCCTGGATCGCCCCGCTCGACCTGCGCGCGGAGATCCGCCGCGCCGCCGTGCCGCTCACGAGCGCCAGCCTGGCGCAGCTCGAGTTCCGCCCGTACGAGGCGTCGGTCGGGCTCCTGATCGATCGCGACGGGCGCGTGTCCCCGGTCGCGGCCGGCGCGCGGGAGGCGTGCCTCGCCGGCGTGCTGGACGCCGCGCTCGTGACGCGGCCGATCGGCGGCTGCGTTCCGTATCGCTCCGTCGGCGTCGACCTGGGCGACCGCGCGGTGTTCGTGAGCCCCCGGCACGACGGCCTCGCGGTGAGCGCGGTCGACTTTCGCGGGGGGGCGCGGCGCGCGTCGCCGGCGGGCGCGCCGCGCGGGGGCGGCGCGCCCGCGATCCGGGAGCTCCACGTGCAGCGCGCCGCGCGCGCGTCGTCGGCCAGCGCGCAGCAGGCGCGCTTCGCGTTCGGCGCGGGGGCGCGCGACGGCGCGGCCGTCGTCGTGGCGGTCTCCGGGTCCGGCGGCGCGGTGCTCTCGCCGGTGGATCCGGAGCTCGGCACCCTGGGCCCGGAGGAAGCGCTCGCGCCGCTCGGCGAGCTCGCCGCGGGCAGCGCGCCGTCGTGCGCGCCCCGCCGCGGGGAGGCGCGGGTGGTCCTGCCGTTCGACGCGGAGATCGGCCTCGTGCCCGGCGCGCTGCCGGGGGTCACCGAGGCCGCGACGGGGGGCGTCGCGGTGATCCGGTGGTCGCGCGACCGCGCGTGCCTCGACGCCGTGGAGCTCAACGTGCGGGACGAGCGCCACGAGATCGAGCCCGGTTATTACGAGGTCACCGGCACCGTGAAGAAGGTCGTTGTGCGCTTCGCGGGGCCGCCGCCCGCGGCGCCCCCCGGAGCGCGCGCGCGGGCTGCCGCCGGCGGGCCGAGCGCCGCGCTGGCGCGGAGCGACCCGCCGCAGGGGGCCGGTGGAGGCACGCTCGTGCTCGTCCTGCAGGGCCAGGAGGCGCGGCAGCCGGTGCGGTGCAAGGCGGTCGTGCGCTGAGGCGGTTCACCGGGGGCGCGCGGCGGTGTACTTTTCGACCGTCCCCCATGCGCAGCGTGAGCTCATCCGGAGGGCGCGCCGCCGCCGCCGCGATGTCCTCCCGCCCGGCCGCCCTCCTCGCGCTCGCCCTCGCCGCCGCGTGCAGCGCCGCGCCGGAGCGCGCGCCGCGGCCCGCCCCGCCCCCCGCCGCCGCGCCCGCCGACCCGCCGCCGCTCGCTCCGGCGCGCTACGTCCTCACCGAGGGCACCGGCGCCCTCTTCGACGCCGCCGATCCCGGCGACGGCGCTCCCTCGCCCCCCCCGGAGCCGGCGCTCTACGAGGGGATCCGCGTGCGCCTCGACGGCGGCGTCGTGCTCGCCGCCGCGCCCGCGTCCGAGCTGCTCCGCGGGTTCCGGTCGATCCCGGCGCGCCTCGGGGGAGGGTTCGTCCTGTGGTCCGAGGCGCGCACCTACCGCGCCGACGAATTCCTCGGTGATCTCGCGCCCATAGCCGACATCGGCGCGCCCGGCGGCGCGCGGCCGTACCTCGGCGCGATCCTCCTGCGCACCGACCGCGGGCTCGTCGAAATCGACCCGGCCACGCTCTCCCTTCGCCGCTTCGGCGCCGCGGGCATCGTCGACGCCGCGGCCGTCGACGCCCGCCGCGCCGCGCGCCTCGACCTGCTCGGCCGCGCCTCGGTCACGCTCGACGGGGGCGCCACCTGGACCGACGTCCTCGAGGAGCGCGGGCTCGCCACGACGCTCCTCGAGGAGCGCGGCGCCGCTGTCGCGCTCCTCGGACCGGCGGGCGTCCCCGCGCTCCACCTGACGGCCGCGGGCCTCGCGCCCGCGGCGCCGGCGCCCCCGCGCCCCCGGTCGAGCCCCGCGCTCCACCTCCCGCCGGCGACGGACCCGCTGCGCGACGCCCCGTCGAGCCGCGCGCTCGCCCCGGACGTCGTCGCGCTGGCCGCGGCGACCGGCGCGCTCCTCCCCGGCGGCAGGCTGCTCGTCGCGCGCGACGGCGGCCTCTCCGTCCTCGCCGCGGCGACCGCCCGGCCGATCGCCGGGGCGGAGATCGCGGGCCTCGACCCGCGCTACGCGCGCTGCCAGCCGTTCCGGGCGGGCGAGGACGTCCTGCTCGCGTGCGCGCACGAGGCCGCCCACGTGCTGCGCTTCGAGGCGGCGCTCTCCGCGCCGCGGCTGGAGGCGACGTTTCCGCCCCGCGACCGCGACCCCGATCCGCTCGCGACCTCGCGGGGCGCGTTCCTCGGCGACGACCGCGGCCGCCTCGCCTTCGCCGGCCGGTGCGGCAGCGCGCCGCCGGGGCTGCACGACTTTCCGGAGCTCCCGGACGACGACGTGCCGCGAGGCGAGCGGTGGCCCTGGCCTTCCGCGCCGCTGCCGCTGCCAGGTTCGTCCCGCTCCGGCGCGGCGCGCGGCGAGCCCGCGGAGGACCACGTCGCGCGCGTGTGCGTGCGCGCCGGCGGCGGCCGCTGGGTCGAGCGGCGCGTCGAGGGCGAGGACGCCCGCGGCCTCTACCGCTGGATCCCCGGCGAGCGCGGGACCGTCACCGCGCTCGTGCTGGAGGTGCCGCGCGGGCCAGCGGCGCTGTCGCGCGATGCACAGGGCGGGGCGCCGCCGGCGCGGCCTCCCGGAGCGCGCGTGCGCGACCGCGTCCCTGCAGGAGCTCCCGAGGGCGTCCGCGTGATCCGCGTGCGCGAGCGCGACCCGGCGCTCGCGGGCGGCGTCTTCCCCGCGCCCGCCGATGCCGCCGCGTCGCCGCGCCTCGTCGACGCCGATTTCTGGGAGGACGACGACGGCGCCGTGCGCGGCTGGCTCCACCTGGCCGACGCCGCCTCGCCGGCCGACGCCGCCCCGCCCGCCGGCGACGCGCTGCCCGACGCGGAGGCGCCGGCGCTCCCCCCGCGCCTGCTCTCGCGCCGCCTCGGCGGCCGCATCGCCGGCCTGCGCATCGACGCCCGCGGCGGCGTCACGGTCTTTCCCCTCCCGGCCGCCGTCGCGCACGTCGTCGTCGGCGGGCGGTTCGCGCTCGCCGCCACCGCCGACGAGCCGCCGGCCTTCTTCGAGTCGACCGACGGCGGCCGGTCGTGGCGCCCCGTCCAGGGCCCGCCGGCGCGCCAGATCGAGCCGCCGTTCGACGAGGGCACCCCCTTCGCCTGCTCGCCGATCGGCTGCGCCATGGGCGACAACGGCCTCGTCCGCCTCGGCTGGGGCGGCCCTCCGCCGCCGCCGCGCGGCGCGCCGCCGCCCTACGCCCCGGCCGCCGGCCCCGCGCTCCGCGCCGCATCTCCGCCGCTCGTCTCCTGCCGCCTCGACGACGACGCCGCGTCTCTCCCGTCCCCATCGTCGCTCCCGGTGCCCCGGCGCGCGCCCGCGGCGCCCGGCGGTCCCGCGGCGCCCCGGCCCCCCGGCGCCGCGCCCCCGGTCGTCTCGTTGTGGACCGCCCCGTCCTCGCCGCTGGGCGCGCTCCGCGACGGCGTCTTCACCGCGAGCGTGATCCCGCCGTTCGCGGCCGCCGCCCCGCGCCGCCTGTCGCTCCGCGCCGGCTCGCTCGCCGCGGCGTCCGGCGATGCCGTCCCCGTGCTGCTCGCGCCCGGCGCGCAGGCGCCCGTGGATCTGCTGCTGCTCTTCCGCAACAGCAACGGCGCGGCGCCCGCCCGCGCGCGGGCGGGCGCCGCGCGGCCGGCGCTGCTGCCGTTCGACCACGCTGGCACGATCGCCGCCGCGGCCGAGCTGCCGGGAGGCGACCTGCTCGCCTTCGACGCCGCGAAGCGGAGCCTCCTCCTCGCCACGCCGCAGGCCACGCTCACGATCGCCGGGTTCGCCCCGGTCCCCGACGTGGCGGGCGTCCGGCTCACCCTCGGCCGTCGGCTCGACGCGCCCGGCTTCGCCCTCGTCGGCTACGCCTTGGCCTCCGGGGACGTGTTCGCCGGGCCCCTCGACGTCGCCCGCGGTCAGGTCGGCCCGCTCGAGCCGCTCGGCTCCCTCGCGTCCCTCCGCGAGATCGGCGCCGGCGACTGCGGCGGCGCGCGGCCGTCGCACCGGTTCGTCGCCGAGCTGCCCGCCGCGCTGCGGGTGGCCTCGAGGAGCGGGGCCCCGCTGTTCGACGAGGGCGTTCCCGCGGTGGCGCTGCTCGCCGGCGACCGCGGCGCGCTCTGCGTCGAGGCGATCGAGGTGCGCGCTTCGACGAGGGGCTCGCCGGATCTCGTCGCGGTCTTCGGCCCCGGCGGGGGCGCCGCGCTCCGCGGCGCGGGCGCGCGGCTCCGCTGCGAGATCGTGCCGGGCCGGCCCTGACCCGGCGCATCCTGGCCGGCCCTGACCCCGGCGCATCCCCGGGAACTCCGCGCCGGCGGGGGTCTCGTGCTAGGGTCGCCCCCATGCCCGCCCTTCGATCCTTGGCCCTGCCGATCGCGGCGGCCGCGTCGATGCTCGGCCTGCTGTTCGCGTGCTCCGAGCGGCCCACCAACTTCCCTGACCGCGACAGCGTGATCGCTGCCCAGGCCGAGTGGTGCGCCGCCCTCGCCAGGCTCCAGCGCGCCGGCGCCAACTGGGAGCACATGAACGCGTGCAAGGCCGCCTACCCGACCTCCTCGCCCACCTACCTCCGCGCGATGACGAGCTGCTTCTCGCGCCGCATGGAGGCCGCCACCGAGAGCTCGCCGGACCGGAGCCAGATCATCCTGGAGTGCAACGACGAGGTGGCCGTCAACATCAACCCGGACGATCCGGCGGCGAAGCCCGTCATCGATTCCCGCTGCGCGCGCATGGTCCGCTGCGAGCGCATCTCCGTCGAGACCTGCAAGGCGGGGTTCAGCAAGCTCGAGTCGGCCCAGCGCGCGATGTTCACCACGATCTACAACGCCGCCGGCCGCTACGAGATCATCGACTGCTTCGAGAACGCGAGCTGCACGGACAACGAGGAGGCTGGCCGCCAGGCCTGTTACAAGCCCACCTCCGACGCGCTGCTCTGGTTCCCCGACTGAGCCTCCCCGCCGCGGGGCCCCGGCGCGCCGCCAGCGCCGCCGCCCAGCACCCCGCCTCCGCGCCGCCGTCCCGCGCCCTCCGGCGCGCCGCCGGCGCGCGCGTACGTGCCTCGTTTCCACGAAATCCCTGGTAGCGTGCTCCGCATGCGAACCGCCCGACCTCGAACCGGTCCCCTGTCCCAGCTCGGCGCGCGGCGTCAGCGCGCCGCGCGATCTCACGCTCGTCCCGCCCACGCCGGCCCCGGCGCGGCGCGCCGCCTCGACGGCGGCCGCCGGCTCCTGCTCGCGCGCGTCGTCGCCGCCGCGCTCGCCCTGCTCGGGGCATGGCTGCCCGCGACCGCGGCGCACGCGGCCGGCACCGTCACCATCGCCGATCGCTCCCCCAAGGAGGACGGCGGCCGCTGGAAGCTCAAGATGACGATCAACTACGGAGGGACGCCGCACCTCGGGCACATCCCGATGCTGTTCTCGTTCACGCGGACGATGCACTACGAGCGCGCGCTCACCGACCAGTCGCCCGACAAGCCGATCCTGAACAAGATCCCGCTGCAGAACCAGCAGTCGATCAACGAGAGCATGGATGTCGGCTTCTCCGACGGCAGCGGCAAGGTCTTCTCGATCACGAAGTTCGACTTCTTCCTCCGGCGCGATCGCGGCTTCGAGGCCGGCGAGTACGATCTCGTGATCAAGCGCGCGAGCGACGGCGTGCAGATGGGGCAGAAGCAGAAGATCACCCTCCAGGGCGAGAACGAGGTCATGGATCGCCGCGCGATCGTCTTCACCGGCGAGAAGAAGAAGAAGGACACCTCGGCGGAGAAGGCCGACGCCGAGAAGAGCGATGAGCCCGCCAAGGAGGAGGAGACGGCGAGCGAGCCTGCGTCCGACGCCGCCGAGGCCGACGCGCCCTCCGGCGACGTCCCGCCCGACGAGGCGCCGCCCCCGGTGGAGCCGAAGCAGGGCGGCTGCGGCTGCCGGCTCGCGCCCGACGAGGCCGCGACGCCCCTCGCGCTGCCGCTCGTCGCCCTGGGCGCCGCGGCCGCGTTCGCCCGAAGGCGCCGCGCTCGCCGCGGCTAGCCGCGCGCCGCGCCTCGCGCCGCGTGCGCGCCGATCGTCCTCGCCCGCGCCAGCAGCCTGGGCGGACTGGCCTGCGGCGCGGCGCCCTCTGTGCTGGACGTTGCGCGGGCCTCGCTTCGATGGCGCGCGCGCCTCGCGATCGCCCTTGCAGGGACCACCCGAGCGCGCCGACAATCCCCGCGACGCCGCCTGCCCACGACTTCCTCGCGGGCCCGCCGTCCCCAATCCAATCGATGAGCTCCCTAGTCCCCGCCCACCAGCACCCCCTGCTGTACGCGATCTTCGCGCGTGTCTGGCTCCACGAGCTCTCGCGCGCCGCCAAGGCGAGGGTGACGCTCGCCAGCGTGCCCGACGCGGCGCTCGACCGGCTCGCCGCGCTCGGCGTCGACTACGTGTACCTGATGGGCGTCTGGACGCTCGGCCAGGAGGGCCCGCGCTTCGCGCTCACGAACCCGGACCTGCGCGCCGAGTACGACCGCGTGCTGCCGGACTGGACCGAGGCCGATGTCGTCGGCTCCCCGTTCGCTGTCGCGCGGTACGAGGTGAGCCCCGCGTTCGGCGGCGACGCCGCGCTCGCGGATCTGCGCCGGCGGCTCGCCTCGCGCGGCATCGGGCTCCTCCTCGACTTCGTCCCGAACCACGTCGCGCGCGATCACCACTGGGTGAAGGAGAAGCCGGAGTGCTTCATCGCCGGCGACGACGGCGCCCCGCTCAGCGGGCGCGACCCCTACATCCCGCCGTGGCCCGACACCGCCCAGCTCGACTACCGCCTCGCGTCGACGCGCGCCCTCTCCATCGAGGCGCTCCGCAGCGTCGCGTCGCGCTGCGACGGCGTCCGCTGCGACATGGCGATGCTGGTGCTCGACGACGTCTTCCGGCGCACGTGGTCGAAGCGGCCGCCGGCAGAGCGGAAGGCCGAGGCCACCGGCGAGTTCTGGGCCGAGGCCATCGACGCCGTCCGCCGCGACCACCCGAGCTTCGTCTTCATCGCCGAGGCGTTCTGGGACCTCGAGTGGCGCCTGCAGATGCTCGGGTTCGACTACACGTTCGACAAGAGCCTTTACGATCGGCTGAGCCACGCCTCCGCGTCCTCGGTCCGCGGCCACCTCGCGGCGACGCCCGACTACCAGCGGCGGAGCGTCCGGTTCATCGAGCACCACGACGAGCCGCGCATCGCGGCCGTGCTCCCGCCTGACCGGCGCCGGGCCGCGGAGTTCATCGCGGCGACGGTGCCCGGCATGCGGTTCATCCACCACGGCCAGCTCGAGGGCCGGACGGTGCGCGCCTCGCTGCACCTCGCGCGCGCCCCCGAGGAGCCGGTCGATCAGGCCTGCCTCGCCTTCCATGAGCGGCTGCTCTCGGCCGTGCGCCGCCCCATCCTGCGCACCGGCAGCTTCGCCACGCTCACCCCTCGGGGCCCTGGCGCCGACGCGTTCGTCGCCTACCGGTGGGAGCCGCTCCCGGCCTGCGGCGCGCCCCGGAGCGCGGCGCCGCTCGTGGCCGTGGTCAACTTCGCCCCGTCGCGCGGCGGGTGCCGCATCCCGCTCGACATCGCCGGCATCGCCGGCCGCAAGGTCCTGCTGGTCGATCTCATGACCGGCAACGAGCACCCGCGCGACGGCGACGAGCTGGTCGATCTGTCGCGCGGCCTCGGCGTCGAGCTCCCCGCCTACGGCATCCATCTGTTCGAGATCCGGCGCTGAGGCGCGCGGCGCGCCCGGTCCGGCCGCGCCCCGGAGGTCGTCATGTCTGATCCCAGGGCGGCCGCGCCCTTCCGCCTCGTCACCATCCCGTTCAGCCACTACTGCGAGAAGGCGCGGTGGGCGCTCGACCGCGCCGGCGTGCCGTACCGCGAGGACGCGTATCTCCCGCTCGCCCACGCGCTCCCGGCGCTCCGCGCCGGCGGGCACCGCTCCGTGCCGGTGCTCGTCTCGCGGGCGGGCGCGATCACCGACTCGACCGACATCGCCCGCTACGCCGACGCGTTCGTCCCGTCGGAGCACGCGCTCTTCCCCGGCGCGCCCGACGCGCTCCGCGCCGAGGTCGAGGCGCTCGAGGAGCGCTTCGATCGCGACCTCGGCCCCGCGGCCCGCCGCGTCGTGTACTTCCACCTCCTGCCCGACGAGGACGCCGCGTTCGTCGTGATGGGCCGGTCCATCCACGCGCGCGCGGCCGCCGGCGCGACGCTGCCCTGGTGGTTCGGGCGCGGCGCCTTCCGCGCCTACTTCCCTGTCGCGCGCGCGGTCATCCGGCGCGCGCTGCGCATCGACGCCGCCGGCGCCGAGCGCTCGCTGGGCAAGCTCCGCGCGGTGTTCGACACGGTGAACGAGCGCCTGCGCGACGGCCGCCCGTTCCTCGTCGGCGACCGGTTCACGGCCGCCGATCTCACCTTCGCCGCGCTCGCCGCCCCGGTGCTCACGCCCGAGCACCACCCGACGCCGTTCCCGCCGCCCGGCGAGCTGCCGGCCGGCCTCCGCGCGCTCGCCGAGGCGCTCCGCGACGAGCCCGCGGGCGCGTTCGTCCTCCGCCTGTACCGCGACCATCGACAGCAGCAGGCCGGCCTCCGCGCCGCCGCGTGACGCCCGCCGCCGCGGCCTGCGCCGACGCGCGCGCTCACGCCGACGCGCCGGCGCGCGCGTTCACGCCGACGCGCCGGCACGCGCCTTCACCGGCGCGCGCTCACCCGCGCGCCGGCACGCTCGCGAGCAGGTCCCGCACCGCCGGCCCCGCCTTGAGCGGATCGCGGCGCGCGCCGAAGTACCGCGCGTGCTCCCGGACCGCCGCGATCGCCGCCTCGGGGGCGAGGCCGTGCCGCGCGCGCAGCCACGCCGCCAGCACGACGCCCGCGCGGCCGTCGCCGGACGCGCAGTGCACCACGACGGGCGCGGCGACGGCCTCCGCGCGCCGGAGCGCGGCGAGCGCGCGCTCCAGCGACTCGGGCGAGGGGACCGCGCCCCCCTCGAGCGGCACGTGCGTCACGCGGAGGAACTCACGCTGGTAGCGGCCGAGGAGCGGGATCCGGTGCAGCGCCAGCTCCCCCTCGTCGAGCAGGCAGAGCACCTCGCGGATCCCCTGCCGCGCCATGAAGCCGAGCCACGCCTCCACGGGCGCGTCGCTCGGATCGGGGTTCGCCGCGGAGATCGGCGGCGGGACGATGGACGAGCGGATCCCGGACGCCGACCACATCGCCATCCCGAAGCCGGGGCGCTCCGCGCCGTGCACGACGCGGTCGAGCGCCGACGCGGGCGCGAAGTTGAACGGCGCCGGCGTCGCCTGGTCGTGATCGCTCCGGTAGAAGATCTCGAACTCCTCGACCGAGGCCTCGAGCTCCGGATCGTCGATCGAGCCGGGCCGCGCGCGCCGCACCTCGGCGACCGCGTTGGCCGCCGAGCTGCCCAGCGACACCAGGCGGCACGCGAGCACCACGCCGGTGCGCCCCACGCCGCCCTCTCCGTGCACGGCGATCGGCCGCGGCGCCCGGTCGAGGAACGCCACGGCGCGCAGCAGGTCCCGGCTCGGGATGCGCGTGAAGTCGGCGAGGGGGCAGTGCAGGTGGACGAGCGAGCCCAGCGCCTCGGGCGGCGGCGCCCGCCGCGACAGCGACACCACGCTGCGGAAGCCGAGCTCCGCGAGCTCCTCGAGCGCCCGCGCCGCGTGGGGGTACGCCATGCCGGCGAGCTCGCCGGGGATCAGGTAGGAGAAATTCTCGAGCTCACTCATGGCCGCCGCCCGGCGCGCACAGGGTCGCGGCGCGCGCCTCGCGGCCGGGCATCGGCCCGCGCCGGACCTGGACGCCGCGGCGCGACGCATCGAGGCGCTCCGCGTCGCCGCCGGGCGACGCGAGCGAGAGCAGCTCCGGGCCCTCGGGCCGCGATCCTCGCCGTGTGCGCTGGCAAGCGAGGCGGCGGCCGGGGCGGCGGAGGCGGCGAGGCGGAGGCTCGCTGGAGGTCGTGGCCCTGGGCGCGAGAGCATTCCTCATGGTGGGTCGGCATTCTAACGGCACTTCACGGCCGCTTGGCAGCCGTGACCGCGGGCGGTTCGTCCTGGTCGCGGGGGAGGCGCCGCGGGGTCGAGCCGCGTCGATCGCACGTCGCTCCCGGTTCCCTCGGCACGGTCCGGCGTGTATGAAGGGCCCGTGGTCCGTTATGCCCTCGCCCGGACGGCCGTCCTGCGCCCCGTGATGCTGGTCGCGCTCGGGCTCGGCTCGGCCTGCAGCGGCGCCGGGTCACCTGCCGCGCCGCCGCCGGCCCCCGGCCAGGAGGCGCCCGCGGCGCTGGCCCCGCCCGCGGCGGCGCCGCCCCAGGCGGCCCCCCGGCAGGCCGCGCCCCCCACCGTGGCCGAGGCGCAGGCCTTCCTGGCCGGCGTCGACAGCGACCTGCGCGCGCTCCGGCTCCAGGGCGGGCGCGCGGCGTGGGTCAACCAGACCTTCCTCACGGACGACACCGACGCGCTCGCCGCCTCCGCCGAGGAGGCGAGCATGGCGTACCTCAACCGCACGATGAAGGCGGCGACGCGCTTCGACGGGCTCGCGCTGCCCGCGGATCTCGCGCGCCAGCGGACGCTCCTCAAGGTCTCGACGAGCCTGCCGGCCCCGAGCGACCCGGCGGAGCGCGCGGAGCTCGCCGCGCTCTCGGTCGAGATGACGAGCCTGTACGGCAAGGGCAAGTACTGCCCCAAGGGCAAGCTGGGACAGGCGGCGGGCGGCGCCGCATCGGTCGGCGGGCGCGGCGCTGCGGCCGCGGGCGGGGCGGCGCCGAAATGCCTCGCGCTCAACGATCTCTCCGAGGTCCTCAGGACCAGCCGTACGTGGGACGAGCTGCTCGAGGCGTGGGCCGGCTGGCACGCGATCGCGCCGCCGCTCCGGCCGAAGTTCGAGCGCTACGTCGCCCTCGGCAACAAGGGGGCCGCGGAGATCGGCTTCCCGGACGTCGGCGCGCTCTGGCGAGCCGGATACGACATGTCCCCCGAGGCGTTCGAGGCCGAGACCGACCGGCTCTGGGGCAAGCTGAAGCCGCTCTACGACGAGCTGCACTGCCACGTGCGCGCCAGGCTGCGCGCGATCCACGGCAAGGACAGGATCGGCGACAAGGCCCCGATCCCGGCCCACGTGCTCGGCAACATGTGGGCGCAGGAATGGTCGAACGTCTACGCGCTCATGGAGCCGTACAAGGGCCAGCCGTCGCTCGACGTGACGCGGAAGATCAAGGCGAAGAAGCTCGACGAGAAGCAGATGGTCTCCCTCGGCGAGCGGTTCTTCACCTCGCTCGGGTTCGACCCGCTGCCGGCGACGTTCTGGGAGCGGTCGCTGCTCAAGAAGCCGGCCGATCACGAGGTCGTCTGCCACGCGAGCGCCTGGGACGTCGGCGATCGGGACGATCTCCGCATCAAGATGTGCGTCGAGCCGACCGAGGAGGATCTCATCACGATCCACCACGAGCTCGGGCACATCTACTATTATCATCAGTATTACAAGCTCCCGATCCTGTTCCAGTCCGGCGCCAACGATGGCTTCCACGAGGGGATCGGGGACACGCTGGCCCTCTCCGTGACGCCGGCCTACCTGAAGACGCTGGGGCTCGTCGACCGGGTGCCCGAGGACGAGAAGGGGCTCATCAATTTCCTCTTCAAGAAGGCGCTCGACAAGGTCGCGTTCCTCCCGTTCGGGAAGCTCATCGACCAGTGGCGGTGGGACGTCTTCGCGGGCAAGACGAGGCCGGCCGACTACAACCAGGCGTGGTGGGCGCTGCGGCTGAAGTACCAGGGCGTCGCGCCGCCGGTGCCCCGCAGCGAGGCCGACTTCGATCCGGGGGCGAAGTTCCACGTCCCGGCGAACGTCCCGTACACGCGCTACTTCCTGGCGAGCATCTATCAATTCCAGTTCCACCGCGCGCTGTGCAAGGCGGCCGGGCACACGGGGCCGCTCCACACGTGCTCGATCTACGGCAGCAAGGCCGCGGGGGAGAAGCTGCGCGCCATGCTGTCGCTCGGCGCGAGCCGCCCCTGGCAGGAGGCGATGCAGGCGATGACCGGCGAGAGCGAGGCCGATCCGGGCGCGATGCTCGAGTACTTCGAGCCGCTCCGGAGATGGCTCAAGGAGCAGAACAAGAATGAAGTCTGTGGGTGGTAGTCGGGCGTAGGTGAGCTGTGCGCGTCTTCGTCGCTGTCGATCCGGGAGCCGAGCTCCTCGCCAAGGCTGGAGATCTCCTTCGGGAGCTCTCGCCCCGGGCTCCGTCCGCCAAGTGGGTGGAGCCTGCGGGGCTGCATATCACGCTCGCCTTCATGGGCGAGATCGGAGAGGAGCGCCTGCCCCTCGTCATCGCGGCGGCCGGGAGCGTCGCCGCCTTCCACAGGCCGCTCACGCTGCGCGTCGAGAAGGGCGGCGCGTTCGGCGCGCGGCGCCGGCCGCGCGTGCTCTGGCTCGGCGTGGGCGGCGAGGTCCGCGCCCTCACCGCGATCCACCGTGACCTGGAGCAGACGCTCTCGATGTCGACGGGCTACGTGCCGGAGGACCGGCCGTTCGAGCCGCACCTCACGCTCGCCCGCTCGCGCGACCCGCGCGGCGATCCGGCGCTCGAGGCGTGCGCCCAGGCGATCGGCGACGTCGACTTCGGCGAGACGCGGGTCGACGAGATCATCGTCTACCACAGCGAGCTCACCCCGAAGGGCGCGCGCTACACGGCGCTCGCGCGGGTGCCGCTCGAGGGGATCGGCGCCCCGGAGCCGGGGCGCTGAGCGCCGCCCCCTGAAGGGGCCGGGGCTCTCCCGGGCGGCTCAGCGTCGGCGCGGCTCGGGCGGAGGGATGAGCCCGAGCCGCACCGCCTCCTTGTAGGCGAACGATCGGCTCACCCCGAGCAGCCGGCCGGCCATCGCGGCGTTGCCGCCGGCCGCCCGGAAGGCGCGCGCGAACGCCTCGCGCCGCGCCCGCTCCAGCGCCTCGACCAGCGGCTCCACGGGCGCCTCCGTCGGCGCGCCCGCGAGCCACAGCCGCTCTTCGGGGAGCTCGATCCGCGGCGCGCCGCGCTCGTCGGCGCCGCCGTCGTCGCCGGCGTCGACGTCCTCGCGGCGGAGGACGAGCGCCCTGCCGGCGGCGCCGGTGCCCTCGGCCATGGTCCGGCGCAGCACGGCGCGCTCCACGGCGTTCTTGAGCTCGCGGACGTTGCCCGGCCAGGCGGCCTGGGTGAGCGCGCGCAGGGCCGGCTCGGTGAAGTCCACCCGCGCGGCGCCGAGCTCGGCCGCGATCTCCGCGGCGAAGCGCTCGCAGAGCGCCGGGATGTCCTCGCGCCGCTCGCGCAGGGGGGGCACGCAGATCGGGTAGACCCAGAGCCGGTGGAACAGATCGGCGCGGAAGCGCCCCTCGGCGACCTCCCGCCGCAGATCGCGGTTCGTGGCCGCGACGACCCGCACCTCGACGCGGCGCGCCCGGTCCTCGCCCACGGGCTGGATCTCCCCCTCCTGCAGCGCGCGCAGGAGCTGCGCCTGGGCTGCCAGCGGGAGCTCGCCGATCTCATCGAGGAAGATCGTCCCGCCCTGGGCCGCCTCGAACCTGCCGGCGCGCGCCGCCGTCGCGCCGGTGAACGCGCCCTTCCGGTGGCCGAAGAGCTCCGACTCGACGAGCTGCGCGGGGATCGCCGCGCAGTTGACGATCACGAGCGGCCGGCTCGCCCGGGGCGACCGCTCGTGCAGCGCGCGGGCGACGAGCTCCTTGCCCACGCCCGTCTCGCCCGTGACGAGCACCGGCACCGACAGCGGGGCGAGCACCGCGATCTCGCGCTCGATCCGCCGCATCGCGGCCGAGCGGCCGGGCAGCGCGCCGCCGCCGGGCGCGGGGTCGGCCGCGCGGCGCGCCTCCGCGGCGAGGGCCAGCCCGGCGCCGCCGTCGAGCCGCAGCGCGCCGGCGCAGAGCCCGGCGAACACGCGCGCGTCGTCGTCGCCGAGGCCGCGGAGGCCGTGGGGATCGCACGCGTCCAGCGTGAGCAGCCCGGCGAGGCGGCCCTGCACGCGGAGCGGGACGGCCATGCAGGCGTGGATCGGGTGGATCTCGCCGGTGTTGCCGAGCAGCCAGCCGCTGTACGGGTCGGGCTCGCTCGGATCGAGGAACCGGATCGGCCCGGCCGCCAGGGTCGCCCGGCGGAGCCGCGGGTGCTCCGCGGGCGTGAAGCTGAGCCCCAGGGCGGCCGGCGACAGCCCGATCTGCGCGGCGACGCCGACCGACCCGTCGTCCGCGGCCGTGAGCACCGACAGCGCGTCCGCCGCCGTCGCCCGCGCGAGCGCGCGCAGGATCCGCTGCAGCGCCTCGTCCCGGGCGGGCGCTTCGGACAGGCTGAGCACGGCGTCGAGCAGGGTCACGAGGATTCCTCGGGGAGACGGGGGCGGCGGCGGTTTCCTGCCGGAAACCACGGCGGGAGACAGCGTGACCACGGCAGGAAACACCGCGGGGCCGGGCGGGGCAAGCGCGCAGGCGGGGCGGCGCGCGGTCGGAGCGCGCGAGCGACGACCGCGCGCGGCAGCAAGCCGGGTTTCCCCGGGGAGACCGCCGCGGCCGCCGGGCGCGCCGATCCCGCGGGATCGGCGCGGTTCACCGGCGAGGCGCCTCTGGCATGGCCCGTGCGAAGCCTGCGAGCGACGAGCGATCGGACGGTGGAGCTCGTGAATCCCACGTCACCTGACGTGAGCTGATCGCGACGGACGATGCGCGGATTGACGATGCGCGAATTGACGATGCGCGAATTGACGATGGAAGACGGCCTGCGCGCGGCGCAGCGACCGCTGGGAGGTATGTCATGGGTCTGAACGTTGGCTTGCTGCGGGAGAGCTTCGAGCTCGTGCTCGAGAGGGAGCCCAACCTCACGCACCGTTTCTACGGGATCCTGTTCTCGCGCTACCCGCAGGTGAGGCCGCTCTTCGGGCGCAACAGCCGGGATCATCAGGAGAAGATGCTCGCGGAGGCGCTCGTCGCCGTCATCGACCGGCTGGAGGACGCGTCCTGGCTCGAGGAGAAGCTGATGGCGATGGGGGCCAAGCACATCGATTACGGCGTCACGGACGAGATGTACCCCTGGGTCGCCGATTCGCTGATCACCGCGATGTCCGAGGTCGCCGGCCCCGCCTGGTCCCCGGCGCACCAGCAGGCCTGGTCGGACGCGCTCGGCGCGATCGCCTCGCTCATGCAGCGCGGGGCGAGGGAGCACGGCGCCGCCCGTCCCGACGCGGGCCAGGCCGCCGGCGGCGTCACTCCCCCATCGCCTTGACGACGACGCGCTTGCGCCGCTTGCCGTCGAACTCCGCGTAGAAGATCTGCTGCCACGGCCCGAGATCGAGCTTGCCCGCGGTGATCGGCACGATCACCTGGTGGTGCACGAGGATCGACTTGAGGTGGGCGTCGCCGTTGTCCTCGCCGGTCCTGTGGTGGTTGTAGTCGGGCCCCTCGGGCGCGAGCTCCTGGAGCCACGTCCAGATGTCCTCCCAGAGGCCCGGTTCGTGGTCGTTCACGAACACACCGGCGGTGATGTGCATGGCGCTCACGAGGACCATGCCCTCCTGGATGCCGCTCGCGGCGACGACGGCCGCGACGCGGTCGGTGACGTTGATGAGCTCGCGCTTGGCCTTCGTCTCGAAGTAGAAATAGTCGGTCTTCGACTTCATGGTTCCTCCCGCGCGCGCGTCGCGGGGCGCGACGGGGCGCGCCCTCGGTGACCGCGCGACCGCGCGACCGCGCCCCGGCCGCCTGCCCCCCGCGGCGCGCGCCGGCTCCGGGGCTCCATAGCCCACCTGCCGGCCCGGCGCGAACCGCGTGCGAGCCCGGCGGCGTGAGGCTACGATCGAGCGCCGTGAAGGCCGCGCGGCGCCGGTTGATCCTGGACATCGTGGCGACCGACGTGACGTTCGAGCGCACCGAGATCCGCGGCCAGGCGGCGTGGGTGGGCAAGTGCATCCATTGCCTGTCGCACGTCGTCGTCGGCCTCGACGGCGAGCCGATCCAGCGCGCGACGATAGAGCACATCGTCCCGCGCACCCACGGCGGCACGGACGCGCTCGACAACCTGGCGCTCGCGTGCGGCCGGTGCAACGCGCTGAAGGGCATGCGGCTCGACGTGCGGCGCCGCGACGACCCGAAGCTCGTCGCGGTGATCGAGCGGCTCAGGGAGCGCAAGGCGAGCCGCCGCCGCGTGACCGGCGCGTAGCGCCGCCGCGGTCAGGGGTACAGGCGCTCGACGCGCCAGCCGCCGCCGTCGCGCAGGTAGACCAGCCGGTCGTGCAGCCGGCTCTCCTGGCCCCGCCAGAGCTCGATGCGCTCCGGCACGACCCGGTAGCCGCCCCAGAACGCCGGCCGGGGCACCGGCTGCCCCTCGAAGCGGCCCTCGATCTCGCGCACCCGCTCGATGAGCCGCTCGCGCGAGGGCAGCGGCGCGCTCTGCCGCGAGGCCCACGCGCCGATCTGGCTGCCGCGGGGGCGGGTCGCGAAGTAGGCGTCCGACTCCGCGTCGCTGATCCGCTCGACGCGGCCTTCCACCCGGATCTGCTCCGCCGCCCTCGACCAGTGGATGCACAGCGCGGCGAACGGGTTCGCCTCGAGATCCATCGCCTTGCGGCTCCCGTGGTTGGTGAAGAACACGAACCCGCGATCGTCGATGCCCTTCAGCAGCACCATCCGCGCCGAGGGGCGCCCCGACGCGTCCGCCGTGGCCAGCGTCATGGCCGTCGCGTCGGTCGGTTCGGAGGTTTGCCGCTGCTCGAGGAGCTCGCGCGCGAGGACGAGGGGATCGGTCGGCTCGGTGGTCATGGTGAAATTGCGGCATGCATATACAGGCGCGGGGCGCCCCTGGCGAACCCGAACGGCTCGCCGCGGCGCTGCGGGCCGCGCCCTTGTCGCGGCGTCGCCGCGCCGCCGTCCGGGGAGCCCGCGCGAGGTGCTCCGCGGAGCGGCGGGCGCACATCGGCTTTCCTTTCCGGGAAAGCTCGCGTTGTGGCCCACTCCCTGGTTTGATACTAGCGAGGAGCCAGAGCGAGGGCGTGCATGGTCGCACCGGTGAGCGTGGGGGACGTCCTCGCGGAGAAATACGAGGTCGAGCGCGTCCTCGGGGAGGGCGGGATGGGCGTGGTCGTCGCCGCCCGCCACCTCCTGCTCGGCGAGCGGGTGGCCATCAAGTTCCTGCTGCCGAAGGCGCGCGAGCGGGCGGATCTCGTCGCGCGCTTCCTGCGGGAGGGGCAGGCCGCGGCGCGCATCCGGAGCGAGCACGTGACGCGCGTGTTCGACGTGGGCACGCTCGCGCGGGGCGAGCCGTACCTCGTGATGGAGTACCTCGAGGGCACCGACCTGAAGGCCCTCCTGCGCGACCGGGGGCCGCTGCCGGTCGAGCTCGCCTGCGACTACCTGCTGCAGGCGTGCGAGGCGCTCGCGGAGGCGCACGCGCTGGGCATCATCCATCGCGACCTGAAGCCGGGCAACCTGTTCCTGAGCCAGCGGGCCGACGGCAGCCCGCTCATCAAGGTCATCGACTTCGGCATCTCCAAGATGGCCCTCGGGGCCGAGACCACGGCGCCGAAGGAGCACGACATGACCGAGAGCGCGGCGATGCTGGGCTCGCCGCTCTACATGGCGCCCGAGCAGATGGTCTCCTCGAAGAACGTCGACGCGCGCGCCGACGTCTGGTCGATGGGCGCGATCCTCTACCAGCTCCTCACGGGGGCCATCCCCTTCCGGGGCGACTCCGTGATGGAGATCTACGACCGCATCCTGGAGGGGCCGCCGCAGATCGTCGCCGTGCGCGCCGACGTGCCCGCTCGGCTCGACTGGGCGGTCCAGCGCTGCTTGCAGAAGAGCCCTGCCGATCGTTTCGGCAGCATCGCCGAGCTCGCCGCCGAGCTCGCCCCGTTCGCGCCCCCGCACGCGCAGCACCTGGCCGAGCGCGCCGCGCGCGTGCTGCGGATCCGCCGCGACTCGGCGGTGGACGGGGCCGCCGACGGCGGCCGCGCGCTCGCGTCGCCGCGGCGCCCGCTCTCCACGGCGCCGGGGCCCCTGGTCGCGACGCCGCACGCCGGCGGCAGCTCGGGCGGGCGGGGCGCGCCGGCCGAGGCCGCGTGGGGCGCGCCCACGGCGGTCCTGTCCGACGGCGCGGCCACGGATCGCTCCTGGGGCGGCACGCGCGCCTCGTCGGGCAAGGGCCGCTCCGGCGCGCGCGCCCTCGGGATCGCGGCGGGCGTCGCCGCGGCGGTCCTCGGCGCCGCGGGGCTCGCGTGGTTCGCGTTCCGCTCCCCTGCGTCGGACGTCGCGCCCTCCGCCTCCGGGGCTCCCTCGTCCGCGCCCGAGGCGCCGCCGCCAGGCGAGGCGCCGCCTGCGACCGGTCTCATGGCCGGCAAGGTCCCCGAACTCCTCGACGGGGGCCCCGCGCCGCCGGCGGGCTCGAGCGCGACGGCGCAGCCGGCGGCGAGCGTGACGGTCCAGCCGGCGGCGAGCGCGGCGGTCCAGCCGGCGGCGAGCGGATCTGCGGCGCCGCAGCCCGCCGCGTCCGTCAGGGGGACGCGGCCGCCGGGGGGGCGTCCGCCGAAGCCCCGGCCCACGCCGACCCGCCCGCAGGACGAGCTCTTCTCCGATCCGCGATGACATCACGTGAGCCCAAGCGAGGTCCCGTCTTGCTCTGCCATCGTCGTCTGTCGAGCACCTGTCCGGAGGCCGGGCGCCGCGCGTCAGCCTCCAGCGCGCCCCTGACCGGCGGCGCGCCCCGCCGCGCGGCGGCCTCCAGCGCGCCCCCGGCCGGCGGCGCGCCGCGCCGAGCGCTCGCGCTCCTGTCGACGCTCGCCGCGCTGACCGCGCTCGCGCCCGCCGCGCGCGCCGCGGAGCCCACCCGGGAGGAGCGCGCCGCCGCGGTCGCGCTGTTCGACGAGGGGCGCGCGCTGATGGCCGCCGGCAAGTACGCCGAGGCGTGCCCGAAGTTCGCGGAGAGCCACGGCATCGACCCCGGCATCGGCACCCTCTTCAACCTCTCGGACTGCCACGAGCGCATCGGCAGGACGGCGACGGCGTGGATCGGCTTCCGCGACGTCGCGGCCGCCTCGCTGTCGGCCGGGCAGATGGAGCGCGAGCGGGTGGCGCGCGCCCGGGCCGCCGCGCTCGAGCCGCGGCTCTCGCGCCTGCAGATCGTGGTTCCCCCGGAGTCGGCGGTCGCCGGCCTGGAGCTCACGCGGGACGGCGTCCCCGTCGGGCGCGCGCTCTGGGGGACGGCGGTGCCGCTCGACCCCGGCGAGCACCGGGTCGCCGCCGCGGCGCCCGGGCACAGCCCCTGGGAGACGACGATCGCGGTCGAGAAGCCGGGCGTCGTGAGCGTCACCGTGCCGGCGCTCGCGCGCGCGCCGGCGTCGAGCGCCGCCCCGGGGACGGACGTCGCGCCGAAGGCGATCGCCGCGCCGCCGCCGGCCGACCCGCCGAAGGCTGACGCGCCCTCGCCGCAGGGCGGGAGCATCCGCAAGCCGATCGGCATCGTGGGGGTGGGGCTCGGCGTGGTCGGCCTCGGCGTGGGCACGGCGCTCGGCTTCATGGCCAAGTCGACCTTCGACAAGGCCACCGAGGGCGGCCACTGCAACGAGGCGGGCGAGTGCGTCGACCAGACGGGCCTCGACCTGCGCGACGACGCGGTCATGAAGGGCAACATCGGGACGGCGGCGTTCATCGCCGGGGCGGTCCTCGCCGCGGGCGGGGCGATCCTCTGGATCACCGCCCCCTCGGCGCCGCCCGCCGGGACGGCGTCCGCGCGCGGGCTGACGGGCGGCGCGCCCTGGAGCGCGCGCGTCGGCGTCGGCCCGGGGAGCGTGTGGATCGAGGGCAAGCTCTGAGCGGAGCGCGTCATGAGGGGCAGCTACAGCTTCGTCGCGGTGATCGCGCTCGCGGGTTGCAACGCGATCTTCGGCATCGAGCCGGGTGAGCCGATCGGCGCCGGCTCGGGCGCTGCGGGCGCCGGCGGAGAGGGCGGCGCCGGAGAGGGCGGCGGCGGCGCGGGCAGCGTCGGAGAGGGCGGCGGCGGCGCGGGCAGCGCCGGAGAGGGCGGCGGCGCGGGCGGCCCTTCCACGTGTGGCACGGGCGGCGGCGGGCCCTTCACGGGCGCGCTCCGCTGGGCGGCGCAGTCCGCGGCGTCCTCGAACGCGATGGCGACCGCCGTCGCGTGGGGCGGGAACAACGACGTCATCGCCGCCGGCGTGTACAGCGAGGGCCACCTCCAGATCGGCCGCGATGTCCTCGAATACCCGCACGGAACGGGCTTCGACATGTTCCTGACGAGCCTCGACGAGGCGAGCGGCCGGCCGCGCTGGGCCGTCGGCTTCTCGGGCGAGAACACGCAGGAGCCCTCTGCGGTGAAGGTGGCGGCCGGGTCCGGCGACATCGTGTTGACCGGCTGGTACGACGGCGCCTTCTCTTTCAACGCCGGGGAGCAGCTCGTCGCGCAGGACCAGGACGCCTTCGTCGCGCGGCTCACCCGGGAGGGCGCGCTCCGCTGGAGCCGCCGCATCGGCGGCGCTGGCCAGCACATGGGCCTCAACGTCGCCGTCGACGGTGACGAGGCGGTCGTGGTGGCGCTGTACATCGACGGACCGGTCGCGTTCGCGGGCGAGACCTTCGGCAACGTGGACGAGCGCGGCGTCTTCCTCGGCAAGCTGGATGCGCAGGGCAACGAGCTGTGGGGCCGCTACGAGCCGATCTGGTTCGATCCCGGGATCCCGCTCGGCCTCGACGTCGACGCCGCGGGGAACATCGCGCTGACGGGCCCCACGGACCGCCATGCGTTCCGGAGCACCGACGAGCACCGCGGGGCGTTCGACGTCTTCGTGGTCAAGCTCGACCCGAGCGGCAAGCCGATCTGGAGCCGGATCTTCGGCGGGACCGCGGCCGTCCACACGGAGAACGGCATGCAGCGCGGGACCGCGGTCGCCATCGACTGCTCGGGCGCTGTCTACGTGACTGGCACGTTCCAGAAGGATCTCGTGCTCGGCTCGCTCCCGGTCCTGACCAACGTGGCTCCGGCCGCGGAGGAAGACGACATGTTCGTCGCCCGGCTGAGCGCCGATCGGGGAGAGCCGGAGTGGGCGAGGGCGCTCGGGGACACCGGCGTTCAGCTCAGCGCCTCGATCGGCGCGGATCGCGGGTCCAACGTGGTGATCGGCGGCACCCTGGTCGATGACGCCGCGTCGACCGGGATCGATTTCGGCGGCGGCATGAAGCACGGCACGTCGCTGCCCGACGGCACGGCGTACCAGCCGGACTTCTTCGCTGCCAAGTACGCGCCGGACGGCGAGTATCTCTGGAGCACGCGGGTCGGCGACGAGTTCATCCAGGAGGGGACGGTCGCGGTGGATCCCTCGGGCGCGGTCGCCGCGGCGGGCAACTTCTTCTTCAGCATGCGATTCGGCGATACCCCCGACGGCGTTCTCTCCTCCGAGCGGCGCGACCTGTTCGTCACGGTGCTCGAGCCCTAGCCGTCCCCGTGCGCCCGGACGAGCGCCCTCGGCGCTCGGTCGCATCGGCTCGCGCCCGTTCGTATCCACCGCTGACGCGCGATGACACGCCTGCCCGCTCGGTCGTCGCCCGCGAGCGGCTCGATTCCTCTGGCGATCGTCCGCGCCGCGATGGTAACGCTCGAGGTTCCGGCTGCGCCCCGGAGCCGGAAGTGCAGGGGTCCCGCCCCGGCAAGGAGGCTCGAGTGGCACCGAGGACGTCCTCCACGCCGTCCAGGAACGGCAAGAAGAGCAGAACACCCGATACGGTGAGATCCGCGCTCCCGGGATCTCCCCGCCCGGCGCCGCGACACCACCTCACGGCCGCCCGCGAAGCCGAGCTCGCCCGAGAGGCCGAGTCGCTCGGCGACGTGCTGCTCCTCCTCCCCGGAGACCTCGCGCCCCACGTCGCCTGGCTGAGCCGGCTCCAGCGCGCCGCGCAGCGTGACGCGGCGGACCTCCTCCGCGCGCCGTTCGCGGGCGACGATCCGCCGCTCACGCGCGACGAGATCCGCGGCTTCCGCGACAAGATCGAGCTTCTGCGCCTTGCGCAGTCGCGCTGGCAGGCGACGCAGCGGGGCCCGCGGAGGGCGGCGACGAGCGTCGAGCAGCCCGCGAACGAGGCCGGCCAGCACCGGAGAACGCTGCTGCGCTTCTTCGACCTCCGCTTCAGGAGCGACCCGGAGGGCCAGCGGCGCGTCTCCCTGATCCGCGCCCGCGGCGACGCGGAGCTGATCCAGGGCGTATCCGAGCTGCTCGCGCTCTGCGCGGAGCACGGGGACGCCCTCCAGCAGGCCCCGCGCGGCGAGGCGGACGCCGCCGCGCGCCTCGGGGCGCTGGCGCCGCTCCTCTCGCGCCTCGTCGACGACAGGACGCTCTCGGCCGAAGCGCGGCGCGCGCGCCGGCTGCGGGACGCCGCGTACGCGCTCGCGATGCGCGCCGAGCGCCGCGTGCGCGCGGCGGCCGAGTACTGGTACGGCGACTCCGATAAGATGAAAGATTACGAATACTTGCGCGCATTCACCGCCGCGGGAGACGACGCGCGCGCCGAGCTGGATCAAGGCAAGGAGGCGGAGCGCGGCGCGCGCGGCAGCGTCGATATCTACGCCGGATACTGCGCTGACGCCGACGCGCCGCCCGCCTAGGTCACCCCTGCGCCGCGCCGCCCTGGAACGATGTGGACCGCGCGCCCTCTTCCGATCTTCCGAGCGCCCGGCGGATGTGGTTGGCTTGCCGCCTCGTTCAGGAGGAGCCCATGAAGAATGTCTTGACGGTGCTCGTGGCGCTCGGCGCCGCGTGTCTCTTCGGCTGCGAGGACAAGCCCCAGCAGGTGACGCCCGAGCCGCCGAAGCCGGCGACCACGGCCGAGGCGGCGAAGCCCGCGCCCAAGGCCGAGCCCGCGAAGGCGGCGCCGGTCGAGACCGCCAAGCCGGCGAGCACCGGCGGCTGGTGATCCGCGCGGCGGCGCGCGCCGCCGCCGCCCTGTCGCCTCGACGCATGGACGCGACGCGCCTCGCGCTTGCGCTCTCGCTCGGCCTCGCGGCGCTGGCCTGCGACGGCCGCCCCGCGTCGCCGGCCCCTGGCGGCGGCGGACCGGATCCGCTCGAGCCGCTGCGGCAGCTCGAGGCGTCCCGCCGCGCCGCGGCCGATTTCTCCCGCCTGCCCAGCTCCGACCGCCTCCTCGGGCCCGACCCGATCGCGCTCCGCCCCGTGGATCCGCGGGGCCGCCCCGCCGCGCCGGGCGCGCCTGCGCTGCTCTCGCCGCTCCGCGGCCGCGACGCGCTCGTCCTGCTCGACGCGTCGCTGCGCGAGCTCTCCCGCGCGCCCGCGCCGGCCTCGCCGACGGGGGTCGCGGTCGCGCCCTCGGGCGAGGTCTTCGCGAGCGGCGAGGCGTCGCCCGCGCTCTTCCGTTACGCCGTCCGCGGCGCCTCGCTCGAGCCCGCCGGGCGCGTCGAGCTCGCGGGCGTCCACGGCATCCGCGACCTCGCGGCCGGCCCCGAGGGCGTCCTCTACGCGCTCGACGAGCGCGCCGGCGCGCTCCTGACGCTGCGCCCCGCCCGCGCCGGCGCGGGCGGCCGCCTCGACGTCGAGCGCTGGGACGAGCCGATCGGCGCCGGCCCATTCCGCGTCGTGCGCCTCGCGCGTCACCTCATCGTCGCCTGTCTCCTCGACCACGCGCTCGTCGTGCTCCCGGTCGGCGCGGACGGCCGCCCGCTCTCCGGCGGCGCCGCGCGCATCCGTCACGACGGCCCCCTCTGGAGCTTCGACGCGCTCGAGACTGAAGGCGGCGGGCTCCTCCTCGCCGCGGGCGGGGTCGAGGATCACCCGCTCGACCGGACCGGCGGCTCGTTCGGCTACATCGACTCGTTCGTCTTCCTCTACCGGGTCGCCACGGGCGCACGGCCCGAGGTGACGCGCCTCTCGGCCGTGAACGTCTCGGAGCACGGCGTCCTCACCCCGAAGGCGATCTCGCTCTCGGCCGTCCCCGGCGCGGCCGACGTGCGCGTGATCGCGACCGGCTACGGCGGCGATCGCCGCGCCGAGCTCCTCTTCCGCGCCTCGCCCGCCGGCCTCTCGCCCGCGCCGGAGGTCTCCACCCGCGCGCTCGTCCCCGGCGTCGCCGCGATGGCGGCGCTCGGCGACGGCGCGTTCGCCTACGCGAACCCCCTGCTCGACGCGTGGCTGCTCGACACGGGCGGCGCGCTCGAGAAGCGGCCGGTCCCCGACGGCGGCGGCGATGCCCGCGCCGAGGAGGTCCGGCTCGGCGAGGCGCTCTTCTTCACGTCGCTGATGGCTCCCTGGAACACGACCGACGGGCCGCTCAGCCGGTTCACGTGCGAGACCTGTCACTTCGAGGGGTACGTCGACGGCCGCACGCACCACACCGGCCGAGGCGACGTGCGCGCCACGACCAAGCCGCTGCTCGGCCTGTTCAACAACCGCCCCCACTTCTCGCGCGCCCTCGATCCGGATCTCACCACGGTCGCGGACAACGAGTTCCGCGTCGCCGGCGCGCTGAGCGGCCACGACCCGTGGTTCTCCCTCCCGAGCGAGGCCGCGCCGTGGCTCGCCGACCTCGGGGTCTTCAGCGCCGGGGGCGCCGAGCGCGCCGAGCTGCCGCCCGAGGCGCTCCGTCGCGCGCTCATGAGCTTCCTCATGGCGTTCTCGCACCGCGCGAACCCCGCCGTCCTCGGCCGCGCGGCCTTCACCCCGCTCGAGCGCGACGGCGCGCGGGTGTTCCTGGACCGCTGCGCGCGCTGCCACGCGCCCGTGCTCCGCAGCGACGATCCCGGCTCCGCGGTGCCGTTCGAGCGCTGGGAGGAGCTCGTGCTCGCGCCCGAGGGGGCGATCGTGTGGGGGAGGGCCGGGTACGAGAAGACCGGCGTCGTGCCGTACGTGCACGAGGAGGGCGCGCGGGTGCCGTCGCTCCGGCGGCTCTACAAGAAGCGGCCGTACTTCACGAACGGCTCGGCCAGGACGCTGCGCGACGTGCTCGAGCGGGCGCGCTTCGCCGCGCCGCTCGGCGCGGGCGCAATCACCGCGCCGCCCGGCGCGGGCCCCTCCGCCGCGCCGGGCGCCTTCTTCCACGACGGCGCGCCCGCGGGCGCGCCCGCGGGCGCGGGCCTCGCCGCGCTGGAGCCCGGCGCCATCGAGGCGCTCCTCGCCTTTCTCGACCTGCTCTGACGGCCCCACCCCCGAGCCCGCCCGCGCGGATCCCGCAGCATCGCCGGGCGATCCGCGGTAAGGTGAGCGGAGCAAGGTCATGCGACTTCACCCTACATTCCCTCGCCCGTCGGCGTCGGCCATCGACAAGGCGCGCCGGCTCCTCGAGCGCGCGCTCGGCCCCTCCAAGGTCATCACGTCGGCCGATGGGTGCGCTGCGTACGCGGGGGACGAGTCGGATCAGCCGCCGGTGAGCCCGGATGCGGTCGTGCTCGCGTCGTCGCCGGCCGACATCGAGAAGGCGGTGCGGGCGGCGAGCGAAGCGGAGGTGCCGGTCGTGCCGCGCGCCGCCGGCAGCGGCAAATCGGGCGGCGCGGTGCCCGTGGGGGGCGGGATCGTCATCGCCACGATCGGCATGAACTCCATCAAGGAGATCAGCCGCGAGGAGCAGGTCGCGGTCGTCGAGCCGGGCGTCATCCTCGCCGATCTGCACGCGGCGGTGGAGGCCGAGGGGCTCTTCTACCCGCCCGATCCGAACTCGCTCAAGATGTGCGCGCTCGGCGGCAACATCGCCGAGAACGCCGCCGGGCCGCGCGCCTTCAAGTACGGCGCCACGCGCGACTACGTGCTCGGCCTCGAGACGATCCTCATCGACGGCACGCGCCTCCGCACCGGCCGGCGCACGGTGAAGGGCGTGACGGGCTACGACGTCACGGCGCTGCTCGTCGGCAGCGAGGGCACGCTGGCGATCACGACGGAGGCGACGGTCCGGCTCATCGCGAAGCCCCCGTCGGTCATGACGATGCTCTGCCTGTTCCCGGACGTCCGCGCGAGCGGCCGCGCGGTGAGCGCGCTCGTCGCGGCCGGCGTCGTCCCGCGCTGCCTCGAGCTGCTCGACCGCCCGACGCTCGAGGCGGTCCGGGCGCGCGGCGTCGGGGTCGACGAGCGCGCGGGCGCGATGCTGATCATCGAGGTCGACGGCGAGCCCGCGGACTGCGAGGTCCAGACCGAGCGGGTGGGTCAGGTCTGCATGGATGCGGGGGCGCTCGACGTGCTCGTCGCGCAGGACAAGGCGCAGCGCGACCGGCTCTGGGAGGCGCGCCGCCAGCTCTCGCTCGCGACGCGCGCGATGGCGCGCCACAAGATCTCCGAGGACGTCGTGGTCCCGCGCGACAAGATCCCGGCGCTGCTCGACGAGGTCGCGGAGATCTCGGCGGCGACGGGCGTCCGCATGCTGACGTACGGCCACGCCGGCGATGGCAACCTCCACGTGAACCTGCTCTGGAACGACCCCGAGCTCGTTCCCCAGGTCGAGACGGCGCTCTCGCGCCTGTTCCGCGCGGTGATCGGCATGCGCGGCACGCTGAGCGGCGAGCACGGCATCGGCACGTCGAAGGCCGAGTTCCTCGGGCTCGAGCAGTCGCCGGAGCTCATCGCGATCGAGAAGCGGATCAAGGCCGTCTTCGATCCGAAGGGCCTGCTCAACCCGCACAAGATCTTCCCGCGGCGCGCGCTCGAGGCGGCCGAGCGCGGCGAGCGTGACGGCGGGGCCGAGCGCGCGCCGGGCTTCCCCACCCACGTCGCGGCGCCGTCGCACGGGGCGTGCTGAGCCCATGAGGGTCCTCGGCATCGATCCCGGGTCGCGCCACCTCGGCTGGGGCCTGCTCGTGCGGCAGGGCACGCGGGTCGAGCACGTCGCGCACGGCGTCATCGACATCGACACGAGCGGGACGTTCGCCGGCCGGCTGGTGGAGATCGACGACGAGCTCGGCAAGGTGATCGCGTCGCACGCGCCCGACGCGGCGGCGGTGGAGAGCCTGTTCTTCGCGAAGGACGCGCAGAGCGCGGCCAAGCTCGGCCACGCGCGCGGGGTCGTGCTGCTCCGGCTGGCGCGGGCCGGCGTGCCGATCTCGGAGTACCCGCCGGCGCTGGTGAAGCGGACGATCGTCGGCCGGGGCGCGGCCGAGAAGGCGCAGGTGGCGCAGGTGATGACCGCGGTCCTGCGCCTCGCCGCGCCCCCGCGGCCCGACGCCGCCGACGCGCTCGCCATCGCGATGACGCACCTCAGCGTCGCGGGCTTCGCCGCCGCGCTGGCGGCCTCCGGAGCCCCCGCCCCGTCCCGGTCCCGGCCGCGCCGGGCGCGCCTGGCCTGAGCGTGGCGCCGGGGGGCGTGTGCTATGGAGGCTGCATCGGACGCGCCCGCGCCGCGTCCAAAATGAAAACGGTGCGGCGCGCCCCGTCTTCAGCGAGGGCGGCGGCCGCCGGGGGAGCCGGCGATCACCACCGGCGCCCCTGTCTCACGGAGCGCGGAGGCGACACGCCTCTGGACATCAAAGGAGATCGGGAAGGATGACGCGAACCTCACTTTACCGCCTCGCCGCCGCGTGCCTCATCGGGCTGACGGCGCCCCTCACGGTCGTGATGGCGACCGCCGGCGAGTCCCAGGCCGCGGGCCCCACCGCCGAAGAGCTCGGCAGGCGCGTCCAGCAGTTCTACGACTCCACGAAGACCTTCAAGGCGACCTTCACGCAGACGTACACGATCAAGGTCCAGGACGTGAAGAAGGTCTCCACGGGCAAGGTGACCTTCGAGAAGCCCGGCAAGATGAGCTGGATCTACGACGCGCCGAACGGAAACCGCGTCGTCTCCGACGGCGTCACGATCAAGGTCTACGAGAAGGACAACGAGCAGATGTTCGAGACGCCGGTGAAGGGGTCGCAGTACCCGGCGGCGCTCGCGTTCCTGATGGGCAAGGGGCAGCTCACCAAGGACTTCTCGCTGCGCCTGCTCGACCCTGCGCAGATGAAGTTCGAGGGCGGCTATGTCCTCGAGGGGACGCCGAAGGAGGCGACCCCTGCCTATCAGAAGATGCTTCTTTACGTCGACGGGCAGACCAACCAGGTCCGCCGCGTGCTGATCCTCGACGCGCAGGGCAACCGGAACCGGTTCGACTTCTCGTCGCCGGTCGTCAACCAGCCTGTCACGAAGGGCGAGTTCGACTTCACGCCCCCTCCCGGCACGCGCGTCGTCCGCCCCTGACGCCATCCCGCCACGCACCGTTCGCCCGCGCCGGGCAGCGACCGCTGCCAGCGCCATCGCCATCAGCTCGCGTCAGATCGCGTCAGATCGAGGAAGCGGAGCGTCACCTCGTCTGCGCGCGTCGCGGCCGCGCGACGCGCTGACGCTTCCGGGATGTATGCCCGGCGCGTCCGCGTCGTGGTAGAAATATCGAGTGACGCTTCGATCCGACGCGCGTGGACGACAGGGCCGAGACGGCCGTCGCCCGCCGCGGATCGTGGCCGTTGCTGGCGGCTCCCTGCGTGGGGTGGGCGTTCGTCTCGGCTGCACGGTCCCCCGCTGCCACGAGGACATCGCGAGCGCGCTCGAGCCATGAACAACCCCCCCGGACACCGTCCCGAGTTCCCCGGCGTGCCGCAGCAACCCCGGCCGGCGGAGCGCCCGAGCGAGCACGCCCACCCGGGCGGCGCGCAGGTCTCCCCGGGGTATCCGGCGCGCGGCGCAGGACATGTCCCCTCGGCTCAGCCGCCGCAATGGCCTCAGCGCCACGGGCAGGCGCCGCAACAGGGCTACGGGCAGGCGCCGCAACAGGGCTACGGGCAGCCGCCGCAACAAGGCTACGGGCAGCCGCCGAAAGGCCACGGGCAGGCGCCGCAACAAGGCTACGGGCAGGCGCCGCAAGGCCATGGGCAGCCGCCGCAACAAGGCTACGGGCAGCCGCCGCAAGGCTACGGGCAGGCGCCGCGAGGCCATGGGCAGGGGCCGCACGTCCACGCGCCGCCGGGCCGCTCGCCGATGCCGGCGCAGGGGCATGCGCCGCAGCACGGCGCTCCCGGGCAGTACGGCTTCCCCGTGCGCCCCATGGCGGGGCCCGCTCCGCACGGCGCCCCGCACCCGGCGTACGCGCATTCCCCCGCCGGCTACCCTGCGGTCATCCGGGTCGCGCGGAGGCCCGACCCGGACCGGCGGCGGCGCATCGCCGGGCTATGGCTCTGGGCGAACGGCATCATCGCGGGCGTGGTCCTCAACGTGATCTTCACGCTCTTCGGCGTGCTCGGGTCCGGGGGGAGCATGCTGAGCGCCATGGTCGTCGGAGCGCTCTTCGCGTTCCCGCCGCTCGTCATCTACCTGTTCGTCCCGATGATCATCGATCGGTACGACCCGGAGCCGTGGTGGTGCCTGCTGATGGCGTTCCTCTGGGGCGCGCTCGCGGCGACCGGCTTCTCGATCCTGATCAACACCGGCGTTCACGTCGGCGTCTCCAGCAGCTTCGGCGAGCCGCTCGGAGAGCTCGTCAGCGCGTCGGTCAGCGCGCCGTTCGCGGAGGAGCTGTTCAAGGGGCTCGGCGTGTTCGGCTTCTTCTACTTCCTGCGCCGGGAGTTCGACGGCATCGTCGACGGCATCATCTACGCCACCTTCTGCGCGCTCGGCTTCGCCGCGGTGGAGAACGTCCTCTATTACGCGCGCGCCTCGATGCAGGGCAGCGACGTGCTCGCCGGCACCTTCGTCCTGCGGGGCGTGTTCACGCCCTGGCTTCACCCGCTGTTCACGTCGATGACCGGGATCGGCTTCGGCCTCGCCCGGGAGTCGTCGAAGACCTGGGTGCGCGTCGCGGCCCCGATCGGCGGCTACCTGCTCGGCGTCGCGTTGCACGCGGTGTGGAACTTCCTCCCGACCGCGCTGGGTCGCGCAATGGGGGACCTCTTCATGCCGTGGCTCCTGCTCTGGCTGTGCTTCGTCGCCTCGTTCTTCGGCATCATCGTGGCGCTCGTGATCCGCAAGGGCTGGGTGATCCGCGATCATCTGCGCGACGAGGTGGCGCTCGGCATGTTGACGCAGGACGAGCTCGAGCTCGTCTGCTCGCCGATCGGCCGGCTCCGGTGCACCCTGGGCTGGCGCGGCGCGACCGGGCGGAGCTTCATCCGCGCCGGCGCGCGCCTCGCCCTCAGCAAGTGGCACACGGCGCGCGCGATGGAGGGTCGGAACCGGACGCTGAGCGCCGACTTCATCGGCCCGCTCCGCGACGAGATCGCGCAGCTCCGGCAAGAGCTCCTCGCCCGCGCCCCCCGCTGACTCCACGCGCGGGCGGCGCTGCGCGGATCAGCTCTGCGAGCCGTTCGTCTCGTCGGCGCTCGGCCGCGCGGCGGCCTGGGCCGCTCGGTCCTCGCGCCGCTGCACGGGCTTCGCGGGGATGCCGACGACCGTCGTGTTCGGCGCGACGTCGTGCACGACCACCGCGTTGGCGCCGATCCGGGCGCCGTCGCCGACCGTCACGCCGCCGACGATCTTCGCGCCCGCGCCGATGAAGAGGTCGCTCCCGAGCACCGGAGTCTGCCGCCGATCGGCGCCGATCGTCACCTGGTGCTCGATGAGCACGTTCGAGCCGCCGCGGACGTTGCCGTTGATGACGACGCCGTTCGAGTGAATGAGCACGAAGCCCGGCCCGAAATCCGCGCCGCGACCGATGACGCAGCCGCCGGCGAGGTTGGTCGCCTTGTTGAGCACCATCTCGAGCACCGGCATCCGGTGGACACGGGCGGCCTGCGTGAACCGGTAGAGGACCATCGCCGCCGTGCCGTCGGTCGCCAGCGTCTTCAGGATCGTCGGCAATGGAGCGCTGCCGTAGCACCATGTCGCCTTCTGGCGCACGTCGGCCGCGATGAGTCGCAAGGTTCGCAGCATCGCGACGAGAATAGCGCATCCCGCCCCGCCGGTGCGACCTTTCGCGGCCGCCACCGCCCGCGTCGGCGACGCGCGCCGCCGTGCCCGCGCCGCGCCTCACGCGCGCCGCCGGGCCCACCTCCACGCGAATCGCGAGCAACGGGGGCACCGTGTCGCCAGGCGAGCTCGGCCGCACGTCGCTGTTGCTGTTCGGTCATCGGCCCGTCACATCGCTCGGGTACACGCGCTATTCAGCATGGCGCGTATTTTGGTTATCGAGGACGAGCCGGCGCTCCAGAAGGTGCTCGACTACAACCTCAGGCAGGCCGGGCATGAGGTGCTCCTCGCGGGGCAGGGCGGTGAAGGGGTCCGGCTGGCGATGGACCAGCGGCCCGATCTCGTCCTGCTCGATCTGATGCTGCCGGACATCTCCGGGACCGAGGTGTGCCGCGCGCTCCAGCAGGGCGAAGGCACCCAGCAGATCCCCGTGATGATCGTCTCGGCGCGCGGAGACGAGGTCGATCGCATCGTCGGCTTCGAGCTCGGCGCCGTCGATTACGTGGTCAAACCGTTCAGCGTCCGGGAGCTCGTGCTGCGGGTGCAGGCCGTGCTCCGGCGCGCCGGGTCCTCCGGGGCAGGGGACCGGTGCATCGAGTTCGGGTGCCTGCGGATCGACGAGGGCGCTCATCGCGTGTGGGTCGACCGCGAGGAGGTCGAGCTGACGCTCCTCGAGTTCAAGCTCCTCGTCGCGCTCTACGAGGCGCGCGAGCGCGTGCAGACGCGCACCGCGCTCCTCGACGGCGTCTGGGGCATCGACGTGAGCATCACGACGCGGACCGTCGACACCCACGTCAAGCGGCTGCGCGACAAGCTGCGCCGCGCCGGCGATTACATCCAGACCGTCCGCGGCATCGGGTATCGATTCGCCGCGTCGCCCGAGGTGCCCGAGAGCCGCAGCGCCTGAACGCGGTATCGGGAGATCCACGACAATCGTTGCCTCCCCGTCATCCTGCCGCAACGCAATCGCACTACGGTGCGGACATCGGCTCACACGATGGGCCACACCGATGAAGCCACCCTGTCCCTCTCATGAGATCAGGCGGTGCTCCGGTGTTCGCGCCACAGGGCGCCGGGAGCTTCGATGCACCTTGAGACGTGGAATGCGGGGGAGGCCGATCCTGACCGGGCGAAGCGGCTCGCCATCGGGTACGCGGCGGGTCTCCTGCTGTTCGCGGGCATCGGGCTCTCCGCGGCCCGCCTGAGCGGCGCGATCAAGCCTCCTCCGCCCGAGGAGGACGTCGTCGACGTCAAGCTCGCCGCCCGCATTCCCGAGGCGCCTCCCGTTGCCGCGGCGCCTACGCCCCCGCCGCCGGCGGCGGAGGCGCAGGCGCCTCGCCCTGCGACGCCCAGGCGCCCGGCGCTGGTCGCGCCGACCGCGGTACCGAAGGAGGCGCCGCCCGAGGCCGACCCGAGCGAGGCCACGCCGAGCGACGACGACACGTACGGGGAGCCCGGCGGTGCGCCAGGTGGCGTGCCCGGCGGGGTCCCCGGCGGGACGGGGACGGCTGTGGTGGAGGCGCCGCCGCCGCCGCCGCCGCCGCCTCCTCCTCCTCCGCAGCCGAGAGGGCCGATTCACCTGCCCGAGAACGCGACGCCGCCGGTCGCGCTCTCCTGCGCGCCGCCCGTCGCTCCCGAAGCTGCGCTGAGCGCGGGGGTGGAAGCAACGGTGGCGGTCCGGTTCGTGGTCACCGAGACGGGCGAGGTCACGAATGTCACGATCGTCCGCGGCCATCCCCTCTTCAATGACGCGGTCCTCGCGGCGATGAAGGCGTGCCGCTACAGGCCGGCGATCTCCGAGGGGAGGCCGGTGTCCGTCTGGAGGACGGTGCCATTCCGCTTCAAGGCGAAGCGATGATTTTCAGCGCACGGCCGCGCACGCGGCCTATCGCGAGAGGAACGAAGGAGGTTAGCCATGATGCAGTTTGATCTCGGGCACATCTGGGCGAGCATGGGGCTCTTGAGCAAGCTCGTCGCGTTCGCCCTCGTGCTCATGGCGCTGGCGAGCGTCGCTGTCGTGGTCGAGCGGCTCATCGCCCTCGCGCGCCAGGCCGCCGAGACCCGGCGCTTCGCGAGCGAGGCGCGGCCGGTGATGGAGGCGTGGGACACCGCGCGGCTCGCGCAGATCGCCGGCGAGTACGAGCGATCGGCGCTCGCCCGGGTCGTCGCGGCGGCGGTGCGCCGGTTCCAGCGCGCCCTCGACGCCGGCGAGGGCGGCGTGCCCCCGGTGGAGCTCGCGCGCCGGGAGGTGTCGCGGCGCCGCGAGGCGATCTCGGCCGATCTGCGCCGCGGCCTCTCGGTCCTCGCCACGGTCGGCTCGGTGGCGCCTTTCGTCGGGCTGCTCGGCACCGTCATCGGCATCATCACCGCCTTCCAGACCATCGCGTCCACCGGCTCCGGTGGCCTCGGCGCCGTGAGCGCCGGCATTGCCGAGGCGCTCATCGTGACCGCGCTCGGGCTCGGCGTCGCCATCCCGGCGGTGCTCTGCTTCAACTACCTCACCACCCGGATCGCCGCGGTCGAGCTCGCGCTCGAGCGCAGCGCGGGTGAGCTCATCGACGAGATGGAGAACGAGCATGGGCGTTCAAGTGGAGAGCAAGCGCTCCGGTCGGCAGCAGCCTGAGCCGGACATCAACGTCACGCCGCTCGTCGACGTGGTGCTCGTGCTCCTCATCATCTTCATGGTCATCGCGCCCCAGATGGAGCACGGCGAGCGGGTCGAGCTCCCGGCGGTGTTTCAGCCGGATTCGAGGTCGAGATCGAAGCTCGATCCCATCTATGTCACGATCACCGGCGCCGGCACCGTGTACCTGGAGAAGGAGGCGGTCGCCGACCTGCGGTCGCTCGGCGAGAGGCTGCGGGCCATCCGCGCCGCGGAGCCGGAGCGCCGGGTGGTCATCAAGGGCGACGCCTCCGTGAGCTACGGCCGCGTGCGGGAGGCATTCGCGCTGTGTCAGGAGGTCGGCTTCAACGGGATCTCGCTGCAGGTGAGCCAGCGAGGCGGCGGGGCCGCCGAGCAGCCGGAGGAGGGATGACGCCGTGGGGATGAGCGGTCCGCAGAGCGGAGGCAGGAGAGGCGGCGTCGCGCCGAGCATGAACGTGACGCCGCTCGTCGACGTGGTGCTCGTGCTCCTCATCATCTTCATGGTCGTGACGCCGCTGCTCGCGAAGCAGTTCTGGCTGAACCTGCCCAGGAAAGACGACACAGCGAAGCTCGAGCCACCCCCGGACGACGCCAGCAAGCCCGTGGTGCTCACGGTGGATCAGCGCGGCGTCCTCCGCATCAACCAGACCGAGGTGCAGCGCGGCGAGCTGAAGGAGCGGCTCGCCCGCATCTTCGCGGCGCGCTCGGACGACGTGCTTTACTTCGACGCGGAGGACGAGGCCGCCTACGCGATCGCGGTGGAGGCCATGGACGCCGCGCGCATGGGCGGGGCGAAGACGATCGCCGTCCTGACAGAGAAGACCGGGCGCTGAGCGGCGCTCAGCCCCGATGAGCCGCTGACGGGGCGCGCACGGGCGCCTGCGCCCGAGGGCGCGATCGCGGCGCGGTGCACACGAGGGGACGGCGGGGAGCTGGCTCTCCGCTCTCCTCATCGAAGGGCGCTGGTGCGCCCAACCATCGGATCGACAGGCGCGCCCGATCTCGGGGCGTGAAGGGACAGGTGCATGATTCGCAGAAGGATCTCGGGGGTAGTCGCGGCGCTCGTGGCACCGCTGTGCTGGGGGGCCGCGGCCCTCGCCCAGGGCGATCCCGGCGCGGCCGCGCCGCCGCCCGGAGGCGCGGGGACCCCGGCCGACGCCTCGGCGGCGGAGAACGCCGCCGGGCTCGACGCGCCGAGCCCGGCGCGCCCGCCCTCCGCCGGGAAAGGCGTCGTGTGGGGCGTCGTCACGGACTCCGCCACGAAGGAGCCCGTCTTCGACGCCCAGGTGTCCGTCATCGGGACGAAGCTCAAGGTCATCGCGGATCTCGACGGACGGTATCGCCTGGAGCTCCCGCCAGGGAGCTACCAGCTGCGGGTCTGGTACGAGGCGTACAAGGCCCAGCGCGTGCAGGACGTGCGGGTGACCGCCGGGCAGGTGGTACAGGTCGACGTCGGCCTCGATCCGGATCAGCAGGTCGAGGAGGTCGTCGAGGTCGAGTTCGAGCCGGAGCGGGCGAGCGTCGCGGCGCAGCTCCTCCTCCGGAAGAACGCGGCCCACGTGGGCGACGCCGTCGGCGCGAAGGAGATCGCGAAGACGCCCGATCGCAACGCCGCGGAGGCCGCGAAGCGCGTCGTCGGCGCGACCGTGATCGACGGCAGGTACGTGGTTGTGCGTGGCCTCGGCGATCGCTACACGAACGCTCTGCTGAACGGCGCGCCGCTTCCGAGCCCCGAGCCCGACCGGCAGGCCGTCCCGCTCGATCTCTTCCCCTCGCTCGTCCTCAGCGACATCACCATCGTCAAGACGTTCACGCCCGACGTCCCCGGCGACTTCGTTGGCGGTTCGGTCCAGATCAACACGCGCGAGCTCCCGACCAGGTTCCTCCTCCAGGCATCGCTCTCGCTCGCGGCGAACACCCACAGCACGTTTCGAGATCGCCTGACCTACTCCGGATCGAGCACCGACTGGCTCGGGATCGACGACGGCGCGCGCGCGTTGCCCGGCGAGATCCCCGAGCACAAGGTGGCCCGCGGGATCCGCCGGCCAGACGGCACGCTGATCACGAGGGACGACATCGCGGTCTACGGGAGGGCGATCAACTCGTCGATGGCGACCCGCCGGTCGTTCACGCCGCCGAACGGGAGCGGCAGCGTCGTCGTCGGCGACACCCTGGAGCTCCGCGGCGAGCAGCGCCTCGGCTACCTCGCCACGCTGAGCTATGGCCGGAAGTTCGCCCCGCGCGCCGACGAGATCGGCCGGACCTACGCGTTCGATCCCACGCGCGAGAGCGGCCTGAGGCAGCTCAACGACTCCGCGGTGGACAGCATCCGCGATCAGGTGTCCTGGGGGAGCTTCGCGAGCGTCACCTACACGCCCGATCGAGATCACAAGGTGATGCTCACCGCGCTCCACAGCCGCTCGTCGGACGACGTGGCGCTTCAGTCGAGGGAGGTCATCGAGGAGAGCGGCGGGGCGGTGTACCGCGACACGCTGCAGCGCTTCGTCTCCCGGGCGCTCACCCTGGGCCAGCTCTCGGGGGAGCATCGCATCGCGGCGCTCGGCAACGGCACGCTCGACTGGAAGGCGTCCGTCTCCCGGGCGACCTCGGACGAGCCCGACGCGCGGGAGAACGTCTACGCGAGGGACGACACGAGCGGCGCCTGGTCCTGGGACGACGGCACGCTGAGCGGTTCGCACGTCTTCATCGAGCTGGCGGACACGAACTACGGCGGGCAGCTCTCTTACGCGCTGCCGCTCATCCGTGGAGACGCCCCGACCCGCCTGAAGCTCGGCGGCCTGCTGAATCTCCGAAAGCGTGAGTTCGACGCGCGCCGGTTCCGGTTCAAGACGCTCCGGCTCGCCGACACGACCGTGCTGCGACAGGAGCCGGGCCCGCTGTTCTCGGACGAGAACATCGGCACCCTCTTCGAGCTGGAGGAGACCACGCGCGACACGGACGACCACACGGCCAGCACCGATCTCTACGCGGGCTACGTGATGACCGACGCCCACGTCACGCGGTGGCTCCGGGCGATCCTCGGCGCCCGGGTCGAGGCCTCCATGCTGTCGATGGATGTCCCGGATGATGCCGAGAAGCATGTCGACGACGAGGACGTGGATCTCTTGCCCGCGGCCAGCCTCGTGTTCAAGACGACCCCGAGATCGAACCTGAGGCTCAGCGTGACGAGGACGCTCGCTCGACCCCAGCTCATCGAGCTCAGCCCGGCGCTGTCCCAGCCGGGATACAGCGCGCGGGAGGTGGAAGGCAATCCCGACCTCGAACGGACGCGCGTGGTGAACGGCGACCTCCGGTTCGAGCTCTTCCCGACCACCGGCGAGGTGGTGGCTGCAAGCATCTTCTACAAGCACTTCGAGGACCCGATCGAGGAGATCATCAAGCCCAGCAGCGGCAAGGGGAGGCTGAGCTGGACGAACGGGGACAGCGGCTATGTCGCGGGCCTCGAGCTCGAGATCAGGAAGAGCCTGGACTTCATCAACCCGCTCCTGCGGGACGTCACCGTGCTCGGCAATGTCACGCTCGCCACCTCGGAGGTCGAGATCAACCCCGAGTCGGACGAGGGAGGGATCGCGATCCAGAGCACCGCGACGCACCCGCTCCAGGGGCAATCCCCCTTCGTCGTCAACCTGGGGCTCGACTACAGCGGCGAGTCGACCGGCACGAGCGCCCGGCTCCTCTACAACGTGTTCGGCGCCCGGCTCCGGACGGTGGGGAAGAACATGCCGGACGAGTACGAGCAGCCGCGGCACCAGATCGATCTCACGGTCGCGCAGCGCCTCGGCGACCACGTCGAGCTGAAGCTGGCCGGCGAGAACCTCATCGATGCTCCCGTCCGCGTGACGCAGGGTAAAGAGAGCACAGACGACAACATCGTGCTCGAGTACCACGTTGGTACGACTGTGACATTGAGCGCGGCGCTGACCTATTGACGGCGTTGCCATTGAATCGTCACGTGGCGACATTCGCGATGTTGCCAGTGCGGACTACTTTCGCCCTGGAGGTAAGAAGACCATGAGGATATCGAGAACTGCCTTGGTTTGCGCGTCGGCGCTCGCCGTCGCGATGGTCGCCGCTTGCGGCGGTGGCGAGGGCGGGCCGAACCCGGTCAGCACGTCGACGACGAGCGGCACCGGCGGTGGGGGCGACGGCGGCGGCGGCGACGGCGGCGGCGGCAGCGGCGGCGACGGCGGCGGCGGCAACGGCCCTGACTGCGCCGCCCCGGTGGAGATCGCCGAGTCGATCGACGCGGACACGACGTGGAGCGCTGATAACTGCTATCTCATGAAGGGCACCCTCTTCGTCGAGGACGGCGCCACCCTCACCATCGAGCCTGGCACGACCATCATGGGTGACAAGGAGAGCCTCGCGACGCTCGTCGTGAAGCCCGGCGCGATGATCGACGCCAAGGGCACCGCCGACAAGCCCATCGTGTTCACGAGCCAGAGCCCGAAGGGCGAGCGCTCCGCGGGCGACTGGGGCGGTGTCATGCTGCTCGGCAACGCCCCCATCAACGTTCCTGGTGGCAGGGCGGAGGTCGAGGGGATCGTCGGCGTCGAGTACGGCGGTGACGTGGCGGACGACAGCAGCGGTGTCCTCCAGTACGTCCGCATCGAGTTCAGCGGGATCCTGCTCTCTCAGGACAACGAGGTGAACGGCCTCACGCTGGCCGGCGTGGGCTCCGGGACGACGGTCGATCACGTGATGGTGCACCACACGCTCGACGACTGCTTCGAGTTCTTCGGCGGCACCGTCAACGCGAGGCACCTCCTCTGCGCGCAGAACGGCGACGACGGCTTCGACTGGGACCTCGGCTACGCCGGGAAGCTCCAGTTCCTCGCGCTCCAGCAGGATCCCACGGTCGCCGACGAGACGAACGGCTTCGAGGGCGACAACGACGCGGAGGGATCCGAGAACACGCCGGTCAGCGAGCCGACGATCTACAACGTGACCCTGTGCGGCAAGGACAAGGACGTCGACAAGCAGCAGTACGGCATGCTGCTCCGCCGCGGCACCAAGGCCCATATCTTCAACACGATCGTGACCGGCTTCGAGGCGGGCCTGGATCTCAGGAACGAAGGGACCGAGGTCGAGCTCGCGAGCTCCATCATCTCGGGCAACGTCAACGCGGAGGCGAACATCGCTTACGAGGAGACCGACGTGAACGAGTCCACCGAGTCGACGCTCGACGACGACGACGACGGCGGCGCGGACGAGGTCGCGTGGTTCGAAGGCGAGGAGACCAACAGCGTCGAGGATCCGGAGCTCGCCGACTGCTTCGCGGCCACGCCGGACTTCCGCCCGGCAGCCACGCTCACCGAGAACGCTGCGACCCCGCCCGACGACGGCTTCTTCGACGCCGAGGCGACCTATATCGGCGCCTTCAAGGCCGATGACACCTGGGCGACGGGCGCCTGGGTCTCGTTCGACGCCGAGTGAGGCCGCGCCGTCCGCCCCATCTCACACGGTCGCTCGGGGCGGACCGGACCCGCTTCACGCAAAATGGCGAAGGCCGGCTCTTCAGCCGGCCTTCATCGTCTCCAGCATCGCGGCTCCGCCGCAGACGCTCAGCGCACCCGCGGCGTGAATCCGGACACGTGGCTCCGGTGCTCGCCGCACACGCCGCGCGCGTCCGGGCTGTCCTTGAATGACACCCTCCCGCACACCTCACAGATGCAGAGGTGTGCGCGATAGAACTCGCGATCGAGCAGGATGTCGGCAGCGAGCAAGCTGAGCACAATGTCACCGAGGAAGTCGATCTCGCGGGGCGAGGCGACCCAGACGGGACGGCCGCCGACCGCGGCCCGGCGGACCCTGCCGCCGTAGATCGCCGCGTTCAGGAACCGATCGTCGGCGACGGGCGCGATGAGCCCCCTCAGCGCCGTGATGACGCGGCCGCGGGCCTTGTAGATCAGCTCCTCGAGGTTGCTGCCGCCGTCGGCGCGCGGATCGAGCATCACGGGCGTCGCGCCGGGCTCGCGCACGATCTGCGGGCGCTTCATCAGGCCCGGGGTCACGAGGTGGTCGACGAACCAGTCCTGAAGATCCTTGATCGTCCACTCGGACGCCGGCCATTCCAGGAACTCGAGCGCGCCGCGCAGGCCGGTGATGCTCTGGAGGCCGGGGTGGGTGGGGAAGCTCGGCAGGGTGCGGGATGCGTGCAGGCGCCGGGGTGATCGGCGACCAGCCTCGTCGATGTTGCGGCCGGAACCCATGTTCACCTCGAGGGCAGACCCCCGGTCCCGATGGATGCGAGCTCGTGCAGAGGCCACCATACCGAGGAAACAAGCACAACTTGTGCCGAAGCTGGCGAACGGGGCGAGCGGGATTTTCCGGGACTTGTACCCCCGGAAACCAGGGGCGTCGCGTAAGTGGCCGGCCACTGGCCGGCCAGGTTCTTGAACGGGTAAGATAGCTCCTGATGGACCACTCCACTGTCCGCGTCTCGGTTCCCCCCGAGCCCTCGGTTGCCGAGCCAGTTCCCGGCATCGTGCTGATTTTCTCGGGGAATCAGCCACGATGCGCGCCGATCCCGCTGGACGGCGGCGCCGTCGTGCTGGGCCGCGGGGGCGTGGGCGGCGTGCCCCTCATGGACGACTCGCTCATGTCGCGGCGGCACGCCCGCATCGCGTACGACGGGGCCGCGTGGACCGTGGAGGACCTCGGCAGCACCAACGGCACCTCGGTCAACGGCGAGCCCATCCGTGGCGAGGTCCGGCGGGAGGCGATCCAGGTCGTCGGCGCGGGGACGTCGGTGTTCCTCGCGCTGCCGGACATCCGGTGCTTCGCGCGCGGGGGCGTGCGCATCGAGAAGGAGAGCGTCCTCGGGCCCAGGCTACAGCAGACCTACGACACCATCGTGCGCGCGGCGGCCGCGGGCGACAGCCTCCTCGTGACGGGCGAGAGCGGCACGGGCAAGGAGCTCGCGGCGCGCGCCTACCACGAGGCGGGGCCGCAGGCGCGCGGCCCGTTCGTGGCCGTCAACTGCGCGGCCATCCCGGAGGGGCTCGCCGAGCGGCTCCTGTTCGGCGCCCGCCGCGGCGCCTACTCCGGCGCGACGCACGACACCGAGGGCTACGTGCAGGCCGCCCACGGGGGCACGCTCTTCCTCGACGAGGTGGCGGAGCTCGACGCGGCGGTCCAGGCGAAGCTGCTGCGCACGATCGACACGCGGCAGGTGCTCGAGCTCGGCGCCGTCGCGCCTCACCCGGTGCAGATCCGGATCTGCGCAGCGACGCACGACCTGCGCGCCCGCGTCGCCCAGGGCCGCTTCCGTGACGACCTCTACTACCGCATTGGTCGTCCCGAGGTCCGGCTCCCGCCGCTCCGCGAGCGGGTCGAGGAGATCCCCTGGCTTCTCGCGCAATGCGCGAAGGCGGTCGGAGCGACGTTGCACGGCGCGCCGCCGACGATTCACCATTCGCTGATCATCGCGTGCGCGCTGCGCCGCTGGCCAGGGAATCTGCGCGAGTTCGTGGGCGAGGCGCGGCGCGCGGTGACGCGCGCGCTCGACGAGGGGCGCCACGCGGTCGAGGCCAAGGATCTGGACCCGCTCGCGGGCGTCGGGCTGGGCCCGGAGGCGCTCGACGCGCACGCCCGGCAGACAGCGAGCGATCTTCGGCCGGCGCCGGCGCGCGCGAGTCAGGCGCCGCCTGAAGATGAGATCGCCGAGGCGCTTCGCCTCGAGCGAGGCAATGTGTCTCGCGCGGCCAGCAGGCTCGGCGTGCACAGGAATCGAATTCGACGCTGGCTGGAGAAGAATGGCGTGGATCGCTCGCATTTCGCCGAAGGAGGCGAGCTGCCCGATAACGACTGAGCCGCGCCCGCCGACGTATGCACAGGCACAGGAGCGGGTCAATGTCGGCGCCGCCTCGCGGACAGCGGTTGCCCGCCTCGCCGCGGTCCGATGACGACGTCACGCCAGGCGTAGGCGGCTGAGCCCGACAGGGCGGCCGTTCCATACATTGCCTCCGGCGAGCGCTGAGTCCCTCCACGGCATTGGAGCTCGACGTGACGGCGCGCTCTCTCGGCGACGACGAGCCCGGTCGTCGCAGGGTTGCCTTCATCCGGCGACGCGGCGCCGGCGCGATTCGACCGTACAGCCATGTACAAGGTCTTTACAGACCCCGTTATGCAGGATGTAATATGGTGTGTAAGCCCCGTCCCCGGCGACGGTGCTGTCACGACCACGGTCAAGTCAACGCGTCCGGCGCGCGCGGCGCGCCAGGTCGAAGCGCGCGCTGCGCCATCGCGACGCGCCATCAAGAGAGCTGCGGTGATGTGCCCGGTATGCTGTGCCTCGCGCTCGGTCCGTGTGTTCGAGTCCACGCGCGCGTCGCGCGGCCGGTGTGTTCGAGTCGGCGCGCGCGACACGCGCGGCCCGCGTGCTCGAGACCGCGCGTGTCGCGCGGCGGGGGATATCCACCTGCGTCGGGGCCGCGGCGCCCTCGTCGGACGCCCACGCGCGCCTACGTCTGCCGCCAGGAGGCTCGCGTGGCGCGAGGGACACGAGGAAGGCAGCGCCACGCAACATGACCATCTTGGGCTTGACCAAGCGGGCGGCTTCATCGATGAACAAGTACAGGGAGTTGCTTGTCGGGCCCTCGTGCGAGCTCCATCCGATCGCGTCACGGGCGGTCGCCGCGCTTCGCGGCCTCGCCGCGTGCGCTCTGAAGCGGAGCGCCTGCTCCCCTGCTCGCCGTCGGGCTCTCCCGCAGCGACGTCAGCGAACATTGAAACCCCCGGCTCCTGCGAGGTGGTCGACCTCATGCGTTCGCGCTTGAAATCGGCTGATCGCGGAGAGCCCAGCCAGGACGGCGGGCCTCCTGGCTGAACAGCCCTGGACACCATGACCGCGATCCGTAGATACGCATCGTCCGAAGAGGCGCCTGTCGGCCCGGGAGCGCACGTCGAGGGGCCCGCGAGCGGCGCCGCCTCGGCACCCGGGGCGGGGCAGCAGCCGAGCTCGGGAACCCGGCAGACGCACTCCCGACGCCGGCCGTTCCTGAGCCGCCTCCTGGCGGCGGGCGAGGCGATCGACGTGGGAGACCGCGAGCGCGCGCGGGCCCTCGTGGAGGGCATCCTGCGGGCAGAGCCCGATACGGGGGATGCCTCGGAGCGCATCTCGGGTGTGTTCGGCCGGGCGCTGCTCGCCCGCCTGGACGGAGATCGCTCCGGCGACGGCAACCTGTACCTGCGCAGCGCCGGCCCGCGGGACATGCTCGCGGCGTTTCAGCTCCTCGTGCACGCGACGCCGCTCATCCGGTTCGGCTACCTCAGCGCCAACGCGGCCATCGTCGAGGCGTTCCAGGGGGAGGATGAGGTCCATGTCATCGACATCGGCGTCGGTGGCGGGACGCAGTGGCCCTTCCTGCTACATCGGCTGGCGTCGCGGCCGGGCGGCCCGCCGCGGGTCCGCCTCACCGGGATCGACCTGCCGTGCCGGGGCCCTGATCCCGAGCAGCGGCTGCGCTGGGCGGGCGCGTTCATCGGGGGCTGGGCGGAGCGGCTGAACGTCCCCTTCGAGTTCCACGGCGTCGCTTCCTCGGTGGAGCGCGTCGACTGGGCCCGTATCGCGGCGCGCTCCGCGGCGCCGATCGCCGTGAACGCCGCCTTCGCATTGCACCACGTGCCCGACGCGTCGGTGCACCCCACCGCGAACCGCGACACCATTCTCACCAGGATCCGCGCGCTGTCGCCGCGCGTGCTGACGCTGGTCGAGCCGGACGTGGAGCACAACGCGCTCCAGTTCCTCCCGCGGCTGTCCGAGGCGATCGGCCATTACTATGCGGTATTCCAGGCGCTCGAGGCGCTGCTCCCGCCGCATATCGCCGCGCGCGAGACCATCGAGCAGGTCTTCTTCGGGCAGGAGGTGATGAACGTGGTGGTGGGGGAGGGGGCGGCGCGGGTCGAGCGGCACGAGCGCCGGGGCGCCTGGCAGCGCCGCCTCCGCATGAACGGCTTCGAGCCGCTGCGCGTCTCGCCGCACGAGCCGCTGGTGCGCGGAGGGCTCCGCCTGAACCAGGGGTTCGACGTCCGGTCGGACGAGCCGGCGCTCCTGCTCATGCGCAACGGGGTGTCCATCGTGGCCGCGTCGGCGTGGCGGCCGCGGCAGGTCCCGCCGCCTTCGCGGTTCATCTCCGGGCTGTTCCGCCGGGCCGGCTGAGCGCTCCCCTGCCGAGAAACGCAGGCGATGCGAGCGGCGCGGGCCCTCAAGGCCTCAGGCTTGCGAGCGCCGCCCAGAGCATCAGCGCGCCGATCGCGACGGCCGCAAGGACGAGCCACGAGGCGCGGCGCCTGCGCGAGAGCATGGCGCCTGCGCCCGGCAGGAGCTCCGGCGTGCGACCGACAAGGCCCTCGGCCTCGGGCGCGACGTCGCGCGGAGGGAGCGGGCTCAGGCCATGAGTCCTGACCATATCGAAGAGCACAGAGCCGCGCGCCTGCGCCCGCGCGAGCCGCTCCAGCATCTCACGACGGCAATGGAGACAGAACATCGACGCATCGACCTCGACGTCATCGAGGCCGAGCTCCCGTAGCTTCTGCTGCTCCCAGCTCTCCCTTGCTTGCCGGGCCTCGCGCAGATCGTCCGCTCGACGGCCGTGGTGGTGTGGGCTGTCCTTGGCGCTCATCGCTGCTCCTGATCCCTGCCGCAACGTGCGACTCCTACCAGGATCTATTCCTGTTGGCTGCGTGAAATTCTCCTGCGGCGCGCGCCGAGGGGCCTCCCGCATCCCGGCGCGCAGAGCCGAGCAGGCGCCTTCCGATGAGAGGCCTGCGGCTCCTCGCGGCTGTTCGGGTTTGCTCACAGGACTTACGGCTGCCGGGGAATTTCGTCACGAAGACACGGAGGTTCTCTGCGTCTGGTTCGATTGTTTCATGTCACGACGTCGTACCCAGCGATCTGGGGCGGCGTCCGTTCCCCTGGGCGCTGGGCAACTCCGTCGTTCTGCGGACGCGTGCGTGGATGCACGGCGTGCATGACATGTCGCTGCCGTGCTGCACGGAACTCATGGCGTGGTGGCGCGAGAGAGGACGGGCGAGCACATGGGCCGGAGGTTCTCGCGGGAAGATAGAAATGAAGGAGACCTGCCTGTCGACGAGGTGAAGAACACAGGGACGGCGTCGAGCGACAGCCGACCTCGCCGAGGGCGAAGGGCGCGCCGCGCTGGTCTCCGTGCCCAGGTCCAGGCTGCCGGAGAGCCGCGGCCCGAGCTCAGCGCGTGACGAGCACCTTGAGGGCGCCTGGCGCCGCCGCGGCCTGCAGCGCCTCCGCGGCGCGCTCGAGCGGGAGCCGTGCAGACACAAGGGAGCGGACGTCGATGCTGCGGTCCTCGAGGGCGCGCAGCGCCGGCTCGAACAGCCCGCAGCGAGACCCGACGACCGTGATCTCGTGCACGACGAGCTCGGCGAGGTGGACGCTGGAGAGCCCGGCCACCGTGCTCTTCAGCACGAGCGTGCCGCGCGGCCGGGTCGCGCGGACCGCCCTCGCGAACCCCTCGGCCGTGCCCGTGGCCTCGACCACGAGCTCGGCCGGCTCGCCTGCCCACGCGCCCCGGCGAGACGCCGCGCCGGCGTCCGCCTCGCCCGTGGCCTCGGGGCGAAGGACCTCGGTCGCGACGCCCCGCGCGCACAGCAAGGCGAGCTTCTCCTCGTGCTTGCCGACCGCGAGGACGCGGGCGCCCGCCTGCTGGAGCACCTGCGCGATCAGCAGGCCGAGCTTCCCGTCCCCGAACACGAGCGCCGACGTGCCCGGCGCCACGCGCACCTGCTCCAGGATCGCGAACGCCGCTGCGAGCGGCTCCGTGAACACCGCCTCCTCGTCGTCCACGCGGTCGTCGACCGCGTGGAGGTTCGCGACGGGCACGGCGACGCGCTCCGCCAGCGCGCCGTCCGCGCCGACGATGCCCATCACCGTGCGCGCCGCGCAGTGCCGCCCCAGCCCGCGCGCGCAGGTGCCGCAGCGGCCGCACGCGAAGTTGATCTCCCCCACCACGCGGCGACCCCGCCACGCGGCAGGCCCGTCCACGACGTCGCCGACGAACTCGTGCCCGAGCGTGCCCCGGAAGCCCATGTACCCCCGGACAATCTCGAGATCCGTGTTGCAGATGCCCGCGCACCGCACCTCGACCACGGCCATGCCGGCCGTGGTCGAGGGGGGCTCGCGGTCGACGACGCGCGCGACCGTGCCGTCCCAGACCAGCGCGCGCACGGGCGAGCTCTAGCTCGCCGCCAGCGCCAGCCGGCGCCTCGCCGGTTGCATCAGGTACGCGTCGACCGCGTCCGCGGCCTTGCGCCCCTCCGCGATCGCCCAGACGACGAGGCTCTGGCCGCGCGACATGTCGCCCGCGGCGAAGATGCCCTCCACGCTCGTGCGCCCGCCCGGGGCCTTCACGTTGCCGCGCTGGTCCATCTCCACGCCGAGCTGCTCGATCAGGCCCTCGCGCTCGGAGCCGACGAAGCCCATCGCGAGCAGGACGAGCTCGCACGGGATCTCGAAGTCGCTCCCCGGGACGGGCACGAACTTCCCGCCCTCCAGGCTCACCCGCGTCGCCTTGAGCGCGCGGACGTGCCCGCGCTCGTCCCCGAGGAACGCCGTCGTCGAGACCGACCAGTCCCGCTCGCCGCCCTCCTCGTGCGAGGACGACGTGCGGAGGATGAGCGGCCACGCCGGCCACGGGTTCGTCAGGGAGCGCTGCTCCGGCGGGCGCGGCAGGAGCTCGAGCTGCGTGACGTGCGCGGCGCGGTGGCGGTGGCTCGTGCCGAGGCAGTCCGAGCCGGTGTCGCCGCCGCCGATGACGACCACGCGCTTGCCCGTCGCGAGGATCGCCTCGCTGTCGGGGATCACGTCGCCGGCGACCCGCTTGTTCTGCTGGGTCAGGAAATCCATCGCGAAATGGACGCCCTTCAGCTCCCGGCCCGGCACCGGCAGGTCGCGCGGCCGGCGCGCCCCGCCGCAGAGCACGATGGCCTCGTACTGCTCGCGCAGCGCGTCGCCGGTGATGTCGACCCCGCAGTTCACGCCCGTGCGGAAGGTCACCCCCTCGGCCTGCATCTGCTCCATGCGCCGGTCGATGAGGTGCTTCTCCATCTTGAAGTCGGGGATGCCGTACCGGAGCAGGCCGCCGATGCGATCGTCGCGCTCGAACAGGGTCACGTCGTGCCCCTTGCGCGCGAGCTGCTGCGCGGCCGCGAGGCCGGCGGGCCCCGACCCGATCACCGCGACCTTCTTGCCCGTGCGCTGCTTCGCGACGACCGGCACGATCAGGTTCCGCTCGAACGCGCGATCGGCGACGCCGCGCTCGACGTTCTTGATCGTGACCGGCGTTCCCTCGATGTTCAGCACGCACGCCGCCTCGCACGGCGCCGGGCACACGCGCCCGGTGAACTCGGGGAAGTTGTTCGTCGCGTCGAGCGCCGCGATCGCCTCGGGGAGGCGCTCGCGGAACATGTGATCGTTCCAGTCGGGGATCAGGTTCCCGAGCGGGCAGCCGTCGTGACAGAACGGGATGCCGCAGTCCATGCACCGCGCTGCCTGATCGCGCAGCTCGGTGTCAGGGATCGGGAGCTCGAACTCCTGCCAGTCGTTCAAACGCTCGGAGACGGGCCGCTTCTTGATGTCGACCCGCTGGATCTCGAGGAAGCCTCGTACCTTACCCATGGGCGGCCGACCTCTCTCCCGTGCTCGCGGGACCCGCGTTGGCGGGGATGTAACGTCCAGTGGAAACGTAGGGGGTGGAGGGTGAAAGGAGCGACACGATCCCGCTGGTCGCGTCCGCCCCGTTGGTCGCGGGCGCGGAAGCGGCCTCGAGGGCGCGCCGGTACTCGCTCGGGACGACCTTCACGAACTTCGGCAGGACGGCCTGCCAGGAGTCGAGCAGCTCGGTCGCCTTGCGGCTGCCCGTCCGCCGCACGTGCTCCTCGAGCAGCGCCCGCACCGACTCGGCGTCGGCCGCGGTCATCGTCTCGAGCGCCACCATCTCCTTGTTGCAGCGCGCCTCGAACAGCGCGTCCTCGTCGAAGACGTAGGCGAGCCCGCCGCTCATGCCGGCGCCGAAGTTGCGGCCGGTGGTGCCGAGGATGATCACGGTGCCGCCCGTCATGTACTCGCAGCCGTGGTCGCCCACGCCCTCGACGACGGTGGTGGCCCCGCTGTTCCGGACCGCGAAGCGCTCGCCGGCGCGGCCGTTGAAGAACGCGCGGCCGCCCGTCGCGCCGTAGAGCACGACGTTGCCGACGATGACCTGATCGTCCGCCTTGAACGGCGCCTCGCGCGGCGGGCGCACCGCCACAACGCCGCCCGAGAGGCCCTTGCCGACGTAGTCGTTCGCGTCGCCCTCGAGCTCGATCGTCATGCCGCGCGAGGCGAAGGCGCCGAAGCTCTGGCCGGCGCTGCCGGCGCACTTCACCACGATGCTGTCCTCGGGCAGCCCGGCGCCGCCGTGGCGGCGCGCGATCTCGCCGCTCAGCATGGCGCCGAGCGTCCGATCCGAGTTCCGCACGCGGGTCTCGATGACGACCGGGGGGCCGCCGTCGATGGTCGCGCGCGCCTGCTCGATCAGCTTGAGATCGAGCACCCGATCGATCTTGTGATCCTGCAGCTCGACGCAGTGGGTCGGGCTCGTGAGGGCCTCCTTCGGGCGGTAGAGCACCTCGGAGCAGTCGATCTTCCTCGCCTTCGCGTGGAGCCCGGTGCGCCGCTGCACGATGCAGTCGGAGCGCCCGACCATCTCGGTCAGCGTGCGGAAGCCCAGGCTCGCCATGATCTGCCGGAGCTCCTCCGCCACGTAGAAGAAGAAGTTGATGACGTGCTCCGGCGCACCCGTGAACTTCTTGCGGAGCTCCGGGTCCTGCGTGGCGATGCCGACCGGGCAGGTGTTGAGGTGGCACTTGCGCATCATGATGCAGCCCGTCGCGACGAGCGGCGCCGTGGAGAAGCCGAACTCCTCGGCGCCGAGCAGGGCGGCGAACGCCACGTCCCGGCCGGTCATCAGCTTGCCGTCGGTCTGCACGATGGCGCGGCCGCGGAGCCCGTTCATCACGAGCACCTGGTGCGCCTCGGCCAGCCCGAGCTCCCACGGCACGCCCGCGTGGTGGATCGACGTGAGCGGGGAGGCGCCGGTGCCGCCCGAGTCGCCGCTGATCAGCACGACGTCGGCGTGCGCCTTGACGACGCCCGCGGCGATGGTGCCGACGCCGGCCTCGGCGACGAGCTTCACGCTGATGCGCGCCTTCGAGTTGATGTTCTTCAGGTCGAAGATGAGCTGCGCGAGGTCCTCGATCGAGTAGATGTCGTGGTGCGGCGGCGGCGAGATCAGCGTCACGCCGGGCGTGGAGTGGCGCACCTTCGCGATCACCGCGTCGACCTTGTGGCCCGGGAGCTGGCCGCCCTCGCCGGGCTTGGCCCCCTGCGCCATCTTGATCTGCAGCTCGTCGGCGTTGACGAGGTACTCGGCGGTGACGCCGAACCGCCCCGAGGCGACCTGCTTCACCGAGCTCCGCTTCGAGTCGCCGTTCGAGAGCCGGAGGAAGCGCGACGGGTCCTCGCCGCCCTCGCCCGTGTTCGACCGCGCGCCGATGCGGTTCATCGCGATGGCGAGCGTCTCGTGCGCCTCCGCCGAGATGCTCCCGAAGGACATCGCGCCGGTGGCGAAGCGCTTGACCAGCGAGGCGGCGGGCTCGACCTCCTCGATCGGCACCGGCGGGCCCGCGGGCCTGAAGTCCCACAGGCCGCGGAGCGACATCGGGTGCTCCTGCTGCTCGTTGATGACGGCCGCGTACTCGCCGTAGCTCTTCGCGTCGTTGAGGCGGACCGCCCGCTGGAGCGTCGAGATCGACTGCGGCGTCCAGAGGTGCCGCTCGCCGAACACGCGGAAGTGGTGGTGGCCGCCGACGTCGAGGTGCGCGCGCGCCCGCTCGCCGTACGCCGCCTGGTGGCGCGCGAGCGTCTCCTCGGCGATCTCGCGCAGCCCGACGCCGCGGACGCGCGACGCCGTGCCGGTGAAGTACGCGTCGATGATGATCTGATCGATGCCGATCGCCTCGAAGATCTGCGCGCCCTGGTAGCTGGAGAGCGCGCTGATCCCCATCTTCGACATGATCTTCAGGATGCCCTTCTTGAGCGCCTTCACGTACCGCGAGCTCGCCGCGGACGGCGAGAGGTCGCCGAGGGTCCTGTCGCGGCACATCGCCGCGATCGACTCGAACGCCATGTACGGGTTCACCGCGCCCGCGCCGTAGCCGATGAGCAGCGCCATGTGGCCGACCTCGCGCGCCTCGCCGGTCTCCACGATGATGCCGGCGCGCGTGCGCGTCCCCTCGTTGATGAGGTGGTGGTGCACGGCGCCCATCGCGAGCAGGCTCGGGATCGGGGCGAGCGTCTCGTCGATGCCGCGGTCGCTGAGGATGAGGATGCTCGCGCCGTCGGCGATCGCGCGGCTCGCGTCCTTGCACAGCTTCGCGAGCGCGGTGCGCAGGTTGTCCTCCGGGTCACCGTCGACCGGGAAGTACATCGGCAGGGTCGCCGCCCGGAAGTCGGGGAAGACGTTCTTGCGCAGCTTGGACAGATCGTCCTGCGTGAGGATCGGGTGCGGCAGCTCGAGCATCCGACACTGGCGGGGCGTCTCCTCGAGGAGGTTGCCCTCGCCGCCGACGCAGCTCACGAGCGACATCACGATCTCCTCGCGGAGCGGGTCGACCGGCGGGTTCGTGACCTGGGCGAAGAGCTGCTTGAAGTAGCGGAAGAGGAGCTGGGGCTTCTCGGAGAGGACGGCGAGCGGGATGTCGATGCCCATCGACCCCACCGGCTCCTCGCCGAGCGTGGCCATGGACGCGAGGATCATCCGCAGGTCCTCCTCGGTGTAGCCGAAGGCCTGCTGCAGGGTCCGCAGCTCCGCGTGCGGGACGGTGTAGAGGCTCGGCACGTCCTCGAGGGCGCGCAGGTCGATCTTGTTCTCGGCGACCCACGCCGCGTACGGCTTCTGCGTCGCGACGCGGCGCTTGATCTCGTCGTCGCTGACGACGCGGCCCTCGCTCGTGTCGACGAGGAACATCTTGCCCGGCTGGAGGCGCCCCTTCTGGATGACGCGCGCCGGCTCGATGTCGAGCACGCCGAACTCGCTCGCGAGCACGACGAGCCCGTCGCTCGTCACGACGTACTTCGCGGGGCGCAGCCCGTTGCGGTCGAGCGTCGCGCCGATCAGCCGCCCGTCGGTGAAGCACAGCGCCGCGGGGCCGTCCCACGGCTCGATCAGGCAGCCGTGGTACTCGTAGAAGGCCTTCTTCTCGGCCGACATGTCCGGGTCGAGCGCCCAGGCCTCGGGCACGAGCATCATCATCACGTGCGGGAGCGACCGGCCGCTCGCGAGCAGGAAGTCGACGACGTTGTCGAGCGCGGACGAGTCGGACCCGCCGGGGCGGATGATCGGCTTGAAGTCCTCGATCGCGTTCGCGAACACATCGCTCTTGAGCAGCGCCTCGCGGGCGCTCATCCACGCGGTGTTGCCGCGGACGGTGTTGATCTCGCCGTTGTGCGCGATGACCCGGTACGGGTGCGCGCGCTCCCACGTGGGGAAGGTGTTCGTGGAGAAGCGCGAGTGCACCATCGCGAGCCGCGACACGGTGCGCTTGTCGGAGAGGTCGGGGTAGAACGCCGAGACCTGCTCCGCGAGCATCAGGCCCTTGTAGACGACGGTGCGCGACGAGCAGGAGGCGATGTAGAAGTCGTCGGCGTGCGCCGTGCGGCCGGCGCGCTTGCGGATCGCATAGAGGACCTGCTCGAAGGACTGGCGAGGCGCGACCCTGCCGATGAAGAGCTGGCGGATCGCGGGGCGCGAGTCGCGCGCGACGGGGCCGATGGCCGCGTCGTCGATGGGGACGTCGCGCCAGCCGAGGACGCGCTGGCCGTGGTGCACGACGGCGGCCTCGAGGATCGCCTCGCACTGGCGGCGGCGGGCCGGGCTCTGCGAGAAGAACACCGTCGCGACCGCGTAGTCGCCAGGAGCAGGCAGCGCGATGCCCAGGGCCGCGAGGGACGCGGCGAACAGCTCGTGCGGGATCTGGAGGAGGACGCCCGCGCCGTCGCCGGTGCAGGGGTCGCAGCCAGCGGCGCCGCGGTGGGTTAGATTTTCGAGGATCTCGAGCGCTTGGCAAACGACCTCGTGCGTCGCTTCACGGCGGAGCGTGGCGACGAATCCGAGACCGCATGCGTCGTGTTCGAAAGCCGGATCGTAAAGACCTTGTCGTTGGGGCAGAGGCATGGTGCTGACTTCACACGCGCGTAGCACAGGTGGCACAAGGATTGGAGCCCTAGTTAATGCGCCGCGCCAGCTCCGGAGGAATCAGGCGTAAATCGGGCGTAAATTGAGCTTGGCTCGGGCGGCGCGGTCCCCCTCTCCGGGGCCGGACGGGGGGAGGGCGGCGGCGCTCGGCAGTGGACGCCCGTCGTCGCCCGTGGTCTGTGGGTGGGGCTGGCCGGCCTGCTGGCTCGTCCGCCGGCGACGTGTCATTAGGATGAAGCTCTTCGCACTCAGTGATCTCCACGTCGGCTATGCGGAGAACCGGTGGGCCCTCGAGCGCGTCACGCCGCGGCCGAGCGACTGGCTCATCCTCGCTGGGGACCTCGGGGAGACGGAGCAGCACCTGCTCTACGTGCTCGACACGCTGGGCCCGCGGTTCAAGCAGCTCGTGTGGGCGCCGGGCAACCACGAGCTCTATACGATGCCGAGTGAGCGCGGCGGGCCGCGCGGGCAGGCTCGGTACGATCGGCTGGTCGAGCTGTGCCGGAGCCGCGGCGTGATTACGCCGGAGGACCCCTACGTGGTTTGGGACGGCGAGGGCGGGCCGCACGTCCTCGCGCCGATGTTCCTGCTCTATGACTACAGCTTCCGGCCGGCCGACGTGCCCGAGCGCGACGCGGTGGCGTGGGCGGTGGAGAGCGGCATCCTCTGCAGGGACGAGGAGCTGCTCGACCCGGCCCCGCACGAGAGCCGGCCGGCGTGGTGCCGGGCACGCCTCGCGCAGACGGAGCCTCGACTCGCCGCGATCGGAGGGCGCCCCACGGTGCTCATCAACCACTTCCCGCTGCGCGAGGAGCTCGTGCGCTTGCGGCACATCCCGCGCTTCTCGATCTGGTGCGGGACGCGGCGCACGCACGATTGGCACACGCGGTTCAGCGCGCGCGTGGTCGTGTCGGGCCACCTCCACATCCCGCGCACCGACTGGATCGATGGTGTTCGTTTCGAGGAGGTATCGTTTGGTTATCCGCGCCAGCGCCCCATCGACCGCACCGCCGACAGTTGCCTGAGGGAGATCCTGCCGGGGCCGGCGGCCGCGGCGCAGCCGGGGGCGTAGATGCTCGAGATCGGTCCTGGCGCCGCGCACCTCTGGTACGTCTTCTCCGACGCGGTCCGCGACGAGGCCCTGCTCGCGGCGTACCACCGGCTGATGGCGCCGGACGAGGCGACCCAGCAGGCGCGCTTCCTGTTCGCCGACAACCGGCACGAGTACCTGCTGACGCGGGCGCTCGTGCGCACGGTCCTCTCGAAGTACGCGGACGTCGCGCCCGAGGCGTGGACGTTCGTCCGGAACGAATTTGGCCGGCCCGCGATCGCGGGTCCGCCGGGCGTGCCGCCGCTCCGGTTCAACCTGTCGAACACGCAGGGGCTCATCGCCTGCCTGGTGGCGCTGGACCGCGACGTGGGGGTCGACGTCGAGGACACCGAGCGCGCGAGCAGCGCGACGGAGATCGCCGACCGGTTCTTCTCGCCCGCCGAGGTGCGCGCGCTGCGCGCGCAGCCGCCGGAGCGGCAGCGGGCGCGCTTCTTCGAGTACTGGACGCTCAAGGAGTCGTACATCAAGGCGCGCGGGATGGGGCTCGCGATCCCGCTCGACCGCTTCTCGTTCCACCTCGACGACGGCCCGACGATCGGCATCTCGTTCGATCCGCGGCTCGACGACGACCGCGCGGCCTGGCAGTTCGCGCTCTACCGGCCGTCGGCGCGGCACATGATGGCCGTCGCCCTCCGCCGGGGGAGCGACCCGCCGCTGTCGATCGAGCTGAGGGAGACGGTGCCGCTGCGCGACCGGGGATGAGCCGCGGCGGGCGTCGCCCAGCGTGAGGCGCGCGGCCTCGACGTGCGCTCGCTGTCAGCGCCGCGCGCCGCGCACGGCTCGCCGTCAGTCCGGCCGCTCGATCGAGAGCTCGACGTTGCGCCACGAGGGATCGCCGCTGCCGTCGCGGCCGAAGCCGGATGTTACGTCCACGACGGCGCGACGGCGTCCCTCGGCGGCGACCGGGTCGTCGTCGACGGCGTAGTCGAGGGCGACGCCGCGGATGGCGAGGAAGCCGTTGTCCTCGTCCCAGATCTCGATCACGCGGACCTGGTGCGGGTAGTCGGAGAGCGCGGAGGTCTCGACCTCCCAGTAGGCGTGCCCGCCGCTCGGCCTCACCTCCGTGACGCGGTGCACGTGCGTGTGGCCGGCGAGGTGGAGCAGCACGTTGTCGTAGCCGCCCACGAACGCCTGCCATGCGTCGGGGGTGAGCGCGCCGGGCACGGTGGGCGCGCCCGTCCCCGCGAACGAGCCGTCGCCGAGCAGGCGCGACGCGTGGTGGGAGGCGAGGATGACCCACCTGCCGTCGTGCTGCGCTCGGTCGAGCGCCGGTCGGATGAACCGATCGACGTCGTCCTGGACGATCACGCCGCCCGGCCCGCCTGTCTCGGCGGCCGTGTCGAGCACGACGACGCGCAGGGGCGTGTCCTTCACGTCGAACGCGTAGAACGCCTTGCCGTACGCGCGCGTGTCCGGCCCGATCCCGTGACCGTCGCCGGACGCCGCGAGCTGATCGAGCAGGGCGGGCCGGCTCAGGAAGGCCCTCTGCGGGTCGGGGATGACCTCGCCGGTGACCACCGGGCCGCCGGGGAGCGACCAGTCGCGCGTCCCGCCGTCCGACGTGCTCCCGATCGCGAGCTCGGCGCGGGTGTCCACCGGGAAGTTCCCCTGGTGCAGGACGTCGTGGTTGCCGGTCACCCAGCGCCACGGCACGAGCAGCCCCTCGGCGAAGAACGGGTCCTTGGGATCGTTGCCCGGGCCCTGCACCGGATCGTCGTCGGCGCCCGAGTCGCACTCGACGCGCTCGGCGCCGTCGAGGATGGCCGTGAACCACGAGATCTCGTTCGTCTGCGCGCTGTCGGCGTTGTCGCCGCCGAGCAGGACGAAGTCGACCGGCGTGCTCCGGTGGAGCGCGTTGATCGTGCGGACGGCGGCGTTGAGGATCCGGCACTCGTGCCCTTCCTGCGGGCGGAACGCCGACGCGAAGGGGCCGGGCCCGTCGAAGATCGCGAGGCGGGCGGGCGACTCGTCGTCGGCGAGCTGGGTGTCCGCGAGGTGGACGAAGCGCGTGAGGAGCTTCGGCCGCGGGCCCCGCGGCGGCGGCACGGCGTCCTCGAGCGTGGCCGGCGCGAGCGGCTGCCCCGGCCCGACCTCGACCTCGCCGTAGCCCTCCGCGAGCAGCGCCTCGATCACCGCCGGCACCGCGGGGTTCCTCTCCGGCGGATCGAGCACCGCGGAGCGCGGCATCAAGGTGCGATCGGTCGTCAGCGGCGGCGCGCCGCGGAGCGCCGGCAGCGGCTCCGGCGCAGCGAGGGGCGCGGGCGCGACGGACTCCTCCGACGCGCAGGCCGCGAGCGCAAGGAAGAAGAACGCCGCGGGGCGGCCCCGGCGCGCGCGCGGGATCAGCGGCCTGCCGTGCTCTGCCGCGCCGGCGCCCACAGCTCGTGTCTGGCTCATCGCTTCCTTACATGACAACACGACAGCGCCTGATCAACCTGATCGAGAAATGTTCATCCTGGCGGTAAGAGCGTTGTCGACAGCGGGCGTCGATCGAGGGCACGAGGGGAGTCCCGAGCGGGCGTGGTGCATCTCACGTCATGCGGCAGGACGTCGCAGGGCGTCCTGCGGATGCGCACGAGCGGGCTGAGCCATGGTAGGGCGATGTCGCGGCCCTCGCGCCGGCGGCTGCTAGGATGCGGCGCGTCGGGGCTCCGGGCTCCCTCTCGAGGTCATCCATGGTCCTTTCGCGATTCCTGGGCTGCGCGCTCGCGGCGGCGACGCTGGCGAGCTGCGGCGAGCCCGATCCCATCATCGAGACCCGTTATGATGCGTACGAGGGGGACGCCTATCCGAACCGGCGCCCCGGCATCGAGATCCCCGAGGGGGGAATGGGGGTGGTGAGCGATAGCCTCTCTGACACGATCTCCCTCGTCTCGCTCGCGACGGGGGAGCGGTTCGGCGTTCACCCCGTGGGACGCGATCCCGTGACGATCGACGGGCCTCATCACGTGGCCGTGGACCCCTCGGGGGACGCCGTGTATGTCGCGCTGTCGTATCCTGCCCTCGCGGGCACGATCGGCCCCCACGCGACCCACGGCGAGAGCGTGATGTCAGGCTATGTCCAGAAGCTCGCGCTCGACGACATGCGCGTCCTCGGGCAGGTGCGCGTCGAGACCAACCCGGGTGATCTCGTGATCTCCGAGGACGGCAGCCGCCTCGTCGTCTCTCATTTCGATCTCAAGCGCGTGATCGACAATCCCGGCGACATCGAGGCGCAGCGCTCGTCTCTCGCGGTGATCGATCCCCGGAAGATCCTCCTCTCGGGTTCTGCCGAGCCGGTGCTCATCCCGGTCTGCAGGGCCGCCCACGGGATCGTCCTCTCGCGCCCGGACGCCGCGCGCGCCTACGTCGCTTGCTATAGCGAGGACGTCCTCGCGATCGTCGACCTGACGGACCCCACCGCCGAGGTGAAGCGCGTGCCCGTGGGGCCGAGCCCGTCCCGCAGCCCCGACCCGTCCTACGGGCCTTACGCCGCCGCGATGTCGCCCGATCAGAAGACCATCGCCGTGAGCAACACGAAGAGCAGGGACGTGCGCTTCTTCGATGTCGCGTCGGAGACGTTCGACGATTCCCTGACGATGCCCTTCTTCGGCGCGCCCTACTTCGTCGCGTGGACCCCCGACGGGAGCCGCATCTACGTGCCGACGCAGGTGCCCGACGCGATCGCGCTGGTCGGCGTGGATCCGGAGCACAGCGACGCCATCTCCCGGCAGCTCTCCGGGGAATGCTTCAGGCCGCACCTCGCGGACCTCGACGAGGAGAACGGGCTCTTCGTCGTCTGCGAGGGGGATCAGACCACCACCCCGGGCCGGGTGCTCCGGCTCGACCCGGAGACGCTGGAGACGCGCAGCGACACCCAGGTGGGCCTCTATCCCGACGCCTTCGCGCGCGTCGCGGCGGAGGCGCCGTGAGGGCGCCCGGAGGCCTCGCGGCCGCGCTCGCCTGCGCGGCGCTCGTCGGCGGCGTCTGCGGATGTCCGGGCGATCCCGAGACGAAGATCGTCGACGCGACCGCCGTCGAGCACGGCGCGGCGCTCTTCCGCGACCCGTCCATCGCCGAGACGAGCTTCAACCGTTATTCCTGCGCGACCTGTCATGAAGCCATCCCCGGCGACGCGGGGGACGCCATGCTCCCCGGCGCCCCGCTCGCCGGCGCCGTGAATCGTCCACATTACTGGGGCGGGCAGGAGGTCGATCTCCTCGCCGCGATCAACCATTGCCTCTATTACTTCATGACGAAGGACCTGCCCTGGACCGCCGACGACGAGGCCGCCCAGGCCATGTACGCCTACCTGGAGTCGCTGCCCGGCGACGGCGCGGCGGCCGAGGCCGCCCCCTTCACGCCGGTCTTCGCGCTGGGCCAGCCGCCGCCCGGGGACCCGAAGAAGGGCGAGCTCATCCACGAGCGCGCCTGCGCCTCGTGTCACGGCCGCGCTCGCTCGGGGGAGGGGAGGCTCGTCGCGCGCGCTCCGGCGCTGCCAGACCAGACGCTCGACGAGCACCCGCTCGGCGAGTACACGGAGGCCGACCGGCTGCTGGTCTTCGTCGAGAAGGTCCGGCACGGCGGGTTCCTCGGCTACGGCGGGCAGATGCCGCCTTTCTCTCTCGAGGTCCTCTCCGAAGAGGAGTTCGGTGATCTCCTCTCGTTCTACGAGCTGCCCTGACACGCCGTGAAGCGCGCCGACAAAGCCGCGAGGATCGGCGAGGTCCTCGATCGCTTGTACCCGCAGCCCGCCATTCCGCTCGTCCACGAGGATCCGTATTCGCTGCTCGTCGCGGTGATGCTCAGCGCCCAGACGACGGACAAGATGGTCAACGCGGTCACGCCGGCGCTCCTCGCGCGCGCCCGGACGGCCGCGGAGATGGCGGAGGTGCCCGTCGAGGAGATCGCCCGGCTCATCCGGACGGTCGGGCTCGCGCCCACCAAGGCGAAGAACCTGAAGGCGCTGAGCGAGCGGATCGCGCGCGAGCACGGCGGCGTCGTCCCCGCCTCGTTCGAGGCCCTGGAGGCGCTGCCGGGGGTCGGCCACAAGACGGCCTCGGTGGTCATGGCCCAGGCCTTCGGCCACCCCGCCTTCCCCGTCGATACCCACATTCACCGGCTCGCGTTCCGCTGGGGGCTGTCGTCCGGAAAGAACGTGGTCGAGACGGAGCGCGACCTCAAGCGCACGTTCCCCCCGGAGCAGTGGAACAAGCTCCACCTGCAGCTCATCTACTTCGGCCGCGAGCACTGCCCGGCGCTGCGCCACGACCTGGCGAGTTGCCCCATCTGTAGCTGGGCCGCGCGCCGACGGCGCTGAGCGCGGCGCCCCGGCGGCCCAGCGGCCGGCCGGCGCACGCCGCGGCTGGCACACGCACCCCGCCCTCGGGAAGGGCGCCAGGCTATCCGGAGCGCCGGTGGCCGTCAAGCAGGGCGCACCGCGCCGGCGAGGTCAGGAACGCGGGCGCGAGCGCGTTCCGCCGGCCGTTCGCCGCGCCGCGGCGTCGCCCGTTTCGCGCGCGCTCCGGTGCGGATCCTCGTCGCCGCGGGCGTGCGGTTCGAGTAAGGCATCCCGGTGGCAAAGATGGGATTTGAGATCATCGGGACGGGGCACTACGTGCCCGGCGAACCAGTCACCAACGACGACCTCGCGCGGGTAATCACGACCTCCGACGAGTGGATCTACCAGCGCTCCGGCATTCGCCAGCGGCATTACGCGCCGGACGGCGTGGGGGTGAGCGACCTGGCGTGCGAGGCGGCGAAGCGCGCCATCGAGTCCGCCCGCATTTCACCGTCGGAGATCGACTACATCCTCTTTGCCACGATGACGCCGGACTACATCTTCCCCGGCTCGGGGGCGCTGCTCGGCGCCAAGCTGGGGATTCCCGGCGTCCCGGCGCTCGACATCCGGCAGCAGTGCGCCGCCATGCTGTTCGGCCTCCAGACGGTCGACGGGCTCATCCAGACCGGGGCCGCGAAGACCGTCCTGTTCGTGGGCGCGGAGGCGCACGCCGGCTTCATGCCCTGGGAGGACTGGGGAGCGCTCGACCCGAAGAACGGCAGGTCCGCGACGCCGGAGGCGCGGGAGCGCGCCGACCGCCACCGGAACCTCGCGGTCCTGTTCGGGGACGGGTCCGGCGCGCTCGTGCTCCGCGCGACCGACCGGGACGCGGGGCTTCGCGCCAACAAGATCTGCTCCGACGGGCGCTTCGCCGAGCTCCTCTTCGTTCCGGGCGGCGGCTTCCGCTCGCGCCCCTACTGGAAGCAGGGGTCGTTCGAGGACGACGCGCACATCCCCCGCATGGACGGCCGCGAGCTCTTCAAGTTCGCGGTGACCAAGCTCCCGGCGACCGCGCGGGAGCTCTGTGCCTCCCAGGGCGTCACGATCGACGACATCGACGTGTTCCTGGCGCACCAGGCGAACGGCCGCATCAACGAGCACATCCGCAAGGATCTCGGCGTGCCCGTCGAGAAGCTCCCGAGCAACATCGACCGGTTCGGCAACACGAGCGGCGCGACGGTGCCCATCCTCCTCGACGAGGAGATGCGCGCTGGCAGGGTGAAGAAGGGGCAGCTCGCCATGGTCCTCGCGCTCGGCACCGGCGTGCACTGGGGCTGCGCGCTCTGGAAGCTGTGAGCGGCTGAGCTTCCGCACGCGCGCCGCCGGCCTGACCCAGCTGCTGAGTCCGGCGCCGATCACGCTCTGCCACCGGACCGGGCCAGTAAGGTGGAAGCCGTGGAAGCCGTGGAAGCCGTGGAAGGCGCAAGGCCGCACGATTTTCCACGGGAACCGCCAGTGGCGGATTGCACGTGCCGTAGCCTTTGTTACCTTTCATCCACCGCCCGCAGCGAACCCGCGTCCGCAGCGCCGTCGACCTGACGCCGGCCTGCGCGGCGCCTCTCCGGCAGATCCGGCCAACACGCGCAGCGGTGACACGAGCAGCGGTCGTAGGAGCGCGCGCCCGCGCCGCCCAGCACGCGGCGCTGCGCAGTGAACCGCCGAACACCGCGTGAGCGGCTGTGCTCGGATGTCGTTTCATCTCGTTCTTGTGCGCACGATTCCCGGCCCTTCATGCCAGTGGGGCATGTTGCCTCAGCGACAACAACCGAAACTCTTCGTATTGAGTATTGACTTGGACGCGCAATTATTGAATTTTGCATACTGAGGTGGGTGTGACCGGAGAACACGGAGCGTCGATCTTGAGGGACACGCCGACCCAGCTTGGGCTCGGCCGATATCGCCCCATTGCGAAGCTCGGCCGCGGCGGAATGGCCGACGTCTTCCTCGCGATGGCGCACGGGCCGGCTTCCGTGAACAAGCTGGTCGTCGTCAAGCGGCTTCGCACCTTCGCCGACGAAGAGGATCGACACGTCCTCATGTTCATGGACGAGGCGAAGCTCTCGGCGCGCATGAACCACCCGAACGTCGTCCAGACCTACGAGGTCGGCAGCGATCAGGACGGGTACTTCATCGTCATGGAGTACCTCGACGGGCAGCCGCTCAAGCGCGTCATGAAATCGGCCGCCGACCGGGAGCCGGGCACGGGCGGGCTGGTGCGCGCCACATGGCTCCGGATCGTCGCCGAGGTGCTGCGCGGGCTGCATTACGCGCACGAGCTCTGCGATTTCGACGGCAAGCCGCTCGGCATCGTCCATCGCGACGTCTCCCCGCACAACATCTTCGTCACGTACGACGGCGCGGTGAAGCTCGTCGATTTCGGCGTGGCCAAGGCCGCGGTCAACTCCTCCCGCACCGAGAGCGGGACCTTCAAGGGCAAGCTGACCTATATGGCGCCCGAGCAGGTCACGGCGGGCAAGTCGGTGGATCGCCGGGCGGACATCTTCGCGGTGGGCGTCGTGCTGTGGGAGCTCCTCGCCGGGCGACGCCTGTTCGAGGGCGACCAGATCAGCGTGATGCACCAGCTCCTCCTGGGGAAGCTGCCGCGGCTGTCGACCGTGGTCCCGGGGATCCCGATCGCGCTCGACCAGATCGCCGCCAAGGCCCTCGAGCGCGACCCGTCGAAGCGCTTCTCGACCGCGCAGGAGATGTGCGATGTGATCGAGAGCTACCTGCAATGGTCGGGCGAGGACGTCCGCGGCGAGTTCCTCGGCGCGTGCATGCGGGGGATCTACGCGGAGAGCAGGGCGACGATTCGCCACCAGATCAAGGCGCAGATCGAGCGGGTGGCCAAGGCGTCGGGCCTGAGCGAGCCCTCCAGCCCGGTGACGCTCAGCGGCATCGGCCTCGCGATGGGGCCGTCGAGCTCGCGCTCGGGGTCGGGCTCCGCGAGCAAGCTCCCCTATCTCGGCGAGCCGAGCCACCCGGGCATCGAGCCCTATTCGGGCGTCGAGCGGTATTCCGGCCTCTCGCGCCATTCGGGCGTCGAGCGGCCGAGGACGCCCGTGAGCGATTCGGTGAGCCTGCGCGCGACCGCGATGCCGGCGCCGCCCTCGCGGCGCGGCTTCCTGGTCGGAGCGTCCGGCCTGGTCGCGCTGGCCGCGGTGGCCGGGGGCGCGCTCTATGCCGCGAGCCAGCGCGCGCCCGTCGCCGCGCCCGCCGCGGCCGCCGCGCCCCAGGCGGCGGCCGTGGAGGCTGTCGAGAAGAAGCCCGAGGAAGCCCCCAAGGCGAGCGTGGCGATCGCGAGCGACCCGCCGGACGCGATCGTGAGCTGGAAGGGCAAGACGCTCGGCAAGACGCCGCTCAAGACCGAGCTGCCCGTGGGGACACAGGTCGTTGTCGTGTCGAGGTCGGACTGCTTCGATGAGACGATCATGCTGACGCTCGCGCCCGCGGAGACCGTCGAGCGCTCCGTCAAGCTGCGGCCCACGAACTACGCGAAGTAGCCCTGTCCGGGCGAACGCCGCCTCGACCGTCGGCGGTCATCAGTCGTGGCGGACATAGGAGATCACCTTGGTGACGCCGTCGGCGTCCATGGCCTCCTTCATTGCCTCGGTCGCCTCCTTGACGCTGACGACGCGGCCCTGCAGCGTGACGACCCCATTGCGCACGGTCACGCTGAGCTTCTTCACCGCCTCGTGATCGCTGTTCGCGAGCTTGCCGCCCACCGCGTTGCGGAGCGCCTCGTCCGGCGGCCGCTTGTCCGAGCCCTTGGCCTCCTTGGTGGCGACGACGGAGCCGTCGCGGTTGAAGCTGACCTGATAGTCGTCGTCCTTGGCCGCCTGCGTCCAGGCGTCGTGCTCACTCGCCGCGGCGCTCCCGGGCTGCCCCTTGTCCCTGGCGCCGCCGGCCTGACCCTGCTGCGCCTCCTTTCCTTGCTGGCCACCTTGCTGCGGCGCGGCCTGCTCCCTGGGCGCCGCGGGCTGCCCGGCCTGCGCGCGCCCGGCCTGGGCGCGGTCGTCCTTGGGCGCGCCTGTCTGCTCGCGCCCGGCCTGGCCGCGGTCGTCCTTGGGCGTGCCGGTCTGCTCGCGCCCGGCCTGGGTGCGGTCGTCCTTGGGCGTGCCGGTCTGCTCGCGCCCGGCCTGGGCGCGGTCGTCCTTGAGCGCGCCGGTCTGCTCGCCGACCCGGTTCATCTGGTTGCTGACCTCGCTGCCCACCTCGCGCCCTCGCTCGGCGAGCTGCTCGGCCTTCTCACCCACCTTGTCCGCCTGCTCGCGCGCCTCCTTGCCGAGCTCCTGGCCCTCCCGGGCGAGCTGCTCGGCCTTGTCGCCCAGCCGCTCGGCCTGATCGCGCCCGTCTTTTCCGGGCGACTGGCGCTGGCCATCGGGCGGCGCGGCCCTGTCGCCGGTCTGGTCGCCTGGCTCGCGGACCGCTCCTTCGGCTCTCTCGCTCTCGCTCCTGCAGGCGGTGCCGACGAGGGCGAGCGCGAGGATGGTGGGGCCGGAGAACCAGCGTATTCTGCTCATCGTGCAGCGGTAACTCATGGTGCCTCTCCGGCCGTCCACCCAGGCAGACGTCGTGCCATGAACGCGGTCGCCCCTGGCCGTTCGGGAACAACCGCGCGGCGCGCGTGTCGGCACGGCCATGCCGAGAACTCCCCTGGCCACCGCGCGGCGGCGGCAATGGACACCGGACGAGCGCTCCGGCCCGACGCATCGTAGGCTCGAGGCCGTGAGCGCGGCGTCGCCGGAACCCGTCCTGCTCGACGCCCTGCCCGGGCAGCGCGCGGCGCCGGATCTGCTCTCGCACCGGCCCGCGCTCCGGGTCGACGCGCGCGCGGTCAAGGAGTCGCTGACGTTCGCGTTCGCGGGCGGCGCCCCCGCGGGCGCGTTCGACCGGCACATCGAGTCGGCGTCGCTGCCCGCGTCGACGTGGGACCCGGCGCGCTTCGCGCAGCACGTCTTCCTGCAGGAGCTCATCGTGGGCTGCCTCCACTTCACGAGCGACGGGCGCACGTACATCCCGAGCCCAGCGCTGCTCGGGCGCGCGCTCTCCCGGCCGCCGAGCGACCGCGACACCGTCGAGCTCCGGCGCGACATCTTCCGGGAGCTCGCCGGGTCGGAGGCGCTGCGCCGCGATCTCGGCCGCGCGTACGCGGCGCTCCGCCGCTGGGTGGGCCAGCTCGAGACGATCTCGATCTCCCGCCGGGAGGGCAGCCGGCGCCGTCTGGACATCCTCGTGGCCGCGAAGGAGGCGCTGGACGCCCTCGCGGACGGGTTCGCGGGCGCCCGATCCGGCCTCGCGCGGCTCCCCGCGTTCGGCGCCGCGGTGCGCGAGACGGAGGCGTACCGCCGCCTCGCGGACCTGCTCGCGTACGACGAGGAGCTCGCGACGCTGGATGTCCGGATCCGCGTCGGCTCCGACGGCCACGTGCGCGATCTCCGCGCGCTGTCGATCCGCGAGAACGACGGGAACCGCTTCTACCAGTCGCCGATCGGGCGCGTCGTCACGAAGCTCGTGATGCTGTGGCGGGGGTACCGGTTCAGCGACGACGAGCTGCTCACCCGCTACGTCAACAGCGTGTTCGAGGGCATCGAGGACGAGCTCGTCGCGCTCGTCCAGCTCCTCGGAGATCTCGAGTTCTACCTCGCGGGCCTGGCGCTGCGCGATCGCGCCCGCGCGGCCGGCCTCTCCGTCTGCCTGCCTGAGCTCGCCTGGCCAGGCGGAGCGCCCGGCGAGCCCCCGGCGCGCGAGCTCAGGGGGCTGTTCAACCCGCTCCTGCTCGCGAGCGCGGCGAGCATCGTGCCGTGCGACATCGCGACCGAGCGCCACGACGCCACGGTCATCGTGACCGGGCCGAACTCCGGGGGGAAGACGCGGCTGCTCGAGGCGCTCTCGCTCGCGCAGATGCTGGGGCAGGTGGGCTTCTTCGTGCCGGCCGCGGAGGCCCGCCTCTCGCCGTGCCACGGGCTGTTCGTGTCGCTGATCGAGCAGGCGCAGGCGGACCAGAGCGAGGGGCGCCTCGGGATGGAGCTCCTGCGCATCCGGTCGCTGTTCGAGGCGATGCAGGTCGGCGACATGGTGGTGCTCGACGAGCTCTGCTCCGGCACGAACCCGTCCGAGGGGGAGGAGATCTTCCAGCTCGTGATCTCGCTGCTCGGGGAGCTCCGCCCTCAGGCGTTCATCACGACGCATTTCCTGGAGCTCGCGGCGCGGCTCGAGCGGGAGCGGCCTGTCGATGGGCTCGTGTTCCTGCAGGTCGAGCTCGACGCGCAGCAGTGGCCGACGTACCAGTTCGTCCACGGGGTGGCCCGGACCTCGCTCGCGCAGCGGACCGCGGCGCGGCTCGGGGTCACGCGCGAGGAGCTCGTCGCGCTGGTCGAGCGCAGCAAGCGAGCGCACCGCCGCCGCGAGGTCGAGCCCGACTGATCGCGGGCACGGCGCGCTCGCCGTGAGCGGAAAAATCTGGTTGTATCCGCTGCCATGGAATATCGACCTCTTGGCAGAACGGGCTTCCGCGTCTCCACGGTGAGCTTCGGCGCCTGGGCGATCGGCGGCACCTGGGGCGACGTCGACGACAAGGAGTCGCTCGCCGCGCTGCACCGGGCCGTCGAGCGCGGCGTGAACTTCTTCGACACCGCGGACGTGTACGGCGACGGCCGGAGCGAGCGGCTGCTCGCGCGGCTCCGGAGGGAGCGGCGCGAGGAGATCGTCATCGCGACGAAGGCGGGCCGGCGGCTGAGCCCCCACGACGCGGCCGGCTACACAGCGGAGAACCTCACGGCCTTCGTCGAGCGCAGCCTGAAGAACCTCGAGACGGACGCGCTCGACCTGCTGCAGCTGCACTGCCCGCCGACGGACGTCTATTATCGGCCCGAGGTGTTCGATGCCCTCGATCGGCTGGTGAAGGCGGGCAAGATCCGTTTTTACGGCGTCAGCGTCGAGCGCGTGGAAGAGGCGCTGAAGGCGATCGACTACCCCGGCGTGCAGTCCGTGCAGATCATCTACAACGTGCTCCGGCAGCGCCCGGCCGAGCTGTTCTTCCCGGAGGCGAAGCGCCGGCAGGTCGGGATCCTGGCGCGACTGCCGCTCTCCTCGGGGCTGCTCACCGGGAAGATGAGCGCCGCGACGAAGTTCGCCGCCGACGATCACCGCAGCTTCAACCGCGAGGGCGCAGCGTTCGACAAGGGCGAGACGTTCTCGGGGGTCGACTACAACCTGGGCCTCGAGGTCGTCGAGGAGCTCCGCCCGCTCGTGCCCCCCGGCGTGAGCATGGGGGCGTGGACGATGCGGTGGATCCTCATGCAGGACGCGGTGACGTGCGTCATCCCCGGCGCGAAGCGGCCCGATCAGGTGGACCAGAACGCGAGCGCCGCGGACCTGCCCGCGCTGCCGCAGGAGACGATGGCGAAGATCCGAGAGATCTACGACCGCCGGCTCCGGCCGGTGATTCACCAGCGCTGGTAGGGCTCGACGAGGACGCGCCGCGGCCGGCCGGGGCCGCGGCGCCCGCGCGCGTGGCGCCCGGTGCGCGCCGCGCGATCAGAAGGCGCCCACCACCGCGATGCCCTCGCCTGACACGCTGACTGACCACGATGTCCGTGGAGGCTGAGCAGCGCACGAGCGACGTGGGCAGGTGCGCTGTGACAGGACGGACGAGGTGAGAAGTCCGCCGTGGTCGGCGTGGTGAGGAGGGGCGCGCGAGCGCCCTGTTACCGGCCGTGGAGCTCCGTGGAGCTCAGAGGATGCGCGGCAGGAGCCACCCGGCGAAGGAGATGAGGGCGGCCGTGCCGAAGAGCGAGCCGAACCCGCGGATCTCGAAATCGTCGATCAGCTTGTCCGTCGCCCAGAGCAGCACGGAGTTCACGAGGAGGCCGAAGAAGAGGTAGGCCAGGCCGAGCGTGACGACGGCGGCGGGCAGGAGCGCCACCGCGACCAGGAACTTCACGAGCCATCCGAGCAGGAGGTTGAGGAGCGTGAACACCGCGGCGACGACGAGCGCCGTCCCTGTCTTGCGGATGCGCACGCCGGGCATGAGCTTCGTTCCTACGAGGACCGCGATGCCCGCGGCGAGTGCCTGGATGATGAGCGTCTTCATGACCACCTCCCTGGGCCGGCGCCGCTCGGGGCGGGCCGGGGTTCGCCCGCTCTTGGTGACCCAGGCGCGGGCCGGGCGCAACCTCGCCGGTCAGGGAGGGGCTCGCCCCGGACGCTCCTCTGCAGGTGCAGGTTCAGCTCTTCGGCTTGTCGCCGCCGAGCAGCTCGCCGATGGCGGGGGCGCCGCCGGGGCCGAGGGCCTGCGTGCTCTCGATGAGGTGGATCAGGAACTGCCGGTTGTCCGTCACCGAGAGGTTCTGGAGCTCGAGCGCGCCGATGCGGTCCTCGGGGGTGAAGTAGGCCTCCTCGACCTTCTCCATCGAGAGCTTGTCCGGCGCATAGGCCATGTAGTCGGCGCGCGTGTTGAGGATGCTGTAGTCGTCGCCGCGGCGCAGCTCGAGCGTCACCTCGCCGGTCACGCCGGGCGCGATCCAGCGCGAGAGCGCGTCCTTCAGCATCATGGCCTCGGGGTCGTACCACTTGCCCTCGTAGAGCAGGCGCCCGAGGCGACGGCCCTGGGTGACGTACACGTCGAGGGTGTTCTCGTTGTGGATCGCGGACAGGAGCCGCTCGTACACGGCGTGGAGGAGGGCCATGCCCGGCGCCTCGTAGATGCCGCGGCTCTTCGCGTCGATGACCCGGTTCTCGATCTGGTCGCTCATGCCGAGCCCGTGGCGCCCGCCGATCCGGTTGCACTCGACGAACAGGTCGAACAGCGAGCCGAAGCGCTTGCCGTTGATGGTGGCCGGGACGCCGCGCTCGAACCCGAGGGTCACCGTCTCGGCCTCGATGGCGACGTCCGGCCGGAAGGACGCGACGCCCATGATCGGGTGGACGATCTTGATCCCGGTGTCGAGGCGCTCGAGATCCTTCGCCTCGTGCGTCGCGCCGAGCACGTTGGCGTCGGTGCTGTAGGCCTTCTCCGTCCCCATGCGGTAGGGCAGCCCGTGGCGCTCGAGGTACTCGCTCATCTCCTTGCGCCCGCCGAGCTCACCCACGAATTTCGGGTCGAGCCAGGGCTTGTAGATCTGGAGCGAGGGGTCGACGAAGATGCCATAGCGATAGAACCGCTGGATGTCGTTGCCCTTGTGCGTGCTGCCGTCGCCGAAGACGTGGACGTCGTCGTCGCGCATCGCGCGCACGATCGCGGTCGTGGTCACCGCGCGGCCGAGCGGCGTGGTGTTGAAGTACTTCTTGCCGCCCGTCGAGAGGTGGAAGGCGCCGCACTGGATGGCGAGGATGCCCTCGCGGACGAGCGCCTCGCGGCAGTCCACCAGCTTCGCGGAGACCGCGCCGTGCTGCAGGGCGATCGGCGGGATGTCGCCGGGGGAGTCCTCGTCCGGCTGCGCCAGATCGGCGGTGTACGCATGCACCTTGAGCCCGTTGCGCGTCAGCCACGCCACCGCGCAGCGCGTGTCGAGCCCGCCCGAGAACGCGATGCCGAGGTGGGTGCCGGCCGGGGGAAGGGAACGGAAGATCCTGCTCATGGCGGCGCAGCATAGTCACATCGCCCGCGCCCACGCGAGCGTAGATCGCGCGGCGCGGGAGCCCTGGACGGCGGCCGCGGAGCGCGTCGCCCGGTCGCCGCCGGCGCGCGCGTGCTCGCATACACGGAGCGGGGCGCGTCGGACTAGGATGGAGGGGGCCTTCTCACGCAACCCTGCCCGCCGACGAGGTGCACCCATGCCGAAGCTGTCGTACGCCGAGATTGCCCGGATCGAGGAGCGCCGGCTGGCGCTCGGCACCGCCGCCGTGGTCGCCTGCGCGGAGCCCATCGCGGGCGGGTGGATGGCCTTTGATGGCGAGGGCTCCTGGGGCAACTTCGCTGTGGGGCTCGGGCTCGACGGGCGCGTCTCCAGCGAGGAGCTCGACCGGCTCGTCGCGTTCTACACGACGCGCGGCGCGGAGCCGCAGATCCAGGTCTGTCCCTTCGCGCACGAGTCGCTGGTGCGCGGCCTCGCCGAGCGGGGGTTCGTGCTGCGCGAGTTCGAGAACGTGCTGGCGCGCGAGATCGCGCCGGACGAGGACCTCCGCGCGCTGCTGACGCACGGCGGCCCCGACGGGCTCGAGATCGTGCGCGTCGACCCCGCGGACGAAGCGCAGGTCCGGGTGTTCATCGAGGTCTCGACGAGCGGCTTCCGCCCCGAGGGCGAGCCGATCACGCCGGCGCTCTTCGACGTCACCCGCCGCATGGTCGCGCACCCCGGGTGCGAATCGTACCTGGCGCTGGTCGACGGTGAGCCTGCCGGCGGCGGCTGCGTGGAGGTCTCCGGCGAGGGCGCCGCGCTCTTCGGCGCCTCGGTGCTCCCCCGCTTCCGCGAGCGCGGCATCCAGCAGGCGCTCATCGTTCGCCGACTGGAGCGGGTGCGCGACCGGGGTTGTCCCCTGGCGTGTATCAGCGCGAGCCCTGGCATTCCCACGGAACGCAATGCCATGCGGCTCGGGTTCTTCATGGCGTACAGCAAGGGGGTCTTCATGCGACGGAGCGAGAATTCGCAGGAGTCCACCTGAGCGCTCCCCGGGCGCCGCGGGTCCGCGCATTTGCAGGAGTGCAGCTCCGTCCTTGCAGAAGCGAAACAATCGCCCCGGACGTCCATGCGAAATGCCCGGCAATGACAGAGACGTGCCGTGGCATGTCCGGTGCTTAAGACCAATCCAGCGTCGCTGGCGCGGCCTCTCCCCCCCCGAGGCCCCGGCGGCGCTTTTTCATTTTGTGGCCTGAGCCGGTCGCGCGCTCCCGTGTCGAGCCACGCGCTCCCCGTGTTGAGCGCGTGATCAAAGCTCCACGGTAGGCTCCGAGAGAGGGAGTCCGCCGCGCGGCGCGGGGAGGGCCGATGTTTGAGCCCGAGACGATGACCCTCCGGCGGAGCCGGAGGGTCATCGTCTCGGGCGAGTCCGGCGGGGTCCCCGCGCCGCGCGGCGGACTCCCTCTCTCGGAGCCGGGCGACCCGGATCCCCGTCGCGCGTCACCCCCCGCCAGCCCGCCGCAGCTCGGTCACCGCGTTCCGCACGAGCCGGAGCCCCACGTTGTCGTCCTGCGACAGGATCGACTCCGGGTGGAACTGCACCGCCGCGATCGGCAGCTCCGCATGCTCGATCGCCATCACGACCCCGTCCTCGGTCTCCGCCGTGATCTTCAGAGACGGCGGCAGCGCGTCCCGCAGCGCGTAGAGCGAGTGGTAGCGCCCCGCGTGGAACTCGCGCGGCAGCCCCTCGAAGAGCCGCCCGCCGAGCACGCGCACCTTCGAGGCCTTGCCGTGCATCGGGTAGTCGAGGATGCCGAGCTTGCCGCCGAAATGCTCGACCATCCCCTGCAGTCCGAGGCACACCCCGAAGACGGGCAGCCGGCGCTCTAGCAGCGCCGACAGCGTCCCCGAGAGATCGAAATCGCTCGGCGACCCCGGCCCGGGAGAGAGCACCACGAGGTCCGGCGCGTAGCTGTCGAGCTCGCCGTGAGGGAAGCCGGCGCGGAGCGTCACCACCTCGGCGCCCGTCTGCCGGAAGTAGTTCGCCAGCGTGTGCACGAACGAGTCCTGATGATCGACGAGCAGCACCTTGAGGCCGGCCCCCGGCGCCGCGCCGGCCGCCGCCGGCGCCTGCGCGGGGACGCCGCGCGGCCTCCGGATCGCGTCGAGCAGCGCCGACGCCTTCACGTGCGTCTCGCGCTCCTCCTCGTCGGGATCGGAGTCGTAGAGCAGCGTCGCGCCCACCCGGACCTGCGCCACGCCGTCCTTGACCCGGATCGTGCGCAGCGTGAGCCCCGTGTTCATGCTGCCGTCGAAGCCGACGATCCCGACCGCGGCCCCGTACCACGCGCGCGGCGAGCGCTCGTGATCCTCGATGAACTGCATGGCCCAGGCCTTCGGCGCCCCGGTGACCGTGACCGCCCAGGTGTGCGCGAGGAACGCGTCGAGCGCGTCGAACCCCTCGCGCAGGCGGCCCTCGATGTGATCGACCGTGTGGATCAGCCGCGAGTACATCTCGATCTGCCGGCGACCGATCACGCGGACGCTCCCCGGCACGCAGATGCGGGACTTGTCGTTGCGATCGACGTCCGTGCACATCGTCAGCTCCGACTCGTCCTTCGCGGACGCGAGCAGGCGCGCGATCTGCGCCGCGTCGGCGATCGGGTCGCTGCCGCGCGGGATCGTGCCCGAGATCGGGCACGTCTCGACGCGATCGCCCTCGACCCGCACGTACATCTCCGGCGAGGCGCCGACGAGGTACTCGGACTCGCCGAGGTTCATCAGGAAGCCGTAGGGCGCGGGGTTGCGCTCGCGCAGCCGGTAGAACAGCTCGGTGGGCGGGACGGGGCAGGGCTCGAAGAGCGTCTGGCCCGGGACGACCTCGAAGAGATCGCCCCGCTTGAACGACTCGCGCGCGACCCGCACGAGGTCGGCGTACTCGCCCGGCGCGTACTCGTTCTGCGGCGCGCGATCGGCGCCGACATAGGCGCGCGCCGCGCCCTCGCGCGGCAGCCCCTCGGTCGAGCGATCGCCGCACGTGAGCTCGTAGCGCGTGCGCGTCGCGCGCTCGCGGCGATGATCGACGGCGACGATCTCGTCGGGCAGGTAGAGCACGAGATCCCGCTGGTCCGCCGGGCGCTCGAGGCGGAGCCGGATCGGCTCGAACTGGAAGGCGAGATCGTACGCGAACGCGCCGTACAGCCCGAAGAGCGGATCGCCCGGGGTGCTGAACAGCTCGATGAGCCGCCGCAGCACCGAGAAGATGGACGGCTGGCGGCTGCGCAGCTCCTCGGGCACCCGCTCGCCCGGCGGCCGGACCGCGCCGACCACCTCGTCCCCGCGGCGCTCGACGGCCACGACCGCATCGAGATCCCGGAGCGCCTCGTCGATGGCCGGGAGGATCACGCGACCGCGCTCGTTCAGCGCGGTGAACCGGAAGTCGCGGCCCCGGGAGACGAGCACGAGCGGCGGATCGATGAAGCCGATGTCCCATCGCGTGTACCGGCCGGGAACCTCGTAGCTGGACGCCAGGACCACGCCGAGGTGGCTGTCGAGCGCCTCCACGATGGGCTGGATCGCGCCGTCGACGGCGAGCTCCTCGACCACCCGCCGCACCGCGACTCCCTTCCGCGTAACGTTGCTCTCTCGTTTCAAGACCGCGTCTCCTCCTGCGCGGCGAGTATATGCGGTGCGGCATGCGCTCGGCACCGGCTTCTTCGCCGCGGGCACGTGTTCGTCAGGCACGTCATCCGCGCGACGCCCTCGGCGGACGCGGGCGACGCGCGCCCCGCGCGGGCGCTCGATCGGCGTCCGCGGCGCGCTCGGCGAGGTAGACGGCGCGGAGCAGCGGGAAGCTTTTGACGAGGACCTCCTCGTACTCGGCCTCGGGGCTCGACTCCGCGACGACCGCGCCGCCGCTTCCGAAGCTGACCCCCTCGGCGTCGGCGACGAGGGTCCGGATGGCGATGTTCATGTCCATGGGGCCCTCGAAGGCGAGGTACCCGATGGCGCCCGTGTACACGCCGCGCGTGCGCCGCTCGAGCGCGTCGATGATCGAGGTGGTCCGGTGCTTCGGCGCCCCCGTGATCGATCCGCCGGGGAAGCACGCCTCGAGCGCGTCGAGCGCGGCGCGCCCCTCGCGCAGCGCGCCCGTGATCACCGAGGAGAGCTGGAGCAGGGTCGCGTGCTCGGTGATCCGCATCAGCTCCTCGACCTCGATCGACCCCATCGCGCACACCCGGCTGAGGTCGTTGCGGACCAGGTCGATGATCATGAGCAGCTCGGAGCGGTCCTTGTCGCTCGTCGCGAGATCGCGGCGCTGGGCCTGCGTCTCTTCCTCGGTGGCGCCCCTCGGCCGCGTCCCCTTGATCGGCTCGCTGCGCACGCGCCGCGCCCGGTCGACCGAGAGGAATCGCTCCGGCGACGACGACAGCACCGCGCCGTCCGGCAGCCTGAGGTAGGCCGAGAAGGGCGCGGGGTTCGTGCGGCGCAGGACGCGGTAGAGGGCGAACGGGTCGAGCGAGGTCCGCACGTGGAACTCGTTGGTGAGGCACACCTCGTACGTCTCGCCCTCGTGGATCTCGGCGAGGATCGCCCGGACGGCGTCGAGGTGCTCCCTGCGCGAGAGGCGCTGCGACAGCGCGAGGACGTCGGCGAAGCCCTCCGGGACGGGCGGGAGCGCCGGCTCGGCGAGATCCGGGAGGCCCTGGAGCCGCGCCGCGATGTCGTCGAGCCACGCGTCGCACGAGGGCGACGGCGCGGCGATCGGCGGCGGCTCGCCCGCGTCGATCGCGCACGCGTACACCGCGCGCTCGACGTGGTCGAAGGCCAGGAGCCGCCGCGCGATCATCATCGCGCTGTCCGGGAGCGCGCGGCGCGGGTGGGCGGACGCGCCGAAGCCGAGGTGCTCCTTGAGCTCGTAGCCGAGGTAGCCGACGAGCCCGCCGGTGAAGTGGAACGGAAGGCCGCTCGGCTCGAGCGCCACGGACGCGAGCTCCCGCCGGAACGCCGCGAACGGGCTCCCCTCGGACAGGGCCGGGGTGAGGAGGCCCCCCGGGCCGCCGGCGCTCCAGCGCGTCACGGCGGCGCCGTGGCTCTCGATCGCCTCGGTCGCGCTCCCCATGAACGAGAAGCGGCCGTCGCTCCCGGTCGCGCTCGAGTCGAGCCAGAACGCGTACGGCGCCGCGGCGAACAGCCCGGCGAACGCCCGCTCGGGATCGACCCAGGGGAGCCGGACGTGACGCACGCGGCCGCGCCCCAGCGCGCGCGCCACATCGGCAGCCGCGGCCCCGGGCGCCGCCGCCGCTCCCCTCGCGCGCGCGGTGATCTCACGGAAATTGCTGAGGATTTTTCTGCCGTGCTCGGTCCCGATCGACTCGGGGTGGAACTGCACGCCGTAGAACGGCCGGTCCTTGATCTTGAGGGCCATGATGAGCCCGTCGCCGCGCGTCCGCGCGGTCACCTCGATGTCGGCCGGGAGGTCGTCGTCGCCGACGATCAGCGAGTGGTAGCGCACCACCTTGAACGGGCTGGGCACGCCCTCGAACAGCCCGGCGCCGTCGTGCTCGACCTCCGCGACCTTGCCGTGCATCACCCGCGGCGCGTGCCGGACGCGCCCGCCGAAGCGCGCCGCGAGCCCCTGGTGGCCGAGGCACACCCCGAGGATCGGCGTGGTGGAGAGCGACTCGATCACGTCCGCGCAGACGCCGAAATCGGCCCGGCGCTCGGGGCGGCCGGGGCCGGGGGAGATGACGATGTTGTCGACCTCGAGGTCCCTGATCTCGGCGAGCGAGAGGCTGTCGTTCCTGACGATGATCGGCCTCTCGCCGTTCACCTCCCAGAGGTACTGCCCGAGGATGTGGGTGTACGAGTCGTAGTTGTCGATGAGGAGTGTCTTCACGGCGAAGCTCCCCTGGGGGCCCTCGCGGAGGCCGTCAACGCGGGCGCGCCGGCGCGGGGACCGGCGTGGAGGAGGCGCCAGGGCGGCGGCCCCGGCATCAGGGGCGGATGAGGGCCGCGAGCATGGCCTGCAGCTTGAGCTGCGTCTCGACGAGCTCGGCCTCCGGGCTGGAGCCCGCGACGACCCCGACGCCAGCGACCATCCGAGCGCGGGCGCCGTCGACGGTGGCGCTGCGGATGCCGATGAACCAGTCGCCGTCGCCGCGCGCGTCGACCCAGCCCACGATCCCGGCGTAGAGCCCGCGGCGGATGCCCTCGTGCGCGCCGAGCCACGCCTCGGCCGCGTCGCGCGGCGTGCCGCACACGGCCGGCGTCGGGTGCAGCCGCGCGGCCAGCGTGAGCGCGTCCGGCGCCGCCTCCTTGAGCTGGCCGTGGATCGACGTGCCGAGGTGCATCACGTTGCGGAGGCTCAGGATCGACGGCTCGCTCGGCACGTCGAGCGACGCGCACTCCGGCGCGAGCGCGGCGGCCACGGCCTCGACCACGAAGCGGTGCTCGCGCTGGTCCTTGGCCGATTTCCGGAGGACCTCGGAGAACCGGCGGTCGGCGTCGACGTCGGCGGAGACCGCGTAGGTGCCGGCGAGCGGGTGCGACGAGACGGCGCGCGCGCGGCGCGAGAGCAGGAGCTCCGGGCTCGCGCCGAGGAAGCCGTCGACGTGGAAGATCGCGCACGAGGGGTACAGCGCGGTCAGGCGGCGCAGGACCTCCTCGACGACGATGGGCCGGTTCGCCTCGACGTCGACCGCGCGCGCGACGACGACCTTGGAGAGGTCCCCGCGCTGGATGTCGGCCACGGCGTGCGCGATGCGCCCGCACCACTCGTCGTGCGGGACCGCGGACTTCAGCGTGAAGCTGTCGGGCGAGCGCCGGTGGCCCTCGGCCCGCTCGAGGTGCGGCGCGGGCGCGGCGCCCTCGCCGATGGTGGTGACCCACGCGGTCCCGTCGGGGGCCGCGCCGACGAGCTGGGCGGGGATGACGAGCGCGGCCGGCTCCGTCCGGTCGAAGGGGAGGGCTCCGAGCGCCACGGGGCCGCAGCCCGGGCGGCCCACGGCGTCGGCCGCGCCGATCGACGAGAGCACCTCCTGGATCCACGCGACGCCGCCCTCGATGCCGTGCGGCAGCTCCAGGCGGGCGGCGACCCCGTGCGCGATGAGCTGCGCGCTCGGGTGCATCCAGACGCGCGCGCTGTCCCCGGCGAGCGCGGAGATGCCGCCGGGCATCCTCGCGAGCGTGTCAGCGTCGAGCCGGACGGTGCGGGCGACCAGCCGTGCCGCCTGGCGGGGGGCATCGGCCGAAGAGGAAAACGTCAGGGGGGTCATGCACTGCCTGCGCAGGCCGGTTCGGGCTCGTCCTGCTCGGCAGGAGCAGTCTGGCGCCAGCGGGCCGTGCGCCCGCGGCACCATGCCGGATCGCGAGCGCCGGCCGCGCAGCGTCGGCTCTACCGCCTCCGGATGGGCTCCGCAAGCGCAAAGCAGCCCGCGCCCCGGGCGCGCGAGGCAGCGATTCGTCGCGAAAATTGCGCGATCCGGCGCGCATCCGCCGTTCGCGCAACGCGTGCGCGCGCTGGTGTGCGATGCGCGGTGTGCGATGCGCGACGCGCGCGCGTCGCACACCGCGCGACCCGCTCACCTCGTCGTCGCGCAACGCGCGTGCGCACCGCCTTCGTGCAACCCCGTTCGCGCTCCGTCGCGAGTCCGCCACGCGCGCAACGCACACGCGGTTCGCCTCCGCCTCGTGCATGCGCGTCCGCGTCGCGCATCCGCGTCCGCGTCGCGCATGCGCAGCGCGCCTCGTCCTGCGTCCCGTGCCCGCTTCGCTGCGGCGGGGCGCGTCGAGCAGAGCCGTAGGCCTCGTCCCTATCTGTGTTCAGGCGCCTCCCGACCGTGAATCCGCCGCGGACAGGCGGTGCGATCGCTTGCCCCCGAGCGCGTATCTGTTCGATGCTGCCGCGGGGCCTCATCCTTCGCGGCGCTCGTGAGCGGCGCGTCTCGACAGCACCGAGGGGCCCTCGGAACCGTGAAACTCCCTGGCACTGAGCTCAGAAAGGATCCTGCGATGGACCTCACTCGGCAGCATGACCTCCGCGCATGGCGCCCCACGGCGCTGCTCCTCCTCGTCGTCGGTCTGGGCGCATGCCGCGGCGGCGACAAGAGCCCGCCTGCCGGCGAGAGCCGCCCTGGCGCCGCCCCCACGACCGCGGCCGCGGTCGCGGAGGCGCCGGGCGAGAAGGCGATCAAGGCGCAGCCGCCCGCGGTGCCGAACGCCGCCGAGGCGAAGAAATACGCGGGGGCCAAGCTCAAGTATTATGGCGAGTCCGTGGGCGTCGGCGCCGAGCTCGACAAGGCGATGGTCCAGCAGTTCCAGCAGGACACCGGCATCCAGGTGACCATCATCCCCCGGCCGAAGGGCGCGACCGAGACCTACTCCGTCTACCAGCGCCTGTTCCAGGCGCAGTCCGGCGACGTCGACGTGATGATGCTGGACGTCATCTGGCCCGGCGCCTTCGCGCAGAACCTCGCCGATCTGACCGGGAAGCTCGGTGAGGCAGCGAAGCAGCATGTCGAGAGCATCGTCCAGAACAACACGATCGACGGCAAGCTCGTGGCGATACCGTGGTTCACCGACTTCGGGCTGCTCTACTACCGCACCGACCTGCTGACGAAGCACGGCTACTCGAAGCCGCCGGAGACGTGGGACGAGCTCGAGCAGATGGCGAAGAAGATCCAGGAAGGGGAGCGGGCGCAGAACCCGAACTTCGTCGGCTACGTCTGGCAGGGCAAGGCGTACGAGGGGCTGACCTGCAACGCGCTGGAGTGGATCGCCTCGCACGGCGGCGGCGCCATCATCGAGAACGGCAAGATCACGGTGAACAACCCGAACGCGCAGAAGGCGCTCGCGCGCGCGAGGGGCTGGGTGGGCTCGATCTCGTCCGCCGGCGTGACGAGCTACGAGGAGGAGGACGCCCGGAACACGTTCCAGAGCGGGAACGCCGCGTTCATGCGCAACTGGCCCTACGCGTACTCCGCGGGCAACGCCGAGAAGTCGCCGATCAAGGGGAAGTTCGCGGTGGCCCCGCTGCCGCACGAGCCCGGCCAGAAGAGCGCCGCCGCCGTCGGCGGCTGGCAGCTCGCCGTCTCGAAGTTCTCGCAGCAGCAGGACGCGGCGATCGAGCTCGTTCGCTACCTGGCGAGCCCGGAAGGGCAGAAGTTCCGCGCGCTCGCGGCCTCGCTCATCCCGACGGTCCGATCGGCGCTCGAGGATCCGGAGGTGGTGAAGGCGATGCCCTTCCTGGAGAGCGCGAAGGACCTCTGGCTGGTGCCGCGCCCCTCGAACAGCACCGGCCCGCGCTACAACGAGGCATCCATCGCCTTCTTCCAGGGGGTGAGCGAGGTCCTGCAGGGCAAGGATCCGAAGGCGGTGCTCGGCCAGGTGGACCAGCGCCTCACGCGCACGCTCAGGTAACCGCCGCGGAGGTCGCGCCTCCGGCGGCCGCGCGCTCCCCCGCCGCCGCGGCGCCGCTGGCGCGACCTTCCGGCCACACCGCCTCTCGAGAACGGAGCTTTGCATGAGCACGCCGGCTGACCCGAAGGCCACGATCGAGGCGACCCCCGCGCGCGGCGCGTCGTTCGAGCGGCGGCGGACCACGATCGCCTGGCTCTTTCTCCTGCCGACGCTCGTGGTCGTCGGCTTCATCGCCCTCTACCCGCTCGTCCAGACGTTCTACCTGAGCTTCACGAACACGCGGCTCGGCACCGGGGCGCCGGCGGCGTTCGTCGGGGCGCAGAACTACGTCGATCTCGCGCAGGACAGCTACTTTCACGACGCGGTCCTGCTCACGGTCCTCTTCACGGTCGTCACCGTGCTGAGCGAGCTCGCCCTCGGCCTCGCCATCGCGCTCATCGTCAACTCGCAGTTCAAGGGGCGCTCCGCCGTGCGCGCGGCCATGCTCATCCCCTGGGCGATACCCACCGTCATCTCGGCGCAGATGTGGAAGTGGATGTACAGCGACGTCTACGGCGTCTTCAACGACATCCTCGTGAACCGCCTGCGCGTCGTGGATCGCAACATCGCGTTCCTCGCCGATCCGGACGTGTCGTTCTGGGCGGTGGCGCTCATCGATATCTGGAAGACGACGCCGTTCATGGCGCTCCTCCTGCTCGCAGGGCTGCAGCTCGTCCCCAGCGACCTCTACGAGGCCGCCCGGGTGGACGGCGCGACGGCGCTCCAGCAGTTCACCCGCATCACCCTGCCGCTCCTCAAGCCGTCGCTCCTCGTGGCGCTCATCTTCCGCACGCTCGACGCGCTCCGGGTCTTCGACGTCTTCTACGTCATGTTCGGCAACCGGCCGGACATGCAGACGATGGCCACGTATGCCCAGCAGACGCTGGTCAGCATCTCCGACATCGGGTACGGCTCGGCCATCTCCGTCGCGCTGTTCCTGGTCATCGCCGTGTTCATCATGATCTATCTCGCGGTGTTCCGCGCGGAGGAGGCTTGAGATGAATGGCTCTCCCGGAGCTCCGGGCGGCGGGCACCGTCGGCGCGGCGGGCAGGTCGCCCTGCGCGTCCTGTTCTACCTGCTCGTCGCCGCGGTCGTCGTGTTCACCGTCTTCCCGTTCGTCTGGGCGTTCGTCTCCTCGATCAAGCCGGACAGCGAGCTGTTCACGACCCCGGTCCGCTACTGGCCCGATCGCGTGACGCTCGACAACTACCGCGCCGTGCTGGAGGACGGCCAGTTCCAGACGGCGCTCCTGAACAGCGTGATCGTCGCCGTCTCGGTCACGGCGCTCTCGCTCGCGGTCGGCTCGCTCGCCGCCTACTCCCTCGGCAGGTTCCGGTTCCGCGGGCGCAGCGTCGTGCTCTACGCGGTCCTGGCGATGACCATCTTCCCGCAGATCGCCGTGCTCGGCGCCCTGTTCGAGATGATCAACTTCTTCAAGCTCTACAACCAGCTCCCCGCGCTGATCCTGACCTACCTCATCTTCACGCTCCCGTTCACGGTCTGGGTGCTCACCGGCTTCCTGAAGGCGATCCCGCGCGAGGTCGAGGAGGCGGCGTACGTCGACGGCGCGACGCCCTGGCAGGTGTTCACGAAGATCATGCTGCCGCTCTCGGTCCCGGGGATGGCGACGACCGGCATCCTCGCGTTCATCGCCGCCTGGAACGAGTTCCTGTTCGCGCTCTCGTTCACCCAGACGCCGGACAAGCGCACGGTGACGTACGCGATCCAGGCGTTCTCGACCGCCACCAGCGGGCTCTACGAGATCCCCTGGGGGCAGACCATGGCGGCCTCCGTCGTGGTGACCGTGCCGCTGGTGGTGCTGACGCTGGTCTTCCAGCGGCGCATCCTCGCGGGGCTCACGGCGGGCGCGGTGAAGGGCTAGCGGGCGCTCGCTGCACGCGGCCAGGGGCCGTCACGCGCGCCCCCAGGGGAAGCGGAGCCAGCGAGGGCCGTAGACGGCGCCGAGATCGCGCAGCCCCGAGAGCAGCACGCCCGCGGCCATCGCCGGCAGGAGCACGCGGAGGGCGAGGGGCGCTTCCCAGCGGGAGAAGCCGGTGGGGGCGAGCGCCCAGCGCCAGAGCTCGGGGAGGAGGTGCGCGAGGGCGGCGCCGTAGACGATGCCCATCACGGCGTGCATCACCCGCTCTCCCGGGTAGACGCCGCCGAGCGGCCGCCGGACCGTGTCCTCGACGACGAAATCGCGGAGCGTGATCGCGATCTCCGCGAGGAGGAGCGCCGCGAGCGCCCACGCGGCGAGCCCCTCCCACCGCACGAACGGCAGCGTGGCGAAGAGCACCGCGTACACGAGGTCGCGGACGGCGTGCAGGACGAGCTCGGGCGCGGTGCCGGGCACGCCGCCGGGCAGGCGCGCGCGCCACTCGTGGTAGTAGAGCGTGTCGAACGCGCCGAGCGCGCCCTGGACGGCGAACAGTACGAGCGCGGTGATCACGCGCTCGACCCTCGCGCCGGCGCGCCGGCGCTCGCGGAGGCGGTCTCGCCGGCGCTCGCGGAGGCGGTCTCGCCGGCGCGCGCGGAGGTTGGCTCGCTGGCGAGCGCCGAGGCCGCCTCGTCCTCTCCGCCGCGCCTCACGCGCCCCTCGTACGCGACGAGCAGCCCGGCGACGGGCGCGAAGATCCGCACGTCGACATGGACCTCGTCGCGCAGCGCCTCGGCGCGGCCCTCGACCCGCGGGGCGAGCCACCGGGGCAGCGGCAGCCCGAAGCTGCGCAGCCCGATCGTCGACCGCACCTGCTCGAACACGAGCGCGCCGCCCTCGGCGCGCAGCCGGAACCAGCACTGGACGAGGCCGAGCGCCTCCACCAGCAGATCGCCCGAGCGCCACTGCGTCGAGCGGAGCAGGCGAGCCCCGAAGGTGCGGATCCACCGCTCGCCGTCGGCCCGCGGCTCGACCGCGAGCGTCACGGCGACGTCCTCCGCTGCCTCCGGCATGCGCAGCAGGGCGGCGAGCAGGCGCGCCGCGAGCGCGCGGCCGCGGCGCACGCGGAAGCGACCGCGAGCGCGCGCGCCGCCCGCGTGGAGGCGCTGGACCGGCGGCGCGAGCGCAGACCACGCGGCGCCGAGCAGGGAAGGGTAGAGGGAGGGCATCGGAGCAGCGCGCGTCGCGCTCGCTTCCACGTGCGCCGCGGCCGCGCGGCCGCGGCGCACGCGCAGGCGCGGCGCGTCGGCGGGGCCGGCGTCAGCCGTCCTCCGGGAGCATCTCGCGCGGCAGCGCGGGGCTCCTCGCGGCGACGGCCGCGTCGGCCAGGTCTCGGACCTTGACGAGGATCGCCTGCTCCGCGTCGCTCTCCGCCTCCTCGCAGAGCGACCGGATCTGCCAGAGCAGCTTGCGCGTGCGCCGCAGCTCGAAGACGAGCCACCGGGTCTCCGGTCGCGCCTCCAGCGGGTGGCGCTCCAGCTCGACCTCGATCTCGCGGATGCGCTCCTCGATCTGCTCGCCGGTCGGAAAGATGCGGCCGTTCCCGTTGCAGTCCTTGCACAGGTAGGGTCCGGAGTCCGTGTTGATCTCGCCTTCGCCGTAGCAGCTCGCGCACGTGATCAGATCGTAGGAGTTCATGCTGGGCACTCTATCCGATCCTGCGGCGCACCGGAGAGCGCGGTGCGGGCCGGCAGCGCAGCAGCATCCCGACCTCGCGGGCCCGCCGGGGGCGGAGCGGTCGGCCGCGCCGGCCCCGCGATCGCCGCGCGCCGGCCCAAGCTGGCCGGCATCCGCGCGTCCTAACTTCGCTTGCCCCGCTCCTTGCGATAATTGGGAGGCCTCCCCGTGACCTGCCCTCGTTCCTCGCTCCGGGGCGCGCTCTGCGTCCTCTCCCTGTGCGTCCTTTCCCTCGGCTCGCTGCGCGTCGCCTGGGCGGCCCCGCAGCGCCCGCGGCTCGCCGTTCACCGGGCGCCGTCGGCGGCTGACTGCCCCGATGCGCCGTCGCTGGCCGCGGCGGTCGAGCGCGTGATGAAGCAGCCCGCCCTCGACCCGGTCAGCGCCCCGGCGGCGGCGGACGGCGCCCCCGCGGCCGCGGGCAGCGCCCCGGCGGCTGCGGGCAGCGCCCCGGCGGTGGCGGGCAGCGCCCCGGCGGTGGCGGGCAGCGCCCCGGCGGCTGCGGGCGGCGCCCCGGCGGCTGCGGGCGGCCTCCCGGCGGCCGCCACCCCCGCGCCGTCGCTCGCCGGGGATGCCCCGTCGACCGCCGGGGCCGCTGCTCCGGGCGCCGGCGATGTGCCCGAGTACGAGGTCCACTTTCTCCGGACCGAGACCACCTACACCGCCGTCCTCCAGGCCGGAGGCCGCGCCCGGCAGCTCTCGTCCGAGGCGGGGGCGACCTGCGGCGAGCTCGTCGAGGCGCTGGCCCTGACCATCGCCATCCTGCTCGACAGCGAGCCAGCGCCCGCGCCGCCCCCCCCGGTCGCGCCCGCGCCGCCCCCTGCCGCGCCCGCGCCGGTCGTGCCCGCGCGCAGGCCCGCGCCGCCGCCCCCTGCGCGTCAGCCGCCGTCCTGGGACGTCTCGGCGGAGCTCGGCGCCGCGGGGACGGTGGGCATGCTCGACCCGTTCCGGGCGGCCGCCACGGGCGGCGTCTCGCTGCGGCGCCGCGCGTGGTCGGCCGGGCTCGGCGCTGTGTGGCTGCCGCGCCAGGACATCGACATCGAGCCGGGCGTCGCCGCCATCGGGCTCGTCGCGGCGACGGCGCGCGGCTGCGCCACGATCGCCGGCGAGCTCGACGAGGTCCGGCTCTCGGCCTGCGCGGCGTCGATGCTCGGCGCCGTCCACGGCGCGGGCAGGGGGTTCAGCCCGAACCGCGAGGACTCCGCGCTCTGGTTCGCCGTGGGCGGCTCGGCCATCGCCGAGGGGCCGCTCTTCGGCACCCGCGCGCTGGGCTGGTCCGCGCGCGCGACGCTCCTCGCGCCGATCGCGCGGGCGCGCTTCACGGTCGACCGCCGCGCGGGCAGCGACGCCGGCGCGCCTGTCACGACGGACGCCGTGCTCGACCCCTCCCCGGTGGGGTTGCTCGTGGGGCTGGGGGCCCGCGTGTCGATTTTCTGATCCGACGTGTCGATTCCCTGATGGCGAACCAGGCGACCTTCCACTGAGGGGGCGAGCATGACGAGAAGCGGCAGGCCACGATGACCTTCGGAGAGGTCTATGCGCAGCATTTTCGGTTCGTGTGGCGTTCGCTGCGCCGGCTCGGCGTGCCCGAGAGCGACGCCGCCGATGCGGTCCAGGACGTGTTCCTGGTCGTCCACCGCCGGCTTCCCGAGTTCGAGGGTCGGTCAAAGATCACGACCTGGCTGTACAGCATCTGCTTTCACGTCGCCCGCGACCGGCGCAAGCTCGCGCACATGAGACGGCGCGCCCACGACGACGAGCCGCTGCTCGACTGCGCCGACGACCGCGCCGACGTCGGCGCGCAGGCGGAGCGACGGCAGGCGATCGAGCTGCTCGAGGCGATCCTCGACGAGCTGCCCCTCGAGCAGCGCGCCGTGTTCACGCTGTTCGAGCTCGACGGCATGGGCGGCGAGGAGGTCGCGGAGCTGCTCGACGTCCCGCTGGGGACGGTCTACTCGCGCCTCCGCCTCGCGCGCGACGCGTTCCGCCGCGCGGTGGCGCGCCTGAACGCGCGCGACCAGTTCCGCGTGGGCGGGCCGACGGTCACGAAGTCGCAGCCCGTACTGAAGGCAGCGGCCGTCGACGCCGGGATCTCGGCCGCGGAGCGCGCGCCGGCCGCGCGGGGGCCGGCGTCGAACGTTCTGCCCTTGCCGGGGGTCGAGCGGCAACCCGTCTGGAAGCACGCGGGAGGGGAGCGATGAGCGATCCGATGCGCTGGATCGACGCCGACGGGAGCGCGCTCGAGGTGGAGCGCGAGCTCCTCCGCGCGGCGCCGCCGATGGACCCGCCCGACGGAGAGCAAGAGCGGGTGTGGGCCGCGATGGCCGCGCAGCTCGGCCTCGCCGCCGGGGCCGCCACGCTCGGCGGGGCTCAGGGCGCCGGGGGAGGGGCGCTCTCGGCCCAGGCGGGCAGCGCGGCGAGCGCGGGCAGCCTGGGCACAGGCGGCGCGGGCCAGGCCGCCGCCGCCGCGTCGGCGGGCAAGGTCGCGGTCGCCGCGCCTGCGGCCAAGGTCGCGGTCGCCGCGTCGGCGGCGGGCAAGGTGGCGGCTGCGGCCGCGGGCGGCGGCGGTCTCGCCGGCGCTGCCGGCGCGGCGGGCGCCGCCGGCGCGGCGGCCGTGGCGGGCACCGCGGGCATCGTGAAGTCGATGCTGCTCGGCGCCGCCTGCGGGGGCCTGTTCCTCGCAGGCTATGCGGTCGTGGTCCCGACGGCCGTCGCGCCGCGGGCGCAGGTCGTCGAGGCCGCGCCGGCCGTCGCGCCGCCGGCTGCCGCGCCGGTGGCGCTGCCGGCGAGCCGGACGCCTGCGGCGCCCGCCGAGGCGGAGGCCGAGACGGCGGCGCCGGCCGAGACGGCGGCGCCGGCCGAGGCGGCGGCGCCGGCCGAGGCGGCGGCGCCAGCCGAGACGCCTGCGCGGGTCGCGCCGCTCGCGCGCGCCGAGGCGCCCGCGCCGGCCGCCATCCCGACCGCGCCCCGCGCGGCCGCGGCGCCTCCGAAGCTGGCAGCGCCGCGGCCCGAGCCCGCCGCGCGCCAGGCGCCCGCAACCGAGGCAGATGGCACCGGGGCCGCACCCGCGCCGGACGCGGCAGACGCCGCCCCCGGCGCGGACGGCGCGTCCACCCCGGCGGCGCTGCGGGAGAGCCGGCTGCGCGAGGAGCTGACGCTCCTCGGCGACGCGCGCGCGGCGCTCCGGCGCGGCGACGCCGCGGGAGCGCTGGTGATCGTCGAGCAAGCGCGGCTCCGCTTCCCTGGCGGCGCGCTCGCCCAGGAACGCGAGGCGCTCACCATCGAGGCGCTCTGGGACAGCGGCCAGCGCGCCGCAGCCGCGCAGCGCGCATCGGCATTCCTCCTCGCCTACCCCTCGAGCCCCCACGTCTCTCGCCTCCAAGCCTTCACCCGCTAGAGCGGGGCGCTCCCGCTTCGGATACGGGCCCATCTCGGCGTTTTCGGTGCTCGGCGTACTGGAGTACGCCTCCGCGCCGAAAACGCCGATCTGGGCCCGTCTCCTGTGCGGGAGCGCCCCGCTCTGAGGCCGCAGAGGAGGATCCGGGAAGGGGGGGAGCGGGAGAGAGAGAGAGAGGGCGTTGTGTCGACTCGGGGGGCACGGATTTGTTGGGTGGAGGTGCTTTTTTGAAATGGGGGGCGGGGTGAGCGCCCCTTCATGCTCGTCAGTGCCGGTGCTCGGCGGGGCCGCTTGGCGCCGCTCAAGGAGAAGCCATGATGCCGAAACTCTCACGATCCTTGTCGTCCTGCGTCGTCCTGGGCGCCATCGTGGTCGCAGGATGTCAGGTGGAGGTGTCGCTCGGCGAGGTAGACGCCAGCTCGAGCGCGGGCGGCGGAAGCAGCGGCACCACCACGGGCACGGGCACGGGCACGGGAGGCTGGGACGCGCCGCAGTTCACGCCGGATAAGGTCGATCTGCTGTTCGTGGTCGACAACTCCGGGTCGATGACGGACAAGCAAGAAGTGCTGCGCCTGGCGCTCGCCGATGTCGTCAGCGGCATGACCAACCCGCCTTGCCTCGAGCCGAGCGGACGTCCAGCGAGCACGCAGCCCGGGAGCGGGTTGAGCCCGTGCCCGACAGGCACGTCGCGCGCGCGCACCCCCGTGAACGACATGCACATCGGCGTGATCAGCAGCAGCCTCGGCGGCCATGGGTCGGGCGCCTGCCCTCAGCAGACGTCCGTTTCCAACGACGACAGGGCCCACCTCCTCGCGCGCTCGGATCCGCAGTCGGCGGAGAACGATCTGCCAACCTACCTGGACAGAGGCTTTCTCGTGTGGGACGCGGCCGGGAATCACGGCCCCGCAGGAGACTCCGATCCGGTCGAGCTCGCCACCAAGCTCGGCGCGATCGTGGAAGGGGTCGGGCAGGCGGGGTGCGGCTTCGAGGCGCCGCTGGAGAGCTTTTACCGCTTCCTCGTCGACCCCGAGCCGTATGGCACAATCGAGATCCAGGGGGATGCCGCCGTACCCACAGGGATAGACGAAACGGTCCTGCAGCAACGGAAGGACTTCCTCCGGCCGGACTCGCTCCTGCTCATCGTGATGCTGTCCGACGAGAACGACTGCTCGATCAAGGACGGAGGCAGGGATTACCTCGTCGCCGAGACGAGGAACGGCTTCAGGCTGTGGCGGCCGCGAAGCGAGTGCGCCACCAACCCGAACGACCCGTGCTGCAGGTCCTGCTCCCAGGAACAGACCGGCTGCCCTGAGGACCCGACCTGCACCGGCGCTGATGGTTTCGCCGCCAGGCTCTCCGCGGCGGAAGACCCGGTGAACCTGCGGTGCTGGGACCACAAGCGCCGCTTCGGATTCGATTTCCTCTATCCGATCGAGCGCTATATCGAGGCGCTCACGTCGCCCACCGTGCCGGCGCGGAACGGAGACCTCGTGCCGAACCCGATCTTCGCGGATCTGGACCCCGAGGACGGCAACACGCGGACCCGCGGGCCACAGCACATCGTCTTCACAGGCATCGTCGGGGTGCCGTGGCAGGACCTCGCGCGCCAGAACGCGGACGGGATCCCCGATCTCGTGGACGGCCTCGACGCGGAAGGCAACCCGGTCGGCGGGCTCAAGGACGCCGCCGAGCTCGACGCCCCGGTGCCCGGCGGCTTCAGCAGCACCTGGCAGATCGTCCTCGGCGATCCGGCGAACCACGTGCCGCCCGCGGACCCGTTCATGATCGAGTCGCAGACGCCCCGCTCGGGCGCAAACCCGATCACCCTCGATCAGCTCGTCCATCCGGACGCCACGGGGTGGAACGCGATCAACGGCCGGGAATACACGATCCCGCCGGGGAGCACGGGAGACCTCCAGTACGCCTGCATCTTCAACCTCCTCACCGAGCGCTCCTGCGTTGAGAACTCCCAGAGCTGCGACTGCCGCGAGATCGGGACCAACGTGAACGACAGCCCGCTGTGCAAGCCGGAAGGCACCAACGGCCTGGAAGATCCCGGCGACCGGGAGACGATACAGCAGCGGGCCAAGGCGTACCCGGGCCTCCGCGAGCTGCAGCTCCTCCAGCGCCTCGGGGAGCAGGGCGTCGCTGGATCCATCTGCCCGGCGCAGCTCTCGGACGCCTCGTCGCCCGACTACGGCTACCGGCCGATCATGAACGCGGTGCTCGACCGGCTCTCCTCCGCGCTCTGACCACGGCGACCGGACGATGCCGCCCGGCCGCATGGCGGAGCGCCGGTCCTCCGGACCTCCGTCGAACGAAGATGATTTTTTGAAATGGAAAGCCGCGCGTGCCTCCCTTCACGCTCTGCCACAGCGAATCTTCCGCGGCGCCTCCCGGCTCCGCTCAAGGAGGCATCATGTCATCGAAGCTCTCGCGAAGCCTGCCGCCCTGCCTCGTCCTGGGCGCCATCGCGCTCGCAGCATGTCAGGTGGATCTGTCGCTCGGCGGGGCAGACGCGAGCTCGGGCGTCGGGGGCGAAGGCGGGGGCAGCGGCGGGACGGGCGGCCTCGACAGCCCCGTCTCCAGCACCAGCGTCAGCACCACCACGGGCGCAGGGGGCTGGGATCCCCCGGAGTTCACGCCGGACAAGGTCGATGTCCTGTTCGTGGTCGACAACTCCGGCTCGATGGCAGACAAGCAAGAGCTCCTGCGCCTCGCCCTCGGCGACTTCGTCTCCGGCATCACCAACCCACCCTGCGTGGAGCCGGACGGCTCGGTGCGCGGTCGACCCGGGAGCGGGCTGAGCGCATGCCCGGAAGGCTCAGCGCGCGTGCATACCCCCGTGTACGACATGCACATCGGCGTCATCAGCAGCAGCCTCGGCGGCCACGGGGCGAGCGCGTGCTCGAGGAGCATTTCCCCCTCCAACGCCGACATGGCTCACCTCCTCGCCCGCTCCGATCCGAGCGTGACGACGAACGATCTGCCGACCTACCAGGACAGGGGATTCCTCGTGTGGGACGCGAAGGGGAGCCATGACCCCGTAGGGGACTCCGACCCGATCACGCTCACCACCAAGCTCGATAACCTGGTGCGGGGGGTCGGAGAGGCGGGGTGCGGCTTCGAGGCGCCGCTGGAGAGCTTCTACCGGTTCCTCGTCGATCCCGAGCCGTACCAGACGATGGCCATCGAGACCGAGACCGCGGTGCCGGCAGGGATCGACCACACGGTGCTGGAGCAGCGCAAGGGCTTCCTCCGGCCGGACTCGCTCCTGCTCATCGTGATGCTGTCCGACGAGAACGACTGCTCGATCAAGGACGGAGGCAGGAACTACTTCGTCGCCGAGACGAGGAACAACTTCAGGATGTGGCGGCCGCGGAGCGAGTGCGCGACCAACCCGAACGACCCGTGCTGCAGATCCTGCTCCCAGGATCAGAGCGGCTGCCCCGCGGACCCGACCTGCACGGGCCCGGACGGCAATGCTGTCAGGCTCACCGCGGAGGAAGATCCGGTGAACCTGCGGTGCTGGGACCAGAAGCGCCGCTTCGGGTTCGACTTCCTCTACCCGATCGAGCGGTACACCGAGGCGCTCACGTCGCCCACCGTGCCGGCGCGGAACGGAGACCTCGTGCCGAACCCGATCTTCTCGGATCTGGATCCCGAGGACGACAACACGCGGACCCGCGGGCCGCAGCACGTCGTGTTCACGGGGATCGTCGGGGTGCCGTGGCAGGACCTCGCGCGCCGGAACGCGAACGGCGTCCCCGATCTCCTGGGCGGCCTCGACGCGGAAGGCAACCCGGCCGGCGGGCTCAAGGACGCCGGCGAGCTCGGCGCCCCGGTCGACGGCGGCTTCAGCAGCACCTGGGAGATCGTCCTCGGCGATCCGGCGAACCACGTCGCGCCCGCGGATCCGTTCATGATCGAGTCGAGGGCGCCCCGCGCGGGTGTGAACCCGATCACCGGCGATCAGCTCGTCCACCCGGACGCCACGGGGTGGAACGCGATCAACGGTCGCGAGTACACGGTCTCGCCGGGGAGCACGGGAGACCTCCAGTACGCCTGCATGTTCGACCTCCTCAACGAGCGCTCCTGCGAGGGGAGCAGCCAGAGCTGCGACTGCCGCGAGAGCGTGACCGGGGTGAACGACAGCCCGCTGTGCAAGCCGGAAGGCACGAACGACCTCGGCGATCCCGGCGACCGGGATTCGATACAGCAGCGGGCCAAGGCGTACCCGGGCCTCCGTGAGCTGCAGCTCCTCCGGAGCCTCGGGGAGCAGGGCGTCGCGGGATCCATCTGCCCGGCGCAGATCTCGGAAACCTCGTCGCCCGACTACGGCTATCGGCCGGTCATGACCGCGGTGCTCGACCGGCTCTCCTCGGCGCTCTGACCCCCTGCGATCACGGGGACCGGCCGTCGCAGCGAGGCCTCACGCCGTCGCGCCGGTCCTCCGGAACCTCGTCAAACCAACAAGCTCTCTTTTTGAAATGGGAAGCCGCCCGTGCGTCCCTTCATGTCCTGTCACGATCGGTCTTCGGCGGCGCCTCCGGGCCCCGCACAAGGAGGAACCATGTCATTGAAGATGTCACGAACCCTGTTGCCCTTTCTCGTCCTGAGCGCCGCCTCGGTCGCCGGATGTCAGCTCGAGGTCTCGCTCGACGGACTCGACGCCACCACCGTCTCGAGCTCGGTCGCCGGCAGCAGCACCAGCGTCGGCAGCGGCGGCAGCGTCACCAGCGTCGGCAGCGGCGTCTTCGGCGGCAGCAGCACCAGCGTCGGCAGCGTCGTCAGCGTCGGGAGCGGCGTCTTCGGCGGCGAGGGCGGCGGCGGCTTCGGCGGTGAGGGCGGCGGCGGCGGCTTCGGCGGTGAGGGCGGCAGTGGCGGCCTCGGCGGTGAGGGCGGCGGCGGCTGGGATCCGCCGCAGTTCACGCCGGACAAGGTCGATCTCCTCTTCGTGGTCGACAACTCTGGAACGATGGCGGACAAGCAGCAGATCTTGCGGTCGGCGGCCGCCGACCTCGTGTTCGACATCACCAACCCGCGCTGCGTGGACGGCGCCGGCCACCCGGTGGCGGAGACGGAGCAGCCCGCGAGCGGGATCGAGCCATGCCCGGAAGGCACCTCGCGCGCGCGCCCGCCCGTGAACGACATGCACATCGGCGTGATCAGCACCAGCCTCGGCGGCCACGGGTCGGGCGCCTGCGCTCCGACGACGTCCGCTTCCAACGTCGACATGGCCCACCTCCTCGCGCGCTCCGATCCGGGGGTGGTGGGGAACGACCTCCCCACCTACCTGGACAAGGGCTTTCTCGTGTGGGACGCGGCCGGGAGCCGCACCCCCGCGGGAGACTCCGACCCGGCCGCGCTCGCCGGCAAGCTCGGCAACATCATTCAAGGGGTCGGGCAGGCGGGGTGCGGCTTCGAGGCGCCGCTGGAGAGCTTCTACCGGTTCCTCGTCGATCCGGAGCCGTACCAGACGATCACCCTGGATGACGACTCCGCCGTGCCCGTCGGGATCGACGTCACGGTTCTGCAGCAACGGAAGGAATTCCTCCGGTCGGACTCGCTCCTGGTCATCGTGATGCTGTCCGACGAGAACGACTGCTCGATCAGAGACGAAGGCAGGAACTACCTCGTCGCCGAGACGAGGAATGGCTTCAGGTTGTGGCGGCCGCGGAGCGAGTGCGCCACCAACCCGAACGACCCGTGCTGCAGGTCCTGCGCGCAGAATCAGGACGGCTGCCCCGCGGACCCGACCTGCACGGGCCCGGACGGCAATCCCGCCAGGCTCTCTGCGGCGGAAGACCCGGTGAACCTGCGGTGCTGGGACCAGAAGCGCCGCTTCGGGTACGACTTCCTCTACCCGATCCAGCGGTACACCAACGCGCTCACGTCGCCCACCGTGCCGGCGCGGAACGGAGACCTCGTGCCGAACCCGATCTTCTCGGATCTGGCTCCCGAGGACGGCAACACGCGAACTCGCGGGCCGCAGCACATCGTGTTCACGGGGATCGTCGGGGTGCCGTGGCAGGACCTCGCGCGCCAGAACGCGAGCGGGGTCCCCGATCTCGCGGACGGCCTCGACGCGGAAGGCAACCCGGTCGGCGGCCTCAAGGACGCCGGCGAGCTCGGCGCCCCGGTCGACGGCGGCTTCGACAGCACCTGGGAGATCGTCCTCGGCGATCCGGCGAACCACGTCGCGCCCGCGGACCCGTTCATGATCGAGTCGCGAGCGCCCCGCTCGGGCGCGAACCCGATCACCGGGGATGGAATCGTCCAGCCACACCAGACGGGGTGGAACGCGATCAACGGCCGCGAGTACACGGTCTCGCCGGGGAGCGCGGGAGACCTCCAGTACGCCTGCATCTTCGATGTCGAGGAGCGCTCCTGCGAGGGAGCTGCCCAGAGCTGCGATTGCAGGGCGATACCGGGCGTCACCATCGACAGCCCGCTGTGCATGCCCGAGGGCACGAACGACCCGGCGGAGCCCCTCCCGCGCACGACGACGCAGGTCAAGGCCAAGGCGTACCCGGGCCTCCGCGAGCTGCAGCTCCTCCAGAGCCTCGGGGCTCAAGGGGTCGCGGGCTCGATCTGCCCGGCGCAGACGGCGGACACCTCCTCGCCTGACTACGGCTACCTGCCGGTCATGAGGGCGGTGCTCGACCGGCTCGACGCGGCGCTCTGACGCAGGCGGCGGTCGATCGTCGCGACCTCGTGCGCGGGCGGCGCGCGGAGCGCACGCGCCGCCCCGTCGCACAAGGGGAGAGGACCTCCGCCCGGGGGGGCCGGCTCACCCTGTGGCCAGGCCGTTGGCACAGATGAGACACTACTGAGACACAGCGAGACATCTCGATCGCGCGGTGAGCGCCTCGGAGAGGGTGAATCTCCGCGCGAAATGCGGCGCGTTCCAGTGGCACCGAAGCTGCTTGAAGTGGCACCGAAGCTGCTTGAAGCGGACGCCAGGATGGGAAGCCGTCCCGGAGGACGCTCTGCGGGCGAGCGCAGACCACAGCATTCCTGCTGGCGGTCTGGCGGTCGCCGGGGGCGTTCTCCGCGGCGGCGCCCGCACGCCAGGGTTGTCGCGCGGTCATCGTCTGGAGGCCGCAGCGGGGTTCGGACAGGCACAACGCGGAGGTTCTGATGCGCCACAAGGGACTGGCTTTCTTGCTCATCGTGATCGGACTCGTGGGCTGCGCGAAGGAGGACGACGGCGATACAGGTGAAACGCAGGATCCGCAGGGAACGGAGTCCTGCGGAGGGTTCCTTGGGACGAGCTGTCCAGAGGGCCTGGCGTGCGTGGACGACCCGAGCGATGACTGCGACCCGGAGCACGGCGGGGCCGACTGCCCAGGCGTGTGCGTCGACGAGCCGCCGCCGCAGGTGTGCGGGGGCTTCGCGGGGCTGCCGTGCCCCGACGGGCTGGAGTGCGTGGACGACCCGGGCGACGACTGCGACCCGGAGCGCGGCGGCGCGGACTGCATCGGCGTCTGCGTGGAGCCGAAGCCCACCGCGACGATGTGCGGGGGCTTCGCGGGGCTGCCGTGCCCCGACGGGCTGGAGTGCGTGGACGACCCGACCGACGACTGCGACCCGGAGCACGGCGGCGCGGATTGCGGCGGCATCTGCGTCGAGCCGAAGCCCACGATGTGCGGCGGGATCGCTGGGTTCCCGTGCCCCGAGGGGCTGGAGTGCGTGGACGATCCGGGCGACGACTGCGATCCGAGGCACGGCGGCGCGGACTGCGGCGGCATCTGCGTGGTGGCCGAGCCCGCGCCGACGATGTGCGGCGGCATCGCGTCGATCCCGTGCCCCGATGGGCTCGTGTGCGTCGACGATCCGCGCGACGACTGCAGCCCGCCGATCGGCGCGGACTGCGGCGGCATCTGCGTGAAGGGCTGAGCCGGCGCCGCGCAGGAGGCGCGCCGTCCCGAGGGACGAGGGCGCGCCCTGCGCGGCGGGCGCTCAGTACCGGTGCTTCCAGAGCAGGTCGAGGGTCGTCCCCGCCTGCGCGCCGGTCGCCATCCCGGCCCGCACCGACCAGTCGCGGCGGAAGCGCCACTCGAGGCTCACCTCGGCGCGGCCCTGGGCGCCGGCGGAGCTGCCGCTGCGCGACGTCCCCGTCCCTTGCCCATCCGTCGGGCCCGCCTCGTAGCTCGCGCTCGCGGTCACGCGCTGCCCGAGCTGGTAACCCACGGTCGTCTTCAGCGCGCCCTGGTCGGTCGTGTCGAGCTGCGTCTCGAAGTTCTGGAGCGGCCCGATGCTCTGGAGGATCATGTTGATCTGCGCGGACGCGAGCCCGGTGCCCACGCCGGCCGCGACCCCGCCGGCGGCGCTGCTGCCGCCGCCGGAGCCGGGCTCCTCGGTGGACGTGCCGCCCGCCAGCGTCCCCTCCGCGTACTCCTTGCCGAGCAGGAGCTCCGCGATGACCTCGTTCTCCGGGCGCGGTGGCTCCGAGCGGAAGGTGATCTTCTCCTCGGTGATCGGGTTCAGCTCGCCCACGTAGTCGATGTAGATGCGGGTCCCCTCCGGCGTGTCGTGGAACGCCTTCACGTTCAGGTACGGGTTCGAGGGATCCCCCTGCAGCGCGACGACGCCCGGCTCGATCTCGAACTCCTTGCCGATCACCTCGAGCTTCCCCGAGACGATGTTCACGTTGCCCTCGATCTTCGTCTCCCCCGCGACCGTGATGCGGAGGGGGTGCGCGCGATCGCCGGCCAGCGAGGCCTGCACCATGTCGCCCTCGATGCCGATCCCGCCCAGGTGGACCTCCATGACGAGCGGCGTGCCGCCCGCGTCCTGCTTCGGCGCGCCGTCCGGCGGCTCGGCCGGCGCGCGCCGCGCCTCGTACTCCTCCTGGCTGAGCGGCGCCGAGGTGACGATGTCCTCGTTCTCGTCGAGCGGCTGGACGCTCCGCCCGATCGTCGGCGGCAGCGTCAGGTTGAGCGTGGGCACGTCGACGCGGACGGCGATCTGGTCGTCCCGCTGCTGCGCCGCGAGCACCACCTTGCCGCGCACGTCGCCCATCGGGACGCCCTCCAGCGCGATCGGGAGATCCCGGCCCTTCGGGATCTCGAGCTCGGCGCGGGCGCTCTTGAAGGCGAACCCTTGCATCTGGAGCGTCGCTCCGCCGCGGACCAGGCCGCTGCCGGCCTCGGCGCGAATGTCCTCGATGCGCAGCTCGCCGGAGGGGCTCGCGGTCACGCGGAACGAGGCGTTCTCGAACGGCTGGCCGATCGTGGCCACGTGGACGAGGCCCTTGGTCAGGCGCATCTGGCCGGTGAAGCCCGCGTGCTCGCCGAGCCCGAGACGCACGTCGCCGTCGAGGGTGCCGTCGAGCCGGTTCACCGAGCCCTGAACGAACGGCTCCACCGCCGCGAGGCGGAAGCGGTCGACCGACAGCGACACCTCGGCGTTCTGATCGTCCGTGAGCGTCGGGATCGCGTTCGCCTCCCACGTCACGGGCGCCTCCGCCTTCGCCTCGAGGCGGCCGCCGTCGCGCGCCACGAGCCGCACGTCGGCCACGGCCGCGGTGCGCCCGCCGTCGCCCGGCGGCGGGATGTTCAGCGACACCTCGGCGGTCTCGTACTGCGCGTCGGGGCCGAGCTTCAGGCCCGGGAACTGGAGGCGCGCCGCGACCTCGGGCGCCGCCCCGAAGAGGCCGCGCACCGTGACCTCGCCGCGCGCCTGGCCGCTGACCTGCATGTCCGCGAGGACAGGGATCTCGGCGAGCGGCAGGTCCGCGATCTTCGCCTCGAGGTGGCCCTCGCTGAAGAGCGGGGCGCCCGGGGCGCCGCCCATGAGGGCGGCCGCGTTCGCGCCGAGCTTCGCCTTCGCGGTCATGTACGTGCGCGGGCCGCGGAACGCGTACGCGTCGAGCGCGGCGTCGCGCCCGTCGTAGACGAGCAGCGTGTCGAGCCGGAGCTTGCCGAGCGGCGAGGGGCCGCCCATGCCGCCCACGTTCGCCGCCGTCGCGCGGGCCACGAGCCTGGGCTCGGCGATCGTCCCCGCGAAGTACACGTCGACCCCCGCGGCGCCGGACAGCACCGGGGTCCGCTTCCCGAGCGCGGCCAGCTCGGCGAGATCGTTGAGCTTTCGGCGTGGCACCTGGAAGTGCGCCGCGATCGGCATCCGCGGGAGCGCCGCCGCCGGATCGGCGAGGAGCGCCGGGAGATCGGCGTCGAACGCGGCCGAGAGCTCCGCCACGAGCCGGTGATCGAACACCGAGAGCGTGACGTGCGCGTCGCCCGTCTTCGCGTCGAGGTCGCCGGCGAGCCGGGCGTCGAGCTTCCTCGACACCCACGCCGGCACCCCCGTCTTCTCGTCGAGGGGCCCGGCCGCGCGCAGGCCCTCGGTGCGGATCAAGAGGCTCCGCACCGAGGGGAGCCGCTCCCCGGCCTCGCGCACCACCGCGAGGCGCGCGGTGAGCCGGCCCGCGAGCTCGCTCAGGGCGACCGGCACCGGCGACGCCTGGGCGAGGCACCCGAGCTGCCACGCGTCGGCTTCCATCCGCGCCGAGCCCGTGACCGTCTGCCAGGTGCGCTCCGAGAGGAGCGAGCCGCGCAGGTTCGCCGCGCTCCCGTCGACGAGGACGCGCGCGATCGCGCCGCGGCACACAGGCGGCGGCGGCGCCTTCGGGCGCTCCGCGAGGTCGCCGATCGTGGCCGACGGCTTGCCGGGCGTCGCGCCCTGCCGGTGGGCCTCCCGGGACTGCGCGGGCGGGGGCTCGGGCGGGGCGATCAGGCGGACCAGGCCGTCCGCCTTCAGCGCCTCGCCCTCGATGCGCGCGGTCATGTTCATCGACAGGCGCGGCGCCATGCCCGGCACCGATCCGTCCTCGAGCTCGACCAGCACGTGCCCGGCGCGGCGCTTCCCCCGGCCGCGCATCGACACGTCGAGGTTGGCGAGGCCGCCGACCCCGAGCGGCACGCCGGCGACGTCCGCGATGCGCTGGAGGTCGATCGCCGTGCCGCGGAGCTCGCCCTCGAGCTCGTCCCCGACGAGCGACAGGCTGCCCTGGAGATCTCCCACGCCGTCGCCGCGCAGGGCGAGGTCGCGGACGGCGATCCCGCGGTCCCACGCGACGCGGGCCGCCTGCGCGACCATCTCGTCCTCGCCGCGCGCCACCGTGACGCGGATCCGCCGCGCCTGGCTGCCCGGGATGTCGAGGTCGGCGGAGGCGGCGATGCGGCGCTCCGCGCTGGCCAGCGACACCCGCACGCGCGGCGCGGTGACCGGGCCCGCGGCGCTCGCGGCGACGCTGTCGAACGCGTACTGCTGCGCGCGGAGGTCCGCCCCCCGGAACGCGCCGTCGATCGTGAGCTTGTCGAGGGGACCGGCGGCCTTGGCCCTGATCTCGCCGCGACCGAGCTGCAGATCGGATCCGACGCGGAGCCCGGCGACGCGCACGGTCGCCCTGGCGTCGAGCGCGTCGTTCTTGAGCGCGCCCTCGACGTGGAGCGCGGCGCTGCCGTGGATGCCGCTCGGCACGCGCTGCACCGCGCTGAGCGACGGGATCTCGCTCCGCGCCTCGAACTGGATCTCGCCCTCCTTCGAGAGGGCGACGCTCGCCTCGATGGGCGCGCCGGGCTCGTGGATCGTCGCGTCGGCCCGCAGCGCGCCGCGCTCGAAGGTCGCGCGCGCCTCGGTCGCCGGCACGCGCTGCCCCACGACGAGGAACGGCTCCGTCTTCGCCTCGGCGACGATGCGCGGCCCGCCCTCCTCGTCGAGGGTGATGTCGCCGCGCGCCTCCGCGCTCACCCGCGCGGCCGGCGCCGCCGCCCCGACGAAGGCGCGCGGATCGAGCTCGGTGATCCGGACCTCGGCCGTGATGCGCTTCGGATCGAGCGCGTCGAGGCGCGCGCGGGCGGTGATCTCGCCGGTCACGGCGTCGTCGGTGACCAGCGGATCGAGGACCGCGACGCGCGCGGTGACCGAGAGATCCGAGAGCTCCCCGTCGGCGGTGACAAGGACCGAGAGCGGCCGCGCGAGCGGCACGCTGGGGTCGATCGCGAGCGCCGCCTCGGGCGTCACGCGCGCCGACGAGACCCGCGCCGAGACGCGCTCGTCCTTCAGCGTCCCCTCGGCCGTGATCGGGATCGCGCCGACGCTCCCCTCGACCCGCGCGGTGAGCTCCATCGGCGCGTCCGCGGGGACGCTCACGTTCCCGGCGATGCTGGTCGCCTCGACCGGCACCGGCAGGAGGCGCCGCTCGGTGATGCGCACGCGCTCGATCGCATACCGGCTCTGGTCCGCGACGACGATCGCGCCGGCGAGGTTCTCGATGGTCGCGTCGATGGGGCTCTCGGGGGCGACCGTGCCGTGGACCGCGGCGTGGTCGAGGATGACGCGCGAGAGCTCGAGGCGGAGCGGCCGCCCGTCCTCGGCGGGCGGCTCCTCCGACGGCTTCGGCGTGAACGCCTGCGCGAGGGTGAGCGCGCCCTGCTCGTCCTGCTCGAGCAGGGCGTCCACGTCGCCGACCCGGACGAGCGGGATGGTGATGGCGAGGTCCCCGTCGCCGAGGAGGAGCTCCTTCACGATCGCGAGCGCGTTGAAGTCGGCGTGGACGCCGCTGACGCGCAGGAGCTCCGTCCCGCGGGGGTGGCGCACGGTGACCGTGGAGACGTCGGCGGTGAAGAGGCCGAGACGGTCGATGTGCGCGATCTCGATCTGCCCCTCCAGGCTGGATCGCAGGATGTCGTTGACGAGCTGCCTTGTGAGGTTGCGCGTCGAGGCGACGTTCAGGTGAACGACCGCGCCGACGGCCGTGGCCGCGACGAACACGCCTCCCAGGCCGATCACGCTGGCCGACACGGCGGCCGCGCGGGCGAGCGCCCGGCGGAAGCGGCCCTGCCGGTGCGGGACGGCTGCGCTGGACACGGGCGGGAGGGTGGGATCTTCGGGCATGGTGATCAGCTAGGGATAGAGGTCAGCATCGCAGCTCCGCGAGGCCAACCAACCGACAAATCCGGGGAGACCCGATGGGCTCTTGCAGATCTCCCTGAGGGCGCGGCAGGCGGTCGCGCCGTCCGACGCGAAGCCGGGGGCCACGGCACGAGCGCGCCCGCCGTCTGCTGGACGGCGGGCGCTGTCGATCGTCGTGCCCCGCGGGGGCGGGGCTCCGGTCGCTCGCCTTCCGTGCGGTCACGCGCGCGGGAAGTCGTGGCGCGGGACCTCGTACGGCGATGGATCGGGGATCTCGTGCGTGTGCGCGGGCGCCGGCACCTCCGGTTGGTGCTTCTCCGGAGCCCCTCCGGGCGTGGGCTGCTCCGTCGTGCCCGGGAGATGGATCTCACGGTCCGGCGACGTGCGCCCGGGCGAGCCGGGGGTCTCCGGCGGTTCGCCGGGGGGGCTCATGATCGGCTGCGGCACGCCGGGCCGCCAGGGCTCCCCGTTCGGCGGTTGAGTTGCGTTGCTCATGGCTTCACCCAGTCCTTTGCGCATGCCGTGCGTCACGAGGGGACGCGGCGCCCGAGCGCGAGCGAGATCACGGCGAGCACCAGGAAGGCCACGAACAGGATCTTCGCGATGCCCGCGGCGCTCGCGGCGATACCGCCGAAACCGAAGATGGCGGCGATGATAGCGATGATGAAGAAGGTGACAGTCCAACCGAGCATGATGTCCTCCAAGGGGTCTCAGGGCGTCGATCCGTTGTCTTTGTGGAGACGACCTCAACGCGAGTTCTGATTGCCGGATTGCACCCCCCGTGCCGAAGCGTGGCAGAGGCTGGCGGCCGCCGCGCGCCGCGGCCTTCCGGGCCGGACGCGGCCGCAAGACGGCGAGCTCGGCGCCGCCGCTTCCGTCCGGGCACGCGAGCGGCGCCCTTTTTGTGGGGCATGATGCCCCGATCGTGACAGGGTGGACCTGTGCGGGCGCCGGGCGCGGCCGCGCGGCGTGGGTCCCGCTGCACGAAGGCTGCACGCGGACGCCCCACAACTTCCCGGATCGGGCGACTCCGGACGGGTTATAAGGTCCTCGCCATGCCGAAATCGAAGGTTGCTGTCATCCGCACGTCCCCCGCGACGGTGCTCTCGGACTACCACCGGCTGATGAACCTGGCCGGTTACCAGGATGTGGTCGCCAAGGACGCCGACACGGCGCTCAAGGTGAACATCTCCTGGCACTTCTTCTACCCGAGCTCATCCACGACGCCCTGGCAGCTGGAGGGTGTCATCCGGGCGATGACGCAGGACGGGTACTCGAAGGACCTGATCCACGCGTGCCACAACCGCACGGTCGTCATCGACGCCCACCTGGGTGAGCGCGAGAACAAGCAGGTCGACGTCGTGCAGGCGCATGGCCTGCGCAACGTGCACCTCTACGAGGGGGAGGAGTGGATCCCGATCGGCGATGCGGTCGGCGATCTGCGGAAGAAGTTCCTCTGTCTGAACGAGGTGTACCCGAAGGGGTTCTCGATCCCGAAGCGCTTCATCGGCGAGAACATCATCCACCTGCCGACGGTGAAGACCCACATCTTCACGACGACGACGGGCGCGATGAAGAACGCCTTCGGCGGCCTGCTCAACGAGCACCGGCACTGGACGCACCCGGTCATCCACGAGACGCTCGTGGATCTCCTGATGATCCAGAAGAAGATCCACCGCGGGGTGTTCGCGGTGATGGACGGCACCTTCGCGGGCGACGGCCCGGGGCCGCGCTGCATGGTGCCGCACGTGAAGAACGTCCTGCTCGCGTCGGCGGACCAGGTGGCCATCGACGCGGTGGCGGCGAAGCTGATGGGGTTCGACCCGATGCGCGACTGCAAGTTCGTGCGCCTCGCGCACGACCTCGGCCTCGGGACGGGCGACGTGCGCGACATCGAGCTCGTGGGCGACCTGGACGCGGCGAACGAGAACTGGAACTTCGACGGGCCGTTCAAGGAGATGACGTTCGCCTCGCGCAACCAGCACCGCATCTACTGGGGTCCGCTCAAGAAGCCGGTCGAGTGGTCGCTCAAGACCTGGCTCGCGCCCTGGGCCTACGTGGCGTCGGTCACGTACCACGACATGTTCTGGTACCCGCGCTACGCGAAGGAGAAGATGGCGCCCGTGCTCGAGAGCCCGTGGGGCCGGCTGTTCGCGAACTGGGGCAAGGTGCAGCCCGACGCCGAGGGGCGAGGGTACCCCGACGTGGGGACGGCGAGCCCGGATCTGGTGCGCACCGGGATAAGGCACTTCCTGGAGGGCATGCGCCTCGTGGGGATGGCCGTCGCGGAGTCGCCGGAGATCCAGGTCCGCAAGCGGGCGCGCGCGCAGGCGGCCGGCGGGAGCGGGGCGCCGGCGGTGTAGCCGTTGCGGCGAGCCGGCTCCGGAGCGCGGTGCGCGCGGGGACGGTGCCGCTCCTCGACCTGTGAGGAGCCCAGGGCCCAGCGCCGGCAGACGCCGGTGCTGGGCTTTCGCGCATCATGGGCCGGAACCCGTGGGGGGCGCTGCTTGACGCGCCCGTCACCATGCGCTTTCATTGACGACACGTCGAAAAAGGCGGACCGGTTCGGTGAGCCCCGGTCACTTCCGCAAGGAAGCTCTGTCCGACGCACAAGCGCCAGGACCCACGACGAGCAGGGCGCAGTTTGTGCTGCGCCTTGGTCGGGCGTCCATGGGCGAGCACATCCATCACCAGCATCTTGCGAGGGCGCGCGCCGGCACACGTCGGCGCCGGAGCGCTCGCGCATGGCGGGGCCCGACCTTTCATCCACCTGAAAGGACCCGACATGCACCTCAATCATCTCGATCTCTGCGTATCCAACGTCCGGGAGACCAGCGAGTTCTTCGAGCGGTTCTTCGGCTTTCGCTGCCAGCGGGAGAAGGGGCGCGACGCCCTCGCCATCCTGCAGGACGAGGCCGGCTTCACGCTCGTCATCAGCCGGCTGCGCGCCGACGATCCGACCAGCTATCCGGCCCAGTTCCACGTGGGCTTCCTGCTCGAGAGCGAGGCCGCGGTCCACGAGGCCCATGAGCGGATGACGGCGGCCAGCGCCGGCATCGTCTCCCCGCTGCGGGACGTCCGCGGCGGGCCGGCCTTCTACACGCGCGCTCCCGGCGGCGTGCTCGTCGAGGTCAGCCACCGTCGCTGACAGCGCTGGGGCGACGCGTAGACCGCGAGCGCCTCGCCAGGCAGCGCGTCGCGCGGCGTCGCTCAGGCGTCCGCGGGCCGGGCGAAGACCTTGAGATAGAGCTCGTCAACCGCCAGATCGCATCCGATCGAGGCGAGCTGAAGCTGCTCGCCCGGGCCGAGCACCCGGAGGAGCCAGGTCCCGTCCGGCTGGCGGCAGAAATGCTCGATCTCCACGTGCAACTGGGAGAGAAGGACGTAATCGGTGATCGAAGGGATCCCCCGATACAGGGCGAACTTGTCGCCGCGGTCGTAGCGCTCCGAAGACTCGGAGAGGACCTCGAAGACGGCCGTGGGGTTGAGGAGCGTGTCGCGGCGTTCGTCCTCGAACAGGGGTTGACCGCAGACGACCGACGCGTCCGGGTAGACGTAGCGGTTGGCCGTCACGTTCTTGATCCGCAGGTCGGACGCGTGCGCCTCGCACGGCCGCGCCCGCAGGGCGCTCCGGAGCTCACCCACCACGTTGGCCGCGATGAGGCTGTGCTCGCGCGTGCCGCCTGACATCGCGAACACCTCACCGTCAGCGTACTCGTGCTTCTGCTCGGAGGAGCGCTCGAGCGCCAGGTACTCCTCCGGGGAGAGCTTCGCCTCGGATGCCTTCTGGGCCATGCGGCATGGTAGCACCCGCCCCCGACGCCGGCGCGGCGCTCCTTGATCCGCCGCTCAGCAGGACGGCGCGGCGGGAACCTGAGAGGGAGGCGCGTGGCGCCGACGATGGCCGTGCGCTGCCGACCGAGACCACCCGCGCCGCCGGCTCCTTCCCGCAGCGCTCAGCGCGTGCTCAGCGCGCCGCGCTGGTGGCGTGCGACGGCCGTCGCCCCGACGTCACCGCCGGCGCGGCGCCCGCGATGAACCTGACGCGCACCGGCCTCGGTCGGAGCGGCGGCAACGACCGCGCGAGCGCCTCGTAGGCGTCGCGCCCCACGCGCCGCGCCTCGTGCACGAGCGTCGCCCAGATCTCGGCCTCGCGCGCCTCGGCGTTCTCGGCCGCGCGCGGATCGAAGCGCAGCCCGCGCTCGATCGGCTCGGCGCCGGGCACGCCCTCGGCGGGACGCTGCGCCGCGCGGTCGCGGAAGACGCCGGGCCCGAAGCGGTCGTACTGGAGGATCGTGTGCGCGGTCGACACGGCGCCGGCCCAGGGATAGGTGCGCAGGGTCCAGCCGCGGGACAGGTCGGCGAGCCGCTCGTCGACGTCGGCGCGCTCGGCGTCGGTCTTCCACGGCTCGCGCGGGACGAAGAACAGGCCCAGCCCGAGCTCGTCGCCCTCGAGCTCGAACACCTCGTCGATCCCGAACCGCTCCGGCGTCTGCGCGACGAGCGACCCGTGCGTGAGCCCGAACTCGCCGACGATGTAGACCGCGAGCGCCTCGCGCCGCGCGCGCAGGAAGTCGAGCGTCGCGACGGCCTCGGCGTGCGTCTCGGTGGGGAAGTCCGTGAAGCACATCGCCTCGGCGGCCACGCCCGCGGACGCGAGGTGGTCGATCACGTCGGAGACGACCTCGACGGGCGCGCCCTTGTCGATGAGGCCGAGGACGCGCGGCGACGCGGACTCGACGCCGAGCGCGCACGCGACGGCGCCCGCGCGGCGCAGCACGTCGGCGCGCTCCTGCGTGAGGTACTTCTCCGGCTTGAGGTCGGTCGCCCACCGGACGTCGAGGCCGGCGTCGAGGATCGCCTGCGACATCTTCACGAGCGTCTTCGGCGCGACCGAGTCCTGCGACAGGTAGAAGTGGCGCGTGCCGTGCCGCGCCGCGAGCGCCCCGAGGTGCGCGACGATGGTCTCGACCGCGCGCTCGCGGTACGCCGCGGTGCCGACCTCGGCGAGGCCGTAGTGGCAGAAGGTGCACTTGCCCCAGTAGCAGCCCCGCGTCGGGTCGTACGGGAGCACGAGCGCGGGCGCGAGGTAGGCGTGGAGCGGGAGCCCGTCGAAGTCGGGCGCGGGGAGCGCCTTCAGGTCCTCCATGCCGTGCCCCGACAGCCACCGCGCGCCCAGCAGGCGGTCGCGCACGACGACGTTCGGCACGTCGCGCAGCGGCCGCCCTTCATCGAGCGCGCGGGCGAGCGCGAGGAGGGTGTGCTCGCCCTCGAAGAGGCACGCCGAGTCGAACGGGCCGAGCGCTCGCGAGAGCCGCTCGCCCGAGAGCCGGAGGAGCATCTGCGTGACGCCCGGCCCGCCGCACGTGACGTGCACGCCGGGCAGCGCCTGCTTGATCTTGTGCGCGAACGCGTACGCGGGCTGGAGCTGGCCCGGGAAGCACACGGAGAGGCCCACGACGTCGGCGCGCGCGTCGCGGAGTCGGGGCACGAGCGTCTGCTGCACCCAGCCGTCGAACGGGTCGTGCTCCGGCCGGCTCGACCGGGCGATCTCGTCCATCGAGAGCAGGCCGAACGGGGTCCGGTACGCCGTGAAGTCGAGCTTGAGCGGGTGGTGCGTGGCGGAGACGACGCCGAGCGCCGCCTCGATCGTCGCGACCGCGCGGGCGTAGGCGTCGGGGTCGTAGAAGCCGTCGCCGGAGCGCAGCGTGGCCTTGGCGTGGTCGATCGCGGCGGGGACGGCGTGCGCGTCGCCGCGCGCGCGGGCGAGCGCGAGGTACTCGAGCTGATCGGCGTGCGGCAGCGCGGGGCGGCGGTCGAGCTCGCCGAGGCGCGCCTCGAGGCGGTCGCGGAGGCCGGCCATGCTCTCGGGCGTGAGCAGCGCGTCGAAGGCCTCGACGTTCGCGTCGACGGGCAGCACCTCCACGCCGTTCGCGCGGAGGAAGCCGGTCAGCATCGGCACCGCGAGGTACGGCGCGGTGGGGTCACAGGTCGGCGGGTAGACGAGCGCGATGCGCATTCGGGCGGCGGTCTAGCACGGAGCGGGGGTAGCGTCCGGGCCGGTCGTGGAGCAGGGAATCTCCTTGTGCCGTTGCAGCGGTGAAGCGGCAGTCTCCAGGGGAGGTGTCCATGCGCAAGATCGTCGTCCACGAGCCCGGCAGCCACGACAAACTCCGCGTCGAGGAGCACCCCGACCCGAGCCCTGCGCGCGGCGAGGTGCTCGTCGACGTGCAGGCAGCGGGCGTCAACTACGCCGATTGCGTCGTCCGCATGGGCCTCTACGAGTCGGCGAAGAAGTACGTCGGCTGGCCGATCACGCCCGGCTTCGAGGTCGCCGGCACGGTCGCCGCGCTGGGCGAGGGCGTGTCCGATCTCGCGCCAGGGGCGCCCGTGTTCGCGGTGACCCGGTTCGGCGGCTACGCGTCGCGCGTCGTGGTCCCGCGGCACCAGGTCTACCCGCGGCCGGCGCGCCTCACGCCGGAGCAGGCGGCCGGCTTCCCGGCGGTCTTCATGACGGCGTACTACGCGCTGTACGAGCTCCTGCGGCTGCGGCCGGGCATGGTGGTGCTGGTGCACTCGGCCGCCGGCGGCGTGGGCGGCGCGCTCGTGCAGCTCGGCAAGATCGCCGGCTGCCGGGTGGTGGGCGTCGTGGGCGCCGCGCACAAGGTCGAGGCGGCGCAGCGCCTCGGCGCGGACGCGGTGATCGACAAGAGCCGCGAGCCGCTCTGGTCCGCGGCCGAGCGGCTCGCGCCCGAGGGCTACGACGTGGTCCTCGACGCGAACGGGGTCGAGACGCTGCGGCAGAGCTACCGGCACCTCGGGCCGGCGGGGAAGCTCGTCGTGTACGGCTTCCACACGATGCTGCCACGGCAGGGCGGCCGCCCGAATTACCCGAAGCTCGCGCTCGACTTCGTGCGGATGCCGCGCTTCAACCCGCTCGACCTCTGCAACGACAACAAGAGCGTGCTCGCCTTCAATCTCTCGTACCTGTTCCACAAGACGGAGATCCTGCGCGAGGCCATGGACCGGCTCGTGGGCTGGCTCGAGGAGGGGCGCCTGTCGGCGCCGCCGGTGACGACGTTCCCGCTGGAGAGGGCAGGAGATGCGCACCGGGCGCTGGAGTCGGGGAGCACGGTGGGCAAGCTGGTGCTGACGATGTAGGGCGCGAGCGCTGTCGGAAGGTCCGCGTGGTGGATCGAGGGGGCTCTGGCCGGCGGGCGCGGTCGCCGAAGGGCAGAAGCCGGCCAGCACGAAGTCGACAGCGGCGGCCGTGTCCGTCTTCGATCGGCAGGGGGCGCTGGGCTCCGGGGAGAACTGAATTTCAACCTGGAGGGTGTCGAGAGGCGCCGGGAGAATTGAGATTCAACCTGGAGGTTGCCAGTAGCCGCCGGGAGAATTGAATTTCAACCCGGAGGCTGCCCGGGGGTGTGTCGCCGATCCTGCACGAAGGCCTGCACGTCGCGTGGGGCGCAGGACGCCGAGCTCGGCCGACACACCTTGTGAGCTGAGCTCCCGCGGCTCGCCTCACGGCGTGCCGTATTCGTGCCGCGCGCGCCGCAGGATCGCCCGGATCGCGGTCTCGCTAGGGCGACCACCGAGGAAGAGGACATCGGAGATCACCCCATCCCACCGAAAGCTGTTCTGCGAGTCGCCGCCGATCGTGTACGCCGTGAGCGGCACGTTATTCAGGGACACCACCGCGGACGTGCCATCCACGATCAAGGCGGAATTCGCACCATCCACAATCACACCGTACAGGTGAGGAATGAGCGGGTCGATTCCGGACATGTTGCGCTGAACCTGCCCGTCGTTGAACGCGAACGAGGTGGCGGTGTTGACATACATCAGGGCGCCCGTCGTGAGGCTGCCGTTTCTGCCAACCAAAGTCCCGGCCGCCGCGGTGCCGTTCTTTTTTGCGACTGCAAAGATTGCGTAGGGAGGGTTCAGTGTGACGCCCGCGAGGCGGTACTGCTGCATCACGCTTCCGAAGGAGAGCGCCGGCTTGTGCCCGAGGCTGTCCGCCTCATAGGTTGCCAGGTTGGCCGAGGAAAAGGCCGAGACGTGGCGCAGGTTGCCGCTCATGTCCACGAGCTGCCCCACCCCGAGCTTGTGCTCCCAGTACATCAAGTTGTTATAGCTGCCGGCCGGGAAGGTGAGCACCACACCCGTGGTACCGAGCGTGTAAACGCCGTTCGCTGGCATGGCGACGTCGTTCTCACCCCAGATCCCACCGCGGAGGAACGACCACGCGAACCGCGGCGCCGGGGTGCCGCCGCGCGTGCCGCCGCGGGTCATCTCCACGCGCAGGTGCCCCGGAACGGTGGAGGTGCCGGAGATGGCGAGCGCTGGCGCGCTGTTGAATGCGGTGGGCGTGCCGGCCACGGGGCCGCCGAGGAGATCCGCGCCGGCCTTGTAGTGAGCGAATACCGTGCCGAGGTCCTCCGGGCGGAAGGGGAAGTCATCCCCCACGCTCCCGGCGGTCATCTTCTCCTGGCCCCAGTCGTTCGGGTGGACGGGGTCTGTGGTGTTGTGCAGGGCGGCGTCCTCGAGCGTCCAGAAGTCGCCGCCCCAGATCACATCACACCACGGCGAACGGGTTGCGGCGAGCGCCGCGAGCGCGTCCCGCTGCGCGTCCCACGCCACGCCAGCAACGGCGTTTTCCGTCACCTCCCGCGTGTACGTCATGATCCGCACGCGCACTGAGGGGTTGGCCTCGTGGATGGCATCGGCCAGGTACCCGGCAGAGGCCACGGTGTTGGCGGGGCTCATTTTTGCGTTAGCGTAGTCGTTCCGAGTGATCTGCAGGATCACCACCTTCGGGTTCTGTTCCAGGAGCTTCAGCGCCAGGGGGCGATAAGCCGCGAGGGGGGGGTGCCGCCCACGAGGTGAGCGAGGCCATCGCCTCCGGCCGCATGAGCGATGAACGCAACTCCCTTCCTCGCCATCATGAAGCGCCAGGAATTGACGCCGGGGATTGAGCTGTGCGCACCTGCGCCCTTGCTGTCCGCGATCGTCACGACCGGCCGGTTGGCCGGGAGCACCAGATCCACGGAGGCGCTCCCGGGGAGGTACACGCCCACGGGGAAGACACCTCGGTTTTCTCCACGGATTGCGTCCAGGTTGGCCGTGGATGCAATCAAGCTGGTCATCTGCGGGCCGGAGTAGATCGCGAAGGAACGCCAGGCCCCGTTGCGCGCGCCAGGTACCGTGATCCGGCCGAAGGTGGCGGTGTTCGCCACGACCGATACAGCGGGGTCAATCGGCTCTCCGTCCACCCACACGGAGGGATTCGCGCGCTCCGCACCCATGAGGCGCTTGACGGTATCGACGTACTCCACGTCAAACTCGCTGGCATCGGTTTTCAGGAGGATGTGGGCAAACTCGGACATCTCGCAGTGCCGAGGATTTCGCCACGCCTGGAGGCACTCGTGGGTGGGCTCGTTCGTGGCGTGGAGGATGGCCGGGTGGACGTTCACCCGCATGAAATCGTTGTAGAGGGAGCTGTCTGCGCCGACAGGCCGCACCCGGAAGCGCCCGCAGAGAAAGCTGGCTTGCGCCGCACCGCTCCGCACCACGATCCTCGCGAGGTACGGCACGCCCGCGGGGAGGGCGACCGCGGGGGCGACCACGTTCTCCGGGGCCGTGGTGGGGGTGTAGCTCGAGGTGGCGATGACCGTCCCGCCCACCGCATCGGTGATCTGAAACTGGATCGCGCCGGCCGGGGTGCTCGGGGGAAGCACGACGTGGTCGAGCTCCAGGCGCACCGCCGGCACGCCGGCCGGGAGCTGGAACATGCGCTCGAGTCGCGCGCCGTCCGGAGCTCGGCGATCGTAGTTCACCCACACGAGGGAGCGAGTGCCGGCCCCCGTGTCCACTCCCGCGAAGGGGAGGCGCCGGGGGGCGAGCGCGGGCCGGTGGACGTGCCAGGCGATGGAGTCCAGGGCGCCGGGGACCAGCGAATTGCGGTCCAGGAAGATCGAGGCATCCGTGATGGGGATCGGGCCAGGGAGGTGGTTTGCCATGCCGTGGGATCTGACCACGGCACCGGCGGTTCCGTCTACTCGACCACCGGATAGCCGGTGCGGGCCGGGTCGACCGAGCTACGAATCGTCTCGCAAGCGCCGTTGCTCCGCGCCTCGTCTGTGGTGTTGATCGTCTCGGCCCACCTTTTGAGCGTCTCATCCCAGTCCTCGGCATGGTTCACCCCATCTGGTCGCGCGGGGTATTCACGCAGAACGCCTGCCGCTCCGGCAGAGGTCCACGCCCGCCGCACCCGACCGGGGCTCTCCAGCACCCGTCGTGCCGGCTCGATCAGGGGATGAGATACGAGGAAATGCTCGCCCTGGAGCGGGCGGGAGGTTCATCGCGATCAGGCGGGGAGCTGCCAGCGATCAGCCAGGCGCAGAGGGCGAGATGGCGACACGGATGTCGCACGAGCAGTCGCGGAGTCGAGGTGGAGCCACCGGAGGCATGCCGGCTCATGGAACCCCTCGACCTGTCCAGCCGGGGAAGGGTCCGGAATGGGGCCGATACTCGCCTGCCTGCAGCGGGGTTCACGAGCACGCCCCCTCAAAGGTCAGCCGGAAGGCATCTGCTCATCCCCGGACGGGCCGGTCCATGGCATCCCGCGATGCTCCTGGTGAGCTCCCCTGCGCCGCGCATCAGGCCCCCAAGCTCACCGAAAACCGAGCTCACCGCGCTCTGCGCGAACCACCACGTCAGCGGTCTCCTGCTCACCCGGCGGTGAGCGAACACGCTGACACTGTCTTGGAGCCACCTTCGGGACTTGAACCCGAGACCTACGGTTTACGAAACCGTTGCTCTACCACTGAGCTAAGGTGGCACGCCTCGCGTTGAGGAGGCGCGCAGATTACCCACTCGTCCTGCCAAGTCAAGCGCTTTTATTCTCGCCCCCGGGCAGCCCCACCTTGCCCGTCACGTTCCCCGGCTTTCTCCGGGACGCGCTCCCGCTCCGCCGAGCCTGGGCGGGCGTCTGCGCTCCCTCTGCCGAAGAACTCCCCCAGCCGCTCGGCCAGTTCCCCCGCCGCCGACCAGTGCATCATGTGCCCGGCCTCGGGCAGCTCGACGTGCTCCGTGCGCGGGAGCCGCGCCGCCCGCTCCGCCTCGTCCGGCGGGTGCCACCCGTGCGGCCCGCCGCTCACGACCAGCGTGGGGCACGCGATGCGCTCCAGGAACGCCTTGAACGCGTCCACCTGGAACATCAACGGCGATGTCGTCCGGTGCATCGGATCGTACGCCCACGCGAGCCCTCCGCCCGGCTCCTCGCGCGTGAGCAGCGGTGCGCGCGTCGCCAGCACCTCGCGCGGCACGCGCGGATGGTTTGCCACGAGCCGCGCGATCGCGTCCTGCATCGACGAGAGGCGCCGCGGCGCCCGATCGATCCCCTTCATCTCGCGCAGCCACGTCTCCATGCGCGTGACCGCCAGCTCGGGCGCGTTCGCCGGCGGCCCCATGCCCTCGAGCAGCGCCAGGCGCTCGACGCGCTCGGGGCACGCGCCAGCGTAGTACACCGCGACCGCGCCGCCCATCGAATGGCCCACGACGCCGAGCCGCGCCGGCGCGAGCGCGTCGACGAGCGCCGCGACGTCCGCGATGTAGTCGGGGAAGTAGTAGTAGCTGCCTGCGCCCACGCGCGCGCTCCGGCCGAAGCCGCGCAGGTCGGGCGCGACAACGTCGTGCCCTGACCGCGCGAGCGGCTCGGCCACGAGGTCCCACGTGCTCCCGGCGTCGAGGAAGCCGTGGAGCAGCAGCAACGTCAGGCCGGTCGGCCGCGCGCCCTCATCGCGGAAGCGATGGACGCACAGCTCCAGCCCGTTGACCTTCCAGGTGTCCGACGACCTACGCACCACGCGCGTGCTCGCCCGTGCGGAGGCTCCCGTCAACCCCCCACGCGCACCGCGCTCGCCGCCCGGTGCGCGCCCCTTTGCTCCGCGTCGCGCGCGACGTCCATCCCGCGTCGCGTGCGCGCGGCGCGCGCGTCGTCACCGCTTCGCCGGCGTCGGCGCAGGGGCCGCGGGGGGCAGTATGACCCCGGTCGCCACCGGCACCGGCGTGCCCGTCGCCGCTCCCGCAGGCGCCGCGCTCGCAGCGCCCGGCGCCGCGCTCGCAGCGCCCGGCGCCGCGCTCGCAGCGTCCGGCGCCGCGCCGTCCGACCCGGCCGGCGCGGCGCTGCCAGGCGCCGCGGGCGCCACCGGGAGCGCCGCGCCCGTGAGCTGCGCGGCGTCCTTCAGCACGTCCTCCGCGTGCACCCCCGGGTCCACGTCCGGATACACCTTGGCGATCTTGCCGTCGGGATCGATCAGGAAGGTCACGCGCGCCATCGTCCCGAGCCGCATGGGCACGCCGAACGCGGTGGCCCACGTGTGATCGGTGTCGACCAGGATCGGGAACGGCAGCTTGTGCTCGGTCGCGAACGCCTCGTGCGACTCGCGCGTGTCGGACGACACGCCGAAGACCTGGACGTTCGCCTGCTTGAAGCGATCCCACGCGTCGCGGAACGCGCACGCCTCCTCCGTGCAGCCCGGCGTCCCGTCCTTCGGATAGAAGTACACGACCACGGCCCGACCCCGCTGGTCCGACAGCCGCTGGATCGCACCGTGCTGATCGGCGGCGAACACGTCGGGCGCCGGCGCGCCGGCCGGGAGTAGCCCTTGTCCACCATCGGGTCGCTCGGCCGCGCCGCACCCGAGCAGCGAGACAAAGGCAAAGACGACAGCAACAACGACAAAAACGAGGGCAGTCGGGAAGCGTCTCTTCATTAGAGCGCCACGTTAGCACGCACTCGGTAGGATCGATCCGACGCTTCTGATACGTTGCGCCGACAGGAGACGAGACCGATGGCGATCTTCGGAAGCGAGCGCGGCGCCACCGACGGTGCGGTGCGCCAGGGCAGGGGAATCACCTACCCCGATTTCTCTTCGCCCACCGTGGATAAGGTCATGGTCGAAGAGCGCGCAGCCGGGCTCGGCAAAAGGAGCATCAAGGGCCCGGCCAAGGTCGCCGGCCTCAAGCTCGCCATCTCCATGATGGACCTCACCACCCTCGAAGGAAAAGATTCGCCGGGAAAGGTCCAACAGCTCTGCCAGAAGGCGCTTCGGCCCCACGAGCGCGCGGACATCCCTTCCTGTGCGGCGGTGTGCGTTTATCCCAAGCTCGTGCCGGTCGCCAGGCGAGCGGTCGAGGGCTCGTCCGTCAAGGTGGCGAGTGTGGCGACCGCGTTCCCGAGCGGCCTGTCGACGCTCGAGGTCAAGCTCGCCGACGTGCGCCAGGCGGTCGAGCTCGGCGCGGACGAGATCGACATGGTGATCGACCGCGGCGCCATGCTCTCCGGCGAGTACGCCGCGGTGTACGACGAGATCGCCGCCACCAAGGAGGCGTGCGGGTACGCGCACCTCAAGGTGATCCTGGAGACAGGCGAGCTCGGGAGCTACGACCGCGTCCGCAAGGCGAGCCGCATCGCGATGCTCGCCGGCGCCGACTTCATCAAGACCTCGACAGGGAAGATCACCCCGGCGGCGACGCCCCCGGTGACGCTGGTGATGCTGGAGGCGATCCGGGATCACGCGCACGCGACCGGCCGGCGCGTCGGGATGAAGCCGGCCGGCGGCATCCGCACGGCGAAGCAGGCGCTCCACTACCTCGTCATGGTCAAGGAGACCCTCGGCGACGCCTGGCTCACGAGCGACCTGTTCCGCTTCGGCGCGTCGACGCTCCTCAACGACGTGCTCATGCAGCTCGAGAAGGAGCGGACGGGCGCCTACCAGAGCGGCGACTATTTCAGCAAGGACTGACCCGGCGCGGCCGCCGCGCGCGATCCGGCCTGCCGCGCGCGGCCACGCCCGCTCCGATGTTCAACCAGCGGCCGGGGGCGTAGAGTGCGCGCCATGAGCGACAAGAGCACCGCCGCCGTAGGCGGCGACGGGGGCGCGCCCCGGGAGACGATCGCCGCTCGGGACGCGGGCCCCGCGCGCGACGCCGCCGCGGACGCGGCCATCGTGTTCGGCGACGCGTGGCGCTACGCGCCGGCGCCCGAGGGACGCGACCATGTGAAGATCGCGCCGCGGTACGACCTCTTCATCGGCGGCGCGTGGCGCGCTCCGGAGTCGGGCCGCTACCTCGACAGCATCAACCCGTCGACCGAGGAGAAGCTCTGCGAGTTCGCCGAGGCCTCCGAGCGGGACGTCGACCTCGCCGTGCAGGCGGCCCGGGCCGCGTACGAGAAGCACTGGTCGCGCCTGCGCCCGCTCGATCGCGGCAAGTACATCTACCGCATCGCCCGCGCCCTCCAGGAGAAGTCGCGCGAGCTCGCGGTCGTCGAGTCGCTCGACGGCGGCAAGCCCATCAAGGAGTCACGCGACGTCGATCTCCCGCTCGCGGCCGCGCACTTCTTCTACTACGCGGGCTGGGCCGACAAGCTCGACCACGCCTTCCCGGGGCGCGACCCGCGCCCGCTCGGCGTCGCGGGCCAGGTGATCCCGTGGAACTTCCCGCTCCTCATGGCGGCGTGGAAGCTCGCCCCGGCCCTCGCGGCGGGGAACACCTGCGTCCTCAAGCCTGCCGAGACGACGCCGCTCACCTCGCTCCTGCTCGCGAAGATCATCGAGGAGGCCGACCTCCCGCCAGGCGTCGTCAACGTGGTCACGGGCGCGGGCGCGACGGGCGCGGCGGTCGTCGGCCACCCCGGCGTCGACAAGGTCGCGTTCACCGGCTCGACCGAGGTCGGCAAGCGCATCCAGCGCGCGCTCGCCGGCACGGGCAAGAAGCTCACCCTCGAGCTCGGCGGCAAGGCCGCCAACATCGTCTTCGAGGACGCGCCGCTCGACCAGGCCGTCGAGGGGATCATCGGCGGCATCTTCTTCAACCAGGGGCACGTCTGCTGCGCGGGCTCGCGCCTCTTCGTCGAGGAGAGCATCCACGACGCGCTCCTCCTCAAGCTGCGCGAGCGCATGGCGACCCTGCGCGTGGGCGACCCGCTCGACAAGAACACGGACGTCGGCGCCATCAACTCGCGGGCGCAGCTCGAGAAGATCCAGGAGCTCGTGGCGGCGGGGGAGCGCGAGGGGGCAGCGCGCTTCTCGGTGAGCTGCGCGCTGCCGCAGCGGGGCTACTGGTTCGCGCCGACGCTCTTCACGGGCGTCGCGCAGTCGCACCGGATCGCGCGCGAGGAGATCTTCGGCCCGGTGCTCTCCATCCTGACCTTCCGCACGCCCGAGGAGGCGATCGAGAAGGCGAACAACACGATGTACGGGCTGTCGGCCGGCGTCTGGACCGGCAAGGGCTCGAAGAGCTTCTGGGTCGCGCAGCGCCTGCGCGCCGGCGTCGTCTGGGCGAACACCTTCAACAAGTTCGACCCGAGCTCCCCGTTCGGCGGCTACAAGGAGAGCGGCTTCGGCCGCGAGGGCGGGCGCCAGGGGCTGCTCGCCTATCTCGAGGTGGACTGATGGCGCTCGGCAACCAGGACAGCAGCGGCAACGAGGGACGCGCGTCGACGGGCGATGGCGCCGCCGACGCCACGGCGGGCGAGGCGGGCGCGCGGGTCGGCGTGCGCAAGGCGTACAAGATGTTCGTGGGCGGCGCGTTCGTGCGCTCGGAATCCGGGAGGTACACGCAGGTGCGCGATCATGGCGGCGCGGGCGCGGTCGAGACCATCCCGCGCGCGTCCCGCAAGGACGGGCGCGACGCGGTGCTCGCGGCCGCCGGCGCGCTCGGCGGCTGGTCGTCGCGCTCGGCCTTCAACCGCGGGCAGATCCTCTACCGCCTCGCCGAGATGCTCGAGGCGCGGCGCGCGGAGCTCGCGGCCTCGCTCGAGCGCGGCGGGCTCGACGCCGGCGCCGCGCAGCGCGAGGCCCTGTCGACGATCGATCGCGCGGTCGCCTACGCGGGCTGGGCCGACAAGTACCAGAGCCTCTTCTCCAGCCTGAACCCGGTCGCCGGTCCGCACTTCACCTTCACGGTGCCCGAGCCGATGGGGGTCGTCGTCATCGCGGCGCCGCCGCGCCCGGCGCTCCTCGGCCTCGCGGGCTCTCTCTTGCCGGTGATCACCGCTGGCAACACCTGCGTCGTGCTCGCGAGCGAGGCGGATCCGCGCACGGCCCTCGTCTTCAGCGAGGCGCTCGCCACGAGCGATCTCCCGGGCGGCGTCGTCAACATCCTCACCGGCCAGCTCGCGGAGGTGCTGCCGCACCTCGCCGCGCACATGGAGGTCGCGGCGCTCGATCTGCACGGCGTGGACGCGGCCCTGCAAAGGCGCCTCGAGGACGCGGCCGCCGCCACGGTCAAGCGGGTGCGCGCCCGCGCGCTCGACGAGGCGGCGTGGTTCGACGACAGGGCGGCGACGTCGCCCCGGTGGATCGAGCGGTTCGTCGAGATGAAGACGATATGGCACCCGGCAGGGCCGTGACGCCGGGGCGCCGGAGGCGCGCCCCGCCCACGGCTCAGCGACCGAGCACCATCCCCGTCTGCAGCGTCCGCCCGGCCACGAGATCCGCGGCCGCGAGCGGCTTCCGTCCCTCGGCCTGAGCCCGCAGGATCTGGATCGCGCCCGAGCCGCAGGCGACGATCACGACGCCGCGGGCGGCCATCACCACGGTCCCCGGCGGCGCCTCGCCGTGCGCGGCCTCGCTCTCGACGCGCGCCGCCAGCACCTTGAGCGCCTTGCCCTCGATCGTCGTGAAGGCGCCTGGCCACGAGGTCATCCCGCGGATGTGATCGTGGATCTGCCGTGAGCTCCGGTCCCACCGGATGCGCCCGTCCTCCTTCTTCAGGAGCGGCGCGTGCGTCGCCGTCGCATGGTCCTGCGGCTTCAGCGCGAGCTCCCCGTCGACCGCGCGGCGGAGGTCGTCGCGCACGACGCGCGCCGCGAGCGCGCCGAGCTCGGTCGCGAGCTCATCGGCGGTGGTATCCGGGCCGATCGGCGTGCGGTGCACGGCGTAGACCGGCCCCGTGTCCATGCCCTCGTCCATCTGCATCAGCGCGATGCCCGTCTCCGCCTCGCCCCCGACGATCGCCCATGTGATCGGCGCGGCGCCGCGGTAGCGCGGCAAGATCGACGCGTGCAGGTTCATGCAGCCGCGCCGCGGCGCCTCGAGCACCGCCCTCGGCAGGATGCGCCCGTAGGCGATCACCAGCGCGACGTCGGCCTCGGCGTCCCGCACCCACGCGGCGAACTCGGGCGTGCGGATCTTCTCGGGCTGCACCACCGGGATGCCGAGCTCCGCCGCCTTCACCTTGACCGGCGGTGCCTTCAGCTCGAGCCCGCGCCCGGCCGGCCGATCCGGCTGGCAGACGACGCCGACGACGTCGGCGATCGACGCGAGCGCCTCGAGCGAGGGTACGGCGATGGCTGGGGTTCCGAAGAAGAGCGCGCGCACGCCGTAGCTCTAGCAGGAGCTGCGCGCTTTCTGGCCGTCTTCTTCGCGGTGCGCCGCCGCGCGCGGCGCGGCGTCAGGGCCGCGTCGCCGGCGGACCGCCGCGCTCGTCCTCGCCGCCGCGCCCCGCCGCGCTCGTCCTCGCCGCCGTCGGGCGCGGGTCCGCGCAGCACCGGAAGCCCGTCTCGTAGAACACGAACTTCGGGTCGTGCGCGTCGTTCGTACCGCGGCACCCCGTCCACGGCTTGGCCCAGAAGCCGCCCATGAGCGCGCCCGGCCACCGGCGCCCGCGGCGCGACGCGACCCACTCCTCGACGTTGCCCATCATGTCGAAGATGCCGAAGGCCGACGCGCACGCCGGGTAGGAGCCGCTCGGGGCGCCCTGCCAGAGCCGCTCCACCTCGCGCTGCGCGACCTCGCCGGAGGCGCCGAGCTTCCGCTCGTCGACCTGCCGCCAGGCCTTGCCGCTGTTGCAGACCGCCCTGTCGACGCGCCAGCCATAGACGAGCGGACGCCGCTCGGGGCCCTCGCACGCGAGCTCCCACTCCTGCTCGGCGCACACGCGCTTGCCGCGCGCCGCGCACCAGGCGGTCGTCATCTCGAACGACTGCATCACGAGCGGCTTCGCGCCCCGCTGGTTCGGCGCCTCGAACTGGTCCATGCACACCGAGATCTCGGTCGTCGGCCCCTCCTCGGCGGTGATGCCTTCCCAGTAGGCGAAGCAGTGGGTCGCCTTGCCGCTCTTGACGGGTTCGACGCAGACATGCTGCACGTCGTCATGGTGCGTCCCGGTGACGAGCCGCATGTCCGCCGGGCACGCCGCGCTGGGCCCGGGATCGAGGGAGGGCGCCGCTGGCAGGCTGAGCATCGCGAGCGCGAGCGCGCCGAGGCCGAGCAGGGGATCGATCATCGTTCAGCGAGGGCTCCGGCGATCGGTCCTCTCCGCTGCGGATCCGCCGTGGAGGATCCTGCGCCGCGTCGACCAACGGGCGAGCGCTGCAGGTCGGAGCTGACCGCAGCGTATCCTCATTCAAAAAAATGGCCAGGGCTGTGGCACGCGGCATGCGCCGTGTCTATGGTGAGCTCCCGTAGCCTCGCGGGCTGTCTTCACGCCAGCAGGCTCCGCGTCGCACGATTCTCATCCGTCTGGATGCAAGCCAAGATGACCGGGGCGCGCGTCGACCGCGCGGCCCGGCCGCAGGTTCATGAAGGGGTTTACCTCCCCCGGTCGGGTGCCTAGAGGAGATCGCCATGTCCGAGAAAAAGAACCCGCCGATGCCGCCGCGCTCCGAAGAAGAGGTCGTCTTCGGCGACGAGCTGCCGGTCCTGCCGATTCGCAATGCGGTCCTGTTCCCGGGCGCCGTTGCGCCCTTCGATGTCGGCCGCGAGAAGTCGGTCGCGCTCGTCGAGGATGTCGACAACCTCCCCGGCCCGGTCATCGCGATCTTTGCCCAGCGCGATCCGTCGACCGACGATCCCGGGGCTGAAGACCTGTACCCCATGGGCTGCGCCGCCCGCGTGCTGAAGGCGCTCAAGCACAGCTCCGGCAACTACTCGCTGATCCTGCAGGGCCTCACGCGGATCAAGCTCGACAGCGTCACCGCGCACACGCCGTACCTGCGCGCGAAGATCCGCCGCATGGACGAGCCGGCGACGGAGGACGTCGAGGCCGAGGCGCTCGCGATGAGCCTGCGCGACATCGCGAAGCAGGTCATCCAGCTCATGCCCGAGCTGCCGCGCGAGGCGGGCTCGCTCATCGACTCCATCCAGGCGCCCGGCGCGCTCGCCGATCTCGTCGCGGCCAACCTGGACGCCCCGGTCGAGGAGAAGGCGCAGCTCATCGAGACGATCGACGTCAAGGAGCGCATCCGCAAGGTGCTCCGGCTGCTCACGCGGCAGCTCGAGATCCTGAAGATGCGCGAGCGCATCAACTCCCAGATCAAGGAGGAGATGGGCAAGAACCAGCGCGAGTACGTCCTGCGCCAGCAGCTCAAGGCGATCAAGGAGGAGCTCGGCGAGGACGACGGCGATCAGGGCGATCTCGACGGCCTCGAGGATCGCATCGCGAAGGCGAACCTGCCGACCGAGGCGGAGACGGTCGCGAAGAAGCAGCTCAAGCGGCTGCGCACGATGCAGGTCGGCTCGGCCGAGTACACCGTGGTGCGGACGTACCTCGACTGGATCCTCGACGTGCCCTGGACGCAGTCGACGCAGGACAACCTCGACATCGGCAGTGTCCGCAAGGTGCTCGACGAGGATCACTACGGCCTCGAGAAGGTCAAGAAGCGCATCCTCGAGTACCTCGCGGTCCGCAAGCTGAAGCAGGACAAGAAGGGTCCGATCCTCTGCCTGCTCGGGCCGCCTGGCGTCGGCAAGACCTCGCTCGGCCGGAGCATCGCGCGCGCCCTCGGCCGCAAGTTCCACCGCGTCTCGCTCGGCGGCGTGCACGACGAGGCGGCGATCCGCGGCCACCGGCGCACCTACGTCGGCGCGCTCCCTGGCCAGATCATCCAGGGCATGAAGAAGTCGGGGACGATCAACCCGGTCTTCATGATGGATGAGGTCGACAAGATCGGGCACGACTTCCGGGGCGACCCCTCTGCGGCGCTCCTCGAGGTGCTCGACCCGGAGCAGAACAACACGTTCGCGGATCACTACCTGGAGATCCCGTACGACCTGTCGCACGTGATGTTCGTCGCGACAGCGAACGTGGCCGATCCGATCCCGCCGCCCCTCCGCGACCGCATGGAGATCCTGGAGATCCCCGGCTACACGCGGAAGGAGAAGCTCGCGATCGCGCGCCAGCACCTGCTGCCGAAGCAGCTCTCCGAGCACGGGCTCACGACCGAGCAGCTCGAGGTCACGGACAAGGCGCTGGAGGAGATCATCGATCACTACACGCGCGAGGCCGGTGTCCGCTCGCTCGAGCGGCAGATCGCGGGCGTCATCCGCGGCGTGGCGGTGAAGGTGGCGGAGGGCGACACGCAGAAGCGGCGCGTCGACAACGAGGACGACCTGCACGAGTTCCTCGGCCCGGCGAAGTACACGAGCGAGGTCGCCGAGCGCACCGCCGAGACCGGCGTCGCGACGGGCCTCGCGTGGACGAGCGTCGGCGGGGAGATCCTCTTCATCGAGGCGACGAGGATGTACGGCACGGGCAAGCTCCAGCTGACCGGCCAGCTCGGCGACGTGATGAAGGAGTCGGCGCAGGCGGCGCTGTCCTTCGTGCGCAGCAACGCGGCGAGGTACGGCATCGCGAAGGACTTCCTCGAGAAGAGCGATCTGCACATCCACATCCCCGCCGGCGCGATGCCCAAGGATGGGCCGAGCGCGGGTGTGACGATGTTCACGGCGCTCGTCTCGCTCCTCACCGGGATCAAGGTCCGTCACGACGTCGCGATGACGGGCGAGATCACGCTCCGCGGTCGGGTGCTCCCGATCGGCGGTCTGAAGGAGAAGGTGCTGGCGGCGCACCGCGCCGGCATCAAGCGGATCATCGTCCCCGAGCGCAACCGGGCGGACCTCGAGGAGGTCCCGAAGGAGGTCGTGGACGAGCTGCAGTTCTTCTTCGTCAGCCGGATGGAGCAGGTCCTCGAGGCCGCGCTCGAGCGGCTGCCCGAGCCCGCGCCCGTGACCGAGGAGTCGAAGGACGGCGAGAAGAAGGATCTCGAGAAGTCGGAGAAGAGCTCGATCGCCAGCAACTGATCTCTGATCGCTGAGCGACCTGTCTCCGTGGGCGCCGCGCGGCTTGAACGCGCGGCGCCTTTTTCGTCAAGAGGGGCGTGGGCGCGATGACGCCGGCTGGGCGCGCGCCGTCTCAACCGCTGTGCGCGCGGTGCCTTGGCTTCGCGTCACGCCTCCGCTTCACCGAACAACACGTGCATCGCATCGCGTCGCAGCACCCGCGCACCGCAGCACGCGCGCGGCGCATGCGCGATGCGCGCGCTCCTGCCGTCGGCCTTTCGTCTCGACGGATGTCAAGCGAATCGGTAGCCTCATCGACGCATGAGGCCGTGCCCGAATTGCGCGTGGATGCTCAAGGAGACCGACACTGCTTGCTCGATGTGTGGGGCGAGCGTGGCCGGCGCATCTCCCGGAGCCTCTGTCCCGGTCGCGCCGCCGCCGGTGCAGGCGGGGGGCGCCTACGCTCAGCCCGGCCCTCCGGGCTACCCGGCGCAGCCGGGCGTCTCCGGCTATGGCGCCGCGGTGCCGCAGCCGGTGTCTCCGGGCTACGGCGCGATGGGGGGCGGGCAGGGCGCCTATCCGCCTCCGCCTCAGCCGGTTGGGCTCGGGGGCAGCCTTGCGGCGCCTGCCTCGCCTGGCGGCGCCATCCCGTTCTCGACGGGCGCGGACGCTCCCTTCCCGGTCTCTCCGTGGGCGCGCGCGGCGCCCTCGGCGGGGCTCACGTCGCAGCCGTCGTCACCTCCGCTGAACGCGCCCGGGATCACGCCTGCCCAGCCGCCGCTTGCGTCGCCGATCCCGGGCATGGTGCCCGGCGCGGGCCTCGGCGGCGCGATGGCGCAGCAGCCCGTCCAGCAGGCGCCGGTGTTCGGCGCGCCTCCGCAGATGGTCGCGCCCCCGCCGATGGTCACGCCGGGGCTGGTAGCGCCGCCGCCGCTGGTGCAGGGAGGCGCGGTCGCGCCGCCGCCGCTGGTGCAGGGCGGGGTGCCCGCGGCGGTACCGACGGGGACGCCGGGGCTGGTGGCGCCGCCGCCGCTGGTGCAGGGAGGCGCGGTCGCGCCGCCGCCGCTGGTGCAGGGCGGGGCGCCCGCGGCGGGGCAGGTCAGGGCGCCAGCGATCGTCGCGCCGCCGGTGGTTCAGGGCGTGGCACCGGCGGTATCGGCGCAGCCGTCGCGCGTCCTCGTTGGCTTCATCGTGACGTTCCAGAACGATCCTGGCGGCAGCTTCTGGCCGATCTACAGCGGCCGCACCCAGGTCGGGCGCGCCGGGGCGGACCCGGGGACGGGGATCGGGCTCGCCGACGCGAGCGCCTCTTCGCGTCATGCGTCGCTCCATGCGGACCCGACGACGGGCCAGGTCTTCATCGAGGACGACGGCTCGCGGAACGGCACCTTCGTCAACGAGCAGCGCCTCGCGCAGGGCGAGCGCCGTCAGCTCCGCGACAACGACCGGCTACGGCTCGGGAGCACGACGTTCGTGGTGAAGGTGCTGGTGGCGTGAGGGCTACTCTCCGCCTGCGCTTCCCGAGCCGCCGGCACCCGCACCGCCTCCCGTCGAGGCGCTCGCGCTGCTGTCGTCAGGCGCCTGGCATTTCAGGAATCCGCTGCTGTCGAGCGTGCACGACATTCCAGGCGAGCAATCCCCAACCACAGCACAGGACTGACCATCGCCGCACCGCTTGTCGCAAAGGGTGCCTCCGCAGTCGACGTCGGTCTCCAGGCCGTCCTTCTGACCGTTCGCGCAGATCGGCGCAGGAGGCGGGATGCGGCAATTGAAGTATTCGATGACCTCAGGGTCTTTGAAGACCTGCTTCACCTTTTTGCCGTTCTCCTCCACCTCCTCAGTCGCCTCGCTCTGCGGGTAGCGAATGCTGAGTTTGATAAAACCACCATAGGTCTCCGTCGTTTCCGGAACCGTCGGGTCCGCATCCGGCGGAGGCTGGTTGCCAGGGTTCGCCTCCAGCACGGCTCGAGGTTGCAGCTTGGCTTGTCCTCTGACCGCACACTCCTGGATGTCGGCGCGATTGAAGTGGTGAGATGTTCCGTCCGCACAACTCACGTCGAGGACGTCCCTGGCTTCTGGAGTCGCCAGTGTGATTGTCCTGCCGATTTGGCCGGTGCTGTCGGTGGCGGGATCCGCGCACGCTTCTGCGCCAGCGTCGACATCCTCAGGGGTGCAGGGGACCTGAACGGTCACCGAGTAGCTGAATTCTCCTGAGAGCGTCACAGCGCCGCACTCTGCTGCCTGGGTATCGAGGCGCTTGAACGCGATGCTCGTCGGCGGAAACGCCGCGATGTCAAGGGGTGGATCGAAGACGATTTGCCCGCCACCTTCGAGGAAGCAGACGTCCAGCTTCTCTCGACTTGCAAAGGTACCGACTGGTGAGCTCTCGCCGGACGGCCAGCAGCGGGTCGAGGTTTCGGTCCGGAATTCGTGGTAGCAGCTGCTCGAGTCGTCGAGGAAGACGCAGATGTTCTCGAACTCCTCGCCACAACCGGGCACAGAGACGGCCGCGGTCACGGCGAGGATCGGGGCGACGGCGGCGGCGAGCAAGACGTAGCGGCGCATGGGCGCAGTCTACGCGGTCTCCCTGCGGGGAGGCCAGACTCGCAGAGGTCGCCCGCAGCGGCGCCGGCGTGCGCCTCCGCCCCCCGCGCCGGCGGCTCGGCTCACAGCTCGGCGTAGGGCCCGGGGACGACGTACGCGTCGTCGTGTCCCGCGTACGTGAACACCCCCCAGCAGACGAGCTTGTACTTGATGGCGAACGCCATCGCCTCCTTCAGGCTCGCCTTCGGCGCGAGCACGGCGAGGTTCGAGCGGCGGACGCCCCACCAGCCCGGACCGTGCTGCAGCACCGCGTCGTGGAGATCCTGCGTGGCGTGCTTCGGGTCCTCGAGCACCGCGAGGCGCAGCCGGACGAACGACTTGTCGCTCGACGGGAAGTCGAACCAGTACAGGTTCGACCGCGCCTGCTTCGGGGCGATGCTCCCGGCGCCCTGCGCCGCAAGGAAGCGGGCGAGATCGTCGGGCGAGAGCTTCTGGGTGACCGGGTGCGTGTCGACGCCCTGGCACGTCTCGGGGCCGACCTTGAACTCGCCCAGCGTGAGCGACGGATCCGCGCCGTTCTCGGGTGTCAAGAGGTACCGGTCGATGTCGGGCAGGTCGCTCGGGTACTCGACGCCGGCGTCGATGCCGCTGCACGCCGGGACGCCCAGCGCTAGCGCGAGGGCCGCTGCCAGCGCAGGGCGTCGGGGCGCGCGGCGGCTCGGCGCCGGACGCTCGCGATCGGGGCTCATGCTGCGGGGGGGGCTCGGCGCGCTCGCCGGTGCTCCGGCGGGCGCGCCCTTGCGGCTCGGTTTGCTTTCGTTCGACATGGCTCTCTCGCGGCACCTGGAGCGCCGCCTCGATCGGCGGACGCAGCGCTGCCCGGGCCGGGCAATCATTCAATGCCGGACGCCTCGAGGGCAAACTCCTCTGCGAACATTTGGCTGGCGCGCCCCCGCTGGCCTAGAGTTCGGCCGATGAGGCACCTCGGAATGCCGATGCTCGCGCACGCCCCCGCCCTCCGCGCCAGGGGGCCGCTCGCAGCCCCCCCACGGCGCGCTGGAGCGTCCTGCGCGGTCGTCGCCGCGATCGCGCTGCTCGCAGGCTGCGGCGGGTCGCCCTCCGCCCCCAGGCAGGACGACGTCTTCTACCTGCACGGCGCGGCCGGCCTCCTGAGCAAGGACTCGAGCTTCGAGGTGTACTTCCCGCCGCTCGACGCCCCGGCCACGGAGCGGGTGCCTCGCAGGATCGGCGTGGGCCTCATGAACGGCGACGTCCGCATGAGCCGCCCGATGGACTGGAACGTCGGCGGCGCCGACTACACGGCCGAGCGCCGGTTCATCACGTACCAGTCCCCGCGCCAGTTCCTGTTCTCGATCTACGAGCGCATCGACAGCCCCGAGGATCCGTGGCCCGACGTGCTCAAGCGCTACGAGGCCGACCTCGAGGAGCAGGGCGCCGAGATCCTCTCCGGCCGCGCGCCTGTGGCGACCGCGAACACGCAGGGGCGCAGCTACGTCGTCAAGGCGAAGATCCCCTCGAAGCCCATCTCCGAGGCGTTCGCCCACGAGATCCTCATCCGGAGCCCCCGCCGCATCCTGCTCGTGCAGATCGTGCACCACGAGAACATCGACGCGAACGCCGACGAGATCACGGCCGCGCTGCAGAGCCTCACCGTCTACTGACCGTCGGGAGCCGCGTCCGCGCTCGCTCACGCTGGCGGTCGCGGTCATCGGACGCGCGGCGACCTCGCTCACCGGCGCTGCGCGTCGCGATCGCGGCGCGCTGCTCCGGCGGCTCCGCTCGACCTCGCTCACATCGGCGGGGGCTCGCCCCGATCCTCGTCGTCCGCATCGTCGCTGCCCGCGAGGTGCTTGTCGTCGAGCGGGATCGTGATCACGAGCCGCTCCGCCGCGGAGCCGCCGATCCACGCGGTGCGCTTGAGCGTCGCGGCGCGCGGTGAGCCGAGCTGGAACCGCGGGGCCTCCTCCGTGTCCACGTGGATCTCGAGCATCACGTCGTGGATGCCCGGCGTGAACGTCTCGATGATGCCGCGCACGAGCTCCTGACGGTGGCCCCCGGGCAAGAAGGAGAGGTACTCGTCGTAGCCGACGGGGCCGAGCACGACCTTGTAGCGGCCCGAGCCGTCGAACACGTAGCGCCCCAGGGTCAGGCTCTCGCCGAGCTGGTGGTTCATCACGCCGAGCTTGTTCCTGAACGGCTTCTCGATCTTCGTCCAGTGACCGACGAACTGCTCGATGTGCACGTCGATGTTCCCGAGCATCTCCGACAGCACGGTCTCGAGGCTCCGCGCCGAGCGCGACTTCGAGGCGAGGATGGGCGCGTAGCGGAGGAAGAAGAAGCGATCGAGCGGCGTCTCGTAGTCGCGGAACCCGTCGAGCCCGACCGCGCAGAGCATGCGGCGCGAGAACGGATCGGCGCCCTGCTTGCGGTAGGTGACGGGCAGCCGGTACTTGGTCCACGCGCGGTAGAGCAGCGACAGGAGCCGGTGATGGAAGACGTCGAGGAGCTCGCGGATCGGCTGCGGCCCGCCCTGGTAGTCGGCCAGCGCGATCTGCTCGATGAAGTACGCCGGCAGCGGCGACACCGAGCCGTACAGGCCGAGGAACGTCGTCGAGACGCGCGCGCGCTGCACCGCGTCCGGCGACTTGACCACCGCGAGCTCGCTCACGTCGCTCGACGCGAAGATGAGCGATGGGTCGCCGCGCAGCCGGATGCGCTCGTCCTGCACGGGCCCGAGCTGGCCCACCGGCGGCGCGGCGGGGAAGAGCCGCTCGAGCAGGTAGATGAGGCGGTAGTACGAGAAGCGCGGCGCGGTCGCCTCGAAGCGCCGGAGCGTCTCCAGCGCGGCGGGGTCGGCGCTCGCGGCGCCTCTCGGCGCAGCGGCCTTCAGATCAGGGTCAGGCTGCCGCTCTTCGGCTCCCATTTGTGCACCACGCGTGTGTTCGTGCCGGTGACCGTCAGCTGCGTGAACGAGTTCAACGAGACGTAAGACCCGAGCATCTCGTTCAGGATGCTCGCAAACAGGTACATCTCCCCCTCGCCGACGAACCCGCCCTCATCGAGCTCGATGTCGACCGCCACGCCGCGCACGGGCGCTCCGCGGTACAGCCGATCCGTCGGCCGCACCCGGATCGACTTGATCGCGGCCAGGCGGAGCTGGTTGGCGCGCGCCGCCTGGCGGTCGACGATCGCCTGAAAATTGTAGAGATCGACCGTCGCCCGGAGCACCTCGAGCTCGGTGATCGATCGGTAGCTCATGGCCATGTGCGCCAGCACGCGCCACTGCAGCTCGCGCCCGATCGGCGGCGGGAGCGGCGCGGTGACGCCGGTGAGGTTGGTGAAGCTCGCCACCGCGGGAGAGGTCGCCGTCGGCACCCGGAGATCGCCGACCCTGAGCTGCGCCGGCAGGCGGCGGTTCGTGCTCGTCGCCTCGATGCTGATCACGTCGAACTCGGGCAGGGCCCCCGCGTCCTGCGGCGAGCCGAACGACAGGTACATGTCGATCCCGTCGCCGATCGCGGCGGGGCGGAGGTGCGCCTGATAGAAGATGGTCCGCGCGGCGGCCTCGGGATCGAGCTCGTGCTGGAAGCTGAAGAACGAGGGGATCTCGACGCGCTGGCTCGTGCGCCGGGCGATCCCGACGACCTTGTCGATGCTGTGGATCTCGAAGGCGGAGGGCGCCGCGCCCGCCGGGCGGCAGAGGTACTCGTGCTTGGTGGCCTCGGGCTTGATCGGATCGCTCGTGTGCTCGAACAGGTTGACGACCGGCGAGCAGAACAGCCGGAGGTTCTCCTTGCCGACCCGCGTCCCCGGCGGGAGCCCGTCCTTGAACTGCAGCAGGATCGCGAACCGATCGGAGATCCGCTCCGCCGAGAGCGCCTGGAGGCCGGTCACCTCGAAGAACGCGAACTTCTGCGGCAGCGTGAAGAACTCCTGGAGCAGCCGGAAGCCGGGGTAGACGGTCTTCGGGTACGGGATCAGCGCCTCCTCGTCGGTGAAGCCCGTGAGCCGCACGGCGCGCGCGGGGAGCGACGCGATCGTCGTGTCGCGGCCCGCGGCGTCGACCGCGGCGAGCGCGACGGTGTCGACGTGCGCGCCGACCCAGAGGCGGAGGTCGTCCTGGAGCCGGCGCTCGCCGTGGATGTAGAAGCGCAGCGACGAGAGCGACAGGCTCGACAGCGCGGCTCCCCCCGTCAGGCGGAGCTCGATGCGGAGCGTCTGCGCGAGCTGCGCGCCCGTGTCGACGCGCACGTCCTCGACCGCGAGCGGGACCAGCTCGACGTCCTGCGTCGTGCGGAACCGGCACGAGATGCCGTCGACCGGCACCGACCCGACCTCCGCGTGCCGGGCCACGACGAGCTTCTCGCGCACGACGTTCGGCAGCGGCGTGAACTCGATGATCGACGTCGCCGGGATCTGACGGAGGTAGTGCGGGAAGAGGAGCGACGCGACCGAGTGGATCACCTCGGGGAGCTCGTCGTCGAGCTTCTGGCGGATCTTGCCGGTCAGGAAGGCGACGCCCTCGAGCAGACGCTCGACGTCGGGGTCGCCGCCACGCTCCGCGAGCATGGGCGCGATCCCGGGATAGGCGGCGGCGAACTCCCGCCCCAGATCGCGCAGGTAGGTGAGCTCGTCCTGGTAGTACTTGTTGAACATCCTCTCGCCACCGCCAGTCGACCGCCGGGGCCGAAGCGTGTCAACCGCCGAGCGCCCCGGCGGCCCATCGACGCTACGTCATCCGGACGTTGCCGCTCTGGTCCACCGCGGCGCCGAGCCGGAGCGCCTGGCGCCGGCCGTCCGAGAACTGGATCTGCGCGGTGATCTCGAACTCGAGGACCATGGCCTGGATCGCGTCGCTGCGCAGGTGCCGGACCTGGACGTTCTTCAGCCGTGGCTCGTAGGTCTGGATGCAGTTCTTGATCGAGCGCTGCACCAGGCCGATCGCCTCGGGGAACTCGTGCAGCACCTCCGACACCTCCATGAGGCCGTAGTCCGGGCAGGTCAGCGAGCTGCCCTGGCGGGTGTTCAGCATGTGCCCGAGGTGCGTCAGGATCGCCGACTCCAGGTCGTGATCCCGGTACGTGTGCCGCTCCGTCGAGTGCGGGTCGGCAGCGTGCATGATGCGGGTAAGGAGCGATGCGCCGGCCACGGCGCAATCGTAGACCAGCTCGCGCCTCGAGCGGAAGCCCGCTCGTTCAGCGCGGCGTCAGCCAGTCGTCCTCGGCGGAGAGGCCCCCATCGTTCCAGGTCCAGATGACCTTCTGGTACGTGAACGCGACCTCCTCCTGCTCGGGCACGCGCGCCAGCACCGGGTTCCTCACGTTGAAGACGTGGAACTGGATGCTCGAGATGTTCGCGTTCGTGAGCTGGACCGTGAAGATCGGCCGCTCGACGCCGATCGCGACCGACCGGTAGAACTGGAGCTCCCAGTGCGGGATGTTCTCGTTGTGGCTGAGGATGTCGAGGAGGTGGGGGGTGGACCGGTCGAGGTCCTTCGTGACGATGAACGGCTTGTGCATCCGCTTGCCCGTCGGTCGCCCGGTCACCGGGTCGCGCGGACCGACCAGCGAGTGGAATACCTCAGTCACCAGGATGCTACCTTCACGCCCCTTCTGCGTGACGGAGCCCCTGATTTCCCCTTGTCTTGCGCCGACGAGTCTGAGGTAGGCGTGGAGGGGCATGCCAACATTCTGATCCTGCTGCGCGTGATGGCCATGCCTGATTTGAGGCCCCCTGGCACCCCCAGATCAGGACGACAAACGCAACCGGGCGACCCGAAGGCCGCCCGGTGCGACGAGACCTCAGCCGCTAGGGGCTACTGGTTCGGCGACTCCCAGTCGTCGTCCGCCTGGCGGGCGCCGTCGCCGTCATCGTACGACCACTCGATCTTCTGGTACGTGAAGGCGATCTTCTCGTACTCGGGGATCTCCCGGGCGTCGGGCCGGCGGGTGTTCTCCATGTAGAAGTCGATGCTCGCGACGGTCGCGTTCGTGAGCTTGACCGTGTAGTGGTTCTGCTCCTTGCCGATGTTCTTCGCCGCCTGGGTACCCGGCGTGTAGAACTTGAGCTCCCACTCCGAGATGCTCTCGTTGTTGACCAAGGCGTTGTAGAGGAGGGGGGTGGCCTTGTCGAGCTCCTTCGTGATCACGAAGGGCTTGTGCTGGCGCTTCCCGCTCGGCATTCCGGTCGCCGGATCACGCGGGCTCACGATCTGATGCTGCACCGCGATGATGGCGACCGACTTCTCGCGGCCCTTCTGGGTGACCGAACCGTCGATCGGACCCTGCGTGACACCCTTCAGCTTAAGATGAGCTTGCAACGCCATGATCAAATGCCTCTTCCTTCAAGGTCTCGCCGCCTGGGCTCAGTCTACGCCCCATTGCGCGCTGGCAGACGGTTCGTCCCGTCGGGAGTAGGAGTCTGGATATCTAGAGATAAGACTCTCATCGTATCTCTATCCCTGCTCGTCGCAGGGAGTCCAGAAGGTAACTCCCTATATGGGAGCGTCAAGACTTTTGTGTCCCAGAACAGCGGGTGCGCTGGGCGCCCCCTGGTCCCCGATGGCCGAAATATTCCGTCGGCGTGACACCGCTTCGATAAGGAGGCATGGGCGTGTCCAGCGCGTTACCAGGCCGCGGACACTGTGCGCGACGTGACGATGAGCGATGCGGCGGCTCGATCCTGGGGTGGGCGCGACAGCCGACATGGAGAACAAGGTGGCCTGGCCGGCCAACGCGGCTGGCCGGCCAATGTGTGGCCGGCCAGCATGTGGCCGGCCAACGGGGCAGGCAGGCCACGCGCTGGCCGGCCAGGTGTTCGGTCGCGAACTCGCCTCGGCGACGCCTTGCATGATACGAAGGGCGCGTGAGCATCGTTCGTTTCGGCTCCGTCGTCGGCCTGGGGCTCGCCGCCGCCCTCACGGGCTGCGGATCGTACCCCGAGCAGCCTCACGGCGAGCTGCAGACACGCAAGCAGAACCCGATCCCGGTGTGCACCGCCCAGCTTCCGCCCGCGCGGCGCGCGGCGGGGGACAAGGCCGCCGTCCGCACCCTCGACGCCGATCAGTGGCTGGGGATCGTCGTCCCCAGCTACAGCGAGGAGCGCGGGATCGGGGCGACCGACGTCGACTGCACCGGCCACTACGTGTTCGCCAACGAGACGCTTCGCGGCGGCATCTCGAAATCCGGCTGGCCGCGCAAGATCGACCCCGACGAGGTCGAGATCCGCTCGGGGCCGGAGGGGCTGCGCGCGATCTGGGTGCGCGTCCTCAAGTTCGAGAACGGCGACGAGGGCGGCCTCGTCGCGCTCGTGCGCGCGGCCGGCGATCGCGCGGACGTCTACGGCGTCGGCAGCTTCCGCGCGCCGGCGAAGGGGACCAAGCTGTCGCCGGTGCGCCTCGGCAACGACAACCTCGTCGTGGCCGAGACGAAGAGCTGCCCCGATCCCGACGACTGCAGGCAACGAGCCCACTTCTACCTCGCGCGGAGAGGGCGGCTGATCGAGGCCGCCTCCGTCGACCTGGAGCGGACCGCGGTGGTCCCCTCCGTCACCGAGCGCGGGCTCTACGCCCGCTACGTGCTGCGCACCGACGTCTCGTACAAACCGAACGGGATCCAGCTCCTCGAGCAGGTGCGGGTGAAGATCGTGAAGTACGAGGACGGCAGCCGCGACAGCGACCGCGAGCTCCGCCGCGTCGAGTTCCAGCGCTTCCTCCGGGTGGAGCGGGATACGCTCTTCTCGTCGAACGATCCGCTCTGGGAGCGCGTCGTCGGACAGGACTAGAACGGCAGCGGCGGGCAGGAGGCCGGAGGGGGAGCGCGGGGGGGCGGGCGGGGGCCCGCCGGACTCGCAGGACGCGCGGCTCGCCCGCGCGGGGCGCAGACGAGCCGCGCGTGGATCTGCTCGGACATCGGCCCGTACCCGCCCGCGTCCCGCGGTCCCCCCTCCCGCCCCCCGGCCTCTCCACCGGGAGGAAGGAGGGGGCGCCGGCGCGAGGGCGTGATCTTGTGGCGAAGCTCGAGAAGGGTCGTCCGACGACGGCGCGGCGGTTCGCCGGCGAGGTCACAGCCTCGCCGGCGAGGCGGGACGGCTACCAGCAGAACAAGGCGTTGCCGTAACCGCAGTTCGGGCGCTGGAACATCGCGTAGGCAGTGCCGACAGCGAGGCCGCTCAGGAAGCCGGTGACGCCGCCGATCGCGATCTGACCGGCGTGCTCGTGCGGCCGATTGTCCCCGGGGGCGACGCCGCGGGCGATCGAGGTGACCACCGAGGCGGTGAGGGGGAAAGCCACATGGCCGATGAAACCACCGGCGTTGAAGCGGCCAGAAGAGTAACGGAAGGTGTCGACCAGGAAGATGCCCGTGCCCGCGCCCGTCGCGCCCCACGAGGCGAACGCGTGCGTGGAAGGGCCGCCGAAGGACTCGCAGTTCGAGTCGGACACGGCCGTCTTCGTCTGGTCAATCCCACAACCCCGGCGCGGCGATTCGATCGCGTCCTTGATCGGCAGGTCGACGAGCAGCGTGAGCGCCGTCATGGTCATGGCAGGCGCCAGGACCGAGAAATGCCAGCGCCCCTTCCAGCCGACCGTGGCCTCGGGATCGCTGTAGTAGACGCGCGGCATCAGGAAGACGACCGATGTCCCCAGCACGAGGCTCACATCCGAGACGGTGGCCCAGTTCTCATCGCGGCGTACCGTCTGCGCAGCCGCCTCGCCGGGGGCGAGGAGGCACGCGGCGACGGCCAGACAACCTGCTGCTACGACTTTCTCCCTGATTCGCATGAACGGCGCCTCGCGTTCGGCTGCGCCACCGGCGAAGATCGGCGAGCCCAAGGCGCGGCTCGCCGCGTGAAGCCCCGCCGTTGAGGGGCGCTACCGTTTGTTCGGATTCCCAGAGACGGGGAAGCGGACGATGCTCCGGCCTCCCGACTCGCCGGATGACACGTAGTCCTCTGCGGCGGTCGCAGCGTACGCCCGGTAGAACTGCTCGCCAAATATTTCCCGAAACGTCTCCTTGTCCTCGCCCGAGTAGTCGCCGTGGCGGCGCTCGTACAGCCGCCAGAGCTCCTCGTACTTGTTCGAGAACAGCCCGCCTTTCTTGCCCTCGCGCTCGAGCTTCTCCTCGAGCGTCTTCGGCGCGAGCTTCACGAGCAGCGACCGGACACCCCCCATCACGCCGCTCAGGAGCGCCATCTGGTGGCTCATCACGTCGGCGAAGATCTCCTGCAACTGACGCGCGGCGTCCGCGCCCCCCTCGGGCGTGAGCAGCACCGTGCCGAGCGCCTTCGCGTCCTTCACGGTCGCGACCTTGTCGGTCTCCGCGGAACGATCGCGCGCGAGCACCTCGGCCTCGAACGTCTGGTAGCCGTCGCGCAAGCTCACGAAGCACTTCAGGAAGACCTCCATCGTGTCGCGGAGCCGCCGCGCGAAGTTGACGATGCCCGCGACGTCGTCCGGGGGCTTCGTGCCGGGCGCGAGGGCGCTCGCCAGCTCCGAGAGCGCCGCGAACGCGGCGTTCGCAGGGGCCAGCTCGCCGAGCGTGCGGTAGTCGACGCCGTAGTACTGAGAGATCTTCTGGAAGTCGCGCTCCGCGAGGACGCTCGGGTGCTCCTCGCCCAGCCGGCGCAGGTAGCTCTGGCGCGCGTCGGGCGGGAGCCGCGCGAGGTGATCCCAGATCATCCGGTAGACCGCGGCCCACGCGGTCCGGTACGCCTCCAGGTACGGGACCACCTGGCGCAGGTACGGGTCCTCGCCGCCCGGCGCGGCGCGCTTCTGCGGCGTGAGCAGCGCCGAGAGGTGCTCGCCGCTCGTGCCGAGCAGCGTGCCGTCGTTCGGGCTCTCGGCCTTCAGCGGCGCCTCGATGATGGCGAGCCGGATCTGGATCGGGCCGATCGTGATCTCCGGCTGGCTGCTCACGTCCACCGACGTGTCGCGCGCCAGCCGGTGCCCCGCGAACATCGTCCCGTTCGTGGAGCCGAGGTCGCGGACGAGGATCCGGCGATCGCGGACGTCCACGTCCACCGCCGCATGGAACTGGGAGATGTACGGCCGGTCGATGTGAAGATCGTTCAGCTGGTTCCTGCCGATCCGGACAGGGAAGCGCTCGAACGAAGCGTCGAAGCTTTGGTTGGCCTGGGTGTCGGACACGCGGGCCGAGAGCGCCGCCGGCATGGGTGCAGACTAGCAGACCCGCTCCGCCGCACGGGAGTGCCTGACGTCGCTCCCCGCCACGCGGTCCTCCGTCGCGCGCCCCGGCCGCCGACCCGCGGCGCTCCCGCGCGCCCGGCGGGTTTCTTGACCTGTTTGCCTACATGGTGCGACCTTAAACCACACATGAGCCTCGTCCATAAGATCCCTCCCATGGTCTCGGCCCTGGCGTTTGGCTACGGGGTCGGGATGGCGGCGCCGCAGTCGGCGATCTCGTCGGTCCAGTCGGCGGTGTCGACCTACCAGGTGGGCGGAGCGCGGACCACGGCGCCCATCACGGCCGCGGCGCTCGCCGCCGCGCCGCCGACGTACGCGCCGCCAGCGCGCGGCCTCGGCGCCACGGCGGCGACGCCGGGGAGCGAGTCACGGGAGCTGTCGCGGCTGCGCGACGTGGGGGGGCGCGACGCGCGGGAGGGCGCCTCCTGCGAGCTGGATCGGCCGAGCTACTCGCGGCCGCCGCGCGCGTTCTCCGCCGAGGGCAGCTACGCCGACGACGTGGACGACCTCGACGCGGCCGGCGCCGAGGCGCTCTCGAGGCTGCAACTGCCAGACCTCCGGCTCGCCGTGTCGCGCCGCACCCTCAAGTACGTCCGCTTCTTCACGCGCACCGACCGCGGGCGGCAGATGTTCGAGACGTGGCTGAAGCGCAGCGGGCGCTACCAGGAGATGATCCAGGCCGAGCTCAGGGACCGGCGGCTGCCGGAAGATCTCATCTGGGTGTCCATGATCGAGAGCGGCTTCGACCCGACGGCGAAGTCGCCGGCCGGCGCCGTCGGGCTCTGGCAGTTCATGCCCGCGACCGGGGCCGTCTACGGGCTCCAGCGGAGCCAGCACCTCGACCAGCGGAAGAACCCGCGCCTCGCCACGCAGGCGGCCGCCCACCACCTGCGCGACCTCTACATGCGCTTCGGGAGCTGGGACCTCGCGCTCGCGGCCTACAACATGGGCTACGAGCAGCTCCTCGACCGGATCGACCGGTACGGCACGTCCGACTTCAACGAGCTGGCGCGCCAGGAGGCGATCCCGTCGGAGACCGCGGCCTACGTGCCGAAGATCGGAGCGGCGGCGATCGTGGCGAACAACCTGGAGCGGTTCGGCTTCGATCAGGTCGAGGTGAGCCGGCCGGTCGACGCCGCCGAGATCGCGGCGCCGCCGGGGACGCCGCTCAAGACGCTGGCCAAGGCGGCGGGCGTCGCGACCTCGACGCTGCGGAAGCTGAACCCCGACATCCTGGGCGACCGCGTGCCGCCCGGCCGCGGGGACTTCCTCGTGATGCTCCCGTCGGACACGCTGGCCCGGGCGCAGGCGGCGCTGCCCGCGATGCTCTCCACGGAGCTGCTCGCCACCGACGACTCGTCGATCCTCGATCCCGTCGACCTGCTCGGCGGACGCGACTTCGCGCCGCGCAAGGGGTATCGCGACGACGAGAGCTTGCTCTCGCTCCTCCCGAAGCCGCGGAAGCGGACGGTCGACCCGATAGATTCGGCCGACGACGATCGCGTCGCGAGCCGCAAGCGGCGCGCGATGCGCGACCCCGTGGCCGCGGCGTCGCTCGACGACGGCGCGGACGGTCCGCCGGACGAGGACGACGGGGGTCGCGCTCCGCTGCGGTCGAGGCCCGCGGGTGGGCAGGCGAAGCGCGAGGTGATGCTCTACCGCGTCGGGCCCGGCGACACGCTGATCGGCGTGGCGCGGCAGTTCGTCATAGACGTCGAGGACGTCGCGCGCGATAACGGCATTGACCCGGATCAGAAGCTCCGCGTCGGGGCCCTGCTGAAGCTGCGGATACGGCCCGACATGGTGGACCGCGCGTCCGCCGGCGAGGCGCACGCCGCGCAGGCGAAGGACGACAAGCGCCCAGACGACGCAGCGCCGCGCAGCGAGGTGACCCGCGGCGGGGCCAAGCCGCCCGCGCGCGAGCGCGGCGAGGCCGGCGGGGCCGAGGGCCGCGCCCCGGAGGCCGCGGAGAAGAAGCGCAAAGGGCGAGGCTGACGACGGCGCTTTCGGACGAGGGCGCGCCTCGGTTAGCATGCCGCGCATGCAGCTCGTCGACACCAAGGCCATCGTCAAGCGACTCACCAAGAACTGCACTTCAGCCCTCGAGGCGGCGATTGGCCAGTGTGTCAACGCGCGCCATTACGAGGTCACCCTCGAGCACCTGCTCCTCGCGCTGCTCGACGACGCGAACTCCGACATCGCGTTTCTGGTCTCCCACTATGATCTCGATCCGTCGCACCTCCGCGCGGCGCTCCAGCGCAGCCTGGAAGAGCTGAGGAAGGGCAACGCCGGGAGGCCCGTGCTCTCGCCGACGATGCTCGAGTGGATGCAGGACGCCTATCTGGTCGGATCCATGGAGTACGGCTACCAGCGGGTGCGGAGCGGCGTGCTCTTCCAGCGCCTCGTCCAGCAGCCGACCCGCTACTCGGTGAGCAGCATCGGCGCTTACCTCGAGGGCATCTCGAAAGACGATCTCAAGAACAACCTCCCCAAGATCGTCTCCGGCTCGAAGGAGGAGGCCGAGGCCGCCGCGGCGTCCGCGGGCGCGCCCGGGGCGGGGAAACTACCGGCAGGCATGGCGAGCGCCGGGCCCGACTCGGCCCTCGCGAAGTTCTGCGTCGACTACACGGGCAAGGCGCGCGCGGGGCAGATCGACCCGATCTTCGGCCGCGAGCGGGAGATCCGGCAGGTCATCGACATCCTCGCGCGCCGGCGCAAGAACAACCCGATCATCGTCGGCGACGCGGGCGTCGGGAAGACGGCGCTCGTCGAGGGGCTCGCGCTGCTCATCGTCGAGAGCACGCCGGAGAACCCGAAGGTGCCGCCGCTGCTCCAGGGGGTCGACATCCTCGGGCTCGACATGGGGCTCCTCCAGGCAGGGGCCGGCGTGAAGGGCGAGTTCGAGAACCGGATGAAGCAGGTGATCGCCGAGGTGAAGGGGTCGCCGAAGCCGATCATCCTCTTCATCGACGAGGCCCACACGCTGATCGGCGCGGGCGGGCAGCAGGGCGGCGGCGACGCGGCCAACCTGCTCAAGCCGGCGCTCGCCCGCGGCGAGCTCCGGACGATCGCGGCGACGACGTGGAGCGAGTACAAGAAGTACATCGAGAAGGACGCGGCGCTCGAGCGGCGCTTCCAGCCGGTCAAGGTCGACGAGCCGAGCGAGCCGGCGGCCGTCGTCATGCTCCGCGGGCTGCGGCCGAAGTTCGAGCAGGCCCACAACGTCATCATCCAGGACGAGGCGGTGACCGCGGCCGTGCGGCTGTCGGCGCGCTACCTCACCGGCAGGCAGCTCCCGGACAAGGCGGTCGACCTGCTCGACACCTGCGCGGCCCGCGTGAAGGTCGCGCTGCAGCAGCGCCCCGCCGCCGTCGAGGACGCGGAGATCCTCATCGTGAACACCGAGACCGAGCTCAAGGCGCTCGAGCGGGATCGCGACAGGGGCGTGCACATCGATCAGGAGCGGGTCGGCGCGCTGACGGACAGGCTGGCGAAGGCGAAGACCGAGCTCGAGACGGTGCGCGCCGCGTACGCGAAGGAGACGGCGGGCACGCAGCGGGTCATCGACGCCCGCAAGAAGATGGACGAGGCCAAGACGAACGAGGAGCGCGACGCCGCGCGCCGCGAGGTCGTCAAGGCCCTCGACGAGCTCAAGCAGAGCCAGGGCGAGGTGCCGCTGGTCCGGCCGGACGTCGACGAGGCGATGGTCGCGAGCGTCGTCGCGGCTATGGACGGGCATCCCCGTCGGCAAGATGGTCCAGGACGACGTGAAGGCGCTCCTCGAGATGGAGGACCGGCTGACCCGGCGGATCAAGGGGCAGACGCACGGCATCGTGAGCATCTCCAAGGAACTGCGGAGCGCGCGCGCGGGCCTGAAGCCGCTGAGCACGCCGCAGGGCGTGTTCCTGCTCGTCGGGCCGAGCGGCGTCGGCAAGACGGAGACGGCGCTCGGGATCGCCGACCTCATGTTCGGCGGCGAGCGGATGATGACGGTCATCAACATGTCCGAGTTCCAGGAGAAGCACACGGTCTCCCGGCTCATCGGCTCGCCCCCCGGCTACGTCGGCTACGGCGAGGGCGGCATGCTCACCGAGGCCGTGCGCCAGCGGCCCTACACGGTCGTGCTCCTCGACGAGGTCGAGAAGGCCGACCCCGACGTGATGAACCTGTTCTACCAGGTGTTCGACAAGGGCATGCTGAGCGACGGCGAGGGGCGGCTCGTCGACTTCAAGAACACGGTCATCATCCTCACGAGCAACCTCGCGACCGACAAGATCACGAACATGACGGTCGCCGCGCGGGAAGAAGACCCGGCGCGGCGGCTCGACGCGGACGGGGAGTTCATCAAGGAGATCGTCGAGGCGATCAAGCCGACGCTCTCGGCGCACTTCAAGCCGGCGCTGCTCGCCCGCATGACCACGGTGCCGTACCTGCCGATCTCGCCGGACGCGCTCGGCGAGATCACGCGGCTCAAGCTCGGGACTGATCGACGCCGCCCGGCGCACCGAAAGTTGTACGGGCCGCGGGACTCCGCATAAATTGGTGGAGCATGGTCGCGTTCGCCAAGCTCCGACAGCGTTCGATGTGGATCGGGGCGCCGCGCTCGCCCTCGCCGGAACCGGGAGGGGAGGGCGCGGCGCGCCGGCCGGGGTCCCGACGAGGGCCGGCGTCGCTCCCCCGCGGGGCGGCGTCGCTCCCCCGCGGGGCGACCCTGGCCAAGGTCGCCGCCGCCCTCGCCGCCGCGACCTTGGCCGCCTTCCTGGGCGCCGCCCTGCCCGTCGCGATCGCGGGCTGCACGTCCGCCGCGCCGCCGCCCGCGGCGCCCGAGCCGTGCGACGTCCAGATCGTGACGCTCTCGATCTACGCGTCCGACAACATCAACCCCAACGAGAACGGCAACCCGCGGCCCGTCGTCGTGCGGCTCTACCAGCTCAAGAGCAGCGCGCGCATGGAGAACGCGACGTACGATCAGATCCTGCTCCGCGACAAGGAGACGCTCGAGGACGACCTCGCCAAGGTCGACGAGGTCGAGGTCTTCCCGAACGACCTCGTCGAGGTGAAGTTCGAGCGCCTGCCGGACGCGAGCCACCTCGTCGGCGCCGCCCTGTTCCACAGCCCGAAGGGCAATAGCTGGAAGACGTTCTACGAGTTCCCGCTCCCGCCCGGAGAGGCGCAGTGCGGCGGGCGCGAGTCCGACGCGGGGCCGCCCGTCGCAGACCCGCGGGTCGCGTTCTTCATCGACTCGACCAAGATCGACAACGGGGTCGAGTTCGACGAGTCGATGTTCCCCAACGCGAGCGCCGTGCGCCGGCTCAGCCTGCCGAAGAAGGTGGCCGCGCCAGAGGCGCCCGCCTCGACGGGGAAGTAGGGCCATGGAGCGCCCCGGTCGTCCTCGGTGCGGTCGTCGCGGCGGCGCTCGAACGACGCGCGCGCAGCGGCGTCGCGGCGCCCCGCGCTCGGCCAGCTTTCGCGCCGCGGCGCACGGCACATCTGATAAGACTGGACGGGCGACATGATCCACCCGCGTAAGCCTGTCTGGACCGAGGGGCTCTTCATGACCCCTCAGCATCTTCAGCAGTCGGACCTGTACCACGAGACGCTGGTCCACGCGCGCCTCCACGCCGTCGTGGGCTACGACTGGGGCATCACGTCCGCGCAGTTCGATGAGCGCGCGCTCTCGGCCGGGCAGTTCAAGGTGGTCAAGTGTCACGGCGTCTTTCCCGACGGGACGCCGTTCTTCATCGGCGACCGTGGCGAGGACCAGGTCGAGGCGCGGCCGCTCGAGGGCGTGTTCCCGGCCGCGCTGGAGTCGCTCGACGTGTTCCTCGGGATCCCGAACCTGCGCGAGACCGCCGCGAACATCAGCCTGGATCCGGCGAAGGTAGGGCCGGCCCAGCGGTTCGTGGCGTCGCAGACGACGGTCCCCGACGTGAACTCCGGGCGCAACGACACGTCGGTCACCTGGGCCCGCGCCAACCTGCGGCTCATCTTCGGCACCGAGCCGCGCGACGCCTACCAGACGGTGCGGATCGCGCAGCTCGTCCGCGACCGCGCCGGCGCGATCGTCCTCCGGAAGAGCTTCATCCCTTCGGTCCTCCGCATCAACACGTCGGACCACATCATGTCCGGCCTGCGGCGGGTGCTCTCGGCGCTCGTCGGCAAGCAGAAGTCGCTCGTCGAGGGGCGGCGCATGCGCACCGCGGCCTCGGTCGACTTCCAGGCCTCCGACATCACGAAGTTCTGGCTGCTCCACACCGTGAACTCGTACATCCCGATCGTGTCGCACCTCGTCGATCACGGCGCCGCGCACCCGGAGCAGTGTTACGTCGTCCTCGGCTCGCTCATCGGCGAGCTCTGCACCTTCTCGGCGGCGGACAGCGACCCGACGACGATCCCCAAGTTCAACTACCTGGAGCTCGAGGGCGTCTTCGAACCGATGTTCGACCGGGCCGTCACGCTCATCAGCGGGCTCGTCACGGATCAGTTCGTCATCGTGCCGCTGGAGAAGCGCGAGGACGGCATGTACCTCGGCAGGTTCGAGGACCCGAAGCTGCCGCGCAACCACGAGATGTTCCTGGAAGCGAAGGGGGCGGACGAGGGCACGCTGCGCGAGCGGCTCCCTCGCCTGCTCAAGATCGGATCGTGGACCCAGATCGGGCACATCCTGCACTCCGCGACGCCCGGCGTGCGCGTCGCGATCGAGTACCGGCCGCCGGGCGCGATCCCCGTCAAGCCGGGGCTCGTCTACCTGCGCGTCGACCAGGCCGGCGATTACTGGAACGACATCCTCGGCTCTGGCACGATCGCCATCTACCAGCCCATCGAACCGCAGAAGGTCGACCTCCGGTTGATCGCGGTCCCGGCAGGGAAGTGATCGTGCCCGGCCGTCCCTCCCGGGTGAGGAGCCCATGAGCCTCTCGCAGACGATGTACTTTGTTTGCTCCGACGTGCTCTCGCTGATCCTGCAGCTCAGGAACTCGCGCGATCTGCCGGCGCCCGACATCCTCCAGCGGCGTGTCCTCGGCCTGTTCGACACGATGATGCAGAACGGGCGAGAGGCCCGCATCCCCGAGCAGGACATGATCGACGCGAAGTTCGCGCTCGCGGCCTTCGCCGACGAGGTGATCTTCAACTCGAACTGGCCGGGCAGGACGCAGTGGCTTCAGAACCCGCTGCAGTTCCAGTTCTTCCAGCTCAACACGGCCGGCGACGGGTTCTTCACGAACCTCGACAACCTCTACGGTCAGCGCGGCAGAAACCACGTCGCGCAAATCTACTTCCTGTGCTTGGCCCTCGGCTTCCAGGGGAAATATCGTCTGCGCCAGCAGGAGGGCCTCGGCGCTGTCGTCGAGGGGGTGGGCAACTACGTCGCGGTCAGCGAAGGAGGCGGGGAAGTCCTCGCGCCGAACGCGGAGCGCAAGGACGGCGGCGCCGGCGCGGTGCGCCGCGAGCTGCCCTATCTGGCGATCGCGCTCGGCTTGCTCGTGCTCGCCGTCCTCGTGGTCATCGTGCTCCGGCTCGTCGTGGCCTCGGACGCGGAGAGCGTCGCCGACCAGATCAAGAAGCTCATCAGCACAGGTACCTAGGCGGCTCCGCCCGTCCTCTGCTGTTCCCGAGGGAGACTTCCGATGTGGCTGTGGATCCTGAGCGCCCTGTTCCTCACCGCCGTGTGGGGAGTGTGGTTCATGCTGCGACCCGGGGCAGGGGAGGGGACCGAGGCGTTCCCGATCGAGATCCCGCTCGCGGCGACGGCGGCCATCGTGGCGCTGCTCGTCGGGCTCGCGGTCTACCGGCGCATCCGCGCGGCGCGCGCCGCGCGGGCGCTCGAGAAGGCGATCGCGCAGCAGGCGCAGGAGCAGGTGATCAACGCGAAGCCGGAGCGGCGCGCGGAGATCCAGGAGCTCAACCGGCAGATGCAGGAGGGCATCGCCGCGCTCAAGGCGTCGAAGCTCGGCGGGGGCAAGCGCGGCGCTGACGCGCTCTACGTCCTGCCCTGGTACGTGATGGTCGGCCCGCCCGGCGCCGGCAAGACGACCGCGCTGCGGCACTCGGGGCTCGTGTTCCCGTACATCGACCCCGAGCGCACCGGCGTGCGCGGCGTCGGCGGCACCCGGAACTGCGAGTGGTGGTTCACGAACGAGGCGATCCTCCTCGACACCGCCGGCCGGTACACGACCGAGAGCGACGACCACGACGAGTGGATGGCGTTCCTCGAGCTGCTGCTCCAGTACCGCGAGCACAAGCCGCTGAACGGCATCATCGTCGCGGTGAGCCTGAGCGAGCTGCTCGACGCGAGCGACGACCAGATCGACCAGACGGCCAAGAAGGTCCGCGCGCGCATCGACGAGATGCAGCAGACGCTGCACATGGTGCTGCCGGTCTACGTGCTCTTCACGAAGAGCGACCTCGTGGCGGGGTTCACCGAGTACTTCGGCGACCTGAAGAAGAGCGAGCGCGGCCAGCCCTGGGGCGCCACCATCCGGCTCGACGAGAACAAGGACGAGCCCGGCAAGATCTTCGACCGCGAGTTCGACATCCTGGTCGAGAAGCTCCACGCGCGGCTGACGAAGCGGCTCATCGGCGAGCGCAACCGCGACGTGAAGGAGAAGAGCTACCAGTTCCCGCTCGAGTTCGCGGCGGTGAAGCGCAACCTCGCGGACTTCATCGCGTCGGCGTTCGCGCCCGGGGCCGGCGCGGCGCCCGCGCCGATCCTGCGCGGGTTCTACTTCACGAGCGGCGTCCAGGAGGGGCGCCCGCTCGACCGCGTGGTCGGGGCGATGGGGCGGGCGTTCGGGCTGCGCGCGGCGCTCGGCGAGGGCGAGGAGGACGCCGCGATCCCGAAGGAGTCGAAGAGCTTCTTCCTGCACGACGTCTTCACGAACGTCGTCTTCCCCGATCAGGACCTCGCGGCGCGCACCGAGGCCGAGCTCCGGCGGCGGCGGCTCCAGCGGATCCTCGTGGCGGCGGCGGCGGCGATCGTGGCGCTCCTGTTCCTGCTGCCGGCGGTGATCTCGTACTTCAACAACAAGGCGCTCGTCGCCGAGACGCGGCGCATCTCGGACGAGATCGCGTTCGTGGACTGGTCGGGGCGGAACGGCACCCCGCCGAACGTGCCCGCCAACATCGACAAGCTCGACAAGCTGCAGGGGCACGTGGGGCTGCTCGATCGCTATGTCGAGAACACGCCGATCGATCACAGCTGGTTCATGTTCCAGGGGGACAAGCTCTTTCCCCCGACCCTGGGGCAGTACATCAAGAGCCTGAAGCAGGGGTTCGTCGGCCCGGCGAAGGCGCAGCTCGAGGCGAAGCTCGAGCGGGTGCGCGAGGGGGAGTTCCTCGACGGCTACAACGCCCTGCGCAGCTACCTCCTGCTCGGCAAAGAGCACCAGGGGTACATGGATGACCAGGTGGCGCGGTGGCAGACCGCGCGGCTGGTCCAGGTCTGGGCCGAGGTCCTGAAGCCCTGGACCGACCTGCCCGAGAGCGACCTCAAGGAGCGGCTCACGCCGCACGTCGCCTATTACATCGACCTCGTGCGGCGCAAGAAGCTGGAGGCCGAGGATCTGAACACGACCCTGATCGACAGGGCGCGCGCCGACCTCCTGCGGGTCGATCCGACGAAGCGCTACTACGATCAGTTCGTCACGAAGCTGATCGACGAGAAGTACGACGAGTCGGGGCCGAACACGCCGGAGAACCTGAAGTACCCGCCGGTGTCCCTCAACGAGATGTTCGCGGACCGGCCCGAGGTGCTGACCGTCATCCACAGCGCGCAGAAGAACCGGACCGGGACGTGGTTCGAGGTGCAGGGACCCTACACGGCCAAGGGCCACGCGCAGGTGATCGAGTCGCTCAAGGAGGGGAAGAAGGAGCTCGAGCGCGAGCTCTGGGTGCTCCCGCTGTCGAGCGACGAGAAGCGGACGGGCGACCAGATCCAGAAGGAGCTCGATCGCGTCCGGCAGGACTACGACAACGCGTACATCGCGCAGTGGGAGGCGTTCTTCCGCGACATCCAGGTCGACGTCCCGAAGACGAACCGGGATGCGATCCACGAGTTCAGGGTCCTCTCCACGCCCGACTGGCCCTACCGGCGCCTGCTCCAGCGGCTCTCGGACGAGACGCAGTTCGCGAAGGACGAGAAGCCGAGCGTGCTGACCGCGGACGGCGGGCTCATCGACAAGGCGAAGGACATGATCGTGCAGAAGGTCGACCGGCGGACGGGCGCGCGGATCGACACGCTCCTCCCGGGCGGCAACCGGCGCGAGCACTACGATCCGGTGCCCGACAAGTTCGAGTCGATGGCCAGCTTCGCGGTGCCGGGGCCGGCGGCCGAGGGGCAGCCGCCGCCGCCGCCGCCCAAGCTCAACCAGTACGTGGGCCACCTCGAGCGGCTCGCGGGCGAGATGAGCGTCGTCGAGGACGGGCCGCCGGACGCGGACACCTCGAGGGCCACGGAGGCGTTCCAGGACGCGGTGAAGGAGACCCAGGGGCTGCTCCTCTCGATGGACCAGAGCGGGCAGCGCCTGATGGAGCCGCTGCTCATGAACCCCCTCCGGCAGGCGTACAAGGCGGTCGTGCGGCGCGCCGGCGGCGCGGCGAGCGGGATCTGGGAGGTCGAGGTCTGGCCGCACTACCGCGACAAGATCAAGGACCGCTACCCGTTCAACCTCGCCTCGTCGCGCGACGCCTCGCTCGAGGACGCGATGGCGTTCTTCAAGCCGAAGGACGGGGTGCTCTGGGGCTTCTACGAGACGTACCTCAAGGGCTTCCACTACCAGGTCGGGCACGAGTACTTCCCGAAGTCGCACCTGTCGGGGCAGCCGCAGGCGGCGAAGCCGTTCACGCCGTTCAGCGCGAACCTCTACAACTGCCTGAGGCGCTCGAACGAGATCAGCGACGCGCTGTTCGGCAGCAGCGGCGGCGCGGAGCCCAAGGTCGTCTTCCACATCAACATGAAGACGGTCAGCCCCATCGTGAGCGAGGTGATCTTCGAGGTCGACGGCCAGAAGAGGCTCTATCGCAACGAGAAGGAGTTCTGGCACACCTTCAACTGGCCCGGCGAGGGACCGAAGGGCGCGAGGATCCAGGTGCGCGGCGCGGGCGGGCTCGACGAAGAGCTCGTGCGCGAAGGGCCGTGGGGGATCTTCCGGCTCTTCGAGGCCGGGACCACGACCGCCCAGAAAGACAACGACGAGCTCTTCACCGTGACGTGGCAGATGACGGCGCCGCCGGTCACCGTGACCATGGAGATCCGGCCGACCCGCGGGAACCATCCGTTCCCGACGAGCTTCTTCCGCGCGACCAACTGCCCTCCCAGCATCGGCGATCGCTTCGGCAAGGGGTGATCCGAACAGCAACGGAGCCGGCGGGGGAGGGGGTGTCGTGCGGGGGGCTGGCGGGGGCCCCTCCCGCGAACTCGCGCCTCTTGGTGGCTGTTGCCATGGGAACGGAGAGACTCGGGCTATGAGGGGGTCGCTGCGATGCGGGCCGGCGCTCGGATTCGCGGGGCCCTACCCCGCCAGCCCCCCGCACGACACCCCCTCCCCCGCCAGCTCTTTGTGCCGGAATGAAGAGGGAGGGGGCGGTGGATCCGGCCTGCAGTCGCGCCGGCCTGCAGTCGCGCCGGCCTGCAGTCGCGCCGGCCTGCCGATTCGGCTTGCGGATCTGGCCGACGGTGGATCCGGCCTGAGAGCGATCCGGGTTGCGATCTTTAGGACCCTTTATTTAAGGGAGCCGGGTGGGGAGGGGGGGCGCGGGCGGGGGGCGGCGGGGTAGGGCCCCGCGAATCCGAGCGCCGGCCTTCAGCGAAGCGAGTCGCTCCTGGTCTCGGCTGGTCCGCGTGTGAGGCAATTGCCACCAAAAGGCGCGAGTTCGCGGGAGGGGCCCCCGCCGCCCCCCGCCCGCGCCCCCCCTCCCCACCCGGCCCTAGCGCTCGGCATAGAGTTCGTGGTTCACTCTCGGGCCGTCATGTTCTGGCGCCGCAAGAAGGGCCCTGCCGCTCCGCCGCAGATCGGCTGCTTCGGCAAGCTGCCCGCGACGGGCGATTTCATCCGGCTGAACGCAGGCGGAGAAGAGCTCGCCGCCTTCGACCGCTGGCTGGGCGCGGCCATCGACTTCGCCCGACGCGCCATGGGGCCCCATTTCGACGGGTACTACCAGACCGCGCTGGGGCTCTTCGTCTTCCACGGCGACCCGAAGGGCGACGAGCCGCCCGCTCGCGGGCTCGTGGGCGCATGGGCCGCCAGCGGCGACAACGCTGGCCGGCTCTACCCGATCGTCGTGTTCGGCTCGTACGATTACGACCAGCTCGTCTCGGCCGGCCCGTCGCTCCCCATCACCCTGTTCCCCCTCCTCGCCGCCGCGCACGACGTCGCCACCAGCGGCCGCAACATGCCCGTCGACGCGTTCCTCCACCGCGTCTCGCAGATCGCTCCGCCGTCGCTCGACGACGCCGACGCGTCGTACGCCAACTACCGCGCATGGCTGAAAACCCAGCCGATGAAGGCGCTCTGGGACGCAGGGTTCGGCACCGACGCGAGCCGCTTCTGGGTGATGCAGAACATCCTCGAGTCGGTGACGCCGTTCCGCGGACAGGAGCTCCCGAGGACAGGGCTCGCGCTCCGGCTGCCGCTCGGCGCAGGCGACGCCTACGCCGCCGCCGTGTGGATGGACATGACCCTCCGCCTGTCGAAATGGGGACGCACGCTGATGAACGCGTTCTGGACGCCGCAGCGCACCCTGCTCCTCCACCTCGGGCCACCCCACGTCGGCTCGTTCCGCGAGATGATCGCGCCCACCACCCAGGCCGAACACATCGCCGACCTCTGCGGTCCCCCGCCGGTCGAGGAGCACGTCTCCCGACACGCCCTCGGACCGGAGCTCGACGCGCTCGTCGCACGGACCGACCTGTCGCTCGATAGCTTCCTCGAGGCCCTCGGCTGACCGATGCCCGAGCGCCGACCCCCGAACCGCCGCGTCCGGCGCATCGGTCATCGCATCCGTCATCGTGCCCGTCATCGTACGGTTGCCTCGAATTCGCCGTCCACGCTCGGGACGTCTTGATATCCTGCGCGACCCATGGCCGCTGAAGACGCGATCAACCAATCCAAGGCGCGCATCGAGGCGCTGTTCGCGCCCATCAACGGAGGCGTCGGCGTCGACGTCACGTACGACGAAGCGTTCGAGGCCCTCAAGAACGAGGTCGATAAGCTGCAGTCGCTCGCGGGCGGCAAGGTCGACTGGGGGCGCATCGCGAGCGGCGCCGACGAGATCCTGAGCGAGAAGTCCAAGGACTTCCGCGTCGCCCTCTACTACGGGGCGGCGAAGGCGCAGCTCGACAAGCTGCCCGGCCTGCTCGACGGGCTGGTGCTCGTGCAGGAGCTGAACGGCGCGTTCTGGGACACCATGTACCCGGCGCTCAAGCGGCCCAAGGCGCGCGGCAACCTGTGCGCCTGGTACGGCGACATCGCGGCCGCGACGCTCGCCGGCCTCACGCCCACCGCGGCGGACCGCGACGTGGTGAACGCCATCGAGCAGGTGAGCCGCACGGTGGACACCGACCTCAGCGACAAGCTCGGCGAGGCCTACGGCGGGATGGGCCCGCTCCGGAACGCGCTCCGGAGCCTCGTCGCGAGCCTGCCCGCGGAGGCGCCGCCGCCTCCTCCTCCGCCTCCCCCGCCGCCGCCGAAGGCGGAGCCGCCCAAGGCCGCCGAGACGGCCATCGTCCAGGCGTCGGCGGTCACGGCCGTGGTCGTCACGCCGCCGCCGACGCCGCCGGCCATCGTCGGCACGGCGGACCCGGCCCTCAGCGTCGAGGCGATCGTCGACGAGGACTCCGCGCTCACCGCCCTCGGGCGCTGCGCGCCGCTGATCGCGCGCGCGGGCGACGCGCTCCGGGCCGCGGATCCGAAGCGCGCGGCCGCGTACCGCGTCCTGCGGGTCGGGCTCTGGGTCGACCTCCTCGACGACCCGGGCGCCGCATCTCCGAACGGCAAGACGGCGATCCCGCCGCCGCCCGAGCACGTGCTGCAGACGCTCCCGGCGCTCACGAGCCAGGGCGCGTTCGCCGACCTGCTGCCGGTCGCCGACGAGTACGCGCAGAACTACCCCCTCTGGCTCGATCCGCACCGGTACGCGGCGAACGCGCTCGAGCAGCTCGGCGAGGACTACGCCGAGGCCCGGCGGGCCGTGCTCGTCGAGGTGGGCACCCTGGTGCTCCGCGCGCCGCTGCTGCCCAACCTCAAGTTCAGGGACGGGACGCCGTTCGCCGACAGCGAGACGCAGGCATGGCTCTCGAGCGAGGTGGCGGCCGTCCTCGGCGGCGGGGGGAACGGCGCCCCGGCCGCCGCTCGCCCGCGGAGCTACCTCGACAAGCCGCTGTCCGATGCGCGGGGGCTCGTCGCGAACCAGCAGCCCGTCGACGCGATGGCGCTCCTCGAGAAGGCCGCGGCCGCCGCTCCGTCGGCGCTGGACCGCTTCCGCGTGCGGCTCGCCATGGCCCAGATCAACATCGAGCTGTCCCAGTTCCTCGTGGCGCGCGCGCAGCTCGAGGCGCTGGAGCAGATCGTCGAGCACCACCGACTCACCACGTGGCAGCCGGATCTCTGCGCGGAGCTCTACGCCGCGCTCCACACATGCTACCGGGTGCTGAACCAGGGCTACGAGGCGACGCCGGAAGCAAAGGCGAAGGAGGCGCTCTGCTTCGAGCGCGTCTGCCAGCTCGACGCTGCGCTCGCCCTGAAACTTTCGCTGGAGGCCTGAGGAGGCCCATGCGAGGCCCGATGCGCGTCGCGCCGAGAAGCTTCCCCGATGGGCGGGGGTTTTGGTCTATGCTCGTGTGGCCTGCGGGCGCTCCGCCCGCTGCCGACGGGGAAAGGAGCCTGCGATGAAAGAGGGATCGGTCGCGCCGAAGGAGCGCGTGAACATCACGTACAAGCCGGCCACGGGGAACGCGAAGGAAGACGTCGAGCTGCCGCTGAAGCTCCTGATGCTCGGCGACTACACGCAGCGGCCGGATCCGCGGCCCCTCGAGGACCGCAAGCCGATCAACGTGGACAAGGACAACTTCCAGAAGGTCATGAGCGAGCAGAAGCTCGCGCTCACCTTCAACGTCAAGGACGTCCTCTCCGAGCAGGAGAACAGCGAGCTCACGGTCAACCTCAAGTTCCGCCGGCTGAGCGACATGGAGCCCGAGGCGATCGCGAACCAGGTGCCGGAGCTCAAGAAGCTGCTCGACCTGCGCGCCGCGCTGACGGCCCTGAAGGGCCCGCTCGGGAACGAGAAGGCGTTCCGCAACAAGATCCAGCAGATCCTGAGCGACCCGGCCCAGCGCAACAAGATCGTGAGCGAGCTCGGGCTCGACAAGGAAGGGGAGTGAGCGATGGCGACAGAGACACAGGTCGCGGGGAGCGCAGGCGTCCAGACCCTCGAGGGAGGGTCCCTGCTCGACGAGATCCTCGCCGAGACGAAGATGACGCCCGGCGACGAGGGGTACGAGATCGCCAAGAAGGGCGTGCAGGCCTTCATCTCGGAGCTCGTCGCCCCGCGGCGCGAGGGCGAGAAGGTCGACAAGGCCTTCGTCGACGCGCTGATCGCGGAGATCGACGTCAAGCTCTCGCGGCAGATCGACGAGATCCTCCACCACCCCAGCTTCCAGAAGCTCGAGTCCGCCTGGCGCGGCCTCAAGTTCGTGATCGACCGCTGCGATTTTCGCGAGAACATCAAGGTCGAGATGCTCAACTGCTCCAAGGACGACCTCCTCGCCGATTTCGAGGACGCGCCCGAGGTGCCGAAGAGCGGCCTGTACAAGCTCGTCTACTCGGCGGAGTTCGGCCAGTTCGGCGGCAAGCCGGTCGGCGCGATCATCGCGAACTACGAGTTCGGGCCGGGACCTCAGGACATCGCGCTGCTCCAGAAGTGCGCCGCCGTGGCGACGATGTCGCACGCGCCGTTCATCGCGGCGGCCGGCCCGCAGTTCTTCGGCCTCAAGGACTTCATGGGGCTGCCCAACCTGAAGGACCTGAAGGCGATCTTCGAGGGGCCGCAGTACACGAAGTGGAACGCGTTCCGCGAGACCGAGGACTCGCGCTACGTCGGGCTCGTGATGCCGCGCTTCCTGCTCCGTCTCCCGTTCGGCGCCAACACCGTCCCGGTGAAGGCGTTCAACTACGAAGAGGACGTGGTCGGCAAGCACGACGCGTACTGCTGGGGTAACGCGACGTACGCCTTCGCGACCCGGCTCGCCGACAGCTTCGCCAAGTACCGCTGGTGTCCGAACATCATCGGCCCGCAGGCGGGCGGCTCGGTCGAGAACCTGCCGCTCCACCAGTACGAGGCGATGGGCGAGATCCAGACCAAGGTGCCGACCGAGATCATGCTCACCGAGCGGCGCGAGTTCGAGCTCTCCGAGGAGGGGTTCATCGGGCTCACGTTCCGCAAGGACTCGGACAACGCCTGCTTCTTCTCGGCCAACTCCGCGCAGAAGCCCAAGTTCTACGGGCAGAGCGAGGAGGGCCGGGCGGCCGAGATGAACTACCGCCTCGGGACGCAGCTCCCGTACATGTTCATCATGTGCCGCATCGCGCACTACCTGAAGGTGCTGCAGCGCGAGCAGATCGGGACCTGGAAGGAGCGCGCCGACCTCGAGAAGGAGCTGAACGACTGGATCGGCCAGTACGTGGCCGATCAGGACGTGGTCTCCGCGGCGACCCGCGGGCGCAGGCCGCTCCGCAAGGCGAAGATCATCGTCACCGAGGTGCCGGGGAACGCCGGCTGGTACAAGGTCGACATGCAGGTGCGCCCGCACTTCAAGTACATGGGCGCGTTCTTCACGCTCAGCCTCGTCGGCAAGCTCGACAAGGAGTGAGCGGCCCGCCACGGCGCCGCGCCGCCCTCGCGCGCGGCGCGGCCCGGCGAGGCGCCGCGCCGCCCCGTGCGCGGCGCGGCCCGGCGAGGCGCCGCGCCGCCCCGTGCGGGCTAACGCCACCACGCTTCGCCAGAGATACGCGTCGACAGGCACCGACCTCCGGGGGATCGCCGCTGGAACGAGCGCGCCTTGCGGCGTAGGCTCGGGCCATGAGGAAACTCTCGAGGATCTGCGTTTATTGCGGGTCGAACCCCGGCGCGTCGCCGGCCTACCGCGAGGCGGCCGTGCGGCTCGGGGAGCTCCTGGCGGCGCGAGGGATAGAGCTTGTGTACGGCGGAGGCCGCGTGGGGCTCATGGGCGCGATCGCCGACGCGGTGCTCGCGCGCGGCGGGCAGGTGACCGGCGTGATCCCCCACTTCCTCAACCAGCGAGAGATCGAGCACCGGGGCCTGACGGAGCTCCACGTCGTCGAGACGATGCACGAGCGCAAGGCGAAGATGGCGGCGCTGTCGGACGCCTTCATCGCCCTGCCGGGAGGCATCGGGACGCTGGAAGAGCTGTTCGAGGTGTGGACATGGACGCAGCTCGGCTCCCAGGAGAAGCCGGTCGGGCTGCTCGACGTCCAGGGATACTACCGCCCGCTGATCGCCTTTCTGGATCACGTCGTGTCCGAGCAGTTCATGAAGCCGGGCCACCGCGCCGTGCTGCAGGTGGCCGACGACGCCGAGGAGCTGCTCGCGCTGCTCGCCGCGTGGCGCCCCAGCGCCGAGTACAAGTGGATGCTGCCAGGAGAGCGGTAGGCGCGGCGCGCGCGCTCCTCGCCAGCCTGGCGCGAGCGTGAACAACCAAGAACGAAACACGCGAGGAGCGCTCCTGCACCCCGCCAGGAGAGCGGGGGTCGAGCTCCGGCGAGGCGCCCATTCCGGGAACGCCTCCACGGTTGCATCAACCTTGCATCCTTTGTGAAGGACCAGCAGGAAACGCCCGATCTGCGGCGCATTTTGCCTCATCTGTGGCAGGTTCGTCCGTCGCGGCGTCCCGCGAGCACTGCGCGCGCGGATCGCGTGCTGTTCAGTGTTCTGCGCAGCTCATGTAGCGGATTGCCGCGCTTCCAGGGGCAGCGTTTCACGCCTCGATCGCGGCATCTCCGTCGATGGCTGAGTCTCGTCGTCGGCCCGCAACTTGCTAAAACTCCGGCGCGCATACGTGCCCTTTCCCACAAATTGGAGACAAGATGAAGCAAGCCGGGCCGGATCTCATCTGTTTGTCGCACCTGCGCTGGAACTTCGTCTTCCAGCGACCGAACCACCTGATGAGCCGCTTCGCGCAGGAGAAGCGGGTGTACTTCGTCGAAGAGCCTGTGTTCGAGGACGGACCCCCAAGGCTCGAGGCGAGACACATCGAGGCCAATCTCACCGTCGTTGTGCCGCACCTGCCCCACGGCACCGAGCAGGAGGAGGGCCTCGCCCAGCAGCGCCGCCTCCTCAACTCCCTCGTGAAGGATCAGGACATCCGGCAGCCGATCCTGTGGTTCTACACGCCGATGTCGCTGCCGGTCGCCGCCGACGTGGAGCCGTCGCTGGTCGTGTACGACTGCATGGATGAGCTCTCCGCCTTCCGCGGCGCGCCGCCGATGCTCCGCGTGCGCGAGCGCGAGCTCTTCGCGCGCGCCGACCTCGTGTTCACGGGAGGACAGAGCATCTACGAGGCGAAGCGCGCCCACCACCCGTCCGTGCACGCCTTCCCGAGCAGCGTCGATGCGGCCCACTTCGCGGCGGCGCGCGAGGCGTCGACCGATCCGGAAGATCAGCGCGGCATCCCCAGGCCGCGCCTCGGGTTCTTCGGCGTGATCGATGAGCGGCTCGACGTGGACCTCGTCGCCCGCGTGGCCGAGGAGCGGCCGGACTTCCAGATCGTGATGCTCGGGCCGGTCGTCAAGATCGACCCCGCCTCGCTGCCCCGGCGGCCGAACATCCACTGGCTCGGCCAGAAGTCATATCAGGATCTTCCGGCCTACCTCGGCGGCTGGGACGTTGCTATCATGCCGTTCGCGCTCAACGAGGCGACCCGGTTCATCAGCCCGACGAAGACCCTCGAGTACCTCGCGGCGGGCAAGCCGGTCGTCTCCACCGCCATCCGTGACGTGGTCACGCCCTACGGGGACAGGAAGGCGGTCCACATCGCCGATGCCTCCTCGTTCGTGGCGGCCGTCGAGGCGGCGCTCGCGCAGCCCACCGAGGCGCGCCTCGCGATCGCGGACGAGATGGTGAGCGCGACGTCCTGGGACAAGACGTGGCGGTCGATGTCCAGGCTCATGACAGACGCACTCCAAGCCAAGCGTTCGGCGCCGGTCCGGACGGAAGGGAACGTACCGTGTTCGACTATCTGATCGTCGGTGCTGGGTTTGCTGGCAGCGTGCTCGCAGAGCGCCTCGCCTCGCAGATGAACAAATCGGTCCTCCTGTGCGACAAGCGGCCTCACATCGGCGGCAACGCGTACGACTGCTACGATGACGCCGGGGTGCTCATCCACAAATACGGTCCCCACATCTTCCACACGGCGTCGCCGCGCATCTTCCGCTACCTGTCGCAGTTCACGGAGTGGCGCCCGTACGAGCACCGCGTGCTCGCGCACGTGGACGACAAGCTCGTGCCGTTCCCGATCAACGTCGACACGGTGAACGCGCTCTACGGGACCAACTACTCACCCGCCGAGGTCGAGGCGTTCTTCACGCGCGTCGCCGAGCCGATCAAGCACTGCCGCACCTCCGAGGACGCGGTCGTCAGCAAGGTGGGCCGGGAGCTCTACGAGAAGTTCTTCCGCAACTACACCCGCAAGCAGTGGGGGCTCGACCCGTCCGAGCTCGACGCGGCCGTCGCGTCGCGCGTGCCGGCGCGCACGAACTACGACTCTCGGTACTTCACGGACGAGTTCCAGGCGATGCCGCTCCGCGGCTACACGCGCATGTTCGAGAACATGCTGGATCACAAGAAGATCCGCATCGCGCTGAACACCGACTACCGCGACATCATGAACGAGGTGAACTTCAGGGAGATGATCTACACCGGGCCGGTGGACGCCTTCTTCGACCACCGCTACGGGAAGCTTCCCTATCGCTCCCTCGATTTCAAGTTCGAGACGCACGACAAGGAGGTCTTCCAGCCGGGCGCGGTCATCAACTACCCGAACGAGCACGCATACACCCGCATCACGGAGTTCAAGTACCTCACCGGACAGCAGCACCCGAAGACGAGCGTCGTCTACGAATTCCCGACCTCCGAGGGCGATCCCTACTACCCCGTGCCGCGGCCCGAGAACGCGGAGGTCTACCGGAAGTACAAGGCGCTTGCCGACGCGACGCCGAACGTGCATTTCGTCGGGAGGCTCGCGACCTACCGGTACTACAACATGGACCAGGTGGTGGGTCAGGCCCTCGCCACCTTCGACCACCTCCGCGACGCCAAGCTCGACGGAGCAGCAGTCACCGTCGCCGCCTGACAGACCCATGCCTCGACAGCACCTTGCACAGATCGGCATCCCAGGTTCGGTGCCGCCGCCGGCCGACAACACGGACATCGGCGGCGGCGCCCGCGGCTACCCTCGACCGCTGCTCAGGCGAGGAGACTGGAGCTCGCTGAACGGGACGTGGGAGTTCGCCCTCGATCCCCGGGCGGACTGGTGTTCCCCGGCCGACGCGCGCTTCGACAGGACGATCGAGGTGCCGTTCGCCCCGGAGACGCCGCGGAGCGGGGTCGGGGAGACCGGCTTCTACAAGGCCTGCTGGTACAGGAGGCAGGTCGACGTGCCGGAGCTCGAGCAGTCCGAGCGGCTGGTCCTGCACTTCGGGGCCGTGGATTACGTGGCCAGGGTGTGGGTCGACGGCAGCTTCGCCGGGGAGCACGAGGGCGGCTACACGCCCTTCAGCCTCGACATCACCGAGCTCGCGCGGGGGCGCAAGAGCGTCTCGATCGTGGTGCAGGCCCACGACGACCCGAGCGACCTCGCGAAGCCGCGCGGCAAGCAGGACTGGAAGCTCGAGCCGCACTCCATCTGGTACCCGCGCACGACGGGGATCTGGCAGACGGTGTGGCTCGAGCGCGTGCCGAGGATGCACATCGAGTACCTGCGCTGGACCCCGAACCTGGAGCGCTGGGAGATCGCGGTCGAGGTCCGGGTCGCGAACGCGCCCGTGGAGGGCGCGCGCGTCGGGGTGCGGCTGCGCGTCGGCGACGTGACGATCGCGAACGACCAGTACACGGTCGTGGCCGGTGAGGTCCACCGGCGTATCACCCTCTCCGATCCGGGCATCGACGACTTCCGCAACGAGCTCTTGTGGTGCCCCGAGCGCCCGACGCTGATCGACGCCGACATCGTCCTCTACGACCAGTCGGGGACGACGATCGACCGGGTGAAGAGCTACACGGCGCTGCGATCGGTGGCCGTCCGCGGGGACCGCTTCCTCCTGAACGGGCGGGCGTACGTGCTCCGGATGGTGCTCGACCAGGGCTACTGGAACGAGACCGGGATCACGGCCCCGGACGACGAGGCCCTCCGCCGCGACGTCGAGCTCACGAAGCAGATGGGCTTCAACGGCGCCCGGAAGCACCAGAAGATCGAGGACCCGCGGTACCTGTACTGGGCGGACAAGCTCGGGCTGCTCGTCTGGGAGGAGATGCCGAGCGCCTACCGTCACACGCGCAAGTCGATCGATCGGCTCGCGCGGCAGTGGCTCGAGGCGATCCGGCGCGACATCAGCCACCCGTGCATCATCGCGTGGGTGCCGTTCAACGAGTCGTGGGGCGTCCCGAACCTGCCGGACAACCCGAACGAGCGGCACTACGTGCAGGCGCTCTACCACCTCACCAGGTCGATGGACTACACGAGGCCGGTCATCGGCAACGACGGGTGGGAGAGCGTGGCGACCGACATCATCGGGATCCACGACTACGATCCGTCGCCCGAGCGCATCGCCCGCCGCTACTTCGCGCACGACGTCGTCCCGAAGCTGCTGAAGCGGGAGCGGCCCGGGGGCCGCGCGCTCGTGCTCGATCCATCGGTCAACCACGAGACCGCCATCGTGCTGTCGGAGTTCGGCGGGATCGCGGTCGCGCCGACCAGCAGCGGCGACAACGGCGGCACGTGGGGGTACTCGGCGTGCAGGACCTCGGATGAGTTCGCCGATCGCTATACTAAGCTGATGAAGGTGATCAACTCCCTCGAGCTGCTGGCCGGCTTCTGTTACACGCAGTTCGCCGACACGTACCAGGAGGCGAACGGGCTGCTCTACGCCGACCGCACGCCGAAGTTCCCGCTGCACCAGATGGCGGCCGCGACGCAGGGGATGCCGTTCGTCGGTCCCAACGAGACGCCCTCGACGCTGAGCGACGGAGGCATGGCGGACATGCCGGCGCTGGCGGACATGCCCGGGCTGGTGGACATGGGGGCGCCGCGATGACGGCGCAGGGGCGGGGATTCGAGGCGCTCTTCGGTCGCCCGGCGAAGCTGAGGGCCGAGGCGCCGGGGCGCGTGAACCTGATCGGCGAGCACACCGACTACAGCGGCGGGTACGTGCTGCCGACGGCGATCCCGCAGAAGACGCGGATCGAGATCGCGCCGCGGGACGACGGGCTCGTCCGGGTCGCGACGCTCAACGTGGACGGCGCGGACGGCGTGGCCCAGCTCTCGTTCCGCGCCGGGGAGGAGTCGCGCCGCGGCATCTGGCTCGACTACGTGCAGGGGATCACCGCGGTCCTGCGCGGGCGGGGCGCCTCGATCCCCGGCTTCGACGCGCGCATCGCGTCGTCGGTGCCGCTCGGCAGCGGCCTGTCGTCGAGCGCGTCGCTGCTCGTGGCGCTCGCGCGCGCCCTGCGCGCGATGCTCGACCTGTCGATCGACGACGTGGAGATCGCGCGGATCGCGCACGCCGCCGAGCACGACTTCGTGGGCGCGCCCGTCGGGACGATGGACCAGATGGCCGCGAGCCTCGCCGACGAGAGCACGGCGCTCTTCATCGACACGAGGACGCTCGCGTTCGAGCGCGTCCCGCTGCCGGCCGAGGCCGAGCTGCTCGTCGTGAACTCCGGGGTGGCGCACCAGCACGCGAGCGGCGACTACAAGACGCGGCGCGCGGAGTGCGAGCGCGCGGCCGCGGCGCTCGGCGTGCCGCAGCTCAGGGACGTCGACGCCGCCGCGGAGCAGCGGATCGCGTCGCTCCCGGCGCCGCTCGACCGCCGCGCGCGCCACGTCGTGACCGAGAACGCCCGGGTGCTCGCCGCCGTGGCCGCGCTCCGCGCCCGGGACCTCGTCCGCCTGGGCCAGCTCTTCGACGCGTCGCACCGGTCGATGCGCGACGACTTCGAGGTGTCGGTGCCCGAGATCGACGACCTGGTCGAGAGCGCGCGGGCGCAGCCGGACGTCTTCGGCGCGCGGCTGACCGGCGGCGGCTTCGGCGGATCGATCGTCGCCCTCGTGAAGCGCGGGAGCGCGGCGAAGGTGGGGCGCGCCGTCGTGGACGCCTACGCGCGCGCGCCGAACGCGCTGGGCCGACGCGCGACGGTGCTGGTAGGAGGGCCCGTCTCATGAGGGAACGCTCCGGGATCGCGCTCTGGGCTGGCGTCGAGTGCACGGTCAACCGCGTCGGCGACCAGTACTTCAACCAGCTCGAGCGGACCGGCCACCACGATCGCATCGCGGATCTGGACCTGCTCGCGGAGCTCGGGGTGAAGGCCGTCCGGTACCCGGTGCTGTGGGAGCGCACGGCCCCGAACGGCGTCCGGAGCGCCGATTTCTCGTGGGCCGACGAGCGGCTCCACCGGCTGAAGGAGCTCGGCATCGACGTGATCGTCGGGCTGGTGCACCACGGGAGCGGGCCGCCGTGGACCAGCCTGACGGAGGACAGCTTCGTGGCCGGCCTCGAGGAGTTCGCGGGCGCGGTGGCGGAGCGGTACCCCTGGGTGCGCGACTACACGCCGGTCAACGAGCCGCTCACGACCGCGCGCTTCAGCGCGCTCTACGGGCACTGGTACCCGCACCGCCGGGACTCGGCCTCGCTCCTGCGCGCGCTGCTCGTGGAGACGCGCGCCACCGCGGCCGCGATGCGCGCGATCCGGCGGGCGCGCCCGGACGCGCGCCTCGTGCAGACCGAGGACTTCGGCGCGGTCGCCAGCACGCCCAGGCTCGCCTACCAGGCCGCGTTCGAGAACCACCGGCGCTGGCTGAGCCTCGATCTGCTGTACGGGCGCGTCGATGCCGCGCACCCGCTCCACCGGCACCTCCGCGACTGCGGCGTCGCCGACGAGGATCTCGCGCGCCTCGTGGCGGCGCCGTGCCCGCCGGACGTGATCGGCGTGAACTACTACCTGACGAGCGACAGGTTCCTCGATCACCGGCTCGACAGGTACCCCTCGTGGACGCACGGCGGGAACGGCCGCGACGCGTACGCCGACGTGGAGGCGGTGCGGGTCCGGGAGGAAGGGATCTTCGGCCACCACCGCGTGCTGCGCGAGGTGTGGCAGCGCTACGAGACGCCGATCGCGATCACCGAGGTCCACCTCGGGTGCACGCCGGAGGAGCAGATCCGCTGGCTGGTCGAGGCGTGGGAGGGCGCGCACGCGGCGCGCGCGGAGGGCGCCGACGTGCTGGCGGTGACGCTGTGGTCCGCGTTCGGGGCGTACGACTGGGACAGCCTCGTCACGCAGGCGCGCGGCCACTACGAGCCGGGGGTCTTCGACGTGCGCGGGCCCGCGCCGCGGCCCACGGCGCTCGCGGCCGTCGCGAAGGAGCTCGCGAAGACCGGCTGGTCCGAGCACCCGCTCGCCGAGGTCCCGGGGTGGTGGCGCCGCGACGAGCGGCTGCTCTACGGGGCGCCGCGCTCGACGACGCGGACCATCTGCCGGCCGCGGGAGCGGCCGATCCTGATCACCGGCGCGGGCGGGTCGCTCGGCGCGGCGCTGACGCGCGCGTGCGAGGAGCGCGGCATCCATGTCCGGGCCATGACGCGCGGCGAGCTCGACATCGCCGACGCGGCGGCCCTGGAGCGCGCGATCGCGGAGGTCCGCCCGTGGCTGGTGATCAACGCGGCGGGCTACACGCGCGTGCACGAGGCCGAGGACGAGATCGAGGCGTGCCGCCGCGCCAACGTGGTCGGCCCGACCCTGCTGGCGGAGGCGTGCCGGCGTCACGGCTCGAAGCTGCTGATGTTCTCGTCGTCGTTCGTGTTCGACGGGAGCAAGCCCGCCCCGTACGTCGAGGATGATCCGGTCGCGCCGATCAGCGCGTTCGGCGAGGCGCAGGCGCAGGGCGAGCGGGGCGTCCTCGAGGCCCTGCCGAGCGCGCTGGTGGTCCGCACGGGCAGCCTGTTCGGGCCGTTCGAGGCGCGCAGCTTCGCCGCGCTCGCGCTCTCGGTCATCCGGCGCGGTGAGCCGTTCCGCGCGGCGGACGATCTCTTCGTGTCCCCCACCTACCTGCCGCACCTGGCGCACACGTGCCTGGACCTCGCGATCGATCAGGCCGAGGGGGTGTGGCACCTCGCGAACGACGGTGTCCTCAGCTTCGCCTCGTGGGCGATGATGATGTGCGACGCGTTCGGCCTGCCGTCGCGGGCCGTGCACCCCTGTCCCGCGCACACGCTCGGGCTCCGGGCGAACCTGCCCCGCCAGGGAGGGCTCCACAGCAGCCGCCGCGCGACGTTGCCGACGCTGCCCGAGGCCGTCGAGCACTACGTCAAGCACCGGGCGGACGCCGTGCTGGCGGCCGTGTGACGCGGCGCGCACGCGGCGGGTCGAGCCGCCAGGGCATCAGGGAGGCCAGGAGAAGTAAGTTCTGGTTCTCCTGGCGTCCCTGACGCCCTGGCGGTTTTTGTGATCCGCGCGCGACCTTGATAGGCTCATGTCCATGACGAATTATCTTTCATGGACTTCCGGGATCATCGCGGCGCTGCTCTGCACCGCAGCGATGGAATCGAGCGCTGCTGCGTGCAGCCCTCCGCTGCCGGGACTGACGGGCACATTGCCGGAGAGCGGCGGGTCGCTCCCGGGGAACGCCGCGATCTTCTTCGACGGGTTCTCGATCTCGCTGGACGCGGTGTCGGTGACCGTCGACGGCGATCCGGCGAGCCTCGTGGCGGTGACGGATCTGCCGTCTCTCGGGTACAGCCTCGTCGCGCGGATCGATCCGCCGCCCGGCGAGGGGCAGGCGATCGTGATCGAGGGCGACTTCTGCGGTGCGGCGGAGCCGTGCGGGCAGACCCGGATCGAGCTCACCGCCGGCGCCGCGGACGCGGACGCTCCCGCGGGGCCGAGCGCGCTGTCGTTCGATGTTCACGATCACGCCGATTTCAAGTCGAGCGGCGGGGACTGCCAGGTGGACAGCGATCTCTCCTGGTGGGTCACGGTCGAGGGCGAGACGGCCGGGAGCGGCGAGGCCCCCGTGATCACCACGATCGAGGCGTTCCGGGACGACACGTTCACCGATCCCGTGATGTCGCAGAGCAGGTTCATGAACGCCACGCCGGTGACCGTGGCCCTGAGCCGGACAGCCGACGTGCTCGACGGCGCCGCTGCCCCGGAGGCGTTCTGCTTCCGGGCCACGGTGACGGACACGGCCGGGAACGCGACGGGCGAGCCCGTGCACGCCTGCAAGCCTTGTTATTACCGGAAGGACCCGAAGACGGCGCAACCGGGCCTCGGTGCGCCGCCCGAGCCGGCGTGGACCGAGGGGGACATCTATCCCGGGGGGACGTGCGATTCCGGGATGGGGGCGGGCAGCGGCACGGGCACTGGCGCAGGCGGTGGCGACGCGAGCACGGGCGCGGGCGGCAGCGGTGGTGACGGCACGGGCGGGAGCGACGTAGACGGCGAGACGGCGGAGAGCGGGTGTAGCTTCCGCGTTGCCGGCGGATCGGCCGGCGCGGGGACCCCCGGGATCGCGGCGCTGGCCCTGCTCGCGTGCGCGGCGCTCGCCGGGCGAAGGAAGCGCTGAGCCGCGACGGAAGCGTTGAGCCGCGACGCTGAACGTGAAGGACTGCGCGCGCTCCGCCGGCGCCGCGGCGGGAGCGCGCCCATCATCCCTCAGAGCACCCGCGCCAGGACGACGACCGAGTAGCCGACCGCCGGCTGCTTGCCGGGGTTGTTGTACGAGTGGCGCTGATCGCCGCGGAACACCGCGACGTCGCCCGAGCCGAGCGTGAACCGCTCGCCGCTCACCACGAGCAGCATCTCCCCCGACTCGCACGTCAGGTACTCGCGCGTCCCCGGGGTGTGCGGGACGCCCGTCATCCGCCCGCCCGGCGGGATCTCGATGCGATCCATCTCCATGCCCGGGATCGGGTCCGGCAGGAGCTTGCGGACGAGCGCCTGCCCGGGCGAGCGCGTGGGCAGCGCGTCGCGCGCGTAGAGCTGGCATGTCGCGCGGGGGGCAGAGAGCATCTCCTCGATCGAGACCTGGAGCGCGGCGGCGGCGCGGTGCAGGACGCCGAGCGTCGGGTTCGCCGCGCCGGACTCGAGGTGCGCCCAGGTCGCCCGCGGCACGCCGGCGAGCTTGGCGAGCTGCTGCTGCGTCAGCCCACGGGCCTCCCGTAGCTGCTTGATGTTCTTCGCGAGCCTGCCCGCGAGCTCCGCGTCCTGGTCCATGCCCGGACATTAGCATGTATCCAAGGAATTGGAGCTGCCTCCAACAGGTGAGCCGGCGTGGATTAGCCTGTGGTCGAGGAGGATTCCACGATGAACAACGAATCGACCGGAAGCGAGGCGCTCATCCAGCCCGAGGCAAGCTCCCAGCCGTCGCTCCCCCGCGCCGCCGGGGCCGGGCCGTTCGCGCCGCGCGCCGCGCTGGTGACCGGGGCGAGCCGCGGGCTCGGCGCCGCGCTGGCGCGGGAGCTCGCCCGGCGGGGCGCGAAGGTGGTGCTGGTCGCGCGCGAGCGCGCGCCTCTCGAGGCCGTGGCGGACGAGATCACCGCGCACGGCGGGGTCGCGCACGCGCTCGCGGCGGACGTCGGCGACAAGGGGCAGACCTATGCGATCGCGGGCGCGGCGGCGGCCCTGGTCGGGCCCGTCGACCTGCTCATCCACAACGCGAGCACGCTGGGCAAGACGCCGCTGCCGATCCTGCTCGACACCGAGTGCGAGGACCTCGGCCGCGTGCTCGAGGTCAACGTGGTCGGCCCCTTCCGCCTCACCAAGGTGATCGCCGGGGCGATGGCGCTCCGGCGGCGCGGGGTCGTCGTCCACATCAGCTCGGACGCCGCCGTGAACGCCTATCCGCGGTGGGGCGCTTACGGCGTCTCCAAGGCGGCGCTCGACCACCTCTCGCGCACCTGGGCCGCGGAGCTCGAGGGCACGGGCGTCTCGTTCTATGCGGTGGATCCCGGCGAGATGGACACGAGGATGCACGCGGAGGCCATCCCCGACGCCGACCCGCGCACGCTGGCCAACCCCGCGGACGTCGCCCGCCGGATCGTCGGCCTGGTCGTCCGCGCGGGCGAGGTGCCGAGCGGCGCTCGCCTCGAGGCTGCGAGCCTCCCGGAGACGCCATGAGCCCCGGACGCGGAGAGGTCGGCCTCTACCGCGCGCGCGACCGGGCGCCGGGGCTCACTTCGCGCATGTATACATGGCAGCCTTGCCGTTCGAGACGGTGATCGTCCAGTCTCCGTTGATCGCGGAGGGTGGGTTGATGATCACGCCGTCGGTCCAGCTATCGTTGTTGAAGGCGCCGGTGACGTGGGTGAGACCGCACCCCTTGATGCCCGTACCCGAGGTGATGACCTTGGTCTTCGTCTGCCCAGGGAGGGCAGACGCCGAGCCCGTGGTAAACACTGTCCCCTCCGGGAAATCCATGCATACCGTATCGACGAACGCGTTTGGCGTAGAGGTGTGGTGTGCGCTCTCAACCCACCAGCCAAAATCGTCCGGGAACACGCGCGCATGGTCGTCCGGATGGTTCCACGCTCCATCAATGCCGTGCAACGCAGCGAGGAAGCATCGCCGTCGGCCGTTGGAATGCCCCACGGCGAGAAGGTTGGTGCCGTCGGCAGCCGAGTTGTTGTACTCGCGTTTATCCGTGGTAAAAAAGCATGTCGCAGTCGCAAGGACAGGGTTGTTGTACCAGATCTTCTCCCCCGCGCTGCCCTCGTGTGCACCCCCATGCCCCTTGAGATGCAAACGTTGATCGATGGTCGGGCGTACCTCGGCCGTCGCCCGCTCGCCGACCCCATCCCGGCTACCCTGGCTGAGATTCCCCGCGACACCGCTGAGGACGCAGGTGCGGTCGTTCATCGATCCCATGTCGAGGGGGGTTGGGTCCGTCGTGGTCCCCTTGCTGTGGTAAGTCCAGCCGGTCAGTCTCTCCGCGGACTCGCCCAGCTCCTCTTCCGTATCGATCTCCAGGTCGGCGGCGCAGCCGAGAGACAGCCCACCCGCGAGCAGCACCGAATTGACGCAGGTGAGGCAGCGAAACATCCATGCGGTCATGACAGAATTGGTGTTCATTGAATAGCCTTTCGTGAGTTCGATCTCCGGGGCATTGTCTCGTCTCTTGAAGCCATGACCACGCGTCTGGCGGCGCCCCGTCGTCGCGGCCGGAACGCGAACCTCGGTAGCAGCAGCCGTCTGAAATTCTGCGTCGGGTCACCCCATGCCGACGGCGGACGCGGGAAGGTCGACGCCTACCGTACGCGCTCCCGGGCGCTGGAGCTCACTTCGCGCATGTATACATGGCAGCCTTGCCGTTCGAGACGGTGATCGTCCAGTCTCCGTTGATCGCGGAGGGTGGGTTGATGATCACGCCGTCGGTCCAGCTATCGTTGTTGAAGGCGCCGGTGACGTGGGTGAGACCGCACCCCTTGATGCCCGTCCCCGAGGTGATGACCTTGGTCTTCGTCTGCCCAGGGAGGGCGGACGCCGAGCCCGTGGTAAACACTGTCCCCTCCGGGAAGTCCACGCAGACCGTCTCGAAGGTAGCGCGTGGCGTAGAGGTGTGGTGTTCGCTCCCGAACCACCAATTGCCCCCACTGGGGAACACGCGCGCATGGTCGTCCGGATGGCTCCACGCTCCATCGATGCCGTGCAACGAAGCGAGGAAGCATCGCCGTCGGCCATTGGAGTCCCCAATGGCGAGAATCCCGGTTTCGGTGCCAGGCAAGATGTCGTACCACCGGTTCAGCGTGGTAAAAAAGCATGTCGCAGCCGCAAGGACAGGGTTGTTGTGCCAGACCGTCTCCCCCGCGCTGCCCTCGTGTGCACCCCCATGCCCCTTGAGATGCAAATGTTGATCGTTGGTTTCGCGTATCTCGGCCCTCGCCGGCTCGCCGAGCCCATCCCAGCTACCCTGGCTGAGATTCCCCGCGACGCCGCTGAGGACGCAGGTGCGGTCGTTCATCGACCCCATGTCGACGGGGGTCGGGTCCGCCGTGGTCCCCTTGCTGTGGTAAGTCCAGCCGGTCAGTCTCTCCGCGGACTCGCCCAGCTCCTCTTCCGTGTCGAACTCCAGATCGGCGACGCAGCCGAGAGACAGCCCACCCGCGAGCAGCGCCGAATTGACGCAGGTGAGGCAACGAATCAACCATGCGGTCATGACAGGATTGGTGTTCATCGGATACCCTCTTGTGACTTAGATCCCCTGGGCGTGCCCTCGTCTCTTGATGTCATGTCCACTCATCCGGCGGCGCGCCCGTCGCCGCGGCCGAAGGTGGCCCGCGACGACGGCCGGCAGCGCTACAGCGCCGAGTTGTTCAGGATCCAGGTGTGCAGGCCGCTGGTCATCCTGCGGCCATGGTTCTCGCCAGCCCCGACCACACTGCCGCGATGGATCCCCACGACAAAGCGATCGTCTGCGCTGTCGAACATGTAGATGGCTGCGCCCTTCTGCGTGGATGACGTGTCGATCTCGTGCCGGATCTCAGCGCCCTCGTCGGTGAGCGGGCCATGGGAGCCCCAGATCTGCGGCCAGTTCGCCTTGTCGGCGGGATAGCCGTAGATGTAGCCCGACCCGGCCTCGAGGGCAGACTCGCTCGGGACCCACAGGCCGAGCCACCCGGTATCGTTGCCCGGCGCGAGGCCGCAGTTCCCCGGGTACATGGAGCCGAGCTCCATGATCGCGAAGTCATAACTGACGGAGATCTGGCCGTTCTTCCATTCGCTCGGGACGATGGGCGTGTAGCAACCGAAGGTCGGCGTGTCGCCAGCGGGATCCGGGTAGAGAGAGCCACCCTGATACGGGAACGGGTTCGTGTCCTGGCTGTCCACGCCCGGGCTCCAGGATCGCGTCGGCAACCAGCCGCTGCCATTATGAAGGCAGCTCGCCGCGGTGAGGATGGTCGTCGGGCCGATCATCTGTCCGGTGCACCCGAACGTCAGCGACGGGTTCGTGATGAGCACACGGGTGTTGCTCGGGAACACCGTGTTGTCCCGCTTCAGCTCACGCGTATCGGATCCGATGATCCCCTGCGGCTGGGTGAGCCCGGGCTTGGTGTCGACCTCGTTCGTGACGCGGGCACGGCCCTCGCTGCCCTTCGTCTTCAGCTCCTTTCCTCGCGAAGCGATGATCGCATCGGCGAGCTCGTAGGCAGGCCCGTCGAGGGTGTACTCGTGGTCCTTGTACAGCATCACCGGGCGGAGCGCGTGCGCGAGCTCCTCGCGCGTCATCTGATCCTCGGAACGCGTGTCGCGGGCGCCGGAGCCGTTGACGGGCGAGACCGGCTCCGGACCCCCGACGGGGTCCGGGACGGACTTTGCTGGCCCGCTGAGCACGAAGCGTTGCCCTTTACCGTTGATGAACTCCTTCGGGATCTCCTCCGTTCCGAGGATCTTGAACTCTCGATGGCCCTCGATCTCCCTGACTTCTCCCGTGCTGCATCCGACGAGGAGCATCGCAGCCGGTGTGATCACAGCGAGCAGACGTGTGGCACGCATCATTCTCCGCCTTCCTGTCCACGGTGAATGAATCACCGCGGTGCGCGCGCTGATGGCAAACCTCGGACCAGGCGCTCCGAGCGCGCACCATGGCATTTTTGTCGTGCAGGAGAGGCCTGCCGCCCAGGAAGGAAGCTGGCACGCTGGCACGCTGGCACGCTGGCACGCTGGCACGCTGGCACGCTGGCACGCTGGCAATCAGCGCGTGCGGCGAGGCGCAGGCGCCCGCGAGCTCCGCGTCGCGGTCCATGCCCGGAGATTGGCGCGTCTCCAACACATTGGAGACATCTCCAACGTCTGGTCCAGCGCGGATTAGCCTGTGGTCGAGGAGGAACCCACGATGAACAACGAACCGACCGGAAGCAACGCGCTCATCCAGGCCGAAGCAAGCTCCCTGCCGCCGTCGCCCCGCGCCATGAGCCCCGCGGCCTGGCCTCGCGAGAGCCCCCTGGAGGAGCGGCTCCTCCACGTGGACCCGCGCCTCGGGCGCCTGCGCGACGCGCGCATCGCGGACCTGCCCGCGCTCCTCGAGCCGGGCGATCTCCTGGTCGTCAACGACGGCGCCACGCTGCCGGCGTCGCTGCACGGCGCGACCGAGCGCGGCGAGGAAGTGGAAGTGCGGCTCATCGGCGAGCTGTCCGAGGGGCGCTATTCAGCCCTCCTGTTCGGCGCCGGCGACTGGCGCACGCGCACCGAGGATCGCCCGGCGCCGCCCGCGCTCGGCCCGGGCGACGCCGTGACGTTCGGCGACGACCTCTCGGCCGTCGTCGAGCGCGCCTCCGCGGCCTCGGCGCGCCTCATCGAGATCGCCTTTCGCGAGCGGGGGGCCGCGCTCTGGTCGGCGCTCTACCGGCGGGGCCGCCCGATCCAGTATGCGTACCTCGAGGGCCCGATCGAGCTCTGGCACGCGCAGACGCGGTATGCGAGCCGGCCGCTCTGCGCCGAGCTCCCCTCGGCCGGGCGGCCGCTCGTGTGGGGCCTCCTGCTCGAGCTGATCCGCCGCGGCGTCCAGATCGCGTGGGTCACCCACGCGGCCGGGATCTCGTCGACGGGCGACGAGGCGCTCGACGCCCTGCTCCCGCTTCCGGAGCGCTTCGAGATCCCCGAGGAGACGGTGGCCGCTGTGCGCGAGGCCAGGGCGAGCGGGCGCCGGGTCGTCGCGGTGGGGACGACGGTGACGCGCGCCCTCGAGGGCTGCGCTGCCCAGCACGGGGGCGAGCTCCGGGCCGGCCCGGGCGTCACCGATCTCGTCCTTCACCACGGCTTCCGGCCGAGGATCGTCGATGGGCTGCTCACCGGCGTGCACGACCCGACGGAGAGCCATTTCCGGCTCCTCGAGGCGTTCGCGCCCGCCTCGCTGCTCCACCGCGCTCACGCCCACGCCGAGCAGGCAGGTTACCTCTGCCACGAGTTCGGCGACTCGTACCTCATCCTGAGCTGAGCCATCGCGGTCGGCGCCGACGGCCGAGGCGCGCGCGATCAGCAGACCTTGCCCTACTGGACGCGCCGGGCGCTCGTGCAGAACGAGAGCTCCAGCCCGTCGTCGAGCGGCACGGCGACGGAGAGATAGCCGTTGCCCTCCTTCCGGACGTACTCGAGATAAGGCGTCACGGACTCCGGGTACACCGTCGTGTCGTCCGCGATGACGAGCGCTCCAGGGTTCAAGTGCGGCTCGAGGAGCTGGAGCACGGAGAGATAGATCTCCTTCCATCCGTCGAGCAGGACCATGTCGATCCCCCCCTCGAACCCCTGGGTCAGCGTCTGAAGCGCGTCGCCCTCGCGGAGATCGACCCGATCGGCGAGGCCCGTGGAGCGCAGGTTCTCGCGGGCCCTGGCGGCCTTGATCGGGTTGAGCTCGGTGGCGATCAGCCGCCCCGCGCCGTTGTCGCGGAGCGCGGAGGCGAGGTGAATGGCCGAGATGCCGAACGAGGTGCCGAACTCGACGACGAGCCGCGGCCGGCGTGTCCTCGTCAGGATGTACAGGAGGCGACCGACCTCCGGCGCGACCGGCATGTACGCTTTGTCGAGCTCCTTCGCCCAGTACTGGGCGCTCTTCGGCCCACCGGTCCTCTCGATCTCGGCGATGATGTGGTCGAAGACGGCCGGATCGGTGCTGTCCGCCTCGCGGTAGATGCGGGCGAGGACGCTGGAAACTTCGGGGGTGCTCAATGAATCCATGGAGTTCTCCTGTCGTGCGTGCTTCGGGTGTTGTCGACGAGAAGCGAGGGCCGGCCCGCGTCCGAGGACGCTCTGGCCACGATGGCTCTCGCTTCATGAGGCCATCGTCTCGCGGTACGTCGCCGTCGCACGTCGTCTGAGCAACGCCCGTGCCCGGGTCGCGAAGCGCCAGCGCCCGCTCGGCGTCGAGCGGAGCGAGCTCGGGCAGCGCTGCGGTCGAGCCCTGCGGGACTTCCGCCGTCATGGCGCCGGCGTCGATGACCTGCTGAGCGGAAATGCGCGATGCGGCAGCCGAGAACCCGGCCGGATCGCGCCGGCACGACACCTGGGCTCCGCCGGCCGATGTGGCGTCCAGCCGGGCCACCTCGTCAGCGGGCTCGCCGCCCGGGCCTTGCTCACCCGCGTTGCGCACTCGCGCAAGCGTCGGTCGGAGAGGCGCTGTTGGACTCGCCCGACGCCCGGGTCACGCGAGCGAGAGGCGCGCGCCGGCGCCGGGGCGAAAGCGCGGATGGAGACGGACGATGGCCAGATGGACCGTGCGTTGCACTCGGCCGCGGCGAGCGCTTGACCACGTAGGTCGATCGCGATCGAAAGGAGGTTCTGCATGCAGATCAACGTCTCGTTCGAGCCGAGCGACGCCTTCTGCCAGGCCGTCGACCTGGTTCGCCAGAAGTACCGTCGCTCCTTCGGCGCCGAGGTGCAGCCCAACCCGGATTGCTTCATCGTCTGCGCCACGGATCACGGCCTCGACGCCGGCGCGTCGAAGGTGGTCGCCTGCGCCGGGATCACCTTCAGCTCGGACGCCCGTCTTTTTTCGGAGCAGTACATCGACGAACCGATCGAGCAGGTCCTCTCCACGGTGGAGCGGCGGCCGGTGAGCCGCGACGCGATCGTGGAGGTCGGCTCGCTCGCGTCCGTCGAGCACCGCGCCGGGACAGAGCTCATCCGCGTCGTGCCGATCCTCGCCTGGTGTCTTGGCAAGAGGTACATCCTCTGCACGATCACAGCGAACCTGAAGCTCATCTTCGACGCCGTGGGCCTCAACTTCCAGCCCATCCGGGTCGCGGACGTCGACCGGCTCGGCGCCGGCGCGCAGGAGAGGTGGGGCAGCTATTACGAGCAGAGGCCGCAGATCGGCTTCATCAGGCTCGAGGCGATCGCGGAGATGTTCTCGCGCAACACGGGCCGCTACAGGTTCGCGGCCCTCGACCTCCGGCTGCAAGAGCACAGGAGGGCGGAGCGCTACAATGAGGCTCATTGACGACATCGTCGCCGTGGGCGAAGCGCGGCCGGATGCCGTCATGGTCGAGGTGCTGGACGCCGCGCCCGGCGCGCGGCGCAGCCACCGATGGCGCGAGATGCTCGACGCGGTCTCCGCGCTGCGAGCCCTGCTGATCGACCAGCAGGGCGCGGCCGGCGGCGGCCTGCGGGTCGGGCTGGTCATGGCCAATTCGCCCGAGTGGGTCGCGGCCGATCTGGCGCTCTTGCTCAGCGGGTCCGTCGAGGTGCCGATCCCGCTCGCGTTCTCGGCGGCGCAGGCCAGGAACCTGCTGGAGCACGTCGATCTTTGCCTGGTCGACGGGCCTGGTCAGGCCAGGCTGCGCGCGTGGGCCGAGGCCGGCGTCCCGACCCCGCGGTGCGTCCCCGTGGACGTCGACGCGCTGAGCCGGCGCGGCGGGCCGAGGGATCTCACGCCCCGTCAGCGTCAGGACTTCGTCTGCAAGATCATCCATACGTCGGGCACCACCAGCGCGCCGAAGGGCGTGAAGATCCGGGCTTTCGGCGTGAACGATCTCGTCGAGGCGCTGCGCCGCGAGGTGCGGCCGGGCACGTACGCGCGGTATCTGTCGATGGTGCCCCTGAGCCTGCTCATCGAGCAGGTCACGGGCATCTACATGACGCTGAGCGACGGCGGCACGCTGGTGCTCCTCTCGCCGCCGTCGCTGCTCCTCGGGACCCCGGGGACGACCGCGAAGGCGATCTTGCCCTACCTCCGGATCGCGCGCCCCTCGGCCATGACGCTCCCGCCGGCCATGGTGGAGGCGATCGACCGCTCCTGTCAGGCGACCGACCGGCGCGGCGAGGCCCTGTTCCAACAGCTCTTCGGCCGCGACGACCCCGCGTTCATCGGCTGCGGCGGCGCCCCGATCGCGCCGGACGTGCTCTCCCGTCTCGCCGGGCGCGGAGTCCCCGTCTACGAGGGCTACGGGCTCAGCGAGAACTCCTCCGTCGCGACGTGGAACATCCCCGGGCACGCCAGGATCGGCACGGTGGGGAGGCCGCTCGACCACGTGGAGGTCAAGCTCGGGGCAGACGGCGAGCTCTTGATCAAAAGCTCCTCCCTGTTCGCCGGCTACACCTCGGCCGACCCGTCGAGCTGCGTCGTCGACCCGGAGGGCTGGCTGCACACCGGGGATATCGCCGAGATCGACGGCGACGGCTTCGTCCGCATCACCGGCCGGAAGAAGAACCTGATCATCACGGCCAGCGGGAGGAACGTCTCACCCGCTTGGGTCGAGTCGCGGTACAAGTCGCTCGATTTCGTGGAAGAGGCGGTCATCTTCGGCGACCGCCTCGAGAAGATACACGGCCTCTTCATCGTGGAGGATCGCGTCGATCCCGACGCGGCCCGGGCCGCGATCGACGACTTCGGCCGCCGCCACCTCTCCGAGGTGGAGCGGGCCGCCGAGATCGTCGTCCTGAAGAGCACCCCTGAGCTTTACCGACATTATTTCACCATCACCGGCCGCCCCATCCGCGCCGAGCTCTGGAAGCGCATGACGCTGGAGCTCGGCCCCGAGGAGATCTCATGTCCTGCGTGACGACGAAGACCAGCTATGCGCACGGCGACGGCGCGCTCATCACCGCGGAGCCGGGCGCGCCGCTCGACGTCCTCGACAGGTCCATCGCCATGGAGATGCTGGCGGACGCCGGCTTCCTCCTGCTGCGCGGCTTCGACGCCAGCCTGCGCGAGTTCTCGCGGCTCGTGCGGCGCATGAGCGAGCGGATCACGCTCGACCCGGCCCGGTCGCTCCACGGCGGGGTGGCGCAGAAGGTCGACGCCGGCCTCGATGCCGTCGGGCTCCACTGCGAGAACGGCAACAGCCCGTTCATGCCGCACCTCTGCTGGTTCTTCTGCGAGAAGGCGGCCCCGGTCGGCTCGGAGACGACGGTGTGCGACGGCTACAGGGTGTGGGACGCGCTCACGCCGGCGGCGCAGCGGGCGTTCCTCGACAGGGACATCGTGTACAGCCGCCACGTCGAGGCCGCGAAGTGGAAGAGCTTCGTCTACCACTCGCTGCAAGGAAAGAAGGCGATCGAGGACATCACCCTCGACGACCTGCTCTCGCTCGCCGAGGGCCGGCGCGGCACGGTGATCCGGCCCTGCGGCGACGGGGCGATCTACTACGAGTTCCAGGTGCCGGCCGCCCGGGAGACGCTGTTCTCCGACCGCATCGCCTTCGCCAACAGCATCCTGGGCCCGTCCTACAACTACGAGAAGCCGAGGATCACGTTCGCCGATCGCGAGGCGATCCCGCCGTCGCTCCTCGGCGAGGTGGTCCGGGTGACGGAGGCGGTGACCGTGGACATCGCCTGGCAGGACGGCGACGTGCTGCTGGTCGACAACACCCGGGTGATGCACGGTCGCCGCGCGATCCTCGATCCGCGCCGCACCATCTACAACGCCCTGAGCTTCATCGGGCGTGAACCTGAAGGGGAGGGGTGACCGACATGCGCTCCGAGCTGCACGACATCAACCGTCACGCGCACCTGCGGACGATGCACCCGAGCGGCCTCACCTGGCCCGAGCAGATCCGCCCGGAGGAGCTCGACTTCATCTCGGGCGTGGCGTTCGGCGCGCCGGGGCACGGCGCGGGGGCGATCGCCTACCTGGCCAAGGAGCTCGCGCAGCTCGCCGAGATCGAGCGCCACGTCTCGGCGGTGATGACCTACGTCATGGCGGAGGTCCAGTCGGACGCGACGCCCCTCGGCGAGGGGTTCGAGCTTCACCACGCGCTGTCCTGCTTCGCCGCGGAGGAGCTCCAGCACGCCAACATGTTCTACCGCTACGTCCGGCTGCTGTCGGGGCGCGACTTCAAGTGTCCCGACAACCGCTTCAGCGAGCGGGTGGCCCTGTACCACGGCGACGACTCGCCGTACGTGAAGCTCTCGGCGCTCTGCTGCTCCGCGTACATCGGCGAGTCGATCATCACCGTGTTCGAGCGCCGCCTCGGGGCGCTCGACCCGGAGCGGGCGTTCTTCTTCACCCAGGTCCTGCACGCCCACGGCCTCGACGAGGCGCGCCACGTCCAGTTCGATCACTTCCTGTTCGACCACGTGATCCCGGCCCTGAGCCGGCAGGAGCGGCGCCGGATGCGCGAGATCCTCGGGCGCACCGAGGCGCTCAACGGCGAGCTGGCGAGGCGCTTCGAGGGCCACGCCAGGGCGACGTTCGGCCTCGACTACACGGCGCGGAACGTCGCGCACGAGACGCAGCTCAAGCTCGCGCGATCGTTCCGCGGCCTCATGCTCGACGGCGAGATCGCCCGCAAGGTGGATGAGGGCATGAGCGACGCGGATCGCCGCCTGGTGAGGGAGTTCTGCGGCGCGGAGACGATCCACGGTTGAAGCGGGGGCCGCGTCTCCGGCAGACGACCGTTCACCGGGCGAGCGCGAAGGCGAACGGCGCGAGCCCGCGCTTTCGCAAGACGGACGGTATGAGCAAGGCGACCGCCTCGGGGCCGCGCGCCGTCGTGATGTCTCCGAGATCCTCGATCCAGTCCGCCGGCCACCCCAGATCGCCGAGCAGCCTCCTGACGACCGCCTTCGCGTTCTCGTCGTTGCCGGAGAGGAACGCGGTCGGGGCGACGCGCAGGCTCGTCGGATCGGCCATGACGGTGAACAGCATGGTGTTCAGCGTCTTGACCACGGCCGTCTCCGGCAGCGCCTCCTGAAGGCGCTCGGCGACGCTGCCGTTCGGGTAGAGCAGGCCGCTGGGCAGGCCGTCCTGGCCGCGCACCGTCGCGTTGGAGACGTCGATCAGGATCTTCCCCTTCAGCTCATCGCGGAGGGCGCCGAGCCGCTCGACGCTCGTGTCTCCGGCGGTGGCGTTGATGACGATCGCGGCCCGGCGCGCGGCCTCCGCGTGGCCCCTGAGCTCGACCTGCGCCCCCGACCCTCTCGCGGCGGCGCGCGCGGGGTCCCTGGTGCCGATCGTGATGGCGTGGCCGGCGCCCGCGAGCTTGCTGGCCAGGACGGTGGCGACCCGGCCGGAGCCGAGGATTCCGATGTTGTCCAGGATGCGATCCATGGTTCGATTCCCTCTCTTCAGCGAACGGTGGACAGGACGTCGATGGCGCCCGCGTGGAGCTGCGGCGCCGCAGCCAGGAAGTCCTCGCTGGACAGGGTCCAGCGGTCCCCTCGTGTGTCCGTGACCGCGCCCCCGGCCTCGGCGACGAGCAGCGCGCCCGCGACGAGCCCGGAGCGGATCTGGCTGTATTGCCAGAAGACGTCCATGCGGCCGGCCGCGACCTGGATGAGCTGGAGGGTGGCCGGGACCGACACGCGCAGGACGAGCGCGCTTCCGAGCATCGCGGTGACGGACTGGCCGATCCGCCGGTGCGTCTCCCTGTCCTCGTCGGGCCTCGCCTGGCTGGTCCCGACGAACGCAGCGTCGAGCCTCGTCTTCGCCGACGCCCGAAGTCTCCTGTTCCCGAGGTAGGCGCCGGCGCCCTTCCGGGCGGTGTACGTGTCGCCGCTCAGGGGCAGGTGCACCGCGGTCAGGACCGGCTCGTCGTCGCGGACGAGGGTCGCGGTGACGCACCAGTCCGTCATCCCGTGAACGTGGTTGATGTTCCCCTCGACGGTGTCGGTGACCCACCATTCCCCTGGCGGCAGGGGCCCGCACCCGAGCTCGTCCTCGACCCACCCGGCACCCGGGCGAGCGCGCGAGAGCGGCTCACGGATCGCTTCGAGGGAGACCGCATCACTCGCGGCGAGCGCGGCGAAGACCTCCTCTCGGCTCTCGAGGCGCGGCTCTGTCGAGAAGCGACCGACGAGCCGCTCGCCCGCCGCGGTGAGCGCCGCGACGACGAGGGGCAGCAGGGACTCGTCCTCGGCGCGGGCAGCGCTCTTGTCCCGCCGCGCTGCGCGGTCGGTCATCGGCTCGATGCGTGTCGACATGATTCCTCCTGAGGCGAGCGGCTCACGCGTCCTCGCGGGCCATCGCTCGGCGTGAGTAAACCCTCGACATGGCATGTCGTCCAATGCATAGTTGGTATGCGAAGGATTACCGCCATGCATGTGGATCTTAACCTGTTGACGGCCCTGGACGCGCTGATCGAGGAGCGGAGCGTGAGCGCTGCCGCGGCCCGCTTGCACCTCTCCCAGCCCGCGATGAGCCGGACGCTGGGCCGCATCCGCGACGCCACGGGGGATCCGATCCTCGTGCGCACCGGCCGGACGATGACGCTCACGCCGCGCGCGCTGGCCTTGCGGCAGGAGGTGCAGGCCCTCGTCCAGCGGGCGCAAGCGGTGTTCACGCCCGAGCGGGAGCTCGACCTGGCGAAGCTCGAGCGGACGTTCACCGTCCGCTGCCATGACGCGCTCATGACGGCGCTCGGCGCGCGGCTCTTGCGCGCGGCGCAGGAGCAGGCGCCCCTCGTGAAGCTCCGGCTCCTGGCCGAGTCGGCTGGAGACGACGATGACCTGCGTCACGGACGCGTGGATCTCGAGATCGGCTCCGCGGAGCCCGCCTTCCCGGAGATCTGCGGGGAGCTGGTCGGCCAGGATCGCCTCGTCGTCGCCCTCCGCCGGGACCACCCGCTCGCGCGGGGCCGGCTCACCGCCAGGCGCTACGCCGAGGCGCACCACGTCCTCGTGTCGCGCCGCGGTCGGCTGCGCGATCCCATCGACGACGCGCTCGATGCGCTCGGGCTGCGGCGGCGCGTCGTCGCGGCGGCGCCCACGACCGCGGCTGCCATGCATTTCGTTCGCGAGAGCGATCTCGTCGTCGCCCTGCCGGCGCGGGTCTGCGGTCCGGCCCTGCGGGCGCTCGGCCTCGGCGCCCTGCCGCTGCCGGTCGACGTGCCGGAGCTCCGGATCGTCCAGCTCTGGCACCGGCGCTACGAGAACCACAAGGCGCACGCGTGGCTGCGCGGGCGCACGCGCGAGATCGTTCAGGACATCGATCCTCGGTAAAGCACGTCTCGTCGCTCGATCCCTCGCCGGACTTCGCCGTCACCGCGCGATCCCCGCACCCTTCGCTTGATCTCCGCGGGGCGCCCGGGGACCATGCGCCGCAGCTACCCGGACGGGTGCCGGGAGAGCCGGCGCGCGGCGCGGGGGCGAGGGAGCGCCAGATGATCGACCTGTACACGTGGACCACGCCGAACGGCTACAAGCCCATCATTCTCCTCGAGGAGCTCGAGCTCGCCTATGCGATCAAGCCCATCGACATCGGGTCTGGCGCGCAGCACCAGCCGGATTACCTGCGCATCAACCCGAACGGGAAGATCCCCGCGCTGGTGGACCACGACCACCCGAACGGGCCGGTCACCGTCTTCGAGTCGGGGGCGATCCTCATCTACCTCGCCGAGAAGACGGGCAAGCTGCTGCCCGCGAGCGAGCCGGGCCGGTCGCGCGTCATCGAGTGGCTGATGTTCCAGATGGGCGGGGTGGGCCCGATGCTCGGTCAACTCGGGCATTTCCGCAATGCCGCGCCCGAGAAGATCCCCTACGCCATCGAGCGCTATCAGAAGGAGCAGGAGCGCATCTACAAGGTGCTCGACGGCCGCCTCGCCGGGTCCGAGCACCTCGCCGACGCGTACTCGGTCGCGGACATCGCGACCTTTCCCTGGATCTCCATGGCCGCGCGCATGGGGGTGAGCCTGGAGCCGTATCCGAACCTCGCGCGCTGGGAGCAGGCGATCAAGGCGAGGCCGGCCGTCACGCGAGCGTTCCAGGCGAAGATCAAGCCCTGAGAGCGCGATCACCCCGGCCTGTCGACAGGGCGACCCGGCTCGGGTCGCCGCCCTGAGCTCCAGCGAGCACCTCATCGGCCCGGGGTTCACGCGCCGAGCTCGAAGAGCTGCATCGCCACGAGCGCGACGCAATCGGGCTCGCGCGAGTCCGACACGATCTGACGGAGCTCGTGGAAATACCGCACGTGCAAGGCGCGCAGCCGCTCGAGGTCACGGCGCGCGACGCTGACCAGGTTGTAGGAATACAGGCCCGGATCGCCGCGACCCTGCCGGCGCGCGGCGACGTCGAGCCAGTGCGATTTCAATCGTTGTCGCGGCTCGGCGGCGCCTCGGGTCATGTCGACCGTCTCGGCCGTGGCGGCGTACCGGCCGCCGCGCCATCGGACCAGGGCCGCCCGCGACAGGGCTTCCAGGCACGCGCGCACCTCGTCCTCCGGGAGCCCGAGGCGCGCGGCGACCCAGGCGTCGTCGTGGCAGGGGAGGGCCGCGTAGGTCGCGAGCTCGAGGACGCGCAGGACGGCGTGAGACCAGGGGAGCTCCGTCGCTATCCGGCGGCGCTCCTCGAGCACGCGGAAGTCGCGCGCCACCGAGGGCAGCTCGCCCGGGTGGACGAAGAGGGCGAGGAAGTCGAGGAGCCGGTCGGTTGTCGCGTCGACGATGGCCAGCACGTCGGGGAGCCGGGGCTGGGATGTGCCCGCCATGAAGCGCGACACCTGGGACGCGCTGCGCCCGATGCGGGCGCCGATCTCGGCGTTGCTCAGGCCCCCCTTGACGACCTGAAAGAGGGCGGCCGTGAGGGCCGGGTCCGAGACGGCGACACCCGCGCCGAAGGCCGACTCCTGGCGCACGAAATCCGAGAGCGCGCGATGGACGTCGACGCCGTTGTACGCCGCGACGCGCAGCAGGGTCGGGAGCGTGGGAAAGCGCCGCCCGGACTCCCACCCGAAGGCGACGTTCGTGCCGTACCCGAGCCGGACGCTCAGCTGCCGCTGCGAGCGCCGGCCGCGGAGAACACGGCAGAAATCCTTCGCGATTTCATCGTAATGCGCCCTCTTGTATCTCATATATGCATCGATGATAGCATATCGGCGCGATAGATAATGCGTATCTGCGCTACACGGCGCTTGCGCTGGCTCCTGCGCTGCGGCAAGTGGATGGCGAAGGAGGCTTCGATGAACGTACGACTTGCTTGCTGGCTCGTGGTGGGGCTGCTCATGGGGTGCACGAGCGCCGGGGGGCAGACGGGGGAGATCGCCGCCGATCCCTGCGATTCCTTCCCGGAGGTGGCGGGCCAGTTCGTGGCGTATGGCCTCACCGACCCGACGCCCCTCGGCGTGAGCGGCCAGGAGGCCATCGACGCGACAGGCGGGTCAGGGAGCTTCGACGTGGCGTGGGCCAACGGAACGAAGAGCGCCGTGAGCTGGTCCCTCGCCGCCGACACAGAGAGCTCGCCGGTGGTGGCCCATGTCGACCGCCGCAGCGCGTGTGCCGACGAGTACCTGCAGGTCCTCGTGCTCGGCCGCCTGTCGAGCGCCGACGGCGTCCTCGATCACGAGCAGCGGGGCGCGCTCCATCGGGGCGAGGAGGGCGCCGCGCACCTTCGCCTGTTCTTCTCCTTCGACGAGAACCCGTTCCCGGACGTGTACGCCGGCGGTGGGTCGGGGGATGGCTGCGCGGGGTGCGGCGGCGCCTTCGAGCTCTCCGTCGAATCGCGCTGGGAGGCGGGCGAGTCGACCCCTCATGGCCATGTGTACCTGACAGAGAACGGGACGCTGCTCGGCGAAGTCGGCTCCTTTTGAGGCCGATCACGGCGGCGGCCGCGACGTCACGGCGTCATCGGCAGCGCGACAAGGATGTTCGCGTTGCACATCTCGTTCTGCGTGCCCCACCCTGGCAGCACCGGCTCCCTGGCGTCGCGCGTGTCGAAGGTGCATGTCACCTCGATCGACGAGCCCGGGTCGAGCAGCGGCCGCGTGCGGTACCAGTACACGCCTTGCCAGTGGACGTCCCAGTCCTCCACGCGCGCGATGCAGCTCTCCTGCGCCCCCGACGCCACGCGGATGTCGAAGGTGCGCCCGCGCTCGTGCATGTGCGGCATCACGCCGAGCACCTCGATCGGGGGCAGCGCCGGGTCGATCGCGAGCTCCGCCCGCGTCCTGCTCCACGTCGTGGCGGCGTCCTGCTGGCCGGGCGGCAGCGTGTCCGGGCCGTCCGGCTCGAAGAGGCTCGTGAGGAAGCCGTCGTCCCCGATGAACACGGCGCGCCGCTCCACGGTGTCCTCGTAGCGGAGCCGGAGGCGCGTCGAGTCCTCGGCGGAGGCGCCCGCGTGGTCATGGAGGTTGTAATGCACCTGGACCACGAAATGGTCGTTCGAGGAGATCGGCGCCCCGGTGCCGACGGGGAACTCGACCACGTCCTGCCCGGGCGCCCAGGCGAACAGCGGCTGGAACGGCATCGCGTCGGAAGGGCCGCCGAAGCACTCCCAGCCGGGCCTGTCCGGCGAGGCATCGTCGAGCTCCGTCATCACGTCCTGGTTCGTCTTGCCCTCCGCCAGCGACGCCTCCGAGGGGGTCACCCGGTAGACCGTGACGTGATGAACGATGGACCGGACCCCGGGCGTCACCTGATATCCGGTGATGAAGCGGTCCGCCTCGATGCCCGGGTCCACCTGGAAGCACCGCCACTCGTCGTGCGCCGCGAGCGGATTGGCGGGGTCGACCACGGGGGTGATCGGCGGTGTCGTGTAGTCGACGCCGCCCTCGAGCGTGGGCACGGGCGGGATGGGCGGCGCGCCCGCGCGATCGCCCTCGGCGCGCGCCCCGGTCGCCCAGCGATGGATGATGTCGAGCTCCTCGGCGGTGAGCGTCGCCTCGTCCTTGAAGTCGCCGCACGAGCCGTCGTGCGTCACGAGGAATGGAGGCATATGGCCGCCCTGCACGGCGTCGTCGATCGCGCCGGCGCGCGCCTTCGCCGAGACGTAGTCGTCGAGGCGGAACGGCCCGAGCCCGCCCTCCTGATGGCACGAGCTGCACTTGGACATCGTTATCGGCGCGACGTCCTGCCAGAACGTGGGCTCCGGCGCCGGCTCCTGCTCCTGCGCCGCGCATCCGAGCGAGAGCGCGAGCGGCACGAGGGCCGAGAGGCCGCGCGCGTGGAGGGGCATGGTCGTCGTTCGCATCGATCGCCTCGGGTCGTGCTGCTTCAAGCGGACCTCCCTGAAATGTGTATCACGTACACGTTTGTGTGTGTGATATACGCAGTCGAGGGATGGCTGTCAAACCAACGAGGCGTCGGAAAACGGCGACGGAGTACAGCGGCGGCGGCGACGCCGTGCGCAGCCTGGAGCTCCTCTGGGGGGCCAGGAAGCGGCCGAGCCGGGGGCCCAGGCCTGGCCTGAGCCTCGATCAGATCGTGCGGGCCGCCATCGAGCTCGCCGACGGCGAGGGGCTCTCGGCGCTGTCGATGCAGCGGGTCGCCGGGAAGCTCGGGTTCACCACGATGTCGCTCTACCGGTACGTTCCGAGCAAGGCCGAGCTCCTGGATCTCATGCTGGACACCGTCGCGGGGGAGCTGCCCCTGGTCGACGACGTCCCCGGGGGGTGGCGGGCCAAGCTCGAGGCGGCGGCGCTGGCGGACTGGGCGCTCTACCACCGCCACCCGTGGTTCTTGCACGTGACGCCGGTGCGCCCCGTGATGGGGCCGAACGGGATGGCGGCGTACGACGCGGAGCTCCGCGCGGTCTGCGGGATCGGCCTCAGCGACCGCGAGGTGATCGCCGCCGTCCACCTCGTCGACGGGTACGTCCGCGGCGCGGCGAGGCTCTCGGTGGACGTGGCCGAGGCCGAGCGGGAGACCGGCGTCACCGACGCGCAGTGGTGGTCCGAGCGCGCGCACTTCTGGGACAAGCTCTTCGACCCGGAGCGCCTCCCGACGATGGCGAAGCTGATGCGCTCGGGCGCCTTCGGCGAGCACCCCTTCACGGAGGAGGTGTTCCTGTTCGGCCTGCAGCGCGTGCTCGAGGGCATCGAGGCGCTCGTCCGATCGCGCTCCGGCCACCGTGACGAAACTTGTGACGAAACGGGGACCCTGGCGCGTGGGTGTGATGAAACTCCCGGCGACGCCCCTCGGCGTGAGGAGCCGCCGACGTGCGCGCAGTGCGGCGGCGAGATCGCCCAGCCCGCCACGGGGCGGCCGCGGGCTTACTGCTCACGGGCCTGTCAGCAGCGCGCTTACCGGGCGCGCAGCGCGGCCGACGGGCGGTGATGGACGGTGATCGCCGCCTGTCCGCGCCCGGCGTCCGAGCGCTCGCTGGGCTGTCGGGGACGACGGAGAGAGGTTCAGGCGGAGATCGGGCGCGCCTTGCGCGCCAGCGCGTAGGCGATGCCGCTTTGCAGGGTGCCGCAGGTGACGAGCCCTCTCAGCTCGGTCCCCAGGTCGACCAGCGCCTGCGCGACGACGGGGCGGATGCCCGAGAGCACCACCTCGGCGCCGAGCAGCCTCGCGGCCTGCGCGACGCGGACCAGCGCGGCGGCGACGTCCCCGTCCACGTGCTTCACGCCGGTGATGTCGAGGATCGCGACCGTCGCTTGCCGCTCGCCGAGCGCGTTCAGGAGGGTCTCGAGGATCTGCTGCGCGCGCTCGCCGTCGATCGTCCCGATGAGCGGCATGGCGATCACCCCGTCGGCGATCGGGATGAGCGGCGTGCCGAGCTCCCGGAGCGCCGCCTGCTGCACCTGGATCACCTGCATCTGCGCGAGCGTCTCCTGCTCGTAGCGGAGCTGCTCCGTGATGTCCCTGAAGAAGGCCGCGAAGCCCGTCGGCTCGCCCGTCGGGCCCACGAGCGCGAAGGCGCTGAGCTGCCCCATCCACGTGCTCCCGTCCGGTCGCAGGATCCTGAGGACGCCGCGCCAGGCGCCCTCCGTGGCGAGGGCGGGCATGACCACGCTGGAGAGCTGGGCGAAGTCCTCGGGTGAATAGAAGACCGACAGCGGTTGACCGACGCCCCCGTCGGCGAAGCCGCTCATCGACTTGAAGGCCAGGTTTGCGTACGTGACCACGCCGGTCAGGGTCGTCATCGTGATGCCGTCGAGGGCATGGTCGACCAGACGCTTCGAGACAGCGGCGTCCTCGGCCTGGCGGCGCAGCTCGGCCTCTCTCTCCCTCTGGGCCGTGGTGTCCTGAGCCGCGCGACGCAGCTCGGCTCGCAGATCGCGCTCTGTTTGCTCCAGCTCGGACAGGCGAGCGCGGAGCGCGGCAAGCTCGAGCTCCTGCGCTCGGTGATCCGAATCGTGAGAATCCATGGACCTTCCTGAGTGAATCCGGACGGCGCCGACTCGGCATCTCGCCCAGGCCCGCGAGGCTACTACCGACGGACCGCCGCTGGGAAGAGCGCGTCGCGGCCCCGGAGCGGGCGTGCCACCGCGAGCACGGCTGCTGCGCTCCTGCGTCGGGCGCCCACTCGCGCGCACCTGTCCCGGTAACGGGGTGGGGCGCGCAGCATGCCAGTTGGACTCCCGCGTACAGAGCGTCGCGCCGGCGCCGATCGATGACGGCTGATGGCCACGTACCACCGCCGCTCGACGTGCCGGCTCGCCACGTCGGTGGGGTCCCGCCGCCAGGGCTTGCAAGGCCGTCGGGAGGGTGGTACGTTCAGGTAGGTTTATGTGGGATGGCTTCGGCAGGCTCATGCGCGCCTTTGCGGAGGGGCAGGGGGGTCGTGGAGATCGGGGCGCCCACCGCGGTTGGCGCGGGCGAAATCTCTTGATTCTCGGAGGCCGCTTCGGTGTCCTGCCCCGCTCGCCGGGTCCGCCCGGCGGACGGTCTCTTCGGGCCTGCCGGCTCGTCCTTCCGAGCACCGCACCGCGGATTCTCCGATGACGCGACGCGGTGTCCCCTGTCTCTGACGGCTCGCCGGGCTCAGCGCCCGCTTGACGGAATCCCCCTGAAGCTCCAGAAAGATCGCTCTACATGCAAACGAAGACCATCCTGCCTGTCGTGGTGTTGACGGCCTTCGCCGTGGCGGCCTCTGGTTGCGGCAAGGGCGGCACCGAGCGTTCCAACGAGCGGTGGGCGACCACCGAGAACACCACCGTCGAGCTCGACTTCGACAAGATCAACGAAGCGTACAAGGCGGCGGAGGGGCCCGAGGACTTCGAGCGGCGCGTCAACGAGATCTACCAGGGGAGCGAGGTCATCAGCGTCGCCGTCCAGGATCTCGACGCCAAGTCGCAGGTGGTCACCGGGTTCTTCGACAAGAACACCGACGGCGCCGTGCAGGACCCGGAGAAGGTGTTCACGATCCGCCGTGACGTGACGGGCGAGGGCGCCGCGCAGATGCAGACGTCCGGGTACGGCGCCTTCGGCTACTACCACTCGCCGTTGATGGGCATCGCCTCCGGCATGCTCCTCGGCTCGATGCTGTCGTCGGCGTTCCGACCGAACTATGTGCCGGTCTACACGCAGCCGTACACAACGCCGCCGAGCCGCGCGTCCGCCCTGCAGTCCCACCGCGACACGGTCCGCTCCTCGAGCCCGTCCGGCGCCGACAGGAGCAAGGCGTCGCAGACCGGGCGGCGCTACAACAGCATCGGCGGCGGCCGGTCCGGCGGCGGCTCGCGGTTCGGCGTTCACCGGAAGGATCGCAGCCGCAGGCCCGAGCGCCTCATCGCATAGCGCGCGCCTCCCGCCGCGATGCAGCCCCTCCGAAGCCTCTCGGAGCTCCCTTTCCACGGCCGTCCGGCGCTGGAGCTCCTCAACCTCGAGCAGCACCGAGACGCGCCGGACCTGGAGTCCACGCAGTTCGGCTGGTGCCGGGTGGACGAGCTCTGGCTCGACGGCCGCGCGGACCGCGCGCCGATGCGGGTGACGGACGCGCTCGTCGTGGCGGTGCACGCCGCGGACGAGCCGGAGGTGCTGTCGGACGACGTGGAGCTCGAGTTCTTCGTCGAGGAGGTCGCGAAGGACTACTCGGTGACCGTGCTCCTGTCGACGTTCCTCGATCGCTGGCTGCCCGCCGCGTCTGGCGGTGAGCGGGCGATCGTGCTCGCCATGTGCAACCCCCACGCCGCGCGCGTCCGGCAGCCGAAGGCGGCTGGGCGCACGCCGGTGTATTACGCCGACGGTGACGTGGATTCTTGGCTCGACACCGACGGAGACGGTCGCCAGCGCATCCGCCTCGAGGCGGAGGCCTGGCACATCGCGGAGTGAGCGGATGGGCTTTGGACAAAGAGATGCTGTGGTGTCGCGCGAGCAGAAGCTGGTCTTTGCCGGCATCTACGTGCTGAAGAAGATGGACCTGAAGCCCGCCGAGGGCGGCATCGAGATGCCTCTCGTGCTGCCGTCCGAGCTGACCCCGTTGCAGGACGTCCTGCAGGAGCTCGTGAACGCGGACCTCGTCGAGGTCAACCGCCGCAAGGCGCGGTTCGAGATCACCAAGAAGGGGCTGGCCTACCTCTCCGAGATCATCGACGAGGCGGAGGCGCTTGTTGACGAGTTCGACGACGAGTCGCTCGAGGATGCGGTGGCCGAGCTCCGCACGCGGAACGTGGACGTGCTGCGGGCCCGCTTCCTGTGGGGCTGGTACGACGGCGAGCTGGATGATCTCGTGCTCTTCCAGCAGCGCCGGGGCGCGGAGCCGGTCGAGTCGTGGTGGGCAGATTACCTCCTCAGCGACGCGTTCTACGAAGCGCTGAGAAGCGACTACGAGTGAGCCTGAGGGGGCGCGGCATCACGCCCCGGCGTCACACGGCTTGAACCGCCGTCCAGAGAGACCCCAGCATCGGCGCGGGACCAGCGCCGCCGTCTCCAGCGGCTTGCCCCTGCGCGCGAGGGGCCGAGGCGCGTGCTTCAGCGGCGGCAGCCGATGCGCTCGGTCGCGACGATGACGTCGTCGTAGAGGATGGTGTGCGCGTCGGCGACGGTCATACCGCGCTCTTCCATCTCCGCCCGTCGGCGAGCGTCGGAGTCGCGCTCGTAGTAGGCGTCGAGCATGAAGCTCTTGAAGCGCACGTCATCGCTCGATCGGAAGTCGAAGCCCCCGAACGGCTCGGGCGGCGTGCACGCGCTGAAATCGCACCCTCCCGTGTGGAACTGGTCGCGGAGCCAGGTGCCGTCGGGGTGGCCGGGGCGATAGTCGCCGATCGCCACGTCGTCGATCCAGAACGCGAGCGCGCCGTCGCTCTGGCCGACCGTGTTCGCGCGCGCGTGCATCTCGACGCAGAACCAGCGGTCCCGCGGGAACGGCGCTTGCCCCGGCGGCTGGAAGCCGTTGCCGTAGTGGTAGGTCGTGCCTTGATCTCCCGCGCAGCCAGGCGTGGTGGTCCCGTCATTGCAGCGGCCGGAGCGCATCTTGTACCAGTAGGCGTAGAAGTTGAAGACGTCGTCGGTGTTCGTGTCGAAGTCGAACCAGAAGCCCTCGTCTCCGGGCGGCACCGTGTTCGCCAGGCCGCTGCTGCTCCAGCTCTCGGTGCCCGCCGCCATGCGCACCCAGTGGTGCGGGTTCGGCGCGAGCTCGGGGAAGCGCACGTGGAAGCGCCAGTAGGCCGCGTCGACGCGCGCGTGGGTGACCCATGTGGACGACGAGATGTACGTCTCCTCCGCCAGATCGGCGGTCGTCACGGTCGAGCGGAGGTAGCCCTGTCCGGCATGGGCGGTCGCCGGGTCGCTCTCGATGTGGAGGTAGCGCGTGTCGGCGGTTGGCCCGTCCCAGCGCCCCCAGCCTTGCTCGAAGTCGTCGTGGAAGAGCACGGCCGGGTCACCGGCGATCCCGACGTCGTCCGGGTAGCGCTCGCTCAGCGTGCCGGGGGGCGGCGGTGTGTCGCCGTTGCCCCCGCCGCCAGCGCTCGTTCCGCTGCCCCCGCCGCCAGCGCTCGTTCCGCCGCCGTCGGGGTGCGGCGAGGGCATGTCCGGCCCTGAGCCACCGTCGCCGCCGGAGCCGGGCGTGGAGTCGCAGGCGGCGAGGAGCAGCGCGATCACCAGGGGAAATTGCAGATGGTTCTTCATCCTTCCACGCTATCCGCTGCTCCGCCTCCTGACCAACGCCCGGAGGGCGACGTGTGCCCCATCGCCCCTGGAGTCATCCCGACGCCACGAAGGTCGCGAGCTTTTCGGGGCTCATCATCCAGTAGATGCGCTCGATGCCCTCGGCGGACGCGTCGATGGACGCGAGCGCCAACGCGACACCGTCCCGGCGGATGAGGACGGCCGGCTGACCGTTCGTCTCCAGCCACGTGACGGCGGTGCCCGACCAGAAGCGGCCCGCGAAGCCGGCGATGAGCTTCGCGACGCGCTCGCGACCGTGCACCGGGACGCGGGCGGCCATCCGCACGCGTCCGTTGCTGTCCGTGGTCGACGCGACGTCGGCCGCGAAGAGGCGCTCGAGCGCGGAGAGGTCTCCCTTCTGCGCGGCGGCGATGAAGCTCTCGAGGAGGCGCCGCTGCTGCTCGACGCCGACCGGGGCGCGACGCTCGCCAGCGAGATGCTTCCGCGCGCGGGCGAACAGCTGGCGCACGTTCGCCTCGCCGAGATCGAGGATCCCGGCGATCTCCTCGTACGGGTAGTCGAACACCTCGCGGAGCACGTACACCGCGCGCTCCGTGGGCGTGAGCTTCTCGAGGAGCACGAGCACGGCCAGGGCAAGGCCTTCCTGCGTCTCGGCGCCGAGCTCCGCGCTGGGGCTCGTGTCGATCGGCTCGGGTAGCCAGGGCCCGACGTACGCCTCGCGGCGGACACGCGCGGACTGGGCCACGTTGATCGCCAGGCGCGTGGTGGCGGTCACCAGGAATCCCGTCGGCTCCTGCACGGTCGAGCGGTCGATCGCCTGCCAGCGGACCCAGGTGTCCTGCACGACGTCATCCGCCTCGGCCCTGCTGCCGAGTATCCGATACGCGATGCCGAGGAGCCGGGGCCGCAACGCGACGAACGGATCGGCGGCAGGCGGTGAGCCTTCAGGGACTCGGGGCGCCGTCACTTTTCTTGCTCCGACCTGTCACAAGGCGGCGGGCTGTCCGGTCCTCCCCGCAACGGAGCATCCGGTCGGGATGCGCGAACCAGGAGAATCGTCATGAAGGTCGTCGTGTTCGGGGGTAGCGGGCTCATTGGGAAGAAGCTGGTCGGGATCCTTCGGGAGAAGGGGCACGAGGTTACACCGGCGTCGCCGTCCACGGGCGTCGACATCTTGAGCGGCGCCGGCGTCGCCGAGGCGGTCCGTGGCGCCGAGGTCGTCGTGGACGTCGTCAACGCGCCCTCGTTCGAGGCCGATGCCGTGATGGGCTTCTTCCAGAGGGCGGCCGGTGTGATCCTGCCCGCCGAGGCAGCCGCGGGCGTTCGCCATCACATCGCGCTCTCCGTCGTGGGGGCCGACCGCCTGCCGACGAGCGGTTACATGCGCGCGAAGGCGGCGCAGGAGGCAGCGATCCGCGCGGCAGGGGTGCCCTACACGATCGTGCGCGCGACCCAGTTCTTCGAGTTCGTCAGCGCGATCGTCGACGCTGCGACGACGGGCGACACGGCCACGCTGACGCCTGCCCTCCTCCAGCCGATCGCGGCCGACGACGTGGCGGCAGCGCTGGCAGCCATCGCGGAGGAGCCGCCCAGGAACGGCATGGTCGAGCTCGCCGGCCCCGAGGCGATCGGCCTCGACGAGCTCGGCCGTCGGTGGCTCGCGGCGAAGAAGGACCCGCGCAAGGTCGTCACGGACGCCGCAGCCGGGTACTTCGGCGCGCAGCTCGACGACAGCGCGCTCACCCCCGGCCCGGCCCCGCGATCTGGGGCGCTTCGCTTCGATGCGTGGCTCGCGCGGGCGTGAGGAATCAACCGCGGTATCCGGCGTCACCGACGACACGCGGCCGCCGAGGGGCGGCGTCCCGGGTCCGGGCAGCCGTGAAATCCTGCTCCGCTGCGGTGTCCGTCCGCCGCTCGATGAGAGGATGGGCTCCACGACCGGCGCAACGTGCTTGCGCCCCCTGAACGGAGACCCATGCTGAATACCCTCCTTGTTCGACATGCGCTGTCGTCGCGCACGCGCGCGGTCCCGCGGTGGACGCGGGCTGGCCTGACCGAGCGCCGCCCGCGGCGCGGCGCAGCGCAGGACGCCGCGAGGCGCTGCGCCGCGGGCGCGCTGCTCCTCCTGGGCCTGGTGCTGGCTCCGCGCTCAGCCGCCGCGACCGAGGTCTCGGACGAGCTCCAGCTCGGGCAGCCGACGCCTGTCGCCGCGCCCGGCGTCCAGACCGCGCCGGCGGCGGCGTGCGGCGCGGGCGGGTGCCTCGCGCTCTGGGAAGAGACGAACGTCTTCCCCCAGAACGTGCTCGGGCGCCGCATGCTCGACGGTGCGCTGGTCGACCCATGGCCGTTCGAGGTGACGCCGCGGTCCGTGCCCCAGGCCAGACCTGCCGTCGCGGCCGGCGGCCCTGGGTACCTCGTGATCTGGGTCGAGGCCGCCGACGGCGGCGACAACCGCGTGCTGGCCTTGCGGCTCGACCACGACGGCGCCGCGCTCGACGCGGAGCCCCTCCTCGTCGCCGAGGGAGACCGGCTCGACAGCGCCGCCGTGGCCTCCGACGGCGCCACGTTCCTCGTCGTGTGGAACACGCCGAACGGCCGGTTGGCCCGGCGCGTCGGCGGAGACGGCGCGCTCCTCGACGAGGCCCCGACCGACGTCGCGGAGACCACGCACGGCGGGACACCGCCGGCCGTCGCGTACGACGGGACCAACTACCTCGTCGTCTGGAGCGACCCCCCTGGAGCGGAAAACGCCCGCGTCCGCGGCGCGCGCGTGACGCCGACGGGCGTGGCCCTCGATCTCGAGAGCTTCGCCATCTCCCCCTCCTCCTCGTCCACCTCGACCTCCCCCCGCGATCGCCCGGTGGTCGCGTGCCGCCCCGGCGAGTGCCTCGTCGCGTGGCTCGATGCCAGCGAAGGCACCCCGGGCGTGGCCGCGGCGCGCGTGACGTCGGAGGGTACGGTGCTCGACGCCGCGGGGACCTCCCTCGTGCCGGGCAACAACTGGCGTGGGCCGTTCGCTGTCGCGGCGGACAGCTCCGGCTACCTCGTGGTCGTGGGGTACTCGCACCACGACGACGCCACGGGCGTGGGGGAGCACCGGGTGTCGGCGAAGCGCGTGGACGGCGATACCGGGCTGCCCGACGCCGCGCTGACGCTCCTGTCGACGACCCCGGAGCCCGACGCGGGGGTCGCGGTGGCCTTCGACGGCGCGGCCTACCTCGTCGCGTGGGCCGACGCGCAGAGCGCCTCCATGCAGAGGAACCCGGACATCCATGCTGCGCGCCTGTCGCCCGGGGGCGCGCGCCTCGAAGGCAACGTCCTGCTCTCGGGTGTGCCGAACGATCAGCAAAGCGTCGCCGTGGCCCCCTCCGGCGACGGCTTCCTCGCGGCGTGGAGCGAAGAGCGCCCGGACGGAGAGCCGGGAAGGGAGCTCCGCGTCGCCTGGACCGCCCCCGACGGCGTCGTCCTGGGCGCCCCCTCGGTGCTCGCGGCCGCGGCCAACGGTTGGGAGCCGGCGGTCGCGTCCGACGGCGCGCAGCACGCCGTCGTGTACATCCAGGACCAGGCGCTCGAAGGGGCGCTCCTCGACCCCACGGGTCAGGCCCGCGCGCTCGACTTCTCCGCGTGGAACGAAACGACGCCGGAATCTCCGCGCCTCGCCCTGGACGGTAACGATATCGTGGTGGCGAGCCGCTTCCGCGGGCCCTCCGACGCCGGCGGCGTGCAGATCGGGCGGATCCGCGCCAACGGCAAGGTGACCGGACCGATCGACCTCGACGTGGAGCAGGAGCCCTCTGCTCCGGACATCGCCTGCGACAGCGGGATCTGTATGGTCGTCTGGACGGCGTCCAACAGCGGGGGGCTCGAGGCGCGCTTTCTGCGCTGGCACACGGCCACCCGGCTGTCTGCATTGTCCTCCTTCAACGCCGGGCCGAACACGCGGCCGCGCGTCGCGCAGGGCGGCGGCCGGTTCCTGGTCGTGTGGGGCGGACCGCGCGCGGACTCGGCAGTCCACGCCGCGCTCGTCGGGCCGGACGGGGAGCTCCTTGCGCAGGCCGATATCCCGACGACCGACCGCGATGCGGTGGTGCACGAGCCGGCGGTCGCGTTCGACGGGGAGCGGTTCGTCGTGGCCTGGATCGAGCAGCGGTACGGGGAGGCGGAGCTGGAAGCGTGCGACGTCTTCGCCGTGCGGCTCTCGACGACCGGCGAGGTCTCGGCGCCGTTCGCGGTGACCGACACGCCGTCGGTGGTGGAGGAGAAGCTGCAGGTCGCCTCGAACGGGGCCGGGCGAACGCTCGTCGCCCATGACGTCTACGAGAGCATCTGGGGAGACACGAGAGGTCGTCGCGTCGCGGCGCACGTCCTCAGCGATGAGGTGGCGCCCGACGGCGGCGCTGGCGGCGCCGGCGGCGACGGCCCGGTCGGTGGTGAAGGCGGAGGCGGCGGCGGGGACGCTGCTGCGCACGACGCTGCTGCGCACGACGAGGGGTGCGGGTGCCGGGTGGCCGGCGCGGCGGCGGGAGACAGCCCGGTGGCCGCGATCGCGGGGCTCTTGCTCTGCCTGGCGGCGGCCGCCGCGCGGACGCGGTCGCGCCGGGCAGCGCGCTGGCACGCGGGCTCCCGCGGCGCCGCCGACCGGGCCACCCTGCGGTAGAGAGGGGTCGGGAGCACGATGGGGACGCCGGGCGCAAAGATGGCTTCCAGGTCTTTCTTCATCTAGACGACGAGAAAGTGCAGCGTCTGGCTGCTGCGGCGCTACTGGCGCGCTTCCCGGCGTCGCAGCAACGCGCGCCATCAGGCAAGCCCCCGATCTCACAGCGGGTGGTGCCGAAGCCAACTCTCGAAATCGGTGAGTGGAATGCCAGGCGCTCGTGCCGCCTCGGGGGGTGGCCGGGCTGCCGTGGTGGTTCAGCTCGCCGAGCCGCAGGGGCGTGACGCGTGCATGCGCGAGAGGTGACGGCCGAGGTGAAACCCCATGGACGAATCGTGCAAGGACCGGCACGATGCCTCGCCATGGGACGAAAGAAGGCGCACGTTGCGGCGATCCTCTCGCTCGTCGCGGCGCCCGCCCTGCCGCTCGCCGCAGGGGTGATGGTCTGTCTCGGCGCAGGGGCGCGGAGGTGCGAGGTCCGATGCTGAAATGGCTGCTCGTCGGGCTCGTGGTGTTCCTGGTCTACCGGTTCGCGATGAAGCGGCCGCGTCACGATCGGCTGTTCTCGCCGGACCACCTGATCGAGCTCTCGCGCGGGCTCGGCCGCGCCAAGAGCACCGCGCTCGGGCGCGTCGGGGGGGGCCCGCCCGCGGACCCGTTCGCCGAGGGCACTGCGTTCATCACGTCCGCCAACATCGCCGTGGCGTATACCGTTGCCCAGGCCGGCGAGGACGGACACGAGCACCACGTCTCGCTCTCGTTTCGCGGCGGCGCGTTCGCTCGTGCTGCCGCGGGGTTCCTTGCCGCGGCGATCTGTCGATTGCTCGACCTCGGGGAGACGCAGCGCGTGCTCGCGGTCTCGAACAGCGGCGTCTATCACCTGATCTTCCAGGTGCCCGCCGCGGACGAGGCGCGATTCGCAGCGCGAGCCGTCCCGAAGCTCGACGATGCGGCTGCGCGGAGGCTCGTCGGCGTGGCCATCGAGGATCGGGGCCCGCTGCTCGCGCGCCTCGGCAAGCTCGACGTCAAGGTCCCGAGATGATGTTCTTGCTCGTCGACCGCCCCGCCGCGCTCTGACGTCCCGAGCTGAAGGGGAACGAGAATCCTCTACTCGCAGTCGACGAACACGACGTCGTAGGCGATGGTCGCCGAGATTCCCGAGACGCTCACGGAGTAGGTCTGGCCGGCTTCGGGCTCCCAGCCGTTCGGCACGATGCGGATGGCGTTCGTGGAGCCGTAGCCCCCCTCGAGCGGCTCCACGTCGACGGCCAGAGGGGCTCCGTCGCTCGTGATCGTGACCTCGGCGTCCTCGAGCTCGATGTCCTCGCTCTGGATCGACCAGCCGGTGTCGCTGAGTGAGCTCCAGCGGTCGCCATACGCCTGCACCGGGAACACCCCGGGCGGGGGCCAGGCCGTCCACTCCTTCCCGGCGCGCCCCGTCCCTCCGATGTTCTGCATGCAGGAGGCGCCGTTCTTCCCGGTGGAGCCGAGGCCGATCGGACCGAGATCGTTCGAAAGGATGATGCGTCGGTGGCCGAAGGTCGACTCGTTCCCGGGGTCGATCAGATAGCCCAGGACGCTCGCGACGCCGGGACCACTCGAGATGTTGCTTGTCCTCGCGCCGTCCGCGCCTGTCTTCGAGTAGCACTTCCAGCTCTCCGGCGGCTCGTGCGAGAGCGAATCGTTCGCGTCCATCATGAGCGCGCAGGCCTGGGCCTGCGCGTCGCGGGCGGGCTCGGTCGCGACCGGGGGCAAGTCCGCGAGCCAGCGGTACAGGTTGAAGAGCCGGAGCGCATTCGCTCGACCGTCGGCAGAGATGTCTCCCGGGTCGCACTCGGGATCGAGCGAGCCGCTCCACGTGCCTTCGCTCATGTCGGCGGTGTCGGCGTTGAAGCGCGCGCAGGTGCCTTCCGGCGAGCGATCGCCCGTCTCGGGCTCCTCCCCTCCCGAACCCCCCGATGCCGTGCCTGCCGACCCGCCGCCCCCTGCTCCTGTGCTGACGGCTGACGAACCTCCCGTGGAAGCGCCGCCAGCTCCTCCGGCGCTCGCGGCGCCCGAGCCTGAATCCGCACCGCCGCTGCTCGCGGCCGCTCCACCCGTCCCTCCCGATCCGCCGGTTGGCGGCGAGCCGCCCGAAGGACCTGGCGTGCCAGGATCGGCATCTTCGCTGCTGCAGGCCACGGCGGCCGCGACGAGGAGCGCCGTCGATGCGACGAGTCGAAAGCGAGGGAAAGCCGTCTTCATGGTGGAGAAAGGAGATCCAAACGTCTCGGAGGCGTCAAGCCCCAATTGGCGCGGGGGACCTGGTGGTGGCGATGCGGAGCAGCAGCAGGGGGCCCACGCTCACCTCATGGCGTGTTGGCGCCCCGCGGAGGCAACCTCCGCTCACGCGGTAGATCGGCGACGGCGGCGGACCAGCGCGCCGAGCCCTGCCACGAGCAATCCGACGAATGCGCCGCGAGGCAACTGACCACTGATGCCAGGTTGGTGGGTAGGGGGTCCAAACGCCCTTGTGTTGAAGTTGACGAGCTTGTCTGTGCTATCTCTCTCTCTTTCTTTCTGTCTCTCTCCTCCCCGCCTCCCTGTGTACTCTCTCTCTCTGTCTCCCACTCAACAAGCCGCTGCTACCGGCGGCGCTGCGCGCCGCGGCAGATCTGAGCATGGTCCAGACCTTCCGATGCGGGTGGCCGTCAGGCGTCGAGGTCGCTCTGGGACGGTTGGTCGAGATTGACCACTACCCGGCGCCTGGCCTATCGCTCGATTTCCGCGAGCGGCGCGTGGCCTATCGCTCGACCACCGCGAGCGGCGCGTGGCCACGGCGGGCGACGCGGGCGAAGGCGCCGGGCATGATCCCGAAGGCGCGCCGGAAATGGCCGTGCAGCTGGCTCTGATCGCAGAAGCCGAGCGCGCTCGCCACCTCGCTCACCGGCCTGCCCGCCGCCAGCCACGCGTACGCGCGCGCGACGCGCATGCGCAGCACGTAGGTGTACGGCGGGATCCCGTGCTCGGCGCGAAACGCACGGCATAGCTGGAAGCGATCGAGCCCGGCCGCCGCCGCCAGCTCGTCGAGCGAGAGGGCCTCGCCGAGGCGCGCCTGGATGAGCTCGACGGCGCGCCCGAGGCGGCCGCGCGCCGCGCTGGCGTGTGGCCACGCATCGGCCGCCGTCGAGCTGGCGCACCAGCGCGTCGAGCGCCTCGGCCACGACGACCTGCCGCGTGAGCGGATCGTGACGGCGTCGCGCGCCGCCTCGCTGCCGGTGAAGCTCGTCGGCGTCCCCGCCGGCGCCTTGCTCTTCGCCTACAGCTTCGTCTCGCCCTTCTTGCCCCGACGGTGCTGGCGCCGGCGTCGATCTTGATGATGGTCTGGTTCGCGCTCATCGCCTGGCAGAACGGCAGCCAGCGGCGCGCGTGACGCATCCCCCATGCGTCCGAGCCTGGGAGATTCGGCACCGTGTGGGTAGGGGGTAGGGGGTCCAGACGCCTTTGCGAAGGCAAGTGCCCACGTGCCCCAACGTTCGGTTGACATCATCGCACAACCACGACGTGGTCGTGCCATCCAGAAAGCCCTGGTAATTTGGCGGGTAAGCGTGTCCCGCTGAGCTCAACGGTCACCGCTCTGCTGTACGCGCCTCCGGCGTGGCGGATCGGCTCGGCCAGGATGGGCCGGCCGTCGTCGCCGGAGGTCGAGGGCTGGTCGCGCTGCGCCCCAGCAGCGTTACCGGCGAGCGCGCCGGTCAGCCGTGAGCGCGGCCGGGATCTGCTCGACGGCAACGGCCGGAGGTCGCATCAGGGGAGCGGCCCCCAGAGCGTGCCGCAAACCCCACCCGTGTAGTTGATGCGGTCCACGTACCCGTACCCCGTGATATCTGTGTCGGGACACTGATATCGATTCGTCCCTATCGTGGTCGGGCTCTGGGACGACGGCGAGCCGGTGCCCCACTCCCCCCCGGGCGTGCTGCACCGGAGCGTCGCCGTCGAGCAGAATCCCCCGGCGCTGGTCGTGACGCACTGGACCCCCGTCGCGACCTTGTCGCTGGGGCAATCGTTCGTCCAGACGTGGTTCGTCGTGGACGATGGACCGGGCGTACAGTAGATCCGGAACTGGGAGCGAGACGAATTGCTCTCCCAGCGGCTCGCGAAGCTCCCGTTTGCGCACGTGGGCGAGACGATAGGGGTGCATCCACCGAGTCCGCAGCTCCCCGACGACCACCCCGTCCAGCCCGACACCGTCGAGGCCAACGTCGCGTCACCGGTCTCCTCGGTGCTGTCCCACGCATCTCCGTCCGACGCGTCCATCGCGCAGCTCGCATTGGCGAGGGCGACGCACGCGAGGAACGCTGTTGCCAATGACCGTGTTCGCATGTTCTCCATCCTTTTTCTGTTGTGGGTGTGATGCCTTCCAGCGGCTCGTCCGCTTCGAAGGATACGGCTCGTTCGCTTCGAGGAAGAAAGGAGAGCAATCCGATCGGGAGACGACTCGCTTGCGACGGCGCGCTGCAACGCGGTCGATCGATACGAAGCCGGACCGCGCCATGGACCGCTGCTGCGCGAGCACTCGCTCGGTCCCCCACGTCTAGAAGTTGGATTCCCTTGTGTAGATGTCGAGCTGCCGTGTTCAGATGTCGAGCTGGCCCATTCGCCTGCCTCGTCCGCTCCTTCCGGCGTCGAGTCCGGCCGCGAACGCCAGCACGAGCGTCACACCAGTCACGATGAGCACGCGATCAGCACGTCACAGACGGCGCTTCAAGTCACCTACGCCGTGACTGCATGTCGTCGGCTGGAGTCTAGTGTGCAGCATCGCAATGCGCAAGATCTGTCCGCGCCAATTCGGTGCACCCGATGCCGGCGCGCGATGGCCCGACGGCATATCGTGGAATCATCCAGCACGGGAGTGCGCGTTCATCGTTCCCCCCGGCGCAGTCTGCTCCTGTTGCAATTGGATTGTTCTACTGTCCTCCGTCTGCCGATCGCCGGGGCGCTCGTGGACCGCTGGGGGTCGTGCGCAAGAGCGTCCTTCCGGGCCCGTGACCGCCGCGCGCAACCGGGCTGCTGCGCGGCGAACAGGGTGTCCTTCTCGCGCTCGACGTTCCCGGGGTCGTGCGTCCGCTCCGATGGGAAGATCGGGAGGAGACGCCGACGCTCGTGCTGGAGGACGCGGGCCCCGAGGACCTCGAGGCAGCGGCGCTCCGGCAGCCGCCTGTCCCGCCTCGCTCCGGGGTCGTCTGGATCTCGGCGTCGCGCGGACAGGCGGTTTCCTCGCCGTCGCCCCGCGCCATCGCATACAGTGCACGCATGAGCCACGTCGTGATGCAGGCAGCGGAGTTCTCGACGGTCGCCGCGGCGGAGCAGGCCGCGGCGGAGCTGCGGCGGCTCGTGGCGGACTACGTCAGCTACGAGGAGACCGCCGACGCGCCGTGGAGCGAGGGCGCCGTGCCCGCGCCGCTGGTCGAGTTCGGCCGGCGGCACGGCGTGCCGTGGCCGGGCGACCCAACGTCGCGGTTCCTGCTCAAGGGCCTGTTCAACGACGAGGCGAACGTGCTCAGCGTCGATCGCCTGGTGTTCTTCTGGGGCGGCGGCTTCGATCTCGGCGGCGCGTGGCTGCGTGAGGTGCTGCTGCGCGGGCTCGGCGCGGTGCGCTCCACCGACGCGCCGCGGCTGGTGGTGCGCGTGGACGATCCGCAGGCGCGCGCGGCGGCGTCGGCCGAGTTCCTCGTCGACGAGGACCACGAGGAGCCGTTCACGACGACGGACGACGCCGTGCTCGATCGTACGCTGTTCACCATCACGTTCGAGCGCGACGGCGACCGCGTTCACATGACGTTCGAGGACTCGGGCGGGCAGGACTGGGCGTTCGTCGCGATGCTGCCCCAGCTCTCGGGCGACGATCCCGCGCTGCGCGCCCCCGCGCCGGGCCTGCACGCGAGCGTGGTCGACGGCGGAGAAGCGCGCGGCTGAGGGCTCGAGCTCGGCGCAGAAGAGAGCGCGCCACGAGGTCGGCTGCCGTGAGGTGCTCTCGGCCGCACGAGCTCTCAGGACGGCCGAGGGGCGCCACGCCGCGCTCCAGAGGCCGCTCCGCCAGCCTCTTCTCTCTCGGGCTGGAGGACACCGCAGGTCGGTCGATTGGAATTGACGTTGTCCATGTGAACGTTCACAATTTGTCCGCTCGGCACCTTCTTGCGACGCCGGAGCCTTGCTTGGTTCGAGAGATCAAGTTCACACACACAGAAGAGAACTCCATCGTGAGCCGAAATTGGACTGCCTGGGGCGCCTTGCTGGCAGCCATGCTGGGGTCGGTACCCTCCGCGCGAGCAGCGACGTTGCAGATGGTCAACGACTGGGGAGTGAGCGGTCTGCCTGGTGACGTGAGCATGCACGTCTATGTCCCGGACCACGTGGCGCCCAATCCTCCGATCCTGACGCTGGTGCACTACTGCGGCGGGACCGCCAGCGCGGTCTTTGGTCAGGCGCGGGGCGGGGGCATCGTCGACGCGGCGGACGAGCATGGCTTCATCATGGTCGTCCCCAGCAGCGGAAGATGCTGGGACGTCGTGTCGGACAAGACGCGCACGCGTGAAGGCGGTGGCGACAGTCACGCCATCAGGCAGATGGTGAAGTACGCGCTCGACACGTACGGAGGTAACGCAGATCGCGTCTATGCGACGGGAGATTCGTCCGGCGGCATGATGACCGAGCTCCTGCTTGCCCTCTACCCGGACGTCTTCAAAGCAGGCGCCGCGTTCGCGGGCATGCCGGCCGGGTGCCGCGCAGCCAACGAATCCGGCAACAACGGCGGATACAGCGGAGCGTGCGCGGGCGGCTCGGTGACCCACACAGCGCAAGAGTGGGGGGACATCGCCCGTACGCTGGCCCCGGGGTACGCGGGACGTCGCCCGCGGCTGCAGCTTTTTCACGGCGATGCCGACAGCATCATCAGGTACCCGAACCACACGGAAGCCATCAAGCAATGGACGAATGTCCTGGGCGTGAGCGCGAGCCCGACGTCGACCGACATGGAAGTCCGGCTCGGCGACCACGATGCGACGCGGCAGCGCTGGAAGAATGAGTGCGGCTACGTGGTCCTCGACGCGTTCACCTCGATAGGCGGCGATCACGGCCCTTCCGACGCGTTGTTCCCCGCTGAGTACGTCATCCCCTTTCTGGGCCTCGACAGGACCGGGCCTGTCGATCCCGAGATAGAGCAGTGCAGCGGTGGTGAGGGGGGAGGCGGAGGCGCAGGCGGAGCCGGTGGAGACGGTGGGGGTGGCGGACAGGGGCTGGGTGGCGTGGGCGGCGGCACCGCCGGGAGCACGGGGGCGAGCGTCACCGCAGGCGGAAGCGGGGGCGCAGGCGGGAGCGGCGGGAGCGGTGGAACGGGCGGCGCCGTCACGACGGGCGGCCCGGCGGGCAGCGCTGATTCCGGATCGTGCGCCGTCGGCAGGGCCGATCCGGGCGAGTCCGTCGGGACCTCCCTGGTTGCTCTGGCAGCTGCGGCTTCTACCTTGATCCGTCGTCGTCGTCGGAGGACGGCGGTCGGGTCAACCTGAACGGCTAGCGGTGGAGGCGCCGGCGATGTCGATCAGCTTCTCTGCGATCGGCGGCGTGATGGGGGCGAGGGGTGTCCGCCGGGGAAGAGCGCGGCGGCGGCCGAACGCGACATGCGGGCCGCGACCGAGATGCTGTGATTTCGCGGACTTCAGGAGCGCCTCACCCTGGCGGCGCCAGGGTGGAGGGTGGCGGCCGTCCCCCCATCGGGCCGCTGCCGCAGAGATCGACGCAGAAGGATACCGCCTGCCGGGAGGCATGCCACGTCGCGGTGAGCAGCAGGCTCACGCTGCGACAGAAAGACTTCACTCCGGCAATATCTGCTCTCGTGGTGAGCCGGTCCGATGGCGATCCGCTACTGCCATTGGTCAAGGCCGCCTTCAAGGCGTCCGGGTACAAAGTGAAGCAGCTCCTGATCGAGCTCGCGAAGACGGATGCTTTCCACGACAAGGCTGCGTGACAGGAGGGGGAGGGTATGTCGAAATTCCGCTTGAGCCGACGTGCCATGCTGCGGGGCGCCGGCGCCATCGCCGTCGCGCTCCCGTGGCTGGAGATCATGGGAACCGAGCGCCTGGCGCGCGCGCAGCCCGCCCCCGCCCGGCGCTTCCTCGCCGTCTACACGCCTGGCGGGACCGTGATCGACCGCTGGCGTCCGACCGGCACCGAGACGAGCTTCACCCTGGGCCCGATCCTGGCGCCGCTCGCGCCGGTGCAGGACCGGCTGCTCGTCGTCGACGGCCTCGACATGCAGAGCGCGCGCGGGGAGCAGCACCAGAGCGGGATCATCGCCTGGCTCACGGGCACGCCTCAAGAGGGCACCCCGAGCGGCTACGGGAGCGGGCCGTCCATCGATCAGGTGATCGCCTCCCGGATCTCGGCCGGTCGGACGGCGAAGGCGAGCATGCAGCTCGCGGTGCGCTGGGCGACGGGCAAGTCCCACGGCCTGATGTCGCCGATGAACGTCGCCAATTTCGAGTACACCGCGCCGTACAGCCCCATCCCGCCGCGCCTCGATCCGGTGGAGATCTTCACCGAGCTCTTCGGTACGCTGGACCCCGGCGCCAGCGACGACGCCGCCCTCCGCCTCGCGCGGAAGCGATCGATCCTCGACTTCCTCGACGGGCGCTACTCCGCCCTCTCCGCGCGGCTCGGCGCCGCCGACCGACAGAAGATCGACCAGCACCTGACGAAGATCCGCGAGATCGAGCAGAGCCTCAGCAGCACGCCGGCTGCGACGGCCGCTTGCCGGGCGCTGGCGAGGATCGACACGTCCGACTACAACCCGAGCGCTGGGCTCAACGCGGACGACAACGGCACGATCGTGGACAGCTCGACCGACGCGGCGATCCCCAAGGTGGGCAAGCTGATGACGGACATGCTGGTGATGGCGCTCGCCTGCGACATCACCGCGGTCGGCACCCTGCAGTGGAGCGACACCGAGGCGAAGCACACGTTGCCGTGGCTGAACCTGACCGATAACCACCATTTCTACCAGCATAACGGCGGCTTCAGGCCGGCCGAGTGCGAGCTCATCCACACCTGGTACTCGGAGCAGCACCTCTATCTCTTGCAGGAGATGGACAAGGTCGACATGGGCGGGCACTCGCTGCTCGACGAGAGCGTCGTCTTCTTCGGCTCCGAGATCTCGGATCCGGCGTCCCACAGAAAGACGGACATGCCGTTCCTGCTGGCCGGCGGCGGCGGGGGCCTGCGCACCGGGCGCTGGGTCCGGTACCCGAGCCTCCCGCACAACAACCTGCTCGTCTCGATCCTGAACCTGTTCGGCGACACCCGGACCACGTTCGGCGCGCGGGCGTACTGCACCGGACCGCTCACGAACCTCACGTAGGCGTTTCCCGCGACGCCTGGCTGAAGGCGAGCTTCGCCGCCGGCGCGAGCGGGAGCGCGAGCCATCCTCGACCGCGGAGGTGGGGCCGCGCTGAATTTGCGCGCCGTGGTTCGCGCGGGGGAGCACGCACGGAACGCGCGGGGGAAGGCCACGTTTTCCCCTTCCCGCTGCAAGCGTATATCAGACATGGGGGCTTGCTGGAAGCCCCGGATCATGCCGCACACTCCCTGGCCATGACGAAACACGCAGTGGTCATCGCTGGTGGGGGTCCGACGGGGATGATGTTGGCGGGGGAGCTCGCGCTGGCGCGGGTGGACGTCGCCATCGTCGAGCGGCGCGAGCGCCAGGAGCTCGCGGGGTCGCGCGCAGGAGGGCTGCACGCACGCACGATCGAGGTGCTCGATCAGCGCGGGATCGCGGATCGGTTCCTCGCGGAAGGGAAGATCGCTCAGACCGCGTCGTTCGCGACGACGCCCCTCGACCTCAGCGACTTCCCGACGCGCCACAACTACGGGCTGGCGCTGTGGCAGAAGCACTTCGAGCGCATCCTCGCCGCGTGGGTCGAGGAGCTCGGGGTGCCGATCTACCGCGGGTGTGAGGTGACGGGGTTCGCCCAGGAGGACGCCGGGGTCGATGTCGCGCTGTCCGATGGGCGGTCGTTGCGGGCGGCGTACCTCGTCGGATGTGACGGTGGGCGCAGCCTGATCCGCAAGAAGGCCGGGATCGGTTTCCCGGGGTGGGAGCCGTCGGTCAGCTACCTGGTGGCCGAGGGCGAGATGGTCGAGCCGGCGCTGGGCATCCGCCAGGGAGACAAGGGTGTCTATGGCATCGGGCCGCTCGAGGACGGCAAGCGGGTGCGGGCGGTGCTGTGCGAGAGGGAGATCCGGCAAGACGAGGAGCCGACCCTGGACGACCTGCGCGAGGCGCTCGTCGCGTCCTACGGGACCGACTTCGGGGTGCACGGCGTCACGTGGCTCTCGCGGTTCAGCGACGCGACCCGGCAGGCGGCGTCGTACCGGGAGCGGCGGGTGCTGCTGGCCGGCGATGCGGCGCACGTGCACTCCCCGGCGAACGGGCAAGGGCTCAACCTCGGGGTGCAGGACGCGGTGAACCTGGGGTGGAAGCTGGCGCAGGTGGTCCACGGGACGTCGCCGGAGAGCCTGCTCGATACCTACCAGGCCGAGCGGCACCCGATCGGGGCGCGGGTGCTCAAGCACACCATGGCGGCGACGGCGGTCCATCGGGGCGACGAGCGGACGAAGGCCCTGCGCGAGACCATGGCCGAGCTGTTGGCGCTGGAGGAGGCGCGCAAGTGGTACGCCGGGCTGGTCTCGGGTCTGGGCATCCGCTACGACCTGGGCGCGGGACACCCGCTGCTCGGGCGCCGCATGCCCGATCTGGACGTGGAGACCGAGGGCGGGCCACGGCGGGTGTTCACGCTGCTGCACGAGGCCCGGCCGGTGCTGCTCGACCTCGGTGAGCCCGGGGCCCTCGACCTCGGTCCCTGGGCGGATCGGGTGAAGCGGGTCGACGCGCGGTACGCCGGGGTGTGGGCGCTCCCGGTGCTCGGCGCGGTCGCGGCGCCCAGGGCCGTGTTGATCCGGCCCGATGGATACGTCGCGTGGGTGGGAGACGGCACCGACAAGGGCCTTCGTGAGGCCCTGACCACGTGGTTCGGGCCGCCCACGAGGGCGTAGCTCGCTCAGGCGCCCGCGTCACACCCGGTCGCCCGGCGAGGAGGCGAGCAGGCCCGCCCTGGCGGCGGGTCTGGACCCCTGTCCACCTCAGCCCTTGTTTCCCGCTCGCCGCTCGAACCGCAGCCTGAGCACCTCGTCCTCGAGCTCGTTCGCGATCGCCATCGCCCGCCGCCTCGCCTCCGCGCCCTCCTCGCCGCCCGCGATTCGCGCCAGCATGTTCAGCGCCATCGCGCGCATCCGCAGGTGCCCGCCGTCCCCCGCGTGCCGGCACGCCTCCCGCGCGAGCGCCGCGCCTTCCTCCGGGAAACCCTGCTTCCACCGCGCATACGCCAGCCCGTTCGCCCGCCGCGCCCGCGCGAAGGCCGGACCGTCCTCCGGGATGCGCCGGTAAAGCGCCTCCGCAGCCGCCGGATCCGGCGGCTTGCCGCCCCAGGAGCGGTTCCGCTCGAAGGCGCGTTGATCGATCCACCGGGCGAACAGGCAGGCTCGGTCGTGGGCGGGCATCGGCAGCTCGAAGAGCGGCTCGATCTCGTCGAGCAGGCCGGCCACGCGCGCGACGTCATCACGGCTCGCCAGGAAGGCCTCCGTGAGCAGAGCCTCCACCCGCGCCTCGGGCGGGGCCTTTCCGAGCAGCGGCCGGATGCGGGCGAGGTGCGTCTTTCCGGCCTCGCGGTCGTCGCCGCGCAGCACGCAGGTGGCGTGGGCGAGGGCGAGGAAGACGTGGGAGGTAGGATCCTCGCTCACCGGCGGTCGATCCCAGAGGCGCAAGAGGTCCTGGGCGAGGGGCAGGGGCAGGTCGGTGAACCGCGAGTGATAGGCGCCCATCCAGCGGGCGCGCTCGGTGAGCGCGTCCGGCAAGCCGAAGGCCGCGAGCGCGCGCGCCCCCCAGGTGCCGCCGTCCCGCTGGCCACGCGTCCGCAGCCGGCGCAGGGCGCGCTCGATCGAGGTGACGTCGTCCTCGTAGCCCCGCAGGGAGGAGAGCCGCTCTGCGACCGCGGTCAAGGAGCCGTGCTGCGCGACGAGCCAGGCGACGTAATCCTCCCAGGAAAAGCCTGCGGGAGCGGCCTGTCCGGTTTCGTGTCCGGGCATGTTCTTCGCGCGGATCGTATCAAGGCTCAGAAGAAAGGAGGACGGACATGGGAAAGGAACCTGCATTTTTCCTGGTGATCGATCTGGAGGCGACGTGCGACGAGGAGGGCCGCATCCCCGCGCGCATCATGGAGATCATCGAGATCGGCGCGGTCCTCGTGGACGGCGCGACGCTCGCGCCCGTGAGCGAGCTCGCCACCTTCGTGCGCCCGGTCATCCGGCCGAAGCTCACGGAGTTCTGCACGAAGCTCACGACGATCACGCAAGCAGACGTCGACGCCGCGCCCACGTTCCCCGAGGCCATCGCGGCGCTCGGGCGCTTCGTCGGCCAGCGGGAGGCGCTCTTCTGCTCGTGGGGCGATTACGACCGCAAGCAGCTCGAGATCGACGCGGCCCGCTGGGGCGTGCCCCTGCCGCTGCAGGGGCACATGAACATCAAGAAGCGCTTCTCCGCGGCGCTCGGGGTGACCCAGCGCTACGGCATGGCGAGCGCGCTCGGGCGGCTCGGACTCCCGCTCCACGGGACACACCACCGCGGGATCGACGATGCGCGCAACATCGCGCGAATCCTGCCTTACGCGATCGGCCGCGCGCCGGTCCCGGGTGCAGGGCCCGCGGGGTGAGCGCCTCGCTGGGGCTTTGCCCCGGACCCGACCAGGGGCTGTCTGCCCCTGGACCCGGAGCAGCCATGGCATCCAGGCCACTGTGAGGTTCGGGTACGGGGAGCCGCTGCGAGGCTCGGGGTGAAGCCGACGCCGATGGATGAGCCAACGGGGCACACGATCGGCTCGCTCGGGCGTTGCTCAAGGACGCCCCCATCCTCGTCCTCGACCTCAGCACGCCGGGACGAGCGAGGGAGCGAACCCGAAGTGCTCGGCGTAAGCCGCTTCGAGCGCCGGGCGGTCGAGCTGCTGCTCGGCGCGCGTGCCGTCCGACGCCGTCATGACCAGGGCCGAGCCGGTGAGGGTGACGCGGCCTCCATCGGCGAGCAGCCGGGTGCACAGCGGCTTGCGGGTGAAGTGCGATTCGGGCGAGGTCTGATGGTACAGGCACATGGGCTCGAACTCGTCGAGCTGCCGGGCGCGGCCATCCAGCCGGTAGACGGCGCGCCCGTCGCGGTGCAGATCCCAGGTCTCGCCGAGGTCGGCGCCGGCGGCGCGGCCTTCGTCGCGTTCGGCGGGGCGCAGCGCGAAGGCGCCGCTCGGGTCGTCTTGCGGGCCCGCCACGTCGAGGCGCAGGGGGTACCACGCGCTGGCGCCGAAGCCCACGTCGGCCAGGAACCGCTCGCCGCCGAGCGTCACCCGCAGCGTCAGGTGGTCGAACGGCGGTCCCATCGACCCGTCGGCTCTGTACACGCGGGCCTGGAGCAGCTCGACGTGCATGCCGCACCGCTCGAGCAGCCAGGCGAACGCGCTGTTGAGCTCGTAACAGAACCCGCCGCGCCCCTGCGTCACGAGCTTGCCGAGCACCGCCTGGGGAGCGAGGTCGATGGGTCGCCCGAGGTGGATGTCGAGGTTCTCGAACGGCACATGCACGAGGTGGGCGAGGTGCAGGTCGCGCAGCCCGCGCTCGGTCGGTGGCGGCGGCGCGGCGAGCTGCAGCCGCGACAGGTACCGTTCGAGGAGGTCGTTCTCGTTCATGCCCCGCAGGATAGGGCGAGCCCGCAGCGGATCCAGGTCAGTCCTCGCGATCAGGACCCGCCTCGCGCTGCCGCTCGTGGTGGCCCGAGTCTGACGCGTGACGGACCGGCTACTCGCTCGAGGCGATCCCGAACATCTCTGCGACGCCGCAGCTCTCGGCCGCTGCCCGCTCGTGCCACGCGCGTCGCGTGTGAGCGAGCACCCGCTCGTTGAGCGGCGTCGCAACACCATGCGCGGCTCCGAGTCGGGTGATGAGCTCGTGATACGTGTCGGCTTCGAGCGCCTCGTCCGGGCCCAGCCCTCGAGCGCGTTGCTCGAACGCGCGCCAGACCTGGTTGTAGAGGGGCGCGCGCCGAGCGCTCAGGCCGCGCGCGGCGGAGAGGCGCTGCCACTCGATCTCCTGCTCGAGGCTGCGAGCGCGCCCGTCCCCCGACGCGGCCTCGATCCCCGCAGCCGCCAGCACCGCGCGCGCCTCCTCGAGCAGACGCGCCTTGCCCTCGGCGAACGCCGCGCTGGTGTGATCGCGCGGGTGGATGAGCGCGTTGGGGATGCTCATGAGGTTCACGCAGAGCTTGAGCCACTTGTCCCGGGCGATGGTCGGCGACAGCCCGGCATCGAAGCCCGCGTCGCGGAGCACCGCGGCCAGCTCGAGCGCCGCTGGCGATAGGCCGTCAGGGTAGCTGCCCACGATCACCCGCGCGGCTCCTCCCGAGCGCACCTCGATGTCACTCAACCGCGTGACGGTCTGCCGCCACACAAGTCCGAGCACCGACCGGCTGTGTCGCGCCAGCACGGCTTCGTTGGTGACGTGATTCTGAGCACTGACGACCGTCGCCGCTGGCCAGGCGTCGGCGATCTCGGGCGCGAGGATCTCGGTGTGACCGGCGTGCACACACACCACCACCCAGCCCGGCTCGAGGTGACGAGCCGCGGCGCAGCCGACGAACGCCCTCACGCGGCCGCGAAGGGGCTCGCCGTCCAGTTGCTCCAGGGACACCCCGCGTTCGTTCAGCGCGCCCGCTTGTTCGGCGCGACGCACGACGAAGACAACATCCCGCCGGCGCGCCGCGAGCCGGGCTCCCAGCGTGAGCCCGACGGAACCAGCTCCGACGACGACCACGGGCTGCGCTGCGGAGCTTCGGGCGCCCGTGTCGGGGTCGATCTCGTGCGAGGCGGACATCGGCGCCAACCCTCGCATGGCTCGCCGTCCGTCGCCAAGGACGCCGGTGTCACCGCGGGGGCTCAGCCCGGACGCGGCGGCGCGCGGTACGCGGGCGGCATCGGTGAGGAGCGCGCCCCGGCGCGCGCGGGCGGCGTGGGTGCGGCGGCCGAGCTCGGGGCTGGCACGCAGGCAAGGCACGTGCGACGCGCCGCAAGTCCTCGCGATCATGCTACGGAGTTCGAGCTGTCCTGCTCAACGACCATGCTCTCGTGCAAGGTAGGAGAGGCCGGCCGTTGCCCCGGTGCTCCTGGCCTGGTATGGCCAGGGTGGCTGTCATGAGCTGGACCAAGGATGACCAGAGCAAGCTCGACCGCCTCCGTGGCAAGGAGCTCTCCGGCACGCTGACGGAACCCGAGCAGGCGGAGCTGGCGGCGCTCATGGCGCGGATCGAGGCGGAGGAGGCGGCGCTGCTTGCCCCGGAAATGGCTCGGCTGCGTGCCGAGGCCGGGGACGTGGCGGCCGAGCTGGCTCGGGTCGAGAGCGAGAACGAACAGCTGGCCCAGCTCATGGCCCAGCAACAGGCCCTCGTGGCCGACACGCGCAGGTTCCTCGAGGAGTGAGAGCGGGTGAGGCGCGGGCAAAGAGGCGGTGCGTGAGGCGGAGGTTGGCCTTGGGCTCGTCAGCGCTTCGGCGATCGAGGATTCATCAAGGCGGCAGCTCACCCCGTTCCCCAGCCAGCGACAGGATTCTCTGGCGGATCTCGTCCGACAGCCACATGCCCGCATCGGCGAGCTTGTCGACCCACGGCCCAACGTTTTGCGTGATCCCTCGAGACTTTGCCTCCAGCAGGATCTTGAGCGTTCCCCAGACGACCAGACCTGCCGCTTGAGCCGTGCGTCGTGCCAGAGCATCGTCGACGCTGGGGACCCAGACGTCTTTGAACATCTCGGCGAGCCAGTCCATGGCACCGATGCGGTGAAGGTAGAGCAGGGGCGAGGTATTGCTGATCGCTTCAGCCAACCGCGGCCTCCAGCGAGCGGAGCTCGGCGTCGAGAGGGAAGACCTTGTAGCGGCCCAGGCTCAACAGAAATTCGACCCGCGCCACTCCTGCGAGCTCCGCAGCGCGGCCTGACGAGAGCCGTCCCAGCTCGTACAGCTTGACCGCAACGAGGGTGCGGAGCTCTCGCGCGAACTCAGCTTCGTCCATCTTCTCCTCAAGGAGCACCTGCTCGGGCACATCAACCACAATCTGTCGAGTTGCCATGTTCCGTCCTTGGTTGCTCGGAGGGTCGAGGAAGTCGAGCTGCTCATGGCATCACGTGGCGTCGACCGGCACGTGACCGAACAGCCGGCGCGCGCAGTCATGCCCGTACAGCCTCACCGCAAGGCGGACGCGAAGCTCCTGGTCGTCCGCCTTTGGGTGACGAGCACGGATGCTCGCGAGGGCGAGCTCGCGGACCGCCTGGCTCAGCCGCATCGCAGCCTCGAGCCGCTTTTCCGGAGGGATGCGCCGGAGCAGCTCGTGGTAGCGTGCGTCCGCTTGCGGCGACGTGTCGGCCATCGACATACAGCATGAGTCTAGCAGAAACCGCTCGCACGGGACGGGCTCGCCGCCGGTCCTACATCCGAGCTCCTTGCCAGATCCAGCGGAGCCGACCTCCCATCCTCCTGCCGTGCAGGAGCGCACGCGTCGCTCGGAGTCGGCCTTGAATTACCCGCAGGCCCGTCGATGATCACGACATCGACATGCTCACCGAGGAGCGCTTCAACGACGCGCCGAACGTTGGTGACCATGGGCCGCCTTCGCTTCCTCGATGAACTCCAGTGCTTTCCGCATCCGCTCGACTCTCTCGGTGGGAGTCAAGCGCAGGTTCTCGGCGATGAACGATGTATCGATGCCAGAGGGGACTCTTTCGAGTATCCGCTGATCCCAGCTCTTCTCGGCGTCGGACGGTTTAGCCTCTGTTCGTTCGCCTGGGCGGTCACGCATCGGCTTCGGGCTCCTGACCCCTGTACCATGGCGGGGATCCCTGACGAAAGCGAGCGAGCATGGCCCCCGAAGCCGGCCGGCTGTCGTCGCCCTGAGCGCGTACGCCCGCCGCAGTCCTCCCGCATTGGACGTCGCAGCGGCCGGGTGGCTCCCCCCGTCCGACCTCGCGAGCGCCTTTCTCGCGCGCCATCCACGGCGAGGTCGCACCCTGGGGCGCACGATGCCGGGCCCCCGGTGCGGAAGCTGGCGTACCGGTGGTCGCCGGCGGTCGCCGGAGGCGACGCGTGAGTGCGGGTCGACCTCGATGCGGTGTCCAGGGTCGGTCCCGCGGTGGCGCCTCGTGCCGCTGCCGGTCGTGTCGCTGGAGGCTCGCGGAACTGCCGGCCGGTGCGGTGAGCCGGGGGGCTGACGCCATCGGCGCCGCTCGTTCTCGACCGCGAGGGCCGCGTGCTGTGTCGTCGCGGTACCTCATGGTATCTTGCGGCTCGTGCAACGAGCCATCCAGGGCCCGCCGCCCGGCTTCGACGACCTCACCGTGCACGAGCAGATCGAGTACGTCCAGGCGCTCTGGGAGCGGATCGCGGCGAGGGAAGACGAGGTGCCGGTACCCGAGTGGCACAAGGCCGAGCTCGATCGCCGGCTCGCCGAGGTCGAGGCCGCACCGAATGCCGGCCGCTCCTGGGAACAGGTCGAGGCCGGCCTCCGTACGCGCCTCTCAACGCGTCGATGAGCCGGCTCCTCATTCTCCCGTCTGCCGAGCTGGAATCCGGGAGGCGGCGGACTGGTACGAGGGCGAGGAGGACGGCTGGGCGGACAGTTCGTCGATGAGCTACGGCGCATCGTGCGCCGGATCAGCGACCTCCCGTCGCAGTTCCCCGAATGCCGGGGGGGGGTGTCCGGCGCGCATCCTCGCTGTACTCCATCAGCGGCGTAGCCCGTCTGTCTGGAAGAAACGCGTTCGAAGCGAAGGTACAACGGGCTAACCTGGCCCTGGTGTCTGCGGGCACTTCGCGCCCGCAGCACACCGTCAGGGCGTTCGCGATGTCGCTGAACCCATGCTGAGAGCTGGCCGAGCGATGCTCCAGGGTTGACCCCGGAGGCTTCGACGATGGCCGTTTCAGCATGGAATGATGGCCGACCCATCATTCCATGCTGACGAAGCCGTCATCGACCTTGAAGCCGCCAGGGGAGTCCACGGCCCCCCGAACGACGACGAAGAAGCGCTCGATCCCCCCTGCGAGGTCGAGCAGCACCAGGCCGGCCAGGCCGCCGATCCCCCGCGAGGTGGCCGACATCGTGGGCGTGACGAACTCGCCACTCAAGCCCGAGCAGATGGCGCAGCTGCGCAAGGAGTTGCCCGTTGATGCGGAGATCCTGGACGACGTGCCGGCGCTGCTCGCCGAGGATGCGGCCGCGCTCGTTCCGCCTGTTCAATGCATCAGCAACCGATCCTCGCCTTCCTTCCTGGCTGCGGGGATGGCATCCTGCCGGGCATGACCGTCGAGCAGATCGTCGCCGCCATCCGCGCCCTCCCTGTAACCGACCGGCTTCGCGTGATCGAGCTGGTCGCGCACGAGGCCGCCAGCGACGTCCCTGCTGCAGATCATCCGGCGCGACGTGAGGGCGTCACCTTGACCGAGCGGCATGGCCTCCTGCTTGTCGACGCTGACGCCACCATGCCGGCCGAAGTGTTCGACCATCGCCCCGATCGCGATGCACGAGCGGACCGGATCCAGGGAGAGTCGTGAAGCTCGCCTTCGACACGAGCGTGCTCGTCGCCGGACTGCACCGGGCGCATCCGCACCACGGTCGCGCCGTCGTCTGGATCGACGCGGTGGCCGAGGGACGGCTAAGCGGCTTGGCCACCTGGCACGCCCTCGCGGAGCTCTGGTCCGTGCTCACCCGCCTTCCGAAGCCGGCTCGAGCGAGCCCGGAGCAGGCGTTGCAAGTCGTCCGTCGGGTCCGGAGTGTGTACGACGTCCGCCCTGTGGATCCGGCCGTGTACGACGAGGCACTTCAGCGGTGCACAGATCGCCAGCTCTCTTCTGGCGTCCTCTTCGATGCCCTGCACCTCGTGGCGGCCGAGCATGCCGGCGCGGATGCGCTCGTGACGTTCAACGGTTCGGACTTCCTCCGGCTCACCGCTCCGACCTCGCCGCGCATCGTGATCCCTCCAGATCCACCCGAGGTCACTCTTTGACCCCTGACAAGGCTTCGTCCGGTGTGAGCTCTGTCCGCGACCACGCCTTTCTTGCCGGACGATCCGCGCGAGCTCCGCGTGGAGGCGCCGCTCGTGGTGAGAGACGATGGGTCCTCGGCCACGAGGCGGAGTGACCCCCGACCGAGGTTGGGGACCAGGCCACGGCCGGTGGCTCCACGTGGTCCAGCTCGTCGTGCGGCTGCCGGAGCGCGCGGAGCTCCTGGCCGAGGCGGTCCTCTGGAGGCTGGCTGCTGGATGCGCAGGGGACGCAGCGCCCCTTCACAGAGGTCTGCGCCGCGCGAGGGCAACCTCGTGGACGGCGGCGTAGCGGCCGCTGGGCGTGACGATGACGTGGGCCGTGAGCGGGACTTCCAGCTCCGAGCCGAGGTGGCGCAGCTCCAGGGTCATGTCTTCGTCCTCGCGGGTCGGCGTCGGGTCGCCGCTGGGGTGGTTGTGGGCGAGGACGAAGCTGTGGGCGCCATGTCCAGCGCCGTGCGCAGGACGGTGGAGCGGCCGACGTAGAGGGCGTCGTCGGAACCGCGGGCGAGCAGGCGCCGAGCCGGACTATTGGCGCCCGCGCCAGTAGAAGGGCCGCCGCTTCTGATGTGCAATCGCGAGAAGTCGAATGTGATCGTCGCGTACCCGGTACAGCACGCTGTAGGGAAACCGCCGCACGAGCCACCAGCGAACATCGTTCTCCACGGCCCTCCCCGCGAGCGGTGATGCAGCCAGGGCATCGACTGCGCCTTGAACCTCGGCGACGAAGGCGTCACCAAGGCCAGGACGTGCCCGAGCGTAGTAGGCGGCGGTCTCGTTCAGCTCGACCTCAGCCAGCTCGTGAAAGATGACCGGGAGCGTCACCGGAGCCGCGCGCGGGCGTCACGAAAGACGTCCTCGGCCGGTCGCCCCCGGGACGGATCTGCGTCAAGCTCTGCGTCCCGGCGCGTCGCTTCCTCGGTCCAGAGGCGCCTGTGCTCCTCCTCGGAGAGCTCATCCAGGCTTTCCAGAAGCGTTTCTACGAGACGTGCGCGCTCCGCGACGGGCAGCTTCAGGGCTTCGGCTTCCAGCTCGGGAAGGTTCACGGGGGGATTGTACCGCGTGGCTCGGAGGCTGCCCAGGCGCGCTGCCCCATCGGTGAGGAAGATGCCGCGACGACGGCGATGGCCGACGTTGGCTGGCGTGGCGCAGGCACGGAGCGGCCGGAACGAGCTTGGGCTGGACTAGCCAAGCTACGGTCGGTTGCTTCACGTGGTCCAGCGCCTCTGCCGCTGCCGGGGCTTGCAGAGCTCCCGGCCGGGGCGGTGCGCGAGAGGTGGCGGCCGGATGCGCAGGGGCGCAGCGCGCCGGCGGTGCTGCGCCCGCGAGGGGCTACTCGGCTACTCGTGGACGGCGGCGTAGCGGCCGCTGGGGGTGACGATGACGTGGGCGGTGAGCGGGACGTGCAGTTCCGAGCCGAGGTGGCGCAGCTCCAGGGTCATCGCTTCGTCCTCGTGGGTCGGCGTCGGGTCGCCGCTGGGGTGGTTATGGGCCAGGACGAAGCTGTGGGCGGCCATGTCCAGCGCCGTGCGCAGCACGGTGGAGCGGCCGACGTAGAGGGCGTCGTCGGAACCGCGGGCGAGCAGGCGCGTCTCGCGGACGCGGCCGTGGGTGTCGAGCGCGGCGATCCAGAGCTCCTCGTGGACCAGGGAGGCGAGCCTCGGGCCGAAGTACCGCGCCACGCGGGCGGCGTCGTTGAGGAGCGCGCCCCGGCGCGCGCGGGCGGCGTGGGTGCGGCGGCCGAGCTCGAAGGCGGCGGCGAGCCGGGTCGCGTCGAAGAGGGCGATCTGGGTGCGCCCGGCGAGCGCCGCGGGCGAGAGGCGGCCGAGGGAGGGGAGAGCGGTCGTGCCGACGATGCGCGGGCCGACGCCGGGCAGGCCGAGCACCATCTCGATGGAGAGGGGTAGTCAGCGCTACGCGGGCGGGTGCCAGCCCACCTCGGCCCAGCGCCGACGTGCGGCGACGATCGTCGCGCGGTTCATCCGGAGCGCGATGACCGTTGCTCTACCCGAGGGCGTCACGCCCTCTACCCTGGTTGCGTCGACGCTCCACGTGAAGTGATCGCTCCAGCGATGGAGGCGCGGGTTGAAGAGCGGCACGACCTCTCCTGTCAGCGGGTCGGCCGACTCCGTGGCGCCTGCCTTGAACTCGTTACAAGGGCGGCATGCGAGGCATACGTTCTCGAACGAGGTCGGCCCGCCCTTCGAGACCGGCGTGATGTGATCGTAGGTCAGGGGAATTCCGCTATTGGCCTCGCTCGTCAGGCAGTATTGACAGCGGCGCCGATCGGCCTCCTCGATACGAGAACGGAGCAGCTCGGAGACGTAGGTTGACACCGCAGTCCGTCTTCCAGCGCGTGGAGGGCGCGCTACGGGGGAGCGACGGCGTGCCCGCGCCATCGCAGGAGCGCCGCAGCGTGCGCCTTGCGGAGCATGAACAGGTCGCTCTCGTGGCGAAGACGCTCGAGCTCGATGCGCTCCGCCGGCGTGAGGAGCCCCTGGGTGTTCCGGTCGAGCAGCTCGTCGTAGCGCGCGAGCTCTGCTTCGGACCTGCGGCTCTTTGCGATCTCCCAGAGCGCCTGGTCGTCCATCTTGTCCAGGCAGGCGAGGTCGACCTGGAACTCCGGGGGCGCGTCGTCCCAGGCGGGAGGGCTGCCGAGGCTCAGCGCCCGCAGCATCACGGCTTCGAGCGGCTGTCGGGTCGCGAGCGCAGTCCCCCGGAGGCGCTGGTAGAGCGCTTCGGGGAGAGCGAGGGTGACGGTGGCGGTCGACATCGCGCTGGGGTGGACGCGGGAGGCAAGCCCGCTTCGCCGTCGAGCCTAGCACGCGGAGCACCCCGGCTCCTCCCGTCCCCGGCCAGCCGCGATGACGAGAGCGAACGCGCGGCGGGGCTGCCGGCTGGGGCGGTGCGCGGGAGGCTGGCGGCTGGATGCGCAGTGGCGGGATGCCCCGCGAGGAGACCTACTCGTGGACGGCGGCGTAGCGGCCGCTGGGGGTGACGATGACGTGGGCCTTGAGCGGGACTTCCAGCTCCGAGCCGAGGTGGCGCAGCTCCAGGGTCATCGCTTCGTCCTCGTGGGTCGGGGTCGGGTCTCCGCTGGGGTGGTTGTGGGCCAGGACGAAGCTGTGGGCTGCCATGTCCAGCGCCGTGCGCAGGACGGTGGAGCGGCCGACGTAGAGGGCGTCGTCGGAACCGCGGGCGAGCAGGCGCGTCTCGCGGACGCGGCCGTGGGTGTCGAGCGCGGCGATCCAGAGCTCCTCGTGGACCAGGGAGGCGAGCCTCGGACCGAAGTACCGCGCCACGCGGGCGGCGTCGGTGAGGAGCGCGCCCCGGCGGGCGCGGGCGGCGTGGTAGCGGCGGCCGAGCTCGAAGGCGGCGGCGAGCCGGGTCGCGTCGAAGAGGGCGATCTGCGTACGCTCGGCGAGGGCCGCGGGCGAGAGGCGGCCGAGCGAGGGGAGGGCGGCCGTGCCGAGGATGCGCGGGCCGACGCCGGGCAGGCCGAGCACCATCTCGAGGAGGGCGGCCTCGGTCGCGGTCGGGAGATCGGCCGCCGTCTCGGCGGGGGCGTCGATGGGGCGCGGCTCATCGGGCTCATCGGGCCACCGCCGAGAGCGGGTGAGGGCGCGGGCGAAGAGGCGGCGCGCCGCGAGCCGGCTGCGAGCAGCGGCCGCCCAGAGCTGGTTCCGGCATACCCCTACGGCCGGCTGGGGGGAGCCCCGAGCGGTTTTCCACCTTACTTCCCGCGTAGAAAGACATTCCACCGTCGCCTAGCATCAGGGCGCGGAGGCACCTCATGTCGAAGAGCAATCTTCCAGGCAGGCTCGGAGCTCTCCTTGTCTTCGGCACCGTCTGCGCGATCATGATGCCGGCATGCAGGATGGTGCACTTATACCTGCTACGACGCGGCTGATGTCGTCGGCGCTGCCATCACACTGAAGCCCGCCATTGGAAGCAGCATGGTCCCCTGGATTCAGCTCTGTCGACCGAAGTGATCGAGGGACTCGCCATGGACGCTGATGACGCATCGAAGCGCGCTGCCCGGGTGGCGCACGTTGTTTCAGGAGCCCTGAACCTGGCAGGCTTGCTCGCGTCGTCGCGCGCAGCGCGCAAAGCCGGCGCGATGCCGTCACGCGAGCACGTCCTGGAGCTCCTGAGCGAACTCCTGACCGTCATCGGCCAGGGCCCCGAACCAGGGCTCAGCGCCGGTGGGCGGCCGCTGGACATAGCGCCACAGGTGGAGAGACTCCTCGCGTCATGCCAGGGCTGGTCGCCATCGGCGGAGATCCCGGCCGAAATCCAGCGTGCCGCGCGTGACATGCTCGCTGTGTTCGCGGTCCCTGAGCCGCCCGGAGGGTGGGACGGCTGGGAAGGCGCACCGCCTGAAGCGCCGCCTGGGCCGGAAGACCTCGACCCGGGCCTTCCGCCTACCACGGCGGAGCTGGCAGCGATGCCCGATACGATCACATTCGCGGCAGCCGTCGTGTGGTGCGGCTATCTCGCTTCACCCAAGATGGTCGCGAAGATCCCTCCCGCGGATCTGCGGCGCCCGGCGCTCGCGCACATCGACAGCTTGCTCGCGACCTTCCGGCCTGTTCGCCGGAATCACCCGGAGACGCGCGCATGGTGGCGAGCGCTGCTCGAGCGCCTGGAGAGCTTCCGAGCGCTCTGCGAGGCATGGGACGGCACCAAAGCACCGCCCCTCGGCTTGCAAGATGCCGCGCGGGCGGTCCTCATGCAACTCAATCACACGTCGAGCTCGGAGGAGCTTGAAGCGCTCGATGAGGAGGTAAACCCTTTTTACCTCCGCTCTCCCAGCCCACGAGACGCGTAGGCTCTACAAGCCGGCGCTACGCGCCTGGATGCAAGCCCACCTCGTCCCAGCGCCGGTGTGCCGTGACGATGCTTGGAGGGCGCCCGCTACGGGGGAGCGACGGCGTGCCCGCGCCATCGCAGGAGCGCCGCAGCGTGCGCCTTGCGGAGCATGAACAGGTCGCTCTCGTGGCGAAGACGCTCGAGCTCGATGCGCTCCGCCGGCGTGAGGAGCCCCCGGGTGTTCCGGTCGAGCAGCTCGTCGTAGCGCGCGAGCTCTGCTTCGGACCTGTGGCTCTTTGCGATCTCCCAGAGCGCCTGGTCGTCCATCTTGTCCAGGCAGGCGAGGTCGACCTGGAACTCCGGGGGCGCGTCGTCCCAGGCGGGAGGGCTGCCGAGGCTCAGCGCCCGCAGCATCACGGCTTCGAGCGGCTGTCGGGTCGCGAGCGCAGTCCCCCGGAGGCGCTGGTAGAGCGCTTCGGGGAGAGCGAGGGTGACGGTGGCGGTCGACATCGCGCTGGGGTGGACGCGGGAGGCAAGCCCGCTTCGCCGTCGAGCCTAGCACGCGGAGCACCCCGGCTCCTCCCGTCCCCGGCCAGCCGCGATGACGAGAGCGAACGCGCGGCGGGGCTGCCGGCTGGGGCGGTGCGCGGGAGGCTTTCGGCTGGATGCGCAGGGGCGGGACGCCCCGCGAGGAGACCTACTCGAGGCAGTATTGACAGCGGCGCCGGTCGGCCTCCTCGATACGAGAATGGAGCAGCTCGAGCTACGGTCGGTTGCTCCACGTGCTCCAGCGCCTCTGCGGCTGCCGGAGCTCCCGGCCGGGGCGGTGCGCCGGAAGCTGGCGGCCGGATGCGCCGGGGCGTAGCGCCCCGCACGGGCCTATTCGTGGATGGCAGCGTAGCGGCCGCTGGGGGGGACGATGACGTGGGCCGTGAGCGGGACGAGCAGCTCCGAGCCGAGGTGGCGCAGCTCCAGGGTCATCGCCTCGTCCTCGCGGGTCGGTGTTGGGTGGTCGCTGGAGTGTTTATCGAAGACTCATCCGCCGAGGGCTTCTCGGAGCCGCGCATACGGGCTCTTTGGGGATCGCTATGAGGGTTGCTGTCCGAAGAATGAGCGTCTACGGCAGCTGGGAGAGCGCCCGCGCTGCAGGTCCACACGCTCTGGCGAAAGCGATCGTACGAGCGACTGCTGGCCTGCGGGGCGTTGGCCAGACCCAGTTTGCCCACTTCGGCGGCGATCCGGGGTGCGTCGGACTCACGATATCCACGGAACCCGTGCTGGCCGCTCTTGACGCCGCGCGGCACCACGCGCCGCTTGAGCTCCTCCTTGGCATCCCGGATCATCCCGACGTTCTTTCCGACATAATCGTTCGGGCTGCGCCAGCTCGGGTTCGCGGCTTTCACTGCGTCGGGCCACAAGAACCACCACGCCTCCATCTCCCATGCGGGCGCGACCGCGTGGGCATCGCAGCCCACCGCCCGCAGGGCCGATTCGATCTGCGCGGCCACGTGCTCGTGGGCAGGCTCGACGTCATCGCAGTCCTCGTGGGCGAAGACGCAGCGCACCTCGGCGCGTACTCGCTCGGCGTCGACGGCATCCGCGATGCGCTGTGCTCGGTCCGGCACCTCCTCGGGCCGTGCGCCCTTGATCAGCACCAGCGGATGTCGGCGCGTCTGCACGCGCCTCGCCAGATCCGGGGAGAGCGCTCCGAGCAGCATCTTGATGCTCTCTCGGTCGTTCTCGTCTTCCCCGAAGACCAGCACAATCGACGGCAGCTTCGGGGCCCTCTTGCCGCCGCGCCTGGGCTGCTCCCGGGGGCGCCGACTCAAGGCGTGCCCCCCAGCGTTCCGCTGAACCAGAGCTCGCCGAGCCCCATCTTCCCTGCTAGCTTTTTCTCAATCTTCCGGACCTCCACCGGATCCGCGGCAGGGATCAACGTCTCGCCGCTCTCCCGATGTCGCTCGCAAACGATGAGCTCGGAGGCGCGCAGCCGGTTCACGAGAGCCGGCGAGTGTGTGACCACGAGGAACTGTGTTCGTGATGATGCGTCACGCAGCCTTTCAACCAGTCGGTCGAAGACGTAGGGGTGGAGCCCGTGATCGATCTCCTCGATGCAGGTGAGGCGCGGAGGGGCTGGGTCGTAGAGCATCGCCAGAAGCGCGAGCGCCCGGATCGATCCATACGACGCGTCAGCCAGCGAGGTGCGATCGCGCAGCGCGCGCTCTTCCAGCTCGACGGCGATGGCCTCCTCGGGGCCGCCTACAGGGCGGAAGTGGATGTGCTCGAGGCCGGGGATCATCGCGCGCGCGTCGTCCACGAGATCGCGGAAGGTGCCAGCGTCGCCGGATAGCTTGTGCAGGAAGGCTGCGAGGTTCGCGGCGTCGGGCTGGAGCTTCTCGCCGCGTTCGAGCGCTGAAGGCAACCGAGCAGCCGGCACGTTGATATCGAAGACACGAAAGGTCGAGAACAGGTCGGCAATCTTGCCCACCTGCTCGCCGCCCCGATCCGACGCCAGACGCGGCAGTGTGGACAGGCCGAGCGACTCCTTTTGGAGCAGGTTCTCTGATCTTGGCTTGCCCTTCCGCGGAGTGTCCGTCGAGGTGTCGTAGATGGTGAATTCGGTCCCGTTGATGGTCAGCCGGCGGCCGCTGCCTTGGGTCCTTTTGAATCGGAACTCCTCGTCGCGACGGAGGGTGGCCATGGTTCTCCCACCCGGCCGTTTCCATGCCTTGCCTTGGCTGAAGCGTAGCGTGTACGCGTCGCGTGCCCTGTCGCTCGCATATCGGGTGACAATCGCCTCGACCGTGATCTCGACCGTGCGCGCCTGTGCCTGACGCGCTCCGCCTCGGAAAGCGACCTGCTCGAACCCACCACGCTTCGTGATGGCCGGACGGAGATCCTCTCGAACGGCATCGCCGAGGAACGCGATAAGGTCCAGGAAGTTCGACTTGCCGCTAGCGTTGGGTCCGACGAGGACGTTCAACGGCTGTAGCTCCACCTTCACATCCCGGAGGCTGCGGAAGTTCTTGGCGCGGACTGTGACCAGGGGCCGCATCGCGGCGAAGACTACCTCGTACTCGGAGGGCGTGGCCAGCTGCAAGCGCGGTTTGATGACGCAGGTCCCGGTTTGCTGGTGGGGCCGGCGCGCGGCAGCGCTACGTCGGGGCCGGGCAGCAGTCGGAGGGGAGGCGGTGGGCCCGGATGAGTCTCCTCAGAAACGCGTTGAGGAGGGTGCAGGCGTGCACGGGCATAGGTCCGCAGGGCGGCGCTGGAGCGACCCGACCCAGCTCAGGGCGGCGCTGGAGCGACCCGACCCAGCTCAGGCTAGGCCCTGGGTCGGTTGCCTTACGCGCTCCCAATCCTCGTGTCGCCACCGGAGGCTTGCGGAGCTCCCGGCTGGGACGGTGCGCTGGAGGGCCGGATGCGCAGGGGTGCTGCGCGTGGCGAGGGCCTACTCGTGGACGGCGGCGTAGCGGCCGCTGGGGGTGACGATGACGTGGGCCTTGAGCGGGACTTCCAGCTCCGAGGCGAGGTGGCGCAGCTCGAGGGTCATGTCTTCGTCCTCGTGGGTCGGCGTCGGGTCGCCGCTGGGGTGGTTGTGGGCCAGGACGAAGCTGTGGGCGGCCATGTCGAGCGCCGTGCGCAGCACGGTGGAGCGGCCGACGTAGAGGGCGTCGTCGGAACCGCGGGCGAGCAGGCGGGTCTCGCGGACGCGGCCGTGGGTGTCGAGGGCGGCGATCCAGAGCTCCTCGTGGACCAGGGAGGCGAGCCTCGGGCCGAAGTACCGCGCCACGCGGGCGGCGTCGGTGAGGAGCGCGCCCCGGCGCGCGCGGGCGGCGTGGTAGCGGCGGCCGAGCTCGAAGGCGGCGGCGAGCCGGGTCGCGTCGAAGAGGGCGATCTGGGTGCGCTCGGCGAGGGCCGCGGGCGAGAGGCGACCGAGGGAGGGGAGAGCGGCCGTGCCGAGGATGCGCGGGCCGACGCCGGGCAGGCCGAGCACCATCTCGAGGAGGGCGGCCTCGGTCGCGGTCGGCAGCTCGGCCGCCGTCTCGGCGGGGGCGTCGACGGGGGCGCGGCTCATCGGGCGCATCGGGGCCACCTCCGAGAGCGGGTGAGGGCGCGGGCGAAGAGGCGGCGCGCGAGGCGCAGGCGGGTGGCGACCGTGTGGCGCGGGAGCGAGAGGGAGGCGGCGATCTCGAGCGAGGAAAGGCCGGTGGCGGCGAGCGACAGGATCTCGCGCAGCTCGGGGCGGAGACGGTGGAAGGCGCGGAGGAGGCCGCGGGCGACGAGGCGGGCCTCGGGAGAGGGGGCGGCGAAGGCGGAGAGGCGGTCAGGGGCGACCGCGGGGAGCTCGTGGCGGCGGTGGGCCTTGTCGCGGTAGTGCGAGGCCTGCCGCGAGGCGATGCCGGCGAGCCAGCGGCGGAGGGCGTCGGCGGGAGGAAGCGCGGGGGACGGGCGGAAGCGGCCGGCGCGCAGGCTGCGCCAGGCGCCGAGGAGGGTGTCCTGGGTGAGGTCGTCGAGATCGGCGGGGAGAACGCCTCGGGCGCGGAGGGTGCTGCGGATGAGCGGGCGCTGTTCGAGGAGCGCGGTGGGGTCGAGGTAGACGGCGGGGGGCTGGGGCTGGTGATGAAGGGATTTGGGCGAGCGGGCGAGCCGGTTGAGAGCAGCGGGACGGGGGCGGCGACGGGAGGGCGGATCGATCTCTTGGCCCTGGTCAGGGCGTAGACGTACGGTTTCCATGTCGGACCTCGTGGAAGCGGGGTTCGGCCACGCCGCCCGGGGTGTTACCAGCACCCGCGGGCGGCACTTTTATGGTCTCGCCACGTTACGAACTGATAGCCGGCAGGTCAAGGAAATCCGATCTGCTGGATCATTATTCTGAACCCGGCGCGGGGGTACGCGAAGGGCGTGCGAACGCTCACGCTTGATGCCCTTCTGCTCTACATTGCGGCGAACCTGCGGCGTCTACGTCAGCAGCGCGGCATCACGCAGGAGCAGCTTGCGGAAGCCGCCGGGATCGAGCTGCGGACGATGCAGGCGATCGAGGTTGGGCGGCAGAGCATGAGCCTCGGCACGCTCGTCAGGCTCGCGAACGCGCTCGATGTGTCGCCTGGGGTTCTTCTCCGCAGCGCCGCGATGCCGGAGATCAAGCGAGGTCGGCCGCGCAAGCGTCCCGCCGGCACCTAACAGTCCACCCCCACTGTCCGCACCTCGACAGCCCATGGCCATCCGCGCCCTTCTCCACCTGGCGCATCGCCGGCGCGTGCGTTGTGGCGGCTTCGGACGCCGTCCCGCGTGGTGGAGAACTCGGCGAACTGCGGCAACCTGAACAGCCCCGTCGCAGATCGGCCGGGAGGTTGCAGGGGCACTCCTTCGCTTCGGAGGGGTAGGGCATCGAGGACCCGTTCGCGTATTCATCCGGTGTAGAGACCGCACGGTCCTGCGCTGGCCTCCTTGACAAGGTGGGCCAGCCGTCGGCTAGGCTACCTTTCCACGATGCATGGGGGCGGCACGAGGGGGTGGGGGCGGAGTTCAAGGCGCTCCACGCGGAAGCGGCGGTCAGCGGTCGAGAGGACTGATTACGCCGAGAGGGCCGCGGTCGACGATGTGGGTGTAGATCATCGTGGTCCGCACATCCTTGTGGCCGAGCAATGTCTGGATCGTCCGGATGTCGGTGCCCGCCTCGAGCAGGTGGGTCGCGAAGCTGTGGCGGAGGGTGTGGCATGTCGCGCGCTTGGTGAGCCCCGACGCCCGTCCGGCATTGTTCACGGCCCTTTGCACCGCCGATTCGTGCAGGTGGTAGAGGACCTGTCGACCCGTCGCTGGATCGGCGCAAGGGCGAGAGGCGGGGAAGAGGTACTGCCAGGGGAGGCTCGTGGCTGCTCCTGGCATCTTCGCTCGCAGAGCGTGGGGCAGGTCGAGCTCGCCGCGGCCAGCCGCGAGTTCCTTCTTGTGCCGTTGCGCCACGGCGTCGAGCTGGGCCTGCAGCTCGTCGCGCGCCCGAGCGGGGAGCAAGGCCGGCCGGTCGTGCTGTCCTTTCCCGCGGCGCACCATGATTTGCCGTCGATCAAGGTCGACGTCTTTGACGCGAATCGAAAGCGCTTCGAGGAGGCGGAGGCCGCTTCCGTAGAGGAGCTCGCCGATGAGTCGAAAAGGTGGGATCAGGTGCTCGAGCAAGGTGAGAGCGTCCTTTCGCGAGAGGACCGTGGGGAGGTGCTCCGGCCGGCGGGCACGCTCGAGCGCTTCGAGCCGGGGTATCTGCAGGTCGAGGACCCGCTTGTAAAGGAAGAGGAGCGCGCACAGCGCTTGGTTCTGCGTGGACGCCGCGCTGCGGCGCGCGACCGCAACATCGTTGAGGAACGCCGTGACCTCTTCCGCGCCCATCTGCCGTGGGTGCTTGCCGTGATGAAAGCGAATAAATGCCCGGATCCAGTGGACATACGCCTCTTCGGTACGCGGCGAGTAATGCAGGCGCCGGATGGTGGCGCGCACGGCTTCGATGAGGGTCATGGGGGTGGTTCCGATTGGTTGGGGCCGGTTCGTCGGACCCGCAGTGACCCTTATCGGTGCAGGGCGGGCGCGAGTTGCGGCGGCCAGCGGATATTTGGGCCGCACATCAGTCGCCCGAGGCAATCAATCACAGGCACGCATCTTGCCTCTCGGCACACCGTCGCCGTCCGAAGCCCATCAACGGCGATACGTAGTTGTGTAGCGGCGGCCTATCTCCGGAGATGCGCAGATAGCCTGCGGAAGGTCGCGACCTATCCGCGGGGATATCTAGATATGCTGCGGGGTGCCGCGACTCATCCGCGATAACACGGTGATCGGGCACCGCGGTTCGCAGCCTACATGCAAAAATGCGAAGATATGTCGCGCGGCACAGATGATTGCGATGTTAGGCGTGCAACTGCCACCGCCAGGATCCTCGGAAAGGAAAATCCGTGAGCCGAGTGCCGATTACCGCAGACATTCAAGAACTCGTGCTCACGAAGAGCGCACGTCGGTGTGCATTCTGCTTCGGTTTCGAAGGCTCCCTCCAACGTAAGCCCGGCCAACTTGCGCACATTGACCGCAACCATGGCAATAGCACAGAGTCGAATCTCGCCTTCTTGTGCCTCGAACATCACGACGAGTACGATACAATGAGGAGTCAGAGCAAAGGTGTTACCGAGCGCGAACTCCGCTACCATCGCGACCGACTACACGAGGCCATAGCGAGAGGTGCTCATCACCACGCTCCAACACCGATCGACACGAGAATTCTGGAGCATGACCGCGCGGTGTTCGTTGCTGCGGATGCGATCCTTTCTGAAACTCATCTCCGGGAGTTTCTCTATGAGGTCGCGGCCGACCATTCCTACACAAGAGCCGGCATCAACCCCATTGACCATTTTCTCGCCCACTTCGGGCTCGAGTCCAACGCGTATATTCACGACGAATTGCCGCGAGTAGCGGGTATTCTGACTGCCGCACTCAACGAGCTAAGTGCGTTTCTAGCTCTGAACTTCTTCGTATACCCAAGCGGCCAAGAGATGCACCCAGAGACGGGGTTCCGCTTCTGCATGTACCCAGAACTCAATATCGATCGTGGCGGCCGTGGAGCTCGTGATGATGCCGTTCGCTACGGACAGTACGCGTTGAAGTTAGAGGAAGTCGTCGAGCACGCACAGATCGCCTATGTAGACTATCGCCGTACCATTAAGCGAGTACTCATCGCGTAATACCCGAACCGTGTGATCGGACTATGCCTCACAAGTACGACAACATCGTTCAACTACTGGCCGCCGCCTTCACGGCGATTCGAGAAATTGGCCTGCGTGAGGTCCTGGCAAAGGGTGGTGTCGGCGAGATTCTCCTCGCACACAAACTCGGCCATGAGATCATACCAACGGACAAGGGCGCGGATGGAATTGACGCCAGCGGAGTTCGTTACGAGTACAAAGTCAGCGCAACCAACCAGTTGAACTTTCACTTTGGCACGCGCGAAACTAGGGATCCGCCGGCACAGAAGGTGAGACGGCACTTCGCAGCGCTTGCAGGAGCCTACTGCGCGGTTCGCGAGGGCGAACGATTCACGCGAATTGTCTACTGTCCATCAGCCCCTTTAGTGACTTATCTTGTGGCACACTTCGCCTCGACGACCGGAACGCAGCTCAACAAGAACTTCAGCATCCAGCGCTTTGCAGAGCTGACCGGAGCAACGGAGGTTCCATGTGAAGACGCCTAACTTGCGCTTGGATCCGACGTGCATGGGCTTGCTTCGCGCGCCCCCGCACGCGGCTCAAGCGCGCGTTCGGCGGGCGAGGCTCGTGCCGAGGTGGGCCAGGTTGGAGGCAGCGCGCGGGCTGGTGCGCGACCCGCGGGGACGGTCCACGGTCCACGTGGATCGCTCGGGTGCGCGTTGACGGTCATGGCGAGCGGCGAGCGGGTGACGATCACTGTCGCACATCTGACTTTCGTGCTTGACTTATTCTCAGGGGGTGCCGCAAGCTCGCATCTAGAGGGTTCTGGGTGCTCCTTCAACCAATGTCCGGAGATCAGATGGTAACCGTTGAGCATCAGGCAAAGTTCGAAGTATCACACGATGTTATTATTCATTACGATCTCGACACCAAGGAGGGCGAGACTCGCCCCGCTGCGAGCAAGCTGCCCCAACTGCTGACCACCACGTTCGGCGCGGTAATGCTCACCAAATCTGTATACCGTGTCTCGCCTAGTGACGGGGAAGAGCCTCAGACGAAGGCGATGGCCATCTGGAAAGCGATGGCCGTCAATCTGAAGGGGCATCTTCGCGCGAACGATCGAATCTACGTTTATTATCCGGCTCGTGAGGGCATGACACTGATCTCTGCGGTGCTCAGCGGTAACGAGAACGCACTGGAAAACGATCCGCTTCTTCGCCTCTTGGGTGACCTTTGGAAGAAATCGTAGGCGCGCTCCATCGGAAAGTGAATAATATGCCATCCGCATCTGATGTGACTCCGGGAAAGTGGGCGCACATTCGCGTGCTCTTCGACAACGGCTGGTACTCGGTCATCGCGGGGGAGTACGAGGGCGAGTACGCGATCGGTGAGCGGTGGAACGGTGATGACGATAAACCCGGTTTCCCGCACCAGGGCGGGCACCCGCTCTGGCACGTGGTGCCGGACTTCTTGCGGTCCGCAGTCCTCACCGGCCTGCAAGATGAACTCGCGAGAACTGCAAGCGATGACAATCGCGAACAGGCCGATGCGGTGAGTCGCGAGTTGGAGCGGCTTAGGCATTTGAAGCAATGAAGCCGAGCAGCCGAACTAAGCGTTTCGGTGTGGGCTCGCAGGAAGGATGAGCATGCCTCCGGCGGAGGACTGACATTTGTCCTCGATCCCGATCACAAGTGATCCGTGAAGCTTCGGCAGACGTAAATGGTCGCAACCGGTTGAAGAAGGAACCGCGCACTATGTCCGCAAAGTTCGCGCAGAAGGTCTTTATCGCAAACTTCGGGCACGAGAACTATCTCTGGCCGGATTGCTTGAAGCGGGCGGCTATTGCAACGTTCCAGGACGAAGACCTGCAATCCTTCTGGCTCGCTGGGGACCGCGCTGGATATATCGCGCATTGCCTCGCGACCAAGAAGACCTCCAGCGGGATCACTCCAATCGCGCCAGTGGCTGGACGATGGTTCAACCTCGCAACAGAACTCGCCTCAACCGAGGGCGATGTCTGGATCCATCGCGAGAAGGACGAGATCTGGTGGACGATTTCGCGTGCGGACGAGATGGAAGCGTCACTCGAGCCGGCTTACAAGCCGAAGCATCCGGGCGAGCGCGTCTACGTCTTGCGCAAGCCGACAACCGGTTGGTCAAACAAGAATAAGAGCGGCATCCTCCTTACTTGGGCAGCGCTTCATCCAAAAGCGCGCGAGTTCCTCTTCACCGAAGCGACGTTCCAGCAACTTCGAGGCGACAACCCCGACTATGCGCTCGCGCTCATCGAGGGCGATGACTTGCAGGGTTGGCATAAGCGTTCTGACTGGAAGGCCAAGGAGGATAAGGCTGGCAGGGGTGCTGCCCGTACGTTTGACGCTGCGGCCGTCACGGCGGTTAACCTGGCGAAGATCGCGCGGGCGACCGTGGCCGCCTCGAATGGCCAGCAGGTGCTGCGTACGGTCAAGAATAAGGATCTTCGCTTCGCACCCACCGGCGAGTTCGAGAAATATATCGAGGCTCTCCTCCGAGATCAAGAAGGGCGATGCGCTATCACTGGTATCGAAATGCAATACTTTGGTAGAGAGGGCGATTCTCAGCTCCTATGTTCACTCGACCGCATCAACAGCGACGGTCATTATGAGCCTGGAAACCTCCAGATCGTGTGCCGTTTCGTAAATAAATGGAAGAGCGACACGAAAGACGACGAGTTTCGCCGGCTGCTCGCTCTCGTTCGCAACAACGGTGACCCGGGTTGAGCAATGACCGACGTGCCACTCGGGCCGCCGAACTCCGCATTGCAGACCGATGGGCCGGGCAGACTCGCTCCGCTCGCCAGCCCGGCCCGCGGCTGAACGGCTACTCGTTAGGCGCCTGCTTCGCGCGGTGTCACGACCTACTTGACCTCCGCAGAGTAGAGGCGAGAATAGGCGAACCTTTTGCGGAGACACCACGTGCCGGAATCCTTGCTTGACGATGACAACATTGGCTTCTGCACCTTGATCGAGACGACCAAGTCGAGCCTTTTTGCCCGAGGGTGCAACCTAGGGTCGGAGGCGGTGCAGAGCGAAGACTTCTGGTTTTGCGTGTGTGTCCCGACCACCGAGTCGCCGACGCGTTTGGAGTTGTTTCGCCTCATCGAAGAAGCCGCTGGCAGGGTGCCAAGGAATCTGCGGGATGCCACGCCGATCCTTGTCGAGATTCAGCGAGACGACCCAATTCTCGCGTGGACATCAGAGCGGCAGGCCAAGCTGGCGAGCTCCCTCGTTAACCGATTTTTGCGCGCCTATGAGCACACGTATTTCGATGTCTCAGTTCCGAGACATATTCTCGACGGGCGCCCGGTTGTGCTCATTACGCCTGAGTCTTGTCGTGCGCTCGCATATACCCCGAAGGTTCTGGACCTGAACGAGGCACTGATCCATTACCTTCCTGGCCATCAGGATATCGAACAGGCCCATCTTAGTTTTCTCATGGGGTCTCCCGACCTCATGACCCCTAGCTGGAGGATCGTCATTGATGGAGTTCGCCACTTTGAGAGCGGTAATATGCGCGAAGCAGTACTGTGCGCCGTCTCCGCTGCCGAAATCTTGGCTTCGCCTGCCGTTGAGCGTTGGCTGCAACAGATGACGCTAAGCGGAGGTGGAGATGGATTGCGCAACGCCGTGCGCGAAATGGGTAATCCATTTCGATTCGAACTCTGCCTATCCACGGTATGCAGTCGGGCATTCGCAGACGTCTCGCAGCAGGAGAAGCTCGAACTGCTGACGCAGCTTCGTAACATGAACAGCCTCAGAAATCGCGTGGTGCATGCGGGAGAGGAGCCGGACCCGGACGCAGCCGCAGCGGCACTGCGCACCGCTGCAAGGTTTGTATGTAAGATCTGGCTTGCCGAGTTTGAGACCGACAGTGCGAACTCGCAGTGATACGACCGATGCTCCAGGGGCGCCAACCGCGAGACGCATAGGCAGGCGCGAAGGGAATCCAATGAACAGCAGGGCTGCAAGCATGATTTTTAGCCTTCACTTCGATGACAAGGTCGCCGTGTTGGATGTGGAGGAACCTGGCTCGTGGACTGACCGTGGCGACGACCGTCATCGAGCTCTGCTGCGGTGCGACACTGAAGACCTCGCGTCACTTCGGGAGGCGTACAATTCACTCTCGACTCTCGCCTCCTCCTTCGATTATGTAATCGGTTTCGCATGTGGCGCGCTGTCGCTCATCATTCACATCGCACACGGTGAGTGTCGACGATTGTTTGGCCGTATTTGGCCTCAAAGTGAAGACGAGCTCCGAGCCATTCAGACGCGAATCCACGTGTTCCCGGGATTGTCGTGGACCAAGCATTCCTCGGCGCCGTTCGTAGAGTTTCTGCAAGGTATCGATCCAAAGGCGCGCGTACTTCTCGTTGATTGCAGTTTTTCTGGCGGTGCGCTTGGTAAGATTGCGAACGCAGTCTCATCTTATGCGTCGGCACTGGTCCCGGTGACGATCTGCGGGATCGTGGACGCACAGAGACTCGAAGAGCACAAGATCGCCGGCTGTCGCGATCTTCTTTCTCGTGGCATCATCGAGGACTTTCGGCTGCTGCCCGTCAGAAACCTCCTCTCCGAGGACTTTCCGAAGCTGCTTGGATTTAGCAGCCTTCACAAGAAGGTCGAACTTGAGCCGCTATGGGCGCCCGGTGCCATCGTCGTGCACGACGCTGAAACGGACCGTTGCCTCGTTCAGGCTAGCGAGCCTCTCCACGCCGCGTTCAGCGGATTGCTCGCGCCTATTCCGGCTGACGCGTTTTGCGTCGAACAATCTGACGTGTCTCAGAGGGCGGCAGAGACTCTTTTTATGGTGCTTCGGGGCCGTTTGCAACGTAGGTATCAAGAGATTGTCGAGCAGAGCGGCTCTTCTGACGCGACCACCGTGCTGAACATGAAGCAGGCGCTTTGCGGCCAATGGAAGCGTGAAACGTCTGCGCTCAAACGTGCGTTTGGGGTTGATGTCGAACCTCCTGAGCCTGAATTCTGCAAATCCATCGAAGAAGAGAAACGTTTTCTCTCGGGCGAGTCCGTCGATGTTCGCGTTTACGAATGTGGAAGCGGATCTTCTGTGGTGTCGATTCGCTGTAGGTACGTCGATGGTCGCGGCGCGGTTCAGACGGATTTTTCCTTTTGCATGCCGGACCAAGAACTGCTGCAAGCTTTGGAGCAACGTTTGTCGTTGCCCGCGATCGTTCCCGCAATCTACAAACCTACGTTCGATGTGTTTTGGAAACAACTTGCGGACGACGTAAAGCGGTCCCTCGAACAGCGATGGATCGAACCCCAGGGCACGTCGTCGGAAAGCGCCTAACAAGCGGCTGCTGCCGGCGGTGCACCTGGGCCGCGCTACGCGCGGCCCGGCGCCCCACGGCAGAGCCGCAGTTGTTCGGCGCCGGAGAGCGTAGCCGACGGTTGTTGTCGCCCGACGTCCGATCCGGGGCGGGAACGCCGCGGGGCAAAGTACGTCGTGGCCGATGTCACCGCGCCGCGCCACGAGGTCGCCGGCCGGCGACGGTCGTGGTAGCGCTGCTCCTGATGGCGAAGGGCAACCACATGGCGACGACGCGCGAGGTTCGCTCCTCGCAGCGACAGCGGCGTGTTCGCGTCTACACCGCCTGGCACCCGGTGCTCGTCGCGCTCCTGGAGCACGTGCTCCCCGAGGGCTGGTACCAGTGCATCTCGGAGTTCCAGCTCGCCCGCGAGCCGCTCCGCGTCGACATCGTCATCCTCCGTCGCAGCCGTCGCGGAGCCCCACCCAGGCCGCGCCTGCTCACGAGCGTGGTGGGCGAGCTGGCCGAGCACACGCTGGTGCACTTCAAGGGGCCGACCGACGAGCTCGAGCGCGACGACGCGCGCATGCTCCTCGCGTACGCGCTCCAGTACCTCGTGGTTGCCGAGATCGATGATCCCGGCGTGGTCGCCCTCCGCGTGCTCGCGCCCCGCCTGACCCCGCGCTTCACCGAGGCGCTGAGGTCGCTGGGCTGCACGCTCACACCGACCGGGCCGGGCACGCAGGAGGGGCGGCTCGGGGTCTTCCCGCTGCGGGTGGTGGAGACGGTGGCCGCCAACGCTCGCGAGGGCGAGCATCTGCTGTACACTGTGACCCCTGGGATGGTCGCCGACCCCGGCGGCATCCCGGCGCTCTCCCCGGCGGAGGTCGCGGTGTTCTGGGCGCTCCTGGAGCATGTCGAGCAGGTTCGACACCCCCTCCCGGGGCAGAGGAAGCGGCACATGAAGGACGAAAAGCGGGTCGTCGAGAGCTTCGAGCAGGCGCTGGCACGCCTCGTTGCGCGGCTGCCGCCCGAGCAGCGCCTCGCGGGGCTCGCGCCCGAGCAGGTGCTGCAGGCGTACGCGCCCGAGCAGCGCCTCGCGGGGCTCGCGCCCGAGCAGCGCCTCGCAGGGCTCACCGAGGCGCAGGCGGTGCTCGCGTTGCCGGACGCGATGCTTCGTGCGTTGTCGGAGGAGTACCTCGCGACGCTGCCCCGCCAAACGCAGGCTGCGATTCAGAAGCGCCTCGGGGCGGCATCGGGGCGGCAGCCCGCGCGCCGACGAAGGACGCGCGGCCCTTCAAAATGACGACGGGAGAACGCAAGCTGCGGTGGCGGTCGCGTGATTCGTTCTTCCTGACCGGGCGCCGAACATGCCAATGCGGCTGACGGTTCGGGCAACCGCGCTTCGCGCGGCAGCCCGCCCCGCAGCAGATTGGCAAGGCGTTGGGCAGCCCGAAGCTTGTGGCATGAGGACGGATCCATGAAGCAAATGCCAGGCCAAGGTAACAGTCACCTTCAAGCTCTTATGCCACTGGCAGAGCGCATCGCGACCTATCGCTTCGCGAATAAGGCCACCTTCCCGCTTTGCGTGAGGGGTGCATTTTCAAAATGCTTCGAGTTCGTCCAGCAGGCCTACTCGCGCAAAGAGGAGTACATTCCGTACTTTTTTATCGTGCCAAGTCTGCGTGGGATTTGTGAAGACCTCATTGTCCTGGGCTTCATCAGGCATATGCCAACTACGGATCGCAACGAACTCCTGCAACTGTTGCTTGAGCATGAACTGATGGATCGCGTGGCCCAGCAGAAGACGTTCTTCGAGAGCGCGCATCCGTCCCAGTCAGTGATAAATATCCCATTTCCTCGGACAATTGAAATGGTGGAAGGAAAGATCCGGTCCATTTGGCAGCGTCACGGGTGGCCGAATCTAACCAAAGGCGTCATGCCGCAGACCCGTCAACTCGCCGAACGAATCCGCCTCGATGTACTCGGTCCTCTTTATGATTATCTCTTTCGACTAACATCAGGCACCGTACACTTTAATCCACAAGCCATCTTCCGCACGGGCTGGACAAATAAGCCGCCATTTTTCAAATTTAGTACGAGACACTTCGACGTCTATCACCGCGAACTATCTCGGGTCTACGGTACCTATATGCTCTGCACGTACTTTGAATTGTTTGGATCCATATTGAGGCCAACGGCCACCGAGTCAACACATGTGCAAGGGTTGCGTGAGGCACTCCTAATGGAGCCGAGGTGGCCTGAAATGGTAACGTGGGAAGAAATGAATATCAAACCACCGTACCAGGGCATTCTTCACCTGCTGGCGCGAGTTGCCCGTACTCGCGAGGCCGGGGGTCGACTACACAAGAGGAAGAAGAGTAAGTGACGGCGCTGCCCAACAAGCGGCTGCAGACCGACGGTGCCGCGCTACGCGCGTCCCCGCGGCTGAGCCGCAGGGCGTTAGCCAGGACCGACGAGGTCGACACGGAGGCAAATAGTGGCACACGTTGACCATGATGCAGTTTGCGACGCCTTCCAGCGCGAAGCGGCACGACGGGGCGACCCGGTGCCTCTTAAGATGTGCCACCGGGCGGGAGCCGTTGGTTACACTCACATTCACGGCCCCAATCAACCTTCACATCCGGACCAGTGCCGAACCCACGCAGTCGCCGTGGAGAAAGTCAACGGCACGGTTGCCCTGCGGGCGCCAATCGGCCAACGGCTTGGAGGTGTTCTTCGTCCGGACCTCCCGATCTCTGCACATCCGCTCGGGTACTCTGCGGGCAAGTACGGCGACTTCGCGTATGCTTTCGACTCCTCCCACATCCTCCGGGTCTGGCATACGTACGACGCGTTCGCACGCGATGTGATCGCCGCGTTTGGGGCCACCGGGTCGTGGTGACGACATGAGCCTTGTTGCAGATTTCGTAAGACACGTCGAAGACAGGTCGAAAGAGAACCAAGCAGCCTTTGCTCTCCTGATGCGTAGTGGGCTCTTGGGGCCAGCGCTCGCGTTGATTCGTCAGGAACTCGACTCCATGATCAGAGTAATCTGGCTTATCGACTCGTGCAACCAAGCCGAGCGGACACGGCTCATTGTCGATGCTCTTCAAGGGGTGCACTGGCAGAAGACGACTGCAAAGGGTAAGCAAGTACGCATCACGGATGCCGAGATGAGCGAGGCCGCGCTCCGTCGTCACGGATGGATCAAGCAGGTGTATCGCTACGGCTGCCACTTCATCCATCTCTCCGACTGGCACAACTATCGGCACCACGATCCGATCAAGAACATGCCGAACGCGGAGCGAGAGGAGATTAGGGACGATCTGGAGTACTTTCACGCAGAGGAGATCGAAGAACTGAAGTTTTCGCACATCAAGATGCATGCCCCGTATGCCATGACCAAGATCGGGGACAACCTCGCATGCTACCTTCGCGAACTCGAAAAGCTCCCGTAGCTTCTGACCGAGCGAAGGGGCTGGCTAACAAGCGGCAGCAGACGACGTCGCTTCGCGGCGCGGCTGAGCCGCCGGCCGTTAGCCAGACGAGCCAACCGACAAGCTCGAACACCCGAGGGCCTCGTGAACATTCGTGATCGATTCGTGCAGGTCTCCACGAAACTCCAAGCGGACTTCAAGATGGCGACCGCGACAAGCCATGCGGGTCTGAAGGGTTCCGCACGTGAAGAAGCCATCCGCGCCTTTCTCACGCAGCACCTTCCAAGAAGGTACGCAGTAGGCACAGGTCAGGTGATGTCCCCGACGGGCAGAATGAGCCGCCAATGCGACGTCGTGATTTACGATCCCGTTCTGGGCCCGAACCTTCCGCTGGGGGATAGCGCGGCGATCTTTCCCATTGAGGTTGTTTATGGAACCGTCGAGATTAAATCAGACCTCACCTCAGAAGAGCTGAAGCTCGCATACGAAAACATCGCGTCGGTGAAAGCGCTCGCTCAAGCCGGCACTTTCGTTCGCGATCAGGGCGGCATGGTCTCCGTTATCGCCCGTCCTGTCCCGTGGGGAGCAGTGCTGGCGTACACTGCGACGCGTTCACTAAACGTGGATTTCGCGCCCACGGGGCACGAGTGGGCCGACGGCGACGTGCGACTGGCGTTCCGCCGACGAATGCGACGTCGATTACAATCGGGCGCGCTCAGCGTAGCCGCTCCGCAGAGCGCGTTCTGAAGCGTGCTTGTGGAGGGCGGCCACGTGCGTAGAGTCGCGATGCGATGACGAAGCGACGGAGCGGGGACGCAGGCGCCGAAGTCCCGAGCCTGACGACGGCGGTGCTGAAGCTGTCGGCGCCGCATGTCGCGTGGCAGGGCCGCGAGGACGCCCCCGCCCGCGCGAAGGGGCGCCCGCGTCGCGCGGCCTCGCAGCAGGAGCGCGCGGGAGTTGCCGAGGCCGCCGGCGTGCGGCGCCGCAAGACCGCCGCCCAGCCGTTCGCGGAGGAGGTGGGCGAACGGCCGCCGACCGGAGGCGCGGACAAGCCGCGCCGAAGCGAAGCGACCCGAAGGCGCCCCGCCAAGACGAACTCGACGGTGGCGGGGCGAAGCGACGACAGCACCGGCTCGACGAGCCGACGCACCTCGGCGCGGAGAGGACGCGCGCCCCACTCGGCCGCTCCGGACGCGACGAGCGCTGTGGGCGCGACGGAAGCGGGCAACGCCGCACGATCAGCGGTCGCGGAAGGCGAGCCGCGAGCCGGTGATCCGAGCCAGGTCCAGGTACTTGAGCCGCCCCTCGGCGATGAGGCGTTGTCGCGTCGCGACCCAGTTCTTGGGACTCAGGTCGAGGATGCGACGGAGCGGGTAGCTCGGAGCCACGGTCAGGATCTCCTGCAAGTACAGCTCGGGGTCGAGCCCGTGCATCTGGCAGGTCGCGATGAGCGACGTGATGGCACACGCCCGGACAGCATGCTCGTCGCTGCCGTGGAACAGCCAGTTGCGCCGTCCCTTGACGACGCGGCGCAGAGCCCTCTCGCTGGCATTGTTGTGGATGGGGATCTCCCCGTTGGAGAGGAACTCGCAGAGCGCCTCCCTCTGGTTGTGCAAATAGACCAGCCCCTCGCGCAACGGCGAATGCTCCGGGACGACCTGCCGCTGCGCCTCGGCCCAGGCGAAGAGCTTCTCGATCAGCGGTGCGGACTCGCGCTGCCGGATCGCGAGGCGCTCGTCCGGGCTGCACAGGGCGCATTCCTCCTCGACGCGGAAGAGCGCCTGGAGGGTCTGGAGCGCGAACGCCGCCTCCTTGCCCGCCCCGGCCTTGAACGCCTTGAAGAAGCGCCTCCGTGCATGGCTCCAGCAGCCGGCCTCGCGGGCCTTGCCCGGCCCGAACAGCACGTTGTGGTTGGCCGAAGCATCGGCGACGAGCGTCCCCTGGTAGCCGCCGAAGAGCTTCGCGACGGTGAGGCCGTCGTACGTCGGTGTATAGCGGAACAGCACGCCATCGCCTGGCGCGACCAGGACGAAGACATGCCCATAGCGGTGCTTCTCCTTGGCCCGGATGGCGGTGCCCGTCGCGTCCATGGCGAACCACGACCTCGAAAGCGCGTCGCTCCACATGGCATCGGCAATGCGCATCGCGATGCCGCCGCAATCGTACTGCCAGCGTGTCATGTTGCTGCGGCCGATGCGAAAGCCGTGGCGATCCGACTCCACCTCTTGCCGGTAGTAGGGCATGTGGTAGTCGAGCTTGTGGACGAACAGGTGGGCCAAGAGGCTCGGATCGGCAAGGCACCTGTCGATCGGGCGCTCCGGCAGCGAGGCGATCTTCACCGGTCCGCCGCTGTCCTCCTCAGCGTCCGATTCGGGCGTGTAGCGTACGAGGACGCCGTCGACGAAGGGGCTTTGCTTGAAGCCCGTGTCCGTGGGGATCCCCAGGAACTCGTGCTCCCGCAGGACGAGGGGCTCGTCGAGCTCGCGCGTGAAGGCCGACCCTACGGCTGGCAAAGAAGCAGGCTCCTGGCCCGCTGCGCGGCTCGCCGCCGGTACCTCCGCCTTGGCCACGTACTTGGGTCGACGCCAGACGATCTCCACGGGGCCGCCGCGCCGGTGGCCGATAACCGAGCTGTCTTCGACGCCCACACGCTCGAAGCGCTCGATGCCCTGGAGCAGCACCTCCGGCGGCAGCGTCTCGATGATCACCCTCGGGATGACACCGATGCGACGGCGCCCGTGCTCGTGGCGCTTAACTCGCTTGCCACCTCCGGGATCGGAGCCGGAGGAGGACTCTGCCGTCCCCCCACGCTCCGGCGGCCTCGCGGGGTCCGGCGGCGGGCTGCTGCCCTCGCTCGGGTCCGCTTCGGGCGAGGTGCCGAGGCTCTCGGCCTGCGACGCGGGAGCCGGACAGGCGCCTGGCTCACCGGCCAGCGAAAGCCGCAGCTGGTCAGGCGAGATCTGCTCGGAGACGTGGCGCCGGAACCCGATCTCCAACGTCCGAATCGTCTCCTGCAGCTGTCGATTGTACGCCTTGAGCGACTCGACGGAGCGAGCGAGCTCTTGGGCCTGCTGCTCCGCCGTCGAGAGCTCGGTCAGCCTCGCCTCGAGCTCCTGCACCCGCCGGAGCAGCGCGTCGACCGCCGACGCGGGGTCGGCGGGGCTCCCCTGTCCTTGTCCCCTGGCCTGGAGATAGCCGAGCACGAGCGCCGCGCCGTCAAGGCGCTCTGTCTCCGCCGACTGCGGCAGCTCGGTCCCACCGGGTCGTGTCGTCGAGGTCAAAGCGCGCCATGGATGCCCGCTCCGCTTGCTCCTGGCAAGTACCTTACGTAGACACTTTCCGCTGTTTTTTGATGAGAATATTTTGTCGAAAGTGGGAACGCGGAACAAGCGTGATGCGCCCTCGGCGCTGCGCTGTCGCGAGGTCTTCGGGATGATGCAACTCGCGCCCTGCTCCACCTCGGCATCGGGCTGAGCCGGCCGCCATCGGGCCGCGCTGGCGCCCGTAGCGCGGTGTCCGGCAGCGCGGTGGACGAGCGCCGGCGCAGACACCTCAGTGCACCACGCGGCGGCGGCTTGCCAGCTCTTCCACGGGTAGACCGGCGAGCAGCTGCGCGAAGTCCTGTGCTGACAGCTCTATACACTTGCCGTCGGCCTCGGTGAACGAGGGCAGAGCAAACGCACCCTTCGAGAGACGCTTGTACAGAATTGTGTATCCGTTGCGGTCCCACCAAAGTGCCTTCAGCCGGTTGCGCCTCTTGTTAAGGAACAAGAACAGCGCGCCGCTGGCCGGGTCCAGGCACAGCACCTGCCGGGTGATCGCGGCGAGCCGGTCGAACGCGCCACGCAAGTCCACTGGTCCGACCGCCAGATACACGGCTATCGTCGCGGGCGTCACTGCCCCCTCCGCAACGCTTCGATCGCTTCCACGAGGTCGCGCGCGCCTATCCCACGTACCTGCATCCGTGTCCCATCGGCAAATGCGACGTTGAGCCGCAAAGGCGGCGCCTCTCGGCGCTCCGGGCGCACCACGACGGGTAGGAACGAAACATGCTGAGCCGCCTTGATGGTCGCTGGCAACGCCCCCTCATCTGCGCGCTCACCGCCAGCCACCCATCGGTCGGCCGTCATCTTGTGGACACCGAGCTCCGTGGCGATCTCGGTCGGCGTCGCCCCCGCCCGGGAACGCTCCCTGGCGTACGCCTCGGCTCGCTCTCGCAGCTCGCCCGGGTACTTCCCACGGCTCTTCTGCTCTCGATACCTCGACAGCTCCGCACGCAGCTGCACCAGCTCCCTGCTTCCTGGCATCGCTCGCTCCTCTTCGCTCGACGAGGGCACGGCCCTCATCGGACGCCGCGTAGCGTGCAACCGAAGCTGGCCAGGGAAAAGACGCGGTCTGCGGAGCGGCTACCGCTCAGCGCGCCGCGAATGCACACGTCCCCCTTACCCCCACCATGAATTCGGCTGGTTCCGGGCTCAATTGAGCCGGCGAGCGAGCTGCGAGCGCTCCGGCACGTGCAGCTTCGTGCCCCGACTCGAGCGGGCCAACCTTCCAGGGACGAGGATCAGCGCGCGCCGCAACCACGGCGTTCGCCAGCTCGCGAGGTGCGGAACATGGTCCAGTACATACCGGCGCATCAGGTTAGCGGTCAGCAGTTTCAGCAGCAGCGCGGCATGATTGGCGCTGAAGCTTTGGCTCGGCACGCTACCGCATCCCCATCCGTGCTTGAGATCGCCGATGAGTGGCTCGATGCCCGCGCGCAGGTCATACCGCGCCGCGACGTCTTCCGGCGCTTCGACCGGCTCGTTGGTCAAGAAGACCTGCACCGTGTAGTCGAGGCCCTCCCAGAGGTAGATCTGCTTGCCGTTCTCCCGATCGCGTGTGCGTACGGCGATCACGCGGACTCCATTCGGCCAACCGCTGCGCCGGAAGGGGACCTCGGTCACCTGCCGTCGAGGACGACCGTCGGCATCCCGGTCGATGGTACGCCATCCGGTGGCGTACGCGACCCTGCCGACCAGATCAGGGCTCATCCGCGCCTTGGTCAGGAAAAAGCATCCCTTCGTGGCGACGGCGTGCATCAAGGCGCTGCAATCCCCCGCGCCGTCGATCCGCACGTAGATGGCCGCGCTCGGCGCTGCGGCGCGCGCCCGGTCGATGCACTCCTCGACGAAGGGCACATCGGCTTCGCCGAAGCTCGTGTCGCCCGGTCGCAGCTTGGCCCCGACAATGGCCTCGACCTCGGCGATGCGCGCCAGGATCGGATGATAGCTCGGCCGGCCGCGGTAACGTGGGTTCGGGCCTGGAAGTGCCCCCTCTTGCATCCCGAAGAGCGGCTCCACGGTCGTATCGACGTCGATGTGCACGAAACGGTGCTTTCGGCGAGCAACGAGGGCGAGCCCGTGGTCGACGACCATGCTGTGCAGCGCTTCGAGCGCCTCCTCATCGAACCGGCACAGGTCCCGGTAGACGGTGTCGATGCTCGGGACGACGCCGCCGGCGAGACGCACGAAGAGCGGATCGACGGCGAGCGCCTCGATGCCGAAGACGCGCTCCTCGCCGGCGAGCGCGCTGTCCATCAGCAGGCGCATCTGCGCAGCCATCGGGTAGATGACCGTGCGGCCGGTCTTCAGCCGGGAGAACCTGCGCCTCAGGGCCGCGTCGATGTCGAGCTTGCGAAGGAAGGCGCCGAAGGGGGCAAGCCCTGCGACGCCCGTCAGGTTCTTCTCCGTGGGCTCGACGTGAATCCCGGCAGGGTCTGGCCGCCGGATTCGCTCCTGGTGCCGCCCGTCGCCTTTCCTCTTGAACCCAAGCTCGCGTCGACGCACCTTGGAGGTGCTCGGCGTGTGCCTTCGTTTGGTCATAGCAACCCGGACGGGTCGCCACGCCGAGCCTTTCTTTCAAGCACTTCCGTTTACGACGGCGGATTTCTCATGCCTCGGATCGGCTTCGTAGGCGCGAAATCCACGCTAAAGGCAGTGGCCGAACAGGTCCGTGACCTCGACTCGGCGCTCGGCGGCGAGATTCTCCGTCGCCCTGACAGTGTTGTTGTCTTGGATGCGGGGATTGTAGGCCCCGGCAAGTCGATGCGCGTTCCTCAAAAGGGTACCGAGCCCAACCGATACGGATTGCCTACCGACGGGGCCACACTTTCCGAACGCAGGTTCACGGGACGTCATACATTGCTTCGATTTTACTTGGACATGCTGGATGACCTCGGGTCTCTCGTTCTCGAGCAACCTCGGATGAAGGCTTACATCGACGCGCCCCAGGTCGTCGGCAAGCATCTCGTTCGTCAACGTCAGGTAATGAAGCAGCCCGTCACTTCCGCCCTTGATCCAGCCGGAAAGGTCCACGTATTGGGTCGCAAGGCGATCGAGGCACTCGTCGAGCTCTGCAAGGAACAATCCCCGGCGACCTATGAGGACTATCTAAAGTCCATGTTTCCGGGCGGCCTCAATGTAACAAATGTTCCGAAGCAACAGCTCCAGATGAGCATGAGCATCTACAATCCTCGATGCGTGGCTGGCCCACTTCTGGACGTGGTGATCGACGGTCGGACCTACGCCTGTGACCTGGAGGCGCTTGAGGAACATCTTGGCGAGGACCCATTCGTCGAGGTGGAGGACATTACGGCCGGCGAACTCATGGCCTTCAGCGGCGCGGTAGAAAGACTTGATGACACTAACAAGGGGGCTGGCTAACAAGCCGCTGCTGCCGGCCGCGCTTCGCGCGGCGGCAGATCGGCCAGCCGTTCGGCGCTCAGGCGTGAGCCGCAGCAGTTATGGCTCCAGCGGAGTACAGCCTCCCAGGCGTCTGCCGCTGGAGGGCTAAGGGCGAGTCGTTCTGCTGCCGCGAGGACGGGTGCCGGTGACAGCGCACGCCGCCCTCGGTCGTCTTCCTGGGCCGGCGCGTCTACCTCGGAGCGGTCGTCATTATCGCAAGGGCGCTCGCGCTGTTGCAGCGCACGATGGCGTGTCCGCCGGCGCAGGCCCCGGCGGCGCAGCCCCTGTCGACGCAGGTCCCGGGACGGACGCTCCGGCGGTGGTCGCGGTGGTGGTAGGCGGAGCTTGTGGCCACCAGCCTGTTCGTGGCCGTGCGCGGGCTGCTCGCCTCGACCGTGGACGCGGCGCGACTGCCCTGCTCGCGGCTCTGGCCGCCAGCGACGTCGACACGTCCTGAACGACGCCAACCTCCATCATCGTGCCGGCCTCGTGCCGGCGGCGAGCTCCTCGCCCCGCTCGTGCCCGCTCGCGTCTGCCCGGGCCTGGGCAGGAGCCGCCCCGCGCCCAGCATCGTCGACCCCGGCGAGAGCCGCAAGGGGTTGCGCCCATGGCGATGGCTGGGCGGTTACGTCCCGCCCGACGTCGCTCCCGACAACGATCGCACCGACGATGAGTGAGCTGCGTCGACGCGACATTCGCGTGGCGTGGACCCCGGGTCACGTGAGCGTTCGCCCGGCCGTCGACCCGGGCAGCGTGGGCGGGGAGCATCTCGGCCTTGCAGGCCGCGGCGTCGGGTGGGATCCTCGGCGTGCACCGGCAGCGCGTGAGGCAGCATGGGATCGTTCAACCTCGAAATTTCGGACGACATCCTCGACGAGGCACGCATTGCGCCAGCCGAGAGGGAGGCCGTGCTCAAGCGGGAGCTGGCCGTGCAGCTGTACGCTCGCGAGCTCTTGCCCAAGGCCGCCGCTCGCCGGCTGTCGGGTATGGATCGGGTTGCCTTCGACGACCTTCTCGGGCAGCGCGGGATTCCGTCACGGCTCACGGTCGAAGACTTCGATGAGGATCTCGCCGACCTCGCTGCATTCCTGCGAGCCGCGGGCAGTGGTGGGCTCCCATGACGACGCCGCTGGTGGTGACGAACAACACGCCCGTGTCGCACCTCCTCCGGATCGGACAGCTTCCGCTGCTCGGGCTGCTGTTCGGGCGCGTGCTCGTCCCCGCCCAGGTGGTCGACGAACTCGATCAAGGCCAGCACGTCCTCGGCGCTTGGCGTGAGGCGCCAGGTGCCGATGCGTTGGTCGTGGCCGCGCCACTCGATGGGCCTTTTCTGCGGCAGCTCCTCGTGCAGCTCGACCCCGGAGAGGCTGCGGCCATCGCGCTGGCGGTTGAGAGGAGCGCGTCGCTGTTGCTCATCGACGAGGTTGACGGCAGAAAGGTGGGCCGGCGACATGGGCTACGGATGACGGGGACACTCGGCGTCCTGCTCGAGGGGAAACGGCAGGGGCACCTTGGCGAGGTCCGAGCGTGGATGGACGCGCTCAGTCGTCAAGGTTTTCACATCGGCGCCGCGCTCAAGCAGCACGTCCTCGCGGCCGCCGGAGAAGCCTGAGAATGGGCGTGAAGCTCAAGAAACTTGCAAGTCTGCATGAACGATAAGTCTGCACGAACGAGGCTTTGACCAACTTCCATGTGGGCCGCTCTATACACACAGAGCCGCCCAGCAAGTCAATGCTGCCGACGGTCGGGCAGCGCGCTTCGCGCAGTACCCGGACCGCGGCAGACCGGCAGGGCGTTAACCAGACTAGGCCCACATTGAGTAGAAGACGCGGACCATGTCACCAGATCATCTGATGGCGGCGCGGTCTGCCGGAACCTGAACGACCGATGCCGCACCGGTTCGTCCGACGGGCCGCTCGTGGCGACTGCGATGGTCTATGGGCTATCTTCGCCCGCACGCTCAGCGCACCACGAGCGCCGCGCCGAAGCACGCCGTCGCGACCAGCAGGGTCACGATCGGCGGCGGCGGAAACGCGCGGACGGCGATGGCCAGCAGCGCCAGCGACACCGCCGCGTTCAGCGCCACGACAGCAGGGAGCGCGGCGAGGGCGGGCGCGGCGAGCAGGCAGACGGCGCCGTGCAGCGCGAGCACCAGGCCCATGGCCACGCTGAACCCCCTGAAGAGGCCGAGCAGGTCGCGCGACAGCCCCATCATGGTCATCCGGTGCGCCCGCATCGCGCCGAGGACCGCGGTCTCCGCGGCGGGCGGCGCGGGGCGACCGAGCAGCAGCGCGGTGATCGCGAGGTGCCCGATCCCGGTGACGACCCACGCCCACGCGCCCACCTGAAACAGCACCTGTGCACGGTTACTCATGACAGCCCTCGTTTCTTTGCCGCCGGTCCCTGGCGGGTGCGCTCCACATGCTGCCGTGTGGACCTGGAGCACGGCCCTGGAGATTTCAATACGCCCTGCCGTCGCTCTCGCATCGCACGGCAAGCCTATGTCTCCCGCCTGCTCGGCGTCATGATGGGCTCTACCGAACGCATACGCTGCAACCACAAAAGGCGCGCGAGACGACGCCGGGGCTGCATACGAGACCCGTCGGGCCTGCGCAGGAGCCAGACGATCGTGATGAAGGACCCCAACGGGGGCGCCCAGGAGGGGCACGGGGCCGCGTAGGACGGCGGCGACTGTTGCATAGGACACCAACGGCGGTGCACAGGAGGGCGCCGGGACCGCGCAGGAGGGCGCCGGGGGCCGCGCAGGAGGCCCACCGGGGCCGCACAGGACGGCGCTGGGGCTCATCCAGGAGGGCCAATGGGCTGCGCAGGACGGCCCAGGGGTATCGAAGCGTGTGCGCACGCGGTCACCCCACGCGGTGCAACCACCCTCCGGCGAGCGCCACCTCCTCTGCGGCCGCAAGCACGGTCTCCTCCCCTCCGGCTCGACGGAAGAGGCCGGCGAGCTGCGCCACGCTCGCCCATCCCTGGAAGACACCGGCCAGCGACGGAGTCCCCGAGGCGTCCAGCAGGCTCGCCGAAAGCAGCCGCGCCGCATCGGCGGGGCTTATCCAGGGGGCGGCCCCGCAGAGATCGCCGAGCGCGTCGGCGTCGTGGCCTCCTGCCTCGAAGGCAAGCACCGCACGCCGTGCCGCCTCGGCGCGCATCGATTCAGGGAGCGCCCCTGCAAGCCGCGCCAGCGCGCCAGTCCGCGCATAGCTCCCGGAGGGCTCGACGCAGCCCTCCGCGATTCGTAAAGCCGCTTCGTCCCCCAGGAGCGCGACCGAAGCGGAAGGGTGCTCCTTGACCCGATGGCACCGCTCCTCCGGGGCGAGCTCCTTGAAGAGTGCCCGCACCTCCTCCACCGGCCGCCGGCCCGGAGGGAGCGCCTCACCAAGGCGAAGCAACGCGTCCGCCCGGTAGCCTGCGCTGCTCCCCGCCCACCGCAGCACGAGCGCGCGCGCCTCGTCCTCTCGCCCGACCGAGACCAGGCGTGCACCGAGAGCATGCACCGGCCAGACCGGGACCTCCTCGAGCGCCCTCTCCAGGAGAGGCTCGGACAGGTAAGGCGTCACGGCCTCGGCTTCCTCCCTGGTCTCGAAGCACCAGGGCGCCCAGCGTCGTTCGATCTCCTGGACAGCACGAACCCTCGCCTCTGCCGGCAGCGCGGAGAGCAACCGGGCGAGGACGCGGATCCGCTGGGGCGCAGGCAGGGAACGCGAAGCCCGCTCCAGCGCGACGGCGGAAGCTTCGCTCACCCTCGGCCCAGGCACGAGCGCGGGCGGCGCCCCTCCCGCGCGCGCGATGGCCTCTGCCGCGACCTCGTGGGCTTCCTCTTCGGGGAGCAGGCCCGCCGCCGCGACGAGCCCCCAGACCGCATCCCCCTCATCCGACCGGCGCGCAGCTGCCAGCGCGAAGCGCGCAACCCGGATGCGCCTCTCGCCCTCCGCCGCCTCCGCCACGGCGACCAGCGCCGAGGGGCTTGACCACCCCGCGCCCGTGTTCTCGGCGATCTCGAACGCTCGCTCGAGGACCCCGGCTCGGGCGGACGGCGAGACCTCCGCAGAGAGGGCGAGCAAGGACAGCGCGCGCGCCGCGTCCGCCTCAAGCCATGGAGTCACGAGGTCTGCGTCCGGGGTCGCCCAGGGCTCCGCGTCTCCCAGCGTCGCCGCGGCGCAGCGCGCGCGCCGGCCCATCCCAGCGCAGGATCCGATCGAGGGACGGTAGGACCACTTGCAGGAGACCGCGCGCGGTGAAGTCGTCAATCTCCAGGAGCTCCGCGACATCCTCTGCATCGAGCGGCGAGAGCGCGCGCGCCAGCAGGGAGAACACCTCCAGCGCGACCTCTCCTCCGTCGAGGCGCCGGAGCTCACGCTCGACCTCCGCGACGAGCGCCTCCGGTCCGCCGTCTCCCCCTGCCGCCGCCCAGCTCGGAATGCCTCGGCTCTGCGCCGCCGCGGGGGAAGGTGGTGCAACCTCGACGAGGAGCGCATCCGCGTCCCCCCATCCGAGGCGCTCCCTCCAGGCGTGCGCTTCGCCCTCTCCGCCCGAGATGGAGACCAGACATCGGACGCGCTGTCCTGGCTCCCGGAGCGTCGAACCCCGAGCGTCGCGAGGCCAGTCGACGCACTCGTCGAGACCATCGAGCACGAGGAGCACCTCGGGCTCGTCCTCGTCCTGGCCATTGGCCAGCCTGTTCCGGAGCTCGGAGCGCAGCTTCAGGACGTCCCGCGGAGGGTGCAGCACGTCCTCGCCGAGCTGCTCCAGGAGCGACGCGAGGATCTCCTGCTCGAAGACGAAGGCGCTCGCCCGTCCTACCTGCACCGCGGCGACACAACCCCGCGTGCGCGCGACCGCCTCGTCGACGAGCCGGGTACACAGCGCCGTCTTGCCGGCTCCCGGAGGGCCGTGCAGCACGCCGGTCTTCCCCTCGGGGGTCGACGCGATCTCGTGCGCGAGGGTCATCGCGTCCCAGCAGAAGCGCGTCGTGCGCAGGAGCGCACCTCACCGCCCTCTCCCCGCTGCCACACGGTCTTCTTCATCCTTCGCGCGAACGCATCGTACGTGAGCTCGACCGTCGTCCCGCCCGGCCCCTCGACCTTCGTGAGCATGCCGCTCGCCGACCAGGCATAACGCGTCACGTGCTCGTCCCCGGCAGCGCCTCGCGCCCTTTTCTCGATCATCAGGTTTGCTGAGGAACAAAAGAGACGGTTCTCCCTGACAGCGGTATCATTCAGCCGACGATCTCACCCCGCCGCTCCCTGCCCCCCGCGCGCCTTCTTCTCGTCCACGAGCTTCTGGATCTCCTCGTCGATGAGCTGCTCCATCCTTTCGTCGAAGGCGCGGCCGAAGATGTACGGCACGACGATGGGCAGTCCCGTCTCTCCGGGCTCTCCGTCGCACCAGGTGACGGCAAGTCCAGACTTCTTGAGGGTCTGACGAGCTCCCTCAAGGGCGAGCTGGAGAGCTTGCACGGCGTCTACGCCGTAGGCCGAATCTCGCACCGCTTCGTGAAGTCCCTGAATATCTACCGGACACGCCCAGTCGCCGGACGGCTTCAGCATGGGCTTGCCGATGGTCACGGTCACCATCCGGCCGGGCTCTCCTACGACCGAGAGGCGGCGTTCTGCGATGGGTTCGAGCGGGGTGTCGTCCTGCATAGAACGCACCTTGCAGCCCCTTCCCGAAGGGTGTCAAGCGGACGTTCTCTTCAAGTACCGTAGTGCCAGTAGCACCAGCCGAGGCACGCGACCAAGCTACCCTTCGCCGCCGCCCAACAACCGGCCCTCAAGCGAGGATCCGGTGGTAGCTGGGAGCAAAATTGCTCCATCGCTTGCTGACCGTTCCGACACGCTCGGTTGCACTCGTCCAGTGAGACAGCCATCTCAACCTCGTCGATCGGCTCTCTGGGCTCTCCACGTTCGTCCGCCTCCGGCGCTGCTCCACATCCCATCGTCGTCGCCATCCCCGCGAGTCCCAGCAGACCCAACACGCATAGCAGCCGCCTCATGTGCTCCCCCCTGAGGAGCACCTCGAGCCCGCCCCCTCGCCACGTCAAGGACGAGCCTGCTTGGTCCTGATCCCCGCCACCGGTCAGATCACCGATCTCCCATCAGATCACGCTCCGGTCAGCCTCCGGTCAGCACGTCACCCACCGGTCAGGGTGGGTCAACCTATACCCATTCCATGCTAAAGTATCCCCGATGGTATCGCCTTCTACCCCGCCCATGACCCCCGCGGAGATGGCCTCTTGGCCGGTGACGCGCCCTTGCTCACCATGGCCCAGCTGGCGGACCTCCTGGGCTACCGAGGCCGGCAGCGGGGTCGTCGAGCCCTCCGCCTCTGCGAGGCCGCGTCCGGGCAGAGGAGGACACCCCTCCGTTTCCGGAACGGCCGCCGCTGGTTCGTCTCCCGGGAGTCGATCCAGTCGCTGCTGAGCTCCGAGTTCTCGCTCGCGGATCGGGTCGAGCACATGGAGCGAGAGGTCCGGGACCTCAGGATGCGGATCGAGCACCTGGAGGCCGCGGGTCCCTTGTGAGGGCGCGCCTCCGCATGCCGGAGGGACGTTCCCCCGCCGAGGTGCTGGCCTCTCTTCCTGAGTCCAAGCGGCGGGAGTTCCTCGGATCCCTGAGCCGGAACGAAAAGATCGCCGCTTCTGTACAGGTGGTCGTCGTTCTGGGCCCCGCCAAAGCAAGGGCTCCCTCCCGGCTGGCCGCTCGTGGCGACTGCGATGGGCGATGGGCTATCTTCGCCCGCGCGCTCAGCGCACCACGAGCGCCGCGCCGAAGCACGCCGTCGCGACCAGCAGGGTCACGATCGGCGGCGGCGGAAACGCGCGGACGGCGATGGCCAGCAGCGCCAGCGACACCGCCGCGTTCAGCGCCACGACAGCAGGGAGCGCGGCGAGGGCGGGCGCGGCGAGCAGGCAGACGGCGCCGTGCAGCGCGAGCACCAGGCCCATGGCCACGCTGAACCCCCTGAAGAGGCCGAGCAGGTCGCGCGACAGCCCCATCATGGTCATCCGGTGCGCCCGCATCGCGCCGAGGACCGCGGTCTCCGCGGCGGGCGGCGCGGGGCGACCGAGCAGCAGCGCGGTGATCGCGAGGTGCCCGATCCCGGTGACGACCCACGCCCACGCGCCCACCTGAAACAGCACCTGTGCACGGTTACTCATGACAGCCCTCGTTTCTTTGCCGCCGGTCCCTGGCGGGTGCGCTCCACATGCTGCCGTGTGGACCTGGAGCACGGCCCTGGAGATTTCAATACGGCACCGGATGGGCTCACCGGCCGACCGCGACGGGCCGCCATCGCGCCCGTCCCGCGCGCCGCCGGGCAATCCCGTCAGCCCCCTCGCCGCCGACGCTCGAGAGCCCGCCGTCCGCCTCGCTGGGGCTCGCCGCCGTCGCCGCCCTGGCCACCGTCGGACGTCTCGATCTCGCTGTCGCGCACGGTCACCCCGGCGTGCAGCGCGACGAGGCCGATGCTCGGGTAGCAGGACGACGGGACGGAAGACGGCGAGCCGGAAGGGAGAAAGGGTTGCGCAGCAACCACAAAGGGCACCCGAGACGGCGACGGGGCTGCGCAGGAGACCACCGGGGCTGCGCAGGAGACCACCAGGGCTGCGCAGGAGCCGGGCGGTTGTAACAAAGGACACCAATGGAGGCGCCCAGGAGGGGCACGGGGCCGCGTAGGACGGCGGCGAGTGTTGCATAGGACACCAACGGCGGTGCACAGGAGGGCGTCGGGGCCGCGCAGGAGGGCGCCGGGGCCGCACAGCAGGGCGCCGGGGCTTGCGCAGGACGGCCGACGGCGCTGCGCAGGACGGCCGACGCGGCCGCCCCGGGATCGAGCACGCCGTGGGACTCGCCCTGGACCGGCGTGCGCATGGCAAGCGTTGCCTTCATGGCAAGGCTTGCCAGCCCCCCGGGAGGCAAAAGCGGCAAGGACTGCCATCACGCGCCGATGCCCGCGCCCCGGACGCGACGAGGCGACCGCTCCCGCGCTCCGCCGGGACGGGCGCCCTCTCGTCGCGCCGGAGCGTCACAGGCCAGATTTCGGTGGCACGCTCGTTGCGATATTGCGATGTCGATGGGTGTACGCCGAGCGAGGTGAGGGCGCCGCTCCCATCACGGATCGGCCGCTCGCCTCGCATCCACATCCGACCTGCTCCGCGTCGCGCAAGCGTCGCCGGAACTGCGTCGCAGGCGGCGGGTGTCGGCACGCTCCATGGGACCGGGAAAGCTGCCCGGCCACTCGGCCCCCTCCGTCCAGGAGTACGAGAAAGCCGCGCGCTGCATTGCCGTACTGAAGAACACTTGTGCGGACTTCCTCGATATCGACGCTCTGTTCGACTCGCACCCCGAGTGCTCCACGGTCTTCGTGGGCAAGGTGGCCGATGGCGGCGAATGCACCGATGACAACGATTGCAGCAGCGCGACCTCGATCAGGCAGGAACGACCCAACGTGACGGCGGCAGCCAGTGCCCTGCGCGGCCCCGACGAGGGCAGCTCCTGAGCACGCCTGGATCGCGTGACTCGCTCACTGAATGACAAGCCAAGGAGATTGCAATGAAACGTGACGTTCGCACCGGTTGGCTCGTGTCGATGATGGCCCTGTCCACGCTGGTGGTGGCGTGCAGTGACAGCGGCGGCGGGCCGAGCAGCAGCGGTGGCGGCAGCGGCGGCAGCGGCGGCAGCACCGGGACCACCATGGTCGGCGACGGCGGCAGCGGCGGCAGCACCGGGACCACCATGGTCGGCGACGGCGGCAGCGGCGGCAGCACCGGGACCACCATGGTCGGCGACGGCGGCAGCGGCGGCAGCGGCGGCAGCACCGGGACCACCATGGTCGGCGACGGCGGCAGCGGCGGCAGCGGCGGCGGCGAAGCGGAAGGCCCGAACGCTATGCAGGCGTGCTTGGCTATCTGTGAGGCGCACAAGCTGTACGGCTGCGATCCGCCGGATCTGGACTGCGCCCAGAGCTGTGGCGTGGTGGTCATCCCGCTGGCCCGCCCCGCGTGCGAGGACGAGGTCGCCGCGTACTATTCGTGCTGGCTGCCTGAAGCTGCCACCTGCAAGGAGGGGTTGCCCGCCGACTGCCAGGACGAGGAGGACGCGTACCTGGCGTGCCTCAACACTCACGGGTGCCGTGACCTGGACTGCGAGTACCCGCACGGCCTGGAGGGTAACGAGTGCGCGTGTTCGGCCTCGTGCCTCAGTAAGAAGCACGAGGTCAAGTGCGGGCCGTCCGAGGACGGCACGACGATGTGCTCGTGTCTCGTCGAGGGAGTCGAGGTCGGGACGTGTGAGGGCGCGCCCAGGGAGGTGTGTCACCTCACGCAGGGCTGCTGCCAGGAGTTCTTCGACATCAACTGACCGCTCGTCTCCGCTCACCGCTCCTCCTCGCCGCCCGCCTCCACGTCGTGCCGCGCCCCCGGCGTCCGGTCCCCGGCCCCGGGGCGCTCGTTGACCTACTGTGGTCGATGGCGCGTGGCGAGGCATGCGCGTCCGCCTACCTGGACGACTGGAGAACATCACGCGCCCGCCGCGATCGCATCCTGGAGGCGCGGGAACTCGGGCTTGAAGCCGAGATCTTCGCGGATGCGGCGGCCGTCCAGGAGTACCTCGAAGGCTCGGGCCGCTTCGCCGGCCGAGCCGTCGGGCGGTGGGGCGCCGACGGACGCGAAGAGGGTGGCGAGGTCGGGGGCTTCGTCGTCGACCACGTTGTAGATGCGGTGCGAAGGCGATGCGGTGTCGAGCACGCGCGCGACAGCCTGCGCGACGTCGGCGTGATGAATCACGGCCATGCGCTGCGACGGCGGCCAGCCGCGCATCATCGGGATCGATTCCTCGATGTGCGGATCACCGTCGCCGTAGACGAAGGGGAGGCGGAGGACGCGCACATCGAGGCCCTCGAGGGCGAGGAGCGCGCGTTCGGCGGCGAGCTTGCTCGCGGGGTAGCCCGGGGGCGGCGCGCAGTCGTCGCCCTCGCGGGCGAGGCGGCCGCCGCTCGGTCCGTAGACCAACCCGGTGCTGGTGAAGACGAAGCGCTTCACGTTCGCGGCGCGGGCGGCGGCCGCGAGTCGTTGCGTGCCGAGGTCGTTGACGGTGTGCGCTTGTTCCGGGGTGGCGCCGCGGAAGAAGGCGGCGCAGTGGACGACCGCGTCGACGCCGCGCACCGCGGGCGCGAGCGAGGCTTCGTCGAGGAGATCGCCCTTCACGATCTCGACCTGGTGCTCGCGCAGCTCAGCGGCGCGGTTCGGATCGCGCACGAGGGCGCGGACATGATCGCCCCGGCGGGCGAGGCGCTTTGCGAGACGGCTTCCGACCTTTCCGGTCGCTCCGGTGACGAGGATCTTCATGACCGCGATGCTAGTGACGCGCGCGGGTTGGGAATTGGAAGAAGCGGACAATGCCATGCGCGGGCATGCGCGATCGGCGCGCACGTTCGTCCTCCGGTCCTGCACGCGAGCACCCGCCGCCATCGCCTCGCGCCCAGCGCGTCGATTGCGCCGGCCGTCGAGGCGCTGTTCGCGAACGAGCGCACCGGCGACGCGCCGCACGTCTCGATCCCGCGCCCGTTCGTCCGGGCCGCGCGCACCGGCCGGCCGGCCTCGGGCATCGCGCGTGACGCCGGGAGCTCTGACGCTAGACTGAGATCGCCGGTAACGGAGCAGGAGGAAGCACCGTGCGAGCCGCCAAGATCCCCATCGTCATCCCCGCAGACCGTCGGGTAGAGCTGCAGGTACCCGCAGGCCTTCCAGAAGGTCCAGCGGAGGTGATCGTTCTTATCACCTCCTCGCAGGCGGCTGCGCCACCCGACAAGCGGGCAGCGCTTGGCATGGATCGGGGCAAGGTCCAGATCTCCGATGACTTCGACGCGCCGCTGCCGGAGGACCTACAGCGTGCGTTCGACGGCGACACATGAAGCTGGAAAGGCGAACCCTCGAACAGCTTGAGGCGGCGCTCGATGCCGTCAGCAGAGACCTGGCCCCGCGCGTCGAGGAACTCGCGCAGAAGAGCACCGAAGGCGCGCTCACCCCGGAGGAGCAAAGGGAATACGCACAGATCGTCCGCTTGAACGACAGGCTCACCCTCCTCAGGCTCGAGGCCGAGGAGTTCTGGGCGATCCACGCGGCGTCGTGAAGCTCTCGAACGATGTGCGGGAGACGCTACAACGGCGCGCCCAGGGCGCGTGTGAGTACTGCCGGCTTCCTCAAGAAGCTTCAAGCTCGTGGCCCTGAGCGGGGGCGTCGAGCTGCTCGAGCCCGACGAGAAGGAGGCCTCGCCGAGCCTTCGAGCCGATTCCTGCGCAAGCGCGCGGCCGCGCTGGTATCAGGGCCGTCATGACGACGATGCGCGCCAAGCGAACGGTCTCGGCCCCTCGTAGAGCCCCCAGCGCGGCAGCTCCAGCGGTCGCTGCTCCGCGTGCGGCGCCGGAGCGAGCCCATGTGCTCGACGTCCCGTTCGCGATGCGCGCGGTCGCGTCCGCGAGCGGCGCGCGCTGGGACGCGGAGCACGGCGTGTTCGTCGCTCGCGCAGAGACGCTCCCGCCGGCCCTCGCGCCGCTCCGCGCCGCGCCGTACTCGTGGGAGCGACGCATCGAGCGCGAGCTCAACGACGACCCGGCGCCCGCGCCGGCCGCCCCCGCGGGGGCGATCGTCCTCCGCCCGCACCAGCAGGACGGCGTGCGGGCCATCGCGGCCGCGAAGGCCGAGAGGCGCGCCGGGTTCCTCCTCGCCGACGACGTCGGCCTCGGCAAGACGATCACCGCCTGGGCCGCGGTCCTCCGGATGCCGGACGTCGCGACGGTGCTGATCGTCTGCCCGCTCGCCGTCGTCGCGCACTGGCGCCGCACGGTTCAGGCGATGGGCGACGCAGGCAAAGAGATCGTGATCATCAACTATGATCGGCTCGGCAAGCTCTTCGAGGTGACCCCGGAGGCGCGGCGGAAGATCCGATCGAAGAAGGGCCTCGCGCGCGCCGGCAGCGCCGCGGAGTTCGACGTGGTCATCTGGGACGAGAGCCACCGCTGCAAGAACCCGGCGGCGGCGCGCTCCAAGCTCGCGGTGAAGCTCAACGCACGCGCAGGGTTCGTGCTGTGGCTCTCGGCCACCGCGGGGCAGAACCCGCTGGAGCTATCGTATCTCGCGCCGCTCCTGGCGAGCGCGACCGGGAGCCGCTCCGCGGATCTCAAGGACTTCGAGCAGTGGTGCGAAGGCCAGGGGCTCGGGGTCACGCGCGGCGCGTTCGGCAGGTGGGACTGGCGCGGCGATCCGGCGGACTGCGAGAAGGTGCGCGCGCTCCTGTTCGACGGCCGTCCCGCGGTGGGGATGCGGCGTCGCCCGGAGGACGTCGCCGGCTGGCCCGAGATCAACCGCATCCTCACCCCCATCGAGCTCGACGCCTCCGCGCGCGAGCTCTACGCGCAGGCGTGGACCGCGTTCCGCCGGGAGATGGAGCTCGTGCCCAAGGGCGCGAACCCGAGGTCGGCGCTCGCCGCGACGCTGCGCCTGCGGCAGAAGAGCTCGCTCATCCGCGTGGAGGGCACCGTGGAGCTCGTGCAGGAGCTGCTCGACAACGGGCATCAGGTCGCGGTCTCCGTCGCCTTCCTGGAGACGCTCGAGGCCGTGCAGGCCGCGCTGGCCCGCGAGCGCGTCCCGTGCGCGCTGATCCACGGCGCGATGCCGGCCGGCGAGAAGGAGGCCGAGCGCCTCCGCTTCCAGCGCGGCGAGCCGCGCGTCGCGCTCTTCACCGTGGAAGAAGGGATCTCGCTCCACCAGGGCGAGCACAACGAGGTTCCGCGCTCGGAGGTGATCCACGATCTGCGGTGGTCGGCGATCCAGATGGCGCAGATCGAGGGCCGCTGTCACCGCGATGGACGGTTTGCGCAGGTCTACTGGGCCTATGCCGACGGTACCGTCGAAGAGAAGATCGCCGCGATCGTGTGCCGCAGGATCCAGTCGATGAAGGCGATGGTCGGCGATGACGTCGAGACGATGCACGAGATCGAGCGGCTGCTCGCCGGAGCCGATTGAGGCGCGTCACGCGCTGAAGCCGTGGCCGGGGTCGACGCGGAGCGCGTCTACCCTCATCTCGGCTCCGCCGACCTCCCGGCGCCGGCGGCGGGCACGTCGAGCGGCACGGTCGTCGTGCAGGTCCCCGCCGCGACCTCCACCGTGCGCCCGGCGAGCTTCACCCTGGCCGCGCCCCGGCCCCCCGCGCGGCTCAGCCGCACGAGCTCCCGGCCCGTCTTCGCGTCGTAGAGGAGATCCTCTGTCTCGAGCCGCCCGGGGTCACACGCGTCGGCCGCCGCTTCGTCCGCGCTCTTCCAGGCGCGGAGCTCCGCCTCGACCGTCACGTGCACCACGTCGGGCTCGAACCGCACCTCGAGCCGCTCCTCGGGGATACACGCGATCCGGTTCATCGTCGTGAGGGCCGTCGTCCGCAACACCATGCCCGCATGGAAGACGAGCATCGAGCCGTCCGGCCGCGACAGGACGTGATCCTCGATCTCGCCCTGGGTGCTGTTCAGGTACCGCGTCAGCAGCCACGGCGAAGGGCCCGTGCAGCGATCCGCGCCGTGGCGCTCGCAGAGCGAGCGCTGCGCCTCGGCCTCCGTCGCGGGCTCCTTCGGCTCGACCTTCGGGTCGTTGCCCCGGTAGAGCTGCTCGTAGGCGTCGAGCCAGCCCCGCGCGACGACGAGCCTCGGCGCGAGGAAGTCGTCTCTGGACGGCGCCTCGCGGCGCTCGACGAGCACGCCGCACGGCATGCCGGGGCCCGCCTTGGCCCTGGCCGCGGCCGTGGGCGACAGGTGGAACGACCGGGCAAAGGCGGCGCGGGCCAGCTCGGCCTGGCCGCGTAGCTCGTCGAGCTGGCCGAGGTTGTACCAGATCTGGGCGGCGAGCTTGTCGTCGGGCCCGAGCTGCTCGGCGCGCTGCAGGTCGGCGGCGGCCGCGTCGAGGTCCGCGCCGAGGCGCATCCGGGCGTGGCCGCGCTCGGCGAGGGCGCGCGGCTCGTGAGGCATCGCGGCGAGCGCGCGGTCGAAGGCGGCGATCGCCTCGGCGTACCGGCCCTGGCGCGCGGCGGCGCGGCCCTGGCCGAGGGCGCCGAGGTACGCCTCGCGATCCACCGGCGCCGCCTCGACGCGAGACGACCCGGGCAGCGCGGCGGCCGAGCCGCCGGGCGCGGGGGCGAGCGCCGCGGCGCCGCCCGAGGCGATCGGGGCGACGGCCGCGCCGCTCGACGCAGCGGCCGGAGCCGCGGCGCCGGCGAGCGCCGAGGCGAGCGCCTCGGGCGCCGGCTGGAGCGCGGCCGAGGGATCCGGCGCGCAGTCGCGGCACCCGGACGCGGCGAGGACCAGAACGAGCGGCAGTGAACGACACACACGCATCGGTCGCGCAAGATAATGTTAACCGGAGACCGCACGCCAGGGCCCGGTCAGCGCTCCTCGAACACGTACTCGTGCTGCGCGTCGCGGAGCACGAGCGCGCGCTTCGGCCCGGCGCCGACCACGAACTCGAGCCCGACAAGGCCGGGGACGATCGTCAGGAACGAGATCGAGCCGTCGGGGTTCTTGCGCGATCCGACCTCGCTCTTCCATTCGCCGAAATCGAACACCGTCGCGGCGCCGGCCCGCGTGACCGCGACCTCGCCGAGCGCCGCGTTCGCGTAGCGCGGCGCGAGCTTTCCGGTGTGCGCAGGGTCGGCCGGCACCGTGAGCAGCTTGCGCTCGGCCGCGAGCTCGTCGAAGAATTTCTTGCCCTGCGCCGCGATCTGCGCGTCCGCCTCCGGCTCGCCTTCGAACAGCGCCTCGAGCAGCTTGCGGCGAAACACCGTGCGGATCAGCCAGCCCGGATCGCCGTTGGTCAAGATGACCGCGCCGACGCCGTGCTCGGGCAGCCACAGCATGTCGCTGTGGTAACCGATCATGTCGCCGCCGTGGTGCACGACGGGCACGCCGTAGGTGCGGTCGACCGTCAGCCCCATCCCGTACGTCGCGTCGTTGCCGATCGCGATCTGCGGCGCCCGCCGCGCGAGCAGCGCGTCCTTGGAGATGTACTGCGCGCCGTTCGGGAGCTTGCCCTCGGCGAGCTCCATCATCACGTACTTGAGCATGTCATTGACCGTGCTCCACCCGCCGCCCGCCGGGCGCACCGGGATGATCGAGGTGTTGATGGCGTTGATCGCGAGCGCCGGCTTGCCGTCGACGTCGGGCGCGTGCGCGACCGCGGCGTTGCCCTGCTGGGCGCGGGCGAAGTCGAACGTGGTCGCCTTCATCCCGAGCGGATCGAACACCAGCGCCTGCATCGCGCGGTCGTACGCGGCGCCGAGCTCGAGCTTCGGGTAGGCGACGTGGCCGCCGATGAACCCGGCCGCCGCCGCGAGCGGGTTGGAGTACTGGAACAGCTCGCCGAACTGGCTCGTCGGCTGCATCGTCCCGAGGACCGCCATCGCGCCTTCAGGCTTGATCCCCTTGAATTGCAAGAGCCACTCCAGATCCTGCCGCGGCATGCCCGTGCACGCGCAGATGAGGTGCTTGACCTGCACGCGCCTCGTCGTGTCCGCGTCACCGAGCTTGAAGCTCGGGAGCGCGTTCGTCGCCGGCGTCTCCCACGTGAGCTTCTTCTCGTCGACGAGCTTGGCGAGCATCAAGGTCGTCAGCGCCTTGGTGTTCGACGCGATGATGTAGCGCGTGTCGGCGTCCACAGGCGCCTTCTTGCCGAGCTCGCGCACGCCGAAGCCGCCGGCGAACACGACCTTGCCGTCCTGGATGAGGCCGACCGAGACGCCGGGCACGCCGAGCTGCTTCTGCGCGGCCTCGACGAACGCGCCGAGCGCGGCGATCCGCGCTTGATCGAGCTTGTTGGCCGCCTTGCCCGCGAACGACTCACGCTTGCGGCCCTTCGGCAGCAGCCGATCGAAGATCGCCCTGACCTGGCCGCCCCGCTTCTCGCCGACAGGCTGGGTCATGTCGTAGATCGCCACCGTCCACGTGCCCCCGGCGAGCATGGTGCTGGCGAAGACATCGCGGCGCTCGTTCGGCGACGTCTGGTAGACGTACGTGCGCCTCTTCGACCAGCCGTCCTTATCGGGCATGTCGTTGGCCACCTTGAGAGGCCACCTCGCGTCGGGCCGGTACGCCTTCCACGCCGCCGCGACGGCCGCGTCGGCGTCGCTCGCCTGCACGTCGACGATCGCGATATGCGAGTCGCCCTCCGGCGGCTCGAGGATCGTCGCCGGCTCGCGCACGGTGATGCCCCACCCGGCGGGCGCGATGAACGTGTTCCCGGCGACGGTCGTCTTCGGCGTGTCGGCGGCGAGCCGCTCCAGGGTCGGGCCCGGGGTGACCGGCGCCGCGCTCGCGGCGAGCGGCGCCGCCGCGCTGGAGACGACCGGCGCGGGCATGGGCGCAGGCGTGACCGCGGCTGGCTCGCTCGAGCCACAGGCGGCGAGGAGAGACGCGGCGAAGAGGCTGGTGAGAGCTCGCATGGCGAGCACCGTACCATCGCCATTTCACGGCGAGGTGCGGGTTGCGTGGACCCTGGCCTCGAGCCGCGCGGACATCCGTCCTGGATGAGCTCGAATCCTGCGATCGCCATGACGGTGCGCGGCCCCTCCTGGGAGCGTCCGACATCCATGCCGTGTCGCCGCTCCCCGCGAGCATCAGCGGGAGCCGCGACGCCCCACACGTGGTCCTCGTCGGCGTCGCGTTCGTCTAGACTCGGAGCATGCTGGAGCCGCTGTCGGAGGTCCGTCGACTCGGAAGCCTGAGCTTCGCGAAGCGGGGGCGGGCGCTTGCCCTGCTCGCCCGCGGCTGGGATCAGGCTACGGCCGATCGGGTCATGGCTGCGCTGGATGGGGGCGACGGCGACGAGCGGCGGCTGGCGCTGGACCTGGCGACCTATCGTCGGGACGTGGCGCGCATCGAGGAGGCGCTACGCGACCCCATGATGCGTCGGGCTGCGCTTTCCTCGGCCCGCCGAGTGCCGGTGTCGGACGAAGCGTTGCTCCAGGTGCTGCGCGAGGGGAATCGCCGCGAGGCCCGCGGGGTGGTCCTGATCATGCACAGGCGCCGCCTCGTCGCCCAGGCGACGGCGGTCATTCCCCTGGTCATCGCCAGGCATGGTGTGGGGCTCGCGACACGCCTCTTCGCGACATGCGATCTCGACACGCTGGAGCATCACGCGGCCGAGCACGAGGCCGCGTGGCGCGAGCTGGTGACGCGCGCGCCGGACCGGGGCCTTCGCGTGGCACTGGCGACGAGGCGCACGATCACGACGGACGAGGCCACGCTGTTCTGCACCCGATATCCAAGGGAGGCCCTGGCGCTGCTCGTGCGGCAGGACGCCTTGCATGGGAGGGCGATCCACGCCCTGGCAATGGCTTGCCCGGCCGAGCTGCTCGAGGTCTTGCGTCGGAACGACTGGACTGTCTCTCTCGCCAACGGTCCGCTTCCATCCGGATTGCTGCCGATCTCGACGCTGCCGGCCGAGGATGTGATGGAGCTCCGGAACCGGTGCAAGCCCCTCGACGCCTCCGCCGATCCGCTCTTCCGCTTCCTGCCCCTGACCGAGCGCGAACGTCTTCTTGGCGCCGAGCTGGAACAGGCCGCGACGGCGGCATGGTCGCCCCGTCCTGGCATGGAGGCGCGGCTGGCCACGATGCCACAGGCGAGCGTCACGCGGCTCACGGCGGCGGCCCTGACTCCTCCCGTCGATCCGGACACTCGGCGCAAGCGGCTCCAGGCCATCGAGAAGCACCTCGACCTTGCCCAGCTGCGATCCGAGCACGAGGCGCTGGGCGCGGCCAGGGACCGGGGCGAGCGCGCGGCGCGGATGGTCGCGCTGGTGCGTTCGCTCCGCCGCGGCGCCGACCCGGCGACCTGCGCGTCCGTTCTCGTCGAGGTGGAGCCGGCATGGCATGGCCCCAGCCGCCATCTGGTCATGGTCGAGCTGGCCCAGCTGTCCGATCGTCAGGTCTCGGAGATCCCCGTGCAGACCTACAGGGACGCCCTGCTCACCACGGTGCAGTCGCGCGAGTCGAACGCAACCACCCTGGCCCAGGCCGAGCGGGCCGTGCGCAAGGCCATCGGCGCAGCGATCCTCCGGGACAGCATCACGCGCGCGGCGCAGCTGCTCGGGCTCCTCATTCAGGTTCGCCTGGATCCCCGGGTGCGCTGGCGCGCCGACAAGGTGCCGGCCCCCGGCCAGAAGCCGCCCATGGAGTATCTGCCGAGCCCGCTGCGCACCGCCGAAGGTCTCGCCGCCCAGCTCCATGCGGCTTACGAGGGCGTGCGCCTCGATGGCACCACACCCATGCTGGGACCGGTGGCGGTCGGTCGCTTCGAGCCCGAGGCGGAGCGGCTCATCCTGGACCTGCTCCTCGGAAGAACACCGAAGACGCCGCGGCCTCCGCGCAAGCCCGTCACGTGCGGCGCGCCGCTGGACGAGGTGATGGGGTACGTCCCGGAGATCAGCTTGAAGGAGACTGCCCTGGTCGACGAGCTGCTGGATCGGGACGACACCACCGATCCCCACAAGACCGATCTGGTGGCGGCGATCTCACCATCGGCCCCCGGGCGGTGGACGCCCTCCCAGCGGAGGCGCTTCACGCAGCATCTCCTGCGGGTGGCACGGGACGCCAGTCTCGATCTCTCGAGACGCGTCAAGGCCATCGGCCGCGTCGAGGACGCGCCGCTGCTGCTCGAGCTGCTGCCGGGAGCGGCCGGGCCGGTCGCCGCCGCGATCCTGGCGCGGTGCGCCCGGATCGCTCCGCCGACCGCCGAGCTCCGACGGCTGTTCCTGGAGCGCGCGCGAAAATCCGGCGTGGTGGGTCGCGCGGGGATGAGCGCCCTCGACGTGCTGTCCGAGCGCATGCCCGGCCCGTTCGATCTGGCGCCGTATCGTGAGCTGCTGCTGTCGAAGGACTGCGCGGTGGTCAACCGCAAGAACGCCGCCCGCAGGGTTTCAGCCGCTGCGACCGTGGAGGCTCGCAACCTCCTGATGGAGGCGTGGCGGTCCGAGGACCTGCACCCCAGCATCCGGCCGGACATCCTGGCGGGGTTGCTGCGCTTCGTTGACCAGGCCGACGTCCGACAGGTGCTCATCGACGGCATCACGACGGTGCCGGATACGTGGCGGCTGCTCAACCCCGGGTCGAGGCTCCTGTTCCCGAACGAGTCGCAGACGCGACCCGCGGTGGCTCGCGGCTTCGTGGCCTTGGCCGAGGTGCTGGTCGAGCGCGGCGACGAGCGTATCGCTTCCACGGCAGCGCGCGTCTGCATTGCCCAGCATGACTTGTGCTCGGAAGGGCTTGGTCTGGCTACCAGGCTCCTCGCCGAGGCGCGCACCTCCGGCGGCGTCCTGGTCCAGACCGTCGACTCACTGAGCCGCCTTCCTGACGACGCCGGATTACCACACTGGCAGGCGGCGCTGGCCCGGCTCGTCGCAGCGGCGAGCGGCGGTCGGACCTGGGCCGCGGCCCGACTGGCGCGGCTCGCGCCCAGGCCACGGGCGTTCCGGGTTGCGCTCGGGCTGGCTCAGAAGGCTGCTGGCCTGCGCCTCATGGCCGCCGCCTCACTGAAGGAGATCCTCGACGTCGATCTTGTCGAGGTCAGGTTCGCCACGGAGCTATGGTCGGAGTATCTGGCCCTGGTAGATGAACAGCCTGCGCGCCGGATCCCCTCCACCGGCAAGCTGAAGGATTCCGGGCTCGCCGCCTCCCTGATCGATTGGCTCATCCAGCATGGCGGACTGGCGGCCGCGCTGTCGGCTGCCGAGCTGTCGCTGCAGGTCGAGAAGCAACTCCGAGACAGCCCCGCATGGCGCGCTCGGCTGGACGCCATCCGCGCGATGCACGCCGACGCCGCCGAGCGCTTGCTGCTGGCGGACACCTAGCTTCGTCGGTGTCGCGCGCTGCTCCTGGGCAGACGCACCGACGCCGGGATGATCTGACCTCGGTCCCTGGGCGGATCGGGTGAAGCGGGTCGACGCGCGGTACGCCGGGGTGCGGGCGCTCCCGGGAAGTTCTGCGTGAGCCGGAGCGCGTCCGGCAGGCCTTGTTGTCACAACGTGGGCGTGGCCCCGCCATCGATGCGAAAGGTCGTGCCCGTCATTGATATAGCGTCGCTTTTTTCAGGAGGGCCGGATCGCATGGAACCGATCACGCCGACTCGAAGGGGACGGGTCACAAAAGACTTGACGTCTGCGAAGCCGTTTTGATGTCATATCCCCCTGCAGCCATGCCAATTCAGAGAGCCTGAGCTGCCAGTGCAATCAAAGGAACGCGCCCCATGACCACTTTGCCCAGAGGCCCCACAAGCAACATCCTGGTGAACCTGCAGGGGATGATGGACCCGTTCGGCTTCACGCTTCGCATGCGGAAGCGCTACGGCGATCCGATGTCGCTCCCGAAGATGAACGGCAAACCGGGGCTGGCCACCGGCAGCGTGGAGGGCCTGCGGTCCGTCTTCGCGGTGCCGCCGGAGACCCTCGACCAGATGCTGGCCGAGAACTTCAACGCGTTGTTCGGAGAGTCGTCGCTGTTCGTGCTCTCGGGCGCGCGGCACACGGCGATGCGCAAGCTGCTCATGCCGCCGTTTCACGGGCAACGCATGCGCCTGTACGGGAAGCAGATGTGCGACCTGGCCCTGCAGCAGTCCCGGGACCTCAAGCCGGGCCAGCAGCTCGTGGCGCAGGACCTCATGCACAAGCTCTCGCTGCAGACGATCATCCACATCGTGTTCGGAGTCACTGCACCGACGGAAGCGGCGCGCCTCGAGGAGCTGCTCGAGGAGCTGCGCAAGAGCTTCACCCTGAGCCTGACCATCACCCTCCTGATTCCCGGGCTGCGCCGGGAGTTCGGGGGCGTCGGCCCGTGGGCGCGCAGGCAGCGCGCGACCCGGGACCTGCGCAGCTTCCTCGATCCGGAGCTCGCCCGTCGCCGCGCCGAGCCCGCCGAGCGCACCGATGTCCTGAGCCTCCTCCTGGAAGCCCGCCAGGAAGACGGGACGGCGCTCGACGACCAGCAGATCTTCGAGCAGCTTCACACGCTGCTCTTCGCGGGGTACAGCACGACCGCGGGCGCGCTCACCTGGGCGCTCTATTTTCTCGGACACGCGCCCGACGCGTTGCGCCGGCTGCAGGACGAGCTGACGGCGCTGGGCGCGGATCCGGAGCCCGAGGCGCTGGCCAAGGCGCCGTACCTGGAAGCGGTGTGCAACGAGACGCTGCGCCTGCGCCCGCCCAGCCCGGGGGTGGGGCGCAAGCTGAATGCGCCGATGCGGATCGCGGGCTACGATCTGCCGGCCGGATCAGGCGTGTTCGCGCAGATCATCTGGGCTCACCACGATCCCGCGGTATTTCCGGAGCCGGAGGTGTTTCGTCCGGAGCGATTCCTGGAGCGAACCTATTCCCCCTTCGAATTCCTGCCGTTTGGCGGCGGGAATCGGCGCTGCATCGGGGCCGCCTTTGCGCTGTACGAGATGAAGCTGATCCTGGGCACGCTGCTGCGGCGCTACAGCTTCGAGCTCGTGTCCAGGAAGCCGGTGCGGGTGGGGATGCAGGGTCTGCCCGGCTCTCCGGTGCGCGTGATCGTCCGTTGAACCACGCGCCAGCCGAAGCTCGCGAGGCCGACGACGAGCGACGCCCGGGCATCACGCCGGATGGGGGGCAAGGCCATGATGGCTTGCATGCCCCCCGGGGGCATCGCTACCGCAGCACTGTCTCCATGTCCCAGTCGACCCACATGTCTTTCCACTCGCTGACCGGCTGCTGAACGCCATTGTCCAGGATGTTCAGCACGTCCGTGTTCGCGCTGGTGTTGCCTTCGAACGCTCGCTTGAACATCTCGCCTGCAAGGGCGGTTTGGGAGCCCGATGCGCCGCAGTGGTTCGCGCTGTACATCTGAAAACCCATGCGCTCTGGAACGCCGAGCGCTTTCCACACCGGTTTTGCCGCCCATGCGGAGAGCGCTTCGCAGGTCCCGCCCAGGTGACACCATGCATTCGGGCCATTGGCATTGGTGAAGTGCACCAGGTGCCGTGGAGCGATGGTCGCCAGGATCAGATGCGTATCAAAGGGGAGGTTGTATACCTTCGAGGGGTCGTTCCGGAGCCAGCGCGCCGCGCTGGTCACCCAGGGTCCGCAGATGCCGCTGTCTTCGAGGTTGTCGATGCTCTGAGGTTTGGCATCTGAACACTGCCAGGTAGAACTACCTTCGCCGTGCCTGAACCACTCTGCCTGACGCAGGTTGGCCACGCCGCCGCCGCCCGACTCCACGATGACAACCACCGGTGCACGGCTGAAGACGCCCGCCAGGTAAGCACCTTTTCCGCATCCGGAGCATCCCGATACCATCACCTTCGTGGGATCGTGTCCGCTGCCCGGGTTCTGCTCCAGCACGTCCATCACCCGGTCGATCATCCATCCGTTGGCGATGTTGGTGTTGACCTCGGACAGGCCGAAGAGATTTCTGATCTTGCCTTCGAACCCGCTTCCAAACGAGAGCGTCTTGCTGCCCGACGGAAAGATCCCGCCCGACAGCTTGAGGGCGATCACATCGCCGGATCCGCTGATGCTCGCCGAGAAGTTCTCGGTCTTTTCACCTACCTTGGCAGTGATTGAAACGGTGCCCCCGGATACGGTCCCGGTCACTTCGTCCGGCTCGGAGGGGACGGGGCCGTAAAGGTACTTGGCCGCCATCGCCAGGATCTCCTTGCGGCGGCACTCCCACTGCTCTTTGGTAGTGACCTTCGTTCCGTCAAAGAACGTGAACGGATCCGGGAGTTTCTCGTTCACCTCGGTCAGACCGCTCGGCTCAGGCAAGGTGGGCAGGGTACACGTGAAGTCGCCGCCGCCATCAGTCCCGCCAGTCCCGCTAGCCCCGCCCGTCGGGGAGCCGCCCGTGCCGGTTCCACCCGTCGGAGCACCGGCGCCCGTTCCGGCGACTCCGCTGGTCCCGGAAGCACCGCTGGTCGCGGAGCCTCCACCCGTGGTGACGCCACCGCTCCCGCTCGGTGTTCCGCCGCCTGTGCCCGTAGCATCTCCCCCGGTCCCGCCGGATCCTATTTCCGAAGAGCAGCCAGGGAAGCTCAAGAAGGCGAGGACGGGAATCGCGAGAGCGGTTAACTTGCGCGAGGCACGAGAACGGACAGACATGAAGGCCTCCATGTTTCGAGTGCAGTGGCGTAATGCGACACGCGGTGCACGACACGTGGTTCGTGACACGCGGAAGAGCCGCCGTGTTTATAGCAGGCGATAGGGGAGTTTATGCGTTTTTCGCGTTGATGACGCTGTTTTTGTCGCGCGTGCGAATCTGTGATGTGACCATGCCAGTGGCACGTGAACGAGAAGTCTGAGGGCGCAATGTGACTCGTTCGCCGTCAAGCCGAGGACCCGTGAACTGATCCCAGCTCGCTGAAGGCCGGTATGTTGGGCACGGCACAGTCCGCGCCGGGGGTCTCGACCCCGACCAGCGTCGTGTCCCCGCCGCCCGTCGGGGGGAGGGCGGTCAGGGGGAGAGGTTTGGAGAAGGTTGGCCGGAACGAGACCATCAGATGCCCATTCCCAGCGGAGGGCGGTTCGATCACGCTCATCGCTGTGAATCGTACGACCGGAGCGGGCAGCTTTTGGTCAGAATGTAAATGTTCAGCAGGTTTGTCGCCGAGGTGATCCATCAGCGTCTCCCGCATGCTCGGCGAGGGCTGGAGCGAAGACCGCCGCCGAACGCGTGCGCGCCGCCGCGCGGCACGACCGCGGGCGGCGCGCATCCGTTCCCTTACCTCGTCAGCCCGGCATCACGGCCAGGGCTGCGACGTGAAGGTCCCGCGCTGCCCGCGTCGTCGGTCGCCGTGAAGACCACCTGCGTGCCGGAGGGGACGGCGCTGGACGGGCACCCGTGAGCAGGTGGTTGATAACCGCTGCTACCGCCGCCGAACCAGGGGCCACCAGCTTCGCTTGGGCTTTGCGGCGGCGCGTGGAGCGCCGCCATCACCACCGCTCCCGGCGCCCTCCCCGTGGAGCGAAGAGCCCCGCTCCACGATGGCGCCGCTCACCATCGCCGTGAAGAGCATCCGCAGGGACTCTTCCTGTTCGAGCGGCGCGACGAAGCCGAAACCGAACAGAAGCAGGTCGCCGTGGGCCTCGCAGAGGAACAGCTCGTACACCGCCCCGGGGGCGAGCTTCGTGCACTCCTCCAATCGGTGCTGCTCGAAGGCCATGCCGTGCCAGCTCGTGCTCTCGCGGAGGTGACGCAGCGGTGCCTTGCCCTTCACGAATCCGTCGACGTGCCGCCGTCGTTCCTCCTCGTCCCGCCCCCGCCCGACGATGACGTAGAAGTCGAAGCTCACCCCCACGATGGCGACGGCGTTGTACCCGAAGAAGCCGGGCCTCTCGCGGACGTCACCCTCCTCGTACCAGAGCTCGGGCAGCCGAAGGGGGTAGGGGCCAACGTGAACGATCTCCGGCTCGATCATGGTCATGCGTTCCAAGCGGAGCTCGACCGATCCCACGACGGCCGAGCCTGTCACGCGAAGCGTACTGAATAGATGGGCGGCAGGTTGTTGGCGACCGTCGTCCAACCCTCACCGCCGTCATCGCTCACGTAGAGGTTGCCCGTGGTGGTGCCGAAAGCCACCGCGCCGTCCTTGTTGGCGAGCGCGTGGCGGTAGATGACGTCGTAGGCTTGCTCCTGGGGCAAACCGCGGCGGAGTTGCGCCCAGGTCTCACCGCCGTCCGTCGTGCGAGCCACGAAGAGCGCGCCGTCGACGGTGATTCGCTGCATGTCCGACTTACCGGGCACGACCCACGCCGTGCGCCCGTCCTTCGCGTCCGCGGTGATGGGGAAGCCGAAATGCACGCCCTGTTCTGGGCGGCTCACCTTGCGCCAGCTCTTCGCGCCGTCGCTGCTGTAGTAGATGCCAACGTGATTCTGCTGCCAGATATGGTCGGGATCGCCCTCGCATTGCTCGATGTAATGCGTATCGTGGCCCCACTCGGCGTCTGGCTCGGGCGTGTGATCGAGCCGCATGCCCTTGTTGCGCGGTTGCCAGGTCTCTCCACCGTCCTCCGTTTCGATGACGCCGGCCGTGGACACGGCCACGAGCATTCGCTTCGGGTCGCGTGGGTCCACCACGATGGAGTGGATGCCCGGGGCGAACTCGCCGCCCTCGGAGGCCGGCGTGCCGAACCATTTCGTCTCGCCTTTGCCCTCGCCGGTGAAGAGGTCGCCGCCGCGTGATTCGTGGTTCCAGAGCGGCCGGTTGAGCTCGAAGGAGCCGCCGCCGTCGCGGCTGACGAACAAGCCACCAGGGATGGTGCCCACGTAGACCGCGCCGCCGGGGCCGAAGCCGATGATCCAGAGCTTCTGTACCGTGGCCGGGCGCGTGACGATCTTGATGCCGACACCGAAGTCGCTGCCTGCGTCTTCGTACATGTCCTGGCCGATGTAGCGGGCGCCCTCGGGATACTTGATCTGGGTGGGGTTGTCAGTCCAGGTCTCGCCTTCGTCCGCGGAGACGGACAGCTTGGCTCCCCAGTGGCCGAAGCCGAGCAGCGCCCAGAGTTTGCCCGTGTAGGGATCGCGCGCGACATAGTTGACGCCGCCGCCGGCGTGGCCCGCGAGGCGCGGCTTCCACGCGCCGTTCTGTTTCTCGACGATAAACGTGCCTTTGCGCGTGCCTAGCAGGATACGGCTTGCCATTTCAACCTCCGCTCAACGCTTGCAGAATGTGGACCTCGTCGTCGGCAGCGACTGCGTCTGTGAGTCCCTTACGGTCGCGGATCATCTGCTTGCCGACGAAGATGTTGACGTGCGTCCGCAAGCGGCCGCGCTCGTCGCAGATGTAGAAGCCGATGCCGGGCGCGAGCCTCTCCAGGGCCGCTACGATCTCACCTGCTGTCGACGCCTCGACGACGATGGTTTGACCTTCGAGGTGCGGAAAGAAGGTGTAGAGGTGGCGCGTCAGATGGACAGACGGCATGGTGAGCTCGCCGTACTCCCGACGTCGCCGTGCGTCAATTGGTTTTACAGGGCGGAGGTGGCGTCTGGTTCGAGCGAGACAACCCGCCTGTTTACCTCGAGGGGGTGCTGGCTCGCCCGCGTGGCGGGCGGCGGAGGCTGATGGCCGCGCTCCGCGGGGCCGAAGAAGGCCAGAGAGGCGCCCCCGCCGTGAGCGCTCGCGGCGCGCGCGCTCGGGGCGGGGGCGCCGGGGGCGGCCCGCGCGGCGCCCCCCTTACTTGCCGCCCTCGACCGGGAGCCCCTCGGCCCGCATCGCCCCCTGCACCGCGGGGCGCGCGGCCACCCGCCGCTGGTAAGCGAGCACGTTGGGGAAGGCCGAGAGGTCGAGCTTGACGAAATTCGACCAGTTGGTGACCGTGAACAGGTAGGCGTCGGCCACGGTGAACTGCTCGCCGAACAGGTAGGGCCCCTGCGCGAGCGCCGCCTCGATCACGCCGTAGCGCTTGCGCAGGTACTCTTCGCGCTCTTGCCGCTGCTCGGGCGAGGTCTTCGGGTTGAAGAGCGGGCTGTAGCTCTTGTGCAGCTCAGAGTTGATGTACCCGAGCGTCTCTTGCACGCGGTAGCGAGCCATCGTGCCCGACGGCGGCACGAGCTTCGCTTCGGGCTTCTGGTCGGCCAGGTACTGAACGATGGCCGGCCCTTCGGTCAAGACCTCGCCGCCGTCGAGCTCGAGCGCGGGGATGTACCCCTTCGGGTTGATGGCCAAAAAGTCGCGGCCCGACGACGTCTTCTTGGACGCGAGGTCGACCTTGTCGAGCGTCAGCTCGATGCCGACCTCGCGGGCGACGACGTGCGGAGACAGAGAGCAGGCACCGGGAAAGAAATACAATTTCATGGAAGCATCCCTCGAATCATGTGGTGTTGGTGAGATACGAACGACCCCGCCCCGGCGACGCGCCACCGAGCGTTCGGGGCGGCGAGGGGCGGGCGGGCGCGGGGGTCGGCGAAGGCCCCCCGCGCCCCGGCGAAGCCCGTCGCTTCGGCGAGGGCCGCGGCGCGCCGGCCTCGATCGCTCGGGGCCGGCGCCATCGAGACCCGCAAGCTAGCGCGCGAAGTTACTCCTGGATACTGGCCAGGTGCTGGATACCTGAAAAAGGGGTATCTTCGGGGTTACCCATGTCACTGCCGGTGCGAAAAAATCACGTCCCCCCGCCGCCCCTCTGCCCGCTGACGCTGTGCATGGCGCTCTTGCGCGGTGCCTGGGCGCCGAACGTCATCTGGTCGCTCAGCGGGCAGCCGCGCCGGTTCGGCGAGCTGCGCGTCGACATCCCGCCGATCTCGGCGCGGGTGCTGAGCGCGCGCCTGCGCGAGCTCGAGGCCAAGGGCCTGGTCAGCCGCCGCGTCATGCCCACCTCGCCGCCCTCGGTCGAGTACGAGCTCACCCCGCTCGGCCAGGAGCTGGTGCCCGCGCTCCGTGCCATCGTCGAGGTCGGCAGGAAGCTCAACGTCCGAGAGCCCCACACCTTGCCGGGGCCCGGGGCGCGCTCGCGCAGGCGCGCGGCCGCCCCGGCGCGAAGCCACGCCGACTGAGAGCGGGGCGGCCGTGCACCGGGACGCGGGCGGCCATCCGCGCGCGTCCGTTGCTGTCCGTGGTCGACGCGTCGACGCGACGTCGGCCGCGACGAGGCGCTCGACGACTCTACGTGGTCTCCATCCGGAAGGTCCGATCCGGCAGCAGCTCCGTCGAGTCGGACCGATCATCTCCCACTCTGACCAGGTCTGACCGGACTCCGCTCGCGGAGCTTCCCTTTCTTGGTCCGTGTATTTTGCACAAATTTTCTTGACGGTCCGGAAGGGGCAACTATATGCATGATACACATATTCGAAACGCAGTCGCACAAAACGTGGCTCCTTGCCAAGCGCCCGGCCCCTCCGCTCGTGAAGGATCCGGCTGCCCGGAGGTCTCATGCCTGCCTCACTACGTTCGCGTCCCGTCGCCCGAGTCTCGCTGTCCGCCCTCACCCTCGCCCTCGCCCTGCCAGCCGCCGCCTCGTTCACCGGCTGCTCCGGGGGCGACGAGCCCACGGAGCCCGAGGCTGCCGGGAGTAGCCCCACGTTCCACAAAGACGTCGAGCCCATCCTGCAGAGGAGCTGCATGGGCTGCCACTCCGCGGGCAATATCGCGCCCTTCAGCCTCACCGCGTACGACGACGCCAGGGCCGTCGCGGCGCTCATGGTCCAGACGACCAAGGCGGGCACGATGCCGCCCTTCGCCGTGCGTGACACGGACGAGTGCTCTACCCGTCACGCGTGGAAAGGCGACATCCGCCTCTCCGACGAGGAGATCAGCACGCTGGAGGCCTGGAGCGAGGCCGGCACCCCCAGGGGTGATCCGAAGGACGCGCCCGCCACGTTCGTGCCGAAGAGCCCCGACCTGCCGGGCATGACCCTCGAGGTTCATCCGAACGAGCCCTACGTCACCTCCGGTGAGCAGGACGAGTTCCGCTGCTTCATCATCGATCCCGGGCTCACCGAGGACCAGTACCTGAGCGGTCTACAGATGGTGCCCGGCAACCACAAGGTCGTTCACCATGGGATAGTCTCCATCGATCCGGAGGGGAAGTCCGCGAGCCTGGCCGGCCCCGACGGGAGCTTTCCGTGTGGCGCCGGCGACGTCCCGAATGGCGTGGAGATTGGAGCGCTCCAGATGGTCACAGCCTGGGCTCCCGGCGCCGACCCTGTCGATCTGCCCGAGGGGGTGGGTCAGCTGATCCCGAAGGGGTCGCTCATCATGATGCAGATCCACTACCACCCCGCCGGCACGACGGCCGACCCGGACCTGACGCGCATCCAGCTCAGGCTCACCAGAGAGAAGCCGAAGTACGGCTTCCTGTACCACCTGATCGGCAACTTCGATGATCCGGTCAACGACCTCGGCTTCGGGCTGCTACCGGGTCCGGGCGACAAGGACGGCGTCGAGTTCCTGATCCCCGCGGACAGCAAGAACCACGTGGAGACGGAGCAGCTCACGGTCCCGGCCCCGGACTCGCCCGGATCGCAAGAGATGCCGTTCCCGCCGGGCACGCGCATCCATGGCGAATTTCTGCACATGCACTACCTGGGCGTCGACCAGAAGGTGACGGTCACGCGGGCGAACGGCTCGCCCGATCAACCCGAGGAGGAGTGCCTGGCGCACGCGCCGAAGTGGGAGTTCGGGTGGCAGCGCTCGTACTCGTACGACGCGCCCATCGAGACGCTCCCGACGCTCGATCCGGGCGATGTGCTCCAGATCCGGTGCACGTACGACAACTCGACGGAGAACCCGTACGTGGTCAAGGCGCTCAAGGAGGCGAACATGATCTCGACGATCGACGTGGCCTACGGCGAGGGGAATACGTTCGACGAGATGTGCGTCGCCGGGCTCTCGCTCGTGTACCCGATGCCCTGACGGGAGCGGAGGCGGGAGGGCTAGCGGAGCGCGCTGCGCACCGCCGCGTCGAGCGCATCGAGCACCAGCCGCACGCGCGGCACGTTCCGCAGCTCCCGGTGGTACGCGAGGAAGACGGGCACCGACGGCAGCTCCGCGTCGACCTCGAGCCGCACGAGCCCCGCCGCCGAGCGCGCCGAGGGGTCGGACATGAGCACGATACCCTGCCCCTGCAGCGCCGCCTCGAGGAGCGCGAAGTGCGAGTTCGACCGCAGGACGAAGCGCTTTGCCCCGTGGGCGGTCAGCCACGTCATCTTCGGGCCTTGCCCGGGCATGCCTTCGTAGCCGATGAAGTCGTGGCGGTCGAAATCGGCCGTCTTCAGCCGCCCGCCCCGGAGCCTCCGCTCGATGTAGCTCGGCGCGGCGTAGAGCCCGAACGAAGACCGCCCGAGGGCGCGATGGACGACCGCGGGCGACGACGACTTGCTCGCGCGCATCGCGACGTCCGCCTCGCGCCGCGCGAGATCGACGAGCCGCGTCTCCGAGAGGATCTCCAGCAAGAGCCCCGGATGCAGCCGGCGGAGCTCGCAGAGGAGCTGCGTGACGGGCTGTACGATCGTGTCGGCCAGCGACACGCGCACCGTCCCGGAGAGCGCCTCGTCCCCCTCGTCACGGCGGATCGCGTGCAGCCCGCTCTCGATCTGCTCGGCGAGCGCCACGAGATCGAGCGCGTCGGGCTCCACGGACGTCCCCCCGTTGCTCCGGTGCACGAGCGGGCGCCCGAGCGCCGCCTCCAGCGCCTCGATGCGCCGCGCCGCGGTGGAGGTCGAGACCCCGAGCGCCTTGCCCGCGGCGAGGAAGCTGCGATGGCGATGCAGCGCGAGGAGCACGCGGAGGTCGTCCCAGAGCGGAGTGACTGCGCTTTGCATTCGTGGAAAGCGGGTTACCACCGATGCCCATTGTCGACAAGCGCGCCCGAAACCATCCTTCAGCCATGACTCCTTTCGATTTCAAGGGAAAGACGGCGCTCGTCACGGGCGCCTCGATGGGCATCGGCGAGGCGTTCGCCCGCGAGCTGTCGCGGCGCGGGGCGACGCTGATCCTTGTCGCGCGCAGCGAGGCGAGGCTCGCCGCGCTCGCCTCCGAGCTCGGCGAGGCGCACGTCATCGCCGCAGATCTCGCCGCCCCGGGCGCCGCGCAGCGCCTCCTCGACGCGGTCGCCGCGAGGGGGCTCGAGGTCGACGTCCTCGTCAACAACGCTGGCTTCGGCGTGTACGGCGCCTTCGACGAGCTCTCCCTGGCGACGCAGCGCGAGCAGATCGATCTCAACGTCGGCGCGCTCGTCGAGCTCACGCACGTGTTCATGCCCATGATCGAGCGGCGAAAGGGGGGCGTCATCCAGGTGGCGTCGATGGCGGCCTTCCAGCCGATCCCGTACTTCGCCGTCTACGCGGCGACGAAGGCGTTCGTCGTCTCCTTCAGCGCGGCGCTCTGGGGGGAGTACCGCCCGCGCGGCGTGCGCGTCCTCGCCCTGTGCCCCGGCGCGACCGAGACGCCGTTCTTCCAGCGCTCGGGCGACGTCCCGGGGGCCAGCAGGAGGGCGCGGCCGGAGGACGTGGTGAGCGCCGGGCTCGCGGCCTTCGTGGCCGGCCGCGCGACGGTCGCCCACGGCGCCGCGAACAAGGCCGCCGCGTTCCTCTCCCGCTTCCTCGGCCGGGAGTTCGCCGCGAAGGCGATGGCGCACTTCGGGAAGCCGAAGGCGCCCGCGCTCCCCGGCGCCGCTGGCCGCGCGGCGTGACCTCGACGCGCCCCGCGGAGCAGGGGTGCTTGTCGGCTTGAGCGCTGTCGCCGGCCGCGAGAGGTGGTATAGGTGAATCTCTCGCAGCGCCCGGCGTGACGTGTGCACGCGGGCGCGGCGTCGCTCAGGGGCTGTCGCCCTCGCGTCGACAGTGTCCGCACACCCTTTTTCTACACGCGTCGCGAGGAGCCTCGATCTTGCGCGCCGTGAGGCGCTCGGAGACATCCGAGCGCCCAGCGGCGCGCCCGGAGCGGGCTGCTCGCGTCCACCGGAGTGAGAATGATGAAATATCGAGTACTTTCGTCACTGGCCTGCATCGGCTGCGCGCTGTCGCTCGCCGCTTGCGGGAGCGATGACGCCGGCAACGGCGCCGCCTCCACCGGTCAGGGCGGCGGCGGAGCCAGCACGGCGAGCGCCGATCCTGGCGCCTCGTCCACCGGAGGCGCCTCGACCAGCGCGGGAGGTCAAGGCGGCGCCGCCACGGGCAGTGGGGGTGGGACGCCCAGCGGCGGAACGACGGCGACCGGCGGCGAGGCCGGCGGCGGGGCCGGCGCTGGAGGCTCGACGGGGACTGGCGGCCAGGACGAATTCGAGCCGGTGGCCATCTCGTTCGGGACCGAGCTCGAGCCGCGCGCCGTGGTGCTCGAGGCGCGAGAGCTCGCCACGTCCGTCGCCGATCCCAGCTCGCCGGCGTGGCGCGCCAGAGGTGACCAGCGAAGGACCTATCGCTTTCCAGACGCCGGCGCCGACGTTCCTTACCGCGTCTGCGTCCCGGAGCGCTGGGACGGCACGTCGGAGCTACCCCTCGTGATGTTCTTGCACGGCGCGGGGAACGACGAGAGCTCGTACCTGGATCAGAACAACAAGCAGATGGTGACGCTGGCCGACCAGCATGGCGTGCTGCTGGTCTCGCCGCTCGGCTACAACGGCGCGTACGGCACCTACCTGCGGCTGCCGGCCGTGTTCGGGCAACCGGAGGAGGCCGAGAAGCTCCTGGCCATGCGCACGCCCGAGCGCGAACGCGATCAGGAGCTCAGCGAGAAGGACGTCATCAACGTCCTGGAGCTGGTGCTGAACGAGTACCCCGTCGATCGCAGCGCGATGTTCCTCACCGGACACTCGATGGGGAGCGCCGGCACCTGGTACATCGGCGCCAAGTACGCCGACTACTGGGAGGCTCTGGCCCCCATGTCCGGCCCCTTCGTCCAGGAGTCGGTCTATCCCTGGGACCGGCTGCGCGACATGCCCATCTTCGTGACGGAAGGGACCCGCGGCACGCCCTCCCTGACGGGCAGCCGGGCGCTGCGCGACTGGATGATGGCCGGCGGCTACGCGATCACCTACAAGGAAGTCGACGCGGACCACGCAGGGATGGTTCCGCTCGTGCTGCCCGACGTCTTCGACTTCTTCGACCGCCCGTAGCCTCCGCGCCGGTCGCCCCGCCATGCGCCCCCGGCTGGCCGACGCAGGCATGCGTCGGCCGCCGCCGGGCCCGTCACGATCCTCAGTAGGTCGAGAACAGGCTCCAGAGGAACTTGGGCGCGAACGCGGGCCAGCCGTGGTTCGTGTTCTGGTAGTTCGGGTCTCCGTGCTCGCACCAGTAGACCGGATAGCCCTCGTCACAACCCTGGTACATGACGCAGTTCGAGAGGTTGTCCGTGTAGCCTTCGACCGGCGTCGTGCTCGTCCCGCAGTGGTTCAGCGCGGTATAGAAGTCGCGCGTCTTCGGGCCGTTCTCCGTCCCGACCACCGAGTCGCGCTCTCCGTGAATGACGACCGACGTGACCTGTCCGGTACAGTCCCGGGTGCCGGCGTTGAGCTGATACTGGGGCACGTTCTTGGTGGCGCACGGGCCCACCGCGCGCAGCTTGTCCGCGTGCTCGCAGCCGAGGATGCTGGAGAAGTCGCCGCCCGAGCTCTCGCCCGCCGCGAACACGCGCGCCTTGTCGATGCAGAAGTTGCCCGTGATCTCTTCGTAGAGCGGCTCAAAGAAAGAGACGTCGTTCGCCCCCCAGCCAGAGTTGGAGTTGGCCGGGTGAGGGTAGACGCGGATCCAGGCCTCCTTGGGCCCGGTCACCTCGAAGCCCGCGTTCTGCTCTGCCCAGCTGATCGGGTTCCCCGTCGGGTTGAACATGATCATCACCGGGTACGGCTTGCTGGCGTCGTAGCCGGTCGGCAGCTTCACGTAGTACTGGTGATTCGATACGTTGAGCGGGCTCTGCGCGCTGCCCGTCTGCGGATTGGCCTTGTTGCACCCCGCGCTCGGCTCCGGGGGGACCTTGCCGTCCATCGAGCCGCCCTCGCCGCCGGTCCCCGGCGAACCACCGCCGCCGCTCATTCCCCCCTCACCGCCCACGCCACTCGTGGACGCGCTGCCTTCGCCTGTCGTGGTGCTGCCGCCGGTCGTGGTGCCACCGCCGCTGCCCGAGACGGACGCCCCGCTCGTCGCGGCCTGAGGGTCGCCCGACGCGCCCGTGCCGTTACCATCGTCACCACTGCACCCCGAGAGGGCGTGAGAGGCGACCAGCGCCGCGAAAAATGTGATTCGAGCGGAAGCAGGTTTGTTGATCATGTGAATTTCCAGGCGCGTTCTCGCGCTCGCCGAGGTCTCAGGAGGGCATGTATTGTGAGCGCTCACATTTTTGATGTCAACTCTTGTCGGCGGGACCCCGGGTATCCTCGGGCCTGAGGGAAGACAGGCCTGGGGGTGGCTCCTCCGGAGCGCCGCGTCAGGCGACGGCGCTCCGCGCGCTCGGCGGCGGAGAGGTGGATTGGAGTTGACAGCGGGATGTGTGCGCTCACATCCGCTTCGAACGACCTCGTGCAGACGGAGAGCAGGTCGTCAGCACGGCGATCGTGCGCTCGCTGGAGCGCCGATCGGCTTGAAACACCAAGGAATGAAGAGATTGGAACCACAGAGGCACAGAGGGCACAGAGGAACAACAAAAAACTCTGTGCCCTCTGTGCCTCTGTGGTTCGTCTTCTCGGGCTTCCAACTGTCTGGTGTCATGGCCTAGGGCCTCGCGGCTGCCGCGCGCGCCGCCTCGACGTGGCGCAGGCAGGCCTCCCGGCTGGCCCTGGCGGCGGCCTCGGGCACGCGCAGGAGCTCCATCCGCCGCTCGACCGGCATGCAGTAGGTGGTCGCCGCCCACAGCTTCGGGTCGTCGACGCCGCGGAGCTCCTCGAGATCGGTCCACACCCGCACGGCCTTGTCGTCCGCCGCGGTGACGATGCGGTGGCCATCGGGGCTGAACGCCACCGCGTTGATCGGCGAATCCGAGGCGCGGAGGACGAGCGGCTCGCCCGTGCCGTCGGCGTTCCACACCCGCACCGTCTTGTCCTGCGACCCGGTGGCGATGCGCTTGCCGTCGGGGCTGAACGCCACGCCCAGCACCCAGTGCTCGTGACCGCGAAAGACGAACGGCTCGCCCGTGCCGTCGGCGTTCCACACCCGCGCGGTCCGGTCCCAGGACGCGGTGACGATGCGGCGGCCATCGGGGCTGAACGCCACCGCGTTGATCGCGCCGTCGTGACCACGAAAGACGGTCGGCTTGCCCGCGCCGTCGGCGCTCCACATGCGGGCTGTGCTGTCGGATGACCCGGAGAGGATGCGCTTGCCGTCGGGGCTGAACGCCACGGAGTAGACCCGATCCTCGTGGCCGCGGAGGACCAGGGGCTCGCCGGTGCCGTCGGCGTTCCACACCCGGACGGTCCTGTCCCACGACGCGACGGCGATGCGCTGGCCATCGGGGCTGAACACCGCCGAGTAGACCTGATCCTCGCTGCCGCGGAGGACCAGGGGCTCGCCGGTGCCGTCGGCGTTCCACACCCGCACGGTCTTGTCGGCCGACCCGCTGGCGATGCGCTTGCCATCGGGGCTGAAGGCCACCGAGTTGACCTCATCCTCGTGACCGCGAAGGACGATGGGCTCGCCGGTGCCGTCGGCGTTCCACACCCGCACGGTCCGGTCCAGCGACGCGGAGGCGGCGTGTCGGCCGTCGGGGCTGAACGCCACCCCGTAGATGCGATCGCTGTGACCGCGAAGGACGATGGGCTCGCCCGCGTCGTCGGCGTTCCACACCCGCGCGGCCCTGTCGTGCGACGCGGTGACGACGTGGTGGCCGTCAGGGCTGAACGCCACGGAATAGACCTGATCGTCGTGACCGCGGAGGACGACGGGCTCACCCGAGCCGTCGGCGTTCCACAGCCGCACCGTCTCGTCCTGCGACCCGGTGGCGATGCGCTCGTTGTCGGGGCTGAACGCGGCGGAAAAGACCCGATCATCGTGGCCGCGGAGGACCAGGGGCTCGCCGGTGCCGTCGGCGTTCCACACCCGGACGGTCCTGTCCCAGGACGCGGTGACGATGCGCTGGCCATCGGGGCTGAAGGCGGCCGAATAGACGCGATCGTCGTGGCCGTGGAGGACCAGGGGCTCGCCGGTGCCGTCGGCGTTCCACACGCGCGCCGTCCTGTCCCAGGACGCGGTGACGATGCGCTGGCCGTCGGGGCTGAACGCCGCATCGTAGATCTGATCCGTGTGACCCCGGAGGACGACGGGCGCGCCGGCGCCGTGGGCGCTCCACACGCGCGCGGTCCTGTCGGCCGACGCGGTGACGATGCGCTGGCCATCGGGGCTGAACGCCGCCGCGTAGACCCAGTCCTCGTGACCGCGGAGGACGGTGGGCTCGCCGGCGCCGTCGGCGCTCCACACGCGCGCGGTCCTGTCCCAGGACGCGGTGACGACGCGCTGGCCGTCGGGGCTGAACGCCGCCGACTGGACCCGATCGTCGTGACCGCGGAGGACGAGCGGCTCACCGATGCCGTCGGCGCTCCACACGCGCGCGGTCTTGTCCCACGACGCGGTGACGATGCGCCTGCCGTCAGGGCTGTAGTCCGCGTCCATCACGCCGTCCGGGTGGACGAGCACCGCGCGCGAGATCCTGCTGTACAGCGCCCACCGCGCGAGGACGGCCCAGCCGCGCGGCACGTCGCTCGGCTCGACCTCGCGCAGGATCGCGAGCACGCTCGTGGGGTCGGCCTGCAGCTCGCGCGCCGCCGCCACGCGGGTGGCGTTGCGCGCGCGCAGGGCCTCGGCCTGCGCCCGCCCCGCCTCCCGGTCGGCGCGCGTGGCCTGCTGGTCGGCGCGGACCGCCAGGTACGAGACCGTGACCGCGATCGCGGCGAGCGCGGCGATCACCCCCGTGGTGAGCCGGCGGCGCAGGCGGCGCGCCCGCTCGCAGTGGTCCACGACGGCCAGGAGGTAGTCCTCCTCGCGGCTGCCGAGCCCGGCGCGCCACTCGGCGCCCTGCTCCTCGCGGCGGCGCCTGTACCAGGTGCGGGCGTCCTCCGCGGCGCGGTCGCGCCAGAGCAGCCCCTCGGCGCGGCCGCTCGCCTCCCACTGCTGGGCCGCGGCGCGCAGCCGGGCCAGGAGCTCCGCGTCCTGCTCGCTCTCGGCGAGCCACTGGCCGAGCTTCGTCCACCGGCTGATCAGCGACTCGTGGACGAGCTCCACGGTCGCGCCCTCGCGCTCGTCGCCGGTCTCGATGAGCAGCAGCCGCGCGCCGGCGAGGTGCTGGACCACCTGCGCGATCGCCTGCGAGGCCTCGCCCTGGCCGTCCCGCGCGAGGTCGCGGAGCTCCTCCATGCGCACGACCGCGCGCGTGCGCTCGGGCGTCACCAGGCGCAGGAGCACGGCCCTGGCCAGCCGCTGCTCGCCGAGCGGCAGCGCGGAGAGCACCGCGTCCGCGTGGGCGGACAGGGCGCCGGCCACGCCGCCGAGCTGCTCGTAGCTGTCCCGCGTCAGCACCCGGCGCTCGCGATCCCGCGCCTCCCACAGCTTCGCGGCCGTGAACTGCAGGAGGGGCAGGGGGCTCCGCGTGCCCTCGAGCGTGTCGAGCATGTGATCGATCATCGCCGCGGTCTCGAACCTGTGGCCGGCCGCCTCGATCGGCCGCGTCAGCGCCTCGCGCAGGCCCTCGCGCCCCATCGGCGGCAGGAACGTGAGCCCGCGGGTCACCTCCGTCACGAAGTGGTGGTCGTCGGCGATGCGATCGAGGAAGTCCGAGCGGATGGCGAGCACGGCGCGCAGGGTCGACGAGGCGTCGTCGGCGGCGCCTTGCAGGCAGGCCACGAACGCCGCCCGGTCCTCCGGGGCGGCGCCGAGCGTGTAGAGCTCCTCGAACTGGTCGACGAAGAGCAGGATGCGGTGCCGCTTCCCCTCGCGGCGGCAGCGCGCCCGCAGCCGGGCGCCCAGGTAGCCCGGCTGGGCGCGCAGCGTGGCGACGAGCTCGTCGTGCGTGCGGATCTCGGGCGAGCCCGTCGTGCCGGCGGGCTCCGCCTCGGCGACCTGCACCAGCACGTCGACGATCGCGGAGAGCGGGCGGGGCCCGGGGCGCAGGATGAACGCCTCCCAGCGGTTGCCCGAGCGCTTGAGCGCCGGGATCACGCCCGCGCGCACGAACGACGATTTGCCCGCCCCGGAGGGCCCGGCGACGGCCACGAGCTGCTGGTTGCGCAGCCGCGTCACCAGGGCGGCGGCCTCGCGATCGCGGCCGAAGAAGCGCGGGGCGTCCGCCTCCTGGAACGCGGAGAGCCCGGCGAAGGGGCTCTCGTCCTCGCCCAGATCGAGCGCCTTCCGGCCGGGCAGGAGCGCCTCGAGCGCGGCGAGCAGCTCCCGGGCCGAGCCGATGCGCTCGGCCTTGCGCTTCTTCAGGCAGCGGTCGATGAGGGCGTCGAGCGCGCCCACGTCCGCGCGCCGCTCGCTGGCGGAGGGCATGGGGACGTCGAGGTTCATGATCTCCACGAGCCGGCCGGCCGAGAACGGGTCCAGCGGGTGCGCCCCCGTGACGAGCTCGTGGAGCACGATGCCCACGGCCCAGAGATCGGTGCGCGCGTCGATGTCCCAGCCCCGGAGCTGCTCGGGCGACATGTACCGGGGCGTGCCGAGGATCGCGCTCTGCCCGCTCTGGTAGGCGCCCCCGGCGAGCGCCATCCGCACGCCCGTGAACATCGAGACCACGTCGGCCTCGACCTGCTTGGCGATGCCGAAGTCGAGCACCTTGATGCACCCGGCGTCGTCGAGGAGGATGTTCTCCGGCTTGAGATCGCGGTGCACGATCCCGAGATCGTGCGCGCAGATCAGCGCGCGGACGACGGGGATCATGAGCTCGACGGCGAGGCTGGGCGCGACGGGGCCGGGCGGCGTGTGCGCGGGCGGCAGGCCGGGCGCGCTGGGGTGCTCGCGCTGGGCCATCCATTCGCGCAGCGTGCGGCCCTTGACGTACTCGAGCACGAGGTAGGGGTGCCCGTGGATCTGGTCCACCTCGTGGATGACCACGATGTTCTCGTGCCTGCAGCGCGCCGTGGCCTGCGCCTCGGCCAGGAAGCGCCCGATCCCTTGCCCGCTGTGCTCGCGCAGGAGCTTGATGGCCACCAGGCGGCCGAGCCTCGTGTCGCGGGCCAGGAACACGATGCCCATGCCCCCCTGGCCCAGCTTGCGGATGATCTCGTACTGCTTGATGGTGTCGCCGACGTCCGGGGGCGTGTAGACCGCGACGGGCTCCGCCGGCGTCGTCGGCGCCTCCTCCGGGGCAGGCGGGGGCGCTCGCATCTCCGGCGCCCCTCGTATCTGCGGCGTCTCCACGTCCTCGGGGAGCGCGCCCTCCAGGGACGGCTCCGGCTGCGGCCGCGCCGGAGCCCCGGCGCTCCGGATCTCCCCCCGCTGGGCGCCGAGCCCCGCGCTCACCTCGGCGTCGAGTCCGGCGTTGATTCCCGCGCTCCTCTCGGCGCCCCGTTCCAGGGCGCTCGGCGCGCCGAGATCCACGAGGTCTGCCCGGCGGATCCCGCCCGGCTCGCTGGCGTCGAGCTCGCGCAGCAGGTCGTCGGCCGTCGCGAGCCGCGCGTCGACGTCCTCGATGGTCGCCTGCCGCAAGATCGCGCCGAGCGGGTGGCCGAGGAGCGCGCGGGGGATCCGGACCACCAGCCCGCGGCTCTCCCGCGGGAGAGGCGCGCCGTCGAGCGGGCTCTCGCGGCCCGCGCGCCTGCCCGTGAGGCACTCGAGGTACACGAGCCCCCAGGCGTACAGGTCCGCGCGCGTCGTCGGCGGGAGCCCCCGGAGCTGCTCTGGCGCCGCGTAGAGCAGGCCCAGGGGCCCGGCGCCCGAGTCGGCCACGCCGGCGCCGCCGCCGCGCGCGCCCGAGGCGAGGCCGAGGTCGAGCACCCGCGCGTCGCGCCGCGCCTCGGAGGGCACGACCATCACGTGGCTCGGCCGGAGCGCCCCGTGGACGAGGCCCTGCCGGTGCGCGCAGGCCAGCGCGTCGAGGACCTGCCGCATGAGGTGCCGCGCCTCCTGCGGGGCGAGCGCGCCTTGCTGCGAGAGCACCTCGGCCAGGCTCTGCCCTGGCACGAGCTCGGAGACGGCATAGAGCGCTCCGTCGTCCGTCTGCCCCCAGTCGACGAGCCGCGCGATGTTGGGATGATGGAGCCGCGCGCAACAGCGCATCTCCTCCTGGAAGCGGAGAAAGCGGGCGCGGTCGGCCCCGGCCGGGCCCGCGGGATCTCCGTCCCGAGCGAGGCGGAAGATCTTGAGGACGATCGGCCGCCCGGTGGCGATGTGCCGCCCCGCGTAGACGACGCCGAGGCTGCTCTCCCGGACCAGAGAGAGGAGCTCGTAGCGGCTCTGGAATACCATCCCTGGAGCGAGAGTCTCCCGGTTCATCGCAGCCCCTCCGGTCGCGGCCGCCTCGCCGCGGGCGCTCCGGGCGAAAGGCCCAATCGAGAGCATCGCGACGACGGCGGCTGTCGAGCTCGTCCAGCGCCCGTGCCTGGACAGCTCGACCCCATGGCCGGTCGGATGCTCCGGCCGCCGATCTCGCTGCCCCTCACTTCATAAAGTGGCCCCCGCTCCTCGTCCCGCGGAGGCGCGCCGCCAGCGCACGTCGGCGGCCGCCCGGATCCTCGCGGCGGGGCGGCCCCGCATCGGCGTGCGCCCGGGCGAGGCTGTGTCGCGCACGGACGCCGGATCGCGATCCTTGCGTACCTGAGCAAACGATCGTCGCGCGCGGGGGCACACCCGCCCTCGTCAGCCCGGATCCGGCGCGAGATCCAGCGTGAAGGGCGCTGCGGCGCGAGCGCGGGAGCGTGGCACCGCCGATGCTTGGGGCGAACGCGAACACAAACCCGAACGACCATCCATTCTCCAGGGGATTCCGGACATGCCCGCCTTGAACGCTCAGCTCGCTGGAACGCTCGACGAACGACGGCCTTCTCGCGCCCCCGAGCACGACGGAGCGGACGGTCTCCGGGACGAATTCCTCACGCTCGCGTCGCACGAGCTCTTGACGCCGCTGACCTCGCTCCGGCTGCAGGTGCAGAGGATGCAAAGAATGCAGAAGGCGCAGAAGGCGCAGACGACGCAGACGACGCAGACGACGCAGACGACGCAGACGACGCAGACGATGCAAAGGACGCAGACGACGCAGCCAATGCAGGAGATGGAGAGGACGAGCGAGCCGCACGGGGAGGAGTCGCCGGCGTGGGGCGCCTCGCTGGATATCGTCGGCCGGCAGGTCAACCGGCTCACCCGGCTCTGCGATGACATGCTCCAGGCGATCAGGCTCCGGTCGGGCCAGCTCGCGCCCGAGCGCCGGAGCGTCGATCTCGGGACGCTCGTCTGGGAGGTGGTCGCCGGGCTCGCGGTGGAGATCTGCGCCCCGTCCTCCGCCATCCTGGTCGACGCGCCGGAGGGCGTGGTCGGCCGCTGGGATCGCGAGCAGATCGGCCGCCTCGTGTTCCACCTGGTCAAGAACGCCGTCGTCTTCGGCGAGGGCCGGCAGATCGTCCTCCAGGTGAAGGCCTGTCCCGGCGGAGCGCGGCTCGTCGTCCGCGATCACGGCAAGGGCATCGCGGAGGAGGATCAGGAGCGCATCTTCGCGTGCTTCGAGCGCATCGGCGACGTGGAGCACTACGGCGGCCTCGGGCTCGGCCTCTACCTCGCGCGCGAGATCGCGCGCGCGCACGGCGGCTCCCTCGGCGTGGAGAGCTCGCTGGGCTGCGGCGCGACGTTCACCGTCGAGCTCCCCCTCGATCCGGAGCATGCCAGTCAGGCGAGCCCGGCGCGCGCCGCGTGACCTGATGCGAGACGCGAGCTGACGCGAGCGAGCCGGCCAGCCCGTCCTTCATGGCTTCTGCGGCGCCCTCCCGGACGTGCCTTGGAGCGTGGCCTCCTGTGTGGCACGATCCACCCGGGGGAGGGAACATGGATTTGCCTCGTGACGGCAACACCGACACGACCATCGCGCTCCAGGGCGACAGTTGCATCGACGCGATCTGGCGGCCTCAGCCGGCAGGGGGCCAGGTCACACTCCTGATCTACCACCGCGAGGGCGTGGAGCGCGTGCTGCTGAGCCCCGGAGTCCCCGTCGTGGTCGGCCGCGCGCCCCCCTCGCTGGTGCGCATCCAGGACAGCAGCCTGTCGCGCGAGCACGCCCGCTTCACGCTGTCGAGCGGGCTGCTCACGGTCGAAGACCTGCAGTCCACCAACGGCACCTGGGTGAGCGGGTCGCGGGTCGCCCGCGCGGAGGTGAGGCCGGGAGACGACGTCATGCTGGGCAACCTGCTCGTCTCCGTCCGCGCGTGCTCGTCGGAGGAGGGCGTTCAGACCGTCCTCCTGAGCCACGAGCGGTTCCGCGTCGTCCTCGAGGACGAGGTGGTGCGCGCCCGGCATTTCGGCCGCACCTTCGCCGTCGTGATGGTCCGCGCCGAGCGGACCGCCGGGGCGCACGTGAGCCGGTTCTATCCCCGCGTCAGGGCGCTGCTCCGGCCGGTGGACCGGATCGGGCTCTACAGCCCGGACACGCTCGCGATCTTGCTGCCCGAGGCGCGCCCCGAGGCCGCGCTGGCGCTCGCCCGCGCGCTCACGGCGCCCTCCGCGACGGGAGAGCCGGCCTTGCTCGCCGGCATCGCCTCCTTCCCCGACGCGGCGACGTCGGCGGAGAAGCTGCTCGAGCTCTGCTTCCGGGCGACGCGCGGCCTGACGTGCGATCAGCCGGTGCAAGTGGCGCAGGCCGGGGCCTGCCAGTGCAGCGGCGCTGCCGGCAGCGGCGAGCCGGGGGACGAGTACGTCGCCGAGAGCCCCGCGATGCGCCGCATCTTCGAAATCGTCGCGCGGATCTCGCGATCGCCTGTCCCCGTCCTCCTGCTGGGCGAGACGGGGACGGGGAAGGAGGTCGTCGCGCGGGCGATCCACAAGCAGGGGCCGCGCAGCGCGCGAAAGATGGTGACCGTCAACTGCGGGGCCATCCCCGAGCAGCTCGTCGAGAGCACGCTCTTCGGCCATGAGCGCGGCGCGTTCACCGGCGCGAGCCAGCAGCAGCGGGGCGTGTTCGAGGAGGCCGACGGAGGGACGGTGTTCCTCGACGAGGTCGGCGAGCTGCCGCCCGCGGCGCAGGCGGCGCTCCTGCGCGCGCTGGAGACGCGGCGGGTGACGCGGGTGGGGTCGGTCCGGGAGATCGAGGTCGACGTGCGCGTGATCGCGGCGACCCACCGCGATCTCGAGGGGATGTGCGCGAGCGGCGGCTTTCGCCTCGATCTGCTCTACCGGCTGAACACGATCACGCTGACGCTCCCGCCGCTCCGGGCGCGCCCCGAGGAGATCGAGGCGTTCGCGATCCGGTTCCTGCGTCAGGCGAACGACGCGAACGCCACGGCGATCCGCGGCATCGCGCCCGGGGCGCTCGCGCTGCTCAGGAGCTACACGTGGCCCGGGAACGCGCGGGAGCTGCGCAACGCGATCGAGCGCGCCGTCGTCATCGCCGAGGGCGAGTGGATCTCCGAGCATGACCTGCCCGAGCGCGTGCGCGCGGCGCAGATCCCCCCGGCGCCGCCCGGAGACGAGCCCGCGCGCGAGGGCGAGGAGGTGGGCGCCGAGATGTCCGAGGGCGCGGACGGCCTCAAGGCGCGCCTCCTGCGCCACGAGGCCGAGGTCATCGTCGCGGCGCTGCGCAAGGCGGGCTGGAACCAGACGGAGGCGGCGCGGGCGCTCGGGATCCCGCTGCGGACGCTGGTGCACAAGCTGAAGGCGCTCGGGATCAAGAAGCTCGGGTATGCGCCCGCGGGGGAGAGCCCGCATTGATTCACGAGCCCGAGCTCGTCATCGCTCTCGTGCCCGGTGAACCCCTGCGTCGTCTTGCTGGCGAACGACGCCGGCGCGGGCTCTCCCCACACGGGGTTCCTGCGCTGCCCGAACGGATCGTAGCTCCGCCGTTCGATCACGCCGCCGTCCTCGTTGGTGAGCGCATCGACCGAGCCGAGGTGGTCGACGTGCACGTACAGTGCGCCGTCATCCGCCCCTCCCCGGGTGACGATCGCCACGACCCGCTCCGGCGAGTGCACGTGATACCGATGCTCCACGGTGCCCGACGCCGCCTCGGTGACCCGCTCGTACAGATCGCCGAGGTAGAGCGTCTCCTTCTCGGGTGTCGTCTTGCGGATCCGCTGCTGGTCGCCGTCGTAAGCGAAGGTGACCGTGCTCGCGCCCTGCGTGATGCGCTCCGGCAGGTCGAACGGCATATAGCGTACGGTCGTGCCGCCGGTCGTCGTGACCGCGTTCCACGGCGTCGTGGTGCGCACTTCGCGGCCCAGGGCGTCGTGCTCGTAGCTCTCGTACAGCCTCTCGCGCTCGGGTGTACGATCGCTGACGGGCACCGAGCGCCGCGCGATGTGCTCGCCCAGCGCATCGTCCCGATCTCTTTCATGATGCGCTTCGCATCACCCGAGCCCTGCGCCGGTTCCGGCTGGGGCCCGTACCACCACCACCACCGGATCTGGCGGCCGAGGCTGTCGAATTCGATCGTGTCGTTGGTCGGCCGACTGCAGTGCTTCGCGTGCATTACACGCCACGCATCCTCGTTCGTTGATGGTGACAAGGTGCACGCAGGTGCATCTAGAATATTGCTTCACGAACGCGCTTGTCGATCACGGCGGCGTCCAGTCGCCCATTGCGCTTAGCATCGCGGAGCCCTGTGCGTGTGCTGCACTGGAGCAGAAACGGAATCGCAATACCCGAGACAAGCCCCCTGATCCTCTTCTGTCGCTCAGCGGATCCAATGGATTGATTGTCTAGATCAAGAAGCGTTCGCACGGACTCCTCATCTGCTTCGGGCATTAGAGACTCAAGCCGCAATCTAATGTGGCACTCGCTTTCTTTGGGCGGAAATCTTGCGAGCGTTTGAGAGCAGGCCTTCACGAAGATGCCGAGGTTGATGTAGTGCTGCTGCCCAAAGTTCGAGCGCTGCACGTCCACTACCAGTACAGTCTCTTCAGTGTCATGATACCAGCTGCCATGTTTTCGCAGAAAATGCGCGTCCTTTAGGGTGGCATCCGTGGCAAGCTTGACTGAGTTTTCGGTCTTCATCAATAAGTCTCCACGCGTCCGGTCCATGTCTGTCCGGTGGTATCTTGGAGCTCCTTCACGTAGCTTTCCACTTGCTTTTGTCCTTTGCGAATCGCGCGCGGATTGTTTGGCTTAAGTTCGATCACTTCACGGGTTTTCGGATTAACCGCATCTGGGCGACGACCACTCGGCAATCGGAATTCCTTCTGAAATCCTGGAGGGGGTCGCCATGCCTTGTGTGCTGCTCGTCCTGCCGCTGTTGCCGCGGTTTCGCCAGTGTTCGATGCTCTCTGTGAACTGAGCGCCGTGCCCTGCGGGCTAGTGCTGGCGGATCCGCTTGACGTCAGCGCCTGCGACAGCCCCTGGATCCCCGCCGCGATGTTGCCGACCCCGCCGACGACGAGCCCGGTCGAGACCGCGATCGCAGGCACACCGATCGCCGCGCCGACTCCGGTGGCGCTCGTGATGCCCCCGAATATCTCTCCCGTCAAGCCCCCGATCGTGACGGCGAGCCCACCCACGATCTGCCCGATGGCCAGCCCCATCCTGGCTTCCTGGGTCCCATGGGCCAGCACGCCCGCGGCATCGAGCAGCCCATGCCCGACGCCCGCGAAAGGAACCGCCCCGAGCAAGAGCCCGGCGACGAACCCTGCCTCGAGCTGGACATAGGGGTTCTGCGACCAGTCGATCGGCGCCGCGGTCACCGGCTGCGGCACATGCCCGGACGAGCTTCCGGTCGTGCCGACGTCGACCGGCGGCGCCGCCGCACCGACCTCGGCAGCCTCACGCGAGCCTTCCACCGGGCTGGGCACCGTCTTGAGGCACTCGAGCCCGCTGCAAGTCAGGATACGCTGCACCTCGGGATCATCGCGGTAGCCTTCGTAATTGGGATCGACCGGAAGCGGGTACTCCGGCTGGAACCCGCTCGGATCCACGTGGTTGAGCGGGCTGTTGAGCACGTAGCTGTAGGGATTCCAGCTTTGCCCGAAGAACAGGAAGGAGACGATCGGGTCGGTGGTCAAGAACCGCCCGATTCTCGGATCGTACATCCTGCCCTTCATGTTCACGAGCCCGAGCTCGTCGTCGCTCTCGTGCCCGGTGAACCCCTGCGTCGTCTTGCTGGCGAACGACGCCGGCGCGGGCTCTCCCCACACGGGGTTCCTGCGCTGCCCGAACGGATCGTAGCTCCGCCGTTCGATCACGTCGCCGTCCTCGTTGGTGAGCGCATCGACCGAGCCGAGGTGGTCGACGTGCACGTACAGTGCGCCGTCATCCGCCCCTCCCCGGGTGACGATCGCCACGACCCGCTCCGGCGAGTGCACGTAGTACCGATGCTCCACGGTGCCCGACGCCGCCTCGGTGACCCGCTCGTAGAGATCGCCGAGGTAGAGCGTCTCCTTCTCGGATGTCGTCTTGCGGATCCGCTGCTGATCGCCGTCGTAGCCGAACGTGACCGTGCTCGCGCCCTGCGTGATGCGCTCCGGCAGGTCGAACGGCGTGTAGCGCACGGTCGTGCCGCCGGGGCGCGCGATCTGATTTCCTACAGCGTCGTAGCCGAAGCTGCCCGTGACGAGCGCTGCGCCGGTGGCGGCGTGCGGGTGCAACGGATCGTCGTAGGCGAGCGTGCCGGCGTCCGATTTGAAGGTGAGATTGCCGTTCGACGCGTAATCGTAGCGGATCGCGCAGGGCGCCGACGCGCTCTCCCCCTCGCTGAAGTACGCGCAGGTCAGCCGCTGGAGCGCGTCGTGCCGGAAGCGCTCCGTCGTGTTCCGGCGCTGAAGCGCATCGGTGCGGTGCGTGAGGTTCAGGAGATCGTCATACCCGTAGTCCAGGTCTTGCACGTCGGCCGCGCCGCTCCGCGTCACCACGTGCCCGAGGCGCTGCTTGTCGGCGTGGTAGCTCCGCGTCGTGATCGCGCCGTTGCCGAACACCTCCTCTCGAAAGCGCCCCGCGTCGTCCACGTCTGTCAAGCGCCAGTACGCGTCCTTCGTCCGGTTGTCGCGCACCGCGAGCACATGGCCGTGCGCGTCGTGATCGTGGGCCACGACGAACGACGCCGCGCCGGAAGGCGCAGGGTACGTGACCGTATCGACACGACCGAGACCGTCATAGCCCAGCTTGGCCTCCAGGGGAGCGCTCTCTCCGTCGATGCGGAGCGTGATCGTCTCGAACTGGCCGAAGCGGGTGTACCCGTACGTCTTGTCGCCATCCGGGCTCGCGAGCGTGTGGAGCTTGCCGATCCCGTGCGCCGCCGTGTCCCAGGTCCACTTCGTCGTCAGAAGCTCGGCGCCGTGCCGGTCCACGCGCGAGTCGGGTCGGCCGAGCGCGTCATAGCCCCAGGTGGTCTCGCGCCCGAGCGCATCGGTCGACGACATCAGCTCGCCGAAGCCGTCGTGGATCGAGCGCGTCGTGCCCCGATCGGGGTCGTCGAGCTGCCGGACGCGGCCAAACGCATCGCGCGTCATGCGCGTCACCGCGCCGCCTGGATCGGTGACCGTGTGCAGCAAGCCGAACGGGCCATAACCGTAGCGGGTGATCCCGTCGGCTGCATCGGTGATGGACTCGGCTCGCCCCAGCGGATCCTGCGCGGTCACGGTCACGTGGTCGAGCGGGTCGGTGACGCGCACGAGCAAGCCATCGTACTCCGTCGTCGTGACCGCGTTCCATGACGTCGTGGTGCGCACTTCGCGGCCCACGGCGTCGTACTCGTAGCGCTCGTACAGCCTCTCGCGCTCGGGCGTATCTTCGCTGACCGCCACCGAGCGCCGCGCGATGTGCTCGCCCAGCGCATCGTACCCGATCTCTTGCATGATGCGCTTCGCATCACCCGAGCCCTGCGCCGGTTCCGGCTCTGGCCCGTGCCACCACCACCGGATCGGGCGACCGAGGCTGTCGAATTCGATCGTGTCGTCGGCGCCGCCGGTCGTGGTGCTTCGCTCCGTCACACGCCAGGCGTCCTGGTTCGGGCCGCCGTCCTTGGTCCGCGAGAGCGCGATCGTCGTCGTGGTGCCGTCCGGGCGCTTCTCGACGCCGAGGCGCCCGAAGCCGTCGACCTGCCACGCCGTGACGAGCTGATTCGGATCGACCCGCCTGAGCAGCACGCCGAGCGCGTCGTCGTACTCAACGATCGTCGTGTGCCCGGCCGCATTCACGTAGCTCTCGGGGAACATGCCCTCGTCATCGAGCTCCGCGCTGGATGTCCGCCGGTGGCCGAAGGCGTCCTCCGCCGTGACGCCGGTGATGTTGTCGAAGTCATCGTGCGTGTAGATGACCTTTAGCTTCGTGTCGGGCAGACCGTCGTCGCTCTCGGTAGACTCGGTGTCGACCTCGCCGTAGATCGTCGTGGTCCGCGTGAGGGTCCGGCACTGGGAACTGCCCGCCGCCGCGCTGCACTCCTCCTGCGTCTCGAGCTGCCCGAGGACCCAGCGCTCGGTGTCGTTCTTGAACGTCCGCGTGACGTTGAACGTGAGATCGATGCCGCTCGTCGAGACCTCCTCGGCGCGCACGTTGCCAAAGTCATCGAACTCCGTCACCTTCGACACCGAGTCGCGCAGCAGCGTCGCGCCGCCGCCTCCGCCCTCGACCTGCCGTACGTACGTCTCGATCGCGGGCGGCTCGCCGCGCGGGGGCGGATGGATCCCTTGCGCCCACCTCACCCGGCGCTCGGTCGGCAGCGTGAAGTACGTCGCGCCGTCGTTCGTCGGGACGAGCGTCCGCTTGACGTCGCCGAACGAGAGCTCGATCTGCTCCGGCCTGGGCTGGGTGGGCAACCCCGGCGCCCAGTGCCACGTCCGCTGGACGCGCCCTGCGAAGGGGAAGACCTGGAGCTCGTCGTCGTACGTGACGTGGTCGTAGACATCGAGCGTCGCGGCGCCCGTGTCCAGATCGGTGACGATCCGCTCTCCGAATCCGAGAAATCCCCTGCCCAGCCGGTGATAGCGCCCGTCGCGGTAGCTGACCTCGAAGCGCCGCGGTCGATCCGCGCCGTTGTTGAGCGCGTACGCGCTGACCACCCGACGCGGTCCCACGACGCAGCGGCGCGGATGGCCGCAGTCGTCCGCCGCGCCGGAACGCGCGAGGTAGAGCGGGCTTCCCCGCGCCGGATCCTCCGCGCTGTCGCCCGCCGCCACCGACGCGTCGGTCAGGTGCCCGTACGAGATGCTCACATTGGGCACGAAAGCCGGCTCGGTCGGCTCGCGGGCGTTCATTCCGTCGGAGATCGCGACCAGCAGATCCTGATCCGCCGAGAGGCTCTGGAAGATGTTGAACACGCCGCCGAGCGTCAGGATGACGTCCTGGGCCCCGTCTCCATCGACGTCGCCGGTGCGCGGCCCGCGTGGATCGGCGAGGGTGATTGCATCGCCGAGGCTGGCCTCGAACGGCACCTGCGGGTTGACGAGCGTGAACGTCGGCCCGTTGCGTTCGCCCGTCGCCAGCAGGACGGCCCACGACGGCAGCGCATCGGAGCCGCCCAGCAGCATGCCCGGAGGGACGGGCATCAGGAGATCCTGCCGCCCATCGCTATTGAAGTCGAGCGGCACGGCGAACCGGAAGAACGCGTCCTGATCCGGGAAACCCAGCAGATCGCCGAAGCTGAACGCGTCGACGGTACGGAACGGCGAGGGCACGAAGGTCGGCCCCGTGTTGACGTAGGTGGTGAGCTGGTGGTGGTTGAAGCCGGATTCGACGGCATCGGGCAGGCCGTCGCCGTTCACGTCGAGGAAGACCACGCGGCCCCCGGGGCCCACGACAGGCAGCGCGGTGTCGAACACCTCCCAGCGCTCATCGCCCCGGCGCATGATCGCGTCGTAGCTCGAGCCGGTGAGCACCGTCCCGTCACCGAACCGCTTCAAGGACGGCACGATGAGATCGATCTTGCTGTCGGCGTCAACGTCGAGCGTGTGGAATTCCGTGTCGCAGGGATAGCCGGTGAGCAGTTCGATCGACTCGCCCCTGGGGTCGAATCCCGCGGGCGTCACGTCGCGTGCAGGCCGCCAGATGTGGACGGCCCACACGGCAGCGAGCGGGAGCGGTGCCTGTCCCTCGCGGGCGTGATCCTCGCACTGGATCAGATCCGGCGCGCCATCGCCGTCCAGATCGGCGAGGTGCATCGCCGCGCCGGGGCTGCTCAAGCTGGGCGGCGCAGGCGTGCTCTTGAGCGGAAAGGGCCTGCGGATGCCCGTGTCATGGAGCGCGAAGGTCCAGTCCGGCCGGGATAGGAGCACATGCCACGTGACCTCGGCACCATAGACGTCGTGGAGCAGGACGTCCATCCGCCCGTCGTCGTCGTAGTCCAGGACGGTCCCGAGCTCGGGCTGAAGCGCCGCCGGGTCGGACGACCCGATCGGATCGGCGACCGTGGGCCACTCTTCGAGGAAGGCGAGCTCCGCAGGCGCGAGAAACGACGGCGAGGCGCGGGGCCCGAGGTTTCGCGCCGCCAACCACGCGGTGATCGGGTTGCTCGGTGTGCTGAGCGCCGCGACCATGTCCGGAATCACGAGGTCGTCGCGCCCATCGCCGTCGAGGTCGAACACCATCGGACTCGCTCTCTCCGAGACCGGCTCGTCGATGTCCGTCGTGAGCCGCTTGAACCCGGGCGTGGCACGGCTGTACTGGAACCGCGTGGCTGGCTTGCAAACCCCGGCGCTCGCACACTCCTCGACCTGCGTGAGGAGCGTGTGGCTCGTCGCCGGGTTGAGCTCGTAGCGGAACCCGTAGCGCCGGACCAGGGTGTCGCTCGGGCCGAGCATCTGGATCTCCTCCAGACGAAGCGAGCGCTGGAGCGCCATGCCGCCCGAGTAGCCGGTGCGAATGGCGGCCGGGTCCTTCGTCCCATACACGAAGCGCACCGCTCGGGAAGGCTCGAGCGACGGCGTGCCCTCGAAGCTCGTGTAGCGGATCTCGTCCACCGCGTACTCGGCGGCATGGCCGTCCTCCGCCTCGGCGACGCAATACGCGTACGTCATGCCGTTGCCGCGGCCGTCGCGGGCCTTGTTCGCGAGCCACGCGCGCGGGACGCCGCCACGCGCGAGGGGTTTGCTGCCCTCGGTGCTCCCGTACTCGACGACACGGCCGGACGGCAGGTGCGCCGCGAAGAAGAGCGCCTCGGCGGGCGCAGCCCCTTCCGGAGGGTAGTGCCCGACCACCTTGACGAAGGTATCCGGGAACGTCCGGAACTCGATGATCCCAGGCGCCTGTCCCACGGGGACGAGGCGCTGGCCATCGAGGCAGAGCTCGTCCTCGCCGTCGTACCTCACGCCGCGGATCTCCCCGTCCTGCGCGAGGGTGCTCGGACATCGCGTGATCGCGGAGAGCCCTGCGATGGAGAAGCCGGCGCCGAGCACGCCGTCGCCGCCATCGCTGCGATAGACGAGCTGGAGCCGAGGTCTCATGCCCGCGCGGGAGGGCACGGTGGTCAATTCCATCGTAACCACGGCCTCCCCGGTGCTCGATACGGAGAACGTCCCGGGAATGGTGCCGGCGGCGACGGTCTCGACTTCCGGCGCGGGGCGGGGCGTGGCAGGGCCGTGTGTGCCCTGGGTCCGGCAGGCGACGAGGCCGGGGGGCGGCTCCAGGGGCGGGCCGCCGAAGATGCACTGGCATCCTCCCTGCGCGAGCACGCAAGCGAGAAACATCAAGAGCGGGATGATCGTCCGGAGAACGCGTCGAAGAACGAGCGCCATCGCAGCCTCCCTCGCACCGAGGAGGCCATGGCGCTGCGGCCCGAGTCAACCGTTGATCTGGAGTCGATACCCCCTTGCCTATGATGAGCTCGAGGCATTCCTCAGGGCATCTGTGGCCGGCCCGCAGTTACGCGCAGCAGGGATTGCGCTGTGTCGAAACGGCGTTCGGCCGTCCGCGCTGGAGCGCAGCAAGGCGAGATCGATCGGACGGTGCAGCACCATCATCGCCCGCCCATCACCTTGGGATGGGCCTTGCGGTGCTCACCGGGTCCAGCAGTCCTCGGCGGCGTGGGCGCGCGCCTCTCAGGTCAGGCGCGCAGGTCCACCAGCACGCCGCACTGTGAACGACCGGGCACACGTCCTCCTGCGCAGCCTCGCGGCCGCACCGCTCTGGGCCACGGGCGCCGCGGTGATGATCGACCGGGGCCGCGCCGCGTCCCGCCTCCGCGCGCTCGACAGGCCGCGCGCCGCGTCCCGGGCCCGCGTTGACGGCGCCGCGGCGGCTCGCTAGACCGCCTGCCGATGGCCGACATGCCCGAGACCCCGTTCGCCCTGCTGGGCGGCGAGCCCGCCGTCCGCCGGCTGGTGGAGCGCTTCTACGACCTCATGGCCCGCGACGAGCCCGCGCTCGCGCGGCTCCACGTCTGCGACGAGGGGGGCCAGGTGTGCCGGGAGAGCCGCGACCGCTTCGCGCTCTTCCTGATCGGCTGGCTCGGCGGCCCGCAGGACTACATCGCCGCGCACGGCCACCCGCGGCTGCGGATGCGCCACATGCGCGTCCCGGTCGACGTGGCCATGCGCGACGCCTGGATGCGCTCCATGCGCGCGGCGATGACCGAGCTCGGCGTGCCGGAGCCGCTCTTCGGCTTCCTCGACCAGCGCTTCGCCGAGGTCGCGGACTTCATGCGCAATCGGCCGGGCTGAGCCGCCGTCGGGCAACGCATACCCCGCCGCCGACGCGCCTGCGCGCCCGCGGCTCATCGGCGAGGCGTCAGAGGGAAGCGCCGCACCTCGTGCACGCGCTCCGACGTCACGCTTCCTGACCGAGGACCCTCGTTCAGCGGAAGGCGAAGCGGTCGACCGTGATCTTGTAGCCGAGTTGTTCGCCGCGCTCGATGCGGCCACCGAGCGATATGTTGTGCTCCTCGCCGCTCGTCGCCACGTACTTCGCGTCGGCCGCCACGAACGTGCACGCACCCTCGATCGGCTGCGGGCGCTCGAAGAGGCAGCCGTAGCCGTCCTCGGCGACGGGGCGACAGATGCGGGTGTCGATCTTCAGCGCCTCGACATCCTCGCGCGAAAACAGGCGCTCCTCGTAGGTGATCTTCATGGGCTTCTCGCAGCGAAGGTAGATGGGCAGGTACTGGTGCTGCGCGTCCCGGTACACGACGCCGTCTTCGATCTCCTCGCGCGTGCCCTCGGCCACGTCCAGATAGCCCTTCAGGCGGACCGGCGCCTCGACCGCGGCGGGGAGACCCTCGGCGGGCATCGCCTCGGCGTGCGGGTGATCGCCGGCGTAGAGGAGGACGTTGAGGAAGCGGTGCAGCGCGCCGTCCCCGGTGGGGTCGAAGATCTCGCTGACCGCGTCGCAGCGTGCGGCCTGCTCGGCGGAGTGGCTCTCCATGTTGTCCCCGCTCGACTCGAACCCGAGCTCGTAGACGCCCACGCTCGCTGCCCAGCCATTGTCGTTCTTGGACGCGGCCAGGCCGGCGGCGTCGTTGTCTGGGGCGATCCAGAGGTTGTTGGTGGTGAGCGCGGGGACGTGCGCCAGCGAGCGAACGAGGGAGCCGTTGTCGCCGCAGCCGCGCCCGATCTGTTCATAGGTGGTGTCAACCTCCGCCGGAGTCGACGGGGTTGCCGGCGCCGCGGTGGGCTCGGCGCTCGTGTCGCCGTCCGATCCGCCGCAGCCTGCGACGAAGATGAAAGGAGCCCCCACGAGAACCAGCGAACGAAAGTAGTTACTCATGACGGCGGTGGGGAGCAAAGCTCGTACCTCCCCGATCCATGCGGATTTTCTGCCCAAATCGCGGCGCGAGACGCGACGCGTGAACGGGGCGCCACACCTCGGCCGCTGGCAGCTCGCGCTCGAGCGGGTCCTCGGGCGCGTCCACCTCGACATTCACCTCTACGAGGTCGAGGTGCTCGCCGGCGCCACCTGGAAGAATCTCTGTGAGGACGAGGGCCACGGAGGGCGGCCGATCTTCACCACGGGCCCGCGGAGCTCCATCGAGCCGTCGGGATCGTGCGCGAACCCGATCCAGCAACCACAACATCTTGCTCGGGCCGGGTAAGGCTCGTGAGGCCTGCTGCTGGAGCCACGCACAGGGGTGCTTCATCCAGGCGTTCAAAGCCGGGCGGGCCAGGAGGCGGCCTTCGCGCTCCAGGCCATCCAGGCCCTCTCCCGCGTCGAGGAGCCATCACAAGGGCGCCCCGATACGCCGTTGGCGGAGCCCCTGCCTCACCATAAATTCCCAGATACGCTTGACAGAGAGCACACCGGCGACATAATCGACGCGCCGTCAACACGGGCGAACATGCTCGCCTGTTGATGTCTGTTTTTGTGAATTTATTCCAATAGTTCGACGCGCTCGAACAGGAATTCATGATCAGGGCGATGTGACGTTGCTGGCGACGTCGTGCTCGCGCACCTCATTCTTGTTTGCCCAGAAGGATCTTTGTGCATGAGATTGAAGCATCTTCCATACGCCTCGACGGCGATCGCGTCGCTTGTCTTGATCGGTGCGGCGGGTTCGGCTCACGCGGCCGTTTATCCTGCGAGTTCGTCCAGCGGTGGGCCCGGCGTGAGCGGGTGCACGGGCAGCGCAAACTGCACGAATGAGAGCTGGGGTGTCGACCTCAATGACAATACCGGCTTTGCCTGGAGCGTGGCCGGCGGCGCCGGCGGCGGCGCGGACCTCTATGTGAAGGTCGCCGTGCTGTCGCAGACCAGAGCGATGAGCCTGTGGTTGAACGGCAGCCAGATCTCCGTCATCACCGCCACCTCCGTGGACAGCCCGCGTCCGACAGGGAAAGAGTTCGGCCCGTTCCCGGTGACGCTGCTGGCCGGTACCAACACGGTGGAGCTGCGGGACACGCAGGGCACTGCGGAGTTCGATGTGCATAGCCTGCGCGTCGAACCGACGAGCGCCGGCGACGATGAGTTCGAGATCGGACTCTGGCGACTGATGTCCCGCGCCGACCGTGGCACGTTGACCCGCGATGCCTTCACCGGGCAGCTGGTCGGCGCCAATTACACGGGCGATGACCATCAACACTGGCGCCTTGTCGGCGTCGGTACGAACAAGTATCGGTTCGTGCACGAGGACACCGGCCAGTGCCTGGTCGCGTCGAGCGGCGCGGCGGTGCTCGGCGGCTGCAGCGGCACCGCGGCGGAGTGGACCGTGGATACCTTGCGCGCCCGCACGGTGGACCGCCCCGCCGTGTATCGCTTGCGCTCGAACGTGAACAGCTGCGCTGTCCCGAGCGGCAGCGCGCAGCCCACCCTGGGGACCTGCAACGACAGCGCACGCTGGTATCTGGAGCCTGTCGGCTTCGGTGAGCGCATCGCGAGCGTGGAGTTCGATTTCCATGGGCTTCTCCTCGTCAAGCCCAACACCAACGTCCCTGGTGTCACCCAGGGCTCGCTGCCGACCAGCGTCGTCGACGCGGTGCAGATCGCCTTCGAAGAGCGGGTGGCCTACTGGATGGATCTGATCACGGACGGCCGGGTCGCATGGCATGGCTCCAGCGTCGTATCCAGCGATCCCATCACGTCGCTGTCGACCTCGGTTGATGATCCGAATCACTTGCCGGCGGCCATCCACCTTCAGCCAGACGTGCAGAGCTTCGTGCCCCGCGGCGAGTACGACACCGTGCAAGTGTTCTTCACGCCCGGCGACAGCAAGCCGGGGGGCTGGGGGTGGGGCCCGGGGAGCAGCTACTACTCGAACTACACGATGTGGACGACGGTGAACGGGAAAGACACGGTCGCCTCGGACTGGCTGTCCACGGTCAACAGCGAGCCTGCGGAGGTGTTCATCCATGAACCCATGCACGGCCTCGATGGGCTCTACGGGGAGCTGGGGATCCCGCTTCCGGAGGGGCTACTGGATGGAGGAAGTGGACCGAATCGCTACGCCGGCTCCCTCATTCCCGGTCGCTCGTGGCTGCACTGGTACCGCGACTACTGGCTCGGGACCGTCATCGCCTCCGATGACACCTACCGCGGCTTCGGTCCTCGCGCGTTCGCCGAGATCACGCCGAGAGATTACGCGTTGAGCCCCGCGGTGGACGAGTACAAGATCGTGCAGCACACCAGCGGCAAATGCTTCGCCCCGCAAGGCGGTGCCACGAAGCCGGCCGACGACACGCCGCTGGTGCTGTCGAGCAGCTGCAGCACGCTCGCCTCTTCTTTCAGGGTTCTGGACAGCGGCTTGCTCAAGCATGTTCCGAGCGGAATGTGTGTTCACCCGAATCAAGGGACCGCCTACAACAACGTTGGTCTGATCCTCAACGGATATTGTGGTCCCGAAGTACGCCTCTCTTTCGACGTGACGTCCGGTGGGAGCCTGCAAAACAGCGAGACCGGCCGTTGCGTTCACCCGCAAGGCGGATCGGCGACCCCCGCCGAAGGAACCAGCCTGATCTTTCACGACGGTTGTGATGAAGCGCGCCTGCGCTTCGACCTCGTGTTGCAGTGAAATGGTCGCGAGCTGCTAGCCAGGGCCTGAGGGGTGGGCATCATCGGCACACGACATCCCGTTGCAAAGGCGTTCCACCTGGCCGAGCAGCCCTCGACCAACCTCGCTTCGACGGCCGCCAACTCCACCGCACGTCCGACCTCGGAGAACACGAATCGCGAGTGGACGGCGCGTGAAAACAAGCGACTTCATCGCCCGCTGAAGGATGCGCGGGTGCCGGGGGGCGCGTGGGTGGATGACGTCTCGTGCGAGGCAGCGCGCGTGTAGACAGGCCCTTCGCACGGTCGCTGGGCTCCTGCCAGTGGGTCCGCGTGAAGCAGAACGTGATCGCGCCGGGGGCGACCGGAGCCGGGAAGCGCTTTCTCGGCGGCGCGCTCGCGCCGGTGGCTCGCGGGCAGGGCTTTCGCGCCCTCGTCGTCCGCACCCCGCGCCTGCTCCAACAGCTCGCGGTCGCGCGCGCCGACGGGACCAATGCGAGCGCCATCGCACGCCTCGCGAAGGTCGTGCTGGACCGAGCACGGGGTCGGCCACCGGGAGAAGGCTGGGGCGCAATGTCCCGAAACCTGGAACGTTCTGCGGAATACTCTGGCCTTGACACCAGCTCGGCTTCTGGGGAACCATTGCGGGCCGTGCCAATGCGCAGCGATGGAGGGGGCGGGTCGGCGGGTCGTTCGCCGAGAGGCGAACCATCGAATTCCGCGGCGCCCGAAACCTCCAGCGACGCCAGCGTCGCGCTCGACCATTCCCCCATTTCGGCGATCTCTCTCCCCACCGGCGGCGGCGCGCTCCGCGGGATAGGCGAGACGTTCACGAGTCACCCGGCGACGGGGACGTGCTCGCTGACAGTACCGATCGAGACGCCGCGCGGTCGCTCCGGCTTCTCGCTCGCGCTCTCGCTCACGTACGACTCGGGCGCCGGGAATGGACCGTTCGGCCTCGGCTTCCGCCTCTCTGCTCCCGCGATCTCGCGCAAGACCGACAAGGGGCTGCCGCGGTACCTCGACGGCGACGGATCCGATACGTACCTCCTCGCCGGCGCCGAGGATCTCGTGCCCGTGCGCGTCGCGAGCGGCGACGGAACGGCGCCCGATATCGTCGACCGGGGCGCGTATCTCGCCGAGCGCTACCGCCCGCGCGTCGAAGGGCTCTTCTCGCGCATCGAACGCTGGGTTCACCGCGCCACCGGCGATGTCCACTGGCGTGCGTTCACGCGCGACAACGTGCTCAACGTCTACGGGCGCTCACCGTCCGCGCGCGTATCCGATCCCGACCGCCCGGGCCACGTCTTCACCTGGCTCCTCGAAGAGACGCACGACGACCACGGCAACGTCGTGCGCTACACCTACAAGCGCGAGGACGGGGAGGGCGTCGATCCGGCGCGGCGGAGCGAAGCGAGCCGGTTCCGCGAGAGCGCGAGCGGAACGCGGAGCTTCGTCGCCACTGCGCAAACCTACCTGAAACGCGTCCAGTACGGCAATCGAACGCCAGTCGTCGATCGGAACGCGCCCGCGCCGGAGGGCGACGACTACCTCTTCGAGCTCGTCTTCGACTACGGCGAGCACGATCTGATGACTCCGCTCGTCGGCGAGAGCGCGCCGTGGACGATTCGCCCCGATCCCTTCTCGAACCACCGCGCCGGGTTCGAGATCCGCACCTACCGGCTGTGCCGGCGCGTTCTTGTCTTCCACCGCTTCGCGGAGCTCGGTGCGCAACCTTGCCTGGTGCGCTCGCTCGACCTCCGTTACGACGAGGCACGCGTCACCGTTCCCGATGGCGGGCCTCCGATAGGCCCGCTCGCCTCGTACCTCGTTGCGATCACGCGCGTCTCGTACGATCGGCCGCCAGGCGGCGGCGCGTACCTGCGAGTCGAGGATGCGCCGCTCGAGCTCGACTACACCCGGCCGGTCCTGCACGACCGGCTCGAGGCCCTCGATCGCGAGAGCCGTTCGGGTCTCGCGGGAGGCATGCGGGCGTCGGACGCTCGCTGGGTCGACCTCGACGGCGAGGGCCTGCCCGGCGTGCTCTTCGCCACCGAGCAGGCTTGGTTCTACAAACGGAACCTCGGCGAGGGCGCGTTCGAGCCGCCGGCTCTTCAGCACGGCCTCCCGCGACCCGCGAGGCTTTCGGCCGGTCCGGACCTGCTGCTCGATCTCGGCGGCGACGGCAAACTCGACCTCGTCTCGTTCACGCCGCCGCTCACCGGTTACTTCGAGCGCACCGACGCACGGGAGTGGGCTCCCTTCGTGGCGCTGCGGGTCATGCCGAACATCGACTTCCGCGGCGCGAACGTGCGCTTCGTCGACGTCGACGGCGACGGTCTGCCCGACCTGCTCGTCGGCGAGCACGAGGTCTTCGTCTGGTACCGCTCGCGTGGCAAGGAGGGCTTCGACCCGGCGTCGTGGCTGCGCAAGCCGCGCGACGAAGAGCGCGGCGCGGCGGTCGTCTTCGCGGACGGAGCCGAGACGATCCACCTCGCCGACATCAGCGGCGACGGTCTGCTCGACGTCGTCCGCGTCCGGAACGGTGAGGTCTGCTACTGGCCGAACCAGGGCTACGGCTGCTTCGGCCCGAAGATCACCCTCGACGGCGATGTGCAGTTCGACACGCCGGAGCAGTTCGATGCGCGGCGCATGCGGTTCGCGGATCTCGATGGCTCGGGGACGAGCGATCTCGTCTACCTCGGCCGGGACGGCGTGCGCGTGTACTTCAATCTGGGCGGCAACGCGCTCGCGCCGGCATGGCGGCTCGAGTCCCTGCCGGCGATCGATTCCCTCTCCGACGTCAACGTCGTCGATCTGCTCGGGACCGGCACCCAGTGTCTCGTCTGGTCATCCCAGCTCGCGCGCGGCGGGGCCGCGCCGGTCGCGTACGTCGATCTACTCGGCGGCGAGAAGCCGCACTTGCTCCGCTCGATGGTCAACAACCTCGGCGCGGAGACGTACGTCGCCTATCGCCCGTCGACGCGCGATTACCTCGACGACCGGGCCGCCGGGCGCCCGTGGATCACGCGCCTGCCGATGCCGGTCCAGGTGATCGCCGAGGTCCGGCGCAAGGACACGGTCGCCGACACGAGCCTGGTCACGCGCTTCGCCTACCATCACGGCTTCTTCGACGGCGTCGAGCGCGAGTTTCGCGGCTTCGCCTGCGTCGAACAGTGGGACGCGGAGTCGTTCGGCGACGCTGGCGGCGCGCCGCTCGATCAGCCGCCGGTCCGCACCGTCACCTGGTTCCACACGGGCGTCTGGCTCCAGCGCGAGCGCATCGACAGCGCGCTCGCACGCGAGCACTACCAGGGCGATCCGCTCGCGCCGGTGCTGCCGCGCTCGATGTTTCCCGGCTCGCTCACCACGCGCGAGGAGCGCGAAGCCGCCCGCGCATTGCGCGGCCGCATGCTGCGCCAGGAGATCTACGCCGAGGACGGTACCCCCGAGGCCCCGCACCCATACGTGGTCTCCGAGGCCAACTACGAGGTGCGGCTGCTGCAACACCGCGAGGGCGACGTGCCGGCCGTCGTCTTCGCCCACGAGCGCCAGCGCCTGAACGTCCTCTACGAGCGAGCTCCGACCGACCCGCGCCTCGAGGTCGAGACGGTCATCGCGGTCGACGCGTTCGGCAACCCGATACGCACGGCCACCGTCGCCTATCCGCGCCGCGCCGTGATGGAGCCGGAGCAGGGGGCCGTGCTCGCGACGGTGCGGGAAATGGTCGTCGCCAACGCTCCGGACGAGACCGATTTCCATCGCATCGGCGTTCCGGTCGAGTCGACGACGTGCGAGCTCGTCGGGCTTGGGCCCTTGGCGGGCCGGGTGCACGACCACGCCGAGCTCGACGCGGCGTTCACGGGCGCAACGGTCGTGGCGTTCGAGATCTCGCTCGATCCGACGGATCCGGCTGGCCAGCGCCGGCCGGTCGCCCGCGAGCGGCGGCTTTACTATCGCGACGAGCTCGACGGACCCCTTCCACTCGGCGAGATCGGACGCCGCGCGCTCGTCTACGAGCAGCAGCGCGCCGCGTTCACGACCGGCCTCGTCGCGAGCGCGTTCGGTGGCCTGGTGACCGATCCCATGCTCGCGGCGGGCGGATACGTGCTCGCCGACGGGATCCGGTGGGCGCGCGGCGGCCGTGCTGTCTTCGATCGGGCCCGGTTCTACCAGGCGGTCGAGTCGATCGACCCATTGGGTGGGCATCATCGCGTCACCTACGACGGCTACTCGCTGCTCGTCCTCGACACCGAGGACGCCGTGGGAAACCACGTCACCGCCGGCCGGCGCGACGCCGGCGACGCCGTCATCGAGAACGGCAACGACTACCGCGTGCTCGCGCCGGCCCTCGTCATGGACGCGAATCGCAACCTCACGGCGATCGCGTTCGACACGCGCGGCATGGTCGTCGCGACGGCGATGATGGGAAAAGAGGGCACCGCAGAGGGCGACACGCTCGCTGATCCGACCACGCGGTTCGAGTACGACATGCTGCGTTTCCGCGCCAGCGGCGGCCGCGAGCCCGTCTTCTCGCACGAGCTGCGGCGCGAACGGCACGGCGCCGCGAACACCCGTTTCCGCGAGACGTACGTCTACTCGGACGGAAGCGGCCGCGAAGCGATGAAGAAGGAGTCGGCCGAGCCCGGCCCCGCGCCCGTCCTGGACGCGGACGGACATCTGGTGCGCGAGGCCGACGGCTCGGCGCGCGTCGCACCCGCCCATCCACGTTGGGTCGGCACCGGGCGAACGGTCTACGACAACAAAGGGAACGTGGTGAAGAAGTACGAGCCGTACTTCTCGAGCACGTTCGCGTACGAGGACGAAGACGAGATCGTCGAATGGGGGGTGACCCCGATCCTCCGCTACGACCCGCTCGGCCGCCTCGTCCGTACCGATCATCCGAACGGTACGCATACGCGGCTCGTGGTCACCGCGTGGCGCCGCGAGCGCTGGGACGAGAACGACTGCATCGCGGGGACGCCGTGGTTCGCTCGCAAGCAGGCGGGCACCGCCGCTGAGCAGCGGTGCGCGGCGCTCGCCTTCGCCCACCGCGACACGCCGACCGTCGAGCACCTCGATCCGCTCGGGCGGGCCTTCCTCGTCGTCGCCGACAACGCGGCGGCCGGCCTGCTCCCCACGCGAGTCACGTTCGACATCAAGGGCAACCGCGTTTCGCTTCGCGACCCGCGTGGCAACGTCATCGTCCACCAGGTGCTCGACATGATTGATCGGCCGGCGCGCGTCGTCCGCGCTGACGCGGGCGCGTGGGACGTCGCGGGCGAGCATCGCGTCGTCGCCGTCCTCGCCGATCCGGGCGGGTTGTGCGCGCTGCGCGATGTAGCGAACAAGCCGATGCGCACATGGGACGAGACCGGCGTCGCCGTCGAGCACCGCTACGATGCGCTCGAGCGCGAGACGCACTTGTTCGTCACCGACGCCGGCGGCACGCGGCTCGTCGAGCGGACGATCCACGGGGAGCTACATCCCGACGCGACCGCGCGCAACCTGCGCACGCGCGTGTTCCGCAGCTACGACGGCGCTGGCATGCTCAGCAACGATCGCTTCGACCTCGATGGCAATCTCGTCGAGAGCACGCGGCGCCTCGCGCGCGCGATCGACCGGCCGGATTGGAGCGCGCTCGCGGCTCTCCCGGCGCCCGACGCGATCGCGCTCGCCGCCGAAGCGAGCCTCGAGGCCGAGGAGCTCAAGGCGAAGGTGCTCTACGACGCCTGCGCGCGGGCGCTGCTTCGCGCTTTACCCGACGGCACGGTCATCCGGACCTCCTACAACCAGGCTGGCCTGGTCGAATCCATCGAGCTGTGGTCGCGTGGCCTCGACGTGCTAGCGGAAGACCTGCGGCCTGTGTTGCTCCCCGGCGGCTCCGAGGACGACGGCCGCTGGACGCCGGTGATCACGAACATCGACTACGATGCGCGCGGCCGCCGCGTGCTCGTCGAGCATGGCAATGGCACGCGGTCGCGCGCCACCTACGATCAGGAGACGTTCCGGCTGATCCGGCAGGTGGTCGAGCGCCCCTCGAGCGGAGCGACGCTACAGGACCTATCGTACGAGCGCGATCCGGTCGGGAACGTCGTCGCCGTGACCGACGCGGTCTCGTGGGGGAACCCGGCGGTCTCCGCCGATGGCCTCTACAGATACGACGCGATCTACCAGCTCGTCGCCGCCGAAGGGCGCGAGCATCCCGGCCAGCAGCCAGGGCCGGCCGAGCCTTCGGCGCTCCGGCTCGATCACCCGAACGATCTGTCCGCGCTCCGCCGCTACCGCGAGACGTATCAGTACGACGACGCGGGCAACCTTACCCGTGTGGCCCACGCGCCGCTCGGCGGCGGAGGATCGGGGTGGACACGGCGGCAGGAGTACGCCCCCGACAGCAACCGGCTCGTCCGCAGCAATCCTGGTGATCCTCTCGCGTTCACCTACGCGCACGACGACGTGGGGCGGCTCTCGGGCATGGCTCATCTGCACGCCCTGCGCTGGGACCACGCGAGCCGCCTCGTCGCCGCGCACAAGAAGGCGGGTGGTGGGGATGACGTGTTCTTTGCCTACGACGCGCGCGGAGTTCGCGTCCGCAAGGTCTACGTCCACGGGATGATCCGCGAGGAACGAATCTATCTCGGTCCGTACGAGGTCTATCGCCGGTGGGGCGCCGCGGATACGACGCCCAACTTCGAACGTCAGACGGTGCGTGTGATCGAGGCCGACCGGACGGAAGCGATCGTCGAGACGAAGACGATCGACACGTCCTCGCCCCCGTTCACGTCCGTGAGCCGCTGGCGCTACCAGGTGGACGATCACCTCGGGTCCTCGACGATGGAGCTCGATCACGGCGGGCGCGTGATCGGGTACGAGCAGTACCATCCATACGGCACGTGCGCGTTCCGAGCCACCGATTCGACCGTCGAGGTGAGCGCGCGGCGCTACCGCTACACCGGTCACGAGCGCGACGAAGAGACCGGCCTCGATCACCGTGGCGCGCGGTACTACGCGGCATGGCTCGGACGATGGACGAGCTGCGATCCGAAGGGGACGATCGACGGAGCGAACCTCTATCGCTACGCCCGCAACAACCCGCTTCGTTACACGGATCCCGACGGCACCGACGCCGTCGACGGCAGCCGGGCGCTCGACACGCTGCGCGGCGGTGGTGGACCCCAGGCCTCGGCGGGCTCGGGCGGCGGCGGTAGCGGCGGGCGTGGAGGCGGCGGGGGGGGCGGCGGTAGTTCGAGCTCCGGTGGTGCCACGAGCAGGGCGCCGACCACAGGGCCGTCGGGCACCGGGCTCGGGGGCGTCTCGAACAGCTCCTCGGCCACGCGATCGACGCCTCATCACACGGGCGCCCTCGGGGTCTTCGAGAGCATTTCGGACGCGCTTCACGACGCCGCCAGTTGGGCCGGCGAGTGGCTGCCGGGGATCATCGCGGGGCCCATCGCGGGGCTGCTCGACATCCTGGGCGGGTTCGTCCGTCTCCTCGGTGGGCTGTTCTCGTGGAACGGCACGGCCGCGCTGCGCGGCCTCGAGGACATGGGCCGCGGGGCCCTCCGCATGCTCGGTCTCGGGATGCTCGCCGAACGGTGGCACACGGTCGATTGGTCCGCCCGCGCCGACGGGGATCCCACGTCGACGCTGCCGCTTCCGGACTCGCTGCGGCGGGACACACGCGATGCGGCGGGTCGCCTTCCCTCGGCTGCGCCGAACGCGCGCGAGAACGGCATGCACGCGTGGCACGCGGGCACGAATGCCGCGGTCGCCCACCGCGTCGGCCTGCTCGGAGCGCTGCTTCTCGTCATCGGCGGCCTCATTCACGAGAGCCCCATCGACTGGGAGTCGTTCGATGCGGAGCAGCGCAACCAGGGGACCGTGAATCACATCCTCGACTCGCTGACGGACATCATCGCCAACGTCTTCGGCATCTTCCTCGGGCTCTTGTTGCCGCGGAGCTGGGCGATCGAAGTCGGCGTGCGCGCCGGCAACTACATCCCCGGACCCGGCGATCCCGATCCCGCCGTGGGGGGCGACGGCGGCACCTACACGGGAAAGCCGTGGAGGGCATGGGGCACTGGAAACGGGTACCCGTGAGAGGCAAAGGTAAAATGAAACGCTGGTTGAAAGTGCTCGTTGCCTCGCTCGGCCTCGCCGGATGTCACTCCCTGCCGCGGCCGGCGGTGCCGCTTCGCTACTTCGACTACATCGAGCCGCCCCACATCGTGCGGCGCGGCGCCGAATACTTCCTTCGCTACCAGATCGATGCGCGCGGGCGGATGGTGAACTTCCACCCCCCGCATGTCCGGACGACGCCCGCGAAGGCGCACTACTACTTCGGCGTTCCCGTCAGCGCGAACGATCCTGGCGATGTGCACGAGCGCTCGCTCGCGCGCGACGGCATCACCGACTACGCGCGCCGCGACGCCGTGTACTGGCTCGATCCGAATGGCACCGAGACCCATCTCGAGATCGTCGACGAGACGCGACCGGCAAACCGCTGATCGTGCGTGCCCACGCGCGCACGAGGAGAACGACATGAGCGAGGTCAAGGAGCAGCCTGCAGCAGGCCGGCGGCGGATCACTGGTCGCGTACGAGAGGCGGACGGAACGATCCCGGAGGGCGTCACCGTCGCGGCGTTCGCAAAGCGCCTCCGCCGTGCGGACGAGCCGCTCGGAGAGCCAGTCCACCTGGACGCCGAGGGCCGCTACACCGTCGCCTACACGACGGAACGGCCGCGGCTCGACGTCTACGTCGCCGTTTCGCTCGGCAAGAAGACGGTCGCCTCCTCGGCCGTCGTGCTGAACGCGGGCGACGACGAGACGATCGACGTCGCCATCGGCGGCGCGGTTCGCCCGCGCTCCGATTTCGAACGTACGCGCGACGCGCTCGGCGCCGTGCTCACCGAGGAGGGCCTCGAGCTGCACGCGATAGGCGAGCTCGACTTCTCCGAGGTCGCGCTCCTGTCCGCGCGGAGCGGCGTCGTCCCGCGCGAGCTGGTGCTCGTCCGGCAGAGCTTCGCGCTCGCCCGCGAGACCGGCGTACCGGCCGAGGTCCTCTACGCGCTCGGCCGGCAGAAGATCCCGCTCAGCGCCGCCGGCCTCCTCGCGAGCGATCCCGCCGCGCGCCGCGACGCCGTCGCGCGCGCGGTCGCGGAGAATCAGGTCGAACCAGCCGTCGCCAAGACCGCCGTCAAGGCGCTCGCGGAGCTGGACGAGCTCGGGATCACACAGGCGCTGCGCACGCCGCGGCCCGGCGAGAGCACGCTCGGCGGCTATTTCGACGCGGCGGGCGTCGCGGCGCGCGCCCGCCGGGAGCTGGTCGACGTCTACCGCGAGGCCGGCGGCGCGACCGAGAGCTTCTGGCGAGACGTCCGCCGGAAGGAGGTGCTCGACGAGGCGACCGTCGATCGCCTCCAGCTGACGCTCCAGCTCGCCGCGTTCACGCACAACCACCTGCCGCTGGTGACGGCGCTCCTGGAGCACAAGATCCGGCGCCTCGCGGACCTCGCGGCGTACGAGGCGAAGGACTGGCTGCAGCTCATCGTGGAGCACAAGATCGGTGTGCCGCCGGACCTCGCCGCGGCGGGGATGAGCCCACAGGCTTACGCGTCGATGCTCGAGGACATCGTCGAGGAGGCGCTCCCGACGGCGTTCGTCGCGCACCGCGCGCAGCGGCTCGTGCCCGAGGTCCCGCTCGCCGCCTTCTACGCGGCCAACCCTGCGTTCGACATGCGCTCGACGCCGATCGCCGCGTACGTCAGCGCTCACCCGCAAGCGCTCGCGGCGCTCGGCGGCGCCGAGGCGCAGGCGCGTGGCCTCCGCGCGCTCAAGGCGATCGAGCGAACCTACCGCGTCGCGCCGTCGGGCGCGCGCTCGGATGTCATGGCGGCGTTGCTGCGCGAGGGCGTCGACTCCGCGTTCAAGATCCGCTCGATGGGCCGCGCCACCTTCCTCCAGCGCTTCTCGAAGTCCCTCGGCTCCGGCACCGCGGTTCGCGTCTACGCGAAGGCGAGCAACGCCGCCGCGACGGCGACGATGCTGCTCGCGCGATACGGCCAGGCGTTCGAGGGCGCGCGGATGGCCGTGATGCCCGCGCGCCCCGAGTCCATCGATGCCTTCCCCGAGTACCGCGCGCTGTTCGGCTCGCTCGACAGCTGCTCGTGCGAGCACTGTCAATCCGTGTACAGCCCGGCGGCATACCTCGTCGACGTCCTCCGCTGGCTCGACCTCCGGCCGTCCACCACCGCGGGCAAGACGGCGCTCGACGTGCTCTTCGACGGCCGCCGCGCCGACCTCGGCGCGATCGAGCTCTCCTGCGACAACACCCTCACTTCGCTGCCCTACATCGACCTCGTCAACGAGATCCTCGAGCTCACCGTCGCGCCGGTCAACCCCGCGCCCGCCTACCAGACGACGGGCAAGACGGCCGATCTGCTCGTCCACCCCGAGCACCTCCACGTCGAGGCGTACGAGGTGCTGGCCGGTACGCGCGCGGCGATCGGCAAGGACGCGATCTTTCCGTTCCAGCTTCCGTTCAACCTCTGGCTCGAGGAGGCGCGGGTCTACCTCGGGCAGCTCGGCCTGCCGCGCCACCGCCTCATGGCCGATCTGCACGCCGCGGGCCCGACCGGGGCGCTCGTCGACGCCGTCGTCGCCACGGAGGTGCTCGGGATGTCGCCGCTCGAGTGGGACATCGTCGCCGGCAAGGCGCTCGTCCCGGCGCGCACGCCCGCTGCCTTCTGGGGTATGGCCGGCGACGCCGCGTGGGTGACCAAGCTCGCCAGCGTCGCGCTCATCCTCGACAAGGCGACGCCGGCGCTCGCGGAGGCGCCGCTCGAGTTCGAGGCGCTCGTCGACCTCCTCCGCGGCAGCTTCGTGCAGGGCGGCGTGGCCGTGGGCGTGTGGTTCGACGGAACGAGCTGCGACGTGGCCGAGGCGAAGCTGGTCGGGCTCACCGTGGGGCACCTCGATCGCCTCCATCGCTTCATCCGCCTCGCGCGGCAGCTGTCGATCGGCGCGGCCGATCTCGATCTCGCCATCGACGTGCTCGGCTCGGGCGTGCTCGACGAGGCGTTCCTCGTCAAGCTGGCGGCGGTCCGGCGGCTCCACGCCGAGCACGGCACCCCGCTCCGGGAGCTGCTCGCGTGGTGGGGCCCGCTCGACACGCGCCGCTGGAAGCCGCGGATGCGCGCGGGGCGCCCGACGGGCATCCCCGCCGCCGCGACCGGCCTCGGCCTCGTCTTCGACGACACGCTCGCGCCGGTCGCCGGGAGCGCGGAGAGGGAGTCGCTCTACGACTCGCTCTTCCAGAGCCGCGCCACCGCCAAGGATCCGGACCCCGCGTTCCGCATCGCCGCCGACGGCGACGCGCTCCTCGACGAGACGCAGGGGCTCGTCGACCACGCCGCCGCGGTGAGCGGCGCGCTCGGCATCACCGGTCAGGAGCTCGCGCGCCTCGTGCCGCTGCTCTCCGACGACCGGCTCACGCTCGCGAACCTGAGCGCCCTCTACCGCCATGCGTCGTTGGCGCGTGCGATCGGCGCGTCGATCGACGAGCTCGTCTCGTACCTGGCGCTGACCGGGATCGATCCCTTCGATCCTGCGCGCCCGGCCGAGGCGCTGCGGTTCATCGACGAGGCGAAGTCCGTCCGTGGCTCCGGATTCAGCCCCGCTGAGCTCGACTACGTGCTGCGCCACGTCGACACACACCAGTCCTCGCTCGCGCCGGACGTCCAGACGGTCGGCGCGCTGCTCATCGACATGCGCGACGGCCTTCGCAAGATCGACGCCGATCTCTCGGACGCGCCGGCGGCGGCCACGCGGTCGGAGCTGCGCGAGCGGCTGTCGAAGCAGATCGCGTCCGTCGTGACGCCCGAGGCGGCGGAGACGCTCTTCCCGGGGTCGGCCGCCGCGGTCGCGACGACGATCGCGGCGGTCGTCGCCGCGGTCGACGTCGACGCCGGAGCGCCGCCCGCGGGCACGGCGGCGATCATCGACGCGGTCTTTCCCCCGTTCCTCGATCCCGTCGCGGCCAAGGCAAGCCTCGCGGACCCGCTGGACCCGACCTGGTTGTCCAGCCCCGTGGCGCGCCTTCGCTACGTGCTCGACGCGCTCACACGTTTCCTCCGCGAGTCCGCGAAGGACTCGGTGGTCGTCGAGAAGGTCGGCTCGGCGCTGGGGCTTGCCCCGGCGATCGCGGCGCCGGTCCTCAAGACCTACGTGCTCGATCCGGGGCCCGGCGGGACACCCGCGCGCCAGATCTTCCGCGCCGCGGCGGTGACCGACTACGCCGCCACGGAGCCCGACGGCGAGACGCCTCGGCTGCCCAGCGCCACCGACCTTCCGGCTCAGTTCCGTCTCTACGAGCGCCTGCACAAGGTGGCGCTGGTGCTGGCGCGGTTCGGCATCGGCGCGGCGGAGCTGGCCTGGCTGTTCGAGCGCGCGCCGGCGCGCGGCATCCTCGACCTGGCGGCGCTGCCCACGTCGCCGCCGGCTCCCGGATCGGTCGCGTACGCCCCGCTGGCGCGCCTGCGTGACGTCGTGGCGCTCCGCAACCGCGCCGCCGGCGGCAAGCTCGTCGATCTCTTCGTCGCCGCCGAGGCGGTCGGCGGCGGCACGGCGTCCGCCGTCGCCGCCGCGCACGAAGCGCTGCTCGCCGAGCTGCCGAAGCGGACGCACTGGGATCCCGCGGACATCGAATACCTCGTCGGGGTGCCGGCGCGTGGGGCGACGCCGGCGGTGCCGAGCGCGCTCGGCCTCGTCTATCCCGATGACTGGCGCGACGAGCAGGGCTTGCTCCGCGTCGCCCGCGCGGTCGCGGCCGCCCGCCGCATCGGGCTCGCGGTCTCGACGTGGTTCGGCTGGCGGCTCGTTCCGGCGACGATCGCCGAACAGCGCGCCCAGGCCGACGCGATCAAGAACGCGGTCCGCGGCCGCTACGAGGAGTCGCTGTGGCGCGAGGTCGCCCGGCCGCTGCGCGATGGTCTGCGCGATCTGCAGCGCCAGGCGTTGGCGAGCTGGCTGATCGCATTCGACGCGCGCTTCCCCGACGCCTACCGCCTCTACGCGCACACGCTGCTCGACGTGGCGATGAGCCCGTGCCAGCTCACCTCGCGCCTGCGCCAGGCGATGAGCAGCGCGCAGCTCTTCGTGCAGCGCGCGCTGATGAACCTCGAGCCGAGGGTCGTTCTCTCGCAGGACGACTCCGACGAATGGAAGTGGATGAAGAACTACCGGGTATGGGAGGCGAACCGGAAGGTGTTCCTCTATCCCGAGAACTGGATCGAGCCCGAGCTCCGTGACGACAAATCGCCGTTCTACTCGCAGCTCGAGCAGGACCTGCTGCAGGCGGACATCACCGCCGATACCAGCGAAGCAGCCGCGATCGGCTATCTCGAGCGACTCGACGAGGTCGCGCGCCTCCACGTCGTCGGATCGCATCACCAGGTCGACGGCGACACCGACCTCCTGCACGTCTTCGCGCGCACGCCGAGCACGCCGCCGCTCTACTTCTACCGGCAGCGCGTCGACGGAGCGCGCTGGACGCCGTGGGAGCGCGTCGACGTGGAGATCGAGGGCGAGCACCTCTTGCCCTTCATCTACAACCGGCGGCTCTACATCTTCTGGGCGCAGATTACCGAGGCAGCAGTCGAGACCGTGCCGGCGACGCCCCAGGGCGGAGGGGACCAGGTCGAGGGGCGCCCGATCCGCTACTACCAGATCCGCCTCGCCTGGAGCGAGCGCAAGAACGGCCGCTTCCAGAAGCGGAAGCTCTCTACACAGCAGATCGGCGCGACCGACGCCGACTACCAGCGCCTCTCGTGCGCGCTCCGCAAGTCGGACCACTCGACGCGCGGCGACTTCTTCTTCCGCGCCTACGACGACGCCGCGCAGGGGGATCTGCTCATCGAGCCGATCCGCTTCGTGCGCAGCAGCGGCAAGAAGAGCGCGTCCCACTACGAGCGGCTCGATCGGTTCCGGATGAGCGGCTCGAACGGAGCCGTGACGCTCGAGCGGCAGTCGTCCCAGCCTGCCATCGTGATGCGCCTGCCGGCGGCCACGGAGGTGTACATGCAGAGCTACGCGCGCGCCGACGGCGGCGGCACGCTCATGCTTCCTGGACGCAACCCGCTCGACGGGGCGATCGAGAACCAGCCGACGCTCGATCGTACACCGCTGCCATTCCAGGTGGTGCCGGCGGCCATGGTCGACTTCGCCAGCGACGACGCGTTCTTCTTCCAGGACCGCAAGCGCACGTTCTTCGTCGAGCCGAGGGACGCAATCACGTGGTACCGCGACCCGCCAGAGTGGACGATCCCCGACCGGACTCCGCTCGACCCGGGCTTCCTGATCCCGGAGCTCTGGCCGTTGCCGTTTCCAACCGTGGGGCCCGATCCATGGATCTACGACCCCGCCGCCGTGGTCACCGATCCGACGCCGATCGATTTCGTGAACACGGCGCCGGTGGTCAGCACCGGCGGCACCCGCGTCGGCGGCTTGCTCGCGGTGGGCGCGGCCGGGGTGCTCGAGGCGCTCGGCGGCAACGTCGCGTCAATCGGCAGCGAGACCGTCGCGACACGGTCGAGCAAGGTGATGATTCGCTCGAGCGCGCGGCTCGTCGACGGCACGGGCACGAGCATGCTCTCCCTTCGCTCGGGCGCGCCGCCGAGCGCGCTGGAGACGACGGCCCTCCGCTCGCTCACGTCCGAGGCGACCTACGAAGTGCCCGCGCTCGAGGCGCTCGCGCCGTCGTACGAGACCTTCGTCCGACGCTGGGACGGGAAACGCTACCGCTTCGATCCGTTCTTCCACCCCTACGTCGACGTGGCGATGCGCCAGCTCAACCGATTTGGCATCGACGGCCTCTGGAATCCGTCGCCGACCGGCCCGGAGCCGCTGCTGCGGCGGCAGGTGCTCGCGCACGAGTACTTCGAGGCGGCGTACGAGCCGCGCCCGATCGTCACCGCGCCTTATCCGCGCGACAAGTTCGACTTCTCGTACGGGGGTGCCTACGCGTCCTACAACTGGGAGCTCTTCTTCCACGTGCCGTTCGCCGTCGCCGTTGGGCTCTCGAAGAACCGGCAGTTCGAGGATGCGCAGGCGTGGTTCCACTATCTCTTCGACCCCACGGTCTCGACCAACGAGCCGGCGCCGCAGCGCTTCTGGAAGATTCGTCCGTTCTACGAGCTCTACCATGGCGAGGACGTCGCAGCGGGGCCGATTCACGACTTGCTGCTGCTGCTCCATTATTCGGGCAGCGATCCGGAGAAGCTCGCGGCGCGCGACTCGCTCCTCGCGCAGATCGCCGAGTGGCGGCGCGATCCGTTCAACCCGCACGCGATCGCGCGCCTGCGCCCGTCCGCCTACCAGAAGGCGGTCGTCATGCGCTATCTCGACAACCTGATCGAATGGGGAGACGACCTCTTCCGCCGGGACACGCTCGAATCGCTCAATGAGGCCACGCAGCTCTACGCGATGGCAGCGCAGATCCTCGGCCCGCGCCCGCGCGAGGTGAGCGTCGAGCCTCCGAGCCCCCGCACGTTCAACCAGCTCCGCGCGCTCGGCCTCGACGCCTTCAGCAACGCGCTCGTCGAAGAGATCGAGGGCCACCTCCCCGAGGTCACCGATGCCGATGGCGACGCGCCGAACGACGACATCCCGGTGCTCGGACCGACGACGTTCTTCTGCATACCGCCGAACGACAGGCTGCTCACCGACTACTGGGATCGCGTCGGCGATCGGCTCTTCAAGCTGCGCCACTGCATGAACATCGAGGGCGTGGTGCGCCAGCTCCCGCTCTTCGAGCCGCCCATCGACCCTGCGATGCTCGTCCGCGCCGCCGCGGCCGGCATCGACCTGGCGAGCGCGCTCTCCGACCTCGGCGCGCCGCTGCCCTATCAGCGTTACGAGGCGCTGGTGCAGAAGGCGACCGAGCTCTGCGCGGACGTGCGCGCGCACGGGCAAGCGCTGCTCGCCGCGCTCGAAAAGCGCGACGCGGAGGCGCTCGGCCTTCTGCGCGCCGGCCACGAGACGAAGCTCCAGGACGCGATGGTGCGCGTGCGCGAGCGACAGGTGCAGGAGGCGAAGGAGTCGCTCGAGTCGATCGTCCGCAGCAAGGAGAACGCCGAGCTGCGCGCGACGTATTTCCGGACGCGCGCCTTCATGAGCCCCACGGAGATCCTCAACCAGACCAAGCTCGCGCTCGCGCGCGGCAAGGAAGCAGAGGCGAACGATCTCGAGCACACCGCCGCGATCGTCGGCGCCCTCCCGGACATCAGCATCGGCGTCGCCGGCTTCGGCGGCTCGCCGACGTTCAACGTCACCTACGGCAGCCAGCAGATCATGCAGATCTTCCGGGCGCTGGCGGTCGGCAAGCGCGGAGACGCAGCCGGCTTCACGTTCGAGGCGCAGAGCGCGCAGGCGCTCGCGCACTACCAGCGGCGCGCCGACGATTGGGCGAACCAGGCGCAGGCGGCGTCGAAGGAAGCAGAGTCCCTCGAGAAGCAGCGCCTCGCGGCGGAGATCCGGGTCGGCGTCGCCGAGCACGAGCTCGAGAACCTGAAGCTCCAGATCGAGCACGCGAAAGAGGCCGAGGACTTCCTCCGGTCGAAATACACGAGCGATCAGCTCTACAAGTGGATGGTCGGCCAGCTGTCGACGCTCTACTTCCAGAGCTACAAGCTCGCCTACGATCTCGCCAAGCGGGCGGAGCGTGCTTGGCAGTTCGAGCTCGGTGTCACAGACCGCAGCTTCATCCAGTTCGGATATTGGGACGGCTTGAAGAAGGGGCTGCTCTCGGGCGAGCGCCTCCACTACGATCTCAAGCGCATGGAGGTCGCTTACCTCGATGCGCAACGGCGTGAGTACGAGCTGACCCGGCACGTCTCGATCCGGGAGCTCGACCCGCTCGCGCTCGTCGACTTGCGCCGCGACGGCGAATGCATCGTGGACCTGCCCGAGGTGTTGTTCGACATGGACAGCCCCGGCCATTACATGCGGCGAATCAAGACGGTCGCCGTGAGTATCCCCTCGGTGACTGGTCCGTACGTGCCGGTGCGATGCACGTTGACGCTGCTGGCGAGCAGCGTGCGCGCGACGGCCGAATCGGGAGGCGGCTACGCGCGCAGCGGTCCTTCGGACCCGCGCTTCCGCGACGATCTCGTCGGCGTTCAATCGATCGTGACCTCGAAGGCGCAGGAGGACAGCGGCCTGTTCGAGGCGAACCTGCAGGATCCGTGCTACCTGCCGTTCGAGGGCGCTGGCGCGATCAGCACCTGGCGGCTCGAGCTGCCGCGGACGTTCCGCCAGTTCGACTACGACACGATATCTGACGTCGTTCTCCACGTGCGCTACACCGCGCGCGAGGGCGGATCGGCGCTCGGTGAGGCGGCCACCGGGCAGCTCGCGGCGGCCACGCACCACGTCGTGCTCCGGTCGCAGGCGGGGAAGGTCTCTGGCGAGCGCGAAGGGCTCATGCACCTGCTCAGCGCGCGTCAGGACTTTGGCGATGAATGGCATCGCTTCCTGCACCCCCCGGTCGCGCAGGCGGATCAGACTCTGTCGCTCGCGCTCACGCCGGGTGTGTTTCCGTTCTACACGCGCGGCCGCACCATCCAGATCGCCGGCGTCGAGCTGTTCCTGGTCGTGCACGACCCGGCGCTCTACCGGAGCGGCAACGCCGTGCGCCTCCGCCTACAGGGGCCCGGCGGAGGTGCGCCGCGCGACATCACGCTTCCGAGCATCGCGGACGCGTTCGACGGCTTGCCGCACGGCGTGAGCAACTACGGGCCCGCCGGCGCCGGCGTCGGGACCTGGACGCTCCGCTTCAGCGAAGCTGACAACGGCGCCGTCGCCGACGGCATCATCGCTTCCGTCAACGGTCACACCCGCCTGCTCCCTGCGTCCGTTTCGGACCTGATTGTCCTGGTTCGTTACAACACCGGAGCGTGACGATGCAGCGAGCAGAAGTCGGCGTTGCTCAACGATTCGACGCGACGCACGCTCTGGTACGAGGCTTGCTTCGAAGCGCATCATGAAGAAGCACCAGAAGAGCCAGCCGACACCAGCGACGAGGCAGCAGGAGCAGGCGGACCCGGCGGCGAAGGGAGAAGCGCGGGAGTCCTCGCCGGAGGACGAGCTCGCCGGAGGCGCTGCCAAGGGGGCGCTCGTCGGAGGCCTCCTCGGAGGCGCCAGCGGCGCGGCCGTGGGCGGCGCGGCCGGCCTGATCGGCGGCGCGCTCGGCGAGGACGAGGGGTCCGGCTGGTGACCGGCGTCAGCCGCCCGCGTCGGTCGCGGGCGGCGAGCCGTGCGCCATTTCGCCCCACCCCGGGCCGTCGATGAGGCGCGCCACCACCATGCAGCTCACGTTGTCGCCCACGGCGTTGACCAGCGTGGCGGGCGGGTCCACGAGGGCGCCGACGGTGGAGATGATCGGCAGCGCCTCCATCGGGAAGCCGAACAGCGACACGATCACCAGCTCTCCGATGAACCCGCCGCCGGGGATCCCGCTCATCACGGTCCCGCTCAGGATGGCGACCCCCAGCACGGCCAGGTAGGTGTCCACCCCGCCAAACTCGCGGCCGAAGAGCCCGAACAAGAGCGAGGTCTTGAGCACCGCCGACAGGCACGATCCCTCCATGTGGATCGTCGCGCCGATCGGGACGATCACCTCCGCGATGTCGTCGGGCACCCCGGCGCGCCGCGCCGCCTCGAGGTTCGACGGGATCGCCGCCATGCTGCTCGACGTCGCGAGCGCGGTGAGCGCCGGCGGCGGGATGTTCCTCCAGAACGCCCTCACCCCGCGCCCCCGGCCGGCGAGCCACGCGTACAGCGTGAAGGCGACGAAGAAGTACGCGATCGCGATCGGGTAGAAGAGCCCGAGCGCGCGGACGTACGACGTCAGCAGCGCCGGGCCGAAGCTCCCGACCAGGTGGGCGAAGTAGGCGCCGAGGCCGATCGGCGCGTAGACCATCACGAGGTCGACCACCTTGAGCATCACCTCGTTGGCCGAGGCGAGCAGCCGCGCGAACGGCTGGCCGCGCTCGCCGGCCGCCGTGGTCCCGAGGCCGACGAGGAACGCCATCACGATGAGCGGCAGCACGTTCTTCCGCGAGAGCAGCTCGCCGAAGTCGCCGACGCTGATCGCGCCCACGAGCTGGTCGCCCAGGCGGACCGGCGCGACCTCCGGCGCGCCGGGCAGCGTGGCCGTGAGCCCCTCCGCGGGCGGGTAGAGCTTCACCGCCACGAGCATCAGCGACGACGCGACCAGGCCGGTCGCGACGAAGACGCCCAGCATCGCGGTCACGATGCGCCCGAGGCGCCGCAGGCTGCCCATGCCCGCGACCGCCGACGAGATGGAGAAGAAGATCAGCGGCACCACGAGGGTGAACAGCAGGTTGAGGAAGAGATCGCCGAGCGGCTTGATCACCGCCGCGCGCTCGCCCAGCGCGAGGCCGAGCCCCGCGCCGGCGGCGATCGACCCGAGCAGGATCAACGTGAAGCGGTAGGTCGTGAGCAGGGTCCGGAGCGTCCTAGCCATCGCGCCGGCCAGCATGCCGCGACGGGCCCGCGGCCGCCGCTGCCCGCCGCGAGCCCCGCGGCGCGGCGAGGGCCGAGATCACCCCGACGCCGTGCGCGACGACACGTCGGTCGAGCCGAGCCGCCCCGCCGGCCGCGTCACTCGGGCCGCAGCGCGGAGAGCGTGGCGCGCGTGAAGATCTCCGCGATGAGCCCGATCGCGCGCTCGTCGAGGTCGAAGGCGTGGTGGTGGTGCGGCGCCGCGGTCGGCCCGCCCGCGCCCACCGTGAAGAGACAGCCCGGGACGCGGTCCGTGAACTCCGAGAAATCCTCGCTGACGGTCAGCGGGCCCGGATCCATGACGTCGGCGCGGCCCGTCTCGCGGGCGGCGGTCGTGATCAGGTCCACGGGCGCGGCGGCGTTCGCCGTCACGGGCGAGGTCGACACCACCTTGAACTCGCACCCGGCGCGCAGCGCCGAGCACACGCCCGAGGCGATCGCCTGGACGCGCTCGAGCGCGTGCTCGCGGCTCTCGCGCGAGAACCAGCGCACCGTGCCCTGGAGCGTCACGCGCTCCACGACGACGTTGGCCGCGTTCCCGCCGGAGATGGCCGAGATGCTCACGACGACCGGCTCGCCCGGCTTCACCTCGCGCGCGACGATCGACTGGAGCGCGGTCACGACCTGCGCGGCGGCGTAGATGGGGTCGACCGACATGTGCGGCAGCCCGCCGTGCCCCGCCTTGCCGACGACGGCGATCTCGAAGGCGTCGTACCCCGCGAAGAACGGCCCGGTCCGCGTCGCCACCACGCCGAAGGGGAGGGGCGATATCACGTGGGCGCCGAGCGCCTGGTCGACGCCGTCGAGCGCGCCTGCCTCGATCATCCCCAGCGCGCCGCCGGAGAGCTCCTCCGCGGGCTGGAAGACGAAGCGGACCCTGCCGGCGAGGCGGCCCCGGCGCGCTGACAGCAGCGTGGCCGCGCCGAGGAGCGCGCTGACGTGGGCGTCGTGGCCGCACGCGTGCATCACCCCCCGCGTCTCGGACGGGAAATCGTGGCCCGACTGCTCGACGACGGGGAGCGCATCCATGTCGGCGCGCAGCAGCACGGTGCGGCCGGGGCGCTCGCCCTCGAGATCGGCGATGACGCCTGTCCCGGCCACGCCCGTGCGCACCGAGAGGCCGAGCGCGCGCAGGCGCTCCGCGACGAGCTGCGACGTGCGCAGCTCCTCGTAGCCGAGCTCGGGATGGCGGTGCAGGTCGCGCCGCACGGCGACGAGATCGCGATCGAGGAGCGAGACGTCCTTGCTGAGATCATCGGCCATGCGGCGATGCTAGAACACCGATCACGTTAAAACCCGGAGAATTTTCACAGGGAGGCGGGGAGGCGGGGAGGAAGAAGAAAAATGAAGTTCTTTCTCTTGCCGTCTCTCGCTCCCCGCCTCCCCGCCTCCCCGCCTCCCTGTGAAATTCCTGCTTTCTCTCGTGGTTTCAACCCGTTTGTCGGTCTAGCACCCGGCGTCGCGCCCCGGCGCGTGAAGGTCGGAGCCGCTCTGGACTCGACATGTCCAGGCGAAGATCGATGTTCGCGAGGTCGCGTCGATTGACCGTCGGTGGTCGTGAAGCAGGATGTTCGATCCGGTGCAACAGAGCCGATGGGGTAAACGTGAGAGTCGATTCTGCGTCGAGGCGGCCCCGCCGCCCTCGGCGGCGATCTCGCGCCCGGTGACGATTTCCTGAATCCTCCGCCCCCCGCCGGGGCTTCTCCGCGTGAATGATGCGAGAACGATGGAGGACCCCATGACCCCCGACGACACCGTGCTCACGGCGGCGGCGCGCGGCGACGACGGCGCGCTCGAGCTGCTCGTCCGCGCCTACCACGACCGCGTCTACCGCTTCGGGCTGCGCGCGTGCCGCGACGCCTTCGACGCGGACGACGCCGTCCAGGAGGCCTTCACGAAGCTCGCGCGCCGCCCGGACGTGGCGCGCGACCCTGGCGCGCTCTCGTGGCTCATGACGGTGGTGCGGAACGCGTGCCTGCGCATGCTGCGCCCGTTCGCGCGGGAGCGCGCGCGCGCGTCCCGAGGCGCGCGGCTCGACGACGCCGACGCGGCGCCCTCGGCCGAGCTCGACCCGCACGCGGCGCTCGAGCGCTGGCGGCTCGTGCGCGCCGTGCACGAGGCGATCGCCGCGCTGGAGCGGCCCTACCGGGAGGTGCTCGTGCTGCGCGACGTCGAGGGGATGACGGGCGAGGAGGTGTGCCAGGCGCTCGGGCTCGGCGAGGCGGCCATGAAGAGCCGGCTCCACCGCGCGCGGCAGCTCGTGCGCGGGGAGATCCTCCGGCGCGAGGGCGCGCCCCGGGCGCGGTCAGCGCGGGAAGGGGGCTGAGCGCCATGTTCGCCAGCAAGAGCCTCCTCGAGCACGTCGCCCGCGGGATCGTCGGCCTCGGGGCCCTCGTGGCCGCGGCGCTCCTCGCGCCGGCGCACCCCTGGGCGGCGCTCGCGCTGCTGCCCGTCGCGCTCGTGGCGCTGCGCGGCTGCCCCATGTGCTGGACGCTGGGGCTGATCCAGACGGTCAGGGCAAGGGCGGCCCGGGCGCGCGGGGAGGAGCCCCCCGAGGGGTCGTGTCGGTCGTGCGAGCCCGGCAGCGCCGCGCCGCCCGCCCGGTCGCGTTGACAGCCCGGGGAGCCCGCACTAGTAGCCGACATGGCATTCATCTACGATGAGCCGAGCAGGACGTTTGGCGAGTACCTGCTCGTCCCGAACCTGACGACCAAGGACTGCGTCCCTGCGAACGTCGACCTCACGGCCCCCGTGGCCCGGTTCAAGGCCGATCCGGGCGTGAGCCCGCCGGACCCGAAGCAGGCGCCGCTCACGATCAGCGTCCCCATCACCAGCGCGATGATGCAGTCGGTGTCGGGCGCCGATCTCGCGATCGCGCTCGCGCGCTGCGGCGGCCTGTCGTTCGTGTACGGCTCGCAGGGCATCGAAGAGGAAGCCGCCATGGTGCGGCGCGTGAAGAACTACAAGGCCGGGTTCGTCGTGAGCGACTCGAACCTGCGCCCCGACGCGACCCTGGGCGACGTGCTCGAGCTGACCGACCGCACGGGCCACTCCACGATCGCGATCACCGAGGACGGCACGCCCACGGGCCGGTTCGTCGGCATCATCACGAGCCGCGACTACCGGATCGGCAAGACGCCGCTCAGCACGCCGGTGCGCGAGATCATGACGCCGTTCAAGTCGATCCACTGCGGCAAGGTCGGCCTGGATCTCCAGGAGGCCAACGAGCTCATCTGGCGTTACAAGCTCAACACCCTGCCGGTGATCGACGAGCGGCAGCACCTGCAATACCTGGTCTTCCGCAAGGACTACGAGTCGCACCAGGCGCACCCGCTCGAGAACGTGGATCGCGAGAAGCGGCTGATCGTCGGGGCGGGCATCAACTCGCGCGATCACCGCGAGCGCGTGCCGGCGCTGATGGAGGCGGGCGCCGACGTGCTCTGCATCGACTCGTCGGACGGCTACTCGGAGTGGCAGCGCGAGACCATCGCGTTCGTGAAGTCGAACTACAAACACGGCTACATCGGCGCCGGCAACGTGGTCGATCGCGAGGGGTTCCTCTACCTGGTCGAGTCGGGCGCCGACTTCGTGAAGGTCGGCATCGGCGGCGGCTCGATCTGCATCACGCGCGAGCAGAAGGGCATCGGCCGCGGCCAGGCGTCGGCGGTGATCGAGGTGGCCAAGGCGCGCGACGAGTACTTCCAGAAGACCGGCATCTACGTGCCGATCTGCTCCGACGGCGGTATCAGCCAGGACTACCACATCACGATCGCGCTCGCGATGGGCGCCGACTTCGTGATGATGGGCCGTTACTTCGCGCGCTTCGACGAGTCGCCCGGGCGCAAGGTCCGCGTGAACAACCAGTTCATGAAGGAGTACTGGGGCGAGGGGAGCAACCGCGCGCGCAACTGGCAGCGCTACGACCACGGCGACTCCAGCAAGAAGAAGGATCAGCTCGAGTTCGAGGAGGGGGTCGACAGCTACGTGCCGTACGCCGGCAAGCTGAAGGACACCCTCGACGTCACGCTCGCCAAGGTGCGCTCGACGATGTGCAACTGCGGCGCCCTCTCGCTGCGCGAGCTGTACATGCGCGCGCGCCTGACGGTCGCCTCCGCGGTCAGCATCCACGAGGGCGGCGTCCACGACGTGATGCTGAAGGACACGCGCAGCAGCCCGCGCGAGGCCTGATCGCCGGGGCGCTGTCGCGGGGACGCGCGAGGCGCTGGTCCCGGCGGCGCGCCCGGCGTATGGACACGGCCATCATGCATCGGGTGTTCATCGACGGGCAGGAAGGGACCACGGGGCTCCAGATCCGCGAGCGGCTGCAAGGCCGCCGCGACCTCCAGGTGCTCGAGATCGACCCGGAGCGCCGCAAGGACCCGGCGGCCCGCCGCGCGCTGATCAACGAGGCCGATGTCCTGATCACGTGTCTTCCCGACGACGCCGCGCGGGAGTCCATCGGGATGATCGAGAACCCGAGGACGCGCGTCATCGACCCGAGCACCGCGCACCGTACGGCCGACGGATGGGTGTACGGTTTCCCGGAGCTGCGCGCCGGGCAGCGCGACGCGATCCGGGGCGCGCGGCGCGTCGCCGTGCCCGGGTGCCACGCGACCGGGTTCCTCGCCCTCGTCGCGCCGCTCGTCGCGCAGGGCCTCCTGCCCAGGGACGCCCGCGTCGTCGCCCACTCGCTCACCGGCTACAGCGGCGCCGGCCGCAAGACGATTCAGGCCTACGAGCAGGCCGACGCCGCGCGCCGCCGGCAGATGAGCGGCCCGCGCCCGTACGCGCTCACCCTCCAGCACAAGCACCTGCCGGAGATGCGCGCCCTCGCCGGGCTCGACAGGGCGCCGTTCTTCGAGCCGGTCATCGGCGACTTCTACAAGGGCATGCTCGTCTCGGTGCCCCTGTTCGCCGACGCGCTGAGCCGCCCGGCGACGCCCGCCGCGGTGCACGAGCTCTATGCGTCCTGTTACGCGGGCGAGCCGTTCATCCGGGTGATGCCGCTCGGCGGCCAGGGCGCGCTCGACGAGGGGTACCTGAGCGCCCAGGAGTGCAACGACACGAACCGCCTCGACGTGTTCGTGTTCGGCAACGCGGACCAGATCCTCGTCGTGGCGCGCCTCGACAACCTGGGCAAGGGCGCCTCCGGCGCGGCGGTGCAGAACATGAACCTGATGCTCGGCGCGCCGGAGAACACCGGCCTGGACTGACCGGCGCGCGCGCCCCGACGGGAGGCGCCGCCCCCGACGGGAGGCGCCGCGGCGCTCACCTCTTCGCCCGCTCCAGCTCGGCCTCCGCGGCCAGGAACACGGGGGATCGCAGGAGCGCGCCCATCAGCCGCAGCGTCTCGCGGGCGTGAGCCGCGGAGACGTCCACCTCGTCCGGATCCGGCGCGGCCAGATCGTACAGCTCGGGGGCGCCCCACTCGAGCGGCAAGACGAGCTTGTAGCGCCCATCGAGCACGCCCACGCGCGCGATCTGCTGCTCCGAGACCGCCGCCGCGAGCAAGGGCAGCCGGCGCGGGGGAGGCTCGGGATCGAGGAAGCCGAGCAGATCCTCGCCGTGGTAGCCGTTCATGGGCGGATCGGGGGTGAGCAGGCGGGCCATCGTCGGCGCCACGTCGATGAGCGAGACGACCTCCTCGACGGCCATGGGCGGGACGCCGGGGACGCGCAGGACCAGCGGCACCCGCAGGAGCGACTCCCACAGGAACGTCGAGTGCGGCCAGTACCCGCGGTAGCCGAGCGCCTCGCCGTGATCCGACACGAAGAGCACGACGGTGCGGTCGGCGAGATCGAGCTCCTCCAGGCCGCGGAGCAGCCGCCCGAAGTGCTCGTCCAGGCTCCGCGCGACCACCCGGTAGCGCCAGTTCCAGCGGCCCTCGTCGGGCACGTGGTAGCGCTCGGCGGCGCCGTCGACGTACGCGCCGTCGAGCTCGTGCCAGTTGTGGACATCGAAGTTGAAGATCCACGCGAAGAACCGCTGCGAGCCGCGCTGGGCGAGCCAGGACAGGACCTGGTCCACCATCGGCCCCGCCGTCGGCCGATCGGCGCCGTAGCCCCAGACCCCCCCGCGGGCGTGGTCGGGCACGCGATACGTCTCGCCGAACGCGAACCCCGGCAGGAGCAGGGAGATGAAGTCCGCCGCCGAGGCGGGGATGAACAGGCTGCTGGGGACCTCCAGGCGCCTGGCCAGGTCCAGCAGGCTGCCCGGGCTGCGCGCCAGGCCGTCGTAGTTGCCGCCGAGCAGCCCGGGCAACGCGCGCAGCGTGTCGGAGCCCGTCGAGTACGCGCGCTCGAACCGCACCGCCTGGCGCGACAGCGCGGCGGCGTTCGGCATCACCTCCTCGTCGTAGGCGACGTCGCTGCGGAGGCTGTCCACGTAGTAGATGAGGACGTTGAAGTCGGCCGCGAGCGCGCGCCCCCCCGAGCCGGCGGCGCCCGCGCCAGGCCGATCGGGCCAGGCCGCGTCCCAGCGGGGGTCGCGCGTCGGCTGGTCGACGTCGTACCGCTCGCGCAGCTCGTCCAGGCGGCTGGCGTGCATCTCGGCGCGGTCCTCGCCGCGCAGGAGGGCCTGCGCCAGCTCGAGGCGGCGCAGCATCCGCCCGACGTAGACGGGGTCCCGGCCCGTGTGCGCCAGCGCCTCGACATGCCAGCCTCGCAGCCAGGGCGACGACGCGAGGGAGAGCGCCCACACCGCGGCGGCCACGGCGGCCGCCCGGATCGCGGCCCGCGCCCGCGCGCGCCGCGCGAGGCGCGTCAGCCCGGAGAAGCAGGCGCACCCGAGCAGCGCCGCCCCGCAGAGCTCCAGGGCCGTGTGCAGGCGCCTGTAGATGGCCACGAGCACGGTGAGGTCCACGATCACGAGCGCCGCCCCGAGGATCGCGAGCGCCGCCGCCGTCGCCGCCGCGGAGCCGCCCGCGCGCCCGGAGGCCGCCGCGCGCAGGGAGCGGCCGTGGACGAGCGCGACCGTGGACGCGGCCAGGCCGACGGCGGCCAGCGTGAGGTAGGGGCCGAGGGCGCCCAGCGCGCCGGCGTGCGCGACGCGCCCGGAGAACGCCCAGAAGGCGGTGCTCGAGAGCGCCGCGACCGCGAGCGACCCGTAGGCCGCCGCCCGCGCGACCTCGGCGGCCCGCGGCGCCCGCCGCTCGAGCGGCGTCGCGAGCAGGCGCACGAGGGTGGCGAGCGCCCACGCGACCAGCCCGGCGCCCGCGCCCACGGCGACGTAGAGGCCCACGGCGGCCCTGAGGTGCCCGGCCAGCGCGACGCCGGCGGCGCCGTGGCGCACGGCGGTATCGGCCGCCACGGCGCCGAGCCCGACCGCGACGCCCGACGACACGCACCGCGCGAGCGCGTCGCCCGATCGCCTGCACCTCGCGGGGAGACGGGCGAGCCGCGGGGCCCGGTGCCGAGCGGCGTGGAGTGATGTCCGAGGCACGCCGCCGCGAGGGTAGAAAACGGCGCCGGCTTCATCAAGCGGCGTCGCCTCCCGGGCCGCGCGCGCTCTCCCTGCTTTCCACGGTGCCGTCCATCGCCCGCCCACCGCGCGCGCCGCGCCGCGCTGTCCGGCGTGCCCCCTCGCCGCCGCGCGTCGAGGTCAGCGAGCGACCCAGTACGCCTGCGTCCAGGCGCGGGACCCGTCCGGCGCCGTCACGCGCGCGCGCACGTACTGCTCGGGGCCGCGGAGCCGGTAGCTCGCGCGGTGGGCCGCGCCCGACATCTCGGCCTCGGCCGTCGCCGGCGCGGCCTCGAGCAGCGCGCCCCACCGATCGATGAACTCGACCATCACGTCGGGAGGATCGACCCAGAGCGTCATCGTGTCCGACGTGACGGCGAGGCGCGTGAGCCTGGGCCCCGACGAGGCGTAGAGTCGACCCGCGCTCAGGGCAGCGCAGATCGCCTCCTGCGACGCCTCCTCGGCGAACACCTCGACCCACCCGGTGCCGGGCGCCACCTGAGGCACGTGCTTGTTGGCGCCGGTGAGCGAGTGCATGTCGTCGACGGCGACCGCGGCGATGGGCTGGCCCGACGACAGCGCCTGCTCCCACTTCTCCTCCGCGGAGGCGTGGGTGGCGTCGCCGTCGCTCCGCACGTGCGGATGACCGCTGAAGATCTCGACGAGCTGCGCGCCCTCGGCGTACGCGATGTCCTCGGCCTCGAGGGCCCAGTGGAAGTTCGGGTGGTTCACGAGCGCCACGCCCCCCTGCGCCAGGATCTCCGACGTCGCCCAGGCGACCGCGGCCCGCGCGGTGCGGAAGGTCCCGCCGCCGATCCGCCGCTTCGTGCAGAGCGCGTTGACGTGCACCGGCTGCCCCGCGGCGGCCATCGTCACCTCCTCGCCGGGGATGACCAGGAGATCCTGCACCTGCGAGGCAGGAGGGCGCGTCACGTCGAGGTAGTTGTTGTGATCCGTCAGCGCGAGGAACTGGTAGCCGTGGTCTCGATACCAGGCGAACACGAGCTGCGCCGGGCTGTCACCGTCGGAACGGGCGGAGTGAGCGTGGAGGTTGCCGCGCTGGAACACGCTGACGTCCAGCCGCTGGACGAAGCTCGGTGACCGGGCCGGCAAGGGATCCCGCGAGATGTCGAGTGGTCCCGCCGGAGCGGCGTCCTGGCTCGTCCCCGCGCGCCAGAGCACCGCCGCGAGCGCGGCCGCGACCGTCGCCGCCGCGGCCCATCGCGCGCGTCGCCGCGCCGTCGCGGGTTTCACCCCCAGGTCGGCCATCCTCGGCGTCGGGTCGGAGCCGCGCGACATGGGGCCTCGGTATAGCACGGGAGGGTGACTTCCTCGAATGGGCCTTCAACGCAGCCGCCACCGCCTGGCTGGCGCTGAAGCGTCGACGGCGCGCTTCTGGCGCAGCGCGCAGCGCGCGGGGCGCAGCGATTTCACCGCGTCTGCAGGCCTTGCGCGGGCGACGCCGGCGTCGCGTCCGTTCCGGGGCGCGTCCGGGGCGCGGGAGCGCGCTGGTCGGCCTTTTGCATGCTCCCTGGAGCGGGCGCAAGGGAGCGGAGCTCGCAGCGACGGCAGGCATGCTCATGCGCGCCGAGGGCGCAAGGAGTCTGTTCGATGAAGCTCAAGAAGAATCGCACCGTCGAGGATTACATGAGCACGGCGGTCATCTCGCTGAAGGAGGCCGACACGATCAGCGCCGCCAATCTCGAGATGAAGCTCGCGGAGATCCGGCATATCCCCGTCGTCGACGCGAAGGGGCGCGTCGTCGGGATCGTCTCCGATCGTGACATGCTCCGCCACGCGAGCAGCCTCGACGGCGAGCCCATCCCGATCGCGTCGATCATGACCCGGCGCGTTCGCACCGTGCGACCGGCGACCCCGGCCGCCGACGCTGCCCAGCTGCTGCTCGATCACAAGATCGGCTGTCTGCCCGTGGTCGGCGACGAGGAGCAGCTCGTCGGGATCATCACCGAGACCGATTTCCTCAGCATCGCCCAGCAGGCGCTCCGAGGCATCGACGTGACCCACGGCGCCGTGGAACGCTAGTCGTCTCCCTGGAGGGGGCGCGACGCGATCCGCGGGAGCAGCTCCGCCTGCAGGGGCGTCCTCGCCGTCGCTCCGCGATCGCGCTCGCGCGCTCCCCGGGCGAGACTGGCCACGTGAGCATCGAGAACATCGACGATCTGCGCGTGCTGGTGGAGACAGCCCGCCGCGGGACGCTGACGGCGGCGGCGCGGGCCCTGGGCGTCACGCCGGCCGCGGCCAGCGCCATGCTCAAGCGGCTGGAGACGCGGCTGGGTGAGCGGCTGTTCGAGCGGTCCACGCGCGCGCTGCGCCTGACGCCGGAGGGCCAGATCCTCCTGGACTACGCCTCCCGCGCGCTCGAGCTCCTGCAGGAAGGCGAGGCGCAGCTCGCGTCGCAACGCCGCTCGCTCGTGGGCACGGTGCGCGTGGCGGCGCCGTCGGATCTCGCGCGCAGCGTGCTCCTGCCCTGGCTCGACGAGTTCGTGGCGGCCCATCCGGGCGTGCGCCTGGCCCTGTCCGTGACCGATCGCGTGCAGGACGTGATGCGCGACGTCGTGGACCTGGCCTTGCGTTACGGCGAGCTCAGCGATTCCCGGCTGGTGGCCCGGGCGCTCTCCACGACCCGCCGCGTTCTCTGCGCTTCCCCCGCGTACCTCGCGCGGCGCGCGCCGCCGCGCTCGCCCGAGGACCTGGCCCAGCACAACTGCCTGACCTTCCACGTCAACCACAAGCGGCACGTGGCCTGGCGCTTCGAGAAGGACGGCGCATGGACCGAGGTGCGCGTCGACGGCGACCGCGACACGGACGACGCGGCCATCGCCCACCAGTGGGCCCTCGCCGGCGCCGGCCTGCTCTACAAATCCGAGCTGGATCTCGTGCACGACCTGCGCGAGGGCCGCCTGGTTCGCCTGCTGCCCGGCTGGCAGGGGGAGCACTATCCGCTGAACGCCCTCCTGCCGAGCCATCGCTTCGTGCCGGCGCGGGTGCGCGCCCTCGTCGACTTCCTCGCGGCGAAGCTGCGCGAGCTCTCGCCTCAGAAGCCCGGCGCGCCCGGCGCCAGGGGCTTGAAGCGATAGACGAGGTAGGGCGCCTTGTTCCTGGCCACCCCGTCGGCCTGGAGCGCGCTGGTGAGGGACAGCTGCGCCGCGCCGGTGTACATCGCGCCATCGCTGTTGAAGGTGACGCCGTCCGGCCAGACCATGTCCGGGGCGCTGACGAGGCGCTCGTATTTGCGGGTGTCGGAGGGGATGACGCCCACGGCGCGCTCGCCGACCTCGGTGAGGTACAGGTTGTCATCCTCGTCGATGGACAGGCCGCCGTTGAACGGCTTGTCCGCGTAGGTCTCCACCTTCGCACCGAGCTGCGCGGCGGTGAGCGACGTGTCCAGAAGGTCGCTCATCCGGATCCGGTACATCGTGTAAGCGTTGAGCGGGGCGAAGTAGAGCCACTCGCGCTTCTTGTCGAGGGCGATGCCGTCGACGCCCACGTACAGGTCGACGGCGCCGCTCGTGGGTCGACCCACGTCCCAGCGGATGGGCTCTTTCAGGGGCATCACGCTGTGATGGCCTTGCAAGAGGCGCCGGCTCTCGCCGGTGGAGAGGTCCACCACCACGAGAGCCGCCTTGTCGCCGACGCCGCCCGAGCCTTCGCCGATGGCCTCATCGGCGATCACGATCACGTCGTGCTTCAGGTCCACGACGAAGTCGTTGTGCTGCGACTCGGTGAGCGTCGCTTCCGGCGAGATGGGTAGGACGCGCTCGAGCTCGTTCTTGTGGGTGTTCCACCCGACGAGCTTGGGCACGAGGCCGGCGGGGCGCCCGGCCGCCTTGTCCGTGGATCTGGCCGAGTCCAGCAGCCACAGGACGCCGTTGCGATCCGTGTGCAGGCCGAGCACCCAGTCCAGGCAGGCGTTGAAGTCCGGTTTCCAGCTGCCGTCGGCGTTCTTGCAGCTTTGCCACTCCATGCTCGGGTACGGTGTCGTGGACTTCCGGTCCGGGTTGAGCAGCGCCACCTGCACCTCGGGATTGTAGAACGGGTGAAAGCCGATGATGACCCGGCCGTCGGGCATCTGGGTGATGCCGCCGACGCCGGTCGCGTCGAGCCGGGCATGGACCTCGAGCGTGGCCTGCGGCGGCCGCGCCGTGCTTGTGCTGTCGCCGCAGGCCGCCGCGCCCGCAGTGAGGGCCGCGCCCGCGGCCAGACTTGCGAGCTTGAGATTGAGATGGGCAAACCGATGCATTCTCGTCTCCTCGTCGTGGTGGTCCTCCATGCTTGAGGAGCGCGCCCTGACGGACAAGCGACGACGCGTGGAAACAGTTTCAGCGTTTCGTTGAAGATGGCTCGACCCGGGCTCCCATCTCATCCCCGGGGGCGACGGCGCCGCTCACGCCGCGCCGGCAAGCGCGCGCGCGAGACCGCCCAGGAGGGCGGCGCCGTCCCCTTCGTACGCCCGGCCGTGCATGCAGGCGAGCAGGCGGGGAGACGTGGCCGCGAGCTTCTCGAGGAGCCCGGGCGCGTCGCGGCCGTGCGCGTAGTAATCGAGCGCTCGGCGCATGGCCTCGCTCGGCTCGAGGATGTCGTCGCGCGTGAGCGCCGGGTGGACGGCGCCGGGCTGCGTGAAGAGATCGCCGCAGAGCAGCGTGGCAGTGGACTCCTCGAACAGGTATCCGCACTCCCAGCCGTGCGGCAGGTGGGGCGCGTCGAGCCAGCGCACCCGGCGCCGGCCCAGGTCGAGGGCCTCGCCGTCCTCGAGCGCCCGCGGCGCGCGGTCGAACAGGTCCCCGTCGACCATCGCGGCGATCCGCCCGCACACCGGCGCCGCCTGCGGGGCGGCGGCGAGGAGCTCGTTCATGGAGCCGCACTCGTCCGACTCGCAGTGGGAGAACGCCACGTAGCGCAGCCGCTCGACCGGCATCACCCGCGCTATCGCCGCGCGCACCGCCGGGAAGAGGCGGCGCGGGCCGGTGTGGAAGAGCAGCGGCGCGTCGTCGACCAGGAGATACTGGTTGAACGAGAACCCAGCTTTGCCCTCCCCCACCGGGGTGTGGAGCTGGTAGATGCCATCGGCCACCTCGGTGACCCGAGCCTCCAGCGATGAATCGGTCATCTGCTCCTCCTCTCCAGCCGTGGTGGACGCCGCTCTGCGACGCGCGGCCAGGCCTCGCGCCGCGGGCGGCGCCTCACGCATCGTCGCACGGATTCAGCGTCCTCCGCCACGGTCGCTCGACGAACTCGCATCCTCAGGCGGACACGGCGCGTCCGAGCAGGCGCTGCCGAAGCTCGGGGTTGCGGATCCAGCCGGTGATCGCGAGCAAAGCGAGCACGATGACCAGCGGCAGGTATTCCGGAAGCGTGAAGCCGCGGGTCATGTTCGTGGCCAGAGCGGGGCGGCGGATCACGGGGCGACCGACTCGGACCCCGGCGAGCAGTCCCCCGCGAGCGAGCTGCAGGTGAGCCGGTTCTGCATGAAGCTCACCCGCCGCGGGATCTCGACCTGCTTGACGAAGCTCGAGAGGACCCCGGTTCCGTCGGGGCCGGGCGTCGCGAACGGCGCCACGTGATAGAAGGTGGCGAGCTGCTCGGTCTCGGCGTTGTGGCACCCGTTGCAGGTCTGGCCGGCGAACGCGTGGCGCAGCGGCTCGTCCGTGTTCGAGAAGGCCCACGTCGTGGCGGAGGGGACGATGTTGCCCTCCGCCTCGCCCCCGAGGAACCGAGGGTCGAGCGGCGTGACGCCGGCGATGATCCCGGTGCGGTTCGCGAGCAGGAAGGCCTCGAGGCCCGGGTCGCCGTTGAGCTGCTGGTCCGGCGTCTGCGCGGCCTCGACGAGCCGCAGGAACGCGCGGTAGCCGGTCGGCTCCGGCACGAGGTGGAACTCCCGCCACGACCAGGGGGCGCCCATCAGGTCCTCGCTCGTGCGGAGCTGGCCGAGCGCGCTGGCGTTGGGGTTGCCCGGCGTGCTGCGCGCGGCGCCGCGCTGCGTGAACAGGTCGGTGATCTCCTGGAGCTCCGCGTTGTACTGGGGGCCGAAGGCGTGCTGCCCCAGCGCGTGGAACCGGGTGATCCAGTTATGCCGGTCCGTCACGACCGAGTTGTTCGGCAGGCGGTACTCGAAGATCACCGTCATCCCGCCGATGAAGTGGTTTGGCGGGATGATGCCGAACACGAGCCGCGCCTCGCCGCTGCCGTCCGCGTGCAGGTCGGTCCGGTTGAAGATGCCGCGGAGCTGAAACGGCGCCTGCGCGAGGTCGAGCTTGCCATCCGGCCGCGTCGGCCAGAGGTTCAGCAGCGACGTCGTCGCCCGCGTCGACGTGGGATAACCGTTGACCGTCAGCGGCTGGAGCCCCTCGAGCCACTCCGCGACGAAGTCCGCGGGATCGACGCCGGAGGGGGTCATCTGCTCGATCAGGTACCGGAAGCTCCACGGCCCGCCCGTCGCGTTCGAGGCGCGCGCGTCCTGGGTGACCGAGGGGTCGATGATCGCGATCTCCTTGTAGGGGTCGACCGCGGGCCCCGCGCCGCAGGCGCCGGCACAGGTGAAGTTCTGGATCTGGTCGGCCGAGACGTTGCCCAGGTCGACCGAGCTCGGCGTGATCGTCGCGCTCGGCTTCGAGGGGGTGAGCGTATAGGACCCCACGGGCAAGCTGGTGAAGAGGAAGTTGCCGTGGCTGTCGGTGACGGTTGACACGGTCACGGGACCGGTGAGCTGCACGGTGACGCCGCTCATGCCCGCGTTCGACGCGTCGTTGCCGACGTGCCCTGCGATCGCGACCGAGCCGCCCAGCGCCGCCTCGTCGCTGTCGAACGAACGTTGCTCCTCCGGCGGCTCGGCTCCGCAGGACGTGGCGGTGAGGGCGGCGAACGCAAGCAGGCGGGCGGTGAGGCGGCGAGACCTGGTTTCCATCGACAAGGATCCTTTCACGACAGGAGAAGACGCGCGCGGCTGCGCGCGCCCGATTCTGCGCCGTGAAGGAGGCTGGGCGATGGATCGTTAAAACGATTTCACATTAATTCACGGATACATCACGAGGAGGTACGTCGGCGCGCGCCCCACGAACGTCTTGTCGTGAGCGGTGGGAGGCCACGACGGAAGCGCCGCGCTGAGCTCGGCGGGCGGGATCCGCGGCGGCGTCCGAGCCTCAGGCGAGCGCTTCAGCGATGAGGCCCGAGGCCGTCGCTCGATGACGATGGAGGAGATCTGGTCCAGCGGTGTCGGTGCAAGCGTGTTGAGCGAGTTGTCCGTCACGTCGGGAATGACGCCATCGAAGCCGGCACCGCCGAGCAACACCGCCTCCTCCCCGTCGGTACTCTGGACCGTTTCATCCGGATGCAAAAATCCGCTCCCGCGGTTGCTCCGGGATGCACCACAAAAAAAGCGAGTGAACGCCTCGATGTGGTGACCGAAAGCCAGCACCTCATCCCACCTACCCGTCGAGCTCTGGAAGCGGTGATCTCGGACGTTCCGTGGCGGCGGCTCAGCGGCCCCTCGGTTGCTGCGTGATCCGCGACCAGCTCACCCGCGCCACGCTCTGGCAGCGTCGGCGTCGGTGTTCGGCTTTTTATCGATTGGCTTGAAAGGCGAGTACTACAATGAGAGGCATTGCGTACGGGACCATGGCCCTGGTCGTGGCGGGAGCCCTGAGTGCGTGCAGCGGGTCCGAGTCGGGCGACGACGGTTCTGGTGGCGCTCCGAATGCAGGCGGCGCATCGGGGCAGGCGTCCGGCGGCGCGTCGGGGCAGGCGTCCGGCGGCGCGTCGGGGCAGACGTCCGGCGGCTCGTCGGGGCAGACGTCCGGCGGCTCGGCGGGGCAGACGTCCGGCGGCTCGGCGGAGACGTCCAGCGGCTCGTCGGGGCAGACGTCCAGCGGCGCGTCGGGCGGGGGAGCACCCGGCACGGGCGGCACCGACAATCCAGGCGACTCGATCTGCGGTGTGACGCCGGCCGCCGCGACTGGCCACGTCAGGCTGGAGAACCTGTGCCGCGGCGTGGTCGCCGTGCGGTCGGGCGAAGGCAACTTCATCAGCTGGCGCTTGATGGGCTACGAGGATCCCGGGATCGGGTTCAACGTCTACCGCGACGGCACCAAGGTGAACGACACGCCCATCACCAGCTCGACCAACTACCTCGACTCGGGGGCCCCCGGGAGCGCAAAGTACACTGTCCGCGCCGTGATCGATGGCGCGGAGCAGGGCGACTCCGCCAACACGCGTGACGGGGAATCGGGCACACCCACGTGGGAGCGAAACTATCTCACCATCCCGCTCCGAACGCCCGACGGTTACGAAGCCGGGGACGCCTCTCCGGGCGATCTCGACGGCGACGGCGACTACGAGCTCGTGGTCAAGGAGCAGAACACCCCGCGCGATCCGTCGCAAGACGGCCGCACCGGTCAGCCCAAGCTCGCGGCCTACGACACCGACGGCACCTTCCTGTGGCGCATCGATCTGGGCATCAACATCCGCGAGAGCGAGCACACCACGCCCTTCGTCGTGTACGACCTCGACGGCGATGGTCGCGCCGAGATCGCCGTCAAGACCGCGCCCGGCACACGCGATGGGAAGGGAGCGTTCCTGCACACCGGTCCCGCCGCCGACGATGACGACTCGCGAGACTACCGCAACGGTGCGGGCAAGATCATGAGCGGGCCGGAATATCTCACGATTTTCAGCGGCGTCGACGGCTCGGAGCTCGCGACCATCGCGTACCACGCCCCCATCACGAGCGGCAGCTTCGGCGACAACAACGGCAACCGCTCGGATCGCTACAACGCCACGCTGGCGTTCCTCGATGACTCGGGCCAACCCAGCGTCGTCATGCAGCGGGGCTACTACGCCCGGACGACGTTCGGCGCGTACAACTACCGCGACGGGAAGCTGAGCCTCATGTGGAGCTTCGATTCGTCCGCGAGCGGCAACGGCGCTTACGCCGGCAAGGGCGTTCACAGCGTCATGGCGGCGGATACGGACGGCGACCTGAGGCAGGAGATCATCCCTGGCGCCGCGACGATCGGCCCCGACGGCAAGGGCAAGTGCGCCGTCAACTTCTACGGACACGGCGACGCGCTTCACATCGCCGACCTGGTCCCCTCGCGCCCCGGGCTCGAGGTGTTTCAGCCGACCGAATCTGACGGCGTGCCCTCGTACTTCGTCCGGGATGCGGAGACCTGCGAGATCCTGTGGCGCGGCCCGAACAGCGACGGCGAGGGACCGGGCCGCGGCGCTGCCGACGACATCTCTCCCGACAACCCCGGAGGTGAGGCCTGGACCAACACCGCCGGCCTGTTCGATGCGGAGAGCGGTCGCAACATCGGGGCCCGTCCCCGCCAGGTGAACTTCCTGGTCTGGTGGGACGGCGACGAGAGCCGCGAGCTGCTCGACGGCAACACCGTCACGAACTTCGACGGCGAAGGTCGGGGCTTCACCGCGAACGGCTGCACCTCGATCAACGGCACCAAATCGGTGCCGACGCTCAGCGCCGATCTGTTCGGCGACTGGCGCGAGGAGGTCGTGTTCCTGTGCGGCGACAGCCTGCGCATCTACACCACCGATCAGATCACCGAGCGCCGCATCTACACGCTGATGCACGATCCGCAGTACCGCGCCAACGTGTCGGCGCAGAACGCGACGTACAACCAGCCGCCGCACACCAGCTTCCACATCGGCGACGGCATGAGGGAGCCCCCCAGACCCGACATCACGGTGCGGTGATGCCGGCGTGCGATCGTGCGGCCGATGGGGCGCTCTCCCCCCCGGTCCGATCGGAGGAGCCCAGGGTGCCGTTGCGGCTGCCGAGATCCACGAGGGCGCGGAAGGCGTTGACCGGGCGCCCGGCCGCTGGGACGTTCGTGACCGAATGATCACCCCCGATGCTCCCCCCGGCTCTCCCACCGCGCCCGCGCAGCTCCGGCCCGCGGGGCTCGTGCCGCTCGAACGCCCCGGCTTCGGCGCGGGCCTCAAGGCCATGCTGGGCGGCTACGGTTACCTCTTTCGCACGCCGGACCTCTGGCCGCTCGCGCTCGTCCCCACGGGCCTCGCGCTCGTGCTCACGGTCGCGCTCGCCGTCGCCGGCGTGAAGCTCGCGCCGTCGCTCGTCGAGCTGATCGTGAAGGAGCCGGGGGCGGGGGCGCTCTGGACCGCGCTCATGGTCGTGCTGCGGATCCTCTCGCTCGCGGTGGTGCTCGTGGCCGCCCTCGCCGTCTCGTTCGGGCTCGCGAAGCCGCTCTCGGGGCCCGCGCTGGAGCGGATGGTGCGCAGGGCCGAGGCCGACCTCGGGGCGCCCGCGTGGCCGGAGGTCGGCTTCTTCGCCGACATGTGGCGCGCGCTGCAGTCGTCGCTCGTGGCGCTCGCCTTCACGCTCCCGATCCTCATCGTCCTCGGCGTCGTGGGCCTCCTCTTCGCGCCGGCGAGCGTCGTCGTCGTCCCGCTTCAGCTCGCGGTGACGGCGCTCGCGGGGGCCTGGGACCTCTGCGATTGCCCGCTGTCGATCCGCGGCGTGCCCGTGGCGGCGCGGATCGCCTTCGTGCGCCGGAACCTCGCCGCGGTGATGGGCTTCGGCTTCGGCCTCGCGCTGCTCTCGTTCTTGCCTTGCTCGCTGCTCATCGTGCTCCCGGCCGGCATCCTCGGCGCGGCTCGGCTCGTCGTCACGCTGGAGCAATGGGAGGCCACGAAGCGAGCGCCGCGCTGAGCTCGGGCGGGCGGCGCGCGTCCGTCGTTGCCACGGGCCGCTCGAGCCGACGGGCGCGCCGTTGACGATGGCGAGTCAGCTCGCCGAGGGCTGGCCCGCGGCGGAGTCCGCGCCGCGGGCGAGCGCTTCAGCGATGAGGCCCGAGGCCGTCACTCGATGACGATGGAGGAGATCTGGTCGTTCGTCGCGCCCAGGGCTGGCGCGTCGGAGGTGTACTGCACCGACGTACCCGTGAACCCCGCGTCGTGGTACACAGTGACCGTGTAGCCGGCGGGCACCTGGATCGAGGAAATCCAGTCGTTCGCGACCGCGCGAGCGCGCAGGTCGATCAGGTCGTACTCCCCGCGGTCGAGCATGACCGCCCTGCCGCCGAAGCCGGCGTGCTCGTACACGGTGATGCCCGAGGTGGCAGGCGGCGGAGCGTTGCCGTTCGAGTACTGTTGCCACAGGGTCTCCAGGTCGTGGCCCGTCAGGTCGACCCACGTGGCGCTCGAGTACGGCCCGGCACGCAGGATGTCGTCGAGCGCGTCGACCACCGGCGGCAGCCCCACGCGGTACGTCGCGTCCATCCACTTGAAGAAGGCGGCCGCCTCACCGTAGCCGAAGAGGTAATGCGACCCGTACGTCCACCCGCTCGGGATGGACCATCCGGCGTCGCCGTTCCTGAGCCCGTAGGCGTCACGCGCGTAGTCGGCGCCCCCCTCGATGATCCAGCCGGGGACCCCGCTCACGTACCCGAGCTGGACGACGTGCATGATCTCGTGCACGACAACGTCCGTGCCCAGCGGGTTGTCGAGCATGAACTGCCGGTTGTAGAACGTGTTGGTGTCGGACGCCCAGGCGACGCCCGGCGTGTTGGTGATGTGCAGGCCCACCGTGGTGGCCGCGGCCGGGTTGAAGCGCTGCACGAGCTGCGGGTACACGGCGTGGAACGTGCACATCATGTCCTCGAGGATGACGCTGTCGAAGCCCGGGACGGTGGTGACGTCGAGGGTGTAGGGGCTGTCGTCGTCGCAGGCCGGATCGGGGATGCCCCCCTCGAAGTTGAGGTTGTCGAGCACGGTGAGCGCGCCGTCGTCGCTCGGCAGGCTCAGCGCCAGCGTGATCCGGAGATCCGAGTAGCTCTGTTGAAGCGCGCTCTGGAGGTAGGCGGGAACGTCGAACGAGAGCGTGCTCCACGTGTTGGCCGACACCTTCTCCAGCGAGGCCAGGTCCACCCAGGCCCTGTTCAAGTTCAGCGTCGGGCTACTCAAGTACATATGCACCTGACCCCAGGGCGCGACCTCGGGGATCCGGATGTCGAGCGTGATCTCGTCCGTGACGCCCGAGAGGGTGGAGAGCGGCGAAGAGGTCAGCTCCGCGTACATGAAGTCGCGCACCCCGAGCGCGGCCGCGCCCTCCGTGTGGTCCGCCGAGGACTCGAGGGTCCCGGCCGACGCCGTCCACTCGGTCACGTTCTCGAACCCGAAGACCGAGTCCTGCGTCAGCGCGAGCTCGGCTGTCTCGACCGGGTCCTCTTCCTGAGGCTCCCCGGCAACGGCGCAGGCGCTCAGCGCCCAGCACGTCAGCAGAAGACTCCCTCGGCCCAGCAGCTTGTGTGTGGTGTGGTGAATCGATCGTAGCATATTCCTCGATGCGCGCGTGTAGGGGCGCGCCCGCGCGGGCGAATCGCTGAATCTCGCTCTCGCTGCGAGCGCGCCAGGACGGGGCCATCGCGCCAGGCTCCCGCCAGCCAATCAATGCTGCCAGGGATCGTCGGTTCAAGCGCGGTTTACACTAATCAAGCGCTGTTTACACTTGTTCACACGATCGCCGTCGCGCTCCGGCGTGGTCGACATGCTCCGCCGAGCGGGGAGGGGGGATCCGCCGCAGAAGCGCGCTCCGCCGATGGCTTGAATGGAGACCTGTCATGGATGACCGGCGATGTCTGCGCGAGGTCATCGAGCGGGCGGCGGTAGACCGACGCGGACGCTACGACGCTTATGTGCGCGCGGCCTGCCGCTGCATCTCGGCGAACCCGGCCGCGGCCTCCTGGACGTCGGCGGGGAAGTCCGAGAACTCCTGCACCTGGCGGATCTCGATCACGCCGTCGTCCGAGCAGGGGCAGCGCGACGCCCACGCGATCGCCTCTTCCTTCGACTTCACGTCGATCATCCAGTAGCCGCCGAGCACCTCCTTCGCCTCGGCGAACGGCCCGTCGGTCACCTGGGGTTTCCCCCCGGGGAACGCGATGCGCGCGCCCATCGAGGGCGGGTGGAGGCCGTCGAGGGCGAGCAGCACGCCGGCCTTCTGGAGGGATTCGTTGTACTTCATCATCGCGGCGACGGCCTTCGCGTCCGGCATGGTGCCCGGCGCTGCGCTCTCGTACCCCCTCGGGATCATCAGCATCATGAACCGCATGGTCGTGTCTCCTTCTCTCGCTGGAAGCTCGGCTTCGGGGCGGTCGCGGCGGGGGTGAGCCCCGCCTCGATGGGACGACGAACGGGGGCGCGCGCGATCGACACGCCACGCGACTTTTTTTCGGAAAGCGTCGCCGCGCCCCGAGGCCGCGCCCCGGCGCCGACGGCGCCCCTCACCCGGCGCGGCGATGGAGCCGGGGCGCCGAGCCCTCGAGCGCGGTCACCAGGCGCTCCGCGGCGTCGGCCGACGCGCGCCGGTACGCGATCCGCCAGGGACGGCGCAGCGGGCCGGACGACAGCCGCTTCACCGCGAGGTCGCCGCCGTCGAGGTACCCGTCCGCCATCCACTCCGAGAGGACCGCGATCCCCATGCCGGCGCGCGCCGCGTCGATCACGGCCTCGGTGAGCGGAAAGCGCAGGAACTCGAGCCTGGGCTTCCGGCGGCCGAAGACGGTCGTCATGAACCAGCGCGCCTCGGCCGGCGGCGTGTTCGACGTGATCAGCGGGCTCTGCCGCAGGTGGTCGCGCGTGATCGACGCCCGCGCGGCGAGCGGGTGCGCGGTCGACACGACGAAGACGACCTCGTCCGAGAAGAGCGGCCGCTCCACGAGCGCGGCGCGCGCCTCGCGGGCGGCCGGCAGCGCCGCGGTGGTGAGCAGCGCCACGTCGATGTCGCCCCGGGCGAGCGCGCCGACCGGATCCTGGGTGTGCTCCACGGCGAGCTCCACCTCGAGGCGGGGCAGCCTGCGCCGGAGGTTCGCCATGGCCGAGGGCAGCCAGCGGTAGGCCGTGTAGCACTCGCACACGAGGCGGACGCGCGTCGTCGCGGCGGCCGGCGCCGCGACCTCCCGCTCGAGCTCCCGGAGCTGCGCGAGCACGAGCCCGGCGCCCGCGATGAGCCGCTCTCCCGCCGCCGTCGGCGTGACCCCGCGCGCGGTGCGCTCGAACAGGCGCGCGCCGATCCGCTCCTCGGCCAGGGCGAGCGCCCGGCTCACGGCGGACTGCGTGATGTGCATCGCCGACGCGGCGCCCGCCGTGGTGCCGGCGGCCGCGAGCGCGAGGGCGAGCTCCAGATCGCGGACCTCGAGCTGGGGCCGCGGCGCGAGCGATGAGGGCGCAGGCAGATCGGTTATGCGTGACACGCATCGATCCTATCACGACGATGCGTTGGACGCACAGGCCAGGGAGAGGCACGTTCGTCGTCGTCAGGAGGTGCTGCTCATGAAGCTCTATTTCTCCCCGCTCGCATGCTCTCTCGCCTCGCGCATCGCCCTCTACGAGGCGGGCGCCGAGGCCTCGTTCGTCGAGGTCGACCCGAAGACGAAGCGAACCGAGGACGGCGCGGATTTCCGCGCGATCCACCCGCTCGGCCTCGTGCCCGCGCTCGAGGTCGAGGGCGGCGAGCTCGTCACCGAGAACGCGGCGATCTTGCAGCTCATCGCGGACCGGTATCCGGAGGCCGAGCTCGCGCCGCCGGATCCGCTCGGTCGGGCGCGGCTCCGGCAGTGGCTCTCGTTCATCGGGACGGAGCTCCACAAGGCGCTTTACGTGCCGCTCCTGGACAGGGCGGCGCCGGCCGAGGCGAAGTCCTATGCGCTCGCGAAGGCCGACGCGCGCCTCGGCTGGGTGGCCGGGCGGCTCGCTGGGCGGGAGTTCCTGCTCGACCGCTTCTCGGTGGCGGACGCCTACCTCTTCACGGTGCTCAACTGGTCGCAGGTCACGCCCGTCGACCTGAAGACCTGGCCGGCGCTCCCCGCGTACCACGCGCGTCTCCAGCAGCGCCCGGCCGTCGCGCGCGCCTTCGCCGAGGAGCGGGCGCGCTACGCCCGGGAGATCGAGCGGCACGCGAAGGCCGCTCCTGCGCGCGCGTGATCTTCGAGAACGACGGCATCGAGCTGCTCTGAGCTCGCGCGCCCCAAGATCAAGCGTTGCGGGGCTACCTTCGTCCGGTGTTGCCTATTGATCTGGAGCGGTGAATTCCTGCTCTTGCTTGAGAATGGATACGTGTTGATTTATACGGACATGTCTCGGTCGGCGCCGCCAAGGGGGGACGCGGCGCTGGGACGAGCTTCATTACGCGACACCGCAGAAGGAGATCTGTGTATGCAATGGCGATCAGCTCTGCTCGGCGCATTCGTGTGTGCATCCATCTTCACTCCCGGCTGCTACGCGCCGGACGAGGGCGCCGCCGAGGTCGTCGGCGAGGCGGCCGCGCCGCAGCTCGATCCGGACGGCAGGGCCTGGCGGCTCTTCACGCTGAAGCTCGGCGGGATGCCGTTCGCCAGGACGCTGGTCATCGGCGACGCGAACGTCGGCAATTACAGCGCGGCGACCGAATACTGGTACGTGAACACGCAGGCGCTCTCGGCGCTCGGATCCGAGAACCTCGTGCTGTCTCATGTCAGCGGCGAGAGCTCACCGCCCCAGCAGAGCGGCGCTCAGACCTTCGCATTGCCCAGGGACGTGGCCTGGGCGCCGTTCTCGGGCGATCCGGTGAGCGGCGGAGCCCTCTACAAGCAGGGCAACGTCTACCTCCGCATCACCAAGAACGCGAACGGGCTCACGCGGCTCACGTGGTATCAGATCCTCCCGATCGGCGCTCCGGCCGATAACATCGTGCCTTCCGGGACGTTCACGCCGGTCGCGGGGAAAGTGACCGTGCCGGGCGGGCACACGGGCTTCTACATCGATCAGGGGATCCAGTAGCCCCGCCGCGGGACGCGCTGGCGCCGGTTCAACCCCCGCCGCCGGCGCCCTGGGTCGGGAGGCCGAGCAGGTAGAGCTTCCTGGCCTTCCCGCGGATCACGCCCTTCTCCCACCGGTAGCCCTCGTCGCCGAGGCCCTGCAGCAGCTCGTCCAGGTCGCCGAGCGTGTAGGTCCTCGCGTTCGAGACCGCGCCGTCCCACGCGAAGCACAGGGGGATGATCGGGACGAGGTAGGTGAAGACGAGCTGCCGCGCGGTCATGGGCCTCGCCAGCGGCGTGATGAGCAGGCACATCACGAAGCTGACCGGCAGCGCCGTCCACCAGAGGAAGCGCGGGAAGCTGTTGTCGCTGATCTCGAAGATGCAGATCGGCTGCCTGCTCCGCTGGGCCGACTCCAGGATCTTCCTTGCGACGTCCGGCTTCATGTGATGGAAGCTGCTGACCATCGTCCGGAGCCCCGCCGTCTCGCCGTCCACCTTCGTGGCGTCCAGCGGGTCGAGCCGGTACGAGACGTTGCTCCCTTCCTGGCCGTTGATGCGCTGAGCGGCTTCCGTGTTGGGGTACAGATCGGTCAGCGTCAGCGTGACCTGATCGAGCCCAGGCTTCGTGTTCAGGGTCCGCAGGACGTCGGGCATCGGCCCGCCGCTCCCGGAGCACAGGTCGATGATGCGCGACGCGCCCGACGCCGTGAGCGCCCTGGCGATCAGCTCGGCCAGCTCCTCGCTCGATCCCAGCGCCCTGTGCATGGTCACGATCAGGCGCGTCATGCAGGTCCGCAGCCAGCCCGGGAACCAGGGGAAGTCTTCCAGCTCGAAGAGGTGAATGCGCTTCATCTCGTCTCCCGGAATCCGGCGTTGTGCCCGTCCTTGTCCGGCTCGTCCACCGTACCCAAACGCGGAACCATGAGGTTTGAAAATGAACATGCCGTGAGCCGCGCGCCGGGCGCCGGCGCTGCGCGCGCCCGCGCCATGACCGGGCGAGGCGCTTCACCGTGTCGGAGCGCCGGGGACCGCCCCCGCGAGCGGCGTCACTGGGCCGCGCAGGTCTTGCGGAGGGCGCGCGCCCTGTCGATGCACGCCGCGAGGGCGTCCTCGGCCGGCTCGTCCGGGCACGCGGCCTCGAAGGCGCGGATGGCGTCGCGGAGCCCCCGCACGGCGGGGCTGCCGACACCCAGGTCGAGCTTGCGCTTGTCGTCCTCGTCGTCGTCGCCACCGGCGAGCAGGAGCGTCCCGACCACCGCCCCCACGACGACGACCCCGGTGAGGACACCCACCACGATGACCCCTGTCTTGCCCTCCACGTCCGGCGGCTCCGCGTCCGGGAGCGACGGTGAGCCCGGCGGCGGCAGCGGCGGCGCCTCGAGGCCCGCCGCCAGCACCGTGGTGGCGACGCCCCCCGCGAGCCCGAGGCCGCCGATGACGAGGCTCGACAGCGTGAGCGCGCTCGGCCCCGCCCCCACCTCGGCGCGCGCGCTCGCGCTCACGCTCGCCGACAGGCGCGCCTGCGCCGCGTTGCACACGGCGTAGGCGTCGAGGCGGTGGATCTCGAGCGACGCACGCGGCGCGGTCTCGGGCGGCAGCTTCGCCGCGAGGATGATGTCGTCCGCCGAGCGCCGGAGCGTGATCGGCTCGGGCGCGGCCGCGGCCTCCGGCGCGGCCGCGGGTCGCGTGGAAGCCTTGCCGCAGCCGGCCAGTCCACACGCGATGATCAGGAGCGTTGTGCAGGAGAGGGCGTGATCGCGTCGCAGGGGCATGACACCACGCTACGCCGAAAGACCGCAGCTTCGTCGAGCGAAATCGATGTCATCGCGGGCAGGCGGGCTGAGCGTGGGATGACGACGCGGCGTGTACGGCGCGCGGAGGAGCTCGAGGAGCGATGTAGGTGGGCCCTTTGACGGTGTTGAGCGTGAGCTTCACCGCATGTCCGATGACGTCGCTCGTGAGCGCGATGAGGGCGGGCTCCTCCCTGGTGAGCTTCTCGGCGTCGATGCGGTAGAGCGAGCCCGCGCTCCGGGGCATCCACAGGTTGCCGGCCTCGTCGATGGAGGGATCGGTCATGAGCGCGAGCTCGTCGATGTCGAAGGGTGCGCGCGACGCCCACGGCGAGGAGGCCCTTGAACGGCGAGGTCCTCAACACCCCTCCGGGCCCGCCGGGCCTCCCTTGCCCTTGCCGAGCTTGCGATACCCCGGGTGAACGCCGGCCGTGAGCCCTTGCTCGGCCGCGATCCGCCCGAGGAGCGCCGCGAGCTGCGCCTGCTCCGCGTCGTCGAGCGCCGCGCAGAGCGCCTGCCGGTGCTCCTCTGCGACGCGCCCGATCCGCTGCACCATCTCCTGCCCCGCCCCGGTGAGGTGGAGCGCGTAGGAGCGGCGGTCCTCCGGGCTGCTCCGCCGCTCCAGGAGCCCGCGCTCCTCCAGCGCGTCCAGCAGGACGACCAGCCGGCTCGGGAACATGCCGAGCCGCTCGCTCAGCGCCGCCTGGCTGATGCCGTTCGCCTGGCCGATCGCGCGCAGGATGCCGGCGTGCGGCGGGAGCAGCTGCAGCGGCGCCAGCCGCTCGGCGAACCGCGCCGCGGCGTGAGCCCCCACCTGCGCGAGCAGGAACGCCAGCTCCGCGCCGGGGGGCGAGGGCGGGTCAGACGATCGCCCCGAGGTCATCCGTGCTTCTCCCAGATAGTTATCTACATGAATGATTCATGGAGTTAACTATGTTGCCTGGGTCCCGGGTGTCGAGCCGGAGCCCTTCGTCCGCGCTGGTGCGGGCCAGGGAGGGCGGGAAGCGCCGGCGCGCCTGCTGGATCTCACGGGAGGAACCCTATGACGGACTCCAACGACCCGAAAGCAGCAAGCGGCAGCGTCCACAGGGCTCCGAACCCCGGCGCCGTCGCGGCGGTGTTCACGCTGCTCTTCCTCGCGAGCCTCGTGCCCGTCACGCTCCTCGCGGGTGACACGCACTTCCCGTCTCCGCTGCAGGCGCCCGGCGAGGTGGTGGCCTATTTCCGGGGCGACGTCGGGGCCAGGGTGCGCCTCTGCGCCTTCCTGCAGTTCTCCGCGGCGATCCCGCTCGGCGTCCTCTCGGCCACGCTGGTGAGCCGCCTGCGGTTCCACGGCTCGAGCGCCGCTGGCCCCTCGATCGCGTGGTTCGGCGGCCTGGCCGCCTCGACGGCGATGGCGCTCTCCGCGCTGATCCAGTGGTCGCTCGCGCTGCCTGGCATCGCGGACGACGCGGCGCTCACGCGCGGGCTGCACTTCATGATCTTCGCCGTCGGGGGCCCTGGCACCACGGTGCCGCTCGGCCTGCTCGTCGCGGGGATCTCCGTCCCCGCGCTCGTCATGGGGCTCCTGCCTCGCTGGCTCGCCGTGTCCGGCCTGGCGCTGGCGGCGGTCGGCGAGCTCAGCGCCTTGAGCCTCGTCGTCCCGGGGGCGTTGTTCCTCATCCCGCTCACGCGGTTTCCCGGCTTCGTCTGGCTCATCGTGGCGGGCTTCCTGCTGCCGCGCGCGCGGCGAGGCGAGGTGCCGCCGGCCGGGATCACCGATCGTCGCCCCGCGGATCGCGGCGTCCAGGGCGGGGCAGGGGATCTCTCCCCGACGCCCGGCTGACGTCCCGGCTGCGCGAAGGCGGGGCCTCCTCGAGCCCGCAGCGCCCGCGACCGCTCATCCGAGCTTCAGGGCGGCGCTCTCGAAGGAGATCTCGACGGTCGCGCTCGCCGTGCTCCCGGTCGAGACCTTGACGACGCCGAGGCGCCTCAGCTCGAGCGAGAGCAGCTCGTCCCCCGCGGGGTCGAGGTAGGCGAGGCGGCCCTGCTTGTTGCGGCACCCGTCGCCGTCGCCGCAGGTGCCTTTCTCGCTGCAGGCCACGAACTCCTCGTACCAGGCCCTGAACGCCCCGAGGTCCGCTGCGTCCACGGTGATCCTGAGGTGGGGGAGCTCGAGCTTCGTGGATCCGGCGGGCTGCTCGCCGCCCTCGCCCACCGTATCGACGACGGTCTTCTGCTCGAACGTGAGCGAATCGACCTTCGAGATCCTGGAACACTGCTGTTCCAGGCCATCGATGGCGAGCTTGAAGCGCGACGGGTAAAGCGGCCTCAGCTTCTTCTGCTGCGGCGCCGGGAGGACGCCGCCGTCGCCCTTCTGCTCGCGCACGGCCGAGGGCGAGACCGTCACGACCACGAGCGCGGTGCGCTGCGCGGCGGCGGTGTCACAGGCCGGGAGCGTGATCCCGGTGATCCTCGCGTCCTCGAAGGCGCGGACCACCGGGGCCGCGCGCCCGTCGCCCGCCATCCTGAGCACGCCGCTCTTGCGCGTCGGCTGCCCTCCGAGCGCCGACTGGATCCAGTCCATCAGGGGGGCGCCCATCCCGACGCCGATGTGCACCGTCAAGGGATCGTGGGGCACCGAAGCGACCTTGCTCCGGGCGCCGCCGCTCCCCTCGAGCTTGTGGATCGGGCCGCAGTCGACGCCATCCAGGACGAGCTGCGCGAAGGCGTGAACATCGGTTGAGTCGCTCATCGAAGCACGTATCTCCCCGGCGTGAGTCCGCCACGAGGGCTGCCGGCCGGAGGCCGAGCGAGCCGTGGTCCAAGGGCCCGCGCCGGTCGCCAGCGAGGCAGACGAGCGGGGCCGTGGTATTCGGCCCTCGTGGTGGGGCGCAGTCAACCGCCGGGGCCCGCCGCTTCCGTGCCCGGCTACCGATCGGTGCCGGTGCGCTTCGCGCCGTGCAGGCCGCGGAGCCGGTTCCAGAGCTCGTAGTCCGTGTGCTTCTTGGCCACGATCAGGTCGTCGGGCCGGGTCACCTTCTCGCCGGTGACGGTGAACTCGCCGCGCTCGCGGTCGTTGAGGTCGATGTACGTCGCGTTCTGCTCGAGGCGCCGCCCCGGCCGGATGATCCGTAGAGCCCGCAGCTCATCGTTGTCGAGCTCGGGGAGCAGGACGTGGGTTTCCTTGAGGTCGACGGCAGGCATGGTGTCGTCCGCCGGCGAGGGCGCGCCGATGTTCTGGCCCGCCATGGCGTTGGGGTTCAGGTCGCTCTCGTACTCCGCCGGGTGCTTGTCCGGCGTCTCGGCTTGGTGTCTTGTCATGGTCGTTCCCTCGCCGGCCGTGTGGTGCCCGCAGGGGCCGACCGCAAGCGCCGCCGGCGCCGGGCTGGCGGCGTTCCTGGCCTTCTTTTTGTGGCTCATGACGGCGTGACGGACATACGCCGTGAGGCGCCCGCGCCGGGCTCAGCCTGGGTCGACCAGGGGAGAGGCGAAGACCCGCAGCAGGAGGTCGCGCTGCGCCCGCAGGTAGCGGATGTCCTCTTCGTAGAGCGCCGGGTGGCCCGCGGCGATGTGCGCCAGCGACGCGGCCTCGCCGGCCGCGGCCCGCGCGCGCATGGAGGCGAGGAGCGCCGCGAGCCGGTCGGTGACGGCGTCGAGCAGCGAGGCCCCGGGCTCGACGCCGTAGGCGCGGCAGAAATGGGCCACCCGCCGCGCCTGCTCCGCCGGGCTGCCGGCGCTGTCCGGGTTGGTCGGCGCGTGGAGCGGGGCGAACCGATAGACCGCGTAGGCCAGATCCCACAGCCGCGGGCCCGGGTGAGCGACGTCGAAGTCGAAGAAGCCCACGACCCGGCCGTCGCGGACGACGCTGTTGTAGGGCGCGATGTCCCCGTGGCAGATCACCTCGGCCGGCGACCGGGCAGGTAGCTGCCAACGATCGTCCGGCCCGGGCACGAACGTCGCGCTCGCGTCGTGGAAGCGGCGCAGCAACGTGGCGGCGGAGGCCAGGAGATCGGGAGTCCGCAGCTCGGCCGGAAGGGGGTTGTGCACGTCGCCCTCGAGGAACGAGAGCACCTCGTTGCCCTCGTCGTCGTACCCGAGCGGCTCCGGCGCCCCGTCGAAGCCCGCTGCCCGCAGGTGCCGCAGCAGCCGGTGGATGGCCGGCGCCGCCGCGCTCGCGGGCCGGTGGACCCTGTCGCCGCGCCGGCGCACGGTGTTGATCCCGCCCTGGAATACCGTCTCTTCCTCCACCTTCGCGGCCATGCCGCGCCATCCTCTCACGCGCGGGCGGGCTGGTCGAGAGACGGTGTCGAGGCCACACCGCGCCCGGCGCCGATCAACGGCCACCCTGGCGCGGCGCCGCCAGCTCGAGGCGGAGCAGCCGCTCGGCATCGAGTACCACGTGATGGACGCCGTGAACGCCCGCGACCTCGGCGCGTTCGACGTGGTCACCGCGACGTACCTCCTGCACTACGCGCCTTCGCTGGCGATCGTGCGCGAGATGTGCGCGAGCCTGCACGCGGCGCTCTCGCCGGGCGGACGGCTGGTGTCCATCTGCATGAGCCCCGATATCGAGCTCGCCGATCCAGGGTATTACCGGAGATACGGCTTCGAGCTGATCTCGCGCGGCAGGGAAGGGGACAAGGTGACGCTGAAGGCCGCCTGGCCTGGCGTGGAGCTCTCGATCGACGCTTACCACTGGACGCGGCCCAGCTACGAGGCTGCCCTGCGAGGCGCCGGCTTCCGCGACATCGTCTGGCACGCGCCGCGGATCTCGCCCGAGGGCATCGCCTCGCTGGGCGCCGACCACTGGGCGGACTACCTCCGCCGCCCACACGCCGAGGTCGTCTCCTGCGCGAGGTGACGGAGCGGTCCACCGCGAGGGCCCCGCCGCGATCGCCGCGTGAGGGCTCGCTGTAGCCAGCGCTCCAGGGTGGCCCGGTCCCGGGCGACCGCGAGGGGCGGCGTCTTCGAGATCGTGGCAGGGAGGTCGGAGGCGGGGAGGCGGGGGCGGGGAGGCCGGCGGCGCGGGCGGCGATGTCGCGGGGGCAGGCCTCGGTCGAGGCCTGCTCCCCGCGCGCCCGCTGCCGACTGGTCAGTTGGGGATGCTGTCGAACTGGCAGGTCAGGCTGCAGCCGTCGCCGCCCATGCGGTTGCCGTCGTCGCACTCCTCGTAGAGGCTCTGCAGCCTGCCGTCACCGCAGTACGGGCCGTAGACGCACCCCGGCGCGCACTTGCCGTAGCCGCCGGTGTTGTTGCCGTCGCCGTCGTCGCACTGCTCGGTGCCGTTGCGGATGCCGTCGCCGCAGCGCGGGCCGAGCTGGCACCGCGGGCCGCACTCGCCGTAGCCGCCGTCGTTCACGCCGTCGTCGCACTGCTCGCCGGCCTGGACGACGCCATCGCCGCACTGCGCGCCGAGGCGGCAGTTGTTGCTGCAGCCCGTCGCCGCGTTCGGCGGATCGCACTGCTCGCCCCACGTGTCGTCGACGCGGTTGTCACCGCAGCGCGCCGCCGGGGTGCAGTTGGGCAGGCAGCTCCCGTAGAAGCCGTCGTTCACGCCGTCGTCGCACGTCTCGGCGCCGCTGATGACGCCGTCGCCGCAGTACGGCCCGTACGTGCATTCCACGGTGCAACCGCCGTAGACGCCGCTGTTCATCTCGCCGAGGTCGCAGTCCTCGTCCTCGGGCTGGACGATGGCGTCGCCGCAGCGCGGGCCGAGCAGGCAGCTCGGGCCGCACTGGCCGTAGCCGCCGTCGTTGATGCCGTCGTCGCACTCCTCGCCGAACTGCGACTGGGTCACGCCGTCGCCGCAGTGCGAGGCGAACCGGCAGCTCGCGCAGGTCGGATCGGCCGCGTTGTCGCACTCCTCGCCCCAGTCCGCGTCGACGCGGTTGTCGCCGCACCTCGGCGCCGGCGTGCAGCCCGGCGCGCAGGTGCCGTACGTGCCGTCGTTCACGCCGTCGTCGCACGCCTCGGAGCCGTTCCTGACGCCATCGCCGCAGTACGGCGCGTACCTGCAGGTGGGCGTGCAGCCGCCGTAGGCGCCGGTGTTGCGGCCCTCGCCGAGATCGCATTGCTCCTCGCCGGGCTGCACGATGCCGTCGCCGCAGCGGGGCCCGTACACGCACGACGGGCCACACTGGCCGTACCCGCCGTCGTTCACGCCGTCATCGCACTCCTCGCCTTCACCCGGCTGCACGACGCCGTTGCCGCATTGCGGGGCGAGCTGGCAGTTGACGCAGTTCGGGTCGGCCGCGCTGTCGCACGCCTCGCCCCAGTCCACGTCGACGCGGTTGTCACCGCACCGCGGCGCCGGCGTGCAGCTCGGGTTGCAGGTGCCGTAGGCGCCGTCGTTCACGCCGTCGTCGCACCCCTCGCTGCCGTTCCTGACGCCATCGCCGCAGTACGGACCGTAGCCGCAGGAGCGCGTGCACCCGCCGTAAGCGCCGGTGTTGCGCCCATCGCCGAGGTCGCAGCTCTCCTCCTCGGGCTGGACGATGCCGTCGCCGCAACGAGGCCCGTTGACGCACGAGGGGCCGCACTGGCCGTACCCGCCGTCGTTGACGCCGTCGTCGCACTCCTCGTCGAACTCCGCCTGCACGACGCCGTTGCCGCACTGCTCGGGGATCCGGCAGTTGACGCAGTTCGGGTCGGTCGCGCTGTCGCACTCCTCGCCCCACGCCTCGTCCACCCGGCCGTCGCCGCACCGCGGGGCGCGCGTGCAGTTCGGGTTGCAGGTGTCGTACGCGCCGTCGTTGATGCCGTCGTCGCACTGCTCCGAGCCGTTCACCGTGCCGTCGCCGCACGACGGCCCGATCTCGCACGACGTCGTGCAGCCGCCGTAGCCGCTGGCCGTGTTGCCGGCGCCGAGGTCGCACGCCTCGTACGGGGCGTTGACCGCGCCGTCGCCGCAGCGGGGCGGGGCGACGCACCCCGGCGCGCAGGCGCCGGACGCGTTGGCGTACGTGCTGTTGTTGACGCCGTTGTCGCACGCCTCGGGGCCGTTCCGGAGGCCGTCGCCGCAGTACGGCCCGAGCTGGCAGTTGTTGCACTTGCCGTAGCCGGTCCCGTTCGCGCGGCCGTCGTCGCACTCCTCCCCCGGCGTCACGACCGGCGGGTCGACCCCGCACTGGGGCTCGCAGACCGACCTGCCGGCGCTGAAGCCCGCCAGCGTGAGCTGGTAGTTCGACCCGGTGACGTGGCGCTCGGCCTGGAACACCGCGATCTCGTAGACCTTGCCGTTCTCGAGGTTCAGGTCGATGACGTAGGGCGCGCGGTCCACGCAGTTGTCCTCGTCGCAGGGGGTCACCCGCGCGTCGCCGTTGTCGAGGATGGTCACGCTCTCCTGGTTGCGCTGGTGGATGCCGCCGATGTCCGCGGTCAGCGTGTTCTTGATGAACACCCAGACGTCGTCGTCACCGAAGAACGTGAGGACAGGGTCGGGCGCCCCGGGGTCCGAGTTGAACTGGAACCAGTAGCGGACCTCGCTCGTGAAGTAGAAGTTGTGCCTCTGGCCTGCGTCGCCGTTCTGCTGCAGCTCCAGGCCGCTGGCGACCAGGCTCTCGAGCACGGGATCCCCGCCGGGCGGGTTGAGGTCCAGCGGCCAGAACGGCTCCCGCTCGTACACGAAGGTGCCGGGGCCCATCTCGAGCAGATCGATCGTGGTGATGAACGTCCTGTTGAAGTTGGGGTTGTCCCGGTACCACCACTGGAAGTTGGTCTGCCCCGTGGTCCAGCCGTTCCCGTTGCCCGGCGTGAGCGGGCCGGCCCCGCGGACGTTGAAGGGCTTGCCGTCGTCGTCGAGCGTCGTCCGGACGGTGCCGTCGATCTGCGCGCCGTCGGGGCTGATCTCGAAGTCGAGGTGCCCGCGGAGCGCGTCGCTCTGGTTGGCGTCGCAGGCGGCGTTGGCCGTGGCGCTGAAGGTGTTGGTCGTCGGGCAGTAACCGATGAAGTCGCGGAGGACCATCGGCAGCCGCATCTCGGTGGTCTCCACCGTGCAGGTGTAGCCGGCCTCGATCTCGCACTCGGCGGAGCAGCCGTCGCCGCTCTCGTTGTTGCCGTCATCGCACTGCTCGGTCGCGTCGCCGGGCAGGAGGATGCCGTCGCCGCACTCCGAGATGCACGCGCCGGCCGGGCAGGTCGGCTCGCGCTTGCAGTCCGGCGTGCAGCCGTCACGCCAGGTGGTGTTGCCGTCGTCGCAGACCTCGGTGCCCTCGGGGATGCCGTCGCCGCAGACCGAGAAGCCCAGACAATCCTGGGGCTCGCCGTCGTCGCACACCCGGCCCGGCTCGATCTTGCAGGTCTCGTCGCAGCCGTCGCCGGGGAAGAGATCGCCGTCGTCGCACTGCTCGGCGCCCATCCTGATGCCGTCGCCGCAGACGGTCTTGCAGGGGAAGCCGACGCGCGAGCAATCCCACCCATCCTCGATGAGCTGGCAGTCGGCGCTGCAGCCGTCGCCGTCGGCCGGGGGCTCCTGGCCGTCGTCGCACGACTCGGTGCCGCCGATCACGCCGTCGCCGCACACGGGCGGCGCGGGCGGGGTGCAGCGGCCGCCGGTCGGCGGGCACGTCCAGCCGAGCTCGAGCTTGCACTGCGCGGTGCAGCCGTCGCCGCCGACGGGGCTCGTGTCGCCGCCGTCGTCGCACTGCTCGCCCGCCTGGACCGCGCCGTCGCCGCAGAACGTCCGCCGCGTGCAGGGCTGGCCAGGCCGGCAGATCCAGCCGTCCTCGAGGCGGCAGTCCGCCGAGCAGCCGTCGCCGGACGCCGGCGGATCGTCGCCGTCGTCGCACTGCTCGGCGCCGTTCACGCGGCCGTCGCCGCACCGGTAGAGGAGGGTGCAGGCCTCACCCGGCCGGGGGCACGCATAGGACGCCTCGATCGCCTTGCAGTCCGCGCTGCAGCCGTCGCCGTTCGCGGTGTTGCCGTCGTCGCAGATCTCGCCCGGGTTCACGACGCCGTCGCCGCACCGGAGCGTCAGCTGGCAGGGCCGCCCGGGGGTCGTGCAGGTGTAGAACGCCTCTTGCCGGCACAGGCTCGAGCAGCCGTCGCCGCCGGCGGTGTTGCCGTCGTCGCACTGCTCGCCCGTCTCCCTGGCGCCGTTGCCGCAGACCGGGAGCCGGGTGCACGGATGACCCGGCCGGCTGCACTGATACCCTTCCTCGCGCGTGCACGTCGCGCTGCAGCCGTCGCCGGACGCGGGCGGGTCGTCGCCGTCCTCGCACTCCTCGCCGTTGTTCACGCGGCCATCGCCGCATCGGAAGGGGAGGGTGCAGGGCTCGCCAGGCCGGGCGCACACGTAGGGCGCCTCGACCGCGCCGCAATCGGCGCTGCAGCCGTCGCCGCTCGCGGTGTTGCCGTCGTCGCAGATCTCGCCCGGGTTCACGACGCCGTCGCCGCACCGGATCGTCCGCTCGCAGGGCTGTCCCGGCCTCGGACAGGTGTAGAACGACTCCTGCCGGCAGAGGCTCGAGCAGCCGTCGCCGCTCGCGACATTGCCGTCGTCGCACTGCTCGCCGCTCTCGAGGAGCCCGTTGCCGCAGACCGGCAGGAGCTCGCACGCCTGCCCCGGCCTCGGGCACACGTAGCCCGGCTCGCGCATGCACGTCGCGCTGCAGCCGTCGCCGGACGCCGGCGGGTCGTCGCCGTCCTCGCACTGCTCGCCGTTGTTCACGCGGCCATCGCCGCAGCGGTAGAGGCGGATGCAGGGCTCACCCGCGTCGGGGCACACGAAGAGCGGATCCAGCACCCGGCAATCGGCGCTGCAGCCGTCGCCGTCCGTTGTGTTGCCGTCGTCGCAGAGCTCGCCGGGGTCGACCGCGCCGTCGCCGCACCGGATCTGCAGCTCGCAGGGCTCGCCCGGGGTGGGGCACGTGTAGAACGACTCCTGCCGGCAGAGGCTCGAGCAGCCGTCGCCGCCCGTGGTGTTGCCGTCATCGCACTGCTCGCCGCTCTCCTTCACGCCGTTGCCGCAGACCGGCTGGCGCTCGCAGGGCTGCCCGGGCCGCGCGCACACGAAGCCCGGCTCGCGCGTGCACGTCGCGCTGCATCCGTCGCCGGAGGTCTCGTTGCGGTCGTCGCACTGCTCCGAGCCGTTCACGCGGCCATCGCCGCAGTCGTAGAGCAGCGTGCACAGCTCGCCCGGCTTCGGACAGACGTACGAGGGGTCGACGAAGTAGCAGTCGGCGCTGCATCCATCGCCGTCGACGGTGTTGCCGTCGTCGCAGAACTCGCCCGGATCGACGGCGCCGTCGCCGCACGCGATCGTCAGCACGCACGGCGCGCCGGGCGTCGGACACTCGCAGTAGGGCTCGATCTCGCACAGACCGGAACAGCAGTCGCCGGGCAGGCTGTTGCCGTCGTCGCACGCCTCGCTGGCCTGGTTGATCTCGCCGTCGCCGCAGGCTGGCTCCTGCGGCAAGTTGCACTCGTCGGGCGGGTTCTCGCCCTCGCAGGGGTCGGGCCTGTCGCCCCCGGCGCCGCTGGTGGAGCCGACGCCGACACCGAAGTCGCTCCCGCCGCCGCCGTCGCCGGTGTCGCCGGTGCCGCTGGAGACCGCGCCGCTCCCCGCGCCGCCTACGCCGCCTGTGGAGGGTGCATCCCCTCCGCAGGCGGCAGTTACTTGAAGTAAGCCCACCGCCAAAGCCAGATAAGACGTTCTCAAACTCACGACACACCTCGACGAACACGAGCGAATGCGCTCGGGCAGGAAGTCGACGACCCTCGGCCAGGGTAGATCGGGCGCGCCTCGCACCTCTAGCCGAAAATCACTCCATCCTGCGCCACTCGGCGCATCCCCACGACGTCTCGCCACGGCGTCTCTCCACGGTGGATTCCACCGCGCGCCACGGACGAATGACGCGCCTTGCGCGACGCGGCGAGGCCGGACTCGGCAGCTTTCTCTCCTCTTGGGAGGTCACCTGAGGGGGATCCGCGGCCACAACCCGGTTCGGGCTTGACAGCCAGGCGTCCGCCGGGCGTCGAGAAATAGTTTGTGTGCAAACGATAAGGTGACCGAGGAAGGACACGCGGAGACGCGTGCGCCCCGGCGCGCGGGAGCGCCCGGCGCGGGCGTCAGCAGCCCCGGTTCACCCGGGCGTCGGCGTACCTCAGCGCTTGCCCTTGTCGCCGCCCGCCCTGGAGCCACCGCCGCTGCTCCCACGCGCGTTCGCCTTGTCGCCGCCGCCATGGTGCTTGTCGTGGATCATGACCTTGCCGCCGCCGCCATGGTGCTTGTCGTGGATCATGACCTTGCTGCCGCCGCCATGGTGCTTGTCGTGGATCATGACCTTGACCTTGTCGCCGCCGCCATGGTGCTTGTCGTGGATCATGACCTTGACCTTGTCGCCGCCGCCATGGTGCTTGTCGTGGATCATAACCTTGACCTTGTCGCCGCCGTGGTGGTGATCGTGCACCCTCACATCCACGTCGGCGCGCGCCCCGGCGTGCGCGTCGACGTCCGGCCCATCGACGAAGCCCTTCACGAGGATGTTGACCCGCGGCGCGCGCGCGGCCGTCGCGATCACGCGCACGCCGGGACGGTGGCCCCAGAGCGCCACGCGCGTCGTGCCGCGGAATCCGAGCGCGACCGTCAGCCTGAACGGGTTCACCGCCGCGGCGAGCTTGCCCGCGAAGTAGAGCCCTGCAGACGCCGGCGCGAGGACCAGGACCTCCGGTCGCTCGGCCACGAGACCCAGCTTCAGGGTTCGCCCCTCGATGGGGACCGGCTCGAGGTGGACATCGAGCACGTAGACGCGCACCTCTCCCGTGGCCTCGTCCGCGACCATCTCGATCCGGTCGTCGCCGACCACCTGGATGGCGCCGCCGTGGGGGCCCACCGTGACCTCGGACAGCTTGCTCTCCGCGCTCACCTTGGCGCTCGCCGCGAGCTCCGCGGTGCCGCCCGCCGGCACGTGCAGCGCGCCGCTCCAGGGCTTGCCCGAGACCGTGAGCGTGTAACTGATCTCCGTCAGGTCCGCCTCGAGCTTCGGCCCCGCCGCGACCAGGAGCCCCGTCCTCGCGTCGACCGCGAGCGGGATCGTCCGCGCCTCTCCGGACGGCAGCTTCCAGACGAGCGTGCCGCCGACGTCCTCCTTGATGCGCGCGCCGGAGCTGGCGGTGATCGCGGCCTTCACCTGGCCGTCGCCGTCGATGCGCCACGCGACGTTGCCCTCGTCGTGCTCCTCGACCAGCGCCGCGGCGCCGAGCTCCTCGTCCAGGGCCATCTCGGCCTCGGCCGTCGCCGTGGCCTCGCCGCAGGCGGGCACGAGCGCGAGGGTGAGCGACACCAGCGTGATACGAGCGAAACGGGTCATCAGTTCCTCCGCCGCCATCCTGGGCCTCGCCGGCCAGCGCCGGCGCGGTCGTGGCGTGATCTCGACTTCCTGCACAGCAGTGCGCCCTCGGCGGCGCCACGGCTCAACAAACTCGTGGTGGGGATACGTGCGCACCTGCGCCCTCCACCGCGCGAGGGCGACGACCTGCCACCATGGGTGCCGCGATCGGCGACGTGCAGGATGGCGGACACTTCTTGATGCGGGAGGAGCCGGGGTACGTGGACCAGCACCTCAAGGATGCGTTCCTGCGCTGGGAGGTGCGGCTGACGCCCACCGGCGCGCGAGCGGGAGCCCAGTGCCACGCTGTTCGGCGGATCACTTCACCGGATTCGCGCCGGCGCCACCATCTCTGCACGGCCACGGCCCGTCGCACAGCGGACCCAGATCGGTCCAGCCGTGCGTCCTCCAGCGCTGGATCTGGCGCCCCTCGCCGTCGTAGAGGTGGGTATCGAGCGCGCCGTAACCCTGATGGCCGATCAGGAACCGTCCCGGCGCGGCTATCGCCACGGTCGTCGTGGGTGCACAAGGAGTCTGCCAGATCAGCCGCCCGCTCTCGAGGTCGAGGCCATAGGCGCAGCCCATACCGGTGTTTGGCATGTCCAGATCGGACTCGATGGATATGGGCGCGAGCGGGGTTGCCCAGCGAACACCGCCACCCTCGTCCAGGCGCTCATCGATTCCGGGGGACCGCGGCGGTGCTCTTGCGCAAGATCAGCTCGGCCTCGACCACGACGCGCGAGCAGGAGCGGCGGCCGCTCTCGATCTGCCCGAGCAGCAAGTGGAGGCACCTGCGCCCCAGCTCGGAGAAGTCCTGGCGGACGGTGGTGATCGGAGGCGTGAAGTAGGCCGCCTCCGGGATGTCGTCGAAGCCGACGATGCTGATGTCCCGCGGCACCGCGCGTCCGATCTCGTGGAGGTAGCGGAGCACGCCCAGCGCCATCTGGTCGTTGGCCACGAACACGGCGGTGGCGCCCGGCGTGCGCGCCAGCTCCGGGGCGAGCTCGTAGCCCGAGCGGGCGCTCCAGTCGCCGCGCAGGAGAGGCGGCGGCTCGACGCCCGCGGCCTCCAGCGTCGAACGCCAGCCGTCGATGCGCTGCTCGGCCTCGAGCGAGTCGATCGAACCGGCGATGTGCCACACCGTCCGGTGACCCAGGTCGAGGAGATGGCGCGTCGCGGCCGCCGCGCCGCCGTGCTGGTCGACGGCGACCACCGGGACCGAATCGTCCGGCCCACCCTCGACGGCGACCACCGGCACGTCGGAGGTGACGTGGCGGAGCGCGTCCACCGCCGACCGCAGCGGGGCGATGACCATGATGCCGTCGGCGCGCTGATCGCACAGCCCCTTCACCGCATCCACCATCGGCGCGCGGCTGAGCGATTTCAGGCTGACGACGCTGACGCCGTACCCGGCGTCGTGCGCCGCCGTCTCGAGCCCGTGGAGCGTCGACGCCGGGCCGTAGTGCGTCGTGTCGAAGCTGACCACGCCGAGCGTCCGCGAGCGCCCGGTGACGAGCGCCTGCGCCACGGAGCTCGGGCGGTAGTCGAGCTGGCGGATCGCGTCGAGCACGCGCTCCCGCGTGTCCCGATGCACGTGGGGGTTGTCGTGCAGGACCCGCGAGACCGTCTGGTACGAGACGCCGGCGAGCTTGGCCACATCGACCATGACCGCGGCCCGGCGCCCGCCTCTCTTGATGCGCCGCTCGGGAGGAGAGTTGCCGTCCATCGGGGCCAAGCTTAGTCGCGCGCGCGGAGAATGGTATCGACATCCACCACGACCGCGGCCCGGCGCCCGCCTCTCTCGATGCGCCGCTCGAGCGGCGCATCGCCATTGGCCGGGCCAGATGGGTTCAGCTTCGATGCAGGCTTCGTCTGGCGATGGAAGCGGGCCCCGGGGCGCGCGCTTCGATCAGGCGATCTCCAGGCGATCGCCGGGCGCCGGGATCACGACCTCGCCGTGCCCGCGCGCGCGGAGCAGGCGCGCGAGGACCTCCTGCGGCCGTGGGTCGCCGTGCACGAGCGCGATCTTGCCGAGCGGGCCGCGCTCGCGGCAGCGATCCGCGTAGCGGAGCAGGTCGCCCTGATCCGCGTGCGCGCTGAAGCCGTTGAGGACCACGACCTCGGCCCGCCGCTCCCGCTCGACGCCGAAGATCTTCACCCGCGATCGCTGCTCGACCAGCCTCCGCCCGAGCGTGTGCTGCGCCTGATAACCGACGATGAGCACGGTGCTCTTCGGATCCTCGATCCCGGACTTCAGGTGGTGAAGGATCCTGCCCGCCTCGCACATGCCGCTCGCCGCGAGGACGATCGAGGGCCCGGGCTCGGCGTCGATCGCCTTCGAGTCCGCGACGTCCTCCACGTAGCGCAGGTCCTCGAAGTCGAAGGGCGAGCCCGCGCTGCGGAGGAGCGCGCGGGTCTCGACGTCGAAGCACTCGGGGTGGAGCCGGAAGACGTCGGTGATCTTCACCGTGAGCGGCGAGTCGACGTAGACCGGGAGCTGAGGGATGCGGCCGGACCGGCGGAGCTTCTTGAGCGCGAAGATCACCTCCTGCGCGCGCTCGAGCGCGAACGTGGGGATATAGAGCTTGCCGCCGCGCTCGGCCGTCCGCCGGACGACGCGCGCGAGATCCTCGTCGAGCTCATCCGTCCCCTCGTGGAGGCGATCGCCGTAGGTGCTCTCGCAGACGAGCAGGTCCGCGCGCTCGGCGACCTCGGGATCGCGCAAGATCGGGCGCCCGTGGCGGCCGAGATCACCCGTGTAGGCGACGCGCTTGTGCGCGTCGCCCTCCACGACGTCGAGCAGCGAGACGGCGCTGCCGAGCACGTGGCCCGCGTCGAGGAAGGTGAGCCGCACGCCCGGCGCGATGGAGATCGGCTGATGGTAAGGCGCGGCGATGAAGCGGGCGATCGCCTCGACCGCGTCGTCGTCGTCGTAGAGCGGCTCGACGCGCGGCGCGTCGCTCCCCTGCTCCTCGGCGCGGCGGTTGAGGTAACGCGCGTCGGAGACCTGGATCGCGGCGGCGTCGCGCAGCATGACGGCCGCGAGGTCGCGCGTGGCGGGGGTCGCGTAGATCGGGCCTTCGTAGCCGCTCTTCACGAGGCTCGGCAGGGCGCCGGAGTGATCGATGTGAGCGTGGGAGAGGACGACGGCGTCGATCTCGTGGACCGGGAGGGGCAGGTGGCGGTTGCGCTCGAAGGACTCGGCGCGTCGGCCCTGGTAGAGGCCGCAGTCGAGGAGGACGGTGGCGTCACGCGTCCTCAGGAGGTGCATGGATCCGGTGACGGTCCGGGCGGCGCCGATGAACTCGAGGTGCACGGGGCGATGATAGTGCCGGCGAAGCCGAGAAAGCCCGCTGATTCGACGCGTTGAAGCTGGATTGCCACGTCGCAGGCTTCGCCTGCGCCGCCTCGAGGCGGGTGCCCTCGGCGGTCGATGTCACCCGCTTCATCGCGCCGGGCGGCGCGCGCTCTCCCGGAAGAGGATCGCGGCGCCGAGCGCCGCGGCGGCGGGGACGAAGAGGTCGCCGGAGGCCGACCGCTTCAACGGGAACCCGTTCTCCTCCAGCAGATGCCGCGCGACGCCGATGTCCCGCACCGCGACCGCGTAGGCGACGAACGCCGGCAGCGCGGGCGCTCGCTCGCCCGGCAGGATCGCCTCCAGGTCGGCGTCGGCGACGAGGGTGACCCGGGAGCCATCGAGATCGAAGACGCGCGCCGGCCCGTCGGCGCGCGCGGGGCGGCCGAGGTACTTCTCGTAGCGGCGCTCGACCTCGGGCAAGGCGGATCGGGCGACGCAGAGCACCGACTCGACCAGATCCACCGCGCCGTTCGGATGATCGATGTCGGGCTGCGCCTCGAGCAGCGCCGCCGCCGGGTTCTCCGCGATCGCGATCCTCCCTTCGGCCACGCTGACTGCCCCGGTCTCGTCCGGGGCGGGGCTGTCGAGCTCGAGGAGCCGGATCGGCTCCATCCGTGTCCCGTTCGCGGTGTCCACCGGGCGTCGCACGGTGATGACGCCCCCGTGACGGACGCCCTCCGCGCTCAGCCGGCCGGCGGCGGCGTCGGCGTCGGGGGTCTCGAACACGAGGATGTGCAAGCCCTGGAATCGAGCGAGGCACGCGACGAGCCTGGCGACGGTGCTGCGGATGGACTCGGTGATCCGCGCCAGGTGCTCCGGGGGAGCCTGGAGGGGGATGCGCTTTGCGTCGCTCGGGAGGCGGTCGGGATCGTCGTTGTCGATGCAGCTCACGAGCTCGACGAAGCTGCGCGGGAAGTTGGCGTGGGTGTTCGTCGCGCCGAACGGACGGGGAGGCTCGCCCTCCCTGGGAGACAGCATGGGATAGGCGGGCGGCGACAGACGGAAGCCGAGCCGCCGGTAGAGCGCGAGGCCTTCCTCCATGTCACGCACGATATGGCCGACGTGGTGCAGGTGATCGATGTCATGACGCATGGCGGGTCACCTCCGGTTCCGGGCGCTCGGTACGTTGCCACCGTCGTCGGAGAGGGGCAAGCCCGGCAGTCCGTCGATGCTCGTCGTGTTCTTCTCGAGGCGGTAGCGCGAGAGGCCCTCTGGCCCCTTCCGCTCTGCCCATTTCGACAGCGTGTCCCGCTCCCCTCGTACGCCATGTGCGGCACGGCGTAGCCGCACGACGTGGCGATGCGCTCGAGCGCGACGCGGATCACCGACCGGACGCCTTGAAACGGCGGGAACAGGCCCGCCAGCGCGTCGAAGCGCGGATCGCCGGGGAAGACCGGCTCTCCGCGGCCCTGGAGGCGCAGGACGGACGATGCAGCGGCGGCCATGGCTTGCGACCGCGTCACCCGGTGCTGTAGGGCGCGCGCGGCGCCGAGGGGAGGGGGTAGGCGGGGGGGCCTCCTCACGGAGGGCTCCGTGGCAGCATGCGGCGGGCGGCGGCTGATGAACCGTCCCAGCGTGACCCGATCGCGGCGCTGGCCAGACGTCTGGCCACGGAGAGCCAGACGTCTGGCCACGGAGAGCCAGACGTCTGGCCACGGAGAGCCGGATCATCCATCCACGCCACACAGCACGTCGAGGCCCGGTCGTGGAGAGCGAGACGTCGGTGTCAAGGAGCATACGACGGAGGCGCCTTCTTGGGCGGCGCCGAGGTGGGCATAAGGGCGAGAACCAACGAGGATCGCTGCTCTCGCGACAGGACGCGAGTAGCGAACAGGCCTGAATTTTTCTTGACCGGGCTCCGCGCCAGGACCGGTAGAATTCGGTCTGGAGCTGCAAGAAGAGTGTTCGAAGCGCGGTCCGGTGTTCCCGGTGGGGGAGACGCGGCACGACCGTTCGAGCACGCCCATGCCGAGCCCTGTCGACCCAGCGAGGCCAGCGATGCCCTTTCGACCGATCACGTCCAAACTGCTCACCGGAACCGCCTTGCTACCGCTGCTCGTGGCGTGCGGGTCAGGCACCTCCGCCGGATCGTCGGACGCGGGCGGCGGGGCAGGCCCGAGCACGGGGAGCAGCGACTCCCCCGCGAGCGGTCCGGGCGCGGGCACAGGCGGTGATGAAGGAAGCGGGGGCGTGGGTGGAAGTGGATCCGGCGGCGCCGACGGGGTCGGCTCCGTCGAGGACAGCGGCGCGCGCTGCGCAAAGCCGACGTTGCCTGCCGCATCGGCTCTCCCGGCGTACGAGACCCATCACGATCCGTTCCTGATGCTGGACGGCTCACGCATCACGAAGAGGTCGGAATGGGCGTGTCGACGCGCGGAGATCAAGGCGCAGGTCGAGGAGTATGAGTCCGGGCCGAAGCCCTCAGTCGCCAGGGAGAACGTCACGGGCGCGTTCTCGGGCAAGACGCTGAGCATCGACGTCAAGGAGGGCGCGAAGAGCGTCTCCTTCTCGATCGACATCAACGCGCCTGCCGGGGCGCCTTCCGGCCCGATCCCGCTCCTCATCAGCCTCGCGGGCTTTGGCTTCATCACCCTGGACTCGAGCGTGTTCAGCTCGAACGGCGTCGCGACGGCGGTCTTCAACAACAACGAGATCGGCGCCCAGAGCGGCGGCGGCTCGCGCGGAACGGGCAAGTTCTATGACCTGTATGGCAAGGATCACCCGGCCAGCTCGATGATCGCGTGGGCCTGGGGGGTCAGCCGGATCATCGACGCGCTGGAGAAGACCCCGGCGGCCAACATCGACCCGCGGCGCATCGCCGTGACGGGGTGTTCGCGGGATGGAAAAGGCGCGCTCACGGCGGGCGCGTTCGACGAGCGCATCGCGCTGACCATCCCCCAGGAGTCGGGCGCCGGAGGCTCGGCGAGCTGGCGCGCCTCGCAGGCAGCGAGCAACGCGGGGGAGAACGTGCAGACCCTGTCCCATGCGGCCGGTGAGCAGCCCTGGTTCCGCGCGGACTTCGGCGCGAACTTCGGCAGCAGGGTGAACAATCTCCCCTTCGATCATCACATGGTCATGGGGCTCGTCGCGCCGCGCGCGCTGCTCGTCCTCGACAACGAGATCGATTGGCTCGGCATCGACAGCACCTTCACGGCTGGATCCATCGCCCACGCGATCTGGGAGGGGCTCGGCGTGCCCGACATGATGGGCTACTGGCAGCTCGGGGGCCACGAACACTGCCAGTTCCCGGCCGCGCAGCGGGCGATGCTCGAGGCGTACGTAAGGAAGTTCCTCGTCGGGGGCGGCACCGACGACACCCACGTGCTCGAGAGCGATGGGGCGACGGCCGACCTGGACCGGTGGATGGAGTGGACGCCGCCGAGCCTCGAGTGAGCGCCCTGCTCGCTCTTGCGTCGTGGACCCGGCGCCTGAGCTCGCCGCAGCTCGGCCTTGGTCTCCCCCAGGGCGGCCGGCGGCCTCCAGGGGGAGCGCGTGCCCGCGCCCGCCACGCGCGCGGGGACGTTCTGCGCGTCGGCGGAGGCCGGCGTGACGCCCGGCCTCGGACCGGGTAGACCGACGTGATGCGCCGAGCGGTGACGGGCTACCATCAGGACGACGCGAGCGACTGGGTCGCCGAGCTGGGCTGTGGCCATGGCCAGCACGTCCGTCACAACCCGCCCTTCTTCCTGCGCCCCTGGGTGCTCACGCCCGAGGGCCGCGCGTCCATGCTCGGAACCGAGCTCGACTGCGTGCGCTGCGATCGGCTGGAGATGCCCGACGGGCTGGTCGCGTACAAACGAACGGCAGAGTTCGACGAGGGCACGATCCCGGGCGGTCTGAGAAAGAACCACGCGACAAAGCCCGGTGTGTGGGGCGTCATCCACGTCGTCTCGGGGCGGCTCCGCTATCACATCGACGGCCTCGGCGGTCGAGAGATGCGGCTGGACCCGGGATCCCCCGGGATCGTCGTGCCCGAGGTGCTGCACCACGTCGACCCCGACGGTCCAGTGCGGTTCTTCGTGGAGTTTCACCGCAAGGGAGGGTGATCCGCTCGGCCGGGGGGCCGGCGGAGCGCTCAGGCCCGCCCTGCGCCGCGGAGGCGGAGGAGCACCGCGCAGCCTCGCGCGAGACGAGCTCCAGCGGGTGTGGCCCGAAGAGGGCCCCGTCGATGCGCTCGTCGGTGCACGCACCGATTCTCGATACATCGTTGTTTTTCCAGGAGAGTGAACGGGCCTCACACGGTTCCACGCCCGAGCCCATGCGCGCAACGTGACTGTACGCAGCTGCCGGGATGACTTGCTTTTTGCGGCTGCGCATCCAGGTTCCGCTTCCTTTCTCTGGTGTAGGCCTCTGTCGCGCCGGGGGTTCGCATGTGAGTCCATCTCCGACGATCGTCGTGGTTGCCGGGCATGGGGTCGGCGCAGGCCCGCGAATGCAGCCGTGATCAAAAGCGAGGTTGCCGGGAATCTTGGACTCTAACCATGGCTCGGTGGCGCTCGCAGGCGCTTCGCTTGTTGATCACTCCGTTTCGAGTAGAAGCCTGCGGCTCGACCGACCTTATCCTGGAGAATCTTAATGCGCGTCACTCGCCTGCTTGGCTACATGTCCGCTTCGTTGGCCTTCGGTATGCTCGCGTGCACCGTCGAGCCCATCGAGGATGAAGAATTCGACCTGCTGGACTCCGCCGTGCTCAGCGCGGACGGCTCGGTGGATGCGGTGCTCGCGATTCAGTCGGATTGGGGGAGCGGCTACTGCGCGAACGTGAAGGTCACGGGCCGCAGGGCCGTCACCGGCTGGAGCGTGGTCGTGGCGCTCAACGGCTCGACGAACAGCACGCCGTGGAACGTGAACGTCACGCCGGGGAGCGGGCAGTTCACTGCGAGAAACGTGGCCCACAACGGAACGCTGGCTGCGGGCCAGACGGCGGAGTGGGGGTTCTGCGGCAGCGGCTCAGGGCGGCCTTCGATCGCATCGGTCAGCGGCACCGGCGGCACGGGCGCTTCCTCCTCGTCGAGCAGCAGCTCGAGCGCGTCGTCGAGCAGCAGCTCGAGCGCGTCGTCGAGCAGCAGCTCGAGCGCGTCGTCGAGCAGCAGCTCGGGGACGGGCGGCGGCGGCGGCGCGGGCGGGGCGGGCGGCTCCGGCGGCGCGGGCGGCTCCGGCGGCGCGGGCGGCAGCGGCGGCGCGGGAGGAGGAGGAGGAGGCGGCGGCGGCGGCTCAGGCGCCGTCGAGGACAGCGGCGCGAGCTGCCCCAGGCCGACGCTGCCTGCGGCGTCGTCCCTCCCGGCCTTCGAGACCCATCAGGATCCGTTCCTGAACGTGAGCGGTTCGCGGATCACGAGGAAGTCGGAGTGGGCATGCCGACGCGCAGAGATCAAGGCGCAGGTCGAGGAGTATGAGTCCGGACCGAAGCCCATGACGTCCAAGGACAAGGTCACGGGTGCGTTCTCGGGGAGGAGGCTGACGGTCAACGTCAGCGAGGCATCGAAGAGCATCTCCTTCGGCATCGACATCAACCGGCCTGCCGGGGCGCCCTCGGGCCCGATTCCGCTCGTCATCGGCATCGGCGGCAACAACCTGGACACGAGCGTATTCACCTCGAACGGCGTCGCGACGGCCGACTTCAACAACAACGAGATGGGCGCCCAGAGCGGCGGCGGCTCGCGCGGGACGGGCAAGTTCTATGACCTGCACGGCAGCAGCCACGCGGCCAGCTCGATGATCGCGTGGGCCTGGGGTATCAGCCGGATCATCGACGCGCTCGAGAAGACCCCGGGAGCCAACATCGACCCGAAGCGCATCGCCGTGACGGGGTGCTCGCGGAACGGCAAGGGCGCGCTCACGGCGGGCGCGTTCGACGAGCGCATCGCGCTGACGATCCCCCAGGAGTCGGGCGCCGGAGGCTCGGCGAGCTGGCGCGTCTCGCAGGCAGGAAAGAACGCCGGGGAGAACGTGCAGACCCTGTCCAGCGCGGCCGGCGAGCAGCCCTGGTTCCGCGCGAACTTCGGGTCGAACTTCGGCAGCAGGGTGAACAACCTCCCCTTCGATCATCACATGGTCATGGGGCTCGTCGCGCCGCGCGCGCTGCTCGTGCTCGACAACAAGATCGATTGGCTCGGCATCGACAGCACCTTCACGGCAGGGTCCATCGCCCACGCGATCTGGGAGGGGCTCGGCGTGCCCGACAGGATGGGCTACTGGCAGCTCGGGGGGCACCAGCACTGCCAGTTCCCCTCCGCGCAGCGGGCGATGCTCGAGGCGTACGTGAAGAAGTTCCTCGTCGGAGGCGGCACCGGCGACACCAACGTGCTGAAGAGCGACGGGGCCCGGGCCGACCTGGCGCGGTGGATGCGGTGGACGGCGCCGCGCCTCGAGTAACGCTCTCGGCGCAGGGTCGCCTGGCCACGCAGGCGACTGGACGATCGGACCTCCGGCCGCGGCGGCCAGCGGCCCTCGCCCCCTGATGGCCGGCGTGCGCTGGCGCCCCGCCGGCGCACGCATCGCAGCGGCGCGCACCCGAGGGGCGCCAGCGGCACAATCGGCTGGCCGGCGCCGGCGCGCCAAGGCGCACGCTGGCACAACCATGGCACACACACCCGCTCGGCGACGCTATTTGCCGCGGCTTCTCCCTGCCTCCAGGTTGGCGCTGGTCCTGCATTCGAGGGCACCATGACCAGACTCATCTCGATGCTTGGTGTCCTGGTGCCCCTCCTGCTGACTGCCTGTGATGTGACCTTCATCGATGGCGGCACGAACGAGGGTGGCGCGACCGATCCCGTCGACCCGTCCGGCGAGGACGGCTCGGCGGTCCACGCGGGCTGCGGCGGCTCGGATGGCGGCGCTGTGCCGGGCGATCCGCTGCCGGCCATCGCGCTGACGCGCGCGCAGCAGGACGTGCTCTGGGACGAGTACTGGGCGAGCCAGGATGACGTCGGGACGAGCTCGAGCGCCGGGGGCGGCGACGCGGAGCTCGATCCCAGCGACCTCTTCCTGCGTGTGTCGGATCTCGGCGAGTCGTGCGGCTCGCCGATGGCGCGCCTGACCTGCGGCGGGCACTGGGAGATGCGTATCGTGCTGCCGAGCGCCTACCAGCATGTCGGGGTCTATGACCTGGAGGATCCCGGGCTCATGTACTACAGCGGGATGAGCGTGACAGGCGAACCCCACGCTCCGGGGTCGGACGAGTGCGGCGGGGGAGGTGGGTCGATCGGACCGGGCACGCTCGAGATCCTCGCCATCGACGAGGCCGAGGTGCGGTTCCGGGTCACCTTCAACGGGTTCTGGGACGTCGATCCGAGCGGCGAGTACACCGCACCGCGCTGTCCGTGAGGCGCGGCGGGCGACACGGTGAGCAAGTCGCCGTCGAGCGCGAAGACCCAGAGCCTCCACCGAGGCGAGCCCTCCGGCGGCGACCTGGATGCCGCCGCCTATCTCCTGGTGATCGACGGGTCCTCGTCGCGGCGGTGCCCGCTGCCCAGGGAGGGGGTGCTCTTCGTCGGCCGCTCCACCGACGCGGAGATCTGCGTCACCGCCGCCGCGGCGTCGCGGCGGCACGCGAAGTTCCTCGTCGTCGACGGCGAGGTGCAGCTCGTCGACATGAAGAGCCACGTGTGCTCTCGATTCACCTCCGCGGCGCCGGTCGGCGCAGGCAGGCTGGCGCGGAGCGCCTCGAGCTCCGAGCGCTGCCGCCCGCCATCCACGATCTGAACGATGATCGCGCCGCCCATCAGGGCCAGCGCGACGGGAACAACCCATGTCCTCATGACGTCCTCCGCGCTCCGAGGTTGAACGGGGCGCGGGGGCGACCGCGCCCCCGCGCCCCGTCGATCACCACCCGACCACGATCACCACTCGACCACGTTCAGCCGGCATAGGTCACCGTGCCGTAGGACGACAGCGAGAAGCAGTTCGCGTCGGTGGCCAGGAGCGGCTTGCCATAGGTCGCCGGGGCGGAGCGGGCCGACGCGGGCTCGGCGGCGGCCGCGATCGCAAGGATGGATGCCGCTGCAATGAAGCAATTCTTCAGGACTCGTCTCATGGAATACCTCTCGGATCGGCCTCGTGAGGCGGCGAATCGCCCCCGAGGAGCGCCGTCCGCCAGTACACGGCTCGTGCGAGTCCCGGACGCACGCGGCCGCAGCTCGTTTCAGCAGCGGTTCGAGGGGGCCGCGCGGTTCCGCGCGTTGCGTCTGTTGCGCCCGTGTTGCGCCTGCGCAGACCGGTGTTGCGCTCGCCCGACGCCGGCGGCGCGGGCGAGCGTCGAGCGTGCAACGACGTTGCGTTCGTTGCTCCGGGCGTCGTCCATCAGGGCGATCCCCGGACGCGCCCTCGTCCAGCCGCCAGAACGAGGCCCTGCGCCCGCGCTGGGCGACGGCAGGGGAGTTTCTCCGTTCTCCTGGGAAAGCGACGCTGTATCAATAACTCCCCCGTGCATTGAAGGAGCCGCGTCCCGCGCCGGGCGAGAAACGGGTAGCGCTGGAACCCTGTGTGTCAGTAGGATGACGAAGTCTTGAACTTCGGATGAGGCCAACTGTGGAAAATATCATCTTGGTCCGACGCGCACGCTTTGCCGGGCTTCACGGATCCATCTCGGTCGCGATCCTCGCGCTGGGCGTTGCATGTGCCCCAGCACCGGAGGCGATACCGCAGGAGGGCGCCGGAGGCGCGACGGTGGCAAGCTCATCGAGCACCTCGGGCGCGGTGGGTGGCGGCTCCGCGTCGTCTGGCGGCCTGGGCGGCGGGGCCGCGGCAGGGACCGGTGAGACGACCGGGACCGGCGGCTCGGGCGGCGAGACGGCCGGGACCGGCGGCTCTGGCGGCGAGACGGCCGGGACCGGCGGCTCTGGCGGCGAGACGGCCGGGACCGGCGGCTCTGGCGGCGAGACGGCCGGGACCGGCGGCTCGGGCGGCGAGACGGCCGGGACCGGCGGCTCTGGCGGCGAGACGGCCGGGACCGGCGGCTCGGGCGGTGAGGCGACCGGGACCGGCGGATCGGGTGGCGACGACACCCCATCAGAGACTGAGCCCTTGATCGGGGATGTCGCGTTCTCCACACCGAGCCAGACATTCAGGGACCAGATCCAGGTCGGGATGACGACGACCATCGAGGGGGCCGAGATCCGCTACACGGTGGACGGGCAGCTGCCGACCGCGGACTCCACGCTGTACACGGGCGAGCCGGTGATCCTCACGGCCACCACGCAGGTTCGCGCGCAGGCGTTCGTGGGGGGCGCCGCGTCGGGCGCGGTGAGCACGGGCCTCTACATCGCGCGCACCATCGACGCGACGTCCGACATTCCCATCATGATCGTGGACGGTTACGGCAAGGGCAAGCCGACCGATAAAGAAGTCTACTTCGACGCGGCGGTGATGATCTGGGAGCCGGTCGACGGCGTCGCCTCGATGGCCTCGCTGCCCACGATGGCGATGCGCGGGGGCTACCACGTGCGTGGCCAGTCGTCGCGGTCCTTTCCGCAGACGCCGTACAAGCTCGAGCTGTGGGACAACCGCAACAAGGACCTCGACTACGCGGTGCTGGGCATGCCCGCCGACTCGGACTGGGCGCTGATCCCGCCGTACTACGACCGCACGTTGATCCGCAATCCGTTCACCTACGGCCTCGGCCGGGAGATGGGCCTCCAGACGCCGCGCAACGAGTTCGCCGAGGTCTACCTGAACTACGAGGCGCACGCGATCGGCGAAGCGGATTACCAGGGCATCTACTGGGTCTCGGAGACGATCAAGAACAACAAGGTCCGCACCGATCTCAAGCAGCTCGAGGAGGAGGATCGGGAGCTGCCCGACATCAGCGGCGGCTACATCTTCAAGTTCGACCAGGCGGCCGCCGAGGAGCCGAAGCTCACGTGCACGGGCTCGGATCCCCTCCCGGGGTTCGGCTTTGGCGGCGGCGGCGGTCGTCCGGCCGGCACGTGCTGGGTCGATCTCGAGGTGGTGGATCCCGATCCCCTGAACGCCGAGCAGGCGACCTGGCTGACGCAGTACATCCAGCAGTTCCACGACGGCCTGCATCAGACGCCCATCGGTGATTACACGGCGTACATCGACGTGCCGTCGTTCATCGATTACCTGATCATCAACGAGCTGACGCTCAACGTGGACGCGTACGTGCGGAGCGCCTATTACCACAAGGATCGCGATGAGAAGCTCAAGGCCGGCCCGCTGTGGGACTACAACTTCGCGCTCGGCGGCGTGGGCGCCCAGAGCGCGACGCCGCAATCGGCGAGCGACACCGGCTGGCGCTTCAGCGGCCGGAGGAACGTCAACAACTGGTACCAGAAGCTCACCGGAGACCCGGCGTTCATGGCGCAGGTGAGGACGCGCTACGCGGAGCTCCGCGAGACGCTCCTGTCCGAGGCCGCGATCGAGCATCGCATGGATACCCTGAGCGCGCCGCTCGAGCGGGCCGTGGTCCGCGATTTCGCCAGGTGGCCGGTGTCGAGCATCATCACGTCGAGCACCGGCTTCCTCGGCGGCCCCACCGCGCCCACGTGGGAGGGGCAGCTCCAGGTCATGCACGACTTCCTCCTGGCCCGACTCGCCTGGATGGACGCCAACTTGCCGTGACACGGCGCGGGCCGACCGGGGCGTCAGCGATCACGACAAGGGGATTGCGGCCAGCGCTGTACTGGTTTGCGTGACGCCGGGCGGCCAGCGGAGAGGCTCAGGACGCCTCGCGCGGCTCCCGGCGCGCACGCTGGAACATCACGATCCCGAGCAGGACGCCGCCCGCCACGATGGCGATGTCGGCGACGTTGAACACCGGCCAGCGATGCAGGTGGATGAAGTCGATGACGTACCCGCGGACGGCGCGATCGATCGCGTTCCCGATCGCGCCGGCGACGATGAGCGCGTACGCGGCCTGCTCGGCCACCGAGCCGCGGCGGCTGCGCCACCAGCCCAGGATCACCACGCCGAGGGCGACCATCGACCACGCGAAGAGGAACGCCACCTTGGCCGGCGACTGGATGCCGCGGAGCAGGCTGAAGGCCATGTCGCGGTTCTCGGCGTAGCGGAGATCGAGCACCCCCGGCACGATCGACAGGGGCCCTCGCCGCTCGAGCGCGGCCTGCGCGACCGCCTTGGTCGCGTGATCGCACCCCACCAGGGCCACCGTGAACAGGATCAGGACCCAGCTCATCACGCGTCGCGCCATGGCCGCCGGAACGCACGGCCGCGGCTGCCTGTTCCCGCCGGTAACTGGTCGAGCGCTTGCGCCGGAGGCTGTGCCGGGCTCTCCTCTCCGCATGTTCCGCATGGGCTCGCCTGCGCTGGACCGATTCACGTTCGCCGCGCTCGCGGTCGCCGGCATCGCCGCGTGGCCATCGAGCGCGCGCGCCTACTGCGTGACGGAGACGTGCGTCTCTTCCGAGTGCACGGACGAGGAGATAGGGCAGAAGAAGCCGGGCTGCGTCACCGCGTATTACCGGTGCGATCCGATCGAGACCTGCCCGAGCACGTGCCAGTGGGGCCAGACCTGCCCGCCGCCGCCCAACGACAAGCCGTGTACCAGCCCGCCGGAGGCGAAGTGGACGTGCTCGACCATCCGGTGGAATCGCACGTGCATGGGGTACGCCATCGACGACGACGGCTCGAAGTATTTCGATCTCGAGACGATCCGGAGGACGGTGGACGAGGCGTTCGCCACCTGGGCGAACGCGGAGTGCCCGGGCGGGGGAAAGCCCGGCTTCGCCGTGCAGTACATGGGCGATGTCTCGTGCGGCGACGTGGAGTACAACGTCCGGGCGGGCAACGCGAACGTGTTCACGTTCCGCGATGCGCGCTGGCAGCGGAGCCCGGAGCAGATCGCGCTGACGACGCAGATCTTCAGCACCGTGGACGGGGAGGTCTACAACGCGGACGTCGAGATGAACACGGCGTGCTACCAGCTCAACCCGGACATCGCGTTCGATCGGGAGAGCGGCGGCAAGGACGACGGGTGCGGCGCCTCCAGGGGATCGAGCCACGATTTGCTGGCGGTCGTGACCCACGAGATGGGGCACTTTCTCGGGCTCTCGCACACTCAGCACGAAGGGGCGACGATGGTCACCTCCTTTGGCGGCGTCGACGAGCTCGCGTTCCGCTCGATCGAGCAGGACGACATCAACGGGATCTGCGCCCTGTTCCCGCCTGCAGAGATCGACCCGGTGGCGTGCAACCCGATCCCGAGGCACGGGTTCTCGCCCGAGTGTGGCGCGGAGCAGGTCACGGGCTGCAGCCTCGGGGCGATGCCCCGCGGCGGAGGCGGCCGCCCCGGCTGGCTCGGTGGGCTGAGCGCGGCGGCGATCGCGATGGCCGCGCGGCGCCGGGGACGCGGGCGAGCGACGGAGCGTTGACCCACGCTGTCCCCGTTCCGCGCGGCGCGCCGCCGCGTCCTCGACGGCGCCGTGGCGACGGGCTCAGCCGCCCGACGCCGAGGCGGCCGTCGAGCGGCTGCGCGCGGCCTCGGGGGCGGCGCCGAAGCGCGTCGCCACCAGGTGATCGCACCAGCGCTCCACGCTGGTCTGGATCGGCGGCATCGCCAGCCCGATCGCGCGGGCGTGGGCGTCGGCCGCGCGGGTGTCATAGGCGTCCTCGGCGAGGAACGACAGGCTCTCTCGCGGCACGCCGGTGAGCGCCTCTGGCAGCAGACGTACCAGGCCGACGGGCAGCACCCACCGCGGGGGGCGGCGCTTCAGGTGGGCGGCGATGCCGCGGACCAGCGCGGGCAGCCGCGGCGTCGCCGGATCGAGGACGCAGAGGTCCTGTTCCGCTGTCTCGGGGCGCTCGGGCACGCTCGCCAGGAAGCGCGCCAGGTAGTCGACGGTCACCAGCGGCAGGAAGGTGCGCTCGCTGCCGACGAGGGCCGGCAAGCGGCCCTGCCAGAGCCGCTCGACCGTCTCGCCGAGGCCGGTGAGCTGCGTTGTCTCGCCGGTGCGTGAGTCGCCGATGACGCTGCTCGGATGCACGGCCGTCCAGCGCAGCCCGCGCTCGGCCGCGAAGCGGCGCACCGCGAGGTACGACTCGTGCTTCGACGCCTCGTAGGCGCCGAGCCGGCGGTAGAGCCGGCCCCGCGCGCGCTCGGTCAGCGCGCTCTCGGCGCCCGGCCGGGTGCTCGCGTGCAGCATGCGGTAGCCGCCGAGATAGACGAAGCGCCGCAGGCGGGGCCGCGCGAGCGCCCACCCGGCCGCGTGCAGCGAGCCCTCGACATTGCAGCGCCGCGCCTCCTGCGCGCCGAGCCCGAAGGCGAAGCGCGCCGCCAGGTGATAGACGTCGCGCACCTGCTCGAAGCGGTCCGCCAGGCCGAGCGACGCCTCTTCCACGTCGCCCTCGACCACCAGGAGCCGCCGCGAATCGCCGCCGTGCGCGTCGACGAACGCGGAGAGCGCCGCGGCCCGCTGCCGCGCGCGGCGCACCGGCGCCGCCACGACCTTCGTCCGGGTCAGCTCGGCCAGCAGCCAGCGCCCGATGAACCCCGTACCCCCCGTCACCAGAACCTCGACGTCGCTCACGCTCATAGGCCGCCAGCATGCGCCGCTGGACCCATGACGAAAATGGAATGTATCTCATACGAGGTATGAGCGAGATCGATGTCCGCAGCATCAACCTGAACCTCCTCCCCGCCCTCGAGGCGCTGCTCATCGAGGGCAGCGTCAGCGCTGCGGCGCGCCGCGCCCACGTCAGCCAGTCGGCGATGAGCCACTCCCTCGCGCGCCTGCGCGAGCTCTTCGGCGATCCGCTCCTCACCCCCCTCGGCCGCGGCCTCGCCCCCACGCCGCGCGCCCTCCAGCTCCGCGCCGCCCTGCCCGCCGCCTTCGAGCACCTCCGCCGCGCCCTCGCTTCCCCGGAGCCCTTCGAGCCGCGCACCTCGGCGCGCACCTTCCGCGTCGCCACCGTCGACCAGTTCGAGCTCACGACCCTCCCCGACGTGCTCGACCACCTCGGCAAACACGCCCCCTTCGTGCGCCTGGAGATCGAGCGCTTCTCCCCCGATGCCGTCCCCGCGCTGGTCCTCGGCGACATCGATCTGGCCCTGATCGGCGCCTCCCAGCCCGTGCCCGCCGCCGGCCTCCGCCGCGCGCCGCTCTACGACGAGCCCTTCGCCGTCATGGCCCGCAAGGGCCACCCGGCGATCAGGCGCCGCCTCGACCTCGAGACCTACGTCTCGCTCGACCACGTCCTCGTCACCGTCGAGGGCCGCCGCGACGGCGCCGTCGACCGCGCCCTGGCCCGCCTCGGCAAGAGCAGGCGTGTCGCCCTGCGCCTGCCTCATTTCATGGCCGCGCCCCTCGCCGTGCGCAGCTCCGACTTCCTCTGCACGATCGCGAGCAGCGTCGCCCAGCGGGCCCGCGAGCTCTTCGGGCTACGGGTCTTCCCACCCCCCTTCGAGCTGCCCGCCGCGCGGGTCGTGGCCCTGTGGTCGCAGCGCCACGACGACGATCCGGCGCAGCGCTGGTTCCGGGACCTCTTCTTCTCGGGCCGCGCCCTCTCGCCGCACCTGCGGGCCCTGGTGCGCCGGGGCGCGGGGTGATCCGCAGTCCCGGTCCGCAGTCCCGGGAGAGCGGCTCACCGGTGTCGAAAGGGGGCTGCACCCGCGCCTGGCCAACATGGGCTCGCCGGACGGCGACGCCACGCCCCGACCGGGACGAACATCAGCCCACGTTGTCGCCGTTCCGCGCCGCAAACGCGCCTGTTCCGCACCCGGGCCGGCGCCGTCGAGAGCCTATTGCGGGCCACCTCGCTTTGGCCGCACCATGCCTCGTGCGCCGTGGGCACAGGGGCCGGCGGGGCCCGGCCCGGCATCGCGGGGGGGAAGGCATCTTGTTGATCTCGCCGACGAAGAGGATCGCTTCGAGGAGCTCCGCGATCACGTCGCGCCTCGACGCCGCCGCGGCGCGTCGCGCCGTGCGCGCGCTCTCTCCCCGCGCGCCCGAGCTGGCCGAGCCCCTCGCGGCCGCATCATGACCGCCTCCACCCCCCCGCTCCCCGCGTCGATGTCGCCGTTCCTCGGGAGCTTCCGCGAGGTGCTCCGGGTCCTCGAGCGCATCCCCGGCTTCGCCCTGCTCCCCGTCGAGATCCCCGGCCCCGACGTCGCCCGCGCGCTCGGCGACTTCCTGACCCGCGAGGGGCGCCGGGCGCTCGTGATCGCGCCGCGAGACCGCGACGCCGCCTGGGAGGACCTCATCGCCGCCCTCTACCGCGCCGAGCCCGAGCCGCGGGGCGTCGTCCTCCTCGTCGGCTCCGACCCCCCGCCCGCGGCCGCGCGCGAGGGCCTCCGGCGCCTCAACCAGCACCAGCGGCGCGACACGCTGTCGAGCCGCCTCGGCTGCCCGCTGCTCTGGTGCGGACCGCCGGGCTTCCTCGGCCTCTGCCGGGAAGAGGCGCCCGACCTCTGGGCCATCCGCGTCGCCGAGCTCCGCCTCGTCGAGGAGCCCGCCCCGGACGCGCTCCGCGCCGTCGCCGAGGCGCTCGACCCCGCCCACGGCGGCGCCGCGGCGGAGCCCCCGGCGGATCTGCTCCTGCGCCAGGCCGTGGCCGAGCGGCGCCGGGGCCACGCCGTCGCCGCGGCGGCGACCCTGGGCGCCCTGCTCGCGCGGCCAGCGGCCCCGCCCGCTGTGCGCGTGCGCGCCGAGCTCGAGATGGCCGGCCTGCTCGAGGACGGCGGCGACCTCGCGCGCGCCGAGGCGAGCTACCGCGAGGCGCTCGCGCTCGCGCGGCAGATCGTCGACCCGGAGCCCGAGGCGCGGGCGATCATCGGCGCCTTCGCGATCGCGGCGCGCACGGGCCGGGCCGCCGAGGCCGAGGGGCCGCTCGCCGAGGCGCGCGCCATCGCCGAGCGGCTCGGCGACCGCGCCCTCGAGGCCTCCGCCGCGGCGGCCCAGGCGCTCGCCGCGATCGGGCGGCACGACGCCCAGAAGGGCCGCGAGCGGATCTCCGAGGCCAAGGCGCTCCACGCCGCGAACGCGCGGCGAGACGCGGCCGCGGGCGTGGACGCGGGCCCTGAGCGCGAGGTCGGGCCCGTGGACGTGCTCGTCGTGACGGCGCACAAGGACGAGCTCGACGCCGTGCTCGCGCAGGGCGAGGGCGGCGAGAAGGGGTGGCGCGAGCTCCGCGACCTCGGCGGCCTGCGCTACCACCGGCGCACGCTCCCGAGCGCGCGCGGCGGCTCGCTCGTCGTCACCGCCGCGTGGATCGGCGAGGCGGGGCTGCGCACCGCCGCGATCCGGGGGCAGCACCTCGTCGCCGAGCTCGACCCGGCGTGCCTCGCGATGTGCGGCGTCTGCGCCGGCGATCCGAGGAAGGTCGCGCCGGGCGACGTGATCGTCGCCGACCAGCTCTACAGCTTCGAGCCGCGCAGGCGCGCCGCGCAGCCGGCGCCGGCGCCCGCGGGCATCGCGCCAGCGGGCGCCGCGCAGCCGGGCGACGAGGCCGAGCTCTTCCACGACCTCCGCACCTTCAACCTGCAGGCCGCGTGGAAGATGGACGCCGGCTACCTCGCGCGCGAGCTCGACCTCTCCGCGCTCTCCCGCGCGCGCCCTCCCTCCCGGGCGGCCGAGCGGCGGTGGCTCCTGCACGCGCTCCACGCGCACGAGGTCGACGGGGCGCCGAGCCCCGTGGCGCACCCGGAGCGGCGGCGCGCCTGCCCGGGGTGGACCGCGCGGGTCCAGGCGGCGCTCCACGAGGGCCTCGTCTCGATGAAGGGCGGCGCGCTCTGCCTCACCGAGGCGGGGCGCGAGAAGGTCCTGGAAGAGCGGCTCCTCTACCCGGACGCGCTGCCGGCCGATCCGCCGCTGCGCGTGCACGTCGGGGCGATCGCCAGCTTCACGGCGGCCGCGCGCGACCCGGGCGTCTGGGACCGGCTGCAGCGGGTCGTGCCGGGCACCCTCGGCCTCGAGGCAGAGGGCGCCGCGATCGGCGACCTCGCGGCGCGCTTCCAGAGGCGCTCGATCCTGATGCGCGCCGTCGGCGACCCCGCCGACCGCGGCGGCGACGACGGCCTGCGCGCGTTCGCCTGCCGCGCCTCGGCGGCGGCGCTGCTCGCGTTCCTGCAGCAGCACCTCGCGCCCGAGCCGCGGATCGAGCGCCCCTCGGTGCCCGATCTGCGCGAGCCGGCGCCGGCCGACGACGGCGAGCGCCACCCGAGCGGGCGGGACCTCGTCGCCGACGACCGGCACGACCGGCGCGACGCCTTCCTCGACCGCGTCGAGCGCGTGGCGCTCCTCCGCGACCCCGGGGCGACCGTGACGAAGCACCGCGCGCCCCCGCCGTTCGCGGGCGCGCTCGAGGTCGCCGTGCAGGACGGCCGGCGCGTCGACGTCCGCGTGATCGGCGTGCTCGACAGGTCGATCTCCGAGGAGCTCGTCACGCGGTACGTGACCGAGGTCGAGCACCGCTTCCGGCAGCAGGACCCGTACCTGCGCTCCACCCTGATCCACACCGACCCGCCCGCGCCGCCCGAGCTCGTCCGGAGCGCGGCGCGCCGCGGCGTCGTGCTGAAGAGCTTCTCCGAGGCGCAGGGGCTCATCGATTTCGGCCGGTACCTCGCGTGGCAGACCGATCGCATCGAGTCCGACCCGTCGTACCCGCCGTGGCTCTACGTCGAGCAGCCGGCCGTCGTGAGCCTCGGCGACCGCGAGAAGAGCGCGACCGAGAGCGCGCTCGACGCCCTCTTCCGGCTGCTCGACGCGCCCCACCGGCGCTTCGCGCTGGTGCTCGGCGACTTCGGCGCCGGCAAGACGTTCCTGCTGCGCGAGCTCGCCCGGCGGATGGCGCGGGAGCGGCACCCGCTCGTGCCGGTGCTCATCGAGCTCGGCCGCATCGAGAAGCAGCGCTCGCTCGACTCGCTCCTCGCGCAGCACTTCGCGCTCGCGAACGAGCCCGTCGACCTGCGGGCCTTCCGCTACATGCTCGCCGAGGGGCGCGTCGCGCTGCTCTTCGACGGCTTCGACGAGCTCGCCCTGCGGCTGACGTACGATCGCGCGCTCGAGCACTTCGACACGGTGGTCCAGGCGGCGGAGGGGATCGCGAAGGTCGTGGTGACCAGCCGCGCGCAGCACTTCCTCACCGATCCGCCGATCAAGCGCGAGCTCGCCCGGCGGGCCGAGCTGCTGCGGGGCTACCGGCTGGTGCAGCTCCAGGGGTTCGGGGAGAAGCAGATCCGGCGCTTCCTGGGCAACCTGAGCCCCGAGCCCGCGGAGGCCGAGGCGCGCTACCGGCTGCTCCACGAGGTCAAGGACCTGCTCGGGCTCTCGGAGAACCCGCGGATGCTCGGGTTCATCGCCAAGATCGAGCCGGACAAGCTCCGGCAGGCCAAGGCGCGGACCGGGACGATCACCGCGGCGAAGCTGTACGAGGTGCTCGTCGAGCAGTGGCTCGACCACGAGCACGCGCGCGCGAACCCGCGGGGCGCGCCGCGCGGGATCCCCCGCGAGGCGCTGCGGGCCGCGATGACCGGGCTGGCGCGGCTGCTCTGGGACCGGAGCGCGCGCGCGGTCGGCCTCGGCGAGCTGCCGGAGGGCCTGATCCGGGGCGCGCAGCCGCCCGACGCGCCGCCGATCGACCGCGCGATCATCGAGCACCTGATCGGCTCGGGCTCGCTGCTCGTGCGCGACGCGGAGGGGGCGTTCTCGTTCGTCCACCGGTCGGCGCTGGAGTGGCTCGTCGCCGACGCGGCCGCGCGCGAGGTGAAGGAGACGGGCGACAGCGCGGCGCTCGGCGCCGACGAGATGAGCGAGCTCATGGTCGACTTCTTCGTGTCGCTCGCGGGGCGCGGGGCGGCGGCGGCGTGGGCGCAGCGGGTGCTCCGCGGGGCGGCCGAGGGGAACGCGAAGGACAACGCCCTGCGCGTCGTGCGCTGGCTGGCCAGGGACGAGGAGGACACGGACACGGAGGAGGGGCGGGTCGCCTTCCTGGAAGAGCTCGACGCGCCCGGCGTCAACCTGGCCGGGCAGGACCTGAGCGGGTGCAACCTCGCGTGCGCCGACCTGCGGCGGGCCGATCTCACGCAGGCCAACCTCTGGGGCGCCACGCTCGTCGAGGCGCGGCTGGCCGGCGCGTCGCTGGGCGCGGCGCAGCTCGCGCGGGCGGACCTCACCGGCGCCGACCTCGAGGGCGCGGATCTCCGGGGCGCGGATCTCTCGTTCGCCCGCCTGGTAGGCGCGGATCTGACCGGCGCCAACCTCGCGGGCGCGCAGCTCCGCGGCGCCAAGCTCGTCGGCGCCCGGGGGGCGCCTGTCGCGTCGCTGGCCGCGGACGGCGCGGCGCCGCCCCGGCCGCGCGACGCCGCGCCGATGTGGGCGCCGGTCTCGCCGTGCAACGCGGTGGCGTGGAGCCCGCTGGGCGATCTCCTGGCGGCGAGCCACGAGGACGGCTCGGTCCGGATCTGGGACGCTGTCACCGGGCAGGCGATCCGGGCGATGCACGGGCACCTCGGCGCGGCGATGAGCGTGGCGTTCAGCCCGGATGGCCTCCTGCTCGCCTCGGGGTCGTCGGACCGGACGGTGCGCCTCTGGGAGGTCAGGACGGGCCGCGCGCTGCGCGCGTTCGAGGGGCACACCCACGCGGTCCGCAGCGTGGCGTGGAGCCCGGACGGGCAGGCGCTCGCCTCGGGGTCGTCGGACAAGACGGTGCGCGTCTGGGAGGTCGGCACGGGGCGCGCGCTGCGCACGTTCAAGGGCCACACGCTCGGGGTCCGCAGCGTGGCGTGGAGCCCGGACGGGCAGGCGCTCGCCTCGGGGTCGTCGGACAAGACGGTGCGCCTCTGGAGGGTCCGGAGCGGCCACGCCCTGCGCTGCCTCGAGGGGCACACCGACTGGGTCCTCGGCGTGGCGTGGAGCCCGGACGGGCAGGCGCTCGCGTCGGCGTCGTCGGACCGGACGGTGCGCCTGTGGGACGCCGGGAGCGGCCGCGCGCTGCGCGCGTTCGAGGGCCACACCGACTGGGTCTTCGGGGTCGCCTGGAGCGCCGACGGCCTCACGCTCGCGTCGGGGTCGCTGGACCGGTCGGCGCGCCTCTGGGAGGTCAGGACGGGCCGCGCGCTGCGCACGTTCGAGGGGCACACGCACGGGGTGTGCAGCGTGGCGTTCAGCCCGGGCGGGCAGACGCTCGCGTCGGGGTCGCGCGACAAGACGATCCGCCTCTGGGAGGTCGCGCGCGGGCACGCGCTGCGCAGCTTCGAGGGGCACACCGACTGGGTGCTCGGCGCGGCGTTCAGCCCGGATGGCCACGCGCTCGCGTCGGGCTCGGACGACCGGTCCGTGCGCCTCTGGGACGTGGGGAGCGGCCGCGCGATCCGGGCGTTCAAGGGCCACACGCTCGGGATCCGCAGCGTGGCGTTCAGCCCGGGGGGCGAGGTGCTCGCGTCGGGCTCGGACGACAAGACCATCCGGCTCTGGGAGGTCGCGCGCGGGCGGCTCCTGCGCTCGATCGAGGGCCACGCGCACGCGATCCGCGGCGTGGCGTTCAGCCCCGAGGGCGAGACGCTCGCGTCGGCCTCGGACGACAGGACGGTGCGCCTCTGGGAGGTGGAGAGCGGCCGCGCGCTGCGCACGTTCGAGGGGCACACGCACCGGGTGTGCACCGTCGCGTGGAGCCCGGTCGGGCTGACGCTCGCGTCGGGGTCGGACGACAGGACCATGCGCCTGTGGGAGGTCGCCCGGGGCCGCGTGATCCGCGCGTTCGAGGGGCACACCGACGGGATCCGCGGCGTCGCGTTCAGCCCCGACGGCCTGCTGCTCGCGTCGGGGTCGGACGACAGGGCGGTGCGCGTCTGGGAGGTCGGGAGCGGTCGCCTCCTGTTCTGCCTCGAGGGGCACACGCGCGGGGTCCGCGGCGTGGCGTTCAGCCCGGGAAGCCAGGTGCTCGCGTCGGGCTCGTCGGACAAGACGGTGCGCCTCTGGGACGTGGCCCGGGGCCGCGCCGTCCGCACCCTGGAGGGCCACAACGCCTCCGTGCAGGGCGTCGCCTTCAGCCCCGACGGCCTCCTCCTCGCCTCGGCCTCCGCGGACGGCACCCTCCGCCTCTGGGACGTGGCCCAGGGGAGCTGCCTTGCCATCCTCCTGCCCTGCCCCGAGGGGTGGGCCGCCTTCAGCCCCGACGGCCGGTACAAGCTCGGCGGCGACATCGGCGGCTCGTTCTGGCACGTTGTCGGCCTCTGCCGCTTCGAGCCCGGCGAGCTCGATCCCTACCTGCCGAACCCCCTGCGCATCCCCGGCGACGAGCCCCTTGTCGTGCGCCATCGCGGCGGGGAGCTGCCCGCGAGCGGCGCGATCCGGTAGGGCAGGGGGCGGGCGACCGGCGGGCGCGCCGGCGTCACGCGCTGCGGATCCGCGTGCCGAACGCGGCGAGGCGGTCGAGCATGTGCTCGGGGTCGATCAGCGTGTCCGGATGGTAGAGGCCGGGGGCCACGCGCTCGCCGCCGGTGAGCCCGAGCAGCCGCTCCACGGCCACGGCGACGCCGACGGCGGTCATCGGCGCCTGGCCCTCCGGGTGCACGAGCTCGTGGCGCGAGCGCCCTCGCGCGCCGTCCTTCTTCACCCCCTCGAGCTCGATCACGATCTCCGTCGAGAACGGCTCGCCCCGCCGGCGCGTCGCCGTCTCCCCGAGGACGAGATCGAACCGGATCGAATGCGCGTCGGTCGCCGCGGCGATGCTCATGGGATCGAGCACCGCGTAGGCCTGGCCCTTCACCTCGGTGCCGTCGACGGTCACGAACGACCGTGAGCCCTCCTCTCCGCCCACCCAGATCCACCGGCCGTCCTTCAGGAGCTGCGCCTTCAGCCCGGCCCTGGTCTGGCGCTCGAAGTCGGCGTACGCGGCGGGGCCGCCCACGTCCTGCTCGTCGAGGACCGCGCCGATCGCGACGCTCTCGAGGCGCGCGTAGGCCTTCGCGAAGTGGAGCGCCGGCAGCGTGGCCGAGCCGACGAGCCAGTGGCACGCGAGCAGGACGGGCGCGCTCCTCGGGCGCCGCGCGTGGAGCGCGACCTCGGGCGCGATCTCGAACGCCGCCGTCGAGATGTCGACGTAGGCGGCGCCGGTCTCCTGCGCGAAGCGGAGCGCGTTCAGCCGTTCGTCCTTCACGAACATGACCACCGCGCCGTACGCCTCGCCCGCCGGCTGCCCGAGATCGGGCCGCTCGAGATCGACGCGGACGGGGCGCGCGCGGCCGACCTGCTCCGCGACCGCCGCGGCCTTCGCGAGGTCTCTCCCGCCGATCGCGATCGGCAGGTCGGGGTACAGCGCGCGCAGCGTCTTCGCTGTCAGAGAGCCGACGACGCCGGACCCTCCGACGATGAGAACAGAGTGCATCGTGCCCTTCGTCATGATGGATGAGCTCCTCTCCGCCCGGCCTCGCCAGGCGTCACAACTTACCCTTGGTAAGTTACCAAAGGTAATGTCCACGAGGGCCGGCCCTGTCAAGCGTGGCCGCGGATCTTCGTCGGCATGGGCGCGCCGGGGGCGCTGGTCCTAAGATGAGGGCTGCATGAGCGAGGTACCCAGAGGGCGGCTCTCCAAGGCCGAGCGGCGCGAGCAGCTCCTCGAGACGGCGCTCGAGATCGTCCGGGAGGAGGGGACCGACGCCCTGACGCTCGGGCGCGTGGCGGAGCGCGCCGGCGTCACGAAGCCGATCGCCTACGAGCACTTCGGGACCCGCTCGGGGCTCCTCATCGCGCTGTGCGAGCGCATCGACGTGCGGCAGCGCGCGCTGCTGTTCGAGGCGCTCGAGCGCGCGCCCGCGCGGCTCGCGGACCTCGCGCGCGTCGCGAGCCGCGCGTACATGCACTGTTACACGACGGTCGGCCCCGAGTGGTACGCGATCACGGCGGCGCTGAAGGGCGACGAGGAGATGGAGGCGTTCCGGCAGCGCCTGCTCGACGAGTACGTCGCGATCTACCGGGACACCTTCGCCCCGCACGCGAAGCTGCCGAGGCGCGAGCTCCACCTCCGCTGCGTCGGGATCGTCGGCGCCGCCGAGTCGATCGCGGGCGAGATGCTCCGCGAGCGGACGAGCGAGTCCGCCGCTGCGGAGGCGCTCGCGGCCCTCATCGTCGCGTGGCTCCCGGCGAAGACGTGAGCGCGGCACCGCGGAAGGCGCGGTGATCTCCGCGAGATCCGGCGGATTTGCCGAATGCCGCGCCGGCCAGGCTGGTTGCGCGACGCCGCTTTGCTTCCTACGCTCGCGCACAACCACGAGCGGCTGCGAGCGCCGCGGCGAGGCGATCGCGCCCGCCGCCGGGTGACGGCAGCGCTGTTGCCAGGAGGCGATCGTCCCATGTGCGGCATTGCTGGATGGGTGGACTACGCGCGCGATCTGACGCGGGAGCGTCACGTGGCGCAGCAGATGACGGACACGATGAAGTACCGTGGGCCCGACGACGAGGGAATATGGCTCTCCCCGCGCGCGGCCCTCGGGCACCGCCGACTGGCCATCATCGATATCGAGGGGGGCCGACAGCCGATGATCGCCGACGAGAACGGCGATCCGCTGGTCGTCCTCATCTACACCGGCGAGGCCTACAATTTTCGTGAGCTACGCCGAGATCTGGGGTCCCGCGGCCACCAGTTCACGACGCACAGCGACACCGAGGTCGTCCTCCGCGCCTACCTGGAGTGGGGCGCGGGCTTCCCCGCGCGCCTCAACGGCATGTATGCCTTCGCCCTCTGGGACGTCCGCGCCGAGGAGCTCCTGCTCGTCCGGGACCGGATGGGCATCAAGCCGCTGTATTACCAGCCGACCGGATCGGGCGCGCTCTTCGGCTCGGAGCCCAAGGCCATCCTCGCGAACCCGCTCGCCCGGCCGGTCGTCGACGACGGCGGCCTGCGCGAGCTCCTCGCCTTCACGAAGACGCCGGGGCTCGCCGTGTTCCGCGACATGCGCGAGGTCCGCCCCGGCCACGTCGTCCACGTGCGCAGGGATGGTATCACCGAGCGCCGCTACTGGGCCCTCGAGTCGAGGCCTCACACCGACGATCTCCAGACGACGATCGGCGCCGTCCGCGGGCTGCTCGAGGACATCGTCGCTCGCCAGCTCATCTCCGACGTGCCGCTCTGCACGCTCCTGTCCGGAGGGCTGGACTCCAGCCTCGTGACATCGCTCGCGCAGCGGGCGCTCGCGGGCGCGGGGCCGGTGCGCTCGTTCTCCGTCGATTTCGACGGTCAGGCCGAGAACTTCAAGGCGGACGAGCTGCGGAGCACGCCGGACGCGCCGTACGTCGTCGACGTCCAGCAGTACGTCGGGTCCGACCACGCGAACATCGTCCTCTCCGCGGCCCAGCTCGCCGATCCCGCCGTCCGCGCGGTCGTGCTGCGCGCCCGGGATCTCCCCCTCAGCTTCGGGGACATGGATGCTTCGCTGCACCTGCTCTTCCGCGCCATCCGGGAGCGCTCCACGGTGGCGCTGTCCGGCGAGTCGGCCGACGAGGTCTTCGGCGGGTATCTCTGGTTCCACGACCCCGAGGCGGTGGCGGCCGACACGTTCCCGTGGACGGCCCTGCGCACGCGTCTGCGGGGATCGAGCTCCGTCTCGACGCTGCTCGCCCCCGCGCTCCTCGAGCGGCTCGACCTCGAGGGCTACATCGCCGAGCGCTACCGGGAGGCGATCGCCGAGGTCCCGCGCCTGCCGGGCGAGGCGGGGCAGGAGCGGCGCATGCGGGAGATCAGCTACCTGCACCTGACGCGCTTCCTGCAACTGCTGCTCGACCGCAAGGATCGCATGAGCATGGCGACCGGGCTCGAGGTCCGGGTCCCGTTCTGCGATCACCGGCTCGTGGAGTACGTGTTCAACGCGCCGTGGTCGATGAAGACCTTCGACGGGCGCGAGAAGAGCCTCTTGCGCGCCGCCGCCGGCGATCTCCTGCCGCGCTCGGTGCTCGAGCGGCGCAAGAGCCCGTATCCCGCGACGCAGGACCCCGCGTACGCGCGGGCGCTGCGCGCGCAGCTCGCGACGCTGCTCGCGTGGAAGGACGCGCCGGTGCTGCCGCTGCTCGACGTGGCCAGCGCCCGCGCCGTCGCCGCGGACACCGGAGGACCGGCCGACGAGGTGTCGCGGTCGAGCGTGGAGCAGATCCTCGTGCTCAACGACTGGCTCGCTCGCTACGAGATCGAGCTGGCGCTCTGATCCCGTCAGCCGCCCTACGGCGCCTCCGCGCCCCTCTGCGGGGCCGGCGGGAGCTCCGGGGGCAAGCCGAAGCGCGGGAAGAGCGTCTCCGTGTCGAGGAAGTAGTTCATCGCGACGATGTGCGCGTCCGAGAGCTCGAGCACGATGAGCGCCCACGGCTTGTAGCTCTCCCCGGGGCCGCCGGGCTTGTACTGCCCGAACGCGGGCGAGCCGCAGGCCGCGGTCGGCACCAGCCGGGACCCGCGGCAGGCCGCGCCAGGGCCCAGGAGCCAGGTGCAAATCGGCTCGTGACCGCGCAGCCACAGCGCGTACGGCGGCATCGACATCGTCGCGTCCTCGTGGAGGATCTTGGTGAGCGCGCTCACGTCGTACCGCTCGAACGCCTCGACGTAGCGGTCGACCAGCACGGACTGCGCGTCGGACAGCGGGGCGTGAGTGTCCGAGAGATCGCGGGTCGCGAGCGTCGCCCGGGCGCGCTGGAGGGCGCTGTTGACCGAGGCGACCGAGGTGTCGAGCGTCTCCGCCACCTCGGCGGCCCGCCAGCCGAGGACCTCCATCAGCAGCAGCACCGCGCGCTGGCGCGGCGGGAGGTGCTGGAGCGCGGTCACGAAGGCGAGCCGGATGCTCTGGCGCAGGGCCACGAGCTCGGCGGGGTCGGCGTCGGCGGGCAGCGCCAGCACGTCGGGGATCGGCTCGACCCACCGGTAGGAAGGCAGCGTGGTGAGCGGCCCGTCGATCCCGTTGGGAGGGCCGAGCTCCATCGGGCGCGCGCGGCGGGTGCGCTCGCTCAGCGCGTCGAGGCACACGTGGGTGGCGATGCGGTACAGCCAGGTGCGCAGGGCCGCGCGCCCCTCGAACTGGTCGAGGCTGCGCCAGGCGCGCAGCATCGTCTCCTGCACGGCGTCGTCGGCCTCGGCGGCCGACCCGAGCATGCGGTAGCAGTGGCCTGTCAGCGCGGCGCGGTGCTCGTCGAGGTGGCGGACGGTCGCGTGCGCGACGTCGTCGCTGGCGGCGTGCTTCCTCGGGGGCGGGAGGTCAGCCATCGCAGCCGTGTTTAACAGATCCGCTGCCCGCGAAAAAGGCAGGATCTGCGGCCGCTGGAGTGCAGCTCACCGTCACCGAGATTGCGCCGGCGGACCGCGCGCCTGACGTCGATTCACTCCGCTCGGGCTGGCAATCTGAACCTTGACTCCGGAATGCCCGCTTCGCCGCTGCGGATAGCGGCCGGGCCCGCCGGGCCCCTCGCGCCGCGGGCGGGCTCCTGGTGTCAACGCGCGGTTGACATTGTGTACACTCCCACGTGACAGCGACGCGCGCGGCGCTCGAGCTGGGACGACGGAGCGCGACGGAGCGCGGCTTCTCCACGGAATGATGCAGTGAGCTCGCGCGGTCCGCGCGTCGGCGACGGCGGCGCTCCGTGGCGCGAGCGTTGCAATGCTGCGCTTCGACCCGCGCGGCACGGCGCCGCATCGAGGTGGAGCGCGCTGTACGACGGTTGCCAACGAGGGATGGAATCAATGAGCTTGAAATGGACCTGTGCTCTGGGAACGCTGCTGTCGCTCGGCCTCGCCGGCTGCCTCGCGGCGGACGACGCCGTGGACGTGGACGCGGTGGACTCGCTGAGCGACGCGCTCAGCGCCGTCAAGATCCAGGCCGAGGACCAGTCGTGGTCGATCTCCTCGGGTGACAGGATCGAGGACAACGCGGACAACGTGAAGTTCCGCGCCAACCAGAGCGGCGATACATTCAAGTTCTCCACCTCGGTCGCGTCGGGCACGTACAAGATCGTCCTCCGGTACGCCAAGCGCAATGTGTACGGCAAGTACGAGCTGAGCGTGAAGGGCTCCTCGGTGAAGTCGTTCGACGCCTACACGTCCACCACCGGCGATAGCTGGACGACCGAGACGCTCGGGGAGAAATCGCTCTCGGGCAACGTGGAGTTCAAGTTCACGTGCAAGGGCAAGAGCTCCTCTGCGTCCGGCCACGATCTGAAGATCGACTACATCGAGCTCGTGCCGGTCGGCGGCGGCGACTCGGGCGGCGGCGACTCTGGCGGCGGCACGACGGTCGGGGACGGCGGCGTCGTGCGCTCGACCATCCTCGTGAAGGCCGGCGAGACGTTCGACGGCGGCGGCAAGCGGTTCATCGCCGACAGCGAGACGCTCGGGGACGGCAGCCAGGACGAGGGGCAGAAGCCGGTGTTCAAGCTCGAGGACGGCGCGAAGCTGAGGAACGTCGTGCTCGGCGCGCCGGCCGCCGACGGCATCCACACCTACGGCAACGTCACGCTCGAGAACATCGTCTGGGAGGACATCGGCGAGGACGCGTTGACGGTCAAGAAGTCCGGCACCGTGGTCCTGAACGGCGGCTCCGCGAAGAACGGCGCCGACAAGGTGTTCCAGATCAACGCGGCCAGCACGTTCAAGGTCTCGAACTTCAAGGCGGAGAACGCCGGCAAGTTCATCCGGCAGAACGGCGGCACCGACTTCAAGGTCGATGTCGTCATCGACCGGTGCGACATCTCGAAGATGAAGGAATCCATCTTCAGGACGGACAGCAGCTCCAGCACCGTGAAGATGACGAACACCCGCTACAGCGACATCGGCAAAGAGCTCTTCATGGGCGTGAGCTCATCGAACATCACCACCTCGGGCAACAGCGCGTACTGACCGGCCGGCGCGGCCGCGCTGCCAGGCGCGGCGCGCGCCGGGCCGCGGCTCACACGGCGCAGACGCGCGGCCGGCGCCGGTCCCACGGCGCCGCCTGCTCGAGCTGGCCCGCCAGCCGCAGCAGCGTGGCGTCGTCCGCGTAGCGGCCCGCGAACTGCACGCCCACCGGCAGGCCGTCGGCGCTCATGTGGAGCGGCACCGACATCGCCGGGCTCCCGGTCACGTTGAACAGGGGCGTGAACGCCGCGAAGGCGAAGATCTGATCGAGCCAGCCCTCGGCGCTCGTGGTGGGGTCGTCCGCGTCGAGCGTGCCCGGCGGGATCGGGAGCGTGGTCAAGGTCGGCGTCAGCAGGGCGTCGAACTGCAGGAAGAACTGCCCCACCTGCCGCGCGATCTGGTCGCGCGCCACGAGCACGTCGTGCAGGTCCACGGCGCTCATCCGCCGGCCGGCCTCGGCCATGGTCAGCGTGGTGGCCTCCAGCGTGTCGCGCCCCGGCGCGAGGCCGTACAGCGGGCAGACGCGATCGAACATGTGGGCGTGGTACGAGAGCAGCATCCGGAACGCGATGCGGACGCGCTCCCAGTCGATCTCCGGCCGCGCCGGCACGACCTCGTGCCCCAGCTCCTCGCACAGCGCCGCGGCCCGGCGCACCGCCTGCTTGCACTCGGGGTGCACCTGCACCCCGCTCCAGGCCGTGTCGGTGAACGCGATCCGGAGCCGCCCCGGCGGCGTGCGCGCCTCCTCCAGGAACGGCCGCGCGGCCGGCGGCGCGAAGTACGGCGTGCCCGGGTCGGGCCCGGCGATGGCGTCGAGCAGCGCGGCGCAGTCGCGCACCGATCGGGTGAGCGCGTGATCGGTGGCGAAGCCCATCAGGACCTCTCCCTCCACCGGCCCGGTCGGGATGCGGCCGCGGGTGGGCTTGAGCCCGAAGAGATTGCAGCACGACGACGGGATGCGGATCGACCCGGCGACGTCGTTGCCGTGGGCCATGGGCACCATCCGCGCCGCCACCGCCGCGGCGGCGCCGCCGCTCGAGCCGCCGGGGGTGCGATCGAGCCGCCACGGGTTGCGCGTCGGCCCGTGCGCGACCGGCTCCGTGACCACGTTGAGGCCGAGCTCCGGGGTGTTCGTCTTGCCGATCGCCACGAGCCCCGCGCGCCGGAAGCGCGTCATCAGCTCGTCGTCCGCGGGCGAGACGAGCCCCTGGAAGAGCCGAGAGCCCATGCCGGTGGGCGTGCCCGCGACGAGGATGCCGAGGTCCTTCACCAGGTACGGCACGCCCGTGAACGGCCCCGCCGGCAGCCCCGCGCGCAGCGCCCGCTCGGCGTCGTCGCGCAGCGAGCCGATCACCGCGTTGAGCGCAGGGTTGACCTGCTCGATGGCGGCCGAGGCCGTGTCCAGGAGCTCGGCGGGGGTGACCTCGCGTCGGCGGACCAGCTCCGCGAGGCCCATCGCATCGAACGCGGTGTACTCGGAGATCTTCATGGTGCAGGTCCCTTATACGAGCCCGCCGCGCGCCGCGGGGCGAAGAAAGGACCCACGCCTCGAACACGGACTCTGAGCTCCCCGCGGCGATGGACGGGTTGACTCGACCGGAGACCCCGGCGCCGGCAGGGGGCCTTGCTGGCCTGATCCCCGGTGTGTACCCTGGTTCAGGATCCGTCGCGCTCGCGCGCGCCGGCCAGGGGCATGACCACGCTGCCACACACCATCTCCGCGGGGCGCGGCTGGATCCACGGCGCCGCGCTGGACCTCGGGATCCTCCTTGGGCCGTGGCTCCTCGTGGCCGCGCTCTGGGCGGCGCGAGGCGGCGACGACGCGTCCACCGCGCTCTGGTGGTCGCAGTTCGTGCTCGGGAACACGACGCACGTCGTCCTCACGTTCCTGCTGCTGGCGGCCCGCGCGGACGTGCTGCGCGCGACCCCCTCGCAGGCGAGGATCGTGGTCGCCGGCTCGCTGCTCACGTTCGCGCTCTCGTGGGCGCTCTTCCGCGGCGTCAAGGCGGCGATCCCCGACTGGAGCGACTTCGCGCTCGCCGTGGCCGCGATCTTCGGGACGCACCACCGGCTGTCGCAGGCGAAGGGGATCTGGTCGCTCTACAACCTGCGCGGCGCGCAGCTCTCGCGCCCGGCGCCGTCGGGGCGGGAGCGCGCGCTCCAGCAGCACTGGGTCTCCGTCGGCCTGGTCGTCGTGATGGTGGCCTGGCTGTTCGTGCCCTCCGGGCCGGGCCGCATGTTTCCGCTCCTCCAGGCGATCCCGCGCGAGCCGGCGATGCTGCCGCACGCGGCCGCGTACCTGCTCGCCGCGGCGTGGCTCGCGTTCGTGGCCGCGCTGCTCGTCGAGCTCGGCCGGGCGAGCCCGCGCAGCGCGCCGAAGATGCTGCACGTCGGCGCGCACGGCGCCGCGGTGACGCTCGCCGTCGTCGCGCCGCTGTGGGGGAGCATCGTGTGGGGCGCGATCCACGGGCTCGAGTACTATTTCCTCTGCGCGAGGATGATGCGCCCCCGGGAGGGCGACGCCGCGCCGGGCCCGTCCGCGCGCTGGGTGTGGCCGCTCATGCTGCTGTCGATGACGCCGCTGTTCCTCGTCGGGCTCGCGCTCTCGCCGTTCGCGGCGCGCTCGCTGTTCCCGTCGCGCTGGACCGAGGAGGCGCTGATCGTCGTCAACGCGCTGGTCATGGCGCATTACTTCGCCGACGCGTTCATCTACCGCTTCCGCATCCCCGAGGTGCGCCGGGTGGCGCTCCGCCGCCTCGGCTTCGCCTGACGGCGCGATGCGGCGCCTGATCGCGTGGCTCGACGGCGCCCGGGCGCGCGCCGCCCCGGCGCTGCGCTCGCCCCGCGCGTTGCCCGTGCTCGCCGCGCTGGTCGGGCTCGTGGCGCTCGTGCCCCGCTGGGGCTTCGCGGTCGAGGAGCACCCGCCGCGGCTCTATGTCTTCGGCGACATGGCGCTCTACCTGGAGCGGGGCGTCGCGCTCGCCGAGCGCGCGCGGACGGCGTGGGACACGTTCACGCCCCCCGGCTATCCCGCGCTCCTCGCCCTGCTGCACGCCGCGGCGCCCGGGGATCTCGCGCTCGTTGGCGCTTGCCAGGCGGCGCTGGGCGCGCTCACGGCGGCGCTCACCGCGCTGTTCGCGTACCGCCTCGATCGCTCGCTCGCCGTCGCGGCGCTCGCGGGGCTCGCGACGGCGCTGTACTTCCCGCTCGTCTTCTACGCGGGCTTCGTCCTCACCGAGACGACCTTCGCCTTCCTGCTGCTGCTGTTCGCGTGGCTCGAGCTCCGCGCGCTCGAGCGCGGGCGCGGCCGCGGCCGCGCGGCGCTCGGGCTCGCCGCGGGCGGGGTCCTCGGGCTCGCCGTGCTCGTCCGCCCGAGCCTGCTCGCGTTCCTGCCGTGGGTGGCGTTCCGCGCGGCGACGGGCGCGGGCCCCGATCGCCGCGTCGCGGGCGCCACGTTGCTCGCGTGCGCGCTCGTGATCGCGCCCGTGTCGGCCCACACGAGCTGGCTCCTCGGGCGCCCGGCGCTGGTGGCGACGAACGGCGGCGTGAACTTCTACCTCGCGCACTCGGCGTGCCGCTCCGTGCGATCGGCCGCCGGCGGCGAGGTCGTCGAGGTGAGCACCCATTACAACCGGACGCATTTCGAGCGCCGGTGCGAGCTCCCGCGGCCGTTCCTCGACGAGGGCGCGTACTACCGGGCGGGGTTCGCGGAGATCGCCGAGCACCCGGGGCGGCTGCTGCGCGCGTGGACGGGCGTGGCCGAGGGCCTCGGCCTGGCGCCGCGCCGCGCGTGGCCGAACCAGCCGTTCTGGCCGGGCTCGGTGGAGCACGAGGCGGTGCTCGACGCGTCGTCGCGGCTCTTCGTGCCGGCGGTGCTGCTCCCGGCGGTCGCCCATGCGATCGCGCGGGCGGCGCGGCGCGGGCGTCGCGGCGCGGGCGCAGATCCGGAGGCTCGCGCGCGCGGGCTCGCGTGGGCGATCCTCGCGAGCGTGGGTGTCGTGCTCTATGTATATAACGGTAACCCGCGCGTCCGCGTCTCGAGCGATCCCCTCGCCCTCGCCCTCGCGGCGAGCGCCTGGGCGGCGGCGGCGCGGCGGCTCCTCCGGTCGTTTGCTCTTGCTCTCGCCTCCCGGCGCGCGGGACCTCCATGAAGCTCTACTACGCTCCCACTTCCCCCTTTGCCCGCAAGGTGCGCGTCACCGCCCACGAGCTGCAGCTCGGAGACCGGATCGACCTCGTGCTGGTCAATCCCTGGTCGGACGCGGAGCTGCGTTCGCTGAACCCGCTGGCCAAGGTCCCGACGCTGGTCCGGGACGATGGACAGGTGCTCTTCGAGTCCGCGCTCCTCTGCGAGTACCTGGACCACCTCGCGGCCGGGGGGCTCTATCCGGCGCCGGGAGAGGCGCGGTGGAGCGCGTTGCTCCAGCAGGGCATCGCGGACGGCATCAATGCTGCTGCCGGACGGCTCTTTGCCGATGAACATCGCCCGTCCAACGAACGATCGAGCAGCGTGATGCAGCGCCAGGCGGATGCCATCGAGGCCGGCCTCGACAGGCTGGAGCGCGACGCCGGAACGCTGTCGAGCGGACTCGCGGACATCGGCGCGATCTCGGCCGCCTGCGCGCTCGGCTACCTCGACTTCCGCTGGCCCGACCGAGGCTGGCGAGACGGCCGGAGCGGCCTCGCGCGCTGGTTCGACGTCGTCGGCCAACGGCCATCGATGATCGCCACGCAGCATCGCTTGCCGTGATGGGCCGCATCGCCCTCCCGGCCATGCGCGGCCGGATGTCGTCTGATGCTGCCCCTGTCAAGCGCGCAGCACCCTTCGGCTCTCGCTGACCCCACGATCTGCTCCGGTCACGACGCCGGGGACATCGCATGTTTTCATCGTGTCTCGCGGTCGACATGAGTGGACGCGCGCTGTTACCGTCCCGGCAACTCAGCCAACAGAGCGCGGCGCGCGGCGCGTCCGCTGCCATGGCTGTCGGGAGGTGCTTCGTGACGTCGTCGTCGAGTCGAGCGTTATTGTTGTTGCTGTTGGCTGGGGGCGCCTTGGCGTGCAGCGCCCCCGGATCGCAGGCGGTCGGGAGAGGTCCCGCCGAGCGTCCTGTGGAGAGCGCGCTCCGGCCGAGCGGCGCGGCGCCGATCGAGCTCGATCGGCTCGTGAGCCGGGCGCGGGCGCGCTTTCGATCCACGCCGCAGGGGCTCTCCGCCGAGGGCGTCGCCCATCGGATCGACCTCGAGGGCGTCGCGGCGCGGATCCGCGCGAGGCCCTCGGCGGCGGCCGCGCGCAAGGAGCGCGAGACGCAGCTCCAGGCGCTCCGCGAAGCGCGCTCCGCCGCCGAGGTCGAGGCGCGCCGCCGCGCGCTCCGCGGGTCCCTCCTCGAGGGCGCGTCCGGCGAGCCCCCGCCGGGGAGCGCGCTCACGCTGACGACGCTGTCGATCGCCCGCGCCGGCTACGAGTGCGTGAACGGCGAGGGCCGCGTGCGCATCGCCGAGGACGGCGGCGCGGTGCGCGCGTTCGAGACGTGCAGCGAGCTGTGGAAGAACCACGAGGCGAACGCCGAGCAGGCGTTCCGGTTCGCCGAGCGACCGGGCGGGCGCGGCGACCTCGTCGTGCGCGTGAGCGCCCGGCTCGGCGCCGCGGACGCCGCGCTCTCGATCCCGAGCGTCGCGAGCGACGCGCGCGGCCTCGTCCTCGGCGCGGCGCCCGGGCAGCGGTTCGTGTACGGCCACGGCACGTGGATCGACGCTTCGGGCCGCCGCGTGCCGGTGCCGGCCCGGTGGGCGGACGGCCACATCGAGCTGCGCGTGCCCGCCTCCGTCGTCGAGGAGAGCGGCTATCCGGCGCTGCTCGATCCGGAGGTCGGCCCCGAGATCGGGACGGAGCCGCCGGTGCCCGTCCAGCAGGACGTCGGGTTCGATCCGGAGATCGCGACCGACGGGACGGGCTACGTCGTCGCCTTCGAGGCCTTCGCGCGGATCCGCGCGGTCCGCGTCGACGCGAGCGGGAACGTGCTCGACCTCGACTGGCTGGATCTCGGCGAGGAGGGCGCCGGGCAGTTCGTGCCCAGCGTGGCGTACGGCGGCGGCCGTTACTTCTTCGCGTGGAGCCAGTACGGCGGCGAGGACGGGCGCACCATCGTCCACGGCCGCGTGATGCGGCCCGACGGCACGCTCGAAGGGTCGGCGAGCTTCCAGATCTCGTCGTCCGGCGACGGACTGGAGCCCTCGGTCGAGTGGAACGGGGAGCGCTTCGTGGCCGCCTGGCTCGCCATCGCCGACGACGGCGTGCGCGACGTCCACGCGACCCTCATCGATCCCGGCGGCAGCGTCGTTCCCGGCGCCGAGCGCGCCATCTCGACGAGCGGGGACGCGGGGCGCCCGGTGGTCACCTCCGGAGCGGGTGTCTCCCTCGTGGCCTGGGACGAAGGCGAGGTCCCCATGCGCGCCGTCCGCGCCGCGCGGGTGGCCGGCGACGGGGCGGTGCTCGACGTCGGCGGCCTCCCGATCTCGGAGGGCCCGGTCAACGCGCGGCTGCCCGCGCTCGCGTCCGGCGGGGCGAGCTTCCTGGTGACGTGGGTCCGGGACGATTGGCCGAGCGCGATCCGTGGCGCGGTGCTGGGCGCGGACGGCGCGATCACCGCGCGGGACTTCCCCGTCTCCCGGTCGAGCCCGGGCACCCAGGCCCCCGCCGCGGCGTTCGACGGAACGAGCTACCTCGTGGCCTGGGCCGACGAGCGGGACCGTCGCTCGATGGTCGGGGCCCGCGTCTCGGTCGAGGGCGTCGTGGAGGGGACCGATGACGTCCGGCTCGCGGACGGGTCGCCGCGCTCCGTCGTGGACTCCGATCGGAACTCGCTCGTGTGGAACGGCTCGCGCTTCCTGCTCGCGTTCCACGGTGAGGGCATCGAGGGTAGCCTGATCCGCCCGGATCTCGCGCTGGACCCGGGCCAGATCGTGCTCGGCCCCATGCCGAACAGGCAACGGAGCCCGCGCGTGGTCTGGACCGGCGAGAGCTACCTCGTGGCCTGGAGCGACGAGCGGGATCCGGACTGGGAGCGGGCCGAGGTGAGCGTGCGCGCGGTGCGCGTGAGCGCCGCGGGTGAGGTCATCGACCCGGTCGGGCTCGATCTCATGAGCCGCTCGTTCGGGCTCGATCTCGCCTCGAACGGCGAGGGCACCTCGGTGCTCACCTGGAGCGATCCGCGCGACAGGGAGTATCTGCGGCCGATCGCGAGCGACGGCACGCCCGGGGAGAGGATGGCTGTCTCGTCGCTCACCCTGGTTTCAGGGCCCTGGGTCGAGAGCAACGGCGATGGTTATCTGGTGACCTTCGTGGAGAGGAGCACGGAGGCACCCTACGTGTACACCGCGTCGGGCCGCCTGCTCGACGCGTCAGGCAACGCTGGCCCGGCGTTCCCGATCGTGCCCGCTACCGAGTCGGAGTCGTCCGCGTACCCGCTCCCTGCCGGGCAGGACTACCTGGTCGTCTATCGGAACCGGGACGTGGGCGTGCGTCTCGTGCCCGTGAGCCGCACGGGAGATGTCGGGGAGAGCTTCTTCCTGTCGGACCCACCTGTCTCCGTCTCCGCGGCGACGGACGGCACGGACACGCTCGTGGTCTGGGCGAAGGGCGAGGAGTGGCCGAAGCCCACCGACGGGCTGATCCGCGGCCGAATCTACGCGGCTGGCGGCTGGCGGGGCGAGGAGTTCGTCATCTCGCCGACGAGCGCGGGGTATTCGGCGGCCGTGGCCTGGGACGGCGCGAATTACCAGGTGGTGTGGGAAGAGGCGGGGACCCACAGGCTCCAGAGCCGCGCCGTGGCGCCGGGCGGGACGCTGGGCCCCGAGGCGTTGCTCGTGGAGGGCGAATGCGCTTCGCCGACGCTGGCCAGCGGCGAGGACGGCCGGCTCCTCCTGACCTATGAAAAGCCCCGCCTCGCCGGGTACATGCGGCGTGTTGTTTCGCGTCTGCTCACCCCGGAGCCGTCGTCCGGGACCGGTGCAGGCGGCGGCGGTGGCACGGAGGCGGGCGCCGGCGGCGCGGCGCCGGGCACGGGCGGCAGCGGCAGCGGCGGCGGCGGCGCGGCGCCGGGCGCGGGCGGCAGCTCCTCCAGCGTCTCTGCCAGCAGCGGCGGCCATGACGGGACCGACGGCGCCGGCGACGACGCGCAATGCAGCTTCCGCGGCGGTGCCAGCCGGTCCGGGCATCTCGGGCTCGCCGTCTCCCTGTTCGGCCTCGCCCTCGTCGCGCGGCGCCGCGTCAGGGCAAGTTGGCGTCCATCCAGGCGAGTCGGGCGCGAATGAAGTCGCGCATGACCTGGAGCTGGCCCTCCCACGTGGGCACGGTGGGGCCGCCGACGAAGCCGGTGCTCGACTCGATGACGCTCGGCACGGGCCACCTGGCGTAGTCGCGGACCACGGCCTGCGCCAGCGGCGCGCTCAGGCTGTTCATGCGCTGCTCGATCGCGGCCTCGGACAGGAGCGTCTGGCGCAGCGCCGTGTAGCGCGTCCTCACCTGCGCCATGAACGCCGGGTCTCCGGTGAGCTTCTGGTACCAGTTGTTGACGTTCCTCTGGCCGCTGAAGCGCCAGCCGGTGTCGCTCTCCGACTGGGGCGTCGCGTTCTGGGCGCCCACGCCGCCGAGCGCGAAGTTGTAGTCCCACAGCGGGCCGGCCTTGAGCTTCTGATCGCGATCCTTGTGGTAATAGGCGCTCCGCACGTACGCGTCCACGTTGAGCGTCAGCTCGCTGATGATCAGGTAATCGATGAACGACGGCAGATCGATGTACGCCGCGTAATCGCCGATGGGCGTCTGATGCACGCTGTCGTGGAACTGCTGGATATACTGCGTCAGCCAGGTCGCCTGCTCGTCGTTCAGCGGATCGGGATCCACCACCTCGAGATCGATCCAGCACGTGCCGCTCTCGTCGTTCCCGCCGGGCCCGCCGGGCCCGCCGCCGGGCCACCCGCCGCCGCCGAAGCCTCCGAACCCCGGGAGGGGCTCCGAGCCCGTGCACGTGAGCTGCGGCTCCTCGGCTGCCGCCTGGTCGAACTTGAAGATGTAGCCGCCGCTGATGTCGGGCAGCGCCCGGTCCTCCTCCTCGAGCTGCGCGAGATCGGTGCGAACCTTGTTGTTCTTGATCGTCTCCGAGACCCAGTAGATGCCCTGATAATCCGCTTCACCGATGGCGTGCGGCTCGTAGTTCAGGTAGACCTCGGCGAACTCGGTGCGCGGCGCCTGGAGGCCCATTTCCCGGCCGAGCGCGTAGGTGAACGGATTGCGGATCAACGTCCGGTCGTAGTAGGGCGGGATCAGCGCCCAGTCCGAGTCGGCGGGCATGCCGAGCACGCTGTAGTCGAGGTCCTTGCCCTCGTTGTCCCACAGCTCGAGCTTGTACGGCGTCTGCGGGAAGTTCGCCGACGACTGGCCGCGCACGTGATAGCCCGCGCGCATCGCCATCGTGGGCAGCGAGGCGATCGAGGCCACGCCGTTGACCGGCTCCCAGATCATCACCGCCGCGTCGAAGTAGACTTCCTTGTCGCCCGGCTTGCCCTTGCCGTAGCCGTCCACGATCATGATGGGAATGTCGGACGTCGCGTCGATGGTGCGCGCGATGTAGAGGCCCGTGCTCACCGAGCCGGCCGCCGCGCCCCCCGCGAACGCCTGCGCGCGGACCTGCGTCGTGGCCGTGAGGGTCAGGGGCTCGCCCGTGTACAGCGTGGAGGCCGCGGTCGGGGGCTGCCCATCCACCGTGTAGCGGATCTCGGCCCCATCGACGGTCGTTGTCATCCCGACCTGGATCTGATCCCTGAATGTCTGGCTCGGTGTGGAGAACGCCACGTCCCCGAGCAAGGATGGATTCACCGGCGCGGTGTCACCGCCTGACGCGCTCTGGCCGTCCGGTGCCTGACCACAGGCAACGCACAGGGCGACGAGGGCGAGCGAGATGGATCCTTGAAGCAGCCCGGTAAAGCGCGTGCGTTTGCCCATGATGGTATTTTTCACTGTCAACCTCGTTGAAAGTGCAAGAAATGGTCATTGTACGGACACACGGGGCTGCCGCGCTACCCGTTTCTCGCGAGGCAGAGGCGCGCCTTCGACGCGCCCTGGCCAGCCGGTGATGCGCTCGGGCCATCAGGCGACGCGCCCAGGCCATCCGGCGACGCGCCCAGGTCATCTAGCTCGGGCTGCTGGGTATGCGGGAGCGGGCGGCCTGGTCGGCGGCGAGCTGGACGCCGCGCCAGCCCCGGCGGGGGCACGACGGTCGTCGACCGCTCCCGGTCCGGGGCGGGGACGTCCTGGTGCGGCGCGAAGCGCCTCGTCTCCCGCTCGCCCTGGGAGCAGCCCAGGGACAGGCGAAGGCGCTCTGGGACGTCCCTGACGCCTTGCGTCTTGTCCCTGGCGGCTGGGTCGGTGTCCCTGGCGCCTTACCTCTCGTCCCTGATGGTAGTTTCCGTGTCCCGGGCGCCGAACCGCCAGTCGCCCGCGGGCCTGTTCCCGTGTCCCTGGCGGCGGTTTTCGTGTCCCTGGCGACGGTTTCCGTGTTCCTGGCGGCGGTTTGCCTGACCGAGGCGACGGTTTGCCTGACCGAGGCGGCGGTTTGCGTGTCCCCGGCGACGGTTTCCGTGTCCCTGGCGTCAGGTTGCGTGTCCCTGGCGGGATTCCCGTGCGCCGGTCACCGCGGGGGTGGAGCCTCTGTCGTGAACCCGGCGAGCCGCCGGCGGGCGCTCAGCGGTACCAGTTGCCGGCCGGCGTCTTGTTGTCGAGCATCCGGCCGTCGGCGGGACATCCGTTGTCGTCGAGCGACGGCCCGCACAGCCCCGTCTCGTCCACGCAGTTGTAGGTCTCGCAGTCGGGCCCCAGGACGCACTCGCTTCCCTCCGGGAGCCGCGGCCCGCACGTGTCGGTCCCGAAGATGTCGCACCGGCCGCTGTCGCACTCGACAAACGTCTCACACGTCGCGCCGTCGGGCGCCCACGGCGCGCAGGTGCCCACGTCGGCGTCGGGGTCTGGCTTGACGCAGTGCCAGTTCTCGCAGTCGTGCTCGATGGTGCACTCTCCTCCGATCGGCACCTGCCCCTCGAACGCATCGAGGAGGCAGGGCCAGTCGGTGTCCGTCGCGGCGCACCCGGCGGTGTTCAGCCGATCGATGCAGGCGCGCATCCGGTCGGGGTGATAGACGAGGCGCCCCGCCTTGACGGACGCGCGCAGGACCGGCAGCACGGTCGCGTTCTGCAGGACGGACCTGTACTCCGCGCAGGTCTCCTCCGTGGTCGCCAGGAAAGGGTTGTCGAGGGCAGTGGGAGAGCAGCAATCATAGGTGAGGCGGCAGTAGGTCTCGCCCTCCGCGCTGAAGAAATCGTCGAGCGCGATCGGGCCGGTGCCACCGATGTAGATGGGATCCTTCTTATCAACCTCATCGCCGCCGCACCCGAGGAGCACGCCGCCGAGCAAGGCGGCGGCGCCGCAGGCCATCTGCAAAGAGCTGCGCCGGAACATCGTGATTGCCATCATGGAACGTAGCCTCGCCGTCTGGCGCCGCCGAGGCGACCCTGCCTCGCAGCCCGCGTATCGTTCGCGGGCGCCCCGGCGGCGGTGGAATCTAGGTGCGTGGAGCTGCTTGTCGCGTGAAGCAGAAGAAACAGAGCTGTCGAAGAGCCGAACGGTGATGTCGATGCCGCGGCGGATTACTGGGCTTGCAGATGCGCCGTGCAGTCGAACTCCCCGCCGTCGCAACGGGCCTCCAGCCCGCCGTTGGACTCGGAGAACTCGCAGAGCATGCCTTGCTCGCTGCTGTTGCCCTCCAGCCGCCATCCCCCCTTCGTCAGATCGTCGATGTCGACGGCATCGCTGCGGTTCCCCTTCATGGGGAGACCCACGTCGTCGCCCGTGACATCCAGCGTGCACGAGCCTGCCCACGCGCTGATGGTGAGGCGACCGGACGGCCCGCAGGTGCCCGTCACGTCGAAGACCACCTCGGTTGCCCCCGCCTCCTCGCATACGCCATCATGGCTCTCGTAGCAGCCGTGCCCCATCATGAACGGGCTCAAGAGCAGGAGCCCTGCGAGCGACACGCCGCCAAGGAGCCCAGTCGCCTGTCCACGGTTCGTTCTCGGGTTCATCGTTCAGACCATCCGTCTTCAAGAGGTCCGCCCAGCAGGCACCAGCACCACTTGTACTGGCAAGCGCCGGAGCGCGGCGGGCATCGTGCCAGAAGCTACCGGGCCAGTTTGCTAGCACCCCATGTCGTTCGCCGCAATGCCTGTTTTCTCGGCACGGCGACGAGATGAGGCTGAGCGTCGAAGGCCCCGGTCGCCCGGGGACCTTCGACGCTCAGCCGGGCATCAATGAAAACCCATGTTGTCGAGGCGAACCTGCCCCGCCGGGTTCACGTTGAGCGCCAGGCTCACGCGGCAATTCTGGAAGTTACCTCCCAACGTGCTCGCCACCTGCGTGGGCAGCAAGAACTCGACGGTGTTGAACTCTCCGTCGAACCGGTTCGTGAAGCTCTTCAAGCCGAGCGGGAGGTTGTTGTGAGGGCCGCACGTCAAGAACACCTGGACGTCGCCGTTCCACCACTGGTTCGGCTGCCGCTCGGGGATGAAGACGTCGACGCTCAGGTTCCGGGTGACGCCGCTCAGCTCCGAGGTGTTGAACGGACGGCTCGTCACCACGATGTGTCCGCCCGCGGTGAACGCCACCGAGCCCGTCCCCTCGACGCGCTCGCTCGACGTGGACAGCGGGACGGGCGCGCTCCAGTCGCCGGCGTTGTCGAAGCTGAACAGCGGGTTGGTCATCACCTGATAGATCTGGCTTCCCCTGAGGTGGTACGTCTCCCGCTCCGTGACGTCGCCGCCGAAGCGCAGGTTGTCGAGGAGGAGCGGATCCTGGCAAGAGGCCGTGGTCACCTCGATCCGGAGCCGAGCGTCCGCGAAGTCGCCGAGCAGCGCCGCCTTGACGTTCGGCGGGACGACGAACTCGATGGTGCTCCAGGCGCCCCGGGGCAGGGTCGTGAGGTTCGTCCATGCCGGGAGCGGCAGCGTGAAGATGTTGGCGCCCGGGATCGTGATCATCATCTGGATGCCGCCGACCCAGAACGGATTCGGCTGCGACGCCGGCACGAAGAGATCGAACTTCAGGCGATCCCCCACCGCCTGCCAGTCCGCCGTCAGGAAGTGCGGGCTCTCCACGGCCATGGAGTTGCAGCCGTTGAGCTGGAGCGAGCTCGACCCCTCGGTGAACTGCGTGAAGTCGGAGCCGAGCCCGGCCTGATCGCTCGTCCAGGGCGCCGCCGGGTCGTCGAAGCCGGCGAACCCGGGGACGCCGACGGGCACCTGGAACACACGCGTGTACAGGCTGTCGTACGCCGGATCGCTGCTCGACAGCGGGAAGCTGGTGATGACGTGCCGCTCCGGGGCGGCCGCGTCGTACTCGTTCCACGCGACGAGGCCGCGGCCCCTGATCCAGTTGAATCGCGTGGGGTCCGGCGCCAGCTCGGCCTGGATGCAGTTCAGGCAGTTCGGGTCGTCGAAGCTCTTCAGCGCGTCGCAATACAGGCTCGTCGTGTCCGCCGCGCACGCGTCCGAGTAGACGGCGAGGGGGGCGTTCCAGGGCAGCCGAGCGGCGCTGACGTTCTCCCGGGTGAACAGGCCCTCGATGTCGTCCTGGCTGGTCATGGGCGCGAGCTTCATGCCCTGCACCGAGTTGAAGAACGGCAAGAACGTGTCCGTGAACGACGGCCCGACGTCGCTCAGGATCTGCTGCGCCGTGGGCCCGAGCACGGCCGGGATGAGGCCGAGCGCGACCGAGTCGGCGATGAGGTTGCCGGCGTCCTCCGCGGCATTGCCGACATCCGCGAGCGGCGCCGGAGATGCGACCGCGTCCTCGATGTCGTCGAGGAGCGCATCCCAGCGATCGAGCACGGCCGTCTTGCGGTTGTACCTGGCCACCTCGTCGGGCGTCGCGCCAGGGCCGGGCGGGTTGTTCGAGAGGTCGTCGCGCGCCGCGTCGATGGCGTCCCTGATGTCCGCGAGGTAGTCGGGGTCCCGCAGGTCCTCCTCGAGGAACGCGAGGTTCACCATCTCGTGCGCCGGCCTCTCGCGCAGCGCATCGGCGGCCTGGCTGAGGGCGTCCTTGATGCGCTCGGCCTGCGCATAGGCGTCCGCGAGATCGTCGTACATCGCCGCGCATTCCGCGTTCGTCATGTCGGAGAGCTGGTCGCAACGGTCGACGACGCACGTCCTGCGGTCTGCCTCCTGCTGGGCCGGGGTCTTGCTCGGGTCCCCCTCGAGGCACTCGATGAACGCGATCGTGTCGTCGATCGTGTCGCAGGCCTGCCGCGCCGGAGTGAGCAGCTCCTCGGCGTAGTTGTCGAGCTCGATAGTCTCCTTCATCGCATCGAAGTTGCACGCGACGGACTCGAGGTCGCACCTGACCTGGTCGACGGCGGCCTCGGCGCAGTTGCTCTTCTCGTCATCGAAGGCGGAGCAGGGCAACTTGCACAGCGCGGCGCCGATGGTGTCGCACCCGGGGGTCGGGATGCCGAGCACATCGAGGCCGCTCGGGCACCAGAAATCGTCGCACGACTCCTCGCACCCGTTCCTCGATTCGCTCTGGCAGGCACCCCCGCACTGGCCGGGCGTCGTGCTGCACACGAAGGTGCACGCGTCCTGGAGGCACGTCGTGATGTTGTCCTCGACGCACCGCACGTGCTCTTCCACGCAGGCCGCGTGCCGCGCTGTGGCGGCGATCGGGGCGAACGCGAGGTCGAGGCAGTTCTCGAACGCCGGATCCCGGACCGCGCCGCAGAACTCGTTGTAGGAGTCCCTGATGCCGGCCATCTCCTTCTCCGGCAAGATGACCTCCTTGAGGTCGTCGGCGCGGAAGCCGAAGCCGATCAGATAGTCGATCTCGCGGGTCAGGTTCCCGCGCATCGAGCGGTGGCCGTTCGCCGACTCGAGCGTGAACTCGTCGTGCCAGGGCGCGTCGCCGCGGGTGGGGTCGACGATGCCGGCGAAGAGCGTGTCCGCGTCGCCGCCGAGGAAGGCGGCCTTGAGGCGCAGGAGGAAGTCGTCGTCGACCGGCGACCCCGGGCGCACGGACCCGCGGTAGAGGCCTCCCGCGTTCCCCTCGTCCTGCCAGCCGGCGCGCACCACGTCCGCGCAGGCGTCCGTGTTGAGCGTCGGCTGGTCCGGATCGAAGTCGGCGGCGGTGGTCTTCCCGAGGTTCTGCGACGAGCACTGGCTCAGGAGGATCCAGTTCCGGCGCACGATCTCGGCGTGGCGGGTGTGCCGGTCGAGCCGGTCGTTGATGCCGCCGACGTACTCGATGGCCGTGCGCAGCTCCTCCACGACGTTGCTGCCGCCCTGATCTGCGTGGCAGTCGGCGAACCCGAACGTCAGCTCGTCGACCCACGACGCGGCGTGCACGCCGAGATCATCCATGAGGTCGGCCGGCAGTTCGGCCGCGTCGAGCCCGAAGTTCACGAAGGCGTTGTTCCTGACGTCCTCGGCGAGGTCGAAGAAGCCCCCGAGCCGGGACCAGCCCTTGACCGACGGCGCCAGCGCGACCTGGGCGTTGAAGTAGCTGTAGAACGGCCCGCCGTGGAACTGGTTGACGTTGCCGAAGAACTGCGCGAAGCCGTCGAAGGTGCTGCCCTGATCCTGGGGCGGAGCGGGGGCGTGCGCCGGGCGGCTGGAGTAGAACGCGTCCAGGAACGCGACCGGCGCGGACATCGTGACGAGCCCGCGTCCGCCGCCGTCGCCGTTGACGCTCAGCAGATGGTCGGGGACCAGCGAGTCGATGTACCCCTCGACCGCGACGTGCTTCACCTCCTCGCTGAGGTTACCCCAGATCCCGCTGCCGTCCGTCATCGACCACGCGCCTCCGGCGAGCTCGTTCACCCACGTGTGAGCGAAGCTGTCGGCGACGCCGTGGGAGATGTAACCCATCATGAAGGCGAGGACCTCCTTTCGCTCCTCGGTGGATGCCGGGTAGGTCGCGAAGAACTCGAGCATCGCGGTCGCGAAGTCGATCGAGCGGAACTCGACGGGCCCCGTGCGGTTCTCGTACCTCTCATGGTGCGCGTGGTCGGCAGGCGCCGTGCCGGTGATTCGCTCCACCAGGTCCTTGAGCATCGGCGTCTCGTTGCCGTGCATCATCATCTGGCCGGTGAACGGATCGGGGAAGCCGTCCGGGCCGGTCACGCCGGCGCGGAAGAAGTCGGGCTTGGCGATCACCGCCTGGTACGCCTCCTTCGCGCTGATCACGACGTTGAGCGGGCGGCCGTTCAAGGAGAACGTGATCGTGTCCGGCTGCAGCCCACCCGTGATCTGCAGCTCGAGCTGCGCCACCGTCTCGTTCGCCGTGGCGACGTGCGTGCCCACCTTGAACGCCGACGCCGGCGCGGAGAGCGCGGTCGCCGCGACGGCGCTCGTCAGTGCGATGAGCAGTCGATGGTATCGGAATATACCTATCTTGCGAGTCATGTGTTCATCCCAAGATGCAAGTTGTTATGGTGATCGGCGTCCTGTTCGCTGTGAGGATTCGTACTGATCGCAACCTGTCCTCAGCCCGCGTCGTCCGACGGAAACGTGTGGTGCTCGCCGTCCGCGACGCTCAATGAGCGCCCATGGCAATCACCGGGCCAGCGTCAGCGCTCACCGGGCCAGCGTCCGCGCGCATTGCCGGCCAGCGCGGGACTGCGCGTCTCGCGCACCGCGCCGGCGTCGCTCACCGTCGTAAACCTGCCGCCCCGAGGCTCGTGCCAGCGTGCCAGCGTGCCAGCGTGCCAGCGCGGCGAGCGCCCGTGTGCCAGCGCGCCGGGAGCCAGGGTCTCCGTGCCGCGCGGCCCGGCGCCGCCTCGCGCGCCAGGACCGTGCGCCACGTTCCGGGCCGCCCTCTCTCGACCGCTACGCTCGCCGACGCTCGGCGCGTTCCTGGGCGGGTACGAGGCGTTCGGCGCCCTCGTCGTCTACGAGCTCGGCGCCGCCCTCCGAACGGTGGGCGACGGCGATCTCGGCGGGGCGGCCCAGGGGGCGCGCGGCGCCGCGCCGGGCGCGCTGGCACCCGCCTGCTCCGCGACCTCGTCGCCCGCGTGCAAGCGATGTACGGCCGGGCGACGGCCGCGGAGGACAACGGCCGCCTCGTCCTGATGTCCCCGGCGGGGTCGCGCTCGCGGGGCGGCCGCCGGCCGCGGCGGCGGCGGCGGCGCCGGGAAGGGGCCGCGCGCTCACCTGCCAGGTCCGCTCCCCGCCGAGGTGTTCGTCGAGCTCGCCGAGCGCAGGATCTCCCGCGTGGGGAAGCGCCGGCAGTGACGGAGCGGAGAGGCGTCGGTCCAGGGGACGAGGGCGCCACCCTCGTTGTCACCTGCACCGACGGCACGACGTGGTCTCGTCGGGCCAGGCGGGTTGTCGCCCTGCGGGCCGCCGGCACCCGGCTGCCAGAGGCGCGCCGCGAATGGCATCGTCCAGGGCATACGCTCCACAGGAACACCCGCGCTGAAGCTTTCTCGGAGGCGCCGGCTTCGCTGCGTCGAGCGCGTGCAGCTCCCCGGCGCGCGGCTGACCCGAGCCGATGGAAACGGCGCTCGCCTAGGTATCTTCGCGGCCGATCCCGGCTGTATGCGCCGAGGCGAGCGCCGCGCACACGGGACCCCTCCGCTCCAGCGTCTCGCCGGGTGTGAGACCGTTTTCACCTCATGCTCGCGCCGAGTGTCTAGCCATCCGGGCGCACCTTCGTGTAAGAAGGCATGATGGTGCTCATCTCACTTACTTCGCAGATTTCTAAGATCCCGGGGTGCGATACCAGGAACCCGCGGCATCAGGAGCAAGACGCCGGGCGAGGCCGCGCCGCGGGCGCTCTCCCAATGCCACGATAGTTTTGCAGGCGAGCAGTAGTCTTCATAAAGCCGTATACAAGAGCGTTTCGAGATGTTATCTTAAACTTTGCCACTACTCGACCTTGAGGCTGGGACCCAGCACCGAAAGGGGGACCATCATGGTGTTTTCCTGTGCACGAATCCTTGCGCTTCTCGCATTTCCTCTGATGGCCGTTGCCTGCGTTGGCGCAGAGATCGACGAAGAATCGGAAGAGCTGGTCGGGGAGGACCAGAGCGCGGTCACGAGCGAGAACGGCAACCTGCCGAACGCGCTGGCTCCGAACGCGCTGGCTCCGAACGCGCTGGCTCCGAACGCGCTGGCTCCGAACGCGCTGGCTCCGAACGCGCTGGCTCCGAACGCGCTCGCGGCCATCAAGAGTCCGGGGCCGAGCGGCGTCCAGTCGAGAGAGTTCATGCGCTACCTCGTGAGCTGTGCGCTGCGCCCGGACCAGACGTTCTCGTTCTCCTGGACCGACAGCAGCGGGGTCGTCCGCCCGGAGGTGTACCGGGGCGAGCTCGGGATGGCGCACTGGTGGGCGACCGGTGGCATCGCGAACGATACCTATGTACAGCGTCAGATCACGTCCTGCATCGCCGCGCGGACGAACTGGTACGGCACTCATGTGATGATCTCCCTGCGCAACACGGAGTCATCGATGTCCTCGTCGCCTGCGGAGCGCGCGACCTATACGGTGAGAGAGGGGGCGTTCTGGGGAAACCTGTTCGTTTCGACGCCCTACGTGCGGGCCTGCTACTCGCCATCAGGCGTGGCGCGCGCGCGCCAGCTGCAGCGCGACTGTGCGGCAGGCCACCTCAGCGTCGACCCCGCGACCGGGGCCACGACCGTTCAGCAGTGCGGTCCCATGACGATCGTGGGCTCATGCGATGCGGTGTGCAACAGGGTGGACCCTGTTGCCGGCTTCTATGCCGGCTGTCTCGAGAACCCCGCCACCTCGCCGTGGGTACGCACGGACGTGGTGGTCACGTCGTTCTTGACCCCGTAGGGTAGTGAATGCGTTCGGAAGCCCTGCCAGGCGAAGAGACGGAACGCGCGGCCTTGAAGGTCGGGCGCTGCCCGGCCTGCGGACGGCGGAACCATGGATCGTGCCCCGAGTGCGCGCCGTCTGAGCGGCGGCTGCCCGGCGAGTCGAGCCCCCCGGACATCACCGCGGTCGTCCCGGTGTCGCTGCCGCGGTTCGCCGGCTACTGGACCCGCAGGGTGCTGGGGCAGGGCGGCTTCGGGTTCGTCTTCGAGGCCGAGCCCGAGGACGGCGGGCCGCCAGTCGCCATCAAGCTCGCGCGCGCCGACCGCCGCGGCGCGGGCGCGCAGCTCCGGCGCGAGATCGAGGCGCTCTCGGCCGTGGGCGCCCCCCACGCCCCGGCCGTGCACGCCTCGGGCACGCTGGACGACGGCTCTCCGTACGCGGTCCTCGAGCGCATCGCGGCGCCCACGCTCGCCGCGCGCCTCTCGTCGCGCCCTGCTCCGCGGGTGGAGGAGGCCGCGCGGCTCGGGCTCGCGACGCTCGCGGCCCTGGAGGCGGTGCACGCGCGGGGCTACGTGCACTGCGACCTGAAGCCCGAGAACCTCTTCGTCGATGGCGCGGGGCAGGCGACGATCATCGACTTCGGCATCGCCCGGGTGGTGGGCCGCCTCGGCGACGCGCCGGACGACGACCTGGGGATCGGGACGGCGGAGTACATGGCGCCCGAGCAGTCGGCGGGACGGGCAGACCTGGACGCGCGCGCGGACATCTACGCGATGGGCGTGATCCTGTACGAGCTGTTCGCGGGGCGGCCGCCGTTCTGGGGGCCCCGCGCGGCGGTGCTCGAGGATCACAGGAGCAGGCGTCCCCCGCGCCTCTCGGCGCGCGTGGCCGTGCCCACGGCGGTCGAGGGGGTGGTGCACCGCTGTCTGGCGAAGGACCGGAGCGAGCGGTTCGCGAGCGCCGCCGAGCTCCGCGAGGCGCTGGAGCGCGCGCTCGGGGACGAGCTCGCGCCGAGCCAGCGCGAGGGGCCGCGCTCGGTGGCGGGCACCGAGCGCCGCGCCGTGGGGCTCCTGTTCTTCGAGGGCGCGGCCGATCGGATGGCCGTGCAGCGCCGGATTCGGGCGCTCGGCGGCGAGCTCGCGCACGCCTCCGGCTCGCGCTACGCGGCCGTCTTCGGTCACGGCGGCGCGACGAACCCCGCGCGGCACGCGCAGCGCGCGGCCGACGAGCTGCTGCGAGGAGGGCTGTGCACGCGGGTGATGATCGACCTGTCGCCCGTGTCGGTGCAGGTCCGGCCGGACGGCGTGCGGCGCTTCTTGAGCCCGCTCTTCTCGCGCCCGGATCGGTGGCCGTCGGCCGCCGGCCCGCTGGGGCCGTTCCTCTCGCCCGCGGCCGCGGCCGCGCTCCCTGAAGCGCTCGCCGCCGCGCCGGCGGACGATGCGGACCGCGGGGCGGGGCAAAAGCCCGACGACGAGGCGGGGGAGACGACGAGCCCCGGCGCGTTCGTCGGCCGCCGCGACACGCTCACTCAGCTCGTGCGCAGCGCCGAGGACGCGCTGCGCCTGCGGCAGCCCACGGTCGTGTCCGTGATCGGCGAGCCGGGGTATGGCAAGACCCGCCTCTTCGCCGAGCTCAGCAAGGCGCTCCAGGCGCGCCTGCCGCACGCCCGCCTGATCGATCTGCGCGGGCAGGAGCCCACGGCCCGCATCGAGGACGCGACGCTGCACGAGCTGGTACGTGGGGCGCTCGGCGCGCCCGACGCGCCCCCGGAGAGCGGCCCGCGCGCCGCGCTCGTGGGGTGGCTCGGCCCTGATTCCGGCGAGGAACTGGGGCTGGCCATGGCGCTCGGCTGGGTGGACGAGCGGGTGGATGACGGCACGACCTTCCCCGAGCTCAAGGCGCTCAAGGCCGCGCCGGGCGCGCTGCGCTCGGCGCGCGTGCGGGCAGCGGGCGAGTGCCTGCGCCGGCGCGCGGCCTCCGAGCCCCTCGTCATCATCCTCGACGACGCGCAGTTCGCGCACGACGCGACGCTCGCCGCGCTCGAGTACGCGGCGCTCGCGGACGCGGCCGCGCCGCTGTGGGTCTGCGCGATGGGGCGCCCCGCCTTCGAGGCGGCGCACCCCGCCTGGGGCGAGCGGGCGGCGCGCCGCGAGACCGTGCGGCTCGGGCCGCTCGATCCGGAGAGCGCGCGGGCGCTGTGCCGGCGCCTGCTGCTGCCGGCGCGCGACGTGCCAGAGTCGGCGATCGAGCGGCTGCTGGAGCGCTCGCAGGGGGTGCCCCTGCTGCTCGTGGAGCTCGTGCACGGGCTGAAGCGCGAGGGGATCCTGCGACGGCACCCGCGGGGCGACGCGTGGTACCTGGCGACCGATGAGCTCGAGCGGATGCCCGCGCTGCCGCTCATCGATCCGCTGGCGCAGGGCGAGATCGCGGCGCTCGGGGCGGCGCTCGGAGCGCACGCGCGGCTCATCGCGCTGCTCGGCTCCGAGGTGTCGCACGACGAGATCGCGGGCGTGCTGCGCCACCTGGACCAGCGCGGCGAGGGCGACGCCTTCCCGCTCGACGCGCGCGTCGGGACCGAGCGGCTGCTCCAGGCGGGCGTGCTGGTCGCCGACCGAAAGCGGCTCGGCTTCCGGCACGCGCTCGTGCGGGAGGCGATCGTGCGGGGGGTCGACGAGGACGAGCGGCGGCGGATCCATCTGGCCGCGTACGAGCACCACCGCGAGGCGGCCCACGAGAGCCCGGAGCAGAGGCGGTTCAAGATCGCGTTTCACGCGGCCGAGGCGGGGCTCGCGGGCATCGCGGAGGAGACCTACCTGGAGCTGGCCGAGCGGGCGCGGGCGCGGCACGCCTACGTCGAGGCGGAGCTCTACTACAGCCGCGCGCTCGCGCAGCCGGTCGAGGAGCGCAGCGCGCGGCGGAGGGCGGCGTGCCGGGGCCGGGGTTTGATGCGCTACCGGCTCGGGCGCTATCACGACGCGCTCGTCGACCTCGGGGGCGCGCGCGCGATGGCGGTCGAGGCGCGCGACGTGACCGAGCAGATCGAGATCCTGCTCGACGAGGCGACGGCGCTCGACTGGATGGATGAGTACGGGCGATCGAAGGAGCGGGTAGAGGAGGCAAAGGCGCTCGTGACGAGCGAGCTGCCGCCGGCGCTCGCGGCGCGCCTCTCGATGGCGGTGGCGCGCTCGCTGCTCCGCGAGAGCCGCGCGGAGGAGTCGGCGCTGCAGTTCGAGACGGCCGTGGCGCAGGCCGAGGCCGTGGGCGACGAGTGCTACGAGACGCTGGTCGTGTCCCTGCTCCTCCTGGGCTTCATCTATCCGGGGCTGGGGAGGCTGGACGACGCAGGGGCGGTGCTGGATCGGACCATCCGGATGTGCGAGTCGCGCGGCGATCTCCTGCACCTCGGGCCGGCCATCAACAGCCGGGCGCTCCTGCGCGCGTGCCTCGGGGACCCCGAGGGGATGATCCTGGACCTGTGCCGCCTGCTCACCATCTCGCGCGAGCTGGGGCTGGGCATGCTGGAGCTCGTCGGGGAGTTCAACCTCGGCGAGTATCTCTACCTGATGGGCAACCTGGAGACGGCGATGCTGCACGTCGAGCGGGCCGTGGCGCTGGAGCGCCATCAGCGGGGCGAGGAGTCGCGGCCGGTCGTGGAGCTCCTCCTCTCGCGGCTGCTGCTCTACAAGGGCGACGAGCGCGGGGCACGGGGGATCATCGAAGCGATCCGGAGCCGGCAGGCGAAGGCCGCCGCGGAGGGGCGAGCGGGCATGGAGATGGCCCCCCTGGAAGAGGTGCAGTGGTCGATGATCGACCTGGCGACGCGGGAGGCGAGCGAGGAGGCGTGGGACGAGCTCGAGGAGCGGTCGGCGCGCTTCTCCGTGGGGCAGGAGCAGATCGAGGTGATCGAGGCGCGGGCGCGCGCCCTCTCCCGGCGCGGTCGCCACGTCGAGGCGCGGGCGGCGCTCGAGCGGGCGATCGAGGTGGCCGGGAGGATCCCCAACGTGATGCGGGAGCGGCTCGAGCGGCAGCGGGGCGCCTAGCGCGCCGGTCAGGCAAACAGGACTCGTTCATGAAGAGCACCGACGAGAAGGCGCGCAAGCCGCGCGCGAACGCGAAGAAGGGGCCGTCCGCCGGGGCGGCACGCCACGAGGGAGCCGGAGACGCCGTCGCGGTCGTCGCGCGGGGCAGCTCGCAGACGGACCCGGCCGTCATCGCGTTCCTGCGCGAGCTGGAGCATCCGCTGAAGGAGGAGATCGAGGCCCTCCGTCAGATCATCCTCGGCGTGAGCCCCGAGATCCGTGAGGAGATCAAATGGAACGCGCCGAGCTTCCGCACGACGGAGCACTTCGCGACGTTCAACTTGCGCACGAAGGACCGCGTCCGGATCATTCTCCACACCGGAGCCAAGGTGAAGGGCACCGCGACGAAGGGCGTCGAGATCGCGGACCCAGCGGGCTTGCTGGAGTGGCTCGCCAAGGACCGATGTCTCGTGACGTTCAGCGATGCAAACGAGATCCGAGAAAAGCGGGCGGCGCTGGAGACGGTCTTGCGCGCGTGGATCCGCTTGATGTAACTCCGGCGCGGAAGCTATTGGCGTGCCCGCGCAGGTCGTGCGGCGACGCTCGGCGCAGGCGCTGACGGGCGGAGTCCTCGCTCGACGGCAAGGATGACGGGGCTCGTTTTCGATAACGGATCTCGAGTTCGCGTCATGCTCCCCTGGCGGGGGGATGCGCTCGCCGCTAGGTGGCGCGGGCGACGTCGTGCGGGGCATCGAACACCTCGCGGACCTCCGCCGCCGTGCCGTCGCCCGCCACGCGGAGGAAGCGTTCGCCCAGCTCGACCGCCGCCTGCCTGGACGCCACGTCGACCAGCACGAACCCGGCGACGAGCTCCTTGGCCTCGGCAAAGGGGCCATCGGTCACGCTGACCTTGCCCCCGGAACACCGAAGGCGCGCGCCGGACGAGCTCGGCTTTAGACCTTCGGTCGCGATCAGCACGCCGTCGTTCTTGAGCTCTTCGATGAACTGCCCCATCTCCGGTAGCGCCATGCACGCAGGGGCGGCAGCCTCGGTGTCCGCATCGGCCTTGAACATGATCATGAAGCGCATGGTCCGTGTCTCCTCAGTGAGGTGCGCCGGGGACGAGCGACCGGCAGCCTACAACGGGCTCGACCACGGATTCAATGCCATGAATCAGGGGACCCGACCCGGGTTGGCGACCTGACCTGCGTTGGGCCTGGGGGACCCGACCTGGACCAGAGCGCCGCCACGAACCGGGGAATCACCTGTCCGCCACGCCCCACGCCTCCGCGAGCGCGCGGATACGCGCATGCTCCGGCACGCCTTCGAGGAAGCTGCGGCGCAGAGAGGCTGACTCGATGGCATCCGCCTCGGCGCGCAGCTCATTGAAGGCGTTGGCGAGCGCTGCCCTGGCCGCGACCTCGTCACCGCAGGCGTCGAGCGCCTCGGCCCAGGCGAGGTGCACGAGCGCTTCATCCTCCTCGAGGCCTCCGACGCGCGTCACGATCTCGAGCGCTGCACGCGCCGCTGCGAGCGCCTCGAGGGCGAGCCCCTCTCGGAGCAGGGCGTGGGCGAGGATGGCTTGCGCGATGGACTCTGTTGCGGGGTACGCCCGCGTTTCATCGATCGCAGTGGTCGCCTGCGCGCACGCCTGTGCGAGATCCCCGAGCTCGAGCAGCGCTTGCGCGAGCAGCACTCGGGCTTGGCCCATTTGCCTGCCATTGCCGAACGATCGCGCGTCCTCGATGACCCGGGCTGCCGTCGTCCTGGCCGCGGCGCACTGCCCCCGCGCCACGTCGATATGCCCTAGATAGATGCTGGCCGCATTGATCACATAGGGAAGGTCGAGCTGGATCGCGGCGCGCTTCGCCTCCTTGAGCGTCGACTCTGCCGCTTCGTAAGCACCGAGCCGCCTCTGCGCCACGCCGAGAGCCATGCGCGTCAGGCATGCGTCTCGCAGCGCGCCATCGCGCTCGTAGGCCTCCCATGCAGCCTCCATGAAGCGAAGGGCGAGCTCGGGTCGGCGGGGCGGAAAGCACGCTGCAGCGCTCTTCGTCAGGTAAATGTGCCCAGCCAGGCCGGGCTCCAGATGCTCGGGCTGCACTCCAGCCATGACGCGCTCGAGGGCTACCGCCGTGGCGTGGCGCCCGAGGTCCCGCAGCGACACGATGGTGCTGTACCACGCGAGGAGGAAATCCCGGTCGAGCGCCGCGTCCTTCCGGTCGAGCGGCAGCGACGACGCCACCGCCTCGAGCTGCTCCACCTTCCCGAGCGCCCCGCTCGCCCAGGCGAGCATCGCCAGCGCGGCGTAGGGAGCCTTGCCCTCGGCGGGCGCCAGGGCCACCGCCGCCTTCGCCGCGCGCTCCGCCTCGGCGAACGCACCCCGCCAGTTGTGCACGGTCGCCGCGAGCGCGTGGAGTCGCCCGGCGGCCTCCTCTTCCGGCGCGCAGGCGAACGCCCGTTCCACCCGCGCGAGCGCACCGTCGAGATCGCTCGCCTCCAGCGCCTGTTCTGCCGCGCGCTCGTAGTACCGAGCTGCCGCCGCGAGCGCTTCGCCGCGCTCGAAGTGCTCCGCCAGCACCAGCGCGTCGCGCTCGCCGGCCTCCTCCAGCCATGCGCCGGCGAGCCGGTGGCCGAGCCGTCGATCGACTTCGGTTAACATGCTGTAGGCCGCCTCGCGCACGAGCCCGTGCCGGAAGGCGAACTCCTCGTCGCTGGCGAACCGTGGTTCGGGGCGCCGCACGATCCATTCGCGTCGCTCCAGACTCGCGAGCCGCGCGCCGAGCGCAGCGCCTTCCGCCTGTCCGAGCCCTAGCAGGTGCGCCGCGGCGCCCTGCCAGAACACCTCGCCGAGCACGCTTCCAGCGCGCAGCAGCCGCCGCTCCTCGGCGTCGAGATCCTTGAACCGCGCCTGCACCATGGCCAGCACCGTCTCCGGCGCTTCGCGCGCGTCTCGGCCCTCGACGGTTGCGCGCACGAGCTCCTCCACGAAGAACGGATTGCCCGCGGCGCGCCGGACGATCTCCGCCACGTGTTCGTCGTCCGGACGATCGCCCAGTGCCACCCTCACCATCCGCTCGCAGGCCCGGCGGGGCAGCTCGCCAAGCCCGATCTCCATCGTGCTCCGTTCGGCCCAGAGGGAGGGGAAGGTCGCCCGGATCTCCGGCCGCGCGAGGGCCAGCACCATCAGCGCCCGCTCCCCGAGCAGGCGCAGCGCCGCGTCGACGCACTGCACGGTCGGGAGGTCCCCCCAGTGCAGGTCCTCCAGCACGAGCACCACCGGGCCTGCTCGGCACTCGGCGTCGACGAAGTCCACCCACGCCCGGCGGACCTGGTCGCCCATGAGCAGCGGATCGCGCCGCGCCGCGCGGAGCTGTACGCGCGCCTCATCCGGGAAGGGTGTGCCGGCCATCTCGCCCAGGAACTCGGTCACCCGCTCCCGGAGGGGCGGCTGCACGTGCCGGGCCACGCGCGCGGCGAGCTGCTCGCGGCGGCGATCGAGGGGCTCGCCGTCGACGAGGTGCGCTGCGCGGCGCACCACCTGTCCGAGCAGGTCGAGGGGGGCCCCCACGCGCGCCGGATCCGCCTGCGCGACCCAGATCGTGACCGGCTCGGCGCGGGCCCTGAGGCGCCGCACGAACTCCAGGCGCAGGCGCGACTTGCCCATCCCCGCTGCCCCCGTGACGAGCGCCGCCCGCGCGCAGGGCTCGCCGGCGCACTCGTCGAACAGGTCCTCCAGGGCGCGCAGCTCCCGGTCGCGCCCCACGAACGGGGTGGGCTTGCCGAGCAGCGTGCGCGCCACGTCGAACGGGTCACGCTCCCCGAGGACCGCGTGCGCCCGAGGCCCCCGCGCGATCTCGAATCCCGGCCCGAGGAGGCTGGCCGTGACAGCATCGACGAGCACCGGGGCCTGCGCTCCCGTCGCGGTGTTGCCATCGCCGGGCGGACCAGCGTCGAAATCGACGAGCTGCGCGGACGCGCGGTCGATGATCGGGCCAACAGGCTGCCCACCTTCCAGCGAATCCCAGCCGGTCGCGACAGCCAGGCGGGCACCAGGCAACAGCTTCCGCAGCGCGAGACCACAGCGTACGGCACGCGCGGCGAGATCGGTCGGCGGCGCTGCGTCGATGAGGATCGCGGCGAACCCGCCGTCCTGCAGCGGCTCGAGGCGACCGCCGTGCTCTGCCGCCGCGCGGCGCAGGTCGGGCACGAGCGGCGTCGGCCCTGTCGGCATCACAGCCTTCCGGCGCGCGTCGAGCGTGGCGATCTCGGCGCACCCCGCGGAGGTCGTGGCGGGCAGGGTCGGGGCCTCCCCCCTCGCCAGGACCACGCTGACGAGCCCTCGTTCGCGGCGCGTCAGCGCGGGTGCAGGCAGCACGGCGACAGCCGGATCGGGCGAGCGCACGGCGAGCGCGCTCGCCGCCACGGCCGCGTTCTCCGGCCGGCCTTCGCGATCCTTGGTCATCAGCCACGCCGTGAGCAGGTCGACGGTCTCGGGCACCTCGGCGCGCAGCGTGCTCGGCCGGGGCGCGTCCTCGAAGAGCACCTTCACGAGCACTGCGAACGTGTGCTCGGCCCAGAAGGGTTGCTGGCCGGTGAGGCATTCGAACAGGAGGCACCCGAGCGCGTACACATCCGCGCGCGCGTCGATGTCCAGCTCGCCGCGAGCCTGCTCGGGTGCCATGTAGGCCGGCGTGCCGAGGGCCACGCCGGGCTCGGTGAGCCCGCCGGTCACCGCCGCGTCGCGCGCGATCCCGAAATCGAGGATCTTCACCTGGTCGAGCCGGCCGCCCTGCAGGAACAGGTTTGCCGGCTTGAGATCTCGGTGGATCACGCCATGCGCATGGACCAGCGCCAGGGCCTCGGCCACGCGGTGGACGAGGGCGAGCCCCTCGTCGACGTCGAGCGGCCCGCGGGCGAGCCTCGCGGCGAGGTCCTCGCCCTCGAGCCACTCCATGGCGAGGTAGTGCTGCCCCTGGTCAGAGACGCCGTGGGCGACGTGGCGGGGGATCGCCCGGTGCCGCAGCTCGGCCAGGAGCCGCGCCTCCCGCTGGAAGCGCGCGACGAGCTGCGCGTCCGAGCTCCTCAGGACCTTGAGCGCGACCAGCGCTCCGTCCTGGCGATCCCGCGCTCGGTAGACGTCGCCCATGCCACCGCTGCCGGCGATTCGCTCGGGCTCGAACCGGCCGCCGACGAGTTTCTGCGGACCCGCGCTGTGCACACCTGGATAGTAACGCTGCCGCCGTCCGGCACACATGGTGAGATTTGAGGCACGTGATGACGACGCGGCGCCTCATCTTCTTGAACGAGCCGAGCGAGCTCATCGTACAAATGCGCTATGACCACCGCGCTATCGCTCAAGGGTCTCGACTGCGGACTGCCGGACTCTCGCGAAGTAAACTTCAGAACGATACCGGCAGCGCGGCAGGCCCGCGCACGATGAGGCTCGGCCTTATCTGGATCGCCTCCGGCGCCACCTCGAGCGCCAGGTTCGGCATCCGGCGGAGTATCGTGCCGATGGCGATCTGCCCCTCGAGCCGCGCGAGCGGCGCGCCCAGGCAGTAATGGACACCCAGGCCGAACGCGATATGCCGGTTCGGCTCGCGCGCGAGGTCGAGCGTCTCCGGCGACGGCGTGAGCTCCGGGTCGCGGTTCGCCGACCCGAGCACGACGACGACCACGTCCCCCTTCGGGATCACCGCGCCCCCGAGCTCCACGTCCTCCCTCGCGAACCGGAACGTCGCCGTCTCGACCGGGCTGTCGTAGCGCAGCAGCTCCTCGATCGCCGACCTCATGAGCGACGGGTCCGCCCGCAGCTTCTCTTTCTCGGCAGGGTGCGTGAGCAGCGCGAGGATGCCGTTCGCGATGAGGTTCACCGTCGTCTCGTGCCCCGCGACGAGCAGCAGGAACACCATCGAGAGCAGCTCCCTCTCGTCGAGCTTGCCGGCGCCCTCCTCCTCCACATGAACGAGCGCGCTCAGCAGATCCTCCCTCGGAGCCCTGCGCCGCTCTTCCACCATGGCGAGGAGGTAGTCCTTGAACTCCTTGATCATCCCCCCCATGCGCTCGACCCTCTCCCGGGTTGGCACCCCGCCGACGATCGCGTCCGACCAGGCCCGGATCCGGTGCCTGTCCTCGACGGGGACGCCCAGCATCTCGGCGATGACGATGATGGGCAGCGGGAACGCGTAGTCGGCGACGACGTCCATCTCCCCTCGCTCCTGCACGTCGTCCAGGAGGCTGTCGGCGATGGCCTGGATACGGCCCCGCAGCCCCTCGACCAGACGCGGCGTGAACGCCTTGTTCACGATCGCCCGGAGCCGCGTGTGGTCCGGCGGATCCATGTTGAGCATGTGCCGCTCGAGCAGCATGCGCTCCTTGTCCATGCCGAACAGGTCCACCCCGATGGCTCTCCAGTCCTTCACGAGGCGCTCGTCCTTCAGCGCGGCCACGCAGTCCTCGTAGCGGGTGACGAGCCAGAGGACCCGCCCGTCCGGCAGCGTCGTCCGGTGCACGGGCTCCTCCGCTCGGAGGCGGGCATAGATGGAGTACGCGTTCGACTTGAACTCAGGGCTCGCGAGGTTCACCGGATCGATCGTGGGCATGGCACCTTTCCTTTCTGGCGTTCTCGGCGGTCTACGGGAACAAAGGATATATCGCCGGCGGGGGGGCGTCGGCCAGGCGATCGGAGATCTCCCCGGCGCACGCGGCCCGGCGCACGCGACCGGGCGCACGCGACCGCGCCGACGAGCACGGCTTCGCGCTCGCGCGCCTCGGAGAGCGCCTTGGGGGACCTCGCATCGCACCTGCGTCGCGATCAGCCTGAGCGAGCGCAACAAGGCGAGCGGCGCCCCTGGCGCGGCCGATCAGAGCTGCCCGTACTCACGGATCCGGTCGCGCTCTTCTCCATCGTCTTCCTTGTCGGGCTCCAGATCGACCACGATTCCAATGCGCGATTCGACGTAGGCCGTCCAGATGGTTCCATGCGTTGGAACGCTGGTCCGAGCGTTCATCTCCGTGAGAGACAGGAGCCCATTCATGTTTTGTTCGAATATTCTTATGTCCCTGAACCGTAATCCGCACGTGAAGCCGAGCTGGACGTTGAGATTGAGGGAATACACGTCCCCGCCGAGGAAGAGATCGACGTGCGTGGTCCGGACAAGGGTCCCCTGCGGCCTCAAGGTCGTGGTGAACATGGGAAGAACGGCCCCGATCAGTTTGTAGAGTTGAAGGCTCGTGGATGCGCTAGCCCGGAACGCTCCGACTTCAAACGTGGAATGGATGCCCAATTTCTTGTCTTCGATCGTCGACACGCTCTCCTTGCCTACCCCAACGCCTATGAAATACCCGATGTTGAGCTCTTGGGTGGGGCTCGCGGTCTGTCCAAAGCTCGCCATGACTGTATGGACGGCTCCCGGAGCAGTTCCGCCGTCATAAGCGACTCCGAGCCTTGCAAGATGAGGGAGCTTTGTCTGAACAATGCCGTCGAGGTAGATTCCATCCCAGTGGAATTTCTCTGGGGTCCGTCGCTCTTGCGCTGATGCCAGAGCGGCAAGGGAGAATCGCAGTCGATCGTGCTGCTGCCGAGTATCGCCTTGTACGCGTTGAAATGTCTTCTGAAGTTCGTGCAGTTGCTGGTGGCCAGCGTGTGCACATGCGTCGCCGCCGTTGCGATGGTGCATTGCCTCGAAAGCTCTGGCTCGGGTGAAGGTGTGGGCTTGTCTTCGTTGGTGTGGGGCTTTGCCTCTCTCTTCTGAAGATGCTGATCGCGACGCTGGAGGGTCTGTTCACAGCTGGCCAACCGTTCTTGGGTGGCGCTCAGAGTCGACCGAAGAACGGGATCGTCCTTGCTGCCGACGTCGTGGTGCGATCGAGGTCGGTCGTCGCTCTCTGTCGAGATTCTTCCCAGAATGTATGCCGCCGCGAGCGCGGCGACGGCGATGGCCCCAGATCCAAGCCATGTTGTCGGTGTCGGTGAGGTTCCCATTCGTCGAATGTTGCAAGGTGGGGATGGTCGTCGTCTGAGGTGCAATTGGTGTGATGAAGATGGATCTCCAGGGCTCTGCAAGTTAGTAGTAGCAGGGATCCTTCTTGGTTGGCGTTATTCCAACCATTCGGGGTTCGATGGTTAGGCTGGCGCCGCTGCTGGGGGGTAGTGACGCGCGCCATTCATTGCAGTTCTTTGTGCCTGGGATATCCAGGAAGCGTTGTTGTAGCGGCGTCGTTCTCCCGCAGCCGATTGGCTGAGGGTATCCGGGTCCCTGTACACACAGCGCCTGGCACGTGGGGGATGGATCCATGCACGTCGGTGCTGGTGGTTCGTCGAAGATCGTGCATCCGGTTTGGGATAGCACCGCCACGGAAATGATATGAGCGAGGCCGGGACAGCTTGTCCTTGAACGACGAAGTGTTGCGGTCATCGGCTCTTGCTCTCATGGGTATCTGGTAGGGTCTCGCGTTTCCCCAAGAAGGAGCCGGGAGGATACAGGAAAGGCTGTCGTTCTTCGATGAATCCGTGCACACGGTCGCGGCCGGGCGTCGCGAGCGAGCGCGTCGAGCCCGCCGAGGCACACGCGCGATGTCCAGGACGTCGCGAGCAAGCGATGACTCGCGCGGCCGGTCGCGGACGAACTCGCTTCGCTTCCAGAGGATCGACGGGGGGCCGAATGATGCGTGCGGTTCACGTCGCGAATGCTCGTTGGCAGCGCACCCGGACACTGGCGCGTAGCCACCCCTCGGACGTCTGGTGTCGGTGATCCTCGCGTCCCGCGCTCGATCGGTGAAGACCGCGGCCACGTGATCGCCGGCGTTCACCGCTCACCGCTGGCACCTACCCCGATCTGGCCCGCGCTCGCCTCCTCGGCGTCCATTGCCGCCCAGCCTCGTTGATGCTCCAGCCCCTCGCGTCGAGCATGCTGCGTGATGGTGAGGAGCTGGACGCCGCCGAGGGGGTGCCAAGCCGAGGCTCACCATCCGGCGGACGATGGACAGCGATCTTCAGGTGATCACGATCCCGGAGGGGACGATCATAGGCGCGCTGCCGCGCGGCCCGATGGCCGGTCCAGCCGCCGGGGCGCCGGTACGCGCGCCGGCGCGCGCGCGAGCGCTATCCGCTCCTGAGCCAGCCCTGCTGCAGAGCGTAGCGGACGGTGTCCGCGCGGCTCTTCAGGCCGAGCTTTTCCATCGCCCGCACCTTGTAGGTCTCGACCGTGCGCGCGCTCAGGTCGAGCCGGGCGGCGATCTCCTTGATGGCGTGTCCCTCGGCGACCAGCCGGATCACCTCGGTCTCGCGCTCGCTCAGATCGGCGCCCGCGCCGGCCTCCCCGGTCGTCCGGCCGGCGACCGTCGACAGGACGTGCGCCGCCATGGCCGGGTCGAGGTACACGCCCCCCTCGGCCACGGCGTGGATGGCGCGGACCAGGTCCGCGGCCCTCGCCATCTTGATCACGTACCCCGAGGCCCCGGCCTGCAGGACCGGTTGCACGTTCGTCTTGTCCTCGTAGCCCGTCAGGGCCACCACCTGGACCGCCGGGCGCGCCTTCTTGATGCGCGCCGTCGCCTCCGCTCCGCCGAGCTTCGGCATGGAGATGTCCATCAGCACGACGTCCGGCTCTAGCTGCGTGACGGCCTCGACCGCCGAGAGCCCGTCCGCCGCCTCGCCGACGACGGTCATGTCAGGTTGCGCGTCGATCAACGCCTTCAGCCCGTCGCGCACGATCGGGTGATCGTCGACCACGAAGATGCGGAGCTTGGTCATGCGCTTTCTCCATCCGGGCCGGCCGCTCGCCAGCACGCGAGCCCCTGGAGCGGAGTGTGGAATGCGTGTGTCGGGCCAGCCTCCGAGATCACGGGCGCCACCCTAGCACAGTCTCGCCGCTGCCCGCGCAGGGCGGAGCCCTGGGCACGGGCCCCCCTGCCCGTGGACCACGCATTACGTCAGGAGGTCAATCCGTGCCGGTCCCGTCTCCTGCTCCGCGACGGCGCCCTGCTCTCCCCGCGGCGCCTTCGCCTCCTCGCGCGGCCTCTGCATTGCGGCGAACAGCCCGAGCCCGGCGACCGTCGCGCCGGCGACCCCGATCAGCGGGAAATACTCCAGCCAGGCCGGCCCGCCGCCGTCGTGCCGCGGCCACGCGATGTTGGCGATGAGCGCGGCCCCCCACGCCACGGCCGCCACGTTCAGCGCGAGCCCGGCGCGCCCGAGCGAGAACACCCCGGCCGCGGCCCCGGAGCGGCCCGGCCACCCGCGCAGCCGGCGGGCGAGCATGCCCGCCGTCACGAGCAGGTACGACAGGTTCACGAGGAGCACGGCCGTCTCGGTGATGAGCACGAAGAGCTGCGCCTCGCCGTAGTTCACGACGAGCATGCCGCACGCGAGCGCGCCCACCACGATGGCCGGGGCGACGGGCGTCTTCGTGCGCGCCGACACGCGCGACAGGGCGGGCGCGCACGGGAGCGCGCCGTCCCGCGCCATCGAGAAGGCCAGGCGCGAGGCGCCGGTCTGGATCGCCAGCGTGCAGACGCACACGGCCAGCGCCACGTCGACCAGGAACACCTTGCCCAGCGTCGGGCCGAGCGCGCTGACGACCACGTGGGCCAGGCCCTCCGTGGCGAGGCGCCCGTCCGTGAGGCTCGGCGCCGCCATGAGCGCCGCCAGGATGAGCAGCGCGCCGCCGATCCCGGACGCCACGATCGCCTTCAGGATCGCCCGCGGGATGATCCGCCGCGGGTTCTGGGTCTCCTCGGCCAGCGCCCCCGCCGAGTCGAAGCCGTACAGCACGTACGCCGGCATGAGCGCGGCCGCGAGCAGCCCGGCCGCCCCCGTGCCCAGCGACGACGGCGGGCCGTAGACGGGCTCGAGCACCACGCCCGGACCCCGCACCGCGTGAAGGAACAGCGCCGCGATCAGCAGGACGACGCCGCCGAGCTCCGCCATCACACCGATGTCGTTGACGCAGGCCATGGCCTTCACCCCGGCCATGTTGATCGCCGTGGTCAGCACGATGAGCCCCGCGCCGAGCAGCACCGCGTTCGCGGCGCCGTCGCGCGACGTGAGCGACGGGTCGCCTCCAAGGAACTGGAACCCGCTCCAGACGCTCGGCAAGATCGCCTGGAGCCTCGCCCGATCCGAAGTTCGCGCGGGCGAGGCGCTGGACGCGCTCGAACGCCGCCGGGAGCTCCGCCGGCCCGTCGCAGCGGGCCATGCCGATGCCGCCGCCGCCCGCGCTCGCCTTGAGCAGCACGGGGTAGCCGATCGCCTGGGCCTCGGCCGCGGCGTGGTCCGCGTCGCGCAGCACGCCGGTGCCCGGCAGGAGCGGCGCGCCCGCCTCGACGGCGAGCTGCCGCGCCCGGTGCTTGCTCCCGAACGCCTCCATCTGGGCCGGCGTCGGCCCGATGAACACGACGCCCGCGCCCTCCACCGCGCGGGCGAAGTCATCGGATTCGCTCATGAATCCGTAGCCCGGGTGCACGGCGTCGGCGCCGGCGCGGCGGGCGGCGTCGACCACGGCGTCGATGCGCAGGTAGCTCTCGGCGGGCGTCTGTCCGCCGAGGCGGACGGCGTGGTCGGCGAGGCGCACGTGGAGCGCGGCGCGGTCGGCGTCGGAGAACACGGCGGCCGACGCGACGCCGAGGCGCCGGAGGGTGCGGAGGATCCGGCACGCGATCTCGCCGCGGTTGGCGACGAGGACGCGCCGGAACGGCGGGGCGGCGGCCGCGCTCATGGCCGCACCACCACCGCGCGGATCGGCGTCGGGTTGAAGGCGCTGCAGGGGTTGTTGATCTGCGGGCAGTTCGAGACGAGCAGCAGCAGATCGAGCTCGGCCCTGAGGTCGACGTGCTTCCCGGGCGCGGACAGGCCGTCGACGATGCCGAGGGTGCCGTCGGCCTCGACGGGCACGTTCATGAACCAGTTGATGTTGCCGACGAGGTCGCGCTTGCCGAGGCCGTACGGCGCCGCGGCCATGAGGAAGTTCTCGACGCAGGCGTGCTGGTGCCTGGTGTGGTGGCCGTAGCGGACGGTGTTCGACTCGCACGAGCAGGCGCCGCCCGAGGTGTCGTGGCGGCCGCAGGTGTCGCCGGTGATCGTCATCATCACGCGGCCGCGGTTCGAGCGGAGCTGCGCGCCGGTGGTGAGGAAGATGTTGCGCTGGGCGACGATCGTGTCCGCGGCGCTGTAGCGCTCGGCGGTGTCGGCGAGCACGTAGGCGAGGAAGTCGACGGCCTGGTTGCCCTCGAGGTCGATGACGCGCAGGACCTCGCCGGCGCGGACGACCTTGGCCCACGGCGCGCGCGCCGGGACGACCTCGTCGGAGACGACGGAGCCGGCCAGGCCGGCGAGGGCGGGGTCGCGCAGGGCGGCGACCGGCTTGTTGTAGCTGGCGGTGGGGACGGCGGGGATCATCGGGCACCTCCGTTGCGGAGGCCGAGGGCGAGCTCCTCGGCGGTGTTCTCGAAGGCGCGGCGCGCCTCTGGCGTGGCGTTGCGCACGGGGTCGTCGACGGCGGCGGGGCGGCCGCGCCAGGCGGTGAGGCGGACCTTGCCGGCGCGGTAGTCGGGGCGCGGGTCGAGCCGGTGCGGCGCGACGGCGACGCTGACGAGGACGTCCTGCTCGGCGCGGAGGAGCACGTGGGCGCCGGGCCGGGACGCGTCGGGGAGGAAGGTGATGGCGCCGTCGGCCTCGATGCGGACGCCCTTGAAGAGGTTGATGTCGACGACGCTGCCTTCCTGAGCGCGCGCGTGCTCGCGCGCGGCGTACGTTGTGGCCGTTTCAGACATCGCCCGCCTCACTTTCGATATAGAATCGAAATTGATGGGCGAACTATCCGGGGGCCGGGTTTCCGGTCGGTTTCCCGGGGGTAAAATGCAAGGTGCGCGCGTTTTTCCCCGGCCGCGCGGGCGCGGTGATGGGCCGCGTCGGGGGCGGCGGGCTGATCGAGACAGCCGCCGAGACACCAGAAATGCCAAGGACGCCAGGACAGGAAATTTCTTGTCTTCAGCGCTCGCTGGCGTCCTTGGCGTCGTGGCGGTTTGTATTATTCCCGTCCGAGCGCCGCGCCGGCGCGGATGGCGTAAGGTCGCGAGCGCGCGATGGATGAACGCGACGGCGCGACTGCCAGCCTGGAAGATGATGAAGACAGAGATGTCCCCTCGGAAGATCGATGGACGGCGGAGCGCCGAAGAGGGGCAGAGCGCCGAGGAGGGGCAGAGCGCCGAGGAGGGGCAGAGCGGCGGGGGCAGGCCGCGCCGCATGGGCCGGCCGCGCAAGAAGCCGCAGCGGAGCGCGCTCGCGCCGCGCGAGCAGATCCTGGAGGTGGCGGGCCGGCTGTTCGCGCAGCGCGGTGTCGTCGACGTATCGATGCTCGAGATCGCCGAGACCGCCGGGCTGCGGCAGTCGTCGCTGTACTACTGGTTCCGGCGCAAGGAGCTGATCGTCGCGGAGATCTTGCAGCAGGTGAACCGGCTGCCGCTCTCGTACGCGCAGCGGCTCGCGGCGGGCGGCGAGGCGGCGGACGTGCAGCTCTGGCGGTTCGTGCGCTTCGACGTGCAGACGGTGTGCGGCTTCCCGCTGGAGATCACGGAGGTCCACCGCTTCAGCGAGCGGGATCCGGCGGCGTTCGCGACGTACTGGGCCGAGCGGCGCGCGCTGACCGAGGCCGTGGCGGCGATGGTGGGGCGCGGGGTGGGGGAGGGGACGTTCCGCGAGGTGGACGCCTACCTGTGCGCGCTGACGGTGCTGGCCCAGGACGAGAGCGTGCAGAACTGGTATCGACCCGAGGGGGCAGGGCGCGTCCACCCGCTCGCCGCCAGCGATGGCGCCGCGCTCGGGTACCGGCCGGAGCAGATCGCGGAGCTCGTCGCGGACCAGACGGTCGGCGGCCTGCTGGCGCGGCCGTCGAGGCTCGCGGCGCTGCGGCAGATGGCGTCTGGAGAAGAGGGCTGTTGACCCTGAGGCACCCCCTCAAATTCATCGGAAAAATTCACAGGGAGACGGGGAGGGAAATCTTATACTCCCTGTCTCCCCGCCTTCCTGTTCAATCAACGATCGGCGCGACTGCCGCATGACGCTGGCGGTCGGGCTCGGGTATGATGGTGGCATGATGGCCTCGATTCGCTCCACCGTACCCTCCTGCGCCGCGATCGGCGCGCTATGCATCCCACTTTTTCTCTGTCACTGCACCGGACCAAGCTCGGAGGCATGGGATGCCACCAGCGCTGGTCAGGGGGGAGCCACCTCGGGGGGAGGCGGCGGCAGCGCGACGGCCGGGAGCTCGAGCGGGGGAAGCGTATCCGTCGCGACGAGCTCGTCCTCTTCGACGTCTTCCACGTCGGCGGGTATGGGCGGCTCCGGGACGGGCGGGATGGGCGGCATGCCGGTGTTCGAGCCCAGCTTCATCCTGGGCGCTGATATCTCCAGCGTCCAGGAGGCGGTCGATGACGGCGCGACGTACACGGACACGGACGGAAACGAAAAAGGGATGCTCGAGCTGCTGAAGAATCATGGATTCAACTACATCCGGCTCCGGACGTTCGTGGACCCAGGCGCTACCTACGGATACGCCTTCGGCACCGGCGGCGATTGCGCGAAGGATGAGACCTATTGCGACAAGGACCACACGATCGAGTTCGGCAAGCAGATCAAGGCCGCCGGCATGGGGTTCCTGCTCGACTTCCATTACAGCGACACCTGGGCCGATCCTGGCAAACAGATCATCCCCGAGGCCTGGCGGGACGCCCGATCGATCGACGAGCTGACGGGCCTCCTGAAGGCCTACACCAAGGACGTCGTAGGCGCGCTCGTCAGCGCGGGCGCGCGCCCGGACATGGTGCAGATCGGCAACGAGATCACGCCGGGCATGCTCATCCATGTGCCGTCCGCGAGCACCGACTGCTGGGGCAACGATTCGGTCGTCAATCCGGGAGGCCTCACCGGGCGAGCGACGAACCAGAACTGGGACAACCTGGCCGCGCTGCTCAAGGCAGGCATCGACGGGGTCAAGGAGGTCGATGACACCATCAAGATCATGCTGCACGTCGAGAACACCGAGGACGTCAACGGCGTCACGTGGTGGGTCGACAGCGCAAAGACGCGAGGCGTCTCGTTCGATGTCCTCGGGCTCTCCTGTTATACGGCATTTCAGGGTGAGCCTGGAGTATGGGAGAACACGTTCAATACCCTGGCCGAGACCTTCCCGGATCTGTCGTTCGCGATCGCGGAGTACAACCCGGAACGCACGAAGGCCAATCAGATCATGCGCGACCTGCCGGACGGCCGAGGGCTCGGGACGTTCTTCTGGGAGCCGACGCAGAGCGGCTCATGGGGCTCGTCCCTCTTCACGTCGCAGGGCGGCACGTACAGGGCCAACAGCGACGACTTCGCGGAGTTCGACGCGATCAAGGCGAGCTTCGGCCTGTAGCAGGGTGGTGACGCTCCGTCTGGCCACGGACAGCCAGACGTCTGGCCACGGACAGCCAGACGTCTGGCCACGGACAGCCAGACGTCTGGCCGTACCAGGCGGGCGGAGACATGGCCGCGGTGCACAGCGCGCCTGTCAGCTCGGCTTGCTTCAGGCTGCCTGATCTCCGTTTCACCAGGGCCGCTCAGGTTGCCTGTCATTCCGTGGACCTCATCCTGAGGAACACACGCCGCGGCGCTTGCAGCATGCGCTGAAGACCGACAGAAGATCGCGATGCCCATCGGCGATCCCTGGCCTGTCGGTCGAACCCGACGGCCCGAAGGAGAGACGTGCTGAAGGCGACGCCGGAGCGTCCTGGCAGCGGGCTCGACCGCGGGGCGGCGAGCCCTCTCCTGCCCGAGACCTTTCCGGCGGACGACTGCCGCGAGGGCGGGCAGGTCGCGGGCGAGCTTCGGTTGAAGGCGGCCCTCCTGGATCAGGTCAGCGAGGCGGCCTTCGCCTGGGAGCTCGGCGGCACGGGCGGGATCGTGTACTTCGGCCCTGGAGCCGAGCGGCTCTACGGCTTCTCGGCGCGCGACGCCATCGGGCGGTCGAGCCACGAGCTCCTGTCCGCCGTGTTCCCGGTGCCGCGCGCGCACATCATGGGGGCGCTCGAGCGCGAAGGCCGCTGGGCGGGCGAGCTCCAGCACACGGCCCGCGACGGCCGGAAGATCCTGCTCGAGAGCCGGATGCGGCTCGTCGAGGGGATCGACCGTCGGCCGCTCGTCCTGGAGACGGGTCGCGACATCACCGTCCGCCGGCGCGCCCAGGAGGGGCTGCGCAAGGGCGAGGAGCGGCTGCGGCTGGCCCTCGCGGGCGGCCAGCTCGGCATCTGGGAGTGGGACGTGCCGAGCGGACACGTCTTCTGGTCGCGTGAGGCGTTCGAGCTCGTCGGCGTCAGCGAGGCGCAGCTCGGCAGCAGCGTGGACGGCTTCATGCGGCTGCTGCACCCCGACGACAGGGACGCTGTCTGGGCGCAGGTCGAGAGCACGCTGCGCGGCGAGACGGACTACTCCTGCGAGTTCCGCATCCTCGACGCCAGCGGGCGCGAGCGCTGGGTCTATAGCCGCGGGCTGGTGCAGCGGGATCGCGACGGGCGGCCGCTCCGGATGACTGGCGTGCTCGGGGACATCACCTCCCGGAAGCGCGCGGAGCTGGCCTTGCGCGAGAGCGAGGCGCGCTTCCGCAACATGGCGGATCACTCTCCCGTCATGATCTGGGTCACGGGCTCCGACGGGGCCTGCACGTACACCAACCGGGCCTGGCTGGACTTCACGGGGCAGCCCGAGCCGGCCGCCCTCGGCCTTGGCTGGCTCGATGCGGTCCACCCCGAGGATCGGCCGGCGGCGGCGGAGGCCTTCGTGGAGGCCAGCGCGCGGGGCGAGGCCTACAGGAGGGATTTCCGCGTGCGGCGCGCCGACGGCGCCTACCGCTGGTGCGTCGACTCGGCCTCTCCGCGGCTCGGCCCGCGGGGCGAGTACCTCGGCTACATCGGCTCGATCATCGACTTCACCGAGCGAAAGAACGCGGAGCTCCTGCTGCAAGAGAGCGAGGAGCGGCTCCGCCGCGCCGTGATGGCGGCCCCGTTCCCCATGATGATTCACGCCGAGGACGGGCAGATCATCATCGTGAACCGCGCGTGGCTCGACCTCAGCGGGTACACCCGCGAGCAGCTCCCCACCATCGACGCGTGGACCGCGAGGGCCCACGGCTCGCGGCTGCGGGCCGCCCGCACCGCGATCGCGGCCGTCTATGGGCTGGAGGGCAGGCCGATCGAGAACGAGTTCAACGTCACCACGGCGAGCGGCGCCCAGCGCACGTGGGTGTTCAGCGGCGCGCCGCTGGGGAGGGACGCGGCGGGCAGGCGGCTCGTGATCAGCGCCGCCCACGACATCACGGAGAGGAAGCGGAGCGACGACGCGCTCCGCGAGAGCGAGGCGCGGTTCCGGGAGCTGGCCGACGCGATGCCGCAGGTCGTGTGGACGGCCGGCCCCGACGGCAGCATCGACTACGGCAACCGCCAGTGGCGCGAGCGCACCGGCACGAAGGAGGGCGCGACCCTCGGTGAGGGCTGGGTCTCCTTCCTGCACGACGACGATCGCGAGAGGTGCCTGGCCGCGTGGCACCGAGCGGTCGTGACCGGCGAGCCCTACGAGATCGAATACCGATTCGGGGGCGCCGCCGGGAGCGAGCACCGCTGGTACCTGTGCCGCGCCGTGCCCGTCCGCGGGCCGGAGGGCGACATCGTGCGGTGGTATGGCACCTGCACGGATATCCACGATCAGAAATGCGCGGAGGCGTCGCTGAAGGAGGCAGACCAGCGCAAGGACGAGTTCCTGGCGATGCTCGCGCACGAGCTGCGCAATCCGCTCGGGCCCATCCGCAACGCGGTCGAGATCCTGCGGCGCGTCGCCGGGCAGCTACCGGCGCTCACGCGGGCGTGCGGCGTGATCGATCGGCAGGTGTCGCACATGGCGCGGCTCGTGGACGACCTGCTCGACGTCTCGCGCGTGGCGCGCGGGAGGATCCCGCTGCGCAAGGAGCGCTGCGACCTGGCGAGGCTGCTCCGGCAGACCGCCGAGGACTACCGCAGCACGCTCGAGGCGAGCGGCCTGTCGCTCGATCTGGAGCTGCCGGACGGGCCGGTCTGGGTCTCTGGCGATCCCACCCGACTCTCGCAGGCGGTCAGCAACGTGCTGCACAACGCCAACAAGTTCACCGACGCCGGCGGCCGGGTGACGGTCATGCTCTCGACCACGTCGGAGGGCGCCGCGGCCATCCGTATCCGCGACACCGGCATCGGCATGGATCCGGCGATGCTGGCGCGCATGTTCGAGCCGTTCAGCCAGGCCGACCGGAGCCTGGACCGCGGCCAGGGCGGGCTCGGTCTGGGGCTGGCGCTCGTGCAGGGCCTGGTCGAGCTCCACGGCGGCGCGGTCTCGGCCGAGAGCGCCGGCGTCGGTCGAGGGACGGAGGTCGTCCTCCGCCTTCCGCTCTCGGGTGGGCCGGAATCGTCCCCGGAGCGCGCCGCGCCGCCGCACGGCGTCGACCCGAGGTCGCTGCGCATCCTGATCATCGAGGACAACGAGGACGCGGCCGAGACGTTGCAGGCGCTCCTCTCCATGGACGGCTATCGGGTGGAGGTCGCCCTGTCCGGCCGCGCCGGTGTGGAAGCGGCCCGCGCGTTCCGGCCGGAGGTCGTCCTGTGCGATATCGGTCTGCCCGGCGGCATGGATGGATACGGGGTGGCGCGGGCCTTGAAAGAGCTGAAAGAGAGCGCGAAGGAGAGCGCGGGCGTCTCGCCCTCGCTGATGATCGCGCTGACGGGCTATGGCCAGGAGGCGGATCGGCGGCGGGTGCGGGAGGCTGGCTTCGACATGCACCTGATCAAGCCGATCGAGCCGAGCTCTCTGCAGGAGATCCTGGCCACGTTCACGATGCAGGCGTGAGCGCGGTCGTCGCGCAGCCAGCCGCTTGCGACGTGCATGCGCCAGCGCGCGAGGTAGCGCGCCGGCGGCACCCCGACCACGGAGGCGAAGCGCTCCGAGAAATCGGCGCTGTCCGCGCTCACGCAGCGATCGAGGGCGCGCTCCTCGCCGTCGTCGAGCTCGCCGTCGCTGTCGCGTGTCGCGCCAGGGTCACCAGATCGTCCACCGACCACTGGTCGTCGACGTGCTCGCCATACTTCACGGCCAGCACCCCCCCGTCGCTCGCGATCAGCAGATCGGCCGGCAGCCCGAGCCGGCCGCCGTGCGGATCGCGCGAGGGGAGTCGCTGCCGCCGCGCGATGACCGCCGGCAGGCTGAGCGCGATCGCCCTGACGATCGGCCACCACGCCCGCGGGTCGAGCAGCGCGCGGGGCGCGGACTCGACACCGAACTCGCTGTAAAGCTGCCTGTCCGGGTCCGCGACGACGGCGAACGGCAGGCCGGCCACGTGCTGGCGGAGCTCGTCGGCGGGCGAATGGAACAGCACCACCTCGCGAACGCCAGCGGCGCTGATCTCGTCGTGTCGGTGGACGAAGGAGCGCAGGTGCACGTTGCAGACCGGGCAGCCGGCGAAGCGCCGGAACTGCAGATGCGTCAGGAACGCCGGGTCCGGGACGCGCAGCGGAACGCCGGTGACGCTCACGAGCTCGCGTCCGGTCACGACGGCCCCGGGCCTCACCTGTCTGGACATCAGCTCTCCTCCTTTTTTAGGCGTACGTCGTACACTTACCAAAGTATGAGCGTGCGATGTACGCTGTCAAGGCCATGCCGCGCCCGCGCTCGCTTTCCCATCCAGGCATCGCTGCCGCAGCGCTCGCCGTCATCGACCGTGAGGGGCTCGCGGCGCTCTCGATGCGCGCGGTCGCCGGCGAGCTGGGGATGAGCACGATGGCGCTCTACCGGTACGTGAACGACCGCGAGCAGCTCGAGCGGCTGGTGGTCGACCTGGTGCTCGGCGCGGTCGACCTGGAGGTGCCGTCGCGCGGCGCATGGAGCGAGCGGGTGACGATCCTCGTCGGACGGGTGCGTGACGCCATCCGCGCGCACCCGTCCGTGGTGCCGCTGACGCTGGCCCATCGGCACAGCTCCGAGGGGGTACGCCGGTTCGGAGAGGCGCTGCTCGCGGTGCTCACCGAGGCCGGGTTCGCCGGAGCGCGGCGGGTCATCGCGTTTCGCTGCCTGAACAGCTATGTGATCGGCGCGCTGCAGGCCGAACACCTCGGACCGCTGTCAGGTCCCGGGACCACGCAGCTCGCCGCGCTGTCCGAGGCGGCGTACCCGTTTCTCTCTTCGACGGCTCGTGACGCGCGGCGCGTGCCGCCGGACCAGGAGTTCTTCGGCGGGCTGGCGATCGTGCTGCGCGGCCTCCATGCGGACGAGCAACGCTCCGGTCGTTGATGACCGGCAAGCATCGTTGGCCCGATCCAGGTCGCGACCCTACCTCCGGTGTCGCTCCATCCACCCCACCCCGTAGTCGACCAGCGCCCGCTGCGGCATCAGCAGGGCCGTGGCGGCCCCGGCGCGGCCGCGGCGCTCCAGGCCGGTATCGCGCGCGAAATCTGCGCCGATCCTCTCGAAATCTCCGCTGTCGGTCGCGATGTCGTCGAACGCGACCCACTGGCGCGACCCATCGACCAGGATGGGCGCGTGGCGCACCTCGCGCCGCTTGCCCTGGTAGTCGGCCCGGTGCTCGGCCAGGTGGAGCGACGTGTTGTTGCCGTGGCCGACGCCGAGCAACAACACCCATCCATCGAGCTCGTGGATGCGCGCGAGCGGCGAGCCTTCGCCGAGGTCGTACGCGAGGCTGTGGTCCGCCGTCACCGCCTCGGCGTGCCGGCCCCAGGCGGCGAAGGACGTGAGCGGGTGCGCGCTGCGGCGCACGCCGCGCTGCTTGCGGAACGTCTCGGGGATGGCGCCCATCTGCCGCGTCGGCGTCAGATCCGGGTCGTAGGCCGGCATGGTCTGGCGGATCGGCTCCCACCACGCCTCGGGCACCGGCGGATCCTGCCAGAGCGCCGGATCGGACAGGCCCGTCGACTGCGTCGGCATCACCAGCGTGCCGTCGGGGGTCAGCACCTCCTCGAGCGCCAGGATCACCGCGACGGGCCCGCCGCAGACCCAGCCGAGCTTGCTCAGCGACGAGTGGACCAGCAACGTCATGCCAGGCCGCACGCCCAGCGCCTCGAGCTCCTCGACCAGCGACGGGAGGGTGACGAGGGTGCCCGGGCGCCTCTGGATGACCTGATCTTCGCTCATGGGTCGATGTCGCTTCCACCGCCGCCCGGCCCACGTTGCCAGCGCCGTGAGGCGGGAGGGGACGGCGTCCGTGTCCGCCGCGACGGTGCTATCACGTGCGCGCCGCGCAGATCCAGCCGCCGTGCGGCCGCCGCCCCCCGCGGCCGACGCGTCGTCATCGCGCCCGTCAGGCGGCCGCCACGGGGAGCCGGTCCTCCGGCTCAGGGGCGGCAGCCGAGGCGATCGTCCGGCGCAGCAAGGGGCCGATCGTCAGGCCCTGCACCACGATGGAGGTGACCACCACGACATAGGTGATCGACAGCACGATCTCGCGCTCGTGGACGTGCGAGCCGTCCGCGAGCTTCGCCGGGATGGAGAGCGCGAGGGCCACCGAGACGCCGCCGCGCAGACCGCCCCAGGTCAGGATGCGGATCGCGCCCGGGGTGAAGGGTCGACGCCTCCTCATGAGGCTCACCGGGAGCGCGACCGCGATGAACCGCGCCAGCAGCACGACCGGAAACGCGAGCAGCCCCGCGAGCACGGACTGACCGTTGAAGGCGATGATCAAGAGCTCGAGGCCGATCAGGACGAACAGCACCGCGTTCAGGATCTCGTCCATCAACTCCCAGAAGTCGTCCAGGTGTTCGCGGGTCTTCTCGCTCATCGCGCCGGCGCGCGCTTCGTTCCCGATGAAGAGCCCGGCCACCACCATGGCGATCGGACCGGAGACGTGGAGCGCGTACGCCAGGGCGTACCCGCCCGCCGCGGTCGCCAGCGAGATCAGGACCTCGACCTTGTAGTCGTCGACCTGTCGCAGCATGGCGAGCGCCGCGAAGCCGAGCGCGAGACCGTAGAGCACGCCGCCGATCGCCTCCTGGGCGAACAGGAGCGAGAGCCTCTGCAGGTCGAAGCCCGACGTCCCCGACGCGATCTCCAGGAGCCCGATGAACGCCACCACGGCCACGCCGTCGTTGAAGAGCGACTCCCCGGCGATCTTCATCTCGAGCTCCTTGGGCGCCCCCACGTGCTTGAGGACGCCGAGCACCGCGATGGGATCGGTGGGGGAGATCAGCGCGCCGAAGAGCAGGCAGTAGAGCGGCTGGATCTCCACGCCCATCAGCGTCATGAGGCCGTAGGTCATGCCGCCCACCAGCGCCGTGGACATGAGCACACCCCCGGTCGCCAGGACGCCGATGACGAGCCGCTGCTTCTTCAGATCCGCGAGGTTGACGTGCAATGCCGCGGCGAAGAGCAGGAAGCCGAGCATGCCTTGCATCAACGTCTTGTTGAAGTCGATGCCCGAGAGGTGCTCCCGCGCCGACGCCTCCACGGCCGGGAACATCACGCCGATGGCCACCATGGCGATGGACGTGGTCATCGCGATCAGCATCAAGCCGATCGTGGTCGGCAACCTGAGGAACCGATGGTTGAGATAGCTGAAGATCGCAGCGAGCGAGAGCAGGGCCGCTGAGACTTGGAAGAGATCCATGCTCCCACACCCATGGAGCGGCGCGCATCGGCTCGAGCGCGATGCGGCGTCGTCCTGATCGAAGGTTGGACGTCAAAGTTTATCGTAAGAAGATTCAACCCGTGTCAAAATGTCAAGCGCCAACTGCCTGCGCCGCGACCTGACCCGGGGTGCGGTGGCGGCGGCGCGGTCCAGCCCAGGTGGGTCGGGGTCGCTTCCTCCGCCGCCCCGCCCACGTTGCCCGCTCCCAAAAAAACTCCCCGGGCGTGTCGATCGCGCGCCCACTCGTTCGTCGTGACGGTGGAGCCAGGGCCCAGCCGGCCGGGACCACCGCCCGGCGCCCCTCACGACACCAGAAGGAGACACGACGATGCGTTTCATCATCACCGCAGCACCCGGGACCGACCAGGCGAAGACAGAGGCGGGGGGGGCCCCGGACGAGGAGCTCTTCGCGGCCTACATGAAATTCAACGAGGAGATGGCGAAGGCCGGCGTGCTGATCGCGTCCGAGGGGCTCAACCCGGCCGGGGCCCGCGCGCGCGTCGGGATCTCCGGGGGAAAGCGCGCCGTGCTCGACGGGCCCTTCGTCGAGACGAAGGAGCTGGTCGGCGGCTTCTACCTGATCGAGGTGAGCTCGAAGGAGGAGGCGATCGCGTGGGCGCTGCGCTGCCCCGTCGGGTTCGGCGCCGCCGAGGTGCTCACGATCCAGCAGATGACGGATCTCTCGGACATCCCGCCGCGCTTCAGGGACATCCTCCTGGACGTGGCGCCGACGTGGGGCGCGTCGTTCTCGAAGGGGCGGTAGTCGACCAGGGCGGTCGTCGACCAGCGGCTGACGCGGAGCGTCGCGCTCAGTTGCGCGCGCGGACGAACGGCGTCGCGTCGTAGAGCACGATCGGCGCGTCGGGCGTGGTCCCCTTGCGCAAGGTGAGGCGGTTCGTGGCGACCAGCGGCGTCGAGGGGATGAGCGTCATCCATCCGAGCGAGCGGAGATTGGCCCCATCGGTGTGCGGTCGCGCGTGCCAGTCCAGATCGCTCGCGGCGTCCCACGAGCCCTTCGCGGGGATCGTCCGCGTGAGCTCGCCGAGAGGGTTCCCGTCGGTCGTCCAGACTTGCACCCTCATCGTCACGGACTGCTCGCCCGGGTTGTTGACGACGGGCGCGCTCCACTGCGTCAGCCCCTCGCCGCCGGGCCAGTTCTTGATGTAAGGCGAGCTGACCAGGGTGTCGGAGGAGGGAGCGACGAGCGGCTCGTCGTTGAACAGGACGACCGGCGAGCTCAGGGTGGCTCCGTCGCGCAGGATCACCCGGTTGATACCGAAGACAGGCAGGTCGGCGCTGAGCTCGACCCAGCCCTCGGAGCGCCCGCCGCTGCCGGTGGCCGGGACGCTCGTCCAGTCCGGGTCGCCGTGGGCGTCCCAGGCGCCGAACGACGGGATGACCTTCGTGAAGCTCCTGAGCGCCCCGCCTCCGTCGTTGCGGTGCACCGTGACCGTGATGGTCACCTGCTCCGGATGGGGGTTGTTGACGACCAGGCTCGACCACTGGGTCATCGTGCCCGTCACGGGGACGTTCCGCAGGAAGGAGCTCGCGGCGAGCTCCTTCGCCGCCGACGTCGCCGCCGCGAAGCCCACGTCGTCGAGGAGCGCGACGGGCGCGTCGTACGTCGAGCCGTCGCGGTGAACGATGCGGTTCGTCGCGACGACAGGCTCGTCCGACCTGATCTCGACCCACCCGAGCGCGCCGGTCCTCGTGGGGGGGTTGGGCACAGCCAGCCAGTCGCTGTCGCCATACGAGTTCCACACCCCCCTGGCGGGGAGGGCGCGGTCGAACTCGTGGAGGCTGCCGTCGACTCCATGGATCCGCACTGTGATGGATACCTGCTTCGTCGCCGGGTTGTTCACCACGACGTTCGACCACTGGGTCCGGCCGCCGGCTTCGGGCCAGCCCTTCAGGTAGTAGCTCGAGAAGAGCCGCCTGGAGGGCGACGTCAGGAAAGGCTCGTCCTCGACGAGCCGGGCGGGCGCGTTCCACGTGCTCCCGGCGCGGAGCGAGGTGCGGTGGGTCGCCACGACGGGCTTGTCGGACGCCAGCGCGATCCACCCTGCCGCGCGATCGCTCAGGAGATCGCCGTCGTCGATCGCGTCCCAGCGCGGATCGCCGTACGAGCTGTAGGCTTCAGATGGCTCGAGCGTGATCTGCACGGCGCCGAGCGGCGCCCCCCCGCCGGTCGGGAAGACGGTCAGCTTCACGGTGGCCGCCGTGGAGTTCGGGTTGACCACCGTGACGTTCGACCACTGCGTGAGGCCCCCCGGCGCGGGCCAGTTCCTGACGAACACCGAGGAGTACTGGCGCTCGCACAGCGAGCCTGGATCGCAAGACCAGCTCCGGATCAGGTGGGGACGAGAGGGATCCAGCGCCGTGTCCTCGGCCGAGCACGTCGTCGGCGGGCCCCCGTGATTGTCGGGATGGCCGGCGACGCGCCAGTGATCCCGGCAAATCGCGCCGTCGGGGCTCCAGACGGCCTCCAGGGGGAGCTCGGGGACGTGGTCCCCCTGCTCACGGATCTGGATCCCCCTATTGTCCTCGACGTCGATCAGGGTCCCTTCCGCCGTGGCGGATCGGTCTTTGCCGGAGAAGTCGGCCCGCACCATGCGGGTGCACGTCTGCCGGAGGCGCTGCGCGTCGTTATTGTTCGGTACGTCGTTGTAACCCATCCTGTCGCACTTGATGATGGCCGACGTCGCGCAGGCGAACGTGAAGTAACCCGTCGAGGCGGTCCGGGTCCCGCGCTCGTCCCAGACCTCGGCGAAAGGAGTCGCCCAGCTCGCCTCGGGCATCTCCAGCGTCGCGCGACACGCCGGTCTCCACGAGGCTTCGCCCAGCTCCGCCCTGTCCGGGTCCTGGATCTCGACGTCGTAGCCATTGCCGGTCGCGCTCACGCCGCGGATGCGCGCGGGGAACGTCTGCCAATCGCCGTCGACGCAGAGAAGCTCGACCTTCAGCTCAGCGCCGGCCCAGTCCGCGTCGACGAGACGAGCGCCGTTGTCGAAGCTGCCTGTCAGCTTGCCTTGCTCGACGCGGGCGCCGACGCGTCTGCCGTCCTTCGTGAGCTCCGCCAGGCGGAAGCGCCTGGGCACCTCGAACGGATCGAGCTCGTCATACGACGCGCCGGGATCCCAGCGCCCGTGCAGCTCGATCCCGTTACGGGACCGGTGGAGGGGTGACTGGATGAGCGGGTCGGCGGTGGGCGAGTCGGGTGAAGGATCGCCCGGCTTCGAGGGCGGCCGCGTGCACCTCGCGAGCGATGTTCCGAGCAGCGTATCGCGGGGTATCGCGATCGGCGGAGACACCACGATCGCCTCGGTCGGCGCGCTCTTCGCGCCGAGCTCGCTCTCGCCCGCGAGCGTCTCCTCCACGTCCACGTCCACCGCGGTGCACGCGGCGCCCGAGGCGATGACGGCGCAAAAGCTCAGTCCGACAGCGGTGCGGGGGGCGCCGCCGCGCCGCCGGGTCGAACCGCCAAGCCAAGGAGTCCCACGCCTCTCGGAACCGTGCATATCGAGGTCTCTTCACCTTTCCGTGCTCTGCGCGCGCACGAGCGTGCGACCGCGCGAGCGACTCGCCTGCGCGCGCGATGCCACGCCTGCGCGCGCCCGTGCCCGCAAGTCCTCGCAAGCGACGTACCACCTGGTCATCCCGCACGGCGTGTGCTGCTGCACAGATCCAGCGCCCGCCGGTCGCGCTCGCCCTGCGCCGGCGGCGTGCATGCGCGGCGGAAAATTCTCTCCGCGCTGTTCGCTGTCGCGATTCCGAGCGCGGCTCACTCGCGGTGGGGCCGGGGCGTCGCGCAGATCCGCGCCCCGACGAGCGCGTCGCGCAGGGTCGGCTCCGAGGGCTCGCGGTTGCTGCTCACGCTGGTGAGCGCGTTCTCGTACCAGCTCCCGCCGCGCAGCACGGGCTCGGCGGGGCCGTCGGCCGAGACGGTCCACTCGAAGACGTTGCCGGCCAGGTCGTGGACCCCGAACGGGCTCGCGGAGGCGGGGTGCGCGCCGACCTCGTCCGGGCCGAAGCCGAGCGGGTCGCGGCCGTACGTGGCGTCGTGGTTGGCGTCGTCGGGCTCGAGCCGGTCGCCGCCCGGGAAGACGCGATCGTCGGCGCCCCGCGCGGCGCGCTCCCACTCCGGCTCGGTGCAGAGCCGCGCGCCGGGCACGCGCCCGGTCCGGTCGAGCCAGGCCGCGTAGGCGGTCGCGTCGTCGAACGAGATCGCCGAGACAGGGAAGCGGCGCCAGTCCTGCGCCGCGCGCCGGGCGCGCCCGGGGTAGCGGAGCAGCTCGCCCTCGCGCGCGCGGTACGCCTCGACCGTGGGCTTCAGCAGGAGCTCGAACGCGCCGCCCGAGGGCTGCGCGAGCTCCAGCACGTGCCAGTCCTTGTGGGCCGCCGGCGTCCGGCGCGCGCGCTCGTCCGGGGGCAGGGCGCGCAGGTACTCCGTCCAGTCGGCGAACGTGACCTCGTGCCGCGCGATGAGGTAGGCGCCCGTCTCGGCGGCGTGGAGCGGCTGCGCCTTGAGCATCCCCCGGAGCTGGCCCTCCTCGCCCATGCCGTACAGGAAGCGCCCCGGCGGCACGTACACGAACCCCTCGGGCACGTCGCCCGCCGGCGGGAGCGCGAGGTCGAGGCGCACGCGCTCGCCCCGCGCGATCACCACCGGGAGCCGCACCTCCGCGCGCCCCTCGGCCGCCAGCGTGAGCAGGTGCGAGCCCTGCTCGACGTCGCGCTCGTCGAGCGGCGTCCGGCCGAGCGCGCGCGGCGCCGAGAGGACGCGGCGGCCGCCCTCGGGCACGAACCGCTGGAGCGACACCTCGGCGCCCGGCGGGGAGGTGACCACGGCGACGCGGCCCGGCGCGTCCCAGAGGCGGCGGCGCTCGCCGCCGTCGTCGTGCGCGGCGAGCCGCGCGATCAGCTCGTCGCGCTGGACGAACCGCCGCTCGCGCTCGGCCAGCGCGGCGCGCTCGACCAGCGCGTCGCCGAGCAGGGCGCGCGCTTCCGCCCTGTCGCCGCCGAGGCGCAGCGCGGCCTCGAGCTCCTGGGACGCGCGCGCGTAGGCGCGATCCGCGCCGGCCGAGATCGAGAGCGCGCGCTGCCACGCGGCCTCGCCGGCGTCGGCGTCGCCGGCCCCGAAGCGGCCGGAGGCGCCCTGCTTCAGCGCCTCGGCCTCCGCGCCGGCCGCCCGCGCCTCCGCGAGCGCGGCCTGCGCGGAGGCCGCGTGCGCGGCGACGCTCCGGTCGACCGCGCGCGCGGCGGCAGCGCGCGTCAGCGCGACGCCGAGGCCGGCGACCAGCGGGATCGCCAGCGCCGCCGCCCACCGGCCGATCCGCCGCCGGAGCGCGGCGCGGCGCGACGCCGAGAGGAAGGCGGCGTCCCGGGGGCCGAGCGCCGCCGGGTCGACGGCGCGCGCCTCGACGAGCTGCCGCTCGGTCCAGAGCGCCTCGGGGGCGCGGCCGAGGCGGTCCCACTCGGCGGCCGCGCGCTCCAGCCGGTGCGCCACGGCGCGGCGCTCGGCGTCGCCGCTGAGCCAGCCGCGCAGCGTGTCCCAGCCGTGGAGGAGCGCCTCGTGCGCGAGCTCGTAGGCGCTCTCCTCGCCCGCCTCCGCCTCGAGGGCGACGAGCAGCCGGCCGCGCACGAGGGCGTCGAGCGCGGCGCGGCGCGCGGCGCGCGCGCCTGGCGGACCGACGCCGCCCCGCGCATCCGAGAGCGGCCCGCCGGCGAGGAGCTCGCCGTCGGTCCGGCGCGCGCGCGTGCCGTCGGGGCTCACGAGCGCGGCGAGCAGCCGCCGCGCCTCGTCGCGCTGCGCGGGCGAGAGGGCGGCGAGCACGGCGTCGGCGTGGCGCGCGAGCGCGCCGGAGACGCCGCCGATCGCGTCGAGCGCCGAGGCGGGGATCTCGCGGCGCGCCTCGTCGCGGGCGTCCCAGAGCTCGGCGAGCGTGAACTGCAGCAGCGCGAGGCCGCCCTGGGGCCGCGCCGCCTCGTGGACCAGCGCCTCGACGGTCGCCTCGGAGGCGAACCGGAAGCCCTTGGCGGCGGCGGGGCCGGTGACGACGTCGCGCAGCCGCTCCGGGGAGAGCGGGCGCAGGAGGTAGAGGGCGAGCGGGACCTCGTCGCCGAGGCCGGGCAGCGCGCCGAGCCGGGCGAGGAAGTCGCTGCGCGCGGTCGCGAGCAGGCGCACGCCGCCGCCCGGGCCGATGAGGGCCGCGAGGGCGTCGGCCGCGAGGGCGGCCTCGGCGGGGTCGGCGAGGGTGCAGAGCTCCTCGAGCTGGTCGACGAAGAGGAGCACGCGCCGGCCGTGCCTCGAGAGCTCGCGCCCGAGGGCGGCCGGCTCGACGCGGAGCCGCTCGACAAGGGCGGGCTCGCCACCGTCAGCGAGGCCGGCGAGGTCGCCCGGGAGGCCCGAGAGGGCGGCGAGCGCCGACGCGAGGGCGGCGAGGGGGCGCCGCCCGAGCCGGGCCGAGACGACGGTCCACGCGCCGCCGTCCGGGCGCTCGGCGGTCCACGCGCCGCCGTCCGGGCGCTCGACGGTCCACGCGCCGCCCGGGCGCAGGGCGATCGACCCGACGCCGCTCGGGCGCCCGGGGGCGCCCGCGCCGGCGCCCGCGTCGAGCGCGCCCTCGGCCACGGCGGGGAGCACGCCGGCGCGGCAGAGCGAGGACTTGCCGGCCCCGGAGTCGCCCGCCACGAGCACGAACGGCTGCGCCCGGAGCCGGTCGAGGACGGCGCGGGCGTCGGCGTCGCGGCCGAAGAAGAGCCCGCGGTGCTCCGCGTCGAACGGCAGGAGCCCGCGGTACGGGTTGCCCTCGGGGACCGCGGCGTCGGCGCGGCGGGCGAGGAGCCGCTCGAGCGCCTCGCGGAGCTCGTCGCCGGACGCGAAGCGCCGCGCGGGGTCGCGGTCCACGCAGCGGTCGATCGCCGCCGCGAAGCGCGGATCGATGCCGGGCGCGAGGGCCGCGACGGGCGCCGGATCGGTCTCCTGGACGACGCGCGGGAGCTCGGCGAACGGCACCCCGTGGTGCGGCGCTCGCCCGGCGCAGAGCTCGTAGAGGAGCACGCCGAGCGCGTAGACGTCCGCGCGCGGGCTCGACGGCTCGCCGCGCCAGACCTCGGGCGCCATGTAGAGCGGCGTCCCGACGACGCTCTCGGGCTGGCGAGGCGCGCCGTCCGGGCGAGGGGCGCCGCGGGCGAGGGTGGCGTCGCCGGTGGGGAGCACGTCGGCCGTGCGGGGGGCGCCGGCGGGCGGCGCGCCGCCGGTGCGGGTGGCGTCGCCGCTGGAGCGCGCGCCGCCGTCGCGCGGCGCCGCCGGCGGCGCGAGCGTCGCGCTGGCAGGGCCCGACGCGAACGACGCCGTCGCGCCGCCGTCCTCTGGAGGGGCGCCCCTGGCCGGCGGCGTCGGGGGCTCGCCCGGCTTCACGGACATCGTCGTGGCCTCGTCGGGCGCGCCCGCCGCGCCGCCCTCCGCGGTGGCGGGCGGTCGGTGCGCCGCGCCGCTCTCCGGCCGGTGGCCCGCGCCGCCCTCCGGCCCGGGCAGGAGCTTCGCCAGGCCGAAATCGAGCAGCTTGACCTCGCCCTCGTGGGAGAGGACCGCGTTCGCGGGCTTGATGTCGCGGTGGAGCACGCCGCGCCGGTGCGCCGCCGCGAGCCCGCGCGCGAGGCCGACGCCGATGGAGAGCGCCTCGGCCCAGGGGAGGGGCCGGTCGAGCCGGTCGAGGCCCGTGCCGCGCACGTACTCGGAGACAAGGAACGGCCGCCGCCGCACCTCGCCGAAGCGGTGGACCGCGACCACGTTGGGGTGCGAGAGCCGCGCCACCGCCCGCGCCTCGGCGAAGAAGCGCTGGCGCGCCGCCTCCGACGGCGACTCCGCGGCGATGAACTTCACCGCGACCAGCCGGTCGAGCAGCCGGTCCTCGGCCAGGTACACCTGCCCCATGGCGCCCCGCCCGAGGGGGCGCAGGACGCGGTACTCCTCGAACTCGTCCGGGGGGCTCCACGCCGGATCCGCGCGCTCCGCCGCGATGCTCACGGCCGGCGCTTCGTCTCCCGCTGCGACAGGCCGTACTGCTTGATCTTCAGCACGAACGTGCGGACCGGCATGCCGATGAGCTCCGCGGCGCGCGTCTGCACGCCGCCCGTCACCGCCAGCGCCTCCTCCATCCGACGGCGCTCGAGCTGCCGCACCTCCTCCGCGATCGGCGTGAAGCGGCGCGGCGCGCCCGGCGCCGCCGCGAGGGCCTCAGGAGCCGCCGAGAGGGCCTCAGGAGCCGCCGCGAGGGCCCCAGGTGCCGCCGCCGGCTCCTCGGCTGCGCGGCCGGCCACGCGCGGCGGGAGATCCCACACCTCGACCGCGTCGCCCTGGAGCGTCGCGGCGGCGAACTCCATCGCGTGCTTCAGCTCGCGCACGTTGCCGGGCCACGGGTGCGCCGCGAGCGCCCGCAGGGCGGCGTCGGACAGCTCGACCTCGGGCAAGCCGAGCCGCGCGCGCGCCCGGGAGAGGAACGCGCTCGCCAGGATCGGGATCTCGCGCGGCCGCTGGCGCAGCGGCGGCAGGTCGACCGCGGCGGCGCCGAGCCGGAACAGCAGGTCCTGCCGGAAGCGCCCGGCCTTGCACTCGGCCTCGAGATCCCGGTTCGTGGCGGCCACGATGCGCACGTCGACCTCGCGGTCGCGCACGTCGCCGAGGCGCTGGATCCGCTTCACCTCGAGCGCGCGCAGCAGCTTCGCCTGGGCGCCGAGCGGCAGCTCGCCCACCTCGTCGAGGAAGATCGTGCCGCCGCTGGCGCGCTCGAGCAGCCCGGGCTTCGCGGCCACGGCGCCGGAGAAGGCGCCCCGCTCGTGGCCGAACAGCTCGCTCTCGACGAGCGTCTCGGGCAGCGTCGCGCAGTTGAGCGCCACGAACGGCCCGTCCGCGCGCCGCGACCAGCGGTGCACGGCCGCCGCCGCGTTCTCCTTGCCGGCGCCTGTCTCGCCGAGCACGAGCACCGGCAGGTCGCTCTGCGAGAGCCGCCGGATGAGGTCGAAGAGCCGGATCATGGCCGGGTCGGCGAGGAGCACCGCCTCGTCGCCGAGGACGTGGCGCACGGTGGCCTCGGCGGCCGCGGCGACGCCGCCCGGGGCCGCGACCTCGGCGGCGGCGCGCGCCGCGCAGAGGAGCGTGTCGGCGTCGCAGCCGTCCGCCGGCAGGCACGCGAAGCCGCCGCGCGCGGCGGGCGCGACCGGGGCGAGCGCCTCCACGAGCTCCGCCGCGGCCGACCGCGCGGCCTCGCCGGCGAGCTCGGGGAAGACGACGACGAGCTGCGCGTCCCCGCCCCAGGCGACGACGTCCATGCGCCGCACCGCGGCCGCCGCGCTCTGGCCCGCGGCGCGGAGCGTCGCTCCGTCGCCGAGCAGGAGCGCGAGCACCGCGAGGGGGCGGCCGTAATCGGCGGCGCGCTCGACCTCCTCCTCGAGCCGCTGGCGGAGCTGCCCCGCGTCGACGGCGCTCCGGCTGCGCGCCGGCGGCTCGCACCGGAGGATGAGCGCGACGTCGCCGAGGGCGATCACGTCGCCGGGGCGGAGCGTCCGCGCCCCCGTGATCCGCTCGCCGTTGACGCAGACGCCGTTGTGGCTGTCGAGATCGGCCACGCTGACCTCGCCGTCGGCGACGACGAACCGCGCGTGGCGCCGCGAGATGGCGCTGCTGTCGATGCGGAGATCGGCCTCCGCCGCGCGCCCCACGAGCAGCGCCCCGCCGGACGGCAGCCAGACGCGCGACGACGAGCCCCCCTGGATCACGAGCAGGTGGGGTCGCACGCCGGTCGGCGCGGCGGACGTGCTGGCGAGCGTCTGCGTCTCGAGGTTCGGATCCGGCCGCGGACACATTGGCCCGGAGTATCGCTCAGGGGGGCGACCCTCACAACCGGCGGCCAGCCCGCGGCCAGCCCGGCCAGCCCGGCCAGCGCGCCGGCGACGCTCGGCAACGTTTGCCGACTCAGCAAGCGTTGCGCGCGGCGGGCTCCCGTCGTCGCGCAGCCGTTGCTGACCGCCCCCTCCGCGCGGCGCGGCGGAGGGCGGTACATGGGTTGCTATCCGGAACCTCAGGAACAGCGGCAGGGCAGGAGAGGGCGCCCGAGGTCCGCCGCGCCGCGGCGCGGAGCGCCGGCGCCGTTCCTCCCTGGAGAGGTCATTGAGGGGCAAAGCCCCCAAGGAGCATGCTCGTGCACACGAAACGGATGATGCTGTCGCTCGCGGTCCCGATGATCCTCGGCGGATGCGGCGTGAGCGCGGCGGACAGCGACGCAGACGCGATCGAAGGCGAAGAGGCGAGTCAGGAGCAGGTGGCGAGCGCCGCCGACGCCCTCGCCAGGGCCGCGACAGGCACCGTGACGCGCCAGTACGCGTCCCTTTACGTGAAGAACTGGCCCGACTCGGGCAGCCGGACGCAGTGGACCGACATCACGGTGAACAACCCGAACCCGGTCCCCGCGCAGGTCACGATCACGATCCACCGGACCGGCGGGGGATACCCGCTCGAGGTCATCACGAAGACCATCCCGGCGCGCGGCGCGTACAGCTCGTTCGGCGACGCGGCCTGGCTGGCGATCGACGACAGCGACCCGGCGAACCAGCGCTCGATCGGGTGGATCGAGCTCGCCTCCGACGTCCCTGTCGCGGCCACGAGCCGGGTGACGCTGCGGGACGGGAGCACGTTCGACGCGCCCGTCGCCCTCCTCGACGACGAGGCGTTCGTGAAAGCGCCCTCCACCCGGCTCTTCTGGAGCCTGTTCCTGAAGAACTGGCCGGCCGGCGGCGGCGCCACCACGCAATGGACGAACCTGATCGTCAACAACCCCGGTGACCAGGCCGCGACCATCACGGTGCGCGTGCACCGGACCGACGGCGGCGGCGTCCTGTCGTCGTTCAGCCGCACCATCCCGGCGAAGGGCGTGTGGAACTCCTACGGAGACGCGGGCTGGCTCGGCGTCGCGAACTCCGACGCGCCGAACGGGCGCTCGATCGGGTGGGTCGAGGTGGTCTCGACCGCCCCCGTCGTCGCGATGAACCGGCTCACCCTCCGGAGCGGCACCACGTACAACGCGGCGGCCGTCCACGTCGAGGACGACGCGCTCACGTCGGAGACGTCGCAGACCCTCCGCGCCAACCTGTTCCTCAAGAACTGGCCCACGAACAGCGGGCTCTCGCAGTGGTCCAGCGTCGTCGTCAACAACCCGGGCGCGACGGCCGCGTCCATCCGGGTCGTCGTGCGGGGCAAGGACGGCGCGACCCTCGGTGATTTCACGAGGACCGTCCCCGCCATGGGTTACTGGAACTCGAGCGTCGACGCGAGCTGGGCCGGCGTCCAGAACAGCGATGTCCCGAACAACCGCTCCGTCGGCTGGGTCGAGATCACGTCGAGCCAGCCTGTCTTCGGGATGAACCGGGTGACGTTCCGCGACGGCAATGCGGCGTCCGCGCCCCTCAGGGACCTCGACGACGGCGCGCTCCAGACGGCCACGTCGCGGAAGCTCTTCGCCCCGTATTACCTCAACAACTGGCCCACGACGAGCGGGCACACGCAGTGGAGCAACGTCATCGTCAACAACCCGAACGACTACCCCACCACCATCACCGTCCGGATCCAGCGGAAGGACGGCACGGGCGACGTGACGTTCTTCACGCGGCAGATCCCCGCGCGCGGCCTCTACAACGCGTACGGCGATCCGAGCTGGGTCAACGCGCCGTTCACGGACGCCGCCAACAGGCGCTCTGCTGGGTGGGTCGAGATCACCGCGTCGGCGCCGGTCATCGCCATGGACCGCGTGGTGCACCGGAACGGGAGCGCGTTCGACTCGCCCGACGTGCTCTTCGACGACAACGCGCTCGACGGCGGCGTCCTGTCGGCGTGCGACCCGCTCGGGCCGGGGGAGTTCTGCCCGCGGAGCGCCTAGGAGGAGGTGGACCCGTTCAAGGAGCTCATCATCGTCGACCCCGAGATCGTCGGCCGCGAGCAGGCCTCGAGCGCGGCGGGCGGGCACTTCAGCTTCCGCTGGCTGATGGAGCAGCTCGCGTCGCCCGGCGCCGATCCCTCGGCGCTGGTCGAGCGGTGGCTGTCGACGGGGTTCTCGGCCGGCTCGGTCAACGGCTTCCCCGTCGAGGACCGCCCAGCCGTGCGCGCCCTGCTCGCGTCGTGGCCGAAGATCCCCGGCACGAGCCGGCTGGACCTCTCGCGGGCGCCCTTCGAGCTGCTCGCCATCGTGAACCGGGTCGATCTCTCGTCGGGCGGCGGCGCCGGCGAAGGCCGCTTCGTCTTCGGGCTGAAGCAGGGGACATCCGGCGCGCCCATGACCGTCATCTTCGAGTACAAGCTCCCCGCCAGCGCGTCGCGCGAGGTGTGGGCGCAGCGCTTCCACGCGCTCCGCGCCGTCGACATGGGCCCCGAGCTCGGCGCGCGACTCCAGATGATCACCGACGAGTTCACGGCGCGCGGCGCGAGCCCGTCCGGCGTGAACGGGAGTGCGCTCGGGCAGCTCCGCACGAACGAGAAGCTCGACTTCAGGCCGTGGCAGCTCCGGGAGTTCAACCTGGTGGCCGGCAGCCCCGCGCGGCTGCAGATCACGACAACGAAGCAGAACCCCGATGAGAGCCTCGACGGCTCGCGCGCGCTGGCCGACTTCATCAACGCGAACGCGAGCGGCATCCTCGCCGGGACCGCGCTCTTTCCGCCGGCGATGCTGGGCGGCGAGTCCAACGCCGAGGTCTTCCGCTGGACGGTGCCCGGCGTCAGCGAGGCGCTGCGCCACGCGTTCGCGACGCAGACCTGCAACGGCTGCCATGAGTCCGAGCAGCCGAGCCTCGATGGCTTCTATCACGTGTCGCCCGTGACGTCTGGCGGCGCGGACGGCACCGGACGGCTCTCCACGTTCCTCCGCGCGGACCTTACCGTCCGCGAGCGCTTCCTGCAACAGACGCTCTGCAACGGCAGGTGCCCCGGCGTGGCGCCCGTCCCGGTGGCGCCGGCGCGCGTCCACTGACGACATGCAGCTCAGATCATCGCGTCTTCCGGGAGCTCCGCCTGGTGCAGGATCCCATCCGTGAACACCTGGCCGTCGATCTCGTAATATAACCGATATTGCACCTTGCGCGCGTCCGGCCGTGGCGACACCGAGCCAGGCGTCGCCGTGGGGCCCTGGAAGATCTTGCCGTCGAAGCCGTACTGCTGGACCGGGCCCCACCCGGTATACGCCAGCGTGAGCGTCTCGGCGTGCACGAGCGAGTCGCTGCCGTCGAACACATGGACGTCGATCCAGGCGTTCGCGCCCCACGCCGAGTGGCTGACCCACGCCGAGAGGTCGAGGTGGACCTGGATGTCCTTGCCGATGCTCGGCCCATTCGCGGGCCTCGGGAACGCGTTCTCCTTCGAGATCCGGGCGGAGCGCACGTTGACGATGTCGGGCCGCCGCTGCGCCCCGGCGCGGTACACGACCGGCTGCGCCGGGACCCGCGGCGGCGGGCCGCCCACGTCGAACCCGTAGTTGTCGCCGAAGCGGCTGTCCCACGCGTCGCACCGCGCGCTGGTCTGAGAGAAGCCGTGAAACCACATCTCCACGTGCGTGGCGTCGTCCGGCACGGCGATCTCCAGCGGCGCGGGCGTGTGCGCGACGACGGCCCCGGGCGGGTCCCCCGGAGTCCGCTGCTCCTCGACGACGCTCCCCTGCACGATCTCGCCGCGGGGATGGAAGCGGACAACCGCGGTGATGTCGCCGATCTCGGCGCCGCGCCACGTCGTGAAGCACCGCGACAGGCGGGGAATGGCGTATTCGATCCTGAGCGTCCCCCCGCGCTCGATCTCGCCCTGCTGCGCGTGCAGCCACTCGGGGAAGAACTGCAGAACAGCGACCGTCGCCATGGGACCCTCCTCTGAGCAGGTGCCGAGGAGCGGGCCGGAGATCGCGCTGCTCGGCGCCGCGGCCACGGTCGCACGTGGCGCGCGCGCGTTCAAGCCCGCGCCGGCGGCGCGCCGCGCGCCGGCCCGCGCTCGTCCCTCCCGAGGCGCCGCGGGCGCGGCGCGGCGCCTACCCGCGGCGCGAAACGATCTCCTGCAGCGCGCTCTCCAGGCGCCGCTCGACCTCGGGGTCGTCGAGCGTGGGCGTGATCTCGCCGGGCACGACGCGCGCGCGCATGATGACCCGCGCGTAGATGAAGGCGCTGCGCGCGCTCGGCGGGTCCTGGTTGCCGAGGCAGGAGCGGAGGAGCTCGTACGCCCGGCCCTTCATGACGCCTCCGCGGCCCGCAGGCGCGCGACGGTGGTGATGATCCGGCGCACGGCGGCGGAGGCCGTCTCGTGCGCGGCGAACGCGTCCCGCACGACGTGGGCCGCCCTCGCGGCGGCGCCCTGGTCGAGCGTGCCTTGCAGCACGCCCTCGGCCAGGCGGACGAGGGGGCTTATCTCGACCATGTCCGTCGCGAGCGAGCGCGTCGCCTGGGCGATCTCGGTCGCCGCCTCGGCCGGGGCGGAGCGCGCGAGGGCCATGGCGTCGTCGGCCAGCTCCTCCGCGATCGCGAACATGTCGCGGTAGCAGTCGACCGCCGCGCTCAGGTCGTCCGGGCTCAGCGCGGCCGGGGGCGCGTCCCCCAGCGCCGCCGCCGCGCTGTGCGCCGCGGCGATCGCGGGCGCGATGGCCGCGAGCGCGTGGTCCAGCGTGCGCGCGGTCAGCTCGAGCCGGGCGAGGCGCTCGATCGTGGCGCTGCTCCGCGGCGGCGCGTCGTCCACCAGCGCCTCGAGCCGCGCCCCCACCTCGCCGCCGAGCTGCGCGAGCTCCTCGACCACGCGCGGCCCGAAGCTGCGGGGCACGCCGTCGAGCACGCACAGCGAGCCGACCACGTGACCGCGCACCCGCAGGGGCACCCCGGCGTAGGCGCGGATGCCGTAGCGCTCGACGAGCTCCCTCGGCACCCGCGGGTCGGTCTCCGCGTCCTCGACGACGAGCGGCGCCTCGTGGCGCACCACGAGCTGGCAGAAGGAGTTGCTCCGCGAGGTCGCGCAGCTCACGCACAGCTCCGGCGGCAGCCCGTGGTGCGCGCGAAAGAGCTGGATGTGCCGGACCACCAGGCTCACGAGCGCCATGGGCGCCCCGGCGAGCTGCGCCGCGCGCGCGACGCAGGTGTCGAGGAGCGCGTCGGCGTCGGCGTGCATCAGCACGTGATGCAGCTCGGCGAGGCGCGCAGGGTCGTTCAGATCGGCCATGAGGGGTGCTCTTGCGGGCGAGGATGCGCGTCCGGTCCAGGCGCGGGCAGGACGCGACCGCGCCCGGGGCGGAATATTACCGCAACCGCGTGGCGTCGGCACCGGCAGCGCCCGCGGCGCGGGGTTCCATCACCACCTGCTGGAGCCGGCGGCGCTCATGAAGCTGCTCGCGCGGATGACGTCGTCCGGCGGCGCGCCGCGGTGGAGCGCCCGGAGGCGCCGCGCGGAACGCCTCGCGCGTGGGGTCTCAGGGGCGCATCTCGTGACGCATCTCGTGGAGAAGCGCGGCGGCGACGGTGCCGGGGTGGACGCGCTCCGGCGCGGCGCGGAGCGCGGCGAGGACCTCCAGGAGCGGCGTGGGCTCGCCCTCGGCGGGGGGTGGCCCGCCGAGGCGCGCTCCCGCGAAGAAGAAGCTCGCGGCGTAGAAGGCGAGGGCGATGCGGCGCGCGAGGTGCGCCCGCGAGCGCTCGTCGTCGCTCGCCGGCCGCCCGAGGTACGCCTGGAGCAGGGCCTCGCGCTGCTCGGGCCGCGGGAACGCGAAGACGCCGAGCTGCGCGAGGTCGACGAACGGGTCGCCCGCGCCCGCGGTGGTCCAGTCGACGAAGACCACGCGGTCGGCCGTCACGAGCACGTTGTTCGGGTTGAGGTCGCGGTGGCACGGGGCCTCGTGCGCGTGGGGCGCACTCGCGCGCTCGAGCTCCTCGACGGCGCGGACGAGCTCCGCGGGGAGGCGCGCGCCCGCGAGCGCGGCGCACTGCGCGTCGAGGAAGCGCAGGAAGTCGATGCGCGCCGGGCCGCGCGGGAACGGCGGGCCGTCGTGGAGCCGCCGCAGCGTCGTCGCGACCCGCTCGAGCAGCGTCGGGTCCCCGGTCGGGCGGAGCGGCGTCCCGGCGATGCGGTCCATGATCGTCACGCCCGTCCGGCCGTCCGCGTGGCGCAGGCGCGGGGCGACGCCGCGCTCGGACGCGGCGCGCATGCACGCGATCTCGCGCGCGGCGCGCTCCGGGTCGGCCGGATCGGGCGCGCAGCGCTTCGCGACGTACGGCGCGCCGTCGACGGCGAACGCGATCAGCGTGGCGCCGGAGAGCCCGCCGGCGAGCGGCGCCGCGTCGTGGACCGGGCGCCCGGGGAACGCGGCCGCGATCGCGGCGGCGAGCTCGGGGTGCATCTCCGCGGCGCTCATGCCTTCCCCCGCATCGCGGCGAGCCGCTTCGCGTAGAGGCGGCCCCGCGCGGCGGGGTCGGCGGGCCGCGCCCAGTCCCACCCGATCGCCTGCCAGTCCGGGTCGTCGGGGTCGAGCCCGAGCGACGCGACGAACGCCCGGTCGGCGACGAAGACGTGGTGCTTGTACGCGAGGAGGTAGCTGCGCGGCGCCTCCGGCAGCGCCTCGATGTGGGCGCGCGCCTCGTCGTGGGTCGCGAACCAGTGGTGCAGCGCGCTGGCGTCCCGGCCGTAGAGCAGCGTCCCGAGCTCGGGCGCGCCGGGCTCTCCCTCGAGGGCGCGCCGCGCGCGCTCCCAGCTCGTGAAGCCGCACTCGCGCGCGACCACCGCGAGGCAGTGCTTGCGGCGGACGCCGGGCGCGGCCGCGGCGAGCGCGGCCTCGTCGGCGCGCCGCAGCTCGGGGAGCGCGCGCAGGCGCGAGAGCGCCTCGGCGTCTCTCGACTCAACGCGGGTCTGCAAGAGCTCGGCGCGGATCTTCAGCTCGCGAACGGGATCCATCATGAACGTCTCCTCTCGAAGTCGGCCGTTACCCGCTCCCTCGGCCCGAGGAACTCGACGTGGCATGACGCTGCGAGGTGACCCGCGATCGTCGCGTGCAGGGTGAAAGGCTTCTTTCCGGCGGGAAGGGCGCCCCTGCGCACCCGTGCGAGCCAACCTACCGCTCCGCGGCCGGGCGCGCCAGGGCCAAGGTGGCGCGGCCAGCGCGGTGGGGTTCGACCACCGCCTCCGAGGGGTTGGACCGCCCCTCGGCGACCGCGATCGATGCGCCGCAGATCCCCTCGACGCCTGACCATCCGCCCGTGACCGGAGGGCATCCGCCCAGCCGTGCGCACGCCGGGCAACTCATGATCTGCAGTGCCCGTGACCCATCGTGTCGGATGCCGCCGCATGCGCCTCGACAGGCGCGATCGCCGGACGCCTTCGCCCTGGATCGTGTACGATGCAAGCGTGGCGGATCTCGACGCGATCTCGGATCGAACCCATGTGGCCGCGGGGGCAGACTTCGCGTTCGTGATCACCCGGCGAGGGCGGCTCGTCACCCGCCGAGCGCCGGGCGACATGCCCGAGGAGGGCCGCAGCCGGATCGTCGAGGCCGCGCTGAGCCTCGGGGATCGCGGCCGGCTCGGGCATGTGGAGCTGCCGCGCGAGGAGCTGGTCCCGTACGGGGGCGCGGCGCCCATCGACGTGTACTTCGGCGTGGCCGCCGAGGCGATCCTCTGCGTGGTCATGCCCACGTGGGCGGACCGGCAGGGCGTGCTGCCCGCGCTCGAGCGCGGCCTGCGCTCCATCGACGAGGGCGCCCCGGCGGAGCCGCGGCCGGCCCGCGCGGGGCACCGGCGCACCCGCTCGCGCCCGCGCGGGGAGGCGGCGGCTTCCCAGGCGCGCCGCCCGGGCGCCGAGGTCCGCGAGCCGCCGCCGTCGACCTGCGCGGTCGCGGCCGGCTGCGAGCCGCCTCCCTCCAGGCGCGCCGCGCCGCCGTCGCCGCCGGCCCACAGGCGCAGCGCCGTCGCGGGCCTGATCCTCCTCGCCAACGGCGGCCCGCCCCGCTCGCTGGCCCGCCCGGTGCTGCTCCGCGACGCGCCCCCGCCGCCCGCGGGCGCGCCACGGGAGCTCGGCGACGCGCCGCCGTCGCTGCCCGAGATCCGGCTCGGCGCGGCCCCCGTGGGCCACGAGAGCCTGGCCGCGATCGAGGCCGAGCTGCCGCAGCCCGCGCGCCCCGGATCGATGCCCGAGGCGCTGCGCTTCGAGCTGGCGAGCATCAGCCGCGAGAGCCTGCTGGAGATCGCGGCCGAGGAGGCGCGCCAGGCGACCGCGGGGCCGCGGCCGTCCATGCCGCTGGTGCGCCCCGAGCGCTTCACCCGCCCCTGGGTGGAGGCGCCCGAGGACGCGAGGCGCATGGCCGACGCCGAGAAGGGCGCCCGCAAGACCGCGCCCCCGGCGCTGGACGTCGAGGTCGTCGAGCCCGAACACGAGCTCACCGACGCGGCGCCAGCGGATCGGCGCACCTGCTCGGGGTGAGCCTCGCGCTCGTCGCAGGTCCGCATCGGGAGACCACGCTCTCCGCGGGAGGGGTGACGGATCCACCGTCTCGGCCGGCCCGCGCGACGGACGCGCCTCGTGCGCGCGCCGGAGCAGCGGATCCCCACGGCGTGCTGCTGGAGCAGCAGCGCGACAGCAGCGCTCCTGTCCCGCCTCGGCCCGGCACCGCCTGAGAGCCGCCGCGCGAACGCCGGCGAGCCTCCACACACGCTCCGGACCGGGCTGCGGTACGGGAGTTGCTCCTCGCCCCGCGCTCGCAATCCGCCGTTCATGGCGTCGCGCCTGCCGCGGCGCCCACCCCGCACGTACCCGCGAGCTCGATGGACAAGGAGTCTCCCGTGACCGCCTCACGCCGACCCGGCAAGCTGCACCTCAATGCGTTCCTGATGACGATAGGACACCACGAGTCGGCGTGGCGGTTCCCGGAGAGCAACCTGACCGGCACGTGGGACGTGGCGCACTACAGGCACCTCGCCCGCGTGGCCGAGCGAGGCACCTTCGACTCGATCTTCTTCGGCGACGGACCCGCGCTGCAGGGCGACATCCGCTATCGGCCCGTCGGGCGGCTCGACCCGACCGCGCTGCTGCCGGCGCTGGCCGCGGTGACCGAGCGGATCGGGCTCGTGGCCACGGCGTCGACCACGTACAACGAGCCGTACAACCTGGCCCGCCGCTTCGCCACGATAGACCACATCAGCGGGGGCCGGGCGGGGTGGAACATCGTCACCACCGCGGGGAGCGACGCGGCCCAGAACTTCGGCCTGGACGAGGTGCCGGAGCACCGGCACCGCTACGAGCGCGCGGCCGAGTTCGTCGATGTGTGCCTGAAGCTGTGGGATAGCTGGGAAGACGACTTCCTGATCGGCGACAAGGCGACAGGGCGCTTCGCGGACGGCGACAGGATCCACCGCATCGACCACGAGGGCCGGTTCTTCCGCGTGCGCGGCCCGCTCAACGTGCCGCGCACGCCGCAGGGCCACCCGCTCCTCGTGCAGGCCGGCTCCTCGGAGGATGGCAGGGAGTTCGCCGCCCAGTACGCCGAGGCGGTGTTCACCGCGCAGCAGACGCTGGCCGAGGGGCAGGCGTTCTACGCGGACCTCAAGCGGCGGGCCGCCGCGTTCGGCCGGAACCCGGCGCTCGTGAAGATCCTGCCGGGGATCGTGCCCGTCCTTGGGGGCACCGAGGAGGAGGCCCGGCGGCGCGAGGACGAGCTGGCCGAGCTCCAGGTGCCCGCCTACGGCCTGAAGCAGCTCTCCGGGCTGATCGGCGTCGAGCTGACCGAAGCGGACCTGGACAGGCCGCTGCCCCCCGTGGCCGACGTGAAGGCGGTGCGGGGAATGCAGAGCCGCTTCGCCCTCGTCACCGACCTCGCGCGGCGGGAGAACCTCACCGTGCGGCAGCTCCTTGCGCGGCTCGGGGGCGGCCGCGGACACCGCACGTTCACCGGCACGCCGGAGCAGGTGGCGGACACGATCGAGGAGTGGTTCACGCACGGGGCGGCGGACGGCTTCAACGTGATGCCGCCGCTGCTGCCCTCCGGCCTGGAGGCGTTCGTCGACCACGTGGTGCCGATCCTGCGGCGGCGCGGCCTGTTCCGCGCCGAATACGAGGGCACGACGCTGCGGGACCACTACGGGCTCCCCCGGCCCGAGAACCGGTTCGCGCTGCGCCGGGCGGCCGGCGGCCAGGCCGCTGGCGCGCTGAGCGCAGGAAGGTAGAGAGACCGCAGCGGCGGGGCCGCCGCCGGAGGGGAAAGCGGGCGAGCGGCCTTGCTCCGCTCCGAAGCCGCCGGGTATCCTGCCGCGGCCGCGATGGAACTCGAGAACCGCACTCCGTTTCCTGCGCTGGAGTACGCCATCGTCGACTCCCGGGGCGACGAGTCGCACGTCGTCGTCGCCCGGGGCAGCTACGAGCTGCGCGCCGCGCCGGAGGCGGGCGAGAGCGACGGCGCGAGGATCACCCACGTCGCCGCCATCGCCGAGGGCGAGCTCGTGTTCTCGGATGTGTATCACGGCGAGATCAACCGCAGCAGCGTCAAGTTCGAGAGCGATCTTGCGCAGAGCAAGCCGAGGTGCGACGTCATCGTGATCGGCTCGGCGCACGCTCCGGCCGGCGAGGCCGTGGCGCGCGTGGACGTGCGCGTCCGCGTCCGGCGCCTGGCCGCGTTACCCAACCTGGCGGGAGCCGGCACGCTGCTGGATCACCACCTGGCCGTCCGCGGGGCGCGGGCGTTCGAGCGCAAGGACGACGGATGGGCGCTGACGGATCCGGAGCCCTTCGACGCCCTGCCGCTGCGCTACGAGCACGCCTTCGGCGGCCAGCTCAAGGTGTACGCCGACGACGACGCCGCGGAGCGGGTCGGCGACGCGCACCGGCTGAGCGAGGAGGCGCGCCGGGCGCACCCGGAGGTGGGCGCTGCCCCGGTGGCGCACGCGACCTGCGCGCACAACCCGTTCGGCGTCGGCTTCCTCGAGGGCTGGTACGCCGACGCGGCCGAGGTGAAGCGCTGGCCCGCCCCGCAGATCGAGGCGCCCGGCGCCGGGATCACGGCGGAGATCTTCGCGCGGATGGTGGCGGGCGAGGTGCGCGCCGGCGAGGTGCCGGAGCTGTCGCCGCGCGGGGTAGGCGTCATCGCCAGGCCGTGGCAGCCGCGGTTGAAGCTGGCCGGCACCTTCGATGATCGCTGGCTCGCCGAGCGCTGGCCGTACATGCCGCCCGACTTCGACATGGCCTACTGGAACGGCGCGCACCCCGACATGCAGTGCGACTACCTGTTTGGCGGCGAGCTCGCGGAGCTGTGGAATCTGCTGCCGCGGAGCGCGCCGGGCGTGGCGCCCGAGACCGCGGGCACGGCCTGCCGCTTTCACGTGCCCGAGGCCGCCGTGGTCGTCCGGCTCACCGGCAAGGACGACGCGGTGAGCTTCGCCGCCGTGCCCATCGACACGGTCATCGTCGACCTCGAGCAGATGCGCCTGTCGCTCGTGTGGCGCGCGCGCATCCCGGCGTCGCTCGAGGTCGAGGGCACGAGCCTCCTCGCGCTCGGATACATGAGACAGACGGGCGCGGCCTAGCCGAGGCGCGGAGGAAGAACATGCCGATCGGAGCTCGAAAGGACAGCAGCTTCTACGCGGTCACCCTGTCCCCGGACGTGTGCTTGACGCCGGTGGGCGGCGCGATGGTGCCGGTCCCGTACATGCTTTACGCCAGCTTCGACGGCAGCATGAAGTGCATCGAGAGCGTGAACCTCAACGGCAAGCCCAGCTACGTCTACGATCACAGCCTGGCGCCCACCGTCCAGGGGGACGAGCCCGGCACCGGCGGCGGCGTCAAGTCGGGCGTGAACAAGGGCAAGGTGTGGGCGCACGAGGCGTCGACGAACGTCCGCGCCGACGGCCGGCGCGTCGTGCGCAGGGGCGATCGCTGCTGGATGAACGTGAAGGCCTGACGCAGTGGCCCTCCCTCCCAGCGCGCAGATCGACGCCGCCGTTCGCGGCGAGACCCCCGGGGACGGCAACCCACCCGCCAACGCGCTCGGGCGCGTCTACACGACACAGAGAGAGGCCACGCAGGTGGCGCTGCTCGACGAGCAGCTCGCCCGGCAGCTCGCGGCGGAGGCCGCCAGGAAGGCGGCGGAGGACGCCGCCAAGAGGGCAGCGCCGGGCGCCCTGTCCGCCCTCGGCCCGGCGGCCGGCGGAGCGGCCGCCGGCGCGGGGGTGTGGGGCTTGCTCGCCGGCGCGATCGGCCTGGTCGGCATCTCGCGGACCCAGGCCCTCACCGAGGACGCGCTCACCGATCCGTACCAGCGGCCGATGCGCACGCCCTTCCTGGGCCTGGACATGGGCCTCAACGTCCGCGCGACCCCGCGGCTCGACAGCAACGTCCAGGTCAGGCGCCCCCCGTGCCTCGTGGGGCGGCACGGCGATCTCAAGAGGATCTGCAAGCTGCTGCCGGGCGAGGGCTCCCAGTCGCACCATATCGTCCCCGATGAGTTCGTGCGATCGGGCACGCGCAACGGCTCCGCGTACCGGATCATCTCCGAGGACGACGGCGCCGCCATCTGCATCCCCGGCAACGCCTTCATCAAGGGCACGCTGCACAACGCCATCCACGCGGACCTGAACAACATCCTCAACACCAAGGTCGCCGCCGGCGAGTCGACCGACGGCACCCTCCCGCTCTCCGAGGTGATCGGATCGTCGCTCCGCGTGACCGTCGCGTACAAGCCGGAGTGTACTGCCCAGATCATCCGCGAGGTGGGCAGGGCGTTCCAGGGGATCGACACCACCCAGCGAGTCAAGATCCGATGAACCCGAGCGGCGCGGATCCCCGAGCCATGCCGGACGAGCCCGGCGACGCCCCGATGACGATCACGGGCGCGCTCGCCCTGGGCGCCTCCAGCCTCTATCTCTCGGCGACCTTCGCCACGCCGGGGGATTATACCCCGCATACAAGGCTCTTCCTGTACGACGAGGGCGGCGCCCCGCCGTGGACGGCGCACGACGCCGGCTTCTTCACGGTCGGGCTGGAGAAGCACGCGGCGCCCGGGGAAGAGCGCCCGCTGCTCGCGCTCTCCCTGGACGGAGAGGTCGAGCTCTGGTCTGCGCGGGGCGTGGTGATCGAGCAGATCCCGGAGGCTGGGCTCTACCGGCCCACGTCGAAGGGATACGGCTTCCTCACCGCCCTGCGCCGCGTCGGCGACCGCCTGTTCGCCTGCGGGAGCGCGGGGCAGGTGTACCGGAGGCTCGGTCCCGGCCGCTGGGCGCACGCGGATGCGGGCCTCCTCCAGGCCCCCGGTGTGGACTTCGAGGACCTCGTGCGGCCCATCGACCTCCAGGGGCCGGCGGAGGACGACATCTACCTGGCTGCCCAGCAGCTCGGCCCGCTCGGGCTCGAAGGGAGCCTGTATCACCTGGGCGGCCCGCGGTGGCGCCGCCTCGAGGTGCCGCCGATCGGCGGGCTCAATGCGGTTCACGTCGAGAGCGCGCAGCGCGTCTGGGTGTGTGGGCACGAGGGAGCGCTGCTCGTCGGCAATCACCGCGACGGCTTCCGGAGCGTGTCGAAGGAGCGGAGCCCGCACCTCTTCCACGCCGTCGCCATGTACCAGGAGACCCTCTATCTCGGGTCGAACTTCGGCCTCTTCCGCTATGACCTCGAGCGCCGGCGCGCCGCCCGGGTGCGCACCGGCCTCGAGCAGGAGCTGCGCTACATTCACACGATCGAACAGGCCGGCGGCGTCCTCTGGTGCGTCGGCCCCACCGACATCGCGCGCTTCGACGGCGAGACGTGGACCCGCGTCCAGGCCCCGGAGGCGCCGAAGAGCGCGGGCTGACGGGGCCGCACGAAGCCCAGGTCGTCTCGTTCACCACGCCGCCGGGAGCACAGGTCGGCGCCCAGGATGGGACTCCCGACGGGCGGCGGCCTCACCGATCGCCTCCTTCGGGGGACGGCTCGCCGAGCGGGACGGCGTGGCGGATCGCGAACGCCTCGTCGCCACGGCGGCTGAGGAGGTGGATCGCGCGGGCCTGGAAGGTGATCGGCAGCATGCGCCGCCACTCGGCCACGAGCGCCTCGCCGTCCTCGCCGTCCTCGCCGCGGAGCTGCGCGATGGACAGGTGGGGGGTGAAGCCGCCGGCGGAGACGGTGCTCTGCTCGCTGCACCGGGGGAACAGGGCCTCCAGCCTGGCCTGCAGCGCCTCCAGCGCGCCGGGCGGCTCGGAGCGCGGGTGGAGCCACACCGTGGCGCCGGCGCGGTGCTGGAAGCGCCGCACGTCGTCGAGGGTCACCTCGAACGGCGCGACGTCGCGCAGCGCCGCTGCGATGGCGCCCCTCGCCTCGGCGAAGGCGGCCTCCGGCAAGAACCCGTAGAGCAGGTTGATGTGCGGCATCCACCGCTCCACGTGCCTGTCGTGCGCCTGGCGAATGGCCTCGATCGGCGCCCACGCTTCCCGGGGCGGGATCAGCGCGAGGGCGCTGCGGTGAACGGGCCGGGCGTCGAGCCCGCATTGCGCCGACGGCGCGGGCGCGCTGCGCTTGCCTTCGAGCAGGTCCACGCGGGAGCGGCGGTCCCAGACGGTGGTTGTGCCCTGACGGATATACCGGATTCGATGCCAGGGGATGTCGCCCTCCGGGTCGAAGCGCGGGAGGCCGATCTCCTCGGCTCCCGACTCCCGGGTCTCGTAGCCGATGACGAACGCGGCCGGGTCGAGCCGCGGGTCCCAGCGGATCTGGTCGTACACCTGCCGGCTGGTCCGGAGCTTCTGCGGCGCCTCGCCTTCGTGCCCCGAGGTCGGTTGCCGAGCCATGCCATGAAGGTAGCAGCCAGGGGCGACCGCGACAGGAGGTCACGTCATCGCGGCAGGGCTCCGGGTCCGTGTTCTGACGGGTGGCAGCCGGGGTGAGCCGTGCGCCGGCGAGCGCCGACGGCGCGGGTCAACCTACGGCGCTGCGCCCGCGTGGGTTTGCTCCCGCGCCGCTTGCCGGAAGAGTCGGGCCGACGTGATCCACAGCGCGACGAAGAACCCTGTCAGTATCAAGGCGTTGCCCGATCCGGCGATCAGGGCGATCGCGGCGACGAGCGCCTGAGCGAGCGCCGTCACGACCAGCGCGCGTTCCATCCCTTGCGGCTGGAAGCGCGCGATGAAGGCCCCGATGATCCCGACGGCGAGCACTCCGCCAAACATCAAGTTGACGGGGTTCTCCTCACTCCCGATGATGCCGACGGCGAGGTTCATCCAGACGAGGAGGAACGCTGTCGCGAGCGCAACGCCGACGGCGGCCCTGTACGCCTTGTTGCCCGTCGCCCTCGCCGCCAGCTCGTAAGTGCCGCAAGCGCCGACCAGCATCGCGCCGAAGATGGCGAAATCCGCCAGGTCCCAGGCCACCTCTTCGGTGAGCTGCATCGCGACCAGGGGCAGCAGCAGGACGAGCGCTGCAGCGCCCCAGACCGCCATCCGCCGAGGGCTTCCGCGCCGTCCGCCACCGTTGTCCGTCGTTCCCGCCATGGCCTTGCCTCCGTGCATGGGTGAGGCCTTCAACCTAGCTCACACGACGGGTGACCGGCATGAGCCGCTCGTGGAGCTTGGTGGCGCCGCGCGTGGAGTTCTCGTGCAGGATGGCGGCGCGGCAGCGGGAGCACGAGCGGCAGCGCTGGCCGCTGGATCGCGGCCCCCGGGGCCGTTCAAGCGCGATCTTCGACGCTGGCGCTCGCCATCAGATCTCGATCGGCCAGCCGAGGTGGCGCTCGTACATCCGGCTCCGGTGCTCGAGGAGCGCGCGCGGCACCGCGTCGCCGATCGCCTCGCGCGCGGTCCCGAAGGCCTGGCGGAGCAAAGGCTGGAGGCGGGGGCAGTCGCTCTCCGGGATCGGGCAGAGCGGGGTCAGGAAGGTGGCGGCGTAGACGTCGAGCGCGTTCGGACGGTCGCCGTCGAGGTAGTCGCGGCCTCCGTCGAGGCGGGCGGCCAGGGTGGAGAGCGTGGTCACGACGCGGGCGCGCACGCGGTCGAGGTCGATCGCGGGGGAGTAGCCGTAGCGCGCCGCGAGGTAGCGCGCGACGGGCAGCGGAAAGCCGCGCTCGCCCCCGCTGGTCATCGAGGCGTGCACCATGAAGACGCGCGCGTTCCAGCCGAGGCCCTCCTCGCCCGCGATCTCGTGGAGCAGGCCGACGGTGCGGACGCGGTGATCGAGGTCGTCGGGCAGCAGGGCGCCCGGCGGGCCAAGGCGGGCGGCGAGGGTCGTGATCGCGGCCCAGTGGGCGCGCGGGGGCTCGTCGTCGTGGAAGACGACGGGCACGTTGTCGGCGCGCGTCCACGCCGCGAGCTCCGCGTCGTCCCGCGAGAACCGCACCACACGCACCGGCACGCCCTGAAGCCGGAACATCCCCTTCGCGGCCTCCGACCACGGGCTCGGAACCACCCCCGACGCGACCATGCGGACGCCGCGGGCCGCCTTCGCGGTCGCGACGTCGACGAACTCGATGGGAACCATGCGTCCGATGCTGCCCCCAGGCGGCCTCGCCTTTCAAGCCACACCGGCCGATTCCACGCCGATCGCGGCCGCGAGCCCCGCCGCGCGTCCTCCCACCAGCGCACCCACCCGGCGCCCGACGGGCCGTTCGCGTGAAGCGAAAGGCAGAGTTCGTCAAGGGATCGATCCCGAGCGCCTGCGAAGAGCGACGCCATCAACCCCGGTGTGTGGGGCGTGAACCACATTGTCTCCAGGCGACTCCGCCATCGCATCGACGGGCTCGGCGGTCGAGAGATGCCGCTCGATCCGGAGCGCCCTGGAAGCGTCGCATCAGCGGCGTTGCATCAGGTCGAACCCGACGGTCTGGTGCGGTTCTTCATGGACTTTCACCGCAAGACCGGATGACCTCGATCGCCAAACGGCCGGGCGGTGCGCGGAAGGCGGGCCAGCACCGGGGCGCGACGCCGAGTCGAACGGGGCGAGCGCTCGCGGGGGTGGCCTGAAGAGCGCCCTGTCGATGCCCGGACGGATTATCGAGACATCGTCGCTTTTCCAGGAGAGTGAACGAAACTCACACGGTTCCATGTCCGAGCCAACGCGCGCAACGTGACTGCACGGCAAAACCACGCAGAGTTAGAAAAGAGTCTTGACTTTCATCTGGTATTTGTATGAATACTCTATCCCCCTCGGCGGTCCGGAGCATCTTCGGCCGGTCGCCGGAGTCGATCGACGGACGCACAACGACCGACTCTGTGGGAGGCACCTTCCTGATAACTTGCTTCTTGCGGCTGCGCGTCCAGGTTGCGTTTACTTTCTCTGATGTAGGCCCCCGTCGTACGGGGTGTCCGCGTGTGAGATGATCGTCTTCGACGATCATGGTGTACGCCAGGCAGTTGGTCGGCAAGCGCGCGCGGATGCAGCCGTGAACAAGAGCACGGTTGACGGAAATCTTGAACTCTAACCTATGGGTCGATGGAGCTCGCAGGCGTCGCGCTTTTTTTCAGATATGCCTCGTGAATCAGCCTGCGATTCGATCGACCCTGTCATGGAGAATCTTAATGAGCTTCACTCGCCTGCTTGGCTACATGTCAGCTTCGGTCGCGTTCGGCGTGCTCGCGTGCAACGTCATGCCCGTCGAGGATGCGCCCATCGAGGATGAGGAATCCGGTGATCTCGGCTCCGCCGTGGCTAGCGCGGACGGCTCGGTGGATGCGGTGCTCGCGATTCAGTCGGATTGGGGGAGCGGCTACTGCGCGAGCGTGAAGGTCAAGGGCCTCAGGGCCGTCACCGGCTGGAGCGTGACCGTGGCGCTCAACGGCTCGACCAACAGCACGCCGTGGAACGTGAACGTCACGCCGGGGAGCGGACAGTTCACTGCCAGAAACGTGGCCCACAACGGAACGCTGGCTGCGGGCCAGACGGCGGAGTGGGGGTTCTGCGGCAGCGGCTCCGGGCGGCCTTCGATCGCGTCGGTCAGCGGCACCGGCGGCTCGGGCTCGTCTTCCTCGTCGAGCAGCAGCTCGAGCGTGTCGTCGAGCAGCAGCTCGAGCGTGTCGTCGAGCAGCAGCTCGGGGACGGGCGGCGGCGCGGGCGGCGGCGGCGGGGCTGGCGGCGGCGGCGGGGCCGGCGGCGGCGGCAGCACGTGCACGGCCGCGGATCAGAGGGTCTGCGCCAATCAGACGGGCACCCACTGCGGCCTCACCTTCGAGTACTGGAAGGACTCCGGGACCGGCTGCCAGACCAACACGGCCGACGGCTTCAACGTCGAGTGGAACAACATCAACAACCTGCTGGGTCGCAAGGGCGTGAGGCCCGGGTCGAAGAACTCGATCGTGACCTACGATGCCGACTACCGGCCGAACGGCAATTCGTACCTGGGTGTCTACGGGTGGACGAAGGGCCCGCTCGTGGAGTACTACATCATCGACAGCTGGGGCAACTGGCGGCCGCCGGGCGGTGAGGGCCGTATGGGCTCCGTCACCAGCGATGGAGGCACCTACGACATCTACCGGACCCAGCGCGTCAACCAGCCTTCCATCGAAGGCAACACGACGTTCTATCAGTACTGGAGCGTCCGTACGTCGAAGCGCACGAGCGGAACCATCACTGTCGGCAACCACTTCGACGCGTGGGCGCGCGCCGGCATGAACATGGGGAGCCTGTACGAGGTCTCGATGGTCGTGGAAGGGTACCAGAGCAGCGGGTCTGCTGATGTGAACGTCTCCATCAGGTGAGTACTGGGTCTTGAGCCTCGTCGGTGGGCAGGGGATCCTGCCCACCGACGGACGGCCTCCTTCCCCCTTTCCCCCCGCCGATCCTGGCGATCACGATCAGGAGCGCCTCCTGACGCAGATCGTCCACGTCGGCCGAGCTTCCCCAACACACGAGCCTGATCACGGCGCCCATCCCCTCGACCCGGAGGGTCCTGGGAGCGGACGCGCCGGGATTGTCCAGCGACCGAGCTCCCGCCGGTTCAGCGCAACGCCTCACTCGATCCGTGCCAGCATCCTGCCCGGCTCCGGGCCATGGATGGGACGGATCGAACACCCACGTCACTGCAGACGAACCTCCCATGGACGCTCGAGCAAGCGGGCGCCGCGCTGCAGAGCTGGTCGCGCGAACCCGTGAATCGCATCGCGATCCAGAGATCCCGCGACACGACGGCCGAGGTCGTCGAGCGCATGGCGGCGTGCTGGAGCTGAGTGGCGAGAGCCGCCCCCCACGGGCCGCTCACGAGCAGGGCGAGCGGGCCGTGGGCAAGGCGGATAAGGGCGGGTCTACGGCGTCGGCGCGGGCGCGCCGTCCTGGATCCACTGGCGGAGGGCCGCGAGCTCAGCGTTCGTCAGGGTCGGCTTGCCGTCCGCGGACTGCGGCATGACGCCCGTGTTGCAGCTGGCGCTGGCGGAGGGCCTGCATCCTGCGGCCGCAGCCGTGCCTGCGGCCTTGCGGTAGAGCCAGCTCTGCTCCGGATCTCCCGGCACCACGAGCTTGAACTGCCCACCGCCCCTGGCCGGCTTGTTGACGAGGCCCGCGACGATGTCCGCCGAGCTGATCTCGCCGCCCAGCGACAGACCTGCCTGCGGGCCGGTCGACGGCGCAGCGTGGCAACCGCTGCACTTGTGGACCGCGCTCTCGAAGATCGGACGGACCGTGGTGTGGAACACGCCGGACTCGGTGGGTAGCGGATCTACCGGATCCGGAGTCAACTCAGGATTGATGACCCGAGCGATCGCGTCCATCTCGTAGCACTGGGCCGCCACGGCGTCCTTCAGCTCCTGGTCGGTGGGCGACAAGCCCTTGGCGACGCGGTACTTCTCCCAGACGTTGTCGATCCAGCCGTGCAGCTTCCAGAACATGTAGTTGTCGATGTTCGTGAACTGGTTGCCGAGGCCGTGGTCGGTGTTGTTGGAGCGCACCCATTTGAAATGGAGATCCCCGTGCAGGCCGCTGGCCGTCAACGATGAACCGGGGATGGCCTGGCCGGCGAAGCACTGGAGCCACATGCCGAGCGCGCCTTCGTCCGGGAAGCGGCTCAGGTTCTCCGGCTTGTCGATCTCGTCGGCGATCTTGGCGTTGGCGAGCGTCGTTGCGCTCCAGGGCCTGAAGTCCGCTCTCCACTGCTGGGGCAGCTCCTCCGCCGTCGTGGGGAACTTCGTGAAACCCTCGAACTGCTCGGCGTGGTTCGGCCAGAGCTGCTTCAGCGACTGGATCATGTGCCGGTGCATGGCGAGGAACTGGAAGCCATCGCCCGTGGTCTTACACTCCTGGTCCGACGGGACCGGGACGGACGAGTTGCAGATGTTGACCCTGCTCATCCCGCCGAACCCGCCGGCACCGCAGCGCCGGATGCTGTGCCACTCGAAGTGGGCGGCTTGCCATTCGTTCTGCTCCATCCAGGCGATGACCTCCGGCTGCACGGTGAGATCGATCTGGCCGTTCTTGGCGAACTCCGCCGGACCGTCCTTCATCATCGCGTCGCTGGGGTGAGGATCGAAGCCGTCCACGCAATGATCTTTCGGGTGTACGTCGCCCGTTCCGCTCGAGCTGCCGGTGCCACCTGCGGCATTTCCGGTGGACGAGGAGGCCGTGGTCGCGGCGGAGGTGGACGGGGCGCCGCCGCTGGTGACGGAGGCGGTGGGGCCGGCTCCCCCTGATCCCGGGGTGCCCATGTCCGGAGCTCCGCCGGTGCCCCCGGCGTCAGGATCGCCGCTGCTGCAGGCTCCCAGCAGGAGGGCCGTGGCGCACGAGAGGAAACCGAACGTGCGTTGAGAGATCTTGCCGAATGACATGATGGACAGGCCTGCCTGATCGTTGGTTCGCATGGTGCTCCTGGTGACCGCTGGATGCCGGGCGCGTGCTCCCGCGCACCCGTTGGACGAGGCCCGGATGGGGCGTCGGCCAACGGCTGGTCGCGTTGCATGACACGTGGCTTCCGAGCAGATAAGCGGGTCAATAATTGTTGCGAGAAGATCGTCGCCGACTTTGGATGAGCCGAGGGGAGAGGAGACTCGTCCACTCCACGATCATCAGGTCGCCGGTGCCGCCGGTCGTGCGGCTGCTCGCTGCACGCCGACGGACACCGTGACCTGCCACCTGAGCTTGCGGGAAGGCGCCGCTCGTGACCCCTGGGCGCCGGCGATTCAGAGCCCCTCCCAGCCCGCGAACGCTTACGTCTTGTCTTCTAGTCGCTGGACCGATCGATGCTCAAGGCCCAGCGCTCACTCGATCGAGACCTTCACGTCAGCGCTACCGCTGCTCTGGTATCCTTCCACGACCAGCGAGACCTCATAGAAGGTCCCGAGGGTCAGCCCCTGGCGCCCCCAGGCGTCGAAGTGGTTGGCGACCGTGATGGTTCCGCTCGTGCGCTTCTCCTTGCGGACGCTCCAGAACTGATAGAAGGTCGCGGTGCCATCGATGGACGGCTGGTTGACGCGCTGGGTCTTGTAGATATCGTAGGTGCCTCCATCGCTGTCGACGGTGCCCACGAAGCCCTCTCCACCCGGCGGACGCCAGTTGCCCCAGCTATCGATGATGTAGTACTCGATGAGCGGGCTCCTTGTCCACCCGTAGACACCCAGGTACGAATTGCCGTTCGGGCGGTAGTCGGCCTCGTAGGTGACGACATGGTCCTTCCCGCCCGGCCTCACGCCTTTGCGGCCCAGCAGGTTGTTGATGTTGTTCCAGTTCACCCTGAAGCCGTCAGCCGTGTTGGTCAGGCATCCCTCCCCTCGGTCCTTCCAGTACTCGTAGGTGAGGCCGCAGTGCGTGCCAATGTCATCGCTGCACACCTCCTTGTCGGGCTCCGTGCACCGGGTCGGCGTGCCGCCGGTCGAGGCCGAGGTCGTGGTCGTGGTCGTGGTCGAGGTCGAGGTCGCGGGTCCCTCCGAGCCTCCGGTTCCTCCCGAGCCCACGGTCGCGTCCGAGCCCCCGGTCCCGGTCGTCGCCGGTCCGCCCGAGCTCGTGCTGCCCGTTGTCACGCCGGTCGACCCGCTCGCGCCCCCGGCAGTGCCGGTGCTGCCACCCGTTGTCACGCCGCTCGTGGTCGTGCCGCCCGGCCCAGCCGAGCCGCCACCCGACCCGGCTTCCCCGGATGAATCATCCGACCCCGAGCAGCCCACGGCAACGAATCCTACGATGAGAGCGAAAGTTTGAAGTGAAGCTGAACGCACATCTCCTCCTTGGCTATCCGTTTTTATTCCCGGATGTCGCCATAGTGATCACGGCTGGCAAAGACTTTCGATAGGCAAAGCGGCCCTGGGGTTTTCCTGGTGCCGATCCAGGGCCAGCCCTCAGGCTCGCTCCGGCCAGACCGCAGACGCGTTCGCGCAACCGCCGCCGGTACGGTGAGCCTGCGAAAGGCTGCCAACACAAGATCGAGGGGCGCTTCGACGAGGCGGCGGCGCTGCACGCCGGGGCGGGCGGCTCGGACTTGCCTCCGTGGCAGACGAGCCCGACCGCGGCACCACTGAGCTCGGCGTCGGCTTGGCTGGAGGCGCTCCGGCACCGCAAGGCGACCGAGCGGGCGGAGGCGGCGGCGGCGCGGGCGAGACTCCGGGGGGCAGTGGCGGCGAGGGGGAGCCCCGCCGCGGGTGGGCAGACGGGGAGTGGTGGCAGCGATGCCACCGGTGGCAGATGGTTCGGGACCGTTCTGGGTAGCTATCGAGATAAGGTGAATGTCGTCCCGGCAGACACGCACTCGCTGGTCGCCCTGTACGCGCCGCGCGGGTTGCTCGTCCTGGACAATTCGCGTATCGGCGAGCTGGGGTCGGTCGCCCAACACGCGGCTACCGCGGCTGGTGGAGAGGTGTACAAGGCGCCCGGCGCGGAGGAGAATGTCGATTATCACCACGGCAGGCCCTCGGACCCGCACAATCATCGCGGTTTCTATCCGGAGCAGGCGGAGCCGCTCAGAAGGGCCATTCGGGCCCACCTGACTCGGACGGCTGACCCGGATGGAAGAATGGATCCGCAGCCGGTCGCCACGGCCGATCTGGCGGAATGGATCGACTGGGACACTCTCACGTTGGAGTGATGGCCGTCGTCCGCCGCCTATCGCGGCTGGTCATTCACGGGGGAAACGGCACCCTGCGGGGAACGTGGCGTCGGCGATGCCGACCCTGCTGGTTCCCGAACCTGCCGACCGTGGCCGCGCAATCGCGCATGTCGGAGGAGCTCCGCCGTCGCCTGGCGGCGGTGGCACCGTGCTCGCGCGCCTGCAGAGGCTCCGCCCCGCTGCGCAGGCGCCTCCGGGCCTGGACGCGCGCTGCGCGCGGTGATGAAACAGAGCGCGGACAAGGTGGCGTGCTCGGTAGCCTCTCTCACCGCTCTCCGAACCGAAGCTCGAAGAGACGGCAGCGGGAACGCAGCGCTTCTCTCGGGGAGAGGAGCGACCGCTCTCTCACCTCGGTCGCCCGAGGATCGATACCTTAGGACCGTTCTAGTTACGAAAACCGAGCACTGTCGGCCCGCGGCGTCAGGTATGAACGCGCGTCGCGGGGTTGTCAAGCGCGTGGCGCGCGACGTCGCCGACGCGCCATGTGCCCGAGGGCCAGGGTCTGACCTCGGCCAGCGCGGCGCGGGCAGCGCGGGTTCTCGGATCAGGTTCCTTCCGGCCACCCTCACAGGTATGGTCAACCACCGACCGCACCGAGACCTCGATCCCCGAAGCGGAGACCTCATGCCGCCGAGCCGACCCACCATGATTGAATCCACCCCGCGCTTCCGACGCTCGGCCTCTTGCGGGGGCGCCGCCGCAGCGCTGCGGCACCTGGAAATGGGCCGCGCCAGCCCTCCAGGCGAGCTTTGGGCCCGGCCAGATCATCTGCCACGGAAGCTTCTGATGAGAGAGCACGCAGCAGTCCGGACGACAGAGACTCTCGCCACGGTGATGGCCGCGGCGCTCGCCCTCGTGTGCGGGAGCGCGGCATGCAACGCGATCTCCGGGGTCGACGAGCTCGACTTCTCCGGCACCGCCGGCACGACGGGCGGCGGCGCAGCGGGCAGCAGCGGTGGTACCGCCGGCGGCGACGCGGGGAGCGGCGGCACGGGCGGTGCTGGCGGCACGGGAGGCGCTGACGGTACGGGCGGTGCTGCCGGCACGGGCGGCGCTGGGGGCACGGGGGGCGCCGGCGGTACGGGCGGCGCTGGGGGCATGGGCGGCGCCGGCGGCGCGGCCGGCGATATCTCTTACGAGGTCTCCTGTGGGGGCGGCAACGTGGCCGTCGGCGTCCACGGCCGGAGCGGCGGCTCGATCGACAGCATTGGCCTGATCTGCGCGCCGCTCGCCGGCGACGGCACCCTGGGCACCGCCTTCCAGACGGTGACCGCCGGCGGCAACGGCGGCTCGCCAGGCAGCGTGATCTGCCCTGCGAGCCAGGTCCTGGTCGGGATCAACATCTGGGTCGACTCCCTGGTGTACCGGATCGAGCTGCTGTGCCAGACGATCGAAGCGTGGAAGATGAGTGATGGCACCACCAATACCGTCCCTGGCTTCGGCAACGCCCATAGCACGGCGTATACGGTCAAGTGCCCCGTGGGCTCCGCCGTCCTTCAGATCAACGGCGACGCCGACCAGCTCGTGCGCTCCGTGAATCCACGGTGTCGTATGCTCTGACGGCGGATGGCTACACGGAGGAGCTCAGCACCCTCGCGCCCAGCAGCACCCTCGAGCTCACGTGGGACAGGCGGGTGTGCGAGCGACGCGATCTGCCCGCCGAGCGCGCTCGATGCGGCCATGGCGCGCGCCCCCTCCGAGGTTGTAAGATCCCCCTCGTGCCGAAGGAGAAGGCCAGGCCGGGCGAGACGCTCATCGCGCGCAACAAGCGCGCGAGCTTCAATTACGATCTCGGCGACCGGTTCGAGGCGGGGATCGTCCTCAAGGGCAGCGAGGTGAAGATGCTCCGCGCCGGCAAGGCCGACCTGACCGACTCGTTCTGCACGGTCTCTCGGGGCGAGGTGTTCTTGCAAGGCGTGAGCATCGCCGAGATGGCCGGTGCGGCCTTCGGCCACCTGCCGAAGGGCGCGCGCAAGCTCCTCCTTCACCGGCGCGAGATCCAGCGCATCGAGCTGTCGATCGCCCGCGAGGGGATGACCGCCGTCGCCACCCGGCTCTACTTCAAGAGCGGTCTGGCCAAGGTCGAGATCGCGCTGGCGAGGGGGAAGAAGATCTACGACAAGCGCGAGGCCATCAGGGCGCAAGACGCCGAGCGCGAGGCGCGCGCCGTGGTGGTGCACGGACAGCGACGGTACGGACGCGCGTGACGCGCCGGGCGGGCTCGCAGATACCCAGCTCGGGCGTGGAGCGCAGGCCGGACCCCACCCCTGACCGTGGAGCTCCGGCCCCGGGCCGGCTCACCTCAGGTAGTCGGCGATCGCGTCGTACCAGACGCCCGCCATCCGGGCGTAACCCGCCTGATTGGGGTGGACCTGGTCGCCGAGCTCGGACGTGGGGAACCCCGTGAACTGATCGGCGAAGATGATGTGCGCGCCCGCGCTGGCGCGCTCCTCGACCAGCCCGGGGATGGTGGCGTTGTACGCGTCGACCGAGGCTGTGGCGAACGGCAGAGGGATGATGTTGCTCACCACGATCAGCGCGTCGGGCGCCTCGGCGATCAGCTCGTCCAGGAGAGCGCCGAGGCGGGTGTTGGCGCCGTTGGCCTCCCGCACCATGTCATTGGTGCCCGCATGGAGCAGCACGATGTGCGGCATGTCTCGGAGCGCCGGGGTCGGCACCCGATTGGCGATCTGCTGGATGGTCTCTCCGCTGATCCCCTCGTGATTGCGGGGGAACGGCGCGCCATCGACCATCGCGGGGCCGTTCATCGCCTGCGTGCCCGTGAAGGTGATCTCGTGGCCGTCTGCCCGGGCCAGGCGGAAGAGCTCGACCCGATAGCCGCCATCGAAGCCGAGACCGAAGGTGATCGAGTCCCCGAGGGGCAGGACCTTGCAGGGGCCCGTCTCCGGGCACGGCTGGAACCCTGTCGCGGGAGAACCCCCACTCCCGCCGGAGCTGCTGGACGTCGTGCCCCCGGAGGGGTCTCCACCGGCGCCCTCCCCGCCGGTGCCCGTTGCCCCGCTCCCCGTGGTGGCTCCCGTGGGCGCCTGCCCACCCGAGCCGACGGTTCCCGTCGTGCTGCCCGGTCCACCCGTGGTCGAGGCGCCTTCCGAGGCCCCACTGCCGCTCGTCGGAGCGCCGCCGGAAGACGCCCCCCCGGACCCACCGGAGCCATCGGTCGAGCCATCAGGAGCGCTGGAGCAGGCCAGGGCACCTACCAGGAGAACGCTCGCGAAAGGAATCCCGCGGGCGAAGGTGCCAGATGCAACACGGCGGACGAGGCGCGAAGAGGTCAAGGGCAACATGGGTGCAGAGCTCCCGGTCATGGCTGGCCGATAGGGTGAAATTTTGTGTCTCGAACAGACGTCCGGCGGGCGCTCGGCTCCATGTCACGCAGCCCGCACGACCTCTGCGAGGAAGTGGGGAAACGGTACGCGGCGCCCGCGGATCCGTCGTTCAAGTTCCCGGCGTAGGTTTTCAGGATCCCGACGCGCGGAGTGGATCCGCTCGATGCAATCGAGCAGAGGTGCGGCCCGGGGCAGGCTCAGTGCAAGATTCGTGCAAGAAAGGCTTGACCCCTTGTTCCTCGACGTCGACGATGGTGTGGGGCGACCCCGAGCATGACCGCGGAGTTTTCTTCGAAGTACGGGCTGGCTCTCACCGGATCGGACTGGGTGGGGCTGCCTCTCCGGATCGGGCACGTGCCCGAGAGCGGCCGGCTCGAGAGCCTCTCCAACGAGTCGGATGCGGTCCTGGTCTGGGCGGGAGGCCCCGCGCAGATCGACATTCGCTTCGTGGAGCCGACTTCAGGAGAGGTTCGTGAGCACTCGTTCGAGCGGCTCTCGGGCATGATGGACCTCTTGCCGCGGAAGACCAGGCTTCAGCGCATCGATTGGCGAGGGCGGCCGTCGGTGTGTACGTCGGTGAACTTTCCCGAAGCATCCATGTTGGCCCTCTGTTCGTCCCCGTCCGCCGTTCTGGTCCCGGAGCGTGGCCCGCAGTTTGGTCTGGTCGACGCCCACGTGGTCGACCTGGTCCATCGCCTGCAGGCGCAGGCCGTGGGGCAGGAGTACCTTGGTGCCGTCTACGTGCAGTCGCTCTCCCTGGCGCTGGCCTCCTACGTCACGGCTCGTTACGGAGCGGGGGCCAAGGCGGAGATCTCGCTGCGCACCGCGAGCCTCTCGGCCAGCCAGCGCACCCAGATCGAGAGGTTCGTGGACTGCGAGCTCTCCTCGAACTTCGGGCTCGTCGACCTGGCGGCGCTGGTCGGCTACTCGCCGGACCATTTCTCGCGCCTGTTCAAGCACGCCTTCCACCAGAGTCCCTATCAGTACGTACTCTCACGCCGCATCGAGAGGGCGATGACCATGCTCCGGGACGAGCGGCTGTCCATCGCCGAGATCGCCCTGGCCTGTGGCTTCTCCAACCAGGGGCATCTCACGACGGTGTTCAAGCGACGTACGGGGACGACGCCCGGCGCGTATCGAAAGAAGTGAACGCCGGCCGGCCTGCGCTGGCGCAGGCCGTGAGCGCGGGCCGACGGAGGAGGGCGGCGCCGTCCGGCCGTGGACTGGGCCTCCACGGAGCGTGCGGGCGCGTGCGTGCGTGCACGCACGCACGCGCCCGCACCGCCAGTTTCCTCAGAAAACTCGGGTATTTCGCCCCGGCACACCGTGGCCCACCCCGTGCTTGGGGCGAGGTTGACCCGCGGCGTGGTGCAACCCGCTGCCCCCACGCCCCCTGCTGGCCGAGGCGTACCGGCCCGGCGCGGTCCCGCAGGACTGACGCCAGGCTCGCCCGCGCCGCCAAGGAGAGCTCCGCGATGCCCAACGACGATGATCGCATGGTTCCGAGCAGCATGTCTCCGCGGACCCTCCGGCATTACGACCGGGTGTCCCGCACCGTGATCGATACCGCGCCCCCGCAGCCGGGAGAGCTCGAGGTCGCCCCCCGGAGCTCCGGCAAGGGCGGCGCCTGGCTCCGGCGAATCACCCTCGGCGCCGCCGGCTGGCTCGGCACGAGCCACGCCGCCTTCTGCATCCCCCTCATCACCTTTGTTGCGCTGCTCACCGTTCTTGTCTTCCGACCTCGCCATCTCGCATCGACCGTCACGGTCGATCTCCATCTCCCCTCGGAAGGAGCCATCCCCGCGGAGCGGCCCGTGCCCGGCAGGAAGCGCGACTGCAAGGAGGACCTCGCGTGGTGCTTCCGGTACGGCGCCACGGGCACCGAGTTCGGCGGGGGAGTCCCTTACTGGATCTTCCGCGTCATGCCGAAGATCTTCGAGGAGGAGTTCAAGGGGGGAGGCTACGAGCGCTTCGGCTTCGGCGACGACGACAGCACCTATTACACGTCGCGCCCGGTGGGCCGCGGGCTCTTCCTCGCCGACTCGACCCTGCACGTCCCGCTGCTGCGCACCAGCTTCGCGCTGAAGCGCGTCGCCATCAACTGCTCGGGGTGCCACCGCGGCGAGTACCTGAGAGCGGACGGCGAGGTCGCCTACGTCGACGGGATGCCGAACCACACCGCCGACCTCCAGGGATTCAAGCGCTTCTTCTCGCGCGCCTTCCTGGACGAGCGCATGACCGGCGAGCGGCTCATCGACGAGATCAACGCCGCGCTCGACGAGGAAGAGGCCCCTCCGCTCACCGTCCGCGAGCAGCTCGTCTACCGGGTCATCCTCGCCGAGCTGAAGCAGCGGGGTCGCGCGGCGGTCAGCGCCTGGATGGACCTCCGGGCCGACAACGGCCCGGGGCGAATCGACCCCTTCAACGCGGTCAAGTTCGAGGTCCTCGGCGCGCCCGACGACGGGACCGCAGCCCAGATCGACTTCCCCTCGCTGTGGAACCAGCGCGCGGAGGTTCGCCCCTGGCACCACGTCGACGGCAACACCATGAGCTCCATGGCCCGCAACCGCGGCTCGGCCATCGGCGTCGGCGCCGTCGCGCTGTCGCTCCACAAGGAGAACGTCGACGCGATCGGGCGCTGGCTCGAGCGGGACCTCCCGGCGCCGGAATACCCGTTCACGGCGCCCCCGCCCGAGCGGGTCGCGCGCGGCCGCGCGCTCTTCGTCGCGCACTGCGCCTCGTGCCACGGGCTCTACGACCGGCAGACGCGGACGGTCGCGCAGGTCACGGGCAGCCGTTACATGGCGCGCGTCGACGTCGGGACCGATCCGGAGCGCTCCAAGGCGTTCATGAAGCCGGCCGCCGACGCGCTCAACGCGTTCGGCGAGCGGCGGCACCTCTGGGAGAAGGACGCGTTCCGCCCGGTCAAGGCGGCGGGCGAGTACCTCGCCGGCCCGCTCGACGGGATCTGGGCGCGCGCTCCCTACCTCCACAACGGATCGGTGCCCACGCTGGGCGACCTGCTCAAGCCGCCCGCGCCGCCCGGCGAGCTCGATGCGGAGGAGGCGCAGGCGTTCCGGCCGAGGCAGTTCTACCGGGGCAGCCGGCGCTTCGACGAGCAGAACGTCGGCTGGCTGTCGACCGAGCCGATGGAGGGAGAGCGCGCGCTCTTCCTCTACCGCACCGTCGACGCCAACGAAGACCCGATCCCGGGCAACAGCAACGCGGGGCACACGTACGGCACCGGCCTCCCGCCGGGAGACCGTGAGGCCCTCGTCGACTACCTCAAGACCCTTTGAACGAACCGGACCAAAGGAGCACAGCCATGATCCCCCTCCTGGAAACCGCGCTCGCGTTCGCGCTGATCATGCTCACCGCGAGCCTGTTCGTGAGCGCGGTCGTGCAGGTGATCATCAACGTCGGGCGTTACCGGTCCTGCGTCCTCATTCACATGCTGCGATCGCTGATCCACGGGTTCCGCACGTTCCACAGGGACCCCGAGGTCGTCGACCCCGTGACCGGGCGCCCGGCGCCGGACGCGCTCTCCGGGGACGAGTCCTGCGAGATGCGCTTCGTGCACGAGGTGCTCGCAGATCCGGTCCTGCACGCGCGCAGCGCGAAGCTCGTGGCCGGATCGGACCCCGCGCGGCTCGCGCTCCTCGTCGAGTACATCGACGCCGACGATCTGATCTCCATCGCCGCCGGCGCGTCGGTGGCGGTCGACGCGGAGGGGCGTGAACGCCTGCTGCCCGGCCGCTGGGTGAGCTGCGGCCAGGGCGGCGCCGTCGAGACGAAGCGCTACGCGACGCTCGATCAGTTCTCCGCCTACGTGCGCCGCTGGTTTCCCACCCTCGAAGGGACGGCGTCCCAGACGTTCAAGCAGCGCGCGCGGCAGCTCACCCTCCTCGTCTCGATGATGGTTGTCCTCCTCTTCAACTTCGACGGCTTCCGGGTGCTCGCCCGGCTCCACGAGAACGGCGCCTCGCGCGCGCAGATCATCGCGCAGGAGGACACCGTGACGACCACCGCCGCCCGCCTGGGCGAGCGCCCGCAGCGCGCGCCGGACGAGCTCCGCGACGCGACGCTCGAGGATTTCCGGCTCGAGATGCAGAAGGCGGCGACCGTCCTCGACGAGGCGAACCTCGGCATCGGCTGGCAGGAGAGCTGGATCGTGGCGCGGTTCTGCGCGTACCGCGGCGACAGCGCCGCGGCCTCGCCGACGGCGCTCCAGCTCGCGCGCGACACGCTGTTCTGGCTGGCCGGGCTCGCGTTCTCGTGCGGGATGCTCTCGCTGGGCGCGCCCTTCTGGGTCACCACCTTCTCGCGGCTCATCCAGATGCGCAATGAGGTGCAGCACCGCAAGCGGCAGGAGAGCGCGTCCGGCGCGAGGCCCGCGAGCGGCGCCCTGGCGCTCCCCGCGCGCGAGCGCGCCGTCGCGAGGCCGTCCTGAGACTCCCAACGACAGAGAGGATCCTGGTCATGAACACGACGCTCGATCTCCACGAGGAGTGCCCGCCGCCCGGCGAGGAAGACTGCATTCGACGGCTCACCGAGGACATGAAGCGCAGCTACGAGCGAGCGTATCCGGCGGGCGCGTCGCCGGCGCTCCGCGGCGTGCACCCGAAGTCGAACGGCTGCGTGAGGGCCCATTTCATCATCGATGACGACCTGCCCGACGAGCTCCGGCGAGGCGTCTTCCGGGAGCCGCGCGTCTACCCGGCGTGGGTCCGCTTCTCGTCGACCTCCTCGCGCGTCCAGTCGGACATGCAGCGCGACTCCCGCTGCATGGCGATCAAGCTGCTCGACGTCCCGGGGGAGAAGATCCTCGACGGCGAGAAGGACGCGACGACGCAGGATTTCCTGATGGCGAACACGGACGTGTTCTTCGCGCGGAACGTGGCGGACTACGCCGAGCTCATGACCGCCACGCGCGCGCGCAAGCCCCTCTCGTTCTTCTTCTCGTGCAGCCCGCCCCGCCTCCGGCTGCGCGAGCTGATGAATTACCTCTGCGTCATGCGCAAGCCGGTGAAGAACCCCTTGCACGCCCGCTACTGGAGCCAGACGCCGTTCCGGCTGGGGGAGCGGGCGATGAAGTTCTCCGTGGTCCCGCGGCCCTGCGGCGCGCCCCGGGTCGAGGTCGAGCCGGGCGACGACGCGCTCAAGCAGGCCGTGGCGCGGCAGCTCGAGCGGGGGGACTGGATGTTCGACTTCCTCGTGCAGCTCCAGACGCACCCGACGCGGACGCCCATCGAGGACCCGACGATCCGCTGGAGCGAGGACGTGGCGCCGTTCCGCAAGGTCGCGACGATGGTGATCCCGGCGCAGCGGCTCGACCAGCCGGGACGGGCCGAGTTCGAGGAGAACCTCTCGTTCACGCCCTGGCACGCCCTGCCGGCGCACCGGCCGCTCGGCGGACTGAACCGCGCCCGGCGCGCGGTCTACGAGGCGATATCGAAGCTCCGCCACGAGAGGAACGGCGTTCGCCGCGAGGAGCCGAGGGCGCTCCGCCCGTGGCGCGGGCGCTCGCCGTCGAGCGAGCACCCGGCGCGGCCCGGGGGCGCGTGAGGAGCGCGCGTCCGGCGCGGCCTCGACGCGCGTGAGGAGCGCGCGTCCGGCGCGGCCTCGACGCGCGTGAGATCGTCATCCAGCATCCCAGCCCGCGCTCGAGGGCCGCTCAGGACCGGCGCGCAGCGGCTGCCCGCGTCACACGCCGCGTCGTACGGCGCGCGCTGACGCGACGCCCCGGAACGTTACCGATGTCGGTGCCACCGCACCGTGATAAACTCACGTTCCGGAATTTTCATCCGTGACGTCCTCCACGACCTTGACCGAGCCCAGCGCCCTGTGGGGCCGGAACGACCTGGAGCCGCCCCCGGAGCTCTTTCATCTGGTCGTCGCCTGGTCGCGCGAGGAGCCGAGCCGCCTCGGGGAGGCGGCGCTCGTCGAGGGGCGGTGCGTCCTCGGCCGCGGCGGGCCGCAATCGCAGGACGGCGCGCCGCGCCTCACGTTCCACCGGCAGCGCCCGATGGGGTGGGCCGCGATGCCGCCGCTCGAGGGGCCGCGGATCTCGCGCCTCCAGCTCGAGCTCGAGCCCACCCAGGACGGGCTGCTCGCGGTCCGATCGGTCGGGCGCTGCCCGCTCCTCATCAACGGCCTGCCCGCGACGCAGGGCCTCCTCAAGCCCGGCGACACGCTCACGCTGCAGAACGCCCTGGTGCTGCTCGTCGTGCGGCGGCGGTGGAGCCTCGAGGTGATCCAGTCGCTCCGCGAGGCGCCGCGGTTCTCGTTCGGCGACGCCGACGCCCACGGGATCGTCGGAGAGAGCCCGACCGTGTGGGCGCTGCGCGGCAGCCTCGCGTTCGCGGCGCAGTCCGGCAACCACGTGCTCGTGCGCGGCGAGAGCGGCGCCGGGAAGGAGCTCGCCGCCCGCGCCATCCACGCGCTCTCCCGCCGGCGCGCGGGCGTGTTCGTCGCGCGCAACGCCGCGACCTTCCCGGAGGGCCTGGTCGACGCCGAGCTGTTCGGGACGGCCAGGGGCTACCCCAACGCCGGCAGCCCCGAGCGCCCCGGGCTCATCGGCGAGGCGGACGGCGGCACCCTCTTCCTCGACGAGATCGGCGAGCTGCCGGCGCACCTGCAGGCCCACCTGCTGCGGGTGCTCGACCGGGACGGCGAGTACCAGCGGCTCGGCGAGCCGCGCGTGCGCCGCTCGGATCTGCGCGTCATCGCGGCGACGAACCGCCCGGCCGAGGCGCTGAAGCACGACTTCTCCGCCCGCTTCCTGATCAGCGTGAGCGTCCCCGGGCTCCCCGATCGCCGCGAGGACATCCCGCTGCTGCTGCGGCACCTGCTCGCCGCCGCCGCGCGCGAGAGCCCGGAGCTGACCGATCGCTTCTTCGAGCGCCGTGGCGACCGGCTCGCCGAGCCGCGGATCGCGCCGGCGCTCGTCGAGGCGCTCCTCCGCCACGCCTACACGCACCACCTGCGCGAGCTGCAGCGGCTCATGTGGATCGCCCTCAAGTCGAGCCCGGACAGCTTCCTCGCCCTCACGCCCGAGGTCCGCGCGGCGCTCCGCCCGGAGGTGACCGACCCCAAAACGGATCCCCGGGCCGGCGCCAGGTCGGAGCCCGGCAAGTCCAACCCGCCTCAGGTGTCCGACTCTGGCCCCCCGCTCGGGCGCGCCGAGATCGAGGCCGCGCTCGTGGAGTCCCAGGGCAGCGTGACAAGCGCGGCGCGCTCGCTGGGGCTGAAGAACCGCTTCGCCCTCTACCGGCTCATGAAGCGCCACGGCATCGCCGGGCCGGACGAAGAGGTGAGCGAGGGCTGAGCCGGCGCGCGCCGCCGAGCTCGCCGCGCGCGGCTCACGCGCCGCGCGCGGCCTGCGCCGGAGCGCGCTCGCCCGCGCGCATCCGGGCGACGATGACGCCGTACGCCCTGGTCCACGCGGCGCGGTGCGCCTCGGTCCAGTCCGCGGCGCTCACCTCGCGGAGCGCCGCGACGAGCGCCTCGCCGACCCAGTCGTACATCTCCGGGGTCACGCCGTAGGCCACGTGCTGCGCGCCGAGCGGCGCGAGCTTCTCCGAGAGCCAGGCGTCGTCCTCGTAATGGTCGAGCACCGCCATGAGCGTCCGCTCGAACATCGTGCCCTGGGCCCCGGGGCTGTTGCGCCTGAAGAGCGGCCTCGCCTGCGGGTGCCGCTCGAACAGGACCCGATAGAAGAGGCGAGGGAACTCGTGATCACGCTGCACGACGAGCTCGAAGCTGTCGCGCAGCAACTCGGCATCCTGGGATGACATGAGAGACCGCTCCTCCGTCACGGTGTGAGCATCGCGCCCGCGGCCAGGCATCGTTCATGCCGCGCGCCGCGCCCGTCTCCGGGGCGCGCGCCGCGCCCATCCCGGCGGAGCGCGCCGCGCCCGTCCCCGCGGCGCACGCCGCGCCGTGCGCGCACGCCGGAGGCCTGTGCGCGCACGCCTCCAGCAGCACACCTGAACGCAGCGTTGTCCACCCACGCGCCCATCGCCGCAGCGCGGCGCCGCTCGAGCAACAAAGCAAAAAGCGATCCGCTCGGCTGGCCAGTTGGTATCCTCGCTCGCGCACGGGGCGCTCATGCCGCACGCCCGGTGTGGCCGCTGGTGGAGGGCTCGATTCGTGTCGTTCCTCGAAGGTTCTCTGGTTGCGGGTCGGTTCCTGATCGAAGCGCTGGCCAGGAAGGGCGGCATGGGCGAGGTGTTTCGCGCCCGGGACATGACCACCGGCGCGCCGGTGGCCCTCAAGCTGCTGCACGCCGACGCCGAGCGCGCGGAGGAGACCGAGCGTTTCCTGCGGGAGGCGCGGTTCCTCTCCGACCTCAAGCACCCCGGCATCGTCGAGTACCTGGCGCACGGGAAGGCCCAGGACGGCCGGCCTTTCCTCGCGATGGAGTGGCTGTCGGGCAAGGACCTCGGCGAGCGCCTCGACCGCGGGCCGCTGCGCCTCTCCGAGTGCGTGACGCTGCTGACGAAGGTCGCGGACGCGCTCGCCGTCGCCCACGCGCGGGGCCTGGTTCACCGCGACATCAAGCCGGGCAACCTGTTCCTGCGCGACGAGCGCGTCGACGGCGTCGCGCTGCTCGATTTCGGCATCGCGCGCTACGCGGTCGCCGGCATGACGCTCACGCGGACCGGGCGCTTCGTCGGGACCCCGGGCTACATGGCGCCGGAGCAGGCGCGCGGCGACCGCGACCTCGCGCCCAGCACCGACATCTTCGCCCTCGGGTGCGTCGTCTACGAATGCCTGACCGGCAAGCACCTGTTCGGCGGCCGGGATCTGGTGGGCGTGCTCGCGAAGATCCTGTTCGACGACGTCCCCTCGGTCGCCCTGCTCCGCCCCGACACGCCGCCCGCGCTGGCCGACCTGCTCGCGCGGATGCTGGACAAGGACCCGCTCCGGCGCCCGCCCGACGCCGCGGCGCTCCGCGAGCAGCTCGCCGCCCTGACGCTGCCGGCCTGGGACGACGAGGCGCCGGCGCCCTCGCTCGCGTCGCCGCCCACCCCCCGGGCGATCACCGGCGAGGCGATGCAGCTCCTCAGCGTCGTCCTCGCGATGCGGTCCGCCGGCGACCCCCGGGAGACGCTGCCGCCCGCCTCGGCGCAGACGTGGGCCCGCCCGACGCGCGACGCCTTGCGATTCCGGCTCGCGCGCATCGGCGGCCGCGCCGAGTGGCTGGCCGACGGCTCGCTGGTCGTGGCCGTGCCGCCGTCGAGCAGCGCGCTCGATCAGGTGTCGGCGGCCGCCCGCTGCGCCCTGGAGGTGCAGCAGATCTGGCCCGAGGCCCGCATCGCGCTGACCACCGGCCGCGGGCTGCTCCAGGGCGGGGTCCCCGCCGGTGAGGCCATCGATCGCGCGGTGGCGCTCCTGCGCGTCGGGGCGGAGCCGACGCTGACGGCCGACGCCGAGCCCTCCTACGCGGCGATCGCGCCGGGGATCTGGCTGGACGAGCTGAGCTCGAGGCTGCTCGAGTCGCGCTTCCTCGTCACGACGATGGGCGGGCAGCTCGTGCTGCGGAGCGAGCGCGCGAGCGTCGACGAGTCGCGCCCGCTGCTCGGCCGGCCGACGCCCTGCGTCGGCCGCGAGCAGGAGCTCTCGATGCTGATCGGCGCGATCGAGGGGTGCATCGAGGAGGCGATGCCGGCCGGCGCGATCGTGATCGCGGCGCCCGGCATGGGCAAATCGCGCCTGCGGCACGAGCTGCTCCGGCGCCTCGGCGCCCGGGCGCCCGGCGTCGGGCTGCTGTTCGGCAGCGGCGCGCCGATGACCGCCGGCTCGCCCTACGGTCTGCTCGGCGAGGCGCTGCGCCGCCTCTGCGACGTCGAGGTCGGGGACCCTCCCGCGGCGCAGGAGGCCAAGCTCCGCCTGCGCGTCGGCCGGCACGTCGCGCCGGCCGACGCCGAGCGGGTGAGCGAGTTCATCGCGGCGCTGTGCGGCGTCGCGGTCGAGCAGCCGAGCGCCTCGCTGCGCGCCGCGCGCGGCGACCCCAGGATCATGAGCGAGCAGATCCGCCGCGCCTTCCTGGATCTGCTGCGCGCGGAGACCGCGGCGCGGCCCTGCCTGCTGGTGCTGGAGGACCTGCACTGGGGCGACGCGGCCACGGTCAACCTCGTGGACGCCGCCCTGCTCGAGCTGCGCGAGCGGCCCTTCTTCGTGCTGGCGTTCGCGCGCCGCGAGGTGCACGACGTCTTCCCGAAGCTGTGGGAGGGGCGGGTCGTGCAGCGGATCCCGCTCGCCGGGCTGACCCGGAAGGCGGCCGAGCGGCTGGTCACCGCGGTGCTCGGCGCCGAGGTCCCGGCCAGCCTGGTGGCGCGCATCGTCGAGCAGGCGGCCGGCAACGCGCTGTTCCTCGAGGAGCTGATCCGCGCGGTCGTCGAGGGCAAGACCGAGGGGCAGCCCGCGACGGTGCTGGCGATGCTCCAGGCGAGGCTGTCGTGCCTCGAGCCGCGGGCGCGCAAGGTGCTCTGCAGCGCGAGCGTGTTCGGGCAGACCTTCTGGCGCAGCGGCGTGCTCGCCCTGCTCGGCCAGGAGCGCGCGTCGACCGGCGGGGACGGCGCGGACCGCTGGATGGACGGCCTGGTCCGCTCCGAGATGGTCGAGGTGCAGTGGAGCAGCCGGTTCCCCGGGGACACCGAGTACCGGTTTCGCCACGCCCTCGTGCGCGACGCCGCGTACGGCCTGCTGGCGGTGGACGACCGCGTCGTCGGCCACCGCATCGCCGGGGCGCACCTCGAGCAGGCGGGGGAGGCGGATCCCATGGTGCTGGCCGAGCACGCGCACCTCGGCGGGGAGCTCGAGCGCGCCGCCCTCCACTACCTGCGCGCGGCCGAGCAGTCGTACCGGAGCAACGATTACGGCGGGATGCTCGCGCGCGTCGAGCGCGGCATGAGCTGCGGGCCGCGCGGCGACGTGCTGGGCCGGTTCCTCGGGATGAAGCTCGACGTCTGCTTCCTGCGCGAGGACTGGCAGGTCGGCCTGGAGATCGGCAAGGAGGCCCTGTCGCTGCTGCCGCGGGGCAGCGTGGCCTGGAGCAGGGCGGTGGGCCGGCTCGTCGTGATGACGGGCCACCTCGGCCTCGCGGGCGAGCTGGAGTCGCTCGTGAACGCGATCATGAGCAGCGAGCCCGAGCCCGGGGGCGAGGCGGCGTGCTGCATGCCCGTCTCGACGGCGATCACGGCGCTCAGCCACTGGGGCATGCGCGATCTCTCGCTGCGCCTCCTGGCGCGCCTGGAGCAGCTCGCGACGCGCGTCCCCGAGGGCGAGCAGCTCGCGCACGCGCAGCTCCGCTTCAGCCGCTCCACGTTCCTGCGGCTGCTCGGGGACGACCCCTGGCAGGCGTACGAGGACGCGCGGCGCGCGGAGGAGGTGTTCACCCAGGTGAGCCCCTGGCGCTGGCGCGAGTTCGCGGCGAGCGCGACCGCGCTGGCCATGGCCGAGCTCGGGGAGTGCGCCGAGGCGGAGCGCAAGCTGCGCGAGTCGCTGGAGCGCACGCTGCGCATCAACGACGCCTTCGCGCTCTCCAGCGCCCGCGTCTGGCTGACGATCTTCCTCGCGGAGTGCTGCGCGCCGGAGCAGCTGGACGAGATCGTGGAGCTGGCGAACCAGCTCATCAAGATCGGCGCCATGGAAGCGACGATGGGGTCGGCGCACGGCGCGCTGGCGCGGGTCCTGATGGCGCGGGGCCGCCTCCCCGAGGCGCGTGAAGAAGCCGAGCGGGCGCTCGCGATCCTGCAGCGAGACCGGTTTTACCGGCCGCTCGTCCACCGGACGCTCATCGAGGTGCTGCTCCGGGAAGGGCGCGTGGAGGCCGCCCGGCGGGCCTCGGACGAGGGGCTCCGCTGCCTCGAGGCGCTCGGCGGCTCGCTCGGGTACAGCGAGATCCCGCTGCGCCTCGCGGTCAGCGAGGCGCACATCGCCGCCGGGGACGCGGCGCGCGCGCGGGCCGCGATCGAGCAGGCGCTGCGCGCGGTCGAGGCGCGCGCCCGCAAGATCCCCGACGCGGCCGCGAGGCTCCGCTACGTCGAGCAGGTGCACGGGAGCGCGCGGGTGAGAGAGCTGGCGCGCGCGTGGCTCGGGCGCGACGTCGAGCGGCCGCCGGGCGGCGAGGGATGTTAAGCAACGGTTAGCGGGCGCTTCGGCGCGGCGCGCCGCTGCTACGCTGCCGCGACGATGGCAGCGGAGCGGAGCGCGGCGTCGATCGTGTACATCGAGGACGACGAGAAGCTCGCGCGGCTCACGGCGCGGTACCTCGAGTCGCACAACGTGCGCGTCACCGTCGCGACCGACGCCCGCGAGGGCATCGCGTGCGTCCTGCGCGAGCGGCCCGACGTCGTCCTCCTCGATCTCATGCTCCCCGAGATCGACGGCTACGAGGTCTGCCAGAAGCTCCGCGCCCGCGTCGACACGCCGATCATCATGGTCACGGCGCGCGGCGAGGAGGCCGACCGCGTGATGGGCCTCGAGGGGGGCGCGGACGACTACATCGCCAAGCCGTTCTCGGCGCGGGAGCTCCTCGCGCGCATCCGGGCGCAGGCGCGGCGCGCCCGCGGCCTCTCGGGCCCGGCGGCCGAGCGGCTCCTCGTCGTCGGCGCGCTCACCATCGCCCCGGCCGCGCGGCGGGCGACCCTCGACGGCGTCGAGCTGTCGCTCACGACCTACGAGTTCGACCTGCTCCACGCGCTGGCCGGGCGCGCGGGGCGCGTGCTCACGCGCGAGCAGCTCGTCGATCTCGTGCGGGGCAGCGCCGACGAGGCCTTCGATCGGTCGATCGACGTCCACATCTCCCACCTCCGCAAGAAGCTCGGCGACGATCCGAGGAGCCCCCGGATCATCAAGACCGTCCGCGGCATCGGGTACGTCTTCGCGATCGACGCGACGGATCTGGCGTGACGCATGGCGATCCGGGACCTCTTGCGCGGGCGGCTGGCGCTCCGCATCTACCTCGTGGGGCTCGCGCAGATCGCGGTCATCGTGGCCGGCTTCATCGCCGTCATGGAGATGAACCGCCGGACGGGCGTGAACCCGGGCAAGCAGCAGCTCCGCTTCATCACCAGCGTGATCGCCCGCTCGCTCGACGATCCGCGCGCGCTCGATGGCGCCCTCGCGATCGTGCGCGAGGACCTGAACGCCACGATCTCCGTGATCGATCCGGACGGCGCGTTCCTCGCCACCAACGCCCCCGGGGGGCGTCCGCGCTGCGACACGACGGCCCCGGCCTTCCCGCCGGACCCCGAGGCCCCGCGCTGCTACACGGCGCCGCTGCGCTTCCCTGACGGCCGGCAGGGGCGCGTCGAGGCGATCCCCCCGCCGATGCCGCCGCCGTTCAGCGGGCTGCGCGTGATCGCCTTCGTCCTCGTCGTGGTCGGCGTCTCGTCGTGGCTCCTCGGGCGCACGCTCACGCGCCCGCTGCGCCAGCTCTCGTCGGCCGCGCGCGCCTTCGGCGGCGGCGACCTGAAGGCCCGCGCCGCCCTGCGGAACCGGGACGAGCTCGGCGACGTCTCCCGCGCCTTCGACGAGATGGCCGAGCGCGTGGCCGAGCTGCTCAGGGCCGAGCGGGAGCTGCTCGCCAACGTCTCGCACGAGCTGCGCACGCCCCTGTCGCGCATCCGCGTGGCGCTCGCGCTGATCTCGGAGGCGGAGGGGGACGTGGCCGTCGCCCGGGAGCTGCTCGCCGACATCGGCGGCGACCTCGACGAGCTCGAGCGGCTCATCAGCGACGTCCTCACCGCCGCCCGGCTCGACCTCGAGGACGCCGCCTCGCCGGGCGGCATCCCCCCGCTCCGGCGCGAGCGCGTGGACGTCCTCGATCTGCTCGCGCGCGCGGCGTCGCGCTTCCGCGCGGCGCACCCGAGGCGGGCGCTGCGGGTCGACGTGCCCGAGGAGCTGCCTCCGGTCGACGCCGACCCGGTGCTCTTGCGGCGCGTCGTCGACAACCTGCTCGAGAACGCCCACAAGTACACGGAGCGGAGCGCGGAGGCGATCGAGCTCGTCGCGCGCGGCGGCGAGGAGGTCGCGATCGACGTGATCGACCGGGGCGTCGGCATCGCCGCCGCCGATCTGCCGCGCGTGTTCCGGCCGTTCTTCCGCGCCGACAGGAGCCGCACCCGCGCGACAGGGGGCCTGGGGCTCGGCCTGGCGCTGGCGAAGCGCATCGTCGACGCCCACGGCGGCCGGATCGAGCTCGCGAGCGCCCCGAACGAGGGGACGCGCGCGCGCGTGCGGCTCCCGATCGCGCGCGATCCGTGAGGGGCAGGGCGCGATCGGGAGCCGTACGCGCGCGCGGCGTCAGGGCGCGCCGGTCAGCGCGCGGGCGGCGGCGTAGATGAGGGCGGCGAGCAGCGCCGAGGCCGGGATGGTGAAGATCCAGGCCCAGACGATGCGGCCGGCCACCCCCCAGCGCACGGCCGACAGACGGCCGTCCACGGCGCCCACGCCGACGATCGCGCCGGTGATCGTGTGCGTTGTGCTCACCGGGACGCCGAGCGCGGTCGCGCCGAAGAGCGTGGCCGCGCCCGCGGTCTCTGCGGCGAAGCCGCCCACGGGCTTCAGCTTGGTGATCTTCATCCCCATCGTCTTCACGATCCGCCACCCGCCCGACAGCGTGCCCAGGGCCATGGCGGCCTGGCAGACCAGCACCACCCAGACCATCGGCTGCACGCTCGCGCCGCCCTCCTGGACGCCGGCCGAGACGAGCAGCGCCGTGATGATGCCCATGGTCTTCTGCGCGTCGTTGCCGCCGTGCCCGAGCGAGTAAGCCGCCGCCGAGAGGAGCTGCAGCCGCCGGAACCGGGTGTCCACCATCCCGGGCGTCCAGGACCGCCCGAGCCGCCGGATCGCCCGCATCAGCGCGAACCCGACCACGGAGCCGAGGAGCGGCGCGACCACGATGAACGCCGCGGTCATGCCGAAGATCCTCGTGTCGAGCACCGAGATGCGGCCGGCGCTGAGCACGGCCGCGCCCGCGAAGCCGCCCATGAGCGCGTGCGAGGACGACGAGGGCAGGCCCCACCACCAGGTGAGCAGGTTCCAGACGATCGCGCCGGAGAGGCCCCCGAGGATCACGTTGGGCGTGATGAACGCCGGCTCGACGCCCTTCGCGATGTTGCGGGCGACCGTCGGCTCGAACAGGGCGAACGCGATGAAGTTGAAGAGCGCTGCCCAGACCACCGCGGTGCGCGGGGAGAGCACCCGCGTCGAGACCACGGTGGCGATGGAGTTGGCGGCGTCGTGGAAGCCGTTGATGAAATCGAAGACCAGCGCCACGACGATGATGGCGATGACGTAGCTGGTCATGCGTGCTCGAGCACCACGCCCTCGATGATGTTGGCGACGTCCTCGCAGCGGTCGGTGGCGTTCTCGAGCTGATCGTAGATGTCGCGCCACTTCATGACGAGCAGCGGGTCGCTGCCCTGCTTGAAGAGCGCCGCCAGCGCCACGCGGTAGTGCGCGTCGGCGGCGTTCTCGTGGCGGTTGATCTCGACGCAGAGCTGGAGCAGCCGGTCGCGGTCCTTCATGTCGCGGAGCGAGCTGGTCGCAGCGCTCATGGTGACGCACGCGGTCACCACCGACTCCGCGAGATGGCGCGCCTCCGGCAGCGCTGTCTGGATCTCGAAGAGGACGATGCGCTCGCTGGCGGCCTCGATGCAATCGAGCACGTCGTCGAGCTTGGTGATCAGCGCGTGGATCTCCTCCCGGTCGAGCGGGGTGATCCATGTCTTGTGCAGCGCGGCCAGGCACCGGTGGGTGATCCGGTCCCCCTCGTGCTCGATCTCCTTGATCTTCTTGGCAATTTCCGGGGCGTCCTGGAGCCGTTCGAGCATGTCCAGGAGGAGCTCGCTCGCGGCGACGCTCTTCTGCGCGTGCTCGGCGAGGGCGTCAAAGAAGACAGCGTCGCGGGTCAATCCCATGGCCACGGCTTAACCCGCCGCCGCCGCGCGCGTCAACGCGCGCAAACATTCACAAACAACCCGTTGTGCGACGCAAACAATCGACGTCGGCTCAGCCGCCTGGGAGGCCCACTGCCGGTCCAGCCGATCAAGTACGTTGAAGAGTTGCAACTCCGGTGTTCTTCGAGGACGGGCGGGGGGCGCACCTCCGCGCGCTCGAGTCGTGCGGGCTGCTGACGTGCGACCTGGGCACCGGGCCGCGCGATGGCGTGACCGCAGCGCTGACGCTGCAGGGAGAGCGATCGCCGCGGATCGGCGGGCGGGGCGGGGGAGGCGAGGCCGGGCGAGGCGAGGAGGGCGCTGGGCGGTCACCACGAGAGCTCCTGGAACGACGGGACGCTGCTGCCGGCGTCGAAGACGACCATCAGCTTGCCCGGGGACAGCGAGGGGGCGATCCCCTCGGGTTTCAGCCCCGGGAAGCGTTGCACGAGGCGCGGGGCGAGCGTGCCGGCCTGCGGGCCGTCGACGCGCCACAGCGCGCCCGCGTCGCCGTCCGCCGTGGAGGGCGTGGACGCGATCGCGAGCGAGCCGTCGGGCAGGAACAGCAGATCGGAGATGCCGCCCGGCGCGGCGCGGCCCGCGAGATCCACGTCGAGGCGCGCGCGCGCCCACGGCGAGAAGCCGGCGTCCTCGAGGGGCCTCGGGTCCACCGGGAGCTTGCTTTGCTTGCCCTTGCCGGCGTTGACCGCCGCGGGTCGCCCCGCCGGGAAGAGCGCGCCCGGCGAGGCGATCCGCCAGATCATCGCGTTGCCCTGCGCGTCGAGCGGGGCCTTCAGCCCGAGGTAGAGCGCGCCCTTGTGGAAGGCCAGGCCCTCGATGTCGAGGTCGCGCGTCCCGTGGGGGAGGCCGAGCGCCGCGGCGCGCTCGGGGCTCGCGTCGAGCATCTCGGCGAGGTGGATCTCGCCGTCGACGCGGAAGCCCGGGCCGTCGCTGCGCAGGCGGAGGAGCGCCGTGCGGCCCGGCTTGCGCCGCCCCTTCCTGTTGTGGCTCTGCGACGAGAGCAGGTAGATCTCGCCCCCGTCGCCGGCGGCGATCCCCTCCACGTCGACGAACTCGTCGACGCCCTCCACGGCGACCGGCTCCGGGTGGACGTCGCCGGTCGCGGACATCGTGAAGAGCCACGGCGCGCCCTCGCCGTCCTCGCCGTCGTGGCCGGTGTCGTCGCTGACGATCAGGTAACGCGCCTCGCCCGGGCGGGCGAGGATCCCCGAAGGCTCGAGCCGCGATCGCCGCGAGAGCGCCGGCGGCACCCTCATGGCGAGCGCGCGCGCTGTCGCGGCGGGCGGGGGCGCTGTCGCGGCGGGCGGGGGCGCTGTCGCGGCGGGCGGGGGGGTGGCCGCGGCCGATGAGGCGGCGGGTGGCGGCGGCGCGGGGGCCTGCGCGCCGCGGGCCGGCGTGAACACCACGTCGAACGCCTGGCCGGCGAGGAGGTTCATGGGGTGGTCCAGCGCGACGGTGACCTCGCGCCCCCACATGGGCTGCCGCGGCGACGTCCAGCAGCGCAGGGGCAGCTCGGCGACGAGCGGGCCCAGCGCGACGATCTTGCCGGGGAGCGCCTCGCTGCGCTGGCCGCGGATCCAGAGCCGGGCGGCGTCTCCTTCGGCGAGGCCGAGCGCGAAGCGCTCCGGGACGCAGGCGACGACGTTGCCGCGCGGGCTGACCACGCGCACCACCGGCTCGCCGGGCGCGGCCACGTCGCCGACCTGCTTGTCGACGCCGGCGACGCGCCCGCCGTGGGTGGCGCGGAGCGCGTAGCCGGCCCGGCGCTGCTCGAGCAGCTCGACGTTGCGCCGGGCCACGAGCAGGTCGGCCTCCAGCTTGGCCGCGGTCGCGGACGGCTGCCCCTTCAGCGCTTGCAGGCGCCGCTCCGCGGCCTGGATCTGCCGCGACAGGAGGCCGATCGTGCGGGGCTTCTCCGCGGCGACGGCCGCGGCGGCGGCCTGCTGCACGCTGAGCTTGGACAGGTCGTCGAGGACGGCCATCCGGTCCTCGACGAGCCGCTTGACCCTGGAGACCTCGCCGTCGAGCACCCTGGCCTCGGCGCTCACCTGGCGCTGCTCCTCGCGCTGCCGGGCCAGCTCGCGCTGCAGCTCCTCGACGCTCATGTCGAGCTCCTGCGCGAGGAGGCTCTGCTCGGCCCGCCCCTCGGCCTCGAGCTGCGCCGCCTCCGCCTGGGCGACGGCGATCTCGGCGTCGATCGCCGAGGTGTCCAGCAGGGCCACGATCTGCCCCGGGGCCACCTCGTCGTCGAGGCTGACGTGGATCGCCGCCACCCGCGCGATCTCGGTCGGCGCGAGCGCCTGGATCACCGGTTGCTCGAACCCGACGATGGGCCCGCGCTCGCCGTCGCCGAAGTGGAGGTACGCGGTGACGCCGAAGGTGGCGACCAGGCAGATCCAGGGGGCGGCGTCCTGGAGCGCCGCGCGGAGTCGGTGGGGGAACATCATCGGAGGATCCTCGCGAACGGCGCAATGAATCATCGGTGCGAGCCATCATGGCGTCGCCACGCTCGTTCCTGGTGTCGTGAGAGAATGAACCACAGAGGCACAGAGGGCACAGAGGGCACAGAGGAAAGAGAAGAAACAAATGATTCTCTCTCTCTCTCTCTCTCTCTCTCCTCTGTGCCCTCTGTGCCTCTGTGGTTCATATTCTTCTCATCACGAAACCAGGAGCGAGCGTGAGAGACACGGTGATGGTCCGCTGCACACCAGGGCTGCTGTGGCCCCTGGGTCCAGGCGATGTGCGATATGCCGGGCGAGCGCAGGGCCCGGTCCCTGATTCAGAGATCCAGCGTTGGCTCCTGCAGCATCAGGGAAACGTCGTGCACCCCCGGGAGGGCCTGGAGGCTGGTGACGAGCGGCGTGCGGAGGTCGACGGCGAGGACGCTGATCTGGTAGGCGTGCTCCATCACCGTCCCCTGCGCCGCCTCGCGCAGCGTCACCAGCGAGAAGGTGCGGCAGTGCGCGCGGAGGATCCTCGTGATGGCGTCCTCCAGCCCCGGTCCCGAGGGCGCGACGAAGCGCAGGAGTCCATCCGGCTGCCGGCGCGCGCCGTAGCCCGTGACGTGGAGGAGCACGGCCCCGCCCCCGAAGATCGACGTCCCCGCGATGGCGGTGCCGTAGGACTGGAGGCCGCACGCCATCCCCACGCCGAGCGCCGCGAACACGAAGATGATGTCGCGCGGGTCGCGCATCGTCGTGCGGAAGCGGCCACGCTCAGGCCGCCCGCGACGCCGATGCCCGCGGCGATGTTGGTGCCGACGGCGAGCATCAGCATGCACGTGATCACGCTGCCCATGGCCATCCCGTGCACGACCGTCCGCGCGTACGACAGGCCGCGGAAGGTGACCATGTACACGCCGGCGATCGTCTGGCCCAGCCCGAAGGCGAGCAGGAGGGCCACCACGGCCTTGCGCCACTCGAAGGCGCTCCCGGTGATGACAGGCTCGAACAGCTCGAACATGGTGGCTCTCCGCGCGGCGCCCGCCGGTCAGCGATCCCTGTGCGTCACTGCCCGAGGAACGTGGTCACGTCCTGCTGGCGCGCGCTGGCGTGCGCGATCAGCGCGTCGAGGGCCTCGTTGAACGAGGCCTCCGATTCCACGAAGGTGTGCCCCTCGATCTCGCCCTCCGGGCCGACGACGTACGGCGCGATCAGCGCGTGCGCCTCGCGGAAGCGCTGCTCGGCGACGGCCGGCTCGTACTCGACCTGCACGGTCCGGGCGAGATAGCCCCGGTACGTCTCGGCGTAGACCGGATCGTCGAGGAGGAGGCGAATCAGCGGCCATTCCTCGGTGATCTCGTCCAGCGCGAGGGACATCCCCGGTCCGCCGAACCCGCCCGTCGAGAACGCGAAGCTGTGATCCCAGGGGATCCACCGGAGCTGGCCGTTGCTCTCGGCGTCCGCGTAAAGGTAGTAGTTGTGCGGCATCCGGCCGTACTGGTCCCAGTCCTGGATCACGGTGTTGACGGCGAGCCAGCGCAGGAAGCCGTCGACGTCGAAGCGGGCCTCCAGCCCGGCGCGCCACGCCGCGGCGTCGGTGCGGTCCGCGTGGAGCGCGTCGAAGAGCGCCTGGGCGTCCGAGAAGTCGGCCTCGTCCTCGTTGTTCTCCTTGCCGAGGGTGTCCGGCGCCCAGGTGGCCCAGGTGGCGCCGGCGCCGTCGGGCTTGTAGAGGTTGCCCTCGTCGTCGCCGAACTGGGTCCTCAGGAACACCTTGTCCGAGGGGAGCTCGACCCCGGTGTACAGCCCGAAGTAGGTGGGCCCGTCCCCGTGATCGACGAAGACGCGGTAGAAGGCGGTCGCGGGCACGGGGACGCCCGCCTTGCCGAAGATCTCGGTGGCGATCTTCTCGCGAAGGAGCGACTGGTCCGCCGTGCCGTTGGACAGGCTCAGGTTCTTGAAGCCGTGGAACCGCTGGTCCTTGATCTCCGGATACTCGTCCTCGAACCTGTCGAACGAGAGGCGGAGCGGGAGCTTCGAGATGCCCTGCGACCAGGACATGGCAAGGCTCGAGTTGCCCTTGAAGCGGATGCCGACGTGACGCCACGCTCCGCCCTCGGTCGCGACGTCGCACTCGACGTAAACGGGCGTTCCGTCGATCAGATCGACGTTGCCGCCGCCTGGCCCGCCCGGCCCGCCGGGGCCGCCGCTCGGTAAACAAAACAGGCGGCCGTCGCTGAACTCGGCGCACGTCCCCGCGAACTCGTCGCCGAAGAGCTGCGCGGTGCAGGCGTCGTCGACAGCGAGGCCCTCGCACGCGGCGAAGAGCTCCTCCGGCGGGCCGGCGTCGGGGTCTCCAGGACCGCCCTCGCCGCCGGGGCCGCCGGGGCCGCCCTCGCCGAACGGGCCCACCAGCTCGGTCATGTCGTCGAGCAAGGCCTGCCAGTTCTCCGGCGTGATGGTGATGTCGAGGCGCGGCACGCGGTCCTGCGGGAACGCAGCGCCGTAGTCGGGCTCCTCCTTGGCGTCGTCGCCGCCGGTGCCGTCTCCCCCCGTGCCCTGTCCTCCCGTGCCTCCCCCGGGCGTGCCCGTGCCGGCGGTCGCGCCCGCGCTCGCGTCGTTGTCGGGGGCCGATTCACCGCAGCCCTGAAGCGCCGCGGTGGCCAGCACAAGGGCCGCTGCCGCGGTTGTAAGGAATCTAGTCTCCATGAAGTCACTCCCGTGGACGCGTGGTCCGCGGAGATGCTGTGACGGAATCGTGTGACGCGGATGAAGGAATTGTTTCCATATGTGAAGGCCCCTCGACGGACCCGCCCGCGCCGACGGAGCGCGTGCAGGCGCTCGTCGCACACATCCGCCAGTGTGCTCTGCGCGCGTTCACGCAACGTGTCGATCGTACTGCGACACAGAATCGGCTTGACATTGGCAAGCACATCTGTGCTCCTTATTGTAAGGACCGATCACTTTGATCGGTACACAGCTTGTCGGACGCCGTACGCGCCCGCGACGCTGGAAGCTCTCTCAGCACATCCACCGCGCCCTGGCGCGTGGACCCCGTTCCGCGTCCTCCATCGAAAGAAACGGCAAGGTAGCTCTATGTCCCTCTTCGTCTCACGCAGCCCAGCTGTTTTCCTGGCCCAGGTTGGTTTGCTCGCCACGGCTTCCTGGGGCTTCGCCGGGTGCGGCCCGGCGGATCGCCCGGACGGTCCTGTCGGAGCTCACGGGGATGCCGTCGTCGACGGCGAGCCTGGCGACGAGGGCGATGAGGGCAGCGCCGGCGAGGCAGCCTCCTTCGCTTCGCGCGAGATCACCCGAGGCCTGCAGTATCCGATGCGGATCGTCCTGGGTCCGGACGGCTTCCTGTGGCTGACCGAGCGCGTGTCGAAGCGGGTCCTGCGCGTGCGGCCGGAGGACGGGCAGCAGACGACCGCGGTCACCATCGAGGAAGCGTTCCAATCGGGGGGACAGGACGGGGTGCTGGGCCTGGCCCTGCACCCGGATCTGCTCCAGGGCAAGGGCAGAGACTACGTGTACGTCTCCTTCACCTACGACGTCGATGCCGGCCCGACCGTGGACCGCAGGACGAAGATCCGCCGCTACACGTACGATCCGGGGACCGAGACCCTGGGGAGCCCGTTCGACGTCATCACCGGCCTGCCCGGGAGCGACGATCACAACTCCGCGCGGCTCGTCTTCGGCCCGGATCGGAAGCTCTACTACACGGTCGGGGATCAGGGGAACAACCAGTTTGGCAGGAAGTGCCTCCCCATCCGCGCGCAGGAGCTGCCCACCGCGGCGGACGTCGCGGCGCACGACTGGTCGAGGTACGTCGGCAAGGTCCTGCGCTTGAACCCCGACGGCTCGATCCCGCACGACAACCCGCGGATCGACGGCACCCGCAGCCATGTCTATTCGTACGGCCACCGCAACGCGCAGGGCCTCACGTTCGGCCGGGGCGGCAAGCTCTACGCGAACGAGCATGGGCCGAAGAGCGATGACGAGCTGAACCTCATCCTGCCCGGCAAGAACTACGGCTGGCCGCACGTCGCCGGCTATCAGGACGACCAGGCGTACACGTACGACAACTGGTCGGCCTCGAGCCCGACGCCCTGCGAGGCGCTCGAGTGGAACGACCTCGAGGCGCCTCCCTCCGTCCCACAGCAGGAGGAGAGCGCCTGGAGCCACCCCGACTTCCGGGAGCCGCTCCTCACCTTCTACACCGTAGAGGACGACTACGACTTCAGCACCTCGGTGTGCGGAGAGCAATTCAACTGGATCTGCTGGCCCACGATCGCGCCCTCCTCGCTCCACTACTACCGCGCAGGGCGCGGCGTCCCGGGGTGGGGGAACTCTCTCCTGATCACCAGCCTCAAGAGGGGCTCGGTGTTCCGGGTGAAGCTGAGCGCGAACGGGAAATCCGTGGTCGGCGAGCCTGTTCGCGAGTTTCATACCAGCAATCGCTACCGCGACCTCGCGATCGGCCCGGACCGCCGGACATTCTACGTGATCACGGACCCGGCGGGGGGCACGAGCGGACTGACCGATCTGGGTACGACGGTCCTGGACAACCCGGGAGCGATCCTCGAGTTCAAGTACACGGGAGCGCACTGAGCCAGCGCCCGAGGAGCCGGGCCTGCGTCGTACCGGCGCAGGCCTTGCCCGGCTCCTTCAGGACCTGATGGCGAGCCGCGCGTGCGCTCGTCACGCCGCCCCACGCCTCCTGGCTCAGCCAGGCGGATCGCTCAGGGCGAGCAATCGATCTGAGGGGGCAAGCTCTTGAGCAGCGAGCACCCCGGACGTCCGCATTCGATGGCGCAAGCGGCCTCCACCGTGGTGCACACCGTGCCCCCGCAGCGCTTGAGGTCGAAGCATCCGCTCCCTACGGGGCAGATGCCGTGTTCGCCACAGCGCGCGAGCGCATCACAACGCGGCGCGGCCGCCTGCTGGACGCCGGCAGCCGACGCGGCTGGGCTCTCCGCGGGCTGACGTTCGGTGCTCGGCGGCTGTGGGTGGGGCTCTTGCGCCGGAGCGACGGCGGCTTCAGCCGGAGCGCCGGCGCCCGAGGCAGGCGGTGAGCTGCGCGGTTCCTCGCGTTCGGTCCCCGCGCCCCCGGCGCGGCTCGAGCTGACGCACGCCGAGCCGCAGGCGGCGCTCGTCGCCCTGGCGAACGACAAGGAGCTGAGCGAACGCCAGCGTTCGGCGGCTGCATACAGCCTGATCGCCACGCAATGGCCGGACGCGAGGTCGATCGACGCGCTGATCGGCTGGCTCGAGCATGACACCCTGAGCGAGTACGCGCTCTACGGACTTGGCACGTTCTCGCGGCACCTGCGCGCGGCAGGGCAGATCGAGGCGTCGAAGCGCGCGGCCGAAGCGCTGCTCGCGGAGCTGCCGAGATCGCAGCACACCAGGCGCGTCCACGTGCTCCGCGGGATCGCCAACTCGGGTTACCCCGGAGCATTCGAGGCCGTGCGACCGCTGCTGAACGACAAGGACGAGTCGATCCGAGCGGCTGCCATCGAGTCGATCCGGCTGATGGACCGTCCCGAGGTGGACGGCATCCTGGTGGAGCAGCTCAAGGTCGAGCTCGCGCTCAACCTGCGGCTCGCCGCGCTGAACGCCGCCTCGGTGCGCAGCCCGTCGGACGCCCTGGTCCGGGGCGTGTCGGAGCTCGCGACGGGCGCTCCCGAAGCGCAGAGCCGACTCAAGGCCGTCCAGCTCCTGGAGCGCTGGCTCCGCGCGCGTCCCGACGTGCGCCCCACGCTGCAACAGGTGGCGGACAACGAGGACGAACGCGAGGGCGTCCGGCGCGCGGCGCAGGCCGCGCTCGCGGGGCTGACGGGAGGTCGACCATGCAAGCTCAACTTCGACTGCGCTACGCCCTGTTGCTCGCGGCCGTGGGATGCCAGCCCGAGGCACGCGCGGAGGTCGCGGCAGCCGACGCGCCCGCGCGCGCGGAGCTCACCGCAGCCAGCCCAGGTCCCCGGCCGGCGGCCGCGCCCGGGCCGCCGGTGAGCCCAGCGACCGCGGCGCCCGGCCCTGCCCGGCGCGCGAGCGCGACGGGCGCTGCCGGCGTCTGCGAGGGCCAGTGCGCCACATCGCAAGCGCTCGGGTGTTTGCACGCGGATCAGTGTCTTGCCGCCTGCGCGGCCATGCAGGCCCAGGCGCCTTGCAGCGCCGAGATGCAGGTCGCTCTGGCCTGCTTCGCGCGGCAGCCGGCGAGCGCCTGGGCGTGCGGTGAAGAAGGGGTGCCCTCCGTGAAGGAGGGCACCTGCGACGCCGAACAGGAAGCTTACGTTCGGTGCGTGGAGCGCTCCTAGCGGCGCTCCCTCGACGCCTCGGGTCGGCGGTCATCCAGAAGCGGGCTTCTGACGGCGACCCTCCGGGCGCTTCGCGGCCCTGCGCGGGGCAGACGTGCTGCCCGGCAGCCTGCCGCTGCCCCGCTCGGACAGCTTCTTCTCGTACCAGGGTATCGTGGAGCGCGCGCGGACGGCGTAGGCGAGCGCGATGGCGCCGAGGAGCGGCAACGCGACGTAAGCGGCGGAGTGGGCGGTCACGTCGGGGCCGACCGCGCTGGCGGCGGTCCACGATGGGACATAACGTGCCTTCAGCCGCTCGACCCCGCGGAGCCGGCCAAAGGTGGCATGGGGCACCTCGTCCGAGAAGAGGACGCCGTCGGCGGCCTGCATCGTGACGACGAAGCGGGTGTTGTCGCCGTCGCGGTCTTCCTGCTCTCGCAGCTGCGTCACGCGGACATCCACCGTCTCACCGAGCCAGCGGCGCGCGTGGAAGCCCGCGAACGCGGCGTTGAACGCCAGCGACGCGACCACGGCGGCGACGGCCCACCGCCGGTGGAACGCCGCCCTGCGCGCGAACCGCTGGTCGAGCGGCTCGGACGAGACGAGCATCGGCTGCCCGCGCCGGGGCACGAGCACGTCCCCCAGCGCCTTCTCGCGGTATCCCTGGGCCGGCGCCTCGGGATCCGGCGCGCGCCGGAGCTCGCCGAGCGCGAAGACCTTCTCGCCGGGCATGATCTCGGCGACCCGGATGCGCCGGGTGAGATCGACCCGGATCATGCCGTCGAGCGCGTCGACGAGCATCACGTCCTCGCCCGGCTCCACACGTACGAGCGCGCCGGAGGCGTGGCGAAGATAGAAGGGGTGGACACGGACCTTGCGGCCCGTCTCGACCCACTGGTGGCTCCAGACGCCGGAGCTCTCGGACTCGGTCCCTTCCTGCTCGACCTCGACGCGCACGGCGACGTCCGCCCCTGGCGCCCGCTCGACCGTGCCCACCACGATGGCCTCGCCGGGCGCGAGCGCGGCGTCGCCCTTGAGCGAGGCGTCGGCCCGCGCGGCGGCCCGGCGCTGCCGGCGCGACAGCCGGAGCGCGATCGCGGCGAGGACGAGCAGGCCGGCCGTCGCGACGGCATCCACCAGGACCGACGACATCCCGGGGTCCAGGTGATAGCGGCTCACGAGCAGCCACAACCGGTGTCCCATGGCGCGCCATGAGAGCGCAATCCGCGGCGCCCGTGCGAAAAACCCGGCGCCGGCGCCGTCTCCTCGCCGGACACCGGGGCCTCGCCGGAGGGCGCCGCTGTCCGGCGATCCCGGCGAGGGCGCCGGACCCTTGCCGTCCCGCGCGCCCCGCGCCTACACCCGGCCGCGCCCACCTCCCGGAGGAACGATGTCCGCGCCGCCGCCTCCCTTCCACGTCCACGAGCCCGGAGCGCCCGGACCGGTCGTCGTCGAGGTCCCGCACGCGGGGCTGCTCGTGGACGAGGCCGCGGCGCGCTTCACCCGCGTGCCGGAGCGCGCCCTCGCGGCGGACGCGGACGTCGCGGCGGACGCCCTCTTCGGCGACGCCCCGCTCGAGGGCGCCGCGCTCATCGTCGCGACGCTGAGCCGCTACGTCATCGACCTCAACACCGCCCCGCGCGTCCCCACGCCGTACGAGGACAAGCTCCCCTACGGGCTGCGGGAGGTGCGACGGCGCTCCGCCAGCGGCGAGCAGTGGCTCGAGAGCCCGCCGCCGCGCGCCGAGGTCGAGCGCCGCGTGCGCGACGTGTTCGAGCCGTACCACGCCGAGGTCGCCGCGCGCCTCGCCGCCGCGCGCGCGCGCGGCGGCGTCGCGATCCTCGTCTCGGCGCACGCGTACCCCGACGTCCTGTTCCCTGGCGCGGCCGACGTCGTGCTCGGCACGCGGGGCGGCGCGTGCGCGGCCGGCTGGGCGCGCGACGCGGTCGTCGAGGTCGCGCGCGCGCACGGCCTGTCGCTCGCGCTGGACGACCCGTTCCCCGGCGGCCACGCCCTCGAGCGGCACGCGCGCCCGGGCGACGGGGTGCACGCGCTCCAGATCGAGATCTCCCGCCGGCTCTACTGCGACGCGCGCGACCTCGCCCCGCGCCCCGAGGACGTCGCGCGCCTCCGGCGCTTCACGCGCGGCGTCCTGGCCGCGCTCACGGCCGCGTCCGCCGCGCGGTGACCCCCCCGCGCGCCCGCCGCGCGCCCCTCGGCCGCGCGTGTCGTCGAACCGTCACCATCCTGAGGTCTGCGGCGCATGTGTGTGCACATCTCATGCTGGATCCACGTCATCCACCGCGCTGTCGGCGGACGTGCGCATGTTGACGCCGTGACGCGAAGCACGGACATTCCGCGCTCGGCACCAAGGTCAGGGACGGGGAGGCTCTCCATGCGCCACGACGGATTTTCGTTCACGTGTTCGGCGCTCGCCGGCGTCACGTTCATCGGTTTCCGGGGCACCGAGCACGTCTCCCAGCCGTACGAGTTCGAGCTCTTCTTCTCGGTCCCCGCGAACACCGACGTGCGCAAGGCGGTGGGCGAGCGGGCGACCGTGCGCGCGACCCGCGGCGACGGGAACGAGCCGTTCGTCCTGCATGGGGTCCTCGCGAGCGTGCGCCTGCTGCACCAGAACGCCGAGCGCGCGCTGTACCAGGCGCTGCTCGTGCCGAAGCTCTGGCTCCTGCGCCACTTCTGGCGCAGCCACGTCTTCACGAACCAGCCGGTGAAGGAGTTCCTCGCGGCGACGCTCCAGAGCGGCGGGCTCGCGGCCAGCGACTTCCGCTTCTTGATCGACGAGGGGGACTACCCGGTCGAGGAGTTCGTCGCGCAGTACCGGGAGACGCACCTCGCGTTCTTCCACCGGTGGCTCGAGCGCGAGGGCCTCTACTACTTCTTCGAGCACCCCGACGACGGATCGAGCGAGGTGCTCGTCGTCGTCGACGACCGCGGGCTGCACGACGATTTCCCGGGCGGCGGCGCGGTGCGCTACATCCCCCTCTTCGGCGACGACGTGACCGCGCCGCCGGGCCTGAACCACCTCGAGCAGGACGTCCAGTGGCTCCCGAAGACGGTCACCATCGCCGACTACAACTACGCGAACCCGTCCGCGTCGGTGAAGGGCGAGAGCAGCATCACCGCGAACGGGCTGGGCGCGATCCGCGAGCACGGCTACCGCGTCTTCGTGCAGAGCGACGCCGAGCGCCTCGCACAGGTGCGCGCGCAGTCGATCGGCTGCCGCGAGGTGACCCTGCGCGGGAGCGGCGACGTGCTCGGCCCGCGCGCCGGGTACCGGTTCTCGCTGGAGGACCAGCCGGGCGACGTCGGCGAAGAGTGGCTCGCGCTGGAGGTGCACCACGCCGCGTCGATCGCCGCGATCACGCCGGAGATCGCGCGGCTGACGCGGCTCTCGGACAGGCACACCTACGGCGTCAAGCTGCTCGCGATCCCGGCCGACGCGCAGTTCCGCGCGCCGCAGACGACGCCCTGGCCGCGCATCTACGGGTTCGAGAACGCCGTCGTCTGCGGCCCCGCCGACAGCCAGTACGCCCAGATCGACGCCGACGGCCGCTACCTCGTCCGCTTCGAGTTCGACACGAGCGGGCTGCCCGACGCGCGCGTCTCGACGCGCGTGCGCATGATGCAGCCCCACGGCGGGACCACGGAGGGCTTCCACTTCCCGCTGCGCAAGGGGACCGAGGTGATGATCGCCTTCCTCGGCGGCGACCCGGACCGGCCCTTCATCGCCGGCGTGGTGCCCAACGCGCACCGGCCGAGCGTGGTCGGGGAGCGCAACCACAGCCAGAACATCATCCGGACCGGGAGCGGCAACCAGCTCGTGCTCGAGGATGAGCAGGGCAAGGAGTTCATCTTCCTCCACACGCCGAACAACCGCACCGGCATCTACATGGGGACCCCGAGCGCCGGCCACGGCTCGGTCTACACGGGCGACGGCGAGACCCAGATCGGCTCGTTCCTGTCCCCCGAGAACGCCGACCCGGCCATCGCGGGCAGCAGCCTCGTCAGCGTCGCGTTCAGCTACCTCGAGACGACGGCGGCGAACGGCGGATCCTGGATCGGCGGCGACTGCTGGGAGAACGTCGGCGGGAACAAGTCCAGCATGGTCGTGGGCAACCTCTGGGCGGGCGTCGGGGCGACGTACACGCTCCAGGTCACCGGCGCGGCGACGGAGACGTACTACGCGACGCGCACGACCACGATCAAGACGGGCCGCGTGGACACCGTGGAAGCCGGGGGCATGAAGCAGACGATCACCGGCGGGATGGAGCTGACCATCACGAGCGGCGGGATGAAGCACGACGTCCACGGCACGTACACGCAGACGATCGAGCCCGAGGGCTCGTCGACGGTGACCGGGCCGTGGAAGCACAAGGTCACGGCCGAGAATTTCGACGACTACAAGAGCTGGAAGACGGAGGTCGCCACCACCTGGGGCGGCCACTTCGGCGGGAACGTCGACCTGTCGAGCGACACGAGCTTCGTGATCAAGGCGCCCGACGCGAAGATCTCGGCCACCAACCTGAAGTGGGAGGTGCTCGGGTTCACGTTCGACCTCACGCCGAACAAGCACGAGCTCTACGTATACAAGGGCGCGAGCGGCGTCCTCAAGACCGACCACGCCGCGCTGTACCAGACGCTGTACGGGGTGAAGCTCGAGCTCGTGGGGATCAAGCTCGACTACATCGGGATGGACAAGAAGGCCGCCGCCATGAAGCTGGTGGAGGCCGGGTTGATCCTCGCGCTGAGCGGCTCGGCGAACATCAGCACCGCCCCGATCAAGGTCAGCTCCGCCTTCGTCACGAAGATCTGAGCGCCGATGCGAGTCGTCAAACCCCTCAAGGTGCCGGTGCTCACGCGGGTCGTCGAGATCGCGCGGCGGCTCAGGTTCCACGTGGGCGCCATGGTCGCGTTCCCCCTCGACGCGCCGCGCGCCCTCATCGACGAGATGACCTTCTGGCAAGCGGCGACCGCGGCGCTCGGCGGCCTCCCGCTCGACGACGGCATCGCGAAGGCGCGCGGCGAGCTGCTCGTCGCGGGCCGGTGCCACGCCCCGGAGGGCGGGCGCGTCGCCGCGTCGTTCGTCCGCGCGCGGCTCGGCTCCATCGACAAGCGCCTGGCCGTGCTGGGCGACCGGCACTGGACCGGCCACGGCTTCACCGAGCCGGAGCCGTTCTCGGAGATGCCCATCGACTGGGCGCGCGCGCTCGGCGGGCCGAAGGATCCGGCGAACCCTTACGGCAAGGGGATCGAGGAGGTCGAGCGGGGCGGGCAGCGCGTCCGCCCGCTCCCGAACGTCGAGCACTACGGCGCGCTGATCCGCTCGCCGTCGGACCGCCCGGGGCCGGCGTGCTTCCTCCCGATGGACGTGACGTTCGCCCAGCGCCGCGCCCGCGCAGGCACGTACGCCGCGGACTACGCCGAGAGGTGGGCGCCCGGCCTGCCGCCGGACGTCGATCCCTCGTTCTTCAACGTCGCCTCGAGCGACCAGTGGAGCGCCGAGCCCTTCCGGGGCGACGAGGCGTTCCTCGTCGAGAACATGCACCCGGCGCGGCCGCGCATCGAGGGCGCGCTCCCCGGCCTCTCCGCGCGCGTGTTCGTCACCCGCCGCGACGCGGGCGGCGACGTGTTCCAGGAGCTCCCTGTCCGCTGCGACACGGTGTGGCTCTTCCCCTCGGACAACCTCGGCGTCGTGATCTTCCACGGCGCGACGCCCGTGGCCGAGGACGACGCCGCGGAGATCGTCGACCTCGTGGTCGCGTGCGAGGAGATCGGCGGCCCCCGGCCGATCGAGCACTACCGCGCGGCGCTCGCCCGGCGGCTCGACAAGGACCGGGGCGCGATCGCGGGCCTCAGCGACAGCGATCTCATGCCGCCGCGCGAGTCCGGCGTGGCGGCGAACATCGCCGGGTTCGACATGATGCAGTGGATGAAGAGCGAGAACCTGGCCGCGCGGAACCAGCGCCGCGGCGCGGAGCGGGCGCGGGAGCGCCGCCGCCAGGAGCTCCTCTCGGACGGCATCGACCCGGCGCGCTTCGGCCTCGACGCGCCGCTGCCGGAGGAGGAGCCGCCCCCGCCCGTCGACGACCTCGACGCGCTCGTCGTGTACCTGGACGCCGCGTCCCGCAAGCTGGAGGAAGAGGAGGCCAGGGCCGCCCGCGCGAAGGAGGAAGCCGAGGCGCGCGCGAAGGCGCAGGCGGCCGCGATGGGGATCTCCGAGGCGGAGCTCCGGCGCGGCGAGGGCGAGGAGGCCCCCGGCGGCCCGCCGGCGTTCTCGGCCCGGGCGCAGCTCGCGCAGTACGCCGAGCTGGCCGAGGCGGGGCGCCGCGGCGGCGTGCCCAACGTGGAGCTCGAGGCGATGCTCGCCGATCCGGCCTTCCACGAGCAGCTGCTCCGCCTGGAGCGGGCCGCGCGCGACGGCTACCGCGGCGGGGCGCATCTCCTGCCCGCGGCCCAGCCGATGACCGCGGAGGCCGCCCAGATGGCGCGCGTCGTCGTCGAGGCGGCGCGCGAGGCGGGCGAGCCCCTCGACGAGCGCGATCTCACCGGCGCGGATTTCCGCGGGCTCGACCTGCGGGGGGTGAGCTTCCAGCGCGCGTTCCTCGAGGGGGCCGACCTCAGGGGCTGCGACCTCTCCGGCGCGGCGCTCGAGGGCGCGGTGCTCGCCAAGGCCGACCTCACGGGCGCGAACCTGACGGGCGCGCGCCTCCGGGGCGCGAACCTCGGCAAGGCGAACCTCTCCGGCGCCGCGCTCGAGGGCGCCGATCTGACCGAGGCGATCCTGATGGGCGCGAAGCTCGCGGGGGCGCGGCTCGCGCGCGCGAGGCTCGAGCGCGCCGACGTCCTGCAGGTGGCGTGGGACGGCGTGGATCTGTCCGGCGCCGAGCTCGTCGCCTGCACGTTCCTCCAGGCGAGCTTCGCCGGGGCGAACCTCGCCGGGGCGAACCTCGAGCGGGCGATGCTGCTCGAGTGCGCGCTCGACGGCGCGGATCTCTCGGGCGCGCGGCTGCACAAGGCGACGCTGATGAGCTGCACGGGGGCGCGCGCGCGCTTCGCGGGGGCGCGCTTCTCCGAGGGGGTCGCCATCCACAAGAGCGGCCTGCCGGAGGCCGACTTCCGCGACGCCGTGCTCGAGAAGACCTGCTTCCGGACGACGGACCTGCGCGGCGCGCGCTTCGACCGGGCCCAGATGACGATGACCGACCTCTCGGAGGCGGACGCGACGGGCGCGATCTTCGATCAGGCCGTCCTGAAGGGCGCGCTCCTCATCCGGACGAACCTCGAGCGCGCCTCGCTCCGCGGGTGCAACTTGACCGAGGCGATCCTCTCGAAATCGCGCGTGGCCGGCGCCGATTTCACGGGCGCCCAGCTCTGCCGCGCCGATCTCAGCCGCGCGCGCGGCGACGACCGGACGACGTTCGCCGAGGCGGCCGTCGAGTTCACCCGGTTCGACCGGCACGGGGCGCAGGCCGCGGGGGGCGCGACATGAACCGCGACGAGCTGCTCGACAAGATCCGCCACGGCGAGCCGATCCAGGCCGTGGACCTCTCCGGGCTCGATCTGGCGGGCGCGGATCTCTCGGGCGCGGTGTTCGACCGCGTCCGCCTGCCGCGCGCGCTGCGGGGCGCGCTCATCAAGGAGTCGACGTTCACGGAGTGCGACCTGTCGGGCGTGGACGCCGCGGGGGTCGATCTGCACCTGACGACGTTCTTCCAGAGCCGCCTCGACGGGGCGACGCTGACGGGGGCGAAGGTCATCGGCGCGAGCTTCGTCGAGTCGACGCTCGAGGGCGCGGGCCTCGCGGGCGCGGAGGCGCAGGTCGCGACGTGGACGAAGTGCTCGCTCGCGCGCGCCTCGTTCGAAGGGGCGAACCTCGACCGGGCGAACCTCATCGAGGTCGCGGCCGGCGGGGCGGATCTCTCCCGCGCGAACCTCGAGAAGGCGACGATGTACAAGCTCGACCTGCGCACGGCGCGGCTCGACGGCGCGAACCTGACGCTCACGACGCTGCTCGAGTCCGAGCTCGGCGCGCGGGCGTTCCAGGGGGTGAAGCTCTTCCGAACGCAGTTCATGCGCGGCAGCGTCGCGGGCTCGAGCTTCGCGGGCTGCGACGCGACGCAGTGCAACTTCACCGGGGCCGACGTCTCGGGCTGCGACTTCTCCGACGCGATCCTGACGCAGGCGCTCTTCGGCGAGGCGAACGCGGCGAGGGCGCGGTTCCCGCGGGCGATGCTCCGGAACGCGATCCTCGAGCGGGCCGCGCTCGCGGAGGCCGACCTCTCCGGCGCGGAGCTCGTCGAGGCGTACGCCGCCTTCGCCTCGTGCCCCGGCGCGCGCTTCGTCGGCGCGAAGCTCACGTATGCGGATCTCTCGCACTGCGATCTCTCCGGCGCGGATTTCTCGCAGGCATCGATGTTCCGCACGAAGCTGCACCGCGCCCGCCGCGACGGCGCGCGGGTGCCGGGCGGGGCCGGCTGGCTCGGCGACGACGACAAGCTCGCCGCGATCGAGGACTGGAAGCCGCGGCGCGGCGGTGAGCGCGATGCGCAGCGCCAGTGAGCCGTTGATGTTCCCCGTGAACGCCGCGAAACTGGCCAGGCGGCGCGCTTGCCCTGGACGGGCGGAGCCAGGCCGAGGAGATCCGAGATGCAGAGCACGGCGTCCCGCGAGCCCGTGACGGTGGCACACGACGACAGCGCCGAGGAGGACCTCCTCGCCGCGGTGGATCTGCCGGCTCCCGGCGCCTCGCCGCCGCGCGCGCCGTCGCTCGAGACGGGCGTCGTCCGGGGCACGGCGTCGGGGCTCCTGGTCGAGCTCGGCGGCGGGCCGGTCCTCGCGCGGCGCGCGAAGAGCTGCCTCACGGCGCCCGACGCTGGCGATCGCGTGCTCTGCGCGCTGGACGGCGATCAGGTCTTCGTGCTGGCGGTGCTCGAGGGCGAGGCGGGCGCGACGACGCGGATCGTCGTCGAGGGCGACCTGAAGGTGCAGGCGACGGGGCGGATCGGGCTCGGCGCGGGCGACCAGATCGAGATCGCGGCCGCGAAGGAGGTGGGGCTGTTCGCGGGCAAGCTCCAGGTCCGCGCGCAGGCGGCGGTGGCCGCGATCGAGGAGATCGGGCTCGTCGGCCGGTCGCTCGACGCGCACCTCCAGAAGGCGGTCGTCGTCGCCGAGCGCCTCGAGGCGCGCGCCGACCGCCTGGTCCAGCGCGCGAAGCAGGCGTTTCGCTTCATCGAGGCGCTCGAGCAGGTGCGCGCGGGCGTCTTCGACGTCCGCGCGGAGGGCCTCGCGGCCGTCCGTGGGGAGAACACGATCGTCGCGGCGCGGACGCTCGCGAAGCTCGACGGCGAGCAGGTCAAGATCGGCTGAGGCGGCGCGCCGCGCGGCGCCGCGGACGCCAGGGAGGACGAGGGGAGAAGCGATGCTCGCGAAGACGACCGCAGGGGGGATGTGCCTGGCGTTCCCCGACGTGTGCATGACGCCGACGCCGGCCCCGGTGCCGATCCCGTACCCGAACATCTCGCTCCATCCGATGAGCGTGGCCTTCGTGCCGAACGTGCTCGTCACGTGCGCGCCGGCGCACAACATGCTGACGGTCGCGCCGCTCACGATGGGGGACAACCCGGGCGTCGCGCTCGGCGTCGCGTCCGGGATGGTGATGGGCCCGTCGCGCAACGTGACGGCGGCCTTCACGGTGATCGTCGGCTGCGCGCCGATGACGCGCCTGACGAGCCTCTCGCTGCAGAACAGCACGAACGCGCTGGGCATGGCCATCGTGCCGAGCGTCACCACCGTCCTCGTGCTCTCTCCGTGAGCGTCGCGCGCTCGACGCCCGAGGTGGACGTGGCCCCGCGCCATGGGGGGCCGCTCGCCGAGGCGCTCGCGAAGCTCGACGAGGCGATGCGCCCGCCGCGGGCCAGCAGCGTCGATCCGGAGCGGCGCCGCGTGGCGGCCCGGCTCGCGGACCTCGTGCGCTGCGAGGACGACGAGCTTCCGGCCTTCGCCCGGCGGCACCTGCCCGGCCGCACCGTGGAGGAGCCGGCGCTGCGCGACGCGCGCGAGCTGCTCCTGGCGATCGGGCGCGTCCTCGGTCCGGAGGCCGAGAGCGCCGAGGCGCTGGGGGTGCTCCAGGACGTGCACCGCGCGCTGGAGGAGCGGCTGGAGCACGCGAGGCAAGCCGCGGCGCGGCGCGAGGCGGAGGCTGCCTCCGCGGAGGAAGCAGCCGCGGAGGAAGCTGCCGCGGAGGAAGCTGCCGCGGCGGAGGCGAGCGCGCCGGCGCTGTTGGGGTCGCTCGCGGAGACAAGCGTGCCGGCGCTGTTGGGGTCGCTCGCGGAGGCGAGCGCGCCGGCGCTGTTGGGGTCGCTCGCGGAGGCGAGCGCGCCGGCGCTGTTGGGGTCGCTCGCGGAGACGAGCGCGCCGGCGCTGTTGGGGTCGCTCGCGGAGACGAGCGCGCCGGCGCTGGCGGGGTCGCTCGTGGAGACGAGCGTGCCGGCGCTGGTGGGGTCGCTCGCGCCGCTTTCTCGGCCGGGCGGGGTGCTGCCGTTCGTGTCCGCGCCGGCGCTGGCGCCCACGCCCGTGACCACAGCTGCCCCAGGTGTGGCCGCGCCCGCCTGCGGGGAGCCCGTCAGCATGCGCTCGCCGCCTCCGCTCACGCTCAACCAGTACGCCGGCCTCGTCGTCGCGTGCGAGCTGTACCCCGCCTACGTGGAGAGCACGCACGCGCGTTACGGAGTCCCGACCCCCGCCGCGCGCGCCGCCCTCGACGCCTTCTGGGCCGCCCGCCTCGCCACCGACCCGGCCCTGGCCCAGCGCTGGCCGGAGCTCTGCGAGGCCGCGCGCAGGTACTTCCTGGAATCGCGCTGAACGCGACCCGGGCTGCCCTGCCGGGGCTCGGCCCGTCACGAGCTCGTGGTACGGGATCCCTCCCGTCCTCCGGCGCGGGCTACTGCGCCGCGCGGAGGTTCCTGGCGACGGCGTCCCAGCTCACGAGCCTGTCGAGGAACACCTCGAGGAAGCGCTGACGGTTGTTGCGATGATCGAGGTAATAGGCGTGCTCCCACACATCGCATGTGAGGAGCGGGACCGCGCCCGTCGTCAGCGGGGTCTCTGCGTTCGGCGTGTCGACGATCTTGCCCTTGCGGCCGTCGAGCACGAGCCACGCGTACCCTGAGCCGAAGCGCGCGACGCCGGCCGCGATGAAATCGCCGCGGAACTTCTCCCAGCCGCCGAGCCCCGCGATGAGGTCGCCCACGTCGCCGGAGGGCGGAGCGCCGCCGCCGCTCGGCCTCATGCCCTCCCAGAAGAAGGTGTGATTCCAGACCTGAGCTGCGTTGTTGAACACCGCGCCAGAGCTCGCGCGGATGACGTCGACGAGGCTCCCGCTCGCCTCGGGCTTGCCCTCGATCAGGCTCTTGAGCTTGGCCATGTAGCCCTTGTGGTGCTTCTCGTAATGAAACTCGAGCGTCTCCCGGCTCATGGCCGGCTCCAGCGCTTCCTTGGGGTAGGGGAGCGGTGCCACCTCGAAATTCATCCTGTCCTCCTTGTCTCGTTGCTGCGCGCCGCGAGGAGGCCCGCGCCCGGCGACTCTCGAACCCGCGGCGCTGCCCGTCAATCCGCGCAGCCCTCCCCCACGGGTGTGCGCCGCGGCGCCGGAGGTGCCCGCGCGCTCCGGCGCGGCCCGCGTCAGCCCGTGCGGCCGATCGACAGCGCCGCGGCGGCGCCGGCGCGCGTCACGTCGCCTTGCGCTTGCCCGGCCGCGCAGGCTTCGCCGCCGGCGTAGGCTTCGCCGCCGGCGCAGGCTTCGCCGGCCGCGCAGGTTGCTCCGGGCGCTCCGCCGCCCTCTCGGTCCGCGTGGCCATCTCGACGACGCGGCCGAGCTCCTCGCGGAGCGCGTCGGCCTGGACGGCGCCGAGCTGCTCGCGGACGTGCTTCTGGGTGCGCTCCCAGGCCGGGAACGCCGCCTCGATCGCGCGCTCTCCCTGGCGCGTCAGGAGGATGATGCGGACGCGCGCGTCGTCCGGCGCGCGCGCCACCCGGAGCAGGCCGGCCTTCTCCAGCGGCACGAGGTTCCTCGTGAGCGTCGTGCGATCCATGACCAGCCCGTCCGCGAGCGCGGTGAGCCTCACGCCCTGCTCGCCGCACGTCGCCACCGCGACGAGCATCGTGAGCTGCGTCGCCTGGAGCCCCAGGGGCCGCAGGCTGTCGTCGTAGAGCCGCGTCAGCGCGCGCGACGCGCGGCGCACGCGCACGAGCGCGCACTGGCTCGCGATGGTCCTGGCTGCGGACGCGAAATCAACCACAAAAGTGTATATACACTGTCGACCGCAATTCCGTCAAATCGACCCGTTCCGGACTGCTTGACATCTGTACAGGTGCAGGTACACCTATCTCGTCAACGCGGCGCGGCTTCATCGGCCCGGCGCGCTGGCTGCGCGTCGGGCCCCGGAGGCCGCGGCGCGCGCTGACGACGCGCTCTGACGACGATCGAACGGTCTGCCGGCCTTCCCGGCCGCGGTGGCGCCTCTGCGCGCGCCCGCGGCGCCGGGGCGCGGCCGGCGGCCGTGCGCTCGTCGTCAGCGCGCGGCCGTTCACGTGGTTACGTGTAGATACACCTATTTGATGGTCCGACCGGCGCAGCGGTGAGCGTCGCACGAGACGTCGCGCCCGCGCGCGGCGCCGGGCGTGCGCGACGCCGCGCGCGGCGGACCTCCAGGAGACGGTCCATGGAGGCGTTCTTCGTCGTTCCTTACTGCGTGAAGTTCGAGGACAGCATGGCGTACGGCAGCCATCACTACCTCACCAACTTCCGTTTCCAGTGCATCGCGCGCGAGACGCTCTACTTCGCCGAGGCGGCTGACGGCTCGCTCCCCCACGAGGACGATCGCGCCGCGATCCGGCTGCTCACCGCCGAGGGATACAGCCGGAACCTCGCGCCGGTCCGCGTGGGCGAGCGCGTCGCGATCTTCATGACCCTCGGCGCCGTCACGCGCTCGAGCGCGTACGGCTACTTCCGCACGGTCCGCTTCGACGGCGAGCCCGTGGCGTGCGGCTACCAGCGCATCGTCGCCGTCGCCGCGGCGAGCGACGAGCTCGCGCCGCTGCCCCGATCGGTGACGATGCACGCGGGGTCTCTCGACGAGCGCCTGCAGCACCCGCGCTTCGTCGAGCTCGCCCTGCGCGGCGGCTCCGCGCTCCGCGAGCTCTTCCCCGAGCGCCTCCTGCGGCACGCCGTCGAGGTCGCGCGCGGCCCGCTGCACGCGTCGCGCCCGCACCACAAGGCGTGGGGGGCGGCGGGCGAGGCGGCGCCGGCGGGGGCGCGCGCGGGGGGAGGGGAGGCGGCCCAGGACGGCGAAGCGGCCCGGGACGGCGAGGCGGCGCGGGGCGGCCGCGCGAAGGTCGCGCTGCTCCTGCCCGGCCAGGGCTCGTTCGATCTGCGGCTCCTGCGCGCGCTCCACGCGCGCTTCGCGGCCGCCCGCGAGGCCGTCGCCGCGGCGGAGCCGGCGGCGCGCGCGCTGCTCGGCGCGTCGCTCGCGGCGCTCGTGGCCGGCGATGAGGCGGAGGCGCGGGCCGCGCTCGAGGCGTGCCCAGACCTCGATCAGCTCGGCATCCTCGTCCAGGACCACGTCGCCGTCGCGCTGCTCCGGTCCGCCGGGCTCGCCGCGGACGTCGTGGCGGGGCACAGCTTCGGCGAGATCGCCGCGCTCGCCGCGGCTGGCGCCTTCTCCCTCGCGACCGCCGCCGAGGTCGTGGGCCAGCGGGTGCTCGCCCTCCGGGGCGCGCCGCCCGGCCGGATGCTCGCGGCCCACACCGGCGCCGATCGCCTGCGCGACGAGGTGAAGGCGCTGGGCCGGGACGACGTGTTCGTCGCCGTGGTCAACGCGGCCGACCAGGCGGTCGCCTCGGGGACGGTGGACGGCATCGCGGCGCTCGAGCAGCGGCTCGCGGCCGCCGGCGTCCGCGCGACCGTGCTCGCGAGCCGCCGCGCCTTCCACTCGCCCCTGCTCGCGCCGGCGGTCGGCCCGTTCGCGGGCGCCGTGGCGCGCGCCGGCGCGGCGCGGCCGGCGCTGGCCACGTACTCGCCGATCGATCGCGTGTACCACGGCGAGGGGCCGCTCGCGCCCGCGCGCCTGCTCCCCATGCACCTCGTGACGCCGCTCGACTTCGGCGCGGCGGTGCGCGACCTCCACGCGGCGGGCTGCCGCACGTTCGTCGAGTGCGGCGGCGGCAGCGCCCTGACCGCGCTCGTCCGGCGGAACGCGCCCGCGGAGCCCGGCCTGCGCGTGATCTCGACGTTCCGCGCCGGCGAGGACGTCGTGGCCGAGCACCGGCGCGTCGTCGAGGCGCTGCGGGCCGCGGGGCACGCGCTGACGGAGGTCGCGCCGCTCCCGGTCGACGCCCCCCGCGCGGGCGCTGGCGCGGTGGCGCCGAGCGCCGCCATGCCGGCGAGCGCCGCGGCACCATCGGCCGTCGCCGCGCCCGCGACCCCCGCGGCCCCCGCCGCGAGCCCGCCGGGCGACGGCGCCGCCCCGGCGGCCGCCGCCCCCATCGCGATCGTCGGCATGGGCGCGGTGCTCCCGGGCGCCGGCGGCGTCGAGGCCTACCTCGCGCAGCTCCGCGCCGGCACGTGCGGGATCGTCGACAGCGGCGAGCGACACCCGGAGCTCGCGACCGACTTCCTGAGCCCCGGCGGCCGCGTCGCCGACAAGACCTACAGCCTGCTGACCGGCACCGTCGACGCGCTCGGGCCGTACGCCGCCGAGACCGGGTACGACGCCCGCGCCCTCGAGCGGCTCCCGAAGACGGCCCGCATGCTGGCCTGCGCGCTCGCCGAGGCCAGGTCGCGCGCGGCCGTGCTCCGCGACGGCGCGCCGCTGCGGATCGCGTGCCTGCTCGGGTCCACGGCCGACGGCTCGATCGAGCACGACGAGGCGACGCTGCTGCTCGGCGTCGAGCAGGCGCTCGCCGGCCTCGATGCGGACGGCGCGGACCGCGCGGCCGTGGTCGACGCGCTCGCGGGCGAGCTCGGCCTCGACGCGGAGCGGCGCGCGGCGTGCCGCGGCCACCTCGAGCCGCTCGCGCGCGTCGTGCGCGACGTCGTGGGCGAGGGCGCGCGCACCGTGGTCGTCGACGCGGCCTGCGCGTCGTCGATGCACGCGGTGCACCTCGGGGCCGCGATGCTGCGCCGCGGCCTCGCGGACGTCGTGATCGCCGGCGGCGCCTACCAGCCCGGGCCGACGAACGCGTGCCAGTTCTCGCAGTTCGGCGGCCTCTCCGCGACCGGCAGCCGCCCGTTCGACGCCTCCGCCGACGGTGTGGTGTTCGGCGAGGGCGCCGCCGTCGTCGTCCTCGAGCGGCTCGACGACGCCGCGGCGCGCGGCGACCGGATCGACGCCGTGCTCCTCGGCAGCGGCCTGTCGAGCGACGGCCCGAGCCCGTCGGTCACGGTGCCGCAGAGCCGCGGGCAGAGCCTCGCGATGCGCCGCGCCTACGCCCGGGCGGGCGTCGCGCCGCGCTCCGTGCAGTACGTCGAGGCGCACGCCACGGCGACGCCGGTCGGCGACGCCACCGAGTTCAAGGCGCTCGCCGAGGTGTTCGCCGGCGACGCGGGCGCGCCGCGCGTCGCCCTCGGCAGCGTCAAGTCGCTGCTCGGCCACACCGGCTGGACCGCCGGCGTCGCGTCGCTCATCAAGGTCGCGCTCGCGATGCGGGAGCGCACGCTCTTCCCGCAGCACGGGTTCCAGGCGCCGAGCGCGCGCATCGACCTCGAGGGCTCGCCGTTCGCCATCTCCACGGCGGCCGCGCCGTGGACGGCGGAGGGGACCGCCGGGGACGGCGCCCCCCTGCGCGCCGCGCTCGACAGCTTCGGCTTCGGCGGCACCAACGCCCACCTCGTCGTCGAGGAGCACCGGCCCGGGCGCCCCGCCCAGCGGTCGCCGGCGCGCTCCGCCGCGCGCCGCGCGCTGTGCGTCGTCGGGCTCGGGGCCGTGTTCCCCGGCGCGGGCGGCGCGCCCGCGGACGCGCCCTCGGAGGTCCTCGCGTTCGACGAGCGCGCGCTGCGGCTCCCGGCCGGCGCGCGGGTGCTGCCGGACGCCCTCGAGGCCATGGACCCGGCGCAGCTCCTCGCGGTGATGGCCGCCGAGGAGGCGCTCGCGGCGCTGCCCGCGCGCGACCTGGCCGAGCGCGTCGGCGTCGTCGTCGGCCACGAGGGAAAGACCCGCCGCGGCGCCCGCGCGAACGAGCGGATCTTCGGCGACCGCGTGGCCCGGGCGCTCCGCGCGCGCGGCGTGAGCCCGGCGCTCGCGGCCCGCGTGGTGGACGCGCTCCGCGCGGGCTCGCCCGCGACCGGGCCGTACACGCAGCCGGGCAACATGCCCAACATCATCTCCGGGCGCGTCGCCAACGTCTTCGGCCTGCGCGGGCCGAACTTCGTGGTCGACACCTCCGCGACCTCGCTGCTCGACGCGCTCGCGGCCGCGGATCTCGTGCTCGACGACGACTGCGAGGTCGTGCTCGCGGGGGCGGTCAACGCGTTCAGCGACGACGTCGCGCGCGGCGCGTCCGCGACCGACGACCCGCGGCCGGTGGGCGAGGCGGCGCTGCTCGTCGCGCTCTGCACCGAGGACACCGCCGCGCGCCATGCCTGGCCGGTCCTCGCGCGCCTCCACGTCGCCGCCGACGCGGCCGAGGGCGGCCTCCCGGGCCGCGCGCTCGCGGCGGGCGGCGCGCTGCGCCCGGGCGCGCGGCTGCGCGGGGCCGAGGGCGTCATCGAGCTGCACGCGGCGATCCGCGGCGCGCGCGCGCACGGCGCCGCGGTCGTGCGCTGGCCGTCGGACGGCCGCGCGGTCGAGGTCGCGCCTCCGGGCGACGTCCGGGTCGCGCCTTCGAGCGACGTCCAGGCGGCGCCGCCCCGCGAGATCCCCGCCGCGCCTCCCGCGGCCGCGCCGATCGCGCCGGCGGCCGCGCCCGCGGGCTTCACGACGGGCACGCCGATCCAGGTCTTCGTCCCCCGGATCGCGCCCGCGCCGGCGGCCGGGCCCGCGGCGCGCGTCCCGTCGCGCGTCGTCCACGTCTGCACCGACGCGGCCCTCGCGGCGGACGTGCGGCGCGCCGCGCCCGCCGGATCGCGCGTCCTCGCGCTCGCCGTCGAGGGGGCCCCGGAGGCCGGGCCCGACGGCGCCGGGATCCCGTCGCTCGACGGCCGCGACGAGGCGCGGCTCGGCGCGTCGTTCGCGGCCCTCTCCCCGGACGACGTCGACGCGGTCGTCGTGCTCACCCGCGCCGCGGACGCGCGCGCGTTCGTCGACGGCGCGCCCGGCGCGTACCGGCCTGCCCTGCGCGCGCTGTTCGGCGCGGCGCGCCGCTACCACGACGCCATCGCGCGCGGCGAGGTGTCCTTCGCCGCCGTCGTCGTCGGGGCCGTGGACGCGGCCGTGCGGCTCGCGCCGCTCACCGGCGCGGTCGGCGGCTTCGTGAAGTCGCTGGCGCGCGAGCTGCCGGGCGGCGACGTGCGGGTCGTCCACACCGACGCGCGGGACGCCGCCGCGGCGCTCCGCGCGCTCTCCGACGAGTGGCGGCGCGCCCGGTCGGCCGTGCCCGAGGAGGTGGTCGATCTCGGCGGCGCGCGGCACTCGGTCCAGCTCGCCCGCGCCTCGTCGTCGTCTCCCTCCTCGGCGCCCCCCGCGCGCGCGCTCCCGCCCCTCGGCGCCGATTCGGTCGCGCTCGTGACGGGCGGCGCGCGCGGGATCACGGCGCAGTTCGTCGAGGGCCTGCTCGAGCGCTTCGGCTGCCGTGCCGTGCTCCTCGGCCGCTCCCGGCTCGAGGACGCCCCGCCGCGCACGCTCGCGATGACCGACGCCGAGTTCGACGCGTACGAGCGGGACTTTTACGCCGAGTCGCTGCGCGCCGAGCGGGGCGTGAAGATGGCCGCGCTGCGCGAGCGCTACGGGCGCATCCGGGCGGCGCGCGAGGCGCACCGCGTCCTCTCGCACCTGCGCGGGCGGGGCGGGAGCGTGGACTACCACGCCGTCGACGTGACGCGCGGCGACGACGTGGACCGCGCCGTCGCCGCCGTCGCGGCGGCGTACGGCCGGGTCGACCTTGTCGTGCATGGCGCCGGCATCCAGGTGTCGAGCCGGCTCACGTCGAAGTCGCTCGAGCTGTTCGAGCGGATCGTCGACACGAAGCTCGCCGGCCTCTCCCACCTCCGCCGGGCCCTCGCGCGCCACCTGCCCGACGCCCGCCCGCACGTCCACCTCGTCACGTCGGCGTTCAGCGCGCTCGGCAACGACGGGCAGCCCGACTATGGCGCGGCCAACGAGGCGATGAACCGCGCCGCCGCGTGCCTCGCGGCCGAGCCGGACGCCGGCCCGTGGTCCACCATCGCGTGGCTCGGCTGGAACGGCGTCGGCATGACCGCCGGATCCGAGTACAGCGCGCTCGGCGCGGCGCGCGGGCTCCGGGGCATCGAGGCGGAGGAGGGCCGGCGCCTCTTCCTCGAGCTCGCGGCCGAACGCCCCGTGGGCGCGGCCCAGGTCCTGCTCACCGACAGCGAGATCGAGCGCTTCGCCCCGCGCATCGCGGCGGCGGGCGCGGCGGCCACCGCCCCGGCGGGCGCGCCCCCGCGCACCGCGGCGGCGGGCGCCGCGGCGGGCTCGCCCGAGGTCGCGCCGAGCCGCACGTGGACGCTCGACCCGCGCGTCGACCCGTGGCTCTCCGACCACCGGGCGCGCTCGAGCGCGGTCGCGGCCGGCGCCTTCCTTGTCGAGCTGGCCGTCCGGCACGCGCTCGCGACGGCGGCGGAGGGCGCCGCGGTCGTCCGCGAGGTCCGCGACGTGCGCTTCCGCGAGTTCCTGCGCCTGCCCGACGCCAACGCGCGCGCGGTGCGCACGGTGACCGCGCGCCGCGAGCGGCTCCCGGGCGGCCGCGTCGCGTGCGCCGTCGAGGTGCGCGGCGACTTCGTCCACCGGTCGGGCGTCGTCCTGCGCCCCGACATCGTCTTCGCGACCTGCGTCGTCGAGCTCGGCGCGATCCACGTCCGCCGCGACGGCCTCGCGCCGCGGCACGCCGGGCGCGTCGAGGGGCCCTCGGTCCGCGACCCGTACGCGAGCCCCGGCGCGCCGGTCCGGCACGCGGGCTGGTTCGACCACGTCGGCTCCTTCGTGCTCGGGACGGCGCTCAAGTCCGGCTGGCTCCGCCTCCCGGCCGACCGCGCCCTCGAGCGGCAGCGCGCGGCCGCGACGCCGTTCCTCCTGCTCGACGCGCTCCTGACGCTGGGCACCCTGCGCCGCGACGAGGCGGGCGCGTTCCCTGTGTGCGCCGCGGCCGGCGTCGACCGGATCCGCTTCGGATCGGCCGCGAACGACCTCGCGCTCCGCGACGCGGGCGGCCCGATCCGGCTCCTCGCCGCGGCCCCGGCCGCGGTGGACGACCGCGTCCTCGGCGCGTGGGCGCAGGCGATCGACCCGGCGGGCGGCGTGCTGCTCGACGTGGAGGGGCTCGAGGGGCGCGTCATCGGGCGCGTGGCCGCGGACGCGCGCGCGTTCGTCGACGGCGCGCCGGCCTCGCTGTCGCTGGGGGCGCCGTGACGCCGCCGCTCGCGATCGCCGTGGTGCGGGCGGACGCCGGCGCGGCGGAGCGCCTCGAGCCCTACCTGACGGCCGGCGAGCGCCGCGCGTGCGCCGCCCTGCGCGTCGCCGCCCGGCGAGCGCAGTCCGCGTGCGCGCGGGTCGCCGCGAAGTGGCTCCGCCTGGAGCTCGCCGCCGGCAGGAGCGCGCCGCTCGTGGCGCTGGACGCGGCCTCGCTGGAGGCGCACCCGCGCGCCGACTACCTGGCCTGCGCGATCTCCGGCCCCGGCGGCGGTCCGCCGCGCTTCGAGGACGGGGCGCTCGCGCTGTCGCTCTCCCACGCGGGCGACCTCGCGGCGGCCGCGGTCACCGCGGCGGGCGCCGTCGGCGTGGACGTCGAGCGGGTCGAGGCGCGCGCGGCGGCGTTCGCCGACGAGCACTTCACGCCGCGCGAGCGCGAGGCCCTCGCGCGCGGCGCCGCGGCGGGCCTGGATCGCGCCGCCCTCGAGACGCTGCTCTGGAGCGCGAAGGAGGCGCTCTACAAGACGGGGGCGCTCGCGCTGCCGGCGCGGTTCTCGTTCCGGGACATCGACGTCCCGTTCCCGCCGGGGGGCGCGCGCCTCGCGCAGCCCTCGGTCCGCTCGTTCTCGCTGCGCGCGCGCGGCGGGCAGTTCTTCGGCCGTGCCGTGCTGACCGGTGCGTTCGCGCTCGTCGCGACCGTCCCGGTCCCGCCGGTCGCCGCTCTTGGATGAATGGCACTCAACGAACACGAGGTATCGACGATGCAAGCTCATGATCTTCTCGAACAGGTCCGCTCCGTCTTCGTGCGCATGACGCGCTATCCCGACGAGGTCGTCGTCGCCGACGCCGACCTTGAGCAGGACCTCGGCATCGACTCGGTGAAGCGCGGCGAGATCCTCGCGACGCTGCGCGCGGATTTCGGCCTCCCGGACGCGCTCAAGGCGACGCCCGACGAGCTGCGCACGGTGGCCAGCGTCAGCGCCTTCCTGGCGCGAACCATCGCGGCCCGCGCGGACGGCGGCAGGCACGCGAACGGCCATGCGGAGCCCGCCGGGTACGCCAATGGCCATGCGCAGCCCGCCGGGTACGCCAACGGCCACGCGCAGCCCGCCGGGTACGCCAACGGCCACGCGGAGCCCGCCGGGTACGCCAATGGCCACGCGGAGCCCGCCGGGTACGCCAACGGTCACGCGCAGCCCGCCGGGTACGCCAACGGCCACGCGGAGCCCGCGAGGTACACCAACGGCCACGCGGCCGCCCCGGCGGCGCTCGCCGTGCAGCGCCCGACGCCGGCCCCCGCGGCCGCGCTCGCGGGCAAGACGGTCCTCGTCACCGGATCGAGCCGCGGGCTGGGCCGCGCCATCGCGACGAAGCTCGGGCAGGCAGGCGCGCGGGTCGTGGTCAACAGCTTCCACTCGCGGGACGACGGCGAGGCCGTCGCCGACGAGATCCGCGGCGCTGGCGGCGACGCGGTGCACGTCTGGGGCTCGGTCGCCAACCCCGCGCACATCGACCGGCTCTTCGAGGAGATCGCGCGCGACGTGGGCGAGCTGCACCATTTCGTCAGCAACGCGTCGAACGGCCGGTTCGGCCCGCTCGAGCAGACGACCCCGGAGCACTGGGAGCTGGCGTTCCGCACGAACGTCATCGGCTACCACCTGTGCGCCCTCCGCGCGGCGCGCCTGATGGAGCGGCAAGGCGGCGGGCGGATCGTCGCGCTGTCGTCGAACGGCTCGTCGCGGTACCTCGAGCACTTCGGCGCCATGGGCGCCGTCAAGGCCGCTGTCGAGTCGCTCACGCGCGCGCTCGCCGTCGAGCTCGCGCCGCGCAACGTGCAGGTCAACTGCGTCTCCGCCGGGCCGATCTACGGCCACGTGACGAGCAACTACCCGGATCACGAGCGGATCCTCCCGTACTGGGAGTCGCGCACGCCGGGCGGCCGGCTCTGCACCGAGGAGGACGTCGCCGACGCCGTCCTGCTGCTCCTGTCGGACGGGGCGCGCAGGATCACCGGCGCGACCCTCACGGTCGACGGCGGGGGCTCGCTGTGCATCTGACGGCGGCGACGGTCGGCGCCGGCGTGCGTTCGCCCTGCGTCAACGTGGCTTCAGCTCGCGTGTGCCTGGGTCAGCTTGCGGAGAAGGAGGAATCATGAGTGCCAATGATCATCGGCAGCCCCCGGGCCCCGGCCCGCTCGCCAGCCTGCGGTACCTGGCGAATTTCAGGACCGGCGACATGCGCCATTACGAGGACCTGTACGCGCGGTACGGCGACGTCGTGCGCCTGCGGGCGCCTGGCGCCGAGGACTTCGTCATGGCGTTTCACCCGAACGACATCGCGCACGTGCTCCGCACGAATGTCCGGAACTACCCCAAGGGCAAGCGGTATCACGAGCTCGCCCACGTGCTCGGCTGGGGCCTCGTGAACAGCGAGGGCGAGCTCTGGCGGCGCCAGCGCCGGCACGTGCAACCGCAGTTCAACCACGCCAACACGCTCAAGTTCGTCCCCATCATCGTGGACCACATGGAGGCTGTGCTGCGGCGCTGGGACGCCCAGCCGGCCGAGTTCGAGCGCGACATCAACGACGACATGATGGACGTGACGTTCGGCATCGCGGGCGAGGCCTTCTTCGGCGCTGCGCTGCAAGAGCACACGGACACCGTCCGTGAGGCGTTCAAGTATGCGCTCTCGATCGCGCTCAAGCGCATGTACTCCCTGGTCAACCCGCCCCTGTCCTGGCCGCTGCCCAGCCACGTGCGCTTTCGCCGGGCCATGGAGCGCGTGCACACCGTGATCGACGGCATCATCGACGGATACCAGCGCGGCGCGGGCGACGCGGACAACGTGCTCGTGCGCCTCATGGGCTCGGTCGACCCCGAGACCGGCGCCAGGATGGACCGCGCGCAGCTCCGGGACGAGATCAAGACCATCCTGATGGTCGGGCACGAGACGTCGAGCGTCACCGCCTCCTGGGCGCTGTACCTGATCGCGCAGCACCCGGAGGTCCATGCCCGGCTCACCGACGAGATCGACCGTGTGCTCGGCGGCCGGGCCCCGACGGCGAAGGACTTCGAGTCGATGCCTTACCTCGCCATGGTCTTCAACGAGTGCCTCCGCCTCCTGCCGTCGGTGCCGTTCATCCTCCGCAGCCCGCTGGAGGACGACGTCCTCGGCGAATACCACGTCGCCGCGGGGTCGACGGTGGCCATCGTCCCGTGGGTCACGCACCGGCACCCGGAGTTCTGGCGCGATCCGCTGCGGTTCGATCCCGAGCGCTTCGCGAACTATCGGCGGAGCGCGGACGACAAGCTCGCCTTCATCCCCTTCGGCGCCGGACAGCGCATCTGCCTTGGCGAGTTCATGGGGCAGCTCGAGGGCAAGATCATGGTGGCGATGGCGCTCCAGCGGTATCAGCTCCGGCTGGTGCCCGGCTTCGACCCGCGCTGCCGCGGCTTCATCTCGCTGCAGCCGGTGAACGGGATGCGCATGATCCTGAAGCGGCGCGAGCCGGTGAGGGCGGTGCGCGCGGCGCCGGCGACGCGGGGTGAGACCGCGGCCGCGGAGCCCGCGGCGGCCGCCATGAGGTCCGGCGGCTGCCCGTTCAGCGCCCGGGCCTGACGGGCGCGCCTCGGCCGCAGGGCCGGAGTCCCGGTCAGGCCCTCTCTATTCTCCAGGAGGCTTCAGGGGCGCTTGCGCCCCCGGGGCTTCACTTCGCCCGCTCGACCATCGCGCTCCCGCCCTGGCGGCGGACCGGCTCGGCGACCGCCGTCACGGTGCCATCGTCGTGGAAGCGCAGCGCGGTGGCCGCGCCGATCTCGCCTCCTGACGTGTTCTCATCGGAGAAGACGTGTCCCACGGCGGCGAGCCCCTCGGCCTCCGGCGTGCCGAGGAACGCCGTCTCTGCGTCGCTCGCTCCGCTGCCGGCGTTGCGCTGCGAGATGCGCGGCGCCGCGAGCGCCTTGTCGATCGGCAGGCCCAGGTCGATGTGACCGACGAGGATCTGCAGCACCGTCGTGATGATGGTGGACCCGCCCGGCGAGGCGAGCGCGAGCTCGGGCTTGCCGTCCTTCATGACGAGCGTCGGGCTCATGCTGCTGCGCGGCCGCTTGCCCGGCTCGGCCACGTTCGGGTGCGGCGCGGTCGGGTCGTCCGGGATGTTGAAGTCGGTGAGCTGGTTGTTCAGCAGGAAGCCGTGACCGGGGACGACGATGCCATTGCCGCCCTCGGCCTCGATGGTGCACGTATACGACACGATATTTCCGGCCGCGTCGCTGATCGTGATGTGCGTCGTCTCGTTGTCGTCCGCGTCGTTCGGGCCGGCGCTCCCGCCCCGCGCCCCCTGGCCACGGCCAGGCGAGGGGCTCGGGTCGGTCTGGAACGCGAACGGATCGCCGGGCGCGGCCGCCTCGGTGGGGGCCTTGATCAGGTCGATCAGGTCCCGCCGCGCATCGGCGTAGTCCTTCGAGAGCAGCCCTGCGACGGGGGCCTCCACGAACTCGGGATCTCCGAGGAAGGCGCCCCTGTCGGCGAACGCCAGGCGCGAGGCGCCGAGGTACCGGTGCAGCACCTCGACGGGCGTGAGGAGCTCGGGATCGAACCCCTCGAGCAGGTTGAGCGCCAGCGCGACCGTGATCCCGCCGCTGCTCGGCAGGCCCATGCCGTGGATCGTGTAGTCCCTGTACGTCGTCGAGACCGCCGGGCGGATGCGGACCTCGTAGTCCTGCAGATCGGAAGCCGCGATCACCCCGGGTCGGATGCTGAGCGTGCTCCCGGGCTCGATCGGGGGATTGCGGACCACCGCGACGATGGCCTCGGCGACATCGCCCTCGTAGAAGGCCTTCTCTCCTCCCCTGGCGATGAGTCGATATGTCCTCGCGAGGTCCGGGTTCTTGAAGGTGGTGCCGACCGGCCACGGCTCGCCGTCGGGCCCGAGGAAGAGCGCCTTGCTGCTCGTGATCTCCTGGAAGCGCGCCAGGTTCCGGCCGGTCTGCTCGAAGAAGGTCCGGTCGACCTCGAACCCCGTCTCGGCGACCCGGATGGCGCGCTGGAGCACGTCGTCGAGCCCGAGGGTTCCGTACCGGCGGAGCGCCTCGCTCCATCCCCGCACCGTGCCGGGCACGCCGACCGACAGGCCGCTCGTCACGAGCTCATCGAAGTCGATCGGCGCGCCGTTCTCGTAGAAGGCGCTCGCCGCGAGTCCTGCCGGCGCCGTCTCGCGGTGATCGATCGCGACCACCTTGTTGTCGGCGGCGAGGTAGACGAGCATGAAGCCTCCGCCGCCGACGCCGCAGGAGAACGGGTCGGTCGCGCCGAGCACGCTCGCCGCGGCGACCGCGGCGTCCACGGCGTTACCGCCCTTCTTCAGGATCTCGATCGCCGCCAGGGTGCCGCGGAGGTCGACGGTCGCCGCCGTGCCGCCGCGCCCGGAGGCGGTCGGCGCGATCTCCGGGAGCGTGGCGAAGAGGTCGTCGTCGTTGCCCGTCCCGCCGCTGTCCGGCTCCGCGCCCGCGTCGCCCGGAGCGGGCTCGACCTGGCTCACCGGATCGAGCTTCTCGTTCGGGCTGCACGAGGCGCAGAGGACGAGCAGGCCGAGCAGGGGGAGGTGACGGTTGCGCTGGGCCATGGGCATGGAGGGTAGCAGCGCAACCATGAGCCGGCAGGGAAGCACCCTCTGGCAGCGCATGATTGCTGCCCAGCGCGCAGTCGCTGCGCGCTGGGCAGCGCTGCCCGCGCGAGACGACTCCGTCCGGCAGCGCCTTGCAGACCTGCGCGCCACGCGCTCACCGCTGAGCCTGCATGCGCTCTGCAGCTCCAGGAGAGCCCGATGCTCTCAGGGGATCTCGGCATCCGCGGAGCCGATCTTCACCGGATCGTTCGGCTCATTCAGGTTGTCCCAGCGGCGGTACAGATCGACGGCGACAGTTCCCTTGCTGAGGCCCTTGATCATCATGCCGATGTCGTAGCGGCAGTCGCATCCGGCGACGGCGCTCGGGTCCATGTCCACCGGCTGCACGAGCACGTCCACCTTGCCTCCGGACCGCCGCACGAACCCTTCCACCGCCTGCTCGCAGCGGAAATGCGCTGCGCCGTAGTCGAGGTGAACGGCCCCGCGCTCCGGCGTCGCCGCGAGCGTCTCCTTCACCGTCGCGTCGTACGCGCTCGCCGTGCACTCGCTCTGGGTGAGGCCCTCGATCGCCTCCGCGTCCTCCCAGCCCTCGGGCAGGTCCGCCCCGCCGCACCCGACCGCGAGGAGCATGCCGAATCCCACCATCATGTTCCGCATCTCGTCCCTCCGGCCAGGGCTCAACGCAACGTATGTACCAGCGTGTGCAGAGGAGATCTCGCGCTGCGACGGCCGGCGTGGCGCGACACCGACGTCGCGGGTGTGCCACGCGGGGCGCCCGCGATGGCCGAAGGATCAGCGGCGCTGACCTCGACGCTCTCCCTTCGCGGCTTCGTCAGCGATGCGGTCTCTTGATCCGTTCTCCCGCGACGCCGCCGCCCCGGAGAGAGCCCGCCGCTTCAGCCGCCCTGGAAGCCGCCCGCGCGGTACGTCAGCACCAGCGTGTCGCGATGGCCGCGCTCGCCGGCGGGCTGGATCGGCGTCGTCTCGTGGATCACGCGCTCGTCGTCCAGCAGCAGCAGGCTCCACGGCTCGGTGAGCGTGAATCGCTGGCCCGCGGGCCCGTCGGCCTGGAACACGCGCGTCTCGCCGCCCTTGATGCCTTCACGCCCGACGAGGAACACCGCCACGAGATCCACGCCGTCGCGGTGCGCGCCTTCCGGCGTGGGGCGGCCGATGCCCCCTTGCGTGTCGATGCGGAACTGGTGCGCCTCGACGAACCAGGGCTGCTCGCCCTTGATGCCGGAAGCGACCTGCCCGAGCGCACGCAGCAGACACGCCCAGGCGGGCTGGTCCGCCACCTCTGGCGCCATCGGCTCGAACCACCGGTGCATGCCGCCGTGCAGCGCGTTGTACTCGACGGGCTGCCAGTGCGCGCGGCGCGGCGCCGTTCGCACGGCGCCGCCCTCGACCACGAAGCACGCATGCCGCCGGCTGCGGTAGCGCCCGCCGTCCTTGAGGTAGCGGTCCGGCGGCAGGTCGTTCCAGGAGGGCCGCAGCGCTCGCAGCTCGCGCAGGTCGCAGCCCGTGAGCTCGGCGACGCCCTGAGGGCTGAGCACCGCATAGCCCTGCTGGCGCATCAGCACGGGCACCTGCGCGGGGTAGGTGAAGGCGGGCGTGAGTTCCATCGCCTGCGAGCTTAACCCGCGGCTGGCGGCGCCGCCGTCCTGACCGCGACCAGCGCGCGCGCTGCCGCGTCAGTCGACGACCTTCACGCCCTTCCAGAACGCGACGCGGTCGCGCACCATCGCGGCTTCGGGCCTGGGGTCGGGGTAGTACCAGACCGCGTCGGGGTTGAGCTCACCGTCCACGAGCAGCGAATAGTAGCTGGCCGTGCCCTTCCACGAGCAGACGGTGTGATGATCGCTGGGGACCACGTGGTCGCGCGCGAGCGAGCTCGCGGGGAAGTAGTGGTTGCCCTCCACCAGCACGGTGTCGTCGCTCTCGGCGATGACCTTGTCCTTCCAGACGGCTTTCATCGGTTCCTCCTCCGGGTCCCTGCAGCCAGGCACGTCGAGCCTCGCCGCCACGTCGGGCCATGCAGGCCGCGCCCGGAAGCTGGCGCGCTGCGCGGGGCCCCGCAACCCTCGACCGCGCAAGCGGACGAGGGGGCGTGGCGTGGCGTCCAGCGCCGCGCCGGGATCGAGCTCGACGCGCAACAGGCGTGCGCGTTGGTGTATCCACGCCGCAGGTTGGAGGATGCTCATGCGGATTTTCTTCGTTGCGCTTCTCGTGCTCGTCACCGGCTGTGCGGGACAGGGCAAGACGGCGCAACAGCGGCTCGCCGAGATCAAGACCTACCGCCGTCACCAGGAGATCGAACAGCAGAAGAAGGCGGCTGGGCCTCCGGCGAAGGCTGCGGTCGCGCCGGCGCCGGTCGCCCCGCCCGCGGGCCCGGGGGCGCCGCCGGCCGTGGTGCCCTCGACCCCCGGCGCGCCCGCCGCCCAGCCGAGCGCCTCCGCTGCCGCGACGGCCGCCACGGCAGGCCGCCCTGGCGCCCCCACCGCCCCGACGACCGCGGCGGCCGCGCAGGAGAGGCGTGGACCTCGCGCGGGCCTCACCGGCTTCGGCGTCACGCTGGGCGGCGCGACCGCCCCGGCGGGCCGGGGCATCCCGGTGACCTCGACGCTCTCCCTCCGCGGCTTCGTCAGCGACGCGGTGTCTCTGGCCGGCGTGGCCGGCGCCGGCATCGGCGTGGCTGGCGACGACACGGAGCTGCGCCTGACCCTGGGCGGCGAGGTGGTCGCCTTCTTCGGCGATCTGGGCGAGAACATGCACGCCTTCTTCGTGGGCGAGGTCGCGTACAACCGCCTCTCCCTCTCCACGTCGCGCGACGAAGAGGATCCGTCGACCGGCGGGACCGCCGCGAGCGACGTCTCCGCGGTGTCGCTCGGCGCCGGCGGCGGGCTGGAGTACTGGCTCGCGCCGCGGCTCTCCGTGAACGCGCGCATGATGGTGGGCGGCGTCCTCGGCGTGGAAGGGGGCCAGGGCACCTTCTTCGGGACGTTCAGGCCCGGCCTCGGCGTGACGCTGTTCGCCAACTGAGCGAGGCTCGCCGTGCGCGCGCGGGGCGGCGCCGCGCGCAGGGCGCAGGGCGCCGCGCGCAGGTCGGCCTCGCTGCTGGTACAAGCGCTGCTCCAGGAGGCGCTCCGGGGTCACCCCGAGCGCGCGGAGGGCGACGCGGGCCCCTCGCTGCTGCGCGCCTGGCTGCCCGACCTCGCGCGGCGGCTGGACGGCCCGGCGGACCGCGTCGCGCTGGAGCTCGCGATCCGCCGGCTCGCCGACGTGGGCACGTACGCCGCGCGCTTCGGCGTGGGGCCCGAGGCCCGCGCCCTCGCGGAGCGGGTCCTGCCGAAATGGACACGAGACGACCAGGCCACGATCCGCCTGCGCCGCGAAAAATAACCGGGCGCGTATCGATAATTTTCCTGCGTGATCTCCACGCGATCGGCATGCTCGCGCGCCGGGCTGCGCTACGCTCGTCGGCGGCCCGGAGCCTCTATGCGATCACTCGATGGGCAGCCCACCTTTGCACGGTCCTTCTTCGAAGGGGCCGCACCCCGGCTCGAGCGGGTGGTCGAGCGGCTCCAGCGCCTGCAGGCGATCACCGCGGCGCTCGCGGGGGCCCGCACCCTGGCCGAGATCGCGGGCACCGTCATCGATCAGGGGATGCCTGCGCTCGACGCCGAGGTGGGCGTCGTCGCGCTGCTGTCGACCGACGGCGCCACGCTCCGCAACCTCGGCTTCAAGGGGGTCCCCGTCGAGACCGAGCAGGACTGGGTCGAGTATCCGGTCGACTCGCCCGTGCCCGTCGCCGAGGCGGCGCGGCTCGGCGCGCCCGTCATCGTGCCGACGCGCGAGGAGCGCAACGCGCGCTATCCGGTCCTCGCCAGCGTCCACGGCGTGGAGCACGGGGGCGCCGTCGTCGCGTTCCCGCTCATCGTCGAGTCCCGGATCGTCGGCTCGCTCGGCTTCTGCTTCCCCGCTTCGCGCCCGTTCGACGCGGACGACCACGCGTTCGTCCTCTCCATCGCCCAGCAATGCGCGCTCGCGATCGAGCGGGTGCGCTGGCACGAGGTCGCCGAGCAGGAGATCGCGCACCGCCGGGCGTCCGAGGAGGCGCTGCGCGCCCGCGAGCGGGAGCTCACCGCGCTCGTCACCGAGCTCCATCAGACCCAGGACGCCCTGCGGGAGGCCGATCGGCGCAAGGACGAGTTCCTGGCGATGCTCGCCCACGAGCTGCGCAACCCGCTCGCGCCCCTGCTCAACGCCGTGGAGCTGCTCAGGATCGCGGGCCCGGCCACGCCGGTGGTCGAGCGCGCGCGCGCCATCATGGATCGCCAGATCGGGCACATGACCCGGCTCGTCGACGATCTGCTCGACATCTCGCGCATCTCCCGGGGCAAGATCGCGCTCTCCGCCGAGCGCCTCGACCTCGTCGAGCTCGCCCGCGCCGCGGCGCTCGATTATCGACCGCTGCTCGACGCGCGCGGCGTGCGCTTCGAGCTCGCGCTGCCGGCCGAGCCGGCGTGGCTCCGCGCGGACGCGACGCGGCTCACCCAGGCGATCGGGAACCTGCTCCAGAACGCCAGCAAGTTCACCGACGGCGGCGGCTCGGTCCGCCTCTCGGTGGTGCCCGATCGCGGCCGCGGCGTCGTCTCCGTCGAGGTCGCGGACACAGGCATCGGCATCGATCCGGTCCTCCTGGAGCGCATCTTCGAGCCGTTCACGCAGGCCGACCGGAGCCTCGCCCGCAGCCGCGGCGGCCTGGGCCTCGGGCTCGCGCTGGTCAAGGGGGTGGTCGAGCTCCACGGCGGCGCCGTGCGCGCGGCGAGCGCCGGCGTCGGCCGCGGCGCGCAGATCGCGATCACGCTGCCGCTCGCCGACGTCGCCGCGCCGCGCGCCGCGGAGGCGCGGCGCCCCGGGGTCGCGGCGGCGAGCGCGGGCCGCGCGCGGCGCATCCTGATCATCGAGGACAACCACGACGCGGCCGACAGCCTGCGCATGGTGCTCGAGCGCCGCGGCCACGCCGTGTCCGTGGCGCACAGCGGCGCGGACGGCGTGGCCGCCGCGCGCGACGCGCCGCCCGACGTGATCCTCTGCGACATCGGCCTTCCGGGGGACATGAACGGCTATGGTGTGGCCCGGGCGCTGCGCGGCGAGAGCGCCACGAGGGCGACGCTGATGGTCGCGCTCACCGGCTATGGCCAGGACGACGACCGGCGGCTCGCCCACGCCGCCGGGTTCGACGCCCACCTCACCAAGCCGGTGACGCAGGCGATGCTGGAGCGGCTCCTCGCCGACATCGCCTCGCTCCCCGGGGAGGCGCGGAGCGCGCGCGAGTGAACCGCGCCGCGGTGAGCGCGCGACGGTAGGATGCGGCGGATGACGGTGCGCCTGCTGCTGATCTCGCTCCAGCTCCTCGTGGCGTGCGCCCCCGAGCTGCGGCTCGGCGAGCTCCCCGGCACCGGCTCTGGCGGAAGCAGCAGCGCGGAGGGCGGCGGCGCCGGTCCGGACACCGGCGGCGCGTCGAGCAGCGGCGCAGGCGGCGGGACCTCCGGCTCCGGCGCGGGAGCCGGCGGGGAGGGCGGCTCGGGTGCAGGCGGGGGCGGGGAGGCCGGCTCAGGGCCTGGCGGCTCCGGCGGCGGTGGTGCCGGAGGGACCGACTGCGCGCGCGATTCGTCCTGCCTCACCGACGACGGCCTCGTCGCGCGGTATTTCCTCGACGAGGCGAGGGCCGGGAGCGCGCCCACGCAGGTCGAGGACGCCGCGGCGGCGCCGATGCCGCTCGCGCTGACGTACGGGCCGGAGATGAGCTTCGCGGCCGACGGCCCTGCGCACAGCGGGCTCTCCTGGACGGCGGTCGCGGCCGACAGCCGGGCCTCCGCCGCGATCGACGGCACGAAGATCCATACCGCGCTGCACGGGTCCAGGACGGGCACGATCGAGGCCGTGCTCCGCGTCGCCGAGGTGGTCATCGACGGCTCGCGCATCATCCATATCGGCAGCGGCACGGAGTCCGGTCGCTTCACGCTCCGCTCGGAGCAGCCCGGCCAGATCGAGCTCTGGTGGAACGGCACGAACTGCGGCGGCGCGTGGGACGCGGCGCTCCCGGCGCGCGCGGTGGTGCACGGCGTGTTCGATACGACCGTCCAGGAGCCCGCGGCGGATCGGGTCCGGCTCTACATCAACGGTGTCCTGGCCCCGCGGAGCAACCCGATCGTCGGCTATTGCACGATGCACAAGCGCGTGCCCCCGCTGGACGCGACGCTCGATCTCGCCGAGGGGCGGCACCTCGTCCTCGGCAACCGCGAGCTCGGCGGCCGGACCTTCTCGGGCGCGATGTACTACGCGGCGCTCTATGCCAGGGCGCTCACGGCCGCGGAGATCGAGCGACACACGGCCGCGCTGCTCGCCCGCGACGACCGCCCGGGGCCGTGAGCGGCGATCCAGCGCGGCCTCGCTTGATGGCCAGGCGAGGCCGCGCCCGATCACTCGGGCGAGAGCGCCATCCGCGCCGGCTCGGCCGGCCGCGCGCGGTTCCACGCGGACGCGACCGCGGCGAGCGACGCCATGACGGCGCTCGGGTGCGTCCCCGCCCCGAAGCAGCGCTTGCGCCCGATCGAGAGGCCCACGTACGCCACGGACTCGGCGCCTGCGCTCCGCCCTATCGCGTGCTCCGCGTGCTCCTCCACCGCGATCGCGATCCCCGCGTGACGCGCGAGCGCGCTCGCGAACGCCTCGACGGGGCTCTGGCCGGCGGCGCTCAGCACGTGGGATACGCCGCGTATCTGCACGTGGAACTCGTGTCGTTCCCCCGCGCCCTGGCCGCTCCTCCGGTGCTCGGTGACGCGCAGCGGCCCGCCGCGGTTCACGTACTCGCGCTCGAAGATCGCGAGGATCTCGGCCTTCTGCACCTCGCCCTCGGTCCGCTCCGCCCGGCGCTGCACGGCCTGGCTCAGCTCGATCGCGAGCCCCTTCGGCACCGCGTAGCCGTGATCGTGCTCGAGCACATAGGCCACGCCGCTCTTGCCCGACTGGCTGTTCACGCGGATCACCGCCTCGTAGCTGCGCCCGACGTCCTGCGGATCGATGGGCAGGTACGGCACCTCCCACAGCGCGCTCCCGCCCTCGCGCAGCGCCTTGAAGCCCTTCTTGATCGCGTCCTGGTGCGAGCCCGAGAAGGCGGTGTACACGAGCTCGCCGACATAGGGGTGGCGCGGGTGGACCGGCAGGCGATTGCAGTGCTCGGCCGTCTCCTTGATCGCCTGGACGTCATGGATCTCGAGCTCCGGATCCACGCCCTGGGAGAACAGGTTGAGCGCCAGCGTGACGACATCGACGTTCCCCGTGCGCTCGCCGTTCCCGAACAGCGTGCCCTCGACGCGGTCGGCGCCGGCCATCAGGGCGAGCTCGGCCGCCGCGACCGCCGTGCCGCGGTCGTTGTGCGGGTGGACGCTCAGCACGATGCTGTCGCGCTGCTTGAGGTTCCTGTCCATCCACTCGATCTGATCCGCGTAGATATTGGGCGTCGACATCTCGACGGTGGCCGGCAGGTTCAGGATGATCTTCCGTGACGGGCTGGGCTGCCACACGTCCATCACCGCCTCGCAGATCTCCTTCGCGAAATCGAGCTCTGTTCCCGTGAAGCTCTCGGGCGAGTACTCGAGCACGACCTCGGTCTCCGGCATGCGCGCCGCGAGCTCCTTCACGAGCTTCGCCCCGCGCACGGCGAACTCGACGATGCCCGCGCGATCCAGGCCGAACACCACGCGTCGCTGGAGCGTCGAGGTGGAGTTGTAGAGGTGCACGACCGCGCGGCGCGCCCCGCGGATCGCCTCGAACGTGCGCTCGATCAGCTCGGCGCGCGCCTGGGTGAGCACCTGGATGGTCACGTCGTCCGGGATGAGCCCCTCGTCGATGATCCGTCGCACGAAGTCGAAGTCGGGCTGCGACGCGCTGGGGAAGCCCACCTCGATCTCCTTGAACCCCATGCGCAGGAGCTCGTTCCACATGCGGAGCTTGCGCTCGGGCCCCATGGGCTCGACGAGGGCCTGGTTGCCGTCGCGCAGGTCCACGCTGCACCAGCGCGGCGCCCTCTCGATCACGCGGCCGGGCCAGCGCCGGTCGGACAGGTGGATGGGCTGATAAGGCTTGTATTTGTGGACAGGCATCGTGGACATGACAGGACTCCCAGAAAGCTGAGGATGGGAGCCGTCGCGACGACGACGCGAGAACCCCCACCGGGCCAAGGAACGGGCGGGGGCCGAGCTGCGAAGATGGACGTCGTCAGCAGCGCGCGGACAGCCCCCGAGGCCGTAGGCCTAGGCAGGGGCGAAGCGAGGGCGCGCAGTGGATCGACATCGGGGGTGCAATCTAGCGAACGTCCTCTGGCTTGTCCAGCGGCGCGTCGCGGGCGACGGCGGCCGGCCACGTTGCCCCCTTGCCGGCGCGGTGCTCGTGGGGGCTGCAGCCCGTCGTCAGGGCGCGGCGGCGACGCTTGCGGCGCCCGCGGCGCGGTCGAGCCGGGCGATGTACCGCCGGCGCCGGCGAGCAGCCTGCTGTCAGATATCGCCTTCGCGTCTCACGGCGGTCCGCAGGCCGGAACACGACGCCTGACATGGGGCCTTCCGCGTGCGGCGATGTCGGGGAAAAACGCGCCGGCGCTCTGCGCATCGCGCCGCGAGATGACGGCGATCGATCTACGATCGCTCGCTGGGCACGCCCGGCGCGAGGTGACGAACATGCGAGGACGCGAGCGCGAACGAGCTGACGTGGTGAATCGACGATCGCAGCGACGCGGGTCGCTCGCTGTCGCGATCGGACTCCTCGTCTCCATCTTCCTCTCCGGGCAGGCGCGCGCCGACGACGCCCCTCCGCCTGCTCCGCCGCCCATGCAGGTGCAGCCCCTGCCTGCGCCGCCGGCTCCTCCGCCTCCGGGTTACTACGCCGCCCCCGGCGTCCCGCCCGCGGGCCCGAAGGTGCTCCCGTGGAGGGAGGGGGAGCCGGTGCCTCCCGGCTATCATCCGGAGGAGCGCGTCCGGAAGGGCCTCGTGATCAGCGGCGCGATCGTCTTCGGGACGGTCTACCTGTTCACGGCGATCGGCGGCGCTGACGCCGTGTACCGCGGCTCGTCGGGCTATGCGGCGCTGTTCGTGCCGGTCGCGGGCCCGTTCCTCACCCTGGCCACGACCCGGCAGGACGACCTCGAGACCATGGCGCTCGTCCTCGACGGGCTCGTCCAGGTCACGGGCGCCGCGTTGCTCCTGCCCGGCCTCCTCGTGCCGAAGACGGTGCTGGTCCGCGACGACGTCAGCAAGGCCTTCGTGGTCCCGGCGCCGATGTCCTTCGGTCCGAGCAGCGCCGGCCTCGGCCTCGTCGGCCGCTTCTGACCGTCGACCGACCCGTCCAGCAGGCCGGGAGGTATCCCCGACGGGTCGTCGACCCGTCCAGCAGGCCGGGAGGTATCCCCGACAGGTCGCCGACCCGCCGGGGGAGGCTCCGGGGGTCGCTCGAGGGGTCGCCGACCCGCCCCCGGCATGCCCCAGGGCTTCCGGAAGCGGGTCGGCGTGGCGCTGCGCAGGCCGATCGGTCTCTTTCCAGGGGTCGCTCACCTGCCGGACGGGCCGGGAGGCCTCCAGAATCGAGGCGTCGACCTGTCCTGCGACCCTCCGGGCGTCACCCGCCGCTCGGACGCTCGTAGGCGCCGATGTCCGTCGCCGAGCCCTGGGGCCGCGCGACCGGGCGGAAGCAGCCCTCGATGCCGCTCACGCTGGCGATGTACGTGTAGTCGGGCGCGTACTGCCACCACGAGACCGGCTGCCCCGACTGCTGCTTCAGGCACCTCGGATCGAACCCGATGTCGTCCGTGGGGGCCGAGGCGCTCGTGCCGGCGTCGATGAGCTGCGTCGCGCCCTCGGCCACGTGGAAGTCGAGCAGGCCCGACGCGCTCGTGAAGAAGGGCGCCGCGGCCCCGTCGTTCAGGAGCAGGTTGTTCGACTGCGTGACGCCCGTCGCGCCGAAGAGGGCCTGGTTGCCGCTCGACGCGACCGCGACGTTGTTGCGCACCACGGCGCCCGTGCGCGAGCCCGCGTCCGAGAAGAAGATCTCGTGGTGATACTGGACGTTCGGGTCGATGCCGTTGCCGAAGCAGGTGTTGTTCGCGATCACGGCGTTCGGGCTCCTCGTCAGGCGAATGCACGACCCGCCGTTGCGGAAGCCGATGTTGTTCTCGAACGTGGCGCCCGTGCTGTTCTCGTCCAGGATGAACCCGCTGCCGTCCGACCGGTGGCTGGAGATGTCGATGTTCTCGAACGACACGTTGCCCCGCACCACGTTGTCGAGGGCCGTCCCGCCGACCTGGAACAGGTTGACCCCGCTCGACCACGACGGGAGCTTGTTGCCGTTGTGCGCGATGATGCTGTTCTCGATGCGCACGCCGGTCGCCTTGTAGAAGGCGATGCCGTTGATGCCGTTGTTCTCCGCGATCGTGTACCTGAGCTCGATGTTGCTGGAGGGGTGGTTCCAGCCGTTCGAGAAGCCGCTCGACGTGTAGTTGCGCGCGGCGATGCCCATCACCCGGATGTACCGCACCGCCGTGCTGACCGGCTCGAACGCCGAGCTGTCGCTGCCGCCGCCGTCGAGGATCGGGAGCTCGCCCGGATAGGCGCGGAACGTGATCCAGGCGGTCGGCGTCCCGGACTTCGTGGGGTGGATGCCGTTGTTCCACCCGGTGTAGGTGCCGCCGCGGATGTAGACGGTATCGCCCGGGTTGGCGGCGTTCACCCCCTTGCTCACGGTCTTGAACGGCCGATCCAGGGTGCCGGGGTTGCTGTCGCTCCCGTTCGTCGCGACGTAGTACTGCGCGCCGCTCGTGCTGCCCCCACCGCCCGCGCCCCCGGCACCGCCGGCACCGCCCGCGCCGCCGGCCCCGCCCGAGCCCGAGCTGCTGCTGGAGCTGCTGGAGCTGCTCGCGGACGTGGTGCTGGAGCTGCTGGAGCTGCTCGCGGAGCTGCTGCTGGAGCTGCTCGCGGACGTGGTGCTGGAGCTGCTGCTGGAGCTGCCCTCCACAGCCCTGAGCGAGAACTTCTGGTTCTCGCCGTTCGCCCAGCTCCACACCTGGAGGCCGGCGCCGTCCGCCGTCGAACGCCCCATGACGTCCAGCGCCTGACCGCTGTTGTGGACGGTGATCCGCTGGACGCCGGCGGTGATGTCGGTGATCGAGAACTGCTGGCTCGCGGCGTCGCCGCAGGCAGACTGGACGATGGTGGCGCCGTTCGCCGTCGAGCCGCCGTTCGTCCCGAGGCAGAGGCCGCTGTTCACGTTCTTGAGCCGGTAGTATCCGCCGTCCGCAGGCTCGGCGCGGAACTGCTGTCGCGTCTCGCCGTTGCACGCGGCGATCTGCGCGGCCGCCGAGCTCGCGGTGCTCCCGCCCCGGATCTCCACGCACTTGCTGCTCTGCGCGCCGACGATCGTATAGACCGCGCCCGGGTCGATCGCGACGGCGCCCTCGAGCCAGCCGCCCTCCTCGCCGTCGATCGCCTCCGGGCCGACGACGCACGACACGGCGATGACGCCCGTCGCGGCGGCAAGCAGCGCGTGCTTGGATGCGAATCTCATATCGTTCTCCTCAGATAAGTAAGTGAAACGTGAATCTGTCGACGGCTCGACGGGCGCTGGCGTCGGCCATGGTCGCTCGCTGCGCGGTGACCGCTCCCGAAGGGCGGCCGCGTCGGGCCACCTTCGTGCTGAGCCCCCTCGAGCCCGATGTCCGCGGAGCGGATAAGTTCGTGTTGCGTGCGCCAGAATCTATGTGCGCCAGAAGACGCAGGGGGACTTCTTAGTTCCTGACCGGCACAGGTCAAGCAGATTGCTTGTCACCCGGGCTGGATCTGTCGCGTGAGGTGGGATATTCGCGCCGTCGGAGCGACAGGCGAAGAGGGCGCAGAGGTATCCGTCGTGGATGCGCTCTGCGCCCTCTTGCTCATCCCTTCATGACGTGATCGCTGCGTGACGTCATCGCTGCCCCGGCGCTCGGCGCGCCGCCGGCCCCGGGCAGCGGTCGCCCCCGCGGGGCCGTCAGCGGAGGCTCCCGGAGGGGCGGCCGCGGTGGCCATTGCCGCTGCTGATGAATTTTGAACGAGATGCGCGCGGAGCGGATAAGCTCGTTCTGTGTGTGCAAGGTAATGCGGCAAGGATGCTTATTGTTCAGAGATGGCATGTCCGTCAAGGCGATTGTTCGTCGCGCGCTGACCTGACCCTCAGTACGGGATCCATTCCCTCAAATTCCCTGAAAATTCACAGGGAGGCGGGGAGGCGGGGAGAGAGAGCTAGAAAATACTCCCCGCCTCCCCGCCTCCCTGTTCAATTCTTCTGCTGAAGAACGCTGCGAATGAGGGGAATCCTCGGGACCTACCCAGCTCCGGGAGCGGTCCTGGTCAAACCAGGATCCATCCATGTCCGGGAAGGTGGCTGGGTCATGCAGGATCCACCTCCGTCATTGACGAGGGCAACGTGCAGACGATCGAGCAGGCCTACGAGCAGGGCCAGATCCGGTTCCCCTTCTGGGCGCACCCGATCCCGAAGTTCATCGCCGGGACCGGCGGCGGCGTCACGGCGGCCAGCCTCAGCTTCGTCGCGACCCTGGCCCAGCCGTTCAACTCGGAGCCGGCGGGGTGCGACGGGCAGCCGAACTACGGCGGCTGCCACACGGACGGCATGAACCGCGGGGACAACGACCTGCGCGGCTGGCTCGAGGAGGGCGGCGCGCGCCTCCCGAAGGGCGAGCACGGCGTCGACAGCTGGATCGACGACGAGGCGACCGTCGCCCAGGTCAAGGAGCTGTACCCGCCCTCGACCGTGATGTGCGAGCGCATGGAGAGCGACCGCAAGGTCTTCCTGGCGGCGATGGCGAAGATCAAGCGGGAGGTGATCCTCGGCACGGACAAGAACGTATACGTGGAGCCGACGATCTGGACGATCGAGTGGGCGCAGAAGTTCTACAAGTACGCGCCGACACGGTCGAACTGAGGCGAGCCTCACGCGCCTGCGCCGCCTGCGCCGCCTGCGCCGCCTGCGCCGCCTGCGCCGCCTGCGCCGCCTGCGCCGCCTGTACCCGGCGCCGCGAAGGCAGGCGCGGCGCGTCGCTCCGTCGGGGACACCGGCTCCGTCGAGGACACGAGAAGATGAAATTGAAGGAGCCTGACGAGGCCATCGAACACGTCACCCGACAAGAATTGCGCGGCGCTTGACAGGTCCCCCGCGACACGATGACTTCAGAGGATGAGGTCGCCCCACATCCACCCGTTTGTTGCGCTGCTGCCCTCAGCCCTCCTCGCCGCCGGCTGCTCCGCCACGTCGGACCTGAACAACGGCCCTCAAGGGAAGCCGTCCACGTCCTCGGACGCGGGCGGCGTGGGGGGCTCGCCGGGGCCGGGCAGCTCGGGGATCGGAGGCCCGGAGCTCGGCAGCGACAGCAGCGGCAGCGGCGGCGCGACGCCCAGCGGCTGCTCCGCGGACATGAGAGACATCGTGGACGCCGAGGGGAACGTCCTCGACGCGTGCCCGCCCGAGCTGGGGTGTTACCAGGGGAGGTGCATCCCCGCGTGCGAGGCCGCGGAGAAGGCGGGCGGATCCATCGGCTGCGATTACCTCGCGCCGTCGCCGCCGTTCTTCGAGAACGAGCGCACCCGCTCCCGTTACAGCGGCGCGTGCCACGCGGTCTTCCTCTCGAACACCTGGGCCCGCCACGCCAAGATCCGCGTCGAGCGCGGCGGCGAGGCGCTCGACCCGGCCAGGTTCGCGTACCTCCCGAGCGGCATCGGCCCGAGCACGACGTACACGCCGCTGCCCGCGGAGGGGATCCCGCCCGGGGAGGTGGCGGTGCTGTTCCTCTCTCACCTGCCGGGGACGTCGACGTCTTACGGCACCCTCGAGTGCCCGCGGCGCCCCGCCGTGCTCGATGACGTGGCGGTCCACAAGAGCGGCGTGGGCACCGCGTTCCAGGTCGCGTCGGATACGCCCGTGTCCGCGTACGACATCATGCCGTACGGCGGGGCGATCAGCTTCCTCCCGAGCGCGTCGCTGCTCTTGCCGCGCAGCACGTGGGGCACCAACTACTACGCCCTGGCGCCGCACGCGCTGGGCACCGGCGTGCTGTGGATGATGCTGGTCGCCGCCGAGGACGACACCACCGTGGAGCTCGTGCCCCGCGCGTCCCTGCCCGAGGGCGGCGGGGTGCCGGCCGCGCCGGCCAACGTCGCCACGCAGGTCACGCTCGGCGCCGGCGAGGTCGTGCAGTGGGTGGGCGCGGACCCGAGCGGCGCGGTGCTGCAGTCGAGCAAGCCGATCGGGGTGTGGACCGGCAACACGTACCTGCAGGTGCCGTCCGACACGTCGCCGAGCGGGGGCGGGCAGGACGCCGCCCACCAGCAGATCGCGCCGATCCGGGCCCTCGGCAGCGAGTACGTCGGCGCCGGGGTGGTGTCGCGCCTGTACGATCAGCAGCCCGAGAGCGTCGTGTACCGCCTGCTCGGCGTGGCCGACGGCACGACGCTCGCCTGGGATCCGGCGCCGCCCGCGGACGCGCCGACGACCCTGGACGCGGGCGAGGTCAGCGAGTTCGAGACGACATCGCTGTTCTCGGTGCGCTCGCAGGACGACGAACACCCGTTCATGCTCACGCACTACATGCCGGGCGCTCCGTCCTCCACGCGGCCGGGCTGCGTGGATGAGATCCCGCTCCCCGGGCAGTCGTGCGCGCTCGGGGACGAGGAGTGGGTCATCCAGCTCCCGCCCAAGCAGTTCCTGAAGCGCTATGCGTTCTTCACCGATCCGACCTACGGCACGACCAACCTGGTGATCACCCGGGTCAAGGGGCCGAACGGCTTCTCGGAGGTGGACCTGAGCTGCCTCGGCGAGGTGACCGGGTGGCAGCCGGTCGGGACCGGGGGGCGGTTCGAGGTGGCGCACGTCGATCTGAGCCGCGGCTTCGTGGGAACGAAGGCGGCGTGCGAGACGAGCCAGCACGAGGCGAGCAGCGCGGGGGCGTTCGGGGTCACCGTCTGGGGGACGGACTTCTTCGCTTCGTACGGGTATCCGGCGGGCGGGAACGTGGAGAGCATCAACGACGTGGTGGCGCCGCCGATACCGCAGTAGGCCGTGGCCCTGAGTTGCTACCTCGTGCAGCCGCTCGAGGCGGAGGAGCTCCGCCTCGTCCTCCCGCGGCTCGAGGGGGCCCGCGGTCCCGCCGACGAGCGTTGACATCGAGCATGTGAGCGTTCACAGTCGCGCCTGGTGGCGCGTGACTTCTCTACCGATCCGAACCACTGCCAGGCGACCACGACGCCGGTCGAAGGCGACACGGACGACCTCTCGAATGGCGTCATGTACCAGGGCTGTGACGTGACGTTTCCTGGATCAACCAGCGCGTGCAGCGTGGCTGTATGATGGGACGGCCACGTCGAGGATCTTGACTTTCGGATCGCGTTTGGATTTCCTAGCGGCCAGAAGCTCTCAAGTGGTAGGCGCCACGCGCCTCGCCGATCACGTCATTCGAATTCGATAGTGTTCGCGGAACCCGCGTGGCGCCCCGGGAATTGACGCGCGATGCCGTCGCATCGGCAGATGCTGATGGTTCGCGCCCCAGCGCTTCGACCAGGAGCAACGCGGCGGCACGCGGACATAGCCCTCGTGGCTCGTGAGGGCGAGGACGTGACGACGCGCGGCGGGCAGTAGAGATCTCCATCCGACCATGTCTCTTTTCTCGAAAGGTAGCGGCACGATGTCGATTGGCCAGCTGAAGTCTCGTGGACCGGCGCGGCGCGCAGCGGCGGTGTTGAGCTGTGCGCTCGGGCTCTGGGGCCTCCCTGCCTGCAAAGGGAATCCCGACAGCACGCAGGCCGCAGTGGGCTCCGCCAGCCCCGCGGCCGAGCAGGCGCCGCCGAGCGGGCAGGGGCCCAAGGTCGTGGCAGGGCCCGGCCATAGCCCCGAGTGCTTCGCGCCGTGGAAGAAGGACACCAAATATTTGCAGTGGACGGCGCGAAAGCCGCCGTTCCGCCTCGCGCTCGTCAACGGCTACGTCGGTAACGCCTGGCGCATCCAGATGGTCAAGACGGCCAAGGCCTTCGCCAAGGACCCGGCCATCGCGCCGCTGATCAAGGAGTTCAAGGTGGTGTCGACCGGCACCGACGTCGCGGCCCAGCTCGGTGCGATCGAGGACTTCATCAACCAGGGCTTCGACGGCATCGTCACGCTCGCCGTCAGCCCCGACGGCTTCGATCGCGTGATCCGCCTCGCTGACAAGAAGGACGTCATCCTGGTCCCGTTCGACAACGTGCTCGACACGGACAAGGTGATGCAGGTCAACGAGGACCAGCTCGCGATGGGGCGCCAGTGGGGCGAGTTCCTCGACAAGCAGCTCGGCGGGAAGGGCAAGGTGCTCGAGGTCCGCGGCCTGCAGGGCAACTCCGTCGATCGCGACCGCCACGTCGGCTTCCGCGAGGTCATGGAAGCGCCGGGGAAGAGCTACACCATCGTGGAGGTGGTCGGCAGCTGGGACGACGGCAAGGCTCAGAAGGCGGTGGCCGACGCGCTGGCCGTGCACCGCCAGTTCGACGCGCTCTTCGCGCAGGGCGGCTCGACGGGCGCCGTCCGCGCGCTGCTCGACGCCGGCCACAAGCCGATCCCGGTCGCCACGGAGGCCGAGAACGGCGTGCGCAAGCTGATCGCGAAGCACCACGAGCAGGGCATGAAGGGCCTGTCGCTCGGCCAGTCGCCGGGGCTCGCGGCCATCGCGATGAAGGCGGCGCTCGAGGGCCTGCAAGGCAAGGTCATGCCGCAGATGATCTCCGTGCCGATCCCCGCCGCCGATCACGGCACGCTGAAGGACGGCGAGAACTTCTTCTCCCAGCTCTCCGACAACTTCTTCACGCCCAACGAGTTCCCGCCCTGCGGGGTCAACATCTCGGGCGTGAAGATCATGAACGAGTCGGAATCCGACGTAAAGTAGACCTGAAGGAGCGCCCCCGCGGGCGCCCCAGCACCATGACCGAACCGGTGAGCCCTCCGCTTCTCGAGCTCCGGGCCGTCTCCAAGCACTACGGCGGAGTCACCGCCCTGAGCGGCGTCGACTTCGCCTGCGAGGCGGGGAAGGTGCACGCGATCCTCGGCGAGAACGGCGCTGGCAAGAGCACCCTGATCAAGATCATCGGCGGCGTGGTCAAGCCGAGCGCCGGGGAGCTCCTGGTCCGCGGCGAGCCAGTCCGGTTCGACCACCCGCTCGACGCGAACGCCGCCGGCATCGCCTGCGTCTTTCAGGAGCTGTCCCTGATGCCGACGCTGACCGTGGCCGAGAACATCGGCATCACCATGCCGACCAGCCGCCTCGGGCTCTTCGATCGCAGGGCGCAGGTCCGCAGGGCCGAGGAGCTCCTGGCGCGCGTCGGCTGCGAGGGCGTGAACCCGAACGCCTGGGTGAGCGACCTGCCGCTCTCGCGCCGCCAGATGGTCGAGATCGCGAAGGCGCTCGGCAAGCACCCGCGGCTGCTGATCCTGGACGAGGCCACCTCCGCGCTGACGAGCAGCGACGTCAAGAAGGTCTATCAGCTCCTGGCCGATCTCAAGGCTCAGGGCGTCGGCATGCTCTACATCTCGCACCGCATGCACGAGATCAAGGAGCTCGCGGACGTGATGTCGGTCTTCCGCAACGGTCGGCACATCGAGACCTTCGCCAGGGGCCAGCACAGCGACGATCAGATCGTGGAGCTCATGATCGGCCGTGACATGGGTCACGTCTTCCCGCCGAAGCCGGCGGCGCGCAGCTCCCCGGCGACGCTGCTCGAGGTGCGCGACCTGAGCTGGGAGCGGCAGCTCGAGGACGTGTCGTTCAAGCTCGGCAAGGGGGAGATCCTCGGCATCGGCGGGCTCGACGGCCAGGGCCAGCGCGAGCTGCTGCTCGCCCTGTTCGGTGTGCTCAAGGATGTGCGCGGCGAGATCGAGATCGACGGCAAGCCCATCAAGCTCACGAGCCCGCGCCAGGCCAAGGACCGCGCGCACGGCATCGCCCTCGTGCCCGAGGACAGAAAGACCGAAGGCCTGATGCTGCCGATGGCCATCGGCGCGAACATGTCGCTGGCCTCGCTCGACAGGTTCACGAGCGGCGTGGTGCTCGACCGCCAGCGCGAGGCCGCGCGCGTCGATGAGATGGTGCGCCGCATCCAGATCAAGGTCGGCTCGCTCGACCACCCGGTGTCGTCGCTGTCCGGGGGCAACCAGCAGAAGGTCGTGCTGGCCAAGTGGCTGATGACGGAGCCGCGGCTGCTGATGCTCAATGACCCCACCCGCGGCATCGACGTCGGTACGAAGCAGGAGATTTACCAGCTGCTCCGCGAGCTCGCGGACGCCGGCACATCCATCCTCTTCTACAGCACGGACTACGACGAGCTGATCGGCTGCTGCGACCGCGTGCTCGTCTTCTACCAGAACCGCGTGCAGGGCGAGCTCGTGGGACCCGACATCACCGAGAAGAACATCCTGGACCTGGCCCTCGGTCTGCGCGGCGGGCCCGAGCGCGCGAAGCCCGAAGCCGAGCGCGCGCCATCAGAGGCACGATGAAGGACTGGAGGCTCCGCCTACGCCAGAACCAGGGCCTGCTCGTGGCCGTCGGTCTGTGCATCTTCTTCTACGGGCTCTACTCGCTGTCCCATCCCAAGGGGTTCAGCGCGTCGCTTGTCGGGCAGAACGCCAACGAGTCGTTCGTGCTGGTGGCGGCGGCCATGGCCCAGACGATCCCCGTGCTGACCGGCGGCCTGGATCTGTCGGTGGGCGCGGTGATCACGCTCGTCAACTGCGTGGCCTCGCACGTCCTCGCCGGCAGCGCGCTCGAGAAATTCCTGGGGATCCTGCTGTGCCTGGCCGTGGGCATGTCGGCGGGCCTGCTCAACGGCTGCCTCGTCGTGTACGGCCGCCTGCAACCGATCATCGCCACCCTGGCCTCGGGCACGATCTTCATCGGCATCGCGCTGTTCCTGAGACCGACGCCCGGCGGCCAGGTCGATGGCGATCTGGCGTTCGCGGCAACCTTCGATCTCAACGAGCTGCTGCAGGCCGCGGGCGCCGCGCCCCTCGACGGCGCGCTGGGCTTCATCGGCGAGATCCCGACGCCCGCGATCTGGATGGCGCTGCTCGCGCTGCTCTGGACCTACTACCGCCGCACCCGCTACGGCCTCGGCGCTTACGCCGTCGGCGCGTCGCAGGAGGCGGCGTACATGTCCGGCGTCCGCATCAAGCGCGTCAAGCTGGCCGCGTACACGCTGTCGGGGTTCTTCGCCAGCGTCGGCGGACTCTACCTCGCGCTGCAGACGACGTCCGGAAACGCCGACATCCCACAGGCCGGCTCTTACACGCTGAACTCCATCGCCAGCGTCGTGATCGGGGGCACGTCGCTGTACGGGGGGATCGGCGGCGCCGTGGGATCGCTCTTCGGCGCGCTGGTGCTCCGCTCCGTCGCCTTCAACTTCCGCGTCTTCAACGAGGGCTCGGCGCTGGGCTTCCTCGCCAACCCGCTCTACCAGCCGCTGTTCGAGGGGCTCATCCTGCTGGCGGCCGTCTGCCTCGGCGCGCTCTGGGTCGTCCGCGTCAAGAACCGGCTGCACGTCTTCAGGTGAGCTCGATGCAACAGCTCCCCTCCCTCAAGCGCCGTCTCGGCGAGATCGACAGGCCCACCTGGTACGCGCTGCTGTCGATCGGCGTCGTCCTCGTGATCGGCTCGATCGGCACGCTGATCACCCAGGGCACGCTGAGCTTCCTGAGCCCGTACTACATCCTGCAACAGCTGCAGATCGCCGCCTTCCTGGGCGTGGCCGCCACGGGCATGATGATCGTGATCCTGCTCGGTCACATCGATCTCTCGCTGCCGTGGGTGCTCACCTCGAGCGCCATGCTGGCCGCAGGGCTCGGCGGCTGGGCCGCGCTGCCCTACGGCCTGGCCGTCGGCGCCGCCGCGGGTCTGGTCAACGGGCTCGGCGTCGCCTACCTGCGCGTGCCCTCGATGATCTTCACGCTGGGCACGAACACCGTGCTTCAGGGGCTGATGGTGCTCTACACCGGCGGCTTCGCGCCGCGCAGCGAGGCACCGGAGTGGATGGAGGTCCTGGCCGTGGGCAAGACGCTCTCCATCCCGAACTCGCTGTTCGTCTGGATCCTGGTCGGCGGCGTCGCCACCTTCGTGCTGAAGAAGACCGCGCTCGGCCGCTACATCTATGCCGTGGGCAACCAGGAGCAGGCCGTTTATTTATCGGGCGTCAGGACTCACCTGGTGCTGATCGGCGCCTTCGTGATGTGCGGCGTGTGCTCCGCCATCACCGGCATGCTGCTGGCGGGTTTTTCGCACAAGGCCTACCAGGCCATGGGCAACGACTACCTCATGCCGGCCATCGCCGCCGTGGTGATCGGCGGAACCAACATCATGGGCGGCCGCGGGACGTACCTCGGCACCGTCCTCGGCACGATCCTGATCGTGCTGCTCCAGAGCATGCTCAGCGTGCTGCAGATGCCCGAGGCCGGCCGCCAGATCATCTACGGCGCCGTGATCATCGCCATGCTGCTGGTCTACGGCCGACAGCACCAGGAGGGACGATGATCCCTGCCGAGCGCCGTGCCCCGCGCCGACGCCGCCGGCAGCGAGGCTCACCGTCCGGCGATGGCGCTCAGGCGCCGAGGAATCGAGAAAATTGAACAGGGAGGCGAGGAGACAGGGAGTATTTCTTCCTCCCCGTCTCCCCGCCTCCCTGTGAATTCCTGAAGAATTTGAGGGATGCCTCAGGCTCAGGCGAGCATGTCGTCGATGGGCCCGGAGCCGTCGCCCTCACCGAAGTTCTCCGTCCACTCGGTCTTGTCCCGAACGGCGGCGGCGATGAGGCCGTTGAAGAGGCGGTTGTTCGTGACGCCTCCGGCGTCGATGTACTCCCCCTGTTTCAGGTAGCCGCCGCCGTTCCCGGCGATGATCGTCGGCACGTTGCGGAAGCTGTGCGACGGGCCGTCCGCGACGTGGTTCGTCCACATGATGATGGACTTGTCGAACAGGTCGCGCGCCTTGAACTGATCGAGGCCGTGGAGCAGCGTCTGCATGCGGAGCACGTCGATCTCGGCGTGCGCTTGCTCGGCCGTCGGGTTGCTGCCCGAGGACGCGTCCGACTGCACGCGGTGGCTGAGGTGGTGGAAGGGCCAGCCGAGCTTCTCGTTTGCCGGCACCGCATACTTCGTCTGATCCGTGCCGTCGCCGTGCTGCAGCGTCGCCACGCGGTTGAAGTTGCAGGCGAACGCCAGCGCCACGAGCTCGAGGTGGAGCTTCGCGACGTCCTCGATCATGCCGTCCGTCTTGAACGCGAGGCCGCCCTCGAGCGCCTCGAGCTCCGACGTCGCGAGGCCCGCCTTGGTGCAGGTCCCGCCCATCTCGCCCATCGTGACCTCGGCGTCGCGGATGGAGTCGAAATGCTGCTGGAGGCGCTGCTTGTCCGCGGAGCTCAGCGCCGACATGCGCATCAGGCTGCTCAGCTCCTCCCTCACGAAGTCGTTCGCGCTCTTGCGGCTGCGGATGAGCTCCTCCGCGACCTGCGAGCCGTTACCACCACCGCTGTTGCCCGTCAGGCCGACGAGCTTGGCGTAGAGCGTGTACGGGTTGTCGTCCGCCGAGCGCACCTGCCCGGAGCCACCGCCCTTGAAGGAGATGCGCTCGGCGATGTACCCGTTCCTTCGGTTGCCGGCGTAGAGCGTGAGCGGCTCGGCGCCGCCCTCGTTCACCAGCTCGGCGATCACCACATCCGCGGACACCCCGGTCGAGGATGCGGTCCTGCCGCCGCCTGACGCCGGGCGCGCGGTGAGCGCCTGACACAGCCCCTGCGCGTGGCCGCAGTTGGTGGGGCCCCCCATGGGGAAGTTGATCCCGCGGATGAACAGCAGGTTCGAGGCGTGAGGCGCGAGCACGTGCGTCGCCTTCTCCGTCATGGCGGCGAGCCCGTCTGTCGTGAGCGCGCCAGTCTTCTCCGGGAAGAACTTGCTACCCACCACGCCGCACGCCGCGACGATGTAGAGGCTGAACACGGGCGCGTTGTCCGCGGCCCAGGCGGAGCGCGACGGCAGGCCCTCGAGGAACGGAAGGGCGATGGCAACGCCGCCGGCGCGCAGGAACGCGCGCCGATTGATGCCGCGCCGGGGCGCCACGTTCGGATGATTGAGGTTCGTCACGATCTTGGAGTTCACAGCGGGCCTCCCACGCGAGTGCGGAATGCTTCGTTCTTCACGAGCTCGAGCATCATCTCCTTCACCGAGCCGCTGGCGCCGCGGCTCACCTCGGCGAGCGTCTCGACGAGCGGCAAGTCCGACGGGACGACGTCGCGCTGCAGCGCGAAGCTCGCCAGCTTCTTGGCGTAGCAGAGGTGAGCCTGCTCGCCCTCCGCCATGTGGTGCATCAGCTCGCCGGCGTCCGCGAACGGCTTCGCTCCCTCGGAGAAGGAGTAGACTCCGCTGCTGTCGATCGGCAAGCCTCCGTTCTCCTCGTCCCTGTATTGCCCCATGCCGTCGAAGTGCTCGAAGGCGAAGCCGACGGGGTTGATGAGCTCGTTGTGGCACGAGCCGCCGCATGCGGAGGTGAGCCGCGTGATGCGTTGACGGTTCGTCTGCCCGGGCTCGAGCGGCGGGACCGGCGGAATGTTGGGGGCCGGCGCGCCGAGCGGCGTGCACAGCACGTCGAGGTTGATGCTGACGCCGCGGTGGATCGAGTCCGACTCGTCGTTCAGGGCGTTCAGCGTCAGGTAAGGGAGCTGCGAGAAGAAGCCGACGCGATCGGGGCCGAGGTCTCGCTCCACGATGTCGCGGCCGCTCGGCTGAAGGCCGTAGAGGCTCGCCATCCCCGGCCCAACGAAGCCGTTGGTCGACGTGAGGATCTCTTTGACACCGAGGCGCTCGGTGAAGATCTTCTCGAAGAACAGGTACGCGCTCTCCTCGTACTCCGCGTTCAACGATTCGTTGTAGCTCGGCACGCCGAGCTTGCTGATCGTGGCGTAGCGGTCGAAGTGGAGCAGCTCGCGATGGAAGTACCGCATGGCCTTGGCCGCAGCGGGCTCCTCCAGCATGGACTCGGCGACCTTGGCGATCGCCTCCGGCGTCGTGAGCGTGGACGCCTTGTCGAGCAGGTCGTCGTCCGGCGCGGCGTTGCGCAGCCAGAGCGAGAGCTTCGCCGCGATCTCGTAGCCGTCGAGCGGCTTGCGAGCCTCGCCGAGCTCCGTGCGGTAGAGGAAGTGCGGCGACTGGAGCATCGTCCGGATCACGAGCTGCGCGCCCTTGGCGAAGGTGCTCTTCGTGCCGGACATCGCCGCGCCGGTCTCGAAGAGCGCCGTGTACCCGGCGACCTCGGCGTCCGTCAGCGGGCGGCGGTACGCGCGGCGCCCCACGGTCTCGATGAAGCCGGCCGCGTCCGTGCCCGGGTAGACGTCGGCGAGCGCCTCATCCGAATCCGTCACCTCCTCGGCGAGCTCCTCCGCGGCCGACTGGTAGTCGCTCCACGAGCGCTGGTTCACGCTCAGCAGGTGCTCGTTGTTCGTGAAGTCCGTCGTGCCGGCGACGGGCTTCTCGAACCCGTCCGACAGCGACGAGGGAGCGGCGAGGTTCAGCACCACCTGCACGCTGCTCGCCCACTGCGAGTTCGTGAGGCGCACGAGCCGGTGGTATTGCGGCGCGCCCGGCATGTCGATGCCGCGCGCCACGCCGCCGCTCGGCGCAGGGCCGCCGCTGCTCTCCTCCTCGTCGTGGCCCAGGGAGCCCGTACACCCCGCGAGCAGGAGCGCCGTGACGCAGAGCCCCGCGCCGAGCGCCCGCTTGCGGCGCGTCATGCTGGTTATCGAAAAAGACGGTGGGGTCATCATTGTCTCCTGACTGACCTCTGGTGACTGGGCAGTTCCGTTCGGGTGACCTGCGCTGCAACGACCATCGTGCTCGCCGGAGCGGGGCGCGTGGTCCCCCTTCGATGGCACGACGCCTTCACTCCACAACCTGCGGTTGCCATCCGGACGCTTCTCCGGAGCATGAAGCGATCGTCCTCGGTGATTCGATGACCGATGTCCGGAGCTCACGACAGACGCCGAACAGGCGAGGCCGGTCGTGTTCTCCTGCGGAAGACCCCTCTCGAGACGCCGAGTTCCATCGATCGGCGATCGCTTCCGCGACGACAGAGCGAACGCAATTGCTGCGGAAATCGTTCAGATGACGAAGGTCTCGGTGGACACGACGAGACCCCGAAAGCGAAGCAGAAGGATAGCCTACGGTCCAAATGTGAGCGATCACATTTGAGGTGTCAATTCCAATCGGCCGGTCCGCGGATCTCGTCGAGCCCGCGGGAGGACTGACTGGCGGTGCGCCGCGTCAAGAGAGGCAGACGCTGCGCCCAGTCGTGTGAACGCCCACATGCTTGTCATCAGGATTGGATTTTTGAACGAGATGAGGCCGGGCGGCGGAGGAGAGGAGAAGAGTCAAGCCCGTTTGGGCAGCGCGGGGAGGCGGCGAGTCCTGTCCTCCCCTGTATGTCCCTGTCCCGCTGGCCCTCTGTCCCGCTGGCCGGACCGCTCAGGGCAGGCGCTGGTCCCAGCCGAGCATCACGCGCATGTGGGTCACCTGCGTCCTCGGCGGCGAGGGCGCGACGAGCAAGATCCTCCCGTCGGGCGCCACGGTGTAGCTCTGGAGATCCGGATCGGCCTGCCCGAACGGCCTGTCGTGGATCACGACAGGCGGCCCGACCGGGCGGGCGTCGACGGGGGAGACGGGCGCAGCGTACAGCTTTCCCTCCGCACGGTAATAGATCCGCGTGCCGTCCGGGGCCCAGGCGGGCTCGGTGCCCTCGCGGGGCGAGATCTGCCGCTTCACCTTGCCGTCAGGGAACGAGACCACGTAGACCTGACGCACGCCGGCCTCGTCGGACGTGTACGCGAGCCAGCGGCCGTCGCGAGAGAAGCGGGGATAACGATCGTCGGACGGGCCGACGATGAGCTCACGCGGCCGCGCGGGGTCGTCGAGGGAGAAGACACGGATGTCGCGGGGGGAGCGGCCGTCGGGCGACATCGACAGGGCGACGTGCCGGCCGTCGGGGGACCAGTCGACCGCGAGGGCGAAGTTGGCCAGGCCGTCGGCGAGGCGGCGCTCCTCGCCCGTGGCGAGCGACTTCACCCACGCGCCGAAGCGCCCGTCGCGCATGCCGCTGAACGCAAGCCAGGCGCCGTCGGGCGAGATCGCGGCCGACTCGACCTCGTTGTCGAACACGATACGATCGAAGATGCCACGGCCCTCCTCGCGCACGTAGGCCGTGTACGTGTCCTCCTTGAGGATCACCGAGAGCTTCTTGCCGTCCGCGGAGAAGCGCGGCTCGGCGAAGGGCAGGGGATCGTCGATGAACGGCGCCGCCTTCCCATCGTCGCCCAGCCACGCGAGCTGGCTCTCCTCGTGGAAGACCGCGCCGGGCACCCAGACGAGCGTGCCCTCGTCGGAGACATCGAAGAACGAGGCGTAATCGGTGCCGTCGGTGAGCACGCCGTCCACGATGGCGTGCTCGGGGCCGGCGAGCCGCGAGGCGCCCACGTCGAACCGGGCCGCGTAGATCGTCCCCTTGCGCTCCCAGAGGAGGTGATCGCCGCGCGAGGTGCGGGCGAATCGGGGGGTGGAGCCGCTCTGGACCACGGTGGCGCGGGCGCCTGTCGAGAGGTCGATCGCCTCGATCCGGGTGTCCTTCTTGCCGCCCCAGGAGGTGAACAGGACAGCCCGGTTGCCGGGGAGCACGCACGGGAGCACCTGCGCGAAGTCGCCGAGGTCCGGGCGAACCTCGGTGACGAACCGGACGTCGCCGCCCTGCGCGGGGATGCGCGCCAGCCCGCGGCCCCACTCCGGGAAGAACGACACGAGCCCGTCCGTCCCCCAGGCGGCGCCCGCCGACCACGCGGCGCTGGAGAGCCGCTCGCTGTTGCCGCCGAGGAGCCGGCGCTTCCAGAGCTCGCCGCCGCGGTAGAAGGCGACCCACTCGCCGTCGGGAGAGAGGGTCGGATCCCAGCCCTCCTCGGTGCCGCGGAGCAGCGACGCGCTCCCTTCCTCGAGGTTCCGGTACCAGAGGCCGAAGACGCCGTCCGCGCCCGCCGCGCCGAAGACGACGCGGCCGCCGCCGTCGGAGACGGCGAGACGCAGCTTGGTCAGGGGCGCCTGAGGGGCCGGGTACAGGAGATCGAACTGGCGCGCGGGCGCGGCGGGCGCGGGGGTGTCGAGGGCGCGCAGGAGCCCGGCGGAGGCCGCGGCGCCGGCGCCGACGAGCGCGGCGCCGGCCGCGGCGCGCGCGAGCCGCCTGCGGCCGGCAGAGGGCGCGGCGCGCGCGGGGGCGGGCTGGGGTGGAACGGCCGAGGGACGGCCGGCGGGCGCGGGGGCGGCGGAGGGGCGGCCGGCGGCGCGGCTGGCCGGCGGGGGCGGGACGGAGGAGGGGCGGCCGGCGGCGAGGGCGGCGGCGGCGCGGCTGGCCGGCGGGGGCGGGACGGAGGAGGGGCGGCCGGCGGGCGGGGGGGCCGCGGCTGAAGGACGGCCGGCAGGGGCGGCCGGCGCGGGGGCGGCGGCGCGGGCGGCAGGGGCGCGGGCCGAGGCGGCGGGAGCGGCGGCGGCGGAGGGCGCGGGAGCCTTCGCGGCGGCGCTGGCGGGCGACGGGAGGCGCGGCGCGGCGGCGCCGGGAGGCGCGGGGGCCACCGCAGCGGCGCCGCCGGCGCGCGCGGGGTGCGCCGGCGACGACGGCAGCGTGGCGCGGGTCTGACGCAGCTCGAGCAGCGCCTCCTCGAGCTCCAGGCAGGCGTGGCCGATGTCCGGCAGCCGCCGGGCCGGATCCTTCGCGAGGCAGCGCCGCAGCAGGTCGAGGACGCGCGGGGGGACCTCGGGCGGCACGAGGGCCATGTCGGGCTCGCGCTCGAGCGTTGTCGCGAGCCGATCCGCCACGGTCTCGCCCGGGAAGGCGACCTCGCCGGTCAGGCACTCGTACAGGAGCACCCCGAACGCGAAGATGTCCGCGCGCCGATCGACGCTGCGGCCCCGGATCTGCTCGGGGCTCATGTACCCCGGCGTGCCGAGGATGATGAACGGGAGCGTGAGCGTCGTGGACGACATCGGGGGCGCGCCGTCGTCGGCGTCCGGCTTCACCGCGCGCGCGATGCCGAAGTCGACCAGCTTGGCCTTGCCGTCGCGCGTGAGCAGGACGTTGCTGGGCTTGAGATCCCGGTGGATGAGCGCCGCCTCGTGCGCCGCCTCCACGCCCCGGCCGATCTGGAGCGCGAGCGGCAGCGCCTCCAGCACCGGGAGCGGGCCGCGGGAGAGCCGCTCCGAGAGCGTGGAGCCGACGACGAGCTCCATGACGAGGTAGTCGGCGTCGTCCTGCTCCAGGCCGTAGACGGTCGCGATGTTGGGGTGGGAGATGGAGGCGAGCAGCTTGGCCTCGCGCCGCAGCCGCGCGCGCTGCCCGGGATCGTCCGTGACCGCCCGCGGGAGCGCCTTGATCGCGACAGGCCGCTGGAGGCGCGTGTCGCGCCCGGAGAAGACGATCCCCATGCCGCCCCGCGCGAGCAGCCCGGTGATCTCGTACGCGCCGATCCGCCGCCCCACCATGGCCGCGAGATCGGCGTCCTCCCGCGTCGGCTGGTCGAACGCGCGCCGGTGGCCCTCGGTCGCGTCGCCCTCCGCGCCGTCCAGCGGGTCCGGCGCGACGGATGTCGTTGTGCGAGGCGGCTCCGCGGCGCCCGGCGCCCCGGCGCTGACCGCCCCCGACGCATGCAGCTCGGAGCTGCCAGCGCGCTCCAGCGTTCGGCCTTGCTCTCCGCCCGGTACGCCGGCATCACCGACGTGCGCGTCGCTGTTGGCCTTCACACCACGTCTCCTGGAGGTGGCCCAGGATAGCTCGGCGCACGCGCGACGCGCCTTCAGAAGATCGCGCCGAGGTCGGCAGGTGGCGTGGTCCAGCTCACGCGTGCTGGGCGCGTGGAGGTGTGCTGGGCAGTCGGCGGGGAGCTCGCGCGGCGCTACGCGGCCTCGTCCCCGAAGAGCGCGTCCATGTCCAGCTCCACCTCCACGAACGGCTCTGCCCTGACGCGCTCGCCACGCTCGGCGGTGAGGATCAGCAGATAGCCTTCGGACGTCCACCGGTAGACCAACAACGTCTGGTCGTCGGGATCGACCATCCAGTAGTGCGGTACGCCGCATCGCTGGTAGACGCGCATCTTCTTCACCCGATCGTTGCGCGCGGTGGTGGGCGAAAGGACCTCGCACACCCAGTCGGGCCGCACCGGGATCGGGGTCGTCTCCGGCAGCTCGGGCAGCCGCTCGCGCCGCCATCCGAGCACGTCGGGTCGATAGACCTGCTCCTCCTCGAGCCGCACCTCGGTCTCGGTCACGATCCACCACCCGCCCGGGAGCCGCCCGCCCGGCCGCCGGTCGTAAGGATCGCCGATGCGACCGCCGAGGACGCGCTGCGCTCTCCCGTGGGGGCCGCTGGGCATCGCCTTGCGAACGAGCTCTCCGTCGACGATCTCGTGAAAGCGCTGCTCCTCCGGGATGGCGAGCAGATCCGCGAGGCTGGCCCGGGGCCCGAGCGTGACGGCGACCGACATCCGGCGAGCATACCGCGCGCGCCGCTGGCCCGCAGGCCGACACCGCGGCCGGCCTCTGTCCGAGGCGCCGCGCGGCGTGCGTGCTCCCGGTGCGCGGGGCGCTCCGGCCGCTGCGGGCGACCCGCCACAACTTCGCCACAACCTCTCCGCGCCTGTTCCTCGTCGAGGGCGCGGGCGCGCCTCGCGCGGGGGGTACTCCCATCGATGCCTGCGGCGGCACGCGAGCGTGCCGCGCAGCGCTCACCCCCACGGAGGTCCTCGTGCAGGCGCAAGCCCCCTGTCTCCCCATCGCATCCTCGCCGGAGTCCGGCGCGGAAGTCGGCATTCCCGAGCCCGAGGAGCGTCGTGACGGCGCTCCGGCCGTTTCCTCGACCGGCGCCGCCGCCGAGCCATTGGCGCACGGCGAAGTTGCCGGCTGGACAGCCGCGCTCCTCGCCGAGCGATCGCCCTCGCTGCTCCGCGACGACATGACCCGGTTCGGGATCGGCGTCGGCCTCGCGTCGCTCTATGGCCTGGCGCTCGGCGCGCGGCAGGGCGGCGTGTCGCTCGTCCAGCACGCCGCCGGCGTGCCCGCCGCCGTTGTCGCCGTCGCGGGCCTCGGCGTGCCGGCGCTCCTCATCGTCCTCACGCTCTTCAACGCGCCGCTCGACCCGCCGCGCGCCCTCTCCGCCACGGCGCGCGCCGCGGCGGCGACGGGCCTCGTGCTCGGCGGCCTCGCGCCGGCTGCCGCGCTGTTCGTCGTCACGAGCGGGTCGGATCTGACCGCCGCGCTCATGGGGCTGCTCGGCCTCGCGGTGGGCGGCGTCCTCGGCGTCCATGTCCTGCTGCGCGACCTCCGGGCCGCCCTCCGGGGCAACGGCAGCCTCGCCCTCCTGGCCGGGCACGGCGCCGCGCTCCTCGGGTTCGCGGGGTTCGCTGTCGCGCTCGCCCTGCGCGTCTGGTGGGCGACGCTCCCGATCCTGAAGGCAGGTGTCCTGTGAGCGCCGCCGTCATCAGCCGCCTCCTCCGGGCGCCCTCCGACATCGCTGCGAGCTGCCGCGAGGACCGGGACACCCGCGCCATCGCCCTCGCGTCGCTCGGCGCCATCGCCCTCGGCTCCGCCGTGTTCGGCGGCGTGATCGGCAGCTTCCGCGGCGGGGAGCAGATCCTCTACGCGGCCATCAAGGTGCCGCTCGCGATGCTGATCACCCTCGCGCTCTGCGCCCCCGCGCTCCACGCGCTCGCGGCCGTCCTCGGCCGCCCCCGGCCGATGCGGTCGGTCATCGCCCTCGCCCTCGCGTCGGCGGGCCGCTCCTCGCTCGTGCTGCTCGCGTTCGCGCCCGTGCTCTGGCTGCTCATCGACCTGGGGCTCGGCTACCACGCCTCCTCGGTCGTCGCCTGGCTCGCCTACGCCGTCGCGGGCCTCGCCGCGCTCGGCGTGCTCGTGCGCGGGATCGGCGCGGGCCCGGGCCGCGTGCTCACCGCGGTCGCCTTCATGGCCGTGTTCTTCGCGGTCGGCGGTCAGGCCGCGTGGATCCTCCGGCCCTACCTCGGGCGGCCGAGCGAGAAGACGGTCCCCTTCCTGCGCGCCCGCGAGGGGAGCTTCTCCGACGCGCTCGTCCGGAGCTGCCGCTCCGCGCTCGGGATCTATGACGACCACGGGCGCCCGCCCGATCCGGACGACTACCCGTGCGGCTACCCGTACCCGTATGAGAGCCAGGAGTGCCCCGCGGGCGGCGGCATGACGGAGGGCTCGCGATGAGCCTGCGCGACCTCTCGGTCCTGTACCTCATCGCGGGGCTCGCGTGCGCCGTGGCGGTCTACCGCGCGTCGCCCGGGGATCGCCGCCGCGCCGCCCTGTCCGCGGCGCTCTGCGTGCCGCTCTGGCCCATCTGGGCGCCCGTCGCGCTCACCGCGCGCCGCGCGGAGCCCGGCGGCAGCCCGGGCACCGCCGCGGCCGCCGCGCGCGTGCAGGGCGCGCTGCGCGAGGGGGTCAGCGCGTGCGCCGGCACCTCGTTCGAGGCGCTCCTGTCGCGCGAGGCCGCCTCGCGGATCGAGGCCGAGGTGACGCGCGCCGCCGCCCGCCACGCCGAGCTCGACGCGCTGCTCCGCCAGAGCGGCTTCGACGAGGCCGCCGCGGCGGCGCGCGTCGCCGAGATCGAGCGCGGCGGCGCGGGCTCCGGGCGCGCGCTGGCGACGGCGCACCTGCACCTCGAGAACATCCGGCGCCTGCGGGCGATGCGCGACCGCGACGCCCGCGCCCTCGAGGAGCTCGCGGACCTGGTCCAGGCGCTCCGCACGCAGCTCGTCCTGGCGCGCTTCGCCGGATCCACGGTCGAGGGCGTCGGTGGTATCGTGTCCGAGGTCTGGGCGCGCGTGGAGGGCCTCGGCGTCGCCATGGACGCGCACGGCGGCGCCGGGTACGAGGAGCCGATCGAGACGTGAGCAAGCACATCCTGGTCGTCGACGACGAGGCGCGCATCCGTGAGGTCCTGCTCTACGCCCTGCAGAAGGAGGGCTACACCGTGACGGCGGTGGCGGACGGGCGCGCCGCGATCGAGGCGGCGGCGCCCGGGAAGGTCGACCTCGTGGTGCTGGACGTGATGCTGCCCGAGCTCGACGGCCTCGAGGTGTGCCGGCGCCTGCGCGCCGGGAGCCGGACGCCGATCCTGTTCCTGTCGGCGCGCGCCGACGAGGTCGATCGCATCGTCGGCCTGGAGCTCGGCGGCGACGACTACCTCACGAAGCCGTTCTCGCCGCGCGAGCTCGTGGCGCGCGTGCGCGCGCTGCTGCGGCGGGCCGAGGCGCCGCCGCCCGCGCCCACGCCGGCGGAGGCGCGCGCGGCGGTGCTGCGCCACGGGCCGATCGAGGTGGACACGGACCGCCACGAGGCGCGCTACCTCGGGCAGCCCGTGTCGCTCACCGCGACGGAGCTCGGCGTGCTCGGCGCGCTGCTCGAGCGGCCCGGGGTGGTGCTGTCGCGCGGTCAGCTCATGCAGCGCGCGTACCGGTACGACAACCTGATCACGGAGCGCACCATCGACACCCACGTCCGCCGGATTCGCGCCAAGTTCCGGGCAGTTGGCGGTGATCCGATCGCGACGGTCCACGGCGTCGGCTACAAGGTGAATGGGGCGTAGGCCGGGCCGCGGGGCGCCGGGCGGTGCGGCGCCGGGGCGTACGAAGCGTACGGTGAGCGAGCGCCTGCGCCGGGAGCTCGGCCGGATCCGCGTCCGGCTGCTCGTCGTCAACCTGGTGGTGCTGCTCGTGCCGGTGGCGGGGCTCGAGTTCGCGCGCCTCTACGAGCGGCAGCTCCTCGGCTCGCTGGAGCGCGACATGGCGAACCAGGCGGCGCTGGTGGCGGCGATGCTCGCGTCGGGCCTCGACAGGGGCTTCGAGCTCGACGCGCCGGAGCACGGCGACGTGCTGACCCAGGCCGCGCGGCTCACGCGCACGCGCGTGCGGATCCTCGACGGGGCGGGCGCGGTCGTGGCCGACTCGCACGCGAACGGCCCGCCCGAGGGGCCCGAGCCGGCGCGCCCCGTGCTCATCCCGACGCGCGGCTACAGCGGCCATGGTCCGAGCTCGGCCGACCTCATCGAGCTGGCCGAGCGGGTGCAGCCGATCGGCAAGGGCGCGCGCGAGGGCTGGTCCGAGATCCCGGATCGCCCGGAGGTCCACGAGGCGCTCGCCGGGCGGCGCGGCGCGCGGACGCGCGTCCGGGAGCGGCCGCCGGCGGTCTTCCTGTTCCTGGCGGAGCCGATCCGGCGCGGCGGCGAGGTGCTCGGCGCCGTCTACGTGGTCCGCTCGACGCAGCCGGTGCTCGTGGAGCTGCACCGGATCCGGTCGGGCCTCATCCGGGTGCTCGTCGTCGCGAGCCTCTTCACCGGCCTCGTGACGCTGGCGCTCGCGTGGACGATCTCGCGGCCGCTCGGGAGGCTCTCGCGCGCGGCCAAGCGCATCGCCGCCGGCGAGCGCGACATCGAGGTGCCCGTCTCGGGGAGCGGCGAGATCCGGGAGCTCGGCGCGTCGTTCGCGGCGATGAACGAGCGGCTGGGGGCGCGGCTGCGGTACATCTCGGACTTCGCGGCGGACGTGGCGCACGAGTTCAAGTCGCCGCTGACGTCGATCCGCGGGGCCGCCGAGCTGCTCGACGAGGGCGCGGCGGATGATCCCGAGGCGCGGCGGCGGTTCTTGCGGAACATCGAGCTCGACGTGGAGCGGCTCGACCGGCTCGTGTCGAGGCTCCTGGAGCTCAGCCGGATCGAGGCCTCGAGTGAGGCGATGACGGTGCTCGATCTGGAGGCGCTCGTGGGGCGCGTGGTGGAGCGGTGCGCGAGCCGCGAGAGGCCGGTGGTGCTGCGGTACGAGATGCCGAGGCGGCTGATGCGGGCGCGGCAGACGGACCTGGAGACGGCGCTGCTCAACCTGGTGGACAACGCGGTGAAGTTCTCGCCGGCCGGGGAGGCGGTGGTGGTGACCGTGGAGGGCGGGGAGGGCGGGGAAGCCGGGGAGGGGAGGAAGACGGCGAGGATCTCGGTGCGCGATAGAGGCCCGGGGATACCGGCGCAGCATCTGGCGCGCGTCTTCGACAGGTTCTTCACGACCGACGAGAGCCGCAACGGGACGGGGCTGGGGCTAGCGATCGTGAAGAGCGTGGTGGAGGCGCACGGCGGGGCGGTGACCGTGGAGAGCGCGCCGGGGGAGGGGGCGAGGTTCGTGGTGGAGCTGCCGGTGAGGCAGTAGGGGAGGGGGAGGGCGGGCTGCGGGCAGCGCGGGCCGCGGCGGTCCTGTGCGCTCAGCCAGCCAGCACCTTCCGGATCTGCGGCTCGAACACCGTCCAGAAGAACCGCACCGATTCGACTATCTGCGCGCGGTAGGGCGCGAGGTCGTTCCAGTATTCCCCTGTCGCGTGCTCGTGGCGGTATGCGGGCCACCAGGCGGCGGTGGTGGCGAGCTTGTGCGGCTTGATGAGTCTGGCGCGCGTCTTCGACAGGTTCTTCACGACCGACGAGAGCCGCAACGGGACGGGGCTGGGGCTAGCGATCGTGAAGAGCGTGGTGGAGGCGCACGGCGGGGCGGTGACCGTGGAGAGCGCGCCGGGGGAGGGGGCGAGGTTCGTGGTGGAGCTGCCGGTGAGGCAGTAGGGGAGGGGGAGGGCGGGCTGCGGGCAGCGCGGGCCGCGGCGGTCCTGTGCGCTCAGCCAGCCAGCACCTTCCGGATCTGCGGCTCGAACACCGTCCAGAAGAACCGCACCGATTCGACTATCTGCGCGCGGTAGGGCGCGAGGTCGTTCCAGTATTCCCCTGTCGCGTGCTCGTGGCGGTATGCGGGCCACCAGGCGGCGGTGGTGGCGAGCTTGTGCGGCTTGATGAGGTTGGCCTCTCCGAACGCCGCACGAAGCCTCCTCGACAGCTCCCTGCCGTCGTCGAGATCGTAATGTGTCCACACCCCTGTGTAGGGGCAGCTAGGAGGCGTCGTGAAATTGAGATGTCTCGATTTGTGCCACTCCAGGCCGATCCCGACCTTCGGCTCGAGCTCGCCTTCGCTCGATTCGAGCCATTCTGGCAAGATCAAGAAGATCTTCGGCCAGTCATCTTCCAGATCTTTGTAAACTTGTATGTCCGGAGAAAGCTCGGCGGCGAGCCCGGCGATGTCATCTGCGCAAGAGCACAGAAAGGCGTGCGCGAGCTCGGCGACGGGCTCGCCGAGGGCGGCCCACTCCTCGATGAGCGCCTGATGCCGGAGATAGAATACGGCGCGCGGATCGTCGATGCGGTTCATTGGAACTCCCTCTCCAGTGTGGCGAGATAGTTGGACGCCACCTCGCGTCCGTGCGCCGTGGCGCCCTTCGCCGGCGCGCAAGCCAGCGCGTCGCGGAGCATCACGGCGAGTTCGGCGTAGCTGATCGTCTTGAACGCCTCCCGCGCGTCCCCCGTCGCCGTCACGGGCGCTCGTCCCGATGGGGACAGGAAGACGAACAGCGCACCTGGCTCTGGACCGAAGCTCTCGTAAAGCTGGTCGCATTGCTGCGGCTGTTCACGTGCATCGACCTTGTTCTCGATGACGAGGTAGAGCCCAGGTCCAGCGACGACGACATCGGCGCGGGCCTTGCCCTTGCTCACCTCGAGGGCGGGCCGGGCGCGGTTCAGCTCGGCTGTCGGCGGATCGGACGTGCAGCGGCGGAGCAGCGCCTCGAGGAAGCCAGAACCGAAGCCGTGTCGGCCCTGAGGATCGAGCAGCCACGCCAGCAGCGCAGAATGATACGGCTCCTGTCGGCTTTGCCCGAGGATGCTCAGGAGATCGTCCGGTCCGGCTACCCAGTGGCCATCTCTCAGCAGCGCCTCTTGCTCGGCGCGGATCTCGGCGAGCTGTGTCTCCCACGCGGCGACCTGTGTCACGCGCGTCTCCTGCTCCCTCGCCACGATGGCACGCCACTCGGTTGCGAGGTCGGCGATCCGGGATTCGTCCGCTTCAGGCCCTGACGCGAAGAATGCCATGTGTCACCTCCACCCTGTCCTCTCTGCGGACCCATGTACCGCCTCGCGTACACGGGCCGTGGCCGGCCCCGGCCGCTCACCAGGCCCGTCGCTCACGCCGCCCACTCCAGCGCGAGCAGCTCCGCCTGCTTCAGCACGGTGTCGACCGCCTTCTCCGTCTTGTCGGGCGGGTAGCCGTGTTTCTTCAGCTTGCGGCGCACGAGGGTGCGGAGCCTCGCCCGCACGATGGGTCAGAAGGTCTCGCTTGGTCGGCATGCGGTGCGAGAATGTTACGCCCGCGTCGAATCGGCGATCAACCCACAACGGCGCCACGTAAGCCTGGCGTCGCGACGGGCGGACGACGGGGAAGCTGCGCCGAGCCCGGTCATGGCGCCGATGTGGGGGCACCGCGGTTCACGGTGGGGCGATGTCGTGGACCGTGTTCGCTCGTTGAGCGCCTGCCAAGCTCCGCTGGTGACAAGGACGACCGAGAAGAACACAGCAATCGTGGGCTCCTCCGCAGGATCTGTGGGCGCATGAGCCGAGCAAGGGCAGAACGACTTGCGGGCATCCGCGGGGCGCCCTGCCGCAGCGCATGGCTGGGCGATGCGTCGCGGGCATCCGTGGGATGCGTCGCCTGCTCGCAGACCGTGGTCGCAGAGGCGGTGCATGGGCGTGTCTACTCGTATCGTAGCGGGAGATCGGAGAATTCAACGCCAAGGCGCCAAGGCGCCAAGGCGCAAAAAAGCAAGAGAGGGGAAGGTCATTCTTGCAATCGATTGACGATGCGATGGATGCCCTGCCTCACCTTCACTTCGCCGAAGTTGATAACAATCGCGAGCTTGAGATCGGACAGCCGCAGGTAGGTGAGGGCCTGCGCCTCGAACACTCTGTTGTAGGCGGCCGCCGCCTTGCACTCGACGATGACTGATCGCCCACGAGCAAGTCGAGACGAAGGTCCGACGCAAGACGCTTGCCCTTGTACACGAGCGGTACGGCCTTCTGGCGCACCACGGTGAGCCCTCGCGACTCGAGCTGGAAGGCAAGCGCCTCTTCGTAGACTTTCTCGAGCAGCCCTGGGCCTCCAAGGGTACGATGCACCTCGATCGCTGCGTCGACGACGACCTTGGCTATCTCATCCTCGGTCATTCTCTCCGCCTTTTTGCGCCTTTGGTGCGCCAGGCAAAGCCTGGGTGAGGGGGAAGCTCATGTAGAAAGCTGAAACCTTGCGATGGAACCCATGGAGGTCCTGCGGACCTCCCCGGCCAAGGCTAGCCCCCAGCCGGAAGCGAGTCTTGCGTGGTCCGGAGGGTAGACCCCGGGCTGCGAAGCGTAGACAGCGAGCGTGAAAGCCTTGTATTGAGCCTCGAAATGCAATGTTAGGTGGGTGCCCAAGCTGTCAAAGGAGCGGAAGGCAACACCGGCGCGCTGGAACGCCGCGTGCGGCGAAGGGCTCGGCGCGCTGGACCCCCCGGGGTCGGAGACCAGGGCGTGCACGCAAGGGTTCCCCAGGAACCTGGGAGGCCCCGTCGCCTCCGCCAAGAAGAGCCCGCCGTAGCGGCGGGCGCGGTACCGCCGAGCGAAGGGAACGAAGCGAGGCGGGAAGGGTGACGAGGCGTCCGAGCACCTCGTAGTAGCTGAAGCGGGGGAACCGTCCCGAGGGACCCCGTGGAGCGAAGGGGGTGCCGGGACATGGAGCTGCTGGAGGGAAAGATGAAGGAGACACCGGGCTCCCCGACCATCTCCACGAAACTCGAGCGGATAGCGAAGCTGGCGAGGGAAGCGCCTGGCATGGCGTTCACGACGCTCGCGCACCACATCGACGTCGAGTGGCTGCGCGAGGCGTACCGTCGCACGCGCAAGGACGGCGCCGCAGGCGTGGACGGGCAGACCGCGGACGAGTACGCGGCGCATCTGGAGGACAACCTCCGGTCGCTGCTCGAACGCGCGAAGTCCGGCACGTACCGCGCGCCGCCCGTGAGGCGGGTCCTCATCCCGAAGGGGGACGGGTCGCAGACGCGGCCGATCGGCATCCCGACCTTCGAAGACAAGGTCCTGCAGCGCGCGGTCGTCATGGTGCTGGAGGCGATCTACGAGCAGGACTTTCTACACGGCTCGTACGGCTTCCGGCGGGAGCGCTCGGCGCATCAAGCGCTGCAAGCGCTCCGCGACCAGGTGATGCACATGGGCGGCGGCTGGGTCCTGGAGGTCGACATCCGGAAGTTCTTCGACACCCTCGACCATGGCCACCTCCAGGAGATCCTTCGTCGAAGGGTGCGCGATGGGGTGCTGCTGCGGCTCATCGGCAAGTGGTTGCATGCGGGCGTGCTGGAATCCGGGGCCGTGTCCTTCCCGGAATCTGGCTCGCCTCAGGGCGGCGTGATCTCGCCGCTGCTGTCGAACGTCTACCTGCACGAGGTGCTGGACGCGTGGTTCGAGCAGGAGGTGAAGCCGCGGCTGCGAGGCCGCGCGTTTCTCATCCGGTACGCGGACGACTTCGTCCTGGCGTTCTCGCACGAGGAAGACGCTCGTCGCGTCTTGGCCGTGCTGCCAGAGAGGTTCGGCAAGTACGGCCTTGCGCTCCACCCGGACAAGACCCGGCTCATCGACTTTCGTCGGCCCGACCAGCGGCCTCCCTCGGAGGATCGACCGGATCGTGGCTCGAAGACGTTCGATCTGCTGGGCTTCACCCACTACTGGGGCCTGTCTCGTCGAGGCCGGTGGGTGGTCAAGCAGAAGACCGCCTCCGATCGCTTCCGCCGCGCGCTGAAGCGGGTCGCGGCGTGGTGTCGGCAGCATCGGCACCAGGCGATCGGGGAGCAGCAGCGCTCGCTCGCGCAGAAGCTGCGAGGTCACTTCGGGTACTTCGGCATCACGGGGAACTCCGAGGCGATCAGCCGCTTCCGTGAGCAGGTCGTCGGCATCTGGTGCAAGTGGCTCGGTCGTCGCTCTCAGAGAGCGCGGATCGACTGGGACCGCAGGCACACGCTGCTGAAACGTTACCCCCTCCCACCTGCCCGGGTCGCGAGGCCGTACTCACCCGCGTAGCGAACCCATGTTCCGAAGAGCCGGATGCGGTAGTCCCGCACGTCCGGATCTGTGGGGGCCCTGGGGGAGTAATCCCCCAGGGCTACCCGAGCGCCTTTGCGCCTTGGCGTCAAGATCCGAGATTCGTCGACGACGTCAGCTGCGGTCACGGTGAGGCACCCAGCGATCTGACAAGCTGCGGTTTGACGCCCTCCGTCAACGTGACTTCATGGTCAGCTGGGCGGGGAGCTGCGCGACGGTGCGTTCATACGGTGACGACCTGCATTCACTGGACAGCGCGGTCGCGTGTCCGCCGTCGCGTGAGGCGGGTCGCGCCGTGCTCGCTCGCGTCCAGGTCCTCCGCTGCGCTCCGGCCCGCTGCGCGGGCGCCTCCGGCGACCTGGACCCGAGCTGCGCGCAGCGCGCTGAGCGAAGCGTGGACGACGGCGGACGGGTGCTCCGCAGGGGGCTCGTGCTCCGGGTTGTGGAGACACGAAGGGATGAGCGGTGGCGGGTTCCGCGCACGGAGCGCCTTCGCCCATGGCGCCACCGAGGGATTCAACAATAAAGCGAGGATTACGACCAGAAATGCGTATGGGTTTCGGACCTTCGAACACGCGGAGATCGCCCTCTACCACGCGCTCGGGAACCTGCCGAGCCCGAATGGCTCACCCACAAATTTTTCTGAGGAGGCGATTCTTTTATCGGCCGGCTCATCCCGCTAGTTTCCGGGCCGGCTCATCCTGCGACGCCGTCCGGCTCCCCGGGGCGCCTCCCATTCCGCCGTCAGCTCGCGCGCCTCCTGGCGGCGGCATCGTCGGACGAGGCCGCCGCCGTGCTGTCCTTGCCCACGTCGCCGCGGAGCTGGTCCGGCGCGGGCGTCGCCACGGAGGCCCGCGGGGGAGGCTCTGCCAGCGACGTGTCCGCCGGCCGCTCCGCCTGGGAGCTGCCCGCGACGCGGTGGCGCCCCCAGAGGTCCTTCAGATCGGCCGGAAGGTGGCTCCCGATGTCCGTGACCTCCTTCATGGGGATCTCGCGCTCCACGGCCGCGAAGACCGCATGGGACACCGCCCTCGCCTGGTCCGCATCGATGTGCAGCTGCTCCGCGAGCGTCTCCAGGAACTCGCGACGACCGAAGACCTCCGGATCCTCGTCGCGGTGCGTGGCGCACGGCTGGACGATCGCCTGGATCGTCGATGGCAGGGCCGCGGCGAGGTCCCGCGCCTCTCCACCGCTCAGCCGGCGCGACAGCGTGCACAGCGCCGCACCGACGGCCTCGGGCGCCCCCAGGTGCGGCGGCAGCGCGCCGCTCTGCTCGACCTGCCGGAAGATGTGCTCGGATGCATCATCGATCGACCGAGCGACCGCGGTCGTCGTGTTCGCCTTGCTGCCCATTCGACTTCTCCTCTCGTGCGGGAATCGTGCGAGACCGCGCGCACCGCCGAGACAGAAGGCAAGCGCGGTGCCGCCCACCCCGGCGCACAGCAAGGATCCAGCCGATCGATGCGAACCGTCGGCGTCGCTCCTCCGGGCTCAAGAAGCGGTCGGACTGCTCCAGCTCCTCGTCGAGCGCAGCGATGGCGCCCACGTCGTCCACGGACGGGCCTTGCTGCACGGAGACGCCGGCGTCCGACAGGTGCAAGCCGAAGAAGCGCGCGTCGATCTCCTGGCTTCGACCGGCGAGGGGCATCTCGATCTCCCGCAGCAAGAACAGGCTGTGCGTCGCGATGAACACCTGGATCCCGCCGAGGCTCAGGTCCATGATGCTGCTGGCGACCTTCTTGATGATGGGTTCTCGTACACGGGCACGAAGCCCGGGTAAATCGTGAGGAGCTCCCGTGTTGGCAGGTACACGGGCGTGGCGTCGACCCATTCCGTGGGGAGCGTGGTGATCGTCACGTCCGACGTGCTCTGCGCCGAGAAGCCGAACGAGATATCCCAGGCCTTGCCGGTGCCGTTCTCCCCCACGAGCACGTTCAGGTGCGCTCCGAAGTCGAGCTCCGCTTCGCTGAAGACCGTGAAGTTCTTGACGTGAAGGGACGTTCGCGACGGCCGGGGGAATGCCCGGTCGTCCAGGATGGTCGTCCTCGTGGACGCCCTGCGCCGCCGGAACGCCGCGCACGACCTGAGCGAGCACGACACCCGGGCTGGCTGCCCGCCGAAGCTGTCTCCTTGCCGGGGACTCGGTCCCGGTCCCGGCAGGGGGCACCTGGTCTCGTCATGGCCCACGTAGGGCTCCTGGCCAGAACAGTGCCAACCCCGCTATCCCCGCAACATCCCTTGACCTTCTCACCCTTCCTTCCCCCGGCCATTCCCCCGCACCGCAGGAATTCGACACTCCCCATCTTCTTCTCTGGCTCGCCCTCCCATCAAATAGCTCTGGACGCCCATCTTCATTTCATCAATAAGGCACGCTTGCCCGTCTGGCATTCCAGCGCAATCCCGCGCTCCTGCCACGGACGAGGGTGATCTCATGAGCAAATACACCGCTTCGGAAGTTATCCAGCTCCCCCGCTTCACCGCGGTCGGGGCGATGGCGCTCGGCGAGCAGCTCCTCAGCGCGGCGAAGCCCGTGAAGAAGCAGCTCGCGAAGGGCATCGCGCGGGTGCTCGCGGCGCTGGCTTCGCGCCATGGCGAGCTCGCGTCGGCGCTGCGCGATCAGGTGTCGCTGTCCGAGGGAGGGGAGGCGAGCGAGGATGCGGTCCAGTGCGACCGCGTCCTCGACGGGTGCTGGAGCGGTCTCAATGACTTCCTGACCGCGTTCACCAAGCTGCCGCCCGGCGCGCCCGAGGTCGCGGAGGCGGCCTCGCTGAAGGCGGCCATCTTCACGGGAGGGCTCAAGTTCCTCCAGCTCACGTACGTCCTGCAATGGTCCGAGAGCGAGCTCCGGATCCAGCGCATCCGCAAGAACGGCCTCGACGCGCGCATCGAGGCGCTCGGCGGCAAGCGCTTCCTCGTCGCCCTCGAGGCCGCGCACGCCGCGTACGGCAAGGCGCTCGGCGTCACGGCGCCTGCAGCCACGGCCGCCGGGGCGCCGCCGAGCGTGCGCGAGGCGCTCGACGCGTTCACCGAGGCGCTGCGCGCGTACGTGATCAAGGTGATGGGCGCGGTCGAGCCCGACGAGCCGGAGACCCAGGAGCTCGCCGACAAGCTGCTCGCGCCCCTCGCGAGCTGGAGCGTCGGGCCGAGCGGCCGCGGCGCGGCCCGGAAGAACGGCAAGCCCGAGGGCGAGCCCGCAGCGCCCCCTGCGCCCGCCGCGGCGCTGCCCGACGTGCAGGGCACCGAGCCGGCGCCGGCCGACCTCTGAGCCCCCTCGCGTGATGCACGCCCGCTGCTGACGCGGCGATCCCCTCCGCGCATTCCCCTCGTCAACCCCGCCTCAGGAGCACGCTTCCGTCGCCCGCCGAGCTGTCCAGGGCGCCAGCGGCGTCCGGGCGTCCCGTCCGGCCCCGTTCTGCCTGCCGCCTGCCGTGCAGCGAGCGGCGCCCGCGGACTGTGCCAGGTCACCTTGTTCTGTGCCAGATGAGGGGGGTCCAACACTGGCTCAAACGCAATGTATTGCGACACACCGGGGTCCGGACCCCTCGAGCGCGTTCCGCATCGCGTCTTCGAGAGCAAAAATGTGCCAGAACTCGCGCTTCAACGCGGAATTCTGTGCCAAAGACCTCGCGAATGCCCTCGATCTTGTGCCAGATGGGGGGTCCGGACCCCTCCGGACCGCAAAGCAGGGCGCTCGCGAGGGGTCCGGACCCCCTCTGGACCGCAATGCAGAGCGCCTGCCGAGGCTCGGGAACGCCTCTCGGCGGATCGCGGAGCACACTCGAGCGCTCGCTGCGTCCGCGTACCCGCCGGATTGCCCATGACGAGCGCGGCGCTCACGGGAACCACGCCGCGACCTGCACCACCTCGCGCGCCGCGCCGGCCAGGCCATCGTCGCCCGCGAGCGCCGCGATGAGCGGCGCGAGCCGCTCGAGGCTCACGCCGTCGCCCGCGAGCGCGACAGAGCGGAAGTCTCCGGCCAGCGCGTCGAGCAGGAGGCCGAACGCCGCGGCGGCCCCCTCGGGCGGGAAATGGCGGGCCAGCGGGACCAGGTCGAGCAGGCGATCCGGCTCGTCGGCGCCGAGGCGCAGGGCCAGCGGAAGGGCTCGGCGCGCCAGCTCGGGCGCGTGCGCGGGATCGTGGCGCGCCAGGAAGCCGAGGGCGTTCAGGTGGTGGGCGTCGCTGAGCGGCGCGATCAAGGCGAGCAACGCGTCGCTCTCGCCCGCAGCGCCGAGCCACGGGCCCACATCGAACAGCAGCCCGTAGCGATCGAGCGGCTCGGCCCGGCGCAGCGCCGCGTCGATCCGCGCCCAGAGCGGCCCCGGCTCGGCGGCGAAGGGGAGGCTCCGGGCCAGCGCCCGCACGCGCGACGCTTCCGGCAGCGCCTCGAGCAGGTCCGCGGCGGGATCGCCCAGCGCCCTGAGGCGCGGGATCAGGCCCTCGAAGAGCTCGGCGGCGCGCTCGCCGAACCGGGGAGCCAGCGCCGCGGCGCGACGGGCCTCCGGGACGGCGAGGAGCGGCACGAGCCGCGCGAGCGTCCTGTGCGCGAGCGGGTCGTAGGGGTCGGCGTGCTGCTCCACCGCGGCGAACGCGGCGCGCACGTGGTCGGGATCGCCGAGGACCTCCGCGAGCGCGGCGAGCGCTCGCGCCCGCGCGGGTCCAGGCAGCGCCTCCGCGTCGGCCCAGAGCGCCTCGGCGACCGCGCGCGGGAAATGTTTGGAGAAGAGCGCGACATCGCCAGGATCTCCGCCGCCGTCGCGGAGGCTGGCGAGCGCCTCGCGCGCGACCGTGACCCCTTCCTCCGGAGGCAACCCCCTCGTCGCGACGAGCAGCAGCTGTGCTCGATCCTCCGCATCCTCCGCGGTCCGCAACGCGGCGAGCGCTTCGCGCGCGACCGCGTACCCCGCCTCGCCCTCGACGACTCTGGCGAGGTCGAGGAGGACGTCTCCGCGGAGCTCGGCCTCCGGTATGCGCCGTGCGGCGTCCTCGGCCCACGCGAGCACCTCGGCGCGCGCCGGCCCGGCCGCCATCGCCGCGCCGAGCGCGATGAGCGCCTTCGCCTGCTTTCGCTCGTCCGCGATCAGCTTCTCCCGATCGAGGGGCTCGACGCCGACGGGAGCATCGTGATCCTCGCGGCGGGCGTACCAGTTCATGCTCGCCTCGACCAGGGCTGCGCGCACCGCGAGCGCCGCGGCCTCGTGGCCCGACGCGAGCGCCTCGACGGCGCGACGGCGCACGCGCTCGAGGTCGGCGACGAAGCCGAGATAGCCCTCGGGCCGAGCCATCCAGCGGGCGAGGTGCTCCTCGGTAACCAGCGCGGCGAATGCCTGGAGCGGCGCGGTGGTCTGCTCGAGGTGCGCGCGCGTGTAGGCGCAGGGATAGCCGTCCGGCGCGAGCGACAGGAGGCGGCGGAGCGACGTTTCTCGCGCGCTGCGGTCGAGGCGCTCCTCCACCTCGCGGCGGGCCGCGTTCCAGCGGAGCGCGTAGGTGCCATCGATGGCCGTGACGAGCGGCTCGATCCCGGCGAGGGCGCCCTCGATCGGGGCCCCGAGGGCGGTCGTGATCTCGTCCTCGCGAAGCCGGCCGTAGGCGACCGAGAGCAGACCGAGGAGCCGTGCTGGCACCGGGCCGGTTGCCGCGAGGAGCTCCGCGGGATCGCCCGGCGCGGGCCAGGGCCGCGCCGGCAGCGGATGGATCCGCGTGCGCGCCGGATCGAAGCCGAGGCGCGGGATCCACGCGCGGGCCGCGGCTTCGTCGCCCTCGACGGTGGCGAGCACCTTGACGCGTGGTCCAACGGCGGAGAACAGCCCCGGCCAGCCAACGAGCGGTTCAGCCTCCTCCACGTCGGTGATCGTGAGCAGCAGCGAAGGGTCGTCCTGCGTCGGCCCTTCGCGCAGCTGCTCCTCCGCGATCTGCGCGCGCAGGCGCCGAGGAGGACCGCCCCCGTAATCGGCCAGCAGCCGAGAAACCAGCAGCGCGATGAGGTCGCGCTCGAGCCTGAGATCAGGCCCGAGCGGCACGAGCTGCGCAGCGTAGGCGGTACCTTCGTGCTGTGCACGGACCAGGTGGGCGGCCACGACCGAGCGCCGGCTCGGGCGCGGGCCATGCAAGATCGCATAGGGCAGCTCTGGTTCGTCGAGCCATTGGCTGAGCGCGGCCAGCGCGGCTTGCTCCGCGGGGTCGAGCGTGGCGCTCGACGCTTCATCCCAGGCGCAGCGGCAGGCGCGCTCGACGGGCGCGGGGGCGAGGAGTTGGGGCGGGGGCATCGTCATTGCGCAGGTCATGTGTCAGTGAACGGCGGCGTCGGGCCGGGCGGCGCTCCAGGGACGCCGTCGGATGACGTGGCCCGCGTCCTGTAATATGCACGATGCTGGGCGTCGTGATTTCGGGCCGTGTCGGCCCTTCACCCGGCCCCCTTGACACCGAGGTTTCATGCCGCCCGTCAGCGCGACCTTGTCGACGCCGCTCTCGTCCGCCGGGGAAGATCTCGTGTTCTGCGCCGCGTTCGCGCTCGCCTGGGAGAAGCTGCGCGAGAGGTTCGGCCCGATCCGCATGGACCCCCAGCCGGCCCTGGCCGACGCGCTGAACGCGGCGGCGCTCGGGGCCGAGGTGGTGGATCCGGCGTGGAGCGTGTCGGGCGCCGGGCTCGGCGGGGAGGGCGTCGTGGAGGCGCTGCGGGCCGAGCTCTTCTCGAAGTTCCCTGACGCGAAGCCGGAGTACCTGCCGCTGGCGGTGCCGGCCGACGCCCTGCTCGCGTATGGGTACCTGAGCAAGACCCTGAAGTTCGAGACGACGTTCGCGGTGCGGGAAGGGACGTTCAAGGACTCGCGGGTCCGCGCCTTCGGGCTGGACGGCAACCCGTTCGGCGCGGACCCGGCGCGCCGATCGCAGGTCGTCGTGCACGACTGGGCTGCGCCGAAGGACTTCGTGATCGAGCTCGTCGGCGACGATCCGGACAGCCGCGTCCTCGTCGCGCAGATCGCGCCCGCGGAGACGCTGGCTGCCACGGTGGCCAGCGCGCTCGGCCGGATCGATCGGCTCGGCGGGGAGGCGCGGCGGATCGCGCCGGACGAGGCGCTCGCGATCCCGCGGCTGAGACTCGACCTGGAGGGGATGTTCGGCGAGCTCATGGGTCGACCTCTGCTCGGCGACGCATTGCGAGGGAAGCGCCTCGACGAGGCCAAGCAGCGGGTGCAGCTCCACCTGAACGAGGGCGGCGCGGGCGCGACGGCGGAGGCCGTCGTGGGCTCGTACGGTCTGCCGCCGCCCCGGTCCTTCCTGGTGACGGCGCCGTTCCTGGTGCTGCTCCAGCGGCGCGGGGCGCGCGCGCCCTACCTGGCGGCGTGGGTGGAGAGCACGGCCTGGATGGAGGTGCTCGGCCCGGTGGCGCCGCCGACGGCGCCTCCGGCAGGTTGGGGACCGCCGGCAGGTTGGGGGCCGCCGGCAGGGTGGGGACCGCCGCCTGGGTGAGGATCGCCGCGCTCCGTCCGGCACGGCACGACACGAGGGTGCCGGCCGCCCGGGCGACGCGCGGTGGTCGCACGAAGCGCACCCGCGTGCCATGCGCTGCCCCGGATGGAAGAACTGAACCGGTTCATCTTCCCCCGCGAGGGCTGATGATCCAAGCTTCGCGCCGCGGGGATCCCCGGGGTCCCCTCGTGCTTCAGCAAGGAGCCATCATGCGAAGATCATCGTTCTTGAGCTTGAGCTCATCAGGTTCTCTCGTCCTCCTCCTCATGGCGATCGGGTGCAGCTCGTCGAACGAGTCGTCCTCCGGCGCCGGCGGCGAAGGAGGCGCTGGCGGCCAGAGCGCGACCAGCAGCGCGAGCGGCACCGACCCGGCCGGCGGCACCGGCGGCACCGGCGGCACCGGCGGCGACGCGGCGGGGTCCGGCGGCGCCGGCGGCGAGGCTGCGGGTACCGGCGGCACCGGCGGCACCGGCGGCGGGGCGCCTGCGGGGCCGGGCTGGGACTGGACCGGGATCGTCGGCACGGGACAGAGCCTCTCGGTCGGCGCCGAGGGCACGCCGCCGCGCGGGACGGAGCAGCGCTTCAGCAACCTCAAGCTGTCCCTCGGGGGCGCCTCCGTGCCCCCGTTCGATCCGGCGAACAGCGCCCTCTCCCTCGTGCCGCTCACCGAGCCCATCCGCGGGTTCGCGACGACCTACCCCAGCGCCTACCCGAAGAACATCTACGGCGAGACGCCGCACACGGCCATGGCCGACCAGATCTCCACGCTGGCGCAGGCGGCGGGCGGCGATCACGTCACCGTGCACACCGTCGTCGGCGAGAGCGGTCAGCCCATGAGCGTCCTCCGGAAAGGCGCCAACGCGACGAACGACGGCGACAAGTCCACGGGCCGCGCCTACGCGGCGACGCTGTTCGAGGCGGAGGCGATCGCGCGCCTCGCGAGGGACGCGGGCAAGACCTACGGTATCGGCGCCATCATCATCACGCACGGCGAGTCCGACGCCGGCAGCGCGACGTACGAGGACGATCTGGTCAAGCTCTGGTCCGACTACAACGCGGATCTCCTGCCCATCACCGGGCAGTCGCGGAGCATTCCCCTGCTGGTGTCCCAGCAGCACTCGGTGCACACCGAGGTGGGCTCGCGCTCGACGTCGACCCAGGCGCAGTGGCACGTGGGCGTGGGCCACCCGGGCGACATCGTCTGCTCGGGCCCGAAGTACCAGTATCCGTACGCGGAGGATCACATCCACCTCACCGCGCACGGATACCAGCTCCTCGGCGAGAAGTCCGGCCAGGTCTACTTCGAGAAGGTCGTCCTCGGAAAGGACTGGCAGCCTCTCCAGCCGACGGGCGTCGAGCGCGCCGGCAAGGTGATCACCGTGCAGTTCCACGTCCCGGTGCCGCCGCTCGTCTGGGACAGCGCGCTGCCGTCTCCCCACCAGACGGCCTTCACGGAGTGGTCGAAGGGCCGCGGCTTCCAGGTCTGGAGCGGCAACACCCGGATCGAGATCAGCGGCGTCGAGATCTCCGGCGACGCGGTGACGATCACGACCGCGGCGGATCTCCCCGCGTCCGGCGTGGTGGTCGGCTACGCGGCGACGACCGACGGGACCACGATGCCCGGCGGCACGACGCGGTGGGGACAGCTCCGCGACTCCGATCCGTTCGTCGGGTCGATCACGGGCAAGGCCCAGCCGAACTACAGCGTCGCGTTCGAGATGAGCGTCCCCTGAGCCCCCGCGCGCGCGGCGTCCCCGCGCGCGGCCTCGCCCCTGCTCACTGCGCGCGCCGGACCTCGTCGGAGAACCTCACCGCCTCGCGGAGCACGTGATCGGCGAGCGAGGGATCGATGATGCTCTTGATCTGCCCCGTCTCGATGCCCTGCTCCGCGGCCGTCTTGAAGTCGATGACATCGTCGGCCATCATCGCGAGCTGACCGCTGCCGACGAGCTGGATGTTCGCCTGGTACATCGCGTCGGCGCGCGCGTTGGCCTGCCCGACGAGCGCGCGCTCCTGCGGGTCGAGCAGGTGCGCGATGAACTCGAGGTGCTCGGCCATGATCCGCGTCCAGAACGCCCCGACCTCGTCGCGCTGGAACCCGGCGCCGCCGCTCGCGAACAGATCGAGCCGGCCGGCGAACCGCTCGGCCTCGCGCGCGATGTGGTCGAAGAAGAGCGGCCAGACGAGGCTCTTCAGCGTGCCGGCCTCCTGCTGGCGCTGCATGCGGCGCTTGTACTCGATGAACTGCAGGACGCTCGACCGCGTGTCGGAGAGGAGCGGATAGAGCTCGTCGTCGCGGTAGGGGCGGTCGCGGGCCGAGACGAAGTGCTGGGCGAAGAGGATCTGGAACTGCCGCGCCTCGCTCCGGGGCGCACGGAGGCCGTCGCCCGGCATCAGCAGCGCCATGAACATCGCATGTTCCATCATGATGTCCGTCCAGAAGAGGACCTCGGAGAGGGCCTGCGCCGCGTGCCCGGCGTGCATTCCGGGCAGGTAGATCGGCTTCGTCGCGCGCTGATCGACGAGGATACCGGGCGTCTGGGGGAGCCCTTCCGGGAGGGAAAGGGGCCCGACCGACTCGCAGCTCCCGGCGCCCTTCTCGACCGCCAGCGCGAGGCCCGTCGGGGCGAGCAGCGAGACACCGACGGTGGCCGCCGCTCTGCCGGCGAATCGCCTGCGTCCAAACTTGCCTTGTGAAACACGCTTCTCCATCGACGCTCCTCCAGGTTTCGTACAGCCGTGAGAGCCCGAGCGAAGGTGCATGTCCCGCGCCCGGTCTCACGAGAGGACTCGAGGGGCGGCCCGCCGCTCCGCGCCTCGCCGGATCCGGCGACCGGCGGCGTCGAGGATCGCCGCGCGCAGCGCTTCGCTCGCTGCGGCGTCGCGAGGGGCGCGCCGCGCGTCGAGCGGCCGCGGAATCCGCCCGTGATGGGGATCCGGCGACCGACGGCTGCGAAGGCCGAGCACAGGGGCGCCCATCGGCCGGTACCCTGCGACTGCCGAGCACATGGTCCCCCGGCGGACCACAGGAGCTCGGCCCGAGGTGGACGGTGTCGGTGCAGGCTGGGCAGAGTAGAGCGCGTTGGTGTGCGGGGCGGGCTCACCCGTCCGGGCGGGGCTCGCTCTCGCAGCGGCGCTCGTCGACGTCTCGCCTGCTCGAGATCGCCCCGGGCGACGCCGTCGACGCGCGCTCGACGGCGACGACCTGCTCAGAAGCCGATCCGGTCCGTGCGGGCGCGCGCGTTCGTCCTTGCGGTGGGCGTGGGCCTCGGCTGCGGGCGCGCGTTCGAGGCGGCGCGCGTCGCCCTGGGAGCCGCCGGCAGGGCGGGGGACGGCGAGGCCGCGGGCTGCGGGGGCGGCGTCGTCGTGGACGCCGCCGGGAGCGCGGCCGCCCGGGTCTCCTCTGCGGGCGGCGCGGGCGGCGGCTCCGGCGGCAATTCCTGGTCGGGCGCGCCGCGCGCGGCCGGGCTGTCCGCGGCGGGCGCGCCGTGCTCCGGCGGATCGCTGTGCATCCAGGGGATGCCCAGGCCGAGCGCCGCCGCCCCTGCGAGCGCGACCCCTGCGATCAGGACGCCGGCGCTGCCCCGACGGGCGCCCGCGCCGGGCATGACGAGCCCGTTGAACGTGCGCGCCTGGCCGCCGCTGTGGGGCGACCCCACGCCTCCGGGCCCGTGCGCCGGTGCTCCCGCTCCGCCCGTCGAGCACGGCGGCGGCGGTCCTGGCCGGGGGTCGCGCGCGCTGGCCGGAAGCGTCGGCGCGTGCTCGAGGCCGAGCACCGCCTCGTCGAGCGCGCTGGCCATCTCCTTGACCGATCCGAACCGCGCCGCGGGATCGCGCTGGAGGGCCCTCGCCACCCAGGCGTCCACGCCGCGCGGCACGCCTGGCCTCACGGCGCTCGGGAGCGTGAACACGCCGGCGTTGACGGCCACGGAGAGCGCGCCCAGGGTCTCTCCGGTGAACGGCGCCCGGCCCGTCATCGCGTAATACCCGACGACGCCGAGCGCCCACAGATCCGCGCGGAAGTCGACGTGCTTGGCGCTGAGGAGCTGCTCGGGGCTCATGTACATCGGAGTCCCGAACGAGCTGCCCGTCGACGTCATGGCCTGATCGCGGCTCACGGGCTGCTTGGCCACGCCGAAATCCAGCACCTTGACGAAGAAGGCCTGGCCCTCGGCGTCGGCGAGGAAGATGTTGTCCGGCTTGATGTCGCGGTGGACGATGCCGAGCTGGTGCGCGCGCCCGAGCGCCCTCGCGACCTGCCGCACGACGCGCGCGAGCTCGTGCAGTGACATGGGGCCAAGGCGGGTGATCCTGCGCTTCAGATCTTCCCCCTCGAGCAGCTCCATGAGGATGTACGGGACCCCCGCGTCCGTGATCCCGTGATCGAACACCTGGGCGACATGGGGGCTCTTGATCTGCGCCGCGGCCATCGCCTCACGCCGGAACCGCTCGATGAACCCGGGGCACCGCGCGATCTCCGGGGCCATGAGCTTCACGGCGACCTGCGACCCGAGCGAGAGGTGGTCGGCTACCCAGACGGTCCCCATGCCTCCTTGTCCGAGCGGCCTCACCAGCCGAAGCTTGGGCGTAACCAGATGTCCGGAGTTCACGAGCCACCTCTTGGTCGCGCCACGCTCCGCGCTCGATGGTCGTCGACGGGTGGCGCAGATTACGGCGGAGCGACCGATAGTCAAGTTGTTCAGCCTGTCTGCGAATGCAGGGCAGCGCAGCGCTGCCCGCGGCAGAGCGGGCGTGATCTATGTCTTTGTTGGATCGTCGGTGTCGATTCTCGAGCTGTCGTGTCCTGCGCCGACGACCGCCGCCCGTCGCGGCCTGTCTGCGCCTGAGACGTACCGGGTGTAGCGCTCGGCGATCTCGCGCGGGCGGCTGAGGCGGCTCAACGCGACTGTTGTGTCTGCCATCGACAGGTAGGAATCGACGCGGCTCGACGCTGCGCCCTTGTGCTCGCGCGCCGGTTCAGTACTGTCGCGCCAACCCGGATTCTTGCCCTGGAGATCGCATGCGAACCTCGAACCAAGTCTCTCGACATCATGGCTTCCTTCTCGCCCTGCTGGCCTCGAGCGCGCTCACCCTCGGCGCTGGCTGCAACGGCGACGAGACCGTGGACTCGTCGAGCGCGTCACCGACGACCAGCTCCGGTGGCGCGGGCGGCGAAGGCGGCGCGAACGAGGGCGGTGGCGCGAACGAGGGCGGTGGCGCGAACGAGGGCGGCGGTGGCGCGGGCGGCGCGAACGAGGGCGGGGGCGGCGGCGCGGGCGGCGCGAACGAGGGCGGGGGCGGCGGCGCAGGTGGCGCAGGTGGCGCGAACGAGGGCGGCGCGAACGAGGGCGGGGGCGGCGGCGCAGGTGGCGCGAACGAGGGCGGGGGCGGCGGCGCAGGTGGCGCGAACGAGGGCGGGGGCGGCGGCGCGGGCGGCGCGAACGAGGGCGGGGGCGGCGCAGGCGGCGGCGCGGGAGGCGAGGGGGGCGGCAGCGTGGACGCCTGCGCCGAGCTCGCGGGGGCCCTTCAGGCGCGCCTCGACGGGGCGCGGGAGGCCCTCGGCACCTCGGGCGCCGTCCTCGCGGTCAGCACGCCGGACTGCGGCATCCAGGACTTCGCGAGCGGCGAGTCCGCGCCGGGCGACCCGATGCGCGCGGACCACGTGCTCCGCATCGGCAGCGTGACCAAGACCTACGTCGCGGCCGCGGTGCTCCGGCTCGCGCACGAGGGCGCGCTCGACCTGGATGATCCGCTCTCGACGTGGATCGCGACGTTCCCCGGCGCGGACGGCATCACCGTGCGACAGCTCCTGAACCACTCGAGCGGCATCTTCGACTACACGGAGGACGCGGAGCTCGCGCCTACCGTCCTCGCCGATCCGGGCCATGTCTGGAGCCCCGGGGAGATCGTCGCCATCGCCGCCGAGCACGATCCCTATTTCGCGCCCGGCGAGGGGTGGCATTACTCGAACACGAACTACATCCTCCTCGGGATGATCATCGAGGCCGCGACAGGCGAGGGCGTCGCCGAGGTGATCCGCGATCGGCTGCTCGATCCAAACGCGCTCTCGAGCACCTCGTTCGACGGAGAGGAGCCGATCGCAGGTGAGCTCGCCCGCGGCTACACCGCCGAGGGGGTCGACATCACGTCGCTCATCCATCCCTCGTTGCCGTGGTCCGCCGGCGCCCTGGTGGCGAGCGCGGGGGACCTCGCCCGCTGGGCGGTGGCGCTCTACGACGGCGCGGCGCTCGATCCGGCGTCGCGGGCAGAGATGCTCGCGGATCCCGTGCCCACCGGCGTCGCGGGCCAGGGCTACGGGCTCGGGACGCTCGTCATCGGGCGCGAGATCCTGGGAGTCCCCGCGCTCGGCCACGACGGCGGCATTCCGGGCTTCGCCACGATCGTGCTGTATTACCCCGAGCAGCAGGCCGCCGTGGCCGCCATCGTGAACACCGATGCCGCGGATCCCTCCCTCATCGCGCTCTCGGCGAGCGGGCTCCTGCTCGCATCGGATTGAGCTCTGTCGACCCATGAAGGCGCCCCCCACCGGCGCCGCGGGCCCGCCGGGGCGCCGCCGCGTCGCGCGGCGCAGGCCGCGCCCGCCGCCTCGCGGCGCCGGCGCGCTGCCCTCGCAGCAGGGCGCTGTGACGACCTCCGCTGCGCTGTGACGTTGCGCTGCGACGCCCTCCTGCGCGCTGCGGCGCATTTGTGCGCCATCATGGGAATTTTACGTTGTGGGGAGACAATGGCGTGGCCCTTGCGGGCGCGTGCTCCGGCTCGTCGTGTCCTTGACAAGACAGACCTGTCTGTCTTATTCACGAGGTCGTGAGCGACATCCGGCGCCACATCCTCGAGGTCGCGGAGCGCCTCTTCTACGCCGAGGGGTATCGCGCCGTCGGCGTTGATCGTCTGATCGCCGAGGCGGACGTCGCGAAGGCCACCTTCTACCGTCACTTCCGGACCAAGGACGACCTGCTCGTGGCGGTGCTCGACGCGCGCGACGCGCGCTTTCGCGAGTGGCTGGCCGGGCGCGTCGAGGCCCTCGCGAGCGACCCGCGGGACCGGCCGCTCGCGGTCTTCGGCGCGCTCGCCGAGCGGTTCGCCGACAACGACTTTCGCGGCTGCGCGTTTCTCAACACGATGGTCGAGGTGGCGAGCCGGAGCCACCCCGCGCACGAGGCCTCGCAGCGCCACAAGCAGCGGCTCATCGACTATCTGGCGAGGCTCTTGCGCGAGGCCGGCGCGCCGGACGCCGGAGCGCTGGCGCCGCAGCTCATGCTGCTGATCGACGGCGCGACGGTGACCGCCGTCCGCGAAGGGGGACCGGGCGCCGCCGCGCGCGCGCGTTCTCTCGCCGAGCTGCTCCTCACCCCAGCGCGGCCAGGGAGGCGACGACGATGAACGAGAGCACGAGTGTCCCAGGCGGCTTGAGTGGACGAGTCGAGGCGCGCCCGCCGCGCACCACGGCGGAGATCGTCCGTGCCGAGCGCGCGACGCGCCTTCCGCGGCGGTGGTCGGCGCGAGGGCGATCGATCGCCGCTCCGCTGGTCGCGCTCCTCCTGACCAGCTGCGCGCCGGCGACGCGCGTCGAGCCCAGCGCGCCGCCGGCGGCCGCGCCTTCGACCGCGCCGGCCGAGGCCTCGGGCGGGCGCCTCCAGTGGCGCGGCGGTCCGACGGCGATCCTCGAGCGGGACGGCCTCCGGCTGCTCACCGATCCCGTCCTCGGTCCGCGCGGCCCTGCGGCGTTCGTCCTCCCCCGGCACCCGTCGACCGGCGTCGAGAACGCGCCGGTGGCCCGCTACACCGATCCTCCCGCGGAGCCCATCGGGCGCCTCGACCTCATCCTCCTCAGCCACAACCACGCTGACCATTTCGATGCGGTCGCGAGACAGGTGCTCCCGAAGGACATCGTCTTCGTCCTCCCTCCCGACGCGGTCGAGGCGGCGCGCGCTGCGGGGTTCACCAGGCTGACCCCGCTCGACTGGGACGGCGAGACGGTGATACCGACCCGCTCCGGCCGCCTCCGGATCCTCGCAGTGCCGGCGAACCACACCCACGACGCGGCGCTCGACGCGACGCTCGGAAAGGGCAACGGCTATGTGCTTCGCTGGGAGGGCGCGGCGCCCTATTCGGTCTACTGGACCGGCGATTCGGTCTTCACCGATCGCATGCGCGCGGTGGCGGCCCGCTTCGCGCCCATCGACCTCTGGCTGCCGCACCTCGGCGCCGTCGGCGTCGACGGCGCGCGCGGCCTCCGCACCATGGACGCCGAGGAAGCGGTCGCCGCCGCGGCGCTCCTCCGCGCCCGCCACGTGATCCCGATCCACCACACCACGTTCGGCCATTACCGCGAGCCGGTCACCGCCTTCGTCCAGCGCGCCGCCGCGCAGCGCCTGCCCGCGCGCATCGACGTCCCGACGGACGGCGCTTGGGTTCCCCTGCCGCGCTGAGCCAGGCTGCTCGCGGCGCCCGCGACGCCGCGCCGCTCCGCGCGATCGCCGGGCTCTACCATTCTGGCGGTCCGCGCGCGGCGATCGCGCGTGATACGATGGGCCCGTGCGCACGTTGTACCCCCTCGCGCTCCTCACCGCGGTGGCGCTCGCGGCCTGCGCTCCTGTCCCGGCGCCTCCAGCGATGTACCCGTTCTCCGAGCCGGCCGACGCCGCGCCCGCGCCCGCGGCGGCGCCAGACGGCGCCGCCGGGAGCTCTGGAGCGCTCGAGACCCCGGAGCAGCGGGCCGCGCGGCTGCGCGCTGCCGCCGTCCTCGTGGACGGCCACGACCGGATTCCACCGCTCATCCTTGGCGGCCCGCGCGATCTGGTGAGCCCGGGCCGCGAGGCCACGCCCGCCGATCTCGCCAGGATGAAGGCGGCTGGCATCACAGGAGAGCTCTTCCCGATCCACGTCGGCGCGCTTCCCGTGCAGCGACAGGCGCTGCACGGCGGCGCCGCGCGCCGCGCGCTCGACCTCATCGACGCGACCTACCGGCAGGTCGAGCGCCACGGCGAGGAGCTGGTGCTGGCCACGAGCGCGCGCGACCTGCGCCGCGCGAAGCGCCAGGGCAGGGTCGCCGCGCTCATGGGCATCGAGGGCGGGCACGCCCTCGAGAACTCCCTGCCTGCGCTGCGCTCGTTTTACCGCCTCGGCGTCCGCTACATGACGCTCACGCACACGAGCACGAACGACTGGGCGGACTCCGCCGGGGGAGCCCTCGATCCTCCGGCCGCCCGCCACCGCGGCCTCTCGCCCTTCGGGGAGGAGGTGGTCCGCGAGATGCAGCGGATTGGCATGCTCGTCGACGTCTCGCACGCGTCGGCGGCCACGTTCCGGTCGGTCCTCGAGGTGGCGAGCGCGCCGATCATCGCCTCTTCCTCGGTGCGCGGCGCGGCGCACCACCGCCGCCAGCTCGATGACGACGCGCTGCGCGCGCTCGCGCGGAACGGCGGTATCGCCGTGGTCAACGCCTGGGCGCTCTTCCTCGACGAGGCCTACGCGGAGCAGGCGGCGCGGCTCCAGCAGAAGCACGGGGCGCGCGCCGGACCCTGGCGGTCTGGATCTCCTCATGTCGCGATGAGCAGGGTCGTTCACGGGATCGCGCGCCGCCCTCGCCCGGTGCTGCCGCCGGCGGGCGCTTCCGGGGTGTTCGCTGTGGCAATACCGAGGCTCTCGGCGAGTCGACGCCGCCGTTACGAGGAGCGCGCGCTCCGGCCCGCGCTGCGCGCCTGCTCCCGGGAGGTCGCCTCTGTCTCGAGGCGATGGAGGTGCTGCTCCCCGTCGCGGAGATCCGCGCGCATGGCCGCCACGTTCCTGGGGAGCTGGTCCAGCGGGGCCGGGACCTGGTCGGCGGGGCCGAGCCGGCGCAGCCGCTCCTCGGTCTCGTCGAGGAAGGCGCCGGCGCGCCGGTGCGCCGCGCGCGCGGCGCCGAGGAACTGGAAGCGCCAGGGCGACGAGGCGGCGCGCTCGGCGCTGCCGAGCCACGTCTTCATCGCCGCGAGCTGGCTGGCGCCCCCGCGGATCGCCGCGAAGATCGCGTCCAGGTAGCCGGCGCCCCCCGGGTCGGCGCTCACGGCGCCGGCCCCCGCGCGCGGGGACCGCTGCGTGGGCCCGTCGCGGGCGCGGCGCGGTTCGGACCAGCCATGGGAGCGCGCGATTCTAACGAGTTCTTCCGGGTGGCGCGAGGGCCAAGGCTCGCCGCCGCTCCCGCGGCGTCCGCGCCGCGCGTCGCCGGGAGCTCGTGCCCCGGGGAGCTGCGCTCGAAAAGGGGTTGCCTGGGATGGGCGATTCGAGGAAGGTTCGCGCAGGTGCACCGTGAGCCAGGAACCCGCCGAGTCGCGCCCTCCGCTTCCGCCCTTCACCGCCGAGACCGCCGCCCGGAAAGCGCGGCTGGCGGAGGACGCCTGGAACAGCCGTGATCCCGCGCGCGTGGCCCAGGCGTACACCGTCGACAGCCGCTGGCGGAACCGGGCCGAGTTCTTTCAGGGCCGGGAGGCGATCGAGGCGTTCCTGCAGCGCAAGTGGCAGCGGGAGCTGGACTACCGCCTGATCAAGGAGGTGTGGGCGTTCACCGGCGATCGCATCGCGGTGCGCTTCGCCTACGAGTGGCGCGACGACAGCGGGAGCTGGTACCGGTCCCACGGCAACGAGCAGTGGGAGTTCGACGCTCATGGATTGATGCGGCGGCGCGAGGCGAGCATCAATGACGTGCGGATCGCGGCGTCGGACCGGAAGTTCCACTGGCCGCTCGGGCGGCGGCCGGACGATCATCCCGGGCTGAGCGAGCTCGGGTTGTAGAGGCGGGCCCCGCGCCGGGCGCGATGCCGCGCCGGCCATGGGGCCTTCAGGTTGGCGACTGACAACACCCTTCCGGTTCGACCCATGTCCACCCCTTCGAGCAAGCCTGAGATCGCCACGGCCTACGATCGCTGGGCCGAGACGTACGATGAAGACGACAACCGGACCCGCGAGCTGGCGGCCGCGGTCCTCCGGCAGCGCGACCTGGATCTGACCGGCCGCGACGTGATCGAGATCGGGTGCGGCACCGGGCGCAACACGCCGTGGCTCGCCGAGCGCGCCGCCAGCGTGCTCGCGCTCGATTTCTCCGAGGGGATGTTGCGGCATGCGCGGGCCCGCGTGCAGTCTCCCCGCGTCCGGTTCGTGCAGCACGACATCCGCTCTTCCTGGCCGGCCGCGGACGGCTCGGCCGACGTCGTGATTGCCCTGCTCGTCCTGGAGCACATCGAGCACCTCGAGGCGCTCTTCGCCGAGGCTGCCCGGGCCTCGCGCGCGGGAGGCGAGCTCTTCCTGTGCGAGCTGCACCCGACGCGGCAGATGCGCGGCGGCCAGGCCAACTTCGTCGACCGGGCGACCGGCGAGCCCGAGCGGGTGCCCGCGTTCCTGCACGACGTCTCCGAGTACGTGAATGCGGGGCTTTCGTCCGGATACGAGCTCGTTCACCTGGGCGAGTGGCGCGACGCCGGGGCCCTCCGGAACGACCCTCCGCGGCTCCTGTCCGTGCATCTCCGGCGGTGATCTGGCATGCTCCCGGCCGTTCCGTGGGAAACCTCAAACGGGAGATTGCGATGAAGCTCTACTTCAACCAGCAGAGTCGCGCGGTGATCACCAAGTGGATGCTGGACGAGTGCGGCGCCACGTACGAGCTCGTGCCCATCAGCTTCGAGAAGCGGGAGCACAAGTCTCCGGAGTTCCTGAAGATCAACCCGGCTGGCAAGCTGCCCGCGCTGGTGGACGGCGATGTCCGGCTCTTCGAGAACGCGGCGATCTGTCTGTACCTGGCGGACAAGTTCCCCGAGGCCAGGCTGGCGCCCCCGGTCGGCGCGCCGCAGCGGGGCCGCTATCTGTCGCTGATGGTCTATTCGACGTCGCAGCTCGAGCCGGCGATGGGCGACCGCCTGCTGAAGATCGAGACGCAACCGCAGCGGGGATGGACGGATTTCGACACGGTCATGGACGTCGTCGAAGGCGAGCTCGGGGAGGGGCCTTATCTGTTCGGCGACTGGTTCACCGCGGCCGACGTGATGGTCGGCTCGATGTTCATCTGGATGCGCCTTTGGGCTGGCCCGACGGGCCGCCCCAGGCTGGATGCCTATGTGGACCGCCTGCTGGCGCGCCCGCACGGGGTGAAGATGCAAAAGTGAGCCGCTCGACCTCGTGGCGTGCCCGCCGGAGCGCCGCGAGCCCTGACGCGCGCCGTCGCCGGTCGGAGCCTCGCGACGATGTGACCGAGCTCGCGTAGGATGGTCGCGATGAAGCCTTCGTCGCGCCATCGCCGCCGCGCGCTCGCGTCCTCGTTCCTCGTCACGGTGGCCGGCGGCGCGGCCGCCTGCGGCTCGACCCAGCCGCCGCCTGATCCGCCGGACGCGACGTCCAACCCGCCGCCCCCGGAGCTCCCGCCGACCGGCGCGCCCGGCGTGGGAGATGCGGCGGCGTCCGAGGCGCTCCCGGACGGCGGCGCGACGGCGGCGCAGGACGCGGCGGCGTCGGGGCCGCCGCGGGACGGCGGAGCGACGGCGCAGGGCGCAGCCACCATCGAGGCGCACCAGGTGGCCGGCGTGACGGCAGCGCAGGACGGGCCGCTGCCGCAGCCCGTGCCCGGGGGGAGGGTGGTCCGGGACGCGGACGGCACGTGCAGGCAGTTCTTGCCCAGCCCGTGCCCGCGGGCTCTTCCGTCGCAGGACGGAGGCCCTCCCGTGGTCATCATGTGCAACCCCCCGCCGCCCCGGCAGGTCGCGTGCCCGCCGGACGGCGGCCAGCGCTGACCGCGGCGCCGCCCCGGTTGCGGGCGTGACGGCTCCCGTCGACCCCGCCGTCCTCGCGGCCGCGCTCGCGCTGTACGGGCTCGATCCGGCGACGTGCCGGTTCCTCGGCGGCTTCGAGAGCCAGGTCTTCGAGGCGCGGGGCCGCGACGGCGTGGCCGTCCTGAAGCTCGGGGATCCCGCGCACAGGTCCCGGGACGCTGTCGAGGCGGAGTGCGAGTGGCTGGAGTACCTGACCGCGCGGGGCGTCCGCGCCGCGCCGGCGATCCGGGCCGCCGACGGCCGCTACGCGGCGCTGCTCGGCGAGCCCGGCCAGGCCGTCTGCGCGCGCGCGTACGCGAAGGCGCCCGGGGCGCCGCTCTCCGCAGACGACCTGACGCCGGAGGTGGCGGCCGCCTGGGGGCGACTCCTCGGCCGGCTGCACGCCGCGACCAGGGCGTATGTCCCGCCGTCGTCGAGGCGGCGCCACGCCTGGCATGAGGACGGCGACTTCGCCAGGGCCCGGGAGCTGCTGCCGGAGGACGAGCGCGAGCCGATCGGCGGCCGGATCGAGCGGCTCGTGGCGGAGCTCCGGGGCTTGCCGACGGACCGAGACGCCTTCGGTCTGGTGCACACGGACGCCCATTTCGGCAACGTGCTCTGGGACGGCGATGCGCTGACGCTGATCGATTTCGACGATTGCGCGTACGAGTGGTTCGCGAGCGATCTCGGAATCGTCCTCTTCTACGTCGCGATCGACCCGCTCGGCCCCGGTAGGCCGCCCGGGCTACTCCGGATGTTCCGCGATCGGTTCCTCGACGGGTACGCCCAGGAGAACGCGCTCTCCGCGCGGTGGCTGGCGGAGATCGACCGGCTCATGAAGCTGCGCGAGCTGGTGCTCTACACGGCAATCCGCCGGGTCGGCCGGCGCGAGGCGCTGGACGCCTGGTGTCGCGCCTACCTGGAGCGCCACAGGCCGCGCATCCTCGACGACCGGCCGGTGTGGCCGGAGGCTCCCTGACGCCAGCCCGCGACCCGCTGCTGTCGAGTTGCCGCCCTCGAGACATCCGCTCAGCGCGCGTCGCCCGCGGCCGGCCGCGGGGCGAGCATCGGGTGCAGCTCGGCGATCCCGAGCCGCGCGCGCCCCGCGAACTCGTACGCGTCGTCGGTCGCGGCGATGTGCTGCGTCGCCGCGTGGATGTCCCGGAAGCACCGCTGCAGCGGGCTCTCCGCGAACAGGGCGCCCCCGCCGCCGGCGCGGTACGCGAAGCCCGCGACCTCCGCGGCCACGTCGGTCACGTACGTCTGGACGAGCCGGATCGCGCTCCAGTCCTCGATCGAGAGCGCCTCCCCGGCGCGCGCCCGGTCCCACATCCGCCCGAGCGCGTCGAACGCGTAGGCGCGCGCCGCCGCGAGCTTCGCCTCCGTGCGCCCGAGATCCATGTGGAACGCCGCGTGGCTGCCCAGCGCGAGCTGCGGCCAGGCCTTGATGCGGCGTGGAGCGACAGCCGCGATCTCGTCGAGCGCGCGCCGCCCGACGCCGAGCGCGAAGCCGACGTGCCCCGCCGCGACCAGGGCGATGAAGGGCAGCGAATAGAGGGCGCCGCCGCGCCGCTGCGGGGCCGCCGGGAACGGGCACGTCAGCGCCTCGGGCACGAACGCGCCCTCGATCCGGTAGTGCTCGCTCCCGGTGCCGCGCAGCCCGGCGACGTCCCACGTGTCCTCGATCACGACCCGCTCGCGCGGGACGGCGAGGCTGATCATCTCGGGCGGCCCCGCCGGCGGCGCCCCGCCCTCCGGCGCCACGACGGCGCAGGTGAACACCCAGTCCGCGTGCCGCACGCCGCTGCCGAACGCCCAGCGCCCCTCGACCGCGAAGCCGCCCGCGACCCGCCGCGCGAGGCCGGTCGGCACCTGGAGCCCCGCGAACGTGGGGAAGGGCCCCGCGAACACCTCCCGCGCCCCCGCGTCGGGCAGCGTGCCCCCGGCGACCGCGGCGAGCAGCGCGCTGATCATCATCGACCACCCTGCCGAGGCGTCCGCGCGCGCCATCGCCTCGAAGACCTCCACCTGCGTCAGCGGATCGCACTCGGCGCCGCCCAGCGCGCGCGGCGCGGCCAGCGCGAAGAGGCCGCTCGATCGCAGCGCGTCGACGACCGCCGGCGCGAGCGTGCGCAGCCGCTCGGACGCCTCGGCGTGGGCAGCAGCGACGCCGCGCACGCGCTCCACGGCGGCGAGGAGGCGTTCGCGATCGGGAGATCGACGGGGCTCGGACATACGGGGCTCCTTTCGTGATCCAGGGTGGGTGCGGCGCGCCGGCCCCCTGCGGGCCGTCCGCGCGCCCGATGATGACAGTGGCAACATGCCAAAGTTTCCGCCGTCTACATTTTCTTCGACGCCGCCCTCCCGCCCTGCGGGGCGGGGCCTTCGTGGTATCGTGCGCCTGCGCTGTGGCTTCCTCCCCGAGACGCCGCCGTGCGCGCGTGCGCACCCCGCCTGCCCCCGCGTCGCGCCCGCCCGCGTCGCCGCCCGCGTCGCCTCCCACGTCGCCTCCCACGTCGCCTCCCACGTCGCCTCCCACGTCGATCAACCGGCCCTACCACCACGGCGACCTCCGGCGCGCCGTGCTGGAGGAGGCGCTCGCCCTCATCGAGGAGCAGGGCAACGCGGGCTTCACGCTGCGCGAGGTGGCGCGGCGCATCGGCGTCTCCCACGCCGCGCCCTACCGCCACTTCCCGGGCAAGCGCGCGCTGATGACGGAGCTCGCCGTCCAGGCGAGCACGGCGCTCGCCGCGCAGATCGCGGCCGCGCTCGAGGCGGCCGGGGGCGACCTCCGGGCGCGCTTCCTGGCCGCCGGCTTCGCCTACGTCCGCTTCGCGCTGGAGCACCCGGCGCCGTTCCACGTGATGTACTCCAGCGAGGTCGACCCCGGCGACCCGCGGGTCGCGGCGGCCACGTCGAGGAGCCTGGGGCTGCTCCTCGGCTTCATCGAGGAGGCGCAGCGCGCCGGGGCGTTCCCGCCCGGCGATCCGATGGCGCTCGCGGTCCCGATCTGGGCGATGCACCACGGGATCGCGACCCTCGCGGCGTCGGGCGCGCTGTCCAAGGCCGGCCCCGCGGAGCTCCGGCGCATGAGCGACGACGCCCACGCGCGCCTGCTCGACGGGCTGCTCCTCACCGCGCCGGGGCCGCCGCGCGCCTGATCTTCGTCCGATCGCCTCCGCACCGCGGGTTCCCGTGCTCCGGCGCCCGGGCTACGCTCGCCCGCCTCGTGCGCGCCGCCCTCGTTGCGACAACGGTCTCCGCCCTCCTCTTCGCCCTCTCACCGGCCGCCGCCGCGGGGCCTTCCCCCGAGCTCACGTACGTGCCGGAGGTCGATCTGCCCGTCACCGTGGTCGGCGGGGCCGCGTGGATCGCCTCCGAGCTCGCCAAGAAGGGCCTCGCGCCCGACGCGTGCCGCTGGTGCGCGGTCGGCCCGCTCGACACCTCGGTCCGCGACGCGCTGCTCTGGAGCGGCAACCCCGGCGCCGCCCACCAGGTCAGCAACGTGACGGTCCTCGCCGTCGCGCCCGCCTCCGCGCTGGGCCTCACCGCGCTCGCCGCGTGGCAGGACGGCCGGACCGAGAACATCGCCGCCGACCTCGTGATCGTCACCCAGGCGATGGTGCTGGCGATGAACCTGAACCAGCTCACCAAGTACATCGTCGGTCGCCAGCGGCCCTATGCCCATTTCGAGAACGCCGACGTGCTGTATTGCGAGGGCGCGGGCTGCTCGCGCCCGCTCGAGCACGACGACGATCTCTCCTTTTTCTCGGGCCACTCCACCGCGGCCTTCTCCCTCGCCGCGGCGAGCGGCACCGTGGCGTCGATGCGCGGCTATCGCGCGGCGCCGTGGGTCTGGGCCCAGGGAATGGCGATCGCCGCGCTCTCCGGATACCTGCGCATTGCCTCCGACCGCCATTACTTCTCCGACGTGCTCACGGGCGCCGCCATCGGCTCCGCGGCCGGCGTGCTGATTCCAACTCTGTTTCACGGCCCCCGCGCGCGTGTTGCGGGCCCGGACACGCGGAGTTTCCGCCTCTCGCTCGCGCCGGCAGGCGTGGGTGTAGGCGTCGCCGGCGCGTTCTGAGTGGGGCAGTCGCGGCGATAGACAAGGGGCCGCAATGCGCCGGTCGGCGTATGTAAATAGTCTTGACAAAGCGGATTCCAATTTTAGACTACGCCTGTCAGCCAGAGATGCTGGCGCCCGGGCGACCATTGCTGGTGCCCGAGTTGACGATGTCGAACACGCCGCGCCGCCTGAGCGGCGACGGCGGCGAGCTGCGGTCCGCGAAAGGGCGTGCGCGCTGAGCGAGCCCGTTTCAGCGAGGTTCCGGCGGCTCGACCATGTAAGGAGTCCGGCGACATGAACGTCGTTGTTGATCATTCGTCACACAATCGATGGATCGCGGGCGGCCTCGCCGCCGCGTTCCTCGTCCACCTCGCGGGCTGCAGCGATCAAGCGCTCGGGGCGCCGCTTCCGGGCGCCGAGCCGCAGCGCCAGGCCTCGACCGCCGCGCGCGGAGAGCGGCCCCCGGCGAGCGCCGCCCCGGGCGCGCCCGCGCCCCCTCCTGCGCAGGCCGCGGCGCTCGCGCGCGACGAGCTGCTCCGGGAGGCCGGGCGGCTCGCGGAGATCCGGGCGGCGCTCGCGCGATCGCCGGAGGCGTCGCTCTCGCTGCTCGACGAGCACCGGGCCGAGTTCCCGGAGGGCCGGCTCGCGCCGGAGCGGGAGATCATCGCGATCGACGCGCTGGTGCGCCGCGGGCGCGCCGACCAGGCGCGCGCCCGCGCCGAGGCGTTCCTCGCGCAGTTCCCGGCGAGCCCCCACGCCGAGCGGGTACGCCGCCTGACCGGCGCCGCGCCGTGAGGCGAGCGCGGCGCCGCGGCCCGAGGCGAGCGCAACGCCGCCGCGCGGCGCCGCGCGGTCGCCTCAGCTCGCGGGCGTCCGATCGGACTCGGGGGGCGCCATCCCGTCGACCACGACCGGATCGCTCTGCTCGACGAGGTGCGGCTTGCCCCACGTGTCGATGAAATGGCCCGATCGCTTCGCCTTGGTCTCCAGGTAAAAGCGGTTGTGCTCGTTCGGCGGGATCACGTGCGGAATGCGCCCTGCCACGGACACCCCATATTGCGTGAGCTGCTGGACCTTGTTCGGATTGTTGGTGATGAGCTTCACCGACTTCACGTCGAGGCTATGCAGCATGTGCGCCGCGACGGCGTAGTCGCGCTCGTCGTCCCGGAAGCCGAGCGCCAGGTTCGCCTCGACCGTGTCGAGCCCCTGATCTTGCAGCGCGTACGCCCGGATCTTGTTGATGAGCCCGATCCCGCGGCCCTCCTGGCGCAGATAGAGCAGGATGCCGCGCTCCATGCTCTTGATCTTCTTCAGCCCTTCGAGGAGCTGATCGCGGCAGTCGCAGCGCAGCGAGCCCATGACATCGCCGGTCAGGCACTCGGAGTGCAGCCTCGTCGGCACGTTGGAGGCGCCGACGACATCGCCGTGCACCATCGCGATGTGCTCCTTGGCGTCGCGGTTGTTCCAGAACGCGACGATGCGGAAGTGGCCGGCGCGCGTCGGCAGCTCGGCGACGCCGACCACCCGCACACACACGTTCTGCCCATACCCCTCGCAGTCGTGCTCTTGATCGCGTGCGACGAGCTCCAGCAGCGGATTCATCGGGTCGGTCATCGTCCTGTCTCCGCGAGGAGCCGCCTCGCGCGCCCTTCTTACCAGAACATGACCGGCAGGCAACAACGTGGCAGTCGTCGCGTCGGTGAACAACGTGGCAATCGCGGCCGTGGGCGGCGCGGCCCTGCGCCGATCGCCGGCCCGCCCGGGGCCGCTCAGGTGTCGGCGGGCTGGCGCGCGTAGGCCGGGGCGGCCGCGTTCATCCGGGGGAGCGACGCCGAGAGCCCGGCGCGCAGCGCGCGCAGCAGCAGGCGCGGGCTCACGAGCGCCTCGCGCCCATCGAGCATGTGCAGCGCGCGCACGAAGCGCACGTAGACCTCGCGGTCGACCTGCGCGGCGCGGTGCAGCACGCCGGTGTACCAGCGCAGCACCGGCTGGAGGAGCGGCCGCTTCCCCTCGGTCTCGGGGTAGGCGAGGTCTTCCCCCGTCGACATCTGCCACGGCAGGTCGACCGCCCTCGCCGCGGCCGCGTGGTAGCGGCGGGTGAGCCCCGCGATCGCGCCCTGGCCCGCGCGGCGGCGCTGCTCGGCGAGCGCGGCGTCGAGCGCGAGCGCCTGGAGGCAGGCCGACGTCATCCCCTGCCCGTAGACCGGGTTGAAGCTCGCGAGCGCGTCGCCCAGCACCGCGAGCCCCTCGGGCATGCGCGCCATGCGCTCGTAGTGCCGCCGGAGGTGCGCCGGGAACTTGTAGACGGCGATCTCCGTCTCGGGCTCGGCCCCGAGCAGCGCCCGGTACAGCGCGTCGTGCGGCAGGCCCCGCGCGAACTCGAGGAAGCCCTCGGGGTCGGCGGGCGGGTGCTCGCCGAACAGGCCCGCGAGCACGACCATCCAGCGCCCGCCCTCGACGGGCACGATACAGCCGAACCGCCGGCTGTCGGACGGCGAGCCGAGGATGTACAGCGAGGTCCACGGCACCTGCGCCGGATCGCGCGGCCGGTACTGCCGGCTCGCGTACCCGACGCGCACCTTGATCGTCGACTCGAGGGGGCGCGGGTACCCGAGCGCCTCGAGCCACGCCGGCGCGCGCGAGCCGCGCCCGCTGGCGTCCACCACGAGCTCCGCCGGCAGCGCCTCGACCTGGCCCGGCGCGTCGCGCCGCCGGACCACGACGCCCGTGAGCCGGGAGCGGTCGCGCGACGCCGAGAGCTCGACCACCTCGCGCCCGTCGTCCAGGCGTCGCACCCCGGGCAGCGCGAAGGTCCGGCGGCGCACGTGCGCCTCGAGCAGCGGCCGGGTCATGGACAGGGTCTGCACCCCCGTCGCGCAGCGCGGCTTCCACGCGCCGAGGTGGTGCCAGGCGAGGCCGAGCCCGAAGTCGTACGCGACCGCCCCGTCCTGGATCAGGTCCTCGGTGAAGCCGGGGAAGAGATCGTTCAGGATGCGCTCTCCCCGGGCGAGCAGGCCGTGGACCTGGCGCGCCTGCGGCACGCCCCTGCGGGGCTCGCGGAGATCGTCGGGGATGCCGTCGCGCTCGATGACGGCCACCTCGTCGAAGTGATCGGCGAGCACCCGGGCCGCGACGAGGCCCGCGATGCTCCCGCCGATCACCACGGCCCTGCGGCCGCCGAACCGGTGATCGGGGCGGAGGTTCTGCTGGGTGGAGCGGTTCATGGAGCCTCGGAGACTGCAAACCACGGGCCGATCCTGATGGAGGCAAGGCGGACGCATCAGGCGCCGTCCCGATGCGACGGTATTCCCGCGCCGCGCCGGGCGCGCGCGCCGCGTGAAGCCGCTCACCCGCGCGATTGCGTAGCTACGCAATCGGCTGCTCTCCGTCGCCATGAAACAGGCCATCAGGCGCGCGCTTTTCGTCGTCACCGAAGAGCGGCCCTGGCCGAGGCCGGCGCGGAGCGGGCGTGTCGGGAATTTGACGCCTGACGGCGGGCGGCGGCGGCGCGGTGCATGGGAGAGCGCGGAGTACGCCGCCTTCATCCGAGCTCCTGCCAGATGGATTGAACGATCCCGGACCGTCCGGGAACCCATGACAGGAAACCAGGTCTGCTCGGGCAGCGTGGAGCGCGGGGACGTGCTTCGCGCACGCCTGTGCGCGACTCGTGCGCGCTCTTGCGCTTCCTGCGCCGAGCGCGACCAGAAAGGCTGCAGGTCCCACGTCATGCGTAGCTTCGTCCTCACCGCTCTGCTCTGCGCCCCGTTGCTCGCCGGGTGCTCCTCCGAAGAGTCCGGCGCTCCGGGGTCGGACAGCGCCTCTCTCGAGCCCCCTGCGGCCGGGGACGGCCTCCAGTACCGCATGGTCTCCACGGTGGCGCCAGGGCAGGAGATCGAGCGATGCAAGCTCTTCGTCGCGCCCGCCGAGGGGCTCGCCATCCGCGGCGACGAGGTCCGGTTCTCGCGCGGGAGCCACCATGTCGGGCTCTACAAGACGGCCTACAAGGAGATCCCGGCGGAGACGCGCGACGGCGTCCGCGTGGACGCGGCCGAGGTCCACGACTGCAACAGCGGCGCGACCGCCGCGTGGGAGATCACCGGCGTGGTCGCCGGCTCGCAGTCCTTCGGCGGCGACTCGTTCCTCGGCGACCTGCCGGACGGGGTCGCCCTCAAGGTCGAGCCGGGCACCGTGCTCGTGATGAACACCCATTACGTGAACGCCACACCGGAGCCGATCGTCGCGGACGCGCGCGTGAACCTCTACACGATGCCGCCGGAGCAGGTGGAGCAGGAGGCGGGCATGCTGTTCCACTACAACCCTTTCATCCGGGTGCCCGCGAGCGGGGAGGCCTCGGCGCGCATGCGGTGCCGGATCGACGAGGACATCTCGCTGGTGCGGGTCCAGTCGCACATGCACCAGCGCGGCGTGGGCTTCGCCGCCCACCGCGTCCGCGGCGACGGCGCGATGGAGGAGATCTACAGCAACGAGACCTGGGAGGAGGTGCCCGTGAAGGTCTTCGCGTCGCCGCTCGAGGTCAAGGCGGGCGAGGCGCTCGACTTCCGCTGCGATTACGTGAACCCGGAGCCGCGCGACGTGGCGCAGGGCCTGACCACGCGCGACGAGATGTGCATGCTCATCGGCCCCTACTTCCCGCGCCGCCCCGAGATCGACACCTGCAGCGACGCAGAGGGGCGCCCCGCCGAGACGTGGATCGGCTCCGGCGCGGCGACGTGCGCGGAGACGCTCGCGTGCGTCTCCGCGGCGGCGAGCGACGCCGAGCTCTACGGCTGCGTCGTGGAGAGCTGCCCGGGCGCGGCGGCCGAGGTCTCCGAGGCGCTGCGCTGCCAGTTCACCGCGGGCCGCGGCGCCTGCGAGGGAGCGTGCGCCGCGGACGGCGACGGCTGCGCCGCGTGCATGGCCGAGGCGTGTGCGGCGGACGTCACGGCCTGCGAGGCCGCCGCCTGCGGCGAGTAGCGCCCGCGAAGCGCCGCCTCAGCGGCGCGGCCCGGACGCGCGGCGCGGCGGCCGCGGCTACTTCTTGCGGCAGCCGCACGAGGCCGCCGGCGCTTGCGGGGCCGGCCGCTGGCACGTGGTCACCAGGGTGCTCAGGACACAGAGGAGGATCGCGACGCGGAGCCGCATGGCGGCCATTGTTCCCCCGCGCGGCGGGCGGCGTCAATCGTGCCGAGCGGGCTCAGCCGAGCGGCACCTCGAGCGACACCTCGTCGAGCCCGACGCCGAGGAAGCGGCGCGGGCGCACCGCGACGGCGACCAGGGCCCCGCCCTCGGCGCGGGCCGCCTTCACCGAGAGCTCGATGGTGGCGGGCGGCGCGTTCTCGAACAGCGTCCACAGCGCCCCCTCGACGACGGGCTGGACCTCCGCCGGGTCGCTGTCCGGGGGCAGCTTCGCGCAGAGGGCGCGCAGGAACTGGACGACGCGCGCCACGAAGAGCTGATCGACCAGCGAGACCCGATCGAGGTGCGCGTCCGGCTCGGCGGTGGCGCTGTCGTACGTGAGCTTCTCGGGCGGGACGTAGGCCGTCGGCGCGGTGAGGACGTACACCGCGTCGCTGTTCGGGGCCGACGCGAGCAGGAGCACGCCGCTCTTCGCCAGATCGCGCTGGGTGTCCGTCGACACGAACGCCTCGGTCGGGATCGCGACGCCCTCGTCCCCCTCGTACGCGCCCTTCACCTCGTGCACCGGCAGGTCCCCGATCACGCCGCCGCCCTTCGCGCCCGCGATGCGGCACGGCCACGCCGTCTCGCGGAAGCTCGCCGCGATCAGCGCGCCGACCAGGTACGCCGGCGGGATCCAGACGCGGCCGCCCGCGTCGCCCGGCTGCTCGACGATCGCCGCCTCCCGGACGCGCGAGGTCGACCTGTCGTAGGGCATCCGGCCGAGCACGCGGTTCATGGCGATCGCGACCCAGCGCATGCAGTGGCGCGCCGCGGCGGAGCGCCACGGCGCCCGGTGCGGCGCCTGGAACAGCGCGGCCTTGTTGTCGAGGCGCTCGACGCCGCCGAGGTCGTCGACCCCGAGCAGCCCCGCGGCGCCGTTCACCACGGCGGGCAGCGCGTGCGCCTCGGCGACGCGCGCGATCTCCTCGAGCCGCGCGAGCGAGGCGGCGGTGCCGTCGATCGCGACGTCCACGATCGCGACCGACGCCGGCGGCTCGGTGCTCGCCGTCTGCGCGAGCACCCGCGCGAGCGCGCCGGCGGCCTCGTCCGGCCGCGCGCTGACGACCTCGATCCGGACGCCCTCCGCCGCCTTCACGCGATCGACGAGCAGGCTCAGCCCCCGCCACGCCTCCTCGAGGCGCCGCACCTCCGGGTGCTGCAGGATCGCGCCGAGCTGCGCGCCGATCGCGCGCTCGAGCTGCGCGATCGCCTCGGCCGGGCGGGCGGGCTGCCCCGCGCGCGGGCGCGCGCTCGCCGCCACGGTCGCGATGAGCTCCGAGAACCGCCCCCCGTCCGAGGGCTCCGGGCCGGCGTTGTCGGGCGTCGCCGGCGCCGGGGCGGCCTCCCCGCCGCCGCCCCCGCCGAGATCGACCATCGAGAGCAGCGCGTCGATGTCGCCGCCCGCCGCGGGCGCGGGCGCGGCGGGCCGCTCTGCCGCGGGCGCCGCCGGCCGGGCGGCAGAGGCGCCTCCGCGCTCCGGGAGCAGCCCGAGGATGTCGCGCCCGAGCGGGGCGCCGCCCCAGAGCCGATCGAGCTCGGCGCGCGCCTGATCGAGCGTGGTCGAGCCGTCGCGCAGCCGCTCGAGGACGCGCCGGGCGTCGAGCAGCGACCGCAGGAGCGGCACCTCGGCGCAGAGGGCGTCGGGCCGGAAGCTCTTCAGGCCGGTGGGCGACAGGTCGACGCGCGCCGGCCGGCCCCCCGCGAGCACGCTCGGCACCTCGATCGCGATCCGCGGCCGGAGCATCGCGAAGAGGTTATCGAACCGGCCCGCGTCGACCCGGATCGCGCCCGCGGGCGGGCTCGCCCCGGCGTTGTGCGGATCGCGGGGGACGAGATCGGCGACGACGAGCACGCGCAGCGGGAGCAGCGGCCCCCGCGCCGCGGCGCCCCCGTCCTCGCCCACGTGGAACCTGAACTCCTCGCCCAGAACGCCCTTGATCGTTTCCGCCATGGCCCGCGCAGCATAGGCGTCACCTCTCGGCGCGAGAAGCGCTAAGCTCCGCGCGCATGAAGACGGAAGGCGGTTCGCCCTTGAACTTGAACCCTGAACCCCACGCCGCCAGCGATCGCAGGCGCCTGCGCGGCGGCGCCCCGATCCAGATCGGGCTCCTCGGCTGCGGGACGGTCGGCGGCGGCGTCCTCCGCCTGCTCGCCGAGAACTCCGGCTACCTCGCGGAGCGCGCCGGCGTGCCCCTCGTGGTCAAGCGCGTGGTCGTGCGCGACCTCGAGAAGGAGCGCGTCACAGCCCTGGATCGCGGCCTGCTCACCACGAGCGCGGAGGAGGTGGTCGACGACCCCACGATCGACCTGGTCGTCGAGGTGATGGGCGGCGAGACGCCCGCCCGCGCGCTGATCGAGCGCGCCATCGACCGCGGCAAGGGCGTGGTCACCGCGAACAAGCTGCTGCTCGCCGCCCACGGCCCCGCGCTCCTCGCGCGGGCCGCGGCGCGCCAGGTCGACCTCGCGTTCGAGGGGGCGGTCGGCGGCGGCATCCCGATCATCCGCACGCTCCGGGACGCGTTCGCGAGCGACTGGGTCGAGCGCGTCACCGCGATCGTGAACGGCACCTGCAACTACATCCTCACGCGCATGCGCGACACGGGCGCGTCGTTCGAGGCCGCGCTGAGCGAGGCGCAGGATCTCGGCTACGCCGAGAAGCCCGATCCGTCTCTCGACGTCGACGGCCACGACGCAGCGCACAAGCTGATCGTGCTCGCGATGCTCGCCTTCGGGGCGCAGGTCGACAGCAACGACGTCCACACCTCCGGCATCCGCACCATCGAGGAGGCCGACCACCGCTACGCCGACCGCTTCGGCTACACGATCAAGCACCTCGCGATCGGCCGCGATCTCGGCGATTCCATCGAGCTGCGCGTCCACCCCACGCTGATCCCGAAGCAGAGCGTGCTCGCCAACGTCTCCGGCGTGCTCAACGCCGTGCTCCTCGAGGGGCGCGCCGTCGGGCCGTCGCTGGTCTACGGCCGCGGCGCGGGCGACCTGCCGACCGCGGTCAGCGTCGTCTCCGACATCCTCGACGTCGCGCGCTCGATCGCCTCGGGCGTCGCGGGCATGCAGGGCCGCGGCATGTCGATCAAGCCTCGCCGGGTCCGCCCGCTCAGCGACATCGTCTCGCGGTACTACCTGCGCTTCGCTGTCGAGGACCGCCCGGGCGTCATGGGGCGCCTCGCCGGGGCGCTCGGCGACGCGGGCGTGAGCATCGAGCAGATCGTGCAGCAGGGGCCGACGAAGGCGAGCCCGGGCTCGACGCCCGCGGGCGCCGCGGCGGCCCGCGAGCCCGGCGTGGACGTGGTGCTCATCACGCACGACGCGCGCGAGGGGCTCGTGCGGAGCGCGCTCGACGCGATCGCGCGCGAGCAGTTCCTGCGCGAGCCGCCGCACCTGTTCCGCATCGAGGAGCCGTGACGTCGCACGGGGACGCGCCGCTCGGGGTGTTCGACTCGGGCCTCGGCGGCCTCACGGTCGTGCGCGCGCTGCGCAGGCGCTGCCCGGCCGAGGACATCGTCTACCTGGGCGACACGGCGCGCGTCCCGTACGGCACGCGGTCTCCGGAGACGGTGGTCCGCTACGCGCTCGGCTGCGCGCGCGTGCTGATCGAGCGCGGGGTCAAGGCGATCGTCGTCGCGTGCAACACGGTGAGCGCCGTCGCGCTCGACATGCTCCGCGTCGAGCTCGACCTGCCCGTCCTCGGGGTCATTCTTCCCGGCGCGCGAGCCGCCGTGGCCGCGTCGCGCGGCGCGACGATCGGCGTGCTCGGGACGGCGGGGACGATCGCGTCCGGCGCCTACCCCCGCGCCGTGGCGTCGCTCAGCACCCGCACCGAGGTCGCCGGCCAGGCGGCCCCGCTGCTCGTCTCGCTGGCGGAGGAGGGGTGGGTCGAGGGCGAGGTCCCGCGCCTCGTCGCGCGGCGCTACCTGGAGCCGCTCATCGGCGCGGGCGCCCGCTCGATCGTGCTCGGTTGCACGCATTTCCCGCTGCTCCGCGCCGCGATCGAGGCCGAGACGGCGGCGCTCGCCGGCGGCCCCCTCCCGATCGTGGACAGCGCGTCCGCGACCGCGGAGGAGGTGGCGTCGTTCCTCGCCGAGCGGGGGCTCGCGACGTCCCGGAGCGCGCCGGGCAGCCTCGCGCTGCTCGTCACCGATCTCCCGAAGAGCTTCGCCTCCGTGGCGGCCCGGTTCCTCGGGGAGCCGGTCGTCGGAGGGGACGGCGCCAGCCGATCCCCGACCCACGTTGACGCGGACGGGGCGAGCCGATCCCCGACCCACGTTGCGGACGGCGGCCGCTCCCCGATCCGCCCCGAGACGGACGGCGCCGGCCGATCCGGGGCCCAGGGCGTCGACGTCGAGCAGATCGACCTGTAATAGGCAGCAAGCTTGGCCCGGAGCCCCGGGCGCAGAGGAGGTTTTCCAGACGATGACGCAGCTCAGGTGGCTTTCGGCCGGCGAGTCGCACGGGCCGGAGCTCGTGGCGACCGTCGAGGGTATTCCGGCGGGCATGCCGCTCCTCGCGGAGGACATCGACGAGGATCTGGCGCGGCGCCAGCGCGGCTACGGGCGCGGCGGGCGGATGAAGATCGAGACCGATCGCGTCCGCCTCGTCGCCGGCGTGCGCGGCGGCGAGACGCTCGGCGGCCCCATCGCCATGGTGATCGAGAACCGCGATCACGCGAGCTGGGCCGGGCGCATGGGCCCGGAGCCGTTCCCCGAGCCGCCCGAGGCGCTCACCCGCCCGCGCCCCGGCCACGCGGATCTCGCCGGCGGCCTGAAGTACGCCCGGCGAGACCTGCGCGACGTGCTCGAGCGGGCGAGCGCGCGCGAGACCGCGGCGCGCGTCGCGGTGGGCGGCGTCTGCCGCAAGCTCCTCCGGTCGGTCGGCGTCGAGGTCTTCGCCCACGTCCTCTCGATCGGCCCGGTGCAGTCGCAGATCTCCGCGGCCTCGGGCCTCGGCGACCTCCCGCTCACCGAGCTCCGCGAGCGCGCCCGCGCCTCCGACCTCGCGTGCGTCGACGCCGCCGCCGCGCAGGCGATGCGCGACGCCATCCGCGAGGCCGCGCACCGGGGCGACACGCTCGGCGGCGTCTTCGAGGTGATCGCCACCGGCCTGCCGCCCGGGCTCGGCAGCCACGTGCAGTGGGACCGCAAGCTCGACGGCCGGCTCGCGCAGGCGCTGATGAGCATCCAGGCGATCAAGGGCGTCGAGATCGGCATCGGCTTCGAGGCCGCGCGCATCTCGGGCTCCGAGGTGCACGACCCGATCGGGTACGACCCGGCGTCGAGCGCCTTCACCCGCCCGTCGAACCGCGCCGGCGGCCTCGAGGGCGGAATCACCAACGGCATGCCGCTCATCTGCCGCGCCGCCATGAAGCCGATCGCCACGCTGAAGCGCGCGCTCCCCTCGGTCGACGTGCGCACCAAGGAGCAGTTCGACGCCGCCTTCGAGCGGAGCGACGTCTGCGCGGTCGCGGCCGCCTCGGTCGTCGGCGAGGCGATGGTGGCGATCACGCTCGCCGCCGCCCTGCTCGAGAAGTTCGGCGGCGACAGCCTCACCGAGCTCTCGCGCAACGTCGACACCTACCTCCAGCAGGTCCGCTCTTACTGAACGCCATGCAACTCCTCCCCGACGCACCTCCGCTCCTGCTCACCGGCTTCATGGGGGCCGGAAAGACGACCGTGGGCCGCATCGCCGCCGCGCGCGCCGGCCTCCCGTTCATCGACCTCGACGACGCCATCACGTCGGAGGCCGGCGAGAGCGTCCCGTCGCTCTTCGCCTCGCGCGGCGAGGCCGGCTTTCGCGCGCTGGAGGCGGCGACCCTGCGCCGGCTCCTCGCGACGCGCGGCCCGCGCGTCATCGCCCTCGGCGGCGGCGCCCTGGTCGACCCCGCGCTCCGCGCCGAGGCGCTCGAGCGCGGCTGCGTCGTCGCGCTCAGCGCGACCCCGCGCACGATCGCCGCGCGCACGCCGAGCGGCGCGCGCCCGCTCCTCGACGGCGCGCCGGACCGGGAGGCGCGCATCCGTGAGCTCCTGGCCGCGCGCGCGGCCGTGTACGCCGACGCCCACGCGCGCGTCGTGACCGACGGCGTCGCGCCCGAGGAGGTCGCCGCGCGGGTCCTCCGCGCCTACGCGGATCGCCCGCTCTTCGTGCCGATCGGCGACAAGAGCTACGCTGTGCGCATCGCCTCCGACGCGGCGGCGTCCGCGGCCGACGCCGTCGTCGCGCTCGCGCCGTCGTCGGTCTTCGTGGTCACGGACGAGAACGTGAGCCGCCTCTGGGGCGCGCCGCTGCTCGACGCGCTCGCGGCGCGGGGCAAGCCGGCCGCCGCGGTCACGGTGCTCCGGCCCGGCGAGGAGCACAAGCGGCTCTCGGCCGTCGAGGCGGCGCTCTCCGCGATGATCGAGGCGGGCGCCGATCGCGACGCGGTGGTGCTGGCGCACGGCGGGGGCGTGGTGACCGACATCGGCGGCTTCGCCGCCTCGACGCTCCTGCGCGGCGTCCGCTGGGTCGGGGCGCCGACCACCCTCCTCTCGATGGTCGACGCGTCGGTCGGCGGCAAGACCGGGGTCGACCTCGGCCCCGCGAAGAACGCCGTCGGCACCTTCCACCAGCCGTCCGCGGTCATCGCGAGCCCGGCGGCGATCGCGACCGAGACCGACCGCGCCTACAGGAGCGGGCTCGCCGAGGTGGTGAAGACGGCCTGCATCGGCGACCCGGAGCTGCACGTGCTGCTCGAGCGCGAGGCCGATCGCGTCCTCGCGCGCGACCCCGGCCTGCTCGCCGAGATCATCCGGCGCTCGATCGCCGTGAAGGCGGCCATCGTCGCCCGCGACGAGCGCGAGTCGGGCGACCGCGCCCTGCTCAACTTCGGCCACACGCTCGGGCACGCCCTCGAGGCGGAGGGCGGGTTCGTCCGGCTGGCGCACGGCGAGGCGGTGTCGCTCGGCATGGTGGCGATGCTCCGGGTCGGGTGCTCGCTCGGCGTGACCGACCGCGCTTCGGCCGACCGGGTGATCCGCCTGCTCGCCCGGCTCGAGCTGCCCACCCGGATCGAGGACGAGCCGGTCTCCGCCGCGCTGCGCTTCCTGTCGCTCGACAAGAAGCGCCGCGGCTCGACGGTCCGCACGGTGCTGATGCGCGACATCGGCAGCACGTTCGTCGAGCCCATGCAGCTCGACCGCCTCGCGTCGCTCCTCGAGCGCGCCGCGTCCAGCGCCGCCTGAGCCGTCCGGCTCGGTCCATCTCCGAAGAGGTGTTTGCGCTCACGCCCGGGCGCTCTCGGCCCGGCGCGGCCGGCGCCTGGGCGAGCGCGCTCCGAGCGGGCAGAGCCGGTCTTTGCCCCGTTTTCCCGCGAGCGGCTCGGGAGATGGCGAATGCCGCCGGCGCGGCGGGCTCACAGGGCATCGCGCGGTGTGCCTGAGACAGCCCTGCTCCGCGCGGGGGCTCCGCGTTTCACGCGGCGCTCGCGGTCGTTATCGCTGGCCCCTGGTGAAGCGGTCGATTGCGGTGAGGGTGAATAAAATCAGCGCGGTTCCAACATCCTCGAAAAAATGCCCCGCGCGCGGCCCGCGTCGTTCGCTTCGCGCTATCCTTCGGGCGCAGATGGTGCCCGCGACAAAAAAGAGAGTTCTGGTGGTGGAGGACGAGGAGGACACGGCGGCGATGATTGCCCGGTTCCTCAGCGACGAGTTCGACACGGTGGTCGCCACGAACGGGGTCGAGGGTCTGGCGCTGGCGCAGCAGGAACCGCATCCGGATCTCGTTATCGTGGACATCATGATGCCGAAGCTCGACGGGGTGAGCATGACGAAGCGACTCCGCGAGAACGACCAGATGCGCCGGGTGCCCGTCATCTTCCTGACCGCCAAGTCGGATCCGATGGACGTCATCGCCGGCATCCAGGCCGGCGCTCGTCACTACATCACGAAGCCTTTCGTCCTCGACGACCTCAAGAAGAAGGTTCGTAAAGCCGTCTACGGCCGCTAGCGTCCTGCGCTGAAGGATGGGTGAAACGTCGAGGACGTCAGATGACGGAAGAGGGGCAATCAGAGCGCCTGGCGCGCTCGGTGTCTTCGATGTTTCGTCGCGGGAGGCGCGGCGCGAGGGGGCTTTAGCTGCGGCTGCGGGGCGCGTTGCTGCAGGCCTTGAAGGCGCGCTCGAACAGCTCGAGGGAACGCCCGATGCTCGAATGCACCCGGCGGATCTCCTCGGCGGAGGTGGTCGCGAGCTTCACGATCTCCAGCGCCTCGCGCGGGTGGGCGTCATCGTAGTTCGCGTGGGCAGCGAGCCACGTCAGCGCCTTGCTCCCCTCGCCGTACTGCTTCGTGAAGGCCGGCAGCACAACGCGGGACCACTCGCCGGTGACGCCCTCGATCGCATAGTTGACCGCGCCGACCGCCTCGGCCAGAGAGCCGCGGTACGAGACCGACCAGAGCCAGTCGAAGAGCGAGGCGACCTCCGTGGTCGGACGATGGCTCGTGATGTCCGAGGCGCTGATGCCGTGCCCCGCCGCCCAGTCGAGGTACCAGCGCACATGCAGCGCCTCGACCCGGATGTTGCCGATGAGCCAGTCGCGCACCAGGAAGTCGCGCGGCGTCTGGCCGTACGTCGTCTTCGCCAGGCTGAGCCCCATGTACTTCGGGAACGCCTCGACGACGCAGAAGAACTCCCGGATCATCAGGCCCCAGGTCTCCTGATCGATCGGCTCCGTCATCGTCCGCGCGATCGGCGGCGTGTAGACCGCGGCCTTCCACTGGTCGGCCAGGGATTCGAGCATGTCCTCGACCCAGACCGGATGCGGCGTCGCCTTGAGGCTGTCCTTGACTTCCTTGTGCCGCTGCGAGCGAGGTGACAGCATGAATTTACCTGGTGGGTTGCTGGGTCAATCTCCCTCGTGCCTGCCCGCCGGTCTCCGCTCCACCAAACCCCTCAGGCTGACCGGCCTGCGGCCGTCAGGAGACAATGCGCGGCGCGGGCACGATGCTGACCCCCAGACGCTGAGGATGAAAGGGCCAGCACGATGACCTCACCATGAGAGGCTTCGCGTACATGTGTCCCGCCTGCATCCAGTTTGGATCGGGGCGAAGGAACAAGTCAACAAGCAAATGGCCGGTCGTTCAGCCGCTCACCATACGACCTCGGAGAGGCACTCGGTCGCGCCGCGGAACCGGCACCGCTGGTGGGTCACCTTGGGGGTCGACGCGCCGCACAGGAGCAGCGCCTGCTCCACCCACCCGCATACGCCATCGCCGCAGTTCATCGCGGACGGCCCCTCGTCGTCCCCGGTCGGGCCGGTGATGGTCAGCACCCACTCCCGTGGCTTCACCATCCGCGGGAAGACCTTCCCGGAATCGAAGTAGCGCGACCAGAACATTCCAGTGCGGGCCACGATCGTGTCGGGCATCGCGATCGAGAGCGCGAACTTCATCACCGTATTGAGGTCGCGATCCGCGACGTAACGGGCAAATCGCTTGATCTCCGCGGCCTGGTCGCTCGCGGAGCGCACGTGCGTTCGCAACGCCCGGTTCCAGACGCCGATCGGATACCAGCTGCTCGGCAGCAGCGGCTGATACAGTACGTCCCGGTCTGACTTGGGGAGCGAGGTCACCAGCCGCTCCCAGGCCCCGGCGTCGCGGTTCGTCGTGACGAACGACCGGAGGTTGACCAGCAACGTTCCTTTGCATCGACCGGCGGGGATCGAGGATTTGCTCTTCGTTTCGTGCGTCTTCATCGCGGCGAACCTACGGCGGGAACGCCCTGACGACGCCGGCCCAGGCCGTGGGCGCAGCGGGGGCTGTCTCGGGCGGGAAGCCCTGCCCGAGAGCACATCGTCGGGGTGACTCCAGGAGTCGTGGTTGTACCTTGCAGGGGAGCGTGAGTTTGCCTGGATGGCAAGAGATGATTACGCCAGAGCAGGCGCGCGACATGGAATGAAGCGGCGCTGGAAGAGCCTTCGCCGGTTGTCCAGCTCTCGTTTCGACCCGATGGCGAGATCGCACGAAGGCAACATCGGCCCCGATGCGGGGTGTGGGTGTAACGGGGATTACCCGTCTCCGTGGTTCGGCAGATGACGCGGAGCGCGACGTGCTGCGGGCGGCGCACGGTCGGGCGGGCGGAGCGCGAACCAGGGGGGGGCGCCCGGCGCGGTAGGCCGGCGAACGGCGGCGGCCCGCGGCGGTGCGGCGCCTCGCTGTTGCCCTCCTGCGCGAACCTCGGTACCCCTACGCCATGAGCGAATCCACCACGGGCCGGCCGGCCGGCGGCCACGCGGAGCCCGAGCTGCCGCACATCGATGTGGCCGAGCGGGGGGCGCCGCGCGACGGGCGACCGCAGGTCATCGACCGCAGGCTGTTCATGCAGCTCCTCGTCTTCCGCTGCCCGAGCGCCGGCGATCCGGCGGAGCTGACCCGCGCAGTGGGCCAGGCCCTCGAGGCCCAGCGCGTCGGCGCGGTCGTCTACGAGGACGTCAGTGATCCGCGCGGGATCGCGGTGCTCACCTGGGCGGAAGACCCGGCCCTCTTCGTCGAGAAGGTCCGGCCCGCGCTCAACCGGGGCGACCTCCGGGGGCTGGAGCTCCGCCCCGACTTCACCATGCTGGGGCGCACCTACTCGACAGGCTACGAGCAGGACCTCGAGTACTGGATGCTCCGGCGCCCGGCCGAGACCGTGCTCAACCCCGCCTGGTCGTGGGCGGTGTGGTACCCGCTCCGCCGCAGCGGCGCGTTCTCCAAGCTCGAGCCGCGCGAGCAGGGGAGCATCCTGCGCGAGCACGGCACCATCGGACGGGCGTACGGCGCGCAGGACCTCGCGCACGACATCCGCCTCGCGAGCCACGGGCTCGACGCCCGCGACAACGAGTTCGTGATCGGGCTGGTCGGCAAGGAGCTCCACCCGCTCTCGCACATCGTCCAGTCGATGCGGAAGACCCGCCAGACGTCGGAGTTCATCAGCCAGATGGGCCCGTTCTTCGTCGGCCGCGTCGCCTTCCGCAGCGCCGGCGGCTGAAGCGCCCGTCAGCCGATGCCGGCCAGGGCCGAGAACGCCCTGGCCAGCGCGTCGAGCCGCGCCGCCGCGCGGGCCTCGGCGCCGGCCAGCGGCTCGTCCGCGGTGACCTGCTCGCGCACGTCGAAGTAGAACTTGATCTTCGGCTCGGTGCCGCTCGGGCGCGCGATGATCCGGCTGCCGCCGTCGAGCTCGTACACGAGCACGTTGCTCGAGGGCAGGACGAGCGGCTCGGTCCTGCCGTCGCTCGACGTGCGCGTGCGCGCCTCGAAGTCGCGCCACGCCACCACCGGGACGCCGCCGATCTCCGCCGGCGGGCTCTTCCGGAGCGCGGCCATGATGGCGGCGATCTTCTCGACGCCGTCCACGCCGCGCAGGGTGTAGGAGCGCTGCCCGCTCATGTAGAGGCCGTAGGTGCGGGTGAGCGCCTGGAGCTCGTCGAGCAGCGTCTTGCCCTCGGCCCTGCGCACAGCGGCGAGCTCGGCGAGCACCACCGCGGCGCCGATGCCGTCCTTGTCGCGCACGACCGGGCCGATGGTGTAGCCGAGCGCCTCCTCGAAGCCGAACACGAAGCGGGCGCCGGTCGAGCGCTCGATATCCATCGCCCGGTTGGCGATCCACTTGAACCCGGTCAGGGTCTCCTCGTAATGCACCCCGAGCGCCGCGGCGATCGCGCCGAGCATCGGGGTCGAGACGCAGGAGGCCAGCACGAGGCGGCGCTCGGTCGCGCTGCCGCCGCCCTGGGCGCCCCCCTCGGTGAGCAGGTAGTGGCCGAGGAGCACGCCGACCTGGTTGCCCGTGAGCTGCACGTACTCGCCGTCCGGGCGCCGCACCGCCACGGCGAGCCGGTCGACGTCCGGATCGTTGGCGAGGACGAGGTCGGCGCCCTCCTTCTTCGCGAGGGCGAACGCCAGGTCCATGGCGCCCTTCTCCTCGGGGTTCGGGAACGCGACCGTGGGGAACGCGCCGTCCGGCTCGGCCTGCTCGGGCACGCTCGTCACGCGCGTGAAGCCGGCCTGCGCGAGCGCCTCGCGGACGAGGCGGTTGCCCACGCCGTGCAGCGGCGTGTAGACGATGCGCAGGCCGCGATCGCCGTCGCTCCGCACGGCGAGGCCGCGGATCGCGCGGAGGTACGCCGGCTCCAGGTCCGCGGGGAAGTCCCGCACGAGGCCCCGCTGCCGCGCCTCGTCCAGGGGGACGCGGGGGACCTGATCCGCCGGCGGCGAGGCGTCGATCGCCGTCGCGATGCCGGTGTCGTGCGGTGGGACGATCTGCGCGGCGTTGTCCCAGTAGACCTTGTAGCCGTTGTACTCGGGCGGGTTGTGGCTCGCCGTGACCATCACGCCCGCGGCCGCGCCGAGGTGGCCGACCGCGAACGCGGCGATCGGGGTGGGGCAGGGGCCCGGCGAGAGGTGGCTCGGGATGCCCGCGGCGGCGAGGGCGCAGGCGGCGTCCTCCGCGAACTCGCGGCTCATCCGGCGGGCGTCGTAGCCGACGACGACCCCGGCGCTGCGCGCCTTGTCGCCGAGCGTGGCGAGGAGGTAGCGGGCGAGGCCGGCGGTGGTGCGGAGGATGACGGCGCGGTTCATCCGGCTCTCGCCGGCGCCGAGCACGCCGCGGATGCCCGCGGTGCCGAACTCGAGGGGGCCGGCGAAGCGCTCGGCGAGCTCGGCGCGGACACCCTCCTCGCCCGCCCGGGCCGCGTCGATGAGCCCGCGCAGCTCGCTCTGGGTCTCCGGATCGGGGTCGTGGGCAAGCCAGCGTTCGGCAGGCTCGAGGACGAAGTCGTGGCTCACGACTCCATCTTTAGTTCAAGCTGGCCGCCGTGTGCAGCAGGCGCACGCGCGATTCCGCGCGGACGGGCGGGCTAGCCGGCCTTCTTGCCGGCGGCGAGCGCCTCGGCGAAGCGCGTGTCGTACTGGCCGCGCCGGAAGTCGTCGTCCGCCAGGATCTGGCGCAGGAACGCGAGGTTCGTCGCGGCGGGACCGGTCGGGCCGGCGAGCTCGATCGTCGTCTCGGCGAGCGCCCGGTCGAGGCGGGCGATCGCGTCGTCGCGCGTCGGCCCGTGGGCGACGATCTTGGCGAGCAGCGGATCGTAGAACGGTGTCACCTCGAGCCCCTCGGCGACGCCTGTCTCGATCCGCAGGTCGTCGCCCGCGGCGGGCCAGCGGAGCGCGGCGATGCGGCCGGGCTGCGGGGCGAACTTCTTCGCCGGATCCTCCGCGTAGAGGCGCGCCTCGATGGAATGGCCGCGGTAGGCGTGGTCGCGGACCTCCGGCGCGAGCGGCTCGCCCGAGGCGATGCGGATCTGGTGCTCGACAAGGTCGAGCCCGGTGCACATCTCGGTGACGCAGTGCTCGACCTGGAGCCGCGCGTTGACCTCGAGGAAGAAGAGCTCACCGCTCTCCGCCGCGACGAACTCGACCGTGCCGGCCCCGACGTAGCCGGCGCCGGTCACGACCCGGAGGGCGCTCTCGTGCAGCGTCCTCCGGCGGGACTCGCCCGCGTCTCCCTGGAAGAACGCGGCGGGCGACGGGCTCTCCTCGATGATCTTCTGGTGCCTGCGCTGCGCGCTGCACTCGCGCTCGCCGAGCGCGACGGCGCCGCCCTGGCCGTCGCAGAGCACCTGCACCTCGATGTGGCGCGGGCGCTCGATGTACCGCTCCATGTAGACGCGCGGGTCGCCGAACGCGGAGCGGCCGCGGTCGGAGCACGCGGTGAGGGCGCGCGCGAGCTTGACCGGCTCGGTGACGACCTGCATGCCGATGCCGCCGCCGCCGCCCGCGGCCTTGACGAGCAGCGGGAAGCCGATGCTCTCGGCGGCGCGCTGGGCGGCCTCGAGGTCGGCGGGGTCGACCGGGCCGCCCGTGCCCGGCGGCGGGAAGACGTCGGCCGCGCGCGCGTGGTCGCGCGCGAGGATCTTGTCGCCGAAGGCGTGGAGCACCGCGGGCGGCGGGCCGATGAACGTGATGCCGGCCGCGAGGACGGCCTCGGCGAAGGCCTCGTTCTCGCTGAGCAGCCCGTACCCCGGGTGGATGCCGTCGGCGCCCGTCGCCCGGGCCGCCTCCACGATCGCGTGGATGACGAGGTAGCTGTCCCGGACCGGCGGCGGCCCGATGCGCACCGCCTCGTCGGCCATCGCGACGTGCGGCGCGCCCGCGTCGGCGTCCGAGTAGACGGCGACCGTGGCGATCCCGAGCCGTTTGCAGGTCCGGAGGACGCGGCAGGCGATCTCTCCACGGTTGGCGACGAGGATCTTTTTCAGCACGGTTGACAGCTACGCCCCCGCGCGGCGGGGCGTCAAGGCGGTCCGGCGCGCTCGGAGCGCCCGCGGACAGGCCTCATCGGGCGGCCTCCGGTGCAGCGCTCTCGCCTGCCCAGCGGGCTGAGCCGCGCCGGTCGGGCTCAGCCCACCGCGCGCCGCACCTTGGGCTTGGCCCCGAGCAGCACGAGCTGCCCGCACGCCGCCGAGACGTCGTCCCCGCGCCGGCGCCGCACGAAGCACGAATATCCAGCCTGGGTGAGCACCTCCTGGAACGCGGCCACGCGCTCCAGGCCGGGCGGACCCAGCGAGGACGCCTCGATCGGGTTCATCGGGATGAGGTTGATCTTCACCGGGAGGCCCCGCAGGAGCTTCGCCAGCCGGCGCGCCTCGGCCGGATCGTCGTTCTGCCCGGCCACGAGCGTGTACTCGATGGTGATGCGCCGGCGCCGCGGCAGCGGGTAGGCGCGCAGCGCCGCGAGCAGCTCGTCGAGCGGGTACTTGCGGTTGATCGGCATCAGCGCCGAGCGGGTCGCGTCGTCCGCGGCGTGCAGCGAGATCGCCAGCGCGATCTGCCCGCCGAAATCCGCGCCGAGCCGCGCGATCTCCGGGACGAGGCCCGACGTGGACACCGTGACCCGCCGCGTCGAGAGGTTGATCCCCTCCGGGTGCGTGAGCAGGCGCAGCGAGCGCGCGGTGGCCTCGTAGTTGTGGAGCGGCTCGCCCATGCCCATGTAAACGACGTTGCGGAGCTCCTCGCCCTCCTCGAGCATCGCCCGCCCGAGGAGCACCTGGCCCGCGATCTCCTCGGCACCGAGGTGGCGCTTGAGCCCGGCCACGCCGCTCGCGCAGAAGCCGCACCCCATGGCGCAGCCGACCTGCGTGGAGATGCACTGGGTGACGCGGAGGCGCGGCGCCGCGCCCGCGTCCGAGCCAGCGTCCTCGTCGTCCTCGTCGTCGCCCGTGGCCGCGTCGGCGTCGAGCTGCGCTTGCGAGCCGGGGCCCGACACCGACGGGAGCAGGACCGTCTCGATGGTCGCGCCGTCGCGCAGGCGGAGGAGCAGCTTGCGCGTGCCGTCCTCGGATCGATGAACCCGCTCGGGCGTCAGCACCTCGCCGAGCCCCTCCGCGGTCAGGTGCTCGCGCAGCCGCGCCGGGAGGTTCGTCATGGCCGCTGGATCCAGGACGCCGCGGCGGTGGATCCAGTGGAATACCTGCTTCGCCGTGAACGACCGCTCTCCGCGGGCGGCCAGCGAGGCCGACCACTCTTCAGGCAAGCGAGCGACAGGGTGAAGCGGGGTGGAGCGCACCTCCGTGGCGTACTGCGCGCTGACCCGAGCGGCAAGGGAGCAGGAGCGCGGCGCGGCCGCCCGCGCCCGGCCGATGCGTCGACCGCGCTGGCGCTCCCGGGTCGTCAGCCGCTCTGGCTCTCGATGTGCGCCGCGGGGATCTGCCCGTCGCGGTCGCGGCGCGCCCGCGCGCGGCTCCCGGCGTCGAGCACCTCGCGGGTGTAGCGCTCGAACGCCTCGGCGCGGTGCATCGCCGTGTGCTCGGCGAACACGCGCTGCCGCGCCCGCTGGCCCACGGTGAGGCGCTTGTCCTCCTTCATCTCCCGGAGCTTCCGGAGCACGTCCTCCGGCGTGCGGACGAGGAGGATCTCGTCGCCTGGCTGGAAGAACGTCTCGATCCCCGGCCAGGTGTCGCTCAGGACCGGGGTCCCGCACGCGGCCGCCTCGAACAGGCGCGCGCTCGGCGACCACCCGGACTCGACCATCGACCGGCGGGTCAGGTTCAGCGTGAAGCGCTGGGAATTGTAGAAGATGCGGTGCTCGTCCGGCGGGAGGTGCTCGGTCCGGGTGATGTTGTCGGGCCACGCGAGCGACGCCGGGTACTGCGCGCCCGCCACCGCGAAGCGCCCGCGGCGCATACGCCGCGCCGGCTCGAGCAGGAGCCGCTCGACCGCCGCCTGCCGGTCGTCGCTGTACGTGCCGAGGTAGCCCAGATCCCAGCGCATCGGCGCCGGCTGGGGATGGTAGACGTCGGTGTCGGCCGAGCAGTAGAGCGCCCGCGCGCGCACCGCCCCGTGGCCGCGCTCGAGCCGCTCCAGCGTCGGGCCGCCCGTCGCCGACAGGTAGAGGTCGTACCGCGGGATCAGCGCCGGCGTGAGGTACGCGTGATCCCCGTGCGCCAGCCGGCCCAGCGTCACCGGCGTGTCGAGGTCGTAGAACGCGGTCTTGCCGCGGGCCTCCTCGGTGATCCACGCCCCGACGGTGGCTCCCTCCGGGACGAAGGAGCCGACGATCACGAGATCGGCTTCGCGCACCGCGCGTGAGAATCGATCACGGAGCTCGGGAATGCTCGAGTACTGCTCGGTCGTGCCGTAAGGCGGGTTGGGCAGGTCGCGGTGCTGGTCATAGATGGAGAGGTTCCGCTCCAGAAAGAGCACGTGGTGGCCGCGCGACGCGAGCGCCCGGAGGAGCGCTCTGTACGTCGTGGCGTGGCCGTTGCCCCACGACGACGTGATGGAGAGTCCCAGGAAGACGTAACGGTAGGTAGGTGTCGTCATAACGTGGCGGCAGCAAGGGTTGAGAGATCCAAGGAGACGTGCCGGCCCGGAATGAGCCGGTCCCGAGGTGCACCTCGGCGGCGCCGGAGACGCTGAGAGCGGCCTCCGCGCGCGGCCAGGCAGGCGGACAGACAGGGGAGCTGCACGTCGCTCCGGTTGCCCTGGCGCCGCGCAAGAGGGCGCGGCGACGAGCGAACGACCCCGGATTAACATGCGTGCTCACGCTCTGCAATCCTGCGAGAGGCGGTTTCTGGACTGAAGATGCGTATTCGTCGTCAGGACCCCAGGTGATTAGGCCCGGACTGATCTCGTGATCAAGAAGGGAGCAGGATCGTAACTCGCTATGGAACAGGGCGGGCCGCTGGCGCAAAGCCCCCCACCGCGCCCGCCGCCGCGCCATCGAGCCGACCGGCCTGCGCGGCGACGAAGGATGGCAGCGTTGATGAGAAAAAAAGAGGTGATGTCGCAATGGTCGGCCGCGGGCGCCGATCGAACGGAGTCGCGGCGGCGGAGCCCGACGAGGAACGCCGGGGCAACGCTCGTCAGGCGCCGCGGACCGGGCTCGTCAGCAACGCGGGAGCGGGCGGCGGAGCGGAGCTGCGGCGCCGGCGGGGCCTCGCGCCAGGCGCCCTCGCGCGCGGCTCCCGAAGGCATTCCGGCGTCCCGTCACGATCGCCGGTGCGCCTGTGGCCTCCAGCCGGTCGCGGGCCTCTCTTGTCGACGAGAAAATGAGCAGGGAGTCAGCAAGACACGGAGAGCGGGAGAGGACGGCGCGCCGGCGCCGCCTTCCTGTCCGCGCGGGCGAGTTGCCGTGAGGCGGGGGCCCTGGGTGTCCACCCTTCAGCGGCGGGGCGCCGCGCGAGGGCGGCCGCGACGTTCAGGGGGCGGGTCGCAGCGCCCGCCAGCCGTCGATCACCTCGGCGATGTTCGCGAAGCGGCGGTCCGGGCTGTGGGCGAGACCGCGGTTGACGAACACCTCGAGTTGCCGGTCGACCGGCGGGGGCATCATGTTCCCGAGGCGCCGCGGCGCCGTCCTCGTCTTGAGATCGGCGAGCATCATCAGGTTGCGCGCGGCGTAGGGGAGCTCGCCGGTGAGCGCCTGAAAGACCACCGTCATCGCCGCATAGATGTCGGCCCGGTGATCCACCGTCTTGCCCCTCATGAGCTGCTCCGGGGGCGCGTACCTGGGATCGCCGAGGCACCGGCCCGCCACGGTCGTCTCCTCGTCGCAGAGCGCGGGCGGGAGCTTGCACGAGCCGAGATCGAGGAGCGTCAGCCGGTCGCCGTCAGGGCCGCGATCGAGGAGCACGTTCGCGGAGCTGATGTCGCGGTGGATGATGCCAATCTCGTGGAGCTCGGCGATCGCCAGCCAGAGCTGCTCGATCAGCGGGTGCGTGGCGTCGAACGGGAGCGCCCCGCTCCGGGCGATGCGCTCGGCGAGGAGCTCCCCCTCGCGCAGCTCGAAGACGATGAACGGGCCGTGCTTCGGGTCCGCGCCGCCGCCGATCGACGGGAGCGTGTGCGGGCCCCGCAGCCGCTCGCACGCCGCGGCCTCGCGCCGGAAGCGCGCCTCGGCCTCGGCCAGGGGCATGCGCTCCGGCGCGCTGAACACGCTCCCCGGATCCACGCGCGACGGAGGCTCGCCGAGCACCTTCACCGCGACGCGGCGGCCGGTGCTCGCGTCCTCGGCGCTGAACACTTCGCCGAGGCCCTCGCGGCGGAGGTGACGCACGACGCCGTAGCGCTGGAGCAGGACGGTTCCGGGCACGATTGACAAGAGCGGCCTCCTTCGCTTGACAAAAAGGGGTCGAGCGCGTTCCGGTCGCCTCCCCCCAGTCCCCAGACAAGCTCATTTATCACGCGGGCGCGACAGCGGAAGCGCCGCGCGCCCGTGGATGCGAAGAAGGGGCCGCCGCCTACACCGGCCACGCCGCGTCGGCCGGCCGCTCCACGCTCGAGGTCGTCTGGACGAAAACCGGCCCGGCGCCGCCATCGAAAGCGCGACGAGCGCGCCGTCGAGGCCCGCGGCGCCGGTGGGACCGATCACCGGGAGAGCCGCGGCGGCTGCTCCGGTATCGCGCGCGCGCGGGGCTCCGGGCGCGCCGGAAAGGCCGCTCGGCGCACGCTGGACGACAGCGGAGGAGAACCGACATGACCCGCGGCCGGACGTGACGGCAGGGGCCGCGCCGGGGCTTCGTCGCTCTGGAGTTGCCCCGGACCGCGCTCTCTGGTGACGATGCGGACCGAAGCGCGGTAATCGGCGGTGATTGCATGAGGGGACGCGGAGGCCTCGCGGCCCCGCGCCCGGTGACACGCCTGCTACCCCGAACCGCTGGCCATCCACATGAACTTCGCGTAGCTCCCACACAGAGGACGGACGTCGGTCTGCGGGGAGCGGCGGCTAGGGCAATGCGCGCGGGAAACGTCATCGACGGCCGGTTCGAGATCGTGGAGCTCGCGGGCGCCGGCGGCATGGGCCATGTCTTTCGCGCGCACGACCTCACGACGGGCGACACCGTCGCCCTGAAGGTCCTCCAGAACGCCGCCTCCCAGGACTCCAGCCGCCTCTCGCGCGAGGCGCAGGCGCTCGCCAGCCTGCGCGTGCCGGGGGTGGTCCGGTACATCGCGCACGGCCTCACGGACACCGGGCACCCCTACCTCGCCATGGAGTGGCTCACCGGCGAGACCCTCTCCCAGCGCCTCGCCCGGCAGTCGTTCACCCTGGACGAGAGCCTCAAGCTCGCCCGGCGCGTCGCGATCACCCTCGGGTCCGTGCACCGGCTCGGCGTCGTCCACCGCGACCTCAAGCCGAGCAACCTGCTCCTCGTCGACGGCGCCATCGACCGCATCACGCTCATCGACTTCGGCGTGGTCCGCATGTCCGGCATCGACCAGCAGCTCACCATGCCGGGCGCCATCCTCGGCACCCCCGGCTACATGGCGCCCGAGCAGGCCCGCGGCGAGGCGCAGGTCGACGCCCGCGCCGACGTCTTCGCGCTCGGCTGCCTGCTGTACAAGTGCGTCTCGGGGCGCGCGCCCTTCCGCGGCGCGCGCGGGCTCGCCGTGCTCGTCAAGGTGCTCATCGAGGAGCCGCCGTCGCTCCGGTGGCTCCGCGACGACGTGCCCGAGGCGCTCGACGACCTTGTCACGCGGATGCTGTCGAAGTCGCCCGAGGGGCGGCCGAGCGACGGCAACGCGGTCGCGGTCGAGCTCGCCGCGCTCATGGATCCCGCGGCGCTCTCCGTGCGCCCGCCGGCGCCGTCCATCCGCCCGCCGGAGCTCACGACGGGCGAGCGCAAGGTGATGTGCCTCGTCCTCGCGCGCGACGGCCTCGCCCCTGCCGCGGCCGATCCGGCCGCGCTCGAGGCCGACGAGCAGGCGCGCGCGCAGGCGCTCTCGGCCACGGCGGCGCGCTACCGGGGCCAGCTCGAGCTCGTCGAGGCGCGGCTGCCGCTGGTCGTGCTCTCCGGCGCGGGCGCGACGACCGACCTCGCGGCCCGGGCGGCGCGCTGCGCGCTCGCCGTGCAGGCGCTCCTCGGCGGGGCGCCGGTCGCGCTCGTGACGGGCCGGGCGGAGATCGCCTCGCGCATGCCGATCGGCGATCTCATCGACCGCGTGGTCCAGCTCCTCCCCGAGAGCCGCGCCCCGTCGCGCGCGGCGGCGATCCGCATCGACGAGGTGACGGCGGGGCTGCTCGGGCCGCGGTTCGAGATCTCCGGCGACGAGGCGGGCCGCTGGCTCCACGGCGCGCGCGAGGAGCCGGACGCGGCGCCCCACCTGCTCGGCAAGGTGACGTCGTGCGTCGGGCGCGAGCGCGAGCTGGCGCTGATCCGCGACGAGCTCGCGCGCTGCGTCGAGGAGTCGACCCCGAGCGTCGTGCTCGTGACGGGGCCGGCGGGCATCGGCAAATCGCGGCTCCGCCACGAGATCGTCCGCGGCCTCGGGGAGGAAGGCGCGCCTGTCGAGGTGTGGCTCGGGCAGGTGGACGCCATGAGCGCCGGCTCGGCGTTCGGCCTGCTCGCGCACGCGCTCCGGCGGGCGATCGGCCTGTCGGACGCCGACTCCATCGAGGAGCGGCGGCGCAAGGTGCGGGCGCGGGTCGAGCGGCACGCGGCGCTCGACGCGGCGCGCGTGGCGACGTTCCTCGGCGAGCTGGTCGGCGCGCCGTTCCCGGACGACGACGTCCAGCTCCGGGCGGCGCGGCGGAACCCGATGCTCATGGGCGACCAGCTCCGCCTCGCGTGGGAGGACTTCCTGCGCGCCGAGTGCGCGGAGCACCCGGTGCTGCTCGTGCTCGAGGACCTGCACTGGGGCGACCTGCCCACGGTCACGATGGTCGACGCCGCGCTCCGGAACCTGAAGGACCGGCCGTTCATGGTGATGGCGCTCGGCCGCCCCGAGGTGCACGAGCTCTTCCCGAAGCTCTGGGACGAGCGGCGCGGGCACAAGCTCCGGCTCGCGGGGATCTCGCGCCGGTCGAGCGAGCGGCTCGTGCGCCAGGTGCTCGGCGACGGCGAGAGCCAGGCGCTCGTGGCGACGCTCGTGGAGCGCGCGGACGGCAACGCCTTCTATCTGGAGGAGCAGATCCGCGCGGCGGCGGCCGGCAAGGGGGCCGACCTTCCGGAGACGGTGCTGGCGATGGTGCAGGCGGAGCTCGACGCGCTCGACGTCGGGGCGCGCCGCGCGCTGCGCGCCGGGGCGATCTTCGGCGAGCGCTTCCCGCGGGGCGGGGTCGCGGCGCTGGTCGGCCGGGCGGACGTCGACCCGCTGCTCGCGGAGCTCGAGGCGCGGGAGCTCGTCGTGCGGTGCGCGGCGGAGGGCGCGTCGGAGGCGGCCGAGTACCGGTTCCGGCACGCGCTCGTGCGCGAGGCGGCGTACGGGATGCTGACCGATCACGACCGCCGCCTCGGCCACCGGCTCGCGGGCGAGTGGCTGGAGCGCGCGGGAGCGGCGGAGCCGATGGCGCTGGCCGAGCACTTCGAGCGCGGCGGCGAGCCGGCGCGGGCGGCGACGTGGACGCTGCGCGCGGCCGAGCAGGCGCTGCTCGGGAGCGATCTCGGCGCGGCGATCGAGCGCGTGGAGCGCGGCATCGCGCGCGGGGCCTCGAAGACGACGGCCGGGGCGCTGCGGCTCTGCCAGGCGGAGGCGCACCTCTGGCGCGGCGAGTTCGCGCTGGCGGAGCGGCGGGGGATGGAGGCGCTGGAGCGGCTCTCGCCCGGGTCGGCGTCGTGGTTCTCGGCGCTCACGCAGATGATCCTGGCGGCCTCGAAGCGGGGCAACCACGACCAGGTCGAGCGCCTCGTGGGCGTGGCGCAGAGCACCGAGCCGCGGCGGTCGGCGCGGCCGGCGCGCAGCGTGTGCCTGTGCGCGGGGGCCGGGCGCCTCGTCTTCGGCGGGCGGTACCGGCTCGCGGACGAGCTGCTCGACGCGATCGAGCAGGACGCCGAGGAGACGCAGCAGGAGGTCGAGGTGCTGGCGCGGCTGCACGAGGCGCGCGCGTACCGGGCGATGGCGGACGGCGACCCCGGCGCGAGCCTCGCGGGCTTCGAGGCGGCGCTCGCGGCGTTCGAGCAGGCCGGGGATCGGCGCAACGCCTGCTGGGCGCGGAACAACCTGGGCTCCTGCACCGCGGAGCTCGGCGAGTTCGAGGGCGCCGAGGCGGCGCTGCGCGCGTCGCTGGCGGACGCGGAGCGGATGGGGCTCCTGGACGCGCGGCTCGGGGCGCTGCTCAACCTGGGTCCGGTGCTCGCGCGGCAGGGCCTCGTCGAGGAGGCGCGGCGGACGGAGGAGGAGGCGATCGCGACGTCGCAGCGCCTCGGCGACGTGCGCATGGAGGGCGCGGCGCGGACGTGCCTCGCGAGGATCCTGATCCTGTCGGGCGACCTCGCGGGCGGCGAGCGCGAGGCGCGCGCCGCGGTCGCGATCCTGTACGGCGCGCCGCCGCTCCGCGCCTTCGCCTACGCGGTCCTCGGGCGGACGCTGCTCGACGCGGGGCAGGCGGTGGACGCGCTCGCCGCGACGACCGAGGCGTACTGCCTGCTCGAGTCGGTGGGCGCCGAGATGGGCGAGTCGCTGGTGCGCCTCGCGCACGCCGAGGCGCTCTCCGCGTGCGGCCACCGGCGGGAGGCGACCATGGCGATCGCCTCGGCGCGGGAGCGCCTGCTCGACCGGGCGAGGAAGATCGGCGACCCGGTGTGGCGCGGGAAGTTCCTTGGCAACGTGCCGGACAACGTGGCGACGCTCGAGCTCGAGCGGAGGTGGCTGGGCGCCTAGGCCGGCGCCCGGCGCGGCGGGACCGGAGCGGCGGGAGCGGGCATGCTAGTACCTCGGGGCAGAGACCCTGCCAGGGCGCTGCCTCGCGAGCGGAGAGAGAACTCAACGCAAAGGCGCAAAGGCGCAAAAATGCAAAAATGCAAGAGTGCAGGAATGCACACACTTGCCCTTTCCTTTTTGCGCCTTTGCGCCTTTGCGTCTTTGCGTTGAAATCTCTCCCTCTCTCTCTGGATCCCTGGCGGTTCTCGCTTTCCCCTGACACCGCTCCAGAAGCCAGGGAGGTCACCAGGACATGTCGGACATCCGAGCTGCCATCTTCGACGCCTATGGCACGTTGCTCGACGTGCACGCCCCCGTCGTGGCGCAGTCCGAGCGTATCGGTCCGCACTGGCGCCGGTTCTCGGTGGACTGGCGGGCGAAGCAGCTCGAGTACACCTGGGTGCGCAGCCTGACGGGGCCCGCCCATCACCGCGACTTCTGGCGGTGCACGGAGGACGCGCTCGACTGGGTGTCTGCGAGGCACGGCCTCTCCGATCGCGGCCTGCGCGCGGCGCTGCTCGACGCGTACCGCGCCTGCCCCGCGTATCCGGAGGTGCCGGCCGTGCTGGGCGCGCTTCGCGCCCGCGGCCTCGCGACAGCGATCCTCTCCAACGGGGAGCCCGGCATGCTGGCGGCCGCGGTCACCGCCGCGGGCATCGCCGATCTGCTCGACGACGTGCTGAGCGTGGAGGCGACCGGCGTCTTCAAGCCGCACCCGCTCGTCTACCGCCTGCCCGAGCGCCGGTTCGGGCACGCCGCTGCGTCGATGGCCTTCATCTCCGCCAACGCGTGGGATGCGCAGGGCGCGCTCGCGTGCGGCTACCGTGCCTTCCGCGTGAACCGCGCGGGCGATCCGGACGAGTACGGGCTGCGAGATCGCGCGCCAGAGATCGACGACCTCGCGAAGCTGCCCGCGCTGTTGATCGGGTGATGCCGGCCGCCTGGAGCCGTCAGGGCGCGAGGCGGGAGGAGGGGAGGGGCGCCGTGGAGGCGGATAGGAGCGCCGCGGGAGGCGCGCGGCGCCGCGGGGGCGGGCTCAGAGGAACTCGCAGAAATACCCGGTGGGCTGCGCGGCCTTGACGTCGAAGCCGCTCTTGCCCGCCACCTCGAACGACGTCCCCGCCGGGTAGACGCGCCACTCCTGCGAGCCGTCGAAGCGGATCGCGAGCTCGCCCGCGACGACGGTCATCCGCTCCGGCGATTCGGTCGAGAAGTGGAACTCGCCGGTGTCGATGACACCCATCGTCTGCCGGCGCCCGTGGCGCTCGAAGCCGACGCTCTGGACGCCGCCGTTGAAGTAGCTGTTGTGCTTGAGCATGGCGCCCTCCTACCGCGGTTCGCCCCGCGAGGCCAGCCCGACACGCGCGCTCGTCGCGCCTCGGCGATCGGGGCCGGTCATGGACGCCACGCCGCCTGCGCCGCGTCGGCCGCCTTCCTGAGCGCGTGCCTCACGAGGAGAAGAGCATCTTGGCGAAGCTCTTGTGTCGCTTGTGCCCGTAGTGATGTTGCGGCGCGCCCCACGCGGGCGGCGGCGGCGGGGCCACGGGGACGCCGTGCATCGGCGGCGGAGCATACTGCGCCTCCAGGCGAGACAGGGCCTCGAGCTCGCCGTAATCCAGGAAGATCCCGCGACAGCCATCGCACTGCTCGATGTGAACCCCGTTGCGGTTGTACGTCCGCATGGCGGCGTGGCACTTGGGACACTGCATCATAGGACCCTCGTTTCAACTCGCAGCTTCCCACGGAAAGGGAGCTGACCTTGATTGGGCAATCATAGCATCGGCGGGGCGCCGACGCGGACCATTCGCCGGCACGTGTCGACGAGCGCCGTCTCCACCTCGTCGAGCGGACGGCCGTCGCGGCTGGCGGCCGCGACGGCGAGCGCTGCCGACTGCACGGCCAGCGCGCGCGCCGCCGCATCGAGCGCCGGCCACGGGTCGCCCTCGGCGGGCACCGCGCACCCGCCCGACGCCCGGTACGCCGAGAGGAATCGCCACCACGCCTCGGGCGGCAGCAGCCCGGCGGCGTACCAGGCGGCCGGCCGCGCGAGGTCCCACGCCGGATCGCCCACCCCGAGATCGTCGATGTCGATGAGCCGAAAGCCTCCTGCGCCGGGGCCGCCGGGGCCACCCGGGGGCGCCACCCGCGGCTCCGGCGCGCCGGCCACCGCATCGGCGGCCGCGCGTGCGTCCGGCAGGCGGACCACCTGGCCGAGGTGAAAGTCGCCGTGCACGAGGACGCCGCTCCGCTCCCCTCGCCAGCGCGCACCACCTGCGCCGGATGCATCGAGCGGCGCCGCTGTACCGCCGCCCGGGGGCGGCGCCAGCCTGGCGAAGGCCTGTTCCACCGCGGCGCCCGCCGGCGTGCGGCCCGCGGCGCGCAGGCGCGCCATCGCGCGGGCGACCCGGCCGGGCGCGCCCGCGCGAGGGAGCCGGCCCGCCGGGGAAACCGCGGGGAGCGCGGTCGCGTGCAGGCGCGCGAGCAGCGTCGCGGCCTCTTCCCATGGCGCGGCGTCGGGGTCGTCGGGGCTCACCGGCGCTCCGGCTGGCCATGCCGTGATGAGCCGGCCGCGTACCTCCAGCGCGAGCCGGAGCTGTGTGTCTTCGAGCGCAGTACCGCGCTGCGCACCCTCGGAAGGCATGTTGTCCGGCGGCGCCGGGCGCCACGGCAGCGGCGCCCCGGGAGGTGGGATGGCGAGCGGAGAGAGCAGCGAGGAGCGGAGCTGCGGGCTCGCCGCGAGCTTCAGCCGCGTCAGGAGATCCTGCGGGTCGGTCTCGTGCGCATGCGCCTTGACCACCACGTCGTCAATCCGCACGACCAGGCCGTCCGCGCGACCGGACAGCACGATCGGGGCCCCTGGAAGGCAGGTGCCGCCCGCAAGAGACCTCCCGATGCGGACGAGGTCACGGACGAGCCCGCTGTCGGGCGGAGGATCGGCGCGCATCCGCGGAGTTGAGCATACCCGCTCAGCCCCGACGAGGCGCTCAGGACACCTCGTCCTCGGCGTCGCCCTCGTCTTCGCTCGGCTCGGCTTCATCCGGCGCGGAGGCGGGGCTGTCCGCCTCTTCCTCCGGCGTATCCTCCTCTGCCGGAGCCTCCGCGGGCTTGCTGCTCACGTAGCGCTTGCCGGCGCGGCCCGAGGCGCGGAGCACGGGCCCACGGATGATCTCGATGTCGCGCGCCGGGGCGCGGGACATCTCGAGGTTGGAGAGCACGAGCGACACGACCTTGAACCACTGGCTGCGGGCCGACTGGATGGTTGTCTTGCTGGCCGGCGTCGTGGTCTCGGTCGCCTCGATCTCCGTGCGGGCCCGCTCGATGGCCTGGAGCTCCCGGCCCTTGGTGAGCCACCGCTTCACGACGTCGAGCAGCGACGCCTTGCCCCGGGCGGGGATGGATTTGAGGAAGCCGGCGATCTCGGGCTCCTCCTCCAGGAGGCGAGCGATGCGCGTGGTGTTGCCCGCCTCGGCGAGCGGCGAGGCGTTGAGGATGGAGAGGCCGCTAGGGAAGAGCTTCTTCTGGACGAGATCGCACCGCGCGGCGCCGGCGGTGTCGGCCGGCTCCTCGGCGAGGCAGAGCTCGCGGCGCGCGTCGACGCCGTACGAGACGGCCCGGGCGAGGTGATCGTGGCAGCGGTCGACCTCGTTGCTCCTGGCGATGAGCGCGCGCATCTCGGACGACGCGCCGCCGCTGCTCGGCTGAACCGCGATCACCGCCTCGTGGGCCTCCACGACCCTCGGGTGGAGCGGCGCGATCTCGGGGATCGACAGGAACACCTTGCGCTGCTTCGGATCCTCGACCCACGGGGAGAGGAGCGCGACCATCTCGTCGAGATTCAGATGCTTCAACATGGGAGACACCTCCTGATGGGGTGATGCGGGCAATGCCAGAGGAGGCATTGCGGGTGAGCGGGTAAAGGAAGTCCTGTCTTGCTTTGCGTCAACCCACGTGCGGTGTGGGTTTCGTGCGCCGCCGGCGCGTGAGTTGAACTCTTGCAGGCATGGTGGAGCGCTCACGCGCGGCGGCGCGGGGGTCGAGGCGGGCGCGGAGGGATCGCGACGTGCCGGGACGGCCTCGCGAGGGGGGCAGGTCGATCCGGGATCGAGCGGGACGGTACGGAAGCTGGCACGGGGAGGTCGCGACGTGGCGGAGCCGCCTCGGGAGGGGGGTGGGTCGGTTCGGGACCGAGGAGGGCGGCCTCGAGAGGCGGCGCGGAGAGGTCGCGACGTGGCGGAGCCGCCTCGGGAGGGGCGCGGGTCGGTTCGGGACCGAGGAGGGCGGCCTCGAGAGGCGGCGCCGGGAGGTCGCGACGTGGCGGCAGCGCCTCGGGAGGGGGAAGGGTCGATCTGAGATCGAGAGCAACGGCCCAGAAGGGGGGGCAGGTCGATCAGAGATCGAGCTGGATCCCGTGAGAACCGGGATCAGGAGCGGTCGGGGACCCCGGCGCCGGTGTCGTCCACCTCTTGCGCGGGCGGCTGCGCAGGGCCCAGCTCAGCGCTGGGCTTTGCCTCGACGACAGCGTTCGCGAAGACAGGCGCGAGGTGATCCTCGACCTCGCTCAGGAATGCGGCGAGCCCGTTGTTCCTTCCTCGCTCGCGCAGGCGGTCGAGAGGTGGTTCCGTCCAGCACCGCGCTTCCCGCTCGTGCTCGCCTCCAGCGAGGCGAACGAGAACGCGTTTCGGGCTCTTCTTCGCCGTCTTGCTCGACGCGTCGAGCTCGTGTGACCTGGCGGTGGGGTCGAAGCCGAGCTCCTTCCGGAGGTCGGCGAGCGAGTCGATCTCTGGCTCGGTACCCGGGATGAAGCCGGCGAGCACCCAGCACTCTCGCATCGGGTGGGCGACGCCGAGGATCACCTCGAAGGGCCAGCCAGCGTCCTGTCGCGCCTGCTCCAGACCCTGCCGGCGCTCGGCCTCCCTTCCGTCGCTGTCGCGCACCAGCACGACAACCCGGGGCTGCGGCTCCCGGGCGACGAAGCCACGGAGCGCGAGCACGGCCGTACGGGCGTCCTCGAGCGCCGGCTTTCCCCTGAAATGCCCGTGTTTACGCGGAGCCCGGCAGCGATGGACCGAACTCCACGTGACGCACGACGCACCGAGCTCGATACCGCAATAGCTTCGAGCCTGCCCAATTTCGCCTTCCGGAACGGAGAACGCATTCGTGAGCACCCCATCGACGAGGCCAGGTACCGTCCTCGCGTCATCCGGCCCTTCGACCACCATCCCGAGGAGGCGAGGGGCCACGCTCAGCGCTGCTCCTGAGAGGCGCTCGCCTGCTGCGCGACCCAGTCCTCGCCGACGAAGCTCCAGAGCTCGCCGGAGCGCGTCGTGCTCTTCCAGCGGTCGAAATCAGGGTGGTCGGCGAGCCGGGCGCACGCGGTGGATCCATCCGGCACGAGCGCCGTGAGGAGCACGTCCTGCGCGTCGAAATGATCCAGGAGGTAAGGCGAGTGGCTGGTGGCGATGACCTGGAGATCGGGATCCGTCTCCAGGATCTTTCGGATCTGCGCCACCAGCTCCTCCTGTGCGCGCGGATGGAGCGCTTTGTCGATGTCATCGAGGAGCAGCAGCCGGGGTCTGGGATCCATCCACAGCGCGGTGAGCAGGCCAATCACGAGCAGGGTGCCCTCGCTAGCGAGCGGCGCCGGGACGTCCGGAGCGCCCTTGAAGTCGAGCACGAGCTGCTGGCCCCAGTAGAAGCGCTCCACGGAGTGCAGGATCGGCTCGCCGTCGATGCGAACGTCCTGGTATTCCCGCCTGTGCACCTTGGCGCGACGCGTGCGGATCCGCTCGAGCGTCGGGATCACCCGGCGCGCGGCCTCCTGGATCCACTGGAACGCCTCGGGGCTGCGCCCCGCCACGTCTGCCAGTACCGACGCGAGATCCCTGCCGTTCGCCGCGAGGCGAGGCGTCTCTTCCTCGCTGTACGACGGCGCCGCGAGCGCCTCGAGGTCCAGCCGGAGCTTGCGCGCGGAGCCGAGCTCTCTCTCGAGCTCCGTCATCTCGGGGGACTGATGCTCCCTAACGCTCTCTGGCGGTGATGCCACCAGCGGCTCCGGCTTGATGAGCCGCGATCCTTTGTCTGTCTCGGCGGTCTCCTCGACGACATCACCCCAGCGTCGAGCGAGCTTCCCGCGCCAGTGGGAGCTGCCGTTCGCGTCGTCCTCGCACTCGACGGCGAGCTCGACTTCGGCGTTCACACCGTGGAAGCTGCCGCTGAGCGCGAGCCTCATGGTACCTGTGCTGCCGCGGCTCTTCAGGTTCGGAGGGGCGAATACCCCGCGCATCAACCCCGCAAGCGGGCTTCGTGTCACCTGCGCGAGGTAGTGCAGGCCGTCGAGGATGCTCGTCTTGCCGGAGCCGTGCGGCCCGACGATGACCATGAAGCGCCCGAGGTGAGCGTCGACCCAGCGCAGGGACTTGAAGTTGGTGAAGGAGACCTGCTGGATCATGATTGCCGCCGCCTGCCACGTGCCGCCGAGGTTCTTCGGGCACCGACTGGGTATATACCCAATTGCCGGCAGACGAGACGACCAACCGGACCCCGTTCACCGCGCCTGCCTGCGCTCGGCTCAGCCCCCCGCCACCACCGGCAACCGCAGCGCCACGACGAGCCCGCCGTCCTCCGCGTTCCTCGCCTCGATCTCGCCGCCGTGCAGCAGCACCGCGCGCTGCGTGATCGCCAGCCCGATCCCGGTGCCGCCGGCGCCGCGCGCCCGGTGGTCGTCGACCCGGTAGAACGGCCTGAAGATGTCCCCGAGCGCCGCCTCCGGGACGCCCGGCCCGCGGTCGCGCACGCGCAGCTCGGCGAAGCCGCCGGCGCACTCGAGGTCGACCCGGACCGCGCTGCCCGCCTCGGTGAAGCGCGCCGCGTTGCGCACCACGTTCTCGATCGCGCGCCGGAGCAGCTCGCCGTTGCCGTCCAGCGAGCACGCGTCGCGCGCGCCCAGCTCGACCGAGCACCCCTGCTGCTCGGCCTCGAACGCGGCGTCCTCCACGAGCTGCTCCACCAGCGCCGTCAGGTCGACCCGCTCGGTGCGCTCCATGCCCCGGCCCGACTCCAGCCGGCTCAGCGTGAGCAGCTCGCCGATCATGCCGTTGAGCCGCTCCGTCTCGCGCTCGATCCGGTCGAACGCCGGCTCCACGTCCGGCGGCGAGCGGCGGCGGACGAGCTCCAGCGCGATGTTGAGCCGCGCGAGCGGCGACCGGAGCTCGTGCGAGACGTCGCGGAGCAGCCGGCGCTGCGTCTCGAGCAGCTCGTCGATGCGCTCCGCCATCCGGTCCATGTCGCGGCCGAGCGCCACCGTCTCGCCGTCGGCGCCGGCGAGCTGCTGCGAGACCCGGACCGAGAGATCGCCCGCCGCCATCCGCTGCGTGGCGCCCCGCAGGACGCGGACCGGACGCGACAGGTACCGCGCGAGGACCACCGCGACGAGCCCGGTGACGACCACGATCGCGAGGAGCCGGAGCGGCAACGTCTCCGGCACGATGAAGAACATCCACGGCGACCGGACCGGGCCTGTCGCGACGGCGACGAGCGTCGGGTCGCGGCGCAGCACGACGGCGACGAGCTCCCGGTCGTCGATCTCGACGGCGATGCCCTCGGCCGAGCGCCGCGCCCGCTCCTCGACGCCCGCCGCGCCCTCGACCGGCTCGCCGGCCACGAGCGCGCCGGAGCGGTAGACCGCGACGCGCGGATCCCGCGGATCGAGCGGCGCGAGGCGCTGCTCGCAGCCGGGGAGCCCGTCCCGCGCGCAGACGACCGCGCTCTCGGCCCGGAGCTCGATCGAGCGCGTGCTCAGGCGGCGGCGCAGCGAGCTCGACTCGGCGGAGAACGCCCAGCCGTGGATCACCGCGAACAGGCCGACGAGGAGCGCCATCGCGATCCACAGCGAGACCAGCAGCCGCAGGAAGAGGCTCTTCACGCGCGCTCCCGGGCCAGGATGTAGCCCGCGTTGCGGACCGTCTTGATGCGCTCGACGCCGCCCGGGCCGGGGCCGAGCTTGCGGCGGAGGTTCGAGACGTGCATGTCGATGCCGCGGTCGTACGCCGCGAGGCGACGGCCGAGGACGCGCCGCGCGAGCTCCTCGCGCGAGACCACCGTCCCCGCCTGCCGGACCAGGACCTCGAGCAGGTCGTACTCGGCCGTCGTGAGCTTGATCTCCTCGCCGCGGACGCGGACGCGCCGCGCCGCAGGCGCCACCTCGAGGTCGTCGACCGTGAGGACCTGCTGCGCCTCCGCGGGGCCCGGCGCCGCCGCGCCCGGCGCGCCAGCGTGGCCCACGTGGGATGCCCGCCGGTGGAGCGCGCGCACCCGGGCGACGAGCTCGCGCGGGTTGAACGGCTTCGGCAGGTAGTCGTCGGCCCCCATCTCGAGGCCGACGATGCGGTCGACGTCCTCGCCCCGCGCGGTGAGCATCAGCACAGGGACCCTGGAGCTCTGCCGGAGCCGCGTGAGGACCTCGAAGCCGTTGAGCCCGGGCAGCATCACGTCGAGCACCACCAGCGTGAACGCCTTCTCCTGGGCGCGCGCGAGCCCGGAGATCGCGTCGCGCGCGCTCTCGACCGAATAGCCCTCCTGACCAAGGAGCTCGGCCAGCAGCTCGCAGAGCTCGGCGTCGTCGTCGATGACCAGGATCTGGGGCGGATCGGCCATGTCGGGGACTGTAGCGCGGCCCGCGCGGCGCCGTGTAAGGCCTGGTCAAAAGGCTCTTGACGAATCTTTACACGAACCGGACACCTCTTGAGACACTGGCCTCTAGCTTTCGGCGCATGACGCTCTCTCGCTCCGTTCCCCGGCCGTGGCTGGCGTCCCTCGCCGTGATCGCCGCGTGCTCGCTGAGCAGCGCGGCGCGCGCCGAGACGCTCACCGCCGAACAGGCGGTCGGCCGCGCGGCCTCCCAGAACCCGAGCCTCCGCGCGGCCCTGCTCGAGGCCACCGCCGCCCGGCAGGCCGTGGCCGCCGAGCAAGGCGCCCGCAGGCCCACGCTCTCCGCCTCGGTGACAGGACAGTACACCGAGGCCTTCCGGGGCGGCGGCGACGGCCTCGCGCGCTCGGACAGCACGTCCGTCGCGGCGAACGCGGCGCTCCGGTACACGACCGACATCGGCACGGGCCTCGAGGTGGGCGCGTCGGCGGACTCGGGGTGGCAGAGCGACGACAGGAGGGCGCTCGACGGCGCGATCGCCGGGCCGACCTACAGGGCAGAGGCGTACGTGTCCGCGCGGCAGCCGCTCCTCCGGGGCGCCGGGACCGACGCCGTCCTCGCGCCGGTCGTGCAGGCGGAGGCGACGGCCGTCGCCGTGGAGCGGGAGCGCGAGCTCGCGGCGAGCCAGACCGCGCTCGACGTGCTCGATGCGTACTGGGAGCTCTGGTACGCGGAGCAGGCGATCGGCGTGCAGGAGCAGGCGCTCGCCGCAGCGCAGCGGCAGCTCGCCGACGCGAGGGCCCGCGCCGAGACGCTCGGCACCGGCACGCGCGTCGACGTCCTGCAGTTCTCGACGTCGGCCGGGTCGATCGCCGACGCGCTGTCGCAGGCCCGCGCGGCGCGCTCGGCGCGGGCGATCGCGCTCGGGCGCGCGCTCGGCATGGACCCGGCGCGCGCGGCGTCGCTCGCCGCGACCGGCGCGCCGCCGTCGCTCGGGGCGCTCCCGCCCGCGGCCGCGCTCGTGAAGGCGGCCAGCGAGCGGTCCCAGGAGCTCGCCGCGATGCGCGCCGACCTCGAGGCGCTGCGCGCGCGCGTGGGCGCCGCGGAGGACGCGGACCAGGTCCGCCTCGACGTGTTCACGACCGCGTCGGTGGGCACCTTGTGGGCGGACGACGCCCTGTCGGGGCTCGCGCTCCCGGGCGGACGGCCCGCGTTCAGCGTGCTGGGCGGGCTCGACCTCGAGCTGCCGTTCGGCGGGGGGCGGGCGTCGGCCGACGCGGCGCGCGCGCGCACGCAGCTCGCCGCCGCGGAGGCCCGCTACAGGGCGCGCGCCGACGCGATCACGGCCGAGATCACCTCGCTGCGGGTGACCCTCGAGGCCGCCGCCGATCAGGTCGCGATCGCGGCGGAGACGGCCCGCCTCGCCAACGAGCTGGCCGAGGCGGAGCGGCAGCGGCTCCTGCTCGGGACGTCGACGTCGGCGGACGTGGTGAAGGCGGAGCAGACGCTGCGCGAGGCGGAGCTCCGGAAGCTGCGGGCCGCGGTGACAGAGCTCACGTCGCGGTTCCAGCTCGAGCACGCCACGGGCGCGCTCCTCGATCGCTTCGCTTCGGTGCTCTCCAGGAGGTCGTCATGAACAGGAACAAGAAGCGCTACCTGATGTCCGGCGTGGCCGCGGCGGCGATCGCGACATTCGCGATCGGCGGGTACGCCTGGTATCAGACCCCCTCGCAGGCGCCGGCCGGCCCCACCGTCGAGATCCGCAAGGGGAGCCTGACCGAGACCGCCGCGGCGTCCGGGAAGATCGAGCCCGACGTCCAGGTCGAGGTGAAGTCGCGCGCCGCGGGCCAGGTCATCGAGGTGCTCGTGAAGGAGGGCGACCACGTCGAGGCCGGTCAGCTCCTCGTCAAGCTCGACCCGACGGACGCGGAGCGCGATCTCGCCGCGGCGCGCGTGGCGCGCGACCGCGTGAAGGCGGACCTCGCGGCGGCGCAGGCGTCGCTCGCGGTCGCCGACCTCGAGCGCAAGAACAACGAGGTGAGCCAGGGGATCGCCGAGAAGAGCGCCGAGATGGGCCTCGGGTCGACCGACGCCGCCCGCTCGGCGGCGCACTCGACGAAGGTCGCGGGCGCGAACATGACGCTGCGGCGCGCGCAGGTGAACGCGGCCCAGGCGCAGCTCAAGACGGCCGAGATCGCGGTGCAGGACGCCGAGACGCGCCTGAAGGAGATGCAGATCTACGCGCCGATCGCCGGCACGGTGCTCGACGTGGCCGTGGAGGTGGGGACGCTCGTCTCGTCGGCGCTCACGAACGTGAGCGGCGGCAGCGCCGTGATGACGCTCGCCGACCTGTCGAACCTGCGCATCGTCGGCGCGATCGACGAGGCGCAGATCGGCCGCGTGGCCCCGGGGCAGCGGGTCGAGATCCGCGTCGACGCCTACGGAGACCGGGTGTTCCAGGGCGTCGTCGACCGCGTGAGCCCGCTCGGCAAGGAGACCTCGAGCGTTGTGACGTTCGACGTCGAGATCGTCGTCAACGACAAGGAGGCGTCGCTGCTCCGGTCGGGGATGAGCGCGGACGTGGAGATCGTGACCGCGGAGCAGAAGGACGTGCTGCTCGTGCCGCTCCTGGCCGTGCAGTCGGCGGGCAAGCGGCGGTTCGTGCGGCTCGCGAACGGCGAGGAGCGGCCGATCAAGACCGGGGCGACGGACGGCACGCAGATGGTCGTTGTCGAGGGGCTCAGCGAGGGCGACGACGTCCTCGCGAGCGCCCCCGCCCCGACCCCCCCGCAGGGGCAGGGGCAGCGGCAGGGCGGCGGCCAGAACCCGATGCGCGGGATGGGCATGGGCATGGGCGCGCGCCCGGGGGGAGGCCGCTGACATGGACGTCCCCGTCTTCGTCGAGGGCCTCTCCAAGGTGTACCACGCCGATCGCGAGGACCTCGCGGTGCGGGCGGTCGACCGGATCGGCTTCGAGGTGCGCCGCGGCGAGTCGGTGGCGATCATCGGGCCGTCGGGGTGCGGGAAGTCGAGCCTCCTGAACATCCTCGGCTGCCTCGATCGGCCGACGGAGGGCACGTACCGGCTCGGGGGGCGCGACGTGGCGGAGCTCGACGACGACGAGCTCGCGGGGCTCAGGAACAAGCACATCGGGTTCGTGTTCCAGAGCTTCAACCTGCTGCCGCGGATGACGGCGACGGAGAACGTCGAGCTGCCGCTCCTCTACGGGGCGGTGAAGGACAGCCGCGCCCTGGCGGAGAGCGCGCTCGCGCGGGTGGGGCTCGCGGCGCGCGCGCGGCACCTGCCGTCCGAGCTCTCGGGCGGGCAGCGGCAGCGCGTCGCGATCGCGCGGGCGATCGTGACGCGGCCGTCGATCCTCCTGTGCGACGAGCCCACCGGCGCGCTCGACAGCCGGACGGGGCGCGACGTGCTGGAGCTCCTGCTCTCGCTGAACGCGGACGGGACGACGCTCGTGATGGTGACCCACGATCTCGGCGTGGCGCGGTCGCTCGCGCGCGCCATCCACATGAAGGACGGGCGCATCGTGGCCGACGGCCCGGCCGGCGCCGTGGTGGCGGCGTTCCACGCGAGCGAGATGGAGGGCGCATGCTGATCAAGGAGACCGCGAAGAGCGCGTGGCGCTCGCTCGCCTCGAACCGCCTGCGCACGCTGCTCACGATGCTCGGCATGATCATCGGGACGGCCGCGGTGGTCGCGGTGCTCGGCATCGGCGAGGGCGCGCGCAGCAGCGTCGAGGGGCGGATCCGGTCGCTCGGCGCGAACCTGCTCATGGTGCGCCCGGGATCGGCGTCGACGAGCGGGGTCCGCTCCGGCACCGTCAAGACGCTGACCGAGGACGACGCCGAGGCGCTGCGGGGGCTCGACGGCGTGGCCGCCGTCGCGCCGGAGCGGAGCGGCAGCGCGCAGCTCCGGTACATGGCGAGCAACCTGAACGCCTCGGTGACCGGGATCACGCCGGCGTACCTGGAGGTCCGCTCGCTCGCGATGGGGAGCGGCGTCCCGTTCTCCGACCTCGACGAGCAGCAGCGCTCGCGCGTGGTCATCCTCGGCGCGAACGTCGCGCGGCAGCTCTACCCCGGCGCCTCGCCGCTCGGCACGCGGCTCCAGATCAACGGGAGCGCGTTCCGGGTGGTCGGGGTGCTCGCCGAGAAGGGCTCCGGCATGGGCTCGCCGGACGACGGGGTGTTCGTGCCGCTGTCGACGCACCGGTCGGTGCTGTTCGGGCAGGACCACCTGTCGACGATCTCGCTCCAGCTCGCGAGCGAGGACAGGTCCGACGTGGTGATCGCGCAGCTCGAGCAGCTCCTGCGCCTGCGGCACCGGCTGCGGCCGGATCAGGCGAGCGACTTCGAGGTGCGGTCACAGGCCGAGATGCTCGCGACGATGGGGCAGATCACGGGCACCTTCACGACGCTGCTCGGCAGCGTGGCGGCGGTGTCGCTGATCGTCGGCGGCATCGGGATCATGAACATCATGCTGGTCTCGGTCCGGGAGCGAACCCGCGAGATCGGCGTGCGCATGGCCGTCGGGGCGCGCCGCCGGGACATCCTGCGGCAGTTCCTGGTGGAGGCCGTCGTGGTGTCGCTCGCGGGCGGCGTGGCCGGCGTGGGCCTCGGGTACGCGGCGGCGGTGCTGCTGTCGCGGTTCGGGGAGTGGGCGACCATCGTGCCTCCGTACGCCGTCGGGCTGGCGCTCGGGGTGTCGATCCTCATCGGGATCACGTTCGGCGTGGGCCCGGCGCGGCGCGCGGCGCGGCTCGATCCGGTGGAGGCGCTGCGGTTCGAGTGACGGCCGGGGGGCCGCATGACGCGCGACCGCGTCAGGCTGGCGGCCGGGTGGCGGCGAGGGCGGCGACGAGCGCGGCGTTCTTGTGGAGCGCATCCACGGCGTGGTGGAGGGATTTTTCGGCGTAGTAAACCGTTTCCACGTCGAGGCTTTCCGCCAGCTGGCGATTGTGTTGGCCTTTGAAACAGATCTGCTCTTTGGGCTGCGACACCTCGTCGAGCGCGCTGCGGTTGTCGGCCCATGCCTGGAACAAAGCGACGTGCTTGCCCCGGCACGCCTGGTTCTCCTCGCAGAATCGGATCCCGGCGCGCGTGTTCTGAAAGAGCCAGGCTTCGATGCTGTAGTAAGGCACCAGGAGGAGAAGCTGCGACAGCGCCAGATCGCCGGCCGTGGCGCGACCGCTCTGTCGGCGACGATGCTCGACGAACCGGCGCACGTCGATCTCGATGAAATCGCGGAATTTTTCTATGTTCTCGCTCGTCTCGCGTGCAGCCCACGAGCGGTCGCCGTCGATGTGATAGAGCACGAAGGCGCGATCTCCCTCGAGAAGCTTCGTCGCGATGTAACCCATGAGGTCACGGCGCTTCGGGTGGTTCCGGTTCTTCCACTCGTTGCCACGGAGGACGACGCGCAGGCTTGCATCCTCCAGCGGCTCGAAGCGGATATGTTGCCAGTCGTAGTAGCTATCCACCAAGCAGAAGATATTCTTGGCGAGCGCGACGAGCGTCTCGTGCGCGCCTTCGCCCGAATCCTCTCCGAGTACCAGGATCGAGCAGCGGGCGACGCTCACCAGAGCCCTCGCGTCCGCAGGATCTCACCGACGTGCTCGATACCGACCTGGTAGGCACGGTAGAACATGTCCGCCTCGTCATCGGTCATGTTGCGCCAGATCATCCGCTCGCGGTCGCCGTCGGCCTGGTTGCGGCAGAGGATGAAGCTCTCCTTGACCTGCTCGGCGGACTCGAAGGACAGGTAGTCGAGGAGGAGCGGGTTCTGGCTCGTGAGGAACGCCTGCCGGTCGCCGATGGCGTTCATGCACTCCTCGATCCACGCGTGGTGGAGGCCGTTCACAAGCTCGTCGGCGATGACGAAGCTGGGGTTCGCGTCGAGGTAGTAGAGGAACGCGAGCAGGCGCTTCTGGCCGTAGCTCAGGTGCTGGTCCTGGAAGATCGAGCCGTCGCGGCGGGTGAACCAGAATTTGAGATTGCCGAACTTGAGTTGCTCGTGTGGCGGGCTGTGCTGCACGTTCTTGCCAATGAGCTCCACTTTTGCCATGGCCGAACGCAGATCTAGCAGGCGAACCGATTCGGAGAGAAAAGCAATTTGGTTGTCTTCCATCGAATAGTCGGTTGCTCCTTGGGGCAACCCGAGGCTCATCGCGTCCAGAATTCCCTTCGGCACGATTCCATGGTCAGGGCTAACGATGGATGTCGATTCGAATTGCGGTATGCCTTGGAATCGATCGATGCGAATGCGTGGTCTTAGGTCGTCCTTGGAAAGTTCGGTGTTGTCTGGTCTTGCTGTGAGCGCGCGAAACGTGTCGAGCGATTCGTCAAAGCGATGGGCGCTCCTGAGGTCACTCCAAATGTCAAGCTGAAAGGCTCGCTTGGAGGCCATCGCCACGAGGAAAAAAATCGTCTGGAGGAGTCCCTGGGGGCCTTCTACAACTCGTGTTGGCCACTTGCTGTCAAGATCCGCGCCCTCGATGGCGACCTGGTCTCCCGAGCGGTGGATCGATGCTGTCGACTGGAGATCCAATAGGTTCAGAGTGAGCTGAAAATCCGGTACATCGGAGACCGCATGCACACCCTCACGGGCCGCGCGGGCTATCGCTGGCAGGTTCAAGAGCTCCGCCCGATCGACCTCCGGCTCCCGGCTCGCGATCATCCCGGTCAGCGACCCCTGAGGGAACGTCAGCTCGATCTCGATCGAGAAGGGATCGCCCGGATCGCTCAGGTTCGTCCTAAGCACCTTCGAGATCAGCGAGAGGAGCGTCGTCTTTCCGGCGCCGTTCGGGCCGAGCAGGACGTTGCGGCGGCCGCTAAAGATGAGCTCGCATGGCTCCACGTTGCGGTAGCGGTGGATCTTGAGGCGCTTCAGCTTGACCACGGTGTGGCAGCGTAGTCCCCGGCACCGCCGGCGGGCAACGAGAACGCCTTGCCATCGGTACCCGACCCGTCGGGGAGCGCCGGGGGCCGCTCCGGTCACTCCCGACGCGACAACGCCGCCACGTCTTCGAAATCGCAGCGCTTTTCAGTGCCAGCTCGCCGCCGGCTCGCTATCCTGTTCTGGGCATGTCGGTCCTGCTTCAGAACGAGCACCTGACGGTCATCCTGCAGGAGGACCTCGCGCTCGTCCGGAGCACGCGTTCCGAGGTCCCGTATCCGTCGCCCGACGATTTCATCCGGGTCCACACCGAGGCGCTCACGATCTACGAGTCGCTCGATCGCGCGAGCCTCGGTCACCTGATCGATCTCCGCCAGCCCCCCATGAACAACGACCCGGCCTTCGAGGCCGCGACGATGCGCACCCGCAGCATGCTCGTCCAGGAGTTCGCCTGCGTCGCCATCCTGGTGCGGACCGCTGTCGGCGCCCTGCAGGTCAACCGGCTCCTGCGTGAGGAGAACAACGACAACGTGTTCGTGTTCCACGACGAGGAGGTCGCGGTGGGCTACCTCCGCGGCGAGCTGCGCAAGCTCGGGCGCCGCTCCAGCACGCCGCCGGTCGTCCGCCCCCGGAGCTCCAACCCCGCGGCGCGCCCCGCGCGAGTGCGCTGACGCCGCGCCGCGCCGACGACCCGAAGGCCACGCCGGCGCTCTGCCCGAGCGCGCCCGCCGCGCCGCTTCTCGGATGCGCGGCGTTCTTCTAGAATCACGGGATGGACGCCGGCCGCACCACGTGTCCGCGCTGCGGTCTCTTCGTCGACGCGCAGGGGCGCTGTTATCCCGGGTGCGCTGGCCCGCTCGCCACCTTGCGCTGCGGCGGCTGCTACCAGCTGAACCTCCCCGACGCGGAGCGCTGCGACGGCTGCGGGCACGAGCTCGGCCTGGAGCCGATCGCGGAGCCCGACGCGCTCCGCTGCTCCGACTGCGATGAGCCCTTTTCAGCCTTCCACGCCGCGACTGGCCTGCTGCGCGACTGCGGCCGATGCGGCGGCCAGCTCGTCGACCACGCGCTCCTGCGCGACCTCCTGGAGCGCCGTGAGAGCTACGGCAGGAGCGCGCCGAGGCCGCCGCGGCGCCCGGAGCACGTCAATGTCCGCGTGCGCTACGTCCGCTGCCCGGCCTGCCGCCAGCCGATGAACCGCAAGAACTTCGCCGGCAAGAGCGGCATCATCGTCGACATCTGCAGAGAACACGGCACCTGGTTCGACCGCGGCGAGCTCCCGCAGCTCCTCTCCTTCGTCGCGTCGGGCGGCGCCGCGAGGGCGCGACAGCAGCAGACCGAGGAGGCGGAGCGCGCGCGCCGACAGGCAGAGCTCGCCAGGGACGCGGCGAGGCGCGCGAGCGCCGTCGCGCCCGCGTCGACCTGGGAAAACCGGCGCCTTGTCGTGGAAGAGCTGCTCGAGCTGCTCTGGCAGATCACCCGCTGATCGCACGATCACGACGCCTGGCGACGGACCGCGGACGGTGGACGAGGAGAGGCCCTGTGCGCCCGCCGGGCGCAGGCGGCGACACGTTACAACTCTTCTCAAGCTCGTCACATTACTTAACAGTCCAGCGCGCGTGTCGCGCGGCGCGCTGCGCGGAATCCCCGGTTTGCGCGGCGGATGCGCGGTGAACGACGCCGAGCGCGACGTCTCACAAGGTGTCATGTCGAGGCGCGCGCGTGCAGCGTCGCTGAAGAAGCCGCGAAATTCGCTCAATGTCTTGATCTTCGATTCACGTGTGCTTTCTATCGTCTCATGATGACTTCTCGTTCTCGCTTCACCTTGACCGGTCAACGACTCTTCCTGTGCGCCGTCCCCGCCCTCCTCGCCGCCTGCGGCTCGGGGGAGCTCGCCGGCTCGGAACCGATGGATCAGCAGGCGTCTGCCGCCGCGGCCGCGGTGAGCCTGAAGCCGACGAGCGACGTCGCGCTCACCAAGATCTGGGGTGGCGGCGGCACGGCGCCCATCTACGCGCTGGTCGACGACGGCACCTCGTTCGTGGAGAGCGACGGCGGCAGCACGTTCGCGCGGAGCTCACCCGGGTCCGCGAAGGCGTCGCTGACGCTCGGCTACTCGGGCGCTCCGGCGGGCGGCACGACCCAGGTCGTCGTCAATTACCAGGCCTGGTCGATCGACGGCGGCGCCGGGACCGTGCGCGTCAACCTCTACGACGGCGACACCCTGGTCGGCTCCGGCCCGGCGCGCGCGCTCCGCGCGATGCAGCAGAACCTGAGGGACACGTTCAGCGGCCTCAAGGTGAGGAACGGCGACCAGCTCCGGACCGAGCTCGTCTTCGAGAACTCGGCAGGCCAGGGGTCGCTCGTGTCCTCCATCGTGTGGATCGACGTCACGCCCGCGGACGCCGCGGCGCCCGCGGACGGCGGCACGCCGACCGCGGACGGCGGCTCGTCCACGGACGGCGAGCCCGTCGTGTCGGACAAGCTCGTGCCGAGAGACGGCGCCTGGTGGGGCGCGTACAACTCGGCGAAGAACTACGGCTGGGACTGGGGCGCCGCGATCAAGGACTTCGAGGGGAAGGCCGGACGCAAGCTCGACATCGTGTACCGCTACCACGACTGGGGCACCGCCGATAACGGCGTCTTCCCGGACAGGTACGAGACGGCGCAGATGAGGGAAGGATACATCCTCCACCTGTCGTGGGAGTCGCGCCGCTACTCGGGGGGCACGAACGTGACGTGGACGGAGATCGCGAACGGCTCGCAGGACGCCGTGATCCGGGCGGCCGCGGAGCGCGCCAGGAACGCGCCCGGCAAGCTGATGATCTCCTTCGATCACGAGATGGACAACGTCGATGTCCACGCCGCGGACGGCCCGGACGCCGACTACGTCCGTGCCTACCGGCGCATCGTCGACATGTTCCGCGAGGCGGGCGCGACCAACGTCGTGTGGGTATGGACCCCGATGGGCTGGAGCGGCACGCGCGCCCGGCTCCCCGCCCTCTACCCCGGAGACAGCTACATCGACTGGCTCGGATACGACCCCTACAATTTCTACGTGTGCAACGGCGGGGGATGGAAGGACCCCGCGACCACGTTCGGGAGTCACTACGCGTGGATGCACGAGCCCGCGCAGCGGGCATGGCACGGCGAGAAGCCGTACATCCTGAGCGAGTTCTCCAGCCACGAGGACCCGGCAGACCCGGACCGCAAGGGCGCGTGGATGCGCGGCGTCGTCGACGCCCTGAAGCAGTATCCCGACATCAAGGCGGTGCAGTTCTACAACTCGAACGTGACCCTCAGGAGCGCTTGCAAGCTGGCCGTCGACTCGAGCCCCGAGTCCGTGGCGGGCTACGCGGAGGCGGGGAGCGACCCCTACGTGAACCAGCCGCACGAGTGACGCAGCGCAGATAGTTGCGTGCAGGGCGGTCGAGGGCGTCGTATGACGTGTCGCCCCGAATGACGTCCCTCGACCAGCGCCTGTCGGCCATCGAGCTGTCGATCCTGCCGACCTGGGTCTACGACCACGACCGCTACCGCTTCCCCTGGGCCAACGCCAAGGCCGTCCCGTTCTGGCGCGCGGCGGAGCGCGCCGAGCTGCTCGCCCGCGACCTCTCGGACCTGTCCCCGGCCGTCCGCGCGCGGCTCGACGGCTACGTCCGCGTGCTCGCGGACGGCGGCACGGTCGTGGAGGACTGGACGCTCTACCCGCGCGGGACGCCCGAGACCGTCACCCTCCACGGCCAGGGGATCCGCCTCGACGACGGGCGGCTCGCCATCCTGTTCCAGGCGCTCCCGCGGCGGCCCGGCGTCGACGCCTCGATGGTGCGCGGCGTGGAGGCGGTCCGCCACTCGACGGTGCTGGTCAGCGTCGTCGACCGGGAAGGCGCGGTGCTCTTCCACAACCCGGCGGCCCTGCGCGCCCTCGGCGACGCGCCGCAGATCGACGCGGCGTTCCCGGACGACGGCGTGGGCGCCGCCCTCCGCGGCGCGATCGACGCCGACGCGCCCTGGGCAGGGGAGGTGCGGGTCCTGACGACCGACGGCGAGCGGTGGCACCAGGTGGAGGCGCGCCGCACGACCGACCCCGTGACCGGCGCGCCGGCGGTGCTCATCCAGCAGCTCGACGTCACCGCGCAGCGCCGCGCCGAGGGGCAGATCGAGGAGCAGGGCCGGCTCATCGACCAGCTCAACCGCTCGCTCGCCCTCGTGGAGGAGCAGCGGCGGCAGATCCTGAAGCTCTCGGCGCCGATCCTCGACGTCGGCCGGGGCACGCTCGCCGTGCCGCTCATCGGGCGCCTCGACGCCGAGCGCGGCGGCGAGCTCGGCGAGCGGCTCCTGCCCGCCATCGTCGCGCAGCGGGCGTCCCACGTGGTCCTCGACGTGACCGGCGCGGACGCGCTCGATCCGGACGGCGCCGCCGCCCTGGAGCAGCTCGCGCGCGCGATCCAGCTCCTCGGCTCGCGGCCGATCCTCACCGGCGTCCGCCCCGAGGTCGCCCCCGCGCTCGTCGACGTCGACCTCGGCGAGGACCTGCTCGTCCTGCGCAGCCTGGGCCGCGGCCTGGAGGTCAGCCGGAGGCGCGCCGCGGCGCGGCGGCGGGTGTGATCAGGTGTAATCAGGCGTAATCGAGCGTAAGAACACCGCATGCTCGGCCCGACCCAGGTAGGCATCCCCACGCTGGTGCGCATCAAGCCCGGGGCGCTCGCGCGCAGCGGGCTCTACCTCGCGCGCGCGGCGCGCCGGCACGTCCTGCTGCTCTCCAGCGCGGGGATACCCGCGGCGATCGAGGCGGCGATGCTCGAGGGCCTCGCGGGGCAGGCGATCGAGGTCGTGGCGCGGCGCGAGGTCGCCACGGCCAGCTTCGAGGAGGCCGCCGCGCTGCTGCCCGCGCTGCCCGCGCGCTGCGACGCCATCGTCGGGCTCGGCGGCGGCCGCGCCCTCGACACGGCGAAGTACCTCGCGTTCCTCGCCCGGCTGCCGTTCCTGGCCGTGCCCACGTCGCTCTCGAACGACGGCTTCTGCAGCCCGTCGGCCAGCCTGACGGTCAGCGGCAGGCGCCGCTCGCTCCCGTGCGCGATCCCGTTCGGCGTGGTCGTGGACACCGAGGTCTGCCTGCGCGCGCCCGAGGTCCTGTGGCTCTCCGGCGTGGGCGATCTCGTGGCCAAGGGGACGGCGGTGCACGACTGGAAGCTCGCGTTCCACGCGCGCGGCGAGCCGGTCAACGACTTCGCCGCCCTGCTCTCGGACGCGACCGTGTTCCAGTTCATGGCCCGGCCCGAGCGCGACCTCGAGGGCATGCGCCTGCTCGCGACGGCGCTGATGCTGAACGGCATCGCCATGGAGATCGCCGGCTCGTCCCGGCCGGCGAGCGGCAGCGAGCACCTCCTCTCGCACGCGCTCGACCTGACCTCCGCGCGGCCGCGGCTGCACGGCCTGCAGGTCGGCACGGCCGCGTACGTCGTCAGCCGGCTCCAGGGGCGAGACACGGACCCCATCGCCGCCGTCCTCGACGCGACGCGCTTCTGGGACGCGATCCGCGCGGACCCGTTCTCGTTCGGCGAGTGGCGCGAGGCGGTCCGCGTCGCGCCGGAGATCAAGCCCGGCTACTACACGGTGCTCTCCGCCCGCGACTGCGCGCCGGAGGTCGAGGCGATCCTCCGGACCGACCCGCGCCTCGAGGGGTGCTTCGTCTGAAGCGGCGGGCCGCGCTGTCGCGAGCGGACCGGAGCGATCACGCGCACGCGCGACGGAAGGCTGGAGACGACGGGGAGGAGGCTTCAGCTCACTCCGCGCCGGCCAGGAGGGGCTCCGCCATGTGCGGAGGGAGGCTCGCGCGCGACGGCGGCGTCGTCGGCGGGCCGTCGCCCGACGCGAGGATCGTCCGGAGCAAGGCGCCGGTGAGGCGACCGACCTCCGGGAGCTCCCGCGCGCGAGGCCGCGGCAGATCGACAGCGACGCTCTCCACGATGCGCCCCTCGTCGAACACGAGCACGCGATCGCCGAGCAGGACCGCCTCCTGGACGTCGTGCGTCACCAGGATGGCCGTGAAGCCGTGCTGGACCCACAGCGACTCGACGAGGCGCTGCGCTCCGATGCGGGTGAGGGCGTCGAGGGCCCCGAACGGCTCGTCCAGGAGCAGGACCTTGGGGTCGTGGACGAGCGCGCGCGCGAGGGCGACCCGCTGCCGCTGGCCGCCCGAGAGCACGCCGGGGTAGTCGTCCTGGCGGTCGAGCAGGCCGACCCGGGCGAGGACGTCGCGCGCGCGCTCGCGGCGCTCCCTCGGCAGCCCGATGCAGACGTTCTGGAGGACCGTGCGCCACGGCATCAGCCGGGGCTCCTGGAAGACGACGCGCACGGCCGCGCCGCCCGTGACGCCCTCGCGCGTCACGACGCGCGCCGCGCCGCCCGTGGGCTCCTCGAGGCCGCACAGGATGCGGAGCAGGGTGCTCTTGCCCGATCCGCTCCGCCCGACGATGGTGAGGAGCTCGCCAGGGCGGACGTCGAGCTCGATGCCCGAGAGGACAGGCTTGTCGCCGAACCGCTTCTCGAGCCGATCGAGGAGGACCCGTGCGCCGCTGCGAGGATTGACCGGCACGCTCATGTTCACCCCGCGTCCATTCGCTGCAATCGAGGCTGCCAGGGCAGGAGCTGGCGCTCGGCCCACCGCGCCAGCGAGTCGGCCAGCTTGCCGAGGATCGCCCAGAGCACGATCGTGAGCACGAGCAGGTCCATCTGCATGAACTCCCGCGCGTTCATCGCGACGTAGCCGAGGCCCTGCGTCGCGCCGATCGTCTCGGCGACGATCAGCACGAGCCACGCGAGCCCGAGCGCGAAGCGGAGGCCGACAAGGATCGACGGGAGCGCGCCGGGGAGGATGACCTCGCGGTAGAGCGCGAGCCCGCGGACGTCGTAGACGCGCGCCATCTCGATGATGTGCGGGTCGACGCTGCGCACGCCGTGGAAGGTGTTCAGGTAGACGGGGAAGAGCACCGTCACCGCGACGATGAAGAGCTTGGCCGTCTCGCCCAGCCCGAACCACAGGATGACGAGCGGCACGAGCGCCAGCGCGGGGATGGCGCGGAGCATCTGGAGGGGCCCGTCCACGACGAGCTGGAGCGGGCGCGAGAGGCCGGTGGCGAGGCCGAGCACGAGCCCGATGCCGGCGCCGATCACGAGCCCGCCGAGCGCGCGCAGCGCGCTGACGCCTAGGTGCGCCGGCAGGTCGCCGCTCCTCGTGGCGTGGACCGCGGCCAGCACCACCTCCGAGGGCGACGGCAGAAGGCTCTTCGGGAGGATCTGCAGGCGGGACAGGGCCTCCCAGACGAGCACCAGCGCGAGCGGGGCGACCCAGGGGGCGAGGCCCCGGCCGAGCGCGCCGGGCGCGCGGCCGGCCGTCATCGGACGCCCCCGTACGCGGCCGCCGACAGGAAGGCGTCCTCGACGCGGACGTCGCGCGGGATGACCGCGAGCTCGTGGAGCGTGTCGGCGATGTCCTGCTGCTTCTTCAGGATCTCGGGCGTGATCGGCAGGAGGCCGAACGCGCGCCGGCGCTCGGAGGTGAGGAACGCCTCGTAGGCGACGCCCGACGACCTCGCGAGGATCTGCGAGGTCTCCTCCGTGTGCTCGCGTTCCCAGCCGCTGAGGGTCTGGTACTCGTCGAGCACCGTCCGCAGGAGCTCCGGGTGCTGCTCGGCGAACTCGCGCCGGGCGACGTAGAAGAGGTGGTTGTCGACCAGCCCCTCGCCGCTCTGGAGGACGCGCGCACCGGCGAGCTCCGCCGCGGCCAGGAACGGGTCCCAGATCACCCAGGCGTCGACCTTGCCGCTCTCGAACGCGCTCCGCGCGTCCGCCGGCGCGAGGAACGAGATCTGGAGATCGTCCAGCGTCAGCTTCGCGCTCTCGACGGCCCGGATCAGCAGGTAATGCACGTTGGAGCCGCGGTTGACGGCGACGCGCTTGCCCTTCAGGTCCGCGACGCTGGTGATCGGCGAGCCCTTCGGCACGATGATCGCCTCGGCCTTCGGGGCCGGAGGATCGGTGGCGACGTAGACGAAGGGCACGCCGCCCGCCTGCGCGAAGACAGGGGGCGTCTCGCCGACATGGCCGACGTCCACGGCGCCGGCGCGCATCGCCTCGAGCAGCGGAGGCCCGGCGGGGAACTCGACCCACTCGGCGCGGGCGTTCCTCGCCGCGAGCGCCTTCTTGAGGTTGTCCGCGCGGTCCTTGAGCAGGTAGGGCGTGCCGATCTTCTGGTAGCCGAGGCGCACGACAGCCGCCTCGCGCGTGTCCTGCGCCCGCGCCGGAGCGCCTGCGTCGCTCCCGGCCGCGACGCCCGGCTCACCGCCGCCGCGATCGCAGCCGAGCAGGGCGCACGCCAGCGCGGCGCATGCAAGCAGCCCGGAGCGGATGGTCGCGAAGGAGGTGTGCCTGATCATGGGGTTCTTCTGGATGCCTTCCGGCTCGCCAAGGACGGTACGGGTCGATTCCAGTTGCATGGGATTCGGCGAGAAAATCGCACCTGGATGCAAACGCGGGCATCAGGCAGCCGCCGTGCCACGCAGGAACCCTGAGATTTCGCGCGGTTGCCGGGGCGTCCCCCGGCCGAGCCCGGGTTGCGCTGCTGCTCCAGCAGCACCCGATCAGCAATCGGTGCTGCTGGGGAGGCTTTCATGTGCCAGCGGGGACGGACTTCTGTCATAACGGCGCTGCCATGACGGTGGAAATCCAAGGGAAATGGGCGCTGGTCACCGGCGCGAGCCGGGGTATCGGGACGCAGATCGCGCGCGGCCTCGCGGGGCTCGGCTGCAATGTCGTCCTGCACAGCCGCGACGCGGCGCACACGCGGGAGCTCGAGCGGGAGCTCGCCGGCAAGGGCGTCCGGGTGAGCGCCGTCTCGGGTGAGCTGTCGGATCAGGGGGCGGTCGATCGCCTGGTGGACGACGCCATCGCGGCGTCGGGCGGGATCGACATCCTGTACAACAACGCCGCGATCATGACGCCGTTCCGCGTCACCTACACGGAGACGCCGGCGGAGGACTACCGGCTGAGCTTCGAGGTGAACGTGATCAGCCCGATCCGGATCACGTACCGGCTGCTGCCGACGATGCTGAAGCGCGGCTGGGGGCGCATCGTCCAGGTGACGTCCGGGATCCAGGACCAGCCCGAGCTGATGGCGTATGCGGCGTCGAAGGCGGCGCTCGACAAGTTCGTTCGCGACACCGTCCCTTCGCTGCGCGGCACCGGGGTTCTCATGAACCTGCTCGACCCGGGCTGGCTGCGGACCGACCTCGGCGGGCCGAAGGCGCCGAACGACGTCGAGTCCGTCCTGCCGGGTGCGCTGGTGCCGGCGCTTGTCGACGGCGAGGTCCACGGGGTGTTCTTCCGCGCGCAGGACTACGCGCGTCCTGCGGCGCGCTGAAGCTCCCGGTCGGCGCGGCGCCGCCGGGGCGCCGCTCGGGCCGCGATTTCGAGCGGACCGCGGAGGGGGCGTGTCGACATCTTGTGTCGCGCCGGTGGTGCGCGTGTTGCTAAGGTGGTGGGAGGTGAAAGCGATACCGGGACCCGGGGCGGAGACGGGATGTCGCGCGGCAGCCGGTGCGGGGCGAGCCTCCCCGGAGCGCGCGACGGTGGCCGACGCGCGCCCGCCGCGGCGGGGGCGCTGGGGGGCGTTGCTGCCCCTCCTGGCCTGTGCCGCCTGCTCGCTCGAGGGGCTGTCCGCGGCGTGGGACACGTCATCGGCCTCCGCCGGGGGTGTGGGCGCGGCGAGCGGCGGAGGTGGGGGTGCGGGCGCGGCGAGCGGCGGAGGTGGGGGCGCGGCGAGCGGCGGAGGCGGAGGCGGAGGCGAAGGCGGGGGCGCGGCGAGCGGCGGAGGCGGGGGCGGGGGCGCGTCCAGCGGCGGAGGCGGGGGCGCGGCGAGCGGCGGAGGCGGGGGCGGGGGCGCGTCCAGCGGCGGAGGCGGGGGCGCGGCGAGCGGCGGAGGAGACATGCGCGAGGCCGAGGGCTGCCTCCTCTACGGCAGGTTCACGCGGATGGCCCACCCGGAGGCGAGCGGTGGGCGCTACGTGGTCGTCCCCGAGGACGCGGGTTGCAATGCCGACCGGGTCGACTGCTCGTTCGAGGTCAGCGAGGCCGGCACGTACCAGATCACGGCCACGGTCGCCGAGGGGCCCGACGACGGCAAGGACAACTCGTTCCTGGTCCGCATGGATTACGAGCCGACGCTGGGATACCAGTACGACTTCACCGGCGCCGAGTTCCACGACGACATCGTCAGCGACGCGAAGGCGACCGACACAGCGCTGCTCACCTTCGCGCTCGATCCCGGGGAGCACATCGTCTCGTTCGAGTGCCGCGAGGATGGGTCCATGCTCGACCGGGTCGGGCTCGTACGTATCGGCCCTTGAGCCTCGCCGCGGTTCGCGGCGGTGAGCCCGGCGACACCGGGGTTGGAAACACCGCAGCAGACTGAGCGGGCGAGGGCCGCGCCGCGGTGACTGCGCGTGTCCACCGTGTCAACCCCGGGTTGACGCGGCCTCGGCCCAGGGCGCCGCGCGCGGTGCCGGGGAAGGACGAGCGGCGCGACCGTCTCCGCGGGAGATGCCGTGAGCGACGCGCGCATCGGGGCGGCCCCTGTCCGTTCGGAGCTGCTGGCATGTGCGTTGCTGATTCAAGGGCGCGTGCGTCGCCATGGAGTCGCCGGGAACGGCCCGCGCGCTGTCCGGCTCCTCCTCTGCGCCGCGCGATCCGCTTGGCTCATCACGGAAAGGTCGCTTGCTCATGAAGTGCGAAACTCAGGTTGTCCTGGCTGCGTTGTTCGCGGTCGGGTTCTCGGCGGTCGGCTGCGGCACGGAAGCGTCAGGGCCGTCAGACGACGACGAGGGCCAGCCGACCAGCAGCGCGAGCGTCAGCTCCAGCAGCAGCGCTGGCACAGGCGGGAGCATCGCGGGCAGCAGCGGCTCCGGGAGCGCGACCGCCAGCACCGGCGGCGGCGGTGAAGGCGGCGGCGCCAGCGGCACGGGCGGCAGCACGGGTGGCACCGGCGGCGGCGGCGACGGCGGCTCGGACAGCTCCGGCACCGGCGGCAGCCCCGGCGGCGCGGACTTCCGGCTCTACGGCTACGCCACGACCGGCGACGGGACCACCGGCGGCAAGGGCGGCGAGGTCGTGTCCGTGAGCTCGCTCGACGACCTGAGGACAGAGGCCGCGAGGCCGGGCGCCCTGATCATCCAGATCACCGGCAAGATCAGCGGCAGCGGCGACGACGTGGACGTCGCCTCGGACAAGACCATCGTGGGGGTCGGGACGAGCGGAGAGCTCGAGGGGATCGGGCTCAACCTGAGGAGGTCGTCGAACATCATCGTCCGCAACCTGAAGATCCACCACGTGCTCGCCAGCAGCGGCAACGGCGACGGCATCCACATGGACGAGAGCCACAACGTCTGGATCGACCACTGCGAGCTCTGGGCCGACTCTCCCGCCGTGAACTCCGACAAGGACAAGTACGACGGCCTCATCGACGCCACCCACGAGTCCTCGGACATCACGATCTCGTGGACCTACCTGCACGACCACTGGAAAGGCATGCTGGTCGGCTCGTCGGACAACGACGACAGCGATCGCCGCATCACCTTCCACCACAACCGCATCAACAACGTGAACTCGCGCCTCCCGAGCTACCGCGGCGGCAACGGCCACGTCTTCAACAACTACTTCGAGAACGTCCCCACGTCGGGGGTGAACTCGCGCGTCGGCGCCTGCTTGCGGGTCGAGGGAAACCACTTCTTCAAGGTCAAGAACCCGATCACCACGCTCGACAGCCCGGCCGGCGGCACGCACCGCATCGACAACGTGTTCGAGGAGACCAGCGGGACGCAGGAGTCCGGTGAGGACTGCACCTGGACCGCCCCGTACGACTACCCGCTCGACGGCTCGGCGGCCGTCAAGGCGCTCGTGCTGGAGCACGCGGGCGTGGGCAAGACCGATCCTCTCGAGGACCTGCCCTGATCGCGCACTCCGCCGAGCTCGCCGGCGCGCGGTGGTCGCGTGCCGGCGCGTCGCTGGAGCTCGCGATGGACCTGCCCCTCGGGATCGGGATCCAGAGGCTCAGAACGTGCAGGTCGGCGTGGGGCCGGCGGTGAAGGGCTCCCAGCGGACGTCCTCGATCGCCACGTCCATCGGCGAATCCGAGTAGATCAGGAAGGGCGTGTTGACGTTGGTGATGTCGAGCCCGCTGTCCGTCAGGCACTTCAGCGGGACGGAGACCTCGTGCCACTGCCCGTCCGCGATGGAGGTCAGCGTGCCAGCGATGTTGATGTCGCCGGAGCAGGGATACTCGCAGTGGGCCGCCAGCGTGACCAGCGTGCCCTGGGGCGGCGCATCGACGCGCGCCCGGAAGACGATGGACGTCTCCGAGTTGTAGTAGGGCGACAGGTCGACCCCGGGCGCTCCCGCCGAGACCTGCGCGTATATCTGGCCCGTCGCGCTCCAGGTCACCTGCTTGGCGCTGCCCTGGATCTCGCCGTCGACCGTGCTCACGCTGACCTCGCCGTCGGGCAGGGTGGCCCCCATGCCCACCTCCATGCCGCCCCAGTTCGAGGGGCCGCCGATGCGCAGCACGTAATCGCCCTTCTCGTCGCCATCCACGAAGATCTCGAGCGGCTCGTTCGTGGTGCCGGCCATTCCCGGGTCCGGGGCCGCGCAGCCGTGGCCCGTGGAGACCTCGGGCAGATCGTCGCCGAGCACGTCGGCGTCGGTGGTCATGAGGCCAAAGCCATACGGGAAGAGCGGCTCTTCGCCGTCTCCCTTGTTGATGGGCGTCTGGCAGTCGGCCGAGGGCCACGAGAACGACAGCTTGCCCTGGAACTCGTGATCGCCGAAGAGCACGTCGGCGACGCCGCCGCCCTCGCTGCCCGGCAGCCAGGCCGCCACGAACGCGTCCGATCGGTTGATCTCCTTGTTGGTGTGGAGCGGGCGGCCCGACACGAACACCGTGACGATGGGCACGCCCGGCGCCTGGGCGCGGATGGTTTCGATGACGGCGAGGTCCTCGGGGTGGGCATTGGCGTGCTCGAGCGTCTCGAACTTGCCGATGTCGCCCTGGCCCTCGGCGTAGGGCGTCTCGCCGATGACAACGATCGCGACGTCGAAGGTGTCGGCCGCGGCGGTGCCGTCGGGGCTCAGGGTCGCGGTGCCGTTCATCCCGGCGCCCGTGATCGCCTCGTCGATGCCGGCGTAGATGGACTGCGCGTTCGGGAAATCGGCGTTGGTGTTGCCGGTGCCCTGCCAGGTCAGCGTCCAGCCGCCGGACTGGTTCTCGATGCTGTCCGCGGTCTTGCCGGCCACGAGGACGTTCATCGACTTGCTGAGCGGCAGGACGCCGCCCTTGTTCTTGAGCAGGACGAGCGACTTGCGCACGGCCTCGCGCGCCACGGCCCGGTGCTCCGGCGCGGCGAGGAGCGTGGCGTCGCCGGCGGCCGGCCGGGTCGAGGGGGCGCCCTTGCTCGCCCTGGGGCCGAAGAGGCCGGCCCGCATCTTCACGCGCAGGATCCGGGTCACCGCGTCGTCGATGCGGGCCGTCGGGATCTCGCCGCTCTGCACCTGGGCGATGGTGTTCTCGATGAACGCCATCCAGTCGTTGGGCACCATGATCATGTCCACCCCGGCGTTGATCGCCGCGGCGCACTGCGAGTTGTTGCAACCCGGGAGCTGGCCGTGCCCGTTCCAGTCGCCGACGACGAAGCCGGTGAAGCCGAGCTGGCCCTTGAGGATGTCGGTGAGCAGGTACTGATGGCCGTGCATCTTGTCGCCGTTCCAGCTGCTGAACGACGCCATCACGGTCTGCGCGCCCGCCTCGAGCGCGGAGAAGTAGCCCTGGGCGTGGATGTCGCGCAGGTCCTCCTCGGAGCAGACGGTGTTGCCCTGGTCCTTGCCCTGCTCGGTCCCGCCGTCGCCCATGAAGTGCTTGGCGGTCGCGACGACGCGCGTGCCGCTGAACAGGTCCGCGCTGTCCGCCGGTCGGCCCTGCAGGCCCCGGATCATCCGGCCCGCGTAGCTCTTCACGATCTCCGGATCCTCGGAGTAGCCCTCGTAGGAGCGGCCCCACCGGTCGTCCCGCACCACGGCGAGCGTGGGGGCGAAGGCCCAGTCGAGCCCGGTGACGGCGACCTCGGTGGCGGTGATGGCGCCGATCTCCTCGATGAGATCGGGATCGTTCATGGCGCCGAGCCCGATGTTCTGCGGGAACAGCGTCGCGCCGATCACGTTGTTGTGGCCGTGCACCGCGTCCACGCCCCAGAGGACGGGGATGCCGAGGTGCTCGCCGGGCGCGCCGGTCGTGTCGGTGGAGGCCGCGTGATAGGCGTCCGCGAGCGCGACCCAGTCGGCCGCGGTCGCGTGCTTGGAGCCGCCCGGCCAGGAGCCGCCGCCGTTCAGCACCGAACCGATGTGGTACTCCCGGACCTGGTCCGGCGTGATCGCCAGGATCTCGGCCTGGACCATCTGACCGACCTTCTGCGCCACGCTCATCTGCGCGAGCAGCTCGGTGATGGCGTCCTCGATCTCGGGGTCGAGCGGGATCTCGCTCGTCACCGTCGGCCATTCGACCGACGCGGTCTCGCCGCCCGCGCCGCCGCCGCCGCCGGTGCCGGTGCTGGTGCTGGTGCCGGTGGTCGTGCCCGCGCCGGAGCCGCCCTCGCCGCCGCCGCCGGTCCCGGTCGTGGCGCCGCCGGCCGACCCGCCCGACCCTGTCGGGTCAGCCGGGGGATCTGTGGAGTCGTCCCCGCAGGCGGGGACAGGGATGGTCAGGGCTGCGAGCAGCAGCCAGTTGGCGTATCGGTTCCAATGCTTCATGCGAGGGCCGGAGCATCGTCCCGGCGCAGTGGGGCGTCAATAGATAGCCCCGCAGGCTGCGGGGTGAAGGCGGCCCCTTTCATGCACGGATGACGGCTGTCGGTTCGTGCGCTCGGGCCCGCGGCTTCCAATTTATCCAAGACCGCGGCGCACGCGGACACCAGAGTCGGCTCATGAAGATCGTCCTCAAGCTCATCCTCTTCCTGGTCATGCTCTCCCTCGGTGGCTGCATGTCCCACACCACGGAATCGACCGCGGCCACGGGAGGCCCCGATGCCACCTCGGCGGTGGTCCGCTACCAGACCACGGACGTCGATCGCGCCGTTCGCTTCTACACCGAGCAGCTCGGCTTCGCGCTCGATCTGCAGGCCGGCACGGCGTTCGCGACGGTCTCGCGCGGTGACCTGCGCTTGCTCCTGAGCGGCCCCGGCAGCTCCGGCGCGCGCCCGATGCCCGACGGCCGCGCTCAGGTCGCCGGCGGTTGGAACCGCGTCGTCCTCTATGTCGACGACCTCGCCGCGATCATCGATCGACTCCGTGAGGCCGGGACACCCTTCCGGAACGACATCGAGACCGGCATGGGGGGCGCGCAGATCCAGATCGAAGATCCGGACGGCAACCCGGTCGAGCTTCACGAGGCATCGGCGGAGTCGACCTCGGCGACGGGAGGCCCCGATGCCACCTCGGCAGTGGTCCGCTACCAGACCACGGACGTCGATCGCGCCGTTCGCTTCTACACCGAGCAGCTCGGCTTCGGGCTCGATCTGCAGGTCGGCACGGCGTTCGCGACGGTCTCGCGCGGTGACCTGCGCTTGCTCCTGAGCGGGCCCGGCAGCTCCGGTGCGCGCCCGATGCCCGACGGTCGCGCTCAGGTCGCCGGCGGTTGGAACCGCGTCGTCCTCTACGTCGACGATCTCGCCGCGATCATCGATCGACTCGGTGAGGCCGGGACACCCTTCCGAAACGATATCGAACGCGGCATGGGGGGCGCGCAGATCCAGATCGAAGATCCGGACGGCAACCCGATCGAGCTTCACGAGGCATCGGCGAGTTAGCTGCGCACCTGGTAGAAATTCAACTCACCCAGGTGCATCCCGAGGGGGCGCCGGCGAGGGCGATCGGCGGAAGGTTCTCGTGCGGAGGCGTCGAGAGATGGTGAAGCCACCCCTCGTATCCCCTGATCCGCGCGGCGGCGCGGATCAGGACTCGGGCTCGTTGCCCCAGGGATTGTAGTCGTGCACCTGCCCCGGCGCGGGCTTCTCGCCCTTCGTGAACGCGTCGATCAGGGCGTCCTGCAGGGGCTCTTCCCCGGCGCGCCGGTAGGTCCCGGCGCGCTCCGACCAGGCGATCTGGCGGCGGAAGGTCTCGACCAGCGGCACGGTGGTCCGGAAGTCGAGATCGCGCGCCGCCTTGCTGTTGTCGAAGATCGACCCGTATTGATAGATGAACTTGACGCCGACCATGCGGCGCGGGGCGACGTCGTAGAGCCAGTCGGTCGGGATCGGAACCACGGGGGACTTGCCGCCGGCGGCCTCCTGCAGCGCGGCGAAGATGCCGCCCCAGGTGGTGTGCTCGTCGCTCGTGAGGTGGTAGGCCTGCCCGTAGGCCTTCTCGTTGCCGAGCGCGTTGACGAACCCCCGGGCCACATCGGAGACGTGCGCGATGGCCCACGGCGTCGCGCCGTCGTCATGGACGACGAGCGGGAGGCCGCGGCGCGCGCGGTCGGCCATCGAGTCGTCGAAGTAGAGCGCGCCGAGGGCGGTGTGCCCCTCGCCGGTCGTGAACGACGGCCGCAGGATCGTTGTCTTCAGCCCGCCCTGGCCGTTCGCCGCGAGCAGCGTCGACTCGATGCGCGACTTGTTGTGGCCATACTTCGTCACGGGGCGGTGCGGCTCGTCGTCGGTCGCCGGCGAGCGCGTGAGGGGACCGCCGTAGACGCACACCGTCGAGCAGACGACGAGGTGGCCCGCGCGGCCCGAGAACGCCCTCAGCAGCGAGTCGGCGTTCTCCGGCCCGAAGGCGACCATGTCGATCACGGCGTCGAACGTGCGCTGCTGCATCTCGCGCTCGAACTCGTCGTATTTCCAGCGATCACCGACGATGACGTCGACGTCTCCCTCGAACCGCCGCGCCGTCACGCCCCGGTTGAAGAGCGTGACCCGATCGCCCCGCGCGAGGAGCTGCTCGACGATGGCCGTCGAGATGAGCCCCGTCCCGCCGATGACGAGAACTCTCATGAACGCACCTGCTTCTGCCCCGAGGGGGCCTCGTCGAGCCAGAGGATGGCAGTCACGCCGCGGGGGTAGTAGCGGCTGCCGACGGGCACGCCGCGCTGCATCTGGTCGGAGTAGGCCCAGTAGCCGGAGCCCTCGATCTGCCAGCGGACGTGGGCCTCCTCGTGGCGGTCGGGGTCGGGGAGGTCGACCTTCAGCACCGCGCGCGCGATGTGCTGGCAGAGGGCGATCTTGCTCGCCCACGAGTTGTCGCTGCTGCTCGAGAGCTTCCAGCCGCCCTCGGGGAACAGGCACAGCCCGGGCTTGAGCACCGCGCTCAGGTGACGGCGGAGCACCTGGATGAGCTCGCCGTGCTCGCCGCCCGCGTCGAGCAGACCCATGACGTGCGGGTAGAGCAGCCCCTCGATCGCGGGGATGATCGCGCTCGTCGAGCCCCCGTCGAGCAGCGCGGGGATGTAGCCCGATCGCTCGTCGAAGGCCGCCGCGATCGCGCGCGCGGCCTTGCGGGCCGCCGCCTTCGCCTCCGCGGCGCGCTGGGCGTCGCCGCGGCGCTCGAGCAGGTGCGCGAGGATCACGTACGACGCCCACCCCTTGCCGGCGAGGTAGAGGTTGCCGCGCGCGCGCCCGAGCGAGTGGTCGAGCGAGTCGTAGGTCGTGATCTCGGCGCCGGTCCCGCAGCGATCGCTGTCGAGCGCCATCACGCCGGTGCGCGCGCCGGGCTCCGGCGCGTCGCGGTGGGACAGGCTCGCGAGCAGCTCGGCGAAGAGGCCCCCGTGGCGCTCGAGGAACTGCGCGTCGCCGGTGCGCGCGACGTACACGCCGGCGCAGCAGATCCAGTTCGTGAGCTGCTCGTACGTCATGTAGCTGAAGCAGGCGGCGTCGAGGTTCGGCCGCTCGTAGCTGGAGTTGCCCGCGGGCGAGAAATGGTTGCTCATGCCCATGTCGTGCGTGAACGACACGCCGCCGGGCAGGAGCTCGCCGGGCGCGCCGGGGCGCTTCACCCTGTCGCGGTAGCTGTAGCGGTCGACGTAGAGGTCGAGGACGTTGCGCACGGCCCAGGGCGCGTAGCGCAGCTCGAAGAAGAGGTGATCGATCGTGAGATCGAAGGTGTTCATCATCTCGTACTCGCCCTCGTTCACGACCCACAGCGGCGCGGGCGGCGAGGCGTCGTCGAGCGCGGTGTCCAGCCACTCGGTCGAGCCGAAGTAGCTGTGCGTCGCCTGGGCGAGCAGCCACTTCTGGGCGGGGCTGAGCGCCGCGCGCGAGAGCTCCTCGTCCCGCTGCGCCGCCTCGGCGACGAGCGCCTCGCGGCGGTCGAGGGCGAAGGAGAGGACGTCCTCGAGCCCCTTGAAGTAGCGGGTGTAGGCGTAGCGCGCCTCGATGCCGGTCGTGATCGCGCCGGCGTCGTGGAACCCGAGCGCGATCCAGACCTCGCGCTTCTCGCCCGGGGGGACCTCGATGAGCAGGCCGCCGGTCTTGCCGAGGCGGAACAGGCGATCGGCGCTGCCGTCGAACGCGTGCTCGGGCGAGAAGGCCTGGAAGGCGCGGACGCCGGCCTCGGGGCGAACCGCGAAGCCCCAGCGCCGGCCGTGGGCGACCCCGACGAGGCGGCCGTCGCTCGCCGTCTCGAGGTCGCGCAGGCTCGGCGCCTCGAGCGCGAACACGCCCGTCAGGGGCTCGGAGCGGCCGGTGTTATCGAGCTCGATGCGCGCGATGAGCGCCGGGCAGGACCGCGCGGCGACCTCGGCGGGCGGCGCCGTGCGCGGGTCGGGGATCGGGCCGAAGGGCGAGTAGATGGCGAGCGTGAGCCTGCCGGCGCGGATCGTGTCGCTGGCCCAGCCGAGCTCGCGGCGGATGTCCTGCGCACCGAAGACGCGGCGCATGCGCGTGTCGCGCGACAACGTGACGCCGAACGGGACGTCCGGGCCGCGGGCCGTCTCGAAGTAGGGGAGGAGGAAGAGGTCCCCGTCGCCCTCGCGGTAGCCGATGTAGAGGTTCGAGTCTCCCGGGCGGCCCACCTGGGAGGCGAAGCCGCCCCGGCGGTCGAAGCTGCCGAGCGTGAAGGAGGCAAAGGCGCCGACCGGCGCGTGCTGGACATTGTAGGAGGAGGTCACGGCGGCAACATACCGTGATCGCCCCGCGAAGCGATCCCGCGAGTCGTCGTGGGTGCGTGATTTCAATCCGCTCTTCGGCCTCTCTCCTCGCTCCCATCGGGCATGGAGCGCGTCGTCCGGATCCGCGTGTCCGACGGCGCTGCCGCCGGCCCTCGCCCCGTGGAGGTACCTGGGAGCGCACGTGGGTACGCCGCGCGAGCGCGCCACGTGAGCCGCATGTGCGTCGCGCGCGCCTCGCATGTGAGCCGCGCGTCAGCCGGGTATGGCGAGTACCGACCTGTGGTCCGCGCGGCGCCTGAATTTTCGACCACACGGCGCGGCGTGGCCCCCGGTGATCCCGTCGTGGACTGATGTATAACCGCCTTATCAGGCCCCGCCGGACCGGCCGCGCGCCGCCCGGCCGGGCCCCGTCGCTCGAACAGCACGGAACCTGGGGGACGATCCGCTCATGTTGACCTTCGCGACCCTTTGTGCCCAGAGCCGCGCGCTCTCACGGATGGCCTTCGATCGAAGGTACCCTCACGCCTGGTTGCTCCGGGAGCTCGGCCCCGAGGACCAGCCTCCTCCGTCGTTCAAGACCCTCTTCGCCGGCACCTCGCCCGGCTCGGCCGGCCAACCGGCGCTGTGCCGCCACCGGATCTCGTCGGGCATGTCCGTGGCGTCCCACGGCTGCGAGCTCCTCGCCGTGACCAAGCGCCCGGAGAGCCCCTGGCAGGATCGCATCCTCATCGGGCGCGCCTTGAACAGCGATATCGTTCTCCGCGACCAGTCCGTCTCCAAGGTCCACGCGCACATCTCGGTCCTCGTCGCAGACACCCCGCTGCTCCACGCGAGGAAGAGCACCAACGGGACCTACCTGAACGACCGGCTCCTCGCGCCGGCCGGCGACGGCGTGCCCCTCCGGAGCGGCGACATCCTCCAGTTCGGCAACGTCGTCTGCGAGTTCATCCTGAACGCCGATCTCTACCGGCTCATGAACCGCTGAGTCGTCGCCCGCCGCTCGCCCGCCGCCGGATCAGCGCCGCGCCGGGTGCGGCGCGCCGAACAGCACCTCCACCGGGCCCGCCTGCGTCTCCACCACGAAGGTCGCGTCCACCGGGGCGCCGCCGCGGAAGGCTTTCACGACCTCCTTGCGCCGCTTCATCAGCTCGACCAGGCCGAGCGCGAGCGCCTCGGAGGCGGTCAGCTCCTTGGGCGTCGGCTTGCGGCCGATCAGGTCCTCGTCGACCATCGCGAGCATCGGATACGTGTCGGGATCGGCGAGCTCCCAGCGCTGCTCGGCGACCTCGGCGCGCAGCGCCGGGTGCAGGTCGCCGGCGCGGTCGAAGCTCAGCGAGAAGAAGCTCGCCGGCAGCGAGGCGGGCGGCGCGTCCGGGAGCTTCGCGGTCTCGGCGAGGTAGAGCTCGAACCCCTGCGCGCTCTCGAAGAGCAGCACGCCGTGGCTCTGGCCGGCCTGCCCGACGACGCACAGCGCGAGGTCGCGCGCGCCGAGCGACGGGATCGACAGCGCCATGATGTCGGCGTCGCTGGGCACGGCCTTCCAGGGCGCCGCGCGGTAGAGCGCGGCCGCCGCGCGGAAGAACGACGCCATCGCCGGCGCCTCGATGCCGCCCCCGAGGAAGCTCGGCGTCAGCCGGCCGTCGCGCGCGCCGAGGTGCTCCTCCAGGTCCTCGGCGACGACGTCGATCTCCGGCGTCGGCGCGACGCGGACCTCGACCGTCGCGCCGAGCCGCGCGCGCAGCGCGTCCGCGAGCGCGGGCGACGCCACGCGCACGCGCGCGGGCAGGCGCGCCTCGCCGTCCAGCGGCTCCCTGGCGGCGGCCTCGAAGCTGTCGACCGCGCCCGCCACGACGTCGCCGGGGCGCAGCGCGGCGCAGCTCAGCACGAGGCCGCGCTCGGTCATCCAGACGACCGCCTCGGGGCGGTACGCCTCGTCGCCCTCGTGCACGAACGCGCGCAGGGAGAAGAAGCCGCCGATCCACGCCTCGTCGCGGCGAGGCAGCGGGGCCGCGGTCTTCTTCACGGCCTTCTTGGCGAGCTTCTTGGGCCGCTTCTTCTTCGGGGCTGGCACGGAGGACATCAGGGCACCTGTTCGCGAGAGCGCTCCAGCCGGTACGCTCGACGAGGGGGGACGAGGGCGGGACCGGAAGCGGACGCGCAACGCTAGCGCAACGGCCGCGCGGATCGAAGGTCAGGCAGGCCGCGCCTCTCCAGCTCCCGCGCCGCGAGGAGCTTCGCCCCGAGCTCGCCGGCGCGCCGCGCCTCCTCCTCGTCGGCGACCTCTCTCTCCGGGTCCCCCGGAGCCGGCACGCGCCGCGCGCAACGCGCCAGGGATGGAGGGGAGTCGTCGGGCGGCCAAACCCGTCTCGCATGCGGCGTGAGGGGTTGATGGGGTCGAGCGCGGGCCGCGCGCCCGACCAGGGCACCGGCGGGCGGGGAGCCCAGGGCGCCTTTCGCCCTGGCGCTCCTCGCGGTGCCCTGTTATCGGTCGTCGCGGTCCAGCGCGCCGATCCGGAGCGGGTGCTGCGCGCCGACCTTCCTGGGGACTCGATGCCTGAAGAGATGTGCAGAAGGTCCCGCCGCCTGGCGCGTGGCGCAGGGGGCGGCGCGCGTCGCGCGGCGCCGGGGGGCCTCGGCCGCCTCGCGCTCGGGCTCGCCGTGGCGCTGGCCGCCTCGGCGCCGGCGGCCCCGGCCGGCGCCGAGCCGACGACGATCGGGGAGCGCGCGCGGGCCGACCAGCTCCGCCGGGAGGCGGGGGAGCTCATGGCGAGCGGCCGGCCCGAGTCGGCCTGTCCGAAGCTCGAGGAGAGCGACCGGCTGAGCCCGTCGGCCGGGACGAAGCTCGAGCTCGCGAGGTGCCATGAGGCCACGGGGCGCCTCGCGAGCGCGTGGGCCCTCTACGCCGAGGTCGCGGCGGCGCCGGAGGGAGCGGGCGGCGACCCGCGGCAGGCGGCGGAGGCCCGCGGGCGCGCGGCGGCGATGGAGCAGCGGCTCCCGAAGCTCGCGATCGTCGCGTCGCCCGAGGTGCAGGCGCTGCCGGGGCTCGTGGTGAGGCTCGACGGCGTGGACGCGCGCGGCCTGCTCGGCGCCGCCCGCCCCGTCGATCCGGGCAAGCACCGGGTGACCGCGATCGCGCCGGGCACGCAGGCCTTCTCGCGCGAGGTCGAGGCGAGCCAGCCAGGACAGCTCGTCGAGGTCCAGATCCCGGCGCTCGATCCCGAGCTCGCGGCAGAGGACGCGCCGCCTGCGCCCCGCGTCATCGAGCGGCGCACGCAGGCGCCGTACGGCGCGCGGCCCGATCCGATCCACCGGAACCTGATGTGGGTGACTGGCGGGCTCGCGCTGGCGGGCATCGCGCTCGGAAGCACGTTTGGCGCTCTCGCGATCTCCACGTGGGACAAGGTCGAGAACGCCGCCGGGACGGCGTGCAGGGATCCGGCGCGTTACCGGGACTGCGCGCAGCCGGTGCCCGATCTGTCGAGCAGGGCGATGTCGTACGCGACCGTCTCCGATTTCTCGTTCATCGCCGCGGGCGCGGCGCTCGCCGGCACGGCCGTCCTCTGGTGGACGCTGCCCCCGGACGGCCCGCGCGCGAGCGCCCGCGTGCACATCGCGCCGGGCGTCCTCGGCGGCGCCGTCGTCGGGGTGTTCTGATGAGGAGGACGCTCGAACGGCGCGCCCTGCTCTGGCTGGCGAGCGCCCTCTTCGCGGCGAGCGCCGCGGGGTGCGCGGACATCGCGGGCATCGAGCGCATCGGCGAGCAGGGCGTCGGGGGAGGCACGTCCAGCGAGCCCGGGTACACGTGCCAGTGGGCGATGCCCTTCGGCGACGCCGACACGACGCTCGGCGGGATCGCGGCCGACAGGGACGGCACCTTGTGGGTCGCGGGCGGCTTCCAGGGGACCCTCGCGGTCGCGGGCGGCGCGGCGCTCCGGGCGGGCGGCGGGGGCAAGGACGTCTTCGTGGCGCACCTCGCGGCGGACGGGAATCACCTCTGGAGCGGGCGCTTCGGGAACGCGGAGAACGACGTCGCGACCAGCGTCCATCAGGCGACCGCGATCGCCCTCGGCGACAGCGGCGTCTACGTGGCGGGCGACTTCACCGGCAGCCTCGCGTTCGGCGCGGACTGCGCGCTCCCGGAGGGCGCGGGCGACGGCGACGTCTTCGTTGCGCGGCTCGACAAGAGCGATCCAGGCGGGCCCGCGGCCTGCGCGACCCACGGCTCCAGCCGCCTCGACGAGGCCAGGGCGGTCGCCGTGGACGGCGATCGCGTGCTCGTCCTGACGTCGCTCAACGGCGGGGCGGACATGGGCTTCGCCAGCCACGACGGACAGACGCTCTCGAGCGCGTGCAACGGCGTCTTCTCGGGCCGCGAGGGGGCGAGCTACCGGCCCCGCGCGCTCCGCGTGGACGCCGGCGAGGCGTTCGTGGTCGCCGATTTCGAGGGCCGCGTGAACCTCGGCTTTCCCGGCGCCGAGCGCGGGCTGCCGTCCGGCGACGAGGCCGCCGACGGCGTCGACGCCGTGCTCGCGTCGTTCCCCACGGCGTGGATCTGCGACCCGCCGAGCGCCGGCGCCGCGGGCCTCTGGTACCGGCATTACTCGTCGCTCCCCGGCGATCAGCGCGCCAGCGCCGTCGCGGTGCACAAGGAGGGCGTCGTCCTGGCCGGCTCGTTCACGGGGGGGATCGACCTCGCCGGCGAGCCTGACGGCGGGTTCGTCTCCACCGACGAGGACGGCTTCGTCGCGCACCTCGATCGGCGCGGCGTCTCCCGGTGGGCCAAGCACCTCGGGGGCAGCCTGGCCCAGTCGGCGCAGGCGGTCGGGACCGACACGTCCGAGAAGATCGTCGTGGCCGGGCATTTCCAGCAGCAGATGAAGACCGACGACGCGGAGCTCACCGGCGAGGGCGTCGAGGGCGACCTCTTCCTCGCGCGGCTCAACGCCACGACCGGCGAGGTCGAGTGGAGCGGCGCGCTCGCCGGCGCCGGGCTCCAGCAGATCCAGGCGCTCGTCGTCTCCGGGACGGACATCTTCCTGGCGGGCACCTTCAGCGACGACTTCAGGCTCCTGAACTGCGAGCCCGAGGTCGCGGACGGTCAGCTCTTCATCGCGAAGCTCTCGGTCTCCTCGCGCTGAGCGCCGGCCGTGGCGCGCGGCGCGCGCCGCTCGTCGCGCTCGCGCGCGAGCAGCGCCTGCGCGCAGGGCGCGATGACCTGCGCGAGCGCGCGCTCCCGGATCGCGCGCCGGTGCTGCGCCGAGAGCACGCCGAAGCCGAGCAGCGGCCCGCCGCCGTCGGCCTCGCGCGGGGCGGGGGGCTCCGCGCGCGCGGCGGCGAGCTCGTCGAGGACGGCGCTCGCCAGGGAGGGGTCGCGCTCGAGGGCCCAGGCGGTGAACCGGAAGGCGAGCTCGGCGTGCCGCGTCTCGTCCTCGGCGATCTTCTCGAGCGCGCGCCGGATCGTGGGATCCGTCGCGTGGAGGGCGGCCTCTGCCGCCTCGATCGCGGCGACGGTCTCGCCGACGCACCCCTCGCGGAAGGTGGTCACCAGGATCTCGCGGGCGCCGTCGCCGCCGAGGGCGCCGTCGATGGCGAGGGGCCCCGGGCCGACGCCGCGGCCGGCGAAGGCGCTCGCGAGCTCGAAGCACGTGCGCGCGTGCTCGGCCTCGTCGCCCATGGCCGCCTGCGCCGCGTGGACGAGCTCGGGCGGCGCGCCGAGCGAGAGGAGCTGCAGCGAGAAGCGCGCGAAGGCCGCGATCGACGCGTGCTCGAGCAGGGCGGCGCGGGTCCAGTGCGCGGCGAGCGCCGCCTGCTGCTCGGGCGAGAGCGCCTCGCGGCGGGGCGTCGCTCCCGGGGCTGCGGCCCGCCAGTCGTCGCGCGCGGCGGGCTCGGCGGTGCGCGCGACCCCCTCGACGAGGAACGGCCGGCCGATCACGCAGATCTGCGGCGTGCAGGCGTGGCGCCCGGCCTCGAGCGAGCACTGTTCCTCCCCGACGCAGTCGTCGTCGCTGGCGCACTCGTCGGCGGACGTCTGGCAGGCGAAGCCGGTCCCGCCGCAGCCGGGGTTCAGGACGTAGGTGGAGCAGAGCAGCCCGCCGCAGTCGTCGTCGCTCGTGCACTGCGCGAGCACGCACTGCCCGACCGGATCGCCACAGAGGCAGATCTGCCCCTCGCCGCAGTCGGCGTCGGTCGTGCACCCATAGTTGCAGTAGCACCCTGGCAGCACGTCGCCTCCGGTCGCGGCGTTGCAGTAGCCGTGCGGCTGGTCGGTGCAGTCGGCGTCGGTCTTGCAGCTCCCCGCGGCGCCGCTCGGGTCCGAGCACGCCTCCTCGCGCGGGAGCGCGCTGGGGCAGGCGACGACCTTGGCGCGGTGCATCCAGCCGCCGGCGCAGCGCACGTACCCGGTGTCCACGCCCGCGACGACGATGGGCTCGGGATCGTCGCACGCGAACGGCGGACCTTCCGGCGTCACGCTCCCCGTGCTCCCGGCGGGGCCATCGACCGAGCTCCCTCCCGAGCCCACCGCCGGGCTCCCTCCCGAGCCCGCGGCCGGGCTTCCGCCCGATCCTTCCGCCGAGCTCCCGCCCGACCCTCCTCCGGTCGTGACGCCACCGCAGCTCAGGGCGGGCGCGATCGCCAGCACCGAGAGCAACCTCGCACCCCACGAGTCGATAGAGACGAGCAATCGCATGGAATTTCCCTCTTGCGAGGAGTTTACCCGGGGGCGGCGCCGCCGTCGTCACGAGCTCGCGGCGGTCCGCCCGGCGGGGTGATGGCCAGTTCTCGACATCCGGGGGGAGACCCTCGGTGAACGCCGCACAGCCACGGAGCTCAGCCGGCATGATCCGAGAGCCGGCCGCTCTTCGCCACGAGCACGCCGGTCACCCCCGGTCGAGCGCCCGGCACACGCGGGCTCGACCGGCCTCGCAACGGGCTGAGCCGACGCCGCCCATCCCGGAGGATGCCCCCGGCGCGCGCTCCTCCGCGCCGAGAACCCCGCGCGCGCGCCGGCGCCGCCGCCCAGATGCAAACGACGCGCGCGGAGCGGTGGAACAACCAAGAAAAATGCCGTAAAAGGGCGGCAGTAGGCTAGCCCTTCGATTTTCTGTTTACGTCCATAGCGGATAGAGTATCGAGGCGCCTCGCTGCTCGTATCTCCCTGCACCTCCGGGGGCAGGCACGACGCAGCGGCAACACTGGAGCGCACTGAATGAGGTTCCGTCCCTCGCTCTCTGCGAGCGAGCCCGAATCGAGTCGTCCCGTTGTCATCGATTCCCCGGAGGAGCAGGCGGGCGAGCGCGCTCCTGCGCGCCGCGGCCGGGCTCCGGCCGGGCACGTCGCGCCGGGCGCGACCGAGCTCTACTTCCGCTCGCTCGCCGGCAGCCAGCCGCTGACGCGCGAGGGGGAGGTCGCGATCGGCCGCCGCATCGAGGCGGGCGCGCTCGCGTGCGTCGAGGCCTGGGTCCGCTCGCCGATCGCCTTGCGCGAGCTCGCCTGGACGGCGGAGGACGTGCATGTGGGGGCGCTCGGCATCCGGGATCTGCTGTGCGAGTCCGACGCCAGCGATGTCGACGCGGAAGCGTGCTTGAAGCGGCTCGCGGGGCTGCTCGATCTGGCGCGCTCGCTCCATGCCGGGGAGCGGACCGGCGAGGACCAGGAGATCGCGCTCGCGGGCCTCGCCGCGGGCCTCGCGGAGCTGCGCCTCGATCCCGCCTTCGAGGAGCGCATCGAGCGGAGCCTGCGCACGGCGGTGGCCGAGGCGACGGGGGCCGAGCGCGCGCCGATCCAGGCCACGATCGCGGCGATCGCCCGGGCGCGCCGCGCCGTGGCCCAGGCGAAGTCCGAGCTCGTCCAGGCGAACCTGCGCCTCGCGGTCGCGATCGCGCGGGAGCACCAGCGCTTCGGCGTCCCGCTGCTCGACCTCGTGCAGGAGGGGAACCTCGGCCTGATCCGCGCCGCCGACAAGTTCGAGTACCGCCGCGGCCATCGCTTCGGCACCTACGCCGCGTGGTGGATCAAGCAGGCGATCAAGCGGGCGGTCCTCAACCAGGGCAAGGCCGTGCGCATGCCGGTGCACCTCACCGCGATCCGGAGCCAGGTGGTGCGCGCCCGGCGGGATCTGGTGCAGGAGCGCGGCCGCGAGCCCTCGGTCGAGGAGGTCGCGGAGCGCAGCGGCCTCTCGGTGGAGAAGGTGCGCATGATCGGCGAGCTCGCGCTCGACCCGCTCAGCCTCGACGCCCCCATCGGCGAGGAGGGGGACACCCGGTACGGCGATCTGCTGGCCGGCGACGAGCCCACGCCCGCCGACATGCTGGCCCGGCGCCGCCTGATCGAGCAGACGCGCGAGCTGCTCGACTCGCTGCAGCCGCGCGAGCGTGAGCTCCTGCGGCGCCGCTTCGGCCTCGACGGCAACGAGGACGAGACGCTCGAGGAGATCGGGCAGTCCTTCTCGCTGACGCGCGAGCGCATCCGCCAGATCGAGGCGAAGCTGCTCGAGAAGCTCCGGATGCGCTCGCGGCAGCGAGAGCTCGGCTCGTACCTCGAAGGCTGACGGCGCCCCCTGCGGCGAGCGGCGCCCGCCGGGTTGACCAGCCCGGCGGGCGCGCTACATTGACGTCTCGACGTTTGACCAATTTAGAAAATTGGTCAAACGTCCACGATGGAGCATGCGCTTGACCGAAGGGGAGATCTCGAAGCACCGGCAGCGGGCCGAGCGGATTCTGGATGCAGCGGCGGAGCTGGTGCTCCGCTGGGGGTACAAGCGCGTCACGATCGATGAGGTCGCCAAGCGGGCTGGTATCGGCAAGGGGACTGTCTACCTGCACTGGAGGACGCGAGAGGCGCTCTTCCTCGCCGTGCTCGCGCGCGACTCGGTGAAGCTGTACGCCGGCCTCATCGCGGCGATCCGCGAGGATCCTGCGGAGATCCTGCTGCACCGACTGCTGCGGAGGACGCTCCTTTTGCTGAAGGAGTTCCCGCTGCTGCAGGCGATGTTCACCGGGGACACGGAGGTGCTCGGCGGCCTTCTCGAGGAGAGCACGGTGCGGCCGCTCCGGGGCCGCAAGTTCGCCTCGTTCCGCGGCCACTTTGCGCTCCTCCGGTCGCACGGCCTGCTGCGCACCGACATGGCCGCGGACGACCAGTTCTATGCGATCAACGCCTCGATGTTCGGTTTCTACCTGCTCGATCCCATGTTGCCGCCCGAGGAGCGGCGGTCGCTGGACGAGAGGGCCGAGATCGTCGCGGCGATGGTGCGCAACGCCTTCGAGCCCCCGGATCCCCCCGATCCCGCGGTCCTCCGCGCGCTCGCGCCCGGGATCATCGACATGTTCGTGCGGTTACGCGCTGATTACGTGCAGTTCGTACAAGGGAATTCGACCTCAACGCGGGGGAGCCCCGAGGAGTGATCCACCATGAGCACGACCGACGCGATCGCCCATCCGAACCAGCCCGCGCTGGACCCGCTCCTGGCCTGGCTACGCCATGCGCGGGAGTCCAGCCCGATTCATCATGACGAGACGCAGCGGATCTGGCAGCTCTTCGGTCACGCGGAGATCTTCCGCGTGCTGTCCGATCCGGCGACGTTCTCGTCGGACATGTCCAGGTTCATCCCGCCGCAGGCGGACTTCGAGCTGTTCTCCCGGGGCAATTTCGTCCGGATGGACCCTCCGATGCACCGGAAGCTCCGCGATCTGGTGAGCCAGGCGTTCACGCCGCGCATGGTGTCCGGGCTCGCGCCGCGGATCGCGGCGCTCACGAGCGAGCTGCTCGACGGCGTCGGCGACGCCGAGCGCTTCGATCTGGTGGGATCCCTGGCGTATCCGCTGCCGGTGATCGTGATCGCCGAGCTGCTCGGGATCCCGGTCGCGGACCGGGATTCGTTCCGGCGGTGGGCCGACTCGCTGCTGTCGAGGGAGGACACGGGCGCGATGCCGGACGAGGCGATGATGAACCGGATGGCCCCGACGCTGCGGGAGATGAACGACTACCTGCTTTCGCACATCAGGCAGCGTCGCGCCCGGCCCACCGACGATCTGATCGGCAAGCTGGTGTGCGCCGAGGTCGACGGCCACCGCCTCGAGGACGAGGAGATCGTGGGCTTCGTCGGCCTGCTGCTGATCGCCGGGCACATCACGACGACAGCGCTCGTCGGCAATGCGATCCTCTGCCTCGACGAGAACCCCGCCGCCGCGGACGAGCTCCGGGCCGACCCCTCGGCGATCCCGGCGGCCATCGAGGAGGTGCTCCGCTATCGCCCGCCGTTCCCGCGGCTCGCCCGGCGGACCACCGCCGAGGTGGAGCTCGGCGGGAAGCGGATCCCGGCGGATCAGATCCTGATTCTGTGGCTCGTCTCGGCCAACCGCGACAGCGCGCAGTTCGAGGATCCCGATCGGTTCAACATCCACCGCAAGCCGAACCCGCACCTGAGCTTCGGGTACAGCATCCATTTCTGTCTCGGCGCCCCGCTGGCCAGGCTGGAGGCGAAGATCGCGCTGGAGATCCTGCTCGACCGGTACCGGTCCATCGCGGTGGCGCGCGACGGTGAGCGCGAGTTCTTCAGCCCGACGGCGATGATCAGCGCCAGGCGACTGCCGGTGGACGTGCAGGCCGCGCGGCCGAAGGCGAAGGGAGAAGGGCGGCGGGGCCTGGTGTCCGCGTAGCGCCGCCCGGCGTCCTGGAGTCCTGGCGGTTCATCGCCTCTCCTCGTCTGGTCTCGTCCGAACACCGATATTGGAAGGAGGTCTACAGGCGTGAGCCGGGCAGCCCTCGCGGACCTCACGGCTCCTGGGCGAGGGTCGAGAGGAGCTGCTCGTGCAGGACGGGAGATCGGCTGATGAGCAGCCCGTCATCGAGGCGCGGCGTGGGCCGGTTGTAGCGGAGCGGGTTGCCGGCGAGGTCGGTGGCGGCGCCGCCCGCCTCCCGGACGATAAGATCGACCGCGGCGATGTCCCACTCCCAGGCGCCGAGGCGGCGGCCGGCGGGAACACCGGCGATCGCGTCGATGGAGCCCTTGCCGGGCAGCAGCGCGCGGGCGCAGAGGCTCCGCGTCGCCTCGACGACGTGCGCGGCCCCCAGCCGCGGCGCGACGCGCTGCAGGCGAGGGAGGTTGTCCGGAGCGCCGAGCCAGCCCTTGGTGGCGATCACGGGCCGCCCGCCGCCCAAGGAGAGGCGGAGCGGCCGGCGCTCCTGCCCGGGGCGCTCGATCCAGGCGCCGCTCCCGGCGACGGCGCTCAGGAGGAGCCCGGTCGTCGGCTGGTAGGACAGCGCGACGACCGGCGCGCCACGGACGACAAGCGCGATGAACACATCGAAATCGCCCGTGCGCGCGACGAACTGCGCTGTCCCGTCGATGGGGTCGACGATCCAGCAGCGGTCTCTGGCGAGCCGCGCAGCATCGTCCGCTCCTTCCTCGGTCAGGAGGGCGTCGCCCGGGAACGCCGACGAGAGCGCGGCGCGAATCGCGGCGTCCGAGGCGTGATCCGCCTCCGTCACCACGGACCCGTCGGGCTTCTCCGAGACCGCGGCGCGCCCGTAGAGCGCCAGGATCACCTCGCCGGCGGCCCGCGACGCGGCCGTCGCGACCTCGAGCTCCCGGGCGTAACGCGCCATGGACGCGTCGCTTGCGCTGGACATGGCGACCGGTTAGGCGCGAGCATCTTCCGGGTCAACCGGTCGATCCTCGACAGGAAAGCCGGTCGGGTCGGGCGCGGTGACGCGCGCCGGCGCCTGCCGCTCACTTCAGGGCGTCGCTCAGCCGCGCCGCCTGCGTCGCCAGGTAGGCCTGCTCCGGGAGGCTCGTCGTGCGGCTGGCCGCTCGTCTGTAGTGCGCGATCGCGGCCTCGTGATCGGCGGCGCGCTCCAGCAGGTGCGCGCGGACGGCGTCGAGGCGGTAATGCCCCGCGAGCCGCGGGTCGGCGTCGAGGGCGTTCAGCAGATCGAGCCCTGAGCGAGGGCCGTGCACCATCGCCGTCGCGACCGCGTGGCTGAGCGCGACCATCGGATTGTCGGACATCCGCATCAGCACGCCGTAGAGCGCCAGGATCTGGGGCCAGTCGGTGTCCTCGGCGCGCGCCGCCTCGTCGTGCACCGCCGCGATGGCGGCCTGCAGCGGATAGGCGCCGATGGCTCCCCTCGACAGCGCCGCGGTGACGAGCGCGACGCCCTCGGCGATGGCGCGCTGATCCCACAGGCGCCGATCCTGCTCATGGAGGGGGATCAGCTCGCCCGCCGGCCCGGTGCGCGCCGCGCGACGCGCGTCGGTCAGCAGCATCAGCGCGAGCAGGCCCGCGACCTCGCCGTCGTCCGGGAGGAGCGCGTGCACGGCGCGCATGAGGCGGATCGCCTCGCTCGACAGGTCGGTGCGGTGCAGCTCGGGGCCGGCGCTCGTGGTGTAGCCCTCGTTGAAGATCAGGTAGAGCACGTGCAGCACGGCGCCGAGGCGCTGCGCGCGCTCCTCGGGCGTGGGCATCTGGAACGGCACGCCGGAGGCCTTGATGCTCTGCTTGGCCCGGCTGATCCGTTGCGCCATGGTGGCCTCGGGGACCAGGAAGGCTCTGGCGATCTCGGCGGTGGTCAGGCCGCCGACGGCGCGGAGCGTGAGCGCGATGGCGGAGGACGGCGACAGGGCGGGGTGAGAGCACATGAAGAGCAGGGCGAGCGTGTCGTCGTGCTCGGGGGTCTCGTCGCTGTCGGGGGCGAGGGCGATCTGCTGCTCCGGCGGCACGAGGCTGATCACGAGCGCCTCGCGGCGGCGGCGGGCGGCCTCGCTCCGGACGTGATCGGTGATCCGGCGCGACGCGACCTGGATGAGCCAGGCGCGCGGCTCGTCGGGCACGCCGTCGCGCGGCCACTGGGTGGCCGCGGCGAGCAACGCTTCCTGGACGGCGTCCTCGGAGGCGGCGAAGTCGCGGAATCGCCGGAGGACGGCGCCGAGCACCTGCGGCGCGAGGTCGCGCAGCAGGCGCTCGGCGCGGGCGTCGCGTGACGGAGGGGTCACAGCAGATCGTTGGGGGGCGCGCTCATCACCTCGCGGACCTCGATCCCCATGTTGAGCGGCGCGCCGCCGGGGCCGGGCGCGGCGGAGGCCTCGGCGGCGATCTGGCAGGCGCGCTCGGGGGTGTCGACCTCGACGATCCAGTATCCGGCGAGGAACTCCTTGGTCTCCGGGAAGACGCCGTCGGTGATCGGCTTGCCGTCGTTGCCGGCGCGCACGAGCCTGGCCTGGTCGGGCCCGGAGAGGCCTTCGGCGGCCACGAGCTCGCCCGAGTCGCTGAGCTTCTTGTGGAAGCTCTTCATGAAGGCGATGTGCGCGTGGAGATCCTTCTGCGGCCAGCTTGCAACCTGGTACGGCCCGCCGTGCGGGGTGTTCATCATCAGCATGTATTTCATGGTGGGCTCCCTCTCATCGCTGGCGCCCCGGGCGCGGGGCGCGTTCACAGGCAGGTCGGAGCTGCGGGCGGAGTCTCGACATGCCGGGTGACGAATGGCGAAGAAATTCGACGGGAGATGTGAGGTGATGTGGGCGTAGGTGTGTGGTTGCCAGGGGGAGAGGAAACTGAATCCCCGCTGCGCGAGGCCTTCTCGCAAGGGATGATCACGCTCGATCCCGAGCGGCTCGGCCACGTGCTCTGGGCTGCGACGCACGGGCTGATCGGCCTGCACAGGGCAGGGAAGCTGAGGCACGGGATCGCGTTCGAGCAGCTCTTGCAGGATCTCGGCGACACGCTGGCCTTCGGCTTCGTGCCTCGAAGCGGGGGAGCCGAGTGACCAGGCGGGCGCGGGTCGCGCTCCTTGTCGCGCTCGGCGTCGTGGCCATCGGCGCGATCGCCTCGCTGAACCTCGGCGCGCTGGTCCGGTTCGCGATGACGCCGGGGGGGCCCTTCGACGCGACGAAGCTGCCGCCCGCGCCGGACTACACGGACGCTCGGAGCTGGAGCGCGCTTCCGGAGCGCGACGACGTCGGGGATCTCTCGCCCACCGGCGCGCCGGCCGTGGATCAGCGCCGCGCGACAGCCGACGTCTTCTATGTTCACGCGACGTCCTACGTGGGCAGCGCCTGGAACGCCCGTACGGACGATCCCACGACCAACGAGGCCACCGATCGAGGCGCCACGCGCCTCCAGGCGACGCCGTTCAACGGCTGCTGCGCGGTGTACGCGCCCCGGTACCGGCAGGCGAACGGCATGGCGTTCACGCGATCCTCCGCCGACGGAGGCCGCGCGCCCGACGTGGCCTACAGCGACGTCAGGCGGGCCTTCGACGCCTTCAACGCGAGGCGCGGCGCCGGCCGCCCGTTCTTCCTCGCCGCCCACAGCCAGGGGGCGGTCATGGCGGAGCGGCTGCTGTACGACGCGATCTCGGGCACCCCGCTCCGGGACCAGCTCGTGGCGGCGTACCTGATCGGCAGCGCGATCACCGTCGATGGGCTGCGCGAGCGCGCGCCCGACATCCCGGCGTGTCGAGCGCCCGATGACCTTCACTGCGCGGTTGCGTGGAACGCGCGCGGAGCGATGTATGCGCCGAGCGATTTCGAGATGCACCGGCCGGACCCGCGCGAGCGGCTCTGCACCAACCCCCTGTCCTGGCGGACGGACGGAGCCCTCGCTCCCGCGGCCCTGAACCTCGGCGCGGTGTTCCTCGAGAGCGACGACAGGGCGCCGCGCCGCGGGCTCGTGGGCGATGCCCAGTGCGTGGACGGCACGCTCGTCCTTCACCACGTGGGCGCGATTCCCAGGGACCTGCCGAGCCGCATCCTCGATCGCGTGCTCGGCGACGGGAATCATCACGCGATCGAGTACCAGCTCTTCTTCATGAACATTCGAGAGAACGCCGATGCGCGGTTAGCCGCGCTCCTCTCGTCATCGAGGTGAGCGACCCGGGGCGGGGGTGCGTTGTCGCGGAGCGATCCCGGCCCCGTGAGCGGACGGAGCGCGCCTCCCGTCCGCTTCAGGTCTCCGCGTGCCGAGGACGCGCCGCGCTGGCGACATCGCTGCGCGTCGGCTGACCGCCTCTGGAAAAGACCATGGTCCCGTCGTCCACCGGACCGAGCTTCATCGCGAGCAGATCGAGCACGTAGTTCTGGTGGAAGGACCACGGCGCCCTCGAGCCCTGCTTGGGCAGGTGGTCCACGGCGCGCTGCACGTAGCCCGAGGTCAGGCCGAGCAGCGGACGGCCCTCGAGGATGGACTCGTCAGGGCGCGGCAGGCATTGCCGGTAGCCGTGGCGATCCATGTGGTTGAGCAGCCGACAGACGTACGTCGACGCCAGCTCCGCGCGGAGCGTCCACGAGGCGTTGGTGTACCCGAGGCAGAGCGCGAAGTTCGGAACGCCGCCCAGCATCAACCCCTTGTAGACGAAGGTCCTGCCGGGCTCGAGGACGTCACCGTCGACGGCGATGCGGATGCCGCCGCAGAGCAGGAGCTGAAGGCCAGTCGCCGTCACGATGATGTCCGCCTGGAGCTCCTTGCCCGACTCGAGCAGGATGCCGTCCTTCGTGAAGGTCCGGATCCGGTCGGTGACCACCGAGGCGCGCCCCGCCTCGACCGCGCGGAAAAGATCGGCGTCGGGAACGAGGCAGAGGCGCTGATCCCACGGGTCGTAGCGCGGGTTGAAGTGCGTATCGACGTCGAAGTCGGGCGGCAGATGCCGCGCGACGCCGCTGCGGAGCAGCCGCCTCGCCAGCGCCGGCGCGCGCTGACAGATCTGGTAGACAAGAAGGCTGATCCCGACGTTCTTCCAGCGGGCCACGCGGTGGGCGATCCGCTCCGGCAAGCGCGCGCGGAGCGCGTTCGCGACCGGGTCCTCGGCGGGCAACGAGGCGATGTACGACGGCGAGCGCTGGAGCATCGTCACGTGCGCTGCGTCAGCGGCCATCGCAGGCACCAGCGTCACCGCCGTGGCGCCGCTGCCGATGATCACGACGCGCTTGCCCCGGTAGTCGAGATCTTGAGGCCAGTCCTGAGGGTGCACCAGCCGACCCTGGAAGTCCTCGCGGCCCGGGAAGCTCGGGGTATAGCCGCTCTCGTAACTGTAGTAGCCGCTGCAGACGTACAGGAAGCTACAGGAGATGCGGACGCGCTCCTCGCTCGGGCCGACGTCCACCTCGACGGTCCAGCGCGAGTGCTCGGAGGACCACGATACGGACCGGACCCGGTGATTGAACCGGATGTGCCGGTCGATGCCGAACTCCCGGGCTGTATCGCGCACGTAGTCGCGGATCGACGGTCCGTCGGCGATCGCCTTGGCCTCCTTCCAGGGGCGGAACGAGTAACCGAGCGTGAACATGTCGGAGTCCGAGCGGATTCCGGGGTAGCGGAAAAGGTCCCACGTCCCGCCGATGGCGCTGCGTGCCTCGAGGATCGCGTAGCGCTTGCCGGGGCAGCGCGCCTGGAGATGGTAGCCGGCCCCGATGCCGGAGAGGCCGGCGCCGATGATCAGGACGTCGAAGTGCTCGATGGACATGCTGGGCTCCTCGGGGGCGAGCGCCATGGCGCTCCACGGCCGAGGATAGCGTGGTCGGCCGCGCGCGCTCGCGACCAGCGAATTTCGTGGCTGTGGGGGCTGACGGGGATGAGGTGCGTCGCTGGCCTGGCCGGGATCGAGGCCTGAGCCGCTGGGTTCGGCGGCGATCCGGACGAGCTGGCGCGGTGGCCGCCGGCGCCGGGGGGCGGGGGCCTGGACGCGGCGCGCGGTGCCGTGGCCTGTTCGGTCCGGCCGGCGCAGCCCCGATCAGCTAACCTGCGCGCGTGGCGAGCAGCGACAGGAGCCGAGCCGAGTACCAGAAGCGCGTCAACCGCGTGATCGACTACATCCAGGCCCACCGCGCGGAGGAGCTGTCCCTCGAGACGCTGGCGGCGGTGGCGGCGTTCTCACCGTTTCACTTCCATCGCGTGTTCAAGTCGATGACCGGCGAGAACCTGCGCGAGTTCATCCAGCGGACGCGCCTCGAGAGCGCCGCCAGCCACCTGACGCAGCGGCCGCGCGCCGACATCCTCGAGATCGCGCTCGAGAACGGCTTCAGCTCGGCGAGCGCCTTCGCGCGCGCGTTCAAGGAGCGCTTCGGCATGAGCGCTTCGGCCTGGCGCAGCGGCGGGGCCGCGGAGGCGTGCAAGGCGCGTCAAGCGGAGAGCAAGCCGGGTGAAGTCGTGCGCAATGCGGGCAAAGCAGCGGCGCGCGCGGCCGACCAAGATGGCTCCTCGTCGGGCGCTGACGCCCGCACGGACGAGGAGATGATCATGAACGTGACGGTGAAGACGCTGCCGAGCTACCACGTGGCCTATATCCGGAACATCGGCCCGTATGGCCCGGAAGGCGGCGTCCGCGAGACCTGGCAGCGCCTCGCGCGCTGGGCGGCGGCGCGCGATCTGTGGACCGCGGACCGCCTCTGCCTCGGCATCGCGCACGACAATCCCAAGGTGACAGCGCCGGCCAGGTGCCGCCACGATGCGGCGATCGTGATCCCGGATGGCCTCAAGGCCGATGGCGACGTCAACGTGACCGAGGTCGCCGGCGGCAAGTACGCCGCGGGCCTGTTCGTCGGCGGCGGGAGCGAGATCGGCGCCGCGTGGGACCACCTCTTCGGGCGGTGGCTCCCGGAGAGCGGTTATCAGCCCGACCACCGGCCCTGTTTCGAGCTCTACCAGGGCGAGTTCCACGATCCCAAGACGAACACGTTCCGCTGCGAGCTCTGCTTGCCGGTGCGGCCGCTCTAGCGACTAGACCTCCAGCGCGCTCTCGATCACGCGGTGCACGAGGCCGTATTCCTTGGCCTCGCGCGCCGTCATCCACAGGTTGCGCTCGGTCTCCTGCGCGATCTTCGCGGGCTCCTGGCCGGTCGCCTCGGCGAAGATGCGGTTGAGCCGCGCGCGCACGGCCATGATCTGGGCCGCCTCGATCTCGATCTCCGACGCGGGGCCGCGCACGCCGCCGAGCGGCTGGTGCAGGAGGAAGCGCGTGTTGGGGAGCGCGAACCGGTTCTCCCTCCGCGCGGCAACGTAGATGAGGGCGCCCGCGCTGGCGACCCATCCGGAGCCGATCATCTTGACCTCGGGCCGGATGAAGCGGATCACGTCGTGGATCGTGTCCCCCGACTCGACGTGCCCTCCGGGCGAGTGGATGAGGACCCGGATCGGCTCCTCGCTCTCGTTCGCGAGCGCGAGGAGCTGCGCGGTCGTGGTCTGCGCCAGCTCGCTCGTGATCTCCCCGAAGATCAGGACCGTCCGGCTCCTGAGGAGCCTGTGGCGGATCTCCTCAGGCAACGCGCGGGGGAGCGGCTGCTCCTCGCTGGGGGGCGCCTCGAAACGCATCATGGGAAGGATGTTGCGGCCGCTCCCGCCCGCGCGCCATGACCGGGAAGCGCGGAGTCATGCCCGCGCGTCTCGACCCGCGAACGAGCGCTGGACGAGCGGGCCCGGGGCGGGCAACCATGCGCCATGGCGGACGAGATGGAGCGGCAGCTTCCTCGCGGCGTGGCGGTCTCGCGGCGCCATGGGGCGCCGCCGTGGGGCGTGAGCGCGGGCGATCCGCCGAGCCTTCACGTCGTCGTGCAAGGCTCGTTTTTCCTCGCGCAGGACGGGGCGCGCGTCCTCGGGATCGAGCCCGGCGACGTCGTGCTCCTCGGGGCCGGCCCGCGTGGGGACGCGCCCCGCGAGCACAGCCTCCGCTGCGTCGCGCCGCCGTCCGGCGCCGCGAGCGCGCCGGCGGAGCTGCTCTCGGCGACGTACGCGGCCGAGCCCGATGGGGCGCTCGCCGGCCTCGCGTCGGTGGTGCACCTGCCCGCGGGCGAGGTGCGGCGCGCGCAGGGGCTCTCGGCCGTCGTGAGCCTGCTGCGCGCCGCGCTCGCGGAGCCGTCCGCGGGGCAGGAGCGGCTGGCGCGCTCGCTCCTCGAGCCGCTTCTCGCCTACACGCTGCACTGCCACGGGCGCGCGCGCGACGGGGGTGCGGCGCGCGCGTTCGATCGGCGCGTCGCGCGCGCCCTCCAGCTCATCCAGGAGAAGCCGGCGGCGCGGTGGACCATCGAGGCGCTCGCGAGGGCGGCGGGCCTCTCCCGCGCGGCATTCGCGCGGCGCTTCCTCGCCGAGCTCGGTGTGCCGCCGCTCCGCTACGTCGCGGAGCTCCGCATGCAGCGCGCGGCCGAGCTGCTCGCCGAGGGCGACCGCTCGCTGGCCTCGGTCGCGGCGGAGGTCGGGTACGACTCGGAGTTCGCGTTCAGCCGCGCGTTCAAGCGCCACACCGGAGAGGCGCCGGGCGCGTTCCGCCGGCGCAGCCGCTCTCAGGGCGCCCCGTTCCGCGTGCCGCCGGTCCGCGCGGCGGCGTGAGCGCCTCTCGCGGGGCGACCCGACCCGGGTTGGGCGGGGGGGGCGACCCGACCCAGGTTGGTCGATCCGACCCAGGTTGGGAGCAACCAGCAACCCGACCCACGTTGGGCGACCTGACCGAGATCGAAGCGACCCGGTGACCGACCTCGGGCTCGCAGTAACGTGGGGCGCGCAGCAGCCCAGGTTGGGGCAGGGGCCAGCTGCCCAGGGTGGCGGACCGCCAGGCGGGCGCCACCCACGGCAATCCGCAAGTCATTGAATTCATTGACCGCGATCCCCGGCACGGCATTTGTCAATGTACGCCAGCCATGAGCCAGCCCCGTGAGATCGCTGCCGGCGCCACGTACCTGATCACCCGTCGTGTCCTGCGACGCCATCTTCTCCTCCGCCCCGACGCGGCCATCACCCAGCTCCTTGTCTACGCCCTCGCAGTTTCGAGCCGCCGCTACGGCATTGAGGTCCACGCGTTCTGCGCAATGTCATCGCATGTGCATCTCGTCGTGACCGATACGGAGGGCGTCCTGCCGCGTTTCTTGCAATTCTTCCACCGCATCGTCGCGCTCGGCACGAAGGTGCTGCGCAAGTGGGAAGGACCCGTCTGGGACCACGAGGCGACGAGCGTGGTGCGGCTGCTGACGCGCGCGGCGGTGGTGGAGAAGATCGCCTACGTCCTCGCGAATCCTGTTGCCGCAGGCCTGGTCCGGCATGCGCATGAGTGGCCGGGCGCCCACGTGGATGTGGGCGAGCTTGGCCGCGGGGTGCTACGCGCGGCACGTCCCGCTGCGTATCTCGATCCACAAAATCCGCAGTGGCCGGATGAAGTAATGCTCCCGCTCGCGCTGCCGTCCGTCATCGAGCAGGACGGCGCAGAGGGCTTTCGCTGCCAGGTAGCAGCCGAGATCGAGCGACAGGAGGCGCAGGCTCATGCGGAGCTGCAGAAGCAAGGGTTCCGCTTTCTGGGCGCCGATCGCGTCACCAGGATCTCCCCTTACGAGCGGGCTACGAGCTTCGAGGTTCTGCGAGAGCGCAACCCGACATTCGCGGTCGGCCGTGGGCAGGGGGGCGCATGGCAAGCCGCAGCTGCTGCGGTGCGGGCATTTCGTGCATCGTATCGCGCGGCGCTCGAACGGTGGCGTGCCGGTGTACGCAGCGCTGTATTCCCGGCGGGGACCTGGTGGATGCGCATCTTCCACGGCGCAAGCGTCACCGGGATGCGCGCGTTTCATGGCGACGGTCTGAACGACGTCGTGCTTCCGGCATAGGCACTGAGCGGGTGCGCCACAGCACAATGGGCAAGTGCGGGCCGTGGTTTGACGCCTCGTCGTGATTGCGTACGCCTGCGGAGACGAAGAGAGCGGCTGAGAATTCGCGCGCTGCATGCACGGATGCATGTGATGTGCCGCGTTGGCCACGAACGCAGCGGCTTCAGGGCCGGGTTGGTACAGGCTCGGCTTGAGCGCTTCTGTTTGGGCGCGTAGACGTGTCCAGGCCGACCTGGGTCACTCGCCCCAACCTGCACTCACCCCAACCTGGGTCACTCACCCCAACCTGGGTCACTCACCCCAACCTGGGTCACTCACCCCAACCTGGGTCACTCACCCCAACCTGGGTCACTCACCCCAACCTGGGTCGGGTCACTGCCAACCTGGGTCGGGCTGTGAACCCGCACTTACTACTCACCCCAACTTCGGTCGGACCGAGAGCCCGGGTCGGATCATCCCGGGGCAGGACCACCCCGGTCGCGTCACCCCGTCGCGGGTCGCGTCATCGGGCCAACCCGGGTCCGTCACTCCCCGCCTGGCCTTTTCCCGTCGCGATTCCCGCGAAGGCTGCCGCGAAGCGCCGCCGGTACTCCGCATCTTCGATCAGCTTGTCGCGCAGCGTCCGCGACATCTCGACATGGTAGAACGGCGCGCCCATCTGCCGCGACCAGCGTGCCTGCACGTTCGTGGCGCCGCCGAGCTTGTTGATATCGGCGGGGTAGGCGAGGACCTTCCCGTCGCTCACGACCGCCCGCAGCGGGGCGAGCAGCCGCTCCAGGTCGGCGCCGGGCCCCACGGCGCTGGCGATGGCAGCGGCGTCTGCCGCCGAGCTATCCTGAAATCCGTGGAGCTGTACCGCCGGCATGCCGGGGAAGCTCTGCAGCAGCGCCCGGTGCGCCGACAGGAAGAACGACCGCTCGGCGTGCGCCACATCCGCGAAGGCGAGCGACGCGACCAGCCGCTCGCGGGCGGCGCGTCTCTCCCCCCGGGCGCCGCCGCCCGCCCCCAGATCGCCGCCGCCCCCGCCGTGGCCCCGCCCGCCGGCCGTCCTGGCGCCGCCGCCCGTCGTCTCGCCGTCCGCGCCCTCATCTCCGGCGCCCTCGCCGCCCGCGCCCTCTCCTTCTTCCGCGCCCTCGTCGTCCCCGGCGGCGTCACCCGGCTTGGGGCCCCCGCCGTACCGGTGTGACGTATTGACGACCAGCGCCCGCGCCCGTTGCGCGTCGAACACGGCGAGCGCGACGGGCAGCGTCCCTCGGTCGAAGAAGGTGTGCGGCGCCTCGACGATCAGCGGCGCCGCCGCCCCTGTGCGCAGCACGACGGCGGCCGCGCCCCGGCGGCGCTTCTTCTCCTTCGGCTCCTCGGAGAGCACCCAGAGGTCGCGCCCCGGGACCGCCCGCAGCCCGAACCCCGGTGGGGCTACCGGCGGCGGCAGCTTGTTCTGCGCGGCGAGCCCGGCCGCCGCGACCCACGCCACATACGCCGTGTCCTCCGCGTCGTCCGGCGGCTCCGCGATGAGCCGGCGCCCCCCCTTGCGCAGCGGGGCGATCTGCTCCCCCAGGGCCTCCTGCTCGCCGCTGTCCGGCTGGGCCGCGATCACGGGCTCCGCCGCGGAGTCACCCGGGTTGGGCGCCGCGGGGTTCGGCGCCGCGCCCGGCGCGCTCCCGATGCTCCGACACACCCCCTGCGAGCACCCGGCGATCGTGAACAGCACCACATAGACTGCGCTCTTCATGGGCGTCCTCGCCGCCGGACTCCGACCACCTCTGCACTTTTCGCATGCCACGACCCGTGAATCCAGGCTGACCGCTCGGCGGCCGGACCTCCCGTCCCTGCGGCCGCCCCGGCCCCCCGGCCGGCTCGCCCGTCCCCTCGGCTGGGCCGCCCCGCCTCCTCAGCGGGGACGGTTTGCGCTAGTAGCTTCCGCATGCCGCGTCCCTTCGAGCCCGTGGAGGCGCCGCCGCTCGCTGAGCAGGCGGGCCGCACGTTCCCGCGCCTTGTCGAGCTGATGCAGCGCCTCCTGGCGCCCGACGGGTGTCCGTGGGACCGCGAGCAGAGCTTCGCGACGCTCCGGCGCTACGTCCTCGAGGAGGCCTGCGAGGTCATCGACGCGATCGACGGCGGCGACCGCAAGGAGCTGTGCGCCGAGCTCGGCGACCTCCTGCTCCAGGTCGTCTTCCAGGCCGAGCTCGCCCGGGCCGAGGGGGCGTTCGGCCCGGACGATGTGGTCGCGGCCATCTGCGAGAAGCTCGTGCGGCGCCACCCCCACGTGTTCGCCGACGAGAGCGCCGAGAACGCCGACGAGGTGCTCCAGAACTGGGAGCGCATCAAGGCCGCGGAGCGGGCCCGCCAGGGCAAGGACCGCGGCGTGCTCGGCGGCGTTCCCCGCAGCCTGCCGGCGCTCACGCGGGCGCAGCGGGTGGGCGAGAAGGTCGCGCGCGTCGGCTTCGACTGGCCGGACGCGCGGGGCTCGCGCGCGAAGGTGGAAGAGGAGCTCGGGGAGCTCGACCGGGCCTTCGAGAGCGGCGATCCCGCCGCGATCGAGGAGGAGCTCGGCGACGTGCTCTTCGCGCTCGGGAACCTGGCGCGCCACGCCGGCGTCGACGCCGAGGGGGCGCTGCGCCGGACGACCGACAAGTTCACCCGGCGCTTCGAGCACGTCGAGCGGCGGGTCGTCGAGCGCCACGGCGGCTGGCCCGCCAGGGCGTCGGACGACACGCTCACGCTGGAGGAGCTCGACGGCTACTGGGACGAGGCCAAGCGCGGCGAGCAGCGGACCTGACCGCCGCGCGCCGGCTTCCGGGGCTCGCTCGGGCTCAGTCGCGCACCGCGGTCAGCACGAAGCGCTCGCGCACGCGCGCCTCGTTCGACTCGTGACGCACGTGGATCTCGTAGCGGCCCGGCTGGGCGACCGCCACGCTGAGCGGCGCCTCGCCGCGGTAGCGCGTCAGCCGGTGCGAGCAGCGCTCCTGCTGACAGTGCCGCTCCAGCGCGCCGCCCTCGCCGTCCGGCAGCCGCACGCGCACGTCCTCGGGCACCTCGAGGTGAACCACCGCCGGCTCGTCGGCGTGGCGATGCGTCCACAGATCGAGGTGCATCCACGCGTGCCCGTCGTCGGGCAACGCGAGGGCGCGCTCCTCGGAGCGCTCGATCGCCGGCGAGCTCACGCCCCTGTCCACCGCCACGACGATCGCGAGCGCGACGGCGGCGAGCGCCGGCGCTGCGATGAGCGCGCTCCACCCCCATCGGCCGCTCGCCCGCCGGGGGGCCGGCGCGACAGGGCGCTCCGGCGGCTCGGGGAGCCTGCTCAGCGCGCGCTCGACGAGCGCCTCCGACGGGCTCACCGAGCGCAGCGCTCGCAGGCTCGCCGTCAGATCCGGCGGAATCGGAGGCAGATCATGGTCGTGTCCGCTCACGTCGAGCCCTCCCGCACCGCGATGACCCGTTGCGCCGCCAGACGCTCGTAGGCGTCGCGTAGCCGCGCGCGCCCGCGGGCATGGCGGCTCTTCACCGTCCCCTTGGGGATCCCGAGCACCTCGGCCACGTTGTCATAACCGAGATCCTCGATATCGCACAGCACCACCACGGTGCGAAACTCCTCCGGTATCTCTTGAAGGCAGGCGAGGAGCACCCCCGTGTCCTGGCTCAGGATCGCGATCTCCTCGGGGCTCTGGACCTCGGCGTGGGGCACCACGCCGAGCACCTCGGTGCACGCCTCGATGAGCCGATCGAGCAGGCCGCGGCGCCGCGCCTCGGTCCGGTACGCCTCCAGGTACTCGTGACGCGCGATCCCGCAGAGCCACACCCCGAGGTCCGCGCGCCCCTCGAACGACGCCGCGTTCAGGTAGGCCTTGAGCAGCGCGTTCTGGAACAGATCGTCCGCCTGATCCCGAGCCCCGCACAGCGAGATGCAGAATCGATAGAGGCGCGGGAGCGCCGGGCGCACCGCCGACTCGAACTGCGCGCGCGATTCACCGAGGAGGGGTCGCGATCCGGTCATGAGGGCCGTTCGAGCATCGGGAGCGTCGAGGGCCTGGACTCTAGCGTGGAATGGACGACGGGGTAGCGCTCGCTTGTCGCGCCGCGGCGGCGTGACGAGCGGCGCCTCGATCGGGGCAGCGCTGTGCATCGGCGTCCCTGGGACGGAACGGACCCGCGGGGAGGTTCCGACGCATCGCGCGAAATTTCATCACCCGAGCGGGAACCTCGGACCGGGTGGTCCCGTCCTGGGGCGTGTCCTGACGAACAGCGGGCCCACACCATCCCCGTAACTCCGAGGCCGAGCACCGCATGCCCACGTCGAGCATCTCGAGCGCACCTGTGTCTTCAACCTGGAAGGACGACCTGGTCTCCGGGTTCCTCGTCTTTCTGATCGCCCTGCCGCTCTGCCTCGGCATCGCGATGGCGAGCGGATTCCCCCCCATCGCAGGCGTGCTGACCGCCGTCGTGGGCGGGATGGTCGCCACCTGGCTCGGCAGCGCGCCGCTGACCATCAAGGGGCCCGCCGCGGGCCTCATCGTCATCGCGCTGGGCGCCGTCCAGGAGCTCGGCGCCGGGGACAACGCCGTCGGCTACCGCCGCGCGCTCGCCTGCATCGTCGTCGCCGCGGTCACGCAGATCGCCTTCGCGCTGGCGCGCGCCGGCAAGCTCGGCGACTTCTTCCCTTCCTCGGTTGTGCACGGGATGCTGGCGGCCATCGGGATCATCATCTGCTCGAAGCAGATCCACACGCTCCTCGGCGTCGCGCCCGCGGCGAAGTCGCCGGTCGGCCTGCTCCTGGAGATCCCGCGCAGCGTGGCCCGGCTGAACCCCGAGATCGCCGCGATCGGCGTCCTCTCGCTCCTCCTCCTGTTCGGCTATCCGCTGGTGGCCGGGAAGGCGCGGTGGGCGCAGAAGATCCCCGCGCCGATGCTGGTGCTGGCGATCTCCGTGCCGCTCGCCTACGCGTTCGATCTCGAGCACGAGCACACGTACACGCTCGCGGCGACCCACACGACGTACGCGATCGGGCCGAGCTTCCTGGTCAACCTGCCGGGCAACCTGCTCCAGGCGTTCGTGTTCCCGGACTTCAGCCACGTCGGCACGCCCGCGTCGATCAAGTACATCATCATGTTCTCGCTGGTGGGGAGCATCGAGTCGTTGCTCTCCGCCAAGGCCGTCGACTCGCTCGATCCCGAGAAGCGCCGCTCCGACCTCGACAAGGATCTGCTCGCCACGGGCGCCGGCAACCTCATCGCGGGCCTGCTCGGCGGACTGCCGATGATCTCCGAGATCGTCCGCAGCTCCGCGAACATCGGATACGGCGCGAAGAGCCGCCTGTCGAACTTCTTCCACGGCGCGTTCCTCCTGCTCTTCGTCGCCTTCGCGCCGGGCCTCATCCACCGGATCCCCCTCGCCGCGCTCGCCGCCATGCTCACCTTCACGGGCGTCCGCCTCGGGTCCCCGAAGGAGTTCGTGAAGACGCTCCGCATCGGCAAGGAGCAGCTCGTCATCTTCGCCACCACGGCCGCGCTGTGCATCGCCGCGGATCTGCTCGTCGGGGTCGCGGCCGGCATCCTCGTGAAGATGCTCATCCACCTGATCAACGGCGCCCCGCTGCGGATCCTCTTCCGGCCCGAGGTGGAGGAGCGCGTCGAGGGAGGGCGGGTCGTGCTGCGCGTCAAGCACGCGGCGGTGTTCAGCAACTACCTCGGCATCCGGCGGCGGCTCGCGAAATACGCGGACGCCTCGAGCATCGAGATCGATTTCGCGGACGCCCGCCTCGTCGATCACACGACCATGTCCAACCTGCATGAGCTGGAGAGCCTGATGGCGCGCCAGGGCCGGACCTTGACCCTCGCGGGCCTCGGCGATCATTTCCAGATGTCGTCACACCCGCTCTCCGCGCGGAAGAGGGTCCTTGTCAGCCCCGTCGCGGGGCGCTGAGTCGAGGCGACGCCCGACGTCGACCGCCGCGAGAGGGGCGCACACGGGCGAGGCTCTCCAGGAACAACCCTCCTCCGGCATGAACAACCCTCCTCCGGGATCGCCATGAGCAGCGAGCTTTCTCACGATCTCCCCGCGAGCGCCGCCCGCGAGGAGCGCCTGCGCGCCGCGGTCGATCGCGCCGGGCACTTCCTGCCAGCGCAGGGGCCCATCGGCGTGTTCGTCCACCACAACACGCTGCACGCGTTCCAGCACCTGCCGTTCCACGACGCGCTGGCCGCGGCGAGCGCCGTCTTCGACGCCGAGCCGTACCTCTCCGAGGCGGAGTACCGCGCCCACATCGCGGCAGGTCGCATCGACGACGAGGACCTCGAGGCGGCGCTCGCCGAGCGGTTCGCCGCGCACCCGGACGAGCGCTCTCCGGGATGTAAAATGCCGCTGTCACGGCACGAAATCGAGCGGATCGCCCTGCGCCACCCGATCGAGGAGGAGACCGCGGCGGGCCTCCTGTGGCGCATCTCCGAGGCGGGGGAGACGCGCAGGCTCCGGGCCGACGTCCCGTCCGAGCGGCGCAGGCGCATCCTCCAGCGCACGGAGCGCTGGCTCGAGGAGCACCCCGAGATCGCGGCGGGCCTCCTCGACCGAGGCGCTCGCGATCCGGAGTCGCGCGCCGCCCTCGCGCTCTGGGACGCGTGCCGCGCGGCGCCGCTGCCGCCCGCCCCGCCCGCGGAGCCGCCGCTTGTCGAGCGCGTGGGCGTCGACAGGTCGCACCGCGATCTGCTGCTCGCGCTCGCGGTCGAGGACCCGGCCGACCTCGTCGATCCGCTCCTGATCCGGTTCCTCTGCGCCTACCTCGACGAGGGCGTCGCGCACTGGACCATGCCCGATCGGGCGCAGGGGCTCTGGCGCTGCTTTCGCGGCATGGTGCTGGAGGGCTCGCGGCCCGCCGCCCCGGCCTTCGCGGGGCTCGACGCGGAGCTCCGCCGCCTCGACGCGGAGGGCCTGTCGCCGCCGGCCATCGCCGCCCGCGCCCTCGACGAGCTCGGCGTCGCCGAGGAGCGCTGGGAGGGCTACGCGACGCGCGTGCTGCTCGAGCTGCCGGGCTGGGCCGGGATGATCCACCGCCTGGAGCACACCCCGGGCGACCGGCCCGCGGGCGCGCCGCCCGCGTCGCTGATCGAGTACCTCGCCGTGCGCCTGACCCTCGCCAGACGCGCGCTGCGCGACGTCGCGCGCCGGCGGCTCGGGTACGAGGGGCCCCTCGCCGGGCTCGTCGAGCACGCCCGGCGCGCCGCGCGGCCGCCAGCGCCGCCGCCGCGCTCGCCCGACCACGCGCGGCCGTTCCGCCTGTTCCAGCTCGCCCAGCTCGCCGGCCTCTCGGCCGCCGAGATCGAGCCGCTCTCCACGGCGGAGCGCGCCTGGGCGCTCGAGGCGCTCGAGGCCTTCGACGAGGTCGCGCGGCGGCGCGCGCTGCACGAGGCGTACGAGCGGCACCACCGGGTCGAGGTGCTGCACGGGATCGCCGCGAACCTCCGCCGCCCGGAGGAGGACCGCGCCGTGACGGAGCCCCGCTTCCAGGTCGCCTTCTGCATCGACGACCGCTGCGAGGGCCTCCGGCGGCACTTCGAGGAGCTCTCGCCGCGGCACGAGACCTTCGGCGTCGCGGGGTTCTTCGGCGTGCCGATCCGCTACCGAGGGCTCGACGACGCCGGCCACGTGAGCCTCTGCCCCGTCGGCGTGGAGCCGGCGCACGAGATCGTCGAGCGACCCCACGAGGAGGAGGCGGCGCGCCGCCGACAGGCCCGCCGCAAGCGGTGGGCGCGGCTCCTGCACGCGCTGGGGCGCGGCAGCCGCACCATGGCGCGCGGGATGCTGCTCACGCCGACCCTGGGCCTGCTCTCCACCGTCCCGCTGGTCGGGCGCATCCTCTTCCCGCGGGCGGCGGCGCGGCTGCGCCGCGCGCTCGAGCGGCGCCTGCTCCCGGCGGTGCCGACGCGGCTCCACAGCCCGCGCGGCGAGGGCTCCCCCGCGGCCGGCGAGGGGCGGCCGTTCACCGCCGCGGACAGGGCGGCCCGGGTGGCGGCCACGCTCGAGAACATGGGGCTCACCCGCGGGTTCGCGCCGATCGTGGCCGTGCTCGGCCACGGCTCGACCAGCGTGAACAACCCGCACCAGTCGGCGTACGACTGCGGCGCCTGCGGCGGCCGCCACGGCGGCCCGAACGCGCGGCTGTTCGCGGCCCTCGCGAACGACCCCGAGGTGCGCGCGCTGCTCGCCGCGCGCGGGATCGACATCCCGGAGGGGACCTTCTTCGTCGGCGGCATGAACAACACGACGACGGACGAGATCGTCCTCTACGACGAGCACCTCGCGCCGGCGTCGCGCCGCGGCGAGCTCGCGGCGCTGCGGGCCGCGCTGGACGCCGCGCGCGAGCTGCACGCGCACGAGCGCTGCCGGAGGTTCGCGTCGGCGCCGCGCGAGGGCGACCCCGCGCGGGCGCTCGCGCACGTCGAGGCGCGCGCCGCGGACCTCAGCGAGGCCCGGCCCGAGCTCGGGCACGTGACCAACGCCGTCTGCGTGGTCGGCCGCCGCGCGCTCACCCGCGGGCTGTTCCTCGACCGCCGGGCGTTCCTCGTCTCGTACGACCCGACGCAGGATCCGGCCGGCGCGATCCTCGAGCGCGTCCTGCTCGCGGTCGGGCCGGTCGGGGCGGGGATCAACCTCGAGTACTACTTCTCCTGCGTCGACAACCGTCGCTACGGCGCCGGCACCAAGCTCCCGCACAACCTGGCCTCGCTGCTCGGGGTCATGGAAGGGTCGCTGAGCGACCTGCGCACCGGGCTGCCGAAGCAGATGATCGAGATCCACGAGCCGGTGCGCCTGCTCGTCGTCGTCGAGGCGAGCACCGAGCTCGCCGCCGCGCTCTGCGCGCGGCAGCCGGCCCTGCGCGAGCTCATCTGCAACGGCTGGATCCAGCTCGCCTGCGTCGATCCGGCGACGCGCAGGATCGCGCGCTTCACGGGCGACGGCTTCGCGCCGTTCGCCCCCCCGGATCACCCCTTGCCGGCGGTCCAGCGCTCCGCCGACTGGTACGCCGGGAGGTCCGGCTTCGTCCCGCCTGCGCTCGTCCGCGCCGCGTCCACGCGGCCCCCCGAGGTCCTCCGCCATGCCATCTGACATGCTGCTCGGCCAGCTCGCCGCGCTCGCCGTGCTCTCCCCGGCGGCGGCGTTCGCCGCGCTCGGCTCCTACCTGCTGCTGCTGCGCGCGCCGAGCGAGCGCGTCGTGTCGCGCGTCGTGCTGTCGGCGCTCTCGATCTCGCTCGCGGCCTCGCTGGCGATCTGGGGCTCGGCCGTGGCGGCGCCCTACGCCTTCACGCCGGTGGCGCTCGGCCGCTGGTTCGAGACCGGCAGCTACGCGTTCGAGATCGTCCTGCTCGTCGATCGGCTGTCGGCGACGATGATGGTGCTCGTCTCGCTGATCGCGCTCCTGGTCGGCCGGTTCTCGGTGGCGTACCTGCACCGGGAGGCGGGGTTCGCGCGGTTCTTCCTGCTCCTCGCGCTGTTCTCGACGGGCATGCTGGCGCTCGTGTCGGCGGGCACCATCGATCTGCTGTTCGCCGGCTGGGAGCTGGTCGGCGCGACGAGCGTGCTGCTCGTGGCGTTCTTCCACGAGCGCGCGGCGCCGCCGCGGGCCGCGCTGCGCGTCTACGTCACGTACCGGCTCTGCGACGTCGGGCTGCTCGGGGGCGCGGTGCTCATGCACGACGTCGCCGGCTCCTCGCAGTGGGGCGAGGCCTTCGGCGCCGCTGCCTGGCCCGGGACGGCCGCGCCGCTCGGCCCGGGGGCGGCCACGGCGCTCGCGCTGTGCCTGCTGCTCGCCGCCATGGGCAAGAGCGCGCAGTTCCCGCTGGGCAGCTGGCTGCCGCGCGCCATGGAGGGGCCGACGCCCTCGAGCGCGCTCTTCTACGGCGCGATCTCGGTGCACGCGGGCGTGTACCTGATGCTGCGCGCGGCCCCGCTGCTCCAGCGCACGCCCGCCGCCAGCGCGGTGATCGCCTGCGTCGGGGCGGCGACGGCCCTCTACGGCACCCTGGTGGGGCGCGCGCAGGCGGACGTGAAGAGCGCGCTCGCGCACGCGACCATGTCGCAGGTGGGGCTCATGTTCGTGGAGATCGGCCTCGGCCTCTACTGGCTCGCGCTCGTCCACCTGTTCGCGCACGCGTGCCTGCGCTGCCTCCAGATGCTGCGCGCCCCCTCGGCGCTCCGCGACGCGCAGGAGATCCGGGCCGCGCACGCGGGCGAGCCGCTGCTGCCCCTCGGGGTGGCCGGCCGGCTCCTGCCCGCGGCGCTCGTGCGGCGCGCGTACTGGCTGTCCCTGGAGCGGTTTCACCTCGAGGCGCTGCAGGAGCGGTTCATCGCGGCGCCGCTGATGCGCCTCGGGCGCCTGCTCGACCAGAGCGAGCGCCGCTGGGTGGCGGCGCTGAGCGGCTGGCCCGAGCGGGCCGCCGTCGATCCCGGGGAAGAGGGCGCGCCCGGCGCCCCCGAGCGCGCGATGGCCTTCGAGCCCCCCGCGCCCGGCGCGAAGCGGGCTCGCTCGTGAGCGCCTTCCCGCTCCTCGCGGCGCTCATCCTCGCGCCCGCGGCCGCGGCGTTGCTCGCCTCCCGGGCGCGCGGCGACGAGGGCGCGCGCCGCGTGGCCCTCGTCGGCGCGGCGCTCACCTTGCTCCTCTCGCTCGCGCCGCTCGCGCTCTCTCTCTCCGGCGTCACGCTGGAAGCCGGCGGTCCCGCCCTGCCGCTCCTCGGGGCGCGCCTCCGGCTCGGCCTCGACGGCTACACCGTCGCCCTGCTCCCGCTGCTCGGCGTCGTCCTGCTCGCCCTCGTCGCCGCGGGCCCGCGCGCCGCGCTCGATCGGCCCACCGCCGCGGCGCTGCTCGCCACCGCGAGCGCCGCCCTCTGCGTGCTCTGCGCGCTCGACCTCGCCCTGCTCGCCGTCGCGTGGATCGCCGCGCTCGTGCCCGTGGAGCGCCTGGTCGCCAGGAAGGGCGCCGAGGACGCGCTCCTCCGGCGCACCTGCCGCATCTTCCTGCTGGGCGGCACGGCGCCGCTCGTCGTGGCGATCGGCGCGATGGCCGCGCTCGCCGCGCGCCGCGGCGCTGCCCTGCCGTTCGACGTCGAGGAGATCGCCCGCGTCGGGATCCCCGAGGCGTGGCAGTCGCCGCTGTTCGCGCTGGTCGGGATCGCCGTGCTGATGCGCATGGCCGCCGTGCCGTTCCACGGCTGGCTGCCCGTGCTGCTGGAGCGCGGGCCGCTCGGCGTGACCGTCCTGCTCGCCGAGGTGCAGGTCGGCGTCTGCGTGCTCCTGCGCGTCGGGGTGAAGCTCCTGCCGGCGGCCTGCGCCGAGGACATGCCGATCCTCGCCGTCATCGGACTGATCAGCGCGCTGCACGGCGCGGTGCTCGCGCTCGCCCAGACCGATCTGCGCCGGATGCTCGGCTACCTGGTCTCGAGCCAGAAGGGCCTCGTGCTCCTCGGGATCGCCACGCTGAACGCCGAGAGCGTGAGCGGCGCGCTCCTGCAGAGCGTCGCGTCGACGATCGCGATGACCGGGCTCGCGATGGTCATCGGCGCGCTCGAGGCGCGCACCGGCACGACGGACACGCGGGAGCTCGGCGGCCTCGTGGCCCGGACGCCGCGCCTGGCGGCCTTCTTCTTCCTGCTCGCGTGCGCGGCGATCGGGACGCCGGGGGCGCTCTCGTTCGTGAGCGAGGATCTGCTCCTGCATGGAATTTTACACGTCCACCCCGTGCTGGCGGTGCTCGCCCTTGCGGCGGCGGCGATCAACGGGATCACGCTGTTCCGCACGTTCCAGCGCGCCTTCCTGGGCCCGCCCGCGCGTCGCCGACCGGGCGCCGCGGTGGAGGCGCTCGTGCTTCGTGAGCGCGCGTTCCTGCTGGCCTTCGTGGCGCTCACCGCGGTCCTCGGCGTGGCCCCGACGCGGCTGCTCGCGCTGCACGAGCCGGTGGTCGAGCGGGTCCTCCACGACGTCGCCCGCGACGGGCGGCGCGCGCGCCGGGGAGGTGAGGAGAGGACGTCCCTCGACGAGGGCCGCCGGGCTCCTCGTCCGGAAGGAGCTCCGTCGCGCTGAGGGGGCGCGCGTGCAGGCCGCGCGCCGCAGCCCCACGCGGTCCCGCGCGGCTCGGCCGCGTGGCCTCGCGCGGCTCAGAGCAGGTAGCGCTCCCCCGAGTCGGGCAGCACCGTCACGATCGTCCCCTGGACCCTGCGCGCGATCTCCACGGCCGCGTGGACGTTGGCGCCGGAGCTCGGCCCGACGAGGAGCCCCTCCTCGCGCGCGAGCCGGCGCACCATGCGGGACGCGCCCGCCTCGGTCACCGTGAGGATCTCGTCGATGAGCGAGCGCTCGAGGATCGCCGGCACGAAGCCGGGGCCGAGGCCCTGGATGCCGTGGGGGCCGGCGCCTCGCCCCGAGAGCACGGCGCTCTTCGTCGGCTCGACGGCGCAGATGCGGACCGCGCCGCCGAGCCGATCCCTGAGCACGCGCCCGCAGCCGGTCAGCGTGCCGCCGGTGCCCACGCCGGCGACGAAGGCCGCGATGTCGCCGCCGGTCTGCGCCAGGATCTCGAGGCCGGTGGCGCGCGCGTGGGCGCCGGGGTTCGCCGGGTTCTGGAACTGCTGGCTCATCCAGGCGCCGGGGGTCGCCTCGCAGATCTCGATCGCGCGGGCGACGGCGCCCGCCATGCCCTGGCCCTCGGGCGTGAGGACGATCTCCGCGCCGTACGCGCGGAGGATGTGCCGGCGCTCGACGCTCATGTCCTCGGGCATGACCACCACGCACCGGTAGCCGCGCACGGCGGCGATCATGGCGAGGCTGATCCCCGTGTTGCCGCTCGTCGCCTCGACGATGGTCGCCCCTTGTTTGAGGGCCCCCTCGCGCTCGGCGCAGAGCACCATGCCGAGCGCGGCCCTGTCCTTGACGCTGCCGCCCGGGTTCATCGACTCGAGCTTGCCGTAGATGACGCCGCCCCCCTCCGGCGAGACGCGGGCGAGGCGGACGAGCGGCGTGCCGCCGATGAGCGACAGCGCGTCGGGCACCACCGGGCCGACGCGCAGGGCGGGCGAGGGAGCTGAGCGCTCGTCGGGCGCGTCGGGCGCGTCGGGCGGGCTCGGCGCGCCGCCGCCCGGGGCTCGAGGAGACGACATGCAGCCAGTGTACACGTGAACAGGGCGCCCTCGAGAAAGCCGGGGAGGGCGACCAGGAAGCCGGGGAGGGCGGCAGGGGAGCCGGGCGCGCGACAGCGACCGCGGACCAGCCCGCCGGGCAGGCTCCTACATCGAGATCTCCGACAGCACCCCGTAGTGATCTGACGCGGCGACGCCGTCCTCGATCTCCTCGAAGACGACCCGCGACGAGAGCGGCTTGCCCCGCCCCTGCTTGTCCGGGCCGCGCACGAAGATGTAGTCGATGCGGCGCGGGTACTCGTTCGTGACCGCCGCGAACGGGTTCCGCACGGGATCGAACGTGAACCCCGGGCCCTTGCCCGTCTGGTCGAACGTGTCGGCGAAGTACACGCTCTTCTGGTTCAGGGCGTGCAGCCCCTTCATGAACCGGATCTCCGTGGCCTCGGGCTGCGCGTTGAAGTCGCCGACGACCACGGGCGGCAGCCCCTCCATCGGCGCCTCGCGCAGGACGATCTCGGCCACGGCCGCGACCTGCGCCTCGCGCACGGCGCCGTGGTGGAACTTCCAGTTCAGGTGGGTGACGAAGAACGGGAGCACGCCGTGCGGCGACGCGAGCTCCGCGAGCAGGATCGCGCGCTTCTCGTCGGTCTCGCCCGTGGGCAGCGGGAACGCCTGGCTCCGCGCGACCGGCCAGCGCGACAGCACGGCGTTGCCGAAGAGCACGCCGCCGCCGAGCTCGTGCGCGGGGCCGAACGCGACCTCGTAGCCGAGCCCCTCGGCGATGTCGTCGGCCAGCGATCGGCCCTCGTACGACATCACCTCCTGGAGCCCGACGATGTCGGGCGCGAGCTCGCGGACGCCCTTCCGGATGAGGCCGAGGCGCGCCTCCCACGGATCGTGGCGGTTCCAGATGTTCAGCGTGAGCACGCGCAGGGAATTGCGGGCAGCGACGCCGGCGCGGCCGTGCGCGGAGCCGCCGGCGCCGGAGCCTTCTCGCGGACCTTCCATGCCGACGGGCTACGCCAGATGCGCGTCCGAATCCAGCCGTGATACGAAGGGGCCCGGCGCAAGCCGCCGCCCTTCCGGCGCGGAAGGGCGACCTTGACCGGGAGAACCCTGAATGATCGCGTGTGCTCCTCGACGGGGGCGGCCTGGAACGGCCTCCTCCGGATCTCGAACCCCGTTCCGCCTCGCCGGCGGCCTCGTCCTGCTCGCGCTGCTCGCCGGCTGTGACAGCAAGATGGAGCCCAAGGAGTGCGACAAGCTCCGCGGCGACGCCTTCGAGATGGTGAACAAGGCGCAGCACTGCAACACGGACGCCGACTGCCGCCAGAGCGAGTGGCCGGGCTGCGCGAAGCCCATCAGCAACGCGACGTTCGACAAGATCAAGCCCCTCGCGGAGAGCTACAAGACGGGCAAGTGCGAGGAGCCCAAGGTCGACTGCAAGAGCCCGCCGCAGTCCTACTGCAAGCAGGGGCTCTGCGTGCACCGCGAGCTCGGCGCGCCCGAGGGGGCGGGGAACACGCCCACCGACCAGATCCAGATCCAGTGATCGCGGCCGCGCCGCGGTCCGGCCTGCGCTGCGGTCCGGGCGGCGCCGCGCGTCGGCCGGCGCGCGGCCGGGCGGCGTGGCCGAGCGCAAACCTGCGCGCCGCGTCGCTACGCGCTTGACGCGCGAACCGGCAGGGGCCACGCACGCGGCCGTGAGCGAAGGCTTTTATCGCGGCAAGCGCGTCGTGGTGACCGGCGCCGGCGGGTTCATCGGCAGCCACCTCGTCGAGGCGCTGGTCCGGGAAGGCGCGCGCGTGAGGGCGCTCGTCCGGTACACCTCGGGCTCGCGGCGCGGGCACCTCGACCGGCTCCCCGAGGACGTCCTCGCGGGCGTGGAGGTCGTCCCCGGCAACGTGGAGGACGCGGGCGCGGTCCGGTCGCTCGTGCGCGGCGCCGACGTCGTCTTCCACCTCGCGGCCCTCATCGGGATCCCCTACTCGTACGTGGCCCCGCAGCAGTACGTCGCGACCAACGTGCAGGGCACGCTGAACGTCCTCGAGGCGGCGCGCGAGCACGGCGCGCGCGTGGTCCACACCTCGACCAGCGAGACCTACGGCACCGCGCGCTACACGCCGATCGACGAGGCCCACCCGCTGACCGGGCAGTCCCCGTACTCGGCCACCAAGATCGGCGCCGACAAGCTCGCCGAGAGCTACTACCTCTCGTTCGGGCTCGAGGTCGCGACGATCAGGCCGTTCAACACCTACGGCCCGCGCCAGTCGTCGCGCGCGATCATCCCGAGCGTGATGCAGCAGCTCGCCGCCGGCAGCGCCGCGCTCCGCATCGGGAGCACCGCGCCGGTGCGGGACCTCAACTTCGTGACCGACACCGTCGCGGGCTTCCTGCTCGTCGGATCGAGCGCCCGGGCCGTGGGGCAGACGCTCAACGTCGGGAGCGGGCGCGCCATCTCCATCGGCGATCTGGTCCGGCTCATCTTCGAGGTGACCGGCAAGCGCGCGGAGCTCGTGACGGACGAGGCCCGGGTGCGCCCCGACGCGAGCGAGGTGATGGTGCTGCTCGCCGACTTCCGCCGCGCCGCGGAGCTCGTCGGCTACGCGCCCCGCGTGTCGCTCGAGGAGGGGCTCGCGCGCACGTACGCCTATGTCGAGCGCCACCTCGCCGACTACCGTCCCCGCGAGTACGCAATCTGACGTTGCCGCCGTCGCCGTGACGCACGCCGCGCCGACCCGCGCGCAGCCGTAGACCGACCGACCGACCGGCCGGATGGATGACACACCATGTGGAAGATACCTCTCAGCGATCTCTCGTTCGGGCCTGAGGAAGCCGAGGCAGCGCGGCAGGTCGTCGCGTCGGGCTGGCTGACCATGGGGGAGCGCACGGCGCAGTTCGAGCAGAAGCTCGGCGAGGCGCTCGGCACCCCGCGGGTGCTCGCGGTGACGAACTGCACCGCCGCGCTGCACCTCGCGTACACGGCGCTCTCGGTGGGCCCCGGCGACGAGGTGATCTGCCCGAGCCTCACGTTCGTGGCGACCGCCAACGCCGCGCTCCTCTGCGGCGCCAGCGTGGTGCTCGCCGACATCGTGGGCGAGGGCGACCTCGGCATCGACCCCGCCGACGTCGCCCGCAAGATCACGCCGAGGACGAAGGCCATCGCGGTCGTCCACTACGCCGGCTACCCGTGCGACATGGACGCGATCTGCGCGATCGCGGCCGAGCGCGGGATCGCGGTGGTCGAGGACGCGGCGCACGCGCCGCTCGCGACCTTCCGGGGCAGGGCGCTCGGGACGATCGGCGACATCGGCTGCCTGAGCTTCTTCTCGAACAAGAACCTCGCGGTCGGCGAGGGGGGCGCCGTGATCGCGCGGGACGACGCGCTCCACGCGCGCATGCGGCTCCTCCGCGCGCACGGGATGACGACGATGACCCTCGACCGGCACAAGGGGCACGCGTTCACGTACGACGTCGTGGACGCGGGCATGAACTACCGCATCGACGAGATCCGCAGCGCCATCGGCCTCGTGCAGCTCGGCCGGCTGGCGGACGGCAACGCGCGGCGGCGGGCGCTCGTGGCGCGCTACCACGAGCGCCTCGCCGGGGTGCGCGGCCTCGGGCTCCCGTACCGCGATTTCTACGCGCGCGGGGTGGGGGAGAGCGCGCACCACCTGATGGCGGTGCTCCTGCCCGAGGGCGCCTCGCGCGAGGCCGTGATGGAGGCGATGAAGGCGCGCGGCGTCCAGACGAGCGTGCACTACCCGCCGATCCACCGCTTCTCGCACCACGGCGCCTCGGACCGGGTGCGCAAGGAGGGCCTCGCGCGCACGGACGCGATCGCGGGCCGCCAGCTCACGCTCCCGCTGCACCCGCGCATGCAGGACGCCGACGTCGACGCCGTGTGCGAGGCGCTCGCCGCGTCAGTCCGGTAGGTAGCGCTGCCGGTTCTTCTCGAACTCGTCCTGCGCCTCGGCGAAGTCGTCGCTCCTGCCGATGTCGAGCCAGTGGCCCCGGAAGGGGAAGGTGGCCACCTGCTCGCCCGCGTCGAGCAGCGCGTGCATGAGGTTGTCGAACCCGAACGGCCGGCCCTCCGGGATGAAGCGGAGCACGCTGCGGCTCATCGCGTAGATGCCCATGCTGACCCAGAACGTGTAGGTGGGCTTCTCGCGGAAGCCGACGACGCGCCCCTCGGGGCCGAGGTCGAGCACGCCGAGGTCGATCTTCGACGCGCGCTCGCACACGGCGACGGTGAGCGGCGCGCCGGCCGCCTCGCCCGTGCTGTGGAGCGCCGCGAAGTCGACGTCGCTCAGGATATCGCCGTTCATCACGAGGAAGCGCTCCGGCAGGTCGCGCTCGATGACGCGGAGCGGGCCCACGGTCCCGAGCGGCGTCTCCTCGCGCTGGTACGAGATGCGCAGCCCGTACCGGCTCCCCTCGCCGACGACGGCCTCGATGAGGGCGGCCTGGTGGCCGACGCACATCACCACGTCGGTGACCCCGGCGCGCGCGAGTTGCCGGAGGAGGATCTCGACGATCGTGTGATCGCCGATCGGCATCAGCGGCTTCGGGATAAGGGCGGTGTAGGGGCGGAGCCGGGAGCCTTTGCCGCCGGCGAGCACGACTGCCTTCATGCGGTGACCTATACCCACGCGCTGCTCGGACGGGGGACGATTCCGCAGAAATTCTCGCTCTCCCGGTCCGCCCCGTCCTCTCCGATTGACTCTCTTCCGGCTGCTCTTTAGTACTCGAAGAGCGTCCCGCGGCAGGCCAGCCCCCGCGAGGCGCAACTCCACTCTTGCAGGCGACTTGGGCAGCAATCATGACGATGGTACCCCCCTCCCGTACCCCCGCCAGGAAGCGCCGGAAGCTCGGATATCGAGGCAGCGGCACCTTCGCCATGTGCAGCCCCGGCCCGCTCCCGGGCGGCCCGCTCTTCCGGCAGCTCTGCACGCTCGCCGATCGCTTCGCCGCGTCCGACGATCCGGCCGCGGCGCAGATCGGGAGCGTGCTCTCGCTGCTCGCGTTCTACGCGACCAAGCCGAACGACCGGGATTTCCGGCTGCCGCTCGGCTCCTTCCTCATGGACATCGCCCTCGATGAGGAGGCGCGCGCGCAAGCTCAGGCGCCGCGCCCCGCGCCCATCCCGTACGGGCGCCGGCTCATCGCTCGCTGATCGGGGCTGGGATGAGCTCGCGAGAACTCCCGACGCGCCCTGCGGGGCGGAGCAAGCGGACGGCATCGGCCTCGGTCGTGCTGATCGTGAGCGCGAGCGAGCAGCTCGCCGAGCGTTGCCGCCGGCTGGTCTTCGTCGAGGGCGCCGACCTGCTCGCCTGCGACCTCGTGTCGCTGCGCGGGAGCGCCGCCTGGCTCAACCCGCTCGCCATCGTGATGACGCAGGACGTCCGGGCGTTCGATCCCGACGGGTTCACGGAGCTGTCGCGGCGCATCGGCGCCGAGCTCGTTGTGCTCCCGAGCGAGAGCGTCTCGGACACGCAGCTCACCGCGATGATCACGGCGGCGCTCGACATCGCGCAGCGCCGCCGGACCGACTGACGGCCGCGTCAGTCGCGCGGCGGCAGGACGTCGCCGGACCGGCTCGCCAGCAGGCATCCCTCGTCCAGGCCGAGCTTGCACGCCTTCGTGAACAGCTCGACCGCCTTCGAGCCGTCGCGCTCCACGCCCTCGCCCTTCGCGTGGAGGTGCCCGAGCTCGACGCAGGCCGGGGCGTTGCCGCGCTCGCAGACGCGCCGGAACAGCGCCGCTGCGCGCCCCGGGTCGGCGCTGGCGCCCTGGCCCTGGAGGTAGGCCCTGCCGGCCGCGAGGCAGCCGAGGTTCGCGCCCGCGTGGCACGCGCGCACGTGCCAGTAGAGCGCCGCCTCGTCGGCCCCGCCCGCGCCCTCCGCCCCGCCCGACGCGTCCGCGCGCGCGAGCCGATCGTGGTACGCGTCGCCGAGCCGCAGGCACCCGCGCGCGCTCCCCTCGACGCACGCGTCCTTGAACAGCCCCACCGCGCGCTCCACGTCCATCGAGACGATCGCGCCGCCCAGGTACATCGAGCCCAGCGTCACGCAGTCCTCGATCTGGTGATCGGCGCAGCCGTTCGTGCAGCCGACGAGATCGTCCCCCTCGCACGGCAGCCGCAGCGGCGGCGGGGCTGGTTCGGCCGGCGCCTCCGCGCGCGGCGCCGCAGCGGGGGCAGGTCGGGCGCCCCCCGCGGCGTGGCGCGGCGCGGGCGCGGCCGCGCCGCCGCAGCCGCCGAGGAAGAGCGCGACGAGGAGCGCCTGGGCGAGTTCGCGCACGTGCATGCTCGAACTCATGACACACCGGCCGCGCTCTCCCAATGCCCGCTCCGGGACGCGTCCGCCCGCGGCGCCCGCGCTCGCTCCGGGGCTGGTCCCGCGCCGGGCCCCGGTGTAGACGGATCCGATGCCCCAGATGAGCCCTCCTCCGCTCAAGACGCTCGACGAGCCCAACCTCGAGGCGCTGATCGAGCTGATGTTCCTCGCGGCCTTCGCCGACGGCGAGTTCAGCCAGGAGGAGAAGCTGCATTTCTTCCGGAGCGTGGAGTCGCTCACGGACCGCCGGATCCCCCAGAGCACGATGGACGAGCTCATCCAGACGGTCGTGACGCAGCTCCAGAAGGAGGGCCGCGCCGCCCGGCTCGCGTCGCTCAAGGAGCGGCTCCCCAGCCCGCAGGCCCGGAAGGTCGCCTTCTCCCTGGCCGCCCAGGTCGTCGTCGCCGACGGGATCGTCAGGACCAGCGAGCGCGAGCTCCTGCTCGACGTCGCCGCCGCGCTCGAGCTCGACCAGACCGAGGCCGCGGAGGTCGTGCGGAGGCTCGCCGCTTCATGAGCGTCCGGCCGCCCCCGGCGCGTCGCGCCCGGGGCGCTCGTGTGACTCGGCCAGGGAGCACAGCGCGCGCCGCGCGGGCGGCGCTGGCCGCGCGGCGCGTCCCGGCCCGCGCGCCGCGGGGTGAACGGCCGCGGACGTTTTCGGTTACGATGGCGCTGCCGTGACCTGGTCCTCCACTGGCAGCTTCCTGATCCCGTTTCCGATTCCGGGCTCAGCGCTGACCTCCACCCGGGGGACGTACGTCATCGGGGCGCTCATCGGCGACGGCCAGTACGGCTCGGTCTACGAGTGCAGCGGGCCGTTCGATCAGGTGTACGCCCTGAAGATGCTGCGGCCGGCCAACAAGCCCTACCAGGTCGTCAAGGACGAGTGGTCGCGCGAGATGCTCCGCCTGGAGAGCTTCCGCCACCCGAACATCGTCTACATCCACGACGCCTTCGAGGTGAACTACCTCTTCTACCTGGCGCTCGAGCGGTGCGACACGAGCCTCCGGGCGCTGCTCGGCACCCCGTTCCAGCCGCCGCTGCTCCTCGAGCTCGCGCGCCAGCTCCTGATGACGCTGCAGTACCTGCACGACAACGGCGTCGTGCACGCCGACCTGCACGCGGGCAACGTCCTCATCTCCCAGCTCGACCACAAGCCGATCGTCAAGCTCACCGACTTCGGCGTCGCCCACCAGCTCGACGGCGTGACCCGCTGGTTCCGCCCGCAGGTCGCGAACCCGAAGATCCTCGTGCCCGAGCTCGTGACGGCCGGCTACACGACGACGCAGAGCGACCTCTACCAGCTCGGGCTGCTCATGTACCAGATGCACACCGGCCAGCCGGCGATCGACGTGAACGCCTCGTACGAGGAGATCACGCGCCAGATCGCCGAGGGCACGCCGCGGCAGAAGGCCGAGGCGCTCGGCACGCCGCTCAGCCAGGTGATCGCCAAGCTGCTTCGCCGCCGCGACGCCTACCGCTACTACTGCGCGCGCGACGTCTGGGACGACCTGCGGCAGCTCCGCTGGGCGTAGCGCGATCGGCGCTGCGCCGCGCGCGCGTTCCGGGCCACGGGGCGAGTACCCGCTCGAGGTCTACGAGATCTTCCTCGAGGCGCTCGCGCGCGTCGCCTGAGCGCGGCGCCCTCCCGGCGCGGCCCCGCCGGGCGCGGCGCCGTCCGCGGGGACCGGCGCCGCGGCGGCTCACTTCGCCTCCGCCGGCGCCTCCTTCTTCTCGGCCGGCGCGGCGGCGGGCTTGTCCGCCTTGGCCGCTTCCGGCTTGGCCGCCTTGTCGGCCGCGGGCTTGGCCGCCTTGTCTGTCGCGGCCTTGCCGCCCTTGTCGGCCGCGGCGGCCGCGTCGTTCGGCGCGTCGCCGACGCCGAGCAGCTCGATGTCGAAGACGAGCGTCGCCTTGCCCGGGATCTTCGGCGGGCTGCCCGACTCGCCGTAGGCGAGGCGCGACGGGATCGTCAGCTTGCGCTTGCCGCCCACCTTCATCCCGACGACGCCCTCGTCCCAGCCCTTGATGACCTCCGTGTTGCCGAGCCTGAACTCGAACGGCTCCCGGCCGACGGACGAGTCGAACTCGGCGTTGTTCTTCAGCAGGCGCCCCGTGTAGTGGACGCGGACCCTGTCGCCGTCCTTCGCCTCCGGGCCGGTGCCCACGACGAGGTCTTCCTTGATCATGTCGGCCGGCTCCGGCTCGGCCGGCTTCACCGCCGGGATGGCGCTGCCCGGCGGCAGATCCGGCTCGGGGACCTTGTCCTCGCAGCCCGCGACCGGGCCGAGGACGACAGCGCAGGAGAGGGCGAGGAGGACGTTTCGAAGAGGCTTCATGGCGCCACGTCTTACGCACCCCGCGCGGGGCGATCAACGGTCACCCGCCGCGTCCGGCTCCTCCGGCGGGGCCGGGTTTCCGTTGCAGCGCTCCGCCCCGCGCGGTTAGGGTGCGCCCACCTTGGCTCGCGCGTTCTCCGTCGCCGCCCTGGCGATCGCCGAGGGCGGCGCCAATGCCGTCGGTGCGGTGCGCTTCACCTGCGCCGAGACGGAGCTCGAGGTGGAGCTGGTGCGCGTCGCCGGCTACGCCGAGGGGTTCGCCCTGGGCGCCGTGGCCGCGCCGGTCCGCTTCGGGGTCCCCTACACCGCCGTCCGCGGGCTCTTCCGGCGCGGCAAGGCCCTCTGCGTCGCCCTCGACCCGTCCGCGTGCTCGCCGCACAACTGCTTCGTCCTGGCGCGCTTCGAGGGCGATCTCCCCGGCGTGCCCGGCGTGTTCTCGCCGGCGGCGATGGAGGCGATGGAGAGCGCGTACCGCGCGCGCCTCCGCGCCCGCCTGGCGAGCTGGATCGCGCCGGCGCCGGTCGGCGTGCTCGCGGCGGCCCTGTCGCCCGACTACCTCGCGAGCGGCCCGCTCGGCACCGCGTCGCTCGCGCTGCTCGTCGCGCTCGCGACCTGGCTCGGGCTGCGCTTCGCCGCGCGGCTCGCGACCTGGGGAGGGCCGCCCTCGGACCGCCTGCGCGACGCGCTCGTCATGGAGCTGTCGCGCCGCATGGGCTTCGCTTCCGACCGGCTCGCCGCCTCGGACCCCGGCGCGCCGGCCGCGGCCGTGTTCGCGCCCCGGCCGACGCCGCTCGGCGCGCTGCCCGCGGCGCCGCGCGGCGCCGAGGAGGGCCTCGACGCGCTCCCGCTCCGGGCCCGCGTGCTCGTGCCCGCGGCGCTCGCGGTGGTCGGCATCGTGGCGACGATGGCGTTCGTGCAGCGGTTCGCGGCCCCCCGGGACCTCCCCCCGGCGGAGCGGCGGGCGGCGCGCGGCGTCGGGCAGGCGGCCCGCGGGGCCACCGCCGCGGTGCTCGCGAGCGAGGCCCGCGAGCGCGCCGAGCCGGAGTTCCCGCACTGCCTGTGCGACCGCGCCGACTCGCCGCTCTGGCGGGACGGGGTGCCGATCCTCAGCGTGCTCGGGTCGACCGGCCCGGACGACGGCGCGGGGGTGATCGCGCCGATCCTCGTGCGGGACCGCGAGGGCGACGAGGACGACGAGGACGACGAGCCCCGCGCGCGGGCGGGCGCGGCCGACGCGGACGACGCCGAGCGGGGCGAGGGGCCTGCCGACGCCGGCGCGGAGCCGGCCGACGCCGGCGTGCCCAGGCCGCGGCCGGCGCGCGGTCGCTACGATTTCGAGCTCGCGGTCGTGAACAACAGCGGCGCGTCCGTCAGCGACTTCCGCGTGCTGCTCACGTTCGCGCGGCGCGATCACCGCGGCGAGCGCGCCGGGATCACCGAGCGCGGGCTGTTCTGGGAGGGCGCGCTCCTGCCGGGGCGCGCGGTGAAGTGGCACGTCGAGGCGCCCGGCACGGAGGTGAAGATCGAGCCCGGCGTGACGGGCATGCTCGACGGCGAGACCGGGGTGGCCTCGCCCGACGCCTTCTTCCAGCTCACGCGCGCGCGCTACCGCGTCGTGCGCATCCACGCCGCGATGATGCTCGCCTGGCTCCGCGACCCGCGCGCCCGCGACGCGCTCGTGTCGCTCCTGCCCGCCCCGCCCCTGGAGGAGGCGAAGCTCGAGCGGATCCGGCGCGCGACGGCCGACGTCATCCCGTGCTCGGTGACGGCGGAGGAGGGGCGGCTGCGCGCGTGCCTCTTCAACGGCGGCGTCACCCCGGTGCGCGGCGTCACGCTGCGCGAGGCCGCCGCCGGCGAGGGCCGGACGCCGCGCGCCTGGCCGATCCCGGCGTCCCTGCCGGTCCACGAGGGGGTGGAGGTGAGCGTGCCCCTCGAGGGGGGCGAGGCCCCCGAGGAGCTCGAGGTGGTGCCGCAGGGCCGATGAGCCGATGATGAGGGGATGAAGCGACGCACCAGGGCCGCGATCGCCCTCGTCGCGGCGCTCGCCGTGCTGGCGCTGCTCGCCGGAGCCCGCGAGGCCGCCGCGTGGGCGCCGCTCGACCTCGAGGCCGCCCCGCGCTGGGGCGAGCTGCCGGTCCGCTATCACATCCACCAGAAATCGATCCCGGGGCCGCTGTCCGGCTTCGCGGCGGCCGGCATCGAGGCCGGGTTCGCGGCGTGGTCGAGCCCCGCGTGCACGGCGTGGCAGACCGAGCTCCTCGGCGACACGGACGACGGCCACGCCTTCGACGACGGCAAGAACGTGTTCCTCTGGATCAGCGACGTCTGGCCGGACGAGCTCGGGGCCGCCGACTCGATCATCGCGATCACGATGCCGGTCTGGGATGCCGACGGCGTCATCGACGACGCCGACATGGTGTTCAACGACGTGGGTTTCTGCTGGAACGGCACGGGCGAGGGCGGCTGCATCGACGTGCGGTCGATCGCCACCCACGAAGAGGGGCACTTCCTCGGCCTCGGCCACACGAACGTGCGCGGCGCGACGATGCTGGGGTTCTACCCGGGCGGCACGTCGGCGCGCACGCTCGAGGACGACGACATCGAGGGCGTCTGCGCGCTGTACCCGATCGGCGGGACGGCCGTCGCGAGCTCGGGCGCCGGCGCGGGCGGCGCGGGCGGCGCCGCGCCGGGGAGCGACGACGCGCCGCAGAGCGGCGCCGGCGGCCTGGAGGACGCCGGCAGCGACGCCGGCTGCTCCTGCTCGGGCGGCGGCGGGTCGCCGGGCAGCCGGGGTGCGCTGCCGCTCGCCGCGCTCGGTGCGCTGCTGTCGCGCCGGCTCCGGCGCCGCGGGGCCGCCCTGGCGCCACGCGAGCGCTCGTAGCGCGGGGGCCGCTTTACAACCCAGCGCAGCCGGGGCAAACGTGCCGCCATGCCCGCGCCGAGCACCGCAGCGTTCGACGCGGAGGTCGCGCGCGCCCTCCGCTCCCTTGGGGCCGACAGCTCAGCTCCGGCCCTCGATCCGCTCGGCGATCCGACCGGCGCGGCGCGCGCCCTCTCGGCAGAGGGCGGCGCTCCGCTGCTCCTCCGCGTGGCCCCCGAGCTCGGCGCATCGCAGCGCGACAAGGAGGCGGCCTTCGGGCCACCCCCGCGCGACCCCGTCTGGCTCCGGTTCGAGCGCGGCGCCAGCGTCCTCCGGGTGGCGCCCCTGCGGCTCGCGGACGCCGGCCAGCCGCGGTCCGGCGCGGGCGCCGCTGGCGGCGCGGACGGCGCGGGCGGGGCAGGGGAGCCTGCGGCCGAGCCGCGCGACGCCGTGCGCGTCGAGGTGACCTCGGAGCAGCGCCCGTGCTGCGGCGCCCCCACGTGCGCGCGCGAGCGGACCCACGTCGCCGCCTGGCTCGCGCTCGCGCCCGCGCCCGGTGGAGCGGGCCGCGCCGCGGCGGCGCAGCGCCTGCTCGTCGCCGAGGCGCGGGACCTCGAGGCCGCGCGGGCCGAGGCGCTCGTCGAGGCGGTGGCGGCGCCGCTCGCGGCCGCGCTGCGCGTGCCGCTCCAGACGGCGCGGGGCACCGAGCCGCCGGACGCCGTCGCGCCGCGCCCCCTCCCGGAGCCCGCGCCCGCGCCCGCCCTTGCGGCCGCCGCGCTGGCGCGGTTCGCGATCCGGAGCGAGGGCGAGCTCTTCGTCCTGCGCGACCACGCGAGCCACGGCCCGCGCGGCTCCGCGACCCGCAACGCCGTGATCGGCGGCGCGCTGCTGCTCCTCGCGCTCGCGCTGTGGATCCAGGTCATGCGGAGCGTCGCCGCGGGCGACAGCGGCATCGCGATCGGCGTCGGCAGCGCCGCCGCGCTGCTCTCGCTCGCGGGCTACGCGTTCCTCGGCGTCGCCCGGTTCTCGTCCCGGTACGCGGCGCGCTCCTCCCCGGTCGCGTCGTTCGGCGCGGGCCGCTTCGTCGTCGCGCCCTGGGTGAGCCGCACCGGCGCGATCGACCTGCGCCCCGAGGGCCGGCTCGGGGCCGCCATCTCCGCGGGCGAGGTCCACGCCGTCCAGGTGCAGCCCCGCGGCGACGGCTTCGCCGTCGAGATCGACACCGACCACGGCCCCATCGACGCCCTCCTGACCGATCGCGAGGACGTCGCCCGCTACTGGCGCGACGCGATGGACCGCGCCGTCGCGTCCGTCCGCCACCCCGGCGGCCCCTCCGCGAGGCAGCGCCTCCGCGCGCGCGCCCAGTCGCAGCAGGCCGCCACGGCGGGCTGACGGCGCTTCCTCCTCTTCCCGTGTCTTGCCCCGGCGCCCGGCCTCCCTCCGTGGCGTCTGCCGATCGCTCGCGAGCAGAAAAAAAGTGTCCGGCGCGGCGCCCCTCGAACGTCGGAGGGGCGAAGCGCCTGACAAGGAGACAGATCATGAGCGAGTTCGTTTTCCTGTACCGCGGCAAAGACTGGACGACCTCCCCGGCGGAGATGCAGCAGCGCATGCAGAAATGGTCCGCGTGGATGAAGGAGCTCGGCGAGAAGGGGCACCTCAAGAACCCCGGCCACCCCTCGAGCGCACCGGCAAGTTCGTGGAGGGCAAGCAGCGGGCGGTCGTCAGGGCGTGCGCAAGCTCGCCGTCGAACACAAAGAAAGGAACGAATTCAGGGGTGAGGACCCGAAGAAGGGCCGGTGGCGGCTGGAAGCGCGGCACGGACATCGCCCAAGTGGAAGAAGGCGCTCGCGGGCTCGGCGCGGCTGTTCGAGCTCACGGACGACGAGTTCTCCGCCCGCCTCTCGGCCGTCCAGCGCGCGCTCTACCTGCTCTTCAACGAGGGCTACCACGGCGCGTGCGCCCGGGAGGCGGTGCGGGCGGAGCTCTGCCGGGAGGCGATGCACCTCGCGGCGCTCCTCGTCCAGCACCCCCTCTCGTCGACGCCCGCCACGCACGCCCTCGCCGCGCTGATGTGCCTGCACGCGGCGCGCCTCCCGGCGCGCGTCGACGCCTCCGGCCATCTGAGCTCGCTGCTCCACCAGGACCGCTCGCGCTGGGACCGCGCGCTCGTGGCCGAGGGCCAGCGGCTCCTCGATCTCTCGGCCACGGGCCCCGAGCTGACGGAGTACCACGTCGAGGCCGCCATCGCGTGGTCCACGCGAGCGCGGCGCGCGCGGAGGACACGAGCTGGGAGACCATCGTCTCGCTCTACGACACGCTGATGGCGATCCGTCCTTCCCCCGTCGTCGCCCTCAACCGCGCCATCGCCGTCGCGCAGCACGAGGGCCCGGAGCGCGGTCTGCAGGAGATCGGCGCGATCGAGGGCAGGGCCCGGCTCTCCGCGTATCCCTTCTACTTCGCCGCGCTCGGCGAGCTCGAGCTCCGCCGCGGCGAGCGCGAGGTCGCGGCCCAGCACTTCCGGTCAGCGCTCTCGCTCGCCCGCAACGCGATGGAACGACGCTTCTTCGAGCAGCGCCTGGAGGCGTGCGGCGACGGGGCTCCCTGACGCATGCATCCAGCGAGGCGTCCCCGGGCACCGGACCGCGGGTATGCCGACTTGCGCCGATCGCATGCCGGGTTGTGCCAGGCGGCCCCCTCGGTGGAGCGCTGACCTGGCCATTTTTCGTCATGATCTCGCGTGGCTCCGTGTCGTGACGGGGAGGGCGCGCGAGTTGCTTGGCGCGGGAGCGAGGCGCCAGCCTCGACGCGAAAGGACTTCCCCGTGCCTGTCCCCTTTCCCACGCTCGTCCCCTGTAGCTCCTGCGGTTGCCACGCGCGCCCCGGCGAGAGCGAGTGCCCGCACTGCGGCGCGGCCATGCGCACGGCGGACGGCGCTGTCCCGCGCACGAAGGTCGCCGTGCTCATGGGGCTGACGGCCGCCTTGCTCCAGCCGCTTGCCTGCGCCGCCGAGGTCACCGACCAGCGAGACCAAGCCAGCTCCAGCAGCTCGGGCTGGGGCGGCGACATCAACGTCGGTGCGGCGTACGGGGGCGGCCCCTCCAGCACGAGCAGCACGAGCGGGACAGGGGGTTTCGGCGGCGACATCAACTTCGGTGCGGCGTACGGAGGCGCCCCCTCGACCACCGCGACAGTGACAGGGGGCTTCGGCGGCGACATCAACGTGGGTGCGGCGTACGGAGGCGGCCCCTCGGTCAGCACGAGCGGGACAGGGGGCTCCGGCGGCGACGACAACGCCGGTGGCGCTGGCGGCGAGGACCCGTCGGTCGGCGGCTCCGGCGGCGCGGGCGGGGCTGGCGGCGGCCCCGCGGTCGGCGGGGGGAGCGCGGGGGAGTGAGCCGATGATCGCGCCGACCGAGATCCCCGTCCGCGCGCTCATGCCCGCGGACCTCCTGGAGGCGAAGCCGATCTACGCGGTCTGGGAGCTCACGATGAGGTGCGACCAGCCGTGCCAGCACTGCGGGTCGCGCGCCGGCGCCGCGCGCGACGCGGAGCTCTCGACCGAGGAGGTGCTCGAGGTCGCCGCGAGCCTCGTGCGGCTGGGCTGCCGCGAGATCGCGCTCATCGGCGGCGAGGCGTACCTGCGCGACGATCTCGCCGAGATCATCGCGTGCTTCGCGCGCAGCGGCATCCGCGTCATCATGCAGACGGGCGGGCGAGCCTTCACGATCGAGCGGGCGAACGCGCTCCGCGCCGCGGGGCTCACCGGGCTCGGGGTCTCGATCGACGGGCCGGCGCACGTCCACGACGAGCTGCGCGGCAACGTCGGCAGCCACGCGGCCGCGATCCGGGCGCTCGACAACGGCCGCGCCGCCGGGCTGATCACGACCGCCAACACCCAGATCAACCGCCTCAACGCCCACCTCTTGCGCGAGACGTGCGCCGAGCTGCGCGCGCACGGCATCCAGACCTGGCAGGTGCAGCTCACCGTGCCGATGGGGCGCGCGGCCGATCATCCCGAGTGGATCCTCGAGCCGTGGCGCGTCGTCGAGGTCATCGACACCCTCGCCGCCATCCAGCGGGAGGCGCTCGAGGCGCACGTGTCGGGCGTCCCGTTCAACGTGTTCGCGAACAACAACATCGGCTACTTCGGCCCGCACGAGCAGCTCCTGCGCTCGAGGCCTGGCGGCGGGGAAGCCCACTGGCGCGGCTGTCGCGGCGGCATCAACGCGATCGGCATCGAGTCCGACGGCACCGTGAAGGCGTGCCCCTCGCTCCCGACCGCGCCCTATGCCGGCGGCAACGTGCGCGAGCTCGGCCTCGAGCACATCTGGGAGCGCTCGGAGGAGGTCCGTTTCGCGCGCGATCGCGACGCGAGCGAGCTCTGGGGTCACTGCGCCACGTGCTACTACGCGGACGCCTGCCGCGCGGGGTGCTCGTGGACCGCGCACTGCACGCTCGGCAAGCGCGGCAACAACCCCTTCTGCTACCACCGCGTGACGCAGCTCAAGCGGCGGGGCATCCGCGAGCGGCTCGTCATGAAGCAGCGCGCGCCGCACGTGCCGTACGACCACGGCCTCTTCGAGCTCGTGGAGGAGCCCTGGGACGCGCCGGCCCCGCCGCCGCCCGAGCCGGTGGTGCCGAGGAACGCGCGCCGACGGCTTCCGGTCGCTCCGACGTCGTAGCGCTGCACGGACGGGCGGGCGCCGGGCGCCTCAACCCCGTTGCGGGCGCCTCAACCCCGTTGCGGGCGCCTCAACCCCGTTGCGGCGCCTCAACCCCGTTGCGCCTTGCGCTCCGCCCTCGACCATGCGATGAACACGTTCAGTGAACGCGTTCACTCAGAAGCCCGGCCGCCGCGACGCCCAGAAAGACGCGACGCGCGCCCGGATCCTCGAGGCCGCGCGCGACCACTTCGAGCGCCACGGCTTCGAGGCCGCGAACGTCCGCGCCATCGCCGCCGACGCCGGCGTCGCCGCGGGCACCGTCCTCCTCCACTTCGCCGACAAGCGCGACCTGCTCCACGCCGCGCTCTTCGACGACCTCGCCGCCACCGCCGCCGAGGCCGTCCGCGACGAGGAGCCCGGCACGCTCGAGCAGCGCCTCCACCGGCTCGCCGCCGCGTTCTTCGCGCACTACGCCCGCAGGCCAGCCCTCTCGAAGACGCTGCTGCGCGAGTCGCTGTTCGCCGACCCGCCGTGGCAGGCGCGCTTCGCCGAGCAGGTCGGCGCCGCGCACGGCCGCGTCGTCGCGCTGTTCGACGCCGCCCGCGCGGCGGGGGAGGTCGCCGACGACGCCGACGCCGCGCTCTTCGGCGTCGCCTTCTTCTCCTTCTACTACTTCGCGCTGATCGCGTGGGTCCAGGGCGCGCACCCGTCGCCCGTCGCCCTCGTCGATCGGCTCGTCGCTCAGCACCTCTGCGGCCTCCGCCCCGCAGCCAACGTCAGGAGGGCTCGATGACGTCATCCATCATGTTCCGCAGTCCCGAGGCGCGCGCGCGCATCGCAGCGTGGTTCGACAGGTTCCACGAGAGGCTCCCGGCCCCGACCCGATCGCGCGAGGTCTCGACCCGCTTCGGCGCCACGCACGTCCTCGTCGCCGGCCCCGAGGACGGCCCGCCGCTCGTCTGCCTGCACGGCGCGCTCGCGAGCTCCGCGCACCTCCTCGGCGAGCTCGGCCCGCTCCTCGCGCGCTACCGCGTCCACGCGGTCGACGTCATCGGCCAGTCGGTCAAGAGCGCCGACGTCCGCCTGCCGATCGACGGGCCCGCCTACGCCGAGTGGCTCACCGACGTCCTCGACGCGCTCGGCCTCGCGCGCGCCCACCTCCTCGGCGTGAGCTGGGGCGGCTTCGCGGCCCTGCGCATGGCCCAGGCGGCGCCCGCCCGGATCGACCGGCTCGTCCTGATCGTGCCGGCGGCCGTGGTCTCGGGCTCGCCGTGGCAAGGCCTCACGCGCATCGCGATCCCGATGGCCCTCTACCGCGCCTTCCCCTCCGAAGAGCGCCTCGCGCGCCTCGTCTCCGGGCTGTTCACCACGCAGGACGACCTGTGGTGCTCCTACTTCGGCGACGCCGTGCGCAGCTACCGGCTCGATTTCCGGCCGCCGCCGCTCGCCACGCCCGGGTCCCTCGCCGGGTTCACGCGGCCCGCGCTCGTGTTCGGCGCCGACGACGACGTGAGCTTCCCCGGCGCCAGGCTGCTCGCCCGCGCGAAGGAGCTCCTGCCACGCGCCGAGACCGAGCTGCTCGAGGGGTGCCGCCACTCGCCCCCCACCGACGACGCCTTCCGCGCGCGGCTCTGCGGGCGGATCGCGCGCTTCCTCGGGAGCGACGCCGCAACGGAGGTGGGCGACGCCGACGTCGCCCACGTCGCGCCGCCCCCCGCGTCACCCGGGCTCGCCGCCCCGGTCGCGTGACCCTCCGCCGCGTTTCGGTCGGCGAGCGCCCTCAGTGACCCGACACGTCGTCGACCTCGGCGAACGCCTCGACGAGGCGCGCGCGGGCCCGCGCCGAGAGCGGCGGGCCCTCGAGCGAGCGCACGTTCTCGAGCAGGTGCTCCACGCTGCTCGTCCCCGACAGGATCACGTGCGCGCCCGGCTCGTCCCGGCAGAAGCGGTACGCCACGTCCGGGATCGACGGGGCGTCCTCCCCCTCCAGCAGGCCGTCCAGCCCCTCGTCCGCGAGCCGGCGCGGCACCTTGCCCCGCGCCGCCAGGTCGGCGAGCAGCTCCTTGAGCCGCTCGGGCCGGCTCAGCGCGCGCCGGACCGCGAACATGATCAGCGTGCCGACGTTCCTCGCCCGCGTCAGCGGGAACACCTTCGTCCGCGCCGACTGGTTCAGCAGGTTGAACCCGACCATCACCACGTCCCAGAGGTCGTCGCGGAGCGCCTGGTCGAGCGTCGCGTGCGACGGGTCGGCGGCGAACGCCTCCGTGATGCCGAGGAAGCGGATCTTGCCCTGCTCGCGCAGCCGCAGGAGCACGGGGACGATCCGCTCGCGCAGGTCGGCGTAGTGCTGCGGGAGCACGCCGTGCAGGTGATAGACGTCGACGTGGTCCGTGCCGAGCCGCTCGAGGCTCGCGTGCAGCGACGACACCACGTCTTCCGGCCGCACGGGCGCCTCGAGGCGCGTCGTCTTCTTCGTCGAGATCACCACGCTGTCGCGCGGCACCTCGCGGAGCGCCTTGCCGATGAGCGCCTCGGTCCCGTACGCCTCCGCCGTGTCGACGAAGTTCACGCCGCGCTCGATGGCCGCGCGCACGAGCTGGAGCGAGTCGGCCTCGGCGATGCGCCCGGCGCCGAGCCGGCTGTCGCCGCCCGCGCCCAGGCCGAGCACGCTGACCTCCAGGCCGGTGCGGCCCAGGATGATGCGATTCACGTGATCCTCTCTCTTTCTCTCTGGACAGGGCAGCGTGCGCCGCGGCGCCCCGCCGGGAGGCGCGCCCGCGCGCTCCTCCCGAGGGCGCGCAGGCTCACTCCTTCGGAGCGACCTTCCACGCGGTGAAGCGACGCTCGAGGCGCATGAGCAGGGTATTGAACGTCAGCCCCAGCGTCGTGATCGTCAGGATGCCGACATACATGCTCGGGATCTGGAAGTTGTATTGCGCGTAGATGATGAGGTATCCGAGCCCCGCCTTGGCCCCGATCATCTCCGCCGCCACGAGGACGAGCAGCGAGTAAGCCCCCGCCAGGCGGACGCCGACGAAGATCGTCGGGACCGCCGCCGGCAGGATCACCTTGCGGAAGAGCTGGAGCGGCGACAGGCCCATCGTCCGCGCCGACTTGATGAGCAGCGGATCGACCCCGCGCACCCCGCTGATCGTGTTGAGCAGGATCGGCCAGGTGCACGAGTAGATCACGAGCGCCACCTTCGAGGCCTCCCCGATCCCGAGCAGCAGCAGGAACACCGGCAGGAGCGCGAGCGCCGCGGTGTTGCGCAGCACCTCGAGCAGCGGGTTGATCGCGTCCGCCACGCCCTTGTACCACCCGATCGTGAGCCCGAGCGGCACGCCCATCAGGATCGCCAGCGAGAAGCCGAGCAGGGAGCGGGACAGGCTCGCCTTGATGTGGCTCAGGAGCTGCCCGTTCTGGAGGAGCTGCCACCCCGTCGCCAGCACCTCGGAGAGCGGCGGCAGGAACGCCGCCTCCACGAGCCCGATCCGCGGCGCGGTCTCCCAGATCGCGGCCACGAGCAGCAATATCCCGGAGCGCGCCGCGGCGCGGCCGACCCACCTCCCCACCTCGTCGACGAGCTGCGGCTGCTGCGGCTCCTCGTGGAGCTCGATCGACTGCTCCAGGCTAGCCATTGACCGCCACCACGCCCGCCACAGGGCGGCTCTCCGCCGCGCGCTTCTGCTTCTTGATCCGCTCCTGCTCCTCTGCCTTGAGCACCTCGTCGCGCAGGAGCGACCAGATCTCGTGCCGGAGCCGGCCGAACTCCGGCGTCGACCGCGCGTCCTCGTAGCCCCGGATCTCCGGCGGGATCTCGATGACGTGCTTCACGCGGCCGGGCCGCGACGTCATGATCGCGACCCGCTGCCCGAGGAACACCGCCTCGTCGATGCTGTGCGTGATGAAGAGGATCGTCGTGCGCGACTTCTCCCAGATGCGGAGCAGCTCGGCTTGCAGCGACTCGCGCGTCTGCGCGTCGAGCGCCGCGAACGGCTCGTCCATCATCAGCACCTCCGGGCTGTAGGCCAGGCTGCGGGCGATGGCCACGCGCTGCTTCATGCCGCCCGACAGCTCGTGCGGATACCGATCCTCGAAGCCGGAGAGGCTGACCAGCTCGAGGTAGCTCTGCGCGATCTCCCGGCGCTGGGCCTCCGGGATGCCCTTGGCCTCGAGGCCGAACTCGACGTTCTCGCGCGCCGTGCGCCAGGGGAAGAGGGCGTATTGCTGGAACACGATTCCCCGATCGAGGGCCGGGCCCGTGATCGGCTTGCCGTCCAGCAAGAGCCGCCCCGTCGACGGCTTCGAGAGCCCGCCGAGCAGATCGATGAGCGTCGACTTGCCGCAACCGCTCGGCCCGACGAGGACCATCAGCTCGCCGGCCCTCACGTCGAGGCAGAGGTTCTCGATGGCCGTGAACCGCGCGCCCTCCTTCGCCCCCGCCGGACCCTTGATGGCGAACGTCTTGCTCACGTTCTGGAACTCGATCTTGTTGCTCATCGCTCCTCCTGCTGCCCATCCTCGACGAGGGCCCGGCCCGCTCCATCCCGCATGAAACGACCGCACATCCCGCAACCCGGCGCGCACCGTCGCCCGGCGCTGCGCTCCTCCGAGCGTGCCTGCGGGGGCTCCTCCTCGAGCACGCCGGGGGCGTTGAGCACGCCGCGTACCAACGGCGCGCCGCCTCACAGGACGCAAATCCGCTATAGCAGACGGTGACCTGCTGCTGGCGCAGCAGGCGCTGCTCGATGGGTGTTGCTGTGGCAGCAGGTGATCGACGTGGCCGAGGCGCGACGGCGATGGCGGCGCACAGAAGCGAGCCCTCTCGACGGCGGGCAAACGCTCAGGATAAATCTTGCGACCATGACCGTCTCCACTGCGTCACCGGAGGGAGTCGAGGCCGATGCGGCCAGACGCGCGCTCCTCCTCCAGCGGGCGCCGCTCGCGATCCTCGAGCTCAGCAGCGATCTCACCGTCCAGGACTGGAACGGCGCGGCCGAGCGCCTGTTCGGCCATGCGCGGCGCGAGGCGCTCGGTCGCCGCGTGGACGAGCTGCTGCCGGTGTCCGGCGACCCCGGGGCGTGGCGGAGGCTCCTCGAGGAGGACGGCCCGGCGCCTCGCGTCTGGCGTCACGTCACGAAGGACGGCGCCGAGGTGTGCTTCGAGTGGCTCCACGAGCGGCTCGTCGACGAGCGCGGGAAGGCCCGCGGCGTCGGGGTGTTCGGGCAGGACGTGACGGAGCGCGCCGAGCAGCTCCGCCGTTACCAGCAGAAGGAGCTGATCCTGCGGACGGTCACGCAGACGCTGCCGATCGTCGTCTGGGCGATCGATCGCGAGGGGATCTTCACGTTCCACGAGGGCAAGGGGGTCGAGAGCGCGGGGCTCCGGGAGGGGGAGCTCATCGGAAAGAACGTGTTCCATTACTACGCGGACAGCGACGGGAGAGCCGACCTGGAGCGGGCGCTCGCGGGCGAGGAGACCCACTCGGTGAACACGACGCACGGGGCGTTCTGGGAGAACTGGGAGATCCCGATCCGCGACGAGCAGGGCGAGGTGTACGCGGTCGTCGGCTTCACGCTCGACGTCAGCCCGGCGAAGCGCACGGAGCAGGAGCTCCGGAGCAAGCTGGAGCTGATCGAGCGGCAACAGCAGGTCATCCGCGACCTGTCGACGCCCATCATCCAGGTCTGGGAGGGCGTGCTGACGCTGCCGATGATCGGCGTGGTCGACAGCCAGCGGACCGCGGAGATCATGGACACGCTGCTCGACGCGATCGTCCGCATGGGCGCGCGCTACGCGATCCTCGACCTCACCGGCGTCGAGATGGTGGACACGAAGACGGCGAGCTACCTCCTCGATCTCGTCCGCGCCATCCGGCTGCTCGGCGCCGAGGGCATCGTCACGGGCATCCGGTCGAACGTCGCGCAGACGATCGTCAGCCTGGGGCTCGACCTGTCCAGCATCACGACGCTCGGGAACCTCCGCGCGGCGCTCCAGCACTGCATCCGCCAGATGGCCAAGGAGCGCGCGGCGTCCGGCGCGCAGCAGGCCGCGCCCGCGATGCGGTGACGGCGGTGTACGCTCCGCCGGACACCGCTCCTGGCGGGCTGGCGGTCCATTCCTCACCTCCTGTTCACGGCGCCGCCGCCCCCGGGCTCCCCATCGCCCTGGCGAGCGCCTCGACGAACACGCGGACAGCGGCGCGCGCGGGCGCGGCGTAGACCGCGAAGCTGGCGCGCTTCGACTCGTCGTACTCCGGCAGCACGCGGCGCAGCGCGCCGCTCGAGAGCTGATCCTGAACGACGTAGTCGGGGAGGTTGGCCAGGCCGAGGCCGGCGACGGCGGCGTCGCGCAGCGTCATCGTGTCGCTGGAGCGGAAGGTGCCGCTCACCGGGATGACGCGCTCCCCCTCGGGGCCCACGAGCGTCCACCGGGCGACGGGTTCCATGTTGAGCGTCAGGCAGTCGTGATCGGCCAGGTCCTCCAGGCGCCGCGGCGCGCCGTGGCGGCGCAGGTACCGCGGGCTCGCGCAGAGCACGCGCAGGTCGCCGGCGAGCCGCCGCGCGACCAGCGAGGCCGGGGAGATCTCGGCGGCCAGGCGCACCGCCACGTCGACGCGCTCGGCCACCAGATCGACGAGGCGGTCGGTGAGATCGAGATCGATGCGGAGCTCCGGGTACCTCGCGCGGCAGGCCAGCGCGGCGGGCGCGACGCGGATCGTGCCGAGGACCGTGGGCGCCGAGATGCGCAGCGTCCCGCGCGGCGTCCCGTCGAGATCCCCGACCGCGCGCTGCGCCTCCTCGATGTCCGAGAGGATCCGGCCGGCGCGCTCGGCGTAGAGGTTCCCCGCCTCGGTGAGGCTCACGCGGCGCGTGGTGCGCTGGAGGAGCTTCACGCGGAGGCGCTCCTCGAGCCGCGCGACCTGCTTGCTGACCGACGACGACGTGAGCCCGAGCGCCTTCGCCGCCGCCGAGAAGCTCTGCCGCCGCGCGACCTCGAGGAACGCCCTCATCTCGCCCAGGTGACCGCTCGCCGGATCCATCGCATTCTTTCCCTCCGCGACGCAATCCTCGTCGCCGGACCAGGATTATCACGCGTGGGCTCCAGAGCTACGTTCCTGGAGAGCGAGGCGATGGCTGCCCCGCTGTGAAGGAGGGTCCCATGCTCACGCAGGCTCGCGGTCACACGGGCGTCGCGCTGCTGTTCTTCATCCTCGTGGGGGCGCTGGCCGCGGATCATCTCGCGGCGCTCCCCCTGGCGCGCGGCGGAGAGGCGGCGCTGCGCGAGGCGCCCGGCGTCGAGCAGGCGGGCCGGCTGCCGCCGGGCGCGCTCGGCGCTCACGCCACGCGATCGATCGCGCCCTGAACGCCCTCCTGCTTGGAGCAGTGAGCACAGCAGTAGAACGCCCCGCCGGCCTCGATGCCGTGACCGACGATCCGGCAGGCGCAGTGGGCGCACACGGGCGCGAGCTTGTGAATCGCGCACTCGAAGCAGTCGAAGGTGTAGGTCGTGCCGCCCACCATGATCTGGAAGGCCTTGTCGTAGCTGTTGCCGCAGCAATCACACGTGTTCATGGAGACCTCTCGACGGTCAGGGGACATTGTCACACCGCAAGGCCAACACGGCCGGCGCTCGCGATCACGCCAGGGTCCTTCGGCGGCTGCCCCGGCGCCGGAGGGTCCTTGATCTCCGGAGAGGGCTCCCCGGGCTCGGGAGGAGGGGGCGGGGGATCCCGACGCGCCGGCTCGTCCGGCTCCGGATCGCCCCGCGGGGGCTCGCTCGGCTTCGGATCCCGCATCGGCGGATCCTGCTCGGGATCGCCGACCGGCGCGGGGCTGGGTGTTCCTCGGGACGGGGGCGCGTTCACTGACATCGATGTTCCTCTCCTCGCGCGTCCTCTCCTGCGGTCGTGTTGACGCGGCGCAGACAGGGCTGCACGAAGCGCGCCACGGCGCTCGCGAACAGGGCGGCTCGGCCGGGCGACGCGCCGCGCCCGCCGTGGCGCGCCGCCGCCCTCGGCAGCGCGCATTCCTGTCACACTGGGGCGGTAAGTCCCTGGGAGGGCCGGAGGGAGGGCCGGAGGGAGGGCCGGAGGGAGGGCCGGAGAGGCCCGCCCGGCCGGCGTCGCTTCACTTCGGCAGGAAGCTGAAGATCTTCCCGAGCGCCCTGGTGAGGCTCTCGGCCTCCAGGACGTCGGGCAGCACGAGCACGCCGAGCACGCTCAGGCCGATGCCCATCAGCGAGCCTCCGGCGATCACGCCGGCGCAGATGGCCTCGGTGTTCTCCGCGGCCAGGGCGTACCAGGGCCGCTTGACCGGCGCGGGCGGCGCCTCCGGGGCCCCGCCGGGCCCCGTCGTGCTCAGCCGCGACTCCTGCTCGCGCTTGCGGTGCCACCCGGCGGCGCGCCGCTCGAGCAGCCAGAAGAGGAACGAGCCGAGGAACATCGACCAGATGTCGGTGAAGTTCAGGATGAACGCGAGCCCGAGGGCGACCGCGGAGAGGGGGAATCGGTTCCTCGTGAGCTGCTTCGTGACCTCGACGAGGATGCCGATGATCGCGCCGATCAGCACCGCGGTCTTGGCCGTCGGGTGGAGGAAGTCGAGCCCCTTCATCAGCACCTCGGCGACCGCCTTCCACGTGAGCGCGCTCGGGACGGGGAGCTGCTCGGTCCCGTAACGGCCGATGTCTCCCTGGATGAGCACGAGGTACCAGACGGGCACCGAGAGCACGAGCCCCGCGATCGTGCCGAGCACGTGCCCCAGGGCCTGGTGGCGCGGCTTGCCGCCGAGCATGTAGCCCGGCTTGATGTCCATGAGCAGGTTCGCGGTGTTGCTCGCGACCTCCGCCGTGATCCCGGCGGTCATCAGGTTCGTCGTGATGTTCTTCGGCGCGAGGACGCCGTAGGTGAGCTGCGTCAGCTTGCCGAGCGCCCCGGTCGGGGTGATCGCCGTGATGGCCGTCGAGTTGACGGCGATGAGCGAGAAGATGAAGACGAGCGGGATCGCGAGGACCCCGAGCCACCATTCGATGCCGAACCAGACCTGCCCGAGCACGACGACGACCGCGCCGACGAGGGGCACGCCGATGATCGACACCTTCACCGGAAGCTCGATGTCCGCGAGCACGTCCCTCGCCCCGCCCTTCCTGGAGAGGCCCTTGAACGCGTCGAGGATCACCTTGGGCTTGGAGAAGAAGGCGTAGAGCGAGGAGGTCGTCATGCACGCGACGCCGCCCCACAGCGCCCAGATCGTGATCTGCCCGAACCCGTAGTGTCCGTTCCGCGGCAGGATGATCCCGTGCTGGATCAGGAGGGGGGCCAGGATCCAGTAGTTGAGCACCCCGCCGAGCAGGAGCGACACGCCGGTCCGGATGCCCATCAGGCCGCCCGTGGCGACGAAGATGAGGCTCGTGTCGAAGCGGATCGTGAGCTCGTTGAAGGGGATCCCCCGGATGCCCGGGGAGATGCCCCACCGCTTGAGCAGGTCCGCGAGGCGACCGTGATAGAGGATCTCGTCGTAATAATGGGGGATGCTCTTGAGCGCGAAGAGCGCGCGCATCACCTTGTCGTCGCGCAGGAGCTCGAGGGCGGCGCTCACGAGGCCGCCGCCGATGAGGAGCTTCGCCTTGAAGAGGCCCTCCTTCTCGTCGCTCTCGTGCAGCGCGTCCATGACGACGCCGGCGGCCATGCCCTCGGGGAAGGGGAGCTGCTCGTCGTTGATGAAGCGCTTCTTCATCGGGAAGGCGAAGAGCACGCCGAGGATGGCGAGGACGAACATCCAGATCATCGCCCGTCCCATGGGGATGATCGTGGTCGTGACCATCGAGTACGCCGCGAGGCTCGTGAAGAGCGGCGCGTTGATGTACCCGGCCGACGTCGCGATGGACTGCATCGCGTTGTTCTCGAGCACGGTCATGTCCCTGCCGAGGCCCATCCTGGAGAGGACCTTGAACAGGCCGAAGGCCAGGATCACGCTCGTGATCCCGACGCCGAGAGACCAGCCGGTGCGCGCCCCGATGTACACGTTGGTGAGCGACAGGAAGGCGCCGAGGAGCATGCCCGTGATGCCCGAGCGCAACGTGAGCTGGGGCATGTCGCCGCGGTAGACGTTCTTCAGCCACCATGTGTCCTTCTCTTCGAGGGACATGGCGTGAACCTGCTCCGGCGTGAGCTGCTTGATGGCCATTGCTCGGCGACCTCCGCGCACCTTGTACCATGGTGGGCGACGCCCCGTGCAGCCCTTCGGCGCGCCCTGGAGGCTGCGCCGACGGCGCAGCGCCGCTCATGCGGCAGCGCCGGCGCGCGCGCTCGCGCTGCGCGGAATTCGCGGTGTCGACGGAATTGCTGGGCTCGTGTCGCGGGGCTCGCGCGGGGCGCGATCAGTCGCTGTCTCGGCCGCTGCCGGCAAAGCCGTCTTCCCGGCGGGCGAAGAGGACGTTGAACGTGGTGAGGGTGCCGTAACAACCGGTGATGTACGCCTGGAGCTGGACCTTCTCTGCGTCGCTCAGCCCCTCGTGCGCGTTGATCTTCTGCTCCAGCACGCGGAGCTTGTCGCGGAGCATGACGATCTTGTGGAAGAACGCGTCGAGCGGGATGCGCTTCTCGGCCGTGCCTTCCTTTCCCGGGCGGAGGACGATCTCCCCGCCTTCCCAGCGGCCGCCCATCTCCGCGCGGCCGACGCCGAGCTCCTCGGACAGCACCTCGCGCAGCACACGACGGAACTCGTCGATATCCATGTCGATGTCGATCTCCCTTGGCAGCGTCGAACGGAAGGGCTGCGGCCCCGCGCCGGGCCGGCGCTCCGGTGACGGCGCCCGCTCGGGCGCCCGCGGCCTGCCGCCCGAGCCGCGCGGCTGGCCCGCGGCCCGGGGGGGCGGCGGCGGCGGCGGCGCGCCCTTCGCGCGGTAGCGGGCGCACGTCGCGGTCGCCTTGACCGGCGGCGGGTACACCTCGAGGGCGCACTCACCGACGCGGCCGCGCGCGGGATCCTCGTGCACCCGGGTGTATGCTGCGCAGCTTCCGCACCGGCCCGCGTAGTCGTTCACCGAGGCGCCACTCTACCAGCTTTGCGGGCCGCGGGGGGCGCGTTCCACGCGCGCCCGTGTCGCAGAGGGGCGACGCCGTCGCGACTGCGCTACCCTGGCGGCGTGCGTCTCCCCGCCTCTCCCTCGCTCCCCGCCCTCGCCGCCGCGCTCGCCCTCGCCGCCTGCGCGGCCGAGCCGCCGCCGCGCTCGCCCGCGACGACCCCGGCCGCCGGGGCGCCCTCGACCGCCGCCGCGGCGCCGCCGCCCGCCGTCAGGCCGGAGCCGGACGCGGCGCGGCAGCCGCTCGAGTTCATCCGCGATGACGTGCCGCGGGCGCTCGAGAAGGCCCGGGTCGAGGGCAAGGCGCTGTTCGTCGATGCGTGGGCGCCGTGGTGCCACACCTGCCTGAGCATGAAGCACGTCGTGCTGACCGATCCGTCGCTCCGCCCGTTCGCCGATCGGGTGGTGTTCGCCGACATCGACACGGATCGACCGGAGAACGCGCCTTTCCTCGAGCGACACGAGGTGACGGTGTGGCCGACGTTCTTCGTGCTCGAGCCGGCGAGAGGCGAGGTGGTCGGGCTCTGGCGCGGCGCGGCCTCGGTGCAGGAGCTGCGCGAGCTGCTCCGCGAGGCGCTGGCCGCCATGGACGCGCAGGCGGCCGCGGCGCTGCCGGCGGATGATCCCGGCCGCCTGCTGGTCGAGGCGAAGCGCGCCCACAGCGCCGGCGATCACGCCGCGGCGGCGACCGCCTACCAGCGCGCCCTGGCGAAGGCCGGGAAGGACTGGCCGCGGCGCAGCGAGGCGCTGCTCGGCCTCGTGGCGGCGCTCCGCAAGAAGGACGCCGCGGCGTGCGCGGAGGTCGGCAGGGCGCACGTGGCCGAGGTGAAAGGCGCGGCGCTGCCGGCCGATTTCGCGAGCGTCCTGCTCTCCTGCGCGGCCGCGCTCCCCGATCGCAACGCCCAGCGGGCCGCGCGCGAGGCGGCGGTCGCCCGGCTGCGCGCCATCGTCGCGAGCCCGCCCGCGGGCTCGAGCGCGGACGACCGGGCCGACGCCTGGGGAATCCTCGCGGACGCCCTCCAGGCGCTCGGCGACGCCGGCGGGGCCCGCGCGGCGAACGAGTCGAAGCTCGCCGTGCTGGAGCAGGCGGCGCGGGAGGCGAAGGCGCCCGAGGGGGCCGCCGCGCACGATTACGGGCGCGCCATGGCGTACCTCGCGCTCGGCCGCGGCGAGGAGGCGGTCGCGATGCTGAAGGAGCGCGAGGCGCAGATGCCCGATTCGTACGAGCCGCCCGCGCGGCTCGCGCAGGTGCTCCACGCGATGGGCCGCGAGGACGAGGCGCTCTCCGCGGTGGAGCGCGCGATCGGCCGCGCGTACGGCCCGCGCCGCCTGCGTTTCCTGAAGCTCCGCGCCGAGATCCAGGAGAAGCTCGGCCGGCGCGCGGAGCAGGTCGCGACGCTGCGCGAGGAGGTGGCCGGCTACGAGGCGCTCCCGAAGGGCCACGCCAGCCAGGCGTCCCTGGACGACGCGCGCCGGCGGCTCGCCGAGGCCGAGAGGGCGCAGCGCGGCGCGAAGAAGCGCTGAGGGGGGCGGCGGGCCCGCCGCTACAGGCAGCCGTCTGCCACGTTCACGCCGGCGGCGCGCAGGACCTCGGGCGCGGGCTCGCCCGGAAACGTGACCGTGACGTCGATATCGAGGGTGCACGGGATGATCGATCCCGTCGCGAGTTCCCACGACAGCGTCCCGGCGGCGCCCGTGGCGCCCACGGCCTCGCCGGCGGGGTTCACGGTCTCCGGCGTGCAATCGGCCGCCCCGTCGGTCAGCTCGACGCGCGACACGGCCCAGGTGTCCGGGAGCTCGACGTCGAAGCCCTCCGGCCCGCCCTCGACCGGCGCGTCGGCATACAGCCTCACGCACCGGTCCGCCTCCTTGTCGGCCTTGTAGACGATGATGTGATCGAGCCCGCCAGGCCAGTAGGAAGCAGCGTAGTCGACGCCCTCGGCCTTGAGGCACGAGGTGCTCTCCGAGACATCCACCCCGGCCCCCTGCGCCGTGCACGCGTTGCAATAGAACTGGCCGTCGCACCCGCAGACGCCCGGGCAGTCCGCGGTGCAGACCTCGGGCCGGTCGGCGCACTGGCCCACGGTGTCGAAGGTTCCGCAGGAGTCGTCGGGGAAGTCGCAGTACTCCTCCGCGCCGCAGCTCCCGCCGCTGCGCGCCCCGCAGGCGACCGGCGTCCCGCCGCCGCCCGAGGTCGAGCTCGTGGCGCCGCCCGCTCCGCCTGCGCCGCCCGCTCCGCCTGCGCCGCCCGCTCCGCCTGCGCCGCCCGCTCCGCCTGCGCCGCCCGCTCCGCCGCTGCCGGAAGGGGTGTCGACGGAGCCGCCGCAGGCGGCGAGGAGAAATCCGAAAAGCACTGAGCCAAGAAACGCGTGGTTCATGCGCACAGTATGCCACGGCGGGCCGAGAGGGGCCCTGCCGTCGGAGAGACGAAGCGAGAACCGCGGGGCTGTCGATGACGGGCCGAGGCCAGTCGCGGCACGACGGCGCCCCACGGACCGCCGATCACGCTGCCTCGATCTCGCGATCGAGCGCTTCGAGGGCGCGTTGAATGCGCGCGACCTCGGTCGATTCGAAGTAGGGCTCGCCGCATTGCTCGCACACCCATGCGGGCACCGCGTCCCAGCGCACGTGATAGCCGTTGCGGTCCACGCTGAACGGAGCATGGGCGCGCCTCATCTCGCCTCTGCAGTGCATGCATTGCATGGATCACTTCCTCTTTTTGAAGTCCGCGGACCACTGATCGGGATGGGGGATGTAAGCGGTGATGATCGCCATGTAATCCGGCTTTGGTGCGCAGACGACGTGGATGGGACGGCCGCTATCCCCATATCCCAGGACCAGGCAGCTATGGCCGCGCACGTCTTCTGGGTAGTCCTCGACCAACTCGCCGGCCGTGATCGCGGCGTCGATCTCGGCAGGCGAGATCATCCGACCGGGGCGGCTCATCTGGCGCACCGCGTGAGGAAGGAAGAGGATCTTCTTCGCCGCCGCCGCCCGTACTTGGTCGAGAACGCTTGCTTCCATCGGTCTGGGCCGCTTCTTCTGGCAGTATGCCCGAAACGCAGGTGAAGCTCCATGCCCGGGGAGTTCGACGCCTCCACGCTGCACATGGGCGGCGTTTGGAATGCCTGCGGGGACGGCGGGGCCTGATGGATGGGGGGCGGGCTCGAACGCGACCGGGGAGCTCGGCACAGATGGAGGTCCACCGACCCAACCTGGATCAGGTCACGCCGCTGCCTACAGCGTCGGCAGCACGCCGCGGTCGCGGCCGAGCGGGAACGCCGTGTCGAGGCGCGCGAGGTCCTCGCTGGTGAGGCGCAGGTCGCCAGCGGCCGCGTTGTCGAGCGCGTGCGCGGCGCTCGCGGCCTTGGGGATCACGAAGACCGGGTGGCGGCGGAGCAGGTAGCGCAGCGCGACCTGCCGCGGCGTGACGCCGCGGGCGGCGGCGATCGACCCGAGCACCTTGCCCGCCGTGCTGCTCGGGTCCGGGAACCGGCCCGAGCCGAACGGGCTGTAAGCCACGACCGCGATGCCGTGTCGCTCGCAGAGCGGCAGCACCCGGCGCTCGATCGCGCGCTCCAGCAGGTGATAGAGCACCTGGTTGCAGGCGATCTCGTTCGGCCCGGCGATCGCGATCGCCTTCGAGAGCTCGGCCTGATCGAAGTTGCTGACGCCGAAATGGCGGATCTTGCCCTGGGCCCTCAGGTCCTTGAAGGCGCGGAGGGTCTCCTCGAGCGGGTGCGATCCGGGCCAGTGGAGGAGATAGAGGTCGAGTTGATCGGTGCGGAGCCGCTTCAGGCTGCGCTCGCAGGCCTCGATCGTGCCGGCGTAGCTCGCGTTGCCGGGCAGCACCTTGGAGGCGAGGAACACCTCGTCGCGGCGCTGCGCGATCGCCTTGCCGACGAGCGACTCGACCGCGCCAGAGCCGTACATCTCCGCCGTGTCGATGTGCGTCATGCCCGCGTCGATGCCCCGCTGGATGGCGTCGACGCAGGCCGCCTCATCGTCGGTTTCCATCTGCCAGGTGCCCTGTCCGACGACCGGGATCTCGACCCCCGTGAACCCGAATGCGCGATGCTCCATGGAACGATGACCTCCCCTCCGTACCGAAAGGACAGCATGCGGCTCCCGCTCAGGGGCGGCGGGGCGGCCCCTCAGAATAGCGGGCGATCTCGACGACTTCCGGCGCGTTGTCGCGGTCCGGCGGGGCGAGCCACGGGCCGTCGAACCGCGCGACGAGCACGGTCACGTTGTCGCGGCCGCCGGCCGCGAGCGCGGCGTCGATCAGCGCGCCGGAGGCCGCCGCCGGGTCGGGGTGGGCGTCGAGCGTCGCGGCGATGTGCCGGTCGTCGAGGAGGTCGCTCAGCCCGTCCGTGCAGAGCAGCAGCGTGTCCTCGCGGCGGAGCTCCACGGCGGAGAGCGCGACCTGGAGCTGCTCCCGGAGCCCGAGCGCCTGGAGCATCACGCCCCGGTGCTCGAACGTGGCCGCCTCCTCGGGCCTCAGCTTGCCTGTCTCGAGCAGCGACTGGACGAGGGTCTGGTCGCGGGTGATCTGCGCGAGGGCCCCGCCGCGCAGGAGGTACGCGCGGCTGTCGCCGACCTGCGCGACCAGCAGGCGCTCGTCGCAGAGCGCGGCCACGGTGGCCGTGGTGCCGCTGTTCCGGTGCTGCGGGCTCCGGCGGGCGTTGTCGCGGACGGCGCGCCCCGCCACGGCGATCGCCTCGAGCAGCGCCCGCTCGAGCGCGTCGCTCGATCGCGGCGCGGCGCGGGCGAGGACGGCGTGGACCGTGCGCGCCGCGAGCCGGCTGGCCGCGTCCGGGGACGACGCGCCGCCGGAGCCGTCGTAGACGCCGAGCGACAGGGTGAGGGGCGGCTCCACGGTCAGCTGGGCGGCCGGCGCCCCGTGGGCGAGCCCGCGCGCGAGGTCGCTGATCAGGAAGGCGTCCTCGTTGTGCTCGCGGCTGAGCCCCACGTCGGTCGAGGCCGCCACGACGACCGACGCGGCGTGCTCGGCGGCGGACGAGCGGTACACGGGCATGCGCCCATCGTACTCCGGGGGCGCGCCCGGCGCCGCGCCTCGTGCATGATGTGGCGCATGAGGCTGCTTCCCAACCCCGAGCGCGCGTGGGAGCGCGCGGCGCACGTCGAGCCGCTGGATCGCGCCGGGATCGAGCGGCGCGTCGGGCCGTTCACCGGCGAGACCGAGGTGCTCTCCGGCGGTCGCGCCAACGTCAACGTGCGCCTCGGCGCCGAGCGCGTGCTGCGGGTGTACCGGCGCGATCCGGGCGCGGCGCCGAAGGAAGCCCGCCTGCTCGAGCGCGGCTGGCGGTCGTTCCGCGTCCCCGCGGTCCTGTCGGCGGGGGAGGACTTCCTCGTCCTCGAGTACGTCCCCCACGGCCCGCTCCAGGACACCGCGGCGTGCGGCGCGGCGGCCGGGCGCGCGCTCGCGGAGATCCACGCCGTCGGCTTCGACAGCGCGGGCTTCCTGGGGCCGGATCTCGCCGTCGCCGCGCCGTTCGCCGACTGCATGGGCGCGCTCCGGGCGTACGTCGACGCGGTCCTCGACAGGCTGGCTCCTGCCCTCCGCGGCGCGCTGGGCGAGCGCGTCGGCGCCTTCCTCGACGCGAACGCGGGGGCGCTCCGCGCGCTGGCGTCGGTCCCGGTGCTCCTCCATGGCGACTTCAAGGCGTCGAACCTGCACTGGCTGGCCTCGGGCGAGCTGCTCGTGCTCGACTGGGAGTTCGCGTATGCGGGGCCGAGCCTGATGGACGTCGGCCAGGTCCTGCGCTGGAGTCCTGGGCCCGAGTTCGTCGCGGCGTTCGCGGGCGCTTACCGCGCGAGCGCGCCGCTCCCCGATGGATTCGAGCGCTGGGCCGAGGCGTTCGACCTCTTCAACCTGGTGGGGCTGCTCGAGGGGGCGGAGCCGGGCTCGCGGCGGGCGAGCGATGTCCTCGGCCGGGTGCTCGCGACCCTCGAGGAGGACTCCTTGTGACCGCAACGGAAGCAATGGAAGCGAAGCGCATTGGCCCCTGCCGTCTCTCCTCCTGGTAGGTCGCGGGTCGGTGAGCGAGCGCGCGCAGGGGAGGCGACGTCTCGCGTGATGTGCGCAGGGTGGATTCCACGAGGAACGCGCCGGAAGCTCACGTCTGCGGGAGGCGCCGCTGCCGCCTCTGGATCACCCCTTCTGTTGGCCAGACCGCTGCGGTAACTATGGACTCCGTGCAGCTCCACCCCGGCGTGCGCGTCGACCGCTACACCCTGATCGAGCCCCTTGGCCGCGGAGGGCAGGGGGCCGTCTGGAAGGTCCACGACCCGCTCGATGGCAGCCTGCGGGCCCTCAAGCTGTTCTTCCTCGGCGGCCTGGAGACGGGCGCTGCGGAGCGCGCCCGGCGCGAGGCAAGAGCCGTCGCCGGCGCCGTGCATCCGGCCCTGATCCCCTGCCGCGCCCTCTTCGAATCGCCTGCGGACGGCGTCGTGGGGCTGGTGTTCGATTTCGTGCGAGGCCAGTCGCTCGCGGACGCGGCGACGCGGATGTCGCTCGCTCAGCGCGGCGCCGTGCTGGCCCAGATCGCGGCCGCGCTGGCCCATGTACATGGTCTGGGCCTCTTGCATCGCGATCTGAAGCCGGCCAACGTGCTCGTCACGGACGCGTTCTGGGGCGCCGCGGATGCGCCCGGCAGCGTGCGGCTCATCGACTTCGGGATCGCCGCGCCCGCCGGGAACCCGAGGCCGCTGACGGCCACGGGCGCGGTCATCGGCACCGTGCCGTACCTGCCGCCCGAGCTGCTCGCGCCCGGGCGCTGGCTCCCCCTGCGGGAGGGGTTCACCCGCGACGTGTTCGCGTTCGGGGTGCTCGCGGTCGAGCTGCTCTGCGGAGCCCATCCGACCGGGCTCTCCCCGGACGCGCCGGTGGAGGCGTTCGTCGACGCCTATGTCGCGGCGGAGCAAGGACATCGCCCCTGGCCCCCCCGGGTGCCCGACGCCCTCTGGGCCGAGGTGATCCGCGCGTGCCTCGAGATCCAGCCGCGGCGTCGGCCAACGCACGGCGCCGCGCTCCTGGAGAGGCTCGACGCAGCGGCGGCGGCGAACCCCGGGTATCCGCGCTTCGCGGCGCTGCGCGCGAGCGCGACGGATCCTCACCTCGGCCCGACCGAGCTCCAGGTGCATCCTGGACGCGCCTCCTGGTCCGGACCGCGATCGAGCGATCCGCCGCGCACCACGCCGATGCCGTCGCCGCCCTCCGCGGCGCTGCGACCCTCCGCCCCGACGCTCTCGCCGGCGCCTCCCACGGCCGCGCCGCGGCGCTCTGCGGCGACCCCGATCCCCGCACCGAGCGTGCGCGTGGAGGCGACCGCCACGCCCCGCAAGGCCGGTCAGTCGGCGCTCCTCCTGGCAGCGGGGTTGGCGCTCGGGGTCGCTGTCTCCACGGGCGCAGCCATGCTCGCCGGTCGCGCGGAGCCGGAGCCCGAGCAGCCGGTGGCCATGACAGCGCCCGTTGCGCCGGGCATCGTGTCGGTGCTGCCCGAGCCGATCCCGGTCGCGCCGCCGGAGACATCAGAGGTCACGCCCTGCTGCAGAAAGGGGGGAGACTGCCTCTCCAGAGGGATGGCTTGCCAGTCCGCGCCGTGCGAGGACGTCCCCTTGCCGGATCGTTCCTGGCTGTTGCGGCTCATCGGGGTAGGCCGGCGGCCGGACGTCGAGAGCGGGTTCAGCGAGGACATGTCCAGGACCCACCCGGCCGCTGAAGCCTGCGTGCACCGAAGGTCGACGGGCGAGGAGATCTGCGTCCCGTTCACGCGGGAACCGGGAGCACGGAGCGAGCCCGATCGACTGCCGATCACGACGGCCGAGCTGGTGCGCGGCGACGTCGTCGTCCGGGTGACGGAGGCAGGCGTGCCGCTCTCGCAGGGGGCCGTCGCGTCCAACCACGACTGGCTGAAGAGCGGCGTGCTGTGCCAGGGCCTGTGGCTCTACGTGGGAGAGAAGGCCAGCGCGTCGGTCCGGGTCGCGGTCGCGCTGGACACCGAATGAGGGACGCGCGGCCGGATCGCAAGGGTGCCACCCCCGCCGGTGTTACCGAGGACGGCGCGAGGACCACCCGCCCGCCGCGCGACGTGCCCACGGACGAGCACCGGCCCCCGACCGGCACGCTCGGGGACAGGGGAGCTCCTGCGCTGCTCGCCGCGTTCCCGGCCAGCGTCGTCGTGCCCCTGCCGTCCGCCGGGGTCGCCGTCGGGCGGGCGTGGCTCGCGGCGGCGGGCCTCAACGACACGAAGGTCTCGACCAACCACCTTCGCCTGACGCGGGCGGGAGGGCGGCTCCAGGTGGAAGACGTGGGCTCGCGCAACGGGACATGGCTCGACGGCCACCGCCTCCCGGCGCGCGAGCCGGTGCCGCTCGAGGACGGGTCCGTCCTGCGCGTCGGCGAGACCCTGCTCGTCTATCGCGAGACCTACGCGGGGCGAGCCGCGCCGGAGCCGGCGATCGGCGGACTCGCGGGGCCGTGGGGGCTGCGCGCTGCGCGCGAGGAGCTCGACCGGCTCGCCAGGCGGCCCGTGCGCAACGTGCTCATCACGGGGGAGAGCGGGACCGGCAAAGAGATGCTCGCCGAGGCGGTCGTGCAGGCGCTCGGGCGCTCGAGGGGGCATTTCACGCGCGTGAACGTGGCGGGCATCGTCGCGAGCGTGTTCGAGGGGCAGCTCTTCGGCTGGGAGCGCGGCGCGTTCTCGGGGAGCGCCGCGAGCAACCCCGGGCTGCTGCGGGCGAGCGCCGGGGGCGCGGTGTTCCTCGATGAGATCGGGGAGCTGCCGGTCGAGCTGCAACCCAAGCTGCTGCGGGTCCTCGAGAACCAGGAGGTGCTCGCGGTGGGCGCGACGCAGCCGGCGCGCGTGGATATCGCCGTCGTCGCGGCGACCAACCGCCCGCTGGAGGAGGCGGTTCAGCAGGGAAGGTTCCGCCTCGACCTGCTGGCGCGGTTTCCGGTGCGCATCGCGCTGCCGCCGCTGCGGGAGCGACCCGAGGATGTGTTCGCGATCCTGCGGGCGCTCTGGGAGCGCTCGTACGGGCCGCTGGATCTGACGCGCGTGCGCGTGGACGTCGAGGCGGTGGAGCTCATGATGCTGCACGACTGGCCCGCGAACGTGCGGGGCGTGGATCGGCTGGTCGCGGCGGCAAACCCGGCTACGGGGCTCAAGCTCTCCATCGTGGAGCAGGTGCTCGGCGTGCGCGCGGCGGCCGTTGCAGCGCCGCCGCCGACGCGGGAGGCGATCCTGGAGGCGCTCGAGGCCTGCGGCAACAACCAGGTCCAGGCGGCGAAGCGACTCGGGCTCTCACGAGCTCAGCTCGTGCGGCGGCTCAGGGCATTCAGAAACGAGGCCGGCGAGCGGCCATCGCGGAATCGGTGACCCGCGCGCTGGTCCGGAGAGTGGTTGAAGGCCGGCGCATTTCCGTCTCGCGCACGGGTTCCGCCACAGGGAGCATGCATGCCCGGCGCATGACATCGACAGCGATCTCGAAGAACCTCCGCTCGACATCCGGATACTCCGGGTGGGTGAGGATCAGGTCCGCGCGCAGCCTCCAGAGGTGCGCGTGCCGTGCAAAGTAGAGCTCCAGGGATTTGATCTGTGGCAGAGATTGCCCCTCGCGCCGCGCCCGCTCGGCCAGAATCAAATAGGCGACGAGCTGGCGCACCATGGGTCGCTCCACATTGTCACGGGCAGACACCTTCAGATCGATCAGGCGTCCCCCCACGAGGAGGTCCGCATCGGCTCCGCCCACGACCCTGGAGTAGCGGCCGAATGTGGGGTTCAACACCACTTCGGCGCCGTCGAGAAGCGCATCGAACGCAGCATGCTCCAGGAGAGAGATGACCTGCTCGCGCAGCTCAGGCGCATTGTCGGCGAACAGATCATCTCCAAGGTAGCCTGCGCGGTAGATGGCGTCGAGCCTGGCTAGCTTGAGCGAATGCTCGGCGAGCCGGATCATCCAGGCGCGATCACAGGCGTGCCTTTGGACGTGCTTGCGGAGGAACGTCCGCGCGTTCTCGACGCGTCGGCGTGCGCGCCGGACGATGCGCTGGAGCTGTTCGCTGTCGACGAGAGCGCCTGGCGCTCCGCCGAGGCCGAACGGGCTGCCGGCGGCACGCATTCTCGCCAGCCTTCCCTCGATCCATTGGATCGAGCCCTCCGCGACCCAGGGCTGCTCGCGCGCTTGTGGGCAGCGACGCAGCACATCGAAGCGCAGCGCGTAGTCGAACGCGGTGCCGACGAGGCGCGGGTTGCATGACGATCCGAGTACCTTCATCGCGGTCCGCTGCGCCCGGCTGTAGGAAGGGATGACTCGATCCAAGGTATCCCGTACGTCCTGGCGCTGAACGAGCTGGGTGACGCTCATGCTCATGACCTCCTGTCGCGTGTCGCTCTGGAGCACCCGGCATGCCGACGGCGGGCTGCGCGTTTCGCCTCGCAGCCCGCACGCGCGAGGCCGGCGCTCGGTGCTTCGAGCTGCCTCGCGGCTGATCGCGATCACCCGAGCGATCGCGCGCGCGGATCGCGATCACCTCGCGGCGCAGGAGCCTGGCTCGGACGGGCCACCGTCGTCGCCCGATCTCGAGCGCCGACCGGATGCCCGCATACCGATCCCTTCCGTGAGACGGTGGTCGGCGACTTGCATTGTCGGCCCGAAGCACATGATAACCCCCATCTCGCGTGCTTCCACGTCGCCTTCTCACGTACCTAGCAACTGGCACGCTGTGCCCGCGGCGATCGCCCTCGCGGTCCTGTCGCTCCTGATCGCGGCGCCGCTCGCACTCCTCCTCCTGGTCCTTTGGGCTGCTGTCCTGGTCGTCGCCAGCGCTGGTCTCCTCAAGGCTACGGGGGGCATGGATCCGCGGGCCTTCGATGCCGTCCTCGATCTCACTGGCGTGGTGATCGCCTTCGCGTCCGGGATGGTCTTTGCAGGCAAGCTCGTCGAGAGCGGGCAACGCCGAACGAGCGCTGTCGCGAGGACCTCGGCGCCGTGTGCGCCGTGGCTGTTCCGGCATCCATTTGCGGGTCTAGGCTGCGCGCTGCTGATCATCGATCTCGTCCTCTTGCCGCTCGCCTACGCGGGCGTCATCACGGCGCCGAGCTCGATCCGTGGCGCAGGCGTCATCGGGGGAGCAGCGCTGCTGCTGATCCTCGCGGCTTGCGCGCTCTTCGGGGCATGGTGGCGGGCGACGCGCGCGCTCTGGGCCGGCGCGCGACGATCCCCGTTCTTCGCGGGCGCCGTGACGACGTGCGGCCTCGTCGCCGTCGTCGGCGCTTATCTCCTCGCAAGCGCTGCTCTCGGCCTCTCCTCTGCTCTCCAGCGTGAAAGCTCGTCGCCCGGAGCTGCGTCTCTGGCAGGCTCGCAGCTCGTCGAGGCTTGCCCCGCGGGTGAACCACGAGCTCCGGCTGGCGGCGCTCGACGTCCACCGAGGCCTGCGCAGCGTGCGCGGGCTCTTGCGGCGGCTCACCAGGACGGTGGTCCAGCCGACCGATGTGCTCCGCGCTCGCTCGAGACGGCCGCCACCTGGTCGTGCTCTGCCACGACCCTTCACGCGGTGATCCCGGGCCTCCCGGGGCAGACGTGTCCCTGACGCACGACGTGGAGCACGCCCGCGCACCTCATCGGCGCACCCCTCGAACGGCGGTGGCCCCTGCTACCAGGTTGGATTAGAGTCGCGCCCCGATGTACCCCCGAGCCGCCTCCGTGCTGCCGCGGCACCCGCGACGCCGGCGCGGCGGCCGCGCATCGCGCTGGCTCCTCCCCGCCGGCGCGTGACCGGCGCCTGTGATCTGATCAACGCACCACCCCACGGAACACCATGTCGCGACCGAAGCCCCTGGTCTCCCATATCTTCACCGCGGACCCGCGCGCCCACGTCTTCGAGGGCCGCGTGTTCATCTACCCGTCGCACGACGTCGAGTCCGGCATCCCCGAGAACGACAACGGGGACCACTTCGACATGCGGGACTACCACGTCCTCTCCATGGGGAGCATCCCCGGCGAGGTGACGGACCACGGGGTGGCGCTCGACGTCAAGGACATCCCCTGGGCGGGGCGGCAGCTCTGGTCCGGTGACGCGGCGTACAAGAACGGCACCTACTATCTCTACTTCCCGCTCAAGGACCGGAACGACGTCTTCCGCACCGGGGTCGCCACCAGCAAGCGGCCAGAGGGGCCCTTCAAGCCGGAGCCCGAGCCCATGAGGGGCAGCTACAGCATCGACTGCTCCACCTTCCAGGACGACGACGGCGCGCACTACATGTACTTCGGCGGCATCTGGGGCGGGCAGCTGCAACGCTGGCGGCGCGGGGAGTACGACCCCGCCGTGCCGCCCGAGCCCACGGAGCCGAAGCCCGCCATCGGCCCGCGCGTCGCGCGCCTGAGCGACGACATGCTCCAGTACGGCGAGACGCCGCGCGAGATCCGCATCCTGGACGAGAACGGCGAGCCCATCCTGCAGACAGACCACGAGCGCCGCTTCTTCGAGGCGCCGTGGATGCACAAGCACAACGGCAAGTACTACCTGTCGTACTCTACCGGCGACACCCACCTGCTTGTCTACGCCACGGGCGATAACCCGTACGGCCCCTTCACGTACCAGGGCGTCGTGCTCACCCCCGTGCTCGGGTGGACGACGCACCACTCCATCGTGGAGTTCGAGGGCAAGTGGTGGCTCTTCTATCACGACTGCGAGCTCTCCGGCGGCAAGACGCACCTGCGCAACGTCAAGGTCACGGAGCTCAGCCACCGGCCCGACGGCTCCATCGTGACGATCGACGGCAGCGTGTGAGTCGTCCGGCAGGGGCGGCCAGCCGCGGTGCTCGCCGGTGACGCGGTGGCTCCCGGCTGGCCCTCTGCCTTCGTTGCCGCTCCCGGCGCCGGAGACGCGCGCGCGTCCCCGGCGCGCGGGTTGCCTGACTACCTGGCTCGCCGGCGCGCGGGGCGGCCTGAACGAGCCAGGGCGACGGCGATCAGGACGAGGCCTTCTGCCATGACGGCCGCGCGCTGATGCGCTTCCACCAGGCCGCGACGTTCGGTCGATCGGTGATGAGCTCACCGACCTTCGAGATCACGAGACACTGGAGGTACGGCATCCACGCGATGTCGGCCAGCGAGAAGCTCGAGCCGGCGAGGTACTCCTGGCCGGCGAGCGCCCTGTCGACCACGTCGAGCGCCCGCGCGATCTCCCCGCTGGACGCCTGGACGACCGACTCATCGCTCTGCTGGCCGCGCATCGGGTGGATGACGCGCTGGAAGAGGATCTTGACCGCAGGCGTGGAGAGATACGACTGCTCCACGCTGAGCCACTGATCCATGAGCGCCCTGGCCCTGAGCTCGGTCGGCGTCAGCGACGCGCCCGGGAGCTTCTGGTCCAGGTAACGCATGATCGCCCGCGACTCGTACAACGTGAAGTCCTCGTCCTCGAGCGCCGGGATCACGCCGAAGGGGTTGCGCGCGAGGTGCTCGGGCGTCTTCTGCTCGCCCTTCATCAGATCGACGAGCACGAACTGCGCCTCATGGCCCTTCTCGGCGAGCACCGTCAGCACCTTGCGCGTACACGTGCTCATGGGATGTCCGTAGAGCTTCATGCGAGACTCCTTTCGTAGGTCGTTGTCGAGGGTTGCTTCGTGAGACGCCGACCGGCGGCGACCTCTGCGGCGCGCCAGAGTAAACGGATTTGCCGGCCTGCCAACGCCAGATCGCGTCCGCCGGTCCGCGGCGCGCGATCACGCCTCGCGCCGCCGGTCCTCCTGCCACTCGGCGTCGCGGGCCGCGGCGAAGACAGGGAGGCGCGCGAGCCACCGCTCGCCAGCGTTCGGGCGCTCGAGCGCGATGCGCAGCGCCGCGATGAGCTCGAGCGGGGCGGCGTCGAGGCCCTGCTCCTTCGCGGCCCAGCCCAGCCCGGCGAGGACGGCGTTCGCGACCTCGTAGCTCGGGCGGTGCATGGGCGCCGTGGGGACGGCCGCGGGCGCGGCGAAGTGGCGCTCGCACGCGGCGGCGTCCAGGGAGTTCCAGCCCGCGCACACGATCGGTCGGACGGCGTGGATCGAGCAGGCGCCGCGCTCGTCGAGGAGCGGGCAGGGGACCCGGGCCTCGGCGCGCTCGAGGCGGGTGAGGCCGCGCGTCGCGGCGTCGGCGGCGCGGACGCGCTCCTCGAGCGCGGCGAGCTCCGCCGCGGGCCGCGTGGCGCGCAGGTGCGCGGCGATGCGGAGCACCTCCGGCGCCAGCACGAGCACCTTGCTCACGCAGCAGGTCGCGCACCCGGCCCGGCACGCGATCGGCCGCCCGGGCGGCTCGGCGGCCGCCGCGGCCTCCTCGAGCGCCTCGGCGCGCGCGAGCGCCGCGCCCGCGGCCGCCACGGCGCCCGCGCAGCCGCCCGCGCGCCGGCCGAGCGAGAGCCCGAGCGCCGCGCGCTCGCCGTCGGCGATGCCCTCGAGGACGGCCGGGGTGTACCGCGTCGGCGGGGCGAGCGGCAGGGCGCGCTTCTGCCGGCGCACCGCGCGCTACCCGAGCTCCGGGAGCCGCCAGTCGATCTCCTCGGCGCCGCGGGCGCGGAGCGCGGCGTTGATCGACGAGAACGGCTTGCTGCCGAAGAAGCCGCTCCTCGCCGACAGCGGCGAGGGGTGCGCCGCCTTGATGATCGTGTGGCGGCGCGCGTCGATGAGCTTCGCCTTCTTCTGCGCGTGGCCGCCCCAGAGCACGAACACCACCCCGTCGGGCCGGTCGTTGACCTTCCTGATCACGGCGTCGGTGAACGTCTCCCAGCCCTGGTTCTTGTGCGAGTTCGGCGTGTGCGCGCGGACGGTGAGCACGGTGTTCAGCAGCAGCACGCCCTGCGTGGCCCACGCGGTGAGGCAGCCGTGGCCCGGGATCGTGAAGCCCGGGACGTCGACGAGCGCCTCCTTGTACATGTTGGCGAGCGACGGCGGCGGCGGGACGCCCGGGCGCACCGAGAAGCACAGCCCGTGGGCCTGCCCCTCGTCGTGGTACGGGTCCTGGCCGAGCAGCAGCACGCGGACGCGCTCGTACGGCGTGAGCCGGAACGCGGCGAAGACATCCTCCTCGGCCGGGAAGACGCGGTGCGCCTTGCGCTCTTCCTCGAGGAAGCGCGTGAGCCGCTGGAAATAGGGCTGATCGAGCTCTCCGGCGAGCACGGCGTGCCACGAGTCGTGCAGATCGTTCGTCATCGCGCGCTCACACTCCTTCCTTCGGGCAGAGCGCGCTCATGCGGCACTCCGCGCATTTCGGCTTCCGGGCGACGCAGGTGTAGCGGCCGTGCAGGACCATGGCCGGGCCGAAGAAGGTCCATTGCTCCCTGGGCACGATCCGCATCAGGTCCTCCTCGATCTGCTCGGGCTTCTCGCGCTTCGAGAGGCCGATGCGCCCGCTGAGGCGCGCGACGTGCGTGTCGACGATGATCCCCGAGGGGAGGTCGAACGCCGTGTTGAGCACGACGTTCGCCGTCTTCCTGGCCACGCCCGGCAGCGACGTGAGCTCGTCCATGGTCCGGGGCACCTCGCCGCCGAAGCGCGCGACGAGCGCCTGGCAGGCGGCCTTCACGGTCTTCGTCTTCTGGCGGTAGAAGCCGGTGGGCTTGAGCTCCTCCTCGAGCACCTCGGTCGGCGCGTCGGCGTACGCCTGCGCCGACGGGTACTTCTTGAAGAGCGTGGCGGTCACCCGGTTGACGCGCTCGTCCGTGCACTGCGCGGCCAGGATGGTCGCGACGAGCAGGTCGAGCGGCGTCTCCCAGTCGAGCTCGTAGCGGGCGTCGGGGTAGTCCTCGCGCAGGTGCTGGAGGACGAGGGGGATGCGGTCTCGGGCGCTCATGCGGTCGCCCAGGGTAGCCCAGGCCGGCGCCGCCCGTCACCGCCGCCGGGCGACGGGCCCCGGGCGCCTGCGGCCGAAGTAGGTCTCGAGGAGCTCGCGGCCGACGAGGTTCGCCTTGGTGCGCCAGGTGATGTCGTTGGCCAGCATCACGGAGACGGCGATCTCGGGGCGATCGGACGGCGCGAACGACGCGAACCAGGAGAACATGCGCGACGGGCTCCCGCCGACCAGCGTGCCGGTCTTGGCGGCGACGGGCATGGAGCCGAGGGCGCGGGTGCCGTCCGGCTTGCGGAACGCCTTGGCGCACGTGCCCCGGCGCGTCGTGACCTCGAGCATCGACCGGAGGGTGCGCGCGACGTCGGCCCGCAGGCCGCGGCCGTCGGTGCTGCGCGTCGAGGGCGCGGCCGCGTCCCCGCGGGCCTGCGCGCCTGGCGGCGCGAGCAGCGAGAAGCGGACGCGCTCGCCGTCGTTGGCGATGGTCTGCATCGCGAACAGGGCGCCGAGCGGGCTGAGCTTGCCGCTCCAGAAGCCCGCGGCGGCGCGGGCGAGGCCGAGGGAGTCGGCCGGGACCTCGGCGGCGCTCGGCGCGACGGGGATGTCGATGGGGACCTCGCCGTCGAAGCCGAGGTCGCGGGCCGTCTGGCGCAGGTCGGCGGGCGTGAGGTGCTGGCCGGCGAGGCGGGCGAACACGCCGTTGATGCTGCGGCCGAGCGCCTCGCCGAAGACGGTGCAGGTGTCGCCGCGCCCCTGGAGGTCTCGCGCGCGGATCGCGCTCATGCCGCCCGTGTAGCAGACGGGCGTCGCGACGTTGACCTTGCGGCCCTCGAGGAGCGCCGCCGCGGTGACGATCTTGAAGAGGCTCGCGCTCGGGGCGACCGGCGTCGCGACGTAGTCCCGGTCGCCGCGGCTCGCCCAGACGAGGATGCGGCCGGTGCGGACGTCGGAGGCCACGATGGCGCCCTCGGGCGCGCCGGAGCGGGCGAGGAGGCGCTCGGCGGCGCGCTGGAGCTCGGGGTCGAGCGTGAGGCGCACCTGCTTGCCCGCCGCGCCGACGGTGGCGTGGACCGCGCCGCCCTCGACGTGGAGCTTTCGGACGCCCGGCGGGGCCGGAGATGCTGCCGCCGGCGCGAGCCACACGGCGGCCGCGGCGGCGAGCGCGAGGTGGAGACGCGAACGCACCCGGGGCTGATGCCAGGGCGGGCGCGCGCGGGCCAAGTTCCGCGCAGCGCCGGGTTCGACGCGAACGCCACGCGCAGGATCGAGGTCCACGCGGCGCCCCGGTGTCCGTCCTCGATGGGACATACCGTCGATTTTTACAATTTTTACAAGATGGGTAGGGCAGCAATGCACGTGTCCTGGACCAGCGCGTGTCCACCCATTTTGCCTTGGTCGCCTGTATCCCGCACAAGAAAAAGATCTGGACATTCGAAGTGCGGATTCATTATCTTGAAAAATGGTCCTGTGCGCATTCAGCACCAAATTGGGGCCAACCTCGTTGTACTCGATCTGGTTCTGTTGAGCTCCGAGCGACGCTGACCGCTGACCGCTGCCGCGTGCAGCGGCCAGCGGTCGGTGCTGAGTGCGCCGTGATCCCGCTCGGCCACAGCGCTCCTTTCCATGGAGCGTGAAGGCCCGAGGCGAGGTGCCCAGAAACGTCACCACGTGGCCACGTGGCCGCGAATCGTCGCTGGCGCGATGTCTGTTTCTGGGGGTGTCCCTCGCAAATGTCTGGACAGTTCGGTAGTCGCGTTGTTAATTGGATACTGGACCTGTGCGCATCCGCTCTCCGATTTGAGCTGACGCCTCGCGCACCTGATTGGATCGTGATCAGTCCGCGGGGCGCGGTCCGACCGGAGCCCATGAAACCGACCTTCGCCTGACCCGCGTGTCATGGCGCATTCGGCTCGGATGACGCTCCATCGTGGTTCGATCCCAGCAAGGACCTCAAAGGAGCCACCCATGAAACAGATGACCGTCGCCTCCTCCGCCGCTCTCGCCACGCTGCTCATCAGCGCCTCTGCCCTCGCCACCACCGCCGCGCCGACGCCCACGTGCACCGTGATCCAGCGGGGTGTCCTCGGGGACATCTACAACGCCGAGATCTGGAGCCTCGCCCCGAGCTATCACGTCCCGACCCCCTTCGAGGTGAACACGGGGTACTCCAGCACGGTCGGCGAGAAACGAGCCCTGTTCGGCTTCGAGCTCGGCGCCATCCCCGCGAGCTCGCTCATCACCTCGGCCAGGTTCTATGTCCTGACCTACAGCAGCACTACCCAGATCGTCCGCGCCCACCGGGTGCTCGCCCCCTGGACCGAGAACGACGTCACCTGGAACAACCTGGGCGGCATCGATCCGACGTCCTTCACGTCGTTCCAGTCCGGCGGCTCGGCCTGGCGCGAGCTCGATCTCACCGAGCTGGTCCAGGAGTGGGTGAGCGGCGTCTCGCCCGCCCACGGGATCCTCCTCGAGGAGGACGAGAACGGCAAGACCTCGTACAGGGGCAGCGCGCACACGGACCTGTCCCAGCGCCCTTTCCTCGAGGTCTGCTACACGACGCCGAAGGGCTCGATCGGCGACAAGGTGTGGTTCGACGCGAACGCCGACGGCCTCGAGGACGCCTCCGAGCTCGGCATCTCCGGCGTCGTCGTCGACCTCTTCGTCGATGGGAACTGCGACGGATCCGCCGATGGACCCCCGATCGGGACGACCGCGACCGACGCGAACGGGTTCTATCGTTTCGGCGAGCTCGAGGCGGGCTGTTACGCCGTCGCCGTCGATGACGCGACGCTGCCGCTCGGGCACCTCCTGACCACCGACGACGAGCCGATCGCCGTGTCGCTCGACGCGGGGGAGAACGTGACCGACGCCGACTTCGGCTACGTGACGTACTCGTCGATCGGCGACACCGTCTGGCTCGACAGCGACGCCGATGGGCTCTACGAGCCAGACACCGGCGAGCTCGGCGTCAACGGCGTCCTCGTCGAGCTGTACCACGATGGCGTCCTCCTCGACTCCACCGTCACCGGCGACAGCCCCTACAGCGGCCAGCCCGGCTTCTACCTCTTCGACTCGCTCCCCGCGGGCGCCTACTCGGTGGTCATCACCGCCGACAACTTCATGGAGAGCGGTCCGCTCGCCGGACAGGAGCCGTCGGCCGATCCCGACGGCGGGCTCGACAACACGGGCAACGTCTCGCTCGGCTGGGCCCAGGACCTGCTCGACGCGGACTTCGGTTACCAGCTCTCCTGCGGCAACGGCGTCTGCGGCGGCGACGAGAGCTGCTCGACCTGCGCCGTCGACTGCGGCGTCTGCCCGCCGCTCTGCGGCAACGGCGCCTGCGAGATCGGCGAGGACTGCGGGAGCTGCAGCGCCGATTGCGACGTCTGCGCGCCCGTGTGCGGCGACGGCACCTGCGACCCGAGCGAGACCTGCGGGAGCTGCAGCGCCGACTGCGGCGCCTGCCCGCCCGTGTGCGGCGACGGCGCCTGCGAGGCCGGCGAGGACTGCGGCACCTGCTCGGACGACTGCGGCGCATGCCCCGCGGTCTGCGGCAACAACGCCTGCGAGAACGGCGAGGACTGCGCGAACTGCGCCGGCGACTGCGGCGCTTGCCCCGCGGCCTGCGGCAACGACATCTGCGAGGCCGGCGAGAACTGCCTCGAGTGCCCGAGCGACTGCGGCATCTGCCCGCCGGTCTGCGGCAGCGGCGTCTGCGAGGTCGGCGAGACCTGCGGGAGCTGCGCGGCCGACTGCGGCGCGTGCCCGCCGGTCTGCGGCGACGGCGTCTGCAAGGCGGGCGTCGAGGACTGCTCGAGCTGCGCGGCCGACTGCGGCGCTTGCCAGTGCGCGTCCCCCGGCACCGGCACCCCCGGCTACTGGAAGAACCACCCGAACGCGTGGAAGGTCTCGAAGCTGACCATCGGCGGCAAGACGTACACGAAGGCTCAGCTCCTCGACATCATCAGCCGTCCGACCCGGGGCGACGTCACGTACATCCTCGCGAAGCACCTCATCGTCGCCAAGCTCAACGTCGGTATCGGCAACCAGTCGAGCTGCATCGAGCGCACCATCGCCGCGGCGGATGAGTGGCTCCGGCGCAACCGCCTTGGCAGCAATGTCAGGGACAGCCGCTGCAACTCGCCGTGGACGACCGGCGAGCCGCTCGCCGAGAAGCTCGACGCGTACAACAACGGCCGACTCTGCGCGCCCCACCGCGATGACGTCGATTGTGGCGGCGGCGAGCACGGCGGTCACCACGGCCACAACGGCCACCACCACGACCACGGCTGCCGCGGTCGGTAAGAACCGGGCCTGCCTCGCCGCCGGGGCGTCCCCCCCGGCGGCGGGGTCCTTCGCCCGGACCGGGACGACGCGTTCGTCGTCCGCGCTGCGCCCGTGCGCGCTATGGTGTCGACTCCCGGCCGGGGCCGGGGGTTCCCTGTTGCCCATGCCGCCGACCCGCCTGCTGCGCAGCGCCGAGATCCCCCAGGCCGACAACCTCGCGAACGTGCGGCGCGTGCTCGACGCGCTCGCGACAGGGGTGGCCGCGAAGGAGCAGATCGCGGAGCAGACGGGCATCTCCCTGCGCCACGTCGGCTATGCGCTCGCGGCCGCGCGCGTGCTCGGGTGGCTCGGCGACGACGACGCCTCGGTCACGCCCGCCGGGCACGCGCTGCTCGCCGCCCCGGCCGGCACCCCCGACGAGCGGGCGCACCTGCGGCGCGCGATCTTCGCGTGCGACGTCGTGAAGGAGGTCGCGCCCGATCTCTTCGAGCCGGCGGCGCCCACCCCCTCCGCGCTCGCGCGGCGCATCTTCCGCTTCACCGCGGGCATCGGCAAGGAGACGGCGCGCCGGCGCGCGCAGACGCTGCTCGCCTGGCGGAAGCAGGTGCTTGAGCAGCAACTGCCCCTCTTTCCCGGGCGCTCGAGGAAGCGCGGCGTGGCCGGCTGATCTCGCCGGCCGGCGCCGCGCGTCCGCCGCGGAGCTACCGCGCTGCCGGCTGCTTGCGCGGCTGCTTGTGGGCGCCGCGCGCCGCGCGCAGCTCGTCCGCGGTCAGCTTGTTGTCGCGGTTCGCGTCCGCCGCCTTGACCCGCTCCCAGCGCTTCTCGCCCACCTCATCCCGGGTGAGGAAGCCGTCGCGGTTCTTGTCCTTCCGGGCGAAGCGCTCCTTCTGCTTCGCCTCGCGCGACTTCCTGTGCTGCTCGGCGTGCGCCTTGAGCTCCTCGGCCGACAGGGCGCCGTCCTTGTTGGTGTCCGCCGTGGCCAGCCGCTTCTGCGCCTTCTCCGGCAGCTCGGAGACGGCCAGCTTGCCGTCCCCGTTCTTGTCGAAGCGCTTGATCATGCGGGCCGGATCCCTGGGGCGGTGCTCGCGGCGCGCGTCCTTGTCGTTGCGCGGCGCCGCCGTGCCCTCCGCGCCGCCCGCGGCGTAGGCCGCTCCGCCGCCGGCGAGCACGGCCGCCGAGAGGAAGGTGCCGAGGACGAGGCGACGGATCGCGCTGCGGGCGGTGTTCGAGACGAGGGGGCGGTTCATCTTGGTCGTGCTCCTTGGTGCAAGGGCCAGCCTGTTCTTGCCGGCTTCTGGTGGTGAGACGCGCCCCGGCCGGCCCTCCCTACGCGCCTCTCGAATTTTTTCTGGAGCGGGCGCCTCGCCGCTCTGTCCGCCCCCTTGCTTCGAGCGCGCTCCGACTCTTACGGTGGCCTGCGTCGAAGCGCCGCGGCCCCTCGCCTCGGCGCCAAGGAGGCACACCATGCACACGCGAAAGCTCGGTCCTCTCCAGGTCTCCGCCCTCGGCCTCGGCTGCATGGGCATGAGCGATTTCTACGGCGACCGCGACGAGGCCGAGTCGATCGCGACGATCCATCGCGCGCTCGAGCTCGGCGTCACGCTGCTCGACACAGCGGACATGTACGGGCCCTTCACGAACGAGGAGCTCGTCGGCCGCGCCATCGAGGGCCGGCGCGATCGCGTCGTCCTCGCCACCAAGTGCGGCGTCGTCCGCGATCCCAGCGACCCCAACGTCCGCGGCATCGACGGCTCGCCGGAGTACATCCGCAAGGCGTGCGATGCGAGCCTGCGGCGCCTGCGCGTCGACGTGATCGACCTGTACCAGCTCCACCGCGTCGACGCGAAGACGCCGATCGAGGACAGCGTCGGCGCGATGGCGGACCTCGTGAAGGCCGGCAAGGTGCGCGCGATCGGCCTCTCGGAGGCGGGCTCGGCGACGCTCCGGCGCGCCCACGCGGTGCACCCGCTCGCGTCGGTGCAGACCGAGTACTCGCTCTGGACGCGCGACCCCGAGGACGACGTGCTCGCCACGTGCCGCGAGCTCGGCATCGGCTTCCTCGCCTACAGCCCCCTCGGTCGCGGCTTCCTCACGGGGCAGATCAAGCGGTTCGAGGACCTCGCGCCGGACGACTACCGCCGCATGTCGCCGCGCTTCCAGGGCGAGAACTTCCAGCGGAACCTCGATCTCGTCGCGAAGGTGGAGGACATCGCGCGCGAGAAGGGCGTGAAGGCGTCGCAGCTCGCGCTCGCTTGGGTGCTCGCGCAGGGGGAGTTCATCGTCCCGATCCCCGGCACGAAGCGCCGCAGCTACCTCGAGGAGAACGTCGCCGCGGCGTCGATCGCGCTCACCCAGGGCGACCTGCGGCGCCTCGACGAGGTGATGCCGAAGGGCGCGGCCGCCGGCCTCCGGTATCCGGAGCCCGGCATGACGCTCGTGAACCGGTGAGCGCCGCGCCCTCCCGCAACCCGGGGGCGGCGTTCATGCCACCGCGACTTCCGGCACCCCCGGCTGCCGGAGGACGCGCAGCGGGCCCTCGGACGAGACAAGGCCTGCGAGCGCCGGGTCGGTCATGACCTCCAGGATGTCGCGGTCGGCGCCGTCCACCGTGCACCGGCGGCGCACGAGCCGGACGACCTGCGAGTAGTCCACGTGATCCAGGTCGTGCGCGAGCCCGGGCGGCTGCCACAGCGCGTGCTGGCCGTGCCGGTGGGCGGCCTTCGGATCGTACCAGCCGTAGTTCGCGGCCCGGTCGCGGCTCCCGGCGAGGCGGTTCGTGAGCACCCAGTGCTTGCCGACGTTCTCGATGAGCCCGGCGCGCCCGGCGACCCGCTCCTCGACGCGGCGGTGGTGCTCCAGCATGCGCGAGGTGTTCGCCATCGTCGGGTCCGGGGCGCCGATGCACGGCGGGATCCGCACGCTGGCCTGCTCCCAGACGAGGTCGCAGAGGCGCGTCGTCAGCATCGCGCACTCGAGCAGATCCGCGAGGCGCTGCGTCGTCCGCGCGGAGGCGTTGATCCGGACGGAGTCCTCCGCGTCGCCGATGCGGAGCGCGTCCGCGCTCACGAGGAAGGTCGCGCGGTGCTCGCCGTGCTCGCTGTGCACCGGCGCCCAGCAGATGGGCGCCAGCAGGCCGCCCTGCGCCGCCTCGAGGACGGCGTCCTCGCGCGCCGCGCAGGCGCGCTCGGGGAGGCGTGCGATCCAGTCCGTGCCTCGTACGACCTCTGCCATGCTGCCCCCCCGGCGAGCGCGCCCCGGTCGGCCGCGGTCGGCGCGGCGCTGTCCGATGGGCGTCGTGAGCTGATCGGCTCGCCCGTTCATTGTGTGGAGGGCGCCCGAGCGCCGCAAGTCGCGCGGCGCGCAGGGCTGTCGCGGGCGCAGCGACGTCGCTCGCGCCGCGCGGCCATCGCCCTCGCCCGCACCTCGGCTCCGCTTTGCGCAGCTCGCCCGCCAGCCCTAAGCTCCGCCCATGTCGCCCCTGGAGAGCCGGTCCTCGTCGCGTCACCCCAGGCCGTTCCGGGCTGTCCGCCTCCTCCTTGTCGCCTGCGCCGCCCTGGCCGCGCCGGCCGCCGGCTGCGGCTCCGGCGGCGCGCAGGGCTCCGGCGGGGCCGCCGCCGAGATCGCCTCGATCGACGCGCGCCTGCGCGGCACGTTCCGGCTCGTCCGCTTCGATCCCGAGGTGCCGCTCGAGCCGATGCTCGCGTCGATGCTCGAGTTCCAGTACGCGCACCTGGTCATCCGCTTCGACGGCCAGCGCATCCTCGGCGACTCGCCCGGCCTCCACGTCGACCGCGCCTACGAGATCCGCGAGCCCGCGTGGAACCGGTTCAAGATCATCTCCTACGACGAGGCGGGGCTCGCTTACGAGGCGGTGTGCGAGTTCTCCGGCGAGAAGGAGCTCATCGTGTACGCGCAGACGCCGCCCTGGAAGGGCGTGGCCACGCTTCGACGGGCGCAGTAGCGGCGCGGGCGCAGTAGCGGCGCGGGCGCAGTAGCGGCGCGGGAGCAGTAGCGGGCGAGCCGCCGCGCCCTCTGGCCCGCGTCGCCCGCGTCGCGCGGCCGACCGGCTGGCCGGAGATGGTGTACAAGGGGCGGCGCGACGTGGCCGAACCGAGACCGCAGCAGAAGAGCGATCCGCACGGGTGGCGCCGGGAGGCGAAGGACCTCACCGGGGCGATCGCCGGCGGCGCGATCGTGGGGATGCCCCTGCTGTACACGATGGAGATGTGGTTCCACGGGATGATGCTCCCGGCGTGGCACCTCGGGGGCATCCTTGCGTTGACGCTCGTCGTGACCTTCCTGTGCTCGCTCGAGTCCGGCTTCCGGAACGAGGACACGCTCTTCGGCGTCGGCATGGAAGCGGTGACGTCGGTCGGGATCGGGATCGCCCTCTCGGCTGCGATCCTGGCGTTGATCGGCGAGATCACCCTCGACCGCGCGCCACGCGAGGTCGTCGGCAAGATCATCCTGCAGGCGGCCGCGGTGAGCCTCGGGGTGGCGTTCGCGAACGCGCAGGTCCGGGAAAAATCCCGCACCGGGGATGATGAGGAGGCGGAGAAGCCCCCGGAGGGGGATCCGGAGGCGCTGCAGCTCAGGGCGGACCTGCGGGACTTCTCGGCCGCGGCGGCGGGCTCGCTGCTGTTCACGCTGAACATCGCCTCGACGGAGGAGGTCGTGCTGATCGCGTCGCGGCTCTCGCCCTGGCGGCAGCTCGCGATCCTCGGGGTGAGCGTGGCGCTGTGCTACGTCATCCTGTTCGCCTCGGGGTTCGAGCGGCACGAGGTGTACGTCAAGAGCCTGTTTCAGAGCCGGGGGTTCGAGACGCTGATGACGTGCGCCGTGTCGCTGCTGGTCGCGCTGGCGCTGCTCGGCCTGGTCGGGGAGCGAGAGGCGACGAGCGATCTGCCCACGCTGGTGGCCAGCGTGGTCACCCTCGGCCTGCCGGCGATCGTCGGCGGCGCGGCGGGGAGGCTGGTGGTGTGAGCGAGGCGCGAGGGCAGGGGAAGGACGCCGGCGGCGCCGGCGAGGGCCGGCGGGTCGGAAGGCGCCTGGCCGAGTGGGTCTCCGTCGCCATCAGCGCGGCGTTGATCCTCGGCCTGGCCGTGTTCCTTGTGTACGAGGGGCTGACGGGATCCAGGGGCTCGGTCGTGCCCGAGGTCCGCGCGCTGCCCGATCGGGCCGAGCAGCACGGCGACGTGTGGGTCTTGCCGGTCCGGGTGAAGAACCAGGGCAGGCAGATGCTGGGCGACCTCGGCGTGGAGCTCCGGTACACGCCGCCGGGAGCCCCGCAGCCGGAGCGCGTCGAGGCGACGATCGACTACCTCGGCAAGCGATCCGAGCAGGAGGTGTACTTCTATGTGCCGGGCGATCCGCGCGGCATGTCGATCGAAGCGCGGGCGCTGCACTTCCAGGTGAAGTGAAGGGGTCGTTCCATGGATGCCGCCGCTCTCTCGCCGAACGAGCGCTTCCTGCTCGATTTTCACCGGTCCCATGCCGGGGCGACCTCCGAGTTCTTCGGCCCCGCTCGGACGCCTGAAGGCGGCGACTCCTACGACAGGCTCGCTGCCGTCGTCCCCGAGGGGGACGAAGCCGTCGTGCTCGACCTGGGCTGCGGCGATGGCCTGCTGCTCGAACGGATCCGCCAGCGCCGCGGATCGTGCGCGAGGCTGATCGGGCTCGACATGTCCGCAGACGAGCTGGCCGCCGCTGCGCGACGGCTCGGGCCGGAACTCCGGCTGCTCAACGAGCGCGCCCAGGCGATCCCGCTCCCACCTGCGTCCGTCGACGTGGTGCTCAGCCACATGGCGCTGATGCTCATGGGCGATCCGGCGAGCGTGATCGCCGAGATCCACCGCGTGCTGCGGCCGGGGGGCGTCTTCTCGGCGATCGTGGACGGAGGACCCGCGTCGAGCGATGGCTTCGCGTGCTTCGTCGAGGCGTTGCGCCGGACCTATCGCGCGACGGGTCGACAGCCGCTCCAGCTCGTCCATCCCGCCTTCACGTCGCAGCAGGCATTGCTGGACCATCTCGGCGAGGCCGCGGGGTTCTCGGGGGCGCGCGTGGAGGAGCTGTCCGTCTCCCGACGGGAGCCTCCAGCGCGGCTCTGGGAGCTGATGCTCCTGACCTACGACATGGTCTATCTCTCCCCCGGAGAGGTCGAGCTCGTGCGTCGTGATTTCCTGGACGCCGTCGAGGCGCTCCGGGACGCCGAGGGCCTGGTCGGGTGCTCCATCGGCCTGCGCCAGTTCACCGCCCGCAAGCGCGGATGAGCCATCTCCGAGCGATCACGAGGATTTCAGTCCTGTTCCCTGGAATGCTTCTTCGCGATGAGAAAATTGCCTTCGATTATGCAATGCGCTGGGTGTGCACGTTGAGTGATAAAATTCGATCCGTGATCGCAATGCCGTGATCGGATGCGTCGCGCATCCTGGTTCAGCGCTATTGAGCTTGCGTCACGGCTCGCGCGGCTCTAATTCCGCCCACGACGAGTTCGGTCAGGGAGCCGGAGCGAGATTTCAACGCCAGGGCGCAAGGACGCCAGGGTGCAAGAAGAACGCTATCCATGCCTTCTTGCATCTTTGCGCTCTTGGCGGCTTCGCGTCGAGCTCTCTCTCCTCTCTCGAGGCAGGTCCCTGGCAGGATTTCTGCCCCGCGGCGCTGGAGGTCGTGGACTCACGATCGGCTCATTGCAGGGGAGTCGATTCCCTGGGGAGACATCGTGTCGCAACGCCACGAAAGGGCGTCGGGCGAGAAGCTCGCACGGCGTGCTGCTGACGAGGCTCGGGCGGTTCAGCGCCCGCCCGGCGAACGTGCGCAGGCGGATGGCGCGCCGCGCGTACCTCACGAAGCGGGTCGCCCGCACGCAGCCGGAGCCGACCTGCTGGCACCCCAGCCCGCCTGGAGGGGCCGGCGGGCGGGACGACCGTGGCTCAGCGAGCCCTACCTCGTCGAGCCGCTCGTCGCGCCGTCGCCGGCGCCCCTCAGCCAGTCCGCCGAGCGCCCTGGGCCGTCTCGCCCTCGCGGCGGTCCGCGTCGCGCCGGAGGCTCCTGACCTGCTGCGCGAGCGTGCCGACGCGTCGCTCGATCCGCCGTCGGAAGCTCTCGAATCGTTGCTCCAGGTCGAGGAGGCGTCGCTCGTGGTCCACGGGCGTCCTCGTCTCCGCCGGATCTGCGTGCCTGTCGACGGCGTCGAGCGTCAGCATCATGAACTCCGGCTCGCCGGCGCTGGAGGACGGCGGCTTGGGATCGATCTCGGTCCAGCTCCTGGACGACGGGCGCGGCGCGCGGCGGTTCGTCCGGGTCACGGCGCCTTGAGGAACGCGTCGACGCCTTGCCATACCGCACCTTCCAGCGCTGCTGCCATGTCCGGGCCCAGCGGCAGCGTATGGCGCCCCGAGGCCGCGACCACGAGCTCCCCCTCGCGGAGCCGCGCGACAGAGAGCCGGTGCACCGGGCCGCTCGGCGGATGGATCGACCACGCGACCGCGGTCTGGGCCAGCTGGTGTCCGCCCTGACGCACCGGCTTCGGCTTGAGCCTGAGCGCCGGAGCCGGCACGTGGGCCGCCTCGTCGACAACGAAGGTCGCCGTCACCTCGACGCTCACGGCCTCCTTCCCCGGCGTCCCTGGCCAGTCCGCCGAGAGGCGTCGCAGCACCTCGGGCCACCCGCCGACAGCGCGGCTGGAGCTCTTGATCTGCCGCGGCGTCGGCCCCTCGGGCAACAGCTCCCAGCGCAGCTTGAGCCGCGCGTTCGCCTCGGCGCCGGGCGAGGGGCGTAGATCGCCGTACAGGTACAGCGGCCCGATCCCGCCGGTCGGGAGCGCATAGAAGTACGACGCGTAGTCGACCTTCCTCTCGCTCGTGCCCGCGCCCGGCATCGCCGACATGCCCGTGGCCTCGGCGAGCCGACGCCACTCCCTCCCGGAGGCGCTGGCATGGATCACGGCCTCCAGCGAATCGAGCACCACGCCGCTGCCCCTCGACCTCGGCTCCGACCGGTCCCCGCTACTGCTCCTCGCCCGCGCAGCACGTCCCGACACAGATAAGTGATCTATATCGCCTTTGTTGAACAGTCGAAATAATTGCCACTTACAGGCAATTTGTGGGGTTTTGAGTGTGTTTGGATGGCGAAATGTACGTGTCGCTGCGACGTAGGGCGCCCTGTCGCAGGTGCGCTGTTTCCGTTCAGTCCCTGGGACGAAGCGACCTGCGCGGGTCGCCGGCGGGGTCGATGAGCTCGAGCCGGACGTTCCCGTGCTCGTCTTCCGCCCTCCGGAGCTGCTCGCGGAGCATACGCCGCCACGGGATCTCGCCGAGCAGGATGTCATCAATCGCCCATGCGAGGTGCTTCATGGCGGCCCCCAGCGCCTTGACGCCGTTCGTGAACACGAGCTCCGTGTCGGGCGTGATGAAGGGCCGTGATTCCAGGCCCCCCGCGGTGGAGATCGCGGGCGTCATCAGGACGGTGTCCGCGGCGATCACGTCGGGGAGGTGTTCGGCGCGGGTGCCTGTCTGCTGGATGGCTGCGATACGCCGCTTCACGGCCTCGGCCGGGTCGCTCTCGAGGTGCCTGTCGACCCGGAGGTTCAAGGCCCACACGGCCGCGTACCAGGGGTTGCGGATCGCGGGGAAGCCCGGGCTACGCTGGATGATCCCCGAGCGCAACAGGAGCCTCGGAGCGATCATCTCCAGCGGCACGCCGTCGCGCCGCAAGCTCTTCAAGGCCGCCACCTGGCTGCACGCCTTCACGAGGGATTGACCCCGGTGTTTCACGGGCACCGTCTCCTGGACGTAGAGCGTGTGCTTGACCTCGATGTACGCGAGCACCGCCTCGGCCGGCACGCGTTCCTTCTTGTCCATGCCGCGGTCTTCTCGAAGCCTGCGCAGCGTTCGGAAGCGCGCGGCGTCGTAGATGATGATGTCATCGCCCTGCTTCCGCCCGGCGCTGTCCACCACCCAACCGCGACACATGCCCACGCGCCGCGGGAGGAAATCCTTGAGGGTGTCCCAGAGCGTGCTCTCCAGCTCGTTGCCGAGCTCCAGGATCTCGAGGCGGCGGAGCTTCCGGAGCTCGGCGTCCAGGTGCTCGGCGCTCTCCTCGAACCACCCGCCGTAGAACTCTGTTTGCGGCGGATCCTCGTCGCCGCCGACCGGCGCGCCTCGGCCGCGCCTGGCTGCCGCTGTCCCGGGTCCCACGGCCCTCTTCCTGCTCGTACGTGCCACGACGCTCCCTGCCGCTGATGCGCGCCCTGTCCATCACCGGCCGCCCGACCGGCACGCGCCTCGGTCGGACGCCCTTCCTCGACGCGCCGCGCGCTTCTTGCGCGCGATCTTCACCCCCGCCGCGGCTTCCGCTCGAGCCACGCGCGCTCGCCCCACGGGCACGCGAACTCGAGCGGCTTCGTCAGGATCCAGAGCACCGGCAGCGGCGGCGGGGCCGGCGGCGTGGGCCCGGCGCCGTCCGTGAAATAGATCACCCCGGAGACCCTCCGCGCCGCCAGGAACTCCGGCGCGAACACAGGCCGCAGGTCGGTCCCGCCGCGGCCGGCCACGTCGCCGAGCCGCCCCTCGAAGGCGTACACGCGCGCCACCTCCGTGTCGCACTCGGCCACGGTGATGCGCGCGACCTCGCTCATCGCCTGGAGCTGCCGGGCGATCTCCTCCAGCTCCTCGCGGCGCATGCTCATCGACGTGTCGATCGCCACGAGCACCGACGGCCTCGCGATCGCCCGGGGCGCGTACGTCCTGCCGGGCACCTCGCCCACGCGGCCCGGGAAGCGCCGGTTGGGGCGCGCGTACGTGTGCACCGGCGCGCGCTCCCTCGCCACGAACATCCGCAGCGCGGTCTTCCAGTCGAGGGGGTGCGCGCGCGGGCCGAGCACGTCGGTGAGCTCCTCGATGAGCCGGCCGGGCGTCTTGCCCGCGAGCAGCAGGCCGGGCAGGTCCACGGGGTCGCCGTCACCAGCGAGTTCGCTCGCCTCCTCGGCGGCGCGCAGCAGGAGCTGCCGCGTCTGCTCCACCGCGCCCGGCTCCCGCGACGGGCGGCGGAGCACGCGGTGGTCGTCGACCGCCTCGCCGCCCCGCTGCGGGAGCTTGCCCTCCCGCGCGGCGCCCACGAGCAGGTCGTAGCGCTCGAGCGTGCTCTGGCCGCCGCGCAGGCCGATCGCGGCGTACGGCTGCCAGCGGATCGGGTCGGGCAGCGGCTCCTCGATGTACTCGTTGGCCGACATCTCGAGGGCGAGGTCCATCAGCTCGGGCTCGTCCGCGCCCGCGAACTTCGGGTGGCAGAGGTGCCCGAGCGCCACGTGGTGCACCTCGTGCAGGAGCACGCCCCGCAGGAACAGGGGCTCGCTCATGAACGACTCCACGTTGACGTGGAGGAAGAAGCGGCCCTCGAACATCGAGACCGCCATGCGCTTCACCGACGGATCCGCGACCGGCGCGAGCCGCCCGAGGATCGCCGCGTAGCAGGGGTACCGCTCCAGGAACCCCGGATCGCGCACGAAGGCGTCGAGCCACGCCGCGAGCGCGTCCTCGGGCACCTCGCCGCGCCCCGCGGTCTCAGGCCCCGGTTTCGCCGTTCCCGTGCCCGGATCGTCGCCCCCCCGCGCCGGTTTCGCCATTCCCGGCCCCGGATCGCCGCCCCCCCGCGCCGGTTTCGCCGTTCCCGGCCCCGGATCGCCGCCCCCCCGCGCCGGTTTCGCCGTTCCCGGCCCCGGATCGTCGCCCCCCCGCGCCGGTTTCGCCGTTCCCCGCGCCGTCGCGGCGTCGTCCCCCGCCGGCTTCGCGGCGTCCCTGCCGCTGCCCCTCATTGCGGCCGGATCGGCGTGACGCCGTGCTTCTTCAGCGCCCCCGCCAGCCGGAGCGCCCAGCGCTCGGGGAGCTGCGCAAGGAGCTGCCCGAGGCACGCCCGCGCCACGTTGCTCCGCCGCACCTCCACGAGCTTCGCCTGCTGCGCGAGGTGCGCCGACAGCGCCGTCACCACGAGGCCGATCCGGTGCTGCCGCAGCGGGTCGGCGCGCCACGCGAGCACCTTCTGCTCGGCGGCGCTGCCCGCGTAGTTCTGGAGCAGCTCCTCGGGCCGGACGTCCACGAGCTGCGTCGCCGTCGCGTTGCCGCCGAGCGCCTCCTGCAGGCGCTCGCGGTGGTCGCCCGGCAGGTCCCCGAGCAGCGCCTCGAAGGCGGCCAGCGACAGCTTCCGCTGCGCCGCCAGCACGCCGACCTCGGGCCCCTCGAGCAGCGGCGCGAGACGCGTGGTCACCTCGTCGAAGCGGTCGGTCTCCCCGCGCTCGCGGGCCGTGCGCAGCGCCTTCCCCGCGGGCGAGGTCGGGCCGTAGTCGGCGAGCAGCGCGCGCAGGTCGAACGGCAGCTTCGTCGACCAGGACTCCTTCGACGCGAGCAGGAGCTCGACCCAGCTCGGGGGCAGGTAGCCGCCGAGCGCGTCGCGCAGCAGCACGCCGTCCGCGAGCTCCTCGGGGCGGAGCGCGCCGAGCACGTGCGACGCGTACGTCCACGTGCGCGGCGGCACGTCCTCCAGGATGCGCTCGTGCGCCTGCCCCAGCGCGACCACGCCCGGGTGGATCCCGTTCTCCTGCGCCCAGGCGAGCCACGACGCGCGGTCGGCGCGCACGCTCAGGTTGAGGAACCTCGCCCGGAGCGCGCGATCGAGCGGCGTCACCTGGTAATCGGCGGACTCGGGGTTCACGGCGGCGAAGCACACCCAGCCCGCGGGCAGCTCGTACTCGTGCAGCCGCCGCGCGCTGAGGAGCTGGAGCGCCGGCTGCTGGATGTACCGCTCCGCGCGGTTGAGCTCCTCGAGCATCAGGATGCCCGCGCCGTCCTGAGGCAGCACCGAGGGCGCCGCGTACGCGGTCCGGTTGTCCCGGATGACCGGCAGGCCCACGAGGTCGGGCGGCTCGAGGAGGCTCAGGTCGAGCACGACGGTGGCGATGCCGAGCCGCTCGGCGAGCTGCCGGACGAGCTCGCTCTTGCCGATCCCCGTGGGCCCCTCGAGCAGCACCGCGCGCCGGGCGCGGTAGGCCAGCTCGAGCACGGCCTCGAGCCGCGGTCCGACCGGGATGGGCGCGGATCGCCCTTCGAGGAGGCTGGGTGAAGTCGCCGCGGCCGGCCTGCCCGGCGCGTTGCCATCGGTTCTGGGCTTCGTCACGTGGCGTCGGTAGGGGAGGTGCGGCGCGGGAGGCGCGAAGAAAAAACGCCGCGGCCCGGGGCCGAGCGGTGCTCGGCGTTCCGTGCCCGGCGGGCCTTCGGCGTTCTTGCTGCCGGGTTGACCCGAGCTCTAGCAGCCGGTGCGCGGCCTGTCATTCGCCGGCGGCGAGATAGGCGGCTGCGCGCTCCGGCGTCGAGGACGCGGCTCGAGCGCCGAGGACGCGCTCAGGCGCCGAGGACGCGCTCAGGCGCCGAGGACGCGCTCAGGCGCCGAGGACGCGCTCAGGCGCCGAGGACGCGCTCAGGCGCCGAGGACGCGCTCAGGCGCCGAGGACGCGCTCAGGCGCCGAGGAGCAGCCCGAGGGTGGTCGCGAGCGCGGCGTCGCTCCACGACGACAGCCCGCGGGGCAGCAGGACAGTCACCTGGTGAGGCTGGCCTCCGCAGCTCCGCGCCCCCTCGTAGTACCGTCCCGATCGGGTGAGCTCGTAGCTGCAGCGCCCGATCACGCCGGTGAGCTGTCGCTCGTCCAGCCGGTAGTCGGAGAGGGCGCCGGCCACGAGGCCGCGCGCGCGGAGCCCCGTCTCTGCCCGGGTCACCGAGAGCTCCAGCGGCATGCCGCCCACGACGCCGGTCGCGCCCTGGCCGGTCGCGGTGACGCTCACCGCCTGGTTGAACGCGACGCCCCGGACTGCCTGCCCGCCGCGCCCGCTGTCCGGAGGGTACACACCCACGTCGACGTCCGGCCCGAGGACGCGCCCCGGCTCGATGTCCGCGCTGACGAGCTCGCCCGTGGCGGTGAGCAGGATGAACTCGCCCGGCCCCGCCGCCCCGAAGATGTCCTCGCGAGCAGGGGAGTCGGCGGCCGGCGCCGGCCCGCACGCGGCGCCGAGCGAGAGCGAGAGACAGAGCACAGGGAGCAGCCTCATCCGCATCGCAACACCTCCGCGCCGCGCCGGCGCTCCCACCATGACACCTGCGGCGTGAGCGCGGTAGATGCCTGCGATCAGCTTGGAAGCCCGGAATTCAACGCAAAGACGCAAAGGCGCAAAGACGCAAAAAAAAGAGATCTTTTCATTGCGTTCTTGCGCCTTTGCGCCTTTGCGCCTTTGCGTTGAATTCTCGCTCCCTCTTCGCCTTTTCAATCCGCTTGTCGCTCTGGAGCAGAGCTGAGGAGGGGAGCGATGGACCACGTTGCCCCGGAGGCGTTGTCGCGCGGCGCCGACGTCGCCGGGCAGGGCCCGGTTTCGCGTGGGGTCCCGCCGTGGTACCCTGCGGCGCATGTCGACCTCCGCGGGCCGGGTCCCTCCGCGTGCGACCGCCGCGGACCTGCTCGCCATCCCGGAGGACCAGCGCTACCACGAGATCATCGGCGGCGAGCTGGTCCGGAAGGCCACCCCGGCCGGTGAGCACGGCGGGACCCAGGCGGCCCTCACCGGCGTCCTCTTCGACCCCTTCAACCGCCGCCCCGGCGGTCGCCGCCCCGGCGGCTGGTGGTTGCTCACCGAGGTGGAGATCGAGCTGGAGCCCGCGGAGGTCTACCGCCCGGACATCCTCGGCTTTCGCCGCGAGCGCGTCCCGGAGCGCCCGAGGGGCAACCCCTTGCGCGTGCGACCCGACTGGATCTGCGAGGTGCTGTCGTCCACCAACGCGCGCAACGACACCGTGAAGAAGATGCGCGTCTACCACCGATGCGAGATCCCGCATTACTGGATCCTCGATCCCAGGGAGGAGACGCTGACCGTCTATCGGTGGACCCGCGATGGCTACTTGACCGCGCTGCTCGCGGAGCGCGGGGAGCGCGTCCGGGCGGAGCCGTTCGACGCCCTCGAGCTCTCGGTCGGCGTGCTCTTCGGCGACGACGCCGAGGACTGACGCGCTCGTCCCTGGCAGGCCGACCGACGCGCCGCGCCGGCGCGCGCGGCCGGAGCCGCGCGGCCGGCCCTCAGCGCGGCTGCTCGATCGGGGCGCAGGTCGACACGCCCGCTCCGACGATGCGGAAGCCGATGTTGGTCATGTAGGCGGTGTCGATCGACCCGTCGGAGGGGCGATAGCGGCTCACGTTCGTCGTCCGCGACGCGGACTGCGGGGCGGTGTAGAAGTAGAAGTCGCCGCCCCAGAACGAGAAGGCCCATGCGCTCGGGGTCTCGATACCTGGCAGGGGCGTCGCCTCGATGATGTCGCCGGTCTCCTTGTCGATCTCGGCGAGCTGGACCGGCGAGGTCGTGAAGAAGCCGAAGAGGCGCCCGTCGCCGGTGCCGGTGAGCTCCGCCGACTGGCCGCGCAGCGAGCCGCTGAACTCGCCGACCGGCGTCACCGACGTGCCGTCGATCCTCCCGAGCCCGATACCCGGCGTGCTCGTGGTGCCGGCCACGAAGAGCTGCTCCGCCTCCGGGCGCGAGAGGTCGCTCGAGAAGCCCATGCCGAGCCGGGACCAGTCGCGCGGGAGCGAGGCCCCGGTGGGCTCGCAGCTCGCGTCCTCGGTGCTGACCTTGAACAGCGTCCCGGCGCTGTCGTCGCCATAGACGTAGTTGACCCACGCCACCGCGTCGCGGTCCACCGCCATCGAGTTCGGATCCATGTCGGTCTGACAACCCAGGACACCGATCCTCGTGAACTCCTTGCGATCGGGCCTGAAGCTGTAGAGCTCGTTGTCCTGTGAGAGCACGTACACGAGCTCCGCCCGCTCGATGCACCCGCTCTCGCCCTCCCCGCTCTCCCCGCTCCCGCTGCCCGCGCCGGCCCCGCCGGTCCCGGCGCCGCTGCCGAACACCTCGTCCTCGCCGCCCGCGCCGCCCCCGGGCTCGCCGCTCGCGCCGCTCCCGGTGTCGCTCCCGCCCCCCGGGCGCGGGCGGTTGTCCGTGGCGGACGAGCCACCGTCGGACGCGCTGCAGCCGCTCGCCGCGAGCGCCATCCAGAAGCACCATCGTGCGATTCGCATATCCGCTCTCCCTTTCGCGTGATTCGGTCTTATAGCGCGCGGAGCGCGCGCCCGGGTACCCGAAGTCACGCCTTTCTTCGGACGGTCGCCGCGCGCGCTCTGCGAGGGACGCAGGCGCACGCCCGTGTCACGTGATGAGCCTCCGCGGCGGGCGGAGTCATCAGGGCACAGCGATGACCTCGTCCGACTGGCAGCAGAAAAACGACGCTCCCTCCGGCGTCACCTCCCCGGCGGCGACTCCGCCCGTCGGAGCGCATGAGCCCGGCTCGTCCTTGATCCACACGGCATCCATGCTCTCGATCCGCAGGTCCGGCCCCGCGACGCACTTCGGCCCCGCCAGCGTCACCGTCTCTGCGCCGAGGAGCTGCCCGCACGAGGCGTCCTCGTAGACCGACACGAGCGCGGTGCACGCGCTGCCTTCGAGCGGTCCGCACCCGCACGGCGTGCAGCTCCGCGTGTCGTCGAAGCCCTGGTAGAGCTCGCGCAGATCCGGGTACTCCTCAGGGCACCTGGGCGCGCCGGAGCGGAGATAGCGAATGCACATCGCGAAGCCCGTCGGCAGCGGCATGGGCGCCGCCACGCACATCTTGCCGGGCTCTCTGCACGTGTGCTTGTCCGCGGAGCCCGCGCAGCCGCGCGCCCGGGCGCCCCACGGCGTAGGCAGCGCCCCTGCGGGATCGATCGCCGGCGCGCAGCCGCTCACCGTCGGCGCCTCGATGCGCAGCGAGCCGAGCTCGCCCGAGCTCACCGCCGCCGGCGCCGTGCACGCGCCGCTCCACCCCTCGGGCGCGTCGAACGACGTGGGCGCCGCCCCGTCGCACGCCGCCGAGGCGCTCCCCGTCAGCCCCCGCGGCAGCTCGCACGAGGGCTCGGTGCACCGGCACGTCGGGCAGACGTGCTCGGCGCCGGAGCCGCCGTACCCGTCGAACACGACGAACGGCGCCTCCGCCGGGCACTCCGGCACAGGCGCCTCGTCGGCCGCGTCGCTCGTCCAGAGCACGATGGGATCGTCGAACCCGAGGGGCGGCAGGGGAAGACAGCCGCCCTCGCACACGGCGCACGGGTCGTCGCACTCGTAGGCATCCAGCCCGTAGCACGGGTCGTCGCACGAATAGAGCTGGATGACGCCGCCGCTCCAGCAGCCCGCGAAGCTCCCGGCGACGGCGAGCGCGATCACGATCGGGTACCTCTTCATGGTCATGGCCTTCTCTGGAGCTGTCTCGGTCCGGCTTTCCGACAGGGTGTCGCCGCGCCGCCCTGATCTCCCGGCGCCGCCACCCCTACCTCTCCTCGTGCTCCGCCGCGCCGGCGCGGCGACCCGACCGGGGCGCGCGACGCCAGCGTCGATCCGGAGCCAGGGAGTGCCCGCACACCGGACTCCATACTTGGACCAGCGAACGCGGGAAAGCCCGATCTCGCGCGCAGACTCGATAAGTTGAGCGCATTCCGAATGCGTCGCCTGGATTATCAAATCTCGTGCGCGATGTGCGATGCGCGATGGCGAGATTCTCGCCCTCTGATACGGAAAGCGGCTGTTGAGCCATGGCGTTCTCCCGAGACGCATCGGGCCATGCCGGAGGTGGAGGTCAGGACGGACGGACAGGGGCCGCCGCGTGGACCCGGGCTCGAGCGGCTCGGTCCTTGTCGACCAACAAACAATACGGTATGGTATGATCGGAAGGTGAGGCACTCATGGATCCACTTGTACCGAGCGCCCTCCGGGCGGGGGGCGTCGAGGTCCCATGGGGGGACGTGTTCGCCTGGACGTCGAGCGGGGCCCTCGCGGCGCTTGCGGCGGTGCACGTCTACTGGGGCCTGGGGGGCGCATGGCCCGGGGATGCCCGGCACGAGAAGGTGGAGATCGTGGTTGGGCTCCCGAAGGGGAGCCCCTTTCCTTCCGCCGGCCCGTGTCTCGTCGTGGCCTTTCTCCTCGCGTCGTCCGCTGCGCTCGTGCTGGCGCAGCGATACGGCCGCGACGCGTCGCCGGCCCTGCTTCGGCTCGGCGCGTGGGCCGTCGCGCTCGTGCTCGGAGCGCGGGGCGTGGGCGGCTTGTTCGAGGCTCGCCTGCGGCCCCCCACGCGCGCGTTGCCGTACCACCGGATGAACCGGCTGGTGTACTCGCCGCTCTCGCTCGCCCTCGCGGCCACGGTCGTGGGCGCCGTGCTGGGCTGACCCCGTGGCGCGCACCTCGCGGAACGACTGGCTCGACGAGGGGCTCGACGCGCTCCGCGACGGCGGCGAGGGCGCTCTGACGATCGACGGGCTCTGCGCCCGGGTCGGCCGGACGAAGGGCTCGTTTTATCATCACTTCCAGGACATCGCGGCGTTCTTCGAGGCGCTCCTCGCGCGCTGGGAGGAGCGACAGACGTCGGCGCCCATCCACCATGCCGAGGGCGGCGGATCGCCGGAGCAACGGCGAGATCGGCTCTCGGCGATGGTGCGATCGCTGGACGGCCGGCTCGATCTCTCCGTGCGCGCGTGGGCGCTCCGTGACGAGCGCGCCTCGGCCGTGCTCCGTCGGGTCGACGCGCGCCGCGTCGACTACCTCGCGTCCCTGCACGCCTCCGAGGGGCGCGCGCGAGACACCGCCTTGCTGCTCGCGCGGCTGGAGTACGCGGCCTTCATCGGCGCGCAGCAGCTCTTCGCCGACCTCTCGGACGAGAGCACTCGCTCGCTGGAGCGCGCGCTCGATCGCGCCCTCGAGCTCCTGGCAGAGGACCGGCCAGCTCCGCGGCTGGAGGGCTCGACGGGGAGACGCCGCGCGCGGTAGGCCCCGGCGACCGGGCGCGCCTACGCCTGCGATCGCTCGAGCGCGTCCACGGCGTCCAGCGCCGCCTGGATCTGCGCGCGCTCCTCGTCGGAGAGCGGCGCCTCGCCGATCGCGGCGCGCAGGGCGCGGGCGCGCTCCGCTTCGCCCAGGACGACGGCGAGCTCGAGCCGGGCGGCGAGGGCGCGCGCGCGCTCGAGCGGGGCGTCCGGCGCTTCCCCGGCGAGCGCCACGTCGAGCACCTTGGCGGCCGCGGCGTCGTCGTTCTTGAAGTCGCGCAGCCGCGCCGCCGCGCGCAGCGCCTTGCCCAGCCTCGAATTCGAGCGCGACCCGGCGGCCCCCTCGTCGTAATCGTCCGGCGCGCCCCGCTTGATGAAGATGACCGAGTTGCCTGCGACATCGACCACGGTGAAGCGGCTCTGCCCCTTCCTCATGCGCGAGATCCGGGGAAAGCCGGCGATCGGCACCTTGCCGTACGCCTGCCGTAGGCCTTCCGCGAAGGTCCCGTGGAGGCGCTCGAGGTCGGACACGAGCACCAGGCACGCGCTGTACGACTCCCTGGGATCCAGCTTCTTGAGACCCATGAAGTGCAGGTGGACGTCGCCGCGGCGCGTCGCCGCGTACACGTTCGGCGTCGTCTGCTGGTGGGTCACCTCGAAGCCCAGGGCGCCGTAGAACGCCAGGGTATCGCGCATCGACACGCACGGAAGCACGGGAATCGTCGTCGGCTCGCCCATGAGATCACCCCTTTCGCGCCGGTCTCGCCGGCGATGATGCGTCTTCCTCGAGCACCTGCCGCGCCTGTCGCAGCGCATCGACGGCGGCGCGCAGGCTCGACGGGTCAATCCGCTTGCCGAGCCGGTCCGCCCACGCGGCGTGGCGCGCCTCGACCTGCCGCAGGGCCTCGCGCCCCGCCTCGGTCATCGAGATGAGCTTGGCCGTGCGGTGGTGCGGGTTCTCGACGTACTCGACGAAGCCCTCGCGCTGGAGCGCATCCGCGATCTGCTGCACGCCCTGGCGCGTCAACCCCATCATCCGCGCGACGTTCGAGACCGGCGCTGGGCCGTGGTCCACGACCCCGAGCACCTGCCAGCGCGCGCTCGTGAGCCCCGCCGGCCTGGCCAGGAGATCCCCGGCCTCGAGCGCCAGACCGTTCACCCGGAACACCTCGACCACCAGCTCGCTGAACGCGGTCGCCGCCGCGGTGAGCTTCGTCATTCGCAAGGCTTTGTCACATCGACAAATCCTTGTCAACTTCGGCGCCCGTGCGGCATGCGACGGCCGCGACGTCCCATGTCCTGGCCCGCCGCGCCGGCGGCGCTCGCTCCGGCGTCCTCGCGGTGGGGCACGAGCCGAGGACGCGCGTCCGCGGGCTCGTCAGGCCTGCGGCGTCGCTCGCCCGCGGAAGCGGCGGAAGAACGCGCGCACGTCGCCGATGAACAGGTCGGGCTCCTCCATGGCCGCGAAGGTGCCGCCGCGCTCGAGCTCCGACCAGTGCACGATGTTGTTGTCGCGGGCGGCGAACCTGCGAATGGGCGCGATGATGTCCCGCGGGAACACCGCGACCCCGGTCGGCACGGTCGCGGGCCTCACGTCGACGGCGAGATCGGCCTCGTCCGGCGTGTCCGGCGTCTCCACGAACGAGCGGGCCGACGAGCCGGCGGTGTTGGTGAGCCAGTACAGCATCACGTTGGTGAGGATGCGATCGCGGTCGATGGCGTCCTCGGGGGTGTCCTTGCAGTCGGTCCACTCCTTGAGCACCCCGACGATCCAGGCGAGCTGGCCGACCGGCGAATCCGAGAGGCCGTAAGCCAGCGTCTGGGGCCGAGTCGACTGGATCTTCTTGTAGCCGTACAGCTCCCGCAGGTAGTGGTCGGCCTTCCCGAGCCGGGCCTGCTCGATGTCCGTGAGCCCGACGAGCTCTTCGGGATCTCCGGACGGCCACGAGACAAGCCCGTTCGTGTGCACGCCGATCACGCGGTCGGGGGCGACGATCCCGACCTCGCGCGAGATCCACGTGCCCCAGTCGCCGCCCTGGGCGCCGTAACGTGGGTAGTCGAGCCGGCGCATGAGCTCGGCCCAGGCGACCGCGATCCGGCGCGCGCCCCACCCGGCCTCGCGGGTCGGCCCGGAGAGGCCGTATCCGGGGAGCGAGGGGATGACCAGGTGGAACGCGTCCGCCGGATCGCCGCCGTGGGCGCGAGGATCGGTGAGCGGGCCGATGACGTCGAGGTACTCCACCACGGAGCTCGGCCAGCCGTGCGTCACGATCAGCGGCAGCGCGCCGGGCTCGCGCGAGCGCACGTGGAGGAAGTGGATGTTCTGGCCGTCGATCGTCGTCGTGAACTGCGGGTGCTCGTTCAGCCGCGCCTCGTGCCGGCGCCAGTCGTAGGCGGTGCGCCAGTGGTCGGCGAGGTCCTTCAGGTACGCGAGCGGGACGCCGTACGACCAGTCCGTCGACGGCAGCGAGGGCAGCGCGTCGGGCCAGCGCGTGCGGGCGAGGCGGTCGCGCAGGTCGTCGAGCGCGGCCTGCGGCGTGTCGATGCGGAACGGCCGGATGTCGCTGTCGAGAGGGACGGGCAGGTTCATCCGTACTACGTAACGTACGACGTACGGTTTGTCAACGAGGGGGTCGGGTGACGCGAGGTCGTGGCGGGGAGCGCAGGGGAAGCGCGAGGCGCGCGCGGCAGGGCGCCGCCGTGGACGGCGACGGCGCGCTCGCCTGGAGGGGCGAGCATGTCGCCGCCTCGGGCGCGCTGTCGCATGTCAGACCTGCAACCAGAAATCTCAGAATCGAAAGGCGTCAGGGGCAACCTTAGGGTTAACCCCATGAAGTGAGCCGGGCTGGACCTTGGCCCGTCTCCTGCTAATCAGGGTGGACAGAGCGCCTGTGACGGCTTCCCCCCCCCCGCCGTCGAACGGGCGCTCTGTTTTTTTGTGCCCTTCGGGCGCGGTGCGCCGCGCGGAGGCGCTCCGGCGCGGGCTGGTATCTCGGGTGAGAAATCCCGCCAGGGCTCTCTCCGCGGATCGCTGGCCGGACTCCTGGTGCGTGGAACTGGCCGTGAGCGCGTGGCCTCGCGCCGCGCGCGGATGTCCTCGGCGGCACGGGGCGCGCGCCGCGTCGCCCTGGCTTTCGCCGGGCGGTCGGATTTGCTAACTCCGGGGCGCCCGTGCGTTCGTTCCTCATCCCCGGCGGCGCATCAGCGACATCCGCGTGAGATCCCCCAGCGCACTCCTCGCCATCGCGCTCGCCGTCATCGCCAGCCTCCGCGCGGGCGAGGCGCGCTCCCAGCCTGCACCCCGCCCGACCGACGCGTCGCCGCCTGACGCCGCCCCGCCGTCGCCTGCCGCGCCCCCCGGCGACCCGCCTCCGGCCGAGCCACCGACGCCCGCTGTCCCCGCCGAGGCGCCGGCGGGGATCGAGGTGACCGTCGAGGGCAACCGGGCCCCGGCGGGCTCCGTCTCGCTCTCGCGGCGCGACATCCGCGAGCTGCCCGGCGCGCTCGGCGACCCCTACCGCGCCATCGAGGTGCAGCCCGGCGTGACCACCATCGCGAGCGGCATGCCGTACTACTACATCCGCGGCGCGCCCCCGGGGAACATCGGGTACTTCTTCAACGGCATCCAGGTCCCGCTCCTGTTCCACGTGGGCGCCGGCCCGAGCGTCATCCCCGCCTCCATGGTCCAGCGCGTCGAGATGCACCTCGGCCCGTACCCCGCGGACATCGGGCGGCTCGCGGGCGCGGCGATCGAGGCCGAGAGCGCGCCGCCGTCCGACGTCTGGCGCGGGGAGGGGAGCCTCCGGTTCGTCGACCTCGGCGGCGTCGTCGAGGGCCCCATGGACACGGACACCCACGTCCTCGTCGGCGGCCACTACGCCGCCGGCGCCGCGCTCGCCTCCGCGCTCGTGCCGAGCGTCGACGTGGGCTACGCCGACTACCAGGCCCGCATCGTCAACCGGCTCGGGCCCGAGGAGCGCTTCACCGTCCTCTCGTTCGGCGCGTACGACTACCTCGCCAGCATCGACGAGGACGCCGGCGACGAGGGGCGGAACGTCCTCCTCGACAGCGACTTCCACCGCCTCGACCTGCGCTACGACCGCGACGAAGCCGCCTCCGGCGCGCGCGTGCGCGCCGCGCTCACCTTCGGCCTCGACCAGTCCCGCGGGGTCGGCGTGGAGAGCGCGCGGGCCTGGAAGCTCAACGCGCGGCTGAGCCTGGCCAGGCCCCTCCTCGGCGGGCGCGCGCTCCTGCGCGCCGGCATCGACGCCGCCGTCGACCGCTACGACGTGACGCCGCGCCCCAGCGCGGCGGACGGCGAGCCCGACGGGGCGGACGGCGAGCCCGACGACGCTCCCGCCGAGGGGACGGCGCAGCTCGACGAGAGCTTCCCCGAGCTCTTCCGCAGCCGGCTCGACCTCGCGCTCGGCGCGTGGGCCGACGCGCTCATCGTGCTCGACGAGCGGTCGACCATCACGCCCGGCGTGCGCGTCGACCACTACACCTCCCTCGGCGCGACAGCGGTCGCCGTGGACCCGAGGATCGTGGGCCGCTTCGGGATCGGCGAGCACGTGCGGCTCATCCCCGCGTTCGGGCTCGCCTCGCAGCTCCCCGGCCTCGCCCCGCTGCCGGCGCTCCAGATCGGCGGCATCCCGGGCGGCCTCCAGCGCAGCCTGCAGTCGAGCTTCGGCGTCGAGGCGAACGCCGGCCCCGTCAATTTCAGCGCCACGGTGTTCCGACAGGTGACGATCGGCCTGAGCGACCCGATCGGCACCGGCCGCGGCACGAACCTCAGCACGGAGCGCTTCCTCGCGCGCAGCCTCGGCGACACCTACGGCCTGGAGCTCGGCGCGCGCGGCGCGCTCCGCCGCGACATGTTCTTCCTCGCGTCGTACACGCTGTCGCGCTCCACGCGCACGCGCGAGCAGCGGACGATCCCCTCCGCCTACGACCGGACGCACGTCGCGCACGTCGCGCTGCTCTACGACCTCGGCAAGGGCTGGCGCGGCGGCATCCGCCACGTCTTCTACACCGGCTTCCCGGCCGACGAGATCACCCCGGGCCGCCCCGCGCGCGAGCACCCGGACCGCATCCAGCCGTTCTACCGGCTCGACATGCGCCTGTCGAAGCGCTGGGCCCTGAGCGAGCGCAGCTACCTCGGCCTCGTGTTCGACCTGCAGAACGCGACGCTCACGAAGGAGGTGTTCGACGTGAGCTGCGACGACCGCGGGTGCACCCCGCAGACGATCGGGCCCGTCACGATGCCGGGGCTCGCGATCGAGGGCGGGTTCTGAGGCGGGGCGCCGCGCGGCTCGTCAGCCGTGCGCCTCGCTCAGCGCGGTTTCTCCGCTCCTTCATCCAGCGCCCGATCGCACGGGAATCGTCCCCGCACGGGCGAGCGCCCGGGCCGGCGGCTCACCGGTGGAGCACCTCGAAGAGCTGCTCCAGCATGCGGTAGGTCAGCCCCCAGACGACCCGCTCGTCCACGCGCAGGCAGGGCAGGTGGACGACGTTCCCCTCGTGCGTGTACGCGTAGGTCGACGCGCACTCGCCGCGCGCCAGCGGCCCGAGCGGCGTCCAGAGCGCCTCGGCGACCTCGTCGCTCAGGGTGAGCTCCGGCGTGGAGCCCAGCGCGAAGACGAACGGGGAGATGACCAGCCCGACGCGCCGCCCGCGCACGACCGCGGGGAGGTCCGGCAGGCGGGCGAGCAGGGCGCCGTGCGCCGCAAGGTCGATCCCGACCTCCTCGCGCGTCTCGCGGATCGCTGTGTCGAGCAGGCTCGAGTCCGCCGCGTCGCGCCGCCCGCCCGGGAGCGCCATGTGCCCCGACCACGGGTCGCGCGGGTGCTCGGCCCGGCGGATCAGGAGGAGCTCGGCCTCGCCGGGATCCCGGTCGCCCATGGGCTCCTGCGCCGTCCCCGGCGCCCCTGCCGGCGCCCGCAGGATCGCGGCGACGGCGGCCTGGCGCTCCTGCGTGAGCGCGTCGAGCGCGGCCTCGCGCCCGGCGAGCCGGGCCACGATCGCGGAGAGGTCGTAGGAGGGGAGCACGGCGTCGAGGATAGCATAGGAGCTACCGGTACTTACGTGCCGAGCTCGGCGGGCGGGGGGGACGGGCGACGGTCGACGAGGCGCTACCGCTGGCGCTGCTCCGCGGCGACGCTGTCCCACAGGTCGCAGAGGTCCTTCCTCAGCCCGGATTGCACGGAGATGGTCATATCGAGGACGAGGTGCTCGTCCGTCTCCGCGTCGTACTTCGGCCACGCCACCGCGTCGCCGCCGTTCGGATCACCGCTCTCCGCGTGGCGCGACCAGTACCCCCCGATCGCGCGCGACAGCTCGAGCTCTTCCTCCGTGAGCGGGGCAGGGAGGAGCGTCCCCGGGGTGCCGAACACATACCGGATCTCGGCCGAATGGAAGGCCCCGAGGTCGCCGAACAGCGAGTCCTCGGGCGCGTGGGTGAAGTGATAAAGGTACGTGTCCACGCCGGCCTCCGCGATCGCGCGCGCCGCCCGCCGCGTCGGGCACACGAAGAAATAGTCGCCGAGGGCCGCGGTCGCCGCCGCCAGCGGCGAGCCGAACGTGTCGCTCGGGTAGCCGGCCACCACGTCCTCGCCGCGGCCGGGGGCGAGGTGCTCGGCGAACGCCAGGAAGGCGGCGTCGTCGTCGATCGTCGTGCCACCCGCCGCGACGAACACGGTGCCCTCGTCGGCGTTGCTGCCGAGGATCGTCGGCACCTTCTCGAAGGTCCCGGCCTCGAGGAGCTTGCCCGGCGTGTCGGGGAGGTTCCAGCCGTCGATGACAGGGAACCAGCGCGGACCTTCGCCGAGGAGGATGTCGGCGGCCGGCGGCAGCGCGGTCGTGACCTCCTCGGCCGACTTCTCGCGCAGGCACTCGAGCACGGAGGGCGCGTCGCCGCAGCCGAGCGCCTCGACGAGCGTCCCCCCCTGCGCGACGGCCGCCTCCTCGGGGACGAGGACATCGCACGGCCCGCTCTCGATGATCGCGCGCTGGAACAGGCCGGCGCTCTCCGGCGACACGAGGTGCGCGCAGATGCTGATGCCGCCGGCGGACTCGCCGAAGACGGTGACCTTGCCCGGATCGCCGCCGAACGCGCCGATGTTGGCCTTGACCCACGCGAGCGCGGCGCGCTGGTCCTCGAGGCCGTAGTTGCCCGTCGAGGGGTGATCGGGATCCTCCGATTTGAGCTCCGAGAGGGCGAGGAACCCGAGCGGGCCGAGGCGGTAATTGAAGGTGACCACCACCGAGCCGGTCGTCTCGGACAGGCGCTGACCGTCGTACTCGGGCAGGCCGCCGCTCCCGACCTCGAAGGCGCCGCCGTAGATCCACACGAGGACGGGCAGGGACGAGGACGCCGGGCCTTCGGGCGTCCAGACGTTCACGGTGAGGCAATCCTCGCTCGAGCTCGGGTCGAAGCCCGGCGTGAGCATCATCGTTTGCGCGCAGGCGGGGCCGAGCTCGGTCGCCTCCAGCGTCTCGGTCCACCCCTCGTGGGGCGCGGGCGGCTTCCAGCGCAGCTCCCCGACGGGCGGCGCAGCGAACGGGATGCCGAGGAACGTGCGCGTCGAGCCGACGAGCGCGCCCTCCACAGGACCCTTGTCGGTCTGGACGAGCAGGGAAGCAGGCTCATCGCTGCCGCCGGCGCCGCCGTCACCGCCGTCACCGCCGTCACCGCCGCCACCGCCGTCACCGACGGCGCCACCGCTGCCGCCGGCGCCGCCGCTGCCGGCCGGGGCGAGCTCCTCCGAGCCGCAGGCCGCGACGAGCAGGCCAAGAAGAAGTGTGTACGACAGCGAGAATCGAATAGGCATGATCGTCTCCGTGAGATTCAAGTCGAGGGTGCGGGATTCCGGGGTGGCCATCGGCGCGTCGACCCGGGCGAGCACGGCGCGCTCGCTGCGGATCCGGCGATCGCGGCGGCGGGGAGCGCGGCAGCGAGAACGCAAGATGGGGTAGAGGGCGCCGCCGGCCGGCGGCGTGGGGCGCTGTGCATCCGCCGATTCAACCACGGAGCGCGCGGTGAATAGCACTGGATTTTTCGGCGCACCGATGGGCTCGATGTGCGCGTCGAGGCCTGTGTGCCGGCCTCATGTCCGTCGTGCGGCGGCGAAAAGCGGCCTTGACAGCGCGAATGGCTATCACGTCTGCTGCGCACATGACAATTCTTCGCGAGGACGGGGGCGCGGGCGACGTGCATCGAGCGGCACGGGCGAGGAGATCGCGGCGCCGCGCCGCCCGCAGGGCGGGGTCGGGGGGATCCCGGCTGCTCTCGTGCATCGCCGTCGCCGGCGCGCTGGCCGCGAGCGCCTGCGGCTCGGACCCGAGCCCCGGCGGCGCCGGGGGTGGCGCGGGCGGCACGGCCGGCGCGGGCGGCACGGCCGGCGCGAGCGGCAGCGCGGGCGGCGAGGGCGGCGAGGGCGGGGCCACCACGACGACCGGCACCGGGGGCGATGGGGGCGAGGGCGGCGAAGGTGGCGGGGGCGACGTCGCGCCGGTCATGCCGGAGATCCACCCCGAGGCGTTCGGCACGTTCGACACGTCCGAGCTGACGGTGTTCGCGTTCAGCCAGGTGGAGGTGCACCAGTCGGATCCGCAGGTGATCGAGCTCGCGCCGGACATGGTGCCGAGGGCGTGGCAGCGCTGGCGTGACACAGGGCTCGCGATCGAGGAGTACGACGCCGATTACCTGGCGAGCTGCCGCGAGCGCGGCGTCCGCTTCGTCGCGGGCAGCACCGCCTCGGTCATCTTCGCGGACGAGGTCGAGAGCGAGGAGCAGTTCCTGGAGCAGGCCACGCGGAACGCCGCCGGCGAGCTCGTCGCCCACGACCAGATCGTGGAGGGCGCCCACCGGGCGAGCATGGCGTCCCCGAGCTACCGCGCACGCCTCATCGAGCTGGGCAAGGTCCAGATCGATCTCGGCGTGGACGGGCTGAATTTCGACGAGATCAACGGCGGCTACGGGGGCGCGCAGTACGACGGCAACGAGGGGTTCGACGACCATCACGTCGCGGACTTCGGAAACTACCTCTGTCGCAAGCACGGCGGCCGCCAGGACGACTGGCAGGAGGGCTTCGGCATCGCCCCGGAGGACGGCCTCGATTGCTCGGGGGCGCCGGAGACAGCGGGCAGGAGCTTCGATTTCCGCGGGTACCTGGGGCGCATGAACGCCACGGAGAAGCCGTTCGACAGCAGGAACAAGCTGCTCCTCACGGAGTGGGGCTGGACGGTCGGCAACCGCCCGGACCCGCAGGTCGGGACGTTCGTCGAGATCTACCCGGCGCTCGTCTACTGGCAGGAGGTCGTGCTCGAGCTGCGCCGCTACGCGCGCGAGGAGCACGGCCGCGAGATCTTCATCACCTCGAACGGCGTCGTCCCGTTCGTCGATCTCCAGAGCGTGGGCCTGTACGACTGGAACATCGACGGCGACGGCCCGCGAGGCATGGACTGGGTGCCGATCGTCGATGGACACCTGGATGGGACCGTGTCGTTCCAGGCGGCGCTGCGGGGGCTCAAGGCGCGCTCGAAGCGGATTCAAGAGCTCGTCGGCGGCAAGGAAGTCCCCCTGATGCTGTTCCTCGACTGGCCCAACGACATGATGAATCGCTACTACGGTCTCCCGCTGGAGGAGCGGCAGGACTACTTCCGCGTCTTCGCCGCGGAGGTCTACGCGAACGGCCTGTACTTCGCCCTGCCGCTGCACACGACGACGGACGAGAACACGGCGACAGCGCTCGAGATGATGGACTTCTTCGCGCGGTTCCGCGACTTCTACAGGTCGCACGCGGACCTGTTCCACGGCGCGACCGACCTGACGGGGCCCGTGAGCCTCTCGTTCGAGGCGTGCGCGTCCGCGGAGGATCCCGGCGCCTGCGCGGAGCAGAAGAAGACCAGCCACAACCTCGTGCGGCTCGCGGACGGGCGCACGGTGCTCCACGTCATCAACCACGAGTACAGCGCAGGCGTGGTGGAGCAACAGGGGGTGACGGCGAGCTTCCCGGTGGACACGGCGCCCGCGGCGGTCACGGTCGCCTCGCTGGACTTCGAGGAGGACCGCGAGGTGCCCTTCACCTACGAGGACGGCGTCGTCACGGCCGAGGTGGGGGCGCTCCAGGCCTCCGTCGCGATCGTCGTCGAGTGAGCGCGGCCGCCGGCGCCGGGTGAGCGCGCCGCCAGCCGTCCTGGGGGCCGGCCGCGGCGGCTCGCGCGACGCGCGCCGGGGTCAGCCGCCTTGCCGGCGGGCCGCGGCGGCCTGCGCGACGCTGGCGACGAGGCGCCGCAGCTCGGCCGCGTCCACGGGCTTGGTCAGGTGGTGGTCGAACCCCGCCTCCCGGGCTTGCCGCCGGTCGTCCTCGGTCCCCCAGCCGGTGAGCGCCACGAGGACGAGGCCGGCGAAGCCCGGCTCCGCCCGCAGCCGCCGGGCCACCTCGTACCCGCTCATGCCCGGCAGGCCGATGTCCAGGAACACGACGTCCGCGCCGAGCTCCCGCGCCGCCGCCAGCGCCTCGGGGCCGGTGTGGACCGCCCGGGTGCGATGCCCGGACATCCGGAGGAGCAAGGCCAGGCTCTCCGCCCCGTCGACGTTGTCGTCCACGACGAGGATCCGGAGCGCGGCCGCGGCGTCGCGCCCCGCCGGCCCCGGCGACGAGCGCCTCGACGCGGGCTCCTCGGCCGCGGCGAGCGGGAGCCGGACGGCGAACGTCGACCCGCAGCCAGGACCGTCGCTCTCGGCGTGGACCGTCCCGCCGTGCAGCTCCACGAGCCGCCGGACCAGCGTCAGCCCGATCCCCAGCCCGCCCTGGGCCCTGTCGATCGACCGGACCACCTGGGTGAACATGTCGAACACCTTCGGCAGCATGTCGGCCGGGATGCCGACCCCGTTGTCCACCACCCGGACGACAACGCCGGCCCCCTCGCGCTGGGCGGTGAGCCGGATGACGCCGCCCCGGGGCGTGTACTTGGCCGCGTTGTTGAGCAGGTTCGCGAACACCTGGGCGAGCCGGGTCGGATCCGCGTCGAGCAGCAGCGGCTCCGCCGGGAGCCGGACCGCGAGCTCGTGCGCGGCCGCCTCGATGAGCGGCCGGCTCGTCTCCAGGGCGCCGTTCAGGACCGACCGGAGATCGACCCGCTCCCGCCGCAGCTCGACCTTGCCGCGGGTGATCCGGGACACGTCGAGCAGGTCGTCGACCATCCGGACCATGTGCCCGATCTGCCGCTCCATCATGGCGAGGATCTTCCGGGCCTGCTCCCCGCTCCCGGCGACCTGGAGGATCTCGAGGCCCGTCCGGATGGGGGCGAGCGGATTGCGCAACTCGTGGGCGAGGGTGGCGAGGAACTCGTCCTTCCGCCGGTCCTGATCGCGGAGCTGGTCGTACAGCCGGGCGTTCTCGATCGCGACGGACGCGATGTGGGCGAGCTGGACGAGGATCGCCTCGTCGCTCTCGGTGAACTCCCCGTCGTGCTTGTCGGTGAGCTGGATGAGGCCGAGGTTCTCCCCGCTCCGGCCGATGAACCGCGCGACAAGCCAGCCCCGCATCGGCCCCGACGTCGATGCGGCGCTCAGCGCCTGCGGCCCGTCGTCCCCGGAGGCAAGGCTGGCGATCGCCTGTCTGGCGCCGATGAGGGCCCGGGCCTGCTCGGTGATCCCCTGGAGCACGCTGTCCAGGGACCCGGACGCGTGGATGGTGAGCGCGGCGTCGGCCACCTGGCGGAGGAGCCGGCCCTGCTCCCGCTCCCGATCGAGCAGCTTCGCGAGCCGCTCTTCATCGCGCTTGCGGTCGGTGATGTCGACCGTCACCCCGTCGAACCGGCGAGGCGCGCCGTCCGGCGCGTAGGCCGTCCCGCCCAGGGCCCGGATCCACTTGAGCGCCCCGGTGGCCGGATCGACCGTCCGGTAATCCACGTTGTACGGGATCCGCTCGCGGATCGACGCCTCCATCGCTCGCCGCGTCGGCTCCCGATCGTCCGGGTGCAGGCGGTCGTAGAATGTATGTATGCTTATGTCGGCGTTGCTGGGAAACCAGAAGTGGTCCTTCACCCGGTCGTCCCAGATCAGCTTGTCGAACGGCAGGTCGCAGTACCAGAAGCCGACGCCGGACAGCCGGACCGCGTAGTCGAGCCGCTCGTCGCGCTCCCGCACCGCGCGGGCCACGCGGGCGCGCTCGATGGCCTCCCAGCAGCGGCCCACGATGAGCCGGACGAGCGCCACCTCGTCGGGCGTCCAGCGCCGCGGCGTCTTCTGGTGGACGGCCATCGCGGCGGTGAACTTGCCGGACTTGTGCAGCGGGACGCAGATGACCGCCTGGATCCTCGTCGCCCGGTAGGCCGTGAGGTCCTGTCCGGCCCGCGGGTCGGCGTCGACGTCGTCCATCACGTACGGCGCGTTCGCGAACATGCACCGGACCAGCTCGGGCCCGAAATCGGCGACGGGCCACCGGCCGACGATGCTCGGGACGCCCCGCGTGTAGTCGCCCGTGATGACGTAGACGCGCTCGTCCTCGACCTCGGCGTAGGCGCACCGGTCCGCCCCGAGGTGCTCGGCGAGCATGCGCGCCGTGACGGCCATGACCTCGTCGGGGTCGGAGAGCGGCTGGGTGGCGGCGGCGAGGTTGGCCAGGAACCGATGCCGGCCCTCGCTCTCGCGGAGCGCCTCGGCCGCCCGCCACGCGTCCCGCGCCCGGGCGAGCGCGCGGACGGCCGTCGCGGCGAACCGCGACAGGCTGGAGATGAGCCGGACGTCCTCGGCGTCGAACTTCCGCTCCTCGTTGTGGGCGAGGACCCAGACGGTGCCGATCGGCGTGTCGTTGTCGTGGAACGGGACGGTCAGCGCCTCGACGACCGTCGGTTCGACGTCGTCGTCCGACACGAAGTGGCGGGCGGGGCGATGGAAGAGGAGCGCCTCGCCGCGGTCGAGGACGGTGCCGCAGAGGCTCGGGCTCCGTGGCATCACGCCGCCGAGGTGGTGCGCGAGCGCCCCGGCGATCGCGCGCCACCGGAACACGTGCCCGCCCTCCCCGTCGTCCTCGAGCACGCTGATGCCCGCCGAGTCGGCCCGGCAGAGCTCGAGGAGCAGCGACGCCAGCCTCGGGAGGACGTCCTCGAGGGGACCGGCCATCGCGGTGGCGAGGGCGAGCAGGGCCCGGTTCTCGGCCGCGTGGTCGGGCAGCCGGGTCGGGCGGCGCGCCAGCTCCTCGGTCCGCAGCACCCCCTCCAGTCCGACCGCTTCCGGCTCGGCCGCCTCCCCGGCGGGTGATCGATCCCGGAGGTCGAAGGGGGGCGGCTGCGCGTGCATACCTCGTCGGAACCTTGCGGACTCGAAGGGGGCCCAGGGTACTGGACCCGTCGGCCCAGCGCAAAGCGCGGCCGGAATCTGTGTGGGTAAGTGTGGGGGCGATCGGGTGACGGGCCGTATCGTCCAGGGACGACAGGGGCTCTTCGCGCGGCGCGGCTCGACTGTCCAGCCGGTGTTCTTCTCCTCGCTCGCGCGTGTTGCGCGCTCGACTCGAGCGGATGCCGCATCCCGAAGCCCGCATGCACGCCAGCGGCAGGAGGAGGCGGACTCGACAGTCAAGAGAGAAGGGGAGCGCGGCTCCACGCGACAGGCGGTTGGGATAGACTACGTGGGTCGCCATGCTGGAGATCCTGCGCAATGCTCATTACGTCGTCATCGTCAACCCGGCGATGAAGCTCGCGAGGATCACGCGCAGCGCGGTGCCGTCGGAGTCTGTTGCGCAGTTCGAGGAGGGGTGGATGGAGGTGAGCCGCGCGCTCGACCGGGTCGGCCGCGACGGGCTGTCCCTGCTCGTGGACCTGCGCTCGGCGGTGGGGAGGAACGATCCCGCGTTCGAGGCGGCGATGCAGCGGTTCCGGCCCATCGTGATGAGGGGGTTCCGGCGCGTCGCCATCCTCGTGCGGACGCCCGCGGGGGCATTGCAGATCCACCGCCATTTCCGGGAGGACGGGGTCGATCGGATGATCGGCAGCGACGAGGCGCGGCTGCTCGAGTACCTCTCCGAGGCGCCGCCGCGCAGCCGCTGAGGGGAATCACCGCCGACGGCTCGTCATCGGAGAGCCCTCACGCGCAACCAGCGTGCGCTACGGGTCTTCCTTGCCGGGCCCAGGCGCGAGCCACTTCGTCATCATCCGGCGCTCGTGGTCGGCGAAGCCGCGGCGGCGATACCACGCGTACGTCTCTGCCTTGTCCGGCTCGACCTCCAGGTGGAGGGCGCGCACGCCCGCCTCGCGACAGCCCTGCTCCGCGCGGTCGAGCAGCCGCGCCGCGTGGCCGCGCCCGCGCGCCTCGGGCCGGACGTACAGCTCGTCGACGAACGCGTCCCGCCCGTGGAACTCGAGCGAGAAGCCGAATCCGACGGCGCAATAGCCGGCCACCTCGCCCCCGGCGACCAGGACCCACACGCCCCCGAGCGAGCGATCCGTGACGAGGGCGCTCAGCGCCGCGAGCGCGCGATCCGGGGAGAAGGGGTATTCGTCCTCGGCGTAGTAGGCCCGCATGAGCGCGTGGACCTCGGCGACGTCGGCGCCCTCGGCGCGACGGATCTCGATGGACGTGGGGGAGAATCGCATGGCCGCCTCCTGCGCAGCGCCGCGCGCTCGTCCCTCCCGCGGGCCCGCGCTGCGCCTTCACGGACTCCGCTCTTCACGGGCGCCGTTCGATGATAGCCTCTCGCCGGGATGCGCGCTCTCTCCCGGCCTCTCCTGGCGCTGCTCTCGGCCGTCTCCGCCGCCGGCTGCGCGGCGTCGCAGCCGCCGGCGCCGCGCGCAGAGCCGCCGCCCCCGCCGCCGCTGACGATGACCGACGTGCGCGCCCTCTTCGGCGAGGTCTCCGCGGCGCGCGGCCTCCCGGAGCGGGCGCTCGTGCCGGTCGCGCTGCTCGACGCGCCGAGCTTCGCCGCGGCCCTGCAGCGCCGCATCACCGGAGCGCCCTCGCAGGAGGAGATCGAGCGGCGCGCCGGCTTCCTGCTCGCCTTCAACCTCGTCCAGCAGGTCGGCCCCGGCGCGGGGCGCCCGAGCTCGATGCGCGAGGTCCTCGAGGAGCAGGTCTCCGCGTTTTACGACGACGACATCGGCCATATCGTCGTGCGCGCCGCGCCCGCGCGCACCGAGCAGGACGCGCGAGAGCAGCGGGCCGTGCTGGCCCACGAGTTCCAGCACGCGCTCCAGGCGCAGAACTTCGGGCTGCCCGACCTCGGCGCCCTCCCCGGCGAGGAGCGCCGCCTCGCGCAGCTCGCCGTGATCGAGGGGGACGCGACGCTCACCATGATGGCCTACCTGTCCGCCGACGCCGGCGCCCCGCTCGGCCGGACGCTGCGCCGGGCCTCGGAGCTCTCGCGCCAGCTCTCCCTGGACGCGCTGCCCCACCGCGACGGCAACGCGGCCTTGCGCGCCGCGCTGCCGATCGCCCGGGAGCGGCTGCTGTTCCCGTACGCCGCCGGCGCGGCCTTCGTCGCCGACATCTACCGCGCGGGCGGCTTTCCGCTGGTCAACCACCTCTACGCGCGTCCGCCGGCGTCGACCGAGCAGGTGCTCCACCCGCAGAAATACCTCGACGGGGAGCCGATCGTGCCCGTGCGCGCGCCCGGGTCTCCGCCCGGCTACCGGACGCTCGGGGGCGAGCCGCTGGGCGAGCTGCAGACCCGGGTGGTCCTGGAGCGCTGCGCGCCGGCGGCCGAGGCGCGGATCGCCTCGGAGGGGTGGGGCGGCGACGCGTTCAGCGTGATCGGCGACGGGGCGCAGGGCGTCGCGCTCTTGTGGAGCACGGCGTGGGACACCGAGCGCGACGCCGAGGAGTTCGAGGCCGCGCTCCGCAAGGATCCGGGCTGCTGGCGCGGCCTCCGCCTGGGCGAGGGGCCGAGCGCGCGCGCGGTGGACGGCGCGTTCGTGGTGCTGCGCGAAGGAGCGCGGGTCGCCTTCGTCCGCGGGCTCCCGGAGCCGCTCGCGACCGCGACCGCGCGGGACCTCCTCACGCTCCCCGGCGCGCCCCCGCCGCCGTCGCCCGTGGGCGCGTTCCAGGTCCCGCCGAGGTCTCCGCCGCCCGCGCCGTGGCGGGGCTTCGTGCAGGGCGCCCAGTACCGGAGCGACTGGCTGGGCGTCTGGGCGCTGCTCCCCGCCGGCGTCCCCGCCACGACGACCGACGAGGAGCTGGAGCTCCGGCTCGGCCGCACGGACATCCTCGTGCGGAGCGGGCTCGTCGTGTCCGACCGGGTGGTGACCCCCAGGCTCATCGAGAAGCTGTTTCGCGACGTCGCGACCGGCTTCGCCCGGGCCGCCGGCGAGCGCCCGCTCGTGATGGTGAGCGGCGGGAGCGTGGCGCACCCGCTCGGGCCGGCGATCGAGCGGACGTGGGAGGTCGCCGGGACCAGCGTCGCGCTCCGCGCGGTCGTGGTGCCCGTGTGCGGCGGGACCGGCTCGTATGTCTTTCTCCAGACCTGGGCAGACCCTTATGCCCGCTCGGTCCTCGACGGGTGGCTCCACTCGTTCCGGTGGCTGTCGCCGGGGAGACCGCCTGTGTGCGAGGCGCTGGATCCGCGCTGATCGCCGGCGCGACCGCCGTGCGGCCGGCCGGCGAGCCGACCAGGCGCCCCTACTGGCCTGCGACGTAGAAGACGCCCCGCAGATCCTCGGTCGCCGAGATGGGGCCGGGCTCGCCGCCCGGAGCGCGCCAGGAGGTCACGCGGAACTGGTAGTACATGCCCGGATCGAGCGGACCGCCGTACTCGACCGAGACCTCCTCTCCGCCGCTCGCGCCCGGGACGCTCGGCCCTGCGCACGTCTCGTCGTCCGCCAGGCACCACACGAGGTCGCCATAGGCGTTGTAGACGACCACCGTATAGAAGTCCTCGCTGGAGTCGTCGGCCCACCGGAGCGTGGGCGCGCTCGTCACCGGCTCGGGATCGGCCGCGCCCGGGCCGATCACCGTCAGCGCCTCGGTGATCTTGAACGAGGTCGCCAGCGAGATGTCCTCGCCGGGGCTGGGCATCTCCACGGTGACGAGCTGCGTGCCGGCGATGTTCGGATCGGGATCTCGGACGAGGCCGTCGTTCTCGAACGCGGCGAGCACCACATACTCGCCCGCCGGGACGTTGGAGATGCTGAATTCGCCGCTCACGTCGGGCGGCCCGCTCAGCGGCGTGCGCAGCCCTCGCGGCACCTCCCCGCGCACGAAGGTGTCGTTGAAGGTCGACGCGACGACGAGCACGACGCTGGTGGTCGAGCCGCCGGGCGCGTTGACGATGTTGATCGTGCCGGAGAGGGCGCCGAGGGCGGCGTCCGAGCGCGACAGATCCACGCCCGTGAGCGCCTCCTCGCCCACCTCCGCGGTCGCCGGATCGAGCGCGAGGCCCGCCGCGTAGCCGCTCACCGAGTAGCTGCCGCCCGGCACGTTGAAGATGGTGAAAGCGCCGCCGCGGTCGGTCACCGCGCTGAACCCCTTGCCGCCGCCGTCCTCGGCCACGACGAGCACACCACCGGACTCCTTGTCCGCGAGCACCGAGCCCGAGATGCTCGGCAGCCCCCGCTGGTCCTGGGGCAGCGCGATCAGCGCGATGTCCGTGAGCGCGGTCTCGATACCCCACCCGTCGTCGCCCGATGTCGCCTCGCTCGAGGCGATCGGCAGCGCGGTGCGGAGCCCGCCGGGGAAAGGCTGGTAGTCCTGCGCGCTCGCCCGCAACGTGAAGACGACGTCCTCGATCGGCGCGCCGTCCTCCGCGCGGGGGACCGGCACCTCGAGCACGTAATTCCCCGCGGCGTCGGTGGTCGTCACGTCCGTGAGCGCGGTCGCCTGATCGTCGAGCGCGAGCACGAGCGCGCCCTCGATGCCCGAGGCGCTCTCCGAGTCGAAGACGCTCCCCTTCGCCAGCACGGGCGGGTAGCAGGCGTGGCCGCCAGCGACCAGCTCGGCGCAGGTCAGCCCGCCGGCGCACAAGGGGTCTTCCGGGTCGCACTCGCCGCCCTCGGCGATGCCGCAGAGCCCCGTGCCGTCCCGCGTCTCGCCGCAGACCGCGTCGTCGAGGCAATGATCGGGGCCCGCCGGATCGCACGCGCCGCCGGGCGGGATCTGGCAGGTGCCGTCCGCGCCGCACACCGCGCCTTCCGCGCAGAAGTCGCTGAGGTCCCCGGCGCAGGAGGCGCCGACCGGGATCCGGCAGGTGCTGTCCTCACCGCAGACGGCAGCGTCGAGGCAGTAATCGGCGCCGCCGGCATCGCAGCCGGCGCCGGGCGGCGCGTAGCAGATGTGGTCTTCGCCCCCCGCGGCGCACACGAGGCCGTTCGGACAGCCATCCTCCGGATCGCATTCGTCGCCGACCTTCTCCGGGTCGGGGCCGCAGCCCAGCGCGACGAGCGGGAGAGCGACAGCGACCAGCCGGGCGTACTCGGCAATCTTCATCGAGATGTCCTCCATGTTGTGTTGAGGTCCCCTGGACGTGGATCGGGTCGAGCGGCGGCGCGGCTCAGCGCTCCTTCGCGGTGACCTTGATGACCGGATCCAGGCGATAACCGCTCTCGTCCTGGGTCAACGAGCTCGCCTGGTCGACGTCGAGGGTGAGGTGCAGCGTGTCCCCGGAGCTCACCTCGATCCCGCCCGCCGTCACGATCTTGAGCCCCGACTCCGAGCAGGAAGGACAGGAGACCGGGATCCTGACGGGCCCGTCGACGAGCTCGGCGCCGGCGAGCACGAGCCGCACCTGCGTGACCTTGCCCGCGGGGACCTCGTTGGATCCGAGGAACTCCTCGATCGACATCGCGTCGCGGAGGTCCACCTCGGCCTCGCCGCTGAAGACGGTGATCCAGCCTGCTTCGTCCGCGCCCTCGGTCGATCCTTCGTCCTCTCCGCGCGAAGCGGCGTCCCCTTCCGCGTCCCCCGCGACATGGACGCTGACCTCGGCGATCGTGAGGGCGAGGCGCATCTGCGCGGCCGCGCCGGTGTCCCCCGCGGGCGGCGCGGCGACCTGGAGCGGCTGGGCTGTCACCCCCACCTCCACGGTGCCGTCGCCGCCACCACACCCCGTCACGGCGAACGCGAACAAGCTGAAGAAGACCACGTGCGATGAGAAAGCGCGCATACCACTCTCCTCCGGTAAGGGCGATCGGCGATCAGGCACACTGGCTTGCTGCCTCGCAGCGCAGCCCGTCGCCTGGGCGGTCCGAAGATGCCCTTACAGTGCTCGAGCGATCCTCTCACGGCTCAGGTTTCAGCTCGACCGGCGGAGTGTCCCTTTCCGGACCAGCGACCACGATGGCCGACACGCGATCTCGTCTGACCGCGGAGGTGTGGTGAGCGGCGCGCCCCCTCACACAGCTGGGTCGTTGTCAGAGGAGCGGCGCGGAGGCAGCGTATCCGGCGCGGCGGAGGATCCCGGGTCGCCGCTCGCGACGCCGGTCGTCGCGCGCGGCCGTGGGGGAGGGGGAGCCGCTCCCGGCTACTCCGCCGCGGCGGGCTCCGCCGTCTTCTCTGCGCTGTCCGTGTCTCCGCTCGAATCGGCCGACAGCTCGCCGGTGAGCACCGTCAGCGCGACCTTGATCGCGATCGTGAGCACCATGAACCCGGCGGCCCAGATGCCGGCCGTGATCTTCCACTCGGCCATGGAGGGCACGTACTCGACGAGCTCGTGCAGGGTGCTCGGCACGAATCCAGGGATGATGAGCCCCATGCCCTTCTCGATCCAGACGCCGGCGAACGCGGCGACGCAGGCCGCGTCGAGCCAGGCCCTGCTCCTGCGGCTCGCCGGCAGGTGCAGGATCACCGCGGAGGCCACGTTGAGCGCCACGGCCGACCAGATCCAGGGCACGAGCGCGCTCTTGCCGTGCAGGCCGAAGAACAGGTAGCTCACCGCGGCGCCGTGCGTGCCGCCGGTGTAGAGCGACGTGAAGAGCTCCGAGCCCAGCATGAACAGGTTGAGCAGCACGGTCACGCGGAGCACCGAGGTGAGCGTGCGGATCGGCCCGTCGCCCACGCGGAACCGGGTCAGCCGGGCGACGAGCTGGAGCAGCAGGATGACGAAGGCGGGGCCCGTGATGAAGGCCGAGGCGATGAAGCGGGGGGCGAGCAGCGCCGAGTTCCAGAACGGCCGGCCGCCGAGGCCCGAGTAGAGGAACGCCGTCACCGTGTGGATCGACACCGCCCAGCCGATCGACAGGAACACGAACGGCAGATACCACTTCTTGTCCGGCTTCTTGCCGAGGTACCGCGTGTAGATGAGGTAGCCCGAGATGTGGAGGTTGATGAACAGGTAGCCGTTGAGGACGATGACGTCCCACGTCAGCATCGAGATGGGCCAGTTGAACCGCCCGATCCCGGGCAGGATGTGCCAGAACCTGTCGGGCCGCCCCATGTCGGCCACGATGAACAGGAGGCAGACGACGATGGCGGCGATCGCGAGCAGCTCGCCCAGGATCACCACGTCGTGCATCTCGTGGTCGTCGTAGAGGTACGCCGGGATCACCATCATCACGGCGCCCGCCGCGAGCCCCACGCCGAAGGTGAAGTTCGCGATGTAAAGGCCCCATGAGACGTGGTCGCTCATGCCGGTGACCTGCATGCCCTCGGTGAGCTGGTGCGCCCAGGCGTTCGCGCCGACGAGCGCGATCGCCGTGAGCACGGTCATCCAGAGATAGAAGCGCCACGAGCCCTCGAAGCTCTGGCCGATGACCCGGAGCAGGAAGCGCGGGTAGGTGATGGCGTGCGTGTCCTTGCGCATCGTGGCTCCGCTCGCTCAGACGTCGAAGAAGTAGAAGAAGCGCGGCCGCGTGCCGAGCTCCTCCTTGAGGACGAAGATGCGCTTGTTCTCGAGCACCCAGCGGATCTCGCTGTTCGGATCCAGGAGGTTGCCGAAGACGCGCGCGCCCGTGGGGCAGGCCTCGAGACACGCGGGCATCCGGCCCTCGCGCGTCCGGTGGAGGCAGAAGGTGCACTTTTCCACGACGCCCTGCGGCCGGATGCGGTTCGACAGGTAACCCTGGTCCGGGTTGATCTCGTCGGCCGGTATCTCGGGTTTCGTCCAGTTGAAGCGCCGCGCGTGGTAGGGGCAGGCGGCCTCGCAGTAGCGGCAGCCGATGCACCAGTTGTAGTCGACGGCGACGATGCCGTCGGGCTCCTTCCATGTCGCCTGGACGGGGCAGACCTTCACGCACGGCGCGTTGTCGCACTGCTGGCACTGCACCGGGAGATAGTACTTGCCCTTCGCGGGGACGGCGTGCTCGTACGTCGCGTTTCCCTTCTCCATGTCGAAGCTGCCCTGCTCCATCTCGAGCACGCGGATGTAGGAGTTGTTCGTGCGCCGATCGTGGTTGTTCTCCACGTGGCACGCCTCGACGCACTTGCGGCAGCCGATGCACACGCTCAGGCTGAGCGCGTAGCCGAACTGCACCCCTTCCTGCGGGCGGACGTCGCGGATGGTGACCTCGCGGCCATACTCCTCCTGCGTCTGCTGCTCGAGGCGACGGATGACGTCGCCGAGCTCGTCCCGGGTGAGCTCCTTGTAATGGCGCTGAAGGAAGTCATCGAGCGAGAGATCCTTGCTCCACGCGCGCAGCGGCTCCATCGCGTAGGCGAACGCGGAGGCGCCGAGCGTGCCTCCGAGCACCTTGAGCGCGACGCGCCTCGACGGCTGGGTCATCGGTGGGCTCCTTCTCCGGTTCCTGTGGCGTGGTCCCCCACGAAGCGGTCGCGCGGGGGGAGGACGGGCGTCGAGGGCTGGAATGCCGGCACGTGAGGATCGTGGCAGTCGACGCAGTGGTTGCGCATCCGCGCGCCGCCCGCGTAGCTGCCGCTCATGCCGCCGTGCGCCCCCTTCGCGTAGTCGCGGAGCTGCGGGCCATGGCACTGCGCGCAGAGCTGCATGGCGTCGCGCATCGGGAGGATCGTGCCGTCGGCCTTGCGCAGCGTGTCCTGGTCGCCGATCACATGGCACGAAGCGCAGCTCAGCCCGCCGTGCTCGAACCTCAGCCCGACGTGGAACTCGTCGAGCTCCGCCGTCGAGGCGGGCAGCGCCTCCGGCCGGCGCAGCGAGTGGCACGTGACGCACGCCGCGCGGATCGGCCGTCCGAGGGAGTCCCGCTTGTCGCTGGGGACGCCGGAGAGCTTGTCAGGAAGGTGGATGGTCGCGGAGGCGACCGGCGTCGCGTCGAGCGCGGGGCGCAGCTCCAGCGGCTGGTCGCGATCCTTGCAGCCGGCCGCGTGGGCCAGACACAGGAGGCCCACAATCGCGGCGGCCCCGGGTAGATGAAGAGAGGAGTGCACGTCGCCGTCCGCATCGCACGCCACGTGCCACCGCGCGAGTCCAGGGCGGCGCCGCGACCATCGTCCCGGGCGGAGTGCAGGGCGCGCGCGGGGACGCACGGTTTGCGCGTGGCCCGTTCTCCGGGCGCCGGCGGATCTCCGGTGAGCCGCGGCGCGCAGGTCGCAATCCGCCGGCTTCCCAGGGGCGCTCCGCGTGGCCCGGGCTTTGCGAGCGCGGACGGAAGCGCCATGCCCATCAGTGCTCTTGTCATCACCCTTGCCGACGAACCCAGCGCGCGTGAGCGCGCGTGTCGCTCGCTCGCCGGAGAGACCGCGCTCTCGCTCGGGCCTCCCTCCGGCTCCCGGCTACCCGCGGTCGCCGAGACGGAGTCGCTGCTCGAGGGGGCAGAGCTCCTGGAGCGGGTGCTCCTCATCGACGGTGTGGACTTCGTCGATCTCGTATCGGTCGACTTCACGGATCTGGAGGCGTGATGGAGCGCCGTGACGTGCTGAAGTACGCCGCGATGGGCGCGGCGACCGTGGCCGCGAGCCGGCTCGCGCTGGGCAAGGACGGGGTCGCCGCCGCCGAGGCGGCGCCCGCGGCGCGCGTCGCCTCCGACGTGGTGTGGAACAAGGCGCCGTGCAGGTTCTGCGGCACCGGCTGTCACGTGCAGGTGGGCGTGAAGGGGGGCCGGGTGGTCGCGGTCGCGGGCGACCAGAGCGCCGACGTCAACAAGGGCCTGCTCTGCGTGAAGGGGTACCACGTCGGCCTCGCCCTCTACGGCAAGGACCGCCTGACGAGGCCGCTCCTCCGCAAGAACGGCAAGCTCGAGCCGATCGGCTGGGACGAGGCCATCGAGATCATCGCCAGGCGCGCGATGCAGAACCCGGCCGGCTTCGCGCTGTACGGCAGCGGTCAGTGGACGATCCCCGAGGGGTATGCCGCGAACAAGCTCGTGAAGGCGGGGATCGCGAACAACCAGATCGACCCGAACGCGCGCCTCTGCATGGCGTCGGCGGTGACGGGCTTCCTCTCGACCTACGGCGTGGACGAGCCGGCCGGCTGCTACGAGGACCTGGACAGGTGCGATGTCCTGATCATGTGGGGGAACAACCCCGCCGAGATGCACCCCGTGCTCTTCTCGCGCGTCGTCGACCGGCGCTCGCGCGGCGAGCAGGTGCTCCTCATCGATCTCACGACGCGGCGCACGCGCACCTCGGCGTTCTGCCAGCACACGCTCTATTTCAAGCCGAACACCGATCTTGCGATCGCGAACGGCATCGCGCACCTGCTCGTCGAGCGCGGGACGTTCGACCGGACGTTCGTCGAGAAATTCTGCAACTTCCGCCAGCGGACCGAGCCGGCGACCCTCGACGGGCGGCCGATGAGCTTCGAGGAGTACAGGAAGGCCCTCGCCGAGTACACGCCGGAGCGGGTGGAGGCGATCTCGGGGGTCGCCGCGAAGGACATCCGGATGCTGGCGGATCTCTTCGGGCGCCGCGACCTGCGGATCACGAGCCTCTGGTGCATGGGGATGAACCAGCACACCCGCGGCACGGCGATCAACGATCTGGTGCACGGCGTTCACCTGCTCAGCGGCCATTTCGGCAAGCCCGGCGACGCCCCGACCAGCCTGACCGGCCAGCCGTCGGCCTGCGGCACGGTGCGCGAGGTCGGCACCCTCGCCCACGGGCTCCCTGGCGGCCTCGTCGTCACGAACGGCGAGCACCGGCAGAAGGCGGAGCACCTCTGGAACCTGCCCGAGGGGCGGATCAACCCGAAGCCCGGCTACCACACGGTCGACCTGTGGAAGCGCTTCTCGACGCCGAAGGAGCAGGGAGGCGACATCGACACCATCTGGGTGATGGTGACCAATCCAGGCCAGTCGCTGCCGAACACGAACGAGCTCTTCGACGCGAGCCGCAAGATCCCCGGCAAGTTCCTCATCGTGTCCGACGTCTACCCGACGGCCACGGTGCGCGCCGCGGATCTCGTCCTGCCCTCGGCCATGTGGGTCGAGAAGAACGGGATGTTCGGCAACTCCGAGCGGCGCACGCAGCAGTGGTTCAAGATGGTCGATCCGCCCGGCGAGGCGCGGGACGATGGATGGCAGATCATCGCCGTGGCGCGCAAGCTCCACGACATGGGCTTCGCCGGGATGAAGGACAAGGACGGGCGTTTCCTGTTCGACATCCGGAAGGACGGCAAGGAGGTGCCGGTCTGGGACTACAGGCACTATCACGACGTCAACGTCGACGAGCACCTCTTCGAGGAGTACCGCAAGTTCACCCGCTACAAGCACAAGGACCTCGCGCCTTACCGCGAGTACGTGAAGGCGCGGGGCCTGCGCTGGCCCGTGGTCGAGCAGCCCGACGGCTCGTGGCGGGAGACGCGGTTTCGCTTCTCGCGGTTCGACGATCCCTACGCCACGAAGGACGAGATCCAGTTCTACCACTCGGTGACCAGGGACGACCGGGCGCTCATCTGGTTTCACCCCTACGAGCCGCCGCCCGAGTCGCCCGACGCCGACTATCCCTTCTGGCTGTGCACGGGCCGCGTGCTCGAGCACTGGCACACGGGCTCGCTCACCATGAGGATACCCCAGCTCCAGCGGGCGATGCCGCAGTCGTACCTGGAGATGAACCGCGAGGACGCGCGGAAGCTCGGGGTCGGCGACGGCGAGGTCGTGATCCTGGAGAGCCGGCGCGGCGCGCTCGAGCTGCCGGTCTGGATCGAGGGTCGTGGCGCGCCCCCGCCCGGCACGGTGTTCGTACCCTTCTTCGATGAGACGGTCATGGTGAACCGCGCGACGCTGGAGGCGCACGATCCGCTCTCGAAGCAGCCGGACTACAAGAAGTGCGCGGTCCGGATCCGGCGCAAGCCGCAGGGCAGGAAGGGAGAGGCGCGATGATGAGCGCCCGCAGCCTGCACGTCGGCCTCGCGGCCGTCGTCGCCATCACCGCGGTGGGCTTCTTCTCGGGGGTCCGCGGCACGGATCAGGGGGTGGCGGCGCTGCGCGGTGATTCGCCGCCGCCCGCCGCGAGCGTCGAGGCGCGCAGCTATGCCGACATGCGCGAGCGCGCGCACGGCCCGAACGCGGGCATGTACGAGGGCGCCTTCGCCCGGCTGGAGGCGGCGCACGACGGCCTTTACGCGCCGGTGGAGCAGTCCGAGGCCGACCGCGACGCGGCGCTCGATCGGCGCGCCACCCGCCGCGCCTACGACGGCGCGCCGCCGACGATCCCGCATCGCATCGAGCAGCTCGGCGCCCCGGATTGCCTGTCGTGCCACGAGAGCGGGCTGCGGGTCGCGAACCTCACCGCGCCCAGGATGAGCCACCGGCGGTACGAGAGCTGCACGCAGTGCCATGTGGTCGGCGATGACCCGAGGCCGCTCGCGGAGACGCCGCCGGCGCCCGACAACAGCTTCGCGGGCCTGGCCTCGCCGCGGCGAGGCGCGCGCGCCTACGAGGGCGCGCCGCCGACGATCCCGCACCCGACGCTGATGCGCTCGGAGTGCGCGAGCTGCCACGGTGTCCACGGCGCGCTCGGCATGCGCTCGACCCACCCGTACCGGCAGAGCTGCACGCAGTGCCATGCTCCCTCGGCCGAGCTGGATCAGCGCGCGCCGACGCCTCTCTCGGCGTGGCCCGCGCCGGGCCTGGGAGCGGACAGGCCATGATCGCCGAGCGGCCGAGGATGCGCCGGCGGGATCTGTTCCGGATCTTCTCGCCGAGAGCCGAGGCGCCGCCGACGGCGGCCGTTGCGGCCGTTGCGCCCGCGGCGGCCGTTGCGCCGGCGCCGGCGGCGGCCTTCTCGCTCGACGCGTTCTATGCGCAGCGGGCGGGCTCCGGGGCGGTCACCGGGGAGACGATTCCCACCTTCGGGATCACCGCGCCCGCCGAGGCGCCCGCGCCGTCGTCACGACGGGGAGGGGCGGGGTGCGCGCTGCCGCCCGGCGCTGTCCCGCGGCTCCTGCCGCACGCCTGCATCGCGCTCGAGTCGTTCTGCTCGGTGTGCGTGGAGCGCTGTCCGGCCGAGGGCGCGCTGGTGATGGAGCTCGGGCGACCGAAGCTCGACGAGGAGAGGTGCACCGGCTGCGGCCGTTGCGTCGAGGTCTGTCCCGCGCCGGTGCGCGCCTTCTCCGTCGTTCCGCGTGCCTTGCAACAGGGAGCTATGCGCCATGCTTGAGACGGAGATCGGTCCCGAGATCCCGCTGCCGCCCTTGCAGGAGGCGGTGCTCGATGAGGCGACCCTCGACCAGCTCTTCCTCGACATCGCGGCGGCCGCGGAGCGCGTCTCGGTGTCGCTCAAGGCGGGCGCGACGGCCCGCGCCGGAGACCTCCCGCGGGCCGGGAGCGGGGGCGACGAGCTCGCCGTCGCTCGTCGCGCGCTCGGCGACGGGACGGCGCTCGGCGTGCAGATCCGCTATCGCTTCGCGGGCTCGGCGTGGTGCGACACGCTGCTCCGGCTGCCCTCCGGCGTGCGCCTCGTGCGCGTCCGGATCGAGGATGCTCTCGGGTAGTTCGTTGCGCCGGCGCGGCTCCGTGGGGTGAGAAGAGGAAGAGAATCAACCACAGAGGCACAGAGGGCACAGAGGAGAGAAGAGAAAGAGGGAGAGATCTGCGCTCTGTGATGGTCTGTTCTCATGGGCAGAGGCAGGGAAGCCTGTCCTGCGGGCGTCGCTCGGCTCCGCCTCAGAGGCCGACGGTGGCGCGGAAGAACTGGCCCTCTCCCTCGATGGCGTAGCTCCCCGAGGCGAACGGGACGAAGATGGAGCCGCCCTGGCGCAGATCGCGGGCGACGCCGCGCGCATCGGTCAGCGACGCCCGTCCGCGGGTGCACAGCACGATCTCCGGGCCGCGGCGGTCGACCGCCCTCCAGGTCGACGCGGCGTCGAGCTCGATGCGGGAGAGCAGGAACTCCGGCGCGGGGGTGTCGTAGAACAGCTCTGCGCCGACCCGGCGCGGCACGACGGGATCGACGCGCCACGGGGAGAAGTCGAGGACGCGCACGAGCTCGTCGACGTCGACGTGCTTCGGCGTGAGCCCGCCGCGGAGCACGTTGTCGGAGCTCGCCATGATCTCGATACCGACCCCGCGCACATAGGCGTGCAGCCGGCGCGGGGGCAGGTACAGCGCCTCGCCCGGCTCGAGGTGAACGTCGTTGAGCAGGAGCGCGATCACGACGCCGATGTCGCCCGGGTAGAGCTCGTGCAGGCGGAGCGCCCAGCCGCAGGCCCGCGCGAGCCAGCCGCCCGCCTGCGCGCGCGCCCGGCACGCCTCGACGACCGAGGAGACGACCTCCCGCCGCGCCGCCGGAGCGAGGGCGAGGAGGCCCTGGAAGAGCCGCGCGACGGCGGCCGCGTCGACCGGCCCGGCGCCGCGCGGGACGAGCGCGTCGGCCGGACCTCCGGAGAGGAGCGCGAAGACCTCCGGCAGGGCGGCGGCCGGACGGAAGCCGCAGAGCGCGTCGAACGGGGTGAGCGCGCAGATGAGCTCGGGCTTGTGGTGCGGGTCGCGGTAGGTGCGCTCGGGGGCGTCGATGGGAATGCCGGCCGCGTTCTCCGCGTCGAACCCGCGCCGCGCCTGCGCCTCGTCCGGGTGCGCCTGCAGCGACAGGGGCTGGTCGGCCGCGAGCACCTTGAGCAGGAAGGGGAGCCGCGCGCCGAAGCGATCGACCGTCGGCCCGCCCAGAAAGGCGTCCGCGCTGCGGGCGATGGCGTCGATGAGGCGCTCTCGGTTGCCGTCGAGCTCGATGCTCGACGAGGCCGCCGGGTGGGCTCCCATCCAGAGCTCCGCTTGCGGCTTATCGGAGGGGCCCTGTCCGAGCAGCGTCGCGATGGCCTCTCGCGAGCCCCAGGCGTACTCCTGAACACGGTTCTCGAGCGAAAACATGGGCGGCTCCTGTGAGGCCCACCCTACAGGAGGGCTCCGGGAAAGTCAGCGATCGAGCGCGTGGGCGATGCCGCTCTCCAGCGTCGCCCGCGTGACGATGCTGGAGAGATCGGCGCCGAGCTCGACCAGCGTCTGGGCGATCTTCGGCTGGATGCCCGTGAGGATCACTGTCGCGCCGAGCAGCTTCACCGCCTGGGCCGTCCTGAGCAGCGCGTTCGCGACCTCGGTGTCCACGACGGGCACGCCCGTGATGTCGAGGATCACCTTGCCTGCCTCGTGGGTGACGATGCCGGTGAGCAGCGTCTCCAGGACGCGCTGCGCGCGGCGCTGGTCGACATTGCCGATCAGCGGCATGACGATGACGCCCTTCGCGATCGGCATGAGCGGCGTGGAGAGGGCGCGCAGGCTCATCTCCTGGGCGCGGATGATCTCGGCCTGGAGCAGCCGGTTCTCCTCCTCGGCTCGCCTGGAGCTGCTGATGTCGGTCGAGATGCCGCAGATGCCCTGGAGCTCCCCGTTCGCGTCCCTGAGCGCGAACTTGATCACGGCGAAGTGGCGGAGCTGCCCGTCAGGCAGGACGGCGCTCTCCTCCCACTCGATCGTGCGGCCCGTGGTCAAGGCCTCGGAATCGGAGGCGAGGAACGTATCCGCGCGCTCTCTCGGGAAGAGCTCATGATCGGTCTTCCCGGCGATCTGGTCCCACGTGAGGCCTGTCCAGCGCAGGAAGTACCCGTTGGCCAGGATGTAGCGTCCCTCGGTGTCCTTGACGAAGAACATCATGGGCGCGGCCTCGACGACCGCGCGGAGCAGGTCGACGGCCTGGCGCATGGCGTGCTCGCGGCGCTGCTCCCCGTCGGCGTCGGGGCACGCGGCGCGCTGCGGCGATGCAGGCAGCGAGCTGGGATCAGGCTCACGCCGCGCGAGCGCCTGCCGCAGCTCGGCGAGCTCGCGGCGGAGCTGCTCGTTCTGCACTCTCAGGGGCTCGTCGTCGCGCTGCAGAGCGTCCCGGGGTGTATCGTCCTCAGCCATGCTCAGCTCGCCTCGCATCGTATGCTCCGCTGGCCGCTTCGGCCCCCTTCCGGAACGGGCGGGCGAATCGACACGCACGTAAGCGCGTCGTGCAGATACTGTCAAGGCTGTTCCCTCCGCGGCAGCCGGGCGCGTTGCGCGCGGTCGAGCGATGCGCGCGACGGTGAAGCGGCAGAGGCTGCGGCGCCGGGGAACGCACGGACGGCGTAGTTGGCCACGATGGATCGGCTGTCCGCCGTGCTCCGCAACGCGGGCGCGCAGGGGACGATATTCGTTCTTCCCGCTTCACGCTGGGTGAGTATTCCAGGGAGCACCGCACGTGCCGAGGTGGCGGGCCTCGGGATCGTGGGGCCGCTCCAGACCCAGGAGTGACGAGATGCGGTCCCTTCGCGCGTCCCTCATGGGCGGCGGCAGGATGGGGATGATCGGTGAGGACGTCCTGGTGGGGGAAGCAGAGGGGCTCGGCGGACGAGAAGGCGACGTTCGGGATCGAGCCGCTCGGCGTCCGAGGCGGCGCGCGGCTCCGGCTTTACGCGATCCAGCGAGCGCTCTAGGCTCGCCGCATGATGACGACGAAGGACGACGCGAGGTTCACGCCCATCCTTGCGAGGCTGCGCGACGCCGTGCTGGCCTACCCCGAGGCGGTGGAGGAGTTTCCCTGGGGCGACCGCGTCGCCAAGGTGCGCGGGAAGATCTTCGTCTTCCTCAACACCCACGAGGGGAAGCTCACGGTGACCGCCAAGCTCCCCGAGTCGGGCGAGGCCGCGCTCATGCTGCCGTTCGCGGAGCCGACCGGGTACAACCTCGGCAAGAGCGGGTGGGTGACAGCGCGCTTCGGCCCGAAGGACAAGGTGCCCGAGGCGATGCTGCTCGAGTGGATCGAGGAGAGCTACCGCGCGGTGGCGCCGAAGCGAGCGCTGCAGTCGCTGGACGGCGCGGCCGCGGGGGCGAGGAAGAAGGGGGCAAGGAAGACAGGCGCGGCGAAGGCGGCGAAGACAGGCGCGGCGAAGGTCGCGGCGGTGGAGAAGAAGGGCGCGGCGAAGGTCGCGGCGGTGGAGAAGAAGGGCGCGGCGAAGGTCGCGGCGGTGGAGAAGAAGGGCGCGGCGAAGGTCGCGGCGGCGGGGAAGAAGGGCGCGGCGAAGGTCGCGGCGGTGGAGAAGAAGGGCGCGGCGAAGGCTGCGGCGGGGAAGACAGGCGCGGTGAAGGCCGCGGCGGGGAAGACAGGCGCGGCGAAGGCTGCGAAGGCGGGGAAGACAGGCGCGGCGAAGGCCGTGGCGGTGGAGAAGAAGGGCGCGGCGAAGGCCGTGGCGGTGGAGAAGAAGGGCGCGGCGAAGGCCGTGGCGGTGGAGAAGAAGGGCGCGGCGAAGGCCGCGGCGGCGGGGAAGAAGGGCGCGGCGAAGGTCGCGGCGGTGGAGAAGAAGGGCGCGGCGAAGGCCGCGGCGGCGGGCAAGACAGGCGCGGCGAAGGTCGCGGCGGCGGGCAAGACAGGCGCGGCGAAGGCGGCGGCGGGGAAGACAGGCGCGGCAAATGGCGTGACGGCAAATGCCGCGGCGGCGGGGAAGAAGGGCGCGGCCAAGCGCGCCGAGGTGAGCAAGGGAGTAGTGAGGGCCGCGGCGGAGAAGAAGGAGACGGCCGTCAAGAAGGCGCCGCTGGTGAAGCCCGCAGCACCGGGGAAGAAGGCAGCGCCGGTGCAGCGAACGCAGCCCGCCCGGAAGCGGGGTTAGCGGAGCGCTCTCGCGCGCCCACGCCTGCTCGCACACGGAACGACATCGATGCGGCAAAGCGACCAATCCAGGGAAGCGTCATCCGCTTCGCGAGGGCCTGCTGTCGGGCGCCCGACGCCGCGCTGGCGCCGGCTGCGGGCCGTCGTGCTCGCGAGCGCCGCGCTCTACCTCCTCGGGGTCGCCGTGGTCTGGCTCGCCTTGCCCCGCCTGGGTGACCGGTGGTGGCCAGCGACGCTCTTCCTGTTCGGCCCGCGCCAGGTCATCGCGCTGCCTCTGCTCGTGATCGTGCCCGCCGCGCTGCTCGTGCAGCGCCGCGCGCTCGTCCTGGCGGCCCTGGCGTCCGCGATCGTGGTCTGGCCCATCCTGGGGTTCACGGTCTCGCTCCGGGCCCTCGTCGGCGGGGCGGAGCGCGGTGATCTGCGGGTCGCCTCGTTCAACACGGCGAGCCGCCCCCTGACCATGGATCGACTCAAGGGCTTCGTGGCCGAGACCCGGCCCGATGTGCTCGCGCTGCAGGAGTGCGCGACGCCCGAGCCGGAGCTGACAGCGGCCTTTCCAGGGTGGTTCGTCCACGTCGACCGCGGGATGTGCCTGCTGAGCCGGCATCGACTTCTCGAGGTAGAATCCCGGGATCGGCGCGATGTGTGGAATGCAGGAGGCCACGGCGCCATCCTCCGTTACACGATCGCGCTGCCGGACCGCGCGACCGCTGCCGCGCCGGCCGGCTCGCCCGGTCCGGGCGCCGCCGCAGCGCCGGGCGCGCAGGATGCGCCGCAGCGAGCCGAGCACGCGCCCCCCGGGACGCGCGCCTTCAGCCTGCTCAACCTGCATCTGGAGACGCCCCGCGACGCGATCGAGGCGCTGATCCACGGCCTGTGGAAGCAAGCCGCGGAGCACGACCGGGTGATCGCGCTGCGCGCGTGGGAGTCCGAGCTGGCGAGGCAGTGGGTGGACGAGGCGCCTTATCCGGCCATCATCGTCGGCGATCTCAACATGCCTGTCGACAGCGCCATTTACCGCCGCTTCTGGGCGGGCTTCGAGAACGCGTTCTCGCGCGCCGGGCTCGGGTTCGGCGCGACGAAGCGGACGCGCTGGTTCGGCATTCGCATCGACCACGTGCTCGCCGGTCCGGGCTGGACGACCGAGCGCGCGTGGATCGGCCCGGAGCTCGGCTCGGATCACCTCCCCATCCTCGCCGACCTGCGCTGGACCGGTGGCGGGCCTGGGGGAGACCCCCAGCGCTAGAGTCCATCTATAAATCTTCAGTCCTGCCATCGCGGCCACTGGCGGCGGCACGACCTGACGGCGGAGCCGCCCTGTCGCGCTCAGGAGTGACCCCGCCCACATCAACCGTGCAGTCGCGACGCCAACGGCCCCACCCAGCGAGGTCGACTCGGATTTGTGAGCCGTGGCGCCGCGCGAGAGGCACTGTTGCGCGGAGGGCTGCTCCACGGTGCGAGCGCTGGCTCCACAGGGAGGAGCCGCGCGCCGCCATGGCGCGATCCGGCAAAGAGCAACGAGCCAGGAGCAAGGCGTAACGAGCAGAAGCGTCTGTCCCGCGTCGCGCCTGACGCGATGTAGGAGCATCAGGGGCCTCCGTGGGGCGCTGCCTGACGTCCGAGATGCCCAGAGAAAAATTCACCTCGATCGCATATCATGGGGAGTTGAAAATCACGTTTCGAGACCTGACAGGAGTGTGTTACTAGTTCTATATGCTTCTTTCCCCGCTCCCGGAGGGCGTCTCCGGGGTTGCGGGTGTCGTCGGCGTTACTTGGCCAGGAACTGGTCGCGAGTCGGTACCTTACGTTCGGCTCCCGCGATGCTCGCCACCTGCGGCCTCACCGGCCCGTTGACTGGTCCCGGGCGTCCGGGCCTGCTCGGCCCCGTGGAGGCCAGAAGAGCGCAGCGCGAGGGACTGTCTTGCTCCGACTCACCAGAGCTCCTGGCGTTCCCTGGGAGGACGAGATGAAGAGCTTGCTTTGGGGGATGGTTGCGGATTCAGGCTTCCGGTTCGGGCTGTGCGTCGCCGCGGTGCAGGCGGCCATGCTGTGCAGCTGCGTGGCGTCGTCGGAGGACGCGGGGCAGGGCGAGGTGATCGAGAGCGAGCTCACGGACGAGGAGGCGTTCGCGGCGAGCACGAGGCCGGTGGACGCGCACGGCCGGCTCCAGATCGTGGGCAAAGAGCTGAGGAACCAGCACAACGTGCCGGTCCAGCTCAAGGGCATGAGCCTGTTCTGGAGCCAGTGGGGCGGCGCGTTCTACAACGCGAGCGTCGTCAACTCGATCGCTGACAGCTGGGGCGCGACCGTCGTGCGCGCCGCGATGGGCGTCGAGTCGGGCGGGTACCTCACGAACCCGACGGCCGAGAAGAACAGGGTGAAGGCCGTCGTCGACGCGGCGATCGCCAGGGGCATCTACGTGATCATCGACTGGCACGACCACAGCGCCCAGGATCACAAGGCGCAGGCCCAGGACTTCTTCCGGGAAATGGCGACGACCTACGGGAGCCGGCCCAACGTCCTGTTCGAGATCTACAACGAGCCGGACGGCGAGCCCTGGAGCACGATCAAGCCCTACGCGACCGACGTGATCCGCACGATCCGCGGCGCGGGCTCGAACAACGTGATCATCGTCGGCACGCCGACCTGGTCGCAGGACGTGGACATCGCCGCCAACGACCCGATCACCGGGTTCACGAACATCGCGTACACGCTGCACTTCTACGCCAACACGCACAAGGAGAGCCTGCGCGCCAAGGCGAGGACGGCGATGGACAAGGGCCTGGCCCTGTTCGTGACCGAGTTCGGCACCTGCGACGCCTCGGGGAACACCGGGCTCAACCTCACCGAGTCTCAGACCTGGATGAACTTCCTGAACGCGAACAAGATCAGCTGGGCCAACTGGTCGCTGTTCGACAAGAACGAGACCGCCTCCGCGCTCGTCCCCGGCGCCAGCACCACCGGTAGCTGGCCGGACACGCAGCTCACCGAGTCGGGCAAGTGGGTCAAGGCGAGGATGCTGGAAGGCAGCGGCGGCGCGGGCGGCGGCAGCAGCACGAGCACGAGCAGCAGCACCAGCACCAGCAGCAGCAGCGGGACGGGCGGCAGCGGCGGCGCGGGCGGCAGCGGCGGCGCGGGCGGCGGCGGCGGCGGCACGACCTCGGGCTTTCAGTTCACCGTGTCCCCGAACATCAACCCGTGGTGGATCCAGGTGAAGGTCGTCGAGCCGGGGTACAGCATCACCCGCGTCACCGCGCGGGTGAACACCACCACGCACACCCTCGATCCCAGGCCGTCGTGGGGTGAGGGCGAGTTCGCCATCGGCAAGGAGGTCCCCCCCGGCACGCAGGTGGTCTTCACGGCCACCGACAATCGAGGCGTCTCCGCGAGCTTCAAGTCCGAGCCCTGGCCGAGGTAGCCCCGCGGCTCACGAAACCCTCACTCGACCTTCCTTGTCCCCAACCCGGTAGGCCCCCGGAGAGGGTATTCTCGGCGCGGGGTGGGGGATGGGCCGATGTCTGAGCCTTCGACATGAGTCATCCGGCTTGCCGGATGACTCATGTCGAAGGCGAGTTCGGCGGGGCCCCCACCCCGCGCGGAGCTCACCCTCTCCGGGGGCCGGGCCCCTCGGCCGCTCAGCGCCGGGCGGCCGGCCCGGCCGCGGAAATGGGCCCGCCCACCGCGGTGCGCAGCTCGGCCAGCGCCGTCCGGTAGTCGCGCACGAGGCGAAGGAGCTTGACGCGCGCGGCGTCACGACGCTCTTCGAGGCTCAGCGCCTCCAGCACATCGATCTTCCGGCTGTCGAGCGCGCGCGCGACCTCGACCCCGGCGCGCTCGGCGGCCGGGAGCGCGCGGGCCCTGAACTCCTCGACCAGCGCCCCCGCCGCGCGCGCCTCCCGGAGCCGATCGCGCACCTCCCGCGCGACCCGCTGGACCTCCGCGGCGAGCGTGCGCTCGGCCGCGACGGCGTCCGCGTCCGCGGCCTCGATCGCGCTCGAGTGCGTGTCGAAGAGCGGCAGCTCGATCCCCGCCTCGAACGTCCAGCCGAGCGGGTCGCGCGTGGCGGGCGTGAACTCGTAGCCGACCTCGATGAACGAGAGCCACGGCCAGCGCAGCGCGCGCGCGAGCGAGCCCTCCGCGCCCGCGGCGTCGACCTCGGCGGCCGCGAGCGCGATCTCCGGGCGGCTCCGCAGCGCCGCCTCGACCAGCGCGTCCTCGGGCAGGAGCGCGACGAGCGGCGCCGACCCGAGCGGCTCGCCGACGAGGCGCACCGGCGCGTCCGGGTCGAGCCCGACGCGCTCGAGCAGCGCCCCGAGCGCGGCCCGGCGGCGCGCGCGCGGCTCGGCGCTCTCCTCCGTGGCCACCGCGGCCGCCAGCGCCGCCATCGCCTCGTCGACGGCCGTCCCGTGCGCGGCGCCGACCAGCGCTCGCTGCTCGTCCGCGAGCTTCCGGCGCGTCGCGGCGACAGCGTCGAGCGCCTCGATCTCGGCGTCGATCAGCAGCACGTCGTCGAACAGCCAGCGGACCTCGGCCTCGAGCTCGAGCTCCGCGGTCCGCGTCTCCGCGCGCGCGACGGCCACGTCCGCGCGCGCGGCGTCCGCGGTCGCGCCGGCCTCGCCGGGCCTGGGCGGACGCACGCGGACGCCTGCGCTGATGCGCGGCTCGTGGTCGAGATACTGATCGAGGCGGATCTGCGAGACGCGGATCTCCGGGTTCCGGTAGGTGCCCGCCGACTCGGCGTCGACGCGCGCCCGGGCCGCGACCTCGCGCGCGCTCATCGCCGCGACCGTCCCGCTCCGTTGCTTCGCCATCGCCACCGCGTCGTCCACGGTGAGCTCGCGCGGCGCGGCCCCGCGCGCGGCCGCGCGGCTTGCGCTCGCGCGGGCGCTCGCCTCCGCCTTCCCCGCGCGGTACAGCGCGACCGCCCGGTCGCCCGCCTCGAGGTGCGCCGGCCCGGCGCACGCCGCGAGCGAGAGGCACGCCAGGGTCGTCAGCGCGGACAGCGCCCGAGCGCCGCTCAGCCCTGCCACGGCAGCTCCAGGAACGAGGGCACCTCGGCGCCTGCGTCGAACACCACGATCAGGTTGCCGGACGACAGCGAGAGCGAGATCCCCTCCGGCTTCAGGCCCGGGAAGCGCCGCACGAGCAGGGGCGAGAGGGCGCCGGCCTGGGGGCGCGGGACGCGGAAGAGCGCCCCCGCGTCGCCGTCGGCGGTGGACGGCGTCGACGTGATCGCAAGCGAGCCGTCCGGGAGGAAGCACAGATCGGAGATCCCGCCCGGCGTGGGCGCGCCGCCGAGCTCGACGTCGACGCGCGCGCGCGCCCACAGCGAGAGCCCGGCGCCCTCGAGCCGCTTCGCGTCGAAGAGCGCGCGCGGCGCGTCGAGCTTCCAGAGGAGCGCGTTGCCCTGCGCGTCGAGCGGCGACTTGAGCCCGAAGTAGAGCGCGCCGTCCCGGTAGGCCATGCCCTCGATCTCGAGCGGGCGCGTGCCGCCCGGCAGCCCGAGCCCCGCGAGGACCGCGGGGCCCGCCGCGTCGAGCAGCTCCGCGAGGTGCACCTCGCCGTCGACGCGGAAGCCCCGGCCGTCCGGCTTCAGCCGGAGCAGCGCGGTGCGCGCCGTCTTGCGCTTGCCCTTCGCGCTGTAGCCCTGCGACGAGAGCAGGTACACGTCGCCGCCGTCGCCCGCCGTGATCGACTCGATGTCGACGAGCTGCTTCACGCCGGTCACCGGCACCGGCTCCGGGGCGACGGCGCCGGCGGCGGACATCGCGAACAGCCAGGGCGCGCCCTCGTCGTCCTCGTCCTTGTGGCCCGTGTCGTCGCTGACGAGCAGGTACCGCCCCTCCGCGGGGCGGGGCAGGACGCCGGACGGCTCGAAGCGCGTCCGCTGCCGCAGCGCGGCCGGGACCGCCATGCGGAGCGCCTCGGCGCCGGCGCGCTGCGCCGCCGCGGGCACGACCGGCGACGCCGACGCCGCGGGGGCGCCCGGCGCGGCCTGCGCGACGGGCACGGCGGGCAAGCCCGGCGCGGCGGGCATCCCCGGCGCGGCGGGCGCCGTCGAGCGCTCGAAGGTGACCTCGAAGGCCTGTCCGGCGAGCAGATCGACCGGGTGATCGAGCGCGATCTGGACGTCGCGGCCCCACGCCGGGAGGTTCAGCGAGGCCCAGCAGCGCGTCGGCAGCTCGAGCACCACCGGGCCGACCGTGACGGCCCTGCCGATGAGCGGCGCCCCGCTCCGGCCGCGCACCCAGGCCTTCGCGACGTCGCCCGCCTGGACATCGAGCGCCGCGCGCTCCGGGACGCAGGCGACGATCCGGCCCCGCGAGCTGACGATCTCGACGATCGGATCGCCCGGCACGGCCACGTCGCCCGGCCGCTTGCGGATCGCGGCGACGCGGCCGGCGTGCGCCGCGCGCAGCACGGTCTGGGAGCGCAGCATCTCGAGCTGCTCGATCTCCCGCCTCGCCACCGCGAGATCCGCCTCGATCTTCGCCGTCTGCGGGCCCGCCTGCTCGCGGAGCTTCCTCCGGCGATCCTCGGCCGCCGCGATCTGCGAGCGCAGGAGCTGGATGGTGCGCGGCTTCTCGCGCGCGATCGCCGCGACGCCGGCGCGCTGCACGTCGAGCGAGCCGAGGTCGTCGATGCTCGCCTGCCGGTCCTCGACCATCCGCTTCACCCGGGAGATCTCGCCGGCCAGCACCTCGCCCTCGGCGCTCGCGCGGCGCTGCTCCTCGACCTCCCGCGCGAGATCGCGCTGCAGCCCCTCGACGTTCGCCGCGATCTCCTCCTCGAGCCGCGCGACCTCCGCGGGGATCATCGCCTGGAGGCGCGCCTCCTCGGCGCGCGCCAGCGCGAGCTCCGCGTCGACCGAGCCGCTCTCGAGCGTGACGATCACCTGACCCGGCGCCACCTCGGCCCCGATCTCGACGTCGATCGACCTCACGCGCCCGGCCTCGACCGCGGCGATCGCCTCGATGTCGGACTGCGCGAACGCGACGATGCCGCCGCTCGGCCCGGTGGAGAAGTAGAGCCAGGCCGCGAGGCCGAGGGTGCCCGCCATCGTCAGCGTGGGGACGGCGGAGGAGATCGCGGATCGAGTTCGCCCGGAGATGTTCATCAGAGGTCCAGCGTCGGTTCCTGGAGCATCAAGCTCACGTCCTCCACCCCGGGCACGCCCTGCAGGCTGGTCACGAGGCGGACGCGCAGATCGGGGTGGTGCACGCTGATCTGGTAGGCGTGCTCCATGACGGTGCCCTGCGCGGCCTCGCGCAGGGTCACGAGGGAGAAGCTGCGGCAGTGATCGCGGAGGATGGTCGTGATCGTGCCGGAGATGTCCGCGCCCGCCTGCCCGGCCGGCGCGACGAACCGGAGCAGCCCATCCGGCTGCTTGCGCGATCCGTAGCCGGTCACGTGGAGCAGCAGCGACGCGCCGGCGAACATCCCCGCCCCCGCGATCGCCGCGCCGTAGGCCTGCGCGCCGCTCGCCATGCCGATCGCGAGCGACGCGAAGACGAACACGACGTCGCGCGGATCGCGCATCGTGGTGCGGAACCGGATCGCCGAGACGCCCCCCGCGATCCCGATGCCCGCGGCGATGTTGTTGCCGACGGCGAGCATCAGCGTGCACGTGATGATGCTGCCCATCGCCATGCTCTGGACGACGGTCCGCGAGTACGAGAGGCCGCGGAACGTGAGCATGTAGACGCCGGCGATGCCCTGCGTGAGCCCGAACGCGACCAGGAGGGCGATGAGCGCCTTGCGCCACTCGACGGCCCCGCCGTGCGAGAGCGTCGCCAGCATGTCCATCACAGCTGCAGCCCTCCCTCGAGCCGGGCCGAGCGCACCTCCGGCAGCGTGAGCTGCGCGGTGACGCCGTAGCAGTACTTGGAGAACGAGCGCCGGACGAGCTCGAGGCGCCGCACGAGCGCCACCATCCACGCGGGCGGCCTGCGCTCGAACTTGAGCTCGAGGACACAGACCGGCTCGTACGTCGACGTCTGCACGGGGTGGTCGACGGGGCGCCACCCCCCGCGGAGGGGCGCCTCGAGATCCAGCTTCTCCCGGCGCTGGCACACGATCTTCCGGTCGAACGTCAGGCGCGCGTAGCGGTCGATCGTGCTCTCGTAGGCCTCGCGCTCGTAGTCGACGAGCAGCCTGGGCTTCAGGTCGTGGCGGTGGACCGCGGTGATGAACTTCTCCGCGCCCTTCCGCACGTGGGGCGGGAGCTTGTCGAGCACGGCGGGGCTGCCGCTCGTGAGCAGCTCTTGCCAGCCGTCCGCCGACACCGACGCGCGCGACTTGATGATCACATCCTGGACGCGGCGCTTCACCTCGAGGAAGACCGGGCTGTTCTTCCCGGGGTAGGTGCGCACCCGCACCTTGAAGCGATCCCGCTGCTCGCGGTCGTTAGCCCAGTAGAGATCGAACCCGGTCGTGTCGAGGTAGAGCGACCGGATGCGGTACACGCCGCGCTCGTCCGCGTACCGGTCCCGCCGGCCGACCGCGCAGGCCGTCGCGCGGATCTCCGCGACGAGCCGCTCGGGCACCAGGTACTTGAACTCGTATCGTTCGATGAGGTCCAAGAACGCCGCCCTCCTCGAGCGCGAAGGCGAGGCCCGCGGCGGCGCGGGCCTCGATGGTAAAAAGGCAAACTCGCGGCGCCGCCGCGAGCGTCACAAAATTGTTACTGTACAACAGTGATAATGACACAAATAACGCCGAGCGCCGCAAGCGGAATTCATCGCAAGACCCCGAGATCTCCGCGCTTTCCCTGTGGATTTCATTCGACGCGCACAGTTACAGCGCCAGCGCTGGCGAGGCGCTCAGCGGGGCTCGGGCTGGCGCTGGCGCTGGCGCTGGCGCTGCTCGTGTCGGGCTGCCAGGGCTCGGGTCCGCCGGCGCCCCTGCGGACCTCCGGCTGCCCTCGTTGCGGCGCGGTCGCGCGGGTCGGCGACCTGCCGAAGGGCGATCTCGACGAGTGCTCGGGCCTGGTCGCGGGCGTGGCGCACCCGGACGCCCTTTATCTCCACAACGATTCCGGCGACGGCCCTCGCTTCTTCGCGATCGGGCTCGACGGCGCGCTGCGGGCGGAGATCGAGGTGGCCGGCGCGGCCGCGGTCGACTGGGAGGACGCCGCGCGGGGCCCGTGCAGCGACGGTGGGGGGAGCTGTCTGTTCTTCGGCGATATCGGGGACAACGACCGCGAGCGCGATCGCTATGCGCTCTACGAGGTGAAGGAGCCCGACGCGCTCGGTGGAGCGCCGCGCTCGCTGACCGCGGAGGTGATCCCGTTCGCGTACCCCGACGGGAGCGACAACTCGGAGACGCTGCTCGTCCACCCCATCACCGGGGCGATCACCGTGGTGACGAAGGTCAAGAAGAAGGGCGCGGCGGGCGTCTACGAGCTGCCGGCGAGGCCCGCCGCCGGCGCCACCGCGACGCTCGTCCGGGCGGGCTCGGTCGAGGCGCCCGCGGGGAATCCGAGCTTCACGGGGGGCGACGTGCACCCGGACGGCACCGGCGTGCTGCTCCGCACCTATACGCACGTGTTCTTTTATCCGATGACGCCGGACCAGACGGTGGCGGAGGCGCTGGCCGGAATGCCGTGCGACATGCCGGTGGCCGACGAGGAGCAGGGCGAAGCGATCGCGTGGCTGCCCGGCGGATGGGACTACGTGACGATCGGCGAGGGGGGCGAGGCGCCGATCCACCGCGTCTCCTGCGAGGCGCCCTGAGCGCCGCCGCGCCGGGCGCGGAGCCGCGGGCGGCCGCCGGCGGAGGCGGGCACGCGCGCGAAGCACGTCAGTTCTTCCTGTCACAGGCGCGCAGCCGGCCGACTCGGTCCCTCCGGCCTGATTCGCGCTCATCTCGTCGAACTCGAGTCGTCCGTTGATCCCGATGCCGCTGACGTAGGGCACAGGGACACACGCCGTCTGCGCCGTCGCCGGTGTGCATGGTAAGGAACCGGCTCCTGTGATAATATTTGCTATGACTGTAATCTATGCCTCACGTCGCGCGCGCATGGTGTTGCTGAGCCTGGCGCTCCTTGGCTGCGGCGACAGCGAGGACGACGGCAAGACCAGCGGAGACCCCGGCGCCACGAGCAGCGGCGCCGGCGGGAGCGGGGGTGACGGCGGGGGCGGCGGCGGCCCAGCCGCGATCGATCCGCGCGTCGAGGCCTGTTTGCGGATCAACGCATGTGACGCGGACGGCGGGACGCCGGTGGGACTCCATGCTTGCCTGGGCCACGCGCTCGACGAGCGGTGGGCGTGGGCGACCGTCGGTCCGAGGCGGCTCGGCCTCGCGGCCATGCAGTGCAAGCTCGCGGCGACCGACTGCGCCGGCGTCCGCGCGTGTACGCCGGCGGCCGGGGGCTTCGCCGCGGCGTGCAGCGAGAAGGCCGGCTCCGACCTGTGCGAGGGCGATACGTGGGTGTTCTGCGACGACCTTGGCGCGCCGATCGCCGCGATGGACTGCGCGGCGGTCGGGCTCTCCTGCATGTCCGACTTCGTCGCCGGATGCGGGGCCGAGCCGTGCGACTACGCCACCACGCCGTCGGCGTGCGATCCCGAGGACAAGGACGTGCTCATCGAGTGCAGCGCGGCCGGCTTCCTGACCCGGGTCCACTGTCCGAGCCAGTACAACCTGGTGCGGGTGAACGGCCGTGAGGGGGACGAGGTCTTCGCGATCGCGGGGGAGACCTGCGGCCACGACGAGCAGCGCGGCGCGCTCGGCTGCGTGGGCACGGGCGAGGCGTGCGGCTTCTTCTCCCAGCGGTGCGACGGCGCGGTGCTCGAGACCTGCGCGGGCGGGAAGCTGGGCCGCCGCGACTGCGCCGCCGAGCAGCCGGAAGGCCAGGGCTGCGGCTTCATCCAGAGCGGGCAGCTCGCCGGCGCGGCCTCGTGCGGGTTCGTCGGCGGCGCGTGCGATCTCGGCGGCGACGAGGCGTGCGACGGCGCGGTCCTCCGGTTCTGCGACGGGGGGACGCCGGCGGCGATCGACTGCCGGGCCGCGGGCTACACCGGCTGCGCCGCGGCCGAGCAGGGCGGGCGCACGGTCGCTTACTGCACGCCGTGATCCGGGCCACGGAGGTGCGGTGATCGCGCATCTCGGATTTCTTGAAGAGCGACGGGAGCGCTGTGCGATGGTGGCTCCCCTCGCCGTCCGTGCGAAGGGAACAGCCCTGATGACGGAGCGGTGCTGTACGCTCTCTCGACCCGATCTTCTCGCCTGGTAGTGGCCGCTCGGAACGAACCGCATGCTCAAGGTGCCCGATCTCCTCGCCGTCCTCCACCAGATCGTGCGACGGGCCATGGCCATCTCTCCTCGCGCGCCGCGCGGCAGCCTGCTGCTCCGCGAGGGCCGCCGCTTCGTCGTCAGGGCGCTCATCGGGGCTGACCGCTCGCGTGACCCTGCGCCGTACATGCCCGCCGCCGCGGCGCTCACCGACGACGCGGCGCTCGTCCCCGAGGCGGCGCCCGAGGCGGCGCGCGGGATCTGCGTCGTCGCCGCGCGCGCGTGGTACCGGGCGTTCCTGCCCGCGCCGATCGAGACGCGCGGCGCCGTTCCAGAGGGCGCCGGCGTGCTGGTCGCGCCCGTCCACGCGTGCGGCGCGCCGGTGGGGTACCTCGCCGTCGAGCAGCCGACCCTGGCGTCCCCGGACGAGGAGCGCCGCGCCATGATCGAGGTCATCGCGGACGCCGCCGGAGACGCGCTGGAGCGCAACAGGCTCTATGACGACAAGGCGAGATCGGCGCAGGAGATCCGCCTGTTCGAGAGGCTGCTGAGCGCGGCGGGGACGACGGTCGGGCTGCACGACCTCATCGAGACCATCGCCCACGGCATCAAGAGCGTGCAGCTCGATCCGGAATGGAAGGCGGTGGAGCTCTGGGCGCTCGAGGAAGACAGCATCCTCGACGGCGGGGCGCCGGCGCGCGGCGATCGCCGCGCCCGCGTGTACCGGGCGCCGTCGTCGGAGCCGACGACCTACTGGCAGAACATCTGCGCCGGCGCCGTCAGCGCCGGGCGCCCCCTGGGCATCACCGTGGACTTCCGGACCGGCCACGGCGGCGGCGGCGGCGAGGGCTCCCAGCGCGCCCTGCTCGACGAGGCGATCCGCCGGCGCGTGTCCGGCATCCTCATCGCGCCCGGCAACCCCGAGAACGCGGAGGAGGCGTTTCGACAGGCGGCGGAGGCGTCCATCCCGGTCGTCGTGATCGACACGCCGCCGATCCAGGGCAGCCAGGCGCAGCTCTACATCGGGACGGACAACGTGGCGTCGGGCAGGCTCGCGGGCGAGATGATGAAGCGGCTGCTCCCGGGCGGCGGCGTCGTCGGGGCCCTCGGCGCCGTGGACCTCGCGCGGAACGTCCACGAGCGCGTGGAGGGCTTCCGCGCCGCGATGCTCGGGTCGAGCATCGCGGTGCTGCCGACCATCGCGTGCGACTGGGACCGCGCGGCCGGGACGCGGCTCGCCACGGCGGCGCTGGAGGCGCGGCCCGACATCGCCGGCGCGTTCGGGGCCGCCGCGGACAACGGGCCGTCCTGGGGCTTCTCCGCGGGGGCCCTCGGCAGGAGGGGGGATCTCAAGATCGTCGGGTTCGATCTCATGGCCAGCACGGTCGCCCTGCTCCGGCAGGGCGCGATCCACGCGACGATCGTCCAGCGCGAGTACGACATGGGCTTCCGGGGCGTCGAGGTGCTCCACCGGATGATCTCGCGGGGTATCGCGCCCACCGCCGCGGAGCTGCCGCCGTCGCGCGTCCTGCACACCGGCGTCGATTGCGTCACCCTGGAGCAGACGCCGTGGTCCACGACGCTGAGCGACTACCTCACGCGCGAGGCGTCCCGCCGCGTCGACAACGAGCTGGGCGGCCGGAGCGCGTCCGGCGGCGATCCGACCGAGGTCATGCTGATCGGGTTCCCGCCGCCGTCGCGCGCCGTCATCGAGGCCGAGGTCACGGTCCCGGCGCGCTCGCTGGTGGGCCGCGCGCTCGAGGCGGGGAGCCCGCTCGTGATCGACCCGGGCGAGGGCGACGCGGGCGCGGAGGCGGCGCTGCCCGCGGCCCACGCCGGCGCGCGCACGGTCGTGGCCCTGCCGCTCCAGGCCCGGGGCAGCGTGCTCGGCGCCCTCGTCCTGAGCAGCGACCGCGCGGGAGCGTGCGGGCGGGACGACGTATCGTTCCTGGTCCGCGTCGCCGACACGGTGGCGGTCGGCGTCGAGAACGCGCGGCTCTTCCGCCGGATCTCCGAGCGGAGCGCGGAGCTGGAGCGCGCCAACGAGCAGCAGGCGGCGATGCTCGAGACGATCCGCGAGCTCTCGAGCCCCGTCGTGCCGATCGCGGACGGCATCCTGGTGATGCCCCTGGTGGGCGTCATGGATGCCGAGCGCTCCAGCCACTTCATCGCCTCGATGCTCCGCGAGATCGAGGCGAAGAGGGCGCGGGTCGTGCTGATCGACGTCACCGGGATGGCGATCGTGGACGCGGCGGCGGCGTCGCAGCTCGCCCAGGCGGCGCAGGCGGCCGCGCTGCTCGGCGCCGAGGCGGTGCTCGTCGGCCTGCGGCCGGGCGCCGCGCAGATGATGGTCGCTCAGGGGCTGGACATCGGCGCGATGGTGACGCGCAGCAACCTGGCGCACGGCTTCCGGTACGCGCTGGCGCGGACGCGCGGGCGCGCCGCCAAGCGTGGCTGAGCGCGGCTGAGCGCGGCGGGCCGCGAGCGCGTTACCCCGTGTCGGCGGTGGGCGGCGCGTCGATCGGGCGCGGCGCCGCGGCGCGCGCGTCGTCGGCGCGCCGAGTGCGCCGCTGGGCCTGGACGATGTGCACCACCTGGTCGAAGACGACCGCCACGAGGATGACCGTGCCGATGATGATGAACGTCCAGTTCGGGTCGAGGCGCCAGATGCGCCGCACGCCGCCGTCGACGTAGCGGACCTGGAACATGTTGATGCCGTTGTCGATGACCCGCATGATCGCCGAGCCGATCAGGATCCCGAGCGCGCTGCCCTCGCCGCCGCGCAGCGAGCAGCCCCCGAGCACGGCGCCGGCGATCGCGTAGAGCTCGTAGCCCATGCCGACCAGCTGCGACATCTGGCCGATGTACGACGCGTAGCAGACGCCGGCGATGCCGCCGGTCGCGGACGAGATCACGTAGGTCAGGACCTCCACCTTGCCCACGTCGATGCCCGAGTACTCGGCGGCCTCGCGGTTGCCGCCGAGCGCGTACATGTAGCGCCCGAGCACGGTGAAATGCAGCACGTACGCGCCGGCGGCGAGGACCGCGAGGAAGATGACGAGCGGGTACGGGATCAGCGCGTCGCCGCCGACGCGCAGGAGCCCGCCGTTCGCGAGGTCGAGGAACGGCGAGTCGCCGAAGCTCAGCGTGCCGCCCTCCGCCACCGTCTGCGAGACGCCGCGCACGAGGAGCATGCCCCCGAGCGTGACGACGAACGGCTGCAGCTTGAGCCGCGTGATCAGGAGCCCCTGCGCGAGCCCCACCAGCACCGCGGCGGAGAGCGCCGCCGGGATGCCGACCCAGAGCGGATAGCCCAGGCACCCCATGCCGGTCGACGAGATCTTCGCGATGAGGACGCCCGTGAGGCCGATGACCGAGCCGATCGACAGATCGATGCCGCCGCTGATGATGACGAACCCCATGCCCATGGCGAAGATGCCGAGCATCGAGATCTGCCGCGTGGTGTTGACGACGTTCGATTGGCCGAGAAAATCGGGGTTGGAGATGTAGAGCCCCGCGCACATCAGGACGAGCACGAGGCTCATGCCCAGCTCACGTCTCATGCCGTCACGTCTCCTTCCGCGCCTTCCGCTGCGGCGTCTTCCGCTCTCCCGGTCATCAGCGAGGCGAGGCGCTGCTCGGTGAGCCGCTCGCGCGGGAGCACGCCCGTGATCCGCCGCTCGTGCAGGACGACCACGCGATCGCTCATGCCGAGCACCTCCTCCATGTCGGAGCTGACCATGAGCAGGGTGATCCCCTCGTCGGCCAGCGCGGCCATGTGGCGGTAGATCTCGGCCTTGGCGCCCACGTCGATGCCGCGGGTCGGCTCGTCGAGGATGAGGACGCGGGGGCTCATCGACAGCCATTTCCCGAGGACGACCTTCTGCTGGTTGCCGCCGGAGAGGTTCACCGCGCGCTGATCGAGCGTCGGCGTCCTGACGCGGAGGCGGTCGACCTCGGCGCGCGCCGCGCGGCGCTCGGCCTCGCGGAGGAGCCACCCCCACCGGCTGTAGCGCGCGAGGTTCGGCAGCGACGTGTTCTCGACGAGCGTCATCGGGAGGACGAGCCCATGTCGCTTGCGATCCTCGGGGGCGAGGCACACGCCGCGGTCGATGGCCTCGCGCGTCGTCCGCGGCAGGTAGGGGGCTCCCTCGAGCGTCATCGCGCCGCCGAGCGCGCGGGTCGCCCCGAAGATCGCCTGCATCAGCTCGGTGCGGCCCGAGCCGACCAGCCCCGCGAACCCGAGGATCTCCCCGCGCAGCGCGGTGAAGCTCACGCCCGCGGGCGCGCCGGGCACGACGAGATCGCGCACGACGAGCGCCGGCTCGCGCGGCGGGCGCGCGCGCTTCTCGGGGAAGTAGCGGCCGCTGAGCTCCCGCCCGACCATCATGGCGACGATCTTGTCGTGCGTCGCCGCGGCCCGCGGCAGGTCGCCGACGTGGCGGCCGTCGCGCAGCACGGCGATCCGGTCGGCGAGGCTCATCACTTCCTCCATGCGGTGCGAGATGTAGATGATGCCGATCCCCTCGGCGCGGAGCTTCCGGACGATCGCGAAGAGCTCCGTCGACTCGCCCGCGGTGAGCGACGACGTCGGCTCGTCCATGACGATGATCCGCGCGCGCTCCGCGAGCGCCTTCGCGATCTCGACCATCTGCATCTGCCCCGCGGTGAGCGTCGAGACGGGCGTGGTCGGCGGCAGCGGGAGCCCGACGCGCTTCATCAGCGCCGCGGCCCGCGCGTTCATCGCGTCGCGCTTCAGCGGGGCCAGGAGGCCGCGCGACCCCTCGTTGCCGAGGAAGACGTTCGCGGCGATGTCGAGGTTCGGCGCGAGCATCAGCTCCTGGTGGATCAGCGCGACGCCGAGCCGCTTGGCCTCGCGCACCCCGCGCAGCGCGACCGGCGCGCCGTCGATGAGGATCTTCCCCTCGTCGGGGGCGAGCGCCCCGCCGAGGATCTTCATGAGCGTGCTCTTGCCCGCGCCGTTCTCGCCGACGAGCGCGAGCACCTCCCCGGCGTGGAGGGAGAGCGACACCCCGGCGAGCGCGGTGACCCCGGGGAAGCGCTTGACGATCCCGCTCATCGCGAGCAGCGGGGGAGCGTCCTCGTGGGGGGCAGGGTCGGCGGTGAGCGTCATCCAGAGGGGTGGGGCGGCCCGGGCGAGGGGAGGGCCTCGCGCGAGCCGCCCGCAGGACGGGCTACTTCTTCAGCTCGGCGAGCCTGGCCTTGAACTCCGCGACGTTCTCCTTGTTGATCACGTCGACGCCCGTATCGACCATCTTGTTGGGGGGGATGGCGGCGATGGCCGCGTCGCCCTTGGTCGCGAGGTCGTGCATCCACTTGCTCGCCATGTAGCCGAACTGAAACGGCTTCTGGACGACGGTGCAGGCGACGGTGCCGTTCTCGATGCCGCTGAGCGTCGCGTCCTCTTCATCGAACACGGCGGGGACGACCTTGCCCTTCTTCCCGAGCGCCTCGACGGCGGAGATGATGGCCGGCCCGTTGTACGACCAGAGGCCGGTGGCGACGTCGAGGTCCGGGTGGGCGTTGATGATGTCCTCCACGTTGGCGCGCGCCTTGGCGCGATCGGCGTTGTCCTCGCGCTTGTCGACGATCTGGATGTTGTGGGCGGTGACCACGTCCTGGATGCCCTTGAGGCGCTGGGTCGCGTTGTCGACCGCGAACATCCCGACGAAGACCGCCATCTTCCCGCCGTTCGGCAGGAGCTTCACGATCTCGTTGCCGAGCACCTTGCCGGCCTCGTAGTTGTTGGTCCCGATGTAGAGCAGGCGGTTCGACTTCGGAGCGTCGGAGTCGAACGTGATGAGCTTGACCTTCTCGGCGACCTTGTTGAGCACGGTCACCTGGTCGTTCGGGGCGAGGACGGTCACGGCGACGGCGTCGTAGCCCTGGCTGGCGAGGCTCTCGAGGATCTGGTTCTGCTCCTCCGGCGTGCCGTTCGGCGGCGCCTTGATGTCAACTTGAATCTTGGCCTCTTGCTCGTACTTGTGGACGCCGGCCCCCGCGATCTTCCAGAACTCGCTGGTGCCGCTCGTCACGAAGGCGAGCTTGACGACCTTGGCCGTGGCGTCGTTGCTCTTGCCTTCACCTTTGCTGCCGACCTCGCCCCCGCCACCCTGATCGCAGCCTGCGATCAGCGCCATCGACAGCATGGCGAACGCTGCACACGCGAGCTTCCAGAGACCCTTCTGTTGATTCATGGCAGTCCTCCCCGCTTCGTCCGAGCCAGGCGTGCGTCGAGACGATGCCGTCAGACCGCGACACCGCCATGCCCCGAGGCGATGCTAGCGACTCACTTCGACGATGTCGCGCCTCGTCTGAGCGCCCCAGGCGCAATTCCAACCTGCACCGGCAGACGCGCGCCTGGACGCCGGGAGAGCCGGGCGTGGGCGCATCACGTACACCGGGACGTGGGTCGTTCATGGGCCCACCTGCTCCGTCCCATTCCCCTCTTCATCGCGGTAGATGACGTGCCCTGCTGGATTGACCACGACCCATGGAGTCGCCTTCTCCGGCGGGTACGCGTGCTCGACGGCCACGAACCCCCAGGACGTGTCGTTGGGACCGACGAGATGGCCGTTCGGATCGAGCAGCGATCTGCTCGCTGCTGGTGAGTCTCGGCTGCCCTTCGCGAGGGGGTGAATCGGCCGCGCAGGCGCCCGCGTGGACCGGCGCGAACTGGCGAACCGACGGTCGCCCGGCGGGCTACCCCGCGCCGCGGCCGCGGGTGACATTGGCGGCGCCCTGCGTTAGCATCCTCTCCCCGGTGAGCAGCCCTCACGCCTCGCCTCGCACACCGCCGCGAGGTGTGCGCGCGCGACGGAGCCTACATCAAGGAGAACCAGGTGCGACACGGTGCGATCTTGGGCGCGGCGTGGAAGCTGATCTGCATCGCGGTCGCGGGCGCTGCTTGCGATCCCGTGGTCAGGTCGTTCGACGGCGAGGGCGCCTCCACGGGCGGTCCTGCCGAGCCCGAAGGCGAGTGCGGTGACGGCCGGGTCGATCCTGGCGAGGTCTGCGAGGACGGCAACACCACAGACGGCGACGGCTGCGACAGCAACTGCACGCCGACGGGCTGCGGTAACGGCGTGGTCAGCGAGGCCGAGGGGTGCGACGACGGCAACACCAGAGACGGCGACGACTGCGACAGCAACTGCACGCCGACGGGCTGCGGCAACGGCGTCGTCACGCGCGGTGAGACCTGCGACGACGGCGACTCTACTGACGGCGACGGCTGCGACAGCAACTGCACGCCCACCGGGTGCGGCAACGGCGTCATCACAAAGACCGAGTCGTGCGACGACGACAACCGCGAGGACGACGACGGCTGCGACAGCAACTGCACGCCGACGGGCTGCGGCAACGGCATCGTCACGACCGGCGAGCTGTGCGACGGTGAGGAGCGCTGCCGCGAGGACTGCGAGGCGCTCATCTACCTCCCGACCGACGTCCGTGGCATTCGCAAGTTCGCCGGCGGCGAGCCGTTCCTCCTCGGCTTCCTGGCGATCAAGTCGGGCACGGAAGACCGCACCGTGGCGGAGTTCAGCCTTCACGATCTCCCGCCGACGAGCACCTCCGTGCAGCTCTCGATCGATCTGCAGAACATCGATGAGGGGGGGACCGAGGGGTCGATCGACGTCTACTGGTACTCCGCAGACGGCGTCGTCAATCCGGACGATTTCGATGCGGGCGAGCACTACAGCAGGCTGCCGGCCAGCGCGTCTTTCCAGACGGTCTCCGTGGACGTGAGCTCCCTGGTGGCGACCCTGCGCATGGGGTTCTCGTCCCTCGGCGTCCGTCTCTCGACGGCGACGGCCGACCGCTACAATCTCGATCAGCAAGGCGCCCAGCCGCCGCGCCTCGAGGTGCTCTCGAGATAGAGCAGGCGTCAGGCGCTCGCGGCGGCGGACAGGCCGCTCCGGGATCTCGCGCGCTCCCGCCTGACAGAGCCGCTTTCTGTCATCCACCGCCGTCGTGCCGGTTCGCGCCCTCTGGTAGACTGGAGCCGAGATCGATCCTTTGCCCATCTCCTTGGCTTCGGAGGTTCCATGTCCTCTCGTTCACGCGCGCTCCCGCCCGCGCTCGCTGCCCTCGGCGTCGCCGCCCTCGTCTCGCTCCCCGGCCAGGCGCGCGCCGACGATGCCTACGCCATCTCGGGCGGAGTCTTCATGTCGCTCTCGTTCGGCCAGCAGCTCGCCTTCGGCCTGGGCGCGGATCTCCGCGCGACGGCCCTCCTGAACACCGGCAGACCGTCCGGCGCGGGGAACACGGGACTCGGTCCGTTCGCGCAGGCGACATGGCTCAACTTCTCTGCCGGCCGCTTCGCGGCCGGCATCCACGGCGGCAGCGATCTCGCCGAAGACTTCAGCGATACCCTGCACAGCATCGACGGCGAGCTCGGATGGACGTACCGCACCCGCTATAACGACGAGCTCCCGGGGCAGCACGGCTTCCACGTCGGTGTCATGAGCTCCCTGTTCAGTCCGGTGGCCCTCGATGTCTTGGCGCGCGCCGTCATCCCGCTGTCCGGCGAGCCGTTCGTGCCCGAGGGGACGTTCGGCATCGGCCTCCGCGTCACTCCGCCCTTCGGGGTGCGGTCCGAGGCCGTCGACGGCCGGCCGCTGCGCACGGCGGAGGGGGTCGTGCTCCCGCCGGCGCTCGCGCTGGGCCCCGCGGCCATGCGCCCGGCGCGGCTCGATCGCGCGACCCGGGCCGCGCTCGCGGGCGCGTGGCTGGACAGCGCGCGGGCCGAGTGCGGCTCGATCCCGGCGTTCCTCGCGCTGGCGCGGGATCTCGCGGGCGTCGGCGCGCCCGCGTCGCTCGTGGCGCGGGCGCTCGCCGCGCTCGGCGATGAGGTCCGCCACGCGGCGCGGTGCAGCGAGATCGCGAGCTCGCTCGCGGGGTGGCGCCTCAGGCCGGCGCTGCTCCCGCCCCCGCCGGCGCGCGACGCGGACCGGCGCGCGGCGCTCGTGCGGATGGCGCTCGAGGCGTGGCACGACGGCTGTCTCGGCGAGGGCGCGGCGGCGGCCCGGGCGCGGCGGTCGCTCGCGGGGGCGTCCGACGCGGGCGTGCGGGCGGCGCTCGGCGAGGTCGCGCGCGACGAGGCGCAGCACGCCGAGCTCGGGTGGCGCGTGCTCGCCTACTGCCTGGCCGAGGGCGGGCGCGAGGTGCGGGAGGCGGTCGGCGACGCGATGGCCGGGCCGGCCCCCGCGCCGCCCGGGGGTCACGTGGAGGTCGAGGGCGAGCGGAAGGAGACGCAGGCCTTCGGCCAGCTCCGGCGCGCGCAGGCCGACGCCGCCTGGGACGAGACCTGGGCGGCGGCGCGGCGCGACGGGGAGCGGATGCTCGTCGCGGCGTGAGCGGCGGCGGCGAGCGCGCGCGAGAACCCGGCCCGCGATGGCGAGCTCAGGGCGAGAACCCCCAGGGCACCACCGCCCGGCGCACCGTCCTCGTCGTCTCGGCGCCGGAATAAACATGCGTGTGGACATGACCCTGGTGCCGCTCGCACCAGAGGGTCGCCCCGCCGCTCTGGTTGCGCGCAGCGAGGCAATCCGGGCAGGGCGGCTCGATCTCGGGCACGCGCCAGGACTCGTCGTGGTGCTTGTCCCGCACGACGCAGACGGGACACCCCGCGGTCCGCACGACGTGCTCGGCCACCGAGCCGAGCACGAGGCGCTGTACGCCCGTGCGCCCGTGCGTGCCCATCACGATCAGATCCGCGTCGATGTGCGCCGCGAGCCAGACGATCTCGCGCGCCGGGTCGCCCGTGAGCAGGTGCGTGACCACGCGCTGGACGTGCCCGGGCCGCGACGGCACGGCGAACTCCTTGACGGCGCTTGTCGCGAGCTCCTGGAGCCGCGCCGCGGCGTCCCTGTCGCCCACCGTCACCACATGAACCTCGCCGCCCGTCTCCTCCGCGTTCGCCAGCCACAGCGCGCGGAGGAGCACGCCGCGGCTCGCCGGCGAGAGATCGATCGCCGCCAGGACGTTGAACGGTCGCGCATCGCTCGATGATCTCGACTCCATCGGTTCCTCCCTTGCAATGTGCTCGTCTTCAATCCGCGACCACGCAACGTCCATGCCCCCCGCCGCCGCCCCTGCGCTCAGCCCGCCGCCGGACCGGCCTTCCGCTGCGCGCCGTCGCAGACCCAGCGTACCACGCCCGGGAGCACGCCCTGCGCGATCGCGCTCACGCGCGAGCCGACGTCGGGGTAGATCTCGAATCGACCGCGGGCCATGCCGTCGGCCATGCTGCGCGCCACCGCGTCCGGCTCCAGCGTCTTCACGTTGCCCGCGATCGCCTTCGTCTCCGCGGGCTTGTACTGGTTCTCGAACGCGAGCTGCGGCGTGTCGGTGTCGGGCGGCATGCACACGCTCACCCGGACGCCGTGCGGCCACATCTCCGCGCGCAGCGCCTGCGAGAAGCCGATCAGGGCGAACTTGCTCGCCGCGTAAGGCGTGTAGCCGTAGATACCGATCACCCCCGCCAGCGAGGAGACGTTGAGCACGTGGCCGCTGCCGCGCGCCACCATCGCCGGCAACACCGCCTTGCAGAGGTGGACGGCGCCGAAGAAATTCACGTCCATCATGCTCCGGAACTCCTCGATCGGCAGCTCGAGGAAGCGCCCCGGCATCACGGCCCCCGCGTTGTTCACGAGGTGATCGATCGGCCGCTCGGCGAGCCGCGACTCCATCGCCCGCGCGACGTCCTCCGCCCGGCTGATGTCGAGCTCGAGGATGTCGACCCGCGCCGACGGGTGCTCGCGCCGGATGCCCACCGCCGCCTCCTCGAGGAGGGCGCGGCGTCGCGCGACGAGCGTCACCGCGGCGCCATGGCCCGCGACGAGCCGCGCGAACGACAGGCCGATGCCGCTCGAACCGCCGGTGACGAGAACGCTCTTGCCCTGGAAGTAAGTTCGGGTGTCCATACGGGGCGGAACCTACTCCAGGACAGCGCCCGACGCGAGGCGCTCGAGCGGCGCGCGGAAGCACGTCGACGCGCGGAGCAGCTCAGCGCTCGCGCCGCCGCTTCTTCAGCGCGTCCTTCAGCAGCCTGCCGGCCGCGGCGCCGATCGTGTCGACCGCGATCATCGCGGCCGCCGTCGACACCGCCTTGACCGCCCTTCGAAGGGCACGACGGGTCTTCTTCTTCATGACGACTGGACGAGCTCGACCTCCGGGTGAGCTCTCCCCGAGACGCCATTGGCCAGCCTCGACACGCCCAGCGCGCTCGCCCAGCCCTTCACCTTGCTGGTCACGGCGGTGCCAGCGCTGGACAGATAGCCTCTCGCCTTGCCGCTGTACAATCCGGCCGCGAACACCGCAGCGAAGCTCGTCACGGCGGCCACGGGCTTGAGGACCTTCCGACCGAGCTTGCTGAGCTTCTTCTTTTGCTTCCTGGACAGCTTCGTCTTCATGCTCATCAGTCCAGCACGCTACATGCCATTGCACTGGAACTCGAAATGCTGTGTCAGCGCGACGAGCTATCGTGGCGCCCGCCCATGACCAGGGCGTTATGCCTCACTGTGGTGAAAAGGGGCTGCCCCCGGGTCGCGCCCCCATCGAGGGCCCCGCCCGCCGGGACGCGCGGCGTCTGCCACCCGCGCCCACCCGCGGCGGCCGGGCGAGCCGGCGCGAGCGCCGACCGCGCGCTCCGCTCCACCCGCGCCCACGCCACCGCAGCGCGCGCCCGCTCCGCGCCGCCGCGCGCGGGCGCCGTGTTGTGCAGCTCACATCATCTGACCGTGATCCGGTCCCGGCCGCGCCGCCGCGTCGCTCGCGCGCGGCCGCTCCGGGCGGAGCCGCTGGCGATCGGCGGCGAGTTCGTTTACTCACCGTTGTAAGCAGGCTCATGCGAGGTCTCAGGTAAGACGGGGCGCGGAGATGCGCGTGGGAGATGTCATCGACCGTCGCTTCCAGATCGAGCGCCTCGCCAGCTCGGGGGGGATGGGCGACGTCTACCGCGCCGTCGATCTGACCACGAACGAGACGGTGGCGCTCAAGCTCCTGCAGCGCCGGGGGCTCCAGGAGGCGGTCCGGTTCGCGCGCGAGGCCGAGGCGCTCGAGGCGCTCACCGCGCTGCGGCACCCGGGCATCGTGCGCTACATCGCGCACGGCGCGACCGACGCGGGGCAGCCGTTCCTCGCGATGCAGTGGCTCGACGGCGAGACGCTGACCGAGCGCCTCGCGCGCAAGCCGCTCACGATGAGCGAGAGCCTCGCGCTCGCCTCGACGATCGCCTCCACGCTCGGCGTCATCCACCGCGCGGGCCTCGTTCACCGCGACCTCAAGCCGAGCAACCTGCTGCTCCCCGGCGGCGCGGTCGAGGGGGTCACCCTCATCGACTTCGGCGTGGTGCGCCTCGGCGCCATCGATCGGCACCTCACCATGCCCGGCACGATGCTCGGCACCCCGGGCTACATGGCGCCGGAGCAGGCCCGCAGCGAGCCGGTCATCGACGCCCGCGCCGACGTCTTCTCGCTCGGCTGCGTGCTCTTCAAGTGCCTCACCGGGCGCTCGGCGTTCCAGGGCGCCGACGGGCTCTCGGTGCTCATCAAGGTCATCCTCGAGGACCCGCCGCGCCTCCGGGAGCTGCGCGGCGACATCCCCGAGGCGCTCGACGACCTCGTCGCGCGCATGCTCGCGAAGGCGCCCCAGGCGCGGCCCCGCGACGGCGACGCGGTGGCGGCGGAGCTCCTCGCGCTCGACGAGCTCGGCGCGGGCGCCGTGAGCAGCCGCCCCATGAACACGGTGCGCGGCAGCGAGATCACGACGAACGAGCGCAAGATGATGTGCATCGTGCTCGCGCGCGACGTGACCGGCGACGCCGAGGCGACGCGCTCCCAGGAGGAGGACCTGGAGCGCAGCAAGGCGCTCATCGCCGTCGCCGAGCGGTACCAGGGCGAGCTCGAGATCCTGGAGTCCCGCTCGCCGCTCATCGTGCTCACCGCGGGCGGCGCGCCGACCGACCTCGCGGCGCAGGCCGCGCGCTGCGCCCTCGCGCTGAACGCGCTGCTCGGCTGCGTGCCGGTCGCGCTCGTCACGGGCCGCGCGGAGATCTCGTCGCGGCTGCCGGTCGGCGAGCTCATCGATCGCGCGGTCCACCTGCTCCCGCCCGCGCCCGCGGGCGCGGACGCGGTCCGCATGGACGAGGTGACCGCGGGGCTGCTCGGCTCGCGGTTCGACGTCACGCGCGACAAGGGCGGGCTCCGCCTCCACGGCGAGCGCGAGGCGCTCGCGACCACGCCGCCCCTGCTCGGCAGGCCGACGCCGTGCGTCGGGCGCGACCGCGAGCTCGCGCTCCTCGAGGCCGCGTTCTCGCACTGCGTCGAGGAGGCGACGCCGAGCGCCGTGCTCGTCACCGCGCCCGCGGGCGCCGGCAAGTCGCGCCTGCGGACCGAGCTCCTGCGGCGGCTGCGCGACCGCGGCGAGGAGATCGAGGTGTGGTTCGGGCGCGGCGATCCGATCAGCGCCGGCTCGGCGTTCGCGCTGCTCGCCCCGGCGCTCCGGCGCGCCATCGGCCTGTTCGACGGCGAGCCGCTCGAGGCGCGCCAGCACAAGATCCGCGCGCGCGTCGAGCGGTACGGCCGGGGCGACTCCGCGCGCACCGCGGCGTTCCTCGGCGAGCTCATCGGCGTGCCGTTCCCCGACGGCGACAGCGTGCAGCTCATGGCGGCGCGGCGCAGCCCGGTGCTGATGAGCGACCAGATCCGCCTCGCCTGGGAGGAGATGGTGCGGGCGGAGTGCTCGGCGAGGCCGGTGCTGCTCGTGCTCGAGGACCTGCACTGGGGCGATCTGCCGAGCGTGATGCTCGTCGACTCGGCGCTGCGCAACCTCGGCGACCAGCGGCTCATGGTGCTCGCGCTCGGCCGGCCCGAGGTGCACGAGCTGTTCCCGAAGCTCTGGGCGGGGCGCGGGGTGCACGAGGTGCAGCTCTCGGGGCTGCCGCGCCGCGCGAGCGAGCGGCTCGTGCGGCAGGTGCTCGGCGAGGACGTGGCGCCGGAGCTGCTCGCGATGATCGTCGACCGCGCCGACGGCAACGCGTTCTACCTGGAGGAGCAGCTCCGCGCGGTCGCCGACGGCAAGGGCGCCGACCTGCCCGAGACGGTGCTGGCCATGGTGCAGGCGCGCATCGACGCGCTCGACATCGAGGCGCGGCGCGCGCTGCGCGCGGCGAGCATCTTCGGCCAGACGTTCTGGCTGGGCGGCGTCTCGGCGCTCGTGGGCGGGGCGCAGGTGGCGTCGAAGCTGGTCGAGCTGGAGCAGCGCGAGGTGATCGCCCGGCGCGGCGAGGGGAGCCTGCCCGGCGAGGTCGAGTACAGCTTCCAGCACGCGATCGTCCGGGAGGCGGCCTACGGGATGCTGACCGAGGGCGACAGGCGGCTCGGGCACCGGCTCGCCGGCGACTGGCTCTCGCGCGCGGGGGCGGCGGACGCGATGGCGCTGGCGGAGCACTTCGAGCGCGGCGGGGAGCTGTCGCGGGCGGCGTCCGCCTACTGCCGCGCGGCCGAGCAGGCGCTCCGCGCGCAGGACCTCGCGGCGGCGATCGAGCGGGCCGAGCGCGGGATCGCATGCGGCCCCACGCCGCACACGCTGGGCGCGCTCCGCCTCGTCGAGGCCGAGGCGCACGTGTGGCGCGGGGAGATCGCGCTCGCGGAGCAGCGCGGGACCGAGGCGGTGGACCGGCTCCAGGCCGGGTCGGCGGCGTGGTTCTCGGCGATCAAGCAGGTGGCGGTCGCCGCGGGCAAGCTGGGCGGCTTCGAGCGGGCGGAGCGCTGGATGAGCGTGGCGCAGGCCGCCGAGGCGGCGGCGGAGGGCGCGCTCGTGGCGAAGCACATGTGCCTCGGGGAGGGGGCGCTGCTGCTCGTGTTCGGCGGGCGCTACGCGTTCGCGGACGCGCTGATCGAGGCGGTCGAGGGCGACGGGACCGACCTCGCGGAGCGGGAGGTCGAGGTGGCGGCGCGGCTGCACGCGGCCCGGTCGGTGCGGGCGCTGGTGAACGGCGATCCGGGCGCGTGCCTGGCGGGGCTCCGGGCGGCGCTCGCGGCGTTCGAGCGCGCCGGCGACCGCGGCAACGCCTGCGCGGTCCGCATGAACGTGGGCTACATGCACGCGGAGCTCGGGGATTTCGCGGGCGCGGAGGAGGTGCTGCGCAGCGCGCTGGCGAGCGCCGAGCGGATGGGGCTGCACGAGCTGGTGGCGGCGACGCTGAGCAACCTGGGGCACGTCCTCGGCTACCAGGGTCGGATCGACGAGGCGCAGCGGACCGAGCGGGAGGCGATCGCGCTGTCGCAGCGGCTCGGGGATCCGCGCCAGGAGGGGAGCGCGCGGACCTACCTCGCGCGGATCGCGCTGCTCGCGCGGGATTACGAGGGGGCGGAGCGGGAGGCCCGGACGGCGGCGGAGGTGCTGCAGAGCGCGCCGCCGCTGCGCGCGGCGGCGGTGGCGGAGCGCGCGCGGGCGCTGCTCGGGATGGGGCGGTTCGACGAGGGGCTATCGGCGGCGGGGGAGGCGTTCTCGATGCTGACGGCGATCGGCGCGATCGAGGAGGGGGAGTCGTCGGTGCGGCTCGTGTACGCGGAGGCGCTGGCGGCGAACGGGATGGAGGCGGACTGCGCGGCGGCGATCGCGGCGGCGAGGGAGCGGCTGCTGGAGAGGGCGGGGAAGATCAGTGATCCGGTCTGGAGGGAGCGGTTTTTGACGCTCCCGGACAACCGGAGGACGCTCGCGATGGCGGAGCGGTGGCTCGAGCACCGGCCGGCGTGAGGGGCCGCGGAAGAGAGAGATTTGAACCACAGAGGCACAGAGGGCACAGAGGACAGAGATAGAGAGAATTTTTTTCTCTCCTCTCCCCTCTGTGCCCTCTGTGCCTCTGTGGTTCGTCTCTCTGCCGTTTGATCAGTCGTCGCGGGGCTCCACGGGGAGGCCGGCGTTCTTGCGGAGGGTGGCGCGGAGGGCGTCGAACGCCTCGCGGTAGCTCTTCTGGGCGGCGGCGATGCGCTCGTCCATCGTCTCGTCGATCTGCTTCGCCTGGGTCGCGGAGGCGTCGAGCATCGCCTTGCTGCGGCCGAGCTCCGCGATGCGCGCGTCCGAGGCCTTCTTCTCCTCGTCGGTGCGCTTGCCGGACGACTGGAACGCGCGCTCCGCCGCGACGGCCTCGTCGATCGACGCCTTGATCGCCTCGATCTCCTCGAGCATCCGGCGGAGCCGCAGCTTGTGCTCGACCATGTCGATGTGCACGAGGTAGCTCGTGAAGCTCACGGCGTCGGCCTGCTTCTCGAGCGCCGCGGCGTTCTCCTTGCCGAGCGAGGCGCGGTGGCGATCGATGCGGCGGTGCGCCTCGTTGCGGTCGCGGACGTACTTCTCGAGCTGGCGCTCGACGCCCTCCTCGAGCGCGTGGGACGTGGCGCCGGTGACGTCGACGTCGCAGCCCTTCTGCTTGACGACATACTGCGCGGCGCCGCTCACCTTGCGGGTGAGGTCCTCCTTGTTGTCGTTGAAGAACGCCACGGCGCCGTCCACGGCGCGCACGCGCTCCACGTAGTCGTAGCTCCGGCCAGCAGCGTCCGCCTGCTCGATGACGTCGACCACCACCTTCCAGTCCGGCTCCTTGAGCTGGTCCGGGTAGCCCTGGAACTGGTCGGCGGTGCGCTTCGCGATGTCCTCGCGATCGCTGAGCGACGTGGCCGTGGCCTGCAGCTCGGCCGGATAGCGCTCCGCGTAGCCGCTCTGCGAGGCCGAGGAGGCGATCTCGGGCTCCGGCTTGGGAGCGCTGCAACCGAGCGCAAAGAGGTGGCCGGCCAGGAAGAGCGCGCCGGCGACGAGGCGGGGTCGGGTCATAAGCGGACGCCTATACTCCAACTCCACCCGGCCGGTCGAGCCCGCGCGCCGACCCCGGAGCGCCGCCGAGGAGACCTTGTGTCCGGAGGGGCCGATCGGGAGATCGCGCTCGCCGGGAGCGGCGGAGAGCGCACGTGGGGCGCGCGCCGCGAAAGGCGGCGATCACGCCTCGGATCGGTCGTGGACGAGCAGGCCTTCGGCGAGATAGTTCCGCTCCGGGCCGTCTATCGTCAGGTTGAAAATATCCACCCTGCCTGCGGAAGGCGCGGGGCGATGCGCCGTGACGGAGAGCTCGCGCCGGAAACCCCGCGGCGTCACGACCCGCGTGCCGCGCGCGAAGCAGCTCGCCAGGGTACCGGAATCGCTTCCCTTTTCGTCACCCCCTTGGCATCGTCGCGGTTCTGTCCGGCGCGGCAGGTCGCCGCTCGAGGCGCGGGAAGACGGTTGTTCGATCTCGGCATCTCGGGCGCCGGAGCCGGTCACGGCGGCGTTGATTCCTTGACGAGAGGATGTGCGGTATGGGAGCTTTGAAAGACAAGGTCGTCATTGTCACCGGCGCGAGCTCGGGCATCGGCAGGGAGACGGCCGTCGCGCTCGCCGCAGAGGGCGCCAGGGTCGTCGCGACCGCGCGGCGCGAGGCGCAGGGGCGCGCGCTCGTCGCCGAGGTCAAGGACCGCGGCGGAGAGATCACCTGGGTCACCGCCGACATGCGGGTCGAGCGCGACATCCAGGCGCTCGTGGACGCCGCGCTCTCCACCTATGGCCGCCTCGACGGCAGCTTCAACAACGCGGGCTGCGGCAGCTTTGCGCCGCTCGCCGAGACGACCAACGACGACTACGACATCGTGATGGACACCAACCTTCGCGGCACCTTCTGGTGCATGAAGCACCAGATCAAGGCCATGCTCGCGGGCGGCGGGGGCTCCATCGTCAACTGCGCCTCGGTGGCCGTGTCGCGCTTCTACCCCGGCCTCTCCGCCTACAGCGCCGCCAAGGCGGGTATCGTCGCGCTGACGCGCACCGCCGCGGTCGAGTACGCGCAGAAGGGCATCCGCGTGAACGTGGTGAGCCCCGGCATCATCGAGTCGGACATGTCCAGGGCGGGCTTCCACCTCGACCAGCCCGCGGGCCGCGCCTTCGCCTCGTCGCTCCACGCGATGAACCGCGTCGGCAAGGTCGAGGAGGTGGCCGCGACCGTCGCGTTCCTCCTCAGCGACAAGGCGTCGTTCATCACCGGCCAGGACCTCGCCATCGACGGCGGCAGCCTCTCGGCGGCGTGGCCCGTGAACTACGCGGGCGCCGGCTGAGCCGCGCTCCACCGCAGAGCCCGGCCCCACCGCGGCCCGAGGCTCGGGGCATAGCGACGTGCGCCGGGCGCACCATACTGCGGCCATGCGTCAGCCTGAACCTGAACCGGCGCCGCTCCCCGCGGCCGCCGATCGCAGGCGACGGGCGGCCTCCCGCCCGGCGCTGCTGCGGGCGCTCCGCCACCGGAACTACCAGCTCTTCTTCTCCGGGCAGCTCGTCTCGCTGGTCGGCACCTGGATGCAGTCGGTGGCGCAGTCGTGGCTCGTCTACCGCCTCACGGGCTCGTCGCTGCTGCTCGGCACGGTCGGGTTCGCCACGCAGATCCCGGTGTTCGTGCTCGCCCCGATCGGGGGCGCGGTGGCCGATCGGCGGAGCCGCCACCGCATCCTCGTCGCCACGCAGTCGGCCGCGATGGTGCTCGCGCTCGGGCTCGCCGCGCTCACGATGAGCGGGCGCGTCGAGGTCGCGCACATCCTCGGGTTCAGCGTGCTCCTCGGCGTGGTGAACGCCTTCGACATCCCGGCGCGGCAGGCGTTCGTGGTCGAGATGGTGGGCCGGGAGGACCTCGCGAACGCGATCGCGCTGAACTCGTCGATGTTCAACGGCGCGCGGATCGTCGGGCCGGCGGTGGCCGGCATCCTGGTCGGCGCGATCGGCGAGGCGTGGTGCTTCCTCGCGAACGGGCTGAGCTTCCTCGCGGTCATCGGGAGCCTGCTGGCGATGCGCGTCCCGCCCCGGCCGCCCGCCGCGGCGCGCGCCTCGGCGCTCGCGGAGACGGGCGAGGGCTTCCGGTTCGTGGCGCGCACGCGGGCGGTCCGCGCGCTCCTGCTGCTGCTCGGCGTCGTGAGCGTCACCGCGATGCCGTACGCGGTGCTGATGCCGATCTTCGCCGACCGGATCCTCCGCGGCGGGGCGCAGGGGCTCGGCATCCTGATGGGCGCGTCGGGCGTGGGCGCGCTGCTCGGCGCGCTGGCCCTCGCGAGCCGCAGGCGGCTGCGGGGCCTGGGCCACTGGGTCGCCGGCGCGTGCGCGGGGTTCGGGGTGGCGCTCGGGCTGTTCGCGCTGTCGCGCTCGTTCTGGCTGTCGGCGGCGCTGCTCGTGCCCGTGGGCTTCTCGATGATGGTGCAGATGGCGGGGTCGAACACGCTCGTGCAGGCGATGGTGCCGGACGCGCTGCGCGGCCGCGTCATGGCGGTCTACGCGATGATGTTCATGGGGATGGCCCCGCTCGGCGCGCTGCTCGCGGGCTGGCTCGCGGACCGGATCGGCGCGCCCGCGACGGTCGCCTCCGGCGGCGCCTGCTGCGTGGTCGCGGCGGCGGTGTTCGCGACGCGGCTCCCCGGGCTGCGGCAGGAGGCGCGGGAGCTCATCATCGCGCAGCAGATGGCCGCCGGGACGCCGTCGGAGCAGCTCACGCAGGCGGTCGCGGTGAAGGCCCCGACGGGCGGGCAGGACGCGGCGCGGCCGGCGTGAGCGCGGGCGGCGGACGGGGGCGGCGCGCGCCGGCACCTGGCGTGCACGCAGCGAACCGCGGCGCGCGTGTGCGGGAGATGCACGGCGCGCGTCGGCCGAGGGAGGGGAACCATGGGGCGCGATGACAAGGCGCGGTCCGAACCGCAGGCGCAGGGCAAGGGGCGAGTCGACGAGGTCGATCAGTCGAAGGGGATCTTCCGGCTCGACGGGCCGCATCCGAAGGACGCCGAGCTGCGCGCGCCGGGCACGCTCGGCGGCGGTCCCTACGAGGAGTCGGGGCGCGGAGGCCCTGCCGGCTCGCTCGAGGCGCGCGACCCCAGCGTCACGGCCGCGGGCGCGGCGGCTCCGCAGGAGGAGCCGCCGGAGCCGGAGGGCGGCGCGGCTGAAGCGGAAGAGGCGCAGCCGGTGGGGGCGCTGCCGCAGCATGTCGAGCGGAGCCCGGAGGAGCGCAGGCCCGAGGGGCAGGGGTAGGGAGGGGCGCGGAGCTGCCTCCTGGGGGTCGCCTGGGGCGGGGGGCGTGGTAGCATGCACCCATGAGCGTGCTGGACCCTTCGGAGCTGGAGACGATCCTCGCCGCAGCGCGACGTCTGCCCCGGAAGGCGCAGGCCGAGCTCGCCGAAACGCTCCTGCGCGAGGCCGGGGCGCCCGCCGTCGAGCCGTCCGGCCAGCCGGGGCTCGAGGCGTTACGAGGGATGAGCGAGACGGAGCTCGTTGCGCTGTCCAGCTCCGTTGTCGCTCCCGGGCGCCAGCGACGGATGAAGGCGCTCCTGCGAAGAAATTCTCGGGGTGAGCTCGACGAGGGCGAGCGGCAGGAGCTCGACGCGTTGCTGGAAGAGGTCGACCGCATCGCCCTGTTGAAGGCCAGGGCGGCGTACACGCTCGCCCAGGTTGGACGCCGCCGCACGGCCGCGGCGTGACCGCGGGCCGGATCGCCCTCCGGCTACGCAAGCTGATCCTCGCCCGCGATGCCGGCCGGTGCGCGTTCTGCCGCTGCGCCGAGAGCCTGATCGGCGTGACGTTCGAGATCGATCATGTCGTGCCCCGATCCGCGGGCGGCACGACGTCGCTCGACAACCTCTGCCTTTGTTGCCCGACGTGCAACCGCCACAAGGCAGCGCGCACGCACGCCGTGGACCCGACCACCGGAGAGAGCGCTCCGCTGTTTCATCCCATCCACGACACATGGCAGGAGCACTTTTGGTGGCGCGAGGGCGCGACGCTCCTCGTCGGATGCACGGCGGCCGGACGCACGACGGTGGCGGCTCTCCACATGAATCGACCCGTGATGGTCGAGCTTCGTCGTTACTGGGCAGCGACCGGTCTCCATCCACCGCCGGAACGTGCCGTGTAGAGTTCCCAGGCTCTCCGGCACCCCGGGCCCGGCAGTATCGAGCCGGCGCGATCGGCCCTCGACCTGGCCTGAGGAGGTCGAGGGCCGATCGCGCCGGCGCCTCGCGCGCTCACCGCCGCGGGGCTGCGCCGCTGGCGACGCCGAGGGCGACGTACTTGCTGAAGGTGCCGAGCACGCCCATCTTGTCACGGAAGTTCTTCATGAGCCGGTCGGGCAAGACCAGCTCGTCGAGCAGGAAGCCGCTGAACGCGGACAGCGCGCCCGTGAGCGCGTCGCCCCGCCGCCCCGCCGCGTCGAGCGCCTTCTCGTAGCCGATACCCCACGCGAGCAGACCCCCGGCGAGCGTCGCGATGCCTACAGGCGTGACCACCGGATCGAACCGGTCGCTCACGCGGCGCCCCCCGACCCCGACCGCCGTCGCCATCGCGTTCATGGACGCCCACGGCGAGCCGCGCTTGAGGGTGGACGCTGCCATCATCGTGCACATCGTCGCCGCCGTCATCACGGCGCCGGTCCGCAGCCCGCGCGTGACGATCTCGCGCATCGGGGTCCCCTGCCGAGGGCGCTGCTCCGCTGCGGGAGCCGTCGGCCGCGGCGCCTGGGGCATCGCCTCGGGCGGCAGGGCGGTCGCCTCGGGCGGCAGGGCGGTCGCCTCGGGCGGCAGGGCGGTCGCTTCCGGCGGCACGGCCGCCGCCTGGACACGCGGCGACGTCCCCTGGGAGGGAGGGATCAGCGCCTCCGGCTGGTCCGTCTCCGTGCCTCCCTGGCGGCCGACATGGAGGTAGTCCTCGCGGCCATCGTGGTACGTGTAGGGGACCGGCCTGGGACCCTGGTGCTCCGGCTCCGACGTGCCTGCAGCGTGTTCCGGGTTCGTTCGATTATCCATCTGACACCTTTCAGCATTTCTTCAAAACGGTTGAGCCGGGGCATGTGCCAACGCCGTGCCAGTCCCGATCTGGCCAGTGGAGAGGGGCGCGACCGCGCTGAAATGACCGTCGGCAGCACCACCGGAAGGCCATCCGCTGGAAGCTGGAAGGCCGGCGCTCGGCCGGCCCGATCATCCGTTCGCACCGGCTACATGCCGTGGTTTGGCGCTCGCATGACGTCGCCGCGGAGGATCCCATGAGCACAGCCCGCCCGTTCGCGACCGATCTCCCCACGAGGACACCGCGCGCCGTGAAGACCGCGGGGGTGCTCTTCGGCATGGGCGCGGGCGGCCTCATCGATGGCATCCTGTTTCATCAGCTCCTCCAGTGGCACCACCTGATCTGCTTCAGCTGCCACCCGGAAGCGACCATCGAGGATGTGAGGAGAAATATCTTCGCCGACGGGCTATTCAGCGTCGTTGCATTCGGCCTCACCGTGGCAGGAGTCACCAGGCTCTGGAGCGCGCTGCGCACGGGCGGGGAGCTCCTGCCAGCAAGGGCGTTTCCGGGCGCCGCCGCCGTGGGCTGGGGGGTGTTCAACCTCGTCGAGGGGGTGATTGACCACCACCTCCTCCAGATTCATCACGTCCGTCCAGGGCCGGATCAGACGGCCTGGGACCTGGCATTTCTCGCGTTCGGCGGCCTGCTCGTGCTCGGCGGCCTGCGCCTGATGCGCGAGGCGCCCCGCGGCGCGCCGGTCCGGCCGTCAGCGCGATGAACGGGCGCGGCGCGTGGCGCGCGCCGGCGCGCCGCGAGAAACGTCTCCGGGACCCGGCGTGAACGCCGGGATCACCGGGACACGCGCGCTCGTGTCACCGCGCAAGTCACCGTGTCGAGCTCCCCGCCTGCCGGCTGCGGCTCTGGCCTTATCCAGCGGACGGGCCGCTCTCGCCCTCTTCCCATGCCATCTGGACGAGGCGGCGCAGCACGGACAGCGAGGGCGCCCGCGGGGCCGTCTCCAGCGACGGGAAGGCGCAGGTGAGCTGCACCGCGGCGAACGGCGCCCTCCTGGCGACGAGCAGCTCGCAGTGGCCGCCGAACACCGCCGGGTTCCGGGGCGCCGTGTGGGGGTCCAGCGAGAGCCCCTCCGGCAGCTCAGCGAGCGCCCGCTGCAGGTCGTCGAGCTCCTCGGGCGCGAGGCGCCGCGCGCGAGGCTCTCCGGCGCAGCCCCCGCCGGCCCGGACGAGCGCGTGGCCCGCGGCCTGCGCGCGGAACGGGGCCGCCGAGGACGGGGGCAGCGAGAGCTCGACCTTGACCCAGCGGCGCCCCCCGCCGGCCGGCGCGATGCCCTCGAGCACGAGCAGCCAGTCGGGCGCCGGCGGCCGCGCCATCGCGCGCGCTGCCCACCGCCGCAGCGCCCGGGGCCCCACCCAGGGCGAGACGCCCGCGTGCCAGTCGCGGAACGCGAGCTCCTCCCGGAACGCCGCGCCCGGCAGCCACCCCCTGGCCGCCCCGAGCGACTCCCAGACCACGAGCCCCGCCGCGAACGCCGGGCCCACGCTGATGCACTGGACCAGCCCAGGAATGCAGGCCGCGGCCGCCGCGAGCACGGCGCCCCCCGCGGCGGTCGACGCGATGAGCTGGACCGCGCCGAGCCCGAGCTCCCACGGGTGGCTGCTCCGGCACTGCTGCCGCAGCTCCGCGGTGCTCAGCTCGATGGGATCGCGCACGTCGCAGGCCGCTCTGGTCATATCCTTGGTCGCCGCCGCCGCGCCCGGGCCGCGCGGCCGAGCCTCGCCAGCATACCGCGATCCGGCGGCGGGCGCCCTCACTCCGGCTCGCCGCCGGGCCCGGCGATGGCGCCGACCGTGGCCCTGGTCGCGCGCAGGTAGTCGCCCGGTGACACGAGGATCTGCGTGCCGCGCACGCCGGCCGAGACGGAGACGACATCGAAGAGCTCGATCGTCTCGTCTGCGTAAACGGGATAAGCCTTCTTCGCGCCGAGCGCAGTGACCCCGCCGCGCACGTATCCCGTGAGCGGCTGGACCTCCTTCAAGGACACGGTGTCGACCTTCCGGTCGCCCGTGAGCCGCGCCATCGCCTTCAGGTCGAGCTGGGCGTTGCCCGGCACCACAGCGAAGCAGACGCCGTGGCGATCGCCGCGCGCCACGAGCGTCTTCCACACCTGCTCCGGCGGCAGGCCGATCTTCCTCGCCACCGTGCTCGCGGTGAGGTCGCTCGGGTCGACCTCGTAGGTGCGCAGCTCGTACTGGATACCGAGGCTGTCGAGGATGCGCGCCGCGTTCGTCTTCATGGGGCCGGGCCATGCTATACGACCCGGCTGCGCCGATGACGACAGAGAAGAAGGTCCCCGAGGGTCGGTTGAACCGCTTCGTCCGCCTCGCGGGCCTCGGCGCCCGCGCGGGGGCGGCGCACCTGCTCTCGAGGCGAGTCGACGCCGCCGACGCCGCCGCGAGCGCCGCGGCGCAGGTCGCCGAGGTGCTCGGCACGATGCGCGGGCTCGCCGCCAAGGTCGGCCAGATGGCGAGCTACGTCGATGGCTTCGTCCCCGAGCCCCAGCGCGAGGCCTACGAGTCCGCGCTGCGCTCGCTCCGGGCCGCCGCGCCCACGTCGTCGCCCGCTGCCATCCGCGCGATCGTCGAGGAGGACCTCGGGGCGCCGCTGGGTGAGCTGTTCGCGGCCTGGGACGACGCGCCGTTCGCGAGCGCCTCCATCGGCCAGGTGCACCGCGCGGCGCTCGCGGACGGGCGCGAGGTCGCCGTGAAGGTCCAGCACCCGGGGATCGACCGGGCGCTCGCGAGCGATCTCGAGAACGCCGGCGTGATCCAGGCGATCGTCGGCGCCGTGGCGCCCCGGGAGCTCGACGCGAAGCGCGTGTTCGCGGAGGTGAGGGCGCGCTTCCTCGAGGAGCTCGACTACGCGCTCGAGGCGGAGCGGCAGCGCACTTTCGCGGGCGTGCACCGGGGCGATCCGGCGATCCACATCCCCGAGGTCATCGCGTCCCGCTCGGCGCGCCGGGTGCTCACCACCGAGCTCGCGCGCGGCGCCACCCTGGAAGAGGCGGCGACGCGCGACGAGCGCACCCGGCGCGCGTACGCCGAGGCGCTCTGGCGGTTCGTGTTCAAGGGCAACCTCGTGGGCGGGATGTTCAACGCGGATCCGCACCCGGGCAACTACCTCTTTCACCCGGACGGCCGGGTCACCTTCCTCGATTTCGGCTGCGTGGAGCCGCTCGACGGCGCGCGGCTCGAGCACGGGCGCGGGATGCACCTCGCCGCGCTCCGCAAGGACGAGGCGGCGTTCGCGCGGCACGCGGCGCGCATCCTCGGGACGCGCGGCGGGCGGTTCGAGGAGCTCTCGCTTTCGTACACGCGGCGGTGCTTCGAGCCGCTGTTCAGCGCGCCGTTCCGCGTCACGCGGGCCTACGTGAGGGGGCTCGTGGAGGGCGTGATGGCGATCAAGGAGCAGTTCCTGGTGAAGGACAGCGGGTTCGTGCAGCTCCCGCCGGGCATGGTGTTCCTCAACCGGCTCCAGTTCGGGTTCTACTCGGTCCTCGCGCGGCTCGACGTGGAGGCCGACTACGCGGCGGTCGAGGGCGCGTTCCTGCGGGAGGCGGGGCTGCTCGAGTAGGCGGGCCAGCGCGCCGCGATCCGGCCCGGCGTGCGCGGCCCCCTCCTCCGCCGTCAGGCGCTCCCGCGGGCGAGCTGCTCGATCGCTGCAGCGAGCAGGTCCGGGTCGACCGGCTTGGCGATGTGCGCGGCGAACCCCGCCGCCAGCGCCTGCGCCCGGTCGTCCGTGCGGGCGTAGGCCGTGACCAGCGCAGCCGGGAGCGCGGGCTCGCCCCGCTCTCCCTCCATCGCCCTGAGCCGGCGGAGCAGCTCGTAGCCGTCCAGGTCCGGCATCCCCAGGTCGCTCACCAGCACGTTCGGCCTGCCGCCGGCGTTTGCCGCCGAAAGCACCTCCAGCGCCGCCTGGGCCGACCCGACCACCGTCACCTCGGCCCCCTGCTCTCCGAGCGTGTAGGCCATCACGTGGCGGGTGTCGGGGTCGTCCTCCACGAGGAGCACCCGGAGCCCGCGCAGCGGTCGCGCGATGAAGGCAGCGCTGTCGGCGAGCGGGCCCCCCTCGGCCGGCGCGGCGGCCCTGTCCGCGGCGGGGACGACGGGGAGCGCCACCGTGAACAACGCGCCCAGCCCCTCCCCGGCGCTGGCCACGGAGAGGGTGCCGCCGTGCAGCTCGACGAGCTGGCGGCTGATGGCGAGCCCGAGCCCGAGCCCGCCCTGCCGCCGCTGCGGCGCCGTGTCGGCCTGCCGGAAGCGCTCGAACACGTACGCGAGGAACTCGCGGCTGATCCCGCGGCCCGTGTCCGCGACCGAGATGCGGAGCTCGCCCTCCTCGCGCCACACCCGGATCGAGATGCGCCCGCCCGGCGGCGTGAACTTGACGGCGTTGCTCAGCAGGTTCCAGAGCACCTGCTGGATACGGTCGGGATCGACGCGCACGAGGCCAGCCTCGGCGTCATACGCGGCTTCGAGCTGGATCCGCTTCGCCTCCGCCGCGGGGCGGACGGCCTCGACCGCCGCGCCGGCGATCTGCGCCAGATCCGTGTCCCGCGGGCGCAGGTGGAGCTTGCCCACCATCATCCGCGAGACGTCCAGCAGGTCCTCGACGAGCCGCGATTGCGCCCGGGCGCTCCGCTCGACCGCCTGCAGGCCCTGCTGCATCTTCGGCGCGTCGGCCCGGCCGCTGCCGAGGACGCGCGTCCAGAGCAGGATCGCGTTCAGCGGGTTGCGGAGCTCGTGGGACACCGTGGCGAGGAACGTGTCCTTGATCCGCACCGCGTCCTCCGCCACGGCCTGCGCCGCCTCCGCGGCGTTCCGCGCCGACCGCTCCCGCGCGATCAGATCGCGGAGCTCGCACTGCCGCCGCCGGGCCCGCAGCGCCGCCTGGACGGCCGTCACCAGGGTCAGCTCCCGGACCGGCCGATCCAGGACCGTCAGGTTGCCGGCCGCGCGCAGCGCCGCGATGGCCTCCTCGCTGGAATGCGCGAGCGGCTTCGCGTCGGCCAGCAGCACCACGGGCAGATCGGACCACGATGGCTGCGCGGACAGCGCCGCGACGAGGTCTGGCACGGCCGCGGGCGCCAGCGCCTCCTCCGTCAGCAGCACGACCCCCGCGCCCTCCCGCACGGCGGCCTCGAGCTGCTCCATGTCGCGGCACGCCACAGGCGCGATCCCTGCCCGCGCGAGGACCTGGCACAGCAGCGGCGTGTCCCGACCCACCGGCGCCAGCACCAAGGCGCGCTCGTCGCACGGTGAGGCCTCAGGCACGGCGCTGGCGCTATCCACGGCTGCCGCCCTCCTCGCTCGCCGCCATGCCCCCGTGGCTCGCCGAGCCCTGGCCAGGGCCGGTCGGCTCGGGAATGCCGGTGAGGAGATTGCGGAACTGCCGCAGCGGCGTGTCCCCGACACGTATCCCCTCGGCGCTGATGAACAGCTCCCGGATCGTCGTCTCGTGCCCGCCCTTGCGCTTCTTGATGGCCGCCACGCACCTCCGGATGCCGCCGTCCGCCTCGAAGAACCGCAGGGAGAGGATCGAGTCCGACAGGTAGCTGACGTCCACCGCCGGGATGGGGCCGACGCTCATGAACCCCTCCTGGGTCACCACGAGGAGCGTGAGCACCCCGCGGATGCTCAGGAAGTTGAGCAGCTCGTGCATCTGCACCGAGAGCAACGAGACGTCCCCCATCGTGTTGAAGTACCCCGTCACGCTGTCGATCACGACGACCTTGGCCTCGCGGTCCTCGACCGCTGCGCGGACCCTGTGCGCGAACTCTCCCGGGGTGATGTCCGTCGGATTGAGCTGCTCGATCGTCATCCGGCCGCTGTCCAGATGAGACTGCAGCGCGATACCCACCCCGATGGCCCGCGCCTTGAACGTCTCCGGGCGCTCCTCGAAGAGGAAGATGGCGGCGGCGTCGCCCTCCCGGGCGGCGGCGCAGGCGTAGACAGCGGCCAGCGTGCTCTTGCCGGCGCCGGACGGACCGATGAGCAGGCAGGCGGTGCCCAGCTCCAGCCCGCCCCCGAGCAGCCGGTCGAGCGACTCGATCCCGCTCTGAAGTCGCCGGAACTCGGCGTACTCCGCCCCTTGGCCCCCCTCCAGTCGGGGGTAGACCACCAGCCCGCCCGTCCGGATGCGGAAGTCATGGTATCCGCTCCGGAAAGGGACGCCGCGGACCTTGATCACCCGCAGGCGCCGCCGGACCTCGCCGAAGTCCCGGGCCGAGTGCTCCATGTGGATCACGCAGGCGGCGATGCTGTGAAACTCGGTGTTGAGGGGGCCCTCTCGATGCGTCTCCGACGGCCATTCGCCGATGAACAGCGCCGTGCACCCGCGCGCGACGAGGAATTGCCGGAGCATCACGATCTCCCGGTGGTACCGGGCCGAGCTGCCGGCCAGCAGGGCGATGACGCCGATCGAATCGAGGACGACCCGGCGAGGCTGGGTCTGCTCGATCACCTCGCGAAGCCGCCGGGTGAGCTCGCCGAGCTCGACGTCCGCCGTGCGCAGGACCGTCTGCTCGGCGCGGAGGTCCTCCGCGAGATCGACGGGCGACAGATCGTGCACGGTCACGCCCTCCAGCGACCACCCATGGGAGCGCGCGATCGCCTCCAGCCCTCTCCTGGTCTGGGCGAGCGTGATGTACAGCGCGCTCTCCCCGGCCTCGGCCCCGGAGAGGAGGAATTGCAGCGCGAGCGTGGTCTTGCCGGTGCCGGATGCGCCCTGGACGAGGTGCATCTCCTCGCGCGGAAACCCGCCGTGCAGGATGGAGTCCAGGCCTTCGATGCCCGAGGCTGCCTGTCTATCGGCGAGCGAGGTCGTGTGATCCCCCGGAGCTGTCATGCGGTAGATTGAAGCGTCGACCCGCGGTTGTCGCGCGGCGAGAGGCGATCTCCGCGACGCGGGGTCAGCGCGGGCGGCGGTCGTGGAAGAGGAGCATCTCGATCGTGCCGGCCTCGCGGAGCCAGGGCTGGTCGTGCGGGCCTGGAAGAACGCGGAGAGTGCGAGGAATCGAGCGCTTCGCGAGCTGCGCGGCGAGGGCGGCGTTCGCGTCGTGGAACGGGTCGCCCTGGCTGGTGAGCAGGTGGAGGTCGCGCGCACCGGCCGCGGCGACGGCCCTGGCGAGCCGGTCGGCGTAGGCGGGGGCGCGGTGGGCGCTGATGGCGGACTGCACGCCGCCCCAGGCGCCGAAGAGCTCGGGCCGGCGGAGGAACACCTCGATCCCGACGAAGCCGCCGAGCGAGCAGCCGTCGAGCGAGGTGCGGGCCGCGTCCTGGAACACGGGCGCCTCGGCGCGGGCGCGCGGCAGGACCACCTCCGCGAGCCAGCGCGCGTAGCCGTCGAGCGCCGCGGAGGGGCTCGGCGCCTTGTGGACGTTGGGCATGAACGGGCACGCGACCGCGAGGCCGCGGAACGGCTGCGCGGCGAGCGCGGCGTTCACCTCGGCGAGCCGCGCGTCGGTCCAGTCCTTCCGGCGCGCGGTGCGGCCGAGCGGCGGGCGGCGGAGCCGCTCGTAGGCGGACCCGAGGCCGTAGCGCTCGAGCCACGCGAAGGCGCCGAGGCGCTCGTCGCCGGTCTCGCCGAGGCCGTGGAGGAGCACGAGCAGCGGCACGCGCTCGCCCGGGGCGAGGTGCTTCGGGACGAGCAGCGTGAACCGCCGGCCGAGGGCGCGGTCGCCGGGGACCTGGAGGTCGCGCACCTCGAAGGGGGGCGGGGCAGGGGCGGGAGAGGGCGGCGGGGGGCCGGCGGGGTCGGCGAGGGCGGCGCGCGGGGCCAGGGCGGCGGCGCAGAGGGCGAGGAAGGGGCGCCGGGGGAGGAGCATGCGGGGGAGTGTCGCAAGCTCCGCGGCGCCCGGCCAGCGATCGCGGGCCGGGCCGCGGCGCGCGGCGGCGTCGGCGGCACCCGTGGCCGCGGCGCGCGGCGGCGTCGGCGGCACCCGTGGCCGCGGCGCGCTGTCGCGATCTCCGGCTCCTCACCGATGACCGAGATCCCGAGAGGCGGATAGCGCAACGCACGTCCCCAACATCGGAGCACCGGAGTCGAGCCGTGCGCCAGCCGCGCGCTTGACTCGGCTTTGTAGGGTCGTACGCTCCCTGGTAGGCGTCGCGCCGCTGCGCTCTGTTCGGGGGTGCGCCGCGGCGGCGCGCGGATGAAGCCTTGTCGCGCTCGAGAGAGCCGATCGGGAAAAAGCGCCTTTCGCGGGATTCCGACATGCGGTATCGGCGACCGGCGCGCGCGTTCGGCGGAGCTCACGCCGGTCCGGGTGAGCCTGGCAATTCAGGGGGCGGTCATGTGGAGAATCCAGATCGGCGCCGTCGCGCTCGCGGTGATCGCGGCGTCTGCCTGCGCGCACTCGAAGGGCGGCGGGCGCGCGGGCGACGTCGTGTACCTCGACCAGGGATGGGGCGCCGAGGAGCGCCAGATCTTCTACCGCGCTTCCCAGGGGACCAGGCTCCTGCCGCTCCGGTGGTTCCTCGCCCTGGAGCGGGAGGACAGCGCGGAGCGGTTCGCCGCGAGCGATCCCATGGCGCGCTATCGATTCATCGAGGATCCGGGCTCGAAGGACAACCCGGAGCGCCTCCCCGTGGGGTTCGCCAGGGACGTCGACGCCGCGACCGGCGAGGAGTACGTCGGGTTCACGTGCGGGACGTGTCATACCCGCCAGATCTCCTATCGTGGAACGAAGATCCGGATCGACGGCGGGCCGGCGACGATCGATGTCGTCGCCTTCACGGACGCCGTCTTCAACGCGCTCGACCGCACCCTGAAGACGCCCGACAAGCTGGATCGCTTCGCCAGGGCGGTCCTCGAGGAACAGGTGGATGAGGCCTCCGTGCGCGTCCTGCGAGGGCAGATGGAGAAGGCGCTGGAGGTGGTCCGGCTGCAATCGGTCAGCGCGGGCGCGGGCGGGCCCCACGCCACGGTCGCGGGCTTCGGCCGGCTGGACGCGCTCGGGCGCGCCGGCAACCTGCTGTTCGGGCAGCTCGACCCCAGGAACGTCCGCGCGACGAACGCGCCGGCCGACTATCCGCACCTCTGGGATGCGACGACGTACGACTGGGTGCAATGGAACGGATCCATCATGCAGCCCATGGCGCGCAACATCGCGGAGGCGCTGGGCGTCGGCACGCACACGCAGCTCATCCCGGACGCGCAGGGGACGAGGATGGAAGTCCGGTCGAGCATCCGTGTGGACAACCTGCACCTCATCGAGCAGCAGGTCGAGAAGCTCCGCGCCCCGCGCTGGCCGGAGCACCTGTTCGGCCGCGTCGACCAGGAGCAGGCGGCCCGCGGCAGGCGGCTCTTCCGGAGGCACTGCGCGAGCTGCCATGATCCCGGGCTGACGCGCCCGAACGAGCACGGAAAGCGCTTCCGGAGAGCGACGATGTCCCCGCTCGACCTGATCGGCACCGATCCGGCGCACGCCGTCAGCTTCAACGAGCGCACGGCGGATCTGGGGGCGCTCGGGCTCGGCACGCTGGGGATGGCGCAGGCGCTCGAGATCGGCACGTGGGCGATCCGCGAGACGAAGTACGAGGCGTACGGCCTGTCCCCGGAGCAGCGGCGCGCGTGGGACGGATACCGCCCGAACCGGTGGCGCGCGCCGCTCGCGTACAGGGCGCGCGAGCTGAACGGGATCTGGGCGACGGCGCCGTACCTCCACAACGGCTCTGTCCCGAACCTCTACGAGCTCCTCCTCCCGGCGGAGCGGCGCTCGAAACGGTTCTATCTCGGGAGCACGGAGTTCGACCCGAAGCGCGTCGGCCCGCGGGTGGAGCCGTTCCAGGGCGGGTTCGAGTTCGTGACGGACAGGCCCGGCAACTCGAACGCCGGGCACGAGTACCGCGACGGGCCGCGCGGAAAGGGCGTGATCGGGCCGGCGCTGACCGATGCGGAGCGGTGGGAGCTCATCGAGTACCTGAAGACGCTGTGACGAGCGCGCTGTGGACACCTCGCGGGGCGCGGGCGCCCGCGCGGGGCGCCCGGTCCGGACGCCCGGAGCCGCCGGGGCTGACAGGAAACGACCGAGGCGCGCTCGACGGGGTGGACGCGGCGCGCGCCCAGCGGGTACACCGGGGCGCCCATGGACACGACGAACGAGGCGACGGACGAGACGCAGGACGAGGCGGGGGAGGCGCGGTCGATCCGTCCCGAGGACCAGGATCCGAAGCTGTGGAGGGGCAGCGGGTGGACGGCGCGGGTCATCAAGAACGAGGACGATGACGGGTGGGCCGTCGAGATGACGTGCGACGGCCAGAGCGAGCCGTCGCTCGTGGGGCCGTGGACGATGGGGCGCGACAAGAAGAACCCGAAGCCCCTCGACGCGAGCGCCTTCGCCACGCTCGTGAAGACGGCGAACGAGGTGCTGGCGCGGCACGTCCAGCAGCGCCGGGCGCTGCTCCACCGGAGCGTGACCACGACGGCCGAGGGCGGCGCGCGGGTGCGGGTGGACCTCGACGTGGTGCCCGACGAGGACGACCCCCACGCCATCCTCACCGTGCACGACGCGGCGGGGGAGGTCGTGGCGCGGTCGAGGGTGCCCGCGGACTTCAAGCTCACCACCGAGAGCGCGCGCAGGTGGGTCCAGGAGAACGCTCCCGAGCCGTGATCGGCGCTGCCGGCGGACGCGCTCGGCGGCGTCGCGAGCCAGCGGACCGGTGGAGGCGCTCGTTCCCGTGCCAGAGGAGCGCCGGTAGGGCGAACTCCCGGGACTCCAGGCGAGCGTCAGCGCGGAAAACCTCGGCGTGTTCCTCCTGCTCTGGCCACCGCTGCGCTATCCTCGAGGCGTCATGGTGCAGGTTACACTGGACGAAGCGCTGGCCCGCCTCGACGAGCTGATGGGCGCCGCGCGCGGCGGGGAGGCGGTCGTGATCGTGCATGGCGGGGCGGCGGTGCAGCTCGTTCCAGTGCCTGCACCCGCCGAGACACGCCGGAAGCCGCGGAAGGCTGGCGGCGCCGCTGGGCAGATCTGGATGGCTCCGGATTTCGACGCGCCGCTCGATGATTTCGCGGAGTATGAGCGGTGAGGCTGCTGGTCGACACGCATGCTTTCCTCTGGTTCCTCGCGAATGACCCTCAGCTCAGCGCCGAGGCGAAAAGGTCCCTGGAGGAGCCCGAGAATCATCTGGTGATGAGCGTTGCGAGCCCGTGGGAAATCGCCATCAAGGTGAGCCTGGGCAAGCTGACGGTCCCCGGCGATGTCGAGGCGTTCATCGGGCGGCATATGATGATGAACGACATCGCCTTGCTCGATATCACGCTACGGCACGTCGCGCGCGTGAGCGTGTTGCCGTTCCATCACCGCGATCCATTCGACCGAATCATGGTCGCGCAGGCGCTCGTCGAGGACATCCCGATCGTGAGCCAAGACGTCGCCTTCGATGCTTACGGCGTCGAGCGTATCGGCTGAGCCGTATGCGTTCGCTGAGCCCGTCTGGACGCCCGTGAACGCACGCCGAGCTCGCGGACACACGCCCCTGAGCCCGGCCAGCGGGTGCCCCCGCCGCTCAGCACGGCCAGCTCGGCGCCCAGAACGGGGGGTCGCTCGCCGGAAACGACAGCTCCGAAGCCTCGTCGACGGGCTCGCGCGGCGCATCCGACGTCTCGCGGGGCCATAGCGCGCCGCCGCGGTCGACCGGTGTCTCCGGCACCCGCTGCGCGCGCGCCTCGCTCGCCTCGTTCTCGGGCCAGGCCGCCGCCCTGCCAGGCGCTCCCGGCTGCCGCGTCACCGCCGCCACGTCGCTCGTTTCCATGCGTTCTCCTCCGGCGTCCTCGTGCCCTCCACGGCAACTGGAGCCGGCGAGGGGAGCCGCAAGGGGATCCCGCGCTGGATCGCGGCGTGTCGCGCGCTTCTTCTCGCTTCCTCGCTTCCTCGCTTCCTCGCTTCCTCGCTCAGAGCGCCTGTTGCGCCCCCACGAACCGCTCGGTCACCGCCTTGCGCAGCAGCTTCGGCGGCAAGATCCCCTGGGCGAGCACGAAATCGTGAAACCGCTGCGCGTCGAAGCGCGGGCCCATCCGGGACTCGGCCTCTGCCCGGATCTCCATCAGCCGGGTGAAGCCGTAGAAGTACGAGGTCGCCTGTCCCGGCGCGCGGAACGTGTAGCGCTCCACCTCGGACTGCGCGAGCGGCGTCGACAGCACAACCTCCTTCTCCAGGAAGGCGCGCGCCGCCGCCGGCGTGATCTTGCCGGCCTGGAGCTCCGGATCCAGGAAGGCGCGCGCGGCCCGCAACAGGCGGTATTGCAGCGACACGAGCTGCCCCTCGGGCGGCATGAACGGGAGCACGATGGCCTCCGCGTAGAGGCCCCACCCCTCCACGTTGGCGCTGTTCATCGCGAAGATGGCCCGGGCGATCGACACGCCGCGCTCGACGATCGACGCGAACTGGAGCTCGTGCCCGGGGCGCGCCTCGTGGGCGGTGAGCGTCCACGACGCCGCCGCGTGGGTGAAGTCGTCGACCTTCCGCAGCTCCTCCGGCGATCCAGGGGGCCCCGGGAGGCTGAGCGGCAGCACGAACTCCCCCGCTTCCCCCTGGTTGTCGAGCAGCCGCGGCGGCCGCATGTGCGGCGCGGGCACCTCGGCGCTCTCGGCGGCGGTGCCGAGCCGGATGCGCGCGGGCCGCTCGGGCAGCGTGACGAGGCGCTCCTTCCTGATGATCTGCTCGATCTGGGCGAGCCGCTCCTTGTAATGCGGCAAGATCGCCTCGCCCACGAGCTGCTCCTTCTTCAATGCGCGGATCACCTCGCGGTAGTCCGCGCTCGGCAGCTTGCGCGCCCTGGCGATCGGCACGGAGAGCTTCTGCATCTGCGCCTTCAGGTCATCGAAGGCGGCGTGAGCCAGCGGCACGAGCTCGGCGGGCGGGAGATCGACGCCATACCGCTCCAGCGCGTGCGCGTAGAGCGGCGGCGGCAACGCGAAGTCGGTCCGCGCCCTGGGGAGCACCTCCGCGCGCAGCGTCGCGTCGTACGCCTCGAGCTGGCGATTCAGCGCCGCGAGCGGCTCTTCATGGCCGCTGATAGCGTATTTCCGGAACAGCTCACCGATGCCCTCGCGCACGCGCGCGTTCGTGGCGAGGTGCCGCTCGATCTCCATCTTCGAGGGGGCGACCAGCCCGGGCTTGCCGAGCTCCTGGAGGAGCCTCGCTCTGGCCCGCTCGGCGATCGGCGCATGGCCGCTCTCCATACCGGCGTACTTCCGGAGCCGCGTGAGGGCCGCTGCGCGCCGCGACGGCGGCACCCGGTCGTCGAGCAGGACCGAGATGCCCTCGAACACGAGCCCCGTGACGTGCACGTAGGTGACCCGGTACTTCTCCTCCAGCTCGGAGCCGCGGACGGCCCGGTCCGCGTCGTCCAGCATGATCTGCAGATCTTCGGCGACGGCCGGGTCCTTCTCGGACTCTCGCCGCTTCTGGAGCTCCACGATCGCCTCGCGGTAGGCGGCGCGCTCCCGCGCGTCGATCCCCGGCGAGAGATCGGTGATCTCCTGATCCGCGCGCTCGATCCCCAGCGATCCTGCGTGCTCCGGCGAGAACCTGGCGACGACGTCGAGCAGGACCTGCGCGTGCTCGTTGCTGCGCTCCACCCAGGCAGGGAGCCGCGGGGCCGCCGCGGGCGAGCCGGGCGCAGCAGGCGCGGCGCTCGCGGCCGCCGGGGTCGCCGGCGCGGGCAGGGGAGCCGGCGCGGCCGCGGGGGGCGGCGCGTCGCGGGCACAGGCGGCCACGAGCAGGGGAACGAGGGAGAGCTTGCGGAGCGCGCGCAGTGCCATGGGCCACGTCTTGCACAGGCGCCGCCGCGAGCCAACCGCTGCCCGGTCGACGTGGAGCGCGCGATGCCGTCGCCTCGCGCGCCCACGCAGGCTCAGCGGCGGCGTCGCCAGCGAAGGAGCCCGAGCGCGAGCAGGCCCGCGATGCCGGCCATGGTGGGGCTCTCGGCGGCGCCGACACGGCATCCGCAACCGGACGAATCGGAGGAGGGATCGGAAGCGTCCGTCCCGGCGCTCCCGCCATCGCCGGCGGGCGCGGCGCCGCCGTCGCCGGCGCTGCCGCCGGCGGACGCGGCGCTGCCCTCGCCGGAGCCGCTGCTGCTGCTCACGCTGCTCGGTGCAGCGCCGCCGCCTGCGCCGCCGCCTGCGCCGCCGGACCCCGCGCCTCCGCCCTCACGCGGGACGATCGTGACCGTCGCGCAGTGGTGGTAGAAGCAGCCGCCTGGGTCGTTGAGCGCGTGGTTCGACATGAACTCACTGACCTGCAGCGTGCAGTTGTCGCAGGTCAGATCGTCGGGGAGCTTGATCTCGACAGATTGCTCGCCCGTGAACGCCTCGGTGTGGACCAGCAGGCCGTCTGCCACGAGGGGGAGCTTCGGGGCGGTCTCGATCACGGTGGAGCCGCACGGCGTGGAGCCGGGGGTCACCTCCGGATCCGGGGGGAGGGACTCGGGATCGGGCGCGATCGAGACACGGTAGTGGCCCGGGTGAAATATGGGCTCCGTGAGCCTCAGGGTGATCGTCTGACCCTGGACATAGGTGGTCACGGCGCCTGTCGCCTCCGCCGGCATCCCGGGATCCGCCTGGCCGCAGGGCGCGCTCTTCTGCGGGTTGCCGAGGCGGTCCTGCTCCGTGGCGCAAGCCGGCTCGAGCAGGGAAAAGTGGGCATGCGCCACGGCCGGGGCGATGGCAGAGACCGCCGCCGCGGCCAGCGCCGCCGCGGGCGCGCGCCACAACGCCTTGGTTCTCGTTCGTGATGTTCGCATCGTATTTTTCTATCTCGGGAGGTGGTCTCGGGTCCGCGCCCGTGTGGACTCGCTGGTTCGTGTCCCAGGACGGCGCGGCGCCTACTCTCCACCACCGCCTGCCCGCCGCCAAGCCCGAACGGGCGCGCGGGGACGACACCCACACTCGAACTTGCCGCGGGGACGACACCCACACTCGAACTTGCCGTGGCGACGACACGCGATCTCGCCGCAGGCGAGCATCCGACTCCGGGGCTGTCACGCGCGGTCGCGATGAACCGCGCGGCGCGCGCCGGCGTCCCGCCGAGGCGCCGCGGGCGGGCCTCACCCGCGGTCGAAGAACGTCACCTGGCCGGTCTCGAGCGCGTATTCTGCGCCGACGATCGCCATGCTCTCCTCGGCGCAGAGCCGCTCCAGCAGGCGGCTGCCGTGCCGGAGGTGAGCGCACGAGTTGCGCACGTTGGCGCGCATCGCCTCGCGCATCAGGAAGTCCCTCGGCGCGTCGCGGCCGGCGACGCTCAGCACCGTCTCCACGGGGGATCGGCAGCGCTCGACGATATCGCGGATGTTGTCGGTGAGCAGGCCGCCGTCCTCCTCCTGGAGCAGCTCGCGCACCGTGGCGTCGATGGCGCCGCAGCGCGAGTGGCCCATCACCACCGCGAGGCGGGTCCCGAAGGCGGCGGCGGCGAACTCCACGCTGCCGATCAGCGAGGGCGCGACCACGTTGCCCGCCACCCGGATGACGAACAGCTCGCCGAGCCCCTGATCGAAGATGAGCTCCGCCGGCGCCCGGGAGTCCGAGCAGCAGAGGATGATGGCGAAGGGCCGCTGCCCGTCCACGAGCGCGGCCCGCGCCCGCTTTCCCAGGACGACCTCCTCGCTGCGGATGTCGTCCACGAAGCGCCGGTTGCCCTCGATCAGCCGCTGCAGCGCCTGTTCGGCGGACATGACGGGCAGGGAGGGTGGATTGTTGCTGATTCCCATGGTTCGCGGCCACCCTGGTGGAGCCCACAGCGCGCGTCAACGGGCAGGATGTCTGTCTTGGACGGCCCTCGTTCGGGCCTTCCGTTCTCGGCCCACCGCCCCGGCTGCCCGCGCGCTGCCGTGGCGACCCGGGTTGGACGATGCCGGGTTCCGGCGAAGGACGGGCCGCACGGCTGCCCCGCGCGGCCGGCCTCGCTCGCTACGTGCGCTTCACGCGCCCCTCCGCCGCCGCCTCGCCAGCGCCGCGACGGCCGCCACCGCGCCGAGCCCCGCGAGCGCCCCGCGCGGCGCGCCGCCCCCGGGGACCGCGCACCCGCACGCGTCGTCGGCCGGCTCGTCCGACAGCTCCTTCGCCGGATCGACCACCACGCTCACCTGGTCGGTCGCCTCCAGCACCCCGTCGCTGACCTTCACCTCGAACGCGAAGGTCGTCGCCGCCGCCACCTCGGGCGCCACGAAGGTCGCGCGCGGGCCGTCGCCGGTCAGCTCGACCGCCGGCCCCGCCGTCTGCGTCCAGGTGAACGTCAGCGCGTCCTCCTCGGGATCCGAGCTCCCCGACGCGTCGAGCGTCACCAGCTCGCCGACAGCGACCGTCTGGTCCGCGCCGGCGTCCGCCGCCGGCCCTCCCTGGCACGACGCCGTGTCGGGGACGATCGTCGCGAACGGCTTGCTGGTCACGCCCGCGAACCCGATGTCGTCCAGCTCCCAGCCGGTGTCGCCCGCGGCCTCGTCCGTGCCCACCCGGAACCGTACCCGCACCGTCTTGCCGGCGAACGCCGTCCCCAGGTCGACCGCCACCCGGTCGAGGTCGGGCCACGAGGGGCTCTCGCCGACATACCCCCTCCGCCGGCCCAGCGGATTGCCCGATTCATGGGTGATCCTCCCGCTGTAGCCCGGGTCCGCGTGCCTCCCGAGGTCCTCCCACGTCTCGCCGCCGTCGGCGCTGATCTCGATCACCGCGCCGTCCCAGAACAGCCCGTCGCTCGCCTCGAACTGGTGGCGGTGCGCGAAGGTCAGCACGAAGCGCTCGGTCTCGCTCACCTTCAGGGCGGGCGACACAAGCGTCGCGTCGGACAGGCTCCCGAGGTCGACCCCGCGCCACACGCGGTTCGACGCGGCGCCCTCGGCGCGCGACCAGACGAGCTCGCTGGAGAGACCCTCGACGGTCCACGTCGTGCTCTGCGTCTCCACGGCGTCGATCGCCGACGACGCCGGGACCTCGTCGTAGTTCACGCGCCGCACCAGCGCCTCCACCCGCGTCGGCGTGCACGCCTCGGCGCTCTTCAGCGTCAGGCTGAGCTTCAGGTCCTCGGACGGCGCGACGGTCCGGTCGAGCTTCACCGCCACCTTCGCCGTCCCGGTCGCGAACGGCGCGACGTCGCCGAACGACACGCGCCCGCCGTCCGGGAACGTCACCCCGCCGCCCGGCCCCTCGACCGTGGCCACCGCCCCGGTCAGCGGCGCCGTGCCCCGGTTGACGATCTCGATCGTGACGGTGCCGGACTCCTCCGCGTCGAGCAGCCCGTCGCGGTCGCAGGAGCCGGCGCTGTCGTCGAGCTCCGCGCGGACCAGCGAGATCTCCGGCTGCACCTTGAAGCTCTCGACCACGCCGGAGAGGTCGTACGCGTCGGCGCGCGGCGACGCGGCGCACGTGCCGGCGCCCCGCCGCGCGAACGCCTCGGCCAGCGCGAGGAAGTCGCCGTGATCGCTGGCGAGCGCCGCGGCCAGGATCGCGTCGCGCTGCTCGGTGAACGTCGGGTTCGCCGGGGCGAGCTTCATGCCCGCCACGACGTAGTCGCTCATCCGCCGCCGGGTCTGCTCGAACGCGCGCGGCGGGGTCAGGTCGCCGCCGTGCCGGATCAGCGCGACGTACGCCTCGAACAGCATGCTCGCCCAGACCTCGCCGGCGTTGTGCACCTCGGAGTTCTCGGGCGCCGTGACGCTGAGCGGGTGGTCGGGGAGGCGCGCGTCATCGGCGATGTGCCTGAACGTCAGCCCGTTCCTCGAGAAATCGACGGAGTAGGGCGCGCGGCGGATGCCGAAGTAGATGTCGCCCATCGCCGCGCTCCCGTAGCCCGAGATCGGGTAGACGCCGTCGAGGTCGTCGCCGTCGCGGATCATCATGTGCAGCGCGATGAAGTCGCCCCACCCCTCGCTCTGCGCGCCGCACATCTGCGTGCCGCACGGGACCAGGCGGAGGTGGATGTAGTGGCCCCACTCGTGCGCCACGATGGTGTTGTCGATCGTGCCGTCGCGCTCCACGCTGGCCTCGCGGGTCATCGTGACCGTGAGCGGCTCGCCCCCGCCGGCGAGCGCGGCCCTGAGCGCGCGGCCGTCCTCCAGCGAGATGCTCTGGGCCGGCGTCGTCACGTCCGGCGCCTCGCCGGCCAGCCGCGGGGCCCCGTCGCTGTCGCGGTTGTTGGCGATGAGCACGCCGACGGCGCCGGCCGCCTGCGCGTTCTGCGCCTTCTCGGCGAAGGTGCACCCGCCCCGGTCGACCAGGGCGATCTTGCCGGCCACGTCGCTCGTGACCGGCCCGCACGCGTCGCCCCGGGGCGCGGTGTCGTCCTCGCCGAGGGCGAGCTCGCCGGTCACCTCGTACTGCTGGGGCCCGAACATGGCCGTGTTCGAGGCGTAGCTGGCGTTCTGCGGCGTGACGCTCAGCGACCGCTGGTCCGGCCCCGACCACAGGTACATCTGCATGCGCGGCGGCGCGCCGTCGTACGTCGCGTCCATGTTCGCGTTGTCGCGGCTGCCGCCGGGCGCGTCGTCCTGCGCCTCCGCGAGGAGCGGGTCGCCGTCGAGACCGCCCCGGCCGAGGTTGTCGCGCTGCGCGTTGCCGGCGGCCTCGTTGAAGCCGGAGTCGTAGTACCAGTCGTGGAGCCAGTTCGTGACGTAGAAGACCTGGGTGACCGCCGCCATGATCTGCTCGGGATCGGCGAGCGGCTCGGCCGACGGGTCGTAGACGTGGTCGAACGCGCGCGGCCCCGTGAGCGTCGCGCGCGTGTCGCCGCTGGAGAACCCGTCGGGCGCGCTGTGGTCCGCGTAGGCGTCGACGTTGTTGCCGCGGGTCGAGGTCGCGTCGTCCGGCAGCCACGGGTCGGCGCCGCCGCCCGGGCTCGTGTTGAAGCCCTCGATCGAGATGAGGCTCGGCGCGATGAACCGCGGGCTGAAGCCGTTCGGCTGCCCGGTCGGGTGCGGCGAGAAATCCGCGAGCGGCCCGTCGAGCGGGACGTGCTTGCCCCCCTCCTCGGCCCAGACCCGGTAATCGAACGCGGCGGCGTGGGAGAGGTTCTCCCGGTAGAGATACCGCCCGTCGTCGGCCCCGAACACCCACGCATACGCCTCGGAGCTCGTGCTCGTGGCGTCCCCGGAGATGAGCTCGACGAAGTGGCCGGGCACGAGCCGGTCGGGCAGCGGAAAGAGGACCTTCTTGACGCGCGCCGGCTGGGTGAAGCGCAGGCTCCCGAGGCGCGAGCGCGCGTGCCCGGTGTCCGCGAGTTCGAACGTCCGATACCCGCCCTTCGTCCCGGGCAGCTCGCGGAGGTCGACCGTCTTGATGTCGACGCCGTGCGCGTCGCGCACCGCGCGGACGACCGCCTGGGCCGGCGCGCGCGAGAACGCGCGGCTGCGCTTCGAGCCGGCCCGCAGCGAGCCGGCGCCTGGCGGCAGCGCGACGGCGGACGCGTGCAGGTTGCCCGCGAGGGCGACCAGCGCGAGGTCGCGCTTCATGAGCACCTTGAGCTCGCTGCGGAAGACGGGGACCCCGTCGACGTCCTGGCCGAGCGTCACGACGATGCCGCCGCGCCCGGTGTCGTGCACGTGCCGCACCACGGCGGTGTCGAGCGCGGCCTGCGGCAGGTTGTAGAGGCGCGCGTACCGCTGCACGTACCAGCGGGCGGCGGCCTCGGCCGAGCTGTGCGTCGCGGCGGGCGGGCGGTGCTCCGGCGAGGTCGCCCATACGAAGGTGGGCACGCCGCGCTGCGGATCGGTCGAGGCGACGACGGCGCCCGGCACATCGTCCTGCGCGACGCGGGCCACGCCGGCGGGCAGCGCCGCCGGTTCCTTGTAATAGGCGTCGTGGTTCGGGCGCTCCCGCGCGTGGGCGAGTGGGCCGGCGAGCAGCGCGAACGAAAGCGCGGTGTACCGAACTGAAACCTTCATGTTCCTCGATTCTCCGACTCCGAGGGAACGACGCCTGGCCGGACGCGCGCGAGACAGAGATGGCCGCGCGCAGCGTCCCCGGGGCGCCTCGCGCCCACCCGTCGAATCCGCGACGCCAGGCACCCTAGCCACAGCGTGCGTGCAAGGGAAGCTCGGCGTCTCGCGCTCTGACACGCCCCGTAAGGCGCCTCTCATGCGGTCTCGTCGGCCCTGCGCCACGATGCAAATGGGGCGGAAGCGAGCTCATGATGGAAATCGCAAGGAGGCCTTGTGGCGCGCCTCATGAATCCATGAATGTCATGTTGAGCCCGTCGCCTTCACGTGATCGCGCGGGGCGGACCGGCCCGGCGCGCGATGGCGGTCGCGTCGCCGCGAGCTGGTGGCGGGGGCGGCTGTCGCATGCGGGCTCGTCCGGGGGTCGGTCTGGCATCGTGCGGTGCGTCGCGGCGCGCGCTTTGTGGGGTCGCGAGCCAGCTCACCGGCTGGGCAGCGGGTATGACGAAGCGCTGACACGCGGAGCGAGTTCCGGGAACTATCCTTACAAAACCGAACGTGATCCACACCTTGCACCTCGAGACCAAGCTCGTCTCCGAAGAGCTCTGCGCTCTTTTGCGTCAGGTTGATCCCGCGGTCTTCGCCTTCCGCGACGAGCCCGAGGTTCGCGCCCGGGTCGATCGGGTGGCGTCCCGGCTCCGGGAGCTCGTCGTCGCGGCCGAGCGCGACGACGCGGCTGGCGCGCTCGAGCGGCTCCGCGAGCGTCTTCGCGCGCTGCTCGCCGCGGTGGAGCGAGCGACCCCGACCAGGACGCCCTCGCCCAAGGCGGCGTGGATCGCGTTTCAGCGGGAAGTGCAGCCCGCCTACGAGTCGCTGCTGCTGACGCTGCGCGGCGTCGTCGTCGCGCCGCCGAGCGTCAGGCCGACGAACCACGCGCGCAGCCTGTGGCATGTTGCCTCGGGGCTCTCGGTGCTCGGGCTGATCCAGCTCTTGCCCGAGCGTGGCTGGCTCGTCGCGGTGAGCGGCGCGTTCGCGGCGGCGGCGTGGTCGATGGAGATCGCCCGTCGGGTGAGCGAGCGGGTGAACGATCGACTGATGGGGTTCTTCCGGCTCGTGGCTCACCCGCACGAGCGTTACCGGGTGAACTCGTCGACGTGGTATGTGACCGCGCTCCTGCTGCTGGCGCTGTTCGGCAACCGGCTGAGCCAGTCGCTCGGGGTGGTGGTGCTCGCCGTGGCCGACCCGGCGGCGGCCCTCATCGGCCGTCGGTTTGGCCGGACGCGGCTGCTCGACAATCGCTCGCTGGAGGGGACGCTCGCGTTCTTCGCCGCGGGCGTGCTGAGCTCCTTGCTGGTGATGTGGGCGCTCGGCCCGGCGTCGCTCTCCTCGCGCCTCCTCCTGGCCGCCGTCGCCGGCCTTGCCGGGGCGGCCACCGAGCTGTTCTCGTCGCGGATGGATGACAACTTCACCATCCCGGTCGCCGTGGCGGCCGCCGTGACCATCGCCGGCGCGGGCTGAGTTCGAGTCGCCTGGCCCGGAAGCGAGCTCAGCCTTATCATCGCCCGCAGCATGCTGCGGTGTGCTGCCGGGAGTCCTCTGAGCTCTCGCGCCGCGTCGAGCTAACGATCCGGTACCGAGATGAGTCCGGCCGCGATCAGGATCGCGCGCTCGGCGAGCCGGCTCGGATGGTTTAGCTGCAACAGACGCACTGTCGCCCGAGCCACCGGCGTCAGACCAGCGATGGAGCTCCCAGCAATCTGGAAGTGATCGCGCCAGCGCTGGCGGCGCGGATGGAAAACGGCTGCGAGCTCCCCGGTCTCCGGATCGAACGAGGCGAGATCGCTCCCCTTGTACTTGTTGCAGAGCGCACACGAAAGCGCCAGATTGGCCTCCGTCGTCTCGCCGCCGTGCTTCTGCGCCACGATGTGATCGATCTCGTGCGCCGTGAACGCCAGCGACTCGGGGTACAGGCAGTACTCGCACGCGCCTCCGGCTCGCTCATGAACGAGCCGTCGCAGCGCCGTCGGGATATGCCTCATCGCTGCTGTAGCTTCAGCGCCGCTTTGGCTTTCGCGAGCCGTACCAGGTGCTCGACGGCCTGATAGCGCTGCCACTCCTCCTCTTCCACGGACGAGAGTCCCACGGCCCGGTTCTTTTCGAGCAGCTCGCTCGTCCGTGCCTGGAGTTGAGGCGTCGGGCGGAGCGCCAGGACCTCCTCCGGGGTGGGCAGGCCGGCGAGGAACTCCAGGATGTCCGAAGCGCCCGAGAACGAGGTCACGGACGAGGCATCCAGCTCGCGGAGGCCCAGCTCCAGGATGTTGGGCAGACGGTCAGAGAGCGGCCGCAGCCGGTCCGCGAGCTCGTCTGGAAGGTCGAGGGTGATGGCGGCCATGTGGGCGTACTCTACAGGAGAAGACAGATCTAGCACGTGACGTGCGCACCGGCATGAGGACGCGCGGGCCGTCCACGTCGTGAGGTGCTGCCCGGCCTCTCGCCCGTCCGTAGCTGGGGCGCTGGGGCCTTCGGAGCTGTCAGCGCTCAGCTCGGCGGCACTCACCACGCGGCTGGTGCTGGCGGTCGCCGGCCTGGCCGGGGCGGCCAGCGCGCTGTTCTCGTCGCACCATCGCCGGCGCGGGCTGACCTCAGGGGATCTCGCCGCCGATCTCGATCGCGAGGCGATCGAGATACTGTCTCATGAACTCCGCCCGTCGCGCGCCCTCGCGGCGCCCAGCGGCCGTCTTGAGGCTCTCGGCGGTCTTGAACAGCTTCACATGGAAGTGATCGATCGCGTTCTCGCGATCGTTCCACGGCCTTCGCTCGGCGAACGGGTCCTGCGGGTCGTAGAACCGCACGCCCATCAGGCCGCCCACGGCGAAGCAGCGCGCGATCCCGATCGCCCCCAGGCCATCGAGGCGATCTGCGTCCTGAACCACCCTGGCCTCGAGCGTCCTCGGCTCGATTCCGGCGCTGTAGCTGTGGGCCTCGATGGCGTGGGCGATATCCGCGAGAAGCCCCTCGGGATATTCGATGCTCCGGAGGAAGACCAGCGCCTCCTCCGCGGAGAGCCGCGAGGCCTGGGAGCGCCTGGGATCGTTCTTGGGGACGTTCACGAGATCGTGCAGCCACGCCGCGGGGACGACGACGTCGAGCCTGGCCCCCTCGTCCGCCGCGAGGGCCTTGGCCGTGGCGACCACCCGCGTGAAGTGCGCCAGATCGTGGGCGGGGTCGTCGCCGAGGTCGGTCGCCTCGAGCTTCTTCACGAAGAGCGGTTCCCAGTGCTTCATCCCCGCCTCTTACTCCGCGGACACGGACACGCGCAACGTGGACAGGACGGGTGAACGCATTCCAGTAGGGAGAACAACCCCTCTCGGCCGAACCCGGAGGTGACGATGTACGCCTGCGGGATCCTGCTCCCCAGAACCAACGCTCTCGTCTTCTTTCCCAGCACGTCGATCTCGTCGTTGAAACGGCGGTGATGCGGGCTTCACCTGGACAGCCCACGTCGTTTCCCTCAGCGTCCATCGCGCGCGCACGACGCGGCATCAGGACGGCATCTTGCTCCGCTGGTGGAGGATGAGCTGCGTCCGGTTCATCAGCTTGATGCCCGCCCCCTCGAGCTCCTCCAGGACGGCGACGCGGAGGTTGTGCATGCTCCCGTCCTCTTCCACCGCGCGGTACCAGGCGGTGAGCGTCAGGTCGAGCGACCCGTCCTCCATGTCGGTCAAGAACACCGTCGGGGAAGGCTCCTGCGCCACCCCGCCGGCCCGCTTGCCCGCGCGCACCAGGGCCTCGATCGCCGGCCCGAGCTCGCGCAGCCGGCCCTCCACGGTGACCGTCACGGCGCCGCGCAACAGCCCTCGATCCGAGTAGTTCACGATCGGGCCGTTGGTCACCGAGGCGTTCGGGATCACGATCTTCTCGTTGTCCGTCGACACCAGCGTGGTGTTGAAGAGCCCGATGTCCTCGACGACGCCCGTGTGGTTCCCGATGGCGATCTTGTCGCCGAGCTGGAAGTGCTTGAAGAAGAGGATGAGCACGCCGCTCGCGAAGTTGCTCAGGCTCCCTTGCAGCGCCAGCCCGACCGCCAGCCCGGCCGAGGCGACCACGGCCACGAGGCTCGTCGTGTGGATGCCCACCGTCTCCATCGACGCGATGAACGTCGCCGCGAGCACGACGTAGCGGAGCATCGACGCCAGGAAACGCACCAGCGCCTGGTCCAGGTGGGTCCTGGCCAGCGCCTTGACGGCGAGCCGGTACGCCCACTTGCTCCCGAGCCAGCCTGCGATGAGGAGGGCGACCGCGGTGGCGATCGCCTTGAGCGTGGCAAACGAAGGTACCAGTTCCTGCAGGTCCATGGGCGACGGCCGCGCGGGCGCCGCCCGGGCCTCCCGGGCGTAGAGGATCTGCTCCCCGGCCTCAAGGCCCGTCGATGGGCCAGCCCGCGCGATGCGCCGCGGAGGGGCGCAGCGGTCCGGCCATCGCTCGCCGGATCTCCGGCGAGCGAGCTAGGCCGTCGGGTGCGCCCCGGCGTTCCCGTCGCGCAGGGGAGGCGCCGCCGCGAGCTGCTGGATGTGCACGTGCTGGCCCGGGACAGGCAACCCCATCTTGCCGAGCTCCTCGCGGATGACCCTGGTGGTGGCGAAGAAGACAGCCCCGTAGTGATCGTTATGGCAGAACGGCCGGACGGCCAGCACGGGCCCGGCGAGGTTGAACTCCAGGATGTCGACGGTGGGCGCCGGCTCCGCCACCACGTTGGGGATGAGCGCAAGGCGCGCCCTGAGCCGCGTGATCGCCGCCTCGTGATCCGCGCCGTGCGCGAGCTGCGCGGTGCAATCGACGCGGCGGAACGGGTTCGTGCTGAAGTTCTGGATGGTGTCGCTGAAGATCTTGCTGTTGCCGACGATGGTGCGGACGTTGTCGGGCGTGTTGAGGGCGGTCGCGAAGAGGCCGATCGAGTGGACCGCGCCCGTCACGCCCCCGGCCGTCACGGCGTCTCCCACCTTGAAGGGGCGCAGGAGGATCATGAAGATGCCGGCCGCGAGGTTCGACAGGAGGCCCGACCACGCCATGCCGATGGCGATGCCGACCGCGGCGAGGAGGCTCGCGAAGGTGGTCGTCTCCACGCCGAACACGCTGAGCACCGCGATGACGAGCAGGATGTTCAGCAGCACGGACGTCGCCGACTCCAGGTAGTGAGCGAGCGTCACGTCGAGCTTCTTCAGCGGCGCGCTCCGCTGAAGGAGCGACAGGACTCCCCGGATGATCACGCGGCCGATGACCCAGACCAGGATCGCGCCCACGATCTTCCCGCCGACGTTGATCCCGAGCGCTACCGCCATATCAACGTACCGCTGAACTCTATCGTCCATCTCGAGCCTCCTGGCGGCGTCCTCGCCGCTCGCGGGGGGCCCAGTGCAAGGTGCGTGCGCGCCTCGCATCGCGAGATATCCCCCGAGCCGGGAGCTCTATCACACCGCAAGGTCGCCTTGCGAGGGGACAACAGAGAACTTCGAGCATCAGCCCTGAGGTCTGCGCACATCAGGTGACCACGGGCAGCCCGGCAACACCGCCGGGCTGCCCGGCAACACCGCCCGCCCCCCGCAACTACGGCGCGAGCGACAACCCGCGAACGTACTCCGCGAGCGCCCGCTCCGCGCTCGCCACCGCCTCCCGCGCCCCCGAGAGCTTCGCCGACACCGCCGCGATCCGGTCCTCCTGCTCGCTCAGCGCCTTCAGATAGCGCTCCTGGAGCGCGCTCCCCGCGGGCACGACCTTGAGGTTCTGGCGCACGCGCTCCTGCTCGTCGCGCAGCCTCGCGATCTCGGACTCCAGCGCCGAGAGCGCGCGCTGCCTGTCGGCGACCGCGCCCCTGAGCTCCGCGAGCCGCGCGAACACCGCGCGCACCGCCTCCGGGATCTCGCGCGAGGACAGGTACACCTGGATCTGCTCGCTCGACAGGCTCGTGAGCGCGACCGTGTGCGAGATGGGCTGCTCCAGCGCCACCGTGAGCCGCGCCGTCTCCGCCGCCGCGACCTCCCGCCGGATCCGGTAGCGATCGCGGCTCGTCTCCACGCCCTCCCTGGGCTCGGCCAGCTCCCATCCGGCGAGGCGCGGGTGCTCGATGACCACGACGCGCGGCTCGCGCGCGGCGCCCACGATCGTGTACTCCGTCACCCTGCGCGCCGTCCTGACGATCTCCAGCATGCCGCCCTCGATCCGGGCGCGCGACAGCACCTCCTCGCTCCGCTCCTCGCGGTCGATACGCACCTTCCGGTCCACGGCGAAGCTCACCAGCCGCGATTCCCCCGGCGGCAGCGGCGCGAGGCGCGCGTCGCCGACATAGGTGACGACCCCCTGGTCGGAGCGCTCGTAGACCGTCATCGCCCCTGGCGGCAGGCTCGCGTCGCCGTCGTTGCGCAGCCGCACCGACGCGAGCGGGCTGCGCGCGCTCGCCTCCGGCTGATACAGCCAGAGCCGCTCCGCCGGGATCTGCCGCTCGATGATCGGCAGGAGCGCCGTCTTCCCGCTCGCGAGCGTGAGCGGCGCCGGGAAATGGAACACGACCTGCGTCGCCGCCTCCTCGCGCTCCGGCACCGGCGTCGGGGCGGGCCCGGCGGGCGCCGTGGCCTCCTCGCGGGCCGCGCCCATGCGGTAGCGCGGGAGCCGCGTCGCCCTGGCCGCGAGCGCCGAGGCGCCCTCGTCGAGCCGCGGCAGCACCCGCTCGGCCACGTCGACGGGCACCTCCGGGCGGTCCACATAGTAGATCTCGTAGAGCGCCTGACGGAACGTCACCGGGTCGCCCGACACCAGGGTGAAGTCGATGTCCTTCCAGTCCCCGCCGCTCTGGTTCTCCACGACGGCCCACCCCGAGAGCGCGGCGGTCGTCGCGCGCGCGTCCGCCGGGACGGTGAGCCGGTACGACGTCTTCCAGAGCGGCACCTCGACGACGTACGCCACCCGCACGATCCGCTCTCCCTCGCCGGCCGCGCGCACGACGAGCGCGCGGCGGTTCCGCGCGCGCTGGCTCGCGAGCCCCACGAGCGCCGCGCCGACCTGCTGCCGGAGCCGCTCCTCGACGAACTCCACGCCTTCGAGCTCCTCCAGGACGACCTGCTTCAGCGCGCCGTCCGACATCAGCGCGAGCCGGTGCCGCCCCTCGGTGCCGCCGCCCGGCACGCCGACCTGCACCGCCGTCACCGCGACGATCCGCCCGGCGATGGCGCCCTGCGCCGCGCGAGTCCGCACCTCGGCGCCGCGCAGGGCGTTCAGCAGGGCGGCCTCGGACTCGAGCGCGCCCTCGTCGAACGGCAGCTCGCGGAACAGATCGCGCAGCGGCTCCTTCCCGGGAAGCGTGATCTTCCCGGCCGCGCCGCGCTCGTCATAGACGACGATGCTCTTCAGCACGTCGTCCACCTGGTCGAGCCGCACCTCGAGCGCGAGCTCCGCGTCGCCGCGCACGCGCGCCTCGTGCTCGAAATACCCGACGCCGCCCGTGGAGAGCACCACGCGGCGGAGCGGGAGCGCGTCCGCCGCGGCCCCCGGCCGGGCAAGATCCATCGTGTCGGCCGCCAGCGTCGCTGTCGTCCCCACCCCGTGATTCATCGTTGCCTCCCCCCGGCGGAGGCGCGCGACGGCCTCGCCTCGTCGGTTCATAACGCCCCTCCGGGGGGCGTCAACGACGCGGGGCACGGCGGGAGTTCGCGCGCCGCTCCGGCGCGCGTCAACCGCGGCGGGAGGCCTCGAGCCGCTTCACCACGGCGAGCGCCTCGTCGACGTGCCGGGTCGCGCGGATCTGGGAGGAAAAGACATGTCGAATCACGCCCTCTCGATCGATGACGAACGTCACGCGGCCCGGGAGGAGCCCCAGGAACGACTTGACGCCGTAGCGCGCGGCGGTGTGCCCGCCGGGGTCGCTGAGCAGCGTCATGGGCAGCCGGTGCTTCTGCGCGAACTGCTCGTGAGAGCCCTCCGAGTCGGCGCTCACGCCGATCACCTCGGCGCCGGCCTCCGCGAACACGTCGTGCTGGTCGCGGAACGCGCAGGACTCCGCGGTGCATCCCGGGGTGTCGTCCTTGGGATAGAAGAAGAGGACGACCGTCTTCTTGCCGCGAAAGTCGGAGAGCTTCACCGCCTCCCGCTTCTGCGATTGCAGGGTGAACTCGGGGGCGGTCTCACCGACGGACAGGGTGGATTGGCCGAACATGGCGTCGTCTCTACCCGATGCGCCGCGGCGCGTCCAAGCCCGCACGCCGTCGCTGGCGGCGTGGCCGCGCCGATCGGGCTACCCTGGGCGCCCCATGGCCACCACGTTCGCTGCGCTGATCTTTCGACCCGCCGAGATCCCGGACCGCGCGCTGTCCCAGGGCTTTGCCGTGGCGCTCGGCGGCTGGGACGTCGCCTCGCCGCGCCTGTTCGTCGCGCCGCTCCCGGGCGTGCCCGGCTTCTGCGCCGCCTACTACGCCAGCGGCGACCCGGCCGTCGCCGGCGGCGACGAGCTCGACCACCTCTCCGAGCTCTTCGAGGACGAGCTCTCGCCGCCCGTCGCCGTGCTCGACGCCGCCGCCGAGCTGGGCCACCCGGGCGCAACGATCTTCGCGCTCGTGTTCTCGGAGGAGATCGTCCACGACGACGGCTGGCGCTTCGAGGCGAGCGGCTTCGTCCGGCATTTCGTGAGGGAAGGGGAGGAGGGCATCGAGGCCGGCGTGGAGGCGCCCGACCGGAGCGACCTCGTCGCCGTCGAGGTCGACCTTCCCGACGACGCGACCGAGCAGCAGGAGCGCGAGGCGATGGACAGGGCGATCCGGCCGCACCGCGGCTCGACGTACCTCTCGGCCGAGCTGGGCGCCCCGGTGCTGGGCGCGCTCATGGGCGGCCTCTTCGCGCCCGAGCGCCGCGTCGACGTGCGCCTCGTCGCGCCGGGGCCGGCGTCGATCGCGGGCGAGGTGAGCCGCCTGAACCGCGTGCTCCGGCGCGAGGACGGCCGCGGCGCGCCCGCGTCCCTGCCGCCGGTGCGCGGCGTCGACGCGCCGGCGACGTACGAGGCGTTCGCGCGCGCCTACGACTGGGCCGACCCGGCGGATCCGGAGGACCTCTACCGCGAGCTCGCGATCGGCGCCGTCGAGGGCACGCTGCGCTTCCTGCGCGACGACGAGCTCCGCGGCCACGAGCGCGAGCCCGGCTGGGAGGCGGCGGCGGCGCGGCGCCTCTATCCGATCGCCCGGCTCTCGGGCTCGGCGCTCGGCGGCGGCGCCGCGCAGCGCGCCGTCGTCGCGCTCGAGCCCGACGGCGAGCAGCTCTGGATCGTGCGCGGCGGCACGAGCGCGGCGCCCGCCGGACCCACGTTCGGCGAGCTCCTCCGCTACCTGTCGCTGGGCTGGTCGCGCCGGAGCGACGCCGAGGAAGATCTCATCGGCGCGCTGATGCTGCGCGCGCGGCTCAGAGCCCTCGGCGGCTGAGCCGCGGCACGGCAGCATCGACATTCAGAATTGAACAGCCGAACAGGGCCATGGAGACCCGGTGTTCCATTCAATGGATCTGTCGTGGCGCTGCACCCGTCGCTCGAGGCGTGGGGCGCTTTTCCACGCACGTTTCGATCGAGTAGTTCCCTGGTGCGCCTCGCGCCCGGCGCCCGCGGCGCGGGGCGCCTTGCTGCGCGACGTGCGTTCAAAGGAACGTGTCGTAGGCCTGGGGCCCGGTGGTGGCGGGACGGAGCGCGAACCTGCTGGGATCGTCGAGGACGAGGTGGAGCAGGCCGACGTCTCGTTCGCTGTGGGCGAAGACGCTCACCAGGATCCCGCCCTGCCGGACGCCCGTCTCGTAGCGCTCCGCCCAGTGCTTCGGGACGCCGGCGGTGATGAGGATCTCGCGCAGCCCGCCCGTGATCCCGGCGCCGACCGCGCTGGCCACGACGGCCGCCAGCGGCCCGGCCACGACGAACCCGAGGTCGGGGACGACCACGCTCATCGCGATGGCCGCGCCGAACGTGTGCGCCGGCGGCGATCCGTCCGGGATCCTGAAGTGCCTGTGGCGCGTCGCGTCGGTCATCAGGAGGCTGATATCCTGTCGCGTGTACCCGCAGTCGATGATGCGTTCCGCCGCAGCTTCCGCCTCATCGCGCGTCTGAATCAGGCCAATTACGAGCTTCGACATGAAGAGACCTCCTTCGCGTTGAGCGCGTCCTCGCTCCGGGCCCCCGCGAACCGATACCGCACGTCCTGTGCCAAGCTGAAATTGCCACGAAGCCATGCGATCGCCCCGATTTCGATGGTCTCGGCGCCCAGGTGGTGGCGAGGCGGTATGTCGCACTGCGCCCGGCGCGCCTCGCTTTTCTGATCCTGACTTTCGCCGGCACACCCGATTTATTCCAGGCTTTGCAGGCATGCGACGGCTGATCCCGCTTTCCAGGGATCAGCCTCTGGCCGGTCGTTTCAGGCTTCGACCCGCACCCACGGCGCGCGCGGATGTCCGAAGACGGCGGGATCCGGCGGGCGAAGTCGCCTCAGAAGCCGATCGTGTCCTCGACCGGCGGCGGACGCTTCGGGGTCGCCGCGCGGCCCGTGGCCGCGTCCTTCGGCGTGACGCCGCCGCGGCCGTCCGTGGCGCCGCGCGGCGCCGCCGCCGCGCCCGGCTTCCTCGGCTGCGCGCCCGCCGTGGCCGTCTGCTGGCCTCCCTGAGCCGCCGGCGTCGCTGTCTTCGCTGGCTCTGCCGAGGCCGCCGCCCGTGCGGGCTCTACAGCGACGGCGGGCCGCGCCGGCTCGACCGGCGCCGGCGCGACGCTGGCCGGCGCCGCCGCGGCGCCCTGGGCGCCCTGACGTGCGGCCTGGTCGTCCGACGAAGGCGTCACGTCGACGCTGTGCGACCCTCTCGCCGCCAGGAACACCACCACCGCCGCGAGCGCCCCGAGGGCGAGCGCCGCCGCCAGGATCGCCGGCGCCCACCGGCGGGACCCATCCGACCCCGACGTCGCCATGCCGGCGAGCGTCCGCCCCGGCGTGCCGGTCATCGAGAGCCGCGCGCCCCGCGCCGACGGCGCGCCGCTCCCCGGCCCCGAATCCGGCTGGCCGGTCGTCGAGAGCCGCGCGCCCTGCGCCGCCGGCACCGGCGTCGGCGGCCCGAACAGCACCGGCTGCGACGCGACCCGGGCCGCGCCCGCGTGGCTGGTCCGGTCGCCCCCGGACGAGGGGTCGTTCGTGAACGCCGTGCGCGCGATCCCGAGCGCCGCGTGCTCCAGCGCCTCGGCCATCTGCCGCGCCGACCCGAAGCGCGCCGCGGGATCGAGCGCCAGCGCCCTCTTCATCCAGGCGTCGATCGCCGGCGAGAGCTCCGGCCGCAGCGCGCTCGGCGGCGTGAAGATCCCGGTGTGGAGCACCACCGACAGCGCGCCCAGCGTCTCGCCCGTGAACGGCACCTGCCCGGTGAGCGCGTGGTAGGCGACGACCGCGAGCCCCCAGAGATCCGCGCGGAAATCGACGTGCTTCGCGCTGAGGAGCTGCTCGGGGCTCATGTAGAGCGGCGTGCCCAGCACGTGCCCCGTCGACGTCACGCCGAGCTCGCCCTGCGGCGCGCCCTGCACCCGCTTGGCCACCCCGAAGTCGACCACCTTCACGAACAGCTCGCCCTCGACGTCGAGCAGGAAGATGTTGTCCGGCTTGACGTCGCGGTGGACGATCCCGAGCTGGTGCGCCCGCCCGAGCGCCTTCGCCGTCTGCGACACGATCGTCGTCACCTCGAGGGGCGGCAGCGCGCCGAGCCGCTGGATGCGGCTCTTCAGGTCCTCGCCCTCGAGCAGCTCCATCACGATGTACGGCGCGCCGTCGTGGGTGACGCCGTGATCGAAGACCTGCGCGACGTGCGGGCTCTTGATCTGCGCCGCCGCCATCGCCTCGCGCCGGAAGCGCTCGACGAAGCCGCTCTGCTCCGCGTAGGCCGGCGACATGAACTTCACCGCCACCTGCGTGCCCAGCGTGAGGTGATCGGCCACCCACACGCTCCCCATCGCCCCCTTCCCGAGCTGGCGCGCCAGCCGGAGCGTGCTCGTCACGTGCTGTCCGGGGTTCATCGGGGGTCGTTCTCCATCAGCCGAGCTTCATCAGCCGAGCCGCCGACCCGAGGAGGTGTGCTGTGCGCGAAGCGCGGTCCTCCGGGCGTCTGCGCGCACAGCGTACAACAAACACCCCGGACCGTCACCAGCGAGCGCGCGGACCGCGCACGTCGCAGGGGCTCTCGGATAAGCTTGCGCCATGCGCGAGGGTACGCTGGTCGCAGGCCGGTTCGAGGTGCACCGCCTTGCCGGCGCCGGCGGGATGGGCACGGTGTACCGGGCGACCGATCAGCTCACCGGCCGCCCCGTGGCGCTCAAGGTCGCACCCCCGGAGCTCGCGCCCCGCTTCCGCCGCGAGGCGCGCCTGCTCGAGGCCGCGCAGCACCCGCTCATCGTCCAGCACATCGCGCACGGCACGAGCGACGACGGCGCCCTGTGGCTCGCGATGGAGTGGCTCGACGGGGTCACGCTCGGCGCGCGCCTCGATCAGGGCGCGCTCCCCGTCGCCGACGCGCTGCTCGTCGCGCACCAGATCGCCGAGGCGCTCGCCGCCGTGCACGCGCTCGGGATCACGCACCGCGACCTCAAGCCGGGCAACGTGCTGCTCCGCGACGGCCGCGTCGACGGCGTGGTGCTGCTCGACTTCGGCGTCGCGCGCGCGGCCGCGTCGACCACGCTCGTCACCGAGGCGAGCTCGCTCGTCGGCTCGCTCGGCTACGTCGCGCCCGAGCAGGCGCGCGGCGACGCCGACGTCGACGCGCGCGCGGACGTCTTCGCGCTCGGCGTGCTGCTCTTCGAGAGCGTCGCGGGGCAGCGCCCGTTCGCCGCCGACGACCCGCTCGCCGAGATGTGCCGCATCCTCCTCGAGGAGGCGCCGCGCCTCGCGGATCGCCGCCCGGACGTCCCGCCCCCCATCGACGAGCTCGTCGCGCGCCTGCTCGCGAAGGACCCGGCCGCGCGCCCCGCCGACGGGCGCGCCGCGGCCGCGGCGCTCGCGGAGACGCGCGCCCTGCTCGCGCGCTCGCCCGGCGAGGGCGCGGGCGGCGCGCCCGCCTCGGTGACGGGCGACGAGCGGCGGCTCATCAGCGTCGTCCTCGTCGACCTCGGCGCCGCGGACCCCGAGCCGGCGAGCGATCGCGGCGTCGAGCGCGTCGTCGCCGAGGTCGCGGAGGCGTTCGGCGGCGAGCGCGTGCGGCTCGCGGGCGGCACGCGCATGGTGCTCCTGACCTCGCAGGGCGACGAGGCGCTCACCGGCCGCGGCGGCGCCGGCACCATGGTCGCGTTCGACCTCGCCGCGCGCGCCGCGCAGTGCGCGCTCGCCATGAAGGCGCGCCTGCCCGGGCGCCCGGTCGCGCTCGCCACGGGCCGGGCGCAGGTGGGCGAGCGCCTGCCCTCGGGCGACGTCATCGATCGCGCGGTCGCGCGCCTGCGCGAGGCCGAGGGCGACGTGCGCATCGACGAGGTCACGGCGGGGCTCGCGGCCCCGCGCTTCGAGGTGACCGGCGACGGCCCCTCGTTCCTGCTGAAGGGCGAGCGCGACGGCTCCGAGCCCGAGGGCACGCTGCTCGGCCGCGTCACCGCGTTCGTCGGGCGCGACCGCGAGCTCGCGATGCTCCGCGGCCTCTTCGAGCAGAGCGCCGACGAGCCCGTGGCGCGCGCCGCGCTGGTGCTCGGCGAGGCCGGCATCGGCAAGACGCGCCTCCGCTGCGAGCTCGTCCGCGCCGTGCGCGACGGCGACGCGCGCGCGTCGGTCTACGTCGCGCGCGGCGAGCCGATCGCCGCGGGGGCGCCGTTCGCCATGCTCGGCGAGGTCGTCCTCGCCGCCGCCGGCTGCCTGCCCGGCGAGCCGATCGAGGCGCGGCGCGGCAAGATCCGCGACCACGTGGCGCGCGTCCTCCCCGCGCCTGCCGGCGACGCGCGGCGCGTCGCGTGGTTCCTCGGCGAGATCGCGGGCACGCCGTTCGACGATCCGGATCCGGAGCTCGACGCCGCCCGGGCGGACGCCGTCCTCCTCGGCGATCAGGCCCGCCGGGCCGTGCTCGACTGGCTCGCCGCGCGGTGCGAGGCGGGGCCGGTCGTCGTGGCGCTCGACGACATGCACTGGAGCGATCACGCCTCGGTCGCGGTGCTGGACGAGGCGCTCCAGGCGCTCTCGGATCGCCCGCTGCTCGTGCTCGGCTTCGCGCGCCACAGCGTGACAGAGACGTTCCCCGGGCTGTGGGGGCAGCGCGGGGTGCAGCACATCAAGCTCGGCCCGCTCAGCCCGCGGGCGTCCGAGCGGCTCGTCCGCAGCGTGTTCGGCGACGAGCTCGCGCGGTCCGAGGTGGCGCGGCTGGTCGAGCACGCGGACGGCCACCCGTTCTTCCTGGAGGAGCTCATGCGCGCGCGCGCCGAGGGCCGCAGCGACCTGCCGCCCACGGTCGTGGCGCTGATGCACACGCGCATCGAGGCGCTGCCGGCCGAGGCGCGGCGCACGCTGCGGGCGGCGAGCCTGTTCGGCGGCAGCTTCTGGCCCGAGGGGGTGCGGCAGCTCCTCGGCGCCGGCACGCCGATCGAGTCGGTCGACCGCTGGCTGAAGGGCCTGCTCGAGGAGGAGCTCATCGCCCGGCGCAGCGGCTCGCGCTACCCGGGCCACGACGAGCTCACGTTCCGCCACGCGCTGGTGCGCGACGCCGCCTACGGGATGCTGACGGACGGCGATCGCCGGGCCGGCCACCAGGCCGCGGCGCGCTGGCTGCGCTCGGTCGGCGAGCGCGACGAGCGCGTGCTGGCCGAGCACGCCGAGCGGGGGGTCGAGGCCGAGCGCGCGGGCGGCGTCGTGTCGCTCGCAGCGCGCCGGCCTGCGTAGGCGGCGCGCGCGATTACGACAACACGGAAATGGGGCGTGGTTGATGAATTTACATTGACGTGATAACTCGCCGCCCAGAGTATCGAGCATGGATTCGTCTGGGCTGGGCGCTGTCGGTCCCTACGAGCTGCTGTTGCAGCTCGCCACGGGCGGCATGGCCGAGGTCTTCATCGCCCGGCGCGCCCGGGCGTCCAGCCCGGAGGGGGCGGGCGCCGCGGCAGAGGCGGGAGGCCCGGCGGGAGCGGGGGCGGCCGGGACGGCGACGGCAGGAACGGCCGGCGCGGCCGAGGCGGCCGGCGCGGCCGCTGCGGCGGGCGCGGATCCCGGGCGCGAGCCGCTCGTCGCGCTGAAGCGGATCCGCGCCGATCTGCGGTACGAATCGGGTTATGCGGCGATGCTCTTCGACGAGGCGGGTATCGCGTCGCGCGTCGTGAGCCCGAACTTCGTGCCGATCCTCGATTACGGCCTCGACGAGGCGGGCGCGCCGTACATCGTGATGGAGCTCGTCGTCGGGGTGACGCTCAAGCACCTCACGCGGCCTCCGGAGATGCTCGACGTCGGCGACGCGCTCGATCTCATCGCGCAATCGGCCGACGGGCTGCACGCGGCGCACGAGGCGCGCGACAGCTCGGGGGAGCTGCTCCAGGTGATCCACCGGGACATCTCGCCGTCGAACATCCTCGTCGGCGTCGACGGGCGGGCGAGCATCTGCGATCTCGGGCTGGCGTACGCCCTGCGCCGCACGACGCGGACGAAGACGGGAACGGTGAAGGGGAAGCTGAGCTATCTCTCCCCGGAGCAGGCGCACGCCCGTCCGCTGGACCGGCGCTCGGACGTGTTCTCTCTCGGGGTCGTGGCGTGGGAGGCGGTGGCCGGCAGGCGGCTGTTCATCGGCAGCAGCATGCTGTCGATCCTCCACGCCGTGCTCGAGCGGGAGGTGCCGCCGCTCTCGAGCGAGCGCGAGGGCGTGGGGGAGGCGGTCACCGCCGCGGTCGCGCGCGCGCTGGAGCGCGACCGCGACGCGCGCTGGCCGACCGCGGCCGATTTCGCGCAGGCGCTCCGCGCCGCGGCCGAGCGCGAGGGGCACGCGCCGTCGCGCGGGCGCGTCGGCGCGCGCGTCGACGCCACCCTCCCGGAGCCGCTGAAGCCGCTGGCGTCGTCCTGTGCCCCCGGCGGGCCGCTCGTCACGCCGGAGATCATCGCCGCCCTGCGGGCGATGCAGGCGGCGGGGGTGGTGGGCGAGGGGGACTCCAGCGGGATGCTGGCGCCGCGGCGGCCCTCGCAGCGCTGAGCGTCGGCTCACCGTCCGGTGAGAAAAATGTGATCGTTCACATGTTCGAGCTCAAACGAGCTGACCGCGTGCGGCCGTCCTCGATCCCGGCTCTGACCGCGCGCCGCCGGAGCGCGCTCCAGGCGCCGCACACAGCAGGCGACAGCTCTCGACACGCCGGTCGCCCCTCCTGACGCGGCGCTCCGGAGCCGCTCAAACGGCCTCTCCTCTCCCGGGCTCGAGCACGCGCGGAAGCCGGCCGATTTCAAGTTGACACCGAAAATGTGATCGTTCACATTGCGGTCAGGGGCATCCTTTCGCTTCGCTCTTCGAGCGGGGCGTCACGCGCGCTGCGACCTTCGTCATCGGGTCGATCGTGGCACCGATTCCGTTCGATCGGTCGTCACGGAAGCGCAGCGTCCAGCAATGCAGTGGCTGATGGGGTCCCCTCGGCGCGTCGTCGAGGGAGCTTCAGGCCGAGGTGGCAACGATCGATCGCGACACGGGCGAGGGGGAACACCATGTCCCGCCCACACTCCACTTGGCGTGCCCACAGCGGGCGCAGAGAGAGAACCATGTCCAGGTCCTCAGAACATGAGCGGGCGCGTCCTCTCAGGGGCTGTCGGTCGGCTGTCTCGATGGCGTTGATCCTGGCCAGCGGCTGCACCGGGAGCCTGGGCGGCGACACGCGCACCAACGATTCCACGGACGATCCCACCTCGCCCACCGGCGGGAACCCCACCACGGTGGACCCGCGCGTCTGCGAGGATGGCGCGATTCACCCCGGCCGGGCGCCGCTCCGGCGGCTGACACGGTTCGAGTACAACAAGACGGTTCGCGACCTCTTCGGGGACACCACCGAGCCAGCCTTCTCGCTGCCGAGCGAGGATGTCGGGAACGGCTTTGGCAATGACGCGGACGCGCTGTCGGTCTCGAGCCTGCTGGCCGAGCAGCTCGGCACCGTCGCGGAGGGCGTCGCCCGGCGCGCGACAGCCACGCCGGAGGCGCTCGCGAAGCTCGCCCCGTGCGCGAGCAACGTGACGAGGGAGAGCGAGGAAGCGTGCGCGCGCACGATCATCGAGCGGATCGCGCCGCTCGCCTATCGCAGGCCGCTCGCCGCCGGCGAGGCGGACGAGCTCCTCGCGCTCTACACCGTCGGGCGGACGGATGCGACGTTCGACGTCGGCGTCGCCACGGTGATCGAGGGGCTGCTTCAATCGCCCGATTTCCTCTACCGCATCGAATGGGGCACACCCGACCCGGGGCGCCCCGAGCTCCGCCGGCCCACGGGCGACGAGATGGCGACGCGGCTCTCGTACCTGCTCTGGGGCACGATGCCCGACGACGAGCTGCGCAGGGCGGCGCAGGCAGGCGAGCTCTCGACGAAGGAGGGCGTGCGGGCGCATGCCGAGCGCATGATCGAGGACCCTCGGTTCCGGACCACCGTCCGGTTCTTCTTCGACAACCTGCTCCCCATCAGCAATCTCGCGGACCTCGAGCGAAGCGCGGAGGCGTTCCCGACCTTCTCGCGGACGCTCGGCTCGTTCATGCGCGAAGAGACGCAGCGATTCCTCGAGCACGAGATCTTCGAGGGGACCGGCACCTGGCCGGCCATCTTGACGGCCCCGTACTCGTTCATGAATGGTCCTCTCGCGAAGTTCTACGGCGTCGACGGCGTGACGGGCGACGAGTTCCAGCAGGTGCAGCTCGACACGACCCAGCGCCTCGGGCTCCTCACCCAGGCGGGCGTGATGGCCGGGACGACGCACTCGAACACGACCAACCCCGTGATCCGCGGCTCGTTCGTGATCCAGAAGCTGATGTGCCAGAAGATCCCGCTCCCCACCGGCGACATCCTGGAGCGGGTGAAGCCGCCGGATCCGTACACAGGCGCGACGGCGCGGGACCGCTTCAGCCAGCATAGCCAGGATCCGGTTTGCGCGGGGTGCCACCAGTTCCTGGATCCGGCCGGGTTTCCGTTCGAGAACTACGACGCGGTCGGGCAGTTCCGCACGACGGAGAACGACGTGCAGATCGACGCGAGCGGCGGGGTCCCGGGCACGGACGTCACGGTGAGCGGGCCGATCGAGCTGGTGCGGGAGCTCGCCGAGAACGAGGACGTGCTGAGCTGCTTCGCGACGCGCTGGGCCGAGTACGGCTATGGCCTCACGCTGCGCTCCGAGGACGCTTGCACCAAGACGGACGTCACGGCCGCCTTCAAGGCATCCGGGTACAACGTGAAGCAGCTCCTGGTCGAGCTCACGCAGACGGACGCTTTCCACTACATGGCTGCCCGAGAGGAGTGATGGTGATGTCGAACTTTCGCTTGAGCCGACGTGCCGTGCTGCGCGGTGCTGGCGCCATCGCCATCGCGCTCCCCTGGCTGGAGATCATGGGCCCCGAGCGCACCGCGCGCGCGGCCCCCGCCCCCGCCAAGCGCTTCCTCTCCGTCTACACGCCGGGCGGGACGGTGATCAACCGCTGGCGGCCGAGCGGCACCGAGACGAACTTCACCCTGGGGCCCATCCTGTCGCCGCTCGCGCCGGTGCAGGACCGTCTGCTCGTCGTCGACGGCCTCGACCTGAAGAGCGCGCGCGGTGAGCAGCACCAGAGCGGGATCATCGCCTGGCTCACGGGCACGGCGCAGGAGGGCTCCTCGAACGGCGGCTACGGCAACGGGCCCTCCGTCGATCAGGTGATCGCCTCCCGGATCTCCGCCGGTCAGAAGGCGAAGGCGAGCATCGAGATCGCGGTGCGCTGGGCGACGGGCAAGTCCCACGGCCTGGTGTCGCCGATGAACGCCGCGAACTTCGAGACCGCCGCGCCGTTCAAGCCGATCCCGCCGCGCCTCGATCCGGTGGAGATCTTCACCGAGCTCTTCGGCACGCTGGATCCCACCGCCGGCAACGACGCCGCCCGTCGCCTCGCGCGAAAGCGCTCGATCCTCGACTTCCTCGACGGGCGCTACTCCGCCCTGTCCTCGCGGCTCGGCGCGGCCGACAGGCAGAAGGTCGACCAGCATCTGACGAAGATCCGCGAGATCGAGATGAGCCTCAACAACGTGCCGGTCGAGACGAGCGCGTGCAAGGCGCCGGAGCGGGTCGACACGTCCGACTACAACCCGCGCACGGGGCTCAACTCCTCGGACAACGGCTCGATCAAGGACACCTCGACCGACGCGGCGATCCCCAAGGTCGGCAAGCTCATGATGGACATGCTGGTGATGTCGCTCGCCTGCGACATCACCGCGGTCGGCACGCTGCAGTGGAGCGACACCGAGGCGAAGCACACCTTCCCCTGGCTCAACCTGACCGAGCACCACCATTACTACCAGCACGACGGCGGCTTCAAGCCGGCCGAGTGCGAGCTCATCTGCAACTGGTATTCGAAGCAGCACCTCTATCTCCTGCAGGAGATGGAGAAGGTCGACATGGGCGGGCACTCGCTGCTCGACGAGAGCGTCGTCTTCTTCGGGTCCGAGCTCTCGGATCCGCCGAGCCACAACAAGACGAACATGCCGTTCCTGCTGGCCGGCGGCGGCGGCGGCCTGCGCACAGGGCGCTGGCTCCGGTACCCGAACCTCCCGCACAACAACCTGCTCGTCTCGATCCTGAATCTGTTCGGCGACGCGAGGGACACGTTCGGCGACCCGCGGTACTGCACCGGGCCGCTCACGAACCTGACGTAGCCATCTCGAGCCGGAACACCGCTGGCGCGAAAGCGACGGCGGTGTCCGGCGCTCGTCGAGGTCCCCTGGCAGGACGACCTCTGCCACCCCGGTGCGCTCGCGGGGAGCGGTCGTGCCCTGGGCCTCTGCTCAGGGCATGACAGGAATCAAGGCGCGAGCGCCACGTCGCCTCACCGCAGCAAGCCCTCGATCGCCGCGTACCACATGTTCGCCATGCGCGCGTAGCCGGCCTCGTTCGGGTGTATCCGGTCCGGGAGCTCCGCGGCCGGAAACCCTGTGTGCAGGTCCGCCAGCACCACGTGCTGCCCGGCGGCTGCCCGCGTCTCCACGATGTCCACCAGCGCGTTGTTGTAGGTGACCACCGTGGGATCGGCGAAGGTGATCGGGATGATCTGCGCCACGACCACGAGCGTCTCCGGGGACGAGGCGAAGATCTTGTCCAGGACTGCGCCCACGCGCTGCGGCGCCATGGGGATGTCATCGTTCTGGGTCAGATCGTTGGTCCCCGCGTGGAGCAGCACGATGTGCGGGTGATCCGCGAGCGCTGGTGTCGGCACCAGCCCGGCGATCTGATTGATCCTCCAGCCGCTGTGCCCTTCATGATTCCGCGGGAACGCAGCACCGTCGACCATCGACGGCCCGTTCACCAGAGACCCGACGAACGTGATGTTCTTGCCCGCGGCCCGCGCCTTCCTGAACAGCTCGATCCGGTAACCGCCGCCGCCCTGCACCCCGATCCCGTCCGTGATGGAGTCGCCGAGCGGCAGGATCTTGCAAGGCTCCCCGGTCGTCGGGCACGGCGTGTACCCGCCCGCGCTACCCGCGCCGCCACCGCCCTCACCAGCGGCGTCGCCGCCGCCCTGGCCACCCGCGCCGCCACCTCCCTCGCCCCCGGTGCTGGTCGCGCCGCCGCCGTCGCCGCCGCCCGAGCCTGCCGGGCCGCCCGTGGTGACGCCGCCTCCACCGCTCCCGCTGGTCACGCCGGCGCTCGTCACACTCCCGCTGGTCACGCCCGACGCAGCGCCCCCGCCGGTCCCGGAGCTGGTCGACGCCGCTCCGCCCGGCTCATCGGAGCACCCGCTGAACAGCGCCACCAGCGCGGCAGCCCCCGCCAGCGCGACCCACGTCGAGCGGCGCGGCCTCCGGAGCTCCGCATCGCTCCGCGCGCCCGACCCACACCGCCCATCCTTCGTTCGAACCAGGCTCATCGCATTCCTCCTTGACCACGTACGCCGAAGCGAAGATCCGCGGAGCTCGCCATGCGCGCTCCGCCGCGCCATCGGGATGATCGACCCAGCGTCTCGGAGGAGACGCGCGGGTCGGTGACTTGATGAACTCGACACAGGACAACGAGCTGAAGAGTCGCGGCGGGCGGCAGGCGAGACGTCAGGCGGAAGAGGGTCTCCATTCCACTCGCACCAGACGACGGTGTATCCATCGTCGCAGCCTCGATACTCCACGCATGGCCCGTGGCCTGTGGGGACACGTACCGGCCCCGCCGTCAGCGATCTCGATTGTCCGGCTGGAAGGTTCGCGAGCCCGAGGGAGGAACAGCGTTACCGGCGCACGGATCGATCCCCGTCCCGGGGACCCGGAGTTGCACGACGGCCTCCAGCACACAAAGTGGGAGGGTACCCGAAGCGGCAGTGTGAACGCTCACATATCGTATGTCAACCGAAATGGACGGGGGCGCGGCCGTCCTCGGTCCCGACGGATCGCAGGCGCCTGGACCGTCGGGGCGCGCTTTACCGGGCGACGCGCTGGCGCGCCGTGGGCCGGAGCGCGTGGGCGATGCCGCTCTGCAAGGTGCCCAGCGTGATGATGCCGGAGAGGTCCGCGCCGAGCTCGAGCAGGGCCCTCGCCACCTCCGGGCGGATGCCCGTGAGCACCACGCGCGCGCCGAGCATCTGGGCGGCGCGCGCGGTCCGCGTCAGCGCGTCGGCGACGAGCGCGTCGACGGCGCGCACGCCGGTGACGTCCAGGATCGCGGTGTGGGCGCGCTGGCTGCTGATCCCGGTGAGCAGCGTCTCCATGATCCGCCCCGCGCGCGCGCCGTCCATCGTCCCGACGATCGGCATGGCCAGGACGCCGTCGGCGAGCGGGATGAGCGGCGTCGACAGCTCCCGGAGCGCCTCCTCCTGCGCGGCGATGATCTGCTCCTGCAGCGCGGCCCGCTCCGCCTCCGCGCGCCTCAGGTCGGTGTCCTCTCTCACGACGCCGCCGACGCCGACCAGCTCGCCGCCCTCGTTGCGGACCGGGAACTTGACCGTGAAGAAATAGTAATTCTGGCTGCCGTAGTCGAGGACCTCTTGGTACTGCAACGATCGGCCGCTCGCGAGCACCTCCCGCTCCTTCGCCACGATCATGTCGGCGACGCCGGGCGGCGTGGCGCCGAACTCATGCTCGTCCTTGCCGAGGAACTCGATGGCGTGCCGCCCGAGAGCGCGCGCGTAATGGCGGTTGAGGAACACGTAGCGCCCCTCCGCGTCCTTGATGAACATGACGTTCGGCGAGTTGTCCACGAGCTGCAGGAGCATCTGATAGCGCTCGTGCAGCAGGCGCTCTCTCCGCCGCGGATCGTCGCCTTCATCCACGATGGCCGCGATCTCCCGGACTTCTCCTCGCTCGTCGCGCAGCACGGCGTACGTCCACCGGCAGGTGATCGCGTTCCCCTCTCTCGTCGTGCCCGCGCTCGTGGTCGTCGCGAACAAGCTCTCGCCAGCGTCGTGGTTGAACGCCTGCACCTCCTCGGGCGACACCGGATCCGCGGCCACGAGGTCGGAGAGCCGGCGGCCCACGGCCTCGGCCTCGCTCCAGCCGAAGAGGCACCCGGCGGCGTCGTTCCAGCGCGTCACGGTGCCATCCTGGCGCCAGTGGATCAGCGCCGGCACCTGCGTGGCGCCCCGCGCGAACGGAGCGTCCACGTACGCCGCCGGCGCGCTGACCAACCCCCTCTCGCGCGCGCTCTCGCCGCGCCGACTGGCCAGCTCCTGCTCCAGCTCCGCCACGCGCGCGCGCAGCGCCTGGCACTCTGCCTTGTAATCAGTCTGACCATCGATGTGCATGGACACCCCACCCGGCGCGGAGAGCCCGTCGAGCTGGCGATGCCGGTCCGCCGTGCTCCCTGCCTCCGATCCGTGGTCCCCTGGAGATGCCCCGTCTGCGTCCGCGCCCCCGCCCGGTCCGGCTGTCCGCTCGCTCCTGTCGCGGCTCATGCTAGCTCCTCTTCGCGCTATTTCAGAAGCGCGTCGCCCGCAGTGTAACGGCTTTGCAAGTCGAGGTCTCGCCAGAAATCTGACCAGGCCCCGCCCCGATCGCGCGCCTGCCGCTGCCCGCGGTCGATCGGGTTGACCGCGCTGGGCTCACCGTCGAGCCGCCCGTTCGTGTCAAGAGGCGTGTCGCCGATCATGCTTGACATTCGTGCTGTGAGCGCTCACAGCCCATCGCAGGCTTTGCCCATGGATGTATCCGCGCGGTTGGTGCCGAGCCATGTGGGCCCCCTTGCTTTCCAGTGGCTGGCTGCGGCTGTCGGAGAAATTTCTCGTATGAAGAGCATACTCCGATGTTCTCTCGGGCTCGTCCCGTCGTGCGTCGCGCTCTCGGTCACGTCGCACAGGTCACCCTGGGCACCCGCTACGCCGAGAAGATGATGGGCGCCCTCGGTCTCTGAGCGCTTCCCCCCGGGCCCGTCCTCGCGCGGGCTGGAGACGACCGGGGGTCGAGGTCGGGCCGAATGGAGTTGACACCGAGATTGTGAGCGCTCACAATACTCCGGAGCCACATTCTCTTGCTTCATTCGGGGTGGGTCGTCATGCGCGCCGAGACCTCCGTCCTCCGGTGGATCTCGGCGCCGGCCTCGCTCGTTCGGCGGCCCGCGCCGCGGGCGGCGGATCGGTGCGCCGCAGGTCGCCCGCTGCCGCACCGAGGCCCGCTCTACAGCTTCGGCGACGAGCGCCTCGAAGGCGGGCTCATCGACTCGATCATCGCCTGAGAGACCAGGGAATCCAATCGTTTAGGAGCTCGAGCCGCCGCCTGTCGGATCGCCGCTCCAGGCATCACCAACTTCAATCGCCCAACTCGCGGAAATCCAATATGAACAAGAAACTTTCTTCCAGACGGCTGTGCGGCACGACCTGGATCGCGCTCGGTGTCGCGACCCTCTTTGGATGCTCCGATGGGGGCGACGGCGGTGAGGGTGGCGCGGGCGGCTCGGGGGGAGCGGGCAGCACCACCACCGTCTCCTCCACGTCCAGCTCCAGCGCTGGTACGACGGCGAGCAGCGGAGCGACGACCAGCGGCACCGGAGGCTCGGGGACGACCAGCTCCTCGACGACCACCGGGACGGGCGAAGGCGGCGCCGGATCGGTCAGCACGACGACCGGAACCGGCGGGAGCGGCGGTTCCCCCAGCTCCGAGAAGTTCGTCGGCAACATCACGACGAACGGCGCAGTGCGCAACGGCTTCGCGAACTACTGGAACCAGATCACGCCCGAGAACGAGGGCAAGTGGGGCTCCGTCGAGAGGAGCCGCGGCAATCGGAACTGGTCCTCGCTCGACGCGATCTACAAGTACGCGAAGGACAACAACATCATCTTCAAGCACCACGTCTTCGTGTGGGGTGCCCAGCAACCCGAGTGGATCGGGGGCCTCTCCGGGGCGGATCAGCAGGCGTCCGTGAGGGACTGGATGAAGTCGTTCTGCGAGCGCTACCCCGACACGAAATACATCGACGTCGTCAACGAGCCGCCGCCCCACACCACGCCCTCCTACAAGAACGGCATCGGCGGTGACGGCGCGAGCGGCTGGGACTGGATCGTCAACTCCTTCAAGTGGGCTCGCGAGTTCTGCCCGGGCGCGGTCCTGATCCTCAACGACTACAACAACATCGAGTACCCGAACGACCACAACAACTTCATGAGGATCGCGAAGGCGGTGATCGACGCGGGCGCCCCGGTCGACGCCCTCGGCGCGCAGGCCCACGACGCGTACAAGATCAACACCAGCACCGTGAAGGACTACATCGACAAGATGGCCGCGCTGGGCAAGCCCGTCTACATCACGGAGTACGACATCGGCATCGCGGACGACAACCAGCAGAAGCGGGTGATGGAGGAACAGTTCACGATGTTCTGGAATCACCCCGCGGTCCCGGGCATCACGCTCTGGGGTTACGTCGTCGGCGCCACCTGGAGGGACAACACCGGCCTCCAGCACCCGGACGGCAGGCTGCGGCCGGCCATGCAGTGGCTGATGGACTTCCTGGAACGGTGATTGACATCGCGCTCAAGCGATGATCCCGAGCGAGCTCCCTCCCCGGAGGGAGCTCATGCGCGGCTGCGTGGGAGGGGTGGACCTGCGCTTACACCTCCGGCGAGCAACTTCGCGACAGGTTCGTCAAGAACAACGGCTGCACGGCGCAAGATCCGCCCGAGCCGCGGCGCGCGCAGGCGCGAGCGCCGCGGCGCGCGGTCACGGCTGCGTCACCTCGACGGATTGCACGTCGAGCTGGATGAACTGACCGACGAACGGCTCGGGCGCCGGGGGGACGCCGTCCACGACCAGGTGCTTGAAGTTGGCGATCATCACACGATTGGGATCGTCGCCCACGAAGGACACGGTGGCTCCGCCCCGGACCGGGATGGTCTTCGTATGGTCGATGATGAACACGTCGTGGCCCACGGTGGGGCTATCGTTGAGGTAGTAGACCTCGGGCGGGTCGGAGACAGAGAAGCTGTAGACGTTGTACGTCGCGTTGTCGGGTGAGCCGCCCACGCGAAAGTGCATGCCGTCGGGCGTGCCGCCCTTGTACGTCTCCGGCTCGACCACGCCGCGGAGCCGGACGGTCACCTGGTAGATCGTGTCGGGCGAGCCGCCGAACGTCCTCTTCTCGTCGACCCGCTTGGACGTCGCGCACTCGTCGCGGTTGCCCGGGTCCTCGTCGCACGGGATCTCCCAGCGGAAGCCGTCGATGCTGGCGGCCGCCGCGAGCAGGTCTTCGGCGCCGCTGCCGCCGGCCCCGCCGCTGCCGCCGGCCTCGCCGCTGCCGCCGGCCTCGCCGCTGCCGCCGGCCCCGCCGGAGCCCGCGCTGCTCGAGGCGCTCGTGCTGGCGCCCGTCGTCGCGCCTCCGCCCGAACCCACGGCGCTTGTCGAGCTGGAGGTCGCCTGGCCGTCCGGAGGCGGGTCGGCATCGGAGCCGCAGGCGAGAAGAACCATCATTGAAGGGACCACGAGCAGAGAGATTCTCATGTCACACCCGTCCGGCGAGAGCGCCGGCATGGAAGCTGGTAAATCCGAACTTCGTCTCGTTGATATCGCGTCTCGTTCGAATGGCCATGTCAGGTCCGTGAGCGGCCCTGTGCAGCACCGCAGGTCGCCTCATGACCGTCTCCGCGGGATCTTTGCGTCACCATCCGCCTGACGTCGTCGGCGCGGGTCAGCTCGCTGGGGGCAGGGGAGTCGAGCGGATGCTCGCAAACCCTCCGGAGCGCAGCGAAAGGATGCCCGCAAGGACAAATGTGAACGCTCACATTCTCGGTGTCAATCCCGATCCCGATCGACCGGCCCGCGGTCTCTCGAGCTCGAGGGGGACGCGGCGGAGCTCCCCCTGGACCCGGGCAGGGGGGGCGAGGATGCCCGGGGGCCGGTCGATCAGGGTTGACGCCGATCATGTGTTCGTTCACATTGCTCCCGAAACGTATTCTTTTGCTTCGCCCTGGATGAGACGTCCTGCGCGCCGAGACCTTCGTCCTTCGATCGGCCCCGGCACCAGGCAACGCTCAGGCCCGCTCGGTCGTCTCGGAACATCCGCGACCCTCACGGTCGTGACGGGGGCCACACACGCGCGGTCGAGCACGACGCCGCTCGGTGCGCCCCGCCGGAGCGTCGCCGATCTCGAGAGTTCGAACGTCGTCTGCCGCCGATCCTTTCTTTTCCCGTGGAAGACGATCACTGCCAGCTCGCCCAGCGGGCTGCCTTGGCGGCGAATCACCCCAGCGAGAAGCGCCAGAGTCATGGCCCCGGCGATCCACGACATCTGGCGAGACCTGACGAGTTTTCAGGAGAGCCGCAAGGATCCAGCTATGGCAACGATCACGACATCCCTCCAACGTAAGCTCCTCACGGCGGCATGGTTGATCTGTGGCGTGACCGCGCTTCCGTCCGGCGCCCTGGCAGACAATCCCATCGTACAGACCCTCTATACCCCCGACCCTGCGCCCATGGTCCACGGCGACACGGTATATCTCTATACCGGACACGACGAGGACAGCGCGACGGACTGGTTCGGGATGAACGAGTGGAGAGTGTACTCCTCCAGGGACATGGTGAACTGGACGGACCACGGTTCACCGCTGAGTTATCGCGATTTCAGCTGGGCAAAGGGGGACGCATGGGCAGGCCAGGCGATCCACAGGAACGGAAAGTTCTACTACTACGTTCCTGTGACGAGCACCTCCCTCAACAGGATGGCCATCGGCGTGGCCGTGTCGGACAGCCCCACCGGTCCCTTCAAGGACGCCCTGGGGAAGCCGTTGATCACCGCCAATTGCGGCGACATCGATCCGACGGTGTTCATCGACGACGACGGCCAGGCCTATCTGTACTGGGGAAACCCCAGCGTGTGCTACGTGAAGCTGAACGAGGACATGATCTCCTACCAGGGAGACGTCGTGCGCGTGCCGATGACGGCGGCGAGCTTCGGGCAGCGCACCGGGAATGACGACGGTCGCCACACGACCAAGTACGAAGAAGGTCCGTGGCTCTACAAGCGCGATGGCCTGTACTACCTGGTGTATGCGGCCGGCCCCATCTCCGAGTACATCGCCTACTCCACGAGCAGCAGCCCCACCGGCCCGTGGACGTACCGGGGGGTCATCATGCCCACCGAGGGCACCAGCTTCACCAACCACGCGGGCGTCATCGACTTCAAGGGGAACTCCTACTTCTTCTATCACAACGGCGCCTTGCCGGGCGGCGGAGGGTTTCACCGGTCCACGGCCGTCGAGCAATTCACGTTCAACGCCGACGGTACATTCCCGACGATCAAGATGACGCAGGCGGGCGCGCCCGGCGTCGGTACCCTGAACCCGTATGTCATGACGGAGGCCGAGACGATCGCCTGGGAATCGGGCGTCGAGACCGAGCCGTGCAGCGAGGGCGGGATGGACGTCGGGTCGATCGAGAACGGGGACTACATCAAGGTGAAGGGCGTCGATTTCGGCACCGGCGCGGTGTCCTTCGACGCAAGGGTGGCCTCGGCGACCAGCGGCGGGAACATCGAGCTGCGCCTCGACAGCGCGACCGGCACGCTGGTGGGAACCTGCATGGTCCAGGGGACCGGCGGCTTCCAGACCTGGGTCACCACGTCCTGCGCGGTCGACGGTGCGACAGGGGTCCACGATCTGTACCTCAAGTTCACCGGTGGAAACGGGTTTCTGTTCAATGTCAACTGGTGGAGATTCACTCCGCTCGACGCCCCGGATCCGGATCCGGATCCGACCGGCGGCGGGGGCGCTCCGGGCGCGGGTGGAGGGGGAGCGACGGGCAGCGGCGGCTCGGGCGGGGGTGTGAGCGTCAGCAGCGCCGCGACGACCGGCACCGGAGCGACGGCGGGCAGCGGCACGGGCGGCGCTGGCGCCGCCCCCGCCGACGACGGCGTCGACGACGCGGGCGGGTGCGCCTTCCGGGTCACCTCGGAGCCCAGCTCCCGCAGAGGCGCCTTTGCCGCCTTGATCGCGCTGGGCGCCGTCGCCGCGCGGCGGCGGCGTAACCGAGGACCTGGGCGGGGCGGGGCCGCCGCGAGCTGACGGTCGGGCGCAATGACCGCAGCGCCCGCAGAGATCTGCGCCCGAGGCGCCGCGGAGCGCAGACCCGGCGTCGCCCGGGTCTGCGTCTCCTCGCTGCCGCCGGCCCAGGCGGCTCGGGACGATGAGCTATCCCACGGACACTGACTGTATTCACGTTCTCACTGGAGGTTCCATCATGTTCACGACAATCCGCGCAGGTCTGATGCTCGCCGCTGCCTCGCTGGCGCTCGCGGTGAGCTCGACCGCGGTCGCGAAGCCCTACAAGGGGGCAGAGGTTTACACGCCCCAGGGCTATCTTCATGGTCGCATCGAGGTGCGCATGCGCATGGCGCGCGGGAGCGGCATCCTGTCGACCTTCTTCACCTACAAGGACGGCTCCGAGATGTCCGGTGCGTTCTGGGAGGAGATCGACATCGAGGTCTTCGGGAAGGACAACGCCCGGAGCTGGCAGTCCAACATCATCACCGGGATGGGAACGAGGGTGACGTCGGAGGAGGTGCACACGGCGGACACCTCCCTCGCGGATGGCTATCACACCTACACGCTGGAGTGGACGCCGGACTACGTCGCCTGGAGCATCGACGGGAGGGAGGTCAGGCGGACGACGGGCGCGCAGGTGGGCACCCTGAGGAGCCCCCAGGGCCTGCGCATGAACATGTGGTCCTCCGATGTCGTCGAGTGGGTCGGAGCGTTCGACGATTCCGTCCTCCCGCAGCATCAGTTCGTCAACTGGATCAAGTACTATCGCTACAACAACGGCGCTTTCGAGCTCGATTGGCAGGACAATTTCGACTCCCTGGACGGCGCGCGATGGGGCAAGGCGGACTGGACGTTCGACGGGAACCGCGTGGACTTCGACCCGCAGAACGTGACGGTGAAAGATGGCACGCTGGTGCTGTCGCTGACGCGGGAGGGGCAGACGGGATTCACCGGAGCTGTGCCCCGCGATGAAGACACCGGGCCAGGCACCGGCGCCGGCGGGGCGGGGGCGACGACCACCTCGTCCGCGAGCGGCGCGGGCGGGGAGGGGGCGACGACCACCTCGTCCGCGAGCGGCGCGGGCGGGGAGGGGGCGGCGACGACCACCTCGTCCGGGAGCGGCGCGGGCGGGGCGGGGACGACGACCACCTCCTCCGGGGGCGGCGACGCGCCGGGCGAGGGAGGCGGGCTCGACGGAGTCCTGCCGGACGAGGACGTCCTCAAAGGAGATTGCGGGTGCGTCGCCGCCGGAGCCAGCGCCCCGGCGAGCTCGTGGGCCGCGGCGCTCGCCGTGGGGCTCTCCGCCCTGGCGATGCGACGGCGCCGGACCCGTCGCTGACCTTTCAGGACGCTCGCAGGCGCCGCGGGGCGGGGCGCTCTCGCCGTCGCGGCCGTGACGACGCCGGGCGCCGCGGGCGCCGCTAGATCCTCTCCCAGCGCCCGCTCTCGGCGGAGCGGAAGAGCGCGTCGATGACGCGCATGTTGCCGACCGCGACCTCGATCGGGTTCTCGACGGGGCCTCCCGTGCGGATGGCGCGCGAGAACGCCTCGCTCTGGAGGTGGTACTGGTCGACGACGGCCGACGAGGCGACCTTGGCCGAGCTGCAGTTCAGCGTCGAGCCGTCATCGAGGAAGAGCTTGCACGGCTGGTCGGCGGGGGCGTTGAACGGGATCTCGATCTCGATGCGCCCCCTGGTGCCGAGCGCGTTCACGCGCTGGTAGGGGACGGCCTGCGTGCTGCACGTGAACGTCAGGTGCGCGCCGCGGTAGTCGAGCAGGCCCGAGGTCAGGCGATCGGTGCCGAACTCGGGATCGCGCTCGACGAGCGCCATCGCCCGCACGGGCTCGCGCCCGAACAGGAAGCGCGACGTGTTCACCGCGTAGCAGCCGATGTCGTAGAGCGCGCCGCCCCCGACTTCCATCCTGTTGCGGATGTTGGTGGCGTCGCGGTTGAAATACGAGAACGCCATCTGGACGCTGACCAGCTCGCCGATCCGGCCGCTCCGCACCCAGTCCCTGGCCTGCTGCCACTGCGGGTGGTAGCGGATCATGAACGCTTCGGCGATGCGCTTGCCCGTCTCGTGCTGGACGTCGACGAGCGCCGCGGCGTCCTTGGCGCTGAGCGCGATCGGCTTCTCGCACAGGACGTGCTTGCCGGCGCGGGCCGCGCGCGCCGTCCACTTCACGTGGAGGTGGTTGGGCAGCGGGTTGTAGATGGCGTCGATCTCCGGATCGTCGAGCAGCTCATCGTAGCTGCCGTACGCCTTCGGGATCCCGAGCGACTGCGCGGCGGCGCGCGCCTTGCCGAGGTCGCGCGACGCCAGCGCGGCGAGCTGGGTCAGGGGCCCCCGCCTCATGCTGGGCAGGCTGACCTTCAACGCGAAGTTGCTCGCCCCGAGGACGCCCCAGCGCACGGGGGTGAGGTGCTCGCTCGACTTCCGATCCTGGGCAGATGTGGGCATGGGCACCTCGCAGCGCGCGACGCTGGTGGCCGACGGCGCGTCTCTCAACGCTCGACGTGAATCGACGGACAGGCCTTCTGTCCTTTTGCGCCGCAGCCGAAATTCTTCGCCTCGGCGCCCGATGCGGGGACGTGCGCCGTCCCGTCCCCGGCCCATGCTGCGCCCGCGAAGCCGAGTGCAAAGCCGACGGCAAAGCCAAGGCTGAGGCTCATCGTCACGGCCCCCATCAGCTTCATGCGCATCGACATCCGACGTCTCCTGATCAGGTGAAGGGCAAGCTCAGCCACCCCATCGCAGCCCTCCAAATGTGAACGCTCACATTTCGAACGTCAATCCAAATCGACCGCTGTGGGGCCTGCATTACCGTGACGCGGCGCTCCGGAGGAGCCCGCCTGCGTTGTCCTCCCTCGCGCTCGAGGATCCCCGTCGGGCCGGTCGATTGAGTTTGACATCAGAAATGTGATCGTTCACATCTGGCGGGGGGTATCCTTTGGCTTCGCCCTGGGTGGGTCGTCCTGCGTGCCGAGGCCTTCGTCGTCTGACCGGTTTCGGCACGGGTTCCGTTCGGTTGTAGCGAAAGCGGTCGCCGATGAGCGTGCCTGGCGTCGATCCACCGGGGATCACGGTCAGGCGCTCCACGTTCTGTCACGCCGGGCGAGATGGGTTTCACAGCGCGAGCAGTTGCTCTCAGGCATTGTCGCCAGATGTGGGTACCCGTGCGTCGTCACCCCTCGCATTATCGGAGAGCAAGATGAAGAAGCCGTCGTGGCACGAGCTCCGTTCCTCAAGAGAAGCCGCCGCTGTTTGTGCGCTCGCGCTCGCGGCCGCGTGCACGGGCACGGTGGGTGATCCGGCGGATGACGCCGGGGGATCCTCCGCCGGGAGCGATGGACCGTCGACGGGCTCGGCCCCTCCGCCGTTCCAACCCGCGGCCGGGATGCTGCGTCGTTTGACGAGAACGCAATTCCGCAATGCCGTGCGCGACGTCTTCGGCGTGGAGGTCAACATCAATGAGCTCGACGCCGACAGCTGGAATGGAAACTTCGCTGTCATCGGCGCCGCGACCGTGGTGACCTCGGAGCGAGGCGTCGAGCAGTACCACACGGCCATCGAGAGCGCCGTCGACGCTGTGTTCGCGGATTCCGCGAAGCGGGACCAGTTCATCGGCTGCGCGCCCAGCGGGGCGCAGGACGACGCTTGCGTGCGCGGCTTCATCCAGGCGCTGGGGCTTCGAGCGTGGCGCCGCCCGCTCGAGACAGCGGAGGTCGACAGGCTCGCGGCGGTCGCCAGCAATGCCGCGGCGGAGCTCGACAGCGCCGTCGAGGGAGCCCGCTGGGCGACGGTGGCGCTCTTCTCGTCGCCGAACTTCCTGTATCGACCGGAGCTCGGCGCCCCGAGCGCCGATGGGTCGCTTCGCTTGACGGGGTACGAGATGGCGTCCCGGCTCGCGTTCCTCGTGTGGAACAGCCTGCCGGACAGGACGCTGCTCGACGAGGCCGCGAGCGGGACGCTCGACACGGTGGAGGGGGTTCGCGCCGCGGCGACGCGGATGCTCGACACGCCCGCTGGGCGCGAGGCCGTCGGCGCCTTCGCCGAAGAGTACATGCGGCTCGATCGGATCGGCACGCAGGCGAAAGACACCGAGCTGTTTCCGGAGTACGACGCCGCGCTGCGAGCGGCGATGGTCCGCGACATGCGGGGCACCTGGGAGGTCCTCGCGTTCGACGAACAGGCGAGCGCGCTCGACCTGTTCTCGACCACGAAGGTCGTCGTCAACACGGAGCTCGCCCAGCTCTACGGCCTCGACACGACCGGCCTGAGCTCGAGCACCTTCGAGGTCCGCTCGTTGCCCGCGGACGGCCCGCGCGTCGGGATCCTCGGCAAGGCCGGCTTCCTCTCGCAGTTCGCCAACCAGAAAGAGGGGTCGCCCACGTTGCGCGGCAAGTTCATGCGGGACGCCCTCATGTGCACGCCTGTCCCGCCGCCCCCCGGTGACATCGCCCTCGAGCTCCCGGAGCCGCCCGCGGACAGGCCGCTCACGAAGCGTCAGCGGCTCGAGGCGCACCGGACCGCTCCTGCCTGCGCCAGCTGCCATGGGTTCATGGACCCGCTCGGCCTGCCGCTCGAGACGTTCGACGCGATCGGCCGTTACCGCACGACCGATCACGGTCTGCCGATCGACCCCAGCGGCGACTTCAACGGCGAGGCGGTCGCCGACGCGCGCGATCTCGGCATGACCGTCAGCGAGAGCGACGATGTCGCTCGGTGCCTCGTCCGCAAGTACTACGCGTATGCAGCAGGCCACGAGGAGCGAAAGGTGGACGTCACCGTGCTGGACACGCTGGCCGCTTCGTTCGAGGCGTCGGGGTTCGACCTGCGCGAGCTCGTCCTCGACGTCGTGACGAACGAAGCCTTTTCCTCCGTCGCCCCCCAACCCTGAACGCACGGTGCCCACCATGACCAAGAAAGTTCTGGACCGACGAACCGTACTCCGGGGCCTGCTGGCGACGGGCGCCGCCGTCACCATCCCGCTGCCGCTGCTGGAGATCATGCTGAACGAGAGCGGCACGGCGCTCGCCCAGCCGAAAACCCCGGTCTCGCCGCTCTACGTGACGTGGTTCTTCGGCAACGGCACGCTGCCCGGCCGCTGGAAGCCGGCGCGCACGGGCTCCGGCTCGGCGTGGGAGCTCAGCCCCCAGCTCCAGCCGCTCGCGGAGCACAAGTCTCATCTCACGGTGATCAGCGGCCTCGAGAACAAGCTCGTCGTCTCCGGCTTCGAGCACCCCAGCGGGTCGGCGGGGGCCACGACCGGCGCGCCGCTCAACGGGAACGCCGTGCGGGCCCCATCCATCGACCAGGTCGTCGCGGACCTCGTCTCCGAGGGGGCGCCGTACCGCTCTCTCGAGGTGGGATTGACGCCGGCGACGCCGGGCGGCCCTCAGGACTCGCTGCATACGGTCTCACACAAGGGACCGAACTCGCGCAACAACCCGGAGTTCGATCCGAGGGCCGTGTTCAATCGGTTGTTCATGGGCGGCACGCCCGCGCCGAGCGACGACGGAGCGGAGCAGGCCGCGAAGCTCGCGAACGTCCGGAAGAGCGTGCTCGACTCTGTCCTGCAAGACGGCGCGAGCCTGCAGCAGCGGCTCGGGGCGGCCGACAGGCAACGCGTGGAGCAGCACCTCGAGTCGATCCGCGCCATCGAGCGGCGCCTCGAGGCGACGACCCCCGGCGGCGGCACGCCGTCCGCGTGCAGCAGCCCGACGGCCCCGACCGCCGGCAAGGACTCGCAGAGCGAAGCGCCCCCGCAGGTGAACACCGCCATGGTCGAGCTCTCGGCGCTCGCGCTCGCCTGCGAGAGGACGCGCGTGCTCTCGTTCATGTTCTCGCTGCCCGCCGCGCACGTCTACTACCGGCACCTCGCGCAGGACATGAACGACGACTTCCACGACACCATCTGCCACGGGGATGCCGGAGATCAAGCGAGTCAGCCCCGCGTCGACAAGGGCGTGATCTACACGATGCGCTGCCTGAACGAGTTCTTGACGAAGCTCAAGAGCACGCCGCACGGCAGCTCGAACCTGCTCGACAACACGCTCGTGTTCGTCACGTCCGACACCGCCTGGGGCAAGGTGCACACGAAGGCGGAGTGGCCGGTGCTCCTCGCGGGGAAAGCCGGAGGACGGCTGCGCGGCGACGAGCACCACAACTACCCCGGCGACAACCTGAGCAAGGCGCTCCTGACGGTCGCCCAGATCATGGGCTCGAAGGCCACGGAGATCGGCGTCGACGCGGGGCGGGTCACGTCGCCGCTCGCGGGCATCCAGGTCTGAGCGCGGCACCGCGAGGGCCTCTGGAAGAGGCCCTCCGAAGGCGCCCGCCCACCTGCCGGCGCCATCGTCCCCGGATCGAGGACAACCCACCTCGCGATCGAGCGGCCCGCTTCCGCGACACACGCCGATCGGCGTCAGCTTCCGGCTTCCCGCTGCAAAGGGGCATGCTTCGCTGCCGCTTCAGCGACCAAGGTGCTGGAGTAGACGGTCCGACCAGCGGCTGCGCTCGACGCTGCCCCCGGCCGCGTAGCGGGGCTGGACGGCTGGGCGATCTCCGACTGTTCGCAAGTCGTTGTGCCATCGATTGAGTCATGTCCTACCTTCTCTTGCAGGCGCGTCTCAAACGTAGGACACTGGCTCCATGAACTCGAGTCCTTCGTCCGCTACACCGCGGCTCGTCTGCGCGAGCCGCACCGTCATCGATCACCCCGATCCCGGTCCCGATACCGCAGGTATGCGGAGCAGCTGCGCGATGCCGGCGATGGCTCTGCTTGCGCTGCTGCTTGCGGTCGCCGGATGCAGCAGCACCGAGACGGGCGACCCGGGGGGGACCGGGGGAACCGCGGGAGCAGCGCCGGGCGATACCGGTACGCAGGACGCCGCGTCGGGCCCGGGTGGCGGCGGCGGCTCGGGTGGCGGCGGTGGTGCGGGTGGCGGCGGTGGTGCGGGTGGCGGCGGCGGCTCGGGTGGCGGCGGCGGCTCGGGTGGTGGCGGCGGCGACGCCGCTCCCGATCTGGCAAGCTATGCGAGCGGGTTGGACAAGCTGTTTGTCGATGCCCCGTGCGACCCGTCGACGCCCTTGCCGCTGGCCCGCATGGCGACGTGCAATCATCCGCCCGGTACCCAGCGCATCGAGAAGCAGGTGACCTTCGGCGGCGACCCGGGCACGACGTACTCGGTCAAGCTGCGGGTGCGCGGGATCTGGGAGCCGACGGACATCGTGGGGGGGGAGATGCCCATGAAGCCGTTCATGATCGGCGGCAGCATTGGCCCCGGCGACGCCATCAATTACCAGCAATATTCGATCGAGGTGAGCGAGCCGCGCCAGACGTACTGGCTGAACAATTACCAGTACCGCGCTCACGACATTCACAAGGAGGACTACGAGGCGACGATCCAGGTCAACGGCGGCGCCGTGGTCAAGGTGGTGATGAACGACGGCAACGAACGCCAGATCGCCAACTGGACCAAGGACTATTTCGAGGGGCTGCCACCGTACGACACGGCGCCGACCATCGGCCAGATGCTGCGCCTGGACGTTGTGTCGGTGAGCGAGTAGGGCGTATCGGCAAACCGGCTGCGCGCCCCGAATCGCCGCTCGCCTTCCCTCGAATCGCCGAGGATTACTGGGTCGTGCTCGCTAGCTTCGGGGCGCCCGCGACGGCTTGCCGACATGCCCGAGAGCGCTTTTTGCTTGGGTTTCAGGCAGACGTCTTCCGTCTTCCGTCTGCCTTCCCCATGCTCGTCCCTCGTGCGCGTGCGCGTGCGCGATTCACCGGAGTCAGCGCGCACGAAGGACGAGCACGGAAGGCGGAAGATGGAAGACGGTGTACCAATTCCGGCTGAAAACCGCTCTGGAGCGGTGCTCGGTCGCGTCTGATACACGAGACACAGAGCGGCGGTCACCCGCACAGGAGACGGGCCCAGATCGGCGTTTTCGGCGCGGAAGCGCACTCCTGTGCGCTGAGCACCGAAAACGTCGAGGTGGGCCCGTATCCGAAGCGGGTGCCCGCCGCTCTAGCGAACGGCCTGCAGAAGGCCGAGGCGATACGGGAGCTGCGAGTACTCGCCGCCCGAGCTCGGATTGCGTCCCTGGTACAGGAACTGCAGATTGCAGGTGTCGATCGTCGCGGTCTCGTCGTTGCCGTCGCGCACCAGCTCGCCATGGCTGACGTCGTCGCTCCAGTCAGCCACGCCCGGCGCGTAGGTGACGTTGTTCTGACCTGCGAACGGCGCGTTCCACGTATGCGCGAGCGGGGTCCAGGTGCCGTCGAGGCGATCCGCGGTGAAGGAGCGATAGAACCTGGCGCCCGTCGGGCCGATGGCCTCGATCAGGGTCAAGTACTTGTTCATGCCCTTGATCTTGTACGTGGAGCTCCCCTCGAACAGATTGTTGCGGTTCGAGTCCTGAAGGGCGATCGAGATCGGGCCAAACCCGTTCGGGAAATTCTGCACGGTGGTCTGGCTGCGGTACATCTTGCCGTCGTCGCCGGTGAAGAAGAGGTAGCAGTTGGCGCTGTCGCAGATCACCCAGTAATCGATGGGCAGGCTCGGCATGCCAGCGGGCGTGGACGCGAAGAAGTTCTGCGGTCTGGTCCAGGTCTCCGGGCGGCTCGGGTCGGTCGTCGTGGAGAACTGCGGCGGCTGCGCTTGATAGATGAGATACCACTTGTTCTGAGGCTTGAAGAAGAACATCTGCGGCGCGCACCGGTAGCCGCTGAAGCCGGGCGTACGATCCATGTAGTACTGCGACGCGGACGCGGCCTGGGACCAGTCGGTGAAGTTCAGGTACGTCATCTGCCAGTTCCCGGCGGTGTTCGCCGTGGTGGCGTAGATGTGCCATCGGTCGTTGAAGAACGAGACCGTCGGATCTTTGATGGACACGATGTTGTGCGTCGCGTCGGACTTCGGGCTCACCAGCATGCCGCTCGACTGCCAGCGGAAGCTGGTGGGCAGGCCGCAGCTCTCGCCGCCCCCGCCGCTGCCGCCGGCCCCGCCGCTGCCGCCGGCCCCGCCGCCGCCGCCGGCCCCGCCGCTGCCGCCGGCCCCGCCGCCCGCGCCGCTCGTGCTGCTCGTGCTGCTCGTGCCCGAGCCGACGGGCGTGAGCCGGAACTGCTGGTTCGTCCCGCCGCTCCACGACCATTGGATCACGGCGGTGCCGTCCGCGGTGCCGCGGCCGTAGACGTCCAGGGACTTGCCGCTGTTGCGTGCGGTGAGGCGCACGCCGCCGCCGGCGACGTCCGCGAACGACCACTGCTGGTTTTCCCCGCTCCAGCAGGAGTATTGCTGGATGCGGGCGCCGTCGCTGGTGGAGGCGCCCGAGACGTCCATGCAACGGTTGCTGTTGACGTTGCGGATGCGATAGTAGCCGCCGCCCGCCGATTCCATGCGGAACTGTTGCCGCGTCGAGCCGTTGCAGCTCGCGATCTGCAAGGCCGCTGCGTCAGCGGTGCTGCCACCGGCCACCTCGACGCATTTTCCACTCTGGACGCCGACGATCGTGTAGGTCGCCGCGGTGTCGATGGTGACGCTCTCCGATGACTCGTCGAACTCGTAGCCGCCTTCATCGAGCTGCTCGGCGGAGACGCACGCAGCCGTGGCGGCGAACGTCGTGACCAGGGACCATAGTCCAAATCGAATTCTCATCATTATCCCCTCTGTTCAAAGGCATACGAAGCGGGAAGCAAGACACATTGGATGGCGCCCGGGATCGGCTGCGCGAGCCCTGACCCCACGGGGGGGCTTCGTCCTCCTGCGGCCAGGCGGAAGAGCGCGCGCAGCGATCCCGGGCGCGCCGATCTCGGTGAACCGCGCGCCAGCGCGCTCGGCGTCAGCGCCCCAGGTAGCTCATCAGCCAGGACATGGCCGGCCGCATCTGGCCGCCGCTGCTCATGAGCCCTGAGTTGGCCACCCACGTCTGACCGCTGATGTACCCCCACAGCGTGATGCCCTTCACGCTCGGATGTTCGTAGAACATGGGGAACTGGCTCTGCATCACGTTGAGCTGCTGCGTGTCGTTCGCCAGGTTGATGTCGTACTCGGTGATGTAGACCGGTAGACCGGTGCCGGCGAGCCGGTCGAGGAAGCCTTTCACGGTGCTCGTCGACATCGAGAACGCGGCGTGGGCCTGCGCTCCGATGCCGTCGATGGGAGCCCCTGCCGCCCGGATCCGATTCACGATGTTGATCGTGTTCTGGTTGTCACTGCTGTACTCGATGTTGTTGTAGTCGTTGAGCAGCAGCGTGGCGTTCGGGCAGTACTGCCGCGCCCATTTGAACGCCTGCACGATCCAGTCGTAGCCGCTCGAGCCCGCGCCGCCGAGGGCGTTCATGTACACCGGGGTGGTGTGCGGGGGCGGCTCGTTCACGACGTCGATGACGGCGACGTCCGGGTAGCGCTGGCAGAACGCCTGGATCCACTCTTCTACCTCTGCGCGCTGCTCGCTCTGCGACAGACTGGCAAGCCAGCCCGGCTGCTGGGCACCCCAGATCAGGGTGTGACCCTTGTAGGGAATGCCCTTCTCACGAGCGTAGTTCCGGACTCGGTCCATGCCGGACCAGTTCATGACGTCCCGCGTGCCCTCGATGGAGCCCCACTTGCCCTCGTTCTCCGGGGAGATCTGGTTCCAGTAGCGGGACAGATCCGCGCGCACCTGCCCGCCGGTGGTGATGTTGCCGACGAACTTGCCGCCGCCGCCGCCGCCGCCGCTGCCGCCGCTGCCGCCGCTGCCGCCGCTGCCGCCGCTCCCGGTGCTCCCGCCCGAGCTGACGGGCGTGAGCCGGAACTGCTGGTTCGTCCCGCTGTTCCACGACCACTGGATCACGGCGGTGCCGTCCGCGGTGCCGCGGCCGTAGACGTCCAGGGACTTGCCGCTGTTGCGTGCGGTGAGGCGCACGCCGCCGCCGGCGACGTCCGTGAACGACCACTGCTGGTTCTCGCCGCTCCAGCAGGAGTATTGCTGGATGCGGGCGCCGTCGCTGGTCGAGGCGTCCGCGACGTCCATGCAACGGTTGCTGTTGACGTTGCGGATGCGATAGTAGCCGCCGCCCGCCGATTCCATGCGAAACTGTTGCCGCGTCGAGCCGTTGCAGCTCGCGATCTGCAAGGCCGCTGCGTCAGCGGTGCTGCCTCCAGCCACCTCGACGCATTTTCCACTCTGAGCGCCGACGATCGTGTAGGTCGCGGCGGTGTCGATGGTGACGCTCTCCGATGATTCGTCGAACTCGTAGCCGTCTTCATCGAGCTGCTCGGCGGCGACGCACGCGCTGAGCGCGAGCGTCATCAGCAGGGGCCATCGGTCGAATCGCAGTCTCATGAGGTTCTCCTGTACCCAGGCGGGCGTGTCGTAGGCTGTGGCGTGAAAGCGGCCGCTTCGACGCATGGATCAACGTCAATTGTTGACACGGCGTCGCTTTGGCATGGGGCCGGATCACACGGAACGATGTTCTGTCAACCCAGGGCAGCTCCCGCAGTTGGGGCTCGACGTCTCCGAAGCGTTTGGACCCTGAGGCATCCCTCGGGCTCTTCGGAAAATTGAACCGGGGGGCGGGGAAACGGGGAGGGAAAGCTTCGAAATGCTCCCTGTCTCCCCGCCTCCCTGTTCAACTTTCCCGCCAGGAGGCTCACCGCCACGCGCGTCCGTGACGACCGAGCGAGCGTGACCGGTGACGCGCTCGATCGGTTGACGAAGGTCTCGGTGCGCATGACCGCGCTTCCGATGCGAAGCAAAAGGATACCAACGCAATGTGAACGCTCACATGGCCGATGTCAACTCCTGATGGCTGTCGAGTGAAGGCGAACCCACCGATGCATGGATGAGTTGTCGATACGGTGCCTCTTTTCCAGGGAGGCCGGATCGCATGGAGAGGTGTGCTGTCAATCCAGGGCGGGCTCTGCAGCTGTGACTTGACGCCTCGGGAGCGTTTGAACCTCTCTCTCCACATCGAACTTCCTTTTCCCACATCGAGGCTCTCCCTCGAGCGCGCGCCCGCCGCCGTCACGGCCGCGAGGTGTCACCCCTCGCCACACCTGACACCTGTCACACCTGGTCGGTGTGGCAGGGAGCCAGGCGTCGCGTGACAGGCGCGCGCGTTCCGTGGAAAGCACCCTCCGGAGCGCGGGACGGGAGAAAGAGCGCCCTCCGTGAATCCCGGGCGAAGGCGGCGGCAGCGCGCAGGCCGACATCGCCTCTGGCCCCGACCTTGCTCATGCGGTCGAGGCGAAGGCGAACGCCTCGCACGACGCGCTGTCGAGCCCACGGTCTCGCGGATAGGCCCGCGGACACGCCGCGAGCGTCGCACAGCGGGGTCGTGCCGCGCGCTGGCCGGACACGCGGGCGGACGTCCGCACATGACCCATGAACGACCGAGGAGAATGACAATGATCATCGATTCAATGCTTCGCGACCTCTCGATGGCTCGCTCCGCCCGCCGCGCCGCGGCCCTCGCCCTGGGGCTCTCTGCCCTCGGCGGCTGCGCCGTGGAGCAGGCGCCGGGGGACGAGGCCGTGGAGGAGGGGCTCGCCCCGATCACGAGCCTCCGCCTCGAGGACGGCGCCGAGATCCGCTTCTTCGAGCCGGAGGAGGGGAGCGTGATCATCGTGAGCACCGGCGAGGTCCTCGAGGCCTTGAAGGGGCAACCCCCCGTCGCGCTCTACGAGGCGCTCTCGGGGCAGGCCGCCCCGCCGGCGCTGATCGCGGCGCAGGCGCGCGTGGACGAGGCCCGGCTCGCCGCCGGCCCGCGCCGCGCCCCGGCGCAGCCCGAGGTGGAGATCGAGGAGGCACCTCCGGCGCCGCAGGCGCGCGCCGCCGAGGGGCTCGGGACCGCCGCGCAGGCCCTCGACGCAGCCGGTTTCCAGACGGCTTACTGCAACAGCAGCAGCTACGACTTCAACTACTGCTGGACCGACAGCTCCGTCGGCCGCACCGTGACGATCAACAGCGTCGCGACCTTCCACGCCCACGCGGACGCCACCGTGGGCTCGATCCAGATGGTGGTGTCCCGCAAGAAGGGGCTGGGCAGCTGGAAGACGCTGTTCAATCAGACCGTCTCCACGGTCGGAGCCCTGGACGTGACCGGGTACACCGACACCGACAACGGCAAATACGAGGTGGTCATCTCCAGCGTGTCCGCCTCCGACGTCTACCACCTCGCGGTCCACGGCGACCTGTAGGCCGCGGCCGGTCGAGCCTGGGCCGCTCACCGGGGCGCGGGGGCGTCGGGCGCACGATCGCGGCCGGCGCGCCGGTGATCGGGCGCCTCCTGCCTGGCCGCGCCCTCGGCGGGGAGGCTAGGATGTGCCGAGGATGGAGCCTCTCTTCGTCCTGATGATCGTCTCGGGCATCGCCGGCCTCGCGCGGTGCTTCGCGCAGGCGCGCCAGGATGCCAGGCGGGCCGCCGAGGCCCGCTGGCGGATCGCCCGGCCCGTCTGGCAGCGCGCCGCGGCCCTCGTCGGGGGGGAGTTCAAGTCAGGGCCGGGCCAGTGGGGCGACCCCCGCATGCAGATCTCGGTCGTGTGCGAGAACGTCGCGCTGGTCGTCGACCACGACATCGATCACGGCGAGGCGCCCGTCGTTCGGTACAACACCCGCATCACCGGCACCGCGCGGAACCCGTCGGGCCTCCGGCTCCGCGTCCACGAGCAGCGGCTCCGCCAGGCGAGCGGCGGGGCCTTCCGGGCGCGGCAGGTCGACGTCGGCGACCCGGCGCTCGACGGCGCCTTCGTCGTCAAGGCGAGCAGCCCGACCCTCGCGCGCTGGTGGCTCACGCCGCCGCTGCGCGAGGCGCTCCGCGCGGCCGCCGAGTACCAGCTCACGCTCGAGTCGCACCGGCTGACCGCCGTCCGCGCCGGGCTGGAGGACGACGCCGACAAGCTCGCGAGCGCCATCCGCGCCGCCGCGCTGGTCGCGGGCCGCGGCCGCGCGCTCGCGAAGGAGCTGCGGGCGCTCTCGCAGGAGCTCGGCGGGCGCATCGTCTCCGGCGCGGGCGCCTCCTCGGCCGAGGGCGAGACGATCATCGAGGTGGAGCACCGCGGCAGGCTCCTCACCGTGGAGTTCGGCCGGGACGCGAGGAAGGGCCCGTTCGGCACGCAGGTGCGCGTGGCCCGCGCGGCGTCCCCCTCGGAGCGGTTCGCCCTGCGGCGGCGGCCCAGGCGCGGCCCGGCGCGGGCGGCGGCAGCCCGGTCCGGCGACGACGCGCTGTCCCGGGTCTACGAGCTGCGCGCGGAGGCGCCGGACCGGGTGGCGCAGCGCCTCGGCGACGAGCTGCGGCGCGAGATCGCCGCGCTCCGCCCGGCGGCGATCGTGGGCGACGAGGCCGCTGTCACGCTCGCGTTCGGCCACCTCGAGACGGGGCGCGAGGGCATCGAGCGCGCGATCGCGATCGTCTCCGCGCTCGCGGCCCCCGAGCCGCGCGGGCCTTATCGCTGACCGCGCGCCGCGCGGCCCGGGGCCGTCGAGCCGGGGGGACCCCTCATGACCTTCGCGACCCTGAGCTTCCTCCAGTGGCTGGCGCTCTCGGGCGGGATCCTCCTCGTCATGGCGCTCGCGTCGGCGCACCTGAAGCGGCTGCCGATCTCGTCGTCGCTCATCTACCTCGGCCTCGGCTGGCTCATCGGCCCGCAGGCGCTCGGCTGGATCCGCATCGATCTCGAGGGGGGCAGCGCCTGGTTCGAGCGGCTGACGGAGATCGCCGTCATCATCTCGCTGTTCATCGGCGGGCTGAAGCTGCGGCTGTCGCCGCGCGATCCCGCGTGGTCGGCGGCCTACCGGCTCGCCGGTCCGGTCATGCTCGCGTCGATCGCCGGCATCGCCGTGGTCGCGCGCCTGGTCCTGGGGCTCGCGCCGCCCCACGCGCTGCTCCTCGGCGCGATCCTCGCGCCCACCGATCCGGTGCTCGCCAGCGCGGTCTCGGTCGGCCACGCCGCGGACAAGGACCGCATGCGGTACGGCCTCTCCGGGGAGGCGGGCCTGAACGACGGGATGGCCTTCCCGTTCGTGGTGCTCGCGCTCCGCTGGATGGAGCAGGGCAGCGGCGGCGCGTGGGTCCTGCGCTGGGCGCTCGTCAAGGTCGCCTGGGCGGTCCCGGCGGCGCTCGTGCTCGGGTACGGCCTCGGGGTCTGGGTGGGGCGCTGGGCGATCCGCCTCCGGAGCCGCCAGCGCGACACGGAGGCGCCCAGCGACTTCCTCGCGCTGGCGCTCATCGCGCTGTCCTATGTCGCGGCCGACATCCTCGGCGCGTGGGGGTTCGTCGCCGTGTTCGCGGCGGGCGTGGGGCTGCGCCGCGCGGAGCTCAAGGTGGTCGCCGAGACCCCTCATCCACAGGCCGTGCCCCGCGCGTCGCGGCCGGACGCCCCGCACCCGCCGGCGGAGCACCTGGTCGGCGCGCGGGTGGAGCCCGAGGCGATGGGCGAGCCGGCGGTCGCCGCGGGCGTGCTCGTCGCGGAGACGATCTCGTTCGGCGCGACCGCCGAGCGGCTGCTCGAGGTCGCCCTGGTCACGCTCGTGGGCGTCCTCGTGGGCCCCTTCTGGAGCGCGCGCGCGCTCGTCCTCGCCGCGGTCCTGCTCTTCCTGCTGCGCCCCGCGGCCACGCGGCTGCTGCTCGCCGGGACGGCCACGTCCCCTCACCAGCGCTGGCTCATGGGCTGGTTCGGCATCCGCGGGATCGGGAGCCTGTACTACGTGGCCTACGCGCTGAACCGCGGGCTGTCCGGCGACGCCGCGCGCGACGTGCTCTCGCTGACGCTCTCCGTCGTCACGGTGAGCATCGTGCTGCACGGGATCACGGCGACGCCGCTGCTCAATCGCTACCAGGCGACGCTGAAGTCTCCCGGGCGCGCCGCGTGAAGCGCCGCGCGCCGGCAAGGCGTGGTAGATCGTACGCCCGCAGCATGCAGGCCCACGTCGAACCCCCGGCTCCTCCCCGCGCGCCCTCCCGGGGGCGGAGAGGCGCAGGATGAGCGAGGCGCGCGACGAGCCGACGACGCTGGCCCGCACCCAGCGACGCGCCGGCTCGTGCGCCGAGCCGCGGCCGTTCCTGTTCCTCGTCCTGCAATGTCAGCGGCCGCTGGATCCGTCCGCGCGGCTGTCGCTCGACGGGATCGACGAGGTGCGCTTCGGGCGGGGCCCGGTGCGCTCGATCGAGCGGCGGACCGAGGGAGGCCGGGCGCTGCTCGACGTGCGCCTCGAGGACGGGTGGGTGTCGTCCCGGCACGCGCGCATCACGCGCGACGGCGGCCGGCTCCGCCTGGAGGACCTCGGATCGAGGAACGGCACCTTCGTGAACGGCGTGCCGCGGCAGAGCGCGCAGCTCGCCGAGGGGGACCTGATCGAGCTCGGACACACGTTCTTCCTGTTCCGCGAGGTCGCCGCGCCGGACGAGGTCGCGGGCGACGCGGCGCCGGCGCCGGGGCAGCCGCTCGGCCTCGCCACCTTCGCGCCCGCGCTGGACGATCGCTTCGCGGCGCTGCGCGCGATCGCGCCCGCGAACATCCCCGTCGTCCTCCAGGGCGAGAGCGGCACCGGCAAGGAGGTCATCGCGCGCGCCCTCCACGCGCTCTCGGGGCGGCCCGGGCCGTTCGTCGCGATCAACTGCGGCGCGCTGCCCGACAGCCTCATCGAGTCCGAGCTGTTCGGCCACAGGAAGGGCGCCTTCTCCGGCGCGGCCGAGGACCGGCCCGGCCTCATCCGCGCCGCGGACAGGGGCACGCTCTTCCTCGACGAGATCGGCGACCTGCCCGCGACGTCGCAGACCGCGTTCCTTCGCGTGCTGCAGGAGTCGGAGGTCGTCGCGGTGGGCGCGACGCGGCCGGTGAAGGTCGACCTCCGCGTCGTGGTGGCCACGCACCGCGACCTGCCGGCGATGGTGGATCGCGGCGATTTCCGGGGCGATCTCTTCGCGCGCCTGTCGGGCTTCGTGCTCGAGCTGCCGCCCCTGCGGAGGCGCCGGGAGGACCTCGGCCTGCTCATCGCGTCCCTGCTCCGCCGCGCCGCCCCGGACCGGGCGGCGGAGATCGCCCTGAGCTGCGAGGCGGCGCGCGCGCTCCTCCTGCGCGAGTGGCGGCTCAACGTCCGCGAGCTGGAGAAGTGCCTGGCGACCGCGATCGTGCTGGCGGGGAGCGGCAGGGTGGAGCTCGATCACCTGCCGCCGCCCGCCGGGATGACGCGCACCCCGACCGAGCTCCCGAGGCTCGACACCCAGCCCGGCGAGCCGCAGCGGCCCGCGGCGGAGGACCCGGCGCGGCGCGAGGCGCTGATCCGCCTCTTCCGCGAGCACCGGGGGAACATCAGCGCCGTGGCGAGGGCGATGGGGAAGGGGCGGACGCAGATCCACCGGTGGATCGCGCGCTACGGGATCGAGCCGGCCGATTACCGGGAAGGCGGGGGAGGCGGAGAAGGGTGAGCGCCGCGGGCCCGGTCGAGCGCCGGTCGACGCCGATCAAGGGCAGAGCGGCATGGTGAGCGGCATCCTGGGCCCTGCCAGGATGGGCAGGTCCGGAACGAGGAGCGTGGGTCTCCGGACGACGTCCGACGGCTTGTTCAGATAGACCGTGATCGGATGGTCCCATGTGCGCCTGTCGCCCTCGCACTGCTGGAAATCCCCGTCGCCCTCCACGAGACCCCCGTCGTCGACGGCGCATTGATCGAGCGGCGGGCAGTTCGCGATGGCGTGCGAGTCACCGCAGGCGCCGACCGAGGTGGCGACGCAGTCCTCGTCCTGCCCGGCGCAGAGGCGGCTCTGCTCGTAGGCGACATGGTCGTTCCAGTACTCGCCGGTGCAGGCAAACGCATGCTGAAACACCTTCACCCCGGAGTGCGGAGCGGCATGGAAGGTGCCGTCTGGGTCCACCTCGTTCATCGTCTCCGTGAGCTTGGTGTGGAGGCTGCCGGCGAGCCACAGGTCCCCGTAGAACGCGCCCTCGCGCCAGCCAAAGACGTCCGCCTCCTGCGCCGGATACACCGCGGCGTGGTATGGCGGCGGCTCGATGACGATGCCGCCGCCGCTCGGCGTCATCGGCAGGCCGACGCTCGGCGGCCGGCGGCTCGCGACGGTGAAGGCGCCGGGGCTCGGAGGCCCCGAGGCGCCTTCCCTCATGCGGCGGACCGCCCGGGGGCCGCTCATGACGCTGAAGTAACCGCTGCTCCGGCACTCGAAGCGGAGCGCGGGCTCGCTGCGCCCGCTGCAGCGCACCTCGCGCTGATCGAGGAGGTCGGGCGAGCCGGCTTCGCAGCCGCGGATGCCGTCGCAGACACGGAGGATCGTGTCGTCGTCGGACTGCTCGATGGGCTCCGCCGCGTCGTCTTCACACGTGCCCAGGGGCTCGCTGCCGGCGCCGATGTACACGATCGAGCCCTCGCTGCAGGTCCCGATGTGCTCGGACGTCCAGCCACACTTGCGCGATCGGCCCACAGCGTCGCGCTGGCACGGCGCAAAGCTCGTGATGGTGCCGTTGTCCTCCGTGCCGGTCACCACACGTACGGAGGGCCCCGGCGTGAGGAGCTCCGGCCGATGCTGCGGGAAGGCCTGGCCGCGCATCGAGAGGACGACCTTGTGGCCGGTGGGGTTCACGCGCGAGAGCAGGCACGCCGAGACGAGCTGCCGGCACTTCACCGCTGCATCGTTGTTCAGCTCGTCCAGCCCTTCCTTGCCCCACGGGGGGCAGAGCCCGATCTCGCCGGGGAACGTGTAAGTCTCGTCCGTCCGGGTGTCGGTGTACGAGACGCTCTGGCCTGGCTCGAGGGCGCAGGAGACGAGATACTTCATCACGTCGCGCGTCTCCTTGTGGCGGAGCCTGTAGCGGAGCAACTTGGGGTCGAGGCGCGACTCGTGCTCGTAGAGCTCCTTGTGCACGCTGTCGTCGGCGTAGGTCTCGGTCGCGAGCGGTAGCATCACCATGGCGCGGTTGGCGCGCACGTTCGAGATCAGCGCATTGCGGGTGAGCGCCTCGGCGGAGAGGCCGTTGGTGTACACGCCCTCCAGCACCTCGGAGCCCGGCCCCAGCACGTCGATGAGCGACCAGTCGGCGCCCCGCACGTCGGTGGCCGACCCGGTCCCGGCCCCTTGCGTGGAGCGCGGCGGCCCGCCGAGCGAGGGCGCGTCGTCGCCGGCGACGGCGCAGCCCGCGCCGGCGCTCGTGAGCCCGAGACAGAACGCAAGCAACCCAGAGATCCGGTAGATCAGCACGTGGTCGGATTCCTTTCTTGTCGTCCCGGGGAGCCGTAGGGCCGGTTCACGCTGCGCCGGTCGCTCCCGGCGCGAGGAGCGCGCGCTCGATCTCGTCGAACCGCTGCTCCCAGAAGCCCGCCGAGACCGCCCTGGCCTCCCCCAGGAACACGCGCGCCTCGCGGGAGGCGCCGGCCCGGAGGGCCGAGAGGAGCGCGCCGTGCAGCGCCTCGGCGTGCTCGTGGAGGATCGCGGTGTGCCGCGCCTCGTCCACGAGCGCGCGCCACGCCGCAGCGTCGAACCGACCGGCCGCCCGGTCGTCCAGGGCCTGTTGCACCAGGCGTGCCAGCGTCCGGGCGCAGGGGGTGAGGTCGGGCTCGGGGACGCTCGCGCGGGCCTCGGCGAGGTGGTGGGCCGCCTCGTCGTGCTCGCCGCGGGCGAGGTGGATGCGGGCGAGGAGCAGGGCGTCGTCCGGCGAGGGGCGCTGGTTGAAGAAGCGCCGCTGGAGGTCGAGGCTGCGGCGCGCGAGGGAGAGGGCCTCGTCGAGCGCGCCCATCCAGCAGCGCAGCTCGGAGAGGTTCAACGTCGCCATGCGCTCGAGCTGGGCGTGGCCGAGCTCGCGGGCGAGGCGGACGGCCTCCCGCTGGTCCGCGAGCGCTCGGTCGTCGGCGTGGCGCTTCACCCACATGAACACGCGGTTGATGTAGGCGCCGCACAGGTGGAAGGCGTCGCCGGCGCGCAGGCAGGCATCGACGACGGCGTCGCCGTGGCGCTCGGCCTCGTCGAGGCGGCCGGCCACCGAGAGCGAGCCGACGAGGAAGCTCCGGGCGATGACGTGCGCCTCGTGGTCGCCGAGGGCGAGGGCGTCCCGGGCGGCCTGCTCCACCTTGGGGATCCCCTCGTCGACGCGCTGGGCGCGGCAGTCCGAGCGGCCGCTCGCGAACAGGCAGCGCGCGTGGAGGCGCGCGTCGCCGAGGCCCGCGCACAGCTCCGCCGCGCGCGCGGAGGCCGCGGCGGAGGCGGGGAAGTCCTCGAGCCAGTCGAGCGCCGTCGCCTCCTCGAGCAGGAGCTCGGCCGCGCGGCCCCGGTCATCGGCGGCCTCGGCGAGCGCCCGGGCGGCGCGCAGGTCGACGAGCGACTCGTCGAGCCGCTGCAGGCGGTAGCGCGCCCGCCCGCGGCCCGCGAGCGCGCGGCCGCGGGCCGCGGCGTCTGCGCCGTCGAGGAGGCGCAGGGCCGCGGTGAAGCGCTGCTCGGCCTCGACCACGTCGTGCCGGGTGAGCGCCTCCTCCGCGAGCGCGGCGTGCGCTCGCGCGGCGGCGGCCGCGTCACCCGCGGCGGCGGCGTGGCGGGCGATCCGGGCGCGCGACCCCGCGGCGGGCGGGGAGGAGAGGAGGCGCCCGAGGACGGCGGCGTGCAGCGCGCGTCGGCGGGCCGGCGGGATGCGCGCCTCCACCGCGTCGCGCAGGAGCGGGTGGCGGAACGCGTAGCGCTCGGGCGCGGTGGCCAGCGCGACGAGCACGCCGGCCCGGGCGAGGCGCGCGAGGCCGACGCCGGGGTCGAGCGCGCCGGCGGGCGGCGGCGCGCCCCGGGCGTCGAGGGCGGCCTCGAGGTCGGCCGGGCAGAGGTCGTCGCCGACGATCGCCGCGCGCTCGAGCAGGTCGACGAGCGGCGGCGGCAGGGCCGCGGCCGCGCGGGCGGCGAGGCGCTCGCCGAGCGGCGCGGCGGAGAGGGAGAGCAGCTCGTCCGGCGCGAGGGCCCAGCCGTCGCCGCCCGGGGCGCGCCGGATCGCGCCGCCGACGCGCAGGGCGCAGGCGATCTCCACGAGATCGCGCGGGACGCCGCGCCCGAGCGCGCGCAGGTGATCGAGCACGGGGCGGGGGATGAACTCCACCGGGCGCAGGTGGTCCTGGAGCAGCGCGCTTGCGGCGCCTTCGTCGAGCGGGTCGAGGTCGAGGGCGAGGCGGCGGGCGGCGCGCTCGCCGAGGCGCGGGCGGAGCGACGCGATCGACGGCCGGGCCGCGAGCACGATCGCGAGGCGCGCGGGGCTGCCCTCGGCGGTGGCCAGCTCGAGCGCGTCGAGCGCGGCCGCGTCCGCGCGGTCGGCGTCGTCGAGCAGCAGCGCGAGCGGCGCGGCGGCGGCGAGGGCGGCCGCGAGCGCCCGGGCCTCGGCGTGGCGGCGCGCTCCCGCCGCCTCCAGCAGGGGCGCGGCCGCGGGATCCTGGCCGGCCATCTGCCCGAGGGCGAGCCCCACGGCCGGCCAGGCGCGGGCGGCCTCCGGCGGACCCAGGCGGCGCGCGAGCGCCGTGTCGGCGGTGGAATCGAGCGCGCCGCTGGCCGGTAGATCCAGGGCCGCCCGCAGGAGGGCGACGAGGGTCGCGCCGCGCTCGGCGGCCTCCGGCCCGAGCGCGGCCGCGGCGTGAACGGCGGCGCCGCCCGCGCGGAGCGCCGCGGCGAGGGCGCCGAGGAAGCGGGTCTTGCCGTGCCCCTCGGCGCCGATCACGGTGACGAGCGCCGGCCCGCCGCCGGCGAGCGCCTCCTTCACGGCGGCGAGGGCCTCGGCGAGCGCAGCGTCGCGGCCGCGCAGGGCGGCCTCACCGGGCGCGACGGGGGGCGCTTCCCGCGGGGCGGGGGGCGTGTCGTCGGGCGGGGGCGCGTCGTGCAGATCGAGGGCCGCGTCCTGCGGACCTTCGGCGAGGGCGCGCTGCGCTTCGGCCGTGAGGATCGCCGGCGGCGGCGCGCCGGGGTGCTCCAGGCCGGCGCTGTCCAGGCCGGCGCCCCACGCCTCCGCGGTCTCCAGCGCGGTGCCGGCGAGGGTGACGCCGTGCGCGCCCTCGCGCACCCGGAGGGGCGCCAGGTGAACGACGAGGGGCGGCGCCGCCAGGCCGGCGGCGACCAGGCGCCGGGCCGACCGCACCGCCGCGCGCACCCCGTCGCCCGGCGCCGCGGTGGGGAAGGCGAGCACCGTGTGCTCCCCGCGGAAGCGCGCCAGGAGGCCGCCCTCCGCGCGCGCGACGTCGACGACCAGCGCCCCGGTGGGCTCGCGCGTGCGCAGGGCCAGCAGCGCCACGGGTCGGCGCTGGACGGGGGAGGGGGCGCGTGCGTCGGAGCTGGCAGTGCGCGCGTCGGGGCTGGTCGCGCGCGCGTCGGAGCCGGCAGCGCGCGCGTCCGACCGGACAGCGCGCCCGCCGGACGAGCCAGCGCGCGCCTCCAGCGCCGCCGTGAGCGCGCGCGCCACGTCGCCGGCGCGGGCCGGGCGGGCCCCGGGGTCCTTCGCCAGGCAGCGCAGGACGGCCTCGTCGACGGCCGCCGGCAGCCGCGCGAACGACGACGGCGGATCGGGGCGGCGCGCCACGTGCGCCTGCCGGACCTCCGCCGCCTCGCCCACGAACGGCGGCCGGCCGGTGAGCAGCTCGAAGATCACCGCGCCGAGCGCGTAGACGTCCGCCCGCGGGTCCACGCCGCGCGCGCCGAGGCACTGCTCCGGCGCCATGTACGCCGCCGTCCCCAGGACGGCGCCGGTGCGCGTCAGGTCGGTGCCGAGCGCGCCCTGCGCCTCGTCGGCGTCGCGCCCGCCCCGCGCCAGGGCCGCGAGGCCGAAGTCGATCAGCGCGACCTCTCCCCCGGGCCGCAGCCACACGTTCTCGGGCTTGAGATCGCGGTGCACGAGGCCCGCGTCGTGCACCGCGTCGAGCGCCGCCGCGATCCCGCGCGCGAGCGCCGCCGCCTCGTCGAGCGGCGCCGCGCCCGCGCCCGGCAGGCCCGCCAGGCGCGCCGCGAGCGAGCCGCCCGCGAGCCGCTCCAGCGCGAGGAACGGGCGCAGATCGGCGGCGCGGCCGTGACCGAGCAGCGCGGGCGCCCGCGGGGGCGCGAGGCGGGCGAGCGCCGCGGCCTCGCGCGCGAGCCGGTCGTCGTCCTGCCGCCGCGCCACCTTGAGCGCCACGGCGCGGCCGTCCCCCTCGCGCGTCGCCGCGTAGACGCGCGCGAACCCGCCCTGCCCGAGCATCTGTTCGACGCGGAACCCGGGGATGTGCGGGGGCGGCTCAGGATCGACTACCTCGGCGGCCGCGCGCGCCGGCGGCGCGGCGCGCGGGTGTTCCGGGCACGCGGCGCCGGGCCGATCGGGGAGGCGGCGATGGCACTCGGAGCAGCGCATGGGGCGCGAGTATACTGGGGTAGGTCGCCATGCTGCCGCCTGCCGAGCCTGCCTCTGAACCCGAAGCGACCGCCGTCATCTCGGGTCGCCCGCAGGAGCTGCAGACGACCGCCGCCGACGCGCTCCCCGCCGGCGCGGTGGTCGGCGGGTACCTGCTCGACGAGGTGCGCCTCGGAGGGGGCTTCGGCGTCGTGCACCGCGCCTGGCCGATCGGGGGCGGCGCGGCGGTCGCGCTGAAGGTGCTCCGCCGCGAGCTGTCGCTCCTGCCGGCGATGCTCCGGCGCTTCCACCAGGAGGCGGAGGTGCTCGCGCGGCTCAGGCACCCGGCGATCGTCGAGGTCCGCGGCGTCGGCGCGCTCGACGACGGCCGGCCCTACATCGCGATGGAGTGGGTCGAGGGCCGGACCCTCGCGGCCGAGCTGCGCGCGCGGGGCGCCCTCTCGCCGGCCGAGGCGGTCGCGCTGCTCGAGGAGGTCGGCGGCGCGCTCGCGGCCGCGCATGCGATCGGCGTCGTGCACCGCGACGTGAAGGCCCAGAACGTCATGATCCGCCCCGCCGCCGGCGAGGGCGGCGCGCGCGGCGTCAAGCTCGTCGACTTCGGCATCGCCAAGCTCCTCCACGCGCCGGCGTACGGCGCGCGCGGCGCGCGCGGTGACAAGACCAGCAGCCTGATCGTCGGCACGCCGCTCACGATGGCGCCGGAGCAGATCCTCGGCGGCGCGGTGGACGCGCGCACGGACATCTATGCTGTCGGCCTGCTCGCGTACCAGCTCGTGACGGCCGTGCTGCCGTTCCAGGGCGCGAACGCGGTCGAGACCGAGGAGATGCACCTGCGCGCGCCGCCGCCCAGCCCGAGCGAGCGCGCGCCGGTGTCGGCGGCGTTCGACGCCGTGGTGCGCCGCTGCCTCGCGAAGGACCCGGCCGACCGGTACGCGAGCGTCCCCGACCTGCTCGCGGCCCTGCGCCGGGCCGTCGCCGCGCCGGGCGCCGGGGGCGCGGCGCCGTCGCCCGGCGGCGTGGACGAGCCGCTCGGGCCGAGCACCGCGCTGCTCGTCGAGGCCCGGCTGGCGGCGCCGGACGACGCCGGCGACGAGGCGCTCGCCGACGTGGAGCGCCTGCTGCAGTCGGCGAGGTCGGCGCTCTTCCGGATCGGGGCGACGCTCGTGGTCGAGAGCGCCGACGCGCTGCTGGCGACGCTGCCCGCGCCGTACGGGCGCGCGCCGGCGCGGGCGCTCGGGTGGGTCCTCGAGCTCTGGGCGGAGCTCGGCGCGCGGGCCGGCGCGAGCCCCGAGGTCCTCCCGCGCCTGGCGCTGCACGCGGCCGTGCCCGAGGCGCTGCGCCGCTGGGCGCCCGATCCGACCGAGGCCGGGGTGTTCGTGACAGGCGCGTTCGCCGCGGAGCTCGAGCGCGCGCCGCACCCCGCCGCGGGAGGCGCGCTGCGCCGGGTATCGCCCTGAGCGGCGTCGCCTCGTGAGCGGTGTCGCCCCGGTACGGCGCGCGCTGCCACGTCCCCTGTCACACCGCCTGTGACAGGGGACGTGGCAGCGGCGATGTGACAGGGGGACAGCCGGCGTGTGGCAGGCGGGGCTCTGTCGGCGCGAGGCTCCGGGCGGCGCGCCGGAAGAGCGTCACGCCGAGCCTGCGCTCGAGACGCGCGACGCTCCCGCTCGTCACCTGCGGCGTGACGGCGAGCAGGCGCGCGGCGCGCGTGAAGCTCGCCGTCTCGCAGGTGCGGCAGAGCGCCTCGACGTTCCGGCGGCAGAAGTGATTGTCGCTGATCAGCAGGCACAGCGGGTACAGGCGCAAGCTCCGCACACGCCCTAAGCTGCTTCGCTGCGCGGCTCGGCGGCCTCGGCGTCACGAGCGCCCGCCGTGACGCGCGAGGCGCGAACACGCCGTGGTCGATTGGAATTGACACCGACAATGTGAACGCTCACAGTGGGCGCAAACGGTGCCGTTTTGCTGTAAACGTTCACTTGTTGGATCGACAAACGCAATGATTACACGCACTTGCGCGAAGCGCCCTGACGAGGAGCGCCGGAGAGTCATCGCCTGAGCGATCCACGACATCTGGCGACACCTGACGATTCTTCAGGAGAGCAGCGAGGTCCAGGAATGGCCACGATCACAAAATCCCCTCAGAACAAGCTCCTCATCGCGGCGTTGTCGCTCTGTGGCACAGCCGTGTTTCCGTCTGAATCCATGGCGGACAACCCCATCGTGCAGACCCTCTACACCGCCGATCCGGCGCCCATGGTCCACGACGGGACGCTGTACCTCTATACCAGCCATGACGAAGACTCCGCCACGACGTTCTTCGGGATGAATGACTGGCGAGTATATTCGACCACGGACATGGTGAACTGGACGGACCGCGGATCGCCGCTGAAATACAAGGATTTCAGCTGGTCGAAGGCAGATGCCTGGGCAGGTCAGGTCATTCACAGGAACGGGAAGTTCTATTTCTACGTCCCCACGACGAGCAGGGCGCTCAGCAGGATGGTCCTCGGCGTCGCCGTGTCGGACAGCCCTGTCGGTCCGTTCGAGGACGCCCTGGGGAAGCCGTTGATCACCGCCAATTGCGGCGACATCGATCCGACGGTGTTCATCGACGATGACGGCCAGGCCTATCTCTACTGGGGCAATCCCAACCTGTGTTACGTGAAGCTGAAGGAGGACATGATCTCCTACGAGGGGAGCGTCGTACGCGTGCCCATGACGGCGGAGAGCTTCGGAGAGCGCACCGGGAGCACCGAGCGGCCGACCCTGTACGAGGAAGGGCCGTGGCTCTACAAGCGCAATGACATGTACTACCTGGCGTATCCGGCCGGCGGCCTCCCCGAGTACATCGCCTATTCCACGAGCAGCAGCCCCACCGGCCCGTGGACTTACCGGGGGGTCATCATGCCCACGGAGGGCGGCAGCTTCACCAATCACCCGGCCATCATCGACTACAAGGACAGCTCGTACTTCTTCTACCACAACGCCGCTTTGCCGGGCGGAGACGGTTATCACCGCTCGGTCGCCGTCGAGCGATTCACCTACAACGCCGACGGCACCATCCCGACGATCACGATGACCGAAGAGGGCCCGCCTGGCGTCGGCACCCTCGACCCGTACGTCATGACGGAGGCTGAGACCATCGCCTGGGGATCCGGTGTCGAGACCGAGGCGTGCAGCGAGGGCGGGATGAATGTCACGTCGATCGACGACGGGGACTACATCAAGGTGAAGGGCGTCGATTTCGGTCCCGGCGCGGGGGCCTTCGAGGCAAGGGTGGCCTCGGCGACAAGCGGCGGCAGCATCGAGCTGCGCCTCGACAGCGCGACCGGCACGCTGGTGGGGACCTGCGTGGTCGAGGGGACCGGCGAGGCCCAGACCTGGGTTACCACGTCCTGCGAGGTCGACGGTGCGACAGGGATCCATGATCTGTATCTGAAGTTCACCGGTGGGGACGGTCCCCTGTTCAATTTCAACTGGTGGAAGTTCACGCCGCTCGACGCCACGAATCCGACAGGCAGCGGGGGTGGTCCGGACACGGGTGAAGGGGGAGCGACGGGCGGCGGCGGCTCGGGTGAGGGGGGGAGCGTCAGCAGCGCAGCGACGACCGGCAGCGGCACGGGCGGCGCCGGCGCCGCTTCACCTGGCGGCGATGGCGAGGACGAGGGCGGGTGTGGGTGCCGGGTCCAATCGGCGCCCAGCTCCCCGGCGGGCGTGCTCGCCGTCTTGACCGCGCTGGGCGCGATCGTCGCGCGGCGTCGTTCGCGAAAAGCCGGGCGGAGCGGGGCTGCTGCGAGCTGACGGCGCCGGTGCCCGGCGTGATGGTCCAGCGGGCGCGCTCCCGGCAAGTGGTGAGAATGCCGGGGTCGTACAGGGGGGCGCGGCCGGCGCGGCTGGCTTTCAGAGAGCTGGGACAAAGGGGAGCGGGCACGGCGAACGCCGGCCCGAACCACGCGCCATCGGGTGGGACAATAGAGTAGAGCGTGGAGAGGATGCCATGAGATCAGTTTTTGCTTTGGCGATGTGCGGCTTGCTGGCTGGCTCGTTCGTCACGATGGGTTGCGGCGATGACGACGGCGGGGGCGGGTCCGGTGGCGACGGCGGGGCCGGTGGAGGCACCACGACGAGCAGCTCGAGCAGCTCTTCGACGAGCGGTACCGGGAGCGCAGGCGGCGAGGGCGGGGCAGGTGGCGAGGGCGGGGCAGGCGGCGAGGGCGGGGCAGGTGGCGCGGGTGGCGAGGGCGGGGCGGGCGGCGCGGGCGGCGCGGGCGGCCTCGAAGAAGTGGACATCGGTCCCGGTCCGGACGAGAGCTGCTCGGGCTGCGCCCGGCTGGCCGTGCCGCTCACCGAGGAAGACACAGGGACGCTGTTCCAGTTCGACTATCCGGAGCTGGTCGACCTGACCGGCGCCACCGTCACGTTCCGTGTGAAGGTGTACGCCGGCACCGGCGGTGGCGTGCAGACGTTCGTGCAGAATGGAGGTGCACAGGCCTGGATAGGCCTCCCCTGGGCGTGGACGGACCTCAGCAGCCTGAAAGAGTGGACAGAGCTCACCATCGACGTCGACGCCACCGCCGCTGCGGATGAGTCCATGACGTTTGACGAGACCCAGGTGAGGCGCATCGGCCTGAGGGTCGACGCAGGTATCTCGGGGCCCTGGTCCAACCCGACCGTCGTCTACGTCGACTCCATCACGGTCACGAGGCCCGGCGGCACGGGCGGCGACGGTGGCGCGGGCGGCGACGGCGGCACGGGCGGCACCGGCGGCGACAGCGGTACGGGCGGCGACGGCGGCGCTGGTGGCGCGAACGGTGACGGCGGCGCCGGTGGCGCGAGCGGCGACGGCGGCGCCGGTGGCGCGAGCGGCGACGGCGGCGCCGGTGGCGCGAGCGACGACGTGATTCACGTGCTCGGTCCGTTCGAGTTCACGAGCGATCTGCAGGGATTGGCGGTCGGTGACTACAGGATGGTGCCAGGATCGAGGCTGGATCTCCTGGTCGAGTGAACCAGGTTGTCTGCGGCGCTCGCTCTCGCGCTGCTGCGCGGAGCGAGCGCCCGCGCCCGCCTCATCGCTCATCGAGGGAGCGCGCGTTTCGGTGCGCCCCAGCTTGACTCAACCCCCGCTTTCCAGGAAACGACTCCCCTGCTGCCGGCGTCCGTCACGACGTCGGCTTGCGAGCCGCCGGGCCCCGTAGGCTGTATGTGAGAGGCGGCGCTATCTTTCCTCGTCGGCGTCGTGCACCATGCCGCGAGGGTGCCCCGGGGAGGAGCCGAGATCCCGCGGCGGCATCGGGCAGATGACCTGGCCGGATGACATGAGCCCATGACGACCCCCCTGCGCCCCGAGGATGCGCTCGCGACCCTGCGTCGCGCCGGGCTCGCGACCCGGATCGACGCCGCGGCCTTCGCGGCCGCCTGCGACGCGGAGCGCGCCGGCGCGCCGCTCGACGCCGAGATCGCGCTCTCGGCCCTGGCGTCGCTCTACGGCGCGCGCGGCCCCTCGGAGGCGAGCGACGCCGACGGCGCGTTCGCGGTGGACGAGCACGCCGCTTCCGACCCGAAGGTCCTCGCGGCCGCGTGGCTCGCCTTCGAGCGGTGGCTCGAACATCCCATCCCCGTGGCCGTGGCGACCGACCTCGACGAGCTCGTCTCGTACGCGGGCGACATGTGCTTTCTTCGCCGGCACGCGGACGCGACGGGGGAGGCGCCCTGTCTCTTTTCGATCGACGGGTGGCGCCCGCGCGACGATGCGTCCTTCTCGATCTATGCGCTGCGGCGCGACGGCGAGCCGCTCTATGCGCTCGGCCTGCCGGTCCAGTTCCACGTGCACCCGGACACGGAGGCCGCGGCCGCCGGCATCTTCCGCCTGGACGGCCTCACGGACAGCTATCGCGAGCACGCCCCGACGTGCGCTGTGTGCCGGGACAACCTCCGGCGCGCGGCCGACGAAGGCGTCCTGCCCGACGAGTTCGGGCCGCTCCTCGGCGCATGAGCGGACGCCGGCGAAGGCCGGCGCGATCGCGATCGGTGGATCGAACGACGGCAGGGCGCCGTCAGGGATCGGCGCCCCGCCGCCCCAGGAGCCGCGCCGTCACGCCCTGCGCGGCGTGGACCGCGCGGCCGGCCGCGCGCGTCGCCTCGCGGAGCGCCTCGTCCGCGCCGCGCGCGCCGGCGCCCCCGGATGGCCTCCAGAGCAGGGTTGCGGCGAGCGCCACCCCGAGCGCCACGGCGATGCCCACCGCCGCGCGGCGCAGGCGCCGCGGTCCGCGCCGCGCCCGCGCACCGGATGGCGCCGCGGCCGGCGTGCCCGCCGCGGCCTCGAACGCCGCCACCATCGCGCCGACGCTCGGAAAGCGCTCCGACGGGCTGATCGCGAAGGCGCGCGCGAACCACGCCTCCAGCGCGGGCGGCGCCCCCGGGCACACCGTGGTCAGCGGCGGTCGCGCGCCGACGAGGATGGAGGCGAGCACCGCGGCCAGGTTGCGGCCCGGGAACGGCTGCTGACCGGTGAGCGCCTCGTGCGCGACGACCGCGAGCGACCACAGGTCGAGCTGCGGGCCCGCCTGCCCCTCGCACGTGTGCTCCGGGCTCAGGTAGGCGGGCGTGCCCAGCACCACGCCGTCCGCGGTCCGGCGGCGGAAGTCGACGGGCCGGTCCTCACCGACCCACTTGGCGATCCCGAAGTCAGCGATCTTGGCGCGCAGGTGCCCGTCGTTCCCCTCGACGAGCAGGATGTTCGACGGCTTGATGTCGCGGTGCACGACGCCGAGCCCGTGCGCCACCGACAGCGCCTCTCCGAGCTGCCGGAGGAGCGGCGCGAGCTCGGCCGCCAGCACTGGCCCTCGCTCCTGCAGCCATTGCCGCAGCGACCGGCCGCGCACGTACTCCATGACGAGGTACGGGCCCGCCGCCGGATCCTCGCCGGCGTCGTACACGGCGACGACGCCGGCGGTCTTCTGGCCGAGCTGCGCCGCGACCCGGGCCTCGAGGCGGAACCGCTCGATCGCCTCGAGGTGCCGGCCGTTGCGCGCCACCACGAGGAATTTGAGCGCGACGTCGACATGCCGGACGGTGTCGCGCGCCCGCCAGACCTCGCCCATCGCGCCGCGCCCGAGCGGCTCCTCGAGCTGATAACGGCCGTGCACGACCCGGCCCCGCTGCGGCCTCGCGCGGGCCTCGCTCCGCCCGGCGCGGCGGGAGGACGCAGGGCGGGAGTCTGCCGCTCGCTCAGCGAGCGCGGCCGCGGCGAGCACCGCGGCGCGGACGCTGTCTTTTCTCTGGGATTCTGGCTGTGGATCGAACGAGGATGGCTGGAACACGATCGAACACCTCCGTGCCGCCTCTGTGTTCCCGACGTGTCGACGTGCGTCTCGCACGGCGCGCTGGGACCAGGGACCGGGGCATGTCTGGAGCGTATCGCGAACGCGGGATCCGGGGAATCCACGACAGCGCGTCTTCTTCGGGCAGCTCCTCGCGGACTTGCGCTTACAAGGTCGTACGACAGCCCTGAACGTCGCTGTCGGTGCCACGTACGCTCCGCTCGGCGGGCGCGCGAGCTCGGCGCGGAGGAAGGAATCAATTACCGGAAGCACCCTGACTGGGAGGAGAAGGTGCTGGAGGTGACGGGAGGGCAGGGGGCGGACCACGTGATGGAGGTGGGCGGGGAGGAGACGCTGCCGAGGTCGATCCGGGCGACGCGAGAAGGGGGGCACATCGCGCTGATCGGGCTCCTGAGCGGGGCGTGGGGGGCGCCGGAGCCGGAGGCGATCGAGAAGAAAAGACTTCAGGTGTTGCCGGTGTTCGTCGGGAGCCGGGTGATGTTCGAGGAGATGAACCGGGTGCTCGTGGCGCACCGGATCAAGCCGGTGATCGATCGGGTGTTCGGGTTCGACGAGGCGCGGCAGGCGATGAGGTGCCTGGAGTCGGGGGCGCACTTCGGGAAGGTGGTGATCCGCGTCTGAACGGCCCGCGGCGGGCCGGCGCCGAGCGCTCGCCCCTCCGGGGATACAGCGCGCAGCGCGGCGAGGTCGTCGTCGCGGTCGACGCCCGGGCCGAATGCCCTTGAACCGGACCCGCGCCCCCACAAGGTTACGCGGCCCGACATGGCAGACGACGTCCACGCCGTCATCCCCGCCGCGCCGGCGGCGCCCTTCGAGACCCGGGAGGCCCTCGTCGCCTGGCTCGCCCGCCACGGCGTCGTGCACCTCGCGCGGCTGAACCTCGAGGCGGTGGCCCCGCGCGTCGATCCCGCCCTCTGGCCCGAGCTGCGGGTCCTCGGCGCGCGCCGGCGCCTCATCGACCTCGCGAGCGCCGACGAGCTCTCGCGCGCGTCCGAGTGGCTGCCGTCCCCGCGCCTGCGCGACGCGCTGCCGCCCGCGGTCTTGCGCTTCCTCGAGGACGAGCGCGCCGACGCGGCGCGGGCGCGCGCCGCGGTCCCGTCGCTGCTGCGGCCGCCCGACGAGCCGCGGGCCCTGCCGGCGCACGAGCGGCTGTGCGCCCTGCGCGCCCGCGTGCCGGACGCGGTCGCCCCGCGCATCGAGCGCGCCCTCCAGCTCGGCGCGCTGCGCTTCGACGCGGCGCTGCCCGGCTTCCGCTTCGAGGACCCGCTGCCGTTCGAGTCGCAGCGCGTGGGCGCCGGCTTCGTCCGGCCCGAGGCGCGGATCACCCTCGCGCACGGGGCGCTCCGCGCCGAGTGCACCTGCGGCGCGGGCGACTGCGTCCACGTGCTCGCGGCGATCGACGCGGCGCTGCTCTGGCTCCGCCAGCCCCCGGGCGACGCCTTCCTCCAGGCGCTCGACGAGCTCGGGCGCCCCGCCTGGGAGCGCACCTTGCTGGCGCTCGACCGCGCCCTCGACGAGGGCCCCGGCGGGCGCGCCGGCGTCGAGATCACCTACCGCCTGCAGGTCGTCGAGGACGTCGGCGTCTCGGTCGCGGCCTGGGTCCACCGGCTCGGCAAGAAGGGCCAGCGCAGCGCCGGCACACGCGCCGGCCGCAAGCGCCTCCTCCAGGAGCACGGGGCGCGGCTCTCCTCCGAGGACGCCCGCGCCGCGGCGCTCCTGCCCGAGGGCGACGGGTTCGCGCCGCGGGCGCTGATCGAGGCGCTCATCGGCCACCCGCGCGTCTTCCTCGACGAGGCCCCTCACGTCGCGGTGCGCGTCGAGCGCGCGCCGGTGGGGCTCGTGGCGGAGGAGCGCCAGGGCGTCGTGCGGGTGAGCGCCGGCGTCGACGGGACGGCGCTGCCCCCGGCGCTGCTCGAGCGCGTGCGCCGGGCCCGGCCCGAGGACGCGCTGTTCCTGTGGGACTGGGACCAGGGCGCGCGGCGGCTCACGCTGCTCGACGTCAAGACCGAGCTCCGGACGCTGCTCGACGTGCTCCTGCGCGAGGGCAACCTCTTCCCGCCCGAGAGCCACGGCGCCCTGCTCGCCGCGCTCGCGCGGTGGGCGCTGCGCGTGCCCGTGGCCATGCCGCGCAGCGTGATGGGCGAGTCGGTCCCCGCGCTGCTGCTCCCCGTGCTGCGCCTCTCGCCGCAGCCGAACGGCGCGGTGGAGGTCGAGCTGCGCGTGCGGCCGCTCGTCGACAGCCCCGCCCTCGCCCCGGGCGCGGGCGCGCGCGACGTGCACGTGCGGCGCGGGGACAGGGCGCTGCACGCCGTGCGCGACCTGCGCCGGGAAGAGGACTTCGCCCGCGCCCTCTGCGCCGAGCTGCCGCTCTCCGGCGCCGAGCTGCTGGAGGAGGGGCGCCCGTTCCACTACCGCTTCGCCAGCGCGCAGGGGGCGCTCGACCTGCTCGCGGCGTGCGCGCGGCGCGAGCCGCCCCCGGAGCTCGAGTGGGTGGGCGCGCCCCTGCGCGCGCTGAGCGGCGGCGGCCCGCAGGCGCTCAAGGTCGTCCTCGAGAAGCGGCGCGCGTGGTTCGGCCTCCTCGGCGGCCTGAGCGTCGAGGGCGAGCGGGTGGAGCTGGCCCGGCTGCTCGACGCGGCGCGCCGCAAGGACCGCTACGTGCAGGTCGAGGCCCGCACCTACATGGAGCTGAGCGAGGCGCTGCGCGCGCACCTCGAGCGCCTGTCGGATCACGTGCACGCGTCCGGCCACGGCCTCACCGTGGGCCCGTCGGCCGCCGGGGTGCTGCGCGAGCTCGAGGCGGCCGGCGCCGCGCTCGAGGCGGACGGCGCCTTCCGGCAGCTCGTCGACCGCGTCGGGGCCGCCGGCGAGCTCTGCCCCGCCGTCCCCGCGGCGCTCCGCGCCGAGCTCCGGCCTTACCAGCTCGACGGCTTCCGCTGGCTCTCGCGGCTCGCGGCGTGGGGCGCGGGCGGCGTCCTCGCCGACGACATGGGCCTCGGCAAGACGGTGCAGGCGCTGGCCGTGCTGCTCGATCGCGGCGCGCTCGGGCCCGCGCTCGTCGTCGCCCCCACCTCGGTGGCGTTCAACTGGAAGGACGAGGCGGAGCGCTTCGCGCCCTCGCTGCGCCTCACGCAGTACGCGGACGCGGCCGACCGCGACGACGCGCTCGCGTGGCTCGGCCCTGGCGACGTGCTGGTGGTCAGCTACGGCCTGCTCGCGCGCGACGCCGAGCGCCTCGCCGCCCGGCGCTTCGCCACGGTCGTGTTCGACGAGGCCCAGAGCCTGAAGAACGCGACCACGCAGCGCTCCCGCGCCGCGAGGGCGCTGCAGGCGGACTTCAAGTTCGCGCTCTCGGGCACGCCGATCGAGAACCACCTCGGCGAGCTCTGGAGCCTCTTCACCGTCGTGTTCCCCGGCCTCTTCGGCGGCTGGGAGTCGTTCCGGGGCCGTTACGCCGCGCCGATCGAGCGGCAGAGCGACCCTGCCGCGGCGCCCGCGCTGGCGCGCGTGCTCGCCCCCTTCCTGCTCCGGCGGACGAAGGCGCAGGTCGAGGCCGAGCTGCCGGCGCGCACCGAGGTGCGCGTGCCGGTCGTGCTCTCGGGCGCCGAGTGGCAGCTCTACGAGGACGCGCGCCTCGCGGCGCTGTCCGAGCTCGAGACGCGGCGGTCGGTCCTGCGGGAGCAGGAGCGCCGCGTCGAGGTGCTCGCGGCGCTCACGCGGCTGCGGCTGCTCGCGTCGCACCCGCGCCTGTACGACGAGCGCTCCGAGCTCGTCTCGTCCAAGCTCGAGCGCTTCCTGGAGCTCGTCGACGAGCTGCGCGCCGAGGGCCAGCGCGCGCTGGTCTTCAGCCAGTTCACGTCGCACCTCGCGCTGGTGCGCGAGGCGCTCGCGGAGCGCGGGATCGCGTTCGTCTACCTCGACGGCGCGACCCCCCGGAAGGCGCGGGGCGATCGCGTGAGCGAGTTCCAGGAGGGCACGGCGCCGCTGTTCCTCATCTCGCTCAAGGCGGGCGGCTTCGGCCTGAACCTGACGGCGGCCACCAACGTGATTCACCTCGATCCGTGGTGGAACCCGGCGGTCGAGGACCAGGCCTCGGATCGCGCGCACCGCCTGGGCCAGCGGCGGCCGGTCACCATCTACCGCCTGGTGGCGCTGGGGACGATCGAGGAGCAGATGCTGTCGCTGCACGAGCAGAAGCGCTCGCTCGTCGCCCAGGTGCTCGGCGGGAAGGACGAGGCGGGCAAGCTCACGACGCAGGAGCTCCTGGGCTTGCTCTCAGGGCGGCCCCGCGGGCCGGCCGGCGCGGATGGCGGGGAGGACGGGAGGGCGCTGGCGCCCGACGGCGGCGACGGCGTCGAGGCGGAGGCGCCCGACTGAGGGCGCTACGTCGCCCAGAGCAAGCGGAGCTCGATCTCGATCGCGTCGAAGGGCGTAGCGCGGACGCGCGCGGCGTCGCGGTGGGTGGCGACTGGCGTCCAGCCGCGTCCCGGGGCGAGCGAGAAGACCTCCAGGGTCCGCTGGATCGGGTCGACCAGCCAGGCGTGCTGCACGCCCTCGCGCGCGTAGATCGGCATCTTCTCCTTGCGGTCGACCTGCTCGGTCGACGGGCTCAGGACCTCGCAGATCCAGTCCGGAGCGAGCGAGAAGTAGGACGTATCCGGGAGCGCTGGCATGCGCTCGCGGCGCCAGCCGGCGATGTCCGGGACGAGGACCTCCACATCGCGCGGCGAAGCCGGGTCGGGGAAGTGGAGCTCGGGCTCATCGAGGATCCACCAGCCTCCCGGGCCGTTCTTGCCGTGGTCGAACGGACCGGTGAGCTCGGCGCCGAGGCCCGAGCTCGCGCGCGCATGCCGCGGCGCCGGCCGCGGGAAGACGTGCAGCACGCCGCGGACGAGCTCCGCCACCTTGTTCGGTGGCACGGCCTCGAGGTCAGCGTACGTGGCGCGGCGGGGCTTCTCGGCGGGCTGGCCCATGCGCTCAGCCTGCCCGCAGGGTCGCGGCAAGGCAAGCCGCCGGGGGAGCGCTCAATCTGGGTGAGCTCCTCGCCGCGGAGGCCGCCCAGCCCGGGTGAGCTCTCGGCCCTTCGCCCTCCTCACGCCTCGCCGACCTCGTTCGCGAAGGCCCCGGCGGGGTCGGCCTCTCTCGTCGGGTCGGCCGCAGGGGCCTTCTGGACGAGGGCGCGCTTCCAGCGCCCCGAGGCGTAGTACGCCAGGCTGGCGATCAGCGACACGACGAAGCTCACCGCGATGGCGTACCAGACGCCCTCCACGCTGCGCATCTCGCGAGAGAGCCAGTAGGCGAGCGGGGCGCGGATCACCCAGAGGCTGAGCAGGGAGATCACCGTCGTGACCACCGTCGCTCCGGCGCCGTTGATGATGCCGTTGCTCACGAACGACAGCCCGAAGAGGACGTAGCAGGCGCCGACGATGTGCAGGTACGAGACGCCGAGATCGACGACGACCGGATCGTTGATGAACACCCGGAGCAGCGCCTCGGGGAAGACGAGGGCCGCCGCCGAGATCACGAGCGTGATCCCGCCGCTGAACACGCAGCCCCACGTGAACACCTCGCGCACGCGGCCGTGGTGCCCCGCGCCCAGGTTCTGCCCGGCGAGCGTCGAGATCGCCATCCCCATGTTGATCGCGGGCAGGAACGCGATCTGGTCGATGCGCGAGGCCGCGCCGAACGCCGCGGTCGCGACCTCTCCGAACCCGTTCACGATCCCCGTGACCACCACCATCCCCAGCGAGACCACCGACTGCTGGATCGACGCCGGCACGCCGATCCTGCACGTCTTCCGGAGCGTCGGGCCGAGCTGGCCGAAGCGGGGCCACCTCGGCGCGATCGGCGACTTCTTGACGTGGAGGTACACGTTGAGCGCGACGAGCGAGATGACCTGGGAGACGATCGTGGCCCACGCCGTCCCGTTCAGGCCGAGCTCCGGCAGGCCCAGCCGCCCGAAGATGAGGAGCGGGTCGAGCACCGTCGTGAGAAGGACGGAGCCGAGCTGAAAATAGAGGGGTGTCTTCGAGTCTCCGGTCCCCTGGAGCATGCTCCGGAGCGCGAACATGCCGAAGCTGAAGGGCAGCGAGAGAAGGAAGACGCGGAGGTAGCTCACCGACGGCGCGAAGACGTCGGCCGGCGTGTCCATCGCCCGGAGGATCTCGGGCGTGAAGATCTCCCCGACGACGGTCAGCAGGACGCCGAGGCCGTAGATGAGCGCCGTGGAGCCGTCGACCACGCGCCGCAGCTCGTCGAAGCGCCTGGCGCCGAAGCTCTGCGAGACGAGGATGTTCGTCGCCAGGGTCATGCCCATCCCGACGCCGAAGATCGTGAAGATGACAGGGAAGCTCACCGTGACGGCCGCCAGCGCCCCGGTGCCCAGGAACTGACCGACCCAGATCGCGTTGATGAAGCTGTAGGTCGTCTGAAGGAAGCCCCCGAGGAGCATCGGGAGCGAGAACGTCACGAGGTGTCTGGGGATGCTGCCGGTCGTGAGATCGGTTCCGAACCTGGGTTTCATCGGGCTCCTCGCCCGAGAGCGGGCGGAACGTGGCGGCGTGGGGGCGGGTCGCGCGCGCGCAACGTGGCGTGGGCGGCTGGTCGCGCGCGCGTAACGTAGCGAACGCGCAGCGAGATTCCACTGCCCCTGGCGTGCAGCTTGCAGTCGGCGGCCGCGGCTGAGCGCACATCTGCCATCACGCGCCAGCGAGGAGAACGACATGGCGAAAGCAAAGTCTGCGAGCGCCTCCAGGCAACCGGGAGCGCAGGCAGCGAGCGCCGGGCCGTCCGAGGCGTCCTTACCGCTCGTGCCCACCGCGGCCGACCAACATCTCCTGGGCCGCGCCCTCAAGCTCCTGGTCAACGTCCAGGCCGCGCCGTTCATCGCGCGCGCCCGCCGCGAGGGGTACACGCCCGCCGAGCACCGCGAGGGGTGGCGGCTGCTCAAGCTCGCCTCGGGCGAGCAGCGCCCGCTCGAGCACCTGTTCGTCGAGGCGTCGGGCGGCGGCGCCGTCGAGGGCGCCGAGCGGCTGCGGCTGCTCCAGGAGGTCGACGCGTTCGAGGGCACGTGGTTCCCGCGCACCCGCGCGATCATCCGCCGCGTCGTCCCGCGCGAGCGCCGCGACGGCTTCGAGACGGCGTTCTTCAAGAACCTCGAGCAGCAGCCGCTGGGGCCGGCGGCGACCCTGGCGGTCGCGACCTTCCTTCGCCGCGTCGAGGGGCTCGCCAGGAACAGCGACGAGGACGCGAGGAAGGTCCAGCGGACGCTCGCGGCGCGCGGGCTGACCGAGGTCAGGATGCAGCAGGCGCGCGAGCTGCTCGGCAAGCTCGAGGCCGGCGCGCCCGCGCCGCCGCCCCGGATCCCGGCGGCCGAGCTGGAGAGGGCGTGGAAGGAGCAGCGAGAGGCGCTCGAGGGCCTGCGCGGCTGGTTCAACGACTGGGCGACGACGCTCCGGCAGGTCTTCCCGCTCAAGGCGCAGATCCAGCTCGGCCTCACCGCCGTGAGGCGCGCGGCGGCCGCCCCGGGAGAGGTCGAGGAGGACGCGCTGCTCGACGAGGACGACGCCGAGCTCGCCGGCGCGGAGCCGCCGCTCGGCTGACGCGGACGGAGGCTCGTCCGGGCGTCCCCGGACCATCCGAGGACCATCCGATCCCGTGTGCAGGCGCACCGACGGTCGGTGGGCGACGCGCTGCCTCGCGGCGCCGGCGCCAGCGGGGTTCCGCAACCGGTTGCTTCCTTCCGCAATGGGTTGCGTCATCCGACAAAGTTTCGCGCCGCCGCGGCCCGGGACGTCACGTCCCCACGGCACTGCGCCTGCGCGTCCTCCAAGACCTACCTCGGACAGCGCTGCCTCGCCGCGCGGCCGCGCCCGGCGTCCGGCGCGGCATTCAGACCGCGCGCAGCCTCCACACCGCGGGTCGCAGCAGCAGGAGCGGCGCGGCGAGGCCTGCGAGCACGCCGGCCCACACCGTCGCTTCCACGCCGATGCGGCCCGCGAGCCAGCCGGCCGCCAGGGTGCCCGCGGGCAGCAGCGCGCCCGTGATCACGTGGAGCGTGGCGTTGACGCGGCCGAGCACCGTCAGGGGCAGCATCGATTGCCGGGCGCTCACCGCGTGGATCATGAACGCGACGAGGAAGGCGTCCCCGACGAGCTGGTGCAGCACCAGCGCGGGGACGGCCAGGTCGCCGAGTTGCGCGGCGAGCGGGATGAGCAAGGCGCCCGCCTGGCCCACGGTGAGGCTGAGGATCATCGCCGGACCGGCGCCGAGGCGGCGTCCCAGCCAGCCCGCGATGACGCTGCCGCCGAGCGCGCCGATCCCGCCCACGCTGATGATCAGGCCGACCGCGGCGGGCTCCAGCCGCAGGTGCTCCAGGAGGTAGAGCATGTACAGCGCGGAGAAGGCCCCGCCGCTGAGGAGCGCCTGCGCGCCCAGGGCCATGAACGTCGCCCCGACCACGGGGTGGCCGAGGCCGTGGCGCAGCCCCACCCGGAGATCCTCGCGGAGCGAGGCGCCGCTCCCGGCCGCGTCGCCTTCAGGGGCGGCCGGCGCCTCCGCCGCCCGGATGCGCCCGAGCAGCGCCGCCGACCCGAGGTAGGACAGCGCGTCCACCACCATCGTCACCGGCGCGGTGAGCGCCTGGATCAGGAGGCCCGCCGCGCCGGGGCCGGCGATCTCCGCGGCGGCCTCGGTCCCCTCCAGCCGCGCGTTCGCCTCGACGAGGCGGTCCTGCCCGACGAGCGCCGGCAGGTACGCGTTGTCGGCGATCTGGAACAGGGACGTGGCCATGCCGACCAGCGCGGCCACCGCGGAGAGGTGGACGAGGGTCAGCGCGCCGGCCCATGCCGCGATCGGGACCGAGAGGATCAGCGCCGCGCGCGCGAGATCCGCGCCGATGAGCAGCGGCCGCTTGCGCGAGCGATCCACGAGCCCGCCCGCGAAGAGCCCCACCAGGACGCCCGGCGCGGTGGCCAGCGCCGAGAGCACCGCCACGCCCGCCGCGTCGGCCCCGAGGCTCACGATCGCGATCACGGGCAGCGCCGTCCGGCTGACGCGCCCGCCCAGCGCGCTCACCGCCTGCGCCGCCCAGAGGCGCAGGAAATCGGGGTTGCGAGAGAGGCCGTCGCGGGAAGGGGAGGGCATGGAGAGCGCGAGCAGAGCAGGAAAGCGGAAGGAGGGGGAGCGGCGTCTGCCGCCGCATCCGCGCGCCTCGATCGACGGGATCGCGGTGGCCGCGCGGAGGCGTGGCAAGCCAGAGGTACTCCGGACAGATGCGCGATGCTCACGTCCCGCATCGGACTCACGGCGCCCGCATCTCGCTCGCCTCGGAGGGCCGGCGCGGCTACTAAGGCCTCCCCGGAGCCACTCGCGCCCATGCCCACGCTCCTGCGTTCACCGGCCACCAGGATCGGCGCAGCGCTCGTCGCGATCGCGATGGCGCTCGTCGGCTTCCTGCCCCTCTTCGACGGCCCCGGCTACGAGAGCGCGCTCGCCGCGGGCCTCCTCGTGCCGGGCGCCGCCGCGATCGCGACCGCGCTCGACGTCGCCGCCCACCGGCCCGCGCCGATCGAGGCGTTCCGGCGCGGCGTCGCGAACGGCGCCCTCTTCGCCCTCGTCGCGTACGCCACCACGCTCGCGCACGGCCTCCGCGCCGGCTTCTGCGACGTGCTCGGCGGCTCCGCGCACTTCGCCCTCGGGCCCGGGCTCGGCGCCGCGCTCGGCGGCGCGTGGGGCGCCGTCGCGGGCGAGCTCGCCGCGGGCAGCCGGCGCGACGACGCCGCGCCCCCGCTGCCGGCGTGGCGCCGCCGCCTCGCCGCCGTCGTCGCCGCGCTCGCCGCCCCGCTCGGCTCCGCCGGCGTGAGCGTCGTCCGCTTCTACACGAGCCCGATCGTCTTCGCCTACGACCCCTTCGCCGGCTTCTTCAGCGGCACCCTCTACGACACGGTCGTCGACGCCTCGGGGCTGCTCACCTACCGCGCCGGCACCCTCGCCACCCTGTTCGCCGCGTCCGCGCTCGCGCAGCACCTCGTCCACGACGCGAGCGGCCGCGTGACGTTCCAGCCGCAGGGCCGCCCCGGCCTGCTCCTGCTCGGCGCGGCGAGCGCCGCGGTGAGCGCCGGGACGCTCCTCGAGGGCGCGCGCCTCGGCCACTTCCAGACCTCCGAGAGCATCGCGGCCGAGCTCGGCGCGCTCTCGCAGGGCCAGCGCTGCGAGGTCGTCTACCCGCGCGGCATGCGCGAGGCCGACGTCCAGCGCTTCGTGCGCGAGTGCGACGCGCACATCGAGGCCGGCGAGCGCTGGCTCGGCGCGCCCGCCGAGGTCGACGGCGAGCCGCTCCGCGTCCGCGCCTACCTGTTCGAGAGCGCCGCGCAGAAGGGCGCGCTCATGGGCGCCTCGCGCACGTACGTCGCGAAGCCGTGGCGTCACGAGGTGTACCTGCAGGCCGCCGGCTACCCGCACCCCGTCCTCGGGCACGAGATCATGCACGTGCTCGCCGGCGCCTTCGCCCGCGGCCCGTTCAAGGTGGCCGGGCGGCTCGGCGGGTGGCTCCCCGACCCGGGCCTCATCGAGGGGATCGCCGTCGCCGGCTCGCCCAAGGAGGGCGAGGACCTGAGTCCGCGCGGGTGGGCCAAGGCCATGAAAGATCTCGGGATCTTGCCGCCGCTCTCGCGCCTGTTCGCGCTCGGCTTCCTCGCCGAGAACTCGTCGGCGGCCTACACCGTGAGCGGCGCCTTCGTCGGCCACGTGCGCGCGACGTACGGCGCCGCCGCGGTGCGCGCGTGGTACGGCGGGCAGCCGCTGCCGGAGATCACCGGGGCGCCGTGGGCGGCGATGGAGCGCGCCTGGCACGCCGACCTCGACGCGCTCGCGCTCCCCGACGCCGCCAGGGCGCAGGCGAAGGCGCGCTTCGACCGGCCCGCCGTCTTCGAGCGGCGCTGCCCGCACGTGGTCGACGCGTGCACGCAGAAGGCCGAGCAGCTCCGCGCGCGCGGCGATCACGAGGGCGCGATCGCCGAGTACCGGCGCGTCCTCTCGCTCGACCAGAGCCCCGCGACCCGCGTCGCGATCGCCGAGACGCGGCTCGCCAGCGACGCGCCCAGCAGCAGGAGCGAGGGCGTCCGCGAGCTCGAGGCGATCGCCGGCGACGGGTCGATCCCGCGCCACCTGCGCGACCGCGCCGCTGAGCGGCTCGGCGACGTCGCGCTCGCGGCGGGCGACCGGGAGCGCGCCGTGACCTGGTACCGCGAGGTCGCCGGACGGCTCGTCGACGAGGACCGGCTCCGGACGCTGGACGTGAAGATCGCCGCGGCGAGCGACGAGCGCGCGCGCGCGGCCATCGTCGAGCTGCTGATCGGCACCCGCGGCGGCGCGCCGGACAGGCTCCGGGCGGCGGAGCTGCTCGGCGCCTGGGCCGCGCAGGCGCCCGGCGACGGCCTGCCGAGCTACCTGCTCGGCCGCCAGTACCTGAACGACGGCCGCTTCGACGAGGCCGCCGATCGGCTGGAGCGGGCGCTCGCGGCCCACCTGCCCATCCAGCGCGTCTGGATCGAGGCCGAGCGGCTGCGGCTCGTCGTGGCGTGCGGCCTCGACGACGCCGAGACCGCTCGCCGCCTGTTCGCCCAGTACGCCGCCCACGACGGGGCGGCCGGCGCCGGGCCCGCCGTGAGCGAGGAGCGCCGGGACGCCGCCCTCCGCCTGCTCGAGCGCTGCGCCGGGCCTACGTCCCCGGCAGCCTCTTCCGGGCCGCCGGCGGGACAAAAGTGAAGAATGCCTCTCGTTCCTGCGCGCCGCCGTGGTGAGATGTCGTGGAAATGCTCGATGCGCCCGCGAGCGAGAGGTCCCGCCGCCTCGTCGCGCTGAACGCTGTCCTCACCGTCGTCGCTCGCCACTCGAACCTGCTGCTGCCGAGGCCGTTCGAGGAGCTCGCCGGCGCCGTCTGCCGGTTCGCCCCGTTCCACCTGCTCGCGGTGGTGTTTCCCGAGCCCGAGGGGGAGCTGCTCGCGTACGCGACCTTCCGCGGCGAGACGCTCTCCGCCGCGCCGTTCGCCGCGCGGCTCCCGGCGCCCGCGGCGCTCTTCCGGCGGGTCTTCGGCGAGGGGAAGACGTTCTCCTGCGAGAGCACCCGCGCGGGCGACGCGCTCGACAAGATGGGGGCCGCCGAGGGGTGCCTCTCGTACGTCGCGCTCCCGGTGCGGAGCGCGCCGCCCGGCGCCGAGCCCGGCCAGCCGGCGGCGCGGTCCTCGGCGCCCGCGAGCGCGGGCGCCGGCCCCGTCATCGCCGCGCTCGTGCTCGGCTACGCGGAAGCCGCCGCGGCGGCGCCGGTCGCCCTCCTGGAAGAGCTCGCCGAGGCGCTCGGCGCCGGCCTCGATCGCTCGCTGCGCGTCGTCGCCGGCGAGCGCGAGGCCGCCGAGCGGCTGCTGCGCATCCGCGAGCTCGAGGAGCAGCACCGGAACCTGCTCGACAACGCGCCGCTCATCATCTTCCGCCTCGATCCCGAGAGCGGCGAGCTCTCGTTCCTGAACCGCCACGCCGAGCGGCTCCTCGGCGTGCCGGTGGCCGAGGCGCTCAGGACGCCGGGCTTCCTCGCGGAGGCGCACGCCGACCCGGAGGGCGTGATGTGCTTCGAGGACGCGGTCGCCCGGGCCAAGCTCGGCGCGCCCTCGGCCTCCTACGAGGCGCGCCTGCGCCGGCGGGGCGGCGACGCGATCACGGCGCGCGGCACGGTGTACCCGCTCGTCTCCGATCGCGGCCGCGTGGTGGCGATCGAGGGCGTCCTCGCGGACGTGAGCACCGAGCACGCGGCGCGCACGCGGCTCATCCAGGTCGATCGGCTGTCGACGCTCGGCACGCTGGCGGCCGGCGTGGCCCACGAGATCAACAACCCCGCGGCGTTCATCCTGCTCGGCCTCGACATGCTCGACCGGCTCCTGCGCGGCCCGAACGTGCGCATGGAGGGCGCCGCCGCCTCGAGCGCGTCGGAGCTGCTCCAGGAGCTGCGCGACTCCATCAAGCGCATCGTCGACATCGTCCGCGATCTCAAGCTGTTCGCGAGCCCGCCGCAGCCCGAGGGCTCGCGGCGCACGCTGACGGACGCGAACCGCACGGTCGAGTCCGCGCTGAGCCTCACGCGCGGCCAGATCATCGAGCGGGCGCAGATCGTGAAGAGCCTGTCGGAGGTGCCGCCGGTCCTCATGGAGGACGGCCGGCTCGGGCAGGTCATCGTGAACCTGCTCGTCAACGCGGCGCAGGCGATCCCGAAGCCGAGCTCGAAGCTCGAGGCCCGCGAGCAGACGGTGACGGTCGAGACGCGGAGCGACGGGCAGACGGTCGAGATCGTGGTGACCGACACCGGCGCCGGCATCGCGGAGGAGAACCTGCCGCGGATCTGGGCGCCGTTCTTCACGACGAAGGGGCCCGAGGTCGGCACCGGGCTCGGCCTGTCGATCAGCCGGGAGATCATCGAGCGCGCGGGCGGCCAGATCGCGGCCGAGAGCCCGGTCCCCGGGGCCGATCCGCCGGGCGGCGCGCGCTTCATCATCTCGCTGCCCGCGGCGGGGCGCACGGAGGAGGCGACGCCGAGCGTGTCACCGGTGCCGCGGCTCGTCTCGAAGCGGGCGCGGGTGCTCGTGGTGGAGGACGAGGCGTCGCTCGCGCGCGCGCTGTCCGAGCAGCTCGGCCGCGTGCACCAGGTGTCGCTCGCGCCGAGCGCCGACGCCGCGATGGGGATGCTCGCGGGCGGCCAGCGCTTCGACGTGGTGCTCTGCGACCTGCGGATGCCCGGCATGTCGGGCGACGTCTTCTACACGCGCGTCCGCGAGAGCGACCCGGCGCTGGCGCAGGGGTTCATCTTCATGACCGGCGTGGGCTTCGGCGCGGACTTCGAGCGGTTCCTCGCCTCGTCGGGCCGCCCGCTCCTCGAGAAGCCGTTCTCCGCCGAGGACGCGCTGTCCGCGATCGCCGAGGTCGTCTCGGCGAACAGCGCGAGCGCGCGGGGCAGCGGCGCGTAGCGCGCGCGGGTCAGCCCAGGATCTGCGCGCAGGCGCGCTGGAGCTCTCGCAGCACGTCGGGGGTGGCCTGGAGCGTGATGCGCGAGCGCGCGTCGCCCTCCTGGTAGCTCAGCGTGAGCACGACGACGGGCGCCGCGATCTTCGCCCCGCGGCTCGCGGCCGCGATCGTGTCGATGCGCCAGTCGACGCCGGTGAGCAGCTTGCCGTGGTCGAGCAGCGCGCCGCGCACGATCTCCCGCCGCACGACCGCCCTGGCCTGGTCGTAGCCGGCGAGCAGGATCGCCTGGAGCTCCTCGGCCTCCTCGACGGGCACGAGCACCGCGAGGTCGGTCGAGAGCGCGGCGGGGTCGAGATCGCGCTTGCTCGCCTCGCGGACCAGGAAGCGGCAGGCCTTGAGCACCCGCGCGAGCGCCTCGGACCCGACCTCGTGCCGGCGGCAGAACTCGTCGAGGTGCCGCTCCACGGCTGCGGGCACCGGCTCGCCGAGGCTCGGCCCGAGCGCCTCCCAGAGGCGCCGGCGCGCGCCCTCGGGCAGCTCCAGGAGCCGGCGCAGGTCGGCGGCGAGCTCCGGGGGCGGCGGCTGCCCGCCCAGGCTGCGGAGCCCGGCGCGGGGGGAGGGCGCCTCGTGCGCCGGCGTGCTCATCGCGACCTCGACAGCACGCGCGGCTCAGTCGCTGAGCTGGATGGGGACGTAGAGGGCGCGCATCTTCGACATCGTGCCCTGGCGCGTGTACCCGGCGAGCCCGTAGAGGAGGTTCCACCAGTGCCCCTCCGGCGTCTCGCCGTACGAGAACACGGGGAAGAAGTGGAACTCCCACTCCTTGCCTCGCCGCACCCGCTGCTCCTTGTAGAACGTGTTGAGCGCGAGCTGCGTCACCGAGTTCTGGTCCGCGAACCGGAAGAAGAGCGGCAGGACCACCGTGGTGCGCGAGCTCGGCGACGCGAAGTCCCAGAGGAACGGCGCGACGACGAGGTGCGTCGAGTTGCGATCGCGCCCCGAGTAGAAGAACGGATAGATGTCCGTCTCCCAGCCGGTGAGATCCTTCGTGTGCCGGATGAACGGCGTGAGCCACGTCGTGTCGCTCAGCCCGTGGCGCTTGAAGCGGCCGTAGAGCGGGAACAGCGCGAGATCGTCGCTGCGCGGCGAGGTGTTCCGGTAATAGAACGGCAGCAGCATCGTCCGCTCGAGATCGATGTCGGGATCGCGGTACTGCCAGAAGAGCGGCGTGATCATGTCGAGCTCCGTCCGCCCTCGATAGCGAGCGTAGCCCCAGGTCGCGAAGGTGCTCTCCCCCTCCTCGCCGCGCGCCTTCACGAAGAGCGGCGTGATGAGCAGGTTCGAGTTGCCCTCGACGCCGTAGTGGAAGAACGGGAACAGCGTCGTGCGGTCGTGGTTCTTGCCCCAGCTATGCCAGTAAAACGGCATGACGTTGAACACGTCACCCTTGCGCGAGTGCTGCCAGAGCAGCGGCCCCCACAGGTTCGTCGAGCGGTCTCCGACGTCGCTGTAATGGTAGTAGTGCAGGAGCGGCGGGATCACCTCGTACTCGCTGCTCTCGTCGCGGCCGTAGAAGTAGAGCGGCGCCAGGCCGAGATCGATCTTGTCGGCCGAGCGCGCGTCGCACGCGGGGCCGCCTCTCCAGCTACAGAAGAGGGGCCCGACCATGTTGAAGCCGCTTCGCGCGGTGTGGTGCGTGAACGTGAGCAGGGGAGGGATGTGGAAGTAGCCGCTCCCGTCGTCGCTCTTGCCCTCGAAGAAGAGCGGCGCGAGCCAGTTGTCGTGCCGGCCCGGCTCCGCCTTGCGCCCGGGGCTCGCCGGGCGACCCTCGGACTCGCGGTGCATGAACGGGCCGACAATCGTCGTGTGGGTGTTCTGGTCCCGCAGCTTCCAGAAGAACGGGAAGAGCACGTCGGCGTCGACGTCCTTGCTCCGCCGGTTGTAGTAGAACGGCGTCACCATCGTGGCGCGATCGCCGGGCATCTTGCGCTCGGCCCAGAAGGGCACGACGGTCCGGAACTGGTAGTCGCCGCTCCGCTCGCCGTAATAGAGCCCGTACCAGTCGCGCTGGATCTCCTCGGCGCGCCCGCGCTCCCACTCGCCGGGGTCGTTCGTGCCGATCTGCTTCTTGACCGACGGCGGCACCGCGAGCGGGTCCTCCGGCAGCGTCGGCTCCTGCGTCTGGATCGGGCTCTCCTCGGAGGTCGGCGCCGCGTGCGTCTCCGGCGTCCCGGGCGGCGGCTGCTGCGGTGAGCTCGTCGGAGGCGGCCCCATGCCGGGCTGGCCGAAGCCGACCTGCGCCGCCGCGATCGACGGCGCGGCGAGCGCCGCCAGCGCGGCCGCGAGCGAGAGCGCCGGTGCCGAGCACCGCCGCCGCGCGCCGCCCCTCGCCTCGCCCGGCCGCGCGCCGCGCGCCGGTTCGCTCACCGGAGCGCCGCGCGCCCCCCGCGAGCAGCCCTGCTCTCCCATCGCCTCGTAGGTCAACGCGCTCCCCGCTGGCCGCCGCCCGGTGAAGACTCGAGGGCCCGATCCGCGAGCACGCGCGCCGCGCCGTCGAGCGGGATCTCCTCCTGCACGTGCGCCGCGAGGTCCTTGATCTGAAGGACGCCGCGCTCGATCTCCGCGTCGCCCAGGATCACGCAGAGCCGCGCGCCGAGGGCGTCCGCGCGCCGGAGCATCGCCTTGAGCCGCCCGCCGCGCCCGTCGAGCTCGACCGAGACGCCGAGCGCGCGGAGCTGCTTCGCGAGCAGCAGCGCGCGATCCGAGCCCACCTGGCCGAGCGGGGCGAGGAAGCAGCCGGGCCTCCGGCGCGACGTGTCGCCCGCCATCAGCGTGAGCAGCCGCTCCATCCCCATCGCGAAGCCGATCGCCGGCACGCTCGGCCCGCCGAGCCCCGCGATCATGTTGTCGTAGCGGCCGCCGCCCCCGAGCGTGCTCTGCGCCCCGAGATCGCCCGAGGTCGCCTTCACCTCGAAGAGCGTGCGCGTGTAGTAGTCGAGCCCGCGCACGAGCGACGGGTCGACGACGTAGTTCACGCCGAGCACGTCGAGGCAGCGGAGCACGCCGTCCCAGTGCGCCCGGTCCGCGTCGTCGAGCAGGTCGAGGATCGACGGCGCGTCGCGGGACACCTCGTGGTCGCGCGGATCCTTCGAGTCGAGGATGCGCAGCGGGTTCTTCTCGAGGCGGCGCTGCGAGTCCTCGCTGAGCCTGTCCTTGCGCGGCGTGTAGTGGGCGAGCAGCGCCTCGCGGTAGCGCTCGCGCGTGCCGGCGCTGCCGAGCGAGTTCACGTGGACGACGAAGTCGCCGATGCCGATGCGCTCCAGGAAGCCCGCGATGAGATCGATCGTCTCGGCGTCGCAGAGCGGCCCCGGGTCGCCGAAGAGCTCGCAGCCGGCCTGGTAGAACTGGCGGTAGCGCCCCTTCGCCGGCCGCTCGCCGCGGAACATCGGCCCGAGGTAGTACCAGCGGGTGATCGGCTCCTTGGCGTGGACCGCGTGCTCGACGTAGGCGCGCGCGGCGCCCGCGGTGCCCTCGGGCCTTACCGTGAGCTGATCGCCATGGCGCTCGAAGGAGTACATCTCCTTCTCGACCACGTCCGTCGTCTCCCCCATCTGGTGGCGGAAGAGCTCCGTCGGCTCGAGCAGCGGCGTGCGCACCTCGGCATAGCCGTGGAGCTCCGCGTGGAGGCGGAAGGCCCCCTCGAGCTTGTGCCAGCGCTCCACCTCTTCGGGGAGGATGTCGTTCATCCCCCGGACCGCGCGCAGTTCCATCGCGCGGCGCTTATGGTCGGTGCTGGCGAGCGGGTCAAGCCGGTCGGATGCTTCCCTGTACGTTGGGTCTCGCCGGCTCACCGTCCGAGGGCTATGTGCTCTCCCCAGAGGCATGGCGAAGGCGAAGACGCGCGCTGCGGCGATCGATCTTGGGAAGGCCCGCGTCGGCGTGGCCGTGACCGACGAGCTCGGGCTCTACGCCCACCCGCGGCCGCACCTCGACGGGCGGAACCGGAAGGCGCTGCTGGAGGCGCTTGCGGCGCTCGCCCGGGACGAAGGCCTCACGCGGTTCCTTGTCGGGCTGCCGCTCGAGATGAACGGGGACGAGGGGCCGGCCGCGCGGCGGGCGGTCGCCTTCGCCCAGGCGCTGGCCGACGCGGCTGGCGTGGAGGTGGAGCTCATCGACGAGCGGCTGACCACGGTCGAGGCGGCACGGCGGCTGCGCGACGGAGGGAGCTCGGCGCGCAAGAGCAAGGAGCGCGTCGACGGGGCGGCGGCGGCGCTCTTGCTCCAGGCGTGGCTGGACGGGCGGCGCAGCTAGCGGGGGGCGCGGCCCTAGCGGCTCTCGCTGCGGAGCAGCAGGTACGCGCCGGCGGCGCCGACCGCGCCGATCCCGAACAGCACCACGTCCCACATGGGCCACGCGACGCCGGCGGCGCGCCGGAGGACGACGGCCTCGATGACCCGCACGAGCAGCGACGCGAAGCCGTACGCGCACAGCCCGACGACGATCGGCCGCCGCAGGTTGTCGGACAGATCGACAGCCTTCATGCTGTTGTTCCACACGTTCCGGCGCACGTGGCGCGCGCCGATCAGCGCGGGGGTGATCAGCGCGAAGCCGATCCCGGACGCGAGCAGGACCGCCTCGAGGCCCGTCAGGTTGTCGGTCACCCCGCCGCCGCGCGAGAGACGGATGATCGCGGTCACCAGCGTGATCAGGCTGCCGGCGACCCAGAACACGCCCAGCGTCGAGAGCAGCAGGATGAGCGGCCTCGCCATGCTCACCTGCTGCGCCTGGCGGAGCTGCATCGTCGGCGCGGCGCGCGGCGCCGACGGCAGCGACGTGCGCGGCCCGGGCAGGGCGGGGGAGGTCGGCTCCCTCGGCTCGGGCTCGCTCGAGTCGTAGAGCGCGAGCTCCGCGTCGAACTCCTCCATCGTCTGGTAACGGTGGTGGGGCTCCTTCGCCATGGCCCGCTGGATGATCATCTCCAGCGGCTCGGGGATGCTCGGCTCGAGCGAGCGCGGGCGCGGCGGGTCCTCGGTGAGCACCGCGGTGAGCGTCGCGGTCGGGTCGTTGCGATCGAACGGGCGGCTGCCGGTGAGCGCGCAGTAGAGGATCGCGCCGACGGCGTAGATGTCCGCCCGGTGATCGACGCGCTCGCCGCGGGCCTGCTCCGGCGCCATGTACGACGGCGTGCCCATGATCATGCCGGTCTGCGTGAGCGCGGCGCCCGGCGCGTCGTCGACCTTCGAGATGCCGAAGTCGATCACCTTGGCCGTGGGCATCGTGAGGTCGCCGGTGAGGAACACGTTCTCCGGCTTCATGTCGCGGTGCACCACGCCCTTCGCGTGCGCCGCCGCGAGCGCCTTGCAGATCTGCCGCACGATGCGCACGGCGGGCCCGATCTTCATCTTGCCGACGTCGTTGAGGTAGTCGGCGAGCTCCTTGCCCTCGAGGAACTCGTTGACGAGGAACGGCCGCCCCTCCGCGGTGCGGTGGACGTCGAAGACGGTGACGACGTACGGGCTCTGCACCGCGGCCGCCGCCTCCGCCTCGCGCTGGAACCGCGAGATCACCTGCGGCTGCCGCGCGAACTCCGGGTGGAGCATCTTGATGGCGAACCGCTTGCTCGAGATCCGCGTGTGGCGCGCCTCGTACACGCGGCCCATGCCGCCCTCGCCGACGACGCGCACGACCGTGTAGGTCTCGTTGAGCGTCTTGCCGACGAGATCGTCGCGCAGCGAGTCGTCGACCGAGTCGTCGAGCGTCGCGGCGTCGCGGGGGCACACCCTGAACTCGGCCGGGTACCGGACCCCGCAGGTGGGGCAAACCTTGGGCGTCGCGTTGTCGCTTCCCGGGGTCGGGAGCGAGGTGGCCGAGGTGGAGAGGCTCGTCATCGCGTTGGCGATATGCAGATCCGACTGCGAGCCGCGTGCGTCCGACTGCGGTCGGGACTGCGGTCGGGAGGCTTCGTCAGGGGGCCGGATGGTGCCGGGCATCGCCGACCGAGGGTAGCCAATCGGCGTTTCTGGGGGTGACAAATCGCGCGACCATGTCGACCGCGTTGACGGACCGAGGCACCTGCGTATACTCGCGCGCTCCTCTGCTCACTGGCCTGAACCTCGTGGGCTCCCGCCGCTCCGGGCGGGGGGCTCGCCTTCAGGCGTCGCTTGGCCAGTCGCCGGCGTTACCAACGCACCGGCCCGGACGCTCGGCAGCGCACCGGACAAGGCCATGGAGAGCCAGCCATGCTGCATTCTGTTCAGAAGACGGACATCATCCAGAAGTACGCGATCCACGAGGGGGACACCGGGTCGCCCGAGGTCCAGATCGCGCTCCTCAGCGAGCGGATCAACCAGCTCCAGGAGCACTTCCGCACGCACCAGAAGGACCACCACTCCCGCCGGGGCCTGCTGAAGCTGGTCAGCCAGCGCCGCCGTCAGCTCGACTACCTGAAGCGCGTCGACATCGAGCGCTACCGCAACCTCATCAACCGCCTCAACCTCCGCAAGTAGCGGAATCCTCAGGCAGATCGCGCCGCTCTCGCCGGCGCGACGCCCTCCTGCCGCGCCTCCCCATGCGGCAGCGCGGCGGGCGGCGCGCTTCGCCGTGAGCCCGCCTGGGCTCGCTCGTCCGTCCCGCGGCTCCGCGCGGCGGAGGGCGGCCCCGCCCCATTCCGTTCCAGGATCTCTCCAGCGCCGGCGTTTCGCTGGCGTTCGCGTTCCTTCCGTTCGGGAGGTTCGCGGTGCGCACCCCTGAACGTCTGCTTTTTGCGCTGGCGAGAGCGGAGCGGACGCTTTAAGGAGGTCATTCACTGACCATGGAACAGCGGGGTGACCGGCCTCGCCGTTCCCGAGCGCGGGCTCCGCGCGTCTTCGTCTTCGCTTCGTGCGCAGCAGCGCGGCTCCTGCGCAGGGACCGAGGAAGAAGAGCAGCCCCTCGCGCTCGGCGTAGCGCCGCACGCAGCGGCCCTCGCGATCGCGAGAGAGAGCTGAAAATCCAATGTTCGTTCGTGAATCCGTCATGGTGGGCGGCCGTGCCCTCACCCTCGAGACCGGCCGCCTGGCCAAGCAGGCGCACGGCGCCGTGCTCGTCACCTACGGCGACACCATGGTGCTCGTCACCGTCGTCTCGCAGGACGAGCGGCCGGGCCTCGACTTCTTCCCGCTCACCTGCGAGTTCGTCGAGAAGACGTACGCCGCCGGCAAGATCCCCGGCGGCTTCTTCAAGCGCGAGGCGCGCCAGCGCGAGGAGGAGATCCTCACGTGCCGCCTCATGGACCGCCCGCTCCGCCCGCTCTTCCCCGAGGGCTTCAAGCGCGACACGCAGATCATCGCGACCGTCCTCTCCAGCGACAAGCAGAACAAGGCCGACGTCCTGGCGCTGACGGGCGCGAGCGCCGCGCTGCACATCTCGGAGATCCCCTGGCACGGCCCGGTCGTGGGCGTGCGCGTCGGCCGGCTCGACGGCGAGTTCGTCGCGTACCCGACGGTCGCCGACATCGAGCGCTGCGACATCGATCTCGTCGTCGCCTGCTCGCGCGACGCGATCGTGATGGTCGAGGGCGGCGCCGCCGAGGCGACCGAGGCGGAGATCATCGACGCGCTGATGTTCGCGCACGAGACGGCGCAGCCGGTCATCGACCTCATCGAGAAGATGCGCGCCGCGGTGGGCAAGCAGAAGCGCGAGTTCGTCGCCCCGGCGCTGCCGGACGACGTGAAGCAGCGCGTCGCCCAGATCGTCGACGAGGACCTCAAGGCCGCGACGCGGGTGACCGACAAGAAGGCGCGCTACGACGGCTACAGCACGCTCAAGAAGAAGCTGACCGAGACCCTGAGCGCCGAGCTCGGCGCCGAGAAGTTCCTTCCGCTCCAGGGGCTCGTGAAGGCCGAGTTCGAGGAGCGCAAGGCGCACGTCGTCCGCACCTACGTGATCGACGAGGGCCGGCGCATCGACGGCCGCGACGGCAAGAGCATCCGGCCGATCATGTGCGAGGTGGGCCTGCTCCCGCGCGTCCACGGCAGCGCGCTGTTCCAGCGCGGCGAGACGCAGGCGATCGTCACGACGACGCTCGGCACCTCGACCGACGAGCAGAAGATCGACGGCCTGATGGGGGAGACGTGGAAGCGCTTCTACCTCCACTACAACTTCCCTCCCTTCTCGACCGGCGAGACGAAGCCGATGCGCGGCCCCGGCCGCCGCGAGATCGGCCACGGCGCGCTCGCCGAGCGCGCGCTCTCCCGGATGATCCCGCCGCCGGATCAGTTCCCCTACACGATCCGCATCGTGTCGGAGACGCTGGAGTCGAACGGATCGTCATCGATGGCGGCGGTCTGCGGCGGGTGCCTGTCGCTCATGGACGCGGGCGTGCCGATCAAGTCGCCCGTCGCCGGCATCGCGATGGGGCTCATCATGGAGGGCCAGCGCTACGCGGTGCTCTCGGACATCCTCGGCGACGAGGATCACCTCGGCGACATGGACTTCAAGGTCTGCGGCACGGCGCGCGGCGTGACCGCGATCCAGATGGACATCAAGATCGCCGGCCTGAGCCGGGTGATCCTGATGCAGGCGCTGGATCAGGCGCGCGAGGGACGGCTCCACATCCTGAACAAGATGCTGGAGACGCTGCCGACCACGCGGCCCGAGCTCAGCCAGTACGCGCCGCGGATCACCACGGTGCGCGTGAAGCCCGACCAGATCCGGCTCATCATCGGCCCCGGCGGCAAGACCATCAAGGGCATTGTCGACCAGACCGGCGTCGCGATCGACGTCGAGGACGACGGCACCGTGAACGTCGCGTCGGCGGACTCGGACGCGGTGCGGAGGGCGCTCGACATCATCAAGGGCCTGACCGCCGAGCCCGAGGTCGGGGCGACGTACAAGGGCACGGTCAAGCGCCTCACCGACTTCGGCGCGTTCGTCGAGATCCTGCCGAACACCGACGGCCTGCTGCACATCTCCGAGATGGCGCACACGCGCGTCGAGCGCGTCGAGGACGTCCTCAAGGAGGGCGACTCGCTCGACGTGAAGGTGCTGAGCGTCGACCGCGACGGGAAGATCCGGCTGAGCCGGCGCGAGCTGCTCCCGCTCCCGGAGGGCGAGGAGGGCGATCGGGCGCGCGAGCGCATGGCGCAGGCGCGCGACGCCGGCCCGCCGCCGCGGCGCGACGGCCCCGGCGGTGGCCGCGGCGGCGATCGCGGACCGCGGCCCGGCATGGACCGCGATCGCGGCGGGCCGCCGCGCGAGCGCCGCGAGCGCCGCTCCTAGTCGATCGCCCCCGAGGACGGGGACGCCATGCCGCGCTGCGGCGCGCCGCTGGGCCTCCCCCGTCGCTCACTCCCCATCACGAAGTACGTCTGATTTGCGGCGATCCGCGGCCCTGCGCGGCGATCGCTGCCTGCCAGCGGGCCGGCGCGCCCGGCTGCTGCGTTGACGCGCGCGGCCGCGGCGCGCGCCGCGCCTGGAGCAGGCATCGCGCTGCTTTGTTGGAATCTGATGAACTCCGCATGGCCCGTTCACAATCAGGGTAGTGTCGAGACCCCTGCTCGTGGCATGCTCCGCCCGTGCTCGTACGCAGAGCGAAAATCGTCTGTACCATTGGCCCTTCGTGTGACTCTCAAACGACGCTGGAGCAGCTCATCCGCGCCGGTATGGATGTCGCTCGACTCAACTTCTCTCACGGCTCGCATGAGGATCATGGCAAAGCTATCGCCACGGTCCGCGCGGCTGCGGAGGCCTGCGGGAAGCCTGTGGCGATCCTGCAAGACCTCTGCGGCCCGAAGATCCGAGCCGGTCGCTTCCCCGGCAACACCTTCGAGGTCGCTGACGGGGCTTCGGTCACCCTGATTGAGGCGAACAGGGACAGCCCTGTTGCCACGCCCGGCGAGATCCCGATCCTCTACGAGGGTCTCGCGTCCGACCTGCAGCCGGGCGACGTCGTCCTGATGGACGACGGCCGCGTCGTGGTCACCGTCACCAAGGTGGACGGGGAGCGCGTCCACGCCGGCGTGACGCAGGGCGGACGCCTGCGCGATCGCGTCGGCGTGCACCTGCCCGCGAGGCGCGTGCGCATCTCGGCCCTCACCGAGAAGGACAAGGCCGACCTGAGCTTCGGCCTCGCGCAGGGGGTCGATTACGTCGCCCTCTCGTTCGTGCGCAACGCGGACGAGGTCCGCCACGTGCGCGACATCTGCGAGGCCTGGGGTCGCCCGACGCCGATCGTCTCGAAGATCGAGACGCCAGGCGCCATCGACAACCTCGAGGCGATCATCCTCGCCTCGGACGGCGTCATGGTGGCGCGCGGCGACCTCGGCGTGGAGTTCAACCCGGAGCGGGTGCCGATCATCCAGCGCGAGATCCTCGGCCTCGCGCGCGTGCACCAGAAGCCGGTCATCGTCGCGACCGAGATGCTCCAGTCGATGGTGACCGCGACGCGCCCGACGCGCGCCGAGGCGAGCGACGTGGCGACGGCCGTCTTCGACGGCACCGACGCGGTCATGCTCTCGCAGGAGACCGCGACCGGCGCGCACCCGCCGCTCGTCGTGCGGATGATGGCCCGCATCGTCACCGAGGCCGAGCAGAGCTCGTTCTACCGCTATCTCTCGAGCGAGCAGCCCGGCCAGCGCGCCAACGTCCCGGAGGCGACCGCGCGCGCCGCGTGCGACATCGCGAAGGACATCGGCGCGAAGCTCATCATCGCGTTCACCGAGAGCGGCCTCACCGCGCGGTACGCGTCGAAGGCGCGCCCCGTGGTGCCGATCGTCGCCTTCTCGCCGAACGACACGACGCGCCGGCGGCTCGCGCTGCTCTGGGGCGTGGTGCCGTTCCCCGTCGACGCGCTCCGGAACTCGGACGAGATGGTCGAGCGCGCGACCGGGCAGCTCCTCGCGAGCGGCCTGGTCTCGCCCGGCGACAAGCTCGTCACCATCTTCGGAGCCCCCGTCGGCGTCTCTGGGTCAACCAACACGATTCGGGTGAAGGTTGTTGAATGAGCCTGCCCGCCCCCGATAGGGGCTCGACGGGCGAGCAGGACTCCCTCTCCAGACACGCGGGCGCGGAAGGCCTCCCGAAGCTCGACAAGTACGAGCTGATCGAGGAGCTCGGCCATGGCGGCATGGCCACGGTCTACCGCGCCCGCGACCCGCGCCTCCGCCGCGAGGTCGCGGTCAAGATCATCCACAGGCACCTCCGGGAGAACGCCGAGGTCGGCACCCGCTTCGTCGCCGAGGCGCGCGCGGCGGCGAAGCTGCGCCACCCCGGCATCGTCGAGGTGTTCGACGTCTCCAGCGAGCAGGACCGCGAGCGCTACCTCGTGGTCGAGCTGCTCCGCGGCTCCACGCTGCGCAAGATCGTGAGCGCCCACCGCGACATGCCGGCCGAGGTCGGCGCCGCCGTGGTGCTCGAGCTCTGCGACGCGCTGGAGCACGCGCACGCCGCCGGCATCATCCACCGCGACGTGAAGCCGGAGAACGTGCTGGTCGAGCTGCCGTCCGACCGCGACGGCGCGAGCTGGGACGGCGCGGGCGTGGTCATCAAGCTGACCGACTTCGGCATCGCCAAGGTCCTCGACGCCCAGGGCGTCACCTCGACCGGGCAGGTGCTCGGCTCGCCGGCGCACATGGCGCCGGAGCAGATCGAGGGGGGCGAGGTCGACGCGCGCACCGACGTGTTCGCGCTCGGGGTGCTCTTCTACGAGTGCCTCGTCGGGCACCTGCCGTTCGAGGGCAAGAACCCGGCGCAGGTGCTCCGCAAGGTGCTCGAGGGGGCCTACCCGGAGGCGGAGCGCGAGCGGCCCGCCGTGGGCGCGCGGTGGAGCCGGATCGTGGCGGGGGCCCTCGCGCACGACATCGCGGCCCGCACGGCGAGCCCCCGGGCGCTCGCCGATCTGATCCGGGCCGAGCTCACGGAGCTCGGCGTGGTGGAGCCGCGCGCCGAGCTCGCCGCCTACTTCGCGGACCCGGCGGGCTACACCGAGCGCCACGTGGCGCGGCTCGTCCCGCGGCTCGTGGCGCGCGCGGAGGCCGCCCGCAAGCGCGGCGACGTGCCGGGCGCGGCCGCCGACTACAACCGGGCGCTCGCCCTCGCGCCGAACGACCTCTCCATCCTCAAGCGGCTCGCGCGGCTCAACGCGAGCCGCAACCGGCGGAAGCTCGCGCAGCGCGCGCTCGCCGTGGCGCTCGGGTCGGTGGCGCTCGGCGTCGGCGCGTTCGCGATCGCCCGCGCCCTCCGCGAGCCTCCGCCGCCGGACGGGGGCGCGCTCGCGCCGCCCGAGCCGCAGCCGTCGGCGCCCATGGACGGCCTGGTACCGCGGCCGAACCTGCGCGCGGTCGCGCCCCGCGCCACGGAGGTGCCCAGCGCCATGGACGTGGCGGTCGCGCCGCGCCCCCGCGCGCGGCCGCAGCCTCCGGCGGCCGCGTCGCAAGAGGAAGTCCCGTCGGTCCGCGATGTCGTCTTCCAGATCGTCCCGAGCGGCGCGAAGCTCGTGCTCGACGGCGTCGAGATCAACTGGTTCGGGGCGAACAAGATCACGCCGCTCAAGATCGGCGCCCACAGCGTCCACATCAGCGTGCCGAACTCGAGGTGCTGCAAGCCGTACTCGGGCGTCATCTCGGTCGCCGCGCCCAAGCCGGGCGTCACCGCGCCGCAGCGGATCATCCACAAGCTGGAGATCCTGCCCAGCACGGTCGTCCTGAGCGGCGCGCCGGCCAACGCGCAGTACGCGTGCCCGCAGATCGGCCTCATCGGCTACGCGGGCAGCCCGCAGACCGTGACCCTCAGCGACGTGTTCTGGAGCGGGCGCTGTCGGTTCACGCCTGCGGCGTCCGACGCCGCGCCGCTCGTCGGCAACGTGACGCTCGTGGCCGGCGAATCGAACACCGTTTTCTGGCCGTCCGGTTGAAGGGATCGCCGTCGTTCCCCGTCATTCCCGCGTCGGTACCTGAAATCTCAGCATCTCCGGCGAAACTCCGCTACATCACGGCGAACTCCTCCGCATGGCTGCGCGAACTCCAGGCGGGAAATCTCCCGGCGCTCGCTTCCCATCGGTCGGGAGCCGCCGCGCCCTGCCGGCGCCGCGGCGCCTCGCGGCGGCGGCGGCGGGCGCGCTCGCGCTGTGCTCCGCGGCGCTCGCGCGTGCCGACGACATGCAGCAGTTCGAGGTCGCGAAGACGCGCTTCGACGCCGGGAGCTACGAGGAGGCGGTGAGCCGCTTCGCGGCGATGCTCGACCCCGCGAACCCCCCCTGCGAGCGCGGCCCGACCGAAGCCGCGAGCACGCCGTGCAGGATCTCCGAGCCCGATCTGATCGAGCGGGCGCGCGGCCTCGCCGCCGCGGCGCTGGTGGCGCTGCGGCGCACGAGCGAGGCGGACGCGTACATCGAGCAGATCCTCCTCGCCAATCCGGGCTACGCGCCGAACCCGGCGGTGTTCCAGCCCGAGGTCATCGATCGGTTCTCCGCGGTCCGGGCGCGGATCCGGGCGCGGCTCGAGGAGGTGACGCAGCAGCGGGCCGAGGCGCAGCGCGCGGCGCGGCTGCGGATCGAGCAGCGCCGCCAGGACGAGCGCCGGTGGGTCGCCGAGCTCCAGCGCCTGGCCGGGCGCGAGCGGGTCGTGGATCAGAACTCCCGCTGGATCGCGATGCTGCCCTTCGGGGTGGGGCAGTTCCAGAACGGCGACGAGGGGTTCGGCTGGTTCTTCCTGGTCAGCCAGGCCGTCGCCGGCGGGACGTCGATCGTCTCGGCGCTGGCGCTCGCGAGCTACCAGAACGTCGACGTCACGGCGAGGCCCCCGCCGCAGGGCGGCGGCCCCGTGCAGAGCGTCGACATCGACGCGCTGAACCGCCGGATCGGCACCGCGGCCGCGGTCAACCGCGTGGCCTTCGGGGCCTTCGCGACGCTCGTCGCGGCCGGGATCGCCCACGCGCAGATCACGTTCGTCCCGCAGACGGTCGCCTTCCGCGCGCGCCCCGTGCCGCCGCCGCCCCCGAGCTTCACCGCCGCGCCGACGATCTCCGCGCTCCCCGGCGGCCTGTACGCGGGGGTCGCCGGCCGGTTCTGACCGGGCCCGCCCCGCGCGGCGCGGCTCACGCCTTCTGCGCGGCGGCGATCCAGAAGCCGCCGAGCTGCGCGAGCGGCGAGTCGCACAGCGCCCACTCCGCCCGGTGCAGGAGCCGGCCGAGGCCCGGCACGCGCATCGCGGCCGCGAACGGGGTCACGATGCGCACGCCGCGCGACGCGACGACGCGCATGCCCGCCGGCATCAGGGCGGCGGCGGCGCGCGGCGCGTCGAAGCGCGTGTAGACGGCGCTCTCCCGGGTCCTGTCGCTGATGGCGCCCGCGGGGCCGAGCTTCTTCACGAGCCCGCGCAGGCTGTAGGGGTTGTAGAACTCGGCGATCACGTGCCCGCCGGGCCGCACCACGCGCGCCATCTCCGACAGCGCGCGGCGCACGTCCTCGACGTGGGCCAGCACCTTGAACGAGCAGGCGACGTCGAAGCTCCCGTCGGCGAACGGCAGCGCGGTGGCGCTGCCCTCCACGACGTCGAGGCCGCGCTCGCGGGCGCGATCGAGCATGCCCGGCGAGAGGTCGACCCCGCGCGCGGCGCGCGCGAACTCGCGGATGCGCGCGAGCAGGAGCCCGGTCCCGCACCCCACCTCGAGCACGTCGCGGCCCTCGCCGAAGCGCCGCACGAAGTCGACCTCGAGCGCGTCGACGAGGTCGTGGTAGCCCCCCCGATCCCGGCCCCCGCGCCGGGCCTCGTAGCGCGCCGAGAACTCGTCGTAGTACGCCCGCGTGGCGCGCAGGTGCTCGTCCGCGGTGGCCTCTTCCGTCTGGGATCGCATGGGCTCGCTATAGTACTCCCCGGCGCGCGCGGCTTGCGCCGGGGCGCAGAGGGGCGCATCTCTCCTGCGAGGTGACCCCATGAAGCCCGGCGACCATCCTGATTTCTTCCGGTTCGCGCCGCCCCCCGGGACCTCGCGCGAGAGCTCGATCCGGCTCGATCGCGAGGGCCGCTTCTGGCACGACGGCGCCCGCGTCGACCATCCGGCGCTCGAGCGCGGGCTCCGGTCGTGGATCGCGCGGCACCCGGACGACGGCCGTCCGATCCTCACGAACGGCTACGACTGGTGCTACTTCCAGGTCGAGGCCGCCCCGCTCTTCGTCGACGCGCTCCGGATCGACGACGGCGGCGTGACGCTGGTCCTGTTCGACGGGACCGAGGAGCCGCTCGATCCGGCGACGCTCTCCGTCGGCGACGACGGCGTCGTGTACGCTCGGGCCCGGGGCGGCGCCCTGGAGGCGCGCTTCACGCGCCACGCGCAGTCGCAGCTCGCCCCGCTGCTCGTCGAGGCCGAGCCGCCCACCCTCCGCGTCGGCGGGCGTGAGGTCCGGCTGCCGCCGCGGGCCGCCGCCGCTCAGTAGCGGTACTGCCAGAGCAGATCGAGCACGCCCGAGGTCTCCTGGCGCTCGTCGACGCCCACGGTGCCGCGGAGCGTCCAGTGCTTGTCGATGCGCCAGTCGACGGTGACCTCGGTCCGCGTGCCGCGCTCGTTCGCCGTGCCGCCGGGGGTCGGCCCGCCGGCGCTCTGCGTGGTGCTGCCCTGGACCGCGCCCTCCTGGAAGGTGGCCAGCGCCGTGATCTCGTCGTTCAGCCGGTAGACGAGGCTCGTCCGCAGCGAGCCCTCCGAGGTCGTCCCGAACCGCGTCGACAGCCCGCGCAGCGGCGCGATGCCGCTCAGCAGGGCGTTGAACTGGGCGGCCGCGAGCTCGCCGCCCACCGACGCGGCGACGCTGCCCGCGGCCTGCCAGCCGGGCGTCTCGGCGCCCGCCGCCTGCGCCCCCTCGGAGAAGTCGGCGCCGAACAGGAGGCGCGCGAGGATGTCCTGCTGAGAGCTCGGCGGGTTCGAGGTGAAGCGGAGCTTCTCGTTGGTGATGGGCCGGAGCGTGCCGTTGTAGGTGGCGTAGATGCGCGTGCGGTCCGGGGCGTCCCAGTGCGCCAGGACGTTGAGGTGCGGGTTCGACGGCTCCTCCTCGCGCAGGCGCACGTGCCCGCGCACGATCTCGAACACCTTGCCGTAGATCTCGAGCTCGCCGCGCTGGAGCACGATGTTCCCCGACACCTGCGCGTCCTCGGCCAGCACCACCCGGGGCGGCGCGTTGTTGTCGCTCGTCGCGCGGAGCCTCAGCCCCGCGCCCGTGACCTGCGCGTCGTCCACGTAGAACGTCATCGCGTAGCGGAGCGCGTCCGCCGCGCGCCTCTGCTTCTCCGGCCCGAGCGGCTGGCGGACGGAGATGTCGGGGTTGTCGTCGAGCGGCTGCACGTTCCGGCCGCTCGTCGCCGGCAGCGTCACGCGGAGCGTCGGGATCGTGGCGTACAGCGCGAGCTCGCCGGGCTTCTTCTCCGCGATGAACGACAGCGCCCCCGAGGCGGTGCCGAGCGGCACCCCCTCGAGCGTCAGCGGCAGCGCCTGGCCCTCGGCGATGGTCAGCGCCCCTGCGCCGTCGCGCAGCGCGAGCCCGTCGAGCCGGAGCAGCGCCCAGCCCTGCGCCAGCCCGGTCATGCCCGCCGCGCGGAAGCCCTCGATCCGGACGACGCCGTCGTCGGCCGTGATGCGGGCGGCCACGTCGCGCAGGTCCTGGCCGAACTCCGGGATGTGCACGACGCCCTCGCTGATCTCGAGCTGGGCGCGCAGGCTGCCCCCCTCGGCGCCGGCGAGCTCGACGCGGAGGTCGCCGTCCAGGATGCCGTCGATCTTGCTCACGAGCTGGCCCACCAGGGGCTGCAGCGCCGCGAGCCGGAAGCGCTCGGCGGAGAGGGCGAGATCCGTGCGCTCGCCGTCGGGGACCGGGATGAGCCCGTCGCGGAAGCGCACGCTGGCGTAAGCGTTCGCGCGGAGCTTGCCGCCGCTCGGGCCCTCGAGCGCGAGCTCGGTGACGCGGAGATCCCCGCGCTCGCCGCCGGGCCTGGGATCGATCCGCATCGAGAGCACGCCGCGCGTGAAGGCGAGGTCGCCCCCGAGCGAGAGGTCCGGCAGCGTGAGGTGCGCCGTGAGCTTCGGCGCGATGTTGAGGCCGCGCATCTCGATCTCGCCGCTGACGTGCCCGTCGATGCCGCTGTCGCCGAGCAGCGGGATCTCGCCGAGCGGCACGTCACGCAGGGTCGCGCGGAGCGCGCCGGTCCACGCCGGGGGCGGGCGCGCGCCCTTCAGCGCGCGCGGGGAGGGGGTCGCGAGCAGGCGGTCGAGGGGCGCGATCAGCTGGCCGCGCACGGCCGCGATCTCGCGCGCGCCGCGCGTGACGTGCGCGTCGAGCGTGGCCTGCTCGCTGTCGTACGTGACCCACGCGTCGAGGTCGGTGGGGAACAGCAGATCCGTCACCCTCGGGGCGTCCTTCGGCGCGACCATGAAGCCCCAGACGAGCGTGCGCGCCGTCACGACCGGGCGCGCGACGGTGCCGCTCGCGTAGGCGTCGATCCGCAGCTCGCCGCCGAGCGGCGGGAGCGCCTCGCGCACGAACGAGGGCAGGGTGGTGAGATCGTCCAGGGAGCGCCGCGGGATGGAGACGTTCGCGGTGATGGGCGCGCGCAGGAGCGACGCCCACCGGCCCGCGGGCGGCCCTGCGAGCGCGGCGAGGTCGAGGTCGATCGCGCCGGACGCGTCGGCGAGGATGCCGCCGTCGTACAGGGTCATCGCGGCCTCCGCCCTGCCGGTCGCGCCGCTCAGCGAGCCCCTGATGTGGCCGTCGATGAAGCGCGACTCCCAGGCCGGGCGCTCGGCGCCCAGGCGGTGCGGCCCGGCGAGCGCGAGGCCCTGCGTGCGCACGAGCACATCGTGGAGCGACGGGAACGGCTCGCCGGCCGCGCGCGACACCCGGAAGCGCGTCGTGAGCTTGCCGCGTACCTCGCTCACGATGTGCCCGATCGGCACGAGCTGCGCGAGGCACCCGAGGTCCCAGTCGTCGGCCGCGACCTCGGCCTCGCCGATGAGGGCGGCCCACGTCTCGGCGCGCAGGAGCGGCCCCTTCAGCGTGCCCTCCGCGCCGGAGACGCGCACGCTCGCGAGGCGGCCGGCGCACCGGGGCGCGGCGCCCTCCCACGGCTGCCCTGCGGCCGCCGGCGGCGCCTTGCCGTCGATGCGCACGAGCGCCTCGGCCTTGAGCTGGTCGCGCTCGAAGGTCGCCGCGAGCTCCGCCGAGACGCCGGACAGGAACGCGACCTCGCCCCCCGCGAGCTCGAGCCGCACGTGGCCCGAGCGGCCCGCCCTGCGGTCGTGCTCGAGCGCGACGTCGACCTTGGCGCGGCCGCGCACGCGGAGCGGGATACCGAGCAGGCGCGCGATGCGGCCGAGGTCGATGCCCTCGCCCCGGAGGCTCCCGGTGACGTCGTCGCCCCGCACCGCGAGCCGCCCCCTCACCGAGCCGAGCTGCGCGGAGGTGAGCTCGAGCCCCTCGACGGCGAGCCCGCCGGCCGAGGGGGTGATCGCCGTGATCTTCCCCGCGACCTCGGCGCCCTCGCGCCGGAGCTGGAGGTCGACGTCGCGGAGCGCGCCGGTGGCGGAGCTCAGCCGGGCCGAGGCGCTCAGGGCGTCGTCGCCGTCGGTGACCGTCGCGCTGAGCCGCGGCGAGGCGAGGGGGCCGGAGATCCGCGCGGTGACCTCGTCGTAGGTGTGGCCGCCGGCGAGCGCCTCCTGGCCGGAGAGCGAGGCGTCGAGCGCGAGCGCGTCGAGCGGCCCGGAGACCCGCCCGGCGACACGCGCGCGGGCGAGGCCGACGTCAGGGCCGACGCGGACCCCGGCGAGCGCGCCCTCGAACCGCGCGTCGAGCGCGCCGTCGCGCAGGGTGCCCTCGACGCTCACGCGGCCGCCGCCGTCGACGGCCCCGGCGAGGCGCGGCGCGGCGGCGATCGCCGGGACGTCGGCCGTCGCCGCGAAGCGGACGCCCTGGCCGCCCGGCAGGAGCGAGATCTCGGCGTCGATCGGCGCGCCCGGCTCGTGGAGGTGCGCGCGCGCGTGGAGCTCGCCGCGATCGAGGACGAGGTGGACGTCCGCCGCCGGCACGCGCTCGCCGAGCAGCGCGGTGGGCTCGGTCCGCGCTTCGACGGCGAGCCGGAGCTCGTCGCCGAGCTCGACGCGCACCCGACCCTCGGCGGTGATCAACGGCGCCGGGTCGCCGTCGCTCGCCGGCGCGGTGCTCGCGCCGGCCGCGCCCGTTCGCGCCGGCGCGGCGCCGGTCCGGGCAGGCGGGGTGCCTCTTCGAGCTGGCGCGACGCCGGCTGGCGTGGGGGAGGCCCCGGTTCGAGCCGGGGCAGCGCCGGTCTGCGTCGGCGCCGCGCCCGTCTGCGCCGGCGCGACGCCTGACGCGGAGAGCTGCACGCCGAAGAGCCGCAGATCGACGTCGCGCGCCTGCGCGTGGGCGTCGAGCCGGACGGGGCCCGTCACGTCGAGCCGCCCCGCGACCGCGACGTTGCCCCCCGCCGGGTCGGCAGGGTCCGCCGAGACCGAGGCCACGACGTCGAGCTGCGGGAGATATCCGTTCACGGCCACGCGCGCGGAGACCGGCTCGGTGAGGGGGTGATCCGGGAGCAGGCTCCGGAGCTGCTCCGGCGTGGCGCGCGGGACGCTCGCGTGCGCCTCGAGGTGCTCCTCGTCGAGCACCGCCCGCGCGGTGATCTCGACGTCGGCGAGCCGGCCGGCGAAGCTGCTCCACATCCGGACCTTGTCGCCCGCGCGGAGGTGGTAGTTCGCGGTGCCCGCCGTCGTGGCGGGCAGGAACGCGCGATCGACGAGGCCGGTCTGGTCGATGTCGAGCGCGACGCCCTCCGGGCCGACGTGCACCGACCCGACGAGCCGGCTGACGTCGGCGTCCAGCGCGCGCGGCGGCGCGAGCTGCCCGTGGACCCAGCCGCGGCCGATCTCGATGCGCGACAGGGCGATGACGACGTCGCGCGGCGGCGCCTCGGGCGCGGCCGAGGGCGGGCGGGTCGGCGGCAGCGGCGCGAACGTGTCGCCGAGGGTGACGCCCCCCGCGCCGCTGCTCTGCACCAGCACGTCGGCCTGCTCGACCCGGATGTACGGGACCTCGATGCGCAGGGCGCCCTTCCCGAAGAGCGCGCTGCGGAGCATCGGGAGCACGTCCGCCCGCGCCTCGATGCCGCGCGCGTAGATCACCTTGTTCCCCTGCGGATCGAGCGCGACCGCGGCGCGGATCCGCACGCCGTCGAGGCCGAGCGCGTCGATCTCGTCGGCGACGATCTTCCCCTCGAAGAGCGAGCCGAGCAGCCGGTTCGTGGCGTCGCGGGCGACCCGGCGCGCGGCCGGCATGTCGAGGTGGAGCGCGACGCCCACGGCCGTGGCGCCGGCGAACGTCAGCGTGAGCCCGATCGCCGCCGCCGCTGCCGACGCGGCGCGGCGCATGCGTCCAGGCGCGCGCGGCGCCGGGGCGGGCCGCGGCTCTGGTGCGGGGGCGGGCGTCACGGCAGCTAGCTTAGTACGCGCGGGCCGCGGCGACCTTGCTGCCGCGCCACGCAGGACGGCGAGTTGCGTCCGGGGCCCCGCGGCGCGCGCCGGGACGCCCGCGCCCCGCCGGGCGGCGCGCGCGCCGGGACGCACGCGCCCCGCCGGGCGGCGCGCGCGCCGGGACGCACGCGCCCCGCCGGCGCCGCCCGCTCAGCCGGCGAGCCGCTCCAGCTCCACGAACAGCGTGCCGAGCTCCGGCTTCGACCGGAGCGGCGCGCAGAAGCGGCTGGCCAGGTGGAGCAGCTCCGCGTCGAGCTGGTCGGCCCTGCGCCCCATCTCGGCGATGCGCTCCTGGGACTCCCGCCGCCGCGCCTCGAGCTGCCGGTCGAGCTCCTCGAGCCGCTCGCGCAGCTTCTTGATCTGCGCGTCCACCTCGGCCACCTCGTGCTCGCGGGCGATCGCCTCGCTCTCCGCCTCGTAATCCGCCTTGCGCGACGCGTACCAGCCCTCGACCAGCTCGGCGAGCTTCCGGTAGCTGGCGGCGAGCTCGAGGTAGGGCTCGGCGAACCCGCTCCGGCCCTCCCAGCGCACGGCCTCCTTGTGCGCGGTCAGCACCGCGGGGATGAACGCCTGCGTCGCCGCGGTGAGCGGCGCCACCCGGGCGCGGAAGGAGCGGGCCTCCTCGCGCGTGAGCGAGGCGTCCACCGTGAGCGCGTCCATCGCCCGCCCGATCTGCAGGCGGCCGTCGCGCCACTCCTCGGCGACGCCCTCGAGGCGCCGCTGCTCGTCGAGCGCCCTGGACCGGAGCTCGGCGTGCTCGCGCACGAGGCCGCGCAGCCCCTCGAGCTGCCGCTGCATGTCCGCCGGCGCCGCCGGGCCGAACGCGCGGGCGGTCATGCGCTCGAACAGATCGAGCCGGCTGACCCAGGGGTCGCGCCCCGGGCCCCTCGACCGCACCGCCGAGTCGCGCGGCATCGCCTCCGGCGGCGGCGGGAGCGCGATCCGGCTCGCGGCCGCGATCTCCTCGAGCTCCGCGAGCACGCGGTACGCGTCCACGGGGCGGTCCGAGGGCTCCTTCGCCATGAGGGCGCTGACCAGCCGGTCGAGCGCCTCCGGCATCTCCGGGGCGAGCTCCCGGAGGCGCGGGGGCTGCTCGTTCATGTGCTTCAGGATCCAGCTCGCCGGATCGGGCGCGTCGAACGGCAGCCGCTGCGTGACCATCTCGAACATGATGACCCCGAGCGAGTAGAGGTCGGCCGGGGGGCCCGCGTCGATGGTCGTGCTGCGCTCGGGCGCCATGTACTGCGGCGTGCCGAAGATCTCGCCGAGGTTCGTGAGCCGCGCGTCCTGCGCGCACCGGGCGATGCCGAAGTCGAGGAGCTTCACCCAGTCGCCCTTCAGCAGGAACACGTTCTCGGGCTTGAGATCGCGGTGCACGACGTCGAAGTCGTGCGCGCGGCCGAGGGCGCGCGCCATCTGCACCCAGATGGGCAGCGCCCGCGCGAGCGGCACCCGGCTGCGCTCCACCACGTCGGCGAGGCTCGTCCCCTGGAGCAGCTCCATCACGAGGAAGGGCAGCCCGTCGTCGGTGTCGCCCTGATCGAAGATCTCGATGATGTTCGGGTGCGCGAGCCGCTGCGCGTGCCGCGCCTCGCGCCGGAAGCGCTCGCGCGTGGTCGTGTCCTGCGCGAACTCCCGGTTCAGGATCTTGATGGCGCACGGCGTGCCGATCAGCTTGTTGTACGCCCGGTAGACCGTGGCCATCCCGCCGATCCCGAGCCCCTGCTCGATGACGTAGCGGCCCGCGATCGACATCCCGATGCGGGGGTCCTTCTCGGAGACGAGCGACGAGCCGTCGATGAAGCAGAAGGCGCTGTCGGCCGGATAACGCTGGTGGCACTGCGGGCAGGTCTTCATGGCGGGCACGTCGGCTGCAAGGTTACACTCTACGGGGGGCCGCTCTGGAGGGTCAACGCTCGGCGCGCGCCGCGGCGCTTTGTTCGAGCGGCGGTGGTTCACGTGGCGCGCGGCCGCCGCGCGCCGTCTCGCGGATCGTCGACGCGGGCCTGCGCGACGTTGCGCACGTTGCGCACGTTGCGCACGTTGCGCACACGATGGGCGACGTCGCGCGACGCCTGCGGAGCTCGCCGCGTTATGTTGTGGGGACGTCATGGACGAGGTCCCCTTGCGCGCGGTGGTGATCGGCTCGGGCGTCGGCGGCGCCGCCGCGGCGCTGCTCCTGGCGCGCGCCGGCATCCCGACCGTCCTCGTGGAGAAGGAGCGCCGGCTGGGCGGCTCCGCTGCGGCGTACGAGCGGGACGGCTTCCGTGTCGATACAGACACGCACATGCTCTGCCGCGGCGAGGGCGGCCCGCTCGGCGACGTGCTCCGTCGCGTCGGCCAGGGCGACGCGATCACCTTCCTCCAGAGCAGCGAGCCCGCCGCGCTCTGCCTGGCGGGCGCGGGCCGCGTCGTCGTCCAGGCCGAGCTCCGGCGGCTGGCCGGGTCCGCGCGGGAGCTCGCGCGCGGCCTCGAGCTCACGGCCCTGGAGGCCGCGCGCGCCGCGCGCCTGCTCGCGCACGCGACGGCGATGCGCGACGTGGACCTGGCCGCGTGCGACGAGATCACGGCCGAGGCGTACGCGGCCCGCTTCCTCCCGCGCGCCGCGGCCGCCGCCCGGCTCGGCGGGCTGCTGGCGTTGCCGCTGCTGCTGCCCGGCGCCGAGGCCTCGGCGGGCGAGGCGCTCCTCGCCTGGCGCCGGCTCGCCCGCGCCGGCCAGCAGCGCTACCCCGAGGGCGGCGCGGCGCGGGTGCCCGACGTCTTCTGCCGCCTGGCCCGGGAGCTCGGCGCCGCCGTGTGGACGGGCGCGGCCGTGCGCCGCGTGGTGGTGCGCGATCGGCGCGTGCGCGGCGTGGAGCTCGAGGACGGGACCGCGCTGCCCGCGCGCATCGTGGTGAGCACCGCCGGTCTGCTGCCCACCGTCTCGGGCCTCGTGGGCGAGCCGCACTTCCCGGAGGCGTACGTGGCGCGCGCCCGCGCGCTCACGCCGCAGCCGGGGCCGATCCAGGTGAAGGTCGCGCTGCGCAGGCGGCGCGTCGCGGCGGGCGCGCTCGCCGGCCTCGCGGGCGGCGGCGCGACGTCGTTGCCGTTCTACTGCCTCGTGCCGACGCGCTTCGACCCGTCGCTCGCGCCGCCCGGGCATGAGCTGCTCTGCGCGGTCGCCGTGTCCGGCGCGCGCGGCGGCGCTCCCGCCGCGTCCGTCGACGGGCTCCTGCGCGCGCTCGACGGCGCGGCGCCCGGTTTGCTCTCCGACGCGATCTTCGTCGACGGCTCGCCCGACGGCCGGCGCGGGGACGCCGGCGCTGCGGGGGACGCGCCTGCGGCGGGGACCGCGCAGACGCCGGGCCAGGTCGGCCGCGCGCGCCCCGCGGTGCACACGCCCGTCCGGGGGCTCTACCTCGCGGGGCGCGCCGCCGGCGGCCGCGGCGCGGGGATGGAGCTCGCGGCCGCGAGCGCGATGGAGTGCGTCGATCGCATCCTCGTCGATCTGGGCCGCGATCTCGGCGCGCCCGCGCCTCCGGCGCTGCGCGACATCGCCGGCGCGCTGCTCGGGCGAGCCGCCGCTTCCACCTTGTCCTGGGTCACGCGCCCCCGCGGCTAGGCGCTCTCGAGGGCGCTCAGCGCGGGGTCGAGGAGCCGCGGCTGGCGCGCGCGAGCGCGTCGAACGGGAGGTTCTGATCCTCGAACACGGCGTCGAGCTCCTCGCTGCCCCGCTCCCGCACGCCCGAGCGCGGGGACAGCTCGGGGCGCACCGACGAGGGCGGGGCCAGGCGTGCCGACAGCGGCGCCATGGTCCTGATCGAGGTCGGCCCCTCGGTGCCCGAGGGCGCGCCGGGCGGGACCGAGCGCACCGAGGTGGGCGCGTTCGCCATCGAGCGCAGGGACGGCGGGCTCGGCAGGCGCGTGGAGGAAGGCGGCCCGGCCTGCGAGCTCGACGGCGGCATCGGCGTGGGCCGGTGCGACGGGGTCGGCGGCGCCGGGAGCGCGCGCGACGACGCCGGTGTGCCGCCCGGCAAGCGCGACGACGGCGGCGGCGGCGCGCTCGGGTGCGCGCGCATCGAAGGAGGCGGGCTCGACAGGATCCCGCGCGCCGGCGCGCCGCGCACCGAGGGGGGCGGGGTCGAGAGGGGGGCGCTGCCGGCCGACGCCGGCTGCACCGACGGGAGGCCCGGGAGCGCGCGCGTGGAGGGCGGCGGCACCGAGCGGGGCAAGCCCGGGGGGGCGTACGGGCTCGGCTGCGCGGTGCGCACCGACGGCGGGGCACGGAACGACGGCGGCGCGCTGGACGGAGGGACGGGGGTGAGCGTGTGGCTCGTCAGGGGCGTCCGGACCGAGGGCGGGGAGCCGGCGCGCGACGAGGGCGGCGGCATGGTGCTCTCGCTCGCCGCCGCGTCGCCGCGCCGGGGCGCGAGCCGCGGATCGGCGCCCGGGACCTGCCGCTGCGCCGCGCGCGGATCCACGCCCGCGGCCCCCTTGGCGCCGACTGTCTCGCTGCGCTGCGCGCCGATCAGCGTGTAACGCCCGCTGCCCTCGTCGCGCCGCCCCTCGTCGCGCCGCCCCGCGTCGCGCTCGCGCTGCGCGCTCATCTCGCGCGTGTCGCGCAGCGCACCTCTCAGCATCGCCTCGAGCTCGCGCTCGCAGACCTCCTCGTCGAGCCGCACCAGCGTCGAGCGGACGTCCCGGGCGAGCGCCTCGAACTCGGCCGGATCCGTCGCGTAGACGCCGTTGGAGAGGATGATCGCGAGCGGCCGCCGCTCGGCGGCGATCGTCGCTGCGGTCGCCGCGTCGCAGCGGTGCAGGAGCACCCCGCAGCCCGGCGCCACCGTGAGGCACAGGCTGAAGAGCGCCGGCCACGCCGGATCAAGGACCACAAGAATGCTGGGTACATGAAGCGGGGTTGCGGTGATCTGCGCGCGACGGTCCATGGCAGATCGAGGATAACTGAAACGAACCGGTTGATCGTAGTTCTCTTTCTCTAGCTCGGTCATTTTCGCTCTGCTTGCGCGTGCTGCAATGTGGCCAGCGGCGCAGATCTCCTACAGCTTGATTGTCTGTGTGCCGCGCGGCGCGAATTGCGCGCCGTCGCCGCGCGCCCCCCGCCGCTTTCGTCACCGCGTGTCATCGCCGCGCGCGCCGCCAACCCGCGCGCGGCGCGCCGCCCTCTCTCCTCTCGCGTCCGACCGCCGCGCGGCGCCCTCGCGCTGGGCTCGGCGCGAGCGGAGCGACGCGCGTCCTCCGCCGGGATGAGCGGCGGAGGGCGCGCGTCGCGGAAACGCCGGTATCGCGGTGGGCGCCGTGTCTCCGGTGGACGCCCGGCGATGACGTGGTGCGATGCCCGCGCCGTCGCCTCGCCGGGCGGCCGAGGATCACAGCCCGGTGTAGATGGTCGCGAACGAGGCCGCCTCGCCGCGGAGCAGCAGGTTGAGCCGCGGGTTCGGGACCTTGAAGGTGTGAATCTTGGCGTTCCGCACGTCGAGCACCGCGAAGGCGCCGCCCGGCGTGCTCTCGGCGAGGCCGTTCATCAGCAGGTTCAGCACGACCGAGACGCGCTTCGACGAGAGGGGCTCCCCGCGGAAATACATCTTGATCACGTGGGGCGTCCCGTCGATGACGAGCCCGAGCTCCGGGTTCACGTTGATCTCGAGATCGCCGAGGCGGTACGTCGACGCCGGCGGCTCGAACCACGTCATCTTCGCCGAGGCGAGGAACTTGCGGTATCCGTTCACCACCGACGGGTAAATCCGGCGGCGCCGCTCGTCGTGCTGGGCGGCCAGGAAGCCGTCGAGCACGCTGATGGGCTTTCCGCTCCTGTGCATGTCGACGATCGCCTCGCGCACCTGCCTGTAAAAGTCCGTGTGGAGCTCGTCCTTCCGCTCCTTGAACTCCCTGACGCCGGTCAGCTTGGGCGTCCCGGCCTTGAGAACGAAGTCGACAAAGTACGTGAGCGAGATCTTTTCCATGAAGAAGTCTCCTCCAAACGAAGCGTTCAGGCGCGCCATTTACAAGCGTCGTGCGAGAGACACGCCGTCGCGCCGCGTTCTTGATGTCTACCATGGATAGCCATCTTGGACCCGTCCGGAAAGGGATCGATCGGACGGACATTGTCCCAACCTGTCAGGGGCGGACGGCCGGGGCGTTGCGCGTAAAAAGTCGTGTGAAATCAAATGGTTACAAGTATCGGAAGAGCTCTTCGCGCCGGTCCGCGCCGGGTTCCGGTAGGCTCTGCCGGACCCTGAAGAGAGGAGGCGCGCCGCGATGAGGAGCGACAGATACCGACTGTTGTCCGGGGGTATCCTGTGGATAACAGGAATTGGCAGGGCGACTCGATGCGTCGACGCGGTCGGACGTGGTCTGTCACAGCCCGGTGCTCGACAGCGCTTGACGCCGACCGCGCGCGCGGGACGGCGCCGGGCGACGGCAGCGCGGGGGGACGGGGGCGCGGCGGAGGCATGGCGGCGGCGCGGCGGACGAGAGGAGCGTGGGTGATGAACATCAGGTCTGAGCGCGCGGGCGACGAGGCAGGGATCCGCGCTGTCCACCGCGCGGCGTTCCCCTCGGCGATGGAGGCCGAGCTGGTCGACAGGCTGCGGGCCGCGGGGCGCGCGGTGGTCTCGCTCGTCGCGGAGATCGACGGCGCCATCGTCGGACATGTCCTGTTCAGCCCGGTGGCGATCGCCGGCCCCGGCCCGACCGGTGGAGGGCTCGGCCTCGCGCCGCTCGCGGTCTTGCCTGCTCTCCAGGGCCGCGGCGTCGGATCCGCGCTGGCGCGAGAGGGCATCGAGGCGTGCAGCGGCGCTGGCTGCGCCTTCGCCGTCGTCCTCGGAGCACCGGAGTACTACGCCCGGTTCGGGTTCAAGAAGGCCAGTCTGTTCGGCCTGGGCAACGAGTACGCGGCCGACGAGGAGTTCATGGCGATGGAGCTCGCCGAGGGCGCGCTGAAGGACGCCCGAGGCGTCGTGACCTACAGCCCCGAGTTCGGCGTCTTCGCGGCCTGATCTGGATCTGGAGAGAGATTCAACGCAAAGACACAAAGGCGCAAAGGCGCAAAAAAAGAACAGCTTTCATGCATCCTTGCGCGTTTGCGCTCCTGGCGTCTTTGCGTTGAAATCTCTCTCCTCTCGCGAGGCAGAGCCGTGGCAGGACTTCTGACCCGCGGGACCGACGGCGCCCGCGCCCGCGTGTGTCAGACGTGACGCCGGTGCCATGGCGGCGCCGCGCTCGCCTGTGTCCGATGTCCAGGCGACGAGCGCCATGTGGATGGCGGAGGGACGCGGCCGCCTCAGGCGGGAACGGGCGCGCTTACGGGTCAGGCCGCCGAGCGACGCCACGCGGCGCGCGCGTCGACGCCGTGCTCGGCGAAGCGGGGCACGTAGTCCCGCTCCACGGCGCGCTCGAGGATCTCGCCGTAACGGGCGACCGGCATGAGGCCCCAGGCGCGGTCGTCGTCCGAGATCGCCGCGCGACGGGCGCCGCCGGCGGGCATGTAGCTCTTGCGCATCCGGGCGAACATGGAGGGGAGCTCGCGCTCGACCAGCAGGCGCACGGCCGGTGCGCACGGCAGATCGAGCAGGTAGCGGAGCAGCGTCCAGCCGAAGTCGCGGTGCCGCACCTCGTCGCGCAGGATGCGGTCGAGCGCCCGGCGCGCGACAGGGACGATGCACCCCTCGCGGAGCACCTTGAAGAGCGGGACAGCGACCGTCTCTCCGAGGCAGAAGATCTCGACGCCCGCCCGCGCGACGGCCAGCTCGAGCGGCTCGTCGTCCTTGCCCTTGAGCCCCAGCGTCTCGCGGCGGAGCGGCGCCAGGGCCCCGCCGCCCGCGAGGACGTGGACCCGATGGCTGAGGCGCGCGTGCGCGAGCTCGTCCTTGACGATGCGCAGGCCGTCGTCGATGAGATCCGGCGACGCGCCCATCTGGATGAGCCAGAGCGTGAGGTGCTGCGTGATCGCCGCCGAGCGGTACTCGGCCTCTATGCGCCGCCCCCACTCGCCGCGCACCGCGTCGCTCGCGGAAGGGAGCGGGGCCCGCGGCGCAGGGTCGGCGTCTGCGGCGCCGTCCTGCTCCGCGTCGGCGTCGGCGGCGCCGTCCTGCTCTGCGTCGGGGGCGTCCGTCATGGGGTCACGCTATGCGCTGGGTCCTCTGGCGGCAAGACGGGCGACGGGAGCGCGCCGGCCGCGGTCAGTCGGTGGTGGTCGCCGCGGAGGGCGGCACGCAGACGTGCTTGGTCAACCCGCACGCGGCGCAGGTCACGTCGCCCGGGGACGCGGCGACGCAGGGGTTGACGACGACCTCCTGACAGCGCGTCCCGGCAGGACACGCCGCGTCGACCTCGCCGCACGGCAGGCTCGGAAAGCAGCCCACCGCGGCGAGCGCCGGGGTTCCCGTGCCCTCGGCGCACCCTGGCACAAGCCACTGACATGTCGGTCCCAGGCCCGCGCACTCCTCCCCGGTGGCGGCCGTGAGACAGTCCCCCGGGGGCGGCGGGGGCGGCGGGGGCGGTGGGTTGCAGGAGACCGCGATCGTCACGGACCACGTGCCGTCGGCGCCGCAGGTCACCACGGTCGGCTCGGGGCAATCGGGGGGGCCGGCATAGGAGCAGCTCTCCCCGAGCAGCTCGCACGCGCTGCCGGTCGTCGGCAACGACTCGGGGCACGCCGGCGGCGGCGGGTTGCAGGAAACCTCGCTCTCCACGCGCCACGCCCCCTCCGCGCACCTGTAGCCGATGGGGTTGTCGCAACCATCGATGTAGCTGCAGGACAGGTCGTCCGCGTCGCAGCTCGACCTGCGTTCCGGCATCTCCTCGGGGCACGCCGGCGGCGGCGGCGGGTTGCAGGACATCTCGCGCTCCACGCGCCACGCCCCGTCCACACACGCGTAGTCGATGGGGTTATCGCAACCGTCGATGTAGCTGCAGGACGGGTCGTCCCCGTCGCAGCGCGATCCAGGTGCCGGCATCTCCTCGGGGCACGACGACGGCGGCGGGTTACAGGCCCACCCATCGGGACAGCCGTCGTCCACGGTGGGGTCGCACCCCGGCAAGGCCACGGCGCCCGCGAGCGAGGCCGCCGCGGCGACCGTCACGATGAAGGGGGCCCTGAGCACCTTCCGCTTCTTCTGCATCGTCATGACCTGCTACACCCTTTCTGTGGCACAACATGGCGCAAGGCTCGTCCTTGCGCCCTTCAAGGGCCACGTCGAGCAAGCAAGGTGCCACGACGGTCGACGGCAGCGACGCCGCTACCGGCACGCGCTGATCCGCACGTCGTCGATGTTCCAGCCCGACATGGGCGCGCCGCCAAAGGCGATGACGGCGCTGTAGCCGAACCGCACCCTCAGATCCGGGTTCCTGTACGGCGTGAGATCGTACGTGACGTCCCTCCACGCGGACTCGGTGACATCGTCGAGCGGAGACTCGTAGACGATCCTCCAGCGCGATCCGTCGAAGACCTCGACCCGGGCCTTGTTGCGGTAGCTCGTGTTCAGCCAGCGCCAGAACGACAGCGTGACCCGCCCGCGCACCGCCGCGTCGACCGCGGGGCTCGTCAGGTAACGCTGCGGGTGCGGCGCGGTGATGCTCGGGCCGCCGCCGAGGAGCACGCCCGCGACACCGTTGTCGCCGGCCTTCGTGTGATCGCTCGCCGGATCCGGGAACCCCGCGCGCTGTCCGCGGGACGCCCGCGCGGGGCCGATCTCCCAGCCGGGCGCGAGGCTCCAGCGGGCCGCGTTGTCCGAGAAATCCTCCGCGAACAGGACCTCTGCCGAGCACGGCGCGCCCGGGCCGTCGCCCCCGGGGGCGCCGCGGAGCGCCGCCGGCGCGGACGCGGCCCAGTCCAGCGCCAGAGAGCCGTCTCGCTCCGCGATCCACGGCTCGCCCGTCGGGCCGGCGGTGCACCCCGCCACGGCGAGACCGCACGAGACCGCGGCCCGTCCAATCCACGTCTTCATGGTCGCTCCTGCGAACGTGCAATGCCCCCGGCGCCGGCACCATTCCGCATGGCCGCCGCGCAGCGCCGAGAGCACGTGTTTGTAGGACCGAACCGGGGCGGTGGACAGCCCAGGTGAGCGGCGCCCGATGCGGTGAGATCGGCGTCATGCGCCCTCTGACACGGCGATTCTGCCATCGCCCTGGGGCGACCTGAGCCGTACCCGCGCCAGCGCCGGCGGGGCGATCACGCGACGGGCGGATCAGCGGGGCGCCGCCGCGGCTTCGGGCGGCGGAGCCGGCGGGATCGGCGTGCGCGAGATCGTCTCGCGCGTCGTCACGTCGCTGATCATCAACGTGAGCAGGAGGCCGAGGAGGAGCGCCGACACGATCATGGGGAGCGCGTTCGCGAAGCGCTGCTCGACGAGGTGCATGAAGAACAGCAGCACGAGCACCGTCTTCACCGTGGCGATGAGCAGCGCCGCGACGACGTCGCCCCGGCCGAGGTGGGCGAGCGAGAGGAGGTACGAGGCCAGCGTGAGCGCCATCAGGGCGAGCCAGACGATCACGTAGGTCCGCGAGGAGAGGTGCTTGACGGTCATGGGTGCAACGTGCCGTTAGCGGTGCATCAGGTAGAGCATCGGCCAGAGGAATATCCAGATCACGTCGACGAGGTGCCAGTAGAGCCCGCCGAGCTCGACGTGCGTCTCGTTGCCCGCGCCGTACCGGCGCCGGAGGCACCCCCACGCGAGCCAGCCGAGGACCACGAGCCCCGCCGTGACGTGGACGGCGTGGAGGCCGGTCGAGACATAGTACAGCGTGAAGAACAGCCGCGCGCCGGCCTGCGGGAGCTCCTCGAAGCGGTAGGCGGCGCCGGGGAAGATCCCCTCGTGGAAGTGCGCCGCGTACTCGATGCCCTTCAGCGTGAGAAAGGCGGCCCCGAGCGCGATGGCGCCGAGCAGGAGGCGGCCGGCCCGCGCCGGCCGATCCAGGCGCACGGCGTAGACGCTCAGCGCGACGAGCAGGCTGCTCGTCAGGAGGATCGCCGTGTTCGCCGTGCCGATCGGGGCGCTGTTGTGCGCGATGCCGGCGGCGAACTCGGCGCCGTACATCGCGCGGTAGCCGGCGTACAGGCCGAAGAGGCCGCCGAAGAGGAGGACCTCGCTGGCGAGGAAGATCCACATGCCGAAGTGCGCGGCGTGGGTCTGCTTCTCGAGATCCTCGAACTGCATGGCGAGCCGCGGCGGGGCGAGCGGCTGCGGCTGCGGTTGCGGCTGCGGTTCAATGAGCGGCGGCTGAGATTCGAGCATGGGCCTCCTCCTCGGTCAGGTGGTAGTCGTACGGGCCGCGCTCGACGATCGGGGTCACCGGGAAGTTGTGCTTCGACGGGATGGGCGGCGTGATCCACTCGTAGCTGCGCGACCTCCACGGGTTGGCGGGGGCGCGCGCACCCCAGCGCAGGGCGATGAGCAGGTTCACCAGCGAGAGCACGAGCGCGGCCCCGAGCAGGTAGGCGCCCCCGGTCGAGAGCACGTTGAGCCACTGGTACTGCTCCGGGTAGCTGTAATAACGGCGGGGCATCCCGGCGTTGCCCAGGAGGAACTGGGGGAGGAACGTGAGGATGAACCCGAGGAACGCCCCGAAGGACGTGAGCAGCCCCATCGGCTCGGAGTACATGCGGCCGAACATCTTCGGGAACCAGTAGTGCGCGGCCGCCAGGAACGCGGTGAGCGTGCCGCCGACCATGATGAAATGGAAGTGGGCGACGACGAAGTACGTGTCGTGCCAGTGCACGTCGAGCGACTGCGTCGCGACGGCGATGCCCGTCATGCCCCCGAAGACGAAGAGGAACAGGAACCAGAGGAAATAGAGCATCGGGGTGTTGAGATGGATCGACCCCTTCTGCAGCGTCGCCACCCAGGTGAAGACCTTGATGGCGGAGAAGATCCCGATGAACATCGAGAACGCGCCGAAGATGCCGGCGTCGACCTCGCTCATCCCGGCCACGAACATGTGGTGCCCCCACCCCGCGAACCCGATGAGCGCGATCCCGAGCGACGAGATGGCGATCGCCCAGTAGGACGCCGGCTGCCGCTGCGAGAAGGTGCAGACCACCTCGCTGATGACCCCGAGCGCCGGGAGCACCATGATGTAGACGGCAGGGTGGGAGTAGAACCAGAACAGGTGCTGGAACAGCACGGGATCGCCGCCCAGCGCCGGGTCGAAGAGGCCGAAGTGATAGACGTGATCCGCCCCGACGAGCAGGATCGTGAGGCCGAGGACCGGGGTCGCGAGCAGGATGATGATGCTCGTGCTGTAGATGGCCCACACGAAGAGCGGCAGGCGGCCCCAGCCGAGCCCGCGGGCGCGCATCGTGTGCGTGGTCGCGATGAAGTTCACCGCGGTCATGATCGACGAGATGCCGAGGATGAAGATGCCGATCACGACGGGAATGACCGCCGTGGGCGTGGTCGTGCTGTAGGGCGGGTAGAACGTCCACCCGGTGTCGGCGCCCCCGCCCACGGCTGCCCCGAGCGTGATCACGGCGCCGATCGCATAGACGTAGAGGCTCGCCAGGTTGAGGCGCGGGAACGCGAGGTCCTTGGCGCCGATCATGAGCGGGAGGGCGAAGTTCCCGAAGATGTTCGGGATCGACGGGATCATGAAGAGCCACACCATGACCACGCCGTGGAGCGTGAACATGCGGTTGTAGGTCGCCGCGTCGATCACGGTGGGCCCCGGCGTCAGGAGCTCCGTCCGGAGGACGAGCGCGAAGACGCCGCCGAGCAGGAGCATCGGTATGATGAGCGCGTAGAACATGATCCCGATGCGCTTGTGATCGGTCGTGAGCAGCCACGAGCGCACGCCCGCGTCGGATCGCAGATAATCGGCCTCGTGCGCGCCGTGCCCCGGCGCTACCCCCTCGATCTCGTGTGCGATCATGGCGTCGTCCCTCCCGGCGCGGCGGCGCCGCTCCCGCCCACGCCGCCGTCCCACGGCACGACGGGGCCGCGGGGCACGTCGCGGATCGATTTGATGAGCTCGATCATCGCGGCGATGTCCGGCGGCGTGACCTGCCCCAGATACGACGGCATGACCGGCTGGAACCCGCGGTGCATCGCGGCGAGCGGGTCCATGATCGACTCGGTGATGTACGCCTCGTCGGCGATGCGCTCGCCGCCGCCCTCGAGCGGCACGACGGCGCGGTACAGGCCCGCCCAGGTGGGGCCGATGTGCGGCGTGCCGTCGAGGGTGTGGCACCGGAGGCAGTTGTGGCGGGCGGCGGCGCGCTCGCCGCGGCTCGGCATCGTGGGCTCGGCCTCCGCGCGCTCCTGCTCCGCCTGCGCGGCGGCCTCCTGGGCGAACGCCGGCGTGCTCGCCGCGCCGCCGGCGAGCCAGCGCTCGTAATCGGCGGGCTCGAGCGCGATCACCTGGCCGCGCATCTCCGAGTGGCTGGTGCCGCAGTACTCCGTGCAGAGGATGGGATACGCGCCGGGCTCGCTCGCCTCGAACCAGGCCGTGGTGTAGCGGCCCGGGAGGACGTCCTGCTTGATGCGGAACGCGGGGACGAAGAAGCTGTGGATGACGTCGCGCGACGTCATGATGAGCTTGATCGGCCTGCGCGCGGGGACGTAGAGCACCGAGATCATGCTCTCTCCCTCGGGGTAGGCGAACTTCCACATCCACTGCTTCCCGGTGACGTAGACGTCGAGCGTGTCCTCGGGCGGCGTGCGCAGGTCGACGAACTGGCGCGTGCCGACGTTCCAGAACGCGAGGAACAGGACGCCGAGGCCGAGGAGCGTCACCGTCTCCAGGGCGAGCGCCGGCTTCGCGAGCGTCCCGGCGTGCGGCCGCGCGGTGTCCTGGAGGCGCCGTCGATAGCGGATGAGGAAATAACCGCCGATCAGCGTGATCAGGACAGCGCCGCCCATCGTCACGGAGACGACGATGTAGTGGAGCGCGTCGATCTCGCGGGCCAGCGAGGAGCGCTGTTCGGGCAAGAAGAGGATCTGGCGCAACAGCTCGTTCATCGCGCGCCCTCCCACCGCCGGCGCTGCCACCCTCGCCAGCCGAAGAAGGCGAGCAGCGTGAGGACCCAGGCCAGGATGCCGGCCGCGCCGAGCCGCAGGAAGCCGGCCACCTGGGGGCCGTAGCGGCGGCTCGCCGGGTCGTAGCGATAACACGTCATGAGGACCCGATCGAGGGTGGTGCCGACCTGCCCGCGGCTCGCCTCGAGCAGCGCGAGCCGGAGGTCGAGCGCGGGGAACTCGATGCCATAGAGATAGCGAGAGATGCGGCCCTCCGGCGTGAGCACGAAGACCGCCGCGGGGTGCGCGTACTGGTCGGTCTGCGGGTCGTGCGCGAACCGGAAGCCGAGATCGCCCGCGAGCGCGCGGATCTCGGGGACATCGCCGGTGAGGAACGGCCAGAGATCCGGCGCCGGCGCGGCCGCCATGCCCAGCGCCGCGAGCGTGGCTGTCCGCTTCCGCGCCGCGGACTCCGGGGTGTCCCGTGGATCGAAGCTCACCGTGAGCGCGCGGTAGTGCTCGCCGAGCCGGTAGTCGAGCTTCCCCATGCCGGATACGAGCCCGCGCAGCACGAGGCCGCACAGCGTCGGGCAGCGGTAATAGGCGAGGACGAGGAGGACCGGGCGCCGGCCGTCGAGGTGCGCGGCGAGCGGCGCGGCGCGCCCTTCCATGTCGGTGAACGACAGCGCCGTGTCGATGGAGCTCCCGAGGCGCTCCTCGATGTCGGCCTCGCGCGCGGCCGGCGGGAGCGCCGGCGGGTCGGCGGCGGCCGCGAGCGGCGCGCGCGAGAGCGAGAGGGCGAGGAGCGCCGCGGCGGAGAGGTGCGCCGTCCTCATCGGCTCTCCTCGGCGACGAGGCCCATCGCGTCCTCGATCGGGATCTGCACGATCCCGCGCTCCCGGTCGGCCCAGCCGAAGCGGCCGAGCTCCTCGCGCTTCCTGCGATTGAGCACCTTGCCGAGCCCCTCCTCGCCGGTGGCCTGGCGCCGGAAGATGCGCTGATCGACCCCGGCCACCACGCCGCGCGGCTGGAAGCCATCGCGCGCGTGCTCCATGGTCCTGCCGCCGGCGCGGAGCGCCGCCTCGCGGCCCCGCAGGATCATCCAGGACCAGGCGCCCAGGGTGGCGAAGATGACGATGACCGCGAACGCGATGGCCAGGATCCTCCGCCAGGGGAGGTGATCCTCTTCCTGGCGCACGTCGGGACGGCGGTACTGGGAGGTCATACGCTCTCGTAACGGAGTGCGGCCGGCAGCGCCGGGTCGTTGACGGGGACGAGCGGCTTGCCGCGCTGACGGAGCGCGGCGAACGCGACGCACGGGCCGACCACGGCGAGGAGCGCCGCGAGATCGAGCCAGTGGTACGGCGCGCGAACGCCGGAGGCCTCGGGCACGACGAGCCAGTGCATGTCGAGGTAGTGCGCGACGAGGACCCAGGCGGCGACCGCCGACAGCCAGGCCGGCCGCCGCTTGATCCCGTAATTGAGCAGGATCAGGAAGGGGATCACGAAGCGCGCGAGCACGAGGACGAGGGTCGCTGTCCCCCACGGGCCGTGGTAGCGGCGCAGGTAGAACTCCGCCTCTTCGGGCTTGTCCGCGATCCAGATCAGCATGAACTGGAAGAAGGCGGCGTAGGCCCAGAAGATGGTGAACGCGAGGAGCAGCCGGCCCAGCGCGTAGTAGTGCGAGCTGCTCAGCCCGGGCAGGAGCCCGGCGCGCTCCGAGGTGAACGTCAGCCCCGTGAGCAGCGCTATCGCCGCGACGAAGCCGCCGGCGAAGACGTAGACGGGGAACATCGTCGACACCCACGTCGGCGCGAGCGACATGAGCCAGTCGAACGAGGCAAAGGAGAGCGCCAGCGCGACGAGCGGCAGGCCGCCGACGCTGAGCGCGCGGAGCCGCCCGCCGCCCGCGAGCGCCGGGCTCGCGTCGCCCCGGAGCGAGCCGCGGCGCAGGAGGGCGCCCAGGGCGAGCCAGATGGCGAAGTAGATCCCCGTCCTCACGAGGAAGAAGGGGAGGTTCAGGTAGGGCGTCTTGTGGAGCACGATCGCCCGGACGTGCTCGTCGTGGATCGACTCGGGATGGAGCCAGTCCCCGTAGAGCGCGTCCATCCCGAGCAGGAGCGGGAGGAACAGCGCGGCGAGGGGCGGCAGCGCCGAGAGGATCGCCTCCGCGAGGCGGCGGACGGCCACGGGCCATGTCGCGCCCATCGCGTGGCAGATCATGAGGAAGATGAGCGCGCCGACCGCGGTGGTGACGGCGTAGGCGTAGGCCGCGAGGTACGCGTAGAAGACGCGCTCGCGGTCCACGAACGCGCCGACCACGAGCAGGACGGCGCCGAGGAGCGCGAGGCCGAGCGACCGCGCGACGAGCGCGCGGCCGCCCCGGAAGATGGGGATGCGAGGGACTCGTCCGTTCACGGGAGCTCCTTCAGGGCGCGCTCGCGCAGGGGCGGGGGGAGCGCGTCGAGCGCGGCGGCGCGGCTCCGCCCGAGCGCCTTCACATAGGCCACGATCGCCCAGCGCTCCCGGAGCGGGATGTGCGGCTCGTACGAGCGCATGAGGCCGTAGCCCTCGACGATGACCTGGTAGATGCGGCCGGGCGGGAACGCCTGCACGCGCGCGTCGACGAGCGACGGCGGGCGCCGCTGCGTCATGTTCCGCGCGACCTCCGACTCGCCGTCTCCGGCGATCCCGTGGCAGGCGCCGCAGAAGATCTCGTAACGGCCCTGGCCGTACCGGATCAGCTCCAGCGTGACCGGGATCGGGATGCGGTCGACGTGCGCGCCGCCCGCGACGCCCCGCGTGAGCCCGGGATCGCCGGTCACCCGGTCGTTCGGCACGGTGCCCTCGGGCGGGCGGCGCATGACGGCGCCGTCGTGGAACATCTCCGCCGGCTCGTAGGGCGCGTAGCGCTTCTGGCGGATCATGCGCTCGAGATCCAGCTCGTCGGCCTCGCCGCGCTCGTCCTGGGCCGGGGTCGCCGGGGTGCACGCGACGCAGAGCGCCGCGGCGAGGCCGGCGAGCGCGCCGAGGACGACGGAGCGCCCGCGCCTCACGGCCGCTCCTTTCCGGCCCAGGCGACGGTGAGCGCGCCGAGATCGGTGAGATCGCGCTCGGCGATGGGCCGGATGAGCGCCGGGTCGCGGGCGTCGATGCCGATCCAGAACCGGTCGATGGTGGCGCGCTCGAACCCCGGCACGTCGAACACCGGATTCCAGAGCTCGGGCAGCCTCGTGAGGACGAGCAGCACCACGAACCCGACGAGGGAGGTCGTGAGCACCATCATCTCGAAGGTGATCGGCACGAACGCCGGGGCCGCGTGCTGCGGCCGCCCGCCGACGTTGAGCGGGTAGTCGTAGGCGTTGTTGTACCACTGGACGAGGTAGCCCCCCGCGGCGCCCGCGAGCGCGAAGGGGAAGACGATCCACGTGAGCGGCGATCGACCGAGTCCGAGCGCCGCCTCGGCGCCGTGGACCGGGTACGGCGTGAACGCGTCGAGCCGCCGGTATCCGCGGCTCCGGAGCTCCGCGAGCGCGCGGAGCATCGCCTCGGGCGTCTCGAACTCGGCGAGCAGTCCTCTCTTCATGTCAGTGCTCCTCCTTGCCGAGCTCGTGGTTCAGCTCCTTGACCTCGGCCACGGGGATGAACGGGAAGAGGCGCAGGAAGATCAGGAAGAGCAGCAGGAAGAAGCTGATCGTCCCGGCGAACATCGAGATATCGACCCACGTCGGCCGGTAGGCGTGCCACCCCGACGGGATGAACTCGCGCTGCAGCGACATGACGATGATCACGAATCGCTCGGCCCACATCCCGACGTTCACGAGGATGGAGATGATCCAGAGCAGGACCATGTTCCTCCGGACCCGCGAGGACCAGAGGAGCTGCGGGACGAGCACGTTGCAGAACATCTGCGCCCAGAACACGGCGGCGTTCGGGCCGGCGGGGCGCGCGACGAAGAACTGGTAGATCTCGTATTCCGACGCGCTGTACCAGGCGGCGAAGAACTCGATGATGTACGCGTAGATGACGATCCAGGCGGTGACGAGCGCGAGCTTGCTCAGGTTGTCGATGTGCCGCTGGGTGATGACGCTCCCGAGGTGGAAGATGCGGCGCGCGGGGATGAGCAGCGTCAGCACCATCGCGAAGCCGGAGAAGATGGCCCCGGCCACGAAGAACGGGGGGAAGATGGTCGAGTGCCACCCCGGGACGAGCGCGGTCGCGAAGTCGCTGCTCACGATCGAGTGGACCGAGACGACGAGCGGCGTCGCGAGCCCGGCGAGCAGCCCATAGAGGATCCGGTAGTGGCGGAAGGCGCGCGCGGAGCCGCGCCAGCCGAGCGACAGGATCCCGTAGACGATCCGCCGGCCGCGGTCCGGGGCCCGGTCGCGCAGGGACGCGAAGTCCGGGATCAGCCCGAGGTACCAGAAGACCAGCGAGACCGTGAAGTACGTGAAGATGGCCGCGGCGTCCCACGGGAGCGCGCTCTTGAACTGGGGCCAGACCGCGAGCGTGGAGGGGTAGGGGACGAGCCAGTAGGCGAACCAGGGCCGCCCGAGGTGCAGGAGCGGATAGAGGCCCGCCTGGATGACGGCGAAGAGCGTCATCGCCTCGGCGAACCGGTTGATGCTCGTGCGCCAGCGTTGCTCGAGCAGGAGCAGGATCGCGGAGATGAACGTCCCCGCGTGGCCGATGCCGACCCAGAACACGAAGTTGATGATCCCGAACGCCCAGCCGACCGGGATGTTGTTGCCCCAGACCCCGATCCCGGTCGTGACGGTATAGGTGATGGTGATCGCGAGCAGGGCCGTCCCGGCCCCGGTGAGGGCGAACGCCGCCCACCACAGCCTGGATCGCGGCTTCCACACGACCGACAGGAGATCTTCCGAGAGCGCCTCGTCGGTGGGCCGCCCGAGCAGGAGGGGCTGGGTCACGGCTTGACGAGCTCCGGGTTCTCGTTGTTGATGCGCGCGAGGTACATGGTCCTCGGCCGGGTGCCCTGGTCGTGGAGCACCACGTAGCTCCGCGGCTCGCCGCGCCACGCGACCATCTCCGTCTCCTGGTGAGAGAGCGAGCCGAACTGGATCGCCCGCGTCGGACAGGCCTGCTGGCAGGCGGTGACGACCTCCCCCGGGCGGATCTCGCGCTGCTCGACGCGCGCCGCGATCTCCGCGCGGCGGATCCGCTGGACGCAGTACGTGCACTTCTCCATCACGCCGCGCTCCCGCACGGTCACGTCGGGGTTGCGCTGGAGCCGCGCGAGCCCGTCGTTGTAGGCGTGGAGCTCGGTAAAATCGAACCAGTTGAACCGGCGGACCTTGTAGGGGCAGTTGTTCGAGCAGAACCGCGTCCCCACGCAGCGGTTGTAGGTCATCTCGTTGAGCCCGTCGGGGCTGTGCGTGGTCGCGTTCACCGGGCACACGTATTCACACGGCGCCTTCTCGCAGTGCTGGCACAGCATGGGCTGGTGGACGACGCCCGGGTCGCGCGGGTCGCCGGAGTAATACGTGTCGATCCGGAGCCAGTGCATCTCGCGGCTGTTCAGGACCTCGTCTTTGCCCACCACGAGGACGTTGTTCTCGGCCTGACACGCGACGACGCACGCGCTGCACCCGGTGCAGATCGTGAGATCGATCGTCATGGCCCATTGCCCGAGCGGCACCCCGGGGGCCGTCACCGCGGGCAGGAGCGACGGCTGCGGCCCCTTGAACGCCTCCGTGAAGTCGGGGTGCTCGCGGTAGACGGCGAGGGGGACCGAGAGCGCGATGGGGCGCCCGTGAAGGCTCCAGTGCGCCTGCGTGAGCGCGAGCGGGTGCTTCTCGCCCGGCCGCTTGCGCACCGAGGCGCCCGCCGCGAAGAACGGCGCGTCCGTGGTGCGGAGCCGGTACGCGTCGACCCCCACGCCGGCGGCGATCGACTCGGCGCCGCTCCGGCCATAGCCGAGCTGGAGCGACACCGTCCCGTCGGCGTGCCCCGGGGCGACGAGCACCGGTATCGAGATCGTCCGCCCCCCGAGCTCGACATCGACCATGTCCTCGCTCTCGACGCCGAGCGCCCTGGCGGTCTCGGGGCTGAGCAGCGCGGCGTTGTCCCAGGTGAGCTTGGTGATCGGGTCGGGCAGCTCGAGCAGCCACGGGTTGTTGGCGAACCGGCCGTCATACACGTTGGCGTCGGCCGAGAAGGCGATCTCGAGGGTCTCCGCGGGCGCCGGCGTCGCCGCGGCGAGCTGCCCGAGCGCCGCGGCCGCCGCGGCGACCCCGTCGGGCCGGAGCGCGGCGTTCTCGCGCGGGGCCGCGGTGCCCTCGACGAGCCCGCGCCGGAGCGCCTCCTCCCAGAACGCGTCGAAATCGGCGCCGCCCCGGCGCGCCCGCCACGCCTCGCGGAGCAGCTCGCGCGCGCTCCGGCGCGGCTCGCCCGCGAACACCGTGAGCACCTCGGAGGCCGTCCTGCCCTGGAAGAGCGGCTCGATGAGCGGCTGGATCAGCGAGATCGTGCCGTCGTAGGCGCGCGCGTCTCCCCAGGCCTCGAGGTCGTGCGCGGCCGGCACGAACCAGTCGCAGCCGGCCGCGGTCTCGTCCTCGTAGAGCCCGAGGTAGACGCGGCTCCGGACGGCGCGGAGCAGCCTGGCAAACTCGATGTCTGCCGGCGCCGTGTAGGCCACGTTGTTCTCGAGGATCACGAGCGTGTCGACGGCGCCGCGCCGGATCTCGTCGGCGAGCGCGGCGAGCTCCTGCTCCGCGCCGCCGGCCGTGACGAGCGTCCCCGCGGTGGCCCACGCCGCGCGGTCGTTGCGGAGCGCCGCGTTCATGAGGTGCGCGATCGCGTGGACCGGCGGCGGCTGCCGCTCCCCGACCACGACGACGCTCGCCGCGGCGCCTCGCGCGAGGTCGCGCGCGAGCGCCTGGACGAACGGCCTGTCCTCCGCGCGCACCCGCGCCCGGGCCGGCTCGAGCGCGCCGAGCGCGTCCGCGGGGATGGATCCGGGGCGCGCGCCCTCCGCGAGGAGCAGCTCCGCCGCGATCGCCGCGGCGAGCGCCGGCACCTCGCTCGGCCGGCGGCGCAGCCGGTGATCGGCGAGGCTCCCGGTCGGGCTCAGCCCGGGCTCGGCGACGTAGAGCCGGCTCATGGTGCCCGTCGGCGAGCCGATGCGCCTGCGCTCCGCGAACTGGCGCGCGTACCGCACGCTGAACGGCATCGACGCTAGGAAATCCGCGTCGAGCGCGAGGATGACGTCCGCCGTCCGGAAGTCGTACTGCGCCTGGAGCGGCGCGCCGAACGCGAGCTCGGCCCCGCGCGCCGCGTCGCGCGACCGGGCGGGCGCGTGGAACGTGAACCGGGCCGCCGGGTGGCGCTCCTGGACGCGACCGATGAGGGCCTGCGTGAGCGGCGAGCCGGTGGGCCTCAGGACGAAGCGGAGCCCGGCGCCGCGGTCGCCCCGCGCGCCGCCGAACTGCTCGACGAACGCCTCCCACGCGGCCGGCGCCGCGCCGCGCCGCGCCGCGCGCGCGCGGTGCTGGTCGTAGAGGCCGAGCACCGACGCCTGCTCGTGGACGCCTGTCGAGCCGAGGCTCGCCGGGTGCTCCGGGTTGCCCTCGACCTTCGTCGGCCGCCCCTCGTGGTTCTCGACGAGGATGCCCGTGGCGAACCCGTCGAGCTCCAGGCTGGTCGCGTAATACCGGAGGATCCCGGGGGTCACCTCCGGCGGCGTCGTCACATAAGGGACGATCTTGTCCGCGGGCCTCGCGTTGCACCCGGACACGCCGGCGAGCGCGATGCTCGCGCCGAGCAGCTTGAGCCAGGTCCGCCGGCTCACCGCGCCGGCGTCGCCCTCGCCGCCGGGGAGCGCCTGCGCGGCGGCCTCGCGGAGCTCCGGTGTCTCGAGGAGCTCCGCCAGGCTGCGCCAGTACGCTTTGCCCGTCTTGCCGTCGAGCGCGGAGCTCCATGGGATCTGTCTTCGATCAGCCATCGTCCCTCTTCAGGTCATCGGTGGATCGGCGCCTCCGCCGTTGCCAAGGTCCCCTGTTCGCCGAGCGATCGCCCTCCTCGCGCCCGCGCGCTCACCGGTGGCACGTCGAGCAGTGCGTGAGCCGCCGCACGCCGAGCTCCTGCGCGATCTGCCGGCCGATCCGCGCCGCTTCGGGGCCGGCGTCCCAGTCCATGTCCGCGACCGCGGAGGGCGGGCGGAGGTGTCGCTCCGGCGCCCTGTGGCAGTCGAGGCACCAGCCCATCGACATCGGAGACACCTTGTAGACGTCGGGCATCTGGTCCACGCGGCCGTGGCACGTCACGCAGCCGACCCCCTTGTTCACGTGGATCGCGTGGTTGAAATAGACGAAGTCGGGGATGTCGTTGACGCGGCTCCAGGGGATCGGCGTGCCCGAGAAATAGCTGCTGCGGACGAGCTGGAGCTTCGGGCTCTGATTCCATATCTGGCTATGGCACCCCATGCAGAGCGCCGTCGACGGCATCCCCGCGGTGCCTGTCCGCTCGACCGTGTAATGGCAGAACCGGCAGTCGATGGCGTCGTCCTGCACATGGTGCCTGTGGTCGAACTGCACCGGCTGCTGCACGGGCAGGTTCTGCCCGGTGTTCCAGTCGCTGCGCACGTAGAGCATCGGCGCTGCCACGGCCGCCGCGCCGCCGAGGAACACGGCGGCGATCGCGATCCGGAGAGCGGTGTTGCTCCAGCGTGGAAATACGGATGCCATGATCTCGCGTGGACCGCCGCGCTCACCCTGCGTCAACGCGGCCGTCTCCATCGATGCGAGGATCGCCGGGGCCGTTTCGCGGACTCGCCGCCTCTCGCGGGCCGGGGCCGGCGCGCTCGGGCGATCCCGGAGGCGCGCCGTCCGGCGTGCGTCTATCGCGCGCGCGTCAGAGCGTGTGAAGGCGCGCGATCTGCGCGCGGGCGATCTCTAGGACTCCGACGGTGAGGCAGCCCTGAGAAAGCGAACCACAAGAGCGAACCACAGAGGGCACAGAGGGCACAGAGGGCACAGAGGGCACAGAGTTTTTTCTGCTGTTCCTCTGTGCCCTCTGTGCCTCTGTGGTTCGAATCTCTTCTTCCCTGGGTGTTTCGAGCTGATCGGCGCTCTGGATCGTCGACGACCGAGCGCGGCGCGGCCCGCCGCGCCGGCGCTCACATCGACCAGCGAAGCCCGGCGTAGCGCGGCCCGAGGACGAGCTCGGTGGAGGGCGCCGGCGCGGAGGCGGCCTTCTTCTTCTCGGGCTCCACCGGCACCAGGCGGCCGCCGACGATCGCGAGCGGGATGCCGACGCCGGCGAAGATGAGCCCGCCGACGACGAGCGCGGCCCCGGCGCCTCCTTCGTCCTCGCCGTACGTCTCGCACTCCGGGTCGGAGCACTCCGAGGCGAGCGCCAGGCCCCCGCCGAGGAGGGCGATGGTGCCGAGGCTCGTCAGGACGATGCCCGTGACCATCATCCCCTTGCTGCGGCGCCGCATCTGCGGACGGGCCGGCGGCGGCGGGGCGCCTCCGGCGACCGGCGCGAGCGCGGCGCCGGTCGTCACCCGCGCGGCGCCGCTCGCCGGCGGGGCCGCGCCGCTGGTCGGTCGCGCGGCGCCGGTCGCGTCGGTCGCGCCGGTCGTCGGTGACGCCGCGGCGCGCGCCGGCGCGCCCGCGGGCAGCGGCGGGATGGCCACCGTCTCCGAGGCGCCCGCCCTGGTGACCTCGACGGTCTTCGCGAACGGCGCTCTGCCGGCCGCGGAGGCCTCGATCGTGTGCTTCCCGGGATCCACGGGCACCGGGATGCCCCACTGCGCGCGCCCCATGGGGGCGCCGTCGCGCTTCACCTGGAGGTCGGCCGGGGCGTCCGCGGGCGCCGTGATCGTCAGCCGGATGAGCCGCGGCTCCAGCGCCGTCGCGCGCTGCCGCGCGACCTTCTCGCGCTCCACCTGGCCCGCGGCCTTCGCCGCGCCGGCCACCTCGAGGAACGTCGACCAGGCGCTCGCCGTCCGGCCGAGCTGCTCGTAGCAGGTCGCCAGGTTGAACTGCGTCCCGATCCCCGGGTCGAGCCGCTGGCTCTCCTCGAGCTTCGGGCACGCGTCGGCGTACTTGCCCTGGGCCATGAGCTGCCTGGCCGCGTCGAACAGCGCCTGTGCTGCCGCGGTGTCGGCCCTGGCGTCGCGGCCGCCGCCCACGAGGGCGGCGAGGAACATCGCGAGCGCCAGCAGGCGCCCGAGGTGCTGCAGGGGCAGGCTCGTCATGCGTGGTGTCCTCACTTGCGATCGTCGAACAGGTTGCCGTTGGCCGGCGCCGCGGCCGGCGGGGCGGGGGCCACGGGCGGGCGGGCGGGCCGGGGCGGCGGGGAGGCGGCGGCGCCGGCGGCGCGCGGCGCGGCGCTCGCCGGGCGCGGCGCCGCCTTGACGCTGGCGGGCGCCGCGGAGGTGGCCCCGTTCGGGCCCGGCGCTGCCGCGGGGACGTCGTCCATCGGCGCGGGCGCCTCCACGGCGCCGGGCGTGACGGCCGGCGCGAGCGCCGCGGACGTCGCCGGCAGCGCCGCGGACACGGCCGGCAGCGCCGCGGACATCGCTGGCAGCGTCGCGGCGTCGGACAGCGTCGGCGCCGCCGAGGCGCTCGCGGACGGCTCTGCCGGCGCGTCGCCGGGCCGCGCGCGGCCGGTGAGGAAGGCGAAGGCCCCGACCGCGGCGACCAGCGACAGGCCGACGCCCAGCGCGACGGCGAGCCCGACGTGCCGCTTCCGCGTCACCACCGTCCCGCTCCACGTCGGCGACGTGCTCGCCAGGGTCGGGGAGGTCGCCACGCCGCCCGACGCTGTCGCCGGCCGCGGGGGGCCCGAGCTCCGCGCGATCCCGCTGATCCGCTCGACCGAGAGCCGCGCCCGCCCGCTCGCGAACGGCGCGAGCGCCGCGGCCAGCTCCCCGACGTCGCGGAAGCGCCGCTCCGGCGTCTTCTCCAGGCAGCGCAGGATCACGGCCTCGAGCCCCGGGGGGACGTCGACGCGGAGCGCGGCGAGCGGGCGGGGGACGCCCTGCATGATCGCCACGCAGAGCTGCGGCATGGTCGCGCCGTCGAACGGCGGCTCGCCGGCGAGCAGCTCGAACAGGATGACCCCGAGCGACCAGACGTCGGTGCGCGCGTCGACGTCGCGGGACGACTTGAGCTGCTCCGGCGACATGTAGAGCGGCGAGCCCATCACCGCCGTCGTGTCGGTGATCCGCGGGTCGGAGCCGCTCGGCGCCACCTTCGAGATCCCGAAGTCGAGCACCTTCACGCACGGCGAGCCGTCCGCGCGCCGCGTGAGGAACAGGTTCGCCGGCTTGAGGTCGCGGTGGACGATGCCCGCGGCGTGCGCCTCGGCGAGCGCCTCGCAGGCCTGGAGCACGTACTCCACCGCGGCCTGCGGCGGAACCCGCCCGCCGGCGCGCAGCGCGTCGGCGAGGTCGCTGCCCGACAGGTACTCCATCACCATGTACGGCGTGCCCGACTCGAGCGTCCCGACGTCGGTCACGCGCGCCACGTGCTCGCTCTTGACCTTCACCGCGGCGCGCGCCTCGCGCACGAAGCGCTCGGACAGCGTGCGCGAGCGCGCCGCCGCCGGCAGCAGCAGCTTGATCGCGACCCGCTCCTCGAGCTGGAGGTGCGTCGCCGCGACGACGACGCCCATCCCGCCGGCGCCGATCACCCGCTCGACGCGGTATTTCCCCGCGATCACCTGCCCCTCTCGAACCAGCCCGTCGGCTTCGTCGTGTGTCGGCGCGGTGCTCGTCATGGATCGGTCCCTTCGGCGCGCCGGACCGAGGCGCGCGTGGACGCGCGATCTTCATGGAAAACCCGGCGCAAAGCCAGCCCACGATAGCCGCCGGGCGGACGGCGATCAATCGCGTGGCTGCGCTCCGTCGCGCCGCCCGCGCCCCGCCCCGCCGCGCGCCGCGCCGCGCCCGGCCCCGGCGCCTCCCTGCCGCCCCGGGGCGCTTCCCCCGCGCGTGAATCCGGGAGATCATCGCGCGCGTCATGGAGCACGGCCCCCCCGGCAGCGCCAGCGAGCGGCGCCAGCGGATCCTCGAGGCGACGGAGCGGCTCCTGCGCCGGTACGGGCCGGCCAAGACGACCGTCGCCGACATCGCGCGCGAGGCCGAGATCGCGGTCGGCGCCGTGTACCTGGAGTTCGCCTCGAAGGACGCCATCGTCGAGGAGCTCTCCAGCGGGCAGCACCGCGCCGTCATGGCCGCCATGCGCGCCGCGGCCGCCGAGGACCTGCCCTTCTGCGACCGGCTGCGCGCGGTGTTCGACGCCCGCGCGCGCGCCTTCCTGGAGCTCGCCGGCTCCGGCGCGCACGCGTGCGATCTCGTGCATTGCCAGAGCCGCGCCGTGAAGGCGGCGCACGCCCGCTTCCTCGACGAGGAGCGCGCGCTCCTCCGCGATCTCATCGAGCGCGGCGCCCGCGCGGGCGAGCTCGACGCCGCCGACCCCGAGCTCGCCGCGCGCGCGCTCCTCACGGCCTACGCGAGCTTCTCTCCACCATGGCTGTTCCAGATCTCCCGCGAGGAGGTGGCGGCGGTGCTGTCCGCGGTCCACCAGATCGTCCTTTACGGCCTCGCCGGCCGCGATCCCGCGCGCAAGCCGGCGCGCTGACCCCTCGCCGGCGCGACCCCACCTGCGCGGCCGGCCCGCCTGTCGTCGCCGCGCGCCGCGCACCGCGCCCGACATCCCCCCTCGCCGCCAGCGGCCGATCGCGCCGGCGAGGCGCTCTGACGAGCTGCGTTGAGCGCCGACACGGCACGATCGCGCCTCCTGTCGTCCGGGCCTCAACCGCGCACGGCCCGCGCGCCGAGAGGCGTGTTGCGCGCGATCGTCTCGTTGGATGATCTCGATCGCACAGGCGCTGATCTGCCCGGACTCCGGACAATTTCTGTGACACGGACGGATCGCTCGCTTACGATGCGTCGCCTTACCGGGGGCCACTCGGCGCCTCGCCAGAACGGAGCAGAGCCTTGCAAGTAGCGGTGGGCTATCGCAGCGAAGAGGTGCTGCAAACGACGAACGATCGCTGGAGCATCGTGCGCGCCGTGCGCGAGAGCGACGCGCGGCGCGTGCTGCTCAAGGCTCACCTCGACTCACCTCGTCATACGACTGCTCCCGCCGCGGGCGCGCTGCTCAACGAGTTCGAGATCACCCGCTCTCTCGACGCCGCGCAGGTGCTGAGCCCCACGCTGATGGAGCGCTGCGGCGAGGCGCCGGTCCTCGTGTTCGAGGACGAGGATCTCGTGCCCCTCGACTGGCTCCTCGCGCGCTCGCCGCTCCCGATCGACCAGCTCCTCGCGTGGGCCGCGGGCATGGCCGACGCGCTCGCCGAGGTGCACCGCCGCGGCGTCATTCACAAGCACATCCAGCCGCAGAGCTTCTTCGTCGACCCGGAGGCCGGCGCCGTCCGGCTGACCCATTTCATGTTCTCGACGCGGCTCCGGAAGGAGCACCCGCAGGTGCAGAGCACGGTCGAGGAGGGCAGGTTGCCCTACATGTCTCCGGAGCAGACCGGCCGGATGAACCGCGCCCTCGACTGGCGCACAGACCTCTACTCGCTCGGGGTCGTGCTCTACGTGATGCTCGCGGGGCGACTGCCGTTCGACGCCTCGGGGCCGCTCGAGTGGATGCACTCCCACCTCGCCCGACCCCCCGCGCCCCTGCCGGAGGACTCCGTGCCTCCCGCCGTGTCCGCCATCGTCATGAAGCTCCTCGCGAAGGACGCGGAGGAGCGCTACCAGAGCGCAGAAGGTTTGTCGAAAGACCTCCTCAGGTGTCGACGAGCCCTCCTCGAGACAGGGCGAATCGACCCGTTCCCGCTCGGCGAGCACGACGTCTCCGGGCAGTTCCGCATCCCGCACCGCCTCTACGGGCGCGAGGGGGAGGCGCACCAGTACCTGTCGATCTTCGAGCGCGTGCTCGCCGGCAGCCGCGAGATGATCCTGGTCACGGGGTATTCCGGGATCGGCAAGACGTCGCTCGTGCACGAGATCTACAAGCCGCTCACCCGCGAGCACGGCCATTTCATCTCGGGCAAGTTCGACCGGCTCCACCGCGGGATCCCGTACTCCGCCGTGATCCAGGCGCTCCGCGGCCTGCTCCAGCAGGTGCTGGCGGAGAGCGCCGAGCGCGTCGAGGAGGCGCGGCGCTCGCTGCAGAAGCAGCTCGGCAGGAACGCGTCGCTCCTCGTCGACGTGCTGCCCGAGATCGGGATCGTCCTTGGCGCGGGCAACATCCCGCCCGCGCCGCCGGAGCTCGGCCCGGCCGAGGCGCAGCACCGCCTCCTGCTCGCCTTCCGCGGCGTCCTCCGGGCGTTCTGCGGCCGCGGGCGGCCGCTCGTCCTCTTCCTCGACGACCTGCAGTGGGCCGACGCGGGCACGCTCTGGCTCATCGAGGGGCTCCTCGGGGCCGAGGATCTCGGGCCCTTCCTCCTCGTCGGCGCCTACCGCGACAACGAGGTGGACGAGAGCCACCCCCTGCTCATGACGCTGCGGTCGGCGCAGGCGAGCGCCGTGAAGGTGACCACCATCCAGCTCTTCCCGCTCGCGTTCGCGTCGCTGATCCGGCTGGTGGCCGACACCCTGCGGCAGGACCCGTACGCGGTGGAGCCGCTCGCGCGGCTCGTCATGCACAAGACCGAGGGGAACCCGTTCTTCGCGCGGCAGTTCCTCCAGGCGCTCGACGCCGACGGGCTCGTCTACTTCTCCCCGGAGGAGCGCCGCTTCCGCTGGGACCTCGACCGGATCGAGGCGCGCGGGTTCACCGAGAACGTCGTCGAGCTGATGAGCGGCCGGGTGCGCAGCCTCGACGCCGCGACGGTCGAGCTCCTGACGCTGGCCGCGTGCATCGGGAGCACCTTCGATCTGGAGACGCTCGCGGTCATCGCCGGCCTCGACAGGATCGAGGCCGCGCGCCGCCTCGAGCCGGCGATCCGCGACGAGTACGTCCTCGCGAGCGCGGGCGCGCTCGCGGGCGCGCCCGGCGAGGCGGCCGCCGCGACCCGCTTCCGCTTCCTCCACGACCGCGTGCAGCAGGCGGTCTACGGCCTCATCGACGGGCCCCAGCGCGAGGCGGTCCACCTGCGCATCGGCCGCCGGCTCCTCGCGGGCGCGACGCCCGAGGAGCGCGCCGAGCGCGTCTTCGAGATCGTCGAGCAGCTCGATCAGGGGCTCGGCCTCGTGCGCGACGGCGACGAGCGGCTCGCGATCGCGGAGCTCAACCTGGAGGCGGCCGTCCGGGCGAAGCACGCGACCGCCTACGCCGCGGCCCGGCGCTACCTCGAGGCGGGCCGCCGCCTGCTCCCGGCCGGCGCGTTCGCGTCGCGCTACGCGCTCGCGTTCGCCCTGCTGCGGCAGCTCGCCGAGGTGGAGTACCTGCTCGGCGCGATGGACGCCGCCGAGGCGCTCGTCACCGAGGCGCTCGGCCACGCGAGGACCCCGGTCGAGAAGGCCGACCTCCTGAAGCTCCGGATGGTGCAGTACACGATGCGCGGCCGCTTCACCGACACGGTGGAGGCCGGGCGGGAGGCGCTCGCGCTGATCGGCGTCGCGCTGCCTTCCCGCGCGGGTGAGGCGGAGCTCGCGACGCTCGTCGAGGCCGAGGCGGCGCGCGTGCAGCAGCTCCTCGCGGGCCGGGCGCCCGCCTCGCTGATCGACGCACCGGAGATCGCCGACGAGGGCCAGCGGCTCGCCGTCGGCGTGCTCAACGAGCTGATGGCGCCGCTCTACATGCTCAAGCTCGAGAAGCTGAACTTCTTCGCGTGCTGCAGCATCGTGCGGATCTCGCTCGAGCACGGCCTCACCCCCGAGGCGTCCTACGGCTTCGCCATGTACGGCGGCCTGATCGGCCACTTCCACGGCGACTACCGCCAGGGCTACGCGTTCGGGCGGCTGGCCGCCGACATCGGCCTCCGGTTCCGCATGCAGGGCGACTTCTGCCGCGCCTGTTACATCCTCGGCAACAACATCCAGTCGTGGGTGAGGCCGCTCTCGGAGACGGACGCGCTGTTCCGGGACGGCTACCGCGCCGGCCTCGACGCGGGCGATCTCCAGTTCGCGGGCTACTTCCTCATCTACCTGCTCCTCAACCCGCTCTTCCGCGGCGAGAGCGCGCGCGGGCTGCTCGACGAGCTGCCCGGCTCCCTCCGCTTCGCCAAGCGGACCCGGCACACCGTCGCCACGCACAGCCTCCTCGGCCTCCTGCTCGCGCTGCGGGACCTCACCGGCGACGGCGCGGCGGTGCCCGAGGAGTCGCTGACGGAGGAGCAGTTCCTGAAGGACTGCGAGGCGCACCAGACGCGCTACGCGCTCTGCCACTACCAGATCCTCAAGGCGATGTGCCTGTACCTGCACGGCCTCCCCGCGGACGCGGTGCGGGTCGCCGACGAGGCCGAGGAGAACCTCGGCTTCCTCGCCGGGAAGTTCCAGACCGCGGCGCTCCGGTTCTACCGCGCGCTCGCGATCGCCGCGCTCCTGCCCGGCGCGGAGGAGGGCGAGCGGGCGCGGCTGCGGGCCGATCTCGACGCGTGCCGCGAGCGGCTGCGCGGCTGGACCGAGGGCTGCGCGGAGAACTTCTCTCACAAGCACCAGCTCGTCGAGGCGGAGGCGGCGCGCCTCGACGGTCGGCTCGACGACGCGGCCAGGGCCTACGACGAGGCGATCGCGCTCGCGCGCCAGCACGCCTTCCCCAACATCGAGGCCATCGCGTGCGAGCTCGCGGGCCGCTTCTGGATGTCGCGCGGCAGGACGCGCGTCGCGCTCGATTTCCTCACGGACGCGGTCCAGGCCTACAGCCGCTGGGGCGTGGACCGCAAGATCGCGCGGCTCACCGAGGAGTTCCCGCTCATCCGGCCGGGGCGCGACCGGCCCGCGCCGGGGGTCGTGCGGGCGGACGCCTTCGACGTGGAGACGCTGCTCAAGGCGGCGCGCGTCCTCTCCCAGGAGCTCGTGGTCGAGCGGCTGCTCGGCAGCATGGTGCAGGTGCTCGTCGAGAACGCCGGCGCCGAGCGGGGGACGCTGCTCCTCGTCCGCGGCGACGGCCTCGTGCTCGTCGCGCAGGGCGCGGCGCACCCGCCCGAGCCGCGCGCGCTGCCCTCGATCCCGCTCGGCGACGAGAGCGACGAGGTCTGCGCCTCCGTGGTGCGGCTCGCCGTGCGCACGTGCCAGAGCGTGATCTACGCGGACGCCTCCCGGGATCCCGCCCTGCGGGACGACCCCTACGTGAGCTCCCGCAAGGTCCGGTCGATGCTCTGCGCGCCGCTGCTGCTCAAGGGGCAGGTGCTCGGCGCCATCTACCTGGAGAACAACCTGTTCGAGGGGCTCTTCGGGCCCGAGCGCCTCGAGATCCTGCACCTGCTCGCCGCGCAGGCGGCCGTCTCGTTCAACAACGCGCTCGTCTACGAGAACCTCGAGCGCATGGTGGAGGAGCGCACGCACGAGCTCCGGAGCACGCAGCAGAAGCTCGTGGACGCCGCGCGCAGGGCGGGGATGGCCGAGGTCGCGGACAGCGCCATGCACAACGTGGGCAACGCGCTGAACAGCGTCATGGTGCTGCGGATGCAGCTCTCGGAGCGGGTCGCTGGCTCGCGCGTCTCGCGGCTCGCCCAGGTGGCGCAGCTCCTCGAGGCGCACCGGGGCGACCTCGGCGCGTTCCTCACGAGCGACCCGCGGGGCCAGCGGCTCATCGAGTACATCGACGAGCTCGCGCGGCACCTCGCCGCCGAGCAGGAGACCGCGGCCTCCGAGCTCCTGGAGCTCGGCGAGTGCGTGAGCCGCATCCGCGACATCGTCTCCGATCAGCTCCGGAACGCCGGGATGAGAGTCATCGTCGAGCCGGTCTCGGTCGCCTCCGTGATCGAGGACGCCCTGCGCGTCGGGCTGAACCGCGCCGAGCGCGCGCACCACGGCATCGACGTGGTCTGCGAGCTCTCGGACGAGGCGCGGGTCGAGACGGACCGGCACCGGCTGCTCCAGATCGTCACCAACCTCATCACCAACGCGCGGCGCGCTGTGTGCCACGCGGTGGGCCCGGAACGCCGCGTCGTCGTCCGGTGCGCGCCGATCGAGGCCGGCGGCTGCTCCGTGGAGATCGAGGACACCGGCGTGGGCATCGCCTCGGAGCACCTGGCGCGGCTGTTCCAGCAGGGGTTCACGACGTGGCCCGAGGGCACGGGGCTCGGGCTGCACTCGAGCGTGCTGGAGGCCCGCGTCCTCGGCGCGGCGCTCCGCGCGGAGAGCAAGGGCCCCGGCCAGGGCGCGAAGTTCACGCTCGAGCTCCCGGCCGCGGCGCCCCGCAGCGGGCGGATCCGCCGCGCGGCGGTCGACTGAGGGCGGCCCCGCCGACGAGGAGCCGTGCTCTGCCGCGCGTTGCAGCCCCGGCCCGGCCAGAGGATAGGACCGGCGCTGGCCGAGGGTGAGATGAGCAAAGCGAGCGCGCTCCACAAGGCGAGGATCCTTGTCGTCGACGACAACGCCTCGATCCACGGTGATTTCCAGAGGATCCTGAGGGCGGCTCCCGCCAGGACCTCGCTCGATGAGCACGAGGCCGAGCTCTTCGGCGACATCGACGCGCCGAGGACCGCCCCGGCGGTGGAGCTCGACGTGGAGCTCACGCTGGCGCACCAGGGCGAGGAGGGGGTCGAACTCGTGCGGCAGGCGCGGGCGCGCGGGGAGCCGTACGCCGTGGCGTTCGTCGACTTCCGGATGCCTCCCGGGATCGACGGGGTGGAGACGATCCACCGGATCTTCGCCGAGGATCCCGACGTTCAGGCCGTGTTCTGCACCGCGTACACCGACCTGTCGTGGAAGGAGATCGCGAACCGGCTCTCGCACGTGGACCGGTACCTGATCCTCAAGAAGCCGTTCGAGCCGATGGAGGTGCGGCAGATGGCGGCGGCGCTGAGCGCGAAATGGCGGCACGAGCGGGAGCGCGCGAGGGCGCACGCCGCGCTGCTCGACCGCGAGGCGCACCTCCGGGCGCTCCTCGACGCCTGGCCGCAGGAGCTCGTGCGGGTCGATCGGCACGGGCGGTGCCGCCCGGTCCGGCCCCCGCAGGGCATCGCCGCCGTCGCGGTCCCGTCCTCGCTCGAGGAGCTCGTGCCGCCGGCCGAGGTGGCGCGGGCGCTCGATCTGGTGCGGCGCTCGATCGACCAGGGGGCGTCGCAGCGGATGGAGTTCTCCGTGGACGGCGCCGGGGGGCGCCGGCACGTCGACGTGCGCATCACGGCCCTGGGCGGCGAGCGCCCCGAGGCGATCGTCTCGCTGACGGACGTCACCGAGCTCCGGCAGCGCCAGGAGGAGGAGGGCCTGCTGCGGGAGCGGTAGATCGCGCAGCAGGTAGTCCTGCGCCCCGGAGGTTCCGGCTCCGTGATGGAGAAGAATTGGAACCACAGAGGGCACAGAGGGCACAGAGGGAGAGAGAAGAGATGATTTTTTTTCTCTCTCCCTCTGTGCCCTCTGTGCCTCTGTGGTTCCTTCTCTCTGTGACTCCTTATCTCATGAACCAGGCTGGCGGCTCAGGTGCAGGCGCCTTCCACGCACGCGCTGCCGCTCGGGCAGTCGCAGTCCACCTCGCAGGAGATGGCCGGCTCGGGCGGCGGCTCGCAATACCCGCCCTCGCACGACTCGCCCTCTGCGCAGTCGCAAGAGGCCGCGCAGGGCACCTTGCAGGCCCCCTCGACACACTCGTTGCCGCTCGGGCAGTCGCAGTCCGCCTCGCACGCGGCCGTCTCCCCCCCCGCGCCGGAGCTGCTGTTGCCGCCGTCGCCGTCCTCGTTGCGGTCCGGGCGCCCGATACCGGGCGCGTCGGGCGCGTCCGGGGCATCGGGCGCGTCGGGCGCGTCCGGGGCATCGGGCACATCGGGCGCGTCGGGCGCGTCGTGCCCGTCGTCCCAGAAACACTCCTCGTCGTCGTCCCAGTCGCAGTCTCGGTCGGTCTCGATGTAGCAGCCGACCATCGTGGTGGAGAAGACGCACAGAGAGAGGCCAAGGGCCCATTCGAAGGCCGTACGCGTGTTCATGTTCATCGCTCCTGATCCGGGAGGTGGACTCATGGCAGCGGCGCCGACCGTCACCGCGGCGCCCTCTGCCCACCCGATGCTGCGTGCCCGGGGCCACGCGGTCCGTTCAACCGCCCGCGCGCCTCCGCACGATCCCGACGCTTGCCCGCCCCGCACCCCCCGCCGGCGGCCGGATCGACCCCCGCCTGTCGGTCCCGTCCGATTTCGCCCTCCGACGTTGAACGTTCCCGGCCCCCCCGGGCACGAATCGGACGCGCAGCCATGAACGACCCCCTCCATGCCGGGCACGAATCCGCGTGCCTCCCGTCGCCCTGGGCCCTCCGGCGCTCGCTCACCGCAAACGGGCCGCGCCGCGGGGCGCGTTCGGATGTAACCATGATGACGCAGGAATGGACCGAGACGGGACAGAGCAGGCCGCGGGCTTCCCGCGGGGCGAGCCGGAGGGCGCCGTCGACCCGCCGCGCGCGCCGCACGTCGAGGAGCGGAGGGGGCCGATGAGGGCCATCGCGCTCGTCATGCCGTTCCTCTTCTCCCGCGGCGCCGAGCGCGCGCAGGACCCGGAGGAGGCCCTCGTCGAGCGGCTCCGGCGCGGGGAGGCCGCGGCGATCGGCGAGGCGTACGACAGGCACTACGAGGCGGTGCGCGGGTTCGCCCGGCGCCTCACCGGCGACGACGCCGCCGCCGAGGACCTGGCGCACGACGTCTTCGTCAGCCTGCCGCAGGCCGCGCAGCGCTTCCGCGGCGGCTCGTCGCTGAAGACCTTCCTCATCGCGATCGCGGTCAACCACGCCCGCCACCACCTCCGCGCCGCGGCGCGCCGCCGCGCGGCCATGGAGCGCCTCGCCCTCGAGCCGGACGACGACAAGCCGGATAACCCCGAGCGGGCGGCCGGCCGCGCCGACCTCGCCCAGGCCCTGAACCGCGCCCTCGACGCGCTCCCGGACGCGCAGCGCGCGACGTTCGTGCTCTGCGAGGTCGAGGAGCGCAGCGCGCGCGAGGTGTCCGAGATCCTCGGCGTGCCCGAGGCGACGGTGCGCACGCGGCTGTTCCACGCCAAACAGAAGCTCCGCACGCTGCTGGAAGGGAGGACCCCATGAAGGACGACGTGCTCCGCGAGGCCGCGCGCGCGCTGCGCGAGGAGGCCGACGCGTCGCGCGCCCGCCGCGACGAGACGCGCGCCCGCGTGATGAGGAGCATCAAGGCGCAGCGCGCCCGCCGGCTCACCACCGTCCGCGTCGCCGTCCCGCTGGCCGCCGTGCTCGTCGGCTCGGCCGCGTGGGCCTCGGCCGCGCGCTGGTTCCCGGACGCGTGGACCGACATCGCCTCCCAGCTCGGCCTGAGCGTGGCCGATCCGCCCGACGCGCCGCCCGCGCCGCCCACGTCGCGCGCGCTCCGCTCGCCGCGCCGCGCGTCCGACGCCGACCCGCCCGCGCCGCCCGCGCCCGAGGTCGACCCGGCCGCGCCACCGCAGCCCGAGCCCAGCCTCGCCGAGCTCGCCCCGCAGCCGCCGCTCCCCGCGCCCCCGCTGGCCCCCACCGCACCTCCCGAGGTCGCTCCGGCCCCGCGGCGCGCGCCGGTCGTGGCGGTCGCGCCGCCCGCGCGGCCGGCCGTCGCGCCGAGCGCCGCGAGCTCCACGAAGGCCTCGCGTCCGCCGGCGGACGATCCGCAGGCCATCCAGCGCCCGCCCGCCGGGCCCGACGCCGACGCGCTCTACCAGGCCGCGCACCGCGCGCACTTCGTCGATCGCAGCCCCGCCGCGGCGCTCGCCGCCTGGAACGACTACCTCGCCGCCGCGCCGCGCGGCCGCTTCGCGGTCGAGGCGCAGTACAACCGCGCCCTCTGCCTGGTGCGCCTCGGCCGCACCGACGAGGCGCGGCGCGCGCTCGAGCCGTTCGCGCAGGGCGCCTTCGGCGGCTACCGTCAGACCGAGTCGCGCTCGTTGCTCGATGCGATGAGCAGCGCGAGCGAGTGATCGTCTCGCTGGGCGCGCGTGAACGAACGCGCCTCGAGCGGGCACTGCACGGTCGATGAACACACCCGACACCGCTCCTCACCTCGCATCTCGGGGCGGCCTCCCGCGCGCCCTTCGGAAGGCCTCCACGCGCGGCGCCGTCCTCGGCGCGGGCTTCGTCCTGCTGCGCGCGCTCGCGGCCGCGGGCGTGTTCGCCGCGGCCACCGCGCTCCCCGCGGGCGCCCTCGCCGCCGCGCCGAGCGCCGCGGGCGTCGATCTCGTCGTCGACGGCGCCGGGTGGACGCTGGATCCCGAGGCGGTGCGCGCGGCGCTCGGGCGCGAGCTCGGCGGCCCCGTCACGGTGGTCGACGCGGCGGCCGCCGCGCGCCCCACGCTGGTCCTCCGCGGCGAGGCCGACGGCCGCGTCACGCTGACGTACAGCGCCGGCGACGGCCGCCACATCGGGCGCACGATCGACGTCCCCGAGGATCCCGATCGCGCCGCCGAGGCGATCGCGCTGCTCGCGGGCAACCTCGTCCGCGACGAGGCCGCGGAGCTCGCCGCCGCGCTGGGCAAGCGCCCGTCCGACGGGCCGGCCGCGGCGCCGCCGGCGCCCCCCGCAGCACCTGCCGCGGGCAACGCGAGCCCGCCGTCGCGGCCCGCGCGCTCCGCGCCGGAGCCTCCTCCCTGCGCCCTCCCCGGCGCGGAGACCGTCCTCCTCGGCGGCGACGTCGTGCCCTTGGTCGGATCCTCCACGGTCACCGGCACCAACGTCGTCCGCCGCTACTCGCTGAACCTCGTGGGCAGCTACACGGCGGGCGTCACGGGCGTGGAGCTCGCCGCGGGTGTCAACATCCTCTCGTCCTTCCTGTGCGGCGTGCAGTTCTCCTCCGCCGCCAACGTCGTGCTCGGCCCCGCGCGCGGCGTGCAGATCACCGGCGGGCTCAACCTCGCCACGTCGCTGCGCGGCGCGCAGATCGGCTCGTTCAACCTCGCCACCGGTCCGGTCACGGGCGTGCAGGGCGGCGTGCTGAGCGTCGCCCTCGGCGCCGTGGACGGCGCGCAGCTCGGGGTGGCCAACGCCGCCGTGGGCGAGTCGACCGACGTGCAGGTCGGCCTCGCCAACGTCGCCGTGAGCCCGTCGACCGACGTGCAGGTCGGCCTGGCCAACGTCGCCGTGGGCGAGTCGACCGACGTCCAGATCGGCCTCGCCGACGTCGCCGCGGGCAAGACGAGCGACCTTCAGATCAGCCTCGCCAACCTCGCCGCCGGCGAGTCGACCGGCGTGCAGATCGGGATCCTCAACGTGTCCACCGGCAAGGTGCGCGGCGCGCAGATCGGCCTCGTCAACTACGCCGACGATTCGCCGCTCTCGCTCGGGCTCCTCACCATCGTCCGCAACGGCCGCCTCCACATCGACGCCTGGGGCACCGAGTCCGGCCTCGCGATGGCCGGCATCAAGCACGGCAGCGATCACTTTCACAACATCTACGGCATCGGCGTCCGCCTCTCCGGCGACCGCCCCCTCCTCGCATACTCGCTCGGCCTGGGCGGCCGCATCACCCTCGGCAAGCGCACATACCTCGACCTGGACGTGCTCGGGTACTCGCTCCACGAGCCCGCGGCGCTCAAGCCCACGGCCGTGCTGACGCAGGCGCGCGCGCTCCTTGGCCTCCGTCTCCTCCCCGGGTTCGCGGTCTTCGGCGGCCCCAGCTACAACGTCGCGTTCGGCGAGACCCCCGAGGACGCCGGCCTGAGCCCCTACGGCAGCATCCCGCTCCGCATCGACGGCTCCTTCACCCAGCGCGGCTGGCCCGGCGTCGTGCTCGGCGTGCAGGTGCTCTGACCCGGGCGCCGCGCCTTCCGCGCCGACGCTCCGGCCCAGCGCACCGTGCTCGTCGGTGGCGGGTTGACGGACGCATGAACGAATTTACTTTTCGTTCATCGATTCATGGAGCTCGCCCGAGCGGTCGCTCGCGGCGGTCTACGTGAGCCTCCCATCCGCGCGCCGCGCGCCGCCCTGACCGGCGGAGGCGCGGCGCACCTCATCCACCAACCGTCCATCGATTCCGGCAGGGATGGCGCGAGCCGACCGCTGCCACAGGAGTCTGCATGAGCCAGCTTCGCAGCGGCGCCAGCGCGCCTCGCTCTCCATTTCCCCTGCTCCCGCTCCGCACGGGCGTGCTCTTCCCCGGCACCGTGCTCACGCTCCCGGTGGGCCGCGCCCGCTCGGTGGCGCTGCTCAACGGCGTGCACGCCGGCGACGTGATCGGCGTCATCGCGCAGCGCGACCCGAAGCGCGAGGATCCCCGGCGCGAGGACCTCCACGACATCGGCACGTTCGCCCGGGTCGTCGACGTCACGCGCGTCTCGAACGGCTTCCGCCTGGTGATCGAGGGGCTCGATCGCTTCGCGCTCACCGCCCTGGTCGAGACCGAGCCCACCTGGCGGGCCGAGGGCGCCGTCGCGCCCGAGTTCCTCGGCGACGCCGAGGAGGCGCGCCTGCTCGCCGCGTCGCTGCGCGAGCGCGCCCGCGAGATCGGCCCGAAGCTCGCGACCAACCTCGCCGAGATCGCCGCCACGAGCCGCGCCGAGCCCGGCCTCCTCGCCGACCAGATCGCCGGCGCGCTCGGCCTCCCGACCGACAAGGAGATGGAGGTGCTCGCCGAGCTCCGCGTCGCGCCGCGGCTCCAGAAGGTCGCCGCCCTGCTCTCCGAGGCGGCCGCCCTCGCCGATCTGAAGAAGAAGATCGACAGCGACGTGCGGCGCGAGCTCGGCAAGGGGCAGCGCGAGGCGATCCTCCGCGAGCAGCTCCGCGCCATCCAGAAGGAGCTCGCGGGCGGCGAGGAGGGCGAGGACGAGCTGTCGACGCTCCGCCGGCGCCTCGACGAGGCCGGCCTCCCCGAGGAGGCGCGCGCGGTCGCCGATCGGGAGCTCCGCCGGCTCGAGTCGGTCGGCCCGCAGAGCGCCGAGCACAGCGTGATCCGCACCTACCTCGAGTGGATCGCCGACCTGCCGTGGAGCGCGCGGGCGGCGGTGAAGGACGACCTCGACGCCGTCCAGGCGAAGCTCGACGAGGACCACCGCGGACTCGACGACGTGAAGCGCCGCATCCTGGAGCACATGGCGGTGCTCAAGCTGACCGGCCAGCCCCGCGCGACGATCCTCTGCTTCGCGGGCCCGCCCGGCGTGGGCAAGACGTCGCTCGGCCAGTCGATCGCGGACGCCACCGGCCGCCCGTTCGTGCGCATCTCCCTCGGCGGCGTGCACGACGAGGCGGAGCTGCGCGGCCACCGGAGGACGTACGTCGGCGCGCTGCCCGGGCGCATCGTGCACGCGCTGAAGAAGGCGAAGGTGAAGAACCCGGTCGTGCTCCTCGACGAGGTCGACAAGCTCGGCGCCGGCTGGCGCGGCTCGCCCGAGGCGGCGCTCCTGGAGGTGCTCGATCCCGAGCAGAACCGGACGTTCGTCGACCACTACATGGAGCTCCCGTTCGATCTGTCCGAGGTCGTCTTCCTCTGCACGGTGAACGATCTCGGCGCGCTCTCCGCGCCGCTCCGGGACCGGCTCGAGGTCATCGAGCTGTCCGGGTACACGCCGGACGAGAAGATCGCGATCGCGCGGTCGCACCTCGCCCCGAAGCAGCTCAAGGAGCACGCGATCGATCCGGCGCTGCTCACGATCACGGACGACGCGCTCGCCGCGATCGTGCGCGACTACACGCGGGAGGCCGGGGTGCGGCAGCTCGGCCGCGAGATCAAGAAGCTGTGCCGGGCGGTCGCGCTCGAGGTCGCCCGCGCCGCGGACGGCAAGGCCCAGCGCCTGGTCGTCGAGGCGCACGATCTCGGCAAGTACCTCGGCAAGGTCCGGTTCTTCAGCGACGTCGCCGAGCGCACGAGCGTGCCTGGCGTCGCGACGGGGCTGGCCTGGACGCCGGTGGGCGGGGACATCCTGTTCATCGAGACCTCGCGGATGCCGGGGAAGGGGAGGGTCGAGATCACGGGTCAGCTCGGCGACGTGATGAAGGAGTCGGCGAGGGCGGCGCTCTCCTACGTGCGGAGCCACGCTGGCGAGCTCGGCGTCGACACGGCGAAGCTCGAGGCGGAGGACCTGCACATCCACGTCCCGGCGGGCGGCGTGCCCAAGGACGGGCCTTCCGCGGGCGTGACGATGTTCACGGCGCTGACGTCGCTCCTCTCCGGGCGGCGGGTGCGGTCCGACACGGCGATGACGGGTGAGTGCACGCTGCGCGGCCGGGTGCTCCCTGTCGGCGGCATCAAGTCCAAGGTGCTCGCGGCGCACCGCGCCGGCATCACGCGGGTCGTGCTGCCGCAGAAGAACGCGCGCGACGCCGAGGAGATCCCGAAGGAGGTGCGCGCCGAGCTCGAGCTCATCTTCGTCGAGGACATGAGCCAGGTCCTCGCGGCCGCGCTGGAGGAGGCGCCGCTCGAGGCCGCCGCCGCGCCCGCGGCGTCGGGCGTCCCCGCGGCGGAGCCGGCGGCCGCCGCGTAGGCCGAGCCGACGGCCGCCGCGCACGGGGAGGGGGGACATGCCGAGGCGGCCGCGCCGGCGGGGGGCTGTGCGCGGCGGCGCGCGGGCGGGCGCTCGGCCATCCGCCAAGACGGGGGCCGGGGAGCTTGCGCATGCAACACCACCCGGCATGTCTCCCTTCGGGCCATGCCACCTGAAACGTCTCGTTGCGCGCCACACAAGGCGCGCCTGAGACGTAAAGCCTCCTGATACCTCATGGCACCTCGGTCGGTGCTCGCCGCGCCCGCCCGCGCGCCGCCGCGCACAGCCCCCCGCCGGCGCTCACGTCGTCTTGTGGAGCCGGTAAAGCGGTTTGTGGGAGCCGGTAAAGCGGTCGGGCGGAGATCGGGCGGAGCTCACGGTCGCGGGCGCCTTCTCCACAGCGTGCGGGAACCCTGCGCTGCGCTTGTGTGCCGCAGGACGTTCTGTTCCAATGCTCCGAATTTTTTGAAGGCGGCAGGGTGTTCCGCCTGGAGGGGACTATGTCACATCGTCGACTTGCTTCGATCGCTTCGGTGGCCCTGGTGCTCGGCGCCAGCGCGCTCGCCGCGGCCGGGGACCCGAGCCCGGCCGCGCCCGCGGCGCCCGCAGCCCGAGCGGCTGGCGCCGCGCCCGAGGGGGCCGCGCAGCCGGCTGCGGCGGCGCCGTCCGGCGACGCAGAGCGGGAGCCGACGGCGGAGGAGATCGCCGCGGCGATGCAGAAGTTCGATGCCGGGCTGAACCTCCAGAGCGGGAAGGTCACGGTCGGTGACAACCTCGCCGAGCTCGACGTCCCGGAGGCGTTCCGCTTCACGGGCCCGGAGGGCGCCAGGAAAGTGCTCCAGGCCTGGGGCAATCCCCCGGGGTCCGAGGCGCTCGGCATGCTGTTCCCGGCCGGCGTGAGCCCGATCGCGGACGACTCGTGGGGTATCGTGATCAGCTACGTGGAGGAGGGCCACGTCGACGACGACGACGCGAAGGACATCGATTTCGGCGAGCTCCTGTCCGAAATGCAGAAGGATACCAGCGAGAACAACCCGGAGCGCCAGAAGGCGGGCTTCCCCGCCGTGCGCCTGATCGGCTGGGCCGAGCCGCCTCACTACGACCCCGCGTCGAAGAAGCTCTACTGGGCGAAGACGCTCGAGTTCGACGGCAACAAGGACCGCACGCTCAACTACTCGATCCGCGTGCTCGGGCGCAAAGGCGTGCTCGAGCTGAACGCCGTCTCGGGCATGAACCAGCTCGCGACCGTGCGGAGCGAGATGCAGAGCGTGCTGAAGTTCGTCGAGTTCAAGCCCGGCAACCGTTACGAGGACTTCGACGAGAACATCGACCAGGTGGCCGCGTACGGCATCGGCGCCCTGGTCGCGGGCAAGGTGGCGGCCAAGGCGGGGCTGTTCAAGGGATTGCTCGCCGTGCTGCTCGCCAGCAAGAAGCTCGTCGTCGCCGGCCTGGTGGCTGTCGCGGGCGGCGCCAAGGTGTTCTGGGACCGGGTCCGCGGGCGCGCCTGACCAGGCGGTCATCCCCGCCCGGGGTAAGAAGAGTCAATATCGGCCCGAGCAACCTTTGCTTCGTGGCCTGTTCGTCACCCTTGACGTGCTCTTCCATGAAGGCCGAGTGCATCGGCAGGCTGTAAAGCGTCACCAGGGCGGGGAAGTTCCAGACGACGCGGAAGCTCATCCGTCCTGCTCGCGGGCCAGCTCCTCCAGGGCCTGCGGGAGTTCCTCGTGCGCGACGAGGCGCGCTCGGCCCGCCGCCATGTCGGCGAGGTCTTGCTCGAGCTCGGCACACTGCTCTGGCGTGAGCCTGTGCACCCGCGGCGCGCGGTCGATCGTCGCGAGGATGGGGTCGCTCGGCGAGGTATCGGGGCGGGTGGGCATGAATGCGGCGTGAATCGGAAGGGGGCAGAGGAGCAAGGGCACGCGTCGGGGACGACGTCAAAGCGCCGCCGTCCCCACCCGGCGGCCGTCCTGCCTGGCCCCCGGCCGGCCCCGCGTTCCCGCTCTAGAAGAGCTCGCCGATCCGCCGCAGCCAGCTCCCGCTCGAGTAGAGCGCGCGCAGCCCGCGCTTGAACCAGCCGTACGACGCCTCGGTGTACGGGAACCAGATCGGGTCCTTCGACCCCAGCGAGACGCGGTCCGCGTTGATGTGCTTGACGTCGCACATCTGCCGCAGCCCGTCCTCGCCCATCACCCGGCCGAAGCCGCTCTGCTTCACGCCGCCGAACGGCGCGTCGGGGAGGGCGCCGTTCATGAGCACGTCGTTCACCAGCACGCTGCCCGCCTGCAGGCGCTCGGCGAGCCGGCGCGCGTGGTCGGTGTCCTCCGAGAAGACGTACGCGTTCAGGCCGAGGTGCGACTCGTTCGCGAGGCGGATCGCCTCCTCCTCGGTGGCGACCTGCATGAACGGCACGACCGGCCCGAAGATCTCCTCCTTCATCACCGTCATCGCGTGGTCGCAGCCCGCGAGGATCGTCGGCTCGAAGAACTGGCCCTGCCCCTGCGCCCGCTTGCCGCCCACCTTCACGCTGGCGCCCTTCTCGACCGCGTCCTTGATGTGCCGCTCGGCCACCTCGATCTGCGGCGCGAAGATGATCGCCCCCACGTCGACGAACTCCTTGCCCGGATCGCCCTGGTTCAGCCCCCGCGTGATCTCGACGGTGCGCTCGAGCAGCTTGTCGTGGATCTCGCGGTGCGCGTAGACCCGCTCCACCGAGAGGCAGACCTGCCCCGCGTTCGCGAACCCGCCGAACACGATCGCCTGCGCCGTGCGCTCGACGTCGGCGTCCGCGCAGGCGATGAGCGGCGCCTTGCCGCCGAGCTCCATCACGCACGGGATGAGGCGCTCCCCGCAGGCCGCGGCGACCCGCTTGCCGGTGCTGACGCTGCCCGTGAACACGAGCATCTGGATCCCGCTGTCGATCAGCGCCGCGCCGGTCGGCCCGTAGCCGGTGACGACCTGGAAGAGATCCTCCGGCATGCCCGCGCCGTCCCAGATCTCCTTCTGCTTGAGGGCGATGAGCGGCGTCACCTCGCTCGGCTTGAGCACGGCGGCGTTGCCCGCCACGATCGCCGCGAGCACGTCGCGCAGCGCGAGCTGGAACGGGAAGTTCCACGGCGAGATCACGCCGACCACGCCGCGCGGGGCGTAGTGGACCCAGCTGCGCCGGTGCTTGAAGAGGTGGAGCTTGATCTCGCGCGGCTCGAGCGCCTTCGGCGCGATGTCCGCGAAGTACGTCGCCATGTCCGCCGCGACCAGCACCTCGTGGAGGAGCGCCTCGTGGCGCGGCTTGCCGCACTCGCGCGAGAGCAGGTCGACGATCTCGTCGGCGCGATCGACGATGGCGTCGCGGAAGCGGAGGACGCGCTGGCAGCGCTCCTCGACGGGCAGCGCGCCCCAGGCCTCCTGCGCGCGCCGCGCCCGGGCGACCGCGGCCCGCACGTCCTCGGCGCTCGTGTTCGGGACCTCGCCGAGGAGCTCCCCGGTCGCCGGCGCGTAGCTGCGGATCGCCTCGCCCCCGTGCCCGTTCACCCCCGGACCGCTGCCGTTGCCCCCGATCGCGCGTTCGCTCACCACCTGACCCATGATCGATCCCTCCGCCTTTCGAGCCCCGCGTTCTTGCCGGACGGCCCCCGCGGCTCGCTGCTCGGCGCCGGGACCCTACCCCTCTTGCGAAGGTACAGCAAATGAGCATTCGCCCTGTTTCTCGGCCGCTCTGCGCCCGATCGGCCCCCGACGTCCGATGTTGCACCGCGGACAAATGGTGAGCACACCGCGGCCGCGCCAGGGGGGACCTGCGGGCCGGGGCGACGGCGGTACGTCGGGGCGAGCCTGGTTGGCGTCTCGGGCGGACTCTCGACATGACGTCGGCGAGAGGAGCCGGTATAGGCAGACCCCGACATGTTGGAACAACGAGAAGTCGATCTCATCGCCGCTGTAGAGCACCCGGATCCCCACCATGTGCTCGGCCCGCACGAAGAGGAAGACGACCTGGTGGTCCGCGTCTTTCGTCCGGACGCCACCGAGATCACGGTGCTCCCGGCCGATCCGTCGCTGCCGAAGCTGCCGATGGAGCGCGTGCACCCCGCGGGCCTCTTCGAGGCGCGCTTCCCCGGCGTGTCCTACCCGGAGGAGGGCCGCTTCCTTTACCAGCTCGACCTGCGCTATCCGGACGGGAACGCCTCCGTGGAGCTCGATCCGTACGCCATGCGGCCCACGCTCGGCGACATCGATCTTCACCTCCTCGCGGAGGGGAGGCACTGGGAGCTCTACCGCGTCCTCGGCGCGCACGTGCGCGAGGTCGACGGCGTCTCCGGGACGGCGTTCGCGGTCTGGGCCCCGAACGCGCGGCGCGTCAGCGTCATCGGCGACTTCAACTGCTGGGACGGCCGCCGCCACGCCATGCGCCGGATGGGCGAGGGCTTCTGGGAGATCTTCGTCCCCGGCCTCGGCGACGGCGCGCTCTACAAGTACGAGATCAAGACCCCGGCGGGGCACGTCACGGTGAAGAGCGACCCGCTCGGGCAGGCGATGGAGCTCAGGCCCGCCACCGCCTCGCGGGTCACCACGAGCCGCTACACGTTCCAGGACGGCGCGTGGATGCGGGAGCGCGGCCAGCTCGACTCGCGCAAGAAGCCGATCGCGATCTACGAGGTCCACCCCGGCTCCTGGCGGCGCGTGCCGGGCGAGGGCCCGCCGTACGAGCACGGGATGCGCTGGATGACCTACCGCGAGCTCGCCGACCACCTCGTCGAGTACGTGGCCGAGCTCGGCTTCACGCACATCGAGCTGATGCCGGTCATGGAGCACCCCTTCGACGGCTCGTGGGGCTACCAGGTGGCGGGCTACTACGCCCCGACCAGCCGCTACGGCGACCCCGACGACTTCCGCTACTTCGTCGACCGGTGTCACCAGAAGGGCATCGGCGTGATCCTCGACTGGACCCCGGCGCATTTCCCGAAGGACGCGTGGGCGCTCGGCCGCTTCGACGGCACGGCGCTCTACGAGCACCTCGACCCGCGGCTCGGCGAGCACCGCGAGTGGAACACCTACATCTTCAACTACGGCCGGCACGAGGTGCGGAACTTCCTTGTCGCCAACGCCCTCTACTGGCTCGACGAGTTCCACATCGACGGCCTGCGCGTCGACGCGGTCGCCTCGATGCTCTACCTCGACTACGCCGCGCAGGGCGGCGACTGGGTGCCGAACCGGTACGGCGGCCGCGAGAACATCGAGGCCATCGACTTCATCCGCGAGCTGTCGAACCGGGTGCACGAGCGCTGCCCGGGCGCGATCCTGTGCGCCGAGGAGTCCACGGCCTGGCCGTCGGTGACGCACGCGACGTACGTCGGCGGGCTCGGGTTCGACTTCAAGTGGAACATGGGGTGGATGCACGACACGCTCGACTTCTTCAAGCACGAGCCCATCCACCGCGCGTTCCACTATCACCAGCTCACGTTCGGGCTCATCTACGCCTTCTCCGAGAAGTTCCTCCTGCCGCTGAGCCACGACGAGGTCGTCCACCTCAAGAAGGCGCTGCTCTCGAAGATGCCCGGGGATTACTGGCAGATGCTCGCGAACCTGCGCGTGCTCTACGGCTACATGTGGGCGCACCCGGGCAAGAAGCTGCTCTTCATGGGCGGCGAGTTCGGCCAGTTCGCCGAGTGGAGCGAGAAGACGGAGCTCGACTGGGGCCTGCTCAACGTCCCGCAGCACGCCGGGCTGAAGAAGCTGCTCACGGACATCAACGCGCTCTACAAGAAGTACCCGGCGATGTACGAGCTCGACGACGAGCACCACGGCTTCCGGTGGATCGACTGCACCGACACCATGCAGACCGTGATCTCGTTCATCCGCTACGGGGATGGCGCGGGAGATCAGATGTCGCCCTCGGGCGTGCACGTGGTGTTCATCGGCAACTTCACGCCGGTCCCGCGCCACAACTACCGCATCGGCGTCCCGCGCCGCGGCGCCTATCTCGAGGTGCTCAACACCGACGCGACCGAGTACGGCGGCAGCGGCGTGGGCAACATGGGCCGTGTCGAGGTCGAGGACGTCCCCTGTCACGGGTTCCCGCAGTCCATCGTCCTGACGCTCCCGCCCCTCGCGGTGCTCTGGCTCGCCCCCGAGCGCGACGCGTAACCCTGAGCCCCGGTCCTGCGCGCCGTGGAGCACGGCGCGGCGAGGAAGCGCCGCGCTCCTCGGCCAGCCCCCCTGCCGGGCGCCCGTTCATCCCACCTCCTCAGACCTGCTCGCCGCCGCGGCGACGAGGTGCGCCCTCATCCGTTCGGGTCGGAGTATCCGTCTCTCGGGCCAGATCGCAGCGCCCTGTTTCCGTTCAAGTCGAAGAATCACGCCCGCTGATACAGCGCGCGTCGTCTCCTTGTTCAATTGTTCAACATGGCACCACGCGTGCTCGGGGCTTCATGCGTCCGGCCGACTGGAGCGTTCGAAACATACTTGCTTTGAAATAAAAAGTTCTTTACTAAAAGGGTCTTCTCGATGGCTTTGGCGCTGTCGCTCGTCGGAGCGGCTGCGTTCTGAAGGGGGTGGGACTTGTCCAGGCGGCGCCGTTTCACTGTCTGCGATCGGGACGCGAGCGATCTGGAGTCCTCGGTTGCGTCCGGGGCCACGACATCCTGATGAGCAGCCACGACAAGCTCCTCGGTCAGATGAAGGCGACGGTCACCCGGGGGGGCCCGTCGCGCTTCCTGTCGCCGCCGCCCCCCGCCCCCTGGACGGGGCCCGACTCCACGCAAGGAAGCGATGTCCGCAGGGTCCTTGTCATCGACGACAACCCGGCCATTCATCGTGACTTCCAGAAGCTCCTCTGTCCGGACTCCGGGGCGGCGTCGGACCTCGACGCGCTCGACGCGGCGATCTTCGGGGCGCCGGCGCCCGTCGCGAGGACCACGTTCCTGGTGGACGGCGCTTGCCAGGGCCAGGAGGGCTTCGAGAAGGCCAGGCGGATGCAGCGGAGCGGCCGCCCCTATGCGCTGATGTTCGTGGACATGCGGATGCCGCCGGGCTGGGACGGCGTCGAGACGATCGAGCGGATCTGGTGCGAATGTCCGGACATCGAGGCCGTGATCTGCAGCGCTTACTCGGACTATTCGTGGCACGACGTGATCCGGCGCCTCAGGCGGCCCGAGCTGCGGCTCCTGCGCAAGCCGTTCGAGAGCAAGGACGCGCTGGAGCTCGCCTGGTCGCTCACGTCCCGCTGGCTCAAGCGGGGCGCGCGGCGGTGGAAACCACCCAGCTGACGCCCTGCTCAACCTGGTTTGCGAACGATCTCTGGAGCACGGCAAGCGCGATGTCGCGCGTGCTCGACGCCGCCTGGCGCTGGCCAGCCCAGGCTGCGGCTCCCCGGGCCTGGTAGGCGCGCGGCGCGCTCTACGCTGCGTCCGCGGGCGGCGCCGCGTCGCCCCGCCGCGACCGCCTCGGCAGCCACATGTCCACGGTCGAGACGACGGCCATCGCGCCGAGCGACAGCAGCATCGCCACGCCGGAGACCGGCATCAGCGCCGCCGCGCCGGGCGCGCCCCGGACGAGCCACGGCGCCGCCATGTGCAGCCCGCTCGCGACGACCGCGGCCACGACACCCGCGGTGTGCAGCCACGACGGCAGCCTCGCGAGCAGCCAGAGGTGCGCGAGGATCAGCACGTAGACGGGCACGGAGAAGAGGTGGAAGTGGGTCACCTCGAGCAGCTTCCGCTCGGAGATCTGCTCCACGAGGACCCGCGGCGCCTCCGGCGTCGCGGGGAGCTCGAGCTCCGGGCCGAGGTCGAGCGCCGGCCCCTCGGCCGGCGCGGCCGTCTGCGTCGGGGCGGGCGCCGGCGCGACCACCGCCGCGCCCGCATAGTACCCGGCGGAGCCTGCGTCCTGGACCATCGCCCCGTAGAGGCGCCACGACACGAGCAGGCCGATGACGGACGCGACGGTGAACGCCGTGTACAGGAGCTTCGCGCCCAGCGAGAGCGACCTGAGCCGCCCCGCTGCCGCGGCGAAGTCCCTCACAGCCCGCCGCGCTTCAGCGCGAGCTGGAGGACGAGCGTGTCGCGCTTGACGCCGAGCGCCACGGAGCGGGACGAGATCGATGCGCCCGACACGATGTCGATGTCCTTGCCCGCCGTGATCGGGTCGTTCGCGGTCTTGCCGTGGAACTGGGCGCGGAAGCGATCGCCGCGGACCTCGTCGCCGTAGGCCTCGCGGTACTCCAGGATCTCGATCCGCTCCACCGCGCCGGCCGTCGAGAACTTCACGGCGAAGTCGATCGGCTCGTGCATCCCCTTCTCTTCGTCCTTCATCGCGTAGCCGTCGGTCTTGCCGTCCGACTCCGCGACGTACACCACCCACTCGCGCTTGACCGGCGCCCCGAGCTTCTTGCCGATCTCCTGCGCCTCGGTGTCGCTGAGGACGACCTTGCGGTACCCGACCTTCTTCGAGCTCGCGAAGAAGCTCTTCAGGACGGCCGGGACCGTCCAGTACGTCGCGCCGTGGGCGGGGAGCGCCGCGAGCAGGAGCGCGAACGCCGCGGCGGCGGTGAAGTGGCCAGTACGGGAAGGACGCATCAAAGCTCTGACGAACCTGTCACTCGTGAAAGTCAAAGTCAACAGCGTTCAGGCGGTGAATCCCGGGGTTTCCGCGGCCTGGGTGCCTCAATCGCGCACCTGAACGTCGAGGTAGCGCTCCGCGTTCAACACCCACGCTTCCGGGCTCTGGCCGGCCTCGACGTGCGCCACCGCGTCGGCCGCGATGGCGGCGCAGTGGTCCAGGTTGCAGTGCAGGAACAGCGCCTGCCGCCCGAACGGGAGCGCGCCGAGCGCGGCGGCGCTGCGCATCGCCGCGCGCCAGTCCTGAAGCCAGCCGCGCCGGTAGAGCGGGTACACGTTCGGCACGAAGCGCTGCCGGGCCTCGATCGGCGCGACCCCGCGCGGGGCGATGCCCGCGCGGACGAGCTGGTCGAGCAGCGCCTCCAGCGGCCGGCCCGCGGCGAAGTCGCGCCCGCGCCCCCAGGCCCCCTCCGGGATCTCCACGCACAGCACCGTCTCGCCGGGGCGGCGCAGATCGGGCGCGTAGTTCTGCAGCTCGGAGACGCGGCCGAACCAGAAGCGCGGGTCGGGGCAGTAGTACGTCTCCGGCGCGCCTACCCGCGCGCGCGGGTAGGCGAGGTAGACGAGGTAGAGCCCGCGGTGCTCGAGGCGCGCGTCGGGCACGAGGTCCGCGAGGTCGCCCGCGAAGAGGACCGGCGCCGCGCCCGCGCCCGCGCCCGCGCCCAGCGCGGCGAGGTCGAAGGCGGCGCCGCACTCGGCCCGGACGCCGGCCTCCGCGAGCCGCACCTCGAGGTACCCGATGATCGACGAGATGCCGCCCGGCGGGTAGACGAACCGCGCGAGGTCCGCCGCGGCGCCGCCGCGCGCGCGGGCGAGCTCCTTGAAGAGCGCGAGCGGGGTGGTCGTGCTGATCCGCTTCTTCGCGACCGTCTGGGAGAGCTCGGCCGGCGGGATGCCCCAGACCTTCTCGGCGTAGGGCCTGTAGAACGAGGCGTACGCCGCCGCCCCGACGCGATCGCGCACGAACCGCTCGAAGCCGACGTCCTCGCCCGCGCTCGCGCGGTCGTGCTCCCACCGGGCGAAGGCCGCGCGGCGGCCGCGCTGCGCCACGAAGCCGAGGCCCATCGCGGCGCCGGCGCGGAGGCCGAGCGCGCGGAGCATCGAGGGCGCGCTCGGAGGGTAGGGGACATGGCGCTCGCCGAGCACGAGCACCCCGCGCCGCGGGCGCGTGAGGAACGGCGCGCGCGCGTGCACCTCGCGGAAGAGCGGCTGCTCGAGCGCGGCCGGGTGGAGCCGGTGCGAGCCGAGATCGCACGGCAGCCCGCGGAACACCTCGGCGCCCGCGAGCCCGCCGGGGCGCGCCGCGCGCTCGAGGAGGCGCACGCGCCGGCCGGCGCGCGCGAGCAGCAGCGCGGCGTACAGGCCGGAGATGCCGGCGCCGACGACGAGGCGCTCGGGCCCCGCGTCGTCTGGGCGGAGTGACATGGCGTGCCCTCGGCCCGTGCGCTCAGTACATGAACCCGAGCCCGACGTTGAGCTGCGTCTGGTCGAACCCCAGCGTGCGGTCGCGCAGCTGGTAGTCGGCCTTCAGCACGACGCCCTGGGTCGGCCGGTACGAGGCCCCGAGCGTGAGCTCGCGGACGCCGTACGACGCGTTCGCCGCGAAGCCCTCGGGGACCGCGGACTGCGTGTCGTACGCCTCGAGGCGCGCGAACGGCAGCAGCTCGTGGCCGAGGCCGAGCGGGCGGAGCACGTCGTAGGCGGCCTCGACGTAGCCGCCGCGGATCCGGCTGCCGATGGGGCTCGTGGGGTCGATGAAGCTGGGCGCGCCGCTCGCGTTGAACGAGACCATGAGGGCGCGCGCCTCGGGGATGTGCCACTGGGCGAACAGGGCCCGCGCCTCGATGCCGCTCCTGCGCCAACGCGCGTCGAGCGACCAGCCGACGACCGGGATCGTGAGGTCGACCGGTGTGCCGTCACGAAGGAAGAATTTGCCGTCGCCGTTCGGTCCTGCGTCGCTCGCGTACACGGAGGCGCCGGCGATCACGCCGAGCAGCGGCTCGGCCTCGACGCGGGCGACGCCTGCCCACGCGTTGGCGCGGGCGAGCCCGCCGCTCTGCCGCCCGCCGGCGAGGCCGCCGGCGCGGAAGCCGAGCGGATCGAGGCCGGTCATCGCGTAGGCCTCGAAGCGCAGCCAGTCGAGCGGCTGGCCGAAGGCGCCGATCGCGATCTCGCGCCACGTCGAGGGGATGACGACGGTCTCCACCTTGGGCCGGACCACGCCGTGGAACACGGGCGGCTCGTGCCACTGGTTGATGATCCCCATCGGGACGAGCACGAGGCCCGCGCGCAGCCCGAGGGCGCGGCCGGCGACGTTCCACTCGAGGTAGGCCTGCTCGAGCTCCGCGGCGCCGGGGCAGCTCGCGCACGACAGCGAGTGCTCCACCTCGAGCTCGACGTAGGACCGGATGTCGCTCGTGAACTCGTGCGCCACGAAGAGCACGAGCCGGGGGATGTCGGCGACCCACGCGCGCTCGCCCTCGCGGCCCGTCGTGGTGCCGCGGACCTGCACCTCGCCGTAGCCGCCGATGGACGTGCTGCTGGTGCTCGCCGCGGCGCTCCGGAACCGCTGCTCGGTCAGGCCGCGCGCGAGCTCGTGCTCCGGCGCCCGTCCGGCGCCCAGGCCGACGGCGGGCTTCGGCGCCTCGGGCGGCGGCGTGGCGTCCTCGGGGGGGAGATCGAGGACCGGGCCATCCGCAGCGGGCTGAGGGGCGGTGGCGGGCTGAGGTGCCGCGGGCTGAGGTGCCGCGGGTTCCGGGGCCGCCGCGGCCTGCGGGGTCGCTGCGGGCTGAGGTTCCGACGTGGGCGGCGGTGCCGCCGCGGGCGGCGGTGCCGCGGGCTGAGGTGCCGCCGCAGGCTGCGCGGCGGCTGGCGTGGCGGCGGCAAGGGACAGCAGCAGCGCGCTGAGGGCGACACCCGCAGGGCGAGGCCGCAAGGACGAGGTCGCTTTCATGGACGAGGACCGGTCGCCCGACGAGGCGCTCGGCAGGGCGCGAGTCTTCGCGCCCCTGAAAACGGAGGTCAACCTCGTTCTCAGCGCGCGGTCGCGGCGCGCGGCGGACGCGGCTGCGCCTGATCGGCCGGAGGCGCCGAGGGCGCCGCCTCGAGCAGGGCGAGATCGCTCCAGAGCGCGTCGACGTAGCGCGAGCGCGGGCGCGCGAAGCGGATCGAGATCGCGTAGCCGCGGCCGGCGAGCGCGTCGCGCGCCTCCCGGGAGAGCGCCTCGCTGGTGATGAGCGCGCCGGCGGGGCCGGCTTGCTCGACGGCACGGACCAGCGCGGCGTCGCTGCGGACGCGCACCGGCCGCCGGCCCGGCGCGCCCTCCAGGATCATCCGGTCGAGGTCGCGCGTGAGCACGGGCCGCTGCTCGGCGTCGGCGTCGCGCAGGATGCCCACGATCGCGGCCGCCGGTGAGGGCGCCTGGTGCTGGCGCGCGAGGGAGAGCCCGTCCGCGAACCACTGCGCCGCGAGCGCCGCGACGACGACGGCGGGCGCAGCGGCGCGGATCGCGAGCAGGCGCGCCGCGCGCGCCGCGGCCGGGGCGGCAGGTACGAGCGACGCCGCGCCGGCGGCGAGCGCGACGAGGAGGAGCGGGACGAGCGGCAGCCAGTGCCGCGGCTTGTAGGCGATGTTCTGCCCGAGGAGCGCCCACACGAAGTAGGCGAGCGCGGAGGCCCAGATCTCGGGCTGATCGCGCGCCGCGCGCGCCGCGCGGCGGAGGGGCGCGGCGCGGCGCGCCGCAGCGACGAGGAGCGCGATCAGGAGCGGCGCGCCGAGCCACCGCGCCGCCGGGGCGTCCGGCCACGCTCCGCCGAGGCCGTTGGCCCAGAGGCCCCAGACCACGCCGTGGAGGCGATCGAGCGGCGACGAGACGGTGATCGCCGTGCCTCCCCAGCGGGTGAAGTGCCCGAGCCCCTGGACCCACGTCGTCGCGACGAGGTCGCGCGGCGTCGCGATCAGCACGAGCGGCACGAGCCACAGGAGCACGCCGGTCGCGAGGTCGCGGCCGCGCGCGAGCCAGGCGGCGCGGCCGCCCTCGGCGCGGGCGATGGCGGCGAGGCAGGCGAGCGCGAACGGGAAGTACGAGAGCCGCACGCCGAGCCCCACGCCGAGCAGCACGAGCGCGCCCGTGCGCAGACGCGCGGCGCGCGCGTGGAACGGCTCGGCCCCGGGCTGCGCGTCGGGCGGCTCGGCCGAGGGCTGCGCGTCAGGCGGCTCGGCCCCGGGCGGCGCGGCGGACGTGGCGCCCGCTGTGCGGCCGAGGCGCCGGGAGCGCGCGCAGAGCCAGAGCGCCGCGGTCGTCACCGCGGCGCCGGTCATGTCGCTGAGGAGCTTCTCGGAAGAGAGCCACAGGAACGGCGAGGCGAGCGCGAGCACGCCGGCGAACACCGCGGCGCGCCGCCCGGCGACGGCGCGCGCGAGCAGCGCCGTGGAGGCGACGGTGGCCGCGCCCGACACGGCGCTGACGAGGCTCAGCGCGGCGCGCGGCGTCGCGCCGAGCAGCGCGGCCCCCTTCGCCGCCGCGATGAACGCGGGGTAGTACGGCGCGTGCGGGCGGAGCTCGGCCACGTCGAAGCGCTCCACGCCGAGCGCGAACCGGAGCGCGTCGATGTCCTCGTCGTGGTCGATGCGGAACAGCAGGCGTGAGGCGAGCGCGGCGGCGGTGAGCGCGGCGAGGGCGACCGCGTCGCGCCGCTCCTCCCTCACGAGCCCGAGCCGGAGCCCGATCCGGGCGCGTGCGTCGGCGCGCCGCAGTCCGGTTGATCCGCGCCGGGCGCGCCTGCGTCGACGATCGCGCCCGACCCGGATCCCGAGCCGGGCAGCGGCGCCGCGGGCGTGTCGCACTGATCGAACAGCTCCTCGCCCGCGTAGTCGAGGCACGCGGTCGCGAGCGACACGAACACGAACGTGACGCCCGCCACCACGAAGGCGGTGCGCGCGGTGCGAAGCGATGCCCAGGACCCCACGTCGGCCACGCAAGCACCGTGCCGCCAGCGCACATGACTGTCAAGCGCCCGCGCTCCACGGGCCGCGGCCGCGTCGCGGCGCCGGGCGTCGCGCGTTTTTTGCTCCTTCGGGCGCCGGGCGCGTAGGGTCGCGCGCATGAAGTGGCTCGAGTCGATGCACCGCATCCGCGCGCTCAAGCTGGAGCTCGCGCGGATGGATCCGCGGCGGGGGATGCCGATCGCGCCGCCGGCGGGAGCGTCCGAAGCGGCGATCGCCGGCGTCGAGCGTCGCCTCGGGATGCCGCTGCCGCCGAGCTACAGGGAGCTGCTCGCGCGCCACGACGGCTGGCCGCAGCTCTTCGAGGGCGCCAGCTTGCTCGGGGTGCGCGCGCTCGCGCGCGGCTCGTACATGGATGTCGGCCGGATGGTGCTCGAGCACTGCGAGAGCGAGGAGGCGCGCGGCGCAGGCGGTCGCGACGCCGCGCCGACGACGGTGCGCGGCCGCTACGGCGCGCGGAGCGCGCTCGTCCCGTTCGGGATCGACGCGGCGGCCGAGACCGTGTTCGCCTGGGATCCGGAGGCGAAGGCGCCTGACGGGGAGCTCGAGGTGATCCTCTGGACGAACGACGTCGGGCTGCGCCTCTCGGGCCTCCCGGAGCTGCTCGACATGGTGAAGGACATGCTCGCCGCGGAGCTCGACGATCGCCGCCAGCGCGCCGCCGCGCAGCTCGATCTGACGCCGCGCCAGCGCGCCCTCGTCGCGCCGAGGAGCCGCCCGCGCGCCGTGGCGGTGCCGCTCACGCCTGCGCCTCGCTCGTTCGCGAGGAGCGCGCTCACGGGCTGAGCCCGCGCCGCGTCCGGACGCCCGCCCTCGTCGCTGCCCGCGTCGAGAGCGCGTCCTCTGGACCTCGCGCGCGCTCGTGACAGAGCGCACGCCTGCGCGTCGCGCGCAGGGCGCCGGGAGGAAGAGCCGGTTGTTTCCGCGCACAGCGTGGGACGTGATGTACTAGGCGGAGCATGACGGAAGCCCACCAGCAGCAGCGCTATCGGGTCGTCGAGCGGCTCGCTTCGGGCGGCATGGCCGAGGTATTCCTCGCGGAGAGCGCGGGGATCGAGGGGTTCAAGAAGCAGGTCGCGATCAAGCGCGTGCTCCCGCACCTCAGCGAGAAGAAGCGCTTCATCGCGATGTTCCTCGACGAGGCGCGGCTGTCTGCGCACCTCTCCCACTCCAACGTCGCGCAGGTGTTCGACATCGGCGTCGGCGACAACGCGTACTTCATCGTGATGGAGTACGTGGACGGCGCCGACCTGAAGGCCGTCCTCGAGTCGATGCGCAAGGCGGGCCGCACGCTCCCGGTCGAGTCCGCGGTGTTCATCACGGCGAAGCTCTGCGAGGGGCTCACGTACGCCCACGAGCTCAAGGCGGCCGACGGGCACCCGCTCAAGATCGTGCACCGGGACATGTCGCCCCCGAACGTGCTCATCACGAAATACGGCGAGGTGAAGATCGTCGACTTCGGCCTCGCCAAGGCGACGAGCCAGCTCGAGAAGAGCGAGGCGGGGATCATCAAGGGCAAATTCAGCTACCTCTCGCCCGAGGCAGCGCAGGGCCTGGAGGTCGATCACCGCACCGACATCTTCGCGGTGGGCGCCATCCTCTGGGAGATGCTCGCCGGGAAGCGGCTCTTCCTCGGCGACACCGACTACCAGACCGTCAAGCTCGTGCAGCAGGCGCAGATCCCGCCGCTCTCCACGATCAACAAGGCCGTTCCCCCCGAGCTCGATCGCATCATCGCCCGCTCGCTCGCCCGCGAGCCGGGCGAGCGCTACGCCTCCGCGCGCGAGTTCGGCCGCGATCTAACGAACTTCCTCTACAGATTCGGCCGGCCGGTCAGCGCCTACGACATCGCCGAGCACGTCCGCAGCGCCATGGCGCTCCGCAGGCGCGCCCCCGCGTCGGAGAAGGCGTCGTTCATCGACAGGCTCATCGAAGAGACCCTGCTCGAGTTCACGTCGCTCCCGGACGACAAGGCGGCGCCGAGCACCGCGCGGCTGAACGAGCCGCTCAAGATCTCGGCCTTCGAGGACATCGGGAAGTGGGCCGACGAGATCAAGATCTCGGCGCCCGGAGAGGACCTCATGCGGCGGTCCCTGGCCGCGGTGTCGGTCGAGGCGGGCAACCTGGCCGCGCTCGAGGAGCCCGAGCTGCTCGCCCCGCCCCCGACGCTGCCGGCAGCTCCTCCGCCCAGGCCCGCGGAGCCGCCGCCGTTCGCGCTCACGCCGCCGCCGCTCACGCCGCCGCCGCTCACGCCGCCGCCGCTCACGCCGCCGCCGCTCGCCGAGCAGCCCTTCGTGAGGAAGCCCGAGACGACCCTGGCCTCCCCGCAGCACGCGCCCGGGCTCCAGCGCGCTGCGCCGCCCTCGCCGGCGCTGGCGCCGCTCGCCGTGGCGCCCCCGCGCGACCTCGACCCGGGGCCGCTCCCCCCGGCAGGGGGCGGCGCCGTGAAGGCCGTGCTGATCCTCGCCGCGCTGGCGGTCCTCGCCGCGGGCGCGTGGTTCGGCGGTCTGATCCCGCACTGACGCCGCGGCGGGCGCGCACCGACGCCGTGACGGGCGCGCGCTGACGCCGCGGCGGGCGCGCTGACGCCCGCGCCGCGCTGCAGGCGCCGCAAGCGTCGTGGCGCGCTCTCGCCGGGCGCTTTACGCGTTCCCCTCGGCCTCGTCGTCGTCGTCGTCGTCGTCCTGCTCCTCGAGCTGCCTCTCGAGCTTCTCGATCTCCTCGTCCTCCGCGTCGTCCGTCGACGGAGCGGCGCGTCCTTCCTGGAGCGCCTTCTGACGGGCCTTCTCGGCGGCGGCGCGGGCCTGCGCGACCTTCTGCAGGATGGCGGGCTTGGGCGCCATCATCAGCGTCATCGTGCGCTGCTCCATCATCGGGCGCACCTCGACGTTCGCGATCTCCTCGCAGTGCTGGACGATCCAGTCGAGCTGCTCCTGCGCCTTCTCCGGGTGCGTGATCTCGCGGCCGCGGAAGCGCACGGTGAACTTCACCTTGTGACCGGCGCCGAGGAACCGGTGCGCAGCCCTGGTCTTGAACTCGAGATCGTGATCGTCCGTCTTGGGACGGAGCTTGATCTCCTTGATCTCCACCACACTCTGCTTGCGCTTCGCCTCGCGGGCCTTCTTCTTCTCGTCGTACTTGTACTTGCCGAAGTCGAGGATCTTGCAGACCGGAGGATCCGCCTTCGGGTTGACCTCGACGAGATCCAGCCCCTTCTCCTGTGCCCGGCGCAGCGCCTCGTGGGTCTGCATGATGCCGAGCATCTCGCCGTCATCGCCGATGACGCGGATCTCCGGGACGCGGATGCGCTGGTTGATGCGGATCTGCGGCCCCCGCTGGGCCTGCCGGGGGTCGAAGCGTCTCATCGCCATGTGATATTTCCCTGCCTCCTTGTGTTCTGTGATCCTGAAAGCGACGGACCGCCGCTGCGCGACCGAACCCGGTCGCGGCGACCATCACCACGCCAATGTCGCCTGACTCCGCGCCGCAGGCAACGGCAGCAAGCACGACAGCCGCTGCGGCGCACGGGCGTTCCGAGCCCGGGGCTACCGGGCTCGACGGGGGTGGGGGAGGGGCCTGCCGGCGGGAGGATCCGGACGGAACGGCAGGTCACGAACTCGATGAGCTCACGGCGAGGCGAGGGGGCCTCGACTCCGCGGCGAGCCGGTCGGCGAACTCCTCGAGCGGCATCGCCCCGAGGTCCTTGTTCAGGTCGCGCGACCGGGGGGCGACCTTGCGGCCCTCGGCCTCCTTGTCGCCGACGACGACCACGTACGGGACGCGCGTCAGCCGCGCCGCCCGGATCTTTGCGCCGAGCTTGTCGGAGCTGAGGTCGGCCCTCGCCCGGAGCCCGCGGCTCCGGAGATGGGCGACCACCTCCTCGGCGTAGGCGGCCTGCTTCTCGCTGACCGTCACGATGATCGCCTGCTCCGGGGCGAGCCAGGCCGGGAAAGCGCCCCCGATGTGCTCGAGGTACACCGAGAAGAACCGCTCGAGCGAGCCGAGGATCGCCCGGTGGAGCATCACGGGGCGATGGGCGGCCCCGTCGGCGCCGGTGTACTCGAGCTCGAACCGGTCGGGCAGCGCGTAGTCCACCTGGATGGTGCCGAGCTGCCAGCTCCGGCGCAGCGCGTCCTCGACGTGGAACTCGAGCTTCGGACCGTAGAACGCGCCCTCCTCGGGCGCGATCTCGAAGGGGAGGCTGGCCTGCTTCAGCGCGTCCGCGAGCGCCCCCTCGGCGGCGTCCCACTGCGCGTCGGTGCCGATGCGCTTCTTGGGCCGGGTCGCGAGCTTGATGTCGATCCTGGCGAACCGGAACGCCGCGTACACCTCGAGCAGGAGCCGCAGGAACGCCTGGATCTCGCCCTGCATCTGCTCCGGTGCGCAGAAGATGTGGGCGTCGTCCTGGCAGAAGCTCCGCACCCGGGCGAGCCCGTGGACGACGCCGCCGCGCTCGTACCGGTGGAGCCGCCCGAAATCGGCGAGCCGCCACGGCAGCTCGCGGTAGCTGCGCCGCCGCTGCCCGAAGATGAGGCAGTGGCTCGGGCAGTTCATCGGCTTCTGCGCGAGCCGCTCGAGCTCCGCGAGCTGCTCCAGGACGGCCGCGTCGCGCTTCGTGTCGGCCTCCTTGTAGCTCGCCGCGTCTGCCTCCCCCGGGGAGACGCCGAGCCGGAGCGAGAGCCGCGCCGCATCCAGGTGCTCCGCCGTGACCGGCAGGTACATGTTCTCGCGGTAGTTCGGCAGGTGGCCGCTCGTATCGAACAGCCGCTTGTCGAAGATCTGCGGGGTGATGACCTCCTCGTAGCCGTAGTCGACGTAGAGGTCGCGCATGTACTGGACGAGCGCGTTGTAGACGTGTGCGCCGCGCGGCAGGAGGAACGGCATCGCCGGCGCGTACTCGTGGAACATGAAGAGCTCGAGCTCTTTCCCGAGCTTCCTGTGGTCGCGTTCCTTCGCCTCCGCGAGGAGCTTGAGGTGCTCGTCGAGCGCCGCCTGGCTCGGGAACGCCGTGCCGTAGATGCGCTGGAGCATCGGATTGCGCTCGTCGCCGCGCCAGTACGCGCCCGCCACGCTGACGAGCTTGATGGCCTGCAGCACCGAGGCGTCCGGCACGTGCGGCCCCTCGCAGAGGTCGACCCACTCGCGCTCGCCGTCGCTGTGCCGGTAGAGCGAGACGTCCTCGCCCGGCGGGATCGCGTCGATGAGCTCGCGCTTGTACGTCTCGCCCATCTGCGCGAAGAGCGCGTGCGCCGCCTCGCGGTTCACCACGTCGCGCCGGAACGGGCGGCCCGCGGCGATGATCTCGCGCATCTTCGCCTCGATCTTGGCGAGATCCTCGTCCGTGAAGGGGCCGCTCGGCTTGTCGAAGTCGTAATAGAAGCCCGCCTCGATGGCGGGCCCGATCGTGACCTTCGTGCCCGGAAACAGGCGCTGCACGGCGTCGGCCATGATGTGCGCCGTCGAGTGCCGGATGATGCGCAGGCCGTCCGGATCGGTCGTCCGGACCGGCTCGATCCGGGTCGCCTCGTCGCGGAGGATGGGAGTGTGGAGATCGAGGAGGCGCCCGTTGACGCGGGCGCCGATGACAGTGCGGTCCTTGGCGATGTCGTCGGCGAGAGCCTCGCGCACCGTGGTGCGGGCCGCCGAGGCGGCCTGGGCTGTCTGATCGAGGGCCATGAAACCTCGCAGGCTAAGTCTCCTGCTGATTTGTAGGCGCGGCCGGTTTCGAACCGGCGACCCCTACCGTGTCAAGGTAGTGCTCTACCACTGAGCTACGCGCCTATGTCCCGCTCGCTCGGCACGAGGCCGACGAAACGGAGAGCGCCTCCTATCAAGGGCGTACGACTCCGTCAAGCGATCATTTTCCGGCGACCGCGTTTTGGGCGCGGAGGCACGCGCGGCGGCAGCCGTCGGTGCGGCCGGTACGGCGCCCTCGCCGGTGCTGCCCGACGTCCCCGTCTGGGACACCCGAGCTCGAGCGAGCGGTCGCTCGGGGCCATGCGGTCGCTCGGGGCCATGGGAGAGTGCTGCGCGCGGCGCCAGCCGACCGCCCTGCGCTGCGCGCCGTCGCCGAGCGCGGCGCAGGGCCGTTCAAGCGCACCTCTCGGGTTGCCTGAGCCACGCTGAACCACCGATTCACGCCGATGCCCCTTACGTCCAGAGACGGGCGTCGCGATCGCCGCGTCACTCCAGGCCGGTCGTCACGCGCGATCCGATCGCGCTCGCGCTTGACCTCGGATGCGGCTCGGGTGACGAACGGCTGGATGGCAGGACCTGACGGTCTGGGCTCGCCGCCGGATCCGGCGGCGGTGATCGCGGTGGTCGAGGTGGCCGCGGGGGGCGCGCTCTTTGCCGCCCACGCGGCGGTGCCAGGCGATCTGCCGATCGAGCGCGCCGCGAGCGCCACCGAGGCCATCCGCGGCGCCGCGGCGCGCACCCGCGCCGGGCAGCGGGCGAGCGTCGTGCTGGGCGCTCACGAGCTCGTGGGGGCCCTCGCCGCGCTCGGCGAGGCGGCGGCGGTGCGGACGCCGCTCACCGTGCACGTCATCGAGCGGCGCGGCGGGCTCGCCGTGGGGCGCGACGAGCTCGCGCCGGCGCTCGACGTCGGCGCGGGGGTGCTGGTCACGTGGAGCAACCAGGAGGCCGCCGACATGGCGCTCGTGGCGCGGCGCGCCGCCGAGGACAGCGAGACGCCGTTCCTGCACCTGGTCGACGCGCTGCCGTCGTACGTGTCCGGCCTCGGCGGCGCGCGGGAGCTCGCCGCCCGCTTCCTCGGCGCGGAGCGGACCGCGCCGACCTTCACCGACGCGGCGCCCGGCGAGAGCGACGGCGACGGGGGCCCTCGCCCGCAGGGCCGCGGCGTCGTGCGCAAGCGGGCCGAGCGGAGCTTCTGCGCGCGCGTGCCGTTCGCGCTCACCAGCGCCATGAGGGAGCTCTGCGAGCTGACCGGCAGGCCGCTCGGCGTCATCGAGCGCGTCGACACCGCCGACGCGGAGGAGATCATGGTCGTGGTGGGCTGCGCCTTCCCGGCGGCCCGCGAGGTCGTGCGCAGCCTGCGCGCGCAGGGCCGGCGCGTCGGCCTCGTGGGCGTGCGCGCGCTCCGCCCGTTCTTCGGCGCGGAGGTGGTGAAGACCCTCGGGCGGGCGAGGGCCGTCGTGGTGCTCGAGCCGCTCGACGTGCCGCTCGCCCCGTACGGGCCTGTCGCCGCCGGGGTGAAGGCCGCGTTCGCGGACGCGCTCACGTGGGCCCCTGGCTTCCCCGGCGTCGGGCGCATCCCGCCGATCATCTCCGCGACGTTCGCGACGATCGACGGCACGATCACCGAGCGCGACGTGCGCCTCTCGCTCGCGGAGATCGCGAGCGGCGAGCGGGCCCGCCGGCACATGGTCTTCGGCAGCGACGGCTGACGCCGCGCCGCGGCGCTCCCTCGCTGAACCCGCGGCGCTCCGGCGGCGCAGGGCGCGACGGAGCAGGAGCGGAAAAGCCCACAACGCTGGATTCCTGTCGTGCCCGGGTGAGGCTGCCCGCCTAGCTCCTTGCGCGACCCTTGGATCCTGGGTATGGAGGCGGGCCCCGGGGGGTTGGGAGAGGCCCGCAATTTGCGGGCGAGCCCCGTCGGGTCCCGGAGAGACGCGTCACCTTGGCAAGCTCAAACTGGTTCCAGCCGAACGCCGCCCCCGGGCGCGCGGGCAACGCGCCCGCAGCGCCGGTCGAAGGTCAACCGCCGCCGCCGTCCGGAGGGGAGGCGCCGCCTGGGCCGTTCGGCGGGGGGGCCTTCTCGTTCCTCATCCTGGCGCTGCCGCTGCTGCTCATCTTCGTGATGACGCGGAGCCAGAACAAGAAGCAGAAGCAGCTCGAATCGAACCTCAAGGTGGGCGACCGGGTCTACACCCAGTCCGGGATCCTCGGCAGGATCACCGACCTCAGCCCGAACTCACCGAGGGTCAAGCTCGAGATCGCCCCCGGCGTGAACGTGCAGATCCTGAAGAGCGCGATCCAGGGCCCGGACCCGGGCGAGGTCGCGGCGGCAGACGCCAAGGTCGCCGACAAGGCGAAGGAACCGGCGAAGGACAAGAAGTCGTAGGCCGGCGCTCGGCCCAACAGGAAGCTTTTTACCGCCCCCCGCGGCGCCACACTCCATGCTCCTAAACATCTTCCAGTACGGGTTCGCCGGCGTCGCCGGCCTGTGCCTCCTCGGCGCGTGGCTCAGCCGTCCGCGGCGCGGCGTCTTCACCTGGGCGGCGCTCGCCGCGGGCGCCGCCGCGATCGCGGCCCACTACCACGTGTTCTGGGCCCTCGCGACGTTCGGGCTAATGGTGCCGTGGGCGCTGTTCTGCGCCGGCCCGTGGATCGACTTCGCGTGGCGGGCGAAGACCGGCTTCGTGCTGTTCCTCGCGCTCGGCTCGGCGCTCTGCATCTACCCGACCTACCACGACGAGCGGCACGGCCGCCCCGACCACTCGGGCCTGTCGTCCGAGGAGCTGTCGGAGCAGCAGACCAAGGCGCAGCGCGGGGAGCTCGGCTTCAGCCGCTTCCTCACCTCGAACATCCCGTTCCGCCTGGTGCGCGGGCTCGACCTGAAGGGCGGCCTCCGGCTCGTCTACACGGTCGACGTCGACGAGGCGATCAGCGACAAGCGCGACCGGTACTACGACGACCTGCGCGGGGCGCTCGCGAGGTCGTTCGGGTTCACCCAGGGCGACAAGCCGCCGACGATCGAGGAGATGCAGAAGCTCCAGACGAAGCTCCGCATCGAGAAGTCGCGCGAGCAGACCGACACGATCGTCATCACCTTCAACGACCCGGCGGACTCCGCGAAGATCAACGACGAGTTCCTCTCGAAGTTCCTGAGCGAGCTGCAGCTCCAGCGGTCGGCGGACCGCAACGTCGCGCGGTTCCGGATCCGCGACGAGGTGTCGAGCGGCATCCGCGAGCGGGCGGTGACGCAGGCCAAGGAGACGGTGCTCCGCCGCGTCGACGGCCTCGGCCTCAAGGAGGCGAGCGTCTCGACGCGCGACGAGGACGTCATCATCGAGGTCCCCGGCGACGACGAGAACGCCTTCAACACGATCCGCGAGATCATCAGCCAGACGGCGCGCCTCGAGTTCAAGATGGTCGACGACGACCAGGACTTCTTCGAGCCGATCGCCAGGAGCGCCAAGGAGGAGGACCTCCCGAAGGGGCTGACGTTCTCGATCGAGAACGCGCCGGTCGGCCCCGGGAAGACCAAGCCGGTCCACTTCGCCCGCATGGTCCGCGCAGAGCACGAGGAGCTGCGCGACACCCTGAAGCGGCTGCGCGAGTGGGTCGGGACGCTCCAGGTCCCGCCGGACAACGAGGTCGGCTACGGCAAGCTGTACGAGTACAACGAGGAGAAGGACGTCATCGAGGAGATCGGCTGGCGGACGTACTTCCTCTTCAGCAAGGCCGAGATCACGGGCGACATGGTGCGCGACGCCCAGGCGCTGCCCGACCAGAGCGAAGGCGGCCTCGGCGGCTGGTACGTGTCGATGGAGTTCACCCCGCTCGGCGCCGACCGGTTCGAGGACATCACCGGCAGGAACATCAAGCGGCGGTTCGCGATCATCCTCGACGAGAAGGTCGAGAGCGCGCCGGTGATCCAGACGAAGATCGGCGGCGGCCGCGCGCAGATCACGATGGGCTCGCAGAACCCGGATCAGCAGCTCCAGGACGCGCGCAAGCTCGAGCTGGTGCTCCGGTCGGGCGCGCTGCCGGCCCCGATCTCCCCGTCGAACGAGCAGCGCATCGGCCCGTCGCTGGGCAAGGACGCCATCCAGCAGAGCATGAAGGGCGCGATCGCGAGCGGGGTGCTCGTGGTCGTGTTCATGGTGGTGATCTACAGCCGCGCCGGGCTCATCGCGGACGTCGCCGTCATCTTCAACCTCATCCTGCAGATCGCCGTGCTCGCGATGTTCGGCGCCTCGATGACGCTCCCCGGCATCGCCGGCCTGGTGCTCACCATGGGCATCGCGGTCGACGCCAACGTGCTGATCAACGAGCGCATCCGCGAGGAGCTCCGGAACGGCAAGAGCCCCCGGGCGGCGGTCGACGTCGGCTACGACAAGGCGTTCAGCGCCATCCTCGACGGCCACGTGACGACGCTGATCTCGGGGCTCATCCTCGCGCAGTACGGCACGGGCCCGATCAAGGGCTTCGCGATCACGCTGATCGTCGGGATCGCCATCAGCCTGTTCACGGGTGTCGTGTGCACCCGCCTGATGTTCGACTGGGCGGTCCGCGGCCGGAAGGTCAAGACGCTCTCGCTCGGCTGAGGTAGACGCGGGCGCGGGGATCCGCGTCCTGAGGGAGGCCGCGAGCGCGGATCTCCGGCTTTCTGAGGGAGACCGCGGGCGCGGCGCTCCGAGAGTGGGACACGACGATGGAACTCATCAAACCTGGCCGTCAGTTCGACTTCATGAGCAAGCGCTGGCTCTTCATCGGGCTCAGCGGCGTGCTGCTCATCCTGTCGATCATCTCGTTCATCGTGCCGGGGCCGAAGCTCGGGACCGATTTCAAGGGGGGCACCGAGGTCGAGGTGGCCTTCAAGAGCGCGGTCTCGAGCGCCGAGGTCCGCGAGGCCGTCACCAAGTCGGGCTTCGACTCGCCGGACGTCGTGTCCGTCGCGGATCAGGCCAACGCGAACCGCTACCTCATCCGGGTGCACGAGGTCTCTGCCCTGTCGGAGCAGCAGAAGGCGACGCTGCGCGATCGGATGTGCCTGCCGCCCGAGAACGTCCCCGTCCCGGAGGATCGCTGCCCGCCGGCGGTGCGCGCGACCGAGGTCAAGGTCAGCCCCGGCGGCGACAAGATCTCCGCCCGCTATGACGCCGCGCCCGACCTGGAGGGGATCAAGAAGCAGCTCGAGGGCATCGAGGGGGTCGACATCAGGCCCGGCGCGAACAACCCGCTGATCGTCAGCGAGCGCGACCACAAGGTCGAGATCCACCTGAAGTCCAAGGGCGACCAGCTCATGGACGGCCTCCGGCAGCACCTCGGCGCGGACAAGGTGCCGGACCAGGCGCTCCGGGTCGAGTGGATCGGACCGAAGGCGGGCGCGCAGCTCCGCGACGCGGCCATCAAGAGCGTCCTCATCACGATCTTCTTCATCATGGCGTACATCGCGTTCCGGTTCGACATCCGGTTCGCGCCGGGCGGCATTCTCGCGCTGGTCCACGACGTGGGCATCGCGCTCGGCGCCATGGTGATCACGCAGCGCGAAATCACGCTCTCCACTGTCGCCGCGCTGCTCACGATCGTCGGCTACTCGATCACGGACACGGTCGTCGTCTACGACCGTATCCGCGAGAACCTGGCGAAGCACCGCGACATGAGCTTCGCGGCGGTCATCAACTACTCGCTCTCCGAGATGCTCGGCCGCACGATCCTCGTGTCGTTCACGACGTTTCTGTCGCTCGTCATGTTCCTCTTCTACGGGACGGGCGTGATCCGGGACTTCGCCTTCACGCTCGTGGTCGGCATCGTCGTCGGCACGTACTCCTCCATCTACGTCGCCGCGCCGCTCACCGAGTGGATCGATCGCCGGTTCTTCGGCTCGAACGGCGCCAAGCGCAAGAAGGTGAGCCGCGTGCGCGCGCAGAAGCGCGCCGACGCGGTCGTCTGAGCGCCTCGCCCGGCGTCGTTGTCGCGCTCGCTCGCGATGCCCGACCCCAGGCCGTAGACGCCTCCGTGGCGTCGGTGTACCCGTTCCTGCGATGACGAGCACGGCCACGGAGGCCTGGAAAGAGCTCGCCGAGCGCGAGGCGCCGACGCCCGCCGCGCGAGGCGGCGCGGGCGCGCCCTGCGCCGAGCGCATCGCCGATCCGGGCGAGGCGTCGGCCGAGGCGCTCGCGATGGCCCGCGAGCTCGGCCTCTCGATCACGGTGGCGGACATCCTGCACCGGGCCGGCCGCGCTCCGGACGACGCGACCCGGCGCTTCCTCGACCCTCGGCTCTCGCACCTCACCTCTCCCGACGCGATGGCCGACCGCGAGGCGAGCGCCGAGCGGATCGCGCGCGCCGTGCGCGCCGGCGAGCGGATCGCGGTCTTCGGCGACTACGACTGCGACGGGATCACCGCGACGGCGATCATGACCGGCGCGCTGCGCGCCATGTCCGGCCAGGTCGTGCCGCTCCTCGCGACGCGCGCCGAGGGCAGCTACGGCCTCTCGGCGCCCGCGCTGGAGCGCGTGATGCGCGCCTGCCCCACGCTGCTCATCACGTGCGACTGCGGCTCCAGCGACCACGAGCGGCTCGCCGCCGCGCGCGCCGCCGGCATCGACTGCGTCGTCATCGACCACCACCTCGTGCCGGCCGATCCGCTCCCTGCGATCGCGTTCCTGAACCCGCACCGCGCCGACTGCGGCTTCCCGTACAAGGGGCTCGCGTCGTGCGGGCTCGCGCTCTCGTTGCTGGCCGCCGTGCGCAAGAAGCTCGGCTCGTCGCTCGACCTCCGCCCCTACCTCGACCTCGTGGCCATCGGCACCGTCGCCGACGTCGCGCCGCTGACCGGCGACAACCGCGCGCTCGTGCGCGCCGGCCTCGGCGTGCTCCAGACCGGGCCCCGTCCCGGGCTCCGCGCGCTCGCGGCTCTCGCCAACCTCGATCTCGGGCGCGGCGCCTCCGCCGAGGACGTCGCTTTCCGCATCGCGCCGCGCCTCAACGCGCCCGGTCGGCTCGGCGACCCCGACATCTCGCTGGAGCTCCTGCTCGCGCAGGACAGCGTGACCGCCTCGGCGCTCGCGGCGACGGTCGAGCAGGCGCAGATGAAGCGGCGGGCCATCCAGGACGAGATGCTCGCGTCCGCGCTCGCCGAGATCGAGCGCGCCGGCTTCGATCGCGACCCGGCGATCGTCATCGCGCGGCAGGGCTTCCACCCCGGCGTGGTCGGCATCGTCGCGGGCAGGCTCACGGCGCGCTTCGGCAAGCCGACGATCGTCATCGCCCTCGAGGGCGCAAAGGGGCGCGGCTCCGTGCGCGGACCGTCCGGCGCGCGGCTCCACGACGCGCTCGTCCGCTGCAGCGCCGAGCTCGTCGGCTTCGGCGGCCACCAGGCGGCGGCCGGCGTCGAGGTGCGCGCCGACCGCGTCGAGGCGCTCCGGGCGGCGTGGTGCGACGCCTTCCGCGAGCTGGACCTCCCGGGCGCCGCGGGGCTCGCGACCGCCCACGCCCGGCTCGACGACCGCGACGACCCGGCGGCCGTGGCGCGCGACCTGGAGCGGCTCGAGCCGTGCGGCGAGGGGAACCGCGCCGCCCACGTCCTCGTGGCGGGCGCGGCCGTACGCTCGGCGAGGAACCTGAAGGGCCACCTCAAGCTGGAGCTCACCGTCGCCCGCCGCGAGATCGCGTGCTTCGGGTTCGAGCTGGGCGAGCTCGCGTCCCGGTTCGCCGGCGGGCGCGTCGATGTGGTGGGCCGCCTCCGGCGCGACGCGTGGCGGGGCGGGGACGCCGTCGAGATCAGGATCGAGCACATCGCGGCGGCCGACTGAGCGTTCGCGGCGGGCCCGGACGGCGTGCTAGCGTTCGCGCGTGGCTGAGCCGCTGATCCGGTTCTCGCATGTGCGCAAGGCCTTCGGGCCGAAGGTCATCTACCGCGACCTGAACCTCGAGGTGTATCCGGGCGAGACGATCACCGTCATGGGTGGTTCGGGCGTCGGCAAGAGCGTCATGCTCAAGCTGCTGATCCGCCTGCTTGACGCTGACGATGGAAGTATCCAGTTCCATGGTGAAGAGATCACGACCGTGAGCGAGGCGCGCATCGCCGGGGTGCGTCAACGCATCGCGATGCTCTTCCAGGGTGGCGCCCTGTTCGACTCGACCTCGGTCGGCGAGAACGTGGCCTACGGCCTTCACGAGCACTACCGCAAGGAGATGACCGAGGCGCAGATCGCCGAGCGGGTGCACTGGGCGCTGTCGCTCGTCGGCCTGCCTGGCATCGAGCAGATGCGCCCGGGAGACCTCTCCGGCGGCATGAAGAAGCGCGTCGGCCTCGCCCGCGCCATCGCCGTGCAGCCCGAGGTGATCCTCTACGATGAGCCGACGACCGGCCTCGATCCGATCAACACCGAGCGCATCAACCACCTCATCAAGGGGCTCAAGGGGGCGCTCAACGTCACCAGCATCGTGGTGACGCACGACATGAAGAGCGCGTTCTCGATCTCGGATCGGATGGCGATGATCTACCGAGGCGAGGTCATCGCGACGGGCACGCCGGAGGACTTCCGCGCGTCCAAAGATCCTCGTGTCGCCGATTTCATTACCGGGACCGCCCCGGTGAACGAAGACGTCCAGACGCTTCTCGGCGCGTGACGATCCCCCCGAGATAGCGCAAGATGCCGTTCTGCATGGGCAGAGCGCGCGATCTGAAGGTCGGACTCTTTGTGCTGGCGGGGCTTGTACTTTCCGCCGTAGTCATTTTCCTGATAGGCGATGAGCGACGGCTCTTCGACTCCTCGGTCGAGTTCGGGACGAGCTTCGCCGACGTGCAGGGGCTGAAGCCGGGCGCGCCCATCCGGATGGGGGGCATCGATATCGGCCATGTCGCCGAGGTCGGCTACGGCCCCGACCCGAAGGACACGAAGATCTACGTGAAGCTCGAGGTCGTGGAGAGCGAGGCGAGCCGGATCCGGACCGACAGCAGGGCCCAGATCGCGAACAAGGGCCTGCTCGGCGACAAGATGCTCGAGATCACGAAGGGGGAGAGCCAGGATTCGGCCCCCCCGGGCAGCCACATCCCGGGCGAGGTGCCGACCGACGTGATGGGTAAGGTGACCGGCATGGCCGAGAAGGCCGAGGCGACGCTGGACAACATCCAGAAGGTCTCGGAGAATATCGCCGACGAGAAGCTGCACAAGGATCTCCGCGAGACGGTCGCCTCGGCGAACACGCTGATGAAGCAGGTGACGGAGGGGGAGGGCTACCCGCACCGCTTCCTGACCGACCCCGAGGAGGCCGAGCGCATCTCGCGCACCCTGGCGAGCCTCGACCGCGTGAGCACGGAGCTCGCGGGCACGCTGCGCGAGGTGCGGGGGGTCGTCTCCCGCGTCAAGGAGGGGCCGGGGTTCGCGCACGACGTCATCTATGGCGACGGCCCGCAGAAGCAGATCCAGCAGTTCGGGAACGCCGCGGATGAGGTCGCCCTGACGCTGCGTGGCATCCGCGAGAGCGACAGCCTCGCGCACGACGCCCTCTACGGGGGCAAGGGCGACGGCGCCGAGGCGCTCGCCAACGTGACGGCGATGACGGGCGATCTTCGGGCGATCGTGCACGACATGAGGGCGGGCAAGGGGACGCTCGGCGCGCTCCTGGTCGATCCGTCGATCTACGAGGACATGAAGAGCCTGCTCGGAAACGTGCAGCGCAACGACGTGCTCCGCGCGCTGGTGCGCTACTCGATCAAGCAGGACGAGCAGAAGCCCGCGGTCCAGGTCGGCGGCGCGACGCAGTCGCCCTCGCCCTAGAGCGCGGGCCGGCTCCGGAGCGCCGGGCTGGCCGGCGGCGAGCGCCGCGCTCGTCCCATGGCTCTCGGATGACCGAGGCGCAGGGCAGCGGCGCGCGCGGGGCAAGGCACATCCGGGCCGCTTGCGCAACCGCGGGGCGCTAGTGCCTTGCGTCGTCCCGGGCCCCCCTTTATTCCTCGTTGTCTCGATGCCCAGGAAGCTCGCTGACCGTCTCTCGGCCGTCGCGCCGAGCGCAACGCTCGCCATGGCGGCGAGGGCTTCGCGTCTGCGCGCCGAGGGGCACCAGGTCTACTCCTTCAGCGTGGGCGAGCCGGACTTCGACACGCCCGAGCATATCCGCAGCGCGGCGAAGGCGGCGCTGGACGCGGGCGCCACCCATTACACGGCCGTGTCCGGCACACCCGAGCTGAAGTCGGCGATCTGCGCGTCGACGGAGCAGCACCGCGGCTGGCGCCCGCTGCCGAGCCAGATCACCGTGAGCTGCGGCGCGAAGCACGCGCTGTTCAACCTCGCCGCCGCGCTGTTCGAGCCGGGCGACGAGGTCGTGATTCCTGCGCCGTACTGGGTGAGCTACCCCGAGCAGGTGCGCCTGGTCGGCGCCACGCCGGTCATCGTCGAGACCACCGAGGAGGCGGGCTTCCGGCTCACGGCGGAGGCGCTGCAGGCCGCGCTGTCTCCACGGGTGAAGGCGATCGTCCTGTGCACGCCCTCGAACCCGACCGGCTCGGCCTACGCGGAGGAGCACCTGCGCCCGCTCCTCGGCGTGCTGCGGCGCCACGACTGCTGGATCATCGTGGACGAGATCTATGCCGACCTTACCTACGACGGGTTCCGGCACGCGTCGCTCCCGGCCCTCGCCGAGGACCTCGCGCCGCGCGTGATCGTCGTCGACGGCGTCAGCAAGACGTTCGCGATGACGGGCTGGCGCATCGGCTGGAGCATCGCGCCGACCGAGGTCGCGCGGGCGCTCGACGTGGTCCAGGGGCAGAGCACCACGAACGCTGCGGCCGTCTCGCAGGCCGCCGCCGTCGCGGCGCTGAACGGGCCTCGCGACGCGGTGTTCGCGATGCGCGCGGCCTTCGCCCGGCGGCGCTCGCTGATGGTCGAGGGGCTCAACGCGATCCCGGGGATACGTTGCCGGATGCCGGAGGGCGCCTTCTACGCGTTCGCGGACGTGCGCGGCCTCTGCGGCCGCGCGTTCCAGGGGAAGACGCTCGCGGGCGACGAGGACGTGGCGACCTGGATGCTGGAGCAGGCGCACGTGGCGTCGGTCGCTGGCACCCCCTTCGGGGCGCCTGGCTACCTCCGGTTTTCCTATGCGTGCGACGAGGACCACATCGAAGCGGGCCTCGCCGCGCTCCAGCGGGCCGTCGCGTCGCTGGACTGACGGGCTGCGTCACCGGCCTGCCCGCTCGACGTCGCGACCGGGACGTGCGCGACGTGGTCGCCTGTTTCATCCAGCGCTTCCAGGGGCGGGGGCGCGAGGTCGCCCGGGCGTTCGAGCCTCGGGCGGAGGCGGTCAGACCGGCCTGCAGGGCTCACGGCGGCCCGGTTTTCTGGGGCCTCATGAAGAATTCGACATCGACAGCGACTTGTTCTTGTCGAACGCCGATCTCTGGGTTAAAAGCGCCACGTCTTTCCGAAACGGCCGGGTGACAACCGGCTGGAATCGGGCGCATAACTCAGCGGTAGAGTGCGTCCTTCACACGGACGAAGTCGCAGGTTCAAGTCCTGCTGCGCCCACCCCGATTCCCGTTCCTGGCGAGCTGATCCGTTGCCTCGTGCCACCTGCATGGCCGTGCCGGTGCCGTCAGACGTTGCGCAGCTGCGTCGACGCCTGAAGTCGTGTTCGGGCGCGACGGCGCCATGCACGCCGCCGCACGACGTGCGGCGGTTCCGGGGCCGTGAGAGCGGAGGCCAGGCCAGCGTCGAGGTGGCCGTGTGCAGCGACGAGGCGAGGTCCGCGCCTCACGCGGCGGCGGAAGCGGGCTTGCTGCCGAGGGGGAACCTCAGGGCGCAGCGCTCGCCGCAGGCGGGGCTGCTGCCGGCTTCTCGTTCTTGCGCTTCTCGATGACGCTGGCCGCCGCGCGCAGCTCCTTGGCGACGGAGCCGCATTTGAGGCAGCGACGCCGGGACCCGCAGCGTTGCGGGGTGAGATAGTACTTGATGTAGTGCAGCGAGCGGACATCGCCCTCCTCGCGCGCCCTGGCGATCAGCGCCCTGGTGGGGCAGTCCGTGAGCCGGCGCAGATCGTCGGCGACGAGCAGCGCGGGCGTCGCGAGCTGCCGCACGCTGCTGTCGAGCATCAGCCTGCTCGCGTTGTCCCTGATCCAATCGCCGAACTTCGGCGCGGTCATCACCTCGTAGAGCAGGTCGGGACCGCGGCTCCCCATGTGCTTGGCCATCAGGTCGAGCGCCGTGAGGGCGACGTCCGGGGGGCCGTTGGCGACCCTCAGGAGGAGCTGCTTGAGCTCGTCATTCCCGGTCTCCTCGGGAGCGATCTCGAACAGCCGCTTCGCCGTGACCAGCGCGGCCGCCACCGCCTTCTCGCGCCCCTGCGCGAGCGTGAGCGCCCGCAGGACCGCCGGATCCTCCGGATACCGCTGCGCGAGCGCGCCGAGCGCGGCGCTGCCCGCGGCCTGGGCGCCCTCGATCTCCTCGGGCTGCGCGCGGGCAGGCTCCGCCTTGGCGGGGACCTCGGGCTCCGCGGACGCGGTCGTCGTGGGCTCGGGTGACGGCGGCTTGACGCGCTCTCCGCTGCTCAGCGCGGCGGGCGCCGCAGGCCTCCGCGTCACGACGGCGCCCCTCTCGAGCGTCGCCACGTCCGCGGGGTTCCGCAGCGCGACCGCGCCGCAGACGAGGGCCGTCGCGGCCAGCAGGCCGAGCGCGGCCAGCGAGGCGGCCGTCTTGGGGCGGTTCAACCCTGACTCACCGGCGTGACTTCCCGAGCCGCTCATCGCAGCGACCTCTCCCGCTGGGAACGTGTGCCCTGGCCATCAACCGTAGGGATCGTCGTTCTTCGGCGGCCTGGGGGCCGCCGGCCTCGGCCTCGGCGTCGCCGGCTTGGGCGCTGCCGGCTCGGCCGTCGCCTTGGGCGCTGCCGGCTCGGCCGTCGCCTTCGGCGCTGCGGGCTCCGCCGTCGCCGTGGGCGCTGCGGGCTCCGCCGTCGCCGTGGTGGGCGCCACGGGCTCGGCCGTCGCCTTCGGTGCCTCGACGGTCGCGGTCGCGGTCGCCGGGGCCGTCGCTGTCGGGGCCGGAGGGGCCGTGTCCGTTGCCGCGGGCGCGGTCTGGGTCGGCTGAGGCTTCTCCTCCGGCGCCGCCACGGGCTGCTCCGGCGTGGTCGGCGCGGCCGGCGTGGGCGCGGCCGGCTTGGGGTCGCTCTGCCCGAAGACGAGCCAGAGCGCACCGCAGAGCGCCGCCGCGACCAGCAGGATCGTGAGCAGCCGCCCGGTGCCGCTGCTCTCCTCTTCCTGCGCGAGCGGGGCCTTGCCCGTGGCTGCTGCCTTCGCGGCGACCGCCTTCTCTTCTTTCGGCTTCGCCGCGGCCGCCGCCGGCTTCGCCTTGGCCGGCTCCTCGACCGCCCTGGCTTCCTGGCGCGCGGGCCTGGCGGGCGGCTCCTCGACGGGCGCCGCCTCCGCCTGCCTCTTGGCTGCCGCGACCTTCGCCGGCCTCGCCTCGGCTGCGGGCACGTCATCCCGCGCTTCCCGCTCGTTCGCCAGCTGGGCGACCGCCGCGACCGGCATGGCCGCCGGCTCGGCCAGCGGCTTCACCCGCTCCTCCTTCGGCGCCGGCGCGGGCTCGGGTTCGACCTTCTTCGGCGGCGTGGCGATGAGCGGCTCCTTGGACGCGCCGATCTCTTCCAGCGACCCGCCGGCCTCCGCGAGCGCCTGCTTCAGCAGCTCGGCCGCCTGCTTCATCATCGTCCGCTCGTCGGGCGGCGGCATCTCCTTCTCGGGGTTCGTCTGCGGGAAGAAGCTGCCTCCTGCCTCGACGAGGTCGCCCTTCTTCATCGCCTCGCTCTTGCCCGCGTCGCCCTTCGGGCTCGCCCCGATCGCGCCAAGCCCGAGCATCGTCGACGCCCGCTTCACCTGCGCGGCCTTTGCGGCCGCGGGCTCCGCCTGCGGTGCGGGCGCGGGGGCGGGCGCCGCCACGGGCTCCTGCGCCTCGTCGCCCAGATCGGTGCGGTCGGTGATGCCCGCCTCGAACGCCGACCCGGCGCCCTGCTGCGCGTCGACGAGCCGGGTGATCACGGCCTTGGACTTTTCATCGATCTTGATGAACTTCACGCCCATGCCGGACGGGTGCACGTCGCTCGCCTGCGCGGGCTCGCGCTTCCACACGACGCGACCGACGCCGGCGATGACGGCCTGCTCGTCCTGCAGCCGGATCTCGAACTTGAGCAGCGTGCCAGCGGGGAAGGGCGACGGCGTCTTGATGAAGATGCCGCCCCGGCTCACGTCATGCGAGTGGTGCTCGATGAACTCGTCGACCGTGGCGCTCTTGTAGCGCACGGTCATCTGCAGCACTCTCGCTCGCGGATCTTTGCGTGTGTCCTGGGCCATCAGGGTAGAACTCCGGTCTACTTCGCGACTCGCTCCTGCGGATGTGGTCCGCATGTTACCCAAGGTTCGCCGCGAAGCCCAAAGGGTAACACGTGACGGTCGCTTTACCGAACGCAGCCTTGGGCTTCACCGGGCGAGCACGCTGTTCGTGCGCGAGCGCTCGCGCACGAGCGCGCACGCGTCCCGCGATGCAGGGCGCGGTGATACGAGCTTCCGCGCGCGTCTGTCGTGATATGTTCGCGCCGACTGGAGAATGCGCCGGGATGGCTGTCCGGGACCACTTTCGCGTTCACGCGAGGCGACGCGTCGATCTTGGGGCGACGCTGCGCGATCGGCAGTCGATCGAGGAGCACGGGGTGCGCATCCGCGATCTCGGTCTCGGCGGCGCCGGCATCGAGCTGTCCGAGGCTCAGCTCGCGTCGGAGCTCCTCGATCGCGAGGCGCCCGTGACGCTCGAGGTCGCCACGCCGAACCTGTGGGATCCGCTGAGCCTCCGCGGCCGCATCGCCTGGATCCGCCGCGGGGCGGCGGGGCGGCCAGCGCGCGCGGGCGTCCGCTTCGAGCACCACGACGCCGGCGCGCTCTACGCGCTCTACCAGTTGCTCGGCTCCGAACGCTTCGACCTCTAGCGCGAGGCGCGCCCGCTGCGGATACGGGCCCATCTCGGCGTTTTCGGTGCTCGGCGTACGGGAGTACGCCTCCGCGCCGAAAACGCCGATCTGGGCCCGTCTCCTGTGCGGGCGCGCCTCGCGCTGCCGACCGCTGGAAGGAAGGCGGCGGCGGAGATGGGGGGACGGGCGCGCTCGACGGCCGTGCGCGTCGAGCGCGCCGAACAGGGCACGTCTCCTGCGCGGGGGCGCGTCGCGCTGCCGCGGGAGCGGGGGCCGGGCGTGCTGGAGGGGGACCCGGGGGCTAGAGGGCGAAGACGGGGCCGATGGTCGGTGCGAAGACGAGGCCCAGGGTGGGCCACATCAGCATGACCTTCACCTCGGCAGACACACCCAGGTTCGGGGTGATGCCGTAGACCACACCAGCGCCGAAGCCCGAGAAGTTCCGACCCGTGATCTGGAAGGCGTCGAGGTCCTCGACGAAACGCGTGTCCGTCGGGCACCGGTTGCTGCCGTTGCCGTCCTGCAGCGATCCGTCCTCGTTGCGGCGATCGCACACGTCCACCGGCACCGAGGCGTTCACCTGGGCAAGGCCGATCGGCGACAGGAAGGCATAGGGGCGAAATCCGCCTTTCTCGACAATGCGATCTCCCAGGAAGAAATACGTGGCGCGAAGCTCCCCGTGGATCGGAAGGAAGCTGAGCGCCTGGAGATGCGGGTTCTGCTTCTCGTCTCCCGTCCACGCCGGCGGCTCGTTCGTGGACGAAGGTGAGCCGCCGAAGGCGAACCCGAGCCGTGCTCCCACGAGCAACGGCAGATCCGCGAAGATCTGGCGGTCGTACGACAGCATCACGCGGCCGCCCGCGGGGCTCAGACCCCCCTTGACCCCATTCGTGCCCGGGAGATCGGCCGGCTCGCCGTAGAACTGCTTGCCGTCGGTGCCCGGATAGAAGCAGGCGTAGGCGGCGTCGCTGCCAGAGCACACGTAATCCGTGCCGCGCACGAGGAGCAGGTCGAGCTCCCCCCAGAGGCCGATCACGTTGCGATTGCCCTTGCCCGACCCCGCCGAGGCGCCACCGCCCTCGTCGCCCTGCTCGCAGGTCCCGTTCATGCAGACGAGCCCGGACTGGCACTCCACCGTCTCCTCGCAGGTCGAGCCCCAGCCCTTGTCCCCGCGCTTGCCACCGGCCTCGGGGCAGCCCGGCAGGCCAGGCGGGCAGTCCTCCTTTGCGGCGCACCGCTGCGGCGGCTCCTGGCCGGGCAACGAGGGCGCCGTCTCGATCTCGTTTCTGATCGGCACCCGGTGAGGCGCCTGCATCGAGCCGGCCGTGCCCACCGGATCGCCCGCCTCATCCCTCAGGATCACGAAATACCGTACGTCGCCGGTCGTCGTGACATCCTCGCACGGGATCTCGGCGCCGAAGCCGTCCCCGTGGCGCGGCATCTCCAGCGACTTCCACTTTGGCGAGCCGAACGGCCTGTACCGCAGCGTCGCCTTGGCCGCGTCGATCTCCTCCGGGATCTCGACGTAGACCGGCACCGGCGTGTTCACCGCCTGCTCGGCCACCGGCGTGTGCGGGACGTCGCCCGCCGCCTGCTTGGCCGGCTTCCCGCCGCTCGCGCCGGGCGTGTCCTCCGCGGCCGGCTTCCCGGCGCCGGACTGCACGTCCTTCTGGGCCTCCTTGAACGCCTGGGCCAGCTCGGTCGTCGTCAGGGCGTCGATGAGCGCCGCCTTCGGATCGGCCTGGAGCGCCAGCACGAACTCCGCTCTCGCCTGGTCGAGCTTGCCGCCGCCGCCGTAGACCGTGCCGAGCGCGATGTGCAGCTTGCCGATCACCGGCCTCGTGCACGCGTTCTTCTCGCACCGCTTCAGGGCGTCTCTGAGCTTCTTCTCCGCCTTGTCGAACTCGACGGAGAGATAGTCCTCGTCCATCGCCTGGTTGTGCAGCTTCATCGCCTCCGCGTCCTTTTCGCCGGCGGCGCTGGCCGCGGCCGGCGCGCCGAGGACGAACAGCGACGTCAGAGCGAAGGCGAGATGAGCGCGGCGTGAACGGCGAAACAACACGGGTTCAGACCTCCAGGAAGTGCTGGGGACGGGCTCTTGCTGTCAGGAGCGGAGCCGCGGGCGGCTCCAGGACTGCGCGGTCGAGATCGGGCGTACCGAGGCACGCCCGAGCGGCCTGTTCGCGGATGCTTGACTACTGCGCGGGGGCCGGGGCCGCCTCCGTGCGGACGAACTGCACGCGCCGGTTCAGAGCGCGGTTCTGATCGGACGTGTTCGGCACGATCGGCCGCTCCATCCCGTACCCAATCGACGTCAGCCGGGACTCTTCGATCCCCTTCGCCACCAGGTACTTCTTCACCGACGCAGCGCGCCGATCCGACAGCTTCTTGTTGTACGCCGCGGCGCCCTTGTTGTCCGTGTGCCCCTGGATCTCGATCTTGATCTTCGGGTTCTGCTGGAGGACCTCCACCACGGCGTCGAGGATCGGGAAGCTCTCGGGCCGGATCTTGTCCCTGTCGAACTCGAAGTGGATCTGCTGGGTGATCTTGATCTCCTTCTCGGTGACGATGACCAGGCTCGGCTTCTTCGGGCAGCCCGGCTTGTCCCCGCCGACGACGCCCGGCTCGTTCGGGCACTGGTCCTCGAGATCGACCACCGTGTCCTGGTCGTTGTCCGGCTCGGGGCAGCCGTCGGCGTCCTCGTAGCCGTCCGGATCCTCCGGATCGTTCGCGCAGTTCTTGCCCGTGCTGTCCTTGTCGTTCAGGTCCGCGACGGTATCGAGATCGTTGTCGAGCTCGGGGCAGCCGTCCTCGTCGAGGTAGCCGTCCTTGTCCTCCGGCAGGAGCACGCAGCTGTCCTTGCCGTCGGTGAGGCCGTCGCCGTCCGTGTCCGGGTCGTCCGGGCAGCCGTCGTCGTCCTGGAAGCCGTTCCAGGTCTCGGCGTCGCAGGGGCACTTCTTGTCCTGCGGATCGAGCAGCCCGTCGCCATCGCAGTCGCCGGGCTTGGGCGGCGGCGCCTCCTCGATGAACCCGCGCTCGGCGCACTTCTGCGGCGGCGACAGGTCGTACGCGGCGTGCGTGTTCGCCTTCGCGATGTCGAGGTGCTCCTTCGCGCGGGCGAAGAAGCCCTGGTCGAGCTCGACCGTGGCGAACGAGAGGTGCGACTTCGCCATCGCGAGCTCACGCGGCGCGCAGCGGAGCGCGCCGTTGCGCTCCGCCTGCTTCGCGATGGTGCTCAGCGCCTCGATGTCGCCGCGCATCACCGGCACCTGCGCGCACGAGAGGGCGGACCCCGCGAACGCCACGACGGCGACGAGGCCGGCGCGACGAGCGCGGCGCGAGGAACGGCGCGTCATTCGAATGCTCATCGACCCGCGCCCTCGTGCGCCTGCTTCGACAGGGTGATCGCCTTGTCCGCGTACTCCTCCGCGACGTCAGCGAAGTCGATCGCGTCGCCGTAGTCGGCGGCCGCGGCCTCCTCGCGCGCTTTCCAGAGGTGCTCTCGCGCGGTGTAGTACTCGTACGGCGCGTACTTCGCCGCGCCGAGCGCCTCCGCCGTCTCGAGCTTGCTCGAGGCCGAGTTCGCGGTGAACGCGTAGATGGCACCGCCGCAGCCGCTCGTGAGAGCCGCCGCGAGCACCATGCCCGCGCCTGAAATCCATGTCCCGAATCGCCGCCCGTGCGTCGTCACGATCGCAGTTCTTTCTGGAGCGGGCCCCTTGGACCGTCTGCCCGGTCGTCGCGACGCTACCAAGGGCGCTCGGCGCGCGTCAACCGGCTCGGGGAAGGGAAACGGAGGTTAGAGCTTCCGGTAGACGCCGACGACGACGCCGAGGAGCATCGCCGGCTTGAAGTCGCTAGCCCGGACCAGGATCGGCGCCATCGCCGCGTTCGCGGGCTGGAAGCGCACGTAGTCCTTCTCGGGGAAGAAGTACTTCACGGTCGCCTCGTCGCCGATCAGCGCCACCACGATGTCGCCGCGCTGCGCGGTCAGCTGCCGGCGCACGAAGATGTAGTCGCCGCTGAAGATGCCCGCCTCGATCATCGAGTCGCCCGTGACGCGGAGGCCGAACACCTCGCGCCCGCCGCGCACGAGCGTCCGCTCGATCCGGACCGTATCGAGGACGTGCTCCTCGGCCAGGATCGGCAGACCCGCGGCGATGCGGCCGACGACGGCGATCTCGACGAGGTCGTCCTCCTGGTCGTTCGCAGGCGCGTCGTTGCCGCCGCCCACGAGCGCGCTGCGGAGCTCGGCGCCGCCGTTCGCGCCGCCGCCGTCCAGGTCGCGCGGGCGGAGGGCGCGCGACTTCATGTCCTCGCGCGTGAGGTAGCCCTTGCGCTCGAGCGCCCGGAGGTGATCGTTCACCCCGTTCGTCGAACGGATCCCCATATGCGCGCCGATCTCGCGCAGCGTCGGCGGGTACCCGCGCTCGCTGATCGACTGCCGGATATAGTGAAGCACCTGCTGTTGTCGCTCGGTGAGCCCCTGCATCGGGCGGAACCTACTGAACGGTTGGGTAGATGTCAAAAAAGTGTGGAGCCCCCTCTCCACAGGCCCAATTTCGCTGGGGTTTTCCGGGCACCTGTGCGGGCTCTGCGGTCGCTCGCGCCGTCCGGGGGCGGCGCGCGGTGAGCCCCGGGGCGGGTCGAGCGTGCAGGGTGAACCGAAGGGCAGGGGCCTCGATCAGGGCTGCTTCGCGAGGTTGCTCCGCGAGCTCATCGCCTGGCGGGGCTCGAGCATCGCCCGGATCTCGTCTCCGTCCGCGGCGGCGGCGAACGCCTCCTCCAGCGTGATCATCCGGCGCTGGTAGAGCGACACGAGCGACTGGGCCATCGTCTGCATCCCGCTGCCGGCCTGGCCCATCTGCATCTGCGAGTAGACCTGGTGGAGCTTGTCCTCGCGGATGAGGTTCCGGATCGCCGCGTTCGGGATCATGACCTCCATCGCCATGACGCGCCCCGGGCCGTTCGCGCGGGGCAGGAGGAGCTGCGTCATCACGGCGACGAGCGTGAACGAGAGCTGCTGGCGCACCTGCGACTGCTGGTGCGGCGGAAAGACGTCGATGATGCGGTTGATCGTCGAGATCGCCGAGTTCGTGTGGAGCGTGGCGAACACGAGGTGGCCGGTCTCGGCGATCGTCAGCGCCGACTCGACGGTCTCGAGGTCGCGCATCTCGCCGACCAGCACCACGTCCGGATCCTGACGCAGGGCGTAGCGCAGGGCGTCCTTGAACGACGCGGTGTCGGAGCCGATCTCGCGCTGGTTCACCAGCGAGAGCTTGTGCGGGTGCAGGTACTCGATCGGATCCTCGATCGTGAGGATGTGGAGCCGCTGCTCGGAGTTGATCTTGTCGATGATGCTCGCGAGCGTCGTCGTCTTGCCCGAGCCGGTCGGGCCGGTCACGAGCACGAGGCCGCGGGGCTTGGAGGCGATGTCGAGCACGATCGGCGGCAGGCCGAGCTCGTCGAAGTTCATGATCCGGAAGGGGATCTGCCGGAAGGCGGCCGCCACGGCGCCGCGCTGCATGTAGATGTTGGCGCGGAAGCGGGCGAGCCCCTTCATGCCGAACGATAGATCGAGCTCGTTGCGCTGCTCGAACTGCGCGACCTGCTCCTCGCTCAGCACCGAGTAGCAGAGCTGCTTCGTGTCGCTCGGCATGAGCGGCGGGAGCTTCAGCGGCACCACGGTGCCGTCGATGCGCAGGAGCGGCGGCGTGCCGCTCGTGATGTGCATGTCGCTCGCGCCCTTCTCCACCATCGCGCGGAGGAGCTGCTGGAGCGTGTACCGGAGGCCCTCCTGCTGTCCGACGAGCTCGGTCGTCATGCGCTCAGTCCCCCATCGTCACGCGGCCGACCTCCTCGGTCGTGGTGACGCCCGCGAGCACCTTCTCGATCCCGCTCATCCGGAGGGTCAGCATCCCGCCCTTGATGGCCGCGGCCTTGAGCTCGGCCGTGGACGCGCCCTGGAGGACCATCTCCTTCAGCGCGTCCGTGAAGCGCATGACCTCGTAGAGCGCGACGCGGCCCTTGTAGCCCGAGCCGTTGCACGTCTTGCAGCCCGCGCCGCGCACGAGATCCGCGCGCGCCACCTGCTGCTCGGTGAAGCCGAAGTCGAGGAGCACCCTCGCGTCCACGCGCAGCGGGACGCGGCAGTCGGGGCAGATCTTGCGCGCGAGGCGCTGGGCGAGCACGAGGTTCACGCTGGCCGTGATGAGGAACGGCTCCACGCCCATGTTGAGGAGGCGCGAGATCGTCGACGGCGCGTCGTTCGTGTGCAGCGTCGAGAGCACGAGGTGGCCGGTGAGCGCCGCCTTGACGGCGATCTCGGCCGTCTCGAAGTCGCGGATCTCGCCGACCATGATGATGTCCGGGTCCTGCCGGAGGAAGGACCGCAGCGACATCGCGAAGTTCAGCCCGATCTCGTCGTGCATCTGCACCTGGTTGATGCCGTGCAGGTTGTACTCGACGGGATCCTCGGCGGTGCTGATGTTCGAGCCGATCTGGTTGAGGTCCGAGAGCGCCGAGTAGAGCGTCGTCGTCTTGCCGGAGCCGGTCGGGCCGGTGACGAGGACCATGCCCCACGGCTGGCCGATCGCCCACTTGAAGTCCGCGAGCGGCTTCGGGTCGAAGCCGAGCTTCGCCATGTCGAGCTGGAGGTTCGACTTGTCGAGCAGGCGGAGGACGATCTTCTCGCCCCAGATCGTCGGCAGCACGGAGACGCGGAAGTCCATCTCCCGGCCCCTGCCCATCTTCAGCTTGATCCGGCCGTCCTGCGGGAGCCGCCGCTCGGCGATGTCGAGCGAGCTCATGATCTTGAGGCGGCTCGCGATCGCGTTCTTCAGCTTGATCGGCGGCTGCATCTCCTCCATCAGCACGCCGTCGATGCGGTAGCGCACGCGGAGCTTCTTCTCGTACGGCTCGACGTGGATGTCGCTCGCGCCCTTCTTGATGGCGTTCAGGAGGATCGCGTTGACGAGCCGGACCACGGGCGCGCCCTCGGCGGCCTTCTCCAGCTCGAGGACGTTCACGTCGTCGGCCTCGACCTGGAAGCCGACCTCCTCCTCGCCGAACTCGCTCAGCACCTCGTCGTACGAGGGGCCGACGTTGTAGGCGCGCTCGATCGCCTCGGTGATGCCCGTCTCCGACGCGACGACGGGCTCGACGTTGAAGCCCGTGAGGAACTTGATGTCGTCGATGGCGTGCAGGTTCGTCGGATCGGCCATCGCGACGACGAGCGCCGTCCCCGAGCGGGAGATCGGGATGATCTTGTGCTTCTCGCAGACCTCCCGCGAGACGAGGCGCGAGACCTCCGCGTCGATCTCGTACTCGTCGAGGGCGACGGCCGGGACGCGGTACTGCGTCGAGAGGAAGCTCGTGATCTCCCCGTCGGAGATGTACCCGAGCTTGGCGAGCGCGTAGCCGAGGTTCTGACCGGTCTTGCGCTGCTCTTCTTGGGCTTGCCTGAGCTGCTGGAGGCTGATGAGCTTTTCGCGGACGAGCAGCTCGCCGAGGCGGTTGGTGGTCGACATCGAGGCCGCAAATCCTGCGGGCGGCGAGGAGGAGAGTCAACGCTGGCGGTTGGGGCGGACGCGCATCAAGGGTAGGATGTCGGATGGTGAGGATGGCGCTGCGTGAGTCTCTTTGAGTGGTTCGGGCTCAGGCGGGGGGACAGCCGACGCAGGGCGGCAGAGGCCAAGGAGCTCGCCGGCGACCTCGCGGGGGCAGTGGAGCTGTACGTCGAGGCGGGGATGCCCGACGACGCGGCCCGGGTCCTCCTCCTCCGCGCCGACGCCGAGCGGAGCGTCGAGAAGCGGATCGCCTTCTGCGCCACGGCTTCCCGGACGGCGGAGAGCCCCGAGCTCCGGCGGGCGGCGCTCGGGCGCAAGGCGCTGCTCGCGTTCGACCTGGTGCGCGCCCGGGGCGCGAGCGCCATGCGGAGCGAGGTGCTCGCGGTCGCGCGCGAGCTCGAGACGGCGGGCGAGCTCGAGCGCGCGGCGGACGCGTACGCCCTGGTCGGCGACAGCGAGTCGGAGACGCGCGTCCTGGCCGCCGCGGGCGCGATCGACCGGCTCGAGGAGCGTCTCCGCGTCTCGATGACGGCCGAGCGGGACCAGCGCGAGCTCGCCGCGGCGCTGCGGAAGATCGCCGACCTCGACCGGGTGGCGGAGCGCCGTGAGGCGATCGCGGTGGCCGAGGCGTGGCTCGGGGGCAGCCGCGACGGCGAGCGGGTGACGGACGCGCTGCGCGCGATCCGCGCGCGGCTCCTCACGGGGCCGCTCCTCACGATCGAGCTCGGCGGCGCCCTCCTGCGCTGCGCGCTCGGCGACGAGGTCACGATCGGCCGCGGCGAGGCGACCCTCGTGGTCGCGTCCCGCGCGGTCAGCAGGACGCACGCGCGGATCCGGCGCGGCCCGTCCGGCATCGAGGTCGAGGATCTCGGGACGCGCAACGGCACGACGCTCGCGGGCGCGCGGCTCACCGCGGCGCTGCCGGTGGGCCGCGGGGTGCGGATCCTGCTCGGCGGCGAGGTGCCGTGCGCGGTCGCGCCCGGGACCGGGCAGGGCTGCGTGGTGGAGCTCGCGGGCGAGCGCTTCGTGGTGCCGCTCGGCGACCTGCCGGTCGGGCCGTGGCGGATCCGGCACGAGCGGGCCGGCGCCTCGGCGTTCGTCGCGCTGAAGACGCCGCCGGGGGCGCCGCCGCCGTTCCTCGGCGACTACCAGCTCGCCCCGTCGGTCGAGCTCTGCGCCGGCGACGCGATCGCCGCGTCGCGCGGCGGGACGCCGGTGTTCCGGATCCCCGCCGGGGGCCAGACGCCGGCGGCGCGGCGCGACGGCGGCGCGGAGGGCGGGCCGGCGTGAGCCTGTGGCGGCGGCTCAAGGAGCGGCTCGGCGTCGCCACGCCCGGCGGCGGCGCGGCGGCGGACGCCGGCGGCGGGGCGGCGCCGGGCTCACCGGACGCGGACGAGCGCGCGGACCCGGCGCGGGCGACGAGGGGGTCGGCGCCGCCGCGCGCGGCGGCGCGCCCGGCGCGCAAGGACGGCGTCGATGACATCGCGCGCCTCCGGAGCGCCGGGGCGCGGGACGGACCCTCGACGGACGAGGTGATCGCGGTCCTCCGGCGCGCGCGCGGCACGCTGCGGGAAGCCGAGGCGGTGGCGCACCTCGTCGCGGCGATGGAGGAGCGGGTGCTCCCGGATCCAGTCCGGGTGGCGTGCGCCGATCTCCTCGCGGCCCGGGGCGACGAGCTGGGCGCGCTCTCGGTGCTCGAGGGCGCGGCGGCGTCACGGGAGCGCGGGAGCGCGTCGCGCGCGCGGCCGGTGTCCTCGACCGAAGGGCTCGTCCTCGCGGCCGACCTGTACGCCTCGCTGGGGCAGCTCCCGCGCGCGATCGGCGCGGTCGAGCGGGTGCTCGTCCGGGAGATCGGCGCGCCCGGCGCGCGCGAGCGCCACCAGCGCTGGCGCGCGGCGCTCGGCGCGGAGCGGCCCGCGGCGGCGCGCGTGGAGGACGTGACGGTCGTCGCGCCCTCGGCGGCCAGGACCCCGTTCCGCCTGCTCCGCGAGGTGGCGCGCGGCGGCGCCGGGGTCGTCTACGAGGCCGAGGACGAGGTGCTCGGCCGGCGCATCGGGTTCAAGGTCTACCACGCGCGCGGCGGGGACCGGACGCACGTCACCCGCGAGGCGCGGCTCGCCACGGCGCTCGCGGGCCCCGGCATCGTGCGGGTGTTCGACGCGGACCCCGACGAGGGGTGGATCGCGCTCGAGTGGCTCGCGCGCGGCTCGGTCCGGGACGTGCTCCGCGCCGGGGACGCGGCGGCGCTCGCGCCGGTCGCGCGCTGGGCGCGGCCGCTCGCGCGCGCGCTCGCCCGCATCCACGAGCGCGGCTACGTCCACGCCGACGTCAAGCCGGCCAACGTGCTCCTGCGCAACCTCGGCGAGCCCGTGCTCAGCGATTTCGGTCTGGCCAGGCCCCGCGGCGCGCCGTCGGCCGGCGGCAGCCCGGGCTACGTCTCCCCGGAGCGGCTGGCCGGCCGCGCGAGCGACCCGCGCGACGACGTCTACGGCTACGGCCGCGTGCTCGAGGACGTCCTCGTGCGCCTCGAGGCGCTCGGGGTCGAGGGGCTCGCCGCCTGGAAGGAGCTGTCGCTGCGGTGCATCGGGCCTGACGACGAGCGGCCGGCCGACGGCGCCGCGCTCGTCCGGGCCGCCTGCTGAGCGCCGCGGCGGCTCAGCACGCGTCGAGGCAGCGCATGTACTCCTCGAACGCGGCCGCGTCCGTCCCGTCGAACGCGCCGCAGGGCACCTCCGCGGCGCACTCCGAGGCGCACCGGACGTCGCCCTCGCACGACGCCTCGCTCGAGACGCCGCCGCCCTGGTAGCCGCACTCCTCCGTGTGTTCAGCGGCCTCATCGCACACGCTGCCGCAGCCCGACGCGAACGCGAACGCGAGCGCGAGCCACGCGGCGCGCGCTCTTCCGGAGCTGCCGGGCGCTTCCGTCCACCAACGACCCCTGCCTTTGCTCATGGGTGCTCTCTCCCGGAGTGATGTCTCTGCGGGGGACCTTACTGCGGCGGAGTTGCGCGCAGGATGGCAACTCGCTTCGCTTCGGGCGCGGCCCTGGGTAGATTGCTCGCCTACATGCGCGCACGCAACGAGGAGAGGGCGGGCTGATGCGCCTGGCGATCGTCGCCACGCCGAGCTTGCACCGCGATCAGCGACCGGCGCCCGGCTCGCTCGACGGTGATCTCATCCGGGCCCGCCTCTCGCTGGACGACGCGGGCTTCCGGGTGATCGACGTGGACCCTGGGCGGGATCTCGCCGAGCAGCTCGACGCGATGTTCGACGAGCTCACGGCGACGAGGCAGACCCTTGTCGACGCCGACGAGGCCGCGCGCGACGAGGCGTCCACCTTGCTCCTCTTCTACGCCTCGAGCGCGGTCGGGCTGTCGCCGGACGGGGAGCTCTTCCTCTGCCTCGACCCCGAGAACCCGGGCGTGGGCGACGCGCTGAGCGACGTCGCCGCGGTGTTCCGCGATCGCGCGCGCGGCGAGGTGCTCTTCGTCATCGAGTGCCATCACGCCCCCGGCGCGACCTCTCGCGCCGTCGTCGCCGCGGCGGAGCGGGCGGCGGCGTCCGCCGAGACGGGCATCGAGCTGCTCGTCGCGGCCCACCCGATCGGCTCGCTCGACGCGGACCTGCCGTCGGTGCTCACCCGCGCCTTCGTCGAGCACCTCGACGAGGCCGAGCCGGAGCGCGGCCTGACCGCCCGCGCGATCGCTCGCCGCGTCCAGGAGAACCCCGAGCTCGCCGGCGCCATCCCGTGCTTCGCGCGCGGCCAGGGGCGGGGCTCCTTCTTCGTGCTCGTCCCGCGCGGCGGCGTCCCGGGCGAGGTCCCGGCGGAGGACCCCGCGGCCGCGCCGCCCGACGCCGCGGGCGGGGAGCACGCCGCCACCACGCCCGCGCCGGCGCCGGACGACCCGGTCGACCAGTACCTCGCGGTCGGCGACACGCTCATCGCCGCGTCGGACCTGGAGGGGGCGCTCTCGGCCTACAAGAAGGCGCTCGCGCTCGTGGGCACCGCGCAGCGGGACGCGCGCGCGGCGGTGTACGCGCGCATCGCGCACGTGAGGTGGCGCCAGGAGCGGCACCGCGAGGCGATCGAGGGCTTCGGGAAGGCGCTCGCGCTCGCGCCCGAGCACCGCCCTTCCCTCGAGGCGCTGGTCGAGGTGCACCTCGCCGCGCGCGACTTCGCCGGGCTGCGCACCGCCGAGGAGCGGCTCCTCTCGCGGATCGAGGGGGACGCCGACCGGTTCGGGCTGCTCGTCCAGTCCGCCGAGCGCTGGGAGATCATCGCCGGTGACGCGGACCGGGCGCGGGAGCTCCTGGAGCGGGCGCGGGAGCTCCGCCCCGGCGAGCCCTCCGTCCTGCGCAGCCTGGGCCGGCTCTACGAGGAGGCCGGCGACGTCCAGGCGTCGATCGACGCGCGCCGCGATCTCATCGAGCTCGTGGACGATCCGCGGCAGCGGGCGGTCTCGCTCCTGGAGCTCGCGCGCGCGGCGATCCAGGGCGAGGCCCGCGCGACGTTGACCGAGGTCACGCGAGAGCAGGCCGGCATCGATCTGCTGGAGCGCGCGCTCGACGCCGATCCCACGCTGCTCGATCCGCTCGCGCTCATCGCGATCCTCCTCTCGGCGCGGCAGGAGTGGGGCGAGCTGGAGCTCGCGTACCGGCGCATGCTCGACCGCGCGCAGCGCATCGCCGACCCGCGCACGCGCAGCGACGTCGTCTGGGAGCTGTGCCGCCGCCTCGGCCTGCTCTTCCGCGATCACCTCGAGGATCCCGGCTCCGCGCTCGATGCGTTCGAGGGCGCGGTGGCCGAGCGGCCGGACGACGTCGCTGGGCGGCTCAGCGCGGCGTCGCTCGCGCGCAGCGCTGGCCGGTTCGAGCGCGCGGCGGCGCACCTCCAGGCGGCGGCGGTGCTCGATCCGGGGAACGTTCAGGTGTTCCACGACCTGTTCGACACGTTCCAGAAGCTGCGGCGCACCGATCAGGCCTGGGCCGCGGCGAGCGTGGCCGTGTACCTGGGCGCCGCGGAGGCGCGGGAGCGCTTCCTCTTCGAGGAGCACCGGCCGGCGGGCCTGGTCCAGCCCGAACGCGGCTTGAGCGCCGGGGCGTGGGAGCTCCTGCGCGCGGCCGATCGCGATCGCGCGCTCGAGGAGGTGCTCGCGTCGGTCGCCGACGCGGCGATCCGCGCCCGGCTCGCGCAGCGGGCGCGGGAGAAGAAGCTCCCCCGTCTCGATCCGGCCGCGCGCGCCGACGCGGAGCGGAGCGCGGCGGGCGTGGTGCGCCTGTTCGCGTGGGCGAGCCGGTGTCTCGGGATCACCACGCCGGCGATCTACTTCCTCAAGGACGCGCAGATCGGGGTCGCCGCGGTGCCGGTGGGCGAGCCGAGCGTCCTCGTCGGCGGCGAGGCGCTCCGCGGGCGGACGGCCGCCGAGCTCGCGTTCCTGGTGGGCAGCCACGTCGCGTACCACGTCGGCCCGCACCGGCTGCTCCTCCATTTCCCGTCGCTCGAGGAGCTCGGCGTCTGCCTGGCTGCGGCCGTCAAGCTGACGCGCCCCTCGGAGCCGGTCCCTGCCGAGCTCGAGGCCGCGGTGCTCTCGTTGATGCCCCTGCTCGACCAGGAGCTCACGGAGCCCGAGCGTGACGCGCTGGAGGCGGCGGTGTTCGAGCTCTACGAGATCCGCGCGCCGCTCGACCTCGCGCACTGGGCTGGCTCGGTGGAGCGCTGCGCTGCCCGCGTCGGCTACCTCTTGACCGGCGAGCTCTCGGTCGCGGCGTCGTCGCTGTCGCGCGCGGACGCGCCGGGCGTGCTGACGGCGGAGGAGAAGATCGGCGACCTGCTCTCGTTCACCGTCTCGGACGCCCACCACGCCCTGCGCGAGGAGCTCGGCGTCGCCGTCCAGCCCTAGCGCTCGCCGCGCGGGCCAGCCGTGGCGCCCGCCGCGCGCTCAGCGCCGGCGCGCCGCGCGTCCTCGCGCGCTCAGCGCTTGCCCTGCAGGTAGGCGAGGTACGCGTCGTGGTTCGGCGGGCGTCCGAGGAAGCGGGCGACGAGATCTCCTGCTTCGACGCCGCCCCCCTTGGCGAGCACCTCGTCGCGGAAGGCCCGCGCGACCGCGGGGTTCAGCAGGCCCTCCTGCTGGAAGCGGGTGAGCACGTCGCGCGAGAGCGAGAGCGCCCACTGGTAGCCGTAGTACCCCGCGTCGTACGTGATGAGGTGCCCGAAGCTCGACTGCAGGTGCGTCCCCTTCACGAAGGCGAACGACTCGTTCGCGCGCTGCGCTCGCTCGACGACCACGGTCGTGTCGAAGCCCGGGTCGCGCGCGTGGAGCTCCAGATCGATCGACGCGAGGGTGAGCTGCCGCTGCGTCGCGAGCGCTCGCCCGAAGCCCCGCGCGCGCGTCATGGCCTGGAACAGATCGTCCGGGATCTTCTCGCCGGTCGTGTGGTGCTTCGCGAACAGATCGAGCACGTCGCGCGACCACGCCCACTCCTCGAACATCTGGCTCGGCGCCTCCACGAAATCGCGCACGGTCGCCGTCCCCGAGTAGGAGGCGAGCTCCGAGCGGGTCAGCAGGTGGTGCAGCACGTGCCCGAACTCGTGGAAGAACGTCACCACGTCCTCGTGGGACATGAGCGCCGGCTGCGCCCCCGGCTTCGGGAAGTTGCACTCGAGCGCCGCGATCGGGGTCTGCCACGACCCGTCGTCGAGCAGCTTCGCCGTACGCACCGAGAACATCGCCGCGTGCTTGTACTTGTCGGGCCTGCTGTAGAGGTCGAGGTAGAACTTTCCGATCACCTTGCCGTCGGAGCGCACCTCGTACGCGGTCACGTCGGGGTGCCAGGCGTTCGCGGGGACCTCCCTGTACTCCAGGCCGTACATCCGCGCGGTGATGTCCATGAGCCCCTGCTTCACCGCGCCGATCTCGAGGTAGTCCGAGAGCGCCTGCGAGTTGAACTGGTACCTGGACGCGCGGACCCTGTCTTCGAGGAAGTAGCGCTCCGAGGGCGGTAGCTTGTCGCGCAGCTTGCCCCCGAGCCGCGCGTGCTCCTTCATGAGCTCGGCGAACTCGGCCTTGGCGGGCTCCTTCAGCGCGGCCCGGACCTGGTCGAGGAAGCCGCGCACGGCGCCGCTCGTCTTCGCCATCCGCGGCTCGATGGCGTAGTCGGCCCAGCTCTTGTAGCCGAGCATCTTCGCCTTCTCCGAGCGGAGCGCGAGCAGGCGCTCGAGCAGCTTCACGTTCTTCTCGCCGCCGCGGTTCGTGAACAGCACGTAAAGGTCGAGCGCGGCCTTGCGGTCCTTCGCGTAGGTCACGAACGGGAAGAAGTCGGGGTAGTCGGTGGTGATCTCGACCTTGCCGTTCGCCTTGGGCGGGTGCTTCGCCACGTACTCCTTGGGCAATCCGTCGAGCGAGGCGGGCGCGATCTCGATCGAGCCGAGCGACGCGGACAGGTTCGACATGAACTCCTGTCCGATCCGGGTGATCTGCTCGTTCACGTCGCGGAGGCGTTGCTGCCGGTCTTTCGGCAGCGACAGCCCGTTGCGGCGGAAGTCGCGCAGCACGTCGGAGAGGAGCCGGGCCCGCTCCCCCTGGAGCGTCTCGCGCGTCTCGCTCTTCTCGGCGTACGCCTTGATGACGCCGGCGAGATCGGCGTCCAGCCACATCGCGGTCGTGAACCTGTCCACCTTCGGCTCGCAGAGCCTGGCGGCCTCTCGCACGGCGGCGTCCGGGTGCGCGACCCCCATCAGGTAGGGGAAGTCGCCCGCGCTGTTCACCTCGAGCGCCGCGCCGTCGAACCGCCCGAGCGTCGCGGCGTACGTGAGCTTCTCCGGCGGCGCCTCCTTGAGCGCCCTGATCGCGTCGAGGTGCGCCTCTGCCGCGCGCAGGCGGTCATCGCAGAGCTGCTTCACCCCGTCCACGGTGATCCCCAGCGCCACGGGGTCGAACTCGGCGCGCGCCGGCGCCTCGGGCGGCGCCGTCGTCGCCGCGGGCGAGGTCGTCCCCGGCGCCGCGCTGCCAGGCCCGGGCGGCGAGGGCACCACGGCGGTCCGTGGACCGGCGCTGCAGGCGACGAGCAGGAGGATCGAGAGGAGCGCGCCGCGCGCGGGCGAGTTACCGGCCTTCATGCGGTCCGGCTATATCATGGGTGGTCGGCGGGCTCGGCGCGCCGCCGGTGGAACCGGCGGGGCGGGCTGAAGCAGACCGCCGGCGGTGCGTAGGCCGGGGCGCGGCGGCGCCGGCTCCGGAAGGGAGCGCGGCGCCGCGAGCGTCGGAGCCTCAGTTGGCGCCCGGGATGAAGCCAAAGACGCAGTCGTAGCTGCGGCTCGTCACGTCGGCGGCGGGCGTGCCGGCCGACACCAGGGCGATCAACCGGCTCTCCGCGGGGCTCGCCGGGAGATCGACCCCCACGATCTCCAGGTCCGCCGTCTCGCTCTCGGTGGCCGTGTAGTCGCTGCCGATCTCCGTGCCATCGCCGTTCAGCAGCGTCACCGTGAACTCCCGCAGCCCGGAGCCGTGGCGCTGCGCTCCGCAGAACGCGGATACCTTCCAGGTCTCGTCCGCGCCCTCGGGCACCGGGAGCGCATAATGGTCGGCGTCCGGGGTGACCCCCTCAGAAAGCTCGCCGTCCACGGTGTAGACGAGTCCGCCCCCGCCGAGCTCGAAGGAGTACAGTTCGCCCTCCGGCGTCGTGGCGAGGTTGTTGGTCAAGTCCTCGGCCTCGCGACCGGAGATATCCAATCGATTGTGAAGGAGGACATAGAAGTCGTTCGCCCCCACCTCTCCCTGCGGGCGCTTGACGAAGACCAGGTACTCGGCCTCCTCGCCGGCCTTGACGGGAACCTCGATGCTGCCGCCCTTCGACGGGTCGATCTTCGCGTAAGGGGTGGTCAGATCCGCCGCGTCGAACACGGTGATCTCACTGACGTCCACCGTCGAGCCGCTGCCATCGGCTCCGGGCGGGGCCGAGAGGACGAACGTCGCCTTGAGCCCGTGCTCGGAGGCTGGCGTCTCCGGCAGCGTGAACGAGTAGACGTCGACGTCCGTCGCGCTCTCGAAATCGCCGATCAGGAACGTCGTGTAGTATCCGGTGTCGTCGTCCAGCGCCTCGTAGTGGAGCGGCAGGGCCTGCGCTTCCTCGTCGTTCGGCTCCTTGTCCTCGATGAGGCTGTCGTCGTCCGCGGCGGCGGGGTCGAGCGACGAGATGCCGATTGCGTAATCGAAATTCTCGATCTCGTCAGCGGGCGCGCAGCTGCTCGCGCCCAGCGCGGACGTGCACTCCTCGACGAGGAGGTAGTAGTCGCCGTCAGCGGGCAGGACGGTGATCAGCCGGCTGTCGTTGCCGCCCTGAGGCGGATCGTCGTTCCGGGCGATCTGCTCGCCTTGCGCGTCGAGCAGCGAGACGACCAGATCGGGATACCTCGGGTCGGTCTCGTCGGCTTCCGGCTTCGCATCGGTCAGGATGTACAGGACCTGCCCCTTGGTCCCGGTGAAGCGGTAGAAGTCCTGGTCTGCGTCGACCGGATCGAGCGTCTCCTGCACCGCGTCGGCGTCGATCTCGATCGACTCGGCCGTCTCGATGCTGTCGTTCTGATCCCCTTCCTCGCCTCCGGTACCCGTGGTGACGCTGCTACTCGTCGAGCTCGACGTCGTGGAGCTCGTGGCTCCTCCTGCTCCTCCGGTACCGCCCTCGCCACCGACGCCGTCGTCATCGCCGCCGCATCCCGCGGCGGTCGCCGCGATCGTGCCGAGCACGAAGCAACCCAGGACATAAATCGATCTCATGGCACCTCCAGCGTCTGCTGTTCTACAGCAGTGTCTGCTGTGTTCTTGTAGGAATAGTGCACCTACACTGCAGACGGCCCCACGTGCCATGAAAGCGCAAGGTTTCGTCGGTCGGAACTCTGGAGCATCGGAAAGGATGAATGCTGTTCCACAACCGCATCTCGTGGCCATGGAAACGGGCTGTAGAGTCCGGTGAGCAGCGCCTGAATTGATGATCGTTCCAGGCCTGACGGCCTAAGGAGATTCCCAGTCTTGACTCGCGAGTTCAACGATGCCGGCGCACCATGGCTGTTGCGGATGGCTCCGCGGCTCGATCCCTCGCCAGCGCTGCGCGCTCCCCTCCTGGCGTCCGGTCGCGCCGCCGACGCGCGGTCGCCCTGCTGCTCGCCGCTCGCCGCCGGCTCCGCAGCGTGCTCCGATGGCGGCCGGAGCTTCCCCGCCATGCATCGTCCCGCGCTCTTCTTCGCCCTGCTGTTCTCCTCCTTCGCCGCCGGTTGCGCGGGCAGCGACCCCTGCGAGGTCGTCTGCGCCAAGAACGCCGAGTGCCAGCCCGATGGCCCGGGGAAAGAGACCTGCACCGCCCTGTGCGTGGAGCTGTCCGACCGCGCGTCCTATGCGGACGCGATCGAACACCAGGCCGCGTGCTACGAGGAGGAGGACTGGGCCTGCGATGCGCTCGCGAGCGGCGCCTGCGACTACTCGCCCGAGGATTGATCGGCGAGGCGCTCCGCCCCGCTGACGCGCGCCGCGCGTCCTACTCCGCTGTCATGAACGGGTAGGCGACCGCGCGCGCCGGGGCGAACGTCTCCTTCACGACCCGCGGCGATACCCAGCGGAGCAGGTTGAACAGGCTGCCCGCCTTGTCGTTCGTGCCGGAGGCGCGCGCGCCGCCGAACGGCTGCTGCCCGACGACGGCGCCCGTGGGCTTGTCGTTGATGTAGAAGTTGCCCGCGGCGAAGCGGAGCGCGTCGCTCGCCCTCTCGATGAACGCCCGGTCCCGCGCGAACACCGCGCCGGTGAGGCCGTACGGCGACGTCTCGTCGCAGAGCGCGAGCGCGGTTGCCTCCTCGCCGTCGGGGTAGATCCAGGCCGTCAGCACCGGCCCGAACAGCTCGTCCGTCATCAGCGCGTGGCGCGGGTCCGTGGTCTCGACGAGCGTCGGTTCGACGAACCAGCCGTCGCTGCCGTCGTGCGCGCGCGCGCCGCCACCGCACACGAGCGAGCACGCTGGATCCTTCTTCGCCGCGGCGATCCGCTCGGTGAGCCGCGCGTGCGCGCGCCCGTCGATCACCGCGCCCATGAAGTTGCGGAAGTCGGCGACGTCGCCCATGCGGATCGCCTGGACGTGGCCGACGATCCGGTCCTTGAGGGCCGGCCAGAGCGAGCGGGGGATGTACGCGCGCGACGCGGCCGAGCACTTCTGCCCCTGGTACTCGTACGCCCCCCGGACGAGCGCCACCGCGAGCGCGTCGACGTCGGCGCTCGCGTGCGCGAAGACGAAGTCCTTGCCGCCGGTCTCGCCCACGATGCGCGGGTAGCTGCGGTAGCGCCCGATGTTCTCCCCGATGCGGCGCCAGATCGACTGGAAGACCGCGGTCGATCCGGTGAAGTGGATGCCGGCGAAGTCAGGGTGGTCGAGGCAGGGGTTCGAGACGAGCTCGGGCGGACCCATGACGAGGTTGATGACGCCGGGCGGGAGCCCCGCCTCGATCAGGAGCTCCATCACGAAATGCGCCGAGTAAAGCGCGTTCGCCGACGGCTTCCAGACCACGGTGTTGCCCATCAACGCCGGGGCCGCGCTCAGGTTGCCCGCGATGGCGGTGAAGTTGAACGGCGTCGCCGCGAAGACGAAGCCCTCGAGCGGGCGAGGCTCGGCGAAGTTCCAGTTGCCGGGCGCGCTCGACGGCTGCTCTGAAGCGATCCGGTGGGCGAAGTGGACGTTGTAGCGGAAGAAATCGATGAGCTCGCACGCCGAGTCGATCTCCGCCTGGTACGCCGTCTTGCTCTGCCCGAGCATCGTCGCCGCGTTGAGCAGGGGGCGGTATCTGGTCGCGAGCAGCTCGGCCGCCTTGAGGAACACCGCGGCGCGCGCCGTCCATGGCGTCCTCGACCAGGCGGGGTGCGCACGCCTGGCGGCCTCGATCGCGCGCGCAACGTGCTCGGCGCCGCCCTGGTGGGCGCGGGCGAGCAGCAGATCGCGCCGGTGCGGCGCGCGGACCTCGTCGAGCGCGCCGGTCCGGACCGCCTCGCCGCCGATGACCATCGGGATCTCGATCGTCTCCCGCGCCCTGCGATCGAGCTCGGCCTTGAGGGCCGCGCGCTCCGGGCTGCCAGGGGCGTACGCGAGGACGGGCTCGTTCTGGGGGATCGGGGGCGCGGTGATGGCGTCGATCATGACGCGAGTCTAGCGGGGGAGCCGCGGGCGCGCAGCGCTCCGGCGCCGCCGCGCGTCGTCATCGACCGTCGCGGCGTGAGCCGGATGGCCGTGCAGGCGAGCGCTCGCCGCATTTCACGGATGCCATGTTTCAGGAGTCGCCTGCCTTGGGCAGCGTCCGCGCCGCCGCTACGATCGCGGGATGCGCGAGCTCCACACGCCGCCCGATGCGATCCTCGACCCGATCACGGGAGCGGCGCGCGTCGGCTCCTACCGGGGCGATCTCCCTCGCGTCGATCTGACGCCGCTGGCGCTGCGGAGGCGCGACCGGCTGCTCAAGCACAAGCGGTGGACCTACGTGGCGATCGTGTCGGACGAGGTCTTCATCGCCGCCGCGGTCGTGCACCTCGGCTACCTCGCGAACGCGTTCGGCGTCGTCTTCGACAAGGTGGGCCGGAGGCTGCTCGTGGACCGCTCGACGTTCGGCCCCCCCTTCGCGGCGAGCGTGGGCGACGTGGGCGGCGAGGGCAGCTCCGCGCGCGCGTGGATGCCGCGCGGGCGCGTGCGGATCGAGCGCCCGCGCGGCGAGGCGAGGATCACGGTCGCCGCCGCGTTTCGTGGCATCGATCTGCGCGCGCGGCTCGACACCAGCGCGGCGCCGCCGGCGATCTCTGTCGTCGCGCAGACGCCGGGCGGCGTGCTGATCGCGACCGAGAAGCGGCAGCTCCTCCGCGTCGAAGGCGAGGCGTCGGTGCTCGGCCGCAGGATCTCGCTCGACGGCGCGCTCGCCAGCTACGACTACACGAGCGGGCTCTTGCCGCGCCGCACGACGTGGCGCTGGGCGCTCGCGATGGGGCGCGCGCAGAGCGGCGAGCGCGTCGGGCTGAACCTGGGCGAAGGGTTCGTCGGCGACGCCGAGTGCGCGCTCTGGGTCGAGGGCGATCTCATCCCGCTCGCCGAGGGCCGGTTCACCTTCGACCCGGCGCGGCCGCTCGACCCGTGGCACGTCCGGACCGCGGACGGCTCCGTGGATCTCCGGTTCGTCCCCGGCGCGGCGCACTCGAACCACACGAACCTCGGCTGGCTCACGTCCGAGTTCCTGCAGCCGATCTGCCTCTGTTCGGGCACTGTCCGCCTCCCGAGCGGGAGGGTCCTCGAGCTCCGGGACGTCTCCGGCGTCACCGAGGACCAGGCCATCTCCTGGTGACCCCGGAGGTCCGGTCCCCTCAGCCGCCGCGGCGCTCGGCGATGAGCGTGTCGAGGTCGTCCTCGGTGATGAGCTTCGTGCCGTACTTGCGCGCCTTCACCGCCTTGCTCGACGCGGACGCCACGTCGGCGAGGACGAGGTAGTTGAGCTCCTTCGTGACGCTGTTCAGCACCCGGCCGCCGTTCGACTCGACGAGGTGCGTGAGCTCGCCGCGGGGGCGCGCCGCCGCGCCGGTGAAGCAGAACGTGAGGCCCGCGAGCGGACCTTCCGCCTCGGGGGCGACCGGGACGATGCCGCCGGCGATCAGCCGCGCGATCTCGTCGCTGCGGGCGCGCAGGCCGCGGACGATGCTCGCGGCCTTGATCGCGCCGAGCCCCGGGATGCCGGCGAGCTCGTCCTCGCCAGCGGCGAGCAGCTTCTCGATCGTGGTGTACCCGGCCGACACGAGGAGCCGCGCGGTCTGGATCGCGAACCCCTCGATGCCGAGCGCCGCGAGGAAGACCGGCAGGGTGAGCGGGAGCCGGCTCCGGAGCTGATCGAGGCACTTCGTGGCGCTCTTCTCGCCGCGGCGATCGAGCTCGGCGATGTCCTTGACCGTGAGCTTGTAGAGGTCGAGCGGCTCTCGCACGAGGCCCGCCGCCACCACCTGCTCGATCAGCTTGTCGCCCCACTCGAGCGCGCCGATGGCGTCGATCCAGTTGTGGATGCGCCCCTCGATGAGGGCGCGGCACCCGGCGTTCCGGCAGAGGAGGTACTCTCCCTCGACGACGAGCGGCGCGCTGCAGACCGGGCAGGTCGACGGAGGCACCGCGACAGGTCCGCGCTTCTCGACGACCTCCTCGACGTACGGGATGACGTCGTTGCGGCGCGAGACGAGCACCTCGTCGCCCACGCCGATGCCGAGGCTCCGCACGTTGGCCGCGTTGTGCAGCGAGGCGCGCCGGACGTTGGCGCCGGCGAGCTCCACCGGCTCGACGATCGCCACCGGGGTGACGCGCCCGCTCGGACCGGTGTCCCACTGGATCGCCACGACCGTCGTCACCTTGGCGGGCGAGGCGAACTTGAACGCGACCGCGCCGCGAGGCCGCCGGTTGACGTCGCCGAGCAGGCCCTGGAGGTGGAGCGAATTCACGTAGACGACGAGCCCGTCGATCTCGTAGTCGAGGCCCGCGCGGAGCTCGCTCGAGTAGCGCCGGTAGAGCTTCACGACGTCCTCGACGCTGCCGTGGGCGGTCTGCGGCGTCGCGAAGCCGAGATCGCGCAGCCAGGAGAAGCGCGCCTGGCACGTCGGGATCTCGAGGTGCTCGGCGACGTCGTAGAAGAGCACGGTGCAGTGCTCTGCCCCCTGGCCGTCGAACCGCTTGGCCGCGCCCGCGGCCATGTTGCGCGGGCTGGTGACGCCGGGGAAATAGCGCTTCATGTCCGAGAGGCGGAGGATGATCTCGCCGCGCACGGACAGCCGGCCCTTCTCCCGGATCCTCGAGGGAACCCCCTTCATCCTCGCGACGTTCGCGGTGATCCGCTCGCCCCACTCGCCGTCGCCTCGGGTGATGGCGTCGACGAGCTTGCCGCCCTTGTAGATGACCTCGATGGAGATGCCGTCGAGCTTCTCCGCCACGAAGAGATCGTTCGCGACGCTCGCGACGGCGGGGTCCGCCGGCTGCCCGCCTTCGCCGCCCGCGCCGTGCCCGTCCTTGACGAGGATCTCGTCGCAGCGGGCGACCCAGCCCTTGAGCTCGTCCTCGGAGACGACCTTGTTGAGCGAGCCCATCGGGATCTCGTGCCGCGCCTTCTCCCACTCGGTGATCAGCGAGGCCGAGCCGACCCGCGCGAGCACCGGGTGCGCGGGATCGAGGGCGCGGAGCTCGTCCTCGAGCGCGTCGAACGCCGCGTCCGAGATCTCGGGGTGCCCGGCGTAGTAGCTCGCCCTGTACTTCTCGATGCGCTCGGCGAGCTCGTCGATCCTCGCCTTGTGCTTCGGATCGGTCGTGAGCCCGCCCTGCAGCGCGCTCCGCGCGCCGGTCTCGTCGTGATGTGCCTGCGTCATCGCTTGCCTCGGCTCACTCGAGCTCCGTGTCGCCGGCGCGCCGGGCGGCGGCGAGGAGATCCCCCATGCCCATCGCGAGCTCGGCCGGGAGCTCGTCTTCCCGGAAGAGCCTGACCTCGCGGATCTCGAGCGGGTTCTGCGGAGGGCGCGTCGGCGCGCCGATCCGGGCCGTGACGACGACCGTCACGGCGTGGAACCGGATGTCGCGATCGGGGCGCGAGTACACGCCCACGACCCGCCCGACCTCGACCTCGGTGACGCCAGCCTCCTCCGCGAGCTCCCGGACCACGGTGTCGCGGAGCGTCTCGCCCCACTCCAGGGTCCCTCCCGGGAGCGCCCATGTGCCGGTGTCGCTGCGGCGGATGAGCAGCCACCGGCCGTCTGCGGTCTGCGCGGCGGCGGCGATGCCGACGACGGGTCGTCGGAGCAGCGCGCGCGCGATCTCCTTGGCCAGGGCGAGCACGGAGCGCGGTAACAACGAGAGGGGAGCGATTTTCATGAGAATTTTCGTGATCTGTCGGCAAAGCATAGAAGCGATCGGCGGCCGCCGGGAGAGGGTTCCGCTCGACCTTGATCGTTCGTGCAAACGGCCGGGAGCCGCGTGGCTCGAGGCTCGGCCCGGGGGGAGAGGCAGGCTACGCTCGTCCCATCATGTCATTCGTGCCGAGGGCGACGCGCGCTCCTGTCAGGTGGTACCGACGCGCTGTCCTCTGCGTCGTGGCGGCGTGGGGCGCGGTCCTCGCGGTCGCGTCGCTCGCGAGCTGTACCGAGGAGCGGCTCCCGCCCCCGCGCCCCCATGCCGGCTCGTCCACCAGCGTTGGAGCGGCGGGGGGCGCGCCGCCCGACGCCGGCATCGACGAGGGGCCTGGCCCGGAGAACCTCTGCGAGTGCGTCGCGGCGTACGGCGGTGAAGCCGGGCGCTGCGGTGACTGCTTCAACGAGCACGCCGCCCGCGGCGCGCGCTGCGAGGCACAGCTCTCGGCGTGCGACGGGGAGCCCGGGTGCAGGCAGATCAGCCTGTGCCTCGACGAATGCGGTCGCGACAAGGCTTGCCAGGCGGCGTGCGTGTTCCCTGAGGACGCGGGCGCCGCCCAGCGCGCATTCCAGCAGGTGCTCGCCTGCGTGTGCGTCGCGTGCGGCGCGAGGTGCGCGTACCACAGCGCGCCGCTCGAGTGCGCGGAGCCTGGCCTCGATCTCGACGGCGGCGATGGGACCGCCGGCGCAGGCGGGGCCGGTGGGGCTGCGGGCTCGGGCGGGGCTGCGGGCGCGGGCGGGGCTGCGGGTGCGGGCGGAACCGCGGGCGCGAGCGGGTCCTCGGGCGGAACCGCAGGGACCGGCGGAGCGCCGGGCTCGGGCGGGGCTGCGGGCGCAGACGGAACCGCGGGCGGGGCCGCGGCCGCGGCCGGAGGTCGCAGAACCCGGTGAGCGCCGCGAGCTCCTCGGCGCGCGGTCCACTCCGGTCGTTCGTGCGGTAGGCTTGCCGCATGCAGAAACCGGTCATCTGGGCGGCCCTCCAGCTCACCAGCCAGGAGAACGTGAGCGAGAACCTGGCGCGGGTGGAGGCGCGTGTCGCAGAGGCGGCGCGCCGTGGGGCGACGACGGTCGTGCTGCCCGAGAACTTCGCGTACATGGGCAGCGAGGAGGGGAAGCGCAACATCGCGGAGGACCTCGACGCCGGCGGCGGCCCGATCGCGCAGCGGCTCGCCGACGCAGCGCGATCCGCCCGCGTGACGATCGTGGCCGGCGGTTTCCCCGAGCGCGCGCACGACCCGGCGCGGCCGTACAACACCTGCGCGGTCTTCGCCCCCGACGGCCGGCTCACCGCCCGCTACCGGAAGATCCACCTCTTCGACGTCGAGATCGCCGACGGGACGAAGTACCGCGAGTCCGCGTCGACGACCGCCGGCGAGGGCCCGGTCGTCACCGAGATCGACGGCGTGAAGCTCGGGCTGTCGATCTGCTACGACGTCCGGTTCCCGGAGCTCTACCGCGCGCTCTCGTCGGCGGGCGCAGAGGCCATCGTCGTCCCCGCTGCATTCACGCTGCTCACCGGCAAGGACCACTGGATGGTCCTGCTCCGCGCGCGGGCCATCGAGGCCCAGGCCTACGTGGTGGCCGCGGCGCAGTGGGGCAAGCACCCCGGCGGGCGAGCGACGTTCGGGAAGTCGTGCGTGATCGATCCGTGGGGCGAGGTGATCGCCCAGGCCTCCGAAGGGGAGGGGATCGCGATGGCGATGCTCGATCCCGCCTATCTCGATCGGGTCAGGGCGAACCTACCCTCGCTTAAGCACAGGCGACTCTGATCTCGATGTCATGGGGGCAGGGAATTTGTCCCCGCCTCGTGGGGGGGTTGCGGCGCCGACGCATCGCACGACCGGCGCCTCTTGTCAGATCACTCGGCCGAGGCGTCGCTCGCCTCCGCCTCGCCGGCCGGGGGCAGCGCGCCGCCGCGCTTGGACAGGAGCGCCCGGAGCTCCGCAGGCCTGCGGAAGCCGATGCGACGGGCGACCTCCCCCTCGGTGAGCCCATCGCGTAACAGCGCACGGGCGCGCTCCGCGCGCACCTCGTCGTAATAGACGTGCGGCGATAGCCCGAAGGCGGCGCGGAAGAGCCGAGCGAAGTGAAACTCGGACAGATCGAGATCCAGTGCGACCTCGTAGGAACGGATCCTCTGGCCCGCTTCCGCGGCGCTGCGGATGCGGTCGCGGCCGAGGAGGAGCCGCTCCGAGGTGCTGCGCGGGAGCGGGGTTGCCGGGCGCGGCGGCGGCGTGGAGCGCGAGACCGCGGTCGCTGCGGCGCGCTCGCGCGGCGGCAGCACGCCGTAGCTCGGCGCTGCGGCGCGAGGCGCCGCGAGCGACGTGGGCCGCACGGCCGGCGCGCCGCCGGCGATCGCGGTCGGAACGGCCGGGACCGACAGGGCGCGTGCGGCCGGCGTGTTGTGGGACGAGGAGGGTGCGATCGGAGTCGAGATGGGAAGCGCAGTCGTCACGAGTACCTCTCCAGGTGAAAGGGCGGTGTGCCGCGGTCATCGCGGCCACCGGTGGGGCGTATTGCAACCGGTAGGCCGCAAGCGGACGCAGCGCTTCTGGCTCACGTGATCCGGCATCCCGCACCACAAAACCCTGGGATTCCTCGTCAACCTGCTCGCGATGTCATAGAGGGTGTGGCCTGCCGTTCACGCGACACAGACGCCCGGGATCACTTGTGCCTGGCACAGCGTGCCTCGCGCACGGCGCACGCCGTCGAGAGGGCGTGTCACCAGGCCTCCTCGCGGCGTTGTCGATGATGTCAGGTGATGAATGAACGCCCGCGGCTCGGCATCCAATGCGGCGAGCGCGCGGCGTGTCTCAACGATCTCGGGATCGAGGCGTCGAGGATCAGACGTCGATCTCGGCGTTCGGCGCGCGCTCCATGATGAAGCGGAAGCGCGCCTGAGCGTCCTTGCCCATCAGCTCGTTCAGGATGCGATCGGTCTCGATCTCTCCCTCGATCACGATGCGCAGCGCGCGCCGGCGGCGGATGTCGAGCGTCGTCGCCTTGAGGTCCTCCGCGGGCATCTCGCCCAACCCTTTGAACCTGGAAATGTCCGCCTTGGCTGTCTTCGGGAGCTTCGCGAGGATCCGGTCGCGCTCTGCGTCGTCCAGCGCCCAGTGCGTCTCCTTGCCCACGTCGATCCGGTAGAGCGGCGGCTGCGCGAGGAACACGTGGCCGCCGCGGAGCAGGCCGGGCAGGTGCCGGTAGAAGAACGTCAGCAGCAGCGTCGCGATGTGCTGGCCGTCGCTGTCGGCGTCCATGAGTAGAAAAATCCTGCCGTAGCGCAGCTTGGAGGCGTCGAAGTCATTTCCGAAGCCGCAGCCCAGCGCGCTCACGATGTCCTGGAGCTCCTTGTTGCCGAGCACCTTCGAGGTCGAGGCCTGCTCCGCGTTGAGCACCTTGCCGCGCAGCGGGAGGATCGCCTGGGTCCGGCGATCCCGCCCCTGCTTGGCGGAGCCGCCGGCGCTGTCTCCCTCGACGATGAAGAGCTCGCTCTCGCTGGGATCGGTCGAGGCGCAGTCGGCGAGCTTGCCCGGCAGGTTGAGCCGGTGCGACACGGGCGTCTTGCGCAGGACCTGCTGGGTGGCCTCGCGCCGCGCCTCCCTCGCGCGCGCCGCCAGGATCGCGCGGGCCACGATCGACTCGCCCGCCGTGCCGTTGTGGAGCAGCCACTGCTCGAGCGCGGGCCGGACCATGCCCTCGACCGCCGGACCTGCCTCCGGGTTGTTGAGTCGATCCTTCGTCTGCCCCTGGAACTGGGGCTCCTGGATGTAGATGGACAGGACGCCCACGATCCCCTCGCGGATGTCGTCAGCCGTCAGCGTCACCCCCTTCGGCTGGATCTTCTTCGCGTCCATGAAGGCGCGGACCGCCTTCACGATCGCGGCGCCAAAGCCGGACTCGTGCGAGCCGCCCGCGTGGGTGGGGATGCCGTTGACGTACGACTTCACGTAGTCGTCGGTCGACTCGGTCCACTGGAGCGCGGCCTCGAGCCGGATCTCGCCCTCGCGCGCGACGTAGAAGATGGACGGGTGCGTCACCGCCTTGCCGCGCTGGGCGACCATCTTGGGGAGGAAGTCCGCGATGCCGTTCGGGTGGAGGAGCTCGATCGACTCGCCGGACGAGAGATCGCGGAACGCGATCGCGAGCCCGCCGTGCAGGTACGCCTTCGCCTCCAGGCGCTCACGGATGGTCTCGGGGTCGAACTTCCGGCCCTGCCCGAAGATCTCCGGGTCCGGCCGGAAGTGGATGCTCGTGCCGTGCTTGCGGGTGGGCGCGCCCTTCTTGAGCTTGCTGATGGGCGCGCCGCGCGAGAACGTCTGCTGGTGCTCGAACCCGTCGCGCAGCACGCGGACCTCGACGAGCTCGGAGAGCGCGTTCACCACGCTCGAGCCGACGCCGTGGAGCCCGCCCGAGACCTTGTAGTTGTCGCTCCCGAACTTCCCGCCCGCGTGCAGCGTGCAGAGGATGAGCTCGAGCGCGGGGCGCTTGTACCGGGGGTGGACGTCCACGGGCATGCCGCGCCCGTCGTCGGTCACGGTCACCCCCTGAAGGTCGGCGTCGAGCGTCACCTCGATCCGCTTCGCGTGGCCGTTGATCGCCTCGTCGACGGCGTTGTCGACGATCTCCCAGAGCAGGTGGTGGTAGCCCCTGACATCGGTGCCGCCGATGTACATGGCGGGGCGCTTGCGGACGGGCTCGAGGCCCTCGAGCACCTCGATGTCGGCAGCCGTGTAACGTGCGCCGGACGCGGCGCGGACCGGGGGATTCGTGGCGGCCATGTCAGCTCACCTCCAGCGTCGGTACGACGACGGCCGGCGGCACCACGCGGGCGAAGCGGTCGCGTCGCGCGACCGGCTCGCCCTGGGTTCCGCGCGGGCCGGCGATCTTGTTCGCGGCGATCTCGAGCGCCTTGCCCTTCTCCGTCTCGACCGTGATCGTGTCGCGCGGGCCGAGGGCGAGCGCGGCGCCGACGAGGCGCTCGCCCTCGGCGACCCGCATCACGACCGAGCCCTTGCCCGGGCCGGAGAGCAGCGCGAGCTCCTCCACGGCCACGCTGAGCGCCCACGCGTCGCTCGAGGCGCAGAGCACCCTGTCGGCGCCGTCCACGGCGTGGACGAAGAGCACCTCGTCGCCCTCGTTCAGCTTGGCGAAGCGGCGCCCGGAGCGCGTCGAGGGATCGCGGTGCGGGCGCAGCGAGAACCGGAAGCCCAGGCCCCCGCGCGTGATCGCGAGCGCGAAGGGCGGCTCCGGCTCGGCGGCGTCCGGGGTCGCCGCCGGCACGTCGAGCGCCCGCGGATCGAAGGAGAGCATCGCGATCAGCCGCTCGCCGTCGGCCAGCTTGAACAGCTTCTGCACGGGGTCGCCGTAGCCGGTCGACTGCGGGACGTCGTGGATGCGGCACACGTAGCAGGCGCCGAGGTTCGAGAAGAACGCGACGGTCGACCGCGTCGAGCCGGCGACGGCCGCGAGCACGCTGTCGCCCTCGCGGACGCGCGTCGAGGAGAGATCCCTCACCTCGCGGACGCGCTTCACCCAGCCCTGCGCCGAGAGGATGACGTTCGCGTCCTCGGCCACGATGAAGTCCTCGGCCTGGTACTCGGGCTCGTCGATCGAGCCGACCACCTTGGTGCGGCGCTTCTCGCCGTAGGAGCCCTTGATCTCGATGAGCTCGTCGCGGACGATCCCCCAGCGCTTCGCGTCGCTCTTGAGCAGCCCGTCGATCCGCTTCGCCTCGGCGCGCTTCTCGGCGAGGTCCTTCTGCACGAGCAGGATCTCGAGCCGCGCCAGCCGGTAGAGCTTGAGCTCGAGGATCGCGTCCGTCTGCTCCTCGTTCAGGGTGAAGCGCTTGATCAGCTTCTCGGCCGCGTCCGCCTTGCCCTCGCTCTTGCGGATGATCCGGATCACCTCGTCGAGGGCGTCGAAGATCTTCTCGAAGCCCTCGAGGATCGTGATCCGCCGCCTCAGCTCGCCGAGCTGGAACTCGAGCCGCCGCGTCACGGTCGCGTAGCGGAAGTCGAGGAACTTCGTCAGGATCTCGTGCAGGCCGAGCCGCCGCGGCGCGGCGACCTCCGCGTTGTCAGTGGGCACGAGGCAGGTGAGGTTCACCTGCACGTTGATCGCGAGCGGCGTCTGTTTGTAGAGGTACGCCATCACGAGCTGCGCGTCGGCGCCGCGCTTGAGCTCCATCACGATGCGCACCTCGCCCGTGGACTCGTCGCGCACGTCCACGAGCGTCGGCAGCTTCTTCGAGATGATCACCTCGGCGATCTTCTCGACGATCGCCTTCCGCTCGACCCCGTACGGGATCGAGGTGATCACGATCTGCGGCGCGGCGCCGCGCTTGCCGTCGCCCTCTTCCAGCTTCCACTCGCCGCGGAGCTTCAGCGAGCCCTGGCCGGACGTGTAGACGACCTCGAGCTCCTTCTTCGTCGCGTGGAGCTGGCCGCCGGTCGGGAAGTCGGGCCCCTTCACATACGACAGCAGCTTCTGCGTCGTGAGCTCGCGGCTCTCGATCAGCGCGACGCACGCGTCGATCACCTCGCCGAGGTTGTGCGGCGGGATGCTCGTCGCCATCCCGACCGCGATCCCCTGCGAGCCGTTCACGAGGAGGTTGGGGAAGCGCGACGGCAGGACGATCGGCTCGAAGCGCGTCCCGTCGTAGTTGGGCCGGAAATCCACGGTGCGCTGGCCGAGCTCGCCGAGCAGCTCCAGCGCGAGGGGGCGGAGCTTCGCCTCCGTGTAGCGCATGGCCGCCGGCGCATCGCCGTCCACGGATCCGAAGTTCCCGTGGCCCGCGATGAGCGGCGCCCGCATCACGAAGTCCTGCGCGAGCCGGACCATCGCGTCGTAGATCGCGACGTCGCCGTGCGGGTGGTACTTGCCCATCACGTCGCCGACGACCGCGGCGCTCTTCCGGAACTTCGCGTCCGGCCCGAGGTGCAGGTCGTGCAGCATCGCGTAGAGGATGCGGCGCTGCACCGGCTTCAGCCCATCGCGCACGTCGGGGAGCGCGCGCGACGTGATGACGCTGAGCGCGTAGTTCAGGTACCGGCGCTGCGCTTCGTCGGCGAGCGAGGTGTCGGGCGCCGGGGGCGGCGGCGGCTCGTCGTCGCCGGGCCGGCCACCGCGGCGGCCCCTGCGGGGCGCCTCACCGTCGGGCGGAAGGGAGGGGGTTCGAGACACGCGTTACTCCAGGGAGTTCGCGGGCACCGGTTGAGCAGTGCTCCGATGTTCAGGTGAACGCTGGCGAGCCTCGGCAATTACCCAGGGCCTCGCGCTCGGTCAAGGCTACCTCGCGGGAATTTCTGGCGGCGAGTGCTCGCCTGCGCTCGTTCGGGCCCTGGCATAGCGTCAGATGGCCCGGAGATCGACCCGAACGCCGGGTTCGCAGCGCGACCCGTCGGCCACGCCCTGTTTTCACCGTCCGCCCTTGAGACTCACGGCGCACTGGGCTACGGGGTGGCGCCTTGTACGCGACAGGCACCCGTCCAATGCTTCGCCTCCCCGGCCGCTGGCTGCGGCTCGTCTGGCTCGGCCTCTTCCTGGTGTTCGTTGCGGCAGTGGCTCTACCGCCCCGGCTCGCGGCAGCGCAGGCGCCCGGAGGTGCTCCGGGTGCCCAGCCGCCCGGGGGTGGCGCCACGCCGTCTCCCGCTCCGGCCGGCGTCGCTGCGCCGCCGGATCCGGCCAGCCCGGCCGGGGGCGCGCAGCCCGGCGCCGCCGGTACACCTGTGCAGGGCGCCGCCGACGCCGCCGAACCGACGATCGACCTGGCGCCCACCGAGGCCGAGCTCGCCCGCGGGCAGCCGGTCGTCCAGGTCACCGTCGCCGGCAACCGGCGGGTCTCGACGGAGGACGTGCTCGTCTACCTGGGGCAGACGCGGGTCGGCAGGCCGTTCACCCCGGAGGGGCTGGCGCGCGACGTACGCGAGCTCTGGGACTCCGGCCTGTTCGATGACGTCGAGGTCGACCTCACCCGCCGCGACGACGGCGTGAGCCTGCGCGTGCTCGTCCGCGAGCGGCCGAGCATCAAGGCCATCGAGTTCTCCGGCAACAACGAGATCAACAGCGAGGATCTCACCGAGGCGCTCTCGGTCGAGGTCAAGCCGGGCACGATCCTGAGCTACGCGGCGATCCGGCGCGGCGTGCAGAAGCTCCGCGACAAGTACGCCGAGGAGGGCTACTTCCTCGCGGAGGTCAGCTACGAGGTCAAGCCCGAGCGGGAGAACCAGGTCACCCTCAAGTTCACGATCAAGGAGCACGCGCCGGTCACGGTCCGGCGCATCACCTTCATCGGCAACCACAGCATCCCGGACGAGGAGCTCCGGGAGGTGATGATCACGGGGCAGGGGGGCTTCTTCGCCTTCGGCACCGGCGGCCCGTTCCGCCAGGACGCGTTCGAGCGCGACGTGCTCGTGATCAACGCGCTCTACTACGATCGCGGCTTCCTGGCGGTGCAGGTCGCGACGCCCAGGGTGATGCTCACGCCGGACCGCACCGGCATCGAGGTCACGCTGACGATCAACGAGGGGCCGCGGTTCCGCATCCGCTCGCTCCGCGTGTACGAGCGTGACGCGGACGGCCGCGAGATCGAGCCGCTCGGCGGGCGCCGGGCGCTGCGCGAGATGGTGCGGGCCAAGTCGGGGGACTGGTTCAACCGCGCCGAGCTGGCCAAGGATCTCAGCGCGATCCAGACGCTGTACCGCGACGCCGGCTACGCCAACGTCGAGGCGTCGCCTGACACCCAGCTCGACCCCGACCGTCGTGAGGTCGACATCACCGTCGGCATCCGCAGAAACCAGCTCGTTTATTTCGGGCGCATCGAGATCCGCGGCAACACGAAGACGCGGGACAAGGTGATCCGCCGCGAGATGGAGGTGGAGGAGCGGAAGCTGTTCAGCGAGACGAAGCTGGAGCGCTCGAAGCAGCGGATCACCGCGCTCGGCTACTTCGAGCGGGTCGACATCTCCACCGAGCAGGGCGAGGACGCCCAGCACATCAACGTCAACGTCGACATCGGCGAGAAGCCGACGGGCACCTTCCAGATCGGCGCCGGCTTCTCGAGCGTCGAGAGCTTCATCGCGACGGCGCAGGTCCAGCAGGCGAACCTGCTCGGAAGCGGCCAGTCGCTCTCCCTGCAGGCGCAGATCTCGGGGCTGCGGCGGCTCATCGACCTCCGCTTCTTCGAGCCGTACCTGCTCGACAGCCCGTTCTCCGCGGCGGTGAGCGTCTACAACCAGCTACGGGCCTACAAGGAGTTCTCGCAGACCTCCACGGGCGGCTCGCTCACGCTCGGATACCCGCTCATCGAGCCGGAGCTCCGCGCGCAGCTCACCTACACGCTGGAGAAGGACGAGATCTCGTCGTCCACGACGACCGGCCTCGGCACGGCGGACGCGCGGTCCACGTTCCAGCGGCTCCCGCTCTACAACCTCTTCAACGACGGGATCACGTCCAGCATCCGCCCTGCGCTCACCTACGACACGCGCAACAACCAGCTCTTCCCGACGTCCGGCATTTACCTGCAGGGCTCGGTGGAGCTCGCGCACAGCGCGTTCGGCAGCCAGAACGAGTTCCTGCGGTACCGCGCCACGGGGCGGTTCTACTACCCCATCACGGACAGCCTGGTCCTCAAGCTGAACACCGAGGCCGGCATGGTGACGAGCCCCAACCCGGAGGGCGTGCCGATCTTCGCCCGCTTCTTCCTGGGCGGTATCCTCGACGTGCGCGGCTTCGAGATCCGGGACATCGGTCCGCGGCTGCCGCTGCGCGACTCCCTGGATCCGAACTCTGCGCCGATCGCGAACGGCGCGAACATCGGCGGCAACCTGATGTACTACCAGAACCTCGAGCTGGAGTTCCCGCTCATCGAGGCCGTGCAGATCAAGGGCGTCGTCTTCACCGACCTGGGCAACGCCTGGAACCTCGAGAAGCTCTACTGCAACGCCGCCCCTGCCTCGCCGAACGACGTCACGAACCCGTGCTTCTCGCTCCAGCGCCTCCTCGACGTCCGCACGTCGTGGGGGTTCGGGCTCCGGTGGTTCTCGCCGCTCGGACCGCTGCGCTTCGAGTGGGGCTTCCCGTTCAAGCGGCTGTCCTATGAAGAGACGTACAAGTTCGAGTTCAACATCGGAAACTTCTTCTGAGCCGCCGCCCTGCGGGGCAGCAGGGAACCCGGGGAGGTGGGACCAGGGGGCGAGCCGCTGGCGCGCCGCCCCGACCTGCCGGGGGCTGCCGGGCGGCCCCTGCCCCGGAGCGTCCTGGCTGGCGTGAGGCGGCGTTGGGCGGGGCGCGCGGGCGCTGACAGGGGGCGCATCGCGGCAAAGTGCGGGGGCAGCGGTTGCCCGGCGGGGGCGCGGCTGTTAGGTGGAAAGCATGCGCCCGGAGCACGGCTCAATGGGGTTCCCCAGGCCAGGCAAGGCCCTGCTGGGGATGATGATCGCGATCGGCTGTATCTGGGTGATGTTCACCCTGGGTCTGAACTGGGGAGGCGCCGGGGAAGGAGTCCTGGAGCCGTTCCTCGGCATCAGCGACCGGGTGCTCCACGGCCAGGTGTGGCGGCTGCTCACCGCGCCGCTCGTCCACAGCCCGAGCGACCCCTGGCACTTCGTCACGACGCTCCTCGGCCTGTACTTCCTCGGCACCTCGCTCGAGGAGCGCTGGGGCGCCCGCCGCATGGTGGCGTTCCTGTTCGGCTCCGCGGCCTTCGCGTTCGCGCTCCAGGTGGCGATCGGCGCGCTGTTCCCGAAGGTGGCGCAGTCCGTGTTTTACGGCGGGCTCGGCATGATCGAGGCGGTCGCCGTCGCGTGGGCGCTCGCGCACCGCCACGCCACGGTCCGCCTCTTCTTCGTCCTCCCCGTGACGGGCACCATGCTGCTCGTCTTCATCTTCGCCATCTCGGTGCTCAACGTCATCGCGATGCGCGCGCCCCCCGAGGGCTTGATCACGCCGTTCGGCGGCATGCTCGCGGGCTACCTGTTCGGTGACTACTCTCCGCTGCGCCGCTTCTACCTCCGGATGCGCTTCCGCCAGCTCCAGGCGCAGTCCGCCGCGCTCCGCCGCGTCCCCGCGGCGCGCGGCCGCTCCGGCGGCGTCCCGCTCCGGGTCATCCCCGGCGGTCAGAAAGACCCGAAGGACAAGCGCTACCTGAACTGAGCCTGCGCTGAGCCGCAGCAGCGCGCCCCTCGGGCGCGCCTGCAGGCGTTCATCACGGCGCGCCGCACCGGCGGAGCTCTTCGAGCGTCTTCGCGCGCGTGAGGCAGTCGATCTCGCCCGGGTCCACCTCGCTCCCGGCGAGCTCCCGCCTGCAGTCCGACGTCCACTCCGACGAGAGCCGCTCGCCCTCGCTCGCGAGCACCACCGAGGCTTTCCCCGAGACCTGCGGATCCGGGGGCCCGACCCGCTTCACCTCTGCCGCCCAGGCGGCGCGCATGGCCTCGCCGACCGTGCGGCAGTCGTCCTCGGACATGGTCTTCTTGCACCCGGCGCCGAGGAGCGCGCCCGCGACCACGAGGAGGGCCACGACCACGGCGCGCCGCTCGAAAAGCGAGCTCCTCCCCCCGCGAGCGCGCGGCTCGCAGGGCAGAGGACGGCAGCGCGGCCTGCGCGCAGGGGCTGCCTTCGGTCGCCGAGCAGGACAGCCCACGGGCTAGCTGTCGATGAAGCTCTTGAGCTGCTTCGACCGGCTGGGATGCCGGAGCTTGCGGAGCGCCTTCGCCTCGATCTGGCGGATGCGCTCGCGGGTGACCTCGAAGTCCTGGCCGACCTCTTCGAGCGTGTGGTCGCTCTTCTCGCCGATGCCGAAGCGCATCCGGAGCACCTTCTCCTCGCGCGGGGTCAGCGTCTTCAGGACCTTACGGGTCTGCTCGGCGAGGTTCATGTTGATCACGGCCTCAGCGGGCGAGATCACGCTCTTGTCCTCGATGAAGTCGCCGAGATGCGAGTCCTCCTCCTCGCCGATGGGGGTCTCGAGCGAGATCGGCTCCTTCGCGATCTTCAGGACCTTCCGCACCTTGTCGAGCGGGAGCTCCATCTTCTCGGCGATCTCCTCGGGGGTCGGCTCGCGGCCGTACTCCTGCACGAGGTAGCGCGAGGTGCGGATCAGCTTGTTGATCGTCTCGATCATGTGGACCGGGATGCGGATCGTCCGCGCCTGGTCCGCGATCGCGCGGGTGATCGCCTGCCTGATCCACCACGTCGCGTACGTCGAGAACTTGTAGCCGCGCTTGTACTCGAACTTGTCGACGGCCTTCATGAGGCCGATGTTCCCTTCCTGGATGAGGTCCAGGAACTGGAGGCCGCGGTTCGTGTACTTCTTCGCGATGGAGACCACGAGGCGGAGGTTCGCCTCGACCAGCTCCGCCTTGGCGCGCTCCGCCATCCGCTCGCCTTCGCGGATGTTCTCGTAGGTCTCGCGGATCGCCGCGACGTCGATGTTGAGCTCTTCCTCGACCTTCTTGAGGCCCTTCTGGGCGTTCTTGATGGTCGACTCGAAGTCATTGAGCTCTTCGCGGTTGACGTTGAGCTTCCTGGCGAGTCGCCCCTCGAGGGCGCGGTTGCCCTTCACCTTGATGAGCTCGCGCTTCAGCTCGCCCTTCGAGAGCCCCGTGCGCCGCTCCAGCTCCGTCGCGCCGGCCTCCGCCTTCTCGACCTTCGAGATGAGGCTCTTCAGCTTCTGGACGATCTTGTCGATCGTCCGCTTGTTGAGGCGCATCTCCTCGAGCGTCGTCACGAGCTCGGCCGTCGCCTGCGTCACCTCGACGTCGATCTGCTTGCGGCGGACCTCCGTCTTCACGTCCTTGCGCTCCTCGAGGAGCTCTGCCTTCTTCTTGTCGACGCGCTTCACCTTGTCGATGAGGCGGATGATGCGCCGATCGGCCTCCTCCTCATCGAACTCCTGGTCGTCGTTCTCGGCGTCCTTGATGAGCTCCTTCACCCGGATCTTGTGCTTCCGGAGCTTCTCGCCGAGATCGATGATCTCGCGGACGGCGATGGGCGAATCGAGGATGGCAGCGTTGACCTTCTGCTCGCCGATCTCGATCCGCTTCGCGATCTCGACCTCGCCCTCGCGGGTGAGCAGCGAGACGCTGCCCATCTTGCGAAGGTACATCCGGACGGGATCGTTCGACTTCGAGTAGTAGTCGACGTCCTCTTCCTCGCGGTCGGGCGTGACGACGAGCTTCTTCTCGCCCGCCTCCTCGTCCGCGATGCGCTTCGGCGCGATCTTCACCTGGGTCGCGCCGTCGACGATCTCGATGTCCTCGTCGCCGAGGGCCCCCACCACGTCGTCGAGCTGATCGGGCGCGACGTCCGCGGGGAGCGCGTCATTCACCTCGTCATAGGTGAGGAAGCCTTTGCTCTTGCCGGTCTCTACGAGTTTTTCCAGCGTCTTCCGGTCCTTCTCTGACCGCTCGGCTCGGATGCCCGCGTCTCCTTTGTTGCTTGGGCGTGCCCCTGCCTCAGCGTGCCCGCGTGTCGAAGCGTGCCGCGCGCCGTTCAGCGCGCCGCCCCCCGCCGCCCTCGCGACCCCGCCTGCCCGACCGGAAGATTGCTTGGCCTTGCTCGCCATTACCTCATGCTCCACTTACGGCGATCAGCTCGCCGCGACCGACAAGACACCAAATGATTCCGACAAACTTTAGGGATCACGCACCTCGGGGCGCCACGTCGGAGCGACCCGGAACGCATCAAGGAAGACCGAGCCCCCCCGCTCTCCGCTGGAATAGCTCACGCAGCAAAGCGTTTTCAGCATCGGCGTCCACCGTGCTCTTCTGAAGCTGGCTCATCACGGCGGCCTTCTGTCGCGCCAGGGCTTGCCTGCTCAACTTTTTCGAGTTTTCCAAGAGCGTCGCCTTGGCCGTTGAGGCCGCTTCGAAGACAGGCGAGACCAGCCGTCCAGCCGCGAATGAATGGATCGGAGCCGGGACTTGCGCAAGAAATTCGCCGGCGGCAAGTCCCATTTCAAATGTGAAATTTTGACGCGCTGTGACAATTGCAAGAGCGACGTCGCCTTCCAGGCATTCCAGCGCGGCCTGCACCTCGTCGTCGGCCAGGAGCTCGGGGAAATCGAGGACCGACCCCAGGATCTCGAGGCTGATCTCCTGGATCTGCGCGCGCGACCGGGCGTTCTCCCAGGTCTCGGTCGACTGTCCGGAGGGGGTCACCTCGCGGGCGGGCTGGCTTCGCGGTCGGGAGAGCGACTCCTCGACGACGCGCTCGAGCTGCCGGAGGTCGTCGGGCGAGCGACCGCCGATCACGAGCTTCGAGGAGACGCGGTCGGCGTAGAGCTTCGCCATCATGCGGAGGTTGGGGTCGTCCTCCTCCGCGAGCAGCGAGGTCACGGCGCGCACGCGGGCGAACTGCTCGGGGAGCGAAGAACCGCCGAAGCTGTCGCCGTCGAGCGCCTCGTCGATGAGGTGCTCGAGCAGGCCGCGCGCCCCCTTGAGGATGCGCGCGACCGCGTCGGGGCCGTGCTTGCGCGCGAGGTCGTCGGGATCGAGGCCGGCGGGCAGCACGGCGACGCGGGCGCTGAGCCCCGCCTCGCGGCAGGGGGCGCGCGCCGCGCGCGTGGCCTTCTTGCCGGCCGCGTCGCCGTCGAAGAGCAGGACGACCGCGGGCGCGAACCGCTTGATGAGCTTCGCCTGTGCGGGCGTGAACGCGGTGCCGAGCGGCGCGATCGCCTGGCCGATGCCGCGCGCGTGCAGCGCGACGACGTCGAAGTTGCCCTCCACGAGGATCGCCTCGCCGTGCCGCCGGATCGCCTGGCGCGCCTGGTACAGGCCGAAGAGGTGCTCGCCCTTCGTGTAGATCGGCGATTCGGGGCTGTTGATGTACTTCGCCGGCGCGCTGTCGGCCTGCGGCGCAGGGCCGGTGAGGCCGAGCGACGAGAGCTCCGCGGGGCTCGGATCCGGCAGCGCGCGCCCGCTGAACGCGATCACGCGGCCCATCACGTCGGTCACGGCGAACATGAGCCGGTGCCGGAAGCGGTCGTAGTGGCCGCTCCCCGACGAGCGCGGCACGAGGAGCCCTACGCGCTCGCCGAGGACCGGGGAGACGCCTTGTTGCCGCAGGAAGTTGGCGAGCCCGTCCCAGCCGAACGGGGCGTAGCCGATGCGGAACGCCTGGAGGGCGTCGGAGATCGGGTCGACGGATCCATCGCCGTCGCGGAGGGGCAGACCGCGACGCTGGAGCTCTTCGTGGGCGTAGCGCGCGAGCGGGTGCGCGCTGGTGCCAGGACCGCCGCGGAGGCTGTGCTCGAAGAACGTCGCGGCGAGGTGGTTGACGGCGTAGAGGTCGTCCTTCGACTTGCGCGCCGCGTGCGCCTCGCGTCGCTCGGCCTCGGTCATCGCGTCCGCCACCTCGACGCCGGCGCGCTCGGCGAGCGCGCGCACCGCCTCGGCGAACGTCCGGCCTTCGAGCTTCATCACGAAGTCGATGGCGCTGCCGGTCTCCTTGCAGCCGAAGCAGTGATAGAACCCGCGGTTCGGGTTCACGTGGAAGCTCGGCGTCTTTTCCTTGTGGAAGGGGCAGAGCCCGGTGAAGGAGTGTCCGCGGCGCGTGAGGCGCACGCTTTCGCCGATGAGCGCTACGAGATCCGTGCGCTCTTTCACGAGCGCGATCGTCTCCGGAGAGATCATGGGCTGCCTTGAGGGCCCCGTGCGCGCGGGGCCCGCAGATCGTCACGGGTGAACCCGAACGGCGTGGCGGCGTTCGCGCCAGCGCCTGGGCGGTGCGGGCAGCTCGCGAAGCGGGAAATTCCCCAGACCTCCGCGGCCAGTGTGAAGAGCAGTGTCCTGTGCGGCGGCCGCACGCGCAAGGCGGTTGCCGCCAGGTACGTCACTTCGGATCGGGGAACGGAGACCCGGGCTTCTTGTGGTCTGTGAGGCTCTCGTCGGGGTGGGAAGCCTCGACCATCTCTTCGACAGAGGGCGCCTCGGCGTGGTCGGCGAGGAACCGCGTGTCCTCGCGGACCATCGGCGGCGGCGGATCACCGATGAGCTCGAGCTCGGTTGCGAGCCACTGCTCCTCTTCGATGAGCTCGCGGCGGCGCGGATCAGTCAGGTCGCCCTGCCAGTGGTCGAGCTCAGCGTCGACCTCCTTGAGCCGGAGGCGCACCCTCACGACGTCGACATCGTCCTTTTTCGCGAAGCGCTCGGTGAGCAGCAGCGCGGTGTCGTTGGCGACCTCGACGAAGCCGTGATGGACGGCCAGGCGGTGCTCCTGGCCGTTCTGATGGTAGGTCACGAGGCCGGTCCGGAGGGCGGCGAGCAGCGGGAGGTGCCCCGGGAGCACGCCGAATTCGCCGGCGACGCTCGGCGCGGTCACGTCCGTGACCTGCTCGCGCAGCGCGACGCCGGTCGGCGTCACGATTTCGAGGAGGATTGTTTCGGCCATGGCTTCTTCAAGCCGCCTTCTGCGAGGCCCGAGCCTTCACCTCGTCGATGCCGCCCACCATGTAGAAGTCCTGCTCGGCGACATGGTCGAGCTTGCCGTCGAGGATCTCCTCGAACCCCGCGATCGTGTCCTTGAGCGCCACGAGCTTGCCCTCGAGTCCGGTGAACTGGGCCGCGACGAAGAACGGCTGCGACAGGAACTTCTGCATCTTGCGGGCGCGCGACACGACGAGCTTGTCGTCCTCGCTGAGCTCGTCCATGCCGAGGATGGCGATGATGTCCTGGAGGTCCTTGTAGCGCTGCAGCGTCTGCTGCACGCGCCGCGCGACGGAGTAGTGTTTCTCGCCGACGATCTGGGGATCGAGCATCGTCGAGTTCGAGTCGAGCGGATCGACGGCCGGGTAGATGCCGAGCTCCGAGATCGCGCGCGACAGCACGGTGGTGGCGTCGAGGTGGGCGAACGCCGTGGCCGGGGCGGGATCGGTCAGGTCGTCCGCAGGGACGTAGATCGCCTGCACGCTGGTGACGGAGCCCTTGGTCGTCGAGGTGATGCGCTCCTGGAAGGCGCCCATCTCCGTCGAGAGGGTCGGCTGATAGCCGACGGCGCTCGGAATACGCCCGAGGAGCGCGCTCACCTCGGAGCCCGCCTGGGTGAACCGGAAGATGTTGTCGACGAACAGGAGCACGTCCTGGCCCTCCTCGTCGCGGAAGTGCTCGGCCACGGCGAGCGCCGAGAGCGCGACGCGGGCGCGGGCCCCCGGGGGCTCGTTCATCTGGCCGTAGATCAGCGCGGCCTTGGAGATGACAGGGCTGCCGTCCGCGAGCTTCGACTCGCTCATCTCGAGGAAGAGGTCGTTGCCCTCGCGCGTCCGCTCACCGACGCCGGCGAAGACGGACACGCCGCCGTGCGCCTTCGCGACGTTGTTGATGAGCTCCAGGATGAGCACCGTCTTGCCGACGCCGGCGCCGCCGAAGAGGCCGATCTTGCCGCCCTTGCGGTAGGGGGCGATCAGGTCGATGACCTTGATGCCCGTCTCGAAGACCTCGACCTTGGTCGACTGCTCGATGAACGGGGGAGGCTCCCTGTGGATCGGCGCCAGCTTCTTGGCGTGCACGGGGCCGGCCTCGTCGATCGGCACGCCGACGACGTTCAGGATCCGGCCGAGGCACTCGTTGCCCACCGGCACCATGATCGGCTTGCCGGTGTCGCGGACTTCCATGCCGCGCACGAGGCCATCGGTGGAGTCCATCGCGATGGTGCGCACCGTCGACTCGCCGAGGTGCTGGGCGACCTCGAGCACGAGGTTGTCAGGCTCAGCCGAGATGCTCGGGTTGCTCAACTTGAGCGCGTTCAGAATCCTGGGCAGCTGGCCCGACGGAAAATCGACGTCGACAACCGGTCCGATGACCTGAGTGATCTTTCCAACAACCATGGAGCGGGAGCCCTCCTCGTACGAGCTTTGACGAGTCGGGCGGCGCACTAGCACGGACCTGCGCGTCCGACTAGGGGTTCCGAGGCCCGCTCCCGCAAGAGAACGCCCGCGCGGGGGCGGCGTCGGCGCTCGCGCGGGACCGCGGTCAGCGGCCCTTGGCGGCGGCGATCCGCGCGAACGCCTCCACGCTGAGCGTCTCGCCGCGCGCGTCGAGCGAGATACCGGCGTCCTTCGCGCGGCGTTCGAGCTCCTCGGGCGACCAGCCGTAGAGGTTCCTCCAGGCGTTGCGGAGCGTCTTGCGGCGGGCCGAGAAGGCGGCGCGCACCGCGGCGCGGAAGGCGTCCGTCTCCTCGGCGCGCCGCGGGCGCCACGGCGTCAGGACGACGACGGCCGAGTCGACCTCGGGCCTCGGATAGAACGCGCCCGCGCGCGCGACCAGGAGGCGGCGCACGTCGAACGCGGCCTGCACGAAGACCGAGAGCGCGCCGTAGTCGCCGGTGCCAGGGGCGGCGGTGAGGCGCTCGGCGACCTCGAGCTGCACCATGAACACCGCGCGGTCGATCTCGTGCGCGATCGTGGTCGCCTGCTCGAGGAGCCGGCCCGTGAGCTGGTACGGGAGGTTGCCGGCCACCGCGCGCGGGGGCGGCTTCCCGGCGAGCGAGGCGACCCAGTCGACCTGCGCGGCGTCGGCCTCGAGCAGCGTCAGCCGGCCTTCCTCGATCGGGCCAGCGAGCTGCTCGCGGAGGATCGGGACGAGGTCGCGGTCGCGCTCGATCGCGACGACGTGCGCGGCGCGGTCGAGGAGCGGCCGCGTGAGCGCGCCGAGCCCCGCCCCGATCTCGACCACCGCGCCGCCCGTGGGCGTGGTGGCCGCCTCGGCGATCCGGCGCGCCGCCTCGACATCAACGAGGAAGTTCTGACCGAACCCTTTCTTCGGAGAGAGCCCGCGCGCGCGCAGGAGCTCGGAGATGGACATCGCTCGTCCTAGGTCTGAGGTGGGGGGGGCCCGTCGTGGGGCGCGGCCGCGGTCGCGCTCGGGGCGGCGGCGGTCGTCGCGCGAAGCCGTACCACGCGCACGCCCGCCTTGCGGAGCACAGCTTCACGGCGGGTTTGCGCCACCCGCGCGCGGATGAGCACGGCCTCCGCCGCGATCGGCGCGAGCTCCTGGAAGGCCTTGTCGGCCGGCGTGAGCGCCCGCTGCTCCTCGTCTCCGTCGCCCTCCGGCGGTCGCGGCGCCTCCCACGGAGGGCTGAGCCCCGGCTCGAGCTCGGGGAGCGTCCACATCACCTGGACGGCCTTCCGCGAGAGCCGCCGCACCGCCTCCGAGAGCCGGCCGAGCTGCGCGTCGGCGGGGGGCGGCGCGAGGACGTAGACCATGCTCGCCCGCGGCTTGGTGCGCGCGACGTGCGTGAGCGACTCCGCGATCGTCACGGCCGGATCACGCCGATCCGTCTCGGACCGCGCGGGCGATTCGATGCCATAACTGGCGAGGTAGCGGCGCAGGGTGCGCTCGCGCTGCGAGCGCCCGAGCGGCGCCGGCGCCGAGAACGGCGCGCGCGGCCGCATCGACTCGGCGCGGGCGGCCAGCCGGTCGAGGTCGCCGCGGCGCAGGTCGTCGAGGCCGCGCGCGTCGAGCGGCCTGAGGTGCTCGAGGACGCGCGCCGCGACGTCCGCCTCGTCGAGCTCGCTCCGATCCGCGTCATACGTTCCGCACCCGACCGTGAGCGCGTGCGCGATCTTCTGGCCGTGCCCGGGGCCGTGGTCGGGCGAGATCGTCACGCGCGGGCCAGGGGCGAGGATGATGAGCCCGACGCGATCGCCGCGCCCGAGGTGCCTCGTGGCGATGGCCGAGGCCTCGTCGATCATGAGGTCGAGCGGGGCGCGGCCGAGCGGGCCCGCCCAGAGATCCACGGCCGCGTCGACCAGGATCCAGACCACGTCGCGCTCCTCGCGCTCGAACTCCCTCACGAGCAGCGTGCCCCGGCGCGCGCTCGCCTTCCACGCGATCTTCCGGAACGGGTCCCCCGGCTGGTGCTCTCGCAGCTCGCGCAGATCATCTCCCTCGCCGCGCACGCGGCCGGGCCTGCCCGAGGCCGCGAGGAGGTGGCTCCGCCCTCCGCGCGGCTGCGTCAGGTACGCCATGAAGGGCCGCGGGAGCACCTCGATCCCGTACGGGTTCGCGAAGGTGAGCGGCACCTCGAAGAGGCCCGGTGCGCCGTGCACCTCGAGCGCGAGCCCGTGGAGCCCGTGCTGGCCGACGCGCGGCGTCCGCACGACGACCTTCACCTTGAGCCGTCCCGAGGCGGAGACCTCCCCGCGGTTCGGCTCGATGCGCACGTCGAGCTGCGACGAGGCGATCGCGCGCAGCTTCACGTAGCGCGCCGCGAGCGTGTCGCGGTTCCGCACCTCCGCCTCGATCTCCACGGTGCCGCCCCGCGCGGACCGCAGGACCCGCTTCGAGCCGCCCCAGAGCATCTCGAACCCGGCCGCGCGGATGCGCGCCACCGACACCAGCGTCACGCCGCGGGCGAGCGCGATCGCGACCAGGATCGCCCCGCCCCAGCCGACGATCGCCGGCTCCCGCGCGATGAGCCCGGCGCCCATGACCGCGACGCCGGCGATGGCCAGGTGGGCGGCGGTGCGCGTGGGGTAGAGCTGCATGGGGCGACCTACGCCGGCCGCGCAGCGCGCCGGTAGCCCACGCGCTGGACCGCCTCCTCGACGATCGCGTCGCGCGCCTTCGGGTCCACGTCGGCCTCGGGCACGAGCACCAGGCGGTGCGCGAGCGTCGCGGGCGCCATGCCGCGCACGTCGTCCGGCGTCACGAACGGGCGCCCGCCGATCACCGCCGCCGCCTTCGCCGCCTGGATGAGCGCGAGCGTGGCTCGCGGGGAGGCGCCGAGCAGGACGCGGGGATGCGTGCGCGTGAACGCCGTGAGGTTCACCGCGTACTCGTACAGATCCTCCTCGACGTGGATCCGCCGCGCGACGCCCTGGAGCATGAGGAGGTCCTGGACGGCGAGCGTCGCCCGCGCGCGCGGCGGCTCGACGTTGTGCGCGCGGAGCATCGCCACCTCGTCCTTGTGCTGCGGGTACCCGAGGCTCACCCGGATGAGGAACCTGTCGATCTGCGCCTCCGGCAGCGGGTAGGTCCCCTCGAGATCGATCGGGTTCTGCGTCGCGAGCACCATGAAGGGCGACGGCAGCTCGAAGCGATCGCCCTCGATCGTCACCTGCCGCTCCTGCATGGCCTCGAGCAGGGCGGACTGGGTCTTCGCCGGGGCGCGGTTGATCTCGTCGGCGAGCACGAGGTTCGCGAAGATCGGACCAGGGCGCAGCGTGAACGTCCCCTCCTTGGGCGACAGGACGTACGTCCCCGTGATGTCGGCCGGCAGGAGGTCGGGCGTGAACTGGATCCGCCGCACGGACGCGCCCAGCGCGGCCGCGAACGCCTTGACCAGCGTGGTCTTTGCGACGCCAGGGACGCCTTCCAGCAGCACGTGCCCCTGCGCGAGCAGGGCGGTGAGCATCAGATCGATCGCGCGCGACGATCCGATGTAAACGCGCGTGATCTCCCGCCGGACCGCCTCGATCCGCTCCTTGGCAGCGGAGATTTCATCGACGGCGACGGCTTGAACCTGGTTCATCGAGCGCCTTTGTCAGAGGGTGGTGGTGCGAGCTTCGCGTCGCCCTGCGAGGGCCGCGCCTCCGGCGGCGCCGCCGGGCGGCCTTCGGGCGCGCCGGGATGAGGCCCCCGCGGCGGCTTCCGGCCGTCGGCGCCGCAGGCGGCGAGGACCTTCCGCACGACGTCGGCGGCGTGCAAGAGCGCGGGCCTGGACACGTTCGCCGGCTTGCCGGCGACGACGGACGCTTCGACTCGGTACATGGTGCCCAGGACCTCCTTGAATGCCGAGAGGGCGCGCTCGTCAAGAGATCCCTCTCGGGCCACGAGCCGCGTGACCGTCTCCTGCGCCGGGTTGGCCTCGAGGCCGAAGCGCACGGACAGGGCCTCGAACAGCGCGCTCTTCAGTTCGAGGAACGCGAGCCCGCGGGGTGACGACGGGGCCGCGAGCACGGCGAAGCGCCCAGCGGCGCCGCCCTGCGAGACGAGCGGCGTCGGGCGGGCGTATCGAGGGAGGGGGCTCCGGTAAGGCCGCGCCGAGGCGCGCGCGGTCCAGAGCGCGAGCCCGAGGCCGGCCAGCGCTGCGAGGGCGAGGAGCGCGCCGCCGGGCAGGCCGTCCCGGCGGGCGTCCTCGACGGCGCTCGCGAGGGTCTTGAGCTGCTCGTCGAAGTCCTTGCGCAGCGACGTCTCGCCGCCGAACGAGCTCTCCTCGTCGAAGCGGTTCGCGACGATGTAGAGCCGTCCCCGGCGCGGCTGAGCCCCGTCCTCATCGACGAGGTAGCGGGTCAGGCCCGAGGCGAACGCGCGGTTACCCGGATACCGGAGCATCATGTTCATCAGCGCGGACGGGTCGCCCATCGCGAAGAGCCGACCCTTGCCGACCTGCCCGGCGACGGCGACGATCACGTCGGGCTCGCTGACGGCGCGGATCCGCAGCACGGGCGAGAGGTTCGGGTGCCTCAGGCCGGTCGCGTGGTTCGTCACGAGCCGCTGCACATGGCTGACGACGGGGTGCGGGCCGATGGCGTGGCCGCCGACGACGTCGACGACCGGCTCCGCGACGGCGAGGGCGGGGCGGTTCCGGAGCGCGGCGACCGGCCGGGCTGGCGTCGGGATGCGCTCGATCTGGAACCGCCGGAGCGTGTCGTCGCCGCGGCCGAAGTCGTCGACGATCGCGAGCCGCCCGCCGGCCTTCATGAACGAGGTGGTGTCGTCCGCGTCGAGCGCCTGCAGCGGGTGGAGCACGAGGATTCCGTCCTCCGGGCCGACCTGGCTCCAGTCGAGCACAGCGACGGCGTGGACCCTGGCGACCCCGAGCTCCGCGCGCGCGATCTCGAGAAACTCCGAGCAACCCTCCCAGCTCGGGTCGTTGACGTCGAAGGCAGCGGCCGCTGCTCGGGCGGGCGCAAGCAGCGCCATCAGCGCGGCCAGCGCGACCACGAGGGAGCGGCATGTCGCCCGCCGGCGCACCTGCGGACGCCGATCATCCCAGTGAAACTCGAAGGATGCGTGCGTAGGCCACGCGCCGTGCCGCGTCATGAGCGCCGCGAACATACCACCGTCGGCCCGAGCGATAACCTTGACCCGCCATCCCACATTGCTAGATTCGCTTCTAAGAGCGGGGTGCTTTCTCCCAGACCTCGTTCCACCAATTCAGCCGAGTACTCTACGAGGTGGAGGGGTTAGTCGATGCTTCCTCCGTTCATCATCGAGCAAATACGGCAGCGCGAAGAAGAGAAGGATCGGTCCAGAAGAGAAGAAATTCGACCGCGCCTTGAGCTGCCGATCGAACGCTACCCCGCACCTCGTCGTCTTCCGGACGCGGAAGAGGACGATCCCAACCGGGGCGTCATCATCCTCGACCTGGGCTGACGCCACGTGTAGCACGCAGGCCCCTTCTCTGATTCCCGCGGGAACGCCAGCCGAGCGGTTCCCCTGAGCGGTCCCCCCGAACGCTCTCCGCTTTCCCCGCAACTCCCAAATTTTTCGGCGCCGAGCATCCTCCCGTGCGTTTGCTGAGCTCGGTCACCCGCCTGTACCAGGGTTCAGCGAAGCTCGTCTGGTCGGAACGGCCGGTCACAACGAGACGACGCGGGCACGAGCGGGGCATGCGCATGCGGGAGGGGGAAAAAGTTGCCCTTCGCAGGGCTCGCCACGCTTGTGCGGGGTTGACCACCGGCGGGATCTTCGCCTAGGTTGCGCCCCCACTTCTGGCGCCGGGCACTGAACGAGCTACGCTCCGGCGCCTCAGAGCAGGCCGTGCACAACGTGCGCACGGGCTCTTCCATATCGATCGAGGTTCTACAGATGGCCGTTCATATTCGCCTCGCCCGCGCGGGCACCAAGAAGACGCCCTTCTACCGCATCGTCGTCGCCGACCAGCGCAGCCCGCGCGGCGGCAGGTTCATCGAGCGGCTGGGCACGTACGACCCGCGCAGGACGGAGATCCGCCTCGACGTGCCCCGCGTGAGGCACTGGATCTCGAACGGCGCCCAGCCGACGCACACGGTGGCGCTGCTTCTGAAGCATCCTGGGCTTGCCCAGGCGGCCGCTCCGGCGGACGCCGCGAAGTAGCATGGCCTCCTCGACGTCTCCGCTGGTCGATCTCGTCGTGCTCGTCGCTCGAGCGCTCGTCGATCACCCGGACCGGGTCGTGGTGCGCGAGGTCGCGGGCGACCGCTTCCCGCGGATCGAGCTGACGGTCGCGCGAGAGGACATCGGCAAGGTGATCGGCAAGGACGGGCGCACCGCGCAGTCGATCAGGACGCTGCTGAGCGCCGCTGCGAGCAAGTCGGGGCGGCGCGCGCACCTCGACATCCTCGACTGAGACGGGCCCGACGTGGAGCGACGTTACGTTCCCGTCGCGGAGGTCGCCCGCCCGCACGGCGTGCAGGGCGAGCTGCGGCTGCGGCTCTACAACGAGGCGTCCGACCTGCTCGTCGCGCGGCTCGCGGTCAAGCTGCGCCTCGCGGACGGGCCCGAGCGGGACGTGAAGATCGTCGCGACGCGGCCCGCCGACAAGGCGCTGCTCGTACGGCTCGCGGGCGTCGACGATCGGGACGCGGCCGAGGCGTTGCGCGGCGCGCAGGTGTGCGTGCCGCGCGACGCGTTCGCGCCGCTCTCCGAGGGCGAGTTCTACGCATGCGATATCGAGGGGGCGCGCGTGATGACGCCCGAGGGCACGGTGCTCGGGCACGTGAAGTCGCTCCAGTCGTACCCGACCTGCGACGTCCTCGTCGTGGAGCGGCGCGGCGCAGACTCGATCGAGATCCCGCTGACCGAGGGCTTCGTCAGCAGCGTGGACGTGGAACAGCACTCGGTCCAGCTCGTCACGCTGGAAGGCCTCGTCTGATCCGCCGTTCGGCGCGAGGCACCCCGCCGCGGCAGGTTCAATGCGCATCGCTGTAGTCACCCTGTTTCCAGAGCTCTTCCAGGGCTTTCTGGCGATCGGCATGGTCGGGCGCGCGCTCGCTTCGGGCGCGGTCACCGTGCAGATGCGCAGCCCACGCGAGTTCGGCCTCGGCCGGCACCGAAGCGTGGACGACACGCCCTATGGCGGTGGCTCGGGCATGGTGATGCGCGTCGACTGCATCGTCCGCTGCATGGAGGCGCTCGACGAGGCTGCCGGCGAGGGCGAGCCGGCGATCGCGCCTCCAGCGGGCGAAGTGGAGGCGCCGCCCGGCCTGGCTCGGCGGGCGCATCGGATCCTGCTCACGCCGCAGGGACAGCCCTTCCGCCAGGAGAAGGCGATCGAGCTCGCGGCGCGCCCCTCCATCGCGCTCGTGTGCGGCCGGTACGAAGGGTTCGACGAGCGGGTCCGCGCCTTCGTCGACGAGGAGATCTCGCTCGGCGACTTCGTGATGACCGGCGGCGAGGTGGCGGCCATGGCGGTGATCGACGCGTGCGTGCGCCTGCTGCCAGGGGTGCTGGGCAACGCGGGATCGGCGGAGCACGAGTCCCACAGCCCCGCGCTGTCCGGGCTCCTGGAGTACCCGCAGTACACGCGCCCCGTGGAGTTCCGCGGGCACAGGGTGCCCGAGGTGCTGCAGCAGGGGAACCACGCCGCGATCGCCCGATGGCGACAGGCGCAGGCAGAGCTGCGCACGGCAGAGCGCCGGCCCGACCTGTGGCGCAAGGCGCGAGGGGGAGACGCTCCGCCGGACGAGCGCGGCGAGGTGCGGCGATGAGGCTCGCGCTCGCGCTCGTTCACTACCCGGTGCTCGATCGCTCCGGCGAGACGGTGACCACGGCGATCACGAACCTCGACCTGCACGACATGGCGCGAAGCGCGCGCACGTACGGGGCCGAGCGGCTCTTCGTCGTGCACCCGGTCGCAGCCCAGCGCGCCCTGGCAGAGCGGATCAGGGAGCACTGGGTCGTCGGATCAGGCAAGCGCCGGATCCCGGATCGCGCCGTCGCGCTGGACGTGCTCAGCGTGGTCTCGAGCCTGGAGGAAGCGTACGGCGCGCTGAGCAGCGCGGGGCGAGAGGGCGTCGAGGTCTGGACGACCGCGGCCGCTTCGCGGGGGCTGCCGGTGACGAGCTATGCGGAGAGCCGCGCGCGCCTCGCGCAGGCGACCCGGCCGGTGCTGATCACGTTCGGCACGGGCTGGGGTCTCGCGCCGGAGCTCATCGCCAACGCCGACGTCAGGATCGAGCCCATCCGCGCGGCCGCGAACACCGGCTACAATCATCTCAGCGTGCGCGCGGCGTGCGCGATCACGCTCGATCGGCTGCTCGGCGAGCAGACCGCCGGGTGAGCCCGCGAGGTCGCCGCGCGTGAAGCCGGCGCCCACGTCCGTACGGCTGCCATCGACGTCATGAACAAGCGCGATGCCCATCGTCCCGCAGGGGAGGCGAGCGCGGAGCGACCGACGGTCGATCGCCTCGTCCGCGAGCAGGCGTTCGCGCTCGGGTTCGACGTCGTCGGGGTCGCGCGCGCGGACGAGCCGATCGGGATCGAGCACGCCCGGTACCTCGAGTTCATCGAGCGCGGCATGCACGGGGAGATGGGCTACCTCGCGGAGTACGCGGAGCAGCGGCGACGGCTGGACACCGGCGCGATCCTCGAGGGCGCGCGCTCGGTCGTGTGCGTCGGCCGCAGGTACGCCCGCCCCAGGGAGAGCGAGGGGCGCGACCCCGCGCTCGCGCAGAGCGTCGCGCGGTACGCGCGGGGGCAGGACTATCACAACCACCTGAAGCGCCGGCTGCGGCGGCTCGCGTCCTTCATCCGGTCGCTCGGGCCGTCGGTCGCCGCGCGGCCGCTCTGCGACGTCGAGCCGGTGATGGAGCGCGTCTGGGCGGCGCGCGCGGGCATCGGCTTCGTCGGCAAGAACGGGCTCCTCATCACGCCGGGGCAGGGGAGCTACCAGCTCCTCGGCGAGGTGGTGACCACGCTGGCGCTCGTCCCCGACGTTCCCATCGCCGAGCGCTGCGGATCGTGCACGCGCTGCCTCGACGCGTGCCCGACGCAGGCGTTCGACGCGCCCTTCGTGCTCGATCCGCGGCGCTGCGTCGCGTACCTGACGATCGAGCAGCGGAGCGCGCCGGCCGAGGGGCTGCGGACCGGCATCGGAGAGCACCTCTTCGGCTGCGATGTCTGCCAGGAGGTCTGCCCGTTCAACAAGACCGCGCCGCCGCCGCTCGAGCGCACCGCGCCGTTCCATCCGCTGGCGCGATGGGAAGCGCGTGACGTCGACGACCTCGCGTCGCTGGGCGAGCAAGAGTTCGACGCGCTGACGGTCGGGACGCCGCTCCGGCGCGCGCGGCGCGGCGGGCTCGCCAGGAACGCGACCATCGTCGCTGCAAACCGGCTCGCGCGCGGCGCAGAAGGCGCGGCCGCGTCCAGCGCGAGGCGCGCGCTCGCCGCGGCGCTCACCCACGAGGATCCCTCGGTGCGCGCCGTCGCTGCGTGGGCGGTGCGCCGCGCCGGGGGCGCCGAGCCGTCGAGCCCGGCCGCGCCCGGATCCGCCGAGCCGCCCGAGGATCCCGGCGCAGGCTGAGGCGCGCAGCGCGCCTACACGGCCCCTCGGGCCGCGGCGCGGCGGTGCTCCGGCGCTCTTCGCGGACGCCTCGCGATCCGCTACGGTGTCCGCCTGCAAGACGCCGCGCGCACGAGCACGAACGTGGATCTCCCTTCCAGGCTCCGAGCGCTCCTCGACGATCTGCGCCACCACGACTCCGTGCTCTGGCGGCGCGCGGTCGACGCTGGGGTGACCTACGGCCCAGACCTCGTCGTCCGCCACAGCCCTGCGCTGTTCGGACTCTTCTTCGGCGCGGTGTTGCCAGAGCAGCGCAAGGCCGTGCTCCGGAACCTGCGGCTGGCGCTCGGCGAGCGGGGGGCGCTCGACGAGTACCGGGACGTCGCCCGGGTGTTCATCAACTTCGCCAACTGCCTCACCGACGCGTTCATCGCGGGTAGCAGCCGGTCCGAGCGGCTCACCGGCCTGTGCGTGAACGACGAGCATTTCACGAACGCGTTCCGGCGCGGCCACGGGGTTATCGTCGTCACGGCGCACACCGGCGGCTGGCAGGCCGCCGCGCCGCTGCTGCGCTCGGTGCATGCCGCCGACGTGCTCGTCGTGATGCAGCGCGAGCGCGACAGCCGTGCGCAGGCCATCCAGGACGGCACGCGCGATCGGGTCGGCGTGCGGATGCAGCACGTGGAGGATGATCCGCTCGCGGTGCTCCCGCTGCTCGCGCACCTGCGTCGAAAGGGCGTCGTGGCCATCCAGATCGACCGGCTGCCGTCCGGGATGCGCGGGCGCGACGTCGAGCTCTTCGGGATGCCCTGGCGCGTGCCGGAGGGGCCGCTCCAGCTCGCCGCTGTGAGCGGCGCGCCCATCGTCCCGGTGTTCACCCGACGGACCGGGTTCATGCAGTACGAGATCTGCATCGCGCCGCCGATCTCGCTGCCCCGCAGGCCAGGACCGTCCGAGCTCGACGTCGCGGCGCGGCAGATCACCGCGGAGATGGAGCGGTTCCTCCGGGAGAACCCGACGCAGTGGTTCCACTTCGAATAATCAAGGATTTTGAGCCTCGCGCGAGAAATCGCGCCGCCGTCGGCCATGCGCTGCATCGGCGCGCAAGGTGGGTTAAGAGTCCGCGCTGATGGCCCGCCTCCTCGTCGGACTGCCCTCGTTCAAGGGGGATATCCAGAAGTACAAAGATCGCTTCGATCTGGTCGAGCTCCGCCCGGTCGACTCGTCGCTGCCCCGCGTGACGACGCTGCGCAAATGGCGCAAGGCGGTCCCGCCGGGCTTCGTCTTCAGCGTCGTGCTGCCGCGCGTGGTCGGCGAGCTCGCGTCCGGGAGCGAGCTCGACGAGGCGCTCTCGACCTCGCTCGAGGTGGCGGCCGTGCTGGAGGCGCGGTGCATCGTGCTCCAGACGCCGGCGTCGCTCCGACCGACGGCGAGCAACCGCAAGAAGCTCGCCGCGCTGTTCGAGCGCCTGCCCGCGGAAGGGGTCGTGCGCTGCTGGGAGCCCTCCGGGATCTGGGAGCGCGACGACATCGTCGCGACCGCGCGCGCCGCGAAGGTCATCCCGGTGCTCGACGTCGCACGGGACGCCCCCCCGCCCGGGCCGATCGTCTACACCCGGCTGCGCGCGCTCGGAAAATCCTCGTCGCTCGGAGCGGCCGCGCTCGAGCGCGTCGCCGACCGCCTGCGCGGGCGGCGCGAGGTGTTCCTGGTCGTCGAGGGAGACCGCGCGGTCCAGATCAAGTCGCAGCTCGCGGCGTCGCTCGCGCGCAAGCCCGATCGCTCAACGGCTTCGGCTGTGGTAAGGCCGACCATGCCCATGCCGAACACCCTCGTCGCCGAGGACGAGGAGCAGTGATCCGCGGCGCCGCGGCCACGGCGAGCGACGCCTCTGCGGCCTCGGCCGCTCGGGCCGCGCTCGAGTCGTCCGGCAGCGCGATCGACGCGATCGTCGCCGGCTTCTTCGCCGCCGCAGGCGCGCAGCCCGACGTGCTGCTGGCGCCCGCGGTGGCGCTCGCGGCCGGCGTCGGCGTCGGCGCGCGGGCGTTCGATGGACGGGCGATCCAGCCCGGCCGCGGCGCGCCGCGGCCGCGCGGGTTCGTCGACGGGCAGAGCGTTCCGGAGGCCGCGCGCGTCGCGGTCCCGCGATCGCTCGGCATGCTGGTCCTGCTGCACGGCTACCTCGGGCGCGCGCGGCTCCGCGAGCTGGTGCGCGCCGGCGTGGCCGCGGCCGAGCGCGCGGGCGCGAGCGGGCGCGCGGCGCTGCTCCGCGAGGTCGGCTCGCTCGGCGCCGTGGCGCTCCGGGCGCGCGACGTGGAGCGGGCGCTGCTCGCCGTGGGCGGGCCGGTCGCCGGCGGGACGCTGACCGCCGAGGACATCGCCGAGGCCGTCCCGGCCGAGGTCGAAGCCGCGTCGACGCCGATCGCGGAGGGGGCCACAGCGCTCCAGGCGCCGTGGCCGGTCGCGGAGCAGGCGCGGCCCGCGGACGCCATCGTCGCCTGCGACGGCTGGGGCACGGTCGCGGCGCTTGCCTACGCACGCACCGACGACGGGATCGCCGTGCCCGAGCTCGAGATCGCGCTCGGCCGCGATGCCGTCCCGGTGCGCCGCGGCATCACGCGCCTCGCGCCGGGCACGCCGCTCCCAGCGGCGGCGCCGATCGCGATTCTCCAGCGCAGCACCCTCGCGGCGGCCGTCGCGCTGACCGGCAAGCCCAGCCTCGACGTGAACGCCCTCGGCGCGCTCCTTCATGGCACCGCGCTCGAGGCCGCCCTTCACGACGTCCGCACGCAGTTGAGCGCCGAGGGCGCCCTCGCCGTACTGCGCGACGACCGCGACGCGCGCGCGGTCCACCTGGCGCCCGGCTTCATGGCGGGACCTGGGACGCGTCCAGCAGGCGATTGAGACGAAGCTGGCGCGGACTGGCCGACGCTGTGCGCGTCAGCGCGTCCATCGAGCGGCTCGGCCGACGCCACGCTGGCTCTGGCCGAGAGGGAGCCAGCCGCCGCCCTGCGGGCGGCTGGCCGACGCCACGCTGGCTGGCCGAGCCGGAGCTAGCCGCCGCCCTGCGGGCGGCTGGCCGACGCCCCTGCCGTCGAGGGCTCCGGGGAACCGTTGGGGCGCGCAGCGAGCCGCCGCGACCGCGGACGTTCGCGGTGAAGCATCGGCCGACGCTTCGCAGCCGCACAGAGTGCCTGCCGCAGGATGCTGGGGCTACGTGTGGAGCGGGGCGGGGCCCCGGGAGGAATCAGAAGGAGAGCGCTGCGCGCATGCAGCCGCGAAGCGGCTGCATGACGCTGCCTGTCGCGCCGGCGCAGCGCCTAGAGCGCGACGCCGTGGCGCTTCGCGTACGCGACGACGCCGATCTTGTCGATCGTGCGGATGTCGCGCGTCGTGAGGTTGAGCTTCACGAAGCGGTTGAGCTCGGGGACCCAGACGCGCCGGGTCTGGATGTTGACGAGCTGCCAGCGCTTCGTCTTGATGTTGGAGTGGGAGACATTCTGCGCCAGAAGCTTCCGCTTCCCAGTGATGTCGCTCTTCGCCATGACGTCCTCGGTTGGAAGGAGCACCGCCCTCGGTGCCCCGACCTGTATCGATAAAACTGGCCGGGCACACGCCCTGCGCGGGGGAGCAGGGGGGCTCGGGAGCGCGGGAAAGTGAAGGAAGCCGGGGGACATGTCAAGCGTCCACCCGCGCTCGTCGCGCATCTTTAACGTTTGCGCCGTTCGCGCCGTTCGCGCAGCACGGCGCAGCCCCCGGAGCGCGCCCAGCTTCTTTTGCGTGCTTCTGACGCAGGAGCCTAGGTCAACCACTCGCCGCCGGAGGGCGGACGCCGGTCGGGGCCATCCTTGTCGCTCGGGCGCGAGTGCAGGTCGATGCGCCGAGCGTCGGCGGCCAGACGCCAGGCCAGGATCTGGAACAGGCCCAGGCTCGTGAGGGCGGACGTGGCGGCGAACGCCACGCCCGCGGAGAGCACACCGACGAGCTCGCCCGGGGAGAAGGCGCCGAGCTGCGCGAGCCTGCCGACGACAAGGTCAGCCGTGAAGGCGAGCACCACCGCGACGGCAAGGAACGTCCCGGCGCCCGTCGTCTCGGACCCCATGAAGCCGGTGAGGCTGGACAGCACCGCCAGGATCACCATCACGGCGCCGAGCTGGCCCAGGTGCGGATCGACAAGGGCGAGCTGCGCGACGGCCTGTCCGAAAGACGGGAGCGCGACGAGGAAAGCGGCCACGAGCAGCCAGCGCGCGCCGCTGTACGCCCGGTAGCGCGACCGGAAGACGAGCGCCGCCGGGAGCGCTATCGCCGCCACCGCCCGGGCGGCTCCCCAGCCGAACGCCGTCCCGGAGCTCTGCAGGCCGATGACGGTCGCGATCGCCCCCAGCACCACCATGGCCACGGCGCGCTGCCGGTAGCTCACCGACGTGAGCGCGGTGAACAGCGCGACGATCCCGAGCACGAACGCGGGCGGCCCGGCGACCACGCCCTCCGGACGGAGCCCCGCGAGCGACAGGCCCCCGAGGAGGAGAAACCCCACGCCCACGGCGGCGCACCAGATCCGCGCCGCGTCCTGCGCCGGACGCATCGGCGCGAGGTCCTCCATGAGCGCCTCGGACGCGAGCAGCGGCTTGGTGACGCGCTCGCGCGCGCTCGGGGGCGCCTCCTCGATCGTGATGACCGGGCTCGCCCCGAGCTGCCGCTCGGCCGGCGCCGCGCTGTTCGACGCCGCAGCGGGCGTCTCCTCCGCGGGGCGGATGGCCGGGGCGTCGTCGGCTGTGGCGCCCTCCGGCGGGGCTGGTGCTGCCTTTTCCCGTTCGGCGGTCGCGCGACGGCTTGCTGGGGGGCGGTCGCGATTCGCCTCTCCGCAAGGCTTTTCCATCGATGGGGCTGGATCAGATCTCACGGGCGTCGAGGGGGTTGCGGCGAAGCTGACCGAGCAGCTCGGCCGAGGTGAGCCGCGCGACCAGGGTGCGCCCGAAGTCTCGCACGGTAGTGAATCCTTGCCCATCCATCGCGAGGGATTGCTCGTCCATGTACAGCCGGCGTGCAATCTCGATCTGCACGGCGTGGACGGCACGGTGCGGCTGGCCGTAGTGCCCTGTGCTGAAACCTCCTTTGTAGGGGTCGTCGTGGCGCACGGAGAAGCCGCAGGCGCGCGCGTGCTGGTCGACCACGTCGATCACCGGGCTGGCGGCGGTCGTCCGCCCGCGCGTCCCGGGGACGATGTCGGCGCGGCCGACGGCGCCCTCCGCGCCGCGGCGGCTCTGGCTCGGCATCGAGTGCGCGCACAGGAGGATCGCGAAGCCGAAGCGCTCGCGCTTGCGGGCAAGGATGGCGCTCAGGCTGCGGTGGTAGGGGCGATAGAACCGGTCGAGCCGGCGCTCCACCTCGCGCCGCGGGAGGCGCGAGGTGAGGATGGGCTCGCCGTCCGTGGTCACACGCCAGATGAGCCCCCTCGGGTAGGGCGCCCGGCCGCCCCCCTCGACCGCGTCGCCGTCGCAGTCGGCCTCGCTCCGGTTGAGATCGACGACCAGGCGGCTCATCCGGGAGAACAGGAGCGTCGCGCCCTCGGCCGGCGCGTCCTGGAAGAGCGCGTCGACGTAGAGATCGGCGTCGCGCCCGATGCTGCGCGCAGGGGCGATGGTCCACGACAGCGACTCGGGATCCATGTGGACGCCCGCGTGCGGTACCTCGACGAGGACCGGGCTTTCCGCTCCGCGGGGCTCGACGACCTCGAAGGGTGACAGCACGGCGACACTGTGACGCATTCCGCGCCCGGCTGGAACCGGGACGGGCGCGGATCAGGCTGGAACGCAGGAAGAGCTACGGCCGTCCGGGGTGCACCTGCCCCGCTTTCTGGCGCACTTTGCCGCTTTCGCAGTAGCGTTGGGCGTGGACCTCGCGACCTGGGTGGACGCGTACCTCGATCACCTGCGCGTCGAGCGGGCTCTGGCGCCCCTGACGCTCGAGGCGTACGGCCACGACCTCGCCAAGCTCGTCGCGCACGCGGAGGCGGCCGGGATCACGACCGTCGAGGGGCTCGACCAGGCGCTGATCGGCACCTACCTGGTCGCGCTCGGCCAGGCGGGCATCAGCGCGAGCTCGGCCGCTCGCCACCTCTCCGCGGTCCGCGGGTTCATCCGCTTCCTGCTGCGCGAGCGCCGGATCGAGCGGGATCCGTGCGCGCTCGTCGAGCGACCCCGGGTCGGGCGGCGGCTGCCCAAGGTGCTCTCGTTCGACGAGATCGCGCTCCTCATCGAGGCGCCCGAGCAGGGGACCTTCAGGGGCCTGCGCGATCGCGCGATGCTCCACGTGATGTACGCGGCCGGCCTGCGCGTGAGCGAGGTGGTGCGCCTCAAGCTCGCGGACATCGAGCGGCGCAAGGGGATCGTGATGGCGCTCGGCAAGGGCGGGAAGCGACGGCTCGTGCCGCTCGGGGAGCCGGCGCTCGCCGCGATCGACGCCTACCTGGAGGCGCGCGCCGCGCACCCGCGCAGCGCGTCGACGCAGGTGCTGTTCCTCTCGCCGCGCGGCGGGGCGCTCACCCGGCAGGCGGTGTGGAAGCTCCTCGGGGGATACGCCCGCGCCGTCGGCATCGACAAGCCGAGCTCGCCGCACAAGCTCCGCCACTCGTTCGCGACACACCTGCTCGAGGGGGGCGCCGATCTCCGGAGCGTCCAGGCGCTCCTCGGTCACGCGAACGTCGTGACGACCGAGATCTACACGCACCTCGCCGACGACCACGTGCGCGCCGCGTACAGGCGGGCGCACCCGCGCGCGTGAGCGTACGTCCCGTGGCTAGTTGCAGCGCTTGAGGAATTTTCCGCAGGGCTTCTTCGTGGCCTGCCCCGCCGGCTTGGCGGGCGCCGGGGGGATCTCGGTCAGCTGAAACTCCTGCACGAGCGGCGTGCCGGCCTTGGCGACGACCTTCAGGCTCCGCGGGAAATAACCGGCGCGCTTCACGGCGATCTGGTGCACCCCCGGCGTGAGCTCGAGGTCGACCTCCGGGGCCTGCGTCGCCTTGCCGTCGACCGTGATCTCCTCGCAGGTGACGGGCTTGCACGAGATCTTCACCGGCACCAGCGCGCTGGCCGCAGCGCCGGCGTCGGTCGGGGCGCCTGCGTCTACAGGGGGCTGGGCGGTCGCGGCGCCGGCGTCGGGCGCCGGCGCGGTGGCGGCGGGCTCGGGCGGCGGGGGCACGGCCGACGGCAAGGGCGGCACGACGGAGGCCGACGTCGAGGCGCTGGGGCTCGGCTGCGCCTGGTCCTTGCGGTCCAGGACGTACCACGCGGCGGCCGTGCCCCCGACGAGCAGCACCGCGGCGATGCCGACCGCCAGGGACGCCGCCTTGCCCCAGGGCGACCGCGGCGAGGGGCTGACCGCGGTCAGCGCGGTGCCGGCGGTCCGAGCGGGCGCTGCGGGGCTCTCGGGCGGAGGCGAAGGCGCCTCCGTGAGGGTCACGTCGGGGAGCGTCGGCTGCGGTGATAGCGACGGCTGCAGCGCGGGTCCGAAGGGCGGCGACGGCGCATGCGGCGGCGACGCCGCAGGGGAGAACGGCGCGAACGGCGACGGCGCGAGCTGCGTGGCGTCGCCCAGCGGCAGCGGCGCGGGCGCGGCCGCCGCGGGGACGGCGTGAGGCGGCGGCGCAGGGACGACCGCCTCGCTCGCCGATGGGGACAGGGCGAGCGTGGAGCCCACCTCGATGGCGGCCGCCGAGAAGCCGCTGAGCATGGCGGCGAGCTCGCTCGCGGAGCGGAAGCGCTCGCGGGGATCGTGCGCGAGCGCGCGCGCGAAGGCGGCGTCGAGCGCCGGGCTCAGAGGGACGCCGAGCTCCGCGGCGCGCGCGGAGGCGGCGAGGCGCGGCCCCATGAGCTCGCGCTGCCAGCCGGGCACGTCGACCTGACCCTGGCAGGACCGCCAGTACGAGCGACCGGTGAGCGCGAAGAAGGCGACGAGCGCCGCGGAGAAGATGTCGGCCGCGGCGCCCGCAGGGACCCCCGGCTGCACCTGCTCGGGCGCGAGCCACGGCGCGGACTGGACGTAGCCTTCCGGCGTCGGCAGCAGGCTCCGCGCGACCGACGGCCCGAAATCGGTGACCTTCACGTTGCCCGGAGCGCCCGGATCGATGAACAGGTTCGTCGGCTTGAGGCCGTGATGCGGGACCTCGCGCGCGTGCGCCGCGTCGAGCACCGCCGCGAGCGAGCGGAGCATCGACCCGACCTCCTCGAAGCCCAGCGGACGGCGCCGCGCGATCTCGGCGAGCGACGGGACATGGATCATGTCCGTCACCGTGAAGGGCGCGGCCGTCCCCTGGTCGTAGCCAGCCTCGAGGACGTGCGCGGCGAACTCCTGCGGCAGCCTGTTCGTCTCGGCCACGTACCGCTGCAGGTGCTGCATCGCGTCCGGGCGCTGACCGATCACCGGCGAGTACAGCTTGAGGGCGACGTCGCGCGCCTGCGCCGTCGCTGCGCGGAAGGTGGCCGTCGCACCCCCGTAGCCGAGCAGCGCGCGGACAGAGAACCTCCCCGCGATGACGCTGCCCGGCGCGACGTTCGGTGCCGTCACGAGATCACTCCCCCGCGACCGAGATCGACTCGATCGATTGCAGGATGGTCGCGTCGGCGCCGGAGCTGTCGTCGTCCGGCACGAAGCCGAGCCCGAGGAGGATCTCGCCCTCCTTGCCGGTGTCGGCGAAGATCAGCAGCGGTCCCTTCTTGGACCCGCGCGCGGCGCCCTCGCTCTGCCAGAGGCCGATCTTCCTCCCGGCGATGTCCTTGGTCTCGAGGGGCTTCTTCCAGTTCACCTTCTTCTTGGGCAGCGTCACGTTGATCTCGCGCGCCAGCGCGTCGAGCGCGGCGTCGCGCTTCTCCGCCGCCTGCTTGCCCTCGCCCACGTCGACCTGCGCCGTCGCGAGGGCCGGGCCCTCGGCCGCGGCCTGCGCGATCGTCGCGCTCTCTGCCTGGGCGTAGGTCCAGCCCTTCACGGGCGTGAGGACGAAGGAGCTCCGGGCGATCTTGGCCCGGGTCGACTCCTCGGCCTGGCACGCCTCGTCGAGCGCCTTGCAAGGCTTCGGCGCGGGCGGGGGCGGAGGTTCGGGCGCCGCGGTCACGGGGGGCTCGGGCGCTGCGGGTTGGGGTGGAGGCGGCGAGCTGCACGCCGCGGCGAGCGCCGCCGCAGCGCTCAGCGCCAGGGTGGGCCATCGTCGAAAGAACATTGCGCCCGAGCGTTGCAGGACCGGGCCCGGTACGGCAAGTAAAGAGCGATCCGGGGGACCGCTTGCGCCGGGGGACGCGGCAGGCGCCGCATGGAAGGCCGAGCGCGCCGGGGGGGAATGCGCCGGCGCGCTGGCGAGGTGCAGGGGCTACTTGACGAGGGCGCTGACGTCCTGCTCGACCTGCTCGGCGAGGCCCGGGGGCACCTTGCCGTGGAGGCGGGTGCGCTCCGTGACCAGGAAGTAGTCAGGCTTGCCGCTCGCCCCGGGAGGCCCCTTCACGAGCTCGAGGAAGCCGATGTCGCCCGAGGGGCCGGTGTACTCGACCCGCACCACGACCTGCGTCTGCTCCGGGGCCGCGGCCACGTACTCCGTGGGACGCAGGCGGTCGAGCTTGCTGATCCAGTTGCCGACGGTCTCGTCCTTCTGATCGGGGCTCGCCGGATCGGCCCAGAACTTCTTGCCCTCGTCGCCGCTGCGCACGAGCTCGCGGCGCTTGTCGCCGGCGATGACGCGCGCCCGGGTGAGATCGACGTCCTTCCACTCGTGCAGATCCCGCTCCATGAGCCGCGACTCGGCGGTGTCGAGGTCGCGGTAGATGTCGCCCTTGATGGCGTACACCTCGCCCGTGGCCTCGTCGCGCGCGTAGCGGTCGGCGCCGCCCGGCGTCATGCCGCCGATGACGAGCTTCTTCTCGGCGCCGCGCAGCTTGACGGTCAGCGTGCCCTCCGGCTCGGCGAGCCCGAACTCGCTGGCGCGGTCGTCCGCGACGCGGCCGACGGCGCGCAGCGCCTTGAGCGGGGCCAGCACCTCGGCGAGCTTGTTGCCGGCGCCCACCGAGACGAACGTCGACGTCTTGACCTTCGGCTCGGTATCCGCGGGCTCATCGTCGTGCGCGTCGTCGCCGTGAGGGTCGTGCGGGTTCTCCTTCTTCTCGGGCGGGGGCGTCGTGCGCTCCATCGTGCCGACGAAGTAACGGCCCTCCTTGTCCTTCTTCGCCTCGAGGGCGACCTTCCTCGATTTGCCCTCGAAGGCGATGTGCTCGACGTCCTCGGCGCGGCCGGTCCAGACGGTCACGTCCATGGTCGAGAGCGCGGCCGCCGTCTTGTCGCGCGTCCAGACGAGGACGGCGAACACGGCCGCGACCCCGAGAAGGCCGAGGTGCACGAAAAAGCTGCGATCCAACCTCATGCGCGCCTCCCGCTCGCGCGCCGCCCGCGGCGCGTGATGAAGAGCCCGAGACCCAGCACCATGGCCGGCGCCACGAGGATCGTGGCCCAGAACCAGACCTGGTCCTTCTCCTTCGTGTGCTCGATCCGGACGTCCTCGTTCGTGGTGATCTCTCCGGCGAAGCTCTCCTCGCCGCCGAGCCACCGGAACGCGTCGAGCGCGAGCACGATGTTGGGTTCGTTCCTGAACGTCGCGTCGGTGAGCGCGTCGGCGTCCGCGAGCACGAACGCGCGCAGCTCCTGCTTCTCCTTGCCGTCACCGCCGGGCGCGATCTCCTTGGAGACCGCGGCGGCGAGGTTGTAGGCGTTGCGCTGCTCGCTCCCCTGGTCGAACTTGAAGTCGCCGTTCGTGTCGGCGAACGTCTCGCCCAGCGTGCGGACGACGAAGTCGGCCTTCACGTCGACGCCCTCGACCTTGTCGAGCGACGACGCGCCCGGGAAGATCGTCGGCGCCTGCTGCGCGTGGCGGCTCAGGGTCGAGACCGAGGCGTGCGAGGAGTACCGCGTCGTGACCAGCATCCCCTGGTCCGACTCGTTGAAGCGCCGCCGCACGTAGACCCGATCGTTCGCGAGGGTCACGGGCTTCCACGTGAGGCCCACGACGCGGGCGAGCGGATCCAGATCGACCTTGGCCTCCGGATCGAGCGCGAGCAGGAGGTGCCCGCCGCCGTCGGCGTACCGCTGGAGCGCCGCGACCTCCTCCGGCAGGAACTCCTTCTGCGGGCCGAGCACGATGACGACGCCCGCGTCCTTCGGGATCTCGCTGCCGAGCCCCTGGGCGAGGCCGAGGTCCTTGATGACGTAGTTCTGGGACTCGAGCAGCTTGCGGAGGTTCTTCGTCGTCCGCCCCTCGGCCGAGCTGGCCGTCTCGTTCAGCTCGCCGTGGCCGACCGTCATGTACGCGATGCGCTGCGCGCGGATGACCTTGAGCAGGACCTTCTGGAAGTCGGCGTCGAGGCTCTTCAGCTTCGCGCCCGCCGTCTTCATGTCGGCGCCGACGATGAGCACCTCGCGCGAGGTGTCGCGCGTGAGCACGATGACGCCGTCCTGCGTGACCTTGGCCTCCTTGGCGAGCGCGGGGACGAGCAGGCGGTCCTGCATCTCCACCGTGATCTGCGGAGACGCCGCCTTCACCTCGCGGAGGTAGCCCTCCACCTCGGCGCCGACGTCGTTGAGCTGCGGGAAGAACGCCGTGATCTTGAGGGGCTCGGTCAGGCTCTCGGCGACGCGCTTCGTGGACTCGCCCGGACGGGCGGTGCGGTAGTACGAGAAGTCCGCCTTGAGATCGAGCTGGCCGGCGGCGTACACGAACAGCGCGGAGTACACCGCCGCGAACGCGAGCGTCACGCCCGAGAGCGTCGCCGCGCGGACGCGCCGGACCTCGATGCGCTCGGCGCGCCGCATCGGCGCGAGCGCCGCCTCGCCGAAGAACAGCGGCACCGTCGCGATGACGAGCAGCGCGATCCAGCCGACCGTGGTCGCCGCGTCGATGCGCGCGCGCAGCTCGGGCGCGGCGCGGGACACGCCGAGCATGGCCCGGCCCGCGTCGGTCGTCGTGAAGTAGGCCGCCACCGCGACGACGCCGAGCGCCGACAGGATCGCGAGCGCGCGCTCGACCGCGCGGCGCTCGCCCGTCTCGCGGACGGCGGTCGCGAAGCGCAGCGCGGTGACGAGGACCAGGGTCAAGAACCCGAGCCCCGACAGCGCGTAGCGGAGCCCCTCGATCGTGGGGACCACGCGCTCGCCCAGGAAGATGGCGAGGAGGGCGCCCGCGTACGCCGGCACCATCCACGCCCCGGGGCGGATCGCGGGCCCGCCGCGCGGCGCAGGCGCCGGCCGCTCGGCCGGGGGTTCCTGCGGCGCCGCGCCGGGCGTAGCGCCCTCCGCGCGCTGCGCGGCGGCCGCTTCCTTGCCGCTCACATCGGCCTCGTCGGCCTGAGCTCTCTGGTCCTTCACCGCCACCTCCGTGCCCTCAGGGTGTGGGTCGCGGCGAGCAGGAAGAAGTACGCGACCGCGACGTAATACAGGACGTTCTCCAGCCGGAGCACGCCGTTCAGGAACGGCTTCTGGTTGTTCGGGTAGAGGTTCAGCGCGCTCACGAAGTCGTTGAGCGGCGGCTCCGTCACGCGGGCGACGAGGAACAGGAAGCCGAGCGTCCCGATGATCGCTGCGCCGAGGATGACCGCGATGACCTGGGTCGCCGCCAGCGTCGAGGCGAAGAGCCCGATCGCGAGCGACGCGGCGCCGAGCAGCAGCACCCCGGAGTAGCCGACCAGGATGTGCCCGACGGACACCTTGCCGTTCACGAAGATGAGCGCCGGCATGTAGATCGTGACCGCCGTCATCAGGGTGACCAGCGCGAGCGCGGCGAGGAACTTGCCGACGATGATCTCGCCGTCGCGCACGGGCGCCGTCTTGAGCAGGATGAGCGTGCCGCCCTCGCGCTCGCCGGCGATGAGCCGCATCGAGAGGATGAGCGCCGCGACCATCGTGATGAACGCCGTGCCGTCGAAGAACTTGAGCAGCACCTCCGCCGAGAGCCGCGCGCCCGAGCCGAGCGCCGCGACCTGGAAGTAGATGCCGTCGATGAGCAACGCCGCGGCGGCGACGACGTACCCGAGCGGTGACCTCAGGTACGCGGACAGCTCCCGCCGCGCGACGAGCAATGTCCCTCTCATGCTTCGCCTTCGCCTTCCTCCGCCTGCTCCTCCGCAGGGGTCTTCGTCGCCTCGCCGCCGGACCTCGCCTTCGCGGCCGCGGCGGCCCTGTCCTTCGTCGCCGGCGTCGCGCGCGTGGCGAGCCGCAAGAACACCGACTCGAGCTCGCGCTCGCTCCGCTTCACCTCGAGGATGCCGATCCCCGCCTGCACGAGCTCGGCGCAGAGCGCCGCCCGCACGTCGCGGTCGGCCTCGACCGCGAAGCTCACGACGTCGCTGCCCGGCTCGGCCGTGGCGAGCTGCTCGACCGACGTGACCCCCTCGACCTCGCGCGCGATCTCGAGCGCCCGCGCCGCCTCGCCGCGCGTGACGCGGTAGCCGGCGCCCTCGGCCGCGGGGCCGCGCACCGTGAGCTCGACCCGGACGCCGTGGAGGAGCTTCGCCGAGAGCTCCTGCTCGGTGCCCTGCGCGCCGATCTCGCCGTCCCGGATCACGAGGATGCGGTCGCACGTCTCGCTGATCTCGGAGAGGATGTGGCTGGAGAGCAGGATGGTGTGCTCGCCGCGCAGGCTCCGGAGCAGCGCGCGCATCTCGACGATCTGCACCGGGTCGAGGCCGCTGATCGGCTCGTCGAGGACGAGCAGCCGCGGCTTGTGCACGATCGCCTGGGCGATGCCGACGCGCTGCTTGTAGCCGTGCGACAGCGCGCTGATCGGGTCGGACGCGACGTCGTCGAGCTGCGTCACCGCGAGCGCCTCGGCCACGCGCTTGTCGGCGGCGCCGGCGTCGACGCCGCGCAGGCGCGCGGCGAAGTGGAGAAAGGCGCGCACGCTCATCTCCTCGTAGAGCGGCGGCCTGTCCGGGAGGTACCCGATGCGCGACCGCACCTCGTGCGGGTGGTCGACGACATCCAGCCCGTCCACGAGGACCCGCCCCGCGGATGGGAGCAGGTCGCAGGCGAGGATCCGGAGCGTCGTCGTCTTGCCCGCGCCGTTCAGGCCGAGCAGGCCGACGATCTCCCCCGCCTCGATCGAGAACGACAGGGGCCCGATGGCCTTCCGGTCACCGTAATATTTATAAAGGTCGCTGATTTCGATCACGGCCGTGCACCCCTCCGCGAAGGGAAGAAGGTCTCGCGCCGGCGAAGCGGATGCCGCGCAGCGCGGCGGTCCAGGCGCCAGCGGCCCCTTACAACAGCGGGGGGCGGAAATCATTCCCGACCGGGCGCGCGCCGGGCCGCCCTGCGGAGGGCGACCACCGCCTCCGGACGTGGACGACCGGGACACGCGGTCGGTGCGGTGAGCGTAGCGACCGGGACGTGATGGATGTCAGCGTCGGGCGTGAGCGGGCGGGGGAGGGGAGGCGATCCGGGGGGGACGCTCGCCCCGCCGTCAGCAATGCTCGGCGATGATCGCCCAGCAGGCGTCCGCGAACTCCCTGTAGGTCGAGCGGTCGAGCGTCGTCTGCGTCGCCGGCATCACGTCCTGGTGCTCCGCGAGCATCGGGCGCAGCGCGCCCTCGATGTCCGCGCTCGTCTCGATCCACAGGAACTCCTCGATGCCGTCGGTGATCTGGCCCCGGATGAGCTTCGGCACCTCGCTGAGCCGGACCTTCTTCGGGCTCCGCCGGGCGATCGACGACGCGATCTGCTCGGCGTGCGCGGGCCACCGCTTGAGCGCCCGGTGGAACGTCGAGCCGACGAGCCGCAGGATCTGCTGCGCGAGCTTCGCGACCCGCGGGCGCTGCACCCGCTCCTCGTTCTCCGCGACCATCGCGAGGTAGTCGTCGGTCATGAGCCTGCGGAGGTCGCTCGTCAGGATCTGCTGCGACTCCGGCGTCATCCGCAGCTCCGCGATGTGCGCGAGGAAGATGTCCCGGAGCATGGTGAGCCGCGCCGTGACCGAGCCGGTCGGGGTCGTGTCGAGGATCTCGGCGAGCGGGTCGATCAGGCGGCGCCCGAACGTGGTGAGGATGTGATCGAGGATGCGCTTCTGATGCTGCTCGTGGCCGAGCACGTACAGCGCGCGCGCGATGTGCGCCTTGCTCGGCGCGTCCACGAGGATCTCGAGGGGCTGGTCCTGCTGCTTCCCCTCGTACATCCGCAGCGACGCGAACATCTCGCGGAAGGCGTCAGCCGCGGCCGGGCCCTCGCCCGACTCCCCGTAGACCCGGATGACGAGCCCCGAGTCGGGGCCGGCGTCGAACAGCCGGCGGAGCTCTTCCCGGATGTCCTCGTCGGTGACGAGCGGCGCCGGGGGGAGCGACTTCCCGCGTGGATCCATGGATCTCCAGCCTACGGCAAAGTGCGGCCTACCTGAACCTCTGCGCCCGAGATTGCGCGAGCATGGTGAGCCTTCGGGGGCCAGTGAGGATGCGCCTGCGGCGATGTCGTACCCAGGCGGGACGAGCCGCCAGGCTGCCGCGGACCGGTGTCGGCCTGGGCTGCGGGTCATCGTCCTCTCCGCCGCGCGCGCGTCTCGTCGTCCTCGCCGTGAGGCGCCGCACTGACCTTGTGGTGCGCTCGCTTCGCCGGGTACCATCGGCCGGTCGGTCCCGTCGCGTTCCGTGCGCGAGGAGCGGGCATGGGAGCATGTATGGACGGTGCGAACCCGGCTCATCGGCTGAAGGGAAACGGCGCGGTCGGCGCGACGATCGCGCGCGGCGAGGCCCGCGCGGAGGTGCACGTCGCCTCCGGGGACGCGCTCGATGTGCGTCGGTTCACGGCCTCGGACCGCATGTCGGCGCTCTTCGAGGTGCGCATCGTCGCCGTCTCGGACAACCCGGACATCGATTTCGAGGCCGTCATCGGTCGGCCGATGAGCTTCGCCGCGCACCTGGAACAGGTCCGCGCGTGGTCGGGCATCTGCAGCCAGCTCCGGCAGATCGCGGTCGAGGAGCGCCACCTCTCCACCTACGAGCTCACGCTCGTGCCCGCGCTGTGGCTCGCCACGCAGCGGCGCAACCACCGCGTCTTCCAGCACCTGTCGGACGTCGACATCGCGCTGAAGATCCTGGAGGAGTGGGGGATCTCCCCGGCGCTGCGCCTCGCGGGGAGCTACAGGAAGCGCAAGTACCGCGTGCAGTACGGAGAGAGCGACTACACGTTCCTCTGCCGCATGCTCGAGGACGCGGGGGTGAGCTTCTATTTCGAGAGCGGCGGCGAGAGCCGGCTCGTCCTCGACGACGGGCCTCACGGCAACCCCCGTCGTCGCCCGATCGCGTTCCGCGACCACCCGACCGACGCCGACCTGGAGCACGTCACCGAGGTCCGCGTCGGCCGCCGGCTGCGCCCGGGGAAGTACACGGTCCGCGACCACGACACCCGGAGGCCTGCGTCGTACGAGCTCATGGCGAGCGCCTCCGGCCCGGGCGGCGTCGAGGAGCGGCTCGAGCGCTTCCACTACGTGCCCGGGGCGTTCCTGTACGAGAGCGACAAGGGCGAGAGCACGCCGGTCGCCGACGACAAGGGCAAGTACCGCGCGGACGAGTCCGAGGGGGCGGCGCTCGCGCAGCGGCGGCTCGACGCGAAGCGCGCGTCGGCCCGCGAGGTCACGTTCGAGAGCAACACGATCGATCTCGCGCCGGGCACCGTCCTCTCGTTCCTCGACCACCCGAAGGCGGAGCTCGGCCCGGACAGGGCGCTGCTCGTCCTCGAGTCGACGCTCACGGGCGAGGTGCCGGGCGGCTTCCGGCACGCGTGCAGGGGCGTGACTGCCGACGTCCCGTACCGGCCGCCGCTCCGCACGCCCAGGCCGCGCGTCCAGGGGGTCGAGTGCGCCACCGTGGTCGGCGCGCCCGGCGAGGAGATCCACGTCGACGAGTTCGGCCGCGTGCGCGTCCAGTTCCACTGGGATCGCCAGGGCCGCATGAACGACGGGTCGTCGTGCTGGATCCACGTGAGCCAGCCCTGGGGCGGCGCCGGCTTCGGCGGCACCAACCTGCCGCGCGTCGGGCAGGAGGTGATCGTCGACTTCCTCGGCGCCGATCCCGACCGCCCGATCATCACGGGCCGGGTGTACACGAACCTCCAGAAGACGCCGTACAAGCTCCCCGAGAACAAGACGCAGAGCGGCTGGAAGAGCAGCTCGTCGCCCGAGACAGGCGGCTACAACGAGCTCATGTTCGAGGACGCGGCGGGCAAGGAGCTCGTCCGGGTGCAGGCCGAGCGCGACCTGAACAAGACCGTCAAGCACGACGAGGCAGTGACCGTCGGCAACGATCGCGTGAGCGCGATCGGAAACAACGAGGATCAGACCGTCGGCAACGACTTCACGAAGCTGGTGATGAACAACGCGCGCGAGGTGGTCGGGATGAACCGATCGCGCGCGGTGGGCAACAACGAGACGGTGGAGATCGGCAGCGTGCAGGCGACCCGGGTCGGGGACAGGGTCGAGATCGTCTGCGGCAAGTCGAGCATCGTGCTCGAGAAGTCGGGCAAGATCGTGATCTCGGGGACCGACATCACGATCCACTCGAGCGGCCACACGCAGGTGTACGGCGACCCGATCGACCTCAACTAGCCTTCACGAGGTCACGAGGCCTCCGCCGCCTTGCGCATCGCCGCGCGCACCTCCTGGGCCGCCGCGGGATCCTTCACGCTCCTCTCCAGCCACACGCGCCGGAGCCGGAGCAGCGCGCCGTCCGGCAGGCCGAGCTCCGCGAGCGCCTGCGCGTCGTTCCCGCGCTCGGCCGCGATCACGAGCCGCGCGTACTCGCGCGCCGTGATCGTGCCTCGCTCGGCCTCCAGCGCCGCGATGTACGCGGCGTCGTACGACGAGAGCAGCCGCCGCTTGCCGCGCCCGACGTCGGCGCGGATCGCGTCGAGCCAGTGCGCGTGCAGCGCCTCCCACGCCTCCGGCGAGAGCGCCTCCGCCGCGAGGATCTCGTCCAGCGCCAAAGGGCGCCTCGCGAGCCGCGCCGCGATCGCCGCGCAGCGCTCGAGGGGGTACGCACCGACGGGCAGGAGCGGCTCGGACGGCTCCTCGACCGGACGCGGCTCGGGGACAGCCGCGGGATGGGGGTCGCGGGCAGCGGCGTCGGGCGCGAGCGCCGCCGGTCGGACGAGCTCCACGACGCCCATCGGCGCGAGCGGCGCTGGCTGCGCTGGCTGCGCTGGCAGCGCTAGCAGCGCTAGCAGCGCTGGCGGCGCCGCCAGGGCCTGCGGCGCCGGCGGTGTGGGCGGCTCCTCCTCTTCCGGCTCGTGCTCGTGCGGCGCGAGCGATCGAGCGTGCGCGTGTTCCGGCGGGAGCGCGTGAAACGGGAGCGCGGGCCCCGGGAGCACCACCGCGGGCACGAGGGTCTGCGAGGCGTCCTCCTCGACCGGGGACGCCGGCGGGAAGCGCGGGTCGACCGCGTCCGGCGTCGCCGCCGTGGGAGGCTCCGGGGCGAGCTGCGCGGCGGCCTGCAGGAACGGGAGCACCGCGGAAGGCCTCGACGAGAGAGGGGCCATCACCGTGCCCGTGAGGCTCGGCGCGAGCTCCCCCTCGGTGACGAGCACGACGCCGTCGCGCGGCGGGCGATCGAGCATGAGCTGCCCGCGCCAGACGAGCGCCGCGACGCCGTGATCGGCGTCGATGACGAGCGTGTCGCACCGGAGGAGCACGCGCTGCTCGACGCCGTCCGTCATCGCGATCGCGTGCGGCGCCGGCGCGCGCAGGGACGTCGTGAGCCGCGGGAAGCGCGGGTGCAGGTGCTCGAGCACGAGCGGCTCCGTGCCCGTGAGGTCGTTCGTCACCTGATCGAGCGGCGCGACGTTGAAGTACCCGGTGTCGATGCCCTCGGGCAGCGGCTGCTCGGTCCAGCGCGCGTGATCCCAGGCCGCCGCGTGCCGGCGCAGGCGCTGCGCGCGGTCCGGCCACTCCGGCCGGAGCGGGCCGAAGCCGGCGGGCCAGAGGTGGCCGTGCCTCATCGCGGTCGACGAGGCCACCGGCAAGAGGTTCGGCGCGCGCGCTCGCCCCCATCGATCGGGGAGCGCGCCGTTGCCGGTCGGCACGCCGATCGGGTTCGACGTGTGGAGGCCTCCGGCGGCGCGCTCCCAGCGGAGCGGCATGCGCGCGAAGGGCGCGGGCTCGCCGAGCGATCCATCCCGCTCGAAGAACGAGTCGCCGCGGACCAGGACCGCCTTGTCGATGTCGCCCACGGCGAGCCGCGCGATGAGCGATCGGACCGGGATGCCGTCGGGCGCGTGCGCGTGGCCGACGACGATCACCTCACCCCACCGCTTGAACGGCGCGACAGGGCCCCACGGCTCGACGAGCCGCCGCTCGTCCCCCTCGTCCTCCAGCGCCGCCACGGGGACGCTCGTCACCGGCGACTCGAACGGCGCGAGCTCGAACAGCGCGTGGCACGCGATGGTGAGCACCCACGCGTCGGGGGTGGGCCGCCATTCCAGCGAGCTGGCGCGTATCTGGCCTTGGCAGACGACGTGCATTGCCGTGACGGACGTGACCGAGCTGCTCGACGCGGCGCAGACGTGCGCCCGGTCGACGTGCATCTCGGCGACGCGACTCAGGATATCCGAGCCGGGAGGGCCGCGTCCGGGTGAACCTACGCCGTCACGCCGCGGCCACGCGCGGGATGCTCCTCCGCCGCGCTGCATCGCGCGGCGCGGCGCGCGGCGCGCGGGGCCGTCGAGGCGCGTCGCCGTTGAAGGCAGTTGCGCGCTCCGATAGCGTCGTGGTGCGACGATGGAGTGCCAGAACCTCACCCCATTCGACGCCCTGGCCTACAGCGCCCTCGATGCGCACGACGAGGAGCACCATGTCGTCGCGCTGAAGGCGGCTTACCGTCTCGTCCCCGGAGGGGGCGGGGAGGTGACCCACCGCTGCGAGCTCGCCCCGGACGACAGCGCGGGGAGGCTGCTCCTGCGCGACGCGTTCGAGGGGGAGGTGAACGCGTCGAGCGTCCGCGCCGAGAGCGACCTCTCGCCGTTCAAGCCGCGCTGCGACGTGCTCGTGCGCGCGACCGCGTGGGCACCCGGGGAGAAGCCCGCGGAGCGCTGGACGGCCCGGCTGCGCGTGACGGCGCCCGGCGCCGCGCACGCCGGTGGCGGCGCCGGCGCGCGCGACCTGCCGGGGCGCGCGCTCATCGACAAGACCCTCGAGGTGTGCGGGCCGCGGTGGTTCGAGCGCGTGGCGGACGGGTGGCAGCTCACCCGGCCCGAGCCGGCGGCGAGCGTGCCGGTGCGCTGGGAGCACGCCTTCGGCGGACGCAGCCTGGTGAGCGTCGAGCCCGGAACGGCGCCCCACCTCGACGAGGTGTGCTTCACGAACCCGGTCGGCCGCGGGTGGATGGAGGCGCGCTACCTCGACGCGCTGCGCGACGCCGGCGCGCCGGTGCCCGACCGCGTCGCGGCGCCGCAGATCGAGCGACCCGACAGCCGGGTGACACACCTCGCCGTTGCGTCGCACCCGCCCCACGCCGTCGAGGCCCCGCGGATGGCGGAGATCGCCGCGGACTACCCGTTCGCGCCCGCGGGCCTCGGGTGCGTGGGGCGCGCGTGGACGCCGCGGCTCCAGCGCGCGGGCACCTACGACGACGCGTGGGTGGCCGGCCGGCACCCCTTCCTCCCCGACGACTTCTCCTTCGCGTACTGGAACGCGGCGCCCGACGATCAGCAGATCCCGCACCCCGACCTCGGCCTGCGCGTCGAGCTCTGGAACCTCGCGCGCCCCGACGTCGCGCGCGACGGGCGCGTCGCGTTCGAGCTGCCGCCGCACCGGGCGTTCGTGATGGCCTGGATCGCGGGGCTGCCGGTGCCGGTGCCCGCGGCGCTCGACACGCTCTCGGTGGACGCCGAGTCCATGGTCGTGACGTGCGTGTGGCGGGCGCTCGTGGCGCGCGCGTTCGGGGTGCAGCGCATGGAAGCGCGCTTCGAGGTCGACCCGCGCGCTCCGCTCCTGAAGATGGAGGTCGGGCGTGGCTGAGAACGTCCTCTCGCGCAAGCAGGAGCCCTGGATGGCGGTGTCGTGCGCGCCCGACGTGTGCAAGACGCCGATGGGCTCGAGCACGCCGCCCGTGCCGTACAACGTGGTCTCCAGGCTCGCGCCCGCGCTCGACGCGAGCGAGGACGTGCACGCGAACGACGGGCGCGTGCAGAAGCACGCCATGACCGTGATGCCCACGACCGAGGGCGACGAGCCGGGCAGCGCCACGGGGGTCGTCAGCGGCACCGTGGGCCAGCAGAGCTGGTCGCAGACGCACAGCCCGAGCGTCCTGGTCAACTCGCACCCGGTCGTGCGCCACGACGACCTGGCGCAGATGAACGGCGACAAGGCGGCGCAGGACAAGGCGGACAAGCGGGCCCGCTACCTGTGCCGCAAGGAGCAGATCGAGGCGGGCAAGAACAGCGACGACCCGGCGACGCGCGAGGCCGCCGCGCGCTTCGAGCGCAACACCGTGGCCGCGGAGAAGGCCGCGCTCTCGGGCCACGCCTACGACCCCTCGAAGCCGGCGCCGACGGGCTGGCGCGACATCAGCGACGACCCCGAGGCGCTCGCGCGCTACGGGCTCACGCCCGGCGATCTGGACGGGAGCCGCCCCGACGCGACGCGGCTCTACGAGCCCGACCCCGACGTCTTCGGCGGCGATCAGCGGCCCACGGTGGCGTTCCGGGGGACGGAGGGCGGCGCGGACTGGAAGAACAACCTCGCGCAGGGGCTCAACATGGACTCGCCGTACTACCGCGACGCGGTGCGCGTGGGGAACACGCTCGGGAGCAGCGTGGACTACACGGGCCACTCGCTCGGCGGGGGCCTCGCGTCGGCCGCGGCGACGGCGGGCGGATCGCGGGGCTGGACGTTCAACGCGGCGGGCCTCAACCCGGGCACGGTGACGGGCTACGGCGGTACGGAGCGCCCGGCCGACATCGCCGCGTACCGCGTCCAGGACGAGGTGCTCACGGGCTTCCAGGAGCAGGGGTGGAAGGGCACCCTGGCCGCGTGGGCCGCCGGTGGCCTGTGGGGCGCCCTGGCCAAGGTGGGCCTGAGCGCCGTCATGCCGGACGCCGTCGGCACGAAGTACGAGCTGCCGGCGTCGAGCCTCGACCCCTACAACCGACACCTCATGCCCGACGTCATCAACGGCATCGAGAAGCAGAAGCAGGAAGACCAGCGGAAGATCGCCGAGAAGACCGGCAAGAGATGCTGAGCGGAGCCACCATGCGCGCGCCCGACCCCGACCGCTTCTTCCTCGGCCCGCAGCGCGAGCTCGCGCGGGCCATCGCGGCCGCCGACCTCGCGGCCGTCCGCGCGCTCGCGCCGGCGACGGACCTGAACACCCCCGGCGCCGAGGACATGACCCTGCTCGTGTTCGCGATGCACCGGGCGTCGGGGCAAGAGCCTGCGCGCTTGCAGATCGTGACCGAGCTCGTGCGCGCGGGCGCCGACGTGCACCACGTGGTGCCGCTCCTCTCGAGCGCCCTCGATCTGGCGATCCTCTCGAAGAGCCCGGCGTTCCTGCGGGCGATGCTGGACGGCGGCGTGTCGCCCGACGCGCGGGTCGGCCGCGGCCACACGCCGGCGCTCTTCCACGCGGCCGCTGAGGCCACGGTCGAGAACATGCGCCTCCTCCTCGACCGCGGCGCGGACGTGAACGCCCGCGACTCCCTCGGGACGCCCGCGATCACCTACGCGCTGCGCGCGCTGCAGCTCGATCAGGTGGAGGAGCTCCTCGACCGCGGCGCCGATCCCCGCGCCGTCAACCGCCTGGGACAGTCGTTCGCGCGCGTGCTGGAGGAGCTCATGGCGCGGCAGCTCCCGGGCTCGGCCGCGCTCCGGAGGATGGCGGCGATCCGCGACCGGATCGTGCGGGCGGGCCTGCGGTGGCCGCCCGACCCCCCCGAGGTGGAGCGCGAGCGCATGCGGCAGCGCGGCGAGGAGCCGATCGTCCCCGCCGGGCAGGCGCGGTGAGGTGACACCATGGCAGCCGGCAACACCATCGGGCGCATCGTCGGTCGGTCCCCTGCGCGCGCGGTGCCCGCGGAGCAGGCCAACCCCGCCGTGCAGCTCTTCCAGGGCGTCGCGCGGCTCGTGCCGATGTTGCCGCAGCTCGAGGGGCTCGTGCAGCAGCTCGCGGGCGGGGGGCGCGGCGGCGCGGCGGCGGGCGGCGGAGCGCGCGGGGTCGGGGCGGGCGCGCCGGTGCCCGGGGGCGTCGCGTCGGCCGAGGAGCTCGGCGCGCGCCTGACCGAGCTGGGCCGCCTGGTGCGGACGCCGCCCGAGGCGATGGACGGGCCCGCGCGGCCCGATCAGAGCCGGACGCGCCAGATCACCGAGGAGATATTGCGGCAGGCGATGGACGTGTCGGGGCCCCGCGGCCAGGCCGTCCACGCGCTCTCGCTCGGCGCGGCGCGGGAGCGGATCGAGGCGCTCGCGGCGACGGCCCCGTCACCGGCGCAGGCGGCGCAGGCCGTGGGCAACGCGCTGACGATGGCGCAGATGCGCGGCGCCAACGCGCCGGTGCTCGAGATGCTCCGGTCGGTGCTCGCGGGGCTCCAGCAGGCGTTGCGCCTGATCCAGGGCATCACGGGCAGGACGGACGGCGCGCAGATCCGGAAATAGGGTGTCCAGATGAGCGGCCGGGTGTCCAGATGAGCGGCCGGGTGTCCAGATGAGCGGCCGGGTGTCCAGATGAGCGGCCCGGGTGTCCAGATGAGCGGCCCGGGTGTCCAGAGGAGCGGCCCGGGTGTCCAGAGGAGCGGCCCGGGTGTCCAGAGGAGCGGCCCGGGCGCCCGATGAGTCAGATGAAGACGACGGGCTGCTCCCAGATCGCGAGGACGATGCAGCCCTCGGCGCTCGAGACGCTGTGTCGGGTGCCCGGCGTGTTCACCACGAGCGTTCCGGCGCGGTGGTGCCCGCGTTCGTCCGATTGCGAGCCCGCGAGCACGAGGATGTGCTCATGCCCGCGATGGACATGCTGCGGCACGGACGCGCCCGGCGCATAGCGCAGGAGCGCCGCCGAGGAGCCCGCGTCGCCGCTGCCGTAAAGACGGTGGATCTCGACGCCCTCCCGGAAGCGCCGCCACGGGACCGACTCCGGACGAGCGGCGAGCGCCGTCACATTCGCAATGATGAACGGCAACTGCACAGGTATCGAATCCCGCGTCGCTGCTGGATTTGAGGTTGTCATCGCCAACTCCAGTGTTGATCGAACATGCCACGACGTCGGCAGCGGGCTCAATGATTATTCAACGACGCGCGAACAATTCATGGACGGGAAAAGTTCCAGAAATGAAGAGGCGCGTACAGATCCAGGGTGTGAAGAGCACCCTGCGAACTCCTCTGCTCCCCTGGGCCGGCGCGCCGCGCGGAGCGCGCTTGCTCGCCCTCCTCCGTCCGCTGCTCCTCGCGCTCTCGCTGCTGCCGGCCGCCGCCTGCAGCAAGGAGGAGTCCAGCGAACAGCCGCTCACGGTGGGCTTCATCTACGTCGGCGCCCGGGATGACTACGGCTACAACCAGGCGCACGCGGAGGGCGCCGCCGCGGTCGCCAGGCTGGCCGGCGCGAAGACCCGCGAGGAGGAGAACGTCCCCGAGACCGTCGCCGTCCAGAAGACGATCGAGAGCATGATCAACCTCGACGGGGCGTCGGTGATCTTCCCGACGTCATTCGGTTACTTCGATCCGCACATCCTGAAGGTGGCAGAGAAGTTCCCGGACAGGACGTTCCTGCACTGCGGCGGTCTTTACGACGGGTCGAAGCACCCGAGCAACGTCGGCAGCTACTTCGGCTATATCGATGAGGCGGAGTACGTGTCCGGCATCGTCGCCGGGATGACGACGAAGAGCGGCAAGCTCGGGTTCATCGCGGCCAAGCCGATCCCGCAGGTGCTGCGCAACATCAACGCGTTCACGCTGGGGGTCCGGAGCGTGAACCCGGGCGCGACGACCGCCGTGATCTTCACCGGCGACTGGTCGATGCCCGTCAAGGAGGCAGAGGCGGCGAACAGCCTCATCGATCAGGGCGTCGACGTGCTGACGGCCCACGTCGACTCGCCCAGGGTGATCATCGAGCTGGCGGAGCGCCGCGGCGCCTTCAGCACCGGGTACCACACGAACCAGGCGACGCTCGCGCCCAGGGGGTACCTGACCGGGGCCGAGTGGAACTGGTCCAGGGTCTATACGGACTACATCGCGTCGATCCGCGAGGGGAAGCCGTATCCGCACCTCCTGCGCGGCGGCTTCAAGGAGGGGTTCGTCAAGCTCTCGCCGTACGGGCCCGCCGTCTCCGAGGAGGCGAAGAAGAAGGCCGAGGAGGCGAAGGCGAGGCTCACGGAGGGCACGCTCACCATCTTCAAGGGGCCAATCAAGGACAACGAGGGCAAGGTGGTCGTCGCCGAGACCGTCGAGCAGCAGCAGACCGACATCGTGCTCGAGAGCATGAATTATCTCGTGGACGGCGTCGTCGGATCCCTCCAGAAGTAGCGCCGCGCGCAAACGAGCGAGCGTCGAGCCGCCAGGACGCCAGGGACATCAAGAAGACGCGGAGAACCTCTCTTGGCGTCCCTGGCGTCCTGGCGGTTTTCTTCTTCTGTTCTCCCTCTCCGCCGATCAGAGCGCCGCAAGGACGGTGGTGGCCGGCGCGGTCCAGCCGACGATCGCCCCCTGGGCGCGGATCATCTCGAGGGTCGCCGCCTTGAACTCCGGGAAATAGCTCTCGGTGGCGTCCTCGATCAGCAGGCACTCGTAACCGCGGTCGTTCGCCTCGCGCATCGTGGTCTGGACGCAGACCTCGGTGGTCACGCCCGCGATGAGGAGCTGCGAGATGCCGAGCGACGCGAGCCTGGCGTCGAGCCCCGTCCGGTAGAAGGCGCCTTTCCCCGGCTTCGGCACGACGATCTCCCCGGGCGCGGGCGCGAGCTCGGGCACGAAGTCGTTGCCCGGCTCGCCCAGGACGAGGATGCGCCCCATCGGGCCGGCGTCGCCGATGCGCATGCCCGGAGCGCCCCGGTAGCGCTTCGCGGGCGGGCAGTCGGAGAGATCCGGCCGGTGGCCCTCCTTGGTGTGGAGGACCGGCAGGCCGCGCTCGCGGAACGCGTCGAGGAGGCGGCGGACCGTCGGCACGATGCGCTGGAGCCGGCGGACGTCGTTGCCGAGCGCCGCGCCGAAGCCGCCCGGCTCCAGGAAGTCGCGCTGCATGTCGATGACGAGCAGCGCCACCGACTCCGGCCCGGCGAGGCGGAACGGGTACGGCCTCGCCGCGATCTCGGGGGCCCGCGGCGTCACGCGTGCCCCGCCATCGCGCGGCCGATCTCGGCGACGTCGGCCGAGGCGATCGGCGACTCGTGGACGACGCGGCCCTCGCTCATCACGAGGACGCGATCGGCCATGGCGAAGATCTCGTCGAGGTCCGCGCTCACGAGGAGGACGGCCGTCCCGCGGTTGCGCGCCTCCAGGATGCGGGCGCGGATCTCGGCCACGGCCGCGAAATCGAGCCCGAAGCACGGGTTCGCGGCGATGAGGAGCTCGATGCGCTCGTCGCCGCCGGCCCCGAGCTCGCGCGCGAGGACCGCGCGCTGCACGTTCCCGCCGGAGAGCTCGCCGATCTTCGCGTCGACCGAGGGTGTCTTGACGGCGTACTCGGAGACGAGGCGCTCGGCCGACCGCCGCAGCGCAGCGCGGCTCACGCCCCAGCGGAGCCGGGTGAACGGGGGCGCGTCGAAGACGCGGAAGCCGATGTTCTCCGCGACGGTCATCGCCGGTACGCAGGCGTTGCGCAGCGGCTCCTCGGGCAGGCACCGCACGCGGTGCTCGCGGGTCTGCTCGCGGCCGGCGGCGTACGGCGCGTCGTGGACGAGCACCCTGCCGGACCGCGCGGCCCGCTGGCCCGCGAGCACCTCGACGAGCTCCTCCTGCCCGTTGCCCGAGACGCCGGCGATCCCGACGATCTCGCCGCGATGGACCGTGAGCGTCACGCCGTCGAGCGCCGGCCGGCCGCGATCGTCGCGCGCGGCGAGCGCCTCGACGCGCAGGACCGGCGCCCCGGCGGGCGCGTCGCTGCGCGCCGCCGGGACGCGCGCCGGCTGGGGGCCGACCATCATCTCGGCCATGGCCGCCGGCGTGAGGTCCCGGGCCTCGCCGCGGCCCGAGACCCGGCCGCGCCGCAGCACCGTGACCTCGTCGGCGAAGGCCATCACCTCGCGGAACTTGTGCGAGATCATGAGCACGCTGATCCGGCGCTCGTCGGCCATGCGCCGGAGCATCCCGAGCACCTCGTCGGCCTCCGCGGGCGTGAGGACCGAGGTCGGCTCGTCGAGCAGGATGATCCTGCTCCCGAGGTAGAGCTGCTTCAGGATCTCGAGCTTCTGCTTCTCGCCGGCGGCCAGCGAGCGCGCGGGCCGATCCGGGTCGATCTGGAACGGCATGCGCGCCATGAACGCGCGGATCGCGTCGCGCTCCGCGCGCCAGTCGATCACGAGCGGGAGCGACGGGCGCGCGAGGACGAGGTTCTCGGCGACCGTCATGTTCATGACCAGGGTGAAGTGCTGGTAGACCATGCCGATCCCGAGCGACTGCGCCTCGCGCGGGCTCCTGATGGACAGGGCGGCGTCGCCGACCCGCACCTCGCCCGCGTCGGCCGGGTGATAGCCCATGATGCACTTGACCAGCGTGCTCTTGCCGGCGCCGTTCTCGCCGAGGAGCGCGTGGAAGCTCCCGGGCGCGACGCGCAGCGAGACGTCGTCGAGCGCGAGCAGCGGGCCGAACCGCTTCGTGATCCCGGCGGCGGAGAGCGCGGGCGGCGGCGCGGGCGGGCCAGGATCGCCCGCGGCGGCGCGGGCGGGCCTCGCCGCCGGGCTCGAGAGGACGCGCGGGTCCATCACGACGACAGCGCCTCCAGGAGCGCGGCGGAGGTCGAGACCGCGCCGAACACGCCGTTCTGCATCTTGATCATCTTCAGCGCGGCGGCGTGGTTGCCGGGATCCGTGGCCGCGCAGCAGTCGGAGAGCAGGAGGCACTCGTAGCCGCGGTCGTTCGCCTCGCGCATCGTCGTGTGCACGCAGACGTCGGTCGTGATCCCCGTGAGGACGAGGTTCTCGACGCGGCGCTGGCGCAGGATGAGGTCGAGATCGGTCGCGCAGAAGGAGCCCTTGCCGGGCTTGTCGATCACCGGCTCGCCGGGCAGCGGCGCGAGCTCGGGGATGATCTCCCAGCCCGGCTCCCCGCGGACGAGCACCCGCCCGCACGGCCCCGGATCGCCGATGCCGACGCCCGTGCCGCGCCCGCCGTCGGTCCGGCGCGAGCGCCAGCGCTTGTTCGCCGGGAGATCCGAGAGGTCCGGCCGGTGCCCCTCGCGCGTGTGCAGGACGTGGAGGCCGCGGCGGCGCGCCTCCGCGAGCGCGCGCTGGATCGGCGCGACGCAGGCCCGCGTCAGCGAGATGTCGTATCCGAGCAGATCGATGTACCCGCCCTTGCCGCAGAAGTCGGTCTGCATGTCGATGACGATCAGGGCCGTGTTCTCGGGGCGGAGATCGCCGTTGTACGGCCAGGCGTAGGGGTCAGCGGCCACGTAGGTCATGCGTCGAGTCCTCCTGTGATCCAGCGTCTGGCGTCTCTTGCGTCTCGTTGCGTCGTCTGCGTCTCGTTGCGTCCTTCTCGGATGTTGCGCGCTCACCGCGCGAGCGTGAGCTCGGCGGGCTGGTCGGGCAGGGTCCTTGTCGCGGAGCTCGTGGCGACCATGAGCGCCAGCGTGACGAGGTACGGCGCGGCGTTGAAGAGGTGGTATCCCCAGGTGACGCCCACGGACTGGAGCGCCGGGCCGAGCGCGCTCGCGCCGCCGAAGAGGAGCGAGGCCCACAGGCAGCGCACCGGGTCCCAGCGGGCGAAGATGACCAGGGCGACCGCCATGAGGCCCTGTCCGCTCGACAGGCCCTCGTTCCAGCTCCCGGGGTAGAAGAGCGAGAGGAACGAGCCGCCGACGCCGGCGAGGAAGCCGCCGGCCATCGTCGCGCGCAGCCGGACCAGGTTCACGTCGACCCCCATCGCGCGGGCGCTGTCGGCGCTCTCGCCGACCGTGCGCAGCACGAGCCCGAGCCGCGTGCGGCGCAGCATCCAGAGCAGGAGCGGGGCGAGCGCGGCGCCGATGAGGAAGAGCGCGTTCACCTGGAGCGCGGCGCGGACCTGCGGGAGATCGCTGAAGAAGCCGAGCGAGATGGCGGGCAGGCGGGGGGCCGTCGGCCGGATGAGCGGCTTGCCGAGGAAGAAGGCGAGGCCGACGCCGAAGAGCATGAGCGCGATGCCGACGGCGATGTCGTTGACGCGCGGCTTCGCGCAGAGCCACGCGTGCAGCGCGCCGAGCGCCGCGCCGACGGCGCCGGCGGCGAGGACGCCGAGCCAGGCAGAGCCGGTGAGGTACGAGACGCCGTAGCCGCTCATCGCGCCCATGACGAGCGTGCCCTCGAGGCCGAGGTTCACGCGGCCGCTCTTCTCCGTGAGGCACTCGCCGAGGCTCACGAACAGGAACGGCGTGCTGATGCGGACGGCCCCGGCGGCGACCGCGAGGGGGATGCCCCAGAGCCCCAGCGCCCCGGCGTCGCCCATCACGCCACCGCCGATGCGGGCGCCGCCTGCGGGGCCGCGGGCGCGCGGGTGAGCCGGAGGCGGCCGCGGAGCGCCTCGCTCGCGAGGATCGCGAGGAACAGGATGCCCTGGAGCACGCTGACCGTGGCGTCGGGGAGCTGCGCGGCGCGCTGCACCAGGCCGCCGCTCGCGCCGATGCCGCCGAGCAGGAGCGCGACCGGCAGGATCGCGAGCGGGTGGTGGCGCGCGATGAACGCGACGAGGACGCCGGTGTAGCCGTAGCCGCTGACGAGCGACGCGTTGGCGCGGCCGTGGACGGCCGCGACCTCGACCATCCCGGCGAGCCCCGCGCACGCGCCGGCGAGCATGCAGGTGAGCACGACGAGGCGCCTGACCGGCAGGCCGGCGAGGAGCGCCGCGCGGACGTTGCCGCCGCTCATCGCCGCGGCGAAGCCGAAGGTCGTGCGGTGCATGAGCACGTAGCAGAGGGCGCAGGCGAGCACGCCGTAGGCGAGCCCCCAGTGGACCTCGACGCCGGGCAGGCTCCCGAGCGCGTTCATGGCGGCGATCGGCGCCGTCGACGGCTTGTTCAGGCTCGCGGGGTCGCGCAGCGCGCCCTCGACGAGGTGGTTCAGGATCGCGACGCCGACGTAGTTGAGGAGCAGGCTGCTGATCGTCTCGCTGACGCCGCGGTAGACGCGCAGCGCGCCGGCGAGGCCCACCCAGAGCGCGCCGGCGGCGAGCCCCGCGAGGAACATCGCGGCGAGCGCCGCGAGCGGCGGCGCGCGCCACGCCTGCGCGGCGAGCGCCGCCGACGCGGCCGCGAGCCCGCCCATGACGACCGCGCCCTCGCCGCCGATGACGATCAGGCCGAGGCGCGCCGGCAGAGCCGTGCAGAGCGCGGTCAGCATGAGCGGCGCGGCGCGCAGCAGGGTGTTCTGGAACGAGAACCACGTGCCGAAGGCGCCGCGGTACATCTCGTAATAGACACGCAGGGGGTTCGCCCCCTGGGTGGCCACGAAGGCGCCGAACACGAGGAGAGAGGCCGCGAGGGCCCCGACCGGGATGGCGATCGACTCGGCTGTCTCGCGCCCGAGCAGCCCGCGCGGAATGAGCTTCACGGCGCCGAGGATAAGGCCTCCACTATTTCCGGGGTTTTTCGGGGATCTTGCCGGTTGCCGCGCGGGGGCGCGGCGAGCGCCTACCGGGTCGCCGATCGGGCCGGCGATGCTGCGATGTGGTGGCCGCGGCGACCGCGAACGATCCGCACAGAGAGGCCGTCGTTCATCGGGTCTCGGCCTTGCACTCGGCGGGGGCGGTCCGGTGAGCCCCGACCTGGAGGTGTCTCTGGCATGCGGTTCGGCCGATCGATCCTGCTCCTCGTGGGCGCCAGCGCCCTGACAGCGCCTCGCGCGACGGGCGCCGCCGAGCTCACGTGTTCATCGAGCGCGACCCTCGAGGCGCTCGTCGCGTGCGTCCGCGACCAGATGCCTGGCAGGAGCTCGGGGATGTTCGTGGCCCCGAGCTTCACGGAGATGGACGCCTGGCAGAGCGTCGTCAGCGCCATGATGCACGGCGCGTGCGACTTCGTGCTCCCGCCCAGCCTGTGGTCGTTCGCGCGGGTCCGATCCTTCCGCGACGCGGACAACGGCCGCCCGTACTGTCTTCTCATGGAGACAGCCGACTGGAACGGGGACGGCGTCGTCGACCGCGGGTTCGGCGCGTTCATCGTGGACGCGTTCGCGGAGCGGGAGCTCAGCCATCAGGTGTCGCACCCGATCGCGGACGCAGGCACGGAGATCCAGGCCATCACCGTCTTCAAGGAGACCAGGTCCCGCACCTTCCTGCTGGCCGGCGCGCACCGCGACGCGATCGCGGGCGGCCGCTGGTTTCACGACCACTCGATGAGCTCGGACGTCGCCCACAACGCGGCGACCATGTTCCACACCGCCCACGCGGCGATCACGTCGTTTTACGGGTGGAAGCCGTGGTGGGCCGTTCAGTGGCACGGCATGGCAGAGAACACGTGCGAGAGCGTCGATGTGCACCTCTCTCACGGCGTGGACGCCGCCCCCGCGGCGGGCGACAAGATCCTGGAGCTGAGGAGCAACCTGCTCGCCCACCAGCCGACATGGCGGATCGGCGTCCCCGGCAGCCGGGCGTGCGCGCTGAATGCGACGACCAACGTCCAGGGGAGGCTCCTCAACGACGGCGCGCCGACCGGCTGGAACCGCGGCGGCTCGCCGAGCGGCTGGAACCACGGCGGCTCGCCGACAGGCTGGAGCTTCGGGCGCCCGGCCGCGGCCCACGCTCGGCGGTTCGTGCACATCGAGCAGCACCCCGGGGTCCGCGACGCGGACCGGTGGATCGCCGCCGTGCTGGCCACCTGGCCGTGAAGGGCCGCGCTCGGCGAGCAACCTGGCGCGGCGGCGGGCGAAGAGGCCGAATCGACGTTGAAGAGGTTCGCCCCTGGGTCGCCACGAAGGCGCCGAACCACGAGAGAGGCCGTGAGGGCCCCGCCGGGGATGGCCATCGACTCGGCTGCTTCGCGCTCGAGCAGCCCGCGCGCAATGAGCTCCACGCGCGTGCACGGTCGCCCATCGGGGCAGCGATGCTGCGGTGCGGTCGCCGAGGCTACCGCGAATGGACTGCACAGCCCGCTCGCTCGAGCGGCGGTCTCGGCCTTGCACTCGCCGCCGCCGACCCGTGATCGGTGATGTTGCTTGTCGACCGTCGCGCCGACCGTGAAGAACGCGGCGAGGGGGCGCTCACGTGAAAAGCCCGTGAGGGAGGAGCGCTCCGCGCGGCGTCCGGAGCGCCTCGTCACGCGCCTGCATGCGCAGCGCGCGTCTCGCGCGAGCGCCGGTCGGCCTCGCTCATGAACCCCTGTCTGGAGGTGTCTACATCATGCGGCTCAAACCAGCGATGTTGCTCATGCTCGGCGTCGGCGCTCTGATCTCGTCTCGCGCGGCGATGGCAGCCCAGCTCACCTGCTCGGCGAGCGCGACCCTCGAGGATCTGACGGTGTGCATCCGCGACCAGATGCCCCCCCGGGAATCGGGGATGTTCGTCGCCCCGAACTCCACGCAGATGAGCGCCTGGCGGAGCGTCGTTCGCGCGATGATGCGCGGCACGTGCAACACCGCGCTCCCGACGAGCCTGTCGTCGTTCATGCGGATCCGGTTGCTCCGCGACGCCGCCAACGGCCGCCGCTATTGCGTGCTCATGGAGACAGGCGACCAGGACGAGGACGGGTTCGTCGATCGCGGGACTGGCACCTTCATCGTGGACGCAGCCGCCGAGCGGGAGCTCAGCCACACGGCGCCGCACCCGCTCTCGGACATGACCACGGAGACGGAGGCGATCACCATCTTCAAGGAGACGAGATCCCGCTCCCTCGTGCTGGCCGGGACTCACCGCGACGCCAGCCTCGCCGTCAGCAACTGCCAGAGCTCGACGATGCTCTCGGACGTCGCCCACAACGTGGCGAACATGTTTCACGCGACCCACCTGGAGCTCGCGGCCCATTACGGACCGCGTCCGTGGTGGGTGATCTCGTGGCACGGCATGGCGGAGGACACCTGTCGGGCCGTGGATGTCCTCCTGTCCCACGGGATGGATGTCCCCCCCGTGGAAGGGGACAGGGCGCTGGAGCTCAGGAACAACTTGCTCGCCTATCACCCTGGATGGCGGGTCGGGCTCCCGGGCGGCGGCATGTGCTCGCTGAACGGGACGACCAACGTTCAAGGCAGGTACCTCAACGGTGTGCCGGCGAGCAGCGTCTGCGGCAGGCCCGCGGCGAGGTACAGCGGGCGCTTCGTCCACATCGAGCAGGATCCCGAGTTCCGGGATCCGGACAGCTGGATCGCCGCGGTGATGGACACCTGGCCCTGACGCTCGGCCCCGACGCCATCGTCGGCCCGGAGCGTGGGCCGCGCTCCGGGCTGCCTCTGCGCGCTGGGCGGACACCGCGTCCCGGGGCTCCCCGAGCGTGTCTCGCCTGCCACAGGGGGGCGCGCCGCCCGCGGCGGATAGGCCTCTTGCGGCCACGGCATTCCCGTTGCTCAGTCGCGGCGACATGCCCGCCGCCCCGCGCCTCCGGTTCGCGCCCGCCGCCCTCGCCGCCATCGCCTTCAGCCTCGCGTGCGTGCAGGGCGCGCGCGCTCCCAACGTCCCGCCCCGCGGCACGCTCGCCCCGGGCGCGCTCGACCCGGGCGGCAAGGCCGCGGAGGGGCCGTTCGCGGTGGTGTTCGGCGCGCCCCGCGGGCAGACCACGAGCCCCGCCGAGATCAGCCTCGTGTTCAACCGGCCGATGCGGCCGCTCGACCTCGCCGCCAGCGAGGCCGCCGCCCCCGCGATCCTGAAGCCGCCCGCGCCGGGGCAGTGGCGCTGGGTCGGCACGAGCGGGCTCACGTTCGCCCCTCAGGGACACCTGCCGCGCGGCACCGCGTTCACCGTCGAGGTCCCGGCGGGCACCAGGGCGCTCGACGGCAGCGCGCTCGCCGAGCCGTACGTGCTCACCTTCCGCACCGAGCTGCCGAAGGTCGCGCGCGTCGAGCCGTGGTCGGGCAAGGACGACCTCAAGCCGGAAGCGCGGTTCGAGCTCCGGTTCAACCAGCCCGTCGACACCGCCGAGGTCGCGCGGAGCGTGTCGCTCACGGCCGGCGGCCGCGCGGCCAAGGTGGCGTTCGACGTCCGGCGCCCCGACCCGAAGAACGAGCTGCTCGCCGAGATCGTCCCGCGCGCCCCGCTGCCGCGCGACAGCGAGATCGAGATGGTCGTGGCCCGGAGCCTCCGCGGCCGCGAGGGGCCGCTGCCCGCCGGCGAGGAGCAGCGGTTCTCGTACCGCACCTACGGGCCGCTGCGGCTCATGAGCCCGCAGTGCGATCGCGACACGCCGCAGCAGCGCTGCGCGGCCGAAGGCGGGTTCACGCTCCTCTTCTCGAACCCGGTGCGGTTCGCGGACGCGAAGCGGGCGATCTCGGTGGAGCCCGCCGTGAAGCCGAGGTGGCCGTCGTGGATCCAGGACGACGAGTTCACGAGCCACATCCCCGTCGGCGGCGCCTTCGCGCCGGGGCGCAGCTACGAGGTGCGCGTCGCCGCCGGGCTGCGCGACCAGCACGGGCAGGCGCTCGCGGGCGCTGTCTCCCAGCAGATCGCGTTCGGCGACCGCTGGCCCGAGGCGCAGATCGGGCTCACCGGGAGCGTGTTCGAGCCGGCGCAGCGGCGCGAGATCCCGGTCGTGTCCGTGAACGTGCGCGAGCTCTCGCTCGCGGTCGGCGCGATGACCGAGGAGGCGGTGCTCGCGCTGGAGGCCGACCCGAATAGCCCGGGGCGGAGCCCGAAGATGAGCGAGATCGCGGCGCTGCCCTCCGGCAAGCAGTCCGCCCTGCGCCCGGCCGCCGCGACGAACGCGCCGGCGACGCACCTCGTGCGCGCCGCCGAGGTGCTGGGCGGCGAGGGCAAGCGCGGGCCGCTGGCGATCGGGATCAGCTACACGGCGCGGCCCGGGACGCGGCACGCGCGCACCTCCTCCCAGGCGGTGATCGCGCAGGTGACCGACCTCGGGATCAGCGCGAAGGTGTCGCCGCACGGCTCGATCGTGTGGGTGACGCGGCTGTCGACGGGCGCGCCGGTCGCGGGCGCGAGCGTGTGGATCAGGACCCCGGGCGCGCCCGCGCCCGCGCCGGTGGTCACCGACGCCGAGGGGTTCGCGACCGTCCCCGAGGCGGTGTACCGGCCAGAGACGGCGTCCCGGCCGGAGCGCGGCGTGATCTTCGCGCGCGCGGGCGAGGACTGGACGTACCGCCGCGTGGCCGACGCGCTGAGCGGGTGGCGCTTCGGCGCGCCGTCGGACTTCGGCGAGGCGCGCCCGTTCGGGATGGTGTTCTCCGATCGCGGCATCTACCGGCCGGGCGACACCGTGCGCGTGAAGGGGATCTTCCGCGAGGAGGCGGCGCGCGGGACGAGGACGCCGGCCGGCAAGAGCGTCGCGTTCAAGGTCGAGGGGCCCGACGGCGAGGCGCTCGTCTCGCTGACGCCGGCGCTCGGCCCGTTCGGCACGTTCTCGGCCGACGTGAAGATCCCGGAGACGGCGCGCCTCGGCACGTACAGCCTCGCCGCCACCGTCCAGGGGGGCGAGGCGGGGTGGCCGGACGTGACGGGCAGCGTCGAGGTCGCCGAGTACCGGCCCGCCGAGTTCAAGGTCAGCGTCGAGAGCGACCGGCCGAGCTACGTGCGCGGCGACAAGGCGCGCTGGGTCGCGCGCGGCGACTACCTGTTCGGGGCGCCGATGACGAACGCGGAGGCCAGGCTCTCGGTGACGCGCGGCCGGGCCGCGTTCTCGCCGCCGGGGATCGAGGGCTTCACGGTGCGCGAGGACGAGCTCACGGACGCGTTGCCGGACCGGTCGCCGCGCGAGTACGAGGTGCAGAGCGGGCGCGACCGGCTCGACGCGGCAGGGCAGGCGGCGATCGGCGCGACGCTCGCGATGCCCGGGCAGCGCGGGACCGAGCTCGTGACGTGCGAGGCCGAGATCACCGACGTCTCGCGGCAGGCGATCGCGGGCAGCTCGACGGCGCTCGTGCACCCGGCGGAGTTCTACGTCGCGCTCAAGGAGCCCGAGCGCTTCGCGAAGGCGGGCGACGTGCTCCGGCCGGAGATCCTCGCCGTCGATCCGAAGGGGGCGCGCGTCGCGCAGGTCGCCGTGCGGGTGGAGCTCATCCAGCGGACGTGGACGCTCGCGCGCGAGGAGAGCGGCAGCGCGTACCGCAGCGTGAGCACGCCGGTCGACAAGGTCGTCGCGCGCTGCGGCGTGACGACCGCGACGGCGCCGCGGAGCTGCGAGCTCACGGTCCCCTCCGGGGGGTATTACCTCCTGCACGCGACGGCCAAGGACCGCCGGGGCAACCCCGTCGGCGCCGCGACCGGCGTCTACGCGCTCGGCGAGGGCGGCGGCGGCTTCGGCGACAGCGACCAGCTCCAGGTCGAGCTCGTGCCCGACCGCGACAGCTACGAGGTGGGGCAGACCGCGCGCGTGATCGTGAAGTCGCCGTTCGCCTCGGCCGACGCGCTGGTCACGGTCGAGCGCGCCGGGATCGCCTCGCGGCGGAGGGTGAAGCTGTCGGGAGCGATGCCGGTGATCGACGTGCCGATCACGGACGACCTCCGACCGAACGCGTTCGTCTCCGTGCTGCTCCTGCGCGGCCGCACGAGGCCGCCGCCCGCGCCGGGCAAGGGCGGGGCGGCGGGGCCCGACGTCGGCGCGCCGGCGTTCCGCCTCGGGTATGCGCCGCTCCGCGTGAACCCCGAGGCGCAGCGGCTCGCGGTGAGCGTCCGCCCGGACAAGGCGGACGCGCGGCCCGGCGACCCGATCCGCGTGGACGTCGACGTCCGCGACCGCGGCGGCCGGCCCGCCCGCGCCGAGGTCACGCTCTACGCGGTGGACGAGGGCGTGCTGTCGCTGACCGGCTACGAGACGCCGGATCCGATCCCCGTGTTCGGCGCGCCGCGCAGCCTGAAGGTGGCGACGATCGAGACGCGCGAGGCGCTCGCCCGCGTGCGCAACCCGTTCGCGGATCTCGGCGCCGACAAGGGGCGCGCGGGCGGCGGCGGCGCCGCGGGCGGCACGGGCGTGCGCCGCGACTTCCGCCAGAGCGCGTACTACCACCCCGCGCTGGTCACCGACGCGTCCGGCAAGGTGAACGCGAGCTTCAAGCTGCCCGACTCGCTCACGACGTACCGGGTCATGGCGGTCGTCGTCGCGGAGGACGATCGGTTCGGCTACGGCGAGTCGCGCGTGACAGCGAGCCAGAAGCTCATGGCCCGGCCGGCGCTGCCGCGCTTCCTGCGCGCCGGCGACGCGATCGACGCGGGCGTGGTCGTGACGTCGAAGGGGCTCGCGAAGTCGACGGTCGAGGTGGAGGTCGCCGCGTCGGGGCTCACGCTCTCGGGGAGCGCGAAGCGCGCCGTCGAGCTCGCGCCGGGCGCGTCGACGGAGGTCCGCTTCGCGATGTCGGCCCCGCGGGCCGGCCCGGCGACGCTGCGCTTCCGGGCGGCCGGCGGCGGCGCCGAGGACGTCGTCGAGGTGACCCGCGAGATCAAGGCGCCCATGTCGCCCGAGGCCGTCGCGCTCTACGGCGACACGACCACCGCGAGCGCGGAGCGGCTCGGCGATCTGTCGGCGATCCGCGACGACACCGGCGGGCTCACGGTGAGCCTCGCGCCGACGGCGCTCGTGGGCCTCGGCGGCGGGGTGGAGCAGCTCCTCGAGTACCCGTACGGGTGCACCGAGCAGCTCACGAGCCGCATGGTGCCGCTCCTGTCGCTGCGCGACCTCGCGAAGGCCTACGGGATCGCGCTGCCGCAGAACCTCGCGGCCGTGATCGGCAAGACGGTCCGCGAGATCCTGTCGCACCAGCGCGGCGACGGCGGCTTCGGCTTCTTCGCCGAGTCGGACAGCCCGGATCTCTGGACGACCACGTACGCGCTGTGGGGCCTCACCGAGGCGAAGCGCTACGGGGTCGCGGTGCCGGCGGACGCGGTGGAGCGCGCGGTCTCGTTCGTGCGATCGAGGCTCAACGAGGCCGGCGACGATCCGATGCTGCGGGCGACCTCGCCGTTCATCCTCGACGTCCTCGCGGCGAGCGGCGCGCCCGACCCGGGGCGCGCGAGCCGGCTCTTCGAGGAGCGCGAGAAGCTGCCGCTCTTCTCGAAGGCGCTCCTCGCGCACGCGATGGTGATCGGCAAGAGCGACAGGGCGGCCGTGGACGAGCTCGTGCGCGAGATGGAGGGGTCGCTGCGCCTCGACGGACCCATCGCGCGGGCCGTCCACAACCACGGCGACGCGTACGCGGTCCTCATGGACTCCGAGGCCCGCACCTCGGCGCTCGTGCTGCGCGCGCTGCTCGCCGCGCGGCCTTCGCACCCGCTCGCGCCGCGGCTCGCGGCGGGCCTGCTCGCGGATCGGCGCGGGGGGACGTGGCGCAGCACGCAGGAGACGGCGTGGGCGCTGCTCGCGCTCGACAAGTACCGGAAAGCACAGGAGAAAACGGCGCCCGACTTCGACGCGCGGGTGTTCCTCGGGGAGGTCGAGCTGTTCTCGGCGCCGTTCCACGGCCCGACGACCGAGCAGGTCAAGACGTCGATCCCCGCGGCGCGGCTCGCGAGCGCCGGCGGCGCGCCGCTCGCGTTCGCCGTCGACGGGCGCGGCCGGCTGTTCTACGAGGCGCGGCTCCGGTACGCGCGCAAGCAGCTCCCGGCGACGCCGCTCGACCGCGGGTTCTATATCGAGAAGTCGCTCCGCGCGATCGCGCCCGAGGACCTCGCGGCCGTGGTCGGCGGCGCGGCGCCCGCCGGCGCTGCGCCGGGCGCGGCGCCCTCGTCGCTGGCCTTCGCCGGCGGCGACCTCGTGCTCGGCGAAATCGTCGTGGTGACGCCCTCGCCGCGCGACTTCGTTGTGATCGACGACCCGCTGCCGGCCGGCCTCGAGGCGGTCGACGCGCGGCTCGCGACGTCCGCGCGCTCGCTCGACGTCGACGCGGCGGAGGCCGCGGCGCACGACGCCGACGCCGACGTCGACCATGACGATCTGCGCGCGACCGGCCGCCTGTACGACCCGAGCCGCTTCGTGCGCGAGATCCGCGACGACAGGGTGCTGTTCTTCGTCGATCACATGGCCGCCGGGATGTACCGGTACCGGTACCTCGCGCGCGCCACGACGCTCGGCTCGTTCGTGGTGCCGCCCGCGCGCGCCGAGGAGATGTACAGCCCCGAGGTCTTCGGCCGGACGGGCGCCATCTCGGTCAAGGTCTCGACCCGGGGGACGGACGCGGCGGCGCGTCCGCGCTGATCCGTGGGCGCGCCCTCTCCGCCGTGGACCGGCCGGCTCGCGCGGTGGCTCGCGCGCCTCCGCCCGCGCTCGCCCCTGCGCCTGCGCCTGCGCCGCGCCGCGCAGATCGCGCTCGCGGTCGCGGCCCTGCCGTGGCTCCTGCTCGCCGTCGTCGCGGCGCTGACGCCGCTCCCGCCGGAGCTCCGGGCGGCCGAGGATCGCGCCGTGTCCACGGTGCTGCTCGATCGCCACGGCACCGTGCTGCGCGAGCTCCGCGCCGGCGACGGCGCGCGCGCGCGCTGGCTGCCGCTCGCCGAGGCCGGCGATCGCATCCAGCGCGCGCTCCTCGCCGCGGAGGACCGGCGGTTCGCGCGCCACCCCGGCGTCGATCCGATCGCGATCGCGCGCGCGATCGGCCAGCTCGCGGCGGAGCGGCGCGTCGTCTCGGGCGCGTCCACGATCACGCAGCAGCTCGCCCGCGCGCTCGTGCCGCGCCCCCGCACGGCGCGCGGCAAGCTCGGCGAGATGGCGCTCGCGCTGCGCATCGAGGCGTCGCTCTCGAAGCGCGAGATCCTCGAGCAGTACCTGAACCGCGTCGCGTTCGGCCCGGGCCTGCGCGGCGTCGAGGCGGCGAGCCGCTTCTACTTCGACAAGCCCACCGCCGACCTCTCGCTCGCCGAGGCCGCCGCGCTCGCCAGCATGCCGCGCGGCCCCGCGCTGTACGACCCGCGCCGCGGCACGGGGCCGCTCGAGCGCCGCAGGAACCGCGTCCTCGATCGCATGCTCGCGGCCGGCCTCGCCGGCGAGGCCGAGGTGGCCCGCGCCCGCGCGGAGCCCATCGCGCTCGCCCCGAAGGGGGGCGGCCTCGGCGCGCCGCACCTCGTCCGCGCGGTGCTCGGCGGCGCGCTCGGCGACGGCGCCGGCGCGGCGCCGCTGCGCGGCCGGGCGAGCGCGATCACCCTGACGATCGACCGAGGCCTCCAGCGCGAGATCGAGGTCCTCGCGCAGCAGACCGTCCGCGGCCTCTCGGACCGCGACGTCGGCGCCGCGGCGGTGGTCGTCCTCGAGAACGCGACCGGCGAGATCCTCGCGTACGTCGGCTCGCACGACATCGACGACGTCGCCGGGCTCGGCCACAACGACGGCGTCCTCGCGCTGCGCCAGCCGGGCTCGGCCCTGAAGCCGTTCGTTTACGAGCTCGCCATGGAGCAGCTCGGCTTCACCGCCGCGACCGTCCTGCCCGACGTCGAGCTCTCGTTCCCGACCGCGGACGGCAGCTACGTCCCGCGGAACTACGACGGGCGCTTCCACGGCCCGGTCCGCCTGCGGGACGCGCTCGCCAGCTCGTACAACGTCCCGGCGGTCTGGACGGCGGCCGCGCTCGGCCCCGATCGCGTGCTCGCGCGGCTCCGGGAGCTCGGCCTGGGCTCGCTCGACGGCGCGCCGTCGCGCTACGGCGTCGCGATCGCGCTCGGCGACGGCGAGGTCCGCCTCCTCGATCTCGCGAACGCCTACGCCACCCTCGCGCGCGGCGGGATCTACCTGCCGGTGCGCGCGGTCGCGGAAGCGCCGCCCGCGCCTCCCGAGCGCGACACGCCCGTCGCTGTGGCGCCGTCGTCGAGCGCGCCTCCCGGGCGCGGCGCGCGCGTCCTCGACGCCGCGCGCGCCCGGGTGATCACCGACATCCTCGCCGACGACAAGGCGCGGCTCGCGTCGTTCGGCGAGGGCAGCGCGCTCGCCCTGCCGTTCCCGGTGGCCGCGAAGACGGGCACGTCCAAGGGGTTCCGCGACAACCTCGCGGTCGGCTTCACGCCCGACGTCACGGTCGCCGTCTGGGTCGGCAACTTCGACGGCTCGCCCATGGGCGGCATCAGCGGCATCACCGGCGCGGGCCCGCTGTTCCGCGACGCCATGCTCGCCGCCGCGCGCGTCCGGCCGCCGCGCCCCTTCGACGCGCCCGATCCCGACCTGCTCGCCGAGGTCGAGGTCTGCAGCCTGTCCGGCATGACGCCGACCGCCGCGTGCCCGCACCGCCGCCGGGAGCTCCTCCCGCGCGGCGACGCCGCGGCGCTCTCGCCGTGCGACATGCACGAGATCGTGCGCGTCGATCGCCGCAACGGCCTGCGCGCCGGGGCCTGCCCCGCCGCGGCGGTCGAGGAGCGCGTCTTCGAGCGCCACGACGCCGAGCTCACCGCGTGGGCGCGCGCCGCCGGCCGGCCCGTCGCCCCCGACGAGGTCTCGCCCCTCTGCGGCGCGCTCCCCGGGCGCGACGGCGCGGCGCAGGCCGGCGCGCGCGTCCGCGTCGCGTACCCGCCCGACGGCGCCCGGTTCGTCCTCGACCCCTCGGTCAACTCGCTGCAGGCCATCCGCCTCCGCGCCGACGTCCCCGCGGGCGTGCGCCGCGCGCGCTTCGTGCTCGACGGCCGCCCGATCGAGGTCGGCCCGCCGTTCGCGCTCGACTGGCCGCTGGTCGCCGGCGCGCACCGGCTCCGCGTCGAGGCGGACGGCGCCTCGGCCGGCGAGGAGATCGCGTTCTCGGTGGAGTGAGCGGCGGGGGAGGGCTTCGTGTGTCGGCGGGGAGGGGAGCGCCCCGTCCCCGCCTTCACGCTGCGGCGGGAGCGACCGTCGTCACCCGAAGATCGGCAGGTCCTCTTCCTCGGAGAGCGAGAACCGCTGCACGAGCGGATCGTCCGCGATCCCCGCGAGCTTGCGCAGCGCCTTGTGGATGTGCCCCGGCTTGATCCGGACGCCTCCCTCCTTCGGCTGGAGCGTGACCGGATCGACCTCGAGCGGGTTGTGCCGCTCGTCCGTCGCGCCGATCACCCGGTTCCCCTGAATGCCCGCGCCGGCCAGCATCATGCTGGTGATGTTCCAGTGATCCTTGCCGTTGCCCTCGTTGTACCCCGGGGTCCGGCCGAAATCCGAGCCCACGACGACGACGATCCGGTCGGCGAGGCCCAGCTCCTCCGCGGCGCTCAGGAGGAAGTCGACGCCGTCGCAGATGTTGCCGAGCCGCGGGATGTGGTTGTCGTCGTGGTTGCCGTGCGTGTCGAACCCGCCCACCGTCAGGTTGGCGCTGACGCAGATGCCGGCCTGGTAGGCCGCGAGCGCGACCTGCGCCTGCCGTCGCAGCGAGGCCTGCTCGAACTCCGCGGGCAGGAACTGGATGAGCTGCTTGAGCTCGTTCTGCCCGACGCGCGAGGTGAAGAGCGTGCTCATCGCCTCTTTCACGTGGGGCAGCCGCTGCTGATCGAGCCGCGCCGCGTGCCGCGCCTGCCGGGCCTCCAGGATGCGCGTCATCGTGGCGTCGGTGTGGTAGCCCTCGCGCTTCTCGGCCGACGGATCGATGACGTTCGGGTACGCGAGCCGCTGGAGCAGCCCGGTGTCGGGCACGCGCGTGACGGCCACGACGTTCGCGGTCGTGTCGTAGCCGCCGTTGCTGATGAACCCCATCGGCAGCGCGCCGCCGTGCACGCCGGCCACGAGCGCCGCGAAGCCGGGCTTGCCCTCGCGGAGCGTCCCGCTCCACGTGTTGCGGATGCCCGCGTCGTGGCTGTTCGTCTCGGTGTCGATGCCGTTGATGATCAGCAGCTTGCTGTAATGCTTCTTGAAGAACTCGGCGTTGCCGCCGACCGGCGCATACCGGAGGTCGCCGGCGGTCCCGATCTCTCCATTGAGGTAGCTGCGGTTCATCGCCTCCCGCGTCCCCTGCTCCTCGGCGCTCATCGCGCCCTTCGGATCGCAGAGGCTCGTCGGGTCCCACCCGCCGCTCGCGTGGATATGGACCCAGAGGGGGCCCGAGTAGGGGCCAGCCGCCGCGGCGTCCCTCGACAGCGAGCCCGCTGCGACGACGCCGAGGCCCGCCATCGATGCCAGTTTGAGGAAATCTCGACGTTCCATGGCTGCTCCTACTGGTAAAGAAACCTGAAGTCCGACAGGAGATAGGTCATGACGCTCATCCACGCGCGGACCGTGTAGTTGTCGTCCCGCGTGAGCTTCTCCTCCTCGGGCAGCCCCTCGCGGGTCCAGTAGTCGTTGTGCACCTGGCAGGCGCCCGGCAGCGACCTCGAGAGCCGGCCCTCCTCGCCCTCGGCCTTCGCCATGCCGGCCTTGCCCTCCTCCCACGTCTCCAGGAAGACCTTGTACGTCCGCTCGATCTCGGGGTCGCCGAGCTCGAGCGACTCGCCCAGCACCCGCTTGTGCAGGTGCTGGATGTTCTTCTTGATCGCCTCGACCGCCGGCAGCACGTCGAAGTCGTTCGTGTCCCGCGGCTCGAACGTCGTCTCGACGTGGGGGAAGAGCAGCCGCTCCTCCGGCGGGAGGAACAGATCGCGCGGCACCGAGATGCACGCCATCTCGTTCGCCATCCGGTCGGCGACGTTGGCCATGATCCCGTTCGGCTCCGTGATCCGCTGGATCACCTCCTCCGAGTCGATGCCGCCGTAGAGCAGGCGGTAGGCGTCGCGCCGGAGCAGGAAGTCGAAGCGGCTCCCGTCGTCCTCGAACGCCCTCGGGCGCCACGGGTACCCCGTCACCGCCCAGATCTTCCGGTGGAGCTGCTCGGGCCCGAGGAACCGCGTGCCGCCGAGCTGCGTCAGCGCCTCGCCCCGGGACGACGGCTGCGCGACGTTGCGCGCCCTGAAATAGGGGCTCTTGACGACGGCCTTGACGACCGTCTTCAGGTTGTAGTCGCTGTCGGCGAAGTCGCGCGCCATCGCGTTGAACGCGTGGTACTGGGCGAGGTACGACCTGAACTTCGCGCTGAACTCCGGATCGTCGTTCGTCGGCGCGACGAGCGGCTTTTGCCCGGTGAGGCCGGTGTACATCGTGTAGACCGCCGAGAGCGCGAAGCGGGGGTCGTCGGCGACGCGCTTGGCCACCCACGAGAGCGCGCTCGGGAACTCGCTGTACGGCACCGACTCGGCGCCGAAGCCCGGCGGCCGCATGTCCTGGTACCAGGCGTCGTCCGCCCTGTACCGGCCCGTCGAGTCGAAGCTGTGGAATCCGCCGGACAGCGGGTCGAGCGCGGCGTGGCAGACGGTGCACGCCGCGTTGTTCATCGTCGGGTTGAAGTCGGTGATCTTCGTCTGATCGAGCGGCTGTTCGGCCGTCTTCAGGATGTCGGTGCCGAGGAAGTACTGATAGACCATCCTCGCGCGGTGCCGGTTCCTGTTGGTGCTCGTCGTCGGGTGTCTCGAGAGGAAGACGGGGGAGGTGAGCACGCCCGCGAGCGGGACCGGATCGCGCTTCACCGGGACGAACTCCTCCGGATCCGCGTCGTTCTGGAACTCGGCCGTCACGCCGTACGCCTTGGCCGAGAACGGGTTCACGACCGTGTAGTCGGCGGTGAGGACCTCCTTGAACGACCTGTCGTTCCGCACGATGTACGCGATGAGCTCGAGCGGCTCCCGGCCGATGGCGCGGTTCGTCCAGCTCTTCAGCTTGTTGATGGCGTCCTCCAGGTCCCGCGCGCCGTATTTCTCGACGAGCGCCGGGTCCTGCGGGAGGCTCGCGTACCACTTCGGATCGTACGCGTCGCCCTTGATCAGATCGACCGCCGCCTCGCCGTTCAGGTAGCGATCGGTGAGGAAGAGATCGTTGTAGATCTCCATCAGCCGCACGTAGAACGCGTCCTCCGTGAGGAGCTGGTCGACGATCGGGTCGAGCGCGTCCATGCCGCTCTGGGCCACGGCCTGCTCCTCGGCCTCGGTGGGCAGGCGCCCGGCGAGCTCCAGGCTCGCCATGCGGAGCGTCTCCCCCGGCCCGCTCATCACCACGTCGGCGAAGGACGCGTTGACGTCCGTCTCGCAGGACGACGGGCTCTTCGTGCGGTCCACCATCTCGCGGAGCGCCTCGTACTCGGGGCCGTCGACGTCGATGACGTGGCCGCCGGCGTGATCGATGGTCTTCGTCGGCTTGAGGAGCACGTACGACTCGCCGCTGAGCTCGAGCCCCGCGAGCGACTTGAACGTCGCGAGGTTCTTGTCGAGGAAGCCCGCCTCGCTGCTGCCGGCGAGGATCAGCTTGGAGTCCGCCGCCTGCCCCTGCGGGTTATGGCAGCCGATGCATTTCGCCGAGAGGATGGGGACCCACACCTTCTCGGCGAAGAACTGCTCGTCGGAGATGCACGGGCCGTCGGCCTCGCTGCTGCAACCGGTGGACACGGCGGCGAGCACGCTCGCCCCCGCGGAGAGCCCCAGGATTCCCAGGGCCGTCACGGCGCGCTTCCGGAGTAACCATCCTGTTCTCGGCATAAGCATCCTCGTCGGGAGCGCCTGCGCGCGCCCCCGCGTTGAGGGGACCGGGAGAGCGGAGCCCCGAACCGCGTTGATCGAAACACACACCGACAGACCCGTTGTGGGCTGTCGTTCAACGACGCCCGACGGAGCGAACGCGACAGTCGCCCGATCCGTCTTCTGCGTAGCCACGTAGTCTAACCTCACTAGGGCCTCTCCCGCTACGCGCTCAGTACATTCATTGATCTGAATTTCTCGGCGACATCTCTCGTGGCTTTGAAGTTTTTCGACGAGAGACCGCGTCTCATCGGGAAGCCGCGTACCCGGTGCGTCCAGGTGCGCGCGTGACGCCTCCGATCATGGAGAGGCGGGAGCGTACGGAGATGTGGTCAAGACCGGGGAAATCGAATAACCGTTGGATATGAGCTCGACGAGGGATGCGACCCGCGCTCGCGCGGTCCAGTGGTTCGTTCGCGGAGGGACGCTGCGGGCGGCGGGCCGGGATCCGGTCAAGATCGGCATCGCGCCGGTCGTGGTGGGGCGCGATCCGAGCTGCGGTGTGGTCGTCGACGATCCGGAGGTCAGCTCGACGCATTGCGAGCTGCGCGCCGAGGGGCCCGGCGTGCTCGTCCGCGATCTCGGCAGCAAGAATGGCACGTTCGTCTCGACGGTGCGCATCCGCGAGGCGATCTTGACGACCGCCTGCGCCATCCAGGTCGGCGGGTCGGTGCTCAGCTTCGAGCCGCTCGAGAAGGAGCGCGTCGACGTCGGCTTCGACGAGAGCTTCGGCCCGCTGATCGGGGCCTCGCCGCGGATGCGCCACCTCTTCCGCCTGCTGCGCGAGGTGGCGCCGACGGAGCTCTCGCTGCTCATCACGGGCGAGACCGGCACGGGCAAGGAGCTCACGGCGCAGGCGATCCACGACAGCTCGAGCCGGCGCGGCGGGCCGTTCGTCGTCGTCGACTGCGCGTCGCTGCCCGGCGCGCTCGCCGAGAGCTTCCTGTTCGGGCACGAGCGGGGCGCGTTCCCGGGGGCGAACGAGCGGAAGAACGGCGCCTTCCACGAGGCGAGCCGCGGGACGGTCTTCCTCGACGAGATCGGCGAGCTGCCGCCCGAGCTCCAGCCGAAGCTGCTCAGGGTGCTCTCGGAGCACAAGCTGAAGCGGGTCGGCTCGCGGATCTACGAGCCGGTCGACGTGCGGATCATCGCGGCGACGCGCCGCGATCTCGGCCGCAGCATGAACACCGGCCGCTTCAGGAGCGATCTCTTCTTCCGGATCGCCCAGATGCGCATCGAGCTGCCGCCGCTGCGCGAGCGGCGCGAGGACATACCGCTGCTCGTCGCGAGCGTGTGCGAGCGCATGGGTTGCCCGGAGCGCGCGGTGGAGATGGTCAATCTCATCACCGCGACGCTCGGCCAGCACGATTTCCCGGGCAACATCCGCGAGCTCATCAACGTCACCAGCGTGGCCACGAGCCTGCCGCCCGGCGCCGAGGCGATCGCGGCGATCCTCCCGCTGGAGGGCGGCGGCGACGTCGTCGCGCCGACCTCGGCCTTCGGCGAGGCGAAGCGGAGCGCCGTCGCGGCGTTCGAGCAGCGTTACTTCAGCGAGCTGATCCGCGCGACGGGCGGCAACATCAGCGAGATGGCGCGCCGCGCGGGCATGGAGCGCCACCACGTGCGGATGTTCCTGCGGAAGCACGGGCTGACCGCCAAGCAGTGAGGCGGCGCACCGGCCTGGCGCATCGCCCTCGTGAAACGAAGGAGAGAGAGAATTTGAACCACAGAGGCACAGAGGGCACAGAGGGGGAGAGAGAGAAAGAAATTTTAATCCTTCATTCTCTCTCTTCCTCTGTGCCCTCTGTGCCTCTGTGGTTAAATCCCTCTGTTCTTTTACAGGCCCGCTGACCTTCTACGCGCCGCCCGCTCCGCCAGCGCCACCCGCGCCGCTGCCGCTGCCGCCCGCGCCGCCGGTGCCGCCGGCGCCGCCCGCGCCGCCCGCGCCGCCGCTGCCGGCAGGGTCGCCGCCGGTGCCGCCGGCGCCGCCCTCGCCGCCGCTCGTCGTCGTGGTGGTCGTGGCCGGGTTGCCGCCGCAGCGCTCGACGTTGCGGCAATCAGCGCAGGAACAGCCCTCGAAGTACTCCGCGCACGAGCCGTTGTCGGTGCAGTGATCCGTGCACCGCGGGGTGTCGGTGCAATCGGCGCAGGTGCAATCCTCGTTGAGGCCGCACGCCATGTTGTCGTTGCAGCCGCGCCTCGGGCTGCACTCGGCGACGCTGCCGGCGCAGTCCTGGCAGGTGCAATCCTCGCCGTCGGGGGCGTCGGGCCGCAAGTCGCAGGCGCCGTCGTCCTTGCAATGGCCGAGGCAGCTCGCCGAGTCGGAGCAATCGGGGCAGCCGCAGCTCTCGGGGACCTGCGCGAGGATCGTGCACCGCCCGTCGGGGGTGCCGCCGAAGCAGCCGAATCCGAGCGCGCCGCCGGACCCGGCGACCGTCGCCGCCGTGGTCGTCGTGGTCGCGTCGGGGGTCGGTTCGCTCGAGCAGCCGCCGCTCGCGACGAGACCGAAGGTGACAGAGGAGACGAGGAGGGCAAGAAAGACACGCATGCCCCGAAGCATCCCTCTCCGGAGCGCGTCACGTCAACACCGCGCGTCACCGCGGAGCGCTCAGCGGAATGCCACGCTCCGGTCCGCGGTGCGCGCGCGGACCACGGCGCGCTCGCGCACGAGGAACTCGCGCACGGCGGCGTCGAGGCGCGGATGCGCGAGGTGGTGCGCGCTGTGGGTGACGCTGGGAGCGAAGCCGCGCACGAGCTTGTGCGACCCGCCCGCGCCCGGCTCGAAGCGGCGCAGTCCGCGGGCGATGCAGTCCTCGACCGGGTGGTAGTAGCAGACGTTGAAGTGCAGGAACGGGCGCTCCTCCGAGGCGCCCCAGTAACGGCCGTAGAGCGCCCCCGGCCCCGCGAGGTTGAGCGCGCCCGCGATGGGCCGCTTGCCCTCCCGCGCGAGGACGATCTCGACGCCTCCCCGCGACCCGGCGCGCTCCCCGTCGCTGCGGAGCCGGGCCGCGATCTCCTCGAAGAAGGCGCGGTTCAGGTACTGCCGGCCCCAGGCGAACTTCTCCACCGTGGAGACGTAGAAGCCGAACATCACGTCCACGATCTCCGGCGTGATGTCCGCGCCGCGGAGCGTGTCGATCGAGATCCCCTGCCTCGACGCCTCGCGCATCTCGCGCCGGATCTGGTGCCGCCGCTTCGCGTTGAAGCGCGCGAGGAAGTCGTCGAACGTGCCGTACCCCTCGTTCTCGAACTGGAACTGGATGCCGCAGCGGTGCGCCATCTCCGCCCCGGCGAGGGCGGCGGCCTCTTCCGCGGTCGGGAACAGGACGTGAGCGCCCGAGATGCGGCCGCGCGCGACCAGCGTGCGGAGCGTCTCGGCCAGCACCGGCATGAGCGCCGCCCGGTCCTCCGGCCGCCGCACCAGGAGGCGCGGCGTCGTGGCGGGCGTGAACGGCACCGCCACGACGAGCTTCGGGTAGTACGGCGCGCCGAGCTGGTGCGACGCCGAGGCCCAGCCGTGGTCGAAGACGAACTCGCCCTCGCTGTTGTCCTTGAGGTACGCGGGCGCGGCGGCGAGCAGGACGCCCTCGGCCCGGAACGTGATGTGGTGGGGCAGCCAGCCCGCCGCCTCGCCCACGCACCCCGTCCGCTCGAGCGCGTCGAACCACGCCCACGAGAGGAACGGCGCCTCGCTCGCGCCGTCGAGCGCGTTCCACTCGCCCTCCGGGATCTCGCGGATGGTGCCGTGGACCTGCGCTTCAAGCTCCATGGTCGATCATAGCAGCGCGCGCCGCGCCGCCCGGTCGGCCGGAGAGCTCCTGGATCGACCGCGCGCCCGAGCGCGCCACGAGCTCCGACAGGCCGCGCGCGATCGCGGCGGGGAGGAGCGGCCCCCCGTAGATGAAGCCCGTGTAGAGCTGCACGAGGTCGGCGCCCGCCTGGATCTGGTCCATGGCGTGCTCCGCCGACTCGACGCCCCCGGCGCCGATCACCGTGACGCCGCCCCCGAGGCGCGCGCGGATGCGCCGCACCATCGCGAGCGAGCGCTGCCGGAGGGGCGGCCCGCTGAGCCCGCCGGCGCCCATCGCCTCGACGGCGGCCGGGCTCGTCGCGAGCCCGTCGCGCCGCACCGTGGTGTTCGTCGCGATGACGCCGGCGAGGCCGACCTCCTCGACGACGGCGAGCAGCGCCTCGAGCTCCTCGTCGCCGAGGTCCGGGGCGACCTTGATGAGCAGCGGCAGCGGCCTCCCGCCGGCGCGGTTCTCCCGCGCGATCGCCGAGAGGAGCGCCCGCGCGATCGCCGGGCCCTGCATCGCCCGGAGGTCCTTGGTGTTCGGGGACGACACGTTGATCACGACGAAGTCGGCCGCGCGCCGGACCTCGCGGAAGCTCGCGAGGTAGTCCTCGATCGCGGGCTCGATCGGATCGAGCGGCGCGACCCGCGACTTGCCGATCGAGATGCCCACGGGCACGCCCACGGCCGCCGCGCCGCCGCGGCCCTGGAGCCGCTCGGTGACGCGCGCGGCGCCCTGGTTCGGGAACCCGAGCCGGTTGATGAGCGCCCGGTCGGCCGGCAGCCGGAAGAGGTTCGGCGGCGGGTTCTCGGCCTGGGCCTGCGCCGTGACCGTCCCGAGCTCGACGAAGCCGAAGCCGAGGGCGGCGAGCGCGCGGGCGCGGCGGGCGTCCTTGTCGAAGCCGCCCGCCACGCCGAGCGGGGAGGGGAAGTCGAGCCCCATCGTGCGCACCGCGATGCGCCCGTCGCGGGGCGCGAGGCGGGCGCGCACGAGGGCGCGGAGCGGCGCCGCGTGCTCGATCGGGCCGAGCGCGAGCATGCCGAGCTCGTGCGCCAGGCGGGGTGGAAGCGCGAAGAGGAGCGGTCGGACGAGGCGGTACATCGGGGCGCGTCTCCCTTGCGGCGCGCGGCGCGGAGGAGGCCCGGCGCGCGGCGTCGCGGTGGGCGATACCATGGCGTACCGGCCGCGTGTGCCGCCATCTCGGCGAGGGGAGCGAGGGGGCGCGAGGGCGCGCGCACCGCGAGGCGCGCGCCCGCTCTGCTAGACTCGGCGCCCCCATGACGCCCCCCGAGATTTCCGATCGCGCAGGCGATTCCAGGCCATCGACCGACCTTGGCGAGCGCTTCGCGCGGAGCGCGGACGAGATGTCGACGCTGCGCGAGCGCGGCGTCGCGGCCGCCCGCGACCTCTGCGCCTTCATCGATCGCGCGCCGACGCCGTTCCACGCCGTCCGCGAGGTCGCCTCGCGGCTCGCGGCCGCCGGCTTCTCGGAGCTCGGCGAGCGCGACGCGTGGACGCTCGCGCCGGGCGATCGCCGCTACGTCATCCGGGGCGGCTCGACGATCGTCGCGTTCGTCGCCGGGGCCGAGCACCCGGCGCGGGGCGGCTTCCGCGTCCTCGGCGCCCACACCGACTCGCCGAACCTCCGGGTGAAGCCGAACGCCGAGCTCTCGCGGAGCGGCTACCAGCAGCTCGGCGTCGAGGTCTACGGCGGCGTGCTGTACTCGACCTGGCTCGATCGCGACCTCAGCGTGGCCGGCCGGGTGCACATCCGCAGGGAGGGCCGGGTCGAGCGCCACCTCGTCGACCTGGGCCGCCCGGTCGCGCGCGTGCCGAACCTCGCGATCCACCTGAACCGCGGGGTCAACTCCGAGGGGCTCGTGCTCAACGCGCAGAAGCACCTCGTCCCGGTGATCGGCCTCGGCAAGGAGACGGACCTCCAGGCGCTGCTCGCGTGCGCGGTCGACGCCCCGCGCGACGCCGTCCTCGGCTTCGATCTCTGCCTGTACGACACGCTCAAGGCGTCGCTGGGCGGGCTCTCTGACGAGTTCATTTTTGCATCCAGGCTGGACAACCTCGCGAGCTGCCACGCCGCGACCGCGGCGCTGATCGGCGCGGGCGATCCCGGCGCGGCGACGCGGGTCATCGCGCTCTACGACCACGAGGAGTGCGGCAGCCGGAGCGCCGTGGGGGCGGCGGGCAGCGTGCTCCGCGACGTGCTCGCGCGGATCGTCGACACGTACCCGGCGCGCGAGCCCCAGGCGTTCGCGCGGGCGATGGCGGGCTCGCTGCTCATCTCGGCGGACATGGCCCACGCGGTGCACCCGAACTACGCCGATCAGCACGAGCCGCGTCACGCGCCGCAGATCAACCGCGGGCTCGTGATCAAGTCGAACGTGAACCAGTCCTACGCCACCGACGGCGCGACGTCGGCCGCGCTCGAGGCGCTGTGTCACGACGTCGGCTTCTGCCCGCAGCGCTTCGTCGTGCGCAGCGATCTCCCGTGCGGCAGCACCATCGGCCCGATCACCGCGGCCGCGCTCGGGATCGCGACGGTCGACGTCGGCGCGCCGATGCTGAGCATGCACTCCTGCCGCGAGATGGCCGGCACGCTCGACGTGCACCTTACCATCGAGACCTACCGCCGCGCGCTCGCCTGAGTGTGGCGGTCACCCGCGGCGGATACGAGCCCATCTCGACGTTTTCGGTGCTCGGCGTACAGGAGTACGCCTGCGCGCCGAAAACGCCGATCTGGGCCCGTCTCCTGTGCGGGTGACCGCCGCGATCGTCAGCGATTTCGGGGGAGGAGGGAGGAGCCGAACGGCCGCGATCGTCAGCGATTTTGCGAGAGGAGGGCGAAGCCGATCAGCTTGTAGAGGATCCTCGCGCCGACGTTGCCGTCCCAGTCGTCTTTGTCGTCTCGCGGCGCGACCTCGTTCAGGTCGAAGCCGACGATGCGGCGGCCGCTCTTCTGGATGCGGCCGATGAGCGCGACGGCCTGCTGGAACGTGAGGCCGCCGGGCACGGGCGTCCCGGTGCTCGGGCACAGCGTCGGATCGAGGCCGTCGATATCGAAGGTCACGTAGACGTCGTCGGGGAGATCCTCGACGATCGAGTCGGCGATCAGGTGGAACGGCTCCCCCTCGAAGAGGCGATCGGCGATCGCCGCGTCGACGTGGGCGACGATGCGCCCGTTCGACGCGCGGATGAACCTGAGCTCGTCCTCGCTCATGTCGCGCAGCCCGACCTGCACGATGCGCGAGATCTGCGGGTAGCGGGTCGCGACGTTGTGCATGATCGAAGCGTGGGAGTCGGTGAATCCCTCGTAGGCGTCGCGCAGATCGGCGTGGGCGTCGACGTGGAGGATGCCCATTCCGGGGTAACGCTCGGCGTGCGCGGCGATCGTGCCGTAGGGGGCGGAGTGGTCGCCGCCGACGACCCCGACGAGCTTGCCCCGCTCCATCCATTTCGCGGCGATCTCGCGCACGCGCTCGTTCAGCCGGCGCGACAGCTCGTTCACGGCCGCGAGGCGCGCCTCGAGGTCCCGATCGCCCGCGACCTCCCCGAGCGCCGCGATCACCGGCTCGGCCGCCGCGCACGCCTCGGCGTTCCAGCGGACGATGTCGGGGTCGACGTCGAGCATCGCGATGCCCTGCTCGTACGGCCTGCCCGTGTGCAGGTCGAAGAGGTCGACCTGGCGGCTCGCCCGCAGGATCGCCGCCGGCCCCTTGGCCGCGCCGCGCCGGTAGGACACCGTCGGCTCCCAGGGCACCGGGATGAGGACCACCCGAGCGTCCTCGGGGGTGTGCGGCAGACCGTAAACCCCGTGGCCAGCCGCAGGACCGTTCGGATCGAAGCCGAGAGGCGATGAGCTCACGCGGCCACGTTGGCGGTTCGCGACCAGGTCGTCAAGCGCGAGCCGCGCCCGCCGAAGGCGCGGCCGCGGCGCGCTGGAGAGCGGTGGAGAGCGGCGGAGCGCGGCGGTGCGCCCCGCCGCGCCCCCCGCAGAGCACCCGCGCTGCGGCGACCGCTCTCCACCGCGCCGCGACGGCGGGAGGTGCGTAGAGGCGATCGCACCGAGTGCGCGCGACATCATTGTGAAACACCGGCGTGAGACGCGCCCGTGTGCAGCGCCCGTCGGAATGCAACTTGGAGCTTCCCGCAGTGGAGAAATGCGGTACGAAGGGCGTCGAGATGATGACGGGCCTCCGCGCCCGTCCGGATCGGCCAGAGCGCCCGCGCGCCGCCGGCCGGCCCGGCGCGCGGCCCTCTCACCCTTGAAGAACAGCCATGCTCCGGTACCGCGCCGATATCAAGACGCTCCTCTTCGTGGCGACTTACTTCGCCCTCGTGGCGGTGCAGTGGGCCTTTGCGCCGCGGGCGCTCTGGCTCGCGATTCCGCTCCTCGTCATGACCTGCGCGTTCTCGTTCCTCGGCGCGGTCGCCACCCACAACGCGATCCATTGCCCCGTGTTCCGGAAGCGATGGATGAACCGCGCCTTCCAGGTCGCGCTGACGCTCACCTATGGTCACCCGGTCAGCGCCTACGTGCCGGGCCATAACCTCAGCCACCACAAGTACACGCAGTCGCGCCGCGACGTGATGCGCACGACGAAGGTGCGCTACCGCTGGAACCTGCTGAACGGGCTCCTCTTCATGAGCCGCGTGGTGCGGGACATCCTGCCCGCCGACCTGCGCTACTTCAAGGCGATGTACCGGCGGAACCCGCCCTGGTTCCGGCAGATGCTCCTCGAGTCGGCGGTGTTCCTCGGCGCGATGGGGGCCCTGTTCGCGCTCGACTGGAAGAAGTTCATCGTCTACGTGCTGATCCCGCACCAGTACGCCGCGTGGGGGATCGTGACCATGAACTACCTCCAGCACGACGGCTGCGACGAGCACAGCGAGTACAACCACTCGCGCAACTTCGTCGGCCGGCTGGTCAACTGGTGGACGTACAACAACGGCTTCCACTCCATCCACCACATGGAGCCCGGCCTGCACTGGAGCCTCTTGCCCGCGGCGCACGCGAGGCGCGTGGCGCCCTTCATCCACCCGAACCTGGACCAGCCCTCGCTCCTCGCCTACCTGTTCCGCAGCTTCGTCTGGCCCGGGAAGCGCCTGCGCTACGACGGCGCCCCGGTCGTGCTGCCGCGGGAGGAGCCTGACGAGGAGTGGATCCCCGGTCCGAAGGAGACGCCGAGCGACGTCTCGCTGGGCGCGATCGCGCCCAGCTGACGCGCCGCCGCTCCGGGCGCACGTGCGGGCGGCCAGGCACGCGCGGCGCTCGGCCGGCGCGCGATCCCCGGACCACCCCTGCAAAGGCACCTTGCGGCCACGACCGGGAGCCCCGGGTCGTGGGCAGCGCAAGCATGCAGAAGGCTGGCCCGGCGCCTCGGCACCGGGCCTCTCGCCTTTCCCCGGGTCAGCGCGGCGGGTTCTCCCGCGGCTGATCCCCCCGCGACTCGCCGCCCCGGCGGCCGATCTCCGCCATGTGCTGGCGATCGCCGCTCACGGCCTCGCCGCCCTTGCGGCCGATCTCCGCCATGTGGGCCCGGTCCTGGCTGACGCGCTCGCCGCCCCGCCTGCCGATCTCGGCCATGTGCTTGCGGTTCTGGCTGACGACCTCACCGCCCTTCTTGCCGGCGGCGCGGGCCTCGTCACGCGTGAACTCATGGGCCGTGCCCTTCTCGTGGGCTGCCTTCCCACCCTTGCTGGCGATCTTGCGCTGACGCTCCTCGTCCATGGCGGCGAAGCCACGCTGCTGCCGCTCGTTGGCTGCCTTCTGCGTCGCTGACGACGGCGGGGGCTCGCTCGGCGAGGCCCCGCTCTCCTCCTGGTCCTCCTCACTCCTGGAAATCATCCCACGATCATCCATGCTCGCCATCATCCTCTCCTTACGGTTGGCTCGCTCGATTCAGGTCTCCGACCGGGGCCTGCGAGTCCGGAGAGACGGCGACGGCCGCCCCCCCGGGCCGGTCAGGGACGGCGACGCCTCCCCCGACCGTATCGGTCAGGGATTCAGCGTTCGCCATCCCCTCCCGGCGCTGGTCGGGGCCGGCGTTCACCGACCCCTTCCAAGCTGCGGAAAGGCCGACAGGCCCTTTCCGCGGGGGCCTGTTGTGCCGGGCGGAACAACGTCAAGCGGGCTGAAGGTTGGGACGCGACGAATTAGGGGGAGGCTCGCCAGGGAGGTTTGGTGGAAACCGAGGCGAGCCTGGAATACCGAGAATGTCGTGCTCCCAGCGAGTCAAGCCCTCTTGGCGAAGTCCCGCATGAACGCGGTGAGGCGTTCCACCGACTCGACGGATACTGCGTTGTAGATCGAGACCCGGATACCTCCGGTCGACCTGTGTCCGGCGAGCCCCACCATACCCTCCTTCGCAGCCTCCGCGACGAAACGTTTTTCCTGCTCCTCGCTGGCAAGCCGGAACACCACGTTCATGTACGAGCGGCTCTCCTTCTCGACCGGAGCCCGGAAAACCTCCGGATTTGCGTCCAGGGTCTCGTACAGCAGCTCACCCTTCTTGCGATTGCGCCGTTCGACCTCCTCGAGCCCACCGATCTCGAGCGTATACGCGAGCACGTTGCGCATGAGGTAGATTGCGAATGTCGGAGGTGTGTTGTAGAGCGAGTTGTTGGCGGCGTAAGTGGCATAACGGAAAATGACAGGAATGTCTTTTCGTCCGCTGTCAACGATGTCCTTGCGGGCGATCACGACCGTGATGCCGCTCGGCCCGATGTTCTTCTGGGCGCCCGCGTAAACCAGGGCAAACCTGGAGATGTCCATCTTGCGCCACAGGATGTCCGAGGACATGTCGGCGACGAGCGGCACGTCGCCGGTGTCCGGGAGCCAGTGCCACTGACTCCCGAACAGGGTGTTGTTCGTCGTCATGTGGACGTAGGCGGCGTTCGGGTCGAGCGAGAGCTCGTTCTGGTGCGGGATGCGGGTGTAGCGCTTGTCGACCGCGGTGCTCCCGGCGACGCGGACGGTCCCGACGCGCTTCGCCTCCTCGAGGGCCTTCTCGGACCAGCCGCCGGTCAGGATGTAGTCGGCGCTCTTGCCCTGCGGCAGGAGGTTCATCGGCACGAGCGCGAACTGCATGGCCGCGCCGCCCTGCATGAACAGCACGTGGTAGTCGTCCGGCACGCCGAGGAGCTGCCGGAGGAGCGAGATCGCCTCGTTGTGCACCGCCTCGAACGCCTTGCCGCGGTGGCTGTGCTCCATGATGGACATGCCCGTCCCCTCGAAGTCGAGGAGCTCGCGCTGCGCGCGCTCGAGGGCGGGAAGGGGGAGCCCGGCAGGGCCGGCGTTGAAGTTGTGGACGCGCGCCATGGTGCTTCTCCTGAGGTTCAAGTCGGCGGCTACGATGGTGAGCCGCCGCGGCCGTATACCACGACGGGCGCCGGCTCCGCCCGGGCGAGCCGAGCAGGGGCCGCGCCGCGGCGCCGGGCTCATCACCTCGGGCCTGCGGGGGGCTGCGACCTGGGCTAGATTCATCGCTCCGGAGGGCGAGCGATGCTGGTGACCCGCGAAGAGATGGCGTTCGATTTCCAGGGCGCCAGGCTCGATCCCGTCAAGGACAAGGACGTCATCGTCTGGGCCGTCCAGCAGTTCCTCTACGGCGAGATCACCGGCGTCCAGATCGGCCACTGGCTCTACAACGCGCCCGATCTGGAGTCCGCGCGCTTCCTCGCGCGCCAGGCGGTCGAGGAGTTCCAGCACGTCGGCAACTTCCTCCGCATCCTCCAGATCCTGGGCGCGCCGCCGGAGAAGGCGACGTGGAGCGTGCGCTTCCTCGCGACCGGGCTGATGGGCGGGGACTGGTCCGAGCACGTCGCGCTCGAGATGGCCCTCGGCGAGGGCCTCGTGCTCCAGGCGTTCTACGCGATGATCGACACCGTGGATGAGCCGGAGATCGTCGCGATCCTGAAGCGCGGGGTGCGGCAGGAGGAGCGCCACGTCGACTTCGGCGAGCAGCAGACGAGGAAGGCGATCGCGGGCAGGCCCGCGCTCCGGCGGCGGCTGCTCGGGCTCGCGCTGGTGTCGCTCTGGGGCGTGTCGCGGCTCGAGGCGTTCATGAAGAAGCGCCTGCCGATGGACCACCCGGCGCTGAAGCGCCTGCCCGATCTCGTCCGCCACTCGGTGCGGATCGCGGAGCTCCGTCTCATGCGGATCGGCCTGACCGAGGTGCCGATCTCGTCGCTGTCCGCCGGCCGCAAGCTCGCGCTCGTCGCGGAGGCGTACGCGGGCAAGCTCGCGCTCGGCCTCCTGTCGTGGGTGCTCGCGGTGCTGCTCTTCCCGCTCCGGCTCGTCGGCCTCGCCGGGCCGAAGCGGCTCACGGACACGTACCTGAGCGATCCGCTGGTCGTGCGCGGCGGACGGCTCGGCGCTGGCACGGAGAACGGCGCGGAGGACGACCCGGGCGACGCCGGCGAGCAGGCGGGTCCCGGCGGCACGCCGGCGGGGCACGGGGCGGCGGCGCGTGCCTGAAGGCGAGGGGGAGCGCGCGGCCGGCGCCGGTGCGCCCGACGCGGCGGGCTCCTCAGGCGCGGCGCCGGGCTTCCTGCCCGCGGCGAGGGAGCTGCCGCTCTTCGCCGAGTTGCCCGAGCTCGCGGGGCAGGTCCCGTGGCGTCCGCTCGCGCACGCGCCGACGCCGGTCGTGCCGTGCTCGGCGATCGAGGGCTACCTCGGCCGCGGCGGCGTCTGGGTCAAGCGCGACGATCTGATCTCGCCGCTGTACGGCGGCAACAAGGTGCGGCGCTTCGAGTTCCTGCTCGCGGACGCGGAGCGGCGCGGGGCGCGGACGCTCGTCACGGTCGGCGGGCTCGCGTCGACGCAGGTCATGGCCACGGCGCTCTTCGGCCGGGCGCTCGGGTTCGGCGTCACGGCGGTCCTGTTCGATCAGCCGATCACCCGCTTCGGCCAGCGGGCGCTCCTCACGAGCGCGGCGAGCGGCGCGGAGCTCATCCACGGCGGCGGGTACGCGACCACCGCGGTCCGGGCGATCCGGGCGCTGCGCCGCGCCGAGCGGCCCTACTTCATCCTGCCCGGCGCGTCGGCCGCGCTCCCGTGCCTCGGCTACGTCGACGCGATGCTCGAGCTCGCCGAGCAGGTCCGGCGGGGCGAGGCGCCGCGGCCCGATCGCATCGTCGTCCCCTCGGGGACGGGCGGGACGCTGGCGGGGCTCGCGCTCGGCGCGGCGATGCTCGGCTGGCCGACAACGGTCGTCGGCGTGCGCATCACCGAGCGCATCGCGTCGAACCGCGCCGTCGTCCGGTACGAGATCGGGAGCATGAAGCGCCTGCTCGCCCGGCGCGCGCCGCGCTTCACCCGGCGGCGGCTCCCGGCCGCCCGCTTCGCGATCGAGCACCGCGCGATCGGCCCCGGCTACGGCGCCCCGACCCCCGCGTCGATCGCCGCGATCCCCGAGGTGGAGCGGCTGATCGGCGTGCCGGGGGAGGTCACGTACAGCGGCAAGGCGCTCGCGGCGCTGCGCGAGATCGGCCGGGAGCACCCGGGCGAGACGATCCTCCTCTGGCAGACGCTCTCGAGCGCGCGCCCGCCGCTCGCGCCCGGCGCCGCGGCGCTCCCGCCTGCGTTCGCGCGGTTCTTCGAGGGGGACGTGGCGTTCTGAACGGCGCGCCGCCCAGCCCCGCGGCGAGCGACACAGCGCCGGATCACTTCACGCGCAGGCTGTTCACGAGCTTGTCGAAGTCGGCGCGCGCCGCGGTCACCGTCTTCTCGGGGCCGGTCAGCTTGAAGAACCAGAGCTCGCCGGAGGGCGTCTCGGCGATCGCGCCGAGCAGCGCGTAGTTCGGCTTCGGCGTCGCGGCGCCCATGCCGGGCATCCCGGAGGCGAACGTCCCCTTCACCTCGACGACCGTGACCTTGATGTCGTTGACCTTGAGCTCGCGCTTGGGGGCGTCGCCGCTCTTGTCGGAGAACTGGCCGACCCAGCGCGTGATGTTCGCGTCCACGCTGCCGCCCGCCTGGCTCACGCTGAGCTCGGCGTCCTCGGTGTCGCCCGCGGCGCGCTTGATCTTGTACGTGGCCTTGCGCATCGCGTTCGGGTTCGGCGCGGTCTCGAAGCTCGCGGGCGCGTCCCAGGCGAGCTCCGCGCCGGCCGCCTGCTGGCCGGCGCCGGCGGCCGGCGCCGCCGGGGTGGGCGCCGGCTGGGCGGGCGCGGCGGGCTGGCTGGTGGACGGCGGCTCGGGCGCTGTCGTGGCCGTCGGCTCGGGGGTCTTCGAGCACGCCGCGGTGAGCGCGGCGACGAGCGGCAGTGCCATGGCGGAGCGGAGCTTGATCATCGTCATCGTGACAGGCCTCGGCGAGGGTTCGCGGCGACTGTAGTCCCCACGCCCCGAGCCTCAAGCCGGATCGGACCTGCGCGGGCGCTTACCGCGCTCCGGACGGAGGCGAGGTGGTCGTGCAGCCGCGCGCGCCGCCGTGTTACCACCAAAATTCATGGAACCCACCTTCCGGCGCGCCTTCAACGCCGCCTTCGGGCCGTCGACGTACGCGGAGTACATGAGCCGCCTCGAGCGGCGGCTCGGGTGCTCGATCCCGTTCCGCGTCGCCGAGACGCCGCTGTTCCTGCCGGCCGCGCTGCGCGACGACCTCGAGCGCTCCGCGACCGAGATCGTGCGGCAGATCTCGAGCCCCGCGCTCATCGCGCAGATGAAGCGCGCGATCCCCCCGCACCTCGACGTCCCCGGGATGGACGCGCTCCCCAACTGCGCGCAGGTCGACTTCGCCATCGTGCGCGGCCCGGACGGCGGGCTCCAGGGCAAGGTGGTCGAGCTGCAGGCGTTCCCGTCGCTCTACGCGCTCATGCTCGTGCAGACGGAGATCATGGCCGAGGTGCTGGCCGGCATGCCGGGGCTCGACCGGCGCTGGACGTGCTGCTTCGGCGGGCGGAGCCGCGAGGATCTCGTCGCGCACCTGCGCCGCGCCATCCTCGCGGGCGAGCCGGAGGAGTCGGTGGTCCTGCTCGATCTCCATCCGGAGCAGCAGAAGACCTACCCGGATTTCATGGCGAACAAGCTCCTCGTCGGCGTCGACGCGGTCTGCCCGACGTCGCTCGTGCGGGAGAAGGACCGGCTGTTCCGCCGCGTGGGCGGGCGGCTCGTGCAGGTCCGCCGGCTGTACAACCGCGTCGTGTTCGACGAGCTCGAGGTGAAGCGGGTCGAGCTCCCGTTCCGGTACGACGAGCCGCTCGACGTCACGTGGTGCTCGCACCCGAACTGGTACTGGACGTGGTCGAAGTACACGCTGCCCCACATCGATCACCCCGCGGTCCCGCGGGCGCGGACGCTGGACGCGATCGAGCGCGTGCCCGCGGATCTCGAGCGTTACGTGCTCAAGCCGCTGTTCTCCTTCGCGGGCTCCGGGGTGAAGGTCGACGTCACGCCCGAGCACATCGCCGCGATCCCGGAGGGCGAGCGATCGCGGTGGCTGCTCCAGGAGAAGATCGCGTACGAGCCCGCGCTGGTGATGCCCGACGGAAACGGGGTGAAGGCCGAGGTCCGGATGATGTTCCTGCGCGCCCCGGACGAGCCCGAGCTCTCGCTCGTGCTCAACCTGGCCCGGCTCTCGCGCGGGAGGATGCTCGGGGTCGATCAGAACCGGGATCTGACGTGGGTGGGCGGCACGGTGGGGATCTGGCCGGCCGATTGACCGGAGGGCGCGCGGTCAGGCGCGGAGCGCGAGCTGCCACGCGCCGAGGACGATCCCCGTCGCGACAGCGCCCATCGCGACCTGGACGAGCGGGCGGCTCCGCGCGGGGTGCTTGCGCAGCGACAGGCCGGCGACGAGGCCGATCGCGGCGCCGCTGAGCAGGCCGAAGGCGTGCGCGCCGAGGTCGGCGCGCGGGCTCGCGCCGAGGGCGCCGAGGAGGGAGAGGCCGCCCACGAGCGGCGCGACGAGCTGGAGGAGGTGGCGCTTCTCGCCGCTGTCCTTGTCGTGCGCGCGGTCGAGCATGAGCTGCGTGGCGGCGAGCAGGCCGATGGCGCCGAACACCGCGGTGGAGGCGCCGATCGAGGCGTGGTGGTGGCCCAGGCTCTGGTGCCAGAGCGCGTTCGCGAAGTTGCCGATCGCGCCCGAGGCGACCATGGCGAGCGCCGTGCCGCCCGGCCCGAGGCGGCGCTGCACGGCGGACGCGAACACCGTCCCGGAGATCACGTTGCCGATCACGTGGGCCGAGTCGGCGTGCAGCGTGAGGGCGGTGATGGCGCGCCACGGCTCGGGACCCACGACGAGATCGGCGACCGAGGCGCCGCGCTGGAACAGCCGCCCGCCGCCGCTCGCGGGGCCGGTGACGAGGAAGAAGAAGAGGGCGAGCGCGGCGAACGCGACCCCCGCGACGATGGACGGCGGGTGGCGGGGGCGCTCGCGCGGCCGGCGCGGGGGCCAGTCGCGGTTCTCCGCCTCGTACCGATCGATCGAGGTCGCGGCGAAGTCGTAGTCCTGGTCGCGCACGAGGAGCACCCAGCCTGCCGGGGTGTACCGCACGGCGTGCCAAAGCTCGCTCGACTGCAGCACGAGGGCCCATTCGCGGACCTTGCGCTCCGGCATCACGGGCCCGATGGCCGTGATCCCGGGCTCGTGACCTTCTCCCTCTCCGCCAGGGGCATCGCTGTTCTGGACCATCGCCGCCCTCTCGCCGCGCGCCGGCGGCAGGATCGCGATCGGGACGAACCGCTCGCCTTCAGCACATCGAGCACCGATACAGTCATGTTCGCCCACGGCGGCTCCCTCCACGGCTCGTTGACCCCAGGTTGGCGAAACCTGCGGATGAGCCTGGAGGCTGTCAACGCCGCCTCTCCGGGGTCCCGGCCCTCTCTTCCCGGCGTACCCGCCGCGGCCGGGCCCTTGTGCGCGCGGCGCAGCGGTGGCAGTGCGTGGTTGTGTCGACGGCCATCACGCAGGGCATCCGGGTCACCGTCTCGACGGTGTACGTCCCCACGCAGTCCTCCCCGACGGAGCATCGCTACGTCTTCGCCTACACCGTGCGTATCGCGAACGAGGGCACCGAGCCCGCGCAGCTCAGGACGCGGCACTGGATCATCACGCACGGCAGCGGGAAGGTGGAGGAGGTCCGCGGCCCCGGCGTTGTCGGCCAGCAGCCTTCGCTGAAGCCTGGTGAGCACTTCGAGTACACGAGCGGCTGTGTGCTCGAGACCCCGCGCGGCTCGATGCGCGGCACCTACCAGATGCACCGCCCCGACGGCCGCTCCTTCGACGCCGAGATCGCCCCTTTCACCCTGGCGATGCCGCACTCGCTGAACTGACGGCCGCACCCGAACCGCCTAGCGACCGCCCCTTCCGCCTGGAGAGAGCCAGCGTGGAGGGGGTGCCCGTGCGCGCGGGCGGCGGGGTAGGGCCCCACGAACCCGAGCGCCGGCCCGCATCGCAGCGTCGTCCTCCCGGACCGACTCACCCGCGCTTACGGCAATAGCCCTCTACAAGGCGCGAGTTCGTGGGAGGGGCCCCCGCCGCCCGCGCGCACGGGCACCCCCTCCACGCTGGCTCCGTTGCCCCCGGCTCAAGGCGCGAGTTCGTGGGAGGGGCCCCCGCCGCCCGCGCGCACGGGCACCCCCTCCACGCTGGCTCCGTTGCTCCCGGATCAGCCGGCAGCCGCCGGCTCCACCGCCGCCCCGTTCGCCTTCTGCGTCCCCGCGTCTCCCCCGCTCGCCGCCGAGCCCGAGGACGAGAACTTGAAGGTGAAGTCGTCTCCTTCGAAGTCGATGGCGACGTTGCCCCCGTTCTCGAGGGCCCCGAACAGCAGCTCATCCCCGAGCCGTCGCTTGATGTCGTTCTCGATGACGCGCCCCAGCGGCCGCGCCCCGTTGGCCGGATCGTACCCGCGCGTCGCGAGCTCCGCCCGCGCCCGGTCCGTCACCTCGACGGTCACCGACCGGTCCGCGAGCATCGCCGCGAGCTCGCCGATGAACTTGTCGACGATGCTCCCCATCACCGACGGATCGAGCGGCCGGAACATGATGCGCGCGTCCAGCCGGTTCCTGAACTCCGGGCTGAACGTGTTCTTGTAGGCCCTGTCGTCGTCGCCCGCCGTGCCCCGCTCGCCGAAGCCGACCCGCGCCTGCGCGAGCTCCCGCGCGCCCACGTTGCTCGTCATGATCAGCACCATGTGGCGGAAGTCGCTCTTCTTGCCGTTGTTGTCGGTCAGCGTGCCGTGGTCCATCACCTGGAGCAGCACCTGGAACACGTCCGGGTGCGCCTTCTCGATCTCGTCGAGCAGGAGCACCGCGTGCGGCGTCTTCGCCGCCGCCTCCGTGAGCAGGCCGCCGCGATCGAACCCGACGTAGCCGGGCGGCGCGCCGATGAGCCGGGAGACGGTGTGCCGCTCCTGGTACTCGCTCATGTCGAACCGCAGGAAGCCGATGCCGAGCGCCTTCGCGAGCTGCTTGGCGAGCTCGGTCTTGCCGACGCCGGTCGGCCCCGAGAACAGGAACGATCCGATCGGCTTCTCCGCCGCGCGCAGCCCGGCGCGCGACAGCTTGATCGCGGACGCGAGCTGCTTCACCGCCTCGTCCTGGCCGAAGATCACCGAGCGCAGCGACTGCTCGAGATCCTTGAGCTGCGTCTTGTCGGAGGTCGACACCTGGCGCGGCGGGATCTGCGCCATCTTGGCGATGACGAGCTCGATGTCCGCGGTGTCGACCTTGTACCCGTCCCCGTGGCGGAGGCGCGCCGCCGCGCCCGCCTCGTCGAGCAGGTCGATCGCCTTGTCGGGCAGCCGCCGATCCTGGAGGTAGCGCGCGGACAGCTTGGCCGCGGCCTCGAGCGCCTCGGCCGTGTACGTGATCTTGTGGAACTCCTCGTAGCGCTTCTGCAGCCCCTTCAGGATCTGCGTCGTCTCGTCGACCGAGGGCTCCGTCACCTCGATGCGCTGGAAGCGCCGCGCGAGCGCGCTGTCGCGCTCGAGGTGCCCGCGGTACTCCTGGAACGTGGTCGCGCCGATGCAGCGCAGGCGGCCGGAGGCGAGCGCGGGCTTGAGCAGGTTCGAGGCGTCCATCGTCCCGCCGCTCGCGGCGCCGGCGCCGATGATCGTGTGGATCTCGTCGATGAAGAGCACCGAGCCCGGCTGCTTCTCGAGCGCGCGCAGCACGGCCTTGAGCCGGTTCTCGAAATCGCCGCGGTACTTCGTGCCGGCGAGGAGGGCGCCCATGTCGAGCGCGTAGACGGTCGCGTCCTTGAGCGGCGCGGGCACGTCCTTCTTCTCGATCCGCTGCGCGAGCCCCTCGACGATCGCCGTCTTGCCCACGCCGGCGTCGCCGATGAGCAGGGGGTTGTTCTTGCGCCGCCGCGCGAGCACCTGGATCGTGCGGGCGACCTCGTTCTCGCGGCCGACGAGCGGATCGATGCGGCCCTCGGCGGCCTCCTTGTTGAGGTTCATCGTGAACGCGGCGAGCGGATCCTTGATCGGCTGCGAGCCGCCGGGCTCGCCGCCCTCGTCCGCCGACGACTCCTCGCGGAGGCTGTCGTCCTGGCCCGTCTTCGAGATGCCGTGCGAGATGTAGTTCACGACGTCGAAGCGGCTGACCCCCTGCTCGCCGAGGATCGTCACGGCCGGGCAGTCGCGCTCGGCGAACATCGCGATGAGCACGTTCGCCCCCTTGAGCTCCTTCTTGCCCGACGACTGCACGTGCATCGCGGCGCGGCCGACCACGCGCTGGAACCCGAGCGAGAGCGTCGGGCTCGTGTCCGAGTCCTCGGGCAGGGCCTCGATCTCCTCGTCGAGGAAGCGCTCGAGCTTCTTCTTGAGCAGCGGGGTGTCGCCCCCCGCGTGCCGGAGCACCTCGGCCGTCTCCTCGTCGAAGAGCAGCGCGTAGAGCAGGTGCTCGATGGTCACGAACTCGTGCCGGCGGCGCGAGGCCTCCCGGGTGGCGAGCGAAAAGGCGATCTCAACTTCGGGGCTGATGCGCATGGTCATTCCGGCTCGGCGGTCAACCGAAGGGGCATCCCGTGCTCCTTGGCGAAGTCCTGGACTTGGGCGACCTTGGTCTCCGCGACATCCTTGGTGTACACGCCCGCGACCCCGTGGCCGCGGTGGTGCACGCTCAGCATGATGTGCGTGGCCTCCGTCTCGGTGCGGTGGAAGAACTTCATGAGGACGAGCACGACGAACTCCATCGTCGTGTAGTCGTCGTTGTGGAACACGACCTTGTAACGGCGGGCCTTCTCGACCTTCCGTTCCCGCTCCGTTGCGAGGTCGCCCTGCCTGTCTTCTCTTTCCTCAGGATCGTTCGGCATAAATCCGTCGGGAAGGATAGCAAGAGCCCCGCCCCGGCGAGCGGCCGACGAAGGTGGCTCCCACCCCGGAAGCATGCTCCGCCGGGACGTGTTCTGCACGCGCGTGGGGCGGGATTTTCCGTCCGTTTTTGACGGTCGACGAAGGGGAGCACGGCCGGCGACCGGACGCGCCCAGCAGGAAATGCGGTCGAGCTCGCCAGGCGAGGCGCGCCGCCCCCGGCGGGCAGCGCGCCGGGGGACGGCCTGGTTGCGCGGCCACGCGTCACGCGGACGCGGGCCGCGCGGTCACACGAGCGACACGGCCGCGCCGAGGTCGACGTCGACGGGCGTGAGGCCCCAGATGTCGCGCGCGTACTCGCGCACCGTGCGGTCGGAGGAGAACTCGCCCACGCGGGCGATGTTGAGCGCCGACTTGCGCAGCCAGCTCTTCCGGTCGACGTAGGCCGCCTCGACCTCGCGCTGGCAGGCCGCGTAGGCCTTGAAGTCCGCGAGCATCATGTACTCGTCCCGGCCGAGCAGCCGGTCGAGCAGGGGCTGGAAGAGCTCGCGGTACTCCGGGGAGAAGAAGCCCGACGAGATGAGATCGACCACCTCGCGGAGCTCCGGATCGGCCGCGACGGCCTCGCGCCCCTCGAAGTGCTGGTTGCGGCGCGCGATCACCTCGTCGGCGGTCAGGCCGAACAGGAAGAAGTTCTCCGGGCCCACCGCGTCGCGGATCTCGATGTTGGCGCCGTCGAGCGTGCCGACAGTGAGCGCGCCGTTCAGCGCGAGCTTCATGTTGCCGGTGCCGGACGCCTCCATGCCCGCGGTCGAGATCTGCTCGGAGACGTCGGCGGCCGGGATGATGCGCTCGGCCAGCGAGACGCGGTAGTTCGGCATGAACACGACGCGCAGCCCGGTGTGGCGCCGGTCGCCGTTCACGACGTAGGCGACGGCGTGGATGAACTTGATGATGAGCTTCGCCTGCCGGTAGCCGGGGGCCGCCTTGGCGCCGAAGATGAAGGTCCGCGGCGTGACGTGCTCGCCGCGCTTCTGGCGCAGGTAGAGCGCGACGATGTGGAGCGCGGCGAGGAGCTGGCGCTTGTACTCGTGGAGGCGCTTGATCTGGACGTCGAAGATCGAGGAGGGGTCGACCTGGATGTCGAGCTCCCGCGCGATGATCTTCGCGAGCGCCGTCTTGTTCTCGCGCTTCACGCGGGCGACCCGCTCGATGAACTCCGGATCGTCGATGTGGCGCTCGAGCTCGCGCAGCCGCTCGAACTCCGTCACCCAGCGCGGGCCGACCTTCTCGGTGACGAGGGCGGCGAGCGCGGGGTTGCAGGCGAGCAGCCACCGCCGGAACGTGACGCCGTTCGTCTTGTTGTTGAACCGCTCGGGCCAGAGGTCGTAGAAGTCGCGGAGCAGGTCGCGCTTGACGAGCTCGGAGTGGAGCTTGGCCACGCCGTTCACGGAGTGCGAGCCGACGACCGCGAGGTGGGCCATGCGCACGTGGCGCTCGTGCCCTTCCTCGATGAGGGACATGCGCGCCACGCGGTCGTGGTCTTGCGGGTGGGCGTCCATGACCTCGCGCAGGAAGCGCCGGTTGATCTCGTAGATGATCTCGAGGTGCCGCGGCAGGAGCCGCTCGAAGAGCGCGACGGGCCAGCGCTCGAGCGCCTCGGGCAGCAGCGTGTGGTTCGTGTACCCGAAGGCCGCGACGGTCTGCTTCCACGCGTCCTCCCAGCTCAGGAGGTGGTCGTCGATGAGGACGCGCATCAGCTCGGCGATGGCGATGGCGGGGTGCGTGTCGTTGAGCTGGATCGCGTTCTTCTCGGCGAAGCGCGAGAAGTCCGGGTGGACGCGGTTGTAGCGGTTCACGATGTCGGCGATGGAGCAGGCGACGAAGAAGTACTCCTGCCGGAGGCGCAGCTCCTTGCCCTTGTCGAAGTTGTCGTTCGGGTAGAGGACCTTCGAGATGACCTCCGACTGGTTCTTCTCGTGGACGGCGTGCACGTAGTCGCCGGCGTTGAAGAGCTCGAAGTCGAACTCCTCGCCCGCGCGGGCGGACCAGAGGCGGAGCGTGTTCACGGTGTTCGACTGGTAGCCCGCGATCGGCGTGTCGAACGGGACGCCGACGACCTGCTCGGAGGGGCGCCAGATGACGCGGAAGCCGCCGCGCTTGTCGGGGACGCGCTCGGTGTAGCCGCCGAACGAGACCGGGACGGCGTGCTCGGGGCGCTCGACCTCCCACGGGTTGCCGAAGCGGAGCCACTCGTCGGCGCGCTCGACCTGGTAGCCGTCGCGGATGACCTGCTCGAAGATGCCGAACTCGTACCGGATGCCGTAGCCGTAGGTGGGCAGGCCGATGGTGGCCATGGAGTCGAGGAAGCAGGCGGCGAGCCGCCCGAGGCCTCCGTTGCCGAGCCCGGCGTCGGGCTCCTGCTCGACGAGGTCGTCGAGGTCGAGGCCGAGCTCGGCGAGCACGGTCTTGTAGCTGTCGTAGATGTCGAGCGCCTGCAGGTTGGCGACGAGCGCCCGGCCGAGGAGGAACTCCGCCGACAGGTAGTAGGCGCGCTTGACGTCTTTTTCGTAGTAGGTGTGCTGGGTCTTGGTCCACCGGTCGACGAGGCGGTCGCGCACCGAGAGGGCGAGGGCGACGTACCTGTCGAACGGCGTGGCGGTCAGCGACTCCCGGGCGCGCGAGTAGTGGAGGTGGTCCGCGAAGGCGCGCCGGAGCGCGACCGGGTGCATGCCGGTGCGGGCGTCGGGCGCCGGGTTGCCGCGGAAGAAGGCGGCGGGGGCTTCGCGCTGGGCGGACGTGTCTCGCTGGGCGGGGGTTTCTCGCTGACGGGTAGGATCGACGTCGATCGGGTTGGCCATGGCGGCGCACTCTAGTCGGATCTGGCCGACGCTGGTGGGCTGCGCGACGTGTCGGCGAGGTTTCCGCGACGTCGCGGTGCTCCGCCGATGCCGGCGGCGCGCGGAGGACGGGCGCGGTGCGGCGGCGTGGAGCCGCCGGCGGCGTGGTGGCGCGGCGTGCAGGCGCCGGCGGCGCGGCGGCGGTGGGGCGGCGGCGGTGGGGCGGCGTGGCGCAACCGCACCCCGCCACGGATGTCAAGGCTGTCGAGCTGAGGGCGGGAAAGGGACCCGCCGGGGCGCTGTCGGCGCGTGGCGTTGAGGTGGGGGGCGCGGCGCGGCGCGCATCAGGGGTCGGCGGTGAGCTCCGGCCCGGCAGTGAGCGCGGGCCCGGGGCTGCCCGGCTTCGCCGTTCCGGGCGCCGCGGCCGAGGAGGTGCGGGCGCCGATCGGCGGCACGTGGGTGTCGAGCTGGCGTAACCCGAACACGGCGACGCCGGCTTCCCGCAGGTGATCGTGACGCTGGTGGATGACGGTCCAGAACTGGTCGCGGACGACGGCTTCGGACGAGCGCTCGGAGGACCTCTGCTGGGCGCCGCGGGGCCTGAGCTGGACGAGGAGCCAATTGGCGTGCTCGGCCATGACCGTGAGGTAGTCTGGCGAGAACGGGTGTTTGCCGTCGAGGTTCTCCGCGAGCTCGTGGAACACTCCGGCGATATCCACGCCGTCGCGTGCGCTGTCCACGGGCCCCGAGCCGCGGCGGATCGCGGCGACGCGCTGCCTGGGCACGAGCTTGAGCTCGGCGAAGATCTCGAGTTGTCGCAGCGTGAGATCGCGCATCGGACGGTATTTATCCAGGCGCGCCTCGATCTCGCGCTCGCTGGCTGCCGTCACGATGCGCCCCGCGGCCGCGACGAGCCCGAGCGCGAGGCTCGGGAGCTCGAGCGCGTCGTCGATCGGGCAGAGCGGCAGCTTCTCGCGGACGAGGCCGATGTGCGGGAGGATCGCCTTGACCCCGCGATCGACGTTGGCGCGGACGATATCCACCGAGAGCCGGCAGATCTCGGCGCGGTCGGGCGGAACGGCCGCCTGCACCAGCGGCAGGAAATGGCGGTAGGCGTCGTTCGCGTCCGAGGTGGTGAAGATCTGGCGCGCGGACACAGACGGCTTGGTGTTCTTCGATTGGGATCTGGTCTTGGTCGTGGCCATTGTCGTAACCTATGCTCGGTACCGCCTTGTGTCATCGGGAATCCGGCGTCGACAGGAGGAAGGCAATGTTTCGACGGCGTCCGGGGAGGGTAGGTGAGCGGAGAAAGCGATGAAGCGAGGGGCGATCTCGGGGGGAGGGTGGGGTCTCGACGGGAGAGGGGAGGGCGTCGCGGAGGAAGACCGGCCCCTCTGCCTAGAGACTGGAGGTGGTCTCGAAGGAAGGGTGGGGCCTCGTCGAAAGACAAGAAATCGTCGCCGAGGGAGACTGGAGCCTCCACATCGAGACCGGAGGTGGTCTCGAAGGAAGGGTCGGGTCTCGCCGGGAGACTGGGATCGATCTCCCCGGAGAGTCGATAGCGAAAGGCGTATTGACTCGCCGCAATGACCATGGTCTTTGACGCGCTCCCCGGCGAGCCGCTCTTCCCGGCAGCGGACTGTGTCTTGTACGGCGGGACTGCTTCGGGGAGGCCCCGCTCCATGGGTGTGCGATATGAAGAACGAACCTCGGCGCGAGGCCGTCCGGAAGGCCTCGCAGCGTCTTCGGTGGTTCTCGAGGCATGCATTGACGCCGGCGTCCTCGTGGGCGTCGTCTCTACGCTGGTTCCTGGCCGTTCTGGTGCTGGTTCTCGTCGCCTGCGGCACGCACGAGCGGCCGGCGGCAAGGCGACTCGGCGTGACCGCCTCCGCGTCGACGAGCGAACCGCCTGTCCTGCTCGATCCGCTGGGCATACCCCAGTCCCCGATCGTCCGCGGTGACAGCGTCGGCTGCCTGCCGGGCGGGGGTCAGGTCACCGCGGACGGCGCCTTCGCCTACACGCTGCCGCTCGACGTTCCGCCGGGGCTCGGGTTGACGCCGAGCCTCGCGCTGCACTACTCGAGCCGCGGGGGCAATGGTCCGGTGGGGCGCGGGTGGAGCGTCGCCGGGAGCTCGTCGGTGATCACGCGCTGCGACGCGACGATCGCCACGGAGGGGTGGGCTGACGGTCCCGATTATGACGAATCGGACAGCTACTGCCTCGACGGCAAGAAGCTTGTCCAGGTGAAGGGATTCGAGGGGCGCAGCGAGTACCGCACCGAGGACGACGAAATGTCGATGATCCTCGCGATCGACGGGGCGAACGGGGGCGGTCCAGGTGCCTTCGAGGTGCGCACCAAGGACGGACGGATCCGCATTTACGAGGAGACGTACGCCACGCGCGTCGTGGCCAGCCGCGACGCCGAGCAGCCCGCCGGCGTCGTGACGCCGCTCTGGCTGCTCTCGCGCGAGCGGGACCGCTCGGGGAACGAGATCGAGTACCTCTACGAGAAGCACGGGGCCCCCGTCCCGCCCTACTCGCACGAGTTCCTGATCGATACGATCGCGTACGGGCCGGGCTCATCCCCCCGCCGGAAGATCGTGTTCGAGTATGAGGACCGCCCCGACCCGGGCATCTCGTACAACGCCGGGGTCCGATGGCGGTCGACGAGGCGGCTCAAGAAGATCGCGATGTGGGCCCCCAATCCGGGATCGACGCAGAAGGTCTGGGAGTACACGCTCGACTACGAGAGGGGAATCCTCGGCCGGAGCCTGCTCTCCGCGGTGCAGAAGTGCGGGTATCATGGGACTTGCCTCTGGCCCAAGCGTTTGCACTGGGTGCACGAAAATCCTTTGCAGTTCGCCGACGGTCCGGTGCTCCACGCGTCCCGTGCAGTCACCTCGCTTCGTGTCTTCGACGTGAACGGAGACGGCAGGGACGATTTCCTCCGAGCCCTCGACGTGCCGAGGCCGCCGATCCCGGTCGAGTCGGACCCGCTGCCTCCGGGGCCGGTCCGCATCCCGCCGGAGCCGCCGGATGAGCTGTTCCTGAGCCTCTCCGAGCCCGGCAGCGACGTCTCGTTCCGGACCTTGCGCGTCAATCCCGAGGGCTCTCCGCTGGAGCACACCAACCTGAAGCACAGCCGTCCAGTGGACGCCGATGGGGACGGCACGGTCGAGCTGCTCGCCTACGACACCAAGACGTGTAGCTATCGGCTGGTCGGGTGGAGCGACGAGGACGAGGCGTTCGTCGCCACGGGTGAGAGGATCTCGAGGGGCCTCAGCTTCTCCTGCTCGCGCGAGTTCTCCGGGGAAGCGCCCGGGCTCGAGCTGGTCGACCTGAACGGCGATGCGTTGCTCGACGTCCTCGTCCAGGTCGAGCAACGCATCCACAGATCGTTCTGGAACATCCAGATGAACGAGGGCGGCACCTTCGGCGAGCGCATCGAGACCGAGGTGAACGCCGGGTTCGGCCGGTGTTCGGCGGCGTTCGGCGGCGACCTCGACGGGGATGGTCGCGGCGAGCTGGTGGTGGCCGTGGACCTCGATTGCAGCCTGGCGGTGGCGATCGGGCTGGACGACGCCGGAGAGGTGACGGTTGCGCGCGCGTTTCCGCTCGAGCGAGGTGGCTCGCTGGCGAAGCTCGCCGACATCAACGGCGACGGGCTGAGCGACGCGCTCTGGGTCCGCGGCGGCTCGGTGGAGCTCAGGGTGAACACGGGCAACGGGTTCGGCCCTGCCGTGACGCTCTCGGATCCGGCGCTCGCGGAGGTGCTGGAGATGGTCACGGGCGAATCGGGGACGAAGGTGATTGAGCCGTTCGATCTGAACCGTGACGGGCGCGATGATCTCCTCGTGTCGATCTCCGACTGGTTCAACGCCTGGGCGCCCGAGCCGCACTACGCGGACAGGATCATCGCCCTGCTCTCGGTCGGCGACGGCACGTTCCTGCGCGAGGAGATCGGCTGGGAAGAGCCGGAGACGGGCACGCACTACGCGCCGATCCCCGCGGGGGACGCGATGTGGCACGGCGACTTCAACGGCGACGGCCGCGCCGACGTGCTCACGCTGGACGGAGGCTCGCTCGTGGTCACGCTCGCGACCGGAGCTGACGCGGAGCTCCTGAGCGGGGTGTCGGACGGAGATGCGTCGCGATCGCGCCGCGTGGAGGTCCGGTATGGCCGGACGGATCCGGCCTCGTCGCCCCAGGCCTCGTGCACGTATCCGCAACGGTGCGTGCGCCGTGGGGTGCCGGTGGTGGCGTGGGTGGGCGGGCTCGAGAGGCCCGGCGGGACGCAGTACCGGTTCGAGGATCTGCGGACCGACCTGCTCGGGCGCGGCTCGCTCGGGTTCGGGCGGATGATGGAGTGGAGCAGCGCGTGGCCCGTGGAGCGGGTCACCACCTTCGACAACGCGACGAGGGTGGAGACGACCTATCCCTTCGCGGGTCGGCCTCGAACGATCCAGGAGGTCAGGCCGATCCTGAACCATGGCCCGCTGGGCGCGCGCGACTGCCGCGCGATAATCGACGGATCGTGCACGCTCGAGGAGGGCCCCGCGAGGGCAAAAGCGCGTGTGGTCCATCAGGAGATCGACTACCGGATCGTGAAGCTGCACGGGGGCCGCACCTCGTTCGTCTCCACGCGCTGGATGGAGCGGCGTGAGTACGAGGATCCGGAGGTCGAGATCGACTGGGTCGAGGCGGCGCGCGAGCACTGCTCGGGCGTGGACGATCCCGGCGATTCAGCGCCGATCCGGCAGAGCGCGACCTACGAGGTGGACGACCATGGCAACCTGCGGAACGAGACCATCGAGACCGAGGGGGGCGTGCGCCGCGAGGTGACGAGGACGTTCGATGTGCGGCCTGACGAATGGCTCGTGGGGCTGGTCGACACGCAGGCAGAGCGCGTGTACGAGGCTGGCTCGACCCCTCCGGCGAAGCTGCACACCGACTACGACCATGACGAGCGCGGGCTGCTCGACGAGGTGAAGATCGAGCCGGACAGCGCGGACGCCGACGTCCGGGAGACGATCACGCTCACCTACGACGAGGCCGGGCGGCTGCGGCAGGAGAAGCGCGAGGCGGTCGGGGAGTCGTCGCGGATCTGGAACTACGAGTACGATGATGTGTCGGGCGAAGGGATCTTCGTCAGCCAGGTGTGGAACGCGCTGGGGGTGTCGCAATGGATGGTCACGCATCCGGCCTACGGGGTGCTGATGGGGGAGAGCGACGCGAACGGCGCGCGATCGACGCGGATTCATGACGACCTCGGCCGCCTGAAGACGGCGAGCTCCGGCACGGGTGCGGCGAGCGAGACGTCGATGGCGGCGCAGGTGGAGGCCGGGAGGACGGCGGGGCTGGTGGTGGAAACGACGCTGGCGACCGGAGGCCGCGCCGTGGCGACGCTGGACGAGCGGGGCCTGGTGGTGGAGCAGGCGGAGCGGGCGTTCGACGGGCAGATGAAGGTGCGCAAGAGGTCGTACGACGTGTTCGGCCGTCTGCTGTCGGTGAGCCGGCCCGGGTTCGGTGCTGCAGCGGAGGAGAAGACCGAGTGGAGGTACGACAGCCTGGGCCGGGTGCTCTCCGAGACGGGGCCGGATGGCGCGCGGCAGCGATACGAGCACAAGCTCTTCCAGACGATCACGTTCGATCCGGAAGGGCGGCGCAGCTGGACGATCCTGGACGTGGAGGGGCGACCGAGCGAGACGGCGGTGGAGGTGGACGGCGTGCGGCAGGCGACGATGTTCGCTTATGGGCCGAACAGCAAGCCGTGGACGGTGACCGATCCGAGGGGCAACGTGACGGAGATGGGTCACGACCTCCGCGGGCGGCGCACGAGCGTGCGTGACCCGGACGCGGGGACGCGGATCACCCGGTACAACGGGTACGGGGAGATCCGGGAGGAGGTGGACGCGCTGGGGCATACGACCGTGGTCGAGCGCGACGCGATGGGGCGGAGGCGGTACGTGACGAACGCCGGCGAGCTGACGACGTTCACGTGGGATACCGCGCCGCACGGGGTAGGGCAGCTCGCCTCGGCGGAGAGCCCGGATGGGACGGTCGTGTCGTATGCGTACGACCCCAGAGGTCGGGTCTCGGAGGTGCGAACGACGGTCGAGGGCGAGGCGTTCGCGGTAGGGGTGACGTACACGCCCGACGGGCTGCGCGACGAGCTCCTGTACCCGAAGGTGCCCGGGCGGGATCGGTTCCGCGTGAAGCACGTATACGAGGACGGATCGCTGTCGGAGCTGCGCGGAACCCAGGAGGACGGGACGCTCCGTTTGCTGTGGAAGGTGAGCGCGAGGAACGCGGACGGGGCGCTGCTGAAGGCGATGCTCGGCAACGAGGTGATCGCGGAGCGGACGTACGAGCCGGTGACGGGGCGGCTGGAGACAGTGCAGGCGAGGAAGAGCGGGCGGCTGCAGGCGCTGACGTACCGGTACTACGATGACGGCCGGGTGCGAGAGCGGCAGGACAGCGCCGCGTCGCGGGTCGAGACGTTCCATTACGACGAGGTGGGCCGGCTGGAGCGGTGGCATCTGAACGCGCACGGGACGAAGTACGGGTATGACGAGCTCGGCAACCTGCGCACGGTCAAGGTGGACGGGGTGCTGGCGGAGGAGAACCACCACGACCCGCTGGGGAGGCCGCACGCGGTCACGGCGCGCGATGGGGTGACGTTTGACTATGACAAGGCCGGGCGCCTGGAAGGGTCGAGCGCAGGGCTACGGATCCGGTACACCGCGTTTGACCTGCCGAGGTGGGTAGAGCGGGGCGGAAAGCGCTGGGATTTCCTGTACGACGCGTTCGGGGCGCGGGTGAAGAAGGCCCAGGACGGGGAGGAGACGGTCACGATCGGCGGGGTGTACGAGCGGCGCGAGGACGCGAGCGGGACACGGCACGTGTTCCGGGTGGCGTCGCCCGAGGGAGAGGTGGCGCAGGTCGTGTTCGCCGGCCCCGGAGACGAGCGGACGCTGTACGTGCACGCCGATGCGCAGGGGAGCGTCGGGCTGGTGACGGACGACGCGGGCGAGGAGGTGGAGCGCCTGCACTACGAGCCGTTCGGGAGGCGGATCGACGCCGAGGGCAAGGCGCTGGGCGCGTCGAAGGGCGAGGTGCGGCACGGGTTCACGGGGCACCGGCACGACGACGAGCTCGGGCTCATCGACATGCGGGGGAGGCTGTATGACCCGAACCTGCGGAGGTTCTTGACGCCGGATCCGTTCGTGACCGACCCGATGTGGGGGCAGAGCTACAACCGGTACAGCTATGTGATGAACGATCCGGTGAACCTCGTCGATCCGACGGGGTGGATCTGGAAGCGGGTCAAGTCCGCGGACGGCGGTGAGGGGTGGGTGGAGTTCGACGACACCACCGGAGCGCTCCTCACGCCTTTCGTGGAGATCATCGATGTCGTTGCACCGGCCGACGCACCGCCCTCCACCGAGGGTAAGCCGCCCGCCGATGGGTGGGACGAAAGAGGGCACCCGGAGTTCGAGAGTGACTGGGCGTCGTTCGTGCATGCCGGAGACGAGTACTTCGAGCAGGGCGGCGGCTCCTCGGTCGGCGACGACTATTCGGGCACGGGGACCACCCTGGCCGCGGTGCTCGAGCACGGCGTCCGGCTGTCGGACATCACGGGCGAGAAGCCGATGGCCGGCATCGTGAGCGGGTCGGTGATGGAGGACCCGGTCATCGTGCCGCGGTTCAACTGGTCCGCGGCCGTGGCTCGGGACTTTCACGTGGCGCTCGAGCTCGGCACGCTGGCGTGGCACGCGGGCGATGACGTGGAGGTGCTCATCCAGGACCTCCGGGCGGCGATGGATGTGCTGGCGCTGGTCGGGGCGGTCGCCGTCGAGAGCGGGGTCGGGGCGGCGATGGTGCTCGGCGCCGTGCTGCCGAAGCTGGGGGGAGGGGCCGCCGTACCGGAGGCGGCAGCGCGAGGAAGAACCACCATCACGAGTGGATCTCAGGTCACCGAGCAGACCATCCGAGAGGCGATGAAGGACGCTCCGTTCGCGTCGCAGCAAGCGCGAGGTGTGTCCCTGCCGATGGTTCAGCGATATGTGGATAAATTGATTGCCGGCGAGGTTGCGCCTGCGATTAAGGTTGACGGCAGGATGATTGTGGACGGGAACCACCGGTACGTCGCGGGTCGGGTTTTCGGGCAGGAGCCGGCAATACAGCCATGGGCTGGAGGGCGCCCGGAACGTCTCGTTCCGTGGGAAAATATTCCAGTTAATCCGGAGATGTGGTGATGATTGTGATCCGCTGCGAAACAGGTGATGATGTGTGCTTGGACGCTGAGAGCCTTGTTGGAGCAAATCTCTCCCATCTGAATCTTCATCGAGCGCTTCTCGACGGACAGGTTCTCCGAGGTGCCGATTTGTCGGGTTCCGAACTGCGGTCGGCATGGCTGGAAGGAGCTTGCTTCGAGCAGGCGAAGCTCACTCGGTCAAGTCTCGCGGCATGTAATGCCTCACGTGCGAGCTTTGCGAAGGCGGACCTCAGGGAGGCAATGATGCGGAGCGGAGGGTTCGAAGAAGCTGATTTCTCGGGCGCAGATCTTCGCGGTGCAAAGGTCGGGGGGGCAACGTTTGCCAGAGCGAAACTTCACGGAGCTGATTTCCGTTGCGAGGGGCTTGAACGTGCCGAACTCGCTGGGGCGAGAGCGGACTCACTCACACGCTGGCCAGATGACTTCGATCCGGTATCACGGGGAGTTCTCATGCAATCAGCTACGTGCTAACCCTACCCGGTTAGGCCAAGCTCAGTCTCCTGATGCGCCTTTCGTCGGATGGGATGAGGATGGCGCCCGGAGTTCGAGAGCGACTGGGCGTCGTTCGTCATGCCGGAGACGAGTGCTTCGAGCAGGGCGGCGGCTCCTCGGTCGGCGACGACTACTCGGGCACGGGGACCACCCTGGCCGCGGTGCTCGAGCACGGCGTCTGGCTGTCGGACATCACGGGGGAGAAGCCGATGGCTGGCATCGTGAGCGGGTCGGTGATGGAGGCCCCGGTCATCGTGCCGCGGTTCAACTGCTCGGCGGCCGTGGCGCGGGACTTCCACGTGGCGCTCGAGCTCGGCGCGCTGGCGTGGCACGCGGGCGATGACGTGGAGGGGCTCATCCAGGACCTCCGTGCTGGCGCTGGTCGGGGCGGTCGCCGTCGAGAGCGGGGTCGGGGCGGCGATGGTGCTCGGCGCCGTGCTGCCGAAGCTGGGGGGAGGAGCGGGGGCGGAGGCCGCAGGGGCTGGGGCTCGCGACCTTCACGGAGAGGTCGTTGCTGCGCGAGATGCGCTCTCGGCAAAGCTTGCACAGACACGGCATCCACCTGCAGCCGTAGTTGGCGCATACGCTCCATCATCTGGGCGGGTGACAGCGGGAGCCAGTCGAGGTCTCGGACTCGGCTGCGCAGAGGGTGTCTGCTCCGAAGCTCTCGGGCATCCGCCCGACATCCGTTTCACGCCGGCCGTGAGACCCCGAACTGGGCAACCGGTCGATGTCTGTCCGAGCTGCGAATCGACGTACGGTCGCAGCGCGTTCCCGGATCTCGCCACACAATTTCGAACTGATCGAGAAGGGCTGTGATGTCTATGACGGGAGCAAAATCCGCCGACGAGATTGTCGGCTTGGAGTTCGACTGGCTAGCTAGCGACGCTGATGGATGTGTTGCACTGTTCAGTACCGCGGGCGGTGGCTATGCCCCGGATGAGTTCCTACGAGACACGGATGCACACGATGCGGCGGTCGATGCAGTCCTCGCCTCACCCGCGTCGACCGTGGCGCGGTTCGCGCCAGAGCTACCGCCGGGGTTGAAGAACACGTGGCGGATGGTGGCGGAGCGCGGGCTGTTCGCGTTCGATTCAGACCCCCATGGAGGGCCCTACCGCATGGTCGCAGCGCCAGCCGATGCCATCAGGGTTGCCGACCTGCCCAGGCTCGTGATCGACGTTGTCGCTCGTCTCAAGCTCCGCCGGGTGCGATTCGCAGATCAGTCGGTCATCCCGACCGAGCTCCTTCAGGAGAGGCGGTAGTCATGCTGGTCACGGCTGCGCCGTCGGGGCGGCTCAGCGGTGGCAGCCGCCGAGCAGGGGCGCCCCGAGCAGGTCGAGCTGCTCGACCGCGCGCTGCGGCCGGCGCGCGCGCGGGCCGGCCTCGGCCTGCGAGGGGGCGCTCCGGGAGATCGCTCGCTGCACGAGCTCCTCGCGGAGCGCCAGGAGCTCGCGCGCGGGCAGGGTGCTCGTGTCCGTCACGAGCCGCGCTCCGTCACGGTAGCCGGTCCACACCGTGTATCCATTCCGTGTGACCTCGATCCCGAACCTTGGGCCATAATCCGTGATCTCGTAGCAGCGGCCCAGGGACAGAAAGCTCCACTTCTTCATGGCGACCGTCTCGCCAGTGTCCATCGAGGCGGCCGGAGCGGCCAACAAACCGAGGGCTACCGACACCCGGGGGGCCGATCCTGCGGGCCGCTTGCCAGCGGCGCCGTCCGGGCGCGACGATCGGCGCTCCATGAAGCGCAGCCTCCTCCTCCCCATCGTCCTCTCCGCCGCGTGCGCTGGCGCGCCGGCCCCCCGGCGCGACCCCGTCGCGCCGCTGCCCCCGGCGGCGCGAGCGGCGGGCGCCGAGCCCGCCCGCGCGGCGCTGCCCGCGGACGCGCAGCCCGCGCCCGCGCCGGCAGGGCTCTCTTCGGTGGTGCGGATCGCCGATGCGCGGCGGACCTGGGGCGACGTCACGCAGCTCCTGGCGGGCACGCCCTTCGGCATGTTCCTGCTCGGCGCGGGGCCCGAAGCGCTGCTCGAGAACGCGCTGGGCCCGGCGCTCGCCGACGTGGTCGACCTCGCCAGGCCGCTCGACCTCGCCGTGTTCGGCAGGAGCAAGGGCGCGCGCATCGTGGCCTCGCTGTCGGTCCCGGAGCGGGAGATGTCACGGCTGCAGGACCGCTTCGTGCTCGAGGAGCACCGGGGCATGCTGCGCGTGAAGGGCGTGCGCGCAGAGGATCCCGACGACCGGGCGCTGCCCCGGGTCTGCGCCTTCGAGCCCGGCGATCGCAGCGGCAGCGCGCGCCTGATCTGCGCCGACGACGCCGAGGATCTCGAGGCCGCCGCGCCGTACCTCGCTCGGGTCGTGGGGCGGGAGCCGCTCGAGGTGGACGCGCGGATCGAGGTCCCGGGGCGAGCCGTCATCGAGGCCATGAAGGACATGCCCGAGGAGGACGACGACAGCCACTCCGGGAAGGTGGGCCAGGGGTTCGCCGAGGCGTTCGTCCGAGACCTCGAGAGCGTCAGCGTCGATCTCACGTGGGCCAGCCCGGACATCGATGTCGGCTTCGGCATGCGCCTCGCGAGCCGGCGCTCGCCCCTCGCGCTGGCCGTGGCGCCGGTGGCGGCGCAGGACGCCGCCACCCCGCCGGCCTTCTTCCGGCTGCCGCGCGACACGGCGCTCGCCTTCTACACCCAGGGCGCGTCGCGCGAGGAGCTCACGCCGCTGCGCGAGGCGTTCTTTCAGGGGCTGCGCGACGACATGGCCGGCGAGGGCTACGACGCGTCGGGGCTCGATCGGTTCATGGATCGCCTCGAGACGCTGACCTTCACGGGAGGCCCCCTGGTGATCGGGTCGGGCGGCGATCGCGCCGCGGCGGAGAAGGCGCTCGCGGACTACAAGGGCGGCAAGGGCGCGGCGCGCTCGCAGAAGGCGGCGCGCCGCGCGCTGCAGAGCTGGTTCCTGGTCGCGGTCGAGGAGCCGGCGCAGCCGTGGATCGCCGGCGTGAAGGAGCTCATCCAGATCGGCGAGGAGCTGGACAGGACGAAGGCGAGCGCGACGGCCGCGGGCAACGCCGCCGCGGGCGCGGGGGCGCCCGGCGGCCCGCCGAAGGGCGACGCGGGCAAGGGCGACGACGACGAGCAGACCACCGATCTCGTGGTCGTCCGCGCGCCCGCCGCGCTGCCCGCGGGGACGCTGCACGTCGAGCTGCGCTCCAGGCCGCTCACGAAGGACGCGCCGCCCGCGCACACGAGCCACCTCTACGTGGTGCCCGCCGGCCAGCGGACGTGGATCGGGCTCGGCGAGGACGGCGCCGCCGTCGTGGACCGGCTGCGCATCGCGGCGGATCCAGGGCGCGACGAGCGCACGCTCGGCGCGGCGCCCGGCCTGGAGGCGCTGCGGCAGCGCGGGACCCTCGCCGGCGGGCTCTTCTCGCTGGCCGGCTGGACGATGCTGGCGGCGAGCGGAGACTCGCCCGGGGCGCTGGACGAAGCCGCCGAGGCGCTCGGCGGGCTCGCGGCGCTGCCCGCGCGCGGCGAGACCGCGATGCCGCTCGCGATCACCTCCGAGGTGCTCGGATCCGGCGCGGCGCGCGTCGACGTGCGCGTGCGGGTGCCCGGCGCGGGGATCCGGGACGTGCTCGCGCTCCTGATGCGCTGACCGCGCGCTGACGCCGCGGGCAGAGCGACCTGCGCGCGCCCGGGGACCGTGGCGCCGACGCCGCGGCTTACCGGCGGCCCCGCCCTCGGCGCCGGGCGCGCAGGAGCGCACCGCCGGCCGCGAGCATGCAGCTCAGGAACGCGCCGGCGCGCCCTCCGCCCGCGGCCTCGCAGGAGCAGCCGCCGCCCGCGCTCGGCTCGGCTCCGCCCGCCGTCGCTCCGCCGGCGCTCGTCCCGCTCCCGCCCGCGGCCGCGCTCGGGGCCCCGGCATCGCAGCGGCCCGCCGCGCCGACGAAGCTCGCCGTCGCCGGCCAGAGCGCCGGGCAGGTCTCGCCGGTCGAGCTCTCGCTCCCGCACGCCGGCGGCGGGCCGCAGAGCCGATCGAGCGTCATCAGCGGCGAGAACGTCTTGCCCTCGTCCGTGGAGACCCCCGCGGTGAAGCCGTCCAGGGACTCGTCGGCGCAGGCGAAGAGGCCCTGTGCGGTCCACGTCAGGCAGCGGACGCCGAGATTCCCCACCTGGGTGAACTCGAGGGTCGCCGTCGGTGCGATCCACAGGCCGTCCACGTCGCTGCCGGCCGCGATCCTCGTCCCGTCGGGCGAGAGGGCCAGTCCGAGGAGGCTCGTCGCCTGGAAGACCTCTCGCCATGTGGCGCCCCCGTCGTTCGACACCAGGAGGGCGTCCGCGCCGTCGCCGTCGCGGCGCACATACACGATGTCGGGGTCGACCGGATCCACGGCGCCGAGGTACGGCAGGTTGCGATCGTCGCTGCCAGGGACGTCGAAGTCCTCCCACGTCGCGCCGCGATCGTCCGAGCGCCTCACGATCCCCTGGAACGTGGGGCCGTTCCAGCGCCCGCTCACGTAGATGCGCCGCGGATCGCTCGGCGCGCTGTCCAGGGTCACGCCGAGGAACGTGCTCGGGAGGTCGGCGCCGGCCTGGGTCCAGGTCCTTCCGTCGTCCTTCGACTCCCAGACCTGGCTCACGATGGTGTCGTCTCCCATGACGCTCGAGACGAGCAGGAGGGCGCCCGCGGGGGCCGCGCGGTCGATCGACAGGTCGACGACGTAGCGCTGGGCGAGCCCGCCTCCGGAGAGCGCCCACTGGCATCCGTCGTCGTGCGTCGCGCTCAGCCCGTCGAAGAGCCCGGCGAGGATGGACCCGTCGCCGGTGACGACCATCATGGGATCCTCGAAGCCGCTGTAGCCGATGGCCGCCTCGCAGATCCACGACCAGCGCTCGCCGCCGTCGCGCGTGGTGAGCACGCCGTACGTCGCGCGCACGACGATGTGGTCGGGATCGGAGGGGTCGACGAGGATCTGCCCGGCGGCGGGGTAACGGCCGTTGGCGAGCGCGGGTGTCGAGGCGGAGAGCGCGACGCACGCCGCGGCGGCCCCGAGCCCAGGAGCGAGGCGGTTCATCGGACGGAGGTTCACCGATCCCCCTGCGCCGCGCAACGCCTCGACTGGACGCCTGCGGAGCTCGGCGCCGTCGAGCCAGGGAGAGCCCCTGGCTCGGGCCGAGCGCGACGTTCGTCAGACGACAGCGGCTACTGCCGCCGGAACTGCTGGTTCGTCCCGGTGTGGCAGGTGTACTGGATGAACCTGCTGCCGTCGGCGGTGCTGGCCCCGCTGACGTCCACGCACTTTCCGCTGTTGACCGAGCGCAGCGAGACGGCGCCGTTGCCGCGATCGACGAACTCCCACTTCTGGCTGTTCTTGCTGGCGTCGCAGTCCCACTGCGTGATGTTCGCCGAGTTGTTGCGGCTGGACCCCTGCACGTCGAGGCACTTTCCGCTGTTCACGTTCTTCACGATCGCCGTGGTGCCGCTGATCGTCTCGACCTGCCACTGCTGGTCGCTCGCCCCGGTGCACGGCCGCTGGGTGAGGGTGGCGCCGTTGTTCAGGCTCGCCGCGTCGACGCTCATGCACTTCCCCGAATGGAGGGCCGTCAGGCTCTGGCCGGTGCCGCCGGTGCCGCCGCCGGGATCGCCGCCCGGGTCGCCGCCCGGGTCGCCGCCGCCGGTGCCGGGGTCGCCGCCGCTGCCGCCCAGGCCGGTGACCTGGACCTGCGCGCCCGTGGCCGACACCGAGACGACCTTCAGCGTCGCGTTCGTCCCGAAGAGCTGGTGGGAAGCGCCGACGGCGAGCGGCGCGTCCCTGAAGTTACCGCCAGGGATCATGTCGAGGAGGTGCGCCCGGCCGCTCTCCCTCGACTGGGTGAAGAACGCGTGGACGAGGATGCCCTTCGTCGAGAGATTGCGCGAGTCGACGACGTTCGTGGACGACGGCTGGCGGAACTCGATCTGGTACATGATGTCGTTCGGCCCCTTGATGCGGAGGAGCTGCGTCCCGGCGCTCGGCTCGGTGATCGGGGCGAGCGTGTACGTCCCATCCGCGCTGACCGTCACGATCTGCGTCGACGGCAGCCACCCCAGGTTCGCCTTGTAGTTGGCGTTGTAGTGCTGCTTCCCGCCGTTGCCCATCGGGTCGAACGGGTCGCCGTACTCGTCGAAGGTACAGTCGTTGCTCATGGTCACCGTCGCCCCGCCGCTGCGGCACGTCCGCGAGGAGGCGTGCCACAGGCCGAAGTTGTGACCGAGCTCGTGCACGACGACCTCGGGCCACAGGCCGGCGAGCCAGGTGGTCTTGCCGGGCTGCGCGCCCATGCCGGCATACCCGCAGTCCATCTTGCCGAAGATCATGAAGTGCTGGTACTTGGTGAGGTCGAAGCCGGCGTTCCGCGCCGCGGCTTGCGCCTCGTTCTGCCAGCGGTTGTAGTCGTCGCACTTGCCGAAGCTGATGTTGAACGGGCCGGCGACGTCGTACTCGAGCTTCATCTTTCCAAAGGAAGAGCCCGCCAGGTGGGTCGCGGCGCCGTCGAGGGAGTTCCGGACCTCCTGCTCGGTGCCGAGCGTCTGGCCGCCGTCGAACTGCACGCGCAGCGCCAGGACGCGCTTCGTCCCGGTCGTGACGACCGCGTTCGTCAGCGTGCCGATGCCCTCGGACGCCCGCATCACGTCGACGTCGATGTTGCCGTCGCCGTCCTCGACGCCGAACACGTCGACCGGCGAGCCGCTGGCCGTGCGCCAGTCGGTCGGGTCGGCGCCTGACGCCTCCGTCATGGAGTCGAGGTTCAGGCGAACGAACGTCCCGTCCTCCAGCTCAAGCATGTACCGGGCCTCGCCGTTGGCGACGGCGACGGTCAGCGTTCCCGAGGCGGTGGGGGTCGGCCCCGCGCCGTCGTCACCAGGGCCGATGCGCAGGCAGCCGGACGCGAGCGCGAACGCTGTGAGGGCAACCGCGGACACGTAGGACTTGAAGCGCTGCATGGTGTCTTCCTTTCCAAGCTCGGTCGATGCGCCCGTCCTCCCCACGTCGGAGAGCGCCGCTCATCCCCCCTCAGGAGCGTGAGCGCGGCGCGACGGGGCGCTGCCAAGGAGAGGCCGCAAGCGCGGCCAGCCTCTCCGCTGCTGATGCAACTTGACGGCTGAGTCGATCGTCGACCGCGTGACCGTCGCTCGCGACCGTCACGCTGCGGTTGCCGTTCAAGCACGCTCGCGAGGAGCCTTGGGCTACAGAGCAAAAGCGCGGCCACTGGCTCGTTGCGGCGATCTCGCCTGTCTCGGTGGAAGAATCGTCCGAGAGCGGCCGGGGAGTCCAATCAGGCCTTATGTTTGCGCGTTTCGCGTGGATCGCGAGAGATCCTGAATGGACATCAAACCACCACCCTGCGTCACCAGCGCTGGGTGCATGATCCCTTGTGTTCGGTCGCTCGAGCGGTGTTGCAAGATATCGTAGGTGCGCTGTCTGGCCACGATGGTGGCGAGCGGTGGTCGGGGGGGACGATGTGAGTCATTGCGCGAGGACGCTGCCGAACGTGCGGGCTTTCTGGCCCGTGCGAGGACGACGGCGGCGCGTGGCCTTCTGATGCCGTGTAGGTGTGTTGAGGGCGTGTGGAGTTCTGATGCCGTGTAGGTCGGCTGGCGGCGTGCGGGCTTGTGACGCCATGTGGGCGGCAGGGACTGTGTAGGTCCTCTGGCGCCGTGTGGAGCCGTCCGCTCCTGTCATGCGGCCTGTCGGCCATCGCTTCTCCGGGGCCCCGAGGGGCGTCACCCGACCGACGGCGCGCGGAGCTCGCGGAACCGAGGCGGGTCGCTCAGGAGGGGGACAGGGGCGCTGCGTCCAGCCAGGCGGCTGCCCCGCGGCGGATCGCGCCTCCGTGGCGCACGGTCGCGTAGATCCCGGCCACCGCCGGGAACACGACGCCGGGGGCGAGGGTCGCGCTCGCGACCGCGTTGTGCCGGGCGAGCGCGCGCAAGATGCCGGGATCACGAGGAAATTCGCCCTGGGCCAGCGTGGGCACGACGCAGCGGGGGCAAGGGTCGATGACGTCGAGCCGGACCTCCGCGGCGATCGCCAGCGTGCGGCCGATCCAGCTGTTCTCGAGGAAGCAGCGCTCGCCCGGAGGGGTCGCGACAACGAGGTTCGGGCGGAACCTGGGGGCCTCGACGCGCCCCGAAGGGTGGAGCTCGCGCAGCCGATCGAGCGTGGCCGTCGTCAGCACGTGCATGGCCGCGACATCGAAGAACGTGCCGGCCGGCGCGGCGAGCGCCATCGGCTCCTCGACGATCGTGGCCGGCGCCGCGGGCGCGTCCACGGGCGACCGATCCGCCTCGCGCGTCGGCGCCTCGGGCGCCCGGCTCACGAGCGCCACGTCGCGGCCGAGCGCGCGCGAGAGCGCTCGATCCACGTCCGGCTGCGCGCTGCTGATCACGGCGCCGTCCGGCAGCGTGATCCAGATCGGCGGCAGGGGCGCCGAGGGGTGCGGCGGCGCCGCGAAGGCCGCGCGACACGCGAGCAGCGCGCCCCACTTGCCGGGGTGCTTTGCGCTCGCGACGTGCCCTGTCTCCCGATCGACGACGGCGTAGGTCCGGTCGCCGAGCACGCCGCGCTCGGTGATCGCCGCGTCGTCGAGCTCCTCTCCCTGCATGGACTTGACGGGATAACGCCACAGCGACACGACCGTTCCGGCGGGCTGGTCATCGGGGTGCATGGCGTCTGCACTATACGATCTCCGCCGGGAACCGCCCTACCGTGCCGGCAGAGGGCGTCTCCGGTCGCGCTCCGCTCCGCCGTCGTCGCTGGTATAGAGGCGCTCATGACCCTCCTGAGAGACGTCCTCACCGCGCTCGAGTCGATCGCCCCGCTCCGGTTCGCCGAGCCCTGGGACAACGTCGGTCTGCTCGCGGGCGACCCGGGGCGGCCCTCGTCGGCGGCGCTCCTCGCCATCGATTACACCCCCGAGGTCGCCCGGGAGGCGCGCGATCTCGGCTGCGACCTCGTCGTCGCCTACCATCCGCCGCTCTTCGAGGCCGTGAAGCGCGTTGTCGCGCCGAGCCCCATCTTCGCGGCGATCCGCGACGGCATCGCGCTGTACTCGCCCCACACCGCGCTCGACGTCGCCGAGGGCGGCACCAACGACGTCCTCGCCGACGCGCTCGGGATCACCGAGGACCGCGCGCCGCTCCGGCGCGCGACGTCGAAGGCATGGCAGCACAAGCTCGTCGTCTTCGTCCCGGAGGATCACGTCGACACGGTCGCCGACGCCCTCGCCGAGGCGGGCGCGGGTCAGATCGGCCGGTACTCCCGCTGCAGCTTCCGGACGATCGGGACGGGCACGTTCTTCGGCGAGGAGGGGACGAACCCCACCGTGGGCGAGAAGGGCCGGCTCGAGCGTGTCACCGAGGTGCGGCTGGAGATGGTCTTTCCCCGCGACCGGACCGAGGCGGTGCTGCAGGCCATGCGCGCCGCGCACCCGTACGAGGAGGTGGCGTTCGACCTGGTCGAGCTCGCCGTCGAGCCGCTGCGGGCTGGCATCGGCCGGATCGGGGCGCTCGCGAGCGCGACGCCGGTGGGCGAGCTGCTCGGCCGGATCAAGGAGCGCCTCGGGGTCGACGCGCTGCTCGTGGCCGGCCCCGAGCAGCGCGCCGTCTCCCGGGCGGCCACGTGCGCCGGCGCGGGCGGCGCGCTCCTCGGCGAGGCGATCGCGCAGGGCGCCGACCTCTACCTGACCGGCGAGCTGCGCCACCACGACGCCCTGCGCGCCGCGAGCGCGGGCGTCACCGTGGTGTGCGCGCTGCACTCGAACAGCGAGCGCGCCGCGCTGAAGCGCCTCGCCGAGCGCCTCCGCGCCGAGCTGCCGTCGCTCCGCGTCGACATCAGCGCGCGCGACCGGGATCCGTTCTCGATCCGATGAGGGCGCGACGCTCGAGCGGGAAGTGGGCGGATCGCCTTGTATTTCAGAGCTCGGCGGTGAGCGCGGGCTCCCCGGGGTCCCCGGCCCGGTTGGAGCCGGCCGTGAACGACAGCGAAGTGCTACGATCCCTACCATGCGGACCGTGAACGAGGCCCTTCCGCCGCCGATCCCCCCTGCCGAGCACGTCCGCAGGCTGGTGGAGGCCAACCGGGTCGAGGAAGCACGCCGCTACGTCCAGGAGTTGCTCGCCCAGGGCGACACGAGCGTGGAAGGCTGGGCGAAGGTCCTCCGTCCGCCCCGCGTCCTGGTCTCGCCCGATCGCGCCCGGAGTGATTTCGCGGCGGACTACGCCTGGCTGCGAGAGAACCGGCAGGCCTACCTCGATCGGTGGGTGGCGCTCCAGGATGGCAAGCTTCTCGACTCCGACGTCGCGCTGCGCGCGCTGATCGAGCGGCTGACGGAGCGTGGACAGATCGAGGGCGCTTTCGTCGTGCAGGTCGACTGATGGCCAGCGGCACGATGCGCCTCGACGGGGCCGCGCAGCCGTGGGCCGATTCATCGGCGCGCTACCGCGTCGCGACAGAGCATGAAGGAACGCTGCTGACGGTCGCGGTCCGCTGCCGGATCGCCGGCCTTCCGTTCGAGACCCAGGCGCTCCTCGACACAGGCGCGGCGTGGTCGATCATCGGAGGCGACCTCGCCGAGTTGCTGCAAGCGCAGCTCGGCGCCTCGGGACAGACGATGATCCTGTCGACGCGACTCGGTCGCATCCGCGGCGCTCTTCACGACCTCGACGTCGTGCTCGTCGCCGAGCGCGGCGAGAGCCTCGCTGTGTCCGGCAGCATCCTCATCGCCCCAGGATGGATAGGGCCGGTCGTCCTCGGCTACCGCGGGTTTCTGGAGCGCCTTCGTTTTGCGCTCGATCCGGGCTGTGACCCGGACGACGCCTGGTTCTTCTTCTCGAGCGCGGGCTGAACGGCCGACGTTCGCTCTCCGCGCCACCCTCGAACAGCGGCCGCGCCGCGGAAGCAGGGCGCTCGCGCGATCTGCAAAGGTGCGCAAAGCCGCTGGACGAGACGGCCGCCCGCGATCAGCCTGCTGGCCCTCATGCGCGACCACGCCACGCCACCCGCCCGCGATCTGCGCGCCGACGCCCTCGCGCCCCCGCCGCCCGCGCCCGGCTCGCGCCGCGGCGCCGGCGTCTGGTCGACGCTCCGCGACGCGGTCCGCGGCGGCGAGCACGACTTCACCACGGGATCCATCGACCGGGCGATCGCCCTGCTCGCGATCCCGATGGTCATGGAAATGCTCATGGAGTCGCTCTTCGTCGTCGTCGACGTCTTCTGGGTGTCGCGCCTCGGCGCCGATGCGGTCGCCGCCGTGGGCCTCACGGAGTCGATCCTCTCGGTGGTGTACGCCCTGGGGATGGGCCTCGCCGTGGCCGCGTCCGCGACCGTCGCGCGGCGGATCGGCGAGGGGCGCCCCGAGGAGGCGGCCGCCATGGCGGGGCAGGCGATCGTGCTCGGCCTGCTCATCTCGCTGCCCCTCGCGGCGGCCGGCGCCCTGCTCGCGCCGCGGCTGCTCGCGGCGCTGGGGGCGTCCGCCGGGGTGATCGCGGTCGGCGCGCCGTTCGCCTCGATCATGCTGCTCGGCAACGCGACGATCATGATGCTGTTCGTCATCAACGCGGTCTTCCGCGGGGCCGGCGACGCGGCGCTGTCGATGCGGGTGCTCTGGCTCTCGAACGCGCTCAACATGGCGCTCGGCCCGTGCTTCATCTTCGGCCTCGGCCCGTTCCCGGAGCTCGGCGTGGCCGGCGCGGCCGTGGGGACGACGCTCGGCCGCGGGACCGGCGTCGCGCTGCAGGTGTTCCTGCTCGCGCGCGGCGGCGGCCGGGTGAAGGTGAAGGCGCGGCACCTCGTCCCCGACCCGAAGGCGCTCGCGGCGCTGGTCCGCCTCTTCGCGAACGGCGCCTTCCAGGCGGTCATCAGCACCGCGAGCTGGATCGGCATGGTGCGCATCCTCGCCCCGTTCGGGAGCGCGGCGCTCGCCGGCTACACGATCGGGATGCGGATCGTCGTGTTCGCGATCCTGCCGGCGTTCGGGCTCGCGAACGCCGGCGCGACGATGGTGGGGCAGAACCTCGGGGCGGGCCGCCCCGACCGGGCAGAGGCCGCCGTCTACCGCGCGGGCCTCTGGACCACGGTGATGCTCGGCGCGATCGGCCTGGTCTTCGCGGTGGGCGCCGGCGCCATCATCGGCGCGTTCACGGACGACGCGGAGGTGCTCCGGTTCGGCACGCAGGCGCTGCGGGTCGTGGCGGGCGGGTTCCTGTTCTACGGCTTCGGCATCGTGTTCGCGCAGGCGTTCAACGGCGCCGGCGACACCTGGACGCCCACGATGCTGCACCTCGTCTGCTTCTGGCTGTGGGAGATCCCGCTCGGGTGGGGCCTGGCGCACGCCGCGGGGCTCGGGCCGCTGGGCGTGTTCATCGCGATCGCGGTGGCGTTCTCGACGATCGCGATCGCGGGCGGCCTCATGTTCCGCCGCGGCACCTGGAAGCAGCGGCGCGTCTGAGGGGCGCCGCCCCGGAGCGGTCGCGGGAGGGCCGGCACGGGGCGCCGCTGCGCCGGCATCACCGCCCCACGGGCCGCGCGAGCCAGGCCTCGATGAGCTTCCGGGCGATGCTGAGCGGCGGCGGCAGCAGCGGCAGCGCGTCGCGGTGAAACCAGCGCGCGTCCTCCAGCTCGCGCGTGTCGACGCGGAGCTCGCCGCCCGCGTAGCGCGCGGTGAAGCCGACCATGATCTGGTGAGGGAAGGGCCACGGCTGGCTGCCGAAATAGGCGACGTCGGCGATGTCGACGCCCGTCTCCTCGTGGACCTCGCGCGCGACGCACGCCTCCAGCGTCTCGCCCGGCTCGACGAAGCCGGCGACGAGGCCGTACATGCCCGCGGGGAACCGCGCCTGCCGCGTCATCAGGACGCGCGGGCCCTCCTCGACCAGCACGATGGTCGCAGGCGTGATCCGCGGGAAGTAGCTGCTGGCGCAGCGGGCGCAGCGCTTGACCCGCTCGTCCTGCCCGCTCTCGAGCTCGGCGCCGCACGCCGCGCAGTACTGGTGGGCCCGGTCCCAGTGCTGCACCTGGTACGCCGTGCCCGCGACGTCGAACAGCTCCGGATCGATGCGCCCGTGGAGGCGCCGCAGCGAGACGTACGCGTGCCCGTCGGGCGCCGGAGCGCCCGGCGCGAGCTCGGCGGAGCGGCACGGGCGCCCGTCGAGCTCCCCGAGCGGCTGGGCGCGCACGACGGGGACGCCGAGCTCGGCGAGGTCGGCGGCGACCGGGACGTCGAAGCGGTCGCCGCCAGCGTCGATCAGCGCGCGGACGAGGAGCTCGTCGCCGCGGAACGCGAACCAGGCGATCTCGCCGGGCGGCGCGCCGGGCCGGCCGAGGCCGGGGCGGAAGCGGGGAGAAGGCATGGCGTCACCGCGCGCGGAGCCGCGCGGGCTCCGCTGCGAGGGGCTGCGCTGCGCGACGGGCGCGCGCCAGAGAGGGGATCGGGTGCATGGGGAGAGCTTAGCGCCTCGGCGGGGGAGCGAGGCCCAGGGCGGTCGCCGCCTCACCGCAGCGCCGACAGCTTCTCCCGGTGGCTCCGCGCCACCTTGAGCTCCGCGCCCCCGGCCAGGACGACGACGGTCTCGCGGCGCCCCTGCGTGCGGAGCTCCTTGATCCGGTCGCGGTTCACGATCGCCGAGCGGTGGATCCGCACGAAGCGCGCCGGATCCAGCTTGCCCTCGACGCTGTTCATCGTCTCGCGGTGGAGGTAGCTCTTCCCGCCGGCGTGGATCTGCACGTAGTAGTCCGCCGCCTCGATCCAGTCGATCTCGTCGACGCTGAGGAAGACCACGCGGCACCCGTCCTTGATCGCGAGCCGCCGCGGGTGCCCGGCGCCCGCGGCGGGCGGCTCCGAGCCGCCGGCGGCGCCCTCCCGCGCGCGGGCCGCGGCCGCCGCCGCCGCGGGGTCGCCGTAGCTCTGCAGGAGCGAGAGGAGGCGCTGGCTCAGATCGCTCATCCGCGAGAGCCGGAGGTGGGCCTTCGCGCGGCGGAGGGCGTCGTAGAAGCGGTCGTCGTCGAACGGCTTGAGGAGGTAGTCGAGGGCGTGGACCTCGAAGGCGCGCAGGGCGTAGCGGTCGAACGCCGTCACGAAGATCACCGCGGGGAGCTCGTCGGGCGGCAGCGACGCCATCACCTCGAAGCCGTTCATCTCGGGCATCTGCACGTCCAGGAACACGAGGTCGGGCCGCAGCCGCCGGATGAGATCGAGCGCGCCCGGCCCGTCGCCGGACTCGGCGGCGACCGCGACCTCGGGGTCGCCCGCGAGCAGCATGCGGATCCCCTCCCGCGCGAGCGGCTCGTCGTCCACGATGACGGCGCGGATGGCCCCGGGGCTATCCATGCGCGCGAAGCTCCTGGCGGGCGTGCGCGTGCGCGTGCGCGTGCGCGGGCCGGAACGGGACCGCCACCGTCACGAGGACGCCCCCCTCCGGGCGGCGCGCGATCGAGAGCCGGTGGTCGCCCGGGTAGAGCTGCCGGAGGCGCGCCCGCACGTTGCCGAGCCCCGTCCCCTCGCTCGCCTCGCCGGCCCAGCTCTCCGAGAGCCCCTTGCCGTCGTCGGTCACCTCCACGACGAGGAGGTCCTCCTCGCGCCGGGCCGCGATCGTCACGCTGCCCGACGAGGCGCGCGGGGCGATGCCGTGGCGGATCGCGTTCTCGACGATCGGCTGCAGGATGAGGTTCGGGATCTCCGCGTCGAGCGCCTCGGCGGCGACGTCGGTGCGCACGGTCAGGCGGTCCTGGAAGCGGGTCTTCTCGATCTCGAGGTAGCGGTCGAGGAAATCGAGCTCCTGCTTGAGCGGCACGATCTGCTTGCCCGCGCTCTCGAGCGCCATCCGGAGCAGCTCGCTCAGGCCGGTGATCATCCGGACCGAGGCCTGCGTCTCCTGCTTTCGTACGAGGACGGCGATCGCGTGGAGCGTGTTGAAGAGGAAGTGCGGGTGGAGCTGCATCTTGAGCGCCTGGAGCTCCGCCTGGACGAGCTTCGTCTCGAGCTGCGCGGCCGCGAGCGCGCGCTCCCGGTACTTGCGGTGGTACTCGGCGGCGTGGACGATCGCGAGGATCCCCCAGTAGATGATCAGCTCGACGTCGAGGTAGACGCTGATGATCTTGCTGAAGACCTCGAGGAACGACGCCTTCACGTAGGACTCCTGGCCGATGAGCCGCCCCGTGAGCGTGCTGATCGCGACGTGGCCCGGGGCCATGGCCAGGCTCGCGATCAGGTGCACCGCGACGTTCTTCGGGAAGGCCCTGCGCTCCAGCGGGTACCTGCGGCCGAGCCAGGCGATCGCTGGTGTCATCAGCGCCCAGAAGAGCCAGGGCAGCCCTTGCCACACGAGCGCGGCGAGGAACGAGAGGTGGCGCTCCTGCTTGTGCTGGAGGAGGAGGTAGGTCTGCGTGCTCGTGACGAGCACCGGGATCATCCAGAGCGCGGCCACGGGCCAGACGCCCGCCCACCTCGGGACGGCGAGCCCGGGCGCGGTCGCCGGGGCGCTCGCCGCGGTGGCGGGGGGCGGGAGCGCGACGCGGGTCGCGCCGGCGCTGCCGTTCACGGTGCACCCGGGGGGTTGAGCTGCCGCGAGGTGTGCATGGGCTCGGCTCGTGCGCGCGGCCTCGTACCGGCGCGGCGGCCCGCAGGAGGCGGGCCGCAGGCGCTCTGCTGATCAGAGCACAGGCGCCGGCCGCGTGGGGGCGCTTTGCAGCGGGCTGCGCCCGCGCTGCAGCGAGCTGGCCTCGCCGGGGCGGGGCGCGTCAGGCGGCCGCGCGGTCGCGCGGTCGCGCCGGCGCGGGCGCCGGACGGCCCCGCGGGGTGCGTGTCGCGGCGTCAGGCGGGGCCGGCGAGCGTCGCGGCCCAGGCGAGCGCGACGTAGGCGACCTCGACGTCGTTCTTCTTCGGCACGAGGCGCTTCGTCTCGATGCCCTCGCCGGCGCGGAGGGGGAGCTGCTCCAGCGCGGAGAGCTCGGCGGCCTGCGCGGCGTGGAGGTCCCGGAGCGCGGCGTCCGCCTCGGTCCATTCCTGCCGCGCGCGCTCGAGCTTCGCGGTGGCCTTGTCGCGCTGGGTCCCGGCGCGCCGGGCGGTGTCCCGGCCGGCGACGAGCCCGAGGAGCGCCGCGCCCACCGCGCCGGGGAGCGCGGCCACCTCGGCCTCGGCCTGGCCGTACCGCGCCTTCGCGGCCGCGATGCGCTCGCCGAGGCGCGCGATCCTCGGCGCGAAGCGGCCGATCACCTGCTGCTGCTCGGCGGCGGCGAGCCGGGCCGCGGCGGCGCGGCAGCGGGCGGCGAACGCCTCGAGCGGCTCACCCTCGGCCTGCGCGAGCCCGAGCTCCCTGTGGACGGCCACGGTGGCCTCGGTGGTGCGGTAGGCGTGCTCCCGGAGCGCGCGCGCCGCCGCCTGCGCCGCGGCGCGCTTCGCGAGCGGCGCGGGCAGCTCGGCGAAGCGGGCGCCCGGCGCGGGGGACGCCGAGAGGAGCGACGGGTCGAGCCGGGTGACGCGCGCGAGGTCCGGCCTGCCGTCGGGCAGGAGCGGGGCGGCGAGGAGCTGGCTCTGGTTCAGGGTGACGCCGAGCTTCGTGTCGCGCAGGTGGGCGACGACCGAGGCGGCCACCCACGGGATGTAGCGAAAGCCCTCCGGGGCGGCGGCGGGGGCGTGGGCGTAGAGGCTCCGCCATCCCTCGGGCGCCGGCGGCGGTGACGACGGCATCGACGGAGGCGGCGCGGCGGCGCTCGCGCCGGCGCGGGCGGCCTCGCTGCGCCGCGCGGCCTGCGGGGCGGGGGAAGGGGGCGGGTGGCGCGGATCCAGGAGCACCGTGCCGCCCGGGCCCACGGCGGCGCGCGGGGGCGGCGTCCTCTCCGGGCCCGCGGCGGCGCGCTGGGCCGGCGCGACCGCCGCCGCGTGCGGCGCCGGGCCCGACGGCCCGGGCGCGGCGGGCGGGGGAGGGGACATGCCCCGGACGAGGCGGCCGATCTCGCGCCGGGTGACCGGGCCGCGCAGCCACGACAGGCTGAACCGCGTCTCGGCCAGGAACGACGGCGGCTGCATGTGGACGTCGCGCACGAAGAACGTGCGCGGGGGCAGCGCCTTCAGGGCGGCCGAAAGCGCCGCGGCGTCGACGCCGCCGGCGCCCCCGTCCGCGCCCGAGAGCCCCTCGACCACGCGCTCGCGGTCGGCGTCGGTCTGGAGCCGGCCCACGAACCACGCGCCGGCGTTGGAGAGCGCCTTGTAGTCGAGATCCATCGGGTTCTGCGTGGCGAGGACGACGCCGACGCCGAAGGCGCGCGCCTGCTTCAGCAGCGCGAGCAGCGGCCGCTTCGTGGGCGGGTTCGCGGGGTGCGGGGGCAGGAAGCCGAAGACCTCGTCGAAGACCACGAGGGCGCGCAGATCGCTCGTGCCGGAGAGGCCGCGCACCCAGGAGAGGAGCTGCTCGAACAGGAGCCCGAGGACGAGGAGCCGCTCGTCGTCCTCGAGGTGCGCGACGCTGACGATGACGGCGGGGGTCTTGCCGCCCGCGGCGCCCTGATCGAGCCACCCCGCGACGTCGAGCGGCGCGCCCTTGCGCCACGTCGCGAACGTGGGGGAGGCGAGCAGGGTGTTGAGCTCGCGCGCGAGCGCCTGCCGCTCCTTCGGGGCGAAGAACGCGTCGACGTCGAGCGCGCCGACGGCGGCGATCGGCGGCTCGGCGAGGTCGGCGAGCAGCTCCTCGAGCCCGGCGGCCCGCCCCTCGCGCAGCCGCCGCTCGGCGAGGTGCGCGAGCAGCACGTGCTCGCGGCTGCGCGCCGGATCCGGGTCGCGGCCGACGAGCCGGAGCAGGAGCGACAGCGAGGCCGAGAGCGCCTCGCGGGCGGCCTCCTCGTCCTCGTCCCAGAGCGGCGAGCGCGCCTCGAGCGCCGACAGCACGTGGATCGGCTCGCCCGCCGTGGTGCCCGGCGTGAGCAGGCGCGGCGCCATGCGGGCGCGGAGCGCGGCGACGTCGGCCGGCCCGAGGCCCGACGACGCGAGCCCCGCGCGCCACCGCGCCGCGAGCTCGGCGGCGACGTCGGCGGTCGAGCGGCCGTCGCGCGCGGCCGCGGAGGGGTCGAGCCACGGCTCGAACTCGGCCGGGGAGAGCTCCGGGAACGTGAAGAGCAGGTTGGGCAGGTCGCCCTTCACGTCGACCATGAGCACCGGGACGCCCGAGCGCAGCGCCTCCTCGACGAGGACCATCACCAGCCCGGTCTTGCCGCTGCCGGTCATGCCGACGACGACGCCGTGGGTCACGAGGTGGTGCGCCGGCAGCTCGAGCGGGCGCGCGGCGGCGGCGCCGGGATCACCCGAGAGGGGGCGGGAGCGGCCCAGCGTGAAGGGGCGGGTCGGCATGGCGGCGGGCTCGTGCCATGGCGAGCGCGACGTCGCAATGCTCGGAGGCCGCGGCGGGATCGAGGCCGCCGCCCGCTGCCCGCGCGGGGTCGCCGCAGACCGCCTGCGCGATGAGGGAGCCCGATGAAATGGGCGTGAGTCACCGGCCATCCGGGCGCTCCCCGACGAGCTCGATCGATGCCCGTGTTGGATGCCCTCCGCGCGCCAGCCCAGGGCTGCGGCGCGCGACGCAGAAGATGCGTGAGCGCGCACGTGCTCGCGCACGCGCCAACGCACGCGACGGACGCGACCGCGGCGACCGCATTCCGCTGCCCCCGCATTTCGCCGGCTCCACTCCCCGGGCCCCGGCGCGCGCGCATCTTGGCATCAAAGTTGATGAGGTTGCGGCTATAGTGCGCTGGATGGAGGTCGGGCCATGAAGCCGGATGCGCCCGAATCGGCCGCAGGCATCCCACGGATAGGTGAGGTCTTCGCGCAGAGATACCGCCTCGAGCGCAGCCTGGGTCGAGGCTCCATGGGCGCCGTCTTCGTCGCGGAGCACGTGTCGCTGCGCCAGCGCGTCGCGGTCAAGTTCCTCCTCCCGCGGGCCAAGGACTTCCCGGGCGCGAGCGCCCGCTTCCTGCGCGAGGCGCGCGCCGCCGCGGCGATCCGGAGCGAGCACGTCGCGCGCGTCATCGACGTGGGCACCGCCGAGATCGGCCTCCCGTACCTCGTCATGGAGTACCTGCGCGGGCGCGACCTCCAGCAGGTGCTCGACGCGCGCGGCCCGCTGCCCGTCTCCGAGGCGGTCGACTACGTGCTCCAGAGCTGCGAGGCCGTCGCCGAGGCGCACGCGCGCGGCATCGTCCACCGCGATCTGAAGCCGGGAAACCTGTTCCTCACGACGGGCGCGAGCGGCGTCCCCCTCGTCAAGGTGCTCGACTTCGGCCTCTCGAAGGCGGCCGACGACTCCGTCGAGGAGACCGGCAAGCTCACCGCGTCCGAGATGATGCTCGGCTCCCCCTGCTACATGTCGCCCGAGCAGGTGCGCAGCACGAAGGACGTCGACGCCCGCACCGACGTCTGGTCGCTCGGGATCATCCTCTACCAGCTCCTCACGGCGCGCTTCCCCTTCGACGCGCCCTCCATCTCGGCGCTGTTCGTGGCCATCGTCACCGAGCCGGCCACGCCGCCGCGGGTGCACCGGTGGGAGCTGCCCACCCACCTCGAGGACATCATCCTGGGCTGCCTCGAGAAGGACGTGCAACGGCGCGTCCAGAGCGTCGTCGAGCTGTCGCGCGCGCTCGCGCCCTACGGCACGGAGCACTCCGCGCGCGCCCTCGATCAGATCGAGGCGATCGCCGCGGGCAAGGCCTTCCCGTCGCTGCCGCCCCCGACGCCCCGGTACGACGCCGCCGCGGTCACCGTGCCCGCCGACGCGCTGGCCCTGAAGGGCGCCTCGTCGACCTGGCCGCACCCCGGCGCGGACGAGGAGGCCGGCGGGAGGGCGAGCCGCCGCGCCACCACGGTCGCCCCGCACGGCGGCGATCACGTGGTCACCATGCCCAGCCCGGGCACGTCGGTCGAGCACCTCCGGGGCCGCGACGCCGCGCGGGTCGAGCGCAGCTCCGTCCCGGTCTCCAGCGACGAGGGCCCCACGCTGACGATGGAGCGCGAGGACGGCCCCACGCTGACGATGGCCCGCGAGGACGGCCCCACGCTGACGATGGAGCGCGAGGACGGCCCCACGCTGACGATGGCGCGCGACGACGGTCCCACGCTGCCGCTGATGTACAGGCTGCTCGGGTCGTGGCAGGCATCCGAGGACGACGAGACCGGCGGGAGCATGCCCGTCGTCACCGAGCGCCGCCTCGGGCAGCAGAGCTCGATCATGCTGCGCAAGCGCCGCCGGGCGGTCGCGCGGATCGCCGCGGGCGCCCTCCTGACCGCCGTGGTCGCGGTCGGGGCGACGCTCTGGTCGCGCAGCGCAGCGAAGTCGCCGGCGGTCGTCCTGCACCCCAGCCCGGCCTCGCAGGCGCCTGCCCAGGCCTCGTCGCTCGCCCCCCTCGGCACGGCCGATCCCGCGCCGGGCACCCCGGCGCCCGCCCCCGCGGACCCCGGGCGCGCAGCCGTCCCGACGGCGTCGGCGCTGCCTCACGGTGCTGCGGCGGCCCCGGAGCACCGGCCAGCCGGCATGGCGCCCAGGGTGATGCGGCCCAGAGCGTTCCCCTCGGCGCACTCGGCGCACCCGATGTCCGCGCCGACCGGCAGCGGCGCGCGCCTGCCCAAGGCGCCGGCGCGCCCTGACAGCACGACGCCGATCCTCGGCGACAGGTAGACCTGCGCATGGCGAAGAAGAAGCTCTCGGCGCGCGCCGCCCGGCGCGCGGGCGACCGCGACGCAGAGAAGCTCACCCGGGACCTCGAGCGCCTCGCGCTGCTCGAGCCGGGCCACACCCCGGGGCGCGCGATCACGCTCGACGCGGCCTCGCAGGTCGAGGTGGCGGCGCGGTCGATCCCGTGCCCGCGCTGCCGCGGCGCCCTGCGCGTCGAGGACCACACGGCCGAGACGGTCGAGGGCGCCCGGCTGCGGGTCGCGAAGGTCGTCTGCAGCGCGTGCGGCGCAGGCCGGCGGCTCTACTTCCGGCTCGGCGGCCCCGCGCTCAACTGAGCCGCGCGCGAGGCGCCCCGCCCGACCGCGCCGCGCCCGCCCGGCGCCCCCGCGCCGCGTCAGTACCGCGGGACGCTCTCGTCGATGTGGATCGACCACGCGTCGATGCCGCCCTGCAGGGACGCGACGCGCCCGTGGCCGAGCTTCTCGAGGATCGCGGCGGCCGAGAGGCTCCGGACGCCGTGATGGCAGTACGCGACGATCAGCGCGCCCTCGCCGGGCGCGACCTCGTCCGCGCGCTCCGTGAGCTCGTTCAGCGGGATCAGCGCGCTGCCCGGCAGCGCGGCGATCTGGTGCTCGCCGGGCGTGCGCACGTCGAGGAGGTACACGGGCTCTCCTGCCTTCAGCTTCAGAAAGAGCTCTTTCACGGAAATCTGCTGGACCATGGCCTGCTCGCGACCTCACCCGCGACGACGCGGTAAAGACGTCTCCCTATCCAAAGATCCCCCCCGGAACAACCCACCTCACGCCCCCGTCCGCCCCCGGACGAGCGCCGCGACCACCCCCACGAGCTCCGCGGGATCCAGCGGCTTGGCCACGTGCGCCTGGTAGCCCGCGCCGAGCGCCCGCGCCCTGTCCTCGGCCCGCGCCAGCGCGCTCAGCGCCACGGCCGGCGTCGACCCGCCGCGCGCCGCGTCGAGGCCCCGTACCCGCCGGATGAGCTGGAAGCCGTCCTCGACCGGCATCCCGAGGTCGCTCACGAGGACGTCGGGCCGCTCCCGCTCCAGCGCGGCCAGCGCCTCGGCCGCCGACCCCGCCGTCGTGACGCGCGCCGCGCACTCCTCGAGTACGCGCTGCGCCACCTCGCGCGCGTCGGCCTGGTCGTCGACGACAAGCACCCGCACGCCGGTGAGCTCCGCGCCCGGGTAGTCGGCCAGCGCCTCGGCCCGCGGCTCGCCGGGCCGCTGCGTGTCGCCCGACACCTCGGCCGAGATGCCGGCGAGCGGCAGCCGCACCGTGAACGTCGCGCCCTGGCCCTCGCCCCGGCTCGCGACCGCCACCGTGCCGCCGTGCAGCTCGACCAGGTGCTTCACGATCGAGAGCCCGATGCCGAGCCCGCCGTACTGCCGCGTCGACGACGCGTCCGCCTGCCGGAAGCGCTCGAACAGGTGGGGGAGGAACTGCGGGGCGATGCCCGTGCCCGTGTCGGTCACCGACACCTCGACGAACGCGCCCGCGCGCCGCAGCGCGATGTCGATCCGCCCGCCCGTCGGCGTGAACTTCACGGCGTTGGACAGGAGGTTCCAGACGACCTGCTGGATGCGGGCCGGGTCGCCCCGCAGCGAGGTCGCCTCGGGGTCGACGCTCGAGGCGACCGTGATCGCCTTGGCCTCGGCCGCGAGCTTGATCGACTCGATCGCGCCCTGGATCACCGCCGGCAGGTCGACCTGCATGACGTCGAGCCGCAGCTTGCCGGAGACGATCCGGCTCATGTCGAGCAGCTCCGACACCATGTCGGACTGGAGCCGCGCGTTGCGCTCGATGACCTCGAGCCCCCGCGCGAGCGTCGGCGGCTCCTGCGCCCGGCTCCGCAGGATGCGCGCCCAGCCGAGGATCGCGTTGATGGGCGACCGCAGCTCGTGCGAGAGCGTCGCGACGAAGTCGTCCTTGACCCGGCTCACGCGCTCCGCCTCGTCGCGGGCGGCGCGCTCGCTCTCGAGCAGCTTCTGCCGCTCCTCCTCGGCCTGCCGCTCCGCGGTGACGTCCTCGCATATCCCCAGGAACGACTCCACCGCGCCGTCGGGCCCGAGCTCGGGGATGTAGCGCGTCCGGTACCTCCGCTCGCCGAGGGTGAACTCGATCCGCTGCTGCTTGCCCGTCGCCATCGCCTCGCGGCACGCGACGTCGCTGGCCTCGCAGATGTCCTCCGGGAGCCCTGTCTCGGCGCCCGTCCTGCCGATGTAGTGCTCGGGCGGCTCCCCCGTGACCGCCTCGATGGAGGACGTGGCGAACAGGCAGCGCATCTCCAGGTCGAGCCGGAAGATCACGTCGGGCGAGTTCGCCATCAGCAGCTCGAGCTGCCGCTCGCTCCGGCGGAGCACGGCCTCCAGGCGTTCGCGCTCGGCGATGACCCGCCGCGCCTCGTCGAGCGCGGCGCGGAGCCGGCGCTCGCTCTCGCGCAGCGCTTCTTCCGTCCGCTTGAGGCGGCTGATGTCCAGGCAGAGGCCGACCCAGCGCGTGAACTCGCCCCGCTCGTCGCGGACCGGCACGGCCCGGTTGAGGGCTTGGTGGACGGCGCCGTCGGTGCCGACGTACCGGACCTCCACCTCGAGCGGCTCACCCGTCCGCACGGCCTCCTCGAACAGCGTGAGCTTGTGCCGGTCGTCGGGGTGGACCGCGGTGATCCACCCGTACCCGGCGCATTGCTCCCGGGTCAGCCCCGTCATCCGGAGGTACGCCTCGCTGGCATAGAGGTTCCGGCCCTCGCGGTCGCTGATCCAGAGACCGTGATCGATGGAGTCCCCGATGGCGCGGAAGATGCGTTCGCCTTGCCGGAAAGCCTCCTCGGCTCGCCGGAGCGCCGTCACGTCGCGCGCGATCACGAAGCCGCCGTCCTCGAAGCGCCCCCCGGGCAGCAGACAGCCGCTCACCAGCATCTGGATCCGCGTGCCGTCGGGCAGCGCATACGCCCTCTCGAAGGGCGTGAACGTCCGCCGGCTCGACAGCAGCTCCGCGAGGGCGCGGCCGTCCCCGGCGCGCTCCTCCGGCAGCACGTCGGAGTCCCAGCGGACCCGGCCGGCCGCGAGATCCTCCCGGCTGCGGCCCACGAGCCGCAGATACGCGTCGTTCGCCTCGACGATCCGCCCGTCGGGCATCCAGAACCCCATCGGGGCCATGTTGCTGTAAAAGAGGTTCTGCAGCGTGGCCTCGCTCTCCACCAGCGCCCGCTCCGCCGCGAGCGCCCGCTCCTGCGCGCGCCCACGGTCGCTGATCTCCTCGATGAACACCACCGCGCGATAAGGCTGCTCCCGGGCGTCACGGACGAACACGCCCGTCACCTGGAGCCGGCGGGCGCTGCCGTCCTTGCAGCGACAGCGCATCTCGAAGGTGATCTCGTCCGCGCCGGCCTCGACCAGAGAGCGCCACGCGGCCGTCGCGCCTGTCCGGTCCTCCGGCAGCGCCAGGTCCGGCAGCCTCCTCTGCAGGAGCTCGCACTCGGAGTAGCCCAGCAGCCGGCAGAGCGCGCCGCTGACGCGCACGAGCCGCCCGGTCGCCGCGTCGATCAGCGCGCTCCCCTTGCCTGGCGCCCGCAGCGCCCAGGCCGGCTCTCCAGCGGTCTCCCCCATCCCTCGTCCGTCCCGGTATTCCGGCCGCCAGCGCGCTCACGTGCCTCCCCCGGACGTGTCGCGCGGCGTCCTCCCCTCGTTCGTCCGGCCACGCTATCACGATCGCGTGGCGGTGCGGGCTGCATGGCGGCCCGTTCGTTTTCCGGTTCAGCGGCTCCGGTTCGCCCTGAAATCCGTTCCGTCCGGGGGGCCGCGAGGGGCCCCTTCCTACGACCGGGACATCGCGGAGTTTGCTTGCATTTTCCTCCGGAACCAGGCTTGTGCAGGGGGCGCCCCCGGAGGGCGCCCTGAAGCCGCCATGGACCTAGCCGCCGCTCCGCTCTTCGCTCGCCTTCCGCCGTCGCCCCACGACTTCACCGCCGACGACCTCCTGAACGGCTTCCTCGACTACGTGGCCGAGCGGGGACTCGAGCTCTACCCGGCGCAGGAGGAGGCGATCCTCGAGATCTTCGGCGGCAAGAACGTGATCCTCAACACCCCGACCGGCTCGGGCAAGTCGCTCGTCGCGGCGGCCATGCACTTCAAGGCGATGGCCGAGGGGATGAAGTCCTACTACACGTGCCCGATCAAGGCGCTCGTCAGCGAGAAGTTCTTCTCGCTGTGCAACGACTTCGGGCCCGAGAACGTGGGCATGTTGACCGGCGACGCGTCGGTGAACCGCGACGCGCCGATCATCTGCTGCACCGCGGAGATCCTCGCGAACATCGCGCTCCGCGAGGGCGAGAAGGCGCTCTGCGACTACGTGATCATGGACGAGTTCCATTACTACTCGGACCGCGATCGCGGCGCGGCGTGGCAGATCCCGCTGCTCGCGCTGCCCCAGGCGAGGTTCCTGCTCATGAGCGCCACGCTCGGAGGCACCGAGTTCTTCCAGGAGGAGATCACGAAGCTGACCGGCGAGCAGACCGCCGTGATCAAGTCGACCGTGCGCCCGGTGCCGCTCGACTTCGAGTACCGCGAGACGCCGCTCCACGAGACCGTCGCGACCCTCGTGAAGACGGGCAAGGCGCCGATCTACATCGTGAGCTTCACCCAGCGGGCCTGCGCCGAGGAGGCGCAGAACCTGATGAGCCAGGATTACTGCACCAAGGAGGAGAAGCGCGCGATCACCGCCGCCCTCGCGGGGGTGAAATTTTCCAGCCCCTACGGTCGGGAGGTGCAGCGGTTCGTCAAGCACGGCATCGGGCTCCACCACGCGGGGCTGTTGCCGAAGTACCGGCTGCTGGTCGAGAAGCTGGCGCAGCAGGGGCACCTCAAGATCATCTGCGGCACGGACACGCTGGGCGTCGGGGTGAACATCCCGATCCGCACGGTGCTGTTCACGAAGCTCTGCAAGTTCGACGGCGAGAAGACGGCGATCCTGAGCGTGCGCGACTTCCAGCAGATCAGCGGCCGCGCGGGCAGGAAGGGCTACGACACGCAGGGGAGCGTGGTGGCGCAGGCGCCGGAGCACGTCATCGAGAACATGCGGCTCGAGGCGAAGGCGGGGAGCGACCCGGCGAAGCGGCGGAAGATCGTGAAGAAGAAGCCGCCGGAGAAGGGCTATGTGCCCTGGGACCGGCAGACGTTCGAGCGGCTGATCCAGTCGCCGCCCGAGCCGCTCGTGTCGCGGTTCCAGGTCACGCACGGCATGCTGGTCAACGTGCTCGGGCGCGAGGAGGGCGGGTGTCAGGCGCTGAAGCGGCTCATCCGCAGCACCCACGACCGGCCCGCGGTCCGGCGCCAGCACGGCAGGACAGCGATGCTCCTGTTCCGCTCCCTCGTGGAGGCGCGCATCATCGAGTTCGTCGCGGCGGACGACTCGCGCGACGGGCCGGGCAAGCGCATCCGCATCAACGCGGATCTCCAGGAGGATTTCTCCCTCAACCACGCGCTCTCGCTCTACGTGCTCGAGACGGTGGGCAAGCTGGATCCCGAGAGCGGCACGTATCCGCTCGATCTGCTGACGCTGGTCGAGTCGATCCTCGAGAACCCCGATCTCATCCTGCAAAAGCAGCTCGATCGCCTGAAGACCGAGAAGCTCGCGGAGCTCAAGGCGGCTTTCGTGGAGTACGAGCAGCGGATGGCGGAGCTCGAGAAGCTCGACTATCCGAAGCCGAACGCGGAGTTCATCTACGGCACGTTCAACGACTACGCGCGCCGGCACCCCTGGGTCGGGCAGGAGAACATCCGGCCGAAGGGCGTGGCGCGCGAGATGTACGAGCAGTACCTGTCGTTCGGCGAGTACATCCGGGAGTACAACCTGGAGCGGGCGGAGGGGCTCCTGCTCAGGTACGTCTCCGAGGTGTACAAGGCGCTGGTCCAGACCGTCCCCGACTACGCGAAGGACGCCGACACGGGCGACATGATCGCCTATTTCCGGGCGCTCATCCGCGGCGTGGACTCGAGCCTCCTCGACGAGTGGGAGAAGCTGCGCGACCCGTCGTACCGGCCGCGCGCCGGTGCCCCGGGCGGCCCCGTGGAGCCGGGCGCGTTCGACATCACGCGCAACGCGAAGGACTTCACGGTGCTCGTCCGCAACGAGCTGTTCTTCTTCCTGCGCGCGCTGTCCCGGCGCGACTACGAGGTGGCCGCCGAGATGGTGGAGGGCGAGGAGGCCCCCTGGACGGCGGACAAGCTGGACGAGGCGCTCCGCGGGTTCTACGCGGAGCACAGCGCGATCCGCACCGACCCGGCGGCCCGCAGCCCGAGCAACACGATCATCCACCCCGCCGAGGACGGCGGATCGTGGGTGGTGGAGCAGATCATCGCCGATCCCGAGGAGGACAACGACTGGATGCTCGACTGCAAGGTGGACCTCGAGCGCTCCCGCGGCGCGGGCCGGCCGGTCATCGTGCTCCGGCGGATCGCGAGCTGATCGCCGCGAGCGCGGGAGACGCGCTCGCGCAGAAGGCCGATCGCGGTTTGACATCCCCGCGGCGACGGGCGAGATCGCGGACATGCGAAGTCCGCTCTCCGCAACGTGGTTGTCGCTCGCGTCGCTGGTCCTCGCCTCGGTCGCCGGGTGCGCCCCGCCGGCCGGCTCACCGCCGGTGAAGGCGGGCGCGCCGGCCGCGCGCGCTGGCGACCAGCCGGGCGGGGGTGGCGCGGCGCCGGCGGCGGGCGACGCGGCGGGCAAGACGGCCATCGCGGGGCCGGAGGCGAGCCGGGTCACGTACGCGCACCTCGGCCGGCAACCGCCGCTCGGCGCGAAGCTGCCGAGGGCGATCCAGCACTCGCCCGACGGCAAGCTGGTCACCTACCTCCAGCGGCAGCCGGAGAGCCCGGAGCAGGCGCTCTTCGCCTTCGACACCGCGTCGCGGGCGGCGCGGCAGCTCGTCGCCTCGGGCGATCTGCTGAAGGAGACGAGGCCGCTCTCGCGCGAGGAGGAGCTGCGGCGCGAGCGACAGCGCATGTTCTCGAAGGGGATCACGGCGTACTCCTGGGCCAGGCGGGCGCCGGTGATGCTCATCCCCTTCGGCGGCGACCTCTTCCTGCGCGACCAGGGGGGCGCCATCGTGCGGCTCACCGACACGGCCGAGCCGGAGATCGACCCGAAGGTGTGCGACGGCGGCGAGCGCGTCGTGTTCGTCCGCGGGCGAGAGCTCTTCATGATCGACGTCGCCTCGCGCCGCGAGACCGCGCTGACCCGGGGGGCGCCAGAAGGGGTGTCGCGCGGACAGAGCGACTTCAACGGTCAGGAGGAGTTCGAGGAGCCGAGCGGATTCTGGATCTCCCCCGGCTGCGACAGGGTGGCTTATCTGGAGGTCGACGAGCGGGAGGTCGGGAAGGTGCCGATCTTCGGGGTCCGCGACGGCCAGGAAGATCTCATGATGCAGCGCTACCCGCGCGTGGGCGGCAAGAACCCCCGCGTCAAGGCGGGGATCCTCGATCTCGCGACGAAGCGGACGGCGTGGCTCCAGTGGAAAGGCGGCGAGCAGGAGCGCTACCTCGGCCGGTTCGCGTGGGCGCCCGACGGCAAGGCGCTCTGGTTCCAGACGCTGACGCGCGACCAGCAGCGCCTCGCGCTCCTGCGCGCGGACGCGCGCTCGGGCGCGGCCGCCGAGATCGTCGCCGAGACCTCGCCGACCTGGGTGGACTTCGGGCACATGCGCCTGCTCGAGCGCGCGCCGAGGTTCCTCTGGGCGACCGCCGCGAGCGGCCATACCCACATCACCGTGCGCGACGCAGGCTCGGGCGCGGAGCTCGCGAAGCTCACCGCGGGCGACTGGGACGTCACCTCGCTCGAGCCGCCGGACGAGGAGCGCGGCGAGGCGCGCTTCGTGGCCACCAAGGACGGCCCGACCGAGCGGCACCTGTACACCGTGCCGCTCGCGGGCGGCGAGGTGAAGCGGCTCACGTCGGATCCGGGGGTGCACCACGTCACCGTGGAGCCGGGGGGGCCGGGGTACGTGGACGTCCACTCGGCCCTGGGTCGCCCGTGGAAGGGCGCGGTGCGAGGGGCCGGCAACGCCGCGCTGGGTGAGCTGCCCGCGCCCGTGGATCCGGAGCTCGCCGAGCTCGGGCTGCGCGCCCCCGAGATCGTGAAGGTGCGCGCCGAGAGCGGCGACACGCTGTACGGCGCGCTGCTCCCGCCGCGGACGATCGAGCCCGGCCGCCGCTACCCGGTCGTGGTGATGGTGTACGGCGGGCCCGGCGTGCAGACGGTCTTCGACTCGTGGTCGCCGCGCCTGCTCTGGAATCACCTCGCGGACCGCGGGGTGGGGGTCTTCCAGCTCGACAACCGCGGCTCGGCCAACCGCGGGCGCGCGTTCGAGGCGCCCATCCACGGCCGGCTCGGCGAGGTCGAGCTGGCGGACCAGATCGCTGGGCTCGAGTTCCTGAAGACGCTGCCCTACGTCGACGCGGGGCGCGTCGGCATCCACGGCCACAGCTATGGCGGCACGATGGTTCTGCACGCGCTGCTCAGGGCGCCGGACCGGTTCCACGTGGGCGTGGCGGGGTCGCCGGGGAGCGACTTCCGGCTCTACGACACGGGCTACACGGAGCGTTACATGGGGCTGCTGGACAGGGCGGCCGCGCGGTACGAGGCGGCGGATCTCACGAAGCACGCGGCCAACCTGCGCGGCAAGCTGCTCCTCCTGCACGGGCTCATGGATGAGAACGTGCATATCGCGCACACGGCCAGGATGATCGAGGCGCTCATGGCCGCCGACAGGCGGTTCGACATGGTCGTGTTCCCGGGCGAGCGGCACGGCTACCGGTCGCCGGTGGCGAGCCGGTTCGCGAACCGCACCGTCGTGGAGTACCTGGTCGAGCACCTCTGACCGCCGCGCCCGCCGACCTGCGATCTCCGCCGCGCGACGGCCTGCGAATCGCATCTGCCCCGGTCGGAGGCATCCATGCAGAAGCTTGCACAGGGGAACAAGGACAAGGCCATCGACCTGCTCAACGAGCGGCTGACGTACGAGCGCGCGAGCGTCAGGCTGTACGACTCCATCGTGGAGAAGGTCGGCCGCTCGGCCGATCCGGGCCTGATGAACCTGCTCGGCCAGCTCCGGGAGTACAGGGACCAGGAGAAGGAGCACGAGGAGTGGCTCGAGGCGCGGATCCGCGAGCTCGGCGGGGACGCGCACGGGGAGACCGAGATGTCGCGGCTGATCACGATCGAGTCGCAGGGCATCCAGCAGGTGGTGCTCGACGGAGACCAGAACCCGGCCCACCTCTTCCACGCGCTGCTGACCGCGGAGCTCGTCGACAACGCCGGCTGGCAGCTCCTGCTCGAGCTCGCCGACGAGGCGGACGACGACGAGGCGAGGGCGTCGTTCAGGAAGCGCTTGCACGAGGAGGAGGACCACCTGCTCCTGACGCGCCAGGTCGTCGAGCGGCTCACGCGCACGGAGCTGCTCGGGTCGCCCGCCGAGGCCATGGCGGCGGCGAACCCGACGTGAGCCGCGGCCGGCGGGCGGCGCGCATCCGGATCAGCCCCGGCGGGCGGTCTTGCCGTCCTTCGCGGCGGGCGCCTTGCCGGGGCTCGCGGCGGGCGCCTTGCCGGGGCTCGCGGCGGGCGCCTTGCCGGGGCTCGCGGCGGCCTTGCTGGGGCTCGCGGCGGCCTTGCTGGGCTTCGCGGCGGCCTTACCGGGGCTCGCGGCGGGCGCCTTGCCGGGGCTCGCGGCGGCCGACCTGGCGGGCTTCGCCGCGGGCGCGACGGCCGGCTTCCGGGCGGCCCACAGCTTCTGGATCTGCGCGATCGCGTCGGGCGTCTTGCAGGCCGTCTCGCCGTGGTCGACCTCGACCCTGCCGATGCGCCGCGCGGCCGTGAGCGCCTTGCCGCGCAGCGGCTCGCTCCGCGCGCCGATGCAGATGAGCGCGCTGTTCATCGCCTCGCGGGCGCGGTTCTTCGCCCTGTGGATCGACGCCTCGATCGCCGCGAGCCGCTCCTCGAAGACGCTGTCGGGCAACGACGGGTCCTCGGCCGCGAGCGCGCCGGCGAGGGTCCAGCCCGCGCGGCCGATCCACTCGTCCTCCGAGGTGGTCCAGCGCTCCATCGCGCCGCGGGCGAACGGGGTCTTCAGGGCGACGTGCTTCACGAAGAGGTCGATGAGAAGCGGGGAGCGCAGGCGGTCGAGCCACGCGTCGAGCGTGTCCCGGGTGAAGCGCCCCGGATCGGCGATCGCCGCCGCCAGCGACATCGCGTCGGAGTTGCCCGTCGCCCAGAGCGCCTCGGCGAGCTCGTGGTCGCGCTTGATCCGCTTCGTGAGCGCGTTCATGTGGGCGAAGCTCACGCCGAAGAGCGGGTCGGTCGCGCCGTGGCGCCGGTAAACCCTCCGGTTCTGCTCGGTGCCGAGCCGCTCGAGCTCGCTCATCACCTCGGTGAAATCCATGGCCTCTAGCTAAGCATCTCGGCCATTACGCGCTCGCCCGAGATTTTTTCGCAGAGCTCTCCCGAGCCGTTGATGCGGCGCCGCGGGGGTCGCGCGCCCGGAGCAGGGTGGCCGCCCGTGTCGAAGCGGCGCGCCGTCGCGACAGGCGTCGCTCCGTGCTAGCGGTGTGCTCCGCGACGCGTTCGACCGCGATGACGGGGAGCGGTATTCTCCTCGAAGGAGCGACGCATGGCCTTTCAGAGCGACACCTCGTTGGTCCCGACCCCGCCGCCGGGGGAGGACGAGCTGCCGTACGATGACGGGGAGCCGATGGAGTCACAGCGGCATCGCAAGCAGATGTACCTCCTCATCGAGGTGCTGGAGCTGCTCTGGAAGGATCGCGACGATGTGTACGTCGGCGGGAACATGGCCATCTACTTCAGCGAGCTCCAGGCGAAGAAGAACGACTTCCGCGGGCCGGATGTCTTCGTGGTGCTCGACACGGTGAGGCGCGAGCGCAAGTCCTGGGTCGTCTGGCAGGAGGACGGCCGGACGCCCGACGTCGTGATCGAGCTGCTCTCGGAGAGCACCGAGAAGGTGGACCGCGCCGACAAGATGCGGATCTACGCCAAGCTCCTGCGCGTGCCCGAGTACTACCTCTTCGATCCGTTCACGGGCGTCCTCGAGGCCTACGCGCTCGAACTCGCCACGATGTCCTACGTGCCCGTCGCGCCCGGCGCGAACGGCGACGTGATGAGCCCGCGGCTGCACCTCGGGCTCGGCGTTCGCCGCGGCTCCTACAACGGCCTTGAGGCCGATTGGCTGCGCTGGCTCGACCCCGAAGGTCGTGCGCTGCCCACGGGTGACGAGCAGGCCCGCGCCGCGGAGGAGCAGGCCCGCGCCGCGGACGAGCAGGCCCGCGCCGCGGACGAGCAGGCCCGCGCCGCGGACGAGCGAGCGCGCTCGGCGGAGGACGAGGCGAAGCTGCTCGCGGCGCGGCTGGCCGAGTACGAGCAGCGGTTCGGCAAGCTGCCCGGCGGCGCGTCGAGCTAGCGCGCGTCGCGCTGGCCACGCCGAGCCGGGCCGCCCCCGTACCGGCCGGCGCTCACCCCTTCAGCCGCGGCGACGAACGCCTCGAGCTCCGGCCCACCGTGATGCCATCGTCGTTGCCCGTGCCGAGCAGCGCCCGGCGCACCAGGGCGCCCCGCTCCTCGGCCGCCCGGACCTTCTCCTCGAAGTGGGCCATCACGTGGAGCTGATTCCGCTCCTCCGCGCGCACCGCCATCCGGCGCGCCAGCGCCGCGGTGTCCTCGATCGTGCGGAGCGCGATCCAGAGCGCCGCCTCGAGCGCCTCCGCCTGGACGTTCTCCAGCCCCTCCGGGGTGTACCGATGGCCGACCTTGCACCGGAAGCTGAGGATCGCGCCGTCGCCGTTGCGGGTCAGGTTGCCTCCGCAGTCCGGACACGTGAACTCAATCTCGGGTGCCTCCACCTTCTCCCCCACCAGTCCATGGGGCGACTCCGCCTTCGCGGGAGCCTCTCCTGTCCTCTGATGCACCAGATCGACGAGCAGCGGCGGGAGGCGCGCCAGGGGGACGCAGTGATCCACAGGCACGTTGTCGAGCGCGCTCTGCGGCATCTCCGGGAACAGGGCGTCCGTCGGGTCCTGCACCACGGCGATGCCGCCGCGGCGCTTGATCTCCAGCAGGCCGGCGGTGCCGCAGTCGCGCATGCCGGAGAGCACCACGCCGACCACCCGCGCGCCGTACGCCTCGGCCGCGCTCCGGAACAGCGGATCGACCGCCGGCCTGTGGCCGTTCTCCTTCGCGGTGCGCGTGACGCGCACGACGCCCTCGTCGAGCATCAGGTGGTTGTCCACCGGCGCGATGTAGATGCGCCCGCGCTCGACCGGCTCGCCGTCGACCGCGGTCCCCACGGGCATCCGGGTCGTCCGCTCCAGGATCTGCGGGAGCACGCTCCGCGCCGTCGGCGGCAAGTGCAGGACCACGAACAGCGACGCCGGCAGATCCGAAGGCAGACCCCCGATGAGCGCGATCAGCACCTCCACGCCGCCTGCCGATGCCCCGATCGTGATGATGTCGTGTCCTGGCACAGTACGCCTCGTCGGAAGATGGGAGTGGGAGAGGAACGTCGCGCCCCGTCGCAGCGCCGCTCACGCAGCAGGGCGAATCACGCGATCCATCGTGGTCAGCAGCGTGTCCATGCTCGCCGGCTTCTGGATGACCGCCGCCGCCGAGAGCTGTGCCGCCGCCCTCCGGAGGTCGTCCGGCACGCGCGCCGAGAAGATCACGAGGGGCGGCCTCTGCGACACCCCCCGGAGCCGCTCGATCAGCTCCGACGTCGTCGCCCCCGTCACGTTCAGATCGAGCAGGGCCGCCCCGTAACGTCGCTCCGTGAGCGCCGCGATCGCCTGGTCCGCCGTGTGGGCGAGCTCCACCTCGTAGTCGGCCATCCCGAGCATTTCCAGCAGCATATCGCTCGAATCACGATCATCCTCGATCACGAGGATCCTCGTTCTGTCTGACATGGTGTCTCCTCCGGTGCTGCTCGCACGAGAGCAGCTTCGTCCCGGTGAATCAATCCTGCGCGCCTCCGTTCGCCCTCAGGGGGAGCCTGAGGGTGAACGTGGCGCCCTTACCCTCCGAGCTGCGCACGGAGATCTGTCCTCCATGCGCCTTGACGATCTCTCTACAGATGAAGAGCCCGAGGCCCATGCCGCCGGACGACGACCCTTTGGGACGCTCCACCTGGTAGAAGCTAGAGAACACGTTCGGCAGGTCGGCCGCGGGGATCCCCGGGCCGTAGTCCACCACGTCGAGCTCGGCGCTGCCGTCGGTCCGTCGCAGGCGCAAATCGATCCTGGTGGAGCCGTCCGCGTGCCGGAAGGCGTTGCCGAGCAGGTTCATGAGGACCTGCTCGAGGCGCGCGGGGTCGCCGTTCATCACCATCGGCTCCGTCGCGTCGGAGGGCAGGTCGAGGTGGATCTTCGGGGTCTGCGCGAGCGTCTGGGCGCTCTCCGCGACGTGCGTGACCAGCGGGACGAGCGCCACCTCCGAGAGCTTGAGCTCGAACTTCCCCGTCTGGATGCGGGTCGCGCTCACGAGGTCGTCGACCAGCCGATCGAGCCGCTCGCTCTGGGTGCGGGCGAGCGACGCGAAGCGGCGCAGGCGCGGGTCGCCGTCCGCGGGGAGGAGGCTGCTCAGCATGTCGAGGTAGCCGCGTAGCGGCACGAGCGGCGTGCGGAGCTCGTGGCTCGCCATGGCCATGAAGCGGTCCTGCAGCTTGCGGATGCTTCGCTCCGTGATGTCGCGGATGACGATCACGCCCCTCGCCACGGCGTCCGTGGCGGGCGCGTCGCTCACGCAGATGGGCTGGCCGGTGGCCTCGAAGTGCCGGATCGTGGCGCCGGGACCGGGGGCGGTGAACTCCATCTGGAAGCTCTCGCCGCGGGCGGCCCGCTGCTCCGGCGTGTCCTGGTGGAGCACCGGCCGGCCCTTCTCATCGTTCACCGTGAGCCCGCCTGCGCCGAACATCACCTGGTATGCGTCGTTCGTGAGCAGCGGCCGCCCCGCGCCGTCGACCACGAGGAGCCTCGGCGATCTCGGTGTGGAGGTTCGCCTCCCGGCCGATGCCTTCCTGGTTCGCCTTCCGGCGCTGCACGGTCTCGGTGATGTCCTCGACCACGACCAGCACGGCCTCGGCCTTGTCCGGCTCGACCTCGGGACGAGGCCCGTGGCAGGTGATCTGGAGGTACGACGGCTGGCCCACGGGCGTCGCCTCGACGGAGACGTCGAGCGGCTCCGGCGGTTCGCCCCGGAAGGCGGCGTCGATTGCGTCGAGCAGCTTGCGGTTCGGGACCGACTGCGCGAGGTGCACGAGATCCTGGCCGATCGCCGTGCCGTGGATGCCCAGCAGGCGCCGCGCCGCGACGTTGATCTCCAGGATGTCGTAGCGGTTGTCGACGAGCACGATCCCCACGCGGAAGGTCGAGAGCAGCACATCGACGGACATGCGGGCGCGCGGGAGCTCCTTGGCGCCGCGCAGGGACGGCATGATGGGGAGCTTGCCGCGGGGCGCGCGACGGGGCGGCGACGGGGCGGCGACGGACGAGGGGGGCACGAGGATGCGCTCCCCGCGGCGCACGTAGGTCTTGCAGTGCATGTCGTGCGGGACGAAGTACTCGCTGAGCGGGCTCGTGGTCTCGGCCTTGCCGAGCACGAGGTAGCCGCCTTCCCGCAGCGAGAAGGCGAAGAGGTGGAGGGTGCGGCGCTGGAGCTCGCTCGTGAAGTAGATGAGCACGTTGCGGCACAGCACGAGATCGAGGTGCGGGAACGGGGCGCGCTGGCCGAGGTCGTGCTCGCCGAAGACGGTGAGGTTGCGGATGCGCTTCTTCACCTGGTACTGGCCGTCGATCGCGACGAAGCAACGCTCGATGAGCTCGGGCGGCAGGTCCTCGACGATGGTCGCCCCGTAGATCCCGCGGCGGGCGAAGGCGACAGCCTCGGGGTCGAGGTCGGTCGAGAAGATGCGGACGTGGAAGCTGTCGAGCTCGTCGCCGAGCAGCTCGCTGATCAGGATGGCGAGGGAGTATGCCTCTTCTCCGGTGGCGCACCCGGCGGACCAGATCCGCAGCGATTTGTTGTCGGCCCGGGCGTGCTCGATGAGGGCGGGCAGGACCACGTCCCGGAGGTGCGCGAAGAGCTCCGGGTCGCGCATGAACTCGGTGACCTTGATGAGGAAGCTGTTGACCAGCCGCTGGTGCTCCTCGGGGTGGTCGGCGAGGTAGTGCACGTAGTCGTCGATGGTCTCGACGTTCGTGGCCGCCATCCTGCGCCGGAGCCTGCGCAGGATGGTGGCCTGCTTGTATTTCTTGAAGTCGATCCCGCTCCGCTCGCGCACGAGATCGAGGAGGGGCTGGAGACGATCGTCTTCCGGGGCGGGCTCGACGTACGAGCCTGACAGGAGGTCGTTAAGGATGCTCCCGATGCGGCCGAGGTCGGCCACGATGTCGACCGTGGTTGGGGCCAGCGACTCTGGCATGCCCCGGAACTTCGCGGTGTCGGGGTTCTCGATGATGACCGTACCGCCGCATTTCTTGACGTGGCGGGCGCCGGCGGTGCCGTCGGAGCCGTTGCCGGTCAGGACGACGGCGATGAGGTTCTCACCGAAGACCTCCGCCGCGGTGCGGAAGAGCGTGTCGACGGACGGCTTGGGCCGCGCGCCGTTCTCCGGAAGGAGCCGGAGCTCATGGTCGGTGATCTCCACGTCGCGGCCCGCGGGCACGACATAGACGACACCGTCGTCGAGTGGGGCGACCGCGGCGACGGTGCGGACAGGCAGCTCGCTACGGCGGCCCAGGACCTCGCCGAGGTGACTCGGTCGCCTTGGGTCGAGGTGCTGGGCGATCACGAGGGGCGCCGGAAAGGGGGCGCGCAGGGTCGCGACCAGCGTGCAGAGGGCCTCGATGCCGCCGGCGGAGCAGCCAACCACGACGAGCTGAGGTTTCGGGCGGGGTTCGGTCATGAAATGTCTCGTGCCGTATTCATGATACATGCCGGAGGGGGGCGATGCTGTGATATGCGCGACCCTACCCAGATTGGGGTTTGACCCGATGCGGGCGGCGCTGGCGGCGGCGAGCCGACCCCGGCGGCGGGCCGGCTGGACCCGACCCGGGTTGAGGTTGGCTGGGCCCGACTGGCTGGGCCCGACCGGGTTGAGGTTGCCGAGGTTGCCTGTTGAGGTCGGCGCGTGACCCGACCCGGGTTGAGCCTATTTGAGCCTAATTCGCGCGTTCGACTCAACCCGCGATGAGCCCGATGGTCGACCCAATCCGGTTTGCCCCCACATGCCCGGTTCGCCTGCCGGTACGAACAGGTCCGTTCAATCCACCCGCAGGCGGGGAGAGCCGACCCAGGTTGGGGAGACCCGGCCCGGGAGACCCTGACCCGGGAGGCCCGACCCAGGTTGGGGCGACAGGGGGAAAATCCGACCCCGGAGGGAAAAACCGACCCAGGTTGAGCAATGGGCGGCGGGAGACCCGACCCAGGTTGAGCGGAAACCCGACCCAGATTGGGAAACGCGGGGACCCCGCGCGACCGAGGTTGAGCTCGGTTCGGCTTGAGCTCGGCATGACCCGACCCAGGCGAGCGGCAATCCGACCCAGATTGCGGCAACCTCAGGTGGAGTCCGCTGGCGAACCGACCCGGGTGAGGGCTATTGTCGAGCCACCCGACCACGGTTGAGCCAATGATTGGTCAGACCAACTCGATCAGTGTCGGTGTCGACCCGAACCGGGGTGAGCCCAGAGCCTTCCCCTTGTCCGCCTCGCTGTAGCGAACCCGCGCAATGACTACCTCGTTGTGAGCACGACGTCGGCTACGCTGGTATGGTCACGTTGACGCCGTGGAATATGCGCATCCACCATGTTCCGGCCGGGAATAGGGCGCTGTGTACACCGGCACGCCATCGTTCGAGCGCCGCGCGGTACGAGGCGCGAAACGTCCGCACCGCGGTGGCTGCGGTTCTCCATGCGCCGCCCTGCTCACGGCCGACCGCGAATGTCGGATTGCGCTCACGTAGGGCCTCGAAGCTCGTGGCACGCTCGTACGGGGAGACGTTGCTGGCCTTCTCGACGCCCAGGAAGCGTAGCCCTTGCCGATGCACCTCGACATGTGCCCGCATTTCATGTCGCTCCAGTTCGGCCGCGACCGCACGGCGGAAGCCGTCCGCGCTGTCCTGCTGGATACCAGGCGGCAGCGCGAGCGGGAGCCCTGCTTGCTGCGGCCACTGCGGGTTCTCCGGATCGAAGTATGCGGAGGGACGGGCAGCGCGCAGCTCGCCGCGGCCGATTTCGCTTACATCCACCTTGGCGCCCGGCCATTCACGCGCGTGCCGGACCAGCCCCGCGGCCACAGGGTTCGCGAGGACGTAGGCGATCTTTTCGACCACCGCTGCGTGCGTCAGCAGCCGCACCACGCTGGTGGCTTCGTGGTCCCATACCGGCCCTTCCCACTTGCGGAGCACCTTCGTGCCGAGCGCGACGACACGATGGAAGAACTGCAGGAAGCGCGGCAGTACGCCATCCGGGTCGGTCACGACGAGGTGCAGGTGCGATGACATCGCGCAGAGCGCGTGGACCTCGATGCGGTAGCGTCGAGCCGAGACCGCGAGACCGTAGACCAAGAGCTGGGTTATGGCGGCGTCGGGGCGGAAGAGGAGGTGCCTGCGGAGGGCGCGACGGGTGATCAGGTAGGTCGCGCCGGGGGTGATATCTCGGGGCTGGCTCATGGCCGCTGGACATCAACAAAGGTCGTGCCGGGTTTCGTGGTGAATCATTTCGAGTACTTGGAGCGAGCCATGGGTGGCGGCCGCCAGGCGGTCCAACGATTCCGCCAGGTGTCCGCCGTCTGGGCTGCTGTCATTCGCCAGACCTGGGTCAGGTCGGATCCTCAACGAGGATCGGTCCCTCAACCCGGATCCTCGACCTGGGTCACTGTTCTTGTGGACCGACCCTGGATGTGACCGATCCTCAACCTGGATCGGGTGACCGATCCTCAACCTGGGTCGGGTGGTCTCAACCTGGGTCCGGGGCCGGCTGGCCGACCCTCAACCTGGGTCGGGTGGCCCCAACCTGGGTCGGGTGGCCCCAACCTGGGTCGGGTGGCCGCAACCTGGGTCGGGTGGCCGGTGACCGATCCTCAACCTGGATCGGGTGGCCCGGTGGCCAACCTGGATCCCGCAGCTCACGCGCTCCCCGGCTCAGCCCCCTCGCGCAGCCCTTCCGGCAGCCCCGACGCCACGGCGGCCCTGCACGCCTCCATCGAGGCGCGCAGCTCCTCCGGCGACCCACCCCGCGGATCGATGGGTGGGTGCACCACGACCCGGATCACCCCGGGCGCCGCGGCATACCGGCCCTTCGGCTGGAGCGCGCCCGCGCCGTCGATGGTCACTGGCAAGACGCGGGCGCCCGCGGCCGAGGCGGTGCGGAAGGCGCCCAGCCGGAAGGGCAGCAGCCGCCCCGTCGCGCTCCGCGTGCCCTCGGGGAAGAACACCGTCGACCACCGCTGCATCACGTTGCGCCGCGCCTCGCCGAGATCCGCGATCGCGCCGCGGGCGCGCCGCCGATCGACAGGCGTGTGGCCGTACAGGCGCATGCCCCAGCCGAGCACGGGCACGCGGAACAGCGCGCGCTTCGCCAGGAAGCGCATCGGCGTGCGCCCCTGCAGCACCACGAGGAGCGCGAGGATGTCGAGCGTGCTCTGGTGGTTCGCCGCGATCACGTAGCGCTCGCCCGGCCGCACGTGCTGGACGCCCTCGGCCTCGACCCGCACGCCGACCAGCCGGAGCGCCCCGCGCGCCCACACGACCGAGAGCCGATCGTGCATCCGCTGCCGGGGATCGAAGGGAAAGCAGAGCAGCCCGACAGGGAGCAGCACGACAAGGAACAGCATGGCCCAGAGGTGGGCGAGCGCTGTGCGCACGACCTCGACAGGACCGGCCCGCGCCGTGGCAGCGCTCGCGCCGCGCGCGTCACGTTCATCGCGCGCGTTGCGTTCATCGCGCGCGTCGCGCTGAACGAGGGGTCGCACCGATCACCATGGTACGATCCCGGAAGCCGCGCCAGGGCTCCTCCAGGACGGCGGGCGCAGCACACAGTCCACCAGCACCCTCGGAGGCCCGCGATGGCCCGCCGCGTCGACTTCTACTTCGATTACATCTCGGGCTACGCCTACTTCGCCTGGCTGCGGATCCAGGAGATCTGCGACCGCCGCGGCGTCGCGCTCGACATCCACCCGGTGCTCTTCGCCGGCCTCCTCGAGCGCTGGGGCCAGCTCGGGCCCGCCGAGATCCCGCCGAAGCGCGAGTGGGCCTACAAGGACGCCTTCCGCCACGCACGGCTCCACGGCATCGAGCTCTCCTGTCCGAAGGTCCACCCCTTCAACCCGCTGCTCGCCCTGCGGCTGTCGCTGCCCGAGGTCGCCGGCGCAGCGCAGCGCAGGGTGGTCTCGGCCATCTTCCGGGCCGGCTGGGGGCAGGGCATCGACCTCGGCTCGCCCGAGGAGCTCGCGGGCGCGCTCGAGCGCGAGGGGCTCGACAGCGCCGCGCTCATCGAGCAGGCCTCGGCGCAGGCCGCCAAGGAGGCGCTCCGGCAGGGCACGGAGCGCGCCGTCGGCAGGGGCGTGTTCGGGGTGCCGACGACCTTCGTGGACGACGAGCTCTTCTGGGGGAGCGACCGCATGGAGTACATCGAGCTCGCGCTCGACGGGCGCGACCCGCTCGACCACGCCCGCGTGCGCGAGGCGCTCGCCCGCCCCAGGGGAGCCGACAGGCGCAAGGTGCGCCCCGGCGGCGACGGCTGAGCGCCGGCGCGCCGCGGTCGCCCACGCGACGCCCCCGGCTGACCCGCGGCGCCTCGCACGGCACGCGCCACGCCTCCCGCCGCCGTCACTTCGCGACCGGCGGCGCCTCCGGCCCGTCGAAGCGCGGGACGAAGCCCTCGACGGAGGCGAGCGTCTCCAGCAACGTCACGTGGCGCAAGCGCGGGATCGCCACGATCGTCGGCGCGCCGATCTCCTCCTCCGGAATCGCGAGCGTCGCCGCCTCCGCGAGCCCCGCCATGGTCGCGGCGACGATCTGCGTCGTGCCCAGGCTGCTCGGCGCCACCGACCGGAGCTCGCGCGGCAGCCCCGTCCAGTACTCCCGCGGGGAGCCGCCGAACGCCGCCTCGGCCGGGGGCCGCGGCCAGAACGTCGGGTCCTTGAGGCCGAGCTCCTCGACGAGCACCGCGCGCTCGGACCGGACGTCGCGCGCCCCCTCCTCGTCGCCGAGCAGGTCGAACGCCTCGGCGCAGCGCTCGAGCGCCATGACGAGCTGCGTCCGGTTGCCCGAGGCGCGGATGAACTCGAGCGTCTCCAGGCCGTACGCCCTGAGCTCGCCGGCGTCGCCGCCCTGGAGCGCCAGCACGTGCATCCGGCCCACCCGGCCGAGGCTCACCGCGTACGCGTCGCCCGTCCCGGCCGACCCGATCTCGAGCGCCCGCTCGTAGGCGGCGAGCGCCTCGGTGAGGTGGCCCTGCACGAAGAGCACGTCGCCCAGGTACCCCTCGGCCCAGCCGCGCCCCATGCCGATGCCCAGCACGCCGCTGAGGTTGCACGCGTTCGCGATCAGCACCCGCGCCCGCGCGAGGTGCCCCACGTGGAACTGGTGCCGGCCCGCGTACATCGTGCCGACGTACAGGTAGAGCCCGCTCAGGCCGTGCTCCTCGGCGTACGAGAGGAGCTGCGCGGTCGACCGGACGCCGAGATCCCAGTCGAACCGGCCCTCGGCGAGCACCGCGTAGTAGAACCACGTGCCGAGCAGCCGCACCGGGTCGCGCAGGCGCTCGGCCAGGCGCGCGGCGTCCGCGGCGCTCTGCTCGGCCTCGGCGTAGTGGCCCGACTGGCTCAGCGCCACGCAGAGGATGCCGCGCGAGTGGCAGAGCTCGACGTACTCGCCCGCCGCCTCGGCGAGCTCGCAGCCGCGGCGGAGCGGCTCGGTCGCCGGGCCGACCTTGCCGGCCGCGCACAGCGCGCGCCCGAGGATGTTCGCGGGCAGGCACTGGTACGGGCGCAGCTCGGGGCTCGCCCCGATCGCCTGGAGCGCCTTGCGGCTGTGCGCCACCGCGTCCGCGAACTCGCCCCGCACGTAGTGCACGCGCGACAGCGCGCTGGAGAGCGCCGCCGTGACGAGCGGCGTCTCCGGCAGCGCGCCCTGCGTGCGGCGCAGCAGATCGAGCGGCTCCGCCGTGCTGCCGAGCAGGCACGCCACGCGCGCGAGCTCGTGCGCGCACCGGGCCCTGAGCTCGACGCGCGCCGGCTCGAGCGGCAGCCGCTCGAGCAGCGCGAGCGCCTGCTTGAGCCGCCGGCTCGCGCCGTGCGGATCCTGGAGGCGGTCGGCCTCGCTCGCCGCGAGCAGGTACGTCGACGCGGCGCGATCGAGATCGCCGGCGCGCTCGATGTGGTGCGCGAGCGTCCCCGGATCGCCGCCGCGCAGCTCGATGCGCCGCGCGATGCGCCGGTGGACCTCGCCGCGATCCTCGGGCGGCACCCGGGCGGCGAGCTGCTCGCGCGCCGCGTCGTGGGAGAACGACGTGAGGCGCCCGTCCTCGCTCAGGCAGACGTGGTGCGCGGCGGCCTCGCGCAGGGCGCCGTCGACCTCCGCCGGGTCGAACAGGCCGAGCTCGACAAGGTCGTCGCGCTGGAACTGCCGGCCGATCAGCGCGGCGACGCCGAGGACCCGGACCGTCGTGGGATCGAGCGCCTCGATGCTGCGCGCGAGCACGTCCGACACCGACGCGGGCGCGCGGTAGTGCGCGTCGGCCCGGGAGAGCTCGAGCGCGCCGCTCCGGCCGCGGTGCAGGAAGCCCTCGGTCTCCATGTTGCGGACGACCTGGATGTTGAAGAGCGGGTTGCCGGCGGCGAGCAGCGGGACGCGGCGCACGAGCTCCTGCACGAGCTCGTCCCCCGCGCCGCGGCCCAGCGCCGAGAGCAGCGCCCGGTTCGCGTCGGGCGGGAGCGGGCCGAGGTCGAGCCGCTCGACGCCCTTCCACGCGAGCCACCCCGCCGTTCGCGGCGTCATCGGCGACGAGCCGGGCGGCCCTGGCGACGCCGACGCGAGGCGCGGCCCGGACGAGCCGGGCGGACCTTGCGATGCCGACGCGCCGCGCAGCGCGGACGAGCCCGGCGGCGGCAGCGAGCTGCGCCCGCCGGGGAACGGCGGCCGGGCGGTCGCGAGCAGGAGGACCGGCATCTCGCCGAGCTGATCCGAGAGCCGCAGGAGCACCTCGTGCGTCGCCTCGTCGGCCCAGTGCACGTCCTCGATCGCGAAGACGACGGGGATCTCCTCGGAGATCGCGCCGAGCAGCCGCTGGATCAGATCGGCGATCCAGCGCGTGCCCCCCGGGCCGATGGCGCCGCCCTGGTCGGCGAGCCCGACCGCGCGGATGAGCTCCGGGACGAGCCCCTGGAGCAGGGCCGCGTCCTCGGCGACCACGAGGCTGACCAGCCGGCGGATGCGCGCCGCGCGGGTGTCGCTGTGCCGCTCCAGCCAGAGCGCGATCTGCGTCAGCGCCTCGCGGAGCGCGGAGTAGGGGACGAGCCCGGAGAGCTCCCGGCACCGACCGTAAGCGACGATCGCCGCGCCCGCCTGCTCCGCGCTCCGCAGCAGCTCGGCGACGAGGCGGCTCTTGCCGACGCCCGCGTCGCCGACCACCACGGCCGGCCGCGGCTCGCCGCGCACCGCGGTCTGGAGGAGCTCCACGAGCCGATTGAGCTCCTGCTCGCGGCCGATGAACGGCGCGTCGTCGAGCGCCTCGGGCGAGGAGGCCTCGCGCTCGTGCGGGCCGTCGTCGGACGGCTGCGCCGGCTGCGCGGGCGAGGCGCCGTGGAGCGTGACGTAATAGAGCTCCTTGAGCCGCGCGCAGAGCCGGGCCGCGCTCGAGAAGCGCCGCGCGGGGTCGCGCTCCATGAGCTCCTCCACGAGCGCGACGACCGGGGCCGGCGTCTCCGGCGCCACCTGGGAGAGCGGCACGAGCGCGCCGTAGATCTTCTGGTTGATGATGGCGTTGACCGTGCCGCCCGAGAACGGGAGCCGGCCGGCGAGCAGCTCGTAGAGCATGACGCCGACCGCGTAGAGGTCCATCCGGGGGCTCGGGCGGCCGAGCGCGCCCTGCTTCAGGCACTCGGGCGCCAGGTAGGCGATGGTCCCCGCGTTGACGCGCGTGTGCTCGGGCTGGAAGCTCACCGTGAGCGTGGCCAGGCCGAAATCGAGGATCTTGAGCCGGGGCTCGTACGGATCGGTGAGGACGATGTTGCTCGGCTTGAGGTCGAGGTGCAGCACGTTGAGCGCGTGGCAGTGGGCGAGCGCCTCGGCCACGCGGCGCGCGATGCGCAGGGCCTCGATCGTGTCGAGCGAGCCCATCCGCGCGAGGTACCGGTCGAGCGTCTCGCCCCGGACGAGCTCCATCGCGAGGTAGAGGCCGACGCCGTCGAGGACGCCGTACGAGCTGAGCTTGACGAGCGACGGGTGGCGCAGCCGGAGCAGCGCCTCGATCTCGTTCTGCTGGGCGAAGAGCTGCCCGACGTTCTGGGCGCTCACGTCCTTGAAGATCTTGATGGCGGCGTCGTTTCCGGCCTCGTCGTGGCCGCGGAACACGGCGCCGAAGCCGCCCTCGCCGAGCGGCTCGTCGATCGTGTACTCGCCGATCCTGGCGCCGCGCTCGATCAAGGGACCGCCGACCATCGCTCCTGCCCTTCCGAGGTCTCCGTCATCACCTGCAGAGGCATCATGATACTCCGGACGCGGCGCCGTGCCGGGCGCAATGGCCCCTTCCGAGGCGCGTCATCGACGCCGGCCTCCCGGAGGCGTAGCGCGCATCAACGACCCTCGCCGCGACTCGCTTCGCTGGACAGGAAACATGGTTGTTACACGGGCGCTGGCGGGTCCGGTGCCTGTCCGGACGTCCGCACGTCCATGTCATGGAGAAAAGGTGAGCTCCCATCCAGAACGGCGCTTTGCGCAGGGTGGCCGCTCCAGGAGCCGCTCCAGGAGTATCGAGGCGACGGCTCCTTCCGGGAGAGGAACGCCCCAAAAGACAACGGCGGCAGCCCCCTCCGGGAGGGGACCGCCGCCGCGTCCGGTCTCAGGCTAGTCCGGGGATCAGGTCCCGCCGCTGGCCGAGCCGCTCGCGGAGCCGCTGACGCTCGCGCTCGCCTTGATGTTCACGTCGATCGAGGCGGTCGCGCTCGCCGACGCGTCCACCGCGGCCGCGACGCAGGCGACCGCCTTGCCGCCGGCCTTGAGCGCCGCGTCCTTGAGGTCGGCGCCGGCCTTGCCCACGCCGGACACCGCCGCCGCGAGCTTCTTGCCGGTGCCGAGCTGCACCTTCGCGATCGCCGGGAGCGACGTGCGGAGCGCCGCGACGAGCTTCTGCGCGTCGGCGTTCACCTTGCCGTTCGCCACGATGCGGACGTTCGGCGGGTCGCACTTCGCCGAGCCGGCGGTCTTCGCCGTGCAGCTCACCTGGCAGCTCGGGTCGACGCTCGGGGGCTTGAACTCGCCCGAGCACTTCGGCTCCTTGATCTCGGCGCTGCAGCCGCCCGAGCAGGAGCCCGTGCACTTCGCCGCCGCCTTGATCTCGCAGGACCCCGAGCAGGAGCCGTCACAGGTGCCCGTGCACGACCCCTCGGCCTTGGCGTCGCACTTGCCCTCGCAGGTGCCCGCGCACGCCGCGCCCTTCGAGTCCTTGCCGTCGCACTTGCCGTCGCACTTGCCGCCGCAGGTGCCCTTGAAGCCGGCCTCGCACTTGCCCGAGCAGCTCGCGTTGCAGGTGCCGGAGCACGCCGCGCCCGCGTCGACGGTGCACTTGCCCTTGCACTCGGCGTCGCACTTGCCGCTGATCTCGCCGCCCTCACAGGACGCCTCGAGCTTGCCGGGCTGCACGGGCGAGCCGCAGTCGCCGAGGCACGCCTGCATCGCGTTGATGTCGGCGTAGCACTTGGGGGGCTCGATCTGGACCGTGATCTTCGCCTCGGCGTTCGCCTTGACGACGGCGCTCACCTTGGCCGAGACCGCGTTGCAGACCTTCTCGGCGCCCTTGCCGCCGCCCGCGTCGGCCTTGAGGTCGGCCTCGCTCATGCCGAGGTCCTTGCCGAGCTTGCCGCACGAGGCGATGAGATCCGCCTCCATGTCCGCCGTGAGCTTGTCGAGCGAGGCCGCGGCCTCGAGGAAGCCCTTGAGCTTGGCATCGACGTCGGCGCCGCCGTCGAACTTGAGGTTGGCAATGCCGCCGTTCTTCAGCTCCTCGCAGCCGCCCGCGGCGGACGCCAGGTCACCGGCCGGCCCGGGGAGGTTGTCCGCCCCCGGGATCCCCTTGCCGCCGCAGTTCATGAGGAGAGGCGAAGCCAGCCCGACCAGGGCCACGGGCATCGCGAACAACTTCCATCGATTGACGCTCATCTCAGAAACCCTCCGGCACCTCGATGGGTACCCCATGGGCGCGGACCCTACACCGGTGACCGCGACCTTGAAAGCTGGGACCGCCGCGATCGCGCGCGGCAGTCGCTCCCACTGCCAAGCAGCCCCGCACTCCGGGCCCCAGCGATGGTGCGCCCTAATGCCCCAAGTCACGATCGCTGTAAAGAAACAAGCTGAGCTTGACGAGGGCTGGGATGCGTGAAGGGACGCGCCCTCACACCCGCTCACCCGTCGCTCACTCGTCGTCTTCGTCGAAGGGGAGGTTGAGCTGCGCGAGCGGCCGCGCGCCGACCGAGGGCCCGCCCTTCTTCTCGAAGAGCGCCTGCTCGCGCGCGATGTCGGCCTCGATGAGGTCCTGGTTGTCGTAGGCGAACGCGAGCGCGTCCAGCACGCGCGCCGGCCCGAGGTTCGGGTAGCGCTTGAGCAGCGTCTCGACCGACGCGCCGCCGCGGTGCCACGCCCAGAGCCGGCGCACCGGGACGCGCGAGCCGAGCACGTGCGGGCTGCCGGCGAGCACCTGGCTGTCGCACCGCACGTGAGGGTGGGGTACGCGGATTCGCGGGAGCACCGGCGCGGCCATCGCGCGGGGACCCTAGTACCGGTCGCGATCGGATGGAAGAGCGCCGCGAGGCGCCGGACGCGCTCGTCGCGCGCGCTCTCGCGCTCGGGCCGCACGCCCGCGCCCCGCCGTGCGGCCGCCCGTCGCGCCGCCTGCCGCCTGTGCGATCCGGGCTACCCTACGCCGCGGAGGCGCGCGAGCATCACGCCCGACGTCGTCACCGACCGGAGCCCATCCAATGACTCAAGCCGAGAAAAACCCGCTTCGCGAAGGAATGCCCGAGGAGCGCACCGCCTCGCCTGCAGCGCTCGTGATCTTTGGCGCCTCGGGCGACCTGACCCGCCGCAAGCTGCTGCCCGCGGTCTACAACCTCGCGCTCAGCCGACTGCTGACCGGCGGCTTCGCCGTGGTCGGCGTCGCGCGGCGTCCGAAGCCGGATTTCGCCCAGGAGATGCGCGAGGCCGTCGCGAAGTACTCGCGGCGCCCGCTCGAGGAGGCCTCCTGGAGCGAGCTCGAGAAGGGCATCAGCTACGTGCAGGGGTCGTTCGACGAGGCCGAGACGTACACGCGCCTCGCCGCGGAGCTCGAGCGGCTCGACGCCGAGCGCGGCACCCGCAAGAACAGGGTCTTTTACCTGGCCGTGGCGCCCGACCAGTTCGCGCCGATCGTGCGCGGCCTGCGCGCGGCGAACCTCGTCGCGCCGCCGTCCCACGAGAAGGACGCGCCGTTCCAGCACGTGGTCGTCGAGAAGCCGTTCGGCGAGGACCTCGCGAGCGCCCGCGCCCTCAACCGCGACCTGCTCGCCCACCTCGCCGAGTCGCAGATCTACCGGATCGACCACTACCTCGGGAAGGAGACGGTCCAGAACCTCCTCGTCCTCCGCTTCGGCAACACCATCTTCGAGCCGCTCTGGTCCCGCCAGCACGTCGACCACGTGCAGATCACCGTGGCCGAGGACATCGGCGTCGAGGGTCGCGGCAAGTTCTACGAGAAGGTCGGCATCACCCGCGACATCGTGCAGAACCACGCGCTCCAGCTCCTCACGCTGGTCGCGATGGAGCCGCCGTCGTCGTGGGACGCGGACGCGGTGCGCGACGAGAAGGTGAAGGTGCTCCGGACGCTCCGGCCGATCGCGGGCGCGGACGTGCTCTCGTCGACGGTGCGCGGGCAGTACGCGTCCGGCATCGTGCGCGGCGAGAAGGTGCCCGGCTACACCGAGGAGCCCGACGTCGCGAAGGACTCGTCGACGGAGACGTACGTCGCGATGAAGCTCCACCTGGACAGCTGGCGCTGGGGCGGCGTGCCGTTCTACCTGCGCGCCGGCAAGCGGCTGGCGAAGCGGGTGGCCGAGGTGGTGCTGCACTTCAAGCCGCTGCCGCACGGCCTGTTCAAGGGCGCCCCCGGCGCCACCGACGAGCCGAACGCGCTCGTGATGCGCCTCCAGCCCGACGAGGGCATCTCGCTCCGGTTCGCGGCGAAGATCCCGGGCAGCGGCATCGCCATCCGCGGCGTGACGATGGACTTCCGGTACGGCGCCGCGTTCGGCTCCAGCACGCCCGAGGCGTACGAGCGGCTCCTGCTCGACGCGCTGCGCGGCGACGCGACGCTGTTCACGCGCGCCGACGAGGTCGAGGCGCAGTGGGGCTTCGTCGACCCGATCTTCGAGGGGTGGGGGACGCAGCGCGCGCCGATCGCGCGCTACGCCGCGGGGACCTGGGGCCCCGCGGAGGCCGACGCGCTCGTCGAGCCGCCGACGGGCGCGTGCGGCGAGCGCAAGGCCTCGGAGCGCGCCTGGAGGCGGCCATGAGCGCGGGGCGCATCGCCGAGGTGATCAAGCGCGTCGAGTCGGAGCTCGCCGAGTTCTGGTCGGCGCCCGACGAGTCGCGCGCGGAGCCGGCCCCGAAGACGCGCGCGTCGACGATGAACTTCGTCGCGGTGGGCAGCCGCGCCGAGGTCGAGCGCCTGCGCGAGCAGGCCGAGGAGCTCGCCGAGACGCACGCGGGCCGCACGCTGCTCATCACGCTCGACGACCGGCTCGACCCGTCGAGCGTCCAGGCCGACTGGTCGGCCACGTGCCGCCGCGCCGGCGAGGTGCCGATCTGCTACGACCGCGTGGAGCTCACCTTCGGCGTGGCCGCCGCCGAGCGCGTCGCCTCGGTCGTCAGCGCGCTGACGATCTCCGACGTGGCCGTGATCGTCGAGCTCGCGCCGGGCGCGCCGAACGTGCTCGGCGACGCGCTCGCGCCGATCTGCGATCGGCTCGTGTTCGACTCGGCCGAGACGAGCATCGAGCGCCTCGCCGAGGTCGCGCGCGGGACGAGGGCGCCGCTCGCGGATCGCGCGTTCGTGCGGACGTTCTCGTTCCGCGAGCTCGTGGCCCGGTTCTTCGACGACATGCCGGAGGCGTGCCGCGCGATCCGGCGGGTGGAGATCGCGCGCAGCGCGGGGCAGAAGCCGGACCCGGCGGCGCTGTTCCTCGGCTGGATGGGCTCGCGGCTCGGCTGGACGTTCGAGTCGCGGGGGCCGGCGCAGGGCGGCGGCGCCGGCGTGGTCGGCCGCGCGCGCGGCGCGGACGGGGCGCCGATCGAGATCGCGCTGGTCGACGGGCCGCCGGCCGAGGAGCTCTCGTGGCGGCGGCTCGACGGCGTGCGCATCGCGACGTCGCTGCGCGGCGAGCCGCTCTCGCTCGGGTGCGTGCGGCTCGACAAGGCGCCCGCCACGGTGCGGTGGACGATGGAGGGGGCGCGGTCCGCCGAGCACGTCCACCCGCTCGGCTACCGCGACGAGACGTGGGTGCTGACCAAGACGATCGACTCGCTGGAGGGCGATCGGCTGCTGCGCGACGCGGTGCTCGCCGCCGCGGACTGGAGCGCCCTCTGAGGAGGGCCGAGAGGAGGATCGAGATGAACGGTGCAGAGGAGACGTGCGTCGCGCAGGACACGGCGGAGCTCGCGCGCCTCGGGGCGGAGCTCATGGCGCGCGCGATCACGGCGGCGATCGAGGCGCGCGGCGTCGCGCGGATCGCGCTCTCGGGCGGGAGCACGCCGTCGGGGTCGTACCAGCGGCTCGCGGCGCTCTCGCTGCCGTGGGAGCGGACCGAGTGGTTCTGGGTGGACGAGCGCGCGGTCGCGCCCGACCACCCCCGCTCGAACTACGGCGCCGCGCGCCGCGATCTCGCGGCGGCCCGCATCCCGGAGGACCGGTTCTTCCGCATGGAGGGGGAGTCGCCCGATCTCGCCGAGGCCGCGGGGCGCTACGAGGAGCTCCTGCGCGCCCGCTTCGGCGTCGCGTCGGCGGCGGCGTTCGACGTCATGACGCTGGGCATCGGCGACGACGCGCACACGGCGTCGCTCTTCCCGGGGACGGGGTCGGTCGGCATCGAGGACCGCCTGGTCGCCGCGATCGCGGCGCAGCCGGACAAGGGGCTCGAGGCGCGGCTCACGCTGACGGCCCCGGTGATCCGGGAGGCGCGCACCAAGCTGCTCCTCGCGTGCGGGGCGGGGAAGCGCAAGGTCCTCGAGCAGGCGAGGCGGCCGGGCCCCGCCGACGAGGTGCCGGCGCGCGTCGTGCGCGGCGGCGCCGGACAGCTCGTCTGGCTGCTCGACGCCGCGGCGGCGCAGGCCGGGTAAGGCCGCGCGGCCGCTCCGGGGGAGCGCGCCACCGGCCGTGCCAGCCGATGTGCGCTGGCTGCCCGGCGCCGCGGATTCACGCGGCGGGAGGGTTGACGTCGTCGTCCGTTGCCCGACAAGGCGCGGGCGCTGATGCCCGCCGGTGAGGCCAAAGCTGAGAACCTCTACAAGCCGTATTCTGCTGTACTCTCTGCGCAGGTAGGGCGGGTGGGATCCGACGAGACGCTGCCGGAGGCGGTCGAGGGTGAGGACGCCGAGGCGCGCCTGTTCGCGGCCGCGATCCTGACGGGCAACTACGTCGCCGCGCGGCGCGCGCTCCACGCCGCGCTCGGGAGCGGGCTCGATCACATCTACGAGCGCGTCGTCGCGCCCGCGCTGGATGAGGTCGGCCGACGCTGGTACGAGAACCGGATCACGGTGGCGGACGAGCACCTCGCCACGGCCGTCGCGCAGGCCGCCGTCGCGTCCCTGTACCCGCTGATCGCTTGGCCGTCGGGAGGCCCGCGGGCGGTGGTCGGCTGCGTCGAGCCCGAGCTCCACACGTTCGGCGCGCGCATGGTCGCCGATCTCCTCGCCCTCGACGGCTGGCAGACGACGTTCACGAGCGGGGGGACGTCGCTCGCGCGCGGGCTGGAGGACGCCGGCCGGGGCGCGGTGAAGCTCGTCGCCGTGTCGATCACCCTCGGGGCGCACGTGCCCGACGCGCGCGCGCTGATCCAGCGCGTGCGCGAGGGCGCGCCCGGCGCGAAGATCCTCGCGGGCGGCCGCGCCGTCGCGGCGCTGCCCGACGCCGCGAAGCTGCTCGGGGTCGACGCGATCGCGGCGTCGGCCTCGCTGGCCGTGAGGATCGCGCGGGCATGGCGGTGACGCAGCCCGACGCGGCGGCGCTGCTCGGCGCCCTCCTCGCGAGCGAGGACGATCTGCTGCTCGTGGTGCAGCGCGGCGAGATCACCCACGCCAGCGCGGCGGCGGGCCGGCTGCTCGGCGGCGCCGCGGCGCCGGGCGGGGACGTCGCGTCGCTGTTCCACGAGAGCAGCCGGGAGAAGCTCGCGGCTGCCCTGGCCCACGGGGCGCCCGCCACCTGGGAGCTCCAGGTGTACCGCGCGCACGGGGGCCAGGAGGCGGTGACGTTCCTCGTGGTCCCCGGGGCGGGTGGGTCGCGCATCCTCCTCGGGCGGGCCTTCCTGCGGGACGAGGCGCGCCGGAGGGAGGCAAGCGCGATCGCGCTGACGAGCGAGCTCGCGAACCTCACCCGCGAGCTCGCGACGAGGGGGGCCGAGCTCGAGGCGGCGCGCGCCGGGCTCGAGGAGCTCGGGCGTCAGCGCGAGGATTTCATGTCGATCGTGTCGCACGATCTCAAGTCGTCGCTGAACGCCATCCGGCTCCAGGCCGCGCTCCTCGAGCGCGCGCAGAGCGAGCCGACGCCGGCGCAGCGCGCGACGATCGCGGGGCGGCTCCTCCGCAACGTCGACAGGATGACGGCGCTCATCTCGGACATCCTCGACGCGGCGCTCGCCGACGCGGGGGAGCTGCGGATCGCGGCGCGGCGCCTGTCCATGGAGGAGGTGGTCGCCGAGGTGGTCGACACGATCGCCCCGATCGCCGCCGAGGTGAGCGTGCAGATCCGCAGCGCGGTCGCGGGCGCCGCGCTCGTGCGCGGCGACGGACGGCGGGTCTACCAGGTCCTCGTGAACCTCGTGGAGAACGCGATCCGGCACGCGCCGCCGGGCACCGACGTCCTCATCGAGCTCGCCGCGGGCGACGGCTGCGTGCGCTGCGCCGTGGAGGACGCGGGCCCCGGCGTCGCGCCCGAGGAGCGCGCGGCGGTGTTCGAGCGCTTCCGGCGGCAGGGCGGGCGCGCGGGCCGCGCCGGCCTCGGGCTGCACATCGCGCAGCGGATCGTCGCGCTGCACGGCGGGTCGATCTGGGTCGAGGCCGGCGCGCGCGGCGGAGCGCGGTTCGTCTTCGAGCTCCCATCGCCCGGGGACGCGGACGGGAGCGCGGATGCGGCCGGGGGCGGGGGCACGGGCGCCCGTTGAGCCGGCGCCTCGCGCCGCCGTCGGGCCCGCGCGGTCCGCGCTCAGGCCTTGCGGGGCGCCCGGCGGGCCGGGGGCTTCTCCGCGGCGGCGAGCTCCCGCGCGATGGCGAGCGCGCCCCGCACGCCGACGAGGGGGTCGGTGACCACCGCGACGGGCACGCCCTCGAGGAGCGGCGCGAGGCGGCCCTTCTTCAGGAAGGACTTCATGAACAGCTCGCGCCGCGCGGTGACGAGGTGCCGCGCGATGTTGCCGAGGACGAAGACCCCGCCGAGCGCGAGCTCGCGCAGGGCGAGGTTGCCCGCCTCGGCGCCGTAGATCTCGACGAACAGGTCGACCGCGCGCGCGGCGGGCCGGAACGCGCGGGCGAGGCCGATCTCCGAGATCGCCGCGTTGCGGTCGCCCTCGGCGAGGCGGCGCTCGATCGCGCGCGGCACGCGGGCGGCGCGCGAGGCGAAGAAGTCGAAGAGGGCGCCGAGCCCGTCGCCCGAGAGGACGCGCTCGTAGCTCACGTGATCCGGGTGGCGCTCGGCGAGGAACTGCCACAGCTCGGCCTCGACCGCGGAGCGCGGGGCGAAGTCGGCGTGCCCGCCCTCGGTCGGGAGCGTGAGGTGGCGGGCGCCGTCCCAGATGAGCCGCGCCTCGCCGAGCCCGGTGCCGGCGGCGATGACGGCGAGGTTGCTCCCCTTCGGCCGGGGCCGGCGCTCGGTGAGCGGCGCGATGGAGCCGCGGGGGATGTGCAGGCAGCCCCGCGCGCCGACGACGAGGTCGTTCGCGAGCAGGATGCGCCCGATCTTGAGCCGGCGCGACAGATCGCGCTCGGCGAGGCGCCACGGCAGGTTCGTGATGGTGGCGACGTGGTCCTTGATGGGGCCGGCGACGCCGAGCACGGCCACGGCGGGGTGCGGGGCGTCGCTGCGCACGAGGAAGGGGAGGGCGATCTCCTCGAAGCTCGCGTGCTCGCGGCTGCGGAAGACGGCCTCGGAGAGCGGCCGGTCGCCGGACGCGTCGTAGAGGGCGAGCCGGGTGTTCGTGCCACCGATGTCGCCGACGAGCAGCGACGGCCCCGCGGAGCTCTTGGTCCTTGCCACGCGGCCGCCCTGCCAGCGAGTCGACTCGGCCGCAAGGCGATCCGTCATCGGGCGGGCGCGGCAGAAGCGATTGTCCCGAGGAGCCCGCCGGCCGCGCGCGATCGAGCCGCGGCCGCGGTCCGGCGGGGCCTCGCGGGCGATCCCCCGGCGCGGCCCTGCCTCCGGCATGGCTTGACCGGCACCCTGCGGCCGGTCGAAAGTGCCGGCGTGCAGCGGCTATTCACCGCGCTTCTGGTCGCGCTCGCCGGCTTCGCCGTGCCCGCCGGCGCCCCGCTCGCCCAGCCGGCGCAGGGCGCGTCCGCGCAGCCGCGGCGGGCGCCCGCGCCCGTCGCGCAGCCCGCGCGAGCGCCCGCCCCCGTCGCATCGTCGCAGCCCACCGCGCCGGTCGTGCCGCGCGGCGCGCAGCTCGCGCCGGCGCAAGCGTCGACCTCGTCGGCGCAGGCCGCGCCCGCGCCGCCGTCATCGCAGGCGCCGCTGCCGTCGGCGCACCTCGCGCCCGCGTCGCCGCCCGGGCAGCTCGCGCCCGCGTCGCCGTCGGCGCAGCTCGCGCTGCCGTCGGCGCAGGTCGCGCCCGCGCCTGCCGCCGAGCAGGCCGATCCGCCGTCGGCCCATGCCGAGCAGGTCGCGCCTGTCCCCGAGCGCGCCGAGCCGTCGGAGCCGCCCGCGCCGCGTCCGCCGGTGCAGCCGCCGCTCGTGCAGGTCCCGCCGCCGCCCGCGACGCCGGCGCCGCCGCGCGCGCAGGTCGTCCTGGCGCCCGCGCCGCAGGCCCCGACCGCTGACCAGGGCGAGCCGCGCGCCGCCGACCCGCTGCCGTCGCCCCCGCTGGCCGAGCAGCCCGAGGCGCGCGTCGAGCTGCTCGGCCGGACGGTCTTCGCCGTCCGCGTGCACCGGGGCAACCTCTCTCCCCCGGCGCGGGCCCGCGAGGCCGCGAAGGTGCTGGAGCGCGCCGCCCAGGAGAAGAAGGTCCCCGACGTCCGCATCGACGAGCAGGCCGGCGTGGCGGTCGTCTACGTCGGCGAGAGCCCGCTCATCCACCTCGGGCCCGAGGACGCCGCCGCCGCCGGCGCCGCGACGGTCGCGGTCCACGCCGCGTCGATCGCCGCCACGGTGCGCGACGTCCTCGCCAAGGAGCACAGCCGGAGCCGCATCGCGACGAGCGTCTTCTCGTTCTCGCTGCTCGTCTTCTCGGGGCTCATCGCGCTGCTCCTGCTCCGCAAGGTCGGCGAGCTCGTCGCGCGGTCGCGCGCCTGGGTCGCCGAGCACCCGGAGCGGCTCCCGGCCCTGCGCGTCCGCGGCATCGAGATGCTCCGGCCCGCCGCGTCCCAGGGCGCGCTCTCGGTCGCGCTCGGCGCCGCGGGCGCCCTCGTCCGGGTGGGCATCGCCTACATCTGGATCCTGTTCGCGCTCTCCCTGTTCGCGGCCACGCGCGACTACAGCGAGAAGCTCACCGGCTTCGTGCTCGCGCCGATGTCGGAGCTCATGGGGCGCATCGCGCGGAGCGTCCCGCTGCTCCTGCTCGCGATCGTCGCGACGCTCGCGCTCCTCGTCCTCACCCGGTTCGTGGGGCTGTTCTTCGGGAGCGTCAGCCGGGGCGAGACGTCGCTCGGGTGGCTCCCCTCCGATCTCGCGATCGCCACCGGGGTCCTCGTCCGCTTCGGCATCCTCGTGGCCGCGCTGCTCCTCGCGGCGCCGCTCATCACGGGCACCGACGAGGGGGCGCTCACGCGCGTCGGCTTCGTCGTGCTCGCGTCGGCGGCGCTCGCCAGCACGCCGCTCATCGCCTCGGCGGCCGTCGGCCTCTCGGTGATCTACGGGCGGCGCCTGCGCATCGGCGACATCGCCGACGTGGGGGGCCGGTCCGGGCGGGTCCGCGAGCTGACGCTGCTCGAGGCGCGCCTCGAGGACGAGGACGGCTGCGTCGTGCGCGTGCCCCACCTGCTCAGCCTGTTCCACCCGACGCGCATCCGCGGCCGTCCGCCGCTCGTGTCCGTCGAGATCAGCGTCGACCCGTCGACCGATCTCGAGCGCGTGCGGGAGCTCCTGCTCAGGACGGCCTCTGGCCTCGGCAGCCGCGCGCGCGCCGCGCTCGTCGCGATCGACGAGGGGGGCGCGCACTTCCGGGCCACGATGGCCTGCGACGGCGACGACGTGCGCAGCCGCTGGCTCACCGCCGTGGCGCAGGCCCTCGCTACCGCGGGCATCCCGCTCGGGCGGGCGCCGGTGTCCTCCGGCGGCGCGCGGCGCAGCGCGCCGGTCGATCGGGGCGCCGCCTCGTGAACGCCATCTGGCTCCTGATGGGGCTGCTCGTGCTGTCGTACCTCGGCAGCTCGCTCGTCGGCGGCCGCGTGCTCCGGGGCATCGGCCTCCCTTCCGGCGCCGAGTACGTGGTGCTCGGCTTCGTCGTCGGCCCCTCGGCGCTCGGGCTGCTCGAGCCCTCGTCGCTCGCCGCGTTCGAGCCGGTGGCGGGCGTCGCGCTCGGCTGGCTCGCGCTGGTCGTCGGCCTCGATTTCGGCTTCGTCGGCAACCGCCGCGTCCGCCCGTCCCGCATGGCGCTCTGCGTGCTGATGAGCATCGCGACCGGCTGCGCCGTGGCGGCCGCGGTCTGGTTCGCGGCGGCGCGCGGCGCGCCGTCGCTGGAGCGCGACGAGCGGGTGCTGCTCGCCGCGGGCGTGGGCGCCGTCTCCGCCGAGACGACGCGGCACGCCGTGCTCTGGGTGACGCAGCGCTACAGCGCGAGCGGCAAGCTCTCGGATCTCATCGCCGACATCGCCGACTGCGACGACCTCGGGCCGCTGCTCATGATGGGCGGCGCCTTCGCGCTCGTCCCGCAGGCGACGGCGCACTGGCCGCTCCCGTTCTGGGGATGGACGATCGTGACGGCGCTCATCGGCGTGGTGCTCGGCCTCATCGCGGTCGTGCTGCTCGGCACCGATTTCCGCCTGATCCAGAGCTGGGGCGTGCTGCTCGGCACCTCGCTGTTGACGATCGGCACGAGCGCCCGGGTCGGCCTGTCGCCGCTCCTCGCGACGTTCGCGATGGGCGTGACCATCGCCGCGGTCTCCCCGCATCGCGAGGAGATCGTGGCCATGGTCGCGCCGACCGAGCGGCCGGTCATCCTGCCGGCGCTGCTGCTCGCGGGCGCGCACGTGAACCCGAAGGCGGCGCCGTTCCTGCCCTGGATCGTGGCGATCGCGCTCGTGGCGCGGGCCCTGGGCAAGCTCGCGACCGGCCTCGTCTTCCGCGTCGCGTCGCCCGACGCGCGCGAGGCGTCGCCGTGGCTCGGCCTCGGGCTGCTCTCGTCCGGCGCCGTGGCGATGAGCGTCGGCCTCGCCTTCGCGCTGCGCTTCCCGGGCCCGGTCGGCCACACCGTCCTCTTCGCCGCGGCGGCGGCGGCCGTCTTCGGCGAGTTCGTCGGGCCGCAGGCGCTGCGCGCGACGCTCCGCAAGGCCGGCGAGCTCGCCGCGCCCGAGCGCGAGTCGCTCTTCTTCGGCCGCGCGCTGGCCCATGTCCAGGCCGCGCGCGACGCCGCGTCGACGCCGACGCCGACGCCGAGGTCGAGCGATCGCCCATCCCCGGCGGGGAAGGTGGAGGGGTGAGCGGGCCGGCGTGCTGCGGGTCCGCGCGGCGCTCCGCTGACGGTGGGCGCGGGAGGCGCGCCTCGGTCGACGCGCGCGTCGCGCGCGCGAGGGCGGTCTTCGGGATGTCCGGGCGCGCGCAACAGGGTTACAAGACGCGCGTGCGACCGACGAAGGATGCGCCACCGTGAGCGCCGCAGCACTCCCCGACGCCGGGCCGCCCGCGCCTGCCGCGCCCGTCGAGCCCGCCGCGCCGCACAGCGCGCCCGCAGGCCGCCACCACGGGTCCGCCCCCAAGGGGCCGCTGAACCACCTCACGCACGCGGTCGCGCTCGTGATCCTGTTCGGGGTGCTCTACGCGACCACGCGCGCGGTGCCCCACGAGCAAGGCCCAGCGGGGACCATCGCCTCGATCGGGTTCCTCCTGCTCGCGGGCACGCTCGCGAGCGAGCTCGTCGAGCCGCTCCGCCTGCCGCACCTCTCGGGCTATATCCTCGCGGGCATCATCGCCGGGCCGCACGTCCTCCACCTCGTCGATCACCACGCCGTCGAGGAGATCTCGCGGGTCAACGCGCTGGCGCTGGCGCTCATCGCGCTCGCCGGCGGCGCCGAGCTCCGGCTCGAGATGGTCAAGAAGAGCCTGAAGAGCCTCCTCTTGCACAACCTCGTCCAGACGGTGCTCGTGTTCGTGGCGCTGACGGGCGTCTTCTACGCGGCGCGCTCGCTCGTCCCGTTCGCGGCCGAGCTCTCGAGCACCGCGGCGTTCGGCGTGGCCATCCTCTGGGGCGTCATCGCGGTCACCCGCAGCCCCTCGGCCGTGCTGGGCATCCTCTCCCAGACGCGCGCGACCGGCCCCGTCGCGATGAACACGCTCGCGTTCGTCATGACGTCGGACATCATCGTCATCGTCGTGACGGCGATCGCGCTCTCCACGGTGCGGCCGCTCATCGAGCCGGGCACGACGATGTCCATGCACGAGATCGAGCTCCTCGGCCGCGAGATCCTCGGGAGCATCTCGATCGGCACGACGCTCGGCCTCGCGCTCGCGGCCTACATGCGGCTCATCGGCCGGCAGCTCATCCTGGTGTTCGTGGCGCTCGGCTTCGGCGCCACCGAGGTGCTGCGCTACCTCCGCTTCGACGCGCTGCTCGTCTTCGTGGTCGCCGGCTTCGTCGTCGCGAACCTGTCGCAGCAGGGCGAGAGGCTGGTGCACGCCGTCGAGGACGCCGCGAGCATCGTGTTCGTCCTCTTCTTCGCGACCGCCGGCGCGCACCTCGATCTGCCGCTGCTCCGGATGATGTGGCCCGTCGCGCTGCTCTTCGGCGCGTCGCGCGCCTTCGTGACCTTCGTCGCGAGCCGCATCGGCAACCGGCTCGCGGACGACCCGCCGGTGCTGCGCAAGTACGCCTGGTGCGGCCTCGTCTCGCAGGCCGGCCTCACGCTCGGCATCAGCCTGACGATCGAGCGCGCGTTCCCGGCCCTCGGCGCAGGCTTCCGCGCGCTCGTCGTGGGGTGCGTCGCGCTGAACGAGGTGTTCGGCCCGATCCTCTTCAAGTACGCGCTCGACCGCGCCGGCGAGACGGCCGTCGAGGCCTCGCGCGGCTCGCTGCCGAACATCGGGCGCCACGGGTGAGCCGCGGCCCGATCACGGCGTGAACCGCAGCGAGTAGCTCACCACGGTGGGGCCTCGCCGGGGCTTCTGGAAGTCGATCCGCTCGAAGACGCCGACCACGCAGCGCGTGAACGCCTCGCCCTTGAGCGCGGTCCGGGGCTTGCGCACCTCGGCCTTGCCGCCGTCCTTCTCGATGCGCAGGTCGATCCCGAAATCTCCGCCCTTGTTCGGATCCTCCGCGAGCGCGAAGCAGCGGCGGAACTCGTCGAAGTGCGGCGCCACCGAGCGCTTGATCGGCTCCTTCGTGTAATCGTCGTGCGGCCCGCCGCCGATGTGCATGCCGATGTTCGCGACCTTCACCTTCGGGAGCGGCCCGGCGTCGGCGGGCGCTGCCGGATCTGCCGCGGCGCTAGCGGCGGGCGCCGCGCTCACGACGGGTGCGGCGGAGGCGGGCGCGGCGGCGTCGGGGCCGGCGGCGCTCGCGGAGGCGGAGCCGGCGGCGCTGGCAGAGGCAGCGGCCGCCGGCGCAGCGGGCGTCGACGGCGCGGCGCTCGCGGGGGCGGTCGGCGCGGCCTCCACCTGCGGCGCGGCGCTGCCCTCGGTCGGCGGCGTGGCGCGGGGCGAGCAGCCTGCTGCCGCGAAGGCGAAGGCGAGGGGAGCGGAGAGCGCGACGAGGAACGGAGCGGGACGGCGCATGATGGCGCGCGAATCTACTGGCCTCGCGCCGCTCCAGGAAGCGCGGATGGCGCTGCGCTGCACGATGTCCTCGGCATGCTGGGCGCGCGAGCCCCGCGCCGGTCGCTTCGCTCGCCGCCTACGGCGCCGTCGCGTCCCGGCGCTTCCGGACGGCGTCGTTGTGCTCGTCGAGGCTCTCGCTGAACCGGTGGCGGCCCCCGCCTGCCGCCACGAAATAGAGGTATTTCGTCGCCGCGGGCGCCAGCACGGCCGCGATCGACGGCGCCCCCGGGTTCGCGATCGGACCGGGTGGCAGCCCCGGGTGCGCGTAGGTGCTGTAGCGGTTCCTCGGATCCCGCACCACGGCGGGCGTCGGCTTGCCGCCCGACTCGGCGCACGAGGGCGCGTCCTCGGGCCAGGCGACGCAGCCGTAGAGCGCCGTCGCGTCGGACTGCAGCCGCCGCGTTCGGAAGGCCGGATCGAGCAGCCGGTTCAGGAAGACGCTCGCGATGAGCGGCCGCTCCTCCTCGACGACCGCCTCCTTCTCGACGATGGAGGCGAGCGTGAGCACCTCGCGGCGCCCCCACCCGAGCGTCGCCTGCAGCGCGGCGAGCCCGCCCTCGCTCTGCGCCGCGAGGGCTCCCCAGCGGCGGTCGGACTCGGCGACCAGGCGCCGGGCGACGTCGCGCGCGTCGGAGTCCAGCGCGAACTCGTACGTCGCCGGGAACAGGTACCCCTCCGCGCTCTCCGCCCCCACGGCGCCGCCGCGCTCGATGCCGAGCGCGTCGAGGAACGCGCCGTCGGCGGTCGCCGCGAGGAACGTCTTCTTGCCGGCGACGCGCAGCTTCTCCAGCCGGGCCGCGACGTCGAAGCGGTTCCAGCCCTCGGGGATCGTGACCTTCGCCGTCGGCCGCCCCTCCGCGCGCGTGAGCATCTGCCGGAGCTCCCGCGGCGTCGCGCCCTCGAAGAGCAGGTGCGGGCCCGGCACGAACCCCTCGGTGCCGCCCGTCGCGCGCAGGTAGAGCGCCATCGCGCGCTCGCTCTCCACGAGCCCCTCGGCCGCGAGGAGCGCCGCCGCCTCGCCCGCGTCGAGCCCGTCCGGCCAGTTGAGCTCCACGACGCGCCCCCGATCCGGGGCCCTCGCGCGCCCGAAGCCGAGCACCAGCGCGAGGAGCGCCGCGCCCGCGAGCGCGATCGCGCCCGCGAGCCCGAGGAGGAGCGCCCGCACGCGCCGCGCGCGGGCCTGGTCCGGGCGCCGCGAGCCCGGCGCGCGCTGCCCGGCGCCGCGCGCGCGCCGCGCGGGGGTGGTCTTCCGGGTCGACGACGGGGGCTCGCGCGGCGGCGATCCCTGCGCGCCGTCGCCACCCGTCCGGCGGTTCCCCGGCCGGCTCGCCCTCGATCGAACGCCCACCGCCGGGAGTCAAAACCCGAAAGCCGGACCCGTGTCAACGCCCCGCGCCGCCGGTCAGCGCGCCAGCTGGGCGGCGTCCACCTCGTTGCGCTTGACCGCGGCCTTGCCCTCGCGGGACTGCGTCGCCGCGGGCGCCGGGGCCGCCGCGAAGCCGCCGGGCTTCGCGGGGCCGGCGGCGGTCGGCGGCGGCGTGGCGAACGCCGGCGGCGCGGAGAAATCCGTGTTGGCCCGCTCCAGCGCGGCGAGCTGGCTCTCGAAGTCGAACGCCACGTCCTTTGCGCGGCTCGCCGGGGCGCTGCGCTTCGCCTTGTCGGCCGCGCTCCGCAGCGACCGCTGCTGCGCGTCGAGCTTGCTGCGCGCCTCGTCGAGGCGCCCCTGCTCGAACAGGAAGTTCGCCTGCTTCAGCGTCGCCGCCGTCTCGCTGCGCTGCACGCGGCCCGCGACCAGCGCGTCGATCTCGCTCGCGTCGGCGTCGCGGTCGGCGATCGCGACCCCCAGCTTGCCCTGGCAGCGGGCGTCGGTCCCCGCGACGAGGTCGCGGTACGCGAGGCCGACGTCGGCGATGGCGGCCGCGCCGCCCTGCTCGCCCGCGAGCCCGCCGAGGCGCACCTTGAGCAGGACCGTCTTCACCTCCCCCGACGCGAACGCGCCGAGCGGCACGACGACCTGGCCGCCGGCCCTCCGGAACGGGCGGTCGAACACCCGATCGAGCTCCACGCCCGGCGCGAGATCGATCGCGAGCTCCGCGCCGTTCGCCACGGACGCGGTGAGCTGCTCCGCCTCCGCCTCGAAGATGCGCGCCAGCGCGGCGTCGTTCTCGACGAAGTAGTGCCGGCCGTTCGAGTCCAGCGCGATCGCCGACAGGATCTTCTCGTTGTAGTCGACGTCGACCCCGATGGTCGTGATGCTCACGCCGCGATCGCGCGCCCGCTGCGCCATCGCGCGGAAGCCCGGGACGTCGCGCACCCCGTGGTTGGCGTCGCCGTCGCTGAGGACGAGCATCCGGTTCACGCCGCCGCCCGTCTGGCCGAGCAGCGCGAGGCCCTCCTCGATGCCGCAGGAGATGCAGGTGTCGCCGCCGAGCGAGATGCCGCGCACGCGCGCGAGGATGCTGCCGCGCGTGGCGGGCCCGACGGTCGTGGGCGGCACGACGACGCTCGTCCTCGTGTCGAACGTGACCACCGACACGACGTCGCCGTCGTTGAGGCGGCTCACCGCGGTCGTCGCCGCCTGGACGGCGTTGGCGAGGCGGGTGCCCTTCATCGAACCGGAGCGATCGATGACCAGCGACAGGTTCGCCTGCGCCTGCGTCCTCACGGGCGCCCCGTCGCCGCGGACCTCGAACATCAGGAACGTCTCCCGCGCCGCGCGGGAGAGGCGGGCGTGGCCGACGCGCCCTTCCAGCATCAGCCTCGACCCGGTGGTGAAGCGGCTCGCGTCGGCCGCCGCCGCCACGGCGCCGCCCGCGACCTCCGGCACCACGCGGGGCGGCTCGGCGACCACGTCGCTGGTCGACGCGGCGCTGCGGCCCCCGGACGGCACCAGCGAGTAGACGGAGATGCTCGTGAGCATCATGCCGAGGGCGGAGAACAGGGCGACGTGGGTCGGCTTCATGGCTCCTCCAGAGAACGGCCCGGGCCCCTCGATCTTACGACCGATGTTGCGACCGATCGCCACGACCGATCGCGCGATGGGCTCACGGCGCGGGGACCGCGGGCGTGGTCCCTTGTACGTCGTCGGGCCTCGAACGATCTGACGGCTCCGCGATCGGCCGGACGCCGGCGGCGCGGAGGGCGCTCCAGGGCGGGATGCTCCCGATCAGGACGAGCACGGCGTCGCACGGGTGCGCCCGCGTCCCCGCCGGCGAGGACAGGGTCGCCGAGAGCGCGCCGCCCGGAACGGCGGCGAGCGCGGTCACGTCGGTCTCGAGCTGGAGCGAGAGGCGAGAGGCGGCCGTAAGTCGGCGTAGTTCCTCGATATTTCGTGTCTTGCCGCGGCGGAACCCGCTGCCCCGGTACACGACGGTGACCTCGGTGCCCGGCTGGCGCGCCAGCGCGATGGCGGCCTCCATGGCGACGTCGCCGAGCCCGACGATCAGCACCCGGCTTCCCGCGAGGCTCCTGGCGTCGGCGAGGTGGTAGTACACCCGCCCCTCCACCTCGGCGGACAGCTCGAACGGAAGGCGGCGCGGCGACCCGCGCTGGCCGAGGGCGAGCAGCACGCGCCGCGCGCGGCGCTCGGCGCGCGGCCCGCCCTCGCGCGGCTCGGTGACGACGACGAAGCCGGCCTCGGCCTGCCTGGCGGCGCGCGCGCCCGCGTCGGACGAGCGCGCGCCGGTGTCGGAGCGCGCGCTCGCGTCCGCCACGCGCTCGACCGACACCATCCGGGTGTCCTGCAGGATGGGGAGCCGCTCCTTGCGCACGATGCGGAGCCAGTGGGAGAGGAGCTCCTCCTTGGTCGACTCCTTGAGCCACAGCTTCCCGGTGACCGGCAGGTCGAGCGGCTGATCGAACACCAGCTTGCCGCGCGGGAAGCTCTGGATGCTCTGCGCCACGCTGCCCTGCTCGATCACCTCGAACGAGAGGCCGAGCTCCCTGGCGCGCAGCGCGGCGCTGATCCCGGCGGGGCCCGCGCCCACGATGATCAGATCGAGCGCCTGACCGCCCGCGCCGCCCGGGCCGGCCTGCCGCAGGTCCTCCGCGATGCGCGTCACCGCGTGCGCGCCCTGGTGGATGGCGTTCTTGATGAGCGGGAGCCCGGTGATGTCGCCGGCGAGGTACAGGCCCGGCGCGTCGAGGCTCGCGAGGTCGTCGTCGAGGCGCGGCCGGTCGGCGATGGGCGCGCCGTCCTCGATGGTGAGCGACCCGTTGGGGCAGCGCTGTTCGCAGAGCGTGAGGCCGCAGCACGCCTCGGGGCGGGCCACGACGGCGACGTACCGCTCGACGGCGAGCACGTCGTACGGGCACGCGTCCACGCACGCGTAGCAGCCGAGGCACGTGGTCGTGTCGATCCTGGGCAGGCGCACGCGCGCCGCGGGCCGCAGCATCGCCTCCGCCGCCGCGCGGTCCACGCCGTCGCGCGCGCGCTCACGCGCATCGCGCGCGCGCCGCTCGCGCAGCGCACGGCCGCCGCGGGCGCCCGCGAACGCCAGCGCGGCGGCGGCGAGGCCGGCGCCCATCCAGAGCAGCGCGCGCGCGGCGTACGTGCGCCCGCCCGCGGCGCCGGCCGCGCCCGTCACGACCGGCAAGGCCGCGGCCGCGTCGCGCGCCGCGTCCCACGCGAGGGCGCGATCCTCGGTGTGCTGGCCGCTGCAGACGCCGCCGCTCGCGCCACCGCGGCCCGGCGCCGCGTCGTCGGGGAGGGCAGGGCGGTGCTCGTCGAAGCAGGTGATCGGGCGGGCGTCGCCGAGCGGCGCCTGCGCCGCGACGAGGCAGCGCGCGACCGGGTCGCGCGGCGCGGCGAGGTCGTGGCACGGCGCGCAGCTCCCCGCGGCGACGATCGCGACCGTGGCCGGCTGGCTCGGGCGGAAGGCGGTCCCCGGGAGCTCCACCTCGGCGCCCGGCGCGAAGCGCAAAGGCGGCCTCGCGGGGTCGAAGACGACGCCCTGGTCGGCGCGGTGGATGGGGTGGCACGTGGCGCAGCTCAGCGCGCCGCTCGCGAGCAGCGCCCCGTGGCTCCTGCGGGTCGATCCGTGGGCGCCGTGGCACCCCGTGCAGGCCTGGTCCATCGAGCGCGCGGCGGGCTGCGGTGCTGCCGAGAGCCCGCGCGCCGCGGCGGGCGCCTGCTCGGTGTGGCACGACGCGCACGCGAGCCCCGCGCGCGCGTGGGGCAGCGACAGCGGCCCCGGCGCCGCGTGCCCGCCCGGCGGCGGGAAGAGCAGCGCCGCGGCGCCCGTCGCGACGGCGCCCGCCAGCGCGGCCGGCAGCACGCCCCGGAAGCGGGTCACGTCGGACGTCGACTCGGCGCGGCGCGCGGCGCGCCCCCGGACGACCTCCCGCGGCTGGGCGGCGCGCTGGCGCGGATCGGAGAGATCGGCGCGGTAGAGCGTCCTCGAGGGATCGGAAGAGCGCGCCGCCTCCTCCGCGGCGCCGGAGGACGGCGCCTTCATAAGGCCCCGCCCGCCTGTCGGGCTAGAGGACCGTGACATTCAGCCGATAGAAGAAGGTCGCGTCGGGGGCGATCTCTGCGGCTCTGACCCTCACATGATAGGTGCCTGCGGGGAGGTCGTCGGCCATCGTGAAGGAGCAGTAGCCCTCCCCTGAATCGTCATCGGACGCGAGCACGGTGGCCCCGCCGTCGCCCAGGATCTCGACGTAGCTGTCGAGCCGCCCCCTCATGCACGCCTCGGTGCCATTGTCGGTGGTGGACACGTAGAGGGTCGAGCTCGGCCCTGGCACGCTCACCGCGACCACGTCGACGTCGCGCGCGGGCGAGAGCTCCGCGAGCCACGGGTCGGCGTAGGCGTCGGCCTGCGCGGGCGTGTTGTTGGGCTCCGTCTCCTCGAGCTCGAAGCGGCAGGTGGCGCTGCACCCGTCGCCGGACGTCGTGTTGCCGTCATCGCACTGCTCCCCCTCGGTCGCGGTCCCGTCCCCGCAGATCTCCTGGACGAGCGTCACGTCGAGCCGGTACGGGGCCCGCTGCGCGGGGCCGCGGTGAGCCGAGACGCGAACGTAGTAATCGCCCGCCGCGAGCGCCGGCGCGACGGCGCGGGCGCATCGGCCGATCCCTCCGTCGTCGCGGAGCACGATCGGCGCGCCGCTGTCGTCGAGGATCTCGATGATGGTATCGAGGCGATGGTTCAGGCAGTCGGCGCTCGTCACGTCGGCGGTCTCCGCGATGAGGGCCGTGGGGCCGATCGGCACCGTGACGCGGACCACGTCCACGTCGCCGGACGGCTCGATCGCGGCGAAGAACGGCGCGGCGTGGTCGTTGGCCGTCGCCACGGTGTCGTTCGGCTCGACCTCGGTGGGCTCGAGCCTGCAGTCGTCGCTGCACCCGTCGTCCATCCCGTCGACGGGGTTGTCGCACTCCTCGCTCGGATCCTGGGCGCCATCCCCGCAGACGGTCGTCCGGCTCTGCACGGCGAGGTCGAACGCCCCCGTATGGCTCCCGTCCGCCCCGGTGACGATCACATAGAAGGCGTCGCCCGCGCGGACGGGCACGGAGAGCCGGTTCTCGATGCCCGCCCCGGCGCTGAGCTCGCCGCACGCGCGCTCCGTCGCCGCGTCGTCGCAGGCGCCGCGCAGCACGGCGACGAGCGCGGCGTCGGTGTGCGGGGCCAGCACGACGTCGAGGAACCCGGTGGTGGTCGCGGTGAACGAGTACGCGACGCCCGGGGCCCCCCCCGTGCACCCGCTCTCGACGATCGCGTGGTTGCTCGTATCGCCCGAGGCGAGCGCGGGATCCGGGAGCGCCACGGGCGCAGCGCACAGGTCCGCGCAGGCCTCCGCGCACTCCGGATCGACGCAGTCGACGGCGGCGTCTCCGTCGTTGTCCCGACCGTCCTGGCACGCCTCGGTCCCCGAGCAGCCCGATGTATCGACGGCGCACGCGGCGCTGCACCCCAGCTCGCCGCCCTCGAAGCCGAAGCTCTGACAGGCGGCGCCTTTGAGATCGGGGCCGTCGCACGCCTCCTCCGGATCGGCGACGCCGTCCCCGCACGTGCCCGGGGCGGCGCCCCCGGTGCCCCCGGTGTCCCCGGCGCCGCCGCCGCCCTCATCGCCCCCGGCCGCGCCCGAGCCGCCCGAGGGCGACGGGGGCTTCGGCCGCCCCTTGCCGTCGTCACCGCCGCACGCCGCGGCGATGCCGGCCACGGCGGCGAGCAGCGCAGCTGCGGTGATGCTGCGGCTCACTCGGAATCCGGACATGAATAGGTGATCTCCCAGTCCTGCACTTGAACCCCGCCCCCGCCGGTGCTCGTCGGGTTGAGCGTCATCTGGAGGTCGAGGTACTCCCGCCGCGCGTCGGGGAGCTCCCCGAGCACGTCGAAGAGGTCGATCGCGCACATCGGCGTCGAGCTGTCGTCGCACACCTGCGTGTCGGTCGGCACGGCGTGCGCCGTCGCGACGAGCACCTCCGCCGCCGTGCCGAGGCCCGCCAGATCATCCGCCGTGCGCATCCGGAACTCGACGCTCGAGTCGCCGGGGGTCACCGTCCGGTACCTGAGGTACCCCCACTGGGTCTTGGTCCCCGGCGGGCAGGCGCCGTGGTAGACCTCCCGCTCGGTGAGGATCGGCGTGAGCGTCGTCGTCACGCACGGCACGATCGCCCGGACCTTGCCGCCCGGGTTCTCGCGGATATCGGAGCAGGTCTGCGGGCAGAGCTTCACGCTCGTGTTCGACGCGTCGGCGAAGTACCACCCTCCGGCGCCGCAGCTCGCGAGCCCGGACCGGGGCGTGAGCGTGGTCTCGGTGCCGGCGGCGTTGACGTGAACGACGGCGACAGAGGCGGGATCCGCGACGCCGGCGAGGGGAACGGTGACGTCGCAGGGCAGCGCCTCGCCCCGGATCGAGACGAGCGCGTCGCGGAGACCGCCCTGGAGCGTCGCGCCCTCGAGGAGGTTGTACGCTCGGCCGCCGCCTCGATCCGCGATGAGGTTGATGATCTCCGCGTTCGAGTTGCCGAAGCCCACGGCGTGCACGCGGACGCCGAAGTTCCGGAAGGCGTTGTACGCGATGTCCGCGATGTGGTTGGGGACGGTGTCGCAGTGCGACGGGATACCGTCGGTGATGAACACCACCGCCACCTCCTCCTCGGGGTGGGCGTTCTTGTAGGTGTTCGCCCAGTGCGTGGCCCCCCTCAGGGCCGGGAACATCGGCGTGTTCCCGTTCGGGGTAATGGCCGTGAGCGCGTTGTTGAGCGCGAGCTCCTGCTGGTCCACCGGCGCGGCGTCCTCGGTCAGCCGCCGCGCCGCCGTGCCGTCGAACGGGACGCGCGCATTCCTGCAGCCGTCGCCGAGGGCGTGAGTGCAGCTCGTGGTGTCGTTGCAGTTCCCCGGGTTGTTGTCCGGCCAGAACCTGAAAGCGACGCCGAGCCCCGCCGACTTGGGATCACTGAAGAACGCCCTCAGCGCGGCGATCGCCGGGTTCCACCGCGTGGCGATCGTGTCGTTCGTCGTCGCGCCGAGCGATCGCCGCATCGAGGTGGACGCGTCGAGCGCCACGAACAGGGTGACCGGCCGGATCAGCGAGACGCTGGCCGTGGCGATGCAGCCGGGCGACTCGCACATGGCCGATTGATAGATGCTCCCGTTGTTGGCGCACTGGCACTCGGTCACGTGCGCAGGGCCCGGCGGATTGACGATGAGCTCCATGCCGTCGGCGACGTTCGTGCAGCCAGCCACGCTGATGCACTCGCCCGGCGCGATCGGCTGCGCCGTGGCGCAGGCGAGGGTGCCGCCGGTGGGGTTGCAGGAGTTCAGGATGCGGCCCGGGGCCGAGGAGGGGAGCTGACGGGCGCCGGCCGGGTAGCTGCGGATCTCGATGCCCGCGGGCGCCGGCGTGTTGCCGCGGTTGCAGACCGGGATCGTCCCGCCGCAGGGGACGCCGACCGTGAGATCCGCGCCGGCGCACGTCGGATCCGTCTCGTTCGGCAGGAACGCCTTGCAGAGGCCCTGCTGCGGGCAGGCCTCGCCGCAGAGGCTGCCCACGAGATCGACGCACGCCTCGGTCCACTCGGTCGAGCAGCAGCTCGGCATGCTCGTGCACACCTGGGCAACGCAGGAGCCGCAGGCCGCCGCGTTCAGCCGTGAGCCGGTGTAACATTTGTCGTGCGCGCACCCAGGATCGGTGTCGCACGTGGTGTCGCACAGCGACTCGGCGAGGCTCACGCAGGCCGGGCTCCACTCCGGGGCCGGTCCGCTGCAGTCCTTTCCGGGGCACTGCGTGGCGACGAGGTTGACGCAGTCGTTGCTCCAGGTACCGATGCACCTGCCGCCCACGTCGACGGTCCCCGCGGGGCACCCGCTGAGGGGCGCGGCGCACTGGTTGCCGAAGGCGCACTCGCTGTCCGGCCCGATGACGGCGTGGCACACGTCCGAGTCCGTGCAGGTGATATCGCAGCACCGCGGATTGGTCGCGCAGATGTTGGCGATGCACGGGTCACCGCACGTCGTGGTCATGTGGGTCGCGGCCCCGGGGAACGACTGGCAGGCGTCATGGCCGCAGTTGGCCGGGATGAGCGTCTGGACGCAGCACGTCGGGTTCGCGTTGCAGACCTTCGCGACGCAGCCGCTGCAGGAGGACAGCAGCGCGGTGCCGGTCGCGCAGGTGTCGTGCGCGCATGTGCCCCGCGCGGGGTTGTCGCAGTACTGATCGAACTGGCAATCCTCGGTGGTCGTGCAGGGCTGGTGGGTGCCCTCCCGCGCGATGTTCTCGGGCAGCTCGTTGATGTCCCCGACCGACCACGGGTACGTGATGCCGCCCCCCGAGAGGTCGATGGGCCCACCGTCCGGCACCTCCTCGAACGACCGGCACGACGGATCGCACGGGTTGGTCGCGCACAGGCCTCCGTCGGAAGCCTCGGAGTTGGCGAACGGGCGATACCCGCTCTCGCCGCTCCCCCGCGGCGCCGCCCCGAACGGAGAGCGCCGCATCGTCATCGACCCCTGGCAGCTCCCGTAACGCCCGCCCTCGCAGCGCCGAACGCCGTCCAGGCACGTCAGCACGCCCTCGTGATCACCGACGGTGACGTGACACTCTACCTCTTCGCCGTCCTCGCACGGGTCGCCTTGGCCCGAGTCCGGGCCCGTCCCCGCGTCGGGCCCGCTCGCCCCGTCGTCGGGCCCCTGAAGGCCGCTGTCGTCTCCGCTGCACGCTCCGGCGATCAGCGCCGACGCCGTGAGCAGCGTGACGAGCAGCAGCGCTCTCGGCGCCCACGCCTCGGCGGAGCCTGATCGGGAGAGCGCTCCCATCCACTTGGTCGAGGGACCAGCCATCGGCTTCTCTACCTTCCACTGGGGTGCTGACGAGAAAATTGTACCTGGGCGCAGAAGGCAAAGTCCAGGCCTCTCGCCGGCGCGCTCACGGCTGCGAGAAACGCGGTCGCAGCGCACGTGTGAGGTCCCCCCACGCGCGCGGCGCCGCGCGCTGCGAGGCGCAGGAGGCACAAAGAAATGCCGTGCCCCGCAACGATTTCATAGCGAGTCCGGCGCGCCGCCGGTGTTCCGCGGCGCGGCTGCGGTCGTGTGGGTCGGCGTGCGCGCGCTCATCGGGGCACGCTGACCGCCGTGATCGCGTGAAGAACGAGCAGCGCGGCGGCGACGCCGAAGGTGACGATGTGCGCCGGCAGCCCTCCGCGGAGCGCGGCGAGGAGCGCGCGCTGGGCCGGGAGCGCGCGCAGCTCCACGGCGAGCCGGATGAGCTCGGCCAGGCCGGCGAGGCGCTCCGCGCCGCGCCCTTCGAGGACCTCGTCGATGCGGGCGCGCAGGGCGCGCTCCTCCTCGCGCAGCCCGCGCCCCGAGGCGAGGAGCGCGAGCGGGCCGAGGGGGCTCTGCACGTAGGGCACGAGGATCTTCTCGACGATCTTCTTGACCAGATCGCTGCGCCCGCTCACCCCGCGGTAGAAGCGGTCGAGGAGCTCGCGGCGGGCGGCGGCGAAGTCCTCGGGGAGCGCCGCGGTGCGCTCGATCCGGGCGAGGCGCCGCGGCGCGAGCCGGTAGGCGACCGCCGTGAACGCGCCCGCCGCCGCGGTGGCCCAGAAGGCGAGGTGCAGCGCCGCGCCGAGCGTCGGGCGGCCGGACCGCGGCCACGGCGCGTGCGCCAGCGCGAGGCCGGCCGTGACGAGGCCGATCGCGAGGTGCCCGGACAGGTGCGGCCGCAGCCGGCTCCTCACGGGCGCGCCCTCGCCGCGCTCCTCGGCCGCGGCGTCGCCGCGCTCCTTTGCCTCCCCGCCGCGCCGCCTGGACCGCATCCACACCCGCTTCCCGGCGCGCTTCGGGACCGCGTAGAGCAGGAGCAGCGCCATACCCGCCGCCGCGGCGACGCCCGCCGACCAGGCGGCGCCGTCGCCCGGCCGCGCGTCGCCGCGCGCGTGCGCCGCGATCCCCGCCGCGCCGAGCCCCGCCGCCGCGAGCGCGCTCCCGGCGAGCAGCGCCGCGTCGCTCCGTCCCGCGCCGGCGCGCTCCTGCTCGCGCCGCGCCCCGCCGAGCAGATCGCGCACGTCGGCGATCTCCTCCGCCGGGTTGACGCGGAAGATCGAGCCCGTGGGGCAGGCCTTCACGCACGCCGGCCCGTCGTGATCGCGGCAGAGATCGCACTTGACCGCGATGTCCGGGGAGCCCGCGTCGCCCGGGCGCGGCGCGCCCGCGGGCCGCGGCGCCATGGCGATGTTCTCCCAGGGACACGCCTTGGCGCAGGCGCCGCAGCCCGTGCAGAGCGCGTCCCGGATGAACACCTCGCCTCCGGTGTCCTTGCCGATGGCGCCGGTGGGACACTCGATCATGCACGCCGGGCTCTCGCAGTGCTGGCAGGAGTTCGGCAAGAGGAGGCTCCGCGGCGCCTCCTGCCGCGCGGCCTGCGGCGCGTCGTCGACCCGCGCGAGCACCTTGTCCCCGCGGCGGACGAGCCGCGAGACCCCGTGCACATCGGCGCACGACCACGCGCAGTGCCCGCAACGGGCGCATGTCTCCAGGTCGATGACAAGGAGCGACCGCGCGACCTGCAGGCGATACAGGTCCCTGAAGACGTGCGCTGTGTGATTGCGCGCCTGGCCGGCGACGATCGCCTCCTGGGCGGCGCGCTGCTCGCCGGTGATGCGCCGGAGTCGGGGGATCAGATCTGGCTGCTTCCGCGCCAGGGCGGCGAACGTCTTGGCGGGCACCGAGAGGAGCGTCGCGGCGCCGCTCGCCACGGCGCTCGCCGCCCGACTCCGTCCCTCGTCGAGCTCGACGTCCCCGAAGAAGTCACCTCGGGTGAGGTACGCGCGCACATGAATCCGATCTCCGTCCTCGGTCTGGATCTGCACCATTCCCTCGGCGATGAGCCACAGCTCCGCCGCCGGGTCGCCGGCGCGATAGACGGCCTGACCGCGCTCGAAGCGCCGATGACTCACTGCGTCAAGGAGCGCCTCGATGTCTTCCGGGTCGAGATCACGCGTGAAGGCGAGGGTGCCGAGGAGATCGCGCGTCGCGCTCCTCCGCAGCGCGCGCTCGAGCTTCGCGGCGATCTCGGCCTTTCCGGAGCGCCCGGCGGCGCGGCGGAACAGGTGGACGGGGATCTCGGCGAGCACGCTCTCGGCGAGCGCGACTGCGGTGGTCCTGCGCGACATCCCCACGACCGCCTCCTCGCCGAGGACATCGCCCACAGCGGCGGTGCGCACCTCGGTTTCGCGATCATCTCCGCGGCGTGTCGCGCGCAGGGCGACGCGTCCGGACGCCACGACGAAGAAGGCGTCGCCGGCGTCGCCGGCGCGATAGGCGACCTCGTCCGGCGCCAGCGCGCGGAGCCTCCCCGCCTCGGCGATCTCGCGCCGGGCGCGCTCGTCGAGCCCTCGCAGCAGCGGCGCGTCGAACACCCCCGGCGGCCATGCGCGGGGGCGGTCCGATCCCGCGCCGCGCGCGTCGCCGCGCGTGTGGTCCGATGAGGGCATCAGCGCGGCTCCCCGCCGCCGAGCGCGGAGGACCGCGCTGGTAGACCTCGTCCCGCGGCGCGATCGCCGCGCGATCCGCGCCGCGGGGCGAGGTCAGCAGGAGCGGTAGGAGGAGGCCGTGTCATGGCGCCGGACACCGTCGCTTCATACCATCGCGCATCAGATATCTTGTGGGACGACATGGTCTTACGTCACGTTCGACGCTGAAGAGGCGTGAAAAAAAGGAAGAACGTCCGGAAAAAGCCTTGACACCCAAGCCGATTATAGGGAATATCCATCCTGCTAGACTCGGCATCTTCGGCGCCAGGGTTCGTTTGATGGTTCGGCATGAAATGACTAGCATCTGTTCCAGAGTGCACATGCAATGTCATTCAAAATCAACGAGGTAGATGTATGAGTAGGCGCACGACGAGTTTGGCTGTTGCATCCCTGGCTGCCGCGTCCTTGATCACGCTCGGTTCGGCGTCCGCGAACGCCAAGGACCACGCGGATTGGGCCCTCGAGTTCATCGACAGCGTGGCCCCCGAGGACAACCGGTGGAACACGCCCTGCTCCATCGAGTGGGGCGACGGGACTGCCATTACCAAGATCAGCGGCACGACGAAGGCAGCGTGCTTCTTCACGCTCTCGCTGCAGAAGGCGATGGGGTACTCCGACAAGGATACCTACAAGATGTGGAGGATGAGTAGTCCCACGTCCGCCTACTACTTCGACATCCTCAACTCGAGCCCGGCGCTCGGCGCGGCTGCCGGGATCGAGACGTACTTCCGCCGCATCACCCGGGCGGCCGACATCCAGAAGGGCGATGTCCTCGTCATCGATCAAAAGATCGAATACAACCCGGTAACCGAGGAAGACGAGATCGTCTACGCCGGCCACACCGTCATCATCACGGGCGCGCCGAGGGAGATCCTGCCGCAGGTCAACCCGCGTTACTCGGGGACGAAGCAGTATGCGGTGCCGATCGCGGACTCGACGGAGGTCGCGCACGGGTGCAACGCGGCGTACCCGGACAGCCGGTGGAGCGGGCCGTGCACCGGCGGCTACATGACCCCGGGCGCCGGGACGGGTTACATGCGCGTGTACACCGACTCGCTCACGGGCATCCTGCTCGGCTACACGTGGAGCGTCACCTCCTCGATGACGAGCTACTACTCGCCGTCGAACCGGCCCTTCCGGATCGGCAGGCCGTTCAAGCTGCCTGCGCCGCTCCCGACCGAGCCGCCCCCGCCCCCTCCCTGATCGCCGGGCACGCGCTTCATGACCACCGCGAGCTGAGCGTTTCAGCTCCTGACCAGCGAAGCCCTTACCCCGCAGGCCGGGGTAGGGGCTCGCCCCTTTTTGTCCGCCGGCCCGTCGGCAGGCCTGTCTCTCCGGTCGCTCCATCGCGATGGCCTCCTCGGCTCAGGGGATCTCGACCTCGGCCCGCGCGAGCTCGACGATCTCGAGGCGCGCGAGCATCGACTCGGTGACCAGCGGGCCGGTCGGCCTGAGGCCCCGCCGCGCCTGCTCGCGCTCGTAGGCGGCGAACGCGCGGATCAGGAAGGGCGGAAACGCCCGGAAGAGCAGCCTCGCCTCGGCCCGGAGCGGGCCGCGCCGGTTGCCGGCCGGGAGGTCGTACGTGTACCGGATCGGCACGCCGGGCGGCACGGAGCGCGTGTCGATGATCGCGTCCGGCCCCTTGACGACTCCGCGGCTCGCGTCCAGCGCGCCGACCGGAAAGTACGTCTCCAGGAAGGCGTTGTGGCCGGTGAGGTTCGAGCCGCACGCCCCGGTGTCAACGTCGTAGTCGCCGTCCTCGAACCGATCGGCGTGGTGCAGCCCCTGGCCGGGCCCGGGCTCGCAGGCGCCGTCCGCGGTCACGACGCCGATGCAGCGGACGCAGCGCAGAAACCCGTTCTGGAAGTTGATGAGCCCGCGTCCCCGGAACGAGGTCCCGCCGAGCCGTGGCGGTGGATTCCACAGAGGGACATCCGGTCCGTCGCGCACGTCGGCGCCGAACAACCCTCCTTGAGCACCCGCCCCCCGGAAGGGATGGTTCGCGTCCGGATCGGTCGTCACCCGGGCGAACACCTTGTCTCTCAGGTCCTCCTCGGCGCGGTCGACCCGGCCGACCTCGTAGAGCGCCCGCCCGTCTCCATCCCTCACCACGAGGTGGACCCAGATCTCGCGCTCCTGGCTGAAGCCGGCCGGCACCTTGTGCCCGGCGCCGATGTTCTCGATTTCCATCGGGATCTCGACGCGCTCTCCGGCCGCCCCCGCGCGCCGCGGGGCGCCGAGATCGAAGCGGAACGTGTGGCGGAGGAGCAGATCGCGGCGGCGCCGGGCGCTCGCGGGGATGCCGTGCACGTCGAGCGACGGCTCATCGACGAGCGCCTCGGGGAACTCGTCCGACAGCGGCACATCCACGCCGGAGAAGTAGTGGGTCACGACGTCCGCCGGAGCGGTGGAGTGATCCGCGACGCGCCCCCGCGGCCGCGACCCCGGCGGGCGGGGAGAGAAGCGCGTTCCGGGCGGGCACTCGGGATCTCCCGCCCCCGGCTGCGCGGCGCCCGACGCGGGAGCCGCCTCGCAGACGCCCGGATAGGTGCTCATGTGGCAGTCCTGGCAGGTGGCCGCGCGGCGGCCCGCGCGCTCCTCGGATCGCGCCCAGTCCGACCACTCGGTGTAGGCGTTGCGCAGGCGCTTGAAGTGCTCGCCCCGCGCCGCGGCGAGGCTGTCGGTGCCGAAGAGGCGCACGTCGTGGCACGCGCCGCAGAACTCGCTCGATCGCAGGTAGGCCTTCGCGCTCGCCGACGGCCTCCCGTGCACGACGGGGTCGTCGCCGCTCACCGGCCCCGCCGACGAGCGCCCGGCGCGCCCGTCCGCGCGCTGGCCCGCGGTGAGCAGGAGCTCCTCCGGGCGGAGATCGTAGCCGCTGTTCGCGATGCCGAGCAGGCCCCGCGCGTCCTCGGGGCGCGCCGGGAAGACGGCGCCCGTCACGAACGACGTCCACGTCGGGTTGCCCTGGTAGCCGGGGCGCCCGCGCGCGCCGACAGGGCCGTGCACCTGATGGCAGAAGCCGCAGGAGATCCCCTCCAGGCCGCGGCGCGTGAGGAGGTCGCGCACGGGCAGGCGCGCGCGGGGATCGCCGCCGGGGCGGCCGTCCCACGCGGGCATCGCGGCGTCGAGGTTCTCCGCCGGGCTGTGGCAGTTGACGCACCAGTGCTCGCCGCCCGAGCCGGTCACCGTGACGCCGCTGCCCCGGTCGCGGCACGCGCGCGCTGGATCGGCCTTGCGGAGGATGCCCGCGCCGTGCGGGCAGTCGGCGTCGCGCCCGACCTGCTCCTCGATGAGGCTCTCCAGCGCGTTGAAGAGCGGGCTCTTCACCGAGTGCGCCATGACCGAGCGGCGCCACTCCGCGGCCTGGCGGCCGTGGCACGCGGCGCAGTCCTCCGCCGCCGTCTCCTGCTGCGCGAGCGGCGCGACCGGCGCCACGGAGGCCGCGCGCGGCGCGGCGCGCTCGGGGGCGCCCCGCGCGAGCGCGAGCGCTGCCGCCGCGACGAGCGCGCCGGCCCCGATCGGCGCGATCTGCCACAGCCGCGCCGCCGCGCCGCCGCGCTCGTGGCGTCCGCGTGGCGGGCGGCGAGCGCGCGCCTCGACCCCGGGCTCGCGCCCGCGCGGCGCGGCGGCGGTCCTGGCCTCCTCCTGTGCGGCGGTCCTTGCCTCCTCCGGTGCGGCGGTCCTTGCCTCCGCCCGCGCGGCGGTCCTGGCCTCCGCCCGCGCGGCGGCAGATCCATCCTCGGTCGACGCGGCGGCGCGCCCGGAAGTCCGCGCGGCGTGCGTCGCCCGCGCCGGCGGGTGCTCGTCGAGGAACCCCCCCAGCGCGTCCGCGATCGCGTCGGCGCGCGACGGCCGCCGCGCGGGATCCGGGTGGAGCAGCCGCAGGACGTGGCCCTGCAGGCCGGCGGGGAGGGAGGCCGCGACGCCCTCGACGAACGGCGGGGGCTCGCGGTGCGCGGCCTCGCCGAGCGCGTGCCGCAGGCCGGCGCCCGCGAACGGGTGCTCTCCCGCGAGCAGGCGGTAGAGCACGAGGCCGAGCGCGTAGCGGTTCGCGGCGCTGTCCCAGAGCGCGCCGTCGGCCTGCGCTGGCGGCGTCCAGAGCGGCGGGATCGCCGACGACGCGCGCGCTCCCTCGGCGCGCGGCTCCGAGGCGGCGCCGCGGCCCGCCTGGCCCCCGACGAGCGCCGCGACGAGCGCGCCCGCGGGCAGCGTCACCTGGCCAGCGTCGTCCACGAGGATCGCGTCGGGCGTGAGCGGCCCGGGGAACAGGCTGGCGCGCTCGCAGGCGGCCAGCGCGCGGGCGATCGCGATGGCGAGCCGGAGCGCCTCCTCGAACGGAACGGGCCCGCGCCGCGCGCGCATCCGATCCGACAGGGGGGCGCCCGCGAGCCTGCGCACCAGCCAGACGCGCGCGCCGTCCGGGCGCGCCGCCGCGGCGCCCTCGCCCTCGGCCGGCGCGGCCACGCCGCCGTCGATGAAGCCGCCGATGCCCGCGCTACCGAGCGACAGGAGGCGCGTCGCCACGGCCTCGCGCTCCGGCCCTGCCGGGCCGCCCTGGTCCGCCGCGCCGAGCCGCCACAGCTCCTCTGCTGCCCCGCAGCACCATCGCGCGGCGCACCCGATGGCCGGCAGGGGCGCGCCTTCCGTGTAGCCCGCCTGCTCCGGCGACGCGCGTCTCACCGCGCCCCCACCGGCGGGGCCGGCGCCGCGGCGCTGTCGGGCGGCTCCGGCGCGCCGTTCGCCGAGCGCAGCGCGTAGGTCCCGAGGCCCGCGAGCGCCGACAGCGCCACGATGATCGCGATCGCGAGCCGGGCCGGGACGTCGCGCGTCCTGTCGATCTGCTCGACGAGCGCGATCGTGTCGGCGCGCGGCGCGCCCGGCCCCTCCGCGTCGCGCGCAGCTCCCGGCGCGCTGGCGCGCCCCTGGTCTCCGGTGCGCTGTGGCGCGCTGGCGCGCCCCTGGTCTCCGGTGCGCTGCGGCGCGCTGGCTCGCCCCTGGTCTCCGGTGCGCTGCGGCCCGCTCGCCGTCGCCGCGCGCTCGCCGCTCCCGGCGGGGCGCGGCGCGCTCGCCGCCGTCTGGAACGGCTCCAGCCGGTCCACGATGTCCTGCGCGAGGTACGGTCGATCCTCGGGAGCCTTCTCGAGGAGCTGGAAGAGGAGCTGCTCGACGCCGCGGGGCAGGCCGCGCCGCACGTCGTCGTCGAGCGGCGGCGGCTCTGCCGTGCACTGGAGGTTGAGCAGCTCCCGCGGCGAGGCGGACTGGAACGGCGGGCGCCCCGAGAGCGCCTCGTACAGGATGAGCCCGAGGCAGTAGAGGTCCGATCGGTGATCGATGGACCGCGCGTCGATCTGCTCCGGGCTCATGTACTGCAGGGTGCCGACGCTCTGCGTGTTGGTCTGGTTCATCGCCTCCACGACCTTGGCGATCCCGAAGTCCATCACCTTCACGCTGCCGTCGTTCAGCACCATGATGTTCTCGGGCTTGAGATCGCGGTGGATCACCGGCGGCTCCTGCCCGTGGGCGGCGGCGAGCGCGCTCGCCACGCTGGTCGCGATCCGCACTGCGTCCGGCCAGGGCAGGCGGCCGGCGGCGCCGAGCACCGCGCGCAGCGTCTGGCCATCCAGGTACTCGAGCACCATCACGAGCTCGCCGGAGGCCTCGATGCTGGCGAGGCTCCGGACGATGTTCGGGTGCTCGAGGTGCGCGAGGATCTGCATCTCGTTCAGGAAGAGCCGCCGTCCCTGCTCGCTCCGGGCGAGCTCCGGGCGGAGCACCTTCAGCGCGACGCGCCGGCGCGACAGGCGCTCCTCGCCCTCGTAGACCTTGCCCATCCCCCCCTCGCCGACGAGGCGTCGAACGAGGTACTCGCCGATCTGCTCCATGCGCGCCGTCTCCTCTCCCTGACCGGGGCGTCTCTTCTACGTGCGAGCCGGGCCCACGGCTTACACCCGATCTCGCGTCCCGCTCGCCGCCGGGCCGCTCGGGCGACCGACTCTGGGCGCCGTGTCGCGCCGAGCGCGGAAGCGCGGAGCACGCTGGTCGTCGCTGCCCCGCCGCCCTCTGCCTCCGCGCTCCTTCGAGGCCGCTGTCCCGCCGATCGCGGCCCGAGCGAGGATCGCTCTTTCCCGCCGGCCGCGATATCGAATTGCTGCGCCTCGATGGAGGGCGCGGTGGTAGAACCGGGACCATGCTCCCACGTTCAGCCTCGCTCGCTCTCGCAGCGATCCTGGCGCTCGTGGTCCCGGCCTGCTCGCGGACCGTGGCGGAGCCCGAGCCCGAGCCGCCGCCGGCGGTCTCCGGCGGGCCGGTCGTCGCGCCGCTCGCGTGGGATGTCCCGGCGGCCTGGTCGGCGCTCGAGGTGCCGCGCGTCGGCCCGCGCAAGGCCCTCTACAAGGTGCAGCGGGTGGCGAACGACAAGGAGGACGTCGAGGTGCAGGTCCTCTGGTTCGGCCTGGGCAGCAACGGAGACGTCGAGGCGAACTTCAAGGAGTGGTTCGCGCAGTTCGACGGGGACGTCGGGGCGAAGGCCAGGCGAGCGTCGTTCGATGTCCGCGGCGTGCCGGTCGAGACGGTCGACGTCGTTGGCACCTACGCGATCGCGCTCGGGCCGAAGACGGGGGCCGGCAGGCGCGCGCCCGTGGAGATGGTGAAGGACGGTTACCGGCTCCTCGGCGCGGCCGTGAGGACGCCCGATCGCGGAAACTGGTTCTTCAGGATGGTCGGTCCGGACGAGACGGTGCGGTCGGCGCGCTCGGCGTTCCAGCGTCTGCTCGAGTCAGTCCGGTAGACGGCGGCGAGACGGCGGCGCGGCTGCGCGAGCGCGCCCTCGTCGACGGTCACGCCGCGCGCACCGCCGCGTCGGCCCGGTCGCCGCTCGCGGGGGGCTCCGCGCCCGTGGTACGTTGCGCGCCATGGACGACCGAAAGCGCGACGTGCGCACGCCGGCCGAGATATTCCGCACCGAGGCGGAGGCCGAGGCGGAGAACAACCGGCTCTGCGAGGAGAGCAAGCACCAGCTCTCCAACCGCTGTCCCGAGTGCGGCAGCCTGGGCAGCATGGAGCTGGTCGACGGCACCTTGCGCTGCGTCGACTGCGATGAGGTGGTGGCCGCAGGCCGCCAGCTCTCCGGCTTCGGCCGCCGCTGAAGCGCTCCGCTCACGCGCGTTCACGCACGGCGGACACCCGAGGGAAGCGGTAAAGCCGGCGCCGGACAGAAATCGTTGGGCCAACTTTCTTTCCTGATGATTTTCAGCCGACGCCGGGATTATTCTGCGACCATCGGCGCAGTCGCGCCCAGGCCAGTTTTCGACCCCGAACGTGGTGCACGGAAGTGCAGGCCAGCCAGCCAGCCGGGGCGTGACAGCCGGACTGAAGTGTTGCAAGGAGCCCGAGATGAAGCAGATCGCAGCGGAGAGCTCGTTCCACGCGCCACGGGAGACAAGCCAGGCATCCCGGGCGACGACGGCACGAGGCGCGAGCGGAGGGCTGCTCATCCTGATGATCGAGGACAGCGCGATCACGAACTTCGGTCCTGCAAAAGAAAGTGAGCTGGTAAACAGCCCGCGCTGGTCCCGTCCGAAGCGTTGACCAGAGGCGTCGCAGCCCGGGTCCTGCCCGGCTCCGCGCGCCGGGCCCGCTTCGAGCCGATCAGCGCTTGACCCCGCCGCGCGACGATCGCGGGCGACACGTACCGTCCGGCCAGCGCGAGCACGACGCGCCGTGAGGCCGGCGCGGGCGGCATGCGCCCCGGCTGCTGGGTTGCCGTTTTTTCGCCCGCTCCGCTGAATCGTGGCACCTCGTCGGTGTGGACACCCGGGGAACGACGCGGAAAACCTTGGTCCTTGCGCTCGCGGCTGCCGCTCTCGGCGGGGGGGCGCTCGGCTGGCTCGGCTGCAGCGACCCGCGCGACGCCGTCGAGCGGATCGCCCGGGAAGAGCCCCCCGCGCTGAGCCGCCTGGCCCAGGGGAGGCCGGGCGGCGACACCGAGGGGCAGGCGAGCGCGGCCGCGCCCAGGGGCGACGCGCCGGAGGCCGCGGAGGAGGGCCGCAGCGACGCAGGCCGCATCGATAAGGCGGGCGCGTCGGCGTCGGCCCGCGGCGCGGCGCGGGAGCGGCGCCGCCGGTCGGGGTCGGCCGCGGACGGCGCGGGCCGTGTGGCGCAGGGCGGCGGCGCTGAAGAGCGCGCTGCGGCGGCGCCCGAGCTCCACGTGGTGCGGCTCGTCGTCTCGAAGGGCATCGCCGACCGCGAGCCGCTCGAGCCGGCGACCTCGTTCGCCAGCGCGGAGATCGACCGCATCTACGCCTTCGTCGAGCTCGCGAACAACGACCGCGCCGCCTCGGAGATCAGCGTCACCTTCGCGCCGCCCGACGGCAGCGCGCCCCTGCGCATCCCCCTCGCGGTCGGCGCGCAGCGGCGCTTCCGCACGTGGGCGGCCACGCGCAAGGCGCGCGCGCCGGGGCTCTGGTCGGTGACGGTCAGCGACGCCGCGGGCAAGGAGCTCGCGCGCGCCTCGTTCACGATCACGAAGTAGGAGACGCCCGTGGTCTGCAAGCTCCGCTCGCGCCCCTCCGTCCACCGGCGCGCCCGCCGCGCCGCCGTCCTCGTCCTCGCCCTCGTCGCGGGAGGTTGCGTCTCCCGCGTCGCCCCGGAGCCCGGGCTCACCGCGCCGCGAAGCGCGCCTGCGGCCGCCCGCGCCTCCGGCGAGCAGGTCGGGCTCAACTTCTGGGTGCCCGATGGCCCCGCGGCGAGGGTGCTCTCGCTGCAGGTCCCGGAGAGCGACGAGGGCGAGCCGGCCGAGGACGCCCCGCCGGCGAGCGCTGCCTCGCGGCGCGCGACGTCGGCGGATCCGGACGAGGAGCGCCGCTACGCGCTCCTTCCCGGCGTCGCCCTCGCGCCCGCCGTGGAGGAGAAGGTCGCGGAGATCGCCGACGCCTACTTCCGGCGGACCGGGAAAGAGCTCGTTGTCACGAGCGGCACGCGCGACCCGGCGCGGCAGGCCGAGGCGATGCACGAGCTCTTCCGGCACGGCGCCGACGTCCTCGGCCTCTACAGGGACAAGGCGGCGGCGCGCGAGATCAAGAGCGCCTACGAGGAGGGCCTTTCGACCGACCAGCCTCCCGAGGCGCTGATCGAGGCGCTCGAGCACGTGATCCGCGCCCAGATCGACCGCGGCGTGTTCATCTCGGCGCACCTCCGCGAGGGCGCGGTCGACGTCCGGAACCGGGACATGACGCCGTCCGAGAAGCGCGCCTTTCTCGATGGCGTCGAGGAGGTCGGCGGCGTGCTCGCGCTCGAGGAGTCGCGGCCGCCCCACTACCACCTGCAGATCGATTAGGCGCTGTCGGGCGAGCCGCCGCGCGGCTGCGCGTCACTCGTCGTTGAACCGGACGATCTGTCCGGATTGGCTGTTCGTCCAGTAGACGCCCGACCTGTCCGCGGCGATGCCCGTCGGGCCCCCCTGGGCCGACGCGATCTCCTCCGGCTCGGCGCTCCCGTCCTTGCGGATCCGGTAGACGCTCCCCGCGTCCCTGACCGTGACGTAGACGTAGTCTCCGTGGGCGGCGATCCCCATGGGGACGCTCGACAGCCCATCAAGGAGGGTCACCGGCGCTTCTCCCGTCGAGGCGCTCCGCGGATACCGCAGGACGCCGTCCGGCGTGAGCCAGTAGAGGTTGGCCTCGTCCACCACGATCAGACTCGGCATCGTGAGCTCATCGAGGAGAACCGTCTCTTTCTCCTCATTGCTCGTGTCGTCGACGAAGATCTCTCCCGTGCTCTGGTCGGTGAAATAGACGATGTCCCCGTCCGCAGCGACGCCGGCGGGCGCCCCGGTCGGGGACGTGACCCCCGTCGGGTAATTGTCGTTGTCGGTGTCGTCCTTCCTTGCCCAGGTGATGCGATGGCCCTTGGGCCGCGCGCCATAGACCCGGTCGTCGCCGAGCGCGATGGCGCTGATCCTGCCGCAGCCCACCCAGAGGGTCGTCTCGTCGGTGACCGGCGTGACGGGGAGCTTCGCGTCCTTCGGCATCATCAGCAGCTTGTCACGGTCGGTTTCCATGCCCTGGCAGCTCTCGTCGGCACGGGTGGTGTCGGTGCTCGACCAGTAGATGTGCGTCGCGTCCACCGCGATGGCCTCGGGCGACTCGACGGACGGCTCGAGCAGGTCGATGACCGCCCGGTCATCCTTGATCTGCATCCGCAGCGCGCCGCCCTTGGCGCTCCCCTGCGCCCCGTCGCTCCGCTCGTTCGCCCAGTAGATCGCCTCCTCGTCGAGCGCGATGGCGCGCGGCCCCGCCTGCCCCTCCGCGATCGGGATCAGCGGGGTGACCTCGCGGTCGTCGAGCCCCGCGATCTGCGCGCAGCCCTGGAGGCACGGCGCGAGCGCGGCGATCCCGAGCGCGCGTGTCATGGCAGAACCCTTCGAGCTTCGCATCACCACTGGCCTCCGAGCGTCAGGCGCCCTCCGTCCGAAGCGACGCTGGGCGCGACCCACACGCGCTCGCCCGCGACCGCCTTCTCCGGCGACCGGGACATCAGCACCATCGCGAGGCCGGCCCCGACGCACGCCAGCCCGGCGCCGATCGCGATGTTCGACACCATCGCGGTCGTCTGAGCGCTCTCGTTCAGATCGACGTCCGCACGGCTGCAGCGGAAGTTGCCGCTGCAGCCCGCCTCGACGTCGCTGGCCTTCTGCATCGTCAGGACCCCGAACACCGCGCCCACGCCGATCCCGGCGAGCCCGACGCCGCCGGCCACGAAGCCCAGCGTGCGCATCGGGCCGCCCCCGCCGCTCGCCCCGGAGCTCGCGGCGTCCGGGTGAGCCTGCGGCGCAGGCTGCGGCGGGGCAGGGGGAGCCGCCTTCGCCGGCTCGGGGGCGGCGGCGTCCGCGAGCGGGGGGATGGTCACCCGCGTCGTGCTCGGCCCGGGCTCGAGCGTCACCTGCTGCGACCAGGGCTGCTTGCCCGGCGCCCTGGCCTCGATCGTCGCCGTGCCCGGATCGACCGGGATGCCCGAGCCCGTGGCCGCGGTCGCGCTGAGGTCCTTGCCGTTCAGCGTGATCGCCATCCCCGGCGCCGCCTGCGCCACCTCCAGCACGAGGCGCGTCAGGCGGGCCTCGAGCTCGGATCCGCGCTTGGCCGCGAACTGGGCGCGATCCTGCTGCCCCGCGCTCGCCGCGAGCGCGGACGCCTCCTTGAACTCGGCCCACGCGCTCGCCGTCTTGCCCTCCTTCTCGTGGCAGACAGCCAGGTTGAGCAGCGTCCCCACCGTGGGGTCCACGCGCTGGCTCTCGGCGAGCTTGGGGCACGCTTCCTGGAGCTTGCCCTCATCCATGAGCTTCTTGCCGTCCTGGAACAGCCCCTCGGCAAGCGCCTTGTCCGCCGGGGTCGTCTGGGCCCACAGCGGCGAGGTCAGGCTCATCGCGGAGAGCAGCGCGAGCCATGCGCCCGCGTATCGCGCTCGTGACGGTCTCAATGTCGGCTCCTCAGCATCTCGTCCTCGCTGGTCGACGTCGGTGGTTTCGGCGGGGGGGCGGCCTTGGGCGTCGCTCCGGACGCGGTGGCCTTCGGGCGGGCGCTCGGCGCCGCGTCGCCGGCGGGCGACGCGCTCGGCGCGGCGATCGGCGGCGACGCGGGGCTCGCCGCGGCGGGGGCCGCCGCGCCGGAGGCCACGGCCGCGGCGGTCTCCGCCGCTGGCGCGGGCGGCGCCGGGGCGAGCGCGCCGCTGCCGGCGCCGTCGGTGGGCTCGCGCTCGCGCTCGCGCGCCGCCGCGGCGCTCGGCGCCGCAGGCGCCACGCGCGCGCTCGCGACCAGCCACACGCCCGCGCCGACCGCGCCGGCGAGCAACGCGGCCGCGCCGGCGGCCACGAGCAGCCGGCGCCGCGACCTGCGGCGCGAGCTCGTGTGCGTCCACGACGCCCCGGACAGCCTGTCGCTGTCCTCGGCCGCCTTCGAGTTGAGCAGCGTCTGTCCGGCCGGCGACGCCGCGCCGATCGCGCTCTGGATGCGCGAGGTCGAGAGCTTCGCGAAGCTCGACCCGAGCGGCTCGAGCGCCTGCGCCAGCTTGGCGACGTTCGCGTAGCGCGCGCCCACCTCGCGCTCCAGGCAGCGCGTGACGATGCGCTCCAGCGAGGCGGGCGCGTCGCTGCGCTTGTCGCGCAGCCGCGGCACGGGCTGGTGCAGGATGTTCGCCATCACCGCGGCCACGGTCTCGCCCTGGAACGGCGGCTCGCCCGTCACGAGCGTGTACAGCAGCACGCCGAACGACCACACGTCGGCGCGCCCATCGACGGTCCTCGGCGCCATCATCTGCTCGGGCGACATGTACCCGGGCGAGCCCATCACCTGCTTCGTCGACGTGAGCCCCGGCTCCGCGGGCGAGTCGAGCCCTTGCCCCTTCGAGATGCCGAAATCGAGGACCTTGATGTGCCGTGTCCCGTCCGCGTGCTCGGCCAGGAACAGATTCGAAGGCTTGATGTCCCGGTGCACGACGCCGGCCGCGTGCGCCTCCGCCACCGCCTCGAGCGCCTGCAGCACGTAGTCGACAGCGTCCTGGATCGGCAGCGGGCCGTGGGTCTCGATGACCTGCTGGAGATCGAGCCCGGTCAGGAACTCCATCACCATGAAGGGCACGCCGCTCTCGGTGGTGCCGACGTCGAACACGCGCGCGACGTGCTCGCCCTGGAGGCGCGCCGCGGTGCGCGCCTCGCGCAGGAAGCGCGCCACCGCCTCCTGGTTCGCGAGGGCGTCCTGGCGCAGGATCTTGATCGCGACCTTCTGGTCGAGATCCTCGTTGCGCGCCGCGAGCACGACGCCCATTCCGCCGATCGCCACGACCCGCTCGACGCGGTACTTGGCCGCAATGAGCTCGCCGGGCTGGGCCACCGGTGCGAGGAGCTGCGCGGTGCGGTCGGGGGTCACGGCTGGCGTTCAAGCCTACATGAACGGACCCGGTTTTCCGAGAGCGCAAACGACCGTCAAGCCGTCTCCGGGCGCGGCCGGCGCCACGGGCGATCTCGGGGGCGCCATCGCATGGCCATCGCCCCGTGGTTCGCCCGTCAACCGCGCGGGAAGAGCCCGTGCCTGCCCGCCGCGCGGAGCTCGTCCATGCCCGCCTGCATCCGCGCGACGACCTGCGCGAACGCGCGCTCGACCTCGTCCTGGTCGCTCGCGGCCTCTCGCGGCAGCCCGAGGTGCAGCGGGCGGAGCACGCGTGTGTGGATCTTCACCGGAAGGGGGACATGCGGGATCGGGATGCCGACGATGAGCCCCCACGGCAGCGCGAGGCCGAGCGGCGCGACGTTCGATCGCGCGAGCTGCGGGAGGCGGAGCCGCTCGGCGAGCCTGCTCCCATCCGTGGCGATGTAGAGCGACTGGTGCGCGCCCACGCTCACGATCGGCACGATCGGCACGCCCTCGCGGATGGCGAGCCGGACGAAGCCGCGGCGCCGGCCGAAGCGGATCGTGTACTGGGCCGAGGTCGGCTTGCACGCGTCGAGATCGCCGCCGGGGAAGACCAGCACCGCCGCGCCGCGGGCGAGCGCCCGCCGCGCGTTCTCCGGGCTCGCGGCGACGGCGCCGCAGGCGTTGAGCCAGGGGCCGGCCTTCGGCACGTTGAACGGGAGGTCGTGCATCAGCCCGTACGCCAGGCGCGAGGGCCCATAACGGCGCCAGTACGCCGTCATGTGGCAGTACATGTCCGGCATTCCCGTCATCGCGTTGTGGTTGCTGACGGCGAGGAACGGGCCGTCGGGCAGCTCCTCTTCAAACTCGGTCTCGCAGCGGAAGTAGTCGTCGTAGAGGAGGCCGAGCAGCGGGAGCACGCGGGCGATGAACGCCGGGTCGCGCGCGTCGAGGTCGTCCGGGCGGGCGCGCTCGCGCCCTTTGGCGGAGAACGCGGCGATCGCGTCCTTCAAGAGGTCGAGGCCGGGGCGAGGCTCTCTCGGTTGGGTCAGCACCGTCCCCGGTGCCCTAGCCTGCGGCGCGACCGAGGGGAAGCGGATCCTGGAGAGCGACCGTCGCCCGGCGATCGCCGATGCGGGCCGCCTCGTCGCGCCGGGCGGGCGCGGGCGCCGATCACTGCGCGTCGCGGCAGCAGCGGAAGCTGGTCTCGTAGAAGCGGAACCCGTCCGCGTGCGCCGGGTTCGTCGAGCCGCACCGCGGCTTCGCGCCGCCGAAGCAGCCGGACCAGTAACACCCCTTGAGGACGTGGGGATACTCGTTGACGTGGTACTTGGTTCGCACCACCCACTCCTCGACGTTGCCTGTCATGTCGTAGACCCCGAAGGCGCTCACGCACCCCGGGCGCGAGCCGCTCGGCTCGGCCTGGTACAGGGCCTCGACCTCGGCCGAGGCCTCCTCGGAAGGCCAGGTGTTGAGCGCTCGCTCGTCGGGCGCTCTCCACGTCTTGTTGTCGTTGCAGCGCTCCGCTTCGTGGGTGTTCCCGTACGGATAGACGAACCCCTCGGGCCCCTGGCACGCCGTGTCCCACTCGTGCTCGGTGCAGAGGCGTTTGCCGCGCGCCTCGCACCAGGCGTGCGCCGAGACCGCGCTCTCCATCACGAGCGGCAGGGCGCCCTCCTCGTTCGGCGCCTCGAAGCGATCGATGCAGTATCCATCGACCTCGACCATGTCGCGCGGGCACGGCCCCTCGGGCTGCGTGTCGAGGGGGAAGTCTTCTTCCTGGATCCCGCCGCTGCCTTCCCCCCCCGCGCCTCCGCTCGCGCCGCCGGCGCCGCCGACATCGCCCGCGCCGCCGCTGCCGGACGACGTCGCGGCGGCGACCGTGGTGGTGGCGGACGTCGCCGCCGCCCCGCCGCCGCCCGAGGCGTCGTCCGTGCCGGCGCCGAGACCGAGATCTCCGTTGCAGGCAGCGGTGAAGAGCGACACGAGGCCGAGAAGCGAGGCGATCCGAGCGGCGATCGCGAACGGGAGAGCTCCAGGGCGCATTGCGGGCTCCTCATCGACCAGGGTGCCAGAGCGGCGGTCTCGCGTCGAGCGAGCGCGCCGCGTTGTCCGCTTTCGCATCGTGGTTCATCGCGTCAATGCGTCACCAACATCGACCTTCGTCCGCGTCGCCTGCACGGCTCGCTCCCCACGTGTTCCTTCATCGTCCCTCGCTGTCCCCGGACGGAGCCGCCCGCCGGAGGCGATGAAGCGGGGTCGATGCGGTCGCTGTCCCAGACGCGCACGCGCCCCGCGCTAGAGGCGGAGCTTGCAGCGCAGGATCGCGCTCGGCGTGACGCGCGCGGCGGTCAGCCGGCTCGCGCGCGCGTCGACGCGGGCCCGGACCGCCACGGTGCCCGCGAGCGTGCGGCTCACCAGGTCGCGCGCGAGCAGACCGACGGCGCCGGTCAGGTGCGACATCGCGGCGGAGCCGGCCAGGAGCGAGCACGGGATGGATCCGGAGAGATCCATCCCGATCGTGGCGTCTGCGCCGTCGCGCTGGATCGTGCCCGTTCCTCCGAGCTTCAGCGCGCCGGCGGCGACCTCGACCCCGCCGAGCGCGACGCGCTGGCGATCCGCCGAGATGCGCGCGTCCGCCTTGACGGTGGTGGTGTCGCCGAAGAGGAGCCCGTCGAGCTCCTTCGGGTGGGGCAGGGTGAAGCCCTTCACGGTGAGCGCGATCGGGCCTTCGAGCGGCGCCTCGGACAGCGCCGTCCGGTCCGCCCCCTCCGCGAGCCGCAGATCGAGCGTCCCGGAGACGACCATCTTCGAGGCGCCGACGTCGACGCCGAGGAGCGCGCCGACCGCGGAGAGCGGCGTCGGCGCGAGCGCGATGGCGGCGCTCGGGGAGGGCCGCGGCCGGAGCTCGGCCCGGAGCGGCGCGGTGAGGGCGTCCTCGCCGCCGAAGCCCAGCGCGATGGCGTCTCCGCCCATCGACCAGGCGACGTCAGTGCGCGCGATCTCCTTGCCGGCCCACAGCACGCGCGCCTGCTTCAGCACGCCGGCCTCGGGCCGCATCGCGCCCGGCGGCGGCGCGGCGGCGCCCGGGGTCGCGCCGGCCGCGCGGCCCTGGAGCGCGCCGTCGGCCAGCGCGAACACCTCCGGTCCGCCGTCGCGATCCCGGAAGCCGATGCGGATGCGGCTCGTGGTGAGCGGCAGCGCCGCGGCGCGCCGGCCGTGCTGGGCGGCCCACGCCGGCAGGCCCTCCAGGGCGTCGATCCCCGCGAGCGTGAGCTCGACGCCGTCGGCCGCGATCCGCGCGGGCGAGAGGCCGCGCAGCTCGATCGTGGCGCGCGCGACCGTGCCCGAGAGCCCGCGCACCCCGACGAGCGAGAAGCGCGCGCCGCGCAGGCGGACGGCGTCGAGGCCGAGGTCGATCGCGCCCGGATCCAGCGCGACGCCGCGCGCGCGGGCCTCGGCGATGATGTGCCGGCGGACCGCGGGCGGACCGAGCACGAGGAGCGCGGCGACCGCCGCCGCGAGGACGGTGACGACGACCACCGCCGCGATCACGGCGCGACGGCGCCGCTTGCCGCGCCGCGCGCCGCTGCTGTCGGCGGGGCCACCGCCGCCGGCGGCACCGCCGGGCGGCGCCTCCGGGCCGGGGTCGGTGGAGGGGAGGGGAGCGGGGCGGGAGGAGGGCGCCACGGGAGGAGTCCCTCTAGCGTCGTTCGCGCGCGCTCGCGAGCGCTTCGCGCGGCTCAGCGCGCTTGCGGACAGACCCTCGCCTGCGCTACGGCTCAGGAGCCACCCGTTCCGCGGAGCCCGGCATGCAGATCACCATCATCGCCAGCGGGAGCGGGGGCAACGCCACCCTGTTCGCATCCCGCGGCACGCGTGTCCTCGTGGACGCGGGCGTCGGGCCGCGGGTGCTCGCGCAGTGCCTCGCGGCGGTCGGCGCGGGCGGCGCGCTCGGCTGGGCGCCCGACGCGATCGTCGTCACGCACGCGCACGCCGACCATGTCGGCGCGGCGGCGAAGTACAACAAGAAGCACAAGATCCCGGTCTACGCCTCGGAGGCCACCGCGCGCGCCGCCGCGCTCGGCGATCCCGAGCGCGTCCGGCTCTTCTCGCCGCGCGAGCCGTTCGCGATCGGCGCGCTCACGTTCTCTCCGAAGCCGCTGCCGCACGACGCGGCGCAGGTCGCGCTCGTCGTCGACGACGGCGCGCGGCGGGCCGCGCTCGCGACCGATCTCGGGGAGGTCCCGCCGGGGCTCCTGGAGCACGTCGCCGGCTGCGATGTGCTGATGCTCGAGTCGAACTACGACGAGGACCTGCTCGACGCCGGCCCGTACCCGCAGCACCTCAAGCGCAGGATCCGCTCGGCGCGCGGCCACCTGTCGAACGCGCAGGCGTGCGCGCTGCTCGCGGCGCTGCCCGGCGGCACGCACACGGTCGCGCTGATGCACCTCTCCGAGAACAACAACCGCCCGGATCTCGCGCTCGACGCCGCCCGCGACGCGCTCGCCGGCAAGCGCGCGCGCCTGCTCGCCGCGCCGCCCCGCGGGCCGCTCGTCCTCGACGCGGCCCCGCCCCCCGGCGCGGCGCGCGCCCCGCTCGCGCCGCCGCGCCAGCTCGATCTGTTCGCGGCGATGTAGAGCGCCGCCCGCGCCGCCCGGTCGCGCGCCGGACCGAGCGTCAGACGCCCTCGATCCGCACCTTCTGGCCCGCCACGACGCCGTGGCGACGCGTCCAGCCGGCGTTCACCTCGAGGACGTACGTCGAGGGGCAGCCGACGTCGAAGGTCGAGTCGTTGAGCGTCGGGGTGTTCTCCTCGATACCGACGATCGTTCCATCGCCGTCGATGAACAGCATGTCGAGCGGGATGCACGTGTTGTGCATCCAGAACGAGTGGTTGGTCCGCTGCTCGAAGGCGAAGATCATCCCGCGGTTCTCCGGCATGCTCTTCCTGTACATGAGCCCGCGGGCGCGCTCCTTCTCCCGCCGCGCGACCTCGACCGTGACGTCGGGCGCCTTCGCGTCGAGGAAGATCACCTTGCCGGTCGCGAGCTGGAACGGGCCGGTCGGGTCGTCGGGGCACGCGGGATCCGGTCCGACGCGGCTCGGCGGCGGCCGCTCCGGCGTCGCCGGGGTCGGCGCGATGCAGCGCCCGTCGGTCGGCGTCGCGGCGGGCTCGGGCGGCGCGACCTCCGGGGCGGGCCGGTCGGGCGTGTCGGCGGCGCGGGGCGCGTGCGGGGTCGGCTCGTCGACGCGGCGCTCGCACGCGCCGAGGGCGGCCCCGAACAGCAGCGCGCCCAGGGCGGGCGCGAGCGAGGTGAGCGGGACGAGCGGGGCGAGCGTGGACAGACGGGTCGCGGGGGCGCAACGCGAGCTCATGCCGCTTCCTACCACGGCGAGGCTCGTCCTTGACCGCTGGACCGCGACGCGCGAAATCCTCGCACGATGATTGTCCGAGCCCTCGCCACCCAGTCCATCGCCACGCTCGCCGCGCTGGCGGTCCTCGCCGGATGTTCGAAGACCCCGGAGCCCACGGCCGAAGAAGCGCCGAAGCAGACGTCGAAGACGACGCCCGCGTCGACGGGAGCGCCCGCGTCGGGGCAGGCCGGGGACAAGGCGGAGGAGAAGAAAGAGCGCCCGCAGCCGCAGCGACGCAAGGTCAGCGCGAAGCCTGTCGCCGAGGTCAAGCCGAGCGAGGACGACCCGGTGAAGGGCAAGTGGACGCTCGAGGACGCCACGAAGGGCCTCCCGCCGGGCAAGGCGCTGACCGCGTCGATCGAGACCGATCTCGGCACGCTGTCGTGCAAGCTGTTCGACGACAAGGCGCCGATCACGGTGGCCAACTTCGTCGGCCTGGCGCGCGGGATCAGGCCCTGGAAGACGCCCGAGGGCGCCTGGGAGAAGAAGCCCGCCTACGACGGGACGATCTTCCACCGGATCATCAAGGGATTCATGATCCAGGGCGGCGACGCGAAGAAGAACGGCACCGGCGAGGCCGGCTACGTGATCCCCGACGAGGTCTGGGAAGACGGCAGCCACGACCGCCCGGGCCTGCTGTGCATGGCGAACCGCGGCAAGAACACGAACTCCGCGCAGTTCTTCATCACCGACGCGGCGGCGTTCCACCTCGACAACGGCTACACCATCTTCGGCGAGTGCGGGCCCGAGGAGCTCGTCCACAAGCTGGCCAGCGTCGAGGTCAAGGGCGAGCGGCCGGTGAGCCCGCCCGTCATCAAGAAGGTGACGATCACCCGCCAGTAGCGCCGTCCCGGCGCGCTACGTCGCGCTGCGCCGTCGAGCTCGGGCTCCCGTCGCCGCGCGGCGACGGCCCGAGCTCGGATGCGCGCCGGAAGCCGTGGAGGCGCGCAGGCTACTCGCAGTCGCTCGCCTCGCCGGGCGAGGGCGTGGTCGCCACGGTGAAGCTGACGTCGAGCCACTCGCTCGTCTCGTCGTGCCCGCTGATGCCGTTGCCCTCGGTCAACAGCTCGCCGACCTCGCGATCGCTGCAGCGGGTGATGCTCTGCCGGTCGCCGGCGACCGCAGCCGCCCGCTGGCTGTTGCGCGAGGTGTCATCGGCATAACCGCTCTTCCCGGTCTTGTACGCCATCTCCGAGTTCCCGAGCTCCTCGCCCCAGATGACGTAGTCGACGTCCTTGACCGGGCCGCCCTCGGTGCCGTCCCACTCGAAGAGGATCACCATCTCGCCGTCTCCCGTGAGCAGCCCGCCGGACTGCGCGCCGAGCGCGCCGTTCGTGGGCGCGAGCATGGGCGGCACGTCGTCCCCCCCGCAGGGGATGGCCGCCGAGTCAAGCGCGAAGTCGGCACATCGATCGTACTCGAGCTCGAAGCCGTCGTGGGTCGCCAGCACGAGGTGCTTCCCTGCCTCGATCACCGTCCCGGCAGGGAACTGGACGAGGAAGTCCGTACCTGCGCTGCCGCTCGGCTCCCAGGCAGTGCCCTCGGCGATGAGGTAATAAACGGTGTTGTCCGAAAGGTAGTAGTTCGTCAGGTCGACGTCACTCTCGGTCGGGTTCCAGATCTCGATGAACTCGGCCGCTCCCGGCGCGACGACGATCTCCGAGATCAGCAGGTGGCCGGCGGGCTCACCGCTGACCTCGCCGCCGCCGCCGCCGCCGTCGCCGCCGCCCGCGCCGCCGTCGCCGCCCGCGCCGCCGCCGCCGGTCTCACCGCCGCCGCCGCCGCCGCCGCCCTCTCCGGTGGTGCTCGACGTGGTGCTCGATGAGCTCGCCCCGCCTGCGCCGGCCGGATCGTCACCGCCGCAAGCCATGAGGTGGGTGAACGCCAAGGGGGAAGCAGCGAGGAGTGCGATACTGAGCAGGTTGCGCTTGTGCATTGGTGAGAGATACATCAGAGCGCCGGCCAACAGGCAAGTGGGATTGCAGCCCGGGGGAAACGATCCACCGCTCACGTTCGCGTCAGGACGGTGCCCACGCCGCCAAATGCATGGCGGGCGCGCGAGGAATCGATAGCATGGCGCCATGAGACGGTGCTTCTCGCTCCTCCTGACACTTCTCTGCGTACCGCTCCCCGGGCTCGGCCTCGCCGCCGGTTGCGGCCAGACAGTCATCGTGGACGATCCTTCCGCTGGCGGCGGCGGCGGTGAGGCCGGCGCGCCCCCCGTCCCGAACGGCGAGGGCGGCGAGGACGCGGGGACGATCCCGCTCGAGGAGTACGAGGATCCCGGCTGTCCCGACGTGGAGCCGATCACCGACTTCGCGTGCGATCCCTACGATCAGTCGAGCGGCTTTTGCGCCCCCGGAGACGGGTGTTTCATCTACGTGCAGTATCCGGTCGAGCCGTGCGGGCAGGAGATCTACGGCGCCTTCTGCGCGCCGGCCGGCCCGGGTGGGCAGGGCGATCCATGCAGCGGCGGCGGCGAGTGCGGCGCCGGGTTCGCCTGCGTCGTGACCGGCTCGGGCACGCAGTGCGTCCAGCTCTGCGAGCTCAGCGGCGACGACCGCTGCAGTCCGGGGCTCGTGTGCGAGCCGATCGACGTCGCGGGGATGGGCGGATGCTTGTGACGAAGCGATCGGTGGCTCGTCATGCACATCGGAAAACGGCGCTGGCGCTGATCCTGCTCGGGATCGCCGCCTCCGGCGGCGCGCTCTCGGGCGGGTGCGGCGCGCGGACCGGGCTGAACATCCCGCCGCCCGCGCCGGAGTGCGAGGTGGACGCCGACTGCCCCGGCGCCGACGACCTCTGCAAGCCGGTGTTCTGCCAGCTCTTCGCGGCGGAGCAGCCCGACGCCGGCGCGGCGCCGTCGCCCGACGGCGTGCCGGGCGGCGCGGCGCCGCGGCGCGGCGGCACGTGCGTCGAGCTCGCGCCGATCGAGTGCGACGACGGCGATCCGTGCACCCGCGACAGCTGCGAGAGCGCGACCGGCACGTGCAGCTACGGGCCGTCGACGCTCGACACCGACGGCGACGGCTTCCGCGCGGCGCTGCCCGGCACGATCCCCGGCGAGCCGCTCGCGTGCGGCGACGACTGCGACGACGCGAGCGCCGCGGCCTTCCCCGGCGGGCGCGAGATCTGCGACGGCGTCGACAACGACTGCGACGGCACGGTCGACAACGGGGCGCGCTTCGTGCCGCTCGACGCCGACGCGACGCGCATCTCGGGCGACATCGCGCCGGCCGGCGCCGGCGGCCTCGCCTGGAGCGGGACGTCCTACGCGGCGCTCTACACGGGGACGACGCAGGGCTTCAACCTGTACCGCTCGATGATCAGCGCCGAAGGGGAGCCGCTCCCGCCCGGCGAGGAGATCATCACGCCGAAGAACGGCGACGCCTCCGGCGGGCCGATCGTGTGGGTCGGTGACCGGTACGGCGCCGCCTGGCAGGACCGGCGCGACGGCGACTACGAGGTGTACTTTTCCCTGCTCGACGCCGACGGCCAGAAGGTCGAGGGCGGCGATCGGCGGCTCTCCGAGGCGTTCGGCTTCTCGGTGAACGTGGCGCTCACGTGGAACGGCGCGGAGTTCATCCCCGTCTGGCAGGACGAGCGCAACGGCATCTTCGACCTGTTCGCGCAGCGCATCGACATCGACGGCAACCTGATCGGCGAGAACGTCCAGCTCACCGACGCCTCGGGCGGCTTCGGCAACGAGGCGCCCGCCGCCGCCGCGGGCCAGAGCGGGATCGGCGTCGCGTGGTCCACGGGCGACGCGACCACCCACTTCATCCAGTTCCGGACGTTCTCCGCCGAGCTCGATCCGATCTCGGACATCGTCACGCTGACGGACGGCCAGACGGACGCTGTCTATCCGACGGTGGTCTGGAACCGCGATCGCTACGTCGTCGCGTGGTTCGACAAGTCGGCGAACCCCAAGGCCATCTATGCGGCCACGGTCTCGGAGGACGGCACGATCCTCGCGGAGCCCAGGGCCATCTCGAGCCCTGGCCCGTTCCGCTCGCGGTATCCGTACCTGCGCGCGCTCGGCGACCGGGTGCTCGCGATCTACTCGGACGACCGCGATCAGAACGACGGGTACGAGCTCTACGCGGTCACCGTGGGCGCGGACCTCGTGCCGCTCAGCGCCGAGCAGCGGCTCACCTTCGCGCCCCGCGACAGCATCGGCCCGATCGCCACGTTCGGGCCGGAGGGCGACGTGGGCATCCTCTTCCGCGACGATCGCGAGGGCGGCGAGCACCACGTCTTCTTCACCCGGCTCGGCTGCATCGCGGGCGACTGACAGCCCCGCGGCCGAGCGCGTCGACAGCCCCGCGGCCGAGCGCCTCCGCGAGGCCGAGCGCGCCGCGTTCGGCCTCGCGGCGGCGCTCGGCTCAGCTCCGGGTCGGCAGGCGGCGCAGCCGGAAGGGGCCGGCGCGGTGGACCTTGCCCGGGAGCGGGCGGCCGATGACCTGCTCGGCGATGTTGCCCGCCTCGAGGAGCTTGTCGAGATCGACGCCGGTCCGGACGCCCATCCCGTGGAGCATGAACACGAGGTCCTCGGTCGCCATGTTGCCGGCCGCGCCCGGCGCATACGGACAGCCGCCCACGCCCGCCACCGACGCGTCGAAGTCGCGCACGCCGAGCTCCAGGCCGATCAGGATGTTGGCGAGCGCCGTGCCCCGCGTGTCGTGCAGGTGGAGCGCGAACCGCTCTGGCGGCATCGCGTCCAGGAAGCGGCGCACGATGTCGTGCGTCTGCCGCGGGGTGCCGATGCCGATCGTGTCGCCGAGCGAGACCTGATAGCAGCCGAGCTCGATGAGCCGCTCCGCGATGCGCACGACGCGGGCGGGATCGACGTCGCCCTCGTACGGACAGCCCCACACCGTCGACACGTAGGCGCGCACCGCGAGGCCCGCCTCGCGCGCCGGCGGCACGATCTCCGAGAACACCGAGAGCGTGTCGTCGATCGACTTGTTGATGTTCGCGCGGTTGTGCGCCTCGCTCGCGCTCAGGAAGACCGCGATCTCGCGCAGGCCCACCGCGAGCGCCCGCTCGAGGCCGCGCGCGTTCGGGCACAGGGCGCTGAAGGTCACGCCCTGCTCCTGGGGGAGCGTCCTCGCGAGCTCCTCGGCGTCGGAGAGCTGCGGGACCCACTTCGGCGAGACGAAGCTCGTGATCTCGATCCGGCGGAGGCCGGCGGCCACGAGCGCCGCGATGAGCCGCCGCTTGCCCTCGATCGGGATCATCGCCGCCTCGTTCTGGAGCCCGTCCCGCGGGCTCACCTCGTAGATCGAGACCTCGTCGGCGACGCGCGCGAAGAGCGGCGGCGCAGGTGTAGCGCGGTCCGCGCTGGCGTGCTCGGCGGTGCCCTCGGTCATCGGCAGACCCTCGTCGCCAGAGCGGGGCAGCGTCAACCGGTCACCATCCGGAGCTGCCTGTTCGGCGCGGCCGGCGTGAAGGGGATCGGGTAGCTCCCCGAGAAGCACGCGTGGCAGTAGCTGTCCGCCGAGGGCCGCGCCGTCGCGGCGTCCCCCTCGCGCGCCTCGATCGATCGCACGCTCTCGACGAGGCCCTCGAGCGACAGGTAGCCGACGCTGTCGGCCGTCAGGTAGCTCCGGATCTCGTCCACGGAGTGGCTCGCCGCGATGAGCTCCGAGCGCGTCGGCGTGTCGACGCCGTAGTAACAGGGCCACCGCGTGGGCGGGCTCGAGATGCGCATGTGCACCTCGCGGGCGCCGGCGTCGCGGATCATCTTCACGATCTTGCGGCTCGTCGTCCCGCGGACGATCGAGTCGTCGACGACGACGACCCGCTTGCCCTCGATCACCGCCCGGTTCGGGTTCAGCTTGAGCCGGACGCCGAAGTGCCGGATGGACTGCTGCGGCTCGATGAACGTGCGGCCGACGTAGTGGCTGCGGATGAGCCCCATCTCGAACGGCGCGTGCGCGCGGTCGGCGAAGCCGATCGCCGCCGGGACGCCCGAGTCGGGCACGGGGATCACGACGAGATCGTCCCCGGGCTCGATCGGCTGCTCGATCGCGAGGCGCCGGCCGAACGCCTTGCGGACCTCGTAGACGCTCACGCCCTGGATCGTCGAGTCGGGGCGGGCGAAGTAGACGTGCTCGAAGATGCAGAGCTTGCGCGGCTCCGGCGCGAAGGGGAACTCGGAGCGGACCCCGTCCGCGCTGATGATCACCATCTCGCCCGGCGCGACGTCGCGCACCTTGCGCGCGCCGATGAGATCGAACGCGGTCGACTCGCTCGCGACCACGTGGGCGACGCCGCTCCCGCCCGGCATCTCGCCCAGGCACAGCGGCCGGATCGCGCGCGGATCGCGCACGGCGATGAGCTCGCGCTCCGTCAGGAACAGCAGCGAGTAGGCGCCCTCCACCTGCTTCAGCGCCTCGGCGATGCGCTCGCGCAGCGACTCCTTCTTGCTCATCGCGATGAGGTGCACGATCGACTCGGTGTCGCTCGCGGTCTGGTAGATCGAGCCGCGCTCCTCGAGCTGCTGGCGCAGCGCCTCATGGTTGGTGAGGTTGCCGTTGTGCGCGACCGCGAGCGAGCCGCGGGCGTAGTCGACGCCGATCGGCTGCGCGTTCTTCAGGTGCGAGCCGCCCGCGGTGGAATAGCGGACGTGACCGATGGCGCGCTCGCCGGGCAGCGTCGCGAGGTCGGTCGGGGAGAAGCCGGACTGCACGCGCCCCATGGCGCGGTGGCCGAAGAGGCGCTCCCCGTCGCTGCTGACGATGCCCGCAGACTCCTGCCCTCGATGCTGGAGCGCGTGCAACCCGAGGTAGGTCAGGTTGGCCGCCTCGGGGTGGCCAAAGATTCCGAACACACCGCACATGCCGCCTATCTAGTACGAAAACGGGGCATGACCCACCGTCATGGCGATCTGTTCTCATGATGAGGCGGCCGAGCGCCGGCGCAGGCGGACGGCGGACGCCGGCGCGAGGCCTGCGCGCGCGGCGAGCCCCCAGGTCGACGTGTCGACTATGTAAGAAGACTAACGAATCCCCGCCGGGCGCGGCGCGCCACGCTCGCGGGATCCCGCGGTGCTCCGCGGCGGGACGAGGATCTCAGGGCGAGAGGGCCTCGGCGACTCCCCCTATTTCGGGATGTTCCAGAGTTTCTCGATGATCTTGGTTTCCATGGCGTCGCCGTGACACGTGCCGCACTCCATGTCCTCCTTGTCCGCCCGCGCGAGCTTGTATTGGTACTCCTCTTCCATGAACGTCTGGACGGCCTTCTTGTCCTTGCGGTTCAGGACGTGCTCGTTCCCTGCGTGGCAGCTATCGCAGAAGAGGGTGCCGCCGCTCTCGCTCCGGAGCGGCACCACGAAGTGGCGCCACATCTCGCGGGCGACCTTCATGTCGCGCGTCTCTTTCTTGAAGTCGCCTTCGGCGTGGCAGCCCTGGCACGTGTCGTAGCCGAGCGCCTTCTGGAGCAGCGGCATGACCTTCTTCTTCTGCGCGGACGAGAGCTTCTCGAGCTCGGGGATCTTCTTGAGGTTGATCCCGATCTTCTTCAGATCCGCCTCGAACTTGGTCGCCTGGATCGGCGTCGATTTGGCGGGCGCCTCGTCCTCCTCGGCCTCGTCCGCCGCCGCGGTCTTCTCCGACTTCGCCGGCTTCTCCGCCTTCGCGCTCTCCGATGTGGCGGTCGCGTCGTCGCCCGGGCTCGACTCCCCGTCGAAGTCGTCCTTGTCGGCCGCCGTCTCGGGCGGCGGCGTGGTGGAGCCACATGCTCCTGCGAAGGCGCCCATCCAGAGCGCGAGGGCGAGCGCTGCGTGCTTCATCCTGGCTGCCATACTCCTCCAAAGGATCGTGAATGCCTGAGCGGATCGCCGCTCTCCGCGCAGCAGGGCGCGCCGCCTGGGGCGCGCGCCTGCGAGCCTTCGCGGGGCGATCGGGCCCGCAGTTTACTCGAATTTGCCCGAGACAGAGAGGAACGTGAGCTTGTTGTTCGTCTCGCGCAGCCGCTGGACGAGCATCCGGACGACGTTCCAGAGGACCTCGTACGCGAGCTCTTTGTGGAGGAAGAGCAGGTCCTCGAACGCGTCCTTCGACACGGTGAGCAGACGGCATCGCTCGTGGACGCGCGCGTCGGCGGAGCGGGGGGCCTCGTCGAGCAGCGCCATCTCGCCGAACACCGCGCCGGGCCCGAGCACCGCGAGCGCCTCCTCGCCGATCCCGGCGATCTCGCGGCTGATCCGCACCTTGCCCTCGAGCAGGATGTAGAGCTTGTCGCCCGGATCTCCGTGCTGGAAGATCTTGGTGCCGAGGGCGTGCGTCTCCTCGCTCGCGACGCGCGAGATGAGCTCGAGCGCGGCCGGGGTGAGGCCCTTGAACAGGGGGACCTTCGAGAGCTGCTCGATCCGTTCGGGGACGATCACAAGCTGCCGCGGAGAATAGCCGAGGCGGAGGGCGCGTAGCGAATTTTCAGGGCGCTCGGGGCGCGACCTACCGCGTGAACGTCACCGTGATGGGCGGCGTCGTGGCGGCGATCGGGGAACCCGCGCGATCCTTGCCGGGCGTATACCGGCGGCTGAGCGCGCACATGCGCGCCGCCCGACCGAAGCCGTGTCCGGGATCACTGACGACCTTGACCGACAGCGGGCTGCCGTCGGGCCGCACGGTGATCATGAGCACGACCTTCGCCTGGTCGATCTGGTCGACGTCGGCCTCGGGAGGGAATGGGCAGTTCCAGTTGCTGCTGCCGACGAGGCCGGGCGCGGCCGAGCGATCCGGCCCGGCGGGGGGCGGCGGCGGCACCGGATCGCCCGTGCCCTTACCGCCGACGACGCCGCCGACCTTGGCGTTCGGGTTGAACGTGGGGGCCTTCGCCGTGCCCGCGCCGGCGACCTGGCCGTAGCCGACGCCCTGCCCCTCGCCGCTCGCGATCCCGCGATCGGTCATGTCGAGGACCTCGTCCGGGTCCGGCTCGCGCGTGAGGACCTTCGCCGCCGCGGCGGCGGCGGGGGGCGGCTCGTACGGATCGTCCCTGGGCGGCGGGGTGTTCGCCTGCGGGGGCGGCGCGACCTTGGGGACGGGCTCGGGCTCGGGCTCCGGCGGCGGCTCGGGCTCCGGCGGCTTGGGCTCCTCGACCTTCGGGGGCGTGACGTCGACCTCGTAGACCGCCCAGAGGTACTCGTGGATGCCGGCGCGCATCTCGTCGACCACCTGCCGCATGTCGCGCAGCGACCCCGAGACGATGGCCCGGGCCGAGGCCGCGCTGTGGGTGGTGAGCGCCAGCGTGACCCCGAGGAAGGCCCCCACGCGCGAGGCCCGATCGCCGAGCGCGAGCACCGCGGCGAGCGGATCCCTGGCGCGCCGGCCGGCGCCCGCGCGGCCCGGGGCCGGGGCGGCGAGCGAGGTCGAGGGCTCGGGGGAGCCCTCAGGGTCAGCGCCGCCGCGCCTGTCCCGGCGGCGCCCGTCGTGGAGCGCCCCCGCGGCGCGATCGCTCGTGGCCTGGCTCATGGCGTCTCGCTCGGCGCGCTCAGGGCGCGGGGCTCGGTGTTGCCGGCGCGGGGGCGGCCGGGGGAGGCGCGGCCGGCGCGCCGGGCGCTGCGCCGGGCTCCGGCGCGATCGGCGTCACGCCGAACGCGATCTTGGACACGCCCGCCTGCTTCAGCAGATCGAGCGCGCGGATCACGCGCCCGTGCGGGACCGTCGTGTCGGCGCGGATCACCGCGCGGAGCTCCGGGTTCTTCGCCTGGGCCTCGCGCGCGATCGGCAGGATGGCGTCCTCGCCCGCGAGCTTCTTGCCGTCGGCGAACGTGTCGCCGTTCGCGTGCAGCTCGAGCCCGAAGACGAGCTGCACCTCCTGCCCCTGCGCCGCCTTCGGCAGGTCGAGCGGGAGCGACTGCGAGACGATGATCTTCGCCGTCACCATGAAGATGATGAGGAGCACCAGGGTGATGTCGACGAGCGGCGTGACGTTGATGCCGCTGATCATGTCGTCGTCGTCGTTGCGGCTCGAGACGGCCATCAGCGCTCCTCCTCGCCCGCGCCGCCCTTCTTGGGCTCGTCCTGCCGCGACGCGCGCGCGACCTTGCCGCGCGGCTCGGCGGCGACGGCGGGCGCGGCCCCGGCGAACGCCGGATCGATCTTGAGGTGCGCGAGCAGGACGCGCGTCAGCGCCTCGGTGTTGGCCAGCGTCGACTTGATCATGCGCTGGAAGAAGTTGTTCGCGGCGACCGCCGGGATGGCGACGGCGAGGCCGACCGCGGTCGCGACGAGCGCCTCGGCGATGCTCGACATGACCGCCTGCGGCGCCATGGCCTGCGACGCGGCCTGCGCGACCGGCGTCTTCGCCGCCTGGCCGAGCGCGTCGAAGGCGCCGACGACGCCGATGACGGTGCCGAACAGCCCGATGAACGGCGCGTTGTTGCCGAGCGTGCCCAGGTAGGCGAGCCGCCGCTCCAGCTTCATGCGCTGGAGCGCCGCCGCGCCGGCCATGGCCTCCTCGGCCGCGTCGGGGCCCTGGTGCGCCACCGCGAGGCCGGCGGAGACGACCGCGGCCTCCGCCGAGGGCGAGGCGTCCATCCGCCGCCGCGCCGCCTCGATCGAGTCGTCGAGGGACGTCCGGAGATCCCGCGCGAGGACGGCGAGATCGTCGCGCAGCGACCAGAAGAACCAGGCGCGCTCCAGGATGATGGCGACCGAGATGACGCTGAGGCCGATCATCAACCACATGACCCAGGCGGCCCCGAATCCGACCATGATGCGCTGCAGCCACTCGACGAGGTTCATCTTCTTCCTTGGTGCCTTTCCCGATGGGTGTGGTGGGGTGGGAGCCGCGCTTCCAGGGGTCTAGGGGGCCGCGCCGGGCTGCCCTTCGTCGACTGCGTCCTCCTCCTCCGGAGCGGGGGCGCCCGTCGCCCCCGGCCTGCCGGTGGACGGCTGGGGGGCGGAGGCGTCGACGAGCCGAAAGACTCGCCCAAGGACGGTGGTCGCGTAGCCGCCCTTCGGTAGCACAAACGAGACGACGATTCCTTGCCCTGCGGCTGGATCGCCCGCGCCGCGCGCGTCGGCCTCCCCGGCGCTCGGCCCCGCGGCGCACACCTCGAGGCCGTCGACCTCGAGCCGGAGCGGGCGCCGCGTGCCTTCCCCGGCGTGGGCGAACGCGTCGAGCCGGCGGGGATCGTCGATCGCCGCCGTGAGCACCTCGCGCTCGAGCGCGCCGGGAGCGCCCTCGGGCCAGCGCATCTTCCGGCCGAACATCGGGCCTGTGGGCGAGATCGCGAGCGCGGCGGCGCGCGCCTCGGCGTCCGCGAGCTCCGGGCCCTCGAGCGGCACGAGAAAGAGGCCGCCGCTGTCGCGCTTCTTGGCGAGATCGCCGGGGAGCACGGTGCTCCAGGTGCCGTCCGCCTCGCGCCGCGCGAGCACCTCGTTGAACCAGCGCGACTGCAGCGCCGAGAACAGGAGGCGCTGCTCGCGCTTGTCGCGGGGCCCGCGCTCGCGGCCCGCGATCCACGCGAGCGCGCGCTCCGGATTGCCGCCGTCTCTCCCGAACCGCTGCGGCCCGAAGGCGTTCGGCACGCCGACGCGGCCGATCTCGGCGAGGCGGCGCTCGACGAGCGGGAGCGCCGACGCATCGATGCCCCGGAGCGTGATCCGGAACCGGTTGCCGACGAGGTGCCCCGGCTTGAGCTTGTTGTCGTGGCGGGCGACGGCGAGGATCTCGATCCCCGGCAGCTCGGCCTTCTCGAGCAGGGGCGCGGGATCGCGCGCGAGCGGGAGCTGGATCGAGGCGGTCTGCGTGGTGATCGCGTGCCGGTCCTTCATGCCGGCGAAGCCGGTGCTGCCCGGGTCGGCGCCGAGCGCGAGCGCGATGGCGCGCACCGCGTCGGGCGTGTTGCGCCCCGTCTTGCGGAAGGTGACGAACACGTGCTCGCCGCGGCCGCTCGGCGCGTAGGCGGGGAGCTCCTCGACGACGAAGTCCGCGGGCGAGCTCCGGAGCACGGCCGCGGGGAGGTCGCCGGGCGATCCCGCGGCCGCGGGGTCCGCCGCGGACGGGGCGGTGGTGGTCATGGGAGCGCCAGGGTGACCGAAATCTTCCGCGCGTCCAGCGGCGAAACGCGCGCGCGGCAGGCGGCGCCCTGCGGCGCGCGCGCCGCGGCCACGCGACCGGATTCCGCTGCTGCGAGCGACGCGGTCCGCGCGGCGCGCGGCGCCGTTACCTGGGCCCGGTCACGCCGCCGACGCCGCCGCCGCCCGGCACCTGCGCCGGCACGCACTCCTCGTCGCCCGTGTCGACCGTGGTGACGTCGTAGCAGCAGAGCTCGCCGTCGAAGTCGCCCTCGCTGTCGATCGAGTCGATCTCGCTCAGGCAGCCGGGGTTCTCGAAGAACACGAGCGCCTCTTCGCTGGAAGGGCACGCGCCTTCGAGCTCCGTCCAGTGGAAGCAGGCCCGCTTGCCGCAGCCGGACGCGAGGAGGGCGGCGAGCGCGAGGACCAGCGAGCCGAGGTGGGCGTTGCTCATGTCGATCTCCTGAAGCTGCGCCCGCGCGCGGGCGCCCGGGGCCCTGGCGATCAGAGCTCGTGCGGCATCAGGTCGCGCGGGCTCCGGTAGTACTGCAAGGGAGAGTACGCGAGCAGGTTGGAGACCCGCGACGTGTAGATGCAGGCGTACTCCTCGACCTGATCGCCGAAGCTCGAGGTCTCGTTCGCCTCCTTGAGCAGCGAGCCCCAGTAGGGGTGGAAGCGGCGCGCGATCTCGCGCTCCAGCTTGCCGACCTCGGCGTCGACGGCCCGGAGCTGGCCGCGGATGCGCTCGACGGCGCGCTTCGTGCGGCCCCGCTCGGCCTCGTAGAACGACGTCGCGTAGTCGATGTGGAGCTCCGCGCCGATCGCCTCCGCGAGCAGCGCGCTGCCGTTGGCCGCGCCGTTCTTCTTCTGCTGCTCCTCCTCGATCTTGCGGGTGAGGTCCTTGTAGCGCTGCTGGTAGAAGCGGAGCTGGTCCTCGAGCTCCTCGCGGCGCCCCTCGAGCATCGCGCTCTCCATGTGCTCGCGGCGGCACGACTCGTGGGCGGCGACCTCCGCCTCCATCTCCTGGATGATCATCGCCGTGCGCCACGCGCTCTCCTTCTTGGAGCGGAGGATGTCGCCGTAGATGTGATCGCCCACGTAGAGGACGCGGTCGCCGGAGATGTTCAGGAACTTCTCGAAGTCGTGGAGGTTGCCCCCCTCGTAGACGACGCCGCGCTCGAGCGGCGGCGTCGCGGGGCGGGTCTCGGCGCCGTCGCGGATGAGGAGCGGGCGGCGCTCCTGGAAGAACGCCGGCTTCTGCGCGGCGACCACGATGACGTCGAAGTAGTGCCGGAAGCTCGGGTACTCGGGCATCGCGTCCCCGAGCAGGTACGTCATCATCTTCTCGGTGAACGGCCAGCGCGAGTTCGTGAGCAGGAAGAGCTTCTTGCCCGCCGATCGGAACTTGTGGAGCGTCTGCGCCAGGTTCGGGTCGCGCTGGACGAAGCGCGGCAGGTCGGAGAGGACGACGTCGAGGATGGTGCCGTCCCGGTGCGCCTCGTCGATGCACTCGCGGATGTCGGTGAACAGCCGCGCGTAGTCTAGCGGCACGCCGCGCTCCTCGAGGGCGTCGACGATGCCGGCGTAGAGCGTGGCCTCGCTCAGCGCGTACAGCGTGTCGATCCAGTGGTAGCGGGCGGTGTTCGGCCGGATCTTGCGGTGCTGGTAGAGGCCCCTGAGCTCGTCCTTCGTGAGCTCCCGGAGGCCGTGGTAGCCGCGCTGGACCACCTTGAACCGGTCCATCTTGAGCACGTGGCCGAAGCGCTTGTCGATCAGGAGGCCGCGGATGGGGAAGTGGATCGGGTAGCGGAGGCGCCGCAGGAGCTCCTCGGGGTAGCCGCGGGCGGCGAGCTTCGTGACGGTCCCCTGGATCGAGAGGTTGTCCATCTCGGTCTGGTTGTAGATCGCCAGGGTGTAATCCATGTCGAAGCCCACCCAGTCGATCCCCGCGAGCTTGAGGTTGCGGTTGACGAAGACGCGCCGGGTCCGCGGGATGCGCGTGGGCTCGGTCTGCGGATAAAGACCTCCGAGGGGAAGCTCGAGCTGCTCGAAGAACACGGTGGGTCGACTATGGTATCCCAGCCGGCGAGGCGTACAAAGGGCGCCACCTTGACGGACGCCCCGCCGAGCACGGCGCGACGGCCGGGAACCAGGGAGCGACGACGGACCGACCGGCGGATCGACGACCCGCCTCCGTACATCCGAGCAGCTTGCCCCCGGCGCGCCCGCGAGCGCCCAGCTCCCGGCGTGCGCTGCGCGGTGGAACTGCGCTATGGTGCGCGCCCGTGCCGTCTCGAGCGGCCGCGACGCGGCCCCTCATCCGTCAACGACGGGCACCTTCTTCGATGCTTTTCGCAGCGCCCCCGCCGACCATCTCCCGGAAGCCCCCTGTCCAGCGCCCCACGTCGTGGTGGCTCAGCATGCTGCGCCGCCGCGCGGAGCGGATGTACGACGAGGAGCTCGACCTCTCCCGGCCCATCCCGTGGGAGAGCGAGGCCGAGCGCCAGGCGGCGATCGCCTTCTTCAACGCGGCGTTCCGCGCCGAGGAGTCCGGCCTGATGCAGGCGCACGCCCTGGCGGACGAGGTGAGCCGCTGGGACCCGGAGCTCGGCGAGTGCCTGCGGCTCTACGGTGACGAGGAGGGGTGGCACCGCGAGCTGCTCACGAAGTTCCTCGCGCACATCGGCGGCGAGGTGCGGCCGATGGGCCGCGTCACCGGCACCTTCTACCGCCTGTACGGCCGCGCGAAGCGGGTCGAGACGATCGTGCTCACGAACCTCATGTTCGAGACCATCGGCTCGACGACCTACCGCCTGGCGCTGCGGGAGGCCCGGTACCCGGCCGTGCGCCAGATGCTCACGATCCTGACGCGCGACGAGTCGTTCCACGTCCCGCTCAACGTGCACTTCCTGCGCGAGGCGCTGAAGCGCAGCCCGCCGTCGATGCGCGCCAGGCTGCGCGCCATCTACACGACGCTGTTCGCGGCGCTGCTCGGCTCCGCGGCCGCGAGCCGCCGGCGCGCGCTCGCCTTCGACCGGATCCCGTTCCGCGTGCTCGCGGGCGCCTACGCCGAGCACCTCGGGCGCCTCTTCGTCCACGAGAGCGACCTCGACTTCGCCCCGCCGGAGCTGCTGCTCCGCCTGTTCGGGCACAGCGGGCGCGCGCTCGCGGCGTCGGACGACCCCTCCACCGTCAGCGTCCTCTCGGCGGAGGCGGCCGTCGACCGCGAGCACGTCGTCGTGACGGCGCTCGACGGCGCGCGCGATGCGCCGTCGAGCGCGCCGCTCGACCCCGAGCGGTGAGATGGCGCCGGTCCATCGTCAAGCGCCACGGTAAACTTTTCTTCCGCGTGTTGTCCGGAGTACACTTGACGCTCCGGCGTCGTGGGCTCGCGCGGGGCGGGCGCCAGGGCGTCTCGGGGCGTGGATGGCAGGCAAGGAGCAGCGCCGGAGCGGCCCAGAGAGCCGCCCGGGCACGAGGAGCAGCGAGTCCGCGGAGCGCGCGCGCGCGACGCAGGAGCCGGACGCGCGCGCGGCGATGACCGCGGAGGAGGGCGTGGAGGCGGACGCCCTCGCGCAGATGCGGCGCGAGATCCGGACGCTGCTCGGCGGGATCATCGGCATGAGCGGCCTCCTGCTCGACACCGAGCTCGACGCGGAGCAGCGCGCCTGGGCCCGCCGCATCCGGAGCAGCGGGGACGCGGCGCTCTCGATGATCGACGACCTCCTCGACGCGGGCCAGCCGGGCGGCCGCGGGCTGGCCGTCGACCGCACCGACTTCGACCTGCGCCGCGCCGTCGAGGACGCGGCCGAGCTGCTCGGCGACCGCGCCCACGACGACCGGACCGAGCTCGTGCTCGACGTCGATCCCGAGGTGCCGGGCGCCGTGCGCGGCGACGCGGCGCGGCTGCGGCAGGTGCTGCTCCACGTCGGCACCCTCGCGATCGGCGCGGCGCCCCGGGGCGAGGTGCTGCTGCGCGCCGCGCTCGCGGGCGACGACGGCGAGGCGCCGGGCGGGCTCGATGGCGCGCCCGAGGGCGCTCTCGTGCGGGTGCGCTTCGACGTGCGCTTCGCGGGCGGGGCAGGGCTCGCGGCCGGCGCGCCGGGGCAGGGGGCGGGGGGCGCGCCGCGCGGGGACGCGCTGCCCGCGTACGAGCGGGACCTCGGCGCGGAGCCCGGCATCGCCGTCGCGCGGCGCCTCGTCGGCGCGATGGGCGGCGAGCTCCGCGTCCTCGAGGAGCCCGGCGCGCGCCGCCGCCGGATCGCGTTCGCGCTGCCGTTCGAGCGCGGGCGCGGCTCGGAGCGCGCGCTCATCCCGCGCATCGATCTGCCCGGCAAGCGGGTGCTGGTGGTCGACGACAGCGGCGCGGTGCGGCGCGTCGTGCGGCGGCTGGTCGAGGAGCTCGGGCTCGCGTGCAGCGCCGCGGCCGACGGCGCCGCGGCCCTCGCCGCGCTGCGCGAGGCGGCGGGCGCCGGGGCGCCCTACGACATGGTGCTGATCGACCTCGAGCTGGCCGATCTCGACGGCCTGCAGCTGCTCCAGCGGATCAAGGCGGACGCCGCGATCGCGCCGGTGCGCAGCGTCCTCATGACCTACCCCGGCCGGGAGGCGCCGAGCCGCGCCGAGGTCGACGCCGTGCTGAACAAGCCGATCCGGCGGGCGCAGCTGCACTCGAGCCTGCGGCTGCTCGTGGGGCTCCCGACGGAGCACGTGGCCGCCGGGGTGCGCGCGCACGCGCCGAGGTCGCGGCGGGGGGCGCCAGCGACCGACGCGCGCAGCTCGTCGCGCCCGAAGATCCTCGTGATCGACGACAGCGCGGTGAGCCGGAAGGTCGCGGCGTTCATGATCGAGAAGCGCGGCTACCGGGTCGAGGCGGTGGGCAGCGGCCGCGCGGCCGTCGAGGCGGCGCGCCGCGGGGGCCACGCCGCGGTGCTGATCGACTGCCGCGCGCCGGCGGCGGGCGACGACGCCCGCGCGGCGGCCGCGGAGCTCCGCCGCGCCGAGCGGCCCGACCGGCGGACGCCGATCATCGCGATGACCGAGGACGCCGGGCGGGACGCGCGGGAGAGGTGGCTCGCGGCGGGGCTGGACGACGCGGTGTCGAAGCCGCTGAAGCAGGACGAGATCGACGGCGTGCTGCGGACCTTCTGCGCGGCGTCGCGGTCCGGCGCGTACGAGGCCGTGCAGCACGACGCGGCGCCGCCGAGCGTGGAGCTGCCGCCGCCGACCCTGGTCACGCCCTCGCCGCCGCCGACAACGCGGCGCGTCCCCCCCGCCGCCCCGTCGAGGCCGCGGGGCGGGCTGCGCGCGGTCGAGCCCGACGTCGTCACCGAGGTGATCGAGCTCTTCCTCACCGAGGCGCCGACGCGGGTCGCCTCGATGCGCGAGGCCGCGGCGCGCGGGGCGCTCGGCGAGCTCGAGCGGCTCGCGTGGGCGCTCTACGAGAGCGCCGACAAGCTCGCGGCGCTCAACTTGAAGGAGCTCTGCGCGCGGCTCGACAGGGAGGCGCGCGCCGGGACGATCGTGAGCGCGACGGAGGCGGTGCAGGCCATCGCTCGAGAGGTCGAGCGCGTGCAGTCCTCGCTCGCGGCGGAGCTCAAGAAGCGCGGGCTCCGGTGATCCCGGAGCCCGAGAGCCCGAGGCTCAGACACTCAGATAAGAAGAGTCGTTCCAGCCCGCGACACGGCTGCATCCGTGACGTCGCACGCCCGGAGTCGGTGCGATGAGCTACATCAAGGGGCGTGTCCTGAATTTCCAGGCTTCGCTGGTGACAGGCTGCCGGGCTGTTTGCCCGGCGAACAGCGCGTGGACGGGAATCGCCGAGAACGTATAACGCGTTGCGTTAAGCCTCGGACGACTCCTCGAAGACGCGCAGGCCGTATTTCTCGAGACACCAGAGCACGCCGATGACCAAGCTGCGCTTGTCGTCGACGAAAGACGGCTTCTTGCCTTCGAAGTAGTGGCCCGCGAACTGGAAGCCCCATCCCGTCGCGAACATAGCGGCCGCGAGCGGGAGGCCGATGAGGGTCGCGCCCACGGGGAAGCTCGCGACGATCAGCGGTATGCCGACCTTGTGACACGCCTGGTTGCGCGGGTCCTGGTGGTCTTCCTTGTACCGGCGGAGCACCTGTGTCCATTCGGCGTTGAGGCGGAGCATGCGACCACCTTACCATGCTGGCGCCCGGCGCGAGGCGCAGGGCGACACGCGGCAGCGCGGGCGGCGCCAGCGCCGACGCCCGTGCTGCGCGCGCGCCGGCGCGACCCCGCGCGCCTCCGGCGAAGACCGGCGCCGCCGCTTCTCGGTTGCCGTTGGAAGGAATGAGGCGTAGTTGGGCAGTGTGAGCGGTCACAGAACCGGTCCCATGGCCACGACAGCTCCCTTGTCGTTCAAGACAGGGGAGATCCTCCAGGGGGCGCGCTCGGAGAAGCGGCGCGTGCTCCTGCTCGTCTATCACCATGATGGCGTCGAGATGGCTCCGATGAGCCCCGGCGTCGGCGTGGTCGTCGGCAGGGAGCCCCCCGCCGACGTGGTGATCCGCGACAGGAGCATCTCGCGCCGGCACGCGCGCTTCACGCTCGTGGGCGGGGAGGTGGTGGTCGAGGACCTCAATTCCCGCAATGGGACGCGCATCTCTGGGCAGCGGGTCGAGAGCGGCGTGGTCAAGGCCGGGGACGAGGTGCTGCTCGGCGGCATCGTCGCGTCGGTCCACGTGCTCGCCGGCGGCGAGCTGCCGCCGTTCGGCCTCGAGGGATCCGACGCGCTGCGCGTCGCCCTGCAGGCCGAGATCGTGCGGTCCAGGTTCTTCAGCCGCAAGTTCGCGCTCGTCGTGGTCCGCTCGCTCGGCGAGCAGGCGGGCCACCTCCGCCACTGGGGGCTGCGCGTGCGCGAGGCGCTCAGGCCCGTCGATCGGGTCGCGTTCTACAGCCCTGACACCCTCGAGATCCTGCTCCCCGAGGTCACGCCCGAGCTCGCGGAGGAGCTCGCGAAGGCGATCGTCACGCGCCGCGAGGGCGAGCCCACGCTGGTGTCCGGGGTGGCCGTGTTCCCCGACGCCGCGACGACCATCGACAAGCTCATCGAGGTCAGCCACGAGGCGTCGCGGAGCGCGACCCCCGCGGAGCCCGTGCGCCTCGCCGCCCCCGAGGGCGCGCTGCTCTTCGTCGCGCCGAAGGCCGAGGGCGCCCGGCCGCCCGAGGAGGAGGGCGCCGCGGACGCGGCGGAGAGCCCGTGGGAAGCCGACGGCCACGTCCTCGCGACCAAGAGCCCGCTCATGCGCTCGCTCGTCGAGGTGGCGCTGCGCGCCGCGCGCTCGTCGATCCCCGTGCTCCTGCGCGGCGAGACCGGGACCGGCAAGGAGGTGCTCGCGCGGTTCATCCACGACCGCAGCCCGCGCCGCGGCGAGCCGCTCATCTGCGTGAACTGCGGGGCGATCCCCGCGCTGCTCATCGAGAGCACCCTCTTCGGCCACGAGCGCGGCGCCTTCACCGGGGCGAGCCAGCAGCAGAAGGGCGTCTTCGAGGCGGCCGCGGGCGGCACGGTCCTGCTCGACGAGATCGGCGAGCTGCCCCCGGCGGCGCAGGCCGCGCTGCTGCGCGTGCTGGAGACCAAGCGGGTGACGCGCGTCGGCGCGACCAAGGAGATCGAGGTCGACGTCCGCGTGATCGCCGCGACGCACCGCGATCTCGACGCGATGTGCGAGGCGGGCACGTTCCGGCTCGACCTGCTCTACCGGCTGAACGCGATGACGCTGAACATCCCGCCGCTCCGCGCGCGCCGCGACGACATCCCGGCGCTCGCGGCGGGCTTCCTGCGCCAGGCGAACGCGGAGGACCCGAGCCGGGTCCAGTCGATCGCGCCCGAGGCGCTGGCGCTGCTGAAGAGCTACTCGTGGCCCGGCAACGTGCGCGAGCTCCGCAACGCGATCGAGCGCGCGGTGGTGATCGCGGAGGGCGAGGCGATCATGGCGCGCGATCTCCCGGAGCGCGTCCGCGTGGCGGTGACCTCGCCCAGCTCGCCCCCCGCGGGCACGCGCGCGTCCGACCCGGGCATGGCCGCGGTCGTGTCCCAGCGCGCGTCCGATCTCTCCGGCGGCGCGTCCGGGCCGGGCTCGTCGGCGAGCCCGATGGCGGGCGGCCTCAAGACACGCCTGGAGCAGATCGAGGCCGACCTCCTGCTCCAGGCGCTGCGCGCGTCCGAGTGGAACCAGACGGAGGCGGCGCGGCGCCTGGAGCTGCCGCTCCGGACGCTCCAGCACAAGATCAAGGTCTACGGCATCAAGAAGCTCGGCTACGGCGTCGCCCGTTAGCCGTCAGCAGGCGAGGCGCCGCCTGCCGGAGGCGCCCGCCTGCAGCAGGCGCCCGCTACTGCGAGAACCCTTCCAGCATGTAGTGCGCCTCGATGCGCTTGAGCGCGAGCACCATCGCGGCGAGCCGCATCGGCAGGCGCTTGCCGAGGACGAGCCTGGTCGAGTCGTGATCTTCGGTGCGGCGCGGCCGGTTCTCCGCGATATCGCAGATCAGGCGGTAGTTGCTCTTGATGGCGCGCTCCAGCCGCGTGTTCACCTCGCCCTCGGTCCAGTGCTCCATGCGCTTGTTCTGGATCCATTCGTAATAGGAGACCGTCACGCCGCCCGCGTTGCCGATGATGTCGGGGATGACGCTGATCCCTCGCTCCGCGAGCACCTTGTCTCCCTCGGTCGTGGTCGGGCGGTTGGCGCCCTCGGCGACGAGCTTCGCCTTGATCCGCTCGGCCACCTCGCCGGTGATGGCGTCGCCGAGGGCGGCCGGAATACAGATGTCCGCGTCGACGCCCCAGAAGTCGTCGCGCGCGATCGCCTGGGCGCCGCTGTAGCCCGCGACCGATCGCCGGAGGTTCGCCGGGTTCTCGTTCACGTAGGCCATGAGCGCGCCGACCTCGACGCCGTTCGGGTCGAGGATCGCGCCGTCCGCGTCCTGCACCGCGACGCACCGCGCCCCCATCCGGCACAGGATCTCGGTGGCGGCGGAGCCGACGTTGCCGAAGCCCTGCACGATGAAGCGCGCCCCCGCGAGGGGGAGGCCGCGCTGCGCGTACCACTCCTCGATGCAGTAGGCGAGCCCCTGGCCGGTCGCCCTGGCGCGCCCCTCGGAGCCGCCGATGCGCACGTCCTTGCCTGTGACCACGCCGCGGTGGTTGTGCCGCTCGCGCTCGCCGTCGCTGTACTGGCGGAGGAGCCACGCCATCACCTCGGCGTTGGTGCCCACGTCGGGCGCCGGGATGTCGACGTTGGGGCCGATGAGCTGCTTGAGCCGGTACATGTACCGGAGCGAGATCGACTCGAGCTCCTCCTTGCTGTGCTCGCGCGGATCCATGCGAATGCCCCCCTTGGCGCCGCCGAACGGGACATCGGCGATCGCTGTCTTCCACGTCATCTCGGCGGCGAGCGCGTTGAACAGGTCGAGCGACACGGCCTTGTGGAAGCGAAGCCCGCCCTTGTAAGGCCCTCTCGCCTGGTTGTGCTGGACCCGGTACGCCTTGAAGCGGGCGAACTCGCCGGGCTGGATCCGGTAAAGCCCCTGGTCGCCGAGGCGGATCACGCCGTCCTGCACGTGGATCGAGCCGCTCCGCAGCGCCTCGGGGCGGAGGATGAGCTTGCCGTTGAAGAGCGGGGTGATGGCGGCGCGATTCGGGATCACCGACGCAGGGAGCCGCTCGTACGCCGCGGCCGCCTCGCCGCGGAAGGGGACGAGGCGGTCCTGGAGCTGCGTGGTGACGTAGAAGATGTGCTCGTAGTCGGGCTGCTCGAGCTCCAGCCGGATGCGGGGCGCCAGGCCGATGAGGTCTGCGGCCGTGTGAAACACCACCATGGATTCGCCGAAGATGTTGGTCTCCGGCTCGCGCTCTAGCAGGGGGACGTCTTCCATCGCCGTATGCTGCCTCGACCGCGCGGCGGGGGTCCAACGTTTCGCGCCGGTCCCCGCGCGCCGCTCGACCGCTCGAGCGCGCGACGGACGGGCCGCCGGCCTCGCGCGGAGAGCTGGTGCGGCTCTCCGCGGAAGATCCGGCGGCCCGTCGGGTCGCTCACCGCTGTTTCTGGCCGGCAGCGTGGCCGACGCGCTCAGCGCACGATGTCAGGGGAACATGCCAGGGGCGAACGCTCCGGCCGGGAAGCCACCCGCGCCGCCGAGGCCACCGGGGAAGCCGCCGAGACCCCCGAGGCCCCCGACGCCGAGACCGCCGGGGAAGCCGCCGAGACCACCGAGACCCCCGAGGCCACCGAGGCCCCCGGCGCCGAGACCGCCGGGGAAGCCGCCGAGACCACCGAGGCCACCGGGGAAGCCGCCCATACCACCGAGGCCACCCGGGAAGCCGCCGAGGCCGCCGAGGCCGCCGAGGCCGCCGAGGCCGCCGAGGCCGGGGGCGCCCCACCCGAAGCCGCCCGGCGCACCTCCGAAGCCGCCGGCCCCGAACGGACCGAAGGGCGACCCGCCGTACGGCGACCCGCCGAACGGCCCGCCGGCCTGCCCGACAGGGAACGGCACCTGGCCGACCTGCCCGGGGATCTGACCGATGGGCGCGCCCTTGTCGACGGGACCCGCGATCGGCCCCTGGAGCGGCCCGCCCTTGCCGATGGGCGGCACGCCGAGGCCCGGGTCGAGCGGCCCGCCCTTGCCGATCGGGACCTGGCCGCCGATATCGCCCTTGCCGGGGATCAGGCCGCCCCGCGTCTCCTCCTGGTCTTCCCCCTCCAGCGCTTGAACGCTCGACGCCACGTCGACGTCGGCCTGCTCCAAGTCGGCCTCTTCCGGTGTCACTGCGTCGACCGCGCACCCGGTCATGAACACAGAAAAGAGCATCGCCGCTTGCGCCATCTTCATATCGATTGAGCTAACCATCCGTCCTCCTTCCATGCCCCGCGAGGGCCTTCAGGCCCGCGGTGTCATGTTGAGCGGCGTGGAGAGCAGGCTGCGTGCCCGAGAGCGCGTGTGCAGAGCCTGCCGCGTCGCCCTCTGTCGCTGCCGGCCCGCGACCGGCGAAAGTGCATTGTCTGAATCCGCGCCGGAGGGGAGTTCTGCCCCGTTTCACCGCGCCCGAGCGCCGCCGCGCCGGCGCGTATCGACAGCGCCGCGCAGCGCCGATGTGGGATGCGCCCGGGCGCTGGAGAAAGGCAAATGTCGTCGCGCGCGCGCGGCGCGGCGCGCGGCCGGACGGCATGAGAGCGGCCCGACTTGCTGCTTTATCGGGCCCTCGCAAACCGCATTTCCGAAGACCTGGTCGATCTCTGCAATCGAGGGTCGCCGCGACTCGACATCTTCGCTCCCCGGCCGCGACGCCCGCGCTCCCGCGCACACGACCGCGCGCGCTGGTCACGCCATGCGCAGCCCACTTCAGCCGATAAGGTCCCCGCGCGTCGCTCCTCGTGCGGCAGCCTCGTCGATGGCGCGCGCCGCGCCGCGCCGCGCGCTGTCGCCGTCGTCCGGAACGACGGCGCCGCCGCCGGCGTCGGCGGCGGACGGCGGCCGTTCGCAAGGCAGCAGCGAGCGCGGCCTCCTCCGCGGAGCGTCCAGCGCGACGCAGACGTCCCCGGCGTCGCCGGGAAAGTCGGCGCGATCGCGGCACCTCTTCCTGGCAGGAGCCTGTCTCCTGTTGTAAGACTCATTACGCTAAAGGAGCTCACGCGGCGCCGCCCAGGCGCTGTCCTCGCCACCCCGCGGTGGGCTCACGATGATCTCTGGTGCTCGAAGCGCCGGTTCATGCAGGACACGCGCGGTCTTCGCGCTGCTGCGGGCGCGCTGAAGAGCCGCTCGCCCGGGGGCGGGGCCCGCGACGCGCGATCCGAGGCAGCGCTCTTTCTGAGGAGGGGAATCGCATGCGCCGCTGCGCGACGTGCCCGGGTTCAAGCTGGCTGGCCGTCTGCATTGCTGTCCTGTCGCTGCCCACCGCGGCGTGCAGCGACCCCTCGTTCCGCTCCGATGCGCCGCTCGAGCGCGAGATCGTCCCGGTGAGCTGCGCGCGCGGGCACGTCCTCGGCCCTGGCGGCGCGTGCATGCCGGTGGGCATCCAGGGGTGCGCCGCGCTGTTCATGGAGGACGACGGCCTCTGCCACCCCTCGATGGCGAAATGCCCTGCGGGGACGATCCCGAAGTTCGATGAGGGCTGCGTTCCCGTGGGCATCCCGCGGTGCGCCAAGGAGCTCGAGGGCGACGACGGGCTCTGCAGGCCGACCATGGCGAAGTGCCCGACTGGCACCTTCGCCACGCCGGAAGCGGGGTGCGTGCCGGTCGACGGCCCCGACGGCTGCGGGCCGGGGCGGTGGGGGAGCATCCCTCGCGCGCCCGGGACCCTGTATGTCGACCCGAGCTACCCCGGCGCGGACAGCGACGGCTCCGAAGCGAGGCCGGTCACGACGCTCGCGGCGGCGCTGGAGCTCGCCGCCGAGGGCGGCACGATCGCGCTCGCGGAGGGCACCTATGACGAGCCGGTCGTCGCGACGAGGCCGCTCGCGATCGCCGGCGCGTGCGCCTCGCACGTGCGGATCCGGGGGGTCAGCCAGCTCAGCCACCCTCCCGCGACCGTGGCCGTGCTCGACGCGGGGGAGGTGACGCTGCGGGGGATCGAGATCGGCGGGGACGGCGCCGGCGTCGTGGCGACGGGCGCGAGCGCCGTGACGCTCGAGCGCGTCCACATCCGGGGCGCCGCCCACGCCGGCGTCCTGTCGGGCGGGGGCGCGCGGATCTCGGTGGCGCGGAGCTGGATCGAGGGGACGCGCTCCGGGATCGCGGGGGACGGTACGGGCGCCCTCGCGAGGGACGGCGGCGCGCTGTCCGTGAAGGAGAGCGCCGTCACGGGCAACCACGGCGCGGGCGTGGCGGCGCACCAGGCGGGCGCCACGGCGGCCGTGGTGGGCAGCCTCGTCGAGGGGACGCTGGCGTCCGAGGCCCACCGCGATGGCCAGGGGATCGTCGTCCGCGACGGCGCCGAGGCGTCGATAGAGGCCTCGGCCGTGGTGGGAAACCGGCTTTCGGGGATCTTCGCCATGACGGGCGCCTCGGCGACCCTCTCCAGCGTGCTCGTCGAGGGGACGCTCCCCGGGCTCCACGATCTGAATTTCGGCGTCGGCGTGTTCGCGGCGGAGGGGTCGCGCGTCGCGATCGACTCGAGCGCGGTCGTCGGCAACGCGGAGATCGGCGTCGCCGTCATCGGCGAGGGCGCCGCTGCGACGATGGCGCGGAGCCTTGTCGCGGGCACGGTGGCGGCCGCGCCGGAGTCGCCGCTCGCCGGGTTCGGTGTGGCGGTCGCCCGCGGCGCGGCGATGCACCTCAACGACAGCGCGATCTTCCGGAACCGGGCGGCCGGGGTTCACGTGGTCGATCTGTCCGCCGAGCTGATCGCGGAGCGCAACCTCATCGAGGGCACGCTCGCCGAGGGGGCCTGGGGCGACGGCGCCGGGGTGATCGTGATGGAGGGCCGCGCGACGCTCGCGTCGAACGCGGTCCGCGCCAACGAGGGGAGCGGCCTGTTGATCGGGTATCCCGGGTCCGAGGCGACCGTGACAGGCAACCTCGTCGAGGGGCACGTCGCGCCGGACCGCCGCTCGCCGGTGGGGCGGGGGATCGTCGTCTACCGCGGCGCCAGCGCGGTGCTCGCGGGCAACGTCGTCAGCCGCAACCGCTCCGTCGGCGTCCTCGTCGGCTCGGAGATCCCGGGCGGCAAGGTCGAGATGACGGGTGACCTCATCCAGGACACCTTCGGCGACGGCGACGGCGACGGCGACGGCGACGGCAGCGACGGCGCCAGCGCGGGCTTCGGCGTCGCGGCCGCGGGCTACGAGCTGCGGCTCGACTCGGCCGTCATCCGCGCCAGCCGCACGGCCGGCGTGGCGCTGTTCGGCGCCGACGCCGACGTCTCCAGGACGATCGTCGACGGGGTGGCGGCCGACGCGCGCGCCGGAGACGGCGCGAGCAGCGACGATCTCGTGGCCGACGGCATCCTGGCGCTCGCCGGATCCACGGCCACCGTCGCCGACGTGCGGGTCGCCGGCTGCGCGCGGGCCGGCATCCTGTTCGACCGGAGCGCGGGTGGCCTCTCCAGGGTGCACGTCTCGGACAACCTCTTCGGGCTGGTCGTGCAGGGCTCGCCCGCGCTCGACCGCGGCAAGGAGAGCGTGTTCACCGACAACGTCGCGGCGGACGAGCTCTTGGGGGGCGAGCTCCCGGTGCCTGCATCCGCTCCCCCGCTGTGGTGAAGCGCGAGCCCGTCTGCCCGCTTCGAGTCCTCGCGCGAAACCGTGAAGACATCGAATGGAAACTCCCGCGGTACGTGGTATTCAGGGGAGACGGCAGCGGGGGCTCCGGGGCCCAGGCGCCCAGTCGCCAGCCTGCGATGCGATCCCGAGCCCACCGCGCTTCCTCACAGGGGTCCGGGGCGGACCCCATCGCGCCGCGCCTTCCGGGCTCGATCTGCTTACACCAGCACGGAGCGTGTCCAGGTCTCGCCCCTCGAGACGACCCGTCCTCGATCGCCGGTGCGGAGGTTGAAATTTCTGGTCTTGTCACCGCTCGCGGGTCTCTGTTATAGACGTCCCCCGGCCGAACCAGGAACGCCGCGTCAGCGGTGCTCTGCTTTCTTACGATGGTCGCAGAAAATAACAGTGTCAGTGTTGGGCCTGTCGTCCCATCATGACGCGTGATGACAGCACGAGATCGAGTTGCTGCGATGAGGCTTGACGCACCACGACATCTCCGCTGAAACCCGCCTGAATGAGCAGCGAGAGAACTTGACAACGACCTCGAATCCCCGTTGACACTGATGTGCGAAGACGGCTACAGTGCCGACGTCTGGATGCCGGTATGGTGCGCTGCGTTGCGCGCGTCGAGCTCCAGCAGGCCGCTCTGTCGCGTGGCGGCTCCCCGGAAGATCAATGAAGTGGGATAGGGACGGTGGGCGCTCGGGTGTGCTCACGAGGGCCCCGCGAGGAGCATTCTCATGAGGAATCGGTTCTTGCCCCGTCGGACGTTCGTTCTGTCGGCGCTGCTTCTTTCGGTCGGCGTTACATCGGGCTGCGGGAAATCCGATGTTCAGCAGGACCCCTTGAAGCCCGTGGGTTCTGCGCCCGGCGCGCAAGGCAAGGCCACCAACGCGGACACCTTCCTCACCGTCTCGATCGAGCAGCAAGCGTCGTGGGTTCGCAACTTCAACCCTCTGCTCGCGGCAGGCAACGTTCGCTGGCCCACCGTCGCTGGCATTTACGAGCCGCTCCTCGTTTACAACACGATGAAGGGCGAGTTCACCCCGTGGCTCGCGTCGAAGTACGAGTGGAGCAACGGGAACAAGACGCTCACCTTCACGACGCGCCCTGGCGTCAAGTGGTCCGACGGCCAGCCCTTCACGGCGAAGGACGTGGCCTTCACCTTCGCCCTCCTGAAGAAGCACACCGCCCTCGACCTGCAGGGCGTCTGGAAGTGGCTGACCGCGGTGGAGGCCAAGAGCGACTCCACGGTCGAGTTCTCGCTCACGCGGCCGTACGTCCCCGGGCTCGTGTTCCTCGGGCACCAGCCGATCGTGCCGGAGCACAAGTGGAAGGACGTGGCGGATCCGGTCACGTACACCAACGAGAACCCTGTCGCGACGGGGCCGTTCACCGAGGTGAAGACCTTCCAGAACCAGATCTACGAGCTCGGCCGTAACCCGCACTACTGGCAGCAGGGCAAGCCCGCGGTCAAGGGGCTCCGCTTCCCGGCCTACCCGGGCAACGACCAGGCGAACCTGGCGCTCCTGAACGGCGAGGTCGACTGGGCCGGCAACTTCGTCCCCGAGATCGAGAAGGTCTACGTCGGCAAGGACCCGGCGAATCACCACTACTGGTTCCCGCTCGTGGGCAGCACCGTGTTCGTCTACACGAACACGACGAAGAAGCCCCTCGACGATGTGCGGGTGCGCAAGGCGCTCAGCATGGCGCTCGATCGCGAGCAGATCGTCAAGGTCGCCATGAACAACTACACGCGGCCAGCGGACGCGACGGCCCTCAGCGACGCGCACGAGCGCTGGCGCAGCCAGAAGGTCGTCGAGGGCGGCGACTGGGTGAAGTTCAACGTGGCCAAGGCGAACCAGATCCTCGACGAGGCGGGCTACGCCAAGGGTCCGGACGGCATCCGCGTGAAGGACGGGAAGCCGCTGCGCTTCGACCTCAACGTCGTCACCGGCTGGTCCGACTGGGTGCGGGCGGCGCAGATCGTCACGCAGCAGGTGAAGCAGATCGGCGTCGAGGCGACGCTGAAGACGTACGACTTCAGCGCGTTCTTCGAGGCGCTCCAGAAGGGCACCTTCGACCTGTCGATGGGCTGGTCGAACGAGGAGCCGACGCCGTACAACTTCTACCGCGACCTCGTGGGCACCGCGACCGTGAAGCCGGTCGGGGAGGCGTCGGCGCGCAACTGGCACCGCTTCGGCGCGAAGCAGGCGGACAGCCTCTTCGAGGGGTTCGAGGCCGCGACGGATCAGGCGGAGCAGAAGAAGCTCCTCGAGCAGCTCCAGGAGATCTTCTCCGAGACGGCGCCCTCGATCCCGCTGTTCCCCGGGCCGTCCTGGGGCGAGTACAACACCCGTCGCTTCACGGGGTTCCCGAGCAAGGAGAACCCGTACGCGAAGCTGTCGCCCAACAACCCGCCCGAGTACCTGCTCGTCCTCACCGAGCTCAAGCCGAAGTGACGTTGGCGTGATCTGATCCGGAGAGCAGGTTAGAAGAGAGAGCTTCTGTGCGTTACCTCCTTCGACAGCTAGGCTTGTACTTCATCGCGGCGTGGGCGTCGCTCACCCTGAACTTCCTCATTCCGCGGCTCATGCCGGGCGATCCCGCCTCGGCGATGTTCGTGCGCTTCCGCGGCCAGCTCCAGCCGGAGGCGATCGACGCGCTGCGGAAGGCGTTCGGGTTCACGGGTGAGCCGCTCTACAAGCAATACATCACCTACCTGAGCCACACGCTGACGGGCGATCTCGGCCTGTCGGTCGCTCACTTCCCCGCGAAGGTCACGGACGTGATCGCGACCGGGCTCGGCTGGACGCTGCTCCTGTCGGGCGCCGCCGTGATCCTCAGCTTCGGCCTGGGGACGCTGCTCGGGATCATCGCGACGTGGAAGCGCGGCGGCCTGCTCGACTCGGTCATGCCGCCCGTCCTGATGTTCCTCGGCGCGTTCCCCTACTTCTGGCTCGCGATGGTGTCGCTCTACATCCTCGGGTTCGTGCTCGGGGCCTTCCCGCTGCGCCACGCCTACAGCGACACGCTCTCGCCCGACTGGAGCCTCGAGTTCATCGGGAGCGTGCTGTCGCACATGGTCCTGCCCGCCCTGTCGATCGTCGTCGCCACCATCGGTGGCTGGATGCTCGGCATGCGCAGCGCGATGGTCACGGTGCTGTCCGAGGAGTACATCACGATGGCCCAGGCCAAGGGGCTCTCCCAGTGGCGGGTCATGTTCACCTACGCCGCGCGGAACGCGCTCCTGCCCAACGTCACCGGCTTCGGCATGGCGCTCGGCTTCGTGCTCGCCGGGTCGCTGCTCACCGAGATCGTCTTCTCGTATCCGGGTCAGGGCTACCTGCTCATCCAGGCTGTTCGTAACCAGGATTATCCGCTCATGCAGGGGATCTTCCTCACCATCACGTTCGCCGTGCTGGGGGCGAACTTCCTGGTCGACGTCATCTACGTGTTTCTTGATCCTCGCGCCCGCGGGCGCTGAGGGCTGGGTCCAGGAGAAGCGATGGCTGCGCAACAAGGCAACAGCGGGGGCAATGCCACCCGCGAGGCGGGGTGGATCCGCCGGCTCCTCTCGAATCGCAAGGCGATGGTGGGCACGCTGATCGTGCTCTTCTTCCTGCTGATCTCGGTGCTCGGCCCCACGTTCGTCGGCCAGGACCCGCACGCGTTCGTGGGCATGCCGCACGAGGCGCCCTCGGCCGAGCACCTCTTCGGCACGACGGGCCAGGGGCAGGACGTGCTCGCGCAGACGATCGTCGGCGCGCGGACCTCGCTGGCGGTCGGCTTCGCGGCGGGCTTCGCCGTGATGGCGATCGGCGCGGTGATCGGCATGGCCGGCGGCTACTTCGGCGGCTGGATCGACAGCGTGCTGTCGCTGCTCACGAACGTCTTCCTGATCATCCCCGGCCTGCCGATGGCCGTCGTCATCGCGGCCTACCTGCCGGCGGGGCCGATGACGATCCTGCTCGTCCTCATCATCACCGGCTGGGCGTGGAACGCGCGCGTGCTCCGGTCGCAGGTGCTCGCGCTGCGCGACAAGGACTTCGTGTCCGCGGCCCTGGTGAGCGGCGAGGGGAGCGCGCGCATCATCTTCCGCGAGATCCTGCCGAACATGACGTCGCTGCTCATGTCCGGCTTCATCGGCGCGACGATCTACGCGATCGGCGCGCAGGTCGGCCTGGAGTTCCTCGGGCTCGGCGACCTCAGCGCCGTGACCTGGGGGACGAACCTGTACTGGGCGAGCAACAACGCCGCGCTCCTCACGGGCGCCTGGTGGACCATCGTGCCCACCGGCGTGTGCGTCGCGCTCGTCGGGTTCGCGCTCACGCTGATCAACTATGCGATCGACGAGATCTCGAATCCGCGGCTCCGCGCGGAGGGGGCCTGGTCGCGTATGCTCAAGAGCCGCAAGGTCGCGGTCGGTCCGTCAACGCCGGTAGTGAGGGCTCATGGCGCCTAGTCCGCTTCTCTCAGTTCAGGATCTCCGGGTCGAGTTCATGACCCCGACCGGCCCGGTGTGCGCGGTCGACAACGTCTCCTTCGACATCGCGCCGGGCGAGGTGCTCGGCCTCGCGGGCGAGTCGGGGAGCGGCAAGTCGACGGTGGCGATGGCCATCATGCGGCTGCTGCGCCCGCCGGCGATCATCACGGGCGGGCGCGTGCTCTTCGCCGGGCAGGACGTCCTGTCGATGAACGAGGAGCAGCTCCGCGCGTTCCGCTGGCGGAAGATGGCGCTGGTGTTCCAGAGCGCGATGACGGCGCTCAACCCGGTGCTGACGATCGGCGAGCAGATCGCCGATCCGATCATCGCGCACGACGGCGTGACGAAGGCGCAGGCGATGGAGCGCGCGGCCGCGCTGCTCAAGCTCGTCAACATCGACCCGTCGCGCCTGACCAGCTACCCGCACCAGCTCTCGGGCGGCATGCGTCAGCGCGTCGTGATCGCGATCGCCATGGCGCTCAAGCCGCCGTTCCTCATCATGGATGAGCCCACGACGGCGCTCGACGTGGTCGTGCAGCGGGAGATCCTGCAGCAGATCGCCGAGCTCAAGGAGCGCCTCGGCTTCTCGATCCTCTTCATCACGCACGACCTCTCGCTCATCGCCGAGTTCTCCACGCGCATCGCGATCCTCTACGCGGGCAAGCTCGCGGAGACCGCCCGCGCCAAGGACCTCTTCAGCGATCCGAAGCACCCGTACACGCAGGGGCTCCTCGGATCGTTCCCCTCGGTCCGTGGGCCGCGTCGTCGGCTGCAAGGCATCCCGGGCTCGCCGCCCGACATGCGCAACCCGCCGCCCGGCTGCCGCTTCCACCCCAGGTGCCCGCAGGCCTTCGCGACTTGCCAGCACGAACTGCCGGTCCTCCGTGAAATCGCGCCCGAGCACCGCGGCGCCTGCCACCTCTACTGACCATGACGATGACGCAACCGTACGCTTCACCTGTCCTCGACGTGGTGCGCCTCGGCAAGTACTTCCCTGTCGGCGGCGGGCTCCGCGCGCAGCAGCTCCGGGCGCTGCACGACGCCTCGTTCACGCTCTCGGAGCGCGAGGTCATCGCGCTGGTCGGGGAGTCGGGCAGCGGCAAGAGCACGATCGCCCGGCTGCTCGCGCGGCTGATGCCCCCGAGCAGCGGGCAGATCCTGTTCAAGGGCCGCGACGTGCTCAAGGAGGAGCCGAACCGCGCCTCGCTCGCGTACCGCGGGCAGGTGCAGATGATCTTCCAGGACCCGTTCGGCTCGCTGAACCCGGTGCACACGATCGGCTACCACCTGGAGCGGCCGCTGCTGCTCCACAACAAGGCGCCGAACGCCGCGATCCTCAAGGAGAAGGTTCACGCGCTGCTCAAGACGGTCGATCTGACCCCGCCGGCGGAGGTCGCGGCCAAGTTCCCGTACCAGCTCTCGGGCGGCCAGCGGCAGCGCGTGGCCATCGCGCGCGCCCTGGCGGTGGACCCCAGCGTGATCCTCGCGGACGAGCCGATCTCGATGCTCGACGTCTCGATCCGCATGGGCGTCCTCAACCTGATGGAGCGCCTCAAGGAAGAGCGCGGCATCTCGTACCTCTACATCACGCACGACATCGCGAGCGCGCGCTACGTCGCGGATCGCACGATGGTGATGTACGCCGGTCACATCGTGGAGGGCGCGCCCAGCGAGGAGCTGATGCAGCAGCCGGCGCACCCGTACACGAAGCTCCTGCTGTCGGCGGTGCCGGACCCGAACGGCTCGATCCGCGGCGAGCTGCCGGCCCGCTCCGGCGCGCCGAAGCTCGTCAACCCGCCGCCGGGGTGCCCGTTCGCCGACCGCTGCCCGAGCGTGATGAACACGTGCCGCGAGCAGATGCCCGGGGCCGTCGACGTCGGCTCGGGGCACTGGGTCCGCTGCCATCTCTACTCGCCTGGCATGGTCGCGGCGGCCGCGCCCTTCCAGGCCACGGTGCCGGCCCCCGTCGGGACCCTGCCCGTCTGAGGAGAACCACGAAGCCACATGCCGTCTCTGAGATTTCCCGACAAGTTCGTTTGGGGCGTCGCGACGTCGTCCTATCAGATCGAGGGCGCCACGAGCGAGGATGGCCGGAGCGAGTCCATCTGGGATCGCTTCGCGAAGACGCCGGGCCAGATCACCGACGGGACCAACGGCGACATCGCGTGCGACCACTACCACCGGTGGCCTGACGACATCGCGCTCATGAAGAGCCTGGGCATGATGGCCTACAGGTTCTCGATCGCGTGGCCGCGCATCCTCCCGAACGGTCGGGGCGCGGTGAACCAGAAGGGGCTCGACTTCTACAGCCGGCTGGTGGACGGCCTGCTCGAGGCCGGGATCGAGCCGTACGCGACGCTCTTCCACTGGGATCTGCCGCAGGTGCTCCAGGACGAGGTCGGGGGCTGGCTCCACCGCTCCACGGCGGACGCGTTCGTGGAGTTCACCGACGCGATCACCCGGAAGCTCGGCGACCGCGTGAAGAAGTGGATCACCCACAACGAGCCGTGGTGCACGGCGTTCCTCAGCTACGAGAAGGGGATCCACGCGCCGGGCATGCGCGATTTCAGCAAGGCGCTCACGGTGAGCCACCACCTCTTGCTGTCGCACGGCCTCGCGGTGCCCGTGGTGCGCAGCAACTGCCCCGGCGCCGAGGTGGGCATCACGCTGAACTCGAACTACGCGATGCCCGCGTCGCCGAGCGCCGCGGACCACGACGCGGCCCGCCACTACGATGGCTATTTCACCCGGTGGTTCCTCGACCCGCTGTACGGCCGGCACTACCCGGCGGACATGATCGCGGACTACATCAAGCTGGGCTACCTCCCGCCGGAGGGGCTGACGGTGTGCAAGCCGGGCGATCTCGACATCATCGCGACCCAGTGCGACTTCATCGGCCTGAACTACTACTCCCGGGCGGTCCTGCGGAGCACCAAGGTGCCCGAGGAGCAGAACCTGCCGCGGACGGTGCACGTGGCGCCCGTCTCGGAGCAGACCGAGATGAACTGGGAGGTGTACCCGGAAGGTCTGCGGCGCCTGCTCCTGCGGCTGCACGTGGAGTACGGGGTACCGAAGATCTACGTGACGGAGAACGGCGCGGCCTACTCGGAGGGGCCCGACAAGAGCGGGCGCATCCCGGACGAGCGCCGGCTCAAGTTCCTGCGCGACCACTTCGTCGCTGCGCGGCAGGCGATCGACGCGGGCGTGCCGCTCGCCGGGTACTTCGTGTGGTCGCTGATGGATAACTACGAGTGGGATCGCGGCTACTCGCAGCGGTTCGGCATCGTGTGGGTGGACTACGAGACGCAGCGGCGCACCCCGAAGGACAGCGCGCTCTGGTACAAGGGCGTCATCGCCGCCAACGCCGTCGACGACGGCGCCTCGCAGGCGACCTGACGGGCGGCGCGCCGCGGACCGCGCGGCGCGCCGCGGCTTCGCTGGGCGGGGCAGCTCGGCGAGGCCTCCTCCCGCGCCGTCACGTCACGCGGAGCACCTCGTCGAGGGACGTAACGCCCTCCTTCACCCGGGCGAGCCCGGCCTCGCGGAGCGGTACGAGCCCGACCTTGCGCGCGGCGTCCCGGTACGCGCGCTTGCCGGCCCGCGCCTTCACGAGGTCGCGCAGGTCGTCGTCGAGCTCCAGCATCTCGAACAGCCCGATCCGGCCCCGGTAGCCGGTCATGTGGCACGTCTGGCACCCGACGGCGCGCTTCAGCTCGGTGCCCTTCTCGACGAGGACCCGATCCTCCTCGCCGGTCACGTCGCTCTCGAGCTCGTACGTCTCCGCGCACTCGGCGCAGAGCCGCCGCACGAGCCGCTGCGCGATCACGGCGAGCAGGGCGTTGGCGACGATCCACGACTCGGCGCCGAGGTCCACGAGGCGCGCGACGGTGTCGACAGCGTCCGAGGTGTGCAGCGTCGACAGCACGAGGTGCCCCGTGAGGCTCGCCTGCAGCGCGATCTGCGCGGTCTCGGGGTCGCGCATCTCGCCGACCATGATCACGTCCGGGTCCTGCCGCAGGATGGCGCGCAGGCCGGTGGCGAAGGTGAAGCCCTGCCGCGGGTTGGTCTGCCCCTGCGTGATGTCCCCGAACTCGACCTCGATGGGGTCTTCGAGCGTCACGATGCTGAGCTCGCTGGTCTTCATCACCTTGAGCAGCGAGTAGAGCGTCGAGGTCTTCCCCGACCCGGTCGGCCCGCACACGACGATGAGCCCCGACGGGCGGTCCGCGAGCCGCTCGAGCCGCGGCAGGTCGGACTCGGGCAGCCCGAGCTTCTCGAGCGCGATGAGCTGGTGGCTGAGCAGCACGCGCAGCACGAGCGTCTCGCCGTGGATCGCGGGGAACGTCGAGGCGCGCAGGTGGATGAGCGGGTGGCCGTGCAGCTCCAGGCTGAACTGGCCGTCCTGCGGCAGCCGCCGCTCGGTCATGTCCATCCGCGCCAGCACCTTCACGCGCGAGGCGAGCGACGGCGCGAGCTCGAGGGGGATCTGCCCCTGCGCCACCATCACGCCGTCGACGCGGTACCGCACGCGGAGGCTGTCGCGCTTCGGCTCGACGTGGATGTCGCTCGCGCCCATGGAGACCGCGCGGCGGACCAGGTGATCGAGGACCTTGACCGCATCGAGGTCCTCGGACGACGAGGGGGGGCGGCTGAGGCTCACCGCGCGCCTTTCTTGCCGCCGACGTCGACGGTGCGGAGCGAGACCATCTTGAGCTCGTTCGAGGGAGGGAACGTCGCCCAGACGCTGACGCCGTAGAGGCCGGGCCGCTTGCGGTCGTCCAGCGGGACCTGGATGTCGAATCGATTGCCGGTCACCTGAAGAGGAATAGGCGTCTTGAAGCCCTTCGGGAAGAACGTCGCGTAGGGGGGCGGGATCGGGTAACCGCCCATCTTGAGCAGCTTCTCCGGCGGGATCGGCTTGCCCGCCTCGACCCGCGAGATCCCCACGCCCGCGATCTTCGCCGGCGCCCTGAGCTCGCCGGCCACCCGGATCACCTCGCCGACCTGCGCCCGCCCGGGGAGCGGCTGGTATGTCCCGTAGTCGTCGACGAACTCCTGCGCCATGCAGGCGATGTCGAACCCCTTCGCCTTGGCCAGGCCGACCCCGAGCGAGGTGTGCGGCGCTGTGAGCACGTTGCGCCGGTGCCCGTCGGCCGGGGGCTTCTCGTTCATGAAGGCGTGGTGCACCCGCTCGAGGCTCTCCGCGGAGAAGCGCGGATCCGGGTCGAGCTCGCGCGGGATCGCGTCGGCGAAGCAGCCGGCGTTCTCCATCACGAACCCGTCGCCGCCCGCCGCGGTGTAGCGCTCCTCCGGGACCGATCCGTCGCTGCCCCAGTGTCCGGTGTAGCCGACGCCCACCATGTCCTCGGCGTGCCGCCGCCCCGCGCGCGCCGCGGTCTCGTCCCACGTGACGGGCGGCAGCTTGTGCGCCGCCCGATCGCGGTTCACCAGCGCGAGCACGTACCGCCCTGCCTCCGCGCGCGTCATCCCCCGGCCCGGCGCCGGCGGCGCCGCGGCGGCCTGCGCCTCGCCGCCGTCCTCCTCGCCGCGCGCCTCGCCCTCCTCGGGTCGCGCGCCGTCCTCGCTCGCGCCCTCCACGGCGAAGGCCGCGGGCGGCCCTTCCGCCGGCTCCTTGCCGGCGCCCGCGCCGCACCCGGGCGCGTGGGCGATCGCGGCGACGAGCCCGAGCCACGGCGCCCCGGGCCAGCGCCACCGCCGATCGTCCATCGCCCCGGTCCTCCCTCGTGTGCCTCTCGTGATCCCGCGCATCGTCGCGACGGTAGCGCCTCGGTGTCGCGCGCGCACCCGGGCAGCGCCGGCACCGCGCACGCCGCGCGCCGCGCGCCGCGCGCCGCGCGGCGGCGTGCGCGGCGCCGAGGTGGTAAGCGATGCGCCACGTGAGCACCTCCTCGTCGTCACAGGGCGCGGTCGCCGCGCACCCGCCCGGGGCCTCCGCGATCGTCCTCGCCGCGGAGCGCGAGGGGCGCGCGGCGCGGCCGACCGCCGGCGTGCTGTGGATGATCCTCGCCCAGGCGCTGTTCGCCGTGATGAACGTCCTCTCGCGGCTTTCGTCGGAGCGCGCCCCGTGGCCCGAGGTCGCCGCCTCGCGCGCGCTGGTGGGCGCGGCCACCGCGCTCGGCGTCGCGCTCGTCCGCCACGCGCCGCTCTCCATGGAACGCGGCGACCGGCGCCTCACGTGGGCGCGCTCGCTCTGCGGCACCGGCGCGATGCTCTGCGTCTTCTACACGCTGGGCTCGCCGCAGATCGCGCTCGGCGACGCGGTCACGCTCGGGGCGACGAGCCCGATCTTCGTCGCGATCCTCGCGCCGCGGATGCTCGGCGAGCGGAGCAGCCGGGGCCTCTGGATCGCGATCTTGCTCGCCTTCGCTGGTGTCGCGCTGATCGCCGCGCCGAGGCTCGCGATCGCGGGCGAGACGGCGCTCGTCGCCACGCTGGGCGCCGTCTTCTCGGCGTTCGCCATGATCTGGCTGCGCCGGATCGGCGCCAGCGGGACGCGCGCGAGCCCCGAGTCGGTGGCGCTGCACTTCTCGCTCGTGGCGAGCGCCGCGATGATCGCGCTGTCGATCCCGGTCTGGCGGACGCCCGACGCCCTCGGCGTCGCGCTGCTGATCGGGACGGGCCTCGCCGGCGGCCTCGCCCAGCTCGCGATGACGCGCGCCTACGCGCTCGACAACGCGGCGCGCATCGGCGCGATCGGCTATGTCGGGGTCGCCCTGTCGCACGTGCTCGCCGCCGCCTGGCTCGGCGACGTCCCGTCGGCGCGCCAGGTCCTCGGGGCGGCGCTGGTGATGGCGGCCGGCCTCTGGCTCGCCTCCCAGGCGCTGCGCGACGCGCGGCGGCCAGCGCGTCGATCGACGCGTTGACCGGGTCCACCTCGCGTGAGATAGCCCTCCTCCGCTCAAGGAGGATCTGCATGAAAGCGTTCGCAGTGCAGGGTTCGTTCGGCCTCGACGCGCTCGGCCTGGTCGATCTCCGCGATCCGGCGCCGGGGCCCGGGCAGGTCGTCCTCAGGATGAAGGCGGCGTCGCTGAACTACCGCGACCTGCTCGTCGTAAAGGGTCTTTACAACCCGAAGTTCCGGCTGCCGCTCGTCCCGTTCTCCGACGGTGTCGGCGAGGTGATCGGCGTCGGGGAGGGGGTGACCCGGGTGAAGGTCGGCGATCGCGTGTGCCCGATCTTCAACCAGCGCTGGATCGACGGGGAGCTCACCGCGTCGAAGGCGAGGGGAGCGCTGGGCGGCGAGCTGCCCGGGGTGCTCTCCGAGCAGGTGCTCGTCAGCGAGGAGGGGGTGGTCGCGGCCCCGGCGCACCTCACGGACGAGGAGGCCGCGTCGCTGCCCTGCGCCGCGGTGACGGCCTGGCACGCGCTGTTCGCGGCGAGCCACCTCAAGGCGGGCGACACGGTGCTCGTGCAGGGCACGGGCGGCGTCTCGATCTTCGCGCTGCAGCTCGCCCGGCTCGCGGGCGCGCGCGTCATCGTCACGTCGAGCAGCGACGAGAAGCTCGAGCGCGCGCGGTCGCTCGGGGCGTCGGAGACCATCAACTACCGCGCGACGCCCGACTGGGACACGCAGGCGCTCTCGCTCACCCGCGGCGCGGGGGTGGATCACGTCATCGAGGTCGGCGGCGCGGGCACGATCGCCCGTTCGCTCCGCGCGGCGCGGATCGGCGGGCGCGTGAGCATCATCGGCGTGCTCTCGGGCGGCGCGCCCGAGCTCAACCTGTTCCCGTTCCTGATGAAGCAGATCGTCGCGCAGGGCATCTTCGTGGGCTCACGGGCGATGTTCGAGGACATGAACCGCGCGATCGCGGCGGGCGGCCTGCGGCCGGTCGTCGACCGCGTCTTCCCCTTCGGCGAGGCGCGGCAGGCGCTCGACCACATGGCGAGCGGCGGGCACTTCGGGAAGATCGCGCTCCGGTTCTGACACGGACCGGGCCGGGCGCGGCGTCCGCCCGGGGCTCCGGCGCGGTCCGCTCGGAAGTGGCCTCGCCGGCCCAGGTCGTCTACGAGTCGTGACGCATGGATTCCGCGGCCGGCGCGCTCGCCTGCGCCGCGCGAGAGGTGGTGGACGATGCAGCGCGATCTGGAGACAGAGGTCCTGTGTGGCCAGCTCATCGTGGGCGGATTCGACGGCGCGGAGCCGCCCTCCCGGTATCTCCGGGCGCTCGCCGAGGGGCGGAGGGGCGGCGCGATCCTGTTCCGGCGCAACGTCCCTGACATCGACGCCACGGCGCGGCTCTGTCAGGCGCTCGCCGCGGCGGGCGGCGCCGAACGGCCCCCGTTCATCGGGATCGATCAGGAGGGCGGCCGCGTCACGCGCCTGCGCGCGCCGTTCCTGGCGTTGCCCCCGATGCGCTCGCTCGGCGAGCTCATGGACATCCCGCTGCTGCGCCGCGCGGCCCGCGCCGTCGCGTCCGAGCTGCGGGCCGTCGGCATCAACCTGAACTTCGCCCCGGTGCTCGACGTCGACTCGAACCCCGAGAACCCGATCATCGGCGATCGCGCGTTCGGCCGCGATCCGCGCACGGTCACGAGGGCCGCTGTCGCCTTCCTGGAGGGGCTCCAGGAGGAGGGCGTGATCGCCTGCGGCAAGCATTTCCCGGGGCACGGCGACACCGCGCTCGACAGCCACCTCGCGCTGCCGACCATCGCCCACGGCCGCGGCCGCCTCGACGAGATCGAGCTGCCGCCGTTCCGCGCGGCCTCCCGGGCGGGCGTCGCGTCGTTGATGACGGCGCACATCGTCGTCGAGGCGCTCGACCCCGGCGTCCCGGCGACGCTCTCCCGCGCCATCTGCACCGGCCTCCTGCGCGACGAGATCGGCTTCGAGGGGGTGCTCTTCTCGGACGACCTCGAGATGGCCGCGATCGCGGCGCACTACCCGGTCGAGGAGGCCGCCACCGCGGCGATCTGGGCGGGCTGCGACGCGCTGCTCATCTGCAAGGACGAGGACCTGCAGGACCGCGCGCACGAGGCGCTCGTGCGCAGGGCCGAGCGCGACCCGCGCTTCCGCGAGCGCTGCGTCGAGGCGGCCGCGCGCGGCCTGGAGCAGCGCCGGCTGCGCCCGCCGCGGCCGGCCGCGTCGCCGGCGGAGCTCGCCGAGGTCGTCGGCGGGCCGGCGTCGCGGGCCGTGCTCGAGGACATCGAGCGGGCGCGCGCCGCGCTCGCCGCGGGGGCGGCGACGTGATCGCGCCGCCGGGGGCCGGGCGAGCGGAGCCCGCGGAGCACCCCGACCGCCCGTTCGTCCTGGCCGCGCGCCGGCTCGTCACGTGCGACCCGTCGCGCGCCTCGGCCGGCGATCCGCTCGGCGTGATCGAGGACGCCGCGATCGTCGTGCGGGGCGGCGCGATCGAGGCGGTCGGGCGCCGGCACGAGATCCTGCGCCCCGGGTCGGGCCTCGCGGTCGCGGTGGAGGCCGCGGGGGTCGTGACGCCGGGGCTCGTCGACTGCCACACGCACGCGCCCTGGGTCGGCTCGCGGGACGCGGAGTACGCGGTCCGCATGGCGGGCGGCGACTACGAGGCGATCGCCGCGGCCGGCGGCGGCATCGTCGCCAGCATGCGCGCGGTGCGCGCCGCGACCGCCGACGAGCTCGCGGGCGCGCTGCGCGCGCGCCTCCGCCGGATGGCCGCGCTCGGCGTGACCGCCGTCGAGGCGAAGAGCGGCTACGGGCTCGACGAGGCCTCGGAGCGCAAGCAGCTCGAGGCGGTCGCCGAGGCGGGGGGGGACGCGCGCCTGCCCCGCGTCGTGCCGACGTACCTCGCGCTGCACGCGCTCCCCCCGGAGGCCGGAGGCGACCGCGCGACCTACGCCGCGACCGTCGCGCGCTCCTGGCTGCCCGCGATCGCCGCGGCCGGCCTCGCGCGCTACGTCGACGCGTACATCGACCGGAGCGCGTTCTCGGTGGACGAGGCGCGGCCGGCGCTCGAGCGGGCGCGCGCGCTGGGGCTCGGCGTGCGCGTCCACGTCGGGCAGTTCGCCGACGTGGGTGGCGCCGAGCTCGCGGCCGCGCTCGGGGCCGCGTCGGCCGACCACCTCGAGCACGTCGCGCCGGAGGGCGTCGCGGCGCTCGCCCGGGCCGGCGTCGCGGCCGCGCTCCTGCCGGTCGCGAGCTTCACGCTCCGGCAGGAGCCGCCGCCCGTCGCCGCGCTCCGGGCCGCCGGCGTCCCGCTCGTCGTGGGCAGCGACGCGAACCCCGGGACGGCGCCCACCGAGAGCCTGCCGCTCGCGCTCGCGCTCGCGGTGCGGCTCTACGGGCTCACGGTGGCCGAGGCGATCCTGGGCGCGACGCGCGAGGCGGCGCGCGCGCTCGGCCTCGGCGAGGTGTGCGGCGCCGTGCGGCCGGGGCTCCGCGCCGACCTCGTCGTCTGGGACCTGCCGCACGAGAACGCGATCGTGCAGCCCTGGGGCGCGCCGCGCGCGCGGGCCGTGCTGCGCGACGGCGAGGTCATCGCCGCGGCCGGCTGAGGCGGCCAGCAAGTCAAGCCTGGACGCGCGTACACCCTGCGCGTATGCCGCGCGCATGAGTGACACGCAGAGCCCTGTCGCTGTCCCTGGCCGCACGGACAGCTCCTTTGATCCGGTCCCGCTGCTCGCCGAGGAGCTGAGCCTCCCGCGCCAGGGGGTGTCGGCGGTGGCCAAGCTGCTCGCCGAGGGGGCGACGGTGCCGTTCATCGCCCGTTACCGCAAGGAGGCGACCGGCGGGCTCGACGAGGTGCAGATCCGCGCGATCGAGGAGCGCCGCGCCTACATCCTCGAGCTCGAGGAGCGCCGCGCCACGGTGCTCGCCGAGATCCAGAAGCAGGGCAAGCTCACCGACGCGCTCGGCTCGAAGATCCGCGCCTGCCGCACCAAGGCCGAGCTCGAGGACCTCTACCTCCCCTTCAAGCCGAAGCGCCGCACGCGGGCGATCATCGCGAAGGAGCGCGGCCTCGAGCCGCTCGCGGATCGCGTCTGGTCGCAGCCGCAGGACGGCAGCCCCGAGGAGGAGGCCCGCGCCTTCGTCAGCGCCGAGAAGGAGGTCCCCGACACCTCCGCGGCCCTCGCCGGCGCCCGCGACATCTGCGCCGAGCGCATCGCCGAGCACGCCGACGTGCGCAAGCTCGTCCGCGAGGCCTACGCCAAGGAAGGCGTCATCAAGGTCCAGAAGAACGAGGAGCACGAGGGCAAGCAGACGAAGTTCGACATGTACGCGAGCTTCGAGGAGCCCGTCGCGAACATCCCCTCGCACCGCTACCTCGCGATCCGCCGCGGCGAGGCCGAGGGCGTGCTCCGCGCCGCGATCGAGCTCGCGCCCGAGCCGCTCGTCCCGCCCATCCACGCCGCGATCGGGCTGAAGCCGAGGTCGCCGTGGGCCGGCGAGCTGACGAAGGCCGCGGAGGACGCCGTGAAGCGGCTCCTGCTCCCGGCGGTGCAGAGCGACGTGCGCGTCGACCTCAAGATGCAGGCCGATCGCGCCGCGGTCGAGGTCTTCGCCCAGAACCTCCGCGAGCTGCTCCTCGCCGCGCCGTTCGGCACGAAGGCGGTGCTCGGCATCGACCCGGGCCAGCGCACCGGCTGCAAGTGCGCCGTCGTCGACGAGACGGGCAAGCTGCTCGAGCACACGACGATCTACCTGGTCGGCAGCAGCGACGCGCTCGAGCGCGCGCGGCAGGACCTGCGCCGCATCTGCCGCAAGTACCCGCTCCGCGCGGTCGCCGTGGGCAACGGCACGCACGGCCGCGAGACCGAGGCGTTCGTGAAGGACGTGCTCGCGTCGGAGGGGCTGAAGGAGCAGACGGCGAACGCCGATCCGCGGCCGTCGGAGAAGCTGTACTGCGTCCCGGTGAGCGAGGCGGGCGCGAGCGTCTACTCGGCGAGCGACGTCGCGCGCGAGGAGTTCCCCGACCTCGACCTCACGGTGCGCGGCGCGATCAGCATCGCCCGGCGCCTGCAGGACCCGCTCGCGGAGCTCGTGAAGGTCGACCCGAAGAGCATCGGCGTCGGCCAGTACCAGCACGACGTGTACCAGGGTCTGCTCGCGCGGAAGCTCGACGAGGTGGTCGAGAGCTGCGTGAACCTGGTCGGCGTCGAGCTCAACACCGCGAGCGCCCCGCTGCTCGCGCGCGTCGCCGGCATCGGCCCGAGCCTCGCGAAGAAGATCGTCGCCCACCGCGACCTGAACGGCGCGTTCAAGAGCCGCAAGGGGCTGCTCGACGTGCCCGGCGTCGGCCCGCGGACGTTCGAGCAGGCGGCGGGCTTCTTGCGGGTCCGGGGGGGCGAGCACCCGCTCGACGCGAGCGCCGTGCACCCCGAGCGCTACGGCCTGGTCGAGCGCATCGCGACGGATCTCGGCGTCCCGGTCGGGTCGCTCATCGGCGACACGGCGGCGATCGCGCGGATCGACGCGAAGAAGTACGAGGCCGGCGACGTCGGCTCGTTCACGCTGAACGACATCCTCAGCGAGCTGAAGAAGCCCGGCCGCGACCCGCGCGCCACCTTCGAGCCGCCGAACTTCCGCGACGACGTGCGGACGATGGAGGATCTCAAGCCGGGCATGGAGCTCGAGGGGGTGGTGACCAACGTGACGGCGTTCGGCGCCTTCGTGGACATCGGCGTCCACCAGGACGGCCTCGTGCACGTCTCGCAGCTCGCGGACCGCTTCGTGAAGGATCCGAACGAGGTCGCGAAGGTCGGCGAGAAGATCAAGGTGCGCGTGCTGGAGGTCGACCTCGTGCGCAAGCGCATCTCGCTCACGGCGAAGAAGGGCGGCGCTCCCGCCGGCGCGCGCCCGCAGGCCGGCGGCCCGCCCGCGGGCAACGACGCGCGCTCTCGCAACGACAACCGCCGGCCGGGCCAGGGGCAAGGGCAAGGGAAGGGGCAGGGCGGCAGCTCGGGGGGCGGCTTCCGCAACAACCCCTTCGCGGATCTCCTCCGCAAATGAGCGGTGCCCACGCGTCTTCCAGAGCCCCGGGGGGGCGCTCTAGAAGCCGTGGTCTGCGAAGAAGCGCTCGATCCTGAGCGAGACGAGCTCCGGGAACTCGAGCGCGGTGGTGTGGGTCCCGCCGCGGACCACGAGGATCTCGGACATCGCGATCCGGCGGGCCATCGATTGCGTCAGCGCCCGGGGGGTGAACGTGTCGCGGTCGCCCGCGATGAGCAGCGTCGGGACGTCGATCTGCTCGAGGACGTCCTCGGCGTCGTGCGTACCCAGCGCGCGGAGGTTCCTGAGGAACGCCTCCATGTCGAGCTGACCGAGGGGCTCCAGGCGCTCGGCGGATACCTCGCGGTCGAGCGCCTTCCCGAGCAGCCCCATCCGCTGCAGCCAGATCCTCGCGTCGGGCTGGCCGACGGAGCGACGCGTCATCCGGGTGGCGGCCGTGTGAGCGCGCGCCGCGAGGTCCACGAGCGGCGGGAATAGCCGCCCGACCCCTGGCAGCGGCCCCATCGTCTCGAGCGGCCGGCGGTAGGTGCCGTTCAGCAGGACCAGGTTCGCGGCGAACCCCGGGAGCCGGCGGAACGCCTCCAGCGCGACCTGGACGCCCATGCTCCAGGCCATGAGCGAGCCGTGCCGGACCCCCTCGACAGCGAGGATCGCCTCCAGATCGCGGACATGGTTCGCTACCGCATAGGCGTCCGGGGCGTCCGGCGACGGGCGCTTCGACGCGTACGTCCCGCGGTAGTCCCAGGTGATGAAGCGGTACTGGTCGGACAGGTACTCGATCTGAGCCCGCCACGCGAGGTACGACCCGCCGAGGCCGTTGACCAGCACCACCGTCTTTGCCCCCTCGAACGGCGTCGGCGTCACGCGGTACGCGATGTCGGTTCCATCAAAGCTCGCAACCCGACGCGTTTCCATCCGGAGCGACGAACGCCGCGAGGGCGGCGGAGGCCGACCCCCGCCGGACGAAGAAGAGGGCGGCGCTTGCCGGCCCCCGTTGGATGAGCCGGACGAACAAGGGGGCGGCGGAGGCCGGCCCCCGCCGGATGAAAGGGGCGGCGGAGGCCGGCCCCCGCCGGACGAAAGGGGCGGCGGAGGCCGGCCCCCGCCGGATGAAAGGGGCGGCGGAGGCCGGCCCCCGGATGGAGCGGGTGGCGGAAGCCGACGGCCCCCGGACGAAGCGGGCGGCGGGGGCCGACCCCCGCCGAACTTGAACCACACCATGAGCCCCTGCTTCCTACCCGGTCCCTCCATCGACGGCCATGCTGCCGGCGACGGCCCGCGCGCGGGTCAGGGGCGGGCTCACCCTCCGGCGATGACGCGGCCGCTGGACGGGGTGGCCGCGCGGCGTCGCGATCGCGTGCCGAAACACATCCCGCGCTGCGATCGCCATCGCGTTGACATTCCACGCGGCGCGCCGCTAACGTGCCCGGCGGGTCGTCCGCTCGCCCGACGCTCCCGTTGTGTTGCTGATCTTTTCGTCCCCGCCCGCATCTCGGTCCGCTGGACGCCGGCCCATGTCCTCTGCTGTTGCCGCTCGCGCAGGGGCAGCTCCGGTTCGGGCCGTGGTGGGCCGAACGCCTCGGGCGGGCTTGGAGTTTCTGGGCGAAGTGGTGCAGCGATCCCGTCCCCGAGGAGCCGATGGCTGAAGAAAAGAAGAAGAGCAAAATCGATCTGAAGGCTCGGCTGGGCAAAACGGCGGTAGGCGGGGCACCGGGAGCGGCCGTCCCCCTCCCCGTGCCTGGCCCGCAGCCCGGATCGGGGCCGCCTCCCGACGGGAGCCCGATCCCGGGCGGCATGCCCTCGCCGCATCCGAGCGCGCGTCCCCCCATGCCCTCCGTGGGCGGCATCGCGCCCCCGCCCGGGATCTCGCCAGGCATCCCGCTGCCTCCGTTTGCGCCGCAGCCGCGTCCCGTGATCCAGACGCCGCCGCCCAAACCGACGGCGGCCGCGCAGACCATCAAGGTCGAGGTCGGCGAGGAGGTCGAGCAGGAGCGTCGGAAGGCCTCGAAGCGGACGGCGCTGTACGCGGGCCTCGCCGCGATCCTGGGCATCGGCCTCGGCTTCGCGGCGGGCGGCGCGAAGGAGCGCGGCGATCGCGGCAAGCTCGCGGTCGAGGGCGCCGGGGCGCTCGAGAAGGACGTGCGCACCGCGAACGAGAAGATGCAGGAGCTGAACGACAAGCTCGGCGCCGCCGCGGAGCAGCTCTCGCGGAAGAGCTTCCCCACGCAGCTCACGACCGATCTCGGCGCCATCAACGTCCCGTTCGACGCCACCAACCTGGAGAACAAGCAGATCGGCAGTCTTCCGGGCAGGGTGATGCGCCAGCTCCTCAGCTACACCACCTCGGTCCAGGACCTCAACAAGACCAAGGACAGCCTCAAGAACCTGCTCGCCGCGGCGCAGGCCCCCGTCGAGAAGTCGTGGAAGGAGCAGGACGACCCGGTGGTGAACTTCTCGGTCGTCTTCCGTCGCGACGGCGACAAGACGGTGGCCGAGCTCGTCCCCAACAAGGCTCCGTTCCCGTTCGGCAAGGACTGGCCGGCCAAGTACACGGTGACCCGCCTCGAGCGCACGCAGCAGGGCCTGAAGCCGGCCGAGAAGGAGGCCGCCCGCTGGACCAAGGGCGACATCGCGGGGGGCGACCTGCAGGCGCTCCCGGTCGACCCCCAGTCGGTGGCCGCCTTCACGAGCGAGCAGATCGTCTTCAAGCTCCGCAGCGCGATGATCGACGTCCGCCAGCTCCTCGAGGGCAACAAAGAGAATCCCGCCGCCGAGACAGCCGGCCTCATCAAGGAAGGCGACGATCTCGCGAACGAGCTCCACAAGATCTCCCTCGCCCGGTAAGCGGCGTTCACCCGCTTCGGATACGGGCCCACCTCGACGTTTTCGGTGCTCGGCGCACAGGAGTGCGCCTGTGCGCCGAAAACGCCGATCTGGGCCCGTCTCCTGTGCGGGTGAACGCCGCTTGGCCGGCCGCGTTCAAGACGGCCGTGACCGCCTCTCACCGAGGCGCGTCGCACGCCCGGGCCTCTCGGGCTCATCCCCGCATGAACGGTAGGGCCGAGGGGACCCTGTGCGGCGCGCGGTGCGGGGAGGGCCGTCCGAGCCAGAGAGCGGCCGCGGCGCCGTTCAGGCAGCGCCGCCGGCGCCCATGGCTCGGGGGCGGACGATCTCCACCTTGCCGATCTGCCGCTCGTCGCTGTCCCGCACGATGAACCGCAGCCCGAACTTGCTCACGGCCGTGCCCACCTCGGGCACCTTGCCGACATGCTGCGTGAGCATCCCACCGAGCGAGTCGTACTTCCCCTCCCGGTCGAGCTCCGCGCCCAGGTAGGCCGAGAGATCGCTCATCGACACGGCCGCATCGGCGACCAGCCGGCCGTCGCCGAGGTCCTGGATGGCCGCCCCCTCGTCCGTCTCGTCGTGCTCGTCGCGGATGTCGCCGACGATCTCCTCGAGCACGTCTTCCAGGGTGACGATCCCCGACATCCCACCAAACTCGTCGACCACGATCGCGAGGTGCTGTCTCCGGCTCCTCATCTCCCGGAGCAGCGACGAGAGCGGCTGCGACTCCGCCACGAAATTGGCAGGGCTCCGCGTGATCTCCCGGAGCGTCGTGTTCTTGAGCCGGCGCTCCTCGAGCACCTTGAACAGGTCCTTCGCGTAGAGGAGACCAGCGATGTTGTCGATCTGATCCTTGTAGACCGGATACCTGGAGTGGCCGCCCTCCGTGACGATCTCCAGCACCTTCTCGAGCGGTGTGGAGATCTCGATCGCCTCGACCTTGGACCGCGGCACCATCACGTCCCGCGCCGTGAGATCGGCGAACTCGAGCACATTCCGGATCATCTCCGCTGGTTCTCGTCCGAACAGGCCTGATCGCTCGACCTCATCGACGAGGATCTCGACCTCGGCCTCTGCCACCCGCGGGTCGGACGGCTGCTCGCCGTCCTTCGTCCCCAGCCGGGAGCCGATCCAGCCGAGCGGCACCGCGAGCGGAAGCATCGCGATCTCGAGCGGGCGCAAGAAGCGGACCGCCATCGAGGCTGCCCGATCGGCGTGCTTGCGGCCCAGCGTGGAGCTGACCTCGTAAAGGGCACCGCTCACGACGATGGTCGTCGCCAGCCCGAGATACAGCGCAGCGCCGGGGACGCTCCGCCGGAAGAACAGGTCGAAACAGGCGGCGGTCAGGCTGGTCGACACGACCCAGCCGAGCAGGTAACGGGAGCGAAGCTTGGCGTCTTCTTGACGAATCCGCTCGTAAGCGGCCTTCGTGGGGCCCGTCGACTGCTCGATCAACGCGCCGAGCCGGGTGGCGCTCAGCGTCGTCAGTGCGGTGTCGGCGCCGACGAACAGCGAGCCAAGTACAGCGGAGAGAACGGCAGCGGCGAGCGCTGGCAATGGAACGAGATCGGGACTCAAACCGAGGCTCCTAACGGACGAATCGTAACGGAACAGGCGAGGGGAGCGCAACCGGACCGGGGCGCGAAATCTCAGGAGATGCTGGATCCACGCGCGCTCGCCGGACTCTTTGCAAGACGGACTCCCAGGCTCGACCGGTGGGATCGAGTGCGGCCAGTGAGATGATCCGTGGGTTTACCGAAGTCCAGGATTTTGCTGAATCGTGTGGTTTTCTCTCACACAGAAGGATTTTCGCGGACGTCTGCCGACCCGGAAAAGCCACGCAGGACGGAAAAACGCGGCTCGGGCGGCGTGGACGAGGTGTCGGCGCCGGTGTCGTCAGCGACCTCGGAGGCGCCCAGCGCGATGACATGTCCCCCCGGGTCGAGCCATACAGCGGCCCCGGATTGCGCAGGAGCTGCGGAAAAGTCGGACGCGGTGAGCGTCTGCCCGAGGCGCGCGCGCCGGGCGCCGTGCTCGGTCAGGCGGGCGACGGGCAGGCTGGACGCGGCCGCCTCGGCGAGCGGGCGGATCGCGGCGCGCAGCGCCTCGGCGCCGGCGTCGAGGAGCACCGCCTGCTCCAACGTGAAGGCGCCGCTCGCCGTGCGACGGAGCGCCGACAGGTGCGCGGGGACGTCGAGGTGCGCGCCGAGGTCGCGCGCCAGCGAACGCACGTAGTAGCCCTTGCTCACGTCGAGCTCGAGCTCGAGCGCGGCGGGCTCGCCGCGCCAGGCGCCGGCGAGCGCGAGCGACCGGACCTCGACGGGGCGGGCCGACAGGTCCACGGCCTGGCCGGCGCGCGCGAGGGCGTAGCTGCGCTGCCCCGCGACCTTGATGGCCGAGTACGCCGGCGGCGTCTGAGCCCGGCGCCCCCCCTCCGCGTCGAGCGCCGCGGCGATGCGCGGCGCCGCGGCGGCGAGCGCCTCGCCCCCGGCCGGGACGCCGGCCGCCGCGAGCGCGCCGAGCTCCTCGTCGAGCCACGCGGGCAGGGGCTGCGTCGCCGTGACCTCCCCGTCCGCGTCGAGGGTGTCGGTCCCGACGCCGAGGGCGACGCGCGCCGTGTAGCGCTTGTCCTGCGCGGTCAGGTAAGGGGCGAGCTTCGTGGCCTCGCCGACGAGCACCACGAGGACGCCGGACGCCATCGGGTCGAGCGTCCCGGCGTGCCCGATGCGCTTCACGCCGAGGGCGCGCCGCAGCCTCGCCACGACGTCGTGGCTCGTCGGGCCCTGCGGCTTGTCGATGACCAGCACGCCTTCCGGCCGAGGCCGCCCGCCGTGCGCCCGCTCGGGGCGCGGCGCCGATTCCGCTTCCGCAGTGTGCTCGGGCATGGGTGGAGGATCCGCCTGCGCCGTCTGCTTCATCCGAACCAGACCGATTTCCGCGTGGCCAGCGTGTCGTCGATGAGCCCCTGGATCGTCGCGCGCACCCGCTCGGCGAGGCGCCGCACCAGGATCTCGTCGTCCGCCGCCTCGGGGCCGTAGGCGTCGAACCGCACCGGATCGGCCAGGCGGATCTTCCACTTCGTGGGCGCGGGCACGAGGCCCAGGGGCCCGAGCGCGGGGAACGTCGGCGTGATCGGCAAGTAGGGGATGCCGAGCGCGCGGGTGACGTGCTCGACCCGGTAGAGGAGCGGGTTCGTCTCCTCGGCGCCCACGATGGCGCAGGGGATGAGCGGAGTGCGCGTGCGCAGGCAGAGCCGGATGAACCCGCCGCGGCCGAACCGCTGGAGCCGGTACCGGTCCTTGAAGAGCTTCCCGCTGCCCTTGGCGCCCTCCGGGAACACCGCGATGAGCCGCTCGCCCGCGAGCAGCCGCTCGGCGTTCTCCTGGCAGGCCCGCACGGCCCCGAGCCGGTTCATGAGCGTGCCGGCGAACGGCAGGTAGTACACGAAGTCGTCCGCCAGCCAGCGGAGCTCGCGCTGCGCCGGGTGCTCCCGCCGCACGGCGGCCCGCAGCATCAGCCCGTCATACGGGATGGGCCCGCCCGAGTGGTTGGAGACCACGAGGCACCGCCCTTCGCTCGGGATGTGCTCGACGCCCTCGAGATCGATCCGGAAGTAATGCTTGTACAGGAAGTCGAAGAGCGGCCTGTACCGCGCCTCGGACTTGGGATCGAAGCCGAACTCGTCGACCTCCTCCGTGCGGCTGCGCAGGCCGGCGCGACCCCACTGCCGCAGGTAGAAGTCGGTCGACAGGACGTCCCGCGCCGTCCCGGGCTCGGACAGCGGCGGCTCGTCGGCCGCGGCGGCAGGCGCGCCGCCCTCGCGGGGGCTCCGCTCCGTCTCGGGCCCGCCCGGCGCCGCGCCGCCCGCGGCCTGCGGCGAGGCCCCGGCGAGCATGCTCTTGAGCCGCGCCTCGAGCTCCCGGATCTGGCGCTGCAGCTCCTCGGTCGTCACCGGCACGACCGGCGCGTGCGCCTCGGAGGACTGCGTCTTCCGCCCGTCCGAGGGCTCCGTCGGGCCGATCGGCGCGAGGTAGCGGGTCTCCTCGTCCTCGACGTCGATGCTCGGCACGACGTGCGTGGACCCCGGCCGATCGGACCTCCCCCGCGTCGACGCCGGCGGCCCGTTCACTGCGCCCTTGCGCTCTCGATCGTGTTCAGCGCCCATCCCTCTACCCCCCGACACGCCTCACGCGGGTGTCTCCTGCAAGAGCCGAACGTCCCGCAGGCGCTGCGCGTTGGTGTAATCGAGCAGCGCCTCTCGCGTGGTGTAGACCGGCCGGAACCCCATGACCCGCGCCGCCTTCTCGCCGTCCGCCACGCAGACATAGCGCAGGTACTGGAGGAAGCTGGGCGGCGCGATCGCCGCGTGCGCAGCCCAGAGGGCCGAGACGAGCGGGCCAGCGGCGCTGTGCAGCACGGGCAGGGGCGTCCGGCCCGCGAGGCGCACGATCGTGGAGAGCGGGAGCACGCCGTCGCCCACGATGTTGAACGTCCCCGCGAAATCGCTGTCGATCGCGAGCTTGAAGGCGGCGATCGCGTCGACCTCGTGGATGAACTGCCAGAGCGGGTCGAAGCCGAGCATGGTCATGACCAGCCGCCGCGCCAGGAAGCGGGTGAGGTAGTTCTGGACGGTGGGGCCGAGGATCGGCGCGGTCCGGAGGATGGTGACGGTCGTGCCCTTGGTCCGCGCGCCGAACGCGTTGAACTCCCGCTCGGCGGCCATCTTGTCCGCGAAGAAGCGCTCCTCCGGGTCGGCGCGCAGCGGGTGCTTCTCCGTGAGGAAATTGGGGTTGGTCGGGTGCGCGCCGTAGAGGATCGTCTGGCTCCAGAGGATCAGCTTGCGCAGGCCCGCCTGGCGTACGCCGTGGAGCAGGTGCATCGTGCCGACCGACTCGAGCTCGTGGGCCCAGGCGGTGGCCGGGGTCGGCGACGAGAGGAAGCAGAGGTGGACGAGCGTGTCCACCTGCTCGGCCGCGAGCACCTCGGCGATGCGCTCCTCGGACGCGGGCGCCGTGAGGTCGATCGTGTGGAGCCGCAGCTTGGAGCCGCCCGTGTCCGGCGGCTTGATGTCGATCGCCACCACGCGGGCGATGCGGGGATCCTCCTCGAGGATGCCGATGAGGTTGCGCCCGAGGAACGAAGCGGCGCCCGTGAGCGCGACGACCCGGCCCCTCGGGCTGGACGAGGCGCGCCGGCTCCCCGGCGAGGCCTCCGTCGCCGCAGGGCCGCCGGGGCTGCTGGCCGCCGCGCCCGCCTCGCGGGCAGGCGCAGCGCGGTCCACGCCGGCGGCGAGGCGCTGCTCGGCAGCGTCGTGGGTCGGAGCGGCGGGGTGCTCGGACAGGGAAGCCATGCGCGCGGGCGCGACACTAGCTGGTCGGCCGGCGCGCGCAAGCGCAGCGCGATCGCCGCGCGGCCGGCGTGGGGCTCACGGCCGGGCGGCGCGCGGCGGCGGCGGCGTCACAGCGCCCGGCGAAGCACCGGGTACGGCTCGAACGCGTGCACCTCGACGAATCCGTTCTTCGTGAACGCCGAGGCCGGTCCGGTCCACAGCTCCTCGTCGCTCACCGGCTCCCTCGGGCGGCGCGGCAGGGCCTCGAGGGCGCGCGCGCCCCAGGCGGGCGCTAGCTGCACCGCGCCCGCGACGAGCGCCGTCGCGACGCCCCGCCGACGGTGGGCCGGGTGCACGACGGCGCAGCCGATCAAGAAGACGCCGGCGCGATCGCCCGCGAAGCACGGCAGCCCCTTGTAAAGCCGGCGCTCGTAGGCCTTCGCCACGGCGGCGGCGGGCGCGACCTTGAGCCACCCGACGACGTGCGCCGCGTCCGGCGCGAGCGCCACGAGGCCGCGCGCCTCGTCGCTGCCCGAGGCGAGCGCCTCGGCGAACTCCCGGCGGTTCTCCCCCTGGCCGTCCGAGCACCGCGCGAGCCACTCGTTGTTGGTGCCCCCGAAGTGGTAGTACCGGCAGTAACAGGGCGTGCCGGCGGCCTCGAAGAGCGCCTCGAGCCCGGCCAGGTGCTCCGGGCCCGCCGCCGCCACCGTGATCGATGCGCTCATCGGGGCGCTCCTCCCTCCGCCTTCACGCGACCGGCGCGCGCAGCCCGCGGACCGGCGAGATCTGCTCCCAGGCGTGGGCTGCCCTGAAGAGCCGCGCCTCCTCCAGCGCAGGGCCGATGAGCTGCAGACCGACGGGCAGCGGCGGCCCGCCGTCCGGCGCCGGCGCTGTCGCGCAGGGGACGCTGATCGCGGGCAGCCCGGCCATGCTGGCGGGCAGCGTGTAGACGTCGGCCAGGTACATCGACAGCGGGTCGTCCACCCGCTCTCCCAGCCGGAACGCGACCGTCGGCGAGACCGGCGCCGCGATGACGTCGACCTCGCGGAACGCCTCGTCGAAGTCGCGCCGGATCAGCGTCCTGACCTTCTGCGCGCGCAGGTAGTACGCGTCGTAGTAGCCCGCCGAGAGCACGTACGTGCCGAGCAGGATGCGGCGCTTCACCTCCCGGCCGAACCCCTCGCCGCGCGTGGCCCCGTAGAGGCCCTGGAGATCCGCCTTCCCGCCGCGCTCGCCCTCCACGCGCAGCCCGAAGCGCACGCCGTCGAAGCGCGCCAGGTTGGACGACGCCTCCGCGGTCGCGACGATGTAGTACGCCGCGACGGCGTACCGCGTGTGCGGCAGGTGCACGGGTCGGATCTCGCAGCCGAGCCCGCGCAGGCCCTCGATGGCCTCCCGCACCTTCGCCTCGACCTGCTTGTCGATCCCCTTCGCGAAGTACTCCTCGGGCACGCCGATGCGCAGCCCCGCGACGTCGCGGCCGCACGCGGCCTCGTACTCGCCCACCGGAGCGTCGAGGCTCGTCGCGTCGCGCGGATCGCGGCCCGAGATCACCTCGAGCAGGCGCGCCGCGCCCCTCACGTCCTGCGCGAACGGCCCGATCTGGTCGAGGCTCGACGCGAAGGCGATGAGGCCGTAGCGGGAGACGCGGCCGTACGTCGGCTTGACGCCGACGACGCCGGTGAGGCTCGCCGGCTGCCGGATGGAGCCCCCCGTGTCCGAGCCGAGCGAGCCGGGCGTCATCCCCGCCGCGACCGCGACCGCGCTGCCGCCGGACGACCCGCCGGGGATGCGCGTCAGGTCCCACGGGTTCTTCACCGGGCCGAACGCGCTGTTCTCGTTCGACGAGCCCATCGCGAACTCGTCCATGTTGCACTTGCCCGGCAGGATCGCGCCGGCGGCGCGCAGGCGCGCGACGACCGTGGCGTCGTACGGCGGGCGATACCCGCGCGCCGGATCGGGCGTCTTCGAGCCTCCCGCGGCCGCGCGCGTGAGGATCTTCGAGCCGGCGGTCGTCGGGGCGCCCTCGGTGCAGAGCGCGTCCTTGAGCCCGATCGGGACGCCGGCGAGCGGGCCGAGCGCCTCGCGGCGCGCGCGCCGCGCGTCGACCGCGCGCGCCGCCTCGAGGGCCTGCTCGCCCTGCACCGTGAGGAAGGCGCCGAGCGCGCCGTCGCGCTGCTCGATGCGCGTGAGCGCCGCCCTGGCGACCTCCTCGGCGCTCACCTCGCCGCGCTGCACGAGCGCGGCGAGATCCGGGATGGATCGATCGAGGATCGCTGTGTCCATCGGCGTCACCCCTCGTCCACGAACGCCGGCACGGCGAACCCGTCGTCCTCGACCCGCGGCGCCTCGCGCAGCGCCACCTCGCGCGGCAGGCTCGCCGCCTCGTCGTCGGCGCGGAGCGGCAGCCGCTCGATCTGCACGTGCGCCGTCGGCGGCACCGCCGAGACGTCGAGCTCCTCGAGCTGCCGGACGTAGCTGAGGATGTTGCCGAGATCACCGGTGAGGCGCTCCATTTCCTCAGCGGAGAGGTCGAGGTGGGCGAGGCGCGCTATCGTCAGCGCCTCGTCGCGGCGGAGAGGGGGCGAGTCAGCGTTCGACATGGCGAGCGCCGGATGTAGCACCGCCCGTTCCGCGGACGCCAGCGCTTGGTTGGCCCGCCGCGGCCGGCCGTGGCTCACCGAGGAGCGCCGCGCGCCCCCGAATCTGGCCGCGGTGCGCAAACGGTGATAACGCCGGGCTCCCGCGCGCCCGGCCGCCCTCGGCCCCCCCGGGCAGAAGCCCCGCCCCTCTGCGCGTTGCTGGCGAATGCAGCCCCCGAAACCGCCCTCTCTGCGCCGCGAGCGCATCGGCCTCATCGTCCTCTGCGCGTCCGCGGCCGTGGCGATGTCGCCCGCCGTGGGGGGAGGCGCCCGCGACCGCTCGACCGCGCTCGCCGCGGAGCTCGCGGCGCGCGGCATCACCGCGGCGCCGGGCGACGTGGTGTGGGTGGACCCGCCGCGGGGCGCGTTCAGCCCGCTCGGGGTGCGCTCGCGCGCGGTCGCCCGCGGCGCCGTCCGGGGCGAGCCCACCGACCTCTATCTCGTCGACACGAGGCTCTCGCCGGAGGGCGTCCTGCTCGACGTCTCGGGCGTCCACAACCTCACGGAGACGAGCGGCGCGGACGAGTCGAGGCCCGTGCTCCGCGGCGACGCGCTCGCGTACATCACGCGTCCGCTGATCGAGGCCGCGTCGCCCACCGTGCACGTGCTCGACCTCGACGGGCAGCGCGTGCCGGCCAGCGCCGACTGGACCGCGATCGAGCGGATCCAGCACGCCCTCACGAACTGGCAGGCGACCGGCCGGCTGTGCGGCATCGGCCGGCGGACGTTCGCGATCGACCCCGCCCCGATCGACGAGACCGGCCCCGGCGAGCCTGGCGAGGGCGAGCCCGGGGAAGGTGAGCCCGACGGCGGGAGCCGCCGCCCCGCGAACGCGGGCGACGTCGCCATCGCCCTCGAGGACGACACCGCGGTGGTCGTGCGCGCGAGCGGCCGCGAGGCGCGCCTGCCGCTGCACGGCGTGGACGCGCCGCTGCCCCCGTGGATCCGCGCCGAGTCGTTCGAGGCCGCGCGGCCGGGGAACCTCGTCACGTGGGCGGTCGACCGGGTGCGGCTCGTGATCGGCGACGCCGCGATGCAGACGGTCAAGGCCGTGGCGTTCACGGCGCTCGACTTCGTCCTCCGCAACAAGGAGGCGGTGACGGGCGACACGGGCGCCGAGGACATCGCCTCGGATCTCGGCCAGAGCACGCTCGATCCGCCCGTCCGTCAGGCCCCGATCGACCCCGAGATCGGCTGGCCGCCGTCGCCGCTCGAGCCGTGGGTGACGCCGGCGCTGCCCGGAGAGGGGCAGTGGAACCCGCAGGGCGGCGACGCCTTCGTGCGCAAGCTCGAGGGGCTCCCGCCGGCGTTCATGACCACGTTCGTCCGGGCGGATCGCTCGCGCAAGGCGACGCGCGTCTACATCGCGCTGTGGGATCCGCGCCAGGTGGAGCTCCACATGATGGCGGGCACGGTGGAGCCGAAGGGCGCGACGGGCGAGGCGGGGCCGGGGCTCATCCCGCGCACCCCCGAGGTGATGAAGCGCGTGGTCGCCGCGTCGAACGCGGGGTTCCAGGCGATGCACGGCGAGTTCGGCATGATGGCCGACGGGGTCGTGTACCTGCCGCCGAAGCCCTACGCCGCGACCGTGGCCGTCCGGCGCGACGGCAGCACCGTCTTCGGGACTTGGTCGGAGGACGAGACCATCCCCGACTGGATGCTCTCGTTCCGCCAGAACATGACCGTCATGGTCCAGGACGAGAAGTGGAATCCCTTCGGGCGCACGTGGTGGGGAGGCACGCCGCCCGGCTGGGCCGACAAGACGCACACGGTCAGGACCGGCATCTGCCTGACCCGGGAGCGCTTCGTCGCGTACTTCTACGGCGCCGACGTCAGCCCCGAGGCCCTGGCCCAGGCGATGATCCAGGCCCGCTGCGCCTACGGCATCGCGCTCGACATGAACGCGGGCCACAGCGGGCTCGAGTTCTACCAGGTGGCGCCCAGCGGCGCGCTGCCGCCGCTCGGGCGCCCGCTCCAGGGGGAGTGGGAGGCCGAGGGCGAGGTCTCGGGGCTCTCGGGCTACCGCTTCCGTGGTCGCCGGCTCATCCGCGGGATGGGCCTCATGAACTTCCCCCGCTACATCCGGCGGGAGGCGCGCGACTTCTTCTACATGACGCTGCGGCACCTGCTGCCGGGGCCGGCGCTCGCCACGCGCGCGGCGCCGGCCGAGGCGGGGGAGGGCGTCTGGCGCACCCAGGGGCTCCCGCAGCACGGCTTCCCGTACGCGCTCGCGACGACCGAGATCCGCCCCGATCCGGCGCGGCCCGACGTGCGGCTGCGGGTGCTCAAGGTGGACCCGAGGACCGTCCTGGCCGCGCCGCTGAGCGAGCCCGCGTCGGCCCCGCCGGCCGGGACAGGAGCGACAGTGGCCGTGCTCGCCGACGGCGCCGCGGCGCCCGGCGCCGGCCAGGGCGAGCTCTCGAGCATCTGGCACTCGGCCGGGGCGTTCTCCGCCTCGCCGACCTCCCCGGTGCGCGGTGCGGTCCGGATCGCGACAGGCCACGCCAGCAGCGCGCGGGCCGTGGCCGCGCTGGGCGTCAACGACGAGGACGGGATGCTGATCTACGTCGAGCGGGCGGCGGCCGGGCCGTCCGGCGCCCCGGACCCCGCGCTGTCGCCGGACGCCTCGGCGCCGCCCGCGGCGCCCGTGGATCCGCGGGACGCGAAGCTGCTCCAGGATTTCCTCGCGGGGCTCGGCTGCTCCTCGCGGATCTACCTCCACCGGCCGCTCGCGGTGGCCCTCGGCGGCGATACCGACCTATCCGGCGCCGCGGTTCACCCGCCGTCCGGCCCGCGCGCCGTCCGGCTCACGCGCGCCGAGGCGGCCGGCGCAGGCCGGATGTTCGAATCCACACCGATCGTCCCGCACAGCGTCTGGTATCCGCTGCAGCAGAAGCGCGTTCGGTACTTCAAAAAGCCGAAGAAAGAGGAAAGCGCGGACGGCGATCACTGAGCCTGGCGGCGCCTGGAATCCCGCCTGGGGTGCAGTAGGCGCTTGTGCGTCGGCGGCCCGAGGGATTAAAAAAAGGCGGCTGGTGCACCGTTTGCAGTCCTTCGGAGCTTGCGACATCTCGGCGCCGAGCGGCGCGGGCTCGCTGGGTGAGCGGGGCGCGCTCGACGCGCGATCTGGCGGCGCCGCGTCGAGCGGAGGTTTCCCGGAGATGACGCCGCGCGAGCGCCTGTCCGGGGGCGCGCGCGTCGCGGGCGCCTCGCGACGGACACGGCGGAGGGGCGCGGGCGGCGCGCTGGATCCGCGCGAGATCGCGCCGCGCGCGCGGCATTGGCGTCGCCGCGCTCGTCCTGTTGGCGCTCGCGCGGTTATCGGAGCAGCGGTACGCTGCAGTGGATCAGGTTCACGCAGCGCGCTGCGAGCTGGCCCGCGACGGGGGCCTGCTCGTCCACATCACGCACATCATCCTCGTCGCGCGGAGCAGGCGCGATCGTTTCCCGGAAGCCGCGGCGAACGGCGCCGCATGTCCTGAGGAGTTCCCGAACATGGCCGATACCAAGGGCGGCAGCGATCTAGATGTCTTCGAGGGGCTCGCGAAGAAGTCGTCGCGCACCACGAACCCCGCGCTCGTGCCTCCCTCGCCGCCGACCCGGCAGCGCACGCTGACCGGAGGCGTCAGCTCGCTGCCGCCGGCGCCCAACCAGGGGACGACGCTCCCCGGGGGAATCGCCTCTCCGCTGCCGCCGCCGTTGACGACGAAGGGGACAAGCCCTGGTTCGCTGCCGCCGCCGGTGCCGACGAAGGGGACGAGCCCTGGCTCGCTGCCGCCGCCTGTGACGACGAAGGGGACCAGTCCTGGTTCGTTGCCGCCCCCCTCGCTGCCGCCCGGCTCGCTGCCGCCGCCGGCGACCACGAAGGGGACCAGCCCTGGCTCGCTGCCGCCGCCGATGCCCCCTTCGGCCAAGCCGGGCACGCTGCCTCCCGTGGTGCCGCCCCCCTCGCGACAGCCGTCGCTGCCCGCGATCTCCGTCCCGCCGATCCCGTCGGCGAGCCCGCTGCCCCCGGCGCCGACCAGCGCCGCGCCCGCCTCGCTGCCGCCGGTGGTTCCTCCTCCGATGCGGTTGCCGTCGGTCAAGCCGCCGCAGAAGGCGGCTGACGAGGCGAAGCCCCGCCGCGCGAAGGGCGCTGCGGTCGACATGGACTGGGATGACGACGAGGAGTCGACCCACGTCTACGACAGGGAGGGTAACGACAGGATGCCGGGGCGGACGACCCCGCTGCCGAACGTGAGCTCGTCCACGATCCCGAAGGCGGCCGCGGCGCTGCTCGCGAGCTCCGGCGGCGCGGCGCCGGCCGCGCGGACGCGCACGCCCATCCCGACGCCGCCGCCGATCCCGAACGCGCCGCCGATCCCGGACATCGGCCACCGTCCGCTGTCGCGCAACGACGAGCCCACGGCGATCCGCCCGCGCCCGGCGACGCAGCAGGGGGCCGGCAAGGCGGGCGTCATCCTCGGCGGGCTCGCGCTCGTGGCGGTGCTCATCCTGGCCGTGGTCCTGCTGGTGCCGAAGAAGGGCGCGCTCACCATCGACCTGAAGACCCTGGGCGGCGCGTCGGTCGCCAGGGCCGAGATCTTCATCGACGGCCAGAAGCGCTGCGACACCGTGCCGTGCATCGTGCGCGATCTCGATCCCGGCTCGAAGGCGGTGAAGATCCTCGCCCCCGATTTCCCGCCGCGCGACGCGGTCGAGGTCGTCGAGGGCGGCAAGGAGAAGGTCGTCGTGATCACGCTCGACAGCGCTGGCCAGGCGCGGTCCCAGACCGCGACCGGCCTCAAGATCGCGGGTGCGCCCGGCGTGAAGGTGCTCGTCGACGGCGTGGAGAAGGGCACGCTGCCTGTCGAGGTCAGCGTGCCGCCGGGGGAGCACAAGATCCGCTTCGAGGGCGGTGAGCGCTACGAGCCGCTGGAGAAGACGGTGGAGGTCGGCCAGGGCGAGGCGAAGGACCTCGGGACGGTCGCGCTCAAGGTGGTGAAGGGGCAGGTCACGCTCGATCTCGCCACCTCGGGGGCGTCGGTCAAGCTCGTGAACGCGAAGGGCACGGAGAAGAAGCTGCCGGAGTCGGCCTGGAAGAAGCCGCCGGTCAAGGTGGATGTCAATCCGTCGGAGGGCTGGAAGGTCGTCGCGACGAAGAAGGGATACGAGGACTTCTCCCAGCCGATCTCGTTCGAGGACGGGCAGGCCGAGAAGACGATCCGGATCGCGCTCGCCGAGGTGAGCAAGCCCGAGCCGGCCGCCGCGGTGGCCGCGGCGGCCGCTCCGGCGACGCCCAGGGGGGAGACGGCCGCGCCGAAGCCCGAGGCCCCCGCCGCGCCGAAGGCCGAGGCCCCGGCCGCCGCGCCCGCGGCTGCCGCAGGCGCGGCGACGCTCAACATCAACTCGATCCCTGTCTCGAAGGTCGTCCTCGACGGCCGGCCGCTCGGGAGCACGCCCAAGGTCGGCGTCAGCGTCCCCGCGGGGTCGCACACGGTGACGTTCATCCATCCGGATCTCGGGAAGAAGTCGGTCACCGTCTCGGTCAAGGCCGGAGAGACCAAGACCGCAGCCGTCAAGTTCGACTGACCATCTCGCCGCCAGGCCAGGAGAAGAGTCCTTCTCGGGCGCTCCTGGCCTCGCTCTCCCTCGTTGCCTGTCAGCCTCGCTTGCAGGAACAGCCGCGCGCTCCCGCGGGGCGATTCGATGCTTCGCGGGTGGGAACCCCGGGGCGCTTCGGTTGCGGCGCCCGTGCCCGGCGCCGGCGCGCGCGGCGTCAGCGCTGGACGCGGCTCACCTGTCCTGCTCGATCCGCTCCGCCCACGCGCGCCAGCTCGTCGCGCAGCGCGGCTCGTCGGCGTGCGCGCCCCCCGCGCAGTACGCCGCGTCGCGCGGGGGGCCCAGCACCAGCATCGTCGTCTTGCTGACGAACGGCAGATCGCGCCGCCAGATCTCGCTGAAGCCGTCGAGTCGCCGCCGGTACCCCTCCGCGGCGCGCTCCCCGAGGAGCTTGTCGAGCTGCGTGCGGATCTGCTGCCGCAGCTCCTCGTCGTCCGTGACGGCGAGGGTGCGCTGGAGGAACCGGATCTGCGCCTCGCGCTCGCCCGCTCGCCCAAGGATGCCCGCGCCGCCGAGGGCCTGCCAGCTGATGTTCGCGTCGCCGCCCCCGAGCTCTGCGGCGCGCGCGAGCATCCGGGCGCCCTCCAGGCGCCACTGCGTCCTCTCCGCGGGGTCCGTCACGTACGAGGCCGGCGCGATGAAGGCGACGAACTGGCCGAGCGCCAGCCACAGCTCGCCGTCGAGAGGGCGGTTCTGCACCCCGCGCTCCAGGATCTCGCGCGCCTTGAGGACCTCCTCGCGCGGGGTCGTGGTCGTCTGGAACGTGATGAGCGCGTCGGCGAACAGGTAGGGGTCGCGAAAGGTCGGATCGAGGGCGTTGATCGCGTCGAGCAGCAGGGTGAGGTTCTCGAACCGGCGGCGCTCGAACGTGTGCAGCCCCTGGGACACGAGCACATGCGACCAGAGCAGATCGGCCAGCGCGGAGCGGTAGCCGAGCGACAAGGTGACCACCTCGTCCGGCGGCGGCAGGACGTACACGTCGGAGGTCTCGGCGACGCGCTTCTCGAGGTCCGCGGCCGGCGCGCGCACGCTGCCAATCGCGACGGCGGCGACGGCCGAGAGGGCGGCCGTGACGAGCGCGTCGCGCGCACGCGCAATGCGGGAGAGGAGAGGGCGGGCTGCCGGACGGTCCGCTGTCCCGGGCGCCGGGGAAGCCCCCATCATTCCACCTCGCGGTCCACGAACATGCCCGGAAGCACCCGGGCCGGCTCCCCGGGGATCCGCTCGCCGCGCACCTCGAACGTGGACAGCGCGCCGTCGCCGTCGAGGTCGCCGTGCGCCGTCGCGACGAAGCGCATGGTCTTCGACGCGTCGAGCTCGCTCGTGAACTGGAAGGCAAACGCGTGCGGCCCGTCGAAGCCGAAGTCGAGCGACTTCCACGTGAGGTGCTCCCACGAGTGCGGCGGATCCACCGCACGCACGCCGCGCGGCACCTGGGCCGGGGTCAGCGGGGCCGACGGCGGGAAGCTGATCTCCTGCGGCCGCGATTCGGCGTAGGCGACCGCGCTGGTCACCAGCCGGTCGAGCCCCTCGATCGGCTCGCTCAGCTTGGACGCGCTGAGGTTCCGGAAGAACGCCGGAACGGCGACGGCGAGGACGCTGCCGCCGACCGCGAAGGCCGCGCTGAGCTCCAGCGCGCTCCAGGAGCGCCAGGTCATGGCTCCTCTCTACTCACCCTGCGGCGATGGAACAAGCGCCAGCGCGGCCTGCGTCAGTCCGGATCGTTGTTCGTGTAGATCACGGTGCTGGTCACGATCTCGCCGTTGCGCACCTCGCCGGTGCGGACCAGCGTGCACGTCAGGCCGTCGCCGTCCAGGTCCCCGCGCGCCCCTGCCTCGAACCCCTCCGGGCCGCTGGGGATGGACGCGCCGGGCAAGCCCTGGCTGAGGTAGCCGCTGCCGACCTGGTACGAGTACTGGAAGTAGATGGGCGCGACCGTCGCGAAGCCGAGGCACTGCCAGCCCGCGAGCGTGGAGCCCGTCATGAAGTCGGCGCCCTGCGCCCCGCTCGGCTGGTACTTCGTTCCCTGGACGTCGGCGAAGTTGAAGGGAACCGGCACGGCCGAGGCGCAGAGGAGATGGGTGTTCGCCGCGTCGACGCCCGTGGCGGGCAGGAGCTGCCCGATGTCGCGCTCGCGCTCGTACTGGATGATGGCGCTGCGGGTGATGGCGCCGACGATCTGCTTGGCTTCAGCCGTCTTCGCCGTGGCGAGGTAGCTGCGCACCCCGACGATGGCCAGGGCGGCTAGCACGCCGATGATGGCGACCACGATCATGAGCTCGATGAGCGTGAATCCGCGACTGCGAGATGCTTCCTTCTGCCGCACGGTACGCCCTCATGCTGGATGTGGTCTATGATGCCCGGTCGCCCGATGCGGGGCGCTCCGGAGATGTCCTCGCGCTGGAAGTGGTCCACGAAGCCTGGTCGCCCGACTCGGGGAGAGCCGGGCAACCAGGGAGCACGTCACTCGTACTCGTTTTCGATATGGATCTGCGTGGCCAAGGCGAGCTGTCCCGTCGCGGCCACCACCTGGCCTGCCCGCGAGAAGGAGCTGGTGACGGCGTCGGCGTCGAGGTTCCCGACGGCCGCAGCTTCGAAGAACTCGGCCTCGGTGACGGCGGGGCCGGTCGGCACGACGCGGGCGTTGTGGAGGTAGTGGTACTGGTAGTAGATCGGCTGGGTCATCGAGAACCTCAGGCACTTCCAGCTCGCGGTCGAGGTGCCTTGCTCGAAGTCAGAGCCCTCGGCCGTGTTGGGCTGGTACTTGACGCCCAGCGGGGGGCCGCCGCCAGGCACCGGGGGGGCGCTGTCGCACAGGCTGTGGCTCGCGATGCCGGAGTTGTTCCCGGCCCCAAGGATCTCGGAGGCCGCCGTCTCGCGCTCGAACGCCGCGGCGGCGCCGCGGGTGATCGCGCCCACGGAGTTCTTGGCTTCCGAGGTCTTCGCGCTCGCCAGGTACCGGCGGACGCCGAAGATCGCGAGCGCGGCGAGGACGCCGATGATGGCGACCACGATCATGAGCTCGACGAGCGTGAAGCCTCTTCTGTCGTATCGCTTCAGTGCACGCATGAGTGTCGATCCTCCGTGATGCTTTCTTTAATTGGATGCGTTGCCGAGACTGACCGTCACGACGCCAGTGCGGGGCCCGGCCAGCCCGCAGTGCGAAAACCTCTCCCGCGGAGCAGGCGCGCTCGGCGCTCGCGACGCGGCAAACCATCCTGCTCCGTCACTCCGTGTCGTTCTCCCAGTAGATCCCGGACATCGTCGATGTCGTCAGGAGCAAGGCGTAACTCCCATCCCGATCGCGATCGCCGACCGCCTGGACAACGTACCAGGGCCCCCTGGGCAAAAATTGCGGATCGCCCAGCGGAGCCTGCGACAGCCCGCTCCACGTGAAGCCGCTGTTCGGGGTCGCGGAGAAGCTGTTCCCGATACCGGCCACCGACGCGTAACCGAAACGGACCGCGCCGTCGGTGGTCACGTTGAGCATCCGCCATCCCGCGTAATCGGTGTGGCCCGGGTCGTCCCAGGCGCGCTTCATGTCGCCGAGCGTCCCGCCGGGATACCAGTGGCTCTGATCGAGCGACCCCTGAGAGACGTTCAGGTACTCGAGCATCTCCGCCCGGTAGGACTCCTGCCCACCGCGGATCCCCTGCATCACCGCCTTGGGCTCGGCGATGCCCGCCGAGGCCATGTACCTGCGGTAGCCGACGAGCGCGAGGGCCGCGAGGACACCCACCATCCCGACGACGACGAGGAGCTCGACGAGGGTGAACCCTCGTCGCGCAGCGCGTCGCTGTCGTTGCCCGCTCCGCATTCTCCAGGACCTCTCAGCAGGCGACGTGCCAGGGAGAGCGCGGCCCGGAGTCTTCTTCGACTTGCGCGGAAAGCCCATGAGTTGCCTCGGTTTTCCTCGAGACAGGCGCTCGAGATGCTGGAGGTGTGTGGTTGTGTTCGTTTCCGGCGGTGACGAAAACCGTCACTTCGGGGCATCGGGCGGTGACGATTCTCGTCAGGATCCCTCCGACTCGTCGTCGGTCTCCCCGTCGGCGGCGAGGGCGTGCTTGGCGAGGCGGTAGCGCAGCGACCGGAACGAGACGCCGAGCAGCTTCGCGGCCGCCTTGCGGACGCCGCCGGTGCGCTCGAGCGCCTGGAGGATGAGCCGGCGCTCGACCTCGCCGATCACCTCGTCGAGCATGCACCCGCCGGGCGGCAGCTCCGCGAGCAGCGGGGCCGGGCTCGCGCTGAGCCCGGCGACGGCGGCCGGGAGGTCGCCGAGGCCGATCGAGGGCCCCCCGGCGAGCGCCACCGCGCGCTCCATCATGTTCTCGAGCTCGCGCACATTGCCCGGGAACGCGTAGCCGTCGAGCGCGCGCACGGCGTCCGTCGTCAGGCCGCGGACGTCCTTGCCCAGCTCGGCGGCGAAGCGGCGCAGGAAGCGCTCGGCGAGCCGCGAGATGTCCCCGGGGCGCTCGCGCAGCGGCGGCAGCTCGATGCGGATGACGTTGAGCCGGTAGTAGAGGTCCTGCCGGAACCGGCCCTCGCGGACCTCCGTCTCCACGTTCCGGTTGGTCGCGGCGAGCACCCGGACGTCGACCGCGATCTCAGCGGCGGCGCCGACCGGGCGCACCTTCCGCTCCTGGAGCACGCGGAGCAGCTTCACCTGCAGCGCGGCCGGGAGCTCCCCGATCTCGTCGAGGAGCAGCGTCCCGCCGTCGGCCTCCCGGAACAGCCCCATCGAGCGCGCGCCCGCGCCCGTGAACGAGCCCTTCTCGTGGCCGAACAGCTCGCTCTCCATGAGCGCCTCGGGCAACGCCCCACAGTTGACGACAAGGAACGGCTTCGCCGCGCGGTCGCTCTGGTCGTGGATCGCGCGGGCGACGCGCTCCTTGCCGGTCCCGCTCTCGCCCGTGAGCAGCACGGTCGTGCGCGTCGGCGCGATCTTGGCGATGAGCTCCGAGATCCGCTGCATCGCCGGGCTCGTCCCGAGCGGCTCGCGCGACGGCAGGTCGAGCCGCTCGAGCTGCGCGCGCAGCCGCTGGTTCTCGGCGACGATCGAGCTCTTCTCGAGCGCCTTCGCGGCGAGCGCGGTGAGCTCCGCCGGCGAGAACGGCTTCGTCACGAAGTCGTAGGCGCCGTGGCGCATGGCGTCGAGCGCGCTATCCACGGTGGAGTGCGCGGTCATCACGATCACCTCGGTCGCGCCGCTCCGCGCCTTCGCGGCCCGCAGCACGTCGATGCCCGAGCCGTCGGGCATCACGAGATCGGTGAGGATCAGCGGGAACGGCTGCGGGTTCTGCCGGATCGCCTCGAGGGCGGCGCGCGCGCCGGGCGCGATCACGACCTCGTAGCCCTGGCGGCGGAAGGCGATGGTGAGCACCTGACGCAGGCCCGGTTCGTCATCGACGACCAGCACCCGGGTGGCGTTCGGCGGGATGCTCGGCGGGATCGACGCCATCACGCCAGCCACACTATCACGACCCCCTGCGCGCGCGTCACGGCGGGCGCCGCGCGCAGCGCGCTGTGTCGTCGCGCGCAGCGCGCCGCGTCGTCGCTTCGCTCACGCCCGCTGGCGCTCGAGGCGCCTCGCGCCGCGGCCTTCAGGGGCAGGCGTTGTTCACGACGCCGAGCGGCGTGCGCTCCTCGACGACGAAGCGCTGCGCCTCGCTGTCCTTGTCGCTGCTGCCCTCTTCCTGCAGCTCCTGCCAGACGAGGAGCGTGTCGCAGAGCTCGGCCTCGATCTCGACATGGTACCGGCCGTTCCCGTCGCTGTCGTCCTCGATCACACCCCGCTGCGTCCGCTCGTTGAAGACGCTGACGCGCGCCCCGGGGGTGCAGTTGCCCGAGATCTGCCACACCCCCTCCGCGTCCGCGGAGGGCCGCATCGTGTCGGCCGGCTCGGGCGGGGGCAGCGGCAAGGTCGGGCTCAGGCACGCTGCACCGGCGAGCAGCGAGGTCGCGAGGGCGAAAGCGAAGTGAAGCGCAGCGCGGCGGAGAGTCGGCACGGCACGAGGTGATAGCACACCGTGTGCCGCCCTCTCTCTGCCCGCGAGCGCCGCGAAGCGCCGGAATTCCTCGCCGTCGGGCCGCCACCCGGCGGCCCGACCGTCAATTCTGTTGGCGCTCGCGCCCGTCGGTTTGCAGCACGCGCAGGGCGACGCGCCGCTTCGCCGTCACCGCGCCGAGGTCGCCCGCCAGCGGGGGCGCGGCGCCGCGCTCGTCCTCGTCGAGCACCTCGCCCACCAGATCGTAGTCGCTCGCCTGCGTGATGCGGACCCGACACATCTCTCCCGGACGGACCTCGCCGCCGGAGAGGTAGACCTGCCCGTCGATCTCGGGCGCCTGGCCGGCGTGGCGGCCCATGAGCACGTACTCGTGCTCGTCGCTCGTCCCCTCGACGAGCACCTCGAGCTCGCGGCCGATCATCGCGGCGCTCTTCTTGTGGGAGATGCGCCGCTGGAGCGCCATGAGGCGGCGGTAGCGGCTCGCGGCCGTGCGCGCGGGGACCTTGCCCTCGAGCGCGTGGCTGCGGCTCGTCTCCTCGTCGGAGTAGCGGAAGACGCCGACCCGCTCGAACTCGGCCCAGCGCACGAAGTCGCAGAGCTCCTCGAACTCGGCGTCGGTCTCGCCCGGGTGGCCGACGATGAACGCGGTGCGGAACGTGAGGTCGGGGACGCGCTCGCGCAGCGTGGAGACGACCCGCCGGAGGCGCTCGCCGCCGTGGCCGCGCCGCATCCGGCGCAGCATCGCGTCGGCGGCGTGCTGGAGCGGCATGTCCACGTACGGCACGACCCGCGGGTGGCCGGCGAGCAGCTCGACGAGGTCGTCGGTCATCGTCTCGGGGTAGAGATAGAAGATCCGCACCCAGCGCACGCCCGGCACGTCGGCGACGCGCTGGACGAGCTCCGCGAGCGTCGAGCGCGCCTCGCCGGGCCCGCGGCCCGCGGCGTCGCGGCCGTAGGCGATCGTGTCCTGCGAGATGAGGTTGATCTCGCGGACGCCCGCCGCCGCGAGCTGCTCCACCTCGCGCACCACGTCCGCGATCGGGCGCGAGCGCTGCGCGCCGCGCAGATCCGGGATCACGCAGAACGAGCAGGTGCGGTTGCAGCCCTCGGCGATCTTCACGTACGCGCTGCCGCCGGGGGTCGAGAGGGTGCGCGGATCGGCCGAGCGGATCAGCCACTCGGCGGGGTTGCCGACGAGCATCCGCTCCGCGTCGCCCGCGAGCACCTGTCCGAGCTTGAGCATGTCGCTCGAGCCGAGGAAGTGATCGACCTCGGGCATCTCGCGGGCGAGCTCCTCGGGGTGGCGCTGCGAGAGGCAGCCGGAGACAACCAGCCGCTTGCAGCTGCCGTGCTCCTTGTGCTGCGCCATCTCGAAGATGGCGTCGATCGACTCCTTCTTCGCCTCGCCGATGAAGCCGCAGGTGTTGACGACGATCACCTCGGCGTCGGCGGCGTCGTCGACGTGCGCGTAGCCTGCGGCGCGGGCGACGCCGAGCATCACCTCGGAGTCGACGCGGTTCTTGGGGCACCCGAGGCTGACGAAATGGACCTTGCGCGAGCTCATTGAGTTGCTGCTTCCTCGCTGTCGACGAAGACGACCCGGCCCGCGGCCAGCGTCATCTTGACGCGCCCCGTGAGCTGTCGGCCCAGGAGCGGCGTGTTCTTGCTCTTCGAGCGCAGGCGCGCCGGGTCGAGCACGAAGCTCAGGTTCGGGTCCACGAGGCAGAGCTCGGCGCGGGCGCCGGCCTTGATCGTGGGCGCCTCCAGCCGCGCGACGCGGGCGGGGGCGCGGGTGAGCGCGTCGACGAGCCGCCCGAGGGGGAGGGCGCCCTGGCGCACGAGGTCGAGCAGGACCGGGACGACGAGCTCGAGGCCGATGAGGCCGGGCGACGCCTCGGCGAACTCGCAGTCCTTCTCGAGCGTGGAGTGGGGCGCGTGGTCGGTGGCGATCGCGTCGATGGTGCCGTCCGCGAGCGCCTCGCGGAGCGCGTCGACGTCCGCCTGCTCGCGCAGGGGCGGGTTGACCTTGCACGCCGTGTCGTAGCCGATCACGGCGGCGTCGGTGAGCGTCAGGTGGTGCGGCGTCACCTCGGCGGTCACGGCGATGCCGCGGGCCTTCGCCTCGCGGAGGATGCGGACCGCGCCGAGCGACGAGACGTGCGCCACGTGGTAGCGCGCCCCTGTGGCCTCGGCGAGCAGCACGTCGCGCGCGACGATGATGTCCTCCGCCACGCGGGGCCAGCCCCGGAGGCCGAGCCGCGTCGAGATGGCGCCCTCGTGCATCTGCGCCCCCTCGGTGAGCGCGTGATCCTCGGCGTGCTGGATGACCGGGAGGTCGAACGTCTTCGCGTACTCGAGCGCGCGGCGCATCACCGCGCTCGACGTCACGCAGCGCCCGTCGTCGGACACCGCGACCGCGCCGGCCTCCTTGAGGTCGGCCATCTCGGTGAGCTCCGCGCCCTTCTGGCCGATGGTGATCGCGCCGATCGGGTGGAGCGCGGGCCCGCCGATCGCGCGGGCCCGCGCGACCATGGCCTCGGTGATGGATCGGGTGTCGTTGACCGGCCGCGTGTTCGGCATCGCGCACACGTGCGCGAACCCGCCGGCGGCCGCGGCGGCCAGCCCGGAGGCGATGTCTTCCTTGTACTCCTGCCCGGGCTCGCGGAGGTGGGCGTGGAGATCGACGAACGCGGGGAGGAGCAGGAGCCCGTCTCCCTGGATGATCTCGGCCCGGGCGGCGCGCCGCAGATCGTCGGTCGCCGCGCCGCGACCGACCCGGGTGATGACGCCGTCCTCGATGACGATGTCGACCACCTCGTCGAGCTGATGGGCCGGGTCGACGGCGCGCACGCCGACAAGGAGAAGGAGAGGGGGAGTTGAGCCGATGGCCGCCATGGGAGCGCGCTCCCCCTAGCACATGCGCTTCACGTCGTGCACCGCCGCGGGTCAGCGGGGCAAGGAGGTATGGAGAATGATGGCCGGGAGGCGGCTGCGGGCTCGACGCGGACCGGCCACAGAGGAGACCGCTGCCGGGTCGGCGGGCGAAGACCGGGGACGAGGACGGCAGCGGAGGGGAAGGAGGGGGACGAGGGCGACGAACGGCGACGGAAGAAAAACGCTCGGGGCGTGACGCGGAGCTTGACGAACCGCGAGGGGGCGAGGTAGTGATGCGCTCCCGCTCGCGAAGCTGGCGGAATTGGCAGACGCGCTGGATTCAGGTTCCAGTGGGGTAACTCCCGTGGAGGTTCAAGTCCTCTGCTTCGCACCAAGCGATCGCCTCGCTCTTCTTTAGCCACTGTAGTGGCTCTTTCTCTGCTTGCCTTTGTCGGCGTTTCCTGTGATCGCAGCGCCTCCCGTCCGGGGGGCGCCGCGACGGCGGCTCCCGGCTCGAGCGAACCGGCGTCCCAGGTTGCGACCCCTGCATCGAGCGCCTCGGTCGAGCCCGCGGCGGCGACCGCGCCAGCCGAGCTCGAGCCCCCGCGCGGGGCCGGCGTGCAGGAGTTCGTTTCCCTCGCCACCCTCGCGGATTGCAAGGTCAAGACGGGGGACATAGCGACGTACATCCTGCGCGAGGGGATGGGCATCGCCGGGCGCGCCGACGGCACGTTCGGCGCCGTGTGGCTCGTCGACCTCAAGGGAGGGGAGGCGCAGATCGCGTTCGCCGGCTTCGACAGCGACGCCCGGCAGATCGCCCGGGCGAGGGCGATCTCGATCACGCGCGAGCCGGGGCTCCGGCTCTTCTCCGCGGGGGAGACGTGGACGGTCACGTGGTTCGACGCCGAGGGGCTCGCGTACGCCCGGCCCCGCTGGGAGACGAACCCGCCCGCGGAGACCCTGCGCGTCGGCGCCATCGGCAGGGACGTCAGCGATCACGTCGCCCTCGCGCCCGCTCCGGGCGGCGCCCTGGTGGCGGCGGCGCCCTTCGGGGCCGAGCGCACCAAGCTCGGGGTGTTCCAGTTCGCGCCGGTCGATCCTGCGCAGCCGCAGCTCAAGGCGGTCGGGGTCACGCGCCACACCAGGAAGCCGCGCTGGCCGGCGGTCGCCGTCGACGCTTCCGGCAGCTACCTCGTCGCGTGGCACGACGAGGACGACGGGAGCATCCGGGCCTCGCGGTTCGACGCGTCCGGCAGGGAAGGGAGCACCCACCTCGTCGCGAAGCCCCAGGGCAGCGACCGCTCGGCCGTCGCGACTCAGGAGACGCCGGACAGGGACCAGCGGCTCGGGCTCGTGGCCACCGGCGGCGCCGGGGCGATCCTTGTCTGGAGCGAGGGCCCCACGCTGATCGCCCGCGCGCTGGACGCCGAGGCGCGGCCGCGCGGGGCGCCCTGGGTGATCGGCAAGGGCAAGTGGCGCGCGCTCGCCCCGGGCAAGGACGGAGCGCTCGTCGCGTGGGTCGGCCACGACGGCAAGGCCGATGGGCAGACGCTCCTCGTCAAGCTGGGCGCCGACGGAGCGCCGTCTGCCCGGGGGATCCGGGTGTCGGATGGGGTGAATCCCGTAAAGGATCCTCCTAGCGTGGCCATCGCTGGCGAGCGCGTGGGCGTCGCATGGACGGAGGCGATGAGCCCCGGTGTGAGCACGAAGCGCGCAGTCCTGCGGGTGATCGAGCGCGCCTGTATCCCCTGAGCCCGGCGCGACGGCAGGCCCGCGTATGGCGGGCGTAACGCGGACTCCGGCGCTAGGATGAGGGACGTGAGCCACGCATTCGGCCCGAGTCAGTCACCGCCGAACCGCGATGCGAACGAGCCGGCAGAGGCGCTCCGAGATGCGCGGGCGGACATCCTGCCCTGCGAAGGCGAGCTGCCTGTCAGCGCACCCCCCTGCGACCAGGCGGCGCGCGCGGCTGTCGCGCCCGCAGCGGCGTCGTCGGGCGGCGCTTCCACGCAGCTTCCGTTCATCCAGGACCCCTACCTCACCCCGCCGCTCCCGCCGGAGCGGCGGCAGCTCTCGACGCTGGCGGTGAGCTCGGTCGTGGCAGCCCTCTTCGGTCCGCTCGGGGCCGTCGCCGCGATCGTCTTCGGCTGGGCGGCCCGCCGCGAGATCGAGCGCGCCCCCGGCGCCCGCAGGGGATATGCGCTCGCCAGCGTGGGGCTCTCGCTCGGCGTGCTCCTCACGCTCTGCTGGAGCTCCGCGATCGGCTTCGGCGTGTGGGCGTGGACGACGTACAGCGGCGGCGAGACCGCCTCGGCCGTCGGCGAGGGGGAGACCTCGCCGGAGCCGGCGAGCGCCGCGTCCCCGGCGGCGCCGCTGCCGGACGCGCCTCCTCCGGCGGCTGCGCAGCCCAGCGGCAGCGTCCCACAGCACACGACCCACCGGCGCGTCGGAGGGCTCTCCATCGTCGATATCGGCGTCGACATCTCCACGCTCAGCGAGGAGCTCGCCAGGCAGCGCGCGGAGGCGCACGCCCGCGGCGAGAAGGTCCTCGTGATGACGACGAGCGATCCGTGCGAGCCGTGCCGCGGGGTCGATCGGGCGCTCAGCGACCCGCTGATGCAGACCGCGCTCCGGAGCGTGCGGCTCGTGCGCGTGGACATCGACGTCTTCAAGGAGGACCTCGATCAGATCAAGATGCCGCGGCGGCTCTACCCCGGCTTCTTCCTGCTCTCGCCCGATCTCACGCCGCAGGACGGGATCAACGGCGGCGAGTGGGACGACGACATCGCGCGCAACATCGCGCCTGTTCTCGGGGCGTTCGTGCGAGGCCAGTACACGACCCGCCGCCAGCCGTGGCACCCGCTGCCCGGCTCGGGCATGCGGCTCTGACCGACCTCGCGCGCGCCGCCCGGCCTTCCGTGCGCTGAACAGGGTAAGCTCGTCCCGTGAAGCGCTTCGTCCAGCTCGCCCTCTTCGTCGTCTGTGTCGCGTTCAGCGCCTCGGCGGCCTACAACGTCTTCTCCGACAACGCCGGCGTCGAGCGCGCGGCCGCGCTCGTGGCGTGCGGCGAGGACGCCGCCGCGGGCGCGCCGGAGGGGCGCAGCGCGAGCGACGGCTGCAGAGCGCGGATGACCCGCCTGGAGCGGACGCCGTTCGGACAGACGTTCGAGTTCACCACGGCGAAGCGCACGGTGGATGTCAGGTGCGAGCGGGCGCTCGTGCTCGCCGGCGAGTACCGCTGCAAGCTCCGGTGATCGGCGACGGCGGAGCGCCCCGTCGCCGAGGACCGCGCGCAGGATTGCGCGACGCAACAGGGTCTTTCCGCGCGGAAGTTACGCTATGGTGGGCGGCCGTGACGAACCCGGAAGCGCGCCTGCCTCGCTCGAGCAGCCCCGACGCCCGGCGTGCCGCCGCGCGCGCCGCGTGCGTGCTCGCGGTGGCCGCGCTCTGGGCGTGGCCGGCGTCGGCCGCGCAGGCGCCGCTCGACGCGCCGGTGGCCGCGCCCGCGTCGCCCGGCGCCGCGCCGGCATCGCAGGGCAGGGCGCCGAACCCCGCCCCGTCGCCCGAGGCGGAGGAGAAGCGGCGCCGCATCGAGCGCGCCACCGCGCTGCACGACCAGGCGCAGGGGCTCTACCAGCACGGCGAGTACCGCGCGGCGATCGCGAAGCTCGAGGCCGCGGTGGAGCTCGATCCCGAGGGGAAAGAGCTCATCTACAACCTGGCCGTGATCCACGAGAGGCTGGGCGAGATCGACAGGGCCGAGCACTATTACGTTCGCTACCTCGCGATGGAGACGCTCCCGAAGGAGCGCGAGCAGGTCATGGCGGTCCTCAAGCGGCTGAAGGGGGCGAAGCGGGAGCTCGCCAGCGCGAAGCCGTCGCCGGCGGCGCCCCCGTCCCCCGCCGGGATCGCCGCGCCGCTGCCGCTCCTGCCGCGCGTGTCGCTCCTGCCGCGGCGCTCCGTCGTCGCGGCGAACCCGGGGCCTCCCACGCCCTGGCTCTTCATCAGCGGCGGCATCGCCGCCGGGTCCCTCGTCGTCGGCGGCGTGTTCGCCGCGCTCGCCGTGGCGCGCGATCCCAGCCCCCGCGAGCGCACGGGCGACGGCCTCTCCGTCGCCGATCTGCAGGCCGACGCGAGCGCCGCCCACCGCTACGCCGTCGTCGCGGACGTGGCCGTGCTGGTCGCCGGGCTCTCCGGGGCCGCGGCGCTCTACCTGTACCTCTCGCCGCGCGCCCCCGCGGCGCGATCGGGCGCCTCTCGCCCGGCCTCGACCGCTCGCGCGCTCTCCCCCGTCCCGGGTCGCGGCGAGGGCCCGCCGTCGCGCGGCGCGCGCCCAGGGGAAGCGGCGCCGGAGGTCAGCTTGTCGCTGGGCGCAGACGGCGCCCGGCTCCTGGTGCAGTTCTGATGGGCCCCGGCGCCGCGGGGCGGCGGCTTCACCGGCTGCTCGCGGCGCTCCCGGCGCTCGCGGCGCTCGGCGTCGGGTGCGAGCTCCTCGTCGACGGCGAGCTGGACGCCGTGCTCTGCTCCGAGGAGGGCGCGATCGGGCCCCCGGCGTGCCCCGAGCGCGCCCTCTGCCGGGACGGCGCCTGCGTCGAGATGCTCGGCGAGCGCGCGCTGGGCGCGCCCTGCGCGGCGCACAGCGACTGCGGAGCGCTCGACTTCTGCCTCGATCCCGCCAGGTTCGGCGGCGAGGGGCCGAGCGTCTGCGCGCGCGCCTGCTGCAATTCCAGCGACTGCGATCCCGTCCGCGACGCGGTCTGCTGGGTCCCCGACCAGGGCGGCGGCGGTCTCTGCCGGGTCGGCCGGGACGTCGGCCGGCCGGAGGTGGGGACGGGGCGCACCGGCGATGCGTGCGCCGCGCCTGGTGACTGTCGTTCAGGCATGTGCGTCAACAGCGCCTGCGTCGACACCTGTTGCTCGGACACCAACTGCGCGTCGCCAGCGGTATGCCGCCTGACGACAGGCCTCGTCTCGGCCGGGACGGCCTGGGCGTGCCGGCAGCGCGGGGCGGGCAGCCGCGGCTACTTCGAGGAGTGCGAGGAGCACGCGGACTGCTCCTCCGGGCTCTGTGCCACGCTCGAGGGGATCGGCGACCGGTGCACGATCCCGTGCTGCGCATCGGACATGTGCCCGGCGTCGCCCGGCGACGTGATGCAGATCGTCGGCTGCGCCGAGGTCGGCCTCCGCGAAGGCTCGACCGTCCGGGCCTGCACCAAGCTGCTCGACGAACACAGCTTCTCGGCCGTCGGTGTTCCGTGCACCACGGATGATGCGTGTCGTGGCGGCATTTGCGTCAGGGATCCTGGAGAAAGTCAGGGATTCTGTAGCGATGTCTGTTGCGGCGAGGCGTCGTGCGGCGACATCGCGCGCTTCGGCTGTCGCCCTCACGGGACCGATTCGTCGTGGGCCTTGCGGTGTGAGCCCAAGTAACGGACGATCTCCCCCATCGCGGTGGTAGCTCCTACAGCGGACGGCCAGTTCCCAGCCAGCGCACCCGGGCCAACGGGCGAGCCCAGCCGGGCCATGGCGCTGATTTGCCCGCGATGTCACCACCTTGCGTCGGTCGCTCTGGACGCGAGGAGCTCGTCCAGCGTGCCACCGCCCCCCGCCAGCGAGGGCGGCTCCCGGGCTGCCGCGGGCGCGCGGCTGCCGCGCTGCCCGCACGACGGGCTGGCCCTCGTGAGCCGCGAGGTGCTCGCCGAGGCCGAGGGAGATCCGTTCCTCGGGCTCACGATCGCGGACCGGTTCGTGATCGTCGGCAAGCTCGGCGCCGGCTCGATGGGCACGGTCTACCGCGCCCGCCAGGAGGCGATGGGCCGCGACGTCGCCATCAAGATCCTGCGATCGGACCGGGCCTTCGACGCGCAGGCGAAGGCGCGGTTCACGCGCGAGGCGCGCGCGATGAGCCTCCTCCGCTCGCCGCACACGGTCACCGTCTTCGATTTCGGCGAGATCGTGGACGACTCGTCGGACCCGACCTTCGGCCGCGGTCGCTCCGCGGAGCAGAGCTCACCCGACGGGGCGACGTGGAGCAGCGGCTCCCTCTACCTCGCGATGGAGCTCCTCGAGGGCGAGTCGCTCGGCCAGCGGCTCAAGCGGCTGCGGCGGCTGCGCGTCGGCGACGCCGTCCGCTTCGCGCGCCACGCGCTCCTGTCGCTGGCCGAGGCGCACGACAAGGGGATCATCCACCGGGACCTGAAGCCGGACAACCTGTTCCTGGCCAGGCCGCCGGCGGGCGAGCACGAGGAGATCTGCAAGGTGCTCGACTTCGGCATCGCGAAGGTGATGACCGGCGCCGAGCGGCCGGTCGACGCCCTCGAGACCCAGGCCGGCACCGTGTTCGGTACGCCGCGGTACATGTCGCCGGAGCAGGCGCAGGGCAGGGCGCTCGACGCGCGGAGCGATCTCTACTCGCTCGGCGTGCTGCTCTATCAGATGCTCGCCGGGCGGCCGCCGTTCATCGACGACGACGCCGTCGTCGTGATGGCGAGGCACATCAAGACCGCGCCCGTGCCGGCGATCGAGGCGGCGCCGGAAGCCGGGATCCCGCCGTCGCTGTCGCAGCTCCTCCAGCGCGCGCTCGCCAAGCGACCCGAGGACCGGCCGCGGAGCGCGCAGGAGTTCATCGCGGAGCTCGATCGCGCGATGGACGAGGCGAGGCCGAGCCTGAGCCGCGAGCGCTCGAGCCGCCCTCCGCCGACCGAGGTCGGCGCGACGAGCGAGCTGCTCGCGGTCGTGGGCGACGGCGCGGACGCCTCGCACACGCCGAGCACGCTGCGCCCCGCGCCGCGGCGGCGCGCCTCGCGCGTGGTCGTCGGGACGGTCGCGCTGTCCCTGATCGTGACGGCGTTCGCCGTGCGCGAGCTCCGCCGCCCTGCCGGCGACGGCGTGCGCAGGCTCGAGAAGGGCGTGGCGCACGAGGCGAGGGCGCTCGCGGACGCGGTCGCGAGCGACGCCCCGCCGCGCGCCGTCGAGCCCGCGGTGACAGCGCCGCCGCCCGCGGTGGCAGCGCCGCCGCCCGCGGCGACAGCGGCGCCCGCGTCGCCGAGCCCCGCGAGCGCGGCCAGCGCCGCCGAGCCGACGGGCGCCGCCTCCGCGCCGACGCCGAAGCGAAGGCCGCCGCAGTCGCGCAAGCCGTACGTGAAATTCGACTGATGGCGGCACGCGCGCAGCCTCGCTGCGCGCGCCGCACGCGAGCGCCGGAGGCCCGCTCTCCCGCGAGGCTCGCCGCGAAAAGAGCGGCGGCGACCGATGGCGAATTGCGCCGAGAGTCGCTGTACGAAGCAGAGACGAACGTGTAACTTCGCCGCGCACCGATGGATCCCCGGGAGATGGAAACGCTCATCCAGCGCCTCGTCACGAATCCGCATGACGGGGAAGCCCTGGCGTATGCGCACCGAGCCGGGGAGCAGGACCCACGTTCGTACGCGATGCTGCTCGAGCGCGTCGGCAGCTCCACCGCAGATCCGTCGTACGCGGCGCACTGGCTCAGCGAGGCCGCCAACGTGTGGTCGACCACGATCGGCGACGCGCACCACGCCGCGCGCACGCTCATGATCGCCATCGACAAGGACCCGACGCAGCGGACGGCCGCGGAGCGGTTGGCGCAGCTCTACCGCGAGAAGGGCGATCAGAAGGCGCTCGCCGCGCTGCTGGAGCGGCTCGTGAAGGCGCTCACGCCGCTGCTCTTCGAGCGGCCCGAGGTGCGCGCGCAGCTCACGACCCTGCACGAGGAGCTCGGCAGGCTGTGGAGCGAGCCGCCGCTCTCGCGGCCGGAGCGCTCCCTCGAGAACTGGCGCCGCCTCGCGGAGCTCGATCCGCACAACGTCTACGCCATCTACGCCGCGCGCGAGATGCTGAAGGCGCAGCAGCAGTACGCCGAGGCGATCCCTTACTTCGCGATGGAGCAGGCGCTCGTCGACGACCCGGAGCGGCGGCTCGCCCTGCTGCGCGACGAGGCCGACATCCGGCGCCGCGCCGGCGATCTCGCGGGCTCCACGGTGGCGCTGCGGAACGCGCGCGCGTTCCTGCCGCACGACGTCGGGCTGATCCAGGCGCTCGGCGTCGCCATCGTCGATCGCATCGAGGCCGGCGAGCCGGTGCCCGAGCCGGAGCGCGACGAGGCCGCGGAGCTCTTCGTCGCGCTCGCGGAGACGTACGACGGGGAGTATGGCTACTCGTACTCGGTGTACGCGCTCCGCGCGGCGCCCGGGCACGATCGCGCGATGCAGCTCGCCGATCACTACGCGAAGCAGCTCGGCCGCACCGCCGAGCTCCGCCCGCGCTACGTCGCTTACCTCCAGGTCAACCCGAACGGGTTCATGGCCGCCGAGGCGCGCAAGCGGGCGTCCGTGCTGCCGCCGCCGCCGCGGCTACCGTCGGTGCCGCCGCCCGTCAGCGCGATCGCCGCGTCTTCGCGCGCGGCGTCGGCGCCGCCCGCCGCGGGCGCGGCGCCCTCTTACCCGCCGTCCCCGGCCTCCAGCGTCCCTGCGCCGGTGGCCGCGGCGATCGCCGCTGAGCCCGCGATCGCCGCGTTCGCGCCAGCCGCGCCGCTCGCCCCCACGCCGGCCGCGCCTGCGCCGCTCTCGAGCGCCGCAGCGCCGAGCTCCCGCCCGGCGCCGGGCGCGCCCGGCTCCACGCCGGCCCCCGGGGCCCTCGGCGGCTCGGCCCTCGCAGACGCTCCCCCGCCCCTGGACGACGAGCAGCAGGCCGAGCTCCGCAGGCCGCAGCCGCTCGCCAGGCTCCGCGAGGTGCTCACGGCCGATCCGGCCAACCCGGACGCGCTCGCGCAGGTCGAGGAGCAGCTCCGCCAGAAGCGCAGCTTCGCCGAGCTGCGGGACGTCTTGCTCGCGGCCGCGCGCGTCCCCACGGCGCCCGTCGAGCGCAGGACGGCGCAGCTCCGCGAGGTCGCGGGGCTGTGCGAGTCGCAGCTCCGCGACGTCGACACGGCGGTGCAGGCCTGGAGGCTGCTCTCCGAGCTCGATCCCGCCGACGCGCAGGCCCAGGCCGAGCTGCGGCGGCTGCTCGAGCGGAGCGCGCGCTGGGACGACCTCGCCGCGCTGCTCGAGCAGGAGGCCGCGGCCACGCCCGACGTCGCGCAGAAGATCGAGATCGAGAAGAAGCTCGTCTCGCTCCACGAGCAGAAGCGCCGCGATCCGATCGCGGCCGCGGAGGCGTGGGTCCGCGTCGCGGCCCTGTCGCCCGAGGACGGCACGGCGATCCAGGCCGCCGTCAAGCTCTTCGAGCGGGGCGAGCGGTTCGACCTCGCGGCGCAGGTCCTCGCCGACGCGGCCTCTCGCTTCCAGGACAAGCTCACCCGCGCGCCGCTCCTCCAGAAGCTCGGCGAGCTCCGGATGCGGCTCGGCGAGCCGGGCGCCGCGGGCGACGCGTTCAGCCAGGTGGCCGAGCTCGTGCGGCAGCCGAAGCTGTGGGAGCACGCGGAGAAGGCCTACGTCGCCGCGGGGCGGCTCGTCGAGGCGGCGAGGGCGCTCTGCGAGCGGGCGCTGCTCGTCGACCGCAAGGCGCGCCCCGTGCTCTTCGTCCAGGCCGCGGAGCTGCTCCTCGGCGCGGGCGACGTCGAGGGCGCGCTCGACCGGGTCGCGCGCGCGCTCGAGCTCGACCCGGCGGGCGACGCCGCCGCCCCCGCGATCGAGGACCTCTACCGGCGCACCCACCGGCTGCCCGAGCTCGCGCGGTTCCTGCTGGCCCGCGCCGAGCAGCTCGGCGACCGCGCGCAGCGCGTCGCGGCGCGGCGGGAGGCGGCCACGGTGCAGCGCGAGCTCGGCGATCGCGACGGCGAGCGCGCGACGCTCTCGCTCCTGCTCTCCGACGGCGACGACGCCGAGGCGCTCGCGCGGCTCGCCGAGGACGCCAGCGAGCGCGGCGATCACCAGCTCGGCGCGGAGCTCCTGCGGCGGCTCAGCGCGCTCACGGACAGCAACCCCGGCAAGATCTCGATCGCCATGCGCGAGGCGCGCATGCTCGCGGAGGGCTCCGGCGACATCGACGCGGCGATCGCCCGCTACGAGGCGATCGTCGCCGACCTCGATCCGCAGAACCGGAACGCGCTCCGGGCGATCGCCGCCCTCGAGGAGCAGCGCGGCAACCTGAGGGGCGCCGCCGGCGCGCTCGAGCGCGAGCTCGCGCTCGTGGACGGCCCCGAGCAGCTCGACATCGCGCAGCGGCTCGCGGCCCTCTACGAGGGGCCGCTCGACGATCCGCACGGCGCCGTCAGGGCGCTCGAGGTCGTCCACGCCGCCGAGCCCGACGACCTCGACGCGGTCGCCCGGCTCCAGCGGCTCGCCGAGCGGCTGAACGACTGGCCGAAGGTCGCGCGCCTCATGGCGCTCCTGATCGAGGTGGAGGGCGACGAGGACGAGGCGGCGACGATGACCCGCCGCCTCGCCGAGATCCTGGACCAGGCGCTCGGCAGGAGCGACGAGGCGATGTCCCTCCTCGAGAAGCTCGCCGATCAGGGCGACGAGGCGTGCCGGGAGGCGTACGTCGCGCTCGGCGACCGGCTCGGCTGGAAGGGCGTCGTCGCGACCAAGCTGGTCGCCTGGAACGAGTCGATCGCGCGCGCCGGGCGCGACGTCGCCCTGCGCGGCGCGTTCGAGCGCTTCGTGGAGGTCGGCCGCCACCGCGACGCGGCGCGCGTCGCGATGGAGCTCGCGCGCTCGCGCTCTGCCGACGCCGCCCTCGGGGAGAAGCTCGAGGCGATCGCGGTGGAGCTCCAGGATCGCGAGGCCCTCTCCGTCGCGCACGACCTCCTCGCGCGGGATCTCGCGGGCCCGGCGCGCGCGGTCGAGCTCGTGCGGCAGGCCGAGGTCCGGGTCTCCGTGGGCGTCGATCCCCTGGAGGCCGTCCACCACGGCGAGGGCGCGCTGGCGAGCGTGCCGACCGCCGAGGTCGAGCCGCTGCTCGTGCGCCTCGCGGCGCTGGCCGACGCCCCGAGCCTCATCATCGACCTGTTCGAGCGCCAGGTGGGCCGGTGCCGCACCCCGGCCGATCGCCTCGCGGCGCTCGCCCGCGCCGCCGAGATCGCCTGCGAGCGCGGCGCCATCGACCGGGCGCGGAGCTTCTTCGAGCTGGCGCTCGGCGGCGGCGTCCAGGAGGACACGATCGCCACCCTCGAGCGGGTGGCGAGGGACGGCGACGAGCGGTCCGGCTCGACCGCGCTGCGCTCGATCCTCGCCGAGGCGCTCGCGGCGGGCGGCCACGGCTCGCGCGACGGCGGCCGCACCCGGGCTGCGCTGCTCCGCCGCGCAGCCGCGATCGCCCACCAGGATCTCGGCGACGTCGACCGCGCCTTCAGCTGGCTCGGCGACGCCGTGCTCGCGCACGTGGACGACGCCTCGCTCGACGCGCTCGAGGCCCTCGGGCGCGAGGTGGGCGATCCGCACCGCGTGGGCGCGACGTTGAACCGCGCGCTGGACGAGGTGTTCGACGGCCCGCTCGTGCGCAAGCTCCTCCAGCGGCGGTCCAGGCTGCGGCGCGACGTGCTCGGCGACCGGCAGGGCGCCGCCGCGGATCTGAAGAAGCTCCACGATCTGGCGCCGTCGGACCAGGACGTGATGAACGAGCTCTCCGGCCTCCTGCAGGAGCTCGGCGATCACCGCGGCATGATCCAGCTCTACGAGGACCAGATCCTGCGCGGCCGCGACCCGGCGCAGCGGGCGGAGCTCGCGCGCAAGGTGGCGCGCATCTGGGAGGAGGAGCTCGGCGAGGCGCGCGAGGCGGCGGACGCCTGGCGCCGCGTCCTCCGCATGAAGGCGGGGGATCCGGACGCGACCGCGGGGATCGAGCGGGCGAAAGCCGGCAACCTCAAGCGCACCCCGCCGCCGCCCGTGCTGCCGACAAGGCCGCCGGGCCCGTCGCTGACCGAGCCGCCGCTCGCGCCCCGGGTGCCCAGCCTCGAGACGCTCGGCGCGGAGGCCGCCGTGACGGCGGCGGCCGCTGGCGCTGTCGCGGCCGTGGCGGCGAACGGCCACGCGGGCCCCGGGATGGATGCCGCTGCCGAGGCGCTGCCGGAGGAGCCCGCCGGGCTCGCCGAGGCGTCGGCGCCGCAGCCCGAGCCGCAGCAGGCCGAGGCAACCCACGGCAACGCGTCGTACGATGCCGCCGGGGCCGACGCGAGCGGGGCCGACGCGAGCGGGGCCGACGCGAGCGTCGGCGCTGTCGGCGTGGCGCTGGAGTCCGGGCAGGAACTCGCCCCCGAGGGCGCCGGGCTCGTTGAGCCGGCCGAGCTCGCCGGTGAGGAGGCCGCCCCAGCACAGCCCTCGGACTTCGATGGCCACGCGCCGCAGCAGGCGGCTGTCGGGGACTTCGCGCTTCCGCTGACGGTCGACCCGCCTGCGGTGCCGCCGCTGCCTCTCTCCGACGAGGTCGACGTCGACGCGGAAGAGGTGGAGTTCCTCGACGACGAACCCGGTGCTCCCTAGTCGCATCGATCGGGCGGAGACGCCGCGTGCCGGGGAGATCGTGAGTCACGGAGGCACAGGAGGAGATATGCCCTCTCTGATCCTCCCCCCGGCGCTCCGTCCGGGCGACACCATCGCCGTCATCGCCCCCTCCAGCCCGTTCGAGCCTGTCCTCGCGTGGGTCGGGCTCATCTGGCTCGCCCAGCGCTACCGCGTGCTCTTCGACACGGGCGGTGGTCCTCCGCTCGCCGGCGACTCCCGCGGCGGCGGGGCGCCGTCGCTGTCGGCGCCTTCCAGCCGTGGGCTGTTCGCGCGGACCGGCTACCTTGCCGGCAACGACGCGCGCAGGAGGGACGAGCTCGTCCACGCCCTCTCGCACCCCGACGTGCGCGCCATCTTCGCGGCCCGCGGCGGCTACGGCGCGAACCGGTTCGTCCACCGGCTCGACTGGAGCATCCTCGCCAGGCACCCTCGCTGGATCGTCGGCTTCTCCGACATCACCGCCCTCCACGTCGAGGCCGCGCGCGCCGGCGTCGCGTCGCTCCACGGCCCCCACGTCACCGCGCTCGGCCGCGGCGACGCCCGCGCCCGCGCCGCGCTGATCCGCGCCCTCGAGGATCCGCTCGGTGAGCGCCGCTTCGACGGCCTGAGCACGCTGCGCGCCGGCGCCGCGGAGGGGCCGCTCTTCGGCGGCAACCTGGCCCTGCTCCACGCCTGCGCCGCGGCCGGCCGCCTCCGGGTGCCGGAGGGGTGCGTCCTCCTGCTCGAGGACGTCACCGAGCGTCCGTACCGCATCGATCGCATGCTCTCGACGCTGGAGGTCGGCGGCCACCTCGCCCCGGCCGCGGCCGTGGTCCTCGGCGACTTCGAGCAATGCGACCCGGGTCCCGACGGCGTCACGGTGGACGAGGTCCTCCGCGACAGGCTGCTCCCGCTGGGCGTCCCCGTCGTCGCAGGGCTGCCGATCGGCCATGGCCTCCGCAACGAGCCCGCCATCCTCGGCGGCTGCGCGCGTGTCTTCTCGTGCGGCCCCGACGCCGTGGTCACGCTCGCGGGCGCCTGAGCACCCGGTCGCCACGCCCGCGCCGCGCGGTCACCCCGGCCGCGCGCTCACGCGCTCACGCGCTCACGCGCTCACGCGCTCACGCGATCACGCGATCACCAGAAGATGCCTCTTCGCTCCTTCAGCCCGCGGTTCAGCATCGACTGGATGCGACCCTTCACGAGCGAGACCTTCTCCTGGATCACCGCGTCGTCGTCGTCCGGGTCCCCGCGAAACGTCATCGGCTCGCCGAAATAGATCCGGTATTTGGTCGGCAGCGGGAGCTGACCGCCGGGGAGCAGGAGCTGCGGGATGACGGGGAACGTCGGCATCCCGAGCGCCTTCGAGACCGACTCGAGGTTGCCGAGCGAGATGTACTGCTCCTCGCCCCCGATGACGGCGATGGGCACGATGGGCGTGTCGGTCTCGAGCGCGAGCCGCATGAACCCGAGCCCGAAATCGAGGAGCTGGTAGCGGCTGGAGAACCCCTTCGAGATCCCGCGCGTCCCTTCCGGGAACACCAGGATCGCGGCGCCCATGTCGAGCAGCCGCCGCGCGTTCTCGGGCACGCCGACCACCTGGCCCACGCGCGAGAAGAACGTCGCCACGAACGGCAGCGTCTGCGTCCACTTCTCGACCATGCTCCGCATCACGCGCGGCGGCTCCGCGTCGAGGAAGAGCGAGGCCGCGATGAGCAATCCGTCGAACGGGAGCTGGCCGGAGTGGTTGGCGACCAGCAGCACCCGGCCGGTCGGGACGCGATCGATCCCGAACACCTCGGTCCGGAAATAGAAGCGATGAAAGAACGCGGCGACCCCGATCGCGTACTTCGCCCACTCCCGGTCGAGCCCGAACGGGTCGACGCCGTCGGCCGCCTGCGGGAGCGCGACCCGGCGCAGCCGGTCCTCGAAGTCCTGACCGAGCAGCCGGATCGTGGCGTCGTCGAGGGTGCCGCGCACGCCGTCGACCCCGAGGCGCGCGAGCGGCAGCGCGGTGTGGGTGGCGAAGTGGCTCAGCCTGGCGAGCGTGGTTTTGCCGCCCATGGGCGCGGGACGATAGCAAAACTCGCGTGCGCCTGCACCGCAGGAAGGGCTTGACCATCGGCCGCCTCGAAGCGACCGTCGACCCGATGAGCGAACGAACGCCCGGTCGAGGCCGCCGCCCCGGCGCAGACTCCGATCCGTCCCTCCGGCCCATCCTCATCACGGGCATCTGCGGCCGCCTCGGACGGCGTCTCGCGCGGCGGCTGCACCGCGACCAGCGCGTGATCGGCGTCGACAGGCGCAGCTTCGACGGGCGTCCCAAGGACATCGAGCATCACCAGATCGACATCCGCCGCAAGAAGACCCAGGACATCTTCCGCCAGGAGCAGCTCGCCGCGGTCGTCCACCTCGGGGTCATGCACGATCCGCGGGTGAGCCAGATGGAGCACCACAGCTGGAACCTCGCGGGCTTCCAGCGGCTGCTCGAGTTCGTGGCGCAGTACGACGTGCCCAAGCTCATCGTGCTGTCGAGCGCCAACGCCTACGGCCCGCGCCCGGACAACGCGCAGTTCCTCACCGAGGACGCGCCGCTGCTCGGCGGCGCGTCGTTCAGCGAGATCCGCGACCTCATCGAGGTCGACATGCTGGCGCAGTCGTTCTTCTGGAAGCACCCGCAGACCGAGACGGTCATCCTCAGGCCGGTCCACATCCTCGGCTCCGTGCGGAACGCGCCGTCGAACTACCTCCGGCTCAACGTGATCCCGACGCTCCTCGGCTTCGATCCGATGGTGCAGGTCATCCACCAGGACGACGTCGTCTCCGCGATCGTCGCGGCGCTCCGGCCCGGCGTGCGCGGGATCTTCAACCTCGCGGGGCCGCCGCCGCTGCCGCTCTCGCGCGTCATCGAGATGACGGGGCGGACGCGCGCGACGATCCCCCACTTCGTCATGCAGACCATCATCCCGCGGCTGTGGCGCTTCAGGGCGACGTCGTTCCCGGCCCCCGAGCTCGATCACATCCGCTACGTGTGCATGGTCGACGACCGGCGGGCGCGCGAGATCCTCGGCTACACGCACGGGCACGACATCCAGGAGACCGTGCAGGCGGTCGACGACATCACCTGAGGCGCGCGCCATGAAACGATCGACCCGGATCGCGCGGCTCGTCGACTACTACGAGGACTTCGCGCCCGAGTATGTCTCCACCTGGAAGGACATCCAGCACTACGAGAAGCCCGTCCGCGCCTTCCTGCGCGAGGTCGTCTCGGAGGGAGCGCGCGTGCTCGACGCCGGCTGCGGCCCGGGCCACCTGACCCGCGAGCTCCCGCCGTCCGTCGACGTCGTGGGCTTCGACATCGCCGAGGGCATGCTCCAGATCGCCCGCAAGAAGCGGCCCCACGGCGCCTACCACCGGCACGACTACCACCTGCCGATCCCGCGCTCGTGGGGGCGTTTCGACGTCGCCCTCGCGCTCGGCACGCTGGAGTTCTGCGACGATCTCGCGCTCGTCCTCGCGAACCTCGCCGGCGCGATGCGGCCCGGAGGCCGGATGCTGGTGAGCATCGTCGAGCGGAGGCCGCACGTCAGGTTGCACGAGCGCGCCGCGCGACCGCTCTCCCACGTCGATCTCACGGGCGTGAGCATGTATCTTTACACCTTCGCCGAGCAGACGGACGCCATCCAGCGCGCGGGCCTGCTCCCGCGCAGCTACCGGCTCCACCCGGGCTGGCACCACGCCGAGTACGACGTCGACGTGCTGTACGCGCTCTGGGATCTCGAGGCCCCGCGCAGCAGCGATTGATGCGCCGAGGACGGCGCGCGAGCCTTTCCGCGCCGCGCCGTCCGGGGTAGAGGTGAGCGACGGTTCGATGGAAGTGAAGCTCGGGGGCACCTTCCTGACCTGCGCGATGGGTCCGTTGCACCACGCGGGCACGTGCATCCAGGGCAGCAGGGTGCCGGAGGGGCTCCGCGAGCTCGCGCCCGAGGGGCTCCTCGGCGGCTTCCAGCGCGGCATCGATCAGGCGGCGAAGCTCGCCGGCGTCCGCAGGGAGGACGTCGAGCGCCTGCTCCCGATGAGCGAGGTGCGCGACGCGATCGAGCGGCTCGGCGAGAGCCAGACCGAGGCCGTCGTCGCCTGGGACGTGTACGCGGGGCGCATCGGCGGGCTGCTCGAGGGCGTCGCGGAGGTGACCAACCACGGGCAGGCCCCCGACGTGAGCGAGTGCCTCGAGCGGCTCGCGAACAAGGTCCGGCGCGACCCCCCGTTCGCGGAGCCGCTCCAGATGCTCGCCGACGACGTCGCGCACTGGCACGCGATGATCGGCCGCTGCCGCAAGCTGCTCGACGAGAGCGGCGGCGGCGCGCTCGCCAAGGCGTACCGCCGCCGGCAGCTCCGCAAGATCGCCACGATCGCGGCCTCGGCCCTCGTCATCGTCGCGGCGCTGTCGGTGATCGTGCGCGTGCAGACCGCGCGCGCGCGGGTCGACGCGGCGCTCGCGCGCCCCGAGGTGTGCGCCGTCCGCGACATCGCGCAGGACGATCTGGGCCGCGCGACGGGCGAGCAGCAGCGGCGCGCGGCCGCGCGGGCCGAGGCGTGCGCCGCGATCGAGGCGCGCGAGGCGCGCGAGCGCGAGGAGCGGCAGCGCGCCGAGGAGAAGGCGCGCGAGGAGCAGCGGCTGCGCGCGGAGCGCGACGAGCGGTGCGCCGCGCTCGCCGTGCGGTTCAAGGCCGGGGCGTTCTCCGACGACGACGGCAAGCTCGCCGGCGTGCAGGGCGATCTGCTCCGGCGGATCGCGGGGCGGCGGCTCACCGCCGCCGACGTCGGGCCGAGCGGCCCCGCCTTGCCGTGCGACGGCGCGCGCGGCGGCGACGAGCTCCGCGCGGCGTTCGTGGAGGCGCTGATCGCCTCGGCGTGGGCGTGGGTGCCGTCCGCCGATCCCGGCCCGAGGCTCGGCGAGCTGCTCGCGGCGCGCCGCGCGGAGCTGCCGCCGCGCGCGCGCACGATGCTCTCGGTCCGCACCGCGCAAGAGACCAAGCGCGCCATCGTCTCGGGGGATCCGGCCGCGCTCGGGCGGGCGTCGCGCCTGTGCGCGCTCACGGCCGCGCTAGAGATCGCGAGCGGCCCCGCCTGCGGCGCCCTGGCGAGGCTGAACGTCAAGCCGTCGCCCTAGCGACGCAGCACATCCGCGGTCGCCCATCGGGACGCCGCGCGTCGGCGATCGCCGACCGGGACCGCCCGCGCGCGGCGCAGGGCGCGCAGCGACGGGCGTCGCGGGCGCGGCGAGAGCGAGGGATCTTCTGGTGTGGGCTGGTTCGAGCGGGATCGACCCGCGGCGCGGGCAGCGCGGCCGATCGTGGGAGAGCGCCTACCCCGGGCGCAGCGCGCCGCGCCCGGGAGGCCGTGGGGTCGACTACTTGAAGGCGGGGATCTTGTCCGAGTCGAGCACGCACACGAGCATCTTGGGATCGCACTTCACCTTGAGATCCGCGGAGATGCCGGATGCGTACGGCAGGAAGTAAGGCGGCTCCGGGTCCGGGATGTTGTCGCAGAGCTTGTCATCGGGGACATCGACGGATTCGGTCACCGGTTCTCCGGTCTCCTCATCCACCACCGGCTCTCCGGTCTCGGGGTCCAGCACCGGCTCCTCGACGGTAAGCCCGCAGTGCACCTCGGGCCAGAGCCCGACGACCTTGTACTTCGCGGTGCAGGTGCCCTCGGTGTACGTGAGGTCGGCCTGGAACATGTTTCCGAGGTTCGCGGCCGTCACGTACACTTCCAGGTTGCTCCACTCGTACCTGAGGGAGCGCCCGTCGGCAGGCTCGCCGCCGCCGCCCTCGCCCCCAGCGCCGCCACCGGCTCCGCCCGCGCCGCCGGCCTCGCCGCCCGCGCCGCCTTCGCCGCCGCCGGCTCCGCCAGCGCCGCCAGCGCCGCCGGCTCCACCCGCGCCGCCTTCGCCGCCGCCCGCGCCGCCAGCGCCGCCGCCGGCTCCGCCAGCGCCGCCGGCCTCGCCGCCGCCACCGTCGCCGCCGCCGGCTCCACCTGCGCCGCCGGCCTCGCCGCCGCCGCCGCCTTCGCCTTCGGGCGGGGGCGGGACGAGCAGCACCTCGGCCGGCGACAGCGTCGGGACCCTGCAGATGTTGCTGTCGTCCGGCTCGATCGATTCGAGCGCCCCGATCGCATACGTCTTCCGATCAGGGCTCTCCTCGATCGTCTCGCCGCCGGCCGTCCACGCCGCGCGATCCGTCTGGAGCGCGATGAGCTTCGTGTTCCTGTCGGGATAGCCTCCCGCGTTCGGGTTGTACACCTGCAGCCCCACCGTCGCCCCTTCCACCTGGCCGCAGGGGCTATCGGCGTCTCCCTCTTGCAGGAAGAACTTCGTGGCGAACGGGTAGACGGCGGCGTTGCCGACGGTGCATTCGGGCTTGGGTTGCGAGCAGCCGGGCGACGTGGCCGCCGCGACCGCGGCGAGCCCCGCCAACCAACCAAGCAATCGGATCTTCATCGCTTGTTTCCTTTCGCGAGCGCGCCGCGCCTAGAACGTGACCCGCGCGCCGAAGCGGAACTGCCGGGGCGGCTGGTACCTCGTCGGCTTGCCGAAGTTCGGGTTCTTGAAGCCTTCCCGGTCGAAGGCCTCGCCGTCGAGCGTCTTCAGGCAGGTCGCGCCGTCCGGCCCCTCGAGGTCCGAGACCTCCTTGTCGCGGCACCCGCGCACGTCCACGTACTGCTGGGTGTATCGCTGATCCACCTGGGTGTACGCCTGGAAGTTGAAGAGGTTGAAGACGTCCATCGTGACGGTGAGATAGCTGTCCTTCGAGAGCTTCACCGAGTAGCCGAGGCGGCCGTCGACGTTGTGGACCCACGGCAGCCGCTCGCCGGAGCCGCGGGGCAGGATGAAGGCCTCGTCCGAGCCGTAGAGGGGGTGCGCGCCCCAGAAGTCCGTGGGGCCGCCGGAGCGGGAACGGTAGGTGAGGCCGGCGTCGAGGATCATGTCGTTCCGGATCGGGAACGACTTCGCCCCGTAGACCTTGAACTCGTGCCGGCTGTCGCCGGGCAGGTAGCCCTCGCGGTTGTCGAGCAGCGAGGTCAGATCGAACTCCGAGGTGATGTTCGGGTCGAGCTGGTCGGTCTCCGGGCGGAAGAGGCCCGCGTAGTTGCCGCGCAGGAACGAGAGCGTGTAGCTCACCTGGGCGAGCCACAGATCGGCGAACGTCTTCTGGAAGTAGAGCGTCACCGCGTCGTAGTTGCGCTCCGCCTCGGGGAAGTCCTTGGCGATGCCCTTGCCGGGATTGCCGATGAAGTACGTGCTCCCCTCATCGCGGCTCATGTCCTCGATGACGTTGCTCATCCAGCGCTTCGTGTACAGCGCGCCGATGCGCCCGTTCTCGATGACCTCGTACTCGCCGCCGAGCACGATCTCATCCGAGGACTGCGGGCTGATGTCCGGATCCACCGGCGTCTTGCCGGTGCCGGTCGGCGTCCAGACCGTGTTCGGATCGTAGGTCGCAGGCCCGCCTTGCCCTTCTTCCTGCGCGATCTGGGTGCCCTCGATCCGGTTCTCGTCGCTCTGGCACTGGCCCGGCCCGTCGCCCATCGCGTCCTCGACGTCGGTCGGGTCGCACCCGGTCGCGTCGCCGTTGAGCGCCGCCCTGTGGAACGCCCGGATCTGTCGCTCGTCGCCGAAGGCACGATCGACCAGGTCGAGCGGCACGCTCTCGTAGTAGCGCGCGTAGTTCGCGAAGATCTTGGACTTGCCCTGCTGCGTGATGTCGTAGACGGCGCCGATGCGCGGCGACCACTGGTTCGGCAGCGCCATGCCGAGCTTGCCGTTGTCGTCGAACAGGTACTGGGCGTCGTAGCGGACGCCCACGTTCACCGTCACCTTGTCGAGGATGCTCCAGCTATCCTGGACGAAGGCGCCGAACGTCGTCGACACCGACGACACCGAGGTGATGGGCTGGAGGACGTAGTCGCCGACCTCGGGGCCCGTCAGGAAGCCGAGCTGCCGGGCGTCCTCCCAGTACAGGCCGCTCGGGCTCTCCCGGTAGGAGACCAGCCCCGGGTACGCCTTCTCGTGGTCGTACATCATGACCTCGCCGTCGATCCCGCCCTTGACGACGTGATGGCCGAGGCCCTCGAAGATGCTCGTCACCATCGCCTTGAGCTGCAGGCGATCCTGCGTCGCGTCCTCGACGAAGTTGGGGCCGCCCTCCCAGTACTGGCGCACCTGGCACGGGACGCGGTGGACCATGATGGGCTCGCCGTCGCCGTTGAAGCGCAGGTTCCCGTCCTCGTCGCGAGCCTGCACGTCGCTCTGGCGGCACATCGCCATCGCCTCGGGCGAGATCGCCTCGAACTCCTCGATCGAGTGCCGCGGCGCGCCCTTCGCCCAGGACACGAAAGGCACGCCCGCGAGGCCGTTGCGCGTTCCAATCTCGGAGTCGTCCGGCGGCAGCCGCGCGTTGCGCTGGTGGTGCCAGCCGAGCGTCGCGTCGAGCAGCAGGGTCTTGTTGTTGAACGCCGACGACCACTTCAGCGCGACGTCGGTCGACGACGACACGAACTTGAGCGCGAGCGCGTTGTACCTGCCGATGAGGTTCGAGACATCCATGACGCCGGCCTGCGGGTCGTACGAGTACGTGCCATTGCCGCCGGAGGTGGACGGCGCGCCGTAGACCGACAGCGCGAGGCTGTGGTCCGGGCTGACCTGGTAGGTCAGCTTGCCGAGGTACTGGATCGTCCGCTCCTCACCGCGGAAGTAGCGCGTCGAGCCCGGGAGGGGATCGGCGAGGTTGAACCCTGTGGCCGGGTCCCTCTCGGGCGTCGGGTTGTCGCCCACGTACCGCGTCGCGAACAGGGTGCGCTCGCGCTCCAGGCTCGAGAACGCGAGGTCGAGGCCGCCGTAGAACCAGAGCTTGTCCTTCAGGACGGGGCCGCCGACCTCGAAGCCGTAGTCGCGGATGGCGAGGATGCGGTCGTCGGTCTGGATGGTCTCGCCCTGGCGCCGCACCTTCGTGCCCTCGGCCTCGAGGAAGCCGGGGACGACGTTGAAGAAGACAGAGCCGTGGAACTCGTTGCCGCCGCTCTTGGTCACGACGTCGAGCACGCCGCCGGTCGCGCGGCCGAACTCGGGCATGTACCCGCCGCTCACCACGTTGACCTCTTTGATGAACTCCATCGTGAGCGGCGTGCCGACGATCCCGTACGCGGGATCATTCACGGATAGTCCGTCGATCACGTACTGATTCTCAGGCGACGACGTACCCGCGATCGACGTGCCGAACTCATCGCTCTTCGCGCCGGGGGTGACCGCCGCGATCGACTCGAACGAGCGCGACGCCGTGCCCTTTCCGCCGGGCGGCGCCACGGCGATGCGCCGCGTGAAGTCCTGTGAAATATTCTGTCCGATGGTGCTCGACCCGACGTCGACCGTCGGCGCGCGGCCGACGACGATGATCTCCTCCGCCTTGAGCGCCTCGGGGAGGAGCTCGGCGTTGACGCGGATGGTCGTCCCGCTGCGGATCGCGATCCCGCCGCGGCTGTACGGCTTATACGATTCCTTCTCCAGGCGCAGTGTGTAGTCGCCCGGCGGCAGGTTCGGGATACGGTACTGGCCGGAGCCGTCGGTCACGACGAGCTGCTCTCCTTGCAGCGCCGGCGATGTCGCCGTCACGACCACATCGGCCACCGGCGCCTTGCTCGCGGCGTCGGTCACCCGCCCGACGAGAACGCTGTTGCCCGTCTGCGCGAGCGCCGGGACCGCGGTCAACAATGTCATGGCGAGCAGCAGCGTCGCCGCCCACAGCCTCAACGGCGCACGTAGTAAGCGCGCTCCGTGTTTCATCCTCTTTTCGAGAAACTTCACGGAATTCCCTCCAGAAGTGTAGGGCCCTCGAGTCCCTTGTCACCCTAGACAGGAATCGCGCGAGACAATAGACTTTTTTGTAGTACTTGCTCGCTTGTACACTCCGGGTAGGCGTCGCGCGCTTCCATACGGCGCGGGCCCACCTCGTCGATCGGCTCGAGTTCTAGGAGTTACGACCCCTCATGTTCGACTCGGTACTAGGTCGTGCCACCGCCACCCAGGGGCGTCTCGGGACGGGCGCAGTGCTCTCCATCGTCGCGCACACGGCGATCGCGGGCGCCCTGCTCTGGCAGGCCACGCGCCCTCAGGCCGAGAAGCCGAAGGACGTGGAGGTCACCTTCTTCGCCGCGCCGCCGCCCCCGCCACCGCCACCGCCGCCGCCTCCTCCTGCCGGCGGCGCGAAGCGACAGCCGAAGGTGGAGCAGCGCATCGAGCAGCCGAAGCCTGTCAAGACCCCTGACACCATCTACGACATGCCGGAGAAGCCCAAGGCCAAGGCGCCTGAGCCGGAGCCGGCCAAGGAGGAGGCGCCGGAGCAGCCTGGCGGCGTCGAGGGGGGCCAGGAGGGCGGAGTTGAAGGAGGGACGGTCGGCGGGACGGTCGGCGGCACGCTCGGAGGCACGCTCGGAGGCCAGCTCGGCGGTCAGCTCGGCAGCACGGCGCCACCGCAAAACGTGGTTCTGCCGTTCGGCGCCGGGATGACCCGGCCATCGATGGTCTCGGGGCGAGACCCGCAGTACACGCGCGAGGCGCTGGCCGCGCGCGTGGAGGGGCTCGCGATTGTCAAGTGCGTCATCAAGATCGACGGCGCGCTGACCAATTGCCGGATGGTCAAATCGTTACCCCACATGGATCGGGCGATCCTCGATGCCCTCTCGGCGCGCCGGTACACGCCGGTGATGTACCAGGGGCGCCCGGTCTCGGTGGACTACGTGTTCAACATCCGGCTCAAGCTCCCTTGACCGCCGGGCGCGCGGGTGTTGTTGAACGGGAGGGGCGCGTAGTAGAGAAGGGAACGGGGTAGGTCCGCTCTGCGGTATTGTCGAGTTCGCTGCGGCGTCGAGGGGCGCTGTTTCAGCATAGCTAAAAACATCACGACACCATGGAGCGCCAGGAGGCGCGAGCGAGACGATGCAATTCACGTTGATTGAGCTCTGGGGCCACATGGGCCTCTTCGCGAAGCTGATTGTGTTCGCGCTGGCCCTCATGTCGGTCTCCTCCTTGATCGTCTTCGGCGAGCGCCTCGTCGTGTCGCTCAAGTCGCGCGCCGCCTCCCGCGAGTTCGCGCAGAAGGTGGGCCCGCTGCTCGCCCGGGGCGACTTCGAGGACGCCCAGACGGCCGCCAGGCCCAAGGGCGAGATCGGCTACCTCGGGCGGGTGATCGGCGCGGGGCTCGCGGCGTACGCGTCGAGCGCCCCCGGGCGGCTCCCGGCGCACGGGCACGAGCGCGACGGCGTGTTCGAGTCGGTCTCGCGGGCGCTCGAGCGGCAGGCGCAGCGCGAGGTGCTCAGCCTGAAGCGCGGCTACGGCCTGCTCGCCACGGTCGGCTCGACGGCGCCGTTCGTCGGCCTCCTCGGGACGGTCATGGGCATCGTGACGGCCTTCCAGCAGATGGCCGCGTCCGGCTCAGGCGGCCTCGGCACCGTCTCGGCGGGTATCGCGGAGGCGCTCATCACAACCGCCTTCGGCCTGCTCGTCGCGATCCCGGCCGTCATGGGCTACAACTACCTGCAGGGCTGGGTCGACGCCCGGGCGATCGACATCTCGGAGTCGTCGAACGAGTTCCTCGATATCGTGGCGAAGCGGCTCGACGGCCGCCTCGCGCCAGCCTCGGAAGAGGCCGCTTGATCTGGCCCGCGCGAGGCCGCCTGACCCGGTCTCGAGAGAGGCTGCTTGTCCCGGCCTCGGGAGAGGCCGCTATCGCCCCGGCCTCGGGAGAGGTCGTGGTTGCCCCGGCCTCGGGAGAGGCCGTCGTTGCCCCGGTCTCGGGAGAGGCCGTCGTTGCCCCGGCCTCGGGCGAGGCCGTCGTTGACAGAGCGCCCGCGCCCAGCGGCGCCTGGCTGGTCGCGGTGCGCGGCGCGCGTCGCCGCGCGCCCCAGCGAGGCGCGGCGGCGCGCTCAGCCGGAAGCGAGCGTTCCTAATGGGGATGGCTGTCGGCCCGCAGAAGGGCCCCAAGAGCGAGATCAACGTCACGCCGCTCGTCGACGTCGTCCTCGTCCTGCTCATCATCTTCATGGTCGTCACGCCGATGCTCCAGCGCGGCAAGGACGTGAAGCTGCCGCAGGCCGCGAAGGTGGACGAGGAGAAGAAGGAAGTGGACCCGCTGATCCTCTCCGTCACGCTGGAGAAGACGGTGTGGGTCGAGAACGACCAGTATGACGACGCCGGGCTCTCCGAGCGCCTCTCGCGCGAGTTCGCCGCGCAGCCGGGGCGCAAGGTGCTGGTCAAGGGCGACCAGCGCCTCTCGTTCGGCGACGTCCGCAAGGTGATGGAGACGGCGCGCAAGGCGGGCGCGAAGAGCGTCTCGCTGGCGGTCGAAGAGCTGAAGGGGAGATAGCGGCGATGAGCGCGCGCGCGAAGAAGAAGTTCGTCGTCAAGCCGGCGGTGCCGCTGAACTCCGACATCAACGTGACGCCGCTCGTCGACGTCGTGCTGGTGCTCCTCATCATCTTCATGGTCGTGACGCCGCTGCTCGAGAAGGACATCGGCGTCCGCGTCCCGGACACCGAGCAGGTCAAGGAGGACACCCCGCCGCCGCCCGATCAGCTCGTCGTCCGGGTGAACGCGCAGGGCGAGATCCAGCTCAACGACGAGAAGGTCGAGCGCGCCGATCTCGCGGGCAAGCTCCGGCCGATCCTCGAGCGCCAGAGCCGGCCGCAGGACAGGATCGTCTTCATCGTGGCCGACGACGGCGCCGTCTACGGCACGGTCGTGGAGGTGCTCGACAGCGCGAAGGCGGCCGGCGCGCACACGCTCGGCATGATGACCGAGCTCCCCGAGGCGCCGCCGCCCTGAGCGCGGCGCGGCCGCCGCGCGCGCCTCGCCGGCGGCCCTCTTCAGCGGTCCTCTTCAGCGGCTCAGCGCGTGCGGCGGCGCGCGACGCGAGGCTTGCGTCGCGCGCGGCCGCGACCTAAACCGCCCACCTCGAAAGCGAGGTCGTCGATGTTGCGGACCGAATGGGTGAGTAAGCGCGCCGGGAGCCCGAACCAGAGCCAGATGCACTTCGCGAGGAAGGGCGTCATCACGGAGGAGATGGAGTACGTCGCCCGCCGTGAGAAGCTCGCGCCCGAGCTCATCCGAAGCGAGGTCGCGCGCGGCCGGATGATCATCCCCGCCAACAAGAACCACCTGAACCTGGAGCCGATGTGCATCGGCATCGCGTCGCTCTGCAAGGTGAACGCGAACATCGGCAACAGCCAGACGACGAGCGACGTGAGCGGCGAGCTCGAGAAGCTGCGCTACGCCATCAAGTACGGCGCCGACACGGTGATGGACCTGTCGACCGGCGGCGACATCGACGGCATCCGCCGCGCGATCATCGCGGATTCGCCGGTGCCGATCGGGACGGTGCCGATCTACCAGGCGCTCGAGGCGTGCAAGGGCACGGACAAGATGACGGCCGCTGACCTCATCGACATGCTCGAGCACCAGGCGAAGCAGGGCGTCGATTACTTCACGATCCACGCGGGCGTGCTGCTCGAGCACCTGCCGCTCGTGAAGGGCCGGCTCACGGGCATCGTGTCGCGCGGCGGCTCGATCATGGCGCAGTGGATGATCGAGCACCACAAGCAGAACCCGTTCTACACGCACTGGGACAAGGTGCTCGAGGTCTGCGCCAAGTACGACGTCACGATCTCGGCGGGCGACGGCCTCCGCCCCGGCTGCCTCCACGACGCGAGCGACGCGGCCCAGTTCGCCGAGCTGAAGACGCTGGGCGAGCTCACGAAGCGCGCGTGGGAGAAGGACGTGCAGGTGATGATCGAGGGCCCCGGGCACGTCCCGTTCGATCAGATCGCGATGAACGTGCAGAAGGAGATGGAGCTCTGCCACGAGGCGCCGTTCTACGTGCTCGGCCCGCTCGTCACCGATTTCGCGCCCGGCTACGACCACATCACGAGCTGCATCGGCGCGACGATGGCCGGCTTCGCGGGCGCCGCGATGCTCTGCTACGTGACGCCGAAGGAGCACCTCGGCCTGCCGAACCCCGAGGACGTGAAGCAGGGCCTCATCGCCTACAAGATCGCCGCCCACGCCGCGGACGTCGCGCGCAAGCGCCCGGGCGCGCGCGATCGCGACGACGCGCTGAGCCGCGCCCGCTACGCGTTCGACTGGAAGCAGCAGTTCGCGCTCTCGCTCGATCCGGAGACGGCCCAGGCGATGCACGACGAGACGCTCCCGCAGGAGTATTTCAAGACCTCGGAGTTCTGCTCGATGTGCGGGCCGAAGTTCTGCTCGATGCACATCAACCGCGTGGTCGACGAGTACAACGCGCGGACCGAGACCGAGAACGCGCCCACCAAGCGCTCGCTCGCGCTCATCGATCAGCCATGAACACGGGGCAACCGTGAATGCAGGGCAGCCGTGAACGCGGGGCAGCCGTGAAGCCGACGCGCCTCGCCCTGCTCGCGCTCCTCGCGGTCGCCTTCGCCGCCCCGGTCGCGTGCCGCCGCGACAGCGCCACCTCCGCCTCGTCCTCGCCCCCGTCGTCGGCGGCTGCCCCGCCCTCCGCCTCCGCGGCGCCGCGCCCTCCGAGCCCTCGCCTGACCGATCCGCGCTGGCTTCGCGCCGCCGGCGACGACCCGCTGGAGCACGCGCGGCTGGCGGAGGCCGAGGGCGCATCCGGGCTCCTGGCCGCCCTGGAGGACGGCGGCGACATCGCGCTCGCCGCCCTGCGCGCCCTGCCGTACGCCGACGACGCCGACCTGGCGCTCGGGCCGCTCGCCGAGCGCGCCCGCGCGGCGCCGTCCCCGTCGCTCCCGCCGCTGCTCGACGCGCTCCTCGGGGTCGCCGGGCGCCCCCCGCGTCCGCGCGAGCCGCTCGACCCGGACGGGGCGCGCGCCGCGGCGGCCATCCTCCTCGAGCTGTCGGGCAGGCGCGACCTCCCTGCCGAGCAGCGCGCGGTCGCGATCTCGGCGGCGCGCGCGCTCGCGGAGAAGGGGCTCGTCGATCCGGCCCGGGTCCCCGCCGATCTGGATCCGCCGCTCTCCGGCGCAGGCGCCGGCGGCGGCCAGGCGCCGCGGCCGTGACGCCCGTCGTGGCCGTCGAGGGCGCGCGGCCGTCCTGCGCGGCGCCCGGGCTTCGTCGTCGCGCCGCCGCGCTTTGGGCCCCTTGGGGTTCATTTTGGTAACTTGCCCCCCGTGACGACGCCGTACACCTCCGAGGCCTTCCTCCACCAGCTCCTCGGCAAGGCGCTTGCCGCCCACGCCAGCGACATCCACCTCAAGGTCGGTCAGCCGCCGGGCGCGCGGGTGCGCGGCGACATGGTCTACTTCCGGGTCGACCGGATCCGCCCGGAGGACAGCGAGGCTGCGGCGCGGGTGCTGCTCGCCGGGCGTCCGTCGCGCGAGCTGCTCGCCACGCTGCAGGAGCTCGACACCTCGTATGTCGTCCCGGGTCTCGGCCGGTTCCGGGTCAACATCTACCGCCAGCGCGGCTCGCTCGCGATCATCCTGCGCAGCATCCCGCTCAAGATCCCCACCTTCGACGAGCTCGGCGTCCCCTCGGCGGTGCGGGCGATGGTCGAGCACGACCACGGCCTCTTCGTGGTCGCCGGGACGGCGGGCAGCGGCAAGAGCACGACGCTCGCCGCGTTCATCGGGCAGATCAACGCGACCTTGCCGCGCCACATCGTCACGCTCGAGGATCCGATCGAGCACGTGCACGAGGACAACCGCTCCAGCGTGAGCCAGCGTGAGATCGGCGTCGACACAGCGGATTTCCCGACCGCGCTGCGCTCGGCGCTGCGGCAGGACCCGGACGTCGTGCTCCTCAGCTCGCTCCGCGACGGCGAGTCGCTCGATCTCGCGCTGCACGCCGCGGAGACCGGGCACCTCGTGCTCGCGGCCGTGCACACGCCCGACGTCGCGCGCACCCTCGGCCGGCTCGTCGCGCTGGGCCGGAGCCCCAGCGAGGCGCGCGACCGGCTGGCCGACTGCCTCCAGGGCGTGGTCGCGCAGCGCCTGCTCCCTCGCCGCGACGGCGCGGGGGAGATCCTCGCCTGCGAGGTGCTCGTCGCGACGGCCGCGGTGCGCGAGGCGATCCGCCGCCCGGAGGGGAGCCCGTCGCTGCGCGAGCTGATGGAGAAGGGGGTGACTCCCTATGGAATGCAGACGTTCGAGGCCCACTTGCGGCAGCTCGTCGGCCAGGGGGCGATTGCCAAGGAGACGGCCAAGGCGGTGACGGCGCTGTAGCGGCCCAGGCCTGGAGCCCCCTCGGGGCGGAGGACGGACCCGGTCGCGCGGCTTGCTTGCGGCGGCGCCCCAAGCCTGGGTATGGAGCGAGCCCATGCTCGACGGGATCGAACGCGAAGCGACGGACGACAAGGGTGGACGCAGCGAGCCGAACGGCCGCGCGCCGGCGGCGGGCGCGGTCCGCCACGACTGGACCGTCGAGCAGGCGGTCGCCCTGCACGATCTACCGCTCTTCGAGCTGATCGACCGCGCGCGCTCGCTCCACCGCGCGTTCCACGGCGAGCACGAGGTGCAGCTCTGCACCCTCCTCAGCGTCAAGACGGGCGGCTGCCCCGAGGACTGCGCCTACTGCCCGCAGTCGAGCCACTACGAGACGGAGGTCGGGCCGGAGCGCATGCTCGACGTCCCCGCCGTCCTCGCCGCCGCCGAGCGCGCCCGCGACGGCGGCTCGACGCGGTTCTGCATGGGCGCCGCCTGGCGCGAGGTGAAGGACGGCCCGGCCTTCGAGCGCGTCCTCGACATGGTGCGCGGCGTGAAGTCGCTCGGCCTCGAGGCGTGCTGCACCCTCGGCATGCTCACCGACGACCAGGCGCGCCGCCTCAAGGAGGCCGGCCTCGACGCGTACAACCACAACCTCGACACGTCGCGTAAGGCCTACAAATCCATCATCTCCACGCGCACATACGACGAGCGGCTCGTCACCCTGCGCAACGTCCGGCGGGCGGGCATCACCGTCTGCTCGGGCGGGATCATCGGCATGGGCGAGTCGATCGCCGATCGCTGCGAGATGCTCGTCGAGCTCGCGCGCCTCGACCCCCACCCGGAGAGCGTGCCGATCAACGCCCTCGTGCGCTCGCCCGGCACGCCGCTCGAGAGCCTGCCGCCGGTGGATCCGATCGAGTTCGTCCGGATGATCGCGATCGCCCGGCTCATGATGCCGCGCGCGATGGTGCGCCTGTCCGCCGGCCGGACGGAGCTGTCGCGCGAGGCGCAGCTCCTCTGCATGTACGCGGGGGCGAACTCGATCTTCTACGGAGACAGGCTGCTCACCACGCCGAACCCGGGCCCGGACGAGGACCGCGCGCTCATCGAGAAGGCGGGGCTGCAGCCGATGGCGCCTGCCGCGGCGCCTCCCGCCCGCTAGCCGCCTTCCCGTCGGCCGGCGTGTCGAGCAGCGCGCGCTCCCCCCCGCGCGTCGCGACGTGCACCGTCCGCGTCGGGTACGCGAGCCTCGTCCCGGCCGCGCCGATGATCTCCAGGAAGGTGATCAGGATCTCCTGGCGCATCGTCCTGAACTCCCCGAAGTCGGTGGTCTGGAACCAGGCCATGATCTCGACGTCGAACGACGCGGGCCCGATGCCGATGAAGCGCACGACGACGTCGTCGGGCCAGATGTGCGGGTGCGCCCGCAGCGCGCGCTCGCACCCCTCGAGCACGGCGCGGAGCTGCGCGGGGGTCGTCTCGTACACGAGGCCCAGCACGCACGAGAGGCGCATCCTGTCGCGCGCCGTGTACGACTCGATCTGGAGGTCGGCCAGCTTGCCGTTCGGGATCGTGACCAGCGTCCGGTCGAGCGTGCGGATCCGCGTCGAGCGGAGCCCGATCGTCTCGACCGTGCCGAGCAGCGCGTCGACCTTCACGAAGTCGCCGACCTGGAGCGCCCGGTCGACGCCGATCGAGACCGAGCCGAAGAGGTTCTCCACCGTCTTCTGCGCGGCCAGGGCGAGCGCGACGCCGCCGATGCCGAGGCCGGCGATGAGGCTCGCCACCGGGTAGCCGAGCTCCGACAGCACGGCGATCACGCCGATGATCAGGATCGCGACCTTCGCGATCTTCCCCATGAGCGGCACGAGCGATCGCGCCGCGGGGTTGTCGCGCGTCGCCGGCGCGGCGAGCAGGCGGTCGCTCACGGCGTCGATCGCGCGGAGCGCGAACCAGAAGACGGCGATGAAGAGGCCGGCGCGCACCACCTTGTCGAGGAACTCCTCGGCCGGCACGTAGAGCCCGAGCCAGGGGAGCGAGGCCTCGACGCCGACGAGCGCCAGCGCGAACGTGAGCGGGCCGCGCGCGCCCCCGAGGAGCACGTCGTCGAGCGTGGAGTCCGTCCGCGCGACGAGGCGGCGGAGCGCGGCGCGGATGAAATAGCTCAGCATCATGCCGACGAGCCAGCCGGCGAGCGCGAGGACCGGCAGGGCGAGCCACTGCCACCACAGCAGCTCGCGCGGGCCAGGGCGCAGCAGCGCCGGCGGCAGGTGATCGCGGATCCAGCGGTCCTCGAGCCGCGCGTACCAGTCGTTGACGCGCTCCACCGTGGCGCGCGAGAAGATCCACCGCACCCCGTCGGGCGTCGTGCGCCGCACGAGCCGCACCGGCTGGGTCCCCGTGCGGGTCGGGATCTTGCCGAGCTGCTCCACCCCGGCGCCGAGGTTGTCCTGCGCGTCCCCCAGCGGGAGCGGCGAGAGCGACTCCACGTCGAGCCAGAGGTGCCGATCGAGCACCGCCTTGAGCCGCTGCGCGAGCTCCGCGCCGTTCGCGTTCGGCGGCAGGTCGAGGTACCGCGCGGCCTCGGCGTACTCGCCCGCGCGAGAGAGATCGAAGAACTGGCGCATCGACGCGCGCGGCGAGTCGGGGGCGACCGGGTTCGCCTCGGGATCCGCGCCGTCCTCGGCGCTCACCGCGGCGGGCGCCGCGGGGGCCGGGGGAGGGGCCAGCTCTCCCGCGCGCGCGCCCAGGAGGACGCACCCGGAGACGAGCGCGAACGCGAGCGCAGCGCGGAGCCACCACATCACCGGTGGCCAGAAACGGCGCCGCTTCGGCGCGTCAGGGGGATCGGTCCAGCGCATGGGCCCCTGCTATTCCACCGGGCGGCGCCCCTGTCGACCGGGCGGCGCGGCGCGAACGGCGCGGCGCGCGACGCCGTTCGCGCGGTGCGAACGTCCGCTCGCGGCTACGTCGCTGTGCCGGGCGGCTCGCTCGAGGGCGGCGCGCTCACGAGCGCCGCGAGCGCGCCGCCGTAGCGCGCGAGCCGGCGCGCGCCGAGCCCCGGGATGCGCGCGATCGCGGCGGCGGCGGCGTCGCCGCCGCTGCCCGCCGCGAGCGCGATCTCCACGAGATCCTGCGCGCAGTGCCCCGGCAGCACGACCTGCTCGTCCACCTTCCGCGCCTTCGCCTCGGCCCTGCGCCACCCGGTGATCCGCGTCTCCATCGCGCGGCGCGCGGCGAGCTCCCTGCGCGGCGGGCGGACCTGCAGGAAGAGGGCGCGCTCCTCCTCCGGCACGTCGCCGTCGCTGCGCCCCTGCTCGACGGCGCGGAGCCACGCCGCGACGCACGCCGCCGCCCGGCCCGCGGCGGCCCCGCGCACGGCGCGGACGTCGTCGGCCCGGGCCGGCCTCCGCTGCGCGAGCTCGAGGAGCACCTCGCTGCCGACGATCTTGAAGGCCGGCAGGTCGGCCTCCTCGGCGGCCGCGTCGCGCGCCGCCACGAGGCGCCGCAGGATCGCCCGGCCCTCCGGGTCGAGCGCCTGCGCCCCCTTGATGCGCGCGTAGGCGGGCCGCGGATCGCGCGGCGGGCCGAGCGCGGTCGCGAGCTTGTAGGCGCACTCCTCGGCGATCTCGTCCTCGATCCCGATCGCCCGTCCGCGCTCCGCGAGCCGCGCGTCGAGCGCGAGCAGGTGGAGCACGTCGTCGGCCAGGTAGCGCAGCTCGGCGCTCGCGAGCGGCCTGCGCCCCCAGTCGTGCTGCTGGAGCTGCTTGTCGATCGTCACGCCGAGCTCCGACGCGAGCAGCGCGGCGAGCCCCGTGGCCGCGCACCCCAGCATGCGCGCGGCGACCGAGGTGTCGCGCGCCCCGGCGAGCGGCGCCCCTGCCTCGGCGAGCATGCGCGCGTCGAAGGTGAGGTCGTGCAGCACCTTGGGCGGCCCCGCGGCCCCGAGCAGCGGCGCGAGCGGCGCGACGGGCGCGCGGAGCGCGTCCACGACCGCGACCGCGATGCCGTCCCCCTCGCGGAAGGCGAGCTGGATCGTGCAGAGCCGGGGGCGGTAGGCGAACAGCCCGTTGGCCTCGACGTCGACCGCGAGCGCCTCCGCGCGCGCGGCGCGCTCGACCAGCCGGGCGAGGTCGTCGTCGCGCTCGACGAGGGCGAGGGGGGCCTGGCTCAGCGGGGCCGCCTCTCCCGGCCCGGGCGCGCCGCCGCGCCGCGCCGCGCCCGCGCGGCCGCGCCGACCAGCGCGAGCGCGGCGAGGGCGATCCCGCCGCCCCGGCTGCTCCGGGACGGGGCCGCGGCGCAGCCGCCGTCCTCATCCCGGGCGGGCTGATCGACCGCGCACAGCTCCGAGAAGCCGTGGCGCGGCGTGGGATCGCACTCCTCGATCGGCTCCCCGGGCGGGTACACCGCGCAGATCCCGTCGCGGTCGTCCTGGTCGAGGTCGCGCAGCATGGTCGTCTCCGGCCGGTAGTCGGCGAACATGGTCGCGGAGCCGTCGGTCGAGTGCGAGAGCCCGAGGAAGTGGCCGGCCTCGTGGGTCGCGATGCTCAGCAGGTCGAACGACACCTCCTCGTCGCCGAACGAGAGCGCCACGTCCGACGAGTTGATCTCCATGTCGGCGTCGTAGATGTCGCCGGTCTTGAGGTTGTAGGTGACCGTCGTGAGCGCGAGGGTGTTCCCGCCCCCCGCATACGGCCAGTCGCCGTCCCGGAACGTGATGATGTTCGCGTTCCCCTTGTTCTGGTTGTACTCGTGCGCGTCGCACGCGATCGGGCCCAGGTAGATGACCTCCATGCGCGGGGTCTGCCCGTCGCCGCAGTCGGCCTGCGTCCACGCCGCGAACGCCTTCTCGAAGATCGCCTCGGTCTCGGCGAGCGAGACCTGGATCGAGGCGTCCTCCTGGATGGAGTAGCTGACGCACGGCGACGGCCAGGCGAGCGGGATGCCGCAGTCGTTCGGCTGGGCCGGCGTGCAGACGGCGGCCGTCGACTTGGTCTCGGGACAGACGCTGGTGCGGCAGTAGGCGAGGGCGGGTGAGGGGAGGGCGAGCGTCGCGGCGGCGATGGCGCCGCAGGCCGCGAGGACGGCGGCGGCGCGGGCGCTCCGCATGGCGAGCGCCGGGTTATTTCTGGGCATGGCTCGCCTTCCAGGCGCGGCTCACGGCGTCGCACGCCGCGTCGAGCGTCGCGCCCACGAGCTGCTCGCGCGCCGAGATCGCGGGGCCCGTCCGGGGCAGGACGGTCCCGCCGTCGGGGCTCGCCGCGAGCCGCCGCACGGCGATCCGCGGCGCGCCGGCCACCCTCGCCGTCTCCTCGCCCTGGACGACGGGGTAGTGGCCCTGGGCCATCCCGGAGACCACCATCGCAGAGCCCGCCCTGGAGACGAAGATCATCGCCTGGGCGCCGATCCTGAGCTGCGCGTCGCCCGACACCTGCTGTCCGACGTCCCCGACAACGCCCCCGAGCGTCCTCACCCAGACCTCGCCGTCGGGCTGCCCGGCCACGGGGCGGTCGATCGACAGGCGGGTATAGGTGACGATCCTCCTCGATCCGCCGAGCTCTTCCCACTGGCTGCGCTGCTCGGTCGCGGTGGCGACGACGACGAACGCGGCGCGCGAGACGAGCTCTTCCAGCGAGAGCTGGACGGAGACGGCCGCCTGCGCCGCGCGCGGGCCGGACACGGACAGGAGCGCGCCGGGGCTCACCCCGTCTGCCAGGGCGGAGCCGACGGTCGGCGTGAGGGTCAGCGCGGGTGGCAGCGCGAGGAGGAGGGCTATGCAAGAAGCTCTGGGAGACATGGTCCTGGAAGATACCATGCTGAAGCGCGCGGCGCGCCCGAAGCGCAGGACATGGTCGATGTCCTGGACCCTGTGTCCCGGTCCGACTAGCAGATCGTCTGGGTCGAGACCCCGAGGAGCCTGCGATGACGAGCGATGCGTTGACGATCGGCAGACACACGTTCACTTCCCGCCTGTTCGTCGGGACGGGCAAGTACAAGGACCTGGATGAGACCCGTCGCGCGCTCGAGGCGTCCGGCGCGGAGGTGGTCACGGTGGCCCTCCGCCGGATCAACCTCAAGGAGCGGGGCGAGGGGTCGATGATGTCGCTGCTCCAGCAGGGGCGCGTCACGATCCTGCCCAACACGGCGGGCTGCTACACGGTCGAGGACGCGGTCCGCACCTGCCGGCTGGCGCGCGAGCTCGGGCTGTCCGATCTCGTGAAGCTCGAAGTCATCGGCGACGAACGCACGTTGTTCCCGGACAACGAGGCGACGCTGGAGGCGGCGCGGATCCTGGTGAAGGAGGGCTTTACCGTGCTCCCTTACTGCATGGACGACCCGATCGTGTGCCGGAAGCTGGAGGACATCGGGTGCGCCGCCGTGATGCCGCTGGCCGCGCCGATCGGCAGCGGGCTCGGCATCCGGAACCCGTACAATCTCATGATCATCCGGGAGACCGCGAAGGTCCCGGTCATCGTGGACGCTGGCGTCGGGACGGCGAGCGACGCCGCGGTGGCCATGGAGCTCGGGTGTGATGGGGTGTTGATGAACACGGCCATCGCCGGGGCGCGCGACCCGATCCTGATGGCGCAGGCGATGAGGGACGCCGTGAGGGCCGGGCGGATGGCGTTCCTCGCCGGACGGATGCCGAAGAAGCTCTATGCGACGGCGTCGTCGCCGGAGCAGGGCAAGATCGCCGCGCTGTAGCGTCCGCCGTGGCGCGCGCGTCGCGCTCGCCCCGAGCGGGAAGGGCGCGGCGGCGCGACGATGACGCCGACAGAGGACGGCCCCGTGTCCTGCACACAGGCGTGGCGCTGTGGGAGGACGACATTCATCGTCGTCGTCGTCGTCGTCGTCGTCGTCGTCGTCGCCGTCGAGCGCGCGCCGACGTGGGAAGTCAAACGAACGGCGCGCCGGCGTCATGGTACGCTCACCTGCCTGAGTCAAAATGACACGGAACGCTCATCGCACCGGTCGACACCTCCGTCGTGGCGCGTCATGCGCTCTGGCAGCGATCGCGGCGACCTGACGGTCCGCTCAGGAGAATATGAGCAAGCCCAACGTCTGCATGGTCGTGAACAACCTCGAGGTCGGCGGGCTCGAGAAGGTGGTGCTGAGCCTCCTCGACCGGCTCGGCGATCACGGGTTCGACCTCTCGCTGATCTGCCTCGACGGGGAGGGCCGGCTCTTCTCGGAGGTGAAGCTCCCCCGCTCGAAGTGCCTGGTGATCACCAAGGATCTCCGGCCGGTGCTGCCCGGGGTGAAGAGCGACCCCGAGGCGCTGCTCTGGATCCGGCGCTTCTTTCACCAGCGAGCGGTGGATATCGTCCACGTCCACAACCGCGCTCCGCTCATCTTCGCCGGCATCGCCGCGCGCCTGCTGCGGAATCGGCCGGTGGTCCTCTACTCGGAGCACAACCAGATCAACCGGGCGAAGGGCTTCGATCGGCGCAAGTTCGGCTATTACGCGTACCTCGCCGACGAGATGGTCGCGGTCTCGCACGACCTCAAGCGCATCCTCGTCGACGACGTGAAGGTCCGCGCGCCGGTCCGCGTCATCCACAACGGCATCGACGGGACGCGCTTCACCCGCGCCCTGAACAGCGGCGCGCGGGGGCGCATCCGCGCGGAGCTCGGCATCGGCGAGCAGGATTTCGTGTTCGGGTGCGCGGTGGTGCACATCGAGCAGAAGGGGCTCCGCTACCTGATCGAGGCGGCGCCCGAGGTGCTGCGGCGCGCGCCCGAGGCGCGCTTCGTCGTCGCGGGCGACGGCGCCCTCCGGGCGGAGCTCCAGCAGCGCGCGCAGGCCGCGGGGCTCGGCGACAGGATGATCTTCCCCGGCTATCGCTCGGACGTCCCCGAGCTCGTCTCGGCGTTCGACGCCTACGTGCTCCCGTCGCTCTGGGAGGGGCTGCCGCTCGCGCTGCTCGAGGCGCTCGCGCTCGGCAAGCCGATCGTGGCGAGCCGGGTCGGCGGCGTCCCCGAGATCGTGGAGCACGGGGTGGACGGGTTCCTCGTCCCGTCGAAGGACCCGGGCGCGCTGGCCGAGCACCTCGCGCGCGTCGCGCGCGACGGGGAGCTCCGCGAGCGCGCGCGCACGCGGAGCCCGGCGAAGTTCGCCGAGCAGTTCAGCCTGGAGGCGATGGTCGACGCGCACGTGCGGCTCTTCGACGAGCTCATCGCCCGGCGGCGCGGGGGTGAGGTGCAGCCGAGGCCACGCGCGCAGGCGGCCCCCGCGGAGGCCGAGCCCGCGCGCCCTCCAGCGAGCGCGCCGGCCGCGCCGGCCGTCGCGGAGCGAGCGTGACAGCGAGGAACTTGCGGGCTGATGCGCTGACGGGCTGACGGGTCGAGTCAGACAGGAGGAGCTCTTGCGGCGGATGCGTGTACTGCTTATCACAAAGATTTTCCCGAACGCGGCGCACCCTGACGAGGCGCCGTACAATCGCCGGCAGTTCGCCGCGCTGTCGCGTTACTGCGATGTCCGGGTGCTCGCGACGATCCCGTGGTTCCCCGGCATGGGTCGGCTCTCGAAGTGGCCTGTCGGCTCCAGCGCCCCGCGCGAGGAGGTCATCGACGGGCTCCCGGTGCGGCACCCGCGCTACCTCTACGTGCCGCGCGTCGCGCCGGCCCTGAACGGCCCGCTCTATGCGGCGTCGATGCTCCCTGAGCTCGTCGGGCGCGGCCCGTCGCCTGACGTGATCGTCGGGGCGTTCGCCTACCCGGACGGCTTCGCGGCGGTCTGCCTCGGGCGGCTGCTCGGGGTGCCGGCGGTGATCAAGGTCCACGGCTCGGACATCGACGTGATCCCGCGCGACCGGCGGCTGCGTCGCCCGCTGAGCTGGGGGCTCACGCGCGCGGCCCGGGTGGTCGCGGTGAGCCGCAAGCTCGCGGACGGCGTCGCGGCGCTCGGCGTGCCGCGCGATCGCGTCGACGTGGTCATGAACGGCGTCGACGCGGCGCTGTTCCGGCCGCGGAGCCGCGCCGAGGCGCGCGCGGCGCTCGGCCGGTCGCCGGGCTCGAAGCTGCTCCTCTTCGTCGGCATGCTGGGCCGCGACAAGGGGGTGCTCGATCTGGTCGAGGCGTTCCAGCGGCTCGCGCGCGTGCACCCGGACCTCGAGCTCACGCTCGTGGGCAGCGGCGCCGAGGAGCAGGCGTGCCGGGCGGCCGCGGCCCGGCTGGGCGGCAGGCTGACGGTGACCGGCTACCTGCCGCACGAGCAGGTGTCGCAGTGGCTCGGCGCGTGCGACGCGCTCGTGCTGCCGAGCCTGCACGAGGGGACGCCCAACGTCGTGCTGGAGGCGCTCGCCTCGGGGCGCCGCGTGGTGGCGACGAGCGTCGGCGGCATCCCCGACATCCTGCACAGCACCGAGCTCGGCGAGCTCATCCCCCCTGGCGACAAGGACGCGCTGGCGGACGCGCTGCTGCGCGCCGCGCGGCACGAGTACGACCCGGCGCGGGTCGCGGAGCTCGCCGGCGGGCGCGACTGGGACGACAGCGCGCGCGCCCTCCACGACACGCTGCTGCGGGTCGTCGGCGACACGCGCCGGCAGGGCGCGGACGGGCAGGCGGTCGGCGACGCGCTCTTCAGCGCCCCGCCCCCGAAGGGCGGCCGCGAGAACGGCGCTGCCCGGACGGGCGTCACGCTGGGCTAGCCGCGCCCCCGGCGCCCGCGGGCGCGGCGTCCTCTTGACGCTCGCGCCGGTTCATCGGCGAATGTCCCTCGTGCTCACCGGCTTCCGCGCGGCCCTGGGGCCGCTCGTGCTCCTCGCCGCCGTCGCGCGGGCTCCCTACCAGTGCGCGAGCGAGGTCGACCCGGATCGCCGCACCTACGAGGACCCGAGCGAGGCCCTCTACGACCTGGCCGAGCGCTTCGAGGCGCGCGGCGACCGCGGCGCCCAGCGCGACACGCTGCGGTTCCTGGTCGAGCGTTACCCCTCCAGCCGGTTCGCGCACATGGCCCGGAAGGACCTCGAGGCGCTCGGCGACGCCGGCGCTCCGGACCGCTAGAGGGGGAGCCGGCCATGCTCTCCCCGACGCTCACCCTGATCACCCAGACGGCGGACGTCCCCGAGCCGGTCCTGCTCGCGCGCCTGTCGGCCTTCGGCGCGCTGCCGCCCGAGGCCCGCGCGCGCGTGGCGGTGCAGCTCCGCGACCCCGAGCTCTCCGGCGCGGCGCTCCACGCGCTCGGCCGGCGGCTGCGCGACGCGACCGCCGCGATCGGCGCCTCGCTCGTCGTCAACGACCGCCTCGACCTCGCGCTCCTGCTGGGCGCGGACGGCGTGCACCTCGGCCGCCGCTCGGTCGGGGTGGCCGACGCGCGCGCCCTGCTCGGCCCAGGCGTCTTCGTCTCGGTCGCGTGCCACGGCGTGGACGAGGTGCTCCGCGCCGCGGAGGCCGGGGCGGACGCCGCCGTGCTCTCGCCGATCTTCGCGACGCCCGGCAAGGGCCCGCCGCTCGGCCTGGAGGCGCTCGTCGAGGCGCGGGCCCGCCTCGCCACGGCGCCCCGCGGCGTCGCGCTCATCGCCCTCGGCGGCGTGGACGCGGCCTCCGCGCCGCGCTGCCTGGCCGCGGGCGCGGACGGCGTGGCCGCCATCCGCGCCGACTTCGCGGGCGCGCTGCCGACGATCTTGGGGTGAGCCGCGCCGCGCGCCCGGCGGCGCCCTACCGCGCCCAGAGGTCGGCGAGCGGCAGCTCGATCGCGTCGAACGGCTCGGCCCGCACGGCCTCGTCGCCCTCGTGGGTGTCGAGCAGCGACCACCGGCCATCGTCGAGCCGGTACACCTCGAGCGTCTGCGCGACCGGGTTGATCAACCAGGCGTGGCGGACCCCTTCGCGCCGGTAGATTCGCATCTTCTTGCCGCGATCAACGCGCTCGGTGCGCGGGGAGATCACTTCGCAGACCCAGTCGGGCGTGACGTCGTAATGCGCGGGGGCGTCCTCGGACCCGATCGCGTCGGGCAGCCGCTCGCGGCGCCAGCCGGCGAGATCGGGGACGATTTTGTCGGGCCTCGGTCCGAGGTGGAGCTCGGGCTCATCAAGGATGACCCAGCCTCCCGGTCCACCTCTGCCCCGATCGAAGGGGCCCGTGATACTTGCGCCCAGGAGCGACGCTGTACGCGTATGCGGCCGCGCCGGCCGCGGGAACGTGTGGAGCTCTCCGTCGAGGATCTCGGCGACCATCTCTTCCGGCACGGCCTGAAACGCGGCCTCTACCTCGGGGGCGTTGCCTGGAAACAGCGGGTGCTGCGCGCTCATTCATCGAGCCTAGCATCCGCCGCACCCCGCGCGCCCGGCGCCGGCCCCAGCGCCTCCCTCGACGCTGGCAACCCATCTTGCTACTAGGCCGGGCCATGTCCGAAGCCCCCTCGAAGAAACCGACCGACGGCCCGCTCGAGCCCCTGTTCGACAAGGTGGCGACCGAGCTGAACTTCCCCGCCGACGAGGCGAAGATCCTCGCCTTCTGGAAGCAGCGCCGCATCTTCGAGAAGACCCTCCGCGCCGAGACCCGCGCCACCGGCCCGTCGAGGGGCACGTTCGTCTTCTACGAGGGCCCGCCGACCGCCAACGGCATGCCGCACAACGGCCACGTGCTCACCCGCGCGGTCAAGGACGTCTTCCCCCGCTACAAGACGATGCGCGGCTACGACGTCCCGCGGAAGGCCGGCTGGGACACGCACGGCCTGCCGGTCGAGGTCGAGGTCGAAAAGGAGCTGCGCATCCACGGCAAGGCCGACATCGAGCGCTACGGCGTCGAGCCGTTCATCTCGCGCTGCGTCGACTCCGTCTTCCGGTACACCGAGGCGTGGGAGAGCCTGACCGACAAGATCGGCTTCTGGGTCGACCTCGACAGCGCCTACGTCACCTACCACCGGAGCTACGTCGAGAGCGTCTGGTGGGCGCTCTCGCAGCTCCACAAGAAGGGGCTTCTCTACCGAGGCCACCGCGTCTGTTGGTGGTGGCCGCAGGGCGGCACGGCGCTCAGCGCGGCCGAGGTCGGATCGAACTACAAGACCGTCGACGACCCCAGCGTGTTCGTGGCGTTCCCGCTCGTCGACGAGCCCGACACGGCGCTCTGCGCGTGGACGACGACCCCGTGGACCCTGCCGTCGAACGGCTACGCCGCGGTCCGGCCCGAGTTCGACTACGTCGTCGTCGACGCGGGCGGGGCCGCGCCGGGGGCCGGGAAGCTCATCGTCGCCGCGGCGCTGCGCGAGGAGCTCGCGAAGAAGTTCAAGCGCGACCTCCCGGTGCTCCGTGAGCTCAAGGGGAGCGACCTCATCGGCAAGCGCTACCGCCCGCCGTTCGACGGCTTCTCGAGGTCGCTCGAGGGCGCCACGGCGCGCCGGAAGGACGGCAAGGAAGAGCCGCTCTACTGGGTGGTCCTCGGCGCAGACTTCGTGACGCTCGACTCCGGCACGGGCATCGTCCACATCGCGCCCGCGTTCGGCGAGGACGACTTCAACGCGCACAAGAAGCGCGTCGAGGAGCTCCAGCCCGGGAGCGAGGTCCCGATGCTCTGCGCGGTGCGGCCGGACGGCACGTTCGAGCCCGGGCTCACGCCGTTCTCGGGGATCTGGGTGAAGGACGCCGACCCGCTGATCATCAAGGATCTCGGGGCGCGCGGGCTGCTCGTCCACGAGGAGAAGTACCGCCACGAGTACCCGTTCTGCTGGCGCGCCGACGACGACCCGCTGATCCAGCTCGCGCGGCCGGCCTGGTACATCCGGACGCGGGACAACATCGACAAGGCGATCGCGAACAACCGCGCGATCCACTGGCTCCCGTCGCACATCCAGGAGGGCCGGTTCGGCGACTTCCTCGCGAACAACGTCGACTGGGCGCTCTCGCGCGAGCGGTACTGGGGGACGCCGCTCAACGTCTGGATCTGCAAGGACGACGAGGAGCACCAGCTCGCCCCCGCGTCGGTCGCCGAGATCGAGGCGCTGAACCCGCGCGCCTTCGACCACTTCCACGAGGCGAAGAAGGCGGACCCAGGCCTGAACGACCACCTCATCGTCCACAAGCCGTGGATCGACCGGGTGACGTTCCCGTGCCCGACGTGCGGCGGCGAGATGCGGCGCGTGACCGAGGTCATCGACGCGTGGTTCGACAGCGGGAGCATGCCGTTCGCGCAGTGGGGCTACCCGCACGCGCCGGGCTCGAAGGAGCTGTTCGACCGCGCGTTCCCGGCGGACTTCATCAGCGAGGCGATCGACCAGACGCGCGGCTGGTTCTACTCGCTGCTGATGGTCTCGACGCTCGTCTTCGACGAGGCGACGCAGGACAAGCTCGGGCTGTCGCGCGTCCGGAGCTACCCGCACCCGTACCAGACGTGCGTCGTGCTGGGGCACGTCTGCGACCGTGAGGGCAAGAAGGAGAGCAAGTCGAAGGGCAACTACACGCCGCCCGAGGTCATCCTGGAGCGTGTCCGGATGGAGTTCGCGGCGGTGAAGGCCGGGGATGTGAAGGGCGTCCAGGCGAAGGACGGGGTGGCGTTCATCGCGCGCGAGGACTACGAGGGGCTCGACCTGACGGGCGACGCCGCGAAGGTGCGGATGTACCGCGCCGACCGCGAGGCGCAGCCGCTCGCGATGGAGCTCCGGCCGCAGAAGGGCATGCCGCGGCGGATCGTCGCGCTCTCGGACGCGGATCTCGACCGCCTGGGCCTGTCGCCGGGCCAGAAGGCGCTCTCGGTGATGCCGAACGACGTGCCCCGGCTCCCGCAGCCCGAGCGCGTCACCATCGAGGACCCGGCGACGCCGGCGCCCGGGGCCGACGCGTTCCGCTGGTTCTTCTACGCGTCCTCCCCGCCGTGGACGAACACGCGCCACTCGCTCACGAACGTGCGCGCGTACCAGAAGGAGTTCGCGGTCAAGCTCCGGAACGTCTACTCGTTCTTCACCATCTACGCGAACATCGACGGCTTCTCGCCCGCCGAGGGGAACCCGGACGCGAAGGACACGTCGCCCGCGGCGCTCGCGGCGAGCGCCGGCTACAGGCCGGCGAAGGAGCGGTCGCTGCTCGACCGGTGGATCCTCTCGGAGCTCGCGCTGGCGACGCGGGAGGTGACGGCGCACCTCGACGAGTACCACCTGTACGAGGCCGCGCAGCGGCTGGTCGACCTCGTGGACGCGCTCTCGAACTGGTACGTCCGCCGGAGCCGCGCGCGCTTCTGGGCCCCGTCTCCGACGTTGGTCGAGGATCGGCTGTCGCCGTCCTCTCCGAGCGACCCGCCGGACATCTCCGCGGGCGCCGTGCGGGCGGCGCAGGACAAGCGCGACGCGTACTTCACGCTGTACGAGGTGCTCGTCGCGATCGCCAAGCTGAGCGCGCCGTTCACGCCGTTCCTCGCCGAGGCCATGTACCAGAACCTGGTGCGGCGGCCGTGGCCCGCGTCGCAGCCGGAGAGCGTGCACCTCGTGGCGTTCCCCGAGGCCGACGCGGCCGCGATCGACGAGCCGCTCGCGATCGAGATGCGCGCGGTGCGCGAGCTCGTGTCGCTGGGCCTGCAGGTGCGCACGGCGAACAAGCTCAAGGTGCGGCAGCCGCTCTCGCGCGCGGACGTCGTGCTGTCGCAGCAGGGGCTCGCGGCGGCGGTCGCCGAGCACGTGCCGCTCATCGCCGAGGAGCTCAACGTGCACGAGGTGCGCTTCCTCAAGCCCGGCGAGGAGGGCAGCGCGGTGCGTTACGTGCTCAAGCCGAACTTCCGCGCGCTCGGGCCGAAGCTCGGCAAGAAGGTGCAGCTCGCGAAGCAGGTCCTCGCCAAGGCCGACGCCGCGTCGCTGCGCGCGGCGCTCGCGACCGAGGGCAAGATCGCGATCGCGCTCGACGGCGAGCAGGTCGAGCTCGGCCCCGAGGAGATCGACGTCGCGGTCGAGGCGGGCGAGGGGTTCGCGGCGGCCGGCGGCCGCGCGGGGGTCGTCGTGCTGCACACGGCGCTCACGGACGCGCTCCGCGACGAGGGGCTCGGCCGGGAGATCCTCTCCCGCGTGCAGGGGCTGCGCAAGGAGCTCGACCTCGGCTTCACCGAGCGGATCCGGCTCGCGCTCGACGGCAGCGAGCGCGCCCGCAAGGTCGCCGAGGCGGCGCGCGAGATGCTCATGCAGGAGGCGCTCGCGGCCGAGCTCGTGCTCGGCGGGGCGCCCGCGGCGTGGGGCCAGGCCGAGACGCGCGAGGTCAACGTCGACGGTGAGGCGCTCGCGATCGCGCTCGCGCGCACGGCGTGACGGCACCTGGGGGAGGCTGAGACGCGATGATCACCAGGATCTGCGCCCGTAACTTCCGCAGCATCGGGGAGCGGATCGAGCTCGAGCTCGGGGCGATGACGGTCCTCGTGGGGCCGAACGCCTCGGGCAAGAGCAACGTCGTGGACATCCTCCGCTTCCTCGCCGAGTGCGCGAGCGGAGGGATCGACAGACCGGTTGCTGTTCGGCACGGGCTCGATGCGCTGCGCTACGGAAATGCTCGTGAACCCTCCGATGTGCTTCTCGAAGTGCACATCGAGCGCGAGCAAGGCGCCGGCATCTGGGGCTTCACGCTCACGTCGGCCGACAAGTACGGCAGCTTATCCGTGAAGCGTGAGCGCGCGGTGTGGTTTCCAGGGAAAGCGCCCGATTCCAGGACCCGAACCCGCATCTTTGAGCTCCTCGAGGAGCCCGAGGACAAGTGGACCGAGGAGGAGCGGAGGACGCTCCTCGGCAGCGACACGGGCGGCACCACGCCGACCGGGGACACCGAGTTTTCGGCGCCGCAGCGCTTCGTCACGCACAAGGGGCATCACTACCTGCAAATTCCATCGTCCTTTGGCCACGATGCTTCGCTCTTCCCTCTGCTCGCGCCGGTGGCGCTGTCTCACTTTGCTCCCCTCATGGAGGAGCTGCGCAGCGTCGCGATCTACTCGTTGTTCCCGGACGTGCTGCGCGCTCCACAGCACCCGGATCCATCCAAGCCGATGCGTACAAAGGGCAGCAACTGGGCCTCGACGTTGAGGGCGATCGAGCGATCTACCTGGGGCGCCGAGCTCGTTGCTGCCCTCGGGCGCATCGCCTTGGATATCGACGAGTACCGCGTCACGGAGGCGGGAGGGTTCCTGATCCCGGAGTTCCGCCACGGCGTCGACGTGCAGGGGCGCGAGCGCTGGCACGGGGCTGCGCAGGAGTCGGACGGTACCCTGCGCGTCGCGGCCCTTCTCACGGCGCTCTTCCAGGAGCCCGCGCCGGCGCTCCTGGGCTTCGAGGAGCCGGAGCTGGGCGTACATCCAGGGGCGATCTCGCTTCTCTACGATTTCTTGAAGGAAGCCTCGACGCGCGGCCAGATCCTGCTCACGACGCACAGCCCCGAGCTGCTGGATCTTGTTCCGATCGATGACGTCCTCGTCGTGGAGCGGCGCGACGGCGCGACCACGGTGGCGCGCGTCGAGGAGCGGCAGCGCGAGCTCGTGCGCAAGCGCCTGATGTCGACCAGCGATCTCCTCCACGCCGAAGGCCTCCGCCCCGAGGAGCCCGCGAGCGATGGGTAAGGCCCACCTGGTCGTCGAGGGCCACGGTGAGGTCGAGGCGGCGAGGAACCTGGTCATCCGGCTCTGGGCCGACCTTGGGCTGCCGCATGCGGTCTGGGGGCCCCCGAAGCGCGGCAAGGCGCTCAACACCCGCGCCGGCGTGATGCAGGCCTGCGAGCTTCTGCGCAGCGAGCGCGACTGCACGTTCGCGTTGCTGCTCCGTGATGAGGACGACGGATGCCCGGCCACGGCGGGACCCGAAACCGCGGCGTGGGTTGCTGCTGCGAGCCTGCCCTTTCCTGCTGCTGTGGTGCTGGCGCACCGCGAGTTCGAGGCGTGGTTCCTGCCGTGCATCCACCTCATGGCGGGCCGGGAGATCCGGCCCGGCGTGCGCATCGCGGAAGGCACGACGTGCCCGGAGGATCCCGAGGGCATCCGCGACGTGAAGGGGTGGCTCTCGAAGCGCTTCCCACCGGGCAAGGCCTACAAGCCCACGCTCGACCAGCTCAAGCTCACCCAGTGGATCGACTTCGGCGTGCTGCGCGCGTCGCAGGCGAGGTCGTTCCGCACGCTCGAAAACGCGCTGCGGTTCCTCGCTGCGCCCGGACCTCTCAGCGTCTACCCGCCTCCGCGACCCTAGCGCACGGTCGTCGGCTCGCCGGCGCGATTTCGTGCCGGGCCTTACCATCCTCCGAGCGCGTCCGCCTTGCCGCGCGGGGTTGGCGCTGCTTCTGCAAGGTTCTTGTTGCGGCCATCTCTGACGAGGCGTTCGATGATCGTCGTCGGGTGGGGTGCATCGGAGATCCTCAAGACGGTACGGAGGGCCGCGTGGAGCCGGCCCGGGATGGGCGGCTAACCGCCCTGGCGTCAGGATCTTTCCGGAGCGAGACCGTGGCAGCGTCCAGCGGTCCTCTCCCCCGTCGGCCGGATGTCCCGGAGGCGCAGCGCCGCGTCCCTGGCGGCTGCTCCGGCGTCCCTGGCGACTGTTCCGGCGTCCCTGGCGACTGTTCCGGCGTCCCTGGCGACTGTTCCGGCGTCCCTGGCGACTGTTCCGGCGTCCCTGGCGACTGTTCCGGCGTCCCTGGCGACTGTTCCGGCGTCCCTGGCGGCTATTCCGGCGTCCCTGACGCGCAGCGCGATGAGTCTCTGAAGCGCAGCTGCGTGTCCCTGGCGGCTATTCCGGCGTGCGTGGCGGCTATTCCGGCGTGCGTGGTGGCTATTCCGGCGTGCCTGGTGGCTATTCCGGCGTGCGTGGTGGCTATTCCGGCGTGCCTGGCGGCTATTCCGGCGTCCCTGGCGGCTGCTTCGGCGTCCCGGAAGCACGATCCAGCCGCCCCTGCCGGCGGTCTCGCAGCGCGGAAAGGGGGATGGATGTCCTCGAGCCGAGGCGCCGTGCCGCGATGATCACCCACGTCTACGTCAGCAACTACGGCAGCATCGGGGCCGGCCTCGAGCTCACGCTCGGGGCGCTGACCGCGCTGGTCGGCCCGCCCGGCTCGGGGAAGGGCTGCCTGCTCGACGCCGTGCGGTTCCTCGCCGAGTGCGCGAGCGGGGCGCTCGATCAGGCGGCGTCGAGCCGCCGCGGCGGCGCGCTGCAGCGGCCTCGCCGCGACGGCGCGCTCACCACCCTCGGCGTCGCGGTCTCCAGGACCGAGGGCCACGGGTTCTGGCTCGTGCAGATCGAGCCGGGGGAGCGGGACGGCGAGATCCGCGTCAAGAGCGAGACCGCCGCCTGGTGGCAGCGCAGCGCGCTCACGCGGCTCGTCAAGCCGGGCCTGCGCGAGGTGTTCGACGCGGGCAGCGACTCGCCCGAGGTCTCGTTCGACCGGCTCAAGGGCAGCCCGAAGGGGTTCTCGCGCAAGGACAAGGGGCGCAGCGGCACGCTCGCCTACCGCGGGGTCGCGCCGATCGCCGTGAGCGGCGCGAGGCTCGTCCTGCCGCTGCTCTCCGACGGCCCGCTCACCCCGATGCTCGACGAGCTGCGCCGCGCCGTCCTCTACTCCCTCGCGCCGCGCACCCTCCGCGCGCCCCAGAAGCTCAGCGCCTCCCGGCGCCTCCGCGCGAGCGGCGACAACTGGGGCTCCGTCCTCCGCGCGGTCGAGAAGGAGCGCTGGAAGGACGACTTCCTCGCCGGGCTGTCGCAGGTGATCGGCGACGTCGACGGCGCCCGCGCGCTCTCGTCCGGCGGGCTCCTCGTCCCGGAGCTGCGCCACGGCGTCGACGGCGACGGGCGCGAGCGCTGGCGGGCCGCCGCCGACGAGCCGGACGCCACGCTGAGGCTCGCCGCCATGGTCACGGCGCTCTCGCAGGAGCCCCCGCTCGTGCTCGCCGGCTTCGAGCACCCCGACGCCGGGCTCGATCGGGGCGCGCTGCCGGCGCTCCTCGAGTACGTGCGCGGCGCCTCCGCCCAGCGGCACATCCTGCTCACGACGGAGAGCCCCGCGCTGCTCGACCTCCTGCCGCTCGACGCCATCTACGCGGTGGAGCTCCGCGACGGCTCGACCGCCGCGTCCCCGGTCGACGAGCCGCAGCGGAGAGCCCTGCGCGAGCAGCTCGCTGCCCCGGAGAGCCAGCGCGCCCGCGCCGCGCGCGCCGAGCACGCCCCCGGTGCCTCCTGAGCCGCCGGCTACGACGCGAGCCGCTGCGTGAGCGGCGCGAGCGGCGAGGCGTCGTACCGCGCGAGCAGGTCCTCGGGATCGCGGTAGAGCGCCGCGCAACCGGCCTCGAGCAGCTCCATCTCGGGGAAGCCTCCGCAGAGGAGCCCCACCGTGAGGATGCCGAGCTTCGCCGCGGCCTCGGCGTCGGACGGCGCGTCGCCGACGAGGACGACCTCGCGCGGATCGACGCTGCCCAGCCGGTCGAGCGCCGCCTCGAAGAGATCCGGGTGCGGCTTCGATCGCTCCACGTCGTCCGCCGACACCGTCCCCGAGACCAGATCGCCCACCCCGGCGAGCGCGACGCTCGCGTCGAGCTCGCCGCGCGGCGTCGAGGAGGCGAGGACGATCCGGCGCCCGTCGCGCGCGACGCGCTCGAACAGCGCGCGCACCCCCGGAAAGGCGCGCGCGCCAGGGAGGAGCTCGCGCCCGTAGAGCGCGTCGTGCAGCGACGCGACGCCGGCGCCGATCCAGCCGATCTCCTCGGGCGACAGGAACACCGGCAAGAGCTCGCCCGCGCCCTTGCCGATCTGGCGCCGCAGCCGCTCCAGCGAGACCTCGCGGCCGAACCGGCGGAAGGCGAGCTGCCAGGCGGCCGCGTGCAGGTCGACCGTGTCGAGGATCGTCCCGTCGACATCGAAAATGACCGCGCTGACGCTGACCACGAGGCGGCACGTTGTGCGGGGCTGGACGCACCGCCATCGGAGGGCTCCCGACGGCCCGCGCCCGCAGGCCATGCGACGGCGCCCGCCGCGCGGGCGCGAGCGGCGCTCGACCGAAGGCGCGATAGACTCGACCGAGGGGGGCGAGCGGGCAGGGCGATGCGATCATGAACCGGCGGCTGACGGCACTCTCGGTCCTCCTCGGCGCCCTCGTCGGCCCGGCCAGCGCCGCCGCCGCGGAGCCCGGGCCCGCGCTGCTCGTGGCCGATCTCGACGACGACGACGCCGACGGCGTGCCCGACGGCGAGCAGCCGCGCGTGCCGCCCTCGCCGGATCTGCTCGCGCTGCGCATGCCGCGCGGCGCGGCGCCCGCGACGATCCCCGCTGGCGTGCGGCTCCTCGTCGACGGCAGCCCCGTCCAGCCCGCCAGCGCGATCCCCGCGAACGCCCGCCGCGTCGAGCTCCAGGCGACCCGCGCCGGGCGGAGCGAGATCGCGCTCGCCGGGAGGACGGTGGCGATCAGCGCCTTCGAGATCCGCGCGATCGACGGCGCCGGACGCCGCATCGACATGGCGCGCTCCCACGCCTCGCTGCAGCGCACGCCCCCGGACCGGCTCGGCGACGATCCGTTCGGCAACCTCGACGACCCCGACGCGATCCGGCTGCTCGTGATCGGCGCGCCGGACGACGTGCCGGTGACCCTCGACGTCCACTCCGCGGCGCCGTCCGGGAGGGTGATCGACCGCCTCGCCAGCGTGCCGCTCGGCCACGTGCCGTGCCCCGAGGACGTCCCGCCCGGCCTCGTGTGCGGCTCGACGCGCCCCCTCCGCGCGGTCGCGGACGACATCGATCGCAACCACCCGATGATCGCCGACCGCTCCGTGAAGGGCGAGGTCGGCGGGGCGCTCGTCGTCGCCGTGCCCGGCGGGCCGAAGCTCCAGATGATCCGCATCGCCGGCCCGCGCACCTCGCCGCTCGGGCCCCTCGGGCGCACGCGCGCGCGCCTCCGGATCCTCATGGTGCGCCCGCGCGCGGGCGGGCCGCCGCCCATGGGCGGGGACGACGCGGGCGCCGTCGCGATCGCGCGCGCGGAGGTCGAGCGCGCGAACGCCCTCTGGGGCGCGTGCGGCGTGAGCTTCGGCCCGCCGGAGGAGCTCGACATCTCCTTCGTCGACCCCCCGCGGCCCCACCTGCTCGCGATCGGCTGCGACCACGGGCTCCCGGCCAGCGGCGGCGCGATCCGCGTGCGCGTCGACGGCCACGAGGTGACCGCGACCATCGCGCCCCGCATGCGCCCCGACGCCGCCGCCCGCGCCGTCGCCGCGGCGATCGCCGCCGCGGGGTTCTCGGTGCGCCTCTCCGACAACCCCGTCATCGGCGCGGGCGCCCACGGGACCACCGACGTGCTCGTGCGGCGCCCGGGCGGCGCGCTCGCGACGATCGAGCCGCCGGCGTCGGGCGCGCTGAGCACCGACGCCACGCTCACCGCGTGCATCGGCGCCGTCGAGCTCGACGACGGCCTCCAGCACTTCAGCGACACGGACGCGATCGCCGGCACCGTCGAGGAGCGCGCGCTGCTCAAGGCGTTCGACGACGGCGACCCCGCCACCGTCGACGTCGTGATGGTCCCGAGCTTCGCGGGCGGCGGGCGGATCGGCGAGTCGTTCATCTTCGCGGACGGCGGGGCGATCCGGAACACGATCATCGAGGACCGCGCCGGCCTGCGCGCCGATCGCGCCTCGTTCGCGCTGTCGCACGAGCTCGGGCACGTGCTGCTCGACGAGCCGGGGCACCCGGACGACTTCGGCATCGACACCCCGACGCGGCTGATGGACGCCGACGCGGCCAACGCCTCGGCCTACGGGCCGCGCCGCCTCACGGTCGACGAGTGCGCGCGCGCGATCCGCCAGAGCGGCGCGCCCCCGGGGCGCAATGAAGGCGGATCCCGCGCGCCCCCGCCGCGCGGCGCGGCCGGGGCCCCTGACCGCGCCGCGGGAGCCCCGCCGGGCGGCGCCGCGGCGGCCGCGCGGCAGGGGCCGGGCGGCGCGACCGGGTTCCGGCCGAGCGGGCCCGTGCCCCTGCTCGCGCCCTGGCCGCTCGCGCCGCTCGGTCGAGAGAGGTGAGGCGACCGCGGCGCGCTGTGGTAGGAGCGGGCCCATGCGCGTCTGCCAACGGAGCGGCCTCTTCAGCGGCGTCGCGGCCCTCGCGTGCGCCACGGTCCTGCTCGAGATCGCGCTCACGCGGATCCACGGGGCGCTGTTCGGGCAGCCGCACGCGTTCGTCACGCTCGCGCTGTCGCTCGTCGGCGCCGGCCTCGGCGGCGCGCTGCTCTATGTCGCCCCGTCGCTCGTCCGCCCGCCCGCGCTCTTCGCCCGGATGGCGGCGCTCTCCGCGCTCGCGTCGGGCGCGACGCTCGCCGCGATCATCCTGGTCGCGCAGCGCGGGCCGGCGTCGGTCTCCGCGCCGGGGTCGCTCCCGTGGCTCGCGCTGGTCTACGCCGCGTGCACCGTCCCGTTCGCCCTTTCGGGCCTCGCGCTCGCGGCCGCGATCCGGCACGCCGCCGCCGAGATGCCCCGCCTCTACCTGCTCGACCTCGTCGGCGGGTCGCTGGGCGGGCTCGCGGCGGCCGCCGCGCTCCGCGCCGGCGCGCCCCGCGCCGCGCTGGCGGCGGCGATCTTCTTCGCCGTGGCGGGTGTGTTCTTCTTCCTCGGGTCGCGCCGCGAGGGCGAGCAGCGGGCCCCCGGCGGCCTCGTCGCGACCTTCGTGCTCGGCAGCGTCGTGCTCCTCGCCGGCGACGTCGGCGCCCCGTGGCTGCGGCTCGCCGGCCTCCGCCGGACCACCCCCGACCGGACCGAGCTCGAGGCCTGGAGCGAGCGCTCGCTGATCACGGTCGACCGCCCGCGGGCCGGCGCGGCGATGCTGCGGATCGACGGGGTCGCGGCGAGCCCGATCCTCGACGCGAAGGCGACGCCGCCGCCGCAGCCCGAGGACATCGCCTACGCGCTCCACCGGGACCAGGGCCCCGCGCTCGTCGTCGGCGCCGGCGGCGGGCGCGACGTGCGCGCCGCGCTCAAGGCCGGCCAGAAGGACGTCGTCGCGGTGGAGAGCGATCGCGCCGTCGTCGAGCTGATGCGCGGGAAGTACGCCGAGTTCAGCGGCCGCCTCTACGACAAGCCCGAGGTCCACCTCGAGCTGGGCGACGCGCGGAGCTTCGCCCGGCGCACGCCGCTGCTCTTCAGGAACATCGTGATCCCGTCGCCCGACACCGCCGAGGCAGCCGCGACCGGCGCGCTCGCGCTGTCGGAGAGCCGGCTGGCCACGGTCGAGGGCCTCGGCGACTTCCTCGCGCGCCTGCTGCCCGAGGGGACGCTCGTCGTGAGCCGGCCGGAGGGCGACCTCGATCGCCTGCTCGCCCTCACGGCCGCGGCGCTGCGCCGCGCTGGCGCGGCCGAGCCGAAGGACCACCTCTTCGCGTGCAGCGCCGCGCAGCGGACCGCGCTCCTCGCCCGGCGCACGCCGCTCGCGCGCGCGGACATCGACGCGCTCCGCCGCCACTGCCGCAGGCACAAGCTCGCGGAGGCGTTCGCCCCCGACCGCCCGCAGACCCCGATCCGCGCGTGGCTCGCCGCGGCGGCCGACGCGCGCGCGGCGGCGCCCGACGCGACGAGCGACCTCACGCCGCCGACCGACGACAGGCCGTTCTTCTCCTACGCCGTCCCGCCGCGCCGCCTGCCCGCGGTGCTCGTCGACTGGAAGGCGCTCCGCGCCGAGCACACGGGCCTGTTCGCGCTCGCGGCGCTGCTCGCCGTCGCGTCCGGCCTCTTCGCGATCGCCGCGCTGCTCCCGCGGCTCGCGGCGCGCGCCGGCCGCTTCCTCCGGCGCGCCGACGCGGCGGCCCCCGCGACCGACGCGGCGGCCCCCGCGACCGACGCGGCGGCGCCCCCGCCGTCCCGCGCCCGCGCCCTCGCGTTCTTCGCGGCGATCGGCGCGGGCTTCGCGCTGGTCGAGCTCGCCGTCTTCCGGCACGCGCTCCTGCTGCTCGACCTGCCCTCGCACGAGCTCCCGGCCGCCCTCGTGATCCTCCTTGTCTCGGCCGGCCTGGGCGGCCTGCTCACCGCCCGGGTGGCGCCGAGCGCCGCGGCCGGGGCCTCGGCGCAGGTGGCCGAGGCGCTCGCGGCCGCCGCGGCGCTCGGCGCGGTGGGGCTCGTCCCGCTCGCGCGGTGGAGCCTCGGGCTCGCGTCCTTCCCGCGCGCGCTGCTCGCGGTCGTGCTCCTCGCGGCGTTCGGCCTGCTCGCGGGCTCGCTCGTGCCGCTCGGGGTCAAGCTCGTCGACGCGGCCGCGCCGGCGCTGCTCCCGCTGTGCTGGGCGCTCTCGGCCCTCGCCGGCGCGGCGGCGATGGCGCTCGGCGCGCTGTGTGCGATGAACCTCGGCTACAGCGCCCTGCTGCTCGGCGCCGGCCTCACGTACCTCCTCGCCGCGGCGACGGTGCCGCCCGCCGCGGCCGGCGCGGCCGCCCTCGGCGACGCGGAGCGCGAGCGTGGCTGGCGCGACGAGCGCGACGGCGCCGCGGCCGGCGCCCCGCCGGCCGGCGAGGCCGCGGAGGAGCGGCCCGACGTGCCCGAGGCGGCGCCGATCGCGTGAGCGCCCGGCGCGCCGGCCGCGTCAGCGCCGCGCGCCCTCGACGAGGCGGCGGCGATCGCGCGAGCGCCCCGGGCGCCGGCCGTCAGCGCCGCGCGGCCAGCAGGAGGTGCGCGAGCAGGCCCGCGATGTTGTAGGCGTCGTCGCCGCCCCGGTGGTGCGTCCCGGCGAGCGGCAGGCCCACGCGCTCCAGGGCCTCGGCCATCCCGACCTCGCGCGGCAGCGCGCGCGCCACCGCGAACAGGGTCTTCACGTTGAGGTGGCTCGGCCCGAACGGGAACGGCACGCCGCGCGCCTGGCACTGCCGCTCGAACATGCACCGGTCGTAGTCGCCGTAGCTCGCCCAGAGGCGGTCCTGCGCCTTGAGCTCGCCCCGCAGGATCGCGCACGCCTCCTTGAACGAGACGCCCGCGTCGACGTCCGCCTGGGTCAGCGTCGTGAGCGACGTACAGAACGGGCTCACGCGCGAGCGCTCCGGGCGCACCAGGATCGACCGCCGGTCGCGCCGCCGGCCCGAGCCGACCTCCAGCGTGCACACGCCGATCTCGATGATCTCGTTCTCCTCGCCTCGCGGCGGGTCGCCGTCCCAGCAGGTCGATTCGACGTCGATCACGAGGATGAGATCAAGACGCTTCGCCATCCAGCGCTTCCCCTACATGTCGTGATGGGTGCGCTGTGATCGTAACGGGGATGGGGACGCAAATTCATTCAGGATTTGCCCGACAGTCCAGAAACGCCTCGGGCGGTTCGCTTTGTCCGGGCAAAAACTGAGTAGATACGGGACATAAGCGCGATGGGCACCGGGCGGGGATCGGTCGTTTCGGTCGCCAATCCGCTTGCCTGGAGGGCGTGGACCATGGACACTCGTCAGGTAATTTCTGACGAGGTTCTTCGAGTGAATCCTGGCTGCCAGCTCCAGCGCTCACCCGGCTCAGGCTGTGACCGGACCGCGCTCGCTGAGGTGCTCCCCGAACCGGCCGCCGACGACCGCGAGGTCGCGACGGACCGACGGCTGCCTCCTCGTTCCGGCATCGTCCGCCACGCGGGCCGGTGCCGCGAGGAGGCGCGGGGCGGCGCGGCGGCGGAGAAGGCGCGGCCCGCGGCGCGGGGCGGCGCGGCGGCGGGGCGGCCGGCGTGTGGGACTGCCGCGGTCGATCCGCTCGTCGGCCGTACAGAGCAGGGACTGCACATCGAGCGGCTCATCGCCGAGGGGGGGATGGGCGCGGTCTACGCGGCCCGACGCGTCGCGACGGGCGAGGCCGTGGCGCTCAAGGTGCTCCGGCGCGCGCACGCCGGGGACCGCGGCATCGAGAGCCGGTTCGACCGCGAGGTGCGGCTCGCCCGCCGCATCGATCACCCGAACGTCTGCCCTGTGCTCGGCGAGGGGCGCCTCTCCGACGGGCGGCCGTTCTTCCTGATGCCGCTCTTCGAGGGGGTCACGCTGGGCGAGGAGGTGCGGCGCAGCGGCCCTCTGCCGATCGGCCGCGCGCTCGCCCTGGCGGACCAGATCCTCGCCGGCCTCGCGGCCATGCACGCGGCGAAGGTCGTCCACCGCGACCTCCAGCCGGGCAACATCCTGCTCGTCGACGAGGCGCCGGGCGCCGGGGCAGGGGAGGGGGCGCCGGGGGAGGGGGCGCCGACGGTCAAGCTCATCGATCTCGGCTTCGCGCACGAGCCCGGCGTCGACACGGGCGACGGCGTGACGCCGGACAGCCCCGGGTCGCTCGTGGGCACCCTGCTGTTCATGTCGCCGGAGCAGGCGATGCGCAGCCGCGCGATCACCGAGCGGAGCGACCAGTTCGCCGCCGCGCTGCTCATTTACTATGCCCTCTCGGGCAAGCTCCCCTTCCGGGGTCGGGGCGACCTCGACGTGCTCGTCGCCATCGTGCGCTCCGCGCCCGTGCCCCTCCGGCGCGAGCGCCGTGACGTCCCGCGCGTGCTCGACGAGGTGCTGGCGCGCGCCCTGTCCAAGCACCCCGACCACCGCTTCGCCGGCGCCTCGGCGATGCGCGCCGCGCTCGCCGCCGCCCGGGCGTAGCCCCGCGCCCACCGGCGCCCGGCGAACGTGTGGGGTGTCGGCGCGCGCGGCGCGCTCGCCGCGCGGCGGCCCGCTCCTTGCCATGACGGTGCCGCCTGCACGGCGCCGCGCAGCACCGCGCGCGGGCTGTGCAAGCGCTGCCCAAGGGCGGCGACGCGGCGCGGTGAGCTTCACGCGAGGGGAACCCCATGGACGCACTCGATCTCTTGGAGCAGCAGCACCTCGAACTCAGCGCCCTGATGGCGCGCATCGCCGCCGAGCCCAGCCCGGGGCTCCGGACGTCGATGGTCGCGCAGCTCTCCCGGATGATCGACGCGCACGTACGGATCGAGGAGACGTACCTCTATCCGGTGTGTGCCGAGCGGATGGGCGGCGACAGGAAGCCGCTCCACGAGGCGTACGAGAAGCACGGGCTGGCGCGCTTCGCCGCCGACAACCTGCTGCGCACGCGCGCGACCGACGTGCGCTTCGAGGCGCGCCTCAAGCTGCTGCGGGAGGTGTTCGTCGACCACGCCGACGAGGAGGAGAGCGTCCTCTTTCCGAGGGCGAAGCGCGGGCTCACGGACGAGCAGCTCGACGTGATCGGCTGCGAGCTCGAGCGCGCGTACGAGGTGCTGCTGCGCGTCGGCGTCTCCGTGGGCGTCCCGCTCGTGCGACCGCAGCGCGGGTGGCCGCGGCGCGGCACCCACGCCGGGCGCGCCCTCCGCCCCATGGCGCGGCGGCGCAGCGAGGCGCTGCGCGTCCGCGGCGAGTGAGCGGACGGCGCGCCCGCCAGCGGACGGCGCGCCCGGCGTGGGTGCCGCGCCCGCCAGCGGACGGCGCGCCCGCGCCGCGTTTACACGGGGACGGGGCCGCCGAACGCGCCGAGGAAGCGCGCCACCCAGACGGTGACCATCAGGACCGCCAGCGCGACGCCGAGCCGCGTCACCCACGCGCCCTGCACCGCCTCGGTCGCCGCGATGCGGCCGTCCTTCACGTAGACCGCCGCGTTGTACGCGATCGCGGCGATGACGAGCGGCGCCATGATCGGGGAGAGCGGGTGGAAGTGCAGCGCCTCGGCCACGCGGCCCTGCGCGAGGGCGAGCGTCGCGCGCGTGAGGCCGCAGCCGGGGCAGGGGTGGCGGGTGACGATCGCGAACGGGCAGAGCGGGACGCCGCACGCGACGAGGAGCCCGGCGAGCGCCGCGATCGCGCCGACGCGCGCCGCGCGGCCGCGCGGGGTCGCCGCGCTCCACCGGGACGGTGCCGGTGGAGCGGGCGCGGGGGCGTCGGGCGGACAGGACAACGGAGGAGGACGGCGGCGCGGGTGGACCGCTGGTCTAGCGCGCGCTCACCGCGCGCTCACGCGGCGTTCGGGTCCCAGACCTCGTTGAGGTCCTTCGCCAGGGCGTAGAGCGGGAGGAAGATGTAGAGCACGATGCCCTCGGCCTGCGGGTTGCGCGAGCCGGCCATCTGCTTGGCCCGGGTCACCTGCTCCGGCACCTTCACCCAGAGGAAGTAGTAGTTGAGCAGCGGGATGAAGACGTACCAGGGCTTGAACTCCGGGTCCTTCGTCGCCTGCTGCAGCTCGTTCAGCATCGCCCAGAGCTGCCAGATGGCGTAGACGAAGCACACCATGCCGATCACGCAGACCGTGATCGGGTTGCGCGTCTCGCCCCGCACGGCCAGCGCGCCGCCGCCGCCGTAGGCGCCCAGGTTGCTGCCGCCCTGCCCGAACTGACCGGCCGTCGCGAGCGGGCCGCCGGCAGGCGACGCGCCGCCGTAGCCGCCCGGATCGCTCGTCCCCGGCGCGGGCGATCCGTAGCCGCCCTGCGGGCTGCCGTAGCCGCCGCCCTGCGGGCCGCCGTAGCCGCCGCCCTGCGGGCCGCCGTAGCCGCCACCCGGGGGGCTGCCGTAACCGCCGCCGCCGGGAGGGCTGCCGTAACCGCCGCCGCCGGGAGGGCTGCCGTAGCCGCCGCCGCCCGGGGGGCTGCCGTAGCCGCCGCCCGGAGGGCTGCCGCCGTAGCCGCCCTGCGGATCCTGGCCCGGAGGCGGACCGTAGCCGCTCGCGCTGTGCTGCGGAGGCTGGCCGTACCCGGGCTGCTGGCCGTAGCCGGGCTGCTGGCCGTAGCCCGGGGGCTGGCCGTAGCCGGGCTGCTGGCCGTAGCCCGGGGGCTGGCCATAGCCCGGAGGCGCGCCGCCGGGGCCGCCCATCGGATCCTGGCCAGGGGGCGAGCCGAACGGATTGCCGCCCGCGCCCTGCGGGGGCTGGCCGTAGCTGCCGCCGGGCGGCGGGAACGCGCCGGGCTGCGGGCCGCCGGGCTGCGGCTGCCCGCCCGGACCGGTGTACCCGGGGAGCTGGTCGATCGCCATCGTGCCGCCGAGCGGGTTCACGCCCTGGTTCGGCTGCTGGCCGAACGGCGCGTAGCCGCCCGACGGGCTCGCGGCCGCGCCGCCGAAGGCGGGGCCGGACGGCTGCTGCGGCGGGGCGGACGGCGACCCGTAGCCCATCCCGGGCGGAGGTGGGGCAGGGGGAGGCCCGGCCGAGGCGCCGAGCCCCGCCGGGGGGACGCCGACCACCGTGCCGGCGAGGCCCTGCGGCGGGCTCGGGATCGCGGGCATACCCGGCGGGGCGCCGGCAGGCGGCGCCGGAGGCGGAGGCGCCCCCGGGGCCCGCGGGCCCGCCGCGCCCGCCCCGGAGGGCTGACTCATCAGCATGGTGCCCTTGAACTTCGGCGCGGCCGCTCCCTTCAGGTTGAAGCCGCACTTCGTGCACGTGGACGCCGTTTCCGAGTTTTGCGTCCCACAATTCGGACAGAACACGCACCACCTCCGGAGGGGGGTTCGCTGCACCGCATGTCCGCGCCCTGCGCGCGTCGTAATGGGCGCGAAGGGTAGTTGAAGCGCCTTCCCGTTCTCAAGTGAAAGACGAAGAACGCTGCGGACGTCGACCGAGGCTACGCGTTCTCCGCCAGAAAACCCAGGGAGTTCTCTCCAGGGGACGCGGTGAGAGCGCCTCGCGCGCGTCTCGCCCTGCGCCGCGCGCGAGCACGTCGCGCGCAACGTCTGCGCGAGCACCTCATGCAGACGTTGCGCGACGCGCTCGCGCAGCGGTTGCGCGAGGGCCCCGTCCGCCGGCGGAGCTCCTCGAAGGATGAACACTCAACCCCCCGGATTTGCTGGGGTGCATCGCGGCCCTCGCGCTCGCGTCGACGCGCCCGCGAAGCCTCGCCCGCCGCGCCGCGCACCGGCCGTGACGGGCCGGCCGGCTCGCCGTGTGCTCCAGGCACCACCTTTCTTGGGCAGCGGAACCCTTTCTGTTATTCGCCGGAGGTTTCCCCCCGGCGCGCCTTGACAGTGACCACCGTCGCTCACTAGCGTGCCCGCGCCTCGGGAACGGCTCCGTGCGACGGATAACCGAATGCCCGGCCACCGGTGCGCGGGGCTGTCCGCCTCCGGTGGGCGCCTCTCCACAGGAGGCGCACGAGGTGACGCCCGGCTCTCCGGGCGAACCCCTCGCTTGGAAGGGACCCGCGTTGCGGGGTCCCCCACTGCATGTCGAAGCGGGCACGCCGCGACCGCGGCGCGCCCAGGGAGCCAGCGGACCGTGCCAACAGCCGACATGACCGAAGATTTTGCGCTCAGCGCCGACCGGAAGGTCGAGTTCGAGAAGATCCTCGCGCGCTACCCGAACCGCCAGGCCGCGTGCATCCCGGTGCTCCACCTCTGCCAGAGCCAGGAAGGGTGGGTCTCCGGGCGGGTGCTCCGCTGGGTCGCCGAGCAGCTCGGCCTCCCGACGGCGCACGTGCAGGGCGTCGCGACCTTCTACACGCTCTTCAACAAGGAGCCCGTGGGCAAGCACCAGGTCTGGGTCTGCCGGACGCTGAGCTGCGCGCTCAACGGCGCGGACGCGGTGCTGCACCACTGCGAGAAGCGGCTCGGGATCCGGGTGGGCGAGACCACGCAGGACGGCAGGGTCACGCTGCGCACCGCAGAGTGCCTCGCGTCGTGCGGCACCGCCCCGATGATGCAGGTCGATCGCGACTACCACGAGGGCCTGACGCTCGAGAAGGTGGACGCGATCCTCGATCGGTTGACGAGGTGACGAGATGCTCCGGCTGACGCGCTACCTGACCAAGAACTACGACAAGCCCGACGGCCACAAGCTGGCCGTGTACGAGAAGGGCGGCGGCTACCAGCAGGCGAAGCGCGCCCTCGGGATGACGCGCGAGGCGCTCGTCGAGGAGATGAAGGCGGCCAACATCCGCGGCCGCGGCGGCGCCGGCTTCGCCATGGGCGTGAAGTGGAGCTTCATGCCGTGGCCCCCGAAGCCCGAGCGGCCGCACTACCTCGTCATCAACGCCGACGAGGGCGAGCCCGGGACCTTCAAGGACCGCACGCTGATGGAGAAGAACCCCCACGCGGTCGTCGAGGGGTGCATCATCGGCTGCTTCGGGATCGGCGCCCACGCCGCGTACATCTACGTGCGCGACGAGCTGCACCTCTCGAAGGCGCGGCTCTGGGAGGCCATCGAGGAGGCGCGCGCCAAGGGCTACCTCGGCAAGCGCCCGTTCGGGATCGACTACCCCGTCGAGGTCTACGTCCACACGGGCGCCGGCGCCTACATCTGCGGGGAGGAGACGTCGCTCCTCAACTCGCTCGAGGGCAAGCGCGGCGAGCCGCGGCTCAAGCCGCCGTTCCCCGCGCAGTTCGGCGCGTTCGGCATGCCGACCACCGTGAACAACCTCGAGACGATCGCCGCGGTGCCGACGGCGCTCGAGCTCGGCGGCGACAACTTCTCGAAGCTCTCCGCGCTGCACCACCTCAAGGACGGCGGCTGTCGCCTCTTCGGCGTGAGCGGCCACGTGAACAACCCGGGGATCTTCGAGGCGTGCGTCGGCGTGACGCTGCGCGAGATGATCTACGACTTCGCCGGCGGCGTGAAGCACGGCAACCTCCTCGCGGTCATCCCGGGCGGCTCGTCGTGCCCGATCCTGCGCGCCGACGAGGTCGTGAACGCGCCGAGCGACAAGTCGCCGCTCCACCCGTGGCACGGCCAGAGCGTGCTCGACGTGCCGCTCGGCGTGGACACGTTCCGCGCGCTCGGGACGATGCTCGGGACCTGCTGCGCCATCGTGCTCAGCGACAAGGCGTGCCCCGTCCTCGCGATGCACAACCTGATGCGCTTCTACCGCCACGAGTCGTGCGGCCAGTGCACGCCGTGCCGCGAGGGCAGCGCGTGGATCCACCGGATCCTCGACCGCATCGTGCACGGGGAGGGGACGATCGAGGAGCTCGATCGGCTGCACGAGATCGCCGACAACATCATGGGCAACACCATCTGCGCCTTCGGCGAGGGAACGGCGATGCCCGCGCTCGGCTTCCTGCGGAAGTTCCGCAAGGAGTTCGAGGCGTACATACAGACCAAGGGCCGGTCGTCGACAGGGGTGCTCTCGCCGTGAAAATCTTCGAATTCGCCTTCTTCGGGCTGGCGTCGCTGCTGGTCCTCCTCGGCGGCCTGGCCACGGTCGCGGCGCGGAACCCGATCCGGGGCGCGATGGGGCTGCTCACGTCGATCGTCGGCATCGCGGGCCTCTACCTGATGCTGGCCGCGGAGTTCCTCGCCGCGATCCAGATCCTCGTGTACGCGGGCGCGGTCGTCATCCTCTTCCTCTTCGTGATCATGCTCCTCGGCCCGTCGGCGACGTCGCCGCGCGACGCGCGCACGGCGGTGCCGCGCTACATCGGCGCCGGCGTCTTCATCATCGGCGCCATTGGCGCGCTGGTCCTCACGGCGAGCGCCGGCAAGCCCGGCGTCACGGCCCTGCCGCCCGCCCCCGAGTCGCTCGGGACGATCGACGCGCTCGGGCACGAGCTCTTCACGAAGGGGATCGTGCCCTTCGAGCTCTCGGGCGCGCTGCTCCTCGTCGCCGTGATCGGCGCCGTCGCCGTCGCCCGCGGCAGGCAGGTCGATCCCACGCTGCTGCCGGCCGCGCCCGCGTCGCCGGATCCGCGCGATCAGGTCCCGGTGCGGGACGTCGCGACGCCGGACGCGCAGCCGGGCGCCCTCACGGGCCACTTCACCCTGTCGACGAAGGAGCCGAAGTCATGATCTCCGTCCCCATCGAGTACTACCTCGTGGTCGCGGCGGTGCTGTTCGCGATCGGGTCGGTGGGCTTCCTGCTGCGCAGGAACCTCCTGGTCCTGCTGATGAGCATCGAGCTGATGCTCAACGCCGTGAACCTCACGCTCGTCTCGTACAACCGGGTGCACCCGCAGGATCACGCCGGGCAGATCTTCACTTTCTTCGTCATCGCCATCGCGGCGGCGGAAGCCGCCGTGGGTCTCGCGATCGTGCTCGCGTTCTACCGCATCCGGAAGACGATGCGCTCGGACGACGCCGATCTCCTGAGGAGTTAGCGTGGAAGCCCTGAGAGTCTTATTCCCCGCGTCCGAGTTCGCGCTGCTCGCGGTGGTGCTCGGCCTGCCGGCGCTCGGCGCGCTCGTGAACGGCCTGTTCGGCAAGCGGCTCGGCAAGGACGCGGTCCGGCTGATGGCGCTCGCCGCGCTCGGCGGCGCCTTCCTGGCGGCCGTGACGACGTTCCTCATGCTCCCGCACGAGGGCGGCAAGCTGAGCTGGACGGCCTGGCGCTGGTTCTCGATCACGGGCCGGATGGGCCAGTCGATCCCGATCGACGTGGCCTTCAGCGTCGACGGCCTGAGCGGGACGATGATCCTCGTCGTCACCGGCGTCGGCTTCCTCATCCACCTCTACTCGTCCGCGTACATGCGCGAGGACCCGGGCTACTACCGGTTCTTCGCGTACCTGAACCTGTTCTGCTTCTCGATGCTCGTGCTGATCATGGCCGACAACCTCGCCGTCCTCTTCGTGGGGTGGGAGGGCGTCGGCATGTGCAGCTACCTGCTCATCGGGTTCTGGTTCAAGGACGACAAGAACGCGAGCGCCGGCAAGAAGGCGTTCGTCGTCAACCGCATCGGCGACTTCGGCCTCCTCGTCGCGATGGCCATGCTCGCCTACTACTCGGGCACCCTGAACTTCGACGGCATCGCCGCGAACGCGGGCAACCTGCTCTCCGCGGTGAAGGTCTGGCCGATCGGCAACATGTCGGCCGACACGGTGCCGGGCTTCCTGAGCTTCATCGTCCCGTCGCAGCCGGTGCTCGTGTACGCCTCGACGCTGATCGGGCTCGCGCTGTTCCTCGGCTGCGCCGGCAAGAGCGCGCAGATCCCGCTCTACGTCTGGCTGCCGGACGCGATGGCCGGCCCGACGCCGGTCTCCGCGCTCATCCACGCCGCGACGATGGTGACCGCGGGCGTGTACCTCGTGGCCCGGCTCTCGGCGGTGTTCGTCCTGTCGCCGTTCGCCATGGCGGTGGTCGCGGTGACCGGCGTGCTCACGGCGATCTTCGCGGCCTCGATCGGGCTCTTCCAGAACGACCTGAAGAAGGTGCTCGCCTACTCCACGGTGAGCCAGCTCGGGTTCATGTTCATCGGCGTGGGCGTCGGCGCGTTCGCGGCCGGCTTCTTCCACGTCCTCACGCACGCCTTCTTCAAGGCCTGCCTCTTCCTCGGCGCCGGCTCGGTGATCCACGCGATGCACGCGCGCATCCACGACACCGACCGGTCGCAGGACATGCGGAACATGGGCGGCCTCAGGGAGCACATGCCCCTGACGCGCTGGACCTTCCTGCTCGCGTGCCTCTCGATCGCGGGCTTCCCCGGGTTCGCGGGGTTCTGGTCGAAGGACGAGATCCTGTGGCGCGCCTTCTCCAGCCGGATCGAGTCGGTCTCGACGCGCGGGCAGCCGGTGTGGCAGTGGCCCGACTGGCTCGGCCCGGCGATCTACACCGTCGGCATCATCGCCGCGACGATGACCGCCTTCTACATGTTCCGCGCGTACTTCCTGACGTTCCACGGCGAGTTCCGCGGCTGGACGATCGTGCGCGGCTGGAAGGATCCGCACCCGCACGGCCACCACGACGATCACCACGCGCACGCGCCGGGCGAGAAGCTCGAGGGCCCGGTGCCGCACGAGTCGCCGCTGCCGATGACGATCCCGCTCATCGTGCTCGGGGCGCTGTCGGTCTTCGCCGGCTTCCTGATGGCGGAGCCGCTCGTGCACCTCACCCACTCGCACGCGTTCGCGCCGCTCGCGCACCTGCTCGAGCCGGTGTTCTCGATGACGTCGCGCGCGGTGGTGGAGCGCGAGGCGGCGAAGGGGCTGATGTGGGCGATGATGCTGCCCGGCGTGGCGGCGTGCTTCGCCGGCATCGGCCTGGCGATGCTCGTGTACTGGAACCGGCGCGGCGAGCCCGAGCGGCGCTTCGCCCAGCAGTTCCCGCGGCTGCACGGGCTCATCTACGACAAGTGGCGGATCGATGAGCTCTACAACGCCACGGTCGTGGGCATGGTCGACGCGCTGGCCGACATCTTCACGATGGCGGACAAGTGGATCATCGACGGCGTGATCGCGAAGCTGTCCGCCGCGGTGGTCGGGTTCTTCGGCACGGTGCTGCGCGCGCTCCAGACGGGCCGCGTGCAGGTGTACGCCGCGTCGATGGTCATCGGCCTCGCCGGCGTCGGCTGGTTCATGGTCAAGCCGCACGCCGACGCGCACGTCGACGACGCCGATCTGCGCCGCTCGGGCGAGGTGAGGCTCTCGGCGGCGCCGGGGCTCGGCTACCGGTACCGCTGGGAGGCGCCCGGGCTGCAGTCGGGTGACTTCTCCGAGGCCACCGACGTCACGGTGAAGGTCGAGCCGGGCGAGACGAAGGACGTCGTGCTCCGCGTGCGCAACGCCTTCGACCGCGAGGCGACGGAGACCTTCTCGTTCTCGCGGCCGCCGGGCCGCAAGAACCCCACGGACCCGACCACGATGCTGGTCCCGAACGGTGCCACGCCCGCCCCGGGGACGACCCCGGCGGAGCAGACGAAAGGCCTGCGATGAGCGCGCTCGACCTCGTAACCCAAACCTGGCCGGCGCTCGCCGCCGGCGTCGTCGGAGCGCTCCTCCCGCGGGGCGACGGGCACGCCGCCCACGCGGGCGACGACGACCACCACGGCGGTCACGACCACCACGGCGACGACGACCACCACGGCGGTCACGATCACCACGGCGACGACCACGCTCACGGCGCGGCCCACGCCGGCGGGTACACCGCCTGGCAGCGGGTCGGCCTCGGGCTCGTCGCGGCGCTCACCGTCCTCGGCGTGCAGTGGCTCTGGCCGTCGGACGCGCCGGCCGCCGCGGTGGACACGTCCGGGGAGTGGTCGTCGCTCCTCAACGTGCTGATCGCCCTGCCGTTCGTGGGCGCCGCGGCGGTGCTTTTCGTGCCGCGGCAGATGCTCTCGCTGCTCCGGGGCTTCACGCTGGCGGTGCTCGGCGCGGGCTTCCTGGCGTCGCTCTGGCTGCTCAGCGTGCCGATGACGGCGGGCTGGCACTTCCAGTCGATCAAGGAGTGGATCCCGTCGCTCGGCATCCGGTGGCACGTCGCGATCGACGGGATCAGCCTCTGGCTCGTCCTGCTCACGACGTTCATCGCGCCGATCGCGGCGTACGCGTCGTTCGGCTCGATCAAGAGCCGGATCAAGGAGCTCTGCTTCTGCCTCCTGCTCCTGCAGGGGGCGATGCTCGGCGCCTTCGTCGCGCTCGACCTGTTCCTGTTCTTCCTCTTCTGGGAGCTGATGCTGGTGCCGATGTTCGTGATGATCGGCATCTGGGGCGGCGTCGAGAAGATCAAGGCCGCGGTCAAGCTCTTCATCTACACGATGGCGGGCTCGATGCTGATGCTCGCGGGCATCGTGTACCTCGTGTGGGCGAACCAGAAGCTCACGGGCGCCTACACGTTCGACTACCTCGCCCTCTCGCGCGTGGTGCTGCCGCGCAGCACCCAGATGCTCTGCTTCTGGGCGTTCTCGATCGCGTTCTTCATCAAGGTGCCGATGTGGCCGGTGCACACGTGGCTGCCGGACGCCCACGTGCAGGCGCCGACCGGCGGCTCGGTGATCCTGGCCGCGGTCATGCTGAAGATCGGGACGTACGCGTACCTGCGCTTCTCGATGGGGCTCTTCCCCGGGCCGGCCTCCAGCCTGGCGGCGAACCTCGCGGGCATCGCGATCCTCGGCGGCGTGATCTACGGCGCGCTCGTCGCCTGGAAGCAGTCCGACGTGAAGCGCCTCGTGGCGTACTCGTCGGTCGCCCACCTGGGCTACGTGATGCTGGGGCTCTTCGGCGTGACGCCGAGCGGGATCCAGGGCGCGGTGCTCCAGATGGTGAACCACGGCGTCTCCACCGGCGCGCTCTTCCTCCTGGTCGGCGTGATCTACGACCGGCGCCACACCCGCCAGGTCTCCGAGTTCGGCGGCCTCGCCAAGGTGATGCCGGTCTACGCGACGCTCTTCCTGATCGTGACGTTCGCCTCCGTCGGCGTGCCCGGCACGAACGGGTTCATCGGCGAGTTCATGATCATCATGGGCACGTACGCCTCCGAGCGCCTCGGGACGTTCAGCGGGATCCACACCGTGGGCGCCGCGGCGGGCGTCATCCTCGCGGCCGTCTACATGCTGAGCGTCGTGCAGAAGATGTTCTTCGGGCCCCTCACGAACCCGAAGAACAAGCACCTGCCCGACGTCACGCCCCGCGAGGCGCTCGCGCTCGCGCCGCTGGTCCTGATGATCTTCGTGATCGGCCTGTTCCCTGCGATCTTCCTCGATCGGATGAAGGAGTCGGTCCTGTTTACCTACAACCAGTTCAAGGTCGTCTCCGGGCAGGCGATCCTCTTCGCGGACGAACGGAACGCGAAGCTCCTGCCCGAGGACACGTTCTCCCCCGCGTTCCTCAAGGGGGCGCCCGTGCTGCGGCCCGGTGAGGGCGCGCCGGGGGCGGGCGGGGACGAGCAGGCCCGAGGCGATCGGCGCGACCGTCGCGATCGTCAGACCGAAGGCAAGGTCGCGGCGCGCGGGGAGGAGGCGGCGCGATGAGCTACGGGATCTTCCTCGCCGTCTCGCCGCTGCTCGTGATCACGCTCGGCGGGACGCTGCTGATGCTCGCGGAGGCGTTCTCGCACCGCCGCGAGGAGTCGCACGACCGCCTCTCGGGCCCCTCGTCCGACATCGCGCTCGGGACCGCGATCACGCTCCTCGCCGGGGCGGTGTTCTCGGGCGCGGTCGGGTTCGTCGGCCCCGAGACGCTCGACGGGGTCGACGCGCTCGCCCCCTACCTGATCATCGACCGCTTCACGCTCTTCTTCTCGTTCGTCCTCTGCCTCGGCGGCGCGCTGGCGGCGCTGCTCGCGGGGGGGTACCTCCCGGAGCACCGGCTCGACCGCGGGGAGTTCTACCCGCTGCTGACCTTCTCGACGGTCGGCGCGATCATCCTCGCCGGCGCGGGGGACCTGCTGACGCTGTTCCTCGGGCTGGAGACGATGTCGCTCGGGGCGTACGCGCTGACCGGCTTCCGCCGGACATCGCCGCGGAGCAGCGAGGCGGCGATCAAGTACTTCCTGCTCGGCTCGTTCGCGGCGGCGCTGCTGCTCTACGGCGGCGCGCTGATCTACGGGGCGACGGGGCACACCGACCTCGCCGGGATCCGCGACACCATCGCGGCCGCGACGGGGGACAAGGCGCCGAACCCGGCGCTGCTGCTCATCGGGGCGGCGCTGGTGCTCGTCGGGCTCGCGTTCAAGGTGAGCGCGGTGCCGTTCCACATGTGGACGCCCGACGCGTACGAGGGCGCCCCGACGCCGGCCACCACGTTCATGGCGGTGGCGGTGAAGGGCGCGGCGTTCGCGACGCTGCTGCGCGTGCTGCTCGGCGCGTTCGGCGGCCCGGCGCTCTCGTCGTGGGCGGCGGGCTGGCCGCCGGCCGTGGCGGTGATGGCGCTGCTCACGATGACGGTGGCGAACCTCATCGCGGGCCGGCAGGAGTCGGTGAAGCGGATGCTCGCCTACTCGAGCATCGCCCACGCCGGCTACCTGCTCGTCGGCGTGGCGGCGGCGGTGCGGTCCAGCGAGGACGCGCAGGCGAGCGTGATGTTCTACCTGCTCGCCTACACGGTCTCGACGGTCGGCGCCTTCGGCACGCTCATCCTCTGCGGCAGCCGCGGCGCCGAGGCGGTGAGCTACGAGGACCTCGCCGGCATCGGCAAGCGGCACCCCGTGGCGGCGCTCGCGTTCTCGCTGTTCCTGCTCTCGCTGGCGGGCGTGCCGCCGACCGCGGGCTTCTTCGGCAAGCTGTACATCGTCAAGGCGGCGATGGGCGCCGAGCTGTACACGCTGTCCGTGGCGCTGCTGCTCAACAGCGTGCTGTCGGCCTACTATTACCTGCGGGTGCTCGTGTACATGTACATGCGCGAGCCGGCGCCGGGCGCGCCGATCGCCCGGCCGATGCGCTCGGGCTACGTCAACGCGGCCCTCGTCCTGTCCGCCGTGCTGGTGATGGTCCTCGGCATCTGGCCGACGACCTCGCTGGGCATCGCCGTCCGCGCCGTCCTCGCTTCCCACTGAGAAAAGCGGACCGCCCGGCGGTATAGCCGGGCTGCCAACTCGTATGGCGATGACGCCACCGCCGCTTGCGACGGTGGCGTCGTTGCTTGCGGCGATCGCGCGCTGCTGCGCGGGGCGCGCAAGTTGCTAAAGTCGGCGCCGATGCGAGGCGGCGAGAACATGCAGAGAACAGCGGACAACTGGCGGATGCGGGCGGCGGGTGTCGCGCTGCTCGGGGCGATCGGGTGCCAGAGCGGCAACACGACCGGAGGCGCGCCCGCGGGGAGCGCGGCGCCGGCCGCGGCGAGCGCGGCGCCGACGGCGAGCGCGGCGCCGACGGCGAGCGCGGCGCCGACGGCGAGCGCGGCGCCGACGGCGAGCGCGGCGCCGGCGGCGGGGAGCGCCGCGGCGGCGGCGAGCGCGATGCCGGCGTCCGATATCTCGCTGACGTCGGAGAGCGTCCTCAAGGTGATGAACCCGAAGCGGCGAGAGCCGTACAGCGGGCCCACGGGGACGCTGCGGGGACGGGTCACCATCAAGGGCGATCCGCCGCCGGACACGAGGCTCAGCTTCCCGGCCGGCAAGTGCGGCGAGGCCGCGGCCACCTACGGCCGGCTGTTCCGGGTCGGGCAGCAGAACGCGCTCGCGGACGCGCTCGTCACCGTCGTCAACTACAGCGGCTACGTGCCCGAGCGCGAGGAGGCCGAGAAGGTGACCATCCACGGGTGCGCGTTCTCGAGCCGCACCGTGGCCATGACCTTCGGACAGCGGCTCGAGGTCGCGAACCTCGACCCGCTGGAGTCGTACATGCCGAACCTCGAGGGCGCCCCCTTCATGGCCGTCCTCGTCGCCATGCCGCAGGGGGAGGCGGTGAAGTTCCACCCGCCGCAGCCGGGCTACTACCACCTCGTGGACAAGATGCCGAAGCCGTTCCTCAAGTCAGAGGTCTTCGTGCTCAAGTTCGCGACGCACGACGTGACCGGCCTCGACGGGCAGTTCGAGATCAAGAACATCCCCGTGGGCAAGGTGCTCACGGCCGCCCTCCTGCCAGCCATCGATCAGGACGTGAAGAAGGAGATCGAGATCAAGGAGGGCGACAACACGCTCGATTTCGAGCTCACCTTCGATCTCGCGAAATACACCGAGAAGAAGGGCGCAAAAACGCCCTCGCCCTGAGGCACGCGTCAGCGCGCGGCGGGCGCGCCGACCGCCAGCTCGCGCTGGACGCGCTGCGCGACCTCCCGGGAGAGCGGATCCCCGGCGCCGGGCGGCGGCAGCGGGCCGAGCCAGGTGAGCGCGGCGTCCCGGCCGACCCGACGGAAGAGCAGCTCGGCAAAGAGGAGCCGCGCGAGCGGCGAGGGGGGGACCGCCGGGCCGCCGCCCGCCGCGGAGGCGTGGAGCGCGTCGGTGGCCCGGGTCAGCGCGTCGAGGTCGCCGGTCAGATCGGCCGCCACCGCGAGCGCCACGAACGCCGAGGCGCTCGCCGGATCGGCCCCCGCGACGAGCTCGGCCTGCTCGCGGGCCTCGCCGGCGCGGCCCAGGGCGGCCGCGCGCACCGCGACCTCGGCGGGCGGGAGGTCCGCGTCGCGCGCGAGGCGACGGGCGCGGCGGAGCTGCCCGAGGACGAGCGCCTCGTCGAGCTCGGCCAGCGGTCCCGGCGAAGGCGGCGGCCGCCCGGCGGCGACGCCGGGCGGGGCGAGCTCGCGCAGGCGCCGCGCTGCCTGCTCGGCCGACGCGCGATCGCCGGACATCACGGCGGTCGCATGGAGGGCGCGCCATGCGTCCGCCGACCGGGGGCGGCGCACGAGCAGCGCCCGCAGCGCGCGGCGCGCGTCGTCGGTCCGGCCGAGCCGCCGCAGGATCTCGGCCCGGAGCAGGAGGCCGTCGTCGCGCTCGGGATCGAGCTGGATCGCCCGCTCGACGCGCCCGAGCGCCGCCTCCAGCCGGCCCGCGGAGAGATCGCAGCGCGCGTGCTCGCGGTGGGCCGGCTCGTAGTCGGGGTCGATCGCGCGGGCGCGGGCGAACGCGTCGTCCGCGGCCGCCTGCTGGCCGAGGCGGCAGCGGACAGCCCCGACGCGGGTCCAGATGTCCGCGCTGTCGGGGTCGCTCTCCTCCGCCAGCTCGTAGGCCTGGAGGGCCGTCGCGAGATCGCCGCGCGCCTCGGCCTCGGCGCCGATGGCGTACAGCGCGTACGAGCGCGCGTCGATGTGGCGGCCCACGAGGATCTGGCCGTCCACCGAGCGAGCGACCCGGGGCGCAGCGCACCCGGCGAAGGCCGCGAGCAGCGCGACGCACGCGAGCGGCGACAGCCGCGCCGCCGCGCGGCGAAGGGCCGCGCGCAGGGGGCGATCTCGGCGGGGGAGGGCTGCGCGCACGCGGCGATCTCGGCCAGGGAGGGCTACGCGCACGCGGCGATCTCGGCGAGGAGGCGATCGTTTTCCTCGCGGAGGCCGACGGTGATCCGGAGCCGGTGCGCGAGGCGCCCGCCCGCCGCGTGGAAGCTGCGCACGAGGACGCCGCGGGCCGCGAGGGCGTCGAAGACCTCGCCGGCAGGGCGGCGCGTGCCGACCCAGAGGAAGTTCGCGTGGCTCGGCGCGACCGAGAGGCCGAGGTCGGTCAGCCCGCGCGCGAGCCGCTCGCGCTCGGCCGTCACGGTCGCCGCGACGTGGCGGAGCTCGCCGTCGAGCTCGCGCAGCGCGAAGGTGGCCGCGCGCTGCGACGGCACCGGGATGTTGTAGGGCTGGCGCACCTTGTCGAGCTCGGCCACGAGCTCCCGCGCGCCGATGAGCCAGCCGACGCGCAGCGACGCGAGGCCGATCTTCGAGAGCGTCCGCAGCACGGCGACGTTCGGGTGCCTGCGCCAGAGCGCGAGCTGGTCGCGCGGGGCGAAGTCGATGTACGCCTCGTCGACGATCACCAGGGCGTCCTTCGCCGCGCCGATGACCGCCTCGAGCCGGTCCTCCGACATGAGCGCGCCCGTCGGGTTGTTCGGCGAGGCGATGAAGACGACGTTGGGCCGCGCGAACGCGACGGCGCGCGCGAGGGCGGCGACGTCGAGATCCCAGCCGGCGTCGAGCGGGACCTCGACGGCGCGCATGCCGCGGGCGCGCGCGCTCAGCTTGTACATGACGAAGGTGGGGCTCACGCTCACGACGCTCGCCGCGTCCGCGCCTTGCCGCGGGCGGCCGAGCGCGGTGAGCACCATCGAGATCACCTCGTCGGAGCCGACGCCGGCCAGGATCTCGTCGGGGTCGACGCCGCAGCGGGCCGCGATCGCCTCGCGGAGCTCGACGAGGCGCGCGTCGGGGTAGCGGCCCCAGTCCTCGGGCGCCGCGGCGCGCTGGAGCGCGGCGCGCGCCTCGACCGAGAGCAGCGGCGGGCTCTCGTTCGCGTCGAGGCGCACCGGGAAATGACCCGCGACCGGGGTGTAGGCGTGGAGCTCGGCGAGCTCCGGACGGAGCAACGCGGGGATGAACTCGGGCAGCGGCATGTCTCGATCCACGGTCGGCGCGGGCCCGGGGAGGGCGGAGGAGAGCGGTATACACCCCGTGCCTGACCGGGAACACCTCGACGTGCGCTACAAGGTGACCCCATGTCCACGATGAGCCGTGCGACCGTGCTCGTGCCGTCGCTGTCGTCCCCCGTCGCGCCCGAGCAGAACGTGATCTTCTCGCCGGATTTCCCCCTGGAGGAGCGGGGGGGCAAGGCGGCCGCCGCGCCGCGCGCCGCGGGCGTGCCCTGGTCGGTCGGGCGCGTCGTCCGGGGAGAGGTGTCGCTCCTGGAGCTGCGGCAGGAGATCGCGCGCAGGTTCGGCCCCGTCCCTGACGGCGCCCTGCCGGAGAGCGCGCCCGGCGACGCCCCCGGCGCGTACGCGTTCTCGTTCGTGCGCCCGTCGTTCGCGTCGCCCTTCGCGAGCCGGCGCGAGGGCGTCTTCTTCGGCGAGCGCGTCCTGCCGTGCTTCGGGCTGTGGAGGGATGTCGACGACGCGACGTGGTCGAGGGCCGCGGCGCAGGTGGAGGTGCATCACCACCGAGGCCCGGACGACTTCGTGATCGGGCTCGAGGCCAGGGGTGAGGAGCGGGTCGTCGTCGCGCGGTGCCCGCGCCCCGAGACGCTCGAGGCCGCCGTCGCGCAGGTCGTCGCGCTGGCGCGCAAGCCGCGGAGCTGGCTACGGAGGTGGCTCGGCGCGAAGCCGTTCGATCGCGACTGCGCGCTGAAGATCCCCCCGCTCGATCTGTGCGTGGTCCGCGTCCACGATGAGCTCATCGGCAGGCCGCTCGCGGACGGGGACGGTCCCCCGCTCGGCGACGCCCGCCATGCGGTTCGCTTCCGCCTCGACGGCGACGCGCTCGCGCCGAGCGAGCCCGGGGAGATCTCCCTCGGGCGCGGCGACATGTACGATCGCTACTTCGTCTGCGACGGCCCGTTCCTCGTCGTGGTCCTGGGCGGGCCGTCGAGGGACGAGGTGCGGCTCGCGGCCTGGATCGAGGCGCTGGACGCGCCGGAGGACGCGACCGGCGCCGCGCCCTGACCGGTGGGCCGCCGCCCGTCACTGCCCGAACGTGTACCAGCGCGGTTTGACGTCGGTGATCAGGTGGCCGCCGCCGTTGACGTGCAGGCCGCCCGGGGCGTTGCCGGACCCGAGGCCGGTGGGCATCCCGCTGACCAGCCCCGACTTCCCCGCGTTGGCCCGCTCGGCGGCGGAAGCGCCTGGCGCGCCCACCGCGGTCGCGCCCGACGTTGTCGCTCCGGTCCGATCGGCGACCGCCTGGGCGACGCTCCGGCCGAGGAGGCTCGGCTTCGTCCCGCCGTTGCACGTGACGACGTCCACGCGCGTCCCGGGCGTCTTCCCGTTGAAGCCCGCGGCGTTCAGCTTGTCCGCGAGCTGGGCCCCCGAGATCTTCTTCCCCGCCCACTCGACGCTGCCAGGCCAGCCGTGGGTGTCGATGACGACATCGGTCTCGCCCTTGAGGCTGCCGGGGACGACCTGGTTGGGCTTGAGGATCGTCGCGCCCGGGTACTTGGTCGCGTACTGCGAGTAGTACGCGCTGTGGAGCTTGGGATCGTTCGAGGCCGTGATGATCGTGAGCAGCCCGAGCGGGTCGATGAACAGCGTCGGGTTCGGGACGAAGCCGATCTCCTGCACCGAGCCCGACAGGCCGATCGGATCCGGCGTGATGAACACGCGCAGGTCGGGCGCGTAGTAGCGGAACCGGTTGTAGTGCAGCCCGGTGAGCTCGTCGGCGCGCTGTCCGGCGAAGCGGAGCGCGCCCGGCTCGCCGCGCCTGTGCGCGACCTCGCCCCAGGTGGTCAGGTCGATCTCGGTGACCTGGCCGGCGGCGTCGAGGTAGAGCCACGGCGTCCCGGCGGCGTCCGTCGCCACGAGGCGGAAGCTCGCGCCGCCCTGGGACTCGAGCAGCGGCATGTGGCCCGGCGTGTCGAAGACCCGGCGCGTGATCTGCCCGCTCGAGGTGCGCTCCTCGACGATGCTGTCGCCGTCCCAGCCGAACCAGGTGCTCCCCTGGCCGACGATCTCGGCCACGCGGCGGCCGAGCGCGTCGTAGATGTGCTGGACCCTCAGCCCGTCGCCGCGCACCGCCTCCGTGAGCCGATCGTTGTCGTCGAACGCGTAGCGCCACGTGCGCTTCGGGTCGGGCGCGTCCCGGCCCGACAGCCGGCCGAGGCGGTCCCAGTAGAGGGTCTGCTCGCCCACCGCGAGCGGCCGCCCGCCGGCGCCGACCGAGCCTTCGCCGCGCGGCATCGCGGTGCCGTGGGGCGAGAAGGAGAACGCCTCGGTCACGCCGAGCCCGCGCGCCTCCACGGGCCGCCCGTGCGCGTCCAGCTCGTAGCGGCGCTCGCCGCGCTCGGAGTCGACGACGGCGTCCAGCGCCCCGACCGGGTGCCAGCGGTAGGCGCGCGCCCGGACGACCTCGCCCGGCGCGCCCTCGACCCGCACCTCGACGGGGAAGCCCTCGGCGTTGCGCCGGGTCAAGATGGCCCCGATCCCGCCCTCGCGCCGGCGGGCGCGCTCGCCGTCCTGCGCGTCGCGCTCGAAGATGAAGCGCTCGGCGGCGTCCGGCTGGCCGACGCCCATCGCCGTGACCCGCCCGTGGACGTCGTGCTCCAGCGCCACGCGCCAGCCGGATGAGTACCTGCGCCCCACGAGCTTGCCGCCCTCGTCGTAGTCGTAGCTCGTGACGAACTTGAAGCCGCCGCAGGTCTGGGCGTCGCGGAGGATCGCGCCGCGATCGTCGTACGCGAGCTCGGTCGTGCAGGCGCCGTTCGTCGCGCGCACGACGCGCCCGAGGGGGTCGTACTCGAAGCGCTCGACGAGGCCGGAGGAGTACTCCCGCGCGACCACGTTGCCCGCGCCGTCGCGCGCGAGCCGCACGAGCGACTCGTCGGGCCGGAGGACCGACACGAGCCGGTCCGCGCCGTCGTACTCGTAGCGGTACTGGAGCCCGGTGAACGTCGTCTCGCGGACGAGGTTGCCGGACGGGTCGTAGACGAACGTGCTCCGCTCGCCCGCCGCGTTCTGGATCCAGCGCAGCCGGAGGAGCGCGTCGTACCCCATGAGCCAGCGCGAGCCGTCCGGCAGCGCCTGCTCGACGAGCGCGCCGGCGACGTGGCGATAGCGCGCGCGACCGCCGCCGGGGTACGAGGTCGCGGTGCACAGCTTGAGCCCGTCGAACGCGTGCTCGGTGCGCTGCCCGCTCGGCCCGACGACGCCGACGACGTTCCCGGACGAGTCGTACTCGAGCGTGGTCGCCGCGCCGCCCGGCGACTCGATGCGCACCGGCATGCCCAGGAGATCGTAGACGTAGGTCCACACGCGCTCTCCCTGGGCGTAGCGGACCAGGTTGCCGTGCGCGTCGTACTCGAGCGTGTCCGCGAGGCCGTTCGGGTACGTGATCTTCGTGTTCTTGCCGCGCGCGTTGTACTCGGCGGTCGTCTTGCCGCGCGCGTCCTCGAGCTCGATGACCCGCCCCTGCTTGTGCAGCGCGGTGGAGCGGGCGCCGTTCGGGGCGATGGTGGTGACCCCCTGTCGCTCCGCGTCGATCTGGTACCGGATCGTGCCGCTGCTGTCGCTCAGGGACGCCAGCCGGCCGGAGGCGTCGTAATGGCGCCGCTGCGTGACGCCGGCGCCGTCGGTGACCGCGACGAGCCGCCCGACCGCGTCGTAGCGGAAGAGCATCGCGTAGCCGCGCGGGTCGACGTAGCGCTCGACGAGGCCGAGCGCGTTGCCCTCGTAGCGGTGCACGTGGCCGAGCGCGTCGGTGACGGCGGCCTGGTGAGGCCCGGGCCCGTACGCGATGCGCGTGTGGAAGACGCCGCGGGGGCCGCCGGGCGCGTGCGCGTCGGGGTCGCCGAGCGCGGCGAGGATGTCGGCGCCGGGCAGCTCACCCCAGGTCTCGACGCAGCGCCGCTCGCCGCCCACGTCCTGGTACACGAAGTGGAAGACGACGCCGTCGGGGCGCGTCTCCGAGAGCAGGTAGTGCTCGTCGTCGTAGCTGAACCGGGTCTCCGCGCCGCCCGCGTCGATGACCCGCACGAGATCGCCCCGCCCGTCGAGCTCGTAGGTCACGAGGCGCCGCCGGTGCTCCTTGCCGTCGGCGTCGGTGACGGAGACGTTCCAGATCCGCAGGTTCCCCTCGCGGGAGAGCGCCGCGCGGCGGCCGACGGAGTCCGTGATGGCGACGATCTCGTCCTGGTCCCAGTCGAGGAGGGCCGCGTTGCCGAAGCGATCGCGCAGCTCGACGAGCGCGTACGACCTCGGATCCGCGGTGGGCCGGAGGACCCGCACGAGGTCGTCGTCGAGGTCGACGACGAGCGCGTCGCCGTCGCGGAGCACCTTCCGGCCGTGGGGGAGCAGGAACGCCTCGTCGGCCCCGGGCAGCGGCATCTCGGTGCGGCGCTGCTGATCGTCGATGAGGACGAGGCGATCGCCGCTGCGCTCGGCGCGCCAGGCGAGGCCGTGCGACCAGCCCCAGCCGAGGCCGCAGCGGTGGCGCACGGCCGAGGTGCTGTAGGTGCGGACCCACTGCACCCAGAGGAACCCGGGGAGCGTGAAGTCCACGGCCGGGATCGTGAACAGCGTCCCGGTCACGACGTCGATCGGGTGGCCCGCGGCCGCCTGACCCTCGGCGCCCGGCGGCGCCGGCGGGCTCGGCGGCCCTGCGCCCTGGCTGCTCCCGCCGCCGCCCCCGCCGCTGTTGCTCCCGCCCTGCGGCCCGCCGCCGCCCGGCCCCCCGGCGCCGCCGCCCGTGCTGCCGCCGCCGCCGCCGCCGCCGCTCGCGTTGCTCGCGCTCGCGCCGGCGCCGACGGTGATGCTCTTGTTCATCTGGCCCATGCTGCCGGTGATGCCGGCCATGCCGAGCTCGATGAGGACGTTCGGCGCGCCGAGCCACGGGAAGCAGGGGCCGGCCGTGTTGAGGCTGACCACCTCCTTGAGCGTGCCGGGCTCGTTGCCGTGGCACGCCTTCATGCAGCCGCCGACCGTGAGGATCTTCGCGCCCTCGATCTTCGTGCGCATGCACGGATCGATGATCCCCTCGGCGACGGTGCCCATGGTCGGGTAGGGGATGGGCAATGGGCTGGGCGCGGCCGGGGTCAGGCACACGCTCACCGCCATTCCGGTCATCTGGTGTCCGGATTTCTCGGTGATCGTGTCCAGGTGGAGGGCAGTGACCTTACCCATGGTGGCAAGATGCTCTCACGGCCCCTGAGACGTCTGCAACCGCGAGCACGACTCCGGTGACCCGGGAAAGCTGCATGGCCCGGAGCGCGGATCAGGGGGTGGTCGCCGTGCGGGAGGGGCATGATCGGACGGGGGCCCCGGACCAACGAGCCACGTGAATCGCTCCAGTGCCTCTCCGGATCACCGCGCGGAGCTCACGCCCTCCCACCGTCAACGCGCGACGAGGCGCATCGCGGGGCGGCTGTGCTGGCTGTGCTCCGCCTCGAGCTCCTCGAGCTCGAACGCCCGATCGATGTCCATGTCGAGCTCCTCGAGCTCACGCTGCGTGCTCTCGCCGTTGTCCAGGTCGTCGAGCTCGCGCATGAACCGGTCGATCTCCGCGCACGTCGACGGCGTGTCCACCGGCGTCATCGATTGCTCGTGCATGAGCTGGATGAGCTCCAGGATGGCGGCGAGCTTCTGCGAGACGACCTCGAGCCCCTCGCGCGTCTGGCTCCAGCACTCGGCGCGCCGGTAGGCGATCGTGAGCCGCCGCTCGGACAGCCCGCGCGTGCGGCCCGCGGACGTGCTCCGGACCGCCTCCAGCGCGCGGATCGTCTCCATCAGCTCGGTGTGGTTGGTCATCGCGAGCGACTCCTGGCCAGCCTTGTGCGCGATCGCGAGGCGGATGTAGCTCATCAGCAGCCGGCTCAGGCCGAAGCCGTCGTCGAGCAGCATCGGGACGGCGCCGCCGCGCCGCCGGATGTTCTCGCGGGTACGGTCGATCAGCCGGTCGAGCCGCGCGAGCTCCTGCTGGTGCCGGATGTCCATCTGCCGGATCAGCGACTCGCGCGCCCTCGACCACGCCGCCCGATCGGCCTCGTCGAGCTGCGCGTCGATGCTGCGGCGGAAGTAGCCGCGCCAGGGGACGAGGCACAGGATGAGGAGCTCCGCCCCGAGGCCGATCAGCAGGAGCAGCGGGCTCCAGCCGATGAAGCTCAGGAGGAGCGCGCTCCCCACGACGAGGAGGTTGTACGGGTGGACCAGCACCCGGCCCACGTACGTGCGCGCGGTGCGCCTCCGCAGCGGTGCGACCTGGACGCCGAACGCCGCCAGCGTCGCCCTCGACTCGGCCAGGCTCGCGCCAAGCACATCCTCCAATCGGCAAAGCTCTCGATCGCACGTCGTCATGGAGTCCCCCCTCTCACCTGGTCCGCTGGTCCTCGTGCCACCTCGCCCCGTCGACCACCCCCCGCCGCCGAGCCAGCCGACCGGGCGATCGACGCAGGCGCGCGCCCCCGCACCGGCGCGCCAGCGCGCTGTGAACGCAGGTCACGCTCGCGCGGCTCACGCCGGCGGCGGCCGGCCCGCGGAGCCCGCCCCCGGAGGACCAGGAGCCCGCCGCGCTCATCGGCCGCCCAGGCGGTATCACCTTGAAAAATAAAGCTTTTCTGGCGGCGCTGCGGCATCGCCAGGTCCACGAAGTTCATGCTCTTTCCGCTCTTCGCATCTCGAAGCCCCGTGGAGCTCCGCGGTGCGCCGTCGAGGCGCAGCGCCGCGGTGGATCCCGGAGCGAGCAGAGCGGGGTCCGTGCCAAGCGCCGCGGCACCGCGCGGCGCACGATCCGGCGAGGGGGCGCGGCTAAGTGGGGGAGACGCGCGGCGCGGGGGGCGGACGGGCTGCGTCCAGCACGTGGACGCCGGGCGCGCCGAGCGACATCGGCACGCGATCGAGGCCGGACGCGCGCGCCGCCTCGAGGAACGCCGCCGAGGGCGGCGCGGGGCCGACGAAGATCGAGACGTCCCCGCCGCCGGCGCCGCTCGGCGCGAGCGCTGCGCCCTCGGCGGTCGCGGCGGGGCGGAGGCGCCTGAGCGCGGGGGTGACAATGGGCGCGCCAGCCCGGTCGCCGAGCTCGGCGAGGGCGTCGACCTGGCGATCCAGCGCGGCCACGAACGCGCGGGCGTCCTCGGCAGCCACGGCGGCGGTCGCCCCCTCGGCGGCCACGCCGAGCAGCGCGCGGTGCGCCGCGGGGTCGCGGGCGGCGAGCGCGCGCACGCGCTCGAGCATGTCGCTCGTGCGCGCCGCGGCGTCGCTGGCGAAGACCTCGATCGCGAGCCGGCCCGGCAGCGCGTGCGGCGCGACAGCGAGCTCGCCGCCCGGCCCGAGCCGACAGCAGAGGACGCCGCCGTAGACGCTCGCCGCGACGTCGACGCCGCTGCCGCCGCCCTGCGCCCGCCGGTGCGCCGCGAGCGCGTCGAGGAAGAGCGCGCGGGCGTCCCAGGCGGGCATCGGCTGGCCCACAGCGGCCGCCGCGGCCGCCGCGGTCGCCATCGTCGTCGCGGCCGCCGCCGCGCGCGCCGCGAGGGTCGCGACGAGGATGGCCGCGCTCGATCCGAGGCCGAGCTTGCGGCTCGCGGCGATCGGCGCGCCCGCGGTGGAGCCCGCCGCCGGCTCCGGTGTGGACCGGAGCGCGGAGGCGTCGAACCATACGGCCTGGTCGAGCGCGCCCGCGTCGATCGCGGCCTGGACCTCGTCCGTGACGAGGTCGGCGGGGCGCGCCGGGTCGGCGAGGACGTACCGATCGACAGCGGCCACGAGCGCGGGCGCGCCCTCGAGCACGGCGTACGAGCCCGAGAGGACCAGCTTGCCAGGCGCGCGGACGATCACGGGCTCACGCTCCCGTCGGGGGGCGCGAGGTGGGCGCCGCCGCCGGGGGCGGCCGAGATGGTGCGGAGGACGCCGGGGACGGCGAGCAGCGCCTGCTCGACGGCGCCCCGCGCCTCGGGGGTCGTGAAGACCTTCACGTGCGGGCCGGCGTCGATGGTGAAGAACGCCGGCGTGCCCCCGCCGCGGAGCCGCCGCACCGCGGCGATCACCTCGACGGTGGCGCCGGTCCAGTAGAGCAGGCCCGGCGAGGCGGCGATGCTCGAGGCGTGCATGCACAGGGCGCTCGCCTCGGCCGCGGCGCCGAGCGCCGCGAAGTCGCGGGCGAGGACCGCCGCGCGGACCGCCTCGAAGAGCGACGGCGCGGCGTCGACCCAGGCAGGGAAGTACGGGCTCGTCATCGCGGTGTGCCGCATGCCGTCGCTGGAGCCGACGTCCTTCGGCCCCTCGCGCGTCACCGCGATCACGACAGCGAGCGGCCAGTGGCCCTCCGGCGCGAGCGGCGTGGCCGCGAGCGATTCGTCGCCGGGGCGCCCGGCGCGGAGCTCGACGAAGCCGCCGAACGCGGAGCGCGCGGCCGAGACCGAGGTCTTCCGCGCGAGATCGCTCACCAGGGCGGGCGCGGTGGGCAGGCCCGCGGCGGCGCTCGCGGCGAGCGCGAGCGCGGCGAACGCGGACGCGCTCGAGGCGAGGCCCGCGGCGGTGGGGAAGTCGTTGCGGCTGACCACGCGGGCGCGCTCGCGCCGGTCCGAGGCGGCGCGGACCCGGTCGAGGAGCCCGGCGACCCGGCGCGTCGCCTCCGCGTCGGGCGGCAGCGCCGCGCCGCCGAGGTGGAGCTCGTCGCGATCGAGCGAGGGATCGAAGGCGACCTCCGTCGTCGTGGCCATGCCGGCGAGCGTCACCGAGAGGCTCGGGACGGCGGGCAGGTTGTGCCCGTCGGGCCGTTTGCCCCAGTACTTCGCGAGGGCGATGTTCGGATGGGCGATCGCGGTCGCCCGGCTCACGGCGCTCATGCTTGCTCCTCGGCCATCCTCGTCGTCACGCTCGTCTCGCCCGCCTTCACCCGGGTCACGAAGCCGCTGTAGCCCGCGTCGTGCCAGGCGGCGAGCACGCGGTCGGCGGCCTCGGGCGCGGCGCCGCCGTCGCCGGGCGGAGGGGGCGGCAGCAGCGCGATGACCGAGCCGCCGCCGCCGGCGCCGGTGAGCTTGGCGCCGAGCGCGCCGGCCTCGCGCGCGAGCCTGCAGAGGGCCTCGATCGCCTCGGTCGAGACGAACATGCCGGCGAGCAGCATCTGGTTGAGGTCCATCAGCCGGCCGAGCCCGATCGCGTCGCCGGCCTCGACGGCGAGGGCCGCGTTCTCCACGAGCGCGGCGATGCCGGCGATCGAGCTCTCGGCGAGCGTGGGCTTGCGCTCGAAGAGCTTCGCCACGAGGTCGACCATGCTGCGCGTGGACGACGGCACGCCCGTCGCGCCCACGCAGAGCCAGAGGTCGTCGCGCGGGACGATCGGGGTCGCGCCGCGCGCCCGGGTGAAGCGGAAGCACCCGCCACGGGCCGCCGCCGTCGTGTCGACGCCCGACGGGTTGCCGTGGAACACCCGCTCCCAGGCGGCCGCGGCGGCCAGCACGGGGGACGCGGGCGCGAGCGCGAGCGCGGTCTCCGCGCGCGGCTCGGCCGCCGCGGGCGAGGCGGCCGATTCCGCGGCGACGGACGCCACGGGGGTCTCGCGCGCGAGCGCGGCGACCGCCCGGGCGATCGCGACCCCGAGCGCCGCCGAGCTGCCCAGCCCTCCGCCGGGCGGCAGCTCGCTCTCCGCGGCCACGCGCACCGGGCCGGCGCCGGGGAGCGCCTCGAGGAGCGCCGCGAACGCCTGCGCGACCTCGCCCTCGGCCGGCGCCGCGCCGCGCTCACCCCCGCCCAGCCAGAGCTCGCTCGCGCCGGACGACCGCGTCGCCCGGGCCCGGGCGCCGCGCTCGATGCCGGCGGCGAGCGCCGGGGCGCCGTACACGACGGCGTGCTCGCCGAGCAGGATGACCTTGCCGGAGGCGTGGCCGAGCGCCTCGGTCATGCGCCCGTCCACCGGAGCGCGCTCGCCGCCCCGCACAGGATCTGCCGGGCGGACGCGCTCACCGGCAGCGAGCGCCCGAGGACCTCGGCCTCGCCGCACAGGGCCGAGAGCCGCTCCTCGACCGCGCGCCGCGCGCCGCACGCCTCGAGCGCCAGGCTCGCGGCCGCCACCGCCTCGCCGCTCGCGTCCTTGCGGCCGAGCGCGCCCTCGACGGCGCGCCGCCCCGCGGCGTCGAGGCGCCCCTCGGCCGCCGCGAGCACGGCGGTGCGCTTGCCGGCGCGCAGGTCGTTGCCGACCGGCTTGCCGGTCGCGGCGGCGCTGCCGAAGGTGCCGAGCAGGTCGTCGCGGAGCTGGAAGGCGACGCCCACCGGCGCCGCGAACCGCTCGAGCGCCGCCACCGTCTCGGCCGGCGCGCCGGCCAGCGTGGCGCCGAGCGCGAGCGGGCCGCGCACCGTGTAGCTGCCGGTCTTGAGCGCGTGCATCTGCTCGACGTCCTCGGCCCGCCCGACCACGTCGAGGTGCTGCCCGATCACGACGTCCTCGTGCATCTTGCAGAACAGCCGCACGGCCGCGAGCGTCGTCGCCGGGGGCGCCTCGGCGCCCGCGAGCGCGCTCAGCGCGAAGCTCCAGGTGAGATCGCCGGCGAGGATCGCCGACGAGGCGCCGAGGTGCGGGTCGCCGAGCACGTCGGTCAGCGCGACGTGCGCGGTGCGGTCGCCCCGCCGGACGGTGTCGCCGTCGATCCAGTCGTCCTGGATGAGCAGGTAGGTCTGGAGCAGCTCGAGCGCGACGCCGGCGTCGATGGCGGGCCCGAGCGGCGCGTCCGGCGCGACGCCCTGGTAGGCGGCGACGAGCAGCCCCGCGCGGAACCGCTTGCCGCCGCGCAGGGTCAGGCTCTTCGCCTCCAGGGCCATGGCCGCGACCTCGCGGCCGTAGCGCTCCACGTCGGTCACCTTGTCGCGCCAGCGCCGCTCGAGCGCCTCCTCGACGCGGGGGCGGATCGAGGCGAGGAAGTCGAGGAACAGCCGCGCGCCGGGGTCCGCCGTCCCCTCGAGCGTCCGATCGCCGGCCCGAAGCGCGCCCTCTCCGTCCTTCGTGTGCGCTGTCATGGAATGCGCGGCAGCCTAGGAGCCGGGCGCGAGCCGGTCAATCTGCGCCGCCAGCGCGCGCTGCCCGGCGCCTCGCCCGGGAGCGCCGCCGGCCGGCGGAGCGGCGCTGCGGCGCGCGGCGCGCCGTTCACCAGGCCTCGATGTCGGGACCGGGCCCGCCCGCGGCGCGGACTGCGGAGGAACGCGCTCCCGGAGGGCGCATGAGCGTGAGGGGGGGAGTCCGCGGCGAGACGCAGAGTCGACGCGGCGTGGAGGCGCCGAGCTGTCGAGTCGGCGAGCCGGCGTTGCGGGAGGGAGACAGCGAGACGAACGATCTCCCCGCCTCTCCGCTTCGCTGACAAATTCCGCGGTTCGCGCGGTTTCATCCTGATCCGCGCCCTGCGCGGGCCGAGGTGGCTTGGGATCTGCAATGCGTGGGCGCGCGCCCCGGGCCGGGAGCGCCGCGCGCAGGCTTCCTGCGAGATGGCTCCTCCGGAGTCGCGCGCGGCGCCGCGCGCGACCGGAGGAAAGAGGGGACTTTCATGAAGAGACCGCTGGATGGGATGTCGAGCCTCTTTCTCCTCATGATCGTCGGCGCCGCCGCGTGCAGCGGTCACGACGCCCGCGAGGATCGCCCGGAGAGCGCCGGCGACGGTGCGTCCGGCACGGCGCCCGGCCCGGCGCCCTTCGCGAGGAGGGCGACCTTCCTGCCCGCCTACCGCGTGATCGGCCCCGGCGCCGACGTGGAGCGGGCGGCCGCGCTCGCCGGCGCGCTCGGGCTCGCGGAGGAGGGCTTCCGCGGGGGCGCCTTCCTGGCGGCCGACGGCGCGATTCGCTACCTGGATCGCGCGCGATTCCAGCGCTTGCCGACGAGGAAAGGCGACGCGCCGGCGCCCTGGTTCCGCGACGAGCGCGGCTTCGCCACCTCGCGGGGCGACGACGCGATGGACTTCGAGGCGCTCGCGGCGATGCGCGTCCTCCCCGAGCCCGACGCGGCGGCGCGGGCGTGGGCCGCGCTGGATCTCGCGCGCCTGCCGATCGGGCGCGACGTCGCCGTGGGCCACTCGCTCTTCGAGGCGGTCGACGCAGCGGGGCGCCGCGTGGCGCGGGCCGAGCTCGACACGCAGGTGAGCTTCCGGGACGCGCTCGAGGGGCTCCGGCTGATCGGCCCCGGGGCCAAGGTCCGGGTGACGTTCGACGCCGGGGGCGCCGTGACCCACCTGATCTACGCGCGGCGCGAGCTCGAGCGCGGCGAGGACGTCGCGATCGTCCCGCCCTCCGGGGCGCCCGCGCTCTGCGCCGGCGCGCTGGGCGGCGGCGCGACGCTCACGGCCGAGCCGGAGCTCGTCTATTACGCGCCGCCGCTCTCCCGCGAGGTGCAACGGATCCTGCCCCATTACGTGTGCAGCGCGCGGCGCGGCATCGGCGCTCAGGCGGTGGACGTCCGCAAGGCGATCGTACCGGCCGTCATGAACGCTCCGAGGGCCGCGATCTCGGCGCGCGTGGACGGCGCGATCGGCACCGCGGAAGCGACTGTCACCGGGGGTACTGCTCCCTACACGTACAGGTGGGTATCTTCGGCTCGCCTGATGGACGCCGCGGGCGCCGGCGGCGCGAGGGTGCAGATCGCGCCGGGCGACTCCGGTGTTCGCGGGCAGACGGAGACGCTCTCTCTCTATGTCACGGACGCCGACGGCCTGGTCGCGACCGCGGCGCGGCAGGTCTCGTTCGCCCGCGCGGCGCCGTGGTCCGGGGCGCCGGCCGCGTCACCCGGGTTGCCCGCGCCGCCCGACGTGTCGCCGGGGAACGAGGGCCGCGCCGCGGTCGGCGCGGAGTGGGTCGGGCTCTGCGGGGGCCTCGATCACTCGGCGGCGAACGTCGACGGGCTGCTGAAGAGCTTCCAGGCGGGCGGCGTCGAGGATCGGTTCAACTGGGGTGACCAGCGCGCGTGGGAGGTCGATTTCAAGGACCCGAGGCTGGGCGGCCAGGACGCGTCGTACGCGGACTCGGTCGATCTCACGTTCTATACCGGGCACGCGAACGGCCTCGGGTTCATGTTCTGCAGCGCCATGACCGACCAGTTCCTTCACTTCAGCGAGGCGCACTGGGGCAACTCCAACCTCGAGTGGATGGTGGTCGCCGCCTGCGGCCCGCTCCAGGACGACGCGGGCGCGTGGCGCTTCCGGTGGTCGGGCGCGTTCGACGGCCTGCACCTCCTGGTCGGTTATGCGACCGAGTCGTTCGACGACACGACCGAAGGAGCCATGTTCGCGGACTACCTGCTCGACGACGCGAAGCCGACGCCGCTGCGCCAGGCGTGGGTGACGACCGCGATAGAGGTCCAGCCGGACGACGACGTGATCTACGCCGTGATGGGCGCCTATGGCCAGGGATGGACGCTCCCCAACTACGACGATCACTTCTGGGGCAAGGGCCCGGTCGGCCCGGACCTCCGGGGCGCCGAGCGGATCGGGTTCTGGCGGCTCGCCGGGCCTACGTAGCCGAGCTCAGTAACCGAGCCACTTCGGATCGAGCTCGATCGAGTACTGATCCACGAACCTGAACACGACCCCTCCCGCGTCCGTCCTCGCGCTGATCGCGTACACGGACTCGTTCGCCTGAGGTCGATGGTCGGTCGGGCTGAACGAGATGGGCCCGGCCGTCATCCCGTCGAGCACCACGTTCTGGAAGCCCTCGAGCGCGGCCTTCAGGTCCTCGCCCGTCGGGCTCTCGTGGCCGGCGTCGACGGCTCGCTCGACGGCCTTGCGCCACATGAGCGCCGCCGCGTGGCCCTGGACGTAGAACTGGTCCTGGTACCTCTCGAGCGGGCGGCCGTCCTTCTCCCGGTACGTCCGGTGGATGCGCAGCATCTCCGCCATGCCGCTCGAGTGCTGCGTGTCGCCGAAGATGGGCACGGGGAACAGGCCGTAGAAGATGCCGGCGCACGCGTCCCCGCAGATCTCCAGGGTCCTCTCGCCGATCCCCCAGTTGTTCGCGATCACGCGGAGCTGCCAGCGGTCCTTCTCCGGGAACGCGCGATCGATGAGCCGCTGCGCGGCGGCGGCGCCCTTGCCGACGAAGGACGAGGAGACGACGCTGTTGCCGGCCCAGAACCAGCTCGTGGGGACGTAGGACGGGTTCGCCCGCTTCTTGTCGATCTCCCGCTCCACGTAGCGAGTCACCGCCTCGACGATGATCCCCTCGTCCTCGAGGGACGACGTCTGCGGGACGATCAGATCCTCGCCGAGCAGCATGCCAGGGAGCTGCTCGACGTACGATTTGCCCGCCGCCAGCGGATCGACGCAGTAGAGACACCGGTCGATGGTCTCGTGCACCATCGCGATGCGCCCGGGCGCGATCTTCCAGGCCGCCTTGATCCCGATGCGGATCGCGGTCGAGTAATCCGTGGCCGGGAAGAAGATGTACGGATAGCCCGGGCTCGTCTTGTGCTCTGTCGCGACGACGCTCTGGCCGAGCGCGTTGAACTCGTCGTACTGGACGTCCGCCGAGATCGGCACCGGCGTGGCGAGCGAGCCGGCGTACGAGCCGGGGATGATGAGCTTCTTCTCGTGCGTGAGCCTCGGCGCCACGCGGGTGGTCGGCCCGGTGCCGAAGACGAACAGCGTGGAGACCTCGCCCCACGCGGGCTCGCGCCGCCACGCCGCGATGACCTCCTCCGTCCTGGCCGGGTCATACTGCGCATCTCGCATGTCGACGTCGATGGAACAGCCACGGAGGCCTCCCGGGCTGCTGTTGAGGTGACGAAGGTAGTCGTAGACTCCGTGGCTGTAGGGCGGCGCGATGTCGGTGGCAGTCCCCGTGTCGTCGGTCGTGATCCGGACGCGGAGCACCCCTGTGCAGCGAGCGCCCACGGCCGCGGCAGACCCGGCGACGGAGGCCGCCGCGGCGCCGGCCGCGGGCGCCTGCCCGTCCGGGCGGAGCACCGAGATCACCACCGCCGCGATCAGGGCGGCCACGCCGAGCCCGGCGATCAGGTAGCTGCGGTGTTGAGGCGTGGCGGCCGTGCGGAGCGTCGACCTCCGGTCGATCGAGTCGGACGCGGTGCGCGGCGTCGTGTTCCCGATCTCCCCATCGGTGCTCAGGGTCTGGAGGCGCCGCCCGTCCGGGCCCTCGATCTGGCTCAGCCGGGAGTGGCGCTCCTGGTGCGCGTCCGCCGCGCTCGCGCTCCGGTCGAGGTGCGCCTTGACCTGCCGCTGCATGCTCGCCCGGCGCTCCGCGAACAGGCCCCGCATCCTCGCGCCGACCTCGTCGGCGCCGACGTCCTCGCCCCCCCCGCGCAGGTAGTCCTCGAGCGCCGCGCGCATCTCCTGGGCGGTCGCGAACCGCCTCGTCGGGTCGCGATCGAGCGCCCTCGCCACGATGGCGTCGAGGGCCGGCGGGATGTCCGGGTGGACGAGCGAGGGCCGCCGGATCTCGTCCAGCGCCGCGAGCTTCCAGAGCGCGCTCACGGCGTCGCCCCCGAACAGCCGCTCGCGCGTGAGGAGCTCCCAGAGCACGATGCCGGCCACGAAGATGTCGGCGCGCCGGTCGATCGACGCGCTGTCCGCCGCCTGCTCGGGCGCCATGTAGGACGTCTTGCCCTTCAGCTTCCCGGTCTCGGTGAGGTTCGCGTTGATCGACGCCTTGGCGATGCCGAAATCGAGCAGCTTCACCGCGCCGTCGTAGGTGACGAAGATGTTGTGCGGCGAGACGTCGCGGTGGACGATGCCGAGCGGCGTGCCGTCGTAATCGCACAGCTCATGGGCGTAGTGGAGGCCCGAGAGCATGTCGGCCACGATCCGGACCCAGACGCCGCGCGTGAAGGCCTCCGTGCCCGCCTCTCCCTGGGCCACCGCCCGCATGATCGCGTTGAGCGGCTGACCCTCCAGATACTCCATCACGGTGAAGTAGCCGGCGTCGTCCTCGCCGACCTCGTAGGTCTGGACGATGTTGGGGTGGTTGAGGCGCGCGGACAGCTTCGCCTCGTCGAGGAACATGGTGACGACCCGCTCGCCGTCCGCGGCCATGTCGCGGTGGCGCTTGACAACGACGAGCTTGTTGAAGGCGCCCGGGCCCCGCGCGATCGCCAGGAACACGTCCCCCATCCCGCCGCGGCCGAGCTTCGCGATCAGGCGGTATTTGCCCATGATCGCCGTCTGGGTCGGCTCCGCGTCCGAGGTGTCTTGACCCGTGCCCACCATGTTCCCGGCTGTTCTCAGGGGCGCGCGCCGCTCCGAGTGGATTGGCTATAGGAACAAAGGTGTTTATCGTTGTCAACGCCCGCGGCCCCCGGCGCCGGCTCGGGGTGCTGCGCGGCTTGCGTGGGCTGCGTGGGCTGCGTGGGCTGCTTCTGACGCACGTGCTCGCGATCGGGTGGTTGAGGTCGCGGCATGAATGCGTTCATGTGGTGATGCCACCGAGTTGAGATCATCGATTCGGAGGCGGCTCGTGCGATTACCGCAGGGGTGTCATTTTGTGGCAACACGGTCTGCGTCGGCGCCGCGGCGGGCCGGTGACGTGGGGCGTCCCGAGGTCGCTCTTCGTGCCCCGCTGCGAGCACGAAGGTGCACGCGGTGAGCGGGTTGGACGGAATTGTTCTCCACCCGACCGGCTCCGGCGCCGGGGATGCAGCGACGCGCGCGCTACCGGGGGGCAGGTTCGCGCCGTGTCCTCTCGAGGTGCTCGTAGGGCGCGCGCGTCGTCAGGCGCGCGTCGTCGACGGGGCCGCCGACGGTGAAGTGATAGAGGCTCTGGAAGGCGTCGCCGGTGATGCCGCAGAGCTCGTGAAACACGTCATCGAAGTAGCAGCCGATGCCGGTCGCGCGCACGCGGCCGCCGCTGTCCCGCGCGGCCTCGGCCTCGAGGTAGAGCGCGTGGCCGAGGACGCCGGCCTCCCAGAAGAGCCGGCGATACCAGGGCGCGCCGCGCTCCCGGAGCGTGGCGCCGAGGTCGGCGACCATCCCGAGGCTGAACGCGCCGTCGGCGGCGATCTCCTGGTGGCAGCTCACGATCTGCGCGGGGCCGCGGAGATCGGCCTCGGAGAGGCGGTAGAGGCGAAGGTGGTCCGGGCACCCCGCCGGCTTCTCCCAGTCGAAGGGGTGCGCGAGCGCGGCGCGCAGCCGCTCGTGCGCGGCCTCCGACCGCTCGAGCGCGTAGAGGCCCTGCGCGAGGCCGCGGACGCGGTGCACGAAGACGACCGCATGCACCAGCGGCGCCCACGGGAGCGCGTCCCACGGGGGCACGCCGGGGCGGGGGAGGAGGCGGTCGAGCATGGCGTAGAACGTCTCCGCGCCGATCGAGGTGCGGCCGTCGAACGCGGTGGCGCTCCGCCGCGCGCGGATGACCTCCGACGCGAGGGCGCCCGCGCCGCCCGCGCCGCCCGCGCCGCCCGCGCCGTCCGCGCCGTTCACGCCGCCCGCGCCGCCCGCGCCGTCCGCGCCGTTGACGCCGCCCGCGCCGTTGACGCCGCCCGCGCCGTTGACGCCGCCCGCGCCGTTCACGCCGCCCGCAAGCGGCGGCAGCGCGGCCTCGGGGGCGGCGGCGGGCTCCTCGGTGTGAGGCTTCCACGTGGCCCGGGCGGCGTCGTCGATGACGTCCCAGTCGACGTGGCTCGGGCTCAGCGCGTTCGCGCGGCCGGCCCACGCGCCGTCGACGACGAGGCGGATCACCTCGGCCGCGCTCGCGCCGACCGCGCGGGCGGCGGCGAGCGCCGCGCTCCGGTCGAGCGGCGCCGCCGGCACGAGGAGCAGCGCGGCGTCGGGGTGCTCGCGATCGGCGGCCGCGACCCCGGCGAAGTCCGCGTCGCGATCGAGGCCGAGCAGCGCGGACAGCTCGGCGTCGCCGAGGTCGTCGAGCAGCACGGCGGACCAGCCGAGCGCCGCCGCGGCGTAGCGGATCGCGGCGAGGGCGTGCCCGGCGTCGTGCTGGCAGTAGCGGAACGCCCGCTCGCCGTACTTCCACGCCTCGCGCCAGTGGACGGAGCTCAGCCCCACGACGAAGCTCCCCGGGGGGAGGAGGCCCGCGAGATCGCGGGCGGCGGCGGGGTCCAGCGAGGCGCGGCGCTCGAGCGCGTGGTCGCGGCTCACGTAGTGATAGAGACCGGCGGGCACCCCGGGCGCGCCGGCGAGGAGCAGGTATCCCTCGGTCGGGTGCAGATTCCCGCTCGAGGGGTTGCACCGCAGCGCCCAGCGCGAGCCCCCGGTCTCCTTCCAGGCGGACAGGCCCAGGGAGAGCTCGAAGAGGGCCGCGATCGAGCCGAGATCGACCGCGGCGGTCGGCACGGCGCCAGGGCGGTAGAGGTCCCGGTACGCGGCGGTGAGCCCGCCGGCGCGGAGCGGCAAGAGGAGCTGCGGGGCGCCCTCGAAGGTGCGGAACGGATCGGGCTGCGTGCTCCAGTCGAGATACCCCAGCGCGCGGGCATACCGATCGAGGCGGTGCTTCGTGCGCGCGTGGTACGAGAGCGCGCGTTCAACGGGGGTTGTCGACATGGGCGGCTCGCGGCGCGCAGCGTAGCAGCGCCCCGGGGCGTCGCTACAGGAGGAGGCGGGCCGGTCCGTTGTCGATTCTCATCGCGCGCTCCGTGGTTCAACATCGCGCGGTCCAGCATCACCGCCGCGCGTCCCCCGCGGCCATCGCGCGTTCCCCGCGACACGCCCCGCGGCGCGTCCCCCACCGAGCGTTCCCTCCGAAGCCCGAGCCCATGATTCGCCTCCTCGCGGACAGCCCCCTCCTGCTGCTCTTCCTCGTCTCCGCCGTCGGCTTCCTCGTGGGGCGCCTCCGGATCGGCGGCTTCCACCTCGGCGTCGCGGCGGTGCTCTTCGTGGGCCTCGGCGCCGGCGCCGTCGACCCGGCGCTGCAGCTCCCCGAGTTCGTGCCGGCCTTCGGCCTCGCCCTCTTCGTCTACACGGTGGGGCTCAGCAGCGGCCCGGGGTTCTTCGCGTCGCTGCGACGCCGCGGCCTGCGGGACGCCGGCCTCGCCGCCGGCGCGCTCCTCGTGGCCGCCGCGCTCGCGGCGCTCGCCGGGCGCCTCGCCGGCCTGCGCGGCGCCGTCGTCGCCGGGATCTTCGCGGGCGCCACCACGAGCACCCCGGCGCTGGCCAGCGCCCTCGAGGTGATCAAGTCCGCGCCCGAGGCCGCGCGCGAGGCGCTCTCCAGCGGCGCCGTGGTCGGCTACTCGGTGACCTACCCGCTCGGGGTGCTCGGCACGCTCGGGGCGATCGGCCTCTTCCAGCGGCTCTTCCGGGTGGACCCCGACGCTGAGGCGCGGAGCCGGCGCGGCGCCGGGGCGGGCGGGCAGCGCCTCACCAACGTCACCGTGCGCGTCACCCGCGACGAGGCGCTCGGCGCGCCGGCCGGCGAGATCCGGCAGCGGCACGGGCTGCACGTGCTCTTCGGCCGCATGCGCCGCGGCCAGCAGCTCGCGATCGCCACCGACGCGACCGTGTTCGAGCGCGGCGATCTCGTGGGCGTGATCGGGGGCGAGGACGACGTGCGCGCCGCCGCGCTCCTGCTCGGCGAGGCCACGACCGAGCACCTGGAGTTCGACAGGTCCCTCATCGATTTCCGCCGGATGTTCGTCTCCCGCCCCGGCGTCACCGAGCGGCCGCTGCGCGCGCTCCGGCTCCCGGAGCGCTTCGGGGCGATCATCACGCGCGTCCGCCGCGGGGACGTGGAGCTCTTGCCCGACGATCAGACCGAGCTCGAGCTCGGCGACCGCGTGCGCGTCGTCGCGCCGCGCGAGCGCATGGAGGCGGTCGCGCGCTACCTCGGCGACTCGTTCAAGGCGATCTCGGAGATCGACGTGATCACGTTCAGCCTCGGCATCGCCCTCGGGCTGCTGCTCGGCGCCGCGCCGATCCCGCTGCCGGGCGGGGCCCCGATCAAGCTCGGGTTCGCGGGCGGGCCGCTGCTCGCGGGGCTCGTCCTCGGCCGGGTGGGGCGAACGGGGCCGCTCGTGTGGACGCTGCCGTTCAGCGCCAACCTCACGCTGCGGCAGCTCGGCGTGGTGATGTTCCTCGCCGGCGTCGGCACCCGATCGGGCTACTCGTTCGCGCGCACGCTCCAGCAAGGCGGCGCCGCGGCGCTGATCGTGAGCGGCGCGGCGATCACCGCGGTCGTCGCCGTCGGGACGCTGATCGTCGGCCACCGGCTGCTCCGGATCCCGATGGGCACCCTCACCGGGATGCTCGCCGGCATCCAGACGCAGCCGGCGGTGCTCGCCTTCAGCCTGGAGCAGGCGCGCAGCGAGGCGCCGAACACGGGGTACGCGTCGGTCTATCCGGTGGCGACGCTCGTGAAGATCGTCGCGGCGCAGCTCCTCGTGCGGCTGCTCTGACGAGCTCGCCCGCAAGGACGGTGAGATCCGCGCCGCGCGAGATCGGCCTCACCCAGGCGCCGCGCCGCGCCGGTCGGAGATCGCAGGACACGACGCGGGTACAGCGGTCGGTCAGCGCGCGGGCTGCTCGTCGTTGCGCGCGCGGTGGAATAATCCAGCGCTGGTGCTCGCGAAAACTTCTTGAAACATTGTGTGAGCCGGGGACTGGAAACCAGTCACGCGGTCTCCTAGCGGTCGGGCGGAGGTGGCGGGACTCACATCCTGCCGAACAACGACTACCGCCATGCCCATGCCCAACATCCCGGACCCACCAGAGCCAGCACCGACAGCGCCGGCTCCGTCGACGTGGAAGTCGGATCTCGTCTCAGGGTTCCTCGTCTTCTTGATCGCTCTCCCGCTCTCCCTCGGCATCCGGCGCCCTCGGCGACTTCTTCCCCTCCTCGGTGGTGCGCGGCATGCTCGCCGCCATCGGGATCATCATCTGCTCGAAGCAGGTCCGCACGCTCAAGGAGCAGCTCGTTGTCTTCGTCGCCACCGCCGCGATCACCATTGCGACCGATCTGCTCGTGGGGGTCGTGGCCGGGATCGCCGTGGAGATGTTCATCCATGTGCTCCACGGGGCGCCGCTCCGCAGCCTCTTCCGGCCGGAGATCGAGGAGCACGTCGAGGGCGGACGGCTCGTGCTGCGCGTCAAGCAGGCCGCCGTCTTCAGCAATTACCTCTCGATCAAGCGGAGGCTCGCGCGGCACCGGGACGTCCGTGCCATCGAGATCAACTTCGCCGCTACCCGCCTGGTCGATCACACGGTCATGGCCAACCTGCACGACCCTCAAGGCCCTGATCGAGCGCGAGGGCCGGACGCTCTCGCTGTCGGGCCTCGACGACCACGGCCCGATGTCGTCGCACCCGCTCTCCGCGCGGAAGAAGGTGGCCTTCGCAACGGCGGTGAGCCGGTGAGCCGGTGAGCCGGTGAGCCGGTGAGCCGCTGAGTCGGTGAGCCGCTGAGCCCGCACGGCGTGCGCGAGGGGCGCGAAAGCTGCGCGTGCGCGCCGCGCTTTTTGGAGCGATACTCCAGGAGACGTACGATTGACATGAACGAGCCAAGTGCGAAGTCCAGCGCAGACGAAGCTCCAGTAGAGCGCCTGCGCGCCGTCCTCCAGCACGCCGGTCACCTCCTGCCCTCGCAGGGGCCCATCGGCGTGTTCGTCCACCACAACACGCTGCACGCGTTCCAGCACCTGCAGTTCCACGACGCGCTCGCCGCTGCGAGCGCGCTGTTCGAGGCAGAGCCGTACCTCTCCGAGGCGGAGTTCCGCGCGCACATCGCGTCGGGCCGGATCGGCGACCAGGACGTCGAGGCGGCGCTCGCCGAGCGCTTCGCCGAGCGGCCTGACGAGCGCCGCGGGCCGCTGTCACGCAACCAGATTGAGCGCTTCGCGCTGCGCTTTCCCATCGAGGCCGCCACCGAGGCGGGGCTCCGGTGGCGCATCGCCGAGGCGGGAGAGACGCGCAGGTTGAGGCCCGACCTCCCGGCCGAGCCGCGCCGCCGGATCCTCGTCGGCACGGCGCGATGGCTGGTCGAGCGCCCCGAGGCCGCCGCGCGCCTCGTCGCCGAGGGCGGCTACGACCTCGAGGTCCGCGCCGCGCTCGCGCTCTGGGACGCGTGCCGCAGCGCGCCGCTGCCGCCGGCGGCGTCCGCCGAGGTGCCGCTCGCCGACCGCGTGGGTGTCGATCGATCCCACCGCGATCTGCTGCTCGCGCTCACGGGGGAAGATCCGGCCGAGCTCATCAACCCGCTCTTCATCCGGCTCCTCGGCGCCTACCTCGACGAGGGCGTCGCGCACTGGGCGATGCCGGACCGCGCGCAGGGGCTCTTCCGCGCGTTCCGCAGCCTCGTGCTGGAGGGCGCGAGGCCGGCCGGCGCGCACCTCGCCGGGCTCGGCGCGGAGCTCGACCGGATCGGGGCGGACGCGTCGCCCGCGGCCGTCGTCATAGGCGCCCTGCGCGAGCTCGGCGTCGCGGAGGACCGCTGGGAAGGTTACGTGACGCGCGTCCTGCTCGAGCTGCCGGGCTGGGCCGGCATGGTCCACCGGCTCGAGCGCACCCCGGGCGACCGGCCGCAAGGCGCGCCGCCCGCGTCGCTGATCGAGTACCTCGCGGTGCGCCTGACCCTCGCCCGGTACGCCCTGCGCGACGTGGCGCGCCGGCGGCTCGGGTTCGAGGGGCCCCTCGCGGGGCTCGTCGAGCACGCCCGGCTCGCCGCGAGGCGCGCCGGGCCGCCGCCGCGCTCGCCCGACGTCGATCGACCGTTCCTCCTGTTCCAGCTCGCGCAGCTCGCGGGGCTGTCGGTCGCCGAGATGGAGGCGCTCCCGCAGGCCGATCGCGCCTGGGCGCTGGAGGTGCTCGAGGCGTTCGACGAGACGACGCGGCGGCGCCTCCTGCACGAGGCGTACGAGCATCACCACCGGGTCGAGGTGCTGCACGGCATCGCGGCGAACCTGCGCCGCCCGGCGCACGAGCGCGCGGTCGTGGCCCCTCGGTTCCAGATCGCGCTGTGCATCGACGACCGCTGCGAGGGCCTCCGGAGGCACTTCGAGGAGCTCTCTCCGCGGCACGAGACCCTCGGCATCGCCGGGTTCTTCGGCGTGCCGATCCGGTTCCGCGGGCTCGACGACGCCGGCCACGTGAGCCTCTGCCCCGTCGGCGTCGAGCCCGCGCACGAGATCGTCGAGCGGCCCCGCGAGGAGGGCGCCTTCCATCTCCGGAAGGCGCGCCGCAGGCGCTGGGCGCGCTTCGTCCACACCCTCGGGCACGGGACCCGGACCCTCTCGCGCGGCCTCCTGCTCACGCCGACCCTCGGGCTGCTCTCCACGATCCCGCTCGTCGGGCGCGTCCTGTTCCCGAAAGCGTTCGCGCGGCTGCGCCGCGCCCTCGATCGCCGCCTCCTGCCGGCGGTGCCGACCCACCTCCACAGCCCGCACGAGGAGGGCGCTCCGGCGGGCAGCGGAGGGGCGCCCTTCACGGCCGCCGAGAAGGCCGCGAGGGTGGCCGCGACGCTCGAGATCATGGGGCTCACCCGCCGCTTCGCGCCGGTCGTGGCGGTGCTCGGCCACGGCGCGTCCAGCGTGAACAACCCGCACCAGTCCGCGTACGACTGCGGCGCGTGCGGCGGCCGGCAGGGCGGCCCGAACGCGCGGCTGTTCGCCGCCATGGCCAACGACCGGGAGGTGCGCGCGCTGCTGCGCGGCCGCGGCATCGACATCCCGGACGGGACCTTCTTCCTCGGCGGGATGAACAACACGACGACGGAGGAGATCGTCTTCTACGACGAGCACCTCGCGCCGGCGTCGCACCGCGGCGAGATCGAGGCGCTCGAGCGGGCCCTCGCCGAGGCGCGCAAGCGGCACGCGCACGAGCGCTGCCGCCGCTTCGCGTCGGCGCCGGAGCGCCTGAGCCCCGAGCAGGCGCTCGCGCACGTCGAGGCGCGGGCCGTGGACCTCAGCGAGGCCCGGCCCGAGCTCGGGCACGCGACCAACGCCGTCTGCGTGATCGGCCGCCGCGAGCTCACCCGCGGGATGTTCCTCGACCGCCGCGCGTTCCTCGTCTCGTACGACCCGACCCAGGACCCGACCGGGGCGATCCTCGAGCGCGTCCTGCTCTCCGCGGGGCCGGTCGGGGCGGGGATCAACCTCGAGTACTACTTCTCCCGCGTCGACAACCTCCGCTATGGCGCCGGGACCAAGCTGCCGCACAACCTCGCCTCGCTGCTCGGGGTCATGGACGGCTCGCTGAGCGATCTGCGCACCGGCCTGCCGAAGCAGATGATCGAGATCCACGAGCCGGTGCGCATGCTCACCGTCGTGGAGGCGAGCGCGGAGGCGGCCACGGCGATCTGCGCGCGGCAGCCGGCGCTCCGCGAGCTCGTCGTCAACGGCTGGATCCAGCTCGTCTGCCTCGACCCGGCGACGGGCCGGTTCGAGCGCTTCACCCGCGGGGCCTTCGCGCCGTTCACGCCGCCGGAGCACCCGCTGCCGGCGGTCCAGCGGTCCGTCGACTGGTACGCGGGCAAGCGCGGCTTCATCCCGCCCGCCATCGTCCGCGCCGCGCTTCCACGGTCCCTGACGGAGGTCTCTTCCCATGCTGCCTGACGTCCTCCTCGGCAAGCTCGCCGCGGTCGCCGTGCTCTCGCCGGCGGTCGTGTTCGCGGCGCTCGGCGCCTACCTGCTCCTCCTGCGCACGCCGAGCGAGCGCGTCGTGTCGGGCGTCGTGCTGTCGGCGCTCTCGCTCTCGCTCGTCGCCTCGCTCGTCGCCTGGGGCTCGTCCGTCGTGGCGCCCTACACCTTCCTCTCGGTGGAGCTCGGGCGCTGGTTCGAGGTCCCGGGCTACGCGTTCCACATCGTCCTGCTCGTCGACCGGCTGTCGACGACGATGATGGTCCTCGTCTCGCTGATCGCGCTCGTCACCGGCAGGTTCTCGGTCGCGTACCTGCACCGCGAGCCAGGGTTCGCGCGGTTCTTCCTGCTCCTCGCCCTGTTCTCGGCGGGCATGCTGGCGCTCGTGTCCGCGGGGAGCATGGACCTGCTCTTCGTCGGCTGGGAGCTCGTCGGCGCGACGAGCGTGCTCCTCGTGGCGTTCTTCCACGAGCGCGCGGCGCCGGCGCGGGCGGCGCTGCGCGTCTACATCACCTACCGGCTCTGCGACGTGGGGCTGCTCGTCGGCGCGGTGCTCATGCACTCGCTCGCCGGCTCCGCCAGCTTCGGCGAGGTGTTCGGCGGCGCCCCGTGGCCCGGGTCCGCCGCCGCGATCGGCGCCTCCGGGGCCACGGCGCTCGCGCTGTGCCTGTTCTTCGCCGCGATGGGCAAGAGCGCGCAGTTCCCCGTCGGGACCTGGCTGCCGCGGGCGATGGAGGGGCCGACGCCGTCGAGCGCGCTCTTCTACGGCGCGATCTCGATCCACGCGGGCGTGTACCTGATGCTGCGCGCGGCCCCCGTGCTCGAGCGCGCGCCCGCGGCGAGCGCGGTGGTGGCCTGCGTCGGGGCGCTCACGGCCGTCTACGGGACGCTGGTGGGCCGGGTGCAGGCGGACGTGAAGAGCGCGCTCGCGTACGCGACCATGTCGCAGGTCGGGATCATGTTCGTGGAGATCGGGCTCGGGTACTACCGGCTCGCGCTGGTGCACCTCTTCGCGCACGCGTGCCTCCGGTGCCTGCAGATGCTGCGCGCGCCCGCGGCGCTCCGCGACGCGCAGGAGATCCGGGCCGCGCACGCCAGCGAGCCGCTGCCGCACCTCGCCATCGCCGCCCGCGTGCTGCCGGCGTCGATCGTGCGGCGCGCCTACTGGGCCTCCCTCGAGCGCTTCCAGGTGGAGGTGCTGCAGCAGCGGCTCATCGCGGCGCCGCTCATGCGCCTCGGGCAGGTGATCGACGGCTTCGAGCGCCGCTGGGTCGCGGCGCTGAGCGGCCTCGCCGAGCGCGACGGGGGCCGCGCCGTCGAGGCGGGCGCTCCCGGCGAGCGCGCGGGCGCGGCGGCGCCGGCGCCCCGGACGAAGGGGGCGCGGTCATGAGCATGTTCCTGATCCTGGCGGCGACGATCCTCGCGCCCGCGCTCGCCGCGCTCCTGGTCTACCGCGCGCGCGGCGACGCCGCCGCGCGACGCGTGGCCCTCGCCGGCGCGGCGCTCACCCTGGGGCTCTCGCTCGCTGCGCTCGCGCTGTTCCACGCCGGCGGCGGCGCCGCGGTCGACGCGATCGGCCCCGCCGTGCCGCTCCTCGGCGTGCGCGTCCGCCTCGTCCTCAACGGCTTCAGCGCCTCCCTGCTCCCGCTGCTCGGCGCCATGCTGCTCGCCCTGATCGCCGCGGGCCCGCGCGCCGCGCTCGATCGGCGGAGCCTCGCGGCGGTGCTCGCCACCGGGAGCGCCATCCTCGGCGTCTACTGCGCCGCGGACCTCGTGGTGCTCGCCGTGGCGTGGGTCGCCGCGTTCCTGCCGGGCGCGAGCCTCATCGCGCGGCGGGGCGCGGCCGATCAGCTGCTCCGGCGCACCTACCGCATCTTCCTCATCGGCGGCACGGCGCCGCTCGTCCTGGCGCTCGGCGTCATGGCCGCGCTCGCCGCGCGGCGCGGCGTGGCGCTGCCGTTCGACATCCAGGAGGTCGCCCGCGCGGGCATCCCGGAGGCGTGGCAGTCGCCGCTCTTCGCGCTCATCGGCATCTCGGTGCTGATGCGCATGGCCGCCGTGCCGTTCCACGGCTGGCTGCCGGTGCTGCTCGAGCGCGGGCCGCTCGGGGTGACCGTGCTGCTGGCGGAGATGCAGGTCGGCGTTTGCGTGCTCGTGCGCGTGGTGGTGCCGCTCCTGCCGGAGAGCTGCGCCGAGGACATGCCGATCCTCGCCGCGCTGGGGCTCTTCAGCGCCCTGCACGGCGCCGTCCTCGCGCTCACGCAGACCGATCTCCGCCGGATGATCGGGTACCTCGTGGCGAGCCAGAAGGGGCTCGTGCTCCTCGGGATCGCGTCGATGAACCCGCAGAGCCTGAGCGGCGCGCTGCTCCAGAGCTTCGCCCTGTCGATCGCGGTCACCGGGGTGACGATGGTCGTCTGGGCGATCGAGGCGCGCACGGGCACCGCGGACGTGAGGGAGCTCGGCGGCCTCGTGGCCAGGACGCCGCGCATGGCCGCGTTCTTCCTCCTGCTCGCCTACACGACGATCGGGCTCCCGGGGGCGCTGACGTTCATCGGCGAGGATCTGCTCCTGCACGGGATCCTGCACGTCCACCCCGTGCTCTCGGTGCTGATGCTGGGCGCGACGGCGCTCAACGGGATCACGATGTTCCGCGCGTTCAAGCGCACCTTCCTGGGCCCGCTCCCCCGCGGGGCGAAGGGCGCCGCCAGCGTCGAGCCGCTCCTGTTCCGCGAGCGCGCGGTGCTGCTCTCGCTGCTGGCGCTGACCGTGACCCTGGGCGTCGCGCCGTCAGGGCTGCTCGCGCTGCACGCGCCGGTGGTCGAGCGGGTGCTCGCCGACGTGAGCCACGGCGCGGGGGGCGCCATGGCGCACGGGCACGCAGAGTAGCCCCCTCGTCTGGCTCACAGGCGCGCGCGTGGGCTGAGCCCGCGCGGCGGCCGGATCACCGCGCCGCGTGGCGCCGGTCTGCCCGGACGGCGTGGGGGCTCTGGCCCCGGAGGTCGGCGGGATCGGGATCCTCGTCCTCGTCCGGATCGGGGCCGGGATCGAGGATGAAGGCGCATCGGGTCCACGCGCCGCCCGCGATCGCGGCCTGCACCTCGGGCGAACCCGGCTGCTGCAGCGCGGCCCGCTCCTCGTCGGTGAGCAGCGCATCCTGCCGGTCAGCCGCCAACGCGTCCTGCTTGAAGGGGTCGATGCTCAGCTCCGTGAGCAAGTTGAAGAGTCGATCCATGAATCCTCCTGTGTTCAGTCGTCCTTGGTCTGGAGCTCTCGACGCTCGCGCGGCGAGAGCGGCTTCGTGCGAAGAGCGCTCCACGTGGGATCGAAGGCCACCAGCGCGATCGCCTCGACGGACAGGTTGTTTCGCATGCTCGCGATGGACCGGCCGCCCTCCCGGTCTTCGAGCACGTCCAATCCCCGAAGCATCGTGTCGATCTCGCTCCTTGTCGACTCGAGCACCTTCCGGGTGTGCTCGATGACCGCCGGCGCGAGGGGGTCATTCAGGTGCTTCAGCCCGACGGCGATGAAGTAGCGCGAAAAGACATCCGCCGGATTCTTCTTCACTGCGCGGAGCGCCGAGGCGACGGATTCATGGAAAGTCCCGGCGCAGCTCAGGAGCTTTGCGGCGGCGGCGTGGATCGGCAGCCGTTTATCGACGTCCAGCGTGAGCGCGTCCAGCAGGCAGTCGCGCGCGTCGAGGAGCCCGGGCTTCATGTCGGACTGCTCACGCGCGATGAGGGCAAGGACGCACGCCTTGAACGCGCTGACCCACGCGTACCCTGGGTTGAGCTCGCGGGCCTTGTCGAGGTCCTGCAGCGCCCGCGCAGCGGCGTCGCTCCCGCTGGGGCCCCGCGCCTCGGGCGCCGGCGTGAGGCCGTCGTCCAGCTCCAGGGCCGGCACCAGCCTGGGCATCACCTCGAGCCAGTACTTGTACGTGTACGTCGCGCCCCGGTGGGCGAACGTCCAGGCGCTGCCCGGCGACAGCTCGGCAGCTCGTTCGAGGAGCTCGATCCCGCGGTCGATCAGCGCGTGCTGCTCGCGCCAGTCCGCGGGCGCGCCCGTCCTGCCCAGCCTGTAGCTCGCGTGCATCCGGTGGGCTTCACCCCAGCGCGCGTACGCCCATCCGTAGTCGGGCTTCAGCTCCAGCGCCTTCCTGAAATCGGCGCAGCAGGGCTCCCAGTCGTCGAGCGCGGCACGGGCGGCGCCGCGGTGGGCGTAGGCCCACGCGTACTCGCCGTCGATCTCGATCGCCTCGGTGAACAGCCGGATCGCGTCCGTGTACTGGCCGTTCTTGCGGCGCACCTCGGCCTCCTGGGCGAGGCTCTTGCTCTGTCTGCGCTTCTCTTTCACGTCTTCGTTTTGACCTGCCATGAGATCGCCTCGTCAGTGCACAAGCGGTGAATCCACCCCGGCTCCGGCGCCGCCGTCCCAGCCGATGCGCTCCAGCACCTCCGGGTCGACGGCCGCCCGCGCGACCGGCGGCACGTACAGCGTCGAGACGTCGTCCACCGGCGCCGCCGAGAGCGCCGAGAGCGCCACCCGGTCCAGGCGAGGTGAGGCGAGCGCATGCGCGGCCGCCTCGTAGATCACCACCTCGTGGGCGGCCGGGTAGCTCCGGCGGAGGCGCTCGCCGAGGGCCTCGAGCCCGCGGCGGATGCGCGCGGCGTCCGAGGGATCGAACACGCCGGCGCAGCCGACCCCGCCGATCTGGCAGAGCACGAGCGGCGTGCGGGCGTCGATCTCCCGCCCCCGGATGAGGAAATCGGTCGCCTCGAAGAGCTGGAGTCCGTCGCGGCCGGGATCCAGCCCGAGATCGGCGAAGAGGCAGTCGATGGACGAGACGCCGGGCAGCATCCGGGCCGAGAACCCCTCGTCGCGCGCCTGCCGGATCGCCTCGTGCGCCGCGCTCGCGAGCACGCCCGGGTGCCCGTAGAACACCGCGCAGACCTTCAGTCCTTTGCGTACCTCGCCCAGGATGCGCTCGACCATCTCCGCGTAGATCGACCGCCGCGGGGTCTTGCCCTCCCCGTAGGGCAGCGACTCGGCCGCCGGGTTCAGGCTGCGCACCCAGCGCGCGGCCCAGGCGTCGGCGACCGCGAAGAGCACGCGATCTGCGCGCTGGATCGCGCGCTGGGCGGCGAGGGTCGTCTGGCCGGCCCACTGGATGCCGATTCCCACGACGACGAGAGATCCATTGGTTGACATACGCTCTGCCCCGTGCCGGCGTCCACGCGTCGGCCGCAGGGGCGATCCATGGTCGTTCCCCCGGCCCCCATGGCTTCATTTTCTCTCTTAACGTGACGTCGGCCCCGCATCAATCGAACGTGCATTGACCGCGCCTTGACCCCGCGCGCGGGCGCGGCGCTGCCCTCGGACGAGGCGCGCCGAGGTGGCCCGCTCCGCGATCCGCATCGTCCACGCGGGACGGCTGCGACGGTGGCCGGCATCGCGCGGCGCGTGGCGGGCGGATCTCCGGCGCGTCGGCGCACGAATTGCTCCAGGGCGCACCTGGTGCGCGCGATCAGGGCGTGCCGGCCGGGCTCAGGGAGAATCGATGCAGCCAACCGGGCGCATTTCGGCCAGAATTACCGCGAGGGCGGGCAGGGCCTGCGCCTTGCTAGCGCGCTTGATCAAGAAAGCGAGGAGGGTACGCCAGTGTCCGTAGCAGCCAGCCATAGCAGCCAGAACTCGGTCCATTCGGAGCCGCCTCCGCCTGTCTCGATCCCCGGTCTGCGAACGGCGATCGCCAACGAGAAGCTCCGGCTGTGGATCGCGGAGGTCGTCGCGCTGTGCCAGCCGGACAACGTGCACGTGTGCGACGGCTCGAAGGAGGAGTACGACGCGCTCTGCGAGCAGATGGTCAAGGCGGGCACGCTGATCCGCCTGAACCCGGAGAAGCGCCCGGACAGCTACCTCGCGCGCTCCGACCCGAGCGACGTGGCCCGCGTCGAGGACCGCACGTTCATCTGCAGCCGGCGCAAGCAGGACGCCGGCCCCACGAACAACTGGGCCGAGCCGCAGGAGATGAAGGCGACGCTGCGCCGGCTCTTCGCCGGGTCGATGCGGGGCCGGACGCTCTACGTCATCCCCTTCAGCATGGGCCCGGTCGGCTCGCCCTATTCGCACATCGGCGTGGAGCTCAGCGACTCGCCGTACGTCGCCGCGAGCATGCGCATCATGACGCGCATGGGGCGCAAGGTGCTCGAGGCGCTCGGGGACGGCGATTTCGTCCCGTGCCTGCACTCGGTCGGCATGCCCCTCGCCCCGGGCCAGAGCGACGTGCCGTGGCCGTGCAACGCGGAGCACAAGTACATCGTCCACTTCCCGGGAGAGCGGCTGATCTGGTCGTTCGGGAGCGGCTATGGCGGCAACGCGCTGCTCGGCAAGAAGTGCTTCGCGCTGCGCATCGCCTCGGTGCTCGGGCGCGAGCAGGGGTGGCTGGCCGAGCACATGCTGATCCTGGGCGTAGAGTCGCCGAAGGGCGAGAAGACGTATGTCGCCGCGGCCTTCCCGAGCGCGTGCGGCAAGACGAACTTCGCCATGCTCATCCCGCCGAAGGCGTTCGCGGGCTGGAAGATCACGACGGTGGGCGACGACATCGCCTGGATGAAGCCCGGGCGGGACGGCCAGCTCTACGCCATCAACCCGGAGGCGGGCTATTTCGGCGTGGCCCCGGGGACGTCGGAGAAGTCGAACGCGAACGCGATGGCGACCATCCGGAAGAACACGATCTTCACGAACGTGGGGCTCACGCCGGACGGCGACGTGTGGTGGGAGGGGATGACCGACGAGCCGCCGCCGGAGCTCATCGACTGGCAGGGGAAGCCCTGGACGCCGGACTGCGGGCGCAAGGCGGCCCACCCGAACGCGCGCTTCACGACGCCCGCGTCGCAGTGTCCATCGATCGATCCGCGCTGGGACGACCCGAACGGCGTCCCCGTCAGCGCGATCATCTTCGGCGGGCGGCGGGCGACGACGGTGCCGCTCGTGTACCAGTCGTTCAACTGGAGCTTCGGCGTCTACATGGCGGCGACGATCGGCTCGGAGATGACGGCCGCGGCCGCCGGCAACATCGGCCAGGTCCGCCGCGACCCGATGGCGATGCTGCCCTTCTGCGGCTACCACATGGGCGATTACTTCAACCACTGGCTGCAGATGGGGCGCCAGATCGTCAATCCGCCCCGCATCTTCTCGGTGAACTGGTTCCGCAAGGACGACCAGGGCAACTTCCTCTGGCCCGGGTTCGGCGAGAACATGCGTGTCCTCAAGTGGATCGTCGATCGCGTGCACGGCCGCGGCTTCGCCGAGGAGAGCCCGCTCGGCTGGATGCCGCGCTACGAGGACCTCGAGTGGCGCGGCATGGAGCGCTTCTCGAAGGAGCAGTTCTATCAGCTCATGGCCGTCGACCGCGAGGCGTGGAAGGTCGAGTTCGGGTCGCACGGCGAGCTCTTCGAGCGGCTCTACGACCGGCTGCCCAAGGAGTTCTTGCTGATGCGCGAGCTGCTCCTGTCCCAGCTCTGGCGCTCTCCGGAGCGCTGGGAGCTCGCGCCCGAGCGGTACCTCGTCGAGCACGAGGAGCACGATGACGCCGAGGAGCCCGCCTCGTAGATAGAGAGGCGCCTCCCGGGTGCAGCACCGGCGCCGCGCGTGGCGCCGGTGCTGGCGACATGACCGTCACCTAGGCGAGGCGCAATTCACGGATCCTGCGCTGGAGCGCTCGCTTCGAGACCTTGAGGCGCTCCACCATCGCGTCGATGTGGCCCTCGCACTCCTGGTAACAGCGGGCGACCTCGTCCGGCGGGAGGTGGCTGGCCTGGCGGACCTGCGGACAGCTCTCCACGAGGGCGTAGAGCGATGTCCGCGAGATCCCGAGCTGCTCCGCAGCGGCCTTGAAATCCCACCGGCTCCGGCGGAGCGCGTCGATGAGCTCCTCTTCACCGACGTCGGAGGGCTTGCGCCAGCCGGCGCCCTTGGCCGGGCCCGAGCTCGCCGGCGCAGCCGCCGCGCTCTCCTGTCGAGCCCAGCTCGCCGCGGCCGCGCGCTCCCCGCCGGCGTGACGCCGCTGCTCCGGGGCTGCCCGCTGGAGCAGGTGCTCGATCGCCGGCGCCTCCTCCAGGCGCGCTGCGCCCCGGCTCCCCACGACGAGCTGCCGGGTCACGTTCCGGAGCTGGCGAACGTTCCCCGGCCAGTCGTACCGCGCGAGCCGCGCCACCAGCGACGCCGGCAGCCAGGGGGCTCCGTCGGGCGCCGGTGAGTCGAGCCGGTGCGCCTCGCCCGAGGTCGCGAGCTCCTCGCGCAGGAAGTGAAGGAGCAGGCGCCCGATGTCGTCCCGGCGACCGCGGAGGGGAGGGAGCGTGATCTCGTAACCGGCCAGGCGGTGGAGCAGCGGGGCGCGAAAGGCCCCCTCGGCCACTCTGGCCTCGAGATCGGCGTCCGTGGCGGTGATCAGGCGAACGCGGGTGTTCTTCGGCTGCTGGGCGCCCACCGCCTGGATCTCGCCCGTCTCGAGGGCCCGGAGGAGCATCGCCTGCACGTCGAGCGGCGCTTCGCCGATCTCGTCGAGGAAGAGCGTCCCGTCCTCGGCCAGGCCGAAGTAGCCGGGCCGGCTGCGCACCGCGCCGGTATACGAGCCGCGCTCGGCGCCGAAGAGCTCCGCGGCCGCCAGCGAGGGAGGGATCGCCGCCATGTTGACGGCGACGAAGGGCTGATGGCGCCGGTCGCCGGCCTGGTGGATCGCCCTCGCGACGAGCTCCTTTCCGGTGCCTGTCTCGCCGCGCAGGAGGATCGCGACGCCGAGGTCGGCGACGCGGCGGATGTCCCGGCGTGTCCGCTCCAGGCCGTCGTTGTCGCCGATCAGGCCGAGGCGATCTCCCGGCTCGGGCGGGGACGGATCCGTCAGATGGAGCAGCAGGACGACGCGCTCGGCCAGCTCGATGACGGCGCCCCGCGTCACCTCGGCGAGCGAGAGATCGCGGCTCGCCTCGAGCGGCGCGCCGTCGACCGCGGCGCGCGCGCGGCCCTCCGCCGCGCAGAGCCGGATCCGGCCGTCGGGCAGCGCGATGAGGCGCAGGGGCTTGCGGCTGAGGTGGGTGTCGCCGAGCGGCGCGCGGCGGGCCGCGCCCGGCGGACCGAAGTACGGCTCCATCCGTGACAGCGCGACGGCATCGCGTAGCGCGAGGTCGGCGAGGACGGCGCGCTCTCCGACACGCTCGAGATCCGGGTGGTAGAGGACGGTCAGCGCGGGAACGAGGCGCGCGCAGGCCCGCCGCGGGGGGGCGACGTCGGGGTGCTGCGTCGTCGCGGCCGCGAGCGTCGTGAGTCCTGTGCGCCCAACCGCCATGGCGCACGAGGATACGCAACCATGGAAAAGCCTTGCAAGCTCGGTGACCGATCGCGGATACTCTGCATCTCCGCGCGGCGCGCTTCGCGACGCGTACATTGAACCACATCGGGCAGATCGCGGTCGCCGCATCACCAGGGCGGCGGCGCGGCGGCCGTTGACACGATGTTTGTGTACGCGTAGGTAGTTTTTTTGTGAAGGAGCAGACGATCGGCGGGAGGTACGCGCTGCGGCGCGAGATCGGCCGCGGCGGCATGGGGGTCGTCTGGGAGGCCTTCGATCAGATGCTCCGCCGGCCGGTGGCGATCAAGCGGATGACGCCCGAGAGCGTCGCATCCGCCGAGGCGCGGCAGAACTTCGAGCAGGAGGCGACGACGGTCGCCCGGCTCCGGAACGAGCACATCGTCCAGATTCACGACTACGGCATCGACGGAGGGTCGCCCTACATCGTCATGGAGTTGCTCGAGGGGGAGGACCTCGAGAGCCGGCTCCGCCGCACGCGTCAGCTTCCGGCATCGGCCGTGCTGCCGCTGGTCCGGCAGATCAGCGCGGGCCTCGAGGCTGCGAGCGCGGCGGGCATCGTCCACTGCGACCTCAAGCCGGCGAACGTCTTCGTCGCCCGGGGCGCGTCGGGCGAGTCCGTGAAGATCCTCGATTTCGGCGTGGGATGGAGGCTGTTCGAGGGGAGCGACGAGGACCGGCACGACTGGACCGGCGCGCGCTTCGGGACCCCGGCGTACATGAGCCCGGAGCAGGTCCGCGGCGCCGTTCCCCACCTCCTGGCGGACCTGTGGTCGCTCGGTGTCATCATCTACCGCGCGCTCACCGGCCATTTTCCTTTCTCGCCCACCGACGTGCGAGAGCTGATGGTCAGTATCTGCACGGACCCGTTCCCGCCGCCCTCGTCGCGCAACGCCGCCCTCCTGCCGGGCTTCGACCGCTTCTTCGAGCGCGCCCTGGCGAAGGACCGGACCCGGAGGTTTCAGTCGCCTCGCGAGCTCTGCGCGGCGTTCGCCGCGGTGTGCGACGCGGGCAGCAAGCCCGCCAAGATCCTCGTCGTCGACGATGAGCCCGACGTCCAGCTCCTGTTGAAGCTGCACTTCCGGCGCAACAAGAGCCGCGCGCCCTACGAGCTCGTCTTCGCGGACAATGGCCAGCTCGCCCTGGACGAGCTCCGGCGGCACCCGGACATCGACATCATCGTGACCGACATCAACATGCCGGTCATGGACGGGCTTACGCTCCTCGAGCGTATCCCTGAGGTGAACCCGCTCGCGAGGACGGTGATCGTGTCCGCCTACGGCGACATGACCAACATCCGTCGCGCCATGAACCGCGGTGCATTCGATTTCCTGACCAAGCCGCTCAATTTCGACGACCTCGAGGCGACCCTGGAGAAGACCCTTCGTTCCGTGAAGGAGCACCAGCGGAAGTCCCAGGCGAACGAGGAGAACGATGTCCTGCGGAAGTTCACGAGCGCGGCCCTGGTCGAGCGGCTCCGGGCGCTCGGCCCTGCCGGCGCAGCGGCGAGCGAGGCGCTGGAGGCCACCGTCGTGTTCGCCGACGTCTTCCGGTTCACCCGCGTCGCGCAGGAGAAGCCGCCCGCCGAGGCCACACGGCTGCTCAACGCCAACTTCGAGGTGATCGTCCCGGAGCTCCTGGCGCAGGGGGGGGTCGTGGACAAGTTCGTCGGCGACGCGGTGATGGCGGTGTTCCACGGGCCGGAGCACCTCGAACGGGCGCTGAAGGCGTGCCTCGCCGTGCGCGGGCAGATCGAGACGATCGCTCGGCGGACCGGCGACGACTCGCCTTATGCGCACGGGGTGTGCACCGGCGTCTCGACGGGCAGCGTCCTGGCGGCGGGGATCGGATCACACGCGTACGGCCAGCTCGGCTACACGGTGCTCGGCCACGCCGTGAACGCCGCATCGCACCTCGCGCGCGCGGCGCTGGCCGGGGAGATCCTCGTCGATGAGGCGGTCTACGGGGCCGCCAAGGACAGGTTCACGTTCGAGAGCGCGGGCGAGCGGAGCATCTGGCCGAGGGCCGAGTCGACGACGGTCTACCGGGTGGTAGGGCGCGAGGCGGCGCGGGTCCTGCTCGGGGAGGAGCCTACCGTGGAGATGGGGCGCGAGCCCAGGCGGGCCTAGGTCCGGCGTGGCCGACATGTCGGCCGACACAGCGCCGACACGTCGGGCTGGCGCCTGACGGGGCGCGCTGTGTCGGCGCCACGTCGGCTGCGTCGGGAGGGGCTGCGTGGCGCAGGTGCGCTGCGCGGCGGCCACGCGCGGGAGGGATGGTACGGGGCGTGCAAACCACGCCGGCGGCCGGATCGGATCGATCCAGAACGTCGCGAGGTGACCCTCTTGGCACAGCCACCCGACAGCGTGACATCCACCATCGACCGACGCGAGGGCTCGCTCGTCGTCGTCGGCACCGGCATCCAGTGGGCCGGGCAAACCACCCTCGCCGCCCGCCGCGCCATCGAAGCAGCGGATACCGTGCTCTTCGCGGTCGCCGACGCTGGCACGGTGAGCTGGCTGCGCTCGCTGCGCGCCGACGCCGTGTCGCTCCGGTACGGCGAGAGCGACGGCCCCCCGCGCCGCGAGGTCTACCGGCGGATGGCGGACGACATCCTCGCCGAGGTGCGCCGCGGCGCGCGCGTATGCGCCGTGTTCTACGGTCACCCGGGCGTCTTCTCGACGCCGGCGCACGAGGCCATCCGCCGCGCGCGGAGCGAGGGGTTCAGCGCGCGGATGCTCCCCGGCGTGTCGTTCCTGGATTGCCTCGTCGCCGATCTCGGCCTCGATCCCGGTCACGAAGGCTTCCTGGCCTACGAGGCGACGGATTTCCTGATCCGCAGGCGCCCCTTCGCGATCCATACGCCGCTCGTGCTGTCGCAGATCGCGCTGATCGGCAATCCGCAGGTGTTCGACCAGCGGGCGAGCGGGCGGATCCAGCGGGGGCTCTCCGTGCTCGGCGAGGTGCTCTGCGATAGCTACCCGATCTCGCACGAGGCGATCGTCTACGACGCCTCGACGCACCCGATCGAGCCGCCGAGGATCGCGCGGCAGCCGCTCAGCGACCTGGGCAACGCGCCGGTGAGCGACGTGTCGACGCTCTATATACCGCCGGTCGGGCCGGCGCCGGTGGATCGGGCGATGTGGGAGCGGTTGACGGGCGACGATGACCGGCGCCCGGCTTGTGCAATCGCGTGAGGTACCGGCTCGAGAATCGAACTGGAGGTGAGATATGGGCTCAGCGGAGAACGCGGTGCGAGCAGAGAGCCTGAGGCTCTCAGGGAACTACTCGGGGGCGATCGAGCTCTTCAGCGATGCGATCAGCGCGAGGCCTGACTACTGGTGGGCGTACGCGCACCGCGCTGCCGCTCGCGCCGCCTTGGGGAACTTTGTCGGAGCGTACGATGACTTCAAGCTCGCGAGGCCATATTACAAATCCAGCAACCAGCTGTCGTGGTTCCTGGGACAAAAGGCCGAGCTATTTCGCTTGTGGGCGCGCGCGACGCTCATGGGCGGAAATGATGCGCAGGACGAGCCGGGGCATTGGGACAAGGACGAGGACGTGAAAGACGCACCTCCGGATCTCGGAAGGGCCGGCTATGACATCGCAGCGAACCAACGCCCGGCGGAGTCGAGCAGCGCGGCGTGTGCTCACAAGGCCTTCGAGCAGATGAGTTGCGCGATTCGACTGTTCTCGAAAGCGCACGACATCACTGACTGTAACCCGTGGATCCTCGCCCACCGAGGCGCGACATACACGATGCGCTACTGGGTCGGCCACCCCCATCGGCGCTTCGCGGGCGGTACGGCTGAAGATTTCAAGCTGGCCCAGAAGGACTTCGAGGATGCTTGTGAACGCAATTCGGGTTATGGATGGGCCTACGCTTTCCATGCCGTCCTCGTCGCGCTGTACGATGACGCGCCGGTCGACGCCGGGAAGAAGGGCGCCGTGCTGCACGAACCCGGGCGTCACGACATGCTGGAGAGGGCCATGACCCTGGTCGGAAAGGCGTCCATCAACGGCTTGGACCGGACTCTGACGATTCTGCGCATCATCATGGCGCTCGCGACCTACAGGGCCGGCAAGGCTGCCGCGATGGGGGTCGATCCCTCGCCGGGGTTCAAGACGGCGGCGGAGTATGCATGGCAGACACTGCAGATCGACAGCGAAGAGGCGGCCGCGCGCTACTTCGTTGCTGATAATGTACACCACGTGTCGAATCCTGCGGACGCCGATGCGCGGCACACCATCGTTCGCGCCCGCGCAGAGCTGCGCGGGGTTCGAGCTCGGATCATCGCCATGGAGGGTGGCCTCGACTGTATGGAAGGAAAGTTCGCCGAAGCGTGCGAGAAGCTCGAGTTCCTGCGGCGCAACTTCGACGTCGAGGCGTATTCTCTGGTGAGACGAGATCCGGCGTGGGCACGCGTGCGGGAAGGTAAATCTCCGGGCGCGGACGGTGAGCTGAAAGGCCTGGCCGACGCGCACAAACATTACAGAAGATTGTTCCAGTTCTGAGACGAAGCGCGTCGTCATCATCCGATATGACTGCCAGGAGGACGCAATGAATTCCGCCTCTCGACTCTTGACCGAGCTCAGCATCGATCCCTTCCGTCTCGATGACTTCTTGCGTGATCCGGATCCGCTCCTCGCAGAGGAGGGGGTCGCGCTGGAGGGGCTCGCTGGCTGTACGGACCCGTCTGCCGTCGCGGCCGACGAGACCTGGACACGCTGCGCCGCGTGCTTCGATCCCGGCTACGACCCGCTTCCCGATCCGGATGTGCCCATCCCGCCGCAGCTCTCGCGTCGCGCATGACGAGCTAGGAAAGCCCGCCTCAGCTCGAACGAGCGCCGTCTCGAGCCCAGCGCGCGCAGGCTCGTGCTCGCCTTGCTTCGTCAACCCCGGAGCCCACCATGATTTCCACCCTCTTCGATTGCGACGTTCACGATGTCCTGCACGCCGGTAAACACACCGCCGTATACCGCGCACGCCGGCGTGTTGACGGGGTGCCGGTGGTGCTGAAGGTGCTGGAGGACGTGCACCCATCCCCGCGTCGCATCGCGTCGCTGCGCCACGAGAACGCGCTGCTCCGCCAGTGCGCGTCCGAGAACGTGGTGCGCACCTTCGGGATCGAGGAAGACCAGGGCCGTTTCGGGATCGTCATGGAGGACTTCGGCGGCGTCGCGCTCAAGGCGGCCGGCCTCGCTGGAAAGCTCACGACCCAGGATTTCCTCGGGATGGCCATCCAGATCGCGGAGGCCGTCGAGGGAGTTCACCATCGTCGCGTGGTGCACAAGGACATCAACCCGTCCAACGTGCTGATGCACCCAGAATCTCGGCAGATCAAGCTGATCGACTTCGGGATCGCCACCGTCCTCGCGGACGAGGATCCCGGGTTCAGCAGCCTGAACGCGCTGGAGGGGACGATCGCGTACATCTCGCCTGAGCAGACGGGGCGGATGAACCGGCCGGTCGACGAGCGGACGGACCTCTACTCGCTCGGTGTGACGCTGTTCGAGCTGCTCACGGGCCGCCGCCCCTTCGTCACCGAGGACCCGCTGGAGCTCGCGCATTGCCACATCGCGCGCCGGCCTCCGTCTCCCCTGGAGCTCGACCCGACGGTGCCCCGACAGGTCGCCGAGATCATCCTCAAGCTTCTGGCGAAGGACGCCGACGAGCGTTACCGGTCCGCTCACGGGCTGCGGGTCGATCTGGCCCGTTGCCTCGAGGAGCTGCGCCACGGAGGGGTCATCGAGCCGTTCGCGCTCGGCGCCGACGACAGGTCGGATCGTATTCACTTCCCGCAGCACCTGTATGGCCGGGACGCCGAGGTCAAGCGGCTGCTCGACGGGTTTGAGCGGTCGACGCGCGGCGCGCTGCTGATGCTCGTGTCAGGGTACGCAGGCATCGGCAAGACGGCCTTGATCCGCGAGGTGCACCGGCCGCTCACGGCGCGGCGCGGCTACTTCGTCGCAGGGAAGTACGACCAGGTCCAGAACGGGCCTTACAGCGCGTTCATCCAGGCGATCCGGGCGCTCGTCCAGTATGTCCTGACCGAGAACGAGGCGCAGCTCGGCGACTGGCGCGACCGGCTGCTCTCCAATCTCGGGACCAACGCCGCCGTGCTCGCTGCGGTGTGCCCGTCGGTGTGCGCGGTCCTCGGACCTCAGCCGGCGCCGCCGCCGCTCCAGCCTGACGAGGCGCGCAACCGCCTCCACGAGGCGGTGCACCAGCTCGTGGCGCTCTTTGCGCGGCGCGAGCACCCGCTCTGCCTCTTCATCGACGATCTCCAGTGGGCCGACGCCGACTCGCTGAAGCTGCTCCGGGAGCTCATGCACATGGCGCGCGACCAGGCGCTCCTCGTGCTTGGCGCCTACCGTGACAACGAGGTCGGCGAGTCCCACCCGCTCCGCCTGACGATCGAGCAGATCGCGGCGCAGGGATCGAACGTGGAGCGGCTCGCCCTCGCGCCACTCGCGCCCGACGACGTCGCGAGCCTGCTGCAGGGGACGCTCGGCGCAGCGTTTGACGGGGCCGCGCGGCTCGCCGATCTCGTCCTCGCCCGGACCGACGGCAATCCGTTCTTCATGCGCGCCTTCATCACGTCGCTCCGCGCCGACGGATCGCTGACGCCTTCACCCTCGGGGTGGCGCTTCGAGATCGACGAGATCCGGAAGCGCGGCGTCACCGACAATGTCGTTGAGCTCCTCTCGTCTCGCATCGAGCGGCTCCCAGTCGCGACGCAGCACCTGCTCCGCCTCGCCGCCTGCATCGGCAGTCGCTTCGAGCTCGGGATGCTCGCGGGGATCGCCGCGCGCCCCGTGGCGGACGCGGGGCGTGAACTCTGGGACGCGGTCGCCGAGGGGCTCGTGCTCCCGCTCGACCGCGTCCACTCACCCGTCGAGGCGGCGGCGAGCCCCGACATCCGATTCCGCTTCGCGCACGACCGCATCCAGGAGGCCGCGCTCGCCTCGCTCGACGAGGACAGCCGCGTGCGCCTGCACCGCGAGGTAGGGAGAAAGCTCCTCGGGCAGATCGAGGCTCACGAGGAGCGGGAAAAATGGCTGTTCGAGATCGTCGGCCAGCTGAATCGAGGCCGGCCGGCGATCTCGGACCCGGCGGAGATCGAGGAGCTCGCCCGCCTCAACCTGCGCGCGGCGCAAAAGGCGCTGGAGGCGGCGGCGACCGAGCCTGCGCTGCGCTATGCGCAGGCTGGCATAGCCCTTCTCTCCGAGCAGGACTGGGAGATCCGGCACGAGCTCGCGCGTGACCTCCACGACTGCGGCATCGAGGCAGCGTTCGGGTGCGCCGCGCTCGACACGGTGCAGAGTCTCTCGGCCGCGCTCCTGCGACACGCGCGCACGCCCCTGGCGGAGGCGCGGGTCCGCCGCATCGAGGGCCAGGTGCTCTTCGCCCAGATGCGCGTGACGGAGGCGATCGACACCTTCGCCCAGCTTCTAGCGCGCCTCGGCTTCCCGCTCCCCTCGCCGGCCACACCGGAGGCAATCGCCGAGGAGATGCGGCGCACCGAGGAGGCGCTCGCCGCCTGTGGAATCGAGAACCTCGCCGGCCTCCCGCGCTGTACGAACGAGGCGGCGCGCGCCGCCCTGGATGTGCTGAACCGGATGGTGTTCCTCACGGTCTCTGTTTCGCACAGCCTGTTCGCGCCCGTCATATGCAAGGCAGTGCAGATCTCGCTCGCGCACGGGAACACCGCTGAGTCGGCATTTGCATACACGAGCTTCGGTATCCTTCTCACCCACGCGGAGGACTTCGAGCGAGCTGCCCGCATCGGCGATGCGGCTATCGCGCTCTCCGATATGATCGGCGACAATGGGGTCCGCGCGCTGGTCTACATCTACGCGCACTATCAGCTCATTCACTGGAAAGTACCGTTGTCCGACACTGCGCGTCATTACATGGAGGCGTACCGCTACGCGATGGAGGCCGGCAGCCCGTTCAGCGCCTCCTGCGCCGTGACGTGCTGGTCCGGCGTGCGCCTCCTCGCAGGCGATCCGCTGGGCGAGGTCGCCGCGGATATGGAGCGTTACGCCGAAGTCGCTATTCGGTTCCACCAGAACGTCGTCAAGGCCTGGCATGACGTGTTCCATCAGTTTGCGCGCAACTTGTGCGAGGAGGTGCCCGACCCGACGCGCTTCGGCGGGCGGGTCTACGACGAGGACGCCCGGCTTCCGACCGACCGCGCCGACGGTGGCGCGATGGCCAACTATCACCTCTGCAAGATGATGCTTTGCTACATGTTCGGCGACTTCGAGCGCGCCGCCGCCCACGCGTGCGATCGGGAGCCATTCACCGCGGTCACCGCGACCTCATACTACGGTCCCGTCGTGGCCTTGTGGGACTCGCTGGCGCGGCTCGCCGTCCTCGGGCGCTCCAATGAAGAAGAGCAGGCGCGGCTCCTGGCGGCCGTCGCCGCCAACGAGCGGAAGCTCGAGGTGGCGCTCCCGCTCTGTCCCAAGACGATCGGGCACAAACTCGCGCTCGTGCAGGCGGAGCGCGCGCACGTCGAGGGGCGCGACGCCGAGGCGCGCACGGCGTTCGAGCGCGCCGTCACGCTGGCGCGCGGGAGCGGCTATGTCCACGAAGAGGCGCTCGCTTGCGAGCTGTCGGCGCGGTTTTATTTGAAGCAGCGCGAGGTGCGCCAGGCGCGCACCCGATTCCGCGAGGCGCACGAGGCCTACCTGCGCTGGGGCGCGGTGACGAAAGCAAAGGCGCTCGAGCGCGAGCTGCCCCACCTCGTCCCGCGCGTCGCCAGCGTCACGTTCAGCCCTGTCACGCTGACGGGCACGCGCGGCGGCGAGTGGGACCTGAACGTGCTCGACCTGATCAGCGTGATCAACGCCTCCCAGGCGATCTCGCGGGAGGTCGACCGCGAACGGCTGCTCATGCGCCTCATGGACCTCCTCATCGAGACCGGCGGCGCCGAGTCGGGCGTTCTCCTGCGCGAGCACGACGGCCAGTGGCTGGTCGAGGCGGAGAAGAGTCTCAATGAGGAGCAGGTGAGCGTGTTCCAGTCCATGGACATGACGGATTTGAAGGCCCGGGGGTTTCGCGGCGTGCCCGAGTCGGTGATCAACTACGTGGCGCGCACCGGCGAGCCGCTTGTCATCGATGACGCCATGGCGAGCCCGCAGTTCCGTCGCGATCCTTACGTCGCCCGCCACCAGGTGGTCTCGATTCTGTGCTTCCTGCTCCCCCGGCAGGCCGAGCGGAGGAGCGTCGTTTACCTCGAGAACAACCTGATGAAGGGTGCGTTCACGCCCGGCCGCATCAAGATCCTCCTGCTCCTCTCGACGCAGGCGGTGATCTCGCTTGAAAATGCGGTGCTGTACCGGACGCTCGAGCGACGGGTCGAGGAACGCACGCGAGAGCTGCAGGAGAAGAATGAGGAACTCGTGGCGGCGATGACACGCCTGCGCGAAGCGCAGGATCGCCTGATCGTGCAAGACCGCCTGGCGTCGCTCGGAACGCTCACAGCCGGCGTCGCGCACGAGCTGCGCAACCCGCTGAACTTCGTGAACAACTTCGCGCAGCTCGGGGTCGGCCTCGTCCACGAGGCCAAGACCAAGCTCGGCGAGCTCCCGGAGGTCGATGCAGCCGTCAAGGAGCCGCTGACGAACCTCCTCGAGGACATCGAGGTCAGCGTGAATCGGATCCAGGAAAACGGCCGCCGGATGGACGGCATCGTCGGATCCATGCTCGAGCACTCGGGCGGCGGGAAGGGAGAGCGCCAGGAGACGGACTTGAACGGGCTCGTCGAGCAGTTCGCGTCGTTCGCCGTGCAGGAGCTGCGCGCCCGCAGGCCGCCGGTCGACGTGACGCTCGCGCTGGAGCTGGACCGGTCGATCGGACGGATCGTGGTCGTGCCACAAGAGATCAGCCGCGTGATCCTGAACCTCGTCAACAACGCGGGGTACGCGGTGAGTGCGAAGCTGAAGGCGACCCGCGACCCGCGGTACCAGCCTCACATCCGGGTCGCCACGCGCAATGCCGGGGACCGCGTGGAGCTCCGGGTCCATGACAGCGGCGTCGGCGTCCCGGCGGACATCCGCGACCGCATCTTTACCCCGTTCTTCACAACGAAGCCGACCGGCGAGGGCACCGGGCTGGGCCTGTCCATCTGTTACGACATCGTCGTCAAGGGCCACCGTGGCAGCATCCGTTTCCATTCGAAGGAGGGCGAGTTCACCGAGTTCGTGGTCGCCCTGCCCAGGCAGCTTGCGTGACGCCGCCGCCCGCCTCGAGCCGCCCGCCCACGCGCGCGCCGCAGGGAGGTGAAGACGCCGCTGCGCCCCACCGACGCGGTCGCCCTCTTCCTGGACACGAGCTGAGCGGCGGAGCGCCCAAGGGCCCGTGTTTCGCCGCGTCGTACGGAGCGGAGGCCGCTCGACGCGGGTCGACTCACCACCTCCAGCATCGGATGGGAGAGATGGACGAGACGACGAGGCGCGACGACGAACGCCGTCGCGCGCGAGAGCTGGCGGAGCGCGGGCACGCCTACTGGAAGCAGGGCAATCACTCCGCCGCGATCGAGTGGTTCACGCGTGCGCTCTCGGCGGATCCGTGTGATCCCTGGACGCTCATGCGTCGCGGCGCCGCCCGGGCGGCGATCAACGACGTCGCCGGCGCAGCCGAGGACCTGAACCGCGCGAAGGCGATGGTCCCGGGGGAGGAGTGGCGCAGCCGGCGGCACTGGGCCGCCGCGCAGCTTGGGGAAGGGATCCGCTCCTCGATCCGGGATGCAGCACTCCCGCCGGAGGAGGGAGCGGCAGGGGTCGAGGCGATGCTCGCGAACATGGACGCGTCGATAGCGGCGTTCACCGAGGCGATCCAGGAGGATCCGAGCAGCGCCTGGGCCTACGCGCACCGCGGCGCAGTCGCGACGCTCGCGCACTGGCTCGGCACGCGGACCGGCGTCGATCCGGAGCGGGTGCGCCGCTATGCCGGGTCGGCATGGGACGACCTCGACGCGGCGCTTCGCCTGGACGGCGTTTACAAGTGGGCGCTCGTCTTCCGTGGCCTCCTGCTCACGATCAGGGGGTCCAACGAGCCCGACGATGGCGAACGCCGGGCGCTCTTCGCGCGGGCGGCCGTGAGCATCGAGGCCGCCGGTCGCGCGGACGAGAGATTCCCCGTGCTGCGCGCGTTCACAGAGTTCGCCCTCTACAACCGGGACTTCGACGAGGTGATCGAGGTCGGCTGGAGGCAGCTCTCGAAGGATCCCGCTGACACGGTCACCCGCTATTGCGTCGCCAACGCGATGGTGCACCTCGCCGGCCGAGCCGACGCCGACGACCCCGCGGTCGCGGAAGCGCGCCGCTCGGCCGCGGGCGCCGTCGCGGCGCAGGCGCGCAGGGGGATGCTGGCGAGGCGCTCCCAGACCTGCGCCATGCTGGGCGGGCTGGCGATGCTGGAGGGCAATTACGAGCGCGCCGCGGCCATGCTGGACGACGTGCTCGATTACCCCGACATGGATACGCTGGTGTTCATGCGCCGCGATCCGGCGTGGGACCTGGCCCGCGATCCCGCGACCGGTGCGCGCGACCCGCGCCTCTCCGCCGTGGTGGCGGCCTACGCGAAGCTCTTCCCGCAGACGTCTGGGCGCTCCGCGGATACCGCGGCGGAGTGAGCGTCGGAGTCGAAGGCGGAGTCCTGTCGCTCGATCACATCGCCGAGCCTACCGCTCGTCCCCTCGATCCACTTACGTCCGAGCGCGCGGTGCACCTCGCATCCCCTGCGTCAGGGTGGTTCAGTTCCTTTCATCGGCTCGCCCTCTGCATCATTCCAGGATCGCTGTCCACTCTGCTGCTCCCATCGGCCGCTGCGCGGATCCATCGCGACGGCTGCACGATTTCACGACGGCTGTTCATTAAGTTTCCTGCGCGTGCGGACGGAAGCACGTGCGTCTCTGCCGACCTGCGTCACCATGGCAGAGGTATCTTGAGAAGGAGCAGCTCACCGCGTCCGGGCACGCGGGGCCACTTGGCTCATTCACGTCATTCGTGTCGGTGGCCGGACGAGCGGAGAGCTGCGGAGCGAGAGGAAACTGATGATCGCTTACACTGGAAATAAGTACTGGATAGCACCTCTGATGCTCGCAACGATGTCTCTTGCGTGTGTGGCGCAGGAGGACGACATCGCCGCATGGGACGCCGACGGCCTCCTCGATCAGGACCAGCAGGGCGTCACGGGCGTGGACGCGGGGGAGACGCTCCTCGTCGGCACGGCGACCGTCGCCGGCACCACCGTGTCGCTGAACGCCGGCACGGTCGACGCCCACCCGATCGTCGCCGTGGCGTCGGGGGCGGTCGCCAAGCTCAAGGTCTACGTCGACGCGACCAACACCGCGACGACCCTCCGCCTCGGGCTCTACGCGCGGTCGGGCTCCGCGCCGGGGGCGCTCGTCGCCGCGTGCAACGTGACCAGCGTCACGAACGGCGGCTGGAACGAGTGCGCCGTCCCGGGCAGCCCGAGCGTCACCAGCGGCACCACGTACTACGTGACCGTGCTCGCGCCGTCGGGCGGCAACCCCGTGAAGACGCGCAGGGCCGGCGGCACCACCACGTCCTACTGGAAGGCGGGGCAGAGCACCCTCCCGAACCCCTATGGCACGCCGGGGGGCAGCTTCTCCGCGGGCCTGCTCTCCTTCACGGCCGTGGCGGCGAGCACCACCACCCCCACCGACACGATCAGCTGCCCTCCCGGGTACACCGAGGCCTTCCGGGACGACTTCGACGGCACCAGCGTGGACACCACGAAGTGGACCATCGCGAACCAGAACACCAATGCAGACGCCGAGTACATCCGGCTCACGCACATGCTGGCCTCCAACGTCTCGGCCTCGGGCGGCACCCTGAAGATCGCGTCGAAGCGCCACTGCAGCGACCCGTATCCGACCCTCTCTCCCGAGAACCCGGGGCAGTGCGCCGGGGGGACCAACTACTACTCCGGCGGCTTGATCATGGGGAAGCGAGGCCACGCGGCCGGCAAGGGGATGATGATCTTCCGCGCCAAGATGCCCTCTCCGGTCCAGGGCTACTTCCCGGCGCTCTGGGCCAGGAACACCCATAGCTGGCAGACCAACACGTACGGGGAGCTCGACCTGGTGGAAAAATGGTGGGACCCGCTCACCAAGGGGGTCCACTCGGACGACGACCTGATGGCGCAGACCACGTGGATCTACGACGGGGCGAACAGCCTGCACACGAACGGGAACGTCTTCGGTCCGTACGCCGGGTCCAGCGCCGGATTCCACGTGTGGGAGGTCGAGTGGGACGCCACCGTGACGCCGGCGACGATCAAGTACTACTACCGCGATGCGCCCAGCTCCACCCGTCACCACATCCGCACGGTCACGTACAGCTCGGGGTGGAACGGGGCGATGACGGACGCGCTGATGAAGGCGGCCATCGACGACACCGGCTGCAGCGCAGGCAACTGCGGCTTCCGGCCGTACGTCGACTTCGCCGTCCAGCCCGACACGCGCTATCACGTGAGCCCGGACGCGGCGACGACGTACGACCCGACCGATCTCGAGGTCGACGCCGTGATCACCTGCGACGGGTAGGCCTCGTCGCGCGCGGCGGCGCCGCCGTCACGCCGGCTCGTCGCGCTCGACGTCAATGTGCACGAGCACCTCGGCGTCGGGCTCGAGGGCGAGGATCGCGTCGCGCGCGCGGTCGCCCGTCGCGTGCGCGCGGGCGAGGGGGATGTCGCCCGGCAGCTCGATGTGCACGTTCACGAACAGCGTGTGCCCGGCGACCCGCGTGCGCAGCGCGTGGTGGCCGAGGATCTCGCCGGCCGCGCGCAGGGCGTCGAGCGCGGCCTCGATGGCGCGGACGCGCTCGTCGGGGGCGCTCGTGTCGATGAGGTCGCGCACGCCGAGGCGGAGGAGGGACCCCGCCGAGGTGAGGATGTAGACGGCGACGGCGATCGACAGGACGCCGTCGACCCGGGTGAAGCCGGTCGCGTACGTGACCGCGACGCCGACGAAGACCGCGAGGTTCGCCGCGATGTCGGTGCGGTAGTGGACGGCGTCGGCCTGGATGGCGCTCGAGCCGGTGCGCGCGGCGACGCGGCCGAGGTACGTGACGAGCGCCGCGGTGACCAGCGCGGCGGCGGCCATGGCGCCGAGCGTGACCGCGGCGAGGCGGAGCGGCTCGGGCGAGAGCAGCCGCCGGACCCCCTCGACGAGCAGGTAGACGCCCGAGCCGCCGATGAGCAGGCCCTGGCCGGCGGTCGCGAGCGTCTCGATCTTCGCGTGGCCGAACGGGTGCGAGCGATCGGGCGCGGCGTGGGCGAGCTGGATGGCGAGGGCGTTCGCCGAGGAGGCGAAGAGGTCCGTGAGCGAGTCGACGGCGCTCGCGGTGACGGCCATGGAGTGGCCGAGCTGGCCGGCGACGAGCTTGCCGAGGGCGAGGCCGCCGGCGGTCACGGCCGCGATGCGGCCGGCGCGCAGCGCGGCGCGAGCGCGGGCGGCGGGGTCGAGGCGACCGCCAGGGCCGCGGGCCGCGGCAGGGCCGCCGCGGCCGGCAGGAGCGCCGCGGCCGGCGGGGCCGGGCTCCGCGCCGGCAGGGCCGGGCTCCGCGCCGGCGGGGCCGGGCTCCGCGTCCGGATCGAGGCGCGCGGCGGCGTCGGGGAGGGCGCCGGGGTCGGGGAGGGCGCCGGGGTCGGCGGCGCGCGCAGCGGGAGACCTTCCGCTCATCGCGGGCAGGCTACCCGCGGCGCCCGCGCTCGTCATGCCCGCCGCGCGCCTCGCCTCGACCCGGCCGGGCGCCTCACCGCCGAGAGGCCCGCGCGTCGTCCACCTGCGCGAGCGAGAGCCCCATGATCAGGTCGTCCACGAACGCCCCGTCGTCGGCGCGCACGAAGCCGCGGCGCGTCCCCTCGTGCGCGAACCCGACCGACCGGTAGAGCGCGATCGCCCGGGCGTTGTCGGCCCGCACGTAGAGCTCGACCCGCAGCACGCGACCCCCGTCCGCGTCGCGGTGCGCGCGCGCCCACTCGAGCAGCCGCTCGAGCAGCGCCCGGCCCACCCCGAGCCTCTGCGCCTCCGGGTGCACGCCGAGCCCGAGGATGCCCACGTGGCGCACCATCCTCGGCCTGAGCCGCAGCAGCGTCACCTCGCCGGCGAGGCCGACCCCCTCCAGCTCGGCGGCCAGGCACAGCGCCGAGCCGTCCGTCGCCGTGAGCCCAGCGCGGTCCCGCTGCTCGGCGTACGCCGCTGCGTCCGCCGGCAGCTCGTCCTCGTGCTTCACGATGCCCTGCCGCGCGCGCACGATCGCCCGCTCGAGCTCGAGCTGAGCGGCGGCGTCCTCGCGCGCGACCTCCCGGATGATGCAGTGACGGCCGCCCCGGAGCGGGGCTCGACGCGGTTCGAAGCGCATGGTGGGCTCCGAGGCTAACGGCCGCCGCGCGCGCTGTTCGAGCGGGAAATTCCCCTTTCGCGCTGGGACGGCCCCCGCCTCGAGATGGCGCCGACGGACACGCCGACGCCGGCCGGCTCATCCGAGCCACGCCCTCGCCAGATCGAGCAGGCGCGCGTGCGCGGGCACCGCCTCGAGGAAGCTGCGCCGCCCCCGCGCTGGCCCCGTCGCGCCGCGGGCTACGCCACGGCGCGGTTCAGGTTCGCGGGCGTGCCCGCCGCCGACGGGCGGAGCTCGACCTTGACCCACCCCGCCTCGCGCCGATCGAAGGCCTTGTAGGCGTCGATCGCGGACTCGAGGGGCGCCTGCTTCGTGATGATCGTGGTGGGATCGACCTGGCCGGTCTGCACGAGGTCGACGAGCTTCGGGATGTACTTCCTGTGGTTGCAGTTGCCCATCTGGAGGGTGAGGTTCTTGTTCATCGCCTCTCCGATGGGGAACGTGCGCGACGTCTGCGGATAGACCCCGATCACCGAGATCGTCCCCGCCTTGGCCACGCACCGGACGGCCCACTGCAGCACCTGCGACGGGCCGTCGCCCGCGCGGAAGGTGTCGCCCTTGGTCCGCGCGTCCGGGGAGATCTGCTTGACCTCGAGGTCGAACGCCTTGGCCTGCTGCTTCGCCTCCTTGTGGGCGGGGCCGTCGTGCGGCCGCTCGGCGTCGACGCCCACGGCGTCGATCGCCCGGTCCACGCCGATGCCGCCGGTGAGGCGCATGATCGCCACCAGCGGGTCCTCGGCGGAGAAGTCGATCGTCTCGGCGCCCTGCGCGCGCGCCATCTCGAGGCGATCGGGGACCTGATCGACGGCGATGATGCGCCCCGCGCCCATGAGCTTGGCGCTCGCGATCGTGAACAGGCCGACGGGGCCGCAGCCGAAGATGGCGACGGTGTCGCCGGGCTTGATCTCGGCGAGCTCGGCGCCGAAGTACGCTGTCGGGAAGATGTCGGAGAGCAGGATGGCCTGGTCGTCGCTGACGCCGTTCGGCAGCTTCACGAGGCCGACGTTGGCGAAGGGGATGCGCGCGAACTCCGCCTGGAGCCCGTCGAACGGCCCGGACATCTTGGGGCCGCCGAAGAACGCCGTGCCCGCGTGCTTGCCGTTCGGGTTCGCGTTGTCGCACTGCGCGTAGTACGCGGCGCGACAGTAAGAGCAGTAGCCGCACGCGATCGTCGACGGCACGACCACCCTGTCGCCCTTGCTCAGGTTCCTGACGTCGGCGCCGAGCTCCTCGACGACGCCGACCGCCTCGTGGCCGAGCACGGTGCCCGGCACCATCCCCGGCATCGTGCCACGGATGAAGTGGAGATCGGTCCCGCAGATGGCGCTCGCCGTGATCCGGATGATCGCGTCGGTCGGCTCCTTGATCTTCGGCTCCTTGATGTCGTCCATCCGGATGTCGCCGATGCCGTGAAAGACTACCGCCTTCATGAGTGCTCGCTTTCTCCCTTCAGGGTCCTACCGGCGCGCCGGGCTGCCCGCCCGGCGGCGCGATGCACACAGGTCGTGCGTCCAGACGCCGCTTTCCGTGCCGATCCCGTGCCAGCGCGCGAGCGGAGCGCGGTGAGGAGCGGACAGAAGAGCCGTCGATGTGCCAGAGCGGTGGAGCGCGGGCGGTGGACGCGGCGAGAGCGATCTGCCGAGTCCGGCGGTGTGAGCTGCTCCTCATGGGAACAGTTCGTGGCGATTTGTCTCGGCTGTGGCCAGCTGGCGCTTCTTTGGTGGAGGTGCCTGCCTGCTCGGCTGATAGCCTCGGCGCATGTCCACCCTGCCGCCGGGGCCGAGCAGCAAGCTCTTGAGCCTGATCCGGTACCTGCGGGATCCCATCGGCTGCATGGTGCCGTTCGCGCGCAGGTACGGAGATCCCTTCACGTTTCCCGGCAAGCCGCCGCTGGTGTGCACCGGTGATCCCGTTGGCATCAAGGCCATCTACACGGCGGATCCCGACACGTTCGCCCCGCTGTCGGCGGACCTGGCCGTGTTCCTGGGGCAGAGCTCGCTGCTCCTGCAAAAGGGCCCCGAGCACCGCCGGCTGCGCAGGCTCATGATGCCGCCGTTCCACGGCGCGCGCATGCGCGCCTACGGGGAGGCGATGTGTCGCCTGGCCGAGCAGCACACGGCGGACTGGCGGCCGGAACAGCCCGTGACGGTGCACGAGGTCGCGCAGCGGATCTCGCTCGACGTGATCTTGCAAGCCGTCTTCGGCGTGAGCGAGCCAGGGCGCATGGCCGAGCTGGCCGCGCTGCTCCTGGAGCTCCTCGACGGGATCTCGCCGCTCATCGCGATCTTCCCGTCGCTGCGGCGCGAGCTCGGCGGGGTCGGCCCGTTCGCCGCGTTCCGGCGGCGGCAGCGCCTCGTGCACGACCGGCTCGACGCGCTGATCGCGGCGGCGCGCGCGGCCGGCCCGCGCGAGGACATCCTGAGCCTCCTGGTCGAGGCCCGCGACGAGGACGGCCGGCCCATGACCGACGAGGAGATCCGGGACCAGCTCATCTTGCTGGTGTTCGCCGGGCACGAGACCACGGCCATCTCCGTCGCGTGGGCCTTCTACGCGCTGCACCGGCCCGAGAACGCCGCGGCGCTGGAGCGGCTGCGCGCCGAGCTCTCGGCGCTGGGGCGCGACCCGGGGGTGGAGGCGCTGGATCGGCAGCCGTACCTCGAGGCCGTCTGCCAGGAGACCCTGCGTCGCTACCCGCTCGCGCCGGCGCCCGGCCCGCGCATGCTGCTGCGTCCGCTGGAGCTCATGGGCCACGCCCTGCCGGCCGGCGTGGGGGTGAGCGTGGCGATCGGGGTCGCGCACTTCCGCGAGGACGTCTATCCCGAGCCGCTGCGCTTCCATCCGGAGCGCTTCCTCGAGCGCAAGTTCACGCCGTTCGAGTTCGTGCCCTTCGGCGGCGGGGCGCGGCGCTGCCTCGGCGCGGCCATGGCCGCCTACGAGATGCGGCTCTTGCTCGGCACGATCCTGCGGCGTTACCGGCTGCGCCTCGCGTCCCTGCGGCCCGACCCGGGGAAGGTGCGCGCCGCCAATGCCGGGCCGGCGCACGGCGTGCGCATGATCGTCGAGGAGCGGCTGGCGTAGCGCGCCCGCGTCGACCAGCGCGCTCCGGGGCTGCGCGGGCTGCGCCTGTCCCGGCTCGATGGCAGCAGGAGGCCGATCGAGCTCCTTGGCCCCCGGCGCCCCGCTCGCCGCGGCGCCGCATCGGCTGACGTCGACCGATCGCCAGTCACAGGAACACCCACCGTCAATGGCCTGCTCCCCGGTCCGACCCGGCCGGAGATGCGGTGTCTCGGGCGGAGCCGATCACCGCCCTTCGCGCCGCAGATTCCCTGTCTGCGCCCGCGCCGGCGCCGCCGCGTACGCCGCGAGCGCGCGCCGGACCGGGCCGCGATCGCGGCCGCCCGCCCGCACCGGGTCGGCCTCGCCGACCAGCACCGACAGGGCGCGCGCCTGCGTCCTCGCGGCGGCGGCCAGGGCGGAATCGCCGGCCTGCGCGGCGAGCGCCGTGAGCCGCCGCGCCGCGCCGAGCGCCGCCGGCAGCGCGCCGGCCGCGACGTACGCGGCCGCGAGCTCCTGCAGCAGCCCGGCGTCGTCGCCCCGGAGCGCCACGGCCGCCTCCAGGTCGGCGATCGCCTCGTCGCGCCGCCCCTCGCGCGCCCGGAGCGCCGCCCGGGCGCGGTGGCCCTCGACGAAGCCGCGCACGTGGTCCAGCCCCACCGTGTACGTGCGCTCCGCCTCGCGCAGATCGCCCGCCCGCTCGTACAGCGCGCCGAGCCCGAGGTACGCCGGGCCGTAGGTGGCGTCGAAGTGGACCGCCTCCAGGTACCGCGACAGCGCCACGTCGGCCTCCCCGGCGGCGGCGCGCGCCCCGGCCTGGCGCGTCAGCTCGGCCGCCTGCGCCGTCGCCCAGCCGACCGCCTGCGCCGTCGCCCCGCCGACCGCCTGCGCCGTCGCCCCGCCGACCGCCTCCGACGCGCGGGCCGGCGCGGCCCCGTGGAGCAGCGCCGCGGCGAGCGCGATGGCGACGGCGACGGCGACGGCGTGCGCTCGCCGCACCGCGCCCGCCGCTCCGCCGCACCGCACTGCGCACACCGCCCCGATCGTACCGGCGGCCGACCGGCCGGGCAATCGCGCGCCCGCGCGGCGCGCTCCGCCGCGCCGCCGCGTGGTCCCCGCCACGCCGCAGCGCGCCGCTGAACGCCGCGCCCCGCGCGCCTGTCCGGAAGGCAGCCGCCCGGCGCGAGTTCGCGTAGGATGCGGGGTCATGGGTGACGATCTGCGCTTCCCGGACGCGTTCCTGTTCGGCACTGCCGGCTCGGCCACGCAGGTCGAGGGGCACTGCGCGCAGAGCGACTGGGCCGCGTTCGCGCGCGAGCCGGGGCGCGTCCGCGGCGGGGACACGCCGGACGCCGCGTGCGACCAGCTCCACCGCTTCCGCGAGGACGTCGCGCTCCAGGCGCGGCTCTGCATGGGGGCCCACCGGCTCTCCATCGAGTGGGCGCGGGTCGAGCGGGAGCCGGGCGAGTTCGATCCGGCCGCGTGGGACCACTACCGCGACGTCCTCGGGGCGCACCGCGAGGCGGGGATCACCCCCATGGTCACCGTGCACCACTTCACCCTGCCGCGCTGGGTCGCGCTGCGCGGCGGGCTCCTCTCGCAGGAGCTGCCGGCGCTCCTCTCGCGGTTCGCCGAGCGCGCCGTCGAGGCGCTCGGCGATCTCTGCCAGCTCTGGGTCACCGTCAACGAGCCCAACATGCTCGCCCTCCAGGCGCACCTGCTCGGCGTCTGGCCGCCGGCGCGGAGCTCGCCGGTCGAGGCGGTGCGCGCCCACCAGAACCTCTTCCGCGCCCACGCCGCCATGTACCGCGCCATGCACGAGGCCGCGGGCCGCCGCGGCCACTCCATCGAGGTCGGCGTCGCGCACCACCTGCGCGTCATCGAGCCGGAGCGGTTCGGGCGCCTCGCCGACCGCATGTGGGCGGCGCTCTTCGAGCGGCTGTTCAACGACGCGTTCGCGCGCGCCGTGTGCGACAGCGGCCTGCACGACTTCTTCGGGGTGAACTACTACAGCCGCGATCTCGTCCGCTTCTCGGCCGCGCACGCGCGCGCCGGGTTCCTCCGGCGCCTCGTCCCCGAGGGCTCCGAGGTGAGCGATCTCGGCTGGGAGATCTACCCGGAGGGGCTCGGTCACGTGCTCGACGCCTGGTGGCCCCGCGCGCGCGTCCCGATGTACATCACCGAGAACGGCATCGCCGACGCCGACGACGACCAGCGCCCGCGGTTCCTCGTGCGGCACCTCGCCGAGGTCGCGCGGGCGATCGAGCGCGGCGTCGACGTGCGCGGGTACATGCACTGGTCGCTGCTCGACAGCTTCGAGTGGGCCGAGGGCTACGCCCCGCGCTTCGGGCTGGTCGAGGTCGACCACGTGACCCAGGAGCGCAGCCCGCGGCCGAGCGCCGAGCTCTACGCGCGGATCGCGCGCGCGCGCCGCATCGACGCCGGCGGCGTGGGCGGCGCGTTGATGGAGGGCGGCGCCGCGCCCGCGTGACGGACAGCACCCGAGAGGCACGACCCATGCGCATCGCGCTGCTCTACCCACCGCCCTGGAAGATCCCCGCGCCCGGCGAGGCGCCGGACACGAGCGGCGACGGCCCGCCGGCCGATTATCGCGACGGCGACCTCGACCCGGACTTCCACCAGACCCCGTACGGGCTCTTCTCGCTGGGCGCGCAGGCGATCCGGGCGGGCCACCAGGTGAAGGTGCTGAACCTCTCGTCGTACCCGTTCTCGCAGGTCGAGCGGATCGTGCGCGAGCTCGACGCCGACGTCTTCGGCCTGTCGTGCTGGACCGCCAACCGGCGCGGCGTGGCGCTCACCGCGCGCTGCATCCGGCGGCTCCACCCCGCGGCGCACATCGTCGTCGGCGGCCCGCACGCGACCCCGCTCGCGGCCGAGATGATGCGCCATCACCCCGAGATCGACACGGTGGCGCTCGGCGAGAGCGAGCACTCGTTCCTGGAGCTCCTCGACCGCCTCGAGGCAGGCCGGCCCGCGCTCGGCATCGCCGGCACGGCCTACCGGGTCGACGGCCGCGTCGAGCTCGGCCCGCCCCGGGCCGCGATCGAGGACCTCGACGCGCTCGAGTCGCCGCACGACCACTTCGCCACGCACATCGTGATGACCTCGCGCGGCTGCGCCTGGGCCTGCACCTTCTGCGGCGCCGAGGCGACCTGGGGCCGCGGCTTCCGCGGCCAGTCGGTGCCCTACGTGCTCGACGCGATCGAGGCGGCCGTGAACAAGCTCCCCGTGAAGATGGTCCAGGTCAAGGACGACACCTTCACGACGAACAGGAAGCGCGTCATCGAGATCTGCCGCGGCATCCGCGAGCGCAAGATCTCCTTTCTGTGGAGCTGCGACACGCGCGTCGACGTGCTCGGCGAGGACCTGCTCCGGGAGATGCGCCTCGCCGGCTGTCAGCGCCTGAGCCTCGGCGTCGAGTCGGGCTCTCCGTCGATCCTGAAGAACATCGACAAGAAGATCACGGTCAAGAAGATCATCGAGTCGACCGAGCTCGCGAAGAAGTACGGGATCCAGGTCCGCTACTACATGATGCTGGGCAATCGCGGCGAGACGGCGGAGACGTTCCGGGAGACGCTCGCGTTCCTGGAGGAGGCGAGGCCGCACCAGTACATCTTCTCGTGCCTGTCCATCTACCCCGGGACGCGCGATTTCGACGACGCCGAGGCGGCCGGCTGGCTCGAGCGCGACGTTTATTTCCGCGGCGACTTCCAGGAGCTCAAGACGCCGTTCGACGCCTCGGAGGAGGACACGGCGCTGATGAGCGCCTGGTTCGAGAAGAACAAGGGGCTCCGCGAGCTCTATTGCGAGGGGGTGGAGGAGCGCCGGGCGATCCTCGCGCGGCTCGGCGATCACCACGCGGCGCACCTGGAGCTCGGGGTCGCCTACCTCGACGCGGGGCAGCTCGACCTCGCGGAGCGCCACGCCGCGCGCGCGCTGGAGCTCGGCCATCCGCTGCCGGGGCTCGCGTACAACGCGCTCGCGTGCGTCGCGGCGGCCCGGCGCGACTGGCAGGCGATGCAGGATCACTTCACGGCGGCGGCGAAGCGCGATCCGCAGCACGCGGTGCTCATCCGCAACGTGCAGGCGGCGCGGGCGTGGTACGCGAAGGGCGGTCCGGACCGGGGGCTGCCGCTCGACCTCGTCGCGCGCTGCGACTTCCAGCTCCTCGAGCGGACGGCGCAACCCGCGCTCCCGGGGCCGCTGCCGGAGGACTTCGCGGCGTGGCCGCCGGCCGCAGCCCGGCCCGCGCGCGCGGCCGAGGCCCAGGCGGGCGGCCGCGAGGCGGCGGCGCAGCGCGGGCGGCTCCGCGTCGTGCCCTCGTAGCGACGCGGGGGAGCGGCACGCGCGGAACGCGAGCCACGCGCGGGACGAGAGCGACCGACTGTTTCCGTCGGGACGCGATACCGGTGTTTCCGCAGGACTGCTTCCGTCGACGCGCGACACCGGCGTTTCCACACCGGACCACGGGATCACCGGATCAAGGGATCTCGTGTCGACTTCGTGCGGCGCCTCGAGTCGCTCATTGACACCACGTTGTGGGCCTTGATACGCACAATATCGCCGCTCTGTGCTCCGTTCGCGAACCTCGGCAGTCGAGGTCGCGCGACGTTGTTGGGTGGTCCGCGTCGGGGGGCAGGCAGCGGCATCTGGGGACGGATCCGCCTTTGGGCGAAGGAGCGCTGTGATGAAAAAGACTGTCAAGATCACAATCCTCGGGGCGATTTCGACGCTGGGCCTCGCCGCGTGCGATGCGGGCACCGTCGGTCAAACAGGGGATTTCGGCGGCGAGAGCGGCGAGCGCGTCGGCCGGGCGACGCAGGCGCTGTCGGTGTGTGTGGACGTCCAGCGCGGCCTGCCCGGCAGCGCTGTCGAGGACACGTTCCTCGACGCGGCGGCGCCGACCCACGCGAGCGGCGGCAGCCTGCTCCTGTACAGCGGCCTGTGGAGCGGCGGCGAGAAGCGCTCGCTCCTCAAGTTCGATGTGGGCTTCATCCCTGCGGGCTCGGTCATCGACTCGGCCACGTTGAAGCTCTACCAGGTCTGGAGGACCGGCGAGAGCACGGTGCGCGTGCACAAGGTGACCTCGCCCTGGTCGGAGGCGACCGCGACGTGGGCGAGCTCGGCCAGCAGCTATGACGCGGCCGTCGCGAGCACGATCGCGGCGCCCAGCCAGATCGCCGGCTTCGTCACGGCCGATCTGACGGCGCTCGTCCAGGGCTGGTCCGACGCAGGGGACAACCAGGGCATCGCGCTCGAGGAGGATCTGGTCCTGAAGACCGAGTTCAAGAGCAGCGAGGAGGCGAACGCGGCGAGGCGGCCGATGCTGAGCGTCTGTTACACGGCGCCCACCTGCGACGACGGCGTCCAGAACCAGGGCGAGTCCGGCGTCGATTGCGGGGGTCCCTGCGATGCATGTCCCCCGGAGGGCGTGAGGATCACCGCGCCAGGGGAGGCCTACGGGCACCACGGCGCGTGCGAGGGCTGGAACGGCTGCGGCGACGCGGCCACGTGCGCGCTCTGGGCGTGTGAGATCAACGGCTACCCCTCGGTCGTGTCGTACGGCGCGGATGCGCCGTGCACCGAGTTCGACAACTGCAATCTGTTCTTCTCCCGGGGGGACATCGAGTGGAGCTGGGGTAACTGGTGCGAGGTCCGCGGCGTCACCGACATCGTCTGCGGCGGGGCGGTGCCCCCGCCGGACCCGACCTGCGACGATGGCGTGCAGAACCAGGGTGAAGAGCGCGTCGACTGCGGCGGCCCCTGCGCCGCGTGCCCGGACGGCGTGCTGATCACCGCGCCGGGGGAGGCCTACGGGCATCACGGCGCGTGTGAAGGCTGGAACGAATGCGGCGATGCGGCCACGTGCGCGCTCTGGGCGTGTGAGATCAACGGCTACTCCCAGCTCGTGTCGTACGGCCCGGACGCGCCGTGTACCGAGTTCGACAACTGCCACCTGTTCTTCTCCCAGGGGAACATCGAGTGGAACTGGGGCAACAGCTGCGAGGTCCGCGGCGTCACCGGCGTCGTCTGCGCGAACTAGGTACCGCTCAGGTACCGCTCATGGTCGAGCCCGCCGAGCAGGCGCGGGGCGCGCGCTGCCGGGTTCCGGCGGGCTTCGGGGCATGCTACCCGCCCTCCATGTCGTCGACCACAGACCACGGCCGGCCCGGCGCCGTCGCGGGGCCGGAGGCGGAGCACCCTGTCCAGAGCGCGCGGGCGCCCAGCCACGCCGAGCGCTGCCGCACCCTGGCGGAGCGCGCCCGCGCCGCGACGCTGTGCACGCAGGCGCGGGATCCGGCGGGCTATCCCTATGGATCGCTCGTCACGGTCGCCGTGGACGCGCACGGGCGCCCGTTGCTGCTGCTCTCGGCGCTCGCCGAGCACACGGGCAACCTCAAGGCGCGCGCCGAGGCGTCGCTGCTCCTCGCCGAGCCCGCCGAGGGCCGGGCAGACCCGCTCGCGCTCGGGCGCATGACGCTGATCGGCCCGTGTCGCCCGCTCGAGGGCCCGGAGGCGGCCGCCGCCCGGACGAGGTTCCTCGCGGCGCACCCGCGCGCGTCGTATTACGTGGATTTCACTGACTTTTCCTTCTACCGGCTCGACCCCGTGTCGATCCGCTATGTCGGCGGCTTCGGCCGGATGTCGTGGGTCGAGGCCGCCGAGTACGCGGCCGCCGAGCCCGATCCGCTCGCGCCCGACGCCGCGCGCATCCTCGAGCACATGAACGCCGATCACACAGACGCCGTCCTCGCGTATGCGAAGGCGCTCGCCGGGATCAGGGACGCCACGGGCGCCACGATGACGTCGGTCGACCGTTACGGCTTCGAGCTGGACGTCATCACGCCGGCGGGGCCGAAGGCGGCGCGGCTCGCGTTCGGCGCGCCGGTCACGACGACCGACGAGGTGCGGAAGGCCATGGTGGCGCTGGTGCGCGAGGCGCGCGGCCGCAGCGCCTGAGCGACGACCGCGACGGCGGGCATCGCGCTCGCCTGATCACGAGAGCGCCCGGCCAGGTGGCCCGCAGGGCGGCAGTGCCGTCGCCGCCATGGCGCCGCCACCTCCGGAGCGCCCCTCGTGCCCCAGCATTCCCCGGCGCCGCGCTGATCTCGGCGCGCCGTCCTGCTGGCACGCGACCTGCCAACCGCGCGCCGCATGGGAAACGCCGACATCACCCTGCGTCACATCGCCCGACGGCGCCCCGGAGACCTGGCGCGCGTATTTGCCCCAGAGCACCGCTCGGTCGAGGTCCTCGGCTGGATCGACACCCAGGTGACGAAGCTCGAGCGACGCCTCGACAAGGCGCTGCGTCTGCGCGTCGGCGGTCGGCGAGGAGCGGAACGAGCTAACTACCGCGCTCCTGGTGATGGCGGCCATCGACCCTTGGGGACATGATCTGCGGAAGGAGCTCGCCATGCTGTTCGATGACAGGGAGACCGAGAAGAAGCTGCTCCGGAGCATGCCGATCATCGGCGAAATGATCCTGGAGGCCGAGCGGCAAGCAGCCCAGCGCGCTGAGAAGAGGGGTGAAAAGCGCGGCGAGAAGAGGGGTGAAAAGCGCGGCGAGAAGAGGGGTGAAAAGCGCGGTGAGAAGAGGGGTGAAAGGCGGGGGGAAAAGAGAGGCGAGCAGAAAGGAGCGCAGAAGGCCATCGCGGAGCTGCTCGGCCGCCTCTTCGCCCGGCGCGTCGGGCGCCGGCCGACGACCGAGGAGGAGCAATCCATCGTCGAGCGCGCGCTCGCGATGGGACCGGGCGAGGTCGAGGATGCCTTGCTCGATCTCGACGCCGAAGCGCTGGTGCGCTGGCTCGCCGAGCCGATCCGCCGGTGACGAGCCCCTGCCGCCCGTCACCCCTCGCGGCGCCGCGGGCCGCTCGGCACCTTCCCGCGGCGCGCGCGCGCCAGCGCGTGGTGGAGCCCGCTCTGGAGCGAGCTCAGCGTGACGATCTCCCGTAGATCGATGCCGATGCCCACCATCGTCTGCGCGACCTCGGGGCGGACGCCCGTCAGGATGACCTCCGCGCCGAGCAGCTTGACCGCCTGAGCCGCCCTGAGCAGCGAGTCCGCGATCTCGGCGTCCACCACCGGCACGCCCGTGACATCGAGGATCACCGTGGCCGCGCGCTGCGCCACCACCCCGTGCAGGAGCCGCTCCAGGAGCTGCTCGATGCGCACCCGGTCGAGCCGGCCGACGAGGGGCATCACGAGGATCCCCGCGTCGAGCGGGATGAGCGGCGTCGAGAGCTCCCGGATCGTCGCCTCCTGCGCGTGGATCATCTGCTCCTGGAGCGCGGCCCGCTCCGCCTCGGCCCGGCGGAGCTCGGTCACGTCGTACCCCTCGGCGATCACGAGGACGCTCTCCCCCGACGCGCCGAGGATCGGCTTCATCTTCAGCTCGATCGTGGCCGCGCGCCCGCCCGGCCCGTGAATCTGCACCTCGCACGAGGAAGGCGCGCCCGACGCGGCCTTCTGGACGCACGCCTCGATGTGCTCCTCCGCGCCGGGCGCGCCGCCCCAGAACGGCGCCCGCCAGAGCGGCTCGCCGCGGCCGTCGCCCGGTCGAGCCCCGGTGAAGTCGGCCATCGTCCTGTTGACCTCGAGCAGGTCCCCCTTCGGGGTGAGCAGGCCGATGAACATCGTGGTCTCGTCGAAGATCGCGCGGAACTTCTGCTCGCTCTCGCGGAGCGCCTGCTCGCGCCGGAGCTGCTCCGTGATGGGGCGCGAGAAGGCCGAGAAGAACTGCTCATCACCGCTCTGGACGAGGTGCGAGCTGACCTCGACGTCGATCACGTGACCGTCCTTGTGGACGTGCCTGGCGAGGAAGCGGAGCGCGCCCTTGGCCCTGATCTCCTCGATGACGGCGGCGACCTCGTGCGCCGGCCGCGCGTCGATCTGGCCGATGTGCATCGTCAGGAGCTCGCTCCGATCGTATCCCACGATGCTGGCGAAGGATGGATTGCAGTCGAGGATCTCGCCGTTCATCCCGACGACGTGGAATCCCTCGATGGCCGCCTGCAGGATCAGCCGCGTCCGCTCCTCGCGGCGGCCGAGCTGCTCGTGCAGTCTCTCGATCTCCTTGCGCAGCCCGGCGTTCTCCGCCCGGAGCCGCTCGATGCTGTCCTGATCTGTCGCCACCTTCGCTATTCCTTCCGCCACCCCGCCGCCGCGCCCGGCCGCCGCCGCGGCCGCTCTGCCTCGCGCGGCGAGACCTCATGACGATAGCCGATCCTGGCGCGGGGCTACGCGCCCGTCGCAGCGAGCGCGCCCTTTCGCCCGCGCTCGCCCGCGAGCGGACATCCTCTGCTGATGGAGGGAGATCTGCGCGAACCCCGCCGACGGCGTGGCCCCGGGCACGGAGCCGCTGCCCGCTCGCGCTCCCCCGCGCCGCGCCGCGCCGCGCCGCGAGACGAGCGCCGCCGGCGCACGACCCGGAGAGGGCGGGCCCGGGGCCCGCGCCGATCTCGCCCGCAGCGCCTGGGCGCCGCATCTGTGTGTGGTCTGGATTACAGCTATTGAGTTTGAGTCAACTGGATGGATGTAGCTGCGATCACGCTCATTGTTGACACCTCTCGTGACAGCGAGTCCAATGTTTGCCGCGAAGCGCGACGTTCAGGAAACGCGACGTTCAGGAAACGCGAGGCATGGGATCCCGTGACAGCACCCCTCGATGTGATCGCGCCGAGCTCGTGGAGCTCCTGGGTCGGACGCTCGGCAGCGCCGCGGCGGCGGAGGTCGTCGACCGCGAGGGGAAGAGGCTCGGGCTGAAGGACGACAGCATGCCGCTCGACACGGCGTACGCGGTGCTCGACGCGCTGGCGGCGATGCCCGGCGTGATCGGCACCGCGGCCAGCGTCGCGCGGACCGAGCTGCGCGTCGCGGCGGTCCGGCGCCGGCTCGGGGAGCGGCATCGGCGGTAGACCCCGGGGGCCCGCGGCCGGGCCGGAGTGACGTGAGAGGATCTTCATGGTTTCGGAACCGACCAGTCGACCCATCCTCGTCGTGGACGACAATCCGGACATCCATGTGCTCATGGAGCGGATGCTCGTGCCCAGGTCGCTCCACGATCCGGAGATGGCCCGCGGGCTCCACGCCCTCGAGTCGCGCCTGTTCGGCGCCGAGCCGCCCGAGGAGGCCTCCGACGTCCTCCACGGGCTCAGGTTCTCCATCGACTCCGCCCACTCGGGCAAGGATGGTATCGCCCTCGTCGAGGCGAACCCGAGCAGGTATTTCCTTGCGTTCGTCGACATGCGCATGCCGCCGGGCATCGACGGTATCCAGACGATCAAGGGGATCTGGCGCGTCGCGCCGGACATCTACACGGTCATCTGCACCGCCTATTCCGACTATAGCTGGGACGAGATCGCGAGCGACCTCGGGTGCGCGCCCAACCTGCTGATCCTCCGCAAGCCGTTCGAGGCCATGGAGGTCCGGCAGATCGCCGCGACGGTCGCGCGGATGTACGACTCGCTGTCTCGCGTGAAGGCGTCGGTGAGCAAGCTGGAGGAAGAGCTCGTGATCGCCATGGAGAGCGTGTCGCAGCTCGAGGAGCGGTCGAGGGCGCTCCTCGCCGAGATCGCCGACCCGTGCCTCCTGCTCGATCGCGAGGGCGAGATCCTCGGCGCGAACCCGAGCGCCCACGAGCTGTTCGGCGTGGACGAGAAGCTGCTTTACGGGCGCGACGTGGCGTCGGTGCTCGTCGACGTCCAGGCCCCGCTCCCGAGCGCGCGCGCGGTCGCGCGGAGCCGGCTCGTCTGCCCTCACAGCCGCGCGCTCGAGGCCAGCGTCACGCTGACCCCCGTCGGGTCGCAGCCCGGCGCTGCCGGCGAGTTCATCGCGCGGATCCGGGTGACCCCTGCGGCGTGAGCGCGCCAGTCTCCCGGCGGCCCGACGGGGCTCGATGACTGGAGCGTGGCTGGCGCGCGGCAGCCGCGCCGCCGCGCGGGGGTGTCGCGGCGGAGTTGCGCGCGGTTCGAGGTCGTCCTCGCGATGCTCCGCGCGGCCGCCTTCATGGTCCCGTCCGGGCTCGGCGTGCAGGACGCCGGCTATGTCGCCCTCCTCGGCGCGCTGGGCGTGCCGGGCGCCGTCACGGTGGGCGCCGCGTTCGTCCTGATCAAGCGCGCCAAGGAGATCGTGTGGATCGCGCTCGGGCTCCTGGTCTTCTTCGGCGGCCGGGTGGTCTACCGCGAGGCGCCCGAGAGGGCCTGAGCCCGGGGGACAGCGACCTGCGCCGACGCGTCGTCGCCCACGGGGGCCGCCCGGGTCGGGATCGTCCCCGGCTGCGCGCCGACGGCGGGCGAGCCGGCGCGAGGGACGCCTCATTTGCCCGTGGCGAAGCGCAGTGATTCTGGCAGCATCCGCGGCGAACACGCCGTGCGTTGGGAGCCGCTCCGGCAACCTCCAGAGCTCCTGGTATGCTGGCCACTTCACGTTATGTCGACCTGGAGCTCCTGCACGAAGGGGCCGATACGGTCCTGTACCGAGCCCGGCGTCGAGATGACGGCCAACCGGTGGTGCTCAAGGTCCTGCGACGCGACCACGCGAGCCCCCAGGCCCTCTGGCGCCTGCGCCGCGAGCACGAGATCGCCGGGGCGGTCGAGGCGTCGGCCGCCATCGTCCGGCCGCACGCGATCGAGCGGCTCGGCGATCAGATGGCGCTGGTCCTGGAGGACTTCGGCGGCCGCTCGCTGGACCGGCTCCTCGGAGGGCCGATGCCGCTCGAGCGCTTCTTCCCCCTCGCCCTCCGCCTGACCGACGCGCTCGCCGAGCTGCACCGCCACCACATCATCCACAAGGACATCAAGCCCCAGAACCTGCTCTACAACCCCGAGACCGGGCAGGTGAAGATCACCGATCTCGGGATCGCCTGCCTCGCGCAGCGCGAGCACCAGCACCTCGCGCCCGTCGGGCTCATCGAGGGGACCCTGGCGTACATGGCGCCCGAGCAGACAGGCCGGATGAACCGCTGGATCGACGAGCGGACCGATCTCTACTCCCTCGGCGTCACCTTTCACCAGATGCTGACTGGCACCCTGCCGTTCCAGGCCGGCGATCCCGTCGAGTGGGTCCACTGCCATGTCGCGCGGATGCCGCCGCCGGCGCACGCGCTCGTCCCCTCGATTCCCCCGCTCCTGTCCGCGGTCGTGCTCAAGCTGCTCTCCAAGGCCGCCGAGGAGCGATACCAGAGCGCGACCGGCCTGCGGCGCGACCTGGACGAGTGCTTCGCCCGGTGGCGGGCGACCGGCACGATCGACGCCTTCCCGCTGGGCCAGCGCGACGTCTCGGACCGGTTCCAGATCCCGCAGCGGCTGTACGGGCGCGAGCGCGAGGTCGAGGCGCTGCGCGCCGCGTTCGAGCGGGTGGTGGCGCAGGGCCGGCCAGAGCTCGTGACGGTGGCGGGCTACGCGGGCATCGGCAAGTCGTCGCTCGTCGCCGAGCTGCACACGCCGGTGGTGCGGGAGCGAGGCTCCTTCCTCTGCGGCAAGTTCGACCAGGCCGCGCGGGACGTCCCCTACCGCGCTTTCCTTCAGGCGTTCCGAGCGCTCCTGCAGGAGATCCTCGGCGCGACCGAGGAGCAGGTCGAGCGCTGGAGAGGGCACCTGCGGGAGGCCCTCGGCCCTGACGGGAGGCTGCTCGCGGACGTGCTCCCCGAGATCGAGCTGCTCCTCGGCCCACAGCCGCCCGTGCCCGAGCTCCCGCCCACCGAGGCCCAGAGCCGGCTGCTCGCGACGCTCCAGCGCTTCGTCGCGGCGACTGCACGGAAGGAGCACCCCGTGGCGCTCTTCCTCGACGATCTACAGTGGGCCGACGCGGCCAGCCTCCTCTTGCTCGAGCAGCTCGCCACCTACGCCGGGTCCGAGCACCTGCTGCTGGTCGGCGCGTACCGAGACAACGAGGTCGGCCCCGCGCACCCGCTGCGGCTCGCGCTGGCCGAGGCGCGGAAGCGCGGCGCCGTGATCTCCGAGCTCGTCCTCGAGCCGCTCTCGACCGCCCACGTCACCGCGCTGGTCGCCGAGGCGGTCCACGCGCCCGCGGGGCAGGTCGAGCCGCTCTCGCGGCTGATCCACGAGAAGACCGGCGGCAACCCGTTCTTCGTGCTCCAGTTCCTGATGGAGCTGCACCAGGAGGGGCTCATCGCCTTCGACGCGGAGGAGGGCCGGTGGCGATGGGACATCGCCGCGATCCGCGACAAGGGGTTCACCGACAACGTCGTCGAGCTGATGGCGGCCAAGCTGAGGCGGCTCTCGGCCTCGGCGCAGGACGCGCTCAAGCTCGCCGCGTGCCTCGGCAGCAGCGTGGACCTCGACACCCTCGCGGTGGTCGCGAACCGCCCGGCGACGGAGCTCGCCGAGGCGCTCGAGGAGGCCGTGCGCGAGGGGCTGCTCCTCCGCCGGAACGACAGCTACCGGTTCCTCCACGACCGCGTGCAGCAGGCCGCCCACGCCCTCATCCCGGCGGCGCAGCTCGCGGAGGTGCACCTCTGCATCGGTCGGCTGCTCCTGAAGGGGCGGAGCGTGGAAGAGGGCGAGGAGGCGCTCTTCGACGTCGTGGGCCACCTCAACCGCGGCGCCGCGCTCATCCGCTCCCCGGCGGAGCGGGGCGACCTCGCCGCGCTGAACCTCCGCGCTGGCAGGCGAGCCCGGGCGGCGGCGGCCCACGAGTCCGCCGCCGCCCTCTTCGCCGCTGGCATGGCCCTCCTCGGCGAGGATCGCTGGGAGACGCAGCACGAGCTGACCTACCACCTGAGCCTCGAGCGCGCGCGCTCCGCGTACGTCACCGGCAGCTTCGAGGAAGCCGAGCGGCTCCTGGAAGAGCTCATGGATCGCGCGAGGGCCAAGATCGAGACGGCCGCCGTCGTCGAGCTCGCCGTCGCCCTGTCCCAGACCCGCGGACGATGCGCCCGTGCGGTGGAGATCGGGCGCTCGTGGCTCCGCGCCTGCGACATGGATCTTCCGCTTCACCCCACCGACACACAGATCGAAGAGGAGACGAAGAGCGTCTGGCAGGCCCTGCGCGACCGACCGATCGAGGACCTGATCCGCCTGCCCCCCATGACGCACCCGGAGACCAAGGCCGTGATGGCCGTGCTGCAGGGGGTGACGGGCCCTGCGATCTTCGTGGATCACAACCTGCACTATCTGCTCGTCATGCGCATGGTCAAGCTCAGCCTGCACCACGGCAACGCCGAGAGCTCCGCCCTCGCGTACGCCGCCTTCGCGAGGCTGATCGGCCCGAGGTTCGGGCGACACCAGGAGGCTTACCTGTTCGGAAAACTCGGCCACGACCTGGCAGACAGGAGCGGCTCTCTCACCACGAAATCGCTGGTGTTCACCCTCTTCGGACAGATCGTCGTCTTCTGGACACGCCACTACAGAGAGACGTATCCGTACACGCGCGCCGGCTTCAGCGCCGCGGCCGAGTCCGGCAATCTGACCATGGCGTGCCTCAACTGCGTCTGGGCCGCGCTGTTCCCGCTGCTCTGCGGCGAGCCGCTGGAGGACGTGCTTCACGGGGTCGAAGAGCGTCTCGGCTTCGTGCGCAGGGCCGATTATGCGTTCGCGCACAGCGCCCTCGTCGGCGGCCACGCCGTGATCCAGATGCTGCGAGGCAGGCCGGTCCACTTCCCGACGCTGGACGGCTCCGATCTGGATGCGTCGGCCTTCGAGGCGCGGCTGAAGGAGGGGGATCTCCAGGGCGCTCGCGGTCTCTATCACAGCTTGAGGGCCCAGGCGCTCTTCGTGCTCGGCTCTCCCGGAGAGGCGCTGGCGGCAGCGACCCTCGTGACGGCCGAGCACCCCTGGAGGACCGAGCCGTACGCGCCCCTCGCCGAGAACGTCTATTATCTCGCGCTCGCGCTCGCGGCCCTCTCGGACGGCGCGCACGAGGCGCAGCCGTCCCCGACCGAGGCGCTCCCCGCGCAGCTCCTCGACTGCGAGCGGCAGCTCGGCGAGTGGGCCAGGAGCTGCCCCGACAACTTCCTCCACAAGCACGCGCTGGTCGGCGCCGAGATCGCCCGGCTCCGAGGGCACGATCCGGAGGCCGGCCGGCTCTACGAGCAGGCCATCGCGTCGGCGCGGGAGGGCGGCTTCGTCCAGCACGAGGCCATCGCCAGCGAGCTCGCCGCGGGGTTCTGCCGCGCGCGCGGCCTGTCCACGCCCGCCGACGCTTACCTGCGGAACGCCCGCGCCGGCTACTTCCGCTGGGGCGCCCACGCCAAGGTCGAGCAGCTCGATCAGCGTTATCCCTTCCTCGTCGAGCGCAAGCCGCTCGCGCCCACCCTCACCTTCGCGGTGCGGGCCGAGCAGTTCGACGTCCTGTCCGTGGTCAAGGCCTCGCAGAGCATCTCCGGCGAGCTCAGGCTCCCGCGCCTGCTCGAGATGCTGCTGCGCATCGTGGTCGGGCACGCGGGCGCCGAGGAGGGATACGTCCTCCTGGTCCGGGAGGAGCGCCTGTCGATCGCGGCGATCGAGGCGCCGGGAGGCGCGGTACGGCTGCCCGGCGCGGGCGAGGCGCCTTCGGCCGCGCTGCCGCAGTCCGTCCTCAACTATGTTCGCCGGAGCCACGAGCGCGTGCTGCTCGACGACGCCGCCGCCAGACACCCGTTCGTGGAGGACGAGTATTTCCGGCGCAAGCGTCCGAGATCAGTGCTGTGCCTCCCCATCATGCGACAGGACCGGCTGCTCGGCCTGCTCTACCTCGAGAACAACCTCGTGACCGGGGCCTTCACCCCCGGGCGGCTCAGCGTCGTCGAGCTGCTCGCCTCGCAATCGGCCATCTCGCTGGAGAACGCCATGCTCTATTCCGAGCTCGAGCAGGAGAACGCCGAGCGGCGGCGGGCGGAGCAGGAGCTGAAGGCCAACCAGCAGACCCTCCAGGCCATCATCGACAACTCGGCGGCGTCCATCTACCTCAAGGATCATCAAGGCCGACATCTGCTCATCAACCGGCACGTGAGCAACATCTTGCGCCTGCCGCCCGAGAAGATCCTCGGCAAGACCGTCGCCGATCTGTTCCCTGCTCCGCTCGCCGCGGCCATAGAAGACCATGACCGGCGGGTGCTCGCTGCGGGCGTGCCGATGGAGTGGGAGGAAGAGGTGCCGCTGGAGGACGGGCTGCACACCCTCCTGTCGGTCAAGGTCCCGCTGGGCGAGGGGCCCGCGCCCCGCACGATCTGCGGCATTTCCACCGACATCACCGAGCGCAAGCGGGCCGAGCGGGCCGAGCGCTTCCTGGCCGAGGCGAGCCGGAAGCTGATGATGCTCGGCTATGGCGCCACCTTCGAGAGCGTGGCGCAGCTCGCGGTGCCTGAGCTCGCCGACCAGTGCGTCGTCGACGTGGACCCGGACGACCACGCGCCGGGCAGCGCGGTCGTCGCAGGGGTGCCCTGCGAGCAGGTGGAGGCGTTGAGGGAGGCGCTGCGTCTTGCGGGGGCGCCACCGGCCGGGTCCGGCGGCGAAGCGGGCCCCGCCGCGCCCCTCTCCCAGCAGGTGCACCGGCTCGACCAGCCCGTCAGACACCGCCTGGAGCAGCTCGACATCCACGCATGGCTCCGGGTCCCGCTCCTCGCGCGCGACAGGTGCCTCGGGGTGATGACCCTGCTGGCGACCACGCCTCGGCGCCGTTACGGCCCCGACGAGCTGCGGCTGGCCGAGGAGCTGGGGCGCCGCGCGGCGCTCGCGCTCGAGACAGCCCGCCTGTACGCCGAGGCCCAGGAGGCCATCCAGCGGCGGGACGAGTTCCTCCTCGTCGCGTCGCACGAGCTCAAGACCCCGCTGACCTCGCTGCAGATGCAGGCGTACCTCGTCGGGCGGCTGCTGGGTCGTTACCAGCGCGCGGAGGTCGCCCCGGAGCGGATCGACGCGTCGCTCCAGGTCCTCAACCGCCAGATCGCGCGGCTCGGGCGCCTCGTCGACGAGCTGCTCGACGCGACGCAGCTGCACGCCGGGCGGATGACGCTCGCGCGCGCGCCCGTCGATCTGGCGGCGCTGGCGCGCGAGGTCGTCGAGCGGATGGACCAGCCGATCGCGAGCGCGCGCTGTCGCGTCCAGCTCGATCTGGACGAGCCCGTGGTCGGGCGCTGGGATCCGTCGCGCCTCGAGCAGGTCCTCGTCAACCTCCTGTCCAACGCGATCAAGTACGGCGCCGGTGGCCTCATTCACGTCGTCGTGCGCCGGCAAGAAGGGCGCGCGCTGCTCTCGGTCCGGGATCACGGGATCGGCATCGCCGAGGCGGATCACGCCAGGATCTTCGAGCGCTTCGAGCGCGCTGTGTCGGTCCGGAACTTCGGCGGACTCGGCCTCGGGCTCTACATCGTCCGCTGGATCGTGGTCTCGCACGGCGGCACCATCCGCGTGGAGAGCAGGCCGGGCGCCGGCGCCACGTTCCGCGTGGAGCTCCCGCTGGAGCCGGCGGAGATCGAGGCGGAGGGAGCACACCTACCGGCCGGCCGAGGGACGTCGTAGAAGCGATCTCGATGACCCGCTCGGACGTGCTGCGCCCGGATGTGCTGATCGTGACAGCGCTTCAGGATGAGCTGGAGGCGGTGCTGGCGGCGGGAGGGGCGCCGGGCGAGGAGACCGCGCCGGCCGGGGAGATCGCGGGACAGGACGTCGGGGCGCGGTTCGGATGGGAGGAGAAGCGCGACAGGCCGCGGTTTCGTTACCACGCGCGGATGATCCCCAATGAGCGCGGCGAACCGCTGGTGATCGCGGCGGCGTGGATCGGGGAGATGGGGCCGACGGCGACGGCGGCGCGCGCGCAGCAGCTCCTCGGCGATCTGGAGCCGGCGGTCCTGGCGATGTGCGGGATCTGCGCCGGATACCGCAAGGAGGTGTCGCTGGGCGACGTGATCGTCGCGGACCGGGTGTACCTCTACGATGACGGCAAGGCGGTCTCCGGCGCGGGCGGCGACGACTTCTGGCAGGACATCACCACGTACAACCTCGAGGCGACGTGGCGCCACGACGCGGCGTTCTTCGCGCGCGAGTTCGCGGCGGCGGCGGAGCCGCTGCGGCGTGGCCGGCCGGTGCCGAAGGAGGCCCAGCGGCGCTGGTTGCTGCACGCGCTCGACGCGCACGAGCGGCGCGGCGGCCCCGCGCCGCTGGAGCACCCGGAGCGCCGCGCCCGCTGCCCGCGGTGGAGCGATCTGGTGAAGGAGCTCGAGGACGGATCCGGGGGCGCGCCCGCGTCGAGGGCGCTGATCCGGCTCGACAACGAGCGGGGCGCCTACGCGCTGACGGACGCCGGGCGCGCGTGGGTGACGCGGGACCGCAACGTCTACCCGGACGGGGCGCCGGACGCGCCGGCCTTCCGCGTGCACGTGGGGCCGATCGCGACGGGCAGCGCGGTGCGCGAGGATCCAGAGCTCTTCAAGCGGCTGCGGCGGTCGGCGCGGAAGACGCTCGGGGTGGAGATGGAGGCCGCGGCGGTCGGGTCCGTGGCCGAGCGGGAGGGGATCCGGTCGATCATCGCGAAGGCGGTGTCGGACCACGCCGACCACGAGAAGGACGACAGCTTCCGCGAGTTCGCCTGCCGGGCGTCGGCGGAGCTGCTCCTCGCGTTCCTGCGGCGGCAGCTCCGGCCGCGGCCTCAGCTCGCGGTGGAGCGCGAGGACGCCGAGGTCCCCTCGGTGCGGCGGGGGCCCATGTCGACGCGGGCGCGGCCGCAGAACGAGCTGGTCGGGCGGGTGGAGCGGGCCTGCCGGCTGCGCGAGGAGGGGGCCACCCTCGTCGAGCTGGAGGCGCGGCATCCGCTCGCGGGGCTGCTGGAGGTGTCGCGCCCCAAGCAGGGGAGCCCGTGGCGGTTCCCGCTCGGCGTCGTCGACCGGCCGCTCGACGACGAGGCGCTCGAGGCGTTCGGCGGCGTGCTCGAGGCCTACCGCGCGGAGAACCCCTACGTGCAAGGGAAGCTGATCCACGTGGGGGAGCGCGCCCCGGAGGCGCTCGGCCGGAAGGCGCGGGCGCGCGGGATCGAGATCGCGACCTTCGGCGAGTACCAGCGCCTGCTCGACCTCTCGCGGTACGCCGAGCGGCAGCTCGCCCGGGTCGAGGCCGACGATCGGTACCCCGCGTCGCTCTACGTGGAGCAGCGGGCGAAGCACCGGCTCGGCCGGGCGCCCTGGGAGGCCACCGGGGACGTGCTGCAGGAGATCCTGTCGGTGCTCGACTCCGAGCACGGCCGGCTCTTGCTCGTGCTCGGCGACTTCGGGACGGGCAAGACCTTCCTGATGCGTGAGCTCTGCCGGCGGCTGACCGCCGCCGGCGGCCGGACGCCGGTGCTGGTGGAGATGCGGGCGCTGGAGAAGCGGCGGTCGCTGAACGAGCTGCTCGCGCAGCACTTCGCCGCCGCGGGGATGGGCAAGATCGACCTCGACGGGTTCCGCTACCTGCTCGCCGAGGGGCGCGTGATCCTGCTGTTCGATGGCTTCGACGAGCTGGCGTTCCGGGTGAGCTACGACCGGGTGCTCGAGCACTTCGCCACGGTGCTGGAGGCGGCGTCGGAGCGCGCCAAGGTGGTGGTCACCAGCAGGACCGGGCACTTCCTCACGGACCGCGAGGCGAACAAGGAGCTCGTCGATCGCGCGGAGCAGACGGGGCACGCGCGGCTGTTCAAGCTGGAGCCGTTCGGGGAGGACCAGATCCAGCGCTTCCTCGGGAAGCTGCTCGGCGACGACGGCGCGGCCAAGGCGAGGTTCGAGCTGCTGCGCGACGTGGAGGATCTGCTGGGGCTCTCGGCGAACCCGCGGATGCTGAGCTTCATCGCGGAGATCGGCGCGGAGGAGCTCAAGGCCGCGCGATCGCTGGCGGGCAAGATCACGTCGGCGGCGCTGTACGAGCTCCTGCTGCGGCGCTGGCTGCGCGGCGATCTGAAGCTGGCGACGGACACGGCCGAAGATCCTGCGCTGGGGGAGGCGCAGCTCTGGAGGGCGGTGACGGATCTGGCGCTGCTGCTCTGGCCGAAGGTGGACCGCGGCGTGGGCATCGAGGAGATCCCGCGCGAGCTGATCGCGGCCGCGCAGGCGCTGGATCCGAGCCGGAAGCCCGCGGAGGAGGGGCTGGTGCGGCACCAGCTCGGGTCGCGGTCGCTGCTGGTCCGGGACGAGACGGGCACCTTCTCGTTCCTGCACCAGTCGATCATGGAGTGGCTGGTCGCCGACGCGGCGGCCGCGGAGGTGAAGGCGTCCGGCGAGGCGCCGGTGCTCGCGCAGCGGGAGATGAGCGACCTGATGGCCGACTTCTTCATCGCGCGGGCGGGGCGCCAGGCGGCGACGCGGTGGGCGGCGTGGAAGCTGGGCGCGCCGGGGCAGGAGGTCGCGGGGAAGAACGCGCTGCGGGTCGAGCGGCGGCTCCGGGTGGGGGCGCTGGAGGAGGACATCATCCCCGTCGACGTGGTGCTGGACTTCGAGGGGGAGAACCTGTCCGGGCAAGACTTCTCCGGGCAGGACCTGCGCGCGGCCAACTTCCAGCGGGCCAACCTCGCCGGCGCGACGCTCATCGGGGCGGATCTGCGCGGGGCGAAGCTCGGGGGGGCGAGGCTCCTGCGCGCGGATCTGCGGCGGGCGCTGCTGCAGGGGGCGGACCTCAGCGCGGCGGACCTGTCGTGGGGCAACCTGAGCGAGGCGGACCTCACCGCGGCGAAGCTCCTGGCCACGACGCTGCGGGGCGCGAAGCTGCTCGGCGCGAAGCTGCCCGGGCTGTCGGAGGAAGACGCGCTCGGGGCGGCGCTGACGGCCAGCGACGCGATGCCGATGTGGGGCGCGGGCTCGGTCGTGCTCGCGGTGGCGTTCAGCCCGGATGGGATGCTGCTCGCGACCGGGCACTACGAGGGCACGGTGCGGATCTGGGACGCCGTGACGGGGGCGGCGCTCCGCGTGCTCCAGGGCCATGAGGGCTGGGTCCAGAGCGTCGCGTGGAGCGCGGACGGCAGGACGCTCGCCTCGGGCTCGTCCGACAAGACCGTGCGGCTGTGGCAGGGCAGCACGGGCAAGGCGCTCGGCGTGCTCATGGGCCATGAGGGACCGGTCCTGAGCGTGGCGTGGAGCGCGGACGGCGTGACGCTCGCCTCGGGCTCGGAGGACCAGACCGTGCGGCTATGGCAGGGCAGCACCGGCAAGGCGCTGGGCGTGCTCCGGGGCCATGAGTACGTGGTCTTCAGCGTGGCGTGGAGCGCGGACGGCGTGACGCTCGCCTCGGGCTCGGGCTACACGGTCCGGCTGTGGCATGGCGGCACGGGCCAGCCGCTGGGCGTGCTCCGGGGCCACGAGGGGCCGGTCCTGAGCGTGGCGTGGAGCGCGGACGGCCGGATCCTGGCCTCGGGCTCGGAGGACAGGACCGTCCGGCTGTGGCATGGCGGCACGGGCGAGGCGCTCGGCGTGCTGCGGGGCCACGACGATCTGATCTGGAGCGTCGCCTGGAGCGCGGACGGCATGACGCTGGCCTCGGGCTCGGAGGACAAGAGCGTGCGGCTGTGGCAGGGCACCACGGGCAAGGAGCTCGGCGTGCTCCAGGGGCACGAGAACACGGTCAAGAGCGTCGCCTGGAGCGCGGACGGCATGAGGCTGGCCTCGGGCTCGCTCGACAAGACCGTCCGGCTCTGGCAGGGCAGCACGGGCAAGGCGCTCGGCGTGCTCACCCACGCGACGCGGGTCGCGAGCGTGGCGTGGAGCGCGGACGGCGTGACGCTGGCCTCGGGCTCGTCGGACGACACCGTGCGGCTGTGGGAGGGCAGCACGGGCAAGCAGCTCGGGGTGCTGCAGGGCCATGACCGCTGGGTCAAGAGCGCAGCCTGGAGCGCGGACGGCGTGACGCTGGCCTCGGGCTCGGGCGACATGACCGTGCGGCTGTGGGAGGGCATCACGGGCAAGCAGCTGAGCGTGCTCCAGGGCCATCAAGGCGAGGTGCTGAGCGTGGCGTGGAGCGCGGACGGCGCGACGCTGGCGTCGGGCTCGGGCGACAGGACCCTACGGCTGTGGCATGGCGGCACGGGCGAGGCGCTGGGCGTGCTCCACGGCCATGAGGGAGAGGTGCTGAGCGTGGCGTGGAGCGCGGGCGGCGCGACGCTGGCGTCGGGCTCGGGCGACAGGACCGTCCGGCTGTGGGATGGCGGCACGGGCCAGGCGCTCGGCGTGCTCCATGGCCATGAGGGAGAGGTGCTGAGCGTGGCGTGGAGCGTGGATGGCGCGACGCTGGCGTCGGGCTCGGGCGACAGGACCGTTCGGCTGTGGCAGGGCAGCACGGGCAAGCAGCTGCGCGTGCTTCAGGGCCATGAGGGAGAGGTGCTGAGCGTGGCGTGGAGCGCGGACGGCGTGACGCTGGCGTCGGGCTCGAGCGACAAGACCGTTCGGCTGTGGCATGGCGGCACGGGCAAGGCGCTGCGCGTGCTCCAGGGCCATCGAGAAGGGGTCCGGAGCGTGGCCTTCCACCCGGACGGCCGCACGCTCGCTTCCGCCTCGTACGACGGCACCATCCGCCTCTGGAACGTCGCGACCAAGCGCTGTCTCGCCATTCTCCTCCCGCTGCCCGAGGGCTGGGTCGCCTTCACGCCCGACGGTCGTTACAAATTCGGGGGCAACCTCGCCGGCAACTTCTGGCACGCCATCCATCTCTGCCGCTTCGAGCCCGGCGAGCTCGATCCCTATGTCCCCGGGCTCCGCCTCGAGGACGACACGCCGCTCCTCACCGCGGCCCCGCGCCACGCGCCGTCGCTCTGAGCAGGCCCTCCGCTGCGCTGGCCGCCCGCTGCGCTGGCCGCGTATCACGTCATTCCCGTCTGCGCGCGGCCGCCGTCGCGACGTGTCCCGGCCTCGACGCCGGCCCCTCCGTCATGGCATGAGGGATCCATGCCCGAGCGAGCGCTCTCGATTCCCCTCTCCGACGGCAATGCGGTCTCGGGCGTGATCCACGCGCCCGCTGTGCGCGCGAAGCGCTCCGGCGTCGCCGTGGTGCTGGGCCATGGGGCCGGCGGCGACATGCACGCGCCGCTGCTGGTCGACGTCGCCAGGGGGCTCAAGGACCGCGGGCACACGGTGCTGCGCTTCAACTTCCCGTACAAGGAGCTCGGCCGGAAGGCGCCCGACAGGCGGGAGAAGCTCGAGGCGGCCTACGAGGCCGCGATCGCGAGGCTGCGGAAGGAGAAGCCGGATCGGCTGGTGATCGGCGGCAAGTCGATGGGCGGGAGGATCGCCTCGCTCCTCGCGGCGCGGGCCGTCCCTTGCGATGGGCTCGTCTTCCTAGGCTACCCGCTGCACCCCGCGGGCAAGCGCGACGCGCTCCGCGACGAGCACCTCTCGGCCATCAAGGCGCCGATGCTCTTCCTCCAGGGGACCCGAGATCCGCTCTGCGATCTCGAGCTCCTCCGGCCGGTGCTGAAGCGCCTCGGCCGCCGGGCGCGCCTGCATGTGGTGGAGGGAGGCGATCACTCGCTCGAGGTCCTGAAGTCGGCGGGGCGGACGCGGGAAAGCGTGCTTGACGAGATCGTTGCCGGCATCGAGGGCTGGCTCGTGAAGCGGGTCGCCGGCATGAAGGCATGACGTCGGGAGGGCGCTGCGGGGGCGAGCACACTCGACCCGCGAGCCGCCCCGCTTGCCGAGGTCGCGGACGCGGTGGAACAGCGGCTGGTCGGCCGCGAACGCCGGCCCGGGCGTGAAGCGCGCGAGGACGAAGACGTTGTCGAGCATTCTGGCGCAGAACGGCACAAGCCGTTGCGTGCGACATCGACTGTCGCGCAGGAAATCGAGTGGCACGTTTGGTGCTGGTTCGCTGCGCATCCACGGAGGCCATCGATCATGCGCGGGGCGTTGACTACGCATGTCCTACGGATCTTGAGCGCCGGTATCCTCGCCGGCCTGTCGCTGACGGTTGGGTGCCGGGGCGGTACCAGCGTGGCCCCAGGCACAGGAGGGGCCGGCGGCGCCGGCGGGAGCGGCGGCGCCGGCGGGAGCGGCGGCGCCGGCGGGAGCGGCGGCGCCGGCGGGAGCGGCGGCGCGGGCGCCGTACCGGTGACGTGCGATTCGCAACCGGGTAACCACGACGACGCCTGTCCCGCGGACGCGCCTTGCGCGATCACGCTCGACGTGGAGGTGACCTGCGCCGATCTCGGGTTTGCGGAACTCGGAGCGCTGGCCGTGCCGGCGGCGGGCGCGACGTACCTCGTCACGAGCGGCAGCTACGCAACGCGGCTGTTCGAGCTCCACGGCGAGGTGGCAACGCAACGCGACCTCGACATGGCTGCCAGTACCGTGAGCGTGGCGCTCTCGCCGGATGGGACGGCGTATGTCGCGGCGGATGAGACGCAGGCCTGGCGCGACGGCGACCCCGGCGGTGTCGTGTTCCTGCCGCTCGCCGGCAGCGCGACCGAGAAGCAGCGGGTGTTCGGCCGCGACGGCAAGTACGTGCCAGTCTGGGATCTCGCGATGGACTCCAGGGGCGAGCCGCACATCTGGTTCACCATGGACGCGCCCGACGGCCTCGCCCACGCGACGCGCACGCCGAGCGGCACCTGGGACGTCGTGCCGGCGACCCGGCCGGGCGGCGGCGAGTGGACCCGCTTCGCCCTCGCGCCCGACGACGCGCCGCTTGTCTTCGGGTTCGTCCCGGCGGATTCCTCGGCATGGCAGCTCACGGTGCTCGATGGCACCACGGAGCGGAGCCTCGGCGCTCCGACGAGCCCGCTCGAGTACGATCCCATCGCGCCGCCGAAGCCCGCCGGCCAGGCGACGATTCCCCGCTTTGCCGCGGTCGTGCAGCACCCCGACGGGCTGCGGCTGGCGAGCGCCGCCGAGGGCGACGGCTTCGACGAGATCGCGATCCCCGGCACCGCGATGCCGACGTACGGCTGCGAGCTCGGGTTCGGCGGGCCCGCGCAAGACGGCTGCCCGGCCGAGTGCCACGAGGTGACCTCGGGGCTCGAAGGGGCGGCCTTCTCGGCCGCGCGCACGAGCGATGGCGACGTGTGGATCGCATTCGCGATCAGCCACATCGACTGGACGGTCGCCTACGAGGTGCAGGACGTCGACGTGACGGCCACCTGCGTCGGCAACATCGCGGCGGACGCCAGCCGCGGCGAGCTACGCCTCGTGCGCGTGCCGGCCGCCGGGGGCGCGCCCGAGGTCGCGCTTGATCTGCCGCTCCCCGCGATCGCGGGCGATAGCCACTCCGCCGATTCGCAATGGGAGCGCCCGCTCGTCCATGTCTCCGCGTTCGGCGCGGAGATCACCGTCGCTGTGCGCACGCGGGCGTCTCGGTCCGGGCCCTACACGGTGCGCGCGCTGCGCGTCGACACCTCGCTCGTCGACCTTGCCGCGCCAGGTGACTGAGACGCGCGCCCAGACGCGGCCGCGTCATCCGGCGCCGCCAGCGCCGCCTGGTCCTTGTAACACTCCTCGACTCACGCCTGGCCTCGTCCATGTCGGCGCTCGACGCCAACATCTCCGATCGAGGATCGGGTCGAGGAGGGCATCGATCCCGCGAACAACATCGTCGTGACCGACGACGCCGGTGTTGCGGGCCGCACCCGGCCGATGTGCCTGTATCCAGTACCCGGAGGCTGCGTGATGCAGCGACCCGAGAGGCCACCGGCAAGCCGTGTGCGGGAAATCCGCACGCACGGTTTGAAAGGGGATCTTGCCCTTCATCGCCAGGCTTCACGACCGGGCGGAAGAAAGTAGGATCTACCAATGCGCTCCTGGCACCTCCTCCTTGCGTTGAGTGTTTCAGCGGCCTGCGAATCCTCGAATCTCAGCGCCGAAACGACGAGCGGCGCGGGCGCGGCGGGCGGCTCCGACGGCGTGGGCGAGACGGGCGGCGCGGGCGCGGTGGGTTCCGGGGACGCGGGCCTGACGTCCAGCTCCAGCGGCGCGGGCGGCGCGGGCGGCGCGGGCGGCGCGTGTACGCCATGGAGCGATGCCGGCGATATGTGCGCGACGACGGTCGAGTGTGTGGCGCCCAGCGCCGCGTGTGCGTGCAGCGGCGGCGCCGTGGGTTGTCTCGACGCCGTGACCTTCCAGCCGCTCGAGCTCCGCGGCCCTACGGTGCCGCCGCCGGACGGCGCGTGCTGCGACACGGAGGGGATGACCTGCGGCGGGTACTCGGACTGCGGGCCGGTCTGTCATTGCCAGGGCGGCGCGTGGTCCTGCACGAGGCCGGCCGCGTGTCAGCCTCTCGTGTGCCCCACGGACACCGAGGCGCTGCTCATGCTGGACGGCACGGCGTGTCCGGAGCACGTCGGCCTCGAGTGCCCCGAGGAGCCCGGCTGCACCTCCGTGCGCTGCACGTGCGCGCTGAATCCGGAGACGGGAACTGCCTCGTGGCAATGCCTCATGATCCCCTGCTGAACGCCGCCGGCGGCTCGAGACCCGCGCGCGCAGACGAGATCCGCGCACACCCTCGCGTGGCCGCCGGCGTCGATCACGGCCACGTGATCCTCGCCGACCTCGACGCGCGGCTGCGACGGATCCAGCTCGAGCGGCTCCCCGCCTCGCCGCGAACGCAGGGCCACGCGTTCAACGTCCATGTGCAGAAGGACGGGAGCATCGTCGCGACCTGCTCCGGCCATCAGCCGGGCAACACCCCGACCGGTTTCTCTGGCGGGCTGTCTGGCCCGCGGTGGAGCCCCTCGCGCGGCCATGGCACGCTCGGTGGCTGCGCTGCGGCCTTCCTTCCGGCGGAGGGCGCGGAGGGCTAGACTCGGCGCCCGAGAGGCAACTCCCCGTCGATGCGCTGCTCGCTCTGTCATCGCCGGATCGTCGCCGCCGCGAGGTGCCCGCTCCACGGCGGCGCTGCGGCCACCGCCGAGGTGGTCGCGGCGCATGGCGCGCCGCGCGTGACGGGGTTCGATGGGCTCCGCCTCCTCGACGAGGGCGGCTTCGCCCGCGTGTTCGCGGCCTCGCGGCGCGAGGACGGCCTCGCGGTGGCGCTCAAGATCGCGCGCGACCGAGGCGATCCGCGCTTCTCGCGCGAGGCAGCCGCGCTCCGGCGGATCGGCCCGCCCGCGGTGCCGCGGCTGCTCGCCGAGGGCGAGGTCGAAGGAGGCTTTCCGTACCTCGTCCTCGAGCTGCTCGAGGGCGAGACGCTGGCGCGGTGGATGGCGGCGCTCCCCGGCGCGGGCGCGGCCGCGCCGGCCGACGCCGCGCGGCTCGTCGACGCGCTTGGCGCCGCCGTCGACCGGATCCATGCGGCCGGCGTCGTGCACCGGGATCTCAAGCCGGAGAACGTGATGGTCCGGCCGGCGGAGGCGCCGGCGTGGGAGGTCGCCCTCCTCGATCTCGGGCTCGCGCGGATGGAGGAGGAGAACGGCGCGACGGGGGAGGGGGGGCAGCCCACGCATACGGGGCTCCGGCTCGGCAGTGTGGTGTACATGGCTCCGGAGCAGTGCCTCGACGCGCGCGACGTCGACGCCCGTGCGGACCTGTATTCGCTCGGCGTCATCGCGTTCGAGCTGCTCACGGGACGTCCGCCCTTCGTGGGAGACGCGTCGGCGGTCGTTCACGCGCACGTCTCCCAGCGCCCGCCGCGGCCGTCGGAGCTCGCGCCCGTCCCGCGAGGCATCGACGAGGTCCTGCTGCGCGCCCTGGCCAAGGCGCGGGTGGAACGCTTCGGGTCGGCGCGCGCCTTCTCCGGGGCCCTCCGGGCGGCGCTCGCGGGCATCGTGGCCTCTCCGCCCGCGCGGAGGGTCGAACAGCGGCGCGATCCCGCCCCGCCGCAGCGCAGCCCCGTGGCGCTCCTCGCGGTCCGCTCCGCCGCGCCCATGGACCAGGTCGTCGGCATCGCCGCCTCCTTCGGCGGGCGGCTCGCCAGGGTGCAGGACGGGATCTACGTCATCGCCTTTCCCGGGGCGGCCCGCCCGCGCGCCCGCGCCGCCCTCGCGGCCGCCCGGCGGCTCGTGGCCGCGCCGGACCACGTGACCTCGGTCGCGGTGCACGTCGCCGAGCTTCAGGTGCGCGAGGGCGCGGCCGGGATGGTCTTCGCGGGCCCCGCGCTCGCCCGGCCCGCGACCTTCTGGCCCCCCGGCGCGGCGGCCCCGGTGGCCGTCACCGCGGAGGCGGCCGCCCTCCTCGACGAGGCCGCCGACGAAGGCGTCGGCGCGGGCTCGGCCCCGCCGGAGACCCCGGCGGCCGATATGCCGCTCCGGGGGCGCGACGAGCTCGTCGCCGAGCTCGTCGCGCAGGCGCGCGACGCGTGGCGCGACGGCGCGCCGCTCCTGCTCACCCTGCTCGGCGAGGTCGGCCACGGCAAGACGCGCGTCTGCGAGGCCGTCGCCGCGGCGCTCTCGGCCGAGCCGGACGCCCAGGCGATCGCCGTCGCCGCGAGGCCGCCCGACGTCGCCGAGCCGGCGGGGCTCGTCCGCGCGCTGCTCCGCGCCTCCCTCGCCCTCGCGCCCGGCGCGGGCGCGCCCGCGGTCCGCGAGGCGTGCGTCGCGCGGCTCGGCCCCGAGGTCGGCCTCGCCGCGTGGCCGGCGGTCGCCCACGCGCTCGACGCCCTCCCCGAGACCGAGCCCGCCGTCGCCGCGGTGCTCGCCGCGCCGGGAGCGCTCCGCCAGACGCTGGCGCGGGCCGCCGGCGAGGCGCTCCAGCGGCTCGCGCGGGAGCGCCCGCTCGCGCTGATCGTCGACGACGCGCACCAGGGCGATCAGGCCGGCCTCGACGCCCTCGAGATCGCGACCCTCTCGGGCGCCCGCGCGCCGCTCGCCGTCCTCGTGGCGGCGACCCCGGCGCTGTCCGCGATGCGGCCGAGCCACGGCGAGCGGGCCGCGCGCGCCCTCCAGCGGGCGCTCCCCCCGCTCGACCCGGGCGCCGCCCGCGCGCTGCTCCTCGACCGGCTGTACCCGGTCGAGTTCGTGCCGGAGCCGGTCGTCGCGGGTCTGCTCGACGCCGCGCAGGCGGTCCCGCTCTTCCTTGTCGAGCTCGCCGCCGCGCTCCGGCAGGCGGGCGCCATCCGGAAGGTCCGCGGCGGCCCGGGGTGGTACCTCGCCGGCGACGTGATCGCGCGCGGCGAGGCGGCGCCGATCATGAGCCGCCTCGCGCGGCGCGCGCTCGCCGGCCTGCCGCCGCCGCTCGCGGAGCTCGCGGAGGTGTGCGCTGTCGCGGGCGACGCGCTCGCGATCGACGAGCTCGGAGGCCTCGTCGACGCGGCGGCGGCCGAGGGCGCCGTCGCCGCGTGCCGGGACCTCGATCCGGGCGTCGGCCTGTCGCGGCTCGCCCGCCGCGGCCTGCTGCGCGCCGCGGACGGCGAGCGGCTCGCGTTCGCGCACCCGCTCCTCCGCGAGGCGATCGAGGCGGAGGTGCCCGCGGCGCTGCGGCGGCGGCTGCACGCGATCGTCCTCCGCCGCCTGCTCGCGGCGCCCGCGGAGCGCCCCGCCCGGCTCGCGCAGATCGCGCGCCACGCGGCGGCGGCCGGCGCGCACGCCGAGGCAGCGGCGGCCTGCTTCGAGCTCGCCGAGGACGCCCGCCGGCGCCACCTCTATGTCGACGCGGAGCGGCACTACACCGCCGCGCTCGCGGCGCTCGAGCCGGCGCTCGCAACGTCCGATCCCACGCGCGCGGAGGTCGAGCCCGCGCCCGCGGCGATTGCGCCGGCGCCAGCGCGCCCCGTGAGCCGGGCCGCCATGCTGGCCGGCCGGGGGAAGGTTCGCTACCGGATCCAGCGCTTCGACGACGCGGCCGGCGACCTCCGCGCCGCGCGGGCGCTCGCGGAGGCGGCCGCGGACGGCGCGATGGTCGCCGATCTGCTGCTCGAGGAGGCGACGATCCTCGACTGGTGCGACGACTTCGCCGGCTCCCGGGCGCTCATGGATCTGGCGCGGCCGCTCGTGGCGCGGCTCGGGGACGCCGGGCTCTCGGCGCGCTGCGCGATCGCGGTGGGGCGCGGGCACTACCGCTGCCAGCGCCTCGACGAGGCGATCGCGTGCCTCGCGCCGGCGGCCCGGCGCGCCGAGGCGCTCGGCGACCACGAGAGCCACGTGATCGCCCTGCTCATGCTCGGGCCCGCGCTCGTGTACACCGGTCGCCTCGACGAGGCGGAGGCCCGGTTCGAGGAAATCACGGCCCTGTGCGCCCGCGTGGGCGACCGGCTGCACCTCGGCGCCGCGCTCATGAACCGCCTCGGGCTGCGCATCCTGCGGGGCGATCGGGACGGCGCGGTGGGCGACATGCGGACGGCCGTCGCCCTGGCCCGCGAGCTCGGCAACGCGTATCTCGAGCGCGGACCGGCCCACAACCTGGCCGAGCTGCTCTACTGGGGTGGCGAGCTGGAGGAGGCGCTGCCGCTCGCGGTGCGCGCCTGGGAGCTCCAGATGCGGTTCTTCCAGGCGAGCCCCTTGCCGGACTATGCCCTGCTCGTCGCGCGGATCCACTGCGCGCGCGGCGCGCTCGACGACGGGCGGCGCCACCTCGACTGGGTGCGGCGCCATTGCGATCTCGGCGCCGCGCCGCCGGTCACGCGGGTCCTGGTGCGCCTCTGCGAGCGGCTCGTCGAGGGCGACGACGGGGAGGTCGCGCCGTGGGAAGCGCTCGTGGCCGAGACGCGGAGCGCCGCGCTCATCAGCGAGGAGATCGAGGTGCTGTGCTTCGCCGCGGCCGCCGCGCTCCGCGCCGACCGCCCCGAGGAAGCGCGCCGCTGGCTCGACCGGGCGACGACGCAGGCCGCCGGCTCCCGCTTCTGGGAAAGGAGGCTCGCCGATCTCGAGCAGCGCCTCGCCGGAGATCCGATGTCGTGAGCGCCGCGCGGGCTACGGCGGCGCGGGGCTGTCGCCGGCGCGGCGACAGCCGCTCGGCCCGCCGTGGCTTGCGCGGCGACACCCGCCGCTGCCGGCATTCAGGATCCGCGCGTCGCCGGCGCTCGACGGGTTGGCGCGCGATATGCTCTGGGTGGCGACGCTCCTGCTCCCTGTCGAAAGGCACGACCATGAACCGACGAATCGCTCGCCTCGGGGTCTCCTCGCTGTTTGTCGTCGCGCTCGCCGCCGGCGCCTCCGCCGCGCGCAGCGCGACGATCCCCATCTTGCACAAGCTGCCGCTCCAGGTGACGGCCAACCGCGTGAAGCGCGATGTGCTCGGCGCCAACATGCTCACGACGAACAAGGAGAGCCTGAGCGCGCTCATCACCTCGCCGCTCAACAAGGCGTCCTTCGAGAAGGGGCCGCTCCATCGCGCGCTGCTCGATCCGCGCGCCCGCGAGGTGATGGCGACCCTGGTGGAGTGCGCGCTGGGCGGCGATCAGCCGCCGGTCACGTGGTCGCCGACGAAGGAAGACCGGAGCGCCAGGGCAGCGCAGGACGAGGCGGCTCGCAAACCGATGTCTCCGCTGACCGATCCTCGGAAGGCCATGAAGGACGCCGACGCAGCCATCGTCGCCGACCCCGGCTCGTGGTCAGGCAGCCTGGGGCTCTGCCGCGACTGGGCCACGAACGCGCCCAGCGAGGCGTGCCAGGAGGTCGTCTCTGCCTGCCTGCTCGCCAGGAACAACGCAGAGGGGGTCTCCCTCGGCATCTCGCTCCGCGGCGATCCGGCGATCACGCCCGGCCCGGTAGATCCCGAGCGGGGAAAATTCCCGTGGCGGGAGGGCGCCTTCTTCGGCAACCTCTTCCTTCCGGGCGAGCTGGAGCCGTCTGCGGAGGTGAAGCTCCAGTCCGATGCAGGGCGCACCGTCGTGGACAGGCCGCCGCTCAAGGAAGATACGGTCGTCTACAAGCAGGCCTATGCCTGCGGCGGCTCGAACCGGGCCGTTCATCCGTTGAGCCTCGACGTCCCGCCGGACATCTACATGCAGACGCGCGTCTGCGGGCGTAATTCCCTCGGTGTGTTGCCGAGGGCGAGCCACAGCTCGAATCCGGGGTGCATCGCCGTTTACCAGGGCACGTGCGAGCCCTCGCCCGAGATGAACGTGGGCGGCCGGAGCGGCTCCACGACCGGCACGACGTCGCCGATCACCGCGAGCAGCACGACACCGCCTCTCGGTCCGTTCTCGATCCCGGTGTGGGCGAGCACGAAGTGCTCCACGACGGATGATACGTACCAGAGCTGCAAGGTCGGCTCCAGGACATGGTCCCACCCCCTCACCGTGTTCCTGAGCCGACGGGACGCCCTCGTGCAGTTCAGCGACGCCGCGCTCGAGCAAATCAAGAGCGGAATCGCCCGGCGCGGTCCCCCGCAGCAGTCGGGCGCGACGGTGCCCCGGCCTCCCGAGGCGCAGCGCCAGCGCACGGCGCCGCCGCCGCCGCCGCCCGCCAGGCGGTGAGTCGCTCGTCGGGCGCCGCGGCGCGCGCCGTGCGAGGAGGCTCGCGCCTCGCCTCCATCTGCGGCGAGCTCCCTCGGCTCGCCGAGCCGTCCGGCCGCGGGCCGGGGCGCGCACGATGAGGCCGGGGGAAATGACCATGGCGGAACGAGCCGGGCGCGATCTAACTAGGTGAGCGGCTGACCGACAAGCGCGCCGACCATGGCGCGCAGCGGATCAGGCGCGCGGCGACGAACGCCGAAAGGGCTCGCTCCCGATGGCCTCGCGGGGCGGCGTGCTGCGAGGTATCGGCGAGAAGCTCACCCAGGTCCACCGACGCATCGGACCACGAGGGAAATACACATGAACGAGCGTGGATACGCCGTCACAGGTAAGGTGATCGCGCGAGAGACGGGCGGGGGCGTGTCGAGCCTACCGGTCGTCTTGTTCGAGATCGATCGGCGCGACGCGGCGTGGGGGGCCTCTTTCGCCTGCCTGCAGCGCACCGCCGAGCACGGCATCTCCGACGTACCCGGTCGCAGGCTCGGCTCCGTGCTCACCGGCCCTGATGGCCGCTTCGCGCTGCAATTCCACGATCATGCGTGCGCTCCCTCGGCTCCGTGCCGGGGACCAGACTTGCTCGTCCTCGTGCTCGGTCAGGAAGGTCTGCAGGCAAGCAACCTACAGGGGAGCGTCCTCGCTGCGACGAAGATCCTCGGCGCCGCGAGGAAAGAGGCTGTCATCCTGCGCGTAGGCGTCGAGCAGCTCACGGCCGCGGGCGTTCACGGCGTCGCGCACGAGCGTCGCGCCGAGTCCGTCGATGCGGCTCTCGAGCACGCGCACGCGCTCCAGACCGCGGTGCGCCAGTCGACGGAACGGCATATCGCACGGGCGTACCATCGCGCCGTCGAGCCCAGGAAGACCGCGACCGCGGCGCTCGAGCGTTTTTCACTCTCCCGGTTCGCGCCCTCGACGCGCGCCGGATCGAGCTACGTCTCGCACCGCGCGTCGGTCGCGGAGAAGCTCGACCGGGCTGTTGAGCAGCGGATGAAGGACATCCCCGAGCGGCTTGATGCATCCATATCGCGGACGATGCGCATCAAGGTCGTCGACCCGGCGGCCCTCCGCAACTGGGGCATGCTGCCCGACCCGAACGGCGCCGTGACGGCCGACGTCCCCTTCGCGCGCGTCGTCGAGCTGCTCCGCCGCTTCGTGACGGGCGGCTCGATGGAGCGTTCTCGGTCGTGGCTCGAGATCGCGTGTGCCGAGCGAAAGGCCACGCGCGAGTTCGAAGCGGCTCTCACCCGATGTACGGCGGCGCCTTCACCGGATCCGGCACCATCGGTGGCCGGACCGGACGCAGCTCCGATCGACTCGTCGAGGATCGTGCGCGAGCATCTCGCGCGACAGCTCGCCCACGTGACGGCGCCCGAGGTCGAGCTCCAGTACGGCGTCCAGCAGGACAACAAGATCACCGCGACGATCGCGCGCCCGGCGCCGAGCGACGTGACGGCGTATCACGACTTTCACGAGCTCCAGATCGCCTTTGAGCATCTGTGGAGCGAAGCGTTCGACGACAAGATCCCACAGCTCTTCCGAGACGTGTACGCCGAGATGGTGAAGTTCTCTTCGAAGGCGTCGGGGGAGCTCACGCTGCCGCAGGTCGAGAGCGTCGACGACATGAAGCGCCTGTACCAGGAGTTCCGTTCCCTGCAGACGATGCTCCGCGAGAGCGACAAGGAGGCGCGGGTACCTCTCCCGGTCCCCGAGCGCGTGAAGGGGATGCTGCCAGAGCTCACCGAGACGGATTGGGGGGGCGTGGATCCATCGTCGCGCGCGAAGCTGATCGCGATGGCCGACGAGTATGCAGGTCTCGCCTACGAGGATCTCGCCGACCAGCTCGAAGCGGCGGCGACGCTGGGCGACAGCCGTCGCAACGACGCGAACAGGATGCGGGAGCTCCGCGACGAGGCGCGTCAGATCGTCTCGGCGAGCCACAACCACCGCGCGCCCCCGAGGAAGGATGGGCCGCCGCCGCGCGTGACCGCGAACCCTGACGGCCGCCCTCGCGCCGAGGGCGCCGATACGGGGAACAGCCGCCTCGACGAGCTGTTCCGGGAGCTCGATCAGCGGCTCGCCGAGCCGTATCGCTTCGACGTCTTCGCGCGCGACTCGGTGAACCTCGGCGTCATGCTGACGTACCGTCAGAAGTGGGTTCCCAGGGACTATCAAGTGGGCTCGCTGGTGTCCACGATCCCGCTCGCTCCCAAGGAGGTCCGTCGGTATTCGACCAAGCGTGTCGTCAAGAAGACCAGGTCCGAGCGGGAGCTCGAGGACCGCGAGCAGTCGAGCCGCACCGAGCGCAACAGCACCTCCCGAGCCGACGCGGAGATCGTGCGGCAGGCTCGCGAGAAGACCGCCTTCGAGACCACCGCGAAGGGCACGATCAACGTCGGCATCTTCGAAGGGAGCTTCGGCACCCGCTTCGGGGTCGACGCCGAGAAGGCGTCGTCCGACACCAAGAAGAACTTCCGCGAGGCCGTGCTGAAGGCAGCGGACGAGTTCCGGCGGAAGCACACGACCGAGGTGCAGACGTCGACCTCGGAGGAGGTCGAGGCGGTCACGTCGGGGGAGGTCTCGAACCCCAACGACGAGATCACCGTCACGTACCTGTTCTACGAGCTCCAGCGGCAGTACGAGATCAGCGAGCTGCTGCATCGACTGACACCGGTGGTGCTCGTGGCGAACGACGTGCCGAAGCCGGATGAAGTCGACGAAGATTGGCTCATCGCCCATCGCTGGATCCTGCAGCGCGTGCTGCTCGACGAGGCGCTGCGTCCAGCGCTGGAGTACCTCACGAGCAGCATCGCCGGAGACCAGCTCGCGCTCGAGGCGATGCGCGGCAGCGTCGAACGGCAGATCGCGCTCGTCGAGCAGGTGACGCGCCAGGTCGCGGCCAAGACGAAGCTCGCAGAAGGGGCGTTCGAGGAGCTACGCGCGCTCGTCCAGCAGGCGAGGTCGCCCGCCGACGCCGAGAAGATGCAGAACATCGCGATGGCGATGTTCCTCGGGCCGTTCGCGCTCGCCGCGGGCACGGGCGACGACGAGGCCGCGGAGAAGCGGGAGGAGATCGCCAAGATGGCGCTCGAGCGCGCAGACCAGGCCGCGTCGCAGATCTCCGCGCGGCTCACCCGGGAGGTCACCGCGCTTCAAGAGGCGGTCGACAAGTATGTAGAGGCGCTCCGGGGGCACTTCGATCACGCGCTTGCGATCTCCTCGCTTCGCATCCACGTGAAGCAGAACATCCTGTACTACATGCAGGCGATCTGGGACCATGAACCCACGGATCAACGATACTTCCGGCTCTACAACGTCAGTGTGCCGTGGATCGTCGCGGCGAGCGGGAATGGCCTCACGCTCAGCGCTACAGCGACTCCCTCGTCGAGCGGCGGCTACTGGCTCGACGCCTCGCTCCCGATCGCAAACGGCGCGAGCGGGACCGCGTACTATGAAAAGATCTACCGCAAGCTCTCTGAAGTCGCGGACCTCGACAACCTCCTCGGTTACAAGGGGAACTACATGATCTTCCCTGCGAAGGAGCCGAGCTATCTGCACCTCTACATGATGCAGGACTACATCGATCCAGAGTCCGGCGGTCTTCGTGACCCCGACGGGTTCTCGTCGCTGTCGAGCGACGAGATCCTCGAGCACCTGTGCTGCTTGCAGCAGCTCGATCCCGGCTTCGTCGAGCGGAACCGTGAGCGCCTGCTCGCCGAGCTGAAGCAGCGAAAGGCGAGCCACCGCCGCGAGAGCGAGCTCGTCGTGGTCCCGACCGATTCGCTGTACATCGAGGCGCTGCCTGGCGTCCATCCCGTGATGGAGCCGTTCAAGCGGGCGCACCGGGCGCTCGATGTGAAGAAGGTGCAGTCCGACGTGCGGCACGGCGAGATCGAGAACTTGAGGCTCGCCGCGCGTCTCCTCGCGGGCGAGTTCGAGGATCCGGACATTGAGAAGCGCATCGAGGTCCGCGGCGGAGCGAACGTCGGTGTCGACACCTGACGACGAGCAGAGGGCGGGGGCTGCGCCCGCCCCGCAGCGGGGCACGTCCGATCGTGGGACGGATGCTCGCCTCGCCGCGGGCGCCGGCATCAAGTCAGCCCCGAGGCGCCCGACCGCGGCGGGGCTCACCGAGCTGGGGCGGGATCCAGCGGCCGCTCATCGTGCATGGCGGAAGCTGCGCGACAGCGATCGCGAGAAGGTGTTGAAGACGATGGCGGAGGACTACGGACCTCTCTTCGCGTCGCGCTTCGTGGAGCTCGCCGGCGCAGGGTTCGTCCCACGCCAGCAGCGCGCGGCTGGATACGGCGACGCTGCACCTGGCATGTTGCGCGCGCGCGGATACGCGCACGCAGGGCATGTTTTCTGGGTGAATCCCCAGGGCCATTGGTACCAGCGAAGGTGGAAGCCGGAGCCGTCCACGAGGCCGGACGAGTCGACGTTTCGGCGCGAGCACCCCGATCTCGCGGCAGCGCGCGATGCCGTCGATCGCGCGGCAGCGTCGAAGGAGCGGATCGAGGACCTCATGGATTCTTACGAGCGGGTCGGTGCGAATGAACCGCGGCACCCCCTCCTCCTCACAGCTCGACGGGCAGCGAACGCGCTCGATGGCGAGATCGACGCAGCGAAGCGGGCGCTCAAACAGCGTCTCGACGACCAGACCGAGCGGGTGGTGCCGGGCGATCGCAAGCACATCCTGAGCGAGATCGATCGACTCGACAGGATCTGGTCGCAGGTGTCCAAGCGAGTTCTCGAGGGCGACTAACCCGCACCGGTTGGATCCCCGGTCCGTCGTGTCCACATCTGTCGGAGGCCGACATCATGCCTGCTCCTGCCACTTTCGCCGGGTACGCCGTCCGCGGCACGGACGGCGCCCGGTTGCGCGAGAACGACCGGGCGACATCCTACAAGGAGGAAGTACCCACCGAGCGCGCGATTGAACGATGGGCTCGTCAGCGAGGCTTCGCGCTCGACTGGAAGCCGTCCGAGCTCCCGCCGACCACCGCGACCACGACCGCGACCGCGAAGCCGAAGGATGTGCGCCCGAGCCGACCGCCTCGAGAGCGTCACCCGGAGGTGAATACACCCTTGCCGCGCAACGGGGTGGGCTACGGGACGTATCAGCGTGAGGCCAGACAGTTTGCGCGTCAGCAGGTGATCGATGCGATCGAGAAGGTGGGGCGCCTGTGGGCAGCGCGACATCCCGATGGCCCGAAATTCTTCGTCGGAGACATCAGTCAGAGCGGGGGAGGCGAATTCGGGCATCTGTCGCATCGAGAGGGCGTTGATGTGGACATTCGCTACGTACACGACGACAGGCCCGATGGTCGAGGCACGATCACCGACCGCACCTACAATCGCGCCAGGACTCAGGAGCTGATCGACATCATCCTGACGGAGAGCGGGCTTCGCGTGCGGTACATCTTCTCGGATGACACGCACCTGCGGGGTACCAGGATTGCTCGCGACAAGAAGGGGAAGCTGATCCGTCACCACGATCATTTCCATGTGAGGTTCGTGGTGCCGTGATGCGCAGGGCCAGATCGGCGGAACAGCGTACCGACGGCGGATCTCTTGACGCCTGCGTGGTCGGATGAGATCCTTTCGGGCGATGTGCGCGCGGGGGGCAAGGGACGGTGAGCGGCGCGACCGCGACGTGAAGGTGTCTCGCGCGATCGTCGGCGGGTGCAAGCTCGTGATCGTCAGCTTCCGGGTCACGGAGGCGCCGTCGCCCCTGGGCGGCCTCTCCGAGGCAGAGCGGGCGGTCGTGCGCCATGCCCTCGCGGGCGAGAGCAACGCGCAGATCGCCGCCCGGCGGGGGGTCTCGGCGCGCACGGTCGCCAACCAGCTCGCCTCCGCCTACCGCAAGCTCAAGGTCGGGTCGCGGGCCGAGCTCGCGGCGGTCGTTCACGGCGCCGACGCTCGAGCGCGCGCCGACGCTTGAGGCGGGCGGCCCGGTGCGGCAGGCTCCTTGCGAAGCGCGCCGAGGTCCGCCCGGGCCATCACGGCGCCCGACCGGAGGGGCCTTCCATGGATGCCATCGGGTGGGTGGAGCAAGCGTACCGCGTCGAGCTCTCAACGGCCGCGTGGCTCGACGCGCTCGCGCGGGGGGCCAAGGAGTACTTCGACGACGGCATGGGTACGCTCGCGATGTGCTACGACGCCTCGGACCCCGAACGGCCGCGCATGCTCGACGTCTGCAGCATCGACACGGCGCGCGACCAGCGGCAGGTGCTGCCCGCGATGTTCGCGGCCCACGGGCCCACGCTGGTGCACACCTCGCTGCGCTTCAGCGGCTGCACGTCGATGAGGCGCCGCTTTGTCGAGCTGTTCGGCGAGCGGGAAACCGCGGGGCACGTCGAACGGCTCTTCGAGTACTGCGGGGGCGCCCGGCCGGCCGACTTTCTGCAAGTGAGCGCGTTCGAGCCGGATGGCTCGGGGGTGATGTTCGGGGCGTTCCGCCGAACGTCTCGCCCGCCGCCCCGTCGCGAGCTGCGGCGCTGGCAGCGGCTCGTGGCGCACCTGCACTCGGCGGTCCGGCTGCGCCGCTCGCTCGGCGGGGCGGGCGCCATCGACGCGACAAGCGCGGAGGCCGTCGTCGAGGCGGGCGGCCGCGTACAGCACGCGACCGGGCCCGCGCGGCAGGCGCTCGGCTCGCTGCGGGAGGCCGCGTGGGCCATCGATCGCGCGCGCGGCCGCCGGTCCGACCCCGACGAGCGCCTCGATCTGTGGCCGGCGCTCGTCTCGGGCCGCTGGTCGCTGCTCGAGCACTTCGAGCGCGACGGCCGGCGCTATTTCGTTGCCGTCGAGAACGAGCCGGCGTGCCGCGACCCGCGCGCGCTCACCGAGCGCGAGCGGCAGGTGGTTCACTTCGCGGCGTTCGGGCACTCGGACAAGTGGATAGCCTATGCGCTTGGCCTCTCGGCCTCGCGCGTCGCGTCGCACCTCGCCTCGGCCCGGCGAAAGCTCGGCCTCCGCTCGCGCGTCGAGCTCGTGCGCTTTCTGCGCGAGCTCGGCGGCGCCGGGCCGCGAGGAGCCCCACGGGAGCCCCGTGGGGCTGCGGTGTGAGGGGGCTCCGTCACACCATGGCAGCGACCACGAGGCCTCACGACCCCACCGGCACCCTCGCCGACGAGGACCCGAGCGCCTCCGACGACCTCGCCCCCGGCACCCTCGCCGGCGATTTCCTCGTCGAGGAGGCGCGGAGCCACGGCGGCTTCGCGGTGGTCTACCTGGCCACGCAGCTCGCGACGGGGCGCCCCGTCGCGCTCAAGGTCCTCCGGCGGCGCCTCGCCGCAAGCTCGCGGATCCTCGAGCGATTTCAGCAGGAGGCCGCCGCCCTCCGGCGCCTCGCCCACCCGCACATCGTCGAGATCCTCGGCGCTGGCGACCTGCCCGACGGCAGGCCCTACATCGCGATGGAGTGGCTCGAGGGCCGCACGCTCCGGCAAGAGCTCCGCGCCCGCGGCGCGCTCTCGGTCGCGGAGGCGCTCGCCGTCGTCGAGGAGGTCGGCGGCGCGCTCTCCGCCGCGCACGCGCTCGGGATCGTCCACCGCGACGTCAAGGCGCAGAACATCATGGCGATCCCGCGGGGCGGGTGGTTCACGACGCGGCTCCTCGACTTCGGGATCGCCAAGCTGCTCGAGCCCGAGCGGCTCGGCCGCGCGCCGATCTTCACGCAGAGCAGCGTGCTCGGGACGCCGGGCAGCATGGCCCCCGAGCAGATCGCCGGACGCCCCGTGGACGCGCGGACCGACGTCTACGCGCTCGGCCTGCTCTTGTACGAGCTGCTCACCGGGCAGCCCGCGTTCCAGGCGGACAACCTGGTCGAGCTCGAGGAGCTCCAGCTCTTCGCCCCGCCGCCGCGGGCGGGCGACCTCGTGGCCGTGCCGCCGGCCGTGGACGCCGCGCTCGCGCGCTGCCTCCAGAAGTCGCCGGACGCGCGCTACCCGGGCGTGGACGCGCTCCTCGCCGACCTCCGCGCGGCGCCGCTCGCGGCGCGGGAGGAGGCTGCGGTGAGCGACGCCGCGGCGCTGCACGTGGGCGTGAGCCTCGACGCGGCGGACGAGCTCGACGCGGCGGCGTTCGACGACGCCGAGGCCGTCCTCGCGATGGCCCGGCGCGCCGCGGTCGACGCGGGGCTCGTCACGGTCGTCGACGGCGGCGGCGTGCTGGTCGGGGCGACGACGCTCCCCCGCGATCCGGAGGGGGGCCGCGCCGCCCGGGCCCGGCTCGTCCGCGCGGCGCGCGCGCTCGAGGCGACGATCGCCGCCCGGCCCTCGCCGAGCCCCGCGGTCCAGGTCGCCCTGGTGCTGCACGCCGCGCCCGCGCGGGTGCAGGGCGCGAGAGGACAGGAGCGGTTCCAGGGCGGAGAGCTGCTGCGGCTCGACGAGTGGACAGCGGGGTGTTCCCGGAGCGGCCTCGTGATCACGCCCGCGGCGCGCGCCGGGACCGACGAGCGATGAGCGCTGTCGCCCGCGCGTCGCAGCGCTGAGCGCTCGAGTCGCCTGACGGGCGACACGACCTCGCGGCGGCGCCGACTCGGCCTCTCGCAACAGGTCTGAACGCCGCGGCGATGCGCGGCTGAGGCGGCTGGCACGCGCGGTGCTCAGCGTCCGACACGGCTGGCGCGCGCTGGTGAGATCCGGAGCCACGGAGTCGTCCGCTCCGCTCCCCGGCGCCGCGCGAGGCCGCAACCCGTCGCGTCGCGCACGCGACGACAACCCCGAGGTCGAGAGCTGCTCATGAAACACCGATCGAACATGGGACTGGCGTGCTCCGGGACGACCGGAGCGCGCTGGATGACCGCCCTTCTCGTGCCCTCGCTCGCGCTGCTGCTCGGCGCGTGCACGACGGACGCGCCCCCCGAGCCGGAGGACGCGGGCGCGCGCCCCGTCGCCACCGCGCGCACCGCCGAGGAAGCGCGCGCCCTCGCCGCGGCGAACCCCGTCGAGGTCGAGGAGGAGCACGCCCGCGGGCCGGCGCACGCGCTGCGGCCCGCGCGGTCCGGCGCGCTCTTCGACTCGGCCACACGGGCGTTCGAGTGGGGCTGGTCCGTCGCCCTGGTCGAGGTCCGCGAGGCCGCCCCGGAGCAGGCGCGGCGCGTGAACGGGGCCGGTCGCTTCGCCGCCGGCGCGGCGATCGAGGAGTCGAGCGCCGAGGTCGCGCTCGTCGAGGGCGTGACCGGCGCAGGGGGCGCCGCGCTGCCGGCCCGCTTCCGGGCGATCCTCCGGGCGCGGACCTCCGAGATCGACGCCGAGGGCCGGGTGGCGAACGTCGTCGAGGGGCAGCGCGACGGCCGCCCCGCGCTGAGGCCCGCGAAGGGGGACAAGGTCCTCCTGTTCGTCGTGCCCGACAGGGAGCGGCCCGGCGCGTACCGCAGCATCGGCGCCTTCGGCGTCGACCGCGAAGGGCGCGTCGTCGATCCGGTCCTCGGGCTGAGCGCCGCGAGCCCCGTCACCGCGGTGCTCGCCGAGGCCGCGCGCGGCCGCGACGAGGTCGACGCCCGCCGCGCGCGCGCCGCCGCGGGCGAGGAGTGATCGCGCCGCCCGCCGACAACAACCCTGTCCTCTGGAGCACCGCCATGTCGAGACGAATCGGTACGTTGATCTTCGGCCTCGTGACCCTCTCCGCGGGCTCCGCCCGCGCCGGGACGTTCATCGTTCATTACCAGACCGCCAATCAGCCCTCGTTCGCGGGGCGCACGCAATCGCAGACGACGCAGGATTACATCAACGCGATGATGGCCTCGTTCCGCGAGGTCGAGCTCCGCTCGCAGGGCGCGGCCAACTTCCAGCTCGCGGGGATCGACGAGGCCAACCCGCCCTGCGGCGGCGGCCACATCCGGGTCCGCTGGGATGCCGTCAACGCGGGCGGCAACTGCGCCTTCACGCAGCCGACCACGGGAACGCTCTGCAACGACATCTCGTTCGACGCGACCGGGCTCGTGCCGCTCAACCCGCGCTGGACGCCGGACGCCTCGTCGCGCTGCACGAGCTTCCAGGCGGTCATGACGCACGAGCTCGGGCACATGATGCTCCAGAACTTCGGGCTCCACTCGGCGAACTCGGTCGTCTCGAACCCGCCGAGCCCGGACCTGCTCTCCCGCCACTTCTGGAACTCGGACATGTCGCCCTCGTTCACGTTCGCGCGGCACTGGTACGGCTTCCGGATGGAGAGATACACGCCGTCCACGGGCGCCTCGACGCTCGTGAAGGACTGGACCTCCTCGCCGACCTTCCCCGGGGCGTCGATCGCGCCGGGCGACCTCGCGACCCAGCCGTATAGCTGGGCCTGGGGCGACAACTCGGGGCTCTTCTTCCGCAAGGGGGACGGCGCGTCCACCGCCGGCGCCGCGCGGGATTTCACGTGGAACTCCGGCGTCTCTCGCGAGTTCGCCGCCTACCACGGCGTCTGCCTCGCCTCGGACATGAATGGCAATTACCTGCTCGCGTGGCCGAGCATCAACGAGGTACCGGCCTTCTACACCGACGCCACGAAGACGGCGATCGACCCGATGAGCGGGGCCCGCGCGGTCCAGTTCATGGTGTCGAGCGATCGCGGCCAGAGCTGGAGCTCGCCGGCGGCCATCCCGTTCGCGTTCACGCGGACGAGCGTCGGCTGCTCGTTCGATCCGGCGGCGGGGCGCTTCGTGGTCGCCTACTCGGGCTCGGGCGAGGAGGGCCTCTGGACGACGAGCCGCCCGAGCGCGGGGGGCGGCGGCTGGTCCTTCCCGGCCCGGCTCACCACGCCCGGCGTGGTCGTGAGCACCCCGGACCCGCCCTCGGTCGCCTTCGACGCGATGGGCTCGAGTGGGCCTGGGTGGGTGAGCTGGTACGACAACCTGTCAGGGTCGACGATGGGCCGTATCATCTTCGACGCCGCGGGCAATCGCTACGTGTTCAACGGCCAGCCGTTCGTGTCGCCGACGCTGTCGGGCGACGACGGGATGCTGCACTCGCGCCATGCGGTCGCGGTGGTCGACGGGCGACCCCACGACATGTACACGTTGAACCTCTCGCCTGGCTCGACCCAGCTCCACGTCCGCGCGCGCAACATGGATGCGGCGCGCGTCGAGAGCTCGAGCAGCGAGGTGGCGCCGCCCGCGAACCTGGCGCGCTACGCCGGCGCGGCGCGGCGTGCGACCGCTGGATCGTCGGAGGTGATGCTCATCAGCCCGTTCATGATCAACCCGAGCCTGTGACGAGGCTGCGGGCGGCGCGGGCGCGGGCTCGAGAGGGGGCGCGCGCCGCGCGGGCGCGCTACTCGCAGGGCAGGATGCGCAGCACCTTGATCCTGGTCCTCGTGCTGCCGGGCGCGACGAATGCCACGCTCCCGTCGGGGAACGCGACGAGGTCCTGATAGCGGTTGCCGAGCACGTCGACCTTCAGCGGCTCGCCTTCGGCCGCGCCCGTCGCGCGGTCGCGGGTCTGCACGTACAGCACGCGCCCCGGGTCGTTGCGGGCGATGTCGCCCGCGGCCGTGGTGCTCTCCCAGGCGGCGATCATGCGGGATTCGCCGTAGGCTGCCAGGTGAGGCGCGCGGTGGTTCAGGCCCGCGTCGCTGGCGATCGTGATGTCCTGATCTGCAGCGCCGTCCGTGAAGTGGAGCAGCCGCACCTCCGCGAGCCCGTTCGAGCCCGCCGGCTGGCCCGGCCGGATGTTGCTGGCCGTGAGCCAGGTGCCGCCGCCGACGGCGGTCACGAGGTTTCCCAGGTTCGAGTACGCGAGATCGACCGGATAGATGGTCGTGTAGCTGGGCGCGAGCGCGATGCGGTTGTTGTTGTCGGTCTTGCACACCGTCACGAACTTGCCCGCGCGCTCGTCCCAGAGGATGCGCTCGTAGCCGCTGTGGCTGCAGCCCCAGTCGAAGCCATCGCTCTGAAGCGCCCCGTTCGCGTCGACGACCTTCATGCGATCGCCCTGGTGGATGTTGATACACCCCCCTTGCGAGACGCTGATCGCGGCGCCGAAGTAGCCCGCGTAGCGCGAGCCGTCGAAGGCGATGCGGCCGTGGTGAGCGTACCACCAGATCATATACACGCTGGGCCCCGTGGGGCCGGTCGAGTAGGGCGGCAGCGCGGCGCTCGAGCTGGTGAGCTTGGTCGCCCAGGTCTCGCTCGTGCCGTCGAAGCGAACCATGTACATGTCGTGACAGGGGATCGGGGGGGACGGCGGCGTGCCGCAGAGGTTCGCCGGCGCGCCGCAATTCAATGTTCCGCCGCCCTCTGCGTCGCGGGTCAGCAGCAGGACCCCGCCGTTGTCGTCGGCGTGCAGATCGGAGAAGCCGTTTGCCGGCAGGCCGATCGGGAGGCCCACGACCTGATCGCCGCGGTCGAGCTGGATCACGTGGACCTGGTCGTCGTCGCTCATCCAGGCGAGGCGCGAGCCGCGGGACGGCAGCGGCGAGATGACGAGCGGCATCAGCGCGGCCTCGTCCTCGTTGTTGCTCACGGGAATGCCGACGTCGATCTCGGTGATGCGGATACGGTCTCGGGTGATGCCGCACGCGCCTGGGCCAGGATCGCCGCCCGCGCCGCCGCCGCTGCTGGCGCTCTCCCCGCCGGCGGTGCCGCTGCTGGCGATTCCCCCGCCGGCGGTGCCGCTGCTGACGCTGCTCGTCCCCCCGCTGGTGCCGCTGCTGGCGCTCCCCCCGCCGGCGGTGCCGCTGCTGGTGCTCGTCCCCCCGCCGGTGCCGCTGCTCGCGCTGGCCCCGCCGGCGCCGCCGCTGGCTGTCGAGCCCGACTCTCCGACGCAGGCGGCGGGCCAGGTGGCAAGAACCAGAGACGAGACGACTCGCATGTACCGTATCGACATCTCATCAAGCTACAGCTCGGATACCTCGCATCACAAGCGTTTCATGAAGAGCAGAAATGCACACGGCAATGGCGCCCCTGGCAGCGGCGCACCTCACCGCACCCTCGGCACGCCTTCAGCACGTCTTCAGCAACCGAGCAGCCGCACCATCTTCCCGCCGTGCGCCACCTCCCGCACGAACAGCTTCTCTGCCCACGACCGCTCCTTGCGCAGGTCGAACATCACGAGCCACCCTTCGCCGAGCCCCGCGTGATCCAGGTACCGCGCCACCTGGTCGAGCGCGTCGGTCTCGGTCTCCGTGTCACGGCGGACCTTCACCTCGATGGCGTGGCGCTCGTCGCGCCAGCAGATCATCAGGTCGAGCGCGCCGCGCCCGAGCCCATAGTCGCGCTCCACCCGTCCCCCGCCGTTCACGACCCGTTGCAAGAAGGCCATCAGCATCAGGTGAGGCCCGGACTCGCGGTAGCCGAACCCCTCGGCGGCGAGGTGGCCGTCCTTGCGCCAGAACGCTTGCCAGTCGGTGAAGAGCTTGCCCATGTCGAGCGAGCCGTCCGGGCGGACGTACGCGGCGGGCTCGGCCGGGATCTGGGCCTGGCGAATGAACGTCAGCGCGCGGGGGACGACCTCTCGATAGATGGGATTCGCGATCTCGAAGCGCCCCTTGTGGAAGCGAATCAGGCCCAGACCGAGGGCGTAGGAGAAATCGTCGTCGAGCACGTCGCTGTCCGTCTGCCCGCCGGCCAGCATGGGATCGAGCACGCGCTGCACCCGGGGCTCGCGCAGGCGGGCGATGAGCGAGTCGATGTGCGAGCGGCGCTCCAGGATGAGGGTCTCCTTGGCCGCCTCGACGTGCGCCGGCGTGATCGGGACGGCGCGATCCCGCACGTCACGGCGGACGATCTGGTCGGCCATCGCGTTGGTCAGCCAGGGATGCCCCTGTCCCAGCTCCCAGATCCGCTGCGCGGCCTCGGGCTCGAAGCGCTGTCCGGTCGCGGCGGTGTGCTGCGCGAGCAGCTCGGCCACCTCGGCGTCGGTGAAGGGGCCGAGCGTCATCGCCTCGGCGGTGATGTTGAAGGGGGACGTCGTGCCCAGCCAGGCGACGGCGCGCCGCTGCTCCACGGCGAGCGCGTAATCGCGCACCTGGCGCTGGCCGATGAGGGCGACGCTGGAGGGATACGGAGTCCGGCTCCGATCGAGATAGCCCTGCCGGAGCTGGGTCAGGAACGAGACCATCGCCGCGCCCACGAGCCCGTCCGCCTCGTCGAAGAGCACGACCAGCGGCCTGTCGCTGCGCGCCGCGAGATCGCGCAGGTAGCGCACGACGAAGGTGCTCGCGGGGTCGACGCAGCGGACGTCGTCCGCGGGGCGGCCGAGGTCGGGCAGATCGCGCTCGACAGCGGTGTCCAGGGCGTAGAGGACGGCCTCGAAGGCCTTTGCCGGGTCGGGCTCCTCGCGGGCGACCTGGAGGTCGACCCAGGCGGCGCGGAGGCGGCCTTCGCGGTTCAGGTGCTCGACCAGCCAGCGGGCGCTCGTGGTCTTGCCCGTCTGGCGGCCGGCGTGGAGCGTGAAGTACTTCCGGTGTTCGATGTGCTCAAGGACCGGCCCGAGCCGGCGTTCAGGCGGGAGCATGTAGTGCTCGCCGGGGATGCAGGGGCCTGCGGTGTTGAACGACAGGTTCACGGGGGGGAAACTACCACGCATGCGGCGGCGAGCCCGGCGCGGTCCCGCGCCGCGCGACGAGCACGGCCCCCGAGGGCCGAGCAGCCCGTCAGCGCCGCCCGGGCAACCACGGGTGAGCCCGGGCGGCCCGCGCGGCGCTACCCCTCCGGATCGCGCTCCGGCCCGAGCCCGTGCCGGTGGAGCAGGCGGTACAGGTACCGCCGATCCAGCCCCGCGGCGGCCGCGGCGCGCGAGACCTTGCCGCCGTGGGCGCGGAGCAGCGCCTCGAAATACCGCCGCTCGAAATCGGCGAGCACCCGGTCGCGCGCCTCGGCGTAGGGCACGCCGACGTCGATCTCCGCCGGCGCGCTCGGCGGCGCGTGATCGCCCATGGGCGGCGGCGCGCGGAACACCAGATACTGCTCCACGTAGTTCCTGAGCTCGCGCACGTTGCCCGGCCACGCCGCGCGCTTCATCCGGGCGATGACCTGCGGCTCCCGCAGCGCCGCGGCCTCCTCCGGCGTCGCGTGGAGCGCGGCGAGCAGATCGTCGAGCAGCGCCGGGATGTCCTCCGGCCGCTGCCGGAGCGGCGGCATCGGGATGCGCACGACCGCGATCCGGAAGTAGAGATCGGCCCGGAAGCGGCCCGCGTTGACCTCGGCGCGCAGATCCCGGTGCGTGGCGGCGATGACGCGCACGTCGACCGGCCGCGGCGTGTTGGTCCCGACCCGGCGGATCTCGCGCGCCTCGAGCGCCCGCAGGAGCTTCGGCTGGAGGTCGAGCGGCAGCTCGCCGATCTCGTCGAGGAAGATCGTCCCGCCCGACGCCTCCTCGAAGGCGCCGATCCGCTGCTCGCCCGCGCCCGTGAACGCGCCCTTCGCGTGGCCGAAGAGCTCGCTCTCGATGAGGTTGCCGTGGATCGCCCCGCAGTCGACGACCACGAACGGCCTGTCCCGCCGCGCGCTCCGCTCGTGCACCGAGCGCGCCGCCTGGCTCTTGCCGGTGCCCGTCTCGCCCTCGAGCAGCACCGTCACGTCGCGCTCCGCGGCCCGCGCCAGCATCGCGAACACCGCCCGCATGGCCGCCGACGCGCCCGACAGCGCGCCGAACCGCGCCTCCTCCCAGAGCGGGAGGCGGTTGTGCTCCGTCCCGAACTCGAAGCGCGCCACCGTCTTGCCGAGCCGGATGAGGCTCCCGGTGCGCAGGAGGGCCTCGACCACGTGCACGCCGTCGACCACGGTGCCGTTGTGGCTCCGGAGGTCGCGGACGCGCGCGCCGGCCGCGTCGATGCGGATCTCGCAGTGAAACCGGGACACCGTGGCGTCGGCGACCACGAGGTCGTTGCCCTCGCCCGACCCGATCGCGCACCGATCGGCGGAGGAGTCCCAGACGGCGCCCCTGGCCGGACCCTCCACGAGCTCGACGCGGAAGCGGCGGACCATGCCCGCGCTGTCGTCCCGGCGCGCGCCCGGGTGGGTCAGCGTGTCGGCGCCGCCGGCGGCTCTCTTGGGAGGTTCGCTCGCCATGGCGACACGATACTACGGCGACGTCCCGCCCATCGAGGCGGCCGCGGCGCAATCGCGCTCAGAAGAACCCGATCGGCCCCGGCGACCACGGCAGCTCCACCGCCTCGCCGATCGCGGGCGGCGCCACGCGGCGGAGCTTCCCGTCGCGCCACGCGAGGAGCACGAGCCCCGGGTCCTCGAGGGGCGCGCCGAGATCGACCTCGATCCGCGAGGGCCTCCCGTCCTCGACCTCGGCGACCCGGATCGTGGCGCCGCACTGGGCGACCTGGAAGCCCGCCTGGATCGGCGCGGACGGCGCGCGGTACAGGGCCTCGAACGCGCCTGTCAGCATCGTCCGGCCGATCGGCGCGAGCGTGAACGACGACGGGCCGGTGCGCGTGAGGCGGTGCGGGGCCTTGGCCATCGAGAGCATCGACCAGCAGGACATGGCGTCGGGCGACTCCAGGGCGATGATCGTCGGGGGATACATGGACGCCATCGGATCCGACGAGGCGGCGAGGAAGACCCGCTTGCGGGGCGGCGCCCCGATCTCCGCGGTGCGGGCGACGTCCTCGATCTTCCGCGCCATGTCGGCGCTCGCGCGGGTGCCGGCGACGAACAGGATCGGCGCGAGCGCGACGTGCACGACCGCGAGCAGCCCCGCGCCGGCGCGCCGGCCAGCGGACGCCAGCCCGGGCGAGGCGCCGCGGCGGAGCCCGTGGAGCACGAGCACGGCGAGGAGCGGCGCGATCCCGAGGTTCGGCAGCAGCAGGAGGCGCGCCCCGGGGAAGCCCCCGAGGGTCGTGAAGAGCGCGAGCAACGCCCCGGGGACGAGCCAGCGCAGGGCGGCCCGCTCGCGCCCGGGGACGGCGGGGAGGCAAGCGCGGTAGAGCAGGGCGACGCCGGCCGCCGACGCGAGCCCGAGCGCGACGAAGGGCGCCCGGGGGAGCGCGTTGGACAGGTCGGCGGGCACGGCCGCGATGGCGTTGCCGATCAGGATGGGCACGCGCTCGGCGGCCGCGGCCGCGAACCGGAGCGGGGTGGCGAGCGGATCGACGTAACCGCCGGTGTTCGCGGCGCCGCCGCCGAAGGCCTTGTAGGCGGCGAAGTACGCGAGCAGGCCGACCGCCGGGAGCGCGCTGGCCGCGCGGGCGCGCCAGCCCGCCGCGCGGCCCTCCGGCGCCGGACCGAGGAGCTGGTAGGCGACCCAGTACGCCGCCCCGCCGAGCGCCGCCTCGCCGCCGAGGAGCCCGATCCCGAGCCCGAGCGGGCCGAGGTACCGCCCGGGGCGCCAGCCCTCCTCGCGGTAGCGGAGGTGGGCGAGCAGCCCGAGCACCACCGGGAGCGCCGCGAGCAGCAGGTGCTGGCACGAGATCCAGCCGGCCGTGTTCATGTGGCTCTCGTTCACCGCGAAGATCAGCATCGCGAGCGCCGCGGTCGCGCGCGGGAGCACCCGGAAGAAGAGCCTGCCGGCGGCCGCGACAAGGCCGACGTACAGCGCGATGGACACGAGGTGGTACCCGAGCGGCGCGTGGCCGAAGACCGCGCGCTCGAGCGTGATCAGCGCGCTCGTCAGGGGGCGGACCAGGTGGAGCTTGAGCTCCGGATCGGCCCACCACGGGATCCCGCCCAGGGCGATGCGCGCCTGCGTCGCGCGCGGGTCGCCGCTGAAGAAGTTGTAGAGATCGTACCAGGGCGGCGAGCCGGGAATCAGCCCCTCGAGATAACAGAGGAAGATATAATCATCGCTGTAGAAGGCGATGGCGACGGTGGGCGCCGCCAGCGCGAGCGCGACGAACAGGACAGCTTTGAAGAATCGAGGGTGGCAGAGCCACCGCTCGGCGCGATCCGGCAAGCTCGTTTTCATTCCGCCTCGCCGGCATCACTAGGGTGCCCGCCGCGCGACGTGTAGATGGGAGCGGTCGATCGGCCGCGAGCCGACGCCCTCAGCGCATGTCGTCGATCGCGCCGCGGATGAGCCGCACGAGGTCGCGCCGCATCTCGGCGCTCACCGTGTGGCCGACGTCCGGGTAGCTCTGCAGGCTCGCCTTGACCCCGAGCCCGCTCAGCGTCGCGATCGCGTCGCGGGTCGGGCCGAACGGCACGCGCCGGTCGGCGTCGCCGTGCAGCGCCACGAGCGCGGGAGTCGCCGGATCCACCGCGCTCCCGGCGGGCAGCACCGCGGCGGGCACCCAGCCGCTCACGGGGAAGGCCGCGCCGACGACGCGCGGGTGGCGCAGCGCGAGCGCGAAGCTGAGCGCGCCGCCCTGGGAAAAGCCGGTCACGACGGCCTTGCCGCGCGTCGGCCGCTCGGCGGCGATCCGCTCGAGCGTCGCCGCGAGCGCCCCGGCCGCGCGCAAGATGCCCTGTCCCACATCGTCGCTCCCGAGCGCCTGCTGGAGCGGAAACCACGAATAGCCGTCATGGTACGGCGTGAGCCCGCGCGGCACGATGAGGCGCGCCTTGAAGTCGGCGCCCGAGAGCAGCCCCGCGAACGACTCGGGCCTGTCGCCGAGCCCGTGAATCGCGACGACGATCGGGAGCGCCTCGCTCCGGTCCGCGCCGCCGGTGATCTCCTCGATGTACTCGACCGCGGCGGCGGGGGCCGTCGCGCTCGCGGCCGGCGCGGCGGGAGGCGGCTGCGACCCGGCGCCCGCCGCGACGCCGCCCCCGGGCGGCGCCGCCCGCCGCTCGCACGCTGTGAGCGAGACGAGCAGCGCGAGCGCAGGCCAGGCGGAGCGGCGGCGGAGGTGAGAGGGGCGCATGGAGGAGAGCGTGCTGAATCGTCTGCTCGGCAGCAACAACGAACTTACCCCGGAGGCGACGCGCGCCCGCCCCGGCAGGAGCGCCGAGCCCTCGAGATCTCCCGCGAGCTCCGGCGTTCACCGGAGATCAGCCGCGCGAGAGCGCGAATCTGGCGCCGTTGGATTTGTTTGCTTCAGGGCGATCGACCGCGCCGCCGTGGAAATAAGGGCTTTTGGGGTTGTTAGTAAAGAGTGCTTCCAACATAACAAGATGGAGCTGCTTATCGGGAGAATTCGATGAACTCACTGGCTTATCGATTGACCAGCTCCCCGCGATGGCGGCGGATGCTCGGCGCAGGGGTGAGCGTCGCTGCGCTCCTGCTCTCGGGGTGTACGGGCTCCGTGGGGGACACGGACGAGGGCGGCGGCCCCGCGCCGGGCGGCTCGACGGGCGGCTCGACGGGCGGCGCGGCAGAGGCGCAGGTCGCCGAGCGCAGCATGTTCCCGCGGCTGAGCCACGCGCAGTGGGAGAACACCGTGCGCGACCTCCTGCGCCTCGACGACAGGCCCGGTCTCTCGGCCTCGTTCACCACCGATCCGCTCGGCGGCGTGTTCGACAACAACGAGGCCGCGCTCCAGGTGACGCCGGGGCTCTGGGGCGATTACCAGCGGGCCGCCGAGGAGCTCGCGGCCATGGTGGTCGACGACGAGGGCAAGCTGGGCCGGCTCCTCCCCGCCGATCTGCCGGCCGAGCCGGAGGCGCGGGCGCAGGCGTTCATCGAGCGGTTCGGCGAGCGGGCGTTCCGCCGCCCGCTCACGGCCGAGGAGCGGGGCGAGTACCTCGCGCTGTTCGGCCGGGGCGCGGAGCTCTACGAGGGGGAGGAGCCGTTCGCCGCGGGCGTGCGCGCGGCGCTCGAGGCATTTCTACAGTCACCCCACTTCGTCTACCGCGTCGAGGTCGGCGCGGGGCCGGCGAGCGGCGGGCTCATCCCGCTGAGCGGATACGAGATCGCGACGAAGCTCGCGTTCCTCTTCTGGAACACGATGCCCTCCGACGAGCTCCTGGCCGCGGCGCAGGCGGGCGAGCTCTCGACCCCGGACGGCGTCCGCGCGTACGCGGAGCGCATGCTGGACGACCCGCGGGCCCGCGAGGTCGTCGGCGCGTTCCACCGCCAGCTCTACGACTACGAGATGTACCACGACCTCAACAAGGACCAGGCGCTCTTCCCCGAGTTCGTCCCCGAGATGGGCGACGCCATGCAGCGCGAGGCGGAGCTGTTCGTGGACCACGTCGTGTTCGACAAGGAGGGCGGGCTCACCGACCTGCTCACCTCGCGCACCGCGTTCGTGAACGGCGACCTCGCGGCGGTCTACGGCGTCGACGGCGAATTCGCGAACGAGTTCGAGCAGGTGGAGCTCGACGAGGCCCAGCGCTCGGGGCTGCTCACGCGGCTCGGCTTCCTCGCGGCCAAGGCGACGGCGCGGCAGCCCGACTCCATCCACCGCGGCGTCTTCGTGAACCTCAGGATCCTCTGCGCCACGCTGCCGTCGCCGCCCGACAACGCGACAGGGCTGCCGCCGGGCGAGCAGGCGACGAACCGCGAGCGCGTCGAGGCGCACACCGGCAAGGGCACGTGCGGCGAGGCGTGCCACGCCACGCTCATCAACCCTGCCGGGTTCGCGTTCGAGCATTACGACGCGATCGGCAAGCACCGGACGACCGACAACGGGACGCCGGTCAACGCCGCGGACGCCTACTGGCTCGGCGGCGAGCCGCGGACGTACGCGGATGCCGTCGAGTTCAGCCGGCTCCTCGCCGAGAGCAGCGAGGCGCACGCGTGCTACGCGAAGCACTGGATCGAGTTCGCCCAGGGCCGCGACGCGCGCGCGAAGGACCAGGCGTTCGTCAAGGAGCTCGGCGAGGCGTCGCGCGGCGGCGCCTCGACCCGGGAGCTCATCCTCCGGATCGTCTCCTCCACTCCCTTCCTCGCTCGTGTCCCCGCGGAGGCGCAATGATCACCCGACGACGTGTGCTTCGAGGCCTGTTTGGCGTCACGGTCGCCCTTCCGTTCCTGGAGACCTTCGCGCCCCGGCGCGCCGCGGCCGGCGCGGGCGACGTGCCGCCCTTCGCGATCTTCATGCGCCAGGCGAACGGCGTGGCGCAGGCGGTCGGCGACGAGCCCGAGATGTTCTGGCCCAGGGAGACAGGCGCGGTGTCCGCCGAGTCGATGGCGCAGGACAGCGACAGGGCGGTGAGCGAGCTCAAGGATCACGCGAGCAAGCTGATCCTGGTGCGCGGCGTCAAGTTCGCGTTCCAGGGCAACGGGTGCGGCCACTCCGGCGGCGGCAACCAGTGCCTCACGGCGGCGCGCGTGTCGGAGGACCCGTCGGGCAACGAGTCGCTCGCGATGGGCGAGTCGATCGACAACCGCATCGCGAGCGAGCTCAACCCGCCCGGCGTCGAGCCGCTGACGCTCTACGCGGGCAGGATGGCGGGCTACATCAACGAGGTGCTCTCGTACCGCGGGCCGATGCAGCTCCGCGCCGCCGAGCGCAACCCGTTCAACGCGTACCAGAAGCTCTTCGGGCTCGTCCAGGCGGACGCCGAGGCGACGAAGGCGCTCGCCGCGCGCCGCGCCAGCGTGAACGACCTGGTCCGCGGGCAGATGAAGGCGCTGATGAGCCGGAGCGACCTCAGCAAGAGCGATCGCGCGCGGCTGGAGCTCCACTTCGACAGCATCCGCGACCTCGAGGTCTCGATGGCGTGCGAGCTCCCGGCGGAGCGGGTCGCCGAGATGGAGGCGATCGCCCCGAAGGCGGGCAGCAACGACAACGTGGAGGCCGTCGCCCGCATGCAGCTGGACATCATCGCGCTCGCGATGGCGTGCGGCGTGACGCGCGCCGCGACGCTCCAGGTGGGCGACGGCAACGACGGGACCGAGTACACGATCGGCGGCGTGCGGCAGAAGAGCTTCCACAAGATCTCGCACCGCATCGACAGCGACGGCTCCGAGGGCCCGCCGATCGAGGGCGCGCAGGAGCTGCACCACCAGATCGACCGCATCCACGCGCGCATCTTCAAGCACCTGCTCGACCGGCTCGCGGCCTACGAGCTCGGCTCGGGGACGCTGCTCGACCACGGCGTGGCCGTGTGGCTCAACGACCTCGGCGACAAGTACCACTCGTACAGGAAGGTCCCGTACATCCTCGCCGGCGGCGCCGCCGGCTACCTCAAGACGGGCCAGTTCGTCGACGTGAACATCACCAACAACAAGCTGCTCAACACGATCGGCGCGGCCGTCGGCTGCACCAACGGACAGGGCGGCCCGCTCGACGACTTCGGCGACGAGAGCCTGGAGGGCGGGCTCGTCGGCGAGATCCTGAAGGCCTGAGCGCGTCGTCGACCCCGCGCCCCGCGCCCCGCCCGTCCGGGGCCGACGGCGCGGGGGCTCCGCCGCTCAGGAGAGGAGCTCGACCGCGACCTCGACCGTGGTCTTCTGGCCGTTGCGGAGCAGGTCGACCTTGACCTTCTCGCCCGGCTTCTTGCTGTCGAGCGCGTTGTAGAGCGCGTCGTAGTCGGGGACCGGCGTGCCGTCGATGCCGACGATCACGTCGCCCAGCACGAGCCCGCGGTCGCCCTCGGAGAGGCCGCGCAGGCCGGCCTTCTCGGCGGGGCCGCCCGGGACGACGCCCATCACGATGACGCCGCGGATGCCGTTGCGGCGCTCGAGGCGGTGGGCCGGGTCGAGCTGGATGCCGAGGCCGACCTGCTCGGCCTTCCCGGTCCTGATGATCTGCGGGACGATCCGCGCGATTGTCGTCGAGGGCACGGCGAAGCCGATGCCGGCGGACGCGCCGCTCTTCGAGAAGATCATCGTGTTCATTCCGATGAGGTGCCCGCTCGAGTCGAGCAGCGGGCCGCCGGAGTTGCCGGGGTTGATGGCGGCGTCGGTCTGGATCATGTCGCGGATGGTCACGCCGCCCGCGCCCTCGACCTGGCGGCCGAGCGCGCTGATGATCCCCGTGGTCAGCGTGTGATCGAGGCCGTACGGGTTGCCGATCGCGATCGCCTTCTGCCCGACCTCCAGCGGCTCGCGCAGCGGCGCGACCTGGATCGCCTTGAGCATCTCCTTCGGCGCGTCGATCTTGAGCACCGCGATGTCCTTGCGTGGCTCGACGCCGACGACCCGCGCCGGGAACGTCTTCTCCCCCTGGAGCCGGACGATGAGCGACTGGGCGTTGTCCACGACGTGGAAGTTGGTGACGATGTGCCCGTCGGCGTCCCAGACGAAGCCCGAGCCGGAGCCGGCGGGCACCTCGACCGCGGTCCCCCAGAAGCGGTCCACCACGAGGCGCTTCTGCGTCACGAACACCGTCGCGGGGGCGACCTCGCGGAACACGGAGATGGTGTTGCGCTCGTCCTCGATGAGCGCGCCCTTCGAGGGCGGCGGGACGGGGGGCGGCAGCACGTCGATCGTCGAGGGCGTGGGGGGCGCGTCCGGGACCTTCGTCGCGCTCGGCGACTGGGGGTCGCCGGGGGTGGGCCTCTCCTTGCATCCCGGGGCGACGACGAGGGCAGCGGCGAGCGCGGCGACGGCGATCGAGGCTGAGAGTCGGGCGTGTTCGCGGTGGCGCATGCAGCCCAATCTAGCCTGCGATCGGCGGGCCGTCTCCTTTGCGGCGCCCGGGGGGGCCACGCGGCGCGGCAGTCTGCCGCGCGCAACGGATGCGCGGGAGCGAGGACGGCGGCCCGGCGCGGTGGCGACCGATCGGATCCGAGATGCAAACCGGCGAAGTTGCGGTAGAGGTGGCCCTGACGGATGAAGCCCATGACCTCCTCTTCAACGAAGTTTCAGACCACCCCCCCGGCCGTGAAGGAGCCCGTCAAGGTGCTCCTGCTGGAGAACATCCACCAGAGCGCACACGAGCTCTTTCGGTCTCGGTCGTTCGAGATCGAGACGCGGAGCTCCGCGCTGAAGGAGGACGAGCTCATCGCCGCGCTCGCGGGGGTGGACGTCGTCGGCATCCGGAGCAAGACGCACGTGACGGCGCGCGTCCTCGAGAAGGCCGACAAGCTGCTCGCCATCGGCTGCTTCTGCATCGGCACGAACCAGGTCGATCTGGACGCGGCGAACCGGCGCGGGGTGCCGGTGTTCAACGCGCCGTTCAGCAACACGCGCAGCGTCGCCGAGATGATCATCGCCGAGTGCGTCATGCTGGCCCGGCAGCTCGGCGACAGGTCGCGCGAGGTGCACGCCGGCACCTGGAAGAAGGTCTCGAAGGCCTGCTACGAGATCCGCGGCAAGACGATCGGCCTCATCGGCTACGGCCACATCGGCCAGCAGCTCGGCGTGCTCGCCGAGGCGATGGGCATGCGCGTGGTCTACTACGACATCGCGCAGAAGCTCCCGATGGGCAACAACCGCCCGCTGCCGACGCTCGAGGCGCTGCTCGCGGAGTCGGACTACGTGTCGCTGCACGTGCCGGCGACGCCGGAGACGCACAACATGATCGGCGCGGCCGAGCTCGCGCACATGCGCAAGGGGTCGTACCTGCTGAACGCGAGCCGCGGGACGGTGGTGGTGATCCCGGCGCTGGCCGAGGCGCTGAAGAGCGGGCACCTCGCGGGCGCGGCGATCGACGTGTACCCGGAGGAGCCGGAGTCGAACTCGGACGGGTTCAACACGGAGCTGCGGGAGCTGCCGAACGTGATCCTGACGCCGCACATCGGCGGGTCGACCGAGGAGGCGCAGGAGGCCATCGGGCGGGAGGTGTCGCGGGCGCTGACGCAGTTCGCGACGACGGGGGCGACGACGGGGGCGGTGAACTTCCCGAACGTCGAGCTGCCGCCGCTCAAGGGCACGCACCGCGTCCTCAACGTGCACCGCAACGTGCCCGGCGTGCTCCGCGACGTGAACCGCATCGTGTCGGACGTGAACGCCAACATCGACAGCCAGGTGCTGTCGACGGACGCGAACATCGGGTACCTCATCATGGACCTGTCGCAGGACGTGTCCGCGGAGGTGAGCCGGCGTATCGGGGCGCTCGAGACGAGCATCCGGACGCGCGTGCTTTACTGAGCCGGATCGGCGCGGGCCCGGCCTAGCGAGGAATCTCCTCAGATTCCTCGGAAAAAAATCACAGGGAGGCGGGGAGGCGGGGAGGAAGATCTTCGAAATACTCCCTGTCTCCCCGCCTCCCTGTTCAATTTCTCCGCTGGAAGGGCTGCTCAAGGGGGGGATTCCTTGGCCTGGCCTACGGTCGATGAGGGAGGGCGAGATCCGGTCGCCAAGGCGTATCGTGAGTCGCTGACGAGCGGTGAGCACCGTCGAGAGCGGGGCTCGTGAGCCAGGCGCGGAGCATGCGCTTGCGGGCGCGAGGCGCACCATTGTTCGGCAAGGCCGAATAATGATGTGTCGAAAATGCCGATTCACAGGCGAATCGAGGTGGCGCAATCTCGGGGGCTATCCGAGGCGAGGTGACCGGGAGACCGGCCGCGCAGGGGCGGCAGGACCGGGGCTCGCCTGGCTTGACCTGGAGGACTTGCGATGAAGATCGAGAGGCTCTTCAACGTGCTGATCGTGAGCGGCGCGGCCGTGGGACTCGCCGCTTGCAGCGACGACGGCGGCGGCGCCGGCGCAGCGGGGACCACGGGCACGACGAGCGGGAGCGCCACCGGCAACGGCGGGGAGGGCGGGGGCGGCGGAACCGCCAGCAGCGGCAGCGGCGGGGAGGGCGGGAACGGAGGCGGCGGGGGCGCGACGGCGGGGAGCGGGGGCGCGACGGCGGGGAGCGGTGAGGGCGGCGCGAGCGTCTCTGTGGGGAGCGGCGGAGGCGACGGCGCGGGCGGCGAGGACAGCCTCGAGTGCTCGGAACAGGTAGCGCCGGATGACGCGTGCGGTTGCCCCTGCTGCTGGATGGGCGCGTGCCTCAACACCGAGCCGTGCTGCGCAGCGTTCTGTGAGGCGGGCAACGACGGCGAGGGGTGCTGTGGTGGCTGACGGCAGCTCGGCTGGGGCGCGCGGGGCCGCGGCCGGGGTCTGGCGGGGCCGGGCGCACGCGGAGCTCGAGGCGGCGGCGCGGTTCTCGCGGCTCGCCGAGCAGCTCGAGGCGGCCGGCGCCGTGGCACCCGTGGTCGCCATGGCGCGCGCGGCGGCGGCGGACGAGCGGCGCCACGCGGACCAGTGCGCGGCGCTCGCGGCCGAGCTCGGGGGCGCGGCCTTCACCCCGAGAGCGGTCGCGGGGGCGGCCGAGGTGGCGCCGCGCGGGCTCGAGCGGCGCGAGCGGCTGCTCTACGAGGTCGTCGCGATGTCGTGCGTCACCGAGACGCTCAGCGCGGCGCTCCTCGGCGAGATGGTCGAGCGGGCGACCGACCCCTGCGTGCGCGAGACCATGCAGCAGATCCTCCGCGACGAGGTGGACCACGCGCGGCTCGGCTGGGCGCACCTCGCGGCCGAACGGCAGCGCGGCTGCGCCGACGTCATTGGCCAACACCTCCCCGCCATGCTCGCCGGCACCGTGCACGAAGAGGTGTTCTCGTCATGGGCGGAGCACCCGGAGCAAGAGGCGCTGTCCGGCCTCGGCGCCCTCGGCCGCGGCGAACGCAGGCGGATCTTCGACGAGACCATGCGGCGCGTGGTCCTCCCGGGGCTGCGCCACTTCGGGATCGACACGGGACGCGGCGAGCAGTGGCTCGCAGCCCGGACCGGGTGACGAGGCGCGCAGGCCAGGTGGCGATCGCCAGGGGACGTCGAGCACGTCGACGTCCCCTGGCGCGCCGGCGAGGTCGCGACGCTGACGCACCCGCTCGGATTCGTGGCCCTCGTCCACGAGAGATCCCCGCTCAGGCCGCGACTTCGAGACTGTCCCGCTCGCCCCGGCGCGAGGCGGGGTCGTCGCCCGAGAAGACGATCGTGAACACGACGAACGCAGCCCACAGCGCCGCCAGGTGGTAGAGCATCGCGACCCCGCCCTCCGCCTCGTAGAGGGCGCTCGACGCGGGGGGGCCGAGGAGCATCCCCGCGGCGTAAAAGACGTTGTAGAGCGAGTTCGCGCGGGCGTAGTCGCGCGGGGCGGTGACCACGCCCTGGAGCGCGAGGCTCAGCGGCGAGATCGACGCGAGCGTCGCGCCCGCGATGAACACCGCGACGCACATCGCCGCATACTGATCGAGGTACACGAAGCCGAGGATCATCAGCGTGCCGACCACGCCGAGCACGCGCATGAGGGACAGGTGACCGCGGCGGTCGCCGATGCGGCCGAAGACGTTGGTGAACGAGAGCATCCCCACCGCGAAATAGGCGGGGATGAGGATCGTCTGCTCGAGCGTGACGCCCTTCGACGCCATCAGGTACAGCGGGAGGAACAGGACGACCGACGCCTGGAAATAGCCGTAGGCGAAGGTCGCGAAGCACGCGGTCTTGATGCGCCAGAGGATCGAGGCGGAGGACGCCGGCGGCTCCGCGCCGGGGAGCGCGCCGGCCTCGCCGTGCGCCGCCGCCTCGGGCGGGTCGCGGTCGAGGCGCGCGAGCACGAGCAGCGCGGAGGCCGCCGAGATGACGCACGAGATCACGAACGCCGACGGCATCGAGGAGAGCGCGACGATGCCCTTCGCGGAGAGCGGGCCGAGGACGTAGCCGAGCGCCATCGCGACGGCATAAAGGCTCGTGACGAACGCCTTGTTGTCCTTGTCCGACCGGGCGAGCAGGATCGTCTCGCAGCTCACCCAGATGCCGACCGAGCACGCGCCGTCGAGGAAGCGGACCGCCGCGATGGAGGCGAAGCCCGGCAGGAAAGGGAAGACGCCGACCGCCGCGGCGTACCCGGCCAGCGAGAGGACCAGCGTCGCCTTCGCCGAGAACCGGCGGATGAGCGCGCCCATCGGGAGCGAGAGCAGGACGATGCCGAGCGCGAAGCACGACGCGAGCAGCCCGATGTCGCGCTTGTTGAAGCCGCGCGCGTCGAGGAACACCGCGGTGAGCGAGATCGCGATGCCGTACGCGAGCCCGAGCAGGAAGATCGCGCCGTAGATGAGCCAGATATTCCGATCAGGGATGCGGCGGAGCATGATCGCCCGGCAGGTTCCATCGGCCGCTCCGCCGTGTCAAACAGGTCCGTGGCGGCGGAAAGCCGCTTTGCCGCCGCGCGCGCGGCCTTCGCCCTCCCGCGCCTCGCCGGAGGAGCGCGCGGCGCGGGCCTCACCGCAGGAAGTCGAGGAGGAGCTGATTGACCTTCTCCGGCCGATCGTAGTGCGCGAAATGGCTCGCGTCGGGGATGCGGACGAGCCGGACATCGGGGGCCAGCGCCGGATCGGGCACGGCGACCTCGGGGCCGAGGTAGCGGTCGTGCTCACCCCAGATGATCAGCACGGGCGCGTCGACGCGGGGTGGTTTGCCCGACTGGAGCAGGCTGCTCGGGCGGAAGGCGGCGCGGTAGTAGTTGATCGTGGCCGTGAGCGCGCCCGGCTGCGACCACGCCTCGAGGTAACGCGCGAGATCGTCCTCGGTGACCGCGCCCGGGCGACACGGGTCGTTCTTCACCGCCGCGCGGAACAACGCGTAATCGGTCGACTGTAGGAGCAGCTCGGGCAGCTTCGGGATCTGGAAGAAGAACATGTACCAGCTCTTGCGGAGCTGCCGCGGCGTGCGGAGCGCGGCGAGCATCGTCGCGGGGTGAGGGCCGTTGACGATGACCAGCCGCTCGAGGAGGTCGGGATACCGCATCGCGAACGGCCAGGCGACGCCGGCGCCCCAGTCGTGGCCGACGACGGCCGCGGCGCGCTCCACGCCCGCAGCCTGGATGAGCGCCGCCACGTCCGCGGTCAGCTCGCTGCTCGCGTACGCCGCGACGCCAGCGGGCTTGTCCGAGAGGTTGTAGCCGCGCATGTCCGGCGCGATCACGCGATATCCCGCCTCGACGAGCGCGGGGATCTGATGCCGCCATGAGTACCAGAGCTCGGGAAAGCCGTGCAGGAGCACGACGAGCGGCCCCTCGCCCGCCTCGACGTAGTGAAGGCGGACGCCGCTTCGTTCGGTGAACCGGTGCGATAGCTTGGACTCGTCGAGGGTCATCGTCTCTTCCTTCCGCAGGTCGGCCGCCGGTGCCCCGGGGCAGGTCGCGCGCTGAGATTCCTGTCGATCGACGCCGCGCGCCGCGGTTCTATCACGAAGCCAATCGACGAACGCCAGCGTGGCGGGCGCGACGTCGCGAATGAATGAGGGGCGCACGAGCGGCGGCGCCGCGGCCGACCCCCGGGACGGATCAGGCCCGCCGGCGCAGCGCCTCGTCGAGCCTGTCCCCGAGGCGCTGCGCGCTCGCGCGGCCGGCCCCCTGGAGGGCCGCCACGATCGCGCTCCGGGTTCGGTGCCTGTCGCAGATCGCCCGGAGTTCGTCCCGGTCGAGCAGGCGATCCACGGTGATCTCCGCCATCACCGGATAGGCCAGGTCGTGCGTGAGCACGCCGAACCGCACCTCCACCTCGGGCGGCGACGCCTGGCGGCCGTCGGGCGAGAGGACCCGCACCGCGGGCGGCTGCTGGAAGGACACGAGCACGCGCTGGGCGCTCCACCCCAGGAAGACCCAGGCCCTGGTCTTCCGGCGCTCGCGGTCGTGGAAGACGGGCACCATCATCCGGGCGTCGCGCCCGAGGTCGCGATCCTCCAGCGCGCTCCAGCGCCGGAACGCCTGCGCGTCATGCTCGCGCCCGCGCCCCGACCCGAGCGCGCCGTCCCGGTCCGGCAGGAGGCCCATGGCCGCGCACGCGGCGCGGAACGCCGGATCCATGGCCTCGTCGAGCGACATCCCGAGATCGCGCGCGACGGCGGCGGCGGCGCCGAAGAACAGGCCCTCCACCTGGGCGAGCTCCTCCGAGAGCGGGAGTCCGACGGGCCCCTCGGGCGTGAGGCGCGCGATGCGGGCGAGCGCGTCCGCGCCGAACGCGCCCTCGAGCACCTGGCGGACGAAGCGGTATCCGAGCGCGCGGCGGAGGAAATACGACGCCGTGGGCTCGGCGGCGAGCTCGGGCAGGACGTCGACGACGACGCCCGGACGGCGGCGCACGAACGGCGGGGCGCAGCTCAGCGCGGGGACGGCGAGCTGCTTGACGTGCGTCTCGCGCGTGAGCGCGAGGATCCCCTGGAACAGCTCCAGCAGGAGCTCGCGGTACCTGCGCTCGAGCGACACGCGCGGCGCCTCGGGCGCGCGCTCCGGCGCGACGAGCGGCTCGAGCGACCAGGTCTGGTAATCGTACCAGCCGGAGCTGGCCGTCGGCCGGAGGTCCACGCCGCCGTCGCGGATGCGCGCCGCGAGCTCGCCCATCAGGTCGAACCCCTCGGGGACCGGCTGATCCTCGAAGAGCTTCATCGCCAGGTCGGTCTCGAGCGAGCGCGACGGCGGGAAGATCGCGTGCGCGGGCCCCACCTCGACCTGGCCGCGATCCAGCGAGCGGAGCACGGGCGTGAGGTCGGGCATGTCCAGCGGGCCCGTGAGCCGCGACGCGAGGGCGAGCATGCCCTCGTACGTGGTCCGCGCGGCCGCCTCCTCGCGGAGGACGCGGGCGAGCGCCTCGATCGGGCCGGGCTCGCGCAGCGGCGTCTGGAGCAGCCGGTCCTGCTGGAAGGCGCGCCGGAGCGGCTCGCTCCACGTGTGAACCCCGAGCGGCTTCGAGCGGCGCTCGTCCGCGAGGAACTCGTCGAGCAGGCGCGCGACGTCGGCCGCGAGCGCGCGCGGCACCTCCGGGGCGACCCCGCCGAGCCGCGCGGCGGCGAGCAGCAGCGCGGCCGGGGCCGCGGGCGAGCCGTGGGCCAGCGAGGCGAGCCACGTCTCCAGCAGGTACGCCTTGCCGCGCAGCAGCCCGGCGCCCCGCTGCGCGGCGAGCTCCACCGCCGCGATCAGCCCGTCGTCGAACTGCTTGGCCTTCTGCGCGAGCATCGCCGCCGAGACCATGCGCGAAGGGAGCCTGGCCGCCCGGAGCGTGGGGAAGAGCTCGGGCTCGCCGTCCTCGGCGCCGTACTCGGCGGGCACAGAGAGGCAGAGCGCCTGACGCGAGAGATCGGCCTCGACCCGGTACCCCTCGACCACCCAGGACCGCGTCGCCGACGGCGGGAAGCGCCCGGCCGGCTCGGGACGGCTCGCTTCCGCCGTCGCTGCCGGCGGGCAGGGCGCGGGCGGATCGGACACCTCTCTGGGCGGGAGCGGCGCTTCCGTCCGGGCCTGAGGGGCACGCCATCGCCTGAGCCAGTCGAACACTCCCATACGTATCTCAGGGAGTATGACCGCGCGCGCACCCCTGGGCGACGCCGCTCCAGCGTGGCGATGCGGGTCGCCGAGGCCACGTTGGCCTCGACGGAGTCGACGGCGGCCGGGAGCGATCGGGAGCAGCGGAAGCGGCGGGAGAAGAGGGGTTGTGTCCGGGTCGGAGCGCGTCTGTCCATCGCCCCCGGGCGGCGCCTGCGAGATGCCTTTGCCGCGGGCGACCCGGGGGCGCGATCAGACGTCGATGATCTTGCCTGGATTCATGAGGTTCAGCGGATCGAGGACCCGCTTGATCGACCGCATGATCGCGAGCTCCTCGGCCGAGCGCGAGTAGGGCAGGTAGTCCTTCTTGAGCAGGCCGATCCCGTGCTCGGCCGAGATGCTGCCGCGGTATTTCTTCACGAGCGAGAAGATCGCGTGATCCGCCTCGTGGGTGCGCCGGAGGAACTCCTCGCGGGTGAGGCTGTCGGGCTTCATCACATTGATATGGAGGTTGCCGTCGCCGATGTGGCCGAAGAGCGCGATCTCCCACCCTGGATAGCGGGCCTCGAAGAGGCTCTCGAGCTCGGAGCAGAAGCCCTCGAGCTCCTGGATGGGGAGCGACACGTCGTTCTTGTGCGGCAGCCCGGTGGCCGACAGGCTCTCGCTGATCCCCTCGCGGAGGGCCCAGAGCTCGGCGGCCTGGGTGGAGTGCTGCGCGAGCGTGCCGTCGGTGACGAGGCCGCGCTCGAACAGCGAGGTGATCCACGCGTCGAGCGCCTCGGGCTCGCCGCGCTCGACCTCGATGAGCACGTAGTAGTCCGACGGCGCGGAGAGCGGCATGCGCACGTTCCGGTGCCGGCGCAGGCGCGTTTGGCATTTCTCCGTGAAGAACTCGTAGGCCATCACCACGAACGGCCCCATCCGGGCCTCGCGGAACAGCGCGAGCACGCCCGCGAGGTCCGGCACCGCGAACAGGAACACGTTGAGCCCCTCGGGCACGCGCGTGAGCTTGAGCGTCGCCTCGGTGATGATCCCGAGCGTGCCCTCGCTGCCGATGAAGAGCTGGCGCAGGTCGATCCCCGTGTTGTTCTTCTCGAGCGCGCCGTTCAGGTCGAGCACCGCGCCGCTCGCGGTGACGACCGTGAGCCCGAGCACCCATTGCCGGGTGAGGCCGTAGCGGATGACCTTCACGCCGCCGGCGTTCGTCGCGATGTTGCCGCCCACCTGGCTCGACCCCTTCGACGCGAAGTCGACCGGCCACGTCAGGCCGTGCGGGGCGACGTGCTGGTGCACCGCCTCGGTCACGGCGCCGGCCTCGACGCGCACGGTCGCGCCGAGCACGTCGACCGGCCCCATGCGCCGCATGCGCTCGAGCGACACGACGAGCTCGCCCTTGGCCGCCACGGCGCCGGCCGCGAGCCCCGTGCGCCCGCCCGAGGGCACGACCGGGACGCGGTGCTCGGAGCAGAGGCGGAGCAGCCGTGAGACCTCGTCCGTCGAGCGCGGGAGCGCGATCGCCGAGGGCCGCGGCTCGTGGACCTTGGTCCAGTCGCGGCCGAACGTCGCGAGGTCGGCCGCGTCCGTGGAGAGGAGATCCGCGGGGAACTCGCGCGCGAGCGCCGCGAGGAAGTCGCCGGGAAGGCCGGGGAGTGGGCTCATGGCCGGCTCGGTACTGCGGCGTCGCGCCGAGGGCAAGCGGCCTGCGCGGGTCAGCCGGCGGCCGGGATCTCGCCGCGGAAGTGCGCGCCGACGAGCTGCACGGGCGCGCCGGTATCGCGTAGGACGGCGACGAGCGCGTCGTCGTCCTCGACCGTGACGAGGACAGCCTCGGGGGGGCGCGGGGCGTGGGGGCGGATGGCGTCGAGCAGGGGCGCGGCGAGCTCGGGGGCGGCCACGCGGAAGGGGAAGGCGCCGGGCAGGAACGGGTCGAAGCTGGCGAATCCCAGCGGGGCGGCGTCCGGCGTCGCGGGGTCGACGAGACAGAGGAGCACGAGGCCGCCCCGGCCGCGGGCGTCGGCGACCTGACCGGACACCAGGGCGAACGCCGCCTCGATCGCGGCGTCGTCGGACGGCTGCGCCGGCCGGGCGACGACCGGGCGGGAAGGGCGCGGGAGGCGCGCCAGGGCATCCCAGGGGAGCTCGAACGTGGTCATCACGTAGGCGTGCTCCATACCGATGCTCCGGTAGAGCCGCACGGCAGCGGTGTTGTCCGGCTTGACGTTGAGGCACCACCGCGAGCAGCCACGGCCGCGGAGGTGCGCGGCGACGGCGCGCATGACATCGCCGCCGACGCCGCGGCCGCGGTGGGACGGCGCGACGACGACGTGCCGCACGTAGCCGACCCCGCGCAGCGTCTGGACATAGGCGTAGGCGACCACCTCGCCGCGCTCCTCGAAGATGAGGGTGTCTCTGGCCAGGGCGCTCTGCCAGCGATCGCGGGGCAAGACGGGGTTGCCGGTGTCGAGCTCCACGAAGAGCCGGGCGAAATGGTCGTAATCGGCGGGGGTCGCGGGGCGCGCGACGAGGCGGGACATGGGGCGAGCCTACATTCCAGCGCGCCGCGTGTCCCACCCACGCAAGAAACTCCCCGCGCGCGCGTTGCGGCGCCGCGCGCGACAGGGCACCGTGACAGAGGGCATGGACACGGCACACGGCGGGTGGATCCTGAAGGGCCGCGCGGCGCCGCTCGTGACGCTCGCGCTCGCGCTGGCCGCGTGCGACGGCGCGGCGGGCGGCGCGCCGCGCGCGGGCGATACAGCGGATACGGGACATCCAGGGACCGCGGGCGCCGCCGGGGGCGCGGGCGACGGCGAGGGCGCGGGCGACGGCGAGGGCGCGGGCGCGGGCGACGGCGGTGAGGGCGGCGCCGCCTCGGTCGACGCGGCGGCCGGCAGCGGCGGTTCCGGCGCGGGCGGCGACGGTGGACAGGGCGGTGAGGGGGGCCAGGGCGGCGCGCTCGTCTGGGAGCCGGTCGAGACGGACTGGTGCTCGGCCGGGTGGAGCGGCCTGGACGATCACACCTGCTTCCATGTGCCGGAGACCGCCGCCCGCGGCGCGCCGATCCTCTACGTGCTGCACGGGACCATGGCGCCCGACTCCCTGCCCGTGGGGCTGCAGGCCATCGCCGCGGAGGCCGCCGAGGCGCTCGGGGTCGTCGCCGTGTTCCCGCGCGGCAGACCGGGACTCTGCACCTGGGATCCGTCCGTGGAGACGTCCTTCTGCTGGCCGACGCGCCGCGAGACGGTCGACGCCGCGGCGCCCGCCCTGATCGAAGCGTGGATGAGCGCGGAGGCGCTGCTCTCGCGGATCCTCGGCCAGACGTTCGGCCGGCGTTATGTCATGGGCTTCTCCAACGGGGGCTATTTCGCGAGCTACGTGGCGCTGGAAGGCCTCGTCGAGGTCGACGGCGCAGGCCTCGTCGGCGCGGGGCGCATGGTCATCGAAGAGCACCTGTTCTCGCAGGAGAGGCCGCCGATCTACATCGCCGTCGGCGCACAGGAGCTCTCCTCCACCATCGCGAGCGCCGAGAACCTCGCCGACGTGCTCACCCAGCACGGGTGGGAGCACGAGCTCGTGGTGCACCCCGGGCGCGGGCACGAGATCCGCGCCGACGACTTCACGCGAGCCTGGGAGACCTGGATCGCCGCGCCCTGAGCGGCCCGGCGGCGACCGGCTCGACAGGACCGCTGCCGCGCGCATCGCGGGGCGCCGAGTGCGCCGTTCACGGGCGCTCTCGCGCGCGCTGGCGCCGGCAACATGGGTGAGCACCGCGAACGCGACGGCGCCGGTCGCCCGCGACGAGGTGGGTATCGCTGCGTCGCTGTCGCCCCCTGGTCCACCTTGTAGGTAAGATGGCTTTCGGATCGTCGGAGACGCCCCGTCGAGGCGCCCTGCGGCGAGAAATCGATAGCTCGTGAAAGGCGCGTTTTTGCCGGAGCCGCGGCGCTTCGCGAGGGGCTGCCGTGGTTTCGGGGCGCGATGAGCGCGCCTCTGAGCGCCTTATCTGCCCAGTGATCCGGCGCGGGTGAACGGGCCGTCGCTCGAGGGCCGGGCGCTGTTTAGGAATGTCGGTTTGTCGGCGCCTCCCGCCCGCTGCGCGCGCCCTCGGGCGGCAGCCTCTGCACACGGCTCTCGGGCACGAGCGCTGCTCTCTGCGCAAACCGACTGGCGCGACGGTCCCGCGGATGTCGCGGGCCGTGGAAGGAGGAGAAATGATCGAGCTGGTGAATAGCAGGTGGATGCATGTTGCGATGGCGATGGCCGCCCTGACCACCGGGTGCGCGGTGGGTGAGGCAGGCGCCGAGGACATCGACATGGACGACGCGGAGGCCGAGGCCGTGGAGGTCGAGGAGACCTCTCAGGCGCTGTTCGGCTATCAGCCCCGGGACTGCAGCGGCTCCTGGGGCCGCGGCCCGAGCTGGGGTAGCTTGCCCAGCTACCCGCCGGTCTACGATGGATGGGGCTCGAAGCCGTGGAGCCCCTGGAGCAACAGCTGGAAGCCGTACGGCAACTACGGCTACGGTGACTACGGCTACGGCAATCCATTCAGCTATGGCAACCCCTATCGTCCCTGGAGCGGCTATAACAACGGCGGCTATGGCAACAGCGGCTCGTTCGCGCCCGCCGGCTGCAGCGGCTACAACAGGCCGTACTGACCCGGAGCGCACGCAGAAAGCGCAGGTGAGAACCGCCCCCTGACCGCGGCGCGACGAGCCCTCGGGACGTCGAGAGGCCGCCGCGCGCTCCGCGGGTCAGCCGCGGATCGCCTGAGAAGGATCACCGGGACCCGGCCACCGGGAGCTCGCGGCAGATGCGATGCTCCCCGGCGGCCGGGCGACCCGGGGTCTCTCGCGGGTTCCACCGCGGTTGTGCCCTGACGGCCACGTGGCCAGGGCTCCCCACGTGATGCATTTTGGGACATCGCTCACGGAACAGGGCCACATCGGTCCGGTCGTCGGCGAGCTGCCCAGCTCGCCACACACCTTGGCGCAGATCGCGCGCCGACGCGCCGCGCCTGCGCTCGCATCGCGCTCGCGTCAACGGCGGGGTCGGGCTCTGCTCGGCCCGCTCGGGCGCTGCGCCCTGCCTCCCACCTTGCCTTCCTGGGCTCGATGGCGTGTTCCCGCATTACGGATCGCTTCTTGCTTTTGTTCTCGATGCGCGCTGGTGCGCCGCCTGCCCGAGAATCCGCGCCGGCGTCCTCGAGGAATCCCCCATGATGCGCTTTGCGACACCCGTCTCGCGTTACATGACCTGCGAAGTCATCACAGCGCCCGACACGACGCCGCTGCCCGAGGTGCACCGCGCCCTCGGTGAGCACGCGATCTCCTGCGTTCCCGTCGTCGACGCGGCGTCGCGCGCGATCGGCGTGCTGTCGCGCACCGATCTGCTGCGGCTCGGCCAGTTCGAGACGAAGACGAACAGCCGCGGGATGCTGCTCACCTTGCCCGACGTCCCGGCGCGCGACGTGCTGCGCCCGGGGATCATCACGGTCGGGCGCACGACGCTGGTCGTCCAGGCGGCGAGCGTGCTGCTGAAGCACCGCATCCACAGGGTCTTCGTCCGCGAGGGCGACGAGCTGATCGGCGTCTTCAGCACGAAGGATCTCCTCCTCGCCCTGGTCGAGGCGCGGGACGCGACGGCGATCGGCGAGCTCATGTCGGCCCCGGCGTACACGATCCCGCTCGACGCGCCGCTCGCGCTCGCGGCCGATCGGCTGACGACCGCGCAGGTGAGCGGGCTCGTGGTGGTGGATCCGGACGGCTGGCCGGTCGGGATGTTCACGCAGACGGAGGCGCTGCTCGCGCACGGCGTGCTGTCCGATTCGCCGGTCGAGGACGTGATGAGCCCCGCCATGGTCTGTCTCGACGTCCGCACGCCGCTCCACCGCGCCGCGGCCGCCGCGCACGCGGCGCAGGCGCGGCGCGTGCTGGTGGTGCAGGGGCGGCGGCTCCGCGGCGTGCTGACGGGGCTGGACTTCACGCGCGCCGTCTCCGGGACGGGCGTGATCCCCGTGGTCGCGCGGTCCAAGGCGGGGTAGCGCCGCCGGGCGCGAGGAGCGCGGTCGCCGCCGGGTGCGGCCGCGCGACGGGGGTGGCTCAGCGCTGGGCGCCGGCGCCGGGCGCCCGCCGCGGCCTCACCGCGCGGCGCGGGTCGCCATCCGGCCGACCACCGTGTCGGGGTCGGCGGCGAGGCGCGCGGCGAGCGCGCGGGCGGCGGCGGGCGAGGCGGCGGCGACCCCCTGGATCGCGCCGAGGCGCGCGTGGCGCGGCAGGCGCGGGTCCACGGCGAGCGCCTCGAGGTCGGCGAGCACGCGCGCGGAGGGCGCGGAGGGCGCGGCGGCAACAGGCGCGGCGGCGACGGGCGCGGCGGCGCGGCCCGCGGCGGCGAGGGCGCGCGCCCTGGCCTGGACCGGCGCGCCGGGATCGCGGCCGACAGCGAGCAGCCGGTCGGCGTCGGCGCCGCCTGTCGCGCGGAGCAGCGCGAAGTAGTCCGCGCCCGCCGCCGCGCTGTGCCCGCAGAAGTGCCCTCCCAGCAGGGTCGCGGCGCGCGACGGGAGCGCGGCCGCCCAGGCGCGGTCGCCAGGCGCAGGCGCCACGCCGTGGCCGGCGCCGTGGCCGGCCTGACCGCGGCCGGCCGGGTCCGGAGCGCGGCCGGCGGGGGATGGGCCGCGGCCCGCCGGGAGCGGGTCGGCCGCGCCGCCTCCGTTCTCGACGATCCCGCGGTAGACCGCGCTCGCCTGCACGATCGTCGTCTGCTGCGGCGTCATCCTGCCCGAGAAGTCGCCCCCGGTCGGAAACATGATGTTGTCGTAGTCGGGACAGAGCTCGGCCAGATCGAGCACGTCGTCGCACCGCCCGGTGTCGTCGAGCGGGTCGGCGAAGGCGGGCTCGAACTCGGTGGTGTGGAACAGCCCGGTGAAATGGCCGAGCTCGTGGCGCAGAATGGCCGTGTCGACCTTGGGATCCTCGTAGAGCGTCACCACGATGCCGCTGAGATGCGTGCCGTGCTCCACGGCGACCGAGGGCGCGGAGGGCGTCGCGCCGGCAGCGCCGTCGAGCCTGCCGCCGAACTGTGACACGGCGATCACGTTGAGCGCCGGCCGGCCGCGGGCGCCGGCCGTCTGCTCGAGCAAGCTCGGAAGGAGCTCCTCGTCGATGAAACCCCACTCCGCTCCCAGGCGATGTACCGTGACGCTGCTCACGTCGAGGTCCACGAACCCCTGGTAGGCCCGGCGCAGCGCGCTCTGCAGGTAATCCTCGGAGATCGCGTCTCCCGCGATGAAGGCGTTGATGTCGAGCTTCCCGCCGTGAAAGCGCCCGTCGAGCGTCTGGCGGCGCCACACCGAGAGGCGCGCTGGCGCCGTCGGCAGGCCGAAGCTGCCGTCGCCGATCGTGATCCAGTACGTGCCTGGCACAAGTGGCACGGCCGCGGCCGCGCCCGTCTGGGGCACGGCCGCCGTGCCGATCCCCTGGTTGTAGAAGCTCGCCAGGGTGCCGGGGATCGTGTAGTCCGCCATGAACGTCCTGCCGTCAGGGCCGGAGATCTCCGCGATGCCGATCGGATCGAAGCTCGGCGGCGAGGTCATGAGCTGCGCGATCGCCGTGAAGCCGAGGGTGCCTGCCGGGATATCCACCGGGACGGGGACACCGACGGTGATCTCGCCGAGATCCTCCTCGACGAGCGGCGGAATCGGCGGCGCGCCGCCCTCGCCGATGTCGCCGCCCTGGCCGGAGCCCGTCGTGTCGGGCGTGACGGCGCTCGTGCTGCGGCCGGTCCCCCAGGAACCCCCGGCACCCCCGGTGCCCTCGGGCGGCTCGAACCCGTCGACCACCACGTTGCCGCCGCAGGCCCCCGCGGCGAGCGCGGCGAGGACACCCGCGGCGAACAGGCCCCCGCGGCGCGCCCGCGTCGCCCCGCGCCCGCCCCCCGGTGTCCCTTGCTGGCGGGACCGACCTGTGGCGCTCGATACGGGGGCAAGCGACTCTGTCATAAGCAGGCTCCTTACGAGAGGTGAGGGGTGTGCCTCACCGAGCGCGCGCAGTATGGTCGCGTCGCTCTGCGATGTCACGCGCCGCGCATTCTCTCGACCGCGCCGCGGCGCACGAGGGCGCGCGTGTCGGTCATTCCACCTGCTTGACGCGCATTATCACCCGTCCCGGGGATGCGTCCGTCGCGCCCTCGAAGCGCTCGAATACGGCCACGAAGCGCGATTGGCCGTCTGCGCTCTGGACGAGCCACGCGGCGTCCTTCGCCGGCGCGGGCGGGCTCGATCCGGGCTCGATCCAGCGCCCGGTGAAGGCGGTCGCCACGTGGTCGCCGCGGTAGCGGACGGCGGGATCCGTGAGGGCCTGGTGGTCGGCCGCGTCGAACCGCGCTTCCTCCGACGCGGCGGTGCGCTCCTTGACGTCGGCGAGCGCCTCGGACCTTGTCTCTTGCTCCTGGAGATCGGCGCCGCGCGCGGCGCCGGGGCCGCCGAGCTCGCCGTTGACGCTGACGAGCGATCGGCGGAAGCAGACGTGCCACTCCGTCGATTCGCGCGCCTCGGCCGGCGTGAGCATCAGTCGCCGGTTGCCCGCGAGGTCGAGGCAGGCGCTCGGCGCGCTCTCGAGGGCGTCGATGCCGCCCGCTGTCGCGTCGAGATCCTTGATCTCGACGGTCTCGCCGACGCCGTCGGGGAGCACCTCGGCGACCCGGAGCTGGTAGAGCGCGGTGACCGGCGCGCCGTCCACCTCTCCGTAAAAGGAGAGGATCTGGAGCTTCCAGTGGCGGCCTTCGTGCTCGATCGCGTGGATGTGATACCGGCTGAAGGCGACGTGCGACTCGCCGTCGTAGGCGTACCACTGCGTGAAGGCACCGCCGGCCTCGTCCGTGAGGAGGAACGGGGTGCTCGGGAGCTGGCCCGCCCTGGTGTCGTCGAGGCTGAGCGGCAGCGCCCCGCCGTCGCCGGGGCCGCTGAGGCCGCTGTTGGTGAAGACGTCATAGCCCGAGAGGGCGAGATCCCAGTCGGTGGACGCCGCGCCGTCGTCGGCCGGGGCGACGATCTCGGGCGTGGCGAGCCGGAGGAAGACGCGGCCGGAGGCCGGCACCTCGACCTCGAGGAGCGCGCCGTCCTCCGTCGGCGCGCCCCCGCTCGAGCCCCTGTCGCCCACATCGTCGCTGCACGCGGGGGTGAGAAGGAGAAGCGCTGCGACGACTGACCCTCTTGTCATGAGTCCTCCCACGGTAGCTCGGCGATCACGCCGAGGTAGACGGTGCGCCCCTCGAGGGGCCGGTGATCGCCGAGGCGGTCAGGGTCCTTCTGCGCGCCCAGGACGTTCCTGACGCCGACGTAGGCCTGCGACGAGGGCCAGAGCGGCCGCGCGAGCCGCGCGTCGAGCGTGGTGAAGCCGGGCGCGCGCAGGCCTGCCGCGACGAACGCGCTGGTGATGGTCCGGAGCCGGGTGACGAGCTCGAAGCGGAGCGGCAGGTCGGCGCGGAGCGCCGCCTGCGCTGTGTGCGGGGGCCTGCCGGAGAGCGGCTGATCGGGGACGGCGGGGTCGTCGTTGCGCGTCCAGAGGTAGGCATAGCCGGCCTCGGCGCGGAGCCACGCTGCCGCCTGGAACGTCGCCGAGAGCTCGACACCCGCGGTGCGCGCCCTCGCGATGTTCATGTAGGTATACGTGTCGACGCCGCCGGACGAGTTCATGTCGGTCGACGTGTCGACGCCGGACGAGCGGATGGGCCTCGGGTCGATGTCGATCAGGTGATCGACCCAGTTCGCGAAGGCGCCGCCGCGGAGGGTGAGGCCTTCTCCGGGGGTCCACGTGACGTCGCCGTTCACGCCCCAGGACGTCTCGGGGGCGAGATCCGGGTTGCCCTCGAGGATGTAGCCGAGGCCCGAGTGGTCGAACGAGAAGCCGAGCTCCTTCGCGCTGGGCGGGCGGAAGCCTTGCCCGCCGGAGATGCGCAGGGTGAGCGACGGCGCGGGCCGGTAGGCGAGGGCGAGGCGCGGGGCGATGACGCCGCCGTAGCGCGGCCAGTACTCGCCGCGGACGCCGGGCATGAGGGTGAGGCGGTCGGTGATCTTCCAGGCGAGCTGGCCGTAGAGCGCGGCGCTGCCGAGCTCGGTGTCGGGCACCTCGTCGAAGGCGCTCTGCGAGGTGCCCGAGGTGGAGACCTCCGTGGTCGTGAGCTCCTGGGTGAGCGACTCCACCTCGGCGCGGCCGCCGAGCACCCAGGTGAGCTGCCCGTGGGCGAGGGTGGCGACGGCCTCGTAGCTCTGGAGGGTGCCCGAGCGCTCGCGCAGCTCCGAGAGGGGCGAGCCGCGCAGGTCGCGGCCGCTCGTCCGGAAGGCCCACTGCCGGCCGGCGGCGAGGCGCAGGTTGGAGCCGCCGCCGAGGTCGATGGTCTCGGTGAGGTGGAGGGTGACGCGGTCGGTCACCTCGGGGAGATCGAAGAGGTACGGGCGGAGGCCTGGTCGCACGAGCTGCTCGAGGCCGTCCTGCGCGTCGTGGATCCACCGGGCGCGGAGGCGCACGTCGATGCCGCGGCCGAGCGCGGCGCCGGCGCGCAGGCCGACGAGGTGCTGGGCGCGCTCGGGCAGGGCGGTGGCGGGGTTGCCCTCGAGGAGGGAGAGGCTGTCCTCGCGCTGGAACGAGGCGTCGGCGCTGGCCCAGGCGCGCTCGCCGCGGTAGGCGCCGGAGCCCTGGACGAGGAGCCCCGTGCGGCTGCGGCCTTCGAGGCGGCCGCGGCCGCTGAAGCCCGGGTGGGCGGGGGGGCCGGAGAGGACGTTGACGACGCCGCCGATGGCGCTCGCGCCGTAGAGGGAGCTCGTCGGCCCGGTGACGAGCTCGATGCGGGAGACGTCGCTGAGCGGGAGGGAGGAGAGGTCGATGGCGCCGCCGGCGTCGCCGATGACGCGCTCGCCGTCCTCGAGGACGAGGACGCGCTCGAGGTCGAATCCCTGGATCTGGATGGCGCTCGGGTTGCCGAGCGAGCCGTAGGCGCTCGGGTTGACCTGGACGCCGAGCTCGCCGTCGAGCGCCTCGCCGACGTTGGTGGCGCCGCGGCGCTCGGCCTCGTCGCGGCTGATGACGCGCGTGCGCACCGTGGCGCGCTGGCTGCTCTCGGGGGTGCGGGTGCCGGTGACGACGACCTCGAGAGGGGGAGGCGGCGAGGGGGCGGGCGGCGGGGAGGGGGGAGATGGGGGAGGAGATGGCGCGGGCTGCGCGGCAGGCGCGGGCGACGTGGGTTGTCCGGGAGGTGCGGGCTGCGCGGCCTGGGGCTGCGCGGGGGGCGCGGGCTGCGCGAGCGCTGGGCGGGCAGAGACGGCCGAGAAGAGCGCCGGGAGAAGGCAGAAGGCGAGCGGGGCGGCGCGCGTCAGGCGCCGGCGTCGGTGCACGGTCCTCCCGGGGACATGGGTACAGCAGGCGCTAGGCCCGGAAGCGGAAGCATGAGGGAGAGCTCGGGTCCGTGTGGCGCAAGGTGGGTGGCCCGGCGCCCATGGTCGCCCGATTCAGGGCGGTCGTCCAGCGGTTCGGGGCAGGTGGTGGCGCGTCGGCGTGCGCAGGAGCGTGCGCCTGGGCGTGCACCGGACCGTGCGCGTGCACGCACGCGGACGTGCTCGAGGCAGGGCGCGCCCAGGAACAGGACGGAGCTCCGTGCCGGGCGAATGGCACGCCGAGCTCACCAGCATTTCGTTGGCCCCTTGCGGTGCGCCTCGACGGCTCCAGGTGCTCTGGAGAAGCCGGAACAGCTCGAGGAGGTGCGCATGAAGGCGAACGAGAAGGCGACGAAGGACCAGGGGGCAGCGACGCCCAGGGGCGCCGCGGGCGCGGCCCAGCAGGAGCGGCAGGGCGGCGGCGACCAGCACCGGCACGTTCCAGGAGACCCGGTCGAGGGCCACGAGGCCACGGCAGACAAGGAGCCGGAACAGAAGGTGGACGAGACCGTCGAGGACTCGTTCCCCGCGAGCGACGCCCCCTCCTGGACGCCGTCCAAGAGCGGCGAGGCCGACTAGGCCGGCGAGGCCGACCAGACCGGCGAGGTCGGCCAGGCCGCCAGGTTGAGGCAACGGCCGGCACGCGGGGCGCCACCCACGCCCCCGCGAAGCCCGCCACGGCGAGCCGCCGAACGCGGCGCGGTCCCTGTGGCGGGCCTCGTGGGGGACAGGAACGGAGCGGACGGAGCGCGTAGGGCTTGCATTGCTCGACGACGGCAGGTAGCTTCCCGCGCCGCATCGCCGGTCCCCATCGTCTAGCCCGGCCCAGGACTCAGCCCTTTCAAGGCTGCTACGCGGGTTCGAATCCCGCTGGGGACGCTCCGCTTTCCGTAAGTATTTCCGCGCAGTAGGCCCCAGGTGGCCGGTCCCTCGGACGATTCGTCGGACGAAACCAGGAGCGCGGCAGGGAGCGGAGGGAACGGGTCGCCCACGGGGTGCATGAGGTTCTCGGCCTCGCGCACATAGCCCATGGTCGTTGCGATGTCCTCGTGGCCGGCGCGGCGCATGATCTTGATCGGCTCATCGCCGCGAAGGGCCATCCACGTGATGCCAGTCGCGCGGAGATCGTGGAAGGTGAGCTGTTTGCGGGTGGCGTCGTTGGCGAAGAGCTCGGCGCGCTCGATGCCGGCCCACCCGAGGTATTGCCGCAAGCGCACCGAGAGATCGCAGCTGGACGGCATGTTGATCACGCGGCCCCGGGATGCCTTTCCCTGCATCGCCAGGAGCAGCGGGAGCAGCGTGGGCTCGATGGGAATGCGGCGCGGGTTGTTGGTCTTCGTCTCCTTTACCTCTCCGGTCTCGGAGCGATCGACGGCTCGGTGGATGTGGATGAGGCGTCGATCGATGTCGACGTCTTCCCATTCGAGCGCTTCGAGCTCAGCGGCGCGCGTGTAGGTGTAGACCGAGAGCGCGAACAGCTGGCGCCAGCGGATCGGCACGCGGTCGCATGAGACCACGGCAAGGAACTCCGAGGGGAATATATAGCTCTTGCTCTTCTTCACCCCTTCATCCGGGCCGCGGACGCCGGCAGCGGGGTTGTCGTCGCGCACGCGCAGCGCCAGGACCTTGGAGCGGCAGGCATCATCGAAGAGCTTGGAGACGACCCCCCACACGTTCTTGGCTGTCTTCCACGAGAGCTCTTTCGCGCGCACGCGGGCGTCGAGGTCTTCCACGAAGCGCTCGAGATCCGACCGGCCGATCGCCGTGATGGCCGTCTCTCCGAGGGCCGGGAGTACCCACTTCCGGAGGCGCCCGCGATCGTCGCCCACTGAAGTGAGGCCGCGCTCATCGCGGGCCGCGCACCAGCGATCGGCGTAGGCGCGCAGGGGTTCGCCCGCGGGCGCGTCCGCCTCCGAAGCGGGTTGCATGGTGCCGTTCTCGACGCGGGCGAGCTCGGCCAGGCGCCGGGCGTGGTCGCGGGCGCGAGCTTCCGAGAGGCCAGACGGCAGGCAGACCCGCGGGCGCGAGCCATCGGCCAGCGTGAGACGCGCATCGTAGTGGTCGCCGTGGCGCTCGATCGTTCCGGTGCGAGGTCGGGGCATGCGTCGGTGTCTCCTTCAGGGCGCGGCGGGCGCGGTCTACTTCTGCTTCGCCTCCCACGCGCGCAGGGCGCGTGCGAGGGCTGCCACCTTCTCGGGGGGCATCGGCGGCTTCGTGGCGTTCTGCGTGTGAAAGCGGCTGATCTGGGACCGCTCGACACCGGAGAGCTTCGCGAGCTGGGCTTGGGTAAGGCCCCGCTCGAAACAGCGGGCCATGAGCTCGCGGACGTCGCTCTCGCTGCTCTCACGAGCGGGAGAGCGCGCGGGCGGAGCCGCGGGCGCGGGGGCTGCGGCAGGCTGGCGCAGCGTCGAGATCAAGCCCTTGATGACCGACGACCGCGACACCTTGTCCGCAAGGCCGGGCGGCGCGATAGCGCGCTGGCGCTCGACCTCTGCATCCACGGTCTCGACCTCTCCCGGGGTGAGCCGGACGTGGACCATGACACCGGCGACGGTGCTGCGGTCTTCCTTCGGGGGGCGGCCCATGCGTGCCATGCTCTTGATCCTTTCCTTCACGGCTTCGTCGACTTCTCGACGCTCTTCTCCGGAGACGATGCGAACGATCGCGCAGAACCGCGGCCAGGGCTGCGCGAGCGCCCACGCACGGAAGGCGCCGGGCGGGTCCGCGTGCTTCAGGATCTTCTGGCAGAGCTCACGGGTCGCCGGGTCGGGGTTCGGCTCGGCCAGGGCATGCCGAACCGCTGCGCTACCCCATATCTTGCACGCGATGGAGAAACTCACTCTCTCGACCTCGCGAGCACCTTTCGCACGGTTTCAGCCGCCCAGCTACCACCCCGCTTCGTCCGATATCCCTCGTCCGTCAAGGTGGCTGCGATCTCGCGCAGCGAGAGGCCATCGACGCGGAGCGCGAGGATCCGATCGACGGTCGCAGCCTCGTCCTGCACGTGGGCGATGATGCGCCGGCCGTCTGCATCGGCCTCCCCGGTGTGGACCCACCCGAGCGCCGCCCCGCCGAGCCGCACGCCATCGGCGCGAAGCTGGGCGAGCGCGTCACGCGTGCGCTCGGCGGTCGCTTCGCGCTCCCACTGCGAGACCGACGCGAGCACGTTCAGCACGAGGCGACCCGCGGCAGAGCGCGTATCGATCGAATCGGCGACCGACAGGAGCGAGAAGCGATCGGCGAAGTACCCGGCGATCAACGCGTCGAGGTCGCGCACGCTGCGCGTGAGCCGATCGAGCTTGACCACGAGCAGCGCGGAAGCCTGGCCAGCGTCGAGCATGCCGAGGGCGCGTTGCAGGCCGGGGCGGTCGAGCGTCTTGGCGCTGACGCCGGGGTCTTCGATGATGTCCACGAGGTCGAGATCCATGGCGGTCGCGTAGGCCACGAGCTTCGTCCGCTGCGCCGCGAGGCTCACGCCGCCGTCCGCCTGCTGCTCGGTCGAGACCCGCACGTAACCGATCGCCCTCGTCCGCTCGCCCATGTGTACATTGTGTATCTCAATATGTATTCGGTCAAGGGCGACCGCGATCGAGCTCTGCCGGCATCGCCCACGACTGCGACGCGGGCGCGTGCGCCGTCTCGACGGTCGCGCTCCACGCGACCGCGGCGGCATCTCGGGCATGCTCGCTCGACCGGGCGGGCCAGCCGGCGACCCGCGCGCGGATGGCGGCGGCGAGCGCGGCGTCGCCTGCTCTGGCGCATCCCAGGGCCGAGCGCACCGCCTGGAGCGTCGCGGTGCGGACGATGAGCCCCCGCGCCGCCGCGAGGCCGGCGAGCTCGGCCCCGACCCATGACGCGCCACAGAGCTCGCTGGCCATGGCAGGACCGAACCGCGGGCGGGGGAAGACGCGGACGACCCGCTCGACGGCGACCAGCGCGGGGCAGTAGCGCGAGAGCAGCGCCCCCGCGGCGGCGCGCAGGGCCTCGATCCCGGGATCGCCGGCGAGGTCGACGGGAAGCACGCCGGAGCCGACGTGCCGCGCGCCTGCCGCGTCCACGTCGAGCGCTGCCCATCCCACGCGGGCGGCGCCAGGGTCGAACCCGAGCACGATGGTTTCCATCGGGAAAACCTCACGTCCCCCAGCACGCGGCATGCCGGCCCCGGCTGATTTACCGCGAGTAAATCAGCCGGGGCCGGCATGCCGCGTGCGGGGGACGTCGGAAGAACAATGTCCTAGCTGCGTCCTGTCAAGATATTTCTGCTCCCGCTCACGGCGCCGATGGGCTGCCTTTCGGCACTTGTTCGAGCACCATCGCGCGTGACGTCGCCTGTTCTCCGGCATCGATCGTTCGCACCGGGCGCACCGCGCGGACGCCTCCTCTGGGGGGAGGGACGCTTTCTGCGCGAAGGCGCTTTCGTCGGGCTGCTGCCTTCTGAGGACTTCGAGAACGCTCGTCCAAGCAGCGGCGAACGGCCCCGAAGCGAACACGTCCGCGTCGAGGCGCCGACGGCCGTACTCGATCGGCCAGGGCTTGAACGCGTACCGGAGCACCTTCGGCACTTCACCAAAGAGCTCGAGAGACGATCCTTGCTGGTGCTCACCCCAGCCCGTCACCTCTTTGAGGGTGCATGCCGATGCGCGGGCGCCTGTCCGGCGGCACCACGTGCCGCGCGCCGCTGCGGCGTTGCACGTCAAGACGAGCCCGTGTAGATGCTCCGCTCCTTCTTTTCCACGGTCGATCACGAGGACCGCCCCCTCACCCGGGCGTGCCGCGATGAGGGAGGTGAACGGTGCGGCGTGGTCGCGCACATGCCGGTCATCGCGAACCGTGAGGGACGCGCTCGCAAGGGTAAGAGACTGCCCGCGGCATGCGAGCAGGATCGGCCAGAGCCGCACGAGGAGCTCCCAGGGGGCGGCGCCGTCATCCGCGTCTCCAGGGAAGTGCAGAGCGGGAGAGGTGTCATCGGGCGTAGAGAGGGGGAAGCAGAGGCCGCTATCAAGTAAGGCGACTGAGGGGTCACGGTCCGTACCGAGGCGTTGAGAGCCAGCGGATCCATGCGATGGGTGTAGGGCCAAAGACTCGACGAGACCCCGGGGATTTCGCTTGCCGAGGGCTGCAAGCTCGCTGCCCTCGTGTCCGGATGGGCCGGATGGCGAAGCGTCCCCCCGGCCGGCGAAAGCGTCCCCCCGGCCGGCGAAAGCGTCCCCCCGGCCGGCGAAAGCGTCCCCCCGGCCGGCGAAAGCGTCCCCCCGGCCGGCGAAAGCGTCCCCCGCGACAGCCGGCTCGCGGGTCGTGTCCCTGGGTGGCCAGGCGGTATCGCCCGCGAGCCGGAAGGCTTCAAGAGCGCCAGGGGGGCCTCCAGAGGGCCGTCCTCTGCTGCGGTCGCTACGCTGCACCTCAACGCCCGCGGGAGTGCTTCCGGTGACGTGCGGGTGCGGCGTCGTTCGCCGGCTGGAGCCGAACACCCGCCCTTTGGAGGAGGGCGCGATCGTCGTCCGCGTCGTCTACGGGCTTGCGTTCACGAGGTGCCGGCTTTCGGCTCTCGATCCAGCTCTCGACGTCGGTCCAGAGCGCGACGACCTCGCGCCGGCGTTTGAACGTGGCGAAGTCCCCGCGGCGATGGGCATCCAGAAATGCACGGGAGGAGCCGAGCGGGTTCGATTTCGCCGTTGCGTAGCGCGGCGTTGGCTGCGCGCTGATGCCGCGTGCCGCGAGCACCTCCACCAGCGCGCGCAGTGTGCGGGCGTGTGTGTCGAACGCATCCGCCTGTACGGACAACAGCGTCGCCACATCTACGGCGGTCACCGAGGCGTTCACTGCGTAGGCTCCGCCTTCGACTTCGCGCGTTCCATCTGTGCCAACCGAAGGCGAAGCCCCTGCTCTGCGATCCGGCACTGCGGGATCCCCGTTTCTTCGGAGACGACGCGGAGCCGTTCCCGAAGATCGACAGGAAGGTTGAGATTCGCAGGAGTGCGGCCCGTCCTCGGCCGGCAAGCGGTGTGGTGCTGACCCATGCGCAAGATGGTGCACCCTCCCCGGCGGCCCCGGAAGGGACTGCACCCCATGGGGGGGGATAGGGTGCACGCGGTGCACGCCATGGGGGGGGATAGGGTGCACCCTCTTGACGTCACCTCAGGCGGCTCAGGGGTCGAGGAAATGGAAAGCCGCCCGAATCTCCGCGGGGCTGTTTCCGGAGTGCTTGAACTCGTCGCGCAGGAGCTGCTCGGCGATCGTTCGTCCCAACGACTCAGTGGTGTCACGCGCGAGGAGGTCGCCGATCGCGCACAGCGCTGCACGTACGCGCTCGGCGACCTGAGCCTGTCGCTTGAAGGGGTCGGGGTCGCTCGACAGGCTTTTGATCACCGGGAAGTTGTGGACCATAAGCGTGGCGACCCTGCTGACTACTTCCTCGATCGTACATGTATTTGCCCTATATCGTTCGAGCTCAGCCTGGAGCAGGGCAGCGAGCATGTAGAAGCCACCGGAGATCTGCGAAATGCTGAGCGACCGTCCCATGGGATCTTCGAGCGGTAGGAACCCAAAGTGCCCAATCGATCCACGAGGCGGGCGAATACGCGCGCGTGCCCACTTTTCGGGCTCGCGCAGTGCCGCGGAATCGCCCTGCTCCACCGCATCGCACACCGCGGAAAGGATGTGGCATACGACTACTGCATCTTGATTAGCGTGCTGGAGCGCGAGGTCGTAGAATGCGCGCGTAACCCTCTTCAGATCGATCATCGCTGGGTGCAAGCCGGGTGGGGTTCGGATACGCTGCTCGCTTCCGTCGGACGTCTGTTTGACGACCACGGGCACGTCCACCGCGAGTTCGCCGGTAGCCTCCGCCTCTGCCGATGCCTCGATCTTTGCGGCCATCCACATCGCCATCTGATCGGGGTCGTCGAAGCGCACCTCTTCTGGGCCCACTCGGCGCCGCTTCACCTTGCCGCCACCGAGCTCGCCTGCCTTGCTCCTGCCTTTGCTTGCGCGTACCTTCTTCGCCACGGTCACCTCGCACGTGATCAATCGCGGCCGGGAGGCTCCACCCTCGCCGGCCGCATCCTTTCGAGCCTACAGCACGCGGGAGCGATGTCAGGGCCGCACGTCCGGGGAGCGATCGAGCTCCCCGGTTCCGTCGGCGGTGGCGGGGCTGAGACCGGCGGGCCGCGAGCCGCGCTTCCGCCGGGCGTGCGTCCCCGGAGGGGCGGCCGTCTACTTCTCGCGGCGCACGAAGAACCGCTCGATGGCGTCGAGCACCTGCAAGGCGCCGCGCGCTTCCCAGGCGAGCTCTCGGCCGGCGCGCGTCTTCGCGTTGAGGTGCGCGTCGAGCACGGCGGCCCAGAGCTTGTCGCGGTTCCAGGGGCGGACGGGGAACGGCAGGAGCGCCAGCGCTGCCTCGGCGATGCTGCTCAGGTCGGCCTCGGTCAGCACGACCTCCGTCAGGATCGGGGTGGGCGGCTTCGGTAGCTTCTTGCGGGCGCGCCGCCGCTTGGCTCGGCTGGTCATCGGCATCGGCGCCACCTCCGGAGCTTCATGGCCAGGGCCTTCCGGGCGATGCGCAGGCGGCTCGCCGCGGTGCTCGGGTTCATCCCGCGCCGCCGGGCGTACGCGACGAGCGACAGCGGGTCGTCCACCGATAGGATCGCCTCCAACTGCCATGGTGCGAGCTCGGCCATGGCGTCGAGCACTTCGCGCGCAGCGACCTGCGCCTCCAAGCTCGGCCCAGTCGGCTCAGGAAGCCAGCCGAGCGGCTGCGCGCTCAGGACCACGCGCCGCACGTACGCGCTCTTGAGATGGTGCCCCACCTTGCGCCAAGAGACTCCGTAGAGCCAACCGCGGAGCGCCTTGCGCGGCTCGGCCTTCGGGTCCGGCCTGTACATGCCGCGCTTCACCGAACGCCAGGCGTTCAGCAGGATCTCCTGGGCGACATCATGGCGGTCGCGCGCGGGCACGCCGCTGGCGACGATGACCGCCATGATGACCGAGCGCTCGGCCATGATCGCCTCGATCGTCGGTCGCTTCCGGGGATGTCGCGCGGCAGGCGGGCGCTTGGCCCCCTTCCGCGGGCGCTTCACCTGCTCCTCCTACGCGTCTTGAGGGAAATTCGCGGGCCGGCGGGCTCTTCGGCGGCATGAGAAGCGGACGGGCGAGGAGCCCGTCCAGAAGGCGGATCGGTTCCTTGGCCCGTCGAAGGGCGTAAGTATACAACGGACATGTCGGACCTCGTTCCTGCGGGGTTCGGCCACGCCGCCCGGGGTGTTACCAGCACCCGCGGGCGGCACTTTGCTTGCCCGGCGAGCTTACGTGGTCAGCATGAGAATGGCAATCGATACCCATGCTCGACGATGGGCGGATCGCACCGTCCGGGTTTCTGACAACGAGACGGTCGTCTCGTTGTCAATCTTCGTGAACGTTCTGGACTCCAAGCATGACGACGCCGCCCGTACCCCCCACAGAACGCCCCAACGGGAAACCATCGCGCGCAGCGACCCTGACATGTATCGGACTTGGAATAGCGCTGCTGTCGAGCCTGGTTGTTGGATTCGTCTTCAGTGACAGAGTCGCTGTCGTAGCCATCGCTGCGCCAACACTGCTGCTCCTCATGGCGTGCGCACGAAACGACCTGTTCCAGGAGATCAAGGGCGCCGGTATTGAGCTGAAACTTCGCCAGGCAGAGGAGGTAACAAGAGAAGCGAAAGCAACAATTTCAGAACTCCGGCTCGCAGCCAACACGATGGCAAGGATCTCGCTCGAACTGCTTGGCCGAGCGGGCGTACTGGGAAAGATCCCGGACGCCGATAAAATCACCATCAAGGACGACCTCATCGGCACGCTCCGGACAATAGGCGTCTCCGATGGCGAGATCGAGATGTCAACGCGGGGATTCAATGCATTGCTCCGGCTTCGGCATGCGAACAAGATCGTTGAAGCAGCCTTCGAGACTCAGCTGGAAGTCACCGAAGCCGCCAAGAGCAACGAGGTTCGCTCTAAGCTGGATGAGGCGCTCAAGCCATTAACTGACCCTGATTCACTAACCGTTTCCTCTCCCGAGCGCTACCGAGCAGCGATAGAGAAAATCGGAGTGATGGGCCCTCGGGTAGAAGAACGGCTCGTCGACTATGAGTTCTTTATCGCAAATGGCAGGATCCGCCGGCCGACGCATTGGGACTAAGTGCTTGTCATGGGCACTCAGGGCTCTGATTGCTCAAAAGACCCGCGAAACCGCTGTTGTCCTGCGCTATGCGTCCCGCGTGTGCGCTTCGTCGCGAGAGCGAGCCCCCTGCCTGCCTCCACACAGAACGCGCCGAGGAGGCGCCCGATGGTCTCGTGGGCGATGCGCGCCGCCTCCACGTCCCCCGCCGCGAGCGCCGCCCCAGCCGGCGCTACCCGCCGCGCCGACTGCGCTCGACGGCGAGGTCGATGACGCCGGCCGCGTCGGCCCGCTTGGCCGCGTCGGCGCCGGGCGCGCCGAGCAGGCGGCCGACGGTCTCGTGGTCGATGCGCGCAGCCACTGCGAGCGCGCGGTGGCTATCTGCTAGGGAGCCTCACCGACTGTGGCCAGCGCTCGGCAGCCACCGATCCGGGCACGATCCTCAGACACCCGATGCGGGCACCTATATTGTTCGCGATCTCGCAGAACCGCTTACTGTGCGACGCATGGTCTTCCTTGTACAGCGTGGCCACAGCGTGGTGGATCATCTCGTGGAGCAGCGTGTCACTGGTGTAGTCTCGCCCCTTCGCCAACACCTCCTCCGTGATTGATATCGCAGCAAACGGACCGTTCCGGCTTTCGAGGTATGGCACGTATGCATACCAGGCGTTCTTCGTTGGCATCGATCCGGGCTGGATGCCGATGAACGGCCGCTCCAGTTTGCCATCGAAATAGGTCTCATTGAGGTCGTCGAACAGGCTTAATAGCCAATCCGGGACACTGTTCTTCGTGGACATGACACACTCCTCCGTCAGAGGCGCTGCTGCAGAGCAGGGCCAGGTTGCACGCTTGTATCGTGTGCGCGGAGGGCGTACCTTTCCTTGTGGAAAGGGCGCATCCGTGCTCCCCAGAGAGCGCGCCACGCAAGCGGTAAGCGCTCGCGCACCCCGGCGATGTCGGAGTCCCGGGGCGCGCTGCTTACTGGGTGGAGCATGGATCGGGTCCAGGAGCCTGGCAAGCTCATCCGTGCGTTTTTCTGTTGATTGTTGTTGACAGGTACGAATTATGTGTTAAGGCGCGCCGCCCTCTGCCCCACCGCGGCGGGTGCGCTCCGCGGCGCTGGGCGCGACCGCCCGCATCAACGCCGGGCGCGCCGAGCAGACGGCCGATGGTCTCGTGGGCGATGCGCGCCGCCTCGACGTCGCCCGCGGCGAGCGCCGCCGCAGCGAGCGCTACCCGCCGCGCCGGCTGCGCTCGGCGGCGAGGTCGATGACGGCGGCCGCGTCGGCCCCTGGTGCGCCGAGCAGGCGGCCGATGGTCTCGTGGGCGATGCGCGCCGCCTCGACGTCGCCCGTGGCGAGCGCCGCCGCAGCGAGCGCTACCCGCCGCGCCGGCTGCGCTTGGCGGCGAGGTCGATGACGGCGGCCGCGTCGGCCCCTGGTGCGCCGAGCAGGCGGCCGATGGTCTCGTGGGCGATGCGCGCCGCCTCGACGTCGCCCGTGGCGAGCGCCGCCGCAGCGAGCGCTACCCGCCGCGCCGGCTGCGCTTGGCGGCGAGGTCGATGACGGCGGCCGCGTCGGCCCCTGGTGCGCCGAGCAGGCGGCCGATGGTCTCGTGGGCGATGCGCGCCGCCTCGACGTCGCCCGCGGCGAGCGCCGCCCTCATGCCTTCCGCCAGCTGGCCCAGCAGCACCGTCCGCGGGTCCTCCGGTTTCGTCCGCGATTCGTCCGGCTCACGAGGTTCCGCGCACTTATCCGCCGCCGTCTGCTTCGTCACCTCGCCGCCAGCATGCGGAAGTCTACGTGATTCCTGCGGATCTTGACGCTTTTCCAGGGTTCGAATCCCGCTGGGGACGCCACGGTTTTGTAAGTAGATTCGCGGAGTTGGGCCCAGTGGACCGGCCCTTCTGACGAGTCTCTGACGTAACCAGGAGCGCGGCAGGGAGCGGTGGGAAGGGCTCGCTCACGGAGTGCATGAGATTCCCGGCCTCGCGTACGTAGCCCATGGCCGTCGCGATGTTCTCGACCTGGCGTCGCCCCGCTTGCGCTCCTCGAGGCGGACGAGCGACTCACGGATGGCCTGCTCGAGCTTCGCCTGGCGCTCCTGCATCGCGGCCATCGCCTCGCGCTGCGACTCTCCGTGCTGCCGGAGCAACGCCGAGAGGGAGTTCTTCAGAACCGCCATCGGCGAGTTCGGAAGCTCCGGGTTCATCGCCGACAGGAGGGCGGTACGGGCCGCGGCGGTCTCGCGCGCCAGGCGGCTCAGGAGCGAGTTCTCGTCGTTCGCGTCGAGGGCCTTGGTCGCGAGCGCGAGCTGCTTGCTGCGGTCTTTCGGCGCTCCAAACGGCTTCTGTTCGTGATGTATCGTACATGAGGTGAAGAATGTATGGGCAGGCGAGTAACCATGATTTGCTGGTATCACCACTGCATTGGTTCTCGATGCCCGTGCCGCTCGACGGGAACCTGATGCAGCATGCGCCAGACGAAGGCTCGCGTACAGCCCTCGGCGGTGCGGGCGTGTACTGCATCGAAGGTCGCCAGGACGCGCGTCCCGAGGGCGGGATCCTGTACATTGGTCTCGCGAACGGACGTCGAGAGGATGGTGAGCTGGAATCTGGAACGCCAGGGCAGCCGCTGCGCGAGCGCATTTTTCAATCGCTAGCAAAAGTTCGATGGTCCGCCGGGAGGGTGCGTGGGTTCTTCGCGGACGTGTGGGACCTCACGCTCCGCTGGGCAAGCGTGGATGCCGCGGATGTTGCTGAGGTGGAGCAGATCCTCATCCATGCTCATGCTCCATCGTTCGATCGGCAGCACGTGCGGAGTGAGCTCAACCTAGAGCAAGGGCGCGTTGTTCTCAACGCGGGTGACAAGGGAAGGCTCCTTCCAGTGGTCTGCAGCCTCTACTTTGATGGGCCCTTCTGGAGGAATATCGAGTAAGCTTCCCAGTTGGCACCGGCGATTTGTCAGCGCGTTATGTAGGGTACCTCTGGTCGTGATGAATCAGGAGCGGGTCGTCCAGGTTCACTGGTTTTGCGGTGCATAGCGCTGAACGGTTTTTGTTGTGTTGGATTTGATCTCACGTGGTCGCTGTGATGTCGATAGCAGGAAAGCTGCCGCCCGCGCGAGCCTGCCAGGAGGGGACCGATGAAGCCTGTGGAAGACATCGCCTGGGTATGTCCGCCGGAGCCGATCCGCGGCCTCGATCACCTCGGCGTCCAGGCGCCGTGCACGACCCTTTACACCCAGCTCCTCCCCGGCATCACGAACGTCACCGACCGGGCCCGGTACTACGCCTTCTACCCGTGGGTGATCTGGTCCTTCGAGCGCCGGTACGCCGACCACTCGCTCGATGAGTTCCGGCGCGTCCTGCGCCGGGCGGAGTGCCTCTTCGCGCTCATCGCGATCCGACACGCTCGTGCGCTCGACGACGCTGACCATGGGCGCCACGGCATCGGGATGGTCGGCCGGTTCGAGCTGCTTCGGATCGGCGATGACGTCGAGGAGATCTCGCTGAACGAGTACGCGGCCCTCGAAGGGCCGAAGCGCTACTTCAAGAACAAGCTCGGCGGGCTCGGCCAGTACTACTTCGGCCCGCTCCGCGACCTCCGCATCCTCGACCACTCGCCGCAGGGAAACGATTACCCACTCGGGTACGACCGCGAGCGGGGGCGCGAGCTCGCCGAGGCGTTCGCCAAGGGCGTCGCGGAGGATGCGTTCTTCCGGGGCCTGGAGGCATCCGCAATCACCTGGTCGGATCTCGACGAGCTCGCCTCGTTCTGCCCCTGCGGGCTCCGCGCAAGCCCCGTCGAGCAGGAGCTGTTGCACGACCTGTTCCTGGCCAGGACCGCCACATACGATGTCGATGGGGGGCCCGCGCGCCGGGCGTCGCTCGGACTGATGCTCGACCTCGTCCGGCGCGACGGAAAGAACCCGACGTACACGTACGAAGCGCTGCTGCGCGGCGCCTCGTACGCCGGAGCGCTGCCCGACGGCTCGCCATGGGAGCTGGAGGGGGCGCTGCTTCGCGCGCGCGGAGGGTGGGGGACCTACCAGCGCAACGAACTCCTCTCGGCCGCCGTCCAGGGCCTCTTCGCGGCGATCCTCCGCGCCATCCAGCGCGACCACCGCGGCGTTCTCCGGGAGTCCGCCGACGCCGCGAATGTGGGAGAGCGCTTGCTCTCGTCGTTCGGTGCGAGGCTCGCAAGGCCGCTTGCCGACGAGATCGCGCAGGTGCGAGGCGAGCTGCCGCCGCTCGCTAACTGGACGGCTCCCGAGCACGAGCTGGAGCGCGGATGGCAGCTTCTGGACCTCGGTCTCGAGGACGATCAGCTCGAGGACGCCGCCGAGAAAAGCATCCAGATCCTGCTGGCGCTGCTCGCCCGCGGCGTCGATGAGTACCCGTACGCCGACTTCGAGCTCGACCCCGAGTACTTCGACCCCCAGGAAGTCCACCTGCTCTCGCTCCGGCAGGCGTCACGCACGACGTGGGCCGCGATGAGCCTCGGCGAGTGGATCCGATGGCTCTCGGTGCACTGGTGCGTCGGCCGCCATCTCCGGGTCGCCCTCCGCAAACTCCGCGCGGAGCGCCGCGACACCTTCCGCATCCGACCGCTCGAGGGCGAGCTGCGCGTCGTGGAGGCGCCGGCGCCGACGTACACGCTCCCCCGCGTCACCAGGGCGGTGCAGATCCTCAGGGACCTCGACCTGATCGACGTCGAGGACGATGGGCTCTTGCTGACCGAGCGCGGCCGCGCCGCGCTGGAGGTGTGCCGTGGAGGATGAGCTCGCATCCATCTCGCTGATGGAGCACCTCTCCGAGCCGGGATTCCGGGCCTCGGTCATTGCGACCTACAACTGCTACTTCCCGTTCTACGAGGAGGTCGTGCTCCGGCGCCTGGTCGCCGCGGGCTGCACGCACAACGTCCTCATGATGGATGCCGCCCGGTGCGCGGAGGCGTTCGCGAGCGAGGACCGCCGCCCGCGCCGCGCGGGGAGGGACTACACGCTGATCCCCGTCGAGGTCGGCGGCGCCTTCCACCCGAAGATCCTGCTGCGCGTCGGCAAGTCGAAGGGGGCGCTGTTCGTCGGCAGCCACAACCTGACGCTGTCCGGCTTCGGGCTGAACGACGAGGTGACCACCGTGTTCCGCGCCCAGGGCGCCTCGATTCGCGGCGCCGCGGCCCCGTTCCGCGGGGCGTTCGAGTTCCTCGCCGGCCACGTCCCCTCCGGATTGCCCGACGTGGTCGAGGCGTACGAGGGCCTCAAGCTCGGCGTCCCGTGGCTGGAGGGCCCGGTCGCCGCGGACGCGGGCGATCGCGTGATCCTGACGTCCTCGGCGACGGGCGCCGATCTCTGGTCGCAGATCGTGCCCCGCGTGCCGCGCGACGTGGCGACCGCGTTCGTCTGCGCACCGTTCTTTGATCCGAAGCCCGCCTTCGCGCGCCGGCTGCTCGCGGATGTCCGGCCGCGGGAAGCCGTGATCGGGATCGACCCCGCGTCGCCCGCACGCCCAAGCCCCGGGTCGACGGCGATCGGTGGTTCATCGTACACCTCGGCCTCGCCGAGCGCCTTGCGGAGGTCCTCGCCGACCCCGCGCGCGCGGCCAGGCCCGCCCGCAGGCCGCGTCCCGGCGATCTGGTCGTGCTGGCCGAGCGGTTCTCCCCGCGCGTCCGCGTCGTGCTCGACGTCAACGCGATCGTCGGCGACGCGAAGGTGGTGCTCTTCGATGCAGGCGACGAGAGCGGCCGGCGCGAGTTCCTGGCGTCGAAGGTCGCGAGCCTGCCGTGGGAGCCCGAGCGCGGCGAGCGTGTTGCCGCATCGGCGTAGCTAGGGACGGCGAGAGTCCCATATCAGTCGACTCAGCGGCACCGTATTATCGTCCAGGACTGATGCTTTGGTTATCTTACGGGTTGATGGCCGTCGGCGCCCATACAACCATCGATCAAGATCGGAAGCTCTGCTTGAGGAGGAGCGGGACGCTCGCGGTGCTGCGGCCGATTCGTGTAACGTGTTGTAATTATTGGTATTTACGCAAATTTGCGAAGGATATCATTTTGCTGGTGTACCGCGCTTCGTCCAGTAATCGTGATAGCGTCGGTACATGTCTTGCCAAGCACTATATGCCACGGTGTCACGGCCGAACCGTTCTTTCCAGGCCGAATCGACCGCCGTTCGCGCTTGCTGGGAATGAAGCCCGTAGCGTTGAAAGATGACCTCGGTAGCCCAGGGAAACACCGCCAGCTCGGCGCACAGCGACGCGTACTGGGCTAAGGAAAGGATGGTCTCGGTTCCAGGTGGATTGAGTTGTCTGGACGGCGGTGCAGAAGCCGAGGCGCTTGGGGCGCCAAAGCTGTGCACCGGCCCGGCCGGTGGTGGCGAGAACAACGGTGTTGGCCCAGAACTATCAGCAGGCGGCCGGAAAGGCGTCACTGGGCCTGTCGGCATGATGGGCGCGCTTCGCGTCATCGTTAAGGATGTGCTCGCGTCCAGCGGATGTCTCGATGCCGGTGCCGTGTTGCTGATATCCTGTTCAGGAGATGACTGGGCGGGGCGGAACGGCAACACGGGCGCTGCTGGGATCACGGGGATCGAGACCGTACGCCCGAAGCTCGCGGACGACGATGGTTTGACACCACCAGCAGCACCGCTTTCCTTTGGATCTGTGGTGTGGAAGGGCAGCGCTGGAGGCGCCTGAAGCAGCGGTGGCGCCATCGTCTTTCCGAGATCGACAGGAGCCGTGCTCGTCGGTGTCTGATCAGGGAACGGCGGTACCGGATCCGACGCCGACCCGATCCGTCGTGGGGGCAGGGGAGAGGCTGGTCGCTCGGGCTCTCTCTCGAGGCAATGCGACCATGCGCCTGGTGTGACCCTGTGCGCGGCTACGCGAGCCCGCAGCTCGGACAGGTGCTGGCGCTGGCGTGCGACCCAGTCGTGAGGCGAGAATCGAGAGCGCAGCCCTGTGACGAGCGCGAGCTCCAAGGTGGTCTCCTCGCGTGCAGCAGGCGGGGTTGCTCGCGACTCCAGCTCGTCGAGGATCTGAAGAGGCGTGAACGCGGCGCCTCCGCGGACCTTCAACCCCGCATCCAGGCGCGGCCCCTTGTCGCGAAGCCAGGCCGACCACCGCTCGGGATCGGCGACGACGCGCTCCACCTTTCGCGTGGGCACGGGGATCCCGCCGGCCTCCGCGGCCTCGGGCGGAAGCTCGATGGCCCACGGCTCCTCCACGGTCTCGCGCAGCCCGGCGCCCGTGATGCGATCCAGCGCCTCCGCGGCGGCGGCGACGATCTCGGCGTCCTCATGCTTCAGGAAGCTCGACAGCGGCCCGACCGACTTCACGTGACCGAAGCGGCCGAGGCTGCGCAGCAGGTGCGCCGTGGGGGCAGCGCTGGCCGCGGCGAGCAGCCGATCGAGATCGCTGGCGCGCCCGACGAGGCAGAGCAGGGGGAGCGCACGCCGGCTGCGCTCGGCCGACGCGGACGCGTCGATCGTGCGGCGCAGCAGGTCGACGGCGGGCGCGTGCCCGCGCCGGAGCAGCGACTCGACGGCGGCGAGGAACACGTGGTCGTCCTCGGTCGATCCGCAGACCCGCTCCAGGTGCTCGATCGCGTCCTGCCGCGGGAGCGTGCTCGCGAGGGCGCGCGCCACGCGAACCGCGATCTCCGGCTCTTCCCGCTCGAGGAGCGCCGTGGCCACCTCGTCCGGCGTGCTCCCCCGCGCGTGCAGCACGTCGAGCGCGAGGGCGGTGAGCTCCGGCCGCCGGCTCGCGCAGAGATCCGCCATCGCGACGTCGACCGCGGGGCTCGGGGCGAGCGAGAACCCCTCCATCCACCCGGGGAGCTCCTCGGGCGGACTCTGCTTCAGGGTCATCACGGCCGCGGCCACGGTGTCGCCGCCCTCGATGCAGCCGAGCGTCAGCGCGACGGCGAACGCGCGCTCGGGATCCGGCGACTTCGCCTCTGCATGGTAGAGCGAGACGCTGGGGAGCACCGAGCCGCCCAGCGCCGCGAAGGCGTCGATCGCGTCGAGCAAGTGCTGCTCGAACGGACCCTGATCGAGCCAGGTCTCCAGGCTGTTGGGCGTCCGGAGCGTGCGGTGGTTCGCGACGTCCTCCAGGAAACCGCGCGCCAGCCGGCGGAGCAGCGCGACCTCATCGACGGCGGGCTGATAGACGGGCGGTGCCGGCTCGTCAGGCGCCGCCCCGGGCCGCGGCGGATCCGGGCTCATGAGGCGCTTCGTCAGCTCGCCAGACGCCCCGGCCTCGGCGAACGCCGCGAGCTCCTCCAGCGAGCCGGGAGGCTGGAGCGTGGGCTGCGGTAACGCAGGCCGCGGCGGAGGCTCGGCAGGATCGACGACGACATGGGGTACGAGCGGCGCTCGCGCGAACGCGTGCAGCTCCGGTACGCCGACGCTCGCGCGGAAAGGGCGCGCCGGCGGGGGCGCCCTGCGGAGGTCCCCGTGCACGAGCTCGTCGCGACGCGCGAGCTGGATACGCGTCACCGCCGCGGCCGCGCGCCGGAGCTCGGCTGCCGCGCCCTCGAGGCGGGCCATCGCGACGCGCAGCGCGTCGGCCGCGATCGGCGCGTCCACGGCCTGGAGCCGGCCCCTGCTCTCGTCCGCGATCGCGGCCGCCTCGGTCAGGCCGTCGAGGTGGGCGAGCGCGATCACCGGCGAATCGATCACCGTGTACGCGCACTGGATCGCGCGGAGCAGCTGGTCGCGCAGCGTCGCGCGATCGAGATCGGCGGGGATCTCCGCGAGCGAGAGGAGCACGTCCTCGATGGCGCTGCGTGCGGCGAGCGCCGCAGCTACGCCGGGGCTGTCGGCCGGGCCGCCCCTCTGAACGCGGGTCATGTCGGCGCCTCCTCCTCGAGGACGAGCGCGCCGCGCTCGGGTCCGTCGGAGTGCGTCGCCACCATCACCGCGCGGCATCGGGCCGAGCCCGTGGCCCACCGGACCGCGGCGATCGCCGCGAGCATCGCCGCGCTCGCCGCGCCGACATCCCCGGTCGTCAGGAGCGGCTGCTCGTGCTCGACGTCGCGCGCGAACACCAGGTGGTTCCGCGCGAGCGCGTAGGCCCACTCGTCCACCCGGTGGCGCTCGTTCGCGACGTCGGTGAGGACCCAGCCGATGCCCCGCTCGCCGACGCGCGCCATCGCCGCCGCGGCGCCCACGGCGCGCGTGATGCCCTGGCCCAGGCAGGGCTCCGGCGAGCCATAGGGCCGCGGCTCGCGCTCGACGGCCGCGGCGGCGACGCGGCCGTCGAGCGCGCGGCCGCGGCTGCGCCGCCTCAGCGTGAGCAGGAGGAAGGCGGCGCCTTCGCCGGGCATGAAGCCGTTCTCGGTCGCCGGGCCGTGGAGGCGGAGCTCGCCGTCGAGGTGCTCGAGCGCCGCGGGGTCGAAGTAGCTGTCGACGCCGCCCACCAGCGCGGCCTCCGCGCCGCTCCGGACGAGCTCCTCCATCGCGTCTCGGAACGCCGCGACGCCCCCGCCGCGGCACGCGAAGAAGAGCCGGGAGCGCTCGCGATCGACGGGCACGTTCGCGCGCGCGGCGAGCGCAGGCAGGAAGCGCTCGCGGAGGCGCGCGTCGAACCCGGGGCGCGCCTCGCTCGGGAGCGCGATGAAGAGCGGCAGCGGGGCGGCCTCCCCGCGCCGCGGAGCGGCGGAGAGCCAGGGATACGCGGCCTGGACGAGCGCGGGCGCGCCGAGCGCGAGGAGGCGATCGATGCCTGTCACGTTGTCGGCGACGGAAGAGAGCCGTACGGTGGCGATCTCGTCGCCATTGCGATCGATGAGGTGCGACCCGCGGAGCTCGAGCGAGCGCGCCCGCGCGCTCATGGCGACCTGGAGCGCCGTCAGGCCGCTGGGGCTGCGCGCGCCGACGCCGGCGATCACCACGTCGTCGGGGGAGGGCCTGCGCGTCGGGTTCATGGCAGCGCTCGCGCCGCCGATAGTGTCCGCGAACCTCGGCGATCTGGCAAGTATGTCCGCCGCCGTGGTAGCCTCGCCGCTGGGAGGCGGGGTATGGGGCGCAGAGCTCAGGGGGTGACGATGCGGAACACAGCGGCTGCTCCCGGCTCAGCGCCGCGCGACGGGGGTGGCGCGGTCGTACCGATCGCGCGCAATGCCCCCGAGCCGCTCGGGCTCGCCGCGTTGCGGATAGCCCGGCTCGCCTCCGACAAGGACGGTCGCGACGACGTTCCCTCCATCCATCTCCAGACAGGCGCCGGCGAGGTGGAGGCGTCGGTGGATCCGGCCGTTCACCCGGTCGTGCTGCGCACCGCCTTCGAGCGCGGGGAGCGCGTCATCGCCCAGCGCGAGGGTGGCGCGTGGGTGGTGCTCGGGGTCCTGCGGACCGGCCCGACGCCTGGTGTCGATCCCGGCGACGAATACCTGATCCGCGCGCGCCGCGTCTCCATCGTCGCTGATCACGAGTTCGCCGTCGTGAGCGGCGCCGCGAGCCTCGTCCTGCGGGCCTTCGGCTATGTGGAGACGATCGCTCAGGACATCACCGCGCGCGCGACGAACGTCCACAAGGTGATCGGCCGCGTGATCCGGCTCAATTAGGGCAACGGGCCGCCGCGCGCGGCGGCCGACCGGAGGCGAGGGAACATGGCGCAGACGCTCGGCGTGAAGGTCGAAGGGCCCCTCTTCCGGGACGACGTGCTGATAACGTCTGCGCACGTCCATGAAGGCATCTCGACGCCCACGCGCGCCACGGTCTTCGCGATCGCTTCGTCCGAGCTCGACGAGGAGGGCGGGGTCGGCGGCCCGGCGCTCGTTTCCTTCACCGTCGACGGCGACGTCGTCCGGCGCTTCCACCTGGTCGTGGTGGCGGTGCGTTGCGAAGGCTTCTTCGACGGGGACCGGCTCCGCTACGTGTTCGAGCTGGTCCACGAGCTCGAGCTCCTCTCCCTGCGCGCCGATGTGCGGATGTTTCAGGACAAGGACGCGAAGGAGATCGTCGAGGAGGTGCTGAAGGGCGCAGGCATCGACGCTGGGCACCTGTCCTTCGAGGTGGCGCGCACGCCGGGCAAGCGAACCTACTGCGTCCAGTACCGAGAGACCGATCTCGCCTTCGCGTCCAGGCTCCTCGAGCACGAGGGCGTCTTCTACGTGATCGAGGACGACGAGTCGTCCACCCACGTCAAGTTCGCCGACGCGCAGAGCGCGTTCTCGCCCATCGAGGGCGACACGTCGGTCCTGCTGCTGCATCACGCAATGCATGGCGCCGGGATCCACGATTTCACGCTCGAATCGCGCGCGGTGCCGGAGCAAGCGACGGTGTGCGATTACAACCAGGACGCGCCCGGCGTCGATCTGACCAACACCAAGCAAGGCACTGGGTCGCCCGCGGGCGGCGTCTTCGAGTACGCGACCGGCCATCAGAAGCCTGCCGAGGGGAGCGCGCTCGCCGCCATCCGGATGGAGGAGATCTTCGCCATGCGCACGATCGGGCGGGGGAAGAGCGATCGCATGGCCTTCCGCGCGGGCGCGTGGTTCGAGCTCGATGGCGCCTCGCGCGAGGCGCTCTCGACCAAGTACCTGCTCCGCTCGGTCGAGCACCGGATCACACCCCACGCGACCGACGCCGGCGAGGGCCTCTCGTACGAAAACGCCTTCACGTGCATGCCGCACGCGACGCCGTTTCGCCCGCCGCGCGTCACCCCGCGGCCCCGGCTCCGCGGCGCGCATTCGGTGGTCGTGACCGGTCCGGCGGGCGCCGAGATCCACACCGAGAAGCTCGGCCGCATGAAGGGCAAGTTCTTCTGGGACCGCATCGGGAAGGACGACGACACGAGCTCGTGCTGGATGCGCCTGTCGCAGCTCCCGATCAGCGGCTCGATGGCGCTCGCCCGCGTCGGCTGGGAGATGACGGTCGTCTATCTTCACGGCGATCCGGACCGGCCCATGGCGGTCTCGCGGCTCTACAAGGCCGACAAGGTGTCGCCGTACGCCTATCCCGCCGCGGCCACGCGGATGGCCCTGAAGACGGACTCGAGCCCCGCGAACGGCAAGTCGAACGAGATCCGCATGGAGGACGGCGGCGGAGGGATGGAGATGTTCATCAACGCCGCCAAGGACTTCGACGCGGTCACGAGCAACAACAAGACCGAGACGGTCGGCGTCGACGAGACGCGCAAGGTCGGCGTCGCCGAGGAGGTCACGGTCGGCGCGAACGAGACGGTGTCCGTCGGCGCGAACCGGACCACCTCCGTGTCGTCCGACGCCGGGCTCAAGGTCACCGGGTCGAGGACCAAGAACGTCGGCGGATCCGAGACGGTGAGCGTCGGCGCGGATCTCAAGACGACCGTGACCGGCAGCGACGCCGAGACGGTCGGAGGGAGCCACACGACGCTCGCCCTGATGAGCGTCGGGAGGACGTCGAAGGGGTCGCACTCGCTCACGGTCGGGGGGTCGATGGTCTCGGCCGCCGGGCTCGGCGTGTCGGTCGCGGTCGCCGGGGCGAAGTCGGAGACGGTCGGCGCCGCCAAGATCAGCGCGTCCGCGTCGTCGGTGGCCGACTCCGTGGTCGGCGCCCACGCCGCGACGGTGGGCGGCGTGCGGGTGCAGGCCGCGGCCGGCAACCGGATCGGCTCGGCGCAGGGGAGCTCGGCGCTCACGGTCGGCGGCCTCGTCGTGGCGAACGCTGGCAAGCAGCTCACGCTCAAGGGATCGACGGTCTCGATCCGGGTCCTCGGCGTCGCCAACCTGCTCGGGGGCGGCGGCGTGGTGAACTTGACCCCGGGCTCCGCGGCGTTCGTGGGCCTCGTGACCCTCGATGCCTCGGGCGCGATCACGGTCTCTGGCAACCCCAACCTCGTCGGGTGAGTGCATGCCGCTCGCGACCCTCCAGATCGGCGGCAAGGCGCTCGGCGTGAGCGACGTCTCCGGGCGCGCCGCGCTCTCGGAGCTGTTCCGCTTCGACGTGCGCGCGTTCACGCGCGACGAGCCGCCGGCCCTGGCCGAGCTGGTCGGCCAGCCGTTCGAGCTCACGCTCAGCGATCCCTTCGATCGGGCGATGACGATCCGGGGCCTCGTGATGGAGGCCGAGCGGACGGCGGGCGCGCTGGGCGGCGGCACGTTCGCGCTCGGGCTCGAGCCCGAGGCGGCGCAGCTCACCGTGGGGCGCGACAGCCGCGTGTTCCAGCACATGACCGTCGTCGACATCGTGAAGAAGGTGCTCGACAAGGCGGGGATCGCGGCCGAAAACGTCCGTTTCGCGGTCACGGCGGACTACGCGAAGCGCGTCTATTGCGCGCAGTACCGCGAGTCCGACTGGCACTTCATCGAGCGACTCCTGGCCGAGGAGGGCATCTATTACTGGTTCGAGCACGACAGCGACGCGACCCGGCTCGTGTTCTCGGACGATTCGACCCTGGCGCCCGACATCGAGGGCGATCCGATCGTCCCCTTCCATGATGACACCGAGCTCCAGTCGGTGTCCGACAGCGTCCTGCGCGTCCATCGGCGGCGGGCCGTCGCGACCGATGCGGTCCGGTTGCGCGATTACAACTTCAACAAGCCGAGGCTCACGCTCGACGCCAAGGCGGGCTCGGGGGCGCGCGAGGTGTACGACTTTCCGGGCCGATTCGGTGCGCCCAAGGGGGGCGAACGGCGCGCGCGCGTCCGGATCGAGGCGCTGAGGGCGCGCGTGAGCGTCACCTCGGGCGAGACGTGGACGACGCGGATGCGCGCCGGGCTCGTCTTCGAGCTCGCTGGCCACCCCATCGACTCGCTCAACGGGCGCTACCTCCTCGACGCCGTGGCGTACCGGGCGCGCGGGCTCGGCGAGGGTCCCGACGACGCGCCAGAGGGCGAGCGCGCTCCTGGGATTCAGATGCGCTGGAGCGGCATCCCTGTGGCCACCGCGTTCCGTGCGCCGGTGGGGCGGGTCACGCGATCGCCCGGCGGTCCCCAGCCGGGTGTCGTCGTGGGCGCCTCAGGGAAGGAGATCCACCCCGACGATACCGGTCGAGTCCGCGTCCAGCATTACTGGGATCGGGAGGGGAAGCTCGACGACAAGGCGTCGACCTGGATGCGCGTGGGTCAATTCGCGCTGGGCGGGTCGATGATCCTCCCCCGCCTCGGGTGGGAGGTCGTCGTGGAGCACCACGAGGATGACGTCGACGACCCGTTCGTGCTCCTCCATTTCTATGACGGCCAGTTCCCGGCGCCTTACGCGCTCCCCGCGAACAAGACCCGGACGGCGTGGCAGACCGCGACCACGCCCGGAGGCGGGTCCACGAACGAGATCCGCTTCGAGGACAAGAAGGGGAGCGAGGAGATGTTCATCAACGCCTCGAAGGACATGAACGTCGCCGTCGGCGACAACCGTACGGAGAAGGTCGGCGTCGACCTCGAGGAGACGATCGGCTCCAACCTCGACGTGACGATCGGCACGAACGCGAAGGTCGGGATCACCGCCGATCAGAGCGTGAGCATCGGGGGCTCGGAGTCGCTGACGGTCTCGAGCAACCGCAGCGTCGACGTCGGCGGGGACGAGACGATCGCCATCGGCGGGTCGCGCACGGTGAGCGTGAAGGGGGCGAGCCTCGAGGCCACGGGAGGGCGGACGCTCACGGTCGGCGGCTCGATGATGGCCGCGTCCGCGCTCGGGGTGAGCCGCATGGTCCTCGGCTCGATGAGCGTGACGGTGGGAGGATCGTGGATCACCGCGGCGGCAGCGGGGCTCGCCAACATCACCGCCGGCGCGGGCGCCGAGACGGTGGGCGGCGCGAAGATCCAGGCGGCGCCGGGCCCTTGCAACACGAGCGTGAAGGGCGCGCTGGCCGAGACGGTCGGGGGCGCCTACGTGGTCGCCGCGGGCGGCAACGCGGCCGAGTCGGCGGCCGGCTCGCTCCGCGTCACCGTCGGCGGGGCGCTGCTCGGCAACGCGCCGAAGATCCTGATCGAGGCCAAATCGGAGATCTCGATCCGCGTCGGGGCGGCGTCCATCACCGTGAAGCCCGGCAGCGTCGAGGTGAAGGCGCCGACGCTCGCGAGTCCCGGCGCGAAGATCAAGAAGAAAGCCTCGACGATCCGCCATAACTGACGGGAGACGTAGAGCATGCCCCAGGACGACACGTCGCTCCATCAGGTCTTCTTCGCAGCGCCGGGCCTCGACGCGGGGATCGCGCGCGTGCACGCGTTCGCGGCCCGGGAGGGGCTGTCTTCGCCGTTTGTCATCGAGGTCGACATCGAGCTCCAGGGCGGAGAGGGCGATCCGGCGTCGTGGCTCCTCCAGGACGCCATCCTCTCCGTGGTCCGCGCGGCCGACGGCGAGGTGCTGCGCCGCTACCATGGCCCCGTCACCAGCGTCCGCGAGCGCGCGAGCCGCGAGGCGAGGCAATGGATCTCCGTCACGATGGAGGGGGCGCTCGCCCGCCTGCGGCTGATCAGCGATTACCGTATCTTTCAGAGCAAGGCGACGCGCGCGATCGTCGAAGAGCTCCTGAGCGAGGCGGGGGTCGACGCGAGCCGCGTCGAGTTCCGGCTGTCCGGCGCGACACCCGAGCGCGAGGTCTGCACGCAGTTCGGCGAGACGAGCTTCGATTTCATGAGCCGGATCCTCGAGGAAGACGGCCTGTTTTACTTCTCCGAGTTCGATGACGGGGGGGAGCGCATCGTGTTCGCGGACGCCAGCGCCGCGTGGGGCGCGGCGGTCGTGGAGGAGATCCCGTTTCGCCCGGACTCGGGTCTTGTCTCGGAGGGCGCGGTCACCGCGCTCTCCGCGTGGGAGCGCGTGCGGCCCGCGAGGGTGACGCTCCGCGATCACGACTTCAAGAGGCCCTGGCTCGATCTCGAGGCGGTCGCCGAGGGCGAGGCGCCGCTCGGGCGCGAGCACTACGACTATCCGGGGCGCTACGTCGACCCGGACGAGGGCAAGCGGCGCGCACAGCTCCTCCTCGACGCGCTGACCAGCGAGAGCTCCGTCGTTCGTGGGAAGGGCAACGCGGCCGCGCTCACGCCCGGCCATGTCGTCCGCGTGTCCGACGCGCCCGAGCCGGTGGCCGACCGGGACTGGGTCGTCGGGTCGATGGAGCAGACGTTCCACGATCGCCCGCGCACCACGCTGACGAACACGTTCGTGCTCGTGCCGAAGGATCGGTCGTACCGGCCCCCGCACCGCGCGCCGCGGCCCGTCGCGGCGGGCCCTCAGGTCGCGACCGTGACAGGGGCGCCGAACGAGGAGATTCACACGGATGAGTTCGGGCGCGTCAAGGTCTTCTTCCCCTGGGATCGGCGGAGCACCAAGGATGACAAGAGCTCCGCCTGGGTGCGCGTCGGGCAGATGCACACGAGCGGCTCGATCGCGATCCCCCGCGTCGGGTGGGAGGTGATCATCGACTTCGAAGGCGGCGATCCCGACCGGCCGTTCGTCGTCGGCCGGCTGTACAATGCCAGGTACTCTCCACCGCAGGCGCTGCCCGAGGGCAAGACGCGCTCTTCGCTGCAGTCGCTGTCGACGCCTGGGGGCGGCGGGCAGAACGAGATCCGCATGGATGACGCCGGGGGCGGTGAGCAGTTCCACATCCACGCCGAGAAGGATCTGAACGCCAACATCGCCAACAACATGACCGAGAAGGTGGCGAACAACTCCACGCGCCGCGTCGGCTCGAACCACAAGGTCACCGTCGGGGCGGATGACAAGCTCAGCGTCGGGGCGAAGTACGAGCTCGTCGTCGGGGGCTCGCAGACATGGAAGGTGGGCGGGTCGCGCACGAAGAGCGTGAGCGCCGCCGAGAACGTGGCGATCACCGGCGCGCGCGCCGTCTCGATCGGCGGGAGCCACACCACGACGTCGACGCGCTCCGTCGAGACGAGCACGCCGGCGAACCTGGACGAGACGGTCGGCGGGAGCTGCGTCGAGGCGGCCGCGCTCGGGGTGAATTTCGCGGTGGCAGGCTCGTGCAGCGTGAGCGTCGGCGGCGCGAAGATCGAGGCGGTGGTGACGGGGAAGACGGAGACGACCATCGGCGCGCTCGCCTCGACCATCGGCGGCGCGTTCATCTCGGCGTCGGGCGCCGACGTGGGGACCAACACCTCGGGCTCCAAGGCCACCACGGTGGGCGGCGCGTGGGCGGCGAACGCGGGCGGCAACGTGGAGCTGTCGAGCGACGGCAACCTCACCATCGACATCGGCGGCGCGCTCTCGCTCAACGCAGGTCAGATCGTGCTCAGCGTCGGTGGCTCCAACGTGACCATCGCAGGAGGCGCGGTGACGATCACTTCCCCCGAAATCAAGCTCAAGGCCACGGGACCGCAACCCGAGCTGGCGGCCGGAGTCGAGGATATCTGATGGCTACATCGAAGAAGCCGGCTGCGTCGAAGAAGCGCGCCGGCGAGAAGAAGCAAGAGAAGGCGCAAACCAAGACGGCTCCCTCGCGCGAGGCTCCCTCGCGCGAGGCGCCGCGCGGCGAGGCGCCGGCCCCGAGCGCGGTGGCCGGCCCGGCCGTGTCGATGCGCGCCGGCTCGTGGGTGAGCAAGCTCGTCGCTGGCAACGGCGCGGCGATCGTCGTCGCGCGTACCGGGGCGCACGGCCCGGTCGAGGTGTGGGACGGCGCTCGCGGGGAGCGCCTCCGCGCGATCTCGGACGCGCTCGACGTCGTGCTCGACGACGCGCGAGGGCGCGTGATCACGGCGTCCGCGGGCGGCGTGGACGCCTGGGACCCGAGGAGCGGGGAGCGCGTCCAGGCGTTCGCCGAGGGCGCGGGCTGCTCGGTGCTCGGGATCGAGCCGGCTGGCGCGTGGCTCGCGGGAGGGCACGCCTCCGGCGAGATACGGGTCTGGGATCTCGCGACGGGCGCGCTCCGCCACCGGCTGCGCGCGCACCGCACGGCCGACGGGACGCCGGCCGTCGTCGCGGTCCATATCGCGCACGGCCGCGTCATCTCCGTCGGCTGGGAGAACAAGAAGCCGCTCGATCTGATCCGCTCGGTGCGCATCTTCGACGCCGCCAGCGGAGCTGCTGAAGGCGAGGTCCTCCGGACGACGGACCACCGCTCGACCCTGCACGTGCAGCCGCTCGCCGACGGCCGGCGCGTCGCGGCCGGCGCGCTGGAGATCCTGCGGACCCCGGATCGCGCGACCGGGATGTCCCAGAAGCAGTGGCGCTGGGTCGTGTGGGACGTCGAGGCGAAGAAGGGGCACTCCCCGGATCCGCTGCCGCCCAGCGGGCCGATGTCGATCGAGATCCCTGCGCCTGACGGCGAGCGCGTCGCGCGGCGCTACGACCAGAGCTCCATCGTCGAGGTCTGGGACTGGGCCAAGCGGAAGCTCGCGCACACGCTCTCGGGCCACGCCGAGCGCGTGCTCGACATGACCCTGCGCCCCGGCGGGAGGCAGCTCGTGACCGCGAGCGAGGACAAGACGCTGCGCCTCTGGGACATCGTGAGCGGCGGCAACCTCGCGCTCTTCACGGGCCACGCCGCCGCCGTGAGCCGCGTCGCCATCACGCCGGACGGGGCCCGCGCTGTCTCGGCTGCTCTCGACGGCAGCATCAACGTCTACGCGCTGGAGCGTGCCTCCGCGGCCCCGTCGGCGTCGATCCCCGCGCCAGACGAGCACGCGAACGAGGTGAGCGGGATGGTCCCGCTCCCGGACGGGCGGCGCCTCGTGACAGCGGGCGCGGATCGCGCGCTCAAGATCTGGGACGCCGACGGACGGCGCTCGATCCGCACGCTGCGCGTCGGCGTCGAGGGCGAGTACGGCGTGTTCGCGCTGGCGCTCCACCCCGACGGCCGCCGCGCCGTGACGTCGGGCGTCGGCTCGCTCGAAGCGTGGGATCTCGAGCGCGGCGAGCGCGTCGCGAGCTTCGACGGCATCCCCGACTTCGGTCCCGTCGCCGTGCGCCTCACCGCGGCGGGCAGTACCGTCGCGGGCCTCTGGGTCGACGGCTCGGTGATCGCAGGCAACCTGGACCGGAGCAAGCTCGCCCGGGGCTTCGATCGTATCGAGGGCGCGTCGGCGATCGATCTGGACCCCTCGGGAGCGCGCGTCGCGATCGGCCTCCAGACGGGGGCGGTGGAGATCTGGAGCGCCGCCGGCAAGAAGCTCGCGGAGCTCGCCGCCGCCGAGGGCGATCCCACCGCCGCGGTGCTGTTCCATGCGGACGGCAAGCACCTCCTCGCCTCCAGCGAACGAGGGACGATCCGGTTCGTCTCCATCGAGACGGGGCGAACGAAGCGCGCCCTCGACGGTCACCAGGCGCCGCCGCGGTACCTCGTGCCCCTCGCGGGCGGAGCGCAGCTCCTCTCCGCCGATGCGCGGGCGACGGTGAGGCTGTGGTCCCTGCCGGACGGGAAATGCCAGCGCTCCTTCGCAGCGCACGACGCCGCGCTCGCCGCGCTCGCGGTGAGCCCCGGCGGCGAGCACCTCGTCACGGCGGGAGGCGATCGCACGATCGCGCGATGGAGCCTCGCGAGCGGCGAGCGCACGGGCGCGTGGCGCGCCGAGGGGAACGTCACGGCGTGCGCTGCGCTCGCGTCGGGGCGTGCGGTCTACGGCGACGCGGCGGGGCGCGTCGTGTTCCTCGACGGCTGATTCAGCTCACACGAGCTCCTTCTCGAGCACGAAGATCTCGTCGATGTGCTCGTACTTCCGCGGCACCGGTATGGCCGCGCGGAACGTGAGCTCCACGCGGCGGGCGTCCGCGTCGAGGAGGATGCTGTCGAGGTGCGTCCTGTGCTCGGTGCGCACGCCGCGCGAGACGCTCGAGAACCCTGGCGAGATGCGAGGGAGCTGGAAGCGCCAGACGCCCTCGGGCGTCGCGCCGCGGACCTCGATCGGCTCGTCGCTCCTGAGCGGCGTCGCCGACCACTGATCGTGCGGGACCGAGACATGGAAGCGGGGATCAAAATCGTCGGGCAAGAGCGGCATCTTGCGCTGCATCCAGGCCTGGTCGTACGTGCCCGCGTAGCGCGCCCTGGGCTCCCAGTGCCGGTGGATGGCCCCGAAGCACGCCGGCACGTTGTCGCCAGCTCCGATGGGCTGCGCGGGGTCCTCGAGCTGGGCCGCGAGCTTGTCGATCAGGCTCTTCGGCTGCCGCGCGACGCCGCGGCCCACGAGGTTCCGCGGCTCGCCGACGAGCTGCGTCGGGTCGGAGAAATCCGAGCCGCCCCACGCGAGCTCGTACACGAGCGGGATCGGCTCCTGGATCACCCTCGCAGGCCCGGGGGCGAGGCCCCCGAACGCGCCCCACTTCCACGTGCGGAGGCCGTGGGCGCGCACGGTCTTGCGGAGCGGCCCGACCAGGAGCGACACGTCGACGTGGCTGTGCCGGCCGGTCGCGGGGGGGTGGGCGTGTCCGATCAAGATCACGTCCGTACCCGGCTTGTAGTCGAAGAGCACGGAGGGCTTTCGCAGGCTCGAGGCGGCCGGGTCCGCGCCCGTGTACTCGTCGACGAGGCGCGGCTCTTCCGGGTCGAGCACCTCCACGGCGCCGCGCGCGTCGACCGCGAACGTGTACGCGAGGACGACCACCATCTGGTCTCGCCCGTGCTTGTCCTTCATCGGCACCGGGACGTGCCCGGCGCGGCAATCGACGATGACCTCCACGCCTCACCCCACGCTGTACTCGAACCGCCTCAGCCACCTCGTGATCGACCGCTCGTCCCACGGCCCGAAGAAGACCATGTCCTGCCCATCGGACGCTCGGATCGGCCGCACCAGCGCGTCAGCCTCACGGTACGCCGCGGGCACGGCGAGGTAGTTGACGTCGCCGGCGAGCGGCGCGCTGCCGGCGCGGAGCAATGTGGCGGACCCGACCTGCGACACCTGCACGTGCGGCGTGCTCTCGACGGTGCGCCCCGCCGCTGCGAGCGCGCCGACCATCGCCGGGCCGAGGAAGGTCAGCCAGTTGACGGTGCGGATCCGGTCGAAGAACGTGTCCATCATGCCCACGTGGAAGCCGACGTCGTACCCCGTATAGCGGCGCGCATGGGCGTAGATGCGGTCGCCTGGCGCCTCGGTGTCGTACCGGAGCTCGGCCGCGTAGGTGAGGCCCGCCGTGGCCCAGCGGACGCGCAGCTCGCCGACGATCGCGCACACGTTGGCGAAGAAGACGTCGAGCGGGTGGTCGTCCGGCACCGTGAGCTCCAGCATCGCGTGGGCGGGGAGGTCGGGCGAGTCGTCGGGGACGTCACCGATCTCCGACCAGAACGCGTACGTGTACGGCGACGCTGCGTCGGGCGACGACGCTCCGACGCAGCTCACGTCGTACTCTGTGCGCCCGAACTTGGTGACGTTGTTGATGGCGCGCTGGAGCGCGGGATCGGGGTTGGCTCGCGCCTTCAGGTGGCTCGCGTACGAAGAGATGTAGTCGAGGTGCGAGCGCGTCGTGCGCTGCGGGGACGCGGCGCACGAGAGCCAGGTGAGCGACAGGCGATCACCGTACCAGGCCCACACACGGTCGTTGACGCGGTCGAGCCGCTCCTCGTCCTCGCCCGTGAGGAGCTCGAGGTGGATCTTGAGCCCGAGCGCGCAGAAGAGGACCGGGCTCCCCTCTGACTCGAGGAGCGGTCCGGCGCCGCCGGCGGTCACGCGCCGATCTCCGCGGCCGCGATCGGCGCGACCTCGTGATGGAACCTCGTCAGCATGTTGATCATCGCCGCGCGCGCGGGGCCCGACGCCCAGCGGAACTCGGGGTAATACGCGCGGAACTCCGTCTTCGACTGGCCGAAGCGCGGCAGCGTCTTCTGCGGGTTGAACGTGACATACCGCCCATGGTTGTCGGCGTAGCGGTGGACGACGTTGATCCACCCGATCGCGAGATCCTCGAGGCGCGCGCGCACGGGCGACGTGATGCGCGAGCCCATCTCGAGCCGCAGCGTCGCCTCGACGTCGTCCGCCCCGCGATCGCCGTCCCGCACGGGGAAGCCCGGCGCAGGCCACGCGTCCACGTAGGCCGTCGGATCGGTGAGCATGGCGCGCACCTGCCTGTCGGTGATCGAGAGCGGGCTCCCATCGAGCGGGACGGAGCCCCGGAAGGTGAGCGACGTGACGGGCTTGCCGGCTCCGCAGAGCGCGAGCTGGTCAACGCACGTCCGGAGGAACACCGGCGCGACCGCCGCGACCCGGACCACCCACGCGTAGCTCGATCCGGTCGGCGCCTCGTCGAGGGGGCCGCGGAGGAGCGCCGCGCTCCCCGCGGCAGGGTGGAACAGGCTGCCGCCCGCGGCGCCGCCGTTGATCGCGTCGAGCAAGGTCCTCATCATGAAGTGGGCGAGCTGCGTCTCCGGGACGCCTGCCACCGTGACGTCGACCGAGAGCTCCTGCGGCTCCGGGCTCGCACGGTAGGCCACGACCAGGCTGGTCGCGGGCGTGGTCAACGGCGCCCCCGGGACCGCGCGAGACGCCCGTGCGCTTGCGGATCACTTCGGGCAGTTCTTGTACGCCTTGCTCTTGCCGCACTTCTTGCCGTCACCATGAAAAGCCTTCTTGTGCTTGTTGAACTGGTGGTTGGCCTTCGCCTGGCCCTTGCGGAGCTTGTCGTGCGGGCCCTTGAGCTCGAGCGTCCGGTTCCCGACGATGCCGTCAGGGTAGGTGATCTTGCAACCGTTCTGGAAGATCTGGTGCCAAGCGGTCTGCGTGCCAGGCACACCGGTGGACGACGGAAGTCCCACGCCGAGGCTGCTCGGCACCAGACCTGTCGTCGAGCCGCTCAACAGGCCGCCGAGGCCCGTCGTCCCTGGGAGGAGCTGGGCCCCGGGGACCAACGCCGCGGCAGCGGCGTATGCGTTCGCCGCCACGGTGCAGGCGGTGCCGATGACGGGATTGGCCACGAAGTTGCTGGCGAGACCGCACACCGCGCCGCTGATGATCGGCACCTCCCGCGCTGTCGCGGCGGCGAGCGCCTGGCCTGCCTTGGTGTTCGGGGGCGGCAGGTTGTTCAGCGCATCGAAGAAGTACTCGTTGAACTTGCCGCGGTTCGGGAGCTTCGGGATCTGGCAATACACCTTGATGGCCTGGCGGAACGCCTGGCAGAAGAGGCGTTGCTTGCGATCGTCGGGCAGCGCGAGCCCCGCGTTGACGAGCGCGACGGGTACCTGCGTGGTCATGGCTCAGCTGTTCGAGTTGCCCATGTCGCCGGTGCGCGCGACCTCACCGCTCTCAGCGTAGACATTGTTGGACGCCATCGTGATGGCGCACATGCCCATGATCTTGTTGCTGACGACCCCCAGGGCGACGCCCGGCTGATCGCCGTTCGACACGGCGCTCTTGCCCTTCTTCGTCCACATGGGCGTCCCCATCACGAGCGTCTTGGTCGTGTAGCCGGGCCCCATCGTCGCCGACAGCGCGACGTTGGGATAGGGCATCGGCACCGGTCCGCCGGGCGTCGGCGTCTTGCACATGTCGATGGGACCGGAGGACACGGCCGTGTGGCCCGAGGAGACGCTCGCGACACACTTCTTCCCATTCACGAGAGGCATCGGCCACCTTCCCCGCTGCGGTGAATGCGCAGGGTATTCTAGCGCGAGCGAGCGTCGCTGCGGAAGGGCGATGCGGCGACGCCGCGGTTCACCCCGGGCCCTTCCCGGCGGCGAACCCCGCGTCATAGGCCTCCCCGAGCGACGTGTCGTTCTGGAGGAGCGCGGTCGCGATGCGCAGCATCCAGGTCGCCTCGATCTCCGTCCAGCGCGCCTCGTCCAGCCCTGCGCGCGCGAGCGTCGCGGCCCTGGGCTCCGCGCGCTGCGCGAGCCGCCCCGCCACGCGCGCGCACGCGGCGATATCGAAGCCGTGGACCGGCGTCCCCGGCACGGGCTCGGTCGGGTCGGGGCCGCCGGGGAAGCGTGGGATCGTGGGTGAGGTATCCGCCATGCTCCGAGGATACACGCCGCCAACTCGCGCCGCATTTGGCGTAGGATCTACCCATGAGCTCCGGGGACGACGACGCGAGCGCGGCGCAGCGGGGCCCTCCGCACGGGATCACGCTGACCGATCACGCGCGGATATCGGCCGAGATGGCCGAGGGCGACCGCCCCCTCGCGGCGATCCTCGATGCCCGCCGCCTGAGCGAGGCGGCGTGGAACGAGTCGACCGTGTATTGGATGGCACACCTCGGCGACGACGTGCGCGAGCACGGGCAGGCTGCAAGGATGCCGCACGTCTACTCCGACGCCTTCGGCGAGGCGCAGGATGCGCTGAAGCCCGTGTCCGCGATGGACGCGGCCTCCTACGCCAAGCTGGTCGTCGACATCCAGCTCGCCGGTGGCCCGGCGCAACCCCTCGCCGCGCGGGGGCTGTCCACGGCCGACTACTTGCGTCTGTCGCGCCACTGGGCACGGGTGCTCTCGTCCAATCCGGAGCAGTCGAAGATTTTCTTCGAAATGTACCAGGCTCTTCATTCGGCCCCATTGTCATGAGGGGCGGACGATGCTCGACGCCTGGACAATCATATTACTCTTCATCCTGCAATAGATTCTTGCCGGTTCACAAGGGCGAGATGCGCTTACGGTCTCCGCCTCGGCTGTAAACCGTTATGGGCGTACGTCCTGTGTGCCCACTGGGCATCTGTTCCGGCTTGCATTTGTCTTTCGAATTTTCCTTGGTTCCTGAGACGAAGACGAGGGGTTGTGGTCCTCAACCGCGTTTCCCGCCGCGCCGAGCTGCGCGGGGCAGGGGCTTGTTGGAATCGAGCGGATCGTTCTCGCGCGGGACTTGGACGCTGCCGATAATCACGTCGGGTGTGACCGCCGCGAGCCTGAGCGCCGAGCTCCCCGGCGCGCCGTCATCACGAGGCGGCACGCGCGCGGCGGAGGCTTTCGGGATCGTCGCGGGTGAAGTAGACGGCGCCACAGACCTCGAGGATCGACCTGGAGAAAGATCGATCGCGGCGGGCTGGAGCGGGCTCTCGGTGACGATGATGGTGCGGCGACCGTCGCGTCCGCGACGACCACCACACGCGGATGGTCGACGGCGCGCCTTGCTGCGTGGACGTGGATGCGCTCTGGCACAGCCCGGATGCGCTCCTCGATGGCCGCGCCGCCTCGTAGCGTCCGGCCGTCGTGAACAGGTGGATCTCGACGTAGCTCCGGCAGAACTGCGCGAGGGCGAGGCCGCCGCCCCCGTCAGGGCAGGAAGCGCGTGTCGTGCAGGTGAATGACGTCGTCCCGCATGGGGATGCCCTGGGCGCGTCCGAGCGTCACGTGCTCGACATGGCCCACGAGAGCACGGCCGGGTTGCGCCGAGCGGGTGGTCAGACGGGGCGGTCCGCCGGAGCACGGTGCCTTTGCTTGATAGTGATCGCCTGTGTCCATTCCGCGTCACTCATTGTTTCGCGGACCAATGCAATTTTCATTGCCCGTGTCAAGCGGCCCGGTGGCTGCTGCGAAACCAGTGCCATGGCATTCGCGAGGGCATGTGTACCGAGCTTCGAGGGGTCGAGCGCAGTCGGTTCGGAAGCCGGCAGGCTCTTGTGGCTCGGGCCTACAGGGACAGTGCTTACGAACCGGGGTGACGAGGGAAGATGTCCTGTTAACACAGGAGGGTGCCCTGGACGTGACGCGACGCGCCCAGCCTGCGCCGGTGCCGCTGTTGATCCCCCGCGACGTCGGGATGGTCACGAGCACGAAGTTGGAGGGGCTTTGAGCGCGAGAATTGAGGGACGCGCGGCGTCATGAGCCGAGCGCGGGCGGGGTCGCCTCAAAACGGGATGTCGTCGCCGGGCCGCTCGTCGCCGAGCGCCCGCGGAGGATCGGCAGGGACGAAGGCGCGGTAGTTGTCGAGCGCGGCGTGGAGCTCGCGGACGGCCTCGAAGATGCGGCGAGCGGCGCGCGGGCCCGGATTGCGGGGCGCGGGCTCCTCGGGGGGCGTGAGCAGATCGGGGTGCTGCGCGAGCAGGACCTGGATGAGGAAAAGCAGCGTCGCGTCGAGCAGCGCGAGGGGCTCGGGGATCGGCAGCGTGAGTTTTACAGTCTGTGGCATGAGCGCCTCCAGGTTCAGCGTTTGCGGTTCGCGGACTTGGGCTTCGGGGCCGCGCCAAAGACCTCGAGGAAGAGCTTCTCGTCGAGTGGGCGAAAGTGGCCCTCCGCTCGACCGCAGTCTCGGTGCGTGCGCTATCGCTGATCACATCAGCATGATAGCACGACGTCGCCGCGTGTCGTCGTGCTGTGTCGGTTCCTCGAGGTGTTCCAGGCTCGCCCTGGCGTCCGCTGCCGCGCCTGGAGCTGTGATCAGCGGGCTGCCCTCGCGATGAGCATCGCCATGAGCGAGCGCTCTGCGATGAGCGCGCCCATCGGTGGGGAGCTCGGCGGATGTGTCGCGGCAGGCGGCCCGCGGGCTTCCTCCCGCGGGCGCTTCACCTGCACGTCCTGGAATGCTCGAGGGGGAACTGCACGCCGGCAGGCTCGCCTGCGGGGCAGGAAGCAGGCGGGCGAGTCGCCGTCCTCAAGGCGGAGCGGTTCCTTGACCCGGCGCCCGGTACGTTTTCTGTTCAGTGAGCTTGTGTGTCAGCGCAAGAAGCTTGATAGAGACCCCCGCTCGGCGACGGCCAGAATCGCACCGTCTGGTTTCTTTGTTTGACAACGAGACGGTCGTCTGGCTGTCAACGTCGGTCGGAGAGCGTGAGGGCGGTCGGACCGAAGGTGCCAAGATCTGACAAGCCACTGTCGTTCGATGGTTGCAAGCGTCACCGCTTGGTAGCCCAGGCCAAGGCGGCGATCCGTGCGGCGCAGAGCCTCGCGTAGCCTTTGTAACAAGCCCATTGATTATGGCACATGGTCTGCCGATGACCGACTCTGCTCGCGAGTCTGTATATAACGGCTGTTGATGCGCCTACCGCTGTCGCGCGAGCAGCGACTCGAGGGGGTGCACCACCGGCGCGGGAGCGCCGAGGCCCGGACCACCGGTCGGCGATAACGCCAGCAGGAGGCAGGCGACGGTCGCGCCGGAATCCGGGGCGATGCCGACGTTCACGTTCGCGGTGGTACTGATGAAGCCAGCGCGCGAGCTGGTCAATGACCTGCGCCGGCCTCCCGCGAGGCGCACGTCGCTGGCGATGCGTCCGACATGGCTGAACGCCGGCGGGAAGCTCCCGACGGCGGCGCCGGTCGCGGGCTCGCTCTGCTCCGTCAGCAGGCCGAGCGGGCTCGCGCCGGCGCCGAGCTCGGTAGGCCGCACCCTCGAAAGCCCCTCGAAAGCCTCGGGCCCTCGCCGGCATCGAAGGGGGACCTGCCGCGATGCTGTGGGCCATCCTGAGCGTGTTCGTCGGAGCGCTGCTGGCGCCGGCCCTCCATCGCGGGCTCGGGCGCCGGGCCGGCTGGCTCTTCGCGGCGCTCCCGCTCGGCGTGCTCGCGTCCGCGATGCAGCTCGCCCCGAGGCTCGCCGAGGGGGAGGCCCATCGCGCCTCGCTGCCGTGGATCCCGTCGCTCGGCGTGGAGATCTCGGTGAGTCTGGACGGGCTCTCGCTCGTGTTCCTCGGCCTCATCTGCGGCATCGGGGCGCTGATCTTCGTGTACGCGAGCGAATACCTGCGCTCGCACCCGCGGCTCGGGCGGTTTTACGCCTATCTGCTCCTGTTCACGGCATCGATGGCCGGCCTCGTGGTCGCCGACGACGTCATTCTCCTCTTCGTGTGCTGGGAGCTCACGAGCGTGAGCTCGTATCTCCTCATCGGGTGGGACCACGAGCGGCCGGAGGCGCGCAAAGCCGCCTTGACGGCGCTCCTCGTGACGGGCGGCGGCGGGCTCGCCATGCTCGCGGGCCTCGTCCTCCTCGTCCTGGTCACCGGAGAGACGCAGATCTCCCGATTCTCGGGGGACGCCGTCCGCGATAGCCCGCTCTACCTGCCGATCCTGCTCCTCGTCCTCGCCGGAGCCTTCACGAAATCGGCGCAGGTGCCCTTTCATTTCTGGCTGCCTCGCGCAATGGAGGCGCCCACGCCGGTCAGCGCCTACCTGCATTCGGCCACGATGGTGAAGGCCGGCGTCTACCTGCTCGCGCGCCTGCATCCCGCGCTGGGCGCGACGCGCGAATGGTACCTCGTCGTGACGGGGTTCGGCGCCGCCACGATGGTGACGGGCGCGGTGCTCGCGGTCACGCAGAAGGATCTCAAGCGGATCCTCGCCTATTCGACCGTGAGCGTGCTCGGCATCCTCACGATGCTCCTCGGCATCGGGACCCGGGCGGCCGTCTCCGCGGCGGTGGTCTATCTGGTCGCGCATTCGCTGTACAAGGGCGCGCTCTTCATGGCCGCGGGGACCCTGGACCACGAGACCGGGACCCGCGACGTCACCCGCTTGAGGGGCCTCGCGCGGCGGATGCCGATCACCGCGACGGCGGCCGTGCTGGCCGCGATCTCGAGCGCGGGCGCGCCGCCCCTCCTCGGTTTCCTGTCGAAAGAGCTCTTCTACGAGGCCGTCCTCGCGCCGCCCTCGATGACGGCGGTCCTCGCCGGGGCCGCGGTCCTGTCGAGCGCCCTCCTCGTCGTGATGAGCCTGGTCGTCGCCCAGCGCCCCTTCTTCGGGGGTCCCCCGGCGGCGCCCACGCTCCCCCACGAAGCGCCGCTGTCCTTGTGGCTCGGGCCTGCCACGCTCGCGGCGGCGAGCCTCGTCCTCGGGGTGGCGCCGCGACTGCTCGGCGACCTCCCGGGCGCGGCGGCGACAGCGATCCTCGGCCGACCCACGCCGCTCGAAGTGCACCTGTGGCACGGCCTGACCCCCGTGCTCGGGCTCAGCGTCGCGACCCTCCTCGCCGGCCTCGGGCTCTTCCGCGCCCTCTCCGGCCGGGAAGGACGCCTCTTCGACGCCGCCACGCGCCTCGGGGCCTGGGGCCCCGCGCGCGTGTACGACGCTGCCTTCGAGGGGCTCCTCCGGTTCGCGGAGTGGCTGACCGGGCAGCTCCAGACGGGGCACCTGCGCCGCTATCTGCTGGTCACGGCCCTGACGACGGTCGTGCTCGTCGGGACACCTCTGCTCTGGAGCCTCCCTTTCACGATCCCGTCGCTCACCGTGGAGCTCCCGGAGCTCGTGCTCGCGGGCGTGATCCTCGCGTCCGCGGCCATGGCGACGCGCACGCAATCACGCCTCGCCGTCGTCGCCGCGCTCGGCGCGATCGGCATCTGCGTCATGCTCGTCTACGTGATCTTCAGCGCGCTCGATCTCGCGCTGACGCAGATCCTGGTCGAGGTGCTGACGGTCGTCATCTTCGTCCTCGTCCTCCACCACCTGCCGCGCTTCGTGTCCCGATCCCCCGCGCGCGTGTGGATCCCGGACGCGATCGTCTCCGTGATCTTCGGGGCGACGGTGGCCCTGTTGATCCTCATGTCGTCGACGCTCTCCCCGGCGCCGATCCTGAGCGAGTTCTTTGTTGAGAAGGTACACACCGAGGCCCACGGGCGGAACATCGTCAACGTGATCCTCGTGGATTTCCGGGCGATGGACACGCTGGGGGAGTCGACGGTGCTCTGCGCGGCCGGCGTCGGCGTCTATGCGCTGCTCGCGACGCGTACGCGGAAGGGAGCCTGAGCCATGCCTTCCTTGATCCTGCGCTCCGCCACGCCGGTCCTGATGGTGCTCCTGATCATCGTCTCGATCTACGCGCTCCTCCGCGGTCACCTCGAGCCCGGGGGCGGCTTCGTCGGCGGGCTCATCATCGCATCGGCGTTCACGCTCCACGTCCTCGCGTACGACGTCCCCTCGACGCGGCGGCTGCTCCGCGCCTCGCCCCAGGCGCTCATGGGGATCGGGCTCTCGACGATCCTGCTCTCGGGCGTCATCGGGCTCGCGGCCGGCGGATCCTTCCTGCAAGGCGTGTGGGCGACCGTCCCCGCGCCGGGGTTCGGCGACGTCGCGGTGGGGACGCCGGTGCTGTTCGACGTCGGCGTGTATGCCGCCGTGATGGGCATGGTGCTCATGATCATCCTCATGGCCGCGGAGATGGATTCATGACGGTCCTCCTCGCGATCGTCGTCGGCGGGCTCTATGCGTCGGGGCTGTTCCTCATGCTCCGGCGCAGCATCGTGAAGCTCGCCTTCGGCCTCGTGCTGCTCGGGCACGGGACGAACCTCCTCATCCTCACGGCGGGCGGCGTCGTCCGCGGCCGTCCCCCGCTGATTCCCAGGGAGGGAGGGGACTTCCAGGCACCGCCGGCCGATCCGGTGGCCCAGGCGCTGATCCTGACGGCGATCGTCATCAGCTTCGCGGTCGTCGCGTTCACCGTCGTCCTCCTGCATCGCGTCTATCGGACCATGGGCAGCGACGATATCGACTCTCTCGAATCGACCCGCCCATGAAGGTGCTCCTCGTCCTGCCCGTCCTCGTCCCCCTGACCACGGCGGCCCTCGCGCTCCTCTCCTTCCGGCGCGCGGGGAGACATCGCGCGCTCGGCCTCGCCGGGAGCGTCCTTCAGCTCGTCGTCGGTATCGCCTTGCTCCGCGCCGTGCACCGGGGAGGCATCCAATCGACCCAGCTCGGAGGCTGGCCCGCGCCGTACGGCATCACCTTCGTTGTCGACCTCTTCTCGGCGCTCATGGTCCTGCTCTCGGGCGTCATCGCGGTCGCCACGTCGATCTACTCCCTTTCGGACATCGACAGGGAACGGCGGGCGCACGGGTTCTACCCGCTCATGCACGTGCTCCTCATGGGGACGAACGGGGTCTTCGTCACCGGCGACCTCTTCAATCTGTACGTCTGGTTCGAGGTGACGCTGATCGCGTCCTTCGTGCTCCTGGTGCTCGGCAACGAGCGGCCGCAGATGCAGGGCGCGATCAAGTACGTCGCGATGAACCTGATCGCGAGCGCCCTCTTCCTCACCGGGCTCGGCATCCTTTACGGATCCGTGCACGCCCTCAACATGGCCGACCTCTCGCTCAAGCTGCCGAGCCTCGCGCCGTCCATCCGGATCACCCTCGCGATGATCTTCCTCGTCGCCTTCGGCATCAAGGCCGCTGTCTTCCCCCTCTTCTTCTGGCTGCCGGACTCGTATCACACGCCTCCGGTGACCGTCGCCGCGCTGTTCGCGGGGCTCTTGACGAAGGTGGGCGTCTACGCGCTCGTGCGCGTCTTCACCCTCGTCTTCGTGGGCGACGGGGGAGCCGCCCACGCGCTCCTCCTCGGGATCGCGGCCTTCACCATGGCCGTCGGCGTGCTCGGCGCGGTGTCGCACCGGGAGGTCCGGCGGATCCTCGCGTTTCATAGCGTCAGCCAGGTCGGCTACATGGTCATGGGCCTCGGCCTGTTCACGTTGTCGTCCCTCTCGGGGGCGATCTTCTTCGTCTTGCACCACGCGATCATCAAATCGAACCTCTTCCTGATCAGCGGGATCATGCAATCCGACGGGAAAGACCTCCGCCTCGACCTTCAGGGCGGGCTCCTCGCGCGGAGCCCCGGGCTCTCCGCCTGCTTCCTCGTCACGGCCCTCTCCCTCGCCGGCATGCCGCCTTTGTCGGGGTTCTGGGGCAAGCTCATCCTGGTGCGGTCAGGGCTCGAGGTCGGCTCCCGAGGGGCCACGGCCGTCGTCGCCACGAGCCTCGCTGTCGGCCTCGTCACCCTCATCTCGATGACGAAGATATGGAACGAGGCCTTCTGGAAGCCCGCGCCCGCGCCCGTCGACGCCGACCTCGCCATGCGCGAGCGCGGGACGCGGCCTCGCGCGCTCCTGTACGCGCCGGTCGTGCTCTTGACGGCGCTCGGCTTCACGCTCGGGATGGCGCCGGAGCCGCTCCTCGGCGTCGTCCGGCGGGCCGCCGCGCAGCTCGCCGATCCGACCGACTACGTGCGCGCCGTGCTGGGGGAGGGGCGCCGATGAGAGCCTTCGTCCTCAATCTGTTCCTGGCGATCGTCTGGGTGACCCTGACCGGCCGCGCCACCGTGGGAGGCCTCGTTTTCGGCTTCCTCCTCGGGTACCTCTTGCTCCTCGGGCTCCGGCGCCTGATCGGCCCCACGACCTATTTCGAGAAGCTGCCAGGGTTGCTGTCGTTCATGCTCTTCTATGCGAAAGAGATGGTGCGGGCGAACCTCAGGGTCGCCCGCGACGTCCTCTCGATCAGGCGAAAGAGCCGCCCCGGCATCGTCGCGGTCCCCCTGGATCTGACGACCGATCTCGAGATCACGGTGCTGACGATCCTCCTCGCCCTGACGCCCGGCACCTTTGGCCTCGACGTCTCGAGCGACCGCACGGTCCTCTTCATCCATGCGATGTTCGTGGACAGCGCCGACGCGCTGCGCGCGACCGTCAAGAACGACCTCGAGCGCCGCGTGAAGGAGCTCTTCCGATGACCCCGCTCCTGCTCGTCGCGAGCGCCGTCGTCACGGTGGCGTTCGTCGTCGCGTTCATCCGCCTCCTGCTCGGTCCGAGCCTCCCCGACCGCGTGGTCGCCATGGACCTCATGGCGACGGTCGGCAGCGGGGGCATCGCCCTCTACGCGATGGTGACCGACCATGGCGTCCTCCTCGATGCGGTGATGGTGCTGTCGCTCATCTTTTTCCTCGGCACCATCGCGTTCGCGCACTACCTCGAGCGACAGGGGGAGACGCCGTGATCCTCGATGTCGTCGAGGGCGCGCTCCTCGTCATCGGGTGCGTCTTCGTGCTGATCGCGGCCGTGGGCATCCTGCGCATGCCGGACCTGTTCACGCGCCTCCAGGTGACGTCGAAGGCCTCCGTGTTCGGGATGACGTGCATCATCTCGGCGTCCGCACTGCATTTCGGCGACCCGGCCGTCACCACCCGGGCCATCGTCATCATCGCGTTCGTGGTGCTGACGATGCCCGTGGCCACGCACTTGCTCGCTCGCGCCGGTTACACGACCAACACACCCCTCTCGCCCGAGACCGTGGTGAACGAGCTCGCGGGGCACTACGATCCGACGACGCACACCCTCGCCGGCGCGCAGCCGAGGACCCGCACGTTCGAGCTCGGGCGCCTGGCCGCCGTCGTCGGCAAGCGTATCGCCGAGCTCGGCTTGCCTGCCGGCGTGCTCATTCGCGCCATTCACCGGGAGGGCGGGACCGTCGTGCCCCGGGGCCAGACGATCCTCGAGGTCGGCGACAGGCTCGACGTGCTCGCGGAGCCGGCAGAGCTCGTCCACGTGCAAGAGATCTTCCAGGCCCAGGTCGCAACGACAGCGACGGACGAGCGGGACGGCAATCCATCTTAGACAGCTAGACAGCGCTGCCGAGCGCATGCGGGGAGGAGCAGCGCAGGGCGATGGAAGCGGTCATCTGTAGAACGCGACGTCGTCGATCCAGAAGTCGAACGCCTGGCCCGCGCCGAAGCTGAACTGGATGACCCGGATCCTGTCCTGCGCGAACGACTCGAAGACGCCGTATCCGGTCTGGACGAGACACCCGACAGGAACCTTGAAGTGCTTCCAGTCGGACGTCAGGCTGACGCTCGTGTGGAAATGGTCGTAGCAGGGCACCTGCCCCGCCATGTCACCGCAGATCCCACCGCCCTTGTCGGTCTGCTGATCGACGAACGTCACGAACATTTCCGTGGACGAGTCGTCCTCGGCGCGGGCCCAGAAGGTGATGCCACGGTACCCGGTGGCGTCGTAATAGGAGGTGCTCAGCTCGAAGCCGACGCCGGCGCCCCAGCTGGTGAAAAGCGCGTTGGCGCTCGTGTGCACGGCCCTCTCGCTGTCGCCGCGCACAGGCATCATCGCCGCGACGAGCTCGGCCGCGTCGGAAGGTTCCTGCGCTCCGCCCTCGGATCCGTCGCCGTACTTGAACCAGGCCCCCTGCCGCGGGGTTGCGCCGTCACCCTTGAGAATGCCGATGTTTCCATCCTCCATGTCGTCGATCATCGACAGCTCCAGGGTCTCGTCCGGAGATACCTCGTGGAGGGAACAGTCAGCCTGAGCGCCGCCGGCGCCAGCGCTCCCGCTGCCGGTCTTCGTCGTCGCCGGGGCGTCCTCTCGCACGGGCGCCTCGATCCCGAGGATGGCGTTGCATCCGGGCCATACCGCGGCAGCGCAGAGCGCGCCGGCTCCCGCCGCGAAGGGCAGGCGCGCCAGGGCTCCGCCGCCCGTCCTGCGCCGGCGATGTCGCATCAGAAGCTCCCTCGCAGGGCGATCCCGTGCGGTCCCAGCGCGACGTGCGCGCCCGTGCGCTCCGGCTTCGGCGCGGTCAGGAACAGCGCGACGCCGCCCGCGAGCGCGGCGCCGCCGGCGAGGAGCAGCACCGTGCTCACGTCGCCTGCCGCGACGGCCTGCTCGCGCGCCACGTACCCGACGTCATCGCAGAGGTTGCCATCGTGGCAATGGCCAGCCTCGTTGCTCTCGTTCAGCTTGAGCGCCGCGCGAACCCCGAAGAACACGCCGACGCCGGCCCCGATCAGCCCCGCTCCGCCGACCACGAGCCCCGCGGCGCGCTGGGCGCCTCCCGTCGCGGGGCGCGGTCTCGCCGGCTCGTCGCGCCCGTCGGGCTCCAGGGCGGGGATCGCCACCGACACCGTCTCGCCGTCTGCGGTGACGACGGCGGACCGCCTCCAGGGCTTGCGGTTCCTCGCCGTCGCCACGATCTCGTGCTCTCCCGTGTCCACCGGCAGCGACGCGCCCCACTGCGGCTCCCCGAGCGGCACGCCGTCGCGCCTGATCTCGAGCCCTCGGTAGGCCCGCACGGCCTCCGGGACGTCGACCGTCAGCGTCGCGAGCCTGGGCTTGAGCGCCGCGGCCGACGCGCCCGCGCGCGCCGATCGCTCCGCCTGCCCGGCCTTGGCCGCCAGGGCCTCGACGATCGTGTACTGCGCCCAGGCGCTCGCGAGCTTTCCCCACGCCTCGTAGCACTGGGCCAGCGTCAGCTTGGCGCCCAGCCCGTCCGGCACGAGCCGCGTGACCTCCTCCAGCTTGCCGCACGCGCTCGCGAAGCGCCCGGCCTCCAGCTCCGCGGTGGCCTGATCGTAAAGCGCCTGGGCGGTCACGGCAGCGTGCCTGTCGACCTCCTGGGCCTGCGCCGGGCCGGTCGCGCTCAGGGCCGCGGCAAGTGCGATTGGGGCGAGCACGTGCGCGCCTCGATCCGCTGAGAACATCGGTGCTTCACTCCTCCCGTGGGTCCCGCTCGGCTGCCGCGCGGCACGCGCTCAGTAGATTCCCTCGTACTTCCTGGGCGGCACCACCGGCGCCGCGGTCGTCGGCGCCACCGGCGCCGCGGTCGTGGGCGCCACCGGCGCCGCGGTCGTGGCGGCGGCCGCGCCCGCCGCGCTCATGATGGGCCTCGGGGCCTGCGCCGGGCCCGGGGGGCGCACCGGCGCTCTCCGCCGCAGCGGCGCGCTGGAGGAGCGCGCCGGCGCGGCCGGCGTCGAGGGCGCGGAGGCGCTCGGAGGCGGCGCCGGCTCCGGGGGAGGCGGCGCCGGCGCCGGGGATCGATCGACGGCGCTGGGCACCTCGGTGTCCGCCGTGGCCGGGGCAGGCAGCTCGTATCCGGCCGCAGGCACCCCAGGAGCGGGGATCTCCTGCGCCGCGATCACCGATGCTGCCGGAGCGGACCGAGGCCGCTGTGACAGGGTGAGCCAGCCGATCCCGATGGCGAGCGCGGCAAGCGCCGCCCCCGTGATCGACGCCCTCCGGTGGAACCTGCGCAGCCTGCTCCCCCGCCAGTCGCCCGTGCGCTCGGTCGGCGCCGCGCGTTCGATGGATTCCGAGAGGGACTGCGCCATCTCGTCGCCCGAGCCCGGCGCCGGCGCTTCCGCCGTGGGCTGCGTTGGGCGCGCGGGGGTCAGGTCCAGCGCGGCCTGAGTCTCCGCCAGCCCCGACGCCGCGTCGGCGCGCGGTCTGCTGGCCGCAGGCGTCGCGGGATCCGGCCCGTCGGCAGACGTGAGCACGCGCAGCGCGGCGGCCAGGTCCTCGATCGCCTGAAACCGGTGCTCCGGCCGCTTTTGCAGGCACAGCGCCACCACCGTGTCGAGCTCGTCAGGGAGCCCCGGTCGCTGCTGGCTCGGCAGGATCGGCTCGTCTTGCAGCACGAGCGCCACCACCTCGGTCAGCGTCTCTGCGGAAAAGGGCATCATCCCCGTCACCAGGTGGTGCAGGACCACGCCCATCGACCAGACGTCGCTCCGCGTGTCCACGCGCTTGGCGCGCCTCATCTGCTCCGGCGCCATGTAGAAAGGGGAGCCGAGCAGGACGAGGGTGTTGGTCAGATCCGCGGCGTCGGGCTTGATCCGCTTGGAGATGCCGAAGTCGAGCACCTTGACGAACGGCGCCCCGTTCTGCCGGCGCGTGAGGAACAGGTTGGCCGGCTTGAGGTCGCGGTGCACGAGCCCCTGGGCGTGCGCCTCGGCCAGCGCGTCGCAGACCTGCAGGACGTAATCCACCGCCTCGCGAACGGGCAGCGGACCGCGCTCGAAGACGATCTGCTGCAGGTCGCTCCCGACGAGGTGCTCCATCACCATGTAGGGGGCGCCGGTCTCCAGCCTGCCGACGTCGTGGACGCGGACGATGTGCTCGCCCTTCAGCTGCACCGCGGCGCGCGCCTCGCGCAGGAACAGCTCCGTGGCCTGGGCATCGGCGGGCGCCCGGGGCAAGAGGAGCTTGATGGCGAAGAGCTCGCCGAGCTCACGGTGGCGCGCCGCCACGACCATCCCCATCCCGCCACGGCCGAGTACGCGCTCCACCGTGTACTTGCCGAGCAGGACATCTCCGACATGTACCGGTGTATCGAGCTCCTTCACGGCGTCTCGCCCCAGGCTGATGAGCACAGCGCGGCCACCGTCAGGAGGGCGCAGCGATCATGGGCGATCGTAGCCGCTGTCGCGCAGCTCCGTCAACGCCAGTGCTCCTTCATTCACACTTCCCACCATGGAGAGCGATAATCCGTCGCACTGGAAATATGCCACTTTCCGGCTCATTGCTGTAGCATTCTGCTCCCGTTGTCGTGAGTGCGTGCCGGTGACGATCGGCTGACGCACCGATGCTGGCGACGCTGTGGGCGGGGGTGGGCCGCGGAATCCCTCGGTGCGCGGCGCCTCCGGCAGGGATACCGCTCTCCGGCGGCGCGCCGCTCATCCGCCAGCCCGCGCGCGCCGCGGCGCGCGTGCGCACGCGCCGCATGAGCCGCGCGGAGCGGCGGAGCCGCGGGCTCTCAGAAGTGGACCATACCCGCGCACTCGGCGGCGGATCCGTGCGGATCGCCCAGCGTCGGCGACTGGCACGCGACCGGGCAACTCATCAACTGGCACGCATTCGAGCCGCAGCTCCCCGAGCTGCAGGCCTTGTCGTCCTGGCACCACTCGCCCAGGGGAAGCTGTGCCGCGCAGACGCCGTCGTACGTGCAGAAAGATCCAGGGGTGCAGCCCCAGGTACAGGCTTCGCCGAGGGTGGGAATGGGAACGCAGGTGTCGCTGTCGCAATCGAGCCCGCGATCACAGACAACGCCCTGGAGGCAGGCGGCGCCTTGCCCCGGGGCGCGCACGCACACGCCCCCGACGCACGCGAGGCCATCCTCCATGAAGCAGTCGCCCCAGGTCGCCAGGCTCATCACGTCGTAAGGCGGCTCTTCCGGAAGATGGCCGCACTCCGTCTCTGACTTGCAGGTGCGGACGCAGCTTTCGCCCTCCGCGGCGCGGCGAACGGCCTTGCAGACGTCGAGGCAATAGGTCCGGCTTCCCGCGATCGGCGCGCACTCATCGCTGCGATCACAGGCCTCGCCGGCAGCGAGCGTGCCCACGTAGATACGGTCGCACGGCTCGCTCTCGATGCCGGAGCACGTCGGGAGCGCCGTGCGAATGCTCGTCAAACACTGCTCCGCCGCCGCCGGATCGAAGCGCACATCGTCGCTCACGGGGACGCGCCTGGCGATCAGATCCCGCGCGTTCGCCTCGCAGCTCGCCCGGTCGAACGTGCGGCTCAGGCCCGTGCAGCACGAGCCCAGCCCGCCGCAGAACGCCTCCACGACCTGGTCCGCGAACGCCTCCTCTGGCGCGCTCTGGCCGGGTGGCGGCGCTGGTCCGTTCTCGGGCGCCGCTGGTCCACACGCGATTGCGGTCGCGCCTGCGAGCCACCACCCCGCGGCGGCCATTCGCGCTCGTGCTGCCCGGATCCGGCCGTTTGAATGCATCTCTGCTTTCGTTGTCGCCTCTGCCTCGCCATCCACCCTGTGCGTACGCATGCCGCTCCTCTCCCTCGCGCCTCTGGCTCACCCGCGGGCGCGCGCCCCATGGCCACGATACTCCAGCCGATCCGCCATGGAACAGACGACCCCGACGGATTCCTGCTCGCTCGGGAGCGCGCCCGAGAGGTATCCAGTTCCGTGGGGCAGCAATCCTGCCAGGGATCTGCCTCGAGAGAGGAGAGATTTCGACGCAAAGGCGCCAAGAGCGCAAAGGCGCAAAGATGCATGAAGATTGTTTTTTTTTGTTTTGCGCCTTGGCGTCTTTGCGCCTTTGCGTTGGAATCTCTCCGGATCCCTGGCCGAACTCCTGGCGGGCGGAACTGGCGTCGACTCTGGAGCTCGCGTTCTCTCGTGTGCAGGGTTGCCCCATGCGCATTGAAACAGGGCTTCCCACTGGCAGCCGCCACGGAGTACTCGTGCCCGCGCCCGAGGAGATCGGCGCGGCGCGCGGCGGGGCCTCAGGCGGGGGCGAGCGAGGTGGCGACGCCGAGGGAGAGATCGGTGCGGGCGCGCCAGCCGGTGGCGGCGCGGAAGCGGCGCGGATCGCCGACGAGCCACGGGGGCTCGTCGGCGCGCGGAGGACGGGCGCCGAAGCCGAGGAGGGACTCCGGCGCGCCGAGCTGCCGCGCGACCTCGAGGCAGACCTGGCGCACGCTCGTGGGGCGCCCCGAGCAGACGTTGTAGGCAGCGCCGAGCTCGATCCCCGCCGTCGTCGCGCCGAGCAGCAGCGCCTCCACGACGTCGTCCACGAAGGTGAGATCGCGGAGCTGCGTGCCGGGGGTGAGGTCGACGCGCTCCCGCGCGCGGAGCCGGGCCGCGAGGTACGGGATGAGGCGATGGGGCGCCTCGCCTGGGCCGTAGACGCCGAAGAGGCGGAGCGTCACGAACGGCACCGAGAGGGCCCGCGCCACGGCGCGCCCATAGTCGTGGGCGGCGGCCTTGGCGGCGCCGTAGAGGTCGGCCGGGGCGCGCGGCGCGCCCTCGTCGACGAGCTGCCCCTCGAGGACCGCGCCGTACTCCGAGCACGATCCCGTGAAGACGACCCGCGCCCCGCCCCAGCGCGCGGCGGCCTCCAGCGTCGCGACGAGCGCGCCGACGTTGCCCTCGTGGAGCGCGCCCGGCGCGCGCTCTCCCGGGTCCACGCCGGCCGACGCCAGGTGGAAGACCGCATCCGGCGGCTCGTCGCCGACCGCATCGAGGAGCGCGTCCCGCGTCAGGCGCTCGAGCGGGAGCCGCCGGAGGCGCTGGCCCGGCGAGGGGCGCGAGAGGCGCGCCCACCCCGAAGACTGCGCGGGCGCCGTCGCGGCGACGTCGCACCCGCCCGCGAGGAGCCGCCGGACGAGCGCCGAGCCGATGAAGCCGGTCGCGCCCGTGACCACGGCCTTGCCGGGCCTCATGCGAGCCCCGTCGCGAGCCGGAGCTGCTCCTCGACGAGCGCCCGCGCGCGCCGGCGATCCTCCAGGTAGCGCGCGTACCACGCGCTCGTGAGCTGGATGGCGCGATCGGTGTCGAGGAGCGGGCGCCAGCCGAGCCGGGACCGCGCCTTGCTGCAGTCGAGCCGCAGCGCGCTCGCCTCGTGGAGCCGATCGCCCTCCGGGGGCTCGGCGAGCTCGAGCGAGCCCCGCCCGAGCTCGCGGACGATGGCCTCCGCGAGGCGGTGCACCGTCCGCGGCTCGGCGTCGTCGGGGCCGAAGTTCCAGGCGCCGCTGTACCGCGCCGGATCGTCCCAGAGCCGGCGCGCGAGGAGGAGGTACGCGGAGAGCGGATCGAGGACGTGCTGCCAGGGGCGCACGGCGCGCGGGTGCCGGATGTGCACGGCCTCGCCCGCGGCGACGCTGCGGACGATGTCCGGTACGAGGCGGTCCTCGGCCCAGTCTCCCCCGCCGATGACGTTCCCGGCGCGCGCCGTCGCGAGCGCCACCTCGCGCCCGTAGAACGACCGCTGGTAGGCCGCGGCGACGAGCTCGGCGCAGGCCTTGCTCGCGCTGTACGTGTCGTGGCCGCCGAGGGCGTCGGTCTCGCGGTAGCCCCAGACCCACTCGTGGTTCTCGTAACACTTGTCCGTCGTCACCACGATCACGACCCGCACCGACGGGAGGCGCCGCGCCGCCTCGAGCACGTGCGCCGTCCCGAGGACGTTCGTCGAGAAGGTCTCGATCGGCCGCGCGTACGACCTGCGGACGAGCGCCTGCGCCGCCAGGTGCAGCACGATCTCCGGCCGGGCCTCGGCCATCGACCGCGCGAGGCGCCCCTCGTCGCAGATGTCGCCGAGGATCGAGGTGACCCCGTCGTCGATCCGCGCGTCGGCGAAGAGGCTCGGCGCGCCCTCCGGCGGCAGGGCGTACCCGGTGACCTGCGCGCCGAGCAGGCGCAGCCAGGCGGTGAGCCACGAGCCCTTGAACCCGGTGTGCCCGGTGACGAACACGCGGCGGCCCGCGTAGAAGTCGAGGTGCTCGCTCACGACCAGCTCCTCCAGGGCGCGCGCCCCTCGTCCCAGAGCCGCTCGAGGAGGCGCTTGTCGCGCAGGGTATCCATCGGCTGCCAGAACCCCTCGTGCTGGTAGGCCATGAGCTGCCCGCTGGCGGCGAGCCGCTCGAGCGGCTCGCGCTCGAGCGGCGTCGCGTCGTCGCAGTCGAGGACCTCGAGGGCGCCGGGCTCGAAGACGAAGAACCCCCCGTTGATCCACCCCGCCTCGGCCTGCGGCTTCTCGGCGAACGCCGCGACCTCGCTGCCCCGGAGATCGAGGACGCCGAACCGGGCCGGCGGGCGCACCGCGGTGATCGTCGCGAGCTTGCCGTGGGCGCGGTGGAAGGCGACGAGCTTCGCGATGTCGATGTCACCGACCCCGTCGCCGTAGGTGACCATGAACGGCTCCCGCCCGAGCACGCGGCTCAGGCGGCGGATGCGCCCGCCGGTCTGGGTGTGGAGCCCCGTGTCGATGAGCGTCACGCGCCAGCTCGGGCAGTGGACGCCGAGCGCATCGACCTCGCCGCTCCGCAGGTCCACCGTGAAGTCCGCGCGGCGCGTCCGGAGCCCCGCGAACCAGTCCTTGATGAAGTCGCCCTTGTAGCCGCACGCCACGACGAAGTCGTCGAAGCCGTGCGCGGCGTACATCTGCATGATGTGCCAGAGGATGGGCTGGCCCCCGATCTCGACCATCGGCTTCGGCCTGTCGACTGTCTCTTCGCTGAGGCGGGTCCCGAGCCCGCCGGCGAGCAGCACGATCTTCATCGCTGAACCTCCTGTGCATGGTTGTTCTGTGCCGCGAGCGCGCGGCGCACCGCGCCGGCGACCGTGGGGTCGTCGGCGAAGGCCCACGAGAGCGGCTCGTGGGTCACTGTCGCGTCGCTCGCGACGTGGAAGAACAGGAGCGCCTTCACGGCGGGGTGGCGCGCCGCGAAGCCCGTCAGGGCCTCCTCGTACCAGCGCGCGCGGTCGCCGCCGGCGGCGAGCGTGCCGAGCTCGGCGATCATCAGCGGCTTGCCGAGCGGCGCGAGGCGCTCGTAGTGGCGCGCGAAGAGCTCCTGGAACGAGTACCACCGGGACCAGCGGACGGCGGTCCCGTAGTTGAGGACGCCCGTCCCGACCCAGTCGGTCCACTCGTCGCCCGGGTAGTACTCCCAGTAGTTCTCGTACGAGACGCTCGGCGACCAGACCCAGAGGACGTTCGCCGCGCCGGCGGCGCGGAAGCGCCCGACGACGTGCCGCCACGCGCGGATGAATTCCTGCGGGCGCGGGTTGTTCACCGGCCCCCACGGGTAGCGGTAGCCGTCGTTCATCTCGTGCGCGAAGCGGAGGAGGATCGGGTGCCCGTACTCGGCCGCCGCCTTCGCCCAGCCGTCGACGTAGACGTCGTACCTGCCGTCGGCGATGTCGGTGAGGCCGCCGTGGTCCCGCGTCGCCGCCGCGCGGAACGACGAGTCCAGGCGCTGGAACCCGCTGAGCCAGGGCTCCCACGTGATGACCGGCACCGAGCCCACCGCCCAGATGGCGCGCGCGGCCCGGCTCGGGAACTCCTGGTCCGCGCCGTCGCCCCAGGCCGCGTAGATCTGCGTGAGCAGGAGCGTCTGGCCCACCGCCTCCTCGAGCGCGAGGTACCCGCCGACATCGCCCGGCAGCCCGCCGTCGTGCGCGCCGTGGAGCAGGCGCGGCGGGGCGCGCAGGTCGTCGAGCTTCCGCGACGCGAGCTCCGTGGACAGGCGGGCGAGCCGGGCGTCGCGCTCGGGGCCGGCGGTCCAGGCGAGATCCGCCGTGGCCACGGCGGCGCTCGCCGCGCCGAAGGCCGACGAGAGCCAGGTCTCGGCGGGCCCGCGCCCGTAGGTCGAGAAGAGCACGGCGAGGGCGGCCCCGGTCGTGGTGGCAGCCGTCAATGCGACGCGGTGAGAGCGCTTCATGGTCATCCTCCGGTGGCGGTCGTGGCCGTCGTGGAGATCGTCGTTGTCGGGGCCTCGGGCGCGGGGAGGCGCTCCCAGGGGTCGATCGGCGCGCGGCCCGACGGGTGCGCGGCCCAGGCGATCGCCACGAGCACCGACGCGGCCCCGAGCGCGCCGAAGAAGAGCATCGCCCAGTAGGACTCCGCGTCGCTCCAGCGCTCGGCGAGCCGCGGCGCGGAAGCCCGGAGCCAGAGGCTCGCGCCCGTCGTGACGAGGAACGAGAGGACGACGAGGAGGTGCGGCCACGCGAGCGGCAGGAGCCGACCGCCGAGCCCGCGCTTGGGCGTGGGCACGTAGCGGACGAGGCGCTTCACGACCGCCAGGACCACCCCGAGCGTGTAGACGGGAAAGGCGGCGAGCTTGAGGAGGAGGGCGCGCCAGTGGAGGCCGCTCTCGGTGGCGCGGTCGCAGAACCACCGTTGCCCGTGGAAGTGCAGCGCGACCGCGGCGACGACGACGGGCGCGCCCGCGGCGACGAACCCCGCCGGATCCACGCGCATGGGCCAGAGGTCGCCCCAGAGCGCGACGAGCGGCAGGACGAGGTACGTCAGCGTGGCGGGGCCGGTGAGGTAGTACGTGCCGATCGCCACGTAGGAGAGCCGCTGGCGCGCGCTCAGCCGGAAGAAGCGCGGCACCACCTCGGCGAAGAGCGCGTCGACGGCGCCGGTCGCCCACTTGAGCTGCTGCGAGAAGTACCCGCCGAGGTCGTCGGGCACGAGCCCGCGGCTGACGATCTCCGGGACATAGACCGACGTCCATCCAGCCGAGTGCAGCCGGATGGAGGTCATGAGGTCCTCCGCGAGCCCCACGGCGTGCCCGGCGATGGACGCGAGCGCGGCGCGGCGGAAGGTGCAGTTGGCGCCGATGGCGACCGCGCAGCCGAGCCCGTGGAGCCCGAGCTGCATCGGCCCGTAGAACCCGTAGGTCTGCTCGGCCGCGCCGCGGGCGATGGGGGAGTCGGCCTGGTTGTAGTAGCCCTGCGAGACCTGCACGAAGCCCACGCGCGGGTCGTCGAAGTGCCCGAGCACGCGGTCGAGGAACTCCGGGAAGGGCAGGTGGTCCGGATCGAGGACCAGAACGAAGTCCTCCGTGGTCCGCGCGAGGGCCGCGTTGATCTTGCCGGCCTTGGCGCCCGGGACGCCGCTCGAGTCGAGCCACACCGCGCCGTGCCGCTCGGCGAGCGCGCGGAAGCGCGGGTCGCCCGTGCCGTCGAGGAGGTACGTGCGGTGCGGGTAGCGGACGCGCGCGAGCGCCGCGAGGGTCGCCTCGAACATCGCGAGCGGCTCGCCCGGCGCGGCCGTGGTGAAGACCGCGACGGAGAGCCCCGCGGGCGCCGGGCGATGCTCGACGGGGCCCACCGCGAGGTACCCGATCCAGGCGAGGACGATGCGGCTGATGCCGTACCAGACCGCGATCGACAGCGCGACGAAGGCCGCGAGGTGGGCGACGTGGCGCTCCTGGAACCAGAAGCCCGCGAAGCCCGCGACCCCCACGAGCCCGAAGGCCACGAGCGCCCGGACGATCACGCGATCGACGAGCCGCACGGGGGCGGCCGACGACCATCGGAAGAGCTCCGAACTAAAGCGGGAGCTCGAGGCGAATCGTCGCTTCATGGAACCGGTAGTAGCGTTGGTGGTCGTGGTGGTAGGCGACTCCCAGGCGGAGGACGCCGAGGTCGAGTGATGCCCCCGCGCGCACGTCGACGTGGGTTGTGTCGACGCGCGACGCGACGCCCCAGGCGAGCGCGGTCGGGTCGAGCTCGCTTCCCTGCACGGCGACGTCGCCGCTCGCGTCGACGCGGAGCTTGCCGAGCGAGAGCGCCGCGACGACGATGGGCCCGTGGCGACGCGCGCCGAGCGGGGTGAAATACGGCGAGTACGTCTGCGCCGTGAGGGACCAGCGCGAGCGCGAGGTGTCGGCCCAGGCCGCGCCCCACCCGGCCTGGAGGCGCAGCGCGCCGCGCAGGATCGGCGCCACGGCCCAGCCGTAAGCCGTGAGGCCGTCGTTCCCGTCGGAGTACCAGCGGCCCTCGCCGCGGAGCTCTCCGCTCCAGCCCTTCCAGTCGGCGACGGCGAGCGCGCCGCCCGCCGCGCTGACGAACACGTGCCCGCGGATCGCCGCGTGCGTGTCGAGGACCTCCTCGTGGCGCGCCGAGGCGCGGATCCGCAGCGGCGAGAGCCATCGCCCCTCGATGTCGCCGCTCCCCGACACCTGCACGCTGCCGTCGTCCCAGACCCGCGCCATCCCCGTCGCGCTGACGTCGAGGTCCGCCCGGGCCGGGCGGAAGAGGAGCCCCACGAGCCCGCCCACCGCACCGGCCGGCGTCGCGCCGCTGCTGCGGGGCTCCGTCGTCTCGCCGCGCTCGTGGGAGGCGCGCGGGTACCAGACACCGAGCGCGCGGAGCCGCAGCTCCAGGCTCGCGATCGGCCAGAACGACAGCCCGGCGCCCTGCGACCAGCGATCGAGCGGCTGCGTATCGACGAAGGCGCGGGTCTCGAGCTCGAGGCGCGGGGCGAGCGCGGCGTCGAGCTGGCCGCGGAGGATCCCGGCGTCGCGCGCCGCCTCGCTCTGCGCGGGGATCTGCGCGAGGAGGGCCTCCGCTGCCGCGTAGTCGGCGATCGCGAGCCGCTCCTGCGCCTCGGCGACGTGGCGCCAGTCTCCGGGGAGCGGGCGCGGCGCGGCGCCGGCGGCGCCGGTGAGGGCGGCGGTGACGACGAAGCAGGAAGCGAAGGCGGCGAGGTGCATGGCAGCGGAGGGGGACGGCGCGTCCCGGTCGACCCCAAGGGGCCGCCTCCGCCCCGGGACGGCTCACCGGAATGCGCGGAGACCGCGGAGACGATCCGTGAGCCGTCTCGGACCCGCGCCGGTCCTTTGATGGAAAGCTGTGCCCACCCGCATCGAAGCCGCCCCGCCCCGGAGCGCCGAGCCTCGGCTCGACGACCTCGCAGAGCCCCGTCGAGGAGACCACCGTGCCTAGCGGATCGCGCTCGTCGCTGCCGCACCCCGCGAGCCGCGCCGGCGCCTCGCCGGGCGGCGGGCAGCTCGTCGCGTTGCCGATCGAGCGCGACGACGCCGAGCTCCTCCGGCGGCTCCAGCGCGGGGATCCCTGGGCCAAGGCGGTCCTCTTCGAGCGCTACGGCGCCCTCGTCGAGCGCATCGCGCGCCGCATCCTCGGGACCGAGCGGCACACGACCTTCGCGGACGTCGTCCACGACGCCTTCGTGTCCGCCTACGCGAGCGTCCACCAGCTGAGCGACGCGGCGGCGCTGACGTCGTGGATGCGGTCGGTCGCGGTCCACACGGCGTGCAAGAGCATCCGCCACCACAAGGCCCGGAGCTGGCTGCGCTTCTTCTCGCCCGAGGACATCCCCGAGCCCCCGGCGCGCGGCGCCGACGCCGAGCTCCGGGAGGCCCACGACCGGACCTACCGGCTGCTCGAGTCCTTCCCGCTCGAGGAGCGCGTGGCCTTCGCGCTGCGCTACATCGAGGGGATGGAGCTCACCGAGGCGGCGGCCGCCAGCGGCGTGTCGCTGGCGACGATCAAGCGGCGGATCGCCCGGGCCGAGGCGCGCTTCGTGAGCGCTGCCAAGCGAGACCCCGTGCTCGCGACCTGGATCGAGGAGGGCACGCGATGGACCCCGTGACACGACGCATCGAGACCCTCGGGGCCGAGGTGGCCCGCACCTCCGATCGGCGCGCCAGGCCGGCCGAGACGCTCGCAGCGGCCCGCGCGCGGCTCTTCGCCGCCGAGGCCCCGCCCCGCCGCGCGCGCCCCGCCGTCTGGGCCGCCGCGGCTGCCGCGCTGCTGCTCGCGGCGGGCGGCGCCGCGCTCTTCCGCGCGGCCTCTACGCCCGCGAGCGGGCCCGAGCTCGCCGCCGCGCCGAGCGCGGCCCCCGCGGGCGCGCCGGCGCCGGGCGCGGGCGCGCGGGTCGAGGCGGCCGACGCGCCGCTCGCCTTCACCTTCGCCGAGGGGACGTCCGTGCGCCTCGACGCGGCGTCCGCGCTCCAGGTCCTCGCGACCGACGCGCGCGGCGCGGAGCTGCGCGTGGAGCGGGGCGGGGTCGACTTCCACGTCGTCCACCGGAGCGACACGCGCTGGGTCGTCCACGCCGGGCCCTACGCGGTGCGCGTGACCGGGACGCGCTTCGAGGCGCGCTGGGCCCCCGAGGCGCGGCGCTTCACGCTCGCGCTCGCGGAGGGCAGCGTCGAGGTGACGGGCCCGGAGCTCGGGACGGCGCGGCTCTCGGCCGGCGATCGGCTCGACCTCACCGCGCCGAGCGAGCCCGCGGCGAGCGGCTCCGCCGACGCGCCCCCGGCGGGCGCGCCAGCGTCGGTCGCGGCGCCGCCCGGGGATCGCGGCGCGCGCGCGCCGGCGGCCGGCGCGACGGACGCCGCGCCGCGCTGGCAGTCGCTCGCGAGCGCGGGGCGCCACGAGGAGGCGCTCGCGGCCGTCGAGCGGCTGGGCCTCGACGCCGTGCTCGCGCGGGCCGCGCCCGACGAGCTCCGGCTGCTCGCCGACGCCGCCCGCTACGCGGGGCGCCCGCGCGCCGCGCGCGCCGCGCTCCTCGCCCTGCGCGAGCGGCACGGCGCGCGCGGCGACTCGGCGTTCCTCCTGGGCAAGCTCGCCGCCGATCAGCTCGGCGATCCCGGCGGCGCGCTCGCCTGGTTCGACACCTACCTCCGCGAGGCGCCGGGCGGCGCCCTGCGCGAGCAAGCGCTCGGGCGGAGCCTCGAGCTCCAGCAGCGGCGCGATCCGGAGGTCGCGCGCCGCGCGGCGCTCCGTTACCTCGCCGAGTACCCCCACGGCGCCTACGCGCCCCTCGCGCGCTCGCTCGCGGATGCGCGCTGAGCTCGACCCCCGGCGCCGCGCCGCCGCCCGCCTCGGCCTCCGCCTGGCCGCGGTGCTCGGCGCGCTGCCCGGCCTCCTCGGCGCGGCGCCGCCGGGGGCCCCCGCCGGCGCCGGCGCGCCCGCGCGGGCCACGGTGGCCCTCTCCGGCGACCCGGCGGACGCCACGTTCCAGCGGATCCGCGACGAGCTCCGCGCGCTCGACGTGCGCATCACCACGGGCGGCCCCGGGGACGCCGACGCGCGCGTCGTCGTCGCTCGCAGGCGCGCGACGATCGCCCTCGCCGCGCGGCACGGGGGCGGCGAGCTCGAGGTCGCTGTGCGCGGCGGCGAGGGCCCCGAGGTCCTCGCCCTGGCCGCCGTCGAGCTGCTCCGCGCTCGCCTCCTGCACCGCGACGCCCCCGTCGCTCCTCCGACCGGCGCCGGCGCCGCCGCCGGCCAGGTCCCCCCGCCCTCGACGGCCAGCCCCACGCGCGGCGGCTCCGCGCGCCCGTCCGCCTCCGCGACGACGACCTCCGCCGCGCCCCCCGCCGTCCGCGCGCCCGCGTCGAGCGCCACCCCGCCTTCCCACCACGCCGCCGACGGCGCGCCGCCGCGCGCGCGCCCCGTCGCCTCGGTCGGCCCCACGCTGCTCTTCGCCTCTGGCGAAATCCCTCCGACGCCGGCGCTCTCGATCGGCGGGTCCGCGATCTTCCGCGGCTGGTATGTCGCGGCGGGCGGCACCACGACGCTCGGCGGCACCTCCTGGGACGTCCCCGGCGGGCACATCGAGCACCGCGTCTCGCTCCTCGGCGCCGCGGCGGGCGGCGCGCTCTCCTTCGCGAGCGGCCACGGCCTCGCGACGCTCGGGGCTGGCGCGTCCGCGCTGCGCGTCCATTACCAGACGCTCCTCGCGTCACCGGTGTTCCACGGCACCTCCGGCAGCGCGTGGGCGGCCGTCCCGCACCTCGAGGCGGCCGTGCGCTGGTTCGTGCATGATCACGCGGGCTTTCGCCTCGGCGGACTCGCCGGCGCCGCGCTTCCCAGCATCGATATCCCGTATCCCGAGCGCAATGCTGGCAGCTCCGGCCCCGCCGCCGACGCCGCCCGCTACGGCCGGCCGTTCCTCGCCGTCTCTCTCTCCCTCGAGGCGCGCCTCTGAACGCTCGGGCTCGATCTGCCGTATGCCGCGCGCGACGGCCGGCGCGCCGCATCGCGTGCGTCACGCGGACGCCCGATCTCGAGCGTGCGCCTCTTTGGCCCGGCGATACTGCGACAATATCGTACACGCGTTCTCACGCGGGAGGCCGAACATTGCAGTGCATTATGGCCGAGGGCTCGAGATCCCTCTGAAAGCGTCTGGTCGAGCCCGTTTTCTTCGTGCCATCATCGAACACGTGAACGTGGAGAGGACGTCCAGCGCCGCGCCCGAGATGGGGCATCAGCTCCTGCTAGAGCTCGGGCGCGGAGGGACCGCGCAGGTCTTCCTCGCCGTGCAGAGCGGCGCGGAGGGCGTGGACAAGCTCGTCGTCCTGAAGTTTCTCAGGTCCGACTTGCTGGACAACCCCGAGATGCGGGAGATGTTCATCAACGAGGCGCGGTTCTCCGCTCGCTTGAACCACGCGAACATCGTCCAGACGAGCGCGATCGTGCAGACGGCCAAGGGGGCCGCCATCGTGATGGAGTACCTCGAGGGCCAGCCGCTCTCGAGCCTCCGGTCGCGCGCGCACACCAAGCTCCCGCTGGAGATGCACCTGCGGATCATCATCGACGCGCTTCGCGGCCTTCATTACGCCCACGAGCTCACCGGCTTCGACGGCGAGCCCCTCCGCGTCGTGCACCGCGATGTCTCGCCCCATAACATCTTCGTGACCTACGACGGTCAGGTCAAGCTCATCGATTTCGGCATCGCCAAGCGCATGGACGCGGGGGCCGAGACGGTGACGGGGGTGATCAAGGGCAAGATCGGGTACATGCCGCCCGAGCAGCTCGAGGGGAGCCAGGTCGATCGGCGCGCGGATCTGTATGCGGTGGGGGTCATGCTCTGGGAGGCCGCGACGGGCGAGCGGATGTGGCGGGGGATGACCGACGTCGCGATCATGACTCGCGTCCTGAACGGGGACATCCGGAGGCCGCGCGAGGTCAACCCCAGCGTGCCCGAAGACCTCGAGCGCATCATTGTCAAGACACTTTCCTTCTCGCGGGAGGATCGCTACGCCACCGCGTCCGAGCTCGAGGCCGAGCTCGAGGCGTTCGCCGTCGGGTTGACCACGGTGACGAACCGCGACATCGGCCGGTTCGTCTCGCGCGAGTTCGACGAGGTCCGCACGCAGACGAGGCGCGTCATCGCCCAGGAGATGAAGCGTCGGGCGTCGATGGCGCGCTCGTCCACGCAGACGGACGTCACGTTGCCGCCGCCGCCCCCGCTGTCTCAATCGCTCGCGCCCGCCGGCTACACGACGACGGGCTCGGACTCGAGGTCCGCGGACGTGCCGGGGCCGGCGTCGCGCTCGTGGCTGAAGAGGGCGTCCCGCCCGCTCCTCATCGCGGCCGTCCTGGGGATCGGCGCCGGCATCTTCCTGGGCGCCACCACCCGTTCCTTGCGCACGCAGGGCCCATCCGTGGCCGCCGCGCCCTCGCCGACGGCGCCGCAGCCCTCGCCGGCGGCGCCGCAGCCCTCGCCCGTGCCCGCCGCGCCCGCCGCGGCTCCTGCCGCCGGGGAGCCGGCGTCCCCGCGGCGCGACGAGGCCGTTCCGCCGTCCGACCCCGTCGCCGTCGCGGTGGCCCCTGCGTCCTCCGCGGAGCGGGCCGAGCCGTCCGCGGAGCGGGCCGGGCCGTCCGGGAAGCGGGCCCAGCCATCCTCGAAGCAGGCAAGGCCGTCCGCGAAGCAGGACGCGTCGTCCGCGAAGTCGTCGAGCCCGCGCGAGGCCGACGTGCCCCCGGCGCCGGCGGCCACCCCCGCGCCCGCCAGCCCGCCGAGCGCGCGATGCGACCCGCCGTACACCATCGACGCCGACGGGATCAAACAATTCAAGGTCGAATGCATGTGAGATCGAGCGCCGACGCGACCTCGGGTACGGTGGCGCTCTTCGCGCTGGCCCTGACCGTGATGAGCGGTTGTCGGGCGAGCACGGACACCGGAGCACGGGGCGACGCCGGCGGGCCCGCGACAGGGAGCGTGTCGTCCGGCGTCTCCGCGGGCGCCGGGGGAGCAGGCTCCGGAGGCGTGAACTCCGGAGGCGCTGGCTCCGGAGGAGCAGATTCCGGGGGAGTGAGCTCCGGACAGGCAGGCTCCGGACAAGCAGGCTCCGGACAAGCAGGCTCCGGAGGAGCAGGTTCCGGAGGGGCCGGCGCCGGAGGAGCGGGGGATGGCGGCGGCCTCTCCGGTGGGGGTGGGACGGAGCGTCGACCGGCCGCGCTCGCCCTCAGCGGAGAGGTCCAGGGCGTGCACGACCCGTCGGCCATCAAGGCGGGAGATCTGTATTACGTCTTCTCCACCGGCGCCGGGATCGCGATCCGGACCTCGGCGGACCTCACGCGCTGGGACCTCGCCGGCGCCGTGTTCAGCGCCACGCCAGAGTGGGTCGTGAGCGCGGTGGGCGACGTCGACGCGCTCTGGGCGCCGGACGTCTCCTACTGGGGTGGGCTCTATCATCTGTATTATGCGGCGTCGTACTTCGGGACGAACCGCTCCTGCATCGGTCATGCGACCACCGCGGCCCTGGACGCCGCGGAGGGCCGCTGGGTGGATCACGGCGCCGTCATCTGCAGCGAGGGCACCGATTACAACGCCATCGATCCGAACGTCGTGATCGACGAGCGGGGCACGGCGTGGCTCGTGTTCGGGAGCTTCTGGTCGGGGCTCAAGCTCGTGCAGCTCACCCAGGAGGGAGATCCGGTGGACGGGACGCTCACGGCCATTGCCGCGCGGCCGAGCACCGCGATCGAGGCGCCGTTCGTCGCGCGGCGCGGTGAACACTACTACCTGTTTGCCTCGTTCGACACCTGCTGCGCCGGCGCGAGCAGCACGTACAAGATCATGGTGGGCCGGTCCCGGGCGCTGGCCGGTCCTTACGTGGACAGGCTCGGCACCCGCATGCTCGACGGCGGCGGCTCGCGCGTGCTCACCAGCGGCGCGCGGTGGCGTGGGCCGGGCAGCAACGGCTTGCTCCGAGCTGGGGAGTCCTGGTACAACATCTACCATTCGTACGACGCCGACGCGGACGGCATGTTTGCCCTTCGCGTGGCCGAGCTGAGCTGGGGTGCCGATGGCTGGCCGGAGTCCGGCGGGCCATGAGCCGGCCTGCCGTGGTGGCCCATGCGTCGGTTCGACGCAGGAGCCGCGCGCTTTCGCCCTGTACTCCCGTGGTGACCGTGGTCCCCGGGTCACGACAGCACCACCGCACGCGCTCAGGAGACGTCCATCGTGGTGAGAGGTGACATGAACATGGCAGGTCATGGAAGGACGCTGGCCGGCCCTGCGGCCCTTCGTCCGGCGACACGTGCGCTCCTCACGATCGCTCCGCTGTTCCTCGGGGCATGCTCGTTCGACGATCTGTCCCATCTCCAGCAGGGAACGACGAGCGCCGGAGGCGGCTCTGCGACGCAGAGCTCCAGCCAGAGCAGCAGCGGCTCGGGAGGCGGCACCGGGACCACCGGGGGAGACGGCGGCTCCGGGGGTGTCGGGGGCTCCGGGGGAGATGGCGGCGCCGGGGGGGATGGCGGCGATGGCGGCGTCGGGGGCTCCGGGGGAGCCGGCGGCGCCGGGGGCTCCGGGGGGGTGGGCGGCGGTCCCATCATCGACCTGGAGAGCGGGCTCTTCCTGCATTACACGTTCGACGAGACCGAGGGAGACAGCGCGGCGGACGCCACCGGCGACATGCTGCATGACGCGACCGTCCTGGGGGGGACGTGGGTCGAGGGGCACATCGGAAACGCGCTGTCCCTCTCGGGGACCGAGCAGTACGTGGAGCTCCCGCCCGGCATCCTGCAGACCCTCAACGAGATCACGGTGTCCCTCTGGGTCTCGCTCGACCGGCAGGTGCTGTGGCAGCGGATCTTCGACTTCGGATCCGGGGAAGTGGCGTGGATGTACCTGTGCCCGAAGGCGGCGATGCCGCCGGGCCTCCGCTTCTCGGTGAACTCTCCTGCGGGCGTCGAGGAGTACACCGCCGACTGGACCTTGCCGGTCCAGGTCTGGACGCACGTCGCGGTGACGGTGGCCTTCAACCCGAGTCGCTCTTCGATTTACGTCGACGGGGCCGAGGTGGCGAGCAGCGAGATGATCTTCACCCGACCCTCGGAGCTGGGGAACACGACCCAGAACTTCATCGGCCGCTCCCAGTTCGCGCCGGATCCCTACCTCGCCGGGATCGTGGACGATTTCAGGATCTACAATCGGGCGCTGTCGGCGGCCGAGGTGGCGGCGCTCGCGGAGCTGTGACCGGGCGAGCCGGCCGCGATCGGACCGCGCGGCGGCCCGCCGGAAGCTTGCTCCGACATGCGCTCAGGTGCGAGTGTGCTGGTCACGAGAGGAGCTCGGCGTGATGGCTGGAGAGACGGACATGCTGCGACGGGGGAGGCCTCTCGGGATGGGGCATGGCGGGCGCGCGGCGCTCGCGCTGGTGGCGACCTTCCTCTTGCCCGGCGCGGCCCTGGCGGACGAGCCGGCGGCGCCGGAAGCTGGGGCGAGCGCGGAGGTGGCGCAGTGTGTCGCGGCGCACGCCGAGGTGCAGAGGCTCCGGAAGAATCACCAGCTGCTCGAGGCGGGCCGCGCGCTGAAGGCCTGCGCGCGGTCTGCCTGCCCGGCTCCGGTCCTCCGCGATTGCGGCGCGTGGGTCGACGAGATCGAGCGAATGACGCCGTCGGTCGTCTTCAACATCACGAGCCGCGGCGAGCAGGTCGCCGGATCGACGGTCCAGCTCGACGGCCAGCCCGTCGAGCTCTCATCGAGCGGCGCGCCGCTCAAGCTCGATCCCGGGAAGCACACCTACCGTGTCGAGCAGGACGGGTACAGGCCGGTGGCCAAGGAGTTCATCCTCTTCGAGGGGCAGCGCTTCCTGCAGTTGAACGTCGCGCTCGAGCCCCTCGTCGACGCTCGGGCCCCGGAGGCTCAGGTCCCGGCGACGGAGCTTCACCGTCCGGTGCCGGCGTTGACCTACGTGCTGGCGGGCGTGGGTGTCGCTGGCGCGGCGAGCTTCGCTGTGTGGGGGCTCATGGGCCGGTCCGAGAAGGACGAGCTCGAACGCACCTGCAGGCCGCAGTGCACGGACAGCGATCTGACCGGCGTGCGCACGAAGTACCTGATCGCCGACATTTCTCTAGGTGTGGGCGCCGCGGCGTTCGTGGGCGCCGCGCTGACCTATCTGCTCCGCCCCACCGAGGAGAGGCCGGTCGTCGTGTCCGTGGAGCCGAGCCGGACCGGCGTGGTTGGTACGGTGTTGTTTCGCGGCATGTGAGATGGTTTCATCTCTCGACCGGACGCTGAGATCTTGACGAGGGTCGCCGTCGCCGGCGCGACCTGCTCAAACGCCACAACATCATCGAGCACCATCGGACCGTCCCCTGGTGATCGAGGAATCGCCTTATCGGAGGATGCTATGAGAGAGGCACCGATCTTGTCGGGTAGTGTCAGGGCTATGCTGCTCACGGCCGTGATGCTCGGTACAGTCGGCAGCGGCTGCGGATCGAGCAGCGATGACAACGCGGGAGGCGGCGGCAGCGGCGGCAGCGCGACGACGACGACCACGACGACGACGACTGGTAGTTCGACCACGAGCGGCCCCGGAGGCACCGGGGGGAGCGCGTCTGGCACAGGCGGCGCGGGCGGCGACGGCACAGGCGGCAGCGGCGGCGCAGGCGGCGAGGGGGCAGGGGGCACGGGCGGCAGCGGGGGCGCAGGCGGCAGCGGCGGCACGGGCGGCAGCGGCGGCTCCGGCGGCAGCGGCGGCTCCGGCGGCAGCGGCGGCAGCGGCGGCACGGGCGGCAGCGGCGGCACGGGCGGCAGCGGTGGCGCAGGCGGCGAGGGGGCCGGCGGCAGCGGCGGCGCAGGCGGCAGCGGTGGCGCAGGCGGCAGCGGTGGCGCAGGCGGCAGCGGCGGCGAAGGTGGAGGCGGCGGCGGGCCCGATCCGTCGCTCGTCGTGCACTACATGTTCGACGAAGGGGCCGACCTCGTGGCCCACGACGCGTCCGGCAACGGGAATGACGCCACGCTCGTCGGGAGCGCGGGATGGACGTCGATGGGGCGAATTGGCGGCGCGCTCAGCCTGCAGGGCGCCGACCCCCACGTCGATCTCCCCGCCGGGCTCACCGACGGCCTCGACGATTTCACCATCGCGACCTGGGTCAACCTGAGCAGCGTCGACATGTGGGCGCGCATCATCGATGTCGGCGGCAGCAACGGATTCATGTATCTCACCCCGCGCGAGGCCTCCGGCGTCCTGCGCTTCTCGGTGTACGCGGGCAACGAGGCGACCGTGCTGGGCGCGAGCTCGCTCCCCGCCAATGTCTGGAAGCACGTGGCCGTCACGATCTCGAGCGGCACGTACCAGATATGGGTCGACGGTATCTCCGTCGGGTCGGCCACTCCAGCGCCTCCGCACGATGTGAAGCCGTCCCAGATTGCGCCCACGGCGACCAACTACATCGGCAAGTCGCGATTCGACGATCCCTTGCTCAAGGGTTCCATCGACGACTTCCGGATCTACGACCGTGCTCTCTCGGCGGAAGAGATCGCGGCCCTCGCCGCGCCGTAGGAGCGATGACACGCGGGGGCCGGGATCCGTCAGGATCGCCGCGGACCTCCGCAGGTAACCCTCCGGGGCGAAGGTCAGGCAGCACCCTCATCGCGGCGTCGAGGTGATCGCGCACCTCGACGCCGGCGCCGAGCTCGACCATCGCCCGGATCGCCGAGTCCACCAGCGCTGGGGCGACGTCTCGCATAGGCCAGTATGCCTATGCCTCGAGCCACCGGTGTCGGGTATGAACTGGTTGCGGTCACCCCGGTGGGGTGATGCGAGGAGCGCTGACCCATGATGAACGCACGAACGAGTTTGCCAACGCAGATCCTGCTGTCAGGAGCGCTCGGTATCGCCCTCATGGGCTGCAGCGGCGGCGGCGACGGGTCGTCCGGCGGCGGTAGCGGCGGCTCCGGGGCCGATACCAGCGCGGGGGTCACCTCGGGCAGCACCACGGGCAGCTCCACGCCGGGGAGCTCGACGAGCGGCACCGGCGGTGACGGGACCACGACGAGCGGCACCGGCGGTGACGGGACCACGACGAGCGGCACCGGCGGTGACGGGACCACGACGAGCGGCACCACGACGAGCGGCACCGGTGGAGACCCCACCGGGGGCGCGGGCACCGGGGGCAGCGGCACCGGCGGCGGCGGTACCATCACCTGCCCGTCGACCGCGCTGCGGGCCGGCGACACGAACCAGACGGTCACGGTGGGCTCCAGGAGCCGCAGCTACGTCTTGCACGTCCCCGCCGCGTACGACGGCAGCAAGCCGGTGCCGCTCGTGCTGGACTTCCACGGCCTCGGCGGCTCTGGCCCGTCGCAACGATCGGGATCGCCGTATCCGGCGCAGACCGACCCGGAAGGGGTGATCATGGCCTTTCCCAGCGGTCTGAACGGCCCGTCGGGCCCCGCCTGGAACGTGGGACCGTGCTGCGTGGCCGACACCGACGACGTCGCCGTCGCCAAGGCGATCGTGGCCCAGATCCAGGAGACCGCCTGCATCGACCCGAAGCGCATCTATGCCGTTGGCTTCTCCATGGGGGGTGGGATGTCCCACTACCTCGCTTGCCAGGCGGCCGACGTGTTCGCGGCGGTGGCGCCCGCCGCCTTCGATCTCCTCGAGGAGAACGTCGGCGGCTGCAACCCGTCGCGGCCCATCTCCGTGATCACGTTCCGCGGCACCTCGGACCCGATCGTGCCCTACGCGGGCGGATACTCCTCGGTCGTGCCGGGCATGCCCATCACGTTCCTCGGCGCGAAGAAGGGCTTCGAGGCGTGGGCCGACATCAATGGATGCACCGGCTCGCCCTCGGCCGAGAACGGCGACGGCTGCTCGACCTATTCGGCGTGCCAGGACGGCGTCGAGGTCACCCTGTGCACGAAGCAGGGCGGCAACCACGAGGCCGGCAACGCCAGGGTCGGCTGGCCCGCGCTGAAGCGGCACACGCTGCCCTAGATCGATTCGGATCCGACGCTCTTTGCCAACCTGCCTGTCGGGCGCCGGCGCGCGACGCTGCGGATATGTGGCGCCGTTGCAAATATCTGGTCCTGACGCACCCGTGTCGTCGTCATCACGGCTTCCGCCGGCGAGCGAGCGCGCGCGTTGACCGATGGCGCCCTGATCGTCCATACTGGCGAGCAATCCTTTGCAATTCTGCTTCTGCGCGACCTCATCGCGCCGTGGCGGGGGTTGACTCGCTCCTCCATGAAAGTCAGCGGCACCACAATCCTGACGCGGAAGGCATTGGTGAGTCGGAGGTTCGGCTCGGAGGCGTGGCGCGGCCTCTTTCGCGACGTGGCGACGACAAATCCATGGTTTCGCCAGCCGATCACCGCCAGCAGCCTGGTCCCGCTGCCCGATTTCCTCGCGTTCCATGACGAGCTGGTCCGGAGGTTCTATCCGGAGGGCAAGGACGCGCTCCTCGAGCTCGGGGCCGAGTCGGCGCGCTGGGCGCTCGTCGACGGCCCGCTGAAGCGCTTCGTCCAGGATCCGGAGATCACGTCGCTGGTCGCGACCGTTCAGAACCTCTGGCACCGGTACTTCGCCGAGACGAGCAGCCGCTCCGAGGCGTCGCTGGGCGAATCGGGGGTCGAGTTTCGCGTCCGTGGCCTCCCGACCTGGCACCCGTACCTCGAGTATTTCGTGATCGGATACACGAAGGAGGTGCTCGAGATCCATTGCGCCAACCCGGTCTGGGCGCATCGCGTCACGGAGGGACACGGGACGGCGTATGACTATCTGCTGTCCACCGATCCTGTCCCGGCCCATCCTCGGATCAGCGAGCACGCCGGCGCCGGGCGCGGCCGGCTCCTGCGGGCGCGCAAGGCGCTCACGGCGCGCGAGCTGGAGGTCCTGCGGCTCGTCGGCGCCGGCAAGACGAACCGCGAGATCGGGTGCGTCCTGCGCATCTCGGAGAAGACCGTGCAGCATCACGTCGCCCACGCCTACGACAAGCTCGGCCTCTACAGCCGCGCCGGCGCGACGCTGTGGCTGGCCGAGCAGGGGCTCCTCGGCTGACACGCCTCCCGCCGGGACGTCGCTCGCGCCCGCTGCCGCGAGCGCAGGAGCGGTGTCCCGGAATACATGACAGGAGATGTCAGGATCCCCGTGCGACCCTCGCGCGCGTTGGCCAAGGAGGATCGATCATGAGCGGAGCACTTCAGGGCAAGGTGGCGCTGGTCGCGGGCGCGACGCGCGGGGCGGGCAGGGGGATCGCGGTCGCGCTGGGCGCGGCGGGAGCGACCGTGTACGTCACGGGCCGCACCACGCGCGCGCAGCGCTCGGAGATGGATCGGCCCGAGACGATCGAGGAGACCGCCGAGCGGGTCACCCGGGCCGGGGGCAGGGGGATCGCGGTGCAGGTGGACCACCTGGAGCGCGAGCAGGTCCGGGCGCTCGTGGCGCGCATCGAGGGGGAGCAGGGCCGGCTCGACGTGCTGGTCAACGACATCTGGGGCGGCGAGCACCTGTTCGCGTGGGACAAGCCGCTGTGGGAGCACTCGCTGGACAGCGGGATGCGGCTGCTGCGGCTGGCCATCGACACGCACATCATCACGAGCCACTTCGCCCTGCCGCTGCTCATCAGGAGGCCGGGCGGCCTTGTCGTCGAGATCACGGACGGCACGGCCGAGTACAACGCCGGGCACTACCGCGTCTCGTTCTTCTACGACCTCGCCAAGACCGCGGTCCTCCGCATGGCGTTCGCCCAGGCCGAGGAGCTGCGGGCCCACGGCGGCACCGCCGTCGCGCTGACGCCGGGGTGGCTGCGCTCGGAGATCATGCTGGGGCACTACGGGGTCACCGAGGAGCGCTGGCGCGACGCGCTCGCGAAGCAGCCGCACTTCGCGATCTCCGAGACCCCCGCGTACGTGGGCCGCGCGGTGGCGGCGCTCGCGGCCGACCCGGAGGTGGCCCGCTGGTCCGGGCAGTCGCTGTCGAGCGGCCAGCTCGCGAAGGTGTACGGCTTCACCGACGTGGACGGCTCCCGGCCCGACGCCTGGCGGTACCTCGTCGAGGTCCAGGACGCCGGCAAGCCCGCCGACGTCACCGGCTACCGGTAGCCGCCGCCGGGCGCGCGCTTCGCCGAGCCGATCGGCGCCCTCAGCCCGCGGCGCCCTGGCCGAGGAGCAGCACCCGGCCTTCCGCCCCGTCCACGGCGATCTCCTGGCCGTCCGCGATCCGCTCGGTCGCCCCGGCGGCCCCCAGCACCGCGGGGATCCCGTACTCGCGCGCGACGATGGCCGCGTGCGACGCCGCGCCGCCGGTGTCCGTCACGACGCCCGCGGCGAGGGTGAAGAGCGGCGTCCAGGCGGGGTTCGTGTAGGGGCAGACCAGGATCTCCCCCGCCTTCAGCCGCTCGAACTCGCGCTCGTCGCGCACGATGCGCGCCTTGCCGCGCACCACCCCGGACGACGCCCCGCTGCCGCGGAGCTCGCTGCCCGAGCCCCCCGCGGCCGCCCGGAACGCCCGCTTCTGCCACCTGCCGTTGACCACCCCGTACGTCGCGCGCCGGCGTCGGACGAGCTTCTTCACGTCGTCGAGCGGCGGCGCCTCCCCGCGGATCCAGGCCCGGACCTCGGCGTCGGTCAGGTAGAAGATGTCGTCAGGGCCCGGCAGGCGCCCGCGCTCGTGGAGGCGACGCGCGAGCTCGGCCACGATCGCCTGGAGCGCCGAGAACGAGCGCACCAGATCGAAGTGCGAGCGCTCCCGGAAGAGGATCGCGCGGCGCAGCCGCTCGAGGGTGCGGCGGAACGCGTCGGGCAGCCCCGGCACGAAGCGAAGCTTCCGGGTGACCTCCTCGAGCGCCGCCCGATAGCGCCTCACCCCGGCCTCCTCGGACGGCGGCTCGGCGGCGTCGAGCAGGCCGCGGAGGAGCCCCCACATGGGCGCGGGATCCTGCCGCCACGTCGGCGCCGAGAGGTAGAGGCCCTTGCTCTCCCGGTACCCGTGCTCGTCCAGGAAGGCCTCGGCCTCGGCGAGGTAAGCCCGGCCGGCCTCCGAACTGCGGAGCTCCTCGGGGCGCCCCTCGCGGATCGCGCGGGCCACGTCCGGCCCGGCGCTCGCCGCCCGCCGCGCGAGCTCGAAGAGCGCGACGTTGACGTCGGACGTCCGGGTGTGAAGGCCCGAGACGAGGTCGCCCAGGACGGCATCGGCCCGCTTCCTCCCCACGGCGAGGGTGACCGGGACCCGCAGCGCGACCGCGGCGAGCTGGCTGACGCTCCGCTCGAACCGCTCGCCCAGGACGTCTGTCGTGGTCTCCACGATCCGGTCGGCGCGGCGGAGGAGCGCGGCGTCGTCCATCGCCCGGAGATCGGCCGGCGCGCAGACCTCCTGGATCCGCGGGAACGCCTCGGCCTCCCACCACGCCAGCCCGTCGTCGCGCAGGCTGGCCGCGACCTTCTGCGGCAGCCCGAGCAGCCGGAGGGTGGGTCGCACCGGCGGCAGGACGAGGAGCTCACGCCACACCTGGTCGACCAGCGCGCGCTCGTCGGCCTCGTCCACGTGGAGCCCGAGGAAGCGCACCGCGCGGAGGATCGCGGGAATGGACATCCGGAAGCCCCATTGATCGAGCGGCCTGGGGGCGACGGGGAACCGATCGTTGTCGTTCGACTCGGCCATCCTCCGCTGGAGGCGCGTGAGCGCCGGGAGCGGAGGGAGGGGCTCGATCTCGGCCGCGCCGAGCGTTGTGATCGGGCGCGACTGGAGGAGGTGGATGGAGCCGTCCGCGACGGCGAACTCCACGTCCTGCGGGCAGCCGAAGTGGGACTCCAGGCGGAGCCCGAGCCGGCCGAGCTCGAGCACCACGGCGTCGCTCGGCGCGGGGCGGCCGGCCTCCCGGAGGTCGCGGTCCTCGATCGCGAGCTCGCTCGCGCCGGGGTCCGGGGCGCCGTCCGGCCCGTCCGGGCGGAGCTCCGCGGGCCCGGCGAACGGCGCGCGCCGCAGGCGGTACACGTCGCCGGTCGTGTGGCCCGAGACGATGGCCTCGCCGAGGCCCGGCGCGACCTCCAGGAGCATGCGGTCGGCGCGCTGGGCGACCGGGTCGACCGTGAACAGGACCCCGGCGAAATCGGCCGGCACCATGCGCTGCACGACGACCGCGATGTGGACCCCGAGGTGATCCATGCCGCGCACCGCGCGGTAGCGGAGGGCCCTCGGGCTCCAGAGGGACGCCCAGCACCGCCGCAGCGCGACGAGGAGCGCGTCCTCTCCGGTCACGTCGAGGTACGTCTCGTGCTGGCCCGCGAACGAGGCGTCGGCGAGATCCTCCGCCGTCGCCGAGGAGCGCACCGCGACCGCCGGCGCGCCGAGCTCGCGGTAGGCGTCGCGGACCGCGGCCTCGATGTCGGGCAGCAGCTCGCCGCCCTCGAAGAGCTCCGCCACCTCCGAGGCCGCGGCCTTCCAGCCGCTCCTGGCGAGGTGCGCCGAGAGCCGCACGCCGAGCCCCCACGCGCGCGCTTGCTCCGCGTACGCCGCGGCGCTCACCACGAACCCGGGCGGCACCGGGAGCCCGAGCCGGACCAGCTCACCGAGGTTCGCGCCCTTGCCGCCGGCCGTGGAGAGATCGGCTCGGGACAGCTCGCTCAAGCGATGGACCAGCATCAACAAGCGTCTCCTTCGGACAGATAAGGTTGCTTCACCGGCGCCCGCGCCGCGCGCGCTGGGCTCATGAACGGCTCTCCATCGACACGATAGGCATCGACCGAATCCTCGCCAGCAGGGCGCCCGACGGCGCGATCCGCGCGCGTCAGCGCGCGTCAGCGTGCCGGGCCCGCGTCGGCGCGTCTGCCCACGACGATGTACTGATCGGGCAGGTCCTCCGCGACGACCTCGGGCGAGAGGCCCCCGGCGCGGAGCTCGGCGGCGACCGCCTCGGGGGCGATGCGGTGCTCCTTCGGGGGGCCGTGGGGCGCGGTGTCGGTGAAGTCGACGACGACCACCGCCCCGTCCGGGCGGAGCGCTGCGCGCAGCTTCGCCGCGTAGGCGGGGCGATCGGGGATGTGGTGCCAGGTGTTGACCACGAGGATGCGGTCGACCGAGCCGGGATCGAGCCCGGGATCCGCGGGGCCGACCTGGCGCGCGGTGACGTTGGCGAGGCGCTCGCGGGCGGCGCGCTCGGTCATGTAGCGGACCATGTCCCGCTCGATGTCCAGGCCGACGACCGCGCCGGTCGGCCCGACGGCGCGCGACAGGTGCGGCAGGAAGTAGCCCGTGCCGGCCCCGAGATCGGCGACCCGCATGCCGGGCGCGATCCGCATCGCGGCGATGACGTCCGCGGGCTTCTGCCAGGCGTCGCGCTCGGGGCCCTCGAACTCGGGCACCCAGTCCTCGGCCCGCTCGAAGCGGTGCACGAGCGGCCCTGCGCCGTGGGCGTCCCCTCCGTGGTGGCCGGCGTGCGCTCGGGCGTGGCCGGCGTGGCCGGCGTGGCCGGCGTGCTCTCCGTGGTGGCCGGCGTGCTCTCCGTGGTGGCCGGCGTGCTCTCCGGCGTGGCCGGCGTGCGCTCCGCTGCCCGGCGCGGCCGCGTCGGGCGTGGCGCTGCAGCCGGTGAGGAGCGCGGCGAGGGCGGCGCCGGAGGCGAAGGGGCGAGGGCGGCGGTGCATCCGCGCTCCCTACCACGATCGGCGAGCCGGAGTCCCCTGCGGGGCGCTGTCGCGCAGATTGCGCAACCTCCCGCCCAGTTGAGCAAGCGTCTGCCCGATCCGGACGGCCCGGGCGCCGCGGAGCGGCGCGCGCGCCGCGAAAACCGCGTGGCCCGACTCCTGCCAAGGGGATTACGCCTCCGCAACACAGCGACGGACGCCTCGATGCCTCGTCGCCGAGGCGCCCTCGACGCGGCGATCGCCGCGTCGGTCATCGCCGCGGAGGAAGGTGCTCGTGCATTGTCATCGCCCCGCCGGGAGCGGCGAGGCGACATGGAGACCCATCATGAACATTCAGAATCGCATCATGAACCATCGTATCGCTTCCGTTCTCTGGCTCGCGCTCTCGATGGCCCCGTTCGCCGCGGGCTGTCAGGTGGAGGTGGCCGACGGCGACGCCGAGCCGGTCGCCTCCGAGGAGCAGGAGGTGAGGGGAGACAGCAGGCTCCCCGGCGCCATCTGCGGCGGCTTCGCCGGCCTCGCCTGCAAGCCCGGTTTCTTCTGTGATTACGAGATCGAGGCCATGTGCGGCGCGGCCGATCAGACGGGCATCTGCGCGCCCATCCCGGTGGCGTGCACGAAGCAGTACGACCCGGTCTGCGGCTGTGACGGCAAGACGTACGGCAACGAGTGCTCCGCGAACGCGGCGGGCGTGTCGGTGGCGTCGCGCGGCGCGTGCGAGACTCCCCGGGACGAGGCGTGCGGCGGCATCGCCGGCCTCGCGTGCGAGCGCGGGTATTTCTGCGACTACAGCCCGAAAGCGAGCTGCGGCGCGGGCGATCAGATGGGCACCTGCGAGGTCATCCCCGAGGCGTGCCTGCACATCTACGACCCGGTCTGCGGCTGCGACGGCAAGACGTACAGCAACGCGTGCTCCGCGAACGCGGCGGGCGTGTCGGTGGCGTCGTCCGGCGCGTGCGCCGAGCGCCTCTGAGAGGGCGCCCCGGAGCCCTCTGCCGCGCTGGCGGCAGAGCGGAATCATGCAATGGAGGCGGATGGCGGAGGCGCGCGCGAGCGCCTCGTGAGCCCGCGTGTCGGCCCCTCGAACCCCTCGGGATCGAGGGGCCGACCGCGCCTCGAACACCGCGGCGCGCGGCGCGGCGTTCGTCCACAGCGTGCGCATTTTGTGACCCAGCCGTTGCACGATCGTCATAAGATCGCTCCCGGACTGCCGAGCTTAGGAGCGATCCATGAAAGTACGAATCCTGCATTACCTGTTGCCGTTCGCGGCGTTGGCTGCGGTGCCCCTCGCGGGCTGCGGCGACTCCACGCCCAGCTCGCCCTCCGGAACGACGGGCGCTGGCGCGGGCGACGGCACGGGCGCGGGCACCACCGGGCCGGGCGGCACGGGCGGCGGCGGCATGGGCCCGGGCGGCACGGGCGGGGCCGGCGGTGAGGACAGCACTGTAAAGGAACAGCCCGATTACGCGCTGGCGTTCCCGCAGGATCGGGTCCCCCGCATCGACATCACCATCGCGCCCGAGCGGTGGCAGGAGATGGTCGACGACATCACGTCGATGATCGGCGAGTTCGGCGCGCAGGCCGGCGGGCCCGGCGGATTCGAGCCGCCGCAGGAGTGGGTCGACGCCTGCAACGGGCTCGTTGTCGGCGACGACTGCACGATCGATCTCTTCGGATCCCCCGCCGAGGGGACGTGCTCGGAGCTCCCGGGCGGCCTGACGTGCCAGCCGAAGCCGCAGGATCCCGGCGATTTCGAGCCGCCGCAGGACTGGATCGACGCCTGCACCGGGCTCGCGGCGTCCGACCCCTGCACGATCGACATCTTCGGTACCGAGACCCAGGGGACGTGCACCGAGCAGGAGGCCGGCCTGGCCTGCATGCCCGCCGGTCCGGGCGGGCCCGGCGGCGATATCGGGCTCGTCAGCAGCGTCGACCATTTCCCGCGCTCGCCGCTCTACGTCGAGTGCGACGTCGCCACCGAGGACCGGAAGTGGCAGCACGTCGGCATCCGCTTCAGGGGCAACGTCAGCCTGCTCATGCCCTGGATGCAGGGGAACTGGAAGCTTCCGTTGCGCCTCAACTTCGACAAGTACGAGGACACCTACCCCGAGTCCAAGAACCAGCGCTTCTACGGGTTCGACGGGGTGGCGTTCACCAGCAGCTACCTGGATCCGTCGCTCCTGCGCGAGAAGCTCGGCACCGACATCTTCGCCAAGGCGGGGATCCCGGCGCCCGCGACCGCGTTCTATCGGGTCTTCGTCGATCACGGGGAGGGGCCGATCTATTTCGGGCTGTACACGGGGATCGAGGTCCCGTCGGACGAGTCGTTCCTCGACAAGCATTTCGGCGGCCACAAGGGCAATCTCTACAAGCCCGACGGCACCGGCGCGCGGTGGGAGACCTGGGATCCCGACTCGCTCGTGAAGGAGAACCACGAGGAAGAGGCCGACTTCTCGGACGCGCGCGCGCTCTTCGACGCGCTGCACGCCGACCGGACCGACGCCGCCGCCTGGCGCGCGGGGCTCGAGGCGCGCCTCGACGTCGACGGCTTCCTGCACTGGTTGGCGCTGAACGCGGTGGTCGAGGACTGGGACGTGTACGGCCGCCTGCCGCACAACTACTATATGTACTCGGACCCGAACGAGAACGGGCGATTCTCGTGGATCCCGTGGGACCACACGTTCGCGTTCATCGATGGCAGCGTGGCGGGAGCGACCCCGATGCCGGCGCTGCCCCTCTCGATGGAGGACGTGAACGAGCACTGGCCGCTCATCCGCTACCTGCTGGATGATCCGGTGTACCTCGAGAAGTACCGAGGCTACGTGAAGCAGGCAGTGGAGCAGGAGTACGAGCCGGCCGCCGCCGAGGCGTGGTTCAAGGCGGCGCACGACCTGATCGCGCCGTACGTCGTCGGGCCGGAGGGCGAGATCGAGGGGCACACGCACCTCGCGTCGCCCGAGGACTTCGACAAGGGCCTCGAGGCGCTGATCGCGCACGCCAAGGGGCGTCCGGCGGAGGTGGCCGAGTACCTCGGCCAGTGACGCGGGCGCGCGGCGCGGCGGCGGCCTGGCAGGGTCGCCGCGCGGCGCTGCGTGTCACCGAGGGTCGGCGCTGACGACCTGGGGTTGCCACGCCGCCCCAGTCTTGTTGGCGCAGAACCCGAACGACATCGACGCGCCGGGGTCGAGGTGGCGCGCGCCCCGGCCGCGGAGCCCTACAGCGCGAGCTCCGCCCTGCAGCTCGAGTCCTCCAGATCGCGGGTCAGCCGGAAGCCGAGCTTCTTCGACACGCGCTGCATCTCCACGTTCTCGGCCATGATGTCGGCGCTGATGCGCGAGAGCCCCTCGTCGCGCGCGATCTGGACGAGGAGGCCCAGGAGCCGCGAGCCGAGCCCCTGCCGCTGGTGCTCGTCGCTGATCAGCAGCGCGAACTCCGAGTCGTTCGTGCCCGGCAGCTTGCTCAGTCGGCCGACGCCGATGATCTCGCGCTCGGCGCCGCCCGCCGGCGGCTTCTCGACGACGAGCGCCATCTCGCGGTCGTAGTCCGCGAAGCAGACCCGCGTCAGCCGCTCGTGCGCGGTGCGCCGGTCGAGCTGCATCGGATAGAAATACCTCAACCGTACGGTCCGCTCGGAGAGCTTCTGGTGGAACTTCACCATCAGCGGCTCGTCCTCCGGGCGGATCGGGCGGATCGTGAACGCCTGCCCGTCCCGGCTCTTCAGCTCCGTCACGTACTGCGTTGGATACTCGCGGATCGCCGACCGGGGGAGCGCCGACTCCGCCGTGTCCGGCGGGTGCAGGACGACGCGCGCGTCGAGGGCGATCATGCTGTCGGCGCTCACGGCCAGCGGGTTGATGTCGATCTCGCGGATCCACCGCTGCTCGACCACCATCTGCGAGAACCGCACGAGCAGGTGCCCGAGCGCCTCCAGGTCCACGGGCTTGCGGCCGCGCACGCCCTTGAGGGCGGTGTAGATCTTCGTCTGCTCCATCATGCGGGAGGCGAGCGTCGCGTTGAGCGGCGGCAGGCCGAGCGCGCGGTCCTTGAAGACCTCCACGAGCTGCCCGCCGGCACCGAACAGGAGCACCGGGCCGAACTGCGGGTCGATCGAGCTGCCGAGGATGATCTCGTAAGCGTCCTTCAGCGCGACCATCGGCTGGACCGTCACGCCCTGGAAGTGCTCTGCGCCGGCCTTCTGCGACACGCTCTCCTGGATCTCCGCGAACGCCCGGCGGACGGCGGCGTCGTCGGCCAGGTCGAGCTTCACGCCGCCCACGTCGGTCTTGTGCGTGATCGTCGCGCTGTACAGCTTGAGGACGGCCGGATACCCCATCTCCCTGGCCATGGCCGACGCCTCATCCACGCTCCGGGCCACGCCCGTCTGCACCGTCGGGATGCCATAAGCCGCCATGAGCTGCTTCGACTCGAACTCATCCATCAGCGTCCGGCCGGCCGCGCGGACGCCCGCGATCAGCGCGCTGGCCCTGTCGCGATCGACGTTCCGCGCCCGCTCATCGAGGCTCGGCGTCTCGTACAGGGAACGCAGGTTGTCCGAGTAGCGGAACATGGAACAGAACGCGCGCGCGGCGATGTCGGGGTACTCGAACGTCGGGACCCCGGCGCGGTTCAGGATCGATTTGCCGGCCTCCACCTCCACGCCGCCCATCCAGCTCGCCAGGACCGGCTTGCCGTCGACGTGCGCGTGCTTGCGCAGCGCCTCGGCGGTCTGGGTGGATTCGGTCATGTCCTGCGGCGTGAGGATGACGAGCACGCCGTCGTTGTGCGGGTCCTTCGCGCAGATCTCCAGGGCCCTGGCGTAGCGGTCGGCGCCGGCGTCGCCGAGCACGTCCACGGGGTTGTTGCGGCTCCAGGCGGCGGGGAGGAAGCTGTTCAGCTCGCCCAGGATCTCCGGCGAGATCGGCGCGAGCTCGCCGCCGTGCGCGACGAGCGCGTCGGTGGCCAGCACGCCCGGGCCGCCGGCGTTCGTGACGATGCACAGCCGGTTGCCGCGCGGGCGCGGCTGCTTGGCCAGCGTCTCGGCCATGGAGAACAGGTCCGCGATGTCGTTCACGCGCAGCACGCCCACGCGCCGGAACGCCGCCTCGAGCACCTCGTCCGAGCCGGTCAGCGAGCCCGTGTGCGAGGCCGCCGCCTTCGCCGCCGCCTCGCTGCGGCCCGGCTTGATCACGATGATCGGCTTGTTCAGCGCCACCTCGCGGGCGGCCGACAGGAACGATCGCGCGTCGCCGATCGACTCCATGTAGATGAGGATGCTGCTCGTCTTGGGGTCGTTGCCGAAGTAGTCGATGAGATCGCCCCACCCGACGTCGAGCATCGAGCCGATGCTGACGAAGCCGCTGAAGCCGACCTGCTCCTGCAAGCTCCAGTCGAGCACCGCCGTGCAGAGCGCGCCGGACTGGCTGATGAACGCCACATTGCCCGGCCGCGCCTGCCCCTTCGCGAACGTGGCGTTGAGCCCGCCGATCGGGTTCATGACGCCAAGGCAGTTGGGCCCGATGATGCGCATCTTCCCGCGGGCGCGCGCCATGATCTGCTGCTCGAGCGCGATGCCCGGAGGGCCCATCTCCTTGAAGCCGGCCGAGATGATGATCGCGCCGCGCACCCCGGCGTCCACGCACTCGCCGAGGAGCCCCGGCACCGCCGCCGCGGGCGTGACGATCACCGCGAGGTCCACCTTCGCGGGCACGGCCGCGATGTTCGGGTAGGCCTTGATGCCGAGCACGCTGGACCGCTTGGGGTTCACCGGAAACACGGTTCCGCCGAACGGATTGCTGATCAGGTTCCACAGGAGCGTGCGGCCGACGGCGCCGCTGTTCTCCGTCGCGCCGATGACGGCGACGTTGCGGGGCTTGAAGATCGGGTCGAGGCTCTGAAACTCCTGACGAAGCACGTCGTGTGCGCGGTCCGTCGTGGGCAGCGAGTCAACCATGAGGCTCCTTTGGAGGGGGTTCGGCGGGAGGTTCTGGGGCCGTCGTGCGGAGACCGCAATGGCCGTCTCGCCGCCCCGCTGGCCGGATGCCTGGGATGCTTCCGCGGGAGGACCTACGCCGAACCGCGGATGGCCGCAAGTTTCGTACCTGGCGACGGCGGCCTGCTCGGCTGGCGGGCTCGGCCATCGAATCTCCACGGTCGCGCCCTCGATCTCCAGCGATCGCGCGTGGGCGCTGGCCTTCAGCGCACGCGGAGCGGGCGTCGCTTGACGACCCATGGTCTGGTTGATAGACAAGTCAATCAACGCCTCGGGGGGAGCGTTCATGTGTCCTCGCAGCGCCGAGCAGTTCGAGCAGATCAAGGACGAGCGGCGCCGAGCGCTGCTTCGGGCGGCGCGCGCCGTCTTCGGCCGCAAGGGGTTCGCGGCGGCGAAGATCGCAGACATCGCCGCGCAGGCCGGGATCAGCCACGGGCTCGTCTATCACTATTACCCCGAGAAAGAGTCGCTGTTCGCGGCCACCGTCGAGGCCTCGGCGGAGGGGTGGGAGTTGCTCATGGCGCTGGCGCGGGCGCGCGAGGGGACGCCGTGGGAGCGGCTCGTCTATGTGTGCGGGCAGATGATCGCCGGCCTGCGCGAGGAGCCGGAGCACCTCTTGATGACGGTGCATGTCGTCGCCGAGGACGCGTCGCCGGCCCTGAGCGACCTGCTGAGGCGCTTCCGCCTGCGGGTCATCGCTGATCTCGAGGCGATGATCCAGGAAGGTCAGCGCGCGGGCGAGGTCGCGCAGGGCCCCTCCGCGGCGCTGACGCGCGCCCTGGTCGCCATCGTCCAGGGGCTCGCCATCAATCGACTCGTGGAGCCCGACGCCGCGCTGCCGCCGCTGGACGTGGTGCTCCGTATCCTGAAATCATGAGCAGAGACGAGGGAGGGACGCATGAAGATCGTGGTGGATGAAGAGCGCTGTGAAGCCAACGGCCTCTGCGTGCGTGCGGCGCCCGAGGCGTTTCGCGTCGACGACGACGACCGCCTGCACCTGCTCGTCACGGACGTGACGCCCGAGCTCCGCGACAAGGTGGAGAGGGCGGTGCGCGATTGCCCGCGCGGCGCGCTGTCGCTCATCGAGCGCTGAAGCGGGGAGGAGACGGGTCGACCGAACGCAGGACCGAAGGCAAGGAGAGGTGCTCACATGATGCAGGAGAGTTCACGTCCCACGGTGGAGTTCAATCCGTTCGCGCCCGGGTACACGGAGGATCCGTACCCCATTTACGCCCGGCTGCGCGAGGCGCCCATCCGCTACTGGCCCGAGGGCCACGGCTGGATCGCCAGCCGCCACAACGAGATCCAGGCCATCCTGCGCGACAGCCGCTTCACGGCCGATCGCGCGGCGTGGACGCACGCGCCCGAGTTCGCCAAGATCACCTTCCCCGAGGTCGAGGAGATGAACCGGCACGGGCTCTTCTCGCTGCCGGACAGGGATCACGCCCGGGTGCGCAGGCTCGTGAGCCCGGCGCTCACGCCGCGCGCGGTCGAGCGCCTGCGCCCCCGGGTCCAGGCCATCGTCGACGAGCGGCTCGACGCCATCGCGGGCAAGGGCGTCATCGACGTGGTCCACGACTTCTCCGAGCACATCCCGGTCCGCGTGATCAGCGAGATGTTGCATATCCCGCCGCAGCACGACGCGGCGTTCCACCGCTTCGCGGACTCGGCGGTGAAGCAGCTCTTCATGATGCTCCTGTCGCCCGAGGAGCTCGAGCGCATGGTCGCCGGCATCCGCGAGGGGATGGGGATGCTCGGCGACGTGATCGAGGACCGGCGCAAGCACCCGATCGAGGGCGACATGTTGACGGCCCTCATCCAGGCCGAGGAGCAGGGCGACCGCCTGAGCAAGCCGGAGCTCGTGTCGCTGGTCTCGGCGCTGCTCGTGGGGGGCTCCGAGACCACGGTGCACCTCATCGCGTTCATGGTGCTGAACCTGCTGAAGCGCCCCGAGGTGCTGGCCGAGGTCCAGCGGGACCCCGAGCTCATGAAGGGGGTCGTCGACGAGGTGCTCCGCTTCGACAACTTCGGCAAGCTCGGCACGTTCCGCTACGCGACCGAGGACGTCGAGATCGGCGGCACGCGCATCCCGAAGGGGGAGATGGTCGTCCTCTTCTTCGCGGCGGCGCTGCGCGACGGGGCCGCCTACGCGAACCCGGATCAGTTCGATCCGCGGCGCGACGCGGTCGGGAGCGTCGCGTTCGGCGGCGGCGCCCATTACTGTATCGGCGCGAACCTCGCGCGCCTGGAGGCGCAGGTCGCCGTGAGCTCGCTGCTCCGCAGGTTCCCCGACATGAAGCTCGAGTCGCCGCCGACGTTCGGCCCGCACCCGGCGATCCGCAAGATGGATTCGTTCAAGGTCCGCCTCGGCGCCTGACAGCTCCGCCCGGCAGGAGTCCGGTCAGTCAGGCACAGGCGCTCCATACCCGCCGCCCCCCGGCGTCTCGATCACGAACACATCACCTCTTCCCATCTCGACCGATCCGATGTGCGACAGCACCTCGATCGATCCATCCGCGCGCTCCACCACGTTGCGCCCCGGCGCCCCGGCGCCCCCGCCGGCCAGGCCGAACGCGGCCGTCGAGCGCCCGTTCGACAGGATCGACGCCGTCATCGGCTCCAGGAAGCGCACCGCGCGCGTGCCGCCGTTCCCGCCCGGGAAGCGCCCGGGCCCGCCCGAGCCCGCGCGGATCTCGTAGCGCTCCAGCCGGACGGGGAAGCGGTGCTCCAGCACCTCCGGGTCGGTCAGGCGCGAGTTCGTCATGTGCGTCTGCACAACGCTCGTGCCCGGAAAGCCGCGCGCGCCGCCCGCGCCGATCTCGATGCCTCCGCCCGACCCGCCCGAGATCGTCTCGTAGTACTGGAGCCTGTCGTTGCCGAACGTGAAGTTGTTCATGGTCGGCTGGCTGCTCGCCAGCACGCCGAGCGCCCCGTACAGCGCGTTGGTCACGCAGGTGGACACCTCCACGTTGCCCGCCACGACCGCGGCCGGCGGGCGCGGGTTGAGCATCGATCCCTCGGGGACGATGACCTCGATCGGCTTCAGGCAACCGGCGTTGAGCGGGATGTCGTCGTCCACCAGCGTGCGGAACACGTAGAGCACCGCGGCCATGGTCACCGCCCGCGGCGCGTTGAAGTTGTTGTCCATCTGCGCGGACGTGCCGGTGAAGTCCACGACCGCCGAGCGCGCCTCGCGGTCGATCCGGACGGCCACCTCGATCTTCGACCCGTTGTCGAGCGGCACCGTGAACCGGCCGTCGCGCACGAGCGCCGGATCGAGCCGGGCGATCGCGAGCCGCACGCTCTCCTCGGCGTTGTCCTGCACGTGCTTCATGTACGCCTGCACCGTGGCGAGCCCGAACTGGGCCACCATCGCGCGCAGCTCCTGCGCGCCCTTCTCGTTCGCCGCGATCTGCGCGCGCAGGTCGGCCAGGTTCTGCTGCGGGTTCCGCGCCGGGTACGGGCCGCCGCCGAGCAGCGCCAGGATCTCCGCCTCGCGCAGCCGCCCGCCCTCGACCAGCTTCACGTTGTCGAGCATCACGCCCTCCTCCGCGATGGTCCGCGAGAACGGCGGCATCGAGCCCGGGGTGATGCCGCCGATGTCGGCGTGGTGCCCGCGCGAGGCCACGTGGAACAGCACGCGGGTGCCCGCCTCGTCCCACACCGGCGTGACCACCGTCACGTCGGGGAGGTGGGTGCCGCCGTGGTACGGGTCGTTGAGCACGTGGACGTCGCCCGGCTTCATCCCCGGGTTGCGCGCGATCACGGTCCGGATCGACTCGCCCATCGATCCCAGGTGCACCGGCATGTGCGGCGCGTTCGCGATCAGGTTGCCCTCGGCGTCGAACAGCGCGCAGGAGAAGTCGAGCCGCTCCTTGATGTTCACCGAGTGGGCGGTGTTCTGCAGGCGCAGGCCCATCTGCTCGGCGATGTTCATGAACAGGTTATTGAACACCTCCAGCATCACCGGGTCGACCTCGGTGCCCACCGCGCGGCGCTCGGGGCGCGGCGCCACCCGGGTGAGCACCAGGTGGCCGAGCGCGGTGATCTCGGCCTGCCAGCCCGGCTCGATCACGGTCGTGGCGTTGGCCTCGGCGACGATCGCCGGCCCGTCGATCACCGCGCCGCGCTCGAGGCGCTCGCGCCGGTGCAGCGCCGCGTCGCGGAAGGCCCCGTCGCAGAACATCCGCGCCCGCGCGTCGGCCTCGGGGCGACGCGGGCGCGCCTCCGCGGGGCGCTCCTCGGCGGCCTCGCCCGGCCCGATCGCCTCCACGGAGACGCTCTCCAGGATCAGCGCCTTGTCGGGCATCAGGAACGCGAACCGCGCCCGGTAGGCCGCCTCGAACGCCGCGCGGATCGCCTCCGCGCTGCCGTGCGGCACGACCAGCGCGGTGTCGGTGCCGTCGTAGCGCACGTGCACGCGCCGGAGCGTCCGCACGCGCCCGGGCGCGAAGCCTTGCCCGACGATCTCGGCCTCGGCCTCGGCGCCGATCCGGTCGAGCGCCTCGGCCGCCGCGGCCAGGCCGGCCTCGTCGAGGCGCCGCTCCACGGCGGCCTCGCGCATCGCGTTCTGGTCCGACAGGCCCATGCCGTAGGCGGACAGGACGCCGGCGAGCGGGTGCACGAGGACGCGGCGCATGCCGAGCGCGTCGGCCACCGCGCAGGCGTGCTGGCCGCCGGCGCCGCCGAAGCACTGCAGCGTGTACCGGGTGACGTCGTAGCCGCGCGCGACCGAGATCTTCTTCACCGCGTTGGCCATGTTGGCGACCGCGATCTGCAGGAAGCCCTCGGCGAGCTCTTCCGGCGTGATGCGGCGCCCCGTCCCGCGGCGCACCTCGTCGGCCAGGGCCTCGAAGCGCCGCGCGACGACCTCGCGGTCGAGCGGCTCGTCCGCGCCGGGGCCGAACACGCGCGGGAAGAGCTCCGGCTGGATCTTGCCGAGCATCACGTTGGCGTCGGTGATCGCCAGCTCCCCGCCGCGGCGGTAGCACGCAGGTCCCGGGTTCGCGCCGGCCGACTCCGGCCCGACGCGCAGCCGCGCGCCGTCGAAGGCGAGGAGCGAGCCTCCCCCCGCAGCCACGGTGTGGATGCTCATCATCGGCGCGCGCATGCGCACGCCGGCCACCTGCGTCTCGAAGGCGCGCTCGAGCTCGCCGGCGTAGTGCGACACGTCGGTCGAGGTGCCGCCCATGTCGAAGCCGATCACCCTCTCGAACCCGCCCGCGAGCGCGGTGCGCACCATGCCGACGATGCCGCCGGCCGGCCCGCTCAGGATCGCGTCCTTGCCCTGGAACCGGTCGGCCCGCGTCAGCCCGCCGCTCGACTGCATGAAGTAGAGCGGCACGCCGGGCATCTGGCGGGCCACCCGCTCGACGTAGCGGCGCAGGATCGGCGAGAGGTACGCGTCGACCACGGTGGTGTCGCCGCGCGAGACGAGCTTCATCAGCGGGCTGACCTCGTGCGAGGCGGAGACCTGGGTGAAGCCGACCGCGCGCGCGATGGCCGCCGCCTCCCGCTCGTGCGCGGCGTACCTGTAGCCGTGCATGAACACGACGGCGCAGGCGCGGATGCCGTCCCGGAACGCCTCCTCCAGCGCGCGGCGCAGCGCCGCGCCGTCCAGCGGCTCGACCACCTCGCCGCGCGCGCCCACGCGCTCGCGGGCCTCGATCACGCGCTCGTAGAGCAGGTCGTGCAGCACGATGTGGCGATCGAACAGGCGCGGGCGGTTCTGGTAGCCGATGCGCAGCGCGTCGCGGAAGCCGCGCGTCGTGACCAGCACCGTCCGGTCGCCCTTGCGCTCGAGCAGCGCGTTGGTGGCCACCGTGGTCCCCATCTTCACGCACTCGACCTGGGCGGGGGAGATGACCTCGCCGGGCGAGAGGCCGAGCAGGCGGCGGATGCCCTCGACCGCCGCGTCCGCGTACTGCTCGGGGTTCTCCGACAGCAGCTTGGCGGTGGTGAGCGAGCCGTCCGGCCGCCTGGCCACGACGTCCGTGAACGTGCCGCCGCGGTCGATCCAGAACTGCCACGCGCGTGAGGTCGAGGTCATGGGTCCACTCCTTACTCCGGCCGCCTGGACGCCGCCTGCATCCTTGACCTTCTTTCACGCGGGGCGGCCAGGTAGAATCGGGCAGAGAGCCGCATGGCGCACAACTTCCACGACATCAACGGCTGGCTCCTGGTGGGCATCGAGATGCACCAGGGGTTTCACATCTTCCCGCCGCTGCCGATGAAGTTCTGGAAGCTGACGCTCGTTCACCCGTTCACGCTCGGGGACAAGCAGCAGCCCACGGTGCTCTTCAATGGAGTGCCGTCGGTCACGCACGGGCACGAGCCCATGTTTCTCTGGCCCCATCTCGGGATCATCCCCGATCCGCTGGACGCGCTGACCCCGCTCCACATCCTGCTCGGATCGCACAAATGCTGGCTACCGCGGGGCGCGGTCGAGATCTGCGGTGAGAAGTCCACGTGCTGTGTCATCGGCGGGCCGCTGTCGCTCAACGCCGATTGCTGGGACACGGGCAAATGGCCGACGTCGCTCGTGCTCAACCCGGGCACGGTGCAGACGACGCCGACCTTCGGCGACTTCGCGATGGGCGCGGTGACGCTCGCGATCGACCTGCTCATCGATCTCGCGTTCGAGGGCGCGTTCAAGCTCGGCGGCGCGCTCCTCATGAAGCTCGGGGGCAAGCTGCTGAAGCCGGCGTTCAAGAAGGGCAAGGAGCTCCTCGAGCGGGGACTCCGGGCGGCGACCCGGGGGGCCGACGACGCGGGCGACGCCGCGCGGAAGGGCGCGACGCGCAGCGCGACCAGCGCCTCGTCGCCGCCGCGCAGCAAGTGCACGACGGCCGGACACCCGGTGGACGTCGCCTCGGGGCGCGTTGTCGACGCCCTGGTGGATCTCTCCCTGCCCGGGCCGATCCCGCTCGTGTGGGAGCGCCATTATGCCTCGTCCCGCGCGCTGGAGCGCACGTCGCTCGGCCGCGGCGGGTGGGTGCACAGCTTCGAGCAGTGGGTCGAGCGGACGGACGACGGGCTCACGCTCCGCGATCAGGAGGGCCGGGACATCTTCCTGCCGCCCGTCGAGCCGGGCCAGCGGGCCTTCCGCCGCGCGGATCGGCTCACGATCGGCGCCCTCACGGACGGCGCGTTCACCGTCCACAGCCACGACACCCGCCTCACGCGCCGCTTCGCGCCGGCCGCGCCGGGCGGCAGGGCGCTGCTGCGGTCGATCTCCGATCCTCACGGCAACGCGATCGTCCTGGAGTATGCCGGCGAGCGGCTGCATCGGATCATCGACACGGCCGGCCGCGAGGTGCGGGTCAAGGCGACCCACGGCGGCCGGATCGCGCGCCTCGAGGTCTGGGTCGGGGGCAACCTCGAGCAGTGGGTCGATTACGCCTACACGAAGATGGGCGAGCTCGCGAGCGCCACCGACGCGCTCGGCCACGCCGACAAGTACGGCTACGACGAGGATCACCGCATGGTGAAGACCACGCTGAAGAACGGCGTGAGCTTCCATTACGCCTACGATCCCGAGACCGGCTGGTGCAAGAAGACATGGGGCGACGGCGGGCTGCACACGGTCGAGCTCCGGGTCGACCTCGAGCGGCGGATCACGCGGCTGACGGGCAACGAGGAGCCGCGCGTCCTGTACTGGAACGAGGACGGGATCGTCGTGCGGGAGGAGACGCCGGAAGGGCTCTTGCTCAGGACGGTGGAGTACGATGTCGACCAGTACGTCGTCGCCGAGGGCAACGGCGCGGGCGAGATCACGCGGTACGAGCACGACGAGCGCGGGCGCAAGATCCGGGAGATCGACCCCGCCGGGAACGTGACCGAGTGGTCGTACGACGGCGAGAATCCCGTGCTGCGGGTCGACCCCGGCGGCCTCGCCACCCGGTACGATCACGACGCGCGCGGCTCGCTCGTCGGGGTGATCTACCCGTCGCGGCACCATGTTCGCCTCGAGTACGACGAGCGCGGCCACCTGCGCGCGATCCACGGGGAGGAAGGGCAAATCGCGTCGTTCACGGTCGACGCCGCGCACAACCTCGTCGAGAAGATCGACGCGCGCGGCGAGCGGACCCGGTACGAATACGACCCCCTCGGAGAGCCCGTCGCGCGGACCGATGCGCTGGGGCGGCGCACCACCGTCCAGTACGACCGGCTCCGGCAGCCGGTGCTCATCCAGCGGCCGGACGGGACCCTCACGCACTCCGCGTACGATCCGCTCGGCAACCCGAGCCGCGTCCTCGACGCGCTCGGGCAGACAACCACGCTCACCTACGGCGGGACAGGCTCGCTGCGCGCGCTCGAGCAGGCCGACGGGCGCGTGTGGCGCTTCAAGTACACGACCCGCGAGCGGCTCCGCGCCGTCGAGAATCCCCGGGGCGAGACGTACGAGTTCACGTACGACAGCGCGGGTCGCGTCGTCCGCGAGACCACCTTCGATGGCCGCGTCCTCGACTACCGCCATGCGCCGAGCGGCCGTGTTTCGCGCATCGACTATCCGGACGGGAGCTTCCGCGCGTTCTCGCACGATCCGCTGGGCAACATCGTCGAGGAGACCTCCTCCGACGGCGCCATCCGCTTCGACCGCGACCGGATCGGCCGTCTGCTCGGCGCGGCGCTCGAGCACGCCGGGCAGCGCGTCGCCACGCGCTTCGAGCGCGACGCGCTGGGGCGGGTGATCGCGGAGACGCAGGACGGCCGCACCCTGCGGTACGCGTACGACGCGCGCGGGCGCCGCACCTCGCGCACGATGCCGGACGGCGCGACGACGCGCTACCGCTACGACGGGCGTGGCCAGCTCGCCGGCGTGGAGCACGACGGCTTCCAGCTCGTGCTGGAGCGCGACGCGATCGGGCGGGAGGCGGCGCGCGGGGACGCCGCGGGGCGCTTCTCGATCCGCACCGCGTACGACGCGATGGACCGGATGATCGAGCAGCGGATGGACGTGCGCGCCCCCGGCGGCGGCGCGCCCGCGATGGCCGTGCGGCGGCTCTGGCGGCGGGACGCGCTGGGGCGGGTCAACGGGATCGCGGAGAGCCGCTGGGGAGCGACCGCGTATGGCTACGATCCGATCGGCCAGCTCCTCGAAGCGCAGCGCGGCGCGGACCGGGAGGTCTTCTCGTACGACGCGGCCGGCTACGTCCAGCGGCTCGTCCAGGGGCTGGACCACGCCCCCGCCGAGGCGGAGGACCCGGCGTGGGAGATCGACGAGGGCGATGTCCTCCTGCGCACCGATCGCGCGCGCTACGCCTACGACGGGCGGCGGCGGCGCGTCCTGAAGACGGCCGGAGCCGGGCCGGAGGTGGAGCGCACGCAGTACACGTGGGATTGCCGGGACCAGCTCCGCGAGGTGAAGCTGCCCTCGGGGGAGCGGGTGGCCTTCACCTACGACGCCTTCGGGCGGCGCGTGCGCAAGGAGGTCTTCGACGCGCGCGGGGACGCGCAGCACGCGGTGGAGTTCCTCTGGGACCGGGACGTGCTCGCGGCCGACGTCGACACGCGCCACGGGGCGCGCTGCTTCGTCCACGCGCCGGGCACCTTCGTTCCGCTGCTCCAGGCCGAGCAGGGCGAGGTGTTCAGTTACATCAACGACCATGTCGGCGCGCCGAAGGAGCTCGTCGACGCGCGCGGGGAGGTGGCGTGGTCGGCGGCGCACGCGGCGTGGGGGCAGGTGGCGGAGGCGTTCGTCGATCCGGCGCGGAGATCCCGGAGCGGACGGGCCGTGTCGTCGCCGTTTCGCCTGATGGGGCAGTACGCGGACGAGGAGACGGGGCTCCACAGCACGCGATTCCGGACCTGGGACGCGGAGGTGGCGCGGTGGTGCAGCCCGGATCCGCTGGGGATCCGCGCCGGCGGGCACCTCTTCGGGTTCGACGGCAGCCCGACGCTCCGGGTCGACCCGCTCGGGCTCGTCGGGCTGGATGAGCCGGGCTACCTCGTCTATGGCCTCTTTCGCGAGGGGGAGGACGAGCCGTTCTACATCGGCTACACGAACGACTTCGACGAGCGCCAGAGCGCGCACAGCTCGCCGGGACAGCGCCTCGCGACGGAAGGAGGAGAGATGCGTCGGATCCAGGACAACCTCACCTTCCGGCAGGCGCGCGGCAACGAGCAGGCGTACATGGAGTGGTACGGGACGCGCCCCGCCGATCAGGTCGGCGAGTTTCCCGGCAACGTCTACAACAGCTTCCGGCACGAGCGCGCCCTGGACGCCAGCGACCTGCGGGGACAGGCGTTCGAGGCGGAGTACCAGGCGAGGATGCGGCGGCTCGAGGAGATACGGCCGTCGCGCGCGAGGCAAGGATGCACGTAGCGCGGGCAGGGGCCTCGCGCGATGTCGACAGGATATCCATGGCGAAAGCAAAGACGACCGCGAAGCACGGCAAGGTGCCTGACTACCCGAGCATGGTGCCGGCAGGGAGCGTGATCGGGATCCCGATCGGGGACGATCGGTGGGCGTTCGGCCGTGTCCTCAGCGTCCACCGGAGCGGCACCATGGTGGTCGAGGTCTTCCGCAAGGCGGGGCGCCGGGAGGAGTTCGACGCCTCCGTGATCGAGTCCGGCTTCGCCGTGCCTCCGTTCGTTCACACGGTGGGGGCCGTGATCCAGGGCCTGTGGCCCGTCGTGTTCCGCGACGAGCGGTTCGAGCTCGCGCCGCCCGAGAGCGAGTTCCAGTTCGTCTACGGTGTCTGGCCGTTCTGGCACGCCCAGAACGTGCGGCAGGAGACGACGCAGGAGGAGATCCCCGGCGACGAGGCGGCGCGACGGCTCCCCACCGGCGTGCGCGGCGACGAGGATCGCGCGGCGCGCGTCGCCCAGGCCATCCGCGAGGGGGCGACATGGACGCCGGGCGAGCCGGACCCCGCGTGGGCGGAGTCCGTCCGGCGGAGCCTGGAGAAGGCCAAGCAGCACGCCAAGGGGTGATGGGTCGATGGGGACGTGGGGATCTGGCAACTTCGACAGCGACGGCGCGCTGGACGCCTATGCCGGGCTCGTCCACGGCATCGCCGAGCAGATCGACGAGGGCCTCGGCGAGGGCGACGTCCAGTTCGAGGACGTCGACGGAGAGATCGCGCTGATGGAGGTGCTCGCCGTGATCGGGGAGCGCTGCCGCGCGCTCCACCTCCCGCTCGCGCAGGTGGAGTCGTGGGCGCGGCGCGTGCTCGCGGCTTACGACGCGCAGATCGACGCGCTCGGCGCGACAGAGGCCTTCAAGGCGGAGCGGCGCGCCGTCCTGGAGAGCACGTTCGACCGGCTGCGCGCCGCGGTCCGCGCGGTCCGTCGGACGTAGGCGCCGCGCCCCCGCGGCGTGCTCGAGTGCCCCAAAAGAAACAGCCGGGCTCGCCAGCGGCGCCGCCCGGCTGTCGTCGCCTCGATCGCTCGGCTCAGCGGATCCAGCGATTGACGATGTTCTCGTACAGCTCTTGCTGACCGCTCGTGAGCTTGACCTCGCCACCGGCGTTGCCGATCTCGGCGAGCTGCTCCAGCGTCAGCTTGCCCTGCTCGAAGTCTGCGCCCTTGCCGTTGTCGAACGACGCGTAACGCGCCTTGCGCATCGACTCGAGCGGCGACTTGCGGATCAGGTCGTCGGCGATGAGGAGCGAACGAGCGAACACATCCATGCCGCCGATGTGCCCGTGGAAGGTGTCGACCAGATCCGTCGAGTTACGACGGCGCTTGGCGTCGAAGTTGACGCCGCCACCCTGGAACCCGCCACAGCGGAGCAGGATGAGCATCATCTCCACCGTCTCGTTGATGTTGTAGGGGAACTGGTCGGTGTCCCACGCGTTCTGGTAGTCGCCGCGGTTGGCGTCGATGCTGCCGAGCATGCCGTTGTCCGCGGCCACCTGCATCTCGTGGTCCATGGTGTGGCCAGCGAGCGTCGCGTGGTTCGTCTCCAGGTTGAGCTTGAAGTCCTTGTCCAGGCCGTGCTCGCGCAGGAACCCGATCACGGTCTCCGCGTCGAAGTCGTACTGGTGCTTGGAGGGCTCCATCGGCTTGGGCTCGATGAAGAAGGTGCCCTTGAAGCCGCGCGAGCGCGCGTAGTCGCGCGCGATGGTCAGGAAGCGAGCGAAGTGGGCCTTCTCGCGCTTCATGTCCGTGTTCAGCAGGCTCATGTAGCCTTCGCGGCCGCCCCAGAACACGTAGTTCTCGCCGTTCAGCGCGATGGTGGCGTCGAGCGCGTCCTTGAGCTGAGCGCCCGCGTAGGCCACCACGGAGAAATCCGGGTTCGTGGAGGCGCCGTTCATGTAGCGCGGGTTGGAGAACAGGTTCGCCGTGCCCCACAGCAGCTTGACGCCCGACTGCGCCTGCTTCTGCTTGGCGTACTCGACGATGCTCTGGAGACGGCGCGACGTCTCGGCGCGGCTGTCGCCCTCTTCGACCAGGTCGATGTCATGGAAGCAGTAGTGCGTCGCGCCCAGCTTGGTGATGAACTCGAAGTTCGCGTCCATCTTCATGCGAGCGCGGGCCAGCGCGTCCTTGCCCTCGTCCCAGGGGAAGTGGATCGTCCCCGGACCGAACGGATCGTGCCCACGACCGCAGAACGTGTGCCAGTAACACACGGCAAACTTGAAGTGATCCTTCATGGCCTTGCCGGCGACGACGCGGTTGGCGTCGTACCACTTGAAGGCGAGGGGGTTGTCGGACTCGGGCCCCTCGTAAGGGATCTTGCCAACGCCGGGGAAGTACTCTCTGTCGCCAGTCACAACGGTCATAGCGGATCTCCAGCTCGTGGTTTGCGTGTGTCTTATATCAGAGGGCGCCTTCGACGACAGCGCTCGCGTTCGAGCAGGTCTGCGGCGGCGGCGGTATCTTTACAACAATGTGGTACTTCGGCGCTTGGTGTCGCACCGTCCATGTGGGCGACATCGCAAGCGGGACCGAGCCCAGCGCGTCCGTCGCCTCAGGGCGGCAAGAGCTCACCCGACCCTCGCCGCCAGCGGCGTTCGCGCGGACTTCCCGCTTCCTACCAGAGCGACGCGGCTTTGGCAATACTATTTACTAACTATGTAAGGATGACTACGCCCGCTCGCGTTCGACGCTGATCAGACCGCTTTCCTCGGCCTCTTCACCGCGCGGAGCTTGCCCGTCGCCGGATCGCCGCACCACAGGCGGCCGCTCGAGTCCGCCTCGACGCCGGAGAGGCTCACGCCCTCCGGGAGCGCGAGCCGGTCGAGGACCTCACCGCGCAGCGCGTCGACGCGGCGGAGCTCCGACGGCGGGCCGCCCTCCTCGCGCATCGCGCCGTGCCAGAGATCGCCGTCCGCCCACGTGACGCCGGTGACGAGCCGGTCGGACACGAGCGTGCGGAGGACGGTCCCGCGCTCGGGATCGATCTTGAGGATCTTCCTCTGCCGGTAGACGCCCGCGTAGAGCGCGCCGTCGGCCCAGGCGAGCCCGGTCACCGGCGTCGCGTCGAAGCCCGGGACCTCCCCCACCGCGGCCCCCGTCCCGGGATCGACCTTGCGGATCTTGCCGCCCCCGACGACCCACAGGTGGCTCCCGTCGAACGCGACGCCGGCGTGGGCGGGGGCCTTCAGGCGACGCAGCACCCGGCCCGTCTCCGGCTCCACGGACAGGAGGTCTCCGCGGTTCCCGTGCGCGAACCACACCGCCTGCCCGTCGAACGCGACCCCATGAATGGAGTCGACCCCGTCGAACGTACGTTCCGCGACGAGCTCGGCCTGTCGTGCGTCGTCCATGGCCCCACACCTCCTTCGCCCCGGCCCTTAGCCGGGGAGCGCCAGCCCGAGCAGCAACATCTGTGACGCGATCGACAGCGCCGCTCGGGGCCTCGCGTAGCGCCGCGAGGGGCCGCCGCCGGTGACCTCGACCGCCCCGGCGAGCGCCAGATCCGCGAGCGCGCGCTGCACGGTGCGCGTGCTCTTGCCGAGGGCGGCGCCGATCGCCGCGGCGCTCCACGCGGCGCCGTCTGCCAGGAGCGCGCAGATGGCGCCGGCGTCGCCCGGCTCGAGCGGCGCGAGAAGGACGAGCTCCACCCCGCCGCCGAGCTCCCAGCGGTACGCGTTCCCGAGCGCCTTCACCACCCCGACGCCGCCGAGCGCGGCGCGCAGGCGCCCCACCTCGACGCGCAGCCGCCGCCGGTGAGACTCGTTGACCGCGCGCACGCCGAACGCCGCGCGCGCGAGATCGGCGGTCGCGACGGCGGCCGGGTGGGCGCGCGCGAGCGCCTCGAGCATGGCGAACAGCACCGGACGGCGCGAGAGGTCGGCGCGCGCGGCGCCGCCGTCGAGGACGCGGCGGCGGATCGCGTCGACGACGACGCGCCCGGCGGCCCCGGCGGCCAGGGCCTCGACGTCGGCGAGGCGCGCGAGCTCCTCGCGGCCGCCGCGGAGGACGCGCGCCACGGGCTCGTCGTGCGCGCGGAGGAAGCGCTCCGTCTCGGCGATGAGCTGCGGGTGTCCGCTCGCCCGCGCGCACGCCGCCGCCTGCCCCGCGGCGCGCCGCGCCGACGACGCGCGCACGAGCCGCGCGTGCAGCTCGGCGCGCGCCAGCGCCAGCGCGGCCCTGGTGAACGCCGGCGCGTCGCCCGTGACCGTGGCCTCGGCGGCCGCGAGCGCCCGCTCCGCCTCGGCGACGTGGCCGTCGAGCAGCGCGGCGCGCGCCGCGCCGAGGCGGGCCCACGCCGCGTTCGTGAGATCGCCGGCGCGCTCGAGGGCGTCGCCGGCCTCGACGAGCCCACGCCGCGCCTCGCCGAGCTCCCGCTGCGCGAGCGCGATCTCCCCGAGGGCCGCGCTCGCCCGCGCCCGCGCGCGCTCCGCGCCCGACGCCGCGAACACCCGCGCGGCGCGCTCGAGCGCCGCCCTGGCCTCGGCGTAGGCGCCGATCTGCGCGAGCGCGATCCCGCGGAGCGCGAGCGCGTGTGGACCTCCGAACGGGCCAGCCACCTTCAGCGCGTCGAGCGCGTCCCCCGCCGCGAGCGACCGGGCCGCTCGCGCGCCGAGGTCGGCGGGGATCTCGACGGCCGCGTCCATCGCCTCAGCATCTCACGCCGGACCGCGCGCGCCAACCGATCGCGACATCGATGTTGCTGTCGCGGCCCCAGGCGGCGTGGTCATCTCTCCGCGTCGGCGACAGAACGGCGCGAGCGGCGGACAGCCGCGCGCGGCGCCGGCAGGAGGAGAGGAGTCCCATGTGTCCTGCGTGTCTCACATCTCTCGGGTTGGTCCTCGCCAAGGCGGCGTCGGCCGGCGCCGTGACCGCGATCGTCGTCAAGAAGCTCCGGAGCGCGAAGGCCGCCGTCGCGCCCGCCTCGAAGGGAGGGAGCCGATGAGCCGCGCCAGGGTTGTCTCGAGGGAAGAGTGGCTGGCGGCGCGCCTCGCGCTGCTGGAGAGGGAGAAAGAGCACGACCGGCGGCGCGACGCGCTGAGCGCCGCGCGCCGCGAGCTGCCGTGGGTGAAGGTCGAGAAGGGGTATGTGTTCGACGGCCCTTCGGGCAAGGTGACGCTGCGCGAGCTCTTCGGCGCGCGCCGGCAGCTCATCGTCTACCATTTCATGTTCCACCCGAGCTGGGACGAGGGGTGCAAGAGCTGCTCGTACGTGGCCGACAACATCCAGGGTGGCCACGTCCACCTCGCGGCCCGCGACACGGCCTATTGCGCCGTATCCCGCGCGCCGCTCGCCAAGATCGAGGCGTTCAAGGCGCGCATGGGCTGGACGTTCCCGTGGGTCTCCTCGAACGAGACGGATTTCAACTTCGACTACGCCGTGTCGTTCCGGGAGGACGAGTACGCTCGAGGCGACATCGAGTACAACTTCAAGAAGTCGCGGTTCCCCCAGCCCGAGGCGCCGGGGCTGAGCGTCTTCGCCCGCGAGGGGGACGAGGTCTTCCACACCTACTCGACCTACGCGCGCGGGCTCGACATCCTGATGGGCACCTACAACTACCTTGATCTCACGCCCCTGGGCCGCGACGAGGCCGCGCTCCCCTACGGGATGGCGTGGGTCCGCCATCACGACAGGTACGGCACGACGTGATGTAGCGAGTCCGGTGATGTACACGCCGTCGGCGGTGCCGCGTCGCTTGCCCTCTGGCCACCGCCACCTCGGTGCACTACCCTGCGGCCCCGCGACCGCCACAGGAGGACCAGTGCCCGCCGCCCCGACGACGATCGACGAGTACATCGCCGCCTGCCCCGAGGCGGTTCGCTCGGCGCTCGCTGGCATCCGCGACGCCGTTCGGCGGGTGTTGCCCGACGCCGAGGAGCGCATTCGTTACGGCATGCCCGCGATCATGTTCGACGGGCGAAACGCCATCCACTTCGCCGCGTGGAAGAAGCACATCGGCCTCTATCCGATCTACCGCAGCGACGACCCCATCCAGGCCGAGATCGAGCCTTACCGCGACGGCAAAGATGGCGTGAAGTTCCGGCTCGACCGGCCCGTCCCGTATGATCTGGTCGAGCGCGTGGTGCGCATGCTCGCGGCGCACCACGGCGCCGGCCGCTGACCCGCGGGGCGCGCCCGCCCCGACCCCCCACACGCTCGCCCGCGCTCCTCGCATCCCTGGGCCTGCGGGCAGGAGAAGACGGCGATTCCGCGGGGCAGAAATCCTGCCAGGGATCTGCCTCGAGAGAGGATGGAGATATCAACGCAAAGCCGCCAAGGCGCAAAGACGCAACAATGCATGACAATTGTTCTTTCTTTTTTTTGTTTGCGTCTTTGCGCCTTGGCGACTTTGCGTTGAACTCTTTCTCCCCTCGCGACACCGGTCCCGGCAGGATCTCTGACCCGAGGCACTACGTGGCGTCCGTCGTGATCCCGTACCTCCGCATCAGCCGGTAAAGCACATACCGGCTCGACAACCCCAGCGCCTGCGCCGTGCGCACGATGTTCCCGTCGTGCGCCGAGAGGCTCGCCCGCACCTCGGCCTCCGACGGCTCCGGCGCGTCCCGGACCCGCGCGGGCTCCACGTCGGCGGGGCGGTCGTCCTTCGGGGGCTGCGGGGCGCCCGGGGGCGCCGAGCCCGCCGGCGGCGCGCCCTCGCTCCACGCGATCGCGTCGCCCGAGCTCGTCGACATCGCCCGCCAGAGGAGCGCGTCGAGCTCCCGGATGTTCGTCGTGTACGGGCGCTTCAGCAGATGATCGATGAGGCTCGGCCGGAGGTTCGGCTCCAGGGACCCGTCGCTCGACGCCGTGAAGAACCGCCGGACGGCGTCCGGGCTCCTCGCGGCCGCGCGGCGGAGCAGATGGCGAATCAGCAAGGGCACGTCGTCGCGGCGCTCGTCGAGGCCCGGGACGTCCAGCCGGAGCACGAGGCGCGCGGCAAGGTCGTGCTTCAAGGCCTCGGGGTCCCGGTTCGTCGCGCCGAGCAGGCGGAAATGGGAGCGCTTCGTCGTGGATCCGCCGAGGTGATGGTACTCGCCTCCCTCGTCGAGCACGCGCAGCAGGTTGGCCTGGAGGCCCTGGGGCAGCTCGCCGATCTCGTCGAGGAACAGCGTGCCGCCGTTCGCCGACCCGATCAGCCCTGGCCGCTCGGGCATCCCCGGGTTCGGATACCCCTTCACGTTCCCGAAGAGCTCGGCGTCGACGAGGCCCCCGGGGATCGTCGCGGCATTGCGCGCCACGAAGGGGCCGCGCGCGCGGGCGGAGAGCGCGTGCACGGCGCGCGCGCACAGCTCCTTGCCCGAGCCGCTCCCGCCGAGCAACAGCGTGTGCGCGTCGGCCTTCGCCGTCCAGGCGAGCCGATCCCGCAGGCGCCAGACGGCGGGGCTCTCGCCGAGGATCCCGTGAGCATCCGGCTCGCCGAAGGGCGGCGCATCGTCGAGCGACGCGCTGCGGAGCGGCTCGAGCTTCCGGGGGCGAGCCGTGCAGAAGAGCAGCAGCTGCCCTCTGAGCAGCAACGTATCGCCGCGCGCGAGGACGCACCGCTCCACCCGCTCGCCGGCGACCTCCATCGCGCATTTGCCGATCCGCTCGATCCTCAGGCCGTCGCCCGCGGGGCGAATACGGAGCTGCTCCCGCGACAATCCGGGGCTCGCGAGGGGCGGCATTCGCTCGGTGATCCCGGGGCGCTGGCGGTGAAACACGACCCGTTCGCCGCCCGAGCCGTCCGCAGGCGCGCCGCGGCCGAGGATCCGCGCGCCCTCGCCCGCCTCGAAGAGCGCCACCTCGCCGACGCGCGAAGGCTCGGCGGGCGCCCAGGCGATCACCAGCGCAAGCGCCTCCTGCTCGTGACGGCCTGGTCCCAGGGCGGCTGAGCTGCCGAGATCGAGGGTGGAGTCACGCGGGATCATGCCGGCTGCCAAGCTACACGATCCGGGGTCTCCCCGGCATCCGCCGTGGCGCGCGCCCGCGACGAAGAAGCGACCGCTGGCGCAGCGCTTGCTTTGTTGCTGTGACCGACGGTTCATCCGACGATGCCAGCGCCGACGCTCGTTCGGTCGCGCCACGCCTGGCGCGGCACCGCTCGGCGAGCAGCTCACCCCGCGGAGACGACAATGACCATGACAGACTCCCCCGTCGAGCGTGACGCGCCGAGCGCCGTGAAGCCCGTTCTGGCCGCTGCCAGGGAGCAGATCTCCCGGCTGCGCGGCGGCGCGCTGCTGATCGGCGTGGAGCGGTACCCGGATCTCACCGACAAGGACCTTCCGGCGGGGCGCAACGACGTGCTCGCGTTCTGGAAGGTCTGCCGTCGACTGGGCTACACGCAGATCCGGGCGCTCTCCAGCCCGGCGCTCACGGAGGACGATCTCGTCCGGGCCGAGCTGGAGCTGGCCCCCGAGCTGTCCCCGGGCGAGACGCGAGAGGAGGTCGAAGCGCGCGTCAGGCGCTGGCTGTCGCGCAGGGCGCCGGAGCCGACCGCCGAGCTCACGGGGGAGACCGCGGCAGAGGTCGCGGAGCGCGTCCAGGAATGGCTGTCGACCCTGCGGCGGGAGCCCGGCGATCTGGAGGTGAGCCTCGGCGAGGCCACCTCCGACGAGATCAAACGAGGCGCCGAGTGGCTGGCCAGGGGGCTCGTGACCAACGTGAAGCTCACGTGGGGAGCCTGGGAGATCGATGAGGACTGGATGGCCCTCCCCGGGCTCATGACGTATTCCGGCCACGGCGCGCAGCGGGACGGCGACCTCGTCCTGTGCCCGGCGGACACCGGCCGCGGGCTCGAGAACGCCGTCTCGTTCTCGGAGCTTCACGCGCTCTTCCACCCCGCGCTCGAGCGCCCCGGCCGAAAGCGGCCCTCCGACAACCTCACCATCGTACTCGACTGCTGCTTCGCGGCTGCGACCGAGCCGACCGGGAACGCCCAGCGGGTGCCGACCCTCACGCCGGCCGGGCCGTCGAGTGGAACGACGCCCCGCGCGACGAAGGAGATCGGCAGCCGCGTCTTCTGCGCGTCCGGGCGCGACGAGCCGTCGTACCAGGCCATGCTGGGCGGACACTGGCACGGCGCGTTCACCTGGGCGCTCACGGTGGCGCTGGAGCAGTGGAAGATCCAGCAGGACGGCCAGTTCCGGCGGAGCACGATGTCGCACGCCGAGCTGCTCTTCCGGGCGAGGATGCTGCTCCAGGCGCTCTCGTTCCGTCAGCATCCGATCCTGGTCGACGGGCTGGGGAACCTGCCTGTGTTCCACCACGGCGCGGGCGACGGCGGCGAGACGAGCCCGGTGCCCGACGCCGAGCGGCCGGGGGGGCAGATCGACCCGACCGGAGACCGTGACTACGCGTACTACCGGATCCTCGCGAACGGCGAGCTCCTGCTGGAGATCGTCGCGACCCGCACGGGCAGCCCCCAGGGCGGCTTCATCAAAGGCAAGGAGTACTGGAAGATCCGTGATGGCCTCACGCAGATCGACACCAACCAGGCGTCGTCCATCAAGGTCGTCAAGCGCGCCCGCATGTGGAGCGACGGGAACAACCCGCCGCCGTTCGCAGCGGCCGCCGCGAGCTTCATCTGCTCCCTGGACGCGACGTGGACGCCCCGCAACCGCGCCTCGGATTACCGTGCCTATGCGGACGAGAGCGGCGGGCACCAGGGCTTTCGGCTGAACGCCACGCGGAGCCAGGACGGCACGTGGGCCGGAACCATCGAATGGTTCAGGCCGGCCTCCCAGGTCCATCCCATGTTCTTCAGCAACAACACGGACCGAGAGTTCACGCTGACCGCGCGGCGCGACGCGATCGGCACGACGTTCGTGAATTACCTGGGGACGCACTGGACCGGCCCGCTCACCGGGTACGGCGACGGGGACTGGAAGGCCGCTGTGCTGCTCCCGGGCGGGGCCCCCGCGACGGCGGTGCAGGTGCGTTATCAAGGCACGCCCTACGGGATCATCAACGCCAGGTTGTTCGCGGGCTCCACCCCCACCGCGGCGTGGGCGAGCGACGACATGGATGGCAGCTCCTTCCCCACCGACGCGAAGGCGTCGCAAGGAGCGCCCGTCACGAGCGTGCGGATCTACGCCGACGGCAACAAGGGGCTCGTGAACCTCGACCATGGGACCGGCTGGCTCACGGCATGGACGAGCGGGACCGTCATCGACGCGCCGATCCCCGCCGGCTGCGTCGTGGTCGGCGTGAGGGGCAAGAAGCGGTCGGGGTACGGGCTGGTCGATATCGATCTTGCCTACCGTCAGCTACAGCGGGCCTGACCAGGGCTCGCTTCACCGCCGGATCGGCGCGTCTCTCGCCACCCGGACGCCCACCACCGAGCGGCGGATGCCCGGCCGCCCGCCGAACCGGGCCGGCGCGCGGCCGTGGCTCAGCGCGCCGGTCCACGCGCCGCCCTTGACCACGCGGAGGTCCGGATCGTCCGGCGCCGCGGCGTCGAGCCGGAGCCGTCCGGCCTCGACGCGCGGGCCGTCGTGCCTCCAGACATCGAGGCACCAGTCGCGCGCGTTGCCCGCGAGACCTCGCACGCCGTAGGGGCTCTCGTCGAACGGGTGGCCATTCACGCCCTCGCGCGCCGCCTCCGAGGGGCTCGTGTCGGCCACGCAGGCGAAGGTCGGGTCGGCGTGGTCGCCCCACGGGAAGAGGCGGCCGTCCACGCCGCGCGTCGCCTTCTCGCGCTCGAGCTCGCCGGGCAGCCGCCAGGGTTGCCCGGTGCGCTCGGCCAGCCACCTCGCGTGAGCCGTCGCCGCGTGCCAGTCGATGAGGACCACCGGCCAGTCGAGGCGCCAGCGCAGGCCCTCGCGGTCCGGCGGCAGACAGAAGAGGCCGGACGCGTCGCGGTGGAGCGCCGGCTCGTCGGCCACGGCCGAGACGCCCTCATGCACCTTGGGGCACGCCGCGACGGCCTCGGCCTCGCGGCCGCGGGTCACGAGGTCGTTCAGGAAGTCGATGTACTCCGCCGTCGTGACAGGGAACCGGCGGATCACGAACCCGGCGATCCAGATCCGCCTCCGAGGCAGGCTGTCCGGCGTCGCCGCGTCACCGCCCGTCCAGCACCACCCCGCCGGCACAACCACGTCGTGCGGCCCGAGCTCGCCCTCCGCCGGGAGCACGATCGGATACGGCTCCTCCTCCCCGGGCGCCCGTCCGTCCCAGCGCCCGTCGCGCTCGATCAGCACCGGATACCGCACCTCGGCTCGCCCGGGCGCGCGCAGCCGCAGCAGATAGCTCCCCCGCCCGAGCGGCACCTCGACGAGCGGCGTCGGCCCCAGCACACGCTCGCGCACCGGCACGAGCCGCCGGTCCTGCAGGACGAAGCGCTCCACGACGACCTCCGCGCCCGGCGGATCGGTCACCAGCGTCAGCGCCCCATTGCCGCGCAGGAAGGCAGCGTGCCGGCCGCGATCGTGGATGCGCAGCATCTCCTCGGCGCGCGCCGCGTCCTCGTCGTCGTGGGCCAGCTCCGCCTCGGCGAGGCGCGTCCGGTGGTGGTCCGCGAGGAGCGCGTGCGCCTCGGCGAGCTCCGGATCCAGGCTCAGGGCGCCGTGCACCGCCTCCAGCCACCTCGTCTCGGCGAGCGCGGCGGCGCGGCCCAGGCGGGCTGCCTCGTCCTCCTGCGCCCACGCGGGGCGCTTCCTCTCGAGGGGGTCGAAGGGCCGCAGCGCGCTCCGGAGCGCCCGGGCCCGCGTCTCAGCGCCGGCGGCCTGCGCGCGCAGCGCGGCGACCTCGGCGTCGAACGAGCGCGCCCGCTCGAGGGCCGCGAGGGCCTGCTCGCGGCGGCGCACGCCGTCGAGCCAGCCGAGCACGCCGGCGGCCAGCGCCTCGGCGCTCGGGGTGCGGTCGGCGATCGCGGGGCGCATGGCGCGATCGCAGAGCGCGCACAGCTCCTCCGGGACCGGAGGCCCGCCGCGCGCCGCCGCCATCGCGGGCGCGGGGGGGCCCGAGAGGATCGCCGCGACCACCTCCGCCGCGCTGCCGCCCCGGTACGGGGGACGCCCCGTCAGCAGGCAATACAGCACGGCGCCCAGCGCGTAGACGTCGCTCGCCGGGCCGTGCAGGGACGTGTCGCCGCGGGCCTGCTCGGGCGGCATGTACGCCGGCGTGCCGAGGATATCGCCCTGGCGGGTGAGCGCGGGAGATCGCAGGTCAGGCGCGCTGTCGTCGCCGGTCTCGGCCGGCTCGTCGACGTCGATCCTGCGCGCGAGGCCCCAGTCCATGACGAGGACCTCGCCCAGCTCGCCGACCATGAGGTTGTCGGGCTTGATGTCGCGGTGCACGACGCCGCGGCTGTGCGCGTGCGCGATCGCCTGCGCGATGCGCGCGAAGGCGTCGACGAGGCGGCGGAAGGTCCAGCCCGCGGCCGAGGCGCCGAACCCGCCGGGGCCCGAGGCGGCGTGCAGCTCGTCGATGACCTCGCGCAGCGTGCGGCCGCGGACCTCCCGCATCGTGAACCAGAGGCGGCCGTCCGGGAGCTCCCCGCGGTCGTACAGCGCGATGATGCCGGGGTGCTGGAGCTGCGCGGTGATCCGCGCCTCGGCGAGGAAGCGGCGGCGCAGGTGGGCCGCGCCCGCGTGCTCGGCGTGGAGCAGCTTCATCGCGACGACGCGGTCGAGGAACGTGTCGCGCACGCGGCGGACCTCGCCGAACGAGCCGCCGGCGATGGGGCCGAGATCCTCGTAGCGGCCGGGCAGCTCGATCGTCGCCGCCGCGCCCCGCGGGACGACGCCGCTGCCGAGCGCCGCGAGCGTGTCGCCGCGAGCGGTCTCGGCGCCTTTCGTCGCGTCGTCGTGGAGGGGCTTCTTCACCTGCTCGCGCTCGGTCGGGCAGGTTACCACGGCGAACGTTCTAGCCTGTGCGGCTCGACCGGGGCCTGTGCGCGAACATGTGCGCCGCCGGCGCCGGCGCTGGGCTCACCCCGGCGGCGCCCGCCGGAGGCGGCTGATGAGCACGAAGAACAGCGGCGCGAAGAAGATGCTGAAGATCGTCGCCGTGATCATGCCGCCGAACACCCCCGTGCCGATCGCGTGCTGCGTGGCCGAGCCGGCGCTCCGCGCGAAGACGAGGGGCACGACGCCCAGGATGAACGCGAGCGACGTCATCAAGATCGGCCGGAAGCGCAGGCGCGCCGCCTCGATCGCCGCCTCCCGGGCGCTCTTGCCCTGCTCGCGGAGGCTCTTCGCGAACTCGATGATCAAGATCGCGTTCTTCGCCGAGAGCCCCATGATGGTGATGAGCCCGACCTTGAAGAACACGTCGTTCGGCAGCCCGCGCGCCGTCATCGCCAGCACCGCGCCCACCACGCCGAGCGGCACGACGAGGATCACCGCGAGCGGGATCGACCAGCTCTCGTAGAGGGCCGCGAGCACCAGGAACACCACCACGAGCGCCAGCGCGAGCAGCGCCGGCGCCTCGGCGCCGGACAGCCGCTCCTGGTACGACTGGCCTGTCCACTCCACCCCGAAGCCGGGCGGGAGCTGCGCCGAGAGGCGCTCGATCTCGGCCATCGCCTCGCCGGTGCTGCGCCCCGGCGCCGGCTGCCCGCTGATCCCGGCGGCGGGGTAGCCGTTGAAGCGCCCGAGCTGGAGAGGGCCGCGCTCCCACTGCGCCGTGGCGAACGCGGCGAGCGGCACCATCTGCCCCGCGCCGTTGGGGACGAAGAGCGCAAGCAGATCCTCCACCTGCATCCGGCTCGCGGCCTCGGCCTGGACGATGACCTGCTGGAGCCGGCCCTGGTTCGGGAAATCGTTCACGTAGGACGAGCCCAGCGTCGTCGACAGCACGGCGGCGACGCTCTCGAACCGCACGCCGAGCGCGTTCGCCTTCTGGCGGTCGATCCGGAGGCGGATCTGCGCGGCGTCGCTCTGCGCCTCGGCGCGCACCTGCGCGAAGGCAGGGTTGCCCGACGTGAGCTCGATGAGCCTCTGCTGCGCGGCCACGAGCGCGGCGTTGCCGCGGCCGCCGCGGTCCTGCAGCTTCAGGCTGAAGCCCGAGGTCACGCTGAGCTCCATGATCGGCGGCGGCACGAGGCTGAAGATCGCCCCGTCGCGCACGGCGCCGAGCTTCTCGTTCGCCAGCGCCGCCTCGTCCTGCGCCGTCGCGCCGGCGGGGCGCTCGTCCCAGTCCTTCATCATCATGAAGACGAGCGCCACGTTCTGCCCCGACCCCGAGAAGCCGAAGCCAGGGTAGGCGGAGACGAAGCGAACGGCGGGGCGGCCCTCGAAATGCGCCTCGATTTCCTTCACGGCCCTGAGCGTGCGGTGGAGCGTGGCCTCGGGCGGGAGCTGGACGTCGACCATGACCACGCCCTGATCCTCCTCGGGCAAGAACGAGGTCGGCAGCCGCACGTAGAGCACGCCGAGCGCCGCCGTGATGAGCGCGAACGCGAGGAGCATCCGGAACGGCCTGTCGAGCGAGCCCGCGGCCCACCGCCTGTACCCGCCGGTGAGCCGCGCGAAGCCCGCGTTGAACCACCCGAACGCCCCCCGACGCTCGCCGTGGCCCGCCGGGATCGGCCTGAGGAGCTTCACGCACAGCGCCGGCGTCAAGGTCAGCGCCAGGAACGCCGAGAACAGGATCGAGACCGCCATCGAGAGCGAGAACTGCCGGTAAATCGCGCCCGTGGACCCCGACGCGAACGCCATCGGGAGGAACACCGCCGACAGGACGAGCGTGATGCCGACGACCGCGCCGGAGATCTCGCGCATCGCCTTGATCGTCGCGTCGCGCGGGGACAGGCCCTCCTCGGCCATGATCCGCTCCACGTTCTCGACGACCACGATCGCGTCGTCGACGATGATGCCGATCGCGAGCACCATCCCGAACAGGCTCAGCATGTTGATCGAGGAGCCGGCGAAGAGCATCACCGCGCACGTGCCGAGCAGCGCGATCGGCACGACGATCGCCGGGATGAGCGTGTAGCGGATGTTCTGCAGGAACAGGAACATCACCACGAACACGAGCAGCATCGCCTCGGCCAGCGTCTCGATCACCTTGTGGACCGACACCCGGACGAACGGCGCCGTGTCGAACGGGACGCTGTAGGTCACGTTGGGCGGCAGGCCGCGCGAGAGCTCCTCCATGCGGGCGCGCACGAGGTCGGAGGTCTTCATCGCGTTGGCGCCGCTCGCGAGCTGGATGCCGATGGCCGCGTCGGGCTTGCCGTTGCTCCGCGACGACGACGCCATGTTCTGCGCGGCGATCTCGATCCTCGCGACGTCGCGGAGGAGCACGCGCGACCCGTCGGGCCGCGCGCGCAGGACGATCTCCCCGAACTCCTCGGGCGTCGTGAGCTGGCCCTCGGCGATGAGCGTCGCGCTGATCTGCTGCGTCGGCGGGCTCGGCAGGTCCCCGACGCGGCCCGAGGCGAACTGGATGTTCTGCGCGGCGATCGCGCTCGACACGTCGGCGGGCGAGAGCGACAGGGCCGCGAGCTTCGCCGGGTCGATCCAGATCCGCATCGCGCGCTCGCTGGCCCATAGCTGCACGCGGCCGACGCCGGGGACGCGCTTGATCTCGTCGATGACGCTGCGGGCGAGGAGGTCGCCGAGCGCGGTCGGGTCCACGCTGCCGTCGCGCGACGACAGGCTGACGATCATCAGGAAGCTCGACGTCGAGGCCTCGACGAAGAGCCCGTATTGCCGGACGGCCGGCGGCAGGCGCGGCTCGACCGCCTTCAGGCGGTTCTGCACGTCGACCTGCGCCAGGTCGGGGTCGGTGCCCGGCTGAAAGGTCGCGGTGATCTGGGCGCCGCCGGAGGCGTCGCTCGTCGACTGGAAGTAGAGCAGCCGCTTGACGCTGCTCAGCTCGCGCTCGATCAGGCTGACGACGCTCTGGTCGAGCGTCTGCGGCGTCGCGCCGGGGTAGCTCGCGTAGATCGAGACGGTGGGCGGCGCCACCGAGGGGTACTGCGCGACGGGCAGGCGCGGGAGCGCGATCGCGCCGACGATCGCGATGAACATCGCGAGGACGATCGCGAAGATGGGCCTGTCGATGAAGAAGCGCGGCATGCTCGCCTCGGATCAGGGCGCGGCCGGGGCCGCGGGCCCGGAGGCCCAGGGGACGGCGCGGACCTCGGCGCCGGGCGCGATCTTCTGCTGGCCTTCGACCACCACCCGGTCGCCGGGCGCGAGCCCCTCGGTGACGATGTAGCGGTCGTGATCGACGCCGCCCGTCTGGATTGGCCGCACGACCGCCTTGCCGTCCGCCTGGACGACGACGACGGTCGCCTTGCCGCCGGTGTCGCGCCCCACCGCCTGCTGCGGCACCATGAGCGCCGCCGGATCGACGCGCCGCGCGAGCTTCACGCGCGCGAACATGCCGGGCAGGAGCAGGCGGTCGGGGTTGGGGAAGGCGGCGCGGAGCGTGACCTCGCCGGTGCCTGGATCCACGCTGATGTCGGAGAAGAGGAGCGCGCCTTTCTCCGGGTACTCGGTCCCGTCGTCGAGCACGAGCGTCACCGGCGCCTCACCGGCCCCGCCCTCCGCTCCGGAGCCGCCCGTGGCCGCGCGCCGCAGGCGCGTGAGCTGCGACACGGGCTGCTTGATGTCGACGTACACGGTGTCGATCTGCTGGATCACGGCGAGCGGCGTCGCCTCGTTCTGGCCGACGAGCGCGCCCTCGGTGACGAGCTCGCCGCCGATCCGGCCGCTGATCGGCGCGGTCACGGTGGCGTGGCCGAGGTCGAGGAGCGCCTGCGCGTGCGCCGCGCGCGCCTGCGCGAGGTCGGCGCGCGCCATGGCCTGCGCCGCGATGGCGTTGTCGTACTGCTCGCGCGTCATGAGCCCCTCCTCGACGAGCCCTGTCGCGCGCCTGGCCTGGGCCTCCGCCTGGGCGAGGCTCGCCTGCCCCTTCTCGGTGGCGGCGCGGGCGCTCGCGGCGGCGACCTTGAACGGCCCCGGGTCGATGTGGAAGAGCGTCTGGCCCTGCTTGACCTCGCTGCCCTGCTCGAAGGTGCGCTTCAGCACGACGCCGGGCACGCGCGCGCGCACCTGCGCCATGCGGAAGGGCTCGACGCGGCCGGGGAGCTCGTCGCGGATCGTGACGGGCTCGGGCTTCACCTCGATGACGGCGACCTCGGTCGGGGGCGGCGGCGGCGGGGCATCCGGCGTTGATCGGCAGGCGCCGAGGAGCAGGAGGACGGCTGCAAAGCCCCCGCCGAGCGTGGGTTGTCGGGACATGGGTCGCTTCCGTCTGGGGCTGAGCGGAGGCCGCTCGCGGGGTTGGCTGGCTGCCGGCGGTTGCCGTACTGCGACCCAGGCCGGCCTTCAATCCCGTAGCAGCGTTCGACTTCGCGCCACGCGGCGGCCTCATCCTGGACGGCCTGTCGCCCGGCGCGACGCGCCGGGCTGACGTCGGGCTGACGTTGCGGCGCAGCGCGAGCGCTCCCCCGCCTCCGGAGCTCCGGACGACGTTATCGGGGTGTGGTCCAGTTGAACTCGAGGACGCTATCGTTGTAGTCGTTGTCGTCCCCGTTCTCGGCGACGACCACCATGAAGTTGTGGTTGCCCACCGTATAAGGACCGCCGGACTTCAGCTGGCTGGACTTGCGCCATTCTGCGTTGATGTCCGTTTGATACTCGAACGTCGCTCGCAGCTTCGCTCTCGAACTGGCGACGACCGTCGACTGGCCCGTCATCGCGTTGCGCTCCCCGGAGCCCGTGAAGGCGCACAGCACTTCATCGTTGCGAGTCACGGTGATCTTCTGAGTGTGCCTCGAGTTCGTCGTCGCTCTGATGGTCACGGTCACACCATCCGGAAGTTCATCGATCTCGCAGGTGTTGCCGTTCAATTGAGGCATGTGCTCGTGTCCCTTCCTATGGATCGCGTCCCGCGGCCGGGAGGATGACCGTCGAGACCGGGGACGGTCTCGCGGCGCGCGGTACCAGAGGATGGCTATCAAACCTCCCGCAAGCGTGCAACGACAAACGGAAGCTCCGTGTGGACGTGTGGTCTGATATCGCCTGTCCGCGGTGGCATGTCGGCGAGCGCCGCCTCGGGGTCGCGCTCGCCCGTTCTCGCCGGCGCGGCGCGGTCGAGGTCGTGTGGCGCGCGCTCGCGCTCGACCTTCCCGCTCCGCGCGTCCGCTCGCCTGAGGTCTCGTCCGCGGAGCGGCTGGCCAGGGAGCGCGGGTCGTACGCGGGCGACGCGGCGCTCGCTACGGCGCGCTCACGAACGGGGCGATGAAGTCGGTATAGAGGTCGACGCGCGTGTCCCAGCCGTCAACACAGACATTGCCGTCGATCGAGGTGCCGAATGACGTCACGCCGATGATGGTGGGGACGCCGTTCACATCCATCAACGCGGGCCCGCCCGAGTCACCCGTGCACGTGTGGTGGTCCGCGTCGCCGAGGCCGAGCAGCAGCGGCGTGACCGTGTTGATGAGGGTGGTCACGTGGCGCTTCGTGCCGTCCCAGAAGTCCTCGTCCAGGCCGAAGCCGATCAGCCGGACCGACGAGCCGACCATGTCCTCGGTCATCGGCGCGCGGTTGTAGGGCAGCGGCTCGATGTCGACGGGCTCCTCGAGGATGGCCACCGCGATGTCGTGCCCCGCGTGCAGGTTGGAGCGGTTGAACTCGGGGTCGTAGTGGACCTCTTTCACGTTCACCCAGTACCCTGCTTCCGAGACCTCGGTGCCGAAGAGGGCCCTGCCGACAGGTCCGCTGTCCACCAGCCGGAAGTCCATGCAGTGGGCCGCCGTCAAGAGCACCGTCGGGGCGATGAGCGAAGCGGTGCAGTTGTAGGTCACCACGTTTCCAGACGGCCTCTGGGCGTAGATCTGCAGATTCGCCACGGCCGGATCGCCCTCGTCGACGGTGCCTCCGATGATGGCCGCGGAATCGGCGTCTGTCTGGCTCGTAGGCAGGTCGTCCGCCCCGCCCACGCACGCTGTAAGGAAGGCCGCCGCCGCGAGAGTGATCTTCTTCATGACAATCTCCGCCGAAGTTTCAAGTCCTGTCAGACAGTCATCCGAGAGGAGCGCCAGCGCCGCCGGGCTCCGCCGGTAGGCCACGGAAACGCGCCCTCAGCTCCAGATGCCCCGGTGCTCGAGGCGCTGCCGGCCGCTGCGTCGACGCTCCACTGTCAGCGGGTGGATGCCGGCAACCCCGGTCGTCCTTCGCGCGAACGAAGGAGCGGCGACGTTTTCTTGCTGCCGTGCGTGACCGCGGAGGGGCATCCCCGTCCCGCGCGGCACGCCCCGCGGGCGCAAGGCGGCGCCGTGATCAGGGCTCGCGGCATCTTCGGGCTTGTTTCTCCAGCGAGGCGCGCGCAGATGTGGGTCGGGGAACAGCAGTTGCATGACCCGTCCCAGTCATGAGGTGGACAATGGCACAGATTGGCAGGATTCCGGGGTTGTTGCTCGCGCTCGCGGCCTTCGTGGGCTGCGGCGAGGTCACGGTGTTGCCTCAAGAGGAAGGGGCTCTGCCTGAAGAGGAGGGGCCCGCGCCGGCTGAAGAGGGGGCTTTGCCGGCCGGGGAGGGGGCTTTGCCGGCCGGGGAGGGTGCTTTGCCAGCCGAGGAGGGGGGCTTGCCGGTGGATGTCCCGACCGACCCCTGCATGGCCGGAACGGTCGTCTCGCTCTTCGCGCCAGCGGGGATGGACGCCAACGCGCTTCTTCCCGCCGAGGGCGAGGGGTTCATCGCGATCGGGGCGCCGCACAACGGGGGTGTCGCGGAGCTCGACGGCGCGGGAAACGTCGTGTGGAGCTCGGTCCCGCTGGCCGGGGGATTCCTGCATACAGGCGCCCGGACCGGGGACGGCGGGCTCATGGTGGCGGGACAGACTCATGATCCGGCCTCTCCCTCGGGCAAGGGGCTCTGGCTCGGCCGGCTCGACGGTGCCGGTACGCTGCTCGCCGCCCATTCGCTCGGACCGACGCATTACATGTCGGGCGTCGACATCGAGCTGCTCCAGCACCCGGACGGCGGTTATGTGCTGTCCACCCACGAGAGCCTGCTGGAGGGAGAGGCGCCGCAGCTCGTGCTGCTCCGGCTCGACGACGAGGGCCAGCTCGTCCACCGGCGGGCGACGCCGCTCTCCCCGGGATCCGAGGTGGGGTACAACTGGAGTCACGGCGCCGCCGCGCTCCTGCCCGGAGGGGACGTCGTTCAGCTCACCGCGGACGGCGCGCATGTGCGCATGATCCGCAGCAATGGGGCGACCGAGCCGGTCCTCGACCGCGTTCTGGAGGAGATCGGCGAGGCCTGGCCGCAGGACGTCGCCGTCCTGCCGGACGGCCGCATCGCCGTCGTCGCGCTCAGCGTCGGGCAGAACCACGTGATCCTGCTGGATACCGAGGGATCGGTACTCTGGCACAGGACGTATCGACCCGAGCGCGACACCGAGCTGAGCGCCGTCGCCCACGACCCGAGCACAGGCCTCCTGCACCTCGCCGGGACGACGCGCGGAGCGGATGGCGGCACGCAGCGCATGTGGCTGATCTCCGTCGATACCGACGGCGCGCTGCGCTGGGAGCACGAAGGCGAGGTCGGGACGCCGACCGGGATCAACAACGTCACGGCGCTCCCCGGCGGAGGCTTCGCGGCGGCCGGCTTCGGCGACTTCGCCTATGCCGTGGTCCGCCCGGCGTGCCCCTGAAGAGCCCGCGCTGGGCCGTCTTGCGCGCGACGCGTCCGGTTCGAGCAAACCCGGCGCAACTTGCGCAACACCACCGCGACCGATGATCCCGCGTCTGGCGGAAAAGCGTGCCCCGTCCCGCTGGCACGCCGGTTGATCGTGCGTCCGGCACGCTGGGCGCGTCGCGGGCCCCGGGGGGCGCACGCGCAGCCGCTCCGCCGGGCGCCTCCCGCGCCGGCGCGAAAGGACGCGTTTTTCTCATGCAGATGTTCGGCAGAACTCTCGCCCTCGCCCTCGCCGGCGCCGCGATCGTCGCCGCGTGCAGCGGCTCGCCCGAAGACGCCATGCCCGAAGACGCCATGTCGGAAGACGTCGTGTCGCACAGCGAGGCCGCCCGGTGCGAGGATTGCGAACCGCCGCCTCCTCCCCCGTGCACTCCGAGCTGTGCGGGCAAGGCGTGCGGGGCGCCCAACGGCTGCGGCGGCAAGTGCAGCAGCGGCAGTTGCCCGGCGGGGACGACCTGCGGCGGCGGCGGCGTCGCCTATCAGTGTGGGTGCACGCCCCAGTGCTCGAATAAGGCGTGCGGGGCGCCCGACGGCTGCGGCGGCATCTGCACCGGCGGCGCGTGTCCGGCGGGCGAGGCGTGCGGCGCGGCGGGCGTGCCGGGCCAGTGCGCGACGCTGCCGGTCGGGCAGGGGGTCGAGTGCTTCGTGTTCAACGACGGCTACACCGACATGGCCGGGCCGACACAGGCGCTCTACATCTCGGAGTCGGGCCAGGCGTGCATGCCCGACGGCAGCCCGGGCGGCACCTGCCGCAAGTGGTTCGGCGCCTGCCGCACCATCGACCCGAGCCACACGCCGGTGCTCTTCTGGGTCTTCAACGACGGCGGGGCCGACATGGCGGGCCCGTCGGACGCGGTGTTCGCGCCGGGAGGCAACAAGGCGTGCGTGCCGGGCAACGGCGCCGCGGGCATCTGCCGGCGCTGGTTCGGCGAGGCGACGCTGCCCGACGGGCGCCCGGTCGAGTGCCGGCTGTTCGACGACGGCGGCGCGCGGAAGACGAAGTTCACGGACGACGAGATCTACAACCATGGCTACGGGAGCGTGTGTTTCCCCGACGGCAGCCGGCACGGCCTGTGCCGCAAGTGGTTCGGCGAGTGCATGGTGACCGGCTGCGGCGACGGCGCGTGCAACGACGGCGAGACGCCGTCGAGCTGCCCGTCCGACTGCAAGTGCGGCGACGGGATCTGCAACGGCACCGAGTGGTGCGGCAGCTGCGCGCAGGACTGCGGCTCGTGCTGCGGCAACGGCACCTGCAACGGCAGCGTCGGCGAGACGTGCAACACGTGCTCGCAGGACTGCGGCTCCTGCTGCGGCAACGGCGTCTGCGACAACGGCGAGACGTGCGACAGTTGCTCGAGAGACTGCGGCTCGTGCGCCCCGAAGACGTGCTCGGGGCAGACGGCCGGGGCGCAGGCCCAGTACGTCACCGTGGGCATCGAGGACGGCTGGGGCTGCCTGCTCCAGACCCAGGTCTACTTCGCCAACTCGGTGGACGAGGCCGCGCAGTGCGGGCGGGCGGCCTACCCCGGTTACACCATCGTCACGAGCGGCTCGGTCGGGACGTACGTTTATCACACCGGCACGATCAACGGCTGCGCCTCCCTCACGTTCGCCGCGGTGTCGTCGTCGAAGGCGGCCTCGTGCGCGACGGCGCGCGGCTACCCGTACGCAGGCCCCTGCCCCTGAAGTGCGCCGGTGGGCGAGAGCGCCCGCGCGGCGGCCCATGACCCTTGTCGTCCACCGGCCAGCGTGCGGAGCGCGGCCGACGACCGCGGCGCGCGGACGGCGTGCTCCCACGCCGATCGCGCCGCTGCGGTCGGCTCACGCCGCGCGGATGTCGCTCTGGAACGGAGAGAGGTTCTCCGGGAACATGAGCCACACGAAGAGACACCGCATCTCGAAGTACTCGTCGGCCGCGATGACCGCGAGCGTCGGGTCGAGCTCGTCGACCGCGTGCCCTTCCCAGATGAAGCCTGGCACACCGCGCGCCCGGCTGACGAGCCCGCTGGTCTGCAGCTGGTCGCGCGCGCGGAAGCAACGGGTGAGCGACATGTTGACCGCCGCCGTGAAGTCGGGCCGGGGCGCGACGCGCTCCGGCAGGGCGACATGGTCGAGGCCGGCCGACCAGCAAAGCCAGCAGAGGGCGGCCCACTCGGCCCGGGCCCTTCGCATCAGGTGGGAGACCGGCAGGGCTCCCGGGTCGAGCGTCTCGTCCACGGTGAGCTCGACGGTCTCGACCCCGTTCTCGGTCTCCTCGGTCAAGGTCGCCGCCGTCCGCGCGAGCTCCACTGGCCCGTCCGGCAGCACGCGCGACAGGTCGGGCGGGAGCCACGGACAGGGCTCCGTCCCCGGCAGGCTGCGCTGCACCGCCTCGCGCAGGCGCAGCAAGCGGGTGGCGTAGAGCTGGATCTTCTGCCGGATCTGCTCGATCGGCTGGCCGACGTCGACCGTGACCGACGCGTCGTCCGGCATCGGATCGAGGGGCTCGCGCGCCGGCCAGAAACCAAACTCCGGGGACAAGAGCCGCACGAAGGTCCTGAGGTGCTCGGCGACGGCGGGGGCCCCTGGCTCGATGCGGTCGGCGTCCTCGAGCACCCCGCGCGTGTCGCCGAGATCGAGCCGCAGGAGCGCGCGCGTGACGCAGGTCGAGCGGCGCTCGGGCTCGAGCAGCAGCGACGCCTCGACCAGCGAGAGCGCGACGCGGCGCGAGCACGGCGCGACGGCGGCGAGCGTGCGGTAGGCCGCGCTCGGCTCGGCGCCGAGCAGCAGCTCGTCGAGGACGCCGAGCGTTGTCGCGCCGGACGCCTCGAGCAGCGCTCGCCCGCGTCGCTCCGCGACCTCGGGCCTCGGCCGCAGCGTCGCGGCGTCCAGGAACTCGACGAGCCTGTCGCGCTCGCCCCCGCGGACCGCCGCGCGGGCCGCGGCGCAGCAGGCCTCGCGCGCGCGGCCGCCCTGCAAGAGCTCCCGCGCGAGGGCCCAGACGCGCTCGGCGTCCCACGCGGCGAGGTCCTCGGCGAGCGCGGGCGACGCGCCCAGGCTGGCCTCGTCGAGGTCCGCGCCGAGCTCGCGCCGGACGACCGGCGCCCCGTCCGCGTCGAGCAGCGTGAACGCTCCGACGGGGTGACCGTGCGTGTACTGACCTCGCTCCTCGCGCACGCGCGGATCGAGGTAAGGGCTCGCGTCCGGATCGGGAAACCAGCGGACGGACGGGCCGTGAAGGCGCCCCTGGGGATCGAGGTGCCGCTCCTCGGAAGGGCGGCCCAGCGCGTCGTACCGGAGCTCGCGATGGCGCGCCCCAGCGCGGATCTCGATCTCCTGAGAGGGCTTGCCCTCGCGCGTGAAGTAGCGGTGGACGGACGTGGCCGAGGCCTCGTCCTCCTCGCTGACCAGCCAGCGTTGCGAGCCGTCGTCGTAGTCCGCGTCGCCGACGCCGGCGGGTCTGTCGGGCCAGCGGGAGCCGTCCGCGGAGATCGGGTATCCGGCGCGGTCGTGAAACACCTGGCGCACGACGCGCCCCTGCCGGTACCGCGCCCGCAGCTCCCAGGCGCCGGGCGGCACGCAGCACGGTCGCAGCCTGAGCTCGGTCGGGGCGTCGCTGCCGTACAGCGCCACCTCGCCGTCGAGCTGGCCGCCCCGGTAGTGCCCGCGCTGCGCGGGTTGACCGTTCGGGTGGAACACGGTGAACGGCCCCTCCTTCACCCCGTCCGCGTAGCGGCAGCACGAGAGCAACGAGCCGTCGCTCGCGCGGTACACGCGGCACTCGCCGGAAGGACGCCCGTCGGCGTCGGTCTCCACGAGCTCGAACGTCCTGTGCTCGGGGTTGTACCTGGCCGAAGGCGGAACCGACGGAGGTCGCTCTGCGCCGTGCGGTGTCGTCGCGTCCATGCGTCGCAGCCTATCGGGGTTCGCGCCGACACGGCGGGCGGCCTCGCCACGGCGGCGCGAGCGCATGCGTCTGTTCGGGAACCGGGGTTCAGTCCTGTACAGCCGTTCGCGACGCGTGGTACACGCCCGAGCAGCTCTCCCTCTGGAGAAGCTGCGCGCATGTCCAGCCAGAAACCCCTACCGCACGTCACCGCCGCCCGCGCCGCCGGGCTCGCCGCGCTGCTCGACGCGGCCGACCCCGCCGCGGCGGACGAGCGCGCCGGGAGCGCCGCGAGGCACTTCGAGCGGTCGCGGCGGGCACGCCCGGCGCGGCCCCTCGCCCCCGCGAGGCCCGACGCGGGCCCGAGCGCGCCGCCGGGCGGCGCGCCGTCTGCTGGCGCCGCGCGCGCCGCGCGCGCCGCGCCCGCCGCGCGGGAGTACCTCCACGCCGAGCCGACGCGCTCGCCGGTGCTGAACGCGTTCCTCGGCGAGCTCGGCGCGGAGGGGAGGGCGCTCGTGCCGGCGAGCGTCCACGTCTTCGACGAGCACACCCTCGCGCCGAGGCTCGTCGAGCTCGCGCGCCAGCGCGTGGTCTCCATGCTGCTCGCCGTGGGCAGGACCGACGTCGCCCTGACGCTCGCGCAGATGCCGCCGATCGCCAACGAGCGCGCGGCGCGGCTCTTCATGCGGCAGGCCGTCCACGTCGGCGGCGACCTCGGGGAGATCACGCGCGACTACGGGCGGCACTACCGGCGCTCGGGGTCTCCGGACCACGACGACCAGCGCGCGGGCTGCATCATGGCCACCTTCGCCGGACGGCTGATCGCGATGGCGGAGAAGCTCCTCGGCGCGCACGTGCGCGCCGAGGTGCGGGCCGAGCTGGAGAGGCTGACGTCGCAGGGCAGCCCGCCCGCGCGGCGGACGCGGGCGAGCGAGCTCCGGACGCCGCAGGGCGCGGGGCGCGCCGTCACCCCGGCGGCGGCGCTCGACGCCGCGACCTCGACGAGGCGCCCGAGAGGCAGGTAGGCCGCAGCGTCAGGCGCTTTCCTGCCCGGCGCCCGCGCCGGCGCCCCGCCGGTCGCGCAGCGCGGGGCCCATGCGCTCGCGCACCAGGTCGAGGAACGCCTTCACCTTCGGCGACAGGTGCCGCGTGCCCGGGTAGACGACGTGGAGCGCCACGTCGATCGGGCTCCACCCGTCGAGCACGCGCGCGAGGCGCCCCTCGCGCACGTCCTGCTCGCAGCGGGTCGCGGGCAGCATCCCGATGCCCACGCCCGCGAGCGCGATCCGGTGCAGCACCTCGAGGTTGTTCGCCGTCGCCCGCGGCGTCACGCGCACCTCCGCGCGCCGCGCGCCCCGGTGCAGCACCCACCGCGCGCCCGGCGCCTCGCCGGCGCGCGCCCCGGCCGACACGAGGACGTCGTGGCCCTCGAGGTCGGCCGGCGCGCGCGGGGCGCCGCGCCGCGCGAGGTACGCGGGCGCCGCCACGAGGTAGCGCGGCACGGCCCCGAGGCGGCGCGCGACGAGCGACGCGTCGCTGGGCGCGCCGAACCGGAGCGCCGCGTCGAACCCCTCCGCGACGAGATCGACGATGCGGTCGGTGCAGACGACCTCCACGCTCACGTCGGTGTGGACCCGCAGGTACTCGGCGACAACGCCGCCGATCCACCCGAAGTGCAGCGGCGCCGTGATCCGCAGGAGCCCGCGCGGCCCCTCCTGCATCTGCGTCACGGTCCGGTCCGCGTCGTCCAGCTCGGCCACGACGCGCGCGCAGCGCTCGTAGTACACGGCGCCGACGTCCGTGAGGCCGAGCTTGCGCGTCGTCCGCCGGAGGAGCTGCGCGCCGAGCCGCGCCTCGAGCTCGGACACCTTCCGGCTCACGGTCGACTTCGGCATGCCGAGCTCGCGCGCGGCCCGCGTGAAGCTCCCGGCCTGGACGACCCGGGTGAAGACCGCGATCTCGTTGAGGTCGGGCAGCATCGGATTGTTCCACCCATGGAACGATTATTCCTATCCGTCAAGACTAATCAAGCGCACGGAACAGTCATAGGCTCTCTCCAGACAGGGTGGTTTGCCCCGCCGCGCTCGGGACGCGATCCGGCACGCGCGACAGCCGACTCGATGGCTCGCGCGCAGCGACGGTTCCCCTGGGAGCCATCGAGTCGCGCCGCCGAAATGCCGAGCCGCGCGGAGGGACCCACCCGGAAGGAGACAGCCATGTACTTGGTCACGGGTGCCACCGGGAATGTCGGCAAGGAAGTCGTCGAGGAGCTCCTCGGCGCGGGAGAGAGGGTCCGTGTCTTCACGCGCGATGAGCGCAAGGTGGCCCACTGGGGATCCAGGGTCGAGAAGGCGGTGGGGGACCTCGCGCGACAGGACACGATCGCGCCGGCGCTCCAGGGCGCGCGGGCGGCGTTCCTGCTGCCGGTCGCGGAGGCGGACGGCGTCGACCACGTCCGGAGCTTCCTCGAGGCGGCGCGGGCGAGCGGCGCGCCCCGGATCGTCCTCCTCTCGAGCATCAGCGCGGGCGCGCCGACGGTCCAGCTCGCCCATCGTCACGCCGAGCGGGAACAGCTCGTGAAGGCCTCCGGGCTCCCGTGGACGTTCGTCCGCCCCGGCACCTTCATGTCGAACACCTTCCAGTGGGTCCGGTCGATCAAGGCCGAGCGCGTGGTCTACAACCCCCACGGGGACGGCAAGACAGCGCCCATCGCCCCGCGCGACATCGCCGCCGTCGCCGCCCGGGCGATGGTGACCGGAGAGCTCCTCGGACAGGCGCTCGAGGTGACGGGCCCCGAGCTCCTGAGCACGCCGGAACAGGTGGAGATCCTCGCGCGCGTCCTCGGCGTCCCGCTGCGACGCGTGGACGTCTCGGTCGACGCCGCCAGGCGGCGGATGATCGAGGCCGGAATGCCCCCGTCGTTCGCGGCGGCCCTCGGCGAGCTCATCGAGCGCATCCGCTCGGGGAACGGCGCCCTGAAGACCGACACCGTCGAGCGCGTGACCGGTCGAAAGCCGGCGACGTTCGAGGCCTGGGCTCGCGCGCACGCGCAGGCCTGGACCGCGAGCTGAAGCGCGCGGAGCGCCGCCGCCCACCGGGCGGCGTCGCGCCGCGGGCGCGCCGGGCTCACCCGCCCTGGTGAGCGTTCTTGTAGAGCCGCAGGCTGTTGCGGATCGCCATCGTCACGGTCATGGGGCCGACGCGGGGCACGAACACCCTCGCCTTGCCCTGGACATCGTCGCTGAAGTTCTTGAAGGTGGAGAAGTTGATGCACAGGCAGCCCTCGCGGATCTCCGCGGCCTGCACGTGGGGGAAGCTCCGCGAGGGGACGCCGGTCACGACGATATCCGCCTGCCGCAGCGCGCTCGCCCGGTCCACCGTCGTCTCGTGCACCTCGTGCGTGTCGCCGGACGAGCTCGGGACGAAGAGGAGGGGACCGTCGATGTCGAACGAGGTCACGTGGGCCCCGTCGTGCGCCATCATGCTCGCGAGCGGCCTCCCGACCACCTCGCTGCGGTTGAAGATGCACACGCTCCGGCCCTCGAGCGGCCGCTCGCCCTCGCCGAAGAAGCCGGCCGCCTCGACCAGCTTGAGGATGGCCAGCGGCGTGCAGGGCAGGATTGACTTCCTCGTCCTCGCCTCGTCCAGGAAGCGCTGGTTGCCGTACAGGCAACGTGCCCAGAACGTGTGGAGCCCCTCGATGTCCTTGGACGGATCGACGGAATCCCGCAGATACACGTCCTGCTCCGTGCCGAAGATCGGGTAATACACCATGACCCCGTGCACGCCCGCGTCCTCGTTCGCCGAGCGGATGGCGGCCTCGGCGCTGAGCCGCGTGGCGTGGCGGATCTCGAAGCGGACTCCCACGTCCTCGCACGCCTTGCGCGTGTACTCCGCGTACGTGTACGACGGCCCGTGATCCGCCGCGAGCACGCCGACCAGGAACAGCGGCTCAGGCAGGGCGGCGAGCTCTTCCCGGATCTCGCGACGGAACGCCTCCGCCACCACGCTCGGATCGATGACGCTGGCCGTGCGAGTGTCCTGGCTCGGCGGCTTGTGTTGCGGGTCCATCCTGGGGCGGAGACGAGCACGCGCCAGCATCGCTGTCAAGTTTCCGGCGGTCCGGTTCAGCCGTCACCCGACCGGCGCTCTCACCAATCATCCAGTCGTCATTCACGACCTCGTTCAAACCACCGATTCCCGGATACCGACTCACGGCGCCGCGCAGGAGCGCAGTCGGGGAGGCGCGTCGGGGCGGCGCGATCGCCGCCCGCGAGCGCGCCGCGCGATCACCGGGAGGGGTGGCGCCGCTCCGCGCCGGCCGCCGCGCCCGCGTCGACGGGCTCTGCGACGCGGTTGTCGATGGCCTCGCCGGCGGGGCCGCTGGCGCCGGGCACGTTGAGGACCATGCCGCCCTTGCCACGCAGCTCGTCGACGAAGTCCTCGCCGAACACCTCCTCGGGCGTGTCGCCGTCGAGCCCGCCCATGCCCGAGAGCCCCTCGAGGTCCGCGAGGTTCCCGTCCCGGCGCCTCGGCGCAGGATGCACCTGGAGGACCTCGTCCCGCGTCACCGTCAGCGCCACCACGTCCTCGCGCATCACGCTGATCCACGAGGCGGGGAAGTCGGCCTCCGCGCCCGCGGGGCCGCGCACGTGGAGCCGCGAGATGTCATTGCCGGGGTCGTTCGCGCCGACCCCCACGAGCTGCACCTCGGCCTCGTCGACGGTCATCACCCGCGTCTCGGGGCCGAGCTCGACCGTATCGCCCGTGACCCCCAGCGCCTCTTCCAGCTCCTGCCTGCGCTCGGGCGGCTGCGGGACGAGCGAGGTATCGACGCGCCCCGCCGGCTGCGCCGTCGTCCGTCCCTCGTAGTACCGAGGTAGCGCCATGAGCTCGTCTCGACCCGGGCGCAGCTGGAGGCGCCCCCCCGCCGTGCCCTGCACGAGGTCCATCGGTACCAGCAACTCTTCGCTCGCCAGCGGTGAGCGGAGGACCACGTGGGTCACGATGCCTCGCTCCCGGTCGACCAACACGCGGTCGAGGACGCCGGCCTCGAGACCGCCGCCAGCGACCACGGGCATATCGAAGTCGATCTGCATGATTCCTCCTCGGACGACGAGCCTCGTGCTCGATCGAGAGCCTGAGACGGGCCGGCGCCGATGTCCAGTGGAGCACCGGCGACTCGATGCTCGAGCGCAGAGCCCGCCAGCAGCGCACGAAGACACGCGCTTTGCCAGCCGTCGGTCACAGACGGTCTCGCCGACGGAGGCGGGGGAGCGGCGCCGGGCGGCCCCATCCTGACGGCTCCAGGGCAGGCCGGCGCCCGCGTGACCGCGTGACCGCTCGCCGCGCTCGACGAGAATCGTCGCGTGCCCTCGCCGTGTCCCGCGGGGCGCGAGGAGCTTCGCTGTGAGCGATGATGACGTGATGTCATGGACATCGTCCGTGACGACAGGAGATCTCGAGTCGCGGTGCGGATCGGGCCCGTCGTGCTCTCTCGGCGGCCGACGGGGCCCGGCGCGTCGGGGCGGGGCCGGACGAGCCGGATCCCGGGCACACCCTGGCACACCTGCGGACCCCGGCGCGCCTATTCCCGCGAAATTGCTGCTTTTGGATCCTGGTACGCCGGATGCAACCTACGGGCCGACCGCTGGATGTGTGCCAGCGTCTTCGGGAGGACTGGACTTATGCGCGTACGCTTCAATGCAACCCGCCGACGGTGGAGTTCCCTTCACGTGCTCGCCGCGCTCGCGCTGGCGGGCGTTGTGTCGTCGGGGGCTTGCTCCTCGGACGAGGCGCCGCCGACGACGAGCGTTGGCCGTCCTGACAGGCCGCAGAACGGCTTGATCGAGGTCGACGAGGCGAAGCTCCGGGGCGTGATCGAGGGGGGCGACCTCCGCCTCCAGATCCCGGTGCGCAACCTGACCGCCGGGGCGACCCGGGGGCACCTGCGCGTCACGCTGGTCGATCTCGACGCGGACAGGGAACAAGGCACGACCGAGGTCGACGTCGAGGTCGCGAGCGCGGCCGCCGCGACCGCGGAGGCGCGCCTCGAGGCGCCCTCGGTGAGCGCGCAGCCGGGGCTCGCGCGGTACCTCGTCCGCATCGACGACGGGTCGGACACGGGGCTGCTCGTGACCCGGAGCCTGCTGCGCGTGATCCCGCCCTACGACGTGCAGCTCGAGGGGCCGGCGCGCGTCGTGCGCGGGCGCCCCGCGAGCTACCGCGTGCGCGCGACGGACGCCATCACCCACGAGGCGGTGCCCGAGGTCGAGGTCGAGCTCTCCGTGGGCGAGGGGGACGCGGCGCGGCAGCTCCGCGGGACGACCGACGCGCTGGGCGCGGCGGTGTTCGAGGTGGAGCCCGGCGCGATCGGCGAGCACCCCGTCTCGGCGCGGGCGGACGGCTTCGGGGTGAGCGCGCTCATCGACGAGCGCGTCACCGTCGAGGGCCCCGGCCCGAAGCTGCTCCTCACCACCGACAAGCCTCTTTACAAACCCGGTCAGACCATCCACCTCCGCGGGCTCGCGCTCGAGCGGGGGAACAACGAGCCGCTCGCCCGCACGTCGGTCACCTTCGAGGTGGAGGACGGCAAGGGCAACAAGATCTTCAAGAAAGCCGTCGTGACCGACGCGTTCGGCGTCGCCGCCACGACGTTCCGTATCGGCTCCATCGTGAACGTCGGCGACTTCAAGGTCCGCGTCGTGAGCGGCGAGATCACGACCGAGAAGACCGTCACCGTGGGGCAATACGCGCTCCCGAAGTTCGAGGTCGCCGTCAAGACCGACAAGCCCTGGTACGGCGCGGGCGACACGCTGACAGGCACCGTCGACGCGCGCTATTTCTTCGGCAAGACAGTCGCCGGCGGCGCGGTGACCATCGAGGCGGCGTCGCTGGACGTCGGTCAAACGACGTTCCAGCGCATCCTGGGCGAGCTCGACGCCGAGGGGCATTACGGGTTCACCCTGACGCTGCCGCACAGCCTCGCGGGCCTGCCGCTCGAGCAGGGCGACGCGGCGGTGACGCTCACGGTCACCGTGGCGGACACGGCGGGTCAGGAGGTCACGAAGGCGATCCCGGTGAAGGTCGCCGCGGACGTGGCCTCTCTCGTGCTCGTGCCCGAGGGGCGCGAGCTCGTCCCCGGGGTCCCGAACACCCTGCTGCTCTTCGTCACCGACCCGCTCGGGGAGCCGCTCCCCGACACCGACGCGACCATCGAGGTGCCGGGCGGGAGGCGGCTCAACGCGCGCACCGACGCGTTCGGCCAGGCCTCGGCGACCTACACGCCGTCGCTCGGCTCGACCGGCGTGGCCTTCACGGCCCGGGCCAAGGTGGGGGGCCGGACGGTGGAGCAGTCGTTCTCCTTCACGGCGCAGTCGGGCCGCGAGCACCTGCTCGTGCGCACCGATCGCGCCGTGTACGAGGCGGGCGAGACGATCGAGGTCGTCGTCGAGTCGAGCGAGGAGACCGGCAGCGTCTACGTCGACTGGCTCAACGACGGTCAGGCCGTCGACATGCGGTCGCTCGAGCTCGAGGGCGGGCGCGCCCGCTTCAGCATGCCGGTGGACGCCGGGCTGCTCGGCAGCAACCGCGTCGAGGCGTACCTGGTCGACGACGACGGCAACCTGGTCCGCTCGGGCCGCACCGTCTTCGCGCGCGGCGACTCGGCGCTCAGCATCGAGGTCGACGCCGACAAGCCGCTGTATGCGCCGGGCGAGACGGCGACGCTGCGGTTCTCGGTCAAGGACGACGCGGGCAACCCGAAGGTCGCCGCGGTCGGCATCCAGGTGGTCGATCAGGCCGTGTTCGCGCTGGTCGACGCCCAGCCCGGGCTGCTCCGCACCTACTTCGAGCTGGAGGACGAGTTCGCGAAGCCGAGCTACCAGATCCGCGGCCCGTCGGCGAACCTCCAGAACCTCCTGTTCAGCGCGACCGCGAGCGACGATCCCGAGCAGGCCGAGGCCGCGCAGCGCACCACGCAGGCCTCGCTCGCCGCGCTCGCCGGCACGTCGGTCACCGGCCTCCAGGCGCGCACCTGGCCCGCCGTGCTGGCGAAGGTGCAGCAGGAGCTCGCCCCGTTCCACGCGCGCCAGAGGGGCGCGCTCCAGCCCGCGCTCGTGGAGGCCACGGCGAACGCCGTGAACGACCTGGAGGCGCTCGGCTGCAAGTCGAGCGAGTTCTTCTGCGCGGCGGAGCAGAGCCCGTACGTCGATCTGCTCGGGAGGCGGGTCACCGAGCGCTTCGAGGCCTACGACGTGTGGGGCAACGCCTACCGGGTCGCCGCCGGGCCGGGCGGGCTCTCGCTGCAATCGTCGGGGCCCGACGAGGTGGCGCAGAGCCAGGACGACGCCTCGGTCGCGTTCACGTTCGACGAGCTCGGGGTCACCGTGCAATCGCAGGACTGGTGGGCAGAAGAAGGAGGCCCCGCCGCCGGCGATGGCAACTGGGGCGGCGCCGCGTCCGGCGCGGGCGGCGGCGGCACGGGAGGCCCCCCCAGCGACCCCAGCGATGGCAGCGGCGAGGGCGGCCCGCGCGTCCGGCGCGAGTTCCCGGAGACCCTGTACGTCAACCCGAGCGTGATCACGAGCGCCGACGGCACGGCGACGCTGAGCATCCCGCTCGCGGACAGCATCACCGAGTGGCGGCTCTCGGCGCTCGCGAACTCGGCCGACGGCAAGCTCGGCGGCGTGCAGAGCGGCTTCAAGGTGTTCCAGGACTTCTTCGTCGACGTGAACTTCCCTGCCACGCTGACGCGCGGCGATGAGGTGGAGTTCCCGATCGCCGTGTACAACTACCTCGACGCGCCGCAGACGGTCGATCTCACGCTCGATCCCGGGAGCTGGTACACGGCGCTCGGCGCGACGTCGACGCAGGTGTCCCTCGCGCCCGGCGAGGTGCGCGGCGTCCGCTTCCCGGTGCGCGTGGACGCGGTGGGCGTCAACTCGCTCACGGTCACCGCGCGGGGCACGGACGGCGCCGACGCCGTGGCGCGCACGGTGCGCGTGGTCCCGGACGGCAAGCCGGTCGCCGAGAACCGGTCGGGCATGCTCGAGACGGGCAGCGTCAGTCACGCGCTGTCGTTCCCCGAGGGCGCGGTCGCCGGCTCGAACCAGCTCTATGTCGAGGTCTACCCCGCGTTCCTGTCGCAGGTCGTGAGCGGCATGGACAGCATGCTCCAGGTCCCGTCGGGCTGCTTCGAGCAGACCACCTCGACGACCTGGCCCAACGTGCTCGTCACGCAGTACATGAAGCAGACGGGCCAGATCACGCCGGAGATCCAGATGAAGGCCGAGTCGCTGATCTCGGCGGGCTACCAGCGCCTGCTCACCTTCGAGCACGCCGGCGGCGGCTTCTCGTGGTTCGGCGAGCAGGACGGGCACCCGTACCTGTCGGTCACGGCGTTCGGCGTGATGGAGTTCGCCGACATGATCAAGGTGCACGCCGTGGACGAGGCGATGCTCGCCCGGACGGTCGCCTGGCTCGCCGGGCAGCAGAAGGCGGACGGCACGTGGGAGGGCGATCAGACGGAGTTCTTCAGCTTCCACACGGGCACGCTCCGCAACAGCGCCTTCGTGCTCTGGGCGCTGGCGAGCGCGGGGTACACGGGGCCGCAGATCGCGGCGGGGCTCGCGTACCTGGGCAGGGCGGTGCAGCCGGCCACCGACGACCTGTACACGCTGGCGATCGTGGCCAACGCGCTCGCGGTGGCCGACCCCTCCGGCGCGCTGACGGACCGGGTGCTCGACGCCCTGGACGACCGCAAGACGCTGGATGGCGATGTGATCTTCTGGGATGACGGCGGCACGCAGACGTCGTTTTACGAGTACGGCGACGACGCGAAGGTCACGACCACCGCGCTCGCGGCGCACGCGCTGCTCTCGGCGGACGCTCACCGGTCGAGCGCCGACGGGGGCGTGAAGTTCCTGACGCAGTCGAAGGACTCGCTTGGCAACTTCGGCTCCACCCAGGCGACGATCTGGAGCCTGCGCACCCTGCTCCTCGCGGCGAGCAAGGGGACCGAGGGCGCGACGGGCTCGCTGACCGTCGCGGTCGACGGCGAGCCGGTGGGCACTGTCTCGCTGCGCGAGGACCAGGCCGACGTCATGACCACGGTCGACCTCACGCGCCTCGCGACCGCCGGCGCGCACGAGGTCACGCTCGCCTTCGAGGGGGAGGGGAAGCTCAGCTACAACGTGGTGGGCCGCCACAACCTGCCGTGGAGCGCGGTGCCGAGCGACGGGGGCGGGCCGCTCGCGGTCAGCGTGAGCTACGACAAGACGTCGCTCTACGTGAACGACATCGTGACCGCGTCGGTGAGCGTGAAGAACGCGACGGACGCGGCGCAGAACATGGTCCTCGTGACCGTCGGGCTCCCGCCCGGCTTCCAGGTCCTGACCGAGGATCTCCAGGCGTACATCGACGCGGGCCAGCTCTCGAAGTTCGAGATCACGGGCAAGCAGCTCATCCTGTACGTGAAGGAGATCGCCGCGAGCGGCGTGGCCGGCTTCAATTACCGGCTGCAGGCGACCATGCCGGTGAAGGCCGAGGACGGCGGCGCCGAGGCGCACCCGTACTACCAGCCGGAGCAGCAGAGCTTCGCCGGCGCGCAGACCCTGGAGGTCGTGGGCGAGTGAGCGGCTGATCCGGCGCGCGCGCTGGCCGCGGGGGCGCGGCCAGCGTCGCTGGCGCCGTGCCTGATCACGGGCAGGCGATGCGCCAGGCGTCGAGGTCGAGCCGCTTGATCACCGTCGACAGCCCGAGCGGCTTCGTCGCGGCGCAGACGGCGCTCGCCTGCGACGCGTCGGCGTACTCCGCGTGGAAGACCGCCTTTCCGGCGCGGATGAACGGCGTGAGCATGTCGCACTCGTCGTACGCGTAGCACTCCTCGTTGAGCGCCCAGTCGAAGCTGCCCACGAGATCCCTCACCTGATCGAGATCGTTCTTCAGCCCGATGGACAGCCCGCGCGCGTGCGCCTCGGCGGCCAGGAAGCGGTTGTAGTCGAGCTGCGTCGCCGCGGTCAGCGGGAAGCCGGGGTTGTTCTGGTAGCCGTCGACGTTGTCGGGCTCCACGCCGTCGCAGCGCTTCTGCGCCGCCAGATCGAGCCGCGCCTTCATGAGGTCGCGCACGGCGGCGCTGCGGGTGTCGAGCCACCGCTCGCCCGGCCAGCCGTCGAGCGCGTTGCCGAGCGCCGCGGCGGGGAACTTCGACGCGTCGCTGCGCCAGTCCTCGTAGCTCCCGCCGCTGAAGTAACAGACCACCTTCTTCCCGGCCGCGCGGAGCGCGTCGATGGTCGCCTGCGGGGTGTCGAAGAGGTCGATATCGTACATGGCGACATCCAGGCTGGTGTCGATGGTGCCCGTGAGCTGCCATTGCCAGGTCGTCCCCGGGGCGGGGACCCAGACGCCGCCACCGGTGCTGCCGCCGCCGCCAGTGCCCCCGGTGCCGCCAGTGCCGCCGCCGCCGCCGGTGCCGCCAGTGCCGCCGGTGCCGCCGCCGGTGCCGCCAGTGCCGCCGGTGCCACCGCCGCTTCCGCCGCTGCCGCCAGTGCCGCCGGTGCCGCCGGTGCCGCCGGTGCCGCCGGTGCCGCCGGTGCCGGTGCCGCCCGTGCTGCCGCTCGTCGTGCCCGTGAGGACGAGCTGGTCGAGCATCGAGCTGTCGGCGGAGCTGCTCGTCGCATACCGGATCTTCAGGCCCCCGCCCGACACGAAGCGCTGATAGGGCGCGGGCAGGCTCAGGCTCGCGCTCGTCCAGGACCAGTCGCCCGCGAACGTGTTGTCGCCGACCGGGACCCAGGCGCCGGCGGCCGCGTCCCACGCCTCGAACGTCCAGCGCATGTCCGCCTTCACCGGGCCGCGGTAGTTCACGCCGAGCGCGAGCGACGCGAGCTGCGCCGCCGACGTGCCGGCGGGGAGCGCGTACTCGCACGTGGCGCTCGTGCGGGGCGCGAACTCGACGTACTTGCTCCACACGTCCTGCTCGCCGGTGAGATCCGCCGTCGCGAGCGCGGCGGCCGTCTGCCCTGCGCCGATCTTGCCCCGGCTCACCGTCAACCTGGAGCACGTCATCGTGAATCCGCCCGTCACCGCGTCGCCGCTCGCCGCCGAGGTGACCTCCGCGTCGGCGCCCGGATCCGAGCTGCACCCGGCGGCCGCGATCGTCGCGGTCAGGCACACGAGGGCATGGCGCATGGCGCTGCGGATCGTGAGGACGGACGCCGGTCGGATGGAATAAGTCATGGTCTCTGCTCCTGTGGTGCTCGTCGTTGGTGAAGCTCGGCGCACGTCGGCGCGACGCGCCGCGAGGCGCGCGATCTCCGCGATGGCTCCCGGCGACGGCGGCTCCCGCCTCTCGTCTCCGTGCGCGCTGGAGACGCATTGCAAGGCGGGGACCAGCGCGCGCACGGCCCGCTTCCCGCGGCGTTGCGCGGCGCCGTTGCTGATCGTTGCGCAAACGTCGTACAGTTGCGCAACCTTCGAACGGCATGGCGGAGCGAGATCCTCGTCGACAGGCAGCCCTTCCCGGGGCGGAGCCGCCGCCCGTCGGGGCCGAGCTCGCGACCGAGCTCGAGGCCGCGGAGGGCGCGCCCGGCGATCGGGCGCCGCAGGGCCAGGCGTCGCTGATCGTGCGCGCCGGCGACGGGGCGGCGCGGGTGATCGACATGACCGACGGCGACATCGTCGCGATCGGCCGCGCGCCGGAGTCCACGGTCTGCCTCGACGACGCCCGCGTCTCGCGCAACCACGCCCGCATCGCGCGGCGGGGCCACGCCCTCGCGCTCGCCGACCTCGGGAGCCGCAACGGCACTTCCGTGAACGGCGCCGTCGTGCGCGGGGCCGAGCGGGCCCTCGCCGGCGGCGACGTGATCCGCGTCGGCCCGGCCGAGATCGTCGTCGCGATCGCCGCGCCCGCGCCCGTCGAGGCGCCGCCGTCGAGCTCCGCGCCGGCGGCCCTGGAGGGCCCGTCGTCCGGCCCCGGCGCCGGCTTCATCGTCGCGGACGAGGCGATGGTGAAGGTCTTCCAGGTGGTGCAGCGCCTCGCGCGCGCCCAGACGACGGTGCTCGTCCTCGGCGAGACGGGGGCGGGGAAGGAGGTCGTCTCCGAGCAGATCCACCGCGCGAGCCCGCGCGCCGGCGGCCCGTTCGTGCGGCTGAGCTGCGCGGCGCTGCCCGAGACGCTGCTCGAGAGCGAGCTGTTCGGCCACGAGAAGGCCGCGTTCACCGGGGCGGACCGCCGCAAGATCGGCTATTTCGAGGCCGCGCAGGGCGGCACCCTGCTGCTCGACGAGGTCGGCGAGCTGCCGCTCGCGATGCAGGCCAAGCTCCTGCGGGTGCTCGAGAGCCGTCGCATGGCGCGGATCGGCGGCACGCAGGAGATCGAGCTCGACGTCCGCGTCGTGTGCGCCACGCACCGCGACCTGCAGGCCGAGGTGGCGGCCGGGCGGTTCCGGCAGGATCTCTACTACCGCATCAGCACGTTCGTCCTGCGCGTCCCTCCGCTCCGCGAGCGGCGCGCCGAGATCGCGCTGCTCGCGCACCGCTTCGCGCACCAGGTCGCCGGTCGGATGGGCGAGCCGGCGCCGCGGTTCGCGCCGGCCGCGATGCGGGTGCTGGAGGCGCACGCGTGGCCCGGCAACCTGCGCGAGCTGCGCAACGCGGTCGAGCACGCCGTGGTGCTGGCCGAGGCCGGCGTCATCGAGGTCGAGCACCTGCCCGCGTCCGTTGTCGAGGGCGACGCGGCGCCGCTCAGCGCGGGCGCGCCGGGCAGCGCGGGCGCGCCGGGCAGCGCGGGCGCGCCGGGCAGCGCGGGCGCGCCGGGCAGCGCGGGCGCGCCGGCCGAGGGCGGGCCGATGCCGGCGCGCCTCGCCGAGCTGGAGAAGAAGAGCATCGAGGAGGCGCTCGCCGCCGAGGGGAACAACCAGACGCGCGCGGCGAAGCGGCTCGGCATCTCGCGGCGCGCGCTGCTCTACAAGCTGGACAAGTACAACATCCGGCGGTGAGCGCGGGCTCGGCGCCCGCACAGGCTCGCGTCGGTTCGTCTGCACCTGCTCTATCGCGAGGTCGGAGGCCCAACCCTCCGCCCGTTATTGTGAACGTTCACATTTGCGGCTGCACCGCGCGGGCTCCTTTGTAACGCGCGAGCCCTGGTGTCCCTGCGCCTCGATCCGGGCTGCTGACGGGCCGATTCGCGTTGACACACGTCATGTGATCGTTCACATTTGCCTGCGGGGGCTTCCTTCAGCGGAGCAGGCACCGGCGCGCATCGGCCCCGGTGAGGCCGAGCTTCGTGCGGCTCACGCGAGCATCCCCGATGGCCCGGTGGCGAACGCCTGCGCCGCCGAGCTCGCGCGATGGTCGATCTGGCAACAAGGCGGGATCTCCGGGAGGCATCGTATGAATCGACCGACGTCACTGACCGGCGCTCAGGGCGGTGTTCAGACCGCCTCGGAGCGCGCTCTCGGCAGCGGTCCCATGTGCCGTGAGGACCGAGTTTGCGCAGTCGATATCATGAATTTTTCCGCTCACCATTGCAGCCGGAGCGTCGCGAGCAATCGAATGAAAGTGGAAACATCCACTCACGGCAAGGTGGCCTCTCGACTGCGCGGAATCGCCGCGTGCGCTTCGCTCCTCGTCGCAGGGTGCATCGGCGACATCGGCGCGGGCGCGACCCCCTCGGGCGGCGGCACGGCCGCCGCGGGCGGCGGCTCGAATCCCCCGGGGAGCGAGAGCGGCCTGTGCAGCCCGCGGCTGGAACGGCGGATCGTGCTGCTCGCCGACCTGCAGTTCACGAACGCCATCCGGGGTCTCCTGGGAGACGAGGCCATCGAGCCGGACCAGGCGCTTGACGCGCGCACGAAGCCGTTCGTCAAGAAGGGGCTCGTCGTCGGGACGTCCCTTGTGCATGCGCGGCTCGCGCGGGCCGCCTATGCGGCCGAGAGCCTCGCGGGGCGCTTCGAGCAGGTGACCGGCTGCGCCGCCGGCGAGGACGGCGGCGACGACGCCTGCGCCAAGGAGTTCCTGACGCGGTTCGCGCAGCGGGCGTTCCGCCGGCCGATGGAGGCCACGGAGCTCGACAACCTGTGGGCGGTTTACAGCCTCGGCCGAGAGACGAGCCTGGAGCGCGGCGTCTCGCTCGCGGTCGAGGCCGTCCTCGCGTCCCCCTCGTTCTCGTACCGCACCGAGCTCGGCGACGCCGCGAACGGCGACGTGGTCAAGCTGACGGCGCACGAGACCGCCAGCGAGCTCGCGTTCTTCCTGACCGACAGCCTGCCGGACGCGGATCTCGCCGCCGCCGCCGACTCCGGCGCCCTGAACGACCCGGAGGAGCTGACGCGCCAGGTCGAGCGCCTGCTCGAGAAGCCCGAGACGCGCAGCAGCCTGAGCACCACGCTGATCGCCGCGTGGGGGCTCAGCAACCTGTTCGGCACGATCAAGGACCCGGGCCTGTTCCCCGAGTACACCCCCGCTCTCCAGGCGAGCATGTTCCACGAGACCGAGCTGCTCCTCGACGAGCTCCTGTGGAACCGCGGCGCCGACGTCTCGACCCTGCTCAGCACGCGGGAGACGTTCGTGAACGGCCCGCTCGCCGAGGTCTACGGCATCGAGCACACGGGCGCCGCCCCGGAGGAGTTCGCGAAGGTCACGCTGCCGGCCGACGAGCGCGCCGGGATCCTCACGCAGCCCGGCCTGCTCGCGGCGCTGTCCCGGACCGACAACACGAGCGTCGTCGCGCGCGGGCTCTTCGTGCGCGGCGCGCTGCTCTGCATGGGGAAGATCCCTTCGCCCCCGGAGGCGCTCGCCGGCGCGATCGAGGAGCTGCTTGCGGCCGACATGACCGAACGCGAGCGCGCCGAAGCGCGGGCCGGGAACGCCACCTGCGCGGCCTGCCACAAACAGTTCGACGCGTTCGGCCTGCTGCTCGAGCGCTACGATCCCGTCGGTCGATACCGGGATACCCTCGACGGGGAGCCCATCGACGCGCGCGTCGACCTCGCCAACATGGGCGACATCGATGGCGTCTACACGAGCGCCGTCGAGTTCGCCGACGCCGTCGCGCAGACCGACGAGTTCGCCGCCTGCGTCGTGCGGCACCTCGTGACGTACGGCACGGACGACGAGGCGCTCTCGACCCGCGACTGCCAGGTCGAGCGCGTGATCGCGGCGCTGCCGGAGGGCCAGCGGACCCTACCCAACATCGTGAACGCCATCGTGACCTCGCCGGCGCTGACCGAGCGCGCCAAGGAGAAATGACAGTGCGCTACAACCTGTCGTATGCATGGTCTCGCCGCCGCTTCCTGCAAGGCATCGGCGCCGCCGCGGGCCTCGTCACGGTGCTCAGGAGCCTCGAGTCGGCCGCGGAGGGCGGGACGGCGCCGAAGCGCCTCCTGATCATCCAGCGCCCGGTGGGCACCGTGTACCAGAACTTCTGGCCGCAAGGCAGCGGGACCGACTTCACGCTCTCCCGCATCCTCGACCCGTTCGCGGCGATGAAGGATCGCATGGTCGTGCTGCGCGACCTGAAGCTGCCCTTCGAGGGCTCCGTCGGCGGCGGCCACGAGCGCGGAACGGTGCTGATGACCACCGGGCAGCGGACCAAGAAGCTGTATCCGGGCAACGGCGGCGACGATCCGGTGGCCGAGGGGCCGAGCATCGACCAGCTCCTCGTGCGGCAGTCGACCGAGCTCCAGGGCACGGCCATCGCGTCGCTCCAGATCTCCTGCGACAAGCGCGCCGACACGCCCGAGGTGTCGACCCGCCACATGTCCTATTCGGGCGCGAGCGCGCCGATGACGCCCTACTACCAGCCGCTGGACGCGTACCGGCGGGTGTTCGGCGCGCTGATGCCGGGCGGCCCCACGAACGACAACCTGGACGCCCTGGCCCGGGCGCGGCTGGAGAAGAAGAGCGTGCTCGACTTCGCGATGAAGGACCTCAAGCGCCTCGAGGGCCTCGCGCCGAGCTCGCAGCGAGAGACGCTCGACGCGCACGCCGCCGCCATCCGCGAGGTGGAGAAGGAGTTCGACGCGGACCCGAGGGACCCCGCGTCCTGCGGCGTCGCGGAGGCGCCCGAGACCATCGACGTGAGCGGCCACATCGACCCCTACAACAGCTCGCACGTCGTCAAGGAGCGCGACGACGTGAAGCACGCGCGCATCGGCGCCCTGCATTTCGCGGTGGTCAAGGCCGCGCTCCGCTGCGACCTGACCCGCGTGGTCACGTTCCAGTGGGCCCCGGGCACCAACCACGTGAGCTTCGGCGAGCTGTGGCCGCCCGACTCCGCCATCTACAAGGTGCACCACACCACGAGCCACGACCCCGATACGCGCGACACGCTCGAGTTCCTCACGCGGGTGGAAGAGTTCTACGCCCGCCACGTCGCCGGCTTTCTGCAGCAGCTCGCGGAGACCGAGGACGTGGGCGGCGGGAAGCTGCTCGACAGCACGCTCGTGCCGTACATCACGGAGGTCGGCACCCGGACCCACAACTGGGACAACATGCCCTGGGTGCTGTTCGGCGGCGCGAACACCAAGCTGCGCGGCGGGCAGGTGTGGAACAACCGCGGCGGGGGCCTCCGCTCCACCAACGACGTGTGGATGGCGTGCGCGGCCGCCCTCGGCGCCCCGGATCTCGTGATGGGGGACAACGACCAGCGGACGAAGGCGGTCGAGGGGCTGTTCGGGTGAGCGCGCGCCGTCGCGCCTCGACCGCGAGGCGCTTCGTGCGCGCGACCTGCCTCGAAGGTGGTGGAGGCGTGAAGGCGAGCTCCTGCGCTCGCCCGCCTCGTGTGCTCACCCGCGCCTGGGCACCGCGGTGCTCTTGCGCAGGATCAGCTCGGCCTCGACCACGACGCGCGACCACGAGCGCTGGCCGCTCTCGATCTGACCGAGCAGGAGGTGGAGGCACCGGCGCCCGAGCTCGGAGAAGTCCTGGCGGACGGTCGTGAGCGGCGGCGTGAAGTAGGCGGCCTCCGGGATGTCGTCGAAGCCGACGATGCTGATGTCCCGCGGCACCTCGCGCTCGATCTCGTTGAGATAGCGGAGCACGCCGAGCGCCATCTGATCGTTGGCCACGAACACGGCGGTCACGCCCGGCGTGCTCGCGAGCCTCGGGGCGAGCTCGTAGCCGGATCGCGCGCTCCAGTCGCCGCGCAGGGGAGGGGGCACCTCTGCGCCGGCGGCCTGCAGCGTCGAGCGCCAGCCGTCGAGGCGCTGGTCGGCCTCGAGCCAGTCGGCCGGGCCGGCGATGTGCCACACCGTCCGGTGGCCCTGATCGAGCAGGTGCCGGGTCGCGGCCACCGCGCCGCCGAGCTGGTCGACGGCGACCACGGGGACCAGGTCGTCCGGCCCGCCCTCGACGGCGACCACCGGGACGTCGGAGGTGAGGTGGCGGAGCGCGTCCACCGCCGACCGCTGCGGGGCGATGACGACGATGCCGTCGGCCCCCTGATCGCACAGCCGTTGCACCGCCTCCACCACCGGGGCGCGGCTGAGCGATCGCAGGCTGGCGATGCTGACGCCGTAGCCGGCGTCGTGCGCCGCCTCCTCGAGCCCGAGCAGGGTCGACGCCGGACCGTAGAGCGTCGTGTTGAAGCTGACCACGCCCAGCTTCCTCGACCGCCCGGTGACGAGCGCCTGCGCCACCGAGCTCGGCCTGTAGTCGAGCTGGCGGATCGCATCGAGCACGCGCTCCCTCGTGTCGCGTCGCACGTGCGGGCTGTCGTGCAGGACCCGCGAGACTGTCTGATACGAGACCCCGGCGAGCTTGGCCACGTCGACCATCACCGCGGCCCGGCGCCCGCCTCTCTTGACGCGTCGCTCCGAGGGCGCCTTGACTTCCTTGTCATCCATCGAGGCGGGAGAATAGTCGCGGCCGGACAGATTGGAATTGACATCGCAGATGTGAACGTTCACATTTGGACCCGGGCTCATCCTTGCCCCTGCTTCACCCAGCGCACGGGTCGTGGCGCGCATCGGGACCTTCGTCCTCGGGATCGATCTCGGCGCCGACGCGGTTCGCGCGGTCGTCGTGGACGCGAGCCACGGCGGGCTCGCGGTCGATCCCGCCGGCGCCACGCCGGTCCTGACCGCTGCGCTCCGGAGGAGGACCGCCGGCCTGAGCAGGAGGTGGCGGCAGTCCAGGCGTGGGCGGCACGGCGGCGCGGCCGAGGGCGGCTCCGCCGGCACAGGGCGTCGTGACCGCGCACGGCCCTCCAGCTCAGCGCGCGAGCATACGTTCTCGTGCGCCGCAAGAGCTGCGAGCTTCCAAGAGACGCGTCGTGGTCGAGACTCTGGCGATCGAGTCCTACTCTTCATCGAGGGATCGATGAGTTCGCCTCGGATGGTAAGTTTACATCGAGAAAGGGCGCCACGGCTTCCGACAGGTCGTGAGCTCCCGGGCTCGCCTGCGCGGGCGGCTCGGCGAGCGCCGCCTGCACGCGCCGGGCGCGCGTCCATGGAAGCGGAACAGGATCTGCCGCCGGTCGTCGAGGGGAGGGGACGTGGCGTGCTCGTCGTCTCGGCCGTTCAGCGCGAAGAGCGGCGCGAGCGCAGCCCGGGCATCGTGCGGGCGTTCGCTGTTGATCTCCGTCACCGCTGTCGGCGCCTCGAACACGCCGGCCGCTCCGGTGCGCCCGGCCGCCCCCGTCTGCCCGCCTCCGCTGCCGCTTCCGCCTGTCTGCCTGCCCAGGCGCGTCACACGTCTTGACGACGTGCTGGTCCCCAGGTCCTCTCACCCCGCCCCGCCGATCTGGCCACGGGCAGACGGATTGCAATTGACATTGATGATGTGAACGTTCACATTGAACTTCCGAACCCATCCTTTCCTGCTTCACCCCAGCCAGCGGGTCGTCATGCGCACCGGAACCTTCGTCATCGGGATCGACTTCGGCACCGACTCCGTTCGCGCGGTCGTCGCGGACGCGCGCAACGGCGAGCTCGCGGGGGCCGCGGTCGTGCCGTACCCGCGCTGGGCGCAAGGCCTCCACTGCGACCCGCACGCGCACCGGTTCCGCCAGCACCCGCTCGACTACCTGGAGGCCATGGAGGCGTCGGTCCGCGGGGCCCTGGCCCAGGCGGGCAGCGACGCCGCCGCGCGCGTGCGCGGGATCGCGGTCGACACCACCGGATCCACGCCGGTCCTTGCCGACGCGAAGGGCAGGCCTCTCTCGCTCTGCCCCGGCTTCGAGGAGGACCCGGACGCGATGTTCATCCTCTGGAAGGACCACACCGCGCTGGCCGAGGCGGGGCGGATCAACGACCTCGCCCGGACCTGGGGCGGCGTGGATTACACGAAGTTCGAGGGCGGCGTGTACTCCTCCGAGTGGTTCTGGGCCAAGGTGCTCCACGTCATCGAGACCAACCCGGCGGTGGCGCGCGCGGCGGTCACCGTCCTGGAGCACTGCGACTGGATCCCCGCGGTCCTGACCGGCACCGACGACCTCAGGCGGATCAAGCGGAGCCGCTGCGCCGCCGGCCACAAGGCGATGTGGCACCCGGAGTTCGACGGTTATCCTTCGAGCGAGTTCCTGGCGAGGTTGAACCCGCACCTGCCCGAGCTCAGGGCCACGCTCGGGTCGCAGACCTGGACCGCGGACGCGCCCTTCGGGACGATCTCGCCCGACTGGGCCGCGAGGCTCGGCGTCCCGGGCGACACCGTCGTCGCCGTCGGCGCCTTCGACGCGCACATGGGCGCGGTCGGCGGCGACATCCAGCCGCACCACCTGCTCAAGGTCATGGGGACCAGCACGTGCGATATGCTCGTCGTCCCGAAGACAGGCGCGCCGGAGGTCCTCGTCGCCGGGATCTGCGGTCAGGTCGACGGATCCATCCTCCCGAACGCGATCGGCTACGAAGCGGGGCAGTCCGCCTTCGGCGATGTCTTTGCCTGGTTCAAGCAGCTCCTGAGCTGGCCGCTGCGCGCGCTCCAGCCGGCACTCCCGGCCGGCGATCCGCTCATCGATCGGATCATCCCCGAGCTGGAGAGGGCGGCCGCGGAGATCCCGCCGGCGGCGAGCTCGGTGGTGGCGCTCGACTGGCTGAACGGGCGGAGGACCCCGGACGCGGACCAGCGGCTCCAGGGCGCCATCGTCCGCCTCGACCTCGCCACCGACGCTCCGCGGATCTACCGCGCGCTCGTCGAGGCGATCGCCTTCGGATCGCGCGCCATCGTCGAGCGCTTCCGGTCTCACGGGATCCGCATCGACGGCGTCATCGGCATCGGGGGCGTCGCGCGCAAGAGCCCCTTCACCATGCAGGTCCTGGCGGACGTGCTCGACATGACCGTCGAGGTCCGCGCCGGCGAGCAGCCGGTCGCCCTGGGCGCGGCGATGTTCGCCGCGACGGCCGCCGGCCTGCACGCGACGATCGAGGACGCGCAGCGCGCGATGTCGTCCGGGACCGAGGCTGTGTATCGGCCCGATCCAGCGCGCGCCAGGCTCTATGATGCGCTGTACCAGGATTACGTCGCGCTCGGGTCGTTTGTGGAGAGAGAGCTGACAAAATGAGCGGAGTCGTCATGCAAGATCTTCGAGAGGGCTTCGAGGTATGGTTCCTGACAGGCAGTCAGGATCTTTACGGCGAGGAGGCCCTGAGGCAGGTCGCCGAGCACTCGCGGGAGATCGCCGCGTACCTCGACACGTCGGGCAAGCTCCCGGTGAAGGTCGTGTGGAAGCCGACGCTCAAGAGCCCCGAGGCGATCCTCGCCGTCTGCCGCGAGGCCAACGCGACGCCGCGGTGCGCCGGCGTGATCACGTGGATGCACACCTTCTCGCCCGCCAAGATGTGGATCGCGGGGCTCCTGCGCCTGGAGAAGCCGATCGCGCACCTGCACACGCAGTACAGCCGCGAGCTGCCCTGGGACAGCATCGATATGGACTTCATGAACCTGAACCAGTCGGCCCACGGGGACCGCGAGTTCGGGTACATCGGCGCTCGCCTGCGCATCGACCGGAAGGTCGTCGTCGGCCACTGGATGGACGACGACGTCCTCGGGAAGCTCGACGTCTGGGCGCGCGCCGCCTGCGCCATCGTCGACGCGCGGCGCCTCAAGATCGCCCGCTTCGGCGGCATGAACATGCGAGAGGTGGCCGTCACCGGCGGTGACCGCGTCGAGGCGCAGGTCAAGCTCGGGTGGTCGGTGAACGGCTATGCGCTGGGCGATCTCGTGAGTCGGGTCGCCGACGTCGGCGAGGCCGAGGTCGATCGCCTGGTGGCGGAGTACGACGAGGCGTACGCGGTCGCCCCCGCCCTGAGGAAGGGCGGAGAGCGCCGCGGCGAGCTGCGGTACGCGGCCAGGCAGGAGGCGGCGATACGCTCCTTCCTCGTGGAGGGCGGGTTCGGCGGGTTCACCACGACCTTCGAGGACCTGCACGGGCTCAAGCAGCTCCCCGGCCTCGCGGTGCAGCGGCTCATGGCCGAAGGCTACGGCTTCGGGGCCGAGGGGGACTGGAAGTCCTGCGGCCTGGTCCGCGCCCTGAAGGTCATGTCGGCCGGCCTGCGCGGGGGCGTGTCCTTCATGGAGGACTACACGTATCATCTCGTCCAGGGAAAGGAGCGCGTCCTCGGCGCCCACATGCTCGAGATCTGCCCGTCGATCGCCGCCGCGAAGCCGTCCCTGGAGATCCACCCGCTCTCGATCGGCGGCAAGGGGGATCCGTGTCGGCTCGTCTTCGACGCCGGGACCGGGCCCGCTGTGAACGTCGCCATGATCGACATGCGCGGCCGCATGCGGATCGTCGCCAACGAGCTCGACGCGGTGGCGCCCGACCGGGCGATGCCGAAGCTGCCCGTGGCGCGCGCGGTGTGGATCCCCAGGCCGAGCTTCAGGCTCGCGTGCGAGGCGTGGATCCTGGCCGGAGGCGCCCATCACTGCGCGCACAGCCGGGCCCTGACGATGGAGCACGTGGAGGACTTCGCCACCATCGCCGGCGTGGAGCTGATCCGCATCGGCGAAGGGACCGAGATCCGCGCGCTGAAGAACGAGCTCCGCTGGAACGACCTCGCCTACAGGCTGGCGGATTGAGGGGGCGAGACGTGAGCGCGACCTACCGAGAGCTGCGCGAGCGCGCGTGGGCGGCGAACATGGAGATCCCGCGCCGAGGGCTCGCCATCTACACGTTCGGCAACGTGTCGGCGTTCGATCGCGACAGAGGTGTCCTGGCCATCAAGCCGAGCGGCGTCGCCTACGATACGCTGTCGATCGACGACATGGTGGTGCTCGATCTCGAGGGGAAGGTGGTGGAGGGCCGCCTCCGCCCCTCGTCGGATACCCGGACGCACATCTTCCTGTACGCGAACTTCCGCGGGATCGGCGGCGTCGTGCACACGCACTCGACGTACGCGACGAGCTGGGCGCAGACGGGCACGCCGATCCCGATCTACGGTACGACGCACGCCGACCACCTGGCCGAGGACGTGCCGTGCACCGAGGTGATGCGCGACGACGCCGTGCAGGGCGACTACGAGATGGAGACAGGGAAGCAGATCGTCGAGTGCTTCCGGGAGAGGAACCCGCTCCACACGCCGATGGTGCTCGTGGCGGGCCACGGCCCCTTCACGTGGGGAGAGGACGCCGAGAAGGCGGTGTACAACGCGGTGGTGCTCGAGGAGATCGCGCGGATGGCGTTCATCACCCGCACGATCCACCCGGGCGCCGCGCGCCTACCCGATGCGGTCGTGCGCAAGCACTTCGACCGGAAGCACGGGAAGGGCGCGTATTACGGCCAGAAGTGACGCCGGACGTCGCCGGACGAAGGCGACGACGGTGAGGACGACCAATGTGCCCTGGGGGACGGGGCGAGGACGAGAGGAGAGGAGCTGCGCCATGAAGAGGAACAAGGCTGTCGCCGCGTGGATGATGACGCTCGTCGTACTGGCGCTGGTCCTGGCCGGTCTCGGCTGTAGCAAGGAGAAGGGTAAGGTCACGCTCGGGTTCTCCCAGATCGGCGCGGAGAGCGAGTGGCGGACCGCGAACACCAAGTCGATCGAGGAGACCGCCAAGGCGGAAGGGATCGAGCTCAAGCTCTCCGACGCTCAGCAGAAGCAGGAGAACCAGATCAAGGCCATCCGGTCGTTCATCGCCCAGAAGGTCGACGTCATCGCGTTCTCGCCCGTTGTCGAGACCGGGTGGGAGCCCGTCCTGCGCGAGGCCAAGGAGGCGAAGATCCCCGTCATCCTGACCGATCGCGCCGTGGACACGAAGGACGACAGCCTCTGGGTCACCTTCATCGGCTCGGACTTCGTCGAGGAGGGCCGCCGCGCGGCGAAGTGGCTCGTCGAGAAGACGAAGGACCGGACCGACACCGTGAACATCGTCGAGCTGCAGGGCACCGTCGGCTCGGCCCCCGCGATCGACCGCAAGAAGGGGTTCGAGGAGGTCATCAAGGACAAGCCCCAGCTCAAGATCATCCGCTCGCAGACGGGCGACTTCACCCGCGCGAAGGGCAAGGAGGTCATGGAGGCGTTCCTCAAGGCGGAGGGCAAGAACATCCACGTCCTCTACGCCCACAACGACGACATGGCGATCGGCGCGATCCAGGCGATCGAGGAGGCGGGCCTCCGCCCCGGCCAGGACATCCTCATCATCTCGATCGACGCGGTGAAGGGCGCGTTCGAGGCGATGATGGCCGGCAAGCTCAACGTGACCGTCGAGTGCAGCCCCCTGCTCGGGCCGCAGCTCATGAGCGCGGTCAAGGACCTCATGGCAGGCAAGACGCTGCCCAAGCGCATCGTGACCGAGGAGGGCATCTTCCCGATGGAGACCGCCGCCCAGGAGTTCCCGAAGCGCAAGTACTGATCGCGGGGTGACCGGGGCATCGATCGCCGAGCCGGGAGGATGAGAGCCATGGGAAGCAACGCCGTGCCCGTGCTCGAGCTGAAGAGGATCTCCAAGAGCTTCCCCGGCGTGCAGGCGCTCCTGTGCGTCGACTTCCGCCTGCTGGCAGGGGAGGTGCACACGCTCATGGGGCAGAACGGCGCCGGCAAGTCGACGCTGGTCAAGATCATGACCGGCGTCCACCCCCCGGACGGCGGGCAGATCCTCCTCGAAGGGAGGGAGATCAGGCCGTCGAGCCCGCAGAGCGCGCAGCGGGCGGGCATCAGCGCCGTGTTCCAGGAGGTGAACCTCTGCACCAACCTGTCGGTCGCCGAGAACATCTTCCTCGGGCGTGAGGGGTCGAGCCCCTTCGCCATCCGATGGGCGGAGATGCGCCGGAGGGCCGAGGCCCTGCTCTCGGATCTCAACGTCCACCTCGACGTCGCCGCGCCGCTCTCGACCTACTCGCTGGCCATCCAGCAGATCGTCGCGATCGCCCGCGCGCTGAGCGCGAAGGCCAAGATCCTCATCCTCGACGAGCCGACATCGAGCCTGTCCGAGGATGAGGTCAAGGTGCTGTACTCCGTCATCCGGCGCCTCAAGGCGCAGGGGATGGCGATCCTGTTCATCACGCACTTCCTCGACCAGGTGTTCGAGATCTCCGACCGGATCACGGTGCTGAGGAACGGCCAGCGCGTCGGCGAGTACCCGGCCGCGGAGCTCTCCCGCATGCAGCTCGTCACGCGGATGGTGGGGCGCGAGGTCGCGGACGAGGGCCCGCGCCGGGCCGACCGCGCCCAGGCGGCGACGCCGGCGGGCGGGGCGGCGCCGTTCCTGCGGGCGCGCGGCCTCGGCAAGAAAGGCTCGGTCCGGGACATCGACCTCGAGGTGAGGTCCGGGGAAGAGCTCGGCATCGCGGGCCTCCTGGGCGCCGGGAAGTCGGAGACCGTGCGGCTCCTGTTCGGCATCGACAGGGCGGATCAGGGCACCATCGAGATCGACGGCGAGCAGGCGCGCATCGGCTCGCCGCTCGACGCGATCGCGCGCGGCCTCGGCTTCTGCCCCGAGGACCGGAAGCTCGAGGGCATCGTCGGCGAGCTCTCGCTGCGCGAGAACATCGTCCTCGCGCTCCAGGCCAAGCGCGGCATCTTCCGCGCCCTGTCGCGGACGCGACAGGACGAGATCGCCCGCGCGTACATCGAGCGGCTCGGCATCGTGGCGGCCGACGCGGAGGTGCCCATCTCCAAGCTGAGCGGCGGCAACCAGCAGAAGGCGCTCCTGGCCCGCTGGCTGGCGACGGACCCCCGCATGCTCATCCTCGACGAGCCGACCCGCGGCATCGACGTGGCGGCCAAGGCCGAGATCATGGGCAAGGTCATGGATCTCTGCGACCGCGGGATGGCCGTTGTGTTCGTCTCGTCCGAGATGGCCGAGGCGCTGCGCTACGCCGACCGGGTCGTCGTGCTGCGCGACCGTCGCAAGGTGGCCGACCTGCCCGCCGGCGGGACCGACGAGCAGGCGGTGTACCAGATCATCGCGGGAGGTGCGGCGTGAGCGCGGCGGCCGCCTCCCTGCGCCGGCTCACCCGGAGGAGCGCCTTCTGGCCGACGGCGATGCTCGGCCTCCTGCTCCTCTTCAACCTGGTCATCAACCCGCAGCTCTTCGCGATCACGGTCAAGGACGGCCACCTCTACGGCAGCGTCATCGACATCCTGAACCGCGCGGCGCCGCTGATGATCGTCGCCATGGGGCTCACCCTGGTGATCGCCACCCACGGCATCGACATCTCGGTCGGCGCGGTCGTCGCCATCTCGGGCGCGGTCGCCGCGGCGCTGATCGGCGGCGAGCTGGTCCTGCACGGCGGCGCCGGCATGCAGGACGTGACGCAGGTCCCGCTGCCGATCGTCATCGGCTGCGCGCTCGGCGTGGCGCTCGTCTTCGGCATGTGGAACGGAGCGCTGGTGTCGCTGCTCGGCATGCAGCCGATCATCGCGACGTTGATCTTGCTCGTCATGGGCCGGGGCGTCGCCCAGCTCATCACGAACGGCCAGATCATCACGATCTACTACAGCCCTTACTACGTCATCGGGAACGGCTTCTTGCTGGGCATCCCGGTCTCGCTGTTCATCGTGGCGAGCGTTGGCGCCGCCCTCTGGCTGCTCACCCGCAAGACCGCGCTCGGCATGTTCGTGGAGGCGATCGGCATCAACCCGGTCGCCTCGCGGCTGGCCGGGATCCGCGCGCGCTCGATCACCTTCGCCTGCTATGCGGTGTGCGGCCTGTGCGCCGGCATCGCCGGGCTCATCGTGAGCTCGAACGTCAAGAGCGCCGACGGCAACAACGCCGGGCTGCTCTTCGAGCTCGACGCCATCCTGGCCGTCGTCCTGGGCGGGACGTCGCTCTCCGGGGGCAAGTTCACGCTGGCGGGGAGCGTCATCGGCGCCCTCATCCTCCAGACGCTCACCACCACGATCTACTCGGTCGGCGTGCCGCCCGAGGTCAACCTGGTGGTGAAGGCCTTCGTCGTCTTCCTGGTCAGCATCCTGCAGTCGCAGAAGGTCAGGGACCTCATCGGAAAGCAGCGGGCAGGGAAGGTGGCCACCACATGAGCGACACCGCAGCCGGAACCAGGAGCGACACCGTCGCGACGGCCATGAGCGACACCGCGGCCGGAGCCAGGAGCGACGCAGCAGCCGTGAGCAGACCGTCGATCCGGTTCGACCGGAGGCACCTGCCGCTCGCCGTCACGATCGGCCTGTTCGTCGTCATGTTCGGGGCCGGATCGATCCTGTTCGACGGGTTCTTCTCGCTGCAGGTGTTCCTCAACTTCTTCATCGACAACGCGTTCCTGGCGATCACCGCCATCGGGATGACCTTCGTCATCCTCTCCGGCGGGATCGACCTCTCCGTCGGCTCGGTCATCGCGCTGACCACGATGGTCTCGGCGTCGCTCGTCCAGAAGCACGGCTATAGCCCGTCCGTTGTCATCCCGCTCGTCCTCGCCATGGGCGCGGGCATTGGCCTCGTGATGGGGATCGTCATCCAGTACTTCGAGGTGCAGGCCTTCATCGTCACCCTGGCGGGCATGTTCCTGGCCCGCGGGCTCTGCTACCTCATCAGCATCGACTCCATCACGATCACGCATCCTTTCTATGTCGACGTGTCGTCGCGCCGCATCCCGTTCCTGTTCGACACCTCGATCACCTGGAACGTGATCATCGCGCTCACGCTGTTCGCCGCGGCCGTCTACCTCGCGCACTACACGCGCTTCGGCCGCACGGTCTACGCCATCGGCGGCAGCGAGCAGTCCGCCATGCTCATGGGCCTCCCGGTGCCGAGGACCAAGGTGCTCGTCTACACCTTGAGCGGATTCTGCTCGGCGCTCGCGGGCGTCGCCTTCACGTTCTACATGGTGTCCGGCTACGCGCTGCACGCCGGCGGGATGGAGATGGACGCCATCGCCGCCGTCGTCATCGGCGGCACGCTGCTGACCGGCGGGTTCGGCACCGTCTTCGGCACCCTGTTCGGTGTGCTCATCCTCGGCACCATCCAGACCCTCATCACGTTCGAGGGCACGCTCAGCTCCTGGTGGACCAAGATCGTTGTCGGGCTCCTGCTCCTGGTCTCGTGCCTCTTTCAGCGGCTGTTCGATCGTCGCTCGCTGGGCGTGAAGCGCGAGGGGTGAAGGGGCGCCTGGGGCCCCCGGCGACGACGAGCTCTCGAGGGCAGAGCTCGACAGGCAGCTCGCGCGAGCGCCGCGACCGGCCGCCGCTGCGCGTCATCCACCCCTCCGGATCGAGGATCGCCGCGCGCCGGTTTTTGTTTGACTCCGGCCATGTGAACGTTCACAATTTATTCCTGGTATCCTTCCGCTTCGCCCCGGATGAGCACGCCGTGTGCCCCGGCCCCTTCGTCCTCCTGCGCGTTAACCTTGACGGTCGGGCTCTGAGGAGCTCGCTGCCCGAACGGGCATCCCCCTGGAGACTGGCATGAACACTCACCTCGATTTGCCCTGTCAAACCGTGACCCTGCGCCGTTCTACCCTTCTCTTCTCTGCCCTCGGTTACGTGCTCGCCGCGCTCGCCGGTTGCGCCAGCGACACGACGGAAGGGGAGCAGCCCCCTGCCGGGACGAGTGGCACGGGGAGCCCGATGTCCAGCGCCAGCAGCACGACGGGCTCGGGCGGAGGGGGCACAGGCGGATCGATCCCCGGCGCGAGCTCGTCGAGCGCCGCGGGCACGGGCGGCGACATGACGGGCGGCATGACGTCCTCGGGGAGCGGCGGCTCTCCGGCGGCCGGCAGCGGCGGCGCAGGCGGATCGACGCCGACCTGCGACTTGCCGACCACGTACAGGTGGAAGTCGGGGCCTCCGGTGATCAGCCCCAAGCCGCCTGCTGGCCGTACGTTCGCGTCCGTCAAGGACCCGACGATCGTGTACCACGACGGCAAGCACCACGTGTTTGCCACCGTGTTCGACACCACCGGGGGCAACGGCGGGTGGCAGTCGGTGTACCTGAACTTCACGGACTTCTCTCAGGCGAACGCCGCTGAGCAGCACTACATGGCGGGCTGGCCCACCGGCAGCACGGTCGCTCCCCAGGTCTTCTATTTCCGGCCGCACAACAAGTGGTACCTCATCTACCAGTGGAACGGCAGGTACTCGACCAACGACGACATCAACAACATGAACGGGTGGAGCCGGCCCCAGTCGCTGCTCCGGGGTGAGCCGGGCGCCATGGGGAGCACCCTCGGCGCGCTGGACTTCTGGGTCATCTGCGACGACGCCAACTGCCATCTCTTCTTCTCGCGGGACGACGGGAAGCTCTACCGCTCCAAGGTCCGCATCGAAGACTTCCCGAAGTTCGACGGTTACGAGGTCGTCATGTCGGCTCCGAGCGCGGGGCTCCTGTTCGAGGCAAGCAACGTCTACAAGGTGGATGGATCGAACAAGTACCTGCTCCTGGTGGAGGCGTTCGACAACAGCCCTCGCTTCTTCAGGTCGTGGACCTCCGAGAGCCTGGACGGCCCCTGGACTCCCCTGGCTGACACCAAGGCGAACCCCTTCGCCGGCCCCGCGAACGTGACGTTCGAGGGCACGGACTGGACCGACGACATCAGCCACGGCGAGCTGACCCGCTCCGGGAGCGATGAGCGGATGACCATCGACCCGTGCAACATGCAGTTCCTCTACCAGGGGAGGGATCCGAACTCCCGCGAGGAGTACGGCCGCTTGCCCTACAGGCTCGGGCTGTTGACGCTCGACCTGTGACGCCCGCTCCCCTCCGAGCTCTCGGAGGGGACCTTCGGGCAGGAGAGGCGACCTCCCCGACGAGCCCGCGGCGACTCGACGTCACCGCGGGCTCGCTCGCCTCTGGTCTCCGGGAAGCTCGGCTCGGACCCTTACACCTGCCCCACGTGACGCTCGGGCTGCGGCGCCTCGCGGTCGGGCTCTGTCGCGATCGGCGCCGGGGACGGTCACGTCACGCCGGCGCGAAGCTCACGGCATGCTCGTGAAGAAGTCGTACATCGCCTGGATGGCGAAGCACGGCACGCCGTGGCTCGTATTGCTGTACGCGGGGTCGTCGTGTGAGCACCAGATCGTCGGCTCCGAACAGCCGCTGTAGGAGACGCAACCGGGGTTCACCGTCTTGCCGCTGCTCTGGCAGCCCATGACCTCGGAATACGGTGTCGAGCTCATCTGGCACATGTTGGCGGTGCGGAACCTGGCGACCGTGCTCGCTCCGTCGCCCCCGCGGACGGTGTCGTTCTTGCCCTGGATGTACATCACGGGCATGGGCACCTGCAGCGCGCCGTAATCGGAGGCCGCGACGGGCGCGACCGCCCTGAAGTTCATGTGCTCGGCGTCGGACCTGTGCGCCAGGATCTGCACGATCATCTGGGCACCGGAGCTGTGGCCGGTGGCGAACACACGGTCCATGTCGATGCAGTGGTTGTTCATGACGTCGTCGTAGATCCGAAGGACCTTGGCGATGTCGTCGTTGTAGTTCCAGCATCCACCCGAGTCCGACGACCTTCCCACGGCGCGCACGTACTCCGTCTCGAAGGCCGACCCCCGGGTGAGGTTGATGAACTGGTCGATCGGGTTGCCGCAGGCGTGGAAGCCCATCAAGAGGGGGAAAGGGGTGTTGCCGTCGTAGCTGTCCGGGAACTTGTAGATGTGATCGTTGTCGACCGTCACCGTTCCGTTGGCGGGCCGCCCCAGCTTGCCGCAGCCTGGGCTCGGGTTGCCGATGGGCGATTCAGTGCCGCCGGTCCCCATGCCGCCGGCGCCGGTCGGCGGTGCGCCCCCGGTCGATTCACCTGTCGTGCCACCCCCGCTGCTCGCAGGAGCGTCGGCCCCGCCCGTCGTCGTCGCGCCTCCGGTGGCGGGGGCGCCGCCGCTCGTGGATGCGCCGCTCGTGCCCTGACCGGTACCGTCATCTCCCTTGTCGGGCGTGCCTGTCTCGGACGAGCAAGCGAGGACCATCAACGCGACGGCGGGGATAGAGGAACGAAAACGTGGGTTCGGCATGGTCTGGACCTCGTGGTGATTGTGCGATCAGGCGATGATCGGGTCGACGAGGCCGCCGTGGAGGCTGCTTTCGCCGACGTTGTCGAGCGGGCCGCCCTGGCCGTCGGTGCAGCCGGACGGCCGAGCCTATCTCAGACCTGGATGCCCGCGAGCGGCGACGTGACCCGCCCCGCGTCGACGCCGAACTCCGTCGCCTTCGAGCCCATGAGCTGGGCGGTCGTCAGGAGCGCCTTGCTCAGGTTGTCGCCGGGGAAGTTGTGGTGCTCGTCGCCGCGCAGCCGTCCACCGGCTTTCCCCGCGAGGAGCACCGGCCACTCCGCCTTCGTGTGCACCTTGCCCCAGGCGGTGTCGGACGTGACGAACACGAGCGTGTTGTCGAGCAGGTTCGAGCTGCCGTGCGGCGTGCTCTTGAGCTTCGTCAAGAACTCGTTCAGGCAGCGCATCGTGTAGATCACGCCCTTGTCGACGCGGGGCTGACTCGCTTGATCTCCGGCATCCCCGTGACAGATGGTGTCGTGGAAGTCGTCGTTCATGTCCTGCGCGAGGTGCCGGTAGTAGACGTGCGCCGCGGGCAGCGAGAACATGAACGAGAGCACGCGGGTCCTCTCGCAGGCGAGCGCGAGCGCCGAGAGCTCGACCATGGCGGTGTTCACCTGCGGAGGCGCTTCGCTCTGCGAGTCCTTGCCCGCGGTCGGGGCCGTGGGGCTGCTGCATGCGGACGGCGTGCCGCCGCCGGAGGTCGTCGTCTCGAGGCGCCGCTCGATGGCGCGGATCGAATCGAGGTGCTGCTCCACGCGCTGCCTGTCGGCCGCCCCGAGCCGCTGCTGCAGGCTGGCGCCGTCTTGCAGGACAGAGTCGAGCACGCTCTTCCGGACGTTCGCGAGCTTCGCGGCCTGCTCCGCTCCGTCGTCGCTCGGCGCGGGCGTGCCGCCCATGAACAGCCGATTGAACACGGCCTTCGGATCGAACTCCGGGTTGTTGCGCGAGCTCGGCCCTTTGTGCGAGACCGTATGCAGCGAGTCCTGAGGGCCGTTCGGCGTCGCCGGCGTCACGCCCACCTCGAGAGAGCGGTACGGCGCCCCCTCGGAGATGACGTTCGCGACGACCTGGTCGATGGATGGGGCCCGCACGGCGTTCCCGTTGAGCGGCGCGCCGGTCGTGGCCCCCGCCGACCCGCTGGGGTGCTCGAAGCCGGAGACGACGAGCTTGTTCTCGAGGCCGCTGATCACCGTGAGATGAGACTTGTGCTCCGCGAGCGGCTGGAGCTGGGGGCTGAGCTCCCAGGCCGAGCCGGAGCCCGTGCGCGCCGGCTTCCAGCGGCCGGGCAGCGTGCCGTTGCCGAAGAACCACGTCACGTAGAGCGGCGAGACCGGGGTTTTCGGCTGGGCGAGCGCCGTGCCGCTCTCGTTCAGCATGATCTCCAGCAGCGGCAGCGGGATGGTGACGGCGGCGCCCGTCGCCAGCAGGCCCCGGAGTACGGTTCGTCGGTCCAGAACTTTCTTGGTCATGGTGGGCACCGTGCGTTCAGGGTTGGGGGGCGACGGAGGAAAAGGCTTCGTTCGTCACGACGTCGAGGACGAGCTCGCGCAGGTCGAACCCCGACGCCTCGAACGAAGCGGCCAGCGTGTCCAGCACGGTGACGTCCACCTTTCGCTCCTCGTGGCCTGCTGCATACGCGTAGTACTTGCGGACGAGGCACCGAGCGACATCGTCGCTCTCGCTGACGGTCATGCCGAGATCGCGCGCGTCGGCGACCGCCTCGCCGTCGAAGTCGCCGCTGGGGTCGATCGGCAGACCGTGATCCGTCGTGCGGTAACGGCCGATCGCGTCGAACGTCTCGAGCGGCAGGCCAAGCGGGTCCATGAACCCATGGCAGCTGGCGCAGGCAGGAGCGGTCCGGTGCGCCTCGAGCCGCTGACGCTTCGTGAGCGGCCTGTCCGCGGGCGGCTCCGGGAGCTCGAGGGCGATGTCACCGGGGGGCGGCGGGACAGGCGTGCACATGATGGCGTCCCGCATGAACTTGCCGCGCAACGTGGGCGACCCCTCTTTCTGGTTCGCGAACTGCGAGAGGAAGCCGGCCTTGCCGAGGATCCCGACGCGCGGGCCGTCCGCGGGCAACGAGCGGACCTCGAAGGTGCTCGAGCTCAGGCCGGTCGTGTCGAGGCCGTAGAGCTGGGCGAGCTCCGTGTTGACGACGACCTTCGTGGTCGAGAACAGGTCGAGCGCGCTCGCCTGATCGTCGAACGCGAGGACCTCCCAGGTGCCCCGCATGTCGCGGACCATCGCCGCTCGCAGCGCGGCGTCGTACTCCGGAAACAGCTCCGTGTCTTTCGCCTGCGTGCCGATCCGATCGAGCCGCATGTACTCTTCGGCGAAGGCGCCGACGGCCTCGCGCCCAGCGGGCGCCTCGAGCATCCGCGCCGCCGCGGCGCGAACCCCCTCCACCGTGTCGAGCGTCCCGCTCGCGGCCTCGTCGAGCAGCGTCCTGTCCGGCAGGCTGTTCCACACGAGGAACGCGAGCCGGGACGCCATCTCGTAGCCCGTCAAGCGAAGCGACCCATCGGCGCTCGGGGCGCCGAGCTCCGGTCGATACAGGAAGTTCGGCGACGAGAAGAGCGCCACCGTCGCCCAGCGGGCCCCCTCGACGGCGCTGTCGAGCTCCGCCGCGGCATTGCTGGCGACCGCCGCGAGCCTGTCGACCTCCGCTGTCTCGAGCGGGCGGCGCCACGCTCGAAGCCCCAGCGCCTGGATGAAGCCGCGCACGCAAGCGTCGTCCTGCGCGCCGCTGGGCGCGCAGCCGATGAACTGCTCCCGCTTCGCGGAATCCGCGAACACAGCGTCGACGGCGCTCTCGATGGCCGTGTGGTACTGCTCGACGCCTCGCTCCGAGGTCACCACGGTCGCGGCGCCGATGACCGCGAAGTTTCCATTCCAGCTGTCGGCGTCGAGCTCATTGATGTTGACCTCCACGCCGAAGACGTCGCGCACGGCATTGCGGAATTGCGTTCTCGTCAAACGACGCAGCATCCCGGCCGCGGGTTGGAACGGCGGAGGATCCGAGCCCGTCGATGGTCCCTCGTTCTCGACGGAGGGTCCCCCAGCACCCTCCGTGCGGTCACCCAGACTGCCCGTGCACGCGGCCGCGAACGCGAACGCACAAACAACGGCGACTTGTCTCGAGGAACGGAGCTCGTGCCAGGACGGCTTCTTCATCTTGCTCTCCGATCATGCAAGGGTGTGACGGCACACGGGTAGCCGCACCTGGCGACCATGCCTCAGAATCAACTGCTCTCACCGCGAAGCCCATTCAGCCCGGCGTGGCTGGGCTCGGAGCACCTGATCCCGGACGAGGCCCATGTGAAGACACCGGTCCGCCCGAGGAGGGGCTGGGCATCGTCCGCCGCAACACAGGTAACGCAGCCCCGAAGTCGCCATCCGGTCGCTTTGCCGGATTCATGGGAAAATTCCGCCGGACAGCGCTCAGGGTCCTACGACAGCCGTCGAACAAGCGAGGATTGTCGTGGTCTCTGATGGATCACCCCTGGCGAAACGCCAGACACCGTCGATCGGCAATCGCTCCCGCGACGACCGAGCGAACGCAACCGGTGCCGAGATCGATCAGACGGGGAAGGTCTCGGTGCGCGTGACGAGCCACCCAGGGCCAAGCAAAAGCATACCCCTCGGGAACAATGTGAGCGATCACATTTTTGATGTCAATTCCAATCGACCGGCCAGCGGGTCTCCTCGATCCCGGGAGGACTGGGCGGGCGGGGCCCTCTGGAGCGACGCGTCACGCGAGTTCGCAGGACAGCTCACGCGGGCGCCGCGGCTGGCCACCGCTCCGCGCCGATCGGATCGAGAAGGGCCTCGCGTCCGGCTATTTCGTTCGAGACCGTATTTGTGAACGTTCACATTTGCTGCAGGCGCCGTTCTGCTCCGTTCTGAGGTAGGCAGTCGTGCGCACCGGGCCCTTCGTCCCGGGGGTCGGGATCGATCCATGCACCGACTCGCCTCGCTCTGTCTCGCCGGCGCGAGCCATGGCGAGGTCGAGCGCGACGAAGCAGGGAGCGCGGCGCACGCCGGGGGGGCGCGCCGGCGTCGCCGACGCTACCCGCTACAGCAGCGGAAGCCGATCGCGTGGTCCGTGTCGGCGCGCTCGCGCCCGTCGCGGGCGTCGCACCGGAGCTCGTCGAGCGCGTTCCCGCTGTCGAACGCCCCGCCGCGGGTGACGCAATAATCGCCGGGGCCGGTGTCTCCGGAGCACGCGTCTTCCCACTCGCGGACGTTGCCGCTCATGTGCTGCAGCCCGTGATAACCGCCCTCGCAGATCGCGCTGTCCTCGTCGCCGACAGGCACGGTCATCGCGCCGTCGCCGTTGCAGAGCTGGGCGTCGAACTCGCCGGTGGCATGCGTGCGCTCGCCGCCTTTGCTGCACGCGTCGAACCACTCGCCCTGCGCGCCGCTCGCGCCGCCGTACGGCAGCGCGCCGCCGTGGATCTTGCCGCAGAGGCGCTTTCCCAGGCTCCTGCAGAAGGCGCGGGCGTCGCACCAGTCGAGGCACGTGGCGGGGAGCTCGTCGCCGGTGAGGCGATCGTTGCAGACGTCGGGCGCGTCGGGCCCGGTGTCGAAGTCGAAGCTGCCGTTGAACAGGCAGAACGGCTCCTGCGCCTCGAGATCCGGGTTCGTGGCGAGGAAGCGGCGGTAGGCGGCGTTCGACACCTCGGTCTGGTCGACGCAGAACGTGCTCTGGATCGTGACCATGCCGGCGGGGCACTGGCACACGCTCGCGAGGCACGAGGCCGTCGCGCAGTCGGCGTCGGCGTCGCAGGGCTGGCCGTACAGGCACGAGGCGTTTCCGGCGCCGGGCTCGCAGGTGAGGCCGTCCAGCGGGCGCACGAGCGTGCACGCGGAGACGAGGGCGGCCAGGAGGGCGGCCGCGGCGCCGTGACGGTGGATCGGCCGGCGATGGTGCATCAGAAGGCGCCCTCGAGGCCCGCGGCGGCGCCGGAGAAGAACGGTCGGAGCGCCGGCCGGAGCGCGCTCGCGCCGACCCGGGGCGGCCTTGCTGCGGTCGGCTGGGGCGGACGCGCGGCGGTCGGCCGCGGCGGGTGCGCGGCGGTCGGCCGGGTGAGATAGAGCCACGCCGCGGCGCCCAGCGCGACGACGCCCACGCCGAGGCCGATGTCGGCCACCGCGTGCTGGACGCGGACGGCGCGCACGTCGTCGGCCGCGCAGCGCGGGGCGCAGGTGGCGCGCAGGTCGGCCTCGGCGTCCAGCGAGAGCGCGCCGGCGACGGCGAACACGGCGAGCCCCGCGACGCCGACGCCGCCGGCGACCCACGCGAGCGGGGGAATCGAGGGCTCGGCCGGCGGCGCGGCGGGCGAGGCGACGAGGGGAGGCGCGGCGGGCGAGGCGAGGGGAGACGCGGCGGGCGAGGCAGGCGGCGGTGCGGCGGGCGTGGCGGGCGGCGGTGCGGCCGGCGAGGCGGGCGGGCGGGGAGCGGCTGGCGCGCTGGCCGCCGGGGCGCCGAGGGTCACCGTGATCGCGCGGTTCTTCTCGCCCTCGCGGATCAGCAAGCGCTCCTCGACGGCGGGGCCCGTTGCGGGCTCGAACCGGAAGGTGCGCGGGCCCGGGTCGACCGGCAGCGCCTTGCCGTCGAGCGCCGCGGCGAGGAGGCGCCCGTCGACGAGCACGCGCACGTCGAGCCGCTCCCGGCCGTCCGCGTCCTTCGCGGCGATGACCACGGAGGGCAGGCTCTGCTCCACCTCGGCGAGCCACGGCCCGCAGTCGGCGACGGCGGCGGCCGGGCACGTCGGCTGCGAGCAGGTGATCAGCGCCTCCCGGGCCTCGAGGAGCTTGCCGTCGCGGCGGAGGCCCTGCGCGCGCTCGTAGGCGGCGGCGCACGCCCGCTTGCTGGGCGCGGCGTGGACGCTCGCGCCCACGAGCGCGAGCGCGGCGCCGAGCGAGAGAGCGAGCGCCGTCCGCGCGCGGCCGGGCGCGGGGGCGCTCGCTGATTTCTGTGTGTTTGCGTGCAATTACATGCACTCCGGCTTGAGCCGGCGGATGCCGGCTCTGTCCACGGTGTAGGGGGGGGAGCAGCGCTGGGCGTCGCCGCGGGTCGCGCGCGGGGCAGGCGCAGGAGCGCGCGCGCTCACGGCCGCGCGCGCCGGGCGCTGGGCGGGCGTCGTCGCGACGGCGCTCGGCGTGTGCGACGGGGCTGGGGCGAGGACGGCGCTCGGCGCGCTCGCGGAACGGGTCGCGTCCGCGGCGCCGGTCGCGCTCGGCGCCTGCGGCTCGCCCGTGCCGTGACGCTGCAGGGGGGCCGCGTGGACCGCGCCCGCCGCGTCCTCCGGCCCGGGCGGGCCGCGGCGCGACCAGTGCACCGCGAGCGCGGCCGCGCTGACGAGGATCACCGCGCCCAGCGCGAGCAGCGGGCCTGCGCGCCTCGCCGCCCTCGGGGCCGCGCCGCGCGGCGCGCCGTCTCTCGGGGAAGGCGTCAACGAGGTCCCGCCGGTCATCCCGTCCCCGGCCGCGGCCGTCGCCGCGAGCGTCGGCTGCCCGGGGGCGCCGGCCTGGATCTCGGGCGCCGTCTCCGCGAGCCCCCGCGCTTCCGAGCCCCGCGACGCAGGCTCACGCGCGCCGCCCTCCACGCCGCCGCTGCCGCGCGCGCCCGCTCCGCTCCCGCCTGCCGCAGCCGCCCCCGCGCCGGCCGTCGCCTCGCCGCCCGGATCTGCCGCGGAGGCGCTCTCGATCGCCGCGACGCGCGCGGCCCGCCGCGCGAGCGCCTCCCCGGCGAGCTGCTCCACCCACTCGCCCACCGCGCGCTGCGACGCGAGCGGCACCGCGTCCTCGATGGCGATCGCGAGCTCGCGCGCCGTCGGGTAACGGCCCTCCGCGTTCCGCTCCAGCGCCCGGAGGACGATCGCGTCGAGCGCCCCCGGCACGTGCGCCGCGAGCGAGCTCGGCGGCGGGATCGGCCGCTCGAGCACGGCCCCCACGACGGCGCCCTCGTCGCCCCCGTCGAACAGCCGCCGGCCCGCGAGCGCCTCCCAGAGGACCACCCCCGCCGCGAACACGTCGGTCCTCGGGGTCACGTCGGCGCAGAGGATCTGCTCGGGGGCCATGTAACACAGCTTCCCCTTGAGCTGGCCGCCGCGCGTGGTGCTGAGCCGCCCGCGCGCCTTGGCGATGCCGAAGTCGAGCAGCCGCGCCGTCCCGTCGACGCCGACGAGCACGTTCTCGGGCGAGATGTCCCGGTGCACGATGCCGAGCGGCTCGCCGGACTCGCTGCGCGCCTCGTGGGCGGCGTGCAGGCCGTGGAGCGCGCCGCACGCGATGCTCGCGACGATGGGGGGCGGCGCCGGCTCGCCGCGCGCGCGCGCCGCCCGGAGCAGCCGCGCCAGCGACTCGCCGCGCACATAGTCCATGACAAGGAACGCCTCGTCCTCGGCGATGAGCAGGTCGATCGTCGCGACCACGTTGGGGTGCTGGATGCGCGCGACGATGCGCGCCTCGTCGCGCAGGCTCTCGGCGATCTCGGGCGCCTCGGCGAGCTGGGGGTGGAGCCGCTTGATGGCGACCGTGCGCGAGAACCCCGCCTCGCCGATCAGCCGGCCGAGGTGCACGGACGCCATGCCGCCGGAGGCGATCGGGCTGTAGAGCAGGTACCGGCCGATTCGCCTGGGCTGGTGCGGCTCCGACGGCATGCCGGGGCGATGATACACGAGCCCGCGCGCCGCGCCCGCCCGGAGCGTCGCGCGGGAGACACCGGCGCCGGAGCCGGACCCCGCGCAGCCCGTCGAGCTTGCGGGCGCCCCCCGCGGCACAAGCTTCTGCGCGGAGGTCGAGCACCATGGCGCGCATCGCATTCCTCGTGGACGAGATGTTCGAAGATACGGAGTTCCAGGGCCCCTACGACCGCGTGAGGGGCGCCGGGCACGAGGCCGTGATCGTCGGCCTCGCCGCGGGCAAGGAGCTCACCGGCAAGAAGGGCAAGGTGCGCATCACGACGGAGCGGGCGGCCGAGGACGTGTCGGACGACGCCGTCGATGCGGTCGTGATCCCGGGGGGCTACTCGCCGGATCACCTGCGGACGAGCACGGCGGCGGTCGGCCTGGTCCGGAATGCCTTCAATCAGGGCAAGCCGGTCGCGGCCATCTGCCACGCCGGCTGGATGCTCGTCGAGGCCGACATCGCCGACGGGCGGACCCTCACGTCGTGGCCGTCGATCACGACGGATCTGCTGAACGCCGGCGCGCGCTGGGTCGATCGCGAGGTGGTCGAGGACGGCAACCTCATCACGTCGCGCAAGCCGGACGACGTGCCGGCGTTCTGCGACGCGCTCCTCCGTCAGGTCGAGCGCGGCGTCCCCGCGCGCGCCGAGCCCGCGATGGCGCCCGAGGCGGCGGCGCAGGAGCCCGCGCCGGGCCCGTGACGGCGCGGCCCGGCGGCCGGGCCGGCCGTCACGCGCGGACGGGGGCGCTCGGCTCGACGAAGCAGATGCGGTACCCGTCCGGGTCGGCGACGACGACCTCGCGCGTGTGCCACGGCTGGTCGCGCGGCCCGTCGACGGCCGCGCCGGCGGCCGCGGCGCGCGCGGCGATGGTCTCGATGCCGAGGTCGCCCGTGGCGCTGAAGCAGACGATGACGCCGAGGCCGCGCTGCCCGGCGAGCGAGGCGCCGGGCGGCGTGGCGACCAGGAAGAGGTCGGCGTACCGCGCCCAGCGCAGGTGGACGAACACCGGATCCTGGTGGACGCGCTGGAAGCCGAGGAGCTCGTAAAACGAGGCGGAGCGCTCCGCGTCGCCGACGAGGAGCTTGACGTACGAGGGCATCAGGTAGGGTTCGTCGCTGTGCATGGTCCCTGGGCGCGGAGGTGTGTGCCGCGCCGGGCCGGAAGGCAAGGCGCGCGCGCCGGCGGGCCGGCGGGCCGCGCGCCTGCCGGGACGCCGCGGCCGCCGCGGCCGCCGCGAGGCGCGATCAGTCCTCGAGCGCCTTCGGTGCGAATGGGCGCGCCGGGAGGGGGAGCTGTCTTGGCGAGCGGGTACCTCTCTCGAACGGACGCCGGAACGCTAACGCTCCTGTCCGCGTCTCCCGTCCCCGATCCCCGATCCCCATCTCTCGTGCTCGTGCGCGCTTCGATTCGATCCCCGTTCAGCCCGGATTCATCCTCTCCTCGCAGCTGACGCCGCTCCTGCGACGACTTCAAGAGCATGACTCCCCCTCGAGCACGAAAACCTGCGTACCTACAACTGGTTGTCCGGATCGCTGCGCGAGACGCGCCCGAGCCCCCGCGCCAGGTCGATTGTGTGAATGAAATAGGTTCGTCTCGGTAATGCTCAGCAGCGCCGCTCGCTGCGCCCGCGCGCATCGACTGAATGTGCCCTCCCGAACTCTGGCGTGATAACGGCCGTCATCATGCATTTCGCCTCGACCAGCTCGGCAAGAACATCCTCCGGGACGCGGCGCTGCGGGACCTGGCGGCGCTCCCCGAAGAAGCATGGGAGCGCCGGGTGGCGCTGCCGTGGCTCGTTCGGTTAAACTTCGAGGTGCCGGACCAGCTCCTTCCAGAGCTGCCGTCCGAGGAGAGGGATTTCATCATGGAAACCCGGGAATGGTACGAGCAGTGGAACGCGCGGAGGATGAAAGAGGCGAAGGAAGCTGAGGAGCGTGCCCAGCTCCGTGGGCAGCTTCAGATGACGGCCCGGCTGTGCGCGATCCGGCTGGGTCGGCCCCTGACCGAAGCGGAGACCGCAGCGCTCACGGAGCGGCTCGATCGGCTCCGGGAGGATCGGGTAGGGGAAGTGGTGCTCTCGTTCTCGGCTGAAGCGCTCGCGGCCTGGCTCTCCGATCCGAACGCGACGTAGCGCAGCGCGCGCTCGCGCCGGACGCCCTGGACAGGTGCTCCGGCGCTCGCGCCCTACTTCGCCGCCGTCGCCGCGGGCTCCGTGACGCAGCGGATCCCGAGGAACCCGCAGCGGTACGTCACCTCGAACCCTCCCGGCCGGGCCGTCCTGACGAGCGGCGGGATGCCGTCGCGCCAGCTTCCGCCGCGGGCGACGCGCATCTTGCCATTGCCGTCGTTGGCGCTCGTCGTCCACTCGAAGACGTTGCCGGCCAGGTCCTGGATGCCCTGCGGGTTCGCGCCGGCGGGGAAGCTCCCCACGTCGCACGCGGTCTTGCGCACGGCGCCGCCGCCGGACCAGCAGAGCTGATCCTTCGGGGCCTCGCCGCCCCACGGGTACGGCCGCGCCTCCTCGCCGCCGCGGGCCGCCCACTCCCACTCGTCGTCGCGCGGCAGCCGCTTGGCCTGCGCCGCGCAGTAGGCCTGGGCCTGCGCGAAGTCGACGCAGACCATCGGCTGCTCCTCCTTGCCGGCCACGCCGTAGGTCGACGCCTCCTTGGCGCAATTCGCCAATGTATCCGTGCACTTGCCCGCCTTGACGCACGCGGCGTAGGACGCGGCGGTGACCTCGGTCCTGTCCATGCACAGGTCGCCCACGGTGGCCTTCACCTTGAGCGGGCCCATCACGAAGCTGCCGCCCGGCACCCGGGCCATGCCGTCAGGGCAGCCGTCCGCGGGCGTCGCGGGCGCGGTGGAGGCGGTGGCCGACGCATCGCCGGCCTGCGCGGCGGTCGGATCTCCGCCGGGCTGCGCCGAGGCTGCGGTCCGCCCGGGCTCGGGCGCTGCGGCGGTGGGCACGCCCGCGGCGGCGCCCACGCCCGCGGCGGCGCCCTCCGGCGCGGCGTGCGCAGCGGGCGCCGGACCGGCGGGCGGCGAGCCGTCGGGCGCCGCGGGAGAGGCGCCGCAGGCGGCGGTGAGGGCGCCGCACGCGGCGGCAGCGAGGAACAGCGAGGGGGCGGCGAGGGGCGTGGTGTGGGATCGCATGGTGTCTAGGCGGCGGTCACGGTCGGCGCCGGCTCGTCGTCGAGCCACTGCTCCTGGACGACGATCGCCGGCAACAAGGTGAACGGCCCGTCGTAGCCGGGGCCGAAGGTCAGGATCTGGATCACCCGCCGATCGCCGCGGCGGATCGGGAACATCACCTCTCCCCCGCGGGGGAGCTCGCTGCCGCCGCGGGGCGGATCGATCCAGAAGGCGACGCCCTCCGCCTTGCCGCCGAGCAGCGACATGGCCGAGACGGTGAGCTCCGGGCAGCGGATGCGCAGCCACTCCCTCATCCGGTAGGCGCGGCAGCCGGCGGCCGCGGGGCCGGCGCGCGAGAGGCGGACGCGCGGCGCGGTCTTCCACTCCGCGGCCGTGGGCTGCCTGGACGGCTCGGCCGGGAAAGGCTCGGCGTCGAGGGGTCGCTCCTCGCCGGCGTCGGCCGCGCTGGCCTGCGGCGCGCCGCTCGGCTGGGCGCCGGCCGCGCCGGCCTGCGGCGCGTCCTTCGGCCGCGCGCCGGGCACCCCGGTCGCGCCGGGCACCCCGGTCGCGCCGGGCACTCCGGCGGCAGCGCCCTGCGGCGCGCCCCTCGGCTGCGCGCCGGGCACCCCGGGCGCCGCAGCCAGCACGCCGGCAGCCATCCATCCGCGCAACGCGACGCGCGGCCTCATAACGTCTCCAGGAACGCCACGAGCGCCGCCCGATCCTCCGGCGACAGGTGGCTCGTCTTGCCCATCCAGTCGGCGTTCTGCTCGATGAGCTGCGCCAGCGTCGCCGCCCGGCCGTCGTGCAGGTACGGCGGCCGCCCTCCCACGAAGCGCAGCGAGGGCGTCTTGTACTCGGGGCGCGGATCGTCGTCGTAGCCCGGAGGCGGCGGCCGTTTCGGCATCGGGTACGGCGTGCGATCCGTGTAATCGCTCGTCGGCACGTGGCAGCGGGCGCACTTCGCCTCGTCGCTGTGGAAGATCTCCCGGCCGCGCTTCACGCGCTCGTCGGCCGTCCCCTCGACGCGCGGCGGCGTCACGAGGCCCCGGCGCAGGAACATCGTGAGGTAGGTGGCCCGGGCCGCGAGCCCGGCCGGCGTGTGATCGATCGGCAGCCCGCCCCAGCGGTGCAGCCCCATGCCCGCCTGGAGCCTCCCGAGGAGATCCTCGTTCTCGCCGTGCCACCCGTACGGCCCGTCCGCGCCCACGTTGCCGGCGAGCATCGGCGTGCGCCGCGGATACCCCTTCTTCTTCGCGACCTCGGGGATGTTCTCCGGCCTGCCGACGAAGTTGGCGTGCTCGCCGTCGGCCGTGCTGAACGTCGCCTCGCGCCAGACGTACCCGTCGTCCCGCCCCTCCGGGTGGCACCCCGCGCAGCCGAGATTGCCGCTCACCGTGGCGTCGAGCGCGCTGTAAAAGAGCCGGCGGCCCTTCGCGACCTCGGGGCCGAGCGGATCGTCGGCGAGGTGCACGAGCGCCGCCGGCCCCTCGGCAGGCGGCGCAGCGGCGGCCGTACCCGCCGTGCCGGCTGCCCCTGCCGTTCCCGCCGCGCCTGCCGCGCCTGCCGTTCCCGCCGCGCCTGCCGCGCCCGCCGTTCCCGCCGCGCCCGCTCCTCCCGCCGCCGGTCCCGCGACAGGATCGTGCAGCCGGATCGCCGCCACATCCCCGGTCGAGCGGCAGAACACCCACGCCGTCGCCTCGTCCGCGGACAGCGCGAGGCCCGTCGGCGCGCCGCACGTGCCCGCGACGCGGATGTGCGGGTCGTAGCGGCCGCCGACCGGATAGCTCTTCACGATCGCGAGCGTGGGATCCACCGCGGTCGCGTCCACCTCGAGCACGAGGTCGTCGCCCTCGCCGGCGACGAGCAGCGTGCGCGCGCGCTTGCGGTAGGCGACGGCGCGCGGCTGGGTGACGGGCGTGACGCTCGCGCCCGGCAGCGAGATGACGCTCTCCGGCGTGATCACCTGCTCGGCGAACGCCGACCGGAGCACCGGCAGGTTGCCGTGGTGCGGCGGGGCGAGCGGCTCGTCGCGGCCGGTGAGCAGCACGTCCACCGTCGCGGCGCCGAACCACGCGGCGTGGCCCATGGCGCCGAGCGCGTGCCGCGCCGCGAACAGGCGCCGCCCGTCCTCGGAGAGCGCCAGCGCGTAGCCCAGCGACGCCGCGAGCCGCTCGCCCGACGGCGCGCGCAGCGGCGAGGCGGGCAGCGCGACGCGCCGGACCCTCGGCGCCCCGCCGAGGTCGTCGATCCGCGTGAGATCCGCCCCGACGAGGTGGCTCACGTACGCGGCGCTGCCGTCGGGCAGCACGGCCACGCCCCGCGGCTCGCGCGCCACGTCGACGGTCCACCGCGCCTTCCCGGCCTCGAGATCCACGGCCGAGACCTTGTGCGTCCACGCCGAGGTCACGATCGCGGTCTTCTCGTCGGGCGTGACCGCGATGCCCCACGCGTCCGCGGGCAGCGCGACGCGGCCGACCTCGACGAGCCCCGCCGCCGCATCGGGCCGGAGGATGAGCAGCAGCCCCGGGTCGCGCACCGTGGCGAGCACGCGCGCTTCTGGCTCGCCGCGCCCGCCGCCCCCGCCGAGCGCGAGCACCTGCGCGGGCCGGCCCGGCGCGGGCACGCCTGCGCCGGGCCGCGCGGGGTCGAGCGGCAGCGGCACGACGCGCACGACGCCGTGGTCCTCGTCGGCCACGTAGAGCGCGTCCTCGCGCGCAGCGCGGGCGAGCGCGCCGCCCTCGCGGACCGGCGCGCGCAGCGGCGCGGCCGCCGGGGGCAGGGGGTCGGTCGGGGCGCCCACGCTGCCGGCCGGGGCGCCCGCGCTGGCCGGGGCGGCGCCCGCGTCCGCGCTGGGCGCGGGGCCTCGGGAACAGGCGCTCGCGGCGAGCGCGAGGAGTGCGGCGAGAGAGCGTGTCGCGCGGTGGTGCAAAGGGATCGCCGGATCTTCGCGCGCCCTCGCGTCCCGGGTCAACGGGGCGGCAGGCGTTGATCCGCGCGCTCGCACGCACTATCGCCGCATCCCCCATGACAGCAGCATCCCTGGCGGGCCACGGCGGGCCGGACGGCGCGCAGAGACCCCGGTTCATCGAGGTGAACGGCGCCCAGCTCGCGGTTGCGGAGCAAGGCCAGGGCGCCCCGGTGGTGTTCCTGCACGGGGCCGCCTCGGACCACCGGATGTGGGACCGGCACCTCTCCATCGTGGGCCAGCACCACCGGGCCATCGCCTACAGCCAGCGCTATTTCGGGACCGGCGCGTGGGGCTCGAGCTGGCCCCGGTTCGGCGTGCAGACGCACGCGGACGACCTTGTCGCGTTCCTTCGCGCCCTCGGCGCGGGCCCGGCGCACGTTGTCGCATGGTCTTACGCCGGCCATGCGGTCCTGACTGCCGCGCTGACCCATCCCGAGCTGTTCAGGAGCGCTTTCATTCACGAGCCGGGGGTCCCCTCGTACGTGACCGATCCCGCCGAGCTGAGCGCGCTAAGAGACGACCTGAACGCCATGTTCGGCCCCGTCTTCGGGGCGGTCGAGCGCGGTGAGCTCCAGGAAGCCGTGAGGCTCCTGCTCGACGGGTCGGGCCAGCGCGAGGGGTATTTCGCCGCTCAGCCCGCGGAGAGACAGGCCGTCAACCTGGACAACGCGCGGACCATGCCGCTCCTCCTGTCGCAGCCCCAGCCGCCGGCCATCACCTGCGCCGACCTGGCCAGCCTGAAGGTGCCGGTCACCATCGCCCACGGCGAGCGCTCCCGGCCGACGTTCGGCGTGGTCTCCCGCGCGGCGGCCCGCTGCATCCCCGGGCAGCACCTCGTGGTCCCCGGGGCCACGCACATGTGGCCCGAGGAGGACCCGGGCGCGTTCTGCGCCGCGGTGTTGCGCCGCATCGAGGATTGCTGATCGGCGCCTGCGCCGCCGGGGTCGCCGGCGGGGCGCTCCCGCTCCGCGTCGTTCACCGCCGGAGCCCGCGCGTCTTCTCCCCCGCGCGGCGCGCGACGGCCGTCCAGTCGATCGGCGCGGCCTTCCGCGGTGCGGGGCCGATCGAGGCCGTGTTCTCCCACATGTCCGTCGTGCCGAAGAGCAGCTCGACCACGGCCGGGTCCTCGTTCCACGCGACGGGCACGAGGTCGTCGAGGCACGTCGTGTCGACGGCGGCCTCGGGGTCCTCGATGAACCGCGCCATCATCTGCGTACCGCAAGGCGCCGCGCCGGCGGTCCTCACGGGGGATTCGTACGCGACCCAGTGCGGGCTCCACGGCACCGCCACGAACGTCTGGTGGGGCGCGGTGAGCCTGTCCGCCACGCGCGCCGCCGGGCCGATGGGCGTCTGCGGGTCGAGCAGGCCGTTCATCGCCAGGACGGGCACGGTGAAGCTCGGCCACTCGTCCCAGAACTGGTCGTGCGGATAGCGCGGCCAGGCATCGTACAGCGCGCCGAGCTCCAGCCCGTCCTCCACGCAGAAGCGCTGCGAATCGCACCGCTCCTGGAGCTCGGCCAGGGGCGGGGCGGGCTCTTCCCACAGCTCGGAGAGCGCCACGTGGGTCCCCAGCACGATCGAGTCCCGCGGCTCGCCCCCGTCGGTCTGCGAGAACACGTCGAGCAGCGTTCGCATGTAGTGGCCGACCACCTGCACGTCGCCCTCCTCGCAGCGGTCGATGCGGTACGCGAGCGGGAAGATGTGTGTCCGCAGGACGCGAGTCTGCGCGAAGATCGGGACGATGGACGTGAAGAGCGCGGCGTCGGCGCCGAGCTGCGGGCAGTGACCGCTCGTGAGCTTGCCGAGGAGGGCGTCGAGCTTTTCCCAGGGGTCGGCGCCGAGCTTCGCCCCGCAGACCGGATCGACGGCGCAGATCGCGGACAGATCCCTCACCACCGGATCGAACTGCGTGTCGTACCAGGACAGGTACTGCGCGCCCGGCGACATGATCGAGTCGAGGATCACCGCGTCGGCCCCGTCGGGGTGCGCCTGCAGGAAGCGCATCGCGCGCGTCGTCCCGTAGGAGGCGCCATACAGGATCACCTTCTTGCCGGGCTCGCGCGTCAGGTCGATGAGCCGCGCGAGATCCTCGGCGTCGGCTGTCGTCGTGAAGCGCGCGAGATCGCCGCCCCACCTCGCCTTCAGCGCCTCGATGCAAGCGGGCCACTCGAGCGCGGTGATCTCCGTGCCTCCCTCCGAGCTCGGGTCCTCCTGGACCGGGCATTCGAGGCGGCTCGAGGGCCCGACGCCGCGGTGCTCGAGCACGTACCAGTCGACGTCGGGCATGACGCCCTGCCACAGATCCTCGATGGCGTCCTTGAACACGTAGCTGGACCCGCCGGGGCCGCCTTGCAGCAGCCAGACCTGCGCCTTCGCCGCGCCGCCCGGCGCGAGGTGGCGCGATACGAAGACGGGGAGCGCCTCGCCGTCGGGACGCGAAGGATCGAGCGGCAGGGGGACCGTGGCGCACTCGGAGATGAAATCGTCTGGGCAGCTCCCCCATGCGATCGCCGGGCTGCCGCCCGAGCCGCCCGAGCCGCCCGAGCCGCCCGAGCCGCCTGAGCCGCCCGAGCCGCCCGAGCCGCCTGAGCCGCCCGAGCCGCCAGCGGCGCTCGTCGTGGCGCTGGCATCGTCTTCACCGTCGGTGCAGCCCGCGGCGACCGCCGTGAGCCCGAGCGCCGCGGGGAGGAGCCCACGCCAAAGGATGTTGTTCACGATCCTCTCCGTGAACCTCGTGATCGCCGGGTGGGCGGCGGGTCGAGCTGGGCTATCTGCCGTGGTGGTGCCCTGGGCGCCGGCGGCGACCGCGAAGGTGGGATTGTCGAGCGCCATGCTGTGTGTTCCCGCTCGGCCTGGTTCTGTTCAAAGCCGGATCGGTCACACGCGGAATGGATATTCGCCGCCGAGCGCCTTGCGGCGCGCCCCCGCTGCAGGCGACCATGCCCGCTCAATCCCTGACCCGCCCGGGAGGTCCTCGACCCATGAGCGAACGGCTGAACCTCATGTCCCCCGCGATGCTCGCCGACCCGTACCCCACCTACGCAGCGCTGCGGCGCGACGCGCCCGTATGCCAGGTGGATCCGGGCGGCTTCTGGGCGGTGACCCGCCACGACGACGTCATCGCCGTCCTCAAGGACACGGAGCTGTTCTCGTCCGAGGGCTTCCGCGCCGCCACCAAGCCGGCGTGGCTCGGACACAACCCGTTCGGCGACTCCATGATCGTCCTCGACCCGCCGGCGCACGGCCGCCTGCGCTCGCTCGTGAGCCGCGCCTTCGCGCCCGCGGCCATGGCCCGCCTCGAGGCGCGCGTGCGCTTCTTCGCCGACGACCTCGCGGCGCGCCTGCCGCTCGGCGAGCCGGTCGACTGGGTCGAGGCGCTCGCCATGCCGCTGCCCGCGAGCGTCATCGGCGAGCTCCTCGGCCTGGATCCCTCGCTTCACCCGCGCTTCAAGCGCTGGACGGACGACCTCACCGGCATCAGCCCGGTCACGCCGGACATGACCGCGCGCATGGAGGAGATCCGCACCACGGTGCGCGAGGCCGAGCAGTACATGACCGAGGTGCTGGCCCGCCGCCGCCGCGAGCCCGCCGACGACATGGTGACCGACCTGCTGCGCGCCCAGGTCGACGGCGAGTCGCTCACCGACGCAGAGCTCATGAGCTTCCTGTTCCTGCTCCTCGTCGGCGGCCTGGAGACCACGGTGCACCTCCTGAGCCACACCGCGCGGCAGCTCATCGCGCACCCGGAGGTGCACGACCGCGTGCGCGCGGATCCCGCGCTGATCCCGCGGCTCGTGGACGAGGTCCTGCGCTACGAGCCGCCGGTGCGGTCGGTGTACCGGGTCGCCACGGCCGACACCGAGCTGAGCGGCGTGCGCGTCCCCCGGGGCGCCAGGGTGCTGGTGGTGATCGGCTCCGCCGCGCGGGACGAGGCGCACTTCCCGGACGCGCACCGGTTCGACATCGACCGGGGCGGCGCCACGCACGTGCCGTTCGGGCACGGCGTCCACTTCTGCCTGGGCGCGCCGCTCGCCCGGCTGGAAGCCCGCCTGGCGCTCGCGGCGCTCCTGCCGCGCGTCCGCCGCTTCACCGAGGCCGGGCCGGCGGCGTGGCGGCGATCCATCTCCGTCCGCGGGGTGACGTCGCTCCCCCTCGTGGCGCACCCGGCGTGACGCGCGGCGCGCCCGGCCCGAGCGCGCCACGCGCGCTCACCAGCGGGTCCAGCGGGAAATCCGGTTCACGCGCGTGTAATGGCTGCCGTCGTCCGAGAGCCCGTACGGCGTCGCGACCACGGTCTCCAGGTGCGGGCCCCAGTCCTCGTCGGTGACCGACACGTCCTCGTCGCCGTCCGCGCCGAGGCTGTAGACGAAGCAGTTCCCGTAGTGCTGCGCGACGCCCGCGAACGCGCTCGCGCAGTTGCCGTCGCCCTTGGTGTCCCTGTCGAAGTCCGCCGACGCCCACCCGGTGCCGAACTGCCAGTCGAAGAGGTTATCGTCCCCGGCGAGGCGGATCGGCGTGAGGAGCTGCATGGTCTCGGGATCGATGCCCTCGGCGGTCGCGCGCAGCACCTCGACGACCGTCCCCGGGATGTCCTCGATCTCGTCGCGGTATTCCCGGCCGGCGATGTACAGGCCAGGCTGGTAATGGTTGTTGTCGAGCGACGGCTCCCCCTTGGGGCTGAGCCGGTCGGCATACAGGATGTTCCAGAACGCGAGCGTCGGTCCGCCCAGCTCGCCGACGCTGTTGTAGACGAGCGCCCACCTTCCGCCGTCCGCCGGCTCACCGCAGTAGACCTGGAGCGACCCCGAGGGGCCGGTGCCGTCGGGATCGAGCGTGTAGACGCCGGCCGGGGCGCCCTCGGGGACGGCGCCGCACCGATCGTAGACGCACCCCGCGCTCGCCTCCTCGTCGCACCCGGGGGCGCCACCTCCGGCCCCGCCGCCGCCGAGGTTGTCTCCGCCGCTCCCCGTCGCCAGGTGATAGGGCTTGTCGAGCCCCGCGAGCGCCGTACACCCGCAGGTCAGCAGGCACGCCGTGGCCCACACCCATGTCGCGGACTCGCTCCTCATCTCGGTTCCTCTTGCGACCGCCTCGGCCCGTCCGGCCGTGCGTGACGGCGACCCGGGCCGCGCGGACGCTACCGTCTCACCTGCGGCCTGGCAAGCGACGCACGCGGACGCTCTGGCGGCCGCGAGCCCCCGCTCAGGGCGCGTGGCAGCGCCGGACCGGGCAACGACAGCGCCTCAGGGGGCAGCGCGTCCGGGGGGTACCGCCCGCGTGGGCGGGCGGACGCACGACCACGCGGGAGCCGCTCACTTGTAAAACGCGACGTCGTCGACCCAGACGTTGAACTGCTGCTTGGCGTTGAAGCGAAACTGGATCGCCCAGAGCTGCGTCACGTCCACCGCCTCGAACTTCTCGCCCCATCCTGTCTGCTTGAGGTCCGCGAACGGGACCTCGTAGTACTTCCAGCAGGGCGTCAGCGCGACGATCATGCGGAAATGGTCATCGCACGTGCCTTTGGTGCCGCAGATGCCGCCGTCTTCCCAGGTCTGCACGTCGGCGGCGTCCACGATCATCCTCGCGTAAGAGCCGCTCTCGGCGTAGGCCCAGAACGAGATTCCACGGAACCCCGAGGCGTCGTACAGACCTTCCGTACCGGCCTCGTCGGTGTTCAGCCGAACGCCGAAGAGGGCTCCCCATGACGTGAATCCCTCGTCCGCGTCGACGTTCACGGCCCACGTGCTGTCGCCGCGCGGGAGCTCGAGCTCGCTCATGTAGAAGTCGCCGGCCGCGGGGTTCTGCAGGCCGTTCGCGTCATTGGCCACGTACCAGTACCCTCTCCGAGGGTTTACTTCGTCCTCGACGGGAATGATGGTGTTGTCTCCATCCTCCATATCGTCGATCAAGAGCGGCGAGGTCGGCGGCTCACCCGCCGGCATCTCGACGACACATCCGCCTCCGGCGCCTCCGCCTCCGGCGCCCCCGGCGCCAGCGCCTGCACCTCCGGCGCCCTCGCCTCCGGCGCCCCCGCCGCCGGCGTCCCCGCCTCCGGCGCCTCCGGCGCCGCCGGCTCCCCCGGTTCCGGAGCTGCTGGCGCTCCCGCCGCCAGCGCCTCCGGTCCCTGGACCCTCGATGACCAGGTACTCCTTGTCGAAGCCGAAGATCTGTGCACACCCGATCCAGGTCATCGCGATGACGCACACACTGGCATGTCGAATGGCCATTCGCGCACCTTTCAACGTCATGGAACGAAATTCTCCGGATGCTCTCACGTGCAGCTTATGAAACCAGTTCGTCAAAGGGAAGGGCGTTGCTGCGCCACGCTGCCGACCGGGCCCGCTGACTCCTGGACACCTGCGCGGACGACATCTCGAATGCAGAAAAAACATTGTAAGGAAACGCCATAGAAACGCGCACCCGTGCATGGTCCTCGGCGGATCATGGGCCCATGTAGGGTTGAGGCCATCCTGGGCCCACAACCGCCGCGAAACGGCGCTCGATGCGCCGATTCGCAGCGGCGCTGATCTGGCTCCTTCTCGAACCACAGGGCGATGTCACCGGCGGCGCCGCGAAGCGCGACCGCGCCGCCCTGCCGCGACCGACAGGCGCGATCGAATCGTCGCGCCTGCGGCGCCGCGCCCATTCCCCAGCAAAGGACCTCTTGAATGAAGAAACGGGAACCTTCGAAGGAAGCATCGAGCGCCTCGCCCCTGGATCGGCGGCGGTTCCTCGGCGGCGCCCTCGGGCTCGGGGGAGCGGCGCTCCTCCCGGCCTGCGGCTCGCGGTCCGATGAGCCGGGGCCGCCCGCGTCGAACGCCGCGCCCCTCGCGGCGGGCGCCGACAGGCCGGAGGTCTCCGACCTGCGCTTCGGCATCATCGCGCTGACCGATTGCTCGCCGATCGTCATCGCGCACGAGAAGGGGTTCTTCAAGCGATACGGGATCAACTCGACCATCGTGAAGGGCGCGAGCTGGGCCGCGATCCGCGACTCGCTGTCGAACGGAGATCTCCAGGCGACGCACATGCTCTTCGGCATGCCGCTCGCCTCGACGATGGGCCTCCTCGGATCGCCGAAGAAGCCGATGGTCATCCCGTGGCTGCTCAACCGCAACGGCCAGGCGATCACGATGAAGAGCGAACTGAAAGGCAAGGTGGCCGCCGACCCCAGGGCGCTCAGGCCCTTCGTGGACGAGGCGCGGGAGAAGGGGGCGCCCATGACCTTCGCGATGACGTTCCCCCCCGGGACGCACGCCATGTGGACCCGTTACTACCTCGGCGCGGGCGGCATCCACCCGGACAGGGACGTCGCGCTCGTCACCATCCCCCCCGCGCAGATGGTCGCCAACATGAAGGTGGGCAAGATGGATGGGTACTGCGTCGGCGAGCCGTGGGGCGCCAGGGCGATCGCCGACCAGATCGGCTACACCGCCATCACCACCCAGGAGCTCTGGAAGGACCACCCCGAGAAGGTGTGCGCGTTCACCGCGGAGTTCGCCGAGAAGAACCCGAGGACGGTGAAGGCCGTGATCAAGGCGCTCCACGAGGCGAGCGTCTGGCTCGACAGGCTCGAGAACCGCCCCGAGCAGGCCGACATCGTGTCGAGGCCGACCTACATCAACTGTCCGCCGGAGCTCATCCTCGGCCGGCTCCAGGGCCATTACGACTACGGCGACGGGCGCAGGAAGGAGGACAGGGACTACATGATCTTCAGCGACCGCAACTGCAATTACCCGCAGCCGAAATACGCGCTCTGGTGGCTCAGCCAGTTCCGCCGCTGGGGCATGGTGGAGGGGAAGCCGGATTACGAGGGGGTCGTCAAGCAGGTCATGCGGCCCGACCTCTACGAGGAGGCGATGAAGGAGCTCGGCGTCGCGCACGGCGGCCCGAGCGACCAGCCGGAGACGCTGTTCGACGGCGTGACGTTCGATCCGAAGGACCCCGAGAAATACGCGACGTCGTTCCCGGTCCACGCGCTGAAGGGATGACCCCCACCTCGCCGGGCGCCGCCGGACAGCGCGGCGGCGGGCGGCGTGATGAAGGAGTGCTGCATGAGCGAGGCGAAAGCGATCTCTCCCAGGATTCGAGTCGACCACATGATCCTGCCCCTCTTCGGGGTGGCCTGCGTGATCGGGCTGTGGGCTGCCGCGAGCAGCCTGTGGGCCCAGACGCTGCCCTCGCCCCTCAAGACGTGGGAGGTGAGCAGGCCTTACATCTTCGAGCCGTTCGAGAAGCGCGGTGAGCTCGATCAGGGCATCCTCCGCTTCACCTGGTACTCGCTCCAGCGGGTCGCCAAGGGCTACACGCTGGCGATCCTGCTCGGGACGCCCATCGGGTTCTTCCTTGGCGCGTCGAAGCTGTTCAGGTCGAGCTTCGACCCGATCATCCAGATCCTCCGCCCTGTCTCGCCGCTCGCGTGGCTCCCGCTCGGCCTCGTGCTCTTCCAGAAGCCGGACCCGGCCGGCGTCTTCACCATCGCGATGTGCTCGATGTGGCCGACGGTCCTCAACACCGCGCTCGGGGTGCGGTCGATCCCGCAGGACTACATGAACGTCGCGCGGGTGCTCCGGCTCTCGCGCATGAAGACGCTGTTCAAGGTGCAGCTCCCCGCCGCGCTGCCCTACATGTTCACGGGGTTCCGGCTCAGCCTGGGCATCGCCTGGCTGGTCATCGTCGCCGTGGAGATGCTGACCGGCTCGCCGGGGGTCGGCGGCTTCCTCTGGCAGGAGTACAACAGCCTGATCTACGAGCACATCATCCTGTGCATCATCACGATCGGCGTCGTGGGCTTCCTCCTCGATGCGCTCATGAGCCTCGTCGAGCGCAGGCTCAAGCTGGCGGGAGGGTGACGCCGATGCCGCTCGTCGAGCTGCGCAACGTGGGGAAGAGCTACGGCGCCGGGGCTACCCGCACCGAGGTGCTCAGGGACATCAACCTGGAGATAGAAAAGGGCGAGTTCGTCGCCGTCGTCGGCTATTCGGGGGCAGGGAAGACCACCCTCATGTCGCTCGTCGCCGGGCTCCTCCGGCCCGACACCGGGGTCGTGAAGCTGAACGGGAGAGAGGTGGAGGGGCCGGGGCCCGACCGCGGCGTCATCTTCCAGAACTACTCCCTTCTGCCCTGGCTCACCGTGTACGAGAACGTCTATCTGGCCGTGGACCCGATCTTCTCGTCCTGGCCCGCGGAGCGGAAGCGGGAGCACGCCGAGCGCTACATCGCGATGGTGAAGCTCACCGCGGCCCGCGACAAGAAGCCGGCGCAGCTCTCCGGCGGCATGCGCCAGCGGGTCTCGGTGGCGCGGGCGCTCGCCATGGACCCCGAGGTCCTCCTGATGGACGAGCCGTTCGGCGCGCTCGACGCGCTCACGCGCGCGACGCTGCAGGACGAGACCGCGCGCATCTGGCGGGCCACCCAGAAGACCGTGCTCCTCATCACCAACGACGTGGACGAGGGCATCCTCCTCGCCGACCGGATCATCCCGCTCAGCAAGGGTCCGGGCGCCACGCTGGGGCCCGGGATCGCCGTCGATCTCGATCGCCCGCGGGATCGCAAGGCCATCAACCACGACCCGCGCTTCAAGGAGATCCGCGGCGCGGTCATCAGCTACCTGCTCGGCCCCGGCGCCGGGGCGGGCACGAGCGCGTCCGGCGCGGCGCGGGCGTCGGAGGCGGTCGCATGAAGAAGTATCTCGAGATCTGGAATGTCACCAAGACCTTTCCCACGCCGAACGGGCCCGCGGTCGTCGTCCGCAACTTCGATCTGAACCTGAGGAGAGGCGAGTTCCTGTCGCTCATCGGCCATTCCGGCTGCGGCAAGTCCACCGTGCTGTCGATGGTCGCGGGCCTGAGCGAGATCACGAGCGGCGGTATCGTCCTCGCGGGCCGGCAGATCCGCGGGCCCGGCCCGGATCGCGGGGTCGTGTTCCAGTCGCCCTGCCTCCTGCACTGGATGACGGCGCTCGAGAACGTCCTCCTCGGGGTGGAGCAGGTCCACCGGCAGAAGAGCAAGAAGGACTGCGTCGAGATCGCGACACATTACCTGGATCTCGTGGGGCTCGGCTCGTCGCTGCACAAGAAGCCGCGGGAGCTGTCCTCGGGGATGCAGCAGCGGGTCGGGCTGGCGCGCGCCTTCGCGCTGTCGCCCAAGATGCTCCTCCTGGACGAGCCCTTCGGCATGCTCGACTCGCTCACCCGGTTCGAGCTCCAGGAGGTGCTGATGGACCTGTGGGCCGAGGACCAGAAGACCGCGCTGATGGTCACGCACGACGTGGACGAGGCCCTGTTCCTGTCGGACCGCATCGCGATGATGACGAGCGGCCCGGGGGCGCGGGTCGGCGAGATCCTGGCCGTCCCGTTCCCGCACCCGCGGGACCGGAAGGCGGTGCTCGAGGACCCGATGTACTATCCCCTCCGCGAGCGCCTCATCTCGTTCCTGGAGAGCCAGTCGCACAAGGACCCGCCGGCCGCGGAGAGCGCGCGCGAGGCCGCTCCGGAGGCCGCCGCGAAGACGGGGCGCTCCTGGGCCGCGCTCTGGAAGGGCAGCAGGACGTCGGCGTGACGCGGCCAACCTAGACAGGATCCGCCAGGGGTGCGATTCTGCGAGGCCGCCGTCTCCGGCTGTCCCGGGCGGCCCAGCACCCTGGCGAGGTGAGATGCTCTCCGCAACGTGTACTGTGGGCCAGAAGATTTACAGCGATGCGAGCATCGATGTATTCCAGGGTACATGGGGTGACGACAGGAAGCCCGTCGCCGTCAAGGTCCTGAAGAGCGAGTTCCCGAGCGCGCGCGAGCTGGCCTCGCTCCGGCACGAGTACAACGTCCTCCGCGAGCTCGACGTCGAGGGCGTCGTCAAGGCGTGCGGGATCGAGAGGCACAAGAACGGCCTCGCCCTCGTGATCGAGCGGCCGAGCGACACGACGCTCCACGACGTCCTGCGCGCCGGGCGGCTGGAGCTCAAGGCGGCGCTGACGATCGCGCGCTCGGCCGCCCGGATCCTCGACGAGATCCACCGCCGCAAGGTGATCCACAAGGACATCAAGCCGCAGAACATCCTGGTCGACCCCGACACGCTCGAGGTCCACTTCGTCGGCTTCACCATCGCCACGCTGCTGCCGCACGAGACGCAGCAGGCGGTGAGCCCCGAGGCGCTCGAGGGGACGCTCGCGTACATGTCGCCCGAGCAGACCGGCCGGATGAACCGCGTGATCGACCGCCGCACCGATCTCTACTCGCTCGGCGTCACGCTCTACCAGATGCTCACCGGCGCGCTGCCGTTCGCCGAGGGCGAGCCGATGGATCTCATCCATGGCCACATCGCGCGGACGCCGGTGCCCCCGTCCGAGCGGGCCCCGGGCGTGCCCGAGGCGGTCTCCCGCGTCGTGATGAAGCTCATGGCCAAGAACGCGGAGGACCGGTACCAGAGCGCCTTCGGGCTCGTGGCCGACCTCGACGCGTGCCTGCGCCATCTCTCGACGTCCGGCGCCGTGACGCCGTTCGCGCTCGGGCAGCGCGACATCCCCGACACGCTGCGCATCCCGCAGAAGCTCTACGGCCGCGCCGACGAGGAGCGCGCGCTGCTCGCCGCCTTCGAGCGCGCCGCCGGGGGCGAGCGCGAGCTGCTCCTCGTGTCGGGGTACTCGGGCATGGGCAAGTCGGCCCTGGTGAACGAGATCCACAGGGCCATCGCCCAGCGGGGCGGCTATTTCGCCGCGGGCAAGTTCGACCAGCTCAACCGCGGCGTCCCGTATGCCTCGATCGCGCGCGCGTTCCGCGAGCTCATCCGCCACATCCTCACCGAGCGGCCGGAGCAGCTCGCGCGGTGGAGCGCGGCGCTCGAGCGCGCCCTCGGCGGCAGCGGCCAGCTCCTGCTCGATCTCATCCCGGAGCTCCAGTGGATCATCGGCCCGCAGCCCCCTGTCCAGCCGCTCGGGCCGGCGGAGTCCCAGGGCCGGTTCCACGCGGTCTTCAAGGCGTTCCTCCACGTGTTCGCGCGGGTCGATCACCCGCTCGTGCTCTTCCTCGACGACCTGCAATGGGCCGACCCGGCCTCCCTGAAGCTGCTCCAGGTCATCGCCGCCGATCCGGAGCGCGCGCACCTGCTCGTCATCGGCGCCTACCGCGACAACGAGATCTACGCGGCTCACCCGCTGCGCGTCGCGCTCGGCGAGATCGAGAAGGCGGGCGCGCCGCTGCGGGAGCTGGAGCTCAAGCCGCTCGCCCTCTCCGACGTGATCGAGCTGCTCTCGGACACGCTCTCCGCCGCGCGGGAAGAGGTCGAGCCGCTCGCGCGCGTGGTGTTCGAGAGGACCCGGAGCAACCCGTTCTTCGTCCGGCAGTTCCTGGGCGCGCTCCACGCCGAGGGGCTGCTCCGCTTCGAGGCGGGCGCGTGGACGTGGGAGATCGACCGGATCCGGCGGCGCACGGTGACCGACAACGTGGTCGATTTCATGGCGCGCCGGCTCGCGGAGCTCGATCCCGAGCTCCAGGGGGTCCTCAAGCTCGCCGCGTGCATCGGGCACGAGTTCGACCTGCGCTCCCTGGCGGTGATCAGCGAGCGGCCGCCGCACGAGACCGTGGCCGCGCTGTGGAAGATCCTGCAAGAGGGCCTGATCTCCCCCGTCGACGCCGACTACCGCCTCGCGCACGCGACCGACGGCGACGCGCGGGGCGGCGTCGACTGGCGCGTCACCTACCGCTTCTTGCACGATCGCGTCCAGCAGGCGGCCTATTCGCTCATCGACGAGGACCGCAAGCGCGACGTCCACCTCCGGATCGGGCGGCTCATGCTCGCGAGCACCTACGGCGCCGCGCGCGACGAGGCGCTGTTCGATATCGTCGGTCACTTCAACATCGCGGCGCCCCTCGTGAGCTCCACGGAGGAGCGGGCGACGGCCGCCGAGCTGAACCTCGCCGCCGGCAGGAAGGCCAAGGCGGCCACCGCCTACGAGGCCGCCGCGGGCTACTTCCGCGCGGGCATGGGGTTTCTGCCGGGCGGCGGCCTCGAGGACCACTACGATCTCGCCCTCGCGCTCCACAAGGAGCGCGCCGAGGTCGAGTCGCTGTGCGGCGCCTTCGACGAGGCAGAGCGGCTCTGCACCGCGGCGCTCGCGCGCGCCCGGACCGCGATGGACAAGGTGTCGATCCACATCGTCCAGGCGAATCAGTACCTGCTCCAGTGGCGGAACCACGAGGCGACCCTGGTGCAGAAGGCCGGCCTCCGGCTCCTCGGTTGCCCGATCCCCGAGGACAGGGCCGAGGTCGCCGCGCTCCTGGAGCAGGAGCTCGCGGCGGTGCCCGTCCTCCTCGGCGGGCGGAGCATCGAGGAGCTCGCGCACGCCCCGAGGGCGACGAGCCCCGAGCACCCGATGACGCTGGAGCTCCTCGTCAACCTGTTCTTCGGCGCGTACAACTCCAGCGATCAGACGCTCGCGAACCTCGCCATCGTGAAGATGGTGACGCTCTCTCTGCAGCACGGCAACAGCGATATGTCCGCCTTCGGATACGTCGCTTACGGGATGGTGGTGGGCCCGCTGCTCGGCGAGTACGCGACGGCCTACCGGTTCGGCAAGATGGCCATCGAGCTGGCCGACCAGCTCGACAACCTCGTTCTCCGGGCCAAGACATACCACATCTTCTCCGCGGACGTGCACAGCTGGACGCAGCCGCTGCGGCGCGCAGACCCGTATTACGACAGGGTCTACGACCTCGGGCTCCAGGCCGGCGACTGGACGGCCATGGGGTACATGATCAGCCAGAGCGGCTCGGACCGGCTCACCTACGGGATGGCCCTGTCGGAGCTCGCGCGGCTGACCGAGGTGCACCTCGCCTTCCTGGAGCGGGCCAGGAGCCACGATATCATCGATATCCTCCTGGCGGGCGTGATCCAGCCCATCAAGTGCCTTCAAGGGCTCACGAAGAGCCGGCTCAGCTTCGACGACGAGGCGTTCGACGAGGCGGCGTACACCGAGAAGCACGGCGGCTCGCCCTACCACATGGGGTGGCTCTACTACGCCAAGATCCGGAATGCCTACCTGTTCGGCGACCGCGCGAGCTTCGCCGATCTGATGCCGAAGCTCGCGATCATCGAGGGCGCGCTGCCGACGCACGCCAAGGTGCCAGAGGCGACCTTCTACGCGGGGCTCATGCGGATCGCCGCGTGGGAGGCCGCCGGCGGCGCCGAGCGGGAGGAGCACGAGGAGCACGTCGAGCGGCTCCTCGGGCGGATGAAGCGCTGGGCCGACGCCGGGCCGGACAACGTCCTTCACAAGCACGCCCTCCTGCTCGCGGAGAAGGCGCGGGTCGAGGGGCGGACGGCCGAGGCGATGGACCTCTACGAGCGGGGCATCGAGGCCGCGCGGCAGGCGGATTACATCAACAACCAGGCCCTCGGGAACGAGCTTTACGGCAGGTTCTGGCTCGCCCAGGGCAGGCTCGAGTTCGCGGGCACCTTCCTGCGCAGGGCGATGTACCTCTACGAGCGCTGGGGCGCGAGCGCCAAGGTGGAGGCGCTGCGCGAGGAGCTCGCGCCGCTCGTCTCACCGGCCCTCGGCCTGCCCCCGGGGCTCGCGACGTCCTCCGGGGCGACGGCGACGGCGCTCGGCGGGCTCGCCGCGGGGGAGCTCTGCGATCTCGCCACCGTCCTGCAGACGGCGCAGGCGATCTCCAGCGAGATCGTGCTCGACAAGGTGCTCGAGCAGGTGCTGCGCAACGTGATCAAGAGCGCCGGCGCGAGCCGGGGGTTCTTGATCCTCGCGCGCGGCGAGGGGCTGACGGTCGAGGCGATGATCTCGGTCGATCCCGACGCGGTGCGCCTGGGGCTCGCGACGCCCATGGAGGAGCGCCTCGATCTCGCCCGCCCGGTCGTGCACTACGTCGCGCGCTCGCGCGAGGCGGTGGTGATCGGGCGCGCGGAGGACGACCCGCGCCTCGCCGGCGATCCCCACGTGAGCTCGCGCCGGCCGAAGTCGATCCTGGGCTTGCCGCTGCTCCATCAGGGCCGGCTCAGCGGCGTGCTGTACCTGGAGAACCACGTCGCCGAGCACGCGTTCACCGCCGATCGCATCGAGCTCCTGCGGCTCCTCTCGTCCCAGGCCGCGGTGGCGGTGGAGAACGCCCTGCTCTACGCGGACCTGGAGGCCGTGAGCGCCGAGCTCCGGCGGTCGAACGAGCGGCTGGAGCAGGAGGTGAAGCAGCGGACCGAGGAGCTCTCGCAGGCCAACGCGCGCCTCTGCGAGCAGAGCGAGGAGCTGAAGGAGACCAACCTGCGCCTCCTGCACGAGCTCGGCGAGCGCGAGCGCGCCGAGCGGTCGCGCGCCGAGCTGCACGAGGCGGTGATCCGGTTCCAGCGCGAGAAGATCGCGGAGCTCTCGACGCCGCTCGTCCCGATCACGAACGACGTCATGGTCATGCCGCTCATCGGCACGCTGGACGAGGAGCGGGCGCAGGAGGTGCTGCAAACGCTGCTCGACGGCGCGACGAGGAGCCGCGCCCGGGTCGTGATCATCGACGTGACGGGGATCAGGGCGGTCGACGAGCGCGTCGCCAACGCCCTGATCAACGCGGCCAACGCGCTCCGGCTGCTCGGGGCCCAGGCCGTGCTGACCGGCGTTCGCGGCGAGGTCGCGCGCGCGCTCGTCGGGCTCGACGTCGACATGACGCGCATCGTGATCCGCGGGACGCTGCAGAGCGGGATCGCCTACGCGGTCGGGCGCCGCGGCGCCGTGCTCGCGTGAGCGGCGCGATTGCGCGAGCGCGCGCGGCGTCGAATGGTGTGGACACATCCGCGGCGGATCGCGCATGATGAGGGCGCGAGTTGGCCGGGGGGTCGTGATCCGTCGCGATCACGCGCTGACCGTACGCTGACCACCTGCAGACCGCGCGCTGACACGAGGCGCGCGGATCGGCCGGGGCAGGGCGGCGCCTCGCGGCCGGAGGGGTGAGGGGATGTTCAAGAGCGTCGGTCGGTTCGTCGTCGGGGTCTGCATGGCGGGGCTCGCGGCCCTGGGCTGCGAGAGCAGCGGCGGCAATGGGAGCGAGGCGCCGGCGGCTTCCGCCAGGCCGAAGCTCGCCTACATCACCAACGGCGTCGCGCCGTTCTGGACCATCGCCGAGAAGGGCGTCATCGACGGAGCGAAGGAGTACAACGCCGACGTCAGCGTGGTGATGCCGAGCGACGTCAACGACCAGATGCAGCGGGTCGAGGACCTGCTCATCCGCGGCGTCGACGGCATCGCGATCAGCCCGATCGACGCGGAGAACCAGGTCCCGCTGCTCAACAAGGCGGCCGCCAAGACCAAGCTCATCACGCAGGACTCGGACGCGCCGAAGAGCAATCGCCTCGTGTACATCGGCATCGACAACTACGTCGCTGGCCGGATGGCGGGGCAGCTCGTGAAAGAGGCGATCCCGGGCGGCGGGAAGGTGGCGATCTTCGTCGGGCGCCTCGAGGGCGACAACGCCAGGAAGCGCCGGCAGGGCGTCCTCGACGAGCTCCTCGACCGCCAGGACACGAGCGGCGGCAACGACCCGCTGAACGACGTGCTGAAGGGGGCGAAGTACACCATCGTCGCGACGCTGACCGATCAGATCGACGCGGCGAAGGCCAAGAGCAACGCCGAGGACATGATGTCGGCGCACCCGGACCTCGTGGGGCTCATCGGCCTGAACGCGTACCACACGCCGGCGCTGCTCGAGGCGCTCAAGCAGGCGGGGAAGATGAGCTCGATCCAGGTCGTCGGCTTCGACGAGCAGGACGCGACGCTGCGCGCGATCCAGGACGGCGAGGTCGTCGGCACGGTGGTGCAGAACCCGTACATGTACGGCAAGGAGTCGGTGCGCGTGCTCGCGGCGCTCGTGCGGGGCGACGAGTCGGTGGTGCCCCCGGGCAAGTTCATCTCCCTGCCGGCCCGGCAGATCCGCAAGGCCAACCTCCCCGAGTTCTGGGCGGATCTGAAGCAGAAGGCGGCGAAGCCCGAGTGACGCCCTCCTCGCCCGACCCGGGCGCGGCGCCCGCGCGGCGCGCCGCCACGGCCGGCGACCCCCGTCGAGAATGACGTCCTCCCCGCCCGAACCAGGCGTGACGCCGCTGCTCGAAGCGCGCGGGCTCACCAAGCGCTTCCCCGGCGTGCTCGCGCTCCGCGACGTTCACCTCACGCTCGGCCGCGGCGAGGTGCTCGGCATCGTCGGCGAGAACGGCGCCGGCAAGAGCACCCTCATGAAGATCCTGGCCGGCGTCGAGGCGCCCGACGCCGGGGAGATCGCCCTCGACGGGCGGCCCGTCGCGCTCGGCTCCGTGAGAGAGGCGCTCTCCCGGGGCATCGCGCTCATCCACCAGGAGCTCAACCTGGCGGAGAACCTCGATATCGCGGCCAACATCTTCCTCGGCCGCGAGCCGCGGCGGGGCGGCTTCATCGACGAGGGGCGGATGGAGCGCGACGCGCGGGCGATCATGGCGCGGGTCGGCCTCGCCGGGTCGCCGCGCGCGCTCGTCGGCGGCCTCTCCCTCGGGCAGCGGCACCTCGTGGAGATCGCGAAGGCGCTCTCGGCCGACGCCCGGGTGCTCATCATGGATGAGCCCACGTCGTGCCTGTGCCCGCGCGAGGCCGAGGCCCTCTTCCAGGTCGTGCGGGAGCTCCGCGCGGGCGGGATCGGCGTCGTGTACATCTCTCATCGCCTCGGCGAGGTCGAGGCGCTGTGCGACCGCGTGCTCGTGCTGCGCGACGGCGAGAACGCCGGCGAGCTCGGGCGCGACGAGGTGAGCCACGAGCGCATCGTGCGGCTCATGGTGGGGCGCGAGCTCTCGCAGTTCTATCCGCACGTCCCGCACCCGCCGGGCGAGCCCGTGCTGGAGGTCTCCCGCCTCCGGACGGCGCGGCACCCGGAGCACGCGCTGAGCTTCACGGTCCGCGCCGGGGAGATCGTCGGCGTCGCGGGGCTGCTCGGCGCGGGGCGCTCGTCGCTGCTGCGGACGCTGTTCGGCGTCACGCCGGCGGCCGCGGGCGCCATCCGCGTGGCCGGCCGCGAGCTCACCCCGCGCACCCCGCGCGACGCGATCGCCGCCGGGATCGGCCTGGTCCCCGAGGACCGCCAGCAACAGGGCATCATCCTGGAGATGGCGATCCGGGCGAACGTGAGCCTCCCGAGCCTGCAAAGGACGCAGCGCCGCGGCGTCCTCGACAGGGCGGGCGAGCGCCGGATGTCGGCGAAGATCGTCCGCGAGCTCGGCGTGAGGACGCCGAACGACGTGCAGCCGGCGCAGCACCTCTCCGGCGGCAACCAGCAGAAGGTGGTCATCGGAAAGTGGCTGTCGATGTCGCCGCGCGTGCTGCTCCTGGACGAGCCGACGCGCGGCATCGACGTCGGGGCGAAGCACGAGATCTACCAGCTCATGGAGCGGCTGGCCGCGAGCGGCATGGCCACCCTGTTCGTGTCGAGCGACATGGAAGAGGTGATGGGCATGTCCGACCGCGCGCTGGTGATGCACGAGGGGCGCATCGCCGGGGAGCTCGGCCGCGCCGCGCTGAGCGAGGAGGCGATCATGCAGCTCGCGACGGGCAGCGGCGTCGCGGCCTGAGCCGGGGCGCTCGAGACGGTGGCAAGGGGCGAGGTCAGACGAGCATGCCTGTGACGACCACACGTGATCCCCGGGCGGCGGGCGCCGAGCCCCCCGCGCCGCTCGCGCCGACGACGCGGCGGAAGGTGCTCGGCGTCTTCTGGCTCCTGCTCGCCGTGTCGCTCGGCACCGCGCTCATGAACGGCAGGTTCCTGCTGGCGGAGAACCTCGAGAACCTGATCCGCCGGACAGCGCTGTTCGGAATCCTCAGCATCGGGGCCGGCTTCGTCATCATCACGGGCGGCATCGACCTGTCGATCGGCTCCGTCGTGGCGCTCGCCGGCTGCATGCTGCCGTGGCTCCTCGCCGTCCATCACTGGCCGGCTTCCCTTGTCGTGCCCCTGCTGCTCGGCATCTCGCTGTGTATCGGGCTCGCGCACGGGCTGCTCATCACGAAGCTCCGGCTCCAGCCGTTCGTCGTCACGCTCTGCGGGCTCCTGCTGTACCGGGGCACGGCGCGCGGCATCGCGGGCGACCAGACGCAGGGCTTCGGCGTCGGGTTCGAGTCGCTGCGGTACCTGGCCGTCGGCACGCCGTTCTCCGTCCCGGTGCCGTTCCTCTCGTGGATCTCCGAGGGGCGGTTCAGCCCCTACGCGGTGCACCCGTTCACCGGCGTAAGGACGCGCCTTGCGCCGATCACGTGGATCGATATCCCGATGCCGTTCCTGCTGTTCCTCGCCATCGCGATCGCGGCGTCGATCTTCCTGAACCGCACCATCTACGGTCGTTACCTCATGGCGCTCGGCCGCAACGAGCAGGCGGCCCGGTACAGCGGGGTCGACACCGACCGGATGACGATCCTCGCCTATGTGCTCTGTTCGGTGCTCTCCTGCTTCGGAGGCATGCTGTTCGCGCTCGAGGTCAACTCGGCCCAGCCGGTCGATTTCGGCAACTTCTACGAGCTCTACGCGATCGCGGCCGCCGTGCTCGGCGGCTTCAGCCTGCGCGGCGGCGAGGGGGCGGTGATGGGCGTCATCCTCGGCACCGCGCTCATGCAGGTCCTGCGCAACGCGATCAACATGCTGGGCGTCCCCACCCAGATCGAGTTCGCGGTCATCGGCGCCGTCATCCTGAGCGGCGTCATCGCGGATGAGCTGGTGAGGCGCTACGCGGCGGCGCGGCGCAAGCTCGCCGGCTCCTGACAGGACCTCGGCGCGCGGCACGGTCCGCTGGCGCGTCTGCTCCGCCTCCCCCTGAATCCATCTGGCTACACCGGCTCCATGGCCCCGGGGGCGACGCCCGCCTCCCGTGATCGCCGGGCATCGCCGGCGGGGCGCGCTGGAAAGGAAAATGACGCCTGCGTGCTACGCTGGGGACCGCGGGGTTCACTGCGGAGCAGGCGCGGCCGATCGCGTGGCCCCGCGCAGGGCGCGCGTGCGCCCTGCAGAAACCGCAGTTGAGTCGATAACTTACGGTGGCCGAGCAGGTGTGCTCCCGGGCGCTGCCAGGTGGAAAGGGGTTGGCGTGATGCTGAAGCGGGTTTGTTGTGGGACTGCAATTTTACATCTCACACTGGGGCTCGCGGGCTGCGCGTTCGACGCGGAGGAGCCCATCCTCAGCGAGTCTGCCGTCCCGTTCGGGCGCGGCGGCTCGGCGCCGCCCGAGCGCCTGAAGGCGCTCGCCGCGGGCTCGGGGGCAGCCTCGGTGTGGGGGCCGGCCGACAAGTCCTTCCTCGGCACGTCGATGACCGAGCAGTCGAGGGTCTATTTCACCGGCCACCGCGGCATCGTGTCCGAGGTGTTCTACCCGGTGCTCGACACCGTCAACACCGTCGACCTGCAGTTCCTGGTGGGGGATACGGCCAAGACGTTCGTCGACGAGGAGAAGCAGCAGAGCTACACCGTCACCCAGCCGGACAAGCGCTCGATGCGGTGGCAGGCGACGACCACCAACAGCGGCCACAACTGGCGGATCACCAAGACCATCTTCACCGATCCCGGGCGCAACGCGCTGATCCAGCGGGTCAAGTTCGACGCGCTCAACGGCAAGAACGTCACCCAGTTCAACCTCTACCTGCTCCACAACCCGGCGATGGACAACTCCGGGGCCGGCGACTCGTCGAAGACCGTCAACACGGTGACGCCGGCGGCGCGCACGATGCTCGTGGCGTCGGAGAACAGCCGCGCCTCGGCGCTGGCCATCTCGCGGTCGTGGAAGGCGGGCGCGGGCGGCCTGCCGATGGTGTCGAGCGGCTTCGTCGGCGAGACGGACGGCTGGACCGACCTGCTCGGCGGCAGCAGCGACAAGACAATGAGCTGGCGCAACGACGCCGCGAGCGGCGGCAACGTGGCGCAGATGGGCTGGATCGACCTCGGCGCGGCCGCCGCCACCAGCGTCTCGTTCGACGTGGTCCTCGGCTTCGGCACCACCGAGGGCGAGGCGACCTCCACCGCCAACGCGACCCTCGGCAGCAACCTCGCCGCCCTGCAAACCACCTACGACAGCGGATGGAATACCTACACGTCCACCAAGCTCAACAACCAGGGCGGCACCGCCGACGACCAGTACTACCTCGCGGCGATGGCGCTCAAGACGATCCAGGACAAGTCGAACGGCGCCATGATCGCCGGCATGGGCACGCCGTGGGGCGAGAGCAGCGGCGATAGCAACAATGGCGGCTACCACCTGGTCTGGCCGCGCGACCTGTTCAAGTTCGCCGGCGCGCTGGTGACGGCCGGCGACACGGACACCGCCAAGGCGGTGGTCAATTACCTGTTCAACACGCTGCAGCAGACGAGCGACTGCGGCGCCGGCGAGTACAACGCGCCCGGCTGTCCGCAGGGGTACAGCCGCGTCGGCCGCTTCCCGCAGAACGCCTGGGTCAGCGGCTGGCAATACTGGCAGGGCACGCAGATGGATGAGCAGGCGATGCCGATCATCCTCGCCTGGCGGCTCGGCGCGGCGGTGTACAACCCGCTGTGGCCCAAGATCAAGAAGACCGCCGATTACATCGTCAACGTCGGCCCGTACACCCAGCAGGAGCGCTGGGAGGAGAACTACGGGTACTCGCCGTCGACCATCGCGGCGGAGATCGCGGGGCTCGTCTGCGCCGCCACGATCGCGCGCGCGAACAACGACACCGCCAGCGCGGCCCGCTACCTGGCCGCCGCGGACTACTGGCAGCAGAGCGTCGACCGCTGGACATTCACCAACTCCGGCCCCCACGGCGACGGCAAGTACTATATTCGCATCAATCCGTCGGCGCGGAGCAACTCCGGCGTCGGGCCGCAGGTCTACAACCCGGTGTCCGGTCCCGACGCGGCGATCCAGGTCACGCACGGCAACGGCGGCGGCACGCACGACCAGCGGTACATCATCGACGGCGGCTTCCTCGAGCTCGTGCGCATGGGCGTGAAGCGGGCGGACGACCACTCGATCGCCGCGACGCTGCCGGAGTACGACGCCATCCTGAAGCGGACCATCGCGGGCAAGGGCGAGGCCTGGTTCCGCTACAACTACGATGGTTACGGCGAGAAGGTCGGCGGCGCTAGCTACGACGGTCTCGCCGGCCGTGGCCGGCTGTGGCCCATCTTCACCGCCGAGCGCGGCATGTTCAAGATCGCCAGCACGGGTGTGGGCAGCGATGGCGCGCCGTTCCTGACGGCGGTGAAGGCGTTCTCGACGCCGCAGGGCTTCATCCCCGAGCAGGTATGGAGCGAGCCGACGCTCGTCACGGGCTGGGACGTCGATCTGCCGCCGGGCGCCACGGCCGGCACCCCGACCCGGTCGATGAGCCCGTTGAACTGGGCGATGGGCGAGTACATCAGCCTGCTGGCGTCGATCCGGGCGGGCAAGGTGGTCGACATCCCGTCGGTGGTCTGCGGCCGTTACAACGCCTGCGTCGTGCCGCCCGCGGCCGGCGAGGTCGGCGTCACGGTCAACGTGACCGCGCACACCGCGGTCGGCCAGCACGTGTATGTCACCGGCAACACGGCGGCGCTGGGCAACTGGAACACCGATCTCGGCGTCCCTGTCGCGATCATCCCGGTCACGGCCGTTTCGAACAGCTACCCTGTGTGGAAGAACCGCGTCAACCTGCCGGTCAGCAGCTCCGTGCAGTACAAGTACTATCGCAAGAACGCCAATGGCAGCGTGACCTGGGAGAGCCTGCCGGGCGGGGGCAATCGCACGATGAGCACCCCCGCGACCGGGACGCTCACGCTGAATGACACGGTGACCTGGTAAGACGACGCGGGCGAGGGGAGGCGTGGAGGGGTGAGCGGCGCGCTCGCCGGGCGACCTGGCTGGCCGCCCGGCGCGCCCCTCAGCGCTTCATGAGCCCGAGGATCACCTGCTCGGTCTGCTCGACGAGCGCCGCCACCAGCTCGGCCGCGGGCCGCGGCCTGGCGAGGGCGGCGCTCTGGCCTGCCCAGAGGGACAGGTGGTCGTCGCGCCCGGCGGCCGCGGCGGCCCGGCGGATGGGCTGGGTGAGCCAGTTCTGGACCGGATACTCCGGCACGTCGGCCTCGTGCGGCGTCATCGCCTCGACGAACTCGTTGACGAGGCCGCGCGCGATGCGGCCGGAGAAGACCCGCGTGAGCACGGTCGTGCGCGCGCGCTCCGACGCCAGCGCGCGGCGGTGGCCGGCGCTCGCGCCCGACTCGTCGCAGGCGAGGAAGGCCGTCCCGATCTGCACCCCGTCGGCGCCGAGCGCGAGCGCCGCCGCCACGCCGCGGCCGTCCGCGATCCCGCCCGCGGCGACCACGGGGGTCCGCACCGCGTCGACGACCTGCGGCACGAGCGACAGCGTGCCCACCAGCGACTCGCGCACGGGCCGCAGGAACGCGCCCCGATGCCCCCCGGCGTCGCTGCCCGAAGCCACGATGACGTCGATGCCGGCGTGGTCGAGCGCGATCGCCTCGTCGACCGTCGTGGCGGTGCCGAGGAGGGCGATCCCGCGCGCCTTGGCCGCGTCGATGACGTGGGCGGGCGGGACCCCCATGACGAAGCTGAGGGCCTGCGGTCGCGCGTCGATCGCGGCCTCGACCTGCTCCTCGAAGCGCGGGGTGAATGCGCTCGGCAGCTCGGGGTCGGGCAGGCCGAGCTGCCGCAGGATCGGGCGCAGGCGCGCCACGTGCCGCTCGAGCTCCGCGGGCGCGATGGTGGTCGGCTCGCCGGGCTGCGGGACCCACAGGTTCAGCGCGAACGGGTGCGGCGTGAGCCGCCGGAGCTCGGCGACGAGCTCGCCGATCTGCGGCGGGGTCAGGAAGTGGGCCCCGAACGAGCCGAGCCCACCGGCGTTCGAGACGGCGGCCGCCAGCGCGGCCGTGGACATGCCGCCCCCGAAGGGGCCCTGGACGATGGGGAGACGCAGGCCGAGCTGTCGTGTGAGGCGTGTATCGGTCCACATGGTCGAGCTCTCCCGTCAGGTGGGGCAGAGGGTGGCGACGTCGACCGGGCACGCCAGCGTGCGGAGCCAGTCGGCGGCGAGCGCGTCGACGGCGGCGGCCCCGGCGGCGTCGGTGGCTGCCTTGATGGCGTCGAGGAGGTCCTGCGTGCGCGCGGCGTTCCCCACGTTGGCGGTGTAGAACCCGGCGAGGGCCCGGTCGAGCACGTCGACGCCGATCGTCTCCGCGACCTCGCGGAAGAAGAACGCTCCCTTCATGTAGGGCACGGACGACCAGAGCGGGTGATTCAGGATGTCGATCGCGTTGCAGGTGTCCGGCAGCGCGATGGCGTTCCCGTCGGCCGCCGGATCGCAGACGGACTTGAGCGTGCATTCATAATCGGCCCACGCGTCCACGCCGGCCTCCTCGAGCGCGCGGGCCGCGAGGTACGTGGCGGTGCCTTCGGAGAGGATGAAGTCCTCCCAGCAGGCGATGCGCACGCCGTTGCCGAACCAGCCGTGCGCGGCCTCGTGCGCGTTGACCTCCTCGCTGTAGAGAGAGCCGCTCGAGACGTGCCAGAACGGGTGGTGCTCCATGCCGCCGTAATCGCCGCCGCCCCAGTCGGCGGAGACGGTGCCGACGCTGTCGCCGAAGGGGTAGGGGCCGTACGTGGTCTCGAAGAAGTCGAACACCTCGACGAGGTGCTCGGTGCCGCTCGCCGCGTCGGCCTCCTGGCCGGGCAGGTGCCACACGCTCACCCGGGTGCCCGCCGTCGTGGTGCCGAGCTCGACGCGCGTGAGCTCGTCGACCGCGATCGCCGGCATGTAGGAAGGCGCCGCGGTGGGGATGCTCTCGGGGTAGACCGCGGTCATGCCGTCCGGCACCCCGGTCACGCGCATCGTGAACCGCACGCCGTCCGCGGGATCGGGCTTGCACGGGAAGAGGTTGCCGCAGAAATAGGGCCAGAGGAACGAGACGCCCGACCCGGGCATCCACCCGTCGAACTCTGCGTGGGGCTTGAAGGCGTAGTCGATGATGATCGTGGCGTCGCTCCCGGTCGGCGGGACACCGACGTCGAGCTGGCCGTCGCTCACCGCGTGCGCGAGGGCGCCCGACGGACCGGCGACGGACTCGACGTCGAGGTCGCCGATCTGGAAGGATGCGGCGGCGCTGTCCGACGCGGCGAGCACGATGGTCGCCCGACCCGTGAGGCTGGCGAGGTCGAGCTCGAGGGCGGTCGAGAGGATGTCGCGCGTCCAGTCCTCGCCGACCGAGGGCGTGTCGTCGCCGCCGCCCGAGCCGCCGTCGGAGCCTCCGGAGCCGCCGTCGGAGCCTCCGGAGCCGCCGTCGGAGCCTCCGGAGCCGCCGTCGCCGCCCGCGGAGCTCGAGCTGCTCGTCGCGTCAGCGCCGCCGCTGCCGCCGGTGCCGCCAGCGCCGCCGCTTCCCGAGGTGTCGTCGTCGCCGCACGCCGCGGTCGCGAGGGTCGCAGAGGTCAAGATCGATAGCCAGAGACGGGTGCGTCGCATGCGTTCGCTCCTGCAACAGGGGGGGCGCAGGGTATGCGACGGAGGATCGCGCTCGAAGAAAGCTGCGTCGATTCAGCCGCTCCTCGGGCCGGCTCCTCCCTCGGGCAGCGGGAGCGTGAAGTACACCCGCGTTCCCCGTCCGAGCTCGCTCTCCACGCGGATCGCGCCGCCGTGGCGCTCGACGAGGTTCTTGCAGATCGACAGGCCGAGCCCCGTGCTCTTCTCGCCGCCGGTCGACCGGGTGCTCGTCCTCCGGAACTTGCAGAACAGGCCGCTGATCTCCTCCGGCCGGATGCCCAGGCCCTGATCGGCGATCGTCACCTCCACCGCATCGCCGAGCCGCCGCGCGCGCACCGTCACCGTCGTGCCCGGATGCGAGAACTTGAACGCGTTGCTGAGCAGGTTGCTCAGGACCTGCTCGATCCGCTCGACGTCGCAGCGGACCGGCGGCAGCTCGGCGGGCAGCTCGACGGCCACCTCGATCCCCTTCTGGCGAGCGCTGTGCTCGTTCAGGGAGACGGCCGCCGCGACGAGGCCGCGCAGATCGGCGTCCTGCATCCGGAGCGCGACGCTGCCGCCCTCCAGCGTCGTGATGTCGAGCAGGTCCTCGAGCAACTGCAGCGTGAACCCGGCGTTGGACTGGATCTTCAGCAGGTGCCGCCGGACGTCGTCGCTCCCCGCGCCCGCGCCGGCGAGCAGCATCGTCGAGAACCACTGGATCGCCGCGATCGGATTGCGCAGGTCGTGCGCGGCGACGCCCATGAGATCGTGGCTCCGCTGCTTCAGCTCGGCGAGCTGCTGGTTCTCCCGGCCGAGCGCGTCGACCGTCGCCTCCAGCCGGGAGAGCAGCCGCTGGCGCTCGCCGAGGTGCGCGTGCTGGGAGAACGCGTCCTTCAGGATGCCGGCGAGCCCCGCCGGATCCCACGGCTTGGGGATGAACCGGTACACGCTGCCCTCGTTGATGGCCTGGATCGCGGCGGTCGTGTCCGCGTAGGCGGTCATGAGGAGCCGGACTGTATCCGGGAACTCGGCCTTCACCCGCGCGTAGAGCTCCGTGCCGGTCATGCCCGGCATCCGCTGATCGCTGAGCACGACGTCGACGGGGCGCTCGCGCAGGACCGCGTAGCCCTGCTCGGCGCTCTCGGCGAGGAGGACGTCGTAGTCGCGCCGGAGCTCGCGGCGGAGCGCCTTCAACGTCTCGCGCTCGTCGTCGACGATGAGCAGCGCGCCCCGCCCGCCGCCGGCGCGCGTCATGAATCGAGCTCCTTCGGCAGCGTGATCGTGAACGTGCTGCCCACCCCGGGCGTCGACCGGGCGGAGATCGTGCCCCCGTGCTGGTCGACGACGATCTTGTGCGAGATGGTGAGGCCGAGCCCGGTGCCCTGCCCGACGGGCTTGGTCGTGAAGAACGGATCGAAGATCCGGCCGAGGACGTCGGGCGTCATGCCGGCGCCGTTGTCCTCGAACTCCAGGGCGACGCAGCGCTCTTCATCCCGCGCGCGGATCACGACGCGGCCGTTCCCATGGCCACGGCACTCGACGGCCTGGGCCGCGTTGATGAGCACGTTCAGGAACACCTGGCCGAGCTCCGCCGGCTTGCAGCGCAGCCTCGGCAGCTCCGCCCACTCCAGCGTGACCTGGACGCCGTCGCTCTTCAGCGCGGGGCCGGCGATCGCGAGGGTGCTCTCCAGGCTCTCTCTCAGATCGGAGAGCTCCACCTCCGCCTGATCGAGCCGCGCGAAGGTCCTCAGATCCTCGACGATCTTCTGCACGCGCGCGAGGCCGCCCAGGGTGCCTTTCACGAGGTCGCCCGCGTCCTCGCGCAGGAACTCGAGGTCGGTCTCCTCGCGCAGCGCCCGGGCGAGCGCCGCCATGTCCCCGGAGCCCCCGGGGAGGGCCGCCGCGTCGAGCGCCTCGTACGCGGCGAGCAGCCGCGCGAACGACTCTCCCAGGGTGTGCACGTTGCTGCGGACGAAGGCGAGCGGGTTGTTGATCTCGTGGGCCACGCCGGCGGCGAGCTTGCCGAGCGCGTTCATCTTCTCCGAGTGGACGAGCATCACCTGCGTGGCGCGGAGCTCGTCGAGCGACCGCTCGAGCGCCTTCTGCTCGGACACGAGGCTCCGCTGGAGGTTCGTGATCTTCGAGTTGAGCGCGGACACCTCGGAGAGCACGCGCTCGAGCTCGACGACGTCGAACTCGGCCAGGATCAAGAGATCGTCGTCGAGCCGCCAGACCTCTCCCCGGAGGCTGTGCGCGACGGAGCGCAGGTCCCCGAAGTGCAGGATCCCCCGGTAGATGGGCGCGTCGCCGCGCTGCCCTGCCGCGGCGAGCTGCGGGAAGCCCGGGCTGACGAGGCGGACCGGGGCGCGGCCCGGCCCGCTTGCCCCGCCGAGCAGCCGGCGCATGCCGCGGTTCTCGAGCCGCGGCGCGCCGTCCGTCGTGAACACGCCGACCGCGACCGCCGTCGCATCCATGAGGTAAGTGCCGGCGAGCCTGGCGATTGCGCCGCTCAGCGCCTGCCCCGGTGGAGCGACGACAGGCGATCTTTCATCGTCATCTCCTGTTCTTCGCGGCTCGCGCGGGCCCATGAGAGTCCGATCCTCTCCTTCGTTCACGGCGGGGAGACACTCGGTTCTTGGCAGCCCGGCGCGAGGCTCGCTACACCAAACTCACGCCACGCAGGCCCCGCCGCTCGTCCGTCATCCATGCTCCTCATCGAGCGCCGGAGTACGGGGAAGGGCGGGAGATGAAGCGAGCGCCAGCGCGAGGGGGCGTGGCCGATCCGATCTCACGCGCCCCGCGCCGCGAGGAGCTCGTTCGCCACGTGGACGGCCCCGTCCGCGCTCGGCGCCGAGCCGTCGGCGCCGAGCTGCCTCCAGAGGCCGTCGACGACGCGGAACGGCTGCCCGCCGACCAGGAGCACGACGTTCCTGCAGCGGTCGTCGTCGCGGGCGGCGGTGATCAGCGCGTGCACGCTCGCGAGGTGCTCGGCGAGCGCGGCCGAGACCGCGAGGACGTCCGCCTGCCGTCGAACGACCACGTCGATCACGTCCTGGGCCGGCGTGCTGGCCCCCAGGTAGAACGTGTCCCACCCCTCCATCTCGAAGAAATCGGCGACGAAGCGCGCGCCGACCTCGTGGAGGTTGCCGTCCACGGAGGTGGCCACGAGCCGGCGACCGGCGCGGTCGGCGTTGAAGACGAGCGGATAGAGCTGGCTCACGATCGCCTGGGTGACCGCGGTGCAGTAGTGCTCCTCGGCGATGCTGATCTGGTGCGTCTGCCAGAGCCGGCCGATCTCGTACTGACACGGCTGGAAGACGTGAGCATAGATGTCCTTGATCGGCGTGCTCGCCTCGACCGCCTCCCGGATGAGCCTCAGCGCTCGCCCCCGGTCTCCCTGGAGCAACGCGTCGAGGTAGCCGCACGCGAGGGTGCCCAGGGGAGCGTCGGGTTGCACGAAGCTGGCGTGATCGACGTGGCCGGCGGCGAGCCGGACGATCGCCGCCGCGATGTACCGGCGCGGCGCCTCGGCGAGGTGCTCGGGGAGCGCGATCGCGATGGCGTCGCCGAGCGCGCCGAGGTGGGTCACGAGCGCCGCGGGGTCGAGGCCGAAGCTCGTCAGCAGCGATCGCACCCAGTCCGCGTACTCGCCGAAGAGCGCGGGCGTCTCCAGCTCGACCGCCGCGGCGAGCTGGGCGAGGTGGTGCCGGGCGTCCTCCAGGCAGCGGCCGCGCCGCGCGCCGTGCGCGAGCGCGTCCTCTGGGCGCCGCATGTAGCCGAGCGCGACGCTCATCGGCGCGATCCGCGGCGCCGCGCGCGCCAGGGCCTCGGCCGCATCCGCGCGCTCGTCGAGGGGCGCGGGCGCCTCGGCGGGGATGGTCGCGAGCGCGATGGGCGTCACGATCGGCGAGGCGTCGAGCCGCCGCCGGCCGGCCGCCAGCGCCTCCTGCGCGATCGCGGAGAGCGCGGGGGCGAGCTGCTCGCCGACGGCCGCGCCCAGCGCGTCCAGCGCGGCGCCGAGCGTGCTCCGCGGCACGCCGAGCCCCTCGATGAACACCGCGGTGAAGGCGCAGTACTCGCTGAACTGCTCGGCGCCCGCGGCGCGGAGCGCCGCCGAGAGCGCGTCGATGTGCGCGCCCACGTCCTCGCGGCAGCGCGCGAGGTCCTCTCGCCCGTCGCCGTCGCCTGGCGCTCGCCGCGCTGCCTTCAGCCGGTCGATCGCGGCGTCCATCAACGGCTCGCGGCGAGCGAGGAGCTCGTCCGCCGCCCTGTCGCGCTCTGGGATGACCATGTCGACATATCTGGTGACGTCCGATCACCGGCGCACGTCCGATATCGCACGGACCCGCCCGGGGGGGGCTCCCTCGCGGGCGGTCGCTCCGACGGAACGCGAGGGACGCAGCGCGCCGCTGGCGCCGCCGGCCCGCCGTACTTGAGCTGCCATCCTCCTTCAAGGTACGGTCTCCCGCGTCGCCGAGAGGCGTCGTTGCCCGGCGCGGGAGCTGAAGAGCGATGGCCATCTCCTTGGTGCGGAACAGCTACGGCAAATCGAGGGTGCGGCTGGTCAAGGTCCGCCGCGCGGAGGGGCGGCACGAGCTCACCGACATCGACGTCGACATCGAGCTCGAGGGCGACTTCGACGACGCCTACACGCAGGGCGACAACGGCAAGGTGCTGCCCACGGACACGATGAAGAACACCGTGTATGCGCTCGCCAAGGGCCATCCGGTCGAGCCGATCGAGGATTTCGGCGTCCTCCTGGCCGAGCACTTCCTCGGCAAGCCGCACACGCGCCGCGCGCGGGTCGCGATCGCGGAGAAGGTCTGGTCGCGCATCGACGCGGGCGGCGCGCCGCACCGGCACGCCTTCCTCCGCGCCGGGGGGGAGCGGCGGACGGCGGAGATCACGGCGGCCCCCGGCGAGCTCGCGATCGAGAGCGGCGTCGCGGACCTGCTCGTCCTCAAGACGACCGGCTCGGCGTTCTCGGGCTTCCCGCGCGACGCGTACACCACGCTCAGGGAGACCGACGACCGCATCCTCTCGACCCTCATGGTGGCGCGCTGGCGCACCGCGACCCGCGACGAGGCCCCCACGAGGACGTGGGAGAGCGCCCGCCGCGCCCTGCTCGAGACGTTCGCCGAGCAGCACAGCCTCTCGGTGCAGCACACCATCCACGCGCTCGGGAGCGCCGTCCTCGAGGCCTGCCCTGCCGTCGACGAGGTGAGCCTCTCGCTGCCCAACAAGCACTGCCTGCTGGTCGATCTCTCGCCCTTCGGGCTCAGCAACGACAACGAGATCTTCGTCCCGATGGACGAGCCCCACGGGCTGATCCACGCAACGATGAAGCGCGGTGGATGACCGGCGCGCGAGGGGGTTATCCTCTCGCGCCCGATGGCCCGCGAAGCGCCGCCCCCCGCCGCAGATCCGGCCGACCCCGCCGCAGATCCGGCCGACCCCGCCGCAGATCCGGCCGACGACGACGACCGCGCGCTGCTCCGGCGCATCCGGAGCCACCCGCTCCGCCGCTTCCTCGGCCCGCCGCGGTCCTATGTCCTGACGCGCTTCGTCCTGCTCCGCCTCCTCGGCCTCGTCTACTTCATCGCGTTCTTCTCGCTCGCCCGGCAGCTCGGCCCGCTCCTCGGCCCGCAGGGCCTCCTGCCGGCCGACCGCTTCCTCGAGCGCCTCGTCGACGTCACCGGCTCGCCCGGCGCGGCGTTCCGCCGGCTCCCCACGCTGTTCCTGTGGCTCGGCGCCTCGGAAGGCGTCCTCCTCGCCGCGGCCTGGGCGGGCGTGGCGCTGTCGCTCGCGGTGTGCGCCGGCGTCACCAGCGCGATCGTGCAGCTCGCGCTCTGGGCGCTCTACCTCTCGTTCGTGCACATCGGGCAGGTCTTCTACGGGTACGGCTGGGAGCACCAGCTCGCGGAGACAGGCTTTCTGGCCATCTTCCTCTGCCCGTTGCGCGGATTCCGGCCCTTCCGGTCGCCGCCTCCGCCCGTCGTGGTGATCTGGCTCTTTCGCTGGCTCATCTTCCGGATCATGCTCGGCGCCGGCCTGATCAAGCTCCGCGGCGACCCGTGCTGGACCGACCTGACCTGCCTTGTCTATCACTACGAGACGCAGCCGGTCCCGAGCCCGCTGAGCTATTACCTCCACCAGCTCCCCGCGTGGGCGCACGCGGTCGGCGTGCTCTTCAACCACCTCGTGGAGCTCGTCGTCCCCTGGTTCGCGTTCGGCCCCCGGCGCGCGCGCCACGTCGCCGGCGTGTTCCTGGTGCTCTTCCAGGCGATGCTGATCGCGAGCGGCAATCTCTCCTTCCTCAACTGGCTCACCATCGTGCCGGCGATCGCCTGCTTCGACGACGGCGCGCTCGGCAGGCTCTTCCCCGCGCGGCTCCGCGAGCGCGCCGCGGCGCTCGCCGAGCAGCTCTCCCCGTCGCGGGCGCACCGGATCGCCGCCGCCCTGCTCGCGGTCCTGGTGCTCTGCCTCAGCGTCAATCCGGTCATGAACCTGCTCTCGCCGCGGCAGGCGATGAACGCGACGTTCGACAGCTTCGGCCTGGTGAACACCTACGGCGCGTTCGGCAGCGTGGGTCGGGAGCGCTACGAGGTGATCCTCGAGGGCACGCGCGACGAGGCGCCGGGGGAGGGGACGAGGTGGATCGAGTACGAGCTGCCGTGCAAGCCCGGCGACGTGCGCCGGCGCCCGTGCCTCATCACGCCGTATCACTACCGCCTCGACTGGCAGATCTGGTTCGCCGCGTTCGGCAGCTACGAGAGCGAGCCGTGGCTCGTCCACCTCGTCTACAAGCTCCTCTCCGGCGACGCGGGCGCGCAGCGCCTGCTCGCGAGGAACCCTTTCCCGGACGCGCCGCCCCGCCACATCCGCGCCGAGCTCTACCGGTACAGCTTCACCCGCGTCGGCGACGGAAGCGGCGCGTGGTGGCGCCGCGTCCGCGTCGCGGAGTACCTGCCGCCGCTGTCCGTCGACGATCCGTCGCTGCTCCGCTTTCTCGCGGCGTACGGCTGGCTGCCCGCCTCCCGCGCGCTCACCCCGCCGCGCGACGAGCTCGACGGCGTCGAGCGCGCCCCCTGATGGGGGTTTAGCTCAGGCGTAACTATCCAGTCCTGTCCAGGCCGGCGCCGCCTCTCGATCGGCTCCAGCGGCTCGATCGCCTGAGCGAGAGCGGAATTTGATCCTTCTCGTGATCAAGGAGCCTCGCGGCGGGCATTCAGATCGCCGCTGCTCTGGCTTTCTGTCGAGTGGACTCCGTGTTGTGTCAGCGGTGGAGTCTTCTATCGAATCATTTCATCGCGGGCGCTGACCGGCCATTGGCGAGGACCTCCGGTGCCATGCATCGAGAGAAGCAGCGCTTGACGGCCAGCGAGACTCCACAATAGGTTGCGATTGACGGTAGGAGGTCACGGTATGGCGGACTTGAGATATCGTCGCTGGCGAGCGGGTCGCGTGCCGATCGTGACGCTCGCGCTGTCGCTCGCGGCCGGGTGTGAGCCCGGGCAGATCGGAATGGGAGGCTCGGGGGCGGACGGATGGACGTCCGGACAAGGAGGTCCCCAGGACGCCTGTGGGAGCAACGAGCGGCTCCCCGCGCCGCAGCGGCGCCTGACGCGATTCGAATACAACAACACGGTTCGCGATCTCCTCGGAACGTCGCAGACCCCCGCCGATCAGTTCCCGGCAGACGAGGTCGCCGGCGGCTTCAACAACAACGCGTCGGTGCTCACCATCTCTCCGCTGCACGCCGAGAAGTACCTCCTCGCAGCCGAGTCGCTCGCGGCCGAGGCCGTGGCGGGCGACCTCTCGAGGCTGCTGCCGTGCGATCCGGCGGCGGTCGAGGGCAAGGTCGATCAGGAGGAGGCGTGCGCCCGTCAGTTCGTCGAGCAGTTCGGCCGGCGCGCGTACCGCAGGCCGCTCGCGCCGGCGGAGGTCGAGCGGCTGATGCGCGCCTACGCGGCGGGGCGCACGGGCGGGTCGCTGCGCGAGGGCGTCGAGGTCGTCCTCCGGGCCGCGCTGCAATCGCCGAAGTTCCTGTTCCGCCTCGAGCTGCGCCACGATCTCGACGGCTCCGCGTCGAGGGTGCGCCTCGACCCGTACGAGCTCGCGTCGCGCCTGTCGTACCTCGTCTGGGCGTCGGGCCCCGACGACGACCTGCTCGCGGCCGCCGAGGCGGGCCTGCTCGAGACCCCCGAGCAGCTCGCCGAGCGGACCCGCGAGATGCTGGAGAGCCCGAAGGCGCGCCTGGCCATTGCGGAATTTTACAAGCAATGGCTCAACCTCGGGAAGCTCGAGAGCATCGTCAAGCTGGAGGGCATGTTCCCCGGATTCGACGAGGAGCTCGTCGCGGGGATGAGCGCGGAGACGCCTGCGTTCATCGATCACGTCCTCTGGTCGGGGGACCGCAAGCTCTCCAGTCTGCTGACCTCGCCGATCGGCTTTGCCACCGAGGCGGTCGCGGAGGTGTACGGCGTGAGCGTCCCGCCCGGATCGACCACACCGCAGCTCGTGAATCTCCCGGCCGAGCGCGCCGGGGTGCTCACGCAGCCCGCGTTCCTGGCCGTCCACGCGCATCCGGATCAGACCTCGCCGGTCCTGCGCGGCAAGGCCATCCGGCAGAAGTTCATGTGCCAGGAGCCGCCGCCGCCGCCGCCCGACGTCGACCTCAATCCGCCCAAGGGCGAGAAGGGCGTCACCGCGCGCGAGCGGTTCAACCAGCACGCCTCCGACGCCTCGTGCGCGGGCTGCCATCAGCTCATGGACCCGATCGGCTTCGCGTTCGAGAGCTTCGATGCCGTCGGCGCGTACCGCACCGAGGAGGGCGGGCAGATCATCGACACCTCGGGCGAGATCTTCGCGTCCGACGACATGGATGGCGCCTTCGTCGGCGTCCGCGAGCTGGCCGAGAAGCTCGCCGGGAGCGCGCAGGTCCGGGAGTGCCTCGCGACGCAATGGTTCCGCTACACGGCGGGCCGCTTCGAGACCGCCGGCGACGAGTGCTCGCTCGGCGCGCTGCGCGCGGGGTTCCACGGCACCGAGGGCGACCTCGTGGAGCTCATCGTGGGCACGACGCAGACCGAGGCCTTCATGTACCGCAGCGCGATCGCAGCAGAGGAGGACTGAGATGAGACCGCGATTGATTTCTCGACGACGGCTGCTCCAGGGCTCGCTGGCGGCGACGGCGGCGATCCCCCTGCTGAACGCCGACTGGGCCCGCGGCGACGAGAGCACCGCGCCGAAGCGCTTCGTTGTGTTCTACACGCCGAACGGCACGCTCGAGTCGCAATGGATGCCCCGGGGCACGGAGACCAACTTCACGCTGAGCCCGCTGCTGCAGCCGCTGGAGCCGTTCAAGGCGAAGCTGCTCCCGCTGCGCGGGATCAACATGGATGTCGTGGTCAACTCCAACATCGGCTCCGAGCACGCGCGCGGCATCGGCGGTCTGCTCACGGGGCGGGCGCTGCTCCGGGGCAATTTCCGGAGCTTCAACTCCAGCAACGCGGGCTGGTCGTCGGGGATCTCGCTCGATCAGCACCTGGCGAGCACGCTGAAGCCCTCGACGCTGTTCCGCACGCTGGAGCTCGGCGTCCAGGTCCGCGACGCGGAGGTGCGCGGCCGGATCTGCTACGGCGGGCCCGACCAGCCGATCCCCCCGCGCGAGGACCCGTACGACACCTTCGAGCAGCTCTTCGCGGCCGCGACGCCGGGGCAGAGCAGCGCCGACGCGATGGATCGGCTCCGGGCGCAGCGGCGGACCGTATTCGACATCCTCGGCGAGGAGATCGCGGACGTGCGGCCTCGCATCGGCGCGGAAGACCGCATCAAGCTCGACGCGCACATGCAGTCGATCCGGGACATCGAGGAGCGCCTGGCGGGCAGCAACGGCGGCGTCGCGGCCGCGGGGTGCACGGGTCCCGCGCTCGGCGAGCGCATCAACCTCTCGGACGACGCGAACATGCCCGCGATCGGCAAGCTCCAGATGGACATGGCGGCGGCGGCGCTCGCGTGCGACCTCACCCGGATCGTCACGATCCAGTGGTCGTACGCGGAGAGCGAGCACCTCTACCCGTGGCTCGACCTCCAGGGGAACCACCACGCCATCTCGCACCAGTGGGACACGGAGGGGAAGGCGCAGTACTCGAAGATCCACACGTGGTTCGCGGAGCAGCTCGCCTACCTGCTCGGGAAGCTCGACTCGTACGCGGAGGGAGATCGCACGCTCCTCGACAACACCGTCGTGCTGTGGGTCACCGAGATCAGCGAGTCGACGCAGCACGCGCTCACGAACATGCCGTTCCTGCTCGCCGGCAGCGCGGGCGGGGTGCTCCGCACCGGGCGGTTCGTGGATTACCTCGCCAACGGGGGGAAGGCGCGGCAGCATAACGATCTGCTGCTCACGATCGCGAACGCGATGGGCACCAACGACACCACGTTCGGGGATCCGGCGTTCTGCAGCGGGACGCTCCCGAGCCTCACGTAGCCGCGAGCGCGCCCCTCACGGGTATTGCATCTTTTTGCCGCCACGGGTTGTATTTCAGTCTTCGATACGCCCGGGCGTGCGCGTAGCGCATTACTTCAAAATTCGGAATCAGACGCTGATCCAGGCGTCCCGGCGGCCGCGTCCGGCGATGATCCCGCGGCCGCGGCGTGGGCCTCCGCGACGCGGCGGACGCAGGCTTCCCGACTGACTCGGGCCGTCTCTTCGGTGACCCGTAGGAGCTCTATCCTGCGCTCGACGGACATGCAGTAGGTGGTCGCGGTCCACAGCTTCGGGTCGTCGATGCCGCGCTGCGGCTCGAGGTCGGTCCACACCCGCACGGCCGTGTCATCCGAAGCGGTGACGATCCGCTTGCCATCCGGGCTGAACGCCGCGTAATTGATCGGAGAATCGGAGTCTTTGAGCATCGTGGGCTCGCCCGTACCGTCGGCGCTCCAGAGGCGCGTGGTCCTGTCCTGTGACGCGGTGACGATGCGCGTGCCATCGGGGCTGAACTTCGCCGAGTAAACCCTGTCCGTGTGACCGCGAAGGACCAAGGGCTCTCCGGAGCCGTCGGCGTTCCACACCCGCGCGGTCCCGTCAAACGAGGCGGTCACGATGCGCGTGCCATCGGGGCTGAGCTCCGCCGAGTGAACCCTGTCCGTGTGACCGCGAAGGACCACGGGCTCTCCGGAGCCGTCGGCGTTCCACACCCGCGCGGTCCCGTCATACGAGGTGGTGACGATGCGCGTGCCATCGGCGCTGAACTCCGCCGAGTAAACCCTGTTCGTGTGACCGCGAAGGACCAGGGGCTCTCCGGAGCCGTCGGCGTTCCACACCCGCGCGGACCCGTCATACGAGGCGGTGACGATGCGCCGCCCGTCAAGGCTGAACCTCGCCGAGCTGGTCCGGTCCTCGTGACCGCGGAGAATCAGTGGCTCTCCGGAGCCGTCGGCGTTCCACACCCGCGTGGTCCTGTCAAACGAAGCGGTGACGATGCGCTTGCCATCGGGGCTGAACTCCGCCGAGCAAACTCTATCTTCATGGCCGCGGAGGACCAGGGGCTCTCCGGATCCGTCGGCGTTCCACACCCGGATGGTCTTGTCAAACGAAGCGGTGGCGATGCGCTTGCCATCGGGGCTGAACTCTGCCGAACAAACCGCATTCTCATGACCACGAAGCAAGAGGGGATCCGGCGTGCCGTCGGCGTTCCACACCCGCGTGGTCTTGTCATACGAAGCGGTGACGATGCGCTTGCCATCGGGGCTGAACTCCGCCGAAGCGACGGCATCCTGATGACCGCGAAGCACGATGGGCTCGGACGCGCCGTCGGCGCTCCACACCCGCGTGGTCTTGTCTTGTGACGCGGTGACGATGCGCCTGCCGTCGGGGCTGAAGGTCGCCGCGGCGAGGCCCTCCTCGTGGCCGCGGAGCACGACGGGCTCCACCATGCCGTCGGCGCTCCACACCCGCGCGGTCCTGTCTTCTGACGCGGTGACGATGCGCCTGCCGTCGGGGCTGAATGCCGCCGCGAGGAGCGCATTCGCGTGACCGCGGAGCACGAGGGGCTCTCCCGTACCGTCGGCGTTCCACACCCGCGCGGTCCTGTCTTGCGATGCGGTGACGATGCGCCTGCCGTCGGGGCTGAACGCCGCCGCGAGGAGCGCATTCGCGTGACCGCGGAGCACGAGCGGCTCTCCCGTACCGTCGGCGTTCCATACCCGCGCCGTCCTGTCATGGGAGGCGGTGACGATGCGCCTGCCGTCGGGGCTGAACGCCGCCGAATAGATCCTGTCGTCGTGACCGCGGAGCACGAGGGGCTCTCCCGTACCGTCGGCGTTCCATACCCGCGCCGTCCTGTCGTAGGAGGCGGTGACGATGCGCCTGCCGTCGGGGCTGAACGCCGCCCAGGAGAGCGCCTCCATGTGGCCGCGGAGCACGAGGGGCTCTCCCGTACCGTCGGCGTTCCATACCCGCGCCGTCCTGTCGTAGGAGGCGGTGACGATGCGCTCGCCGCTCGGGCTGTAGGCCGCATGCATGACCCCCTCCGGGTGGTTGAGCACCGAGCGCGCTATCGGGCTGTGCAGCGCCCAGCGCGCGAGCCCGGCCCACCCTCGCGGGACGTCGGGCGGCTCGACCTCGCGGAGGAGCGCGAGCACGGTCGTGGGGTCAGCCTGGAGCTCGCGCGCGGTGGCCATGCGGGTGGCGTTGCGGGCTTGCAGCGCTTCGGCCTGCGCCCGAGCCGCGTGCTGGTCGGCGCGCGCGGCCTGCAGCTCGGCGCGCCTCGCCTGCTGGTCGGCGCGGATCGCCAGATACGACACGACGAGCGCGGCCATTCCGAGCGTGACGATTCCACCCGTGACGAGCCGCCGCCGCAGGCGCCGCGCGCGCTCGGCCAGGGCCACGACCGCGAGCAGGTAGCGCTCTTCGCGCCTGCCGAGCCCGACGCTGAAGGCGGCGCCCTGCTCGGCGCGCCGGCGGTCGAGCCATGCGCGGGCGTCCTCCGCCACGCGATCGCGCCAGAGCAGGCCCTCGGCCTGGCCGCTCGCTTCCCACTGCTGGGCCGCCGCGCGCACCTGCGCGAGAAACTGCGCGTCCTGCTCGCTGTCGTCGAGCCACCGGCGGAGCTTCGCCCACTGTTCGATCAGGGACTCGTGGACCAGCTCCGCGCTGGTGTCCCCGCGCTCGCCGCCTGCCTCGAGGAGCAGGAGCCGCGCACCTGAGAGCCGCTGGACCACCTGCGCCACCCCGCCCGCGGCGTTCGCCTCGCCGTCCAGCGAGAGCTCGCAGAGCTCGTCCAGGCTCACCACCGCGCGCGTGCGCTCCGGGGTGACAAGGCGTACCAGCACCGCCCTCGCCAGCCGCTGCTCGCGGGGCGTCATCCCGGAGAGCACCGCGTCCGCGTGCGCGGACAGGGCGCCGGCGAGGCCGCCGAGCTGCTCGTAGCTGCGTCGCGTGAGGAGCCGGAGCTCGCGGTCTCGCGCTTCCCACAGCTTCTCGGCCGTGAATTGCAGGAGCGGCAACGGGCCCCGCGTGCTCTCGAGCGCGCCCAGCATGTGCTCGATCATCTCCTCGGTCTCGAAGCGGTGGCCGGTCGCCACGAGCGGCCTCGTCAAGGCTTCGCGCAGGCCCTCGCGCCCCATGGGCGGCAAGAACCAGAGCCCGCCCGTCACGTCGGCCATGAAGTGGCGGTCCTCGGCCATGCGATCGAGGAAGTCCGAGCGGATGGCGAGCGCGACGCGCACGGGCGACGAGGCGTCGTCGGCCGCGCCCTCCAGGCAGGCGATGAACGCCGCCCGCTCCTCGGGCGCGGCGCCGAGCGTGTAGAGCTCCTCGAATTGATCGACGAAGAGCAGGATGCGACGCCTGCCCCCCTCGCGGCGACAGCGCGCGCGCAGCCGGGCGCCCAGATGACCCGGCTCGGAGCGCAGGGTGGTGACGAGCTCGTCGCGGCCGGCGTGAGCCGCCGAGCCCACCCCTGCGCCGGCCGCGTCCGGCTCGTCCGCCTGCGCGAGCACGTCGACCAGCGCGGAGAGCGGGCGGCGCCCCGGGCGCAGGATGAACGCGTCCCAGCGGTCCCCCGAGCGCTTCAGGGCCGGGATCACGCCTGCGCGCACGAACGACGATTTGCCCACCCCGGAAGGCCCGGCGATGGCCACGAGCCGCTGGTTGCGGAGCCACGCGGCCATCGCGGCGATGTCGCGATCGCGGCCGAAGAAGCGCGCGGCGTCCGCCTCCTGGAAGGACGACAGGCCGGCAAACGGGCTCTCGTCCTCGCCCAGCGCGGGTGCCTTCCGGTCGGGCAGGAGCGCCTCGAGCTCGGCGAGGAGCTCCTTGGCCGAGCCGATGCGCTCGGCCTTGCGCTTCTTCAGGCAACGGTCGATGACGGCGCCGAGCGCGCCCGCGCCCTTTCGCCGCGCGCCGGCGCTGGGCATGGGAACATCGAAATCCGCGAGCTCGAAGAGCGACGCGGGCGAGAACGGGTCGAGCGGGTGCGCCCCTGTCACCAGCTCGTACAGCATGATGCCCATCGCCCAGATGTCGGCGCGGCAATCGATATCCCTGCCCCGCAGCTGCTCGGGCGACATGTACGGGAGCGTGCCGATGATCGTGCTCTCTCCCGGGTGGACTACGTCTCTGGTGAGCGGCTCCTGCGCGCTCGTGATCGTGGCGGTCACGCGGGCCTCGAGCTGCTTGGCGATGCCGAAATCGACCACCTTGATGGATCCCGCGTCGTCGAGGAGGATGTTCTCCGGCTTGAGATCGCGGTGCACGATCCCGAGCTCGTGCGCGCAGGCCAGCGCGCGGGCCACCGGGATCATGAGCTCGACCGCCAGGCTGGCCGATACAGGGCCGGGCGGGGCGTCACCGGCGGCGGACTGCTCGGGTCCGCTGCGGCGCTCGCGCTGGGCCACCCACTCGCGCAGCGTGCGACCCTTGATGTACTCGAGCACCATGTACGGATGTCCGTGGACCTCGTCCACCTCGTGGATCACCACGATGTTGTCGTGCCTGCAACGGGCTGTCACCCGCGCTTCTGCGAGGAAGCGGCTCGCCTGCGGGCCGCTGTATTCGAGGAGGAGCTTGATGGCGACCAGGCGTCCGAGCTTCGTGTCGCGGGCCAGGAACACGGTGCCCATGCCGCCCTGGGCCAGCTTGCGGATGATCTCGTAATGCTTGAGGGCGGAGCCGGCGTCCGGCAGCACCCGGTCCGCGACGGGCTCGGCCGGCGTTGCTGGCGCCGCGGCGAGCGGCGCGGGCTCGCGCGCTCGCACGCCGAGCGCCGACGGGGCCGTGGATCCGGCCGGCGCGGTGAGATCGAACGTGCGCCCGGGATCTCCGCTGGAGATTTCGGGCGAGCTCCGGCTGCGATGATCGTGATCCATGACCCTTTCAAGCATGATAATCGATGATCTCAGACGCTGACGCGCCTCGAGGCGCGCCTCGGCGTGCTCGAGGCGCTCGCCGACGCCTCGCGGCTGCAGGTGGTGAACGCCCTGCTGGAGCGGCCTCACTGCGCCGAGGAGCTGGCCGAGCGGCTGGGGCGCGCGCCGTCCACCGTCTCCTTCCACCTCCGCGAGTGAAGCGCCTCGGCGCCTGAGGGCGGGTCAGCGCCCGCGCGCTCGTCCTCCACGCCGGCCCCGTGGATGATGTCTTGCATTTTTGCCGCCACGGGTTGTTTTTCTGGGCGTTGTCTTGCATCGGTGCAACCACCATCCTGGTTGCATGAACAACGCATCGCCCGTCGACGGCTCCTCGTCTCGCCTCCACGTCGTGCTCGGCGCCGGCCAGATCGGCCCGCGGGTCGCGGACCTCTTGCTCGCGCGGGGCCACCGCGTGCGCCTGGTGCAGCGCACCCGGCGCGCCCCGGAGCGGCCGGGGCTCACGTCGGTGTGCGGCGACATCACCGATCTCGCCTTCGCCGAGGAGGCCACGCGCGGGGCCAGCGTGGTCTACGATTGCATGAACCCGCCCTACCATCTCTGGGCCGAGCAGCTGCTGCCCATCGCCCGTGGCGCCGTGCACGGCGCGAGCAAGGCGGGCGCGAGGCTCGTGGCCCTCGACTGCCTCTACATGTACGGCGTCCCCGACGGCCCCATGCGCGAGGACTCGCCGCGCCGGCCGTGCAGCAGGAAGGGCGCGCTGCGCGTCGAGCTCGAGGAGATGCGCCTCGCGGCCCAGCGCCGCGGCGACGTCCGCGTGGCCGTCGGGCGCGCGAGCGACTTCTTCGGCGCCGACGTGCCGCTGTCCGCCTGGGGAGACCGCTTCTACGCGCGCGCGCTCGCCGGGAAGGCCGTCGAGTGCATGGGTGATCCCGACATGCCCCATTCGTACACGTACGTGGAGGACGTGGCGCGGGGCCTCGTGACGCTGGGCGAGCGAGAGGAGGCCATGGGCCACATCTGGCACCTGCCGACGGCGCCCGCGGAGAGCACGCGCGCGCTCGCGCGGCGCCTGGGCCGCGCCCTCGACGTCGAGGTGAAGGTGGCGCGGCTCCCGCGCTTCGTGCTGCGCGCGGCGGGCCTGTTCTCGCCCTTCCTGCGCGAGGCGGCCGAGATGGCGTATCAGTGGGATGTGCCCTATGTCATCGACGACTCGCGCTTCCGCCACGCCTTCGGCTGGTCGGCGACTCCCATCGATCGGCAGGTGGCGGAGATCGCTGCCTGGGCCCGGAACAAGTACGGTCTCGCCGCCCCGCCGCAGCCCGCCACGGCGATCTCTGCCGGTCGGGCCTGAGCGGGCCAGAAGACGATGCGCGCGGCCGCGATCGATCCTGCGCAGATCGCACCGGAACGGAACATGTCAGTCCGGGCATAGCGGGCGCGAGGGCCTTGACAGGCCAGGTTGAAGGCGTGGAGATGAGCCTCTGTCTGGAGGGCATCATGCGTCGTTCTTCCTTGTCTCCGGTCCCGTGCCTGCTGGCTGTCACGCTCGGCCTCGCGTCCTGCGGCGATGCTGGCCAGCCCGACCCCTCCGAGGGGTCGGCTTCCGCGGGCGGCGCCGCCCCCGGCGTCGGCGCGTCCGGCGGACCGTCGTCCGGAAGCGGCAGCTCGGCCTCCGGCAACGGCAGCTCGGCCTCCGGCAGCGGAGGGGCGGCGTCTGTCGGCGGCGCCTCCAGCACCGGCGCGACGGGCGGCTCCACGCCCGGCGACGGCGGCGGCGGGCCGGACGAGACGCCGGCGGATCTCGGCCCTCTGGTCAACGGGATCCAGTGGGCCGACTCCTCGGGCAACCCCATCCAGGCGCACGGCGGAGGGGTGATCAAGGTGGGGTCGTATCACTACTGGTTCGGGGAGAACCGGAACCCGGACGGGACGTTCTACGCCGTCTCCGCGTACCGCTCGCAAGACCTGCGTCACTGGGAGTTCAGGAACCATGTCCTGACGATGGACTCGGACGAGGACCTCGATCCGGCGAACATCGAGCGCCCGAAGGTGGTCTACAACGAGTCCACCGGCAAGTACGTGATGTGGATGCACTGGGAGAACGGGGTGAACTACGGCGAGGCGCGGGCCGCTGTCGCGAGCGCGGACACCGTGGACGGCGATTACACGTACCACGGCAGCTTCCGGCCCCTCGCCGGCAGCGGGGTGACCGACCACGGCAAGCCCGGGTACATGTCCCGGGACTGCGGGCTCTTCGTGGATGACGACGAGAAGGGCTATTTCATCTCGGCCTCGAACGAGAACTACGATCTCAACCTGTACCAGCTCACCCCCGATTACCTGAAGATCGACCGCCTCGTCGCGGTGCTCTTCCCCGGCGGGCACCGCGAGGCGCCCGCGCTGTTCCGGCGGAAAGGCACCTATTTCCTGCTGACCTCCGGGGCCACGGGCTGGTCGCCCAACCAGGCCAAGTACGCGACCTCCCGCTCCCTCGCCAGCGGCTGGTCGTCGATGACCAACGTCGCCGACGGCACGACGTTCCACTCCCAGTCGACGTTCGTGCTCCCGGTCCAGGGCAGCTCGGGGACATCCTACCTGTACATGGGAGATCGCTGGGCCGGCGCCTGGAGCGGGCGGGTCAACGACTCGACCTATGTCTGGCAGCCGATCTCGTTCCCGTCGGACACCACCATGAGCATGAGCTGGAGCAACACGCTGACCATCGACACGGCGGCCGGCACCGTCTCGGGGGCGACGAACAACTTCAAGCTCGTGAACAAGAAGAGCGGCAAGGTGATGGAGGTCGCGGGAGCGTCATCGGAGGACGGGGCCGCGGTGGTCCAGAACCCGGACGGCGGCGGGGACAACCAGGAGTGGAGCTTCAACTACAATGGATCGGGCCACTTCCGGCTGACCAACGTCAGGAGCGGCAAGGTGCTCGACGTCCCTGACGAGTCGAAGAACGACGGCATCGCGCTGAAGCAATGGACGAACCACGACGGAGACAACCAGGCGTGGCTGTTCATCGACGTCGGCGGCGGCGACTACCAGATCCGGAACAAGAACAGCGGCAAGCTCATCGGGGTCGTCCAGGGCTCCACGGACGACGCCGCCGCGATCGAGCAGCGGGGGAGCAGCGGCGGCGACGAGCAGCGGTGGCGGATCGTCGTCGCCGACTGACGGACTACGATCGCGGGCGGCTGCGGCGCGCGAGGGCGAGGAGGCCCGAGAGCGCCGCGGCGAGCGCGGCGGCGCCGCCCGGAGAGCGCGCCGGGCCAGAGGCGCTGCACCCCGCCGCGGCCGGCGCGAGGTCGCCGCCCGTGTCCGCGTCGTCGCCGGTCAGCTCGGCGCCGTCGGACAGCACCGGCAGCGCGTCGGGCTCGTGCAGGTCGCGGACCGACACCGGCACGTCGAGCAGCTCGTCGCCCGTGAACGAGGTGGACAGCACCTCTGCGCGGTCCTCCGGCGCGAACGCCGCGGTCGCCGCGAGGCGCGCGGGGGAGCCGCCCGCGCTCGCCGCCTGGAACAGCGTGTTGCCGATGGTCACGTACCAGCTCCCGTCGGCCCAGCGCCCGTGCCCGAGGTCCGTGCTGACGCGCTCGGGCGCTCCCCCCGGCCGGCCGATGTAACGGTTGCCGTCATTCAGGAAGAGGACCTCGCCGGTGTCGCTGAGGCCGTCGTGGCCGACCCGGAGCTTCGTTTGATCGAACTGGCTCGACGTCGCGAAGTTGCTGATCTGATGCTGCTCGCCGTCGGGGGTCCGCAGCCATACCTGGTTGACGGCGCCGTCGGTCTCCAGGAATCCCACGTGGCCCGCGTGCGCCAGCAGCCCGGCCGAGCTGCCGGTGATCGAGTCGCCCAGGAACACCTCTTCTCCATCCGCCGTGTACAGGTAGCTCGAGCTCGTGCGCCCGTCCCACCAGCGACCGACGACGTTCGTCCCGTCGGCGATCGGCCGCTGCAGGTTGCCCTCGTGATCCCCGAGGAGCGACCCCCCGGGCCCGACGATCGCGCCGCGCTCGTAGGTCCCGAAGTAGATCCCGCCGGACGCCGTGATGTCGGCCTGGAACGGCGACCTGCTGCCCGCGCTCGACCAGAGGGTCCGGTTCGTCCCCGTGGACAGCGTGTGCGCGAGGGCCCAGTCGTCGCTGTTCGTCGTCCACACCGCCGTGTCCCCGTTCACCGCGTCGAGGCGCGCCGCGCGCGCGACGGTGTTCCGGGTGCCGTTGACCCAGGAGCGGATGTAGCCGTTCATCGTCTGGTACACGGCCCCGGACGGCGTGAGCGCCCCGTAGACCGCGCTCAGCGGGGTGATCCCTTCTCCTTGCGGGATCGTCTCGATCCACGTGACGGCCTGCGTGGCGCGCTCGAAAATGCCGATGCGCCCGCGATGATCCAGGAGAAGGAACCGCGTGGCATCGAAGTCGAGGATGGCGCCGGGGGCGCGCTGGACGACGGTGAGCTGCGGGCTCCGGTCGACATGGATCGGGCCGACCGTCCTCGTGACGGTGCCCACGTCGTCGCTGGCCTCGATCGTGAGCGTGTACGTCCTGCCCGACGGGATCGCCGGGATCCCGTCGTTGCCGCCGGACTGCCACTCCTTGAGGTAGAGCCGCCCCGGCACAGGCGAGGGGGACCACCACCGATCGTTCTCGAGCGTGACGCTCCCGTCGGCGCTGCTGAAACGTGCCACGATGCTCATGCACTCGTACGGCGGCGTCGGGATGCACTTTGCGTCGAAGCGCTGGCCTGCCGTGAGGGTGTCGTTCGGTAGCACGTTCCACGCGAGGGTCGGCGGCGCGTACCGGTGCAGGGTGCGCTGCGCGCTCCCCATGTCGCCGAGCGTGCTGTACGCATCGACCGTCAGGACGTGAGGGCCATAGGGAAGCGCGCCCCCGAGCTCGCCGAGATCGAGCGACCCCTCGAAGTAGCCGTCTTCCGCTGGCGTGAGCTCGATGATGAGCCCTTCGAACTCCGCTTCTACATAATAGATGTCATCTGGAGACGACGCGGCGACCCGCACCGGGATCGTCTCGCTTTCGATGAACCTGTCCACCTCGATGCTGCCGATCGTGACGGCTGCGTGGGCGGCCTCGGCCGAGAGGGACAGGACAAGGGCAATCGCGGTGCCAACGTGTCGACGGTAAGCTTGCATGGACCCTCCGTGTTTCGGGAGGGTTCGTTGCGCCAGCGGCCGCTCTCATTCATTCCTTCCGCGTCGGCCGAACGCGCGGAGCCGGAGCGAGTTGCCGAGCACCGACACGCTCGACAGCGACATCGCCGCGCTGGCGAGGACGGGCGAGAGGAGCCATCCGGTCAGCGGGTACAGCAGGCCCGCCGCGATCGGGATGCCGATCACGTTGTAGACGAAGGCCCAGAACAGGTTCTGCCGGATCGTGCGCAGCGTGGCGCGCGCGAGCGCGAGCGCCGTGGGCAGACCGGCGATCCCGCCGCGGAGCAGCGCCACGTCGGCGGAGGCGACCGCGATGTCCGTGCCGCTGCCGAGGGCGACGCCCACGTCGGCGCCGGCGAGCGCGGGCGCGTCGTTGATGCCGTCGCCGACCATCGCCACCCGGCGTCCGGCGGCCCGCTGCTCGCGGACGATCCGCGCCTTGTCCTCGGGCTTCACCTCCGCGAACACGTCGCGGATGCCGAGCTCCTCGGCGACGGCGCGCGCCGCGCCCGCCCGATCGCCGGTCACCATGGCCACCTCGACGCCGAGCTCCCGCAGCGCGGCGACGGCGCGCCGCGCCTCCTCGGTCGGCCGGTCGGCGACCGCCACGAGCCCCGCGAGCCGCCCGTCGACGGCCACGAACGACGGCGTGCGGCCCTGCGCGGCCAGGCGCTCGGCCGCCGCCTCCAGCGCGTCGGTCGCGACGCCCGCGCGCTGCAGCCACGCCGCGGTGCCGGCGCGCACGAGGCGGCCCGCGACGCGCGCCTCGATCCCGTGGCCGATCTCCGCGCGGAACGCCGACGCCGGCGCGACCGCGACCCCGCGGCCGCGCGCGCCCTCGACGATCGCCCGCGCCACCGGGTGCTCGCTCTCGTGCTCCGCGGCCGCCAGGAGGCCGAGGAGCTCGGCCTCGCCGCGGTCCTCCAGGGCGACGACATCGGTGAGCTCGGGCCGCCCCGAGGTGAGCGTCCCCGTCTTGTCGAGCAGCACCGTGTCGACGCGGCTCGCGGCCTCGAGCGCCGCGCCGCCCTTGACCAGGACGCCGAGCTCCGCGCCGCGCCCTGTCCCGACGGCCACGGCGGCGGGCGTGGCCAGCCCGAGCGCGCACGGGCACGCGATGACGAGCACCGAGACGAACCGCTCGATCGCGGTGGCGAGGCCGCCCTCGGTCGGGTCGACCGCGAGCCACCCGACGAGGGTGAGCGACGCGACGCCGAGGACGACGGGGACGAAGATCCCGCTCACCACGTCGGCGAGCCGCGCGATCGGCGCGCGCGACCCCTGCGCCTGCTCGACGGCCTCGACGATGCGCGCGAGCGCCGTGTCGGCGCCGGTCTTCGTGACGCGGAAGGTGAGGGCGCCGCTCTGGTTGAGCGTCCCGCCGAGCACGGCCGCGCCGGCGGTCTTGTCGACGGGCATGCTCTCGCCGGTGAGCATCGCCTCGTCGACCGCGGACGCGCCGCGGACGACCTCGCCGTCGGTCGCGATGCGCTCGCCGGGCCGCACCAGCACGAGGTCGCCGGGCGCGAGCGCGGCGGCGGGCACCTCGTCGACGGCGTCGCCTCGGACGCGCCGCGCGGTCCTCGGCTGGAGCGCCACGAGCCCGCGCACGGCGTCGGCGAGCCGCCTTCGCGCGCGCGTCTCGAGGAGCTTGCCGATCAGCACGAAGGTGACGATCGCCGCCGCGGCCTCGAAGTAGACGGGCGGCGCGTGGCCGTGCGCGGCGTGCGGGAAGAGCCCTGGCGCCGCGACCGCGGCGGTCGAGTAGAGCCAGGCGGCGCCCGCCCCGAGGCTCACGAGGGTGTTCATGTCCGCGGCGCGGTGCCGGAGCGCGCTCCACGCGAGGCGGAAGAACCGTCGCCCCGGCCCGAGGACGACGACGGTCGCGAGCGCGAGCGAGAGCCAGCGCCCGGCGGGGCCGTCGAGCGCCGGGATCGCGCCGTGGGACATCGCCACGACGAGCAGCGGCGCGGTGAGCAGGCCGGCGATCGCGACGTCGCGCCGGAGCGCCCGCTGCTCCTCCTGTTCGGCCGCGTCCATGGCGGCGGCGCGCTCCTCGGCGGCAGGTCGCGGCGCAGGTCGTGGCCGGGCGGCCGGGGCGGGGGCCTCCGGCGCGTCGGGGGTGCCGGGCACCTCGTAGCCTGCGTCGACGATGGCGCGGGCGAGCGCGGCCGGCGTGGTCGCCTGCGCGTCGTAGGTGACGGTGGCCCGCTGGGTCACCAGGTTGACCGTCGCCTCCTGGACGCCGGGCGCCGCGCGCAGCGCCCGCTCGACGCGGCGCACGCACGCCGCGCAGGTCATGCCTTGCACCGGGAGGTCTGTCCGGGCGCCCTGCGCTGCGGGCGCTGCCGGCGCGGTGGCGCCCATCGCGCTGGTCGGCTCTGCGGGCGGGGGGATCGTTGCCATGCTTCTCCTCGTGCGGGCGCGCGGCTCGTCTCGTGTTGCCCTGCGCAGACGCGCGGTCCCTCCGGCCATCACGGTCTAGCCCAGGAGGCGCCAGGGGGGCAGCGGCGGCGTCGTCGAGGAGCGCGGACCGCGCGGCGCCGGCGCCTCGCCGGCTGAGCGCGCCGCCGCCCGCGGTGCTACGTCCGCGGCCGCACCATGGAGCAGATCCTTCCGGCTCTCGGGGTGAGCGCTGTCGTGTTCATCTCCACGAACATCGACGACATCCTCCTGCTCTCGGCGTTCTTCGCGGACCCCGCCTTCACCCCGCGCCAGATCGTCGCCGGTCAGCTCCTCGGCATGGCGGCGCTCGTGGCGGCGAGCGTCGCGTGCGCGCTCCTCGCCGTCCGCGTGCCGGAGGGGTGGATCGGCCTGCTCGGCCTGGCGCCCCTCGCGCTCGGCCTGAGGGGCCTGTGGGCGCTCTGGCGGGGGGAGGCCGAGGAAGAGGAGGGCTCCGAGGACAGGCCGCGCGGCGCCGCGTCGCGCTTCCGGGCGCTCGCGGTGGCGAGCGTCACGGTCGCCAACGGCGGGGACAACCTCGGCGTCTACATCCCGCTGTTCTCCAGCGCTCCCGGGCTCATCCCGCTCCACGCGGCGGTGTTCGCGGTCATGACCGGCGTCCTGTGCGCGCTCGGCCACCACCTCGTCAACCACCCGGTCCTGGGCAGCCGCATCCGGCGCCATGGCCGCGTGGCGCTGCCGCTCGTCCTCATCGGCCTGGGGCTCTGGATCCTCTCGGATGCCCTCGTCCTCGTCCGTCACGCTCCGTGAGGGCGAAGGAGACGAGCCACAGCCGTGGTTCTGTGGTGGGGAAGAAGGAGAACCACAGAGGCACAGAGGGCACAGAGGAGAGAGAAAGAAGAGAGGAGGGGTGTCGTCGGTGCCTCTCTCAGCTCGTTCGCCATCCATCGCGTCGCTGAACCAGGAGGCTCACGGGCAGCGCTGGCCTGGTCAGGGTGGTAGAGAGAGCGGAATTTTACACAATGAGGCGCGTTGCCCGCGGCGGGCGCTCGGTGCTTGCTGCGGCCAGCAGCGCTGCTTGCTGCAGCCACCACGCGCTGCCTGCTCCAGGCATCCTTCGCGCGCGGGGCGGACCTGGGATGCCGGGCGTCGGGCTGCCGCCTCGCCACGAAAGCCGGGCGGATCGGCGCTGCGAGGCCCTGATCCCGGGCGGCCGTCGCGCCGCTGGATCCATGGCCCGATGCCTGCTTGTCGCGCGGGCGGACGAGGCGCCGTCGCGAGCTCCGGCATTTCCGGGCGCCTCGCCGCTGTCCCAGCGTGAATCCAATGCTTCAAACGAGAAGAGAACCGCCCGTGACCGTCGTCCCGGGGGTGACCCGTGAAATCGCCGTCGCCGCTCCCGCCGTATCGCGGGCCGGGTCGCCCCGCGACGGCGCCCGGCTCAGCGCGGTCCCGGCCGCGGAAGTGCCGTTTGCGCCGGCGCAGGCGCGTGAGCGCAGAGGAGGCCAACGTGCCTGTCGCGCGAGCTGACGAAGCCGGCCAGCGCGCCGTCGATGAGGCGCTCGAGCGGGGCGAGGCGGTCGTGCTGCCGATGCCCTCGCCCCTGGCCTACGTGGTCGCCGCGAGGACGGCGATCGCCGTGAACCGGGTGAAGGGCCAGCCGGACGGCCAGCTCGTCGCCGCGTGGGAGCCGCGCTTCGACCGGATCGCGCCGCACCTCGCGCTCGACGAGGCGGAGCGCCGTCGCCTCGGCTGGCTGCTCTCGGTCGAGCGGGTGACCGCCCTCGTGCCGCACGACCGCGACGCCGGCGCGCCAGGCTGGCTCGCGCCCGCCACGCAGTACGGCATGACGCTCCTCTTCGGCGTCACGTGGGATCCCATCGCCTGGCTGCTCGAGCGCCACGCCCCGCTGTTCGTGAGCAGCGCCAACCGCCCCGGCGTGCCGCCCGCGACCGATCTGCGGCAGGTCCTTGCGGGCTTCGGTCCCGAGGTGTGGGTGCTCGACGGCGATTCCCTGCGCGATCGCGCGCGCCCGCACGCCTCCACGACGACGCTCCGCTTCGTCCCCGGCCGCGGCTGGGAGATCCACAGGCACGGCATCCAGGACGCCCTCCACGCGGCCGCCGCACGGAGCGACTACCTCGCCGACGTCCTCGCCCGCGCCGACGCCGCCCTCTTCCGCCGCCCTCTCGCCCGGCGCCATGACGGCCGGGGCGGCCGCCAGGCGAGGCGCTCGCGCACCACCGACCGCCCCGCGCTCCTCCGCGCCCCCGGCCCCCGCGGCCCAAGGCTCCAGCCAGCCTAGCTCCGCGCGTCCGAGGTTCCGTCAGGCTTCTCGCTCGGACGTCGTGGGCTCCGAGGCGGGCTTCAGGCCGCTCAGCGCCTTGTAATGGGCGGCGATGCCCTCCAACTCGCCGGGGGCGAAGACGTCCTCGATACGGTCGAAGCCGTCGGGGGCGCGCTCGTAGGCGACCTGCAGGCACTGCTCCGGACCGCTGCGGCGATTGGCCGCGACGATGGCGGCGGTGGCGGGCAGGCGCTCGGCCTCGTAGGCGGCCAGCGCTTCCACCGGATCGGCATGGGCGGCGAGCGCGCGGACCAGGGCGCGGGCGTCCAGGATGGCCTGGGTCGCCCCGTTGGAGCCGTTCGGGTACATGGGATGGGCGGCGTCGCCCAGCAGCGTCATGCGCCCATGGCTCCAGCGCGGCAGGGGATCGCGGTCGACCAGCGGGAACTCGTAGATCGCCTCGGCGCTCCGGATCAGGCCGGGCACGTCCAGCCAGCCGAAGCGCCAGTCCTCGAACCTGGGCAGGAAGTCGGCGGGGTCGCCCGGCCGGTTCCAGTCCTCCGGTCGCAGGCTCCTGGAGACCGCGAGATCGGCGGCCCAGTTGATCCTCTGGCGGCCGTCCGGCCCCGGTGGGGAAATCGGATAGACGACGAACTTCTGGTCCTGATGCCCGGCGATGATCATGCTGGCGCCGGTGAGGAAGGGCGCCGCCAGGCTGGTCCCCCGCCACAGGAGGTGACCGCCGTAGATCGGCGGCCCCTCGTCCGGATAGAGGCCGGCGCGCGCCGCCGAGTGGATGCCGTCGGCGCAGATCAGGAGGTCGGCGGCGCTCTTCCACGCCGCGCCCGCGCGATCGAGGAAGCGCGCCACGATGCGGCCCTCGTCCTCCTCGTGGCCCGATAGGCGCCGATCGCAGATCACCCGGTCAGGGCCCAGCCGCTCGACGGCCGCGTCGAGCAGCACGCCCTGCAGGGCGCCGCGGTGCAGGGAGATCTGCGGCGCGGCATGCCCGGCGAAGCGGCCGCGCGGCTCGCCCCAGATGCGCTGGCCGAAGCGGTTGAAATAGACAATCTCGCGGGTCGCCACCCCGTCGGCCAACAGGGCATCGAGCAGGCCCAGCTCGCCCAGCACCTCCACGGCGTTGGGCAGGAGGTTGATGCCGACCCCGAGCGGCAGGATGCTGGGCGCCGCCTCGAACACCGTCACCTCGTGGCCCGAGGCATGCAGCGCCAGAGCCGCGGCCAGGCCGCCGATCCCGGCGCCCGCGACGATCACTTGCATAGATCCTCCCGTAGACATGCGGCTCTACGCCGCCCCTCGTTGAAGTCCCGCCCTCTATCACGAGGGCCCCCGGAGACGGTGTGTTCACCCGGGAAGATCGCGGCGAGCGCGCGCTCGTCGCGCTCGATTCTACGACTCGCTCGCCGTGACCCCGTGTCGCCGCAGGAGCTCCCGCAGGTGGTTCCGGTCCATCCGCCCCGCCCGCGCCGCGTGCGACAGGTTCCCCCCGTTCGCGCGGATCAGCGCCTTGACGTACGCCCGCTCCCAGCGCGCCACCGTGCGCTCCTTGGCCTGGCGGAACGAGAGCGCGAGGTCGTCCGGACGGAGCGCCGGCTCCTCCTCGCCGCCCTCCCGCGGCGCGGCGTCGCCGTGCTCGCCGATGGCGGGATCGCCCGTCAGCACCGCGCGCTCCACCGCGCTGCGCAGCTCGCGGACGTTGCCCGGCCAGTCGTGATGGATCAGCCGCTCCACGAGCTCCGCCGGCGGATCCGCCCTGTCCGCGAACTGCCGGTAGTAGTGCGCGACCAGGAGCGGGATGTCCTCCCGCCGCTCGCGCAGCGGCGGCACCCGCAGCCGGACCACGTTGAGGCGGTAGAACAGGTCCGAGCGGAACGTGCCGCGGTTCACCTCCTGCCGCAGGTCGCGGTTCGTCGCCGCGATGATCCGCACGTCGAGCGGCACGGGATCCAGGCTGCCGATGCGCCGGATCGACCGCTCTTCCAGGGCGCGCAGCAGCTTCGGCTGGAGGTCGAGCCGCAGCTCGCCGATCTCGTCGAGCAGCACCGTGCCCCCGCGCGCCGCCTCGAACGCGCCGGCGCGCGCCTGCTGCGCCCCCGTGAAGGCGCCCCGCATGTGCCCGAACAGCTCGGACTCGATGAGCGTGGGCGGGATCGCGCCGCAGTCGATGACCACGAACGGGCCCGCCGCGCGCGGGCTCTGCTGGTGCAGCACCTCGGTGAGCAGCCCCTTGCCGGACCCGGTCTCGCCCTCGACGAGCACCGTCGCGTCCGACGCGGCGATCCGCGGGATCATCGCGAAGAGCCGGCGCATCGCCGTGCTCTGCCCGAGCACCCGCCCGGAGAGCACCGCGTCCCCGAGCGGCTCGCGCACCTCCTCGGGCAGGTGATCGAAATGCAGCAGCGTCTGGCCCACGCCGAACGTGGCGCCGGGGGTCAGGTACGCCGTCCCCACGCGGAACCCCGCGAGGGTGATGCCGTTCGTGCTGTCGAGATCGCGCAGCAGGTAGCCCTTGGGGGTCGCCGTGATGACGCAGTGGTGCCGCGACACCGACGGGTCGGTCAGCACGAGGTGGTTGCCCGCCGCGGTGCCGATCGAGAGCTCCGGCGCGTCGGCCACGTGGACGGCGCCCTGATCCGGGCCGCGCACCACGTGCACGCTGAACTTGCCGAACGCCACCTCGCTCGGCCGGACCTTCAGCACGGTGGTGGCGTCTGCGCCTGATGTGGGTCCCGGGCTGCTGCTCACCTGCACGACGTTACCATGGTGGACCTCGCGCGAGCAGCGTCCCGGACGCCTCGCCCCGGCGTGCTGGCCCGGGCAGGCAGGCGCTGATGCCTGCCCCAGGCAGCACCGGCGGTGGATCTTTGCACCCGCGCTCGCAGCGGCTCGCTCGTTCCGCCTTCCAGGAGTCCGGCCATGGATCCGGACAGAGATTTCAACGCAAAGGCGCAAAGGCGCAAAGACGCAAAATTAAGAACAAATACATGCATTTTTGCGCCTTTGCGCCTTTGCGCCTTTGCGTTGAATCTCTCCTCTCGCGAGGCAGATCCCTGGCAAGACTTGCGACGCGCGGTACTACGCGCCCGCCAGCACGAGCATCGCCCCCGCGGACGCCGGCGTCCCGGCGGCGATCCCCAGGCCGGCGAGCGCCTCGGGCGAGGCGAAGACGCCCTCCTCGGTCCCCTCGGGCGCCCAGCCGCCGACCTCCGCGAGCGCCCCGCCCAGGAGCTCGCCCGAGGGGCCGACGAGCAGCTCCCCCGCGTGGACGCTGAGGCGCACGTACACCCGGGGGTCGCGCCCGGGCCGCCCCGCGAGCCGCCGGAAGATCCCGAGCGCCGCGTCCACGGCGCGGCGGCGCGCCTCCCGGTCGGCGGTCGCCTCGCCGGGGCGCTCCGCCGTGAAGAGCAGGCTGTTGCCGGTCTCGGCCGCGGGGGACAGCCCGGCCTCGGAGAGCTCGGCGGCCACGAACGGCAGGATCGCCTCCAGGTCCGCGAGCAGGCGATCGTCCGGCGGATCGAGCGCCTCCGGGGCCGCGCCCACCTCGGCGTGGACGGCCACGCCGGGGCGGGCGCGCGCGCCGGGCGCCGCCTCGTCGACCACGCCGCGCGCGACCTCGAGGGCGCCGCGGAAGTCCGCGAGGAAGGCGGCGGCCGTCGGGTGGCGCGCCGCCGGCTCCTTGGCGACCGCCCGGAGGAGGACCTCGTCGAACGCCGGCGACAGCCGCGCCCGCGCGCTCGGGCGCGGCGGGCTCGCGTACAGGTGGAGCTGGCGCAGGAGCGCGCCGAGATCCCCGGCGAACAGCGGCTCGCCGACGAGCATGCGGTAGGCGAGGGCGCCGAGCGCGTAGACGTCCGCCCGGACGTCGACGGCGTGGCCGAGGAGCTGCTCGGGCGAGACGCACGAGGGGCTCCCGAGGACCTCCCGCGACGAGGTCAGCGACGGCCCGGGCGCGTCGAGCAGCTTGGCCACCCCGAAATCGAGCAGCACCACCCGGCGGCGCCCGCCCTCCTCGAGGAAGACGTTCGAGGCCTTGAGGTCGCGGTGCACGACGGCCTGGGCGTGCGCGGCCTCGAGCGCGTCGCAGAGCGGCTCCAGCACCGCGAGCGCCTCCTCGGGCGACAGGCGGCCGCGCGCGCGGAGGTGCTGATCCAGGCTGACCCCGGCGAGCAGCTCCATGGCGTAGTAGGGGCGCCCGTCCTCGAGCTGGCCCTGCTCGAAGACCTCGACGATGCCGGGGTGCCGCAGCCGCCGCACCGTCTCCACCTCGCGCTGGAAGCGGACGACGACGTCCGGCAGCACGCTGAGCTCGGGGTGCAGCACCTTCACCGCGGCGAGCGCGCCGTGGACCGCGTGCGTCGCGCGGTAGATCACGCTGAAGCCGCCCGCGCCGAGCGGCTCCTCCAGCACGTAGTCGCCCGCCCGGGCCCCGGGCGGCAGCGCGGCCACCGCGAGATCGCCGACGATCACCGCCGGGGCGGACGGCACGGCGAGCGTCGCCAGCGCGGTGCGCACCGTGGGGTCGACGCGAGACGCCGCGCCGGGGAGGGTGTCGGGGTCTTCGGTCGCCATCGACGGACCGACCGACGGTACCATAGGGGGGCGGAGAGCAGATCCCTGTCCGCCCTGCCCCAGGGAGCCACGACGTGTCCCGCTGCCCACTGTGCCACCGCCGGCTCCCTCCGGCGGGCGTTTGCCCCCGCGACGGCGGCTCGCCGCCGCCGGCGGTCGAGCGCACGCCCGAGTCGTCGGGCCGGCCGCGGGTCCCGGGCTTCCGGGTCGACGGCCTGCTCGGGCAGGGCGGCTTCTCGGCGGTGTGGGCCGCGCGGCGCGAGGCGGACGGCGCCCGCGTCGCCCTCAAGGTAGGGCGCACGGCGCGCGGGACGATCCAGGCGCGGTTCCGGCGCGAGGCGGGCGCGCTCCGGCGCGTCGGCCCGCCGCACGTCCCGCGGGTCCACGGCGAGGGGCGGCTCGACGACGGCCGCCCCTGGATCGCCATGGATCACGTCGCCGGCGAGACGCTCGCCGAGGCGCTCGCGGCGCTGCCCGGGCCCCCGGAGCCGGCCTGGGCGGCGGCGCGCGCGGCCGCGCTGCTCGACGCGCTCGCGGCCGCGCACGCGCGCGGCGTCGTCCACCGCGATCTCAAGCCGGAGAACGTGATGCTCGCGCCGCCCCGCGCGGAGGCCGCGTCGGGCCCCGCGGCAGGTGCGGCCGCCGCGCCGGCCCCGGCGGCAGGCGCCGCGCGCGCGGTGCTGCTCGACCTGGGCCTGGCGCGGCCCGCCGGCGCGTCGCGCCAGGACGACGAGGGCGAGATCACGCGCGGGGGCACGATCGTCGGCACGCCCGAGTACATGGCGCCCGAGCAGCTCCGCGCGGGCGCCGCCGTCGACGGGCGCACGGATCTGTACGCCGTCGGCGCGATCCTGTTCGAGCTGCTCACCCTGCGGCCGCCGTTCGTTGGGGACACGGGCGCGGTCGAGCACGGGCACCTCGCGCTCCGGCCGCCGCGGCCGGGCGAGCTCGCGCCGATCCCCGAGGCCCTCGAGGAGCTCGTGCTCTCGTGCCTCGCCAAGGAGCCCGACCGCCGGCCCGCGAGCGCGGCCGCGCTCCGGCGCGCGCTCGAGGAGGCGTGCCCGCTCGGCGCCGCCGCCGACGCGGAGCCGACCCCGCGGTCGTTGCCGATCGCGTCGGGGCCGCCGTCCGGTGCCGCGTCGGGGCCGCCGTCCGGCGCCGCGCCGGGGCCGCCGTCCGGCGCCGCGTCGGGGCCGCCGTCCGTCGCCGCGTCGGGGCCGCCGTCCGGCGGCGGCAGGCTCCTCGCCGAGGGGCTCCAGCCGGCCGTCGTGCTGGTCGCGGAGACCGGCGCCGCCACGCCGCTCGTGATCGGCGCGCTCACGCGCCGCAGCGGCGTCTGCGTCCGGCAGCGCGGGCGCCGCCACGTCGCCGTCTTCTCGGCCCGCGACGCCGAGCACCCCGTCCGGCTCGCGCTCGCCGCCGCGCGCGAGCTCGTCGAGCGGCACGGCGCCCGCGCCGCGCTCCACCTCGCGGGCGTGATCATCCGCCCGCGCGACCGGGGCGCGCCCGCCGTCTACGGCGCGGCGGTGGATCGCCCGGAGACCTGGCTCCCCGCCGCCCCATGGTCCGGCGTCCTGCTCACGAAGGAGCTCGAGCGCGCCCTCGCCGAGGCCGAGCCGACCTCGACCCCGACGTCGACCCACGTGGCGCGGGCGCCGGAGAGCGACGCGCCGCCGATGGTGGGGCGCTCCGAGGCGATCGCGGCGCTCGAGGCGAGCGCGGCCGCGGCGTTCAGCGGCGCGTGCCCGGCGCTCGTGACGGTGCTCGGCGACGCCGGGCTCGGCAAGACCCGCGTCGCGGCCGAGGCGGCCGCCGTGGCGCAGCGCCTGCGCCCCGACGCCGCGGCGCTCGTGGTGCGCGCGGCGCAGCCCCTGCCGGGCGAGGCGAGCAAGGACACCGCGGAGATCCTGCGCTTCGCGCTCTCCGCGCCCGCCGCGGCGCCGGCCGACCCCCGCGCGTTCTGCGAGGCGCGGCTCGGCCCCGAGATCGGCGCCTCGACCTTCGCGTCCGTCGCCGCGGCGCTCGGGTGGGCGCTCCCCGGGGCCGCGCGCGCCGCGCCCGCCGCGACGCCCCACCACGTGGCGCGGGCGATCGCCGAGGGGCTGCGCCGCCGCGCGCGCCGCGCCCCGGTCGCCGTGATCGTGGACGACGCGCAGTGGGCGGACGTCACCGTGCTCGACGCGCTCGAGGTCGCGACGCTCGACGGCACCGGGGTGGCGCTCTGGGCCGCGGTCGTCGCGCACCCGCGCTTCGAGCGGCTCCGCCCCACCTGGGGCGCCCGGACGCAGCGCGCCGACCGGGTGACGCTCGCCCCGCTCGACGAGGCCGCCGCGTCGGAGCTCGCGGCGCGGCTCCTCCTCCCCGCGGCGTACCCCCCGGCCGACGTGCTCCGGGGGCTCGCGCGCTGGGCCGGCGGCAACCCGGGCTGCCTCGCCGCGATCATCCGGTCGCTCAAGCAGGCCGGGCTCGTGCGCCGCCGCCCCGGGGGCGGCGACTACTGCGTCGAGGCGTCGGCGCTCGAGGGCCTGCCGGTCTCCCCGGCGTGGCAGTGGCTGGCGATGCGCCAGCTCGGGGCGCTGCCGCAGGAGATCGCCGCGCTCGCGCGGCTCTGCGCCGTGCTCGGCGAGTCGTTCACCCGGGCCGAGCTGGAGTGGGTGCAGGACGCCGTCGACCGGGTCCGCGGCGCCGGGACGCCGGTCGACGCGGGGTACGGGCTCGGCGTGCTCGTCGAGCGGGGCATCATCGCGCGCGGCGACGGCGGCGACGACGGCGACGGCGGGGCGCGGGGCGCGCGCGGGGGCGCCGAGCGGTGGTGGTTCCAGAGCGGCCTCTTCCGCGACGCTGTGTACGAGACGCTGGATCCCGAGCACCGCGCGCAGATCCACCGGCACGCGCTCGCCTTCTGGCGGGCGCGGGTCGAGCGCGAGCGCCCTCCGGCGCAGCCGGCGCCGGAGGAGCTCGAGCCGCTGGCCCGGCACGCGGCCGCGTGCGGGGCGGGGGAGGAGGCGGCGGAGGCGCACCTCCGGCTCGGGGATCTCGCGTTCGCGCGGCACCGGCACGTCGAGGCGGAGCGCTGCTACACCGCCGCGCTCAAGCTGGCCGGCGAGGACGATCGCCGCGGGCGCGCGCGCGCGCTGGCCGGGCGCGGGCGGATCCGCTACCGGCTGCACCTCATCGAGGAGGCCATGGCCGATCTCTCCGCGGCGCTCGAGCTCGCGGGCTCCGACGCGGAAGCCGAGCTGCGCGCGGACGTCCTGCTCGAGGAGGCGACGGCGCTCGACTGGACGGGCGCCTACGAGGCGTCGTCGGCGCGCGTCGCGCTGGCGCGGCCGCTCGTCGAACCCGCGCGCTCGCCGCGGCTCTCGGCGCGCCTCTGCGTGGCGGAGGGGCGCACGCGCCTGCGGCGGGCCGAGGTCGCGGAGGCGATCGCGCTCCTCTCGGAGGGGGCGTCGCTGGCCGAGTCGGCCGGGGACGAGGAGAGCCGGATCATCGCGCTCGTGCTGCTGTCGACCGAGCTCGCGCACGCGGGCCGCTTCGCCGAGGCGGAGCGGCGGGCCGAGGAGGCGATCGCGCTCTGCGAGCGCGCCGAGGACCTGCCGCACCTGTGCGTCGCGATCATGAACCGCGTCGTGCTCTGGACGCTGAAGAAGGATCTGCCGCGGGCGACCGCGGATCTCCGGCGCGCGATCGCGCTCGCGCGGGAGATCGGCAACCCGTGGCTGGAGCGCGTCGCCACGTACAACGTCGCCGAGCTCCTCTACTGGAGCGACCAGCAGGACGAGGCCCTCTCGCTCGCGCGCCGCGCGCACACGCTCGAGCAGCGGTTCGTGGATCGCCCCGTGCCGGACTGCTCGCTGCTCCTCGCGCGCATCCTCGCGGCGCGGGGGGAGCTCGACGAGGCGCGGCGCCTGCTCGCGTGGATCGCCGGCGCGTGCCCGCCGGAGCCGTCGGCGAGGGCGGCGCACGGCTGCTTCCTGCTGCTGCGCTGCCTCCTCTCGGATGACGCCTCGGACGGCGAGCCGCGCGCGCTGCTGCTCGGCGGGCTCGACGAGGCGGAGCTCGAGGCGGGCCCGTTCCTGTTCGCCGACGAGCTCCTCGAGGTCCTCTCCTGGCGCGGTCGTGCGGCAATACGCCACGGTCTGGTCGAGGTCGCCGCCGCGAGCCTGGACCGGGCCGGCGGGCTCCTGGCCGAGCATCCCGCCTGGCGGGCCCGGTTCGACGCGCTGGCGCGCGGCCTCGATGCGCTGCGCGCTGCCGGGCGCGGCGGCTGATCCTGCATGGCGCGCCGCTGACGAGCCTGCTCGATGACCGGCTGAGCCCGGTCCTCGCGGGCCGCGCGCGTACCGGGGCGACCGATCAGGCCCGGCGCCGGACCGGGATTTGCTTGCTCCCGGTGCGAGGCGCACGCACGTGCGCCTGAGATGGAGGACAGTGCATGCTTTGCTTGAGGGTCAACGCTGCCGGGGTGATCGGGTTCTGCTTGCTTGCGGCCGGGTGCGGAGCGGCGCCGGCGGACGACGGCGAGACGGTCCTGGCCGCGGAGCAGGGGATCATCGTGATGAACGGCCTCGATCCCGCCTTCTTCTGGGAGCCCTCGACGCAGCAGGCGCTCCGCGCGCTGGCGCGGGCGCCGCTGCCGGACGCGATGGGCGGCTCCAGGGCGGCCGTGCTCCTCTCGACGAGCGAGGGCAGGCACCTCGTCGAGCGCGTGATCGCCTGCGCCCTGCCCGATGGGGCGGCGCTGGAGACGTCCTCGGGGCGGTCCTTCGGCGGGTCGATCGGGCTCGCGCCGCGGTGGTCCTCCGCGCCGCTCTCGGACGCCGCCGCGCGGCGCTGGATGACGGCTTGCCTGCTGCAGTCGCTGAACGCGACGGGCGCGAGCGTCGCGATCCACCTGACCGGCGGCCACCCGGCCCTGGCCGACGCGCCGGACAGCGAGGCGGCGGAGTACACGGTCCGGGACGCGATCATGTTCGGTGATCTCTTCGACCAGGTCCGGCCGACCGCCTACGCGTGCGCCGACAACGCGCTGGTCGACGCGTGCGGCGTGGCGCTGAGCACGAGGACGTTCCAGCGCATCTGCGGGCAGTCGCCCTCGTGCGGGATCACCGTGCTCGGCCATTGCGACGCTGTCTGCGACAGGGACAGCGCGGGCGCGCCGACCTGCGGCGCCGGCAGGGCGGTGTACCCTGAGTCCATCGCGTCGAGCCTGGAGCCCCTCGTCGCGCTCTCCGGGGGGGGCCTGAGCTGCGGTGTCCTGGATCTGCTCTCGGGGTTGCTGTAGTCGCGCGGCGAGGTGCCTGGCCGGCGCCTGCCGTCTCTCGGCTCCTCGTCGCCCCGTGGCCAGCCGATCGACGCTTCAGGCAGGCTCCGCCTCGACGTCCTGCGTGACCGTGACGCCCGCCTCCCGGTACGGCGCGAGCACCTCCTTCGGCACGCCGCGCTCCGTGAAGAGCCACGTGAGCTCGCTCAGCGGGGCGACGACGTACGCTGACGCGGTGCCGAGCTTGTCCGCGGTTACCAGCGCGACCACCTCGGCCGAGGCCTCGACCATGGCCCGCTTCACATACGACTCGTCCAGGTCCACGGTGGTGATCCCGAACGTCGGGTCGAGGGTGCACACGCCGAGGTAGCAGAGGTCCGCCCGGATCTGGCGCACGCCCGCGATCGTCACCGCGTCGGCGGCGGCCAGCGGGTCCTTGCGCATGCGCCCGCCGAGCAGGACCACCTCGACGCGCGGGTGCTCGGAGAGGGCGATGGCGACAGGAGGGCTGTTGGTCACGATCGTGGCCTCGAGATCGCGCGGGAGGTGGCGCGCGACGGCCACGTTCGTCGTGCCGCTGTCGATGAACACCACCTGCCCCGGCTTGATCAACGTGGCCGCGGCCCGCGCGAGCCCTTCCTTGACGCGCGGCTGCTGCCGCTCCCGCGCGGGGAAGCTCGGGTTCACCCGCGCGAGCGGCAGGCCGCCGCCGTGCACGCGCTGCAGCAGCCCCTCGTTCGCCATCTCGCGCAGGTCGCGCCGGATCGTGTCCTCCGAGACGCCGAACGCGCGGCTCAGCTCCGCCGCGACCACCTTCCCATCACGTTCCAGCACCGCGAGAATTTCCCGGCGCCTTTCGGCCACCATCAGGCCCGAGCTGTCTGCTTGGTTTTGCACGATCGTTCCTGTTTGTTCACGAAGCCGCTTGCCTTGGCCGTGGCCGGCTGCATGATTGTTCCCTGATGTTCACGAAAATGCACGAAAGTTCGGAGGAGCTTCCTGCCCTCTCCACGGCGCAGGCCAGGCGCGCCGTCTCGGTCATGTTCCTGGCGAACGGCATCGCCTTCGCTTCCTGGGCCGCGCGCGTCCCCGCGGTGCGCGAGCGGCTCGGGCTGCGCGACGGCGAGCTCGGCCTGGCCCTGCTCGGCGTGGCCTGCGGCGCGATCCTCGCCTTCCGCGCCGCCGGGCCGCTCGTCGCGCGCCTCGGGAGCCGGCGTGTCACCCGCGTCTCGGCCATGCTGCTGTGCGCGGCGCTGCCCCTGCCGGCGCTCGCGCCGTCCTTCGCCGCGCTCGTCGCGGCCCTCGTGCTGCTCGGCATGACCAACGGCCTCATGGACGTCGCGATGAACGCGCAGGCCGTCGAGGTCGAGCGGCGCCACGGCCGCCCGATCCTCGCCTCGGTCCACGGCATGTTCAGCCTCGGCGGGCTGATCGGCGCGGCCCTCGGGGCGCTCGCGGCCGGCCTGGCGGTGTCGCCGGCGGTGCACCTGCTCGCCGTCGCCGCCGTCCTCGCCGTGGTCGTCCTCGACGCCGGCGGCGCGCTCTCGGCCGACGCGCGCCCCGAGCCCGCGGTCGCCGCGGGCGCGGGCGCCTCCGGGGGGAGCCGCTCGACCCGGATCCTCCTGCTCGGCCTCATCGCGTTCTGCTCGTCCGTGGGCGAGGGCGCCATGGCCAACTGGTCGGCCGTCTATCTCCGCGACGAGCTCCACACCACCGCGGCCGTGGCCGCGACCGGCTACGCCGTCTTCTCGCTCGCGATGCTCGTCGGGCGGTTCTCCGGGGACGGGCTCACGCAGCGCTTCGGCGCCGAGCGGCTCGTGCGCGCGGCGGCCCTCCTCGTCGCGGGCGGGCTGGGCGCGGCGCTTGTCGTCAACGTCCCGATCGCCCTGCTGCTGGGCTTCGGGTGCGTGGGCGCCGGCCTGTCCGTCGTGGTGCCGCTGGTCTTCCGCGCCGGGGCGAGCGCTCCCGACGTGGCGCCCGGAAAGGCGCTGGCGACGCTCGCCACCCTGTCCTACGGCGGCTTCCTCGTGGGGCCGCCGCTCATCGGCCTGCTCGCCGACCGCTTCACCCTGCGGGGCGGGCTCGCCGTCGTCGTGGCGCTGGTCCTCGTGATCGTCGCCCTGGCCCCGGTGGTCGCGCGCGGACCTGCCGCCCGCTCGTCCGCCGCCTGCCTGCCCGCCGGACGCCCGCGCGCGATCAGGGCGCACTGACCGCGGCCGTCGCCCGCATCGAGCGCTCTTCCCGTGCCGGGGAGAGACAGCGCCGGGAAGAGAACGCGATCGTCGCGGTCGCCTGCCAGCCAGGCAGAGGAACGACGACGAGGCGGAGCGGCCGCTCAATCCGACATCCGTTCCATTCGCTGGAGGATGGTGTCCAGGTTCCATGTCTCCGGCTTGTGCCGGGGAGGGAACTCCTGGAACGAAGCGATGAATTGCTTCGCGAGCTCGATGGCCGGCGCGATCACGAAGGCGTGATCGATGCGCCACTTGTCGTAGAAGATGCTGCCCAACTCGGCCCTCTCGAAGGGATCGGCCCGGAGGTCGACGAGCTTGGGCAGCCGGAGCGGGACGAACGGCTCCTGCCAGACACGAAGCCCGCTGGCGCGCTGCTCGGCGAAGACGATCTTCCAGCGATCGTGGCGGAGGGCGACGAGCTGCCCCTCGTCGTTCACGTAGAAGAACGCGCGCCGCGCGCTCGGGCCCTGGCCGGAGAGCAGCGCGAGCTGATCGTGGCCGTCGAGGTGGACCTTGAACGTCCTGTCGCCGGCGCGGCACCCCGCGAGCAGCCGCTGCTTCACGTCGCGGAGCCCCGCCGCCGCGGCCAGCGTCGGGAACCAGTCCTCGGACGCGATGAGCGAGGTGTTGACCTGACCGGGGGAGATCACGCCGGGCCAGCGGACGAGGCAAGGCACGCGATAGGCACCCTCGTACTGGGTGTTCTTCTCGCCCCGGAACGGCGTGGTGCCGCCGTCGGGCCAGGTGAACGCCTCGGCGCCGTTGTCGGTCGTGTAGATGACGAGGGTGTCCCCGGAGAGGCCGAGCTCGTCGAGCTTGCGCAGCAGGCTGCCGACGTGCCCGTCGTGCTCGACCATGCCGTCGGCGTGGATGCCGAGCCCGGTCTTGCCCTGCGACTCCGCCTTGAGGTGGGTCCAGATGTGCATGCGCGTGCTGTTGAACCAGACGAAGAAGGGACTCTCGGACCTCTGCGCCCGCTCGATGAAGTCCACGGCAGCGGCGAGGGTCTCCTCGTCGATGGTCTCCATGCGTTTCCTGGTGAGCGGGCCCGTGTCCTCGATCCGCTGCCCGCCCTGACCATCAGCCCAGGCGTGGAGCACGCCCCGCGGTCCGAATTTCGCGCGGAACTCCGGGGCCTCAGGGTAATCCGGGTGCTCGGGCTCCTCCTCGGCGTTGAGGTGGTAGAGGTTGCCGAAGAACTCGTCGAACCCGTGCATCGTGGGCAGGTGCTCGTCCCGATCACCGAAATGGTTCTTGCCGAACTGCCCGGTGGTGTAGCCGAGCTGCTGGAGGATCTCGGCGATGGTGGGATCTTTGTCGCTGATGCCCCGCTTCGCGCCCGGGATCCCGATCTTGGTAAGGCCGGTCCGGAGCGGTGTCTGGCCCGTCATGAGCGCGGCGCGCCCGGCCGTGCAGCTTTGCTGTCCGTAATAGTCTGTGAAGAGGACCCCTTCTCGCGCGATACGGTCGATGTGGGGCGTCTCGTAGCCCATCATCCCCCGGTTGTACGCGCTCAGGTTGAACCAGCCGATGTCGTCTCCCATGATGATCAGGATATTCGGCCGATCCCTGCTTCCCGCGCGCGCGCGGGCATTGCCATGCAGGCGTCTGGGCTTCTGACGCATGTCTCCACCATGGGGCCGGACGCCTGGCGCTGGAACCCCACCGGCCGGACATCAGCGCTTGCGCCACACCGTCGCGAGCCACGGCTGCTGCGCGCGGGGAAGGCCTGCCGGCCGGTAGTAGTGCTGGATCTCCTCGAATCCCGCGGTCGTCACGTGGTCGCGCCACCGCTCGAGCGACCAGTAGCAGCCGTACCGGTCGCCGGACCACCCCTCCCGGTCGTCGCCGCGCGGGTTGGAGCTGAAGAGGACGCCGCGCGGGCGGAGCGCGGCGTGGAGCTCGCGGAGCACGCGCGGCAGCTCGGCGCTCGGCACGTGGAACAGCGACGCGTTGGCGAAGATCCCGTCGAAGCGCTCGGCCCCGAGATCGAGGCGCAGGAAGTCCTGGTGGAGCACCTCGCAGCCCGCGTGCCGCCGCGCCATCTCGACGAACCGCGCCGACCCGTCGAGCCCGACGGGGACGTGCCCCGCGGCGCGGAACGCGGCGAGGTCGCGCCCCGGGCCGCAGCCGAGATCGAGGATCGTGAACGGGCCCGGCCCCTCCAGCGCCGCGAGCAGCGCGGCGCGGTTCTGCGAGACGTCATGATCCCGGGTGCCCTCCCAGAACGACAGGGCGTGATCGTCGTAGTGACCTAAAGTCCTCGCGGTGAGGCGAGCGGCGTCGTCGTCGCGCATGGCCGCAGTGTGGGCCGCGCGCGCCCCGGCGGAAAGGCGCTCATGCGATCGAGCGGCCGGGCTGCGTCACGCGGCGGTGAGCCAGGCCTCGAGCTGCTCGGTGAACCGGGCCGGTGCGTCCATCATCAGCCAGTGGCCCGTCCCTCGCAGCACGGCGGCCTCCAGCGCGGGCCTGAGCACATGCAGGCTGAACGGCCGCGCGTTCGAGGGAGCGACGATGGCGTGGGCGCGGGAGCCCGGGGCGGCGAGGTAGCGGTCCAGCGTGTCCACGGCGGGGAACTCGATCATGCTGCGGTACATGCCGAGCAGCCGGTCGCGCGGCGTGGCGGCGAGGCGGCCCAGCACCACGTCCCGCGTCGCCGGCGCGCTGCCCACGAGCGCCCCATCGAACCCCGCGCGGGTGGCGGTGCGCCAGTCGTCCGTCTCGAACGCGGCCCGCATGGGCGAGAGCTGCTGTTCGCGGATCTCGGCCGGGAGCTGCGTGAAGTCGCCGGGCGGGTCGACGAGCACGAGCCGCGCGACGCGCTCCGGGTGGGCGGCCGCGGCGGCGATGGCCACGAGCGTGCCGAAGCTGTGGCCGACGAGCGCCACGCGCGGAAGGTCCAGGGCGTCGAGCACCGCGAGCACGTCGGCCGCGCACGCGGCAGGCGAGTAGTCCGCGTCGGGCGGGGCCTCGGACGCGCCGTGGCCCCTCAGATCGATGGCGACGGCGCGGCGCCTGCCCGCGAGGTGCGCGAGCGGCGCCTCCCAGAAGCCGACGTGGCCGACCATCCCGTGCACGAGCACGAGCGGCAGCGCGTCGCCCGCGGGCCCATCGCCCGGCGTCGGCGCGGCGCCCGCGGCTGGATGAGCGCCTGCGGCTGGATGATCGACGATGTGGAGCGCGCCCGCGGGGCCCGCGATGATCTGGGAACGCGTGTGCATCGGTCGCCTCGGTGTGTGTGGCCGCGTGAAGGAACCGTGTTGCGCTGGGAGGGCGCAGGGTAGGCGAGGCCCCTCGTCCAGGGCAACACGGCGGTCGCCTCGGCGCGTCACGGCGCAGCAGCGCGCGCTCGGGCAGGGCTGGGGGGCAGCCCCGCGACCAGGCTGCTCACGACCTCGGAGAGCTCGGCGGCGACGATGGGCTTCGTGAGGTACACCTGAAAGCCGGACGCGAGCGCCCGCTGGCGATCCTCGCGCCGCGCGTACGCCGTGATCGCGATGGCCGGAATGGCGCCCCCCGCGTCCGGCGCGAGCGCGCGCACCTTGCGCATCAGGGAGAAGCCGTCCTCGTGGGGCATCGCCAGATCCGAGATCAGGATGTCGGGGCGAAACTCGACGAGCGCCCGGAGCGCCTCCTCTGCCGATCGCACCACCCGGGGCTCGACGCCCAGCTCCCGGAGCATGGCGCCGGCGATCTCGCCCGCGTCGTCCTCGTCGTCGACCACGAGGACGCGGAGCCCGTCGACGCGCCGCTCGGGCGCTCCCGGCGGCGCGCGCCCGGGGGCCGCGCTGTCGCGCGTCCGGACGAGGCCGTCGTCGCCCGTCTGCGCGGGGCCGGCGACGGGCAGCGCGACATCGAACGTCGCGCCTCGTCCCTCGCCCTCGCTGCGGGCCGAGATCGTCCCGCCGTGCAGCTCGACCAGGTGGCGGACGATGGCGAGCCCGAGGCCGAGCCCGCCGTGGCGGCGCGTCGTCGAGCCGTCGGCCTGGCTGAAACGATCGAAGACGAACGGCAGGAAATCGGGGCGGATGCCTTGCCCCGTGTCGCTGACCTCGATGTGGAGATCCGCGCCTCGCTGGGCGACCGCGACGCGCACCACCCCGCCCGTCGGCGTGAACTTGATCGCGTTGGAGACGAGGTTCCAGCACACCTGCTGGAGACGCGTGGAATCGCCCAGGATCCGGGCGTCCCGCGCCTCGACGGCGAGCTCGAGCGCGACCCCCTTCGCGTCGGCTGCGGGGCGCACGGACTCGACCGCAGCCCCGATGACCGCGCCGGCGTCGATGAGGTGCCTGTCGAGCCGCACCTTGCCGGCGATGATCCTGGACACGTCGAGGATATCCTCGACGAGCCGCGCCTGAGACCGGGCGCTGCGCTCGATGGCCTGCAGCCCGCGCGCCCTCTGCTCGGGCGCGGCGGCCTTCGCCTGGAGCAGGTGCGACCAGCCGAGGATCGCGTTGAGCGGCGTCCGCAGCTCGTGGGAGACCGTCGCCAGGAACTCGTCTTTCAGCCGATTGGCCTCCTCCGCCTCGGCGCGCGCGCGGCGCTCGCTCGCGAAGAGCGCCGCGCGCTCCTCTTCCGCCCGCTTGCGCGCCGTGATGTCGCTGAAGTGGACGGCGATCCCGTCATGGAGCTGCACGATCATGATCCGGAACCAGCGGCGGCGCTCCTCCTCGCCCCAGGGCAGCTCGACGTCGACGGGATCGCCCGTCTCGACCACGCGCGCGCACCGCGCGAAGAGGTCGTGTTTCGTCTTCTCGCCCGGCAGCATCTGGAGAAGACCCCGACCCACCAGGCGCTCCGGGGCGCACAGCAGCATGCCGGCCGCGGCGGGGTTCACGTACTCCCACCGGAAGTCCACGATGCTCCCCTGCGCGTCCCGAACGGCCCACAGCGTCACGAACCCGTCGAGCGAGTGATCCTGCGCGATCCGCAGCCGCTCCGCGCTGCGCGCGGCGAGCCGCCTGGCCCTGTGCAGGTTCTCGGCCAGGAGCGAGCTCATCACGGAGGTGACGACGAACGTGCCGAGCTGTACCGTGCCGTGAACCGGGGGAGGCGCGAACGAGTGATATGGAATCAGGAAGAAATACCAGACGAAGGCCGCGCAGAGGGCCGTCGTGACGAGGCCGGCCTCGAGGCCCCCGAACCAGGCGCTCGCCACGACCGCTGGAAAATAGAGGATGAATGGCACCTCGTCTCCGAGGACCGAGTGGAGCGAGAGCCTCAGCGCGATCGCGATTCCCGTGATGAGCACGGCGGCGCCGTAACGCACCGGAGCAGAGCGCTTCCTGGTCGCCGTGCTCGCCATGCGCTGACTCCAGGCCACGGGCGGTGCTTAACCCGGCATCGCGGCCCGGTCGAGCCGCGATGCCGTCGCGCGTGACGAACGGACACGGCCAGTGGGCGCCGTGGCCGGCTCCCCGTGACGGGACTCCCCATCAGCACGGGGCGCCGCCATGACAGGAGTCCGCGCGCCCGCGCGTCGCCGCTACGCCTCGGCGCGGTGGAGCTCTTGCACGAGGGCCGCGAGCCCGGGCGGCGAGGACGTGAAGTGGATGCGCACCACGTCGTCGGCGCGCGGGTCGAGCTCGATCACCTTCGCGTGCAGCTCGCCGCCGAGCTGCTCCGCGAGCGCGACCGACGGGTGGAGCTGGAGGTTGGTGAAGGGCGCGGGGCGGGGGTGTAAGCGCAGCACGGCGCCGAAAGGCGAGAGCCCGAGGATGTAGGCGGACTGCGGCTCGCCCTCCACGCGCTTGCCGGCGAGGCGCGCGCACACCACGGGCAGCGGCGACGAGAGCGGCAGGATCTCGACGCGCCGCTCGGGCAGGTAGAGCCGCTCGGGGTTGTCGAGGCCCAGCACCTCGTGGACCAGCACCCGCGTCGAGAACCCCTTGACGGACAGCGCGTGGCTCTGGCCGAGCAGGAGGCCGGAGCCGGCGGCGCGGCGCGTGCCGTCCGCGATGAGGATCTGGCGCCCCACCGTGCACGACTCGATGCGCGACGTCAGGTTGACCTGGGCGCCGACCACGCCGTATTTCGTCCGCGCCTCGGAGCCGATGTTGCCCACGACGACCGGGCCGGTGTTGAGCGCGATGCCCATCTGCAGCGTCGGCAGGCCGTCCGCGCTGTTCCTGTCGTTCACCGCGTCCATCGCGAGCTGCATCTCGATCGCGCACGCGACCGCGCGGCGCGCGTCGTCGCCCGTCGAGAACGGCGCGCCGAAGAGCGCGAGGATCGCGTCCCCGATGAACTCGATGATCGTGCCGCCGCGCGCGATGATGATGCGCGCCATCTCGCCGAGATAGCCGTTCAGGAGCCGCATGACGACGTCGGGCGGCATGTTCTCGGTCATCGTCGTGAAGCTCCGGAGGTCCGTCATCATGATCGTCACGTCGCGCTCCTCGCCGCCGAGGAGCTGGGCCTCGGGCGAGGAGAGCAGGCGGCTCACGACCTCGTCGCTCAGGTAGCGGCCGAACGTCTTGCGGATGAACTCGCTCTTGATCGACAGCTCCGCGGCGAGCTGCGAGAGCTGCTCGCGCGAGCGCTTCAGCGTGAGCTGCGTGTCGAGGCGCCCGAGCAGGATGTCGAAGTCGATCGGCTTCGTGACGTGATCGTTGGCGCCGAGCCGGAGCGACTCCACCACGTCCTCGCTCGCGCCCCGCGTGGTCACCATGATCACGGGCAGCTCCGCCTGCGACCGGCTCTGGCGCAGCGCGGAGAGCACGCCGAGGCCGCTGATGCCGGGCATGTTCACGTCGAGCAGCACGGCGTCGAAGCGCTCGCGCGCGGCCAGGCCGAGCGCGCGCGGGCCGTCCTCGGCGGCGATCGCGCGGAAGCCGTTGTTCTGCAGCACCCGGCAGAGCACGTCGCGGTTGCCGCGGCTGTCGTCGACGACGAGGATGGCGCCGCGCCCGCCGCCCTCGAGCTCCGCGTGGAGCGCCGGCTCCTCGTGCGGGGAGGAGGGGACGCTGACCTTCACGCTCGAGGGCGCGTCGTCCTCGCCGCCCCCGTTCTCCATCGCCTGGACGATGCCGAGCAGCTTGCGCGAGGCGAGCTCGATGTTGCGGATGTCCTCGATGTGCTGCGGCGCGACCTTGCCCTGCAGCGACGCGACGAGCAGGCGCGTGTAGCCGAGGATCTGGTTGATGGGCGTGTACGGGTCGTGCCCGCCGCCGTGCGGCTCGTGGAGCCGCTGCGGCTCGCGCCGGGCGGCCGGCGCGGGCTGGTGCGCGGCGGCCGAGGCGACGGCCGCCACGCGCCTGCCCGGCGACGAGGCCGGCGCGTGGCCGCGGCTCGTGTCCTCGAAGCGCGACACCTCCGGCACGCGCGAGCTCGGCGGCTCGGGCGGCTGGGTCGCGGGCAGCGTGGCGGGCGGCGCCTCCGCGTCCCAGGTGGCGAACGGATCCTGCGCCGCGAGGCCGCTGCGCGCCGCGGCAGCGGCCACGGCCGCGGCGCCCGGCCGATCGCGCCAGCCGCGCGCGTCCTGCGGCGGAGATCCGACGAGCGGCGCGAGCGGCGCGCTCGGCCGGTCCCGCCGGAGGCGCGCGTCGGTCGGGAAGTGGCTGCCCCGCGCGGGGGCCGGCACGTGCTGCGGGGGCGGGAGCGTGCTGCCGCCGCGGTTCGATTGCGGCGCCGGCGGCAGGCAGCTCGAGTTGTTGCGCGGCGGGTGCGGCGCCGGCGGCAGGCAGCTGCTGTTGCTGCGCGGCGGGCTCGGATCCGGCGAGCTCCCTCGCGACGGCACGGGGCTCATCGGTGCCTTCTTGTGCGCGTCCTTGTCGGAGGGCGATCGGCTCATAGCTCCGGCGATTCTACGCCTCCGGGCGTCCGGGCGACGACGGATGACACCGCTGCTTCACTTTTTATCGCACCCCGACGCCCGATCCACGGCGGATGGATTTCCTCTGACGGCGTTCCTGCGCCCCCGAGAGCGTCCAGGCCGTCCTGGTGAACGGTTTCAGTGAGCCGGCATCCCGGACGAGAGACTGTATCTCCCGCCAGGAACCAGCCCGTCTGTCGCGTCGCGTGATCCGGCGGCGCGCGCCGGCTACCCGACATGAGCGCCGCCGTCCGCTGCCTGGAGGGCGATTGTCGCGGACAAATGAAACACGTTTTTTGAAGTCAAGCGTCACTCGGCCTCGCCGGCGGGCGCCTCGCGGCGCGCGTGGCGTCCGAGGTGTCCGAGGCGCCCGTCGTGACGGTCCGGTGGACGGCGGCCACGAGGGGCACCCGCCGCGGACTCGCCAGGCGACGTGGGCCCACATGCGGACCCGCTCCAGGGCGCCGGAGCCGCGGCCCGTCGCCTCCGTTGTGGCAGTCGAGCGCCGCAGTGGCAGTCGAGCGCAGCAGTGGCAGTCGAGCGCCGACCCGGCGTGCTCATCCCACGCGGCGCCGCGAGCCGCGCCGGGAGCTGCGGCGCTGCGGCGGATCGCGCGCCGGGCGCACGACAAGCATGCTTGTCTCCGGCTTCCCCACCTGATCATCGGGCGGCGCACATGCGCGCGCCGGAGGGAAGGCAGCTCGCCAAATTTATCCGATCGCGCCCGCGCCGCGTGGAGTAGCATCGCTCAACTCGTCGACGAAGGGGCAACATGCATAAGGCGCGCAAGAACCTCACCCATTTCACGATGGACGGCTTTCACGGCTTCCGGAGCCGTTTTGATGACGTGAAGCTGGCTCAGGAGCTTCTGGAGGAGGTGCCCGGCGTGCTCCGGCTGAAGCCGGTGATGCCTCCGTTCATCCTCCCCTACTACAACGGCGTGGTGGCCGAGGACTGCGGCATCAGCGCCTTCGTGCTGCTGCTCGGCGGCCACCTCACCATCCACACCTTCAGCTTCCGCGAGTGCTTCTTCGCCGATCTCGTGTACCCCGGGGCCTTCGATCCGCAGCGGGTCCAGATGATGCTCCAGACGACGCTGCCGTGTCGCAGCGTGTTCACGCAGACGGTCGATCGCGGCGAAGGGGGCGATCTGCAGGAGCGCAGGGGGCACGAGGTGGTGAGCCCGGAGGCCGACTTCGGCCCTCACCTCTTCCTGCAGTTCAGCCCGTACCGCGGGCCGACCTCGCTCGACGCGCTCTTCGACATCTTCGACCACCTGCCCTCGAAGATCGGGATGACCCCGATCATGCGCCCCTTCGTGGTGAAGACGGCGACGCGCGAGGGGACCCCGGTGATCAGCGCCATGGTGATGATCGCGGAGTCGCACATCACGCTGCACATCTTCCCCGACAGCGACGAGGCGTTCTTCGATCTCTTCAGCTGCAAGTTCTTCGACGTGGAGCCGGTCGTGCGCGTGCTCGCGGAGCAGTTCGGCGGCAACGTGACCGAGCAGGTGCTCGTCCCGCGCGGCCAGCGCTACCTGCAGCTCAGGACCGAGCGCCCGCACGTGATGAGCCACGTGAACCAGTGGCTCGCCTCCTCGCACCCCGGCGTCTACGCGCGCATGCCGGGCGACGGCGGCCCGCTCGGGCCGAAGAGCTCGAAGGGCTGACGTCGAGGCGCGCCGCCGCCGGCGGCGCCGCCTCCACAGGCACCTACCTCGAGGGGCCGAGGTCGCGCGCCGCCGCCGGCGGCGCCGCGCTCACAGGTACCTGTAGTTCGACCTGGTGTACTCGCCCAGCCACGGCGCGTCGAGGAGCGCAAAGGAGCTCTCCTCGGGCCCGGCCCATCGGAGGATCCCGATGCACCCCGGGTTGAGCCGGTGCGGCTTCAGGAAATTGACGGCGTTGAGCTGGTAGCTCTGCGTGTCGCCCGTCGCGGCGAGCGGCTGTCCCGGCTCGTGATAATGCCCGGCGAAATGGTACCTCGGCCGGAGATCGCGGAGCAGTTCGAGCACGTCGCGTGAGCCGCCATCGTCGTAGCGGGGGTGGATGGCGGCGGCGGCGCCGTGCGGCGGCTCGTGCGAGAGGAGCACGTCGACGCGATCGCCGCGGGAGCGCAGCTTGCGGACCTCGGCTGCGGTGTAGTGCTCCGAGACGGGATCCCGGCCGGGCCGCCCGCCGTCGGAGATGCCGCCCAGCCCGCCGATCGTGAGCCGGTGCGGGCCGCGGCCGAAGGTGAACCGGCCGCCGTTCGGGAGATAAAGGATCTTCTCGTGCGCGTCGACCGGCACCGGCGCGTCGGACCCGGCGCCCGCCTCGTCGAGGAACTCGAAGTCTTCGTGATTCCCCCTGATGAACACCGTATCAGCGGCTATCCGTTGATCCGCCGGCGCGTCGGGCCCGAAGAACGCATCGGGCTCCGGCCCGCCCTCGTGATAGACGGCGAACCCCAGCTCGTCGGGGTCGCTCTCCGCGAACCGCTTCGTGGCGCGGTCGAGCCGGAACGGGGGAGGGAACGCGCCGAGATCGCCGACCTGGAGGATCAGATCGAGCGCGCGGCCGGTCTCCCGCTGCCAGCGCCCGAGCAGCCGATAGGCGAGCGTGAGGTGGCCGTGAACATCGCCGAGCACGGCGATCTCGAGGGGGGCGTCCGGCGTCATGAGGGCGCGGAGCATAATGCCTCGGGCGCTGGCCAGCATCCGGGACTCCCGTAGTGAGCCCGCCGAGCAGGAGCGCTGCATTGCTGTTCGTCGCCGCGCACCGCGACCGCCCGCGCGCGGCGCGGCGCGGCGTGGACTCGATGAGGTGATCGGTGCGCTCCTGTGCGCTCATCTGCCGACACGAGCGCCTGTGCGGCGTCCGTCCACGTCGCCAGGAGACCCGGTTGTGATGGCTTGAAATCGACGCGGTCCCGCGCGGTGCGTTCTATGGCGTGGAGGTGATGGATGAGGGGCGGAAGAGCGCGTGTTTCTCTTGCGGAGACAAGGGAGGAGGCGTACTGATCTATTGACGCGAGTTTCGGCTGGAGCTGACGGACACACCGGCTCGGGCCTCTTCAAGAAGGAGTAGCAGAGGTATGCCCCTGCACACGGGACAGCTGGTGACCCCTGCGCTGCGGCTCGTTCGCATCCTGCGGCGGGGCGGGATGGGGAGCATCTGGGTCGCCGATCGCCTGCCGCTCAAGGCGCAGGTGGCCGTCAAGTTCATGTCGCCCGAGCTCGCGGACGACGCGGGGTACGTGGAGCGGTTCCGGCGGGAGGCCGTCGCGGCGGCCCAGATCACGAGCCCGCATGTCGCGCAGGTCCTCGATCATGGGCTGACCGCGGACGGCATGCCGTACATCGCGATGGAGCTGCTCCGCGGCGAGGATCTCAGGGCCCGCATCCGCCGCCTGGGGAGGCTGCCGCTCGGCGAGGTGGCCCGCATCGTGGCGCAGACGGCGAAGGCGCTCGGGCAGGCGCACCGGCTCGGCATCGTCCACCGGGACATCAAGCCGGACAACCTGTTCCTGACCGAGGTGGACGGCGAGACCTTCGTCAAGGTGCTCGACTTCGGCATCGCCCGGCGGGCGCGGGACATGCGCGTCACCTCGACGGGGAACGTCGTCGGGACGCCGCTCTACATGAGCCCGGAGCAGCTCACCTGCTCGAAGGATCTCGATTTCCGCGCGGACCTCTGGGCGCTCGGCGTCGTCGCCTACCACGCGATCACCGGGCAAGTCCCGTTCTTCGCGGAGACGATCGTCGGGCTCACGCTCACCGTGCACGCCGGCAAGTTCACGCCGCCGAGCGCGCTCCGGCCCGAGTCGCCGCCGGCCCTCGACGACTGGATGCGGCGGGCGTTGCAGCTCGACCCGAACGCGCGCTTCGGCTCCGCCAGGGAGATGGCCGAGGCGCTGGAGCGGGCGCTCTCGCCGCGCCGGCGGAGCGCCGGGCCGCTGGGCACGGCGACCCAGGACACGGGCGCGGAGGCCCTGGCGCAGGCGCCGGTCGCGAGCGCGCAGGACGCCGCGATCACCCTGCGCCACCCCGCGCCTCCGCGGCTGCCGATGGCGCTCGCGGACACCGATCCGTGCGACAGCGACGCCCCCGACCGCACGACGACGGTGATGATGACGACGTCGAGCCGCAAGAAGAAGCGGCCCGCGGCGCGGATCGCCACGGTCGCCGCCCTCGGCGCCATGCTCGCCGGCGCCGGCGTGTACATGGCGGGGCGCCTCGCCGCGACCAGCGCCGACGGCGCCGCGCTCGCCGCCGACAGCGCCGCGCTCGCCGCCGTGGCCGTCGCCTCCCGCAGCGCCGGCTTGCCGGGCACCGCCGAGGCGACGCTCCTCGCCAGCGTCGTGGACGCGCCGCGGCCGCTGCTCGCGCCGGGACACCCGGAGCCGGCCGAGGTCCCTGCGACGCGGCCCGATCCGGCGCCGTCGACCGAGAAGGCGCGGCCGACCCCGAAGAAGCCCACCGCGCGCCCCACGCGCGCCCCCGGGCGGACCAAGCCCGCCCCGTCGGCCGGAAGGCTCACCCGGCGCGTCAAGCCCTTTCCACGTCACGACATCGCCATGCACCGGTGAGGTCGCCTCGGCGTCCTCCGACGCACGACATCGGCCTGCAGCCGTGATGCCCGCCCCGGCCTGGCCAGGGGGCCTCTCGCTGAAGTCACGCCTTCGCGGCCCAGCCCTCAGCGTTGCGTCGCCGCGCGCAGGGCCTCCGCGGTCGCCTGATCCGCGGGGAAGAACGACTCGACCGCGAGCTCGGACAGGGTGACGTCGACCGGCGTGCCGAAGACCATCGTCGTGCTGAGGAAGCTCAGGGTGCGGTCCTCCGCCCGGATCCTGAGCGGCACGGCGATGACGGCGGCGCCGGGCTCGCGCGCGGGCTCCGGGCGCCGCGCCCCTCCCGCCGCCGGCGACGGATAGCCGCTGAGCTCCTCGAGGAGCTTCACGAGGACGGGGTCGGCGCTCACCTCGATCTGGCGGCGAAGGCGGGCGAGGAGGTGAGCGCGCCACTCGGGCGCGTTCTCGATGCGCGGCGCGAGGCCGTCGGGGTGGAGGCTCAGGCGCAGCACGTTGACCGGCGGGCGGAGGAGGGCAGGGGCGGCGCCGACGAGGAGCGGGCCGACGGCGGTGTTCGCGGCGACGAGGGTCCAGTGCCGGTCGACGGCGAGCGCCGGATACGGCGCGTGGCCGGCGAGCACGAGATCGATCGCCTTGCGCGCCGCCGCGAGCGCGGGATCGTCGAGGCTGCGCTCGGGATAGAGCGGCGCATACCCCGCCGCCACGAGGAGCTGGTTGCGGTCGCGCAAGGGCACGTCGAGGCGCTCCGCCAGGTGGAGCACCATCTCGCGGCTCGGCTGCGCGCGGCCGGTCTCCAGGAAGCTCAGGTGGCGCGTCGAGATGTCGGCCTCGCACGCGAGGCCGAGCTGGGTCATGCGGCGGCGCTGGCGCCACTCGCGCAGGAGTCCCCCGACATGCGGGTGTGAGGTCATCATCGCGCGACGACCTTACCACGCCGGGAAGAGCGACCCATTACCTGGGAGGTAATCGACCCCATGACCGAGGCCACCCATGATGGGCATGCGTCAGGGGCGCTGCGGACAGCGGGCGCGATGCGCGCGTCGGCTCTCCCGATCAGGCCCAGTCCATCCAGGGGCGATGAGCCCGAGAATGCAACGAAAGGAGCCCACCATGTCGTTCCTGTCCTCTCCTCTCTTCCTTCGCCGTGCCCTCCTCGCCGACGCCATCGTCAGCGGCGCGACTGGCCTCCTGATGCTCGCGGGCGCGGCGCCCCTCGCCGGCGTCGTCGGCCTGCCCGAGGCGCTGCTCCGGTGGTCCGGAGCGAGCCTGCTACCGTTCGCCGCGATCGTCGCGTGGCTCGGCACGCGCGAGCGGCCGGCGCGGGCCGCCGTCCTCGCCGTGGTCGTCGCGAACGCGCTCTGGGTGATCGACAGCGTGCTCCTCCTGGCGCTCGGCTGGGTCGAGCCGACGGCGCTCGGTTACGCGTTCGTCGCGGCGCAGGCGCTCGTTGTCGCGCTCTTCGCCGAGGCGCAGGCGCTCGGGCTGCGCCGGGCGCGGATGACCGCCTGAGGGGCGAGGCGCCGTCGTCACGGGGCCCGCTGCGCCCTCTTCGCCTCCTTGCGACGGGCCTCGAAGAGCTCGACGAGGAAGTCGACGAAGACGCGCGCGCGCGGCATGAGGTGGCGGCTCTTCGGGTAGAGCGCGTGAACCGGGTACACAAGGCTCGGATCGCAGAGCGGCGCGGCCTCGAGCTCGCCGCGGGCGAGCGCGCCCTCGACGTGGAAGTCGAACGAGTAGACGAGCCCGAGCCCGGCGATCGCGCCGTCGAGCAGGAGGTCGGCGTCGTTCGTGTGAAAGCGCGCCTCGACGGTCGGGGCCGGCGGCACCTTGCCGTCGGCGAAGCGGTAGGGCGTGGGGCGCCCGTCCTGGAGGAAGCCGAGGCGCGCGTGGCGCGCGAGATCCTCGACGCGCCTCGGCCGGCCGTGCCGGCGGAAGTACGCGGGCGAGCCGCAGATCACGGTGCGGACCTCGCCGAGGCGCCGCGCGACCAGCGCCGAGTCGCGGAGCTCGCCGAGGCGCACCGCGACGTCGATCCCCTCCGCGACCGGGTCGATGTACTGGTCGCGCAGCGTCAGATCGAGGCGGATCTTCGGGTAGCGGCGGAGGAAGTCCGGGATCTTCGGCCTGAGGAGCGAGCGGCCCAGCACGACGGCCGAGTCGACGCGCAGCGCGCCCGCGGGGGCCGTGCGCGTGCCCTTGAGCGCCTCCGTCGCGGCCCGGTACTCCTCGACGATGCGCGCGCCCCGATCGAGGAACGCGGCGCCGTCGTCGGTCAGCCGGAGCGAGCGCGTGGTGCGCGCGAGGAGCTGCACGCCCAGCTCTTCCTCGAGCCGGGCGACGCGGCGGCTGACCGCCGAGGCCGTGACGCCGAGGCGCTTGGCCCCGGCGGCGAAGCTGCCCGCCTGCACGGTCGTCACGAAGAACTCGATGCTCGTCAGCGTATCCACGGAGATTCGTTCTACTCTGGAACGAGAGAAGTGTCACCGGCGCGTCTAACGCTCGTTCTGGAATGAATTAAGCTCCGCTCAGGTGCTCGCCGGAGCCGCGAGCAGCGCCAGAGAGGGCCGCGAGGCGCGGAGCGCGCCGGGAAGCGGCCCTTGCGCGCGGCGCCGCCGGCGCCGCGATCGATGAGCAAAGGAGCGTGCCATGGAACAGCGAATGAAAGCGTGGGTCCTGGAAGGTGGGTTTGGGACCGATCACCTGCGCCCGGTCGAACTGCCCGTCCCGGAGCCGAAGCGCGGCCAGGTCCTCGTCCGGATCCGCGCGGCGTCCGTCAATTACCGGGATCTGATGGTCGTCGACGGCGTCTTCGATCCATCGCTCCCGATGCCGCTGGTGCCGCTCTCCGACGGCGCAGGCGAGGTGGTCGCCACCGGCGAGGACGCGCGCCGGCTGCGCGTCGGCGATCGCGTCGCCACCTTGTTCCAGCAGAAGTGGCTCGGCGGGCGGCCCACGCCCAGGACGACGTTCGAGGCGAGCCTCGGTTACCCGAGGGGAGGGGTGCTCGCCCAGTACGTCGTGCTCGACGAGGACGGCCTGGTCGTCCTGCCGCCGTCGCTCACCTGCGAGGAGGGCTCGACGCTGCCGATCGCCGCCGTCACGGCGTGGCAAGCGCTCCACGTCGACGCGCCGGTCCGGCCCGGCGACACCGTGCTCGTGCTCGGGACGGGCGGGGTCGCCGTGTTCGCGGTGCAGCTCGCGCGGGCGTCCGGGGCGCGCGTGATCGTCGCGTCGAGCAGCGACGAGAAGCTCGCCCGGGCGCGCGAGCTCGGCGCGACGGACCTCATCAACTACCGCGCGACCCCGGACTGGGACGCGCGCGCGCTCGAGCTGACGGGCGGCGTGGGCGTCGACGTCGTGGTCGACATCGCGGGCGACCTGCGGCGCTCGGTCCGCGCGCTGCGCAGCGGCGGTCAGGTGAGCCTCGTCGGCCTCCTCGCCAACGCCTCACCGGAGCTCGACGTGGTCCCGATGCTGATGAAGCGCGCCCGCGTCCAGGGGATCAGCGTGGGCAGCCGCGACATGTTCGAGGACCTGCTGCGCGCCGTGGCGCTCCACCGCATCAGGCCGGTGATCCACCGGGTCTATCCGTTCGAGGCCGCGCGCGAGGCGATCGAGGCGCAGCGGCGGGGCGAGCACGTGGGCAAGCTCGTTGTCGCGGTCGGCTGAGGGCGCGGGGCGTCCCGCGGCTCACTTCCCCTGCTCGGCCGCCAGGGCGGCCTGGACCGCGGGGCGGGCGCCGACGCGCTCCCTGTACTGGACGAGGGCGGGCCAGCGATCGAGCTCGATGCCCGCGAACTTCGTCCAGGTGAGCACGGTGAAGAGGTACGCGTCCGCCACCGTGAACTGGTCGCCCATCAGGTACGCTGCACCCTCGAGGCGCGGCGCCACGTGATCGAGGCGGCGGCTGATGGCTTCCCTGGCCGCGCTCTTCTGCTCGTCCGAGGTCCTCGGCTTGAACAGGGGGGCGAACTGCTTGTGCAGCTCGGTGCTGATGAAGCTCAGCCACTCCTGGAGACGGTAGCGGCCGAGGGTGCCGGCCGGCGGCGCGAGCCCCGACTCGGGCTTCTGGTCGGCGATGTACTGGACGATCACCGGCCCCTCGGTGAGCACATCGCCGCTCTCGATCTCGAGCGCGGGGACATAGCCCTTCGGGTTGATCTGGTTGAAATCGGCGCCCGACTTCGTCTGCTTCGTGCCGAGGTGGACCTGCTCGAGGTCGAACTGCAGGCCCGCCTCGCGCAGCACGATGTGGGGAGAGAGCGAACAGGCACCAGGACTGAAATAGAGCTTCATCATGACCTCCAGGGGCGCTCGGGAGGGGACCTTCCCCGAGCGCGCGGCGTCCGTCAAGGCGGTGCCCGGGGGCGGCGGGGCGCCGCGCCGGCGACGGGACTGGCGGGCTCTACGAGGCGCCCGCGCCCGCCTGCACGCCGGCGCGCACGCCTCAGGGAGCGCCCTGGCGCTTCGCCTCGCGGGCGGTGAGCGCGTATTCCGCGCGCGGGTGATGAGCGACGGAGGTCCGGAGATCTCTCGCCGCGGCCTTGACACCCGCACGCGCTAGCCAGGCGGCCTCGCGCTGTCGTGCGGGGCCGTGTCGCTCAGCGGGTCGGCGTAGACTCCCGGCGTGGAGTCTGGGATGAGCGTCGCGCCGACCGCGCGCGCGTAGAAGTCGGCGGGGCCGACGCCGCCGATGATGCCGTACGCATACCCCATCTGCGCGAGACCGTGCAGGGAGGCGAGCAGCAGGGCGTGACCGACCCCCTTGCCCCGCTCGTGGTCGGCCACGCCGGTGGGGCCGAAGAATCCGCGCCGGGTGCACTCGTAGGCGGAGAAGCCGATCACCTCGCCTCCGCGGATGGCGAGGTACACGCTGACAGGCTTGTTCGCGTATCCGACGGTGATCTCGTCGGCCCACGCCCGCGTGAAGTGCCGCTCGACGAACCGCCGGACGGGCGTGATCTCGGACGGCGTCGCCCGCCGTACGACGACGGAGTCCCGCCGCAAGGCCTCGATCACGGGGTCGAGCGGCGGCAGCTTGAGCAGGTTGACGAGCATGTCGGCCATCGGTCCTCCCGAGCAGGGCTGGAGCGGCCCGGAAGCGAGCCGCGCTCCGCCGGGACGTCTACCAGGGCGCGGGAACCGGCCGCTACTTCAGCGTGTCGGGATCGACGCCGAGCTCCCGGAGCTTCTCCGCCAGCCGCGCTGCCCGCTGCTCCGCGGACTCGGCCCGCTGCTCCGCGGCCTCGGCCCGCTGGGCGAGCTCCAGGCCAGCCGGCACGAGCTCTCCCGCGGGGGTGAAGAAGCGGAGCTGCCCTTTCTCCACGCCCAGGAAGAGCCCGAGCTGCGCGCTCCAGAGGCGGCCAGAGGCGTCCGGGGAGAGCGGTTGATACTGCCCGTCGACGTGATGAAAGCCCGAGAGCTCGAGCGTCTCTGGATCGAACCAGAAGTAGTCCGGCGTCCGGAAGACGTCCTGGTAAGTCTGCTTCTTGAGGCCGCGATCGACGCGCGCGGTGCTCTCCGAGAGCACCTCCACGATCACGTTCGGATACCGGCCGTCCTCCTCCCAGACGACCCAGCTCTTGCGCGGTCTCCGCTCCGTGCCGAGCACGACGAAGAAATCCGGACCCCGGAAATGCTCCGATTTGAGCTGACGAGGGCTGAAGTAGATCGTCAGATTGCCCGCCGCGAAGTAGTCAGTCCGCTCCTTCCAGAAGAGCTCCAGGCTCTCGAGCAGCAGGAGCATCTGGACGAGGTGCTGATAGCTCTCCATGGGCGGCTCGTTGCTGTCCAGATCGCCCGGCGGGGCGACGACGCTCGGGTCGACGATCTCCGCCGGCATCGCGAAGGCGAGGGACGTCATGCCTCCAGCTTGCCGGAGGAAGCAGACCGCAGCAAGGTCCGGGGCGCATCTCGCCATGCCCGATCGGGTTTACGGATCCCGGCAGCGTTCGTTTCGAGATCCGACGATCGCCAGGTCCCCGCCAGTCGCCCGACGTTCGTCCTGCCCGCCTCGCGCAGCGTTCATTGCCGCCGGGACGCGCAGTTCAGCGCGGCGGCGCGTCCGGCGCTCCAGGTCCCGTCCACGCCTGTCCGGCCAGCAGCAGCTTCGCCTCCGGCGCGCTCCAGTCGCGCGCGCCCGTGAACCGGAGCGCCAGGCTGCCGTCCGGGCGCACGAGGAACGTGTCGGGCAGCGTCGAGACCCCGAGCCGCCGCGCGAGCGCGGGCGAGCCGGCCCGCACGACCTCGGGCGGCACGTCGCCGTCGAAGAAGGCGCGCACGACGTCCCAGCTCTCGTCGACGCTCACGGCCACGAGCTGGACCTGCCCGCCCCGCTGGAGCTCCCGGCCCAGATCGAGCAGGGCGGGGAGCTCGGCGCGGCACGGCGCGCACCAGGTCGCCCAGACGTGGAGCAGCACGGCCCGCCCGCGCAGCGAGCTCAGGCGCAGCTCGCTCCCGTCCGGCCGCGCGAGCGCCTCGTCGGGCGCAGGCTCGGCGCCGGAGAGCTGCTCGTGCTCGAACGGACGCCCCGGCCGCGCCGCCCCGCGCCCGTGCTCCACGGCCCAGTAGAGGCCCACGGCCAGCGCCTGGAGGAGCATCAGGACGCCCGCGGCGCCGCCGAACGCGCGGAGGCGAGGAGGCACGCCCACGGCCTACTCCGCCGCCGGAGGCAAGGCCGGAGCGGAGCGCGGCGCGGCGCCGGCGGCGTCCGGCGCCGCGGCCTCCGCCTCGCGCTCCTCCCCGCGCCGACCGCCCGCCATGCTGTAGAGCACCGGCAGGACGAGCAGCGTGAGCAGCGTCGACGAGATCACCCCGCCGATCACGACCGTCGCGAGCGGGCGCTGCACCTCGGCGCCGACGCCGGTGCTCCACGCCATCGGCACGAAGCCGAGGGACGCGACGAGCGCCGTCATCAGGACCGGGCGCAGGCGCCGCTCGGCCGCGAGCTCGATCGCCCGACGCGCGGGGACGCCCGCGGCGACGAGCTGCCTCACGGTGGAGACGAGCACCATGTCCCCGAGCACCGCGACCCCCGACAGCGCCACGAACCCGACCCCCGCCGAGATGCTGAACGGCAGGCCCCGCAACCACAGCGCGACGACCCCGCCGATCGCCGCGAACGGGACGCCCGTGAACACGCGGACCGCATCGACGAGCCGCCCGTACGTGACGTAGAGCAGCGCCAGGATCAGCGCCAGCGCGACGGGCACCACGACGAGGAGGCGCGCCTCCGCCCGCTCGAGGTGCTCGAACTGCCCGCCGAAGCGGACGTAATAGCCGGGCGGCAGCTCGACCTCGCGGTCGATCCGCGCCCTGGCCTCGTCCACGTAGCTGCCCACGTCGCGGCCGCGCACGTTGGCCTGCACCACGATGCGGCGCTTCGCCCACTCCCGCTGGATCGCGGCGGGGCCCTCGACCGTGCGGATCTTCGCGAGCCGCGCGAGCGGGATGCGCTCGCCGCCGGCCGCCGTGACGAGGATGCGGCCGATCGAGGCGGGGTCCTCGCGGTAGCGGTCGTCGATGCGCAGCGCCACGGGGTACCGGCGCTCGCCCTCCTGGAGCTGCCCCACCTCGCGGCCGCCGAGCGCCTCGACGACCTCGAGGACGTCCGCGGCCGCGATGCCGTGCCGGGCGATGGCGTCGCGGTCGACCTCGATCTCGAGGACCGGCTGCCCGGTGATCTGCTCGGTCACCACGTCCGCGGCGCCCGGGATCTTCTTGAGCGCCGCCTCGATCTCGCGCGCCTTCTGCTTCAGCGTGTCGAGGTCGTCGCCGAACAGCTTCACCCCGAGGTCGGACCGGATCCCGGCCGTCATCTCGTTGAGCCTGAGCTCGATCGGCTGCGTGTAGATGACGCGCATCCCCGGCAGCCCCGCGAGCTCCGCCTCCATCGCCTGGACGAGCTCGTCCTGCGTGGCCGCGCGCTTCCAGCGCTCCCGCGGCCGGAGCGTGATGAACACGTCGGAGACCTCGAGCCCCATCGGGTCGGTCGCCACCTCGGCCGTGCCCGTGCGGGTCCAGACGCGCTCGATCTCGTCCGGGAACCGCTCGATCAGGACCCGCTCGATCTGCGTGCCGTAGCGGATCGACTCGCCCACCGAGACGCCCGACAGCCGCACCGTGTTGGCGACGATCGTCCCCTCGCGCAGCCGCGGCACGAACTCCGCGCCGAGCCGGGTCGCGAGGAACGCCGCGTTCGCGAGGAGCAGCGCGGCGCCGGCGAGCACCGCCCACCGGAAGCGGAGCGCGCCCCGGAGCACGGGCAGGTACGCCCGCCTGAGGAGGCGCACCGCCGCGCCCTCGCGCTCGCTCGCGCGGCGCGGCAGCAGCAGGCTCGCGAGCGCCGGCATCAGCGTGATCGACAGGATCATCGAGCCGAGGAGCGCGAAGATCACGGTGAGCGCCATCGGCCGGAACAGCTTCCCCTCCGCCCCCTCGAGGGCGAGGATCGGCAGGTAGACGATCATGATGATGAGCTCGCCGAGCATCGTCGGCTTGCGGACCTCGATCGACGCGTCGCGCACCACGTCCGCGGCGCTCCGGCCGGCGCGGTCCTCCGAGAGCCGCCGGACCGAGTTCTCGACCATGATCACCGAGCTGTCGACGATGAGGCCGAAGTCGATCGCGCCGAGGCTCATCAGGCTCCCGGCCACGCCCGCGCGCAGCATGAGGCTGCCGGCGAAGAGCATCGACAGCGGGATGGCCGAGGCCACGATGAGCCCCGCGCGCAGGTTGCCGAGGAAGGCGAACAGCACCGCGACGACGAGGAGCGCGCCCTCGAGCAGGTTCCGCTTCACGGTGGCGAGCACCCGGTCGATGAGCTCGGTGCGGTCGTAGACGATCGCGACGTCGACCCCGGCCGGCAGGCTCTTCTCGACCTCGTCGAGGCGCGCCTTGAGCCGCGTCGTGACGTCGTGGCTGTTCTCGCCCATCAGCATGAAGCCGAGGCCGAGCACGACCTCGCCCTGGCCGTCCGCGGTGACCGCGCCCCGCCGGAGCTCGCGCCCCTCGACGACGCGGGCCACGTCGCGGATCCGGATCGGCGCGCCGGCCCTGGCGGCGACCACGATCTCCTCGATGTCGCGCGGGCGGGTGGCGATGCCGATCCCCTGGATGAGCAGCGTCTCCCCGGCCTGGTCGAGGTTGCCCCCGCCCACGTTGGCGTTGTTGCGCTGGAGCGCCTCGACGAGGTCGCCCAGCGACAGCCCGCGCGCCGTGAGCTCCGCCGGGTCGACGAGGACCTGGATCTGCCGCTCGTCGCCGCCCCAGGCGTTGACCTCGGCGACGCCGCGCACCGACCGGAGCTGCGGCGCGATGACCCAGTCGTGGATCGCGCGGAGCTCGCTCAGCGGCTTGCCCTTGCCCGTGACCACGTAGTGGAGCACCTCGCCGAGCCCCGTGGCGACCGGGCCGAGCCGCGGGCGCTCGATGCCCGGCGGCAGCGCCACGCCCTGCACCCGCTCCAGGACCACCTGGCGCGCCAGGTAGATGTCGGTGTCGTCCTCGAAGCGCACCGTCACCTGGGCGAAGCCGAAGCGCGACAGCGAGCGGACCTCCTCGAGCCCCGGCAGGCCCGAGATCGCCTGCTCCAGGGGCGCCGTGATCTGCCGCTCGATCTCGACCGGCGAGAGGGCAGGCGCGACGGCGTTGATCTGCACCTGCACCGGCGTCGTGTCGGGGAACGCGTCGATCGGCAGGCGGCGGAACGACCAGATCCCCGCGAGCGAGAGGCCGATCGCGGCGAGGATGACGGCGAGCCGGTGGCGCAGCGACCACGTGATGACGGCGTTCAGCATGGCCGCGCCTCAGTCCTCGCCGCAGCAGCCGGCGCCGATGCTCTCCTTGAGCGTCTCGGTCTTGAGCAGGAAGCTCCCCTCGGTCGCGACCTCCTCGCCCGGGCGCACGCCCTTGACCACCTCGACGAGGTCGCCCTCGGCGGCGCCGGTCTCGACGCGCCGCGCCTCGAACTGGTCGTCCGCGATCCGCACGAACACGAGCGTCGCCGTCCTCGCGCGCTGGATCGCGGCGCGCGGCACCATGACCGCGGCGCGCGCGGGGGCGAGGATGCGCGCCCGGCCGAACATGTTGGCCCGCAGCGCGCCGCCCGGGTTCGCGAGCGGCACGCGCGCCCTGGCGGTGCGCGTCGCCGGATCGATGGCCGGCGCCACGTAGGTGATCTCCCCCTCGAGCCGCCGCCCCTCGAGGCCGTCGACCTCGATGACGACCGGCATCTTCAGCGACACGGCCGGGAGCTCGGTCTCGGGGACGTCGAGCTCGGCCCACATGCTCGAGACGTCGACCACCTCGAACAGGGTCTCCTCGACGCCGACCAGCCTGCCCACCGTCGCGCGCCGCTGGGTCACCACGCCCGCGAGCGGGGTCGCGAGCGTGTAGCCGCTGCCGCCGCCGACGCTCGCGCCCACGACGGCCAGCGAGGCGGCGAGCGAGGCGTGCTCCGCGCGCGCGGCATCGAGCTCCTGCTGCGCGGCGAGGACGCTCCTGCGCGAGGCGAGCCCTTCCTTCTCGAGCTGCTCCTCGCGCCGCAGGTTCTCCTCGGCGGCCCTCGACCGCGAGAGCGCGCCGGCGAGCCGCGAGCGATCGGCGCCCACGTCGGCGCTGTCGATGACCGCGAGCGGCGCGCCCTTCTTGACCTCGGATCCCACGTCCACGAAGAGCTTCTGGACGACGCCCGGGGCGCGGGCGTTGATCTCGGCGACCTTGAGCGCGTCGTAGACGATCCTGGCGGTCGCGGGGATCCCGCCGCCGCCCTGCCGCTCGACGGCCTTGGCCGTGAGGATGCCGGCGAGCCGGGCCGTGTCCCTGGTCCTGAGCTTGACCTTGGTCCCGTCGGCCGGCGCCTCGTCGCGGGTCACGTCCGCGGCCGGCTTGCCGCCGCGCTCGGGGTGGCAGATCGGGCAGATCGACTCCGGAAGCTCGTGCTCCTTGCACCAGTCGCCCCGGGCCTGGAAGACCGGGGCGAGCCGCGGGTTGCACTTCGTGCAGAGCGCCTCGAGCACGCCGTGCTCCTTGCACACGGCGCCCTCCGCGCTCGGCCCGGCCGCGGGCCTCGCGCCGGCCTTCTCGTGCTCCTGGGCTGCCCTGTCGGCCTCGCGGCGCCCGCAGCCCGGGAGGGCGGCGAGGAGCAGGAGCACGAGGGCGCGAGCGTGGACGCCGTGGACGTGCATGCGGCCGGCCATCTCAGCTTTCCTTCGGCGGTCTCACGATCTTCAGGTCCGGGTTGCACTTCAGGCACTGCGACTCGGGCAGCCCGTGCTCGGCGCACCAGTCGCCGGTGGCCTTGAAGGCCGGGATCAGCTCCGGGTTGCAGCGGCTGCACTGCGACTCGGGCACCTGATGCTCGCCGCACCAGTCCTCGTGGGAGCCCGGCTTGACGTCGTCCGGCGCGTGCGCCGCGTTCGCCGGGGCCTGCGCGGCCGCGGCCGGGCGATCGGGCGCTGCCTTCTCGGCGCTCGGCGCTTCCCTGGAGCACGCCGCGCCGCCGAGGGCCAGCGCGCCGATCACGAGCGAGATGAGGTGAATCTTCATGCGTTTCTCCGTCCTTGTCCGTCGTGCTGCCATGTCGCGCCGACCGTGACGAGCGGGCTCTGGCGTGCCGTCGCGCGCGCTGCGCCGTGGGCCATCCCGCCCCGGCTGCGTGTGCTCCGCGGCCCGGGCGTCCGGGGCGCGGTCCCGCCTCGGGCTGCGCGGCGGCGCTGCCGCGCCTCGCTCTCGACGTCGGACCACGTGTCGGCGGAGCGTACCACGGGTCCCCGAGAGCGCGAGCGCGCGAGGGCCGCCGCGCCGCCGCCTTCCTGGTAGGCTCGGCGCATGCGGGCGGCGCTCCTGTTCCTCGCCGCGGGTCTCCTCGAGATCGGCGGCGGGTACCTCGTCTGGATCTGGCTGCGCGACCAGCGCCACGCGCTCCTCGGCATCGCCGGGTTCGTCGCGCTCGCGGCCTACGGCGTCGTCCCCACGATGCAGGCGGCAGAGCACCCGTTCGGCCGCGTCTATGCCGCGTACGGCGCCGTGTTCATCGCGCTCTCCATGCTGTGGGGCTGGGGCATCGACGGGAAGCTCCCCGATCGTCGGGACTGGATCGGGGCGGCGATCTGCCTGCTCGGGGCGGCGATCATGCTGTGGCCCCGCGCGCCGCAGCGCTAGCGCGCGAGCTCGCGCCGACTGGCCCGTTGCCTCGCACTGCCGTGATCGCCCCGCCCACCGGCGTGCCGAGCCGCGCCGTCACCCTCGACAACAGGTGACGTCACGGGTCACCGATGACGTGATGGAGCGCCGGCTCAGGTCGCCTGTGTTCGCCCGAAGCCGCCGTGTTGGATACTGGACCGTGAAACCCTGGTAATTCCCTCCCACGGGCTCTTTGATCTCGATGATCGACATTTATTTGTGCGACCGAGTGACGACTGCCTGGTTCGTCTTGCTGGCTGCCTCATCAGGACGCACCAGGCGGATTCTTCCGAGCGCACTGGCGGACTCGGCCGGGTCCCGGCGTCAAATTCTCCTCCAGATGTCCTCCTCGCCCTGACGGCTCGAACCACGCCCGTCTCGACACCACCCCATGGAACCGACCAGCCTGGATTTCTGAAGGAATTCAGGCATGCGGCGACCTGGTCGCCGGACGATCCAGCGGGCATTGCGGCGTATCGAATTCAGGCGATACTTAACCAGTTCACTGCCACGGGCGACGGCGCGGCGACGGCGCGCGCCGAGGCTCGGGGTCGTGTCGGATATTGCGCCACCAGACATCACACGATAACTGCCATTGTCGTGAGTTCGTAATAGTCAGGGCGTCGCGCAAAACGCACGATTGTCTTGGTCGACAACATGATTGTCTTGACCGGCAAGCCGAACTGGAACAAGAGTTACCTTCGTCGCGGTGCCTGATCGCGCACCGAACGAGCCTACCCGCTCAGCGCATCTCGTGATTGAGATTCACCGGCACGACGATGGCCAGGGGGCCATGCCTCGGGGGCAAGCATCGCGCGGCGAGCGCTCCCGGTCGACGCAGGGCCAGCGTAGAGCTGCAGACAGATAGATTTTTATTAGCTCACTTAACGAGGAGAATCACATGAGATTCGCATCCAGGCGTGTCTTGCTTGCCGCCGGGACGGGCCTTCTCGCCGTCTCCTGCGTCGGCGTCACGGACGAGTACGACAGCGAAGAGGGCGGCGTGCTCGAGAGCGCCGTCATGATCGATCCGGGCGCGACCTACACGCTCGTCGGCCGGCAGAGCAACAAGTGCGTGGAGATCCGGGGCGGGAACGCGGTGATCGCCACCTGCACCAGCGGCGCGAGGCAACAGCAGTTCCGCGCCGAGGACGCCGGCGGCGGTTACTTCCGGATCAAGAGCGTGGACGGCAACACCTGCCTCGGGGTCAGCGGCTCGTCGACAGCGAACGGCGCCGCCATCGTCCCGTCCGCCTGCACCTCCGGCACGAACCAGCAGTTCCAGTTCGCCGATGTCGCCACCGGCGTCCAGCGGATCAACGTCCGGAGCAGCGGCAAGGTGGTCGACGTCACGGGCCGGTCGACGGCGGACGGCGCCCGCCTCCAGCAGTGGGGCTGGGCGAACGGCGACAACCAGAAGTTCTCGCTCAGGGCCGTGGGCGGCGGCTCGAGCAGCAGCACCACGACGACGACCTCGACGACGACGACCTCGACGACGACCACCACGACGACCACGACCAGCAGCTCCAGCAGCGGCACGGGCGGCGCCGGCGGTGCGGGCGGCGCCGGCGGCGCGGGCGGCGGCGGCGGCAGCGGTGGCTTCACCGGCGAGGGCGAGGTGGGGGTCGCCCCGCCTGGAGGGTGCGGGCTCGGCTATAGCCAGCTCCCGGACGGCAAGGGGGGCCTGAACGTCGAGGCCGTCTGCCTCCCGAGCGACTTCAACATGGCCACGTCGCTCGAGGCCTTCAAGACGACGGTCTACCCGATCCTGACCGCCAACTGCTCGGGCTGCCACGGCTCGGCGGGCAAGGCCCAGTCGCCCATGCACGCCGACGCCGATCCGGCGCTGGCGCACCAGTATGCCCTCACGCGCGTCAACTTCAGGAAGCCCGCGGACTCGAAGCTCGTCGTCCGGATGGGCATCGACCGGCACAACTGCTTCGGGTCGAGCTGCAGGGACGCGAACACGCAGATGCTCAACGCCGTCACGGCGTGGGCCAACGCCGTCGCGCCGACCCTGCCGGCGACCCCGCGCCCCGTCGCGGCGGCCGAGAAGGTCACCGAGGACCAGGTCAAGGCGTGGGTCGCGACGGACAGGGCCACCGTCGCCGCGGCCGACGCGGAGTTCATCAAGTACGCCTCGCTGCACGAGCTCCACAACAAGGGCGTCAGCGCGGAGGAGATGAACGTGGCCCGCGTGGGGCTGTCGAAGGCCCTGAACTCGGTCGCGCGCTGGGCTCCGCGGGTCGTCAACCCGGTGGACATCAACGGCAAGGGCATCGTCTACCGCTTCGATACCCGCGATTACTGGGGCTACAACAAGGGCGTCACGAAGCTCCACTTCGGCGGGTCGGACGACGACGTCTTCTTCGGGAGGACCACGGTCAACTACCTCGGTGAGCCGGTCGGCTCCGACGTGACCTTCAGGGAGAAGTACAGGTACACCGCCGAGGTCCAGAGGGACCCGAGCTTCGCGAAGCTGGTCTGGGGGCGCGTCCTCGCCGGCAACGTGGAGGGCGCCACGGACAGCGCGGTGCTGCCGAAGAACACCAACGGCTTCAAGGCGGACTACATCGAGGCGAGCCAGCTCGTTTACACGCTGACCCGCCCTGACGTGTACAACGCCATCATGGCGATCCCGTGGTACGCGCAGGACCTCGAGGCCGAGATCGGCGTCATCCGGGATCAGGGGATGAAGTCGTACGAGTACATGCTCACGAAGCAGGCCATCACGGTCGACTCCCGCATGTACTACCGGGCGCGGACGAAGAGCGGCGGGTTCTACTGGAAGACGTGGGACGTCTTCACCGGCCAGCTCGACGGCGGCGTGAACACGATCGAGCAGGCGTACGAGACCGGTCAGATCCGGTTCCCCTTCTGGGCGCACCCCGTCCCGAAGTTCATCAGCGGGACGGGCCTCGGCGGCTCGGCGAGCAACTACAGCTTCATCGCGACCCTGGCGCAGCCCCAGGGCACGGAGCCGGAGGGGTGCGACGGGCAGCCGAGCTACGGCGGCAGCGGCTTCCTGAACTGCCGCTACTACACCGGGACCGACGGGCTCCAGCAGTCGGCGGAGGAGGCCATCTGGAACCTGCCGAACGGCCTGCAGGCATACGCCCTGTGGGGCGGCTTCAACCAGCGCCGCGTCGACGCCTTCGTCAACATCGTGCGTGATCCGCGCATCGCCCGGGACGCCTCGGACGCGGCGATCAACAGCCTTGTCGGCTTCGCCAGCCCGGACCGCCGCCTGAACGTCGGCAGCTCGTGCATCGGCTGCCACGCCGACGGCATGAACCGCGGCAACAACGATCTGCGCGACTGGCTGGACGCCGGCGGATCGCGCCTGCCGAAGGGCGAGCACGGGGTCGACGGGTGGATCGACGACCCGGCGGTCGTGGACCAGGTCAAGGAGCTGTACCCGCCCTCGACCGTGATGCGGCCGCGGATGGAGGACGACCGCAAGATCTTCCTGTCGGCGATGGCGAAGATCAAGCAGGGGATGATCCTCGGCACGGACAAGAACGTGTACGTGGAGCCGACGATCTGGACCATCGAGTGGGCGCAGAGCTTCTACAGGTACCCGGCGACCCGCTCGAACTAGCCTCCACCTGACGAACGTCGCGCGCCCGAGCCCAGGGACCGCGAGCGCCCCCCCGGCGCTCCGCCCTGGGCTCGTGCCGTTTCCTGGCCCGCCATGCAGCGCAGCGCGCCCGCTACAGCGTCAGCACAGCCTCGATCCTGTGGCGCGTCGCTCGCTCGTAATCGTAAGCAAAGCCGAGCAGGCGGGCCTCGCTCCACAGCGGGCCGACGAAGATCAGGCCGAAGGGGGCGCCGCTGCTGTACTGACCGGCGGGCACGACGACCCCGGGCAACCCGGCGATGTTGATCGCCGACTCCGTGGTCGCGGCGTAGGTGGCGCTGCTGAACAGCGCGGGGACCTCCTCGTACGTTTGCGGAAACGCGAGGCCATCCAGATCGTGCGCCGCCATCACGGCGTCGAAGATGCTCAGGTACTGGCCTCGCAGGGCCCAGAAGTCGGACAGATCGGGCAGATCCTCGGGGTGCAGCAGCGAGTCCGCCAGCACGGGCAGCGCGTCGGCGTACCAGGACAGCGGACCGCCGTCCGGCTGGAACGGCGAGATCCCTGTGATGAGCGTCAGCTCATCGATCGTGCCGACCACGTCACCGTTGAACGTCAGCCCGCCGAGGTAGCGCTGGAAGTCGTGGGCAGCGGACTCGGTGCCTCGGAAATCGTAGGGCTCACCGGGCAAGGCCAGCTCGGCGAAGCCGCTCCCGGCGAACGGATCTTCGACGACGGTCGCGCCCTGGATCTCGAGCTCCTCGATGGTCCTCTCGTAGAGAGCCTGCGTCTCCGGTGATAAATCGCTGAGGCGCCACCCCGGGCCATACAGCCCGATCCGCTTCCCGCGGAGGGCGGTCCGGCTCAGCTCGCTCGTGTATCCATGGCGGGGGAGGTGCCCATGGGAAGCGCTCGTCTTGGGATCTTCCGGGCTGTACCCGGCGAGGACATCCATCACCAGGGCGGCGTCGAGGACGGTCCTCGCGATGGGCCCTGCCACGTCCCTCGTGCTGCCCGCCAGAGGCACGATGCCCGTCGTGGGGACGAGGGCGAACGTCGGCTTGACGCCGACGAGGCTCTGCGCGCCCGCCGGGTTCTGGATGGATCCCCCCGTCTCCTCCGCGAGGCCGAGCACCGCGAAGTTCGCGGCCACCGCCGTCGCCGTCCCGCTGCTGCTCGCCCCCGGCGCCAGGTCCCTGTCCACGGCGTTGTAGGTGGGGCCTGCCCAGCTGCTGTTCGCGCGGGTGCCGTCGTCGCTGAACGCCGGGATGTTGGTCTTCCCGAGGATGATGGCGCCCGCCTCGATCAGCCGCTCGACGACCACGGCGTTCTTGATCGGGAACAGATCGACGCCGCCCGCCGCGGAGCTGAGGGGCGCCCAGCCCGACGTCGACGCCGATCCGACGAAGTCCATCGACTCCTTGATGACCACGGGGATCCCCGCCAGCGGGCCGAGCCGCTCTCCCCTCCTTCGCCGCCTGTCGATCGCGCGCGCCTCTGCGAGCGCATTGGGGTTCAGGAACGTGAAGGCGTTGTAGGACGCCTCGTACTGGTCGATCCTGTCGAGGTACGCCTGCGTCAACGCCTCTGCGGTGTAACGCCTGGTCGCGTAGGCCCACCGGATCTCCGCGATCGTGAGCTCTGTCACGTCGATGTCGGAAGCGTCGATGGGCCCAGCCGCAGCATGGCTCGTAGCGGGGAGCCCCAGGGCAGCTCCAAGGCAGATGGCCGCGGCCCGTGCGATGAATGAACGAGCGCTCTTCATGATGGATCACTCCCTCTTGCGTCGCTGTCACGAGAGGACGCAAGTCGTGTGTTGATTGATGGACTCTGCGCCACGATGGGGCCGATCGGCGATCGGAAGGGGAGGTGGCGCGCGGGCGACGTCGTCTTCCTCGCGGAGGCGACGCGGCGGGCGCACAGCCCGAATACTCGTGGCCGGCAGCTCGGTCAAGGAGGGGTAACTCTGCCTCGGCGCGCCAAGCAGCTTTCAGGCGCCAGCGTTCTGGCGACGCATGTCGGATGTCCTGGGACGCGGTGTCGGTAGGCCGCGATGATGTCGCCGCCGTGAGCCCACCGCGGCGTGTCCCCAGGCGGTCACAGGGCCTGCACGGGCGCGACGGGGCCCGTCGTTCAGAGGCTGTAAGCGACTCCGGCGCGCTGCTCGGAGCGCCGCGGCGGCGGCGCGTCCAGCCGTCGGGCCGACCTCGTCTGCGAGGCGCGCCGTTGGCACTGTGCTTGAGCCCCTGCGTCGTCTGGTGCTCCGCGGGCGTCTTCGATATCGGATGGGACATCCATCCCCGCCGCGTGAAGCGGTTCGGTGGAGACGATCGAAGAAAGGACATGAGATGAGAATTCATGGCGTATGGATCGTTGTCGGACTGGCGCTGCTCGGGTGTGGTGAGACGGTCACGGGCAGCGCGGGCACGAGGCTCACGCTCGATCACGAGCCCCTGGCGCTGGGCCAACCTGCCACGGCGCACGTGACGCTGTGGGGCTATGATAGTCACGTTGCTGACGCGAGCGCCACGGCGGTGGCGCGCTACACGTTCGATGTCGAGGCGCTGCCCGTCGAGCTCGATCTCGACATCCCGGAGGAGCCCCACACGCGGATCGATCAGGGGTTCGGGCCGGTCGAGCGCGAGGACGCGAAGTTCTACTTCTCGGTCGTGATCGACGTCGGCAGTGACGGGCAGATGTGCGCGGAGGACCTCCTTCAGGACTATGATCGAAGCGACTGGATGTCGTTCGCGGAGGAGCCGCCGGAGGAGCACAGGGTCTTCGTGAAAGAGTCCGGCTCCGAGTGCAGGCCGATCGATCCATGAGCAGGGACAGGGGGGCCCGATCCAGGAGGGCGCAGCGACGAGCCGACGTGGTGCCCGCCGAGGAGCCTGCCTGAAGAGGCCTCATCGCGGCAGGTGCGACGACCGCCATGCCCCGCAGCATCGCTCTCGGTCGTGGAAGGGCGGTCGAACCGCCCCCGAGCATCGTTCTCGGTCGTGGAAGGGCGGTCGAACCGCCCCCCGAGCATCGTTCTCGGTCGTGGAAGGGCGGTCGAACCGCCCCCCGAGCATCGCTCTCGGGTGGTGTCCGGAATACTGCCGCGCTACATGTCGTTCCGGACACTCGCGCGGCGCATCCCGGACACCCGGATCTACTCAGTAGATCTACGCGGCTCAGAACCGCCGACCACGTGGCGATCTGTACGCCCAGTCGTCGGCATTTCGGTCGCCGCCGCCAAGGATCTTGGGCTCCTCTTCATCCTGCGCTCCAGGGGCCAGGCTTGGGTCCAGGCCCGCCGCATGAGCGCATGTGATGCGCTCGCTGGGTTTCAGGCGACGACCGATCGCCTTCTCCTGTTCCTGAACGAGCCTTGCGTATGTGGAGAGTTGTTCGGGAGTTGCGTTGGGCACTGTGCTCACCTCGCGAACACGAGAGAACACGCCACCACACACCGATCTTGTTGACCGGGGGCCGGCTCCGAGGTAGAACCAGGCTGTTCGGCGCTAACTGAACAAGCTGAGGTTCATCTCGGCACAAGGGCGGACTGCGGGGCTTGTCTCTGCGGTTCGCCTTTCTTTCTTCGTGGTCCCACGATTGGGACGCCGTCAGTCCTGCATCGGTTCTGGCGCGTTGTCCAGCAGATTGGATCATCCATGCCCCAGCTTGACGCGCCGGCGTCGCCGTGCTTATGCGCGGCCCACGAAGCCGCCCGGGCGTGACAAATGCCGTCCTACCGGCGCCACGAAAGGCCGGGAAACGAAGCGTTTCGTGTTACCTTCAGGGCACAAAGCAAAGCGCCCCGCCCTCGGCTGCAACCGGGAGCGGGGCTGCGAAACATCCGGCGGTGGCCCGCCGAACGCGCATCGCACCGCGAGCATGGGCCAGCGCCGGGAGAAAGGCAAGCTGTGCCCGCACCTCTCTCCCTGGAGACGCGTATTCGCGTCGTCTCTGCGCTCTGCGAAGGCAACTCGATCCGAGCGACGGCGCGCATGGTCGAGGTCGACAAGGAAACCGTGATGGCCCTTGCCCTACGCGTCGGTGAGGGCTGCGCCCGCCTGCACAACCGAATGATGCGTGAGATCGCGGCGCACGTGATCCAGGTCGACGAGCAGTGGAGTTTCGTTCAGAAGAAGCAGTCTCGCGTGCAGCCCGACGAGCCGGAGGAGCGCGGAGACGCCTACCTCTACGTCGCGCTGGACGCGAACACGAAATTGGCGATTTCGTTCCACGTCGGCAAACGAGACGACGTGAACACGCATCGATTCATCGAAGATCTGCGGTCGCGCCTGTCCGTCGTTCCGCACATCACGAGCGACGGGTGGCAATCGTACCCCAATGCCATTGGATGGAATTTCAAGGGCTCCGTCGACTACGGACAGTGCGTCAAGAACTTCAGCCGCGGCGGGTCGCAGCGCCCAGATTATCGGTACGAGCCGCCGCGCGATCCGTTCATCACGAAGAAGCCTATCTTCGGCGCCCCGCGCGATGAGCTCCTGTCGACGTCATACGTCGAGCGGTTCAACCTGAACACGCGCCATACGGTCGGCCGCACGCGGCGGCTCTGTCTCGCCTTTAGCAAGACGCTGCGCGGGCACTGTGCTGCGGTCGCCCTGGGAATCTGCGCCTACAACCTGGTGAAGATCCACGGCGCCCTTGGGACCACGCCGGCCGTAGCGGCGCGGGTGGCCGACCATCCCTGGACGCTCGCCGAGCTCGTGACCGCTGCGCTCACCGAGGGCGAGATCGCGCCGCCCGAGCCGCAGCCTCTCAAGCTTCAGGTGCGACCCGGGGCAGAAGAGCGCCCCGCGCGCGAACTCCCAGGTGGTCGCGGGTTCCTTCGGCTGGTGTAGGACAATTTCCGCCAGACACGGATCTAGCTCGCCTGCCAATCCTGCACTAACCCGGACAAAATGTCCATGGCTAAGCCTGGCTGCTAAAAATTAGCTGCACACTGGTCGGGTAGCCAGTATACGCTCACGCGTAGGGCGAGGAGGAGACCATGGCCGCGGACAAGGCGATGCTGGACAGCAGGACGAGTGTGACGAGGGGGCCGACGGCGAGCGAGCCCGGGCCTAGGACGCACGACGCCAGGGCCATCGCGGAGAAGAGGCGATACTTCGAGGGGCTCAAGGAGTGGCAGGAGCTCTTCGCGGTGATCGACCGCAAGGACCCCAACATGCGCCGAGGCAGATGATCTCTGCCGAGGAGCTGTATGTCATCCGAGGTGTATGCGCAGAGCACGTAGGGGCGCACCCCCTGGACGTCCCCGGTGACCAGCTCATCAACTGGCTTCGGTCTGACGCGCAGCGGCTGGCAGGTGGCGCTTTCGCCACAGCCCCCGAGGAAGCCGCTGCACTGTTCTACGTCCTCTGCTCACACGACTTTCAGCTTGGTCTAGTGCGAATTCAGTTCCCGATTTACGCCACGGTCGATCAGATCGAGCAAAGCGGCCTTCAATTGACGGAGGACGATCGCCTCTACCTGTCGCACCTTCAGGACGAGATCACGGAGAACGAAATGCCATGGGATGTCGTCCTCAAGTGGTTTGAGGAGCACCTACGGCCTAGCTGAACACCGGCGTTTATGGCACGCGACGCTTTGGATCGCGGAGCCTCACCCGGACGTAGGAGCTCATCGGCGCCACCTCCGGAGCCGCAGGGCGAGCGCTTCGCGGGCGATGCGGAGCCGGGATGCAGCGGTCCCTGGGTGCATGCCGCGCGCCTTGGCGTACTGGACGAGCGACTCCGGCTGGTCGACGGCGAGTAGGGCCTCGCGTTGCCAGCCCGGCAGGTCGGCGAGCGCCTCCAGCGTCTCTCGCGCCTGGAGCTGCGCCTCAAGGTTCGGACCGGCGAGCTCCCGGAGCAGGCCGAACGGCTGCGCGTTGAGCACCGTCCTGCGCACGTAGGCGCTGCCGAGGTAGTGCCCGGCCTTGCGCCAGGCGATGCCCCAGAGCCAGCGGCGGAGCGCCTTGCGGGGCTCGTCCGCCGGGTCAGGCCGGTACATGCCGCGCTCGACCGAGCGCCACGCGCCGAACACGATGCTCTGCTCGACGTCGTCGCGGTCGCGCGTGGGCACGCCGCTGGCGATGATGACGGCCAGGATGATCGACCGCTCGGCGATGATCGCCTCGACCGGCGGGCGCTGGCTGGGATGTCGTGCGGCAGGCGGGCGGCGAGCCCCCTTCCGCAGGCGCTTCACCCGCTCCTCCCGCACGTGGGGCAGCGGTCGGCCGCTGCGAGGTCGCCGAGGAGCTTCTCGACGGGCACGCCTGCCGCCTTCGCAGCGCGGATGGCCATCGCGAGCGAGCCGCCGTCGTGGCCCTTCACGATGTTGCGGAGCGTGCTGCGCGAGATCCCCATGACCTCGGCAAGGCAGTCCCACGTGCCGTATGCGGCCCGCAGGTTGCGCAGGGCCGCTCGGAGGCGCTTGCTCTGCGTGGGTGTAAGGGTGAGACGTGGACGGCGGCGCGCGGGCGCACCTCCGCCTTGGCCCGCGGACGGCGGGCGTACTAGGGTCAGCATGTCGGACCTCGGTGACTCGGGGTTCGGCCAAGACCCCCGGGCGCCGGCAAGCGTCGCGGGGGTCACTACTTCGGCCGAAGCCTACGGACGGATCACGAGGTCACAACAGATATCGTCATTCCGGACACTGCATCTTCGGATGCCGGACACTCGCCGTTTCAAGGGTGCAATTCCGGACACTACCCGCTCTCGGTCCTGGAAAGGCGGTCGAACCGCCCCCCGAGCATCGCTCTCGGTCCTGGAAAGGCGGTCGAACCGCCCCCCGAGCATCGCTCTCGGTCCTGGCGAGGCGGCCGGACCGCCTCCGGAGGACCGCGCGCGCCGCGGAGCGCCCGGCAGAAAAGGCGCCGTTGGCACCAGGGGCAGGGTGAGCGAAGGGGCGCGTTTCGAGGCGAAGTAGGTTAGAGTGCGCGCCATGCCTGATTTTGCCAAGCTCGCCGCCGCGTGCTCGATGGCCCGCGGCCTCGCCATGGATGCCGTCCACGCCTGCTCGTCCGGTCACCTCGGCCTGCCGCTCGGGGCCGCCGAGATCGGGGCCGTCCTCTATGGCGACCTCCTCCGCCACGATCCAAGCGAACCGCACTGGCTGAACCGCGACCGCTTCGTCCTGTCCGCCGGCCACGGCAGCATGTTCCTGTACGGCTGGCTGCACCTCGCGGGGTACCCGGTCTCCATCGACGACGTCCGCCGCTTCCGGCAATGGGAGTCGAAGACGCCCGGCCACCCGGAGTACCACTACACCGAGGGCGTGGAGGCGACGACGGGCCCGCTCGGGCAGGGCGTGGGCAACGCGGTGGGGCACGCGGTGGCCGCCAAGATGCTGGCCGCCCGGTACAACACGAAGGAGCACACGGTCTTCGACCTCAATGTCTACTGCCTCGCCGGCGACGGCTGCCTCCAGGAGGGCGTGGCCGCCGAGGCGGCCTCCTTCGCCGGGCACTTCAAGCTCGACAACCTGATCCTCATCTACGACGCCAATGACGTCACCCTCGACGCGATGGCCGCGAAGACCCAGAGCGAGGACACCGGCAAGCGCTTCGAGGCCTACGGCTTCGAGGTGCTCCGCGTCGAGCAGGGCAACGACCTCGAGGCCGTGCACAAGGTGCTCAGCCAGGCGCGCGCGTCGAAGAGCGGGAAGCCGAAGTTCGTCATCGTCCACACGCTGATCGGCAAGGGGATCCCCGAGGTCGCCGGCACCCAGAAGGCGCACGGCGAGGGCGGCGCGAAGTTCGTCGACCAGGCGCGCAAGGCCCTGGGGCTGCCCCCGGAGCACTTCTACGTGAGCGAGGAGGTCAAGCAGTTCTTCGCGAAGCGCAAGGAGGAGCTCGGCAAGGCGCGCGCGGCGTGGGAGTCGACCTTCCAGGCGTGGCGCCAGAAGAACCCGGAGCTCGCCCGGCAGCTCGAGGAGGGCACCTCGAGGAAGGTGCCCGCGGACCTCGACGCGCGCGTCCCCGCCTTCGCCGCCGGCACCAAGGTCGCGACGCGCAAGGCCGGCGAGACCGTGCTGCAGGCGGTCGCCGAGGCGGTGCCCGCGCTCATCGGGTCGAGCGCCGATCTCTACGGCTCGACGTTCAACTACATCGCGTCGAGCACCGACTTCGATCCGGAGCACTGGGGTGGCCGCAACATCCGCGCCGGCATCCGCGAGCACGGGATGGGCGCGATCATGAACGGCATCGCCTACCACGGCGGCCTGCGCCCGAGCGGCGCGACGTTCCTCGTGTTCGCCGACTACCTGCGGCCGAGCATCCGCCTGGCCGCGCTGTCGCACCTGCCGGTCGTCTACGTCTTCACGCACGACTCGGTGGGCGTGGGCGAGGACGGTCCGACGCACCAGCCCGTCGAGACCGTGGCCGGGCTGCGCGCCATCGTCGATCTCGACGTCATCCGGCCGGCCGACGCCGAGGAGACGGCCGGCGCGTGGATCGCCGCGCTGGAGCGCACCGACGGGCCGACCGTCCTCGCGCTCACGCGGCAGGCCGTGCCGTTCCTGCCGGGCGACGCCGCCGTGAAGCGCGAGGGCGTCCGGCGCGGCGCCTACGTGCTGATCAAGGAGACGGCGGCGCTCGAGACCATCCTGATCGCGACGGGCAGCGAGGTGCAGCACGCGGTCGCCGCCGCGAAGCAGCTCGGCGGCGGGGTCCGCGTCGTGTCGATGCCCTGCGTCGAGCGGTTCCTGCGCCAGGACCGCGGCTACCGCGAGGCCGTGCTGCCCGCCGCCTGTACCCGGCGCGTGTCCATCGAGGCCGGCGTCACCTTCGGCTGGCACCAGTGGGTCGGGTCGAAGGGGATCGCGCTCGGCATCGATCGCTACGGGACGAGCGCCCCCGGCGACATGGTGATGGACCGGCTGGGCATGAACCCTCAGGCCGTCATCCAGGCCGTGCAGGACCTCCTGCCCTGAGGGGGTGAGGGGACAACGGCGCGGCGCCGCGGTCGTCCGTCGGGATCCCGGGACGACGCGCGCCGCGACGCGCTCCGGCCGCTCGACGAGACCGCTGGACGCCGCGCCCCGCGGAGCTACAAGCCGCCCGTGCCGTCGGGCGACCTGATCTCTCAGCTCCTGGCCCTCTTCGCGGTGCTCGGGGTCGGCGTGCTGCTGAGGGCGCTCGGCCGCGGGGGCCAGGCCGACGCGGCCGCGCTGAACCGGCTCGTCATCGACGTCACCACGCCGGCGCTGATCGTCTCCGTGCTGCGCCGCTCCGGCATCGGCCACGGCGCGTGGGGCGCCGTCGCCGCCTCGATGATCGCGCTCTTCGCCTGCGCCCTCGCGGGCATCGCGCTCGCGCGCGCGCTCGGGCTCCCGCGCGCCGCGCAGGGCGCCGCCGGCCTCGTCGGCAGCTTCTCCAACACCGGGTTCCTCGGCGTCCCCGTCGTGCTCGCCCTCTACGGGCGCGCGGGCGACGCCGCGGGGACGGCGATCCTCGTCGACAGCATCGTCACGACGCTGATGCTCTGGACCTTCGGCGTCGCGCTCGCCGCGCGCATGGGCGCGGACGGGGATGCGGGCGGCGACGCCGGCGCGCGCGGCCTGCTCCGGGTGCTCCTGCACCCCAACGTGCTGTCGATCGCCGCCGGCCTCGCGCTCCACGTCCTGCCGATCCCCTTGCCGACGTGGGTGGAACGCGCGCTCGACGCGCTCGGGAGCGCGACCCCGACCCTCGTCTTCCTCGCGCTCGGCCTGAGCCTCGACCTGCGCTCGCTCCGCGGCCGCGTGCGCCCGCTCGTCGCCGTCGCCTCGGTGAAGCTGCTCCTGGCCCCCGCGGTCGCGCTCGGCGCCGCGATCGCGCTCGGCCTGAAGCGCCCCGTGTCCGAGGTGGCGGTCCTGCAGTCCGCCATGCCGACGTCGATGGTGTCCGTGATCGTCGCCGCGCGGTACGGCTGCGACGGCCAGTTCGCCGCGGCCACCGCGGTCGTCACGACGCTCGGCGCGCTGGCGACGCTGCCGATGGTGGTCGAGGTGCTGCGCCGGATCGTCCCCTAGCGGGCGACCCGACCCGCGGGCGCCCCGACCCGGGCTGGCGTGTTCGTACCAGGCGGCCGTCCTGGTCCTTGCGTCGGCGCTGGCCGGCGCGCATGGTCGCTGCATGAGCGTCGAAGCGAAGCGGCTCGTCCTGGCCGCGAACGAGGCGTTTTACGAGGCGTTCCGCGCCGGGGATCACCAGGCGATGTGCCGGCTGTGGGCCGAGCAGGCGCCCGTGGCCTGCGCTCATCCCGGCATGCAGGTGATCTCGGGGCGCGCCAGCGTGCTCGAGAGCTGGAGCCAGATCCTGCGCAACACCTCGGGCTCTCGCATGCGCTGCGAGGGCGCCGTGGCGCGCCTGTTCGGCGACTTCGCCTTCGTCACGTGCCTCGAGGCCAACGGCGACGCGCCTGCGCACCTGTGCGCGACGAACATCTTCGTCCTTGAAGACGGGCAATGGAGGATGGTCCACCACCACGCGGGTCCGCTCGCCACGCCGCAGCCGAGGCGGCGGCCCCCGGCCGGCTCAGGGCTCATGAACTGAGGGCCTGGCGCCCCCGGCCGCGCGACGAGCGGCGCTGTCCAGCGCGGCGCTCACGCCCCGACCTGGTAGACGCGCTGGTACCCCGCCTCGACGTCCGTGATCGTGACCTCGACGATCCCGTGCGGCGTGATCGCGTACTGCTCCTCGATCAGCGGCCCCTCGCCGCCCATGCGCTCCACGGTCACCGCGGCGAGCTCGGCGGCGCGGTCCCGGAGCTTCCTGTCGAAGGGGAACACGACCTCGCTGAAGGCCGTGATGTCGCCGTGGGGCACGCCGAGCCGGTCGAGCGAGGCGCACTCGACGAAGCGGTAGCGGCCGACGTTGTGCGCCGCCCGGTACACGCGGCGCGAGACCACCGGCGCCTCCCGGCTCGAGGGGACGCGCGCCTCGCGGTCGAAGATCGGATCGAAGACCACCTCGTCGCCGCCGCTGCTCTCCCGGAACACCCCGAAGTGGCGCGACAGCCGGTCGGAGAGCTCGAAGCCCGCGTCCTCGTCGACGGCGATGGCGAGGCCCATCGCGATCGCCGCCGAGGGGTAGGGGGACCGATGGACGCGCCGCCCGAAGCGCTCGCGCAGCGTCCGCGCGACGACGGGCAGCGAGCTCGCGCCGCCGACGACGTAGATCCCCGCGATGTCGGCGAGCGCCTCGCCCGCGCCGGCGTCGAGGCGCGCGATCACCGGCTGCATCGCGGTGATCGTCGCCTCCACGAGCGGCACGCACCGGTCGTAGAAGTCGGACGCCGAGATCGTCACCTCGTGGGCGGGCGCCAGCTCGCCGAGGCACGCGTCCAGGTCGATCACGATCCGCCGGGAGTTCGGGTTGAGCCGCTCCTTGGCCTCGCGGCACTGGTCGGCGAGCGCGGCGAGCGCGCGCGCCGGGAGGTCCTCGCGCTCGAGCTTGGCCGCCTCGAGCGCCATCGCGGCGAGCGCGGCGTCGAAGTCGTCGCCGCCGAGGTGGTTCAGCCCGGAGGTCGCGACGGCGTCGTGGCTCCGGCCGGTCATGTGGACCAGCGACGCGTCGAACGTCCCGCCCCCGAGGTCGTACACGACGATGTGCTCGCGCTTCGACGTGATGGTGCTGCGGTGGCGGTGCGTGTACTCGAAGCCGGCGGCCGAGGGCTCGTTCAGGAGCGCGATGACCTCGAAGCCGGCGCGGCGGAAGGCGTCGAGCGTCACGAAGCGCTGCGTCCCGTGCGCGTTCGCCGGGGTCGCCACCACGCAGATGAGCCGCCCGTCCTCGTCCGTCTTCTTCCTGGGCCGGTTCGACCGGTGCAGCACGGCGTCGCGGAGCGACCTCAGGAACAGCGTCAGGAGGTCGAGCACGCGGAGCTTCGTGCTCCCGATCTCGACCTCGAAGTCGGGCGACGCGCGGGGGCCCGAGAGCACGCGCTTGAACGACCGGAGCACGGTCCACTCCGGGTCCGAGGCGACCGCGAGCGCGTCGAAGCCGAACCGGAGCTCCCCCTGCCGCTCGGCCGCCACGGAGGGGTAGAAGTCCACGGTGTCCCCCGCCGCGTCCAGGAAGCTGATGACGGGGTAGTTCCCGCGGTCGCAGCACGCGACAACGGTCCGCGTGGTTCCGAAATCGATCCCGAGGCGCACGGTGGGTTCCTCCGGCGCGCATGCTGCCACATCCGGCCGCCCGCGGTGAAACTCCGCTGCGCTCAGCGGCCCGGGGGGTCGCGGCGGCCAGGGAAGTGCCCGGCGTGGCACGACCGCTCCTGGCACGGCGTGTCGCTGGCGACGGCGTCTTCCTCCTCTTCGGTATGGCGAAGAGGCTGATTGTCGCGGCACAACGTTCGCGATGACGCAGAGGACGACAACGGACCGCAACCTTCTTCTTGGCATCATGCTCTCCACCTCGCTCCTCGCCGGTTGCTCCGCTTCCGAGCTCCTCGGCAGCGGCGGCGCGGGCGGCGGCGCGAGCGGCCGCGGGGGCGCGGGTTCCGGCGGCAGCGGCGGCGCAGGCGGCAGCGGCGGGGTCGAGTGCTCGGTCCCGGCGATGGATCGGATCACGTGGTCGTTGACCACGCCGGACGGCGACCCGTTCCCGCCCGGAGACCCTGACGACGACGCGGAGGCGTTTCCCACGGAGATCTCGCTCCGGGGGCAAGTCGTCTCGTCCACCTCGGGCGCGATCACCATCGATGCGTGCCCGCCCCACATGGGTTGCGACCCGTCGCCCATCGTGCTGGCGCTCGCGGCGCGTGGATTGCCCGATGTGCTCGTTCCTGAGGGCACGTTCGTGCAGCTCGACTTCCAGTCTCAGCGCGTGACGGGCCCCTACGCCGACTACGCCGCGATGCACCTCTACATCGAGAACGTCCCCATCTGGGCCGCCCTCTCGAACCCTGTGGCCAGCGACGATCGCATCTGGCTCGCGGCGCACGACCGTCTCGTCACCGGCGGACCCAACTCGCTCACCGCCGCGTTCGACCCCTTCACGGTGGAGCGCATCGGCGTCTGCTTCTCGCGCCATGCCGGCAATCCGGTGTATGCAATGCGGTTCTCGATGCCGGACGCGCTCCCGTCCTCGGTGACGTTGCACGCCGGCGAGGAAGCCTCGATCCACGTCACCGGCGCGCACGCGGGTGAATACAGGTTCCGGAATCTTCGCTCGTTCGAGGTTGCGGAGCCGGCCCACGAGTTCGCCTACTGGCTGGCGTTCTCCGACGCCCCGTGAGCCGGCGCCGATCTCCGGGCGTCCCTTCGTTCACGGCGCCATGACCCGGGCCGCTGGACCGGCAATCGCCTCGAACGCCGTTTTCACCCGCGCGCGCGGCGGGTCGCGCGCGCCTTGGCCGCCGCCTTCTTCGTCGCTGCCCCGGCCCGCGGCGAGTCGTCCCGCTTCCGCTTCTCGCCCGGCACCTTCCCGATGCGCGGGTCGCCCGCCTCGATGAGCGCGCAGGCCCGCAGCGCGGCCTCCTCGAAGTCGGGCGCGTCGGCCGGGAGCACCTGCCAGCCCGTCACGCTCTTCCCGAGCACCTCGATGCTCCGCATGCTCGGGAACTCCGGGCGCAGGGCCGCGTGGTGCTCCTCGCTCGTGGCCAGCCAGACGCCGTTGTCGGGTCCGGGCTTGTCGCGCAGGGCGAGGACGATCTTCTCTCCCACGTAGACGGCCAGGCAGCCGAACAGCGGCCGCGTCTCGGGGCCGAGCGGCGCGAGCGCCTCGAGCACGAACTCGTGCGGCACCGGCTTGCGCTTCCTGGCGGCGAACACCTCGTCCGCCGGCGGCGCGAGCCGCCCGCTCCTGCTTCGCTTCACCATCGCGCGGAGGATAGTCGAAACGGCGACCTCGACCGGCCCGATCCGCGGCGCCATGCGGCCGATCCCGCGGAGCGCGCGGCCATACGGCGGGTTCCGTCAGCGCCGCTTGAGCCAGTGGCCGTACGGCGGCGGCAGGAGGCCGGTCGGCTGCTCGACGCCGAGCTTCTTCGCCGCGTGGTAAGCCCAGTGCGGATCGTCGAGCATGGCGTGCCCCAGCACGATGAGGTCCGCCTGGCCCTCCTTCAGGGCCGCCTCGGCCTGCTCGGGCTCCTTGATGAACCACCCGCCGGCGACCGGCACGCCCGCCTCCTTGCGGACGCGCCCGGCGTACGGGAGCAAGAAGCCAGGGCCCCACGGGATCCTGGAGACGTCGGGGACGGCGAATCCGAGGCTCGCGTCGAGCAGGTCGAGGCCCGAGGCCTTGAGCCGCCGCGTCAGCTCGATCGACTCATCGACCGTGACCCCGCCGTCCACCCAGTCCGTGAGCGCGAGCCGCACGGTGAGCGGCAGGCGCTCCGGCCAGGCGTCCCGCACCGCCTCGAACGTCTCGATCAGGAAGCGGATCCGGTTCTCGAACGACCCGCCGTACTCGTCGGTGCGCGCGTTCGAGAGCGGCGAGTAGAAGCTGTGCGCCAGGTAGCCGTGCGCGAAGTGCAGCTCGAGCCACTCGTAGCCTGCCTCGCGGGCGCGCCGCGCGGCGGCGACGAAGTCGCCCTTCACGCGCGCGATATCGGCCTTAGACATCTGCCTCGGCACCCGGGGGAGGTTCGCGCCGAACGCCTTGGCCGAGGGCGCCAGCGTCTCCCAGCCGCCCTCCTCGTCCGTCAGGTGGTCGTCGCCCTCCCAGGGCCGGTTGGCGCTCGCCTTCTTCCCCGCGTGCGCGAGCTGGATCCCCGGGACCGCGCCCTGCTCCTTCACGAACGCGACGATCCGCCGGAGCGGCTCGATCTGCCCGTCCTCCCAGAGGCCGGCGTCCCTCGGGCTGATGCGCCCCTCCGGGGACACCGCCGTCGCCTCGGCGATGACGAGGCCGGCTCCGCCCCTCGCCATCGAGCCCAGATGCACAAGGTGCCAGTCGGTGGCATGCCCGTCCAACGAGGAGTACTGGCACATGGGCGAGACGACCACGCGGTTGCGCAGCGTGACGTCCTTCAGGCGAAAGGGCTCAAACAAACTTGCCACGAAGATCTCCTTGCCGGCGAGGGCGCAGCTTCGCACGCTCGGGCGCGCGGGGGCAAGCGGAGGCGACCGGGGCGGGCCTGGGCGGCGCGGAGCCAGGGCGCGTCGGCGAGAGCGCCGACAGCCGTTGCTCAGTTTGCGGTTACAACCACCTCTGAGCCATCATACGTGACCACCTGATCTGCAGCAGCAGTGACATCGACGCCGGCGCCGTGGTTGGAACCTACCCACACGATCCTGAACGTTCTACTGGCCGGCATGCCGCTATAGCTCCCCGTCCTTGCGCCGATGGTCAACTTCCTGGCAGACTCGTCCCACGTGAGTGGAATGGTCGAGTATCGACCGCTCTCGTAGTTGTAGCTGTCGCCCTCGTCCTCGTACATCGTGAAGGACCCGTCTTGACCTGCGTAGATCCGGATCTCCACCGGGTCGATGCTCTGCGTCGCGTACTGAATACTGGGACCCATGGGGACGATCGAGCCCGCTTTGACGAAGAGCGGCATTTCGCTCAGCGGCGCGGGGACCGACGCCGTACGGCCGCCGTCCGTCGTCGAGCCTGTCCAGAAATCGTACCAGGTCCCCGCGGGGAGATAAACGGAGCGGCTGGTCGCGCCCGCGGTGGTCACCGGATTGACCAGGAAGGCAGGGCCGAACAGGAACTGATCCTTGATGTTGAATACCTTCTCGTCATCGGGGTAGTCGAAGACCAGGTGCCGCATCATGGTGTAGCCCTCGCTGGTCACCTTCCATGCCATCGAGTAGATGTAGGGCATCAGCCGGTAGCGCAGATTGTCGATCTTGAGGAGATTGGCCTTGGTGGCAGCGCTCCAGCTGTTGCTGTACAGCTCCCTTGAACCGCCCCCGTGGATCCGGAAAATCGGAGAGAAGGCGCCATACTGAAACCAGCGGGTAAAGAGCTCATTGTTTGCGCTGGTGGTCCAGTTCACGTTGTGGCCCCAGTACCCGCCTATGTCAGTTGTCCAGTAGGGCATCCCCGCGAGCGAGAAATTGAGCCCCGCGGGGATCTGCTTGGTGTAGGTCGCAAAATCGCTGTTGATGTCTCCCGACCAGCACGTCGTGGCGTATCGCTGCTGGCCGGCAAAGGCGCTGCGGGTGAGGACGTAGACTCGCTTCTCTTTCGGGCCGGTCGCGCGCCAATGCTCGTACAGTGCCTGGGCGTGCCCCAGGGGATAAGCATTCACGTACAGCGCCCCCTTGCCGAGCGCGGTGTCAGCCGCCCTCACGTTGACGGCGTCCGGATAGCCTTGAGGTTCGGTGTTGTCGGCCCAGATGCCGTCCCAGCCATGCGGCTCCAGCAGGCGATCGTGGATCTGCTGGTACACCAGAGCTCTGGCGGCGGGGTTGAGCGTGTCATAAAAATGATGTGTGCCGCCGCTGGCGAACAGCGCTCCGATCTTGTCGAGCGCCCTGTAGTTGTCCAGCTCTCCCGCCTTCCTCTCCGTGTTCACGCGCTGGTACAGCGGCCAGATCGATATCATCGTATGAACGTTCGCCTCGTGCATCTCGTCGATGAGAGCCGCCGGATCTGGATAGCGGCTTTGATCCATGAGGTGGGAGCCCCATGCATACGGAGTCCAGTAATCCCAGTCTTGGACGATGCAGTCGACTGGAATGTTGTTGTCGCGGTAGCCATCCTTGACCCGTAGCAGCTCAGACTGGCTACTGTACTTGTCCTTCGACTGGAAGAGCCCGTAGGCCCACTTCGGGAACAACGGGGCTGCGCCGGTCGCGGTGCGGTACTGGGCTACGACCTGGTCGATGCTCGGGCCATAGAAGAAGTAATAATCCACCATCTCGCCGGCTTCGGACGTATAGCTGTACTTGGTGTTGTTGGATCTGGTTCCATCGAAGTTCGAGGTGGAGTAGTTGTCCCAGAAGACCCCGTAGCCCTTGTTGGATACCAACATCGGGATGTTGATCTCCGTGTTGACGTTGAGGATGCGCCGGGTCGTCCCTTTGCGGTTCATCACGCTGTCCTGGTGCTGGCCAAGACCGAACAAGGCTTCGTTGGCGGGTGAGTTGAAGATCGTCTCGACGCGGTTCGTGTCGACCCCCTCGACGGTCATGGGGGTCAAGGTCTTGCTGTCTTCCGACAGGATGACGTTATCGTTCAAGTCGGCATAGGTGACCAGGCCGCTGGTCGTGTCGACGTTGGCCTTCAAGCGTGAGGTGGTGATGGTCACGGTCCCCGAGCTCTCCGTGACGCAAAAGCTCGGTGTGCCCCACTTGTTATCGACAGACAGAGAAGCCTTGTCAGGGAGCGAAGGGGCAGTTGCGTACTGGACCCTGATGATGCTTTCGTTGCAGACCTCCAGCCTCAGCAAGCCGGTTTCCAGGTTGAAGGTAACGCCGGTGGCGTCGGTAGCATAGAGCCCAGTCTCTGGAGGCGCAGGCGGGCACTCCAGCTGGTCGCCGCCTCCCTGGCCTCCCGAACCGCCGCCGCCGTCGCCTCCGCCGCCGACCCCGGCCGCGCCGGCTCCACCGCCTCCCACCCCGGTCGTGCCAACGGCGCTGGTCGCCGTGCCGCTGGCACCCGGACCGGGGTCGGACCCGCCCGAGCATGCGCCGCCAAGCGGCAAGAGGCCGACCAGAGCCGCGTAAACACAACGATTGAGCAAGTTTCGCATGATTCCTCGCTAGCAGCAGAGTTCACAGCAGTTGTCACCAGATTCAGCAACTTACGCCAACCACGCAAGAGGGCGGCTGCAGCGGCACGGCGTGCAGGCGCAGATTGGGCGACCGCTTCCCCAGCGCTTCGCCAGCATCGCCGGATTGTTGAAGGCGAGACAGGCGGATACCCGGTGTCGTTATGTGAACGTTCACATTCCTGGTGTCAACGCCGATCTTCCAGGCCGCGGGTATCCTCCATCCCGAGGGGAGGATGAGGCGGGCGGGGCTCCTCCGGGGCGCCGCGTCAAACAGGTCGCGCAGGTACTCCCCGAGCGCCTTCAGAATGGGTGCAACTTTGCGATGAATGCAGACGCGGCAGCGGGGGAGGACCACCCGCCTCGTGCGCCGACCGCGTTCGACCCGAAGGCGTCACCACGACGCGCGTCTTCGATGGCCAGTGACGAGCGCCTGCACGATCGAGCCGGGCCCCTGGTCGAGTTGCCGGAGCGCGTCAGTCGCGTCGAATCGCGTGCAGTCGATCCAGCTTGACATGCTGAATGTGAACGTTCACATTCGCGTCTGACGGGGGCGCTTCGTGCGGCTGTGCGTCCGTGCGTTCGTGCGGCTGTGCGGCTGTGCGTCCGTGCGTCCGTGCGTCCGTGCGTCCGTGCGTCCGTGCGTCCGCGGGATCGCGGTAATTACCGTCGGACTCCAAGCCCCCGCAGTTTGGCCATGGGTCATGACGTGCGCGCCAGAGAAGAGGTCAGGAATGCGTTCGAAGAGGATAGGGATGCGTTGGCTCGGCTCTCCTGCGTTCGCCGCCCTGCTCGCGGCGTGTTCCGGCGGCGGTCCGGGCGCAACGCCGGAAGGTAATGACGGCGGCGGCTCCGGCGACACCTCGACCGTGGTGACGGGCAGCGGCGGCGCAGCGCCGATACCGGTGACAGGAACCACGAGCAGCAGCTCCACGAGCAGCAGCTCCACGAGCGGCTCGGGCGGAGACGCCACGGCCGGCAGCGGCGGCTCGGGCGAGATCGACCCGAACATGATCACCGCCCCGGAAGGCAAGATCCCGAACATGCCCATGCCGGCGAACAAGGTCAACCTGCCGCGTCAAAGCTGGCGAGACGGCCTGGTGTCGCCGACGCTCGAGAAGGACCACCACCAGAACCAGCCGATCGTCGTCAACGGCTACGTTCAAGGCGCCGGCAACGCCGAGATCGTCTTCTACGACATCGCCGATCCGGCCAATCCGAGGATGCTCTCGCGCATCCAGAGCCCCGGCTTCGATCCCAGGGGAGGGCCCAAGGGCGTCGGCGAGGCGGAGTCGCACCAGACCTCGCTCGCCCGGTACGGCAACAAGTTCTACCAGGTCACCACCGCGGGCACGGGCGTCGACATCTGGGACGTCACGGACGCGCACGCGCCTCGTCACGTGACGCTCGTCCGGCTCGAGGGCATCAACTATGGCGACTTCACCGACTCCGTGTGGGGCATGTACTGGCAGGGCAGCGTCATCTACATCGGCGGCACCAACACGGGCCTGCATATCCTGGACGCAGCGGACCCCGAGAACGTGCGGTTCGTGAAGAAGATTCCGATCTCGCAGTTCGGCGGCGTGAGCGCCGGTCCGCTGTGGGCCGTCGGCAATACGCTCGTCATCACGACGCCGAAGGACAACGGCGGCATCGCGACGATGGACATCAGCGACCCGATGAACCCGGTCGCGCTCGACTTCATCACCCCGAGCAAGAGCTACATCTGTGGGCTGTACGGCAAGCACGTCTACGTGCAGTCGCCGCTGCGCGTGTGGGACGTGCTGACCGATCCCACCGACATCGGCTCGGCCAATTCACCCCTCGCCACGCTGCCCGACTCGGCGTTCAGGGCCATGGGCTACCCCGCCGGGTCCGAGTACGTGAGCTTCTCCGACGGGTACCTGTTCCTGGGTCACCTGCGGCCAGATGCCGGCGTCTCCAAGATCGACGTGCACGACATCCACCGGATGTCGATCAAGAATCGAATCTGGGGCCGGCTCGAGTTCGAGAACGGCGACGACCAGTTCTCGATCGCGGTCGGCAGCCTGCTCGTGCTGGCCGACGACGAGCTGCCCTACCGCGGCATGGTCATCGCCGCGCACTCCACGGATCCGGACACCACGCCCCCGGCGGTGGACACGGTGTTGCCGAAGAGCGGTGCGACCGGTGTGACAAGGAAGTCGCGCATCGGTCTCAGCCTCACCGACAACATCGAGCTCGCCACGGTTCACCCGGGCAGCTTCGTCGTCCGACCGGTGGGCGGCGCGCCGGTGAAGGGCACGTTCGGCCTGTACATGGGCATCGTGAACTTCGACCCCGACGAGGAGCTGATGCCGAACACCACCTACGAGGTCATCCTGCCGAAGGACGGCATGAAAGATCTCGTCGGCAACGGCATGGCGGCCGAGTTCAAGTCAACGTTCACGACCGGTCCCTGAGCGATGCGCTCGCTGCCGAAGCTCCTCGGCCTGCTCGCGGGCATCTGCTGGGCGGCGGCCTGGCCGGCCGAGGCGCGCGCCGTCACGGCCAGCGTCCCCGAGCGCGCGCCCTCGCTCATGGGCGAGGCCGTCACGTTCGACCTGACGATCGGCGACGCTATCGGCCCCGTGCAGGTGCGCTGGGACATGGGGGACGAGACTCGCACCGAGTTCACGGTCGGCGACGTGCAGCAGGTCCACACCTACGCCGCGCCCGGCCACTACCCGGTGCTGGCGACGGTCAAAGACGATGTCGGGTTCACCAGCGTCGCGTTCGTGCACACGGTGCACCGGCCGCTCGTCACGGGCAGCGCGGCGGGCTCGACCGATCTCGTCTACGACCGGCTGAACGCGAAGGTCTACACGGCCAACTACGAGAACGACAGCGTGAGCGTGCTCGACACGGGCGCGCTGATCAGGGTCGCGGAGGTGCCGGTGGCGCGCGGCCCGGTCGGGCTCGCGCTCACGGCGCAAGGCAAGCTGTGGGTGCTGCACCGCGACGCACATTCGCTCTCCATCATCGACACCGCGTCGCTGGCGGTGGAGAGCGAGGTCATGCTGCCGTACGCGTCGCAGCCGATGGGCCTCGCGATCAGCCCGACCGGGGACGCCGCGTACGTGACGCTGATGGCGGTCGGCAAGCTGCTGAAGCTGGACGTGGCGAGCGGCGCCGTCGTGGCCGAGCTGGTGCTGGGCGGAACGCCGCGGGGCGTCTCGGTGTCGCACGACGGCGCGCAGGTCTACGTCACGCGCTTCATCTCCGAGGACAGCCACGGCGAGGTGGCGCGCATCGACGCGGCGACCTTCCAGGTGAGCACGCGCTTCGCGCTCGCGGCGGACACCACGACGGAGGACACGGATCAACAAGGGCGCGGCCTGCCGAACTACCTGTTCTCGGTGGGGCTCTCGCCCGACGGCCTGTTCGCGTGGGTGCCCGGCAAGAAGGACAACATCTTCCGTGGTCCATTTCGCGACCAGCTCGGGCTCACCGACGACAACACGGTGCGGCCGCTCGTGGCGCTGCTGAACGTCGCGGAGGGCGTCGAGGACGTCGCGCGGCGCATCGATCTGGACGATCGCAACCTGCCCAACCAGGTCGTGTTCACGCCGCTCGGCGACTACGCGTTCGTCAGCGTCGCCGGCTCGGCCCTGGTGGAGGTTCGCGACGCCTACACGGGCGAGTTCGTGACCGCGCTGAAGGAGACGGGCTTCGCGCCGCGCGGCCTGGCGCTGACCGAGACCGACAAGCTGTTCGTGCACGCATCGCTCAGCCGCACGGTGGCGGTCTACGACGTCGCCGACGTCGTCAGCTCGCACGATCTCATCACCAAGAAGCTGGCCGACATTCCGACCGTCGCTGCGGAGAGGCTCGACGCGCAGGTCCTGCGCGGAAAGCAGCTGTTCTTCAACTCGGCCGACATACGCATGAGCGATCAGGGCTACATCAGCTGCGCGTCGTGTCACTTCGACGGCGCGGAGGACGGGCGAGTCTGGGACTTCGGCAGCGTGGGGGAGGGGCTTCGCAACACCGTCTCGCTGGTCGGACGGCGCGGCACGGGCCACGGCAACACGAACTGGAGCGGCAGCTTCGACGAGATCCAGGACGCGGACGACAACATCCGCGACCTGTTCGGCGGCAAGGGGTTCCTCGGCGCCGAGCAGCTCGCCGCGGGGACCGTCGCCACGCCGCGCGGCGACAAGAAGGCCGGACTGAGCCCCGAGCTCGATGCGCTGGCGGCGTTCCTCGGCTCGCTCGACACGTACCGCCCGAGCCCCTTCCGCAACGCCGACGGCTCGCTCACCGAGGACGGCGTCGCGGGCCGCGCCATCTTCCAGCGCCTGGGTTGTGGCTTCTGCCACACGGGTCCCGACGGGACCGACAGCGCGCGTGGCAAGCTGCACGACGTCGGCACCGTGAAGCCGTCTTCCGGGTTGCGCGCCGGTGAGCCGCTGTTCGGCATCGACACGCCGACGTTGAACGGCGTGTGGGAGACGGCGCCGTACTTGCACGACGGCTCCGCGCCGACGCTGCGCGACGTCCTCGTCACGGCCAACCCCGAAGATCGCCACGCCTTCACCAGCGGGCTCAGCGAAGGCGAGCTCGGGCAGCTCATCGCCTACGTGCAGCAGCTGGACGGCACCGTCGACGCGGAGCCGAGCGAGGACCAGCCGGCGCCGAGCGAGGCCGGAGGCTTCCTGGGCCTGGGCTGCAGCGCGAGGGGCGGGCCCTCCGGCGGTCGCGCGCCGCTCCTGGCCTTCGCGCTCGTGGCCAGCTCGATGGCGATCGGCGCCCGCCGCAGGAGGCCGTCATGAAGCACCTTCCGAGGCTGTGCCTGGTTTCGCTGCTGCTGCCGGCGTGCGTCGGCGAGATCGGCGAGGAGATGGCGACGGACCAGGCGACGATCGACTGGGACACGCTGCCGCCCGTGAGCGCTCCCGACCCGGAGCTGTCGGCCCTGCCCACACGCGAGGCGCAGCACCGCGCGCTGTGCGCCACGCCGCGCGGCGATAGCTTCTTCCAGGCGGTGTGCGCCACGCCGCGACCGGACATCACCGACTTCGCCAGCTTGCTCGAGGTCGCGAAGCTCGACGAGAGCCGCGCCTTCGCCCTCACCGGCAATTCCACCTCGCTCGTGAAGCGGGCAGTCTCCGCCGTCAATCCGCGCATCATCGTCTTTCCGCGCGTGACCGAGATGCGCGAGAGGCCGGCTGAGATGACCGCGATCGGCTTCGTTCGCGGTGAGCCCTTCGTCGAGATCGTGAGCCGCGACCTCTCGAGCGGCGACTACAACTTCTACCTGCTCACGTTCGAGCGGCAGTGTGACTACGACGGGAGCTGCGATCTCGCGAGCCTGCTCACCGAAGAGATAGAGCACGGCTGGACCGCGTTCAGCGTCTACAGCGAGGAAGACGTCGAGAATACGTCGCTCGACTGTCGCTCGTGCCACCAGCCCGACGGCCACGGCACGAAGAAGATCTTGCGCATGCAGGAGCTGGAGTTCCCCTGGCTGCACTGGTTCCCGCAGCGCTTCGTGCAGCGCACGGAGTCCGATCGGGTGCTCACGGCGCAGTTCGTGGAAGCGCACGCGCGCGACACGCAGTACGGGGGCATCCCCATCGCGACCATCCAGAATGCCCTCGACGAGGGCAGCGGCGCGCAGCTCGAGGCGTTGCTCGTCGCCGAGGGTCAGGCGGCGCAGCCGAACGTGTTCGACCCGCGCATCGAGGCCGAGATCAAGGCCGGCCCGTCGAGCCCGACCTGGGAGAAGCAGTTCGCCGTGTCGCTGGCGGGTGATTCGATCTCGGTGCCTTACCCGCTCGTGGACGTGACGGATCCTGCGCTGCGCGCGGAGCGGACCAGGTCCTACCTCGACGTGGTGATGGGCGCGGCCCCGCGAGAATCCCTCCTCGATCCGCGCGACCTCTTCTCCGAGGACGCGAAGGTGAAGCTCGGCCTGGTGCCGCCGCCGGGGGCGAGCGGGCGCGCCGTGCTCACGCAGCTCTGCTCGCGCTGCCACGACGGTCGCGGGAACCCGGCGCTGAGCCGCGCCGCGTTCAATGTGAAGAACCTGGACGGCATGTCGCGAGAAATGAAGGACCGGGCCATCCTTCGCCTGCAGGAGCCCGCGACCTCGCCGCTGCGCATGCCGCCCTGGCGCGCCGCCGACGCGCTGCCCCCCGCGGAGCTCGCCGCGGCCATCGAAGAGCTGAGCAAGTAGCGCTGTCACCTTGCGGTTGATGTGATGTGAACCCTCTCATCGAGAACCCTACGTCGGCTTTGCCCTGAGGCGGTCGTCATGCGTGTCGGCACCTTCGCTCTCGGGATCGAGTCCGGCACCGACTCCGAAAGGCTCCACCTGAAAATGCTCACGAGCATCAGAACGAACTTCGCCACGTTGTGCCTGACAATGGCGCTCTCGCCGCTCGCGGCGTGCGCGTCGTCTTCCTCGACCACCGCGCCGACACCGGAGACGGCGGACGGCACGAGCAAGGCGGCGGCCCCGCTGGCCGTGCCGGCGGAGCAGCGCGGCCCGATCCTCGACACGCACATCCATCTCTACCAGGTCACGCGGCCAGGCGGCGTCGTCTGGCCGGAGGCCAGGCAGAAGCCGATTTACCGCGACGTGCTGCCCGCGGAGTACGAGGCCATCGCGAAGCAGAATGGCATCATCGGCACCGGCGTCGTCGAGGCCAGCCCCGTCGTCGAGGACAACGTCAAGGTCCTCGACATGATGAAGGGCAACGGCTTCTTCAAGTTCCTGGTCGCGCAGCTCGAGATCGGCTCACCGAGCTTCAGCGCCGATCTGGCGCGCCTCGCCGCGGACCCGCGCGTGGTCGGCATCCGCGGCTTCCTCTGGAGCCCGAAGCTGACGCTCGACCAGAAGCAGCTCGCCTCGCTGGAGGAGCTCGCGGCCAAGGGCATGACGCTCGACATCATCAGCCGCGGCACCTTGAACCCGAAGGACAAGGTCGAGGCGCTCGCGACCGCGGTGCCCAGGCTCCGGATCATCATCGACCACCTCGCGGGCGCGAAAGGGGCGACGCCGGATCCGGCCTGGGTCGATGCGATGGAGCGGCTGGGCAAGCACCCGAACATCTACATCAAGTTCTCGTCGTTCTTCGACATGTACAACCCGGCCGCCACCGAGGACGATCCCTGGAAGGCGCCGACCGACGTCGCGGCGTACAAGCCGCACTTCGACGTGCTGATGAAGGCCTTCGGCGAAGACCGGCTGATCTGGGGCAGCAACTGGCCTGTGGTCGACATGGGTGGCAGCCTCGCTTCGGAGATCGAGGTTGCCGAGCTCTACCTCAAGGAGTTCGGTCAGGAGGCGCGTGACAAGGTGATGTTCAAGAACGCACTGAAATTCTATGCGCGTCATCCCTGAACAGGGGCGTCCCGAACGCCACGGCGGGGGCGCCCGCCGCCCCGCGCACGGCTCGTGAAGCGACGCCACGTCGCCTCGGCTCCTGCCGGTCGACGTGGCGCCGTGTTTTCTCTGTTGCAGTAACGAAGCGGCCCCGGCTGCGGAGCGCGCCGTGGAAGCCGCGAGTGAACGAAGTCGCTCAGTGAGGCAATGACAGCATGAAAGCCCTGACGATCACGGGTCCGTCGGCCGCGCGGGTGACCCAGATCCGCGAGCCCGAGCCGGCGCACGACGAGGTGTTGATCCGCGTGCGACGGGTCGGTCTGTGCGGCTCCGACCTGAACACGTTCCTCGGCAAGAACCCGATGGTGACGTACCCTCGGGTGCTGGGTCACGAGGTGGCCGGCACGATCGTGGAGCTCGGCTCCGGCGTCGAGGCGGACTGGCGCGTCGGGACCGACGTCACGTTCACGCCGTACACGGCGTGCGGCGCCTGTCCCTCGTGCCGCGCGGGGCGGCGCAACGCCTGCCGCGACAACAAGACCATGGGCGTGCAGCGCGACGGCGCGCTGACCGAGCTCGTGGCCGTGCCGTACCAGAAGCTCTTCACGTCACGGAAGTTGAACCTCACGGAGCTCGCGCTCGTCGAGCCGTTCTCGGTCGGCTTTCACGCGGCGGCGCGGGGGCGCGTCGAGGCCGAGGAGACCGTCCTGGTGATGGGCTGCGGCGGCGTCGGGCTCGGCGCCATCGCCGGCGCGGTGAGCCGCGGCGCGCGCGTGATCGCGCTCGACACCCAGGACGAGAAGCTCGCGCTCGCCAGGGCGCTCGGCGCGCGCGAGGCGGTGCTCGCGAACGCCGATGCGCGCGAGCGCGTGATGGACCTGACGAACGGCGACGGGCCGGACGTCGTGATCGAGGCCGTGGGCGCGATCGCGACGTACCGCAACGCGGTGGAGTGGGTGAAGTTCTGCGGTCGCGTCGTGTACATCGGGTACGGCAAAGAGCCGGTGAGCTACGAGACCAAGCTGTTCGTGATGAAGGAGCTCGACATCCTCGGCTCGCGCAACTGCCTGAGCGAGTTCTCGGACGTGATCGCCTTCTTCGAGCGGCGCACGTTCGACCCGAACCTCCTGATCTCGAGATCGATCCCCATCGAGGGCGTGCCCGACGCGCTCTCCGACTGGGCTGCCTACCCCGGTCGAACGTCCAAGATCATGGTCGGCGTGTCGTGAGCGCTCGCCGACCGAGCCGCAGGAGCACCGACATGGGCAATCCGATCCTCCAGTTCGGCACGAGCCGGTTCCTGCAGGCTCACGCGGACTTCTTCATCTCGGAGGCGCTTCACGCCGGCGACGCGCTCGGGACGGTCACCGTGGTGCAGACCACGTCGAACCCCGAGAGCCGCGCGCGCATCGACGCGCTGCGCGTACAGGGGCGTTACCCCGTGCGGATCCGCGGGCTGCGCCGCCAGGAGGTCGTCGACACGACGATCGAATGCAGCTCGATCACGGAGGCGCTCGACGCGAACACCGACTGGCCGCTCGTGCGCGAGCGTTTCGCGCATGATGCGCGCGTCGTGCTCTCGAACACGAGCGACAGCGGATACGCCTGTTTTCCCGAGGACACGGCGGCGTTGCTCGAGCCCGGCGCGGGCGTGCCGCGCGGGTTCGTCGCGAAGCTCGTCGTCCTCTTGCGCGCGCGCTTCGAGGCGGGCGCCGCGCCGCTCACGCTGCTGCCCTGCGAGCTCGTGTCGAACAACGGCGACACGCTGCGCGCGCTCGTCGCCGGCGTCGCGCGCCAGTGGGGCGCCGATGCCGCCTTCCTGCGCTACGTCGAGCACACGTGCGTCTGGGTGAATTCGCTCGTCGACCGGATCGTCTCCGAGCCGATCCGCCCCGTCGGCGCGATCGCCGAGCCCTACGCGCTCTGGGCGATCGAGCAGCGCGAGGGCATGGTGCTGCCGTGCCGGCATGAGGCGATGATCGTGACGGGCGACCTGCCCCATCACGAGCGCTTGAAGCTGCTGCTCTTGAACCTCGGGCACACCTACCTCGCCGAGCGCTGGCAGACGGACGGGCGCCCCGCCGACGAGAACACGCGGCGCGCGATGCGCGATCCGGCCTTGCGCTCCGAGCTCGAAGCGCTCTGGCGCGACGAGGTGGTGCCCGTCTTCGATGCGCTCGGCAAGGGCGCCGCCGCGCGCGCCTACCTCGACGAGGTGCGCGAGCGCTTCGAGAACCCGTTCCTCGATCACCGGCTCTCCGATATCGCGCGCAACCACGCCGAGAAGAAGCGACGCCGCTTCGGGCCGGTGATCGAGCTCGCGCGCGAGCTCGGCTTGAACCTCGAGCAGCCCCGGCTGCACGCGTCGCTTCGCACGACCGATACGCCATCCAGGGAGACATGTAGATGAGAAAGATGCGTTGGGTCGTGCTTTTCCTGTGCTTTCTCGCCGTCGCCCTCAACTACATCGATCGCGCCAATCTGGCGGTCGCGGCGCCCGAGATAGAGAAGTCGCTCGGCATCGGCCCTGCGCAGATGGGCCTCATCATGAGCGGCTTCTTCTGGACCTACGCGCTCATGCAGATGCCGTTCGGCTGGTTCATCGACCGCGTCGGGGGACGCATCGCGCTGCCTGTCGCCGTCGGCTGGTGGTCGCTCTTCACCGCGGCGACGGCCGGCGCGTCGAGCGTCGCGTCCATGTTCGGATGCCGATTGCTGCTCGGCGCGGGCGAGGCCGGCGCCTATCCGGCCTGCGCCAAGCTGGTGAGCCAGTGGTTCAAGCCGCGCGAGCGCGCGCTCGCGACGGGGATCTTCGACAGCGGCGCGCGCGTCGGTTCGGCGCTGTCGATCCCCCTCGTCGCCCTCATCGTCGATACGCTCGGATGGCGGGCGGCCTTCATCATCACGGGCTTGCTCGGCGCGGTGTGGATCCTCGGCTGGGTCGTCATCTACCGCAGCCCCTCCCACGGCGACATGACGGGCGAGGTCGACGTCGTCCACGCGGCGCCCGCCAGGGACGCGGAGGGCGACGTGACGTGGGCGTCGCTCTTCCGCCATCGCACGCTCTGGGGCATGATGCTCGGCTTCTTCTGCCTCAACTTCACCAACTACTTCTTCATCACGTGGTTCCCGAGCTACCTCGTGCAGACGCGCGGCTTCTCGCTCAAGTCGCTCGGCACGCTCGGCATGGTCCCCGCGCTGATGGCGATCCCGGGCGGCTGGATCGGCGGGTTCGTCTCCGATTCGCTCTATCGCCGCGGCTGGAGCCTCACCGCCGCACGGAAGACCTGCATGGTCGGCGGCATGCTTGTGTCGTCGGTGATCACGTTGTCGTCACTGACGTCCAGCGTGACCCTGATGCTCATCCTCTTCGGCATCTCGTACTCGAGCCTCGCGTTCGCCGGCGCCAGCGTCTGGTCCCTTCCTGGCGACGTCGCGCCCACCCCGCGCCACGTGGCCTCGATCGGCGGCATCCAGAACTTCGCGTCGAACCTGGCCGGCATCGTCATCACGACGTTCACCGGCGTGATGGTCTCGGTGACCAAGGGCTCGTTCACGATCCCGCTCGTCGTGGCGGGCGGCTTCTGCCTGCTCGGCGCGTTCAGCTACCTCTTCCTCGTCGGCAAGATCGAGCCGCTCCGGATCGAGCCCGCTCGCCGCGAGGTGACCTAGTTTCGCCCTCCAGGAGTCCGGCCATGGATCCGGATGGAGATTTCAACGCAAAGGCGCAAAGACGCCAAGGCGCAAAATTAAGCACAAACACATGCCTTTGCGCCTTTGCGCCTTTGCGTTGAATCTCTCCTCTTGCGAGGCAGATCCCTGGCAGGACTTCTGCCCCGCGGTACTAGCGTTCCAGCGGTCCTGGGCGGTCCGTTCGACGTGCGGCGGAGCGAGGCCGAGCGTGGCCCCCGGGAGGCGCTCCAGGCTCAGAGGGTGACGCCCCGCTTCCAGAGCGCGATCTCGCGCTCGTCGTTCTCCTCGGCGCGCGTCGGACGGCCCGAGGCGGTGGCCAGCACCAGGTCCATCAGGGCGTCGGCGGTCGCGTCCATGGATTCGCCCGAGGCGACGCGGCCGGCGTCGAAGTCGATCCAGCGCTTCTTGCGCTGGGCGAGGCTGGAGTTGGTGGCGAGCTTGAGGGTCGGCACGGGGAAGCCGAGCGGCGTGCCCCGGCCGGTGGTGAAGAGGATCACCGTCGCGCCGGAGGCGGCGAGCGCCGTGGACGAGACGGCGTCGTTGCCGGGGGCCTCCAGCAGGGCCACGCCCGGCTTGCCGCGGATCTGCCCGCCGTAGCGGACCACCTCGGTCACCGGGGCGCGGCCGGCCTTCTGCACCGCGCCCAGGGACTTCTCCTCCAGCGTGGTGATGCCGCCAGCGATGTTGCCGGGCGAGGGGTTCTCCGACACCGGCTCGCCGTGGGCGATGAAGTAGCTCTTGAAGTCGTTCACCACGCCGACGACGTCCGCAAAGACCGCCTCGCTCTCCGCGCGGGCCATGAGCAGGCGCTCGGCGCCGAAGATCTCCGGGATCTCGGTCAGGATGGCCGAACCGCCGGCGGCGCAGACCTTGTCGGCGATGCGGCCCACGAGCGGGTTGGCGGTCAGCCCCGAGAAGCCGTCCGAGCCGCCGCATTTGAGGCCGATCACCAGGTCGGAGGCGGGGCAGGGCTCGCGGCGGTCGTGCTCGGCGATCCTGACCAGCGCTTCGACGGCCTCGAGGCCGGCCTCGATCTCATCCTCGGCCGTCTGGGCGGTGAAGGACCGCAGGCGCTCGCGATCGAGGTGCGGGGCGCTCTCGAGGAGCAGGCCGAGCTGGTTGTTCTCGCAGCCCAGGCCGATGATCAGCACGCCGCCCGCGTTCGGGTGGCCGGCAAGGGCCGCGGTCATCCGGCGGGTGGCCTCGAGGTCGCCCCCCAGCTGGGAGCAGCCGAAGGGGTGGGTGAGCGCGTAGACCCCGTCCACCCGGCCCTTGAAGCGTCTGTCCGCCTCGGCGGCCACCTTCTGGGCGGTGCGCGAGACGCAGCCCACCGTCGACAGGATCCAGATCTCGTTGCGGGTGCCCACCCGCCCGTTCTTCCGCCGGTAACCCATGAAGGTGCGGTCTTCGGTGGCGGAGAGGGGCTCCGGGGTCGCGGGCTCGTAGGCGTAGGTGTCGAGGCCGGAGAGCGCGGTGGCCAGGTTGTGCGTGTGCACGTGGTCGCCCGGCTGGATGTCCACCGTCGCCCGCCCGATCGGCCAACCGTACTTCCGCACCGGCTCGCCGGCGGCCACCGCGCGCAGCGCCACCTTGTGTCCGGCGGGGATCTCGACACGGGCGGTGATCGCCTCGGCCACCGGATCGCCGGTGGCCAGGCCCCGCACGGCGACGGCCACATCGTCTCGGGGATCGATCCGCAACAGGGAGGCTGCCTGGCTCATCGCACCCAGGGTAACCGGAAGGCGCTCGGGTGGCAGAGGGGTCGCGCTCGCCGCGCGCTGGGCTCCCCGGCCGGCGCTCCTCGCAGCAGCGAGCTCTCCACGGATCGGTGTAAAGTTCGTGTGAGAGCGAAATGGTGTGCTCGGCGAGCGCGCGCGTCGGCCAGGGCGTCACAGACGGGAAGGCTGGATCGTCGTCAGGGGGGAGGGCCGAACGGGCCCCTGACAAGGAGAACGACGATGAGCGAGCAATCCCCCGTGAAGTACGAGCAGGCGATCCCGGACGTGCTGCAGGCGCTGGCCGGCGTGCACCGCGTGCTGGACGGGTACACCCTCGAGCGGAAGCTGATCCACCTCGTGCAGCTCCGCGCCTCGCAGATCAACCAGTGCGCCTTCTGCGTGAAGATGCACACGAGGGAGGCCCGGCAGGACGGCGAGACGAACGACAGGCTCGATCGGGTGATCGTCTGGGAGCACGTCCGCGATTTCAGCGAGCGCGAGCGGGCCGCCCTCGCCTGGACCGAGGCCCTGACCGTCCTCGACCGGCGGACCGACTACGCGGCGCTCCGCGCGCGGCTCAGGGAACACTTCTCCGACCGGGAGATCGGCGCGCTGACCGCCGCCGTGGCGATGATCAACCTGTGGAACCGCATCCAGGTGTCGGGGCACTGAGATGGAACGCCGCGACGACGCCTCCGCGTTCGAGGCCGCGAGGCCGATGCTCCTCGGCCTGGCCTACCGCATCCTCGGCTCGCGCGCGGAGGCCGAGGACGCGGTGCAGGACACGTACCTGAAGTGGCAGAGCGCCGACAGGAGCGCGATCGAGAACCCGGCCTCCTGGCTCACGACCCTCTGCACGCGCCGGTGCATCGATCTCCTGCGGTCCGCCCGCCACGCGCGCGTGGACTACGTGGGCGCGTGGCTGCCCGAGCCCATCCAGGCCGCGGCCGAGCCCGATCCGGGAGAGAGGCTCTCGCTGGCGTCGTCGCTCCAGACGGCCTTTCTGCTGGTGCTCGAGCGCCTCGCCCCGAAGGAGCGGGCGGCGTACCTGCTCCACGAGGTCTTCGACGTGCCGTATCCGGAGATCGCGACGGCGCTCGGCCTCCAGGAGGGCGCGTGCCGCAAGCTGGTCTCGCGGGCGCGCGCCAACATCGCGCAATCGAAGGCGCGGCACACGACCCCGCTGGACAGGCAGGAGCGGCTGCTCGAGGCCTTCCAGGCGGCCGTCGCGAGCGGCGGCACCGACAACCTGGCGGCGCTGCTCTCGGACGACATCGAGCTCTGCGCCGACGGGGGCGGCAAGGTCGCCACCGTCCTGCATGTGCTGCGGGGCAAGGACGAGGTGCTCGACTTCATCGGCCGCGCGCTGCGCGAGTACTGGAGCCCTTACGCGTGGGACGCGACGGACATCAACGGAGCCCGGGGCGTCCTCCTGCGGAAGGACGGCGCGGTCGCGGCCTGCGTGTCGTTCGCCTACGACGAGCACGGCGCCGCGACGAACATCTACATCGTGCGCAACCCCGACAAGCTGGCCCGCCTGGGCGACGAGGGCGCTGGCGCGCTCGACGGCGCGCGACGGGCGCGGTGAAGCGGCGATCAGCGGGCGGGCGAGCGGCCCGCCAGCGCGGTCGGGGTCACGCCGAGGACGCGGCGCATGCACCGCGCCATGTGGCTCTGGTGCGCGAACCCCGCCTCGATCGCCACCTGGCTGGCCGGCAGATCGCCGCGCAGCAGCAGCCCCCTGGCGCGCTCGACCCGGCGCTGGACGACGTACTCGTGCACCGGCAGGCCGGTCGATCGCTTGAACAGGGTCTTGAGGTGGGACGCGCTGATCTCGGCGACGCCGGCGAGCCGCTCCAGGGACAGGCGCTGATCGAGGTGCTCCTCGATGTACGCCGTCACGCGCCGTAGCTGCTGCCTCGACAGCCCGCGCGGCGACCGGCTCGGCGCCGGGGCGCGGCCGAGCAGGTGCGCGGCGAGCGCGAGGCCCAGGCTCTCCGTGTAGAGCAGCCCGCTCGGATACCCGGCCGCGCGCTCGGCGTCGAGCGCCCAGGCGATGTGCTCGATCTGCGGATCCCTGAGCTGGTGGCGCAGATCGAGGCCGGCCGTGTCGGGGTTGCGCCCCATGTCCTCGGCCGCGCGGCGCAGGAGGGAAGGGGACAGGCGCAGGATGAGCGAGGTGCCCGCGTCCTGCTCCTCCCAGACGTCCGAGTACCCGGCGGGGAGGACGTCGACGTCGCCGCGCGTGTAGACGAACCGGTGCGTACCGCACGACCCGCGGACCGGCGATCCCGCGTGGACCCGGAGCCGGTGGTCGTCCGCGGCCTCGAGCGAGACCACGCCGGCCGGGGTCGTGCGGACCTCCAGGCGCATCCCGAGGCGGGGCCGGGGCGCGCCCGCGGCTTTCTCCTGCGTGGAGGTGGCTTGCATCGCCCCCCGAGTATCCAACGGCGCCGCCCCGCGCGCCACGGCCGTCCGAACGTGCTCTGCGCGCGTCCGAACGTGCGCGACGGCGCGGCGCGCGGGCCGCACCCATGGCGAGCAAACGCGCCCACCACCGATCGCGGGGGCGCGCACGGAGGACATCGTATGCGTGACGTCTCGATCATCGGTCTGGGTCCCATGGGCATCGCGCTCGCGCGGGCGCTGCTCCAGCGCGGCGCGCGCGTCACCGTCTGGAACCGGACGAGAGAGAAGGCCGAGCCGCTCGTGGCGGAGGGCGCGGCGACGGCGGCGAGCGTGGCGGAGGCGGCGCAGGCGAGCCCGGTCGCCGTTGTCTGCGTCGCCGACTACCGGGCGACGCACCGCCTGCTGGAGCCGGGCGAGGTCGCCGCAGCGCTCGCCGGCAAGGTGCTCGTCCAGCTCAGCACGGGCACCCCGCAGGACGCCCGGAGCGGGGAGGCGTGGGCGAAGGAGCGAGGCGTCGACTACCTCGACGGCGCGATCCTGGCTGTCCCGAGCCAGATGGGGAAGCCCGAGAGCACCATCCTCGTCTCGGGCTCGACCACGGCTTACGGCAAGAGCAAGCCGCTCCTCGAGAAGATGGCCGGCACCGTGCCTTACCTCGGTCAGAACGTGGGCGCGGCGTCGGCCCTGGACCTCGCGTTTCTATCGCACCTGTTCATGGGCCTTCTGGGCTTCTATCACGGCGCCCGCATCTGCGAGGAGGAGGGCCTGCGCGTGGCCGACCTCGGTTCCATGCTGGCCGACGTCGCTCCGGCCATCGGCGCGATGATCAAGCACGACGCCAACGTGATCCAGGGCGGAGCCTACTATGGCTCGGAGAGCTCGCTGGACACCTGCGCGCGAGGCGTCGAGATCCTCCTGCGGCAGGCGCGGGAAGCGAGGATCGACGGCTCGCTCCCGGCGTTCGCCGCGGGGCTCTTCGAGAAGGGCGTGGCAGCGGGTCTCGGTGACGAGTCGCCGGCCGCGCTCATCAAGGTGCTGCGCAAAGGGGTCTGATCCGTCGGGTTCATCAGGCGCGTTTGAACCGTCAGGTTCGTTGGATTCGCCTCATCGCAGAAAGGACATGCCATGAAGAGCTATGCAGGGAAGAAGGCAGTCGTCACCGGCGGGACCCACGGCATGGGGCTCGCCACGGTCAGGGCGCTCCTCGACGGAGGCGCCGAGGTGCTGCTCACCGGCCGGAACGAGCGGAACCTCGAGGCGGCGCGGCGCGAGCTCGGCCGCGGGGCGCACGTCGTGCGCTCCGACACGGGGAGCCTCGCGGACGTCGACGCGCTCGGCGCCATCGTGAAGGACAGGCTCGGCGAGATCGACTTCCTGTTCGTCAACGCCGGCGTGGCGAGCCTGGAGCCGTTCGGTCAGGTGACCGAGGCCTCGTACGACGAGACGTTCGCCGTCAACGCGAAGGGCGCGTTCTTCACGATGCAGCGCCTGGCTCCCCTGATCCGGGATGGCGGATCGATCGTCGTCACGACGTCCATCGCCAACGAGGGGGGCAACCCCGGCATGAGCGTCTACGCCGGGTCGAAGGCGGCGCTCCGCGCGTTCGCACAGGGCCTCGCCGCCGAGCTCCTGCCGCGGCGCATCCGCGTGAACGCGGTGAGCCCCGGGTTCATCAAGACGCCGACCATGGGCGTCGCGGGCGCCTCCGCGGAGCTCCTGGCCGCCTTCGAGCAGGAGGGCCGCGCGATCACCCCCATGAAGCGCATCGGGACGCCCGAGGAGGTGGCCCGCGCGGCGCTGTTCCTGGCCTTCGACGCGACCTTCACCACGGGCGTCGAGCTGCCCGTCGACGGCGGCCTGGGGCAGGGCATCTCCGCGCCCCACGCCTAGCACCTCGTCGGCCAGGGACGAAGTTGCGGTGGCGAACGGATGCGCGGTGTGTGCGTGCGCGACGCGCCCTCTCATGATCCGGATTGACGCTCATCGGCCAGCATCCACGCGCTCAGCGGGCGTAGCGCGCCCACGCGTGCACGCGCGTCCACCCCCGATCGCAGAGCGCCCGCGCCACCGCCTCGCGGAGCCAAGCGTGGGTGACCGCGAGCGCGCTGCCGCGCTCACGGTGCCGCGCGTGGGATCGACCACTCGGCCGCCTCGCCCGCCCGGCGCTGCGCCGCAGCGGGCGGTGGCTCGGCGCGGAGCGCTGCACGGATCTTCCTGCGGCCGATCGCGAGTGCCCACACCGCGAGAGGCACCCGCGCGTTGCCTGGCGACGGCGCCGGATGCTCCAGCTCGCGCAGCAGCGCCGACCTGGCGACCTCAACACCGCGAACGAGCAGCTCGACCGAGGCGCGGGCGCGCGGCAGAGTGCTCGCGCCCGCCGCGCCCGCCGCCATCGCCAGGACCCGGAGCGCGGGAGCGGCCTCTCCCCTGGGGCCAGGCCTGCGGCGTCGTAGGCGTCACGTCAGCGCTGGAACCCGGCGGCGTCGATGACCGACGGAAGTACAATCCGCCCGCGCACACCGGCTGCGAAGCGGCGCGGGTGTGGGCGTCGAGACTCAGGCGCTGCTCGCGCAGGCCGGCGGCGCCGCGGCGAAGGCCGCAGGCGTCCAGGGTGGACATCTCGCGGAGCAGCCATGTACTGTCACGTATGGCTCGTGGAGGTCGCTCATGAGCGAGTGGGTCAGTAAGGTGCTGGAGGCCATGCGCGTGCGGGGAATGCCGCGCGTCTATGTGCTGGGTTCCTTAGAGCGCCGCGTCACGATCTATTCGCAGCAGGTCCGCGCGTTGAACCTCGTGGATGCCCTGGTCCGTGCGGATAAGCTACGGCCCGAAACCAGAATCGCGGTCATCGGCGCGGGCTCGGCGGGCCTCACCTTTGCGGCGGGGGCGCTACTGCGCAGCGCGCAGGTGACAGTGATCGAGCAGGAGAGCGAACCTCTCTCCCTCTTCCGCTACGGCGCGCAGCGATGGTTGCACCCCCGTGTCTATGATTGGCCGTTGTCAGGCTGGGAGTACGCCCGCGCGGGGCTGCCCGTGCTCGACTGGGAGGCTGGCACTGTCCCGAGCGTACGCGACCAGCAACTCCGTGGCTGGCGAGCCGTTTCTGACCAGCACCGCGACCGTCTGCGTGTGGTCCTCCATGCCAGCGGCGTTGTGATCCCGGACGGCACGGAGCACGATGAAGTCATGGTGTCGTGGAACGTGGAGTCTCCTGACGCCCCGGCGGGCCCCGAGACCTTCGACGTCGTGGTGCTCGCCGTGGGCTTTGGCCGCGAGACGGCCGAGATGCCCTCGTACCGCACCTACTGGGAGCCCGACGACATCGATGATGTGGGCAGCTTTCGGGAAGGGATCGACGCGCCGAAGACGTGGCTCGTCTCCGGTTGCGGCGACGGCGCGCTGACCGACCTCCTGCGACTGTGCATCCGAGGCTTCCGCCATGAGCGGATGGTCGTCGACTTCGCTTCGGATCGCGCGCTCGAGGCGGTGAAGCAACAGATTGCCGCCATCGAAGAGGACAACCGAGCGAAGGGCGATGACGGGATCAGGTTCCTCTTCGGAGAATACAGGAAGCTCCGCTTCGAGCCCCTGATCTCATCCCTGCGCGATCCGGAGAAGTGGGCCCGCCAAGATACCAAGGTCACACTGAACACGGCCGACGGCTATTTCCTGCGGAGCAACAGCTCGCCGCTCAATCGGTTCCTCGTGGCTCAGCTCCATCACGCGAGGCGCTTCGAGCTGTTTCCCGATTCGGTGAAGCCGCCTGTGAGCGCCGAAGGCGAGCGCCGCCGGGTCACGTTCGCGAGCGGCCACGTCAGAGTCTTCGATCGCGTGCTCTTGCGTCACGGCCCGCGCCTGGCTGCGCTGGAGGCGTTTCCGGCTGTGTGGAAGGCGTGCGAGCCTATGCGCGAGCTGTGGAAGCAGACGCCGACGCTGCTCGATCAAACGCGCACGCGCTTCTGGGACGAGGGCATCTTCGGCCCCGAGGAACGGTTCGAGGCGCGGGGCGTAGCCTCGCTGCCGGCGGCCTCGGCCCCACCGGGGGCGCCAGTTGGGCGGAAGCCCAAGCTCTTCGGCCGTGAGGCGCTGCTCAAGGAGGCTGCGACCCGCCTTCAGCAGCGGCCGGTCTTGCTCGTGTATGGCCTGCGGGGCACCGGTAAGAGTGCCTTCATCGAGGGCCTGGCGCGTGTTGAGCCCTTGGCGGGGAGAGAGCGAGTGCGGCTCACCGCCGGCCCTTATACTACGGCATCGGAAATCTTCCGGTATTTCGCCCCGATCCTGGGCGAGACGGCCGAGCTCCCGCAGGTTCCGACCGGGGACGACGGCGCCATCCGGAGGGAGATCGGGTGCCGCTACCCGAACCCTCGCTCGGCGTGGGTGTGGATCGACATGGCTCATCACCTCCTGGATGAGCGTGGGTTTCGGAGCCCCGACGTCGCGCGTCTTCTCGTCGGTCTCTGCGCTGCGCTGGGCAAGCAATGCCCGGTGGTGTTGGAGCTTCGCGAGAAGCCCCCCGAGGCATTGCTCCGTACGCTCGCGAACGTCTGCCACGTGCCAGGGCTGGACAAGCAAAGCCTGGAGGAATGTCTCCGCGATGGCGCTCCCGACGAACAACAGAGTCGCTGGAGCTATAAGGGTACAGAGCTCAAGCGTCTTTATCACTGGCTGGGCGGCGGGCACGGCAATCAGGCCCATCCGCTTGCGATCCAGCTCCTGATTGAAGTGGCGCGCGGGCACGGGGAGACGCCGCTCGACGTGCTGAACCGCCACCGCGGAGACTTCGAGCAGAAGGTCGAGGAGGTGCTGCTGGCGGATCTCTTCAACAACGTCTTGAACGAGCCAGAGCGGCGAATGCTTCGCGCGCTCGCGCTGTATCGGTCCACGATCCCCCACGACCACGCGGATGCTCTCGAGCGGCATCTCGGCGTTGCGGGCGCCTGGGACGGGCTCGATCGGCGTTGTCTGCTGGCGTCTAGCCCGGAACAGTCGCAATACTATCTGCACTCATTCATTTCCGGGTGGCTGCGGACGTGTATGGGATATGTGGGGCACGGGGAAGACACCGAGGCTGACGGGCAGGGCTTCAAGAACGCTTCCGTCGAGAGGGAGGTGCGCGCCCTTCACGCTGTCGTCGCCAGGTGCTGGCTCGATCAGCTCATGCGCAGCCGGCGAGTGACGCAGCAGAACATCGGCCGCGCGCTGGAGGCGTTCCATCACCTCGTGGCCGCGGGCGAGCCCGGTCGTATTCAGGATATTGCCGTCGAGCTGCTCACCGGGAATCGCGCGTGGGCAATCGTGCGGATCGAGCGGCTTTACGAGTACCTGTTCAAGTCCAGGGCGCCCGTTCATGCGCAGCGACTTGCCTTGGAGTACTGGGCAACCCTGGAGCCCGAGAACCACAAGGTACAGCGGTTCCTCGGCGAATGTTGGGTGAAGGAGGAAGGCTGGACGAGCGCGAAGGCGCTGCGCTGTTTTGAAGAAGCATGCCGGCTGGAAGGCAATTTTGCGCCGTACTGGTCCAACCTCGGAAAGGCTCTCCTCGCGCAGGGAAAGGAGGGAGCGAAGGAGTTTCTCGCGCGGCTCGCGGTGCTGGAAGAGGAACGTCCCCGGGCTGTCGACGACCACGTTCGGGCGATCCAGGCGCACTGCCTTAGTCTGGTTGGTCATGAAAACGAGGCCGCCGCCGTGCGTATGGCCAAGATCCGTGCGGGCAGCCGCGATGCGGTATTCTACGCTGATGAAGCGAAGGCGCGGCTGGAGGCCGGGAATGCCGCCGGCGCGCTGGAGGTCCTCGACTTGGCAGAGAAGAACGGCTGCACTGACGAGTTCACGACCGCGATCCGGGCCAATGCGCTCGCGCATTGCGGCCGCGACGAGGAGGCCGCCGCCGTGCGCATGGCCAAGATCCGTGCGGGCAGCCGCCATGCGGCGTTCTACGCTGACGAAGCGAAGGCGCGGCTGGAGGCCGGGAATGCCGCCGGCGCGCTGGAGGTCCTCGACTTGGCAGAGAGGAACGGCTGCACTAACGAGTTCACGACCGCGATCCGGGCCAATGCGCTCGCGCATTGCGGCCGCGACGAGGAGGCCGCCGCCGTGCGTATGGCCAAGATCCGTGCGGGCAGCCGCAATGCGGCGTTCTACGCTGACGAAGCGAAGGTGCGGCTGGAGGCCGGGAATGCCGCCGGAGCGCTGGAGGTCCTCGACTTGGCAGAGAAGAACGGCTGCATTGACGAGTTCACGACCGCGATCCGGGCCAATGCGCTCGCGCGCTGCGGTCGCAATGAGGAGGCCGCCGCCGTGCGTATGGCCAAGATCCGTGCGGGCAGCCGCAATGCGGCGTTCTACGCTGACGAAGCGAAGGTGCGGCTGGAGGCCGGGAATGCCGCCGGAGCGCTGGAGGTCCTCGACTTGGCAGAGAAGAACGGCTGCACCGGCAAAGTCACCGACGCCCTACGCGTGAAGGCGCTCGACCGACTTCGACTCACGTGACCCACGGGCGGCAGTGGACCACAGACGAAACAGGAGGGAATTGATAGTTTTGCAGTGACCCGACCCAGGTTGAGTTCGCGGCTGTATGCGCCAGCCTTCCTCGCCTCTGTCACCCCCAGGCTGGCTTTGGAATGAAGGCGATCCCTTCGATGCATGTGTAAACCGTTGATAAGCGTCGCTTTTCGGGAGGGAGGCGGATGGCGCAAGGAATCTTCGGTCAGCTGAGACGAGTATGGCGCTTCGCCTCGACACTCTCAAAATCGTCTGGCCCTTTCTTCCGTCCAGGTGACCGTCACCGCAGCTTTGTGCGCTTCCTGCCCCTGCTCGTCTTCTCGGCGGCTCAGGGCGACGAGGTGGCGAGGGGCTTCGATCATGCGCTGGCGGCGGCTTGTCTGCATCTACCGCCGGCGGCGTTCGATCTACCCATGGGTCACCCCTGAGGCGGCGCGTCGTCGCGACGCGCCTAGAGGCGCGCGCCCCTCGCGAACATCTCGACGATCTCCGCCCCGTCCCCCGACACCGCGACGTACGCCGCCTCGGCGCCGAGCAAGTCTTTCCGCTGCGCGAGCCCCTGCACGGCGCTCGCCGCGTTCCGGAGCTGCAGTCCCACGGCGCCGCCGCCGATCCGCACCGGCATCCCCCGCTTCAGCTCGATCACGTCGGATGGCCGCCGTGCAGGCCATGGGCTCGACATGTCGACAGCGAGAAAGTCGCCGCAGTAGGCGCGCTGGTTGGAGCGGAAGAGCCAGAGCTCGGTCCGGCGGTCCATGAGCCCGCGCGCGAAGTCATCCTCGTTGGTCTTGAACGCGAAGGCGGCGTCGGCCTGGCACGGCCGGACGGCCTTCTGCACGAACTCGCAAAGGCGGTCTCGTCGCGCCACGGCGCGGCGGGTGAGCTTGATGGAGAGCGGAAGACGGGGCGCCACGATGCACGGGCTCCGGGGCCACGCGCGGCTGGTCCGAGCGTCGCCCGAGGAAGGTCGAGCACACGCCGCTCCGCGGGCGCGAGGAGAGCACGAGATGAAGGGCGACGGGGCGTCCGAGCGCGAGCAATGCGGGGGGCGGGGAGGACCCGCCCGGCGCAGGGGACCGCGTTTCTACCGGAGGACCTTCATGGCGCCACCTCGGCACGGCCAAGGGGACACGACCGCCCGGACGTCGCCATGGAGATCGGTCAGGCGCGCGCCGCTCGGTCCCGTGCGGCGGCGGCTCAATCGATGCACGAGACGACGGCGTGGTCGGCGCTGTCCGTCGCGCAGGACGTCTCGGGGCATGTGTCGGCGTCGATGTCCTCGACGCACGCGCACGTATCCTTGCCGTCGCACGAGGCGGGGAGCTGCTCGCAGACGAACGTCACGAAACCCGGGTGCGTGGTCGCATAATCGATGTGCTTGCAGTACTCGGTTCCCGTCTGGCAGAATGTGAAGCCGCACGCGAACGTGCCCTCCGGCGGCGTACAGGCCCCGTTCGTTGAGATGTCGACGCGCCGGAGCTCCGGGCAGTCTTGGCGCTCGACCTGGCCATCGCAGGCGCAGACGAACTCCTGCACGTGGCCGCACTCCAGGGGGACCCTGTGCAGGTGCCGGACGCCTCGCCCTGCCCGCACGCGTGATCGGCGAAACGGCAGAACTCGCCAGCGTCGCAGTCGTCGCTGGTCTCGCAGGCCACGGCGACCCCGCCGCCGCTCCCGCCGCCGCCGCCGCTGTTCGTCTCGTCCGGCCCGCCGCCGGGGCCCGTGGTATCGACGCCTTCCGAACAGCCGGCGAGGCCAAACGCCGCTCCGGCGAGGATGAGGATGAGAAGCTTTGAACGAGAAGTGTGGAATATTATGGTTGGCACGGGGCAACCACTGTGCCGATGCTTTGGGGTTGCGGATTCATGGCAATCTGCACGATGAGCCAACCGTGTGTGCCACTCCGGATGGCGCAGAACAGCACATCTCGCCAGCGCCGGCCCATGACGTCGCGAGGTCTCGGGCACGCTCACCTCGTGCCGGATGGGCGCAGCTCACGGGCGGATCATGCTCCTGAAGCTCGCGCTCGTGGGCGCGGCCGTGCTGGCGGCGTCGCTGGCGGCGCGCCGCTTCGGCCACGCGGTGGGCGGCGCGCTCGCCGGGATGCCGATGATCGCAGGCTCGATCACGGGCTTCGTGCTGCTGCAGGAGCCGGCGGCGCAGGTGAGCGCGATCGCGCTCGCGACGCTCGCGTGCCTGCCGGCCACGATCGCCCACGTGCTCTGCTTCGCCTGGTGCGCGACGCGCTTCCGCTGGGGCGCGGCGCTGCTCGCGGCCAACGCGGCGTTCCTGTCGCTCGGGGCGGCGCTGCTCGCGCTGCGGCTCCCCCCGCCGGCGGTCTGCGCCGCGGCGCTCCTGTCGCCCCTCCTGGGCGCGCTCGCCATGCCGCGCGTGCCCCTGGCTGCGGCCGCGGTGACGATCCCGCGCGTCGAGCTCGCCTGCCGCGTCGTCGCCGCGATGGCCATGGCCTGGCTCATCCTGCGCACCGCCGGCGTCGCGCCGGCCGGCCTCAGCGGCCTGCTGCTCGCCGTCCCGATCGCCGGCAACGTCCTGCCGAGCTTCACCCTGCCCCGGCACGGCGCGGCCGCGACCGTGGCGCTGCTGGCGGGCTTCGCGCGCGGCCTGCTCGGGTTCGCGGCGTTCTTCGTCGCCCTGCGCGTCGGGCTCGGGCGGCTGTCCCCCGCGGCCGCCTACGGCCTCGCGTGGGGGGTCGCGCTGCTCGCGGCCCTGGCGCTGCGCAGGAACGGCGACGCCGCGGGGGCCGGCGCTACTTCTTCTCTTCGGGCTTCTCGCCCTTGGCGTCGCCGGCGTTCTCCCTGATGGAGGGCGGCGGGTCCGACTGGACCGTCTTCGCGTCGCCGGGCTCGAGCGTCACCATCATCGTGCGGTTGCCGCGCTCCGGATCCACGAAGGTGACCTCGTGCGTGCCGGGCGGGACCTTGCGCCCCGAGATCGGCGTCGTCCCGATCGGCTTGCCGTCGAGCAGGATCTCGGTGGGCTGCGCCGAGACGACGTCGAGCATCGGCGCGTCGTCCAGCGGCGGCTCGGGCTCGGGCTCGGGCGTGGTGACGACCGGCGGCGGCGTGGGCTCGACCGGCGGCGGCGGGCTCGCGGCCCCGCCGCAGCCGGCGAGCGCGATGACGAGGAGGGGAGCGACGACTCGGAGCATGCGGCGAGGCTAGACACGAATTCACGCGCGGGGGAATGGCCCGGCGACACGGCGCGAGCGCGGGGCGCGCGCGGCGCCAGCGCCGGGAGGCCGAGCGTTGCGTTGCCCGACCAGCCCAGGTACTTCTGGTCGCCATGTCGACCGTGGTGACCTGCGGAACGGGGACGGCGAACCAGCGACAGCCGACGGAGCACGTCTACTACTCGTCGACGAAGAGCCTCTGCAAGACGTGCAAACAGGCCGTCGACGCCAAGATCCAGTTTTCTGGTGGGGCCGTATATTTCGACAAGTTCTGCCGGGATCACGGCCACCAGCGCGTGCTCGTCGCCTCCAGCGTGGCGTGGTACCTCGACGCGCTCTCGTTCGTCGCGCCGCACACGCCGCCGCGCGGCGAGATCCACGCGGTGCGGAGCGGATGTCCTTTCGACTGCGGCCCGTGCGCCTCGCACCAGCAGAAGGTGTACATGCCGGTCGTCCCGATCACGTCGGCGTGCAACCTCGATTGCCCCATCTGCTACACGGTCAACAAGAACGAGGGGGCGCACCAGCTCAGCGAGCGCGAGTTCGCGGCGATCCTCGGCCACCTGCGCGCCCAGCACGACGAGCTCGACATCATCAACTTCACGGGCGGCGAGCCCACGATGCACCCCGAGCTCCCGAAGCTGCTCCGGATGGCGTCCGAGGCGGGCATCCGGCGACTCACCGTCTCGACCAACGGGCTCAAGCTGCGGAGCGAGGCGTACGTCCGCGAGCTCGCCGCCGTCGACGCGCGCATCGTGCTGTCGCTCGACACCTTCGATCCCGAGGTCGACCAGCGGATGCTCGGGGCGAACACCGTGCGCGCCAAGCTCGAGGCGCTCGAGCTCCTGGAGAAGCACGACGTCACGACGACGCTCCTGCCCGCCATCGCGGCCGGCCTGAACGACAGGGACCTCGGCAAGCTCTTCGACCTGATGATGCGGAAGCCGAACATCGTGTCGCTCGAGCTCCACACGCTCACGTTCACGGGGCAGGGGGGCGCGGGGTTCGACCGCACGGCGCGCATCACCACGCCCGATCTCCACCGGCTCCTCGAGGAGCACACGGGCGGCGCGATCGCCGCGCGCGACTTCGTCCCTTCGCCGCTCGCCCACCCGCACTGCTACTCGATCTGCTACCTGCTCGCGCTCGACGGCGGCGGGTTCGTCCCGTTCGCGCGCTTCATGGGCCGGGAGAAGCTCTTCGAGCTGCTCGGCGACTCGCTCTACATCCAGCCCCGGGAGCCCGTGGAAGAGGCGCTCCGGACCGCGATGGACGAGCTCTGGGCCGACCCGGACCGGCTGCCCGAGAGCGAGGCGCTGCTCCGGACGCTGAAGCGCCTGCTCCGGGAGATGTTCCCCCCGGGCAAGCCGCTGCCCATCGCGCAGCGGCAGAAGGTCGCCGAGCGCGCGACCAAGGCGATCTACATCCACTCTCACATGGATGAGGAGAGCTTCGACGTCGCCCGCGTCATGAAGTGCAGCATCGGCGTCCCCGAGGTCGACGGCAGCAACATCCCGACCTGCTCGTACAACGTCCTTTACCGCGAGAACGACGCGCGCTTCGCCGATCCGGACATGCTCGCGCGCATGGGCCGGACCGAGCCGCACCCGCTCCTCGCGCCGGCGCCCGCGCCGCCGGAGAACCGGCGCTCCCTCCCGATCCTCAAGGTGCCGTCATGACCACCAGGCTCCCGCTGGTCGATCGCAAGTTCACGTTCACCCCGAACGCGAAGGACCGCGAGGTCTTTCACTCCTTCTCGCGGGGGCTGTGCCCCCAGTGCAAGAAGGCCGTCGACGGCGTGAGGATCCTCCGCGACGGCAAGGTGTACCTGCGCAAGCAGTGCCCGGCGCACGGGCAGAGCGAGGCGCTGATCTCCGGCGACGCCGACTGGTTCCTGAGGTCGCTCACGTACGTGAAGGAGGGATCCCGGCCGCTCGAGTACTCCACGCCGGTCGAGCGCGGCTGTCCGGACGACTGCGGCCTTTGCCCGGATCACGAGCAGCACTCGTGCCTGCCGATCATCGAGATCACGAACCATTGCAACCTCGAGTGCCCGATCTGCATCGTGCAGAACCGGCACAACTACACCATGACGCGCGAGGAGTTCGGGCGCGTGCTCGACGGCATCGTGGCGAAGGAGGGGACGCTCGAGACGATCAACCTCTCCGGCGGCGAGCCGACGCTCCACCCGCAGTTCCTGGAGCTGCTCGACATGGCCCGCGCGCGCACCGAGATCGCGCGCGTCTCGATCTCGACGAACGGGCTCCGTTGCGCGAGCGACTACGCCTTCTGCGAGGAGCTCGCCCGGCGCAAGGTGTACGTCAGCCTGCAGCTCGACGCGCTCAGCAACCCGGCGCTCCGGGTCCTGCGCGGGGCAGGGGACCAGGCCGCCGCGCGGGAGAAGGCGCTCGCCAACCTGAAGCGGGCCGGCGTGCGCACCACCCTCGTCTCGACCGTGGCCCGCGGCGTGAACGACGACCGCATCGGCGAGTGCATCCGGCTGCTCTACGACAACGATTTCATCCTGTCGCTCACGTTCCAGCCGGCGGCGTACACCGGGTACGGCGGCGCCCACTTCGCGCCGCACGATCCGCTCGACGTGATGACGATCCCCGATGTCGTCCGCGCGGCCGAGGAGCAGACAGGGCTCCTGAAGAAGAGCGATTTCCTGCCGCTGCCGTGCTCGCACCCGAGCTGCTTCGCGCTCACCTACCTGCTCAAGGTCGACGGCGAGTTCATCCCGTTCCCGAGGTTCCTCGAGCTCGACAGGTACCTCGAGCTCCTGTCGAACCGGGGCACCATCCGCCCCGACGAGGAGTTCGAGGGCGCGCTGCGCGACGCCATCGACCAGATGTGGACGAGCTCGGGCCAGGTCCCCGACTGCGACAGGATCCTGAAGGTCCTGCGCCGGGCGATCTTCCTCATGTACCCGGAGGAGCGCGCCCTCGAGCTCGAGGAGCGGCTCCACATCGGCGAGGGGCTCGTGAAGACCGTGTTCATCCACGCCTTCATGGACGTGCACAACTTCGAGGTCGACCGCATCAAGAAGTGCTGCACCCACTACGCGCTCCCCGACGGGCGGCTCATGCCCGGCTGCGCGTACAACAACCTCTACCGCGACAGGGACCCTCGGTACGCGGGCCCCATCGGCGAGCCGCAGATCTGGGGCAAGACGTGACTGGCCTCCTCGCCGGCAAGCGCGCGATCGTCACCGGCGGCGGGCGCGGGCTCGGGCGGGAGATCTGCGCGACGTTCGCGCGGCACGGCGCCCGGGTGGCGTTCACGTACGCGAAGAGCGAGGAGGGCGCCCGGCGCCTCTGCGAGGAGATCGCGGCCGGCGGCGCGGAGGCGCGCGCGTTCCGGGCGAGCGTGCTCGACGCGGACGCGACGCGCGCGATGGTGCGCGCCGTCGAGGAGGCGTGGGGCGGGGTCGACGTGCTGGTCAACAACGCCGGCGTGTCCCAGAACCTGCCGATGGCGCTGCTCGAGGAGCAGGACTTCGATCACGTCCTCGACCTGAACCTCAAGGGCGCCTACCTGACCGCGCGCGAGGCGCTGCGGTCGATGATCCGGAAGAAGCGCGGCGTGGTGCTGAACATCGGGTCGCTCGCCGGCGTGCGGATGATCGACGCGCCGATCCACTACTGCGCGAGCAAGGCCGGGCTCAAGGGGATGACCGAGGCGATGGCCAAGGAGGTCGCGCGCCACGGCGTCCGCGTGCTGTGCGTCGCGCCCGGGCTGCTCGAGGACGGCGTGGGCCGCAACCTGCCCGAGCACCGCCTCGCCGATTACCTGAAGCACTGCGCGCTCGGCCGCGTCGGCACCTTCCGCGAGGTCGCCGAGCTCGCGGCGTTCCTCGTGTCCGATCGCAACGGCTACATGACCGGCGCCACCGTGGTCGTGGACGGGGGCGTGTGATGGCCGGCGCGACGGCGGGGAGGGCGGCGAGGCCGCGCCGCTGCGTCGTGTTCGGCGGCTCGGGCACGGTCGGCCGCGCCCTGGTCGCCGAGCTCGCGCGGGCGGGGGCGCGCGTGGGGTTCACGTACAGGCAAGGGCGCGAAATTGCTGACGATTTGCTGCGCGCGCTCCCGGGGACGACAGCGCTCCAGGTCGACCTCGGCGACCCGCGCGCGGCGGCGGAGGCGGCGGACGCGCTCGCGCGGCGGCTCGGGGGCGTGGACGCGTTCGCGCACTGCGCGGTGCGCACGTCGTCGGTCGAGCCGCCGGCGTTCGACGCGATCGAGGACGTCACGTTCGAGGGGTTCGCCGACGTCTTCACCGTCAACGTGACGAGCGCCTTCGCGGCCGCGCGGAGCCTGCTCCCGCACTTCGACGGCGGCGGGAACATCGTCCTGTTCGGCTCGGTCGACGGCATCAAGCCGGTGCCTTCGCCGGTGCCCTACGCCGCGTCGAAGGCGGCGCTGTCCGGCCTCACGCTCAGCCTCGCGAAGTCGCTCGGGAAGCGCGGGATCCGCGTGAACCTCGTCGCGCCCGGCGTGCTCGAGGCGGGCGCCTCGCGCATGCTGCCGGACGACCTGCGCGCGGAGTACCTCAAGCACTGCGGGCTCCGCCGCCTCGGCAAGGTCGAGGAGGTCGCGGCGCTCGCCGCGTGGCTCGCGCTCGAGAACACCTACGTCACCGGCCAGACGATGATGGTCGACGGGGGGCTCTGATGGCGGCGGCGCCCTCGTCGCGCCTCCGGGTGATGGGCGGGCTCGCCGCGATGGCGTTCGTCGTCCACGGCGGCAACCACGTGCGGCGGGGCTCGCCGTACGACCTGCTCTGGATGTGCAACGTCGCGCCGATCCTCCTCGCGGCCGGCTGCCTCCTCGCCAAGCCGGATCTCGCGGCGATCGCGGCGCTGTGGCTCGCGTTCGGGACGCCGATGTGGCTGCTCGACATCGCGACGGGGAGCGGGATCATCCTGACCACGTTCCTGCCGCACGTGCTCTGCCCGGTCGTGGCCGTGCTCGCGGTGCGGGAGATGGGGCTCGCGCGGCGCGCCTGGCTCAAGGCGACGGCGGCGCTGCTCGCGCTCGTGGGGCTGACGCGCGCGCTCACGCCTCCCGGGCCGAACGTGAACCTCTCGCACCGCGTCTGGGCGGGCTGGGAGGCGGCATTCCCGCGGTACGATCGGTACTTCGCGCTGGTCGCGGCCGCGGCGGCGCTCACGTTCTTCGTCCTCGACCGCGCGCTCGCGGCGTGGCTCGGGCGCTCGCGCCGGGGCGCCGCGGACGGCATCACCCGCGGGGCCAGCACCACCTGATGCGTTACATCCTGCTCGACCGGATCACCGCCGTGGAACCTGGCCGCAGCGCGCGCGGGCTGAAGGCGGTCACCCTGACCGACGAGGTCCTGCACGACCACTTCCCCGACTACCCGATCTACCCCGGGGCGCTGCTCGTCGAGGCGGCGGCGCAGCTCGCCGGCTTCCTCGTCGAGGTGACGGAGAACAGGCCGTCGGCGGAGCCACGGCGGGCGCTCCTCGCGCAGATCGACAGGGCGAAGTTCTACCGGCCGGCCCAGCCGGGGGACAGCGTCGAGCTCTTCGCCGAGCTGGCGCAGTCGCTGGACGCGGCGGCCAAGCTCTCGGTCGGCGCCGACGTGCGCGGGGAGAAGTGCATGCGGGCGACGCTCACCTTCATGCTGAAGGCGATCGACTCGGAGCGGGTGCACGCGCAGCGGCGCTACCTCTACGCGCTGTGGACGCGCGAGCTCCCGGACAAGGTGTGGCTGCCATGACGCTCGTGACCGGCCTCGCGTCCGTCGTGCTGTCGCCCGGCGAGGCGTGCGATCCGTCGCCGTTCCTGCGCGAGAAGAAGAGCAAGAAGTACCTCGGGCTCCAGGATGCGCTCGCGGTGGTGAGCGCCGGGCGGGCGCTCGCGGCGGCGGGGCTCGCCGCGTCGCTGCCGGGCGAGCGCACCGGGCTCTACCTCGCGGTCGGCTACATCCCGTTCCTGGAGCGCGACATCGCGCCCGTGCTCGAGGGCTCGCTCGACGAGCGCGGGGACTTCAGCCCGGCGCGCTTCGGCGCCGAGGGGTACACGCGCGCGCACCCGCTGCTCGCGTTCCGCTGCCTGCCCAACATGCCCGCCTACCACGTCGCCGCGAACTTCGGGATCGAGGGGCCGTACGCCGTGCTGTACCCGAGCGCGGGGCAGCTCTACGTCGCGCTCGAGGAGGCCGCGCTGGCGCTGGATCGCGGGGAGGTCGACGTGGCGCTCGTGGTCGGGGTGGCGCACCAGCGCAACTACCTCGTGGAGCACCACATGCGGCGCATCGACGATCCGGTGCCGGCGGACCGGCTGCTCGACGCGTCGGCCACGGTCGTCCTGGAGCGCGCGGACCACGCGGCGCAGCGGGGCGCGCGGGCTCTCGGCGAGCTCGCGTCGGTCGAGGTCGCGTACGCGCCGTTCGATCCGCTCGCCCGCGCGCCCGCGAAGCGCGAGACGGTCGCGGGCGCGGCGGCCGCGCCGGTCGTCGACACGCGCGCGGAGCTCGGGCCCGCGTCGCCGCTCGTCGCGCTCGCGCGCGCGTGGGAGGGCGGCGCCGTCGAGGTCGCGCACCGCCTCGAGGGGCGCGACGGGATCACCGCGGAGAGCCGCTGGATCCGGAGGGCGTCATGAAGGCGCGCCACGCCGTGGTCGTGACCGGGATGGGCGTCGTGTCGCCGCTCGGCGATCGCGTCGACGCGTTCGCGGACGCGCTCCTCGCCGGAAAGAGCGGGATCGGCCCCATCAGCCTGTTCGACGCGTCCACCCTGCCCACGCGCATCGCCGGGCAGGCCCCGCTGCCGGCCGAGGTGCCGCTCGGCGACCGCAAGGTCGCCTTCGCGCTCGCGGCGGCGAGGAGCGCCCTCGAGGCGTCCGGGCTCGCGCTCGACGCCGGCGGCGCGGGCAGCGGCGCGCCGCGCGCCGACGCGGGCGTGAGCCTCGGCGTGGGGCTCGAGCTCTTCAACATGGATCACCTCGCGATGGCCCGGCGCCCGGGCTTCGCGCTGCCCGAGGGCCTCGCCGCGCGGCTCGGCTTCATGCAGACGCCCTCGGAGGTGTGCGTCCACGCGCTCGGCCATCGCTTCGGCCTGGCCGCGCCGCCGCTCGTCCACGTGTCGGCCTGCGCCGCGGGCACCGACGCGATCGGCGCGGCGTACCGGCTCATCGCCGCGGGACGCCGCCGCGTCATGCTCGCGGGCGGCACCGACTCGATGATCAACCCCCTCGGCGTCGCGGGCTTCTGCGCGCTGCAGGCGACGAGCCTCCGCAACGACAGGCCCGAGACAGCGTCGCGGCCGTTCGACAGGACGCGGGACGGGTTCGTGATGGGCGAGGGGGCGGCCGTGCTCGTCCTGGAGCGGCTCGACGACGCGAGGGCGCGCGGCGCGCGCATCCTCGCCGAGGTCGCGGGGTACGGGAGCAGCTTCGACGCGTACAAGATCAGCGATCCGCACCCCGAGGGGCGCGGCGCCTTCCTGGCCATGGCGCGCGCGCTCGCCGACGCGGGGATCGGCGCGGACGAGGTCGACGCGATCAACGCCCACGGGACGGGCACGCCGAAGAACGATCCCGCCGAGACGCTCGCGCTGAAGCGGCTGCTCGGGGAGCGCGCGCGCGGCGTTCCCATCTCGGCGACCAAGTCGATGATCGGCCACCTGATCTCGGCGTCCGGCGCGGTCGAGGCGGTGGCCGCGATCGCGTGCATGCTGCGCGGCGCGGTGCACCCGACGATCAACCTCCACGAGCCGGACCCGGCGTGCGACCTCGACTACGTGCCGAACGAGGCGCGCGCGCACCGCCAGCGCCACGTGCTCTCGAGCTCGTATGGGTTCGGCGGGCACAACGCGGCGATCGTCCTGCGCCACCCGGAGGCGCTCCGGCCGTGAGCCTCCTGCTCGAGGGCAAGCGCGTCGTGGTGACGGGCGCGAGCCGCGGCCTCGGCCGGGCGATCGCGCTGGCGTGCGCGCGGGAGGGCGCGGCCGGCGTCGGGATCGGCTACCGCGAGCGGGCGGCGGAGGCCGCGGAGGTCGCGCGCGCGGTCGAGGCGGAGCGCGGCGGGCGCGCGCTCGCCCTGGGGTTCGACGTCGCGGACGCTGCGGCGGCGGCGGCGGCGGTCGAGCGGTTCGAGGCCGAGGTGGGGCCGATCGACGGCTGGGTCAACGGCGCCGGGGCCGTCACGCCGGGGCTGCTCGTGACCAGCGACGTGGCGCAGCTCCGGGCGCAGATCGAGACGAACCTGCTCGGCCCGCTCGTGTGCGCGCGCGCGGTGCTGCCGCTCATGATGCGGCGCAGGCGGGGCGTCGTGCTCAACGTGAGCTCCGTCGCGGCGGTGCGCCCCGCGCGCGGTCAGGCCGCGTACGCGGCAGCGAAGGGCGGGATCGAGGCGCTCACGCGCGCGCTCGCGGTCGAGTACGCGCGGAAGGGCATCCGCGTCGTCTGCCTGCGGCCCGGGCCGATCGACACGGACATGCTCGGCGGGACGCGCGCGCTCGCCGGCGAGGAGATCGTCGCCCGCGTGCCACAGCAGCGGATCGCCGCGCCGGACGAGGTCGCCGGCTACGCGGCGTTCCTGCTGAGCGACAGGGCCGCGTACGTCACCGGCGCGGTGGCGTCGGCGGACGGGGGCTACGCGGTCGGATGACGCTCGAGGAGCTCCTGCGCTCCCGCCGCAGCGTGCGGAGCTTCCTCCCGGAGCCGCCGCCGGACGCCGTGATCGAGCGGCTGATCGAGCTCGCCGTCACGGCGCCGTCGGCGAGCAACAAGCAGCCGTGGCGCTTCGTTGTCGTGAAGCGCCCGGAGGCGATCGCGGCGATGGCGGGCGCCGTGCGCGAGGCGGTGGCCACCGTGGCGGAGCACGTGGCGGCGGACGGGCGGGCGGGCTTCGTGGCGTACGGCGACTACTTCACGCGGTTCGAGGGCGCGCCGGTCGTGATCGCGCCGATCTTCCGCGGGCACACCGTCCTGTCGGGCCTTGTCGCGCCCTCGCTGCCGGCGGAGCTCCACGAGGCGATCGCCGCGATGGAGCGCGACTCGGGCCTGGTCGGCGCGTCGCTCGCGCTGATGAGCCTGCTGCTCGCGGCGCACGACGCGGGGCTCGGCGCGTCGGCGATGACGGGGCCGCTGCTCGCGGCGGGGCGGCTCAAGGAGATCCTCGGCGTGCCCGCGAGCTGGGGTATCGTCGCGCTGGTGGCGGTCGGCTACGCGGCCGGCGAGCCGTCGCCGACCGATCGCAAGGCCGGGAGCAAGGTCACGAGGTGGATCCGATGACGGACGCGGGCACAGCGAGCGTGGACATCCCTCCGCATGTGATTGACACGGTGAAGCGCTGCATCGTGGAGAGCCTCGCCGTGGAGGCCGAGGCGGTCGAGCTCGGGAGCCGGCTCATCGACGATCTCGGCGCCGACTCGCTCGATTTCGTGGACATCGTGTTCATGGTCGATCACGAGCTCCACATCCGCGCGCGAGAGAGCGAGTTCAACTTCATCACCCGGCTCGATTTCTCGTCGCCCGAGGTGATGAAGGAGGGGTTCCTCACCGAGCCGGTGGTGACCCGGCTGGAGACGTGGCTCCCGGCGCTCGCGGCGGTGGAGGACAAGACGCGGGTGACGCCGCGGCAGCTCTTCTCGCTGATCACGGTCGAGGCGATCTGCATCGTGGCCGCGCGCCGGCTGGCGGCGCCGGCGGGCGGCGGTGCGCCCGCGGCGCAGCCGGGATAGTCCGTCGCGAGGCCCTCCCCGAGGGATCGAGCCTACTTCTTCACCGTCGAGTGGATGAAGTCCAGCTTCCATTCGTCGCCGACCTTCTTGAAGGTTGCGCTCTCCAGCCAGTCGCGCGTGAGGACGCTCGCGTCGTTCGTCATGAACTTGCCATGGTTGAAGTAGATCACGCTTCCTGAGCTGCTGTCGACGTTGACCTTGAAATTGTCGAATGAGTAGTCGGCCCTGGTTATCGGTGATCCGTTGATGATCGCGATCAGACCATCGTTGTTTATCACCTTCCCGTTCTCGAACAGGATGAAGTCGGGGGTCGTCAAGGACTTCATTCGTGTGAAGTCCTTTCGGCTGATGCAGTCGAAATAGGCGACGACCACCGCCTTCAGCTTCTCGGGGCTGTCAGGTCTGTTGGGCTGACAAGCGGATGCCGTTCCGGCGAGAATCAGGAGAGGTAACGCTGATTTCATTGGCAACGTAAAATGTTACCAGCGCTGATGGGTGCTTTCAATGATCTTTCATTGGTCGCCGTTCACGGGCAGGAACGACGATCGGGCATCCCGGCCGGGCGCGATCGCCCGTTCGGCCTCCGGCTCAGGCGCCCGGGCCGCCGGCGCAGGCCGCGTCGCCGACGTCGACCATCAGATTGCAATCGTTGTCGATGCCGTCGTCGCAGAGCTCGGCGGCGTCCGGGTGCACCTTGGCGTTCGCGTCGTTGCAGTCGTCCGACGCGTCGAAGCCGTCGCCGTCACGATCCGGAGGGGGCGGGCCGCACGCCGTGACGAGGGCGCAGCCGAGGGCGATCACGAGACCTCGGAGAGCGTCAGTCACCGCTGAGATCACCATAAAAGTCTCCTTGCGAGGCGCCGTCCTTCATCAGGTCCAAGAGCTCGGGCCAGAACGCCGCCTCCGCGTCGATGCCGGCGTCCCCGATCGCGGCCGCGTCGGCCGCGAAGCGCGCGAGCGCGGGCTCCAGGATGGCTATCGCCGCGGCGGGGTCCGAGCCGTATTCTTGCGCCGCGTCGTGCATCGCTTGCACGAGGAGCGCGAGCGCCACCGTCTTGTCGACGCTCGTCTGCGGCATGAACACGCCGCGCTCGCCGAGCGCCTCGCCCTCGTAGCTCGCCGAGAGGGAGCTCGTGACCGGCTCGCCCGAGCGGTCGACGTAATTGAGCTCGATGTCCACGTCCGCCCCGGCCAGCTCCTCCGGCGACGCAGGCGTGAGCGAGAGGAGCATCGCTCCCTTGCGCTTGCTGAGAAACACGCTCGCCACGTCCAGCGAGGCGATCGACGTCGCGCCGGCCTCCCCGGTGGGGAAGCCGTACGCGCGAGAGAGCGAGAGGTTCGGCGAAGGGGTCGCGACGAGCTTGAGATCATGGGCGATCGGCGTCGCCATCCACGGCCAGTTGTCCTGCATGAAGAGCCCGACGTCGTCGGCGTTCATCAGGCTGAAGGCGTTGGCGCCGCGCAGGTGCGACATCCGGTTCACGAGCTCGGCGCCGAGCCCGAGCCCCAGGCCGAAGACGGTGATCCCCACGCCGTCGGCCGCGCCCTCCGCGACAAGGCTCTCGAACTCGCTGCCGCCTGTGGCTCCCACGTTCGGCTGAGCGTCGGTGAAGAGCATGACGCGGACCTCGTCGGCCGTGCCCTTCGCCTCGCGCGCGAGGTCGTACGCCTGCATGAGCCCCGCCTCCATGTTGGTGGAGCCGTCCTCCGCGAGCTCGCCGATGGCCTCCTTGATCTCGGGGTCGTCCCCTTGCGTCCAGTCGAGCGGCGTGTCGACCGACGCGCCATACGTCACGAGCGCGAAGCGATCCTCCGCGCCGAGGCGGCTCGCCACGTTCCAGAGGAGCGCGTGGGCGATCGCCGCGGGCGTCCCGCCGCCGCCGTCGCCGTAGCTCCACGACATCGAGCCGGATACGTCGACCGTCGCGACGATCGCCATCGACGGTCGCTTGAACGTCTCGGGGTCGATCGTCGACGACATGCCGACCTGCACCCACGCGGCGCTCTCGCCCTGGGCGTCCGGGGCGATGCCCATCGCGGCGCGCACGCAGAGGAGCGTCGCGCACGGCGCGCCCTCCAGCGGCAAATCGTGCTCCGAGAACATCGCCTCGACGACGAACGCCTGGGGCGGCGGCACCTTGCCGTTCTCGATGAGGCCCCTCGCAAAGCCCATATCCTTCACGCCGCCCGGCGTCGCGCCGAACTCGGCGCCGGCGCTCGCGCCCGACGAGAGGTCTCCGCAGCCGACCATCGCGATGCCCGACGCGGCTGCCATGATGAAGCCAACGAATCGATCCATTCCACGACTCCTTCGCGTGCGCGGACAGGCTCGCGCAGATCGCGACACGCCATCACCCCGCACCCTGTCGCGAAGGAATGCACGCTCAGTGCCAGCGCCGCGACGCGAGATCTCGTCTGTTTGGGCGCGCCTCGATGCGCCGCTCCAGCCTGCGCCATGACAGCGGCGCCAGGGCGCAGGGCGCGCTCCAGCGAGCCACCCCTCGCGACTCGGCACGCCGGTCCAGCCCGCACCGCCGACGCCTCCCTGGGCAGTTGCCGCTCGCCCGCGTTTCCTTTACGTAATGCGTATTACACCGCACAGAGGAGCAGGTAGCAAGCCTGTCCACCTCCTTGTCACCACGGAAAGAGCCCAAGGCATGACCACCAAGCACCTGGCTTTCACAAGAGCGCTCTCGGCGCTCCGCGGCGCGCTCGCGCTGACCGCGGTCGCGGCATGTTCGTCCGACCATGCTCCGCCCGACGTGGTCGGGCCCGCGTCGGGCCTCGATCCGGCGAGCGCCGACCCGCCGCGCCTCGACCCGGCCGAGATCGGGAAGGACCGGGCGGTCAACCTGCCCATTTACCGGAACCGCCGCTTCTCCCCCGAGGAGCGCGCCGCGGACCTTGTCTCGCGCATGACGCTCGCCGAGAAGGCCAGCCAGATGATCAGCAGCCGGGCGCCGGCCATCCCGTCGCTCGGCATCCCCGCCTACGGCTGGTGGAACGAGGCCGCGCACGGCGTCGCGCGCGAGCAGGTCAACGACCGCGGCAACCCGCCCAACACCATCAACACCACGTCGTACCCGGTCGATCTCTCCCTGGGCTCGACCTGGAACCCCGAGCTCATGTACCGCGAGGCGGTCCTCATCTCCGACGAGGCGCGCGAGGTCTTCCGCGAGAACAAGCTGAATCTCAACTTCTACGCCCCCACGATCAACCTGGCGCGGGATCCCCGCTGGGGCCGCAACGACGAGGCGTTCAGCGAGGACCCGGTGCTCACCGCCGCCATCTCCGCGCAGTTCGTGAACGGCATGGAGGGCAAGGACCAGCAGGGGCGCCTCTTGCTGGAGAGCGGCGGCTACCTGAAGGTGAACACCACGCTCAAGCACTACGCCGCGAACAACAGCGAGTTCAACCGCCGCCGCGGCAGCTCGGACATGGATGAGCGGACGCTGCGCGAGTACTACACGGCGCAGTTCCGCGACGTCATCCGCTCGTCGGATCCGGCGTCGATCATGAGCGCCTACAACCGCGTGAACGGCGTGCCCGTGGCCGCGAGCATCCAGCTCAAGGAGGTGCTGGCGCGCTCGATCTTCGGCTTCCAGGGCTTCTTCACCTCGGACTGCGACGCGATCCGCGAGATCCAGTCAGGCCACAAGTGGCAGCCGCCCGGCTATCCCCACCCGCTCGACGCCGTCGAGCGTCACGCCTTCGCCGCGGTCGCCGGCGAGGATCTCAACTGCAACTGGGGCTACCACGACAGCTACAGCTACGCGAACACCCTCGTCGACGCCGTCGCGCGCGCCATCCCCACGCCGACGGGCATCTTCAACGAGAACGACGTCGATCCGCTGGTCACCCGGCTCTTCGCCGCGCGCATTCGCCTCGGCGAGTTCGACGACGACGCGCGCGTTCCCTGGGTCACGCAGGCGCGGGCGCGCGTCGCGCCGGGGACCTGGACCAACAGCGACGACAACGGCGCGATCACCCAGACGCCCGAGCGGCTCGCGATGGCGCGCGAGGTCGGGGCGGAGGCGATCGTGCTCCTCAAGAACAGCGAGACCCGGCGCAAGGACGGCTCGACAGGCAAGCTCCTGCCGCTCCAGGTCCCGCGCGCGGGCGAGTTCCGCGTCGCCGTGATCGGCACCTATGCGAACCCGGCCGAGGTCTTCCTGGGCGGCTACTCCAGCGACCAGGGCCCCGCGGGCAACGCCAACGCGGTGAACGGCTACAGCGGCGTCAAGGCCGCCGTTCAGGCCATCAACCCCGCGGCCGTCGTCGACTTCTACCCCGGGGTGACGCCGGAGACCCTCGCCGAGGTCGACGCGGCCTCGGTCGCCGCCGCCGCCGAGTACGACGTCGTGGTCGTCTACGTGGGCACCGACGGAAGGCACTCGCGCGAGGACGTGGATCGCACGACGATCGCGCTGCCCGGCGCGCAGGCCGAGCTCATCCGCCAGGTGGCGGCGCAGAACCCGAGCACCATCGTCTACATGGAGACCGTCGGCCAGATGGATGTCGGCAGCTTCGAGCCCGGCGTCGCGGCGCTGCTCTGGAGCTCCTACAACGGCCAGCGCAAGGGCGAGTCGCTCGCCGACGTCCTGCTCGGCGCCCACAACCCGAGCGGCCGGCTGCCATTCACCTGGTATGCGAACCTCTCCGACCTGCCCCCGATCGACGATTATGCCATCCGGCCGACGGAGAGCAGCCTCGGGCGCACGTACATGTACTTCCAGGGCGCGGTCACCTATCCGTTCGGTCACGGCCTGAGCTACACCCGCTTCCGTTACTCGAGCCTGAGCGCGGACCAGCCGAGCGTCGACGCGAACGGCGCGCTGCGGGTGAGCGTGAACGTCAGCAACGTCGGCCGCACCGCCGGCGACGAGGTGGTGCAGCTCTACGTGAGCACGCCCGGCGCCCCCGCCGCGCTCGAGCGTCCCCGGAAGCGGCTGCGCGCGTTCCAGAAGATCTCGCTGCGCCCGCTGGAGAGCCGGACGGTGAGCTTCGATCTGCGCATCGCCGACCTGGCCTTCTTCGACGAGGAGCAGGGGCGCTACACGGTCGACGCGGGGACCTACGGGATCCAGATCGCGCGCTCCGCGGCGGATGCTGACATCGCGGCGCAGACCTCCGTCACGGTGACGGGCGCGCTCCAGCCGGTGCCCGCGGTGGTGACGGCGAAGCCGCAGATCCCGGGCGATCACGAGCTGGGCATCCAGCAGCGGGTCTTCTTCCCCGTCGGCGCGGAGATCGATCCGCAGCTCACGGTGTCGCTCAGCGACGAGTCGATCTACGGTTACATCACCAAGGGCGCCAGCCTTCCGCTCCCCGAGGGCCTGCGGGTGAGCTTCGAGAGCAACCGGCCCCGGGTGGTCTCCGTGGACGGCCCCGGGACGCTCCGCGCTGTCGCGCCCGGCGTGGCCACGTTGACCGCGTCCGTGGAGTACCGCGGGGTCACCACGAAGGTCGATTTCGTCATCTACGTGCGATCCTCGTGAACTGACGTGAACTGATGGGCTCGTTGGCCCCGGTGCCGGGCGCGGTGTTTGCCGCCCGCGGGGCCAACGTCGGTCCAGGTCCTCAGCCGCACATCACCGGAGATCCCCATGACCCGAGGGCGACGCGCGGCGTGGACGCGCTGATACGCTCGCGCGCCGGGATCAGCCGCCGCTGCCGTAAGGACGGGTGATGATCTCGAGGAAGTGCCCGTCGGGATCGGGGAAGTACACGCCGCGCCCGCCGTCGTGGTGGTTGATCTCGCCCGGGTGCTGCGCCTGGGGATCGGCCCAGTACTGGAGCTTGCGCTCGCGGATCCGCCCGAAGATCTCGTCGAACTCTGCCTCGCTGACCAGGAAGGCATAGTGCATGGGGCGGAGCTCGTCAGGGCTGTCGACGAAGTCGAGCGTGACGTCGTTGTCGAGCCGCACCGCCAGGAAGTGTCCGAACGGCACCGGGGGGTCGAGGCCCAGGATCTCGGACAGGAAGGTGGCGGACGTCTTCTTGTCCCGCGCCGGGACGATGGTGTGGTTGAGCCGGACGGTCATGCGCGCATCCCCCTTCCGTGCATCCTCAGCAGGCCCGTTGGCCGCTGCGTCGAGGCCATGATCTCGGCCTTCGGACTTGTGTCATCCATGTGGATATCCTCCTTCCGAGTCGAGCCCGCCCGAGCGAGCCGGTTCACGAGGTCCGCCGCGCGTGCCCGCCCCGGATGAGGGCGAGCGTGCCATGCGGGAATCACGGCAGCAAATGCGCGCCATGCATGCGCATCATTCGCCTGCACCATGAGGACGCTCGACGCCGGTGTTACGACGGCGGCCAGCTCGTCCGGTGACGGGCGTGCGACGCGCCGTCCGTCCGTCACCGGATGAGCATGCATGGGAAAGGCCACGAAGCTCAGGAGTGAACGCGTCTGATCCGCGCGCCGGCCCAGGCGCACGGCAGCGCGATCGCGATGTTCGCGAGCGAGTACCAGGCCGGGCCGAGCTCCCACATCACGACGGCGCCGAGGGTGGCGAGCGCGAGTCCGACGGCGCCGAGCGCCAGCGCGTGACGCATCGGGCGGGCGGGGGCGAGCCGGGCCGCGACGTGGCCGCCGGCGGTGTTGAGGACGATGCGGTACGCGAGGGCGAGCACGAACAGCGCGTCGCTCATCCGCTCGCCGTGCGGCGGGAAGACGCCGGAGGCGTGGAGCGCCAGGTCCACGGCCGTGGTGAGGATGACGGTCGCGAGGAGGCCGCCGAGCACCGCGCCGACGCTGCGGAGCGTCGTCCGGGCCGGGGTCGCCGAGGTCGTGGCGGAGAGCGTTCCTTGAAGGGCTTCGATCGTGTTCATGGTGTCCTCGTCCGGGTGATGGCGCCTTCCTCGGCGCTTCACGGAGACGTCGGAGCCGCCGGCGCCCCCTCGACATCGGCGGCGATTTTTTCTGCGCGCTGCCGGGGCGGTGCGGCTCGCGGGCGTCTCGGACATCCACGGCGACCTGGCCGCCCTGGAGGCGGTGCTGGCGGACATGGCCCGCCGCGGCGCTCACGTGGCGGTCAACCTGGGCGACGTCCTCTCGGGCCCGCTGCAGCCGCGCGAGACCGATCGAGAGAAGATTTGAACCACAGAGGCACAGAGGGCACAGAGGGAAGAGAAGAGATAAAGAAACTTCTATCTCCTCTCTCCTCTGTGCCCTCTGTGCCTCTGTGGTTCATCTCTCTGTGGTTCATCTCTCGGCCCTCTCCGGGCTTGTTGGACTTCCAGTCCAGGACCACGGGGCATACATCGCGCCACGGCTCCGCCTCGGGGAGCGAGGGCCGGCCGATATTGCTCAAGCCGGCGAGCGGCCTTAGAGGCCCACCAGGATCGCGGCGCCGGCGCGCACCCCACGAGCATCCGGGGTGAAGGGACGATTCCATGCCGGAGATGCCCGCGACCGAGGAGCAGCGGAAATGATGCGCATGGTTCCGATGTTCGCCGTCGCCTTGCCCTGCGGCGCCCTCGCGCTCTCGTCGGCCTGCTCCGACCCCGCTCCTCCCGCGCCGCAGCCCGATCCGCGGCCGACGCCCGCGGCGGAGGAGGCGGCGCGGTTCATCGAGGAGGCGGAGTCCGAGCTCCACCAGCTCAGCACCCACAACAACCGCGCCGCGTGGGTGGCGTCGACGTACATCACGGAAGACACGCAGATCCTCGCGGCCGCCGCGAGCGCGAAGCTGCTCACCGCGCAGGCCGACCTCGCCAAGCGGGCAGATCGCTTCCGCGACATCGAGCTCCCCCACGATGTGCGCCGGCGGATCGATCTCCTGCGCACGTCCCTTACGCTGTACGCCCCCGCCGATCCGGCGAGGACCCAGGAGCTCGCGACCATCGCGTCGAGGCTCGAGGCGGCGTACGGGGCAGGCAAGTACTGCCCCGCGGGCGGCCAGTGCCTCGACCTCGAGGCGCTCGGCAGGATCATGGCCAACAGCCGCGATCCGGAGGAGCTGAAGCGCGCGTGGGTCGGCTGGCGCACGGTGTCCGCGCCCATGCGCGCCGAGTACACGCGGCTCGTGGAGCTGGCGAACGAGGGCGCCCGCGAGCTCGGGTTCAAGGACACCGGCGACGCATGGCGCGCGAAGTACGAGCTGCCGCCGGGGGTGCTGCCGCGGGAGGTCGACCGCCTCTGGGCGCAGGCCAAGCCGCTCTACGACGCGCTCCACTGCTACGTGCGCGGCCGGCTCGCCGCGCGGTACGGCGCCGAGGTCGTGCCCGACGCGCGCCCGATCCGCGCCGATCTGCTCGGCGATATGTGGGCGCAGGACTGGACCAACATTTATGAGCTCGCCGAGCCCGAGGGGGCGGCGCCGATCTACGACCTCAGCGCCGCCCTTCGGGAGAAGGGGTTCACGCCGATCGAGATGGTGAAGACGGGTGAGCGCTTCTTCGTCTCGCTCGGCTTCGACCCGCTCCCGGCCACGTTCTGGCAGAGGTCGATGTTCGTCAAGCCGGCGGATCGCGACGTGGTCTGTCACGCGAGCGCGTGGAACATCGACGACGAGGAGGACGTGCGCATCAAGATGTGCATCGACATCACGGCCGACGATTTCCATACGATCCACCACGAGCTCGGCCACACCTTCTATCAGCTGGCGTACAACCAGCTTCCGCTCCTCTACCGCGACAGCCCCAACCCCGCGTTCCACGAGGCGCTCGGCGACACCATCGGACTGTCGGTCACGCCGGACTATCTCCAGCAGATCGGCCTCGTGTCCGAGCTGCCGCCTGCGTCGAGCGATCTCTCGCTCCTCCTCCGCCACGCCCTCGGCAAGGTGGCTTTCCTGCCGTTCGCGATCCTTGTCGACCGGTGGCGCTGGGGCGTCTTCTCCGGGGACATCCGGCCGGCGGAGTACAACAGCGCCTGGTGGGCGCTCCGGGCGAGGTACCAGGGGGTCACGCCGCCGGTGCCCCGCTCCGAGGCGGACTTCGATCCGGGCGCGAAGTACCATGTGGCGGCGAGCGTGCCTTATATCCGTTACTTCTTCGCCCACATCCTCCAGTTCCAGTTCCACCGCGGGCTCTGCGAGGCGGCGGGGTACAAGGGGCCGCTCCACCGCTGCACGATCCACGGCAGCGCGGAGGCCGGCGAGCGGCTCCGGCGGATGATGGAAATGGGGCGCAGCCGCCCGTGGCCCGAGGCGCTCGAGGCGGTGACCGGCTCACGGCAGATGGATGCGGCGGCGATGCTCGATTACTTCGCGCCGCTCAAGGAATGGCTCGATCAGCAGAACCGCGGCAAGACGTGCGGGTGGTAGCCGGCGGCCAGAGCGGGACGCGCGCGCGGTCCGGGCCTCAGGCCTGTGGCGGCGAGTAGAAGGAGAAGCGCGTGACGGCGCGGTAGCCCATCCGTTCGTACACGGGCCGCCCGATGTCCGTCGCGTGGAGGACGCTCCTCTGGAACCCCGTTCCCCTCAGCGCGTCGTCGAGGCAGCCGCGCATCGCCGCCTCGGCGTACCCTTTGCGCCGGTGCTCGGCCGCGGTGACGACGAAGCCCACGTAGCGGATCCCCTCCACGATGTACGTGGCCGCGGAGCACACGGGCTGGCCGCCCACGTAGCCGACCTGCCCGAACGCCCGGTCGCCCCACAGCGCCTCGTGGGCCACGGAGGCGCGCGCCGCGGCGATCGGGACGCCGTAGGTGATGGCGTTGAGGTCGGCGATGGCGGCGCGCGTCTCGGCGTCGGCCACGCGCCGGAGATCGAGGTCGGAAGGCGCGCGCTGCGGCGGGGCGATCGCGTCGGCCACCATGCCCGTGAGCGACACGGCCGGCTGGAAGCCGAGCCGGGCCAGGAGATCGGCGGTCGCGCCCGCGTCGCCGTCGGGCGACCAGCTATCGGACATCGCGAAGAGCCAGGGCACGCCGCCGGCCCGGGCGAGCTCGACGGCCCAGCGCGCCCGGCGCTCGAGATCCTGGAGGTCGGTGGCCGGCGAGGAGAGCGTGGCCACGTTGAGCAGGACCATGTCCGTGCCCGAGAGCACCACGGTGACACCGTCGGTGTGCTCGATCCGATGGCCGGGGAGTCCCTGGCTGAAAAGGATCCAGGCGGCCAGGAACTGAGCGTTGGACTCTTCGATCTCGATCGGGTCGGGCATGCGAAACCTCCTCCGGACGGAGGGTAACCGGAGCGGGCCGTCCCGGGATCGAGAGAGAGAACGGGGCGCGCGGGTTTCCGCGTGGCTCGCTCACTCCTCGGGCCTTTCACGGCTCGACCTCTTCCAACGTGTGGCAGTAGTGGCACGAGAAGTCGCCGGTCTCGGTCATCGGGTCGAACCTCGGGATCTCGAGCAGCGCGGCCATCTCGGGCACGACCCTCTCGTACATGAAGGTGCTGAACCTCTCGCGCTCCGGGTGCGCCGGGTCGGCCACCCACTCGAGGAAGCCGTCCGGGGTGGCGGGGAGCGGGGCGATCTGCGGGGTCGGCATCGCGTAGCCGCGCGCGACCGCGTCGCTGCCGTGGCACGTCTCGCAGGTCATGTTCTCGTACTTTGCGTCGTACTCGACGAAGACCTCCGTCATCCGCGGCAGGACGACGTCGGTCATGAACTCGCTGCGCTCCTCGAAGCTCATGTCCTTCCACGCGACGGGCTCGTCCTCTCCCCCGCACGCGGCGCCGAGGAACAGGCACGCCGCCATCGAGATGCGCCTCAGGGCCGTGTCGCCGCTCCTCGCCTGGCGACCGGAGGGCGCCGGGCGGGCCAGCGGAGCCGCATCGGTGTTCGCGTCGTGGGTCGCCGGTGCCGCGGTGTTCATGGATCGCATCGTCGTGTCTCCTCGGGTCTGGTCGAAGGGGGGCGCCCGGACGGTCCCGGCCGGATGCGCCGTGGGTCTACCGGAGCGACGAACGGGCGATCGCGAGATCGACACGCGGGCGATCTTTTTTGCGATGTTATGTAAGTGTATGAAATGACATCGTTTGTGGCCGCGCGTGGGCGCGGAGCCGGCGCGCGCGGGGCGGGCCAGGCGTTCCACCACCCCATCGCCGCGCGCCGCGCCGGCCGCCCGGGTGCCTACGCCGGCGGGGTCGCCGCGATCTCGCGCTGCAGCGAGCGGTCGAAGACGAACGTCCCGAAGGGGACGATCGACGACGCGAAGGCGAGCGACGAGCGGCCGAGCGACCACCGGCGCGCGACGGCGGCGCGGAGGAGCGCGGCGAGGAACAGCACGAAGAGCAGGCCGTGGGCGCTGCCGACGACGCGCACGGCGAGCGGGAGGTCGGCGAGGTACTTGAGCGGCATCGCGATGAAGAGGAGGAGGAGGTAAGACACCCCTTCGAGGATCGCGATGAGGCGGAGCTGGCGGAGCGCGGTCATGACGGGACGGTAGGGCAGGCGGCAGGGAAACTCATCGGGGTCGTCTCCTCCTTCTCACGAAGGCGGCGTCAGGCCTCACGAAGGCGGCGCCAGGAGCTCACGAGGCGTGTCGAGGCCGGCGACGGGCTGGAAGGCGGTGAGCGGGGCGCACAGCAGTGCCTCGGCGCACGGCGCGATGACCTCGCGTACGGCGGTGACATGGCAGCGCGCCCGCTCCGCCTCGGTGAGCCGGCCGTGGTCGCCCCACGCGGCGGCGTCGACCCCGGCGCGCTCCGGACCGCGCGCAGCGAGCGCCTCGGCGAGCGCCTCGTCGAACGCGCGCGCGACGGCCGCGCGCACCGGCGCGCCGCCGCGCGCGAGGGCCCAGCGCACGAACGCCCAGGCGAGCTCGGCGTGGGTGGACTCGTCGGCGGCGATCTTGCTCAGGGCGCGGCGCGCCTCGCGGTCGCGCGCGCGGCCCCACATCGCGTCCGCCTGCACCGCGGCGAGCGTCTCACCGACGCAGCCCTCGCGCACCGCGCTGGCCGCGGCGCCGGCGAGCGTGGGCGCGTCGAGCGCGCCGTCCATGGCGAGCGCCCCCGGGCCGAGCGGCCGGCCGGCGTAGCGGCTCGCGAGCGTGAAGCAGGCGCGGGCGTGCTGAAGCTCGTCGGCGAGGGCGCGCTGCGCGGCGTCGATCAGGGCGGGCGGCGCGCCGAGGGCGAGCAGATCGAGGGTGAAGCGCGCGAACGACGCGATCGACGCGTGCTCCAGGCGAGCGTCGGCGAGCCACGCCTCGGCGAGGGCGGCGCGCGTCGCGGGATCGAGCGCGAGCGGCTCGTCCGCCGCGGCGTCGAGCGCCCAGTCGGGCCGCGCCTCGACCCCGGCCAGGCGCGGCGCGCCGTCCACGAGGAACGGGCGGCCGCAGGCGCCGATGCCCGGGTCGTTGACGTCGTAGCAGCACTGCCCGTCCTCGAGCCGGCCGTTCTCGTAGCCGACGCAGGACACGGGGTTCGGGTGGTACTCGCTCGGGCAGGCCTCGGCGCCTCCCCCCGCGCCGCCGGCGCCGGCGGCAGTGCCGGCGCTGGCCCGGACCTCTTCCAGCGAGAAGCACCTCGTCTCCCCGGTGGTGCCCTGACCGCCGGCCCCGCCGGTGCCTGCCGCGCCGCCGGTGCCTGTCGCATCGCCGGTGCCTGTCGCATCGCCGGTGCCCGTCGCGCCACCGGCGCCGCCGGTCCCCCCCGCGCCGCCGGCGCCGCCGCTGGCGGCGTCTTGGCAGCCGAACGCCAGCGAGAGGCCCGTGAACATGCCGGTTCCCACGATCTGCATGATGCGCGCGCGCAGCTCTCTGCTCATGGTGATGTGCCTCTCTCGATGTGCCGCCAGCGGCCCCTCGGCGTCCTGACAAGGATCGGGACGTCCGGTCCGCGACGCAAGATTCCTGGCACCCCCGCCCCCACGGCGCGCGGCGCTCCGCGGCCCGCGCCGGGCGAGGCGGCGGCCTCGCGCCGGCGGCGCCGGGCTCACTCGTGGTCGAGCAGCGAGACGGCGAAGCCCGGGTAGGGATCGCCCGGGAAGTAGTAGTCGCCCGGGAGGCGATAGCCGACGAGGAGAGCGCTCGAGACAGGATCGTGGCGGACCACGACGGCTGCGCCCAGGTCGAGGGAGTGCATCCGCTGGGACTCGACCGTCCGAGAGGCGATATCGACCCGCTGGACGAGGCAGCCGGCCTCGCACGGAGGATCGAGGTAGAAATTCCCGGACACGCTCACCAGCCCGTACAGCTTGCCCTCGGCGTCGTTGTCCATGCCGACGAAGCGCTGGGCGCCGAGGAGCGTCCCCAGGGCGCCGTCGCGGAGGAAGCACTCGGCGTCGAAGCTGCTCGCTGCAGGGCTGCACCGAGGGCCGTAGATGCGGAGCATGAGGCCCTCGTGCGTCACGAGGTGGGTGGGCGGGCTGCCGTTGAAGGCATAGACGTCCGTGACGGCGAAGTCTCCGTGATAGGGCGACTCGTTCACGTACTGGGCCTCGCCCGTGTCGAGCACGGAGTACAGGTGGAAATCCGAGGGCGAGGAGTCGACAGTGACCGTCACGAAGTCGTCGGTCCCCGGGATGCGGCGCATGGGGATGCCGTTGTACGTGTACTTGTCGGAGGAGGCCACGAACGCCCCGGTCCGTGCGTCGTACGCGGTGAAGATGCGATCCCAGTCGTTGGTCGGGCCGCAGAGGAAGCGGTGATCGCTGACGAGCACGGCCGACGCGCACTCCTCGGCGAGGTCGCCCTCGGTGATCTTCGACAGCGCGAGATCGTAGCTCGCGAATCGGGCCCTGTCCGCGACGACGAGGATCTCGCGGCCGGGGTCCGTCATCGATGACCGACGACGAGCCGCATCCCAGACCGAACACGAGTCCTGCCAGCAAGCAGGGCTGTCTCGTGGATCTCATCTCGTTCGACGCTCCTTGTCGTTGAAGGCTCAGCGACCGTGGCGGGCCCGCGATCCGCCGGTGTCGGGCGGCGCATGGTCATTGTCCGTTGATGCTGCAAATGTGCGAATTGCGTGGATCAGAAACCCACCTTGGCGAGGAACGTGTCCTGCGCCGTCGCGGCGACGAGCGTGCTCTCCCCGAGGGTGATCGAGCCTGCGAAGGTGCCGGCGATCACCGCGCTGCCTTCCGCGGAGACGGCGAGGTGCCTCACGCGCTGATCGCCCGCGTCGCCGTAGGTCTCGACGAAGACGGCGTTGCCGTCGGGGTCCAGCCTGGCCAGGTAGATGTCCTCGCCGCCGGCGCTCGTGAGCGTGTCGGCGCCGAGGCCGAGCGTGCCGGTGCCGGTGAACGACCCCGCGAGGACGACATTCCCGGGCCCGTCGACGCCCAGCCGCAGCTCCTGCACCGACAGGAACCACCGGCTCCAGAGGGAGGTCGCTGCGCCGTCGAGCTTGCTCACGCGGCGCGCGCCGCGTGAGTCGGCGCTGCCGAGCACGGTGTTCTCCGACGCGTCCATGGCGAGCTGCCAGGTCTCCGCTGTGGTGCCAACGCAGGTCCGGTCGAGCACCTCGCCGGCGGGGCTCAGCGTGATCAGGTCCCCGCAGACCCTGTGGACCAGCTCCCCGGCGACGAGCTGAGAGGCGCTCACGCTCCCGACGGTCACGATATCGCCGTTCTCACGCGTGGTGATGTCGCCGAGGAGCTCGAAGTCGTCGTCGTCGCCGAGCCTCCTCTGCCACGTGGTGGCCCCTGTCGCGCCGTCGAGCTTGCGGACGAAGCCATGGCCGGGAGATTGCTCGGTCGCGCCCGCCAGGAACACGTCCCCTGCGGCGTTCATCGCCACCGCCCTCCCGCTCTCGAGGACCGCAACGTAATCGCGGTGCCAGAGGAGACCGCCTGACGGATCGAGCTTCGCGACGCGGTGATAGAGCTCGTAGTACGAGAAGTCGTCGAGATGATCGAGATTGAGGACGGTCCCGAGCAGCGCGATGTTCCCCGACGCGTCCGTGGCGATATCGATGGCCGCGTGGTCTTCGCCCTCGAACGTGTTCGCGAAGAGGACATTTCCGCTCGGATCGAACTTCGCGACGAACGCCTCGGTGCCTGCGGTCCGGGGCAGGAGGGGGCCGGCGCCGAGGTCCACGGGGCTCGTGAACGAGCCGGCGACGATCGTGTTCTCGAAGGCGTCCACGGCGACAGCGGTGATCGAGGCGCCGGAGAGCTGCTTGACCCAGTGCGCGATGATCCGGGGAGCGCAGTCGCTGCCGTTCTCGTTCACCTCACCGTCGCAGTCGTCGTCGATCGGGGTCGCGCACGACTCCGGCTGCGGGAGCACATCGCCCTCGCACGGCCCGAGGCTCGTGCCCTGCGCGTTGCAGAGCGCCGTGCCAGGCGTGCACGCCCCGACGTTCTCTTTGCTCGGCGGGCCGGAGTAACACGAGACGCGCTGGTTGGGCGGGCAGACGCAGCTCTCGCCTTCCTCGTTCACCTCACCGTCGCAGTCGTCGTCGATCGGGGTGAGGCACGTCTCCGGCGCGGGCAGCACCTCGCCCTCGCAGCGGCCGAGCTGCGTGCCGTCCGGCTGGCAGCGCGCCGTGCCGCCGGCGCAGCGGCCGACGCCCTCGGTGCCGGCAGGGCCGGAGTAGCAGGGGACGACCGCATCGGGGACGCAGGCGCAGCCGGCGCCCTCCTCGTTCGTCTGGCCGTCGCAGTCGTCGTCGACCGGCGTGAGGCAGGTCTCCGCGGCCGGCAGCACCTCGCCCTCGCACGGCCCGAATCCCGTGCCCTGCGCGTCGCAGCGCGCGGTGCCGCCGGCACAGCGGCCGGTGCCCTCGGTGCCGGGGGGCCCTGAGTAGCAACGGATGACCTCGCCAGGGAGGCAGGCGCAGCCGTCGCCCTCCTCGTTCGCCTGGCCGTCGCAGTCGTCGTCGACCGGCGTGGCGCACGTCTCCGGGCCTGGCAGCACCTCGCCGATGCAGGGGCCAAAGCCGCTGCCGTCCTCCCTGCACTGCGCCTTGCCGGCCGTGCACGCGCCGACGCCGAGCGTATCGAGGCCGCCGGAGTAGCAGAGCACCTCGGTTCCTGGGACGCAGACGCAGTCGGCGTCATCTCCGTCCGCCACTCCATCGCAGTCCTCGTCGTCTGCCACCGAGCAGTCCTCGTGCGCCGGCAGCACCTCGCCCTCGCAGGGGCCGTAGTCGGTCCCGGAGTCGTTACACGTCCGCAGTCCGGCCGTGCAGCGTCCGACGCCCTGCGTGCCCGGCGGGCCCGAGTACGGGCAGGCGACCTGGGAGCCAGGGATACAGACGGCCCCGCCGCCACCCTGACCGCCGTCGCCCCCGTCGCCGCCCGAGCCGCCGTCGCCGCCGACGCCCCCGTCGCCACCCGACCCGACATCGCCTGAGCTGCTGACGCTGGTGTCGCCGCCCGATCCGCCAGAGCCGCCGGACCCGCCGGACCCGCCGACGCCCCCGTCGCCGTCATTGTTCGGCGTACACCCGGCCACCACGCCGAGCAGGAGCGCCGCCCACCGCCGCCGTCCGTGCGATGCCACCACCGTGTCGAAGGGAACCAATCGATCTGTATTTTCCCGCATGGGTCCTGTGATGCGCGCGTCCGCGGAGCCGTTCACGGGCCGGCGTCGTCCGCGCAGTAGGCTGCAACCGCAGCGTTCGTGAGGGGTGAAGCTGTCACGGGGTGAAGGGCGCCTTCAGCGGTGCCACCGGAAGAGCCGGAGGCTCAGCGCGAACGTCGCGATCGTCCAGCCGGCGAGGACGGCGAGGCCGCCGGCGAGCTGGCCGGGATCGGTGACGCCGAAGAGCAAGGTCTCGCGGATGAGCCGCACCATCTGCGTGCTCGGCAGCAGGGCGCCGAGGGCGGCGAGCGGGCGGGGGAGCGACGAGAGCGGGAAGAAGATCTCCGACAGGAAGACGATCGGCAGGTTCACCGCGCTGATGATGTCGACCACCAGGTCCTCGGTCGTGATGACGCAGGCGAGCACGAAGCCCGCGCCCATGAACGCGAGCAGGCCGAGCAGCGAGACCAGCGCCACCCACAACGCCGAGGCCGCGGTGAACGGCACGCCGAAGAGCAGCGCGCCGGCCGCGGCGACGAGGGCGATCTGCCCGAGGACGAGGACGGAGCGCGCCGCGATCTGCGCCCCGACGAAGACCGCCTTCGGCATCGGCGTCGTCGCGAGCTTCTTCAGGAAGCGGTTCTGCCGGTAGAGCACCATCGTGTAGCCGGTCGCGAAGAGGCCGGCGAGCATGACGCTGAACGTGAGGATCCCCGGGAAGAGATAGTGGACGTACCCCCAGCGCGGGACCTCCACCACGGCGAGCTCCGCCTGCACGCCGGGCGACGCGGCGATCCCCCGCCCGAAGATCCGGTCGCGGGGGCCGACGAGCACGCGGCCGGGCGCCCCGTCGCCGGGGACCACGAGGACGGCGCTCGCGGTCCGCGCGTGGAGGTGCGCCAGCCCCTCGGCCTCGCTGCGCACGCGGAGGAGCCGCACGTCGCGGGCGAGCTCGGCGTCGAGGGCCGCGAGCGGGCGCGCGGCGTCGTCGTGTGCGCCGCGCGCGGGGACGACCGCGATCGTCCGCTCCTCGAACGGGTGGCCGTTCATGAACACGAGGCCCATGACCACGAGGAGCGCGACCGGGAACAGCAGCACGAAGCTGGCCGAGCTCGCGCTCCGCAGCACGTCGAGCAGCCGGAGGCGCGCGAAGGCCCAGAACGCGCTCATGACGCCTCGTGCGCCTCGCCGTCGCGCATCCGGACGGCGCAGAAGTGGAAGAACGCGTCCTCGACCCCGAGCCCGGTCCGGCGGCCCTCGGGCACCGCGGCCACGAGCTCGTCCCGGGCGCCGCTCGCCCGGAGCTTGCCGCCGACAAGGAAGAGGAGGTGGTCGCAGAGGGCGTCCGCCTCGCGCAGGTCGTGCGTCGTCATGAGGACCGTCCGCTCGCGGGCCACGCCGCGCAGCAGCTCGCCGACCTCCTGCTTGCTCGCTGGATCGAGCGGCGCGGTCGGCTCGTCGAGGAAGAGCAGGTCGGGCTCGTGCACCAGCGCGGCGGCGATGAAGAGGCGCGCCGCCTCGCCGCCCGACAGGCGCGCCATCGGCACCGCCGCGCGCGCGGCGAGGCGCGCCCGCTCGAGGATGCGCGCCGCGCCGTCGCGGATGCCGTAGATCGCGGCGAAGAGCCCGGCGTACTCCCGCGTCGTGCAGCGATCGAGCTGCACCTCCTTCTGCATGACGACGCCGACCCGCCGCCGCGGGTAGGGCGGGATCGGCGCGCCGAAGAGGCGGATCGCGCCGCGCGTCGGCTCGCTGAGGCCCTCCAGGATGTCGAGCAGCGTCGTCTTGCCGGCGCCGTTCGGGCCGAGGATGCCGACGAGGCCCGGTCCCTCGACGCGGAAGCTCACGTCCGAGAGCGCCGCGACGTCGCCGAAGGTCTTGGTGAGCGACTCGACGGCGACGACCTCGTCCGGCGCGCGGGGCATACGCGAGAGCTTACCAGGTCGGACGGCACAGGATGTCCGGCGGCTCTCTCGGATCCTGGCGGGTCACGGTGGAAAGAAGAGCAGGCCGCGTCATCGATCGCGATCGCCGGGAGCGGTCGTCGAGGCGACCGGGGACGAGTCGATGAACGCTCGGATCGCCGGGATCATCTCCTCCGCGGCGTCCTCGAAGAAGAAGTGGTCCGCGTCGGGGAGCTCGATCGTCCTGTGGTCCGGGAAAGCCGCCTCGAACCGGGCGCGGTCGCTGCCGGGAAACCCCACGTCCTTGAGCGCCCAGAAGATGAGCGCCTTCCTGTCCGCGAGCCGGGGAAGGCCGGCCTCGACCTCCTCGAAGTAGTCGGTGGCGGCGGTGATTTGCCCCGGATAGAAGGCCGCGATGCCGCGGCGATCGAGCGGTCGAAACGGCCGGACGTAGACATCGGCGACGTCGGCGGGGAGCTCCCGGACGATGCCGTTGTCGATCCCGAGCGCGGCGAACGCGTTGAAGTTCACCTGCGCGAACTCGCCGACAGGGCCGCCGACGATCATCGAGAACTTGCCGCGGGGCGTGTCCGTGCTCGTCGGCCACGCCCACGTGCTCCCGAGGACGACGCGCCGCACGAGCTCGGGGCGGCGCCCCGCGAACCCGAGGCCGATGGGTCCGCCCCAGTCCTGCATGACCAGGGTGATGTCGCGCAGGCCGAGCCGATCGACGAGCTCCTCGACGACGCGGCTCTCCTCGCGGGGCGTGAAGCCGAACCCGGCCGGCGCCTCGGACAGGCCGAAGCCCGGGTAATCGAGCGCGACGCATCGGTACGATCCCCGGAGCTCGCGGATGAGATCGCGCCACTGGAACGACCACGCCGGGTTGCCGTGCAGGAAGAGGAGCGTCTCGCCCTGGCCTTCGTCCACGTAGTGGACGCGCGCCCCGCTCGGGAGCTCGACGAACCTGTGATCGGCGTCGAACATCGCGCGCGGGATCTCGAAGGCGAGCCCCTGGGAACCGCGCGGCACGCCGCGCTCGGTCGAGAGCGCGCCGGCGAGGGCGACGAGCTCGAGCGCGCCGAGCGCCGCGAGGGCGACCGCGCCGGCGCGCGAAGGGCGCGGCCGGTCGACGAGGCGAGGGACGAGCAGCGCCAGCGCCACGGCGACGACGATCACGGCCGGGAGCGCGGCGGCGGCGAGGCCGCGGGGGCCGGCGACGGCCATCCCCAGGAGGACGCCCGCCGCGAGCCCGGCGAGGACCGCCGCCAGCGAGAGGCGCGGCCGCGCGGAGCGCGCGGCGAGGGCGCGGTAGAGGAACGCCGCGACGACCGCGGCGACGACGCACGCGGGGGTGACGACCGCGTAGCGGAGCGCGGGGAAGAAGGCGATGCCGCGCGCGTGCGGCGCCGCCAGCACGGCCATCGTGGCCAGCAGGACGACGGCGACGGACGCGGTGAGCCCGGCGCGGAGGGCGCGCAGCGAGCCCGCGCCGGTCCGTCTCGTGGCCGATGTGTCGATCAGGGGTGCTCGGGTCTCGGTGATCAAGGGTTGTTCCTCCGAGCCCACCATGCGCCCGGCGCCATCATGCTTCCAATACATGCTACTCATGTCAGTCATGCACGATGGACATGACGTCCGCGAGCTCGCCGCCCTGGACCTCAACCTGCTGGTGGTGCTCGACGCGCTGCTCGCCGAGCGGCACGTCACCCGCGCCGCCGCGCGCCTCGGCATGACCCAGCCGGCGTGCAGCCACGCGCTCGGCCGGCTGCGCCGCGCGCTCGGCGATCCGCTGCTCGTGCGCGGCGCGCGCGGCGCGATGCTGCCCACGCCGCGCGCCGAGGCGCTCTCGCCCGGCCTGCGCGCCGCGCTGCGCGGCCTGGCCAGCGCGGTGCGCGGCGAGGCGCGCTTCGATCCCGCGACGGCGCGGCGCACCTTCCGGATCGCGTCCGGCGACTATGCGGAGCTGGTGCTGCTGCCGCCGCTCCTGTCGCTCCTGGCCGGCGAGGCCCCCGGCGTCGACGTCTGGATGATGCCGCTGGCGCTGACCCGGGAGGGGGTGGTCGCGCAGCTCGCGTCGGGCGCCGTCGACGTCGTGATCGGCCCGCCTCGCCGCGGCTGGCCCGAGGGCCTCTACGTCCGCCCGCTCTTCGAGGAGCGCTTCCGCTGCGTGGTGCGGCGCGACCACCCGGCGGCGCGCAGGCGCCTCACCCTGGACCGCTACTGCGCGCTCTCGCACCTGCTCGTGGCGCCGCGCGGCACGCCCGGCAGCCTGGTCGACGACGCGCTGGCGGCGCTCGGGCGCAGCCGGCGCGCGGCGGCGGTGGTCCCGCACTTCCTGGTGGCGCCGCACGTCATCGCCGCCACCGACCTGATGGCCACCCTCGGCGCCCGCATCGTCGACGCCACCGCGGCGCCGCTCGGCCTGGCGGTGCTGCCGCCGCCGCTCGAGCTGGCCAGCTTCTCGTTCGCGATGATCTGGCACGAGCGCACGCACCACGATCCGGCGCACCGCTGGCTGCGCGATCAGGTCGCGGGGGCGGCGCGCTGAGAAGACCTGAGGGGAGGGGATGAACCATGTCTGACGGGCCCGCGGTGCCCTGGTCCGGCGCCCGGCGCTCGCCCGCGGCGCGCGAATCCTCACCAGCGCGCCTCACCCTGATACCCTCGTCGCCGATGGCGACCGACCGGCTGATCCACGAGACAACGAGCCTCTGTCCGGCCTGCAAGATCGCCGTCCCCGCCCGGGTCGTCGCGGCGCCCTCCGGCGAGGTCTGGATGCGCAAGGCGTGCCCCGACCACGGCCCCCACGAGGTCCGCCTCTCGACGAGCGCCGCCTGGTACGAGGCGACGCGCGCCATCGCGCCCATCCCTGCGCCGCCCGCGGCGCCGCGGCGCCCGATCGAGCACGGCTGCCCGTTCGATTGCGGCCCGTGCGAGAGCCACACCCAGCGTATCCGCATGCCGGTCGTCACGATCACCAGCGCCTGCGACCTCGATTGCCCCATGTGCTACGTGCACAACCGGAACGACGGCGCGTTCTTCATGAGCAAGGCCGAGTTCGGGGACGTGCTCCGCCACCTCGTCTCCGGCGCCGGCGGCGATCTCGACCTCATCAACCTCACCGGCGGCGAGCCCACGCTCCACCCCGAGCTGCCCGAGCTCGTCGCCATGTGCAAGGACGCCGGCATCCACCGCGTCAGCATCTGCAGCCACGGCTTCGGCCTGCTCAGGAACGACGCGCTGCTCCGGCGCCTCGCCGAGCTCGGCGCCCGCGTCGCGCTCTCGTTCGACACGTTCGACGACGCCACCGACAGGGCCCTGAACGGCGTCAGGAGCGTCGACAAGAAGCTCGCCTGCCTCGAGCGGCTCGACGCCGCCGGCGTCGACACGACCCTCATCCCGGTCATGACCCGCGGCCTCAACGACCACGAGATCGGCCGCATCGTCGAGCTCGGCCTCCGGTTCGGCTGCGTCCGCCACCTCGAGGTCCACACGATGACCTTCACCGGCCAGAGCGGCGTCGCCTTCGATCGTCGCGGCCGCATCTCCACCCTCGAGGTCCTCGAGCGCATCGCCGAGACCACCGGCGGCCTCCTGTCGCCCGGCGACTTCGTCCCGTCGCCGTGCGCGCACCCGCTCTGCTACCAGATCGCCTACCTGCTCCTGGATCCGGCCGGCGGCCCGCCGATCCCGTTCACCCGGTTCATGAGCCGCGAGGCGCTCTATGCCTGCCTCGGCGACCACCTCTACCTCGAGCCGAGCGCCCGCCTCGAGCGCGCCATGCAGGACGCGATCGACGCGCTCTGGTCGCGCGGCGACGACGACCGCGCCCTCGGCCTCCTGAACGGCCTCCTGCGCGCGCTGTTCCCGGCGAAGAAGCCGCTCCGCAGGGAAGAAGCCCTGCGCGTCAGCGAGCGCGCGGTGAAGGCGGTCTACGTCCACTCGCACATGGACGAGGAGACGTTCGACGTCGAGCGCGCGGCCCAGTGCTGCGACAGCAACTGCTACGCCGACGGCAAGACGGTGCCCGTCTGCAACTACAACGTGCTCTACCGGGAGAAGGAGCCGAGGTTCATGAGCGTGCCGAGGACGTGGTCGGATCGATCCGGCGGGAGGCGCGCCCTCCCGCTCCTGTCGCCGTCGCCCCGCCGGGAGGCCCCGTGAGCGCCGCCGCGCGCCTGCTCGACGGCAAGCGCTGCCTCGTCACGGGCGGCTCCCGCGGCCTCGGCCGCGCGATCGCCCTCGCGTTCGCCAGGCACGGCGCGCGCGTCGGCTTCACCTACGCGACCGACGACGCGGACGCCGCGGAGGCCACGAGGCAGCTCACCGCCGCCGGCGCCGCGCCGCTCGTCTTCAAGGGCTCGGTGGCCGACGCCGCCCACGTGAAGGACACCCTCGCCGCGCTGCACCGCGCCTGGGGCGGGCTCGACGTGCTGGTCAACAACGCCGGCATCACCCAGGTCCTGCCCATCTCGCTGCTCGAGGAGGAGGACTGGGACCTCGTGATGGACGTGAACGTCAAGGGCGCCTACCTCATGAGCCGCGCCGCGCTGCGCCACATGATCCGCGAGAAGCGCGGCGTCATCCTGAACATCGGCAACTTCGCCTCGGAGCGCGTGATCGAGGCGCCCGTCCACTACGCCGCCTCGAAGTCGGCCCTGCGCGGCCTCACCGAGGCGCTCGCGCGCGAGGTCGGCCGGCACGGCGTGCGCGTGAACCTCCTCGGCCCCGGCCTCCTCGAGGAGGGCATGGCGCAGGGGCTCCCGCAGCACCGCCAGGACGAGTACGTCGCGCATACAGGCCTCAGGCGCCTCGGCCGCCTCGATGAGCTCGCCGAGCTCGCCGTGTTCCTGTGCTCCGACGAGGGCGCCTTCATGAGCGCCGCCAAGCTCGTCGCCGACGGAGGGCTCTGACATGGACTCGCACGAGGACATCCTGCGCGACGGCTTCGACGACTACCGCGCCTTCGTGAACCCGCTCATCGCGCAGCGGGCGAGGCTCGCCCGCGAGCCGATCCGGGTCGTGCGCGCCGAGGACGGCCTCCTCGTCGACAGCGAGGGGCTCGTGATCGAGGACTTCCACGGCACCCAGGCGTTCGGCCACCGCAACCCGGAGGTCGCCCGCGCCCTGCGCGCCTTCCTCGACTCGGACGCGCCCTCCTGGTACCCGTCGCGCGTCAACCCGTTCGCCGGCCGCCTGGCGCGCCGCCTCTGCGAGCGCGCGGGCCACTACGACAACGTCTTCTTCGGGTGCACCGGCAGCGACGCCGTCGAGGCGTCGCTCAAGCTCGCCCGCGCCCTCACCCGGAAGCCCGTCCTCGTCGGCCTGACCGGCGCCTACCACGGCTGCTCCTACGGGAGCGTCTCGTTCATGGGCGCGGGCTACCTCCGCGACCCGTTCGTGCCCCTCCTGCAAGGCGCCACCTCGATCCCCTTCGGCGACGTCGACGCGCTCGCCCGCGTGCTCGCCGGCGGCGACGTGGCCGCCGTCCTCGTGGAGCCCATCCAGGGCGAGGGCGGCGTGCGCGAGCTGCCGCCGCCCTTCGTCGAGGCGCTCTGCGACCTCACCGCGAAGCACGGCGCGCTGCTCATCGCCGACGAGGTGCAGACGGGCCTCGGCCGCACCGGGCGCGGCTTCCTCGCGACCGAGCGGTGGCCGCGCCGGCCCGACGTGGTCCTCCTCGCCAAGCAGCTCGGCGGCGGCCTCCTGCCGCTCTCGGCGATGCTCACGCGGCGCGAGATCTTCGTTCGCGCCTACGGCAGGGAGTTCGCCGCGGGCGAGAGCCACAACAACACCATGGGTTACAACGCGCTCTCCGCCGTCGCGGGCCTCGCCACGCTCGACCTCGTCACGGACGAGCTCATCGCGACCATCCGCGACACGGGCGCGCACCTCCGCGAGCGCCTCGAGTCGGCGCTCCGGCCGAACCGGCTGTTCAAGGAGGTGCGCGGCGCGGGCCTCATGCTCGGCGTGCAGCTCGAGACCCCGGACCACCCCTGGCTCTCCTTCGAGCACTTCGGCTTCCCCGATCTCGCGCACATGTCGGTCGTGTCGCCGCTCGTGTGCCACCGCCTCTACCGCCGCGGCTTCTTCTGCTTCACGTGCGGCCACGACTGGACGATCTTCCGGCTCCAGCCCCGGTTCGACATCCCGCGCGCGACGCTCGACGCGTTCGTCGACGCCGCGGCCGACGCGCTCGCGTACGTGGAGGGCCTGACATGAAGCACGCCGTCGTCTTCGGGGGCACGGGCGCCGTCGGCGCCGCGGTGCTGCGCGCGCTCGCCTCGCGCGGGGCGAGCGCCACGTTCACGTTCTTCCGGGGCGAGGACCGCGCGGCCGCGCTCTCGCGCGAGCTCGGCTTCCGCGCCGTCCGGCTCGACCTCACCGACGCCGCCGCGCTCCGCGCCTTCGTCGCCCGGCTCGGCGCGGACGAGCCCGCGCCCGGCGCGGCGATCCACTGCGCCGGGACCCTCGATCCCACGCCGGGGCTCGAGCTGTCGGACGAGGCGTGGGACCGGGCCTACGCGGTGAACGCCCGCGCCGCCTTCCTCGTCGCGCGCGACGTCGGCGCGCTCATGGCGCGGGGCGGCGGCGGCGAGATCGTCCTCGTGGGCGGGCTCGATCGCGCGCAGTCGCTGCCGATCCCTGTCGCGTTCGCGGCGAGCCAGGGGATGATCGCGGCCACGGCCATGGCGCTCGCGAAGGAGCTCGGCCCGCGTCAGGTCCGGGTCAACATGGTGGCGCTGGGCCTGCTCGACGCCGGGCTATCGACGCAGCTCGACGCGGATCTCCGCGCCGATTTCCTCGCGTTCTCGGCCCTGCGGCGCCTCGGCACGCCGGACGAGGCCGCGCGCGCGATCGCCTGGCTCGCCCTTCACAACACGTACGTGAGCGGCAAGGTCATCCCCGTGAACGGCGGCATCTGACCGACGCGCGCCAGCGCGTCGTCGCCCGCGGCGTGCCCGCTGCGGAGGTCGCCGAGCCGGCGCGGCGTGAAGCGGAGGTCGTCGAAGACGGCGGTGCAGCCGTCGCCCGCCGGCGACTGCGCCGAGAAGCCGACCGAGAGCTCCGTGGCGATGCCGAGCGAGAAGCTGCGGACGAGCTGCCACGTCGATCCGTCGGTGGAGGCGTGGAACGCGCACGCGCGCCCGAGCCGCGAGACGCGCAGCCACACGTGGTCCTTGTGGACGGCGAACGACCTGCGGCTCTCCGACAGGCCGCGCGTCACCACCGAGACGACCGTCGGCTCGCGCTCCGGCGAGAGCTCGAAGCAGAGCTTCGCCCACGAGCGCTCGTGCGCCCAGAGCAGCAGCACGCCGGCGTCGCGCGCGTACGCGAAGCTCACGGCCACGCGCGCGCTGGCGAGGAAGTCCCCGTGCGGCGTCCCGAGCAGGCGCGGCGCGTTCAGGGCGCCGGGCGCGCGCTCCGGATCGAGGAGCAGGTCGGTCTCGCCGTCCGCCGTGACGGTCAGGCTCGACGCCTTGCCCACGCTCCAGCTCCTGGGCGGAACCTCCCAGCGGAGCGGCGCCGGAAACGGCGCCAGATACACAGGTGCACCCACGTTGTCTCCCCCCTGCATGACGCGATGCTACCAGGAGTCTGCTCCTGTCTTGTCAACGAATCGTTTCGATGTGTATGCAGGATCTCGCTCGCATGCGAATTACCGTCCTTTTGATCTCCTGCTGCCTGGCTGTAGTTCTGCCCGGCTGCTTGACGTCGAGGCGCGCGCCGCCGGAGTTCCTGCTGGCGCCGGGGGAGGTGCGGACGTCGTCGGGGGGCAGCAACGACTACGCCGGCGCCGCGGCGACCCTCGCTGCAGCGGCCGGGGCGACCGTGGCGCAGCGCGAGGCGTACGACATCTGTTACGCGTCCTGTCAGAGCGGGACGGCGTGTGATCCCGAGACGGGCCTGTGCGTGCGGCTGCCGTGCGGGGGGAAGTGCCCGGCGGACCGCCGCTGCGCGATCGTCGAGGGGAAGGAGACCTGCGTCCTCGGAGAGCCCGACCGCGGCGTGGTGCCGCTGGAGCCGGGGCCCAGGGCAGGGGACCCCGCGCCGGCAGGGCCGGCCGTCGGGGCGCCGGGTCCGCGCGCGAACTGAGCGCGGCGGCGACATCGCAGCTCGCTGGCGGAGCGGCGGCCGCCCCCGTCGCTATCTCCGCGAGAGGTCGAGCAGCGCCCTCACGCGCGAGTACGCGACGTACGGGTTGTCCCCGGAGCCCCCCAGATCGTCGCCGTCCTCCCCCGCGCCCTGGGCCCTCACGGGGATCCAGAAGTAGTCCGGGTGCATCAGCTTTCCGTTCACGCCATTCGCGAGCGCGGGGTTCTGGATCCACTCGCCGCCGAGCACCGTCAGCCGGTCGTCGAGCTCGAGCACGTAATGGAGCTCCGAGGTGACGAGCGGCACGTTGCGCAGCGCGGCCGGCTGGAGCAGCGCCGCGGTGCTCACCTCGTCCGAGATCATCCCGTAGCGCGCCGCCACGCGCACGAAGCGCCGCGCGCTCGGGTTGAACCGGTAATTGTAGCAGTCTGCCCCCTGGAACCCGCCGTTACAGACGAGCCGCGCTGCCTCCTGCGCGCTCACCTCGTCGATGGTGTCGATGGTGAACGACGTGACCGGGTAGCTCCACACCTCGCGGTGCCACGTGTAGTCGACCACGAACGCGCGCCGCCCGCGCCCGCTCGACGCGGCGCTGATCGAGCTCGCGCCCAGGCCGAGGAGGCCGGTCATCGCCACGTGCATCGTCCCGGGGTTCAGGTCGCGGCACGCCGGATCGATCGGCCTGCCGTAGTGGTCGCGCAGCACGCGATCCTCCCGCGCCTCGCAGCGGCGCCCCGAGAAGGTGGCGGCGTCGTGGTGGTACAGCTCGGTCATGAGCGCCTCGATGTCCGCCATGTGGAACAGGACGCACCCCGTCTCGACCGACGCGCACTCGACCAGCGTGTCGCCGGAGCGCCGCACGCGGACGTCGCGCCGCGGCGGGCCGCCGCCCTCCGCCACCACGTAGGCCGCCCAGCCGTTGCAATGGCCCCACCAGTACTCCGGGGTGACGCCCTGATACAGGCCGTGGTTCCGCAGCTCCCAGTGCGTCGTCGGCCCCGCCACCCGCGTGGCCCGTGGAGAGCCCGGCCCCTCTGGCCGGCTCCGCTCGCCGGCGGCCGCGCCCGCGACCGGCTCGATCGACCGCGCCTGTCCCGCGTAGAACAGGAGATCATATTTCTCCGCCGGAGATAGGTTGTCCGGATCCGAGGTCAGATCGCCGTAGTCCTTCACGAAGGAGTTCCACCGGTCCGCGATGCCGTTCCTGCTGTGGGGCCACCACTGCGAGGCGAAGGGGCCCGCGGCCTGGCCTTGCAGAAGGGTCGAGTTCAGCGCGGCGTAGGAGCCCCGCAGCTCCGGGTGCAGGCTCGTGGGGAGGTTCGCGGCGTCCATCGGCTCGCGCGTCCCGGTCAGCGGGATGAGGAGCGTGTGTGAGCCGCCGAGACGCTGGCCTGCCTCCGGCGAGAAGCCGAGCACGTACGGTATCGTTCCACCCTCGATGAAGCGCGCCTCTCCCTGCCTCGCGCCGCCCTGGAGCGCGGCCGCGCTCTCGTGCTCCCGCTCGTGCTCCTGCTGGTCCAGACCCATGCAGCCCAGCGCGAGAACCGCTGAGCCGACCGCCACCGCCCCGATGCGCAATGTCATGGCTGCTTCTCCCCCCCCCGCACGCCTACCCTGTGTCACCCGCGTCGCCGATGTCTGCAGAGGTCGGGCCAGCGGAGACGTGGATGCGTCGCGCAATCGATGCACGCGCGCGCGGCCGAGCTGCGGTGATGGTCTCGTTCCTCCTTTGCGTTCCCCCTTTGGGCTCGCGCGCATGCGCTCCAGACGTCCAGACGTGCGCTCACGCGTTTCCGTCCGCTCACGTCGCGCGGCGGCGGTCTATCGACGGAGCTCGACGGAGGAGGTCTCGCTCGGGAAGATGTCCTCTGGCGAGCGCGCCCATTCTGTCGAGCTCGTCTGCCGGGGAGATCCGCCTCTGCGCCCCGGAGACGAAGAGAGCGGGCGCCCGGTGCCGACCCGTTCAGGGCGAAAGGCCCGGGACGAGACCACCCAGGCGGAGCCCCCCGTCGGGTTGACACCGGCGCGGGGCGTCGGTAGCTTCTCTGCCGCGAAATCGGCGGAACCGGAGAGCGAGCGGCGCGAGCCGTGACTCTGGACCGTTCGGCCGACCGTCCTCGAAGGAGGCGGTTGACAGCACCGCGACAAACCGATAAACGACTTGTCGCGAATCGGCGGACCGGAGAGCTCGACAGCGGAAACGCCGTGACTCTGGGCCGCTCGGGCACCACACCAGCGACCTCACCAGGAGGCGCCTGGTGGACGGTCAACCTCCTCGAAAGAAAAGGTTGACAGACTCGGGACGGGTCGTTAGAACGGCCGCCCCCGAATCGGCGGAACCGGAGCGCGGCAGCGGAGGCGCTGCAACTCTGGACCGCACGGGTGCCCTCACCAGGGCGATGTTGGAGCGCCTGGTGAACGGTCGACCTTCTCGAAAGAAAAGGTTGACACATTCGAGACGGGCCGTTAGAAAGCCCGCCCCGAATCGGCGGAGCCGGAGAGCCGGCAGCGGAGGCGCTGCAACTCTGGGCCGCACGGGATTCGCTCATCGAGGCGACGTTGGAGCGCCTGGTGAACGGTCGACCTTCTCGAAAGAAAAGGTTGACACATTCGAGACGGGCCGTTAGAAAGCCCGCCCCGAATCGGCGGAGCCGGAGAGTCGGCAAGCG